>OZ271834.1:4522500-5303160 GCA_965601465.1 Ekhidna sp. | reverse complement strand
TCTGGGAGAGATGACACTTGAGGAGATGGATAAGTATTGGGAAAGGGCGAAGGGGATTTGATTAATCGTTCATTCTAATTACCAAATCGGATAATTCTCAAATTAACTCATTCTTCAAACGCCCATTCAATTTTGTCCTTCATATCCTTCACAACAATACCCTCTGCCTTTAACTCTGCACGCAGCTTATCCACCCGATCAAAATCCCTGTTATACTTGGCATCTTTGTATTCTCTCAGAATGGTTTCGATGAGACTTTTGTAATCCACATCGGCTTCTACTTTCAAGCCAAGAACCTCTTTCGCAAACCCAAGGAATGTTTCTTTCAGCCGAGAGAATAATTCTTGTCCTAGCTCACCAAATTTTAATTGTCCGGTGTGGAGGGAATTGATCTTCTTTACCAAGTTGAAAAGATGTCCAATAGTAAGAGCGGTATTGAAGTCATCGTTCATTGCATAATAGAGATTGTCCAGCATCTTGCTGATTTGCTCTACTTGCTTTTCATTCAACTCGCCATCATCTTCCTTCCAATCCATCTCTTCAATCAGGCGCATACCATTTGCAAGACGAACATATCCTTTGCGGGCAGCCTCAAGTGCCTCGTTGGAAAAGTCTAACGTGCTTGCATAATGAGATTGCATCATGAAGAAGCGAATAGTCATTGGGCTATAACCTCTATCCAAAAGCTCATGCTCTCCACTCATTAGCTCTCGTGGAAGAAAAGAATTGCCAAGAGACTTACTCATCTTCTGACCATTGACAGTCAGCATATTTGTATGCAACCAATATTTGGCTCCTCCATGACCATGGGTGCCGGCGTTTTGGGCAATTTCACATTCATGATGCGGAAATTTTAAATCCATACCACCGCCGTGTATATCAAATTCTTCTCCCAGATATTTTGTACTCATTACGGAGCACTCTAGATGCCATCCAGGAAACCCATCACTCCATTCAGTCTTCCATCTCATGATATGCTCAGGGGCAGCCTTTTTCCAAAGGGCAAAATCAAGGGGACTTCTTTTATCTCCTCCACCATCCAAATCACGTGTTTCAGAAAGTAAATCCTCAATCTTCCTACCACTTAGTATTCCATAGGAATTATCATTTTCCTTATGAAATTTTTCCACATCAAAATAAACAGAGCCATTAGACTCGTAAGCATAGCCGTTATCAATAAGTTTTTTAGTCATTTCAATCTGCTCCATTAAATGACCAATCGCAGAGGGTTCAATATCTGGCGGAAGCGCATTAAACAGATTCATGACATCATGGAAATCATTCGAGTACATCTGTACAATTTCCATAGGTTCTAATTGGTCCAGCTTTGCTTTCTTGGAAATCTTATCTTCTCCAGAATCAGAGAGGTGTCCAACATCTGTGATATTACGCACATAGCGTACTTTATATCCAATAAATTGGAGATATCTGTATACTACATCAAAGCTCAGAAAAGTGCGAACATTGCCAAGATGAACATTGCTATAAACCGTAGGGCCACACACATACATACCCACATGTGGAGGGTTTAATGCCTTGAATTCTTCCTTCTGTCGAGTGAGCGAATTAAAAACCTTCAGTTTTCCTATCATGAGCCTGTTTTATGTGTCGCAAAGAAAGCTATTTATCGAAAATTTAAGACTCTCGATCGGGAATCCTTTTTAACTACAAAAAAATCTTTCTTTCCTTCAATTCCATTTTTAGCATTTGCTAATTAAATGATTAGGTTAGCAATGAGATTAATCGCCACCATGAGAAATTTGCCCGCCTGTATAATTTTTTCATTGGTTATTCATGTCTGCACAGCGCAGAACGTCAATAATCTAATTGCCCAAGCTGAAGAAAACTTGGAGCAGAATCATTGGGAGCAAGCCACCAAAAATTTTAATAATATCATTAAAAATTATGTGGACGACCTCACCTATCATCAACGAGCCAAGATATACAATAACCTAGGCTATTTGAACCTTAATTTACTTGATGCTTTTGAGGCTGAGCGTAATCTGAATTTATCCATTCTTTACCATGAGGAAGCGGGAATTCCTAATCAAAAGGACTATGCCATGGCCTTGCTAAACATGGGGATACTCTATACTGAGCAAGTAGAATTTGATTTAGCCAGGCAGTATATTCAAAAATCGCTGGATATCCTTGGGGAGTTACCGGGACCAAAAACAGACTTTTGGATAGCTAGAGCAAAATTGGCATTGCTTTATGAGGAGGCTGGATCCTTTACACTTGCGTTAAGCATCTATAATAACTGCTATGATCAGCTAGTTGCTAGTGGCAATGACTTATCACCAGATTTTGCTGAAATAAGCATGCATAAAGGACGGATTTTAATGCTTACCGGAGATCCTATAGAAGGAGAGAAGTTTATCAATTTAAGTTCCACTATTTACGAGTCACTTGGAGATCAATATGCGGTGGAACGTGCTGAGTCACTCGAACATCTGGCCCTTTTTTATGAAAGAATGGGACGTTTTGACGAAGCAGAGCGTACGCTCCTTCAAGTATTGAGCTTAAAGCGAAGCATTCCAGATGAAGCTGACATTCTAATCATAGAAACACTAAACGACCTGGGAATTATGTACAACAGGCTGGGCGAGGTGAAGAAAGCAAGTAAAATGTTCCAGGAGGTGATCAGCGAAAGTGAAGAAAATGTAGGTACCGATCATCCTTTCTATGCAACTGCCAAAAATAATCTTGGGACGCTCGCATTAGGATCCGGAGATTTCATAGGAGCTCGAGACTTATTTGTTGATGCTCTGGCTACATACCAAACAAAGTTTGGTAAAACACATCCTTATTATGCAAATACTTTAAATAACCTGGCTCGTGTAGAGAGGGAACTAGGCAATGATGTGCAGGCCGAAAAGTACTACATGGAGGTGTTGGAAATTGATGAGAAGATTTATGGGAAGAATCACCCAAATTATGCAACTACATTAATAAATGTGGGTGTTTTATATAGTTCTGTCGGCAGAGAGGAAGAAGCAGATAGGTTTTACAGAGAAGCTGTAAAAATTAGAGAACAGGTTCTGGGAGTAAATCATCCAGGGTTTGCAAGTGCTTTAGAGTATATGGGAATGCATAGCTTGGCTGTGGGAAATAATGTAGAGGCAGAAAACTGCTTTAGTAAGTCCATCGATATTCAAATTCGACAAATAGGAACACTTTTCCCTATCATGACTGAAGGAGATAGAGAGTTGTTCTTTGAAAATATCAAAGCCAATATCGATCGCTATAATTATATAGCCTCTCAATTATTGGATGAGAACCCACAGTTAATCAAGAAAATTTTTGATTTTCAAATCAAAACGAAGGGATTCTTATTTAATCCCTCGAAGAATATTCAAGAACATGTTGACGCTAGTGATGACCTTGAGTTAAAGGTTAAATTTCGAAGATGGAAGTCAGATAAACGCCTACTGGCAAGTTATTATCAAATGGGGGTTCAAGAGTTGGCTCAACAGAACATTAATCTTGAATTTGAAGAATCAAGAATTGATCACCTTGAGAAAGAATTGGAAAACAAGCTGATAAACTTTGAAGAATCACTTCATAAAGTAGATAAAGACTGGAGAAGTGTACAAGCGTTTGTTAAGCCAGGAGAAGCGATCGTCAAATTAGTTCGAATTAGAGAATTTAAATCTCTTACTCAAAATGTTGAGACCTTATTTGGATTTACAGATAATACCCGGTATTTAGCTATCATTTTTCAATATGGGCAAAGTGATCCAAATTTTGTTTTCTTGGGATCCGAGTCTGAAACAGAAATACAACACATTTCAAGGCTCAAGGACGCCATTGTGAATGGCAACAATCAGGATCAGGTATTTGAATTGTTTTGGAAACCCATTGACCAAATTTTGGAAGGAGTCAACATTGTTAGAGTAATTCCTGATGGAATATTCTATCAGGTAAATCCAAATGCGCTTTCAATTCCAAACCAGGGGAATCTCATTGACAAGTATTATGTCACGTATCTTACTGCAACAAAAGACCTATTCAGACCGGAAATTGAGATTTATAATAAAAAATCATATTTGTTTGGAAATCCTACCTATAATCAGGAAGAAGGGGATAACCGATTGAATTTGGCAACCATGCCAGAATCTGAATTTGAAATTCAGGGGATTGAGCGTGTACTCAGTGAGGATTGGCACGTTAAATCACATCTCAAAGACAATGCAAATGAGTTGAAAGTTAGATCAGCATATAATCCTACGGTTCTGCATATAGATTCACATGCCTTTTTCAATGATCAGAATGATTTTATTGCTAATCATAGTCCGATCGATAACTCATTTTTTAGATCAGGAATTTATTTAGCAGGTGCTGCCGAAACTTTCACAAGATATATGCGAGGGATTCGGACGATACCGGAAAATGATGGAATACTAACGACTTATGAAGCCATGAATTTGGACCTTAGTAAAACTCAACTGGTTGTTTTACCGTCTTGTGAGTTTGGGTCTGATGCCATTGAGAATAATGATGGAATATATGGTTTGCAACGAGCTTTTACAGTAGCAGGTGCTAGAAATATTATTACTAGCCTTACGAAGATTGATGATAAAATATCAAGTGAATTGATGATCTTGTTTTATCAGAAACTTAATGAAACTAATAAAGTAATGGAATCACTGAAGTATGCTCAACTAAAATTGAGAGAAAAATACAGTGATCCTAAAGTGTGGGGAGCATTTATTTTAACAGGAAATGGATAACAAAAACTTTGAAGTTATGAGAAAGTCTTTCTTTCTACTCGGATTTCTACTCGCAGGAATTGTATTTGGACAAGAAAACAAAATAATGGTCCGAAACCTTATCACGGTTGGAGATGATTATTTTAAAAATGACCAATATATAAGCGCAATCAGATATTACAAGGAGGCTTTGACTGAGAGCCCGTCTAATATCAAGGCTCAATATCAATTGGCCGAATGCTACAGATTAACTCAAGATTATGAAAGTGCTGAATATCACTATGAGGCAATCGGCTCCAACCAAGATATTAGATACCCATTAGCAGGTTTTTATTATGCGACCATGCAGAAGTTGAAGGGCAGGTATGATCAATCACTTCAAAATTTTAAGTCGTTTAGAAAATTTCTTGTAGCGAATGAATTGCATGAGTCAGAAAAATATAGATCCTTTTATAAGCAAGCTAAAATCGAAATTGATGGATGTCAGCTGGCATTAAATCAGATAACCCTTGTTCATCCGGATCACAAGTTCGCACCATTAATGGCACCTCTCAACTCCGAATACAATGACTATGCAGCATTTAGCGTGGGTACTGATGAAATCGTATGCCTTACCAGTGCGAGAAGTGGTGGAAAGGGGAGCCTCATTGACAGTCAGTTTGGGGAGTCATTTACCGATCTATTTAGATTCACTCAGGAGAATGGTGTATGGAAAGAACTCGATCAGGGGGATAGATTTGAAAAGGTAATTAACACCAAGTATGGTGATGGATCGGGCTCATTTAACAGGGAAAGAAATAAATTTTACTATACAAATTGCGATGAAGATCTTGGAGATGTTTGCCATATCTACATGTCTGAGCTTATTGGAGGGAGATGGAGTGAACCTAAGTCTCTAAACTTTAACATCAACGAGTATGGTTTTAATTCAAAGCATCCAAACCTGACTCCAGGCGGAGATACTTTGTTTTATGCTTCTGACCGTGAAGGTGGTATGGGATTGCTGGATCTTTATATGAGTATAAATGCAGGTGACGAAAATTGGGGCCCGCCTATACATCTTGGGGATCAAATAAATACACCATTCAATGAAGTTTCTCCATTCTACGATCCAAACGAAAGGGTTTTGTTCTTTGCTTCCAATGGTCACAGAGGATTCGGAGGGTTTGATATTTACATAGCACGTGGATCAAAGTTCGAAACAGCGGAAATCTACAATGCAGGAATTCCATTTAACTCGTACAAAGACGACATTTTCTTCTTTATGGGTAAGACAAAAGGATACTTGTCTTCAAATAGGGAGGAGGGCCCTGGGAAGTTTGATATCTATGGTTTCGATGTTCGGTCAAAAAGTGATATTGTATCCGAGGTGTCCACCGAAGGTACGATAGCTGGCCGAAATTCACTTTTTACTGACGACTACAATTTTGACAGTAGCGAAACAGAAATAATTAATCAGATCATATCCAGAATGTTATCATCATCAGTGTCAGAAGTTGATTTGATTCTGACTGAAAGGCAATTAGCGGTTTATAAATCGCTAAGTGAAGACGACAAAGAGCGGATTGATAAAATTGTAAATGCTAGGGTGCGGAAAATGACCAGCAACATGATCCGGTCCATACGTACTGAAGATGACTATTACTACCAGCAACTAAGTTCAGATAAGAGAAGAAAAGTAGATAATATCGTTTCCTCTTATTTAGAACAGCAGGGGATGGGTAATAGTGTAAATCTGGAGGATGATGTATTCAATTTCTACAGCAGTGTGAGTACCGATGAACGTGAAAAAATTGATATTCTGATTTCCGATCGATTAAAAAATGCGCAAAAGTTTACTCCGGCAACTCCAACATATAGCTCTTTTGATGCTAAGGAACAGCAAAGCCTTGATGGGATAGCGATCAAATACCTGAAAGAGAAAAGGAACCTGGGTAATATTACTTTATCCATGTCTGAAAAAGTATTTATGCGGGACAATAAAGACGCTGTTGAGGATGTAAATGCTGCAATTCGAGAGCGGCTGATCGGTTTGAGTAATGAAGAGAAATATCGATTGCTGAAAGAAGATCGTGACTTTTATGAATCACTCAACGATGAAGAAAAAGAAAAGCTAAAATCAATAGCTACCACTTTTATGACATCTGATCTTACCAATTTTGATCAGAATGTAAGCAACTCTGATCTGGATGTATTTAAGAATAAAAATTCGAGGGACCAGAGTAAACTTGATAAGCTATTGCTCAAACAAATCTCCAACCTTGCAAACTCAAGCATATATCTGACTGAAACCACCTTCTCTCAATCAGAGCTGCAGGCGGCGATTAGCGACACACCGGAAGAAACGGTTAATAAACTTCTGGAAATGAAGCCACAATTGAATGATTTGCAAAAAGGTGCTGTAGAAAGGTTTGTAAAAACAGCGTATGATTCTTATCTGAGCGAAGCTCAGCCAATCTTCTTTGAGACAACTCCAAAAATTGTAACAGCTTCGGGATATTCTGTTGAAGGAGCCGATCCAAGTGCACGATTGACTAGTAGCGACATTAGTCAGTATGAGGTTTTGAGTGAGAGTAAAAGAAGGGTAATAGATAATGTAATTGCGCTAGACTACATCACGAGTGAATACGCTGATAGAACAGTAAGATTAAGCGATCAACAAAAACTAACAGAAGTCACGGGAAGAGAGAAAGTACATATTGCGGCCTTGGCCAAAATGGTATCAGGTCGAGAAGTAAAGAGTACTGAGCAATCCTTCATTAGAGATGCATTTACATACTATAACAACTTATCACAAGATCGTAAGGCGTTTATTAATAGAATCATTTTAGACAAAGGTTTGCCGAAGAGAAATGGTAGATATGTACTCCCGGAAGGAGATGCAAGAGCTCGGGGAACACTTTCATCCAGTGAAACTCAGTTGCTTGAAAGGATTAAGAAGTTTAGGTTTAATAATGACCGTATTTTGACAGAAAATATAGCGATAGACGCGAAAGATGTCGATGAAGAACCTGTCGACATTATCGCATTGGCTGCAGGAGTAGACATGGAGGCAGAGTCTGGAAGCAAAAAATTATTAGGAGCTGAAGATATTCTGGCATCCGAAGAATTGGATGAGATAAAAATTGCGCTCCCAATTGATAAAATCGACGGATATGATGAAATCACAATTTCGGGTAAACTGGTAGGAGCTAATTCAGGTACTCCATTATCATCATACGCCATTACACTTATTGAGTTTGACAACACTAAAACAGTTATTGAAGGATATACCAATACGATTGGTGAGTTTGAATTTAAGGTATCACCAGCAAAGTATGATTTGACGTTTAAAAAAGGAACGGAATCCGAATCTGTTGTTTTGGAAGATTTCAATGTAGATGGGAGAGTCGAAAAAGAGGCTGGAATCTTTACAAGTGCTACACGTGCATTTTTTGATGTGAGCTCATCCGACTTAAGACCTGAGGTGCTGATTCTTCTCGATGAAGTTATTGCCGCTTATCGACAAGGAGGTGAAAAAATTGAAATCGAATCACATACGGATGATACTGGAGCTGCGGAATTCAATTTAGTATTAAGTAAGGACCGTGGGTATTCTGCCAGGGATTACTTGATTAGCAATGGAGTTGACCAATCTAAGATCTCTGTCATTTGGCACGGTTCGGAGAAGCCCATCGCTGATAATGGCAATCCATACGGACGACAACTGAACAGACGTATTGATGTTAGGTTGATCGGAAAAAGAAGAGAGTCATTCGGAAACTTCTATATTGTTAGACCCGGAGCTACAGTCGCAAAAGTTTCGGGCAGTATGGGCGTGTCGGTTGAGTCAATCAGGAGATTAAATGGATTGGGATCTGGTGAATTGGCTGCATATAAACCGATGAGACTTGTTAAAGATGGAAAAATCGAAGCGGATTTCAATTTGGTTGTGCCAGCTGACATAAAAAGCGGAAGCGACTTTGTTTATACGGTACAGCCAGGTGACAACCTTCAAATTGTGTCTCAAAAGTTTAATGTTCCCGAAGAATTGATCATGGAACAAAATGGATTAAGTTCTACCCGACTTGAACCAGGCACACGCTTAATCATTTATCCTAAAAACTAGAAGAGTGGATTAGAAATTTTTCTGGATCCAACGTTCTTGGAAAGGGAGTATTGAATCGAAATCTCGAAAGAGTTTTGTGCAAGATCTACTCCCTTTTCAGGTACGAATAACGTGCTGTTCATGTCATAACTTACCCTAACAGTAAGGGACTGAACCTTTACTCCTCCCATGAATATGAACGAATCTCTTAATCGGTACCAGGCGCCGAAAAGGAGCTGGGAGCCTCTGGCTCGGTAGCGATCAGAATTTGGGACATATGCCATATTCAAACCAGCATTAAACTGTTGGTTTTGACGAATGTATAGATATAATAGGCTTGGGGTAACGAATAACTTCTTAAACTTGAATTCAATGCCACCATTATACTTGAACAGAATAGGTGGAACATTTTCTGAATTCATGGTAAAAGAAGTATTTGGCCTATTCAAATTAGTGGCCGATACTCCTACAAATGCACTGTATTTGTGGAGCAGATAATTCCTTTCTGGGTTGTAATAGTACATTATACCTGCATTAACCACCGCATTCTGCTGTTGATCATCAAACTCGGTAACTGGAACGGGTAGTGAATCATCAAAACCGTAAAACGTATTGTATTGGGAGCCCCATTGAAGTCTGCTGAAATTTAGTTTCCTCATTTCATACCCAGCCTGTACACCTATGGAAATCAAATAGGAGGTTAGCAAGCCAAACTTCAGGTTATGCGCATAATTCAAGAAAACAGAATTTCGTTGATAGATGCCCTGAAATCCACTTTTTTCGTTGAAGGCCATAAGACCTACCCCCCCAAGAGATTGTTCAAGGCTACCTTTTGGTTTGATGGGAAATATGAAGGAAACCTGCGTTAGCTCATTCAATACATCTACATTCTGAAGCTGACGCTTGTGATTTAAATGAAAGGATGGATCATTATAAATACCACTAAATGCAGGATTCAAATACAGTGATGCTGCATAATACTGAGAAAATTGTGCATCCTGACCTATTACTTTATATGAGAGGATAAACAGCGATATGATTATGATCTTTTTCATTTCACTAGATAAAATGCGCCCTTCTCTTGAATCGGAAGACCAGTGTCAAATTGAAACTTGATAGTATAGTAATAAACTCCGGCTGGCTCTTCAGCACCTGTCTTTTGATTATCTCCATTCCAGCCATTTTGATTAGCCTCTTCAAACGAATTGGTGGAGTAAACAACAACCCCATATCGGTTGTAGATTTGAAGATCAAAACCCTCCTCTGAAATTTTTTGTCCGAAGATTTTAAATGTTGCATTATCGGGATCGCTTGCTTGCGGAGAAAATGCTTCCGGTATAAAATACAATCCTTCATTTGGCACTCGAGGGGCTAATCCAACAGCGATATATAGTTTCTCACCTAAGCTGGGCCTTATCGAAAACTCGCTGACAATTGTACCAAAGGTTACTGAATCTGAATCTGTGATTGATTCAACTCCAAGAGAACGATAAACTCCGGCAGGATCTGTAGCATATGCAATAACAGGAGCGTTAACCCTGTGACGAATGTTATTGGGGACTCTAAAGTCAGTCAAATCTTCTTCACTAAATTCTAATTCTATCTTCGTTGCCTCAGTTGCGCCATTTAGGAGCTGGAGTTCCCATAAACCTCTGTGTGATACACCAAGTAAACTGTCTCCTGGGACTGGATCCTCATCATTTCCTCTTGCAAAGCTTGCAGCTAATTCTGTATTCAATCCAAAAACGCTTAATAGCGTCATTGGTGCAAATAAACCATCTGCACCGACTGGAAATGTCTTGATTCCACTGCCTTTTGCAACGAGGGTGCCATCAAAATATGAAAGATTTGAACCACCAAAGACCTTTGCATCAGGTTCCAACACAAAACGTGTATCTGTGCCAGGCTTAATGTTTCCCAGTTGGAATTCAAGACGATCGAGAATTATATATTGATCTCCAGGGAAAGAGACAACTCCCCCTTGATTCACGATTAACTCACTAATGGTTAGTTGGGGAGGTCTAACCATCTGATCTGAACCACCCAAAAATTGAAGCTTCCCCTCTAAGCCATTGAAATTAGCATTGGTAAGCCAATCTCCATACAATGAAAGCGTACCACGGTTCTGAATGACCCCATTATTATCCAGATCTCCACCTACTTCCAGATTTGCACCATTAGAAATATGTACAAGACCATTCGATGGAATATATAGTTGCCCCAAAGCCAAGAAAGGAGCTAAACCAAGTATGTGAATCAGGTTTCTCATTCTTTGCCTGTTTTAACTGTTTTCTCTCCCATCAGCATTTTCTTGATCAAATCAAGATCATTCTTCATCTCCTTGTTATCAGCATCTAACTTGGAAAGTTTAGATTCCTGATTAGCAACTTTTTCGTTGAGGTCGTTTATAACAGATTGTTGTTCTTTCAAAGCCTCAATAAGAACTGGTACAAGGCCGTCGTATCTCACACGTTTGTAACCGTTTTCATCGTTCACAACAAGCTCTGGAAATACTTTTTCGAGTTCTTGAGCGATAACTCCTATTTGAATTCGCTTTTCTTCATCTGAGATATAGTTGTAGTTGTAACCATTGATTTTGTTCAACTTTTCCAATGTATTTTGAAGTAAAACGATATTCTCCTTTAGTCTTCTGTCTGAAGCTGGCGCTATTGAAATTGTGCTTCCGTTAGTAATCGTTAACTCATCCATTGCCGAGTTATAAGAAATATCTTGTGCATCGGTGTTATCTAAGTATCCGGAGAGATCAACATCAGTATTTGGATCTCCGCTTACAGCAAGTGTGTTACCAGTCAGTGTCAAGTCTTGTGCATCGGTGTTATCTAAGTATCCGGAGAGATCAACATCGGTATTTGGATCTCCGCTTACAGCAAGTGTATTGCCCGTCAGTGTCAAATCCTGTGCATCGGTGTTATCGAGGTATGGGCTAAGATCTACCGTATAAGGCACAGCTGCATCACTTTCAAGTGAGAGGTTCAATGTATTAGAAGTGATGTCGAACTGATCGACCGTTTGATCATCGGTGTTATCTAAGTATCCGGAAAGATCAACATCAGTATTTGGATCTCCACTTACAGCAAGTGTGTTACCAGTCAGTGTCAAGTCTTGTGCATCGGTGTTATCTAAGTATCCGGAGAGATCAACATCAGTATTTGGATCTCCACTTACAGCAAGTGTGTTACCAGTCAGTGTCAAATCCTGCGCATCGGTGTTATCGAGGTATGGGCTAAGATCTACCGTATAAGGCACAGCTGCATCACTTTCAAGTGAGAGGTTCAATGTATTAGAAGTGATGTCGAACTGATCGACCGTTTGATCATCGGTGTTATCCAGATATCCGGAGAGATCAACATCAGTATTTGGATCTCCGCTTACAGCAAGTGTGTTACCAGTCAGTGTCAAGTCTTGTGCATCGGTGTTATCTAAGTATCCGGAGAGATCAACATCGGTATTTGGATCTCCGCTTACAGCAAGTGTATTGCCCGTCAGTGTCAAATCCTGTGCATCGGTGTTATCGAGGTATGGGCTAAGATCTACCGTATAAGGCACAGCTGCATCACTTTCAAGTGAGAGGTTCAATGTATTAGAAGTGATGTCGAACTGATCGACCGTTTGATCATCGGTGTTATCTAAGTATCCGGAAAGATCAACATCAGTATTTGGATCTCCACTTACAGCAAGTGTGTTACCAGTCAGTGTCAAATCCTGCGCATCGGTGTTATCGAGGTATGGGCTAAGATCTACCGTATAAGGCACAGCTGCATCACTTTCAAGTGAGAGGTTCAATGTATTAGAAGTGATGTCGAACTGATCGACCGTTTGATCATCGGTGTTATCTAAGTATCCGGAAAGATCAACATCAGTATTTGGATCTCCACTTACAGCAAGTGTGTTACCAGTCAGTGTCAAGTCTTGTGCATCGGTGTTATCCAGGTATGGGCTAAGATCTACCGTATAAGGCACAGCTGCATCACTTTCAAGTGAGAGGTTCAATGTATTAGAAGTGATGTCGAACTGATCGACCGTTTGATCATCGGTGTTATCTAAGTATCCGGAGAGATCAACATCAGTATTTGGATCTCCGCTTACAGCAAGTGTGTTACCAGTCAGTGTCAAGTCTTGTGCATCGGTGTTATCTAAGTATCCGGAGAGATCAACATCAGTATTTGGATCTCCGCTTACAGCAAGTGTATTGCCCGTCAGTGTCAAATCCTGCGCATCGGTGTTATCCAGGTATGGGCTAAGATCTACCGTATAAGGCACAGCTGCATCACTTTCAAGTGAGAGGTTCAATGTATTAGAAGTGATGTCGAACTGATCGACCGTTTGATCATCGGTATTATCCAGATATCCGGAAAGATCAACATCAGTATTTGGATCTCCGCTTACAGCAAGTGTGTTACCAGTCAGTGTCAAGTCTTGTGCATCGGTGTTATCTAAGTATCCGGAGAGATCAACATCGGTATTTGGATCTCCGCTTACAGCAAGTGTATTGCCCGTCAGTGTCAAATCCTGTGCATCGGTGTTATCGAGGTATGGGCTAAGATCTACCGTATAAGGCACAGCTGCATCACTTTCAAGTGAGAGGTTCAATGTATTAGAAGTGATGTCGAACTGATCGACCGTTTGATCATCGGTATTATCCAGGTATCCGGAGAGATCAACATCTGTGTTTGGATCTCCGCTTACAGCAAGTGTGTTACCAGTCAGTGTCAAATCCTGTGCATCGGTGTTATCGAGGTATGGGCTAAGATCTACCGTATAAGGCACAGCTGCATCACTTTCAAGTGAGAGGTTCAATGTATTAGAAGTGATGTCGAACTGATCGACCGTTTGATCATCGGTGTTATCTAAGTATCCGGAAAGATCAACATCAGTATTTGGATCTCCACTTACAGCAAGTGTGTTACCAGTCAGTGTCAAGTCTTGTGCATCGGTGTTATCTAAGTATCCGGAGAGATCAACATCAGTATTTGGATCTCCACTTACAGCAAGTGTATTGCCCGTCAGTGTCAAATCCTGCGCATCGGTGTTATCTAAGTATCCGGAGAGATCAACATCGGTATTTGGATCTCCGCTTACAGCAAGTGTATTGCCCGTCAGTGTCAAATCCTGCGCATCGGTGTTATCGAGGTATGGGCTAAGATCTACCGTATAAGGCACAGCTGCATCACTTTCAAGTGAGAGGTTCAATGTATTAGAAGTGATGTCGAACTGATCGACCGTTTGATCATCGGTATTATCCAGGTATCCGGAGAGATCAACATCTGTGTTTGGATCTCCGCTTACAGCAAGTGTGTTACCCGTCAGTGTCAAATCCTGTGCATCGGTGTTATCGAGGTATGGGCTAAGATCTACCGTATAAGGCACAGCTGCATCACTTTCAAGTGAGAGGTTCAATGTATTAGAAGTGATGTCGAACTGATCGACCGTTTGATCATCGGTGTTATCTAAGTATCCGGAAAGATCAACATCAGTATTTGGATCTCCACTTACAGCAAGTGTGTTACCAGTCAGTGTCAAGTCTTGTGCATCGGTGTTATCTAAGTATCCGGAGAGATCAACATCAGTATTTGGATCTCCACTTACAGCAAGTGTATTGCCCGTCAGTGTCAAATCCTGTGCATCGGTGTTATCTAAGTATCCGGAGAGATCAACATCGGTATTTGGATCTCCGCTTACAGCAAGTGTATTGCCCGTCAGTGTCAAATCCTGCGCATCGGTGTTATCGAGGTATGGGCTAAGATCTACCGTATAAGGCACAGCTGCATCACTTTCAAGTGAGAGGTTCAATGTATTAGAAGTGATGTCGAACTGATCGACCGTTTGATCATCGGTATTATCCAGATATCCGGAAAGATCAACATCAGTATTTGGATCTCCACTTACAGCAAGTGTGTTACCAGTCAGTGTCAAGTCTTGTGCATCGGTGTTATCTAAGTATCCGGAGAGATCAACATCTGTGTTTGGATCTCCACTTACAGCAAGTGTGTTACCAGTCAGTGTCAAATCCTGTGCATCGGTGTTATCGAGGTATGGGCTAAGATCTACCGTATAAGGCACAGCTGCATCACTTTCAAGTGAGAGGTTCAATGTATTAGAAGTGATGTCGAACTGATCGACGGTTTGATCATCGGTGTTATCTAAGTATCCGGAAAGATCAACATCAGTATTTGGATCTCCACTTACAGCAAGTGTGTTACCAGTCAGTGTCAAGTCTTGTGCATCGGTGTTATCTAAGTATCCGGAGAGATCAACATCAGTATTTGGATCTCCGCTTACAGCAAGTGTGTTACCAGTCAGTGTCAAATCCTGTGCATCGGTGTTATCGAGGTATGGGCTAAGATCTACCGTATAAGGCACAGCTGCATCACTTTCAAGTGAGAGGTTCAATGTATTAGAAGTGATGTCGAACTGATCGACCGTTTGATCATCGGTGTTATCTAAGTATCCGGAAAGATCAACATCAGTATTTGGATCTCCACTTACAGCAAGTGTGTTACCAGTCAGTGTCAAGTCTTGTGCATCGGTGTTATCTAAGTATCCGGAGAGATCAACATCAGTATTTGGATCTCCACTTACAGCAAGTGTGTTACCAGTCAGTGTCAAATCCTGTGCATCGGTGTTATCGAGGTATGGGCTAAGATCTACCGTATAAGGCACAGCTGCATCACTTTCAAGTGAGAGGTTCAATGTATTAGAAGTGATGTCGAACTGATCGACCGTTTGATCATCGGTGTTATCTAAGTATCCGGAAAGATCAACATCAGTATTTGGATCTCCACTTACAGCAAGTGTGTTACCAGTCAGTGTCAAGTCTTGTGCATCGGTGTTATCGAGGTATGGGCTAAGATCTACCGTATAAGGCACAGCTGCATCACTTTCAAGTGAGAGGTTCAATGTATTAGAAGTGATGTCGAACTGATCGACCGTTTGATCATCGGTGTTATCTAAGTATCCGGAAAGATCAACATCAGTATTTGGATCTCCACTTACAGCAAGTGTGTTACCAGTCAGTGTCAAGTCTTGTGCATCGGTGTTATCTAAGTATCCGGAGAGATCAACATCAGTATTTGGATCTCCACTTACAGCAAGTGTGTTACCAGTCAGTGTCAAATCCTGCGCATCGGTGTTATCGAGGTATGGGCTAAGATCTACCGTATAAGGCACAGCTGCATCACTTTCAAGTGAGAGGTTCAATGTATTAGAAGTGATGTCGAACTGATCGACCGTTTGATCATCGGTATTATCTAAGTATCCGGAAAGATCAACATCAGTATTTGGATCTCCACTTACAGCAAGTGTGTTACCAGTCAGTGTCAAGTCTTGTGCATCGGTGTTATCGAGGTATGGGCTAAGATCTACCGTATAAGGCACAGCTGCATCACTTTCAAGTGAGAGGTTCAATGTATTAGAAGTGATGTCGAACTGATCGACCGTTTGATCATCGGTGTTATCTAAGTATCCGGAAAGATCAACATCAGTATTTGGATCTCCACTTACAGCAAGTGTGTTACCAGTCAGTGTCAAATCCTGTGCATCGGTGTTATCCAGGTATGGGCTAAGATCTACCGTTGTTCCATCGCTTGTTAGCGATAGTGTATTACTCGTAAGTGAAAGATCTTGAATCTCGTTAGTGATTGATCCATCAACTTCAGCGGTTAAAAATCCAGCATCGTTGACAAGTTGAGCGTTGCCCTCTCCAGCTACTACTACGGTTGATTGTAGTTTGGTAGCGGAGATGTTGGCGGAGGCATTGATTTCTGCATCTACAATCGTTCCGTTTGCGATCTCATTGGCGGTGATCCCTTCAGCCACTACGCGAATCACATCAAGGTTTGTTTCCAGCGTGGTACCATCGAGGTTTGCATCGATGGCAGTACCATTGGCCACAAGTCCATCTCCGGCGAGTGTGGTAGCCATATTCCCAAAGTCAGCTTCGAGGGAGCCATCGGCCAGGTTCTGTGCCAGACCTGTACCCGCTACATCGGCATTGATTTTAGCTGCAGTTACTGCATCATCATTGATTTTGGCAGTGGTGACGTTGGCATCAGCAATGTCAGCGGTCTGTACTTGCCCATTGGCGATGTTCTCGGTATTGATGGCATTGTCAGCGATAAGTGTGTTATCGATGGCATCCAAAGCGATTTTACCGGTCGTCACGTTAAGGTTCGCAATGTCTGCGGTCTGCACCTGCCCGTCGGTGATGTTCTCGGTATTGATGGCGTTATCGGCTACCAATGTGTTATCGATGGCATCTAAAGCAATCTTCCCGGTAGTCACATTAGCATCGGCAATGTCTACGGTTTGTACCTGACCGTCAGCAATCTCATCGGTGTTGACAGCACCGGTAGCGATCTCATTGGCAGTGATCCCTTCAGCCACTACGCGAATCACATCAAGGTTTGTTTCCAGCGTGGTACCATCGAGGTTTGCATCGATGGCAGTACCATTGGCCACAAGTCCATCTCCGGCGAGTGTGGTAGCCATATTCCCAAAGTCAGCTTCGAGGGAGCCATCGGCCAGGTTCTGTGCCAGACCTGTACCCGCTACATCGGCATTGATCTTAGCTGCAGTTACAGCATCATCATTGATTTTGGCAGTGGTGACGTTGGCATCAGCAATGTCAGCGGTCTGTACTTGCCCATTGGCGATGTTCTCGGTATTGATGGCGTTATCGGCTACCAATGTGTTATCGATGGCATCTAAAGCAATCTTCCCGGTAGTCACATTAGCATCGGCAATGTCTACGGTTTGTACCTGACCGTCAGCAATCTCATCGGTGTTGACAGCACCGGTAGCGATCTCATTGGCGGTGATCCCTTCAGCCACTACGCGAATCACATCAAGGTTTGTTTCCAGCGTGGTACCATCGAGGTTTGCATCGATGGCAGTACCATTGGCCACAAGTCCATCTCCGGCGAGTGTGGTAGCCATATTCCCAAAGTCAGCTTCGAGGGAGCCATCGGCCAGGTTCTGTGCCAGACCTGTACCCGCTACATCGGCATTGATTTTAGCTGCAGTTACAGCATCATCATTGATTTTGGCAGTGGTGACGTTGGCATCAGCAATGTCAGCGGTCTGTACTTGCCCATTGGCGATGTTCTCGGTATTGATGGCATTGTCAGCGATAAGTGTGTTATCGATGGCATCCAAAGCGATTTTCCCGGTCGTCACGTTAAGGTTCGCAATGTCTGCGGTCTGCACCTGCCCGTCGGTGATGTTCTCGGTATTGATGGCGTTATCGGCTACCAATGTGTTATCGATGGCATCTAAAGCAATCTTCCCGGTAGTCACATTAGCATCGGCAATGTCTACGGTTTGTACCTGACCGTCAGCAATCTCATCGGTGTTGACAGCACCAGTAGCGATCTCATTGGCAGTGATCCCTTCAGCCACTACGCGAATCACATCAAGGTTTGTTTCCAGCGTGGTACCATCGAGGTTTGCATCGATGGCAGTACCATTGGCCACAAGTCCATCTCCGGCGAGTGTGGTAGCCATATTCCCAAAGTCAGCTTCGAGGGAGCCATCGGCCAAGTTCTGTGCCAGACCTGTACCCGCCACATCGGCATTGATCTTAGCTGCAGTTACAGCATCATCATTGATTTTGGCAGTGGTGACGTTGGCATCAGCAATGTCAGCGGTCTGTACTTGCCCATTGGCGATGTTCTCGGTATTGATGGCGTTATCGGCTACCAATGTGTTATCGATGGCATCCAAAGCGATTTTACCGGTCGTCACGTTAAGGTTCGCAATGTCAGCGGTCTGTACTTGCCCATTGGCGATGTTCTCGGTATTGATGGCGTTATCGGCTACCAATGTGTTATCGATGGCATCCAAAGCAATCTTCCCGGTAGTCACATTAGCATCGGCAATGTCTACGGTTTGTACCTGACCGTCAGCAATCTCATCGGTGTTGACAGCACCGGTAGCGATCTCATTGGCAGTGATCCCTTCAGCCACTACGCGAATCACATCAAGGTTTGTTTCCAGCGTGGTACCATCGAGGTTTGCATCGATGGCAGTACCATTGGCCACAAGTCCATCTCCGGCGAGTGTGGTAGCCATATTCCCAAAGTCAGCTTCGAGGGAGCCATCGGCCAAGTTCTGTGCCAGACCTGTACCCGCTACATCGGCATTGATCTTAGCTGCAGTTACAGCATCATCATTGATTTTGGCAGTGGTGACGTTGGCATCAGCAATGTCAGCGGTCTGTACTTGCCCATTGGCGATGTTCTCGGTATTGATGGCATTGTCAGCGATAAGTGTGTTATCGATGGCATCCAAAGCGATTTTCCCGGTCGTCACGTTAAGGTTCGCAATGTCTGCGGTCTGCACCTGCCCGTCGGTGATGTTCTCGGTATTGATGGCGTTATCGGCTACCAATGTGTTATCGATGGCATCTAAAGCAATCTTCCCGGTAGTCACATTAGCATCGGCAATGTCTACGGTTTGTACCTGACCGTCAGCAATCTCATCGGTGTTGACAGCACCAGTAGCGATCTCATTGGCAGTGATCCCTTCAGCCACTACGCGAATCACATCAAGGTTTGTTTCCAGCGTGGTACCATCGAGGTTTGCATCGATGGCAGTACCATTGGCCACAAGTCCATCTCCGGCGAGTGTGGTAGCCATATTCCCAAAGTCAGCTTCGAGGGAGCCATCGGCCAAGTTCTGTGCCAGACCTGTACCCGCCACATCGGCATTGATCTTAGCTGCAGTTACAGCATCATCATTGATTTTGGCAGTGGTGACGTTGGCATCAGCAATGTCAGCGGTCTGTACTTGCCCATTGGCGATGTTCTCGGTATTGATGGCGTTATCGGCTACCAATGTGTTATCGATGGCATCCAAAGCGATTTTACCGGTCGTCACGTTAAGGTTCGCAATGTCTGCGGTCTGCACCTGCCCGTCGGTGATGTTCTCGGTATTGATGGCGTTATCGGCTACCAATGTGTTATCGATGGCATCCAAAGCAATCTTCCCGGTAGTCACATTAGCATCGGCAATGTCTACGGTTTGTACCTGACCGTCAGCAATCTCATCGGTGTTGACAGCACCGGTAGCGATCTCATTGGCAGTGATCCCTTCAGCCACTACGCGAATCACATCAAGGTTTGTTTCCAGCGTGGTACCATCGAGGTTTGCATCGATGGCAGTACCATTGGCCACAAGTCCATCTCCGGCGAGTGTGGTAGCCATATTCCCAAAGTCAGCTTCGAGGGAGCCATCGGCCAAGTTCTGTGCCAGACCTGTACCCGCCACATCGGCATTGATCTTAGCTGCAGTTACAGCATCATCATTGATTTTGGCAGTGGTGACGTTGGCATCAGCAATGTCAGCGGTCTGTACTTGCCCATTGGCGATGTTCTCGGTATTGATGGCGTTATCGGCTACCAATGTGTTATCGATGGCATCCAAAGCGATTTTACCGGTCGTCACGTTAAGGTTCGCAATGTCTGCGGTCTGCACCTGCCCGTCGGTGATGTTCTCGGTATTGATGGCGTTATCGGCTACCAATGTGTTATCGATGGCATCCAAAGCAATCTTCCCGGTAGTCACATTAGCATCGGCAATGTCTACGGTTTGTACCTGACCGTCAGCAATCTCATCGGTGTTGACAGCACCGGTAGCGATCTCATTGGCAGTGATCCCTTCAGCCACTACGCGAATCACATCAAGGTTTGTTTCCAGCGTGGTACCATCGAGGTTTGCATCGATGGCAGTACCATTGGCCACAAGTCCATCTCCGGCGAGTGTGGTAGCCATATTCCCAAAGTCAGCTTCGAGGGAGCCATCGGCCAGGTTCTGTGCCAGACCTGTACCCGCTACATCGGCATTGATCTTAGCTGCAGTTACAGCATCATCATTGATTTTGGCAGTGGTGACGTTGGCATCAGCAATGTCAGCGGTCTGTACTTGCCCATTGGCGATGTTCTCGGTATTGATGGCATTGTCAGCGATAAGTGTGTTATCGATGGCATCCAAAGCGATTTTCCCGGTCGTCACGTTAAGGTTCGCAATGTCTGCGGTCTGCACCTGCCCGTCGGTGATGTTCTCGGTATTGATGGCGTTATCGGCTACCAATGTGTTATCGATGGCATCTAAAGCAATCTTCCCGGTAGTCACATTAGCATCGGCAATGTCTACGGTTTGTACCTGACCGTCAGCAATCTCATCGGTGTTGACAGCACCAGTAGCGATCTCATTGGCAGTGATCCCTTCAGCCACTACGCGAATCACATCAAGGTTTGTTTCCAGCGTGGTACCATCGAGGTTTGCATCGATGGCAGTACCATTGGCCACAAGTCCATCTCCGGCGAGTGTGGTAGCCATATTCCCAAAGTCAGCTTCGAGGGAGCCATCGGCCAGGTTCTGTGCCAGACCTGTACCCGCTACATCGGCATTGATCTTAGCTGCAGTTACAGCATCATCATTGATTTTGGCAGTGGTGACGTTGGCATCAGCAATGTCAGCGGTCTGTACTTGCCCATTGGCGATGTTCTCGGTATTGATGGCATTGTCAGCGATAAGTGTGTTATCGATGGCATCCAAAGCGATTTTACCGGTCGTCACGTTAAGGTTCGCAATGTCTGCGGTCTGCACCTGCCCGTCGGTGATGTTCTCGGTATTGATGGCGTTATCGGCTACCAATGTGTTATCGATGGCATCTAAAGCAATCTTCCCGGTAGTCACATTAGCATCGGCAATGTCTACGGTTTGTACCTGACCGTCAGCAATCTCATCGGTGTTGACAGCACCGGTAGCGATCTCATTGGCAGTGATCCCTTCAGCCACTACGCGAATCACATCAAGGTTTGTTTCCAGCGTGGTACCATCGAGGTTTGCATCGATGGCAGTACCATTGGCCACAAGTCCATCTCCGGCGAGTGTGGTAGCCATATTCCCAAAGTCAGCTTCGAGGGAGCCATCGGCCAGGTTCTGTGCCAGACCTGTACCCGCTACATCGGCATTGATCTTAGCTGCAGTTACAGCATCATCATTGATTTTGGCAGTGGTGACGTTGGCATCAGCAATGTCAGCGGTCTGTACTTGCCCATTGGCGATGTTCTCGGTATTGATGGCGTTATCGGCTACCAATGTGTTATCGATGGCATCCAAAGCGATTTTACCGGTCGTCACGTTAAGGTTCGCAATGTCTGCGGTCTGCACCTGCCCGTCGGTGATGTTCTCGGTATTGATGGCGTTATCGGCTACCAATGTGTTATCGATGGCATCCAAAGCAATCTTCCCGGTAGTCACATTAGCATCGGCAATGTCTACGGTTTGTACCTGACCGTCAGCAATCTCATCGGTGTTGACAGCACCGGTAGCGATCTCATTGGCAGTGATCCCTTCAGCCACTACGCGAATCACATCAAGGTTTGTTTCCAGCGTGGTACCATCGAGGTTTGCATCGATGGCAGTACCATTGGCCACAAGTCCATCTCCGGCGAGTGTGGTAGCCATATTCCCAAAGTCAGCTTCGAGGGAGCCATCGGCCAGGTTCTGTGCCAGACCTGTACCCGCTACATCGGCATTGATCTTAGCTGCAGTTACAGCATCATCATTGATTTTGGCAGTGGTGACGTTGGCATCAGCAATGTCAGCGGTCTGTACTTGCCCATTGGCGATGTTCTCGGTATTGATGGCATTGTCAGCGATAAGTGTGTTATCGATGGCATCCAAAGCGATTTTACCGGTCGTCACGTTAAGGTTCGCAATGTCTGCGGTCTGCACCTGCCCGTCGGTGATGTTCTCGGTATTGATGGCGTTATCGGCTACCAATGTGTTATCGATGGCATCTAAAGCAATCTTCCCGGTAGTCACATTAGCATCGGCAATGTCTACGGTTTGTACCTGACCGTCAGCAATCTCATCGGTGTTGACAGCACCAGTAGCGATCTCATTGGCAGTGATCCCTTCAGCCACTACGCGAATCACATCAAGGTTTGTTTCCAGCGTGGTACCATCGAGGTTTGCATCGATGGCAGTACCATTGGCCACAAGTCCATCTCCGGCGAGTGTGGTAGCCATATTCCCAAAGTCAGCTTCGAGGGAGCCATCGGCCAAGTTCTGTGCCAGACCTGTACCCGCCACATCGGCATTGATCTTAGCTGCAGTTACAGCATCATCATTGATTTTGGCAGTGGTGACGTTGGCATCAGCAATGTCAGCGGTCTGTACTTGCCCATTGGCGATGTTCTCGGTATTGATGGCGTTATCGGCTACCAATGTGTTATCGATGGCATCCAAAGCGATTTTACCGGTCGTCACGTTAAGGTTCGCAATGTCTGCGGTCTGCACCTGCCCGTCGGTGATGTTCTCGGTATTGATGGCGTTATCGGCTACCAATGTGTTATCGATGGCATCCAAAGCAATCTTCCCGGTAGTCACATTAGCATCGGCAATGTCTACGGTTTGTACCTGACCGTCAGCAATCTCATCGGTGTTGACAGCACCGGTAGCGATCTCATTGGCAGTGATCCCTTCAGCCACTACGCGAATCACATCAAGGTTTGTTTCCAGCGTGGTACCATCGAGGTTTGCATCGATGGCAGTACCATTGGCCACAAGTCCATCTCCGGCGAGTGTGGTAGCCATATTCCCAAAGTCAGCTTCGAGGGAGCCATCGGCCAGGTTCTGTGCCAGACCTGTACCCGCTACATCGGCATTGATCTTAGCTGCAGTTACAGCATCATCATTGATTTTGGCAGTGGTGACGTTGGCATCAGCAATGTCAGCGGTCTGTACTTGCCCATTGGCGATGTTCTCGGTATTGATGGCGTTATCGGCTACCAATGTGTTATCGATGGCATCCAAAGCGATTTTACCGGTCGTCACGTTAAGGTTCGCAATGTCTGCGGTCTGCACCTGCCCGTCGGTGATGTTCTCGGTATTGATGGCGTTATCGGCTACCAATGTGTTATCGATGGCATCCAAAGCAATCTTCCCGGTAGTCACATTAGCATCGGCAATGTCTACGGTTTGTACCTGACCGTCAGCAATCTCATCGGTGTTGACAGCACCGGTAGCGATCTCATTGGCAGTGATCCCTTCAGCCACTACGCGAATCACATCAAGGTTTGTTTCCAGCGTGGTACCATCGAGGTTTGCATCGATGGCAGTACCATTGGCCACAAGTCCATCTCCGGCGAGTGTGGTAGCCATATTCCCAAAGTCAGCTTCGAGGGAGCCATCGGCCAGGTTCTGTGCCAGACCTGTACCCGCTACATCGGCATTGATCTTAGCTGCAGTTACAGCATCATCATTGATTTTGGCAGTGGTGACGTTGGCATCAGCAATGTCAGCGGTCTGCACCTGACCATCGGTGATGTTCTCGGTATTGATGGCGTTATCGGCTACCAATGTGTTATCGATGGCATCCAAAGCGATTTTACCGGTCGTCACGTTAAGGTTCGCAATGTCTGCGGTCTGCACCTGCCCGTCGGTGATGTTCTCGGTATTGATGGCGTTATCGGCTACCAATGTGTTATCGATGGCATCTAAAGCAATCTTCCCGGTAGTCACATTAGCATCGGCAATGTCTACGGTTTGTACCTGACCGTCAGCAATCTCATCGGTGTTGACAGCACCAGTAGCGATCTCATTGGCAGTGATCCCTTCAGCCACTACGCGAATCACATCAAGGTTTGTTTCCAGCGTGGTACCATCGAGGTTTGCATCGATGGCAGTACCATTGGCCACAAGTCCATCTCCGGCGAGTGTGGTAGCCATATTCCCAAAGTCAGCTTCGAGGGAGCCATCGGCCAGGTTCTGTGCCAGACCTGTACCCGCTACATCGGCATTGATCTTAGCTGCAGTTACAGCATCATCATTGATTTTGGCAGTGGTGACGTTGGCATCAGCAATGTCAGCGGTCTGTACTTGCCCATTGGCGATGTTCTCGGTGTTTACTGCATCATCTGCTAGCTTGGTGTTGTCCACCGCATCTGCGGCAAGTTTCGCAGTTGTCACATTTAAGTTGGCGATATCAGCGGTCTGCACCTGCCCGTCGGTGATGTTCTCGGTATTGATGGCGTTATCGGCTACCAATGTGTTATCGATGGCATCCAAAGCAATCTTCCCGGTAGTCACATTAGCATCGGCAATGTCTACGGTTTGTACCTGACCGTCAGCAATCTCATCGGTGTTGACAGCACCGGTAGCGATCTCATTGGCAGTGATCCCTTCAGCCACTACGCGAATCACATCAAGGTTTGTTTCCAGCGTGGTACCATCGAGGTTTGCATCGATGGCAGTACCATTGGCCACAAGTCCATCTCCGGCGAGTGTGGTAGCCATATTCCCAAAGTCAGCTTCGAGGGAGCCATCGGCCAGGTTCTGTGCCAGACCTGTACCCGCTACATCGGCATTGATCTTAGCTGCAGTTACAGCATCATCATTGATTTTGGCAGTGGTGACGTTGGCATCAGCAATGTCAGCGGTCTGTACTTGCCCATTGGCGATGTTCTCGGTATTGATGGCATTGTCAGCGATAAGTGTGTTATCGATGGCATCCAAAGCGATTTTCCCGGTCGTCACGTTAAGGTTCGCAATGTCTGCGGTCTGCACCTGCCCGTCGGTGATGTTCTCGGTATTGATGGCGTTATCGGCTACCAATGTGTTATCGATGGCATCCAAAGCAATCTTCCCGGTAGTCACATTAGCATCGGCAATGTCTACGGTTTGTACCTGACCGTCAGCAATCTCATCGGTGTTGACAGCACCGGTAGCGATCTCATTGGCAGTGATCCCTTCAGCCACTACGCGAATCACATCGAGGTTTGTTTCCAGCGTGGTACCATCGAGGTTTGCATCGATGGCAGTACCATTGGCCACAAGTCCATCTCCGGCGAGTGTGGTAGCCATATTCCCAAAGTCAGCTTCGAGGGAGCCATCGGCCAGGTTCTGTGCCAGACCTGTACCCGCCACATCGGCATTGATCTTAGCTGCAGTTACAGCATCATCATTGATTTTGGCAGTGGTGACGTTGGCATCAGCAATGTCTGCGGTCTGCACCTGACCATCGGTGATGTTCTCGGTATTGATGGCGTTATCGGCTACCAATGTGTTATCGATGGCATCCAAAGCGATTTTACCGGTCGTCACGTTAAGGTTCGCAATGTCTGCGGTCTGCACCTGACCGTCGGTGATGTTCTCGGTATTGATGGCGTTATCGGCTACCAATGTGTTATCGATGGCATCTAAAGCAATCTTCCCGGTAGTCACATTAGCATCGGCAATGTCTACGGTTTGTACCTGACCGTCAGCAATCTCATCGGTGTTGACAGCACCAGTAGCGATCTCATTGGCAGTGATCCCTTCAGCCACTACGCGAATCACATCAAGGTTTGTTTCCAGCGTGGTACCATCGAGGTTTGCATCGATGGCAGTACCATTGGCCACAAGTCCATCTCCGGCGAGTGTGGTAGCCATATTCCCAAAGTCAGCTTCGAGGGAGCCATCGGCCAGGTTCTGTGCCAGACCTGTACCCGCTACATCGGCATTGATCTTAGCTGCAGTTACAGCATCATCATTGATTTTGGCAGTGGTGACGTTGGCATCAGCAATGTCAGCGGTCTGTACTTGCCCATTGGCGATGTTCTCGGTGTTTACTGCATCATCTGCTAGCTTGGTGTTGTCCACCGCATCTGCGGCAAGTTTCGCAGTTGTCACATTTAAGTTGGCGATATCAGCGGTTTGCACTTGCCCGTCGGTGATGTTCTCGGTATTGATGGCGTTATCGGCTACCAATGTGTTATCGATGGCATCCAGGGCGACATCCGCCGTTGCGATGGTTGCATCAAGAATTTCATCGGTTGTCACAGCACCAGTAGCGATTTCATTGGCGGTGATCCCTTCAGCGCGAACGCGAATGATATCAAGGTTCGTTTCCAGCGTAGTTCCATCCACATTGGCATCAATGGCACCAGCGTTATCAACAAGTCCGTCACCAGCAAGCGTAGAGGCAAGGTTACCAAAGTCAGCTTCGAGGGAGCCGTCTCCAGCTTGCTGCAGACCTGTACCCGCTACATCGGCATTGATTTTAGCTGCAGTTACAGCATCATCATTGATTTTGGCAGTGGTGACGTTGGCATCAGCAATGTCAGCGGTCTGTACTTGCCCGTCGGTGATGTTCTCGGTGTTTACTGCATCATCTGCTAGCTTGGTGTTGTCCACCGCATCTGCGGCAAGTTTCGCAGTTGTCACATTTAAGTTGGCGATATCAGCGGTTTGCACTTGCCCGTCGGTGATGTTCTCGGTATTGATGGCGTTATCGGCTACCAATGTGTTATCGATGGCATCCAGGGCGACATCCGCCGTTGCGATGGTTGCATCAAGAATTTCATCGGTTGTCACAGCACCAGTAGCGATTTCATTGGCGGTGATCCCTTCAGCGCGAACGCGAATGATATCAAGGTTCGTTTCCAGCGTAGTTCCATCCACATTGGCATCAATGGCACCAGCGTTATCAACCAGTCCGTCACCAGCAAGCGTAGAGGCAAGGTTACCAAAGTCAGCTTCGAGGGAGCCGTCTCCAGCTTGCTGCAGACCTGTACCCGCCACATCGGCATTGATTTTAGCTGCAGTTACAGCATCATCATTGATTTTGGCAGTGGTGACGTTGGCATCAGCAATGTCAGCGGTCTGTACTTGCCCGTCGGTGATGTTCTCGGTGTTTACTGCATCATCTGCTAGCTTGGTGTTGTCCACCGCATCTGCGGCAAGGTCAATGGTTTGTACATCTCCATTGTTAATTTTTGCGGAGGTTACTGCATCATTTGCTATATCAACGCTTTCAACCCCACCATTTTCAATTTCGTTGGATCGGACAACGCCAGTTTTTAATTGAACATTGGCTGAACTTCCATTATTAGTAATTGTAACGTCACCACTGACCGGAAGTCCTTCTGCGACTCCAGAGCCATTCCCGATGTAGATGTTATCAGTAGCAAGAGATGAAGAGGTGAAATCTGATCGGTTTGCCCAAACGACATTTCCACTTCCATCGATTGTCAAGACTTTGTTAGCGTTACCATCAGGATCAATTTTTGAAATGGTTATCGTTCCATCAGCGATATCTTCATTAAGTATTGAAAGATTAGTAATGTTTGCAGATGTAATTAGGATAGGCGTTTCAACAATACCAATTACACGTCCCTTGGAGTCGGTGGTTAGTTGTACTACAGTAAATTGATTGCCGTATGTACCAGGAGTTATGCCTACATCTTCTAGTTTGGCCCCAGTTACTGCCTCATTTGCAATTTTATCGGTCGTTACAGCTCCGTTATTCAATTTACCTGTTGTAACGCTGCTATTCTGAAGTTTCGCTGTAGATACCGCAAGATCCCCGATGCGATCTTCTACAACTGCGCCAAGCTTAATGGTTGGATTAGGGTAGTTACCTGTCAGATCCCCACCTGCAGCTAACACATTCAAAACACCAAGACCAGCGCTCCAATTATTGTTATTCCAATAGTAAAACAGATTTACGTCGGTATCAAAGACCATCAAACCATCGTCGGTTGAGCCTAAAGTCGGTTCCATAGAAATCCGCTGGGCAGTGGTTATCCTTGGTACAAGGAAACCTTGATCTGAATTAGGTGAGACAAGTTCCAATACAGCATTTGCATTTGGACTATTGGTGTTGATACCTACTGAATTATCTTGACCGTACATATAAGTGCATGTCAGGATAAAAGCAGCTGTTACTGTGCTCTTAAAGTATTTCATGATGGGGATAAATTTGAATAGCTAAGGCTGACCTAAAAGGCGGCAATTTTGGTTTTTAATGGTTAATTAATCTGGGCGGTGAAACTCCTTCTAAAACTAATGGTAAAAATTAGGCTAAGTGGGAGTAATTTCCAAAAAATCAGCGTGTTATGAGGGCATCTTTAGATGAATCGCTTGATTTCTTTTTTTAAATCAATAAAGTTTGGGGAAAAGTAGTTTTTCCGGGCAAATTGAAGGATTTGACACAGATGTTTTCTACCTTTGCGTGAAGTAACAGATTAGAATACCGAAAGAGGGGACATCAGTCCCCTCTTTTCATTCATGGAATTGTGGAAGAAGAGAAGAAAATTAAGGTTCTTACCGAAAAAGCAATCGAAGACTCTGATGACTTGTTCCTCGTTGACGTTAAGGTAAAAGGGAATACAGGGAATCAAAAAGTTTTGATTTTTATTGATGGAGATAATGGTGTTTCCATTGATCAGTGTGGTCGGATAAGTAGACAAGTAGGCGAGGAAATCGAGGAAGAGGATTTTATGGTTGGTAAGTACACCTTGGAGGTCTCATCTCCTGGATTAGATTTTCCTATTGTTCTTCATAGACAATATGTGAAAAATATTGGTAGGAATTTAGAGGTAGAGACTAATGGAGGAGATAAGGTTGAAGGTGAGTTATTGGAAGTAAGTAAAGATGCGATTGTTTTGAGGCAAAAGACCGAAAATCAATCGCTTGAATTTGAAGAAATAAAACAATCAAAAGTAAAAGTATCATTCAAGTAAGATGGAAGCGTCAGTATTAATTGATTCGTTTGCGGACTTTGCTAGAGGCAAAAACATCGACCGCCCAACAATGATCAGGATTCTGGAAGATGTATTCAGAACCATGATTAGAAAGAAATACGAGACCGATGATAACTTCGATATCGTAATAAATGCAGACAATGGGGACCTTGAAATATGGAGGTTTAGAGAAATTGTAGATGATAACTCAGAAGATATATGGGATCATGATAAGATTAGCTTTTCAGATGCTATTAAAATAGAGCCAGATTTTGAAATTGGTGAAGAAGTAGCTGAGGAGATTAAATTGGAAGATTTTGGACGAAGAGCGGTTATGACCGCACGTCAGACCTTAATTCAAAAGATTAAGGATTTAGAGAAGGATATTCTATTCCAAAAGTATAAGGACTTGGTTGGTGAAATCATTCAAGGCGAAGTTTATCAGGTGCTTGGAAGAGAGGTATTGCTTACGGATGGAGAGGGAAATGAACTTACAGTACCAAAAGGGGAACAGATCCCGAAAGACCGTTACAGAAAAGGGGATACGGTAAGAGCGATTGTACACCGAGCAGAAATGGTTAATGGAAATCCAAAGATTATTTTATCTAGAACTTCACCGGTATTTCTTGAAAGATTATTTGAAGCTGAAGTGCCAGAAGTTTATGATGGCCTGATTACAATTAAAAATGTAGTTCGTGAGCCCGGTGAGCGTGCAAAGGTGGCAGTAGAATCATATGATGATCGAATTGACCCTGTTGGAGCGTGTGTAGGGATGAAGGGCTCAAGAATCCATTCAATTGTTCGAGAGCTTCAGAATGAGAACATTGATGTGATCAATTTCACTGATAATTTAGAGCTTTATCTTGCCAGAGCCTTAAGTCCTGCTAAGATCACCAGTATGAAAATCAGTGAAGAGAAAGACCGTGTTTCTGTGTATCTAAAGCCTGATCAGGTATCTTTGGCAATAGGTAAAGGTGGACAGAATATTAAATTAGCCAGTAAGTTAGTAGGAATGGAGATCGATGTTTTCCGTGAGTTGGATGAAACGTCAGATGAAGATGTAGATCTTGAAGAGTTTACTGATGAACTGGAAGACTGGGTCATTGATGAGCTTAAGCGTGTTGGATTAGATACAGCTAAGAGTGTCCTTAAGCTAAGCATTGACGATTTGGTAAGAAGAACAGATTTAGAAGAAGAAACAGTACAAGAGTTGATACGAATTCTAAGCCAGGAATTCGAATAAGCTAATTTTGAAACGTTTATATGGCAGAATACAGATTAAGTCAAGTAGCTAGAAAGCTAAACGTAGGTAAGAATACTATCCTGGATTTTCTTAAGGAGAAGGGTCATGAGGTTGACTCCAATCCCAATTCGAAAATTCCTCAGGATCAGTATGATATGCTTGCAAGAGAGTTTGCAGACTCAGCTCATGACAAAGAAGAGGCGTCTGAATTGACCATTGGTGGAAAGACCGACAACTTGGTCATAAATGCAGAAAAAGTATCTGCGGAAGAAAATAAAGAGGATGAAAGAATCCTGATCAAGGATAATGTCAGTGCCGAAGCAGAACCTGAAAAGATTTCTGCTAGAACCAAATTAGATGGTCCTAAGGTTGTTGGGAAGATTGACTTAGATAAGAAGAAAAAAGAAGAGGAGCCTAAGAAAGAGGTTGCTAAGGAAGAAGCCAAAGTAGAGGAAAAGGTCGAAGAGAAACCAAAAGCTGAAGAACCAAAAGTTGAGGAGAAAGTAGAAGAAAAACCAAAAGCAAAAGAGGCTAAACCTGAGATAAAAGAAGAGAAGGCAGAGGAGAAAAAAGAGCAAACCCCTGAAAAAGAGGTTATCAAAGCTAAAGCCGACTCACTAAGAGGCTTGAAGGTTTTGGATAAAATTGAGTTGCCTAAGGATAAACCAAAACCCGTGGCATCTTCTGATTCCAATCAAGACAGGAAGAAACGTCCAAGAAAGCGAATTCAGTCAGGTGGAGCTCCGCCTCAAAGAGGAGGAGGAAGCAGCCATGGAGGTAATCGAAACGATAGAGGTAGAAGCTCTTCGGGAAGAAAAACTGAAGAACTCTCTGACAAAGAAATCCAAGATAAAATCAAAGCTACACTTGCCAAATTAAGTGGCGGTAGCGGCAAAGGGGGGTCGCAGAGATCCAAGTATAGAAAAGATAAACGTTCTGCAAAAGCAGAAGCAGAAGAGGAGCGGCAGTTACAGGCTGAAGAGGCATCTAAGACGCTAAATGTGACGGAGTATATATCAGCTAATGACCTTGCTTCATTAATGGATGTAACCGCTAATGATGTGATTTCTGCATGTATGTCATTAGGCATGTTTGTGTCGATCAATCAACGATTAGATGCTGAGACCATAACGGTCATTGCAGATGAATTTGGATTTGAGGTAGATTTTACTGAAGCCAAAGAAGAAACTGATATCATCGAAGAAGAAGATGATGAGACTAAACTTGCTGATCGAGCTCCTATCGTAACAATAATGGGGCACGTAGATCATGGTAAAACATCATTGCTTGACTACATCAGGGATTCTAAGGTTACAGAAGGAGAAGCAGGTGGAATTACACAGCATATTGGTGCTTATGATGTGATGACGGAGAGTGGGAAACGTGTAGCATTTCTTGATACTCCGGGTCACGAAGCATTTACAGCTATGCGTGCAAGGGGTGCGAAAATCACTGATGTTGCGATTATTGTGGTTGCAGCTGATGACTCTGTAATGCCTCAAACGAAAGAAGCTATCAATCACGCGCAAGTAGCAGGTGTTCCTATTGTGATTGCGATCAATAAAGTAGACAAACCAAACGCCAATCCGGACAAAATCAAAGAGGATCTTTCCAATATCAATATCCTCGTTGAAGATTGGGGGGGTAAATATCAATGTCAGCATGTTTCTGCCAAGACTGGCGAGGGCATAGATGAGTTGTTAGACAAAGTACTTCTAGAAGCAGAACTGTTAGAATTAAAGGCAAATCCCGAAAAGGCTGCTACCGGATCGGTTGTGGAAGCCTCTCTTGATAAGGGAAGAGGATATGTATCAACGATCATGGTTCAAGCTGGTACTTTGAAAGTTGGAGATGTACTGCTGGCAGGACCTTACTTTGGAAAAGTCAAGGCCATGTTTGATCATAGAGGTCATAAGGTCGAAAAAGCGGGACCTTCAACACCAGTATTGATGCTTGGTTTAGATGGCGCGCCTCAAGCAGGGGATAAGTTCAATGTAATGGAAAGCGACCGTGAAGCTCGTGAGGTTGCCAACAAACGTGAACAAATCCTGCGTGAGCAATCAATTCGAACTAAGAAACATATAACACTAGATGAAATTGGTAGAAGACTTGCAATCGGAAGCTTTAAGGAGCTAAACGTTATTGTAAAAGGGGATGTGGATGGCTCCATTGAGGCATTGGCAGATTCCCTTCTCAAACTTTCTACTGAAGAGGTTCAAGTTAATATTCTACATAAGGCTGTAGGTCAGATATCTGAATCAGATGTGTTGTTAGCCTCAGCTTCAGATGCGGTTATTGTTGGGTTCCAGGTTCGGCCGTCAGGCGGTGCAAGAAAACTTGCTGAGACGGAAGAAATTGAAATCAGGTTGTATTCTATCATTTATGATGCAATCAATGATGTGAAGGACGCAATGGAGGGAATGCTTGAGCCAACCAGCGAAGAAGTGATTACGGGTAACATTGAAGTGCGTGATGTCTTTAAGATTTCAAAAGTTGGTACCGTTGCTGGATGTTATGTGACCGATGGAATCGTTAAGCGATCAAATCAGGTGCGACTCGTAAGAGACGGTATTGTTGTATACACTGGTGAGATCAATCAATTGAAACGATTTAAAGAAGATGTAACAGAAGTGAAAAATGGATATGAGTGTGGATTGAGCATTAAAAACTTTAATGACATAAAAGTTGGTGATATCATTGAAGGTTTTGAAGTAAAAGAAGTGAAGAGAACCTTATAACCCGTTATTCATAAAATTTAAATTAAAGAGCCTGCCAATAGATTTTGGTTGGCTTTTTTATTTTAATAGTAATAGGATTTCTTAGAATAGTTCTACGAGGTGGTTAAGTTTTGCAAAAAAGCTAAACCTTCCGCCTATTATTTCGTTACTTTGGAGTTAAGATGAAAATCTTGAAAGACTATCGGTACATACTATTATCTTTTGCATTGGTTTTTGTTGTCAATGTGGGGCTAGCAAATTCGACGGAGAAAGAGAATAAAACTGAGAATCAAGAACAAGAACAGGAAGGTAGACGCAAGTCTGACCAGAGTATGATGAGACCTGATGCGGAATCTGCACCGGATCCTGTTGAGTTAAATATTCAGGAAGAGGATGTGGGCGAAGAATCAGATTCTAATGATACGGTCATTTACCAACCGGTCGAAAAATTAGACTCGGCAAAAGAAGAAACAGTAAGCAAGTATAATTTCATCTTTTATTTCCTCTACAAGTTCAAATACGACGGAGAATAGGCACCTTAAGCTATTATTGATTGATAGTTATCTATGTCTTCCAAGGTGATGGTTCCTTCATAAAACGCTTTCCCAAAGATTACGCCATATAGACCCAGGTCCTTCAGTCTTTTAATATCATCCATTCCACGAACTCCCCCACTTGCAAAGATGGATAGGTTGGGAAATTCCTTAAGTAACCTTTTGTACAAGTCAAATGAAGGACCTTCCATCGCACCATCTTTGGAGATATCGGTCGTTTTTAAGTATTTAAGTCCTCTGTCATAAAAGTATGAGATATGATCAAATAGGTCTTTGGACGTAGCTTTTTGCCACCCACGTATTCTAATCTTCCCTTCTAAGCTATCTGCAGCTAGAGCAATTTTTTCTCTACCATAAGACATTAGCCAGTTTCCGAATTGTTCTTTATTGGAAACAGCGACTGAAGCAGCTGTGATACTTTCGGCTCCATACTCAAATGCCTTAGAAACATCTCCATCAGTGTGTATACCTCCGGTAAAATTTATCTTAAGTTCCGTATATGCTGCAACCATATGAAGAATATCATAATTGACAGAGGTGCCTTTTCTTGCGCCATCAAGATCGATTAGATGTATTCGAGTGATACCATGGTCTTCAAATTGCTTGGCTACATCAATTGGTGTATCGTTATACACTTTCTCTTGAGAGTAATCTCCCTGGGTGAGGCGAATGGTTCTGCCTTCAATAACTGATATTGACGGTACAAGTAGCATGATCGAATTTAAGAGGTTCTTACTGGAAATGCTTGATTCTAAAGATAGCTAAACTCAGCCAGAATTATATTAATTCACTTCCACTAATTTGAAACCTTCTCCATGAATGGTCAATATTTTAAGACCTGTTTCACTCTGTAGATATTTGCGAATTTTAGCTATATATACATCCATACTTCTCGCATTGAAGTAGCTATCGTCTTTCCATATTTTTTTAAGAGCGACACTTCGTTCTACAGTCTTGTTCACATTCTCAAAGAAAATTTTAAGAAGCTCATTTTCTTTTGTAGTGAGGTTTATTTCCTTATCAGGCATCACCAGTCGATTCTCTTGATAATAGTAGGTTATACCTGCGATTTGGAATGGATTTGGAAATGGTTCTTCTTCCTCTTTTGATGAACGTTTGAGAATAGCCTGGATTCTAAGCAACAACTCCTCCATGCTAAAGGGTTTTGTCATATAATCATCAGCACCAATAGTGAAACCTTTGATTATATCCTGTTTCATGGACTTTGCTGTTAAAAAAATGATTGGAGTCTCATCGTCCGTTGATCGAATCTCTTTTGCCAGTGTGAAACCATCTTTTTTTGGCATCATAAGATCTAAAATGCAAAGGTCATAAACGTCCTTTTGAAAAGCTTTTCCACCTTCTTCACCATCTCGCATTAGGGTGGTGTCAAAACCCTTAAGTCCAAGATATTCACTGAGTATTTCTCCAAGATTTGGATCGTCTTCTACGATTAATAATTTAGGCTTCATTAGCTAATGGTAATGTGATTGAAAATTTACTTCCCTTTCCAGGTTCACTGTCTACAAATATGCGACCACCGTGGGCTTCTACAATTCTATGAACATAAGCTAAACCCAGACCAAAGCCTTTTACATTGTGAACATCACCCGTGGATACTCTATAGAATTTTTCGAAAATATGCTTCTGCTGTTCTTTTGACATTCCAATGCCCTTGTCGTGTATTGAGATGATAAAATCCTCATCATCTGAAGCTGTTCTGAGTGTAATATTAGGCGCTTCTGGAGAGTATTTGTTCGCATTGTCCAACAAGTTAAGGATGATGTTTGTCAGGTGCATTTCATCACCATTGACACGGTCATTCTCTGCTTTCTCTATCATATTTAATCGTCCCCCTCTTTGCTCTACCTGAATAGCAATATGTTCCGCAGCACTTTTGACCATATCACTCATTCGCAATATCTCTTGCTTTAAATTATAGTCTTTCCGATCGATTGCTGCTATTTGAAGCACTTTCTCAACCTGATCTCCTAATCGCTTATTTTCTTCACCAATTACCTTAATATATTTTGAACGCAGGGTACTTTGCTCAATGTCTTTGTCGTTGAGAGCTTCAACAGCTAAGGACACCGTAGATATAGGTGTTTTAAGCTCATGTGTCATGTTATTAATGAAATCATTTTTCATTTCTGACAGCTTCTTCTGGCGTACGATTGTCCGAATGCTGTACCCGAAACAAAATAAAATGACTAATACTAAGAAACCCGAACTTACCATGGCAGACCACACTTTACTCAACAAGTATCCTTGCTTACCTGGAAAATCCACAGTTATTAGACTGTCGTTCACATAAATATCATTCGGAAAGAGTGCAGCTTTTAACTCGCTTTGGGCAAGATCTTCCTGTTTTTCAATATCGGTGATTAAAAGGAATCGTTCCTGTAGGGGGTGCATGACTCCATACTCATAATCAATATCTATACCTTTTCCAGCGAGCTCATTTTTCAGAAGTGAATCCAGATGTTGGGGATGAAATCTTGCTGAAAGTGGTCTATTTGGACCCATGAGATCGTGCATCACATCAAATGTAAGTTCATAGCGTCTCGATACCTTGGCCAGTTTATTTTCTAGTTGTTGAATTCTTACATCTCTTTCTTTAATCTCCTGATCAATGCTGGTGCCTGATGGAGGAGGAACATCTTCGAAAAAAAACTGATCAGCTACGCTTGAGAAATTAACAACAAATTCAAAACCTCCCTGATTGACAGTGTCGGCAAAATGGAATACTTGTTGATTCCCTTCCTCAATAATTTTGACATTGTCGTTTACATTTGATTGACTCGAATTAGTTTTCCTGAGATGGATATTTTGCTCTTCTTCGTTTACCCTTGAATTGAGGTACTGAAATTTCTGTAGCGCAGCAAAGGTCTCTTGTTTCTCCAGCTTGCTAGCCACCGTATTTAATGCGTCTAATACATCCTTTTTGAATCGTTCCTCATTTGCGGTAACGAGGGTATCAATCCAGTAAAGCTGAAACGCTATAAGTCCCATCATGGCCATTCCCATGAGCCCAATAATCCATCTTAAAGTCCTTCGCTTCATACCTCAAAAATACGCCGAAGATGCGTTTACAGTTCCTGTTTAACCATTTTTAACAAGGATTAACGGCTGATTAACAGAGAGATACAGTGCCTATTCGTACTTTCGATTAGCAATTAGGACGAATAAAAACTCAAGGACATGAAAACAAAATCAAAGATCATTGCATTGGCTGTGTTATTAATGACGAGCCTCACATCATTGGCGCAATCTGAAGATGATGGTAAGATTGTGGTCGAAATAACGAAGGATATAAACGGTGAAAAGAAAACATTTAAAGGTGAGTATAACAGTACCGAAGAGATGTATGCCGACCCGGAATATCAAGCATTTTCTGGAGAGGAAGAAGGATTCAACTTTTGGTTCGATAATGACAATGATGCAGATGTATTTCTTCACCTAGATCAGTTTAAAAATCGAGGTGGGTCAGGATTTAATTATTTCTTTAGAGATGATGATGACGACAGCAATACCTTCTTCTTTAAGCATTTTGATGGCGACTCAGCGGATGGATTTTTTGATATCCATCTAGATGGAATGGATTTAGAGGAATACAAAGAGCGGATGAAGGAACTTGGAATCGAGATGGAAATGCTCTTTGATAAGTTCGATAATAACAATTTTGACAATCGCGTGCAGATCATTACGATGAAACGTGTGAAAATCACGGATGTCGGAGATGAATTTGGCAAGAAGGGTAAGGTTGATAAAAGCAATGAATTGGCACTTGAGGATTTGGCTTTTTACCCTAATCCAGCACCGAATGGAAAGTTCAATGTAAGGTTTCAACTGCCAGAAGAAGGGGAATTGAGTATTAAAGTTTCTAACCTGGATGGCAAGGAGGTTTTCAGTAGATATTTTGAACGCTTTGGAGGAACTTATTCCGAGTCTATTGATTTGTCAGGACAGAAAGAGGGTATTTACCTTCTAGAGATTGGTCAGGGCAAAAAACGTCTTACTAAAAAGATTGTAATTAATTAAGGTTGACAAGGTATACCGATCATTGAGAAAAATGGTCGGTATTTTTCTTACCCCTCACCGATTAAAAGCGTGAAGCCAACACCGTGATGATTTCGAATCTCAAGGGTGGTGTCTTTTTTCAAGTATTTTCTTAACCTAGTTACAAAGACATCTAAACTTCGACCCTTGAAGTAATCATTTTCGCCCCATATCTTTTCCAGAATGGTTTCACGTTTAATCAGTTCATTTTTATGATCGATAAGAAGTCGAAGCAGGTTTGCTTCCATTTGTGTTAGGGACTGATGATGATCCTGGAACGAATAAATCAGGTTCTTCTGATCAAATGATGATTTACCAAATGAGATTGTTTTACCAGATATCACCTCATGTGTTCCAGAATTCCTTCTCAAAAAAACCTCAATACGATAGCTAAGCTCTTTGATGGAAAATGGCTTTGTAACATAATCGTCACCTCCAATTTCAAATCCTGAAAGCCGATCTTCTTCTTGTGATTTTGCTGTTAGAAATATGATTGGAACTAAATCATTCTTCTCTCGAATTTGTGTAGCAAGTTCAAAGCCATCCATTTTTGGCATCATCACATCAAGCAGGCAGATTTCAAATTCCGAATTTTCAAAAGCTTCCAATGCTTTTAAGCCATCTTGACACCATTTGACCGAGTGGCCAATATCTTCAAGGTTGTCTTGCACCATGAATCCCAAGTTTTCATCATCTTCCGCAAGTAATATGTTAGCCATTTGGTAGTGTTATTGTGAAAGTGCTTCCCGTATTTATCCTGGATTCTAAGTTAATTTTTCCTCTAAGCTTCTTGACGGCAGATTCAACAATTTGAAGTCCAAGACCAAATCCTTTTTGGTTGTGTTGGTTTTGTGTTTCGGGTATTCGAAAAAACTTATTGAAAATCTTTTTCTGATACTTTTCTGAAATTCCCGGCCCATCATCTGAAACGGAAATATTCGTTCTTTTCTGATCTTGTTTAATCTTTAATTTTATCTCTTTCCCGCCATACTTAATCGCATTGTCTACCAAATTCCGAAAGATATTTTCCAGGAGCTTTTTATTGGAATGAATAGATTGATGGGCCTCACAATCAAACTCCCAGCTAATCATTTGAGCGGCATATTCACTTTTTAACTTACCAAGCAATTCTTCAAAGAAATTCACTATTTCTACTTGTTCAAGATCTACCTGAATCCTTGAATCCAACAACGAAGAATGCAAAATATCTTCAACATTTTTTTGGAGTCTGGTAACCTCAGTTCTTATGATTTGTACGTATTTATTATCCTTCTCTGATTGACGTTCACTAAGTGTTGAAGATGCAAGAGATAGTGTAGCAAGTGGTGTTTTCAATTCATGGCTGACGTTGTTAATAAAGTCCTTTTGTACTTCGCTTAGCCGCTTTTGTCTTAGGATTACAAAAAGAGCATATCCAAAAAATACGATAACCACGAGTGTGATAATGGTAGTAAATTTCCAAAGGTCAAACCCGGCAAAAAGGTTTTTGGATTTATCGGGGAAATACACACCAAAGTAATACTCTTCGTTCTCCAATACTGGAATTACATCGACTCTTCTTTCATCAGCTAAATTGACATTTTCGGCATAAACCATCTGGTCGTTCGCACAATCATAAACGCCATATTCAAAGTCTTGAGAAATAGATCTTTTTTTGATCTCTGCGGAGATTAGGTACTCCAGGTTCTCTAAATCTATTCGGTCGTTGGTCCGAACAATGAAATAGTTTCCCGTTACTTGCTCAATTGGATTTATGGTTGGAAAGTCTTTACCATTTGCTTCACATAAAGATTCGACCACATTGCGGAGTGCTGCCTGGACATTGTGATTAAAAACCTGGTCTTGTTGCTCAATTGCGCGGTTCAACCAAAATACCTGTGTGCCAATTATACCGACCAATGTAAGGATTGCTAGGACGGTTAATGCGCGTATGTGAGCACTTTTCATATGTTCAAAATTAAACGCTTACGCGTTGATATTTAAGTGTTTAACAACTCGTTAACAATCATTAGGAGCTCATTAACACTCCATGTAGCGCTTCAACTTCAGATTTGACGAAAGTAAAATTTAATAAAATGAGAAAAGCGACATTTATCGTAATGCTGGGAATTGCAGTAGCTGTAGTTGCCGGAATGGCTCCTCTTAAATGGAAGAGCACTTCGATTGACCTGGGACAGGTCACCAAAAATGAAGTACAAGATCTTTCATTCGAGTTTACCAATATGACCGAGTCTCCCATTCGGATTCTTGAGGCGAAAGGATCTTGCGGATGTACCAATGTTAAATTCCCAGATGGAGAGATCAAAGCAGGAGAGACTGCTTCAATTACTGCCAATTTCAGATCAGGAAAAGTTGGAGCATTTAGGAAGAACATTCGAATTAAAACATCAGAGTCAGAGGATTACACCTATCTCTATTTCAATGGAGAGGTGGTAGAATAGAAGTAAAAGTCCCCTTTTTCATCAAAGGGGACTTTTCTTAGAAGAAAAATGTCATTGCAAATGTTGGCAAGTTTTCATCCTCACCGAATGCATAATTCAGATTAAGCACGACTGTATTTAGCGGACTTATCCAAAGTCCAAAGCCCTTCCCTTGATGCCATTGATCAGAATCTTCTCCGCCAACCCAAACACGCCCTACATCGTGAAATGCTAAAAGTCCAAACTGCCCGGGGAATATGTAGCTTCTGAATGAAGCAATCTTAAGTCTCAAATCCAGGTTGTGGTAGAAGGAGCTTTGCCCATAAAATCGTGTTCGGCGATAACCTCTCAAATTGGTTCTTCCACCCAAAATGTTGGCATTAAAAAAGTCAAACTCATCAGAGAGGATATGTGCCCATCCAACTCTATTTGCGATCACCAAGCGGGATGGGAGTTTAGCGGTCAAATAGAAAGACCACTCTGCACTTAACCGTGTGGAGCTCTCAGAAATATCTGTAATGGCTTCCAAATGCTCGATCTCTGCTTTGGCGGTCATGCCTGCTTTCGGCAATATCTTATTGTCTCTCGAGTCAAAGGAAATCCCCGTGACGAACTTATAGTATTGGTTGTTGTCAAAGTCTGTGGGGTCAGTTGAATTATCTGAAATAAATCGATTGGCCGTATTCTTCACTTCCACAGCCTTATAACCGGTACTAAAGTAGAAATTGGCCTTTGCACCCACATTTCGAGAGAGTCCTGCATCGACTTCAAATCGATCCATTCTTACTCGATAGTAGTCAATCGCACCATCGTCCGGAGCTACAAATTGATCCATTAGGAACTCGGTTTCGTTACCCAACCCAAAGAAATTATTAACAAAGAATGGTTCTTGCCACAGCACTTTTGTGTTTAAGTCCCATTTGCCAAGGACGTCCGTGTAGTCACCAGAATAGTTGAATTGAAATGAATTGGTTGCGAATGCTGTAATTGCTGTAAATGAATGTTTTGCAGCGAAAGGCTCTTTTCTCCAGCCATTTTTGGTGTATAGAAATCCAGCTCCCAAAAACAGACCATCATCTGGGTTGAGAGCTCCGGTGATCAAAGGCATCAGAATATCATACTTAAATGCCTTTCGATCATATCTGTTGACATCCGGGTTGTTACTTAGCTTCAGAATGCCACTTGAGTTCCCTTCGACCTTAGTGCTTTTGAGTCGATCATACACTTTCACTTTAGAAAGCTTTTCATCCCCGTTACCATTGATGATGAGGTCCTTGTCAGTCCCGCCGATGATCCGTGTTTTGATTCTAGGGTTGGAGCCTTTTATCTCAAACACATCTTCCCCGTCGCGACCGTAGAGTCTGATCTCTTTTGTTTCTTTTGGTTTAAAGGTTCTTTCGTAGATAACCTGCTCAATTTCACCATCTTTCTTTCTTTTTCGGACGGTGACTTTTGTATCTCCATTATCCAGATGCTCTACAAGAAAATATTCATGCTTATCTGATCCAACGACCTCAACTTCTTTGGATAGAAACAGATAGAGCTCACGGGCATAGGTTTCCATGTTTTCCCTTCTTGCCTTCAAACCTGTAATCACCTGCTCGCCAGTAAGTTTTTCTATTTGATCGGGCCAACCCGCGGCAGCATCTTCAATGACATCATCGGTCAGATTTTTTTGCAAGAATTGAATTTGTTCCATCCATTCCGACCAGTCTGGCTCATTCATGAATGTACGATCAAAAAAACGAGCGTTTTGACTGATGCCAGGTGCCCAATCTACCTCTTCATCAAAGCCTTCGATCTTAGGTAACGCCCACTTTCTTGCCGCGATGGTTGGGATAATTCCCTGGTTAATGAAGAAGGCCTGGTCACGATCTCTTGGAATTGGCCGATACATTTTTCCTTTTCCCTCATCAAATTCAGCCCAGCGCCATTGATCATCGTGCCGGTCCCAGTCTCCAATCCACATGTCGAACAAGCGATTTCGTACTACGAAGTTTTGGTCCACCCTGTTATCATTATCCTTTTGGAGCTTTTCAAGCACTTTTAAGGTCCCCTCAACATCGTCCGCGTTTCCAAAATGATCATCGCCTGCAGCTTCGCCATTCGCTCGCTCCTCGTAAAGCGCTAACGTTCCAGCAAAGGTGGTTTGATGTTGTCCCAACTTTGGATCGTCTGGAATGAATACTGGTTTTGGATTGGCATGATAGATTTTAGCTGCGTCAGCAAGTGGTGGAATAATGAAAGCTGCATAAGGGTGAGATGAAGATATTTGATCTTCGACAATGTCTTGAGCGAACGTTTTTTGAAGCGCCGGAGGAATTGCATTTTCAGGGTATTTCTCAATAGATCTTAATACATACTGCCGACCGTCCTCTGCTTCAAGCCGAAGTGATTTCGTTTGCATACCGCCACCTTTTTTAAGGACTTTCAGCCCTCCTCTTTCATTGGTGATATCAATTACGTCCACTTCCACCGGTGTGCTCCATACCTCACGGTAGTTCTTACCGAGCCAACGGTATTTTCCCTTGGTGCCTTCGTACTTTCGGCTTGCGACCACTGTCACTGTGCTATCGGAAAAGTCGATAGGTGCCTGATCTTTTGGGTCTTCCCTTAGCTCTTTTTGGTAAATATCTTTTTCAAAAAGAAGCCCACCATTAATTCCCCAATATTCAACAGATGCATCTCCAGATTCCTTGAGATCGAGAATCGCAAAACCTTGTTCTTTTTTAGCAAACTGACTATCCTTCCCTTGCTTTACATGGGTAATCTTAGATCCGGAGCCACTTACAATGAAATGATGCCCCTCCTTCTGGATAAACTGAAGTGAATGTTCATGTCCAGCAGCATAGACTACATTTTCAGCCTCGTTCATTGCCGCAAGGATTTGTTTCATGATCGCTCGATACTTTGGATGCGTGTTGTCCTGTATGTTGCCTATAAACCGACGGAAAAGTGGCTGAATGCTTCCCAGTACAGGTAATGGTGTTAATTGACTCTTAAAGCTAAAATTGCCGTGGTGCTCGCCGTAGGTAAACATAGGATGATGACCGGCAATCAGTATGTGCTTCCCTTTATTCCTTTCCACCATTGATTTTAAATCAACCAGCGATTCTAGAGTAGATTTGTTCTCACAAGGGCTTTCTACATCCGGTTTGTCCCAGCCATGCAAAAAGTATTGAGTGTTAAGTATAATTAAGGTTGACTTTGCATCCATCGGGATTTCAATAGGACCCGGACAGCCATCGGTTGGAAGAAAAATTTCTTCACCTTGAAAATATTCTCTAATGAATTTCCCCATTTCAAGTGCTCGCTCCCAGCCATATTTACGTCCCTGGGCCCAATCATGATTGCCGGGTATCATATAAGTCTTGCCAGGGAATGACTTCATAACTTCAAGCTGTGGAATAAGCTTATTTTCCATCTCCTCTCGCTCAGGATCTTCAGTTCCAGGTAGCCCTTTAGGATAGAGGTTGTCCCCCAAGAAAATCAAGAAATCGTTTTCTGAGGCTGCTTGCATCTTTTCTCTTAGCAAATCAAGATTTTTATCCGGATTTTTAGGTTCTCCTGCATCGCCAATGAGAAAGACTTTTTGTGACCATGCAAATGTTGGAAGCAGTATAAATATTAATAGCAGCTTTCTCATGTATTAAGATTTTTTCATTTTGAACTTTAGAATATAGCCTCGATCACCTTCTCCCTCACTACTAATATACATATCTCCTTTAGGGGAAAAGCATAATCCTTCGGGCTGACCGAGTATTCTTGGGGGTACAGGATAAGTAGCTTGTATTTTTCCTTTATGGTCGACTACCACGAGCATTTTTCCTACAGATGAAAGGATATAAAAGTGGCTGGAAATTGGGTGTGTTGCAATAGCTGAAGGCTTAAATTTTATTCGATCTTTCTCATAGTTAAATGCTCGATTTTTCTCCCAAAATGCCTTCAATTCATTCGGACCAATGATGAATACGGGATTTTCGTTAAGACTCATCTTGTCAATATTTACCGCATAAAAAGCTCGACCTTTTATTTCATTTTCCTCTATGCCTCCATCCTCTTTACATGCAATGAGGAGGTGCCTTGTTTTTGGATCATAGCCCAAACCTTCGGTATCATTTTTTGAACTCAAATCATTTTCATATTTGGCAGCTTTGGTTTGTTTATCTTCTCCAAATTGAAATTGGAAAATGTCCCCGTCGCTTTTGAGTACATAAACCTGATCATCGACTATTTCTACACCTTCGTAATCTCCAGACTTATAGAAGGCAATCGAGTGTTTTATTTTTTTCTCTGATATGTCATATTCAAATAATTTGCCTGATTCATCATCAACTGCCAAAATCGAATTCGGCGATTTAAATGAAAGTCCGGAAATCTCCTCTAACACATAGGGCATGAAAAATTTTTGATTTGGAACCTTCAAGTTGTATTTGATATTAACATGGTCAGTCACTAAAAAAAGACTGTCCGCGCGCTGACCGAAAGAAGGAGAAGTACAACTTTGGTGAAAAGAAATTGCAATCGTGAACAATAAAATGGCAATGATGTTCTTTATGAAATTCATAGGTTGGTCTAAAATGTCAACGTTACAACACTAAATTGCTTATTTTTTGTTCTATTTTGTATAGGATTAGGAAGAATGATGGTTTCGAGTTCGATTATTAATGACGTAAAGGATCATACGATAAAGGTGCTTTCCAAGCAACTGCCTGATAATATGATCTATCATTCGGTCAATCATACCATTGATGTAGTGGCTTCAGCAATAGAAATTGCTGAGGAGCAGAATCTTTCGATTGAAGATAAAGAAGTAGTTCAGATAGCAGCATGGTTTCATGATCTAGGCTATACAAAAGGATGTGAGCAACATGAAAAAGATGGTGCATCAATGGCTCGAGAATTTCTGGAAACAAAAAACTATCCCGAAGAGCAGATAAAGAAAGTAGAGGGTTGTATTATGGCAACAAGGATGCCTCAAAGTCCAAAAAATAATTTGGAAAAAATCCTATGTGATGCGGATTTGATGCACCTGGCTGATACGGATTACTTTAAAAAGGCAGATTTACTTCATAAAGAAATTGAAAAAACTAAGCTTTGTAAGATTACCGAAAATGAGTGGCTCGAAATGAACCAGGAATTTTTGGATAACCATTGCTTTTTTACGGATTATGCAAAAAAGAATTACGAATCAGCTGTTAAGGAAAATTTAAAAAAGGTAAGAGACCGCCTTAAATCATGGAAGAAATCGAAAAAGTAGAAGAGCTAGAAGATAAAGTCACCAAGCTTAAGAAGAAGGTAAAGAAGGCTAAAGAACTTACTCCTACCAGAGGAATTGAGACCATGTTTCGTACCACATCGAAAAATCACATGGAATTGAGTGCTATTGCTGACAACAAAGCAAATATCATGATCTCAATTAACTCGATCATTTTGTCGGTAATGGTGTCGGTGCTTATTAGAAAACTGGAAGAATATCCTCACATGACAATTCCAGCAGTTTTACTAACAATCGTTTGCTTAACTACTATTGTATTTGCTGTTTTGGCAACACGCCCCAACGTTTCAAAGGGACGTTTTGAACATGAAGATATTATTAACAAGAAAGCTAATCTCCTCTTTTTTGGGAACTTCCACCGGATGAAGTTGGAAGACTATCAGTGGGGGATGAAAGAAATGCTGAAAGATGCCGATTATCTCTATGGTAGTATGATCAAGGATATTTATTTCCTTGGAGCTGTATTGGGTAAGAAATATCGGTTATTGAGGATGAGTTATACCATTTTCATGTTTGGTTTTGTACTGTCCATTTTAGGATTTATTGTTGCTGAGCTCTTTTTCAAATCTCCTTACCCATATTGATCCTGCAGGTATTTTAAGGTATCCGCTTGTGCTCTGATATTCCTTTCGATTTTAGGTCGCTGATTCTCCATCTTTTTTGATAACCAGACACCCTTGAAATCGTCTTTCCACTGATATTTCAGAATAGTAAGGATCTCCTGTTTCATTTGATCATCGAAAATTGGAAAGCAAACCTCAATTCTGCGATGTAAGTTTCTATTCATCCAATCTGCAGACCCCAAGTAAATCTCCTGTTTGTCATCATTGTGAAAATAAAAGACCCTTCCATGCTCGAGGTATCTGTCAACGATTCGTTTAACTTTTAATCTTTTACTTGGCACCAAACAGCAGATGCTTCTAACAATGAGTTTGACATCAACTCCCTTCTTGTCAGCTTCATAAAGTTTTTTGATGAGTGAGTTTTCTTGAAGATTATTCACTTTTACTATTATCCGTGCTTCTTTGCCTGCTTCGGCATGTTGAATTTCTCGATCGATTTTAGCTGTAAAAGATTCAACCGCTCCGAACTGGGAAACTATTAAATGATTAAATGGAGGTGGTGTATATCTGGTAAGCAGATGTTTAAATACTTCTGAAAGCTCTTTTGTTAGTTCAGGATTCGTAGACAATAGGCCATGGTCGCAATAAATTTCTGAGGTTTTCTCGTTCAAATTGCCAGTGCCGAAAAAGCCATACATCTTATCTTTTTTCTTTACTAATGCCACTTTTGCATGTACTTTTAAGCCGGGCAGACTGTAAATAATTTTTATGCCCGCAGCCCTCATCTTGCGGGCCCATTCCAAATTATTCTTCTCATCAAATCTTGCTTTAACTTCCATAAACACGGCCACTTTTTTTCCATTTTTTGCTGCACTAATAAGTGCTTCACCAATAATGGAATCTTTGGCCATTCGATAGAAAGTAACATTGATTTCCTGAACTTCCGGATCAATAGCTGCCTCATTGAAAAACTGAAGGACGTGATCATATGATTGGTAAGGGAAGTGAAGCAAACGATCTTTTTTCTCAATGCTTTTGAAAATAGATCTCGTCTCCATCAATTCTGGCACGGTTACCGCGTCCGTACTTTTATATACTAGCTCCGGATCTTTAATATTTATTTGAAAAAAGTCGTTTAGGTTGTGATATCTACCGCCGGTTACCATATCCTCTGGATGCAGATCAAGTTTGCTGGTCAAAGTAGCAATAAGCTTTTTGCTCATTTCGCCATCAAAAAGAAACCGAGAGGGGGTCCCAAGATTTCTCTTTTGAATTTGTCTTTCAATCTTACGTACAAGACTACCTTCAAATTCGTCATCAATTTGAAGGTCCGAATCCTTGTTTAGTTTGATCGCATGGGAAGAAACTATTTCAGTTTCAGGGAAAATCATATCCAAATGCAATCGAATGATGTCATCGAGAAATACATAATATGTTTTGTTTCCTGCTTTATATGAATAAAATCGGCCTAGGTGGTTGGTTGGAATGTTTAGAATAAAAACACTATTATTTTTTAGTTCTGCGGTTAAATAAATGGCTTGATTGTCAAGGAAAAGTGGATCGTCTTTGGTGATTTTTATGGGTTGAATGAACGCCGAAACCTTAGTCTTGAAGTAATGAAGGAGATCCGATTTTAATGATTTAGGGATTTCATCAACATGCATGCAAATCAGATGGTCCTTTTTCGCTAATCCGGTAATAATTTCTTTCAATGCTTTGCCATATTGGTCGAGCTGTAGGTTAACCTCTTGGTGAATGTCATCTAAAAGAGACTTTGCATCAAAGTCTATTCGTTTATTGATTTTCTTTTTATCTATCTGCCTGATATTACGAATGTTAGCTACACGAACCCTAAAAAATTCATCCAGGTTGGACGAATAGATTGCGATAAATCTAAGTCTTTCAAGAAGTGGGACGTTCTCGTCCATTGCTTCCATGAGTACTCTGTAGTTAAATGATAACCAGCTAAGGTCCCGGTCAAAAAGCTTCACGTTATGCTAATTTTATAATTTCAATTTCCTGGTCAATTCCTTTCAATTTAACATCTCCGAGCGAACTTCCATTTTTGGCCAGGTGCTTTACCTCTTTGTAAAAGTTTGAAGATACCAACCATGAGCAATTGTATTCTTTGGTGAGCTGCTCAAGACGAGCCGCTGTGATGACAGGAATGCCGGAAATCGAGAATTGTTGTCTTGTGTTATTACCGATATTACCAGCGATGATTTCTCCGTTGTGAATCCCAATACCCACTTTAATTTCATCGGTCCATTCGGATTTATTCATCTGGCTGATGCGAGACAGAATATCTCTAGCTGCGTGAAAGGCGCTTTCGGGAGCATCACCATCTTCCGAGGCAAAGGATGCCATAAGCCCATCACCCATGATTTGATTAATCATCCCTCCATTTTCATGTATGCAATCCATGATAGGTCCAAAGAATCGATTTTGAAATGCATTCACATCTTCAGGAGAGAGGCTTTGGACACGATTAGTGAAGTCTCTTATATCTAGAAATAGTACGGATGCTTTGATTTTAAAACTAGCCCCCCCCGCTTCGGTAAGTGCCTGTACAACTTCTTTAGAGACCTGCTGACTAAACAACGACTCCATTTGATCACGCTCCTCTTGAGTTCTAATAGAGATTGTGAGACGTTTACTCAGTTCTTTGGCGACCAACCCGGCACATACACCTGCGATTAAAAACATGGATGCTTTGGTATAAAATACAATAGAAGGAAGCATGTATGATGTGTCGTAGCTGTCAAACGTCCACAAGGTAATGAACGCATATATTGTGGCTATTATCAAACCGTTAAGAAAACTTAGCCAGAAACTCAGATGAAGGGCAGAAACAATAATTATTGGAAAGAAAATGAACGTAAGTGGAGAGTCTAAAAAGATCGCATTTTCCTCCCACTTGATTATGAAGAAAAGCCATATGAAAGGGATAATGGAATCTATGGTAATTGAGTAATACTTGTACCATCCAGGCAATGGTTTTTCACAATGAGCGATTTTTCCAACCATCCATCTGGATATAACTAAAAGTATGATGAACCCAATAGAGGTGAAGATGCCAAGCTGCATACTTCGTTCATCAATAAATACTTCTGAAATGGTAGTAGGAAAGAAGGTAGTATTGAGGAAAAGTAATAGAAGTCCAAACAATAATACTCCAAGGAAAATTTCTAGTCTCCTCTTTTCTGTTTTAACAATTTCCAGATCAATACATTCCTCCAGGTCAAGTTGCATAGTTGAGTTTTCCTTTTGATCAGATAAACGTAATTTTATTGATACCCAAGTAATAAGACAAAATAGGGATAGGTTAGTTCCTTACATTGGGAGTTATTCTTATGGACATACGATTGTTATCGGAAGAAGATTTTGATCCTCTCTACAAGGCTTTTATAAGTGCATTCACTAACAATGAGGTCACTTTTCAGCCAAGTATTGAAGAATTCGATCATCGTTTGCATAAAAAGCTGTTTGTGGAGAATGAAATCTCCGCTGGTAGCTATGATGGAAGTGAAATGACGGGTTTTATACTTCATACATCCGGCATTTACCAGGGAATACCTACTGCTTACAATGGAGGTACCGGCGTCTTACCTGGTTTCCGAAATCAAAAGACTGCTGAAAGCATGTATGAATTCCTAATTCCAAAAATTCAACAGAATTTCCTGGCAAGAATACTTTTGGAAGTTGTTGAGACTAACAAAAACGCTATCTCACTCTACGAGAAAATTGGGTTTACATCCAAACGTAGATTCAAATGTTATAAGCTTGGTCGTCCTATTGAATCTTTTTCTGAAATAAAGATTCATGATGGGTCAATTTCTGAAGTCAACTTCAATTTCAATGATTTTGAACCTTCCTTCATTGATGGCTCCGAACATTTAAAAAGAGGTTCAGAGAAAGTACTATTGGCCAAAAAGAATGATGAGACCATGGGTTACGTAATTCTGCAACCTCATTTGGGCCGCATTTCTCAATTGGCTGTAGATAGAATACATAGACAAACGGGTGTAGGCGAAGCCCTATTGGCACAAGCTCAATCCATTTCCAAAAAGCCACTAACCATCATGAATATACCCGACGATGAATTCGGCTTTGATGGGTTCCTCACGCGGTGTGGATTTCAAAATCAAGTCAATCAGTATGAGATGGAATTGATAATTTAGGCGATGCTTTTTTCATATTTGCAACAACTGACCGACGGTAAGCTTCTACTCAATGAAGATAGAGTGGTCGACGATTTTTCTGTGGATTCTCGAACCTTATTAGGCTACTCAAACGAAGTTTTTGTTGCACTTAAAGGCAAACGAGATGGGCATGATTACGTCCGAGCGGCACATGAAAGTGGTGTTAAAAACTTTATTGTTGATAGGCATATGCAGATCGAAAATGCTAATATGTTAGTTGTAGACGATACCTTGAGTGCCCTTCAAAAAATAGCAAGAGAACATAGAGAGACATTCAAAATCCCAGTGGTTGGAATCACAGGGAGTAATGGCAAAACTACTGTTAAAGAATGGCTCTCCACCATTTTGTCAGAAAGCTATTATGTAGTCAAAAGTCCTAAGAGTTACAATTCACAGGTCGGTGTTCCACTTTCTCTTCTGGAGATGCGTATTAACCATGAGGTGGCGGTTATTGAAGCCGGAATTTCCCAAAAAGGTGAGATGCGTAAGCTTGGCCAAATGATACAACCGACGCTCGGAATTTTCACGAACCTCGGGGAGGCGCATGATGATGGGTTTGTCTCCCAAGAGCAAAAACTTGACGAGAAGCTTATTTTATTTGAAAATTCTAAGAAGGTTATTTGCAGAAACGAAAGCCCATTTTTTGCTAAAATTCAAAAGAAGTTGGGACCTAAGCTCATAACATGGGGGAAGGAAAACGCCGACTACAGCGTCCATTGGGAACATGGAAATATTCAGATCAATGATTGGAAATTTGTAACGGATTTTGATAGTGAAACCCAGCTTGAAAATCTTACCCACTGCATTGTAAGTGCACTGGAATTCGGACTATCTCAGGAGCAAATTCAACAAGGTGTCAATTTAGTTAAGGGGGTTCCAATGCGGTTGGAGTTGAAAAAAGGAATCAACGGATGTTACCTCCTGGATGATACTTACAATAACGATGAGGTTGGCCTTAAGGTAGCTCTCGATTATTTGGAATCGCATAAACAGAATGAGAAGCGTACACTCATCTTATCAGATATTTTGCACTCGGGCAAATCTGATGAGGCACTTTATAAAAACATCTCCGAAATGATCAATGGGAGAAAGTTTCACCGGTTAATCGGAGTGGGATCAAGGATCAAAGCCAACGCAGATGCTTTTACCACTGAAAGCATATTCTTTGACAACACGGATGCATTACTTAGTGACATGCCTGAGTTTCGTGATGAAATGGTCGTGATAAAAGGTGCTCGTAATTTTGAATTAGAACGGGTTGTGCATCGACTGGAAGAGAGGAGTCACGGGACAGTGTTGGAAGTTAATTTTGAAGTTCTTCAACACAACTTGAATGAATATCAGACACTCTTAAAGCCTGAAACGAAGCTGATGGTGATGGTAAAAGCCAATGCCTATGGTGCCGGGCTGCTTGAGGTAGCCAATTTTTTGCAACACCAGCGCGTAGATATGCTAGGGGTGGCCTATGTGGATGAAGCGATTCAACTCAGGAAGAATGGGATTACTATCCCCATCATGATTATGAATCCTTATATTGAGAGTTTTGATCAATTTGAGCGTTTTGACTTGCAGGCGGAGATTTTTAGCCTATCTCATTTTCGCAGGATGCTTAGAGACACCGTCAGACATCCGGGTATTCATTTAAAGATTGATACAGGGATGCATAGGTTGGGTTTTGATCCTGATACGCTTGATGATTTGATTCAAGTTTTGAAAGACAGCCCCGAAGTGAAAGTAGAGGGGATTTTCACACATTTTTCGAGCGCTGAGAATGTAGATGATGATACCTTTACCGTAAGACAAGCTAACATATTTGAAGAAGCCTATTCCAAAATTTCCAATGCTTTAGGCTATAAGCCCATCAAGCATGCCTGTAATTCTCCTGGGATCGTACGGTGGCCACAATATCATTTTGACATGGTAAGACTGGGAATTGGGTTGCATGGATTTGACCCTGTAGGACAGCTAGATTTAAGCTTTCCTAGTCAACTAAAAACCGTCATTTCTCAAATTCAAGAATTGCGAGAAGGAGAAACAGTTGGTTATTCCAGAAATGGTAAAATCACTCGACAAAGTCGTATAGCGGTCCTGCCCATCGGATATGAAGATGGATACTCGAGAATATACGGGAATGGAAATGCAAACGTGAACATCAATGGCACGCTTTGCCCTACCATTGGAAACATATGTATGGATATGACCATGGTTGACATTACTGATTCCGGAGCGAAAGAAGGGGATGAAGTGATTGTTTTTGGAGAGAATCCAACTATTGAAGAATTATCTAAAAAGGCGAATACCATGCCTTACGAGATATTGACGAATGTGAGCAGTCGGGTGAAGCGAATATTTGTTTCTGAATAGTAGGTTGATTATCCTCCACAACCAAGAAACTTCTTAAAGTCTACTTTCTCTGGGAATCCTCCATTTTCCTTTTCAGGATCTTCTAATTCTTGAAACCTCTCTTTTTCTACTTCATCAACTTCTTTTGAAGACTTTTTTTTCTTGATCATAACTCTAAATTTACTTTCGTCATAAATAAATCTCAGAACCGCGACAATACTATCTTTGCGGTATGCCGCAAAAAGACATAACAGACCTAAAAATTGGTGTGCTGGGAGGTGGCCAGCTTGGCCGAATGATGATCCAGTCTGCTATTAATTACAACCTTGATATTTCAATTTTAGATCCTGATGAAAATGCTCCATGCGCTCATTTGGTGAAAAACTTTTCTGTTGGAAAACTCACAGATGAAAATCTGGTTTACGACTGGGGTAAAAACTTTGATCTCATTACGATTGAAATTGAAAATGTAAGTGTTGCTGCATTGAAGAAACTACAAGGTGATGGTGTAAAAGTTTTTCCTCAACCTGAAATTATTGAGCTTATACAAGACAAGCGAAAGCAAAAAACCTTTTACAAAGCAAACAGAATCCCTACTTCTGATTTTGTCTTGACAGAAAATGCTTCTGATGTTTCCCAATATAAAGAAATGCTTCCGGCAGTGAATAAACTGGGAACAGAGGGGTATGACGGGAGAGGTGTTCAAATGATTCGAACAGAGGAAGACTTTTCAAAAGCGTTTGATAGGCCTGGATTGTTGGAGAAATTAGTTGACTTTGATAAAGAATTGAGTGTAGTGGTGGCAAGAAATCTCAGAGGAGAAATGAAGTGCTTCCCAGTAGTCGAGCTGTCATATCATCCAGAACAAAATCTGGTTGAATTTTTATTTGCTCCCGCACAAATTTCAGAGGAAGCGGAGAATAAAGCATATGACCTGGCTAAGGATGTAATTGAAAAGCTCGACATGGTTGGTCTTTTGGCTGTAGAAATGTTCCTTACCAAGGAAGGAGAAGTTCTTGTGAATGAGGTTGCCCCCCGTACTCACAACTCAGGACATCATACCATTGAGGCTAATCGAACGTCACAATTTGAACAGCATTTAAGGGCAATACTGAATATGCCGCTAGGCTCTACGGATTTGGTTACGCCGGCAGCAATGGTTAATCTATTAGGAGAAGATGGATTTACAGGAAATGCCAGGTATGAAGGTATGGCGGAGTGTATGGAAATGAATGGAGTTTATGTGCATCTTTATGGCAAGAAATTGACCAAACCTTTTAGGAAGATGGGTCATGTAACTATTACAGATCATTCAGTGGAAGAATTAAAGAGTAGAGCGAGGAAGGTAAAAGAAACGCTAAAAGTAAAAGCATAATGGGAACACCTAAAGTAGGAATAATCATGGGAAGCAAATCCGACCTTCCAGTCATGCAGCATGCTGCTGATGTTCTTGATGAACTCAAAGTAGCCTATGAGCTTACCATTGTGTCTGCCCATAGAACACCTCATAGGATGTTGGAATATGCTGAATCAGCACGCAATAAAGGCTTGCAAGTGATCATAGCTGGCGCAGGGGGTGCCGCTCATCTTCCGGGGATGGTAGCTTCGCTGACAACACTCCCAGTAATAGGTGTTCCTGTGAAATCGAGTAATTCCATCGATGGCTGGGACTCAGTATTGTCCATTCTACAAATGCCAGGTGGAATACCTGTTGCTACAGTAGCTCTGGACGGTGGTAAGAATGCTGGAATTTTGGCAGCAGAGATTGTGGGATCTACCGATAATGATGTTGCTGAAAACCTTCAGAAGTACAAAGATAGTCTCAGAGAAAAGGTTATGGAATCAGTAAGAAGTATTGAAAAGTAATTATTCGATCGTCGCTTCTTCTTCTATAACTTCTGGTTCTTCTTCTTTTGGAAACATCAATGAAAGTACAATGGCTAGCACCAGTGCACCTATGATGACACTAAATGAAAGGAAAATTGGAATATGGACATCAATAATTTCCGCCAGCATTTTTGCACCAATGAATATCAGCACAACTGAAAGCCCTTTTTGGAGCAGGTAGAACCTGTCCAGGATGTTGGCAAGCAAAAAGAACATTGCTCTTAAGCCCATTACTGCGAAAATATTGGAGGTATAAATCACAAATTCATTTTGGGTGATGGCAAATGCTGCAGGAATAGAGTCAACAGCAAATATTAAGTCCGTTGATTCAATCAGAATAATTACTAAAAACAACGGCGTGAACAGTAATTTTCCATTTTTTCTCAGCCAGAATTTACCTCCCTCATCGGTTGACGTCATGGGGAAAATTTTCCTGGTCATCTTCAAAAGGGGATTCTTTTCAGGCTCAATTTCCATGTCATCTTCGTCACTGAAAAGCTTAATTCCAGAATAAACCAGGAAGACGCCAAATATGTATAAAATCCAGTGGAACTCAGATATGAGTAAAGCTCCTACAAAAATGAAAACTGCTCGGAAGACTATGGCACCTAAAATCCCCCAGAATAAAATGTTGTGGTAGTATTCTTCCTTCACATTGAAGTAGCGAAGAATCAGAAGAATCACGAAGATATTATCAACCGATAAAGCTTTCTCTGTGACATATGCTGAGAAAAATTCGAGTGTAGCACCTGGGCCTTCACCATAGAAATAGATCAATGCTCCATAAGCGCATGATACAAGAACCCAAAAAATTGATTGCAGCAACGCTTCTCTCTGAGATACCTTTTGATGTTTTTTGTGAAAGACTCCTAGATCAACGATTAAGAAAAGCACAATAACCACCCCAAATACTCCGAAAAGTATTCCTTCGTTTTGTCCTCCAAATATGTTCAGCAGCATTTTTTTAGGGCGATGTTAAATGATGTGGGTCTATCAAATTAAGTAATTAACCGCAAATAAAGAAAAATTTATTCGATATAGGAACCCTCCATGTCGCTCAGTTTCAGTGTCCCCTAAAGAAGATCAACCAAATAACCACTAGGACAGGGAGTAAAATTGGGATGGAATACTTGATAATATATGAGAAGAACGAAGGCATTTTAATACCCACCTGCTCTGCAATAGACTTAACCATAAAATTAGGACCATTTCCGATATAGGTGAATGCTCCAAAAAATACCGCACCAAGAGATATCGCCATCAAGTCTAGTAGAGAATCCTTGTATTCATTATTAGCGAACGCAATTACTTCTTGCATTTTGTTTACGTCCGCTCCAACACTTGCCATTGAGGCAGTTAAAAAGTTCACATAAGTAGGAGCATTATCAAGAAATCCACTGAGTACTCCTGTTCCCCAATACAGTGTGCTAGGACCAATTAATTTTTCACCTTGTGGTGATTGAGCAAACTCGCTCACCAACTCCAATGCAGGCATCATGGTGAAGAATATTCCAATAAATAGGAATGCCACCTCCCGAATGGGTTCAAAACTGAATTCATTCCCCTGCATTGCTTGCAAATCGGAGAACTGATAGGAACCAAGAGCTGCTAACAGCATGATGATTTCACGTAAATAGGAGAAAGTTTGACCTTCATATTCAATGCCAGGCACCCAATCGAATACATTTGGATCCAGGAATACTGCGGCAACCACAACCCCCAGCCACAAAAAGTTTCTTTTACCTTTCAAAGAGATGGCGCCTGTAGGTGGCGTCTCTTCATCCTCATCTCCACGCATCAATGCATAATTGGACTTATTTCTTATATCAAAGAGGTAAAAGAATGCAAGCAACAGGATGCAAGCGATTGCCCATGGCACTAGATTGTGTATTACCGTCCATTCAAATGGTATCCCTTTTAGAAATCCAAGGAATAACGGTGGATCACCAATAGGTGTCAATGATCCTCCAACATTGCTAACAATGAAGATGAAAAATACAATATGATAAGGCTTGATTCGATTTTTATTTAGTCGAATAAATGGTCTGATCAAAAGCATTGAAGCTCCCGTGGTGCCAATAATGTTGGCTATGACCGCACCTACCGCCAGGATGATCAGATTTGTTGTTGGCCTTGCATCCTTGTCAACCACGATCAAGATGCCTCCAGAGGCAACAAATAGTCCAGTGAGTAATGCAATAAATTGAATGTACTCCGCTGCAGAATGAACAGGGCTGTGCTGATTATGTAAAAAGAAGAGATAATAGGTACAGACCAGAAAGGCTAAAATGATTGCTATGACCGGATAGCTTTTATGCCAGAAATGAGGATAAAATAATGGGCCCGTGGCAATCATCACCAAAAGAAGCACGAATGGAATTACACTCCAAAAAGCTGGCTTTTCAGACGTATGACCTTCTTCATGCGAATCATGATCGACTGTTTGATGAGTTTCCTGTTGCTCCTGTATAGGCGCATCACTGGCATGGGAAGCCACGATTACGGTCATTAATAAAATGGCAACAAGAATTCTCCCGATCATTAGGCGATACTGATTTATACTAAAGATATCATTAGCTTAGACAAAAACAAACCTACCACTGGTCAAACAAGCTTATTTAATGAAATAGTAAAAGCTGTTTCGGCCAAATTTGTACGGTTACTATTTTCGTCATAAACGCTTTTCAATGCATCACCAATGGTTTTGGAACAATCATTGAAGATGTCTGCGTCGGTCAATAATTCATCTTTATCCGGATCCATCAAGAATGCAAAAGTTCTGGCCATTCCACAATTTGCAATAAAGTCTGGCAGTAAAGAGACCTTCTTATCTACGAACTCTGCGATAGGACCATAGAAAATCTCATCATCCTTGAATGGCACATTGGCACCGCAAGAAACTACTTCCAGGTCATTGTTAATCATGGATTCTGCTTGATCTTGTGACACAAGCCTGGATGCTGCAGCAGGAATAAAAATCTCTGCTCCCATGGACCAGATTTCTTCATTCACCTTCTCAAAAGGAATTAGGTTTTCGGCAACCAATTTATTTCCATCTTTATCATGGAACAATTTTTTAATGTCGTCAAGCGTAAATCCGTCAGGGTTCATCAATCCTCCAACTCGGTCGATGATCCCAACAACTTTCACTCCGTACTTTGCTAGATAAAGGGCAGCCGTAGAACCAACATTACCCCATCCTTGTACTATTGCTCTTTTTTCACCAATATTTCCTCCCCAGATTTCATAATAATGGCGAACGGCTTCTGCCACTCCAAACCCTGTAATCATGTCGGCAACCACGTATTTTTTTGGAGAGTTAGGTATGTATTCCTGGTCTTCCAGAACCTTTGAAACTCCCTGTCTGAGCCTACCTAACATGTGGATTTTTTTTGGTTTGCGTGGATTAAAGTGCCCATTTACAATTCCTTCTTGTGGATGCCATAACCCAAAATCTTCAGTTATTGGAATTACTTCATGTATTTCATCCACGTTTAGATCTCCTCCAGTACCGTAATAATTTTTCAGTAACGGGTAAACTGCATGATACCATCTCTTTAAAACACCTTCTTTTCGTGGATCATTGGGGTCAAAATTGATCCCGGATTTTGCACCACCAATTTGTGGGCCTGAAACAGTGAATTTGATCTCCATCGTTTTCGCCAAAGATTCTACCTCTCTCTTATCAAGACCAACTCTCATTCGTGTACCACCACCAGCAGCACCACCTCTTAGTGAATTAATTACCACCCAGCCTTTAGCTTCTGTTTCAGCGTCGGACCATTCAAATACGATTTCGGGGGTTTTGTCTTCGAATTTTTTAAGGAGCTCTTTCATCTGTCGTTTATTATTTTGAGGGCGCAAATCTAATCATTCGGCAAGATGAATCACACCTGATGAGCTGTCTTTACTTGCCCCCGTAACTGAGGAGAGTACATTAATTTCATTTCTGAATCGTTTGATGCCCAAAAAAGCAAAAATTAAGGACTCCTTAAATGCAGCAATTTTCTTATCTGGAATTTCGACTGAGAGGCCTTTCAGGCGGCTTTTAATTAGCTCAATAAGAAAGGAATTAAATGCCCCACCTCCTGTTATTAGAATCCTTGAATTCATTGAATCGTGAATACTACGTTGAATAGCATCAGCGATAAAGTGACAATAGGTATGAAGGCCATCTATTGGTTCGATTGATTCCAACATTTCATGTGTGATATAATTGTTTGGGAGTGATTTAGGTGGCTCTTGTGTGAAGAAAGGGAATGTGTTTAGGTTATCATAAAACAACTGATTGAAAGATCCTTTTCTCGCCATAGATCCATTGTAATCATATGACTTCCCCAATTTTTCTGCAAAAAAGTTTAGTACCTGGTTGCAGGGACAAATATCCCAGGCTGTCTTATCATTCTTCAATGATAGATTTGCAATCCCACCTAGATTAATGCAGATATTGTATTCACTGAAAAGCATAAAGTCACCGAGCGGAACCAACGGAGCACCTTGACCTCCATTGCAAACATCCTCGATTCGAAAATCCGTTACAGTTGGCAACCCTGTGTGTTTGGCAATGATAGATCCATTTCCAAGCTGCCAACTAATATGCATTTCTGGTTTATGAATCACTGTATGACCATGAATACCTAAAAGATCGACCTTAGGCAATGCTTCCCTGAAATTATTAATAATAGTCGCTATCCATTCACCAAATTCAATATCAAGCTCCTTTTGTTTGTTAAGGTCAAATGAATGAGCATTGGCTAAACGATCATACAGTATCTCAGGATAACTTATCGTTTCACAATCATTTAATTGGAAAGTCCACTTGTCAGCTTTTAATCGGAATGTAACCTGGCAAAGGTCCAACCCATCCATTGATGAACCAGCCATTCCACCTATAACAGAATAAGATGTTTTGTCTTTCCTTTGTGACACCATGGGAAATAAATTGGAAGTAATATTAGTAGATATTGGTAATAGCTCCATTAAAACCACTGAAGTAACCAATGGGGACTTTGGCGAAACGATTGTTTGGAATCAGTTGAATGACGTTATTGCCAGATATCAAGACTTCCCGCTGATGATTTCATCGGTTAAGGAAATAGATATGAATTCTTGGAAGAGTTCGGATGCTAAAATCCTAACACACCTTACACCTCTTCCAATCAAACTTGATTACAAAACCCCGGAAACCCTCGGGCCAGACAGAATTGCAGCTGCAGTAGGTTCTAATGAGCTTTTTCCTGAAACTAATAATTTAGTCATCGATTTAGGAACCTGTATTACAATCGACTTAATAGATGATACTGCTACTTTTCGGGGAGGAATCATTTCGCCCGGACTTAGAATGCGGATGAAAGCTATGGCGAGTTATACCGATCAACTTCCGGATATTTCTGATGAATGGAATCAATTTAATCCTAATGAATTAGGGAAAAGTACAAAAGAGTGTTTGTATAGTGGATCTTTCTTGGGAATTGTGCACGAAATTAATGGCGTTAGGCGGACACTAGAGCGGGATTTCACAAGTCTTAACATGATATTAACAGGTGGAGACGCGCATTTCTTTGAATCCAAACTAAAAGCCCACATCTTTGCTGGCTCAAAAATTGTGCAGAAGGGTCTATATAGAATCTGGAAGTATCAATAGATGTCTTATTTGACTGACCGGAAAACAGAAAGAAATCTGATTAAGGGATACTAGGTTTTTTGATGTTTGTCAATTGAGATGTTTGATGAAGCCACAGATAAAGTTGGTAAAACACATGAAAAGGATCTTAACAGGAGTAGCCTGTTTTTTTATTTTAATACAGCTTGCCCAGGCTCAATCGGTTTATTCATTTCAAGGACTAGGAAGTCTAAACCACCAAGGGATGCCAAATAACGTGGGCATGGGGGAGGTAGGTATTGGTGCACCAACCATTTGGCACATAAATACCCAAAATCCAGCAAATCTTGTTTTTAACACATTCAGCACCTTCCAGTTGGGTGTCGAAGTGGATAGAAGAAATTTTACTGGTCAAGAGGTAACTGGATCAGACACGGATGGTGGATTAAGATTCCTTGGGTTCGCTTTTCCGATTATGCCTGGGAAGTGGTCCTCTTCAATTTCGATACTACCATTGAGTTCGGTAAGCTACAATACCTTTTCTGAAGGGGATATTATAGGAACAGGAGGCGATGTATCACAGATTTCAAATAATCGTGGCGAGGGAGGCCTGACAAACCTTATTTGGGGAAATGGATTCAGTATTAAAAACATTCAGGTCGGCATGAAATTCATATATACCTTCGGGTCCATTGAGAATAGCTCTACATTCTCAATAGGGGGTGTAGATGTACCGTTAACAAATGGCTCATTCCAAGAGCTCGAGTCTTATTCAGACATTAATTTTCAATTCGGACTAGGTTATAGACATAAGTTGTCTGAGGAGAGGTTCTTAAATTTTGGATTTATCTATTCGCCTAAAAGCTCTCTCAATGGGAATTCTGAACTGACATTAACTCGTTTGTCCATTACCGGTACAGAGTTGGATACGGTTAATTTAGGGACCGAAAAAATTCAGTTTGACCTACCAACCTCCTTGGGATATGGCATGTCTTATGAAAAGCTAAACCACTACAAAATTGGGTTTGATCTAGAAACACAATTATGGAGTGATGCAGGAAATGATAACCAGAACTTTGACAATTCGGTGAAATTTGCCTTTGGAGGCTCTTGGGTACCAGACTTTGATAACGTCAATAGTTTATGGAAGCGAGCGAAGTATTCAGCAGGATTTAACTATCACAAACTTCCATATATCGTAAATAATCAGTCACTTATTGATTTTGGTATTAATTTTGGTGCTTCTTTACCAGTAAATGGCTTTTCAAGTCTGGATCTGGCCTTTAAATGGGGGCAACTTGGAGAGACTACAAACGGACTAATTAAGGAAACCTATTATAAGGTTGTTATAGGAGCGACCATAAATGATAGATGGTTCATAAAAAGAAAGTATGACTAGCAAATAGTAAGTTATGAAGACGATTACTAAAATATTCGGTGCAACCTTTTTAATAACTCTTGCCATGAGTGCAAATGCTCAAGGGGAATTTAAATGGGGAGATCAGCCAGGTGTAGCGAAAGAAAAGAATGTTGTTTACACGGATGCCTACAAGGCCAAAAACTATGAGGCGACCATTGAACCGTTAAAATGGTTGTTAACAAACACTCCTGACTTAAATCCTTCCATTTATATCAATGGGTCAAAGATTTATGAAGCACTGGCAAAAAAAGAAGCTGATGCGGCAAAAAAGAAAGAATATATTGAAACGGGGCTTGGTCTGTTTGATAAAAGAGTTGAATACTACCCTGCCGATGAAGCCGATATTGTAGAGAGAAAGGCTATTTATAGCTATTCTTTTTACAAAAAAGAAAAAGATGAATATTTCAGAGTTCTGGAAACTTTTCAAAAGGCGTTTAGCCTAAACGGAGCTGAAATGAACAGAGGAGCCTTGGTAGCTTACATGGATATGACTTATAAGAATTACCTATATAAAAGGCTTACCGATGAACAGGTAATTGATACTTATTCAGCAATCTCCGAAGCACTAGCTGAGCAAAGAAAAAATGCGGGTGAAACTGAGCGAAAGAAAATCGACGGATCTTCTGACCTGGTTGATCGTTTGCTAACTGCAACAAAAGTTGAAATTAGCTGCGAATTTGTAGAAGAAAAACTTGGACCTAAACTTCAAAACGAAAATGATGTCAACATGGCCAAGCAAGTATTCAGGTTGATGTTGAAAGGTAAATGTCTGGACAGTCCTTTAGCCCTTAAGGCAGCAGGCATCATTCAAGGCGATGAACCTACGTATGGAGTGGCAAAATTCCTTGCACAGAAGAATGCTCAGGATGGAAACGATGCGCAGGCAATCGAATACTTCCAGGAAGCTGCAGGATTAACTGATGACAATGCAGAGAAAGCCGAAATGTATGTGAACATTGCTCGTATTCAAATGAAAAAAGGTCAGAAGTCTACGGCAAGAAGTAGTGCAAGACGTGCGCTTTCTTTTGATCCATCCTACAAAGATGCATACAAGCTAATCGGTGATCTTTATTTTGGCAGCTTCGATGACTGTAAGAAAGAAGAAAGTTTAGTGCAAGACAGAGCAGTATTCATTGCTGCCTATAATGAATATAAAAAAGCGGGACACGGTTCTGGTATGGCTGCTGCAAAAGCACAGTTTCCTTCAATTGAGGATATTTTCAATGAGGGAAAACAAGAAGGAGAATCTCTTACTATTGGATGTTGGATTAACGTAACCGTAGCTCTTGAGCGTCGACCTGCTAACTAATCAAAAGATAAAAAATATCAAGTTTGCGGCTTGGAAGGTATTTCTGGGCCGCTTTTTCATTTTGGCCCTATGGCTAATTTCTGTTGCCTGCAATCAACGAAAAGACCTGGTGGATTTACCGCTTTATGAGGGTCCCCTATCATCCATGGATAGTGCTATCACACAAATGAGTGATTCAGGAATTGTAGTAATGACGCTGAAGACTGCAAATCAAAATAACTTCGAAAATGGAGACCGTGAGTGGCCCGAAGGATTTTATATTGAGTGGTACAACCAGCGTGGCCAGGTAACTAGTTTCTTCTCTGCGAACTATGTTTATTTCACGAAAGCTGAAAACCTATACCGGGCAGAAGGTAATGTGGTAGTGAAAAGCATTGCAAAACAAGATGAATTGAACACCGAGGAGTTGTTTTGGAATCAGGAGGAAGAAACATTCTATACCGATAAATTTGTAACCATCAATTCTGATGGGGAGGTTCATACTGGTGAGGGAATGGAAGCGAATCAGGATTTCACAGAATATCATATTATTAAATCAGGCGGAACATTCACACTTGAAGATGACCCGAACCGTCCAGCAGAACGAGATGTGCCATTACGCCCGGTGGATAAGAACGAATGAAATTATTTGATACCATACTCTTTGTGCTCATTTTTTGTACCTTCATTATTGGAGTAGATCAGGCAATAGTGGTAGGCTTAACAGAGTCTTATTGGATTTTTATGTTTAGCGTAGCACTCTTATTTTTATATGGATATCGAAAAGGCCAGCGAAAGGCCAGCGAAAAAGAGGCTCTGAAATCTTCTAAAAAACAAAAGAAAAAGAAGCGATAGCATGGACGACCCGTTCCCCTATTTGATTATACTTCTCTGTCTACTATTCTCTGCGTTTTTTTCCGGAATGGAGATAGCCTTCATATCCGCAGATAAGCTGCACATTGAGGTACTAAAGAAGAAAGGGAATTTTGCAGGTCGAATACTTGCATTATTTACGGGTAATCAATCGCAATTTTTGGCCACCATGCTAGTGGGAAACAACATCGCTTTGGTGCTCTATGGTATTTACATGGCAGGATTGCTGGAACCCATAATTGCCTCTGTATTTACGACCGATATAATTGTGCTTGTAATACAGTCTTTGATTTCTACTGTGCTTGTTTTATTGACAGCTGAGTTTCTTCCAAAAAGTCTTTTTTTGATTAACCCTGATTTCTCACTCCGACTTTTTGCATTGCCTATGGGACTAATCTATGTGCTAATGTTTCCGGCGGTATTTCTGGTAGTTAAAATTTCAGCAGTATTTATCTGGATGTTTGGATACCGATTAGCGGATGAAAAACCTGTTTTTGGTCTTACTGATCTCAATAACTATATCAAGAATAATATTCTGAACATAAAGGATGAAGAAGAGGCTGAAATTGATGCGAAAATTTTCAACAATGCCATTGAGTTCAAAACGATCAAAGTACGCGAATGCATGATTCCCCGCACAGAAATTGTTGCTGTTGATGTCACCGATTCAATTGAAGAGCTTAAAGAACATTTTGTTGAAAGCGGTCATTCCAAAATTCTCGTGTATAAAGAAACGATTGATGAAGTTATTGGCTATTGTCATGTTTTAGAGCTTTTCAAAAAACCGGAGGATATTAAATCGATTTTAACTGAGATCCTCATAGTCCCGGAGACTATGCTCGCCAATGAGCTTTTGATTCAATTTATAACCGATAGGAAAAGTCTTGCCGTTGTTGTTGATGAGTATGGAGGTACTTCAGGGATTGTAAGTATTGAGGATGTGATAGAGGAGATTTTTGGTGAAATCAGAGACGAGCATGATGATGAGTATCTCACCGAACAACAACTTGATGAGTACAATTATATTTTCAGTGCAAGGCATGAAATAGATTATCTTAATGATAAGTATGAACTAGATCTCCCAGAAGGTGAGTATGACACGTTAGGAGGTCTTATATTTGAAATTCATGAGGATATTCCTGAGGTCAACGAGGTAATTGAGATAAATCCCTTCGTTATCACGATTTTCACCATGGAAGAAAATCGAATTGATAAGGTCAAATTGACACGCATTAACACTGAAGAACTGGTGTAAATGAAAGCTTTCTACGCTTTCTTGAAAATTGTTGTAAAGCTTACGCTTCGACTATATTTCCATAGAATTAAAATCGAAGGGGTAGACAATATTCCAAGAAATGCACCTTTGATCGTGAGCCCCAATCATCAAAATGCTTTTTTAGATGCTTTATTGGTTGGTGCCTTTATGCCGATATCACTTTTCTACCTGACACGTCAAGATGTTTTCACCAGGTGGAGTCGACCACTGCTACGAATGATGCATATGATTCCGATCTATCGCATACGTGATGGATACTCCAAGCTATCATTGAACGACGCAATTTTTGAGAGTTGTCGGGAGCTATTCAAAAATGGAGATTCTGTATTGATTTTTGCAGAAGGGAATCATGGAAGGAATCATTATCTCCGTCCGCTAACAAAAGGCGCTGCTCGTCTTGCATTACAAGCACAGGATACAATGAATGAAAATTTGATGGTCCTACCCGTTGGGATTAACTATTTTGAACATCAGGCTGCTAATTCAACAGTTCTCATAAAATTTGGCTGCCCGATTTCTGTCTCGAAATATTTGAATGGATATCAGGAAAGTAAAGCGAAAGGCTTAATCAATTTACGTGATGCTATTAGTGTAGGGATGAAAGAAACGCTTGTTATTCCTGAAGAAACCGCTGATTATAAAGAGTTATCAGATTATATATTTCAACCAGCGCATGAAGACTTTTCTTTCAACGAGCTGAAAGCTGTTCATAAATCCGAAACTCCTCCAATTAAAAGAAAAAAGAAACACCTGTTAGCATGGATTCTGAATCCTTTTCCAATGCTGATTATAAAGCTGATCATTAGAAGGGTAGATGATGTGGTGTTTCATTCATCACTCAAATTTGGAGTTGGATTGGTTGTTTTCCCGATATGGTGGCTGCTGGTTTTTTTTATAATGATGGGTGTTTCGGGAATTAATATTGCACTGCTTGCGGTTACTGTTATGGCCTTTGGTCTTTACTACAGCTATCTACGATGATCGAAATTCTTAATTATCAACCTAATCATGCCCTTGCATTCAAGGAATTAAACGAGGCATGGATCACTCAGTATTTTACCATGGAAGAGTCGGATCGTTTAATGTTAAATGATCCGCAAGGATACATTCTCGACAAAGGGGGCGCCATACTCATTGCAATCTTAGATGGGAATCCCGTAGGTACGTGCGCATTAATTAAAATGGATGATGGTGTTTTTGAATTGGCTAAGATGGCTGTATCTCCAGAAGCACAGGGAAAGAAAATTGGATGGAAGATTGGGCTTGCCACGATTGAAAAGGCTAGAGAGTTGAACGCAAAAACTATTTATTTAGAGACAAATAGCGTCCTTAAACCAGCGATTTCATTGTATTATAAGCTGGGTTTCAAAGATGTAAAGGGTTATGATTCACCATACAATCGGTGCAATGTGCAGATGGAATTGGAGCTCTAATTCAGCCCTTTTAAAAACTTGGCACGATCGTAAATAAGTCTTCCTTTACTATCCCATTCTCTAGTGATGTGTGGGGTGAATGTAAAATCAAATGGGTCATTGGGATAGACAACTTCTCGCTTTACGCGACCTCCATCATAATATTCTCTCCAGAGTCCAACCTTGTGTCCAAATTTATATTCCCCTCTTACTGCTAAAGATCCATCTTCATGAAAGGCCCAATATTCTCCGTCTTTTTCTCCATAATGAACAGGGATTACTTCTCGGAGTTTGGTTTTTTTAAAGTCGTAATACGCTAACTTGGATTCCTGGGGCCATCCTTTCCACCAATAGGATTTATCCTGCAGTATGTCATGCCGATTGAAGCGTACCCAACGTCGATGTTTCATTCCTTTGTAGTACCAACCTTGCTCAATGACCTGATCACCTACCCGCTTTTCATAAGGGCCATGTAAAACACCAGCGTTTCGCTGATCCACTTTTAGTGAATTTTTTATTGTCTTTTTCTTGTAATCATACCAATAAAAGTCAGCCGCATATTCAGGAGGACCTTCGTATTCTTTTAGCACATTGAAGAGATCGAGGATTACATCACTACCTCGCACGGTTCGCGTAAAGGCTTTCCGTGTCTTTAGCCCGAAATAAACGTTTCGTTTTACCTTCTTCTCTTTTTGCTTGACAGGTTCAATCCCTTCTTCTTCAGCTTCATTTAGATCCAATGTTAGTGGAGTATCATAATCCACCTTGAAGAGATCCTCAAGAGACTCTCCATCCTGAGAAAACGCTGCAAGTCCCAAAAAAGTGAGACCGATTACACATGTTATTTTAATCTGAATTCTCATTCAGCTCCTCGTTTATTTTTTATTCTGCGGCACCTCTGTTGATGGCCTTTCCAAAAAACAACGCATTCATAAAGATTTTATTGGTACCGTACCAGAACGCCCTGAAGTTTGGATTATCTGCCAAAGTAATAACTTTTCCACGACCAACATTAGAAATGGTTACTGCCGGAGAATTTTTAAATCTTTCAAGGTTTTCTTCTGAAACATATCCGGAAAGAAGGGGATTCTGGGAATATACTAATGGATTGGCATAAGCATTCTTGGATTTTTCAAGAACCAAATTATGATTTCTGAAAAGAGCTATTCGATCACTTTCCATGCCGTATGCCAGCGGATGGGTAAGGTCCACCTTTGCTTCAAAAATTGAACCTCCTGTTACTTGTGCACCTCGTTCGGCACTAAGGTTTTCATATACTTTGAAGGTTTCTTCACTCTCCTCATCATTACTCGAGGCATATTTTACTCCTGTTATTTCTGCATCAGAAAGCCACTTACCTCCGTTTTTCCAGGCGATGATCAGGCCTCCTTGCGATACCCAATCTTTAAGATTTTTCTTTTGAGAATCGCTGACAGATCCTAGAAATGCATTGGGTATAATGACTCGATTATATCGAGATAAATCACGTCCCAGACGATCAATAGGCAATAAAGTAACTTTCATTTTATACCGTTGATCTAGTAGGTGCCAAACTTCACCAGCTTCATAGCTGCTAACTCCTCCCTCAACAAGTAAAGCAATTTTTGGTTCTTCCAAGGTTGTGTTACTTCGGCTCCCCAGGTCTACACCCATTTTTGCGAGACCGGAATTAAGCGAATAAACATTCACCGCATCTTCGTTGATAATTTGGTCTATAGTTTGTTCAATAAATAGTCGCTTATTTTCCTGAACACCCACTGGGATTATCATAGTACCTTTTGGATACATTCTATTGCCATCGCTATGTGCTTTGTTTAGCACCTGAACTACTACTTTTTTGCTTAGCAGTCGGTTTGCTGCTCTGAAGGACAAGTATCCATAAGGCTCTATTGCATAAGCATATGCACCCTTGTTCCCAATGAGGTTGGCTTTGGGTTTTTCCGGGAATTCAACTTTCCCGCCCATAATTCCGCCCAAATCTTTGCTACCTAGCTCTGCATATGGAAGGTTGTATGCGAGAGGCATGGTCCATGTAGAAACGTCATAGAACAGGCTATCTGTAAAAGTGGTTCTTTTCTCAAAGATTGCTTTAGCTAATCGATATTGAGGCTGATTCATTGGTACGATATAAGCCTTGTCCGCCAAAAACGATTTACCATTTTTGGTGATATTCTTTGCCAATGGGTAAACCTCAATTTCATGCTGAACAAGCATCTTTACTAGCTCAAAATTTTTGATTGGATCCTTGGCTGAGCCGAAAATGTATGCTTTTACAACATCACGCGAGGCGAGGCTTGAAGCACCCTGATAGAACTCTTTTTGATAATCCAGGAATTCCTTGCGGTGTGCGATGCCTGAAGCCATGGTAGAAAGAGATACGACAAAGTGATTTCGAACTGCCATTGGGAAGGTAAGGATTCCATAATCATTCTCTTGTGCATGCCCTCTTGAACTTGCTTGCTCAAATAAGATACCGACACTTCCATTTACATCGGGATAAGTAGATCCTTTCCCGATATAGAAATCATCAAAGCTCTCTTCACTATAGTACAGTGAGCCGATTCGATCAAGATATTGTGCATGAAAAGCTGCCATCTTATGCGTGAGATCAACGTTTTTATCCGGTGTCCAGGGAAATTTTCTGGATGGGATACCTGGCTGAAAGAAGAAGGTAGAGTTCGTACCCATCTCATGATGGTCTGTTAAAATATTTGGTTTCCAATCATGAAATCGTGCAATTCGAGCACGAGATTCCGGATGCGCAAGAGGTAGCCAATCTCTGTTCAGGTCAAACCAATAATGGTTGGTTCTTCCACCCGGCCATGCTTCACGATATTCTCTATCATTGGGATCCGGATTGATGACATGTGATCGATGCATATTTACCCAGGTTGAAAAACGATGAAGTCCGTCTGGATTGTAACAAGGATCTAAAATAATGATTGAGTTATTCAACAAGTTGTCAATCTCAGGACCGTTGGCAGCAGCTAAATAGTATGCTGTCAAGAGGGATGCGTTGCCGCCACTTGCTTCATTTCCATGGACCGAATATCCAAGCCACATGACAATGGGCATATCTTCGGTATTCATAGATCCGGAGGAGGCTGGGTCGGTAAGTTTTTTATGGTCTGCCTGGATTTGATCCAGGTTGGCAAGGTTAGCAGGTGTTGAAATGGTAAGATGTATGAGCGGACGTCCCTCGTAAGTTCTACCAATTTCTTGCATGATCATACGATCTGAAGCTTGAGAGACTTCCCGCATATAATAAAGAAGCTGATCGTGGCTTACATGCCATTCTCCGGGATGATAGCCTAACACTTCTTTTGGAGTAGGAATATCGGGGTTGTAAGAAATGCCTTCGGGTAAGTAGTACGACATGTCTACCTGAGCGAAGGTGAAAAATGATGAGAGTATTAATAAAAGTGACAAGTGCTTCTTCATACTTAGAATTTTAGGAGGACTAAACTAACCAAACAGGCAACGACAAAAAAGATCCATTTGATGAGCGGATCCATCGACAACCCCAAGAAGTTTTGAGGTCTCAGTCGTTTATAGATTTAATAATGAATTTTTGGTCATCCGCTTCAAGAATTTCCTTTCTAAAGGTTCTAAAGGCTTCATACTTCTCCGGAGCAAAACGACCGCTAAATAGTTGTAACTCTCGATAGTAGAGTATTCTTCCATCAATGTTGGCATATTCAGATTTGTATTCTCCAAATTCGGATTTTATGGTCACCGTTTCTGGTAGATACTCTATGGAGGATTGAGCTGGTAATTCAAACCAAATACTATCAGAGTCGAAGAATGGGGTTCGTATCATGACATCAGTTTTGCGATCTTCCACTTTTGGGGGAACGCTCCTAAACTTATTAAGGAGGTTACCTTCGATTATTATCCTACTACCACTTTTACTGGCAATTTTGTTCGACACTAGTGCTACCTCAACTATTGCTTCAGGTATTGCAAGTCTCTTTTGATCAAATTTGAAGCTCTTCAAATCGAAACCTGGAAGGTCAATGGTTTCGTATAACCAATCCTTTTTGTCATCATCTGATTGGTTTAACACAATATTCAAGTCATAATTCTCATATTGAAGCCCGGTGTATTTTGTTATATAGGAAAGCTCAACTTGTCCGTTTGATTCAATTTTGGCATTCGCCGTTCTAATCTGCAGGTTATCATCCATTGAGTAGCTAGGTGTATTCACAATCACACCGTCTGCGTCTGTTATCATTAAAGCTTTTCTATTTCCAGTAAAATATCCACTGTAGCCCATGGGAGTAGTTTGGCTTGTACATTCTAGCCAAACGGTGTCTCCCTGATTTGGGACGCATAAAACCACATGGTTAAAATTACTGGTGGGAAAATCAGGATCTAATGCATTAAATGAATCGCCTGCGCTAATCAGTGTGTAGTTAGCTTTTATCCCAATAGACTCAAGCATGCTTTTAGTATAATAGGAAAGAGCCTTACAATCTCCATATCCACTTTCATCTACAAATGATGGATTGAACGGCTGCCACCCACCAATACCCAACTGAACACTCACATACCTGAAGTTATTTTGCAAATGATCATAGACTAATTGGATTTTTTCCCGGTCATCGTTTGCGCTTGCGGTGAGTGATTTTACAAAATTAACCGTCTTAGGAGGCAATCGATCAAGGTCTTTGTTCAATGCTCGTTGGAATTCTGCCAGGCCTTGCCAAGTGTCCATTCTTCCTTGGTAACCCCCCATATCAAATTCAATGGGGCTTGTATTAACTCTAACATATTGTTCGCTTATCGGTGGAGCATAAGGTTCTCGTTCAATTTTTTCCAAATCTTCATATTCCCAACTGAATATTCTTGATTCGCCCTCTTCTCGAATCATGGGTTCTTTCGCATTAGTGAGTTTGTACCTCAGGTCTAACGTGGAGGGAATTTTAATTGAAAACGAAGCTCGTTCGACTGGGCCCGTTGTTGAGTTGAAACTATGGGACGGATAAAACATCAACCCCTTGTTAGCTATTTCATAGCTATACTCAATGGTGTAGGGGTAGTTTTCAAAGGGGACGGATAATACTTTGGAGCGGTTGTCAGAGTAAACAGAAAAACCATCGTAAGAAGCTACGTCATCAAAATCCTTAGACTTATATTTTTTTATCAATTCACCATTAGCGTCAAAAACCTTCAATTGCAGGGACTCAATTTTTGATAAATCATCATAGCCTACTGATAGCGTTCGGTGATGTCTAGCATTTCTATTAAGCAATGTGATCGCCTTGATAACTTTAGATTTTCCATTCCCTCGATCTATTACTTCAAACTCTCGGGTATATTGACGAATGACCAGATCCGTATCTTCTAGGACTTCTTCGGGGATGGATTTCATCGAATACTCCTGACTCGACGCAATCATCGGATTTAGCAGCAGTAAAGCAAGCCATCTGATGGAGGCAAAATGAAATAAAGGCTTCATTATAACTTCTTCAATATGATTTGCTCATTATGCTTTTCTACAATTTGACTGAAAAACTCTTTCACGAAAGGATATTCTTCGGGTAGGAAAAGACTCTCTTTGATTTGAATTAAGCTAGTAATGGTGATCACTCCATCCGTCTCGGCAATTGAATAGATGAAACGTCCTTTTCTATTTGGTAAAGCAATACCAGCGGGACTCGGGATTTCATCAATGGCATAGCCTTCGGGAAGCGTAATTTTTCCTTGATAGGCATAGAATCTTGGATAGGTAAAATCAATAGGATACTCCCTTTTTTCTAGCTTAAATGGATTTTCAGATTGCTCACCAACCAACAAAGGGTTTACAATCAAAAGATTGCCGGCTTTTTCTACATTGTTCGAAGTTGTAATCGTATAGTTTTCGGTTAAAGGTTTATCCGCAACTTTTAGATTTGAAACTTCATATCCACTCACGTCCCAGTTGTTTTCTTCTTCTATTTTTTTGATTCGGCTATCTTCTCCCTGACTTATAATTGTTGAACGATCTCCAAATGAGGCATATTTTGTCTTTTCAGTTTTAAGATCAGCGGTGATTTTTCCATCTTCACTAAGCTTAGCCTCCACATTATGCATAATCTTAAATTCAGCATTATTCGATAGGCTCACCCATCGACCACCAGAATTCGAAACGACCCATCCATTACCGTTTAAACATTTTGTTGGTAAATACCCGGGAGGCAACCCGGAAGATGCATCCATCAGGACTTCATTTTCTCCCAATTTGACTAGAGAGACTACATAATTGAATTGGCTTGAAATTGGAAAGTGTGGTCTGACTATTCCATTGGATCGAGTGCTTAGCAAAACAGGTTCTGCTTCAAAACCTGCATCTCTTAGCGCTCCGGTTAAGGCTAAATTGATATCCGCTACATTACCTTCTCCTTGCTTCAAAGCAGGATTTAGCGTATTGGTTGTCGAATACTTTGAATTGAATCCGTCCCACTTTATACGTGATCTAATCAGGTTATAAATACTGGCAATTTTTTCCTCATTGGAATCAATGATAGAGAGGGCATCAATCTCTTTTTTAATGTTACCAATGTTATCCATCACTTTTCCGAAGTATTGACTTTCTAAGAACTTATTATTCAATGCTTCCCACGATCCACGAAAATCTCTATATCCCTCACCTGGGAAATTGGTGGATTGCAGCTCAAAATCTACTCGCATTCGGTAGTTGTCAATTGTTGAAGTAAAAGCCTCTTCCTTCATAGCAGGAATATCTTTTGCAGCCAGCACTTGTTTGTTGATTTGGTATTCAACTTCGCTCGATCGAAAAGAGGTGGATGACACAGTGGTCCCAACTCTCTCTGATGAAGTAATGACAATTTTAGCTCTTGAAGTTGTTGATTCATTCTTTGAAAATCCATAGTAGCCTTGAGTTAAAAGTCTAAAACTGTAGTACTCTGGAATGTGTGTGGATAGCTCGCTATACATGGTTGGAATGCTCTCCTGAAAATCCCAGGATTTTAAATTGAAAACATAATCGGAAGTGATTCTGTAAGAAAATTCTATCACTGAACCCACTTTTACATCTGGCATAGTGAATTTTTCTCTATCCCAATACTCATTGGTTTTTTCTTTGAAAATGGAAGTTTTTTCAAGTTTTGATGTTTTCAGTTTCCCATTATCGAGATTATAGGTAAAGCCTTTAAGCTTTGAGACTTGTTCGCCGCTGGACCCATCATGGTATGTTTCGATGCTCTGATCGGCCCATTCATATCCATCTTTTGATAAAACTTTGATAGCCATGTGGCGATCAAAAATTAACTTCCACCCCTGACTTTTAACATACATGAATGATATATCACCCTTGTCAAACAAAATGACAGCTTCTGCGGAAGAATCATTTGGGTAGACAGTCATCTCCATGTATTCTTTCGGCATCTTACCAAACTTGGGGATCTCCTGACCGTAGGTAAAAAAAGAAATTGTGAAAAGCAGAATAGGGAATAGTAGTTTTTTCATGGTGTTAGATTAATGTCGCAATTATAACCAATAATCTTGTTGTTAATGGATTGCATTATGGTGAATGAATTCCAACGAGAGCCGGGGAACTTTCATCTGAATCGGAATCCCTATTAAATCAAATACACTACTTTTTCTTTCATTATCTTCATGCCATGCCTCAATCACTAGACATCTGGAGTGTACTCATTATTGTCAGCATTGCACATAGTCTTTTTGTGATCAATTTGATCATTGCAAAAAGAAACTACAAGAACACAGATGGGAAATGGTTGCTTGGTCTGATGGCAGTGCTTCTCTGGTTGCAGCTAGAGTTTCTTGCGATACGGTGGCCGTATGATGTTGGCGTCATGGCTTTTTATGGTACCAGGTTTGGTTCATGGATGGCTATTGGGCCTTTGTTTTTGAGATACATCTTAGCGGTAACTGGGGAGAAACCAGGTAAGTCATATGCCTTATGGTTTGCGCCATTCATTTTGTTTACGTTATTGATTCCGGTTCTCTTTCCCGATTTCCTAAGCTTCCGACAAGTTCATTATGGAATGTTGACCCCCTTTGATAAACGTCCAGATGAAATTAACTGGATACAATACTTATATTCTTTCATTTTCATCTTTCAGTTTCTCTATCTGCTTTACTTTCTGTTTCGTTCAAAGCTCGCCATCAACGCATATCGAATTGGATTGGAAAAAACGCGCTCTTCGATTGACGAATCAGGTATTCGGTGGCTGAATATCATGTGGTTAGGAATGATATTCATTTGGGTCCTCGTAATTGCTTTTTTGGTTTTACTCTTTTATACAGAAATCTACAGAAGGCACATGGATTACTTATATGTGTTGCCTTCTTCGATACTGATCTATTTGGTATCCTATCGTCTGGCTGGGGTGAAATGGGAGCGACCGGCTGAACCAATGAAATATGAAAAGAGTGGTTTGAAACCACAGGAAGCCGAGCAATATAAAGATCAAATTCATCAGGTGATATTAGATGAGCAATTGTATCTGGTCAAAGGACTCAAACTTCAGGATCTGGCAGAAAAGTTAGACTTAAATACACATCAGCTATCTCAGCTTATTAATCAATATTTGAATACAACATTCTTCGATCTCATCAACGCGTATCGAGTTCGGGAAGCAAAGGAGCGCATTCAAAATAATCCGGAATATACACTGTTGCAGATCGCCTACGATTCAGGCTTCAATAATAAAACCTCGTTTGTCAATGCCTTCAAGCGATTTGAAGGTACAACTCCTTCGAGATACATGAAAAATACTGCCTAATTCGGCAATCCCGATTAGCATTGTCGAATTTGACATGTCTCATTCATAGTCTTGAAATAAAAAAACTATGAAAATTAGATTTAAGACTCTTATGATTTTATTGGCGTTTGCCATTACATATCCATCACTTGCTCAAACGTACACAGTTGATGCAGGTCATTCCTCTTTTCAATCCAAAGTCATTCGATTTGGGGTCGTGCCTGTCGTCGGTCGCTTCAATGATGTAAGTGGGACCATGACCTATGATGCTGATGATTTATCGAAGACCAGGGCTTCTATCACGATTCAAACGAGCAGCTATGAGGCGAATAATGATGCAGGAGAAGACGCTGTTAAGAGTGCTGCTTTTCTAAACGTAGCAGAATTTCCCCAAATCCGTTTTGATCTCAGCTCACTGACAAGAACAGATGATGGCCACTTCGCTAAAGGAACCCTGGAAATTCACGGGGTGAAAAAGGAAATTGAATGTCCGGTGAGTATCATAGGCCCTTCTATTGATCTGCCCACCAAAAAGCAATCAGTAGGTATTGTTGGGAGTTTAATCATCGATCGTACCGAGTACGGGGTAGGAAGAGAAATGAAACTGCCCAATGGGATGGTGATCATTGACAATTCGGTCAATATTGATTTTGCCATTCTTGGGATAGCAGATTAAGTGAATGATGTTTTGGATCTCTATTTGGTTCGTTGGACTGTTTACTCCACAGGATTCGACACTCGAAAATGCAGTCGTAACTTTCGAAATTACCCATATGGGTGTGTTGACTGTGGAGGGCCAGTTTGATGAACTGAATGGAGAAATGAAGCAGATTGCTGAAGGTGAGTGGTTAATTCAAGGGGAGGTTGATGTAAAAAGTATTGATACCGGCAACGCTACTCGCGATGAGACGATTTTGACAGAGCAATACCTGGATGCAGAGAATTTTCCTACCATTCCATTTGAAGCGAAACTGAATAAGAAGAATGAGAGATGGACTTTAACCATCGACTTGAGGATTCGAGGTATTGAATTTCAGCTGGAAGGAAATCTAAAAGAAACGGAGCAGTTGATTTCGGAACCTATCACTTTCAAACGCAGTGATATTGATCTGGATTTTGGCTTGATGGATTCCCTGATTGGGGATGAGATTAAAATCATAATTGATTCTGGAGTAAAAAGACGGCTCCACTGAATGCTCAGTGAAACCGCTTTTTAACCGCGTCTTGTTAGTCTTTGAAGCCGGTCACAAAAGATCCATTGGTGATTGACACTTCCTCGAGGGTATCTTCATTTTCCAGTATCCCTGAGAAGGTTCCCTTCACAATAATTTCTGTTATTGAAACTACCGTATAGCTAGTCACATTTAGCATCACATTTTTTGCATGATATACCTGAGTATTTTCTCCATCAAGTATGACTAAGGATAATCCATCCACAACATCATCATCCTCACCAACTGATTTAATGAGTGTATAACTGCCTTCTTCAGTACCTAAGAATGAAAGACTAAATGAATAATTCTGACCTGACGTTAAGGCTCCACTTGTACTTAAGACAGTAGCCTGGCCATCTGAAATTGCAAAAAAGGAACTTCCGGAGTTGAATACTGCTGTTTGATCAGTACCATCGAAGTTATAGCTCAAGGAAATTTCATCTCCTGCTTCATCTCCCGGATCCATGTCTTCATCATCTGAACCACAACTGCTAATTAATGTGGTCGTGAATACTAAGAGCAAAAGCATAGCTGTTCTCAATAATTTGTTTGTGTTCATTGTGTTTTGATTTACGGTTAAATCAGCCAAACTAGATGAGGTATTTGCTAAGCTCAATGCACTTTGAGTATCGGGCAGGATGCATTGAGTAATGCATCTCTGTGGTTGAGAATCCCAATAAAGAATTGAAGGCTATTTGGCTATTTCTGGATAAGAGAGAGAAAGTGTTCTTTGTAGCCTTTGCTTAGTGGATATTGTTGGCCGTTATCTAATTCAATGGTGCCACCATCAACACGCAAGAATTTTTTCAGGTTGCGAAGATTAATGATGTAGGACTGATGAATACGTACAAACTCATTCGATGGGAGTTGTGATTGGACGGCCTTCAATGTTTTGCTCACCATCTTTTGCTCACCATCTGCCAGGTGTATGATGGTATAGTTGTTACTGGCCTCAAATAATCGAATGGATGCGTATTCGACAAATTCAGTTCCCTGGTTATCATTAATTGTGAGCCGATCGCTTAATATGTCAACATCATTCTGTAACTCGGCATGCAGCTGAGATACAATCGTTATTAGTTCATCTTTATCCACAGGTTTAAGCAGGTATCCGGAAGCGTTGAATTTGTAGCCTTCTATCGCGTAATTACTGTAGGCAGTTGTGAACACAAGTTTAGCATCCAAATCCCCAATGGACTCAAGAAACTCTATACCACTCATGCCTGGCAGTTCAATATCCAGAAAAATCAGGTCGGGCTTGATTCTATTGATCTGTGCAGTAGCCTCGATCGCATTTTTCGCTACTCCTTTAATTTCCACTTGATTGTTGCAATATGTCTCCAGGTCATAAGACAAGGTATCGAGGCAATGCTGCTCATCATCTATGAGGAGTGTTTTAAGTTTCATTGGCGTAAGATTAAAGGTAATTTAACCTCCACTTGAGTTCCATTCGGCTCACCGTTTTCATTTCTCAAATCTTGAATACTTACATAGTCATTGTTCTCAACATTTTTATTCGGTGCCAGCAATGAAATACGTTTTTCTGTTAGTCCAATGGCCATGGATTTTTTGTCTGTTGGCTCAAGTTGCTTGCTTATCCCATTGCGTCCGACCCCATTGTCCGTCACGGTGCATTTAAGTAGATGATTCTCCGATTCAATGTGTAGGTTTAGTTGCTTAGGCCCTTCTTTTGGTGCTAGTCCATGGATGATGGCATTTTCAATAAAGGGCTGAAGAATCAGTGGAGGTATAAGCGTTGTTTCTGCGTTGACAGACGCTTCAATGTTTTGTTGATAATTGAACTCCCGTGATAACCTTCTTTTTTCCATATCTACATAGATATCCAGCATCGTCAATTCTTGTTTGAGTGGAACCAACTCACTTTCGCTGCTTTCCAATACGTATCGAATGAGCTTTGAAAAAACAGCCAAATGTTCATAGGCCTCTTCCTTGCTTCCTTTCAAAATCAACGCCCTTATGGAATTAATGGTGTTGAACAAGAAATGGGGTTTCATCTGCGTGCGAAGGGCTATCATTTTCACGCGCTCTACCTCTCTTTCGAGAGATAGCTGGGCAGTCTCAGATTGCCTCAAACGATAGGCTAGTCCCATAGAGAATGTGATGATCTCCAGGATGGTTCCCACTCTGAAAAAGTATACGTCCCAAAAAATAATCGATGCGAATGCTCCAGTCACAAAAAAGATGGAACCGACCACTATGAAATTGGCGAGTTTGTCCTTCTTATTAAGAATGATGTAAATCTGAATGGCTATGGTGAATAAGATTGCAGTATATCGCTCCACCTCGTAGAGTGAGAGCCACAGTCGTGTTTTAGGAAAAAACTCTAGAGAGATGATGGTAATGCCAATGCACATTACAAAGAAGTAGCTCATATAGCGACCTACTTTATGGAATAGTGGGTAAGTGGTTTTAGCGTTAAGGAACGACATGGCAAACCACAAATAGGAAACATGCATGAGATACTGGACGGTAAAACCTATATGATAGCCACTGGTTGGAAATGCTGACAGGATGTGTGGGAGAATGTAATCTTGTACGAAAGTTGATCTGGAAAATAGATAGGTCCCGGCAGAAAAGAGGTAAAGTAAATAATACAGGTAGACTGACTGTCTGTTATAAAAATAGGTTACCAATACATACAAGAAAATGATCAGTATGGCACCTATGTAAACGATGTTGTAAATGTGATAGCTAATAAAACGGCTTGAGTCAATGTTGTTGCTAAAGGTGTATGCGGCTTTTTTATTGAATATGAAGAAGGCAAACTGATCCATCCGGTAGGTGGCCATATAGCCACGTAGATAGAAGTACTTCCCCTCAAAAAGGTCATTTTTGTCAAATAAGGCATAGATATTACCGTATGCAAAACGAGAGGTATCGGATACCACATGCCAATTTTTTGTCACTGGAGGTCCTTGTGCAAAATGTAAGGCCATTTCATCAAACGGTACATAGTATTGGAAGTAATATTGAGCATTTTCTTCCAGCTCAGGTACATAAATTTTAACCCAATAGTGTTTGAATTTTTTGCTGCCTGGAAACGAATCCATCGGAAGGAAATAGTCCTTGAATTCTTCACTTCGAATTTGCTCGATCGTTAGCCCTTCAGTATCCTCAAAATATTCATAGGTGCATCTGTGGCCTCTTAAGATATCCTCAGCAAAGCCGTCTTCCATTTGAGGAGGTGTGAGAAGAAGGAGCAGCGAGGTGATTATCATGAACGATTCAGTGGTGAATTTAGGTGGTTAAGTTATATGCTATCGTAATAGATCACAAAACGAATTCGGACACGATTTACTCGGTAAGTTGCTCTAGTCTATCAGCATAGTCAATAATTTGAATCAAATCATCGAGCTGGTTGATTTTCAATTTCTTCGATTTGATTTCTTCGCTAACTGTACTGAATTTCTCTCCCATTACCTGTTTAAATGCTGGTTTTTCGATCTTGTATTTCTTCCCATATCTCTCTTCTTTGAATGGAAGAGATATTTGATAGGCAACTTCATTTTTGGAGAGAAACAAAACCTCTTCACTCTCAAGATATTGTACCACACCATAAGCGGTTCCAACTCCAAAAGGTAATATAAAGGCAGTGGTCTTTTTATCTGGGATGTGTTTTGAATACAAGGAGTACGTTGTGCCAAGATAGACTTCCTTGAGAATTGACTTTTTCTTCCCAGATCGTTTCAAAAATCTGGTTTCCTTCGAATGAAATTTTACCGTATCCTTATCGACTGTTACAATTGAAAAGGACTTGAACTTTATTGGTGGCAGGGCAATGTATTTTTCATTCTCCTTTATGATCAGCATTCCATCATAAAAATCATTATTCAATGCGATTAATGATTGTGTACTTGCACCATCATTCATAACAATTTCTGATGTTAACCACTCGAATTTGCTGGTTTGAGAATAACAATAAGAGGTTGATAGTATTAGTAATGCAATGATCAAATTTTTCATTGGGCCAAAATAAAAAAACCCGCTCCTAAGAACGGGATTTTTATATCTAATTGATATGTTATTAGCCCAAGCTCAACTCAACACTTCGGTTCACAAAGTCTGTCAGGTCTTTGCCTTCCAGCATGCCTTGAGAAAGTAGTGCCAGGTCATAGGCCTGCTTGGCAAGCTTTTGCTTCGCTTCATCAGAGTCTGCCTCAAGGATTTTTTTCGTCATCGCATGGTTCGCGTTTACAGCTACGGACAATGTCATTGGCATGTCGCCAAACATCATCGGTCCGCCGCCACCAGCCGCTTGCATGTCCTTCATTCTACGGATGAATTCCGGAAGCGTGATGGTCACAGGCAAATCGTCAGTTGCCATAGGCTGGATATTCACACTGTTGTTTTTGTCATTGATGGCTTTTTCGAAGATTTCCTTCAATGACTCTTGCTCTTTGTCTGAAAGAACAGATTCTTTCTTTTCGTCCTTGTCAATCAACTTATCAATCACATCGGCATCCACTCGCTGCAGTTGGAACTTCTCGTTCTTTTGCTCCAGGTGGTTGATGAAGTGTGGATCGATCGGTCCGGAAAGTTCGATTACATCGTAACTACGCTTTTGGGCGGTTTCGATGTATCCGTGTTGTCTGTCTTTGTTAGTAGTATAAAGAGCAACCACATTCTCATCCTTATTCGTCTGATTCGCCTCAATGTGCTTCTTATACTCTTCGATCGTGAAGTGCTTGTCTTCAATGTTTTTCAACAAAACAAAGTCTTTCGCTTTCTCATCAAACTTCTCTTCTGAGATCATACCGTATTTTACAAATACGCCAATATCTTCCCATTTTTCTTCGTATCCTTTTCGGTCGTTCTTGTAAAGATCTGCAAGCTTATCCGCTACTTTCTTAGTGATGTAGCCGTTGATCTTTTTCACGTTGGAATCCGATTGCAAGTAGCTTCTCGAAACATTCAATGGGATGTCTGGAGAATCAATTACTCCGTGGAGTAACTGCAAGAACTCAGGGACGATATCTTTCACCTCATCGGTTATGAACACCTGACGTGAATACAATTGAATTTTGTTTTTCTGAAGATCGAAATCCTTTTTCAACTTAGGGAAGTATAGTACGCCCGTAAGATTGAATGGATAATCCACGTTCAGGTGAATCCAGAATAATGGATCTTCACTGAACGGATATAAGGTCTTGTAGAAGTCGAGGTAATCCTGATCTTTCAGCTCGCTGGGAGACTTGGTCCAGATAGGCTCTGTATCGTTGATGATATTGTCCTCCTGTACGGTTTTGTATTTTACATTCCCGTCTTTGTCTTTTCCATCTTCTATACTCTTGTCCTTTTGTCCAAACTTGATAGGAACAGGCAAGAACTTCGAGTATTTATCCAGGATGCCTTGTAGCCTGTGCTCTTCCAGGAATTCTTCCGAATCGTCTGCTACGTGTAGTATAATATCCGTTCCTCGTGTTTTTCGAGATCCTTTTTTGATTTCGAAATCAGTTTCTCCCGTACAGATCCATTTTGCAGCCTCAGATCCATCCTGATGCGAAAGGGTGTCGATCTCCACTTTCTGTGCCACCATAAACGCGGAATAAAAGCCAAGTCCAAAGTGACCGATGATCTGCTGATTGTCCGCTTTGTCTTTGTACTTCTCTACAAACTCAGTAGCACCTGAGAATGCGATCTGGTTGATGTATTTCTTGATTTCCTCAGCTGTCATCCCGATTCCTTTGTCGGAGATAGTGATGGTTTTTTTCTTTTTGTCGAATGACACTTCGACAGTCAGATCGCCTAGCTCTCCGGAATATTCTCCAAGGGAAGCCAGCTGCTTGATTTTTTGGGTCGCATCTACCGCGTTGGAAACCAACTCACGAAGGAAGATCTCGTGATCGGAATAGAGGAATTTTTTAATGATCGGAAAGATATTTTCCGTGTGTATCGAGATTGTGCCTTTCTCTGCCATTGTCTGATTACAATTTTTGGTTGTTATTCAGTCGCGCTATTCTCAAATACTATTCCAGAGGCGAAAAACTGACAGGTTGACATAGTTAGCTCTTTCGTCGGAGGTAATTGCTTTTATTGATCGGAAAAACGCCTTTAAATTTTTTTACGGCTGAAGTATCTGTTATTTGAATATACTCATAAGTGCCGTAATCATTAATGACTTCTATTGGTAGGTATGCAATTGAATCTTGATAATAAGTCTCTTTAAATTTTACGCTCCTTAGATTATGTCTTATTTTGGATACTATACTGCTGTCAATATTCAAAGAACTTAACATAGTACGATAATCTTGGTCATCTATATCAGACTCATAAACAATAGTCCAGTATTTTTTTGTTAAAAAAACAGAATCCTTGTTTTGGTAGAAAAGGCTATCATTATTTATTCTCATTGAGATCGCGTTTGCATTCCAAGTACCGTATGATATTTTTTCAATTCCCCATATAAGTTTTGGGTTATCCGAAATTAAATATTGGTTTGACTTAGCGACCAAAGTGTATTGATTTGAGTCAAAATTCGCATATTGTAATGATAGCTGCTTGGTAAGAGTAAAAATCGAATCATGGAGGGGTAAAAATGATTCTATTAAATGTTGTTGATATTCAATAGTTCGGATTTCATCAAGCCATTGCTTCACCCAAACCGCGTAAATGAAAGCACCAATCAAGCTTAATAATATTAGAGCTTTTATAACTCTAAATGCCTTGAAGTCATGAATGGATTTAAATCTTGGCTTATTTAAAACCTCTTCGGAAGTGAATTCAGGAGCGTCAGGATTCTTTTCTCTTTTTGGGATATCGTTTTCATAGAACTTCTTAAATCTCTTGAATGGCTTTTTGGGTTTACGCTTGTAAACCTCTTTACGCATTCCAAATCCCATGTATCCCATACAGAGCGAGAGGCTTGTTACCTAATACGATCCGCACTTCTCACCAATTGCTCGTCTTTACGGATGAAGCGATTCGCTAAGAAGTTGTTGAGCATCGCCACTATCGGAAGATAGAAACCAACCAAAAATGTACCCTGTACGGACGGGTCAAAAAGTTGATTGGCTTTGCTGATGTAGAGATACGTTCCCACCAATGTTGCTGCGGTTATCAACGAGAACAGCGCATTGAGCTTTACTTGCGTCATACGGTTTTTGTATCTCGTAATCGAGAATAGCATCACAAGGGCAGCTGCAATAGCACCTACAGATAGTAAGAAGGTATCTTGAGTTCCGAGCAGTTCTTCAGCTCCGGATGAATCAATTTGTTTATACTCCAATTTGAAAGTATCCATGATTGCATATTCTCGTTTTTCTGCCTCAAACTGCTGATCAGATTTCTCCCAGATCGGGAAAAACAACATTAGAATCATCGCGATAGCCGCGATGGTCATGAAGATGGTTTGTACTCTTTGAAGCATATCTTGTTTTCTATTTCAATTATTGACTACCTGTGTACCTTTCCAAACTTGTCATATCGAATGCAATGAGAGATCCATTCCGAACAATTAAATATTTCTCCTATCGTCGAAATGACAAGTTAAGTTGAATTCGAGTGAATTGATTGTGCAAATATGAGCGCATTTAACGGTCAAATGGAAGGAATCCTACAAATTTGTCGCCGTGAGGTATTTCATGGACATCAGCTACAAAGGCACCCACTTCAATGGGTGGCAGATCCAACCCAATGGCGTAACCGTGCAGGAAGAGATAGAAAAAGCACTTTCTACCATTCTGAAAACGGTAACCACCATTGTCGGAAGTGGACGAACAGATACTGGCGTTCATGCTGCCCAACAGATTGCTCACTTTGATGCAGAAGGAATTGATCCTGAAAAGCTAGCCCTGAAGCTCAACTCATTCCTGAATGAGGACATCTCCATTAATGCCATTATTCCAATAAAAAATGATGTAAATGCCCGTTTTGAGGCGACCTCACGAACCTATCATTATCATCTGCATCAAACCAAAGACCCGTTCAAAAAAGGACTATCCTATTACTTTCGGCCGGAGATGGATATCGATAAAATCAATCAAGCGTGTGAAATAATTAAGGGATGGCAGAACTTTGAGTGCTTTAGTAAGGTTCATACCGAGGTAAACCACTTCAATTGTGACGTGTATGAGGCTCGTTGGGTGGAGGAAGATTCAAATCATTTGTTTGTTATCACTGCCAATCGATTTTTGCGAGGGATGGTGCGAGCAATAGTTGGAACTTTGATTGATGTGGGCTTGAACAAGACTTCTTTAGAGGAGTTAAAGAAGATATTGGAAAGTAATGATCGAAGCAGGGCAGGAAGGGCAGTGCCTGCAGAAGGTTTGTATTTACAAGAGGTTAAATACCCGGAAAACATTTATTTAAACTAAGACTTTGGAAAAAGAAAAGGCCAGCGGCAATATTGTGGACCTCAAGGTACTGAGACGACTCTTCGTCTTTGCTAAGCCTTACTTGGGGATTTTCTATTTCTTGGTTTTCCTGACGGTAGCATTAAGTGTCACAGGTCCCCTTCGTCCTTTCATTATTCAGAAGGCCATTGATAACAATGTAGCGCAGGGCGATTACCCGGGTTTGGTCAATATGATCATCTTACTCATCGGGTTGTTGGTGACTCAGGCAATCATCCAATACCTGCACACTTTTTATTCAGGTTGGCTGGGTCAAAACATCATTAAAGACATCCGAATCAAGCTTTATCGTCACATTCAGAGCTTGAAGCTTACTTTTTTTGATAAGACACCTATTGGTCGATTGGTTACGCGAAATGTTTCAGACATTGAGACACTAGCAGAAGTTTTTAGCACGGGGATCGCTGGAATTATAGCTGATATCATGCAACTGCTCGTCATCCTGGGATTTATGTTCTGGATGAATTGGTCACTGACTTTGGTGAGCTTGTCATTATTACCCGTATTGATTTTCGCTACTTACATTTTTAAGGAAAAAATTAAAGTAGCTTTTAACCAAGTACGTACCGCCGTATCTAATCTCAACTCATTTGTTCAGGAGCATATCACCGGAATGAATATTGTCCAAATCTTCAACAGTGAAAAGCGGGAATTCGAGAAGTTTAAGGAAATCAACAAAGAACACCGAAAAGCGAACATTAACTCTGTGCTTTATTATGCCATTTATTTTCCGGTTTCGGAAGTTATTCAGGCCGCAGGAATTGGATTGATTGTATGGTATGGTGGTGGGCAGCTCATTCAGGGGAATATGGAATTCGGGATGCTTATTGCATTCATACTGTATCTCCAAATGTTTTTCCGCCCAATACGTATGATTGCCGATCGGTTCAATACACTACAAATGGGGATTGTTTCCTCGAATCGGATCCTGAATCTGTTGGACAATGACGATCATATTCAGGACGACGGAACATTCACTCCGGATCAAATTAAAGGAGACGTAAAATTTGAAAACGTATCCTTCGCTTATGTGGAAGATGAATATGTATTGAAAGATATTTCTTTTGAGGTGAAAGCTGGTGAAACCATCGCGCTGGTTGGAGCAACCGGAGCAGGTAAGTCCTCGGTTATAAATCTGCTTAGTCGCTTCTATGAAATTAACAAAGGCAATATCTACGTAGACGAGACGGATGTGCGGGAATATCACTTATCCAATTTGAGAAATCACATCGCAGTAGTACTACAGGATGTGTTTTTATTTTCAGATTCCATTCTCAACAATATCACACTGAGGAATCCTGACATTCCATTAGAAAAAGTGAAAGAAGCAGCTGAAATGGTTGGAGCCCTCCCATTCATTGAAAAACTACCTGGCGGATTTGATTATAACGTGATGGAACGTGGTGCCACACTCTCTGTTGGTCAACGGCAATTGATTTCATTTGTGCGCGCCATGGTGTACGACCCTAAAGTTATTGTACTGGATGAAGCCACATCATCGGTAGATACCGAGACCGAAGAATTGATTCAATCGGCGATACAGAAAATGATGTTTGGACGGACCTCCATTGTTATAGCACACAGACTTTCAACCGTCCAAAACGCCAATCAAATCCTTGTGTTGGATAAAGGGGAGATCGTTGAAAATGGAACTCATGATGAGCTACTGGAGAAAAATGGCTACTATGCACAGCTCCATCAGATGCAGTATAAAGAAGTAGCAAAAGCAGTCTAAGATTCAATCCTATATTTGAGACATGAAGCGAGCAAAGCAACTCTATTTGGCGATTATCATTGTTTGCCTAATCATTATTGCCTGGAGTACCTACTACACTTTGGGAGGTTTCGACCCGGTTGAAGTCTACGTGATGGAAGGAAAAGAGCGTACGGTGATTGGCAATGAGTATATCGAGAAATATCGGTATGCTGATTTTAGTAATAGGATTCAGGAAGCGAAAATGGCTGTGGATTCTGGTAGGCTTGATGGAATGCTAACCGTCATCTTTTTTGAGAACGATACCATTGGACCAGATTCTGTTCATTATTTCATTGGAGCTTCACGAGAAGAAATTAAAGATGTCTTACGACTGCCTGCTGGATATACGTACAAGGAATTTAAAACCGAAAAGATCTTCAAGGTATTTATGACACAGCATGTGCTCGTCCGTCCTTCTCCTGAAGAAATTGGAGAGCTTGTTCAAGTTAAAGCCATAGAAGAAGGCGTTGTGTTACAACCTCTATCATTTGAGTTGTATTATCCAGATCAAAGTTTTAGTGTGGAATATTGGGCAAGGTAATTACACCAATTCCTCCCCAGTCAACTGCTTATCGTGGAGTTCTTTGTATGCGCCTCCCAATTCAATCAGTTCATCATGAGTCCCCTGTTCGATAATTTTTCCGTCATCAAGCATGACAACTTTGTCGGCAAGCTTAGCGGAAGATACCCGATGAGAAATGATGATGGATGTCCTACCCTGCATAATGCGCTGCATGGCATTCAGAATAGCGTTTTCTGTCTTCGTGTCCACCGCAGATAAGGCATCATCGAGAATGAGAATTTTTGGAGAGCGTGCAATGGCTCTTGCAATTGAAACTCGTTGCTTTTGACCTCCAGATAGGGTAATGCCGCGTTCTCCCAATTGTGTTTGGAAGCCGTCTTTGAAATCCAGAATATTCGTAAGAACATCCGCATCTTTCGCAGCTTTTTCGATCTCTTCTTTGCTCATTTGTCGATTGCCAAACGAGATGTTGTTTTCAATGGTGTCTGAGAAAAGGAAGACATCCTGTGGCACATAACCTACCTGGCTTCTGAGGGATGAAATGTTATACTCTTTAACTCCGATGGAATCAATATTGATACGCCCACTGTCAATATCATATAATCGGCAGACCATGTTGGCAATCGTGCTTTTACCAGAACCTGTATTTCCTACGATGGCTATTGACTCACCCGGCCGTACTTCAAAAGAGACATTCTGAAGGGCCTTTATACCAGAATCCGGATAGGTAAAGCTTACATCATCAAAGACAATATGACCCTCAATTTCTCTTTCAATATTCTTTTCTGAAATGATATCAGTTTTGGTTTCCAGAAACTCGTTGATTCTTCGTTGACTGGCAGCTGCACGTTGAATGATAGACGTAATCCACCCGAGGGCTGTTACCGGCCAGGTCAACATATTTACATAGATGATAAACTCGGCAATATTTCCTGTGCTTACCTCACCGTTGAACACCTGTATGGAACCCACCCACACGGTAAGTATGACACTAAGTCCAATCAAACCCATGATTAAAGGCATGAAAAGCGCTTGTACGAATGCGAGTTTCAATGACTTATCTCGATAGTCGATACTCTCGGTTTCAAAATTTTTAGCCACCTGCTCTTCCCTAACAAATGATTTGATTACACGAATACCAGAAAATGCCTCCTGTACATAGGTGGATAAACCAGACAGACTTTCCTGAATCTCCGTTGACCTCTTATTTATGATGTTGCTGACAAAATAGATGCTTACTGAAAGTATGGGCAGAGGAAGTAGTGAGTAGATCGTAAGCTTCGGATTTATAGAAATCATAAACGGAATCACCATGAGGAACAGCGTAAACAGGTTAATTCCGTACATGATGGCTGGACCAATGTACATGCGGACCTTACTTACATCCTCTGATATTCGGGCCATTAAATCTCCCGTATTGTTTTTCCTGTAAAAGCTTAGTGGTAACGATTGATAGTGCTCATAGATTTCGTTCTTCAGATCATATTCGACCCTTCGCGACATTACGATGATGGTTTGACGCATGAAGAAAAGAAATACCCCCCGCAATAAAGCTGATACAAGAATCAAAACCGCCAGAATAATAACACTTGAGCCAATGATGCTAACAGTATTGGATTGCAACTCAAAATCTTCAAATGAAGAGAATATACCGTAACTACGCTGCAAAATATCGAAAGCATAGCGCACAATTACAGCAGGAACGATAGCAAAAAAATTTGCAATAATGATGAATAAGGCACCGAATATTAGGTGAAACTTATATTTGAGCAGATATTTATTTAAGTAACCTAGGTCTTTCACAAAATTTTATAAATGCTTGATATCCAATGTGTTTAGCGAAAATGAGATATTTTTGTAGCCCCTTTTTACTCCAGTGCAACCCACACAGGTGAGAGAAGGTTTAAAATTAGAATAAAGTTCATTACAATGGTAGAAACACAACCCGAAGTAAAATCGAACAGCGTGTTCGATCAGATGGCCAGTCTGGATCACGAGCAAGTCGTATTTTGTAGAGATGAGCACACCGGACTTAAAGCAATAATTGCCATTCACAACACCGTTCTTGGCCCCTCAATGGGCGGTACCCGCATGTGGAATTATGCATCCGACGAAGAAGCGTTAAATGACGTGCTACGACTTTCCAGAGGTATGACTTTCAAGTCAGCGCTTGCTGGATTGAATATCGGTGGAGGTAAGGCTGTCATCATCGGTGATGCAAGGAAGGTGAAGAATGAGGCTTTGATGCGTCGATTCGGGAAGTTTGTGAATAGCCTAAACGGGAAATATTATACGGCCGAAGACATGAACATCAACATGCGGGATATTGAATATATGAGCATGGAGACCCCTTATGTTGTTGGAAAGCCTCAATACATGGGAGGTTCGGGCGACCCGAGTCCGATGACCGCATATGGTGTGTATATGGGGATGAAAGCGGGTGCTAAGAAGGCCTATGGATTAGATTCTTTAGGAGGTAAAAACATTTTGGTGCAAGGTGCAGGTCAGGTAGGAAAGTACCTGGTAGATCACCTGATCGAGGAGAATGCGAATGTATTTATCGCCGACATCTTTGAAGATAAAATCAAAGCCATTACAGATAAGCACTCTAAAGTTTCTGTGGTTGATCCAAATAAGGTTTTCCAGATGGAAATGGACATCTATGCTCCGTGCGCTATGGGTGCAACTTTGAATGACCAATCAATTCCGGAACTTAAATGTGCGGTAGTTGCAGGAGCAGCAAATAATCAATTGGCTGACGAGGAAAAGCACAGTGCGATGCTCAATGATCATGGTATCATTTATGCACCGGACTTTTTGATCAACTCAGGAGGAATTGCTAACGTGTATCACGAATACCTGGGGAATTACAACAAAGACCGTGTGATGGCGTCTACAGAGCATATCTATGATGTGTGTTTAGATGTTTTAAATCACGCAGAAGAAAATAAATTAGGCTCTCATGAGGCTGCTTTGGAGCTTGCATTGAGAAGAATTGAGCAGGTAGGAAAAGTAAAGCTTGGAGAATAAGAAATAAACGAGCAACTTCAGCTTCCAAAAGAGGAGACTGCAAAATTTTGAAATAATTAAGACAGGCACTTAGCCACCAATAAAATGCTAAATAGAAGGATACTCAGAGTTAAAGCAATGCAAGCGTTGTATGGTCATTTCACCGCAGTAGAGTCCCTGAGAGAGATGAAAAGAAACGAACTGGAGGAGATGCACGCTTTAGATCCAGCTAAGCATGACTTTGCAGATAAAGCGCTGTTCGAAGAGCGCAAAAAGCAAGCAGCTAAACTTTTCAACGAAAATATATTGACCGGAAAGGTCAATGAGACAAATGGGATAGAAGCAGAAGTTATTGAGAATGTCAATGAGGCCTTGAACTCGTATGAAAATCTTGTGCAAAAAGAAGCCAGGGTGAGGAAGAATGACATGATGAAAGAGGCCCAAAGACTTCAGGATACTTATATCAAACTTTTACTTCTACCGATTGAAATAGAACAAAGAGAAAAGCTCGATAGCGAGAAAGAAGACAAAGCTTACATAGCAAAAGAAAAAAAAGCATATCCTTTTATTGGTAATGATATCATCAGAAGACTAAAGGAATCAGAGCTTTTGCAAAAAGAGGCCGCACGGTCAAGTGTATCATGGGACAATGAACATGATGAAATCAAGACCTGGTATCGAGAGCAGATTAGAACATCGGAAGCACTCGGCCACTTTTTTGGGGGTAAAAAACTTCCGGACCTTCCTGAAAACGATATTGTATTTGAGCTTTTCAAACGGGTCATGTTTAAGAATGAAGCCATCACTTCGTTTCTAGAAAGCACACATCTTCACTGGGCAGAAAATCAGCCTATTATTAAAAGTATGGTAGTAAAAACCATCAAAGGCTTACAGGATGGTGAGGATTTAGAACTTGCAGAGCTTACAAAAAATGGTGAGGAGGATTTCAAGTTTTTGGAAAGACTATTTACAGATACCATTAAGCATAACGACTTTCTGGAAGAAATTATCCAGAGTAAAACGATGAATTGGGATGTCGATCGCATTGCCTTGACTGATCGGGTTATTCTTAAGATTGCATTGGTAGAGATGATGAATGCACCAAGCATACCGGTAAAAGTTACAATTAACGAAGCAATAGAAATATCCAAGATGTATAGTACGCCTAAGAGTAAACAATTTGTAAATGGCGTTTTGGATGTACTGTCAAACGAGCTAACTTCGAGTGGTAAAATTCGTAAGAGCGGTAGAGGCCTTATTGACAACAAATAAATACAAACATCATGAGCAGATCAGGTGGTTCTTTCTTTGCATTTCTTCTAGGAGTCGTAACGGGTGGCGTACTAGGCATTCTATATGCGCCTGACAAAGGCACAAACACACGAGATAAGTTGACGTTCCAACTTGACAAATTGAAGAAACAATTGGAAGGTTTTGTGAAGGATGTGGCCGATGGCAAAGATGTGTTTGACAATGATGCCAAAAACCAGGGGGAGAAAATTGTGAAGGACGCAAAGGACAAAGCAGAACGTCTACTGGATGACGTAAATGGCTTAATCAGTCAAATTAAGAAAAACTAAACGCCTTATTAACATTTCATTAGGAACATTGAAACTGTTTGTTCCTTAGATTTGTATTCCTTAAAAATATTAGTAGAGTATTGAAATGAGCACAATGCAACGTTGTGTGAGTTTCGTGTGACATTTAATAAACAAGTAAACACATGAAAATAGCAAAAATCTTACTAGGAGTGATTGTGGCAGCTGGAATGGTAGGCTGTGGCAATAGCGAATTAGAGTCCAGAATCACAAAACTGGAAGGAAAAGTAGCAGCCCTTGAAGGGAAAGGTGGAGTAGCAAGAGCAAACCCTACAGCACAACCTGTTGCAGTAAACAACCCTGCAGCAGCTACACCAGCAGCAGCGGCGCCAGCCGAAAAACCAGACGGACCACTTCCGGCTATCCAATTTGATGAAAAACTTCATGACTTTGGTACGATCAAAGATGGTGATGTAGTAGAGCACGTTTTTTCATTCACAAACAATGGACAAGCTCCACTTATCATTTCTGATGCAAAAGCAACCTGTGGATGTACAGTACCTGAGTGGCCTAAAACCCCAATCGCTGTTGGAGAGACTGGTCAGATCAAGGTGAGATTCAATAGTAAAAACAAGCCTGGTGTTCAAAATAAAACAGTAACACTTACTGCGAACACGTGGCCTACCACTCAAAGAGTTCAAATAAAAGCGAACGTAGTGAAGGAGGGAGAATAATTCCCTACTTAGCACTTCAATTTTTATTAACATTGCCCCTGATTTCCAACTTGGAATGTCAGGGGTTTTTTATTTGAAATAACAACATGAACACAGTTTTATTACAAGCAGGAGGAGGCAGCGACTTCACCTCATTTTTACCGATCATCGGTATGATCGCCATTTTCTATTTCTTTTTCATTCGTCCACAGCAGCGAAAACAGAAAGAAACAAAGAAATATCTACAAGAGATTAAAAAAGGAGAAATGGTGGTGACTGTTGGCGGAATCCACGGAAAAATCGTAGAAGTATCAGATACTACAGTATTAATAGATGTAGACAGAGGGACTAAATTGTTGGTGGAAAAAGCATCTATATCTTTAGAAGCAAGCAAAAGGCTAAACGATAGTAGCGAAAAGAAAGACAAAAAATAATCGAATCACATGGGTACTCCCAAGATTTTAGGAAACTGGAAGGTAGTGTTACTCTCATTCTTGGGAGCCACTACCTTTTGGTTTTTTAGTGCCTTGGGCAAAGACTACAACTATCGAATTCAATATCCCATTGAATTTGTTTATGATCAGGATAGTTTGGTTGCTGTGAACCCACTCCCTGAATATGTGGATATTGACGTATCAGGTGGAGGATGGGACCTATTCAGAGATTCGTTTTGGTTTGGTAGTGATCCAATTAAGATTGAGTTGGACAACCCTGCAGCCATTCGCTATTTGACACGGCCTACGATTCTACCTATCGTCTCCGATCAACTCAATGAGTTTAGGATTAATTTTCTGTTTACGGATACCCTGTATATTGATATTGATCGTAAGATTTCAAAAAAAGTGAATCTTCGAATTGATTCGATACAAGTGAGCATGGATCAGGACCATCGAATGATTACTCCTATTTCACTTAGTCCGGATACAGCTAATATTTATGGACCTTCAAGCTTCATCGATACACTAGGTAGAGAATATACAATCAAACTTGAGGCAGAAGATATCGACAAATCTTTCGATCGCTTTGTTAAACTTGGACTACCAGAAGCCTGGGACATCAGCTCTACCCCACCAACCGTAAATGTTAAATTTGAGGTAGATCGATTTGATCGCCTGGAGATTGCTACCGTAATAGAGCTCCAAAATTTCCCTGATGATTCATCAGCTTATGTTACCGATCCGAATATCACGGTTCGTTTTGTGGTCCAACAAGAGTTGCGTGAAGAATATTTTTCTGAAGACTTTAAAGTAGTAGTGGATTACAGTCTCGTAAATCCCAAAGATTCAATTTCGCCCGCAATCGTTATTTATCATCCTGAGAATGTTCTCGAGGTAGAAACCATCCCTGATTCTGTGTCCATAACCTATGAAAACTAAACCACTTATTGTTGGTGTGACCGGCGGCATTGGTTCTGGCAAATCTATTGTGTGTAAAGTCTTTGAAACGCTTGGTGCCGTTACCTACTATGCTGACGACCGGGCAAAATGGTTGATGCAAAATGACAACCAATTGATAAAAGAAATTAAAGAGCTATTTGGTGATGATGCATATAAAAATGGACAACTTGATAGAATACATATTGCAAATCGGGCATTCAAAGACCAATCATTACTCGAAAAGCTCAATCAGAAGGTTCACCCTGCAGTAGCTGAAGATGTTGCTAAGTGGGTGCAGAAAAATCAAAGCTCACACTTGTTACTTAAGGAGGCAGCCTTGTTATTCGAGACTGGCTCATATAAGTCATTGGACAAGACCATTCTTGTCACAGCACCGGAAGAACTACGAATTGATCGTGTAGTGAATCGTGACACACATCGATCTGAGCAGGATGTGAAGGACATTATAAGCAAGCAAATGAGTGATGAAGAGAAGTTATCCTTGGCAGATTTTGTGATTGAAAATGATGGTAAATCCTCCATCATCAAGCAGGTGACAAAGCTCTACGATGAATTAATCATCACATAATATTCGATCAAATTCTTCTCGCGTGTACGCTTTGGAGAGTACCAGGTCTCCAGTTTCATTTACGTAACTTACCACATGAAATCCTGCCTTATCGAGGTGTTGATCCGCGAAAATTAAAGGTTCTTCATCGGAACCAATGTTGAATATGTCTGTGAATTCAGCATTGAGGAGCTCACCATATTGCGTGCTAAGCAGTCCATATTTACCGTTTTTTATGAATCGATAGATCGAATGATGGTTGTTGCTCGTCAACAATCTGAGACTTTCAATTGGATCATAGAGGGGATTCTCTTCAGTATTTATTATCTGAAATTCATTTCCTCTTCGCACTAAGTATGAAGTATCGTTCCACACCTTTAGTTCATCGTATGCAAATGATATTATCTCCTCTTTTACATGATTGATCACCCCATATTTGCCATCCTTCTTCGCCAGATAAAACTCACCAATTCGCTCTATTCTGGCTTCATATCCCGTACGAATTAATTCATTGATTTGTGGGTCATAACACCCGATCTTTCCGTCAATAAGTGTTAAGACCAATCCATCTTTTTCATCAATTGCATCAAACACCGGGTTTAAGACCCAGTCCCCATTCGCGTGAATAAGTCCTTGTTTTCCCTTTACCTGAACCCGAATAAGTGAGTCATTAAGAAATACGGTGTTTTCGAATTTTCCGGAAATGACCTCATCTCCGTTTTTATTGAAAATGTAGGTGGTAGACGCTTCAGACAAGCTGATATATTCTGGTCGATTTTGGAAAGTGATGATTTGTTTTTCCCTTAAGGGGATTTCTTCTCCTGAAGTGAATAAAAGGCTGGTCTTGTTGTCTTTGACAAGCACAACCGTATGCTTATTCACCAGTTTAATTGAGTCATATGAAAACGAGGGAGATAAACCTTCGGTCTTCGGCACCAATATCCAGTCTTTTTCTGTCATCAAGGCCAACCACCCTTCATTAGATTCCAAATAAGGGAAGTAACGATCCATCAGATCGGCTTCTGTCTCATTGTAAAGAAGGTATCCGGCCGCTGATTTAAGGTACCATCCGGAAGCTTCCGGATATATTTCATAGTCTCCCCATGGGATTAAAAAATTGAGTGTAGAGTCGAGTAGGCATTCTCTCTCATCGCGGAAGCCGATCAGCACATTATCATCAACCAACTCTATATCATCGAACTTAAACTCTAATGATACTCCTCTATCTTCAATCTCTTCCAGGATTAAATCTTTGGTGTAAACGGCTAGCCGACCATCTTTCTCAAAAACCCAAAATGATTCGATTTTATAGATATCATCGTAGATGGACTCAGCCACATTGTACCCCATAAAACTGACCAAACCCCATTTATTCCCTATTTTCACCTTGATCCATCGATTGTCGATAACTTCAGCATCCTCCACAGGGCTCTCAAGAATTCTGAATCCACTTTTGTGAAATAGATACCATGAATCGTTTTGTTTTACCAATCCTGTTGCTCTGCTTATACTTCGATAGTCATCAACATTTTGTAAAACTTGCTGTCCATCTTTTGTAAGCACGATCCCGTCATTCTCACTATTTACAAAGACCCAGTCATCCTGGGTGAGTTCGCATTTACAGCGTTCAGCTATGCCATGATACCTATGGTTAATTTTTAATTGACCCTGTTTGTCATAAAAACCAAATAACCCATTTTGTATGACTGGATAGAGCTCTGTCTCTTGTAGTGAGATCACCCGTTGAATGGAATCTGCATCTTTGTGAAGTTGTCCATAATCTGTACTCGAAGAGTAGTAAATGACATCTGCTGCTTTCTTCTTCAGTGATGCAGAGGACGCTAATTGGATGAAGTCCTCATATTTTTTTCGCTCATGTGATGCGGTGGAAGCCTTAAGGATAAAGTTCTCGATTTCATATTGGTGCCGTGTTGCAGGATATGTTTCATGGAAAGCTAAATAATCGTTTAACCTACCGTTTTCTTTCAGTTTGTAAAATCGTAGATCATCCAAAATAGAGTCTGCCTTTGCATTAAAAACAGACGAAGGGTGATTCTCTTTGTATTGCGTGAATGCACTTTCCGTATTCAATAGACGTGCACTTCGAAATTCGATACTATCTGCTTTATAGTTCAATTGCTCTTCATAAATCGAATTCTGGAACTTCTGCTGAAATTGACGGATGGTCTCAATGGTCAGGTTATTCAAAGTAATTCGAAAAGAGGTGTCTCTGATTTGCTCGTGCAGGGTAGTTACTTTTTCAAGGGTGATTCCGTCATCACCGATTTCTTCTTTAAGGTCCGAGGACGCATTTTCGAATTTTTCCAAGGCTATTTCCGTCAAAATCCGCGCACTGTCCAGATCATAATTTTCATAGGAAACATCAAATAGAAGCTGGGCATGGTAATAGTTTATACCTGGGTTACCGGGCTCTTTTTCGTATCCTTTTGCAATTAACTCCAGCGCTTTTTCATACTCCCGCTTCTCCATGGCCTTCTGAATTCGATCCAATGTACCAAAGACAATGAGCTGTGGAATAATGAGGAAAATGGCTATTTGTTTGATCATTAATGGCAAATTAACGCAACATAGATGATCTCTGTTAGGGAATTCGATGACAAACTTTCAGGAATAATTTACCCGGGATAGGCTGGAAAATACCAGTTATTGGTTATATTAGCTGTCTACATTTACAGGCGAGTAAATTAGGCGGTGATTAGATTCGACACTCGTCGGATCGAAAGTTCGATCCAACCAGCACATTGGGATCGGCTATGGGAGTACAAAGGTGCTCCCTTTTTTTATGCCTAATCACTAATCTTAAAAGTCAGCATAATCTCGCCTTCTGACTCTCTACGTATGTTTTCTTCTAAATCAAACGCATATAAAGGAGTATTCCCGCAGACGTCTTCCAGTCGGTGGTCGATATGTAGTTCCAGTTCTTTGGATCCATCGGGACGCCATAGAATTTTTAATTCTTCAGCACTTGTAAATTGCACTTGAGACGGTAAAATCTTCCCCTCTTTATTCATGATATATAGCATGCGCTTGGCCAATGGCTGATCCAACGGATGGTCCGTGACGATCGTTAGAATGCCAATTTTGTCCTGTCTTGCTCTCAATGCCCAAAGATTTACATTGATTGCTTTTTTTAGTGTATTGGATGCGTTAATTCTTCGACTGAAACTCTCCTTTATGGGTTCTCCACTTGAACCCTTCCAATTGGCATCAATTTTCAAGGTATATTCATTCCCAGCTCTAAGGATGTCCCCTTCGGTCATGTTTGGGCCAACGCCTTGCTTGATTCTACCCGGGTGCAATAATAAAGTCAGTCGGGTACGATCAATGTTCCAAAGGCCTTCAGGGACTTCAACAAATGGCTCCACAAGCGGGTCTCCATTTTTGTCTTCTATGGTGATAAAGTCGTACGGGTTTTCAAACCCATAGGAGCTGAGAAGTGGACATAAAACCGCAGCAAATTGGCCGGAACGATCTCAAGATTTGGAGTTACCGAGAGAATTTCAGGTTGTGTGGTTTCCGGAGGTTCAAAAGAAACAACATCACTATACACTGCTTGTTCCTGGATCTCACTAGACAGAACTTTCGCCAGATTTGGATAAGAAAAAGTCACCAAATACTGGATTTTTGGATCCGGCAAGAACTTGGGTTGAAAGGCCAGGTGATTATCCACAATCTTATATTCCCCTAGCACAGCAGGCGCATTAGAATTGGTTTTTACGTAGTAGAATGAGGTCCATTCTTCAAAGGTGAAGTTATGATCCTCGATCAGCTTTACGATATTTTCCGGGACCAACCGGGTAGTTATAGATCCATATTTATCGGACTGAGGCAGGGTTTCGGCAGAGAAAAAACTCTGGCCATAAGTTTGGGCGGATAGTAAAAAACAAAGGAGACCCAAAGAGCCTCCTTTAATAAATGCGGTAAATATTTTTTTCATGGATAGAGCCACTCTTTAGATAGTGAAGTTAATACAAGCTTTCCGTTTGGTAAGCGTTGAGTAGCGAGAATAAATTTTGAATTAAAATCTGCGAGTTGTTGAATTCCAGTTCCGGAACGAGGAGTATATTTTACTCCCGCCAGGTAACCCTTAACTTCTTCTTTGATTTCACCTTCAAATGCCGCTATATCAGCTGGATCAAACAACAGTAATGGCAATGCACTATTGGACATCAAGATGTAATCTTTTCCATTGTTCTGATAAAGCACCATGTCTATAGGGAAATTACCAGATCCAAACTCTGCAACGGTTCGACCTTTTACATGCTTGTCACTTTCCAGTTTTTTTGCATCAATGGTGACCAAAGGGGTGCATAGATAAGCAGCAAGCAGTTGCTTTTGGTTGTTCAATTCATAAGGAAGAAACGCTCTGACAGGAGAGGCGGTCTCCCATTTACCATGGGCACCATGAAAGATCTCTAGGGTATTTGCACTAACGTCTTTTGTGAACGGGTAAGTAGAAGTCCACATGGCTGCTCTAAATTCTTCATTTGACAGTCCAGATACATAGACTTTCCCATCATCAAAGGCAATGCCTGTGATCGCATCTGACCGAAGCTTTGCTCCTTTTTTCCACCGATGCTCTATGTTAGCATCAATTGGGTTGGGGATAGAGACACTTGAAAAATCTACATTTTCAAGACTTGCTTCAGACATTTCTCCGGTGGGAGAAATTTTGATCAGAATATCTGCGTCTACCAGATCATTAGGTGTTTCCCACCGAGAGGTCCATTTTGCTCTTCCTCGTGATACGCTGAGATACGTATTTTGTGAAATGGGATTTACAGCCATATCATGAATCATAATGTTGTCGGCAGTTGTTCCTAACATCCCTGCAAGCTTATCTTCCAGGTCTATGATGTTTAATGCTTTGTCATTGCTGCTGGCTTCTTTGTCATCCAGGTCGATTGCATAAATCGCAGCTCCTTTTGAGTCTCCGATGAAAAGAATACCCTCTTCATTAAACTCCAAAACAGAAATTGAAACAATGTCTGGAGTTCCTTTTTTCATTCCCGGATCTTTCGCAAGGGTAACTAACGCAAAAAGGATCAGGGTAAATAGTGGAATTGTTTTTCGCATGGGTTATTCGCTTTAGTGAGATTAATTTTTACGGATATTAATAAGAATGAGTTTAGGGAAATAAAAAAGCCCACATGAAGTGGGCTTTATGTCATTATGCAGATAATCAATTGATATCCTCACCTCTTTTTAGCTTTTCAATGTTTTGATCAATGATTGGTCCATTGAGTGTATCTCCAGCCGGGATATTCTTTTTCGCAAGTTCCAGATACTTAAGCGCTTGCTTATAGTTGCCAACAGCAGAGTAACCCCTCGCTAATCCATAGTTTGTCGGCCATGCTCCGTTATTGGTTTTTTGATTGTACTTGAAAATTTCAAGGGCCTTTTCACTTCTACCAGCAGCAATAAGCTGACGCCCATATTGATGGATAGCTCCCGCATTTGCTCCCGGAAGCTTGATCGCCTCATCCATTACGGTCTGAGCTTCATCTATTCTTCCAGCGGCTGTTAATACGGCTGCTTTGGTAGACATTGTACCCCAGTTTTTCTGACCCACGAAAGGCGCACTGATAGCTGCATCGGCCCATTGAACCGCAATGTCATGTTGCCCGGCACCTGATGCATATCTAGCAGCATTCGCCCAGTTCTGAAAGTTGAAGCCCTGCTGATTATTAAGTTCAGCGGTCAGCTGATCCATGTGTGCTTTCACAGGATCTGCTAGGTCGATCTTGATGGGAAGTTTTTTATCTCCCCAAATTAAAGCCACCGTAGTGGAGGTGTTTTGACGATCAATAAATTCATACGTCAGCCATTCGTGGAAGCCCGCATCTTCAGCAGCAACTTCTACTCTAAGCGCATCATTTTCTGCCTTATAAAAAAAGCTGCCCCAATGGTTATTGTCCTTAGAGAAAATCACCGTCCAGGGTCCGTCCTGGGCAGGAGCTACAAAAAATCCGTAGGTTCCTGCTGCAAGGTCCTGGCCTCCGATTTTCACATCGTGAGAGAACGTAAATGTGGTATTTTGATCTGCTCCGGCTCTCCATGGCGAAGGATTCTCAGCAGAACTTAACCCAAATCCCAGGTTGTTAAACCCGTAAGGGACCACACCCCCGTAAATGGTCCGGCCTCTTGCGCCAGGGCTACTGTATTCAACAGCCACTGTGCCAACACCTCCAATGTGTTGTCTTACATAAGCTCGTTGACTACCACCTCCAGGTGGCGTACTTAATTGCGCCAGTCCCACTAAGCTGATAAGCGTCAGGACAAGCGTTCCAAATAGTTTTCTGTTGTAGTTCATATAGTTTTTGTAGAGTTGGTTTCCAATATGATCAAAACGCTGCGTCATTTAATGACCTTTTTATTTTCTACTAAGGGGCTATTTTGTAGATGAATGGTTATCATTGAGTACCTAATTGTACCCGTATGAGGAACTTGAAAGACAAGCTAGTAGGTCTGGATCCTAACTTCAACTACAGAGGCATTGATCAGACACGAATCGAAACTTTTAGTGACGCGGTATTCGCAGTTGCATTCACGTTAGTAGTACTTTCTTCTACCGTACCAGAGACGTTCGATGAGCTAAGAAAATCGATCCATGACATCATTCCCTCATTTATCTGTATTGTATTAATCGTTGTTATCTGGTATCAGCACTATGTCTTTTTCTTACGATATGGGCTTCAAAACACGAAAACCGTCACCATTAATACTTTCCTGTTGTTTTTGGTGCTTATCTATATCTATCCGCTTAAGTTTCTTGCTCGTTTCCTTGTGGAGCTTTACTCCGGATTGATTTTCGGGAGACCTGACAATTTCATGGATGATTTTGGTGGGAATATGAACAGCGAAAACATGACCTTGCTTATGACCGCCTATGGAGCAGGTGCCACCATGATATTTATGGCGATGACATGGCTGTATAGACATGCATATAACAAGAGAGAAGATCTTGGTCTCAATGAATATGAGTCTTTTGCGACTAAGGCGAGCATGTGGCAGAACCTTTTGATGAGCTCAATTCCATTCTTATCTACCATGATCGCCTTTCTTCATCCGTTTGGCTATGGAGCACTCAATTTTGGAATTGCCGGCTTTATTTATATGCTATATCCACCCGTTATGATAACCTTTGGATATAAGATGAATCGTAGATCCAAGAAACTTTTTGGGTAGAAAACTTACCAACTTTTGGGTATTGAGTTTAATTGGAGGATTAAAGAACTTTAATTTTCTCGAACCAACTACCCTAGCCAGCCATGAAAAAATACGCCGACCTCCATTGTCACCCGCATTCTCGAGCCTTTCATTGGATGCGACATACCAAGTATGAAAAGAAGCCCAAGAAGTACCACCCATGGAACATTGTCCTAAGTAATTTCAAAAAACAGGAAAAAGGAAAACGTGCATTTAGTTACTCGCAATGCGACCCAGTGAAACTTCATAATGGTGAAACGAAACTGGTATTTGCCTCGCTTTACCCTTTTGAAAAGGGATTTTACCGGGGTGGTGAGATTGACCAAAATAAGTTGATCAGAATCCTGGATGTCCTTGCGACATCTGGTCTCGGATTTTTAAATCCCCTTCGATGGTTTCAGGCGGTATTTGCGTTTGCGACCGGTGCTCCCACTATCCTCAAGATTGCAAGAGCCTTTCTCCAATCCCTTTTGATGCGGATGCCAATTCGTAGGATAAAATTCTTTATCTCAAGAAAATACGACTACTACGAAGAACTCATAAAAGAGCGAGACTTTCTACTGAGTAAAGATGGGAAGACCACCCACAATGAAATTTTTATTCCGGGAATCAAACGTTTGTTCAAAAGCAAGCGAAAGATGCGGAAAAAGTTTCCTGAATCGCTGGAAGCTACCGGCAAATATGTCGTTTGTAAAGATTACTCAGAGGTAAAGTCGACATTGGACAACAATGAAATTGCCATGATTCTAACTATAGAAGGCATGCATGCGCTAGGAACAGATACCCATTTGGATCAGGTGGAAAATCGGATCATGGAGATCAAACAATGGTCGAAGCCTGTCTTTTTCGTCACATTTGCTCATCACTTTAATAATTTTCTTGGAGGCCATGCGCACAGTCTCCCTGATGCTTTACGCATCCTATCCGATCAATCAGACGGACTAAATGGAGACATATTACCGGAAGGCAAGCGAGCTATCAAAAGATTGCTTGGGCTAAACGATTTATTGGAAAAGGATGCAGCGCTGGGCCGCCGTATCTTGATTGACTTGAAACATACGGCGGCTTTGACTCGCAAGTGGTATTATGAAAGAATTATAGGTCCTGCAATGGACAAAGGAGATATCATACCGGTGATTCTAAGTCACGTAGGTTTCAGTGGATGGAATACACTGCAGGAAACCATAGACTATGCGCAGCAGGAGAATGATCACGATTTGAAGGATGGTTTCTACCCCTGGAATATCAACGCTTGTGGCGAGGATGTAGAGTGGGCCGCCAAAACGGGAGGTCTGATTGGTATCTGTTTTGATCAGCGCATCCTGGGCGACAGGAAAGACAGGGTCAACAGCATCGACCTGATCTGGAAAAACCTGAAGGCAATGGTGGATGTCATTTTAGATAGTGATCAGTTGGACTCTTCTATAAAGGCTAATTGCTGGGACTACTTCTCATTAGGTACTGACTTTGAAGGATACATCGATCCAACACAGGATTATGGAAATGCTTTATTGTTTGATGATTTTGAAAAGGACCTGATCGATAAGCTGGAGGGCTTGCGTGTATTGGACGGTGCACGATATCATTTGAACGGAGGGACAAATGCCGCGCAAGTGGCCAGAGGTATTTGCTTTGAGAATGCTCATCGTTTTCTGGAGCAACACTTTTAGCTTTCGATATAACCGGTCTCACGTTCGGTGAAATTTCGGTTGATTTGAAAGATTACCACATTTAGGGTATTGATATTCAGTCACATAACTAGCGAACTTTATCATACAATTGAAAAACCAACAGTTATGAAAAAATTATCCCGACTAGCATTCGTAGCATTAGCACTAGTATTAGCCTTCTTAGGATTCAGAAAAGTAAAAGTGAATAAGCAGGAAAATGTTATCAATTGATAACATTTTAAAAAACGGAATCACCTTTATTCAAAATATCCTATAAGATTCTTCTTTTTCTCCTAGAATACCTCCAGATAGGTATTGTTTTTAGTCAACGGGATGGTGACCTTAGTAAGGTATTCACCAAACCAAGACTTACATGCCACCGCTAAAAAAGATTTTATCCATCGATGGGGGAGGAATCAGAGGGATCATTCCCGGCCAAATTCTTGTAGAGATCGAGCAAGCATTTGGGGTCAAAGTTGCAGATGATTTTGACCTGGTAGCCGGGACCAGCACAGGCGGAATACTTGCTTGTGCATTTCTATTGGAAGACCCTGATCAACCCAACACTCCGAAGTTTTCTGCAGAAGAAGTTGTAGGTCTCTACTTCAAAAGAGGCGAAGAAATCTTCGATGTACCCTTCTTTCATAAAATAAGAAGTATTGGAGGTATCATTGATGAAAAGTATCCTGCCAAAGGAATTGAAGATGCACTGAAAGCCTATTTTGGTGAAGTCTGGCTCAAAGATTTACTCAAGCCATGTGTCATTACCTCTTACGATATAACGAATCGAAAGGGTCACTTCTTTGGTCAGCATAAGGCCAGAAAAGATCCGGATTACAATTTCAAAGTTAAAGATGTAGCTCGCGCCACATCTGCCGCTCCCACTTACTTTGAATGTGAGGAGATTAAATCTGAGCTGGATAGCTCATTCACGCTGATCGATGGGGGCGTCTTTGTGAATAACCCATCGCTGGTTGCCTATGCGGAGGGGCGTACCCTCTTTGATGTTGATGGTGAAGAAGCAACCGCCAAAGACATGAAAATCCTTTCCATTGGGACGGGATACACACGTAAATCCTATCCATATAATAAAGCCAGGAACTGGGGCATGGCCGAGTGGGTTAAGCCGGTAATCGACATCATGATGTCCGGTGCTGCTGAGGTGGCGCATTACCAATTGGACAAGATTTACGGAACGATCGACAATCCGGACCAATACCTACGCATTGATGGGGACCTGAAGGATACAAACATTGATCCGGACATGGACAGTGCCACACAGGAAAACATGGCCAACCTCAAAGCATTCGGCCACCAGCTTTTTGAAGAGAATAAAGGGAAGATTGAGGAGTGGTTGGGGATTTAAGTAATTAAGAAAAAACACGAAATGTCATGACTCAGATCGAGCATTGGTGGAACAATAAACCTATTGAGAAAAGGTGGATATTGAAATATTCAGGTCTATTGGCAGCCCTATTAGTTATTTATATTCTGATTCATACCTGTAATTTTTTTGACGAACCCAAGAAACAAAATATTAACCTTACTCAAGAACAAGTTGATTTTATTGCTGGCATTTTTACTAATGAGAAAATAGGAAGTAAGACACAAATTATTAGACAATTCCTTACTAATTCTGGCTATTCTAATTCATCTAACATAGATTCCCTCCTTTCAAGTGCTAATGGTTTACCTAGTACAGAGTTAAATCTATATTTGAAGAGCTTTAGTTTTGAAGAAGATTCACCATTTTGGCTCACAGGATACTTCACATTTATAGAAATAGTTTTTTGGTCACTATTCGGGGTGCTTTCAAGCTTGCTATTTCATGGAACAGAAGCGATAAGAAAACGTGAATTTAAAAGAGAAGAGCAGTCTGTTCACTGGGCTAAGCTAATGTATAGCCCAATCGTTACTATCGTCGTGATTCTTGGAATTGAAATTCTTTCACAAGGTAGTGATCTAAATTTAGATGGCTTAAGTTATTCGCTAATTGTTCTGTCTTTTATCCTGGGTTTCTTTTCTAGAAAATCTATTGACCTTTTGGCAAGACTAAAGGATATCATATTTAGACCTAGCGAAAAACTCCCTATTAACAAAGTCACAAGAAAAGCACCTGATTTTACTGCGTTTAATGCACTTCCTCTTGAAAAAAGAGAAGAATTACTTCTGGAACTTATTGATAAAAATGATGATGATTGGTTTGAGCGTTTTCCAAATTTAACTGGTGTTGAAATCGGATTTAAAGAAGTTGAAAATTCAGAAACAGATGTATTATGTGTGAAGTTTCAAGTTGATAATAAATCAACCACAATCAATCCATCGCGAAAATTACCTGAATTACATTTTAAAGGCTACGATATACCAACGGATGTGATTCAAAGCGACACTACTGAAGCTATGATTAGAGCTTCGGATGAAATTACGAGAGGTGGAACAGGAACACTTGGTTTAATTGCCCAAGATCATAATGGTATTGAGTTTTTAGTAACAAATTATCACGTCATTTTTATGCCTGAGCTTCAAACTGATAAATATTCTGTTGAAGTGACATCTGTGATTGCTAATAGGAAAGTGCTAGATAGTGCTGGCAATCAAATAGCTACAGCCAGACGAGGAATTTTAAATAAGTTCAAAGATGTAGCAATTGCTGAAATATCTAACCCACCAGCTAATAGGTCTATTCCTGGTATCGGGATTCCGAATGGATCATTTTCTCCATCAATCAATAATCTTAATGATGCAATAAAAATGAATGGAAGTATCTCAAATCTTAGGAAGGGAAAACTAAAAGGGATTGGTGTCTCTCAGACCATAGAATATCTCAATAAATCAAGGAAAATTAAAATCAAGGGATTGCTGAAAATTGATATAGTAAGTAATCCTGGGGATTCGGGATCTGCAGTGCTAAATAACCTCGATGAAGTCATTGGAATTCTCGTGGGAAGTGATAATAAAGCAAGTTACCTCATACCAATTGAGAAATGCTTAAGTCCGTATAATCTCAGCCTATGAAGCAATTATTTCTAATTCTAATCATTATATCTCCATTTTTTTCATTTTCTCAAAACATTGGAGATACATTGTCAATTAAATTTTCTGATGCAAAAATCAGCCAAAAATCACCATGCAATTGTGAAAGTAAGTATCAAAAAATTATAGTTGAAGGTGTTCCTAATAAAGCTGTGTTGATTGTAAAAAATAAGGATGGAGTGGAGGTTTCGAACAACGCAACAATTGATAGCAAGATCTCTTTTGAAAAAGGGAAGTGGTTTATGGATCTCAATGAAGAGGTTATTGAGGAACTTAGCCCTAATGCGAAAAATCCAAAATTTACCATAGCAGATAAAAATTCCAAATTTGAAGTAACAGTTATATATGATAATCTATGTGTGGATTGTTCTGCTTCAGATAATAAACAAAATAAAGCCAGAGTCGCCTCAATAAATCCATATTATGATGCTTTTGCGATATCAAATAGAGCCAATTTTCTTGAGGTATCAGAGCTTTTAAAATCATATGGCACACTAGAAAACCTATCTGAAAACCCATTTTTTAACACTGAATTAAAGAACGAAATCTTAGATGAAAAACTAATATTCAAGGTGTACGAGATTTTACAATCTGATAGTTCTGAATTAATAGGTAGTTATTTATCAAAAGATTTCTTTAGAGAATCTTATGTTCCACTTCTTCCGGTAAAAGTTCGTGATCTTCCTTACGATATGGACGTCTTGGAGCTATTAGATAGCCTGTTTCTTGAAGATAGAACTAATTCGATGTTTGATTCTTTAAGCCACAAAAAAGATAGTATCAATTCACTATGCACTAATAAACAGTACGAAGAATTACTTCAGTTTATTAAGTCCGAAGAGAGTGTTTTTAATGAATTCCTTTTTCAACGGACTGTAAAGTCAATTGAAGGTGATAAAGAAAAGAGCGATTCGTTATACAATGAATACTTTCAAAATCGATTTAATCTATTTCTTGACACAATAAAAAATCAGATAAATCAAAAGGAACCAGTAGATCAAACCAAAATCGAAGAAGCTTTTAACAACTTTTTTGATTCATCTAACGAACAAAAGAGGTTTCTTGAGCAACTCTTTTCACAAGAAAGAATAGAGATCTACATTGATTCACTATCAAAGTATCCGGGCGTTAAAAACTTCTTGGATAAGAAGAATGAAGCATACAACAAAGAATCTCTTTGGTTACTTAATGAGGGGTTTAGGAATGAGAGTTTAGATAAAAATGAAATAAAAGCAATAATCTCAAATTTAGATGACCTAAAAGATAAAATCGATTTAGCTGACCCATCAAGTCAAAAAGATAAAACACTGCAAAAACTTAAGGGGTATTATCAGCTTAATCATTGGAAGGATTTAATTGATCCTTTTGCTAGGGAAAATAATGAATTAGAGAATTTGTGTGAAAATGAAATTATTAAGGAGTATCTGGAATATTCTTTCGATAGAAAAGAGCAACAACAAATAAAAGTTCTGGCAGATGAAATAGGTAAAAGAATCAATTACTTCAACAACACATTTAGGGAGACACGTCTAATAGCTGAAGAGACTAGCGTAACGGCACATGCAAAAATCAAAGATGTGCTATCGCTAGGTAAATCAGTACCTGGTACTTCAGTAACAACTTTTAGCGATGAATTGTCCCAGTTTCTAATTGAAAGGGCCAAACAAGAATTGAATGTTGCCTTTTTTCAGCGACTAAGCAAGTACTTTGAAAAAACTCCAGAGATTCAAGTTCTATTTCCTAAAACGACAGATGTCTTAATGAATCTTTTGGCTCATGACTACACCAATATGATTTCATCGTTGAGAAATTCATTTAAAGAGGATTTGGAAGGTTTGTTTTTTAAGGTCGATGATGTCTTTAAACTTCCAAAGTACAGTGAATTAATTAAAGACTTTCCTGAAATAATTCTTATGCTAAAGTCAATACAGGTTGTTGCAGAACTTGATGATGAAAGACATCCTTCAGACATTATTTCCGATCTTGTCAAGATACCCGAATGGAATGATTCCACTTTTACCAAGAATTTTTCTCCTGCGTTACTCAATTTCAGGACAGGACTTCAATCGAGCGAAATTTTTTCTAATAGTTTAAAGTATGAAAAAGATTCTGTTTTCCTTATTAAAATATCAGAAAAAGAATCAATAGTGCAGGTTGATTCAGCACTTGTTCGGCTGGATACAACTACTAATGTTGTAATCGAGGTAATAAGAAAGTTAGATACAACTAGAACATGGGTTACTCGTCAACATCTTAATTTACTTATTCAGGATACTTCAATATTTAATAACTACTTGGCCTTGTTATATGAGAAAATGAGAGTAGCTAACCTTTTGATTGCAAAAAGGAAAAATGTGATTAATAATGAAGAAGATGTACTGGAGGATTGGTTTGTTTTAAGAAATACAATTCTTACGGAGAATAGCTATTTCAATACAGCATCCAAAATAAATAGCTCAAAAATTACTGTTCCAGTAACGACAGAAAAGGACTCGATTGTAACTGAATTGTCTATGATAACTTCGGGCAGTAAACTGAAAAAAAATAGTATTATTTACCAGGTTGATTCGCTACATCTTGTTTTAAAAGAAGAGCAGAACTCAGCATTTCTATTTAGAGATTACCTTGTTGAATTCGTTGAAATAGTCGAAAAAGTAGAAAGAACAATAAGGGCGAAAAGAAGTAAACAGGATACCACTAAAACTGAAAAAGAAAAAACGTATGAATTTGTTGGAGCCTCGATTGATGCAATTGAATATGCGTTCAATGTATCTCATCTATTCCAAGACGATCTTCGTGCAGACAAATACTTAAAGATTGCCAGAAATGGGAATGATATGTATTTTAACATTATTCAAAATGAGTACGCTGCAGCTGTCAATAATCTTGCTACTATTTTAAGTGATTTATCAGGCCATTTAGCCGAAGACATGGTTACTCCCAGGGTTATAAAAGGGAGTGACTCTCCACTGCAAATTGACTTGATAAAAAATCAAAAAGACCAAAATGCAACAAAAGACGAAAAATTTGCTTATCGAAAGAGCCTAGCTGAAGCAAGAAGAATGAAACGTGAAGAAACGCTAAGGATTAAAGACTTGCGAAAGTTCTCAAAGTTTACTTCCAAAGTTTTAAAATATGGCACATTCATGGCTAACATCGTCAAATCTGATTCGGCAGAAGAAATTCAGGCAGCAATAAAATCTGCAGCTATGCCAGTCGGCAGCTACTCCATTAAAAGAGAGTCACGTTGGGATGTATCCATAAACGCATACCTCGGAGCCGGATATAGTAGAGAGTTTATAAATTCAGAAGATCTTGATATAATAAATGATGAATTGAAATCAGGGGCACTTAATTTAGATGACCCGGATCTACCAGCCTTGGATGATGAAAGTCGCTCTTTTGGTGTTTGGGCACCAGTTGGAATAGCTGGAAGTTATGGTATTGGTCGAAACAAAGGCGGTGGTTCTTTAAGTGTATTTATAAGTCTTATTGACTTAGGGGCAATTGTTGACTTTAGACTTCAAAATCAAGTAGGAGATTCGGTAATGATTTCAGCAATGGACTCTGTTCATCGTTCAGTTTCTGTTGATAAACTTCCTGAAATTACCCTTGAAAATATCTTTGCGCCAGGAGCTTATTTGGTTTATGGTATTCCATCGATTCCAATTTCAGTTGGTGCCGGAATACAACAAGGTCCCAACCTTAGGCGAATTGATATTAGCGAAAATGGTGAAGTTTTTTCAACTGTTAAAGCATCAGCCTGGAGGTGGAATTTCTTCATTGCAGTTGACATTCCTATTGTCACATTATTTAATCGTCCTAAATAGATAAAAGCTGCATTAAAAAATAATCCTTTGTTAATTGAGGTTTAATACCCTCCCCACCAACTTCCCCACATCACTCTCCACAATCGCCTGATCGTGCAGTGATTTGTAGAGAAACCCTTCCGCTTCCATGTGGTCGAAGAAGGCGATAAAGTGGTCGTAGTAGCCTTTGGTATTGAGGAAGGCGCAGGGTTTTGAGTGATAGCCGATCTGGGCCCAGGTCATTACTTCTGTCATTTCTTCGAGAGTACCAACACCTCCCGGTAGGGCGATGAACGCATCGGAGAGGTCCGCCATCAGCGCTTTTCGCTCATGCATGTCTCGTACGCGATACAGCTTGGTGATACCTGTGTGTGCTACTTCCATTTCGTAGAGCTTGTCCGGGATGACACCTGTGATAGTTCCCCCATTTTCAAGAGCTGTTTCTGCAACAATACCCATTAATCCCACGTCTCCCCCGCCATAGACAATCTCAATGCGTTTCTCCACAATCACCTTCACCAACTCCTTCGTTGCTTCAGCATACTCAGGGTCATTACCCATTTTGGATCCACAGAAAATTGCGACTCGATTCATGGGGTAAATGTATGGATTTGTATGAAATCGTAAGTAACACTGAGTGAAATCCTCCAAAGAGGGTATTGACATTCATACCATTATTCGGGAACTTTAATACAACTTTATTTTTGACCAATTCCAACCAAATACAACTATGGCTTCATTCTCTGCTTCCGAATGGGACAAGATCAATGCGGAACTTGCCCAAAATCCATCAGCTTATGGATTCCCCGAAAAAGATGATCAATCGCTGTTGATCGGCTCTTTCAATATTCGTAAGCTTGGAACCCTTGACAACCGCAACGAGCAGGAATGGGAATTTCTCACCAATATCTGCGCCCAATTTGACTTACTGGCAGTACAGGAAGTGATGGATAAACTGGAAGGGGTCAAGCACTTAAAGAATCAACTTATTGCCAGGAATCCACGGTTTAGAATGCTGCTTTCCGACGCAACCGGGACCTTTCCGGGCGAAAGCGGGCTTTCCGAACGCCTGTGCTTTTTGTATAACCTGGATCATGTTCGAAGAGATGAGGTTGTTTCTGATATTACCTATGACAGAAGCAAGCTGATGGCAACGCTGTACGAGAATATGGATGACTTGAACGCCGCTTTTGAGGATTATAAGAAGAAGATGGATTCGTACAACATGGAGCTGCGTAAGAGCAAACCCAACCTCAAGATCCCAATCTTCCTTTCATTTATCCGACAGCCATATTGTGTTGCTTTCCGGCTGGGAAAAGAAGATGCAAACAATCCATATGAAGTGATGGCCGTGAATGCCCACCTGCTTTTTGGCAATTACATGAGTGATCGTGAACTGGAATTCAAAGCGCTTATGGAGTGGATCATCGAGCGAGTGAAGCAGGATAATAAGACCTACTACGATAACTTTCTTTTGTTGGGAGACTTAAATCTCAACTTCGACAATCCGGATCGGGACATTGCGAAAATCTCAGATTACATGAAAACCTTTGATGCGGACTCGGGAGATGAATTTGACGTGAACTTCCCTTTTCTTGATGTTCACCCTTCGCAGAACGAAGTATGGCGAACGAATGCCAGAAAAAGCGAAACCTTTGATCACATCGGGCTATTCTTCAACGATTCTCGGTTCCCTGATCATACCAAAAATGAAAATGCCGGAAGCAATGGTTATGACTACCAGGTGTTTGATTTTGTATCATTATTCGCAAAGGCCATCTTGGATAAGACCCCACAGGAACTCAGCAGTAGCGAGAAGAAAGCATTTTATAAGAAGTTTGAGCACACGGTAAGTGATCACATGCCCATCTGGATGCGCATTCCACTGCCGGGCTAAAACGAACCAGCTGAGTTAGTTTTTAGTTATTAGCTCAAACCGGATAGATATGAGCGCAATCAAACAAATCAAGCCATTGGGTTTCCCATGGGAGACGCAGGATCCATTTTTATTTTGTGTGTATCATCGCGATCTTTTTCCTGAAGGTAATGAGGTCATGGGACCGGATGCAGCACATTTAAAAGGACGGATGATTGGGCAGGATTTTACCATTAAAGACGGCTGGAGGATGTACCATGGTCAGCGTGTGCCTGGATTTCCGCAGCATCCACACCGCGGGTTTGAAACGATCACTGTAGTTCCCGAGGGACTGGTAGATCATTCGGATAGTATGGGTGCTACGGGAAGATTTGGGCATGGAGACGTGCAGTGGATGACCGCTGGAAAGGGCGTGTTGCACTCAGAGATGTTCCCGTTAGTTAATGACGATAAAGACAATCCCCTGCTTCTTTTTCAAATCTGGCTGAACCTGCCAAGACGTAGCAAGTTTGTAGAACCACACTACAAGATGTTGTGGGCGGAAGATATTCCGGTTCACAAAACGGCAGATGCAGAAGTTACTATGGTTGCCGGAGATTTTGATGAAACCAAATCGTTGGATACTACACCGGATTCATGGGCTGCGGATCCTGAAAATGGTGTGGCCATATGGTTGATTAAGATTAATGCGAATGGTGAGTTGAGACTCCCACTAGCAGATGCGACCATTAACTGCTCGATCTACTTCTACAAAGGCGACACCATCAACATAGGAGATGACAGATTAAGCGAGCAACAAGGGGCAGACCTTCATGCAAACCAGGAAGTGACCATCAAAAATGGAAGCGAGGAAGCGCATTTGCTTTTATTACAAGGTAAACCGATCGGTGAGCCGGTCGTTCAGCAAGGCCCGTTCGTGATGAACACCCAGGAAGAAATCTATGATACCTTTAGGGAGTATCAACGCACCCAATTTGGAGGCTGGCCATGGCCAAAGGATGAGTTTGTTCACCCGCGGGAAAAGGGGCGGTTCGCACTACACGCCGACGGCAAAGAGGAGGTAAAGTAGCCGTTTGTCAGACCGTCTGAGACACGGTATCTTCGGAAGTGAATGAACACATTGCTTCCATGAAAAGACGTAAGTTTCTTGCTAAATCTGCACTTGCTGCTGCCGGTGCCACTTCTTTGGCTTCCTGCATCAAAGCGGAGGAAAAAAGCCAAGGACCCTATATCAATTTCAATAATACGTATCGGTGGAAAATGACGACCACCTGGCCACCTAACTTTCCGGTGGTTGGTGAGGGATGTAAGCTGCTGGCGGATTGGGTCAAAGCCATGTCCGGGGGACGCATGGAGATCACGGTCTACGGAGGAGGTGAATTGATACCTGCGCTGGAAGGGTTTGATGCGGTAAGTAATGGCGCGGTAGAAATGAATCATGGTGCCGCATACTATTGGTCGGGGAAAGTTCCGGCCTCACAGTTTTTTGCAGCTGTCCCTTTTGGGATGAACGCTCAACAAATGGGTTCCTGGATCATATCAGGAGGTGGTTCACAGCTATGGGAAGAGCTGTATGAGCCATTCAATATTCAACCTATTTTGTGTGGAAACACGGGCGTGCAGATGGCGGGGTGGTTCAAAAAAGAGATTCGAACCATTGAAGATTTGCAAGGATTGAAAATGCGTATTCCGGGACTGGGTGCCAAAGTATTAGAGAAAGCGGGGGGAACACCGGTATTGGTATCGGGAGGTGAAATTTATACCAACCTGGAACGAGGAGTGATTGATGCTACCGAATGGATCGGACCCTTTCACGATTACCTGATGGGCTTCTACAATGTGGCTAAATATTACTATTACCCGGGCTGGCACGAGCCGGGGCCTGCATTGGAGATGTTGATCAACAAACAAAAATTTGACGCGTTACCTTCCGATCTGCAGGAGATAATCCGTACAGCTTGTTATCGAACTAACCGCTGGATGGGGGCAGAGTTTGATGCTCGGAATGGAAAATATCTTCAAAAAATCATCAATGAAACGGATGTGACGGTTGCCCCATTCCCTACTGAGGTTCTCGAACGACTGAAAGGGTATACCAAAGAAGCACTTACAGAGTTGTGTGAGAATGACGCTCCCAGTAAGAAGGTTTATGAGGCATTCGAAAAATTCCGCAAGGATGTAAACGTGTGGATGAATGTAAGCGAACGCGTATTTTATGATCAAATAATGTAAATAATAATGAAAAGAATGAAACTCACCTTTCTGGCAACTGTATTAGGGTTGCTAGCTTTTGCTCAAACTCCAGAAGAACTGGCAAATGCCCAATTGGAAGCCTACAACAATCGCGACATTGAGGCTTTTCTGGTGCCCTATTCAGACACGGTGAAAGTTTATAACGATAAAAAGGAATTGCTTTATCAGGGGAAAGAGACCATGCGTGAAAGGTACGGAGATATGTTTGAACGTATGACTGACCTCAATTGCAATTTATTGAATCGCATAGCGGTTGGAAATACGGTCATAGAGCATGAAGAGGTCACTTTCTCAGCAGGCCAAAAAGTTTATGCCATTGTCATGTATAAGGTGGCTGAAAACAAAATTCAGGAGGTTCACTTCATCGATCGGGCACAATAAAAAAAGGGCGGCTCCTCGAGCCGCCCCATGCAATAGCCATAGCTAATGCTGCCTTAGTTTGCCTTTATGATCCGTCGGGTTGTTGATGATTCTCCATCTGTGCATTTCAACAGGTAGGTTCCTGCACTCAGGCTTCGCACATCCATTTGGACAACCTTTCCATTTGTGGATTGCAACACTTGTCCCCTTAGGTTGATGAGGGAAATATTTAATTCTTTATCTGCATTGATATGAATGAAGTCTATGGTTGGATTTGGATAAATACTAAGCTCGAGATTTGTAAATCCAAGAGGAGCTTCTGTGATTGTGATAATGAACTCGTCAAAGACGGAACCTCCATTACCATCATCGGCAGTAACCAGGATAGTGCTTGAACCAATTCCTACTTCAGAGACAAGAAGTTCTTCTTGATTCTGAATACTAACCGTAGCAACATTAGTATTGCTACTAACTGCATTGAATGCTAAATTGTCTCCATCAATATCACCGAAAACATCTCCAAGATCGATGACTATTGGATTAAACCCAGTTTCTTCGTTAAGATCAGCAATTGATGCCACAACAGTTGGAGCATTGTTTTCATTCTCATCAGTTACCGTAATAGTTACAACTTGAGTACTAGAATTACCTGCTTCATCAGTTGCAATAATCTCTATTACGTAGTTATTGTCAGTATCATCGTCCAGAGGAGTTTCAAAATCCGGAGCATTCGAGAACCGTATCTCATCTAAATCCAAAGTGAATAGCGCTTCGTCATTTTCGTCACCCAAAGTATAAGATGCAGCCTCATCAGTTGTAATTGTGTAGACCGTGCCACTAGTATTTTCGACAATGCTGGCTGATGTTGATGATGTAAAGATGGGGTCAGTTACATCTGTATTGACGAAAATCAACGATCCCTCCGGATTTGACGCAAATTCACCGGTAAAATTATACGTGACACTGAATTCAGATCCACTGTTAGATGCATCATAGTTAAAGATTACACCAAACTCTGAAGTACCTCCTTGAGATGTCATTCCCCACAACTTATCTTCATAATCGGTCAAGCCACCGTATGGATAGCTCCCATTGGATTCGTTAAATTCGTGAACTACCGTAAAGTTGGTACCATCCGAGTCGATTGAGAACATGACTCCATACCCAAAACTTCCGCCTTCTGCGGCCAGACCATACAACTTATCATTGAGCGTCATAATGCTAACCGGGTAACTTCCGTTGCTCTCGTCAAAGTCATGAACTTTCGTGAAGTTTGTCCCATCAGGGTTAATGTTAAATATGATTCCGTAATCGGAAGTACCGCCACCTTCTGTTACACCCCAGATTTTACCATTACTTTCTACCATAGTGCCTAGCGGAAAACTGCCATTGGTGCCGTCAAAATCATGTATCTCGGTATAATTTGAGCCATCATTATCCACTGTGAAAATGACTCCATCTCCGCTGGTTCCATTTTGCGATCTTACTCCCCATAATTTCCCGTTGCTTGCCAGTAGGCTACCGTATGGATCGCTTGGTTCACCTGGTGCTGTATATTCAAGGTCGGCAGCTTTTGTGTAGTCTCCTCCCTGCATGTTAGTGGAGAAAACGACTCCATCTCCGTTTTCGCCACCATCTGCAGTCATTCCCCAAAGTCTGTCGTTACTTTCCACCAAAAAGCCATGAGGGTCACCGCCGTTTTCTACATTGTTGTCATCAAAGTCATGAACCTTCGTAAAGTTTCCTCCGTCTCTGTCCATTGTAAATATCAAACCATCTCTGGATTCTCCTCCGCGTGGGTTCATTCCCCATATTTTATCATTATGTTGAGAAAGATGTTGCGGAGCTGCTCTTCCATATTGTGAACCAAGATCATGAACCTTTGTGAAGTTTGTGCCATCAAGATCTAATGTGAATATGATTCCTTCACCATGGAATCCTTCATCTATTGTCATTCCAACAAACGACCCGTTAATCACTACCAAATCACCTTCCGGATACCGTCCGTTTGTGACGTCATTTTGAAAATCAAAATGGTTTGTGAATTCAGTTCCATCTGGTTTAATGCTAAAAATTACACCTCTACTATCTGAACCACCATTTCTGGTCATCCCCCACAGTAACCCATTATATTCAATGAGATTGCCATAAGGTCCTTTTCCATTTGTATCATCAAAGTCATGAATTTTAGTGAAGTTGGTGCCATCATTATTGATACGGTAGATTATTCCATCACTGAAACTTCCGCCACTTGTTACCAAACCAAATAGTTTATCGCCGCTCGCCATCATGCTTCCGCGCGGATTACTTCCATCCGCGTTCGTGAAATCGTGATGTTTGGTGAAGTTTGTGCCATCTGTATCGATGGAGAAGATAATTCCTCGTCCTTGAGAGCCGCCATTGAACGTCACACCCCAGAGTTTTCCACCACTTTCAACAAGGTATCCTAATGGGCTGGATCCATTGGTATTGTCAAAATCGTGGACCTTGGTGTAATTAGTTCCATCAGTATTTAAAGTGAAGATTACCCCTCTGTTTGAGGTACCTCCACTGGAAGTCATCCCCCACAGTTTACCGTTGCTAAGAGTCAAGTTGTCAGCGGGATTTTTCCCATTGGTATCATCAAATTCGTGAACCACAGTGAAATTGGCTCCATTCAGATCAATTGAGAAAATGATTCCGTTATTATCAGCTCCGCCTGAATTTGTAGTGCCCCATATTTTTCCTCCGGCTGCAATGAGGTCACCACGCGGAGTTTGTCCGTTGGTTTCGTCAAAGTCATGGACTTTGGTGAGATTTGAGCCATCAGGATCGACATAGAAAATTGTACCGCGGCTGTAGGAACCGCCGGTTTGGCTTGTTCCCCAAAGCTTTCCGTTAATTTCTACTAACGAGGAGGCAGGAGTTTCAGGCGCAGTAAAATCGAACCATTTTTCAGGTTCACTTCCGTCCGGATTGATAGCAAATACTGAGTTTTCACCTGTTCCAACAAGTTTAATTTGTGAACCTTGTGCTTCACTGCCTTCATTGGCATTAGTAACTGTAATTGTAATAATTATTGAACTGCTGTTGCCAGCTTCGTCGGTTGCAGTAATTCCCACCAAATAGATATTGTTTCCATCCGCATCCAATGGATTCTCAAAATCCGGGCTGCTAGTAAAACGGATCGCATCTGTTGTAAGCGTAAATAGTGCTTCATCGTTTGAATCGCCCAGAGAATATGTAGCAGGCTCATTAGTCGCTATTGTGTATACATTTCCAACCATATTTTCTTCAACATTTAATGAAAAGGCAGAACTGAAAGATGGAGCAACTATATCAGTATTAGCTGCGATCAATGAGCTTATTGGTGCTCTTCCAAATTCTCCGGTGAATTCTCTTATGATGGAAAACTCTGATCCAATTGCTGCTTCGTCGTAGGCGTAGATTACTCCGCTATCTTCATCACCTCCATTTTTTGTCATTCCTAAGAGTTTGCCATCAAACTCAAAAAGACTGCCAATGGGTCTTTCACCATTGGTACCATCAAACTCATGAACAACTGAGAGGTTAGTACCGTCAAGACCTATGCTGAAGATTACTCCACCTCCTTCACTACCTCCTTCGGTGGTTACTCCCCACAGTTTGCCATTGAATTCGGTAAAACCACCATCCGGGTCACTTCCATTTACATCTTTGTCAAAATTATGGACGTTGGTAAAGTTGGTACCATCAGGATCAATGGTATAGATAATTCCGTCGCCATTAGCGCCACCAAAAGGAGTCATTCCCCATAGTTTACCATTACTTTCAAGCATTCCGTAGTAAGGATTTCTTCCATTGGTGTTGTCAAATTCGTGAACTACCGCATAGTTACTTCCATTCAGATCGATGGTAAAAATGACACCATTGGAAAAACTGCCGCCACTTTCTGTAACTCCCCATAATTTGTTGTTGCTTTCTACTAAACTGCTTAGAAATCCGGGAGAGCCACCATTTGCTTCAAGAAAGTCATGAACCTTTGTGAAGTTTGAGCCATCTAAGTCGATGGTGAAGATTGTACCGTCATCATTGAGTCCTCCGTCATAGGTCATTCCCCAGAGTTTGCCATTGCTCTCGATTAAGGATCCAACAGGAGAAGCCCCCATTGTTTGGTCGAACTCATGGATTATGGTAAAATCAGATCCATCTTTTTTTGTACTGAAAACAATTCCGTATCCGGATGCTCCACCTTCAGCGGTCATTCCCCAAAGCCTATCATTACTTTCAATCAAGTCGCCTGATGGTCCACTTCCTTGAGGATTAATGAACGAATTAATCAACGTGTAGTCGGTTCCATCCGTGTTGATGGTGAAAATTGTTCCGTCATTGGTTACACCTCCTGAAATGGTAGTTCCCCAAAACTCTCCGCTTATAAGTGTCAGTTCTGCCCATGGAAGTCTTCCGGTTTGCGAAACAAAGTCGTGGACTTTGGTAAAGTTGGTTCCATCGTTATCGATGGTGTAGATTGTTCCACCGCCCGACGTACCACCGGAATAAGTCATCCCCCACAGTTTACCAGTGTTTTCTATGAGTCCTCCATATGGACGGGTTCCGGTAATTCCTTCAAAGTCATGAAGTTTAGTAAAACCTGTTCCATCGTTGTTTAGCGAAAAGATGACTCCATTATCCAATGAACCACCTCGCTGAGTTACTCCCCAAAGTTTTCCATTGCTTTCAACAAGGCTGCTATGCTGAGTTTCTCTCCCGTTTGTATCATCAAAATCGTGAACTTTAGTGAAATTGGTTCCGTCCGGATCGATTGAAAAAATGACTCCATCGAAACTTGCTCCCCCACTATTAGTTGTTCCCCATACTTTTCCATTGCTCAATGTAAGCCCACCATTGGGTGAACCGCCGTTTGTGCCATCAAAGTGGTGCAGTACACTGTAATTGGTTCCATCGGTGTCAACAGAAAAGATCACTCCATTTCCTGTAGTTCCACCATTTGGTGTCATTCCCCATAGCACTCCATTTATTTCTGTCAGATTGTAAATAGGATCGCTACCTCCGGTACCATCGAAATCGTGTATTCTGGTAAAGGTTCCATCGGATTCTATTGAAAAAAGCACACCATCGCCATTTGCTCCACCACTAAAGGCTGTACCCCACAGTTTTCCATCACTTACTATCAGTGTTCCTCTGGGATTAGCACCATTCGTGTTATCGAAATTGTAGAGAGCCTGCAGGTTCGTTCCATCGATATCCATGTTGAATATCGTTCCCGCATCAAATGGGCCACCCGCTTCAGTAGTTCCCCAGATTTTCCCATTAAATAGCGTGAGGTTTCCAAATGACCGCTTTGGAAAGCTAAAATCAACCCATTTTTCTGGCTCATTTCCGTCCGGATTTATGGCAAAGACTGAGTTTTCCCCTGTTCCCACCAGTTTGATTTGGCTTAAAGCAAGGAATTGCACCAAGCATACAACAATTAGATATAGAAGTAATTTTTTCATAAGGCATGCGATTTATTTCTTATTAGTCATGCCAAAGAGGTAATGTGAACATTTCAGAGGGAATTAATAAAAAAAGGCGGCTCCTCGAGCCGCCCAGTGCAATAGCCATAGCTAATGCTGCCTTAGTTTGCCTTTATGATGCGTCTGGTTGTGGAGGATTCTCCATCCAAGCATTTCAACAGGTAGGTTCCTGCACTCAAAGCTCTTAAATCCATTTGCACAGCCTTTCCGCTCTTAGATTGAATCATTTGTCCCCTTAGGTTGATGAGGGTAATATCTAATTGCTTATCTGCATTAATATAAATAAAATCGATGGTCGGATTTGGATAAACTTCAAGCGAAATTTCTTCATCTAAACCAAGCGGGATTTCAGTTATGGTCACATCAAATTCATCGGAAGTAGTTTCTCCAGATCCATCGTCTGCAGTCACAGTGATCGTTGCAATACCAACACCCACCTCAGTGATTGTAAGCGTTGTTCCTGAATTGCTGACCGTTACAACAGACGCATCCGAACTTGTAGTACCAAATGTTAGCGCATCTCCATCAGCATCTTCAAATACTTCGCTTAGATCAATTTCTAACGTGCTAAATCCTTCCTCAACAGTTTGATCATCAATAGCAGATACCACCGTGATACTTTCATTTACATTTTCAATGGTTATGGTGAATGTTTTCTCGAAGGTTCCTCCGTTTCCATCGTTAGTTTGGATTCTGATGGTGTGAGAATTCTGTGTTTCAAAATCAAATACCTCTAAAGCAAATAGCTCATCACCAACGATAGAAAAAGCACTGTTATCAGTATCACCTTCACCACTTACGAGGCGATAAGTGTATGATTCATCCAAATCTTCATCAGAAGTACTCAATGTTCCAATGAGATCATCGATAGTATTATTTTCAATGATGGAAGCCGCGCTCAGTGTGATATCAGTCGGTGTTTCCGAAACATCCTCAATGGTTATAGTAAAGACTTCTTCTCTTGTCAATGTACCATCGTCGGTCATCACACGAACACTGTAGCTACTCTTGGTTTCAAAGTCAAAGCTTGCACCTGTAAGTAGTTGGTCATTGGTGATCGTGAAGGATCCATTGTCATCGTCTCCCTCACCAGAAGTAAGTGTATACGCGTAACTTCCTGAAAGGTCCTCGCCGGTTGTAGTAAAAGAACCTACCAATGTTCCCGAGTTTTCATTTTCATTGATCGACTGGTTGGAAAGATCGAGTGAGGTTATTGAAGCTGGTAAATCATTCACAGAAAGGCCAAATCCTGACTCAAAGGTTCCTCCATTTCCATCGTCTGTTCGTATCCTAATGGAGTATAGACCCTGGGTCTCATAATCAAAGACTTCAGCAGTTAGTAATTGATTCCCTTCGATGGTAAATGATGCATTATGAGCATCGGCCGGACCGGACACTAATGTATAAGTATGGGTTTGGTTTACATCCTCATCTGATGTTGATAAAATACCCACTACAGTGCCAATCGGGTTACTTTCATCAATGGAATTGTTGTCTAACAGAATTTCAGTGGGAGTGTCATTTAGGTCGTTGATGTTAATTACAAACGCCTTTTCGAACAGACCACCTTTACCATCATTGGTTTGGACACGAATGTTGTAGCTGGATTTTGTTTCGTAATCAAAAACTTCATCAGCTTGTAGCTCATCCCCTAGAATTTTGAATGAACCTGTATCTTCGTCTCCATCCCCGTCAACAAATGTGTAGGTGAAACTGTCATTGAAACTTGCATCCGTTGTAGAGAAGTCCCCTATCACATCATTCAAGCTATTGTTTTCGCCTATGCTTAATGAAGATAGTATGATGTCAGTAGGATCTGCTAAGGCCTCGGTTATTGTAATATCCCATTCTTTAGTCGTACCATCTTCTGCCGTAACGGTATAGACCAATGAATTTGTAAAATCTTGAGCAGCTCCACTATTAGGAGAAATGGTAGCTCCTTCGGAAAGGGTTATCGTTGGAGCAAGAGCGGTTATGTTGGTCCCAGCTAAAGCTACCGCATCTACAGTGGTTTCAGCTGCATCAATGAGGGCATCTCCATCGATACCCGTAAAGGTGAATGCCAAGATTTCATTTTCGTAGTTCGGACAGCTTGTGCTGAAAGAAACGCCCATATCAATGTCTGTGAAGTTCGCTTGGGCATACGCCACATCATCCACTGTCACACAGCTGAGGTTTGGATTGTTCGTAAGATCTAAACCATCGATATCTGTGTTACTACCGTTAGCAATATTGAATCCTAATAGATTGTTGTCATTAGCATATACATATCTCAGATCTGGGTTTTGACTGAAATCTAAATACGCTAGTGATGTTTCATATATATCAATTGAGTAGAGATTTGGATTATTACTAAAGTCAATTTCTGTCAGTGGATTGTTGTGTATGTAGATTTCCTCTAGCAGAGGATTGTTCGATAAATCAATCGTTTGCAGTTGATTATACTCAATGTACATTTCCTCCAAACTTGGGCATCCTGACAGATCTAAGCTTGTCAGCGCATTTTCGTAGGCATCAATTTCAACAAGATTAGGATGATTACCCAATGTCAGATCTGTCAACGTGTTCGTCCCATAAATATTCACATTCTCCAAGCCAGTTAGTAAACTTAAATCCACAGCCGTGAGAGGATTTTGATTTAAAATAAGGTTTGTCAAGTTTGGACTATTACCAAACGTAATAGACGATAGCCCAATTTCTGCAAGATCCACAAATTCTAGGCTGACAAGGTTTGTAAGATCCAATGTTGATAGTGATTCTACACTTGCATTTTGGACAGACAAGCGAGTCAATGCGCTGTTGTTGCTTAAATCAAGACTTGAGAGCTCGGCTAGTTGAAGATCTAGAAGTTTCAGTGCCGGATTTTGTGTAAGGTCCAAAGTTGTAATCGGACTGTTATTAAGGTTTAATGTTTCTAGCATCGTATTAGCCGTCAAGTTCAGGGTTGAAAAATCATTGTCTTGAGCTTCCAATGTTGTAAGCAAAGGATTATTCGTAAGATCCAGATTTGTCAGAGATAGGCTTTGACAATAGAGCTCTTTCAAATTCGAATTATTTGTAACATCAAGTGCATCGAGTCCATTGAAACCAGTTTTCAGGTGTTCCAATGCAGCATTTGCACTCAAGTCCAAGGAAGAAATTCCACCTCCTAATAAACTTTGAACATTTAGATACTTCAGATTTGTGAAAGGGGTTGGGTCTACTGAGTTCAGAAAGTTGTTATTCAGTTCAAGGCCAACTATGTTTTCGAAATTTTCCAGTCCAGTCAGATCTGTAATCTGCTTGGAACCTAAGAATAATGTATCTGTAAATGCGAGCATCTCGTCGAGCTGTATGATATCATCATCGTTGGTGTCAATCACAGGATTATGTGTTTGCAATGCTTGTAACAACTTCAGGTCTGGAAAGGCCGGAGGACATTCATCTTCAGAAAAGGATGTGTAGTCGCTTTTTACCAATCTGGCCGTGGCGAAACTGACATTATGCACCTTCACACATTGTAGCGTTGGATTTATGGTAATATTTCCAGTTGTGTATCCGGTGATATGCGAGATGTCTAATGATGATAATTGGTTCTGATTGAGAAAAATCTCTTTTAAATCTAAGTTATTACTTATGTCAATAGATGCAATCAGATTTTGTCCGGCACTTAGTTTTTCCAAACGAGGATTGTTGGAAAGATCCAATTCGGTCAGGTCATTTGCTCCAATGTATAAGTTTATGAGATTGGGATTGTTGCTTAGATCTATTGAAGTCAATGATTGGCTTGATAGCCATGCTTCGGATAAATCTGGCATTGTTGTAACATTGATCTCGGCCAGGTTAGGATTGCCAAGAACTCGTAGATCTCTGATCTTGGTATTCTGGGTCACATTAGCGCTTTGCAGGTTGCTTGCTCCGGCATACAGGTAAGTGATATTCGCAAATGCCTCTACTCCAATTAAGTCTGTAATAGCTGTGTTTGCTGCAATGAACAGGTCATCAGTAAATGCGAATGCCTCACTTATTTGAATTTCACCATCCGCATTGATATCGATGGTTGGAGAGTGGGTCAGTAAGGTGGTTTTGAGTGTTGCATTAGGAATATTTACGGCGCAATCTGTCCCAAAACCTAAACCTACGGGAATGTTGGTCCAGTTATTTTGAGCGAAGGTTACGTCACTAACCATGATACAATCAAGGTCAGGATTTCCGGTTACATCGAAAGAAGTGATAGCTGAGTTGTTTCCATTATCAATTCTAAAAACAGTTAATGCATTATTAGCTGCGCTTACAGATGTTAGCGCAATGTTTTGGGATAAGTTGAGTGTGATAACCTGATTATTATCCAGATTCAAACCTGTGAGAGATGTGAATGCTTCGATCCCCACCAGAGAGAGGATTCCTGAATTACTAACATCCAACGTACCAGTGAAAGCAGCCGCCTCGGTAGTACTTATTTTTCCATCAGAGTCAAGGTCGAGACTTGGATTCTGAGACAAGAGTAGGGCTTTAAAGTTCGGATCTGGTATCCTAAGTGCCGGGTTATTACAGTCTTCCTCATAGCTTACGCCAGTATCCACCGATAACTGATTGGTTGCCGGTACATCTGTGTTGAAAACAGATATACATGATAGTTCCGAGTTATTTAGTGCTCGAAGGTTTAGCAGCTGACGTCCGTTGTTTGCATTGAGGGTGGTGAGGTTGTTATTGTCTGCATATAAGCTATTGAGTTGAGTCATCATACTAACATCGATGGATGTCATACCTGAGTTAGATACATTTAAAGTAGATAAAGAGGAAGCGTAAGGAGTGAAATCGAATGAGGCGGCAAAAGGATTTTCTCCATATGACAACTCAATGTAATTGGCTGATAAGGATGGAGTGAAACTAGCAATGTTGTTATCCCATATACGCACGGTTCTAAGCTCAACATTTTGACTTAAGTCAAGAGAGGAGAGTTGGTTGCCGCTAATCCACAATTCATCAAGTCTTGTATTTTGACTCAGATCAACTGACATGATATCATTTCCGTAAGCCGTGATTTCCTTTAGTTTAATGTTCTTGGAAACATCCAAAGAACCCAAACTGCAATTTTCTATTTCAAGTCTTGTTATGGCCCTGTTTTGGCTAATATCTATTGATGTCAAGGCACTGTTAAATCCAGCCCTGATTGAGGTGATGTTGGTAAATGCTTCCAGTCCTGTGGCATCAGAAACATTCTTAATGTAAAAGTCTATTTCACCAGTAAACAATTGAGCTTCGGAAACCTGAATCTCATTATCATCATTCGTATCGATGACTGGTGAGTGCGAAAGCAAAGCATTCTTGAAATTTGTGTTTGGGATGTCAACGATGCAATCTGTATCGAATCCTGTTCCGGCCGGGATGCTTGTCCAGTTAGTAGTTGAGAATGTTGGATCATCTACGGATATACAACTTAGATTACTGTTTCCAGTTGCATCAAAAGTGGTAATACTTGTATTTGTGCCATTGGCAATGGAGAAGTACCTCAAATCATTATTAGAGACATTGACAGAAGTAAGTGCTGTGTTGGCAGTCAGGTTAAGGTTCACTAGTGCATTCCCGGAAAGGTCAATGCCGGTTATTGCAGTAAAATCTTCAATTCCTGTCGCATCTTCAATTCCTGAATTGCTAAGATCAATGTTAGTGGTGATTAAAACAGCTTCACTCCTTTGGATTGTTCCGTTCATATTGACATCAATTCCGGGGATTGTGAGTAAAGCTGCTTCGAGTGCAGGGTCATTGAACCGAACAGAAGGATCATCGCAGTTTATGTCAAATCCAACATTTGGATCAACTAATAAGCTACTTGGAATATTGTCGGGATCATTGACTGTAATGCATGTAAGATTGTTGTTATTGGCAACTAAAAAGCTAAAATCATTCCCATTGCTAATGTTAAGGCTAGTTAATTGATTGTCGTTACATGAGAGTCCGGTTAAGCTTGAAAATGAACTTAGGTCCAGAATGGTCAATCCGCTATTTCTACAATCGAGTGTCTTCAAATTGATGTATGGAGAAAAGTCAAAAATGGTGGCGATTGGATTTCCACCATATCCTAAAACTTCAAGTTGGGCCGGTAATCCAGGGTCGTGCTGGAAGCTACTTATGTTGTTATTGATGAAATAAAGAAAATTGAGATTAGGATTGTTCCTCACATCCAACGATGTAAGCTGGTTTAGTCCTACATGAACTGTATCCAATAATATATTATTTGAAAGATCAATGGTTTCTACTTGAGTACCGGTCACATATAGCGTACTTAAAGAAGTATTGGCACTGATATCCAATGAAGTAAGTGGATTCAAGCTGAATTGTAACTTTGTTAAGTTGACAAATGCCTCGATTCCAGTTGCGTCTGAGACATTCTTATTAATAATCTGCAAAAAACCTGTGAAAGCTTCTGCTTCGCTTACCTGTATTTCATCATCACCATTTGTATCAATGATTGGGTTGTGAGTGAGCAAAGCATCTTTGAAGTTGGTATCAGGGATGTTGACATTCTGAGCTTTGGTCATGCTCATTATTCCGAGCATTAATACAAGGAGTAGAATTTTTTTGACTAAGACGTTTGTCATGGCTATAGTGATTTGGTTCGTATCCTTAGTCGGGCTATCCTTAGAATGTGAACATACAATCCTGATTTTTTTATTTTTATTTGATCATTGTTCACAAATCCATGTTTTGACGACTAATAAGTGAAAGTCAGTTTTAGAAAAAGTGAAAAGGAGATAATTGTCGATATCCGAGGAGGAGATTCCAAGGCAATGGAGCGATTGTATTTGAAGTACCGGAAAGAATTTGTGAGTTGGAGTATCGGGAAGTTTGGAATTTCTGAAGATGATGCACTGGATCATTACCAGGATACGATGACTATTTTCTTTGAAAAAGTGATGAATGGGAAGTTGGTTGAGATCGAGAGTACGATAAAAACGTATGTTTTTGGGATTGGAAAGAATAGAATCAGGCAAAAGTTTGATGCTACCAGCAGGGAAGAAAAGCATGAAGTAGGGCTATCGGAACATTATCACTTTTTAGCAACTGACCAAGATGCTTCAGAGGCATATGAACTTGCAAGGAGTCAAACCAAGGAGCTTTTTGAGTCTCTAGGAGATTCCTGCAAGCAAATTTTGAGACTTTTTTATTTTGAAAAAAGATCCATGAGTGAGATAGCGGATCTAATGAACCATAAGAGTGAGGCGGTTTCAAGAACCACTAAAAAGAGGTGTCTTGAGAAGCTCAGATCAAAAATAAATAAACCATTAGCCGATGGATGAGTTAAGAATTAAGTATCTTCAAGGCAAACTCACCAAAGTTGAGCAGGAGGCTTATGAAAAAAGCCTTTCCGCGAAGGAGAAAGAAGAACTAGCTTATGAGCTTGGAGTTCGTGACGAAATTTCCAGGATAGAGCTGCGTGGAAGGATGGTTGAGTTTGAGAAGAAAACCAACAGTACGAGAGTGATACATCCCACTTACCTCAGCATTGCGGCATCCATTGCCCTGGTTGTTTCATCAGTGTTTTATTTCACAAAACCTGAAGAAGCAGTCCTATTTGATCAATATTTTGAACTGTACCCGAATTATGAGTTAACGACGGTTAGGGGTGATGAAGATCCTTCAAACAGAGACCTAGCGTATGCAGCCTACGATGTAGGTGAATATCAGATGGCCATAAATGAATTTAATAAGCTGGAGGTCTTATTAGCTGCAGACTACTTCTTTAGAGGGGTATGTTACATTCAAATCAAAGATTATCAGCGTGCACTTTCGGATTTTCAGGAGGTCGTTGACCTAAAAGATCCAAGCTACGAAACTCCGTCTATTTGGTACACTGCGCTCATACATGTAAAATCTGACAATAAAGAAAAAGCCATTCCATTGCTAGAAGCCTTGGGAGAGGGTCAATCTGAGTTTGCTGCGACTTCAAAGGCTTTATTAGCTCAACTTTGATAATTTTTCTTCCTTCGATAGACAGTCAGAATTGTCACAATAACTAGAACAGAAGGTATCACATATACCAAAAGATTCCTTTCATTATTAATGGGACTGTTATCTCCAATTAAAACAAATCCGCCCCAATAAAAAGGATGCCTTGCTTTGCCCTCGGCGGTAGATAAATATGATTTTCTTGCATTGTTTAATGCTTCATCTTTCGTTTGACCATCCTTAAGATTTTGGTAAAAATATTTCATTAACTCAGGAGTTGATTTGTCTGAAGCTGGCCAGAGACTCATAACGACACTCGGCACTCCCACGGACCTGAAGGACCTTGCCAGGCTCATTACTCCTTCCCCTTCTGCAATTTTGCCGATTCCGGTATTGCAAGCGCTAAGTGTTACCAGACGAGCATTCAAGGACAAGTTTTCTAACTCATAAATGTGTAGCTCACCATCTTCGTATTCGTCTGGTGCAAACATCAATTTGGTATAATTAGGATCCCTTTGATTGATGATGGAGTGAGTAGCAAGATGGAGAATGTCGAATTCGGCTGATTCTGACTTAAATAAAGATTCGGTGGCATTTGAACCAATCCGTAATTCTCCGCTTATGACAGCTTTGATTTCTTCAACCTCGTTGATAGCTCCAGGCAATGCTTCTAGCGCTTCCGACCGCACAGGGATTAACTCACTATTTGTCTCTTCTGATGTGCCAAATTCTGGGGCGTAGGCAAGCAATTTATCAACAGAAGATTTTTCATCGATCCGCTGGGCAAGCATGGTAGAAGATAAATCATACTTAATCAGATAAGTCTCGAGCAGATATTTTCCATCACCATTGAGGAGTAACTCAAATGGGATATACCCCAATATACCATCAGGAATGATTGTCAACTGATCCACCCCTTGCAAGTAACCCGCTAAAGGTTGGAAGATAGCCCTGTAGAGTTCCTTGGACGATTGTACGAATTTGGAATCGTTTATTTCATCAAGTGACTTCCTCAAATCTGCTACTTTATCTTCTAGTTTAGGATATTTTGTTACCACCACCTCATGGCCCTCATTGGTAATGATCGAGGCAAATATTCGATTTTGGTTAGATACAAAATATTGTATGATGGCTTTATTCGGAGAATGGATTGACTTGGAGATGTCATGGATCGAAATAGGTTTTAGACCATACTTCATTTCCGAATACTTTGGATATTCATTTTCTAAAAATTCAATGAACTCCTCGTGTTTTTTCTCGGTCTCCAGAAGAGATTCAATCAGGTTTGAATCACTGTTCTTTTGATCAGACTCGCTGATTAATGATTTTATTGAGTCCTTTTCAATCCTGAATCGATGCTCTTGTGCTAACAACTCTTCTGGGATACCAGAGAATTGCCTCGCTTTCTGATCTGAAAGTGTGCTGAGCAATGTTGTTCCTTTTACGTATTCACTCCATTGGAAGATAGAAGCTTGATATTTCACATCTTCAGTCTGTTCAAAAAGCTGAAAGTTGATCTCAATGGCTACATCGGCTAGCTCTTTGGCGCTTCTTGAAATCAATACTTGGTCTGACTTGATGGTAAGGCTTCGTTTGTGGATGTCAATTAATTCTCTTGAACGTTCCACGAATTCCAAAGCAGTTTCTAGGGCTTTTAAGTTTTGCGATTTGGCATGGGATTTTGCAAGTCCAATGAGCGAAGTAAAAACTTCATCAAACTTCAAATAATTGGTGATTCTTGGAGGTTGGTTGCCATTACCATTCCATTGGTATCCTGGGAAAGACTGTTCTAGCGACAAAAAATAAAATCGCTTGGCCTCATCCAAATTTCCCAGCGCATCCAATGACATGCCAATTCCATTGTAGTTGCCTGCTTGCTCAAAATTCTCTTTGGTATAAACCACTTCACCGATATCTGCTGCTTTTCTAAAGTTCTTTAGTGATTCTTCGTAATTGCCAGAGATGTAATTGATCTCGCCAAGATTGTAATAAGTAAGCGAGACAAAATGGTTCTCTTCACCAAAGTTTTGTATCCTTCCTTTCAGCACCTTATTGAAGATGGCTTGAGCCTTGCTATACTCACCAATGTCAGCATATATGTTTCCTAGCCATTCATAAATATCCAGCGTGAGTGGGTTATCATCCCCCAACTTGTCCTTTCGTATTTTCAGTGATTTGCTGAAGGACTGAAGGGCAAGATCATATTCAGCTTTGATGCCATATATATTGCCTATGTTTAGATAGGTGGTGGCAACCAGTGGGTGGTCTTCACCCAATGACTTAGCATAGTTTTCTAGTTCATATCCGTAATATTGTAGCGCCTTGTCAAATTCTTGTTTGTTCTTGTACATGACACCTGTATTGCCGAAGAGTGAAATGATGTCTGGGTGGGTAGTAGCAAGGGCCTTCTTTTTTTCATCAATTGCACGTTCAAAATTTTCGATTGCATGATCAAAATCCCCATTTAAGTAGAATACTATTCCTTTCACATTGTAGATATTTCCTAGAAGGATTGGATGTTCTATACCATTGGCTTGATAAATACTATCTGCTTGATCGTTTATAGTGGATGCATTTGAAGCTTTACCTGCCCAAATCAAGCTTTTTGCTTTGGTATTTAGGGCTTCAGATTGATAAACAGAGGATTTCAATGATGGGAAAATGGAGTCCATCAACGCTACAGAAGCCATAGGTTCCCCCATACTGAACAAGATTTTACCTTTCAAAAGATAGGCTGCAAGGAGGTTGTCGGAATTCTGGTAATCTGACAGGTATCTGTTGATTCCTTGTAAACTTTCATTGAGGGCACCGAACTTCCATTGGATTTCAACCCTCCTTAGTTCAATCGAAGGAGTAGGTTCTGCCAGGGACACATAGTATAATGCGCTATCAAGCTTTCCTTCTTTATAAGCACGGTTGGATTTTGATTCCCATGAACTGGTAACAGTTTGCCCACAAATGCAGGTAGCTATGAGTAGTGTAATAATTGAAACTAAGGACTTCATGGCGGCTATTTCCTCAAAAAACAGCCATTAAATCCAATTTTTACCTAACCCTATGGGTTAGTTCTTGGTAAATTATGTGTTCAACATGTACTGAAAAGCTTCTTTTCTATTTCCTACACCCATTTTAGAGTAGGTATTTCGAAGGTGAAATTTTACGGTGCTCACCGATATGGAAAGCGAATCACTAATTTCTGAATTTGTCTTTCCTTCAAGACTTAGCTTCAGGACTTCAAATTCTCGAAGGGTTAACTGGTTATTAAGTTTCTGATTTAGCTCTTTCAAGTTTAGTTGGACTGCAAGTTGAGAGGGACTTGAATGCAATTCTGTAAATCTGTTTTTGAGGGCTTCAATTTGGAGCTCCTGAGCAGCAAGATCTGCCGTTTTTTGGATGGCTCTAATTCTAAGGGTGTAAATGAAAAATCCAGATCCAAAAACAACAATACCACAGGCAAGGTAAAACCACCATGTTTCCCAAAAGGGGGAGGCCAGATGTATGTCTACTGATTTTGCGACACCCCATTCACCCTCACTTATTCTAGCTCTTACCTGAAAAGTATATGTACCCCCATCCATATTTGTATAGTTGACAAATCTTCTTTCCTGGTTACTTATCCATTCCTCCTCCAATCCATTGAGACGATAGGCATACTGAATCTTTTCAGGCTTTTCGAAATTTGGCGATGAGAAGGTAAGCGAGAATGAATTCTCCCAGTATTTAAGATGAATTTCTTTAGTGTAGTTAATATTTTTCTCCATCTTAAAATCCTGGTTTGCAACCTGAAAAGTCAATAAATGAACGTTGGGTGGATGCTGTTCTTCGCCAACTGCCTGCTTATTTAGTTTAAAATATCCTCCATAGGTGCCGTAGTAAATTTCACCTTCTATGGACGATAATTTCCCTTCAGAATCGATACCATCGGAACGATCATAATTAACTATTTCCATTTCTGATGGGATAACTTTGCTTAAGCCTTTCTGTGTTTTCAGCCACAAATGCCCACTTAAGTCTATCACAATTTGATAAATGATGTTCCCCGCCAAATCAGAGTTTTTAACATTGTAAAGGGTCTCTTTTTCCCCTTCAAGTTTTACGAGTCCTCTTGTTGTACCTATCCAAATGACTCCATCCAGTCCCTTTGCAAGTGCATGGACATGTTTTTCTTTTTCACTTTCAATAACACTTAGCGGAAGCTTGGACACTTCATTAGTGGAAGGATTATATATGACTATCCCTTTGGTCCCTCCTATCCATATGGTACCATCTTCGTGTAAAAGTAAATCTTGCTGCCATTCGTCATTGTTTTCATGATTTACTAAAGGAGTTATTTCGTTGGTCTCATATGCCAACTTCCAGGCCCCACCATATGAAGTCAATAAAATAGCATGAGTGCTATTCCATTCCTTAATTCCGCTTACGGCAAGTTTTCTTTCTTTGACAAGTGGCGTGGGTAGAAGAGAGAGGGTTGCGGTTTCTTTATCAAAGATGTATAAGTCACGATTTCGCTCGTAAAAGTAGATTACATCCTCCAGCTCAAGCATGTCATGAAAAACAAGATTTTTTTCCTTAAGGTGAATCACCTCCTGACCAGTATTTTTATCGAGTTGGATTAAGCCATGGAACGGAAATTCTAAAAAATAGATTTTGTCGTATTTCCCTGAAATTTCTATTATTTGACCGGCCTCCGTCTTGGGATGGGAAACTGAATCGAAAGGGAAAGTCAACCTCTTGGTGTTTGAATACGATACCCCATATTTTCCGCCTATCCATACACGATCTCCCTCCGAGTATACACTTGTTGTAAATCCTGGGAAGGGCGTAGATTGATTATTTATATCGGAGGGGACAAAGGTTAGCTCTCGCAGATCTGTATTGTATACTGCAAGTCCCTTTTTTCTAGCGGCAACCCAAAACTCATTTTCGGATTTTCTGGATAAATCGAAAATACGGTTTTGATGAACAGGATCATCGTAAACCTCATCCCATTTTTTTTCTTTCAGGTTATAAATATCTATTCCGGCATGAAAAAAGCCTGCCAATAACCGATTTTCGTCGACTTGGTCCAGGGCAAAAAGGCCATACCTATCAATCGCACTGAGCGGATGATCTATTACCTCAAAGCTCTCACTTTCAATATCAAATCGAATAAGCCCACTAGTTGTTCCTAGCCAAAGAGTGCCAGGATTTCTCGAATCGAGGACCATACTCCGAATAGCTTTGACACCAGCAGCTGATATCGTTGCGAAAGGGTTATAGTTTACTGATTTACCTGTGTGCTTATCAAATTTGCTTAAGCCAATGCCATTATCAAAAGCAATCCATATAACACCGTCATCTCCTTCAATAAGCTCTCTTATCCTGTCTCCGGCAATAGACGAAGGATCTTTTGGGTCGTGTCTGAAAGTGACAATTTTTTCTGTTTTTGGATCCAACCTATTTAAGCCGCCACTATTGGTTCCGATCCATATCATGTCGTCTTTATCCTGAATGATTGTGTTAATAATTTCATCGGAAATATCGTACCCAAAATCTGTGGTGAACTGCTTGATAGTGTATCCATCATAGCGACATAGTCCGCTGGCCGTACCTATCCAAATGAACCCTTCGCTGTCTTTCAAGAAACATGAAGCTCGATTGCCTGGAAGTCCATCTTCTTCTGTAAGTCTGGAAAAGTTGTATTCTTGAGTAAACCCAGTCAGAAATGAAAACAGACAGATTAAACAAATAGAAATTCTCACATCAATAGAAATCTAACTCCTTAAATTATTGAAATCAGATTAGGAAATACAATCAATAGAATCAAAAACAGCAGCTGTATGACAACAAATGGTACAATTCCTTGATAGATGTGCCTGGTTTTAACTTCCGAGGGAGCAACACCTTTTAAATAGAATAGAGCGAATCCAAATGGTGGCGTGAGAAAGGAAGTTTGAAGGTTTACCGCAAGTAGAATACCTATCCAAATAAGATCTACCCCGAGCGAAACAAATATGGGGGCAACAACTGGTACAATGATGAATACAATCTCAATGAAGTCAATGAAAAAACCGGAGATGAAGACAATAATCATCACCACAATCAGAAAGGTTGTTACATTCATATTGGCGCCTTGAATAAGACTCAAAAGAAATTTATCGCCTTCCAGTCCCCGAAACACCAACGAAAAAGCAGTTGCGCCAACCAATATCATGAAGACCATGGAAGTAAGCATGGTCGTCTCTTTCATCACTTCTTTCAGCATCGAAAGGTTGAATTTCTTGCTGCCGATTGCGAGAATCATCGCTCCAAAGGCACCAACACCTGCAGCTTCTGTTGGAGAAGCGACACCTGCGAAAATGGAACCAAGGACAATGAGTATTAATATAAATGGAAATAGAAACGACTTCACAACTTCAAGGGTAAACCCCTTGCTGCGAAAATCTTTTAGTTGTTCTTTGGAAACCTTCGGTACACGGCTCGGATAGATCTGTCCATATATGATGATATAAAGCAAATAGATCATGACCAGGCATACACCCGGAATGACTGCTGCTAAAAACAAATCACCAACAGAAATATTAAGGACACTTCCCAGCAAGACAAGGACTACAGATGGAGGAATGATCTGACCCAGGGTTCCTGAGGATGCAATGACTCCAGTACTAATTCTAGGCCCATAACCATTCTTCAACATCGTTGGAAGACTGATGAGGCCCATGGTTACCACGGTAGCTCCCACAATTCCGGTAGAGGCTGCCAACATGGCTCCAACCACAACTACGGCGATGGCAAGGCCGCCACGGATACTTCCAAAAAGCATACTCATGGTATGTAGGAGCTTCTCAGCGATACCGGATTTTTCCAACATGATGCCCATAAATATGAATAAGGGGACTGCCAGTAGTACAAAATTCTGCATCGTTCCGTAAATCCGCAGAGACAGCAGGTAGAAGAAGTCAGTGTCGAAAACCATTAACCCCACAATGACCGAGAGACCTCCCAACGTAAATGCCACCGGGTATCCAATAAGGATCAGGAGAAAAATGACTCCAAAGAGTATCAGGGGTAGGTATTCAATCACGGCTTGTCGTAGACGAAATAGATGTTGCTAATGGTTTGTAGAGAGTAGTTCTTCTTTTGCACAATATCCTTTGCTATCGGCTTCATCCCCGTGGTGTCAATACCAATTTTCAGAAAATGAGCCCCTCGATCAAATGAATTCAAATCAATAAATGTTGTAAAACCAAATTGATAGGTTGTGGGGTGTTGGGTTCTGAACCAGGTAAGACCTTTAATTTCCGTACTGTCAATTTTTATCGATAGTCTTTTGTCAAAGTAAAGGTTAATGCTATCGGATCGAAGTTTGTCCCATTTACCACTTTCAAGTTTTTTCTTGCCTTCGAACATATAAAGTGCTCCAAATGATCCAAGATCTTTTAGAAAAACCTTTAAGGTATTATCATGGACGATATCGGATTGAATAGTTGCGATGAGGTAATCTTTTTCGTTTCTTGTATTTTCATAGCTGTAGCTTGAATAATCCCCTGCAGCCATTCGTTCAAAATAATTATCTCTGGTGTTATCATCTCTTACATCGATGAGGTACAAATACCCCATAGTGACACCTAACACAATGAATGGAATCAGGTATGACTTCCATCCTTTCGTATTCGATATGAGAACCAGTAATGATCTTCTATAAAGAAATGAGAGTGTAACTACGCGAAATATTCTCGCCACCCAGTAGAACCAGTCAGCTGACCAATTTTTCTTTCTGAATATTCCATTTGTGATGAAGTCGATGAATACCAGAATATTTAGAAAAACATAGAACAGAATTAGAACGCTTGCGATGAAAGCGATGTTGGAGCTTTGGTTCATTGCTGGGGTTATTAACTCAATGAAGCCAAGAAATGAGAACACCAAAGTTCCAAAACCTACCAGTGTACCAAAGAAGATGAAAGAGATACCGTAAATGATGGAAGACAATTCTTCCAATCGCAATACCATTTTGACAAGCGACCCGTTTTCTTGTAATTCTTTTTTAAACCTGCCTTTGAACTTTAGTGAATCCTGTTTTACCCCGCTCGGAAACACATAGCTAAGCCCAACTGAGGCGACCCAAATTCCACGTACTAAAATGTGAAGAATGTACCCGAAACTGAGTAGTTGAACTGCATCAATCAGGATCTCAACCAAACTGTGCACTCGGCTACCTTTTTCGAAGTAGCGTAATGAGGTAGTGTTTAAATAGTCCGGAATTTGGAAGAGTGCATAGAGTACCAAAGCAGAGATAAGCAACTCAGCTTCCCAGCTATTTAGTTGTATGGTTTTGAGCCATTGAGGGGTCTTTTCTTCCGTAGATTTATTTTTTTTATGGTCTTCCATTTAAAATGGTGGTTAGTGATTTGGTAATAGATGAAATTCCCTGAAGTCCAAGTAAAAGAAAGCCAATTGGGATGGTGGATTTGATGATCCATCTGGCAGGTAATCCACCGGGTTGCGGACTCGTTTCCCCTAGCTCATAGGAACTTTGAACAAAGGATATTGACTCCCAGAAAGCGATGAAGCAAAATGGTAACAATAGGCACAATCCCCCAATCAAATTGATCCAGGCCTTGGTTTTATCTGAGAAGCGATCATAGAAAACATCTACCCGAACATGCCTGTCTTGTTGGAAAGTATAGGCAGCACCTAAGAGAAAAATGCCTGTAAATAAATGCCATTCCAGTTCAAATGAAGCTGCCGAAGTAATGCTTAATGTGTATCTAAGCACTACATCGATGACTATCACTAATACCAATAAAAGTGTCAGCCAGGACACCGTCTTACCAATTGCGCTATTTAGCTTATCGATTAGAGTCACTGGACGAAAATAGCGAACCTTTACCTTCTAGGCCAGTTTTTTACCATTAGCTGTCTACTTATTGAAACGTTTTTAGAGGGCTATGTCTACCAAACGTTCACCGTTACAAGCATACTCAATGCGTCCTAGCCCGTTCCTTTGTAGACTACTCAAATAGGCATTCATGGACAATTTAATTATCACCCTTATTCTGCTTGGCGCTGTTATACTCTTCCTGGCAATACTGAAAACCAGGAATATCTTTCAAATACTGGAAGATGATACCTTTCGAAAAGGATGGCGAAAACTTCTGATATTGATGTCTTTTTTTGAATTGGGATACTTTGGAATGATCTACGTGATCCTTACCAGTCAAAACCAGATCTTACCAATCCTGACAGGGGTCATCTTTTTAATGGGAGCAATATTTGTGCTTCTCGTGGTGACAATGGGGGCGAGAACCTGCCAATTACTTAAGGATTCAAATGAGGCACTCGAAGGCCAAATGAAGATTTTAAAAACCAGAAATAATCAATTGGTGCAGTTTAATTATGCCACAACCCACGATCTCAGAGAGCCTATAAATACCGTTTTAGGATGTGCCGCCATATTAGAGGCTGATTATCATCATTTGCTCGATGAAAATGGACAGAAGCTGATAGACTTCACGAAGAAGGCAGGTCACCGCATGTCTGAACTCGTATCTGCACTCTCCGACTATCTGAGCATAGGAATTGAATTTAAAAGAGAGTCGGTTGATGTCAAAAACCTGATCAATGAAGTAATCGATTCAATGAATGGATCTGTACACAGCACGGACACCACTTTTGATATTGGTCCTATGCCCATTATTTATGCAAACAAGCATGAACTCAAGCGAGTCTTTCAAAATCTGATTAGCAACTCTATCAAATATAAGCGCAAAGATGTAGCTCCAAATATTTCTGTTTCTGCCAAGAAGAAAGGTGGAAAGTGGCTGTTTGCATTACGGGATAATGGTATGGGAATTTCACAAAAGGACATCCCTCGTGCATTTCAGCTATTTCGACAATTGCATTCTAATGAACTCTATGAAGGGATGGGTCTGGGATTATCTATTACTCGGCGGGTTGTTGAATTGCACGGTGGCAAAATCTGGCTTGAGTCAGAAGTGGGCCAGGGGACAACTTTTTATTTCACGCTGGCAAATAATTGCAAGAAAAGGATGCCAAATAAGTCAACAAGGAAACAGAAGTTACTTCCTACCTTTGCAACATGAAGGACATTAGGAAAGAATCTTTGGAGGGACTGATCGCCTGGTTTGAGGCAAATAATGAGAAGAAATTCCGGGCAAAGCAGGTTTGGGAGTGGTTGTGGACAAAGTCAGCAAAGACTTTTGATGAAATGTCCAATTTATCATTAACACTGAGAGAAAAGCTAAAGGAAGAGTTCGCCATTAATCACATCACGATAGATAACTCTCAGCTTTCCAATGACGGCACGATCAAGTCTGCATTTCGATTGCATGATAAGCACTTAATTGAGGGGGTGCTCATACCAGCAGATGATCGGATGACAGCTTGCGTATCCTCTCAGGTAGGATGTTCACTGAGTTGTAAGTTTTGTGCGACCGGGTATATGAAAAGGGAACGAAACCTGGATGGAGGAGAGATCTATGACCAGGTAGTTGCCATTCGTGATCAGGCGGAAGAGCATTACCAAAAGACGCTTTCAAATATTGTGTTTATGGGAATGGGGGAGCCTCTGCTCAACTACAAAGGAATGATGGAAGGAATTGACCGAATTATCTCGGAAGATGGTCTAAATATGTCCCCGAAGCGGATTACGGTTTCAACTGCCGGTATCGCCAAGATGATCATGAAGCTTGCCGACGATGAAGTTAAATTCAACCTCGCGCTATCACTTCATGCCGCTGATGACAAAAAACGAGACACCATCATGCCGATTAACGAGACCAACACACTTGATGCACTTCTGAAGTCATTGCAGTATTTCTATGAGAAAACGGGCAATCGCATCACCTTCGAATACATCTTGTTCTACGATTTCAATGATTCAATTGAGGATGCAGAAAAGCTTCTGAAATATGCACGTAAGGTGCCAGGCGTTCGTGTCAATATTATTGAATACAATCCAATCTCAGAAGCGTCCTTTACAAAGGCAGATCCTGAAACCATCGATCGGTTTGCAGATCACTTGATCAAAGGGGGCATTCATACGAGTGTAAGACGAAGTAGAGGCAAAGATATTGACGCGGCTTGCGGTCAACTTGCGAACAAGTCGAAAGTAAGCTAGACCACCGAATTTAATCGTTGCGATTTTCTATTTTTTACGATTCGAATGAGAGCCATGCTTCCCACCAGCCCTATGACTACAATTACAATCCAAAAGGTAACAGATCCATTGTTTGAATTTATATCAGCCTTTTCCACTCGCACGTTCCCTGTCATCGTCGCTTCAAGTACCCATAGATTCCCTTCTTTATCAAACAATCCGTTGACCGGGGACCAAAAAAAATCAGATTTATAGATTTCTTGAGGCTTATCCGATGAATCATCAATTTTTATGATTGATCTTGCACCGAATATGGCTACATAAATGTTATTTGATGGATCGGTCCAGATACCATAGATATGGTGGTCATCTCGTTGCACTGAAAATGGTAGCCTTGACTTACTTAAATCGCTGGCAAGCGTATCAAGCTTACCTGAATTAAGCCGATAAACCCCTGGGTAATCGACAAAGAGAAGTCTTCCCTTTTGATCCAACGCTTTCCAGGTCGGCCGATTGAGCGATCCTTTCCATAAGATTTCCTCCTGACCGCCCGTCGATTTGATTATGTGGTAAGCATCACCAAAGTCCGTAATTAGATAGCCAGAAAAGTTTTCATCCCTGACGAAACTAAAGTCATCATTTTCCCCTTCTTGATCTGCTCGAACCTTAAAGTATTGACCTGATTTTTCTTTCTTCCAAACGTAGTTTTTAAAAAGCACTTGAGATTCATTGTACCAATAGTGTTCGCCATAGATGGCTCCCAAACTGTCCATTACAATCTCATGACTGTGTACATCTTCAATAAATATTTGACTTTCTCCTGAGAGGGTGTTGACCTGCCAGATGTGTTTTAGATCCGTGTAGTATATCGTTTGGTCGCCATCATAAATAAAACCAATTCCAGGATGTGCTTGCAGGCTAATTGTAATGGCAATCAGTATTCCGCTGAGTAAGTGCTTCATTTTCAAGAGATGATAGACACGACCAGAATGTTACAGTATCAAAGATCTATATTCAATCAATTCGTTGATTATGAAGGTAATGTGATTTATTCACACACAATTGTGGGAGAGTAGTAGTACTCTCCCCATTCTTTTTTGCCGTTCTTCTTGTTCGAATTTTTCTTAGTTTTGCACCCCTTAAATTCATTTTCGAATGAGAATCGGATTAATTCTACTAATCGCTTTTATTACTTTCTCCGCAGCTTCTATCAAGCAGTTTTTTCATGGTCAACAAGTAGTGGCTACCATCGAGGACAGCCGACTGGTTGAGGTTTCCGGAATCGAAGAATCCTATTTAAACCCTGGATACTTCTGGACACATAATGACAGTGGTGCAGATCCCATTCTATACTTGATAAGCGATCGTGCTGAAATTGTGATGGAGGTAGAGTTGAAAGGAGTGAATAATAGGGATTGGGAAGAGGTAGTTACCATTAACCATGGAGATGAATCATATATCTATGTGGCAGAAATTGGAGATAACAAAGCGGTTCACAAGGACGTGAAGTTGCTAAAGATTCCTGAGCCAAAGTTTGATGGAAAAAGAGCAATTGCAGTAGACAAATCAAATATTACAACCATGTCATTCAAGTATGCGGAAGGTGCAAGGGATGCAGAGGCATTACTTTTTGACAGGATCCAAAATGAATTTGTTTTGGTGACAAAGCGAGAAGAAAATGCCCTGGTCTACTCATTTCCATTTGAGGCAAATGACAAGCCAGTAACCATTACTGCTAAAGGAACTGTTCCGGCTAAGCTATTTACTGCAGCAGATATGAATGATAAAGGAGAAATTTTGCTAAAGCATTATGGTGCCATTTACTACTGGGGACCATCCAAGGAATCTGCGGTAGATCGCATACTCGCCTGGGACGCGATTATGGTTGATTACATCCCAGAACCACAAGGAGAAGCTATTTGCTGGTATAATGAAGATTTCTATACCATAAGCGAAAAAAATAAGGGTAAGCCTCAGCAAATGCTTTATTTCAAGCGTGTTCGATAAGTTTTATTTTTTGCTGGCATTAAAAAGCTTTTGCTTTTCATCCTTACTTAAACTTTCATACCCTTTTTCTGAAATCTTATCAAGTATCGCATCAATTTCTGCTTGAGGGGTGTTAGAAGATTCTGCTGATTTTGCTTTCGATTTTTTGGAGGGACGTCTGTTGCCTGATCGATGAGTGACCTTAATCTTTGGCTGAGGAGCAAACATACTCTTAACAAATGCCAGTAATGAGATCACCCAGCTTCCAATATCATTCCCCTGCTTCAGTTGACTGATAAATATCCATCCCATGAGTGCGCCACCTAGGTGGGCAAATTCACCTCCCGGATTTATACTTCCCCTGGCACCAATAAGGCTTAAAAAGACAGTCACTAAAGCGATGTACTTGATCTTCACAGGACCAATGAAAATCATATAGACGGTGTAGTTAGGGGAGAAAACTGCGGCACCAATTACTACAGCAGTAACACCAGCACTTGCGCCAACCATCGTTGCCTGAGAAACAACCTGATCGAATTGGGGTATTAAATTATATGCTGTGATAAATGTTGCTGCACCACAGAGGGCCCCCAGTACAAAAAGTGAAATTACTTTGTCGCTGCCCAAAAACTCCTGAATAATTCTACCAAACCAAAAGAACCAGAGCATATTGAAGAGAATGTGCATAAATCCATCATGGACAAACATGTGAGTAATGACGGTCCATGGTTTGAAAACAAGCGTTCCTAAATCTGATGGAAGACCTAAAATCGGTCTGATTTGGTTCCCAAACCCAAATATTAGCATGATGCCAGTGAAGACAAACACAATGACGTTGACCAAAATGATTTGAGCAACCGCATTATTGGGTTTGTTCCAGGCGTTTTTAAAATCGTCTAATATGCCTCCGTTCATGACTTAATAAAATCTCTTAGTATCGTTGTTCCAAAATTTCAACAAAATAAACGCTATTAACATTCCTCCCAGATGCGCAAGGTGAGCCACATTGTCCCCCTCCGCCCGATTAAATTCAGAATATATCGAGATCATTGCCGCAAAGAATGCCAGGTACTTTGCCTTTACCGGAAACAAAAAGTAGATATAAAATTCTGTGTTGGGAAATAAGTACGCGAACGCGAACAACAAGCCGTACAAAGCACCGGAAGCCCCAACCATCGAGCTGTAATTGATGTATCTTTCATAAATCACTCGTACAGCATTTAAGGTTTCTTGCTCATACCGCGGATTTTCGCTGTAAGCATCTAAAAGCTCAGACATAGCTGCCACATTCATCTTGGATTTATTGTCGATTATGAATTGCTCAAAAGCTTCAGGGCTTGGGTCGCTTAAATAAATCTCAGCATCATTTTTCAATGAAAGCTTTCCCATGTAATCCACCGTGCCATATAACAATCCAGCACCAATTCCACACACCAGGTAAAAGATTGCAAATCGCTTTCCACCCCAGACTTGTTCAAGCAAGGGCCCTAAGAAAAAGATCATCAACATGTTCCAGAAAATATGTCCCAGCCCGCCATGAAGCCACATGTAAGTCAGGAATTGGTAAACTCCGAAATTTTCTGATAAAATAGAATATAGCCCAAACCACTGGTTCAACGGAAGACCAAAAATTGCCGTAATGGCAAAAAGGCCAACATTAATCAATAGTATGTTCTTAACAACTGGGGTGGGGCTTCTAAACACTTTTCTTATATTTTCTTTTAATAACTACTTTTTGAACCACTCATTTATTTGCTCTAAGCTAACCAAAACATAAGTGGGATTTCCATCAGGCGTATAATTTGGCTGCTCACATGCAAACAAACGATCCATCAGATGATCCATCTCTTCATCCTTTAACTTATTGCAACGATTGGTAGCTGTGCGTTTGGCTAAAGCTCGGGCAAGACTTTCATTTTTAGGCAGGTCTAATTTTTCGGCATTAAACTTATACTGTTCTATTAGACCTTCAAAGACCTCCTTTTCGTTGCAGGGAGCCAGCTCTGATGGGATTCCCTGTATTACAATCATATGCTCACCCATTTGTTCAAATTCAAAACCAAGCTGATTGATTTCCTCTTTCAGCTCAATTGTTAGGGCAAAATCTGATGGATTTAATGCTACCTGCTGTGGAAACATACACGATTGTGAGACTCCAGTTCCAGATTTCATCGACTTTTGATAGTCCTCAAAAAGAATCCGTTCCAAAGCTGAGACTTTGTCCAAAACTACCATACCACTCTTCACCTGTCGAAGCAAATAACGTCCGTGAAGATGATATGTTGGCTTTTTTTCATCAACCTCCAGCGTTTGATTAATAGAACTGGTAAATGTGGTTTGAACTACTCGCTCCTTTTCAGCCTCTTCTATGGTAGCAATTTCTTCCTTAGATGCTGAAGCATAAAGTTCATTAAGCTTATCTAACCGTTCTTGATTGCTTTCAAAAGATTTAAATGCACCATAATCTCGGTCCTTCTTTGAGGTGAAAGAAGAACGTTCTCTTTGAACGTTCAAATGGTCAAAACTTACGTCAGCCGAGAAATCTAATGATGGTGCCACATTGAAGGATGCCAATGCTTGTCTTACAGCAGAATTAATTACTCCATATAGCATTCGATCATCATCAAATTTCACCTCGGTTTTGGTAGGGTGCACATTGATATCCACATGGACCGGATCAATTTCTATGAAAAGGACATAAAATGGAAAATAATCTTCCTTCAGCAAGCCCTGATAGGCACGACTGACCGCATGATTGAGGTAGCTGTTTTTTATGAATCGGTTGTTGATGAAGAAAAACTGTTCTCCGCGTGTTTTTTTGGCGTTTTCCGGTTTACCAATATATCCACTTATTTTCACCAAATCGGTTTCTTCACTACAAGGAACAAGTTGCTGTTGATAGCTTTTACCAAAAAGCTGGACGATGCGCTTACTGAGCTTTCCACCATCAAGTTTATAGTTTTCAAGATCATTTTGAACGAATGAAAAAGCGATTTCAGGGTTGGCCAAGGCGACCCGTTGAAACTCATCATTTATGTGTCTGAGTTCTACCGGATTCGATTTCAGAAAATTTCTTCGAGCGGGCACATTGTAGAAAAGGTTTTTGACGCAGATAGAAGTACCTTGGTTTTGTGCAATTGGTTCCTGACTTTTTATCTCGGAGGATTCGATTATTAATTGAGTACCCAACTCATCTTCGGCATGTCTGGTTTTTAATTCAACCTGTGCAACAGCCGCAATAGAAGCCATTGCTTCTCCCCTGAAGCCGAGCGTTCGAATTTTGAAAAGATCTTCAGAAGTACGAATCTTGGAGGTAGCATGTCGTTCAAAGCTCATACGAGCATCGGTGACACTCATACCACAACCATTATCCACCACTTGAATCAATGACTTTCCTGCATCTTTTACAATCAGTTTAACAGAGGTAGCACCTGCATCAATGCTGTTCTCAAGCATCTCCTTTACAACAGACGCCGGTCTTTGTACAACCTCACCTGCAGCTATCTGGTTGGCAATGCCATCTGGAAGTAAGTGAATGATATCACTCATTTGCGTTTCCTCAAAGTTTTGAGTCGGTATAACAGGTAAATCGGAACAATGATCCAAAGAGCATAGGTAAATACTTCATTCCCAAATTGAAGCCAACCTATAACCATCAAACCCAAAAGCGCAGCAATTGCCAGTTGAATCATCGAAGTGAATGGTGCAGACTTAGTTTTTCTTTTGAAATTTATCTTAGATGGCTGGTAGTTTCCAGTCTCTTGTCCTTCCATCTGTTCTTTGATTCTTTCCGTTCGTTCCTTAATTTCCTCCTTTACAGGGTCATAATACCTCGGTTGTATTCGAAATTGTTGATGTTTTGGTAGACGAAAAAGGGACGGAAATCGCATTGGGTATAGTTATTGATCGAATGTTATGATTAATGAACACGACATGAATAAAAAATTGTTCAAATTTAATCTGCACAATTGAGAATGAATCAATACTCAGGACTCGATTTGGCACCACCGTTATGAAACTATATCTACTATCCATTTTTACACTCATGTATACTTGGGTTTTTGCAATAGATGCAGAAATAACTGAGGGTGTATGGATTGATGGTGATTCCTTCTACAAGTCTATCAAACACAAAAAAAAGTCTACAATCTATTTCAGTGACTGGTCTTCATATATTGACCAATTTCTAAAAGACGACAATTACTATGTCGCACTTCAGCTTGATAATAGGTTCGATCCATTGCCTGATGATAACATTATTTTGCCCACATTAACCACGATTGCAGCAATTGAAGACGAGCATATAAGAAAGAACTATTACGACTTCCTCGAAAATTTTGGAAGAACGAATGGAGTGAATCATGTGATTTTACCTGATACTGCTGGATTTACAGTGCTTCAAAAGGAGGTGCTTCATGAAGTCAATGATTATTCCCCATTTTATTTCTTGAATAAATCCTCGCTTTCTTTCTCAATTCCTGATTCTAAGAAAGACTTTGAAAACGAAGTTGATGTCCAACCCACCATTTGGATCGCTGGTCAAAATGATAACACCAGCAAACTCAAGAAATGGAGCAATAAAGTTGCTAAAGAGAGTTTTGCCAATTTTTATACTAGTCTAAAAGAATCAAAGTATACAAAGTTTAGCCCCGTCTACCGTATGCCGGAATCCTTAATGGAAGCCATTTATACATCGAGTGTTGTAGCTATTGATCCAGATCATCAGTTCCCGATAAAGGATCAAATAATTACCTACATAGGTATGGACCATAAACTTAAGAATCGACTGAACCAATATGTAGAAGTATTGGATTACAGAATTCCGGGTGTTGCTTGTGTGGTTGACGTTCGCTCGAATAAAGTAGAACTTGAACAGGGTGACATTGCAATCCAAATTGGACTGAGTAGTCACATGGAATCCGCAATAATTCTTCCAGAGGTCAAAATTGAGAATGAAGATATTTTAATAGCGAAAATGTTGTTTGGATCTCATGGGATGATCGGTCGAAGTGATCATCCCAATGCTCGAAAGATCCCAAATGAGAGATATTTAGGTTTCAGCGATCCTGGTTATGAAGGGTTTAGCCTGGATCATGAAGATCTTATAGATTCGTTAGCAGCAGAGGCCATCAGAAAATATGCTACGCCAGGCATCCAACTCGCTGTGGTTAAGAATGGGTCAATAGTCACGCAAAAATCCTATGGCTACTTCACTTATGATAGTTTATTACCGGTCTCAAGCAATACGAGATATGATATCGCCTCAGTAACCAAAGTGATTGCTACGCTTCCTGCTATAGCGCTACTTGTAGATCAAGGAAAAATCAACCTGGACGACTCTATAAGTATGCATCTTGCCGCATTCAAAGAGTCAAATAAATCTGGAGTTACGATACGTGAATTGCTTTCACACAATGCTGGCTTACGTTCTTATGTCCCTTTTTGGAGTATGATGATGGATGGCGATCGACTCGATGCCTTCTATTACAAGAATGCAGAGGATGAAGCAAAAGATATTCGAACATATGGACTAGAGCCCCATCCAATCATGGCAGATTCCTTGAAAAGTTTCCTGGTACAATCTAAACGTCTGAAGAATCCGGAAGAGTATCGTTACAGTGATTTAGGCTTTATGATCTTACATCTCTTGATAGAGGAGGTTTCGGAAACAACATTCGAAGATTTTTTAATAGAAAATTTCTATCATCCGATGGAGTTAACTCACACAAATTTCAATCCGATACAAAAAGGGGTTTCACCTAAGAATATAACTCCAACTGAATATGATGATCGCTATCGTAGCTATCAGGTTTGGGGTGAGGTGCATGATCGAAATGCGCTCGTCTTTGGTGGTGTAGCCGGACATGCCGGATTATTTTCAACGGCTACTGATCTCGCAAAAATGATGTACATGTTTATGAATAATGGTTACTATGGAGGTAGGCAGTACATTTCAAGAAGTACAATATCGCAACTAAACACCCGATATTTTGAGAATAATCGTAGAGGATTAGGTTGGGACAAGAAAGATGGCGAGAAAGATTCAGCCTCATCTTTTGCAAGTGATAAGAGTTACGGGCACACAGGCTTTACGGGCACTATGGTATGGGCGGATCCCGAGACCGATCTGATCTATGTTTTCTTATCTAACAGGATTTACCCGGATGCGAATAACTGGAAATTAATGAATTTAAACACCCGAACACACATCCACGATGTTTTGTATCAATCACTTGAAAATTTAAATCACGAAACTAATTGATACTTCTATGAGTTTAATTCCCTTGAAGAAAAGACCTAATTCATGAAGGTAGGAATTGTTTGTTATCCAACGTATGGTGGTAGCGGAGTTGTGGCCACAGAGCTTGGTAAAGCACTTGCGAAAAAAGGACATAAAGTTCATTTTATTACATATTCTCAGCCCACCCGTTTAGACTTTTTTAATCCCAACCTCTACTATCACGAGGTAAGCGTTAACTCATACCCGCTTTTTCAATATCCTCCGTATGAGCTAGCTTTAGCCAGCAGGATGGTAGATGTTGTATTAAATGAGAAACTTGATTTACTACATGTACATTATGCCGTACCTCACGCATCGGCAGCTTACATGGCCCAACAAATTCTCAAGACTAAAGGCTATGAAATTCCATTCATAACAACGCTGCATGGTACTGATATTACCATCGTCGGGAAGGATGCCACCAATGAACCTGTTGTTACTTTTTCTATCAATAAATCAGATGGAGTTACAGCCGTTTCAGAAGATCTTAAAAATGATACATTAGAGCATTTTGACATCTCTGTGCCCATTGAAGTAATTCCAAACTTTATTGATTTAGGAAGATTTAAAAAACAACCGAAAGAGCATTTTAAAAAAGCCATTTGCCCAAATGGTGAAAAGTTGGTGGTTCACACCTCAAACTTTCGAAAAGTGAAACGTGTAGATGATGTACTGAAGGTGTTTTGTGAAGTGAGGAAGGTAGTTCCATCAAAACTCCTTTTGATTGGCGATGGACCTGAACGCCAGAAAATGGAAGATATCGCACGCGAAATATGTACAGAGGACATTCGTTTTTTAGGTAAACTGGAAGCGGTGGAGGAGGTTCTGTCAGTGAGCGATCTCTTTCTGATGACCTCAGAGAAGGAAAGTTTTGGACTTGCAGCACTTGAAGCAATGGCATGCGAAGTGCCGGTAATTTCTACCAATGCAGGTGGATTACCCGAACTGAACGATGAGGGTAGATCCGGTTATGTCTGTAATGTTGGAGATGTAGACGGAATGGTGAAGAAGGCGATCCATATTTTGGATAACAAAAATCTGGATTCTTTCAAGAAGGGAGCACTGGCAAGAGCTAAAGAATTTGATGTGAACAATGTCCTACCAAAATACGAGGCATACTATAATTCAGTTTTAGAAAAACATAAGCAGTCTTTATCAGAGAGTTTGTGAAAAATTAGGGTTTCTTTTTCATAATTTTGCCTTGAACAAAAATAAGCGATGGAACTAAAGAACAAACCTCACGCGAAGGGGACAAAAGAGCTGTTTAAAAACAAGTTTATGGAGAGGCTGACGAGGACGCATATCTCACTGCCTTTAATTATATTTTCTATCATTTCTACCGGGCTGATGATCTACGGATTTCAACAGTCGTATCTTACCGCTGTAAGTGCTCCATTACTCTTCGTTGGAGGCTTTATGACTTTTACTCTGGTAGAATACATCATGCACAGGTTTGTGTTCCACCTAAATCCAAAAACAGAGAAACAAGAGAAATTTGCATATGCTGTTCACGGAGTTCATCATGACTATCCGAAGGATAAGGATAGGTTGGCAATGCCGATTCCTTTAAGTCTTACGCTAGCAACGGGATTCTTTTTTCTGTTTCAGTTACTGATGGGGATTAATGTATTTGGCTTTTTACCAGGTTTCCTAATGGGTTATGCTTCCTATCTGTGGGTACATTACATGGTCCATGCTTTCCAACCACCAAAAAACTTTTGGAAGATTCTTTGGGTGCACCATGGTATTCATCACTACAAAGATCCGGGAAATGCATTTGGTGTTTCATCTCCCTTTTGGGACATGATATTCCGAACAATGCCAAAAAAGTAATTAACTTTTCTTCTCTTCTTTCTTAGCTGCTTTTTGAGCTTCTTTCGCTTTTCTTTTTTCGTGAGAGGCAGGTTCTAGTGTGGCTTTGAACAAAAAGTCCCTGGTTCCCCAAAAAAGATTGGAGATCAACGAAGCGAATATGGGTCTTCTGCCAGGCATATTTTGGATGATCGTTACGTTAATTTAACGGAAAAAATTCTCATTTCTTTTTAGGTAAAGACTTTTTTCGAGCTATCTGAATTTGTTCAATTCATCAATCAGTTATGCACAGAACACTATTTATGGGGTCCGATATTTATTATTCTGACTTCTGGGAAATCTTTCTTGGCTGATTTTAGTTAAGTTAATGCTATGATCGGACATCGATTTACACAATTTATACCAGACAAAAATCCGGAACAGACCACCTTTGATAATCTGCTTAATATTTTTCTTCAACTAATGGTTATCACTTCAGGAGACGTCAATGAAGCCTTGAGTTGGTTAACCAACCTGGATCGGGAACATGGAATCTCAAACGCGGAATACGGAATTGGAGATTTCATCGATGATCTCAAGAACAAAGGATATATCGATGACAAGAATGAAAAGGGAGAGTTTCGAATAACTGCTAAAAGCGAGCAAGAAATTCGAAAGAGTGCACTTGAAGAGATATTCGGGAAACTAAAAAAATCGGGTAAAGGAAACCACAGGACCAATCATTCGGGAGCGGGAGATGAAATTACCTCAGACTACAGAGAATTCCAGTTTGGTGACTCCTTGGAGCAAATCGAAATGACAGAGAGTTTGCGTAATGCACAGATCAATCATGGCTTGAACGATCTGACGCTAACTGAAAATGATTTAGAGATCAGAGAGCGAGAATACAAGACTCAAACATCTACTGTCTTAATGATCGATATCAGTCACTCCATGATTTTATACGGCGAGGATCGTATTACACCTGCAAAAAAGGTTGCCATGGCTCTTGCCGAATTAGTAAAAAGAAAATATCCCAAAGACACACTTGATGTAATTGTATTTGGAAATGATGCCTGGCAAATCGAGGTAAAGGATCTACCCTACCTCAATGTTGGACCTTATCACACAAATACCGTTGCGGGGTTAGAGCTAGCGATGGATTTGCTTCGAAGAAGGAAAAATAAAAACAAGCAGATTTTCATGATCACAGATGGCAAACCCACCTGCTTGAAAGAAGGAATAAAATATTATAAAAACAGTTTTGGCCTGGATCCAAAAATTTTGAATCGAACACTGAATTTGGCCGCCCAATGTCGCCGAATCAATGTTCCTATCACCACCTTCATGATTGCCTCGGACCCGTACCTACAAGAATTTGTGCGGGAGTTTACTGAGGTCAATAATGGAAACGCCTACTACAGCAGTCTGCAAGGATTGGGTAACCTGATTTTTGAAGACTACCGAAGAAATAGAAGAAAAAATCTCTAGGCCCTAAGGCCAAATAATAAAGTTTATCAATGAATTATCAAGACTTATCTGCGGAGCAGAAATTAAAGATCAATACACTAGGGGAGTTGAAAAGTGTTGGATACCAGCCACAATCAATAAAAGAGGAATTACGCGCCAACCTCATAAAAGCTAAAAAAGCTGGGGAACAAATTTTTGAAGGTATCTGGGGATATGAGGATACTGTAATTCCGGATGTTGAACGGGCGATTTTATCGCGGCACAACATCAATTTTCTTGGACTGAGAGGCCAGGCCAAAACACGTATGGCACGAATGATGACGGGTCTATTGGATGACTATATCCCTGTCATTCAAGATGCACCACTTAATGATGATCCCTTGAATCCAATATCCAAATTTGCTCGAGACAAAGTAGAAGAATTGGGAGATAACACACCTGTAAGTTGGATGAGTAGAGATGAACGTTACACAGAAAAACTTGCAACACCGGATGTTACGATTGCTGATTTGATTGGAGATGTAGACCCCATTAAAGCCGCCAGTCTTAAACTCCCATACTCTGACGAACGAGTGATCCATTTTGGTCTTGTTCCAAGATCACATCGAGGTATTTTTGTTATCAATGAACTGCCCGATTTGCAAGCACGGATTCAGGTGGCATTATTCAATATTTTGCAGGAAGGAGATATCCAGATTCGTGGGTTTAAGCTAAGAATGCCTTTGGATGTTCAATTTGTATTTACCGCCAACCCGGAAGACTATACAAACAGAGGTTCCATAGTAACTCCATTAAAGGACCGTATTGACAGTCAAATCATCACTCACTATCCTAGTTCAATAGAGATAGGTAAGAAGATAACCGATCAAGAGGCCAATCTTACAACAGAACAGAAAGATGGGGTTGAGATCTTTGATCTGGCCAAAGACTTAGTAGAACAGATCGCCATGGAAGCAAGAGACAGCGAATATGTAGATGCGAAAAGTGGGGTCTCCGCGCGATTGACAATTTCAGCATTTGAAAACCTCGTAAGTGCATGCGAACGTCGCATGTTGACCAGTGGCGATAGTAATACCAGCGTTCGTTTAACAGATTTTATTGGGGTAATCCCTGCAATTACCGGTAAAGTAGAACTGGTATACGAGGGAGAGCAAGAGGGTCCTGGGATAGTTGCTAACAACCTGGTTGGGAAAGCCATCCGATCGCAGTTTATCAATTATTTTCCAGACCCAGAAAAAGAACGAAAGAAGGAGACCGGGAATCCATATGAGCAATTGAAAGAATGGTTTGAGAAAGGAAACATGGTTGACTTAATCTTTGATTCCAGTGAAGATGAGTATCGAAAAGAGCTAAAAAGTATTCCAGGCTTGGAAGCATTGGTAAACAAATATCAAAAAACACCTCATGAAGGGTTTAAATACTTTTTGATGGAATTTGCGTTATTTGGATTAGCGGAGTACAGTATGCTAAGCAAGCATCAACTCGAAAGAGGCATGCAATTCAAAGACCTCTTCACAAGTATGTTTAATATGCCAGAGTTGGGGGACGATGAATGATGAAGTCAGAGAAATACTTAAACTAATTCGAGGAGGAGAAGGCCAATATGTAGAGTTTAAGAAAAAGGCCAATCATCCCGAAAAAATCATCCGAGAGGTGATCGCTTTTGCAAATTCGCAAGGGGGTCATCTCTTCATCGGTGTTGATGATGATGGCTCCATTAGTGGATTAAAGTATCCTGAAGACGATGAATATGTATTGACTAAGGCAATCAAAGAGCTCTGCAAACCACTCATTGATTTTCAGGTAAAAATCCTTCAAATAAAAGATGTCGAAATCTTACATTATGAGATAAAAGAAGGTCATCAAAAGCCCTACTTTGCTTTTTTAAATAGAAAACATCGGTACGGCAAAGCCTTTGTAAGGTCTGCCGATCACTCAATTCAGGCAAGTTATGAGGTCCGTCAAATCTTGAAGAGACGTGCCAAAGAGAATCAACCCATCGTTTTTGAAGATAAAACCAGAGAACTCTTTAAATACTTTGAAAATCATTCAAGTATCACCTTATCCGAATACACTCAATTAAGTGGATTAAATAAAAAGCTTGCTTCTAACAAGTTAATCCATCTTGCTTTATCTGGCGCTTTAAAAATTGAGCCCAAAGAAGGAGGTGATATTTTCATGCCAGTAGAATAATTTTCATCAAATTCCTTCGCAATCACTTCTTTTTTTCCGGCGAAACTCCAATATTACGTTCGATCCTATTGGAAATGTAAACCACACAATCCGCATGGCTAAAACCTCCAAGCAGAAGAAAATTTTCGTACTTGATACATCTGTTATTCTATTCTCACATGATTCAATTCTCAACTTTGCTGAGCATGATGTTGGGTTGCCAATCACGGTGTTGGAGGAACTCGATCAATTCAAAAAAGGGAATGACACCAAAAACTTTGAAGCAAGGGAGTTTATCCGTTTGTTAGATCGTCTTGCAAAAGATCACAGCCTTCAAGATTGGATTCCATTAAATGGAAAATCCAAGGGCTCCTTTAAAGTAATTATGGACTCCGACAGTACGTTGGACGCTACCCAGATATATAATGATGGGAAGAATGACCACCGGATTTTAAATGCTGCACTTACCGTCAAGGAACAAGAACCCAGAAGAAAAGTGATTTTAGTTTCAAAGGATATCAATCTAAGATTGAAAGCAAAGTCGCTGGAATTACATGCGGAAGATTATGAAACCGGTAAGATCAAAAATGTTAACACGCTCACAACAGGGATGACTGAGCTGGAAGACATAAATTCGGAGCATATTGATGAATTGTTTAAAAAGAATGTCATCGACCGCAAGAAAATATTGAAGCGAAAGAAATTTCCTGCGAATAACTACTTCATTCTAAAAAGTGAAAAGAACTCTGTCCTCGGCTATTATGATCCAATTGACGATGCAGTAGAAAAGGTTGAAAAACAAACGGTGTATGGAATAAAACCAAAAAACGCCGAGCAGACATTTGCCATGCATGCTATGCTTAACCCAAACATAAAACTGGTGAGTATTAATGGCGTTGCTGGTACCGGTAAAACATTATTAGCACTTGCCTCTGCATTAGAGCAAAGAAGAAACTTTAAGCAGATTTATTTAGCTAGACCCATCGTCCCATTAAGCAACAAGGATATTGGCTACCTACCTGGTGATATTAAATCCAAGCTTAATCCGTATATGGAACCACTATGGGATAATCTGAAATTTATTCAGCATCAATTTCGCGAAAATGATAAAGAATTTACCAGGATCACAGACATGGTGAACCAGGAAAAATTGATGATCACTCCATTGGCCTATATCCGAGGAAGAAGTTTGTCCAACATTTTCTTCATTGTGGATGAAGCACAAAACCTTACACCTCATGAGGTAAAAACTATTATTACCCGGGCCGGAGAGAATACCAAAATTATTTTTACTGGAGATATCTATCAAATTGATACGCCTTATTTGGATTCGCAATCAAATGGCTTGTCGTATCTCATTGATCGGATCAAGGACCATCCAATGTTTGCACACATTACACTGGAAAAAGGGGAAAGATCTGAATTGGCCAACCTTGCAAACGATCTCCTTTAGAATGCTTCGGTAGGGTTACTGGCAGGATAGTTGTAGTATGATTATATGCTTAATTTTACTATGACTTCTACTTTTATGAAAGGACTCCTTTTGGTGGTGATGCTCACGATGTTCAATGCGTGTGAGGAAGATAAGATTAATGAATCTAATTGTGATGCATTAATCGCTTTAGATGCGGATAAATATCAAAATGGAGCCACAGACTTCTACACAATTGTTCATTCGAGCATTATTGATAATTGTTTAGAAATCGAGTATTCCGCTTCGGGATGCGATGGTGCCAGCTGGACTGTGGAGATGGTGGATGCAGAAGTTGTTTTAGAATCTTTTCCCATTCAGAGAAATCTGAAAATGCTTTTAGACAACAAAGAAGCATGTCAAGCAGTGTTTACAAAAAAGGTGAGTTTTGATCTCACTCCCATACAAACAGAAAGCTATTCCAAAATCATCTTAAACATCGACGGCTATGAGGAACCACTACTATATGACTATAGCAACGATACTTCCATTGAAAATCAAATTCAGCAAAAATGGGATCTCATTAATGTGAATGGAGGTTTGACAGGAATTGATCAAGGCTTTCCTGTAGGCTCAATTACCTGGGATTTTGGAAAAAGTGATGTAACTGTGGTTAACAACAATCCATTAATGAACGCACTGTACGATGGACTTGCATCAGGTACCTACGACTATATAATTAATGAAGAAAATGACTTCAAATCATTAATTGTGGATGATCAAAATTTTGGTGAGGTCTATATTTCTAATGATGAACTCATTCTTGAAAATCGTGCAGCGGATGGCTTCCAACTTCGATTTCAAAAGCATTAGAAGCTCAGATTCTCATAAATGTAACCATCTCTATTAGCTCGAGTATTGCTGCTAAATCAATCTTATCAGCATTATGAAGAGGCTAGTTCTAATAATTTCCATATTGCTTTCCGGCTCCAATCTGTTTTCTCAAGGATTTAGGCTCCCCGACATGTCTGATTCCATTTCCTGGAATGATGAGAAAAAGGATAAGATCACAAAGTTTGTCTCCGAAAATCTAACGAAAGCTTTGATCATCTATCAAAATGGAGAACGTGTGTTCGAATATGGAGAACTAGATCAACCCTACAATATATTCTCGGTAAGGAAGAGCATTACAAGCACTATGATTGGTATTTATGCCTCTAGAGGATTGATAGATATTCAATCCACACTCAGAAAATTAGGCATCAATGACAAAGATGGGCTTTCTGAGCAAGAATTAGATGCAAGAATCATCGATTTGTTAAAAGCCCGCTCTGGGGTTTATCATAGAGCAGCTTACGAGACACCCGGAATGGAGAAAAACAGACCTCAAAGAGATACTCATAAAAGGAATGAATATTGGTATTACAATAATTGGGATTTCAACGCATTAACTACAATTTTCGAAAAAACCACAGGAAGATCGGTGTTTGAAGCCTTCAAGGAAGACATTGCTGATAAGCTTGAAATGGCAAAGTATGTCTTAGCCGATCAAAAGTATCACTACGAGGACCAGTCGATTCATCCGGCAACCATCTGGAGGATTTCGGCGAATGATCTGGCACTCTTTGGGCTACTTTATTTACAAAAAGGAAATTGGAAGGGGGAACAATTGGTCCCTGATCAGTGGATAACAGAGAGCACGAAATCTTATTCCAATTTAGGGATATTGGGAGGATACGGCTATTGCTGGTGGGTGGCACGTGATGGTCAGCATTATCCATTTCTTAACACTCCGGAAGGGACATTTTCTGCTCGGGGTACCGGTGAACAGAATCTAGTAGTTATCCCAAAATATAACATGGTCATTGCTCACACCACGGAAGTCAATAGCCCCGAAGATGATATGATGAGTGTTGTCGATTTTGGAAAGCTTATGCTTTTGATCCTGGATCAGACCATGTTTTAGTATCTCGTATCGATGTTATCGACCATTCTAACGATACACCTTAGTTGGTTTGTTAATCAGTCCTATATTTGGCCATGCCTTATATTGATGTAGTCCAACCTGAACAAGCCGAAGGTCATCTCAAAGAAATCTATGACGACTTGGTTAAAAGTCGTGGGAAGATCGCCGAGGTGCATAAAATTCAATCACTCAATCCTGCCTCTATCGTCAACCATATGGATTTATATATGACGATTATGTTTGGAAAGTCTCCGTTAAAGCGTGTTCATCGTGAGATGATGGCGGTAATTGTTTCCATTTCTAATAAATGCGAATATTGTCAGGTTCATCACCTGGAGGCCGTAAAAAATTTCTGGAAAGATGATGGTAAGTTGGCGAGTTTTCAACAAAATTTTGAGGAAGCATCGCTTGATGAAAAAGAAAAAGCGCTGTGTCGATTTGCAAAGATATTGACTGAAAATCCGGAGAAATCGCAAGATGCTGGTCTGGTAAATCCACTAAAAGAAGCTGGTTTCGACGATCGGGAAATCCTGGATGCAACACTTGTTATCGCCTATTTCAATTTTGTAAATCGAATAGTTTTAGGACTTGGAGTTAACCTTGAAGAAAATCCTGGTGGATACAAGTATGATTAGTGCATCTAAATTCATCCGATTTCGTTAGGTTTAGCTTGTCAAAAACTTCAAATAAATGATAAACCTAAAAGACGTAAGCAAATTCATTGAATCGAAGTATCAAAGAACCTTCATTTTAAAAGGGATCGATCTTGAGATCAAACAGGGTGAATTTGTAAGTATCATGGGACCATCCGGTTCCGGAAAATCTACTTTGCTTAACATTATTGGTATGCTGGATCGTCCATCTGAAGGGGAATACTACTTCATGGATGAGCCGGTGCACAAGCTTAGGGAAAAAAGAATTTCCCGAATTCATAAAGAACACATCGGCTTTATTTTTCAGGCCTACCACCTGATTGACGAACTTACTGTTTATGAAAACATTGAGACACCGCTAATCTACCGAGGGATCAAAGGAAAAGAGCGTGCCAGTATGATTGCTGAAATGTTGGACAGATTCAATATGGTGGCGAAAAAAGACCTCTTTCCTGAGCAGCTTTCAGGGGGTCAGCAGCAATTGGTTGGTGTCGTACGAGCAATCATTGGAAAACCACAACTGTTACTGGCGGATGAACCCACCGGTAATCTGCATTCCTCACAAGGTGAAGAGGTGATGGACGTGCTCAAGCAACTTCATAAGGAAGGAATGACGATCGTTCAGGTAACACACAACGAAAAGTTTGCTGATTACGGTTCTCGCATCATTCAGCTAGAGGACGGACGAGTGATGAGTTAAGAGTAAAATTGAAGCGGCTCCTAGGGAGCCGCCTATGCAAAACCTTAAGTTTCGCTGCTAAGTGTTTTTGAATATTCGGCGTAAAAATTTATCTCTTGCCGTGCTTTACTAAGCGCATCATCGAACTCAAATTGCTCTCCAGATCCTTTAATTTCACGATATAGACTCCATCTTTTAAATCAGAGATTTCTATTAGAGTAGTATTTGTCATTTTTTGAAGTCTCCCGGAGCTATCAAAGATTTCCACACTAAATACGTTCTCACTAGTTAGAATCTGTATTTGATCGATGGCAGGGTTAGGATAGATAACATACCTGTTTTCATCATTGAGGCCTAAAACATTGATTTTGGTCACAACTAAAACACCATTTTCGAGCGCTAAATCATAATTATCATCCGATCCTCCGGTCAATGAAATTTCGTATGAACCTTGTTCGGGCTTATCACTTAAAGTCAATACTTGAATTGTCGGTAGCTCATCAATAACAGTCTCATCTTCGCTGTTGACAAATCCGGAGTAACTAAGTGTAAATGCTGGTAGCACCTCTCCCTCATTTATTTCATAACTATCTGCTTTTACTGTCAATGAAGCTTTTGCCACCACCAGCTCCGTGGAAAGATCAGCCGGCTTGTAGTCTTGGTTGCCCTCTTGTTCGGCTACTATTGCAGTTGAACCTACGCCTTTGATAGTTAAAAGATTTCCATTAACGCTTGCAATGTTTTCATCCTGTACCTTGTAGACAACTGGTAAGTTAGAGCTAGCCGTTGCTGTAAGTTCAAAAGATTCTTTACCATAAGTCTGATGAATCGGATCAAACAGTATAGTTTGACCAAGCTTATCTACCGTCAGGTTTTGTTCCTTGCTGGTTGCGTGATATTCACCATTTCCATCTTGATGTGCGGTAATGACTGTTTCGCCAGCACCAACGATCGTTACCGTATTTGTACTAATGGTAGCGACATCCTCATTGGAACTAGTAAACCTGATAGGTAGGTCTGAGCTAGCCGAAGCTATAAGTTCAAAAGGATCATCTCCAATCTTCTTGGATGCAAGGACATCAAATGCAATAGATTGGACGCAATCCAGATTGGACGCTTGATCGCCAGAAATAGTCCAACCATGAGTGTTTATTAGCTTGTCTCGGGCCATCTCAGCGGCACAGTAATGTAGACCATCCGCACCGAGAGAAATGTTGGGCTGAACATCTTGTTCTGCCCAGCTTTGCAGTGTGGAATCATAGTTTACTACAGAAATACCAGTCGCTAAAGTGAACATACCAGACATGTTATTTACATTGCCTATTTCCCAACCATTCAGGTTTTGATTGAATCCTTCCGTCAAACCAAACATAAAGCTCATATTGGTTACGTTGCCAACATCCCAGCTATTCAAATTTTGGTTAAATGCTTTGGCATCAATAAACATATGACTCATGTCCGTCACATTACCAACATCCCAGTCGTCTAGTGGTTGATCGAAGTTTGTAGCCTTGTTAAACATATGACTCATGTCCGTTACCTTGCCAACATTCCAATTATTAAGTGGTTTATTGAATATCGTGTGATCATGAAACATGGCACTCATATTGGTGACATTGCTAACATCCCAGCTATTTATATCTTGGTTGAAAGAGGAAGCTCCTCTGAACATCATGCTCATATCAGTTACATTACTGACATCCCAACTATGCAGGGGTTGGTCAAATTCAGCAGCGAACATAAACATGAAACTCATGTTGGTAACGTTACTCACGTCCCAGCTATTTAGTGGTTGATTAAATGAAGTTGCTCCATAAAATAATAAATCCATATTATTTATATTGCTAACATCCCAATGACTAATATCTTGGTTGAAAGACCTGGCATTTCTAAACATGGAGCCGATGTGTCTAACATCTGATAAATCAGGAGCATCAGTGGCATTGATAACTAAATTAGTACAACCATTAAATGCATTGGACAGGCTTTGCCAAGCGATATCACCCCATTGTTCGACAGATAATAAATCAACATTGTCCTGAAACAACAGGTTAGGGAATTCTCCGCTAATAGATACTTGGTACACACCAGGCTCATCAAAAGTTATAAAGTAGGTATCTGACAATCCACTTTCTGTACCTTCTGCCTCTGATTCACCAACCTTGCCCCACGTAATAGAATAGTTGTAACCTTCACCAACTGTATTTATGTGAGCAAAATCGCCCACATGTGAACTTTGCCAAGTTGTAATAAACGCACGTTGACCCATTATTGTAGTAAAACCTGAGCCGTAAAGAGCAAAAGCAATAAAAATTTTCCACATGTTAATCTTAGCATTAATTCAAAATCTCCAGTATCGTTTTAAGACACTGTTGAAAGCGAATCAATTCCGGTGGGAAATTTCATAGTATGATTGACATGATAGCATCAATCTGAAAACTAAAAGCGAGAGAGTTTTGGTGTTTTGCGTACCTGCAAAAACAAATATAATGTAACTTAAGTAGTTAGCATATCTTCAAATTAAGATTACAAAACAAACTATATTTGGATTAATAGAAGATTAATTTTAATTAAACCAACCTAACTATGAACATGCCGGAATATTTACGAAACTTCATTGATTCAATTAATGAATCCTTACCTGGTGTATTAGGAGCTGTAATAGTCTTAGTGGTAGGCTGGCTATTTGCTTTGCTAGTAAGGAGAATTGTGCATGGTCTAATGAAAAGGACCGAGTGGGATGAACGCCTGTTGGGCAACACCATTGTAGATACTAATAAGTTCATTGCGAATTTTGTTTACTACATCTTACTTTTCATTATTCTGATCATAGTCCTCGAACTGCTTGGAGTGAGCTATGTTCTGGATCCAATTAAAGGAATGTATCAAGGATTTATAGAGTTCATTCCAAAAATCATTGTAAGCATCATCACATTCTTTGTGGGCTATGTTGTTGCAAAATTTGTTTCCAATCTGGTGAAGATGGCAGGTAGTGTTATTGATAGGTTGGCCAATAGAATAGGATTTAAAGAAACTGAGAAGCTGGTCTATTTCATTCAGCAGATCGTTTTCTTTATCATTCTAATTCCAATTGCTATTCAGGCGTTGAACGCGCTAGACTTAGATGCAATAACAACTCCGGCAAATAATGTTCTTCATGTAATGTTAGATTCCGTACCTAACATTATAGGAGCTATCTTGATCATTACAATATTCGTTCTTGGAGGAGGATTTATCACATCTTTTGTGAAGGATCTCCTTGCAAATGTGGGAATTGATAAACTGATCGATCGATTGCAATTGAAGTCAGTGCTTGGAGAGCAAAAGCTTTCATCTATCGTCTCGAGCATACTTTACTTTTTTATTGTCTTCTTTGGGGTCATTTCGGGTGTAGAAATGCTTGGATTGGATCGCTTGGCAGAAGTACTTCATACCATTCTAAATCTTTCTGGAAATGTTCTTTTTGGGTTGATCATTTTGGTCATGGGCAATTTCCTCGGGTCAATTATTTATAAATCTATGAGTGGTTCAGATAATGCTTTTGTAGCAGGTATCGCACGTGTGGCGATAATCGGGTTGTTCCTGGCCATTGCACTAAGAACGATGGGCATTGCCAATAGTATCGTAGAGTTGGCCTTCGGACTTACACTTGGAGCCATCGCTGTTGCTGTAGCCTTGTCTTATGGTTTAGGAGGAAGAGAAGCTGCTGGTAAGCACATGGAACAGATCCTTAAGAAATTTCAGAACAAGAAGTAGATACAAATTGATATTAAAAGAAAGCCCCGATGCTTAATGCGTCGGGGCTTTTATTTCTATTCAGAGAAGCAGGTGACCAGAATGGGTTCATACTTTTTGCCAAATTTGGCGTAGCACCATTCCTTTAATTCTATTACTTCATCCGGAATTAGGGCCTTGATTGCTTTCCGTAGTTCCTTCTCAAAAAGCCGTTTATCAAAGCTTACTTTCGATAAAATAGTTTTGAAGTACTCTAGCATGTGAATAATTGTTAATGACTAAACCCCTGCTTTAAATTTGGCGTTGGGATTTAGCGAATGATTAATTATAACATTTAGTTTGAGTAAATAATTTGCGGTTGCAATGTAATGGAATTTTCAAATTGATCCATTGGTAATTACAAGACACATGAAGTTAACGAACAAGTTTTGGATAGGTTGTGCAGTCATCTTAATATCTACAGCAAATATTTTCGCACAGGATGCATCGATTAAAATAGGCACAAATGAGATTGGCATCAATCAGTATTTTACCATTACCATCCAGGTTCAAAATGACAGGCTAAAGCAATACAGTGACTTCCCTTCCATTGATGGATTCATCAAGAGAGGAACCTCATCTTCCACAACGACTAACTATGTGAATGGCAAAATGTCGTCCACGCAGAGTTTAACTCAAAACTACCAGGCTACGGAGAAAGGATCTTTTTTATTGGAGCCTTTCTTCATGACCATCAATGGGCAAGAGGTGAAATCAGAAGGTACTCAAATTGTGGTTGGAGAGCCGGTTCAACGACAAGCCAGGCAAGGACGAACAAGAGATCCTTTCCAGGATTTTTTCAGAAATAGGTCGGAGCCGGACGAGTTTGTAGATATCAAAGCAGATGCATTCGTCGCTCTTTCATTAGATAAGGATGAAGTTTATGTTGGTGAAGGATTCACCGCGACGTTGGCATTTTATGTAGCTGAGGCAAACCGAGCAGAAATGCGGTTTTATGATCTCGCCAATCAAATCACAGAAATCGTTAAAACAGTAAAGCCACCCAGTTGTTGGGAAGAGAATTTTAGCATAGACCAAATTTCAGGTGATCCAGTGACAATTGGCGGTCGTAACTATACGAGATATAAAATTTATCAGACGGCCTATTATCCACTTACACTTCAAGATATTGAGTTCCCATCAGTAGGCTTAAAAATGATTAAATACAAGATAGCTAAGAATCCTTCCTTCTTTGGTAGAAACCGGCAAGAGGATTATGAGACTTTCTATTCAAGGGCTAAGTCTGTCAAGGTAAAGCAGCTGCCACCTCATCCACTTAGAGACCAAGTGGCTGTTGGAGATTATCAATTAGAAGAAGACATCAGTTCAGAAGAGCTTGAAACCGGTCAAAGCTTTACCTACAAATTCAACATCATGGGAGAGGGAAATGTAACAGCCATCGAACCTCCAAAACCCGATGCAGCCAAGAACTTCGATTTTTACGCACCGAACGTTTCGCAACAGGTGAATAGAGCTGGAGGCAAGGTTAGAGGAGTTAAGACCTATGACTTCTATGCGATACCAAATGAGCCGGGGGAATATAATTTAGCTGACTATTTTAATTGGATTTATTTCAATCCAACCACTGAGACATATGATACGCTCAATTCAGATTATACCATTAGAGTTACTGGAGAGAGCCGCAAAAACTTATCCATTGCTTCCAATGATTTGGGTGATTTCTACGATCAAATTGCATCTGCGGACAATGATTTGAAAGCCATTGATGGGAATAGCTGGGTTATTATCATAGTTAATATCTTTATTGCATTAACCTTGGGCTTAACCGCCTACCTGCTGTTCAAAAAGACGGCATAATTCATGAGTAACACAATTGGAAATATTTTTAAGATCACCTCGTTTGGTGAATCGCATGGCGCTGGCGTTGGTGTTATCATTGATGGATGCCCAGCGGGCATAAATTTAGATGAAGCGTTCATTCAGTCCGAGTTGGACCGTCGCAAACCAGGACAATCGAGAATAACAACTCAGCGCAAAGAAGCAGACGGTTTTGAATTTTTTTCGGGCGTATTCGAAGGTAAATCAACGGGTGCTCCCATTACAATCTTGATAAAAAATCAAGATCAAAAGAGCAAGGATTATGATCATATAAAAGATGTCTACCGACCCTCTCATGCAGATTTCACTTACCAGGAGAAATATGGCATTCGAGACTATAGGGGTGGTGGCAGAAGCTCGGCGCGAATTACTGCAGGGTGGGTAGCTGCTGGTGCAGTTGCAAAGCTGATGTTGAATCAATTGGGAATGAAATTTCAGGCATATGTTTCGCAAGTAGGCGAGCTGAAATTACAGAAATCGTATAAAGAACTGGATCTCACCAAAACCGATACCAATGACGTGAGGTGCCCGGATTCCGATGTGGCTCAACAAATGTTTGATTTGATAGATCAGGTGCGAAAAGAGCGTGATACGATTGGAGGTGTTGTCACCGGTGTGATTTCGAATGTTCCTGTTGGATTAGGCGAGCCACTTTTTGATAAATTGAATGCAGCCTTAGGTCATGCCATGCTATCTATCAATGCAGTGAAAGGGTTTGAGCTAGGAAGCGGATTTGAAGGAGTCAAGATGCGTGGGTCTAAGCATAATGATTCCATTGAAAATGTAGATGGTGAGATTAGAACCACCACCAATCACTCAGGGGGCATTCAAGGAGGTATTTCCAATGGGGAAGACATTTACTTCAACGTCGCATTCAAACCTGTGGCTACCATCATGCAAGATCAATCTTCTATTGACAAAGAAGGGAATGCCGCAACTGTTCAAGGAAAAGGACGACACGATCCATGTGTTGTACCACGTGCAGTGCCAATAGTTGAGGCAATGTCGGCAATTGTCATGGCAGATTTCTCTTTATTGGCTCAAACCAATAAATTGCGAGGCTAAGCAAAACAGGTTAGGCCCTTTTATTTCAAAACATGAAAAACTTACCCCTTCACGTAAAAATTCTTATTGGTCTGGTGGCCGGTGTTGTATATGCCTTTATTTCAAGTGCACTTGGATGGAATGAATTTACCATCAACTGGATTGATCCATTTGGAACCATTTTTATTCGGTTGCTCAAGTTTATTGCAGTTCCTCTGGTATTATTTTCCATCATCAGTGGAATTAGCGGATTGAGTGATATCTCACGTTTGGGTAAGATGGGAGCTAAGACACTAGGTTTTTACCTGGTGACGACTGTAATAGCCGTTTCAGTAGGTCTTCTTTTAGTTAATACAGTTAAGCCTGGAACTTATCTTGACGAAACCCAACGAATCAAGAATAGAATTTCTTATGAGCTATGGGCCAATGAGACCGGTCAGGAAATAAAAGATGATAAAAATTTTCTTAACAACCCCAAATATGCCGAGTTCGTCAAAGAGGTTAGTGGATCCGAGCAAGTCATTGATGAAAAGGTTGAGAAATTAAAGGAAAACGCAACCTCTACTCAAGAAGCTTCTCCATTACAGTTTCTTGTAGAAATGGTACCAGAAAATCTCGTGTTTTCCATATCAAACAACAGTTTGATGTTGCAGGTAATATTCTTTGCCATATTTTTCGGAATCGCAATTGCTGTTGTTGGTGAGAAAGCTCAATCTGTTGCTTCATTTATTGTAAGCATCAATGAGGTTTTTCTCAAAATGGTTGAGATGGTGATGAAAGTTGCACCGTATTTTGTTTTTGCCCTCTTGGCCGGTGTGATAGCTAAAATGGCGGATACTCCTGCTGAAGTCTTAGAGATTTTTGGAAGTCTTGGGTCATATGCGCTTACGATGGTATTCGGATTGTGCTTTTTGATATTCATTTTCTACCCGGTTATTCTTATGCTTTTTGTGAAGGGGATGACGTTCAAGCAAGTGTTCAAAAATATTAGCCCTGCGCAGTTAATGGCATTTTCAACAAGCTCCAGTGCAGCAACTTTACCAGTTACGATGGAGTGTGTCGAAAATAACATGGGGGTTTCAAAGAATGTGGCAAGCTTCGTATTACCCATCGGTGCTACCGTAAATATGGATGGAACAAGTCTTTTACAGGCCGTCGCGGTGATTTTCATGGCTCAGTTGCATATGGTAGACCTATCAGCGGGACAACAATTTACCATTGTCTTTACAGCAACATTGGCCTCCATTGGAGCAGCGGCTGTTCCAAGTGCTGGACTCATCATGATGATGATTGTGCTAGGTTCTGTCGGATTGAACCCTGCTTGGATAGCGATTATATTTCCAGTAGACCGTCCGCTTGATATGCTGCGTACGGTTGTTAATGTCACTGGTGATGCTACAGTGGCTACGCTTGTAGCGGGATCAGAGGGAGAACTGAATACGAAGAACTAATTCAGCATTATAAAGGAGAGGTATAAGGAAAGTCCAAGCGCAATAAGTGTGAGTGCGCCAATAAACAGGGCGACCTGCATCTTTTTGGTGACCATAGCTTTGTCTATTTAGGGTGATAAAAACGATTAAAGAGTATGGTTATTATTCTTACGATAAACTCGAAATGAAATTTCGAACTTTTCTACGAACTTTGTGATTGTAATGCTAAACGATCCAAATATGCAGACGACAGAGGCGCCAAAAGCCGTGAACATTTACACAGAATCCAATCCAAATCCGAATTCACTAAAGTTTGTGGTAAACTTCATGTTAATGCCTGAAGGTATAAGCAGAGATTATCCAGATGTTTCAACTACAAATGATGCACCGCTTGCCAAAGCTCTTTTCGAAAAGTATGAGTTTGTAACGGGAGTCTTTTATATGAGTAACTTCATCACTATTACAAAAAAGGAAGAAACGGAGTGGTTCGAAGTAAAAAGTGAAGTGCAGCAATACATCAAAGAATTTTTACTTTCCGGGCAATCAATTATCACGGAAGAGATCAAAGACAACATTGATGAGGAGTTAACTGGCGATGATGCAGAAGCAAAAATTAAGGGCGTCTTAGAGGAGTACATTAAGCCAGCTGTTGAAATGGATGGTGGAGCTATAAAACTATCTTCATTTAAAGATGGAGTGGTTACAGTTACTCTTCAGGGATCTTGTAGTGGATGCCCTTCATCCACCATTACTTTGAAGAACGGGATTGAAAACTTGCTGAAAAGAATGGTGCCGGAAGTAACCGAAGTGGTTGCAGAAGAAGGTTGATTTGTTGAAATTGGGAGATAAATCCTTCTCCCATGAAAAATTCATTAACAGCGATCCTATTATTTGTGGGCTTAGTTTCTTGTGACCAAGAACAAAAGCTACAATCAGAAAGCATAAGTACATTGGGGTATGATTCCCTATTGGCAGCAGAAACAAATGCTGATGTCTATGGCATGCGTCAATATGTAATGGCATTACTCAAAGAAGGTCCCAATAGAGATCAGGATTCATTAGAAGCCGCACAAATACAACGGGCACATCTGGATAATATCTCTCGTATGGCTGATGAGGGTAAATTGGTGGTAGCAGGTCCCTTCTTCGATGAATGGGAAGTCAAGGGGATTTACATTTTTGCGGTAGCAACTGTCGAAGAGGCTGAAGAACTTACCAAATCAGATCCAGCAATTCAGGCTGGCAGGTTAGTTATGGAACTTCACCCCTGGTACGGTAGCGCAGCACTCATGAAGGTTAGCGAAATGCATGAAAGATTATCGAAAGAAGCCATATGAAATGTTTTCGCATTACTGTGACAGGAAGGGTACAGGGTGTTTTTTTTAGAGCATCTACTAAAACTCAAGCGGATAACCTTGGTCTGACTGGCTGGGTCAAAAACGAGTCAGATGGTTCTGTTATGATTGAAGTGGCAGGTGATGAAAAGAGTATACAGAATTTTATAAAATGGTGTCATGAAGGACCTCCAATATCTCGTGTTGATAATGTTCGGTTGAAGGAAATACCCAATCAGGATTTCAAGGATTTCAAAATCACCTACTAGATAATTATTTATTAAACGCTTGGATGTCTGATTCAGAAAGGACTGGGCTGTCAAGTAATAAAGTATCAGTACCTACCTCAATGGAGGTCGACTTCCAGCTGAATTGTGTGGGCACAATAGATTTAATCGGTAAACCTTCCTCGAGTAAGGTGTAAGCTACAATTTGTATATCTTCTGTACTAACATCATCGCCATAGTACAGTACGTTACTTCCCAAACCTGCGGTCTCCGTCGCCTCTTTTTCGTGTATGTAGAAGCCCAATTTCCTTAGGACATAAACTTTATTACCGTCCTTTTCATGTCTGTAGTACCTTATTACCACATCTTCTCTCAATTGGCCTGAAGGTAGGCTCTCAAGAATCGGGGCCAGATAATTATTCTTGAGGTCTTCTAAACCTGAATATATCGCTTGATTTTCTGAGGTTGCGAAACCTGACGGTTGACTCTCAAATTCTCCAACAGTTAAATCTTGATTTTCTTCCAGGGAATCTTGCTCATTTGATTCTATACGAGTGCTGTCAGCTAATGGCAGCTCTTCAACAATGGATGTAGTATCAGTTGTATTCTCCCCTACTTTATCCTTGGTTTCAGATGTTTTAGGGAGGGTCTTACCTGATTTTGTATTGTAATTTGAAAAGCTTGATTTTTTATTCTTTTCGTATTGCTTAGCGTCGAAGGCGGTAACTTGAATAAGCTTGATAATTCCAATGAAAATGAGTGCCACGATGGCATAAACTGGATATTTACCCATTAGCGTTGTAGAGATTTAGTAGCATCAAGTTAACGAAAATACTAATGGTGCACAAAAAAGCCCTCACTTGCATAGGCGCAAATGAGGGCTTTATTCTGCCCAAAAAGGGAGATAATTTATCCTTTTTTAGTATTCAAGTCAATTACAACAGGTGTTGCAATAAAAATTGAGGAATACGTACCTACGATAATTCCTACAAGCAAAGCAAAGGAGAACCCTTGCAGTACAGCACCACCAAATAAGAAGAGCACAATTACCACAATCAAAGTAGTGATTGAAGTTATGAATGTCCTACTTATGGTATTGTTAAGTGATTCATTGAATACAGGAATAAGCTCGGAACCCGATTTAATTCCCATATTTTCTCTGATTCGATCAAATACAACCACTGTATCGTTGATGGAATAACCAATGATTGTTAGGATCGCTGCTACAAACACCTGATCTGCTTCGAAAGATATACCGAGCATGTTAGCGATAGCAAAAGCAGAGAGCACAAACATGGTATCGTGGAATAGTGCGATAATTGCGCCGAGACCGAACTGCCATTTTCTAAATCGGAATACGATGTAAATGAAAATACAGATCAATGCGAATATTCCTGACTTGTAGGATGAGTTTTTGATATCATCCGCTATGGTCGCACTCACTTTAGATGAACTTGAAATTGTAAATCCACCTTCAGCCAATTGAGTATCGTCTTCAATATATGTCAAGCCTGTTGACTCTGAAAGTCCTCTGATAAGTTCTGCTCTTACTTGGGCATCTGCCTCATCACTTTCATCATCAATCAAGTATGGAGTTGTAACCTTCAATATTTCGTCAGCACCGAAAGTCTTCACTTCTGTACCAGCGCCATCGAAGTAATCACTTAATCCGGTTCTGATTTCGGTTGGTGTTTTGGCTTCATCAAATGTAATTACAAATGACCGGCCACCTTTGAAATCTACACCAAGCGTAATTCCACTTACAATCATTGCAACGATACCAACTCCAATGAAAATAATACTGAATGCATAAGCAAGTTTTCTTTTGCTCAGGAAATCGAAATTCAAGTTGGTAAGTGCATTTCTGGAGAATGCATTTGCGAATGAAAGTTTAGAGTTGTCTCCTTTTTTGGAAAAAGCCTCAACAATCACACGGGTAATGAATACGGCACTAAAGAATGAGCATACGATACCAATCATTAGCGTTATTGCAAATCCCTTAACGGGTCCTTGACCAAGAGTGAAAAGGATAAATCCAACAATTAATGTGGTGACGTTTGCATCGAATATAGACCAATATGCTTTGGAATATCCTGAAGAAATAGCAGCTTTCAATCCTGACCCATTTCTCAGCTCTTCTTTGATTCTTTCGAAGATCAGCACGTTAGCATCAATAGCCATACCAATCGTAAGTACAATACCTGCAATACCTGGTAACGTCAATGAAGTGCCAAACTGGGCCAAAATACCCATGATAAAAAAGACATTGAAGAATAGCGCAAGATTGGCAATAAATCCGCCTTTCGCATAGTAAACCACCATGAAAACAATCACGATGACCAAACCAACCAAAATAGAATTCAGTCCTTGATCCTGTGCAACTTTACCGAGTGTAGGTCCTACTACAACATCCTCTACAATCGTGGTAGGGGCAGGTAGTGAGCCTGCTTTTAGGATGTTTGCAAGGTCCTTTGCTTCTTCAATATCCTGGAATCCTCCTTCTATTGACGAACTACCATTTGGTATTTCACCTCTTACATTAGGGGCAGAAAACACATAATTATCAAGAACAATTGCGATTCTATTACCAATGTTTTCTCTGGTCATTTTACCCCAGATTCGAGAGCCAGTTGCATTCATTTGCATGGTTACCTCTGGTTGAGCCCTTTCATTAAGCGATGCGGTAGCACTTGAAATGGTCTCGCCAGTCAATGAAGCTTTTCCACTTCTATTGGTTTTGATTGGATATAGTTCAAGTAAGTCAGGACCCGTTAGATCTTCCCCTTTATCTTTTACTTTTACGTCCCAAAGAAACTTCATGGTAGCAGGTATCTGTGCCTGAACGTCCTCTCGCTCCAACATTCGGTTAATCTTAGCCGTGTCTTTGACAGCATAGATAAGACCTTGATATTGTGGTGCATTCACCAATAGATCAAAAAGCGGTGAGTTTCTTGTGCTAATAATGGAATCCAGCCTAGCATTCTGTAATGAATCCTCATCACTTGTTGAAAGAGAATCTGAATCGTCACCACCAAGCAGTGCTGTCAGGTCATCTTTCGTTTGCTGCTCTTCTTCAGTAATGTCGATAGAAGGGTTTTGTCTCATTTCATCGACAATCACTTTGTTCATTGCTACAAGTACTGGAGCTACTGTTTGCTGCTGGTGTACCTCCCAAAATTCAAGTTTTGCCACACCTTGTAGAAGCTTTCTCACACGCTCAGGGTTGTCCACGCCTGGTAATTCTATTTGGATTCTCCCAGTTCCTTGAAGCCTTTGAATATTAGGCTGTGAAGTTCCAAAGCGATCAATTCTTGTTCTAAGAATGTTGAATGATCGATCGATGGCGCCCTCTACTTCAGTGTTAATGATGTCGAGAATCTCTGCATCAGTGCTCTGAAGGCTGATTCTACCTCTATTGGCAGCCGTTGCAAAAATTTGAGCCAATTCTTTTTGAGGTGCGTTTTGCTTGAATTCACTGTAGAATTGATTCACAAAATTTAATTGTGTACCTCTTACTGCTTGTTTTGCCTGATCAAGTGCAGCGTTAAAATCAGCGTCACCACTGTTTCCACTTAGGCCTTTAATGATGTCTACTGGTGAAACTTCCAGGGTTACGTGCATCCCTCCTTGAAGGTCAAGTCCAAGATTAAGTTCTGTTTCCTTGATTTCTTTATAGGTATAGCTGATACCGAAGAGATCATAAACCGGCTCATTCCAAATTGAATCCAGGTACCGCTGTTTCTCAGTCGGATTCAATGTGCCGTCATTCGTTTGAGTGGCTGCTACAGCATCACTCTGGATATTTTGTGAGATGTAGGTAAACGATAGATAATAAATACAGAGTATTGAGATAAGTATCGTTAAGAATACTATAAATCCTTTGTTTTTCATGATTATATGTTGGGTTTGACTTCTGTTAGAAGTCTTTTATTGAATAATAAATTGATTGCTTGATGTGCTTAGAAAAAATCTAGCTCAGGGTGCATTAGGTGCTATTATACGCCGAAAGAGGACCTTGAACGCTTTTTGCGTGGCAGGTAAGATAAGTTTCGTAACAGGAGCCTTTTCTTTGTTCTGATCCTGGTAAAAAACTTCGGTTAACAGATAAGATTGATAATCAAGGTTGATTTGAAATGATGACGACTGAACAGCCGTTACTACAGTAAGTTGCTGTGAGTCAGCCTCTTCATTTTCAGCTTGTTCTTGCTTATCAACATGTTGGTCGGGAATAATTGCAGCCTGAGTCAATACAAAAAAGGCTAACATTATTCCGAAGAATGCCTGAACAAATTTTCTCGATATGATACTCGAAATCTTCAAAGTGCGGCAAATGTACTAAAATCACTGATTAAGAAAAGTAGAAACTACATTAAGTGCAGTATCAAATTTATCATGATTGGGGATAATTAGGTCTGCCCAGTGCTTGGATGGCTCGATGTACTTTTTGTAAGAAGGGGTTACATGGTGCTCATATCTGTACAAAACATCGTTTAAATCGTATCCTCGTTCATTCGCATCTCTAATGATCCTTCGTTTCATCATTAAATAATGTGGTGCTTCAATGTAAAGTTTAAGATCCAGAAGCTCTCGTATTTTTTCTACATGGAGAACAAATATTCCTTCAACCAATATGACAGGTTTGCTTTCTACTGTGATTGTCTTGGCTTCAGATCCACCTTTGTTAAAGGTGTATTCTTTAAAGGATATCGGTTCCCCTCCGATAAGTGTTTTTAGATCTTTGACAAACAAATCGTGATCAATAGATTCCAATCGATCAAAGTCCTCAATTCCTTCTTTGTCTTTGATTTGCTTCTCAATGTCTACATAATAGTTGTCCATTGAAAGTAGTGAGGCGTCATTTAACTTAGAAATGAGGCGATTCATAAACAGGGTCTTTCCAGATCCACTTCCTCCTGTTATTCCGACTATAATTGGTTTAGCCATTGCTTAAGAAAGATAATCAAGTAGTTTTTGAACTGCGTTAGCTCTGTGCGAAATTTGATTTTTTACTTCATGAGATAATTCGGCAAAAGTTTCATTAAAGTTATCAGGTTTAAAAATTGGATCGTATCCAAATCCATTATCCCCTTTTTTCTCATGGATGATTTTTCCCTTAACTACCCCTTTAAATTGCTTGGATTTGCCTTCCTGATCGATAAATGTGATAACCGTCTGAAATTCTGCCGAGCGATCCGAATGACTCTCCAAACGTTCGAGAAGAAGGTCCATATTTTTTTCGTCATCACGTTCCGGGCCGGCATACCTTGCTGAGTAAACCCCTGGTTCGCCACTTAGTGCATTTACCAAGAGCCCACTATCATCAGCAAAAACAGGAATGTGATGCCTGTCATATACATATGAGGCCTTGATTTGCGAATTCTCCTCTAATGTTGTGCCTGTTTCAGCAATTTCTTGAGTGATTCCAAGATCTTTCAATCCCAGTATTTTGATGCCTTTTGGCATGATTGCATTCATTTCCTTCACCTTGTTTTCATTATGCGAGGCAAAGCAAATTTCCATATCACTGTTCGGTTACGGAAGTCGGTGATAGGGTAAATACGAGTACGGTATTAGGATCTATCAGGGTTCCCGATCCGGTGGTACCGTATGCCAGATCAGAAGGGATTACTAGTAGAACTTCTCCCCCCACATTAATTTGGTCAAAGGTTTCTGCTATTCCTTGAAAAAAGCCATCTACGACACCCTGCCCGGAAGGGAAATTCCATCCGCTTGTAGTGTAAGTAATGAAAAATGGCTGATACACTCTGCTTTCGGTGAATTGATTCAGATATAATTCATGAATTGATTTATCTGCAAGTCCAACACTGTCCTCAAGAAGCGCTAATCGGATACTGTCTGCGATGGTCTGTATGTTCGTATCAAATATGGTATCACTCAAAAACTGACCTATATAATTGTATTCGACCTGGTCACTTTCCCCTATGGATGCGCCCGTGCCCTGATCTAATATAACATATCTTACACCTGTTTCTGTTGTGTCGATTTCATCTTCGGTATATCCATTATCCGCTAGATACTGATCAATCAACAGGATATCTTCATTTCTTTGGATCTCTGGGTCCAACTGGACAACCACATTACCGTCTCCGCATGCAACCAAAATCATTAGTAAGGTCACAACAAAAACAAAAAGTACGTTTTTCATATCGTTATTTTTCTACTTCAACAACCTCTACGTCAAATACCAATATGGAGTTTGGACCTATTACTTCACTTCTTTCTCTTGGTCCATACGCAAGCGGACTTGGTATGTACATCGTGGCTTTTGATCCCTCTTTAAGCTCTGCAAATGCTTCATGCCATCCTACAATCACATTACTCAGGTAGATTTTAATGTCATAAGGGCCATATGGCTCTCGACGCTCGTCATACAGGCCTTGTTCTATGGCAACCTCTTTAACGTTTGAGTCAAAATATTCGCCGGTGAGAAGATATCCGGAGTAGTTAACCTTTGCAGACTGTCCAAGCTTCAACTTCTCTCCGACTCCTTCTTCAGTAATAACAATACCAATGCCATTCTTAGTTTTCTGTGGCGTTATGTTATTGTCAGCATAGTATTTTTCCAGAATAGGAAGCTCGAGACTGAGTTGAGCAGTGTCTATAGAAGCCTCAAAAAACTCTTTTTGATTTAAGGCCGCCTCATAGTAATATTCTGCTTCTGTTAATTGTCTGTCCTTGGCCAGGTAAAACAATATTTTGCTGTCTGCAGGAATTGAATCCGGGCGTGGAGCTCTGAATGTATTATCGAATAAATCAGAAGCAACAATCTCGCACGAAACACTGTCCCCCACATTCAATAATGGCAATACTTGAAAAAGCTCACCTCTTCCCTCTGACCACTGCCCACCGATTCGCATCGGAGCTGCTTCTTCTGTCTTAAACATCTCAAATCCACTTTCAGTATAGTATTGAAGGTGAAAGTACGATATTGTACTATCCATCCACGCTTCACCATCGCCTTTCTTTAAGTACGTGACTGTGGTACCTCCTTCTGTTTCGAAGGTGTTGCTCGCGCATGAAGCGATAATAACTGCAAGCAAGATGTAAACTAATTTTTTCATTTAAATGCGTGTTTTTAATATATCCGTTTCTATTAGTTCTTTGAATTTCTTTTCTGTTTCTACAAGGTTGAGCTCTGAAATACCACCAGAAGCATTTTTATGACCACCCCCGTGAAAATATTCTTCGGCGAATTTATTGACTGCAAAGTCACCAATACTTCTAAAAGAAAGCTTTATTTCATTTTCTCGCTCGATGATAATTGCAGCCACTACAATTCCTTTTATAGAAAGAGCGTAGTTCACTAACCCTTCAGTATCCCCTTGCTTTAACTTGAAATCTTTAAAGTCATCCTCTTCAATGACAAAGTAGGCAACTCTTGAAGGTTCTATCACCTGTAGTTTTTCTGCCAATGCGTGACCCAGAAATTTGAGTCTTTCCAACGAATTGGTGTCATAAATTAAGCGACTTACTTTGTTTACATTGGCTCCCAAATCAATAAGGTCTGCAACCATTCGGTGCACTTTTGATGTGGTTGAGTTATGCTTAAATGATCCTGTATCGGTCATAACTCCCGCATATAAGCATTCTGCAATGTCTTTGGTAATTGCTTCTTTGCCACTGTATGCCATAATGAGGTCAAAAACAAGTTCTGCGGTGGCAGCTGCTTTATCGTTCCAAAAGTTAAAGTCTGGTTTAATTTCCGGATTTAAGTGATGATCTACTAACGCCACTTTTGCAGATATGTGGGAAGCAATCTCTTTCATCTCTTTTATCCGATTGTAACCAGAAAAATCCAGGCAGAATAGTAAATCAGAAGCGCTAAGAAGGCTGTCAGCCTTTTCTTTAGATTTTTCATAATTGATAACCGAGGAGTTCCCAGGCATCCATTCTAAAAAATCAGGGTAGCTGTTCGGAACTATTGTGCTTACATCATGTCCCAATCCGATGAGGTAATGATGTAATCCAAGCGATGATCCTAATGCATCAGCATCAGGATTTGCATGAGTTGTTATTACGATCTTTTTCGGGTTGTGTAAGAAGTCCTTTAGCGCCTGTATGTCCTTCATAAAAAATGCCCTTGCTGGGCAAAAGTGAGCGGCAAAATTAGTAACATTTATAAAACACGCGAATGCTAAGTAAACTCTTTAAGAATCTCTTATTTTTGCCGCGAATTTTAGAAGCGAAAAATAAATACGAATAATGGCTGGAAAAAAGACATTTACAATGATTAAGCCGGATGCTTTCGGTGCAGGTAACGCAGGAGCAATCATTAAAATAATTGAAGAAGCTGGTTTCAGAATAGAAGCTGCAAAGTTGACTAAACTATCTGCTGAAAGAGCAGGTCAATTCTATGAAGTGCATAAGGAGAGACCGTTTTACAACGATCTAGTTTCATATATGTCTTCTGGTGCCATCATTGCAATGGTTTTGGAAAAAGACAATGCGGTGGAGGATTTTAGAAACTTGATTGGTGCCACAAATCCTGCTGAAGCAGCAGAAGGTACTATCAGAAAGCAATTTGCTACTTCAATTGAAGCAAATGCTATTCATGGATCAGATTCAGATGAAAATGCAGCAATTGAAGCTAGCTTTTTCTTCTCTGCGACTGAAAGATTCTAATTGGAACAAACTGATAATTTATGAAGCCTGCGAATAATCGCAGGCTTTTTTATTTGACCTCAGCCATGGTAGACTCATCCCTTCTTTCTATCCAAAAGTTATTGAACCCCTCTCCGAGAGAAATTACAATCTGTTTTAGTTGCAGTAATTCCAGAATCGACAGGAAATTGAAGATAACAAGGATCTTCTCAGGCTTTTCTTCCACCATTTCTGAAAAAGAAAGCTTTTTACCATACACTAGCCGTTCCATAAGCTTGGCTTTTTGCTTTTCTATCGTGTAGGGGTACTGAACAACCTTGTGGATGGGCTTATTCTGTTCAAATTCATAACGTTTTATCACCTTTTGGAAGACCTTCATCATCTTGTATAAATCAAGGTCTTGCATTTCAGCTTCCACGTTGATCGTTTCTGAGAGCTTTTTGATTTCTTTTTTGAGATTGCCTCTTTTTTCTCGGTCGAGGCGTTCGGCCTCCATTTCAGCAAGCGTTGAAACAACAGACTTATATTTTTTATATTCTAAAAGATGTTTAATCAGTTCTTCCCTGGGATCTATTTCATTTCCTTGTTCGTCTATAACAGGCCTTGGGAGTAACATTTTAGCTTTGATTCGCATCAACGTAGCAGCAACTAATATGAATTCGCTGGCAATCTCTACGTTGAGCCTTTCGAGGTGCTCAAGGTACTGTAAGAAATCGTCAGTGATTTTAGCTATTGGGATATCATAGATGTCTAATTCGTCTCGCTCTATGAAGAAGAGGAGCAAATCAAACGGCCCTTCAAAGAGCTCAAGTTTTATTTCAAATTTTTCATCATTTACCACAACTCAAAAGTACCGACAATCTAGAATTTAACTTTGATTAATTTACCTTTCTGTCGAATACTTATTTTTGCAGACTATCTTGTAAGACAGATAGCCATTTCCAAACAAATTTGCTTTTGCAAGGTTTGGAAGAAATACTTAAGAACATGGAGATTAAGCCAGGACCTCTTTTAGCTGATATCAATTCGCCGGACGATCTAAAGAAATTGGATGTCAGACAACTTGCTCAAGTTTGTCATGAACTGAGAGACTTTATTATTGATAATGTTTCTGTCTACGGAGGTCACTTCGGTGCGAGCTTAGGGGTAACTGAGCTCACGGTTGCACTTCATTACGTATTCAACACCCCCCAAGATCAACTGGTATGGGATGTTGGGCATCAGGCTTATGGACATAAGATATTAACCGGAAGAAGAGAATCATTCCATACAAATAGAAAATATAAAGGCCTTTCTGGTTTCCCAAAAAGAAGCGAAAGCGAATTCGATACGTTTGGTGTAGGTCATAGTTCAACATCCATTTCAGCAGCTTTGGGAATGGCTGAAGCTTCACGCCTTCAAAACGATACTGATAAACAACACATTGCGGTAATTGGTGATGGGGCAATGACGGGTGGACTTGCATTTGAAGCGATGAATCATGCAGGAGTTAGTAATTCCAACTTACTAATTGTTCTCAATGACAATTGCATGTCAATTGATCCTAATGTAGGAGCCTTAAAGGATTATTTAACAGATATTACCACCAGTCAAACCTACAATAAGGTTAGAGATGAGATCTGGAAGCTACTTGGTAAAATCAGTAAGTTCGGACCTAATGCCCAGGATATTGCAGCGAAAGTAGAAAACTCCATGAAGAGCTTTTTGCTCAAACAAAGCAACCTATTCGAATCCCTTAATCTGAGATATTTCGGTCCTATTGATGGTCATGATGTCAACCACTTGGTAGATGTAATGGAGGATCTGAAAAAGATTCCTGGCCCAAAAATTCTACATTGTTTGACTGTCAAAGGAAAAGGTTATGAATTAGCTGAAAAAGATCAAACGCTTTGGCATGCTCCAGGCACTTTTGATAAGATAACAGGTGCCATCAATAAGAAAAAGCATGAGACTCCACAACCTCCAAAATTTCAGGATGTATTTGGACATACGTTGGTGGAGTTAGCAAATGAGAACGAAAAAATTGCTGGGATTACACCAGCCATGCCTTCCGGGTCATCTATGAAGATTATGATGGAGGCAATTCCTGAACGAGCTTATGATGTAGGAATCGCCGAACAGCATGCGGTGACATTCTCAGCTGGCCTGGCTACTCAGGGAATGATCCCTTTTTGTAATATCTACAGCACGTTTATGCAGCGTGCCTATGATCAAGTCATTCATGATGTTTGCATTCAAAACCTCCATGTGGTATTCTGCATGGACAGGGCAGGTGTAGCCGGAGCAGACGGACCGACTCACCATGGTGCATATGACATTGCATACATGCGCTGCATTCCAAATATGGTGGTCTCAGCCCCAATGAATGAAGCAGAATTGAGGAATCTTATGTTTACTGCAAGTGAACATAACGGCCCATTCTCGATCCGATATCCGAGAGGTTCCGGGACCATGCCCGAGTGGCGTACTCCAATGGAGAGGGTGGTGATAGGAAAAGGAAGAAAGTTGATAGAAGGAGAAGATATTGCAATCTTATCCATAGGTCAGGTAGGAAATTATGCTTTGAATGCTGCCGAAGATTTAAGAAAAGAAGGACTAAATCCTTCTGTATATGACATGCGTTTTGTCAAGCCACTGGACGAAGAACTGCTCCATGAGATCTTCCAAAAACATAAATCTGTTGTGACAGTTGAGGATGGATGCATTATGGGAGGTTTTGGATCTGCAGTTTTAGAGTTTGCTGCTGATCATGACTACAAAGCTTCCGTTAAACGACTAGGCATTCCGGATCGAATTGTAGAGCATGGAGAACAGCCTCAACTTCATCATGAATGTCAGTATGATACCGCAGCAATTAAAGATACTGTTTACCAGTTTGTATCTACTGCAGAGTCACTCATCTAAAAAGTTGTAGCTGGTAGATATACCAAGCCATAAAAGAGCAAATATTTATCTATTTTAAGAGATGAATATGAGGGTACATCTAAGATCCATCATGCTATTTCTCATCTTACCGTTGATTGCATTGTCATGCAGGCAATCTTCGTCTAGTAAGGCAAAGAATAATCAATATCCGGAGCGTAAGGAATTTATCGTCGATTTCGATCTTGAGGAAATCAAGGAAAGAGGTTACATCACAGCCATCATGGACAATAGCTCAACAGGCTTGTTTGTTTACAAGGGCAAGACAATGGGTTATGAATATGAGCTACTTAAAATGTTTTGTGAAGAACAGGGTTTGCAGCTAAGAATAAATATTACACAAAACATTAGTGAGGGCTTTAACAAACTCAATACCGGAGATGGGGATATTCTTGCCTATAATTTGACAGTGACCAAAGAGCGCAAAAAGAGAATTGCTTTTACTCATTACCACAATTTGCAACGGCAAGTTCTTATTCAAAGGAAACCCGAAGATTGGAGGCAAATGAAGTTGCATGAAATTGAAGCACAGCTCATAAGAAATCCTGTTGATCTTATTGGAAAAGAAGTCGTTGTAAGGCCACACTCTTCATACTATGACCGGATGGTCAATCTTTCTGATGAAATTGGGGGAGATATTTTGATTGTACCTGGGGATACGAATGAAGAAACCGAATCTTTAATTAAACAAGTGGCTGAAGGTAAAATTGATTATACGGTTGCAGAAGAAGATATCGCATTGGTTAATTCCACCTATTACACCAATCTTGATATCAAAACACCGGTAAGTTTCTCTACCCAAATCGCCTGGGGGATAAGAAAAAACTCCAATAACCTTCAGTTGGCATTAAATGAGTGGATTGAGCGAATGCGAAAGACTACTGATTATTATGTGATATATGACAAGTATTTTAGAAGTTCCAAGTCTGCACTAAGAAGATCTAGAAGTAAATATTTCTCGATAAGTGGTGAGGCAATTTCTCCCTACGATTCTCTCATACAGCAAGCTGCCGATGAATTGGGTTGGGATTGGTTGTTGTTGTCTGCACAAGTGTACCGGGAGTCTAAGTTTGACGAAAAAGCAAAATCCTGGGCAGGTGCCATCGGATTAATGCAAGTAATGCCCAGAACGGGAGAAGAATATGGTGTGAAGAACCTTTACGATCCGGGTGAGAATGTTTATGCAGGTCAAACACACCTGGAATGGTTGCAGAATTATTGGACACGGAACATTAACGATGAAAGTGAACGCATTAAATTCATATTGGCTTCCTACAATGTGGGGTTGGGCCATTTACAAGATGCTGTCCGGTTGACAGAGAAATATGGCGGTGATGCACAAAATTGGGATGATGTAAGTGGTTATCTTCTTAAGAAATCAAGTGCCAAATACTTCAATGATCCGGTCGTTGAATTTGGGTACTGCAGGGGTTCAGAACCTGTAGAATATGTCACTGAAATTTTGGATATCTATCAGAACTATAAGGAAATTCTAATGCAGGGAGATCAGGCTGAAAGTGTCTTGCCTTGAATGCCGTTAGAATAAAACTCACAGCTAACCCAGATAAAAGTATGTGATATGTTCAAACAGTTCTATCTTTAGGCTCCATAACCATCACCTTAAAAATGAAAAATCAGCACGAACTACTACTGGAAGAATATCACAAAACCAGGAAATCTGATCTTTCTATTGATCAATTTACCTACATATTGAAAATTTACCCATCACTTCTTGTTTGCATGAGTGATGGAAAGCTTGACCCTGAAGAGTGGGATGGTGTTCTAGGGATCTCTAAAGGATTGGCACTTTTGTATCTTGATCAAATTCCGAATTCTAACGCGGAAAAAATAGAAACACTATTTAGGACTGAATTTAGATACCTGCTTGAGAATATTGACAAGTGGGAAAAGAAATTCTTAAATACACTAAAAAGCTATCTAGAAGAGCATCCGGGGGAAAAAGAATTCGTCTTTGAAGCGATGTACTTATTTGCTAATGCTGCAGATGGTATTGCACACGAGGAGCAACGTACCATTGATAGACTTGCTAGCCGACTTTCTTTAGAGCATTGAATTGAGAGATTACCTGCTCCAGATTTAGTTCTGAATCAGGCTTACTAAGTACTTCATCCATTATTTTCTTTTGAATTTTTCCAAGCCTCAATGCCTCTGAATATGGAATATCAGAGAAGGTGACCATGCTATAAAGCGGAATCCAGTCTTCGGGATACTTCTCCTGAATCCGTGCTTCTAATTTCTTCCTACGTAGGAATTTGGGATCTGCTACATGATCTCTCATTTCAATGAAATTGTGCAAAGCGAGCTCAGAGATAGCATCTGCATCCTTTTTACGCATGGATGAATACTTTGGTAGAATTTGGTCCCAATCCCAATTCATTTCCTCACTCATTTCCACAAATAATCGGACGTCTTCAAAACCTGAATTCATACCCTGACCATAAAAGGGGACGATGGCATGTGCTGCATCTCCCAATAGTATGCTTCTATTTTTATTCCAGGGGTCACATTTGGTAGTGACTAATGAGGAGGTAGGATTAGTGAAAAACTGATCAGCCAGATCAGGGATTAAGTCCAAAGTATCTTTAAAATATTTTTCAAAAAAGGCTTGAACAGCCTCCTTTGAATTCAACGTATCAAAGGATGGGTCACCTTCGAATGGGAAAAACAATGTACACGTAAAAGTCTTATCATTATTTGGGAGCGCGATAAGCATGAAGTTCCCACGGGGCCAGATGTGGAGATTGTTAGGTTCAAGTCTAAATTCATCGTCTTTAGGCTCTATACACAACTCTTTATAACCATGTTCAATGTAATGTTGAGAAAAATTAAATCGGTCAGTAAGTTGTAATCTTTTTCGAATGGAAGAAAAAGCCCCGTCTGTTCCGATGATTAAATCTGATTTGGAACTGGTCCCATTATCGAAAGAGATGGTATTCGTTTCGAAATCAAACGCTTCACATCTATGATCAAAAAAGACCTCCACACCGGCATTTTCGGCACTTGTGATTAGAAGCTCATTCAATTGTGCTCTGGACACAGAATTAATGAATTGGCCTTCCTTACCATAGGGTTGAAAGGTGAGATTCCCAATTTCATCATGCATCATTCGGCCATGCATGGGAATCAAGTAGGGAGCAATGGTGTCATAAACACCTGCAAGTTTCAATGGTTTTATACCCCTTTGTGAAAGTGCAAGATTTATGGATCGACCTTCCTGAACTTCTGATTTTCTGGGATCCTTTCGCTTTTCGAATACCTGCACTTCAAAGCCTTTTTGCTTGAGGATGACTGCTAGTAATGAACCTACCAGCCCCGCGCCTACTATACTAATCTTATCCTTCATTGGTAATGGCATCTTCTAAAATGGAAACAAAATTTGCTGCATCAATAAAAGAGTTGTAGAGTGGTACAGGTGCTACCCGAATGACATTTGGCTCTCTCCAATCGAGAATTACTCCATGTTCTATCAAGTATTCAAATACACTTTTTCCATGGTTTATCAGGAACAAGGAAAGTTGAGCACCTCTTTCTTGATGGTTGGAGGGTGTGATAATCTTGATTTCATTATTCAATACATCGGAACCAAGAATCAACTCTTCCATAAAATTTGTCAGCTTTATACTTTTTGCCCTTAAGTGCTCAATGCCGGCTTCATCAAAGATTTTGAGGGAGGCAAGATGAGAAGCATGAGATAAAATATTTACATTACTCAATTGCCATCCATCAACATTTGGAATCGGATTTATTTCGTTATCCATTTTAAATCTTGCTTCGGAATTATGCCCCCACCAGCCCGATAGTCTGGTCAGTTCTGTGTTTTTACCATTTCGTTCATGAATAAATAGTCCACCTACTCCTCCAGGTCCTGAATTCAAATATTTATACGTACACCAAACAGCAAAATCAACATTATGTTTATTCAATTGGAGCGGCACATTTCCAACAGCATGTGCCAGGTCAAATCCTGCTTTTGCACCCACCTTATGTGCAGCATCTGTTATGGATTTAATATCAAAAAATTGACCAGTATAATATTGCACACCCGGAAACATCACCAAAGCCAACTCATCCCCTAACTCTTCAATAGTAGAAATGATTTCTTCTGTACTTAAGTAATCAGAACCATCTGATGATTCAAGCTCAATTAAATCTGCTTTTGGGTCAAAACCACTCACTTCGATTCTTGAATAGACCGCATAGAAATCGGATGGGAAGGCCCCTCTTTCGATCAGAATTTTGGTGCGCTTCCCTTCTGGTTTGTAGAATGAAGCCATTGCCAAATGCAAATTTGTGGTAAGGTTATTCATTGCCACCACTTCGTGCTCATGAGCACCCACAATTTTTGCCAGCGACGACTTAGAATTTTTATGATAGCTTACCCAGGGTTTATCGCCGGTAAAGTGTCCTTCAACACCTCTTTCCTGCCAATTCTTAAGTTCAGTATTTACAAAATCTGCGGTCAACTTGGGTTGTAAACCCAGTGAGTTTCCACATAGATAAATGCAATCTCTATCCTTTCTTTTAGGAAAATGAAATTGCGAACGGAACGATGATAATGAATCTTCTGAATCGAGCGCTTTTGCTCTATTAATTGTTTCTGACTTCAAAATGCTTAATTAATCGGTAAACCTTGGATCTGTTTCCATGATTTCACCGCAATTATCGCAAGTTCTTAGCTCTTCGGAATTGAAAAACTCTCGAAATCTGGGTTGAAAATCTTTTTCAACATCTTCCAGATGAAAATAGGTGTCATGCAATTTATTATTGCAGTTGTCACAAAACCACATTAATCCATCCGTATGGCCGGGCTCGCGCTTTCTTTCTATCACAAGCCCAACCGTATTGGCTGGCCTTGCAGGTGAGTGTGGAACTTTCGCAGGGTGTAAATACATTTCACCTTCTTTGATTGGGACTTTAACAGCTTTCCCGTCTTCCTGAATGGTCACCTCAATATCTCCTTCCAATTGGTAAAAAAGCTCTTCGGTCTCATTGTAATGATAGTCCTTACGTGCATTGGGGCCTCCAACAATCATCACAATGTAGTCTCCTGCGTCCTTGTAGAGGTTTTTGTTACCAACTGGTGGCTTAAGAAGGTCACGATTTTCTTCTATCCATTTTTGCAAGTTGAACGGTCTTTGTATCGCCATGTCAGAGATGTTTATTTTTGAAGAAAAGTTAGGAAAAATTTATGGATTTAGACCTGAAAGGTAGAAGAGCTTTAGTGTGTGGAAGTTCTCAAGGAATGGGACTTGCAATAGCGAAGGAGCTCAGCGAAATGGGTGCTAGTGTTACATTGTTTGCTCGTAATGAGGATTCACTGAAAATGGCTTTAGAACAGCTTGCGCCAGGCGATCATGATTATCTGGTTGCTGATTTTGATGATTTGCAAGCCGTTGAAAATGAAGTTGAAAAAGGTTTGAAACAAGGAATCTACCATATCCTAATCAATAACTCAGGAGGACCGGCTCCTGGAGCTTTAGCTGACGCAGATCTTAAGTCATTCGAAGTGGCTATGCGCAGGCACCTACATGTGAGTCATTCACTTGTCAAAAAACTTCTTCCCGGGATGAAAAATTCAAATTATGGTAGGATTGTAAACATTATTTCTACTTCGGTTAAAATACCAATTCCTGGGTTAGGGGTTAGTAATACTGTAAGAGGCGCGATGGCTTCATGGGCTAAAACACTAGCCAATGAGCTAGGACCTTTTGGAATTACTGTTAATAATATTTTACCTGGATTTATTAATACTGCTAGAATTGAAAGCTTGGTAGCCGGGAAGTCCAAAAGCCAGGGTAAAACAAAGGAGGAAGTGGAAGTGGAAATGAAAAAAACCATACCCGCAGGTCGCTTTGGTGAACCGGAAGAAATAGCAGCATATGCCGGCTTATTGTGTAGTTACAGCGGCGGATATATTAGTGGCACGAGCCTTAGAATTGATGGTGGTAGGACAGGATCAATTTAACAATATGGAGACGATTCAAAATTTCATCAAAGGCGAATATGTTGATCCTGTTAAGGGAAATTACATTGATAATGTAGAGCCCGGTACAGGCAAAGTATTTGCACGCATTCCCAATTCAACTCAAGAAGATCTTGAGGAGGCAATCAAAGCGTCAAGGGAAGCATTTCCAGTTTGGAGCCAGATGTCTGTGGACAAGAGAAGTAAGATAATGCATAAACTAGCTGACCTAATCGAGACAAATCTTGATGATCTTGCCTTGATGGAAAGTCGGGATAATGGCAAGCCTTTGTGGCTGGCAAAAGCAGTAGATATTCCAAGGGCCAGCGCAAATTTTCGTTTTTACGCATCTGCTATCATTAATTTCTCGACTGAAGCTCAGGTCTCTGAAGGCTTTATGGTGAATTACACAAGGCGGGCACCTATCGGCATAGTTGGATGCATTTCACCTTGGAATCTTCCGTTGTATCTCTTTTCCTGGAAAATAGCTCCAGCGCTTGCAATGGGAAATTGCGTAGTGGCTAAGCCTTCCGAGTTAACTCCTATGACCGCATACATGCTTGGAAAGCTGGCGGTTGAGGCCGGAATGCCGGCGGGAGTGTTGAATATACTCCATGGAGAAGGTAAAGGCATTGGACAAGCCATTGTTGAGCATGAAGCTACAAAAGCGATTTCTTTTACTGGAGGTACTGCAACAGGAAAAATTGTTGGAGCTACCGCATCACAACAGTTTAAAAAAGTTTCACTTGAACTTGGTGGCAAAAATCCCAATATCATTTTTGCCGACTGTGATTTAGAAGATGCAGTAAAAACCAGTGTCAAGAGCTCTTTTACTAATCAAGGTGAAATATGCTTATGTGGTTCGAGAATATTAGTTGAGGATGCTATTTATGATGAGTTTAAGCAAAAGTTTATCGAAGCATGTCAGAAACTGATTGTTGGGAATCCATCAGATGAAAAATCTAATTTGGGAGCCTTGGTTTCGGAGGAACATTTAAACAAAGTAGACTCATACGTACAATTAGCGAAAGAAGAAGGTGGGACAGTTCTTTGCGGAGGAAATCAATTGGAGATGGATGGATTCTATTACGAACCAACCGTGATTGAAGGGTTAGATGAAAATTGTAGAACCAATCAGGAAGAGATCTTTGGACCTGTAGTGACATTGAATAGGTTCAAATCAGAAGATGAAGCTGTTCGTATTGCAAATTCGACGCGATATGGACTCTCATGCACCATTTGGACCTCTGATTTGAAGCGGGCTCACAGAGTTTCGCACGCTGTTCAATCAGGTATTATTTGGGTAAACTGCTGGTTAGTCAGAGATCTTCGTACACCTTTTGGTGGAATGAAGGATTCTGGAATAGGGCGTGAGGGAGGTAACGAAGCATTACGATTCTTTTCAGAGCCTCAGAATGTATGCATTAAATTATAAGCATAAAAAAACCCCGACGATTGTCAGGGTTACTTTTCAGAATTGTTTTTTTTAAACAGCCTCTCCAGCTTTAAGTCTTGCAATCTTGAAGGATTTTCTTTCCTTGTGGCCACAATAGCCGCAAGCATAGTATTTCATTAATTCCCCTTCTTCGGTTTCTGTGGCAACTTGAATCACTTCTTCTCTATCCACTTTCAGCGTCTGATAGTTACAGTTGCTGCATTGAAGTGCATGAAGTCTACCGTTATATTTTTCAATTTTAGTAAAGCCAGACTGTTCGTCTATCCATACATCATAATCTACAGAGAATGCATCTTCCTCAGCTTGCATACCTTCATCCAGATAAACATCTTCTTCTTCTTCACTAAGGAGCTTCATCTTTCTTCCATCAGGAGAAGTTCTAGGCGTATATCTCAATCTTTTAAGTCTCTTTTCAATGAAAAAAGGATAGTAAAATTTCAATACGTTTTGAATAATTACTCCAAGTATTACGGCGAACATTGAGCTCATGAATAGTCTCACGAAAAACCATAACCAGGTTGACTCAGCAAAAATGGTATTAAAGTAGAGTGTGCCACCAATTATGATAAGCAATGCACCATTCCACAACATGTTTATTTCATGCATGTTGATGTAATCGTACCTTGTTTTGTAGTCTCCAGTCGCGAGTAATTTTAAATAGTGTCCTAATAGGATCAAGACTCCAACTCCAGCCACAGCCATGGCAAGATATCCTCCGTAGGTATTCCAGTTGGTTAGTAGTTCAGGTGAAATAGGGTCAGTCATAGCGTCTGTTTATTAGATGCGGAAAAAACTCCGTATACAAAAATGTCACATTTTTTTAAAAACTCAACGAATCAAATTAAAATAAGAAGAACCTAAATCCTTCACATTTGCATGTAAAATATCAAAAAAATGTAACACTGACAATCCTATTTTCATAACATAGGGGTCTAGATTCAATTGGGTATTTTTGCCGAAATCGATCAATTTCAAACACGTTATGTATTTTTTATTAAGAAAACAATTTTCAATAGCCCTTCTGGTAATTCTAATAATGGGCTGCACACCTACTAAACAAGAGACCAAAAGCATTGCTGAGATGTCTGATGATGAGCTTACTACTCTGGCAGATTCTTTAGCACATAAATACATCATGGTAGATGGTCATGTAGACCTTCCTTATCGCATGAATGTGAAAGGATTCATGATTACAAAGACAGTTGAAGATGTTTCAGTTGAAACTGCTGGAAACTTTGACTATCCAAAATCCAAGAAAGGAGGGTTAGATGCGCCATTCATGTCAATTTATGTTCCGTCACGGTATCAGGAATCTGGCGGTGCCAAAGATTTTGCAGATTCGCTAATTACTATGGTGGCAAGGGTTCCGGAAACCTTTCCTGAGATGTTCGCAATGGCTTACACTCCGGCGGATGTCCAATCAAACTTCGAAAATGGACTAATATCGCTTCCTATGGGAATGGAAAATGGGGCTCCGATTGAAGACGATATCGCTAATGTGAAATACTTTTTTGATCGTGGCATACGGTACATCACGCTTACCCACTCCAAAGACAACCAGATTTGCGACTCTTCATATGATACGACTTATACATGGAATGGAGTTAGTCCTTTTGGAGAGCAAGTAATTGCCGAAATGAACAAATGGGGAATTATGGTAGATATCTCACACGTTACCGATAGTGCAGCTTATGACGCGCTCAGACTCACAAAGGCCCCAGTAATTGCTTCACATTCTTCAGCTCGAAAATTTACTCCAGGATTCGAAAGAAATATGCCTGATGATCTCATCAAAGCCATGGCTGAAAATGGAGGTGTAATTCATATCAATTTTGGCTCAACTTTCCTATCAAAAGAGTCTCGGGACAAATTCGATAAGATGAGGGAAGACCTGACGAATTACAGAGCAGAAAATGGTCTCACTACCGAGGATCAGGCTTATACCGATTACGCTAATCAGTATGCGATTGACAATGATGTTTACGAGGATGTGCAAAAAGTTGCTGATCATATCGATCATGTGGTGGATTTAGTAGGTATTGACTATGTCGCTTTCGGATCAGATTATGACGGAGTTGGTGATAGCCTTCCCAAAGGATTAAAAGACGTTTCGACTTATCCAAATCTTATTAAAGAACTACTAATTAGAGGATATTCCCCTGAAGACATTGAGAAAATATGCTCTAAAAACACATTTAGAGTGTGGAATAAAGTTCAAGAAGTGGCACGTGAATTACAATCCGAAGGGTAAGGATGTTATTTTTTGCGCTTAAGTGAATTAATAAAGTTTGCCCAGGCGAATGGATTCAATAGTTGGTTTTGAGGTGGAGAATAGCGATTGATATACGCTTGTCGTTGGAGTTGCATAAAGTATTGGTGATTAGCATTTGGTGACGCTGGCAGAGTTAAATATGCCTCCGTCATCACCTGGCTATTCAGCCACTGATAAATATTTGCGTATTCCTTTTGGTGAGGAAGCTCCATACTGATCAATGCTTCTTTGAACATGCTTTCTGTAGGGTATGGACGAATCTCTACCTCTTCTAAAAATTGAATATCCTCATCAAGGGCTATTATAATTCGCAAACTTGATTCTTTGTCGTGCTCAGGGACGATATAATACGCTCTTTTATATCCAACAGCGCTAAACAAGACACTATCGCCTTCCAGAACAGGTAAAGAGAAGAAACCATAAGGGTTTGTAGTTGTGCCTCTTCCTGATTTTGGTATGTACACGTGAGTGCCAGGAACTACGGATGTGCTATCTGCTCCAAAAACAACACCGGTAAATTGGATCACTTTGTCAGCTTGTTCTTGGGCTTTGAGCCCTCCAACTATCAAAACAAAAAATGAAAGAATCAGTATATTTCTCAAATTCAGTTCCTTTATTCTGTACCATTTAACCTTTATTAATCTATTAAAGAGTTTTAATCAATAAAAGTTTAACTTAAGGTAAAAGTAGTGAAAAAATGAGGCTCAAGAATTTCAACTTGTCTTATGGCACCCAGATCTTCAAGTCATTTTCGGATGAGTCGCGCACTCGCATCATTCATTTACTATATCGTCAAGACGAACTTTGTATTTCTGATCTTGAGGCGATTTTAGATTTTACCCAAACCAAAACATCTCGTCATATAACGTATTTAAAAAATGCTGGTTTGGTCACCTCAAGAAAATATGATCAATGGGTTTTTTACAGTATAAAGGAAGAAGGCTATGATATGGTAAGCCAGATTTTTGAATTTTTAAGAAAAGACCCAATTCTTAGCAAAGATTTGGAAGTTTATAAGACAATGAATGCTAATCTTGCACTAGCAAAAAATAAGATAGAGGCGAAAAAATACAATAGGTGAAGGGAATTAAGCATATTTTCTTCGATCTGGATCATACACTCTGGGATTACGATCGAAGTGCTCAGGAAACATTGTTAGAGATTTACGTGAACCTGGAATTATCCAAATCCGGTCTTTCCGAAAAGAAGTTTGTGAATACGTTTTATGAAGTAAACAGCAAGCTTTGGGTGAAATACAACGATGGGTTGATTGACAGAGCGTACATCAAAAATCAACGATTTAACGAAATATTTTCAACCACTGGTATTGACACGGTGATGTCGGAAGTAGCGTCTACTTACTTTTTAGATAATTGTTCAAGTAAACCATATTTGATGGAGGATGCCCTGACGGCACTGAATTATCTTTCTAACAGGTATGAATTACATATTATAACTAACGGCTTTTTAGATGCTCAAAATAGGAAATTGAGTAGTTCGGGGATCACTGACTATTTTAAAGTAATGGTAACTTCCGAATGTATTGATGCAAGAAAACCGAGTCCTGAAATTTTTGAACATTCACTCAATGAAGCAGGTGCCACAAAGTCAGATAGCCTCATGATTGGGGATAATCCACGAACTGATATTCAAGGTGCCAAAGACTTTGGGATGAAAGCTGTTTTCTATGATCCATCTGGAAGTAAAAAATCATTAGCAGATTTCACTATTCATTCACATATGGAGCTTTTGAAATTACTGTAGATATCGGTTGATCCTATTTGTTATTCAACAGATTTTTTGAACTATTCACCTTACTTTTGCGCTCCTATCTATAAACAACAGAAAGATGCCAAAAGGAAATTTTTTCGTACCAGATCCAGTAAATGAGCCCGTTCTTAGCTACGCCCCTGGTACAGCTCCAAGGGAAGAACTCTTAGCGAAGTACAAAGAGATGTACAATCAACAAATCGATGCACCCATGTACATCGGTGAAAAGGAGGTGCATACTGACAATAAAATCGCGATGACCTGTCCACATGATCATCAACATGTGCTTGGACATTTCTCTGAAGGCAACGCTTCTCATGTAACCGATGCTATCAACGCAGCTTTGGATGCGAAGGAGGATTGGGAAAATATGACTTGGGAGAATCGCGCCAGCATCTTTCTCAAAGCTGCTGACTTGCTTGCGGGCCCATACCGCTCAAAGATCAATGCTGCGACTATGCTTGGTCAGGGAAAGAATGTTCATCAGGCTGAAATTGATGCCGCCTGTGAGTTTATTGATTTCCTCCGATTCAACGTGTCATTTATGCAGGAGATGTACATGCAACAGCCAATTTCTTCGGATGGAATTTGGAATCGGATGGAATATCGAGCACTAGAAGGATTCGTATTCGCTATCACTCCTTTCAATTTCACAGCAATATCCGGTAATCTACCAGCTGCACCTGCAATGCTAGGGAATACCGTGGTGTGGAAGCCCAACTATACACAAGTATATTCTGCACAAGTAATCATGGAAGTCTTCAAGAAAGCTGGACTGCCTGATGGAGTTATCAACTTGATTTATGTAGATGGCCCAGTAGCTGGGGATGTAGTTTTCAAACATCCGGATTTTGCAGCTTTACATTTTACCGGAAGCACAGGGGTATTTAAGACACTTTGGAAAACGATCGGTGCCAATCTAGATAGTTATAAGTCATATCCAAGAATAGTAGGTGAAACAGGAGGAAAAGATTTTGTTGTAGCACACCGTTCGGCAGATGCGAAAGAAGTGGCAACAGGCTTGGTTAGAGGTGCATTTGAATATCAGGGACAAAAATGTAGTGCGGCCTCTCGGGCCTATATTCCATCAAACATTTGGGGTGACGTGAAGAAATATGTTATTGAAGATCTGAAATCCATCAAAATGGGATCACCTGAAGATCCTTCAAACTTTGTGAATGCGGTTATCGATGGGACATCCTTCAAGAAAATTTCCAGTTACATTGATCAAGCTAAGTCCGATAAAGATGTAGAGATCATTGCAGGAGGTAATTATGATGATTCCAAGGGATGGTTTATCGAGCCAACGGTTATTGAAGCAAAAGATCCTAAGTACAGAACCATGTGCGAAGAGATCTTTGGTCCGGTGCTTACGATCCATGTTTATGATGAAAATAAATTCGAAGAAATTTTAGAGACCGTTGATCAGACATCTCCATATGCGCTGACTGGTGCGATTTTCAGTAAGGACAGGTATGCTGTTGATTTAGCAACTCATAAGCTGAGGAATTCTGCTGGAAATTTTTACATTAACGACAAACCAACAGGAGCCGTGGTTGGCCAACAACCATTTGGTGGGGCAAGAGGCTCAGGTACCAATGATAAGGCGGGGGCTATGATGAATTTAATGCGTTGGGTGAGTGCAAGAACAATCAAAGAAACCTTCGTCTCTCCAACAGACTACAGATATCCGTTTTTAGGATAATGAGTGAGTTGAGACCATTCCATTTGGCAGTTCCGGTAAAAGACCTGGAGGAGACCCGTGTCTTTTATAGGGAAATTATGGGTTTCGAGGAAGGTCGATCATCAGATAGCTGGGTGGATTTTAACTTTTTTGGTCATCAGTTTGTCATTCATAAAGTTGACAAGATGGTAGCTTCAGAAGCTAATCCGGTTGACGGAAAATCAGTGCCAGTTCCTCATTTTGGAGTGATTTTAGATTGGGCCGATTGGGAAGAGCTGTCTGGTAAGATCAAGGAGAAGGTGAAATTTATCATTGAGCCCTATATAAGGTTTGAAGGTGAGCCAGGAGAACAGGCCACCATGTTCTTTAAGGATCCATCTGGGAATGCTTTAGAATTTAAAGCTTTCAGGAATGATGAAGATATTTTTCAGAAATAGCTGTAATATTAGAGAACTGAAATTTGTCCCACAATCAGTTTGATAAACGATCAGAATGAGTCATCAAAGTGAAAGGAACGTAGATGAGATCTTAAAGCTTACAAAATCAGAAGCTTTACAGGGAGGAAAGTTCAAAGACTTTGTTACCGAACTTATGCCGATTGTATGTAAGGCGATTAGCGCTTTTCGTGCGTCTTTTTGGTTATATCGATCGGAAACCGATGAATTCGAGAGTATCCAGTCTTTCGATACCGAAACCAATCGACCTTCAATAGGAAAAGCATTAGACAAGACTTCCTATGAGTTATTCATTCAGCAGTTAAAAGATCATCAATTTATTCATATCGATAGTAACACAGATTCAGAAGAATTTGGAGAGTTTGCACTCGATCATTTGGTTAAAAATAAGTTACGTTCCTGGGCCAGTATTCAGGTATGGAACGATAATCGATTATTTGGCATACTGGCAGTGGAATGGCAGGCAAAAAAAGACTTTGTAGATCAAGACAAGTCCATAATGATAAGTGCAGCTTCGATGATAAGTCAATGTTACGATGCGCTTCTCCGTTTGAAGGAAGACTTCCTACATCGATCGGAAGTAAGTTCACTTAAAGTTGAAGAAAAAGAGAAAGAAAAACTTGCCCGTAAGCTATCAGATCACGCATTTTATACCTCTCATAGTATTCGTCATCCACTATCTACAATATTGGCACTTATAGATTTAATTAAGCTCAACTGGGAAAGTAGAGAGACCTATGAAGAGCTCTTGCAACAACTTAAGATAGAAACTATGAATCTTGATGATGCAATCCGTGTCATGACCGCTAAAATTGAATTAGATTAGTTGTCCTAAATCCACATAGTGCCTAAAACTCGTCATGACCAGGAAACCTAACCGCATAAAAGAAATAATTCTTCGTAGAAGTACTTTCATCATCTTTTTGATATTGATTCTTGGAGCATTTGGTTTACTTAGGATTGTTACGACTCATAAGGATATTGATGATGTTGCGAATATTGACCTACCTATTATTGAAATTCTCACGCAGATTGAAACAAATCAATTAGAGCAAGCGATAGCGTTCGAACGAGCAATCAGGTATTCTGAGGAATTGGATACAAATGGTGACATAGCGTTGCAAGGCTTTGCCGAAGCAGACAGCACCTTCAGGTATCTTGCGGCGCTTGTAGATGTTGATTTGCTAGAAGCCGAACAAGAAGTGTCCGATGCTTTGAAGCAAACGAGCCAAGAGACGCAAAGAATTAAGCTTAAAGGCCTTTTACTTTCCATAAAGAAGCTAGCTAGTGATCACACGAGCTATGAAAAGCATGCTTTGGAAGTCATGGACTTGTTGGAAGAACGCCAAATTGAAGAGGCGGTCTTTGCCTCGGAGCGGGTAGAATCCGAAGAAGATCAATTTAATAAGCAGGTTGAAGGCGTTTTAATGCGTCATGAGATGTTTACCGAGGCTCTGGTTAAAGTTGTTGAGCAGGAAGAAGTACTTTCTATGAAATGGATCGTAACCTTAACATTGCTCTTTATAATTCTCTCACTGCTAGCTGTGTACACATTCAGTTACAAAATTTGGCGTCCATTGGAAGATATACGCACCGGCGCAGAGAAAATTGGTTCTGGTAACTACAACGCCAAGATTAAGTTGAGTTCAAACAGCATCACAAGTGATATTGTTGAGGCATTCAATGACATGGCGGATCAACTTTCCTATTCGCAAGCTGAAATCGACCAATTCATCCACTTTTCATACAGTACAGCAGATGATTTGAAGGCTCCCATAACCAATCTGGGTTCTTTATTAGATATGTTGAGCAAGGAGAATCTGAATCAGTCTAATTTCAAAGCAATTCTCAATAATGCAAAGAAGACCAATCAGCAGCTTGAGAAGACCGTTGATTCTTTGGTGGAGGTCAATAAAGTTAGAGAGGAGTTGTCCTCTGATGGTGAGGAACTGGATATTGATGAGGTTTTAAAAGAGGCGGTGTCAGCCCAAATTAGTAAAATCAAAAGCTCCAATGCAGTTATCAAAAAGGATTTTTCGGAATGTCCCCTGATATTCTATCCAAAGTCCCAGCTATTGATGATTTTTAAACATTTACTAAAAAACTCACTTTCATACAGGGATCCGGAAAAGCAGTTACAGATCAGGATTAAGTCAAAACAGGTAAGCGGACATACCACTATTATATTTAAGGACAATGGGCTAGGCTTTGATTCGATCAAGTATAAAAACGAAATTTTCCGTCCATATACAAGATTGCATTCACATGTAGATGGTGCCGGACTTGGACTTTATATCGTTAAAACAATCATTGATTACCACAGGGGAGGAATACGAGTAGAGAGCGAACCAAGAAAAGGTGCAACTTTTGCACTCAGACTAAACTAATTCTAGTTTTCTATTAGGTGACTTTTGTAAATCTTTTCCAAAAGTTCTGGAGATAAAGGCTTTGAGATAAATGCCGTGATGTGTTTCGATGATGAAGCGCGTTCTTCGTCTTTCGCAGAAATGGAGGAGGTCAACATGATTACTCTGGTAGATCCGTTCATTCCCAATTTTTCATATTCTTCAATGAAGTCCCAACCATCTTGCCCGGGCATATTTAAGTCAAGAAAAATGATATCCGGAACATCACCGGAAGTCTTAACCCGATTTAGGAATTCAATTGCATGAGGAACATTATTGATCGACTCTACCTCATTAGCAAATTTGGCGTGTTTAATGATGACTGAATTGATAGAATTTACAATATCATCATCATCGATTAAAAGAACTTTCTTGTAAGTTTCCAAGGGCTAGTGATTCGTTGAGATTTTAAATTTAAGAAAGGCCTGTTAAAATTCGATTTGAGTACTTAGTATTTTTGATCAAAATTCGATCACATTGCAGAGATCTAGGGTGAACGGAAAATTTGAGCGGATACAATTTTTAGAACAACAGTCTGCATCAATTAGCAAATTGAATTATTTAGAGATTTGATGCACGCATTTCAAGATTTATGATGAATAGAGCTAATCCTGTCTTTCAAACCCTTTCTTAGCTATGCTCACTCTTCTCCACATATTCACCATTGTTTGGCAACTTGAAAATAGATCGTTACTGATGTCCTCGTTTTCTTCTGATATTGATGCAATAAAATCTGGAATCATCGCATAATTTACGATTCCATGAGTGCTGAAGTCGAAAGCCCTGTTGCCTAGTCTAAAATTGTCAAATGAATTTCCATTCAGATTGAAAGGATAGCTTAAGCTCACATTGGTGTTAGGGATTTGTGTTGACAGCCCATTGAAGTCAGTACCAATCGCTAATGGATAACCAAGTATTGAACGTGCATACTCATATTTTTCCACCCAATCCAATAAAGGATCATCGGCATCTGAATTCCAACTTGTTCCAAGCCCAATTACACCACCTAATTCCTTTAATCTTTGCATTTGAGTGAAATTTAGATCTCTTTCACTTTTATTTATGTATGTACTTGATTGAACGCCAGTATGCGTGTTAATTAATGGATAACCATAGTTTTCAGCAATATCTAGAACGTCATCAATGGACGCTTGTGACATGTGCGATATGTCAATTAGATATCCTTTTTCCATCAATCTTTCAATCAAATTAGAATTTGAAATTCCACGGAGATTTCGGTGTCCAGGACATCCATAATTCTTAATGTGATTAAACCAATGAGAATCATTATTGGCCTTACATTGGATTGAATGTATGAAGCCGGTACTGGTACCTGTCCAAAAGAGATTATAGGTGTTATTTTGGAAAGCTAATTGAGGACCATTTTGAGTAATCCTATGTCTCCAATCTGAAATAAGTCTAGGGTTATCCCAATTTTGACCATCACTAGACTTAACCCAATACATCTTATATCCATAATTCAAATGAGCAGTATTGCTGTATGTGAGATGAATGGCATTATTGGTTGCTAATAAATGTGGCGAGTAGGGCGTATTAATATCGACATTATTCTGTCCATTTGGGTTTATAAATGTTGACCATACACTCGTATTTGAATTACTTGATCTTAAAATTTTTACCATGGAATTAGGTCCTGATGTGACCCAGGCTAAATAGTATCTGTTATTGAAGAATGCAGCTGAAACTCCCTTTGATGTATGAATTGGATTATTTTGAGGATCTAAAACTATAGTTTTAGCGCCCCAGTTTAAGCCATCAATTGAAGTCATGGTTCGGACCTTTCCTGGATTATTTGAACCTACCCAAAATAGACTCAATGTCCCATTAGCAGAGAGAAGAAAAGGTTTTTGACTGGATTCAGCTTTGGGGTTACCTCCTTGGCCGTCAAGCTTATAATGATCTACCCATCTGGATCCACTTTCATCTGTGCTTCGCATAATATGAATATACGGATGATGACTGTTTGTACCAGTCCATGCTACATACCACCTGCCATTAAATAAGGTAATGGACGGTGGGTGCTTACTTTCTCTACCGTATCCATCGTCAATAAACCGCTTTTGAAATCCTTGATCCTGTCTCAATGCCCATCTAAGTCTCCCGGGGCTATTCGTGCCTACCCAGGCAATTGCAAAATTGTTGTCGTTTGCAAATACAGATGGAGAACCAGATGATTTAGCACAACTGCTATAAATATCATCCACTGCAGAGGGGGCGGCTGAAAATCCAAATTCCAGTTTTTCTTGTGTAGGCAATAGCCTAAATTCCAATCTGTCGTCTTCAATAACATCAAAAAAATAATTATTCATCCAATAATTAGCTGTATTGAATAGCGGATCGTATACTGCCGCACCACCAAAAGAATTATCGACGAGGTGGATTGGTGTTACCAACCTAACATCATGGTTGTCATATAATTCTAAAATTTGATCAATAGTAAGATTATCCATTTCCAATCCCAGAATTATAGCTAGTTTACCATCATTTATTGCATTATATGCTTCTTCGTAATCTTTGACAATAATCATCCAATCATGATGATCGACCATTTCTTTTATAAAGTTTAATTGTTCAATCGCAGAAGCATAATCAAAAATATGCTTCGTTGGAGTGTCTTTACCACTATTGGTTTTTCTCTTCCATAGCATATCAAGAATCTCGTTATCAACTGTAGATGCGACTAATAACTTTAATCCGCCTTCATAAGCCCTTCTAATCCATTCGACATGCATTTGTTGATGAGAAATGCTTAATGCATGAGGCCATGAAAAATAGTTATTTGGTCCATCTTCGGTATGGTTAAATCGTCCCTTAGAAGCTTTATCTAAACTTTGAATGACTTCAATCTTTGTTCTATGTTCAACTAAATCTCCCGTAAAACCACTATGTTTATCAGGTGAACAATTTTGCAAGTCAATTTCAATAGGAAGTTGATGTGGATTGTAAGGTTTGCCCCAAAATAGGCCTCTTCCTGTACCATCGCTAGCTCCAAAAGCAAGGTGTGAGGCAGGGTGAGCATGTAAATCTGCAACACCAACTAAGCATGGTGGTAAACCTAAAGTTTCGCAAGTTCCCCCACAATCTACCCCTGTTTCATCTCCATTTTGAATACCGTCTGAGCATTGTGCCATGATCAATACTTTTCCCGTGGAACGACAATCCATCAGTAGAATTAGGATAAAAAGGGAAAATGTTAAGGCTAGTTTCGATAAAATTTTCATGGTGATTTGGTTCTTATTGATTGGGGATTGTGTTAACAAGTAACGGAATTAATCCAAATATTATTTCATTCAAGTGGATTAATTATTTGTAATATTTCGCTAGTGCAATAAATGTGATTTTTAAATTTTGATATTATTTAAACCAACACCGCTAAAATGAACATGTAGATTTTGGCTTGGACCAGGCTTACATGAAATGAAATACCATAAATGGCTTAGATGCAGTTTCTGCCATTTTAGCTCAATGACTTTGTTACACTCTCCCTCTTAGGTTCGACCGGGATGGCGTTCCATCGGAGTGGCGTTCCACCCAAGGACCCGTCCTTGGTTAATTGATTTCAATTTGTTCCAAATAAAAAAGCCTGGCGATTAAACCAGGCTTGTTGCTCTCCCTCTTGGGCTCGATCGGAGTGGCGTTCCACCCAAGGACCCGTCCTTGGTTAATTGATTTCAATTTGTTCCAAATAAAAAAGCCTGGCGATTAAACCAGGCTTGTTGCTCTCCCTCTTGGGCTCGATCGGAGTGGCGTTCCACCCAAGGACCCGTCCTTGGTTAATTGATTTCAATTTGTTCCAAATAAAAAAGCCTGGCGATTAAACCAGGCTTGTTGCTCTCCCTCTTGGGCTCGATCGGAGTGGCGTTCCACCCAAGGACCCGTCCTTGGTTAATTGATTTCAATTTGTTCCAAATAAAAAAGCCTGGCGATTAAACCAGGCTTGTTGCTCTCCCTCTTGGGCTCGAACCAAGGACCCTCTGATTAACAGTCAGATGCTCTAACCAGCTGAGCTAAGGGAGAATTTTTTCCTAAAAAGGTGTGCAAATGTAAGCATCCATTTTGCAATTCTCAATGCACTCTTTCAAAAAAATTTTTCAGCCTTAAAATCAATAAAAAAATGACATTGTGTCATTTCATATTGCATCATTTTTTTAAAAACAAGACATAATGACATTAAATATTTCATTTTTTGGTGTTGGTATGGAATTCGATCCATAGCAAATCAAAAATCTAATTGTAAAACTTAAATGCATAAAAAAATGGGACTTATTAAGTATAACACAAACGACTACAGACCTACCAACTTCAGAAGCTTGGTAGACAGACTATTTAATGAGGATTTCAATGGTGGATCCATGTCTACTTTTTCTCCTAAAGTGGACATTGCGGAAACAGATAAAGAATTTGAAATTCAACTTCACGTTCCTGGGATGAACAAGTCAGATTTCAATATCGACTTAAATAAAGACCAGATTACTATAAGTGGAGAAAGAAAATTTGAGAAAGAAAAAAATGAGAAAAACTTCCACAGTGTGGAGAGTTACTATGGATCTTTCAATAGAACATTTTATCTGCCGGATGTCATCAATAAGGATAAAGTAGATGCTACCTATCAAGATGGAATCTTGACCATCACTTTACCGAAGGATGAATTGAAAGTGACTAAAAAACAAATTGCAGTTAAGTAAGTGTTTGAGTAGGTGATTTCGGGTGTCTGCTTTGCGGCAGGCACCCTTTTTTGTTAAGAATGGTTAAGGCAATCTCTATTGAGAGATATTAAACAAAACCATATCTACACTTTTACGGTATAATCATAAGCAAAAAGGATTGACATATGAGTAAAAGAAGTTTAATAATGGCAATGGTATTCTCTTCCTTATTCGGAGGTATTGTCGCAGTAATCGGTTTTTCATTTATTACGCCAAAAGAAACAATCATTCAGCCAGCAGCGGTAGAATCCAATCCAGTGAGTCTCACGAATTATGTTTTTGATTCAACAGACTTCATTGTTCCTAGTGGTTTAAATTTTGTGTTTGCTGCCAATAATGCAACCAATTCTGTGGTTCATATTCGAACTACCTATGGAGAAGGTATGCGGGCAAACAATCCATTCAATGATTTTTTCAAAGATTATTTTGGTGAGAGGTACGAACGAAGAGGTGGTCCTCCTAGAGGCGCCGGATCGGGAGTAATTATTTCAACTGATGGATATATAGTAACAAACAATCATGTGGTTGAAAATGCCAGTGAAATTGAAATCGTGCTAAACGATAATCGAAGCTACCAGGCCAAAGTTATTGGTGTTGACGAAAACACCGATTTAGCCGTTTTGAAAGTAGATGAAGATAACCTGGTAGCTGTAAAATATGGAGACTCAGATGAGATAAACATTGGAGAGTGGGTATTGGCCATTGGAAACCCCTATGAGTTTAGATCTACCGTAACAGCGGGGATTGTAAGTGCTAAGGGGAGAAATATTAATATCTTAAACGGAAGCTATAAAATTGAGTCATTCATACAGACTGATGCTGCAGTGAACCCTGGCAACAGCGGTGGAGCTTTGGTTAATCTTAGAGGAGAGCTTATTGGAATCAATACCGCGATAGCATCACCATCCGGTGCATTTGCAGGGTATTCGTTTGCTGTTCCTGTTAGTTTGGTGAAGAAAGTGGTGAGTGACTTGGTTGAATATGGAAAAGTGCAAAGAGCTTTGTTGGGTATTTCAATATATGATGTAAACGCTGAGGTGGCGGAGTTGAATGGCTTAAGCGTCTTAAAAGGTATTTATGTCAACGGGGTGATGGAAGGCAAAGCTGCGGATAAAGCAGGTATTGAAAGAGGGGACGTAATTGTGGCTATAGACGACAAGCCTGTAAATAGTGTTGCTCAATTACAAGAACAAGTTGCAGTAAAACGACCAGGGGATGAAGTTGAGGTTAAATTCATTCGTGATGGCCGTGAAAAATTTGTAATAGCCAAGTTAAGAAATGAAGAAGGTACCATGGATATCGTTGAGTTGGCATCCGAGTATCGAATAGAAGGTGCAACATTTGCTGATGTTTCGGAGGAGCTTCTAGAAAGATTGAATTTAGATGGTGGGGTTCAAATTAAAGAACTCGGTGATGGTAAATGGAAGGAAGTACGTATGAAAGAAGGATTTATCATTACTGGAATCGACAATGAAAAAATTAAAAATATCAGGGATTTAGAAAGGTATTTTCAAAGAACCAGAAGCGATGGAATTCTGATTGAAGGAATGTATCCTGATGGCAGTAAAGCACATTATGGTTTAGGTTTATAAGAGACATTGATAAAAACCAGCCCGTCTATTAAGACGGGTTTTTTTTATTCCATATTTTCGAGTAGTGAATGATTTGATTGTTATCGGAGGAGGGTTGGCTGGCTTAATAAATGCCATTCTCCTAAATCGGGCCGGACTGAAAGTGTTGTTATTTGAAGAAAAGGTTTATCCATTTCATCGAGTGTGCGGTGAGTATATTTCTAATGAGGTTATACCCTTTCTTCGAAAACATGATTTGTACCCTGAAGAACATCAACCCTCTGACATTTCGCTATTTCACTTAAGTTCTATTGCAGGCACAAGTCTAAAAATGCCGCTTGATTTAGGTGGTTTTGGGATTAGCCGATATGTATATGATGCATGGCTGGCTGAGAAAGCACAAAATGAAGGTGTTGAAATCATACATCAACGTGTTGTAAATGTTGATTTTGAGGACGATCAATTCATGGTTACCACCAAGTCAGATAACCAATTTACGGCAAAGGTTGTGGTTGGAGCATTTGGCAAACGAAGTTCACTTGATAAGAATCTTTCCAGAACATTTATAACCAAACGATCTCCATATATTGGTGTAAAGTACCATTTGAAGAGCAAAGAGATCAATAATGATGAAATAGCACTTCATAATTTTTCAGGTGGATATTGCGGTATTAGCAGAATTGAAAATGAGGTATTTAATCTCTGCTATTTATCCCATCGTTCGAATCTCAAAAAATACGGTTCGATTCCCAAAATGGAAAAAGAACTATTGTCGGTTAACCCACATCTCAAAAAGGTATTCAATGAGTCAGATTTTTTGTTTCCAAAGCCTGAGGTCATTAATGAAATCACCTTTGAGAAGAAAGAACCCGTATTTAATCATATCCTTATGTCAGGAGATTCTGCAGGAATGATAACTCCTCTTTGTGGCAATGGTATGGCCATGGCGATTCATTCAGCCAAGATTTCGAGTGAGCTTATTATTAAAAACTTTAAATCGGGATTTAACCGGTCGATGCTTGAAAAGGAGTACACTACAGAGTGGAACAGACTTTTTGCTAAGCGACTTTGGGCAGGCAGAAAGATTCAATCCTTGTTCGGATCTTCAAATCTTTCCGGACCGACTGTGGGATTGGGAAAGGCTTTTCAACCGTTTGCCAAATACCTAATGAAGCAAACTCATGGCTCACCTTTTAGCTAATCCATAAATAAACAAAATAGCCATTAAGCATCAAAGAGGAAATAAAATTCAATTTCATTGTTGAGCTGAAATCTGCGCGACTTCTATCCGATCTTACCTTTAAATACCACCATCCAAAAAAGGTTAATACCGGTAGCATTGAAGCACCAAAAATGAGTGCCTTTTGGAATGAAAACTGATTTATAAAAAAGTAGAAGAAACCGGCACTGGCAATCGCGAATGCAAATGCTGTGAAATGAAATGTACCGAGAATACCCAATTTATTGCTTATCGTGATATCACCTCTATTGACATCTTCTTCGTGCTGATAGATTTGTGTCATTGGGTAAGAACCGAGTAAAAGTAATGTGCTCAGAATACCTGGAAATTGGATTCCCAAAGAGAATGTCTCGAATATATCAACGGAATTAATGGCTACATAGCTAAGCATAAAAGTCCAATATCCCTGAAAAATACCAGCTGCTAACCAACCGATAACAGCATATTTTTTGAGTCTAATTGATGGGTGGCTATAGGCTTTGGAGACTGCCCCATAAACAAAAATCATAACTGCAAACTCGATAGAAATAGTCAACGAGAGAATCAGGGCAACTACATCCATCAAAATCGAGACGCTATATAACTCTTTTGTCACTTTGGGTGGATGCTTCAAACCACCAATACTGCCTTCATCTTTGTCGTAATAAGAATTGTAACCGTTGCTTGCAGGGTACACAAGTAAATGGAGGATGAAGAAAGAAAGCAGAAGATTTTGTTGATCGATATCGCTTGAAACTGCCAGTGCGAGAAGAAAAACTGGCATCAGGAAGAATGAAAATGGAATGCGTAAATGAAGTAAAGTAGATTTTTTCAACAGGAATATGATCTTCTCGGTAAAAAGTTGGTTAATATTAATGAACAAGAAGGAGATGGCAACATTCATTAATCACATTGGTACATCACTCCCACCTAATTTGACAAAGCAAAGTCAAATAGCGGACTTCATGGTAAGTCATCTGCATTTGGACAGAAGGGAGGAAAAGAAGTTGAGGGTATTGTATCGAGCAAGTGGGATTCAACAGCGATACTCCGTGCTGAGAGATTTTGGGGAACGCTTGAACGGTCAAAGTTTTTTCAAGGAAGATGCAACATTTCCGACAGCAAAACCTCGTATGCTGATCTATCAGCATCATGCGATCAAACTGGCCGAAGAGGCATGCTCAAAAGTGATGCAATCAGCAGCTTTCAAGAAAGAAGAAATCACGCATTTGATCGCTGTAAGCTGTACTGGCATGTATGCGCCAGGTTTGGACATTGAGCTTGTGGACAAGCTAGGACTCCCTACTTCAACTCAACGAACTTCCATCAATTTTATGGGTTGCTATGCTGCGTTCAATGCTTTGAAAGTGGCTCAAAACATCATTGAGGCTGACAGTACTGCGAAAGTTATGATCGTCTGTGTGGAGCTTTGCAGCATCCATTTACAGGAAAAAAAAGATGATGAGAATTTACTGGCGAATGCCATTTTTGGAGACGGAGCTGCCGCCATCATACTCTCGTCTCAGCCATCGAAGCGAGCCCTGGAACTAAAATCATTCTATAGCGATCTTGCGTTGGATGCCCGAGATGAAATGGGCTGGTTTATTGGAGATCATGGATTTGAAATGCGTTTGAGCAGTAAAGTTCCAGACGTAATAAAAGCGGGAATCGGGGAGCTCACCCACAGACTACTCAATAAGATCCAGTTGGATATTTCGGATATAGACTTTTTTGCGATTCATCCGGGAGGGAAGCGAATACTCGACGTGATTGAGGAGAAGCTTCAAATCACAAAAGACCAGAACCAGGCAGCGCGCGAAATTTTGCGAACCCATGGAAATATGTCTTCTCCTACGGTGCTTTTTGTGATACAATCAATTTTTAATGAGATGACCCCAGATGATGACCAAAAGCATCTTCTCAGTTTTGCATTTGGTCCAGGATTGACACTTGAAAGTGCTGTATTAAAATCTCATATCCATGCTTGAGCGGCGTTCAGAAGAGCTCGAGATTATGGATGACCTGAACATCTCAGGCCCTGTCATTGGACAAACGCTACGGGAGCTAAACACTATTAACAAGCGACTGGGTGGAAACCAGATTAGTATCTCGGCATATAAAAAATTTGCCAGTGAGGCTAAGAGTATTGTCTTTGCAGACTTAGGATGCGGTGGAGGAGATATTATGGCGGAAATGGCTAAATGGAATCGGAAAAAGAATATCAAGGGGTCATTTATCGGGATAGATGCTAATCCTCATATCGTTGAATATGCAGAACAGAACACGAAGAAATACCCTGAGATTTCCTATCAGTCAATCAATATTTTTAGTGAAGAATTTAAGAATCAGCAATTCGACATCATTCATTGCTGTCTTTTTATTCATCATTTTACTACAAAAGAGCTAATCGCACTTTTCAAGCAGTTCAAATCCCAGGCTAAAGTTGGGGTAATCATTAATGATTTGCACCGACATCCACTTGCTTATTGGAGTATATCACTTTTGACTTCACTTTTCTCGAAATCTGTTATGGTAAAAAATGATGCTTCAGTCTCTGTTGCGAGGGGTTTTAAGAAGAAAGAGTTAAAAGAAATTTTACAAAAAGCAGGTGTCAGTAGTTATCAGTTAAATTGGAAGTGGGCGTTTCGATGGAAACTCATTTTTTGATTATCTCCAGTCACCAAATATGAGGTTCCCTTTTGCATTCTCATCTTCAGACTTGAAAAAGTTATCCAGACCATCCACCATTTCATCAGCAGAAATGAAACTATCTCCGTTTGTATCGAGCTCTTCAAAGCCTTGAATGGCCATTTTGTGGGAGATGTTATAAATCGTAAGCATTGTTGCATACTCTTCTTTCGAAATCAATCGATCCCTGTTCATATCGAAAAGATCAAAAATATGCCTGGAAGTGCGCTGGATGTAATGATTTAAGATGGAATTATCACCGGATTCCAATTGATCCCTAAAAAATGCGATCCAATCCCAAAGCGTTAGGCTTAACTCAGGGTTATGTAAATCTGTCAAAAGCTGAACAAAAAGTCTATGAGATTTTAGGAGGATAAGTCTGGCACTTCTTGAATTTTCATTGAGCTTCAATAGCTCTACGATTTTTCTCCCAACATTGACAAAGTCACTGGGTTGTAGCTGCCCGTTCCGATCGATATCCAATACATTAAAGAGGTGGTGAACCTTCCTTTTTTGAGTCTCAGAAAATACGAATCGGGGGCTATTTGTTTCTGTGGTGGTAGAATTGCCCATTATTCGACGTTCAATTTACAAAAATATTTCCATCAAAGCACGCATTTCTTAGCTTTGCGGCCAATTCTTAATAACTACACAACATGACTCAGGATATTCAAACGATTTTGAAGCGTCTTCAAGTGGACGCAGACAACAAAGGAGCCGCCATTGGCCATAAATGGCTGGATTCCTCAGGAAGTACCCTTACTTCCTATTCCCCAGTAAATGGAAAGGAGATCGCCAGCGTGACCCTTGCAGATGAAAATGCTTATGATCAGGTAATCAAAGGAGCCCAAGAAGCATTCAAAGAATGGAGATTGCTTCCAGCACCTCAGAGAGGTGAAATTGTGCGACAGATTGGTAATGAGCTAAGAGAGTATAAGCAGGAACTAGGATCTCTTGTGTCATATGAAATGGGAAAATCTTTACAGGAAGGCTTAGGTGAAGTTCAGGAGATGATCGACATCTGCGACTTTGCTGTTGGTTTATCCCGCCAACTTTATGGCTTGACCATGCACTCCGAAAGACCTTCTCATAGAATGTATGAGCAGTGGCACCCGTTAGGAATTGTAGGGATCATTTCAGCTTTCAACTTCCCGGTAGCCGTTTGGTCCTGGAATGCTGCCCTTGCATGGGTTTGTGGAGATGTTTGTGTATGGAAACCATCTGAAAAGGCACCTATCTCTGCAATCGCTTGTCAGAAAATTGCGCAACGAGTATTTGAAAAAAACAATGTACATCCGGGCGTATGTGGCTTGGTGATCGGTGATGTTGAGATCGGAAAGAAACTAGCTGCCGATACTCGAGTACCATTGATTTCTGCAACCGGATCTACTCGAATGGGTAAGGCTGTTGGTGAAGTTGTAGGTGCAAGACTGGGTAAGCATATCCTGGAACTTGGCGGTAACAATGCCATCATCATCTCAGAACATGCTGACTTGAGTATTGTAATCCCCGGTGCTGTGTTTGGTGCCGTGGGTACTGCAGGGCAAAGGTGTACATCAACCCGAAGGCTGATCATCCATGAGAGCCAGTATGAAGAAGTTAAACAACGTTTGGTGAAGGCCTATGGGCAGCTACGCATCGGCGATCCATTGGATGAAAATAATCACGTAGGACCACTTATCGATACAGACGCAGTAAAAATGTATCAGTCGGCCATCGAAAAAGTAAAAGCAGAAGGTGGAAAAACAGTGATTGAAGGTGAAGTGCTTTCTGGGGAAGGATACGAATCAGGATGTTATGTAAAACCTGCTATTTATGAGGCGCAGGCAGATTTTGAGATTGTGTGCAATGAAACTTTTGCTCCCATTCTTTACTTGATCAAATATTCAACAATTGAGGAGGCTATAGAAATACAGAATGCCGTACCTCAAGGCTTATCATCGGCTATTATGACAACCAATATTCGGGAGTCTGAATTGTTCCTGTCGCACTCAGGGTCTGATTGTGGAATTGCCAATGTAAATATTGGTACTTCCGGAGCAGAAATCGGAGGAGCATTTGGTGGTGAGAAAGAGACCGGTGGCGGACGCGAGTCTGGTTCTGATGCCTGGAAAGCGTATATGAGACGTCAAACGAATACCATTAATTATTCTACTGAATTGCCATTGGCTCAGGGGATTAAGTTTGAGCTTTAAAAGATCAATAAGAAAAACATTCCAAGGAGTGTAAAAATTGCAATGAATAGAAAGGTCTGCCTTGTGCGGACCTTTTTTTGGTTCGCATAAAATTTTTGCATGAATTTATTCACTTCAACGGGATTACCCGTTCGGATTTTAATGGGGGTCCCCTTAGCGTATAATAGTCTATTCTCTTCATAGACTTGCTTGAGAGACTTCTTGGATTTCATTGACGATTTTGAACCTTTTTTCAGTGCATGTAATCCGCTCATGGTGTCGATTGAGGCAATTTTCATGCTAGATTTTTATATCCATTGCATTGATGCTGGTGGCTTAACTAGAGTCGTCTTTTTTGTTTCAAACAAAATTGGCACTTATTTAAAGTTAATTGGCAGAATAAATAAGATCCGATACCAAATATTTGTATGATACTTCAACTTTAAAACCTAACTCTATTGTAATCAATGGATTAACATGAGAAATTCTAGACATTATGGATGAAAATGATTAAATTGAATAACAATAAATCACTACCACCTAAAACACAATTACCGCCTGCTGTTTTTTGCTGATTAATAGACAGCTTGCCTCTATTCGAAATACCTACTTAAAGACTACTACCATGAAATCAAAGCCACAAATGGCCATTTGCGTCATTATCCTATCCGCATTATTTTTTCTTCCAACACAAATATTAGCCCAACAGGATATTGATGTTGTTGAAGTTTCTATTTCAAGACAACTGGAACCAGGAACGATCGACGGAGTGGATATAGTTATATCCAATGTTGGTGATGCTCCATTGAACTGGTCCGCTGAGTTAGCAGACGTTTATGGAAGAGGGCCTGGTACTAGCTTTTCTAAGGCTGACTTTGCCAATTGGCTGCTTCCTGCCAGTCAGGATCGGATTTCTAATAATGTGTGGATCACAAGAGGAGACAATAAAAGCATCTTCAATGCCAAGTCTGAAACCACTTCGGATGACAACTCTCCGGCAGATACAGAATGGGCTCTGGGTTTGCTCAATGATGCAACTGGATATGAAACATTCAAAAATATGCACGGAAGTGATCCACAGTCGCTGATTGGCAATACAGCGACGCTTCATACTATTTCCGATGATGATTTTTATGAATTGGATTTTACTGCCTGGTCAGGCGGGAATTCTGGTGGAGGTTTCGCTTATACCAGGTTTGAAATGTTCCAATATTTGAATTTTACCTCATCAAATAGTGGTTCAATTCTGCCAGGTGAGCAGGCAACATTGTCCATCAGCATTTCAGCAGCAGAATTAGCTTCTGCAATGTATAATGGCAGCTTAACCATCAATAGCGATGATCTTGACGAACCAACAATAGTAATTCCGATAGATTTAGAAGTTTTAGAGAGTTCCACTTTTGAGCTTTCTGCCACTTCATTCTCACAAACTGTGACAACAGGTGATGAGCCGATAATACAAACATTGACAATTACTAACAATGGTGTTTCTTCACTATCATGGAGCTCAAATGAGACTGCCAGCAGACCGAACGAAATGTCTGGGGTGACATTAGGTGCATATGCTGGTTCAGTAGCCTCAGGTGAGTCAGATGATATCGAAATATCCTTCACCGATGATGGAAATAATGAAGGATCCTATGAATGGCCACTCATTCTTTTCTCAAATGATCCGGAGGCGGAGGAAGTGGAAGTGCTTATTACATTAGAAATAATTGGAGAACCTTTAATTGATACAAGTGTCCCTCCTTCCTTCAATACTACCTTTGTGGGTAGCACTTCCAGTGGAACAATGGTAATCTACAATGAGGGAACGGCAGATCTGGAAGTTTCAAGCATTACAAGTAGCGATGCTCAGTTTGTTCCCACTTCTTCATCATTAAATATTGCACCTGGTGAAGAGGAAGAAATTACTATTTTATTCACCCCAAATACTGCGGATATAATTATCGCTGACCTTACCATTGCATCAAATGATGCAGAAAGTCCAAGTCTTGTGATCCCATTGAGTGGGGATGCAGTAGCCGCTCCAGCAATGAGTGTTTCCCCTCTTGCGTTTACAGAAAGTATTTCTACTTCAGACAATGTTTCGAATACCATAACTATTGATAATTCCGGAGCTGGTGAATTGGAGTGGACTGTAAATATTAATGCATGGGTAACACAGACAACTGAAGTCTCTTTCACCAAAGAGGATTATGCAGACGAATCGCTTGAGGCAAATCAAGATCGCATTTCAGCTACGGTTTGGATAACAAGAGGAAGCAGCCAACCGCTGTTTAACTATTTTGAAGAAACATCATGGAGTGAAAGCACATCCACTATTGAGTGGGCACCAATGGCAACCAATGAAGCTTCGCCGGAAGATTATACCTCTTTGGCTAATGCACTGGATCGTAATATTGGATACAATATTCAATCCACTACCATGTCCCTTCACTTAATTGATGAAGATCGATTCTTCGATTTAGAATTCGACTCCTGGACCGTCAATGCCAACGGGGGAGGATTTTCCTATACAAGGAAAGAGGTCTTTCAATGGTTAAATGTTGATGATGAAACCATTGTTGAGGGAGAAATAAACGCTACATCTGCTGCCGAAAGCACCATGATTGATCTCGAAATAGACGGTTCTGTAATGTATGAAGGTGATTTCGAGGGCAAAGCAACCATTACTTCAAACGATCCTTTGGAATCTGAACAAGTGATTGCATTCAATGTTAGCGTTTCCGGATCCCCTGACATATCAGAAACTGCTTTAGGCGCTTCAATATCAGCATTGAATGGGGCATCCGAAGTAGTAGAAATTCCAATTCTTAATGTTGGAGATGGCTTTCTATCAGTATCAAATGTTGCTACTGATAATGCGGTATTAGTACCTGTCGAAACCTCTTTTACGATTCCGCCTTTTGGAACACACATGCTTGAGTTGACATTTTTACCACAAGCCGTACAGGTTTACGATATTGATTTAACGATAACAAGCAATGATCCTGTTAATCCAAGTTATGTAATAGATGTATCAGCTGAGGGACTGGTTGCTCCTACCATTGGATTTTCAGCGACAAGCTTTAGTGCTACAGTTGAGGCCGGTAGCTCAACTTCTCAATCACTCACGATATCTAATAATGGGGGCGGCTCTCTGGAGTGGGGCGTTGAAGAAATTTACTTTGAGAAGCAGAATTTTGCAGATTTTACTCAAGCAGAGAATCAGGATCGTATCTATGAAGACGTTTGGATAACCAGACGAGATTTTCAACCTATATTCAATTATTTCGAATCAACAACCTATAATCCAAGCAGCCAAACGATTAAGTATGGAGACGGAGAAACAAGCTCACTTTCCTTTAGTGATTATACATCCAATTTCCAGGACGCAACAGGAGAATGTGGATCCTGTCTAGAGGGAAATACCCTATCGCTTTATCTCGTTGATTATGATGAGTATTATGATCTGGCAGTGGATTTTTGGCAGAGTAATGGAGTAGGTGGTGGCTTCAGCTATACCCGAAGATTAGCTTCCCCATGGCTGACACTTGATACCTACTCCGATGAATTGGGAGTAGAAGGTGAGAGTATGGTAAGCGTAACTTTTGATGCTACTAACTTAAGCGCCGGGAATTATGTATTTGAATATGAAATACTTTCAAATGACCCGCTAAATCAAGCGACAACAGTTACGTTCAATCTAGAGGTGACTGGAACCCCCGGATTATCCGTAAGTGAAGGTAGCGATTTAAATTTTGGAGATCAATTTGTAGATACCGATGGAGAAGGATTATTATTGATTCAAAATACAGGATCTGCAACATTAGAAATTACCGACATTCAATTTGATAATGCCGCATTTAGTGTTTCAGCCACCACAGGTAGTGTAGAGCCGGGAGAATACCTTGAATTCGACCTTACATTCACGCCGACTTTAGAACAATTATACAGTGCTACAGGTACAATCACGAGCAATGATTTAGAGGGCACGTCGACTTTTGGAGTAAGCGGAAACGGAGTTGCTCAACCAGATGTAAGTATTGATGTTTCATCAATAAGCGCAGAACTCCTATCCGGCGGTTTGACACAAAAATCATTCACCCTTACAAATAATGGCTCTGCAACAATTGAATGGGAAATTGATAAAATTATTGTTCCGGGTACCGAAGAAGTATTTTTTGAGAAAGATGATTATGCGGATTGGACGCTTGAGGAAAATCAGGATCGAATAACCGACGATGTGTGGATTACAAGAGGTGATGAACGAGGATTGTTTAATGCAGCGATAGAAACATCCTATACGAGTGGGCCAAGGAGAAGGGCTGCAGAAGAAGTAACAGACCCATTTAATGCCTCACCCAAGGGGACACTTTGGGCTTCGAATCCAACATTCGACTTATCGGAAGAATCATACACCACCTGGAGAAGCGCGCTACCTGATGGCGCAGAAAGTTTGCCCGGAAACACACTTTCTATGTGGGCAGCAAATTCAAATAGATATTTCGATATCGAATTTTTGAGTTGGACTTCAGGGAATGGTGAAGGAAGTACGAATGGAGGTGGGTTTTCTTACCTACGTCGAGAGACAGTAGATTGGTTAATAGACTTTTCTTCAACAGGGGATTTGATTGAATCGGAAGATGATCAAGAGGTCACTTTCAATATCAATGCTGAAGATTTGAGTGCTGGGGATTATGAAGCGACAATTATTGTTACTGACGGACTAAACACCCATGAAATAGATGTGACACTAACGGTTTTAGGATTACCTGAAATTGCGGTTGATGCCCAATCATTAAGTTTTGATGCTGTTTTTGTTGGGACGGAACTTACAAAAGAGTTTCAAATCACCAATAATGGATTAGCTAATTTGAACATTTCTAGCATTACTTCTGACAATGACGCATACACCATTGATGGAACTCCTTCAGCTTTAGCAATCGGCGAAACTGCCACAATTGAAGTGACTTTTGCGCCAACTGAGACCATAAGCTATGCCGGTGATTTGACGATTAATAGTAATGACCCGATAAGCCCGGCGGTAACTATCAGTTTATCAGGATCGGGATCCAATCCTCCCGAGCTCAACGTAGATAAGATGTCATTAGATCAGACGCTTTTCTTTGGAGCTTCAGCATCACAAACGTTTACCATCAGTAACACAGGCGACGCTGATTTGGAATGGCAACTTGGAGTGTCCGGCGGTACGGTTGAATTTTCTAAGGCCGATTGGGCAGACTGGACCATTGCTGAAAATCAAGATCGAATTACGGATGATATATGGATTACCCGCGGAGATTCCAAAGGACTCTTCAATGCAGCGCAGGAAGATGAATTTGACGGAGACGTTTCACCAATTGGCACACTATGGGGGTACGGAGCAACAGGAGAAGTGGGAGAAGGAATAGGTGAATGTTGTGTTGATGTAATAGAAAGAATTGCGATAGTCATTGGAGATGGTGAAGGTGGAGGTTATCAGGAATGGGAAGATGGAGTTGGAGGAAACCCATCCGACGATCAAGTCTATTCACTGTATTTGACTAATCACGACCTATTTTACGATGTAATATTTACCTCCTGGACAAAAGGCAATAACGATGGAGTGCCTCCCGGAGGTGGATTTAGCTATACGCGTACACCTGTATTTTATGAATACGAGGGTGTTTCGTTCTCAGCAACAGAAGGTGTTATAGCTCCGGGAGGAAGTCAGGTAGTAACGGTTTTCTTTAACCCTACCGGTACTTTTGAAGGGCGGTTTGAACTTGACCTGCAAGTAGAAAGCAACGATCCTTCAGGACCGGCTGAGATACCACTTTCTTTGAATGTCAATGGTATTATCGTTGATACTCCAATCGAGGATCAACTGATCAATGAAGGTTTTATCAGCACTACGATTGATATATCCGATTTATTCATAGATGCGCAAGAAGATCCATTAACCTATACAGTTGAGAGTTCTGACGGTAGTGTAGCATCAGCTGTGGAGAGTGGCGGTACTTTGACTGTAACAGAGGCGGGTATCGGAACTACGTCCATATCGATTACTGCTGAGGATGGAAAAGGAAGTGAAGATAACTTTGAATTTGATTTCCGCGTGAATGCTGTTCCTGTTGTAAGTAATGCCATTGCAGATGAATCGTTCGAAAATTCATTTGGAACTTCGATATTCGATTTAAGTGGTGTCTTTACAGACGCAGATGTTGATGATGAACTTACCTACAGTGCATCCACAAGTGCTGCTGGTGTTGTTGAGGTTTCAGTAGAAGGAGCCAACCTAACGCTTTCCGAGGAAGGGCCCGGAACCGTAAATGTTACAGTTACTGCTTCTGATGGATTTGGCGGAGAGGTTTCTGATGTGTTTGAAGTTTTTGTCAATAAGATCAATCAAACCATCACTTTTGGTGCATTAAGTGCTGTAGGAGAAGATGTAGGATCTATTCAATTGAATGCAACTGCTTCATCTGGTTTGGCAGTGACCTACACCAGCTCCAATACAGCTGTTGCTACTGTTTCAGGAAGTACTTTGAATATTCTTAGCGATGGGCAAACCACCATCACAGCCTCACAGGCAGGAAATGCTGAATATAATGCAGCTGCGTCAGTAGATCAGTCCTTGACTGTTGAGAATGTGCTTGGAGCAGATGCTCTTGAATCAGTAGAATTTTATCCAAACCCTGTTGATGATATTCTGGTAATAAGAAATGGTAAAGCCACAAAGATTGAAATTCATCACCTGGATGGTAAACTAGTACTATCTCAAGAAGTTGATGAAAAGGCCAATCTTTCTAAGTTGGAACAAGGTGTTTATCTGATAAAATTGATGGATAAGAATGGAGATGAAATCTATTCTGGCAGATTGGTGAAAAAGTAAGCTAAAAAGGCAACTAAGGAAGCGATCAGCTAAGGCAGATTGCGAAATAGACGACTCGGAAGGGTCGTCTTTTTTTGTCTATTTATCAGTTGGACTGAACATTGAGCATATTTGAAACTACATGACCAGTAACAGGTCCCATACTGAGGCCGAGCATTCCATGTCCGGTGGCAATAATTAGATTCTTGTACTTGTCGGAAGGTTTAATAATCGGTAGGCCATTGCTTGTCATCGGCCTCCATCCAGCCCATGGAATGGGCTCTTCCTGATCGATATTTGTATTTAAGAATTCCTTGGTTGCTTTTTTTAGGGCTTCTAATCTAGCTTCATTCAATGAGAGGTCGAATCCGGTGAATTCCATCGTACTGCCAAGTCTCAGTCCATTACTCCAGGGAGTTACAACCACTTTTTTTTCAAACATATAAATGGGGTACTTCGGTTGATTTTCAAGTTTGGATGCATAAGTGAGGTTGTAACCTTTACCCGGAATCATTGGAAGTGAAATCCCAATTTTCTTAGCTAAAAGATAGGACATTGCACCTGCGGCCAATACGAATTTGTCTGAGAAAATTTCTTCATTGTTTGTTCGTATTCCAATAATTTTTTTGCCGTCGACGATGAAATTCTGGACTTTACCCTCAATTAATTTCACTCCTTTGGAGGTATTAATTGTACGGACTTCTTCTAGTAACAGGTCAGGTTTGAGCCATCCATCTGTTCGGAAAATAGAACCACCTGCAATGTCATCTTTAAGTGTTGGTTCCATTGCTAGCAATTCTTCTTTTAAAAGAAGTTCGCAAGAGAGGTTTTTACTGTGGAGTAGATCTACTTCGTGCTTCAGCGCGTCAAAACCTTTATCCGTCTTTGCGACAAATACCAATCCTTCGGATTTAAACTCACATTTGCTGGCCTCTGAATTAAAAAACTCCTGGTACAGGCGCCAACTGGTTTGCAGCAATTCGTGTCTAACCTCAATGGATTTTTTTATGGAAGTTTTCCTGGAATGCCAGACAAATGACAAAAACCATTGGATGAAGGTGGGATCCAGTTGTGGTTTGATGGATAGTGGTGCGTCTTTTTTTCCTAACCATTTTAACCCCTCCAATATGCCCGAAAGGGAGTTTAGGGGTTCAATATGACTCGGAGTGATCAATCCACAATTTCCTGCGGACGCAGGTGGCATGGAAGGCGCGTCGTCCACGATGGTCACTTCTACGTCGGATTTTGAAAGATAGTAGGCAATGAACTGCCCAACGATTCCACCACCTATAATGACTACCTTTTTCATTTGAGGAGTAAGGTAATCAGGGTTTAGAATAGGCCGGTAATATTTCCGTCCTTATCGATATCGATATTTTCTGCAGCTGGTTTTACCGGTAGACCTGGCATCCTTAACATTTTACCTGTAATTGGTATGATAAATCCAGCACCAGCCGCGATCTCCACCTCTCTTACATTGATTGGAAAGTCTTTTGGTCTTCCATATGATTTTGCGTCATCTGAAAATGAATTTTGAGTCTTAGCCATGCATATAGGGAATTTGGAAAAGCCCAAGTCATCTGCTCGTCTTAAAATTGTATTCGCATTTGCACTGTAGATGATCTTGTTGGCACCATAAATCCGCTCTGCGATAGCACTAATCTTTTCTTTGAGGGGAGCATCCAAATGGTAGGTGGGCACAAAATCATTCGTACAAGATTCTGCAGCATTCACCACTTTTTGTGCTAATTCTTCCATTCCTTTTCCACCATTCTTCCATCCATCGGAATAAGCAATTTCGACGTTTAACTCCTGGCAGCGATCAACAATACATTGGAGTTCTTCCTCAGTATCTGCAAGAAATTTATTGATTGCCACTACTACCGGGACGTTAAAAGATTTGATGTTTTCAATGTGTTTCTCAAGATTGCCAAGTCCCTCTTGTACTGCATTAGCGTTAGGTTCTTGTAGTTGGTCCTTTTTTACACCCCCGTGATACTTCAGTGCACGTACAGTAGCCACAATAACGACTGTTTTAGGGCTAATATCCCCAGCTCTACATTTGATATTAAAGAACTTTTCTGCTCCAAGATCTGCACCAAATCCAGCCTCTGTCACAACATACTCGGAAAGAGATAATCCGATTTTTGTTCCAACTAGTGAGTTTGTTCCTTGGGCAATATTCGCAAAAGGACCACCATGAATAATGGCTGGATTTCCTTCTAAGGTTTGAACCAGGTTTGGTTTTATTGCATCCTTCAGTAAGGCAGCCATGGCTCCATGCGCATTCAGGTCTTTACCAAAAATGGCTTCACCCGAAAAAGTGTCACCAATGTAAATATTGCCCATGCGTTCTTTTAGGTCCGCAAGGTCTTTGGCCAGACACAGAATGGCCATGATCTCAGATGCCGCAGTGATATTGAATCCCGACTCTTGTAGAAATCCACCCTGCTTCCCTCCAAGACCTGTAATGATATGTCTGAGTGAACGATCATTCATGTCCATCGCCCATCTCCACTTCACCGTTCTAGGGTCGATACCGAGATTTCTTGAGCGTCCATAAATGTTATTGTTGATAAGGGCCGAAAGCAGATTATTAGCTTTTTCAATGGCTGCAAAATCTCCGTTGAAATGAAGATTAATATCTTCCATTGGGATCAATTGCGAGTAACCACCTCCGGTGGCACCTCCTTTGATACCGAAAACAGGGCCTAGAGAAGGTTCTCGTAACACCGCAACCGCTTGTTTCCCAATACTATTTAAACCATCAACAAGTCCTACGGAAACCGTCGTTTTTCCCTCACCCGCCGGCGTGGGGGTTATTGCCGTAACAAGAATCATCTTGTTGCGTTTTACATTCTCTTCATTGAGATAAGAAAGTGGGATTTTTGCCTTGTACTTACCGTACTGCTCTATTTCTCCATTGTTAAGCCCAAGCTTTTTCGCAATCTGATCAATGGGTTTCAGGGTAGCTGCTTGAGCAATTTTCAGGTCGGGGTTTTCGTTGCTCATTGTAAATTTTTTGCCAAACTTAGATGATCCCACCATACGTGTGTATGACAATTATCAATATAGAGAATGGCAAATATCTGGTTTATTTAGCCTCAATTTAATCCATTTCCTCCAGGATAGTGGCTATCTGTACAATGTGGCGTTGTTCGTGAGCTAAAATGAAACGAAAGCATTCAGGCACGTAAAACTTCATCTTTTCACCGAGCGCGGTTGGCATCTTAATGTTCCTGAGATTTTTACTCCTTGCACGTCGGATCAATTCATTAAAGTCTTCTTTGTTCTTTAGAAAAAGATCAATCGTCACATGCTTTTTGTCAGGTTCCGATATTGGATTAAAGAAGTCAAAAGTCTTCATTTTAAACCTCCGCTTCTTGCCTTTGGGCATCATTGTGTAGATCGAGATCTTACCAAGTATTGTTGATTGATAGTCCTGAACCTCGTTTGGTTGTAAATCAGGAGCAGAATCAATCGCACGTTTAAAATTGTCAAGGTATTTTTCATACACTCTATTGAGATGACTCACGACCTCAAGTATTGACCATTTCTTTTCGTTGGCCTTCCAGTTCAATTTATCATCTGAAAACTCTGATACTTCTGTTTTCACATAATTCTTGATCTTATTTGACTGTTCGAGTATTTGTTCAAAGTTGACTTCCATCTTCTTGAGTTTTTGATGAGACAAAACTTCACCATCCTATTGACAAAAAAATTGATCTGGATCAACTAATCTCTTAATGCCCTGAGTCTACTGAAAGTTTCGGGAGTCATGTTTAAGTAGCTGGCCAAGTATTTTTGAGGAATCTGAAGAAGCTCTGGCGGACATCTCTTGATAAACACATCAAATCGTTCCTTCGCAGTAAGCGTCAACATTTCAACCTCTCTTTTACCTCTACCAAAAAGTATGGTTTCCATAAAATGCGTCCGCCATTCATAAAATTCAGGGAATTTTCGAAAGAGTTCATCATACTTTTCCTTACTAATCGCAATGAGTCTTGAGAGCGTCAGTGCCTCCATGAAGTAGCTTGAAGGTGTTTGGGTAATAAACGAGTCGTATATACCCGATGGAGATCCCTTGTATGAAAATCCAAAAATGACTTTTTCTCCCTTGCTATTTATTAAGTATCCGGCCTGGACGCCGGAAAGGGCGAAGTAAAAGTATTTCGCTACTGTACCACCCTCTACCAGAAAAGACCTCTGTTGATATTCCTTCTCAATGAAGTTTGCATCAAAAAATGAGTATGCTTCATCGCTAATAGCGAGATACTTCCCAAAGTTTAAATCGATGACGGATTTTACTTCTGGCTTCAATTAGAAATTGCTTGATTAAATAGCTAATTAACGGAATCAAAATGATATTTACCAGCCTATACATCGGAGTGAAATTATTGACATTTCATTCATTTATCAGGTCTTTATGTGTTGTAGGCTTATTAGTGGATTCGAACTGACTTAATAAAAACTTTTGCAAGCGGTAGAGTGTTTCTATTTTTCTTCCACACTTTTTTAGGGACTTTTATTCATAATTTGTTTAGGTATTATTGAGAGAAATAATCATGAAGAAGCTTTTCTTACTACCGTTTGTTTTTATCTGGGCATGTTCCTCGGATAGTGAAAGAGAAATCACTGGACCGGAAATCGTAGCGGAAGCTGAGATTTATGGGCTTTACGAAATAGGTTTGGATGAATTTGAAACTCGTCCCCAGAAGATAGGCAATGCCAAATTCGTTCAGATTGGAACTGTAGTAACGATTGAGATTTCCCTATTCAATATGACTCCTAACTCAGAGAAAGCAGTTCATATTCACGATGGCACGGTGAACCGCCCGGGTCGTCATTGGAACAGTGGTAAATTTGTCGCAGCATGCGACGAAGAAAGCTTGGGGAAGGCATGGACACGTCCATTTATAGGGGATGTAGGTAATGTGCCAATCGATGAAAATGGAAACGGTACCTTCACTTTGCAAACAGACCTTTGGGCCATCAATAGTGGAGGTGAAAAAGATATTTTAGACAAAGCGATTATTGTACATCAGCAGCCGCAAGACTTTGTCGAAGAGTGTGATCCTTTTCATACTCATGATTATCCTCATTCCAATCAGAAGATCGGTGGTGGCACCATCGAACTAGTATCCGAAATAACCAGAAATGTTCGCTCTGTAGTATCCACAGAACAAATGATGCCGGACTTTTTGATCTGCAAATAAAAAAAGCGACTCTACCACAAGTCGCTCTATTCACACCCATGGGGTGTTCCGCCTTAGTACTACCTAAATAGTATTGTTGGTTAATCCTATCTTAAAATTTTAAAAAAGCGGTTCGTTTAGAACCGCTTTTGTAAGCATCCTCTTTTGGACGCTCCGCCTTAGTATCACTACCACGAGATACACTAATTATAAATATTAGATGCTCCAAAGATGCCTGACTTGCGCTTTTCATGGAAATTTTGGTGGGTAGCAAATGGTTAGCACGATCCAAGTTTTTTTTGAATATTCAAATTCCCAACCATTGATTGAATGGCGTCATTTTTCATTTAATTTTAATCTTGCGAAAATCTTTTGGATTCATCTTAATGGGCAACCGAAAACATTTTAATCAGCTATTTGCATTTTTTCTGTTAGTTATATCGACAGCAACACTTTTTGGTCAAAGCAATATTCAAAATCCGTTCTTTGCAGGAGTAGATCTAGCCGACTCATTATTAAGTGAAAATGAAGATTCTTTAGCCAAAATATACATTGATGAACTGGCAGTATTTCTCAATAAGGAATCTGATATAGAAGTTTTGCTATATCAAAAGCTATTGGGTGACTATTATTTGGGAACATCTAAATACAAAGAGTCTGTTGAGGCATATGAACCATTATTACTCCTATTAAATAATGAGTACAATAAAGATTTATCATTAAAACTTGCACGTGCCATCAACGATCTTGGAATTGCCTATATGAAGGTCGGTCAGTTTGAGGATGCGATTAATTCACATAAAGAAAGTCAGGAAATATACGATGCGTTTAATGAGCCACAAGGGGGGTCTTATAATTACAACAACCTGGCGGTCATTTATAAGGAGCTTAAGAAAATTGATTCTGCCGTTTATTTCCATAATAAAAGCCTTGAGTATGCAATTCTTGCTAATGATTCCATTGGCATTGGATTCAATCAGCTAAATATTGGAATGTTGATGATTGATAATAAGGAGCCAATTGAGGCCATGGATTATTTTCAAAAGGCGTTGAACGTTTTTGAGGATTTGGAAAATGAAGGACTCATTCTAGCTACTAAGCGAAGAGTAGGGCGTGCGTACTCTATGATGAAAGATTTTGAGTCTGCCATTCAAATCCAGAAAGAGGCCCTGGAGTACTATTCTGAAAAAGGCTCCAAAAATGGCCTTGCTCGAGTTCATCTTGATATCGGTGAATTACAACTCAAACTTGACCAATACGATTCCGCTAAATTCCATATTGACAAATGCATTGAGTTGTACAAAGAACAGAATTACCTCAAGGGATTAGTAAATGGATACAATGTGTTGGGGCAGTATTATCGTGCCATCGAAGATTTTGAAAAAGCAAGAGAGAACTACAACAAATCTTTTCAGCTATCTGTCGGCAAATTCATCGGGATGGAAGCCAACAATTTGAAAGGATTGGCAGAGATTAGCTTAAGACAAGGAGACTATCAAAAAGCGATTGCTCTTGGTAAGGAATCTCTTACCAAGATTGACAATTCAGCGTCGCTTTCAAATTTAGTCGCTACTTACAATTTGCTTTATCGTGCCTACAAAAGTGTTGGCAACGATAATGAGGCCTTGAAATATCTTGAGTTGCTCAATGAACAAAGGAAATTGATCTTCGGCGAAGACCAGGCGTTGGAAATTGCCAGAATTGAATATCGCAATCGGCTTGAACGAGAGCGTGCCATTGAGGAAGAGCAGCAGCGGTTAAAAGAATTGGCTTATGAGCAAGAACTAACCAGAGAGCGATGGATAAGATTCGGAGCATTAACAGTATTGGTACTTGTTGCATTGATCGCACTGTCATTGTATCGAGGCAATCGAATTAAAAAATTGGCTAATGCTCAACTTTCTGAAAAAAACGAACGACTCAAAGAATTGAGGGAAAATGAGAAAAGACTTTCTGATGAAACAATTGCATCCAAAGAACGCGAGCTTGCCACCATGGCTATGGCCTCTCACGAGAAAAATAGTGTACTTAATGATTTGAATCAGAAGATCTCATTCCTGGAAAATCGTATGGATGATGAACTAAAGCCCAGTTTGAAAGACATGCGTAAGACGATCGAAAACAGTTACTCGCTGGACAATAGTTGGGATAGTTTTTTACACAAATTTGAAAATGTTCACCCTCAGTTTTTCGATAGACTTAAGGAAGAAAATCCTAATCTGACTGCTGAAGACATGAAGTTAAGTGCGTATCTCAAAATCGGTATGTCTAACAAGGAGATTGCAAATGTCACTCACCTAACGCTTGGATCTGTCAAGAGTAAAATCAACAGGCTTAAGAAAAAACTTGAAATGGGTCCGGAAGATAGTTTGAGAGACTTTATACTGAAATATGCTTAATGGAAATTTACGAGACCCGGATAAAAGTAGGTAAAGATCATCTTGACTTCAATAACCATGTGAATAACTTGATTTATATGCAATGGGCCTTGGATATCTCAAGAGAACATTGGCTTTCCAGAATTGACTATGAGATCGATGAAAAATACTTCTGGATGGTTCGAACCCATCATGTCGAGTATAAAAAGCAAGCATTTTTAAATGATGAAGTTACCATCCAAACACATGTAGCAGGATATCGTGGCCCATTCTCAGATCGAATAGTAAAGATTTTCAAGGATAAAGAGCTGCTGGTTGAAGTTAAATCCAACTGGTGCTTGATTGAAAGGGAGACACAAAAGTTGAAACGGGTACCAGATGAAATTCAAGAGCTTTTTAAATAAACATTCCGATTATATTTGCCCACTCTCGAAGGCGTAACTCAAAGGAGATACAGAAAAAATATTTTGGGGCTATAGCTCAGTTGGCTACCCGCCCGAACGTTCCGTTTCGGTACGGGCGGGGAGCGCGAATAAGTGCCATGTACGTATATATATTAAAGAGCAAATCTGCTGATGCCTTTTATATAGGAATGACATTTGATTACGTAACAAGGCTCGATGACCATAATAAGAAAAAGGTAAAATCAACTAAGGGCAAAGTTCCGTGGGAGATAGTACATTTGGAAGAATTTGATACAAGGGAAGAGGCTAGAAGGAGAGAGAAATATCTCAAAAGTGCAGCAGGAAGGAGATACAGAAAAATCATATTGGGGCTATAGCTCAGTTGGCTACCCGCCCGAACGTTCCGTTTCGGTACGGGCGGGGAGCGCGAATAAGTGCCATGTACGTATATATATTAAAGAGCAAATCTGCTGATGCCTTTTATATAGGAATGACATTTGATTACGTATCAAGGCTCGATGACCATAATAAGAAAAAGGTAAAATCAACTAAGGGCAAAGTCCCATGGGTGATTGTACATTTGGAGAAATTTGAAACAAGAGAAGAGGCAAGAAAACGAGAGAAATATTTCAAAAGTGCCGCTGGAAGAAGATACAGAAAAAATATTTTGGGGCTATAGCTCAGTTGGCTACCCGCCCGAACGTTCCGTTTCGGTACGGGCGGGGAGCGCGAATAAGTGCCATGTACGTATATATATTAAAGAGCAAATCTGCTGATGCCTTTTATATAGGAATGACATTTGATTACGTAACAAGGCTCGATGACCATAATAAGAAAAAGGTAAAATCAACTAAGGGCAAAGTTCCGTGGGAGATAGTACATTTGGAAGAATTTGATACAAGGGAAGAGGCTAGAAGGAGAGAGAAATATCTCAAAAGTGCAGCATGGAAGGAGATACAGAAAAATCATATTGGGGCTATAGCTCAGTTGGCTAGAGCGCTACACTGGCAGTGTAGAGGTCGCCGGTTCGAGACCGGCTAGCTCCACTTTTTTACTTTATGACTCTCCTGAAGTTTTTGACATTCTTCTTGTAGTAGTCGCTCATTAGATTGGACTCTACAACTCCTCGTGAAGAAGAAGCATGAATGAAAAGTATCTTGTCGTCTCCGACATAAGTAATCATTCCGCTGTGATACCATTTTGCCCCCTTTTTCTTGAACTTGAAATAGACCAGATCTCCTTTTCTAATTCCTTCCCAACCTCTCTTTTTACCAGTCTTTGATTGCTCTTTTGCTGTACGAGGGAGGTTCACGCCAATCGTTTTATAAGAGTTCTTAATTAATCCGGAGCAATCTATTCCGGACTTGGTATTCCCTCCCCATTTGTATGGAGTACCAATATAAGAGCGACCTGTCGCTATAACAGATTCTATGTTTTTTTTACGTCTTTTCTTTTTTTTCTGGGCTGGCGCAGAAATAAAAATACCTGTTAGCAAAAGGGCTGCTAACAGGTATTTGATATAGATTATTTTATTTGATTTCACTTACCTAACCACGAATTGAACATCCATAAGGTTTTCTCCTGGGCATTTACAAGACCGATCATCATGTCTTCGGTTTCATTATCTCCAGCTTCTACGGCCATTTCTTTCACCTTATTTTCTTGGCTTATTAATGCTGTAAGGTTGTTAACGATCATTTCCACTAAAACCTTATCTTCAGATTCATCTTTGACAGATTTGATATTCGAATGTTCCAGGTAGGTTTCAAGCGAGTGATGTGGCCTCCCACCTATGGTCAAAATACGCTCAGCTATTTCGTCAATATTTGTGAGTGCCTCAGTGTACAATTCTTCAAATTTCATGTGTAGCTCAAAGAATCGGGGACCTTTAATGTTCCAATGAGCACCACGTGTATTCTGATAATAAATATGGAAATCTGAGAGTAGTTGGTTGAGTTCTGCTATTAAATTTTTCGACATAATATTTTGTATTTCATGCAATTTCAATTCATTCTTCCATTACTAGGAATTATTTACTTAATAAACAAAATAGATCGAGGTTCTGTTCATTTTGATCTCTTAAACTGAAGTCTTCGAAAGAGATGGATTTAACGAGTTCATCATCCGTTTCTTTCAACTTATTTCTGTTCATTCGATTTAAAAGGTCGTATGGTACCCTAAGCAATCTTGCGGGTAGCTTATGTTGCAAATCAAAGATGTCAAAACGCATGATTTTATTTACAGAAGCACGATTTCTTTCATGATAGGCTAATACTTTTTCGTTTCCTGCAATTCCTTTCATTTCCACTTTTCCGAAATATTTTTTACATAAAGAAGTGAGCTCATTGCCGGTGTATTCGCGCTCATGCCAAGGGTTTCGAGAGAGCGTCATCTTAATATTTGGCGTTGTAATAAGTGCTGTACCGCCAGGTTTTAGCACTCGATGAATTTCTTTAATGAAGCCATGATCATCATTTACATGCTCGATGACCTGAAAAGTCACAATGGAATCAAAGGAATTATCCTCAAAAGGAAAAGGAGGGAATACACCACTCATAAACTTGTAATCAGGGTATTTCTTTTCAAGATCATCAATAACGGATTTGATTTTGTCTATTCCTATGTAGGAGTCTGCGAGTGGTGCAAGTAATTCTACTCCACGACCTTCCCCACATCCCAGTTCTAACAAATCACCTTTAATAAAAGGTTTAGCTTGATGGTAGGCAGACAACAATCGCTGATGGATAACATTGTCGGAGGGAATTTTATCGGAAGCTATCTCAGTCGTGTAAACACTCATCTTATTTAAAGGTATATGTATGATTTTTGTTAAAGACCACAAAGAAAATCAATTATATAGCTAATTTGGATATCTATGAGAGTACGTCAACTTTTATTGAGTGTATTTACGATTTTAGTTGCATTTTCGGCGGCTGCCATTAACTTTTCGAGAGTCAATGTTGCCTGGCAATACGATTTGAATTTCGACGTGAAAATGGCACATCGTGTGGTAAGGACGGACGAAGGTGTAATGATTTTTCTTCGTGTGTCTTCAGACTCACTGACTTATTGGAATTATGAATATCTTGTTCAAGATGGTTATGAATCTGAAAGCGAACGTCAGTTGATTTTGGAGTCAGATACAATTCGCGGTACGAATAATCAGGTCTTGCTGAAACTTGAATTAAAAGGAATAGAAGAAAATCTATTAGTCATAAAATTCTCCAAGCCAGATAAATTTTACTACTACGATATCTCACTTAAAATTGGAAGTCTGTCTTTTCCTTCAATCTATCCAGTAGATGAAGAAGGCATTCCGATCCTCGAAAATTACATCAATAGATCTGGATTTTCTTGGGTAGGAAATGATACATTTCTGGCTTCACAATATCCGGAAATATTTCCGCCGGCAGATCCTCCTATGGCGGACATGAAACCACTGATTCCTCAAGTAGAATTAGACACCTCCTTTGTGTATGTAAATGGTTCCGGTTTTCTTGAAAATAAATTTTATACCGTCTTGAAGGATTCGACTGCAGCATTGGGCGTGACCACTTTGAGGGTACCTCCATATTTTCCAGAGTATCGTCAGTTGGGGGAGTTAATTGAGTCCATGTTATACTTGACATCCGAACAGGAGCGAAAAGCTATTCTGACCTCCAAAACTCCAAAAAAATCTTTTGACTCATTTTGGATGAATACTTACTCTACAAAATCCTTAGCCAGGAATGCCATCCGGAATTATTACAATGTAATTGAAGAAGCAAATCAGCTTTTTACAGATTTTAAACCTGGGTGGAAAACCGATCGAGGAATGATGTATATTGTTTTTGGCCTTCCGGATGAAGTTTATCGTACGAGTAATTCAGAGGAATGGTACTATGATAGTGGGGCAGCCTTTGAGTTCACAATAATCTCCACTTTTTTTGCTCCGAAAACATTCACATTACGTCGAAACATAAGTTTTGAGGAACAGTGGTATACCCAAATAGCGAGCTTGCGTCGCGGATAGATGAATAGAAAATCTGATATTATTTACGGGATAAGAACGGTGATCGAATCAGTAAGATCGGGTCAACATCTCGAACGCGTTTTTGTACAAAAAAGTCTGAAAGGAGATTTGTACAAAGAGTTGATGCAAGTGCTGCATCAAAGCTCTACACCGATTTCAAAAGTACCGCCTGAGCGGATAAATAAATTCACTAAGAAAAATCATCAAGGGGTTGTCGCACTGATCTCTCCTATCCAATATCACTCATTGGAACATTTGGTTCCACAGCTGTATGAAGATGGAAAGAATCCGTTGATTCTCATTTTAGATGAAGTAACAGATATCCGAAATTTTGGTGCGATTGCGCGAACGGCAGAATGTCTCGGAGTTCATGGGCTGGTCATTCCATCAAGAGGAGGCGCTCAAGTAAATGAAGATGCGGTAAAGACTTCTGCCGGCGCATTCAATTATTTACCGGTATGTCGTGAGCAAAATCTAATGGATGCAGTCCGTTATTTGCAGGAATCAGGAATGAATATTGTCTCTTGTTCTGAGAAAACGGATAATACATTAGATGAGATGAATTTCACATCACCCACCGCGATTATTATGGGTTCCGAAGAGCGTGGTATATCCAAAGAATTAATGGAATTGTCAAATGAAATTGCCAAGATTCCAATGTTTGGATCAATCGAATCACTGAATGTCGGGGTAGCAGCTGGGATGGCCTTGTACGAGGTTCATCGTCAGCGAAATAATTAAACGTATTTTTCTCCTTTTTCAGATTTTACATCGGTAATGAAATCTCGAAAAATCGAGGAATCCTCTTTTTTACATACAAGCAAAACATCATCAAAGTCGGCTATTAAAAATCCCTCACATCCTTGTGCTACGATTATTTTGTCTTTTTTCCCCTTGATGTAATTGTCTCTTGAGTCATAAGTGATAACCGACCCTTCAATGACATTGTCATCTTCATTTTTGTCCTTAATTTCATGTAAAGCATTCCATGAGCCAAGATCAGACCACCCAAAATCCCCTGGGACAACATAGACGTTTTCTGCTTTCTCCATTATTGCATAATCAATCGATATACTCTTACACTGGCTATATGCACGCTTTATGAATGCTCGTTCGTTCTCTGTGAAATATTCATTGAGACCAGCAGCAAAAATGCCTGAGATCTCCTCATCATACTTTTCAAATGCCTTTATAATTGAATCGATACTCCATATAAATATCCCGGAGTTCCATAGAAAATCACCACTCTCAACAAACTTTGCTGCAAGGTCAGCTTTTGGCTTTTCAGTAAATGTTTTCACTTTTTTTACTGATACCCCCGGATCGCTGATGTATTGTATATATCCATATCCTGTCTCTGGCCTATTTGGTCTTATTCCAATCGTAATTAGCTTCTCTTCACTAGCAGCACTGCTAATGGCTGTCCCAATGACATCTTGAAAATCCTTTTCTTTGAAAATTGCATGATCAGATGGACTGACAACCAGCACAGCATTAGGATCCTTCTTCATTATTTTATAGGAAGCATAGGCAATACAAGGTGCGGTGTTTCTCTTTTCTGTCTCAAGGAGTATTTGATCTTTGCCCAACTCTGGAAGTTGATCATTTATATGACTCTCATATTTTTCATTGGAAACAACCCAAATTTTATCAGGAGTTGTGATTTCCGTAAATCGATCGAAGGTCATCTGAAGCAATGATCTACCGGTACCTAATACATCAAGAAATTGTTTTGGTTTTGCATCACGACTGTAGGGCCAAAAGCGCGTGCCACTGCCACCAGCCATAATCACCACGTAAATATTTGTACTCATAAGATTTTGTGAGAAATTCGCATAAGAAATTGCCACCGCAAATATAGTTTAATCACCAGGGTAGCAATCGTCATCGTGGACAATTTGTTTGCGATCGTGGTTTTGATTAACTTTTTACTTTACATCAATCTGGGATATGGAGACAACTGCTGAAGTGAGTCTTAAGGAAAGCCTCAAACGTGTTTTTGGTTATGACAAATTCCGAGGCAAACAAGAGGATATAATCACCAATCTTCTTGACAGGCACAATACGTTCGTCATTATGCCTACTGGAGCTGGTAAATCCCTGTGTTATCAGTTGCCTGCAATAGTGCAAGAAGGTACGGCTATTGTGATTTCTCCGCTTATAGCGTTAATGAAAAATCAGGTAGATCAAATGAATGCAGTAGGTATTCATGCCAGGTTTTTAAATTCTACACTAACCAAAGCGGAGAGCAATAAAGTAAAAAAGGATACCATTTCTGGATCTGTCAAACTACTTTACGTTGCTCCCGAATCGCTCACAAAGGAAGAAAACGTTGAATTTTTAAAGCAAGCGAAAATCTCATTTGTAGCTATCGATGAAGCGCACTGTATCTCAGAATGGGGCCATGATTTTAGACCCGAATACAGGAGGATAAAAGACATTATTGGCAAATTGGGAGATATCCCAATGATCGCACTAACGGCTACTGCTACACCAAAAGTTCAGCTTGATATACAAAAAAACCTCTCCATGGATGGTGCCAGACTTTATAAGTCTTCGTTCAATAGGACAAATCTTTACTATGAAGTCCGACCTAAACAAAATGCTAAGAAGCAACTAATCAAGTTTATCAAAAACCATAAAGGAGCTAGTGGAATCATCTATTGCTTGAGTAGAAAGAAAGTGGAGGAGATTGCTGAATTTTTGAAAGTAAACGACATTAATGCAGCGCCATATCATGCAGGGATGGAATCAAAGGAGCGAATGAAAAATCAGGATGGATTCTTAAATGAAGACGTAGATGTAATTGTTGCGACGATCGCCTTCGGAATGGGAATTGACAAACCCGATGTTCGCTTTGTGGTTCACTATGATGCTCCTAAGTCAATTGAAGGATATTATCAGGAAACGGGAAGAGCTGGGAGGGACGGCATCAATAGCGATTGCCTCATGTTCTATTCATATAATGATATCCTAAAGCTTGAAAAATTCAACAAGGATAAAGCCGTTACTGAGCGTGAAAATGCACGTTTCCTTTTGGAAGAGATGGCATCCTACGCAGATTCTGCAATTTGTAGGAGGAAGCAGCTCTTACATTATTTTGGTGAAGAATATACAGAAGATAACTGTGGCCAATGTGACAATTGTGTTCACCCGAAAGAGAAATTTGAAGGGAAAGAAATCATTCAACTAGTAATCAAAGCTGCCATTCAAACCAACGAACGATTTGATATCAACCATCTGGCATCATTGCTCATTGGAAAAGCTACCCAACATGTAAAAAGCTACGACCATGATAAATTAGAAGTGTTTGGAAAAGGGGCCGTTATTAGCGAAGATGAGAACTTTTGGAGGTCCGTAATACGGCAGACTTTACTACATGAATTTTTGAAGAAGGACATTGAGAATCCAGCAGTATTCAAAGTTTCAAACAAAGGACATAAATTCTTGGAGTCACCAGAATCACATATGCTTACCAAAGATCATGAGCATACTGCTGATGGTGATGATGAAGATGAGATGGACAAGGCTCCGGTGAATGTGAGCGCGTATGATAAAACCCTTTTCGGCATGCTGAAAAAGCTACGAAAAGATATCGCGCATCAAGAAGATATCCCTCCATACGTAATTTTTAGTGACCCTTCTATGGAGGAAATGTGCACAGTCTACCCTACAACAATGGATGACTTGAAGCAGATTGTAGGTGTGGGTGAAAGCAAAGCTAAAAAGTTTGGAGAGCCATTTCTGCAAATGATTGAAGATTACATTGAGGAGAATGATATAATCACTGCATCGGATGTTCTGATTAAAACATCGGGGACTAAATCAAAAAATAAAATTTACATCATCCAACATATCGATCAAAAAATGGATTTTGAGGAGATTGCTGAAGCACGAGGGATGAAATATGAAGATGTAGTTGCTGAGGTAGAAAATATATGCTATTCCGGAACTAAGCTCAATATTGATTATTACATCGATCAACTCTTGGATGACGATAGGCAGGATGATATCTATGACTATTTCTTGAATGCTGAAACCGATGAATTAAAAGTCGCGATGGATGAATTAGGGGAGTATTATTCTGAGGATGAAGTTCGATTAATGAGGGTAAAATTTATGTCTGAATACGCACATTGATTAAGGCCCAGTAATCACTTTGAAAAAACAACGAATACCTAGAACTTAGCCATCAGTTTTGTAAAACCACGACCAATGAACATTTTAATCCTCGGTTCCGGCGGAAGGGAACACGCACTTGCCTGGAAGGTAAAACAAAGTCCAAAATGCGGTAAAATATTTATTGCACCAGGTAATGGGGGTACCGATAAAGTAGGTACTAATCTGGAGATAGATCTCAAGAACTTTGATAAAGTAGAGAAGGCACTGCAAGAGCACGATATAGAAATGCTCATTGTAGGTCCTGAAGATCCATTGGTAAATGGCATTGTGGACCACTTGAAAAAGAATAAGGCATTTAAAAAGCTGATGATTATTGGGCCAACTGCAAAGGGGGCAATGTTGGAAGGAAGTAAGGAATACGCTAAGGAATTTATGAAGAAATATAAGATTCCTACTGCGGATGCCAGAACTGTTACCAAAGAAAACCTTGAAGAAACGATTAAATACATGGAGAGGCTAGATCCTCCATACGTTTTAAAGGCTGATGGGTTAGCTGGTGGGAAGGGTGTAATCATAACAGAGGAGCTGGAAGAAGCTAGAAAATCTCTCCGTGAATTGATCGATGGGAAGTTTGGAGCGGCCAGCGAAAAAGTCCTTTTAGAACAATTTCTAAAAGGAATAGAGGTCTCTTTCTTTGTCATAACTGATGGTAAAGACTACCGGATATTACCAGAGGCAAAAGATTATAAGCGGATTGGGGAGCGGGATACTGGACTAAATACCGGAGGCATGGGTGCTGTTTCACCAGTTGTATTTGCCGATCGTGCTTTCAAAGAAAAAGTTAATAAGACCATAATCAAGCCGACTATAGAGGGACTCAAGAAAGAGAAAATTGACTATTGCGGATTTATCTTTTTCGGACTTATCAATGTCGGTGGAGACCCCTATGTGATAGAATATAATGTTCGTATGGGGGATCCTGAAACTGAAGTAGTATTACCTCGAGTGAAGACCGATTTTCTCGAATTACTTATTGCTGCAGCCAATAAAACGCTGATTGATACTGAGATCGAATATGAGAGATTTACTGCATCTACCGTGATGTATGTAAGTCGGGGGTACCCAGAATTTTATGAGAAAGGACACGAAATATCCATCGGAAATATGACCACTGTTTTGCCTTTTCATGCTGGCACGAAAAAGCAAGACGGCAAATTGGTAACCAGTGGAGGAAGGGTGATTGCCTTAACTGGTCTTGGAAAAAACCTTGGGGAAGCATTAAGTAAATCCTATGCGGGTGGACGGGAAGTGAATTGGGAAGGGAAGAAATACCGCGAGGATATCGGTTTTGATCTCAAAGAACTCGGTCAATAATATTCCATTTTAAATCAAATATCAGTTTCCTTGAAGATATCCATTAGATTACGGTAATATGGGATGTGCAAGTTGCGGTACAGGTGGCTCGGCCGGATGTAAAAACAACGGTCATTGCAGTTCAGGAGGCTGCAACAAACTCAATGTTTTTGATTGGCTATCAAACATGGATGTACCTGCAATGCATCGGTTCGATGTAGTGGAGATTAGATTTAAAAATGGAAGAAAAGAGTTTTTTCGAAATTCCAAGAAGCTTGATATTGTTACAGGAGATCCTGTGGTGGTAGACGTACCCAATGGTCATCACATCGGCTACATTTCTCTAATGGGAGAATTAGTCAGATTGCAAATGAGTAAGAAAGGTATCAAAGACGATGACGGAGTTCGTGAGATCTATCGAAAGGCCTCTTCCAGGGACATTGAAAGATGGGATGAAGTCCGAAATAAAGAGGAATCTGTCATGTACCGTACGAAGGAGATCATCCAGGAGACTAAGTTAGAAATGAAACTTACGGATGTAGAGTTTCAAGCAGATGGGACAAAAGCAACATTCTTTTATTCAGCTGACGGTCGGGTGGATTTCAGGGAACTCATTAAAATGTTGGCGAGTGAATTCAGAATTCGAATAGAAATGCGACAAATCAGTGTAAGGCAAGAAGCTGGTCGTATTGGAGGATTGGGAGTTTGCGGGCGTGAATTGTGTTGTTCTACCTGGCTCACCAATTTCAAAAATGTCTCAACCTCTGCTGCAAGATATCAGAATCTTTCGTTGAACCCTGGAAAGTTGTCCGGCCAATGTGGAAGGCTCAAATGCTGCTTGAATTATGAGCTAGATACTTATATGGAGGCACTAAAAGATATCCCTGAAGTGGAAGCACCGCTTAAAACTCAGCGAGGAAGTGCAAAACTTCAAAAGACAGATATTTTTAGAAAGGTTATGTGGTTTGGCTATGACGATGATAATAACTGGCATGCAGTTGCTGTAAATCGGGTTTTAGAGATTCAGGAGCTGAATAAGAAAGGTAAAAAACCTGCATCACTCACCGAAAACGACGCTGCGGCAAATGAACTCGATACCTCTTCCATCAATAGTGATTTGGAAGCTATGGACAGAAAGTTCAGCGGAAAGACCAAGAAGAAGAAAAAGAAGAAGCGCAATAAGTATCGAGGAAAAAAACAACAAAATAAGAAGACAGAAAACTCTTGATATGAGACATGTATTAATGCTAGTGCTATTGGTAATAATTACTGCATGTGATTCCAATAGGGTGTATGAAGACTTCAATGATATGGAGGAGGCTTTTTGGCATCTTGATTCTGTGCAGACATTCAATTTCGAAATAGAGGAAATTGAAAGATCTTATAATTTGATGGCTACTTTTCGAAATGCATCATCTTATCCTTTTTATAATCTTTATTTCCAATACACGCTCCAGGACTCAACTGGAAGTGTCATCAGGCAGGAACTAAAACAGGTAGATCTTTTTGATCCCAAAACAGGTGAACCCTTCGGGAGCGGATTGGGAGACCTTTTTGATCATTCCTTTGTTCTGGAGGAGAACTATACGTTTGATCAAGCTGGATCATACTCGCTTTCATTTGAACAATACATGCGGAGGGATACACTTCCGTTCATTCTATCCGTTGGTGCGCGAGTTGAGTTTTCTGAGCCTAAATAATCCTTCGTCATACTTGATCATTCAATCTTTTACTACGATTAAATTCACTAAGTGATGATGGACCTTCTCTCATTTTTTTGTTTGAATCATTAGCTATTTGATCAATTACCCCCGAAAACCTAAAATAGTAGTGAAAGCATCCAATTATGGATGTAAAAAGAAGGTACAAGAACCATAATTGTTTTTGGCTACCGGTAAGGTCATTGTTGCGAATAATAAAAGAACTGAACAATGTCAAGGGCATTATATATGCAATTATGATAATGAAAAAAAGTGCAAATGGATCATTGTCGAATGTGTCAAATACAAGCCAGGCAATTGAGAGTGATGATACAAGGATAGTGTTGATAATCAGGATAAGTAAGATGATATGGCTCTTCTTCATCATGCTATTTATTAGAAAATAAAAATTTACGCATTTTCTCTTTAGCCGCCTCGGGATCAATCCAAAACTCACGGCTATGAAAGCGTACATGCGGCCAATTTTTCATCACTAAATGAAAATGTTGGAAAGCATAAATCTGCTTAGGAGAAAGTGCTTGATAATATCGCTCATCATCGGTAAGAATTAGACCCGTATAGGTTGAGCCTTTCTTGACAGAGAGATCAGCAAAAGGCAACTCCTTGGCCAACTTGAATCCTTCAAACTCATGAAATGATTTTTCTTGAATACGATTTCTTAAAAACCAATCCACATGATGTTCCTCGTATTTTGGAATGTGTGGCTTCCATTTACCAACACTTACATTCCATGCGTATTCCAGGTACATTTTGAGAAGTTTTGGTCCTGCATTTTTAGTTTCTTCCGTTTTCAAAAGCTGCGGTAAGATACTGCTTACGATCAGCACCTTTTCTCTTGCTCTGGTGACTGCAACATTCAATCGGTTTTCTCCTCCCTGTGCATTCAAACTACCAAACTGTAACTTTATTTTCCCTTTTTTATCGGGGGCATAACCAACACTGAAAATGATAATATCTCTTTCATCGCCCTGGACATTTTCGATATTTTTTACGAATAATGATTCAGGGAGAATGGCATTTTTTTCAGCGGATTTTTCTTCTAATAGATCAAGAATTAGTCCTTGCTGTTTATAATTGAAGGTTACAATTCCGATTTCTTTATCTGGCCATTTCTTTAATAATTTTAGCGCTTGAGCAACGACCTCATGGGCTTCAATTTCGTTTACGCCATCATCCCAAATGCCTTTCGATTGGATGTATTCAATCGCGGGTTCGCTATTATTGACATATCTGTAGTCTGGAAGAAGCCGAAGTTTACCTTTGTAAAAATGTTCATTTGAAAAGTCAATCAACTCCAACGATTTACTCCTATAATGACCCGCTAAACTTACCTCTGGCAAATAATGCTTAGTTAAATCCAGAAGTGAATCAATCGCTAGCTCCGGGGTTTCGTCATCATCATCATCCCAACGAACCCGGTAAAGATCACTAGGTTGTAGCTGCATGCTATCTCCTGTAACTACAATTTGCTTGGCACGATACATAGCCGGAATACCCCGTTCAGCAAAGCACTGGGAAGCTTCATCAAAAACAACTAGATCGAAGGTTTCTTTCATTGGGAAAATTGCGGATGCACTTTCTGGTGAGCACATCCAGCAGGGAAGCAAAGTGAATAGCTCATCTGAAAATTCTGAAATCACCTTACGGATGGGCCATATTCTTCTTTTTTTTGTGACCTGATGCTGGAGGTCTCGATAAGTGACACGGTTTTTCAACCGATTATATTCAATATCCTCGTATGTTTTTTCTCGCGATTTAAGAAGCAAAATCTCTTTGCTGGCTTGTCGTTTTGTCTCTATTTGTTCCCTAAGCTCCGACGAAAGGGATTCTAACTTTCCGGAAGCCACATTTCTTAAATCAGGATACTTTGACTCAATGTGATCGATCCAGGCAAGCGAAAGGCTATTTCTGAACAGCTCAATTCTTTCATCTATAGATCCTAAACTGCTCGATGTGATTTCATCCAGCACCTTATTTTCTTCCAAAGAAAGACCTGCTTTGAGCTTGTGGTATTCGCAGATCGCATCAAAATCTTTCTTTAGAAGTTTCTCCAGGCGGTGAGGATCTTCCTTCTTCAAAATGATCGCTCTAATCTGATGGATGTTTATGTAACGACTCCACAGGATCAGTTGTTGAGGTACCTTCTGTGCCAACTTAATGAGTTGATCCAATCGCTTGTGGTAGCTATTATGCTCCAACTTTCCCACCATGAGGTAGTCGTTTAATGACCGAATCGTTTGAGCAACGGCAAACATATTCAATCCCATTTTTTGCCAGTAAAACCAGTCTTGTAAATCTATTTTTCTAAAACTTGAAGGAAAGTTGTGTAACCAGGAGTTGTCTTGAATTAGAGAAACAGAATGTTCGAAATTTAGGCGATTATCAATTCGTTCAACTAATATGTTAAAGCCACGCTTATTGCTTTTGAGATCATTCGCCACCATTACCCGTTTCAGGAATGTTTTCTCTTTTGAGAAGAGTCTCCACTTAAGCCAACTAAATGGATTTTTCCTTGCTCGCATGGCAGATCTTAGCACTTCTTGAAATCTTCCCAGATTTTCTGCTTTAAGCGTACTTTCAAGGCCAACCCCTCTAAAGCATGCCATCATGGTTCTTTCTGTCTGCGAAAGCCAGTTCAAGTCCTTTGTTGGTTTATCCGCATGCAGTTGCTGGAAAACTTTATAAACAACAGATTCCTTTAAGCCCTCATGCAGCTCTAATAGTTCTGGAAGTTTGTTTGATAAGTACTCTGTTGATTCAAAATCCAAAGGCTGCGAACAAAATTCCTTAGACGTATCAATGAGCATTTGATTGAATGAAGGTACTTCGTAAAGAACATTCTTCAACTCTAATAAATCTTTGGTATCAAAACTTGCAAAGGAGGGTCCTTTGGCCCAAAAATGTGTGCGCTTTTCAAACCTATCAAAGTATTCAAGGTAAGCATTGAATTTACGCAATGTATCAGCCAGTGTGTCAAAATGAAAGGAACGATATTCCAAATTCATACTAAAACTCGGTGCGTCAGGATTACTTGTCAGATAGAGTTCTTTCGCAGATTTTCCACACTCAGATTCATCGAACAGTGCTTCTCTAAACTCTTGTAATTCCTCTACGATTTGATCAATTCTACGACTCGCTTGAAGAAATCCTCGTTCCAACTGGATCGCATCCAGGCTATTGTTTTTCTTTTCATAGACCTCCACCGATTCTATTTGCTCATCTATCTGTTCGTAGATCGGCTTTCTGTCATTTTTAAAATCATGAACCAAAGCCACAAAATCATGCATTTCCTTTTCTTTAAGGCGCTGATACACCACATCTAGCGCTGCTTTTTTCTGACAGACAAGCAGTACATTCTTTCCTCTTGCTATGAAGTCGCAAATCAGATTACTAATGAGTTGTGATTTACCAGTCCCGGGAGGACCCTGAACCACCATCGAATTTCCTTTCTTTATCTCCCGAAGTGCATGCTCCTGGTAAGCGTCGAGAGGAAAAGGAGTAAACGTATTTTCTTCATTTACGCGATCAAAAAGAGCAAGCTGATTTTCATTTTCACTCTTTACTTTCTTGACAAAGAATTCTTCCAAATCGGTATGCTCATCATCTTCCAATAACTTGACATAGTCAGGAACCAGATATGATCCGGATTGTGGAAATATTCCTAACACGGCATGCGGAAACATCTTAAGTGCCCCTGTCCGTTCAGTGGATTCCAGCTGTGATTTTTTGAGATCTGCAAAAGCCTTGAGTTCATCAGCGAAATTTTCCTGATTGAAGTTTAGTTCAACACCACTGTTCTTAAGAAGCTCATAAAGCTGGGTTCTAAATACGGTAGCATCCCTATCATAGTCGTCGATAACTGTCTCTATAAGTTCTTCATCCAAAGGAATTTGATTGTAATAAGAGTATGCCAGTAGGAAAGACTTATTTAATGTGATGTTTACATCCTCTCTTCGAGACAAATACCATTCATTAGCTTCCTTCTCTAATGCCACCGGGAAAAAAAGTAATGGACATCTTACCAGGGTCTCATCTGTAAATTTTCCTTTGATAAAGGGCCAGCCGACGTATAAGTCTTTTGCTCCTCGTTCTTCAAAGATGAATTTTTCGATTCGTTTGATTTTCTTCAGACGCTTGCTTAACTCATTAGCTGCACCACTTCGACTGTCCATTTCGCTGCAGAGAACAATTTTCTTTTTTTGTTCAATGAGATTTTTAATAATCTCGAAACTCGCCTCATTCTCAGCATAATCAAAATCATGAACATCAATGAATTGATCTTTCAGTAATCTTAATAGTAATAATGACCGATTATTGCCAGAAAGATTGCTGAGTCGACGTAAATATGACTTAAGGATTTTCTGCATGCCCTATTCCAAATATGGCTTTAATCTCAGGAAAGTACTGTCATCAATAGCCTTAATATTTTTAAGGTCCTCTGCAGATTTAATATCACCATGCTGCTGTCGATAGTTTATGATTATTCGTGCAACATCAAATGATACATAAGGATGCTTTGCAAGTAAATTGATGGAATCCGAATTAATATCGATAGGTGTAACCTTTGATTGAACATTAAAATTCCTGAGGAGATTTTTGATGGTCTCCGGTTTAAGTCCGTAAACTTCATGTAGCTGTGTAGAATCAACAAATCCGCCCAGTAGGTTTCGATACTTTATGATTCGTTTTGAAAATGAAGGACCAATCCCTTTAACGGATTGCAGCTCCTCAGCAGTAGCAAAATTCAGATCCTTCACTAATACCACAGATTCTTTCTTGTTGCTTGGATTTGATAAAGAGGCAATCTTTACAGATTTGTTTTTCTTAAGGACATTCTTCGAATGGACCGAAGCTGTATTTTTTTTATCTAAGCGTTTATCCGATTCTTTTTTTGAATGATATGAAGCAACCTTTTCGATCCATTCATACGTTATGGAATCGGCTGGAATAGCTGGCTGGTTCCGTAAGTAGGAAATGCGTGCTTTTGAAGCAATCAGAGCCATTGAAATGATAAAAATCAGTACCAAAGTTCCTCGAGATTCAGTCTTCGAGAAGCTGAGTCCACGTGAAATAGCGTTGATGAGGTGTTTTAGCATTATTTATAATGATTCTAAATAAGGGTTAGCTGATTTTTATCACATCCAATATACGCAAGCCGCTGTTATTTTTGCCATCCTATTTGATTGAGATGGAAGGATTTAAGGCATTAGGACTATCATATAAAACCGCACCGATTGAAGTGCGAGAGAAGGTTGCTTTTAGCGAATCGGAAGCCGGCCAATTTTTGACCGTGCTTAAAGAGACGTTTTCAATAGAAGAGGCAATGCTGATCTCGACTTGTAACAGAACGGAGTTGTATTTCTCATCTCTTGACAATCATCAACCGGAAATTATCCGTTTGATTGCTTCATTCAAAGCTTTAACATCGCATGAGCTTTCTGATTATTTCAATTTCTTAGATAGTGATCAAGCTTCGAAGCATTTGTTCAATGTTTCTTTAGGGCTTGAATCTCAGGTTTTGGGAGACATTCAAATAAGTAACCAGGTCAAAAGAGCTTACCAGCAAAGCGCAGATCTAAACCTTGCCGGACCACACCTTCATCGACTTATGCATACCATTTTCTATGCAAATAAGCGTGTAGTGCAAGAGACACGACTGCAGGATGGCACTGCGTCAGTTGCATCAGTAGCTGTTGATTTGATAGAGGGCTTTGTCGGAAATATTGAACAACCACGGATAGCACTTATTGGGCTTGGTGAGATTGGTCAGAATGTACTCGAGAATCTCAACAGTGAGGAGGCTGCAATTACTTTAGTGAATCGGACTAAGTCAAAAGCTGATAAACTAGCTGATGGCAAAAACATTGCAGTTTGTGATTTAAACGATCTTGACAAAGTATTACAGGAGAATGATGTCATCATTTCTGCTGTATCGACGAATTCACCAATAATTTCTGCGTCCAACTTTGGAACTGAAGCTGTACATAAGCTACTTATTGATTTATCCGTTCCTCGAAGCATGGACGAGAATTTGGAAAACGTTCCTGGAATTTCATTATACAATGTAGATCAGCTGACGGAACGAACAGTAAAAGCTAGGAATCTCAGAGAAAAAGCAATCCCTGACGCAGTAAAAATTATTGAAGAGGAGCTCATCGGATTTAGAAGTTGGAAAAGCGAAATGGGCGTTTCCCCTACAATCCAACGATTGAAAGGTGCATTAGATCAGATCAGAAAAGAAGAGCTGTCCCGACATAAGAAATTGTCGGAAAAAGAAATGGAATTGCTTGAGGTAGTGACCAAAAGCATGATACAAAAAGTAATTAAGCTGCCTGTACTTCAATTGAAGGCAGCATGTAAGCGTGGAGAAGCGGAGACATTGGTTGGGGTGCTTAATGACTTATTTAACCTGGAATCCGCTGAAGTAGAAAAGAAATAACCCGCTTTATATTTGTTCGCGGGATTATGCGGAACCTCATATTCATTTTATTTTTCTTTTGTTCATTGGCTACAGAAGCTGATGGCTTCACCGTATTCGAGAAAGACGGATATTTCGGCATTAAGGATGAGACCGGGAATGTGACAGTGCCGGCAGTGTATGAAAAGCTGGGTTGGTCCAACGGATCTGATGAAGTTATTAACGGTGTAATAGGATTTCGCATGAATAATCTATGGGGTCTTATAACCGTAAGAAATAAAGCGCTTACTGGTCAAAGATTTTATACGATTGATCCTTTGGAGTCCAATTATTTCAAAGCATCCATCAAAGGGAAATTCAGTAATCATCTGTTTCATGGCATTATTGATGAAAAAGGTAAAACAATCATTAGCTTCAACTACTTCACCATCGAGGCTTTTGGAGCAAACTGGTTAGTGAGTGATTTTGACGGAAGAAGGCAGCAGTTTGGGGTGGTTTCATTTAACAATGAATTGATTATAAAATCAAAATATTCGTCCATTACCAAGCAAAATGACCTTTTAATTGGAAAGCAGCATACACACAAATTAGACCTGTACCATTCGAATGGTCGACAGCTTCAGTTGGATCTCGATTCCATCACGTATGACAATGGATGGATCGCTTATCGAGACGGATATGCAGGTTATCTGGATAAATCAGGGCAATTGATTCATGAATTTGATTACAAGGAAATCGAAGTGGAAGGAACCGTCAGTCTTCCAGTTCCTTTTTCGAAATGGACCATCTATCAGCAGAGTGAGAAATTACTGGAATGGCGATGTGATTCATTAACGATAAGTATAACTGGATTATTGGTGGCCTACTTAAATGGTGCTCATCATTTGCTCTTGAAAAACGAAACGATCTTAAATAATCGTGAATTGATTCTAAAGGAAGTTTCGGAGCGTGAGTTAATTGTTCAAAACACTAAAACAAGAAAGTGGTCAATTCTCAACAGCGAGGGCACTGAAATCACTTCCGGATATGATTCTATTTACCACATCGGAGATTATTATGCCTGTCTGGATGATAAGGGTTGGTATCTTATAGATGACAAAGGTCATGCGAAAAACAGGTTGCCGTTACAAGCACTCACGCAAGGGGTAAGTGGTCAATTTTTAGCCAAAAGAAATAATCATTGGGGGATTCTGGAGCCTTATGCAGATAAACCAATCACCTATAAGTATGACAGCATTTTGGCCACTGAAAATCAATATCTGGTATCCTACCTAAATAGGTGGGGGGTGTTAGACCAAGATAAAGAATGGGTCATTCGATCGGAGTATAATGAAGTTATTTCCATAGATAATCTCTTGATAGGTAGAAGAGGTAAAGGATATTCCGTCTATTACCAAGGTCAATATTTGTATAAAACAATTGCCAAGCCAATATCCAAGCTTGGAACTTATGTGCTAATAGAAGGCGATAGTTCTAAATATGGTATTATGAATGCGTACGGTGAAGTTGTCGTCCAATCGGAATATGATCACATCGAGGAGTGGTCAGACTATTTTGCATTGTACAATGATGGATCTGTCACACTTACTGAAAAATCTGGCAAAGAAGTAATTAATCAGGGCGAAGGATATCAGGAGGTTAAAGGATACGGTGAAGGATATTTTCCGGTAAAAAAGGAAAATCGATGTGGATTTGTGGATGACCAGGGTCGCCTAAGAATTAGCAATCGGTATGATGATGCACGACCATTTGCCGAGGGCTTAGCTCCTATCATGTTAAGAGGTAAATGGGGGTTTATCAATAAATCGGAAGAGATTAAAGTACAGCCCTATTATGAAAATGTATCACCATTTATTGATGGAAGAGCGATTGTGAGACTTGAAAAGAACTATGGACTTGTTGACAACAATGGGGAAGAGGTGCTTAACCCTACTTGGAAATCCATTTCGCGCATGGATACGGGAAGTTATCTTGTAGAAGATTCAAATAATCAATTTGGGTTGGTAGATAAAAATGGCAGTTTCATTTTTAGACCTTCTTTTGATTATCTAGATGATTTAGGGGGTAGAGTTTTGGTATCAAAAAATGGGAAATGGGGTATTTTAAATTATTCCGGACAACCAATTTTTAAGATTAATCATGAGAAGGTCAAAGTGATTGATGATTTTACGATGATTATGAACTAATCTTAGATCACTAAAGAGAAGATCAACAGTTAACCACTAATTTCGCGTCGCGATTATGGATTTTAATCAACTTCTGGAGTCAGTCAACCAGCATATTTCGGAAGCCGTTTTTAGAAGCGATAAAAACGGTCTTATTTATGTCAACAATGCCTTTGTGCAGATGTTCGGATTTTCCTCCGAAGAAGAAGTTAAGTCTCGCGATATTTCTAAAATGTATCTAGATCCAAGAGATCGTTCTCGATTGATCAATAAGCTGAATTCCGATCAATCGTATGAAAATGAGGAAGTAGTTTTTATAAGAAAAGATAAGACAGAGTTTGTTGGACTAGTGAGTACGATAATGCATAAAGATGAAAGTGGAAACGTCTTTTGGGATGGAGCAATTCGAGACGTTACAAAAGAGAGAGAGTTTTTAGATAGGATACGCCACCGGGAGCAATTGCTGGAAAGTATCAATAGAAACATTAATGAGGCGATCTATCGAAGTGAAAATAAGATGGGAATCATCTACGCGAATGATGAGTTCGCCAAGATGTTTGGGTACGATTCCATTCAGGAGGTAATGGAACTTGATCCTTCGGATCTATATAAAAATCCAGCTCAAAGAAGTGATATTGGAGAAGAGGTTATTACCAAGGGGTCCATTGAGAATAAAGAAATTGAATTAAGAAAAAAAGACGGAAGTACTTTTTGGGGGTTGCTTAATTCGATCAAAGTAAAAGGGGTGGATGGTCGTGTCTATTTTGATGGTGCAATCAGGAACGTAAGCAAAGAAAAAGAAGCAGAGCAATCGCTGATAAAGCATGCTGAAATGCAGCGAATCCTCATCAACCTGTCGACAAAGTATATCGATTTACCTCTTGCCGAAGTTGAGCAAGCCATCAACGATTCATTGAGAGAGCTCGGAGAGTTTGTGGGAGCTGATCGGTGCTACGTTTTTGACTTTGACTTGAAAAAGGGTCTTTGTAGCAATACCTTCGAATGGTGTGCAGAGGGCATTAGGCCGGAAATTCAGAACAATCAGAACCTTCCTTTAGAAATGATGCCAGAATTAGTGGAAGCTCATTTGAAAGGTAAGCCATTGATTGTTGAGGACGTCAACAAGGTGAAGAAGCAGGACTTTAAGAAATTGCTTCAAAGCCAAAGTATCAAAAGCCTCATGACCATGCCTATGATACACGGCAAAGAATGCGTCGGTTTTGTAGGCTTTGATCGAGTCAAGGAGCAGCATGAGGCCTCTGAGAAAGAAGTAATTCTGTTAGAGCTCTTCTCAGAAATGCTCGTAAACATCAGAATAAGAACTCAGAACGAACGCGAGCTGCATAAATTATTCAGCAAGACAATAGAACAAAACCAGCGACTGAAAGATTTTTCTTACATCACATCACATAATTTTCGATCGTCGGTTGCAAACCTGGTGGGCCTCCTGACGATCATTGAAGATGATCCAGGCAACAAGGAGTACTTCAATATGCTGAAAGCCACAGCCTTGAAATTGAATCTGGCCATAGATGCGATCAATGATCTACTGAATTTTGAGAAAGATATTTCGATGTTGGAGAAAGAGGAGATCAACTTGAAAGAAGTCATCAGTGATATCATGCTTCTCAATAGAAAATCTGCCACCGAAAAAAGAATTGAATTAGAATTAGATATCCCCGATGATCTTACCTTAAGAATCCTTCCGGCTTATTTACAGAGTATTTTGCATAACCTCATTACCAATGCTATGAAGTATGGTGTGACCGAAGAAAGACGAAAAATAAAAATTTGTGCAAAAAAACAATCAAAAGAAGTACTTTTAACGGTGGCAGACCAAGGAAGGGGAATAGATCTGGAGCGGTACGGAGGAAAGATGTTTCAACTTGGGTCAAGGTTTCATGCTGATGAAGAGAGTGGGCATGGCATGGGACTTTATATGACCAAACAGCAGGTTGAAGCCATCAATGGTCGCATAGAAGTAGAAAGCGAAATAAATAAAGGGACCAAGTTCAAGGTGTATTTTAATGCATGATTTAAACAAAATATTGCTTGTCGATGACGATCCAATTTTCCTCACGTTGGCCGAACTGGCTATTAAAAAGGAAAAGAATCAAGTGGAAATCTTCAAGGCAATGAATGGTGAGGAAGCCATTAATTTTTTAAAATCACAAAGTGTAGACATCATCTTCCTGGATTTGAACATGCCAGTAATGAACGGGTGGGAATTCCTTGAAGCCCTGCCTCAAATTGATAATTGGGGTAAGCAAGTTTATGTGCTCACTTCCTCTATCGATCCTTCTGATCAACGAAAGGCAGATGAGAACCCATTAGTTACCTCTATGCTGGAAAAGCCTCTTGACAAGGACAAAATCACTTCGACATTAGGTTCCTAATCCGGGAACAACTCCAATTGACTAGGCAATAATTGAAAACTCATGCGGTGATGTGGTGTTGATCCCATTTCTTTCAATCCATCCCTATGTGCCCGGGTCGGGTATCCAACATTCGTCTCCCATCCATACCCTGGAAAATCAATTGCAAGTTGACGCATTAAATCATCTCGATAGGTCTTAGCGAGAATCGATGCAGCTGCTATCGAAAGGAATTTACCGTCACCTTTTATAATGCACTCGAAAGGAATTTCATTTTTGGAAATGAATCGGTTGCCATCTATGAGTAATAATTCTGGTGTAGTTTTCAATTTTTCTACAGCACGATCCATTGCCAGATAGCTTGCATTAAGAATGTTAATGTCATCAATCTCTCCTGGAGAGGCTACTCCCACACCCCAGGCAATGGCATCTTTGATGATATCCTCTTTTACTTCCAGTCGCTGTTTTTCTGTAAGCTGTTTAGAGTCATTAAGTACTTTGTGTTTATACTTTTTGGGAAGTATTACGGCTGCTGCAACCACCGGACCGGCAAGACAACCTCGTCCAGCCTCATCGCAACCGGCCTCAATTTTCTCTTTCTGAAAGTGCGACTTTAGCATCGATCAAAAATATACAACCGAGCATCAAATTACCGCTCAACACGAATCCTAAAATTCAGATTTGTGATATCCGTATAAATTTTTCGGATAGTTGAAGCTATTTAGAAGTTCTGCTGTCCATGATACAGGTCTAATCACTCAAACTACTACAATGAAAAGAATTAATCTGGGAATAGCTCTGCTGTTCCTAACTGCTACTTTGTCTGCGCAAACGCTGACTCAAACCGTCAAAGGGAAAATAACAGACGAACAATCAGGCTCACCAATTATTGGTGCAACCGTCATGATCCTAGGCATTGATCCACCCATCGGAGGGATCACGGATGCAGAGGGTTTTTTTAAGATAGAGAAAGTACCTATTGGAAGACAATCGATTGGAGTCTCTTATCTTGGCTATGAATCAATCACCATTCCAGATATTCTTGTGGGTGCTGGTAAAGAAGTGGTGATCAATTCAAAACTCATTGAATCACTTCAGCAATTAGATGAGGTGGTGATCACTGCTGGTAATGAGGAGGTAGGTCAACCAAGAAATGAGCTGGCTACTGTGTCAGCAATCTCCCTCGGCATGGATGAGATAAGTAGGTTTCCTGCAACCTTTAATGATCCGGCGAGGGCTGCGCTTACTTACGCCGGAGTACAAACGGGTGGGGATGATTTATTGAACGAAATCGTTATTCGAGGGAACTCACCAAAAGGTATCTTGTGGCGACTAGAGGGAGTTGAAGTTCCCAATCCCAATCATTTTACTTCTATTGGATCTTCAGCGGGTGGAATCAGTATGCTTAGTAATAATATGCTTGCAAATTCAGATTTTTTCACTGGCGCATTTCCCGCTCAATATGGAAATGCTACTTCCGGAATTTTTGATTTACAACTGAGGCAAGGAAATTTTGAAAATCATGAACATGCGATACAGGCGGGACTGTTGGGAATTGCAGCTGCTTCGGAAGGTCCAATTTCAAAGAGTGGACGGGCATCTTACTTGATGAACTATCGATATTCGACACTGGCTTTATTGACGGAATTGGGATTAGATATCCTGGGAGAACAGGAACAAATTGCGTTTCAGGACCTTTCATACAAAATCAGAATACCTACTAAAAAATTTGGATCCTTCTCAATCTGGGGACTGGGAGGAAGAAATACGTATCGATTCTTACCTAATGAGTCAAATGGAGATTGGGAGAATGATTCCGAAGAGCAAAACATGGGTGTTGCTGGGATCACTAATGTCTATTACTTAAACGACGACTCCTATTTTGAATCCATCATCTCCGGCTCGTACAGCCAATTGATTAATAATTATGATTCACTCGATGTTCGGCTACTAGAGAATAGCGATTTCACCGAAACACAACTTAGGTTCTCAACCTATTTCAACCATAAATTCTCGGCACGACACACCCTACGGATAGGTACAATTTTTAGCAGATTAGGGTATAACCTTTCTAACAGATATTGGGATCGGCGAGAACGTGTGTATGTCACTCCATTGAATGAAGATGACCATGCAGGCTTTTATCAAGCATTTGGTAATTGGCAATTCAGAATGAACGAGAAATTCACCATCAATTCCGGTGTGCATTTTTCGCACTTCGCACTCAATGGTAAAAACTATATAGAACCACGATTAGGATTTAAATGGGATAGAGGGTCGCATATTATTTCGGGAGGCCTTGGGTTGCACAGTCGAATGGAAACCATTGCGCTATACACAGCTCGGCAATATAATGAGGATGGAAGTTTTGTCCAGAACAATAAAGATCTGGGATTCACGCAGGCCTTTCACTCAGCACTTGGGTTTGAGAAAATGCTAAAACCAAAGCTTAGGTTCAAAGCAGAAATATACTATCAGCATTTATTCAATGTGCCCGTATGGCCAAATGATACCACATCAGATTTTAGCTTATTGACATTTTCAACGCTCAATACCTTTGATGGCTATACACCAGATGAGTTGACCAATGATGGAACTGGAAAGAACTATGGGGTTGAATTAACCTTAGAGAAGTTCCTTTCGAAAGGCTTTTACATGCTGAGTACAGCATCGATTTATAAATCCAAGTATACAGGGTCCGATGGAGTTGAGAGGAGCACACAGTTTGATGGAGGATATATCTACAATTTCTTAACTGGTAAAGAATTCAAAGTTGGTAAAAACGGGAACAATACGATCAGCATAAACAGTAAATTCATTTTTGCGGGAGGGAAGAGACAAGCCCCAATTAATGTACCTCGATCAATAAATGAAGGGACGACTGTTTATGATTTCAGCAGAAACTATGAGCTAAAGCTTGATGGATATTTTAGAATGGACTTTGGAATCAGCTACCGCAAAAATCGTAAGAAAACGACTTCTGTTATCTCATTAGATATTCAAAACTTAACGCAGCGATCAAATGAATTTTTTCGGTTTTACAGTGTAAGTCAGCGAAGATTTGTTTCTGATAGTCAGGTGAGCTTCTTTCCTAACCTCAGCTATCGTATTGAATTTTAAAACACTTGAATTGTAAGAACGGTTACATTACAGCAGATTGGTAAATCCAGAACTAACAGTCTGTCGTAAATTGATCAAAAAATAAGGAATGAAATATTTAGCACTCGTAGCTGGAATTCTACTTTTCAGTTGTCAGACCCAAGGAAATGAAAACAGAGAGACTTCAGCTGAAGTAAAATCTGTAGCTGTGGCAATTGACTATCAAAACCTGGATACTGCCACTTTCGCAGGTGGATGTTTTTGGTGTGTAGAGGCCTCTTTTGAGCAAATTCAAGGGGTAGCTGAGGCAGTATCCGGATACTCAGGAGGATCTAAGTCAACTGCAGATTATCGGTTGGTAAGCTCTGGACGTACCGGTCATGCAGAAGCAGTGCAGGTATATTACGACCCATCTGTCATTACCTACGAGACTTTGTTAGAGATATTTTTTACGGCTCATGATCCAACGCAATTGGACAGACAGGGACCCGATGTTGGTCCTCAATACCGCTCAGAAATTTTCTATCACAATGAAGAGCAAAAACAATTAGCAATAGCTAAAATGGAAGAACTGGCGCCTGATTTTTCCAAACCAATTGTGACAAAGTTGAGCAAGCTGGAAGCGTTTTATGATGCCGAAGACTACCATCAGGATTACGAAGAGAAGCATCCAAACAATGGCTACATCGTAAATGTATCCCGTCCGAAAATCCAGAAAGTAGCCAAGAAATTCAAGGATATTCTTAAGAAGAATTAAACCGCTTTACAAAAGGAGTTTAGGGGGTTGTCTCGCTTAAGAAATGTTGGTCAATGGCATTTACCGCGCAATCCTTTCGCTCACCCTCGATCCCAGACACAATCGCATACGGCAATTGATGGTCTTCTAGGTAAGATTTAAATATGTCAAAGAAGTGCTTTCTCATCTTTGGGTGTTCTCGCTGTGGGTCTGGCATCCAGGGGATGTCAATATTGTTTAGGAGGTAGAAATCATACGACCTTTCCTTCAGCTCATTTTTTATCCATTCAGCGGTGCTCCCATACTTATGATCACTCCATATTTTGATCACAATGAGGTTCGTATCGCAAACCAGGTATTTGTTAGCATAATCTGCTTTCTCATCTTCCCAGGCTAGCTGACCTTCTGCAATAGAAGAGAGGTCGTGTTGCTGATATTCTCCATCCAGACGGTCGAGATAGAACCGGGCATATTCTGGGACCCACTCCGTATCATAGTGATGAGCCAGGTGCTGGCAGAGCTCGCTTTTGCCTGTAGATTCGGGTCCGAGTACGACTATTCGCTTAACTGTTTTCAAGCATTATTAATTTACGTTTCCAGGATAACCAGCCCATCACCGCGATGTAGGTAAACACCAAAAATTGGAAGCTGGTAAAAGGAAGACCTTTGTATATATACAGTGGAATAGAGATGAGGTCACATGCAATCCAGAATAGCCAATGCTCAATCTTTTTCAATGCCATGAGGTACATAGCTGTTATAGCAAGTCCTGTTGTTATGGAGTCAACCAATGGCACTGTGCTGTCCGTGAATTTGATCAGCATGATGTAAATGAAAATGGTTGCCAAAATAAAAGTGCCAATGTTAATGGCATGACCTCCAGCTCTGCTTCGTGTAATAGGAATCTGGTTGGCCCCTAATTCTTTTACATTCTTCCAGTTCCACCAGCCATAGATACTCATCAGAAAGTAATATACATTGATGCCGGTCTCAGCATACAGGCCATATTTGTACGTAAGGAATACGAAAATGACGACACTGATAATACCGAAAGGATAAACTAAAATCTTTTCCTGCTTACTAAACCAGACACTTAAGATCCCGCTGACCACAGCAATGAATTCAAGTCCGCTGGTATCTAAAAGTTGGCTGTAAAAAGAATTCCAAATTTCCATGCTATAAAATTGAAAATTAGGTCTTTGGTTCACAATTAACAGTGGTCTGTTGTTGTGGCTCAATAACCAGGTCAAGCCTGTCTGCCGACAATGGCAGGCATTATGCTTGTCCATTTTGTAAAAATATGTCTTGCGATAGTACTTATTCTATGGAACCGACATAATTTTGCACGGCAAATAATCATAACAGTTCAGTATTATTTGCCATGACGACAAACGACAAATTCCTTTTTGAAGCACTTACTTACGACGATGTGCTTCTTCTCCCCGGTTATTCTGAAGTACTTCCCCGCGACACGGACACCTCCGCACAGATCACACGAAATATTCGTTTGAATATCCCTTTGGTATCTGCAGCAATGGATACCGTGACAGAAGCCAAGCTGGCTATTGCAATGGCTTTAGAAGGAGGAATAGGGATCATCCATAAGAACATGACCATCGATCAGCAGGCTGCTCAGGTTCGCAAAGTAAAGCGATCACAGAGTGGAATGATCCTCGATCCAATTACGCTTTCCGTGGATGCTAAGGTGAGTGATGCAGAAGCGATCATGAAGGAAAATAAGATCGGTGGAATTCCTGTCGTGGATAAAGAAAACAAGCTCATTGGTATTGTCACCAACCGGGATCTTCGCTTTGAAAAGAAATTGAAGAAGCCAGTGAAAGACATTATGACAAAGGAAAATCTGATCACTGCTACTTCAGAAGTCGGGTTGACTGAGGCAGAAGCAATTCTGCAGCAACATAAGATAGAAAAGCTTCCAATTGTTGATAAAGATGGCAAACTGACCGGATTAATTACCTATAGGGATATTCTAAAAAACAGGGATAGACCGAATGCATGTAAGGATGAATATGGCAGGTTGAGAGTGGGCGCAGCTGTAGGAGTGACGCCAGATATAGAAGATCGAATTGCCACATTGGTGAAAGCTGGTGTTGACCTGGTGTCCATTGATACCGCTCATGGACATTCAAAAGGAGTAATTGACACAGCTAAAAGAATTAAGAAAGCGTTCCCGGATGTAGAAACCATTGTTGGAAATATTGCGACTGCTGAAGCAGCGAAAGCATTGGTAGATGCCGGTGCAGATGCAGTGAAAGTAGGCGTAGGACCAGGTAGTATTTGCACCACGCGTGTGATAGCAGGAGTCGGAGTACCACAGCTATCAGCAGTCTACCAATCGGCTCAGGCGATCAAAGGCTCTGGTGTTCCAATCGTGGCTGATGGAGGGATCAGATTCTCCGGAGATGTAGTAAAAGCAATTGCTGGAGGAGGAAATACAGTAATGATTGGCTCCTTACTTGCGGGTACCGATGAAGCGCCAGGAGAGGTGATACTTTATGAAGGAAGAAAATTCAAGTCATACCGAGGCATGGGTTCTGTGGAGGCCATGGAAGAAGGATCAAAAGATCGTTACTTCCAGGATGCAGAGGACGACATCAAAAAATTAGTGCCAGAAGGTATCGTAGGGCGTGTTCCGTTCAAAGGACTCGTTCAGGAAGTGCTTTATCAGATGGTTGGAGGATTGAAAGCCGGAATGGGTTACTGCGGAGCAGGTTCCATTGAAGATCTGCATAACGCCAAGTTTGTGAAGATCTCAGCGGCCGGATATGCAGAGAGTCACCCACACGATATTCATATTACCAGAGAGGCTCCAAATTATAGTAGGAAGTGATTTGATTTGGTGATTTGAAGATAAGTTGATTAGTGAATTAGTAGACTCTTAATTCACTAATCTACTAGTTAACTAATCTACTAATCAACCAACTGCGCAACTTCAGTCTCCCCGCCCTTGGTCAAATCACCGATCTTCACTTTGATATCTGCATCAAGGGGTAAGAAGAGATCTACACGGCTGCCGAAGCGAATGAAGCCAACAGAGGTGCCTTGTTCCATGGGATCTCCAACCTTAGGGTAGAAGGCAATTCTTCGAGCTACAGCTCCGGCAATTTGACGCATAAGGATGTTTACCCCTTTCTCGGTTTTAAATCCGATAGATGTCCGTTCGTTATCGGTACTGGATTTTGGATGCCAGGCAACCAGAAATTTGCCAGGATGGTACTGGAAGAAATCTACTTTCCCCTTCACAGGGCTTCTGTTTACATGTACGTTAAGTGGGGACATGAAGATCGAAACCTGAATACGATCGTCTTTGTGATACTCTCCTTCGTAGACACGCTCAATCACCACTACTTTCCCCTCAGCTGGTGCATACACCACTCCATCTTTTGGAGGAGTCACCACATTTGGATTGCGGAAGAAGCGAATCACGAGAATCATAAAGACAACAGCAATAACTGCTATGATCACCTGGATGATGAAAATAGGGATCAGCAAATACAACAATGCATACAGTCCACCTGTTAGCACTGCCATTATTGGAATCATCTTTATGCCTTCCTTATGTATCCTCATTCGGTTTGATTTATGGTTTAGCTAGCTCACCAGTCGTTCTAGCTCTAATTAATGGCTATCGTCCCACGATTAGAAGCCACCTCTGTATTTGTACGTCTTAGCCACTTTGTCAATCGCCACGATGTACGCTGCAATACGCATACTCACGTTATACTCTTTCGCCGTAGCATATACCTTGTCAAAAGCTGTTTTCATGATACGGTCAGAACGTCTGCTTACACGTTCTCTTGTCCAACCATATCCAAGCCTGTTTTGTACCCACTCAAAGTAAGAAACGGTAACTCCGCCTGCATTCGCGAGAATATCAGGTACAGCCAATATTCCTTTCTCATTCAGGATGGCATCAGCCTTTGCAGAAGTAGGGCCATTGGCACCTTCCACAATCATTTTCGCTTTGATCTTGTCGGCGTTCTTTTGTGTGATCACATCTTCGATGGCAGCCGGGACAAGTACATCTACCTCGAGTAGAAGCAACTCTTCCGGATCGATTTTCTCAGCGCCAGCATATCCTTCCAGGCTTCCGTTGTTGCCATCTCGGTATTCCATGGCCTTCTTGATGTTGATCCCTTCTTTGTTGTAGTATGCACCAGATAGGTCACTTACTGCAACGATGTTTACGCCTCTCTCTTCCAGAAGCTGAGCTGCCCAGGATCCCACGTTTCCGAATCCCTGGATGGCGCATGTCGCTTTGAAAGGATTAATTTTTTGTTTTTCCATGGCGGCAAGTGCAGAGATCATCACGCCTCGACCTGTCGCTTCCGTTCTCCCAAGAGAACCACCAAGTACGATTGGCTTTCCGGTCACTACAGAGTTTACCGTCATGCCTTGATTTCTGGAATATTGGTCCATCATCCAGGCCATCTCTCTAGGTCCTGTTCCCATGTCTGGAGCAGGGATATCTCTATCTTTTCCAAAAACATCGTGCATGGCTTGTGTAAAAGCACGAGTAAGCCTTTCAACCTCACCAGCCGACATCTCTCGTGGATTACACTTGATTCCACCTTTTGCACCACCATATGGTATGTCTACTACGGCACACTTCCAGGTCATCCACGCAGCTAGCGCTTTCACCTCATCGATGTTCACATCCATGTCGTAGCGAACGCCACCTTTGGATGGGCCTAAAATCGTGGAGTGGATCACACGGTATCCTTCGAATACTTTGATTGATCCATTGTCCATCGTTACGGGCAATGAAACAATTACCTGCTTAGCAGGAGTCTTTAATACATCGTACACTTCTTGATCCAGACCGAGGTGCTCGGCTGCAATCTCAAAGCGTGACATCATGGACTCAAATGGATTGTCTCTGTCCTTTATTGGCGCGGGTTCTATATATGCCATAGGAAAAAAGTAAAATAGGGGTATGTTGTTATTTAGCCCGCAAAGCTAACGTGATTTCTGCTTCTCTTTAGAATAATTTTAAGAAAACTACCACAAAAGGAACAGCAATTAACAAGCTATCAAAGCGATCTAAAAATCCTCCGTGCCCTGGAATGATAGTTCCGGAATCTTTAATCTGAATGGAACGCTTAAAATGAGACTCCACCAGATCACCGTATGTTCCGGCAATTACTACAATTATTGCCACACTTATCCATTCAATTTCGTTGAGGCCATTGAAATAATACCCAATCACAATCGCAACAATTACGGCGGTAGCCGCACCTCCAATACTCCCTTCCCAAGATTTCTTTGGGGAGATTCGTTCAAAAAGTTTTGTTTTCCCAAACAGGATTCCGGTAAAATATGCGCCAATGTCATTGGCCCAGGTAAGGAAAAGGAGTCCTAGAATGATTTCGTAGGAGTATTCTCCGCTATGAAAAACCAATAAGTTGGTCAATGCAAAAGGGACGGCCACATACATGATCCCTAAATAGAAAAGGGCGATGTTGATGAATGGGTGTACATCACTTTTCTTGTAAAGCTTAATTAGAAAGACGAATGAAGCCAGTGGGAATAGCATCACATAATGTTGATGAGATAAGTAATCTGTCTCAATGAGAAAGGTGATGGCAAATAGTAAGGCCCCAATTGCAATACCGAGAAATCGAATCGGAAGGTAACTCTGAAGCCGCATAAGTCTGTAAAACTCCCATATGGTCAAGCAGGATATGGAAAGGAAGACTGCAAAAAAGCCCCATTTACTCCACAGAAGGGATAAAATGATGATCATTCCTCCGATTACGGCGGAAAAAAATCGAGGAATAAGATCCGGGTATTTACTCAAAATTTATCTCTTCTTTAATGATTTTTATTGCCCGCATCACAAAGTCGGGGGCTACAAATATTTCAAAATTTCCAAAACCATGCTGCGATACTTGCTTGTTGACCTTCACTGGTGAAAATCCATGGTCATCCAGGACCGCTTTTACAATATCTACACGGTACTCTCGATTGTCAGAATATATGGGTTGCCAATCACGCATGTTGAAATCTGTTGTAAAAATTCCGCATCAAAATAAAGGTAATTGCCGCAAAAATGAGGACTAAAGGCCAGGGCGCCGATTGTTCCATTTGGTCTGGGCTTACTTCCACAACATCACTTTGAACAATGTATAGTGCGAGTATACCGAGACCGTTATTGACCAAATGCCCAATCATTGCAACCGATAATTTCCCAGACCAATGATACAAATAGCCAAAAACCACTCCTAGTAACATTCTAGGAATAACACCAAAAAACTGCATATGGATGGCAGCAAAAATGAATCCGGTCACCCATATAGCGATGTGATGGTTGGCGAAAGCCTTCGTAAAGAAATTTTGAATAAGACCCCTAAAGAGCAGTTCTTCTCCAATAGCAGGAATAATAGCGATAACGACGAAAGCCAGAATGAAATGTGAAGTGGATTTGAAATTAGTCAGATGTTCAGTGAGTACTTTCAATTGCTCCTCCGATCCCCTCGCCCATTCAGCAAAATCTGAGCTTCCAAAGTCCAGGTTCATGTTCCATTCGGTAATCGCACTATTCACAACCATAAAACTTATGGTTAATATGCAGGTCAATCCCACAGTTGTTAAGGAGACTTTTGGGAAATATTCGCTTAGCGGGATTTTAAGTGCTATACCATTAAACAACCCAGGCACTCCTAAAAACATAAATATGGATACGATTCCTTGAGCGGCCAATAAAAAGATTGGATCCAATCCTAAGATCATATCTGTGTCGACATCCTCACCTCCATTTCCTAAAATCATCACGATAGAAATGTAAGCTGTGAGGCCTAGACCAAAAGCCCAGGCGCGCGCTTTATGTTTATCTTCCGGGTTATTTCTTAGAATGTCATGCATATAGCTAACTTTGCGGGCAAATATAACCGTTCGGGATGGTTAAAATCAGTGACATAGAAATAGGAGAGTTTCCATTGCTGCTTGCACCGATGGAAGATGTAAGTGATCCACCATTTAGAGCCGTTTGCAAACAGAACGGCGCAGATCTGATGTTTACAGAATTCATTTCATCAGAAGGATTGATCAGGCATGCAGATAAGAGTGTCCAGAAATTGGATATTTATGATTACGAGCGCCCAATAGGGATTCAGATTTTTGGAGATAAAATTGAGTCCATGCGTGAGGCCGCGGCTATCGCAGAAGAAGCAAACCCAGAAATTATTGATATCAATTATGGTTGTCCGGTAAAGAAAGTGGCTTGTAAAGGAGCTGGAGCCGGAATTTTATTGGACCTTCCCAAGATGCAGGAAATGACTGCTGAAATCGTGAAGCGTGTAAACAAACCAGTGACCGTAAAGACCAGGTTAGGTTGGGATGAATCAACCATTAAGATTCAGGAGGTAGCACATCGACTTCAAGATGTGGGAATCCAGGCATTGAGCATACATGGACGAACACGTAAGCAGATGTACAAAGGAGAAGCCAACTGGGAACCAATAGCAGCAGTAAAAAATGATCCAGGCATTCATATTCCGATTTTTGGTAATGGAGATATTGACTCACCGGAAAAGGCACTCGAGTATAAGAATCGATACGGTGTAGACGGTATCATGATTGGAAGAGCAGCTATTGGGTATCCCTGGATCTTCAATGAGATTAAGCATTTCATGAAAACTGGGGAACACTTAGATATACCCTCATTAGAAGAGCGTGTAAAAGTCGCCGTACAGCATCTGGATTTCTCCATCGAGTGGAAGGGAGAAAAACTTGGCCTCTTCGAGATGCGGAGGCATTACACCAATTATTTTAGAGGTATAAGAAACTTTAAACCTACCAGAACTACCCTTGTAGAATCAGAATCTTACCAAGAGGTTAAAGAAACATTGCTCCAAATTCCTGAAGAATATAATGAAGCTGTTTTGGGTTAAGTGATTACCTTAACTGAATGATTTTCTATTCCAGAAAAAGTTGGATACTAAGCGTTATTATCTGGGGTCTTCTAGGCTTTACTAAATACCACATAGGACTGTTTCAAATAGATCCTTTGCTTTTTGTTATTCTTTTTGTTGGCTTGATTTGGTTCGGGCTAAACTATGTCATCAAAGATGGTTTACTGCTTATTAAAATTGGGCCAATAGTGACCTACAAAGTCAGAATTAACAATATATTCTCAGTAAGTCGCAGCTTTAATCCACTTAGCTCTCCAGCGGTTTCTCTAAAAAGAATTCAAGTAAATTATACTAATGGATCAATCCTCATTTCTCCCAAAAAAGAGAAAACTTTCATTAAGAAATTGAGAGAGATTAACCCAACCATTTATAATGGAATCAGTTGGGACAAGGAAAATGAATCAATCTTAACAAGATTTGTTTATTCAATTTTATAATTCATGAATATTCGACTTTGATGCAGAAATCACCACTTCTGGCCTGGATACTATTGCTGATTTTAGCTTTTATCTGGGGTAGCTCATTCATTTTAATCAAGAAAGGTTTAGTTGGATTAACCCCCGAAGAGGTAGGCTCTTTACGAATTGTATCTGCTTCCCTTTTTCTTCTACCTTCAGCGCTTAAGCGATTTCATACCATTGATAAATCCAGGTTGATTTTTTTTCTATCAGTCGGCTTGCTGGGAAGTTTAGTGCCTTCATTTTTATTCGCAATCGCCCAAACACAATTAGAGAGCGCGATTACTGGTGTATTGAACGGGCTTGTACCTATTTTCACGATTCTCATTGCATTAATCATATTCAAGCAGAAGCAGACAAATAAAGTGTATCTGGGTGTGCTTATTGGATTTATCGGTACTGCAATCCTAATTACCGCAGGAAACGGAAATTCATTCAGTAGCATTAATTCCTACGCTTTTTTGGTCGTTTTGGCAACCATCTGTTACGCATCGAATCTCAATTTGATCAAACAAAAATTGAATGATGTCCATGCAGTTACTGTGACCAGTGTTTCACTATTACTTGTAGGCCCATTGGCTACTGTTTACCTCTTTGGTTTTACAGATTTCTGGCCTAAGCTTATGACGGTGGAAGGTACTGGTTTGGCGACGTTCTATATCTGCCTGTTAGGGATACTTGGTACTGCAATAGCTTTGATCATATTTAATAAGGTCCTTCAAATGAAGGATGCTCTTTTTGCATCTTCAGTAACTTATATCATTCCTGTCTTCGCGGTAATGTGGGGAGTTCTCGATGGTGAAAAGTTATATCTATGGCATTACATCGGAATGCTGGCTGTGGGTTTGGGAGTATATATAGCGAACACCAGTCGTACCGCTCATAAGAAGGCCGGCAACACAAAATAAACCAGGGCACTTATCAAAAAGCTCGACAGAAGATTGAGCCAGATACCCGCACGCACCATGTCGTTCATTTTTAATTCACCAGAACTAAACACGATGGCATTGGGTCCTGTCGCGATCGGTAACATAAAGGCACATGAAGCTGCCATTGTAGCTGGAATCATCAACAAAAAGGGATGAACCCCGATAGCTTCAGCAAGTGAAGCGAGAACAGGCAACATAATGGACGCTGTAGCAACATTTGACGTTACTTCGGTTAAAAAATTCACAAATAAAGCGACGGTAAGAATTATAAGGAAAGTTGGGAGTTCCGATAGTCCTGTCAGTTGAAGCCCCAGCCATTGTGCCAGGCTAGAACTTTGGAATGCTGCCGCTAAGGATAGGCCACCACCGAACAGAATGATCACTCCCCAGGGTAATCTTTCTGCTTCTTCCCATGTAAGTAAGGGCTGTCCATTTTTTTCTTTAGAGGGAATAATGAACATAGTCAAGGCAGCTGCGATTGCGATTACTGTGTCGTTGATTCCTGGAATGAACTGATTCAGAATAAAGGATCGGGTAATCCAAAGAAATGCCGTGATGATAAAAACAATCCCAACCACCTTTTCTTCCTGTCCCATCTTGCCGAGCCTCTCACGTTCTTTCAATAGCATCTCTCGTCCAATTGAGATTTCAATTTTATGAAGTGGAAATGCGAGTCGTGTTAGCACGATCCAGCAAAGCCCAAGCATAACAAGTGAAAATGGCAATGCAAAAGCCAACCAGGAGGCAAAATTGAATTCCTGTTTATAAAGACGGCTCGCAATGGAGACAAAAATGGGATTAGTGGGCGTGCCGACCAATGTAGCAACGCCTCCAATGGATGCTGAAAAAGCGATACCTAATAAAAGGGCTTTGAAGAACTGAACGCCAGACTCACCAGTCAGCTCTTTCATTTCAGCAATTAAGGCAGTACCTATAGTCACCATCATCAACGTAGTAGCTGTATTGGAAATCCACATAGACAAAAGTCCAGTAGCTAACATAAAGCCCTGGACGATGAACCTTGCATTTGTACCTATAGCCGATATGATCTCCAAGGCAATTCTTCGGTGCAAATTCCATCGTTGCATCGCGATTGCAATGATGAACCCTCCCACAAAGAGAAACAGCATCTTGTCACCATAAGCAGCTGTAGTTTGTGCAATAGGCGCACCTCCCGAAAGTGGAAGCAAGGCAATTGGAAGTAAGGCGGTGGCAGCAATCGGCAGTGCCTCTGAGAGCCACCAGGTGGCTATCCATAGGGTAGATGCTAACACCGCGTTAGCTTCAACATTCAGTCCGTCAAAAGGCTGCAAGAAATAAACGATACAAAATAAAATGGGCCCGATAACGAGCCCAATTTTTTTTCTAATCATAGCAAATGCTATTCATTCAATTTTTCAAAATCGAATTCGTTAAGGAAATTCTTAGCCTGATCCAGATTTTGGAAGTCAAATTCTTTTACCTCCCCATTGTTCCCATGGATCTCAACTTTCACCACAGTAATTCTGGAATCATGATCAAGTGGGTTATCGATTAGCTGACCACTTTCTGTACTGTCTTTAATCTTGTGAGATAGTATCACATTTTTCCGCTTGATACGACCACAGTAGGAACACTTAAATTCTTTCAACAGCTCTCCATCCTCAGTGTCGGTAGCCTCTTTGACGATTTCTTCTTTCTGAAGGCGTAGGGTTTGGAATCCACAGCGATCACACTCTAGTGCACTCAAATGACCTTTATACTTTTCTATCTTGGTGTAGCCGGTAGATTCATCAATCCACACATCGTAATCAACAGAAAATACATTCTCTTCGGCCTGCATTCCCTCATCCAGATAAGCATCTTCTTCTGCTTCACTCAAGAGCTTCATTTTATTGCCATTTTCAGGATTGATTCTTGGCGTATAGCGTAGTTTCTTAAGTTTTTTCTCAAGAACACCAGGGTAGTAAAACTTGATGATCAATTGAGCGATGTACCCATAGAGTACCCCAATACAAAGCGAAACAAACAATCTGATGAAGAACCAAAGCCCATCCAATTTCATTGTTTCATATTCGAGGGTATTGCAAAATAGAAAAAGTGCTATTGCAACAAAGATGTGTCCGGTGAGAAGTCTCTTGGATTCTTTTTCACTGGCAAGGTCGAACTTCTCTTTATAGGTACTCTTGGTCATGAAGGATACCTTATAAAATATGTAGTTCACCACACCGATTCCAAGTGTGACAAAAACCAGGATGTATACGATCTGCTGCCACTTGGCCAGAAAATCGAGATAAAAATCATTATTCATAGGGTGACAAGTTTTAACAAAAATAAGATGATTTAAAAAATCACCACACTTTTCTAAAAACAGTACGAAATTTTGCTTCCCTAATTGTTGACTGGATTAACTTTTTCCGAAGTATTAGATAGAATTAGATGTTGTAGGGATACGACTTGAGTATTTGCGGTCAGGGTGTCGCCGGGTTGTTCAGGGTTCACAGGAAGTAAAGACGCCCATTTAGAAAGCTCTTTTTGTGCTATTGCTGAAACTCTTTCCTCTGCCTCCATCAAGAAAGCGAAAGTGCCGAGTATCAACAGCAGCGTTATGAGTTTATTGAGCTTGGGTTTCATTATTAGTCCTTGTTTCTTAAATGAGCGTCTGTCACTTCTTGTTTTGAAAACCTAACCTTGTTATAAGGATGAGCAACGCTATGAAAAAGTTGCACAATTCCTCAAATTTTACGATTCGAGATGTTAATTGCTGTTAATTAATGTTATAAGGCACATTTAACCACCCGAACTGTACAAGAAGTACTTCGGATAGAATAAGAAGTTACAAGGGGGGATTAAACTATTTCCAGCTCATTGGATAATTTCCATCTACATACTGAAGTCCTGTTTCAGTGACATAGATAGGTCCAAAAGTATCCAGCATCACGGCTAGCTCCTCTGTTTCTTTGGCTCCAATGCTCGCTTCAACAGTTCCAGGATGTGGACCATGTGGCAGACCTCCAGGATGCAGGGTGAATGAACCCCTATCTATTCCTTTACGACTCATAAAGTTGCCCTCTACATAATAGAGGATTTCATCAGAGTCTATGTTGGAGTGATTGTATGGTGCGGGTATCGCCTGCGGATGATAATCGAATAATCGTGGTACGAACGAACAAATTACATATCCGTATGCCTGGAAGGTCTGATGAACAGGAGGTGGCTGGTGGATTCGTCCAGTAATGGGCTCAAAATCATGGATGGAAAGCGCATATGGGAATAAATAACCGTCCCATCCTACCAAATCAAAGGGAGAATGTTCATAATAATAGTCATGCAGCATGTCATCATGCTTGATCTTTACAAGATATTCTCCTTTTTCAGTTTCAGTAACTAATTCAGAAGGTGGGCGAATATCACGTTCACAAAATGGTGAATGTTCAAGCAACTGCCCTAACTCATTCCGATACCTTTTTACAGTCTCCACCGGATTTGTTGATTCAATAATTAAAAGCTTAAGGGGACCTTCATCCCATTCCAACCGATATATCGTGGTTCTTGGAATTACTACATAGTCTCCTTGCTTGATTCTAAGTTTACCGAATTGTGAATATAAATATCCATTACCATCATGGATGAAAATTACCTCGTCAGCTTGGCCATTCTTATAATAGTAATCCATCTTCCTTGAGGTTGGATGGCAAATGGCCATGTTCACATCCTTGTTTTTAAAAAGTATTTTTCTGGATTCAAGAAAATCATCGCCAGTAGTCTCCACTTTCGATGTGTTGAGATGAGTTTGCTTGAGCGTGTAGTCTTTAGCGATTTCCTCCTTCCAAACGATTGAGTCTCCTACTTTTTCAACCCGTGTGGGAGGGTGTATGTGATATAGGTTGGAGTAAATACCTGAGAATCCTCTGGAAGAAACCAATTCCTCAGCATAGAGACTGCCATCAGGTTGTCTGAATTGAATGTGTCTTTTGGGAGGTATTTCACCTAGTCGATGATAGTATGTCATATTACCGTTGTGCTATTTTATCTGCTTCATCCATTAGCTGGATGGCTTTGAGAAAAATTTCGTCTTGTTCATTGAAAATGGGGTAGAAACCTTCGTTATCCCATATGCCACGCGCAATATAAGCTTTGGTTAAAAGCCTAATCAGATCTTTTGAACGTAAAAATTCTGCTTCATCAAACTTCAACTTATTGCCTTCAGCAACTTTTATCAGATCCTGAAGCATCTTATCCGTCACGTTAAACGAATTTCGATACTCGTCAAATCCCATATTTGTAAGTGATTCACTATTCTCCTGCGCATAATTCACGGTATATTCCTGCAGCGAATTAGTATTAAACAATCGATTCATGTAGCGTGTATTCTGTGAGGTGTCTAGTGCAACAAAAACATCTGGAGTGATACCACCTCCGCCATAAACAACTCTTCCTCTATCTGTCTTATAGGCTAGCGAGTCGTTAAACTTGATACTGTCAGAAGAGTAGAGCTCGCCATTCTCATACCTGTCATATGCTTCCCTGTAATATTCATCAAGGTTTCCACCAGTGTAAGTTTTTTGAATGCTTCTTCCACTTGGCGTATAATATCTGGAAATCGTCAATCGCAGTTCAGATCCATCATTCAAATCCAATGGTAGCTGAACAAGCCCCTTTCCGAAAGATCTTCTTCCGACTATTAAACCTCTGTCATGATCTTGTACTGCCCCCGCAACAATTTCGGAAGCTGATGCTGATCCTTCATCCACCATAATTACCAAGGATCCCGTCTCAAAATCACCCTGATCACCGGAATAATGTTCTTCAATGTATCTTTTTTCTTTGCCATCTGTGTAGACGATCATTTGACGACCTCCGAGTACTTCATCTGCGATTTGTACTGCTCTGTTTAGGTATCCGCCAGGGTTGCCGGTAAGGTCAATGACTAATTTCTTCATGCCCTGATCCTGCAGTTTCAGAAGCGCTTCTTTAAATTCCAAGTAGGTTGAATTGGCAAAACGTGCAATCTTGATGTAGCCAATTTCATCATCCACCATATATGAAACATCTACAGAATATTGTGGAATTACATCCCTTTCGATAGCAAATTCTATGAGTTCATCCTCACCTTTTCGTTTGATGCTCACCGTAACAACAGAGCCACCTGGGCCGCGCAACATTTCAACCACTTTTTGATTTGTCATCCCTATGCCAGCTACATTTTCGCCATCTACTTTTATGATTTTGTCGCCGGCCATGATTCCCAATTTTTGAGAGGGTCCTCCACTTAAAGGGCTAACTACATGAATGGTGTCTTTGAAAATGTTGAATTCAACACCAATCCCTTCGTAATTGCCTTCAAGACGAGACTGAATGAGCTCCAGGTCCTTAGCTGGGATATATGAGGTATGCGGATCAAGTTCTTCAAGCATATTAGATATGGCGCTTTCTACCAGTTGCTCGCTATCAACCTCATCCACATAATCATTTTCTATATGGGTGAGCACTTGTCGGAATTTGCTAAGACTTTGCATAAAGTCTGAAGTGGGCGCTGAATTAGATCCAGCCATATTGGCTCCAATAAAAACCCCCAGGCACAACGTAAGTGTAATGTATAGGGGTAATCTAACTGCTAATTTGGAATTCTTTTGTGCACTCATAAGTCAATGATATGATTCAAAAATAAAGGTTATTTGAGGGAATAAAATGTCTGGCGCACCCAGAAGTCATAAAAACCATCATCTTTTGAGATTATTTGGGTATTCATCGATCGTATTAATGAAACGCATTATGCATCAAACTGTTGACTTGCTTCTATGTAGATACTATTTTTGTGTATGGTCTTCGAAAAAACCGTAAGTGAAGTTGTAAATGATAACTACGTGTATGCTCGTGCATTACACTATCTGGGAATAGACTTTTTCGAGAATCCTGATAAACAACTAAAAGAAATTTGCAAGGAACGAGGTTTAAACCGACAGCAGGTTATTAAGACCTTTTACGAATTCGATTCTTGCAACAGATTTAGCTTTCAAGAATTGAAAAGCTATCCAATCGAGCTCCTCACCGAGTACCTGAAGCATGCCCATCACGTATTCATCAAAGATAAACTGCCGTACATCGTGCATTTAGTAAAAAATTGGAATCGTGCTGAGGGGCTTGGAGATTTACTTCCAGAATTTGTGGAAGATTTCATCAAACACATTTACGAGGAAGAAGACAGCACATTTAAATACATTGAACTGCTAAGTAAAATTAAGAAAGGCTGCGTGCGTGCTTCTTTTAGTTTGATTACAGATTTTGAGGATTATTCTTTAGAAAAAGAATTCGAAGAACACAAAGATGAAGATGAGTTTGGAGCCATTCGTGCATTGATGTCATCCATAAACCCCAAAAATCTTCATGATCGAGTACTTAAACATGAAGTACAAGCCTTTGATCGTGAGATGATCTACCACGCAGAAATCGAAAACAATATCTTTTTCCCAAAAGCCATTGAATTGGAGGCTTCAATCTTTGAAAAGATTAAAATCTTAACAACCCTCAATTAATGCCAAGAATTTTGGCGATAGACTTTGGAGCTAAGCGTTCGGGTTTGGCTGTCACTGATCCTCTAGGCATAATTGCCACCCCTTTAGATGTATTGCCCACTCATACATTGGAGAATTTCTTAAAAGATTATTTTCATAAAGAAGATGTAGCTAAAGTTATATTAGGTATGCCAAAGAATACAGACGGTACACCCACCAATGCTACTCCACTTGTTCAAGCATTTATCAACAGATTCAAAAAAGTATTCCCTTCAATGGAATTAATTTTGCATGATGAGCGGTTTACTTCTAAGATGGCATTGGATGCCATGATTGCCGGAGGAATGAAGAAAAAAGACAGAAGAAACAAAGGCAATATAGATAAGGTAAGCGCTACAATAATTTTACAATCCTATTTAGAGAGTATCTCATGATTTTTCCTATCGTATTATATGGTGATCCGGTCTTGAAGAAGAAAGCATCTGAAGTTGCTGAGGGCGATGAGTCCGTAAAAGAGTTTGTGGAAAACATGTATGAAACCATGTATGCGGCCCAGGGTGTTGGCTTAGCTGCACCTCAAGTGGGTGAATCACTACGTGTATTCGTAGTGGATACCACACCTATGGAAGATGATGAGGAAGACGGATTAAAAAGAGCATTCATTAACCCCATTATGATAGAGGAGCTAGGTGAGGAATGGGCGTTTGAAGAAGGCTGCCTGAGTATTCCTGGTATCAGGGCTGATGTGAATCGAAAACCGCAGATCAAAATTGAATATTTTGATGAAAACTGGGAGCTACATGAGGAGACATTCGATGGGATGAAAGCGCGTGTGATCCAGCATGAATACGACCATATTGAAGGAAAGCTCTTCACGGATTATCTAACTCCTTTGAAAAAAAGGCTGATCAAAGGGAAGCTTGCGAACATTAGCAAAGGAAAGACGGATGCTGAATATCGGGTAAAAACCCCTCGATGATGAAGGACCTAACAATCTCACTTTTTCAGGCTGATCTTCATTGGGAAGAAATTGATGCCAATTTGGCGATGTTCGAAGAAATGATCTGGTCAATCGATCATACGGATCTCATCGTGCTTCCCGAAATGTTTACAACTGGCTTTTCTATGAACGCAGAAAAGCTGGCAGAACCTCCGGGTGGAAAAACCTTTAAATGGATGAGGCAGATGGCCACTCAGCGTCAAGTTGCTGTCACAGGAAGTTACATGATCAAGGAAGGGGGTAAATATTATAACCGACTTTATTTTGTTTATCCTGATGGTTCCTCTGAACAATATGACAAAAAGCACCTATTCAATTTAGCTGACGAAGGAGATGCATTTACACCAGGAACAAAGCGCAACATCATTGAATATAAGGGATGGCGGATCCATCCGATGATCTGCTATGATCTCAGGTTCCCTGTTTGGGCTAGGTCACGAAAGGCCGAGGATCAAATGTATGAATATGACCTTTTGCTTTATGTTGCAAACTGGCCAGACACCCGAGTTAATGCGTGGGACGCTTTATTAAAAGCAAGAGCGATTGAAAATTTGTCTTATTGTGCTGGAGTCAATCGAATCGGGACAGATCAAGCTTTAAAAAACTACAATGGTCATTCTGCCGCATATTCTCCGTTAGGAGCAGAACTGGCATTTTCTGAAGATGAATCAGCGATTCTGACTGCAACGCTATCTGTTGAAGAGCTTCAGGACTATCGAAAGAACTTTCCGTTTCAAGCAGACGCAGACAATTTTAGCATTCACTAAAACGTCAATTTGCAGACGATCAGGAATGTTTGCAAAACACTTTTACTGATTCTAAGGTTTATTTAAGCGTGAGAGTCATAATTACCTTTTTATCGATTATTCTGACGCTAAGTATTGCGGCTCAGGACCTGAGTGAAATTAGGTCAGAGTTTCATGCAGTTGTAATGAATCCAGACGACTCTAGAGAATTTTACGATTTCATGAATGAAATCGAAAGCCGCTCATCAACAGTAAAAGCATATCAGGCTGTTTCGGAAGCAATGCTCGCGCAGGTAATTTGGAATCCCTTTTCTAAGCTTAAGCAAGTCATGAAGTATGATAAGCAAATGGAAGCTGCAGTAGAGGAGGATCCAAGAAATATTGAGATCCGTTTCTTACGGTTAGCCATTGAATACAATCTTCCTGCATTTTTAGGTATGAGTACGCACCTTGAGGAAGATGTAGAAAAGATTGTTAGCGACCTCTCCAGAGTTTCTCAAATGCAAGTAAATCCCATGTTTGGGAAATACATTTTCCACTTTCTCAAGGAAACCAATCTTTGTACGTCGGAGCAGCTTGCGCTGATGAAGCAAAGTTTTGTGAGCGCTACTCCTCTTGCTGGTGCTGATTAGTTAATTGCTATCTAACTACAATTCGTTCTGAAATGCTTTGGGTAGCACTTTCTATGAATACTACGTAGTTCCCTTTCTCCAATCGATAAGCGTCTACAGCAACAAAATTGTTGGACTCCTCTTTAATGGTTTTTCTGAAAACTTCTCTTCCGTCCATAGCGATTATTCTTATTACCGTTTCTTCAGGAATTAACTCTCCAATCTGAATTGAAAGTGATTCGTTTGAAGGAAGTGGATTAGGATATACGGTTAAATCTGATGAAAATGAGGACTCAATTCTAATAACATTGAACGTCTCACTTGCTCCATCGAAATCTACTTGACGAAGTTGGTAATAATTGGTGCCAGAGGCATTAGTGTCTCTGAATTCATATTCTGTTAATTCCGAGGTGGTACCCGCGCCAGCAATTCTGCCAATCGTATTGAAATCTGTTCCGTTTTTCGACCGAAGAATTTCAAAATAATCATTATTGATTTCTGATGCTGTATTCCAGGTTAGAACAGGAACATTTTGGACAAGGTCCCCTTTGAAAAACAGTAGCTCCACAGGGAGTATGGTCCCGCCATTGTCAACAGTGCCACCTTCAGAAATATTGACAGAACCTAAATCGTCCACGTTACTTGCAGAAACAGAACCGGAACCTTCGACATTTAAAAATGAATTTGACCCGGATCCACCTTCATAGAAGTTAATATCTCCTGTCACATCCAGTGTTGCATTGTCTGTAACAGTAACATTGGAATTTGTGGCATCATTTCCTGCACCTCCTCCATTGGCTCCAAATTCAAATTGACCACCCACATCTACATCTGCAGTACCACTAAATGTAATTTGATTGTTATCGGTTTCAATTTCAAAGTCATCTCCTACAATCAAGTTACCTCCAGAAACATTCACCGTATTATCATCCCCATCTTGAAATTTGAAATCATCGTCAATATCAAGCGTACCTCCCGTCATGGTCAAAGTACCTCCGCTGGAATCAAAATCCACATCATCAAAACCAGTAATATTGGCACCAGCCTGAATAATAAACGTTGCATTGTTTCCAACATTCAAATCTTCACCTCCTGTTGTCTGTGTTACAGTTGTTGCAATGGTGAAAGTAGAGCCACTGTTGGCATCTAAATCGTTTGTCATTGTAATGGTTCCCCCTGTAAGATTTACGTTGGCGTTGTTATCGCCTGTTATCTCATCCACACTCATGGTTCCACCTGAGATTGTGAACGTTGCATTATCAACGAAAATATCGTCCTGTATAGTGATATCTCCTCCTGTGATGGTGAACGTGCCGCTATTGCTAATGGTAATATCACCAGGTTCAAAAGCAGAGTTTGTACTCATAGTTGGAGCATTGGTGTAGTTCGCAGGGTCTACAACTACATTATCACCATTGGCAGGTAGGGTATTGCCACTCCAGTTTAAAGGGTCATTCCAATCAGCACTTACATCCCCTTCCCAGGTTTGGGAAAAGCATACCGTAGCGACAAGAGTTGATATGCATAGAGTTGCGATCTTTTTCATTAAGTAGTAGGTATTGATGGACCTGCAATGATAATATATAATTATTTGTTGGAATATTAATATTCTACCAAACCTGTAATTATTTGGATAAGTAACTGATTGTAAGAAAATTAAGTAGAGTATATGGTGCTAATTATTTAATTATTCTGAGTATGATTTCCGTTAATCTTATGATTATATATATACGAAGTATTCATCTCAATCGGATTCTTGAATTGTGATTCCAATCACTATTACTGGCTTTCAAAGCCAATGTGCCAGTGATACTATGTGGTCAAAAGAGGGGATAGTGAATAATTGAGTGTTAAAATGATAGCTCCTCATGAACAACAATAAAGAGTTTAAGCAGTAATTATTCGAGATTTAATTTTTTTAAAAAATCAAAATTTAATTTTGTTTTTAAATATTTCTTTTAGATACTTGCAGAGCGAAAAATATAAGCAATGAAACAACGCAATCTACATATCAAAACAAATCAAGGGATAGAAATACCGTCTTTTGATAGTATAGGTATATGTTGGCTTGGGATAAGTTGAATTTCAATTAGAAAGATATTCGAAACCCAGGCCAAAAGCCTGGGTTTTTTGTTTGTATTCAAAATTTGAAAAATGGTACATAAACAAAATATTATTTGGTTTTCGGATTTCCGTCAAGGGGAGACGTATGCCCAAACGAATCTGGATGTGATGAGTGATTGCTTGATGGAAAATCGACACGATAAGGTGTAGGATATTCATGATATACATGAAGACCCTGACCATATCGGTCAGGGTTTTTTTATGCCCAAAATTTAATGAGGTGCCATAGTTCAGCGGCAGAATATCGCACTGTCTATGCGACGGTCGGGGGTTCGAGTCCCCCTGGCACCGCTACCTGACGCAGATGCAAAACGGGTGTCTTGCGCTTAGAGAATGGTTGAAGGCCATACGTCAGATTCCGTTTGTCTGGCCATGTTGTGAAAAAGCTCTAAGTAGATGGTGATCATCTTGATTGGTCAGAAAAGTCCGGTTTAGATGATTTGGAAGAATAGCTCCAATGGTAGAGCAGTGGATTGAAACTCCATGGTTGCTGGTTCAACTCCAGCTTCTTCCACTAACATGTGTTTGTAGCCTAATGGGTAAGGCACCGCACTTTTAATGCGGGCGATGAAGGTTCGAGCCCTTCCGAACACACAAGTTCTTTAACATATTTCTCTCTCTAGCATAAAAGGAAGTGCTGCGGTAAAAGTCCTTACGAATCCGTGTACTGCCGGGATGAAGTCATTTAGAGTGCACTTCTAAATGGATAGAATTTGCAGAAGCACCGAAAGACCGCTCAAACGAAGTTTAGTAGGGAAGCGCATTTAGAGCCTGGCTAATCCAATCAGGAGGTCCCAGTTCGAATCTGGGGAGAGAGACTCATGTTGACTAAAAGTAGTCTGCATAAAGATCTTCTCGAGATGAGAAGCTAGGGAATGAAGAAGGCAGTAGAGACCTGATGAGCGTTTCTGTATAGCGCCATAGTATCCGTTTGGATGTGCTGCTCATTGCTGGATGAAAGTTTCCCACCATAGTTGGTGTCGAGGGTTCGAGTCCCTCTCCCGAGCCATTAGGGATAGCTCAGTTGGTAGAGCACAACGTGACGGACGCGGGTTCGATTCCCGTCTTTATCTCCCTTAGGGGCTGGATATTGTAGCTCAGTGGTTAGAGCATCACTCTTTTAAAGTGAAGTTTTGGACTCACACTCCAAAAACAAGCTTGTCACCTTGTAAAACTGACAGCATGTATTGAAAGTAGTTAGTAGCTGATCTGTGAGTTTGGGCCTTCGGGCGCACTCACGGTTCGGTGAAAGACTGAAAACAGCAGGATACCGTTCGGAATGAGCAGGACCTTTTGTTGAAGCAGCGAATGGATTTTGGCGGTCAGTTGATCGCCTAAAAGAAAAGAGCCCCTTCAAGGAAACGTGTTGTTCATCATCGAGCTCAATGTCGTTTTCCTCGATCATCGAATGATCAGCTACTACCGCTTTCTTTTTGAAAAGTATTTTTTAACTAAATGTGTATAACGATGCAAAGGATCAGAATTAACGCTGGTAAAATTGGATTGGTCTTTAGGAATTCAGGGGAGTACAGGCGCGTACTCACTGAAGGAGTATATTGGATCTTTCCTTTCGAGAAAGTCGTACAGTACGACTTGGCAAAACCATTCTATCCTTCAATCGACTTAAATGTGCTTTTGAGGGATGAAAGATTGGCAGAACATCTAATAGTTGTTGAAGTAGGAGACAATGAATTGGCCCTTCAATATGAAGACGGCAACTTCAAAGCTGTCCTTACTCCGGGTAAGCATGCCTTCTGGAAAGAGCTGGTAGCCTACTCATTCGTCAAAGTGGATTTGAGTAAAATCGAAATCACAGAAGGAGTGGATTTATTGGCAATCAAAAGGCGAGAGCTTGTGCCCTACGTACGATTGCTTGCTGTTGAATCTTATGAGAAAGGAGTGCTTTTCGTAGATGGAAAAGTTGAAAAGGTCCTCGGGCCGGGAGACTACTACTACTGGAAAAATGCACAGGAACTTCTTGTAAGAAAAGCAGATATGAGGCAATTGCAGCTTGAAATTTCTGGTCAGGAAATCTTGACTAAGGATAAAGCAGCATTGCGAATCAACTTCTACACACAGTACAAAGTAGTGGATGTGGAAAAGGCTGTCGTTGACAACAAGGATTACGAAAAGCAATTGTACATCTTCATGCAGTTTGCATTGAGGGAATACATTGGACAATTGACTTTGGATGAATTGTTGGAAAACAAGGAGTCCATTTCAGCCTATGTAAGAGAAGCGCTTGAAGACAAAGCAAGTGAGCTTGGAGTGGTAATTAAAGGCTGCGGTGTGAGAGACATCATTTTACCTGGTGATATGAAAGAGATCATGAACCAAGTATTGGTGGCTCAAAAACAAGCACAAGCCAACGTGATTACGCGAAGGGAAGAAACTGCGTCAACAAGAAGCTTATTAAACACAGCAAAGTTGATGGAGGACAATGAAATGCTTTTCAAATTGAAAGAGATGGAATATGTCGAAAAAATTGCTGATAAAATCGGAGAAATCACGGTTGCCGGCAATGGACAAATCATCGATCAATTGAAAGGGATTTTCACTCCTGGTAAGTAAAAAGGAGTCGTGCTGAATTGGCACGGCTCTATTTTAAAGAAATGAATTAAAAATAAAGAAATGAGAAAGCTAGATAGTAGTCGTTTTGATCAACGGCCATTCCTAGCTATGACGAGGAAAACCTGAAGGTATCACTGAATGGCCAACTCGGATTAGTAAGGAATCGGCAATAGAAGCAAATCGATTTTTTAACAGTTAAATCTGAAAGGTTATGACACCTTTAGAAATAGAATTTATTGAAAAAACAATAGGTTCAGAACACAAACAATTTTATTACTACAGGGATAAGTATGCCCTACAATTACTTAAGTATCATGTAAAAGACAGCATGAAAATCAGTGAACTTAAGAGCTCTCGATATCAAGGTTTGGTAAATAAGCAAGTGGTGCAAGAAGTGCTCAAATCATGTGGTGATAGTATGTTACACGCTGAGAGGATTTTTGACTCTGCCGAATCGGATGGAAAAGATTTCAATTATACACTTTCAAACTGGGGTGAGTACACTCCGCACAGAAATGACGGTTGGTTTCAAACCTCTAGACCTGGCAGAAACTTGGTTTTGCAATTAAACTTTGATTCGTGGCATAATTACAAGTATCACGAATTGATCAAATATGATCATGTGGATCCTTTTGTTTTTAGCTGCCACCCGGTATCCGTAAAGCGTCAATTCACAATGGCATGGACCAGACTGGATATTGATTTGGATAGAGGAGAGATGCTCATTGAAGAAGTACAGAATGATTGGTTGAGAGAAGTAAATGGGTTGGTAAAATACTTGCTGGAGATATCCAAAGACAAAAAGAAGAAGCGTAAGCGTCACTGGTTCTTTGATTATTATACTCCTAAAAAGTTTTGCCAGTATGGAGACTTCCTTAAGCAATACCAGAAAATCTGGGATGAAGCAATCCTAAGCTTGGCTATTCATTTTGCTAAGGATGAATTAGGATTAGATACGATCTACTATCATGATTTTGATAGTGGAAATGTTTTGAAAGATTTAGAATATGGGAAACCACCGAGATCCCTGTATACACAGTTGCCAAAGCGTTTTTGTTTTGAGCAAACGGATAGGGCCCCTGAGATGCTTCGAAAAGAAAAATATTTGAAGCGGACCCTTAGGAGTGAAAAATTGAGGTGGTGGAAATTAACAGTTTAAATAATAGTAAGATGGCAACTTCAAAATTGTCAGGTAAAGAATTACGAAATATCGGACTACCAGAAGGTAGGGTCATAGGTACAGCTATTAAGGTCATGGAAGAGCACTTTAAAGGCAAAAGCAAAAAAATGAAATTGGAGCTTTTGTCAAGATTGGTGCAAGCGCCAGCGCTATACCTAAAGCACGAAAAGTTAGGGCCTATTGCTAAAGGTCTGATCATTAAAACCGAGCACAATGAGACATTGAGTTTGAGTAAAAAAAGAACAGACTATGCCATTTTCGGTGCTGAGGGAATAGAGCCAGGAGCGATTAATCAGATGGAAATTGCCATGAAGCTTCCGGTGGCCAAAGCCGGAGCTTTGATGCCCGATGCACATCAAGGATATGGATTACCGATAGGTGGTGTATTGGCGACTGAAAATTCGGTCATTCCTTATGGGGTAGGTGTTGATATAGGATGTAGAATGTGCTTATCCGTTTATGATATATCTGCGGGATATGTCAACCAAAACCTGGATAAGCTCAAAGGCATGCTTTTGAATAATACCCGATTTGGGAATGATGCATTCAAAAGGCCGATGGGACATGATGTCCTTGATCGGAAGGAATTTGGGGAGATTAATATCCTAAAATCCTTAAAGGATCGTGCCTATGCGCAAATTGGTACTTCGGGTGGAGGCAACCATTTTGTAGAGTTTGGGATTGTTGAAGTGCTTGGTGAAGAGTCTCAATTGAATCTACCAAAAGGGAAATACTTATCAGTACTTTCTCATTCAGGTTCAAGGGGGTTGGGAGCCAACGTGGCACGTCACTATACCAAACTTGCGATGGATACCTGCCGACTTCCTAGCGAGGCAAAACATCTGGCCTGGTTGGATTTAGATACCGAAGATGGACAGGAATACTGGATAGCGATGAACCTGGCAGGTGATTATGCTTCGGCGTGTCATCATCAAATCCATGAGCGAATAGCCAAGGAGTTTGGTGAGCGTCACCTACTTATGGTAGAGAATCACCACAATTTTGCCTGGAAAGAGCAAAATACGCTAGGTGAGGAAATCATCGTTCATCGGAAAGGTGCCACTCCAGCCGGAGAAGGAGTCTTGGGGATTATTCCCGGATCGATGACTTCTCCGGGCTTTATTGTAACCGGTAAAGGCGAGGACACCTCCATCAATTCGGCATCACATGGTGCCGGGCGTGTAATGTCCCGAAGAAAAGCAAAGGAGACCCTTTCAAAAAGAGAGGTAGACAAGCATCTTCGAAAATCCGGTATTGAGTTACTGGGTTCTGGACTTGACGAAGCACCCATGGTGTACAAAGACATCCACAAGGTGATGTCCTATCAAACTGATCTGGTCGAGGTGCTTGGATCCTTCACACCCAAGGTGGTGCGAATGTGCGGAGACAAACGATTTGGAGAAGTAGATTAGTAAGAAACAGCCGGGAGTAATTTCGGCTGTTTCTTTATTTCATTTATCTTAAATCCTGATTGGTGATAATGTTTAAAATCTGAAATAATGATCATATGACTTTCATGTCTTTTATGAAAAAGGAGTCTGTCAAGAAAGGGCATGAGAAACAAATAAAGGATGTATTAAAACAAATCTATCCTTCCATCTATTAATAGCCTTCAACAACTATATCTTGAGGTAAGCCAACTCTCATGAAATATCTAGCAAAAGCCTGTGAAAGGTGTTCTCTATATGGAGGTAATAGTCTTACTCTATTTGTTGATGATTCTGCTATTGATAATAGGCTTGAAAAATTGATACCATAAACATTTCTAAAGTCGACAACCTGGTAGTCATCAAGTATATCAATTTGAGTGTCTTGGTTTAGAAGATGATACCCTGGTAAGTAACCCTTTCTTAATTGATCGATCTGTTTTTTTTTCGCCTTGGATGATTGTTGGTCTTGAGGCAGTCCATTTAAGAAGGTTTCTAGGCTATAATACGGACATACCAAAACTATTTCGATTTTCCCATTAACCAAGTCGCAAGATTGTGATAGAATAATGGAATCAATTTCTTGAAAAGAAATTTCAAGTTCTTCTTCCGATAATGTGCTTGGGGGCACAAGAATAGGGCAATTAGCGATAAAATCCCCTTGTCTTAATTGATTGTCATCATCATTAACTGTTTCATACCATGGATATGTCATTAATCAATAGTGATATTGGGTGTGAAATCAATTTTTTTAAGAGACGCTCTAACCATGTATGTCTTTTTAAACTTAAACTTTGATATTAACTCTAAACTTTCATCTGAAAGAACACCAATACTTTTCGAATCAAAGAGTTCAATAGAGGTGTATGAATTGGTTTTTGCTGGATAAACAAGCTTATCCAAATCAAACTGTTCATTTTCTTGCAAGAAAATATCTTCTATAGGATCCTTATTAAGCGTGGTAGAAGCATCTTGTGGCGGTATGTCTAAAGGTAAAATCATTAATGAAAAGATTCGTATAGCTTACCAGCGGTTATTTTTTTAAAAAGATTGCTCGAGAATTCATGAGCTTCAGTTAACCAAGATAATATATTTTTTGTTTCATTAAAAAACGTGTTTCCATATAACGAGGTTTGCATTACTATCCCTTCCTTACCCTTTGCTGCTCCTTTTTTCAAAGTAACAGCAAGATTTCCTAGAGGAATTCCATAAAAAAAACCAATATCTAGATTAAAAGGAAGATCACTCTCCTCTAAAAACCCTTGAGTAACATTTATGTTGAACATATCATTGACAAAGTCATTCACATCCGACTTAGAAAAATCAAATTCAAAGAAGTCTAAATAAAGCAGGTTTGTGTTAAATGAATAGTTATCTAAGGCATTTGTTTCAAATAAATTGGTTAAGAGATTCTTTGCTAAATCATAATATTCATTCCAGAAATAATACTCATCATTGGTATTCAATGTAATAACACCTGGTCCAATTTGAATTAAGGGATATCCATCTTTTTCTTTTCTAAACCTATGTGCGGGGTTATTCAATATTATATCAGAAGGCATTCCTGGAGGTAGCAAGGATTCTCTATGTGGATAGTCACTTTTGACAAGTGAGTAAAGGTCACCGATCAAATATTCGTAATTTGTAATGTCTGATTTTTGTTTGATTTGCCACCGAATTTCGAAGATGACTTCAATAAGTGGAGCTTTAGGTAGTTTACTCATAGCTTTAGCAAAGCTATGAAATAAGTACTCCATTTCAATTGCTTTTTTATGTGAACCCTAATGTGACCCTAATGAAATATAAAACCCCTCATACATATATATATGAGGGGTTTTATACAAGGTGGATAGATTATTACTGTGCTTCATCCCTCCTCCAGCGTCCGATACAATATTTTTCTTGCATTGTTTTTTCTCAAAACACTTTGGATGTCCCCGACAATGCCCATTTCTACGTCTTCATGCACCCGTAGCAAAACGATCATTTTATCACGATATGCTTCTCCTAAACTTGTTTTTTGTTCTTGCACCCAATTGCCTAGTGCGCTTAATTCAAGCAATTTTCCATCGGCAGATATCTTGGGGGCGGACCCTAACTTTTTATTCCTGGGGAAACCAACATGTAGCTCGCGAATTAGAAACTTCTTTTCTACTTGGGTAATGGCCAGTGCCTTGGGGATTTTAACTTTTAACTCTTGGTCTTCAGTCTTTATAGTGGCTGACACCATAAAGAAGAAGAGTAATAGGAATACAATATCCGGCATTGAAGCTGTCGAAATTTCCGTTTCCGCTTTTGATTTTTTCTTTAGTCTCATATTAATTGATTTTATCAGGTTCTGCGATGGATATGTTCATGGGAAGGCCCTCTCGAGCGGTTAGATAAAGCTTGTTTTGCGATGGGTTCTTCTTGTCTAGCGCTCTGAATTCGGTTGAAGTAAGCCCCACTCGATCACCGTACATGGTGTAGTATGCTTCTTTCACTTCATCCAATACATCAATGAAGTTGGCGTAGGTTGTTCCACGCTGTGTTTTGATTGAAATGATGGCGTCTTTTGGTGATTCAGACAATGAAGGATTTTCTGTTGGATTTAACACAAAATCCATGACTTCCTCCTTTAAATTTTGAAGATCATCAACCACTTTATCTTCAATTAAAAATTGATTTTGTGAGTTAACCCTGATCTTAAAGAGATTACGCTCTTTGATTTTTGTTTCCGTTGGCGGCACATCAGGAGGGAGCTGTAGCATAAGTCCTTTGTCTTGCATTAGCGTTGTTGCTACTAGAAAGAATATCAGCAGTAAAAATGCGATATCTGCCATCGAGCCAGCCGACACTTTGGGTTCCGATTTAGGCTTCTTTAATCTGATCATTTTTCCTATACAATCCGGAATTTGGAAATAGTCACATGTGACTTGGCAGAATTTTTGGATTGTTATAGAAAACACATTGAATGCCGGACCTGAATGCTGATATCGAGCAAGAACGAATCTGGATTGAGGAATCCAGGAAGGATACAGCTGCATTCAAGCCTTTGTATGAAAAATATTATGATGCACTTTTCCGGTTTTTTGTCCGCCGAACGGATGATCAAGAGGTCAGCGCAGATTTATGCTCCACCACATTCTATAAAGCCCTTGATAATCTCAGCAGCTATCAATGGCAAGGAAAACCCTTCGGAGCATGGTTATTTAGAATAGGACAAAATGAGCTGAGAAAACATTACAGAGATGCAAAGCCAATTTTTGTAATTGAGGAAGACAAGCTCAACTGTTGGGGTGATTTGCAAGAGGTTCCTAAACCTGACTACATGCAATCCCTAATTGATATGCTGGATGATATTCCGGAAGACGATTTAAGGTTGCTGGAGTTGAAATTCTTTGAGATGTATAGCTTCGAAGAAATAAGTGCATTGATGGGCATTGGGGTAAGCGCTACCAAGATGCGGTTATACCGTTTATTAGATAAGCTGAAGAAACGTTTGATAAAAGAAGATGACAAAGCGAGACTTTAGAGCGAGAAGAAACTTATTCAGAAGTCAGATGAGGGAGCAAAGAGATTTTGATTCCTTTCGGGATTCCTATGATCGAAGAAGAAGGCATAAGAAATTGTCTAAAACAACTGTCATGTTATTGATTTTACTAGGACTCGCAATGGTGATCTATTATATCTTAGGCGTAGTTTAGCATAATTGCACGTGACTACATTTCTAATTATCCTTTCCATTATTGCCCTCTCTTTCTTCTTCTTATTTAGGAAGAAAAACAACACGTTCAAGGCATACGAAACGCCACAGAAATGGAAAGAATTTCTTAAACGAAAGGTTGATTTTTATCGCAAGCTATCAGCAGAAGATCAAACTCGATTTGAAATTGACATTCAACGATTCTTAGCAACTACAAAAATTACGGGCATCAAAACGGATGTTACGCTTGAAGACAGATTGCTCGTTGCTAGCAGTGCAGTAATCCCCTTATTCGGATTCCCTTCCTGGGAGTACAGTTTTCTGGATGAGGTATTGCTCTACCCATCTTCATTTGATCGAAATTTCAATTTAGGGAGTAAAGAAGAGGTGATTACCGGGATGGTTGGTAGTGGAGCAATGGAAGGCAAGGTGATATTGTCCAAGCCGTCGCTACATGCAGGCTTTGAGATTGAAAATGACAAGAGGAATGTAGGTATCCATGAGTTTGTTCATCTATTTGATAAAGAAGACGGACTCATTGATGGGATTCCTCCTGGTTATGAATCAAAGGAGTATTCACTCCCATGGCTCAATACCATAAGAATTAAAACAAAAGATATCGTTGCGAATAGGTCTGATATTGATGGATATGCCACCACGAATAGACAGGAGTTTTTTGCGGTAGCCAGCGAGTACTTTTTTGAACAACCACAACTCTTGAAAAGAAAGCACCCTCAGCTTTATGAGTTGCTCTCCAGTGTATTCAGGCAAGATCTTACAGAGCGAACGAATCAAACCAAGGTATATAAAAGAGAAATCGGGAGAAATTCTCCTTGTCCCTGTGGAAGCGGAAAAAAGTATAAGAGGTGTTGCATAGATTAGCTTCCCTAAATCCAATAGTATAGATATCTTGAATTCTAAATGGCAATAAGGTTTAAAGGAAAGAATGATTTAAAGATCACAAAACAACAGGTCGTAACTGGCTTGCTTGCGTGGCTGATTTTTTCATATATCTTCTACGCTTTCTTCTACATATTGAGGGAAGCCTTTCGAATTCTAACGGCCATTGGATCAGCTGTAGGATATCAACCTTTGATGGTTCTATCGGATGTAGAGTTATTCTTCTACAACCTTTTCTATGCCGCGATAGCTTTGGCGGTGGGCTACATGTTTGCACTACGTCTGGTTTTACAATCAGTCAGCAGAAGTCAGCCTCGAAAGACGAGGTACTTCATCCGAAATACGCTAAACGATCAGGGATTCATTACCTGGTCATTTTTATTTTGGTTTTCCAAACTTGGCGGCCTTTTGGGTATATGCTTCCTCATGGTTTATCTTCAATACGACCTGAACTTTATAGTCGATTACCCATTACTTCTGGTTCTGCTTCCCCTGGTTATTTTTCTAGGTACATGGCCGTCCTTTAGCCGTCTGATTAGAGCGAGGACGTTCAGGTGGTTTGGGATGTCGATGGGGATTTTTATATCAATGAGTTTCATTTTCTCTCAAAAGAACTTTATTGATGTTGATAAGGTAAACCATGGCCTGCTTAAGAATAACATTGATTATGCCTACTCGCTCGACCTACCAAGAAGTCAGAGTCATGAAGAGGTATTCAAGAAGTCTTTGGTGACGGAAGTTTATGTGGTTATGGATTCGGCCAATAAGCCGCTGATATTTTTCGAAAGCACTAAAAGACCTGTGAATCTTGATGGTTTAGATTGGGAAATACGAGCAGAAAAAGACAAGCTCTCAATGTATGAGCAGGATCGTTGGATGCCCGTCCTATTTATAGATAGCAATATCCCGATGTCCTACATTAAAGATTTAAAATACGCATTTCGCAAATCTGAAGTGAGGAAAGTAATGTATTCAACAGGCATGAAATTTTCCAAATACCCTTCCACCTATCCATTGCTACGGCTTTCAGGAATAACACAGGTATTAGGGCCTGAATACTACCCGGAATTTGAATCATTTCTGGACTCAGCAGAACGAATGGACCGCATCAAATACACACTAAAGCTTTCCGAATCTATGATGTATCGAATCAACTGGTTTGATACGGTCAATAGAATAGAAGTTTCGTCGAGCAGAAGTGGCGTTAAAGTCAACGGACAGACTGTCAATGAAAGCAAACTTGAAGAGGTAGTCTACGCGTTTTTCAAACGATTAGCGCCCGATGCAATAGTTTTCTACAGCGTTGATAACGATGTGCCATATGGCCGATACATAGAAATCCTGGATGTTTTGAAATGGCAGATAGATAAACTTCACGATGAATTGTCTTTTGAGCTGTACGATGAGCCCTTTGAACATTGGGACTCGAGAGCCAAAAAGAGCATCATCTATGCCAGATATCCACGAGCTATCGTCGAGTGGACAAGAGAAGAGGAGCGCTTACTGGAGTTGATGAAATGAGGTCTCGTCTACTTCTCATTATCGGACAAAGTCAGCTTGTCAACAATGCTGGATAGCTCAATCTTTCGTATGACCAGGATTCCCGCTATGAACAATGGTGATGTTACAATTACATTCACTATCGCACTTATAATTGATTTAGTAGTTTCCGCATCCGATCCTGATGAAGCCAGTGAGTCCTTCAAAGGGAGTTCATCAAAGGCGAAAACAAAATCGATTAGCCCATGGATAATTGCAAGCGGGATTAGTTTGTTTGTTCTTAATAAAATGGCTCCAAACGCTATTCCTATGAAGGTGGCATAAAGGAATTGTGAGATCTCTGCAGCCGCATTGTTGGCTTTAAAGTTTAAGAGATGCAGCAGGCCGAATATTAATGCTGGGATCATCACTCCAAGAAAGACCATTGATTTTTTTCTTCTTCTACTAATCAATTCACGCAACAGGATAGACTGGATTACACCTCTGAAGATAAACTCTTCAGAAAAACCAATGGACAAAGTCGAAAAGAATAAGAGTATAACACTTGAGATAGATACTTGACTAATATCCAGGTCTTGTAGCTGTATTAATCCAATAAGAATAAGGTAACCAGGAATAAGTGTCAGAAATCTGAAGTTCCAGGAAGTTTTATTCGAAAGTCCTGCCAGAGGTAGTAGTTGCAGCCTGAAAACAGCGAAGATTGCAAAAATTGTTATGACTGAATTCTTTATTAATTCATCCCAATATTCAAGTTCTGTGTTCGAAATAAAATCGGGTAATATGGTTTTGATAGGTAGGAACATTACCAAAACATAAAGGGTTAGAGTAAGAATAAATGCCGGTATACTCTTCATGGAGGCAATTCAATTAATCATTCATCACTAAGCTAACTTAATCTACCGGAGTTGCTGGAAGAGGAAACGGATTACTTGCAGAGGCGGAGGGATTACTAACGTGATCCCATTTTGAGATCTGGTACAACCAAGCCCTTCTCATTACATTCGAAAGGTAATTTTTATTTTCTCACTCATTCAAGCAAGCTTGATTCGTTCTTAAACAAAAAAACCCTGATGTTTCCATCAGGGCTTTGGTTGCAGAGGCGGAGGGATTACTCATACCCACATTCATACCGCACCACCCTTCGTGAATTTCAATTCGTTTCATTTCGAACCCTAGGGTTCTCAAAACCACAACCTAATAAAATGAAAAAGGCCAGTACTTTATCAGTACTGACCTTTCCATTTTGCAGAGGCGGAGGGATTCGAACCCCCGGTACCTCGCGGTACAACGGTTTTCAAGACCGCCGCATTCGACCACTCTGCCACGCCTCTGTGATCCCTGCCTTGCCGCAGGCAGGTCTGTAATTTTTTCGAGTAGCTTCCTACTCGTTATGTCTTAATTGATTTTAATCGCCGTAGCCTAAGCGAAGGCGGGAAAATCGGATCGCAAAAGTAGTAGTTTTCGTGAAAGAGACAAACACTATTTACTCGAAAAATGGGGAAATCGATTCTTTCATTCGCTCAGGCATTTTTACAGGCCTACCTGTCACCATATTCATGAAAGCCAAAATAGTCTCTCCGGTATTGATAAGCTTGCCATCCTCTGTCCTGATTTCATATAAAAACTTCATGCGAGCACGAGGCATTTCAGGGATAATCAGCTTCACGTTTAGCATGTCGTCGTACTTTGCCGGACCATGATACTTTACATTCATACTCAAAACCGGCATTCCAACACCCGTCTCCTCCATCTCTTTGTAAGGGAATCCTAATGCCCGAAACCCTTCCACTCGCGCAATCTCATAATACTTGGGGTAGTTGCCGTAATAGGCAAAACCCATCTTGTCGGTATCGGCGTATCGAACGCGTATCTGTGTTTCGTGCGTATACATTATCGGTAGATTCGTTCTAAGTTGAGCGCACGCTGAAATTTCCGTGCATTGACATTATGCTCTCTTAATGTTTTAGCAAAGGCATGATATCCGGAAAAATCTGCTTTCGCGCAGAAATATAGGTAATTGTGACTTTCATAATTTAATACCGCCTCCAAAGCAGGGATACTTGGCATGTTGATAGGGCCCGGAGGTAGGCCGTAGTGCTTGTAAGTATTGTAGGGGGAGTCGAATTCCTTGTCTTTGTTCAATATTCTTCTGATGCTAAAATCGCCAATCGCAAAAACCAATGTTGGATCTGCCTGCAAAGGGATTCGCCTTTTCAATCGGTTGATATAAACACCGGCGATAGCGGGTGCTTCATCCATTTTGTTGGTTTCTCCCTGTACAATTGAAGCAAGGGTAGATACTTCCATTTGTGTCATACCTAATTGCTCTGCTTTTTGTTTTCTATCTTCTGTCCAGAATCTATCGTATTCCTGCTTCATACGGTCAAGAAGGCCTTTGGGTGTTAAGGTCCAATACACTTCATAAGTGTTTGGGATAAACATACTGATAAAGGTTTCCTTACTAAACCCGTAGTAAGTGGCAGTTGTATCATTCAGAAGTAAGGGAGCCAGATGAGCTGAATCAATTTCCAGGCTGTTAGTTAATGATTTTGGTAGTTGACTTAATAAACGCGCATTGGAAAATGTCATTGAGACTGGAGTTTGTGCACCCGATCTAAGCAAATTGATCAACTCGATGTTGGTCATATCTCCTTTTATCAGGTACATCCCATTCTTCACATTGGTATCCAGGTCTTTAAGCTTTGCAAGAAAACTGAAGGACACCAGATCGTTGACAATCCGTTCCTCTGCCAGCTTATTCTGAAGCTGTTTAAACGTAGTTCCTTTCGGAATAGCAAAATATCTGTCTTCTTGTTCTATCAGGACATTTGGTGTATAAATGATCTGATAGGTATAGAAAGCGAAAGACGATAACATCATGGTAAAAACCACGAGGAATATGGCGATGAAGTATTTTTTACGCATGCGTGCAAAAATAATATGGGTGTTTGGACTAGAGCAGACTTTTTGGAAATGCTACAGCACCATAACGGCCGTGATGAGAAATGGATATCTCATTTTTTGTAGGCTCTACAATCGGCAGGTTCAAATCATCGGAACCAATGTAATAATCATGGCCAAGTTCGCGGAAATATTCGATGATCATAAATCGAATGCCTTCACTCCAGTTATCGTTATTTTCTTCGAATATGTGATGTTCAAGCGTGTCTAGATCTCCGCAAATAGCTAGAATGTATTCATCCTCTATCGTAATCTTTCCTGAAATCTTTCCTGAACTAAATGTGATAGTACCGTTTTCTTTTTGAAGTTGAACAGGGATTTTCGTTGGAGCAAAATTTATAGGCTCTCTTCGACATTTGAAAATGGCTTCTTTTGCTGACCACAGGATCCAAAACAAATGAGGATGCTCGATTTGAACATCCTCATCATTTTTTATTAAATCAATAGTTCTTTCGTTACGTTCTTTGAACGATGGATCTTTGAGGTCTACAATATCAATTCCTAGCATTGTTAGTTTTGATACGATGATTTTTCAAATTAAATAACTTGGAAACAACCAATTCATTATTCCTAAATATAGAAATTTAATTCCGCAGAATATGAAGTTCTTACCAAAGATCGCTTAAATCATGCCTCTCAGTATGTACAAGTCCTACTTTACCATCATTTCTTTCTTCTGTAACGAAATCTACCAACTCATCATTGATGAATAAATCATAGACAATCATCCACCCAGGGCTATGTGTGTCATATGGCGGCTTTCCATTATAAAGCTCCACTTTCAGATTATTCTTGTTTGCTTTAACATAAGACGTTAAATCAATCTCTCTAACATATTCACCATATACAGTTCCGGTATCAAAAATGGTAGAGTCATTGATGGAAACAACTACTCTGTTATCCACATGCCTAATAACCATTTTGTATTGATCTCCATCAACCTTTGGTTCTGCTTTTTTAGCAGGGGTTGCTTCAGCAGCGGGAGCCGGAGTTTCTTGTGGTTTATCCTCCTCCTTTTTGTTTTGAGAGCTAGAGCAAGAAAATGTTATTAGTGCTAGAAGTACTAACTGAAGTAAACGGTTCATTTTAATTTTTTTTGAATTTTTCCTTTATGATAAAACCGTGCCAAAGGTACTTAAGTTGGAGCTAAAGCTTAAAAAATTATGACTTTCAACTAGTTGCACATTAAGATTATATACCGGATCGTTTCCATATAAATTTTTTGATTGAAATTAGCATCTCATTTCCAACTGAGGAGAAAAAAGTGATATGAAATTGAAAAATATATTATCAATAGCGGTATTTATTGGTATTCTGATTCCTGTGAAAAGCCAGGTACTTGATCCTAATGACATGCTCCTGGATTATTATAAAATGCTAGAGCTAAAAAATCCTCAGATGCAGGAAAGAATTGGAATCCATCCATCCATCGTTCACAGTTATCAAAAAGATAGCCTGAAATGGAATCCATGGGAAGAATACTTGATAGCACCGGAAGATGATAAGAGGTCGTTCAAGCCACTACCAATTAGAACTAAGGCCTCATTCAATTCTAACTATGCAAGAAGCTATAACGATGGGGCCGTTTGGCAAGGGAGAGGATTGACCATGCAGGCTCAGGGGGGGTTCACCGGGAAATATGGAAAGATAAGATATACGTTTGCTCCGGTTATCTATTGGAGTCAAAATAGGTCATTTGATCTTGCAGAAAATACTAACCCTGAAATCAATAGATATAATTATCAATTTAATACGAGAGGGTCTATTGATTATGTTCAGCGTTTCGGACCAGATAGTTTTTTTGATTATGATTTTGGTCAATCAGAGATTCGGGTTGTCTTTAATTGGTTTACGGTAGGTTTATCTACACAAAATATTGTATTAGGACCTGCGCAACGAAATCCAATCATCTTAGGAAATACTGGAGGTATGATGCCCCATATTGATTTAGGTACAGACGGTCCTATTGAAACATCAATAGGTAAGTTTGAAGGTAAGTTATACTGGGGGCGGATGAGCGAATCTGATTATAATAATGATCTTTCAACAAACCCTAATCAGTATTTTACAGGTCTGGCAGTTGCTTACAGCCCTAAATGGATTAAAGGATTTCAGTTAGGCGCAAATCGCTTTTTCTACAAGCGATGGCAAGATTTCACCTTTCAGGATTATATCTCGGGAATCGTAAGGTACAATCCACCTGAGGATCGCGTATTTGGTAATGATGACCTGGATCAGACTGCTTCTTTAACCATGAGCTGGAGATTCCCAGAGGTGGGCTTTGAAGCATATATGGAGTTTGCTAAAAGTGATTTTGGAGGAAATGTATTTAGATCAGAACCTGAACATGCCAGGGCCATCACATTAGGGTTTATTAAGGTGCTCGAATACAATGATTTTGATATTAAGCTGAATTACGAACACACGACATTAGGTCAACCTAAAAACTCCGCCTATCGATTTTACAATAGATACTATAGCCATTCAGTTGTTCGAAATGGATATACGCATAACGGACAATTGTTAGGGGCAGGTATTGGTCCAGGGTCAAATGGAGACTGGTTTGATGCGAAAGTCTACTTTAAGAAGAGTATGATTGGAGGAACCCTACAGCGAATTCGATTCGATGATGATTACTTTTTTGCAAATTTTGCAGATAAAGAGTTACATGATTTTGAATGGACGCTTGGAATGCAGTATGAAAGACTAATGAAAACAGGTAGGCTAGGCTTAGAATTCAATTTCTCAAACAGAAAAGCTGTTTACTTTATCGAAGGAAATGACGAAACCAATGTATATGCCGCTATTTCTTTTGTGAAACCGCTATAAAGCCCGGATTAGATTTCTAAACAGTTATTACCAGCTCGATAAAAAATGGTAGAGGCATATCTCCTAAATCCGCTTGGTTTAATTCCCGTGAACGTAAGTTTTCTGAATCCCTTTTTTTCATAGAACTCGAATGCGCCCTGATACTTCTCTCTTTGGCTATCATCGAGAATCAATACCCCATTATCACTTAGTTGATCAAATGAATTGATCGCACATTCTACCCGCTTTCTGCCATCTACTAATATGATATCGTACTTATCTTTCATGGTATTGACAGCCTTCTCATAGCCATTGTCTAATTCAACAAGCTCGATATCCACGTTTGGTTTTCGTTGAAGGCTACTTTGAATATCATTGAACCAGGTTTTGTCATGCTCGATGGACTTTACTGATTTAACCCTTTCCGAAAAATAAAGAGTAGAGAAGCCAAGACCGTATTCAAACAAGGTCAAATTCTTATTTAGTTTTTCAGCAAAAAAGTCCAAGATGGCATAGTTCATCCAAGGAAGTGGATTCCCCTCCTTGTCGTAAGGACGATCAGTTTTAATTGATCTTAAAAAACCGTAGTGCTTGAAATAAGAGTCTTCATCGAAAGCAAGACGATAGTACAGCTGCACAACCTTGAATAGCTTCTTCATAGTAGGTTTGATTATAATTGGCTCCGCAATTTAAAAAGCCTGTCATAAACAAACTATTCATACGACAAAAGCTTACCGTCTCTGAGCTTTAATAGATGATCTGATAAGTGGAAGTATCGGTCGTCGTGCGTAATAACGATTAATGTTTTTCCTTGTTCCTGAAGAACCGGAATGATCTTACTGTAAAATATCTCCTTGAAATATGGATCCTGGTTGGCCGCCCACTCATCAAAAAGATAAATTTCTTTGTCTTCAAGTATAGCGCTAATCAGTGACAGTCGCTTTTTCTGTCCGGCAGAAAGACTTTTGGTGCTGAAACCTCGATCGGCAATCTTCACCTTTTTACTAAGCTCCAAAAGATCAATCAGCTCTTGTCCTTTTTCTGCTAGCATCTTGTGATCAATGTGGTCTAGTTCCTGGAAAACGTAGGAGTCAGTAAAAACTGCAGAGAAACGACTTCTGTAATACGATAGATTTTTTATATCAACAGGAACCCCTTTATACTCTATGGTTCCGGCTTTGTTCTTGTAAAGCCCAAGTAAAATCTTCGCTAATGTGGTTTTTCCACTCCCGTTACCCCCTACAATAAATATGGATTCTCCTTTTTTGATCCCCAGATCTATTGGCCCAAGCTTGAAATGCTCATCTTCATCGGCATGGTAATACGTGTGCTCTACCTGCTTCAATTCGATCAGTGGATCACTATCTTTCCATTGATCATTTACAATGTCATCATCATGTTGGAAAGAAGGTTCTAAGGTGATCCCTACCTGTTCGATATGCTTAAATGAAACCTCAATGTTTTTCAGATTTCTTAGAAAAGCCGTAGCAGATGATAAAGGCGCTAACGTGAAAAGGACCAATGTCAGATATTTTCCAAAAAACTCGAGTGTAACAAATCCAGTTTGAAAAATAATCACCACCAAAGCTCCCATCCCAAGAAGCAAAATCAAATCAGTGGAACGGTTATAAATGGAAGCAACAATACTTTCCTTGAGGTAGAATTTCATTTGCTTCCTACTAGTTGGGTCTATGTGGTCTTTGATGAATGACTTTGAAAAATCCTTGTTTAAAGCCAGTTCCTTGATTCCAAAAATTAATCCCTCAAAATGGGCAAAAAGATTGTTGAGGTTACTTCTTGCGCCGTAAGCGTACTTTCTGATCAAAGGAAGTACAACTTTTGTAATGATGATAACGAGCGCAAAAAGAATGATGGTAGAAAGTGACAGAATTGGTGAATACCATACCATGTAGCTTAAGATACCAATTACAGTCGCTAGCCCGGTGGTCACTGTTGGGAGCGTTCTTATTTGGGTGGCTACTCGATCAATATCTGCAGTTAAGATCGGAATGAGGTTGGATTGATTTCGCTCTATCTCCTCATAGGGTGCTTGGATAATTTTGTTGGAAAGATCAATTCTGAGTTCATGGATGATTCGCTCCATCAATTTCGAAACTGCGTATGAGGCGAGTATCGAGAATGCTCCATAGAGAATCCAAAAACCTCCAAACTCCAGTAAGAAAGAGCTTAAGACAAAATTATCATCCTCAATAGCCTGGTGAATACTTCCAATAACCAAAGTGGAAGTGGCCCCGGAAAGCACACTGGATACCGCTGCAAGAATGAACAGCGGAAGAGAGGATTTAATAAGTATTCGAATTACAACCATTACAAATTCTTAGTGCCGCGAAGCTACTTAATTGCGCGTAAAGATTTTGATTAGTCCTATTCGAATTGATAAACCCCTAAAAGGTCAAAGCAATTTTATAAAGCACGATTATTCTGTTTCTTTGCAAGAAATTCACACATTTTTGACAAAGCGAGTCCTATTAATTTCTCCTTACTTTCCACCTCACAATACCATTGGAACCAAACGAGCCATCAATTTCGTGCAAGGGGTGCATGAAAAAGAAGACTGGGAAGTAGTTGTTTTGGCAAGCAAGCCATTCGGTGACAAGAATGATCATCGATTAAATGATCAGATTCCAGACAGTGTTCCAATCAGCTACGGCTTTGTGGGCATATTCCGACCAATAATCAGTTTTCTAGCAGGTGGTTCTAAAAAGAAAAAGCCAACCTCAACGCTTTCGGAGACTATAACAGCTCCGAAAAAGAAACCATCTAATAAAAAACCAAGCAAGTCCTGGACTCCATTCGATCAATACCTTTGGGACGTAGGCTCTGCGGTAAGAAACGGAAAAAGGCTAATTAAGAAATGGAAGCCAGATGTAATATGGGTCAACGCAGATCCATGGTCTGGATTTTTGGTAGCCGATAAATTAAGCAGGAAGTTCGGGATACCCTGGGTCGCAGATTTGAGAGATCCATGGACAGTCTTCGAAAAGAAGATGGAGCTAAGACCAACAATAGTTGCGAATACCATTCGTAGATACGAACGCAAGTTTTTCAATTCTGCATCAAAAGTTGTTTTTAATTCAGCGACATCATATGAAGCGTATAAAGAAGTGTATCCAACTTTGGAAGCAAAATTTACCTTCATCAGAAATGCGTTTAATTCTAGGTTGCTTAAAGAAAATCCAACCAAGGGATCAGATGAAATTTTCACTTTTGGGTATTACGGGGGATTCAGACGTTTTGTGCCTTCCTCATATATTCTAAAGGGCTATGCAACTTTTATAAAAAAGCTTGGGCTGAAACCCGATCAGGTGAAGCTGGAAGTAAGAGGTAGTGTTTATTCGGATTTCTGGGGGCACATTGACGAATTTGGTCTGGAAAATTATGTCAGGGTGAAGAAAGAAATCAAGCAGGATGATACAATTGCACATCTCAGATCTTGGGATGTATTGTTGATGAGCGCCATTCAGGATTTTCGATGGATGATCCCAGCTAAATTTTATGATTACATATTTACAAGGAAGCCAATATTCGCAGTTTCTGATAATGAAGAGTTGAATGGGCTGATTGATGAAACCCAATCTGGAAGCTGGGCAAGAACGAATGATTCTGATAAAATTGTACAGCTATTTGAAGCGTATTATCAGAAAGGTAAGACGGATTTACTGACAAACGAAGCGCTAATCGAACCATTTGGTCTTACTAATCAGGCCAGTAGATTTAGACAGGTATTAAACGAAGTATTGCAAGCTGATTGAAGGTGCATTGTATAAATTTGCGCGCAGTTAAAACATGAATCGATGGGTAAAAAACATTTCTTAACCTTCGCTACCAATTTCAAAAATGAAAATCCATATCTAAAAGAGTGGATTGACTATCATGTTAAGGTGGGAGTGGATCATTTTTATTTGTATGATCAGGATGGAAGTGAGGAATCAAAAGAGATTTTAAAGCCCTATGAGGAAAAAGGTATCGTCACTCGACATCCCTGGACACACCTGGACGGAACCAAATATGATGGTGCTACTAAGTGGTATCAGCGCAACAAAAATCACATGGGGTTTGCGCATGCTGCAAAGAATTATCGACACGAATTTCAGTGGCTAATGAAAATCGATGTGGATGAATTTCTCTATCCTCTTGAAGATAAAATGAGCTTATTGGATTGGCTGAAAACTGTGGATGTCAAGAAGATAAAGGGCGTGAAGGTCCCAAGAATCAATTTTGGAAATAATGGGCATGATAAGGCTCCTACTGATCCAATTCTAAAAGCCTACACCAAGCGAGAAGAAAACTATTCTGACCACAAAGATTTGGGCAATGGAGACTTCCTGTCAAGCAACCGATTTGCTTACAGTGCACATTGGTGGCATTACAAGTGGTACAAAGGAGGAACAATGCTCAAAGATCACGATGAGATCGGTTGGAGGATCAATCATTATTACACCAAATCATTAGAGGAATACATGGGACGACAAAATGTTTCTGGCGGAAGGCCAGAGGGACGTGCCGGTTTCGATGAAAAGAATCACGGCTGTAATGAGGTGGTAGATGAAGGAATGCTAAAATTTCTTGATTAAGCTTCAGCTAAACCTCAAAGCTTGATTTCTCCTCGTACTGATCGTTCAGAAAATCCTGAACGAGTTTAATTACGTCCGGATTTGGATTGTCTTTTTGATCATCATTTAGACAAAAGAATTTTGGAGCCTTGGACTTCAATTTTGTGAATGCTCGTTTTTGTTTCGGGAAGTTATTGGTGATTTTATGAAACGTGTGGATTTTCAAAAGATCCGGAAGCTTGATGGCTTTCACATGAGCCGATTGATGCTTCAATGTATACCAGCGATACAACTTGTACGTCATCACATCAGTGCCTTCCCTGAACTTATGAGATTTAATCTCCCGGATTAAATCGGGTCTTGCATCCTGCATGCCCTGCCACCACTCTTTCTTGATCAGGATCGGTGAATGTTCAATCAAACCAAGTCCGACAATATCATTTTTCTTGTTGTAGATCCGCCAACCAAAATTTTCACCAAACAAAGACCCGTGGATCAAGATTCTTCCATCCTCTGAAAAAAAATCTTCAGGGCTCACATGATTGCCTAGTAGAAAGTCATCGTTTAGATAGATGAAATCATCAGATAACCCAGGGATCTTGTGTATATAACTTTCAATCACATTGTAGTTGAAAGTAGGAACATCCTCTGGATCAAAAACTTCATCGTGATGGACAATCGAGATTTTAGGATGGTCGGACTTAAGCCATTCAGGCTTTTGCGGCCGGCAGGTGAAAATGTAAATGTGATTGATCCAGGGTGCGTACTTTTCTACTGATCGCAAGCTATACTTCATCATTTCAAAAATATCTCGCGTACGCTCCGGATTTAAGTCTATTGGTTTTTCAGAATACTCATTGACCAACTTTCGATACTCCAGGTTGTCACCATCCACCCAGGTGTAAACTAAATCGATCGGCTTTTGTAGGTCTTTTTGATCCAATGATTGAATAGTTGATTGATTTACCTTTTTTTGTTCCATGATTCGCCTGAGCCAATACATCAAACGGATTGCAAATGTAATTTTATTCGCATTGCCCGGTCAATATCAGAAACGGAAGCTTCAAATTTTAGAAGAAATGTTCCGAAAGTCGATCCAGGTGCTCAAAGAATCCGGTGAGCCTTATTGGTTAGATTTTGGCACGCTATTAGGGTATCATCGTTCCGGTGGAATCATACCGCATGATATAGATATTGATGTAGCCATGATGGAGAGTTCCTATGAGGCAGTAAAAAAGATCAAGGGAAAGATGCCCAAAGGGCTAAGGTTTTATGACACTTCGGCCAACCATGAAGGACCAAAAATCTATTTCTCCTATAAAGGATATGATTTTGATATTTTCTTTTATGAGGATGAGGGTGATACAGTCAGGACTTTTGTAGAAGCCAATTACCCGAATGAGCGACAGCATATTTCGAAGAATCTAGTCTTTCCTCTTGCCTCGGATATCTTTTTAGGTGAAGAAGTGACGGTACCTTCTAATACCAAAGGATACCTGGAGCTTATGTATGGATACTTGGGGACTGGCGGATGGCGCGACCAAACCACAGGTCTCTGGCATCCGCCGAAAGATTAATCCAACCTAGGAAGAATTTTTTCTTTTGCTCGTTCTAAATGCTCCTGATTGTCGATTTCGCACCAGGCAAGATCATCCAGCTTAAGTACTGCTACAGAATGCTGATCCGAAATTTGTGCGATTGCGATTTCATAATCTTTCTTAGTACCATCTTCAGCTTCCGCATGATGTGCTTTTAGCTTTTGAAGAAGGTCTAGTGATATTTTCCAAATTCCAACAAGTTCGGCATCTACAGAATCAAGAGAGTCCTTTTGTTTTGAGAGACTCTTCAATTTTCCATTATTAACCTCGACATAAACCTCATCATTGGATTGAGTGAACCCGCTACACAAGATGATGTCAGACTCCTTAGAAGAAAGCAAACCTTTGATTGCATCTGAATGGTAAAGAAGATCAGACTCTAAGAGAAGAAAATCACCCTCGATTAATTCCGAACCAAAAATCAAAGTGTGAAAACTCCCGGTAGTGGCAAAGTCAGGACTTAAAAAGGTTTTGAGACCATTTTCTTTCGCAAATTTTTCATAATGCTCATGCAAATGCCCGGTCCCGATAATGATGTTTTTAATGCCATTTTCCTTTAACAAACGGACAGACCTTTCAATCAATCGTTCATCCCCGACCGGCATAAATCCTTTTGGGATATCAAATGTGTAAGGTTGAAGTCTGGTGCCTCTTCCAGCCGCAAGTATTACTGCTGTTTCAATCGTTTGCGTCATCTATTAAGAATTTAGACGGTGTTTCCGTTGGTTTGAGCTTAATTTGCCACGAAGATAGAATATTCTAAATCGCGATGAAATGAGCATGATGACTGAATTCTTAACATTTCCTTAAAATGGATTGTTGGGTTAGTGCGAGTTCGACGTGTACCTATATAAAATTTAACCATACAAATGAAGAAAGTATATGTAGGAATGGGAACAGATCTCATTCACCATGGCCATGTTAATATTATCGAAGTTGCCCGCGAATTGGGAGAAGTAACTGTAGGATTACTTTCAGATAAAGCGGTAAGTAAATACAGCCGAACGCCTTTTTTGTCTTATGATGAAAGAAAAAAAATTCTTGAAAATCTAAAAGGTGTTCATGAGGTTATTCCACAAGAAGAACTCGATTACGAAGAAAATCTTCGTGCATTAAAGCCAGATTACGTGGTACATGGAAGCGATTGGAAAACAGGCCCACAAAAGCATATCAGAGATAAAGTAATTAAGCTTCTAGAAGAATGGGGAGGTGAGTTAGTAGAGCCAGAATATACTGCGGGTATTTCTTCAACCGGATTGAGAGCCGCTATGAAAGAAGTAGGTACAACTCCGGATATTCGTAGAAGAATGTTGAGAAGGCTTTTAGAGTCAAAAGATATTACAAGGGTAATGGAAGCTCACAACGGTATTTCAGCCTTGATCGTTGAGCAAACTACCATTAATGCGGAGAATGAAGTTCGTGAATTCGACGCGATGTGGGTAAGTTCCTTAACAGATTCTACAGCCAAAGGAAAACCAGATACCGAATACGTAGATAGAACCTCTCGATTCAATACAATCAATGATATATTAGATGTAACCACCAAGCCAATCATCCTGGATGGAGACACAGGTGGAGTTACCGAACACTTTGCCATGCTAGTAAGAAACCTGGAGCGACTGGGGGTTTCAGCTGTAATCATTGAAGATAAAGTAGGTCTGAAAAGAAATTCGCTATTCGGAACTGAAGTAAAGCAAGAACTAGATACCATTGAAGGGTTCTGTGAAAAAATAAACACAGGAAAGAAAGCTCAGGTGACAGAAGAGTTCATGATCATCGCCAGATTAGAAAGCCTTATTGCTGAACATGGAATGGAGGATGCTTTAACAAGAGCAAAAGCGTATATTGAGGCAGGAGCTGATGCAATCATGATTCACAGTCGACACAAAGATGGAAGTGAAATCATGGAGTTTATGAGGCGCTATCAGGAATTTGAATACAAAGTACCGGTAGTTTCAGTACCATCGTCATACAATCAATTCACAGAGGAAGAATTACACGAAGCAGGTTTTAGCATTGTAATCTATGCTAATCATCTCCTGAGAGCAGCATTCCCTGCGATGAAGAAGACTGCAGAGTCCATCCTTACGAATAAGCGATCCAAGGAAGCTGACGAATTTTGTATGTCTATAAAAGAAATATTGACCATTCTTCCAAACTAGTGCCTGACGGCACACATATTTGGGATATTATCAAAATAGAAAAATGAGCGGCTTGCATTTTCAAGCCACTCTTAAAATTTCATTGTAATGCTAGATCCGCAGAAGTTTTTAAAATCAATTCGAAATCAGGGAGTTGAATTTACAACAGGTGTTCCTGATTCGTTATTAAAGGATTTTTGTTCTGTTATAACAGATGAAGGTTCGGATATTATCGCTGCTAATGAAGGCGGTGCGATCGCGTTGGCCATGGGTCATCACCTGGCCACAGGCAAAGTTCCTTTGGTTTATATGCAAAATTCTGGCTTTGGGAATTGTGTAAACCCGCTAACATCCTTAGCGGATAGTGATGTATACTCCATCCCTATGCTATTAATGATTGGTTGGAGAGGAGAGCCTGGGGTGAAAGACGAACCTCAGCATGTGAAGCAGGGGAGAATTTCCGAAGAACTACTGCAGACCATGGAAATAGATTATGCTATACTTTCTGATGATGAAAGTGAAGCAGAAGATCAGCTTGTGAAAGCTTTCAATACAATGAAAGAAACAAGTGCACCCTATGCACTTTTGGTAAAGAAAGGAGTCTTTGACAAGTACAAGCTAAAAACCAAAGTTGAAAACCCATATACCATCAATCGTGAGGAAGTCATCGAGTGGATGCTGCAAAAAATGGAAGATGAAGCTGTAGTGGTATCAACGACTGGAAAATCATCGCGAGAGGTTTTTGAGATTCGTGCAAAACACCAAATGGGTCATGGCAGAGATTTTTTGACTGTTGGGGGAATGGGGCATGCCTCTCAAATTGCTTTAGGTATTGCTATAAGTAAAGAAAATAGACCGGTTTACTGTCTGGATGGAGACGGTGCAACGATTATGCACATGGGAGCAGGAGCGATTATCGGCAATCAGCCATGTGAAAGCTTCAAACACATTTTGATCAATAATGGGTGTCATGAATCAGTGGGAGGTCAAGCAACTGTTGGTTTCGCGATTGATTTTCAAAGAATTGCCGAAGCTTCTGGCTATAAACAAACCTGGTTGGTTAAAAAGATGGAAGAGTTACCAGCTATTTGGGACGATTTTCAAAATGCTGAAGGCCCTGTCTTGCTGGAAGTAAGAACCACAGAGGCTTCCCGAGCTGACTTAGGAAGACCGACAACCACTCCTGTACAGAACAAGGAGGCTTTCATGAAAAATCTTAGCAATTAACTTAGCCAATAAATCAGTTTGATTTAGGGGATGTCAAGTCTCTGATTCCCTTAAACCATAAATAATTTTGTATGCTGCACAAGAAAGAATTAGATCGTAAGATCCTGTTAAATCCAGGACCGGCTACTACATCTCAACGAGTGAAAGAAGCCCAGCTAGTAGCAGATATCTGCCCGCGTGAAAAGGAATTTGGACAAGTGATGCACGACATCTGTGATGGTATCCTTAAAGTAGGTAATGGGCAGGATACGCATCGAGTTTCTTTATTTGGCGCAAGTGGAACAGGGGCCATGGAGGCATGTCTTGTTTCTGCACTCGGAAAAGATGATCATGCTTTGATCATCACGAATGGAGCATACGGAATTAGAATGAAAGCTATTTGTGAAGGATATGGTCTAAAGCATTCTACGCTTTTTGAGTTTGGAGACTATCCGGAACCAGCAAAAATCAAAGAGACATTGGCTACAGGTGAATATACGCACCTAATCATGGTGCACCATGAAACTTCTACAGGCATGATGGATCCTCTAGAGGAGGTTGGTCAGATATGTAAAGAGACTGGAGTTAAGTATATCGTGGACGCCATGAGCTCTTATGGAGCCTACCCGATTGATTTGGATGCGCATCACATTGACTATTTGTTTTCGAGTTCCAATAAGTGCATTCACGGGATGGCAGGACTGTCATTTGTGATCTTCCATAAAGACCGAACCGAGGATCTTAAGGCAAATGGTACAAGTTTCTATTTCGACGTGTATAAGCAATGGGACAACCTTCAAAAGAAGGATCAACTTAGATTTACACCCCCAGTGCAAACAAGCTATGCATTTTTAGAAGCCATCAAAGAGCACGAAGAAGAAGGGTTGGAAAATAGGTGGAAAAGGTATCAGGCAAACTGGAAGAAGCTGTACGATGGATTTAAGGAATTGGGGTTCACATTCTTCTTGCCAGAAGAACAACAATCGAAAATTTTGCTAGCCATCAATTTAGATAAACCTGGATTGGACTTCAATGATTTCCATGACTACCTCTACGAAAATGGCATCACCATTTACCCAGGAGTAATCCCGGAAAGCAAGACGTTTAGGGTAGCTGTAATCGGTGAGCTATACGAGGAAGACATGGACTATGTCATGGATAAGGTGAGGGCTTATTTCAAGTAAACCTCATTCACTTCCTTAGAAACCTCAGCCCAATCGTATTTTTTTACTTCTTCCAGTCCATGTTCCGAAAGGGCATTGCGCTTATCGGATGGAATTAAATGCTCGATACACGATACGAATTGTTCGAGATTCCCTGGCTCTGCAAATCCCTCCATCATGGGATCTGTGATCACATTCTTATATCCAGCATTTGCATAACCAGCGATGGGTGTTCCAACAGCCATAGATTCGAGGAGAACGATCCCAAAACTCTCTCCATAAAGCGCAGGGGCTAAATAGATTTCCGATTCCTTCAGCAGTTTGTATTTTGTTTGCTCATCAACAAAGCCTAGTAGCTCTACATCGGTCAATGAATAATCTGAAATAAACTTTTCTACCTCGGGTCTGCCATCGCCATCCCCTGCAATCATCAGTTTCATTTTGGGAAACCGCATTTTGAGTTCACGGAATGCTTGTAAAGCATGCATTACACCTTTGCGTGGTTCCAATCTTCCCATGAAAAAAAGTTGAAAGTAATCGTCTGTCCGGCTGTTTTTCTTAGGTGCCAATTTCTTGATTTCATCCAGGTCAATTCCGTTTGGGATAATGTGAATGTTTCTTTTTGAGAAACGAGAAATGAAGGAAGATTGACTTTTAGAAACCGAAATTATCTGATCCAAAAAAGTAAAAATGCCACGCGCAACTGTCGGCATCACGTACTTACCGACAAATTCACTCTTTGGGGTGTCATGAAAAGTAGCAATCTGTTTAGTTTTAGAATGCTTAAGCACTTGAAACGGAAGTAAAGGGTTCCAAATAGTGTGGTAATGGATGATATCAAAATCCTCAACCTTGAGAAAGGACTTTAATGCTTTTTTTTCATCGCCTAATGCGATATTTACATCGATTTTTGTACCGCCGATATTTACCGCGCGATTTCGTCCAAAGAAATGAACATTTTCTTCTTCTACCAGATTGGCATTAATATTGGGTGCAATGATCTTGACTTGATGACCTATCATTGCAAGATGTTTGGATAAACTTACAATATGTGACTTAACACCCCCTGGACGTGAAAAATCATACGGACATACAAGCGCAATTTTCATTTAGTTCAATCTTTGGTTGGATTAGAATGCTAATCCTATGGGTCTGCTTTTTTGGTGCAATTCAGTCTGGAGCTCAAAATAAATCATATCCATTCAAACCCGGAGAGAAATTAACCTATAACATGAAATTTGGGTGGTTCAATATCGGTGATGCGGTTGTTTGGCTAGATCCTGAATTTCATTATCCAAACGATAATGGCAAGCCACACTATAAAATTCAATTTCAAGTAAGGACTGCCAGCTGGTTTCGGGTTTTTTCCAAGTTAAGTTTTTGTATGGAATCCCTCATCGAAGCGGATGATTTGAAACCATTTAGATCTGACAGGGATCTGGAAGCGAAGAATAAAATTGATATCAGACATGACTATTTCTCGTATGCTGATTCCATTTCTGTGAGAGCCTATATTGAAGACATTGATAAGTGGAGGTATCATAAGTTTGCAAAAGAGGATGCACCCCTTCGAGATGCAATGAGTACCTACATGTGGCTAAGGGGGCGGAATAGATCTGATTTTAATCATGAAATCAAAGTAAGAACATTCTTTACGAATGATCTCTATGAATTCAGTATGCTACCTGGCGAAAAAACGACTTATAAATACGACGGAAGAAGAGTGAGAGCATTAGAGTTTGAGTTGGTTTTTCCTGAAGGAGAATATTTTGAAGATGGTAAGACCGGACGTTTGATCTTAAGCGATGACCGGAATCGCTTACCTCTAAGAATTGAAATCGATATGCGAGTCGGTTCATTCATTTTTGATCTCGATGAAGTAGAATATCCCTATTAATCAATAAGCCAATTAATTTTGCCGAAAAATTATCGATTGGCACAATCTGAAATCTTATTAGGCTCAAAAGCCTTTATGAAAAGGCTGGAAAAAGTTGCTTCACAGGCAAAGGAATCTCTTTATGCTCAAGCGATGACCTTTGAGGGGGATGATGCAGGCAGGTGGTTGATAGAAATCATGAAATCCAGCCCGGCAAAAGAAAAACGATTATTAATTGATCGTTATTCTAAAGTGGTAATCAATGATCACTTTGTAAAGTCTTTGAAATATCTCAAAGATCCTGCTTTCAGAAATGAAGTTAAAGAAACGTCCTTGATCATTGAAGAAGCAAAATCTGCTGGTATCGAAGTGAAGTTTACCAATCCAATTGGAATGTTGGGGCAGAAGTACCCACTTCGTAATCATAAGAAAATGGTGATTGTAGATGGAAAAACTAGTTTTTTAGGAGGCATCAATTTTAGCGATCACAATTTCGAATGGCATGACATGATGGTGGAGCTGAATGACAAAAAGTTGGGCGAAAGTCTGGTTTCTGATTTCAATTCTACCTGGAAGAATGTAAACCAGTCAATGATGGTGAAGACAGATGAAGGTTCATTATATCTTTTCAATGGTTCGAAAAGTAAATCGTTATATGACGACTTTTTCAAGCATTTAAGAGAAGCGAAAAAATCCATTCAAATTATATCGCCATATATTTCTGAGCCGCTTTTAGGGGTTTTGAGAACGGTAGCTGCCAATGGTGTGGAGATTACGATTGTATCTCCACAAGAGAACAATAAATCGATTTTTAAGAATATCATTCTGTCAGAACAGCGAAAGGGATATTTTAAATTAAAAGAATACCCTGGGATGTCCCATATGAAAGCAATCTTGATAGATGATGAAAAATTAATTTTTGGGAGCAGTAATTACGATTTGGTGAGTTACTACTTTGAACAAGAGGTAGTTTTTATTTCCGAAGATGCCAATCTAATTGAAGATTTTAAGGCAAAGGTGATGACAGAAGTTCGTGAAGTTTCAGGCCTGGATGAATACTCAGAATTTCAGACCAAAAAAGCGGCCTTCATCATGAATCTTTTGGATAAAGTAGGAGGATTTGCTTCGAGAACATTTTTACGCCCCCATTAGTTAAATTTGCAGTTAGATATGGAGCAAAAAGATTTTACCTGGAGCGAAGAAAAGGAACCCCACTTTCAAAGAAGAAAAGTGATTATGGAGTCACATCCTGAAGTGAAGAAGTTATTCGGGAATGATCCATCCTTAATTTTTAAAACATTGTTTGTAGCTGCGTTGCAGCTATCAATTCCAATATTCTTCTTACCGGATAACCCCTGGTTATTTGCCTTGCTGGTAATTCTGGTAGGAACTACATTGACACATATTATTGTGTTGGCTGTCCATGAGATCACTCATGATTTAGCCTTCAAGAAGAAGGTACTAAACAATTGGCTTGCCCTTGTGGTCAATCTACCGTTAGTAGTACCATTCGCGATGGCTTTTAAAGCTTATCATGCGAAACATCATTGGCATCAAGGGAAAGAAGGAGTAGATACGGATCTTGCAGTAAGTTGGGAAGCCAGAGTATTTAGAGGGCCGATTGGAAAGTTCATTTGGTTAATCATCCAAATACCAGTTTATGCGATCCGTCCAATATTCGTTCATCCATTAGTGCCGGATAAGTGGCAAATCATCAATGCCTTATTCCAGGTAGGTGGGATGGTTGGATTCTTCTACTTAGCTGGATGGCCAGGATTGTTATACCTGGGATTGTCTACAGCTTTGGCTACTGGTTTGCATCCAATTTCTGGTCACTTTGTTGCTGAACACTTTATATACAAGGAAGGTCAGGAAACCTATTCTTACTATGGATGGTGGAATAAATTCATATGGAATGTAGGCTATCACAATGAACACCATGATTTTCCCACTATTCCTGGGTCAAAGCTCCCAGAGCTTAAAAAAATAGCTGGTGAACATTACGATAATCTCTACGCACATAAAAGCTATGCGAAGGTGATTTGGCAATTCTTGTTCGATAATAAGATCTCACTATTCTCAAGAGTTAAGCGTAATATCTAAAGATGCTCGGATACTTAAAGAGAAGGTATCGAAAACATCTGGATGAGGTACTTTCCACGATCAAACTTATAGATATTGAAGAAAGGTACGACTTGTATTTTAGTCGCTTCTATGGTTTATATTTCGCCAGAATAGCCAAATGGTTAAAACTAACACCTACTAACGTTTCCATCATAAGTTTGATTATTGGAGTTGCTGGTGGTGTACTTTTTACTTATCAAGATACTTTTTGGATTGCTGCATTGGCCGGCTTTATGATAACCTGGGCAGGAGTTTTAGATAGCTCGGATGGTCAGCTGGCCCGTATGACCGGGCAGTCTTCAGAAATTGGGCGTCAAATCGATGGTTTGATTGACAACCTCGTATTCATTTCATGTTACGTAGGAGGTGCTATTTACTTAATTCCGCAATATAATTATTGGGTATTAATATTAATGGTTGCATCCGGTGCTGCTCACAGTTATAAAGCGGGTTTATATGAATTCTATAAATCTGAATACTTATATCTTGTCGGCAAGTCTGATGCTGGCTTAATTCCACTTACCAAGGACGAAATAAAGCCTACCGGGAGTAAGTTCTTTCACAAAGTTATTCACTACATCAACCTGGATTATACTGGCAAGCAAATAAAGTCTACCACGAGAACCGCGGATCAGCGTAGAACAATGAGAGAACTCTCAAGGGAGATTCCGGAAAGATTCGACCTCCTATATTCAAAATACAATATGAAGACATTGTTTTGGTGGGCTTGGTTGGGCGGCAGCAATACCCACCGAAATGCAATGGTGATATCCGCATTGTTTGGAAGGTTCGAATTATACCTTGTTGCTAGCCTTGTATGGACAATCGGATATATTCCTTTAAACCTTCTTCAAAGGAATTATGATCAAAAATTATTGAAAGAGCTGACTAACTAATTAGGCAGCTTTTTGCAATACAACGTCAATTGAATCCTGAACAGTGTTCATTTCACCAATTACGTCATCGTCAATCATGATGTCGAATTTATCTTCAATATCTAGAACGATATCTACAATATGTGCAGAGTTGATCATCAAATCATTGATAAGATGCTTATCTTCAGAAACTTCATTTTCCATGATATTTTCAGGTAGATAAGGCTTAATGATGTTGATCAGGTCGGTTTTTACAGTTTCTCTTGTCATCTTTCTTTGTATTTCCTTAAAACGAGCGCGCAATTTAAGTCACCAAAACCAAAATTGGCCTTAATAACCGTGTTTACTTCCTTGCTTTGGCAACTCGTAGGAATACAACCCCCAAAAATTTCTGATAAAATTTCAGGATGAATATTTTCGACATTTAAATTGGGATGCACAAAGTCTTTGTGCATCTGCAAAACAGAGGCCACAAGTTCAACGGACCCAGCTCCGGCAACCGCATGACCGATCATGGATTTTGGTGTATTGATCATTGGGAATTCTTCACCAGATCTTCCCAACGCTTTTACCCAATTTCTTATTTCTGCGGGATCACCTTTGGTAGAAGTTAGGTGACCATTAATTAAATCAATTTCTTCTGGTTTGATACCTGCAGAATCCATTGCTCTAGTAATACAATCCACTACGGCTTCAGGATTTGCAGCTGTCATGGTTCCTCCACTACGCTGACCTCCAGAGTTGACATGACCTCCCAAAACTTCACCGTAAATTTTAGCACCACGTGCTTTGGCGCTTTCCAGTGTCTCGAGCACTAATGCTCCAGATCCTCCAGAAGGGACAAAACCAGAGGATGAGTCACTCATTGGGCGCGACCCAAATGTCGGATTATCATTTGAATTAGAACACAATACGCGCATGGCATCAAATGCTGCCCAAATGTACCTTCCGTCACCTTCGGTACTTCCACATATCATGCGGTCGGCTCGGCCTTGGGATAAATATTCGTAGCCCATTAACACAGCTTCTGAACCTGTAATGCATGCAGATGAATTAGATTGGATCCTGTTTCCTAACCCAAGAATCGAATTTAAGTAAGCAGCAGCTCCACTATTCATGCATTCGGAAATGGTTCTTGAACCCAACTTTCTGCTCTCTCCATTATCAATGGGGTATGATGGAAAAGGGCGATTGATGAAACTGTCGAAGCTAAGGTCTCCAGCTCCGAATATCATACCTGAGTTAAAATCTCTTTCTTCCGTATTCGGTTCTAGTCCTGCATCTTTCCAGGCTTCAACACCCGAAAGCATGGCATAAAGGATGCCCTTATTAGTTATTTTCTCTGCTAAAAGTCTGGGAAGATGATCTCCCAAAGTGATGGAAGATAGATCCGGTGCTCCTCCAATCTGACATTTCAGGTTTATCTTATCTAATTCTTCCCAATGCTTAATGCCAGACTTACCTTCACGAAGTGCTTTCTCATAATTATCAACTCCAATCGCATTGGCGGCTACTACGCCCAGCCCCGTAATTACAACTCTATGTTTTTCCAAAATTTACGCTTCTGCTTTTACAACCATTCCTGCTAACTCTCCTTTGGCCACAACAGTTCCATCTTCTTTTTTGCAGGAAACAGTACATTTCAACTTGCCAAAGCGAAAATAGACTTTTTTTGATTCAACAATAAGCTTGTCTTCTGGGATAACTTTTGAAAGGAAGTCAACATTGGCACTTGTAAAAGCAGGCAAGACCTTAGTATGCTCATCCAGTTGCATCAAATGCATCGCCAAAGTGACTAATCCAATTTGACACATTATCTCTGTCAGAATAACCCCCGGGACCACAGGATTACCGGGAAAATGGCCTTTCAAAAAGGATTCATCTTTACGAACGGTGTAGCTCCCCACTGCACCTTCGTCATTAAGAGATTCAATCTCATCAACAAACAAGAATGGACGTTTATAGGGAAGAAGTTTCAGTATTTTGTCGTAAGTATTCATATCAAATGTTCGCCTCCGTCAACATGAATGAGTGATCCATTTATCCATGTTGCCTCAGGTTGAGATAATAAATAAATGGTGTTGGCCACATCCTCTGGGGTTGTTAGTCGATTATATGGATTTCGTTGTTTTGACTCTTCAATGAGAGTTTCAGATCCAGGAATTAAACGGAGTGAAGGGGTGTCCGTGACGCCTGCTTGAATGATATTGACTGTGATACCCTTTGGAGCAAGTTCAATGGCTAAATATCGTGACAAGGTCTCAAGGGTAGACTTTGCCAATGCCACTGCCCCATATCCGGTCCAAAATTTATCATTACCTTCTGAAGTTAAGGTTAGGATTTTGCTTCCGTTTTCAATGAGTCCGTTATCTAGAAGCCCATTAACCCAATGCTGAAGATTGGTACCCATGGCCTCAATAGTAAGTGCAAGATCTTGGGCAGATAGCTTAGGACCGTCGGAAATAAATGGTTTTAGATTACCTCTTGAAACTGCATGAAGTACCGTGTCAAATCGAGCATTTGATTCAGCTTTGATCGATTGTAGACACTCATCAATCTTTTCCGGATTGGTTGCATCGATATTGAAACTGGAGATTGATATATTGTGGTCTTTTTCTAAATCAGCGGTGACTTCTGTCAGATCCAAAACCCCTTGCTTTCTGTCTCTATGGATAATGGTGATATTGCAGCCATGCTTAGCCAGCTTTTTAACCGTGGCTAAACCTATGCCACTAGATCCGCCAATTATTAGCGCATGTTTGCCTTTCATTTCCATCCTGTGAAACTACTAAACTCAGCTTAAAAATGTTTGATGAAACAGCTACGCTTTATTCGACCAACATCAATGTCAAATTCACTCCACGTATTTAATACATTTTTATTGTCTTCAAGCATGGGGCCTGAGGCCATGTATTTAATCCCTTTCTTTTCATAAATCTTTTGAAGGTAATCATAAATAAGGGCATGAATTCCTAATTTCTGATACTCAGGTTTAACTCCGATCAGGAAAAGATCTGCCAAATCATTGAAATAGAACGACCTGAGAACATGGATGAATCCAAAGGGGAATAATGATCCTTTTGCCTTCTGAAATGCTTTCGAAAGTGACGGAAGTGTTAGTGCAAATCCAACTACTTCATCTGCTTCATTTACAATGATGCAAACAAACTCTTTTCGAATAAAGCCAAAATATTGTTCAACGTAGTAATCGATTTGCTTAGGGGTGAGCGGGTAATAGCCATATAGGTCAGAGTACGCATTGTTTAATACCTCAAAGACTCCTGGAGCGTATTTTAGAATCTCTTTGGTGTTTTTGAATTCCTTTACTCTCACCTTGAATCGCTCTTCGATAATTCGAACTGCTCGATTTACTTTCTCCGGATTTTTACTTGGAGCCTTTCCTCTCAACTCTACCCATGAGGCAGCAACGTCTAAATTCCAGGCTTTGTAATGATCAATGTAATAAGGGTGATTGTAGATCGTCGCTTGGGTTGCTATTTCATCAAATCCATCAACCAATGCACCTTCAAAATCAAGGTCGGTAAACCCCATCGGTCCATGAATCGAATTGGCTCCTTTCGATTCCACCCAACTTTTAGCAGTCTCTAAAAGTTGGGTAGAAACTTCCATGTCGTCAATGAAATCTATCCATCCAAAGCGTGCCAGCGACTTATCCTTTAACTCCTGATCCAATACGATGGCAGCAATTCTTCCAACAATTTCTCCGTCCCTTTCTACCACCCAGTATTTTGCTTCGGCATGGTCAAACGCTGGATTTTTTTCTTTTAGCAACGTACTCATCTCAAAATCGATGAGAGGCGTAACATAGTTAGGATTACCCTTGTAGAGTTTGAAAGGAAATTTAATAAACCGTTTAAGCTCTTTTTTGGAAGTAACTTCCTTGATTTCTAGTGACATTAGATGAGGTTATTTTCCTGATAATATTTCAGTGCATCTTCAAAACCCTCTTTCAGTGAAATTTGAGGAGTCACATTGGAGTGTCTTAAATCTGTCGTATGAAGATCCCAATTTTGGGAGATTTCATCAAATTTTTCTAAAGTAATTCCAGGGCGTTTATTGATGATTTTATGCCAAAGGTCTGAAGAGCCCATAGATAACTTAGCCAGCCACTTCGGGAGAGGAAATTTGCGGACCTTCTTGTTGAAGAGCTCACCAAAGATTTCTATGAAGTCCTGATGAAAATAGGTGTTTCCATCATTATAATGCAAAATGCCTGGGGCTTCTTGCATATCTGAGACAATCATTCTAGCAAGATCAGCGGCATGTATCATGCTCATCCGCTGCTTACTATCAGTGACGGGGTAAATCCCCATTTTGGCCCCTTTGAATAAGGGCAAAAATGCTACATCTCCGGCACCATATATCGCGGTTGGTCTAACCAGTAAGTAGTCTGACATTTTTTCTTGAATGACCCGCTCCGCTTGTTGCTTGCTTCTGCCGTAATGAGAGACAGGTTGGTTAATTATGGCAGGGCCTTGCGCTGCATATGAGGAGGTATAGACAAAGCGTCCTTTTTTCTTTAAGAGTCCGGTTGCCAGCAGTGCTTCTGTAATTGAAGTTGTAATTCCTACATTAACCTGATAATATTCATCATTATTCAAGCTCACCGTCATTCCCGCATTGTGAATGAAGAAATCCAGATTGCCAATTTCACTTTTGATTTCAGAAAATTGGGTTTCGAGCGATGCTCGATAATTTACCTCATGAATACTTAATTTATCATTGGTTGGCAGAAGAGAGGTATTTGCATTTGCACGCACGAAGGCATGCACTTCCATATTTTGAAGCAGACACTCTTTGACTAAGTAAGATCCTAGAAAACCATTGGCTCCGGTGATTGCAACCTTCAAATTAAGCCACTTCTATTTGACGTTTTACATCAAGTTCATTCGCTACTTTCAAGATCTTATCGATAGCAATATCTATCTGTTCGATTGTGTGAGTAGCCATCAATGAGAACCGGATGAGTGTGTCTGTTGGAGCTACCGCAGGTGCCACCACCGGATTAACAAATACTCCTTCTTCGAACAAACGCATCGTCATTTTATAAGCCTTCTCATTGTCCCTTATATAAATCGGGATGATTGGCGTCTCTGCATAACCTGTATCGAACCCAAGCTCTTTTAATCTCTTGAGAGAATAATTGGTATTTTCCCATAGCTTCAAACGTCTTGAGTCGTCTGACTCCATGATTTCTAGCGCTGCTAGGGTGGCAGCCGTAGATGATGGGGTCATGCTTGCACTAAATATCAATGATCTTGCTACGTGTCTGATATACTGAATCGTTTCTTTGTCTCCGGCTATAAATCCTCCTAGAGAAGCGAGGGATTTACTAAATGTACCTCCAATTAACTCTATATCGTCAGAAATCCCGAAGTGATCTGGTGTTCCTCTACCATGATCTCCTAACACGCCTATTGCGTGAGCACAATCACTCATAACAGAGGCCTTGTACTTTTTAGCTAATGCTACAATTTCAGGAAGCTTCGCAATATTTCCCTCCATACTGAATATACCATCAACAGCAATGATTCTGTGATTTGCATCTTGCAGTTGGGATAATTTCTTTTCAAGAGACTGCATATCATTATGTCTAAATATGACAGATGATGCGTCACTTAGCTTGGCGCCTTCATAAAGAGATGCGTGATTGAGTCTATCCAGGAGAAGTGCATCGCCCTGTTTTGCAATAGTGGGAAGAACTCCAAGATTGACTTGAAAGCCGGTACTAAATACAAGGGCTTCTTCTTTATTGAGGAATTTTGCGAGGTTGTATTCAAGTAGCTCGTGCATGTCGGTGGTACCATTCAAGAATCTGGAACCAGAACAACTAGAACCATACTTACGTACCGCTGCCTCAGCCGCTTCGATCACTTTCGGATGTGTAGTTAAGCCCAAATAACTGTTGGAGCCAAACATTAAAACATCCTTGCCATTCACTTTGACCTCAGTTTCTTGCTTAGACTCAAAAGTTCGGAAAAATGCATAGTATCCGTTCTTTTTTGCATCTTCCGCAAGCTTAAAACTTGAAAATCGTTCTCTCAAAAAATTCCCCATTTTGCAAATTTAGTTATATCACTTGGAAACATTTTCGTAACATTGAGATTTGAATCGAATCCCATGTCAATATTGACATATTTATTAAAAAAAGTTCCAATTTGAACCTCGTAATATTAGCTGCTGGTAAAAATACCCGATTAGACACAGGCATTCCAAAAAGTCTAGTCACTTTAAATGATGAAACTTTAATGTCACGGCACATCAGAATTTTTAAAGCGTGCGGAGTTGAAAAGTTTTGCATCATTAGTGGCTATGGAGCAGAAAAATTACAGGAAGCGTTACCTTCTTTGAAACATACTCATAATGCCGATATAACTATTTTACACAATGAGAGGTTTGATTTGGAAAATGGTTTTTCAGTTTTTAGAGCTAAAGAGTGGGTGGAGCAGAATGGAATGAGCGATTTTTTCTTAACAATGGGGGATCATGTCTTTGATCCAGATTTTGTAACTGAATTTGTTAAGAAGTCATCCGGACTTGAAACCACGCTACAATTGGCTGTGGATATGCCAGGAGAGTCTAATAAGCATATTGACATTGATGACGTAACCAAGGTTCAAGTGGATGGGGATGGCTTCATCGAATCGATTGGCAAAAATATTGAGGAATACAATAGGTATGACACAGGCCTATTCAGGTTGAAATCCGAAGTTTTTTCAGTTTTCCAACAGTCATTTGATCGTAAAGAGTATACGATCTCAGAATCTGTATCAAAGCTCATAGATAGCCATCAGGCCAAGTCTGTGCTGGTAGAAGGGTACACCTGGAATGACGTAGACAATCCAGATGACCTTCAAAGTACCATTAAATTGATGGATCAGAAATTACTCTAATCAGTCGTAGTAATCCAATCCTAAGTTTGTAATTAAGTCTTCACCTGCAAGGTGACGAAGTGTATTCTTAAGCTTCATGAGCTGCACAAAAATGTCATGCTGGGGCTTCAAACCTTTAAGTGCTTGAGGAGATTTTAAGTAGAAAGACAACCACTCCTGAATTCCCTTCATGTTTGAACGCTTAGCTAAATCCAGGAAAAGCGCTAAGTCCAAAACAAGTGGAGCTGCTAGAATAGAGTCTTTACAAAGGAAATCCACTTTGATCTGCATCTTGTAGCCTAACCAGCCTTTGATGTCGATATTGTCCCAACCCTCTTTATCATCGCCTCTTGGTGGGTAATAGTTGATTCTCACTTTGTGATAGAGATTACCATATAGTGAAGGGTGTAATTCAGGTTCAAGTACCTGCTCAAGAACTCCAAGTTTGGAGACTTCTTTAGTTTTAAAATTATCAGGATCGTCCAGTACTTCCCCATCTCTGTTTCCAAGAATGTTAGTTGAGAACCAACCATCAATTCCAAGTGATCTGGCTTTCAATCCTGGCGCAAGAATCGTCTTCATCAACGTTTGCCCAGTCTTAAAATCCTTTCCAGCGATTGGTGCTCCGGTTTCTTTGGCAAGCTCCACTAAACAATCCACATCGCATGATAGGTTTGGTGCTCCATTAGCATAAGGAACTCCCATTTTGATCGCTGCATACGCATAGATCATACTTGGTGGAATGTCTGGATGGTTGTTTCTCAAGCCTTCTTCAAATTTCTCAATCGTAGAGTGAACATCGCTTTCTTCAATGTAGATCTCGGTAGATCCACACCATACCATCACTACCCGCTCACAGTTATTTTCTTTTTTGAAGTTGGAGATATCTTCCATCAACATTTCTGCCAGTTCCATCTTGTTGGCACCCTCCTTTACATGACTACCTTCAAGTCTCTTCACGTAGTTTTTGTCAAAGACAGCCTTCATAGGTTTTATTTGCTCTAACTCATCTTTAAGATCATTGAGCAAATCTTTGTCTAATACCTTAGCATGCATAGCTGCTTCGTATGCGTTATCTTCGAAAAGATCCCATCCACCAAGCGCGACATCTTCAAGAGGAGCCAAGGGCACGAAATCTTTGATTAAAGGATTTCTCTTTTCAGTTCTTTTACCCAAGCGTATGGTTCCCATTTGAGTAAGCGAACCAATCGGCTCAGAAAGTCCTTTTCTAATGCTAAGGACGCCGGCCATGAAAGTAGTTGCCACAGCACCCATTCCCGGGGTTAAAATTCCTAGTTTGCCATTTGGCTTTTGGATCGTTGTATTTTCTGACATTGCAGTTAGTTTCTAATGTAGTCTTTCGATAGATCTTAAGTCATGTTGGAGAGTTGATATCCCTAAAGCATGACAATAAAAATTTCCGCAAAATAAATTAATCCGCGGTTGATAAGCTTAACATTTTGATAATTTGATTTTGAAATCACTGTTTTTTGTCTGATTTAGTAACTTGACCAACATCTGAGGTATTAATTAACATCAATGGCTGCTGAATTTGTCAAATTATACGCGGAGAATCCTGAGCGTAAGAAAATTACTAAGATCGTTAAGGTTTTGCGCGCTGGTGGTGTCATCATTTATCCTACGGACACTGTTTATGGTTTGGGTTGCGATATTTTTAATCAAAAAGCGATAGAAAGAATAAGAAAGATTAAGGGAATCAAGGGCAAGAATCTTAACTTATCATTTATCTGCTACGATCTGAGCCATATTTCTGAGTATACCAGGCACTTGGATACCCCTACCTTTAAATTGATGAAGAAAGCATTGCCAGGTCCATATACATTTATTTTAGAGTCTTCTTCTAAAGTTCCAAAAATCCTAAATGTGAAAAAAAAGACCGTAGGTATACGTATTCCTGATAATAGTATTCCTCGTGAAATAGTCAACGAGTTAGGGAATCCGATAATTACCACATCCATTCATGACGATGAAATCCATGATCATGCGACAGACCCAGAGATTATTTATGATGATTTCAAAAATCTTGTCGATGTAGTGATTGATGGGGGATTTGGAGAAGTACATCCAAGTACCGTCATCGACTGTACCGGAGGTGAGCCAGTAATTGTTCGTGAAGGTATGGGTGATGTTAATATTGTTGCATGAGCACAATAGTAATCGAACCACACTACCTTGGCAGCCTGGAGTACTTTGTTTTGCTATCCCGATTCGATGAGGTCTTTTTTGAAATTCATGAATCATTCCCAAAACAAACATTTCGTAACAGGGCTTACTTCTTAACCTCCAATAAAATTCAGCCGCTGATAATACCGGTTAAATATTCAAATGGCGAAAGAACGGAGCAGGTTCGAATTGATTATTCACAACGATGGGTTAAAGATCATTGGGGAGCTTTTTATTCTGCTTATGGAAAGGCACCCTTTTTTGAGTTTTTCGAAGAAGAATTTAAAATAATTTGGGATAGCAAGTATGAAAAGTTGGTAGACATAAATTTGAATTTCATGAAAATGATTTTCAAAGTTCTTCAGTTAGATATTAAGATTTTTTACACGCCTGAATTCCAAAAACATTGCGAGAATGATTATCGAAACGTAATCAGTCCCAAGAAACCATTTTCTGATCGAAAAATATATCAACCATCGCCATACACGCAGCTTTTTGGTGATACCTTTGTTCCAAATCTGAGCATTGTGGATTTGATCATGTGTGAAGGACCGAATGCGGCACAAATTTTGAGCAATTCATACCTGAGCAATTGACCCAAGGAAATTAAAAATTGAAAGACGTAAAGTATTTCGATTAGATAATGAACAAATCCGAAAGCGCTCGCGTTTTTTCATCTACATTGAGGGATATCGTCGTATATCTTATATTTTTACTAAAAAGCGAAAGGCAAAACGCATGTCAAAAGAGGCAAAATTTTCAAATAGAGTCAAAGAAGTCATCTCACTGAGTAGAGAAGAAGCACTCAGGTTGGGCCATGACTACATTGGCACAGAGCATCTCTTACTGGGTATGATCAGAGAGGGAGAGGGCGTAGCTGTAAGCGTAATGAAGAAGCTTGGTTTGTCCATGAAAGAATTACGTTCTGCAATAGAACAGGCTACCAAAGGAACAGCTACCAGTAATGTTAAAAACCTGGCAAACATTCCATTAACACGTCAGTCAGAAAAGGTATTAAAGATTACATATCTAGAAGCTAAGATTTTTAAAAGCGCACTTATTGGAACAGAGCACTTATTGCTCTCGATCCTTAGAGATGAAGATAACCTTGCAACTCAAATTCTTGAGAAATTCGAAGTAAACTATGATCTAGTTAAAGAAATGCTCGAGTATCAAACGGAGAATCCAATGGCATCTGCCGATACAGATGATCCGAATGACGAAGGTGAAGAACTATATTCAAGCAGTCCAAGAGGTTCAGGAAGGTCTGCTTCTGGGAAAGAGAAAGGAAGCGAGAAGTCGCGAACTCCTGTACTCGACAATTTCGGAAGAGACTTAACCAAACTCGCAGAAGAAGAAAAGCTTGATCCGATCATCGGTAGGGAAAAAGAAATCGAGCGTGTAGCTCAGGTATTAAGTCGAAGGAAGAAGAATAACCCGATTTTAATCGGGGAACCGGGTGTGGGTAAAACAGCAATCGCTGAAGGCCTGGCATTAAGAATCGTTCAAAAGAAAGTATCCAGAATACTTTTTGGGAAACGTGTAGTAACCCTGGATTTAGCTTCATTGGTTGCGGGTACAAAATATCGCGGACAGTTTGAAGAACGCATGAAAGCAGTCATGAATGAGATTGAAAAATCTCCAGAAGTGATTCTATTCATCGATGAGCTTCATACGATAGTAGGTGCAGGTGGTGCCTCAGGTTCGCTGGATGCCTCTAATATGTTCAAGCCGGCTCTTGCAAGAGGAGAAATCCAATGTATAGGAGCGACAACACTTGACGAATACCGTCAATACATCGAAAAGGATGGTGCTTTAGCTCGACGTTTTCAGATGGTAATGGTAGATGCCACTTCTCCGGAAGAAACACACCAAATCCTTGAGAACATAAAGGAAAAGTATGAAAACCATCATCACGTTAACTACACTCCAGATGCTATAAAAGCATGTGTAACCTTGTCAGATCGATACATTTCAGATCGTTTTCTACCTGATAAGGCCATTGATGTGATGGATGAAGCGGGTGCCCGCGTCCATATTAACAACATCAATGTTCCAAAGATTATTACGGAGTTAGAAGAGAAGATTGAAGATGTTAAGAAAGAGAAGAACAAAGTAGTTAAAAGTCAGAAATACGAAGAGGCTGCCCAACTTAGAGATAAGGAGAAGAAGCTAATAGCGCAGTTGGAAGATGAAAAAGCAAGATGGGAAGAAGAGACTAAGACCAAGCGGTATGAAGTAAGTGAAGATAATGTTGCAGACGTTATTGCAATGATGACCGGTATTCCTACCAAGCGAATTGCCGAGAATGAAAGTGAGAAACTTCTCACGATGGGAAATGATCTTGAAGGAAGAGTCATTGGGCAGGGCGATGCAATCAAAAAATTATCCAAAGCAATTCAGCGAACAAGGGTTGGGTTAAAAGATCCTAAGAAGCCGATTGGTTCTTTTGTATTCCTTGGGCCAACAGGAGTTGGAAAGACAGAGATGGCAAAAGTGCTTTCTACGTTCTTGTTTGACAAAGAGGATTCACTCATTAGAATTGACATGAGTGAGTACATGGAAAAATTCTCGGTTTCAAGACTTGTTGGAGCGCCTCCGGGATATGTGGGTTATGAGGAAGGTGGTCAGCTAACGGAAAAAGTAAGAAGGAAACCTTACAGTGTGGTGCTATTGGATGAAATTGAAAAGGCTCACCCTGATGTATTCAACATACTGCTCCAGGTATTGGATGATGGCATCCTTACAGATGGGCTTGGAAGAAAAGTAGATTTCAGAAATACAATCATCATCATGACTTCAAATATTGGGGTGAGGGATTTGAAAGATTTTGGAGCTGGAATTGGTTTTGCTACTCAAAGCAAAAAAGATAGTATGGATGAGATCATGAAGTCTACCATTCAAAATGCTTTGAAGAAAACATTCAGTCCTGAGTTTCTCAATAGACTTGATGACGTGATTATTTTCAATTCTTTGGAGAAAGAAGACATCTTTAAGATTATTGATATCACCCTTGGAAAGCTGTTTTCAAGAATCACTGACTTGGGGTATTCGATTGAACTGACGAAGAAGGCAAAGGAATTTCTTGCCGACAAGGGTTATGATCCACAATATGGAGCAAGACCTTTGGCTAGAGCAGTTCAGAAACACCTTGAAGATCCTGTAGCAGAGGAAATTCTTAAAGGAGAAATTCAGGAAGGAGATACCCTGGTTGCTGACTGGGATGGGAAGAAGGAGGAGCTAACTATTAAGCTCAAGAAGAAAAAAGCAACGAAAGCACAGGATAAAAAAGAGAAGTAATCAATAGAGGGCAGCCTATAAGCTGCCTTTTATTTGTAAAATTTGGTTTATAATATAAACTATTTTATAATTGTATCGTATTTATAGTTAAAATCTATAAGATCATGAGCGATAAAGAACTAACAAAAGATGAAAGCCTTGAGCTAATCACTCGAATGATTGGTCAAGCAAAACGCAATCTCGCCAAAGGAGGTAGTTTCTATTTTCTGTTGTGGGGTTGGGTGATTATGCTGGCCAATCTTGGGCACTATACCATTCAGAAATATGACCTGTATGATTACCCGTATATTGTGTGGGTATTAATCATACCTGCAGTTATATTAACAATTTGGTACAGTGCTAAACAAGACAAAGCCGCGGGTGCTGTAAGTCATTATGACAGAATATATGGGACCATTTGGATTGGTATTTTTATCAGCATTATGACCCTACTTGTATTTATGGGTAAGATAAATTTTAATCACAATGCGGTAATTCTACTTTTTTCAGGTCTTGGAACGTATTTAAGTGGATCACTGCTACGATTTAAACCACTTTTGATCGGAGGAGTTTCGTTATGGGTGGCATCGGTAATTGCATTCAATGTCTCTATTTTGGATCAATATTTGGTTGCTGCAGTAGCGCTTGTAATCGGTTATCTGATCCCAGGATACTTACTTAAAAAAGCAGAAAAATGAGTGGCTTTGCGCAATTAGATCCTCTGCTTCATTCTCAGCTTAGATTAGCTGTAATGTCACTGCTAATAAGCGTTGATTCTGCTGAGTTTGTGTTTATCAAGGAAAAGACGGGTGCAACAGCTGGAAACTTGAGTGTGCAACTAGACAAATTGTCTAGCGCAGGATATATAAGTGTCATTAAATCATTCAAAGGAAAGAAGCCTCTTACGACCTGTAGCATTACCAAAGTAGGAATCAAAGCCTTCGAGGATTATGTAAATAATCTAAAAGGATATATCGAGTAAAATTTTTTTGAATTTATAGTTTATAAAATAAACTACTTTAAATATTATCATTATGAAAAATTTATTAACAACAGGGATGCTTTTGATAGCCGGGCTGTCAATGGCACAAACATCTAAGCAAACGCAGTATGCTGCATACTTGAACGCAAGCAAAACAATGTGGGAAAGGAGCATTGATCAAGCTGAAAAAGAAAGTGGGGCCAGAAGTTTTGAAAAAGCATTGGCTATGTATGGTCTACTAAACAATACCATGGCAACAAAAGATGAAGAGACTTTTGATGACAATGTGGATCAAACCATTGATTTGTTGAAGGAAATAATCAAGGCGGATGAAGAACATGGGGAAGCGCGTGCGGTACTCTCCTCTGTCTACGGATTGGTTATGGCATATAGTCCAATGAAAGGGATGCTATATGGAATGAGAAGTTCTTCATTGATGGACGCGGCTTTGCGCTTATCGCCAGAGTCTCCACTCGTGCAAAAACTATATGGAGGATCTAAATTATACACACCTGAGATGTGGGGCGGAAATGCGAATAAAGCGGTGGCTGCATTCAAAAGATCCATAGAGCTTTTCGAAACCGATGAAGTAAGTGAAAATTGGCTCTATATGGACACGCATATGGGATTGGCAATGGCTTACAATAAGATTGAAAAAAGAGAGGAGGCTGAAGCTACACTGGAAAAGGCCATTGCAATGGAGCCTCAATATCACTGGGCTAAAGCAGTTTTATCTCAATTGAAAAAATCATGAAGATCATCTTTACGATATTTCTATTATTTGCTTCCGGCACTTCCTTTGCTCAACAGAAGCTAACTGGACGTATTGTTGATGATGGCGGTGTGGGCTTAATTGGTGCACATGTTTATCTCCTTAACAACTGGCGTAAAGGTGCTATTACAGATATTGAAGGTCATTTTAATTTGGAATTAAATGGTGAAGATCTAAAGGACTCTTTGATTGTCTCATATGTTGGATTTGAAGAAAAGGTGGTTCCAATTTCTAACGACATTACCATTCAATTAAAAGCCATTGAGACGTTGGTAGAAACAGTTGTAGTAACTGCAAAGCCTTTAATTGCTGAAGAGTTCAAGTACATGGAAATTAAGAAGCTTGAAATCTATACTAATCCAGCTGCCAAAGCAGATCCAATTCTTGCGGTTAATTCGTTGCCTTCTGCAACTACGACTGATGAATCAGCTAATATCAGCCTAAGAGGTAGTAGTCCCCTTGAGACGGGCGTCTTTATGAATAACGTGCCCATATACGATGGGGTGCGTTATTCTCAACTTAATGGGATTGGAACGTTTAGCATATTTAATACAGCGATTATCAAGGGAGTGACTGTTTTTCCTGGTAATCCACCTTTGGAATTTGGAAATGTTACATCCGGGATCATAGCCATGCAAACGGATGACCGAGTGTTGGAGGGAAATACCAATTCATTGGTATTGAGTCTTGCCAGTGTCGGATATTCCAGAGAACAGAAACTCAATGAAAAGCAAAGCCTGAAGTTGTTTGCTAACTGGCAACTGAGCGGACCGATTAAAACGCTAAATGAGCGCGCCCTGGAAGATATCAAATCATTTAGTTCAAATGATGTTGGGATTTACTGGTATGGTAACGGGAAGGTCATGAATTGGAAAGTGTTGGGCTATTCAGTAACTGAAGGATATGAGTTCAACTTTGAGCATCCAAGCTTTACTGGAGTTTTTAATCAGGATAAACAGCGAAGTTTCTTGATCTCCACCCTTGAGAAACCGGTTGGGAACGGATCAATAAGTATCAATAAGGGAATGAGCTATAGCACAGGCGATTATGGCTATTCAAATGTGGCATTTAATGTTAAAAAGCGGGACTTATTTCTTGGAGTAAATTACCTGAGAAACTTTTCGAAAGTTAGTTTGAAAACCGGGGTGAGTTATGACTACCGTTACTCAACGATAGATGGTAATTTTCATGAATTTGGATATGCTTTAGGAAGTAATCATCCTACGATTGATTTGAATGAAGGGGTTCATATTAAAGTGGTTGAAGGGTTCGGTTATTTCAAATACCTCATTTCAGATAAAGTTGCGCTTGGGCTTGGGGCAAGAAAAAATATACCAACAGATGGAATTCAAAGCTATTTGAGTCATCAAGCCAATGTTTCATACACTGATGATGTATGGACACTTACACTCGGAGCTGGAAAGTACCACAAAAATGGTCTTGTGGAGAATACGGGAGAACCTTTTGTGTCCGAGAGTCTACAAAAATCCATTGATATAAAGCGGAAAGAGAATGGGTTTGAATTGGCCGTTAGCTTATTTGACAAACAAGGAAACATTAATGATGTAGCATACAATGTGAAAGGAGCTGAAATATTTGCCAACCATTATTTTTCATCAAAGTTGAATGCTTCTACATCGTTGACATTTCTTGATGCAAGTAGTAATCAGGAAACGTATACCTATGATTTGACTTATTTCATTCGCGGTAATTTGTCATACTCCCCCGGAAGATTTTGGACCATTGAATCTACTTTAGTAGCTAGACAAGGGAATAATATTCGGGAGGTGGTTTCATCTGACTATGACATTTTCCTGAATGTTTTTCAACCTAATTTTTCAGAACAGCCGATCAGGCTTTCACCCTATGCCAATGTCGGTTTAGCAATAAGCAAGATTTTTTCAATATCTGAAAAAATGAATGTGATAGCATTCATGAGCGTTAACAATCTATTAGACCGAGAAAACCAGCGTGGTTTTGAATATAATTTCGATTATTCAGAAGCTGGACCTAGTCTATATTCCCAAAGAACAGGTTATGTAGGGGCTGTGATTAACTTTTAATATCCTCCCCAAAATTTTCTCAGGAACCACTCTATGGAGAAAAGGGAGAAGATGATGAGGTACCACCACCATGATCGGTAAATCGGGATTAACTCCTCTTGACTTTTAATAATTGATTTATAATTTCTAGACGCTATTTCATCAATGATTTGAGAGGCATCATTGAAGTGAGCATACATTCCTCCAGTCTTTTTTGATAGGTTCTTAAGGATTCGATGGTCGGCAGCTAGATTCAAATATTCAGGATTAATATTTTGAACAGAAAATTCACCGCGATCTGTTAAGGTCTTGTCTCCAATTTTTGTAGTAGCCACATATTGGTAAATTCCGGGTAGGAATGTTGGCGACCTAAAAGTGCTATTTATTTCAGAGTCTGTGAATGAAAAGTTTTGACTTTCACCACTTTCTGAAGTTATTGTGAGGTTTATCAAATTACCGTAAATACGTTCATAAATATCATTATAAACCTCCGCATCAAATAAAACTGGTTCTGAGTCTGTGAAATTACTCTCTCGCGTATTGAAGCGAAATTGCTTTTTGTCATTTTTAACCGAGAGAAACTGAACAGTCTTGATAATTAAGTTTGCAAATTGATCAGCATTGCCATTGATAGCATATTCCTGAAGTTTCCATTTCCAGATGTTTTGCCCCAGTAAGACTGCACTTTTTTGAGACCCATCGTCAAACACAGCCATTAAAGGTTTTTGTGTTTTTACACTACCCAATTTTTGAAACATGAGAATTTCTGCAGGTCCACTAAGAACATAGTTGCCAAAGGGAACTTCTACTGGCGGGTATTCTTCGAAAGCAGAGACATTATCAATTTTATACTTGCTGAAGTTTTGATTAAACGAGCCAACAACTTTGTCTGGTTGGGATCCTCTTCGCTCAATATTTAGAAAAGGTAAGGTTTTGTTAGCTGAGGTAATTGAGCTTTCGTTGCTCATGATATACCAAATTCCAGGTGTTTCCTTAGGTGTGAAATTAACCCCTGATGTAAATGCTCCATGGAAAATAACTACATCAAACACTTCACTCGGTTTTTCGTCGTGGATTTCAGGGATGTACACTTCGGTTCGGTAATTTCCTGTTTCGTTAAGGATACTTCGAATTGCTTTAATGTCTGGATGTGGGGTATTTGCTACAATTAACACCTGCTGTCTACCATCAATAACTTCCATAAAAACATTGGAACGATTGTTCTCAAGCGTAGACTCATTACTCATATTTGAGATGGTCGCTACTAAATGTCTAAGGCCCTCATTTTCTGATTTAATAATGAATTCAACCTCTTGAACTGTATTTCTTAGCCTTACTTTTTTTTCATCGAGAAGACTTCCTTTTTCTCGTATTTGAACAGTTACTTCCTGGTTATCGAAGCCCTCCTGACTGATTTCAAGACTTATGGGTGTCTCATTATCCTTGAAAGTCACTTTGTTATATAGCGTACGGGTGATGCTAACATCTCGTGGTGGAATGGTATCCCCAAGTCCAATTGTAAACAGCGGAGTTATATAGTTTTTGTAAAGTGGTGAACTCCCTCGATTATAAACTCCATCTGTGAGAAGTATGGTGCCTACAGAATGCTGTCTTTCCATTTTTGTTTCCACGCGCCTCATCAAATCCGATAAATTAGTCGTGGATTGTTCAAAATTCAGGGAATCATTGAATGTTGTAACATCAACTTCAATATCCATTTCATTGAGCTTATCCTCAATGCGTTCAATGAACTGTAATATTTCCTGATCGTTATCCTCTCGCTGAACCACCGATTGGGAATTATCCAATGCTATAGCAATTATTGGGTCTTCAACACGATTTGTGACTTTTCTCACCGAAGGTGCCAGCAATAAAGTAAGAAGAGCTACAATTCCAAGAAAGCGAATGGACGCTAATGTCCAATTTTGGAATCTATTCCAAGGAACATTCTTCTTTGCATAAAGAAAATAAGATAAAGCTATGGAGATGACGATAATCAGTAATACCCACCATCCCGAGTACTCTAAATGAAGAAAGCTTCTATCCATTAAATATTCATTCGATTTGCTTTGCGAAGATAGTCGATCAATTGATCCAGATAGCAAGTAAAAACTAACTCAAAAGATCGTAACGGGGTAGAAACTTTTAAGATTACTATTTTATGTTAAAAGGTCAATTAATGAATCCTGCAACCTCGGAGGCCGAGATTTTGTTTAAAGTGATCCTTTCAAATCTCCCTGCAACGAAAGTAGTGCCTAGAATAAGCAAAGAATTATCTGATCCTACTTTTAGTGATGAAAAAGTAAATGGGTTTAAAAAACCTATCCGATGCGAGCCACTAATTTCACCTGTTTCAGCGTAGAAATTCAGCAATACTTGTCTACCCTTGGTTTCTGCAGCGAATACGGAATAATTTGATCCGGTATTGTAATTGACGATTTTGGTAGGTGTATAAGATTTTAACTCAGCCATGTTGCCGGGGTATAAATCTGCGCTGGAAGATATTCCACCTGTTGATAACGTTGAACTGGCAAGTTGGAAGTTATCATCAAATTGAAAACCTGCAACTGCAAAATCACTCCCGGTTAAAGGGAGTACTGCTCTCAATCCTGCATTAGATGCTTGACCTTGAACGACTCCACTCGGAGCATCAGCGAAATTGGTGAATACCAAAGAGAAGCTGTAATTGTAAAATCCATTGAAATAATAGTTTCCTGGAGAAACTTCACCGCAAAAAAATGGCAATGGTCTCTCGCTGGCGTTTAGATAATGGTTGATAATTTCCTCTTCCACATCATCGCCTGGCCCTATTGAATATTGATTGCCGCCAAGATAAGTGCCATCTAAGCCTATTTCAGAAATTTCGGTTTCTTGTGTCAATGGATCGTAACTCTGAAGCAAATAATTCCCATTGCTAAGGATACTTGCAGAAAGCGGATAATTGGTACTGCCAATTAGTGTCTCGGAAACAATGTCAAGCTGCGGGTTGATGGCAATCAATACGGCTTCCAATGATGTTGGATTCATTGCAAAGAAATAGCTATTGCTGTCCGCTTCATTCAAATACATATCGCCAATTGGGACTACATAGTTGTCGATTTCCACATCGTCTTCATAATTACCTTCCTCATCAACCTTGATTAATCGGATACCCATAAAGTCGGTATTAGTGAGTTCTGTTCCACTCAAAACAATGTAGCCATCGATAGTTTCTACCACATCGATGGGCCGATAACTTACATCAATGTTGGAATCGTCGTAGATCTTAATGAATGACTCGCTCAAGGAAAGTGTGTCATCTGAACAACTAGCTATAACAAATGCAGTGATGATGATTAAAAGTCCTTTAAGCAAATTGGGAGAATTAGATATGTGTGTTGCTTTTGATTTCATACGGGTGATTTCTCAATGATTGTATCAATTGGCAGAATTATTAATAGGCTTTGAATTGTGTGTCAATGAATCTGAATGGAAATACAAAACTTAGTGACACACTAAGGTCCCTTAAGAATATTTCATCGTTGGTTTCGCCTAGAGCTGCCAATTCATTTTGCTCGGCATTTTGTCTCGTAGCTGCTGTTAGGGATCGTTTGTAGTTTACTTCGAATACAGTTCGTATGTTCCAGTAATCTAAATTCACCCCCACGCCGCCTGCGACACCAGTGAAACCTTTAAATGAATCTTTAACACCCAAAGTACTTGTCCCCCCTGATGATTGCAATGGATTCCCTGACGAATAATCGATCTGGGTAATCTTGACATCTTTCTGTGCGGAGGCAATAAATGAATAAAAACCGCCAACCATTGCGAACGGCCTGATTTTTCCTTTTCTGATAATATCATATTTGATCATCAGCGGGAGTTCAATGACATCTAAGCGTTGCTCAATATTATATCGAGTTTCAAATCTGTTCCCTGATTCGCCTTGCCATTCGAGGCTGCTAGCATACTTATACCTGCTTCTTTTATATGCTGGTTGGAATGAGGCTGAAAATCCACGATGATAAAAATTCATTTCCAATCCCATATGTGCTCCGGGAAGTGCAAAGTCATCGTAGCTTTTTTGCAAACTGTCGGCATTGTAATCGATCGGACTAAAGCCGGTGTTCCTTGTTTCTGGGAATGCCTGCGTATAGTTGATACCCATTCGAAGACCCAACCAGAATTGAGTGTCCAAGAAGGATTCTAAAGGATTAGCAGGTGGCTTCTTCTGAGCCATCAAGCTGCTCGTAATCAATAGTGCGAGTAGGCAGCACGCAAGCTTACTTACGAATGATGAGTCTTTTGGTGTCATCTAATATTTCAGATTTTGCTTTGATAAAATAGAACCCAGGATTTAACGCGTCCAGGACGAATGAGAAAGTGTGTTCACCCGGGGCCACTCTTCTTGTGGATTGTGAAACAACCTGTCCATTCACATTTATGAGCTGAACATTCACCTCCTGATAATTATTTATAAAAATTTTAGCTTGTGTGTAATTTGAAGCCGGATTTGGGTAGACAGCTTCAATTCGATAGTTCTTTTTCAGATGTTCTTTTTCACTGAGTATTACCTCTTTGATTAAATCCATGGGCTCATAATTTCCTCCGGCAGGATTTGGGCCTTCAATATAATCTTGATAGAAAATGTCATTTTCAATAACCGATTTGTCCACTCCCATCCATTCAAATAGCACATTGGCATATATCTGTCGGTAGTCAAATTGCATTCCTACATTTCCTTGAGAAACATCAGGTACCGTTCCATATATTCCAGGTTTTACACCTGCACCAAACATCATCACCGGCCCTCCGGTACCATGATCACTTCCGTAGCTTCCATTGGATCCTATTCGTCTTCCAAATTCGGACATGGTAATCGTAAGGGCTCGATCTTCAATTCCACGTGATCTTAAATCCTTTTGAAAAGCTGCCATTGCTGAAGATATGTGATACAATAGCGCCGAATGGACTCCCATGGTGGGATCATAACTCTCAACTTGTGAGGCATGTGTATCAAAACCACCCATTTTCACAAGAAACACTTTGGTTTTAACTCCACCGGCGAGTAATCGAGCAACTAACTTCAATTGATTGCTCAAAGGATTTCTTTTAGAACCGTCTGGAGCATTAAATGGATAGTTTTCAGGATAGGTAACAGAGGTTTCTGCCGCAGAATCATAGATTTCAGATAGTCTTTTGATGTAGGTTTCAGACTTGTCTTCCAAACCAAGTATCCAATTCATCTCTTGACCATACGGTGAATTATTTAAAAAAGCAGGAGGATTTCCTCTGGGGTCAATCCCTTCATCTTCAAAGCCCTCCAGTTGGTCAATTAAATTGGCCAGGTTACCAGGGTTGCTCCCAAGAGATATAGAGGTTGGAATGTTACCTTCCTGATGGAAGAGGAGAGAAACATCGTTACCCATTTCCAATGCTAAGGGGTCAGGCATTTCTTCTGTCGGAAAATCTGTTGGGTAGGTGAGAGGTTCGTATTCTTTACCCAGATACCTACCGATCCAACCTGAACTAAAGTAGTCATCAGCGCCTCCACCCATAAACCATATATCTCTACCTCGAAAATGAGATCCGTTGTTTCTTTCATAGGAGACACCCTGGAAAACAGCTGCTTTCCCAGCATCATAAAGGCGTTTGAAATCGTGCATATCCGGATGAAGTCCCACTTGTTCCTCACTGGCTACCGTGCTGTCCAAGGGAATAAGCGTTCGATTCCCTACTTTGTAAGGGATAGCAATATTGGCTCTTCTGCTGTAGTATTCATCATAGTTTGAAATGGGGATGATGGTATTCAACCCGTCATTACCGCCATGAAGTTGTAAAATGATGAGTACCCGATCATTCGTACTTTGTTGAGCAAGTTGCTGATACTCCTGATGTGAGGCGAGCAATTTGAGTGGTACGCCCTGAAATGCAATTGGTGCTCCAGCAGCAAATCCGAGTTTCTTTAAAAAATTCCTTCTTTTCATCTGTTCGCTGGTTACATGAGTTGATATTCAGGCGATTGAAGCATCGCATTAAATAAGTTAGTTAACTGATTTCTCACCGTGTCCATATCAATTCCATTGGTCCACCGGTTGGTCCATGCGGCTTCCGGATCTGCATCAAATTGAGGAGAGAAAAGAAAGGCGGTTAGGAAGTAATTCAACCGTTCCACAGTCAATTCTCCAACATCTGGTGTGTCAAATGTCAAGTTTTCTGAACTTGGCAATAAATATTCTGAGATTGCAATGATGAGATCTCTGGCGTTGGGAGCAGCTGTGGCAAAGTTGTCTTGAACAAACTGCAGGATATCTACCTGACCCATCTCAGGATCCTGACTAACTACTGACCCTCGAATGAAATTATATCGATTGGTCAGGTAATTGGTGGTTATCCAACTCCTGTTAAAAATTGGGAATTGGTGATACGCTGGATATCCGGCGACCTCAAATGGTTCATAATAGTCCATCCCCTGAATATTAATTGTACCGAGTATGCCTCCGGCAAATTCATAATATTCATCCAGTGCGGTCACATAATCTGGCATTTCGATCTCGAAATTTCGCATGAATCCGAGCACTAAATCCACAGGTGATTTGATGATGCTTCCGAAATTATTGTCATCATCACCCGCCTCTGCTTCGTAAAAATGCTCGCTTGTAAATAATGCCTCTAAAACCGGTTGAATTTTAAATTCATTTGCCGTGAAAATGTCTGCCATTTCCTGGATAACATCATTTTGAAGATCCTCATCAATTTGATGATACACGAAGAAACGATATATTTCTCTACAAATGCTTCGCGCAGTTTCTGCCTGATCATAGAGTAAGTCAACATACTGGCTTATTTCATCCAAGACACTTTCTTCGGTAGGATTACCACCAAATAAAAGATCCGGATCGGGCGTCACTACTCCATTGTTCAATCGAATACTAAAGGTTTTTGTGCCCTCTTCGTGACTGGAGGCCGTATTCCCACCTCGTACCACACCACGTGGTAGGCCAGTATCTTCATCAATGTTTGAAAATGTAGGGTCCACATTAAATCCGGATAGTACGCGTGCTCCGGCTTGAACATCTTCTTCCGTGTAGTTGAAATAATCCCCGTCAAACTCCGGATCCGGTACATTCCCCTCAAGTCCCCGCCCAATGGAGTATAGTTCCATGAGCTCTCTTGCATAATTTTCATTGGGACTGCCTTTTACATTGAATCTTCCATCCAGAAAGATGAGCATTGCATTGTCAACACTTAATTTCTTTGTTAGCTCTTTTAGATTTCTCGGAACCACCGTATCGGGATCCATAGGATCTTCTGCAGGAATAGTGATATCCTCTCCATCAATGGCAAACAATCTAAACAAAGCTTGTTGGTAATAAAGTGCACGCGAACTTCCTACGACCGACCGTTTAGTTGTGAAATGGGTGTGGAAAAAGAAAACCAGGCGTTCTCTAAAGATGTATGGAAGCTTGAGCGTATCCTCAATACCATTCCCCATCATTTGACCAATGTGCCAGGATAAAAAATATCTTTCAAGTTCAAATCCTTCACTTTGAGCATTTCCTGTTGTTATCCACTCAGTACCTGTAAGTGGGTCTATCGGTAATACTGGATCTGGGAGGCCAGTGGTAAATAGCTGAGCAACTGCTTGTGCCGGAGTAAGGGCGGCAAATGAATCTATTTCAGCAATAGATCCGCCAAAGCATGTCCGACGAAGTAGGTGAGCAGCTCTCTTCCTCCCTAATGTGCTGGTTAATACATTTAAAGGCATTGGAGCAGTTTTGGTAATAAAACACTAAAATTAATCTATTTATTATAAAATAAGTGATAAAAAATATTCAAATAGTTTAATTAATTGTTGGATATTAAAAAACCCATTGATTATCAATGGGTAATGTAAATCGAAAGATGGAAATTCTATTAAGTCAACATTCCACCATCTACCTGAATCGTCTGTCCGGTGATGTATGAGGACATGTCCGAGCCGAGGAAAATACATGCATTTGCAACATCTTCGGGAGCACCTCCTCTTTTCAAGGGTATTGCATCTCTCCAGCTTTGCACAGTTTTTTCGTCAAGCGCATCAGTCATTTCCGTTTCGATGAATCCAGGTGCAATAGCATTACACCTTATACCTCTAGAACCTAATTCCAAGGCTACAGACTTTGTAAAGCCAATGATTCCCGCCTTTGAAGCAGCGTAGTTTGCTTGGCCTGCGTTACCCTTTACACCCACAACAGAAGACATATTAATGATAGATCCGCTTCTTTGTTTCATCATGGTTCTGCACGCAGCTTTCACGGTATTGAAGCAAGATTTCAAATTGATATTCATGATAGCATCCCAATCAGCTTCTCCCATCCTCATTAGAAGGTTGTCTTTTGTAATTCCTGCATTGTTTATAAGAATATCCAAGGAGCCAAAATCGGCAACAACGTTGTTAATAAGCTCTTGAGCTGCTTCATAATCTGAAGCATCTGATCGATAACCCTTGGCCTTGATTCCTTTGGAAGCCAACTCCTTTTCAAGGGCCTCGCCTTTTTCTACACTTGATAGATAAGTAAAAGCAACATTGGCTCCTTGTTCCGCATATTGCTCTGCAATTGACTTTCCGATTCCTTTGGATGCCCCTGTAATTAGGGCTGTTTTTCCTTCTAATAATTTCATAGTGAGATTGGATTAAGCTGCGAAGTTAAAGATTGATTCGTATTTTCGAAGGGTTCCATTTGAAGATACTAATGAATCAACGTTGGCATGAAATTGGCTCTTTCAAACATAGAACCAAACTATATTCATTATGAAAGTCTATACCACTCTTGCATTATTAGCAATATCCATTTCCTCTTACTCACAATCTCCTTTAATAAATAGGTATACATGGGATAGTCCGGTTGCCTATGAAAATTCTTCAACACCTACACTTAAGGCGTTTGGGGAACACAGCGATTCTTTGAAATCTGCATATGGCGTACAATTTCTCTTTCATAATAACAATTACTATCATGTAAACAGCTGGGCTGATTACTATTTATGGTTTACTCAGAAGTATTCGTATTTATTTAACCTGAGCCCGGATCTGTACAAATTTTATTATCAATCCGGTGATAACTGGGCGATGATGGACTATGTGTTTAATTCTTATCGTGGAGATATATTACCAACTATCTACGTGGATTTAGGTGATGGAAATAGCAAAGACATCCGTAGCTATGCTTTCAACTACAATAGATTTAGGAACCAAAATAATGAGATGGTGAGGGAGCGGAACTTAATTCATTTAGCTCGAACATCACCAGAAAGAACCAACTCAAGGCAATACCTTCGTTCGCAACCGGGACCAGGTGTGCCGGGGGGTAGTACCACTTCAAATTCTGGTACATCTGGTGGTTCTCCAAGCCCTTCAGTAAGTTCAAATTCTTCCGTTTCAATATCTAATTCCGCAAAGCTTTCAGGAAAAGATTAATAAGAAGATTATTTTTGCGCAAAAAAAGATATGGCGTCTAAATATGATCTAATTGTAATCGGTAGTGGACCGGGTGGATATGTAGCAGCTATACGAGCATCTCAGTTGGGGATGAAGGTAGGAGTTGTTGAAAAATCTGAACTTGGTGGTGTTTGTTTGAATTGGGGCTGTATCCCAACCAAGGCTCTATTGAAGAGTGCGCAGGTATTTGAATATATCAATCATTCTGAAGATTACGGAATCAAGGTCAAGGATGCTAAGGCGGATTTTACTGGCATGGTGAAACGCAGCAGGGATGTTGCGGGTGGAATGAGTAAAGGGATCCAGTTTCTTTTCAAAAAGAATAAGATTGATCATATCGCTGGTTATGGAACGCTGAAGAAGGGGAAGAAAGTAGAGGTGAAGGACGAAGCAGGAAAAGTGACTACCTATGATGCTGACCACATCATCCTTGCAACCGGAGGTAGAGCACGCGAACTTCCTAACTTACCGATAGATGGTAAAAAGATCATTGGCTATCGAGAGGCCATGGTTTTAGATAAGCAGCCAAAGAAAATGGTAGTGGTTGGGTCAGGAGCTATTGGTGTTGAGTTTGCCTATTTCTATAAGTCGATCGGCACTGAAGTTACCATCGTTGAGTTCATGGATCGAATTGTTCCTGTAGAAGACGAAGAAGTAAGTAAGCAGCTTGAGCGAACCTATAAGAAAGCTGGAATGAAAATCATGACCAGTTCTGAAGTAACTAAAGTTGATTCAAAAGGTGCTGGATGCAAAGTGACTGTTAAAACCAAGAAGGGTGAGGAGCAAATTGATTGTGATATTGTTCTTTCAGCGGTAGGTGTAGCTACCAATATTGAAAATATTGGGTTGGAAGATGTTGGTGTGAAAACCGAAAAAGGTAGAGTAATTGTAGATGATTACTACAAAACCAATGTTGATGGTGTTTATGCGATCGGTGATATTGTAAAAGGACAAGCATTGGCGCACGTTGCGTCTGCAGAAGGTATTATTTGCGTAGAGAAGATCAAAGGCATGCATGTAGAGCCTTTGGATTATAACAACATTCCGGGATGTACATACTGTTCTCCTGAAATCGCTTCTGTTGGATATACAGAGAAAGCTGCGAAAGAAGCAGGCTATGAAGTGAAGGTGGGTAAATTCCCATTCTCAGCTTCCGGTAAAGCCAAGGCTGCCGGCGCATCTGATGGATTTGTGAAAGTAATTTTTGATGCTAAATATGGTGAATGGTTAGGAGCCCATATGATTGGCGCCAATGTTACCGAGATGATTGCTGAAGCAGTAGCTGCCAGAAAACTTGAAACTACGGGACATGAAATCATCAAAACCGTACACCCTCACCCAACGATGAGTGAAGCAGTGATGGAAGCAGCAGCAGCAGCATATGACGAGGTGATTCACTTGTAAGAATAGAATTCAAAAGAAAGCCCTGGCACTTCTGTCAGGGCTTTTTTTATGCTACAGATCTTATTGTTTTACTAACCTGATAACTGTAGCCGCTGAGAAGACGCTTAAGGTCTTCCAATACTGCAGAACCGGTGGGCAGCGAGCCAGCGCCCTTTCCAGCCGCAATATGTTTTCCACTTATAAGTGTGTCAACGCTGATCGCATTATTCTCAAAATCGACACTATACAATTCATCATTGGGATCCACTGTTTCTGGCCTTACTGTGCAAGTAATGCCCTTAATGGTTCGTTCAATAGTAGCCACAGGTTTGATTTTTCGACCTTTCGATTTGGCTCTTTTAATATCTTCTTTAGAGATATTTTCGATGCTTTCAGATGAAAAACTTTTCATGGATTGCGTTTCTCCAAATGCATGATAGGCCAATATTGAGAGCTTATAGGAAGCATCCACACCACTTACATCAAGTGTTGGATTTCTTTCGGCAAATCCTTTGGCTTGTGCATCTTGAAGCGCCTTATCAAAATCCCATTGATTTTGTTGCATCTGGGTCAAGATGTAATTCGAAGATCCGTTCAGTATTCCTCTAATCTTAACCACCTCCTGATCTCTTAAAAATCCATCCACCGAGTGGACAATGGGAATCCCCCCGCCCACTGCAGCCTCATATAGAAAAGAACCCTCAAGTTCATGATGCCACTGATCCACTTCCTGGAGTGATTCACCAATCATTTTCTTATTGGCACTGATCACGCTTTTCCCATTGATCAAAGCTGTTCGAACATAGTGCTTAGCCGCATCTGCATCGTCAATCAACTCGATGATTATATCTAACTCGGGATCATCTAATAATTCATCTGGATTATCAGTGAAATAGAGTTCGTGACCAATTCTTGGGAGATCAACTCTTCTTACACATACCTTTTCAATGGTAACAGGTAAATGTTTTTGCTTCTTAAGGTTTTCATAGAACCCTTTCCCGACCGTTCCGAATCCAAAAAGTCCTATTTTTTTATGTTTGTTCATTTTATTTCTTTTTTTAAAATCGCTGTGATTTGATCAGTTTCTATTAAGAAACCATCATGTCCATAAAGACTCTGAATGGGGTAAAAAACAGCGTTTTCTATGTGATCGTATATGCGTTTTTGCTCTTGGATGGGAAATAGAATATCTGATTCAATTCCTATCACGATCGCTTTTGATTTAATCTTTTCTAAAGCGCTTTTTATTCCATTCTTACCAATACCAATGTTATGACTATCCATCGCCTTTGATAGATAGTGATAGCTAAATGGTGAGAACCTGTTACTCAATTTTGCCCCTTGATATCGCTGATAAGAAGATGCTGAAAAATCATCGATTCGCTCATCATCATCATTTTGGGTCGTGTTATAAGTAATCTGATTTCTGTAAGAAAGCATCGCAATTGCCCGCGCTACCTCTAGACCTTCATGGACATCCGAAGCAGCGGCTATGGCTGATCGCTGTGTTTCATTGAAAGCTATACCCCAAGCTGAATGCTTCGCATTCGTAGCTAATGGTACAATGGTGTCAAACAACTCTGGTTCTTGAGCTGCCCACTCGAGAAGTTGTTGACCTCCCATGGAGCCACCAATTCCGATATGAATTTGCTCTATCCCCAAATGTGTTTTCAATAGCTTATGAGATTCTACCATATCACGGATGGTGATTAACGGAAACTCAAAATCAGTTGGCTCTGTGCTACCATAACAGGAACCAAGCATATTGGCACAGACAATGAAATGTTCCTGCGGATTAATAAAGTCATTTTCTCCAACCAATCCGGGCCACCATTCCATTGGATCACTATTGGCGGTTAAGGCATGAAAAACCCAAACTACGTTGGATTTATCTTCATTCAAATCGCCATATGTGGTGTAATAGACCCTAAGATCCCGAAGTGCTTGACCGCACTCCAGGATCAAAGGTTCCTCAACCTTAAAACCATGTGCTTTAGATATTTGCTGTGTTACTGCTGGCATAGACCTTTTCAAATGCTTGTTCAAAATCCGACTTGATATCATCTATGTGTTCGATGCCCACAGAGACACGCAGAAGATTTGGGAACACGCCCGCATCCAGTTGTTCTGTCTCCGATAATTGCTGATGTGTGGTTGCTGATGGTTGAATGATGAGTGTTTTTGCATCACCCACGTTTGCCAAATGACTCACTAATTTCAAATTATCTACGAATTGAGTTGTTTCCTCTTTCTCCCCTTTGAGTTGGAAAGAAAGCACCCCACCAAAGCCATTGGATAGATATTTTTTTGCCAAATCATGATAGGGACTTGTGGTCAATCCAGGGTAGTTGACTTTCGTAACCAGTGGATGTTCGTCCAACCATTCTGCCAATGCTAATGCATTTTCAACTGTGCGCTGAACTCTCAAGGAAAGTGTTTCCAATCCTTGCAGAAGTAGAAAAGAATTGAACGGGCTTAGGGCCGGACCAAAATCTCTTAACCCTTCTACTCTAGCTCTGATAGCAAAGGCAATATTGGGTAGTCCTAATGGATTTCCTTCCCCAAAAACTTCCCAAAATTTCAGTCCGTGATAACCCTCCGATGGCTCAGTGAATTGAGGATATTTTCCATTTCCCCAGTTGTAGTTACCACTATCAATGATGATACCACCAATAGATGTTCCATGGCCACCGATCCATTTGGTGGCTGATGCGGTAACTACTGCAGCTCCATGTTCGATCGGGCGGAAAAGATATCCTGCTGCACCAAAAGTATTATCGACAACTAACGGAATGTCATAGTCTTTTGCGACCTCTGCGATAGCGTCAAAATCAGGAATGTTGAATTCAGGATTTCCAATGGTCTCCAGGTAAATCGCTTTGGTATTCTGATCTATTAGTTTTTCAAAATCTGAAGCTTTGTCCGTCTTAGCAAATCGTGCTTCGATCCCTAATCTTTTAAAGGCAACCTTAAATTGATTGTAGGTGCCACCGTACAAAAATGAAGTCGATATGAAGTTATTTCCTGCCTCTAAAATGTTATTGAGTGCAATAAACTGGGCTGCTTGTCCGGAACCTACAGCCAATCCAGCTACACCACCTTCCAAAGCTGCAATTCGTTTTTCGAATACATCTGTGGTTGGATTCATGATTCGTGTGTAAATGTTACCGAATTCTTTTAGTCCAAAGAGATTGGCGCCGTGCTCTGAATCTTTGAAAGTATAGGAAGAAGTTTGATAGATAGGTACCGCTCTTGAGCGTGTTGTTTCATCTATTTCATGGCCAGCGTGCAGCTGAAGTGTTTCGTATTTTAATTCTTTTGACATGATTTTAATTTTTTAAGTCGGAGATTGATCAATCGACGTATAGGCGAATAATCAATCAATAGAAATTTTATTTGAAATTGCTTGATGTGGATTTATCATGTATAACTGATAGAATTATATACAATGAAAGGATTTTTCCTGATGTAGACGCACTACATCATAAGATGATCACAAACCCAAATGGATCAAATGGAAATTAGCAACAGCAGTAACAGCAACACCTTCCTGCGTTGGCGCAGTAAATGAATGAAGACTTTCGGGTAAGGAATCCCGAGACTTTTGAGCTGAAATTTTTGAATTGTTTCATAGCAATCAATTTATATTTCAGGAATTAGCACCGTTCCGATTTTCGGGGGGTTGCTAGTGCGTCATAGAGCCTGTCTCTCGGCACTTCTTTATAAATCGATACCTGATCGATTTGATGATGCAAACGTAGAGTAGGAATTTTGGTTTCTCCAAATTTTTTTTGAAAAATATTTTTTTACCTCGCTTTTTTTGTCAAACCTTTGCACAACGACAAACGAAAATTGTTAGCTACAAACACTATAGTACCCAAGTTTTTCAGGCCAATCCCGGCCAGGCTAAGGCCTGTATTATAGTCTAGTGTCACCTACGTGGTGACCGCTCTCCAACGTATTTTCTCGTTTTTCAATTCTTAAAATTTTACCAACAATGGCTAAGGTTATTGTTAAGGTGGCTACACCTGAGCATAAAAAGTATGCAGAAGAAATCTGCGATCTTATTGCTATCAGTGCCCAACAACGAGGTACAGGTATTGCACTAAGAACTCCTGCGTACATTCAAAATAAGATCGATGAAGGCAAGGCAATTTTAGCACTTTCATCGGATGAGCTTGTAGGGTTCTGTTATATCGAATCATGGAGCAATAAGAAGTACGTGGCAAATTCCGGCCTGATAGTCAAACATCAATTTCGGTCTTCCGGTATTGCGACCAAAATCAAGCAAAAGGCGTTTGAGCATTCGCGAAAACTCTTCCCCAATGCTAAACTATTTGGATTGACTACTTCACTTCCGGTGATGAAAATCAATTCGGAATTAGGTTACATGCCTGTCACATATGGGGAATTGACTAAAGACGAATTATTCTGGAACGGCTGCAAAAGCTGTGTCAATTATGAGATCCTGATGAGTAAAAATAAGTCGAATTGCATGTGTACAGCTATGCAATTTGATCCGGAGCTAGCCGGAAATAAACGCTGGAATTTTGTAAAAAAATCTAAAATCTATGAGCGCTTCATGAAGATGAAAAAAAAGCGTATGACCAAAAAACAGTTTGTGATATGAAAGTAGTATTAGCATTTAGTGGAGGCTTAGATACTTCGTATTGTGCCAAGTATCTATCAAACGAGTTAGGATATGAAGTGCATGCAGTCACCGTCAATACTGGTGGTTTTGATGATGAGGAAAGAAAAGCCTTAGAGCAAAAAGCCTTTAATCTTGGAGCTGTTAGCTATAAATTCCTGGATGAGCTTGATCCGTTTTATTCCAAAGGAGTCAAATATTTGCTCTTTGGAAATGTACTGAAAAACAATACCTATCCACTTTCTGTGAGTGCGGAACGGGTTTTTCAAGCAGTAGCAATTGCAAATTTTGCCAATGAAATAAAAGCTGATGCCATTGCGCATGGAAGTACAGGTGCAGGTAATGATCAAATTCGTTTTGACTTGGTTTTTCAGACTTTATGTCCTAAAAAAACCATCATCACGCCAATTCGAGATCAGCAACTTTCACGAGAATCTGAGATCCAGTACTTGAAAGAGAACGGTGTAGACGGTGATTGGGAGAAGGCACTCTACTCGATAAATCAAGGACTCTGGGGAACATCCGTTGGAGGGAAAGAGACGCTAACTTCTGATCAGTACTTGCCGGATCATGCTTTTCCGAGTCCGCTGAAAAGTGATGGATATGAAACCTTAGAAATTGGCTTTGAAAAAGGGGAGCCATCTAGTTTAAATGGCAATGGCGGCGATCCAGTGTCCATCATTCAACAAATCAACGAGATAGGATCTAAGTATGCAATTGGTAGAGACATACACGTAGGTGATACAATCATCGGAATTAAAGGACGTGTTGGATTTGAGGCTCCTGGAGCCTTGATTTTGATCAAATCTCATCATGCTTTGGAAAAGCACGTCTTGTCCAAGAATCAGTTAAAACTCAAAGATCAATTAGCTACTTGGTATGGGGATATGATGCATGAAGGCCAATACCTGGATCCAGTCATGAGAGATATCGAACAGTTCCTTGACTCCAGTCAGGAACACGTCAGTGGGGTTGTTCATGTCCATCTTGCTCCATATCGATTTTATGTTGAAGGTATCCGATCGAAGTACGATTTGATGCAATCGTCATTTGGACAATATGGGGAAATGAATAACTCCTGGTCTGGTGAGGATGCCAAAGGATTTGTGAAAATTATGGCTAATCAAGGTAAAATTTTAAACGCGGTGAGTCATGATTAAAGTGGGAATAATTGGAGCAGCTGGTTACACCGCAGGTGAACTAATTCGTGTCTTGATTCATCACCCAGAGGCTGAAATAAAATCGGCTCAAAGTGAAAGTCAAGCAGGAAAACTGGTGAGTGACGTACACAGGGATCTCGTTGGTGAGTTTGATCTTTCCTTCGAAAAGAAGATTGATCTAGCGCAAATAGATGTGGTCTTTTTATGTAAAGGACATGGAGAATCCAGCAAGCTAATTGCTCAATATCCTGGGCTACTCAACTGCAAACTGATTGACTTAAGTCAGGACTTTCGTTTGAAGGGTGATCATGATTTTATTTATGGTTTACCAGAAGCGAATGAGTCTCAAATTGCTGGTGCTGATCACATTGCCAATCCGGGATGTTTTGCAACATGCATTCAGCTTGGACTTTTACCAGCATTGGAAGAAAGCACCATCTCTTCGAATATTAGTATTTCTGGAATTACTGGTTCTACTGGGGCAGGGCAAAAACCTACTTCGACCTCACATTTTAGCTGGAGAAGTAACAATGCAAGTGTGTATAAAGGGCTTGAGCATCAACACATGCTGGAGACCAACCAAACGATTAACACTTGGGACAAAGGGTTCCATCATAAAGTGCTCTTTATACCATATCGAGGAGCATTTACTCGTGGGATCATTACAACCTCTCATTTTGAGACTTCACTTACCCAGTCGGAATTGAGTGATTGTTACGAACAATTTTATGCTAATAGTGCATTTACGCATGTCATTCGTGATAATCCTGACCTTAAATGGGTAGTCAATACGAACAAATGTTTGGTGTATCCTCAAGTCATTAACGGGACAGCCATGATTGTATCAGTCATAGACAATATGCTAAAAGGAGCCTCTGGACAAGCAGTTCAAAATATGAACCTGCAATTCGGGCTTGACGAAAACATTGGATTGAATCTTAAACCTTCTGCTTTTTAAAACCATGAACAAGAAAATTACAATCATAGGAACAGGAAATCTTGGAAGAGCCATTGCCGAAGGAATTGTGGAAAAGAATGTAATCGTTCCAAATCAAATCACGCTAACCAAGCGAGTGGTTTCAAGTCTTGATGATTTGATTGCCAAAGGTTACCATGTGACCAACGACAATGTGGAAGCGGTTAAGGCCAGTGATGTCATTTTGCTATGTGTACAACCCAATCAGGTAGAGGAGGTACTCGGTGAAATCAGTGCATTGATGGACAATTCAAAATTACTGATTTCAGTGGTCACTGGAGTTTCCATTGAGCAGATTTCAAATCAGTTGGATAAAAATGTGGCCGTTGTTCGAGCCATGCCGAATACAGCGATTGCCATTGGAGAATCTATGACATGTATTTCTTCCTCTGATTCCGAAGGGTTAGAAATCACAAAATCACTTTTCAATGCGGTTGGAAAAACTTTGGTGATAGAAGAAGATTTGATGCAGGCTGCTACCGTACTTGGAGCAAGTGGAATTGCATTTTTCATGCGTTACCTACGCGCAGCAACCCAGGGTGGAATACAAATGGGCTTTCATACGCAAGATGCCCAGCTGATAGCTATGCAAACTGCAAAAGGAGCAGCCTCTCTGGTATTAGAAAATCAATCGCATCCGGAGGTTGAAATAGATAAGGTCACAACTCCACAGGGCTGTACCATAGAAGGCTTGAATGAGATGGAACACCAAGGATTTAGTTCTTCGCTCATCCAGGGAATCATGACCTCTTTTACTCGAATCTCAAAAATGAAATCACAATGAATCTGTTTGAAGTATATCCCCGCTATGAAGTAGAACCCGTCAAGGGAAATGGGTGCTACGTTTGGGACAGTAATGGAAATCAATACCTCGATCTTTATGGAGGGCACGCCGTGATTTCCATCGGTCATAATCACCCGCATTATATCAAGCGAATAGAAAATCAATTGAACCAGATCGCCTTCTATTCGAATTCGGTAAAAATGTCGATTCAGGATGAGATGGCCCAAAAACTTGGTGAGCTGTCAGGCTATCATGATTATGCTTTTTTCCTCTGTAATTCAGGTGCTGAAGCTATTGAAAATGCATTGAAAGTAGCCTCTTTTCATACCGGAAAGAAAAAAGTAATTGTGTTTGACAAGGCGTTTCATGGTCGTACATCTTTGGCCATTGAGGCAACAGATGGAGAGAAAATTCAGGCACCAATTAATCATACCGGAAACTTTATTCGTCTCCCGTTAAATGATGAAGCTGCACTGGAAAAACACATGAATGAATCTATTGGGGCTGTTCTCATTGAAGGAATTCAAGGGATCAGTGGTGTTCATGTTCCGAGTGATTCATTTCTAAAGAAGATTGAGGTCTTGTGTCATCAATATGAGGTTCCTCTTATTGTGGATGAGATTCAATCCGGATATGGAAGAAGCGGAAAATTCTTTGCACATCAACATTCGGGGATTGTTCCTGATATCATCACCGTTGCAAAAGGAATGGGAAATGGTTTTCCGGTAAGTGGTGTCTTGGTAAACCCTAAGATAAAACCACGGATGGGAATGTTAGGAACCACTTTTGGAGGCAGTCACCTTGCATGTGCTGCTGGATTGGCGGTTCTTGAAGTCATGGAGAAAGAATCACTCATTGAAAATGCAGAAAAAATGGGTGATATGCTACGGACTAAGCTTGAAGCGATAAAAAGCATCAAGGAAGTTCGAGGTAAAGGACTCATGATTGGGATTACTTTAGATCAACCTGCAAAATCTGTTCGTGATCAATTGGTTTTTGAACATCAAATTTTCACTGGATCTTCAACAGATCCGAACACGTTACGCATTCTCCCTCCTTTGACCATTTCTGAGGAGGAAGTTGGTCATTTTATTCAATCATTAAAGTCCGTTGTTTCATGAATCACTTTACTTCCATAAATGACATTGATGATCCTATGGGATTGATTCACAAGGCAATTTCATTGAAGAAAAGCCCTTTTGAAGATGCTGATTTAGGTAAGAATAAAACACTAGGCCTGGTATTTTTTAATTCCAGCCTACGTACGCGCATGAGTACCACTCGTGCTGCTCAAAATCTTGGCATGGATGTGATTACGCTAAATGTGTCTTCGGATTCGTGGCAATTAGAATTTGAAGATGGCATTCGAATGGATGGTGGAACTGCTGAACATATTCGAGAAGCGGTTCCGGTACTTTGTTCCTATTGTGACATCATTGGTGTGCGTAGTTTTCCTGGTTTAACCAATCGTGAGGAAGATTATTCTGAACGTGTGCTGAATGCATTCAAAGATTATGGTAGTTGTCCCATCATCAATTTGGAATCGGCAACCTTACATCCATTGCAGTCTTTGACTGACATGATGACCATCGAAGTTTACAAACAGGTTAGCCGTCCAAAAGTGGTGTTATCATGGGCGCCTCACATTAAGCCATTACCCCAAGCCGTCCCTAATTCATTTCTTCAGTGGGCTTCAAAAATGGATATTGATTTGACAATAACACATCCAAAAGGGCTGGAGCTTTCCGATGAATTTACCGATGGTATTGCCATTGAATATGATCAAGCTAAGGCTTTTGAAAATGCTGATTTTGTATATGTGAAAAATTGGTCTTCCTTCAGCGATTACGGTGAAATCAAGCAGGTTCTAGAGTGGGAAATTACTTTGGATAAACTACAAAAAACCAATGATGCCAAGTTGATGCATTGCCTTCCGGTTCGACGAAATGTTGTCATCTCGGACGATGCCTTGGATAGCGACCATTCAATCGTTATTCCTCAAGCGGAGAATAGACTTTTTTCGGCACAGGCGGTCTTGAAAGAAATCCTAAATACGATGACATGAAAAAGAAGCTTACAATAGTTAAAGCTGGAGGAGCAATCATCGAAAATGATGAGCAATTGAATGCACTTCTGGATGCATTTCTGTCGATAGAGGGATATAAAATACTCGTACATGGAGGAGGTAGAATCGCTTCCGAATACGCAGAGAAACTTGGGGTTCAGGTGAAAATGATTGACGGGAGAAGAATTACCGATGATGACATGATCGATGTGGTAACCATGACTTACGGTGGATTGATTAACAAGAAAATTGTTGCACTTATCGCTGCAAAAGAAGGCAAAAGCATTGGACTCACAGGTGCAGATGGAGATTGTATTCGATCGGTGAAACGACCAATTGTCAATGGAATGGACTATGGTTGGGTGGGAGATATTGAATATGTAAATGTCTCAGTCTTTGAGAATTTTTTAGCACAAGGTATTATTCCTGTGGTGGCACCACTTACCCATGATGGTGACAGCAATCTTTTGAATACGAATGCAGATACCATCGCAAGTAGTATAGCATGTGCAATGACCGAATTATTTGATGTCTCACTAAACTTCATTTTTGATCTAAATGGAGTTCGAGGGGATATCAATGATCCTGGTTCATTGATTAAATCCATGGATCGCATGACATATAATTCCTTAAAAAACCAGGGGATAATTTCAAACGGAATGATTCCAAAGCTTGATAATGCCTTTTCAACCATCGATGAAGGGGTAACACATGTTCGTCTGCTCAATGTTTTGGGACTTTCTCAATTATCTAATCCAAATTTTGATGAATACACAATCATTCACTGATACATATTTTCAAGAAGCTGTTGGCTTACTTGAAGCGCTTATCGAAACACCAAGTTTGAGTGGTGAGGAGGTTGAAACTGCTTTGATTATTGCTGATTTCTTAGAAGCGAATGAGGTGCAATTCGATAAGAAAGGGAATAATATTTGGGCCATTAATAAGTTTTTTGATTCTTCAAAACCGACAATTCTTCTCAACTCCCATCATGATACGGTGAAGCCAAATACAGGCTATACTCGCGATCCATTCAAGGCAATTCAAGAGGAAGGAAAATTATTTGGATTGGGTAGTAATGATGCAGGTGGAGCTTTGGTCTCCTTAATCATGACATTCCTTCATTTTTATCAACATGAAGATTTGTCACACAATTTGGTTCTTGCAGCCACAGCCGAGGAAGAAAACTCAGGAAAAAATGGAGTAGAATCCATCCTACCGGAGTTGAAGCCCATCCATTTTGGAATGATTGGCGAGCCAACAGAAATGAAAATGGGAGTGGCAGAAAAAGGGTTGGTGGTTTTGGATTGCTATGCCAAAGGTCAGTCTGGGCATGCTGCAAGAGATGTTGGACAAAATGCCATATATGCAGCTTTGAATGATATTCAATGGTTTGAAAGATTCGAGTTCGAAAATACTTCTCAATACCTGGGTCCTGTGAAGATGACCACCACCATGATCAATGCCGGCTACCAACACAATGTGATTCCGGATGTTTGCCATTTTGTGGTGGATGTTCGCACAACGGATGCATACTCCAATCATGAAGTTTATGAAATCATACAAAAACATGTGAAGAGTGACATAAAGCCCCGCTCTTTACGATTGAATTCGTCCTTCCTTCCTGATACTATGGAAATCTCTCAAGTTGCGGATCAGTTGGGCATTGAAAAATTTGGATCTCCAACGTGCTCCGATCAGGCCGTCATGGATTTTCCAACTTTCAAGATGGGCCCCGGAAAATCTGAGCGGTCGCATACTGCTGATGAGTTCATCTACCTGAAAGAGATTGAAAAAGGGATAGAGGGATACATTCATTTACTAGAAAATTTATTTAATCATCAACCTTAAGAAGTCATGAAACTGTGGGATAAAAACGAACCGATAGACAAACTTTTCGAGCGGTTCACGATTGGAAAAGATAAGGAGTTGGATATAGAGCTTGCATATTTTGATGTGTTAGGCACCATTGGTCATGTAAAGATGCTTCATCATATCGGCCTGTTGACTGACGCTGAGGAGAAAAGCCTGTTAGAAGAACTCGAACAGATTAAGAAAGAGGCACTCAAAGGGCGCTTTGTATTGGATGATGGTATAGAAGATTGTCATTCACAGATAGAGCTTTCACTCACACAAAAACTGGGAGATATTGGAAAAAAAGTACATACCGGTCGATCCAGAAATGATCAGGTGTTAACCGCACTCAAACTATTCACGAAGCACAACATCGAGGAGATAGTGAAAAAAGTCAACGCGCTTTTTCAATTGTTGCAGAAGAAAAGCGAAGAAAACAAAGATCATCTGATGCCAGGTTACACGCATATGCAGGTAGCCATGCCTTCTTCCTTTGGATTATGGTTTGGAGCTTATGCTGAAAACTTGTTAGATGATTTATTGGTATTCAAATCAGCTTATCAAGTTGCAGATAAGAGTCCGTTGGGTTCTGGTGCAGGATATGGATCTTCTTTTCCATTGGATCGTGAGTATTCAGCAAATGAAATTGGGTTTACATCTTTGAATCACAATGTTGTTTATGCCCAGATGACACGAGGCAAACATGAACGTATCACCGCTTTTGCGATTAGTTCTTTGGCTGCGACCTTAGCGAAATTTGCTATGGATGTGTGTCTCTATGCAGGTCAGGATTTTGATTTCCTGACATTGGAAAATGCATATACCACAGGGTCGAGTATCATGCCTCATAAGCACAATCCCGATGGATTTGAACTGGTAAGAGCCAAGTGTAACAAATTACAATCGTTACCAAATGAGCTTAGTATGATCCTGGCCAATCTTCCATCTGGTTATCACCGTGATTTGCAGGTGCTAAAAGAAAGCTACATACCTGCTTTTCAGACAATGAAAGACTGCCTGGATATCACCGTCGCGATGACTGAAAACCTACACGTGAAGGCGGGATTGATAGAAAATGAGAAATACGGTCTACTTTTCACAGTGGAGGAAGTGAATCAGATGGTCGTGGAAGGCGTACCCTTCAGAGATGCATACAAAAAAGTAGCTCAAAAAATAAAGAACGGTGAATATGAACCTCAAAAGGTCGTTACACACAATCACTTGGGTAGTATCGGAAATTTGGCCAATGATCACATCCAATCTGCCTTTGAAAAGGAGTATTCCTGGTTTCAGTTGGCTTGAATTTACAGTTAAACTAACTTCACGGAATTAATTCAATACTATGGGTAAACTAGTCATTAATAATCACGCAGAATTTGAGGCTCAACTAGGTAAGGTGATGGGAGAATCTGATTTTCACAAAATCACGCAAGAGCAAATAAATAAATTTGCCGATGCCACACTTGATCACCAGTGGATTCACACAGATCCTGAGCGAGCAAAGAATGGACCTTTCGGAACCACGATTGCACACGGATACCTTACACTTTCGCTAATGCCGTATTTATGGGAACAAATTGCACAGTTCAACAATGTGAAGATGTTGGTGAATTACGGAATTGATAAGTTGAAATTTGGTCAAGCTGTAAAGGTCAATGATGAAATAAAATTGACAGCTACTTTGAAGTCATTGGCAAACTTGAGAGGGATTTCAAAAGCCGAGGTAGAGGCTTTGCTTGAGATCAAAGGTGAGAAGAAACCAGCCTTCACTGCCACCATGATTTTCTTATACCATTTCGAGTAAGCTACACGACAAATTTTTCTTCAGAAGAAAAAAATATTTGCATCGTAAGAAATTTTCGCTTTTACTTTGCAACGAAATTTATAAAGAAGCGCTGAGAGACAGGCTCTTTGATGCGCTAGCAACCCTCCGCATGGAACGGTGCTAATTCCTGAACTTTAAAAGTGAATATAAATTATGAAAAATCAATCGACACACATTCAGACAGACAGTAAGCGGCAATTCTTGACATGTTGCTGTTGTTGCTGTTGATTCTAATTCGCTGGCTCACATAAGCCGCATCCTTTCATTTTTCCATTTTTCCAATAAAACCGTTTTCAATGAACTTTGAAACAGAAGCTATACGTGTACAATTAGATAATGCCCTCCATAGAGAGCATTCAGTACCTCTTTTTATGACCAGCTCTTTCACTTTTGCCGATGCAGAAGAAGCCAGAGCAATGTTTAATGATGAGATTTCAGGAAACATCTATTCCCGATACTCGAATCCTAATACCGATGAATTCATCACTAAACTTTGTCGTTTGGAAGGAGCTGAGGATGGAATAAGTACTGCTACGGGAATGTCAGCCATGTTCACAAGCATTGCGGCGCTATTGAATCATGGTGATCATGTCTTGGCTTCAAGAGCCATTTTTGGAAGTACGCATCAGCTTTTTACCAAGATATTTCCAAAATGGGGGATTGAGCATTCGTACTTCAACATACACAGACCTGAAAAATGGGAGGAACTCATTCAGCCAAATACAAAAATGATATTTGTTGAAACACCTTCTAATCCGGGATTGGATGTTATTGACCTGGAATATCTGGGCCAACTAGCGGAAAAGCATAACCTCATTCTGAATGTAGACAACTGCTTTGCAACACCATACCTTCAGAATCCTTTAGAATTTGGCGCGCATCTCGTAACGCACAGTGCCACCAAATACATTGATGGACAAGGAAGAGCGCTAGGTGGTGCCATCGTGGGTAAAAAAGAACTGATTGATGAAATCCAATTTTTTGCCAGACATACCGGGCCTGCTATGTCTCCATTTAATGCCTGGCTGCTGAGCAAAAGTCTTGAGACCCTGGCAGTACGTATGGAAAGGCATTGTGAAAACGCAAGGAAGATTGCTGAATTTCTTGAAGGACATGACGAACTAGAAGTGACGAAGTATCCATTCCTGGAGAGTCATCCGCAGCATGAATTAGCCAGAAAGCAAATGAAATATGGTGGTGGAATTGTCACGTTTGTTGTCAAAGGTGGATATGCAAGGGGAGAGGCATTTTTGAATCACTTGAAAATGCTCAGTTTGACTCCAAATCTGGGAGACACCAGGACAACTGTGACTCATCCTGCTTCAACCACACACAGTAAATTAACCGAAGAAGAGCGAGCGAAAGTTGGAATAGCACCAGGTTTGGTTAGAATATCAGTAGGATTAGAAAATGTCAATGATATTCTAGCGGATATTGAACAAGCACTTCATGAATCAAGAGTGAAAACAACCATAAAATATTGAGGCGATGATAGTAGATAAGAAAACCAGATTTGAGTTGGTCATGTGCTGTTGTAGTATTTGTATGTACTTCAAATGTACTGGTATGCCATAATTATACCGTTGTTTAAAAAATTAAACCCCGATGGCATACACCCTCGGGGTTTTTTATTGCTTAAAAACTAGAAAAATGTCAAAAAATAAACTTTCAATAGCATCACAAAATGATATCCTGGAATTACAGGATAAGATAAACCTCTTTAGTGAGGGTCAAATCGAAGAAGAACGATTCAAGGCCTACAGACTTACTCGAGGTGTGTACGGTCAGCGCCAGGCTGGCGTGCAGATGTTTCGGATTAAGCTTCCTTATGGTAAAATAACTCCGAATCAGCTAAAAACAATTGCTAATATTTCGGATCAGTATTCAAACGGGAACCTTCATTTGACCACACGTCAAAACATTCAACTCCATTATGTCAAACTGGAGGATTCTCCAGCGATATGGACACAATTGGAAAGTGTAGGAGTTACTGCGCGAGAATCATGTGGAAATACTGTAAGGAACATAACCGCGTCGCCTTATGCTGGAATTGACCCAGAAGAACCGTTTGATGTATCACCCTATGTACAAGCCACATTTGAATACTTTCTGAGAAATCCCATTTGCCAGGATATGGGACGGAAGATCAAAATGGCCTTTTCATCCAGTGATAAGGATAGTGCTTTTACATTCATTCATGATTTGGGATTTATTCCGAGAGTTAGAAATGGTTTCCGAGGATTCAAAGTAGTGGTCGGTGGAGGCTTAGGTGCGCAACCATTTTTGGCAGAGACTGCTACAGAGTTTTTACTAGAAGATGAACTTATTCCATTCATTGAAGCAGCGCTAAGAGTCTTTGATCGGTATGGCGAGCGAGAGAAAAGAAACAAAGCTCGACTCAAGTATCTTATTGAGCCGCGAAAAGGAATAGGAATTGAGCAATTTCTTCATTTAATAGATGAGGAAAAAAGTGCTTTGCCATTTAAGAAGTTAGCTATCGAACACCGAGATGGCACTTCTGAAATCGGGCAGAAGCAGGATTACTTACGGGTACCAGAAGTAGATCGCAAAGCATTCGAGCATTGGAAGTCCAGTAATGTTTTTCAACAAAAACAGGAGAATCTTTATGGTGTTCAAGTGCGAGTGCCTTTGGGTAATATCTCCTCGAATGTTGCTCGAAAGATAGCTTCCATAGCAGAAGACTTTGCTGCAGACGATGTTCGTATTACCATTAACCAGGGGCTATTGTTCCGACATGTTAGTGAACCTACGCTCATTCATATTTATCATGAATTGAAGGGGCTAGAATTACATCAACCTGGTTTTGATAGTCTGGTCGATATTACTTCATGCCCAGGTACTGATACGTGCAATCTTGGCGTAACGAACAGCACACAATTAGCGACTAAGCTAGAGGAGGTTGTACGCAATGAATATCCGCAACTGATTAATGAATCTGACATTAAAGTTAAGATCAGTGGGTGCATGAACTCTTGCGGGCAGCACATGATTGCAAATATTGGATTTCATGGCAGCAGCATTAAGGTAGGTAATAAAGTGGCTCCAGCCATGCAGGTAGTTATTGGTGGAGGGGTAAGTTCAGACGGGAAAGGATTCATTGCAGAGAAAGTGATCAAAGTACCCACCAAAAGAGCTCCTAATGTTCTAAGAAGTCTTCTGGATGATTATGAGGCCAATCATTCAGAAGGTGAGTACTTCAATGATTACTATCAACGAATTGGGAAGAAGTATTTCTATGGTTTGCTCAAACCCATAGTAGAACGTGAATTTGATGATGAAGACTTTATCGATTGGGGTAAAGCGGTTTCATTCCAACCAGATATTGGAGTAGGTGAATGTGCAGGAGTGATGGTGGATTTAGTTGGTACGATTATCAACGACGCGGAGGAGCATTTGCTGAATGCTCAAAAAGCATTGGAAAATCAGAATTGGGCTCACGCGATCTTCTATGCATACAACACCTTCATCATTGGAGCAAAAGCTCTTTTGTTGGAGCGAGATATTCAATGCAACACACATATAAAGATCATTGAGGATTTTCAGACGTTGATTCAAGCCAATGAATTCACGGACTTCAGTGATTCATATTCAGAGGATGTACTGAGTATCAATGGTCATGATCCAACTGAAAGTTTTGCAGAAGCATACACAAGCAAAGCCAATACATTCTTAGATACCATCAAGGTTCACAGATCTGAAAAAAGTCTTTCAACTTCTGAGAAGCCTGTGATTGTCAGTCACTATAAAGCATAATATCATGGAAAATAATTATCCAAAACTCACACTTGTTGGTGCAGGTCCAGGGGATCCTGAACTAATCACTTTGAAAGGCATCAAAGCATTGCAGAAAGCAGATGTGGTGCTTTATGATGCGTTGGTGGACCCCGAACTTCTTCAGTTTGCTGATAAAGCTGAGCACATATTAGTAGGAAAGCGAGCAGGAAAAGCGAGCGTTTCTCAAGAAACCATCAATAGGTTGATTGTAGAACATGCACTTAATAAAGGACATGTTGTGAGGCTTAAAGGTGGAGATCCATTTGTCTTTGCCAGAGGTTTCGAAGAGATCCAATATGCTCAACAATTTGGGATCGAGACCGATGTGGTTATTGGTATTAGTAGCATCATGCTTCCGGGACTTTATGGCATTCCTCTTACCTGTCGAGGTGTCAATCAAAGCTTCTCGGTTATTACTGCAACTACAGCACATGGGACCATAAGCGATGAGGTAGTCAATGCAGCTAAGCATGCACCCACAGCCATCATTTTTATGGGATTAAATAAGCTGGGTCTAATCGTTGAAGCCTACTTGAATGAAGGTAGAGAAGATCTTCCCGTAGCGATTATCAGCAATGGCACTCTTGCCACTGATAATGTGATCAAAGGAGATGTGAAATCCATTGTTTCTGTCGCACAACAAAAAGAACCTAAGGCACCGGCCTTATTGATTTTTGGTGAAGGGGCAGCTAATGCCCAAACGAATGAGATAATTAACGAAAACTTTAAAATCGAAATAGCATGAGTACTGAAAATAATTTGTTTCCAATATTTCTTAAGCTAAATGAACTCAACACACTTATTGTTGGTGGGGGAAACGTAGCCCAGGAAAAATTACAGGCACTTTTAAAAAATGACCCTGACGCAAAAGTCAAGTTGGTTGCAGATCGGGTGTCTCTTGAAGTAAAAACACTCATTGAAAAGCATAAAAATGTTCGTTTCTTTCATCGGAAATACATCTCCTATGATTTAGAATCTATGGATATAGCCATATTGGCTACTGATAATCCAGCCTTGCATTATCGCATACGTCAAGAAGCACGTCAGTATGGGGTCATATTGAATGTAGCTGATACACCGCATTTATGCGACTTCTATCTGGGATCTACAGTAAGTAAAGGGAATCTGAAATTGGGCATTAGCACCAATGGAATGTCACCGACTTTTGCCAAGCGGCTAAGAGAATTTTTTGAACAGGTTCTACCGGATGACACAGATAAGTTGCTCAAGAATTTGAGGAAATTCAGAGATCAACTAAAGGGGGACTTTGCATACAAAGTAGAAGAATTGAATAAAATCACTAAAACATTAGCGGCTGATGGATCACACAACAATAAAAACTGAGCTAGATGTACTCAATAAAGATTTTGAAGGACTTGGTGCTGCCGATCGATTAACGAAAGTCTTTGAAGCGTTTGATTCTGATAAAGTTTTAATGACCTCTTCTTTTGGAGCAACATCGATCATCTTGCTTCATATGTTGAGTAAGGTGAAACCGGAACATCCCATCTATTTTATAGATACAGGATACCTCTTTGATGAAACAAGGAGATATAAGGAGGAACTTACTAAAAGGTTGAACTTGAATATTATTGATGTAAGGGCAAGGGATAATCATCACCGGTTTACTCATGAAAATCAAACATGGAAATACACCAGTGACCTATGTTGTTTCATCAACAAAGTCGGACCTACTGAAAAATTGAAAGAAGGAAAAGATGTTTGGATCTCAGGTTTGCTGAGGTATCAGAATGCCAACAGGGAGAAATTGAGAATTTTTGAGCAAAGAGGCGATATTTTGAAATTCCATCCCATCATTGATATGACTGAGGAGGAGGTTCAAACCTATTGTTTGATATATGAGCTGCCATTAAATCCGTTGGTTTATCAAGGGTATGGATCCATTGGATGTACAAACTGTACTGCCAAAGGAGAAGGTAGAGAAGGACGTTGGTTGAACAGTTCCAAGACAGAATGCGGATTACATGCATAAAAAAAGCCCCAAACAGGGGCTTCTTTTTTGTGTATGAGAAGAGATTGATTCTTATGAATTTAGTTCGAAACCAACGTTAATGATAACTTTTTGACGTACTGCCTTTCCTCCAATTGTTGCAGGCTCCCAGTTAGGAGATTCTTCAAGGACTCTAACGGCTTCTTTATCGCAACCTGCTCCAATTCCTTTCACAACTTCTATTTCCGAAAGATCTCCATTTTTCTCCACTATTATTTGAACATAGACCTTCCCCTCTACACCTAAATTTTGTGCTTGTTTTGGGTATCTAATGTTTTCTCGTAGGTACTTTTTAAAATCATCCAAACCACCAGGGAAAGACGCAGTATTTTCTACAATTCTGTATACATCATTGCTTTGCTTTTCTTGTATTTCAATGGCTGTTTTTAATACTTCAGAGGATTGTTTTACAATCAAGGCGACGTTCTTATTTTCACCATCCTTGCTAACAATGATTGCTTCGATCTGATTTGGGTCATATGAATCTAGCTTTCTAATCTCTGTTTCATTCGTGAATTCAGTAATTATCACAGAATATTTTTCGCCCGGATTTTCATTTTTGAGTTTAGCTAATCGGGTTTTAATGTCATCTGAATACTCCAATTGTTGGTTACTCTCCTCTACAATTTCTTCAATTCCAGCTTCAAGTTCTTCCTCACAAGCAAACATTGCTCCTGAAACGGCCACCATGGTTGCAATGCTTGCAACTTTCCAGATACTGATTTTCTTTTTCATCTTTTTAATAAAATTTAATCGGTTAAAAATAGGAGCGTCATCGAATGAACTGGCCAGGTCCATTCCATGCGCTTTCAAGGTGCATTGCACCAAGGTCTTTGTGTATGTGCTATCATTAATTTTTAATGCATAGTCATCTGCTTCGAATTCATGCACCTCTTTGAGTTCTCTTATCATCAACCATATCGATGGTAGCCACCAAAAGAAGATGGTGAGGATATGGAAGAATAATAGGTCAAGCGAGTGAAGCTTTTTGGCATGCCCTTGCTCATGACGAATAATATCAGCAGGATTCTCAAAGTTTTTAGGATCAATAAAAATCCATTGTAGAAAAGTAAAGCTGTTTTGTAATCCAGATACTTTTCTAATCACGATATCATCTAAAGAATCCGTTTCACTTTGTCTATACCATCCATAAATCTGTATCAATGTCACAATAAATTTCAGGAAAAAGAGACTGCAAATGACTCCAGTTAAAATTAGATACCAGGGTAAAGTGAATGTTTGAACCTCAGTATTCACACTCATCATTGGTAGGATGATCGCATCCATATTAATGGTTGGGATAGATGCTGTTGTTGGAATTTCAAGTAATGGGAGCGTTAGGCTAAGTATGGTAGAACCGACAAGAAATAATCGGAGGAATCCAAGTTGAGTTTCTCTTGAAAGCATCACTTTGTATATCCCAAAGAATAAGAGATGCAGGATGGCAAATTCGACTATATAAATGATCATTTTTGGTCTTTTTTAAGTTCGTCCAATAGTTTCTCTAGGTCTTTCACACTCATTTCTTTTTCCTTGGTAAAGAACGAAACAAGGTCTTTATATGAGCCGCTGAAGTATTTGTCAACAAATCGATTGAGGTACTTTTTACTATAATCTTCCTTGTCAATCAAAGGGTAATAGCGATGAGATTTACCGAATGCTTCATACCCGACAAATCCCTTCTTTTCCATTATTCTAATTAATGTTGAAATGGTATTATAGGCTGGTTTTGGATCATCGTATTCTTCTACAATGTCTTTAACAAATGCTTTTTCAAGTTGCCAAAGAATTTGCATGATTTCTTCTTCTGCCTGGGTAAGTGGTTTCATATTTTATACCTATTAACTAATAACTTAGTTTCAAAACTAAATAATTAGTTTAAAGTTCCAAATTATTTTCAAACTAAATTTTTAGTTGATTTAAAATGATCACAAAAAAACCCTGATGTTTGCACATCAGGGTTCCAAGTTTTTTAGTGATTAGAAATCAGCTAAGGGCCTTTTTCATTACTTCACCGATATCAGCAGGAGAGTCTACTACGTGTAATCCACATTCTCCCATAATTCTCATTTTAGCTTCGGCAGTATCGTCTTTTCCACCGATAATTGCTCCAGCGTGACCCATCCTTCTTCCAGGAGGAGCTGTTTGGCCAGCAATGAAACCTACAACAGGTTTTTTATTTCCATTTTCTTGAATCCATCTTGCGGCATCTGCTTCATAAGATCCACCAATTTCTCCAATCATTACAATTCCATCGGTTTCTGGATCTTCCATAAGCATTTGAACTGCTTCTTTCGTAGAAGTACCGATGATTGGATCTCCACCAATTCCGATTGCTGTAGAAATACCCATTCCTGCTTTCACCACCTGGTCAGCAGCTTCATAAGTCAATGTTCCTGATTTTGAAACAATTCCCACTTTTCCTTTTTTGAACACGAATCCGGGCATGATTCCAACCTTAGCCTCTTCCGGAGTAATAACTCCCGGACAATTCGGTCCTACGAGCACAGCACCTCTTGATTTAGCGTAAGGCTTAGCGTCCATCATATCTTTTACAGGAATACCCTCAGTGATGGTAACGATAACCTTGATTCCCGCGTCTGCGGCTTCCATGATGGCGTCAGCAGCAAATGCCGGTGGTACGAATATGATAGTCACATCAGCTCCAGTTTGGTCCACAGCTTCTTTTACTGTATTGAATACAGGTTTATCGAGATGTGTCTGTCCTCCTTTACCAGGAGTAACACCGCCTACAACGTTCGAACCATATTCGATCATTTGACCTGCATGAAAAGTACCTTCAGAGCCAGTAAAACCCTGTACGATGATTTTGGAATCTTTATTTACAAGAACACTCATTTCTTTTAGATTTTCCGCAAAAATATATGATTAATACTGTCTACCAATTACTAATTCAATTCCGATTCAAGAAACCTGAAAATTCTATCAAAAGTTTTTGATTTTATTCTCGATGGAGGACGAATTGGCACACTTTTCGCAGAATATTATTTGAAATATTTTTTTTAGAGCGATTAATCTTTCGATAAATAGGTCTGTCTAAAGGTTAAAGATCGTTAAACATCAAAACCTCTAAGAAGAAAAAAGCGTTAAACAAGACAGTAAATTAATCCTCTTCATATTTACTAGGTTTAGAAATAGGGAGCTTTCGAGCTCCTTTTTTTATTTCTTTTCAGAAATTCCATTCTCTTACCGCTATTTTCACAACTCAAATACGTTGTGTAATGCTCCAATCTGTAAGGACTTTCTTAGGAACCGAGGTTGACAATAGTCCACTGGTACTTTTTCGTATGGTGTTTGGCTTTCTTGCAGCTGCTGAAAGTTTTGGAGCCGTCGCAACAGGATGGGTAAAAAAAACCTTCCTTGATCCGGAATTTACTTTCACTGTTATTGGTTTCGAATGGTTGCAGCCACTTGAGGGTGATGGAATGATCTATTATTTCGTAGTGATGGGCATTGCCGCTCTGGGCATTATGGTCGGGTTGTTTTACAGGGCTTCAACCTTCGTTTTTCTTGGCATGTGGACGATCGTTTACATGATGCAAAAGACCCATTATAATAATCACTACTATTTGTTGGTCCTACTCAGTGCTGCCATGCTTTTGCTTCCTGCTCACAAAGGCAAGTCACTTGATGCTTACTTTGGCCTTACTATTCCCAAACAGACGTGTGCCCGAGTTTGTCATTATTTTTTCATCGTCCAAATATTGATTGTTTATGTCTATGCCAGCATTCATAAAATACATTTGGATTGGCTGGAAGCTCGTCCGTTAAGTATATGGTTTGGCTATAAATCCAATTATTGGCTGATAGGGCCGTTGCTTCAGGAAAGTTGGTTTCAACATGCCATTGCCTGGGGCGGAATCGTCTATGATGGAACTATATTCTTTTTATTACTACATCCGAAAACGAGAAAATTGGGATTTGTCTTATCCATTATCTTCAATTTATTCAATTCGGTCGTTTTTCAGATTGGTATTTTCCCATATCTAATGATTGGGCTCACTGCATTCTTTTTCCCCCCGGAAACCATTCGGAAAATATTCTTTAAAAAGAAACCCAAAGTTTACCCGGTGCGAAGACCACTGGCGTTGGGTTGGACCTACTTAATTTTTGTCTATTTCATTGTTCAGTTATTATTACCACTTCGTCATCATCTTTTTGAAGGGAATGTTGGTTTTACAGAAGAGGGCCATCGTCTTTCCTGGCGAATGATGCTTCGATCTAAAACATCGTCATTAAGAGTGTTTGTCTATAATAAACAAACTGGAGAAAGGAAACGAATAATTCTAAAAAATTACCTTTCCAACGATCAGAGAGCAACGATTGGTGGACAGCCGGATATGATATGGACGTTAGCGCAGCGGCTGAAAAATGAATATAACGAGCAAGGAAAAGATGTTGCGGTGTATGTAGATACCAGGGTATCACTAAATGGACATCCGGCTAAACAGTTGATTGATAAAAATGTAGACCTGGCAAGTGTTCCCTGGGAGTCATTCAAACACTCTGATTGGATTTTAACAAACTATTCTAATGATTGATTTAAGAAGCGATACGATTACCAAACCTACACCTGGAATGCTGGATGCAATGTTCTCCGCCAAGGTGGGTGATGATGTTTTCGGAGATGATCCAACTGTAAATGAGCTTCAGGAAAAAATTTCCAGCCTATTTGGGATGGAAGATGCATTGTACTGCCCATCCGGAACTATGACCAATCAAATAGCTATGCGCATTCATACGCGTCCACAGGATGAGGTGATCTGTCATAAATATTCTCATGTCTATTTATATGAGGGAGGAGGAATGATGTATAACTCCATGCTCTCACCGAAGCTGCTCGAAGGAGATCGTGGTAGAATTACTGCTGATCAGGTGAGAGCAAGTATTAATCCGGATGATATTCATTTCCCTCATTCGAAATTGGTCGTCTTGGAAAACACCATGAATAAAGGTGGCGGATCCATCTACGACATTGAAGAGATAAGAAAAATTAGAAAGGTATGTAATGAAAGCAATCTGAAACTTCATTTAGATGGTGCTCGCTTTTTTAATGCGCTTGTAGAGACGGGTGAAAGTGCCGCTGAATACGGACGACTTTTTGATACCATATCCATTTGCTTTTCTAAAGGACTTGGAGCTCCAGTGGGCTCAGTACTGTTAGGGACCAAAGCAAACATAAAAGAAGCCCGCAGAGTCCGCAAGGTCTTTGGAGGAGGTATGAGACAAGCGGGTTATTTAGCGGCTGCATGCATATATGCACTCGACCAACAAATTGATCGACTCAAAGAGGATCACTCGCGAGCACAAAAAATTGGTGAAACTTTAAATGAATTAAGTTTTATTGAGGAGGTATATCCAGTTGATACGAACATTGTAATTGCAAAATTAGCGGAAGGTAAGTCAGAGCAATGGCTGTTGGATGAACTGAAGAAGCAGAATATTCTTGCAGTGGGATTTGGACCAGGACTGGTTCGATTTGTCACTCATCTGGACTTTACTGACAAGGAACTAAATGAATTTGCTGATTCTATCCAGAGGATTTCTTAGCCATTGTCACTAACCACACACCTGTAAACACAAATGCTGCCGCTAAAAGGTGTTTTAGTAGGAATACTTCGTTAAAAAACAGAATAGCTGTCATGGTAGCAAATACTGGCTGTAAGTAGATAAATGCTCCAACCACAGACGAATTGACTCTAACAAGGGTCCACGCATTGAGAAAATATACGACGACCGTTACGATAAGAATTGCATACGCCATACTCCACCACACTTTTGCAGGCAGATTTCCAAAATCAACTTGACTAGCCTCAAAGATCCCGACTGGGATTACAAACACTATGGCGATGGTAAAAACCCAAGTGACAACAGTCATAGGTTTATATTTCTTCATCAATGGCTTAACGATAACCAGATAACAACCGTAACTAGCACCATTTATGAGAACCAAGACATCTCCTTTCCAATTGCCGGTAATAAGCAACGCGTCCGGCTGATAAAGAATGATTACTGCTCCAATTAAACCTAAGAATATACCTATCACTTTTCTGGCTGTGATTTTTTCTCCAATTAATATCGATGCCCAGATTAATACAAGTACCGGAGTGAGGGTCATTATGATGGAGCCATTGACTGCAGAAGTCAGACTAATACCCTTGTAAAATAAAAGCTGATTTATAGCGACACCAGAAAGTGCACAGAGAACGAATGTCTTACCGTCCTCCTTCCAATTAACCTTTTCTATGCTGAGAAAGTTAATGATCCAAAAAACGGTGGCTCCAATGGTAACTCGAAAAACAATCAGTCCATACGGGCCTACATAATCCGGTACTACAATTTTCAATATACTGTAGTTAATCCCGTAGAAGAGACTAACAAGTGTTAGTGCACTGTATGTTTTTAGTGTGGACCAATTCACCGCGCAAATGTATATGGAGCAACTCTAAGTTGTTCGCATATTAATATGAACAATATGGCGTAGATGGATGAATAATCTTCATCCATAAAGAAAGGAAATCACACGTTCAAAGCAGTAGCTTCGAGGCATGAGAATCAGCTCTTCATCGCTCTTCATTATCCCGGCTTTGATTTGGGGATCTACATTTTTTGTGATCAAATTCCAGCTAGGAGTCGTTGATCCCAACTGGTCAGTGAGTTATCGATTCATATTGGCTGGGATCATACTTCTTGTTTTTTCCAGATTGAAGTCGTTAAATCTACAATTCACTTTTCGAGAACACTTGCGAATGGCACAACAAGGGGCCTTTCTATTTGGCTTCAATTATTGGTTTGTCTACATCGCTGAACAAGAACTTATTAGTGCGCTAGTGGCCATCATGTTTTCATGTATCATCTTCATGAATGTTCTGTTTGGTAAAATTTTCCTTAAAAGAGTGGCAGAGAAAAAAGTGTTTATTGGAGCTCTACTTGGTATCCTTGGCACGATACTGCTTTTTAAACAAGAACTCATTGGGTTAAAGCCCGAAGAGATCAAGACCTTTCACTTGACCATATGTTTTATTTCGGTTGTAATAGCTTCTCTGGGTAATATCACTTCTGCCTACAATCAATCAATTAGTTTACCTGTGATTCAAACGAATGCGTTTGGTATGTTATATGGTGGACTAATCATTGGACTTATTGCATTTATTACCGGCCCACCTGCCACAATCGATTTAAGCTTTGATTATTTGGCGTCCCTACTTTATCTATCTGTCTTTGGGTCCATTATCGCCTTTGGTTCATACCTCACACTCATAGGAAAAATTGGCGCAGATAAGGCTGCTTATGTCTTGGTAGTAATACCGGTGATCGCAGTAGCCTTATCTGTCATTTTTGAGGATTATTTGTTAGGCTGGCATGTGTTACTTGGTATGATTTTGATTCTAGCTGGGAATGTAATTGTCCTACGAAAATGATTTGGGTAGCTTTATAGTAAAAAGAGAGATGAAAGCACCATTATTTATTCTAATTACAATCATTACCTTTTCTTGTGCCCCTGATACAAACCTCAAAGAGGAAAATGAACGGCTTAAAGCGGAAGTAACAAGGCTTTCAAATGAATCGAGATCAGATGAAAAAGTCAAAGAATTGGAAAAAATGGCAATGGAGCAGAGACGGTTGGCTGAGGTAGCGACAAATCAAGCTAATCAAAACCTGGCTGAAGCTGAACGCCAACGAGCCATCTCAGAGCAACACCGCATAGAATCTGATAAACAAGCTGCTATGGCTCAAAAAGCAATGCAACAGGCAGATGAAAATCTAGCTGAAGCGATGAGACAGAAAGTACGAGCTGATAAGCTCGCAGAGCAGTTGAAGAATTGTCAATGATGCTAATATTTTTAGTATAACTTTACTCTATGTTTCAAGATCAGTCACCACTAGCTGAACGCATGCGACCTTCCAAACTATCAGATTTGATAGGTCAAGAACATCTGGTTGGAGAAAATGGGGTATTAAAAAGGGCGATAAGTTCTGGTCAGATTCCATCCATGATACTCTGGGGACCACCGGGTACTGGCAAGACCACTATTGCTAATATTATCGCCAATGAGGTTAAACGTCCATTCCATACGCTGAGTGCGATTAGTTCTGGTGTAAAAGAGGTCCGGGAAGTCATTCAAATTGCAAGTCGCGGAAATAAGGCAATTCTTTTTATTGATGAGATCCACCGTTTCAATAAGGCACAGCAGGATGCACTCTTGGGAGCGGTAGAAAAAGGAGTAATTACTTTAATTGGAGCAACCACTGAGAATCCAAGTTTCGAGGTGAATTCTGCTTTGATTTCAAGGTCCCAGGTCTATACCCTTAATGCACTTAAGAAGGAACATCTATTGAAGCTTGTAGAAAAAGCAATTGCTGAAGATGATGATCTGAAGAAATTGCAGATAGAATTGAACGAATCAGAGGCACTTTTTAATCTCTCGGGTGGAGATGGAAGAAAGCTTTTGAATTTATTGGAGCTAGTCATCAAGAGTGATTCAGAGGAGAAAAAAATTATCACTGATGAAAAAGTCATTGAGGCTGCACAAAGGAAAACGGTGCTCTACGATAAAAAAGGAGAGATGCACTATGATGTTATTTCTGCTTTCATAAAATCCATTCGTGGCAGCGATCCAAATGCAGCGGTCTATTATTTGGCTAGGATGATAGAAGGAGGTGAAGATGTAAAGTTTATTGCCAGAAGGTTGGTGATATTGGCCTCTGAAGATATTGGTAATGCAAATCCTACGGCTCTTGTAATGGCTACTAATGCTTTCCAGGCAGTGAATATGATTGGGTATCCGGAATCTCGCATCATCCTTTCACAGTGTGTGACTTATCTGGCCTCATCCCCAAAGAGCAATGCAAGTTACATGGCCATCAATCAAGCGCAAGCCATGGTTCAAAAAACAGGGGATCTTCCAGTTCCTATGGCTATTCGCAATTCTCCTACTAAACTCATGAAGGATCAAGGCTACGGGAAAGGATACAAATACGCACATGATCATCCCATGAATTTTGCGGAAATGGAGTTTTTACCCGAAGAGATTAAGGGGACAAAGCTTTATGACCCAGGTCAAAATACACGAGAGGAGGAACTACGGAAGTTCCTCCGCACACGCTGGAAAGAAAAATACGGATATTAAATCTTAAAGGCTACACCAAATTTGATAGTGAGTAAGTCAGTGGTTGATTCCCTTGCTTCTGTCGCAAAAGATAGTTGATCTCCCCCAACAGTATTACTGTCGAATGAAGTAGGATCGCCACTAAATTCAATGTTCCAGGCTTGCGTATCTTCTCCATCAAAGTACTGAGCACGCTGACCTTTGAAGAAATCAGCACGCAAGTCAATATAGAAATTGCTCCCAACCTTTATTAAAAATCCGCCCCCAAAACCGTAGCTCAAGATCCAATCATCCAATACGGTCTCTCGAAGGATAACATCGTCATCAGGATCTCCGCTCCACCTGTTATCATCAGACATGTCCCTAATTTTCACATTAGTGGAAATGTATCGAAATCCGAAGAGGACTTCTCCGTAAGGCTGAATTTGCTCAAATGGCGCCACTGCACGAATAAACGCATGAGTACCAAAAAGACTACTGGTATTAATAATTCTCAGTGGAATTCTCAGTGGATCTCCTATAGGCGTTCCGTTGGACAAGGTGACCTGAGCAAAGAGCTCCTCATCCTTTTTATTCAAACCATACACCATATAATTTATATCGAGACCCAAATAGATAGGTGTACCTTTTTGAAAAGGAAAGGCAAATGTTAGGTCGCCACCAAAACCAGTAGCATCTGTATTTTCTTTAAACTCATTTTGTGGTAAGCCCAAGGAGAATCCCAAGCTACCCATTTGCGCAAAAGCAAAAAAGGACAGGAATATCAAGAGTGAAGTAATCAGGTATTTTTTCATGTTCATTGTGGTTCGTGAATACATTGACAAAAGTCGTAACTTTTCATGCACATAGATAATTTTTATTATTTGGCACGGAATCGTCCATTATAATTTACAGTATTTGATAATAAATCTCACTTTTGAATTTTAATATCGATTTCGGTTAATTCAATTTTCATACCATGTCAAAACTCATTGGCCCATTTACTCAGGCAGCGACCCTTGCAAGTGCCGCTGAAAAAGGCGCTTTAGATGACTCTACGTTAGATATTGTTCAAAATGCGGGTGTAATTATTAAAGATGATAAAATTTTCAGAATAGGTGATTTTGATCAGTTAAATAGTGAAGCTACTGAAGTAGAGGAGGTAGGAGGAAATCAAATTTTATTGCCCGGATTGGTGGATTGTCATACACATTTGGTGTGGGGTGGAACACGTGCCAGGGATTATACATTGCGCATGTCTGGTGAGTCATATGAGAAAATTCTGGAACAGGGTGGAGGCATTTTCGATTCGGTTTCCAAGACCAGGGAAGCGGATTCAAAAGAACTGCGTAAGGGTTTAATTCAAAGGGCCAATAGACATTTAATGGATGGTGTAACTACCATAGAAGTTAAAAGTGGTTATGGTCTGGATGTGGAAAACGAGCTTAAGATATTAGAAGTGGTAAAAGATGGCCAAGCACACATTACTGCCGATCTGATCCCAACATGTTTGGCGGCTCATGTTTGTCCAAAGGAATTTGAAAACAAAAGGGAGTTTTTGGCCTACCTGGAGAGGGAACTTCTTCCTCAATTGCTTGTGAAAGGCCTCACCAACCGAATTGATATTTTCGTAGAACCTTCTGCTTTTCCTATGGAAATTGCAGAAGAATACCTTCAAAAAGCAAAAAACCTTGGATTTGATTTAACGATTCACGCCGATCAGTTTCACATTGGTGGAAGCCAGATAGCTGCAGAACTAGGAGCAAGAAGTGCTGATCACCTGGAGGCCAGTACAGACCGTGAAGTAGAGATACTTGCGAAATCTGATACGGTAGCAGTGGCATTGCCAGGAGCTAGTTTAGGATTAGGCATGAATTTCACCCCAGCTAGAAAGCTTCTTGATGCAGGTGCTTCTTTAGCAATTTCGACGGACTGGAATCCAGGATCGGCACCCATGGGTGATTTGCTCGTCCAGGCTTCAATTCTAGGAATCTATGAGAAACTCTCCTCTGCTGAAATTTTTTCAGGAATCACCTTCCGGGCGGCCAAGGCCTTGGGTTTGTACGATAGGGGTAAGCTTGCTAATGGAATGAAAGCAGACATGATCGCATTTCCTGTAAATGACTATCGTGAAATCCTCTATAATCAGGGGAAAATCAAGCCAAATATGATTTGGAAGAATGGTAACAGAGTAAGTAATGTATAGGCCGGGGAATAAATCAATTTGGAAAGGGCGTCAAGACCCTGGATCCGTTCGTGATGTTTGGCATCAGGCAGTTGAAATTGCTGATTTAAATGCACAATTACCGAACGGGTATTGCATACTTGGCTTCTGTTCTGACGTTGGAGTGAAGCGTAATCTCGGGAGAGTTGGAGCTGTAGAAGGTCCGGATGCGATAAGAAGTGCCATGGTCAATCTGGCGATTCATTTTGATCCTTCTTTGAAATTGCATGATGGAGGTGATGTGATTGTCAGTGGCGATCAGCTTGAAAGTGCTCAGCAGGAGTTGGCCAGGTATGTGGAGGCCTTATTGATCAATGAATCTTTCCCGATCCTTCTCGGAGGAGGTCACGAGATTAGCTATTCACACGGAAAAGGGGTATTTAACGCGTTTCCTGATAAGAAAGTAGGTATTATAAATTTCGATCCGCATTTTGATCTTCGTGAATATCCCCAAGGAGCACACTCCGGGAGCTGGGCCAGACAGCTTTTCGATGAGAATAATAGATTTAGCTACTTCCCAGTCGGGATCAATGAGGCGGTTAATATTGGATCCATGTTTTCATTCATGCGTGAAAAAGGGCAATCATTTATTTCAATGGAGGAATTATTGATGGAGCCTCAAGAAGATTTATTAGCTAGAATTCTTTACTTCATGGATCAGGTAGATATCGTCAGCATCACATTGGATTTGGACGTATTTTCTGCAGGAGTGGCACCTGGAGTCAGTGCTGTGAATCCATATGGTGCATTGCCGCATCACATAAAACCTCTCATGAAGGGAATTTTTCAATCCGGAAAGTTGAAAAGTTTTGACGTGGCAGAAATGAGTCCTAGCTACGATGATGGCAGGACTGCCAAGTTAGCTACCAGTTTTATATATGATATCGTAATGCATAACCGCTAAAATCATGAAAGTAACAGCTGATCCATGGGCCATTCCTTTTATTACAGGTATTGTTATCGGATCGTTGTTAATTATTCTTCTGATCACTCTTTTGAAGAGGTACAGTTTCCATGTCCAAAATATCACGTTGGTCATGATTATACTCGTGGCGCTACTTTTTTCAGAATTGATCGAGCGATTGGGTTTTGTCGTACACTTTAAGCTCTTTCACTTGTACTCGATCTCATTTGATCTTTTCATGTGGCCATTTTTAGTTTATTACACACAATATGTTATAGGTCAGAGAAGCCAATATAAACTCAAAGATCTAGTATGGTTTCTACCATCTTTCATTGGTCTCACCTGGAATTGGCTTTTTTTAAATACAAATTTCTTCTTCATTGACAACAAAGAAATCCCAGATGCAATTGCGTATTTTGTGATGTTCAAGTTTCTAGTCTCCATCACTTTTCTGTCCTACATTCTAGCTCTTCTGAGAAGAAAAAATCAAATGTTAAAAGAATTGATCATACATGTAAAAGGGTATCATCCATCGCAAAAGGTCTATTATTTCAATCTATTACTCTTGTTTGGAATACTTGTGATCTATTCTTCTTTTTTTGTCAACTACTTCCAACCCTTCACCATGCCCGATTCGGATGATATAGGAAGTTTGATTGTCGCAGGTATCCTGTTTAGTTTTTCCATCATGATTTTCCGTGACCCCCAGGCAGTTGATCCAAATAAGTATTCGCTTGCAGTAAAGAGCTTCTTTTCCGGTGACGAATATGTATATGCCAAAAATCTACAAATTCTTATGATGGAAAAGGAACCATACCTGGATTCGGAAATGACATCCGATGATCTTGCCCAGCAAATTGGACTCAATCCTCAACAGTTTTCATTTCTGCTGAATAGATATCTAGGAGTTACCTTTTCTGATTTTATTAATGGCTATAGAGTAGAAAGAATGAAGGAGAAATTATCTGAAAACACCGACTCGCAAGATAATTTGCTGCAAATAGCCTATGCCTGTGGTTTCAACAGTAAGTCCTCTATGAATCGAATATTTAAGAATCAGACAGGACTCACCCCATCTGAGTTTTTAAAGAAAAAATAGTCCCATTTCTTTTATGAGGCGTTGCCACTGCTTCAAATGGGTATGTTAGCTTCAAACTCAAAATAGAATGAAAAAGGTTTATTTAACACTAGGGCTAGTACTGCTTAGTATTTTTCTATTAGCCAAAGGGAAAAAAGAAAGAATCAGTTTTAAAAGTGGAGAAGTTAAACTCGTAGGAACGATCTACATCCCTGATGGGGATGGTCCATTTCCTTCTGTCGTTTTTGTTCATGGATCAGGACCTGAAAATGCAGACAATAGTAGCTACAGCGCAAAATGGATGTCAAAAAATGGTTTTGTAGCATTAACATTTGACAAACGTGGAGCAGGAGAATCTCAGGGAACCAAGGATGACTGGAACAGGTTCAGTTTCGATACGCTAGCAAAAGATGTTGTTGCCGCTATCGATTATTTGAAGACCAGGAGCGAGGTTAATCCTGAAAAAATTGGCCTCTTCGCTTCAAGTCAGGGGGGATGGGTAGCTTCATTAGTAACGCAAAAAATACCTGAGCTAAATTTCATGATTATGAGATCAGTGTCGGTTACGACAGTTGGTGAGGATAGAATTTTTGAGAGAAGCGCAAGACTTAGAGGGGTGGGGTTGTCTGAAGATCAAATTGAGAAATCTAAAGGACTCCAACAATTGGAAGCAAAAAGATCCGATGAAGAAATTGATCGTTGGGTAGAGTTGTTCAATGAGTATAAAGATGAATCCTGGTTTGAGCATGTGTATGGAATCACTGATCCACATTCACAATTGATGGTACAATACCGAAAGTGGTATGCAACAATTGTCGATTTTAATCCTATCCCATATCTGGAGAGATCAAACGTGCCAATTTTATGGATTTTTGGCGACCCTAACCTAGATCGACTGGGACCTGTGGACGCAAGCATTGAAAATTTAGAAAGGCTGAAGGAAATGGGTAAGAATTACACGATACTTCAAATTGATGGAGAGGGCCATAATGTAAAAGAATCTAAATATAGAAATCAGCTGAAGGAATGGATGGAACAATTGTAAGTTTTAATTGACTGAATTATCGGATTCTTGATTAGGATTCAGTGAACTCCTCCGAAAATCTGATGGAGATTGATTGACCGTTTTCTTGAAAGCGGAATTGAAAGAAGAAAGAGAATTAAATCCGCACTCATATGCAATCACGGCTATTTTATGATGTTTAAATTCCTTGTCGATCAATAATTCTTTTGCCTTTGAAATGCGGAAATTATTGGTAAACTCTGAGAAGCTTTGATTCATATTTTCGCTGAAGAACCTTGAAAGCAGGTGTTTGGGTATGGATGTTAATGTTGAGAGTTCGGATAAGCTAAAATCGTTGTTGAGATAGGGCTTCTGATCCAACATTACACGTTCAATTCGCTTTTTGTGACGAGCGATTTGATCAGTACTTAGATTGATATTTCTATATTTCTTTTTGTCTCCTAAAGGTGTAAATATTTCCTGGTTAGAAAATATGATAAAACTGATAAGGTAAATTACTAAAGTGTAAACCAAAGGGCCTGTTATGTAAGGATTGAGTCCAAATATGTAATTTGTAAAGTAGGAAACACAAAAAATTGAAACTCCTAAATACAGGTTTCTATACCATGGAAAGTAGATTTTTTTACCCTTATAGATAGCCCATAAGTAATAGCCGGCAATCAGTAAGAATAGGATTGTATAGTAAAGCAAGGCTTTGTACCCACCTATGTACCAGAAGTTATTTAATGTGAGTATGGGTGTTGCTAAAAGTAAAACCAGTGCTGGTAGCAGCGTTAAAAATGGGTAGATCGAATTATGAAGTAGGTGTGACTTCTTCGCAAAATAGATTACGAGAATCGGACCTATAAATCCATGCGCCGCAAATCCAATGTTCAGGAAAATCTGTTCTTCAATACCAAAAAAATACCAACCGATTGATTTGATTAATCGGATAGATATAGCCATAAGTAGAAGTCCCAATAACAACCTCTCATGAGATTGAATTTTACGGGACAGGAGAATGTATATCGATAAAAACAGACTCTGAATCACTCCCGAACCACAAATGATAAGAACAATTGAATCAGTATTCATCAAGCGATTAAAGCATCAATTAATTAATAAACCTAACAGATTAATTAATACGGGAGACTTCTTACAAATGATCATGTAACTCGAAAAGTAATGAATTATCTATTTCGAGTATTTAACCTTTCAAGAGAGGAGATGAGGCTTGTAAGTGCTTCATTTAGTTACTTTTTCTTTTTGATGAGTAGTTATTTCATTCTTCGACCTGTAAGGGATGAAATGGGGATTCAGGCAGGGGTTGAAAATATGCAATGGCTATTTACAGGTACCTTTCTAGTGATGTTAATCATTGTTCCCATTTTTGGTTATCTGATTAAGAAGATACCACGAAACCTGCTCTTGATTCGTATTTATCTATTCTTTGCTGGCAATATTCTTCTGTATTTCTTCTTGTTTCAATGGGTGCCATCAGGATTTATCTATGCTAGTTTTTTTATTTGGCTCAGTGTTTTCAATCTTTTCGTTATATCCATTTTTTGGAGTTTTCATGCAGATATTTTCTCTCCAGATCAAGCCAAACGGTTGTTTGGACCAATTGCCGCAGGGGGTAGTACTGGTGCTATTTGTGGACCATTAATTGCGACTTCTTTAGTAGGTACCATCGGTATTATCAACCTATTATTGATATCTACCATTTTACTCTTGGTTGCGACCTATTTTTTAAAACTACTTATTACCAAGACAAGTGAATCTGGAAGTCATCACCTCACGATCTACACGTCCAAAAGCATTTGGCAAGGTTTAATTCTGATGTGGCACTCTCCATTTTTGAAGCAATTAGGGCTATTCATTTTGCTATACACGAGTGTATCCACTTTTCTTTATTTTGAGCAAGCACACATCATATCAAAAGCATATACATTACCAGCCGATCGTACCCTTTACTTTGGCACCAGAGACTTGCTGGTGAATAGCCTCACATTAATATTTCAATTCTTTTTAGCAGAACAAATATTTAGAAAGGTAGGAATCGCAATCGCCTTAATGACTGCACCTTTTATTGCATCATTGGGATTTCTTGCACTTGGGATACATCAATCAGTGGCTGTTTTATTGGTTATCCAAATCCTTTATCGAACGTTTAATTTTTCTATACAAAAGCCTTCGCGTGAGATCCTCTTTACTCGTTTGAGTACTGCTGAAAAGTACAATAGCAAAAATTTTATTGATACAGCTATTTACCGGGGTGGAGACGCTATTAGCGGGTGGCTATTTACCGGACTTAATGCAGTAGTTTCATCCTTACAAGTAATATCTTTTCTGGCGATACCAATTGCAGTAGCCTGGATGCTCTCTGGATTTAAATTAGGCGATATGTTTAAAACCTTATCATTAACGATTGAAAGAAATGAAAACAACAATTCCAATATCACGAAGAAAAGCGCTTAAACACATAGGTGTAGGTGTATCTGCATTGGCTATACCTAATCTCTCATTTTCTTCCAACAACCAAATTATGAAAAGAACCATCCCCTATTCCGGGGAAAGGATAGGTGTAGTTGGATTGGGGACCTGGCAGACTTTTGACGTTGGTAATTCTATTACGAAGAGAACATCACTAAAAGCAGTTTTACGAGCACTATCTGAAGGTGGAGGTAACGTAATTGACTCATCGCCTATGTACGGATCATCTGAAGGAGTGGTAGGTGATTTGGCTATGGAGGCCAATATTCAAGATCAGTTATTTTTTGCCACGAAAGTTTGGACAACCGGAAGACAATCTGGTATTGATCAAATGAACACATCTATGATAAGAATGAAAGTGAATCCGATGGATTTGATGCAGATTCATAATCTTCAAGACTGGAAGACACATATCAAGACATTGTACGACTGGAAGGATCGGGGATTGATTCGATACACTGGGATCACGCATTATTTGGATAGTGCACACAACGAAATGGAAAGAATCATCAAAACGGAAAAGCTGGATTTTGTACAGGTAAATTATTCAATCAATAATCGAAATGCCGAAAAGTCCCTCTTACCCTTAGCTGAAGATAAAGGGGTTGCTGTGATCACAAACAGACCATATGCTGGAGGTTCACTTTTCCGAAAAGTTCGAGACAAGGGATTACCCGAATGGGCATCGGAATTTGACTGTAATAGTTGGGGGCAATTCTTTCTTAAATATTTACTATCCAATACGGCCGTCACGTGTGTGATTCCTGGGACTTCAAAAGAGAAGCACATGCGGGACAATTTGGGCGCTGGTATTGGGATCCTACCAGATACCACCACTAGAAATAAAATGATTTCGAAAATTCGGAGCCTTTAAATCAATCAACAATAGCTGTAGCTTCAATTTCAATGAGCATATCTGGCTCAATCAAAGCACTTACTTCTACCATTGTGGTGGATGGCTTGATCTGTGAGAAAACTTCTCCATGTGCTTTTCCAATGGCTACCCATTGAGAAATATCGGTCACATACATGCGGGTACGAATAACGTCTTCAATCTTTCCTCCTGCTTTTTCAATAGCGTTTTGGATGATCTCAAGGCAAATTTTGGTTTGCTCGTATGCATTATCCCCCACGGTTTTTCCATCTCGAACCGGGGCGGTTCCTGAAACTTCGATGGTGTTGCCAATTCGTACTGCCCTGCAGTAACCTACTTGATCTTCCCAGGGTGCTCCCGATGAAATATTCTGTCTCATTATTATAAAAATAAAGAAGTCCGATCCCAAAACCGGACTTTTCGAGTTTTATTTATTGTGATCACTAACCCTCTTTGTGAACATGAACATCCATTTGAGGGTACGGAATATTGAGTCCTTTCTCATTGAAGGTGTTATAAACATTTTCATTCATTTCAAAATATACACCCCAATAATCTGATCCTTCTACCCACACTCGGACCACAAAATTGACAGAACTATCGGCCAATTCTGAGACAGCAATAAAAGGCTCCGGATCTTTTAAGATTCGGTTGTCTGCATTGATTAATTCCATTAATACATTCCGTGTTTTTTCTGTACTATCACCATAAGCAACCCCAAAAGTCCAATCCACTCTTCTTCTTGGTTCAGCTGAGAAATTTGTTAAAGAAGTATTGGCGAGTGAGCCATTGGGTAAGATGATTGTTTTGTTATCTGGAGACTTTAAGTAGGTGTTAAATACCTGGATGGAATGAACCGTTCCGGCATAACTTCCAGTATCAATCCAATCACCTACTTTAAAAGGTTTTAGCAAGAGAATAATCACACCACCTGCAAAATTTTGAAGCGTGCCTTGCAATGCCAGACCTATGGCCAAACCTGCTGCTCCTAATACCGCTACGAAACTTGTCGCCTCGATTCCCACCATTCCAATCACGGAAATGAAGAGCATTACTTTAAGCGAAGCAGATACTAATGTCCTGATGAACGGCCTGAGTGATGTGTCTACGTTTCTTTTTTCCATAGCCCTCCCAATACCTCTGCTAAAAATCCCAATGATCCAAAGGCCGATCAATAAGGTCACAATTGCTGCAGCAACTTTAGGTCCCCAGTTTAAGGCAAGGTCAAAGGCCATATCTGAATACTTGGATGCTTCTTGCGTTACTTCTTCCATGAAATGTTTAGGTTTTACTTTTTAGGATTGTTTTCAGAAATATACAAAAAATGAAAGGATAGCCATTCAAAAGTTCCACCCAAATAAGATAGCGACCTATGAAATGGAATGGATGGTAAGTGATTCATGAAAAAAGCTATTTTTGTCGGATTGCGAAAATCCAAAACCCTTAAAGAAAACCTGATTCATGCAAGAGTTAAATAATTTTTTATCCCTAATAGACAGTTTTATTGGCAGTTCATGGTGGTTCCCATACGCATTACTTGGAACTGGTCTGTTTTTCACCATTTACTTGAAATTCCCGCAAATCAGGTATTTCAGCTTTGCCTTTAAAGTAGTCAAAGGAAAGTTTGATAAATCAGATGATGAAGGAGATACCTCTCACTTTCAGGCCCTAACCACTGCACTTTCTGGAACGGTGGGTACCGGGAATATTGCAGGGGTGGCATTGGCTGTTCATATTGGTGGCCCTGCGGCGCTATTTTGGATGTTGATGACTGCAGCTGTTGGTATGTGTACAAAATTTGTTGAGGTTACACTTTCTCACAAGTACAGAGAAAAGGCCGCAGACGGTACTATGGCAGGAGGTCCGATGTACTACATGAAGAATAAGCTCAATATGAAGTGGTTGGGAGTCATTTTCGCCATTGCGACTGTTCTCTCCTCCTTCGGAACCGGAAGCTTACCACAGATCAATAGTATAGCGGATTCCATGAACTCTGTTTTTGGATTAGATCAAATGCTAGTGGGGGGCGTCTTAGCCGTATTGCTTGGATTTGTGATTATTGGTGGTATTAAGCGTATTGCGGCCGTAACTGAAAAATTGGTTCCTACCATGGCCATTCTCTACTTCGTTGGTGCCTTTGCTGTAATCTTTGCTAATCTGGGAAATATTATTCCCTCATTCGTTTCCATTTTTTCTGAGTTGTTCAGTGGGTCTGCTGCGACAGGCGGATTTTTAGGAGGAACTATCTCATTGGCTTTCAATAAAGGAGTTGGAAGAGGCTTGTTTTCAAATGAAGCAGGTCAGGGATCAGCACCTATTGCACACGCATCTGCAAAAGGTCATGAGCCCGTATCAGAAGGTTTTGTAGCCATCTTAGAGCCATTCATTGATACCATTGTCATTTGTACAATAACCGGACTCGTACTTTTATCTTCAGGTGTTTGGAATCAAAAGCATCAGAATGATTTTGACTATACAGACATATACATCATGCAAAATACGGTTGATTTCGATTCTAGAGAGGGAAGATTGGAAGTGATTGACCATGTGGAGAAGATCACGACAGATAAATTGTATACAGGTGATATTAACATTGAAAATGGCACCATTCAATCTGATGTTGTTTTCATTCATGCTCGATCTCTAGCTGAAGATATCGTGGTATCAATGAATGATGAACCATATACCGGCAGCATCTCAATTTTAGATGGGAAACCAACGGGAGATCAATCATTTTCTGGTCTATCTCTGGTACATAGTGCCCCCTTGACAACTATCGCATTTACGAAGGGTCTTTTTGGAGAATCAGGTAAATATATTGTGGTATTCGGTCTGCTACTTTTCGCCTTTAGTACCGCCATTTCCTGGTCTTACTATGGAGATAGAGCAATGACCTTTATTTGGGGAAGTAAGTCGGTAGTATACTATCGTATAATATATGTGATTGCATTCTTTTTTGCAGCATTTACCGATACGACCATTATTTGGACATTATCAGCCATTACAATTGCCGTGATGACATTACCTAACCTTGTAGGTATTTTAATGTTGAGGAAAGACATGAAGTCTACGGTCAACGATTTTTGGAAAGGCTTCAAGGAAGAATGGCCGGAGGAAAAAACACCGGAATAAAGACATAAAAAAGGCCCCTATCAGGGGCTTTTTTATTTAACCGTACTTTGGATTACCCTCGGCAAATGATTTGAAATCTTCGAGATAACTCTGGCTTTGTTTTTGGAATGTTTTTTTCCCCATAAAGAAAGCCATAAGTTTCATGAGACCAGTAAACTTGAATTCTGAATCAGAAACCCATTTGGTTTTTCCATCGGATTCAGAAAAGTAGTTTTTCTGAATATTGGTCACACCATTTGCCAGAAAGTTTGCGTGAAATTCTTCAGGTAGCTTATTGAAGGTGACTGTTTCTATCATCTCAATTTTTCGCTTACCCATGTCGTACTTGATCAGTGATTCTGCTCCGGGTTTGCCGGGCTCACCAGAAATGTGCTCAAAGTTGACCAGGCCTTTTTGCCAATATTTCATGTTATCGGTGTTTTCAAAAAGCTTCACAACTTCGTGTCTAGGCTTGTCAATATCGATTTCGCAAGTGTAATGCATAGCTTTACTTTTTTGGTCAATGATAGATTCTCCTATATAAGTTAAAAAGTATTTTTCAAAAATCACCCGAACGGGTGATCACTTCTTTTTAGAAGATTTGGCTTCTTTATTGAAAATGAGGCATTGATCCAGCCAGCTGCTGAGTTCTTCTTCATTGTCCCAACCCTCCGCATTTACATATAAGTATCCCTTCATTGGACGCTTAGTAAAGTCCATTATTCTGGCATTGGGACGGTTTAAGGCTTTATCATAAACGTGCGGACCAACACGTGCCATTAGGTCATCTTTAATGACTCCTACACACATCTTATCATCTACCATTATGCACAAGCCCCCCATCATTTTCTTTTCCTCGAAGGGTACTTTACGCTCTTTTAGTGCTTGCCTAAGTTTATCTGCTAAATGTTCGTTGTAAGCCATATCTATAAAATTAAAAATGCTTGTTCAAATTTCGGTTGTACCTTGAATTATGGTCATTCTATTTTTGAAGCATGATAGCACTTCCTTCATCTGACGAAATGTACCAGGCGCTTCTGGACAAAAATTCCCAATATGAGGGTGTTTTCATCGTCGGAGTAAAGACGACTGGCATTTTTTGCAGGCCTACGTGCTCAGCTCGTAAACCGAAGTACGAAAATGTTGAATTCTTTAAGTCAACTAAAGAGGCATTAACGAATGGTTATCGGGCCTGTAAGATTTGTCGGCCAATGAAAACTTATCAATCCCATCCGGAATGGTTAATTCCCCTGTTGAATTTGGTTGAGGAAAAGCCTGATAAAAAGTGGAAGGATTATGAGTTTACTCAGCTTGGTTTTAGTCCAAGCAGGGTAAGAAGATATTTCAAGAAGACCCATGGAATGACATTTCAGGCTTATTTAAGAATGAGCAGAATCAATAATGCATTTCTAAAAATCAAGGAAGGACAAACCGTTACTCGGTCGGCATTTGAACAAGGCTATGAATCTTTGAGCGGTTTTTCTGAAACATTTAAAAATATGACAGGATTTTCACCAGGCACCGAAGGACAGATTATTACGATCAATCGCATACCTACGCCACTCGGGCCCATGATGATTGGGGTAACAGACGAGGGACTGTGCTTGTTGGAGTTTACCGATCGGAAAATGATCGAAACACAGATAAATATCTTGAAGAAAAGGATTAAGTCTGAAATGGTGACTGGAAAGCATCCAATGATTGACAAGGTATCTTCTCAACTAGCTGAGTATTTTGAGGGTAGAAGGAAGAATTTCGATATTCCGTTGGTTGTCCCCGGAACCGAATTTCAGCAAAGGGTCTGGGATGCATTACTTCAAATCCCATTTGGAGTGACTCGTTCATACAAACAACAAGCAGGAGTGGTAGGAGATGTGAAAGCGGTAAGAGCTGTGGCAAGAGCTAACGGAGAAAATCGAATTTCTATCATTATCCCTTGCCACAGAATTATTGGATCGGATGGAAGCATTGTTGGATACGGTGGAGGGATCCAACGCAAACAATGGCTTCTCAAGCATGAGTTTGAAAATAGTTAGTCAACTTCCCATTCATAAAAATTTGTGGTTTCATTTAAACGAAAGCCGGCTCTTGGATAAAGTTTGTTTCCAATGGTATTAGTGATTTCTGTTTCCAGGAACATTCCGCATGCTCCTGATTGCCTCACTAATTCCTTTGAGCGTTCTATTAACATTAATGAAAGACCCTTTCCGCGATGAGTACTATCAATGAAAAGGTCATTTAATAGCCAAAATTTCTTCATGCGAGTGGAAGAAAACAATGGATATAATTGAACAAAGCCTACCAGTTCATTCTCATCTCCACACACATAAATTTGTGAATCTCCTTTTTCTAATCTTTCTCCCAAGAATTTTTTAGCTCCCTCCACATCTGAGTTTTTTCTATACCATACCCGATAATTATCAAAAAGCTTGACGAGTGCAATTAGATCATCACTTTTTGCGGTTCTTACTTCCATTATTCGAACAAGTTTAATTCCACCTGCGTACTGAGTAAATCTTCAATCGTCTCTCTTCTTTTGATTAAATGATGTTGGCCCTTATAAATCAACACCTCGGCTGGTCTTGGCCTTGAATTATAGTTTGAAGCCATGGTCGCACAATAGGCGCCTGCATTTTTAAAAACCAATAGATCACCTTTTCTGACTTCCGGGATGATCCTATCTGATGCAAAAGAGTCGGTCTCACAAACATATCCTACCACATTGTACACTTTCTTTTCTCCCATAGGATTAGTTAGGTTTTCAATGTGATGATAAGAATTATAAAACATTGGTCTTATCAGGTGATTGAAACCCGTATCTAGTCCCACAAATGTGCATGAAGTGGTTTGCTTGATCAGGTTGGATTTTGCAATAAAATATCCAGCATTGCTCACCATGTATTTCCCGGGCTCAAATTCAAGCGTATATTCTTTGCCTTGCTTCTTACAAAAATCATTGAAGGACTTGCTGAATTTTTTTCCAAAACTCGTAATATCTGTGTGGAGGTCGTCAGGTTTGTAAGCAACCTTAAAACCACTTCCAAAATCGATATGAGTTACGGTTTCGAATTTTTCTACGACACTAAAAACCAACTCGGCGGCCTTGATGAATATATCTGCATCCAGTATGTCAGAACCGGTGTGGACATGTACACCCATTACGTTGATATTCAGCTTCTTTACAATTCGTTCAATGTTTGGAACCTGGTGAATAGAAATACCAAACTTAGAATCAATATGACCTACAGAAATATTCTGATTCCCACCCGCCATGAGGTGCGGATTGATCCGAATGTAAATAGGGATATCTGGATGGTTGATTCCAAAGTATTCCAAGGTGTAAAGGTTGTCTACATTGATTTTCACGCCTAGTTCAATGGCCTGCTCATATTCTTCAGTAGAAATATTATTGGGTGTGAATAGAATGTCATCAGGGGCAAAGCCTGCATGTAGTCCTAAATGCACCTCCTCAATAGAAACACAATCCAGACCTGCACCAGCGGATTTAAACAGCTTTAATACTGCTTGATTATTGAGTGCCTTACACGCATAATGTACTTTAAGTTTATCTACCTTGAACGCTTTGACAAACTGTTTATAGTTGTTCAACATTTGGTCGGCATCATAAACATAAAGAGGAGAACCATACGTCTCCGCGGCTTTGATCAAGCTTGAAGTTTCCATTTACAGTTAACAGTTTTATTACACATAAAAAAAGCCGGACAATTGCCCGGCTTTGAAAAATATCTTTGATTTTATTAGTCAATATCCGGGCACCAAAGAAGTCGTTTAGACTTTTTGTCTTCTTTCTTTTTGCTTACCCAGATAGTTTTTGTCATTAACATCGTCGCAAAAATAACTTTTTTTCTGAACTGGAAATGTCTTACTCGTTACTGTACGTTCCGGTAACTGTGCCAGTCAGTGTCACACCTTGCCCAAAAGGGACATCCACGAATGTTACATTATAGGTACTACCAGAGCCTGAGATGTTCACCGTGCCGCCTGTAAATGATTGAGATCCAGTGGGATTTTCGGGTGTACTTACTGCCACAAATGCATACTGGTCTTGTGTTGTGGAGTTGGTAATATATGCGCCGTTTCCTAATGCATCGGAACCTTCATGAATTGCTGTTATGGAAATGATTATCTCACCGTCTGTGGATCCGGTTCCTGAACTTACAGTTAATTCTCCGTCAGACATAAAAAAACTTGCTACTGCATCTCCGTCATCTACAGTCAGGGCAAAAGTGCCATTGGCAATGGTATAAGATTCTCCGTCAAATACCACAGTTCCACTGAGCCCAACTTCATTGGTACTGGTGTCATCACTTCCGCACGAGGTAATGATTAGAACCGAAAGGATCGAAAGCGTGAGTAATATGTTTTTCATAGTATTTTATTTTAAAGTTAAGTCTTACTTAGCAAACGCTACGGCCCGCGTTTCCCTTATAACAGTCACTTTTATTTGTCCGGGATATTGCATGTCTTTCTCAATTTTTTGAGAAATATTGAAAGAAAGGTCACTTGCCTGCTTGTCATCTACATTTTCGGCGTCTACAAGCACTCTTAACTCTCTACCAGCCTGAATGGCATAGCACTTATTGACGCCATCAAAATTCAAGGCAATACCCTCTAAGTCTTTTAATCGTTTCAGGTATTGTTCCATGATCTCTCTTCTGGCTCCAGGTCTGGATCCGGAAATTGCATCGCAAGCTTGTACAATGGGTGATATCATGGAAGTCATCTCAATTTCATCGTGGTGAGCTCCGATTGCATTACATACTTCGCCATTCTCCTTGTACTTTTTGGCAAGCTCCATACCAATAATGGCGTGTGGCTTTTCTGGTTCTTCAGGCCATACTTTGCCAATGTCATGAAGTAGTCCGGCTCTCTTTGCAAGTTTTGGGTTTAATCCAAGTTCTGAAGCAAGGGTCGCACAAAGGTTGGCTACCTCTCTCGAGTGCTGAAGTAAGTTTTGTCCGTAGGATGAACGAAATCTCATGCGACCGACCATTTTTATCAATTCTGGATGAAGACCATGGATGCCAAGGTCAATGACCGTCCGTTCACCAATCTCTACAATTTCTTCACCAATATTTTTTGTGGTCTTATTGACGATTTCTTCAATTCTTGCAGGGTGAATTCTTCCATCTTGAACTAACCGATGTAATGATAGTCGGGCTATTTCTCTACGTACAGGATCAAAGCCGGAAATAATGATCGCTTCAGGGGTATCATCAACGATAATTTCAACACCTGTAGCAGCTTCTAATGCACGAATATTGCGTCCCTCACGTCCAATGATTTTTCCTTTTACATCGTCACTTTCAATGTTGAAAACTGATACAGTATTCTCGATTGCATGTTCAGTCGCGGTTCTTTGAATGGCCTCTACAACTACCTTTTTAGCTTCTTTAGTAGCGGTCATTTTAGCTTCTTCTACAATCTCTTTGATGTGTGCAGATGCGCTTGTTCTGGCTTCATCTTTTAAAGATTCCATAAGCTGTGCTTTAGCTTCTTCCGCAGGAAGATTGGCAGCCTTTTCAAGAATGGCTACCTGCTGCTTTTGCATTTTCTCAAACTCTTCCTTTCGCTGACGAGCAATCTCCATTTGATTGGCTAGCGTTTCTTTGAGATTATCCAGTTCCCCTTCTTTTCGCTTAGCTTGTTCAAATTGCTTATTGAGATTTGCTTCTTTTTGCTTAAGCTTTTGCTCGTTGGTAAGAATTATATTTTTCTTTCGCGCAGCTTCTTCTTCAAACTCACTCTTCATTTTGAATAAGTTCTCTTTTGCCTCGTGAATTTTATCTTTTTTGATGCCTTCTGCCGTAACCTCCGCCTCTTTTATGATAAGCTTACTTTGTTCTTCCGCTTCTTTGACTTTTTTACTCGCATTTTTCCCTTGAAGTGCCCGACCTATAAAAAGGCCAACTAAGGCGCCCAAGACAGCAGCTATTGCTATTATGATTGAGGTGTCCATGTTGTGTTATTTTATTCAATAACAGGACAGTCAGGTAGGCTCAAATCAAAAAGTATATCAGAACATCAAATGGAATCCGCGATCAGTTGATTGAGTTTTGAAATTTCACCTAGTGCGAAATCATCTGAAGCTTCAGAAGTTTCTTCTCTTTTAAGTTTCTCAACTAGACAATCAAAAGCTACCATTGCCGCCAAATCTTGTGTGTCATCAATCCCAAATTGGCTTTGGTAATTTTTTATTTTTTCATTCAACAGTTTTCCTGCTTTACGTATTCTCTCTTCATCCTCCGCTTTCACTCTCATGGGATACTCTCTGTTCCCAATTCTGATTTTTATGGATAGTTCAGCCATTCGGTTTCATTTTTATTATTCTGCCAAATGGGCAATACATTTATCTATCTCTTTGATATAGCCGTCTATCGTCTCTTTCAGCAGCGCTGATTCCCCATCACTGACCGCCGTGCTATTTACCAGTTTATTAATTTTTAGTTTATCCTGAAAGGTGTTCAGATTGGCCTCCTGGCTTTTCATCTTCTCTTTCAGCATGCCATTCTCTTCCCTCGAAATATTTAATTCATCTTTAAGTCGCTTATTCTCGCTGAGGACAAGCTGAATTTTTCTTTCAAGGGTCTGAAATTCGCGATATAATTTTTCGCTAGGCATCTTATTTTCGAATGACTGCACCAAGCTCTTTTTCATATAAGCTCATGAGGGCATTCATACTTTTGTCAATTTGTTTATCTGTTAAAGTTTTGAATTTATCTTGAAGAAAAAAACTAATTGCGTAAGCTTTTTTTCCTTTTTCTATTTTATCGCCCTCATAGACACTGAAAAGGTTTATTCTATTCAATAATTTCTTTTCCTGTTTGAAGGCAAGTTGTTGTATTTCAGCAAATGATACCTTTTTATCAAGGACTAATGATAGATCTCGTTTTACCTCAGGATACTTTGGAATTGGCTCATAGGCAATATCAGATTTATATAGATCAATGATTGTCTCCCAATCGAGCTGGGCATGAAAAACATCTTGCTTGATGCCATAAATGGATAGTAAGTCTTTTTTCAATTTGCCAAGCGTGCCAAGTATTTGATTATTCTTCTTAATATCAACTCCATATTCATACAAGGGGCTTTTTTCTGAAGGTACAATTTCACTTTTTCGTATCCCTGCATATTTAAGCATGCTCAGTACCGAAGTACTTAGGTCATGAAATGAATTTTTTCGAGGTGACTCTAACCAACTTTCCTCATTGGTCTGGCCTGTGAGATAAAATGACAACCATTCTTTCTCCGAATACTCCGTTTTATCCTTATGGTAGGAACGGCCAAACTCAAAGAACTTTAGGTTTGGATTCCTTCTGTTGATGTTGTAGGCCAATGATTCCAAGGCTGTATATACCGGGGAAGTCTTCATGATGGTCAACTCTTCACTTGAAGGATTGAGCATTTCAACCGCCTCACCTCCAAGAGGAAATTTCTGACGATACTGCGGACTTGTAAGTGAGTTAGTCAATATTTCAGAGTATCCATTACCCGCAAGAAATCGTGAGAGATCTTCCTGGACACGATAGGGTTCATGCTCGTTGAATTCTGCCAGATAGTCTGCAGAGAATTCTTCATCCAATTCAATTTCATTGAATCCGTAAATCCTAAGTACTTCTTCTACAAGATCGGCTGGTCTTGTTACATCACTTCGGTATGCAGGGACAATCGCTTTGAACCCAGTTTCAGTGACGTTAACTGTTTTAATATCCAACCAGTTTAAGATTTCTACAATCAAATCATGATCTAATCTTTTCCCAATTAGCCAATGAAATTTTTCGAATTCAATTTCTATTTCTTTCTCTACAATGGGTTGCGGGTAGACATCCACGATATCTGAAGCAGCATACCCCCCGGCTATTTCAAGTATTAGTGATGTGCCTAGCTTTACAGCAGGTATCGTCATCTCCGGATCAGCTCCTCGTTCATATCTGAATGAGGCATCCGTAGAAATTGTATGTCTTTGCGCGGTGGATCGGATTCCATCAGCGTTCCAATAGGCACTTTCAAGAAAGATGTCAGTTGTTTGTTCGGTTACACCTGAATTGAGTCCGCCTAGAACACCTGCCATACACATACCAACCTCTTCTCCATTGCAAACCATAAGGTCATCTTTACTAAGCTTTCGTTCTTTTCCATCCAGCGTCGTAAAAGATGTCTTATCCTTGAGTGTTTCTACAATGATCTTGTCTCCTGTAACATGCGCAGCATCATAGGCATGCATGGGTTGGCCTACGGCGTGCAATACATAGTTTGTGATATCTACAATGTTGTTAATCGGCTCTAAACCTATTGATCTAAGCTTCCATTGCAACCAGTCTGGAGAAGGCTGCACTTTTACCCCTCGAATAGTAACTCCGGAAAACCTGGGGCACCTTTCATAATCTCGTACTTCCACTGAGATTGGGCGGTCATTTTTTATTTCAAATTGCTTAGGCTGGGGGATATTAAGCTCTTTTCTAAAATATGCTCTCAAATCTCTGGCGGAGCCCAGGTGAGAAGTAGCATCCCCCCTGTTGGGAGTAAGACCAATTTCAAATATGAAATCTTCTCCAGTTTCAAATAATTCGATGGCGGGCGTACCGCTAGCTTTTTTGGTATCTAACACCATAATTCCATCATGGCTGCTTCCAAGACCAAGTTCATCTTCTGCACATATCATTCCCTCAGATACTTCTCCTCTTATTTTGGCTTTCTTGATTTTGAAAGGCTCACCATTGGTTGGATGGATCGTTGAATTGACTGTAGCAACCAATACTTTTTGGCCTTTGGCAACATTAGGTGCTCCACAAACAATATCAGCAAGCTGATCTGTACCAATGTCAACTTTAGTTACTTTAAGTTTATCAGCATTTGGGTGTTGCTCACAAGCCATCACCTCTCCAACGACAATTCCTTTAAGTCCTCCAGGTATCTTTTCCACTTTTTCGATACCTTCTACCTCTAGACCGGTTTGGGTTAGTATATCTCCTAGTTTTTCAGGAGTCTCGTTGAAGTCAATGTATTCCCTAAGCCAATTGTACGAAATCTTCATGCTATCAGTCTCTGAATTAAGAGAGCAAAAATAAGGAATCTACTTAGCTGCCAATGAGATTGACAACCTAATAAAGATAATTCTTTTCGCCAGCCTCAATAGATACCTCTAAAAGGTTTTCACGAGGAGGTAATGGACAGGTGAAATCATCAAAATATGCACAATAAGGATTGTATGCTTTATTAAAATCAAGAACTAGCTGATCAGATTTTCCAATAGTAACGTCAAGGTATCTTCCACCTCCATAGGTCGTATCACCACTGGTCCCATCCCCAAAAGCCAACAAATACTGATTGCCAAAGCCCAGTGCTTTCAGAATCAGCAAAGTACACGACTGATCTTGTATTTTGAAATCCACTGTAGCAAACTTCAGGTACATTTTGGTGGTACCATCACTATTTCCAAGTGCAAGTGTTTCACGTTTTGAAAATCGATTCAATTTGCCAGTAACTTTGAAATCCAAAGAAGGTTCATAATAGTCAACAGGTTTGTATTTAACATCCCTTTGGATAAATGGACTTGCCTCAGATGATCGATAGAATTCATCACGATCCTCCCAAAATTTTTCAATCTCTTCAGCATACGCGTCTACTGAACTACCAGATTGCTGTATCATAAAGAATGCTACTAAAGCTATAGGGATCAGAATCAGCCAGGCCTTTTTCATATAAATTATTGATTAGAAATTTATAACTAAAAATTTGGGTTACAATATGTTTTCATCTGCAAAGCTATAAAACCCATGGTCGGTAATAATGATATGATCAAGGATGGATATATCTAGCGATATTCCAGCATTTTTTAATCTTTTGGTAAGCCTAATATCGTCTTCACTGGGCTTTAAATTTCCACTAGGATGATTATGGGCCAGAATTATTCCGCTTGCGGTCTCTTCTAATGCCCTTTTAAAGACAATCTTGGAATCTACCACTGTTCCTGAAACGCCTCCACGACTTAACATTTCCTTTTTGATAACTTCATTATTTCTTTTAAGGAGAATTAACCAGAATTCTTCGTGATTGAGGTCCATCAGGTCACCATGCAATAGAGCATAAGCATCTTCTGATGAGGTAATTTTTATTTTTTTCGTAGGCTCCGTCTCCTTCCTTCTTCTCCCAATTTCCAGCGCTGCAACGATTGCTATTGCTTTGGCTTCACCAATACCATTAAATTTTTCAAGATCTTTAACAGACAATCGAGCCAGGCTGGCGAGGTTATTTCCACATTGGTTTAATATGTACTGTGAGAGTTCTACAGCGGACTGATTTTTATTCCCGGATCTAATAAGAATCGCGATCAATTCTGCTTCTGATAAAACAGCTTTTCCTTTGAGTAGTAGTTTCTCGCGTGGGCGATCTTCTTCTGCCCATCGCTTTATAGATAATCGTTTGTCTTCCATCAATAATAACTTTTGCCAAAAGCAACAATTTTGATGGTAGATGATGGAGTTAAGTTAATGAAAATGATAAAGGTTGACCAGATGAAAATAAAAAACCCTGTGTAATTACTTACACAGGGTAAATAAATCTCTTTAATCTGGGTTTATAGACCTGCTACGTGCTTAGTCAATTGTGACTTCAGGTGCCCAGCTTTGTTCTTGTGGATAATGTTTTTCTTAGCCAATTTATCCACCATAGAAATAACTTGAGTTAGAAGCTCTTCACCTGCTTTTTTATCCGTAGTTTCTCTAAGTCTTTTGATGAACGTACGAGCAGTTTTGTGCTGATATCTATTTCTCAGTCTTTTAGCTTCGTTGCTTCTTATTCTCTTGAGTGCTGATTTATGGTTTGCCATAACGCTTTTCTAGTATTCTAAAATTTTCGGACGGCAAAGATATGAGTTTTCTTTTGAAATGAAAAAGCTTTTTCGAATGCTTTTGTAATAGAATAGCAATAAAAAACCCCACTCGATGTGAGCAGGGCTATTTAGGTTAGAATTACACTTATTTATTTTAAGAGCCACACATTTCGCATCCTTCCGGATCGTCTAATGAGCATTGCATTGCTGCTTGTTGATCAACCTGTGCTTGCGTCTGAGTCGCTGCCGCTGGTTGAGCGGCTGTAGCTTCCTTTGGCTGCTCTTGATTTTCTTTTTCTACAGTAAACTTGATCGCATCCGTTGCTGCCTTGGTTCTTAGGTAGTACATACCAGTTTTCAATCCTTTCTTCCATGCGTAGAAGTGCATAGAAGTCATCTTACCAAAGTTTGCATCTTGTAAGTGGATGTTCAAGCTCTGACTTTGGCAAATGTATGCCCCTCTGTCAGCGGACATGTCAATGATTGCTTTCTGAGAAATCTCCCAAACCGTCTTATATCTATCTTTGATATCCTCAGGAATCTCTGCAATGTTTTGGATCGATCCATTCTCTGCTTTGATTCTGTTCATCATACGCTCATCCCATAATCCAAGATCAATAAGTTCACTCATCAAATGCTTGTTTGCAACGATGAACTCTCCTGAAAGCACTCTTCTTAAGTATAAGTTGGAAGTATATGGCTCAAAACATTCGTTGTTGCCAAGAATCTGTGAGGTAGATGCTGTAGGCATTGGGGCTAGAAGTAGGGAGTTTCTTACTCCGTTTTTCTTCACTTTCTGCTTAAGCTCTGTCCAGTCCCATCTTCCTGAATCTGGAGTGACACCCCACATATCGAATTGGAAAACACCTTTTGATACAGGAGATCCTTTGAATGTTTCATATGCGCCATCCACTTGAGCTATTTCCATGGACGTTTCCATTGCTGCGAAGTAGATCGTTTCAAAAATTTCTCTGTTCAGTTTCTTAGCTTCTTCTGACTCAAATGCCATTTTTAGCAATAAGAAAGTATCCGCAAGACCTTGCACGCCAATTCCAATTGGTCGGTGCTTCATATTTGAATTTCTAGCCTCCGGAACAGGGTAGTAGTTCACATCAATCACCTTATTAAGGTTACGAGTAACCACCTTAGTGATTTCGTATAATTTCTGATGATCGAATTTACCATCTATTACAAATCTTGATAGTGCGATGGAAGCAAGATTACATACGGCTACCTCATCCTTAGACGTATATTCCATGATCTCAGTACATAGGTTACTGGATCGGATGGTACCTAAGTTCTTTTGATTAGACTTCTTGTTTGCCGCATCCTTATATAACATATAAGGTGTACCTGTTTCAATCTGAGCTTCAAGAATTTCAAACCAAAGATCTTGCGCTTTAACTGTCTTACGTCCTTTACCTTCTCGCTCGTACTTTTCGTATAATGCTTTGAATTCATCTCCGTAGCTATCGAAAAGTCCAGGGCATTCATCAGGAGACATTAACGTCCAATCACCATTACTTTCTACACGTTCCATGAAAAGGTCAGGGATCCAAAGGGCATAGAATAAATCTCTTGCACGCATTTCTTCCTTGCCATGATTTTTTCTCAGATCCAGGAAGTCGAAGATGTCTGCATGCCATGGTTCAAGATAGATAGCAAAGCTTCCTTTACGCTTTCCACCACCTTGGTCGACGTAGCGGGCAGTCATGTCAAAGTTTCTAAGCATTGGTACAATCCCATTGGAAGTGCCATTGGTACCTTTTATATATGCGCCAGTCGCTCTCACATTATGGATGCTAAGGCCAATTCCTCCTGCAGATTGTGAAATCTTCGCACATTGCTTGAGTGTGTCATAGATTCCATCGATGCTATCGTCCTGCATGGACAGAAGGAAGCAAGAAGAAAGTTGTGGCTTGGGTGTTCCAGCGTTGAATAGGGTCGGGGTGGCATGAGTAAACCACTTTTCAGACATTAAATTGTAGGTCTGTACTGCGGAATCAATGTCTTCACCGTGAATCCCTACAGAAACTCTCATCAGCATATGTTGCGGACGTTCCACAATCTTGCCATCAAGCTTCATGAGGTATGAACGCTCTAATGTTTTGTAGCCGAAATAGTCGTAATTGTAATCTCTATCGTAGTTAATAGCATCATCCAGCTTTTTAGCGTTGGATCGGATGATACCGTAAACTTCTTTGGAGAGTAGTGCTGCATTTTCTCCTGTTTTTGGGTTGATGTACTCATACATTCTCTTCATAGTATTAGAGAATGAAGTCTCAGTTACTTTATGAAGATTTGAAATTGAGATACGAGCAGCAAGCTTTGCAAAGTCTGGGTGGCGGGTAGTCATTGTTGCCGCGGTTTCAGCAGCCAAATTATCCAGCTCGATGGTTGAGACACCATCGTACAACCCATCGATCACCTTTTTGGCAATCTCTACAGGCTTAACATAGTCAGCATTTAAACCATAACACAGCTTCTCTATTCTGGCTGTGATTTTGTCAAATTTTACGGATTCTCGTCTTCCGTCTCTTTTTACTACTAACATAGGGCTATTCTGATAAGGTGATTACAGTAATGTTTTTAAAAGTCTTCATCTAATGAAAATTTGGATTTCCCACTATCTCCATCCATTACACCGGCTTTTTGATACTCTCCTACTCTTTTCTCAAAGAAGTTGGTCTTACCTTGAAGAGAAATCATTTCCATGAAATCGAACGGATTAGAAGAGTTGTATATTTTATCGCATCCCAGCTCTCCTAATAATCTATCGGCAACAAACTCGATGTATTGACACATTAAGTCAGCGTTCATACCTATCAGTTTTACAGGGAGTGCATCGGTTACAAATTCTTTCTCTATCTCAACTGCATCCTTAATGATTTTTTGAACCGTTTCTTGAGGCAGCTGATTTTTTATGTGGCTTGTATATAGTAAGCATGCAAAATCACAGTGCAGACCTTCATCTCTTGATATGAGTTCGTTTGAAAATGACAGGCCTGGCATTAAGCCTCTTTTCTTTAGCCAAAAGATGCTACAGAAACTACCAGAAAAGAAAATTCCTTCGACAGCAGCAAAAGCAATTAATCTCTCTGCGAATGAACCCTCGTCAATCCATCTTAACGCCCAATCTGCTTTCTTCTTTACACAGTCCATTGTCTCAATGGCATTGAATAGGTAATCCTTTTCTTTTGGATCCTTAACGTAGGTATCTATTAATAAGGAGTAAGTCTCCGAGTGAATGTTTTCTACGGCAATTTGAAAACCATAGAAAAATTTAGCTTCCGTGTATTGTACTTCAGCAACAAAATTTTCTGCTAGATTTTCATTAACAATTCCATCACTTGCCGCGAAGAAAGCAAGTACATGTTTGATGAAGTGTTTCTCATCATCATTCATTGTATTGCTCCAGTCTTTTAGGTCTTGACTCAGGTCTATTTCCTCGGCGGTCCAAAAACTAGCCTCGGCTTTTTTGTAAAATTCCCAGATGTCGTTGTGCTGGATAGGAAAGAGAACAAAGCGATCTTTATTCTCTTTTAAAATAGGTTCTTCTACTTGTGCTGCTACTTCGCTCATAATATTTGTTAAATCAAATAATTGTTCAGTCTGTTTTAAACAATAAAACGTCCCTAAGCCCACGAAATGAGTGTGCTTATTTTGAAAACTTTTTAAGTCTTGGGATACAGCCCTAAGAGTGGTTTATTTTTCTCGGTGGCGTGTCTACAAATCTGTTTAAAACAGACCGAAATTCCAAGCGGTTATTACGGGTGCGGAAGGTGTGATTTGGATATTAATAATTTTTGATAACGAATTGTTTTTTAGAGAATTAGCTTCCAATTTTGTAACTGACACTTTGAGGAAAACGCGCAGAAATGGGGGTAAAAAAAAGTAAAAAAAAAATAAAAAATATTTTAGCATAATTTTATCCACACTTCATATTTGGATATTCATGTTGAAATGGTATCTTTGCAATCCTTTTTTCAAAAGAAGATAAAATGTACGCGATAGTAGACATTGCTGGGAAGCAATATAAAGCAGAGAAAGACAAATTCCTTTACGCTCCATTGATGGAAGGTAAAGAAGGTGCTAAAGTAGACTTTGATAAAGTACTACTGGTAGATAATGATGGCAAGGTGAAAGTAGGTGCTCCTACTGTGAAAGGTGCCAAAGTATCTGCTAAAATTCTTGAGCATGTGAAAGACGACAAAGTGATCGTGTTCAAAAAGAAAAGAAGAAAAGGCTACAGAGTGAAAAATGGTCACCGTCAGCAATTTTCTAAAATTTTGATAGAAGACATTAAAGGATAAAATCTCATGGCACATAAGAAAGGTGTAGGTAGTTCGAAAAACGGAAGAGAGTCAGAAAGTAAACGACTTGGTGTAAAAATCTTCGGTGGACAGAAAGCGATAGCTGGAAATATCATCGTTCGCCAGAGAGGTACAAAGCATCATCCTGGAGATAATGTGGGTCTTGGAAAAGATCATACACTATTTGCTTTAGCTGATGGTGTTGTGAAATTCCACAAAGGGAAAAAAGACAGGTCCTACGTGAGCGTAGAACCGTCTGCTGAGTAATTCCACTCTCATATTTAGAAATTATATCTATCTCCATATTGGTGATAGCTAGAACAATATTGCGTTAAGCGATTTAGGTTAGGTTAGTTAGAGTATTAAAAAAGGGGTTCCATTTGGAACCCCTTGCTCTTTTTAGCCTTACTCAAATTTAAGCTTCAGCCTTGTTCTTTTTTGGTCTTCCGGGAAGAACTGTGTCAGGTTTAAATCCATTTTTATACCTTTTCTTACGTGTCTTCCAGACTTTGTAGTTGTTTTTGTTTCCTACTTCAAACTGCCACTTCATATGCTCTGAAGGGGTCATCCATACGAGGTTTTCGAAATAATTGTTCCTAGGGTTATTGTCATTATGGATGATCATAGTTTTTTCTTGATCTGATCTTTCCACAAAGACTTTAGCGGTCTCTTTATGAGGATAAACTGTTCGGCGCTTTCCGTTATCGTCAATCAAGTCTAAGAAATAACACTTGCATATCTTATTCCATCTTTGACGCATGAGCTTACCACGCAACTTCATGTGTGTCTTGCTTCCCTTGTGCCATACTTTCCTGCTTTTACTTCGTATTTTGCCTCGGTTGGATATTTCATAGTTTGAGAATCCCTCAATCGGTCCCCAAGCCTCTTCCTTTTTTTGATCTGCCATTTAGCTCGCTTTTTTTGATTGTTAAACAAGCTGCTTCTTAATGAATATCAAATGTAATAATTTTTTGAAAATTATCAATTGATAATGTGAAAACGTTATTTCTCGTATTTCTTCGGAGCGTATAAAAACCCAAAAGCTTCTGCCCCTTCTTTGGTGTGTTTTTCATGATGCACGTAGTGAGCTCGCATAATACGTTTCATGTATTTACTTTTTGCTTTGAACGGGATTTTTATTCGTCTATGGACGATGACATCATGAAAAATAAAATAGAAAATCCCATAACCCAGAATTCCAATCCCTATGTATAGTATCCACCAGAACTGCTCGTAGTTATTAATTCCTATATAGATGGTAAGTATAGAGGGTATACTGAAAACAACAGCAAATAAGTCATTCATTTCAAGTGCATGATTATGCACTTTGTGATGCGAGCGGTGCCAACTCCACAAAAAACCATGCATGATGTATTTATGTGTAAACCAAGCCACTCCCTCCATGAAAAAGAATGTTCCAGTCACGATAAGTATGTTTATGAAAGTTGACATAAAGGCAATTTATACTTATCTGCAAAATTAGTCTTGTTTACTCTACAATTACATTGAATTTATGTAGAAAATAGCACTTGACTAGGAGCATAAATTTTCTGAAATTGGGCACTCTAATTCTTTCGGTCTTGATCCTTTCTGGCGAAAGCCGTGTGATTTTTTTGAATAAAACTGTATAATAAATGTAAGCCAAATAGACTCCTCCTCTAACTCCTTTAGGTAATTGTCGGATTCCAACTACGGCTTTACGAAACTCATCTTTAATGTCTTCTTCGATCTGTTTTTTTTCCTGCACACTAAATTTGTTGAAGTCTACACCGGGGAAATAAACGCGACCTCTTTCGTCATAGTCGCTTTTGATGTCTCTTAGGAAGTTTACCTTTTGAAAAGCAGATCCTAAATGCTTTGCAGGGGGTAATAGTCTTTGATATTCTTTTTCGTCACCGCCACAAAATACTTTCAGACACATCAAACCAACTACCTCGGCACTGCCGTAGATGTATTTTTTGTAATCTGGATCTGCATAATCTGTCTTACTTAGATCCATTTCCATACTTACCAGAAATGCCTCAATCAGGTCGTGATCAATTTGATATTCATTAACTACCTGCTGGAATGAATGTAGAACCGGATTTAAACTTATTTTTTCCTCTATTGCCTGATAAGTATCCTTTTTAAATCTATCGAGCAATCCCTTCTTATCATAGTCATGAAAGGTGTCAACAATTTCATCCGCATATCGAACAAATCCATAAATGGCATAAATGGGCTCGTGATAGCTTTTATTCAAGGTTCGGATTCCTAAGGAGAATGAAGTGCTGTAAGTTTTAGTAATGAGCTTACTGCAATCGAAAGCGGTTTGGGTGTATAGATCTTCCATCAATTTTTAAAAATAGGAAAATCTTTGCCGATTTCTTTGGCCACTACCTCTCCGGAAATTAATGATGGGGGTACACCAGGCCCCGGAACTGTCAATTGACCGGTATAATAAAGATTTTTAAGCTTCTTATTTTTTAACGAAGGTTTCAAAATAGCCGTTTGTCTTAGCGTGTTGGCAAGTCCATATGCATTTCCCTTAAAGGAATGGTAATCATCAATGAATTCTTTATGGGCATAGCTTCTTTTTGTGATCACATATTCTCTGATCTTTTCACCGGTAAATGCCTCCAGCTTATCCATAATGAGATCATAATACTTCTCTCGCGTTTGATCGGTGTCTTCAATATCTGGTGCTACAGGGATTAAGACGACTAAATTTTCTTTTCCTTTTGGCGCGACTGTATCGTCCGTTTTTGAGGTAGCAGAAACATACAAGAGCGGCTTGGATGGCCATTGAGGATGGTCATAAATTTCGCTCGCATGTTGCTTGAAATCTTCATCGAAGAATAACGTGTGGTGCTCAAGGTTTGGTAACTCTTTATCAACTCCTATGTAGAAGAGGAGTGATGATGGAGCAAGTACTCTTGAGTCCCAATACTTTTTGCTGTAATTCTGAAAAGATGGAGGGAGTATATGCTGATCAATGTGGTTGTAATCTGCACCAGCAACAACTGTATCACATGCGAATGTTTCGTTATTAGTATTGACTCCTGTAATTCGGTTACCTTCAAAAGAGAAGCTGGTGACTTCTTCATTAAGTTTAATGTCAACACCAAGCTCTTCGGCTAGTGATACCATTCCCTTTACCACGGCGTTCATTCCACCTTTTGGGTACCATGTTCCCAATGAAAGATCAGCATAATTCATAAGACTATAAAGAGCAGGAGTATTTTCTGCTGTTGCGCCAAGAAATAATATTGGGAACTCCATCAATTGAATGAGTCGCTCGTCTTTGAAGTGCTTCCTCACATGCTTGGCTATGGATGTAAAAACATCCATTTTAAGAAGACCCAATAACAACTTCAGGTCTACAAACTCGAGTAACGATCTGCTGGGTTTATAAACGAGTTTTTTTACACCTACATCATACTTGTATTTCGCCTGTTTCAGAAAAGATCTCAATTTGATACTACTTCCGGGCTCAATACCTTCAAAGAGATTTTCTAAAGCTTCCATACTTGCCGGAATGTCTATCGTATCGTTTTTGAATTTAATCCGGTAAGATGGATTTAATCTATCCAACTGATAGTAGTCGCTTACTTTTTTATCAAATGATTCAAAGAATTTTTCGAATACATCTGGCATCCAATACCAGGAAGGTCCCATGTCCCACGTGAAGCCTTGGTCTGTATAAATTCTAGCTCTTCCTCCTGCTTGTTCATTTTTTTCCAATAATGTGACCTTGTATCCCAATTTTGCTAAATGGCAGGAACAAGAAAGGCCGGAAAATCCGGCCCCTATCACTACAACTCTACTATGGAAATTTTTAGTTGGCATATACTTTTAACCCTTTTTTTAATTCCTTTCTGGCAATGTGAATACGATTTTTCACGGTCCCTATTGGAATACTTAACCTATCGGCAATTTCGTGATATTTGAAACCTCTAAAATAGAGGGTAAAGGGGACTTTATACATATCCTTCAAACTATCAATTGCTGCCTTTATGTCTTTCATAACAAAGTCTCCATGTGCTTTGTTTTCGATTACAGAATCTGTTGAATTAATAAAGTGATTATTTTCAGTGGTATCAATGAAAGTATTTCTTCTCACCATTCGTTGATAATTGGTAATGAACGTATTTCGCATAATCGTATACATCCACGCCTTGAGATTAGTGCCATCCTGAAATTTATCTCTGTTAGAGTATGCTTTGAAGATGGTCTCCTGCAATAGATCGTTAGCTTCTTCTCCATCTTTAGTAAGCTTCAAGGCATATGGCTTAAGTGAACTTGTAAGGTTTTCAATTTTGTAACCGAATTCTAAAGCAGTCATTTTGTTTAACGTTTAGTTAGAAATGTTAAACGAAGGTAAATAAATTTTGTTTAACAAAACAAGAAAATAGTTAAACAAAATGGATAAAAATTTGAAAAACCGCCTTTAAAACGCTTTTAGGAAACTTTTGAGGAGATATTTTGTGCGAGTTGAATCAGGTCTTCAAATTGATTCAGGATTCCAACGTTCGTCGGAAATTCTAAATCCTGACCTATAACACGACTGCCGGTTACATAGACTTGAGATTCCTGGAACTTACTTCCTAGTCTTTTTATGAATTTGGGTACCTCTTTTGTTTCTGGAGCAGTAGTCAAGGCTGTGATAATATACTCAGGATTGAGTTTAAGATACACTTCTTCTATTGCGTCAAGGGGCACCGTTTGTCCAAAAAAGATGGTTCTTGCTCCTTTTGCCCTTAGCAAGTAGTTTGCAAAAAGCAGTCCAAGTTCATGAAGTTCTCCCTCGGGAAGAAAGAGAAGAAATAGCACGCCACTTTCGTCCATTGGAGTCTCATCGGTAGCTACGATTAATTTTTGTCTAACTAAATGAGTAATGAAATGCTCTTGTGCGGGGTTAATTGAATTCGTTAACCAAAGTATTCCAATTTTTCTCATGAATGGATAAATGATATCCATCATCGCCTTTTCAAACCCTAACATTTCTGTGCACTCATCCAATATACTTGAAAAGCCTTTCTCATCAAGGTCTATCATTGCCAGCGTAAGGGCGCTTATTTGATCTTGGTGTGATCTGTCTTTAAATCCGATTTTTTGTACTTCTTCTGCAAGTAGATCTTGAGGCATTGCCACGATCTTACTGATCTTAAAGCCATGGTCTTTAAGGGAAGCGATGTTAAGTATCAGCTTTAAATCTTCGTTGTTGTAGAAGCGAATGTTTGTAGCGGTACGTTGTGGTGAAAATAAATTGTAACGCTGCTCCCAAATACGAATGGTATGGGCTTTGATACCTGATAAATGTTCAAGGTCTTTTATAGAATATACGCTCATCCCCACAATAACACGCTATTAAATTAATTGTTTGAAACCCATATGGGTTTATTTTCCGTTTTCTTAATTTGCCAAACCTAATGAATGACGAATGATTTTATATAATGTTACCGTCAATATAGACGATGATGTAGAACAAGATTGGATTGCCTGGATGAAAGAAACCCATATTCCTGAAGTGATGGATACTGGTTTTTTTACTGATTATCGCATGCTCAAAATGCTTTCAGAAGGCCAGGATGATACTGGAGTAACATATGCCATCCAATATATAGCTGAAACATTGGGTCATTTGGAAACCTATCTTAATACCGTAGCTCCAAAAATTCAAAAAAAATCCATCATTCGATACGGAACAAAAATGGCTGCCTTTCGGACGGTACTAGAGGAAGTTTAAAAATCAATGTTGCAATTGATCCATTCTCCGTCAAACTGTGAGTTGTATTTCTTGTAAAAATTAATGGCTGGATCATTCCAATCAAGCACTTGCCACATCATGCCAGTACATTGGGTTTCTCTTGCTATTGCTAACATTTTATCGAAGAGAAGCTTACCGGTACCACTCCCTCTTTTTGATTCGTTTACAATAAGGTCTTCCAACCAAAGTCGCTTGCCTTTCCAGGTAGAATATCGATAATAATATATGGCCGTCCCGATGATCTTATCATCCTCTTCTGCTACAATGAATTCATAAATCGGATTATTGCCGAATCCATCTTCTTCCATTTTTTCTATAGAATTCACTACCTGGTCTAGTCCATTTTCATATATGGCTAGCTCTTTTATTAAATCAAAAACTTGTGGGATGTCTTTCTTTTCCCCTTTTCTTAATGCTACCATTATTTATACAATTAAAAAGCCCTCCTCCGTAACCGAAAGAGGGCTCCAGAGTTTTTTAAGTCAAATTACATTTTTTCTTTAGCTACATCGGGAATTACCCCCATGTTATACCATGCATACGAATACATATCTGCATTTAATTCAATACGTTTTTCAGTTGACATTCCTGCACCATGTCCTGCTTTTGTTTCAATTCGAATCAATAAAGGATTTGGGTTATTAGGATTCTTTTCCTGTAAGGTTGCAGCATATTTAAACGAATGTGCTGGTACCACTCTGTCGTCATGATCCGCTGTTGTTACCATCACTGCAGGATATGTAGCCTCTGGATCGATGTTATGCACCGGAGAGTATGAATAGAGATAGCTAAACATCTCCTCAGAATCTTCCGAAGTGCCGTAATCCGCTGACCAAGCGCGACCAATAGTGAAATTTTGGTATCGAAGCATATCCATTACTCCAACCATCGGGAACGCAACTTTAGCTAAGTCTGGGCGCATATTAATAGTAGCTCCAACAAGAAGACCTCCGTTTGATCCACCTTGAAGTGCCAGGTAATCTGAGGATGTGTATCCTTCATTGATCAGGTATTCGCCTGCGGCTATGAAATCTTCAAATACGTTGATCTTTTGGAGCTTAGTACCTGCTTTGTGCCATTTTTCACCATATTCACCTCCTCCTCTAATATTAGGCATAGCGAATACACCTCCATTTTCCAACCAAACAAGTCTTGAAGTACTGAATGATGGTCTTAAGCTAATATTGAATCCTCCATACGAGTAAAGCCAGGTTGGATTTTTACCATTTAACTCAATGCCCTTTTTATGTACAATGAACATAGGCACTTTAGTACCATCTTTACTGGTATAAAAAATTTGCTTTGTCTCGTATTCATCGGGGTTGAAATCAAGCTCTGGTCTTCGGTGAAGCTCAGATTCTCCCGTCGCAATATTGAACTTGTAAACAGAACGAGGTACAGTAAATGATGTGAAGGAATAGAAAAATTCTTCAGCATCATCATTACCTCCAAAACCACCAGCTGTTCCAATTCCAGGAAGTTCAACATCACGAATGAGATTTCCCTTATAATCATACTGCTTAATAGCGGTCTTTGCATCAACCAAATAGGAGGTAAATATATTTCCTCCTCCAGTTCCTGCGTTCATCACATTTTCAGTTTCTGGGATCATATCTACCCAGTTCTCTGGCGAAGGGTTTTGATAATTAACACGCACAATTCGATTATTTGGAGCACCTAAGTTTGTATGAATGATTAGGTCATCTCCATCATTGTCTACGATATAGTGATCATTATCAAAACCTGTTACGATAGGAGCAAAATCAGCGTTTGGATTGGACAGATCTTTGACATAGAGTTCATTGCCGCTTGTTCCTGTATATGAATAGATGAAAAGAAACCTCTCATCTTCGCTAACTCCGGCACCGAATCTATTTTCAGCATTATCGGGATTGGAATAAACGAGTTCATCTGTAGATTGGTCGGTGCCTACTTTATGGTAATATACTTTTCCATATTGGTTAGCGGCAGACAATTCATCACCTTCTTTCGGCTCGTCAAATCTTTGATAATAGAATCCATCTTTATACCAGCTCATACCCGAAAACTTAATCCAATTGATTTCATCACTTAAAAGTTCTTTTGTTTCGGTGTCCATTATATATGCTGTTCGCCAGTCTGATCCACCAACAGAGATGTTATAGGCAGTATACTTGTAGTCATCAGAAAAGCTCAAACCTCCCAAAGCAGTTGTACCGTCTTCTGAAAATGAGTTAGGATCCAGAAATACTTCTGCCTCGTCCCCAAAATTTTTAACCCGGTAAAGAATGGATTGATTTTGTAGACCATCGTTTTTGTAGAAGTAGTAATAATCACCAGCTTTGAAAGGTGCACTTACTTTTTCATAGTCTTCAAGTGCAGTCAATCGTGCTTTAACATCATCTCTGAAGTCGATATTACTTAAATATGAATCTGTAACCTGGTTTTGGGATTTTACCCATTCGGCAGTTTCATCGGAAGTATCATCTTCTAACCAGCGATAAGGATCTGCCACCTCTTTACCAAAATATACATCAACAGTATCTACCTGTTTGGTTTTAGGGTAATTGAGATTAGCTGTCTTATTTTCCTGCTGTTGACAAGCCCATAATAGAAGTGGGATTGCTATTAGGAAGGTCAGTTTTTTCATAGCTTACTTAGTTTAAATTGGGCCATGAAGATAACGATTGTCCTTCCTATTGCTGAAAAAGATTACATCAGAGGTATTTAATTCTTGCGAATCTCCTTGAATCCAAGATAAGGATGCAATACTTCCGGCATTTTTATATGATCTCCCATCTGATTGTTCTCAAGTATCGCTGCAATTATTCTTGGTAATGCCAGTGCACTGCCATTGAGTGTATGCGCCAAAACCTTTTTCCCCTCACTGTTTTTGATCCGAAGTTTTAACCTATTTGCCTGAAACGTTTCAAAGTTTGATACCGAGCTTACTTCTAACCATTTTTCTTGTGCTGCAGAATAGACTTCAAAATCATAGGTGATAACAGAAGTGAAGCCCAAGTCACCAGCACAAAGTCTCAAAATCCGGTAGGGGAGTCCCAATGATTTGATAAGTTCTTCAACATGGGCGACCATTTGATCCAATATCTCATAGGATTTAGAAGGGTCAGCTACTTGCACAATCTCGACTTTGTCAAATTGATGAAGTCTGTTTAAACCGCGCACATGAGAACCCCAAGAGCCTGCTTCTCTCCGAAAGCAGGGAGTATGTCCTGCATGCTTGATTGGTAATTGGTCTTCCTTCAATATTACATCCCGATACATATTGGTAATAGGAACTTCTGCAGTAGGTATCAAATAGAGGTTGTTGGCTTCCATATGATACATTTGACCTTCCTTATCTGGGAGTTGCCCGGTTCCAAGACCTGAAGATTCATTAATGACAACTGGAGGTTGTACTTCATCATAACCTGCCTCTGAAGCTTTGTCGAGGAAATAATTGATCATACCTCGTACTAAGCGAGCTCCTTGTTTCTTATAAAAAGGGAAACCGGCACCACTCACTTTATTTCCGAGTTCAAAGTCTACAATGTCGAACTCTTCAATAAGATCCCAATGTGGTTTTTTATGATTTCCAAGATCAGGTGTGTCGCTATCATTTACTTTCACCACCTCATTGTCCTCATCTGTTTTGCCTGGAGGGACTGATTCATGAGGAATATTTGGTATGTTGTAAAGGTGCTTGGTTAATTGTGCCTCTGTTTCATTTAGCTCTTCACCAAGAGATTTACTTTTCTGTTTCAACTCTGAGGTTTTAGCTTTAATAGTGTCAGCCTCATCCTTCTTACCTTGTTTAAAAAGCAGTCCGATTTCTTTAGCAAGCTTATTGGACTCATGAAGCGTATCGTCTAATTGACCCTGAAGTTTTTTTCTTCCTTCATCTAGTGTTAAAACTTCTTTTAAAAGGTCTTCAGCGTTCTCAATGCCTCTTTTTTCAAGTCCTTTTACGTACTTGTCAAACTCCTTTTCTATGGTAGCAACTTGCAACATGAAATCTTCATTTTAATGAGTGGGCAAAGAAAAAAGATTTTATGCTGAAATAATGCGTCTAATCATATTTAGTAAAAAATTCGTAGCTATTTGTGAAATAGTAGGGGATAGTCTATCATTGCGAAGCAATCCACGAAAAACTCATCCGGGTTTTTCAGCTTAACTAAAGCAAAAAGCGATAACCACGTATTCTTCGGAATCATTTACAATTAAATTTTGAACCCACTTTTTATATACAGTTATGTACACACTAGATGATCTTAGTGTAATGTTGCTATCCGAATTGAAGGAAATAGCAGAGAAACTAGGAATTAAGAACCACAAGAAACTTGCTAAACAGGATCTTATCTACGCCATCCTTGATCAACAAGCAAGCATGCCTGAAGGCGAAATAAAGAAAATCAAAGGAGAGGCCTTGGGTGGAGCTCCCACAGAGGAACCAAAGGAAAAGGCACCAAAAAAGCCAAGAGCTAAGAAAGAAGCTCCTAAGAAAGAAAAGGCAGAAGGAGGAAAGAAAGAAGATAAACAAGATCAGCCTGATGCAAAACGTCGGGATGATAAGAAGCCGGACGATAAGTCTGAGAAAAAAGAAGGAGACAACAAAGAGCGCCAGGAGAGAGACAATCAGCGAGCAGAACGTGAAGCTGAACGCCAAGAAAAAAGAAGAAAGAAAGAGGCGTATAACGAAGAAATTAAAGAATTTGACGGGGTAATTGAGAACGAGGGAGTCCTTGAAATCATGCAGGACGGTTATGGTTTCCTCAGATCTAGTGATTATCATTACCTGGCAAGTCCTGATGATATTTACGTTTCACCATCTCAGATTAAGCTTTTCGGACTTAAAACCGGAGATACCGTAAAAGGACAAATCAGACCTCCAAAAGATGGCGAAAAGTATTTTGCTCTTTTGAAAGTTGAAACAGTCAATGGAAAGACTACCGAGGAAGTTAGAGATCGAGTTGCTTTTGAATATTTAACTCCACTTTTCCCTCAAGAAAAATTAAATCTGAGCACTAAGCCCGATAATTATTCTACAAGAATCCTGGATCTGTTTTCACCAATTGGTAAGGGTCAAAGGGGGATGATAGTGGCGCAACCTAAAACGGGTAAGACGGTATTGCTTAAAAATGTTGCAAATGCCATTGCTGAGAATCACCCAGAATGCTACTTGATGGTACTTCTAATCGATGAACGTCCGGAAGAGGTAACTGACATGGCTCGTTCTGTTAAAGGTGAAGTGGTTGCATCAACCTTTGATGAACAAGCTGACAAACACGTGAAGGTATCAAATATGGTGCTGGAGAAAGCTAAAAGAATGGTTGAATGTGGTCACGATGTGGTTATTTTATTGGATTCAATTACTCGTCTAGCACGAGCACATAACACAGTAGTACCATCTTCAGGAAAGATTCTTTCTGGTGGTGTTGACGCCAATGCTCTTCATAAACCTAAGAGATTCTTTGGAGCTGCCAGAAATGTTGAGAATGGTGGATCTTTGACTATTATAGCAACAGCCCTTATTGAAACAGGTTCGAAAATGGATGAAGTGATCTTTGAAGAATTCAAAGGAACTGGTAATATGGAATTGCAGCTTGATAGAAAACTTTCCAACAAGCGCGTTTATCCTGCAATTGACGTTCCTGCTTCAGGAACAAGAAGAGAAGATCTATTGATGGATCCTGAAGAATTGAAGCGAGTATGGATATTACGTAAGTTTATGTCTGATATGAATAGCATTGAAGCAATGGAATTCTTGCTAAGCAAGATGAAAGGAACAGCCAATAATGATGAATTTTTGGTGAGCATGAATGGGTAATATTCACTTAACGAATTAATAAAAGCCAGACTTGGGGGTCTGGCTTTTTTTTTATGCCATTGAGATACTTCCGAATAATTAAAGCCGAGATAATTAAAACGTGAAAATCTCAATTAGAATGAAAAAATTATTTTTTGTATCTCTTTCAGTTCTTTTCATCCTTTCGGGATGTCAAAATGATGAAGAAGAACAATCGGTTGATTTGACGACCGAAGAATCAAAACAATTGATTGATGACTCAGGTGTCTCCCTCTCTGATGATGTTGTATCATTGGTGGAATCAGATGGAGTTAATCAACTTATTGATCTATTGAATCTCCTGGATGAGCATGATGTGATGTATGCCAGAACCAGCCGCAAGGCGTGGACCAAAGAGCGACTTGACCTCATCAAACAGTATTTCGTGGACGGACCAGCAGTAAAAATGGGAGTGGAAACACCCAGCTCTCTGGAGGATATAAAGGGACAATACATTTGGAATCCAAAGCTTGAAGAATTTGATGTTGAAGTATCAGAGATCTTTATCGTCCAGTTTCCAACAGAAGGATCATCAACCAATAACGCAGAGTTCATAATCTCGAATCTTGAATATGCTGAGATAGATTTAAATCTGCCGGAATTGATCAATGCACAGCTTAAAGTAGATGAGGTTGTAATTGTTGAACTTGCATATGATGTCAATTGGTCAGCGGATGGTACTCCTCAAGAAGCTGATGTTAGCCTTCTACTCTCTCCTTTTCGATTTGTAATTGATTTTGTGGATGTTTTCGCAAAATCTACCAGCTTACTAACCTCTGTGTTTATAAATGATGAGATTATCATCAGTGTAGATGTCGATGTTTCTTACGAATCTGAAAGTAAAACTGATCCATTTTTAATTGAAGGTTTCGTTCAATACAGATCATTGAAAATAGATGGTGTTGTGGATGCAAGAGAAATTGGTCTTGAAGCTAATCCAAATGATTTTATAAATCTTGCACTTTATTCGGAAGACTCAAAGATTGGAGATATCATTTTTGTACTGGAGGAAGACTCTGATGGCATCAGAGATTACATTCCATATGTTGAATATTCGGATGGATCAAGGCAAAATCTAGAGGATGTTCTTACTCCTACATTCGAAGAGATTGAAGCAATCTTTTCAGAATTTGAATAAGACGTGATTAAAATAAGAAAGCCATTCTGATTTTCAGAATGGCCTATTTTTTATTGGCCATCTACATAATCTTGCAGGTACTGATAATTATTGGTCAATGCACCATTATTGGTAATTGTTGCACGTTGAATAACACCTTGTTCATCGCCACCGAGTAAATGGGGGATGACATTATTTACCAACTCATTTCCAAAGCTAGCTGATGCATCTCTCGGGAGTTCGCATGGAAGATTGTCTACTGCCATTACAGTAATGTTGCCCTCATCAGATATTGCTTCTTCAACAACGTCATCACTTGGGTTGTAGTCATATATTGGATCATCAATTGTACTAGGCTTTTTGGTTGATGGAATAGATCCTTCAATATCGCAAGTAATATCCGCAATAATACGAATGTCAAAATCATCTTTCAGTATGTCTTCACGATGAAAAAGAACTGGGGCGGCTGGATCCCAAAATGCACAAGCTATTAGAATGTCGGTTACCTTCGTGTACTTAAGAAAGTCTCCATCATAGCGTTCCGGGTTTGAATAAAATTCATTCCTATGAAATTCACCACCGTCTTTTGTCTTATTATAGTCTCTGGAATTAAGTTGTGTAAATACTGGTTCATCAAAACGTTCATGCAGGAAGTCGTGAGGAGTAACTTGACTGATACCTGCCCCAAGTAGTACTTCCATTGCCCCCTTGGTAACTCGACCACCACCTGTAAGTGCGATCTTAATATTTGGAAGGTCTATTTTTTCAAATTCTTTTTTCAAGTCTTCATAGTCAAAGCACTCATTGGCTCTCCTCAGATTGAAAAGATTATATCGCTTACCATAGGTCCACAAGCCATTATACGCTCCAACAATACCTGCCCACCTTCCAAAGGCAATTATCCGGTTGCCATTTTCATTGGTTAGTGTCTCCCAATCTACCAATCTAATTTTTTTGTCAAGAATCGCTCGAAGAAGTTCGCGATTGTAATCTTGTTTTTTGATGGTATGTGAAAAAAAGAAGTGAGTCTTATTTGGAATCAATTTGTCAATTGGAACTTCTTTCACTCCAAGGATAATGTCGCAATCGTCAACTGTATCTACAATGTTGATACCAGCATTTTGATAATCCTCATCAGTATAGCATCTGATATCGCTGGATTGGACAACTACTTCCGTATCAAAATTATCCGAGATGTATTTGGCTTGTTGTGGGGTAAGAGGTACTCGTCGGTCGATAGGGACCTTTCCCTCTTTGATTATGCCAATTTTTGTCATTTCGCTTTATTTAGATGGATTGCGAAATTAATCAATCGGCCTTGAGGTAAAAATATGAGACTAGTCTTTCTTCAATTCATCAATATCCTCTCGATCTTTCAACTTTTTATCCTCTACATTTTTGTTGAGAAACTTGTTAAGTTCGTCGATAGGCATACTGGAAGATATTTCACCAAAGGAATCCACCTTAAGTTCTAATCCGTCTAAATCTTTGTGTACGCGTGCTTTCTCTTTTTTGCTCATAACTCTGGCTTTAGCTATTTAACGCATCAACAGACGATTTGATTCGCTTTGAAGCTTGTACTCCACCAAGAATTTCAATGATGGTCATCAAATCAGGGCCTGAACCTTCTCCTGTTAGCACCAGACGTAGTGTTTGCATGAATTGCCCAGGTTTGAAGTCAGCAGCTTCTAATGTTTCCCAGAAAAGTGTTTTTGCTGTTTCTGAATCAATATTTTGGTAGGATTCAAGTTTATCTGCAAAAAGAAGTAAAGCAGTTGGAGTGTCTTCCTTCCATTTCTTGTTAACCACCTTTTCATCAAATGAAGTGGGTGAGGTAAAAATTATCTTGCCACCTTCCACGAATTCAGCGGGGAAAGTGACTCGCTCTTTTAGTAAATCGATGATTTGAACTGCAACCTCTTTCGTACAATCTATTTCATGATTTTCTTTGAATTCATGTATCAAGAATTCTACGAATTGATCTGAATTTTTTGATTTTATATACTGCTGGTTGAACCACTTTGCTTTTTCAAAATCAAACTTAGTACCTGCTTTATTGATTCTTTTTTCTGAAAATTCTTCAACTAACTCAGCAAGAGAGAATATTTCCTGCTCAGTTCCTGGATTCCAGCCCAGGAAAGCCAAAAAATTAATGAGCGCGTCAGGCAGAAATCCCATTTCTTTGAACCCTCCTGATATGGCTGAAGTTTCTGGATCTTTCCAATCAAGTGGGAAAATTGGGAAACCCGCTTTATCAGCTGCTCTTTTGCTCAACTTACCATTTCCGTCTGGCTTCAATATTAATGGGAGGTGGGCAAATTGTGGCATTTCATCTTCCCACCCTAAAAATTGATAGAGGAGAACATGCAATGGTGCTGACGGTAGCCATTCCTCCCCCCGAATTACATGTGTGATTTTCATCAGATGGTCGTCCACAATATTTGCAAGGTGATAGGTAGGCATCCCATCGGACTTCATAAGGACTTTGTCATCTAATACCTCAGTATGTACCATTACCCAACCTCGAACCATATCGTTGAGCCTTACTTCTTCTTTTTTAGGAATTTTGATTCTGATCACGTAAGGCTCACCGCTTTCAATTCTTTCTTTGACTTCTTCCTCAGAAAGTGTCAAAGAGTTTTTCATTGTGGTTCGAGTAACCGTATCATATTGAGGATTAACCACCCTGGATTCTTTGAGTCGCTCCCTCATTGCATCAAGTTCTTCTGGTGTGTCGAAGGCGTAATATGCATTTCCATCTGCTACTAGCTTTTCAGCATATTCTCGATAAAGGTGTTTTCGCTCCGATTGCTTGTAGGGGCCAAATTCACCCCCCTGTTCCGGTCCCTCATCAGGTATTATTCCACACCAACTAAGGCTTTCATTGATGTATTTTTCAGCTCCTTCAACTAAACGTGTTTGATCGGTATCTTCAATGCGAAGTATAAATTTGCCATTATATTTTTTGGCGAATAGGTAGTTGAAAAGGGCGGTTCTCACCCCTCCTATGTGAAGTCCTCCTGTTGGACTTGGAGCGAATCTTACTCTTACGTTTTCCATCTATACTTTATTGGAGCGCAAAAATAAGGATCCTCAAATGGAATGTTAAGTATTACTCAGCTATTCTTAGAAAGAAGCGATGCAAGAGATTTCAACGTTCACCCCTTTGGGCAATCCACTAACCTCAACTGTTTCTCGTGCAGGTGGATTTTCTTGAAAATATTTACCATAGACCGCATTTATCCGGGCAAAATTGTCCATGCTAGAAACGAAAATTGAGCATTTAAGGACGTCTTGAAATGATAATCCAGCCTCTTCTAGGATATATCCAAGGTTCTTCATGACCTGCTCAGTCTCTTCTTCAATCGTTCCTTCTATTAAAATATCCCTTTCCTGATCTAGAGGGATCTGACCTGATACATACAAAGTGTTTCCTGCTTTAATTGCCTGGGAATATGGACCAATAGGTGCAGGAGCTTTTGCTGAATTAATAATCTCTTTCATGGTTAATTTATTCTACTGTAACGGACTTTGCCAAATTACGAGGTTGATCCACATTAGCACCCCGCATCACTGCGATGTGATAGCTGAGAAGCTGAAGGGGGATTACTGACACAAGAGGCATCAATGATTCGTGAGTTTCTGGGACTTCAATGGTGAAGTCTGCCATTGTAGGAATTAATGCATCTCCTTCTGTGACAATAGCGATTACAATACCTTTTCTAGCTTTTACTTCCTGAATATTAGAGACAATTTTATCATAACTGCTATCACGTGTTGCTATTACTACCACTGGCATGTGCTCATCAATCAGTGCAATAGGCCCATGCTTCATTTCCGCAGCAGGGTATCCCTCTGCATGGATGTATGAGATTTCTTTAAGCTTAAGTGCCCCCTCCAATGCCACTGGGAAATTATATCCTCTACCTAAATAAAGGAAATTTTGAGCATCCTTGAACAAGTCTGAAATATGTTCAATTTTGGCATTTGACTTTAGCGCGGTTTCAACCTTGCCAGGTATTAAACTTAGTTCCGTCAATCGCTCCCTGAAAGTACTATCAGTAATGGTGCCTTTATTGTAAGCAGCCTTTAGCGCAATCATATAAAGTACAGTTAGCTGAGCAGTAAATGCTTTTGTAGAAGCCACCCCAATCTCAGGACCAGCATGAAGGTATGCTCCCTCGTGCGAGACTCTAGAAATCGATGACCCCACAGTATTCACAACACCCAATACGATAGCTCCTTTACTCTTCGCGAGTTCAATTGCGGCAAGTGTATCAGCTGTTTCACCCGATTGAGAAATAGCAATTACGATATCTCCTTCCTTAATAACAGGATTTCGATATCTAAACTCAGAAGCATATTCTACTTCGACTGGAATTCTACATAAGTCTTCGAAAACGTATTCACTCACTAAGCCTGCGTGCCAGGAGGTTCCACAAGCTATAATAATTATGCGTTCTGCATTTTCGAGTGCTTTAGCGTAGTTTCTAATGCCTCCTAATACAAGTTTCCCACTCTCGATATTTACCCGACCTCTCATACAGTCTGCAATAGAAATTGGCTGCTCGAAAATTTCCTTATGCATGAAGTGCTCATGTCCACCTTTCTCAATTGCTTCAAGTTCCAACTCCAATGTTTGAATATATGGCGTTTGAGGGGTATCGTTGGAATTCTTGATGATATATTCACCGTCTTCAATTACTACAATTTCCTCATCTTTTATATAAATAACCTCATTGGTATACTCGATAATTGGAGTTGCGTCAGAGGCCAAAAAAAACTCTCCTTCACCAAGTCCCAAAACCAATGGACTTCCCTTTCTTGCGGCTACTAGTTTATTAGGATTTTCTTTTGAAATAATAGCTATTGCATAAGCTCCGATTACTTGTGAAAGTGCTACTCTGAGCGCATCTTCAAGTGGAAGGTTTTCATTTTTTTTAATGTCTTCTATGAAATTGATGAGTACTTCAGTATCAGTTTCACTTTCAAACGTGTATCCTTTCTTGGTTAAATCTTCTTTGATCGAACCATAATTTTCGATTATCCCATTGTGAATAAGAGCCAACTCACCACTATTGGATAGGTGTGGGTGAGCGTTTACGTCGTTGGGTTCACCATGCGTTGCCCATCGAGTGTGGCCAATGCCGATTTGACTAGTAAAGGAATGAGCCGATGTTATCTGTTCCAGGTCATTGACTTTTCCTTTCTTTTTAAAAATTGAAATATCCTGATTTTCTATAACGGCTATGCCTGTGCTGTCATAACCTCGATATTCTAATCTTTTAAGTCCTTTTATAAGAATTGGAAAGGAGGGATTCTTTCCAACATATCCAACAATCCCACACATAAGAATATATTGTTATTGATCTACCGCTGTATAATAAAGTCGTAATTTAATGCCATCTTGTTTAAAGATTGATCGCTGAAGGCTTAACTCTCCGATACTGATATTAACAAGATCTTCTATCTCAATAAGATCATCGTTAATTAGATTTTGATAGATTAAGCTTCCTCTTTCCTTAAACTCTCCATACAATTGTTGGTAAAACAATGTTGAAGCAAGGAGCAACTTGGTATTGTCATCACTGAGAATACTGGCTGCTGGATCAGCCTGGCCTCTAAGGTAGCCATCATCTGACATGATTATGTTACCGAATGAATTTCTAGCTATTGCCGGACCGAAAATACTCCCATCACTTTTTCTAAAATAATTCATGAATCTAATTAACGTGTCTCTTTCATTTTCAGCTTCAAACTCAAATGAAAGTGTAGCATTGTTAATCAGCAGGTTGTCATTTTGTGCAAAAAAGTCTGCAACTTCAGCGATTGAGATTACGGTCGTAATACCTGATAGTGGATCAATGATCGTTTGACCAGAGGATAAATCAAAATCAACGAATTCTTCAATTCCGTCAAACTCGGATCCACTCCAATTTCTATCTAGATATGTGTAGTGTTTAGCAGTTTGACTAAAATTCCGATCAAACCTAAACTGTGTCAAATAGGTGGTATCTGGTGCTTCAGGGTCGACTGGTGAGCTGTATACAATTAGTCTGGTAGAATCACTAAGTAAATCAAGGGAGGCTATACTTCCAGAGGAACCATCGGGAATAATTCCCAAAGATTTAAAAACTGTTGATGAAATAAATCTTGTTGTATCCCCTGCAATATCACTCAAATTGCTAAAAAATGAATCTGCATAACTTTCTTCTAGCTTAATCCTAAAGACTGTATCTGTTTCAGGATTACCTATGATTTGATTAAAGCTACCTGCAAGGGTACTGGTCGTTTGTTGAAGATTGGACAGGTAAATTGCTGAACTTTCTAAAGTATCTGTTAGATCAAACAAAGAAAATGATTGAATAGAGGAAGATCGATTGGGGATGATTGTATTTGTATCGAAAATCACAACAATTGAGTCCAATTGAAGTGTATCGCTGTAGACTGAATCTGAAGCGTCTTTTCTTCTTGGCATTGGACCTTCATCATAGATATATTGTAGGTATGCCTCAGCAGAAACACTTCCTGTCAGTGGATCTGTATAATTTCCTACAAGTACACGATTTTCACCATCGGTTCTTAGGCTATCGATTCGAATGTTCGTAGCTGGCAGTGTAAACTCTTGAATACTGATATTTGCATTGTTTCCCAGATCATATCTAATCCCTAAATCAGAGCTGGTTTCACAGCCGAAAAAAACCGGGATCAACATGATTAATCCCGGTTTAAGAATTTTCCTAAAGGAAAATTTCTTAGCCAATAAGTTCATTGTATAAGTTGTAATAAGACTCCTCGAAATTTTCATCCTTTTCAATCGTATCCGTTTTCTTATCTCCTAAATCCGCAATTAATTTTTCGAAGCTCTGTGTATTTTCTTCTTTTGCGTTTATCACTGCATCTGCATATTGCATGCCAAGCTTAACGAAACCATCGTAATCTGCAGTTTTTAAAGGATCTAGCATTTGGTCGTCAATATCGATCATTTTCACCTTCTCTAACAGATCTTCTCCAAATTTATGCTTGAAACGATTGTTATAAATTGTGAAAATGGTCTTTGAGTCCTTGTAGATAGGATCATTCTTATAGGTTGTCTTGGTGTAAAGTGGGATTAGACTCGTCATCCAATCATTACAGTGTATAATGTCAGGTGACCATCCAAGCTTCTTTACGGTTTCCAAAACACCCTTGCAGAAAAATATTGCTCTTTCATCGTTGTCTTCAAAGAAATTATCTTCTTTATCAAAGAAAACGGACTTTCTGTAGAAGTAATCTTCATTATCGATGAAGTAAACCTGAAGTTTAGCATTAGGAATTGATGCAACCTTAATAACTAGTGGTTTTTCTTCATCACCTACTGCGATATTTATCCCTGAAAGTCTAACTACCTCGTGCAGTCGATTTTTTCTTTCATTGATTAGTCCGAATCTTGGTACTAAAATCCTGATTTCCATTCCCCTTTCTTGCATAGCTTGGGGAAGCCTTCTCACAAATTCCGCTACTTCTGTGGTTTTGAGAAAAGGATTGATCTCGCTTGCCACATAGAGGATTCTAATGTTTTCCATAAGTGCTTTTTATTAAATTCTTGATGGGAGCTTTTAAAATGAGCACAAATTTACCATTTTTTTGATTTATTATCAACGCTTTCAATAAGTTAGCCAATTAAATAAACGCATAATATGCTCGTAATTGGCGGTAAGGATGTCCTTTTGGACACTATTAGAACCTTTGTTAAAAAAGGTGAAAAAATAGGTTTTGTTCCAACAATGGGCGCCCTTCATGAAGGTCACATATCCCTGGTTAAAAAATCAGTTGAACAAAATGATGTTACTGTCGTCAGCATATTTGTAAATCCACTTCAGTTTAATAATTCCGAAGATTTAGCCAATTACCCACGAGTAATTGATGAAGACATCCAATTACTGGAGGGTGAAAACGTGGATGTCGTATTTTCACCAACTGTTGATCAATTTTATCCTAATGAACCTATCGTATCCATTGATTTTGGAAATTTGGCGAAAGGGCTTGAGGGAGAATTTCGTAAAGGTCATTTTGAAGGAGTTGGTGTGGTAGTGAGCAAACTGCTTCATTTGGTTAGCCCTACCCGAGCATACTTCGGACTGAAAGATCTGCAACAATTTCTTCTCATTAAGAGGATGTGTAGTGACCTTAGTTATCCATGTGAGATAATTGGCGTTGAGACGGTAAGAGAACCATCAGGGCTTGCACTCTCATCAAGGAATAGACGGCTTTCTGATCAAGGCAAAAAGGATGCAGTTATTATTTCTACGGGCCTGATGCAAATCCAAGATGGTATAAAACAAGAGATCGAATTAAAAGAGCTATTGGATACCGCCCGGGATTTGTATAATCAGAGTGAAAATTTTAAGCTGGAATATTTAGAAGCAATTGACCCCTCTAATCTATTAAAAGTAGATAACTATAATTCTCTCAATGAACTCGCGGTATGTGTTGCGGGTTATGTAGAAGGTATAAGACTGATTGATAATTTATATTTGCAGCTCAAATAGAAGGGCATGTACATAGAAGTACTAAAATCGAAGATTCACAGGGTTAAAATTACTGAAGCGGAGCTCCATTATGTTGGTTCAATTACCATTGATGAAGACTTAATGGATGCTGCTAATTTGGTGGAGAATGAAAAGGTTCAGATTGTTAATATCAATAATGGGGAGCGTTTGGAAACGTATGTTATTAAGGGCGTTAGAGGATCCGGCCAAATCTGCCTCAATGGTCCAGCTGCCAGAAAAGCCCAGGTTGGGGATATTGTAATTATTATCTCCTATTGCTCTCTCGATCAATCTGAGGCAAAATCTCACGATCCGATTGTTGTCTTTCCTGATGAAAAGAATCGTCTCGATTCTTAAGATTAATGTCAAAAGCGGTACTTAGCCTCCTGAAGATACTAATAAGCATTGGCTTAGCAGGACTACTCCTATACCTGGTATTTAGGAACATTGAGTGGATTGAATTTTGGGAGCGAGCAAAATCTGTGGATTACACATGGGTAATTGTTTCAATTCTATTGTCCATTGTAGCCTATGTTGCCAGAGCCTATCGATGGAACATCTTACTTGAGCCATTGGGATATAACCTTAAAACATCGAGGACTACATTAGCGGTATTGATCGGTTATATGGCTAATCTAGCTTTACCAAGATTAGGAGAAATCACTCGATGTGGAGTTTTAAGAAGAAATGACCAAGTGGCGGTGCCCGCAGCGCTGGGTAGTGTCGTTACCGAGCGAATCATTGATTTCATAACTTTAATGATTTTGATCCTGATAAGCTTAATTATTGAATCCGAAAGGCTTTTCAAATTTCTTCAAACTGCATTCGAAGATCTCAATATTCCGAGCTATGTTATTGCCGTTATTTTTCTTGTTGGTTTCATTGGATTGATATTGTTGATCCTATTTATAAGAAGCCAGGATCGACTTAAAGGAAAGTTTGTTGATCTTTTGAAAGGATTTATTTCAGGATTATTATCATTAAAAGATATCAAACGTCCGCTCGGATTTATTGTATCTACAATGATTTTATGGGTCGTATATTTTTTAATGTCTTATATCATCGTTTTTTCATTGCCTGAAACCTCTCACTTAGGGCTTGGGGCTGGTTTTATGTTACTTATTACTGGAGGAATTGCCATCTCATTACCCGTTCAGAGTGGTTTTGGAACTTACCACGGTATGATCGCAGGTATGTTGATGTTGTATTCAATAGAGCAAACTACAGGTATTTTCTTAGCCACGTTACTACATACTTCTCAAATTGTAGCTGTTGCAATTTTTGGTAGTGTGGCGCTGATCATTTCGCTAATGATTAGAAAGAAAATGTCAAAGAGCGACAAATTGACAGAATCATAGATTGGCCTGAAATTAGCAGTAACTTAGTTAATGAATTAGCGTATCTGACTTCGAGGTTAGATGTGTGACGTATTAAATAGTTAAAATGGAATTATTCGTAATAATTATTGTGTTCATGATTGCCAGCTGGGTGATCAGTTCACGGTTGAAAAATAAGTTTAGAAAGTATTCTCAAGTATCGCTCGGTTCTGGATTATCTGGAAGAGAAATTGCTGAGTTGATGCTAAGAGATAATGGCATTTATGATGTTTCGGTTACTTCCGTTCAAGGTAGACTGACAGATCATTATAATCCTGCCAATAAGACTGTTAATTTGAGTCCTGACGTTTATAATGGACGTTCAGCAGCAGCGGCAGCAGTTGCGGCCCACGAATGTGGTCATGCGGTTCAACATGCCAAAGCTTACAGGTGGTTGGAGTTTAGGTCCGCGATGGTACCTGTACAGAATATTAGTGCCCGGGTGATGAATCTCGTCTTTATGGCGATGATCTTTGGAGCCTTTGCTCTTCCGAATATAATTAATCCACAGCTTGCGTTGATGGTAATTATCGCATGTTACAGTGTATTTACACTGTTTGCGTTCGTGACCTTGCCTGTCGAATATGATGCTAGTAATCGTGCGCTTGCATGGATAAAGGATCGGAATATCGTAGATGATCGAGAGCATGCTATGGCTAAAGATGCATTGAATACCGCCGCCTCTACCTATCTGGTAGCAGCTCTTGGCGCACTTGCAACACTCCTTTATTATGTAATGATATTTTTAGGAGGAAGAGATTAATTTTTTTTAAATCATCACTAAAAAGCCCCAAACATTGGGGCTTTTTTATTTGTTGATGGTATGCATGCATAACAATGAATATATTTGCGGCCCATTCAATAATATTTAACCAATTAGTCAGATGAATTTCAACTTTACCGAGGAGCAATTAGCAGTAAGAGATGCTGCAAGGGATTTCGCACAGAAAGAACTTTTACCAGGCGTTATTGAACGAGATGATAAACAGCAATTTCCCGCAGAACAGATTAAGCAGCTAGGTGAGCTAGGATTTATGGGAATGATGGTGGATCCGAAATATGGAGGTAGCGGTATGGATACTGTTTCATACGTCTTGGCCATGGAGGAAATATCCAAAATTGATGCATCCACCTCTGTATGTATGTCGGTAAACAATTCTCTTGTATGTTGGGGACTTGAAAAATTCGGGACTGAAGAACAAAAAGAGAAGTATTTAAAGCCATTAGCCAGCGGTCAAAAAATTGGGGCATTTTGTCTTTCTGAACCTGAAGCAGGATCTGATGCTACCTCTCAAAGAACTACCGCGGAGGATAAGGGAGATTATTACTTGTTGAATGGAACGAAAAACTGGATTACGAATGGTAACTCATCATCTTATTACATCGTGATGGCCCAGACTGATCCTGAGAAGAAGCATAAAGGAATTAATGCCCTGATCGTTGAAAAAGACATGGAAGGATTTGTAGTAGGGAAGAAGGAGGATAAGTTAGGTATTCGTGGCAGTGACACACATTCATTGATGTTTCAGGATGTTAAAGTTCCAAAAGAAAATCGAATCGGTGCTGATGGGTTTGGTTTTACATTCGCTATGAGTGTACTTAACGGCGGCCGTATTGGCATTGCAGCTCAGGCTTTAGGGATTGCATCTGGTGCCTTGGAGTTCGCTTTGAAATACTCTCAAGAGCGCAAAGCATTTGGTGTTGAAATATCAAAGCATCAGGCAATACAGTTTAAACTAGCCGATATGGCTACAGATATTGAGGCTGCGAGATTACTATGTCTGAATGCAGCTCAGAAAAAAGACGCTGGTGAAGACTTTTCCAGGGAAAGTGCGATGGCGAAGCTATTTGCATCAGAGGTTGCGATGAAGCAAACAGTGGAAGCAGTACAGATTCACGGTGGATATGGATTTGTAAAAGAGTTCCACGTTGAGCGTCTGATGAGGGATGCTAAAATCACGCAGATTTATGAAGGAACCTCTGAAATACAGCGCATAGTTATTTCTAGGGACTTATTGAAATAGTTCAATAGTTCAATAGTCCAAAGTCCTTCCACTCTTCGTTTATTAGGTTTTGAGGATGAATATTATTAGATTCGTCCTATTATTTTACTATTTATTGATAGATTAACCTGCTATATTCATAAATGGAGGACTACAACAAGATCATTGAATCGTTAGAAATTCGATTCGTAAAGGCTAAAAATATTAATATTTTAAAGCCTGTAACCATCGACAATAACTATGAAGTAGAGAATTATCTTCTGCTTGTTACTGGAGGAGAAATCAAGTTTGGCAAGGATAAAGATGTGGCTACAGAAGGTGATGTGATCTTTGTTCCGGGAGGACGTCCGATATCAATGAGTTATGGAGCAGGTACTACTACCATTCTTTCGAAAGATGATTTCTTAACAAATAAAGATCAATTCCTAAAGTCCTATGGGGAGCACTCATTGAGCGATGAACACTACTGCTATGTTGCCTTTGATGCAAAAGCCTTTGATTCTGTAAACTTTTTTTCGTCCTTAGATATTCCACCGTTTAAAATTGAAGAAAATTATAAGTTGGCAGGCTTGATTAAGCAGATTAATGATGAGGTCAGGGCCAATATGCCGGGCAGGGATCGAATTGTAAAAGTCTTAACGGAGAATATGACAATAGAGCTGATTAGGTATATTCTAAACAACAGCTTATTTGTGGAAAAACTCGCCACCAATAGTACCTACTTCAAAGACCCAAGACTAATAGATATTTTCACTTTTATCAAAGAACACTTGTCGGAGGACCTTTCCAACAAGGTATTGGCAAATGTGGCCAATGTGTCTGAAGATTACGTAGGTCAATATTTTAAAATGCTTACCGGAATTAACCCTCAGGACTACATAGAATATCAGCGCATGGAAGCTGCTGTGAACCTGCTTCGAACCAGCAAGAAAAGCATTAGAGATATTGGCAAAGAGGTAGGCTATAAAGATACGGCCTATTTCTGCCGTAGATTTAAAATGATGTTTGGCATCCCGGCTGGTAAAATGAGAAGAAGAGAGTCATTAATGAACGTTTAATCCGCTTGTTCTTTAGATTCTTTTTTACTTTCACTTTCCTCCTCATCTTCCAGAATCCCTTCGATAATTTTATTCACGTATGGCATTGCAAGTGCTGTAATTCTAGCGCTAAATCCGCCTCCATCTTTCTTTCTCTTACTCTTCTTTTTCGGTTTTTCATCCTCATCATCATCACCGAAGAATACATTAAATATCCAATAGGCCAGAATTGAAACAATGCCAGTAATCAGAGCGATTTTACCGACTCTCATCACCTTTTCCTTTATTTCATCAGAGTCGGAATCAAGCTGAAGCTTTATCTTTTGCTCTCTTTCTTCAAGCGATTTTACTCGATCTTCAATTGTCTGTTTTTTGCTCATACTTAGCTTCTTCAATTTTCATAATCAATGCTTCAATCCACTTTTGTATTTTATTCGTTTTCAGAAGAAAGATAACCACCATTATAATCAGGAGATATCCGCCTGAGATAATGAAGTATCCAAGATAGCTACTATCTAAACTCTCGTTAAGTATCTCAGCGAAAGCGAAGCTTAGAAAAAAAAGAAAAAACATTGAGAACAGGGCTAACATCGAAAGAGCAATTACTCCTGACAGCATACGAGCCACTCTTGCGATGATCTTGAGTTTGACCTGTTCTGTTTTTACTTCAATGAATTCAATGATATTATCGATCACCTGTCTTGCGGATGATGCCATAGTAGCTTAGTTTGGTCACAAAGCTAATCTTCTGTTCTCACTTCTACAGAATCTGAGACTTTTTCCGTCGATTGCGAAAGATATATCAAGGTAAAAGGCAGTAAAAAGAACGCTAGAAAGATATATGCAAAACCAATCAGTCGAATTTGAGTAGTGAGCATTCCCATTTTCTTGGCAAGAAATACGGGTATTTTCGATAGGAAAGGGATAGAAAAGAAAACGATCACCCCAATCAAATTAAAAAGTAGATGGACAAGAGCCAAGCTAATAGCAGCTTCTGATTGAAAGACTGCTGCAAGAAGTGCAGTAATCGTAGTGCCAATATTTGCGCCCATGATGAATTGAAAAGCTTTTTTGACCTTAACTTTTCCTGTTGCAACCAATGGTACAATTAATGAAGTGGTTAATGAGCTTGACTGAGCAACAGAAGTAATAATTAAACCCCATCCAAAGGCTCGAAATTTATTTTTGAAGACTACATTTTCAAATCGGTCTTTCGTGCGACCGATCAGGATTTTATACAGCCACTTCGATATAAACTTTATACAAGTAAAGAGAAGTATAATTCCGAGAAGTAAGGATACAATAGGTCCAAGATTAGATAATAACCACTCCGTAGATGTTTCAAATATGGAGGTAAAACCATATGAGCCTTGTCTCATTCCAGTTTTTCCAGCTACATGGATAGATGAAGATATATACGCACTGCTACGCTCCAAAAAGTGATACTTAACCTCTAAAGGGAATAGAAGTAGAACGGTTAATATATTAAAGAAGTCATGCGAAGTACCGGCTGCAACTGCTCTTCTAAACTCTTTTTGCTTAGAAATATAACTCATGGATATAATAGTGCTGGTAATCGTTGTTCCGATGTTTGCACCTAGTACTATTGGTATTGCATTTTGAAGGCTGATGGCGCCAGAGGCAACCGCAGCTACTGCTATTGAAGTAGTGGTGGAGCTACTCTGTAACAGAGCGGTAGATAAAAGACCTATGAATAGACCAATAAATGGATTGGAAGTCACATTAGAGATGTTATTAACCATCCCGCCTCCAGTTATGACTCCTATGGAAACTCCCATCAATTCAATGGAAAGTAGAAAGAGGATGATCGAAATGAAAATTACGATCGCCTTCTTGAATATCGATTGGTATGCCTGCTGGTTCATGTCAGATGTCAAGTAATTCCCCTCAATCATTAGTTTCTAATTCCTCCTTCAACACCCTTTCTTTTTCACCAGTCATGGCTTCAGAGACATTTATTGCATGGTCCCCAATTTTCTCGCACAGATGGAAAAGATCTTTGTACCACCCATCTCTTTGCGGGTCATATTTGTCTCTTTCGATATCCCTTGTAAGATCTTTTCTGAATAGATCTCTGAGTCCATCTATTTTTTCTTCAACAAGCATTGCAGGCTCCAGTGTATTTTCTTTTTGGGTAGAGTCCAGGTTGTCTCTCATGATTTGAAGCGCTTCATCAATAAGCACCATCATGTCCTGCAGATTTTTAACTTGCTTGTTCTTGAACTGCTTGTCACTTTTAAGTATTCGCTCCACATCACGCGACATTTGGAAAAAGAGATCTCCGATTCGTTCAAGATCGTTGACAGCACTTAATAAGCTGGTCACTTTGATGGAACTCCTTTGGCTTAAGGTACCCTGTGAGGCTACTTTAACCAGGTATTCACTGATTTCATGCTCCATCCGATCGGTCATAATCTCAAAATCTCGCATCTTCTTCAGGAGCTTTTTCTGCTTTTTAGGCTTACCTTCTTCAATTAGATTTTTAAAATGTTTTGACATCTTCATTGTCAATTCACCCATCCTAACAGTTTCTTTCCGAGCTTCTTCAATGGATAGTTCTGCAGTATTCATCATTCCAGTGCTGATGTATTCCAAGGAGAATTCATCCTCGCCAGTTGATTTAATGGCCTTCGTTACCGTTCGGGCAATGAAATTCACGAACCAAATCAATAAGAAAGTATTCAGTATGTTAAATGTAGAATGAAACAGCGAAAGCGCGATCGGAATACTTGCTGCAGATGTGAATGGAGATGCTGTTCCATTAGAAACCAGGTACCAGTCTACCAAATTTATGGCTGGTCTGATTAGAATCAATATCCAAATCACCCCAAAAATGTTGAATATCAAATGCGACAATGCAGCTCTTTTTGCATGTACATTTCCTACCAGTGCAGCCAGATTGGCGGTAATCGTTGTGCCAATGTTTTCTCCCAGGACCATTGCTGCGGCTAATTCAAAAGGAATCCAGCCATTGTTAGCCATAACGAGGGTAAGCGCCATTGCGGCACTGGACGATTGAACCACCACGGTAATTCCGGTTCCAATAAGGACAAAGAGCAAAATAGACAGATAACCTAAATCTGTGTATCTGCTTAAGAATTCGAGAATTTCAGGATTTGCTTTCAGATCAGGAACAGAATCTTTTAGCAATGCGAGACCCATGAATAGTAACGCGAATCCTACAAGTACCTCTCCCCAAAATTTCAGTTTATCTCGATTGAAAAACATTAATGGGAAACCGAATGCAATGATTGGAAGGGCATATGTGGCGATTTTTACCTTAAAGCCAACGATTGAAATTAACCAGGCAGTAATAGTTGTACCAATATTTGCTCCCATAATAACCCCTATTGATTCTGTCAAAGAAAGGAGGCCTGCGTTTACGAAACTTACGACAAGAACAGTTGTAGCTGAGGAAGACTGGACCAAACTGGTCAAAGTAAACCCAGTAAAAACTCCCTTAAATCTGTTGGAGGTCATTGAGCTCAGGATACTTCGCATTTTTGCTCCTGCAACTTTCTGGATTCCTTCGCTCATAACTTTCATGCCATAGATGAAAAAACCAAGGGCCCCAAGCAGGTTCAATAATTCGAATAATCCGTATTGCATAGTCATCCAATATTTGCCGCAAAGGTAAAAATCTTATGTGTTGTGAATAGTACCGATATATTTAATAAATCGTTAATCGGAGCATACCTAAACGATAAAAAGCCACTAGTTGGTTAATGCTGGGTTAATGATTCGATAATGTTGCTCTATTTGCTCAGGTACTATTTAGTGTAATAGTAGAAGTGAGGTCCTGTTGGGGAAGGGCAGTTATTAGCTGTTTAGCTCATGAATCGCGAGATATGACATGAGTCCCATTCCTGTCTTAAGCGCGTTTTCATCGATATTGAAAGTGGGAGTGTGAACCCCTGAGGTTATTCCTTTTTCTTCATTACGAGTACCTAGTCTGTAGAAACAACCCGGCACTTCATGGGTATAAAAAGCAAAGTCTTCTGCAGCCATCCATAGATCAAGGTCAACGACATTTTCCTCTCCCATGTATGCCTTTGCTGCTGCTATGTTTCTAAGGGTATATTGCTCGTTATTCACCAAAAATGGATATCCTGGTGCAATGTTTACCTCACAAGAACCTCCCATGGACTCAGCGATTGCAGTGGATATGTCCCGCACTTTTTGAAGTGCTTGCTTTCTCCACTCCTCATCAAAGGTTCGGAATGTGCCATCAATTTTCACTTCGTTTGGAATTACGTTATTGACATTTCCACCAACGATCTTTCCGAATGAAAGCACAGATGGAATTTTTGGATTTGCGATTCTACTAACGATCTGTTGTAAAGAGACAATTATCTGGCTAGCAATAACGATGGGGTCAACAAATGTTTCCGGCATTGCGGCATGACCTCCTTTTCCTTTCACAGTTAAGTAAATTTCGTCTGCGCTGGCCATGTATTGCCCTGATCGGAAGCCAACTTTTCCTTCCGGAATTAATGGCATTACATGCTGTCCTAATATTTTTTCCGGAGCTGGATTTTCTAGTATTCCTTCTTTGATTAAGATTGATGCTCCGCCCGGAGATTTTTCCTCTGCAGGTTGAAATATAAATTTTATCGTTCCACTAAATTGGTCCTTAAGTGCTGAAAGAATTTTTGCAACTCCTAGCAGGTTGGAGGTGTGAACATCATGCCCACAAGCATGCATTACACCCTCATTTTTTGATTTGTAGTCAACGTCATTGGCTTCCAGGATTGGAAGCGCATCAATATCGGCCCTTAAGGCAATCGTTTTACCTTTTTCTTTGCCATCCAGGCAAAATGTAACTCCAGTTTCAGCAATTCTTTGGGTATTGGTTATACCGAATTCCTTCAACTTGGTTTCTATGAAGTCTGCGGTGTTATGCTCCTGAAATGAAAGCTCAGGATTTGCATGTATATGCCTTCTTATTTGAAGAATTTCCTCAAAATAACTTTCAGAGAGTGATTTAATTTTCTGAATAAGTTCACTCATATTTCATTAGGAATCTTTCTGGCAGAAGAATTGCCCTAGGAAATTCTTCTTTCACTAGTTCATGAATTCGATTGGCTTTCAATCGCTCTGTGAATCTTCCGGCTTTAACACGAAAATTGGGTTGATGGTAAGAAACTTTAGGTTCTAACTCAGGATAATATAAGGACATTTTTGATCGAACCTGATTTGCTTCTTCCCGGCTATTTCCGGAATAGACTTGAATGATATAGCCATCTATATATTTTCCTTTTTTGTTTTCCTCGTATGCAACTCTTGATATACTGTCAAGTTCTTGCTTTATGTGGCCAGTAAGTGGAGTGTATGGCTCTTTTTGTTCCACTTGCTCTTCTGATTCTATTGATTCCTCTTCACCTGGCATCATGACTGGCCGATGTATGGCCAAGTCTTCCGAATAGGATCCACTGGATTGAGTTAGTGTGGTGGCTTTGCAGGCACCTAGAAATAACAATATGATCAGTCTATTAATACGCATTTATTGTTCTTAATGTCGTCTTCTACTGTTTTAAACTTAACATCTTTCTTCACAGAACCATCGGCATACTGCACGTTTACTCGTTGATTTCTACTTGCTATTTTTTGTGATTGAACAGGCTTAGTTTGTTGCTGCACAGGAGGCCGGTTTCCACCTTCTGGACCTGCAAGTGCAGATCTACTTTCATCTTTTTGTTCTTTATAGTTTCTTGCAGTACGCTGTTTTTGTGCAGCTTGTACATCATCTGCTTGTTCTACTGGAATTTCCGCCTTCATCAAGAAGGAAATGGTTTCTTCATTAACTCTTCCTATGAACCTTTTGAACATTTCAAACCCTTCGAACTTATAAATTAGCAATGGATCTTTCTGTTCATACTGAGCATTTCTAACACTTTGCCGGAGATCATCCATGTCTCTCAAATGCTCTTTCCATAGTAGGTCTATGGTGGCAAGAGCAATCATCTTTTCCATCTCAAGGATCACCTCTTTACCATCTGTTTCAACAGCTCTTTTGAGATTGACAGATGTTCCAATCTGTTTTTTGCCATCTGTGAAAGGAACTAATACGTTTTCGAGGGTTGCGCCTCTAGTTAATTCTAGTTGTTTAAAGATTGGTAAAGCTTTGTCCCTAATAAGCTGATTCTTCTGCTGATAGTTTTGAAGTGCTGCTTGATAAAGTTTATCGGAGAGGGTATTCTCGTCGCTTTTTTCAAGTTCTTCCTGAGTAATGGAAAAATCTAATCCAAGGATGGAAATAGCGTTGAGTTTTAAACTATCCAGGTCATTTTGGCCTTTCGCATTGAAAGCAATGTCTTCACTGGTTTCTAACAGCATGTTTAGGATATCAAGCTCGAGACGCTCACCGTAAAGTGCATTTCTTCTTCGCTTATAGATAACCTCACGCTGACTGTTCATCACATCATCGTACTCAAGGAGATTTTTACGAATGGCAAAGTTGTTTTCCTCTACTTTCTTCTGCGCCCGCTCGATTGATTTGGTAATCATTCCATGCTGGATAACTTCCCCTTCCTGAAGGCCGAGCCTATCCATAATCTTGGCTACACGATCTGACATGAATAATCGCATCAGGTTATCTTCCAACGAAACGTAGAATTGAGATGAGCCAGGATCTCCCTGACGTCCTGATCGACCTCTCAGCTGTCGGTCTACTCTTCGGGATTCGTGCCTTTCTGTACCAATGATAGCCAGTCCCCCTGCTTCTTTCACTTCATCCGTCAACTTTATATCTGTACCCCTTCCTGCCATGTTAGTGGCAATGGTCACAGCTCCGGGCTTACCTGCTTCAGCCACCACATCAGCCTCTTTGGCGTGTTGTTTTGCATTCAATACCTGGTGCTTGATGTTTCGCATTTGAAGCATGCGACTGAGAAGCTCCGAAATTTCTACGGAAGTAGTACCTACGAGAACAGGTCTGCCGGCTTGGGTGAGTTCTACAACTTCCTCAGCTACCGCATTGAATTTTTCTCGGATGGTCTTATAAACCTTGTCGTTTTCATCTTTTCGGGCAATTGGCTTATTGGTAGGAATAACCACAACATCTAATTCATAGATGTCCCAAAATTCACCAGCTTCCGTTTCTGCAGTACCCGTCATCCCTGCGAGCTTATGGTACATTCGGAAATAATTCTGAAGTGTAATGGTCGCGTAAGTTTGGGTTGCATCCTCAACTTTTACATTTTCCTTAGCTTCGATCGCCTGGTGAAGACCATCAGAATAGCGACGACCTTCCATTATACGGCCAGTCTGTTCATCGACAATTTTTACCTTGGCATCCATCACAACATACTCCGTATCTTTTTCATACATACAGTATGCTTTTAGTAGCTGATTTACCGAGTGGATTCTTTGTCCCTTTACGTTGTAATCTCGGATAATGGATTCCTTCTTTTGAAGTTTATCAGTCTCAGAGATTTCTTCATCTTTCTCGAGTTTAGCGATCTCATCTCCAATATCAGGTAGGATAAAGAAATTAGCATCTTCGCCTTCGCCAGTTATTAGGTCAATGCCATTTTCAGTCAGGTCGATGCTATTGATTTTTTCATCAATCGTAAAATACAAGGGTTCATCGGCTTCAGGCATCCTTTTCTGATTGTCTGCCAGATAGATGTTTTCGGTTTTCTGAAGGATCTGTTTGATCCCAGTCTCACTCATGAACTTAATGAGCGGTTTACTTTTCGGTAAACCTCTGAATGCTCTGAAAAGGGGGAGACCAGCTTCAGCTTCATTACCTTCCCGAATCAGTTTTTTTGCTTCGTTAAGGTAGTCGCTAACAAGTTTTCTCTGTGCATCTACCAGTCTTTGAATGCGAGGTTTTAAATCATAAAACTCATGCTCATCTCCTTTAGGAATAGGACCAGATATGATTAGAGGAGTTCGTGCGTCATCAACCAATACTGAATCTACCTCATCGACCATAGCGTAATGGTGCTTTTTCTGAACTAATTCTTCCGGGCTACGGGACATATTATCCCTTAGATAGTCAAAGCCAAATTCGTTGTTGGTGCCGTAAGTGATATCAGCCATATAGGCGTTTCTTCGCTCAGAAGAATTGGGCTGATGATTGTCTATACAATCGATTTTAAGGCCGTGGAATTCAAAAATTGGTGCATTCCATTCCGAGTCTCTTTTCGCGAGGTAGTCATTAACTGTGACGATGTGTACACCTCGTTCTGCAAGAGCGTTGAGGTAGGCAGGGAGTGTTGCTACCAACGTTTTTCCTTCTCCCGTTTGCATCTCAGCAATTTTACCTTGATGTAGTACTACTCCTCCGATAAGCTGTACATCGTAATGAACCATATTCCAGACCACTTCATTACCCGCTGCAGTCCATCTATTTTTCCAGGTGGCTTTTTCTCCATTGATTTCAACGTTACTCTTTCGAGCTGCGATTTCTTTGTCATGCTGTGTTGCCTGAACGACGATTTGCTCGTTTTCTGCAAATCGACGGGCTGTCTCTTTCACTACTGCAAAACCTATGGGTAGAATATCCATCAAGACTTTTTCTAACTCAACGTCTCTGTCACTCTCCAACGTGTCAATTTGGGAGAAGATATCCTCTTTTTGATGAACATCAAGCGAGGTGTCTTCATCTACCTGTTTGTGTAAGGCCTCAATCTGATCGTCAATATCTTTTAATCGATCCTTGATAATGCCCTTGAGTTCAGAAGTCTTTCCTCGTAGTTCATCATCTGAGATGTTTCTAAGTTTGTCGTACTCTGAATTGATCAGACCGACATAGGGGGTGAGTTCTTTTAAGTCCTTCTCCGTCTTTGTGCCAAAAATTTTGGCAAATCCCTTCGTTATAGAATCTAGCATTGAAAAATTTTATTTTAGGCTGGTTAAAGCCATCAAGTTTTTAAAATTCAGCCTTTTTATAAAGCCTTAAAGTTATAATGGTTTAATGTAAGAGCGATTAGATTATTACACTTCCTTCAAACACTTTTTCAGCAGGTCCGGCGAGCCAAACATCGGTGAATAAATCTCCCTTACGTTTGAAAGAGATACTTAGTTCTCCACCCATTGTATGAATGTGTATCGGACTTTCTCTGCCTAAGGCCCCAGCCATAATACCAACTGCTGTTGCTCCTGTGCCACAACTCAACGTTTCATCTTCTACTCCTCTTTCATATGTTCTGATTTTCACGCCATCATGCAAAAGCTGTGCAAAGTTCACATTTGTGCCATTATGGCGTGAATATGTCGGCAGATTTCTGATTTTCCTTCCTCTTTGAACGATATCTTCCTCCATGACGTCATTTGAAATGACAATATGATGTGGAGATCCCGTGTCTACGAACCACTCATTATCATTGATTTTCTCTTTTTTTTCCACATCGAATAACTGGAAGTGAATTTTACCATCTTGCATTTTTATCTGATGGATACCATCTGTGGTTTCGAAAGTGGCTTCCTGATCGACCATTCCAAGGGTTTGAGCAAACGCAAAACCACATCTTGAGCCATTGCCGCACAGGCTTTGCGACCCATCTGAGTTGAAATAGACCATTCGGTAGTCGAGATCAGGATGATTTTGTATTAGAATTAGTCCATCAGCACCTATACCAAATCGTCGGTCACAAAGATTCTGGATTAATTGGTCACTAACAGGGAATGATTCGTTTCTGTCATCGATAAGGACAAAATCATTTCCAGTACCTTGATATTTTGTGAAGTGAAGCTCCATTAGCGGCTAAATTAAACAGGAGCAAAGGGTAGAAACAAAAATCCCTCGCCATTTGGCAAGGGATTCGAAATTTATTTTTTTGTGAGCTTCTCTTTGATACGAGCTGCTTTTCCTTTTCTTCCTCTTAAGTAATAAAGCTTAGCTCTTCTTACTTTTCCTTTTCTCAACACTTCAATTTTCTCAATATTAGGAGTCAAGATTGGGAAGATTCTTTCTACAGCGATATCACCAGAAACTTTTCTTACAGTAAAAGTCTCACCGTTGGTGTTCGTATTATTGATTGACATAACAGTTCCCTGGAACTGCTGCACACGCTCTTTATTACCTTCTTTAATTTTGTAGTGAACATTAATGGTGTCACCAGGTCCGAACGAAGGATGCTTAGCTCTTACTTCCTTGTATTCTTCAGCTACTATATTCAATAATTCTGTGCTCATTTCTCTACTCCTTTACTGAGTGTTTTAAAAAAGGAGTGCAAATATAGAAATAACTATTGGAAAAAAAGATATAGAACTAAATAATTCCATTGTTTAAAGCATATTGAATCAGCTCGGAACTACTATGCAAATCTAGTTTTCTTAAAATGTTCTTTCTATGGGTCTTTACCGTATGTTCGGAAATGAAAAGCGCGTTTGAAATTTGTGAACTAGTGAGTCCATCGCTTAGTTTTCTGATGATTTCCAACTCTCTTTCGCTTAATGGGTACTCTTTCGTTTTGGAATTGTCTTTATTGAAATTTTGAATTTGATCGTAATAGGATTTTCCACTGTGAACTCTTGCGATGGCATCCGAAAGTTCTTTGCCAGTATTGTTTTTCAAAAGGCATCCATCTATTCCTATTTTGATGATTTCCTCAACAAATGACTTCTGTGCATACATAGTAAGAATAATAACTTTCGTCTTGGGATGGAGTTCTTTTATTTTCTTAGCACACTTAATCCCGTCCATTTCGGGCATATTGATATCTAATACAACGATATCCACGAATGTTTTGGACAAAAAGTCCAATACTTCAACGCCATTTGATGCTTCACCTACCACAACAAAATCTTCTCGTGAACTTAATACCAACTTTAGTCCGTCAATCACAATTTGATGATCATCTGCAAGTAATATTTTTATGCTGCTCATAATTGTTGAATTTCTATGATGAATGTACTTCCTTTCCCAGGATCAGAGTCAATAGTTAAATCACCATTCAATTTATTGACCCTGTTTTCAATGTTTTTCAAACCTATTCCTGATACGATCTCAGATTTATTAAATCCAATTCCATTGTCTTCATAGATTACGCTCAGTGAGTTTTCGACGTGAGAAAGTTCTAAATGGATTTTAGTGCATTGAGCATGTTTAAGGGCATTATTAATCAGTTCTTGAACTATTCTGTAGATTTCAAGTCCAGCATCAGAAGATATTTTACCGATTTGTAATACCAAATTAAATTGGATTCGTCTTGCGTCATAGACTGCTTCTGTTAATTGCCGAATGGCAGTCTCCAGACCGAAATGCGTGAGAATACCTGAATCTAAGCTGTGAGATATTTTTCTAGTTTCATCATTCGCTAGTTGAGAAATTTCTGCAATTTTTATAGCAAGGCTTTTCACTTCTTCCGATCTCTTGTTTTGAATTGCATCTGCATACATATTGAGCGTGACAAGAATACTTCCAAGATTGTCATGTAATTCGGCCGCTATACGTTTTCTTTCTTTATCCTGGCCTTCAAGAAGTGCATAGGCGGCTTTCATTTCTTGCTCTCTTAATAGATCTTGAATTTGCTGGTTTTCCAGATTTTTCTTGATTAGTTTCCTTTGATAGAGATAGATGAAAAGGACAATAGCGAATGCCATTAGAAGCATTCCTAAAGTACCTGTTAAAAAAATTTGTTCGTTATTCATTCTTCAGAGTCCATAATCCGATGAAAAAAAGAAAATTTTTAGTCGTATTTGCCAAATTGTGAATGATCCAGGATCCAAAAAGAGAATCCTCCGGAGTACGCAAAATTTCAAGCGAATACAAGAAGGTATAAAAAGCCCCAGATTGATAGATTAGTATTCCGGAAATTGTCCAAAATTCTAAGGATTTGATGAGATCTAAATGGATATCTTCTTTTTGGTAAACTTTGAAAAAATACAAGAATGAGCATAGAATGAAAATTATCGTTTGAATAATTCTTGCATTTGAATTGTAGGTTAAGAAATGCTCAAAGAAAATGCTATTAGCTATATACAGTGTTGAGTAGATCCCAATAACGACAGCTTGATTCTTTTTTGTCCAATTAAGCACATTACCAAAGATTGAAAAGAAGATAATCGATTGAAAAAAAGAATAGAAATGAAAAACGGGCATATTGTTGTGGAATTCTTTAGCAGCCCATTTTCCAAGAAAATCTGAACCAATACTGACGATAGATAATACCGTTATCAATTGAACCAAACGATTCTTTTTTCGGTAAAAAAAAATCAATCCCAGAATTACTATTGGAAAAACAGAAAAAACCGAGATTGACTTTATTATATCATTTAATAGATCAACACTCATCAGGACAAGGACTTGATTCGTTTAGGATGGTACTTGAAGGTCCGTTTGATTGCTTTTGATTTAGATTTCCGTCTGTCCCTAAATTGTTAAATACGGGACGCTTACTCTTTCTCATTGGCGTAATTATTGGATCAATTCTCTTACCTATTACAGTAAGTTCTTCACCAATATCATTTGTAAACTTAAGGGTATCCTTAAGTATAGCCATATGAATAGTTACACCAATTATTGAGTCTTTTCTTCTAGGTTTAGCATTGAAAATTTTAATTCTTTTTCGTAGGGTATCAAGGCTATCCAAACCAATAAAATAAGACTTTGGTAGGTAGGTGAATGTCCTGTTTGGCCACATTTTCGTTCTCCATTTTTCAAATTCTTCGGCTCTTTTTTCAAATTTTTTCTTGGCAATGAACCGACCTCTGTTTCTACGAAACTTACTTGGGTTATTTGTGAAATTTTGAATCAATGCCTTCTCATAAAGTGTGAGTTCTTCTCTATCTTTTTCCGATGGCAAATCGTCAATGATTTCTCGAAATTCTTCAGAAAGAGCTTTTTCACCATAGATCATGTCTTTTAAAAAAAAGCATATCAAGACTCCAATTGCTAATCCAAATAAAAAGGGGATGAATTTTTTCATTTTGTGTAAAGTTTAGGTTGTTAATTGGTTTAGTTTAAAAATATCAAAAACCGTGATATTCAAGATTTTATCATTTTTCTAAAGTTCAGATAAAAACCATTACGGTGAAATACCTATTAAGCGGTATATCTTAGGTTGATTCAATAAAAAAGCCCTCGACTGAGGGCTTTAGATGAGAAAAACTAACTACTATCTCCTATAGGTGTATGTTGGGGAGTTACCATCACTTGTTACACTTCCTGTCTTCGTATCCACGATTCTTCCCCCATCAAATACACGTATGGTGAATGATTCGGTATTTGAGCTCAGGTTGTTTACAAAGTAAGAATAGGTGCCTGATGGCCCTCCGTCAACCCAGGTAATGTTTTCATTGGTGCATGAGCTTATGCAATCCACGTCAAGCTCCCCACCAGAGGCACTTGTGGTATTTTGATAGGAGATGGTTTCTCCTGATGGGTCTGTCACATATAGGTCCAGATCTGCTCCGGTGGTGTTCCATGTCAAGTTAAATCTTGGACTTCCGTCTTGACCAGCAGCTCCACAACCTGGTCCCAAGAGAGCTACACATTGAGGTTCATCACATCCACCACAAGCAGAAGCCAGCTGATTGATGTTTGCTCTGGAAACTTGAAAGTTGCTCCCACTTCCATCATCTACCACTGCGTATTCGTAGCAACGAATATCATGACAGATATCATTTAAGTTGTTGCAGATGTCAGAGGGGATACCGAAGGAGAAATCCAGGGTCCCGCTCGTTGATGATCCATCAACCGGTATGATGATAAAATCTCCTGTGTCACCGAATCGAATGGCTGCAGCATTCACCGCCGGTCCTGTTGATGTAAAAGGAATGCTTACATCCATGGTCTGACCTCCGGTTACTTGAATGGGTGCGTTGGATCCGGTGTTTGTGATCGTAATTTCATTAGTTTCTGTGACCTGACCGGCACTTACTCGAATGCTTCCCGGGGGTAGTATGATATTTTCATTTAGATAGGCATTGGCATCATCTGGTTCTGCATCTTCATCGCTATCACCTCCACAGCTGGTAATGAAAATTAAGGTTGTCAAACTGAGCGTGGTGCTCAGAAGTTTAATTGAATTGTAAAGCGTCTTCATGGCAGTATTTGTTTTTTATACAAATACACCGACTATAAAACCCAATGTAAATACCCAAGCAGGGGTATTTTGTCATCCATCGAGTAGGTCAGGACGTCTTTCCTCAGTACGTTTCAATGCTTGCTCATTTCTCCATGCTTCTATCTTAGCTTCGTGACCAGAGGTTAATACCTCTGGAACTTTCCATCCATTATATTCGGCTGGACGAGTGTAAACAGGGGGAGCCAGTAAATTGTCCTGAAAAGAATCTGAAAGTGCGGAAGTCTCGTCATTCAATACACCAGGGACAAGTCTAATCAGCGAATCTGCAAGTACCATTGCTGCTAATTCACCTCCGGAGAGCACATAATCACCAATGCTTATTTCTTTGGTAACAAGGTGATCTCTTACCCGTTGATCTACACCTTTATAGTGGCCACATAGGAAGACAAAGTTTTGCTTTAATGATAGCTGATTAGCAATGCCTTGATTATAGGTTTCTCCATCCGGTGTGAGGTAGATTACCTCATCATATTCCCTCTGACTCTTTAATTGTGTAATGCACTTGTCGATGGGTTCAATCATGAGAACCATTCCGGCGCCACCGCCAAAAGCATAATCATCCACATTGAGGTGCTTGTTGGTAGCATAGTCTCTTAAATTGTGAATTTCCAAATCTACTAAGCCCTTGCTCATGGAACGTTTAACAATGCTTTGCGTTAATGGACCTTCAAAAAGATCTGGAAGACAAGTGATAATATCTATTCGCATGACATGAAGTTAGTCATTATAGATGTCCAATAATCCATCCGGAAGGGATACATCCACTCTTTTGTTCGCGGTATCCACATTTGTTAAGATTTCATCTTTCAATGGAATCAAAATTTCTTTGTTGTCAGCATCAATTGCCAGCAATTGATTGCCGTTTAGATCGATCACTTCTTTAACAACACCAAGTTTGATGTCACCTTCAAATACTTCACATGCGATTAAATCATGAAAGTAGTATTGGCCTTTTTCTAATTTTGGGAGAGCGCTAAGTGGTAAATAAAGCTTTGCTTTGATAATGTTCTTAGCATCATCCAGGGATTCAATATCATCAAATTTGACCAGCGCTCTATGGTTATTGTTAATTTGAATGGTATCAATAAAAAAAGGAACCAGCTTTCCTTGTTGTTCAAGAAAAACTGATTCCAAATTTTGATATTCATCCGGGAAGTCTACTTCTAATGAAATATTTACTTCCCCATTAAGACCGTGAGTCTTGATTACTTCCCCTAGTTGGTAGCAATCATCCTGCTTCATCGCAGATTAACCCTCTTTTTTGTCTTCTTCTTTTGCTTCTTCAGCAGGAGCCTCTTCTTTAGCTTCTTCAGCTGGAGCTTCAGCCTTAGCCTCTTCTTTTGCCTCTTCAGCAGGAGCTTCTTCTTTTACTTCAGCAGGTGTTTCAGCAGCCTGGGCTTCTTCAACTTCTGCTACATCTTCTGCAACGTCATCGTCTCCTTCAGCACCACCTTCTTTGATTTCTTCAACCAAGGCAGCTTCTGCATCTTGTGCTTTCTTCTTTAATTCTTCTGCTCTTGCCTCGCTTACCTTCTTCTCAGCATCGAGAGCAGCTTTCTTCTTATCAGCTTTTGCTTTAGCAAGCTTATCAACCTTACCTTGAATTTTAGACTCTTTGTCTTTGATCCAAGCTTCTAGTTTTTTGTCTGCTTCTTCCTGGGTGATTGCTCCTTTATTCACTCCAATTTGAAGGTGTTTCTTCATCATGACACCTCTGTAAGAAAGCATTGCACGAACAGTGTCGGTAGGCTGTGCTCCCTTCATCACCCAATCAAATGCCTTATTATCATCTAGATTAATAGATGCAGGATCTGTGTTAGGATTATAGGTACCAATCTTTTCAATAAAGCGACCATCTCGTGGTGCTCTAGCGTCAGCCACCACTACATCGTACATGGCTTGTTTTTTGCGTCCTCGACGCGCTAGTCTAATTTTTACTGGCATAATTCTTTTTGTTTATGGAACTCGTCCATCAAAAGTTTTAAAAATGGAGCGCAAATGTAGTCTATTTTTCTCGTAGCAAGAAGCTATAACCGAAAACAAATAAAACCATACAAATAAGTCGTCCAGAAAACACATCTGTTTTTTGATTCAACAACGTCTTCTCTAGCTTAACTAAGCTAACCTACGGTAGTTGTCTGATCAGTTTAGATATCATTAAATCGATTGTGTATTTGAATATGCGGTTTCACGATTTTCAAAGAAACTTAATTCAATCTACCTTTGTTGCAGAACACAAATGAATATGGATAAATATTCCTACATCGCCAATGCTCATGGTAATTACCTGGATGAGCTCTTTAAAGCATACAAAGATAACCCTGAAAGTATTGATGAATCCTGGAAAAAATTTTTTGAAGGATTCGAGTTTGCTCAAGAACAATACGGAGAACCTGGAGAGGGTCCTGCATTAGCAACTCCTAAGGAAACAGCAGTAAGAAACCTTATTTATAATTACAGGTCATGGGCTCATTTGATTTCCGACACGAACCCAGTACGGGAACGTAGGCCACATACGGCAAAACTAGAGTTGTCTGATTTCGGACTGTCTGAAAAGGATTTGGATTCCGAGTTTGAAGTGGGGGAGGAAGTTGGCTTAGGGAGAACTTCGCTAAGAAATATACTTGACAAGCTTAAGAAGGTATATGCCGGACATATTGGTTACGAATACAATCACATTCGAGATTCTATTATTAGTGATTGGCTGAAAAATAAGATTGAAACGGAGGGAGCTAATATCAATCCTCCGAAAGAAGAAAAACATCGCATCCTTTCCAAGCTAAATGAGGCCAGTGGGTTTGAAAACTTCCTTCATACCAAGTTCTTAGGTCAGAAACGATTTTCTCTGGAAGGTGGTGAAAACATGATCCCGGCTTTAGATAAAATAATCAACAAAGGTTCTGAGTTGGATGCCGAGGAGGTTATCATCGGCATGGCACATAGGGGGAGGCTAAATGTGCTTGCTAATATCATGGGTAAAACCTATGAAGAGATATTTAGTGAATTTGAAGGGAATCAAGAAGTTGATCTGACAATGGGTGATGGTGACGTTAAGTATCACCTGGGCTATTCATCATACCTGGACACAACAGCGGGTAAGAAAATGTATGTGAAGTTGGCACCTAATCCATCTCACCTTGAAGCAGTAGATCCTGTAGTCCTCGGATATAGCCGAGCACAGATAGACGATGAGTACCAAGGAGATCTTGGCAAGGCAATCCCAGTGTTGATTCATGGTGATGCTGCCGTTGCGGGTCAAGGTATTGTATATGAATGTATTCAGATGTCTTTGCTTGAAGGATACAAAACTGGAGGAACGATTCACTTCGTAATAAACAACCAGGTGGGATTCACTACAGACTTTGCTGATGCACGATCCAGTATTTATTGTACTGATCTAGCTAAGATCGTAGATGCACCAATTCTTCACGTAAATGGAGATGATGCGGAGGCTGTGAGATTTTGCGCGAATCTGGCAACAGAATATCGTCAGAAATTCAAGAAAGATATTTTCATCGATATGTTGTGTTATCGAAGACATGGTCACAATGAGAGTGACGAACCAAAATTTACGCAACCAAAACTCTACAATGCGATCGGTAAACATCCGAATCCTCGGGAAGTATATGTGAAGCAATTGACGGAAGACGGGGCTTTGAGTGACGGAGAAATTAAAAAACTTGAGAAAGAATTTAAAGATAAGCTTCAAGATCGTCTAAATGAGATAAAGGAAAATCCGCTTCCTTACAAGCCTCAGAAAATTGAGGAGGAATGGGACCATCTTAGGAGGTCAAAAGAAAAGGATTTCGATAAGTCTCCTGACACAAGTATATCTGAGGCGATGATCGAAAAGGTAGGTAAAGCTATTAGCGAAGTACCTAAAGGGTTTAAACCATTGCGCCAAATAGAGAAACTCCTGAAAGACCGAAAAGCTAACTTCTTTGAGAAGAAAGAGTTGGGATGGGCAGATGCCGAATTGTTGGCTTACGGGTCCTTACTTGCTGACGGAACCATCGTAAGAATGTCTGGTCAAGATGTGAAACGGGGAACTTTCTCGCATAGACATGCCTATTTCTTCGATTCGACAACTAATGAGCCTTATTGTGGATTGAATCAAATTAATGATGGTCAACAGCCGCTTAGAATATATAATTCCCTTTTATCTGAGTATGGTGTGCTTGGTTTTGAGTATGGGTATGCCATGGCAACACCGAATGCATTAGTGATCTGGGAAGCCCAATTTGGGGATTTTGCTAATGGTGCTCAAATAATGATTGACCAGTTCATTGCCAGTGCTGAGAGTAAGTGGCAAAGAATGAATGGGCTGGTGATGCTTCTTCCACACGGATATGAAGGGCAGGGACCAGAGCATTCAAGTGCCAGAATGGAGCGATTCCTACAGATGTGTTCCAATGAGAATATCGTTATCGCCAATCTGACAACCTCATCAAATATTTTCCATTTGATGCGAAGACAGGTGACCTGGGAGTTTAGAAAGCCAGCAGTTGTCTTCTCACCTAAATCACTTCTCAGACATCCAGGTGTTGTTTCTCCTCTAAAGGATTTTACCTCTGGTAAATTTCAAGAAGTAATAGGTGATGGCTATGTGACCAATAAAGAAGTCAAGAAAGTGCTCTTCTGTTCTGGAAAGGTTTATTTCGATCTTTTGGATGAGCAAAAAAAGAAAAAGGTTAAAGACGTGGCAATCGTAAGGGTTGAACAGATCTATCCATGGCCTCAAAAGCAAATCGATGCGATTTTGAAGAAGTACAACAATCCAAAATTGGTATGGGTACAGGAAGAGCCTAGAAACATGGGTGCATGGAGTTTTATCAAAACGATGATTGAAATGGATTTTGATGTAGTGGCAAGAAAAATTGGAGCTTCGCCAGCTACAGGCTATTCCAAAATCCATAAAGAAGAACAGGCTGATTTAGTAAAAAGAGCCTTTGCGAAATAAAAAGATTAGGCAGTAAGCCTTTAAGAAAAAATAAAACAAGAAGAAAATGAGTCTTGAAATGAAAGTTCCTGCGGTAGGTGAGTCAATCACGGAAGTAACCGTAGCGTCATGGACAAAAAGTGACGGTGACTTTGTCGAAATGGATGAAGTGATCTGTGAACTTGAATCCGATAAAGCCACTTTTGAGGTTACAGCAGAAGCTGCTGGCAAGCTAAGTATCAAAGCACAAGAAGGAGATACGCTAGAGATTGGTGCGGTTCTTTGCGAAATAGATGAGTCTGCATCCGGAGGAGGAACCGCCTCTGCGGCTTCATCAGAGCCTGCACCTGCCGAAACAGCAAGTTCTTCTGAGGCAAAGGCAACAGGAGAAGTGTTGGAGATGAAAGTGCCGGCAGTTGGAGAATCTATCACGGAGGTAACCATTTCAAACTGGGCCAAGGGTGATGGAGACTTTGTTGAATTGGATGAGGTAATTGCGGAAATAGAGTCTGATAAGGCAACATTTGATTTAACAGCTGAAGCACAAGGGAAACTCCAAATCGTTGCTCAGGAAGGTGATACACTAGAAATAGGTGCGCTTATTTGTAAGATAGAAGTCATGGAAGGAGGAGCACCTGCACCAGCACCTTCGAGTGATACAGCAGCACCTGAATCTGCATCAGCTGCAGTCTCTGGCAATCAAACCTATGCAACGGGTCATGCCTCTCCAGCAGCAGCTAAAATTCTTGACGAAAAAGGAATTCCGACCGCCGATGTTAAAGGCACGGGTAAAGATGGGCGTATCACCAAAGAAGACGCGATGAGTGCCCAAAAGGCCGCTTCTCAACCAGCAGCAAAAGCTGATGATAAGCCAGCCAAACCTCAGTTCGAAGCTCCTGAATTTGGAGGAGGGGTGAGTAGAGATCAACGAAGAGAGAAAATGTCTTCACTTAGAAAGACTGTTTCTCGAAGATTGGTTTCTGTGAAAAATGAAACAGCCATGTTGACTACCTTCAATGAGGTCAACATGAAGCCAATCATGGATCTGAGAAAGAAATATAAGGAGGAGTTCAAGGAGAAGCATGAAGTAGGACTTGGATTTATGTCCTTCTTCACAAAAGCAGTATGTGTAGCACTTCAGGAATGGCCTGCAGTAAACGCTCAAATCGATGGCAATGAAATGGTATTTAGTGATTTCTGTGATATTTCTATTGCAGTTTCCGCACCAAAAGGTCTTGTTGTTCCTGTGATTCGCAATGCTGAGTCAATGAATTTTGTGCAGATTGAAAAAGAAGTCATCAGACTAGCGACGAAAGCCAGAGATAATAAATTGAGTATCGAGGAGATGGAAGGAGGAACCTTCACCATTACCAATGGCGGGGTCTTCGGCTCGATGATGTCTACTCCAATCATTAACGCTCCACAGTCTGCGATTTTAGGAATGCACAATATTGTGGAACGGGCAGTAGTTGAGAATGGTGAGGTGGTTGTAAGACCTATGATGTACGTGGCGCTATCATACGATCACAGAATTATTGATGGACGTGAGTCTGTAAGTTTCCTTGTGAGAGTTAAGCAATTATTGGAAGATCCAACTCGCCTGCTTTTAGGAGTCTAAGTATTGAGTAAATAGAAAAAATATGGATTATCAAGTAGTAGTAATAGGTTCTGGTCCTGGTGGTTATGTAGCTGCAATTCGATGCGCACAGCTTGGGCTGAAAACTGCGATTATTGAAAAGTATGATACGCTTGGAGGTACCTGTCTAAATGTTGGGTGTATACCATCTAAAGCTCTCTTGGACTCATCAGAGCATTTTCACAATGCGGAGCATACCTTCAAAACACATGGTATCGACATCAATAAGCCAAAGGTGAATCTGAAGCAGATGATTGATCGCAAAGCTGACGTGGTTAAGCAAAACACGGACGGAATTGATTACCTGATGAAGAAAAACAAAATTGATGTTTTTCACGGGATGGGCAGCTTTCTTGATAAGAATACCATTCAAATAGATGGTAAAGAGAAGAAGACTATCACAGCCGAAAAAGTGATTATTGCCACTGGTTCCAAACCTGCAAATCTTCCATTCATTACCCTTGATAAGGAAAGAGTAATCACCAGTACCGAAGCTTTGGAACTGAAAGAAGTGCCTAAGCATATGATTGTTATTGGCGGAGGGGTAATTGGAGTTGAACTTGGATCTGTGTATGCACGATTGGGTGCAAAAGTGACCGTTGTAGAGTTTTTAGACAGCCTCATCCCAACGATGGATTCCACCATGGGAAAAGAGTTGCAGAAATCTCTAAAAGGACTTGGGTTCGAATTTCATTTAGGTACGAAGGTTACTGCTGTGGAAAAGAAAGGTAAAACGGTAACCATAAAAGCTGAGAATAAAAAAGGAGAGCAAGTTGAAATCAAAGGGGATTATTGTCTGGTTTCAATAGGTAGAAGACCATATACTGACAATCTTGGCTTAGACAAGGCAGGTGTCAAAATGGATGACCGAGGCAGAGTAGAGGTGGATGATCACTTACGAACGAATGTTGAAAATATTTATGCGATTGGAGATGTGGTAAAAGGGGCAATGTTGGCGCATAAGGCGGAAGAGGAAGGCGTTTTTGTTGCCGAATCGATAATGGGTCAAAAACCACATATCAACTATAACCTTATCCCGGGTGTGGTCTACACCTGGCCGGAAGTGGCCTCCGTTGGATATACCGAGGAACAGTTGAAAGAACAAGGTAGAGCATATAAGACCGGAAAGTTTCCTTACAAAGCACTTGGAAGAGCTCGAGCAAGTATGGATACAGAAGGTTTGGTTAAGATTCTAGCGGATAAAGCAACAGATGAAGTATTAGGTGTGCATATCATTGGTGCAAGAGCAGCAGATATGATTGCTGCAGGTGTAACTGCCATGGAATATCGTGCTTCGGCTGAAGATATTTCAAGAATGTCTCATGCTCATCCAACATATATGGAGGCCTTTAAAGAAGCAGCACTTGCTGCTACAGATAACAGACCGATTCACATGTAATTATGAATTCAGGGGGAGGACAACCCTAAATGTGGTTCCTTCCCCAAGTTTACTTTCTGCAGAAATTTCTCCTTCAAGTCGCTCAACAGCTCGTTTCAGGATATGTAAGCCAAGCCCGGTACCTTCAATTTTCCGGTTGGCCCTAAAAAACATGACAAAAATGTTTTCTATGGTTTGCTCATCCATGCCTACCCCGTTATCTGATGCAATGATTTCGATGGTGTTGTTTACTTGTTTCACTGACATGGAAATGAACGGATTGTTTCCTTCTTCAACACGAGCGTACTTAATACCATTTTCAATCAAATTTTGAACAATAGTGTTTATTAGCGCCCACTCCGCTTCATATTTGATTTTCTGATCCACATCTATCTTGAATTCGACCAGTTCGTAGTTTGTCAAAAACTTGTAGGATGATATGCAGTCGTAGATTATTTTTTCAAAGTCTATTTCTTGCTTGGAGTCTTCATTAAAAGACATTTTAGTCAGTCGCAATAGACCGTCAAGGATATTGTTTAACCGATTGGCCTGGGTGTCGTACTCGCCGATAAATTTTAATGCGTTTTCATCTTTCACTTCCAGCTTCGCTACGTAATTCAGACTCATCAAAGAAGTAATAGGTCCTTTAAGGTCATGGGAAATTCGATAGAAAAATGAATCCAGCTCAATCTTCTTTTTTTCAATGATATCAGCTTTTTCCCTTTGAGCATTTGCTTCTAATTCAAGCGCTTGCATCTTGGAAATTACGTCATATCCCTCGATAACTTTTGCCGTCCTTTCATTAATTACACTTTCTTTTTCATCCACATATTGTGAGAGATATTTAAGTGCAAGCTCAAAGTTCCCTTCCTTTTTGGCGATTTCATGAAGCAACAGGTTGGCTTTGAACTTAATGAGGATGATTTTATTCTTATTGCTATACTCAAGCGCCTTTACCAATGTCTCCCTGGCATCATCGAGTCTTCCCATCTCAATATACAACGCCCCAAGCTTATGGTGACTCATTGCCCACCCTAGCTTTTCACCCATTTCTTCATGAATCCTTATCGATTCAAGTAAGTCCTCTTCTGCTCGATCAAATTCTTTTGTTTGTGTGAAGACTTTTCCACGGCCATAAAGTGCAAATGCCAGCCCTCTTACATCACCGGTTTTCTCTTTTATGGATTTAGATTCTTCAATAATTTCAAGTGCTTTAGCGACGTTCCCTTGATTGAGGTACAGGCCAGAGAGTGGATTAAATGCATTTGATTGTAAATTCAAATCACCCGCTTTTTTACCTGATTCGATAGCCGCTTCATATGTTTGGGTAGCGCTTTTTATATCGCCCATATACTCATAGATCGTACCCATTGATTTTTGAACACGAGCAAGGTTGTGGTAATCTCCCAGTTTTTTATACGTATTTAGGCAGTCAATTAAATTATTAAGACCTCTGCTGTAGTCATCAGTTTTGTATAAGGCACCGGCAATCGTATATTTCGCATCAGCAATTCCTTTTTCGTCGCCAAGCTCTTCAAAGTTTTCAATGGCTTCATTTGCAATGTTTATCGAAAGATCAAAATCACCGATAATCATATGAAAGAGCGAAAGATGAGATAGCGATTTTCCAATGCACAACTTATCTGCGGCTTCTTTACTCAGTGTTAAGGCTTCCTCAGATAATTCGATGCTCTTATTGAGGTCATTAATACGACTTTTATAGGCCTCATCAAGAAGCGCTTGAATTTTTGAGCGAGTAGTTTTTTCTGAGATCTCCAAGAAATAGAAAGTGGATTGACTTTGAAAGATAAAGGAGGGGGAAATATTATTTGATGTGATTCTCAATCACTTCTTATTTTCTATAGGAAATTAGGGGATTTTACTTAGTAAATAGCTAAGTAAATTGCTTAAAACGTAAATATTCCCTTTATTTTATCTGATCAATGATCAGTGCTTCTTGCACGATTTCGTCAATGGCTCGTTCCGGTAGATCCTTAATATCATAGAGATCTATTCCTTGCACCATTTTACGGTTTTTTTTCTTTAGCAGGTTTTGATCATTTGATAGTTGATTTCCCTTGATGAATGCTAATTCAATGCCATTTTTCTTTATCGGATTAAGGTAGCAAACCCAGCTTTTGCGGTAGTACATTGGGATGTTGTAACTGATTTTTCCTATGAGATCGTGATGATTGGTGAGACGGTCATGCAAAAAAGAAACGATGGCCTTTTGCTGGCCATCGAGTCCTAAAATGAAGTCTTCTATAGTCTTCATGGGAGTTTAAAATGCGGGTTATAAATAAGACCTATCACATTATCCCAAGGATCAAGAAGGGTCGTTACCTCAATCCCCCCACCTACATCCTTAATCTCAGTATGCTCTTTAGCTCCTAATTCAAGGAATCTTTGATGCTCCGCCCGAATATCTTCTACTCCCCAGTATGCTTCAACATTATCGCCTCGCTTCTGATTTTCACCCTCTGGAAACAGACCAAGCTCGTATCCTCCAATCTCAAAGCCTATGTAAAAGGACTCATCAAAATATGGCCCTTTACCAAAAGCCCTAGTGTACCATTCTTTTGCTTCTTGCATGTCGGGAACCAGATAGATGACAGTTCTCAGACCGAGTATGTTCTTATTCATGATCTTTCCTTTTTACTGCATATCGAAGAATCGTTTTCAATTTTTCTTCTGGCGTTCTTCGTGGATCACTAAGATAAATCTCATGATGATATCCATTGACTTGTAGCCCATTGTCCTGAATAAATTGCATGATATTGGCAATCGTGGGTTCTTCTTCATAGAAACTACCGATATGTAAGCCCTGGACACACAATCCTTCGTTGATTAATTCAAATTTCACATCATCATTTAGCAAAAGCTCTGAATTCTTCGCCTTTACCTTTTGAATGCCCCGATAATAATGATCTCCTTCCACGAAATCCGGCATACGAATCACAATTTTCCAATTCCACTGATCGGGAGATGTTTGTGCAAACCTTCGCTGTGCTTCAAGACCGCCATCAATCCACCAATATCCTTCCATCTTTGGGACCACAAAATCCATATCTTCTGATTTGCAAATGAACTTGATTGCATAAGCTACGGCATATAGTTTATCTATCGCTTCTAAAAATTGGTCTGATTTCGGATCACATCTTCCAGCGGTAGATAAATAGTAATAAGAATCAAGATCCTTTAATACAGGATTTTTAACTGCTTTGTAATAGTTCGGATCTACTTTTTGTAAATCCAGTTTTTCAATTGTCGCTTCCATTGTTATATAGTGTTGAGTTATTATTCTTGAAATTGTGTTGTAGGTCAAAATGATCCATTTGCATGGTTCTTTCATCGATGATAGAAAATGCTTCCAATGCTTTTGGGATCTTCATCACTTCTTCTGCTGCTTTGATTGCAGATGACTTGTCTATCCAATACACGATATCTATCCATTCATCATTTTCATTGAGGGACAGTTTTCGTTCAATGAATCCATCGAAAGTGGCTACACACTCATCCAGCATTAATAATTTTTCCCTTGCTTCTTTTTCTGATATGCCAGGTTTGACTTTGAATCTCACGATTTCAATTATTCCGATTTTTTGATCCATTTTTTCAGTTGTTTGCGCCAGACTACCTAATGCCATTAGGGTCACCAGCATAGTTATTATCCTTTTCATGGATACAAAGAAATGAGAGGCAGTGACAGCCCTATGTCACTGTAAATGGATTAAAAAAATTTTTTTGAAAGGATGACCGATACTGGTAATGTTAGTAGCAAACAAACCACTAACTCCTAAATCTCAATTATCTTTCCACTATGTTTCATTTAAATATTTACTAACATGAAAAAGATTATTATCCTTGCCTCCGTTCTATGTGTTATGTTTTTTACTGCTTGTGAGCAGGAAGACATCCGACCATCAGATGAAGCAGAACTTATCGATCCCGAATTCACAGAAGGAGATGGTGATGAATCAGATGGTGGTGTGAAAAATCAGTAATGATAACTCTTGTTTAACTGTATGAGGTATTTGAATAGTTTTAATTAACTTTAACCCAGCCTCCTATCAAAGCCAAAAAATGACCAGCTATGATCAAATACTTTTTGGCTTTTTTAATTTTTACCCCATTAGCTACAAAGTCGCAAGACTTGATCAAATATTATAACGGAGAGCTAGATCTCTCCAAAGACGAGATCCTTCAATTAAGCGATAGCATAATTACTGCGGATACTGATAGCTATTTGACGTCTCTGGCCCATTTTCAAAAATCTGTGCTTCATCAAAATGAAGATCTCAACTTTGAAGCCTTTGAAGCTCTTTCACTTGCACTTAAAAACCTTTTAGAAGCAGACACCACAGATCATTTTCTCCACAGTGCCATTCTTAGAAACCAAGGTTATATACTCAAACAACACTGGATGATTGCAGGGGCTATTGAAAAGTATAATCAGGCCCTGGAGCCAGCATTTGCTTACAGCACAAAAAGAGGACTCAGTGTTAAATACAACCTGGCACGTGCACTAGCATTTAAAGATGAGGAAGAAGCAGTGAAGCAATTCCTGGAGATTCTGGAGATAGCCAAAAAAGAAGCATTGAATTATCGAATCGCCAAGGTTTATAATGAACTGGGACTTATACTCGTACGGGCTGGTAAATATGAAGGTGCTCAAAACTATTTTGAAGAGGCACTTGACTATGCAGAAGGAAAGGAAGTTTTAGCGCTCACTTACCAGAACTATGCCCACATGTTATATGAAAGCAAGCGCTACCATGAACAAAGACAGTGGTTGATGAAATCATTGTCTTTGGGTCAGCATAAAAATCGCTTTGTGAGTCTCATGGATTTGGGTGAGAATTATCTCATTGAAGAAGATTATACGCAGGCAAGAAAGTACCTTTTAGAGGCTGAATTACTCTATGATGAGCGTCCATTAAAATCGGAACATGTCAAAGTTTTCAAGTGGCTAGCCATTGCCAATCTGAATGCTGACGAACAATTAAAGTATGAGCGTAAGAGGGGAGATGAATTAGAGAAAATTGTATCAATTCAGCAGAAATTAGAGAATAAGTTGAAGCAACAAGCGATGTTGCACTTGGTTAGTAAAATTTATTCAGAAGATGAGGCGAACAAAAAAATTGGCCTTTATCAAATCCTGACCATTGCTGTGGGAATTCTGGCAATCAGTATCTTATTAACCTGGCGAATTTGGTGGTATCGTTTACGAAGGAAGTTAGGGAGAAAGATTATATCCTTGGTTGGTAAATGGGATGTTTGAAAATTGCTAGGTCTTCACGAAAAATGAGGCACTATGATGTTCCAATAATTCCTTTGCAAGGGTAGCAGCTCTTCCTTGCAACTCAGATGGAGACGTGATCTCAATCTCATTCCCATACATCATTAGCCATCGTGCAAAGTAGTCATAATATGGAGGGGCAAACTTCATTTCATACCGTCCATCTTCTAGCTTCTTCTCCTCGATAAATCCTTGATAATACTTTTGTTCACCCATAAATCGATGAACCATTGCAGAACTTATGATTGTAGCTTCCTTAACATCTGTTCCAAGAAGCGCTTCATTGAGAAAATCTAAATAGTGGGGATGACGAGCTGGATCAATTGTCTCAGATAACAACTTAACTTTTTGAATTCGGTCTGCGCGAAAATCTCTGAGATCTTTCCTTAATCGGCAAAAGGCAATTAGGTGCCATCTTCCGGAATAAAACACCATTCCTAATGGTTCAACTTCTCTTTGTGTAGTTACGTCATTGTATTGCGAATAGTAGGTGATATGTATGAGTCTATTTGTTGCAATTGCTAGTTGAATTTCAGCAATATGAGAATCAGGGGTTGGATTTGGTGAGGCTGAAGGACGTATGGCAATTCGATCCTCGAGGTTATCTAGAAACTCTTTATCCGAGTATTTGAGAACCGCCTTGATTTTAAACATGGCTTTTTCGAAAGTTTGAATTGTGGCAGGATCGGCGCTTCGTTCAATAAATTTTGCCCCCATTAAAATAGCGCTTGCTTCTTCCTTGTTAAAAACAACTGGTGGAAGATGGTATCCATCCACAATAAAGTAGCCATCACCCGCATCGCCACCAATGGGTACACCAGAATCGATTAGAGATCGTATATCTCTAAAAATTGTTCTACGCCCAACTTCAAAACGCTCTTCTAGCTCCGAAATGGGCACGCGCGGTTTACCTTGTAGATGGATCAATAAGGCATTCAGCCGGTCAATGCGATTCATAAATGAAAATTACGGATTTTTCACTTCAATGATCAGGAAGGAAATCAAATTATCAGATGCATCTTTCTGAAGATTCGCTAGAAAATGTTGATCGCTCCCCTTAATAAATCTCGTGCCCATAAACCCAGTGTATTGTTTGAAGTGGATATCGTAAGCTTCAGGTCTTGCACCAAATACGGTGGTGTGGATGTGGCGGTTATCTGAAGAGCTTCCATAATCTCCAGGCAAAGTTGTTTGAAGAAAGATTCGCCCTGCATTATCTGTAAATGCCTCACCATTTAGCCGTGCGGTAGTTTCATCACTCGCTATCGCAGGACTGTATTCCCCATTAATGTCTGCATGGTAGAAATGAACGCGTTGGTTCTTTAGCGGATCTTGTGTAGACCGATCAATAAACTGAAGGCATAGGGTCAACGGATCACCTGGTTCATTTTCATCCGTGATTTGTAGACGATTTCGTTCGCTCAATTGGCGATAATTGTTCAAGGTACGTTGATCGTCATCAGACAGATTTTGCATGTCACGATCAATACCACAAGCTGTAAGAATAAGTAGAAGAGATATGTATTTGATCATGGACTCTCTTACGAGAATCCATTGAATTCAGTTCTCAGTTTTGTGATAACCACTGGGGTTCGGAATCCAGGTATCGCTTCAAAAAGTCGTATCCCTCCCAGAAGCTCTCAGTAAATTCATCATCTGCACGTTCAAACATGGAAGCATTTTCTTGTAAAAAAGAATCGTTTTCAGGTATTCTGCTTAACACTTCAAGTTGGTCCATCACCAGTACTGCATCGTACTGAAAATTGTTTTCGATGCTTAAACCATGGAATCTTACACTACACATTTCATACGCTCCGTTTTTGAAATGGAATTCTTCTGTCCATGAAACCGTACTCCAAAATTTGGAATGATGTAGTATTGGAAGGTAATCGATTTTCAAAATCGCAAAACTTGCTTTGTCTACATAGATTTTACCTGTTGCAAGACCATGGGATTTGGCGGGCTTAAATTCGATAATCGAGACTTCATTTTCTTTATATGTAGAATCGCCTGAATAGCTGAATGTATAATCGTTCCGATTTTTTTCATTCAGGAATGAATTAGGCCTCCAGATGGAAGATCTAGCCATATCACTCGCATTACCAAAGAGTAAGTTCTCTTCGTTGATGTCCTTGAAAGCTTTTTTTCTCGTTTTTATTGGACTGATGGAGGCATTTTCCACTTGATTGAGATTAGAGGGAATATAAATGTCAACAATTCCATCAGCCAGATAGTAGATGGATTCAGTGTCAGACATGGATTCCTTGTAATATCCAATCTTGTGCGTTCGACTCATTTCGTAATTGATATGAAAACGGTCGAAGACGGTTTCCATAATAGATTGTCCAGCTTCAGCTCTGGCTTCAGCAGAATCGTTTCCTTGATCGTTTGCGCTTACCTGCGGTGTAAACAATAATAAGGCAGTGTTCAGTATTAGTGTGTTTAGTAACATAACCTAGGTGGCTTTGGTACGATACAAACTTATGAGACGATTTGCCACGATTTACCCATTAAATTCACTCATTTCCATATAAGTATTCTACCTAAGCACTACTAGATGCTTACACTTAAAGTGTTACTTTAACTTTAAAACAACTTTTAATGCCCTTTTAGCCATTCGTCACAATTAGGTTTTAACTCGTCGAAAGTATCAGTATATTAATCTGAAATTCAATCATGAAAAGCTTCATTAAAACCCTTACCCTCTGCTTGTTTGTATCCTGTCATGCACAGAATCCGGCTTCTGATCCCAATTCTGTTACAATCTTTAAAAATGTTAGAATTATTGATGTGAGGGATGGCAGCATAGCAGATGAAATGGTGGTAAAAGTTATAGATGGGAAGATCGAATCAATTTCAAAATCCATTGAAATCCCAGATGATGTTGCGGTTATTGATGGAAATGGAAGGTATCTATTACCCGGGTTGGCAGAAATGCATGCTCATATTCCCTCACCCCAATGGGGCAGGAATCGTACCGATGAAACACTCTTTTTATACTTATCGAATGGCATTACTACGATCCGTGGTATGTTAGGACATCCTGAGCACTTAAAACTTAGAGCCCAGGCAGCGAACAATGAAATTTTAAGTCCACGCATCTTTACGTCAAGTCCTTCCGTGAACGGTAACTCGGTAAAGACCAAGGAGGAGGCGCGGGTTAAAATAGCCCAATACAAAGAAGAAGGCTATGATTTCTTAAAAATCCATCCCGGACTGAAGCTGGATGTTTTTAATGAAATTGTGAAAACCGCTAAAGAAGTTGGAATTGGATTCAGTGGACATGTACCGGTGGATGTTGGTGTAAGACATGCAATTTCGAGTGGTTTTTCTTCCATTGATCATATCGATGGTTATTTGGAAGGCTTAGTTCCAGAAAGTGCCAATGTAGCTCCTGATCAAAATGGTTTCTTCGGATATAATTTCACGCATCTTGCTGACACTTCACTTATTGATGATTTGATCAAACTCACTAAGCAACATAAAGTATGGGTAGTTCCGACTCAAAGTCTTTTTGGAAGGTGGTTTTCTCCAGTAGACCCCGAACAGATCGCTGAAAATTCACCTGATATGAAGTATATGCCGAAATCAACCGTCAATCAGTGGATCAGCAGCAAAAGAAATCTGATTGAAAATCCTGAGTATTCTATGGAGAAGTACATACTTTTTACGGATATCCGGTATCGGCTAATTCATAAACTTCACCAAGATGGTCACGGCTTGTTATTAGGATCTGATGCCCCACAAGTCTTTAATGTGCCAGGGTTTTCTATTCACCATGAATTATATGCGATTGTAAATGCAGGCCTCTCTCCATTGGAAGCCATTCAGACAGGTACTATCAATCCTGCGATCTTTTTTGATATGGAGGGTGCGTTTGGGGAAGTAAAGGTTGGGGCAGCGGCAGATCTAATATTATTGGATAAGAACCCTTTGGAAGATATTGGAAACTTGAGAAATCCAGCCGGAGTAATGGTACGAGGAAGGTGGTTAGATCGTGAGACGATTGATGCTAAACTTAAAGACATTGCTGAGCGAGCTAAAGACATTTAACTCGCTCAGCATTCATAAATCCTCAAAGTTGATTCTTAAGTTCTTCGATCACTTTTTTGCTATTTCCAACAAATATTTGATCATCGACAATAAATACCGGACGTTTTAAGAATGTGTATTCCTCCTGGATAAGGGTTCGATAATCATCTTCGGATAGGTTCTTCTCGCCGAGTCCCATAGATCGGTATTTCATGGCTTTCCTCGAGAAAAGTGATTCATATGATCCACTTCGTTTTTGCATCTCATCGATCTGATCAAAGGTCATCTGATTCGTTTTGATGTCTTGTTTTTCGAAATCCGCAATTGAATCACCCAGTTCATCCATGATTCGTTTGCAAGTTGTACATGTAGATAAATAATAAACTTTTTTCATTGTCGATTTTAGATAAGATATTTCTCTGAGTTGTTGAAACCAACAACCGGAAGTGAAGTTCAAATGTATTGGAACATATCCGGTTACTAAGTGAGAATTAAACAGACTTTCTACTTTCTGGTTAATTTGTTTGTATTAACCAAACTACTGTGACTACCGCAGAGCTTTTTTACTTCAATACGACAGTTACTTTTTCTGTCATTTTCGCTATCCTGGGATTGAATAGTCTGTTGCTTTACTTCGTTATCAGAAATCGCGTATTCAATCATTTTGCGTGGATGGTTCTTGCACTTGCAGCGCACATTTCCTTACCGCTATGGCCCGAAAGGTATCTTGAACTTGCCGGGCAGGTATCAATTATTACAGCGTTGACCATAACCCTGGGAGCGCTATTTTTCATTCAATCATTTATTGGCATAACACGTGAAAAATATCCCAAATGGTGGATGACCTTTAGGATTTTCATTCTTATTGCCTCCTTCACCATTTTGGCTCAGTCCCTCAACATCTTAATATTAAACAGTAGTGGACTTAGTACTATACTTTCATACGTAGCAGCATTAACTGCCCTTTTTATGTTGATTTTAAGTTTTATCGTTTCATTTTCTCTATGGCGAAAGGAAAAACTGGCGAGACTTTACTTTTATACCAACTTACCCATGATAGCTGCTGCCGCAGCCTATGTATTGATTTGGTTTGCACAACAGGGTGGTGGAGAGACCAACGATCCATTCGTGAGGGTGTTTATTTTCAGTGGTATGACTGCTCAGATGGTACTTTTCTCGGTATTTGTAGGCTACAAAATCAAAAATATCGAGAAGGAAAAACTGAAACTTGAACGGAACATCAACCAGAAGCTGCAGGAAGAAGTGGATATCCAAACAAGCTCTTTGAAAGAGGCAATGGAGGAAGTGGAGCTTCAAAGAAATGAACTTCAGCAGCTCAATGATTTGAAAAATAAGTTGTTTACGTTAGTCGCTCACGACCTAAGAAACCCTTTACAAAATCTCTCAAGCCTGATTGATTTACTTGAAAAAAATCTCCTGGATCCGGAAAAAATGGCCAAATTCACTCAAAGAACTAAAGTTGGTCTTTCAGAAAGTATGGTCATCATGGAGCGACTCTTGCATTGGAGCTATAAGCAGCTCGATGGGATACATGTACAACCTGAAACTATTGATCTTCAACGCATGGTGGTGGATGTCAAAAGTGAGCTTAAATCACTTGCAGGAAACAAACACATTCAAATTGAAAGCGATATTAAGGAGAGCCAAATCTTCTTTGACAGGGATATGCTGAGAGTCATTTTAAGAAATCTGTTGTCCAATGCCATCAAGTTTAGCCATGAAGGTGGTGCCATACAGGTCACTTCACGTTCCAATGAAAATTTAATTTACGTAGCGGTAGAAGATCATGGAGTCGGAATGAATCCCATTTGGTATGAAGAGCTGGTCAAAACAGGAAAACCAGAAGTAAAGTCTGGTACAAAAGGTGAGAAGGGGAACGGTTTTGGGCTTTTGATAACCAAAGACTTTGTAGAGATGAATGGGGGGACTCTCCATTGTGAAAGTCAAGAAAATAAAGGAACCACCTTCACCTTTCAATTGCCATTAGAATCTATGGTCTAAACAGACCAGAAAGTCACAAAAAATAGAAGCGCCCGATAGGTGTACAGCACAATGATAAAGCTCACTAAACAGAGTATTACATTGAAAAATGAATTCCATTTCTTAGCTCGATAAAAATTGCGTTCCATTTTTATGAAAAAATAAGTGATCATTGAGAGTGCAACAGAAGTAATAATCAACTCACTGAAAAATCCTGATTTCATGAAAATATTTGTACTACGCATGAAAGAGATGATGACTCCTTGAAGTTGTACGGCGAATATGATTACGAACGTCATAAGCTCCAGACTGATGACAAAATGATCGGCAATGAGAAATTTCTTTTTGTAATGAATGAGTGCAAAAAACAGCGCAAGCAATAGTGAAATGATAATCAAGAGAAGCTTTGATAGTTCTGCGGTTTTTGCATTGTATATCACTTCGTATTCTTGGTAAGTAATATCTCTCTCCTTCACCTCGGCCATAACCAAATTGTAAGCTACGGTCGAATGAGTGAAGCTTACAGAATTGGTTTGAGTATGAAGGCTGGTATTGAAAGTGTTAAAAAGCGGGAAAAGAAAATAAATCAGGTTGGCAAAAAAGAACACAGAAATAGGTCTCATGTATGCGTTTCTTTTACCATCCACAAAATCCCTGGAAAACCTTCCTGGCTTGAATAAAATGTATTTGATGGTGAGCCAAAATTTGCTGTCCGCGAAGGTGATTGCATTGATAAATTCACCAAAGAAATGCTTCAGTTTTCTGTCCTCTCTATGAATTACTTTTTCTCCACACCTATTGCAGTAGTTGCCGGTGAATTCATTTCCGCATGATATACAAGTGTAGGTTTTCAAAGATTTAGGTTGGTCATTTCAAAACTACTTATTCATTAACTTACTAATGTACTAATCTGAAAAAACATGAGCATCAATAGGCGTCAATGGCTTCAACAAAGTTTACTTGCTTCTGCAACTGTACTGTTGGCCGGAGCTCCCATTGCAGATGGCTGTGCAAGTGAAAGACCCCAAAATATTCAGAACAAGGATGGGCTCATTCTCTTAAATTGGAATGAAAATCCGTTTGGTCCATCTGAAGTAGCAGTGAAAGCCGTCAATGAGGCAATGAAATTCGCCAATAGATACCCGGATGAAGCTGCAGCTGACCTAAAGAAAAAGTTAGCAGATAGGAATAATCTCAAACCAACGAATATTTTATTAACTGCTGGATCTACAGAGATCCTAAGTTTAATGGGGCAGCATGTCGGTTTGCAAAAGGGAGAGATTCTAACGCCATTTCCCACCTTTCCCACCGCCTTACGATTTGGGAAACAAGCCGGTGCTTCTATCATGAAGGTCGATTTAGATCAAGAAGATCGTATAGATCTTGGAAGGGTTTTGGAATCGATTTCTGCAAAAACTACAATGGTGTTTATTTGCAATCCCAACAACCCTACTGGCACTGAAGTACCAACCGAAGATTTGATCAATTTTTGCAGACAAGTACCATCCAATGTCTTGATTTGCGTGGATGAAGCATACATGGAATATTCAAACACAGGACTGAAAGGAAGCATGATTCAACTGGTCAATGAGCTTCCAAATCTGGTTGTTTGCCGCACGTTTTCCAAGGCGTATGGTCTTGCAGGATTGCGAATGGGGTACGCCGTATCCAACTCTATGAATATTGATGCTTTACGTAGCAGGCATCTGGGTTTTGAATTGTCAACCGGATGGCCGCCCATTGTTGCAGCAAGTGCCTGCATGGACGATCCCGAGTTTATCAATACCTGTGTGAATAGGAATAACGAAGGCAAGTCTATCGTATACCAGGCTTATGATGAGTGGGGCGTGAAATACAATCGATCTTCTACCAATTTTATTTATGCGCGGGATGACCGTTTTGAAAGTAATCTTGTGGAAAAAATGAAGGATAAAGGGATACTCATTACAAAATGGCCCACCATGTCCAATCACATTCGAGTAAGTATTGGCAAACCCGATCAGATGAAGCAGTTTGTACAGGTGGCCAAGGGATTTTTAGCATGAATGAACGTCGTGAAGCCTACCTTTCAAATTTTATTGGCTGATTCTCAAAACTTTTAGGCCTGTATAGCTGTATTCCATTGAAATATTTATTCGATGGACCTCAAACAAATCATTGCTAATTCTCTTAATCAGTCTTATTCGGCTGATGAATACCAGACCATTCTCAACAATTTTGCTGCGGAAGGAAAAACTTCTGGTGAACAAAAGGAAGACCTGATTTATTATACCAAGCTTAATGCACAGCGGTCCAAACGAATAGGTAAAACTTCTGTGATTAACCCAGAGCTAGAGGCAAAAATTAAAACCATGCCCAAGCAGATCTGGTTACTCATAACGGAAACCTGGTGTGGAGATGCAGCGAATAGTGTGCCTCTCATAGCCAAGCTGGCTGAGGTTAATCCACTCATTGATCTTCGAATCGTATTGAGAGATGAAAATCTGGAGTTGATGGATCAGTTTCTGACGAAAGGTGGAAGGTCTATTCCTAAACTTATCGCTTTAGATCAGGATCTCAATGTTCAGTTTGACTGGGGGCCGAGACCTAAAGATGCTCAGGATCTTTATTGGGGATGGAGAGAACGGGAAGATCGAGAACCTTACAAAGAATTTCAGGTCACCCTTCAAAAATGGTATAACGACAACAAATCAGGAGCGATACAAGAGGAGATTGGTTTATTTTTAAACTAAATGATCCGGTGTTTCATACTCGTTATTTCTATTTCATTTCTTAATGCTTGTTCCAATATCCAGGCAAAAGATTCCTTCTGGAATGAAAAAATAAAAGGCATGAACTATACAGGGCCGGGAGGAGGTCCTTTTGGTGAAGAGCCTTTTCTTTCCATGAAAGAAATCGGAACAAATTTCGTAGCCCTGGTTCCGGAAGCTTCTTTGTATCAAAATACCTTAGACATCCGCTATCATTACTCAGCTAAACGTGCCTGGTATGGAGAGACAACCGAAGGCGTTTTGGAAGGCATCATGCAAGCCCAAAAGATAGGGCTTAAAACGATGGTTAAGCCCCACCTGTATCCTGGACTAGACCTTTCTGGTTGGGAGAGCCCGGATCTTGATCGTTCAGATTCCGCATCATGGGCACAGTATTATCTAGCCCGTGAAAAATATATTGAGTCCCTTGAACTGAAAACGACTGGAAGAGTAAGATGGCGAGGAGATATACAACCTAAGGATGAAGAAGGATGGAAAATATTCGAGGAGAGTTATCGAAGCTTCATTCTGGATTATGCCATTCTTGCAGATTCACTTGATGTAGAGATGTTCTGCATCGGCACAGAACTCAAGGCAGTTGCATTGGAAAAACCTGAATATTGGCGAGTGCTTATTCGGGAGGTAAGGAAAGTCTACAAAGGGGCAATCACGTATGCAGCTAATTGGGATTCATATGATCAAATCACTTTTTGGGATGAGTTAGATTTTATTGGAATAGATGCCTACTTCCCTTTAGGCGACCATAAAATCCCTACGGTGGAAGAAACCGTGGAAGAGTGGAGTGATTACAAGACGCAAATTCAGATCATTCAACAGAAGTATGATAAGCCTGTCATTTTCACTGAATGGGGGTACGAAACCGAGGAATATGCAGGAAGGATCCCATGGGAGTCTTTGGGAAAGGTCAATAATGAAGTACAAAAAAATCTGTACGAAGGTACCTTTCAAACCTTCTGGCACGAGCCCTGGTTTCAGGGAGTATTCGTCTGGCGCTGGTCACCTCCTGATGAGTTTAGTACGGGTACCTACAACTTCTCTCCCAAAGAAAAACCTGCTGAGAGCGTGTTGGAAAAGTGGTTTAAAGAGGAATAATGATGACCATTGAGGCTGAGTTTTTTCGTTGAAATTATAACCTACTGGAAATAATTCTTGTCATATCATTATGTATGCACTTGGCATCTATAATTTGAATATATATGATTCACTCAATCATCAGTTTTTTACTAGTTGCAGGCTTTTCTTTCAATTTTGTTTATTTACTGTCTTACAGCAATTCATCCAGGAAGAAAACAGATTCAGGGAGATTGATTTTTGGCATATTGCTTATTGGTCTTTTGGAGATTGGTAATGGAATTTTGATACATTCAAAATTAATTCTGATCTACCCTCATTTATTGAGAGTTAATACACCATTTATCTTTTTGGTAGGTCCAATATTTTGGATGTTGATTCGTGTTAAACTTGGAGGACCAGCTCTAAGAAGAATTGATACGTTGCACTTTGTTCCTTTTGCAATTTGCCTCCTGGCGTTACTCCCGTTTTATTTTTCCGGAGATCAATACAAACTTCAGTATTTAAATGAGATGTATCAAGGTACGAATAATCACACCTATTGGATTGGTGGTTTCAAAAGGGTACAACAGGGAATTTATATTATGGCAATGGTGAAGCTTCTTTGGGATGAAAAAGGAACTAGCCTGATTCGTGAGCTCAATTTCTCAAAAACTCTTTTTCTCGGTTTCTTCCTCCTATGGTCCATTAGCATCGCACGATTCTTTTTTTGGTTTCCATTGAATGGCGGCCTCATTGAAATAATGATTCTATGTGCAACCGCGGCATACCTTGTTTATTCCGGAACATCGAATGCTATGAAACCAGAACCGACCGAGAAATACAGAACTTCAGGATTGACAATAGAATTGATTAACAGCTATTCCAAGAGGATTGTCAAAACCATTGAAGAGGAGAGAGCATTTGTAAATCCAAAACTTACCTTGGCATCTTTTTCGAAATTGGCAGGTATTCCGCCCCATCATATATCACAGGTTTTGAGTCAGGGCATGAAGACAAATTTCAAAGAGCTTATTAATCAATATCGGGTAGACGAGGCTAAACGTTTACTACAGAGTCCCGAAACACTTCATCTGAAAATAGAGACTGTTTCTGAATTAGCGGGATTTAGATCTATTTCTTCATTTAATCATTCTTTTAAAGAGCGAACAGGAGTCAGTCCTAAAAGTTGTCGTCCATCCAAATAATGAGGATCGAAACTTATTATTTAATTAAACAAGCAAACATTTGATCTGACCAATCAACATGATATTTGACGTGTTCGTTTTTTTGCTTAAAATCTTTTATGAATCCTAAAGCAACAATCGCTGGCCTATTTTTTATCGTCCTCCATTTGGTGGTAAAACCTCAAGACACTTTTTCGAAAGGGCAGCTGGTGGATAAGTTAGATTCGCTTTTTGAGGTTGGAGTGGCCGAAGAATTAATCCCTGGTGGATTCATCGCAATGGTAACTTCGGATTCTCTGCTTTTAAATAAAGCGTATGGATATTCGGATCTTGATAAAAAGATCATGGCCACCGACACCACGTTGTTTCAGGTGGGCTCTGTAGGAAAAGTGTTCACTTCTATAGCTGTTCTACAACTTGTAGAAAAATCACGTCTTGATTTGGATAAAGATGTGAATCATTACCTCCAAAATTGGGAGCTTGGCAACCCTTTTCCTACCTCGGTAAACTTGAGAAGTTTACTTACACATTCGGCAGGTTTCAACGAACGAATAATCGGGTATCAGGCAAGATCCAATGACCTTGTGGAGCCTTTGGGTGAACATCTAAAGAAGAGGATGCCTTCTCTATTTCAAAGCCCGGGGATAGAAATCAACTATTCTAATTATAGTTATGGATTAGCGGGGTATTTAGTCGAACTCCAATCTAGTAAAACATACGAGCAGTATATCAATGAAGCTATTCTTGATTCACTTCAAATGAAGTCAAGTACTTTATTTCTTCCTGATGACTATGAACAAAATGGTCTTTTTGCAAAAGGCTATCGGAATACCAATCAAGGATTTCAATTCATGAAAAACTATCCGAGGAATATATCCCCGGCAGGAGGCATTTTGCTTTCATGTCGAGATGCAGTTCCATTTGCTAAGGAATTGTTGAAAAGAGAAGGGCTATTATCATCTTCTGTATTTGACGATTTGTTTGTACCTCAGTTTAAAGTTCATCCTTCACTCACTGGTTATAGTTTTGCCTTCGAGGAGCAGCTTTACAATGGCCAGCAGTTTTGGATGAAAGGTGGACAGGTGCAGGGTGCTCTTGCCTTTTTGCTTGTGTTTCCAAATCAGGATCTGGCTATTTTCCATTGTGTCAATACTCAAACAGATAATTTTTCAAGTGACCTAAACCGTTTGATCAAAAGAATCTTGCTTCCAGAAATGGTAGGTAGTATCCTACCTGAAGATTCGAAAAATACGACCAATCTTGAACAATTGACTGGAACGTATCGACTGAATCGATACAACAGGGAAACGATAGAAGATTTCATCTCCCTATTTATGAATCCCTTGAAAGTCAGCTTATCGGAAAATGGTCGGTTAAAAGCCTATTTGCACCAAACCTACCAGGAATTTGAAAAAAGAAGCGATGGTGCATTTTACGGAATCAAAGATCCTAACGTCAAACTGGTTTTTAAAGAAATCAATGGGGAGTGGAGGCTATATACCGACTACTATTTTGCTGGGTTTACGGTTCCTGCATCCTACAAAAAACTTCCGTTTTATGAGACGCCAATATTTGTTGATAAGGGATATCCATGGCTATTGACGCCCATGATGTCTTATCCTGTTGTATTATTCTGGATTGGAATTGTTTGGGTAGTGAGAAAATGGAAACCTGATTTTTTGAACAATCAAACGATCAACATCTCCCATCACGCTCCGCTGATACTGTTTTTATTGCTCACCATTTTTGATGTGGCTTATTTTCTGGTTCCATTGCTCAAAGATCCATATCAATTGCTCTTTGGTCTCCCTCAAGCATTTGTTAACGTGAAATACCTCCATCTTTTCATGCTATTAATATCCCTTTTAGTTGTAATTAAGTTTTACAACGTTTTGAGAAGAAGGCTCGGAAGCCTTGTTAGCAGAATGTACTTTGGCCTGTTTTCTTTTAGTGCCTTATTCTACTTGTATTTCTTATACAGATGGCATTTTTTGAGCATGGCAAACTGAAATATTATTCAATTTCTTCAATTAGATGACTCATCTTCTCTTTAAAGAACTTTAAATCCGATTTTTTCAAGTAATAACTATGAACATAGAGGAATAGAAGAGATAATAATCCGATAAAAGTAAGTACAACTGTTGCCACATAATTCGCTTTAATGAAGGAGTAACTAGCTATTCCAAAAATTACCAAAATCCAAATTGCATAGAAGACCAAAAGCAACCTTGAAAATACTGGTCTTAATTTCAAAATAATAGTGGAAGACGAGTCATCAAAATTGCCATCTAAAGAATGCATTCCTAATCGGCTAAACGATTTTCTTGTTATACTGAAGTTGTTTGAAAATACATACCCAAGAAATGGCTCCTTTCTTGAACTACTTAAAAAATACAATACTCTAAAAGGTGAATTATAGAGTAATGCACTTCCTTCATATGTTTTACTTTTCAGAAAATGTGTAAAATCTTCTTTAGTACTTTTCAGTTCGAATTTCAACATCTAAAAAGCCACAATCTCTCGCATCTTCTCACTAATTCGCTCCACATTAGGAACTACAGATTCCATCAATGGCACGTTGTGCGGAAGCGGAATGTCCGGCATTGCGATCCGCTCTACAGGTGCATCCAGGTAGTTGAATCCTTCTGAAGCCAATACCGCTGCTATCTCCGCTCCAAATCCTGCCGTCAGTGCGTCTTCATGCACAATCAAGCATCGATTGGTTTTCTTGATAGAGTTTAACACGGCCTCTTTGTCCCAAGGCATGATGGTACGAAGGTCAATCACATCTGCAGCAATTCCTGTTTCGTCAACAGCTCCTTCACATGCTTCGCACATGGCACCCCATGTTACAATGGTCATGTCAGATCCTTCACGGAGGAGACTTGCCTTTCCGAAAGGAACCACAAATTCATCGCCCGGGTATGGTCTTCGTGCATATCGGTTGTCGTTCAGGTTTCTATGCTCAAAGAACATGGTAGGGTTGTCCGATCGCATAGCAGATCGTATCAATCCTACGGCATCTTGTGCGTTGCTAGGGAATGCCACTTGCCATCCGATGGCGTGCGCAAACATCACTTCATTGGTGACAGAGTGCCATGGATCTCCCACTTTGGCAAAACCTCCAGGCATCCGAACAACGATAGGTGCTGCAAACCGGTTGGCTGTTCTCCAACGGGTGGTTCCACAGTTGTTGAGCTGCTCCATTGCTGGATCCGCATATTTTCTAAACTGGATTTCGGCTACAGGCATCAGTCCTCCATACGCCATGCCCACTGCTCGACCAATGATTCCTTCTTCAGAAAGTGAGGTGTCAAATACTCGATCTTCCCCATATTTGGACTGCAAGCCCATGGTTACTGCGTGAACTCCACCTTTCAATCCAACATCTTCACCAAAGACCAATACTTTCGGGTTGGTTTTTAATTCATAGTCCAACGCTAGGTTGATAGCTTCTCCAATGTTAATTCTACGCTTGTCAGGATTGGGTACTTCGCTGCTTGTTGGGAATGAAGGGTTGGATGGACGTAAGCCTCCAATTCCCTGAACCTCGTCAGCTTCAGAGAATACATATTTCTTGATCTTACTGGTGTCCGGAGCAGGTCTGCTAAGCGCTGCCTCTGCCGCCTCATCTACAATGCTTTGTGCTTCTTTTTGGAGGGCCTTCCATTCTTTAGCTGAAAACATTTTTTCTACTGATTTCAACGGATCGTTAGCTTGTTCTTTTTTCAGAAGCTTCTCGTCTTTGTACGCCTGGTTGTCTTGATAGGAGTGACCGTTAAGGCGTGGAACCTTCAATCGTACCAGGGCAGGACCTTTTCTTGATCGCACGTGATCAGCACCTGCTTTCAAAAGCTTGTAAGCTTCTTCCGGATCGGTACCGCTACCATCCCAAATGTCAAGGTTTTTGAATGATGCCAGGTTTTCTGCTATGTTCTTTCCTGGCGTTTGGAATTCGCTGGTTACAGAGATGCCATAGCCATTGTCTTCGATATAGAAAAGTACAGGTAATTTCTGTGTGGTGGCAATTGTGAGTGCGGACCAAAATCCATTGGTAGCTACCGATCCATCACCACCTAAGATTACCGATATCGAATCTTTATAAGTTTTGTCTTTTAACGTTTTAGCATGGTATTCAATACTTTGCGCCCATCCTATTGCAGGAGTGTACTGAGCACCCACATCACCAGCCATTGGAAGCACCACGCATCCTCGATCGGAGCTTGGCATGTTGCAAACTACTCCTATGTCACGCCCATCACTGTATCCACCAGAGCGTGTCAACGGGGCAGATAAGGCATCTTCAACAGAAAGTCCGAGACCGATCATCAATGGACGAGAACGGTAATATGCACTTGCAGAATCTTTGGGTTTATCCAGCAAGCTGGCAAGAATTAGCTGACCTAACTCGTGCCCCCTGGCAGAGAATTGGTACAAGACCTTTTTCTCAGGGACTAGCTTGTTTTCTTCCAGATCGTCCATGGCCCGGGAGATGAGCATTTTTAATGCAATCTCTTTCCAATCTATGGATGAAGCTTTCTTTTTCTTGGGTGCTGTTGCTGTTTTTGACATATTTTTTTCTTGGGTGCGCTAAGTTACAAACGCTGAGGTTTGTGATGAAACCGTTCACATTATTCTCAAAAAATTATACCCTTCTGGCATTTTGGTTTTGACGTCTGATTAAGTAGTAAACATTAAAAATCAATAAAAATAATGTTTACTGTATTTGTTGACATCAAAATAATGCTTTACTTTCGAGTAAACATCAATAATTTATTTATTTGATGTTTACTTAAGAAGCAGACACTAAAACGCTATGCAAGCTCCATTATTCAACATAAATCCGGATCGAAATGTACCCTGGAACGATCTCCCGGATCTACCCATTCATCCTGATTTGTATCGAACAGTAGCTATTATGGAGCAATTGGGGAATGCTAAGTCAGCACTGGGTCGGTTGCATGGTCGATCGGTAGCCATCCCCAATCAAGGCATCTTGATAAACACCATCAGCTTGCAAGAGGCAAAAGCATCTAGTGAAATAGAAAATATATTCACTACAGACGATGAATTGTATCAGGCATACAGTGAGGAGGGAGAAGATGTGAACATCAAAGGAGCACCGAAGGAAGTGTTGCACTATCGTGAAGCACTTTGGGCCGGACATGATCATTTACTAAAAAATGGGGTATTTGATATGGACTATTTCATCAGCATCTATCGCATGGTGAAACAAGCCAACGATGGTTTACGACCTCCCAGTGCGCGGATTTATATCAAACAAGGAGGAACGGGGCCTAATGCTGGAACTGCCATTTACACCCCTCCGCGGGGGAAAGGGATACTGGAGCAGAAGCTTCAAAATTTGATGGATTTTGTAAATGATGACGAGAAGTATCCGATAGATCCATTGATAAAAATGGCCATTGCACATTACCAATTTGAAGTCATTCATCCATTCAGAGATGGAAACGGAAGAGCGGGACGTATTTTCAATATCAATATTCTGACACAAAAAGGATTGTTGGATCTACCCATTCTCTTTTTAAGTCGATACATCATTGATAATAAGAGTGATTACTACTCATACCTGGCCAGTGTGACTCAACGTGCAAAGTGGGAGCAGTGGATATTATTCATGCTTAAAGCAGTGGAAGTCACTGCCAATCTGACCTTCAATAAGATTAATGACATCCTTTCAGCAAAAGAGGGAATCATGGAGGAAATAGTATCGGAAACGAAGATCCGTAAACCTGAGCTTCTGGTACAAATGATCTTCACACAGCCATTAACAAAGGTGAGTCACCTGACAGATGCTAAGATTTACGCAGAAGCGACTGCAAGAAATTATCTCAACGACTTGGCAGAATTAGGTATTCTTGAGAAAAGAACCATTTCCGGTCATCATTACTACCTGAACCTGGAACTTTATCGAATATTATCAGAATAAACTCGTACCGAGTTACCGCATAGCAGATAATAAAAACAAAACGCCTCTCCTGGTGATAGGAAAGGCGTTTTAGTTGATCAAGATTGCTAATCCTTGGTTGATGCTTATAATTTTTCCATGATAAAGTCTGTCATCATCTGGTAGAGGTGTCCTCTTCGACCACTCAAACTATGTGCTTTATCCGGATAATAAAATGAGTCAAACTGCTTTCCTGCTTTGATAAGCTCCTCTTGCAATACGACCGAGTTTTGAAAGTGTACATTGTCATCACCTGTTCCATGAACGAGCAAGAAATTTCCTTTCAGCTTATTTGCATGAGAGTTTGGACTGTTGTCATCATATCCGCTTTGGTTGTCTTGCGGGCGTTGTAAATATCGCTCTGTGTAAATCGTATCGTAATATCTCCAGGTGGTAACAGGCGCAATAGCAATTGCAGTTTTGAAGACATCATTTCCTTTAAGAATACAGAGAGAAGACATGTATCCACCATAACTCCAGCCCCATACTCCCATTCGGCTTTCGTCAATGTAGGCATAACCTCCCAGTGTTTTAGCTGCTGAGATTAGATCTTCTGTTTCATACTTTCCAAGCTGCTTGTAAGTCACCTTTTTGAAGGCTTCTCCGCGGTATCCTGTACCTCGGGTATCTATCACAGCAATGATATATCCATTTTGCGCCAGGTATTGATGCCAAACGAAGTGACCACCGGACCAGCTGTTCGATACATTTTGTGATCCAGGACCACTATATTGAAAGATGAGCAATGGATATTTCTTACTTTCATCAAAATCTGCCGGTTTCAGGAAAAAACCATTCAATTGATCTCCATTCTCATTGTCGATCTGGAAGAATTCTTTAGGTGCAAATCCGTAATCGTTGACTTTCTTAGCCAGGTCCGCATTGTCTTCCATCACTTTAACTTGTTGGTTCCCTTTCGTCTGATAAAGCGAAACATTTAATGGGGTCGTTGCTGACGAGTGATAACTCATGTAATAGCTGCAATCATCACTCATGTTGATACGGTATCTACCACTCTTGTTGGTAAGTTTCTTTTTTCCTTTCCCGGAGAAAGAAACCGAGTAAAGATGTCTTTCCAGTGGCGAATCTTCAGTGCTGGAATAGTATAAAAGCTTTTTCTTTTGATCCAGACCTACAAGACTTATTGCTTCAAAGTCTCCTTTGGTGATTTGATTGACCAGACTTCCATCCATGTTATATAAATAGAAGTGTTTATAACCACTTTGTTCACTGCTGAAGATAAACTGCTTCCCATTGTCCAGGTAGGTAAGGTCGTCGCAAAATGTGAAGTCAATGTAGGTTTGACTTTTATCTGTGAGGATTACTTTGGAGCTACCATCCTTGGCATTGACGTGAAGGATGTCTAATTGATTCTGCAGTCGGTTGAGTCGTTGTACAGCCAACAATTCCGGATTCTGCGTCCAATAGATTTTAGGTATGTAAATATCGGTTTCTGTTCCTATGTCTACTTTGGTTTTATTCCCACCAGCTAATTCATAGGTATAGATTTCCACAACAGAATTGTTTTCTCCGGCTTTCGGGTACTTGTATCGATAGTCTTCCGGGTAGTTAGCACCATCTTTCCAAAGTTGAAGATTGTATTCGTTTATTCCGGATTCATCCATGCGGTAATAAGCCAATCGCTTGCTGTCAGGCGACCATGCAAAAGCTTGTGTCAGGTAAAGTTCTTCTTCATATACCCAATCAGTGCTTCCATTGATGATTGAGTTGAATTTTCCGTCCTCAGTTACGGCAACTTCATTATTGCTCGCCAAATCAACGTAGAAAAGGTTGTTGTCTCTCGTAAAAGCAACTTTTGAGTTGTCAGGAGATAGTGTCGCATATGATTGCCTTCCCTCCGATAATTTCTGGACTGATTTTGAAGTTCTGTCATACAAGTAAAATACAGCCGTATAAGACCTTCTGTAGACTGATTGACGGTCTGTCATGATCAATACTAAGGACTCATCATCACTAAAGCTGTATGATGAGATCGTAAGGTCAAGTGCTGCACCATCCGCAATTGTTTCCACTTCCTCACCAGTTCGCACACTATATTTTATGATTTTATTGCCAGATAAGGCACTGTAAAACTGTCCATCGTTCATCCAATTGAGGCTTCTTACGGACTTTTGTCTGAACGTACCGTCAGTAGCATTTGCAACTTCAATTTGTTGCTGGGCAAAAGTTGATAGAGTCAATAAAAGAGCTACTGAATAGCTCAATAGATTTCTTAATCGCATGGTAAAATGGTTAATGGTTTTCGATGGCTAAGGTATGTAATTCTGACTATTGAGGAATCAAGTCTTTCGTAGCTTCTTCTTCATAGGTCCCTATAGCCTTTTGATACATTATTCTTATTTCCTCCTCGGTAAAATCTGGAAAAACTTCAGCTACGGCAACCACAGCTTCTTCCTCATTTTTAACCAATTCATCCACATATTCAATGATTAAATCCTCTTCTATTCTTCTTTTATTGATTGGCTTTAATTGATCATTGACAATGGAAAGAGCCTTTGCTGATTCTTCCGCAAGTAAAGCTTGATCTTTTGATCTGTCAGACATGGCCCAACCTAATCTTTTAAAGTCATCATAATTTCTGTTCCAGATGATTTCGTACTCGATGGTTCCTTTTTTAGCCTCGGCGGGGATTGATTGATATCTGAAGCCCAATTGCGTCATGGTTCGTTCGATATTCTCTATTCGGGTAACCTGTCGATAGACTTTGTAAAGGGCATTGTTTAGATCAAAACTGATAATATCGGTGTCTTGTATATCAAGGGCATATTGTACTACACTGTAATTGTATTGCGGTTCCACAAATCTCCAGTCTGAATAATCTTCGTACGTTCCCTCATTTCGCATTTGGCGCCATTTGGTTGCCTGGTTGTTCGAATACCACGACTTTCCAGGCATTTGGACTCGGAAAAATTCTAATTCATATTTTAAGGATGAGATGATTTCTTCCCTTTCCTTCAACGTCCTTTCGGTGGTAGCATATTGCTGAATAAGGAAGGCACCATATACCCCGAGAATAACGATAATCAGGTCGACCAGGACCCATACGAGTTTGTTTTCTGCATTGAAAAGCTTGCGTAGAAACATAAGTTAGGTTTTCGTAAAGCTATAAATTTAGCACATGAAGCAATTAATTCTAATCCATGGTGCTATAGGAGGAGCTGATCAGTTGTATCCATTGAAAGAAATATTGAAAAATGATTTTGAAGTGCATGTATTGGAATTTGAAGGGCATGGAACACTGGCCTCAAATAATGATTCATTTTCCATTGAAAAATTTGATCATCAATTAAAAGATAAGTTGAGTGAGGTTGGGAAACCTGCTCACATTTTCGGATACAGTATGGGCGGCTTTGTAGCATTATTGCATGCAGCAAATGGGGCGCGAAACATACAATCAATAATCACTTTAGGGACGAAGATGAGATGGAGTGGAGAAATTGCAGAAAAGGAAACACAACAATTAAATCCCGATATAATCGAAGCGAAAGTTCCAAAATTTGCGCAAGCATTGGAAAAACGGCATGGGATCTATTGGAAAAATCTGCTTATAAAAACTGCCGATTTTATGCGGCTATTAGGAGATATAAAACCGATAAAGGAGTCGACAATGTCACAAATAGATATACCAGTCAAGCTTTGTTTGGCAGATCAGGATCACATGGTTTCTAGAGAAGAAACAGAAGAGGTGAAGGGTTGGATAAGGAATTGCACGTTCGAGGTTTTACCTGAAAGTAAGCATCCTATTGAACAAGTAAACCTGATGGCACTTGCTAGCACCATCAAGTCTTTTATCAATGCTTTGAAATCAGGCTACTTGTTTTTGAACTTCTGAATGAAGTTTCGGGTGAACTCTGAGAGTACCAACTTTCCGCTGGTTTCCGCTCTCTCTGCAAGTAATTCATCCCAATGATCAGTACCTCTCCAAAATACTGCCTTAAGTTCAGCCATGGCTTCAGGATTGTAAGCCGCCAATTTTTTTGCTTGAGCTTCCACTGCCGCATCTAATTCATTGGCATCTTCACAAACTTTGGCAAACAGTCCATTTTCATGTGCCCACTGCGGATCGTAAAATTCGTCTGGGTTTATTCCCATCTGAGACATGGCAGAAAGTCCCATTTTTCGCTCGATTGCCGGGCCGACAACAAATGGTCCGATGCCTAAGGCAAGTTCGCTGAGTTTGATGGCTGAGTGCTTGGTTGCAAAACAGTAATCAACAGATGCAGCGAGTCCGATACCTCCGCCTACAGCTTTTCCTTGTAAGCGGCCAATAACAAATTTTGGCGCTTTCCGCATCGCATTAATGACATTGGCAAAGCCCATAAAAAATTCTTTGCCTCTCTCTGGGGTTTCTATGGCAATGAGTTCGTCAAAGCTGGCTCCGGCACAGAAGGTGCGATCACCACCGCTTTTTAGGACGATCACTTTGATTTCAGGGTTATTCCCCGCCTCGGTAATCGTTTCTGCAAGTTTTTTCAGGATTTCTCCGGGGAGGGAGTTGCTTTGTTCGGTATAGAATTCTACTGTACCGATCCCATCTTGTATATCTAGGTTAACGTAGTTCATGGATGCAAAAATAGAACTACTTCGGGTGGGAATAAAAAAAGAAAGCTCACCACTTTTGGTGAGCATTTCATTATTAGAAAACCAACTAATATGAGATTGTTGAGAACAAATTTTTACAAATCATCGCAGGTATGGAAGAGGAAAAATATGTGATTGTTAAAACAGGTATTTATACCTGTTTTGGTTGATAATGAAAAAAGAAAGCCCCCCTATAAAGGAGAGCTTTTCCCAACCAGCTACCCCTTCGGTACTTTTCCGAAGAGTATTGAGTACTTAGGCGATGAAGTTCTTGGTGGTGTTTATTTTTATGAATTAATGAATGCTAAGCCGGACTACCTCCATGTTCAAAGTCAATGGTTTGTCCTTCCATGCATGCATAGTGGAACACTTTTCCTTTTCTTCTGATTTGAGCTCCAAATTGCTTGGTATTTCCTAGGCAAGGATCTCCTCCCATGTACGAATTAGTAATTGTAACAATTCCGTCATTTTGATTAATTAAGTTTTGTAAAATGGACTTGACATTCATTGCCAAACCATTGTTTTCGTTCCCATTTTTTAAAGCCCCATATACGGCAAAATCGACTTGGATTTCAGACATAAGATTTTAAAATTTATTTGGTTCCTACTCTTATGGATTTTCGGAATAACTCCACCGACCTAATGAACATTTTCTTAAATCGATATTGTAAAGTTGAGGATTGCTTAAGTCGTATACCAGAGGGGAATTGACCCTTTCTTGAAACAGGTATTTCTACCTGTTTTTTCATTTTTATATGGAAAGAACTACTTGAATTTCACTTATCGCTCCATTAATAGGCCAGAGAATGATTAGAATTGTTAAAAAAACCTATTATTATGAAAAACCTACTAAGAGCAATTTTTTTTCTAGCAATTATTTCGTGTCAGCCTACAGCAACTGAAGAAGTAGCTGAGGAGCCACCTTTTGAAATTAGTGACACAGACCCATCCATGTTTGCTGTATCTCTGGATTCTGCTGAGAAGAACGTTCAGTACTACGATTCGCTTGTTAAATCTGCGTTGGGTGTTGACCCCATTCGAGCATTCACGATTAGATCTGTGGATTTGGTAGAAGCAATGGGTATGGATATGAAGGTTTTGAAAAAAGCCAAGTATCGACATGTTAGAATTTACATGGGGCTGGAAGAATCTACTGGAGAATTTAAAATTTATCTGACACCAGTAAAGGGAGCTAAATTAAGCGCAGGGGAGCCTGGCACTGATGTAATCCTGGATGGCCCTTACACAGGAAAAAAAGGAAATGGAGAAGAAGGACTCGAAGACGGAAATGGTCCGTATGTGTTTGATTTCTCACAGCCATGTCCAAATGCTTGTGATCCTAATAGCCCTTTAAACAACTAAGAAAATGTTTGAAGAGATCGCCAGAAGTGTCATTAACTATTCGAATATTCCAACGTTTATCGTTGGCATATACACGATGGTGATATATAAAAAACTGCCAAGGGAAATGAAATATTTCTCTTGGTTCATTTTCGTTTCGTTTACCGTACAAGTGATCGCCTCTATTTTGTTTTATAATAGCGAGAACAACATGCCCTTACTGCATATTTATACGGTTGTTGGCTTTGTATGCTTAATTATCTTTTATAATCAGATTTTTGATGGTTTAATCAAACCTAAGATTCTTTGGATATTAGCAGCTGTTTTCGTTTTATACTCGATAGTTAACTCGATCTTCGTTCAAGATATCTACACGTTCAACTCATATGCCCTAAGCGTTGAAGCAGTCATAATCATTATACTTTCTCTCACCACATTCGTGTTTCTGATGAACGATATCGTCAAAGAGAGGAGGATGGCAATCATCAAAAGTATAAGCTGGATTAATGCAGGTTTATTTATTTATTACTCCTCCAGTTTGCTGGTCTTTTACTTTGGAAACATGATTATTAATTTTTCAAGGACCCCACTTGTTCGTTATACGTGGTTCATCTATGCATTATTTTCGATAATTATGTACTTCTGCTTTTTTATCGGACTATGGAAGCGACCCAGGAAATCAATTTCTTAAGTATTCTTTTACCACTATTACTGGTGGTATTTGTAATCGCTATTGGCGTATTTCTCCTTAATCAGCATTTTCAAAAAAACCTCATCCGTCAGCAGCTTGAACGTGAAGCGTTGAGAAGTAAACATCAAAAGGAGCTGCTTCAATCGAATATTGAAGTACAGGAATCGGAGCGGAAGCGGATTGCGAAAGATCTGCACGACGAACTGGGAGCTACACTATCCATTGCGAAAATGCATTTGATGCGATTGGAGCAAATGCACCCTTCCCTAGAGTCCAAAGGAATTTCCATCGGAAATATTCGAAAGATTATAGAAACATCCATCGCCTCTGTTCGTCAGATCAGCCATCATTTGATGCCAAATCAATTGGAGACCTTTGGCCTGATCAGATCTCTTGAGAGTATGGTAGATCAAATTAATGAATCTAAACAGGTATCAATCGAAATTGATGTACCGGCCATGACTACAAAACTTTCATGGGATAAAGAGCTCGGCTTGTATCGAATTTTTATGGAACTAATACAGAATACCCTCAAGCATTCGAAAGCCAAAGCTGTCAACATTAAATACAAAGAAGAAAACGGAAAAGTGGTCATTGACTATAAGGATGATGGGGTTGGATTGCCTAAAGAAATGGTACATGGGTTAGGATTAAAAAGCATGGAGGCTAGAATAAAAGCAATTGGTGGGACTATTGATTTATTGAAAGGAGAGGGTTTTGCCGCAAGATTACAATTACCAATAATGGACGAATGATATGCCAGAAATCATAAATATTGGATTGATAGAAGATCAATTCCTTTTTCGGGAAGGTATGAAAGCCATTCTTTCATCCTATGAAGACTTTGAAGTGGTATTTGAATCAGAGGATGGATTTTCTGTGATGGACAAGCTTGCAGAAGCTTCAATAATACCTGATGTACTTTTAGTGGATCTATCACTTCCCAAAAATGGCGATCATGATTTCGACGGTATCGCCGTGACGGATGCTGTGGTAGAAAATTATCCGGAAATTAAAATCCTGATTCTTTCTGTGCATCACGATGATGCATTTATCGCTGAGTTGATCGAACGAGGAGCACACGGTTATCTCATCAAAGATTCTGATCCCAACGAGGTGACGGAAGCTATTCGTGCGGTACATAATAAAGGGTCCTATATTAATCAGAAGACACTTTCAGCGATTCAAAAAAAGATGAATCAGAAGCACAAGACCAGCACGAAGAAGAGTCAGGATGAAGCTCTAACGAAACGAGAAATAGATGTACTTCGATTGGTGTGTCAGCAGAAAACGACAGGAGAAATTGCGGAAGAGCTTTTCATCAGCTCAAAGACCGTGGACGGTCATAGAAATAACCTGCTACAAAAAACACATTCGAGAAATGTAGCAGGCTTGGTACTTTATGCGTTAAAAAAGGGGTTGATAGAGCCTTAGAACCTTAATCTTTTAATATTTTGAATTGCTCAATTTTGTTGTCAATGGTCAATTCCAGGATGTAAACTCCTTCTTCTATTTTACTAGTATTTATCTTCAATTCAGATTTTGAATTGAAACTATTCTGAAGAATATTTTTTCCAGATAGGTCTATCATCCGGTATGAGCCGGAGGTATTTTCTTGAAGTTGAATGTTTAATAATTCTGTTATGGGATTAGGGAATATCTGCACGTTTAAGGCGGCAGAGTTGCTTAAAACAACAACATCAAAACAGGCAGATGTTATTTCACAAATGTCTGATTCAATAGTTACGGAGTATGACCCTGATGTACTTGGAAAATAACTACTTTCAGTTTCGCCTACAATTACTGAGGAGTTACTGCAATCTATCCATTGATACGTAGCATTTTCAATTTCATCAACAGTTAAAACTCCATCTAATAAACTTACTTCGGCTTCAATGGCTTCAACAACCAAAGTCAAGTTGACTAAGCTATCACAAGAATTTACAGATTGAAATGTAGCAGAATATTCACCTGGATCAGATAAAATTTCGGAATTAAATACAAAAAACTCTCCTTGGCAAATGGTTCGTGTTACTGATTCTGAATAGGTAGGATTTACGGTGAGTGTAAGTGTTACTTCTTGACAACCTACTTCTTCCTCAGGAAATGTTTCGACATATTCTCCAGCAACAGTCAAGGTTTGATTACCAAATATGTAGGTATCTCCTTGGCAAATAGAGGCTGTGATCTCGTTTGATGTCTCAGCATAACCAACAGTGATAGATTGAATATTATTGCTGTATTCACATTCTCTAATAATTCCATCAATAAATGGAACCGGGATCGGAGGTGTGGATCCAGGATTATTCAAATGAACATAAATTTCTCCTTCACCTGGTATGTCTGAAATTAATTCCTCTACTATTAATAAATCGTTGACTTTTAATTGATTGAAGGTAATTTGGATTGTCTCAAGCAGAATGCCATCTACAGTTCTAGGATCTCCGAAATAATAGGAGACCAACAAATCTCCTCCGTTTAGATTTCGATCACCGATGTTGGTGAGTTTAAATGAAATCTTGCTTGCATCATTTATACATGTAAGATCAGATGCATTTACAATTCCTACGAAATCAAAATCGGGGGATGCTGCTTCCTTGCATCCCTCCTCATTAATGATTGTAGACTGAGATCCGAAAGTATTTAAAGCTCTACTTGGATAAGGGATGGTAGTCCCATCCCCGAACTCACAGGCACCTGCACTTGAAAAAACTACTGAATGATCTTGAACCTCAACAGGAATTGTCAAATCATCATTCACATTCACATTATGATAGTTATATTGATTCCAGACAGATCGCCCGGGTACCCAACCAAGCCCTTCCGCTTCAAATACTCTTATCTGAGAAAGTTCTGCATTGGATTCATTTTCAGAGGACGTTTCATCATCAGTAAAACAAGCCAAGCATATTTCTACGGATCCATCGCCATCTATGTCTCCAATAACTACAGCCTCCTCTTCAATCACCGCTTTGCAAGGAATTGTATAGAAAATGCTCGTGGTATTTTCTTCATTCCCTGATCCGGCTAAAGCCAAAACTTTATCCCCGTCTTTTACAAAGACCTCATGTTGAGAATCTCCATGTAAATCGAAAATAGTCACTGCAGATTTCGATTCTACAATGGGGTGAGTCCAGGAAACATCAAGGTTTTCATCGAGCGCATAAACTTTGGGTCCCATCGTGAATACTGCATTAGGAAATCCATCTAAGTCAATGTCTTCAATGGCGATCCTTCCAGCTCCTTCAAGAGGGTCATTAGACGGATCGCTAAAAGTTTGAACACTACTATTTGCTACATCCCACAAGAAAATTGTGCTTTCGCCTCCACCAACTTCACTTGACGTGCCAAGTGCACCGGTTATCATGAGGTCTAGATTACCATCAAGTGTATAATCTGCAGAAGATATTGCTGACCACTGATTGTTTGAGGCAGAATTAAGCTTAGGGAAATAACTAAGTGTAGGGTCAATGTCAGCTCTAATATCATCATTCATGTCCTTAATAAGGGTCCTTGTACTCAAGCTTTGATTAACTGCCCATATTTCATTTCCTGTCACTAACTCGAGTCCTGCACAATCTGAGCAAGCACTCTCAGCTAAAATATCAATAGCTAGTGGTGCATGAACCCATTCTTCCAACCAGGTATCACTACCTTCAATTAATATTTCTCCGGAACTAGCATCAATAATTTCATTCCGATAATAGATCTCTACTTCTCCATCCTCATTGAAATCGGCAATGCCAGGAATTCCTATGGGTTGGTTAAGTGAGGCTTGACCCGACCAAACCATAATGAATTCTCCGCCACTCATATTAAACATGGCATATTTGGCACCGTTTCTTTCCGTAATGAATATTTCTACCATTCCATCTGAATCAATGTCAGCAATTAACGGCGTGTTGGAAGGTTCAAAGTCCATACCTTTTATAGCAATGACTTCACCATTCTCACCATTGATGATAATTAGGTTTTTACCAACACTATTAACAGTTATTACCTCTGGTTTACCATCTTGATCTAAATCTCCAATTAGAGGCGAAGCATAACTCACTGCTGATTTGTTGGGTGAAGACCACCCTGATTTAAAGGTGATATTTTCATTCGGATCACTTGCGCATATAGTAGAATTTCCAAAGAATGAATCGTCACAAGCTCCATCAAAGCCACACTCCGAATCGTAACAATCCACTAAGCCATCGCCATCATCATCGAATCCGTTTGAGCAATTTTCTTGAGCAAACAGTATTGATACCGTTAAAACATGAGATAGAAATAGAATAATTCGCATACTATTAGAAGGTAAGCATGCAATATAGTTATCCTAACAATTAACTCAGATCATCACATATCATTGAATGATCATTCAAATTCAACCAGATATTCTGAATTGTTTTGGTCAACATAAACTAGCTCCAGATTTCCTTCTTTCGTAAAGACTATTGATTGAATATTAAGTAGATCATTCCTGTTAAGGTTGCTATCAAAAAGTTTGATGTTTAATTGGCCATTTGTGGAGGCGTAATATTCATAATTTACTGTTTGAGAAGAATTATCAAAGAAATTGAATGTGCATTCTTCGAGTGACCAATCAATAGATTCAATAATATTCATTGAACTGGAACCATCGATCAAAAGGCTGGTTTGGCTAACATTCCAATCTTTAGTAAACAGAAAAAATCTATGCAACGAAATGTTTTCAACGATATCAAAATCTCTATGGATCGTAAACCAACTTAAACCTTTATATAATTGAGAATTTGCTTCTATAAGCAGACGATAGTTCCCCACAAGCAGATCTGTAAAGTGAACCTTGCCATTACTCAATTCTCCTGGGATGGATACCTCACGGATTATTTCATCTTCTGTTGGCATGATATAATCCGGCACCAAGAGAAAACTAAAAGATTCATAAGTTAGGTTTTCGTAGAAATCCTCTATTTCGAGTTGAGCATTCGAATAAAACTTAATGATGTCAAGTGTCTTTTCGTCTGAAATGCCTGGCAATATTTCAAATGATTCTGTGAAAAATTCATGGGTACCTATTGTGATTCTAAAAAGGTAATTTCCCGGCTCTAAAGGTCCAACTTTGATGCTCCCATCAGCTCCAGTCGTACCATCTAGCACACTACCAAACTCAAAATTGGGACGAATTGCTTTTCTAAGCTTTACGATACTAATATCTGCATTGGAGATGGGCTCATTACCATTCAAGAAATTAAGCTTGATGGTTCCTGGAGTATCCAATTCCTCATTTTGGCAAGCTGTTAGTAGTACTATAAGGATGATAAGTATACGCTTCATGGCTGTTGATTTTTTGATCTTTAGCAACAAAACGTATTTATCTTAAAAACCTTATGTTATTTGGTTACAAAAGGGGTGTGCAGGAAAAATATTGAGAACTGGTTTAATTAACTCTGATCTTTTTTCTTAATCATTGTTAGGATCGTAGCAATGGCTACTGTTTCACCGGTCTCATCATACACATCCACCAAGAATTTTACGATTCCTTTCGCGATATCATCTTTCTTTTCCTGGTCTACTTTTTCCTTCACTGTGCATCGTACGCCTATGGTCATGCCCGGATACACTGGTTTGGTAAATCGGCATTCTTCTAATCCATAATTTAAAAGAACCGGACCCTTTTTAGCCTGAACAAACAGACCTGCAGCTGCTGACAACACAAAGTAGCCATGTGCTACTCGTCCTTCAAATGTGGTGCCATCCAGAGAGGTCACATCCGTGTGGGCATAAAAGTGATCCCAGCTGACATTGGCAAACGTTACAATATCTGATTCAGTCACCGTACGCTTAGCAGTAATTACGGTATCTCCAATTTCGATTTCCTCAAAATATTTTGAGAACGGATGCTTTTCGGTATCCTTATATTCTCCCCCGTATTGGTACTGCTGTGTGATTTCTGTCAGCGTGGTTGGAGATCCTTGGATCGCAGTTCGTTGCAAATAGTGCATAACACCACGCTTACCACCCATTTCTTCTCCACCTCCAGCTCGACCTGGTCCACCGTGCGTAAGCATTGGCATAGGTGACCCATGACCGGTAGACTCCTTCGCGCAAGCTTCATTCAATACCAGTATTCGCCCGTGATGCGTGGCAGCTCCAACAACATATTGAGTCGCGAGTTTATCATCAGCAGTGGTGATCGAAGAACAAAGAGAACCTTTGCCTCTCTTAGAGATTTCGATGGCTTCATCCATTGTTTTGTATGGCAGGATGGTACTTACCGGGCCAAAGGCTTCAATGTTATGTACCTCATCCGTATCTAAGGGTTTTTGGTTTACAAAAAGCATCGGCGACATAAATGCTCCTTTCTTCCAGTCTGCACCCATGGCTTCTCCCGCGTTGTCCAGCGAGCCATAAACCAGATCAGAAGTTTTAGCCAGCTCAGCCACTCTTTTGGTAACTTCTTCCAATTGCTCTTTTCCTGCAAGTGCTCCCATGCGCACTCCTTCTACGCTCGGATCTCCGATTGTAGTTTTCTCAAATGCTTTACCCAAGGCAATTTGAACATCTTCTACCAGCTTCTCCGGTACGATAATTCTTCTAACGGCGGTACATTTTTGACCACACTTTATTGTAATTTCTTTTCTGACTTCCTTAATGAATAAGTCAAATTCTGCGGTGCCAGGAACGGCATCTTCTCCTAAAACCGCACAGTTTAGTGAATCAGCTTCAAGGTTAAATGGCACTGAATTTTCAATAATCTGGGGTAGCGTCTTTAATTTTTTCCCTGTTTCGAATGATCCAGTAAACGTCACTACATCCTGTGAATCCACATGATCCAGGATACCATTACCGTATCCAGCTACGAGCTGTAAAGCGCCTTCAGGTAAGATCTTTGAGTCGACTATTTCTTTCACCATTGCCTCGGTGAGGTAGCACGTTTGCTCAGCAGGCTTCACAATACATGGCATTCCGGCCAACCAATTGACAGCCGCTTTTTCCAGCATTCCCCAAATTGGGAAGTTAAAGGCATTAATGTGTACCGCAACCCCTTCCTTTGGAACCATGATGTGGTGGCCAACAAAAGACCCACCCTTGGACAGGCCAACGGTCTCTCCGTCTACATGATAGGGTAAATCCGGGAATTGCCTTCTCAGGCTGGCATTAGAAAAAACATTACCTATTCCTCCTTCGATATCGATCCAACTATCTACGCGCGTTGCACCAGTAGCTTTACTCACTTCATAAAACTTCTCTTTATTCTCTAAAAGATGGAATGCAAGGGCTTTGAGCATAAGTCCTCGTTCCTGGAAAGTCATCTTTCTCAATGCAGCATTCCCAATGTTCCTGGCATGATCGTAGGCATCTTTGAAATCGATTCCTTCAATGGTGTGAGTCGCTACGGGTTCTCCTGTGATCGCATGATGAAGGACCTCTCCATCTCCAGATCCTTCCATCCATTGTCCGGCGATGTAGTGTTTTATTTTGGGTATTGCCATGTGTATTTATTCTTATTGTTAGGTAAAGTTAATTGATATGCAGCTGCTATTTCAGCTAAATAAACTATGAAGCTCGGTGTCAATCTTAAAAACAATATCTGAAAAATCTTCCGTGTTTTTAACGAAATCAATGTCACTTACTTCTATGATCAACAATTTACCGGCATCATAGCCTTCAATCCATTTTTCATAGTGCTCATTGAGTCCTTTCAGGTATTCGATGCGAATGAGATTTTCGTAATCTCTTCCTCGGGTTTCAATGTTTTTAACAAGCTTGCTGATGTCTGATTTTAAGTATATCAGTAGGTCGGGAGGTTGTACAAATTCTATCATTGAGGCAAACAGTGCTTGATAGTTTTGATAATCTCGTTCTTTAAAGAATCCTTGTTTATAAAGACTCTCGGTAAATATGTAGGCGTCCTCGTAGATGGTACGATCTTGGATAATTGTCTTATCAACCCTGCGAAGCTTATTTATTTGCTCAAACCTGCTATTCAAAAAATAAACCTGGAGGTGAAAGGACCATTTATGCATATCGCTGTAAAAGTCTTCCAGATAGGGGTTGTCTTCCACAGATTCAAACTCGGCCTGCCATCCGTAATGCTTTGCCAACATCTCTGTCAATGTGGTTTTGCCCGCTCCAATATTTCCAGAGACCGCAATGTGCATGTTCTTTTTCTCCATTAAGTATTAATCTTTTGTTTCGTTCCAGGTTTTATAAGCTGCAGAAGCCACGGGTCTGTTCGGTTCCATTTCGATAAGTGGCTCGCATTCCCTCAAGGTGTCATAACATTCTTTTGGCAGCTTTTGATAAAGCTTGGTTCCTTCTGTTTTCCAGGCAATCATATCGTCGCTTACTTCTTTTATTTTTTTCGCCGGATTACCTACAATCAAACTTCGAGCATCAAATGAAGAGTCTGCCTTGATAAAGCTAAGAGCTCCCACGATACACTCATCTCCAATTTCAGCGTTATCCATGATTACTGCGTTCATACCAACTAAAACATTTCTACCAATGTTTGCTCCGTGTACAATGGCTCCATGCCCAATGTGTGCGCTTTCTTTTAATGTGATTGTGATACCCGGAAACATATGAATGGTGCAATTTTCTTGCACATTGCAACCATCTTCGATGATAATGCGACCCCAGTCTCCCCTGATCGCCGCACCCGGGCCAACATACACGTCTTTTCCGATGATCACGTCTCCGGTTACGGCCGCCAATGGATGGATGAATGCAGTAGGATGAACAACGGGTCTTAAATTATTGAATTCGTAAATCATTGATATGCTGTCTGATAGATTCTTTATAAAATAAATACCACTATTATGGTATTTACTATTAATGTGTGAATCCTTAGTTTTGAGCACAAATTTTATCAACTAACTACCATTATGAAAAAAGTATTGTTAAGTATTTGCGCAGTGATATTGTTTGGCTACGCTGCAAATGCCCAATTTCACATTGAACTTGGTCCGAATTTCAACCTACCACAAGGAGATTTTGCTGATGCCTATGATCTAGGTGTTGGTTTCTACATTGAGCCTAAGTATGCTTTTAATGAGAACATCGATCTAGGCCTTGTGATTGGATCGAATGGGTTTGCTGGAGCTGATTTTGGCGGAGCTTCATATGGAGCAACATCTGCGCTCGTAATTCTTCCTACCGCAACTTATCGGTTCTCTACGAATAGTGTAACACCTTATGCTGGTCTGGGACTGGGACTTTATAGTTTTAAGGGAGCAGAAGTGACTATTGCAAATGTTACAACAGACGGAGAAAGCGAATCTAAGTTTGGATTTGCACCCAGAGCCGGTGTTTACATAGGCCGATTAAATTTAGGAGCTGCTTATAACATTGTAAGTGATGCCAATTATATTCAATTCAATCTTGGATTTCGAATCTTAAGTAGAGACTAATTTCTCTTCATACTTTTATATATAAAAAAGCCGTGAATTTCACGGCTTTTTGTGTTTAAGCTCTTTCCAAGATTACTGCATACCCTTGACCGACGCCTATACACATGGTGCAGAGGGCATATTTCTTATTGGTCTTTTGCAGTTGAAGGGCAGCTGAATAGGTAATTCTTGCGCCAGTCATACCTAGTGGATGACCAATGGCTATGGCTCCTCCATTGGGATTGATTCGCTCATCTGTATCGTCAAGCCCTAGTGTGCGTGTGCATGCTAGCGATTGTGCCGCGAACGCTTCATTGATTTCAATGATATCTATATGGTCGAGTGTAAGTCCTGCCTTCTTCAGTGCTTTCTGCGAGGCTTCAACAGGTCCTATTCCCATTATTCTAGGCTCAACGCCTACCACTCCCGATGATACAATTCTTGCCAGCGGTTTAAGGCTGTGATTAGCTACTCCATCCTCTGAAGCCACTAAAACTGCAGCTGCACCGTCATTCAGGCCGGAGGAATTTCCTGCTGTCACTGAACCATCTTTTTTGAAGGCTGCTCTGAGCTTACCCAAAACTTCAGTCGATGAATTTGGCTTAACAAACTCATCTTTATCAAATAGGATTGGATCTGTTTTACGTTGAGGTATTTCAACAGTAACGATCTCTTCTGCGAGTCTTCCACTCTTTTGCGCTTCAGTTGCTTTCATCTGCGAACGGTAGGCAAAAGCGTCCTGATCCTCACGACTAATCTTGTGAATCTCGACAAGGTTTTCCGCCGTTTGTCCCATTCCGTCAGTTCCATACAGCTCTTCCATCTTTGGATTAATAAACCTCCATCCAAAGCTTGAATCATACATTTTTGCGTCTGTCCCGAAGGGCTTTGCAGATTTCGAAATCACCCATGGCCCACGGGTCATATTTTCCACTCCACCTGAAATGAACAGGTCACCATCACCAGTCTTAATGGCTCGGTTGGCATGAACAATTGCAGACATGCCTGAAGCGCACAAACGATTCACGGTTTCGCCAGGCACAGAAAAAGGCAACCCAGCAAGTAATAGTGACATTCGAGCAACGTTTCTATTGTCTTCGCCGGCTTGATTGGCACAACCCATGATCACTTCATCTATTGCGGCAGGATCAATAGTTGAATTTCGAGACATCAGCTCCCTGATTACGATTGCACCTAAATCATCTGTTCTAACTGCACCTAGTGTTCCACCAAAATTTCCGATAGGTGTTCTGATTCCATCTACGATGTACGATTCTTTCATTATTTAATCGGGTTGTTGTTTTAAAAATTACCGCTTGCTAAGCTTGCAAATATCCATCAATTCGCTAACCTACCAATTAACCACATTACTAATTAAGAAATTCCTTTGTGGCCCATGCTTCATACTTTAATTTTGCCGGAATTTGTTTTAACCTGATTAACTAAAACAAGAACGACTTACAATCCTATGCCTAAAAACCCAAACATCAAATCAGTCTTGATTATCGGAAGTGGACCCATCATTATTGGTCAAGCGTGCGAATTCGATTATTCAGGATCTCAAGCCTCCAGATCTTTGAGAGAAGAAGGAATTGAAGTGACACTTATCAATTCGAATCCGGCGACCATCATGACGGATCCGGTAACTGCTGACAACATTTATCTAAAACCTCTTACTAAGCAATCCATACGCGAGATATTGGAAGCCCATCCACAGATCGATGCAGTCTTACCTACAATGGGAGGACAAACTGCACTCAACCTGGCAATAGATTGTGATAAAGCAGGCATTTGGGAGAAATACAATGTGGATATGATCGGCGTGAATATTGATGCCATCGAAACCACAGAAGATCGGGAGAAATTCCGACATAAGATGATCGAATTGGGTGTTGGGGTGTGTAAAGGAGAAACAGCTACATCCTTCCTAAAAGGAAAAGAAATTGCGCAGGAAATTGGGTTCCCATTGGTAATCAGGCCTTCTTATACACTTGGAGGTTACGGGGGAGGATTTGTGAATTCACCAGATGAATTTGACACGGCCTTAAATGCAGGTCTTCAGGCTTCACCTATTCACGAGGTATTGGTGGAGCAAAGTATCCTGGGTTGGAAAGAATATGAACTTGAGTTACTTCGAGACAATCTTGGTAATATCATCATCATTTGTTCGATCGAAAATTTTGATCCGATGGGTGTACACACGGGAGATTCCATTACAGTGGCCCCGGCAATGACACTTTCAGATACGGTTTATCAACGAATGAGAGACATGGCAAAATTGATGATGAATGGAATCGGACATTTTGCTGGAGGGTGTAACGTACAGTTTTCGGTAAACCCTGATACCGAGGATATCATTGGCATTGAAATCAATCCAAGAGTTTCACGTTCGTCAGCACTTGCTTCGAAAGCCACTGGGTATCCAATTGCAAAAATTGCCGCAAAGCTTGCTATCGGTTACAATTTGGATGAGCTGAAAAACCAGATCACGAAAACTACATCAGCATTCTTCGAACCGGCCATCGACTATACGATTGTAAAAGTACCTCGTTGGAATTTTGATAAATTCAAAGGATCTGATCGTAGACTTGGCCTACAAATGAAATCTGTTGGTGAGGCCATGGGCATTGGAAGAAACTTCCAGGAAGCACTTCAAAAGGCCTGTCAATCCTTAGAGATTAAAAGAAATGGACTTGGGGCCGATGGCCGTGAGCTGAAAGATCAGGAAGCCATTTTGAAAAGTCTTGAACATCCCAGCTGGAATAGACTCTTCCATATATATGATGCTTTCAAACTAGGCATTCCTTTCAAGACCATCCATAAGCTGTCTAAAATTGATCCTTGGTTCCTGAATCAGATTGAGGAATTGATCACACTGGAGAAAGAGATAGAAAAGTATTCTATTGAAGATGTACCCAAAGAGCTCCTTTTGGAAGGAAAGAAAAAGGGGTATGCTGATCGTCAGATTGCGCACCTACTAAGCTGTCTCGAAAGTGAAGTTTATAAGAAGCGTAACGATCTCGGGATCAAACGTGTCTACAAATTGGTGGATACATGTGCAGCGGAGTTCGAGGCGCAGACTCCTTACTACTATTCTACTTTCGAAGAAGAAAATGAGTCAGTGGTATCTGATAAAAAGAAAATCATTGTGCTTGGTTCCGGACCGAATAGAATTGGACAAGGAATTGAATTTGACTATTCGTGTGTTCATGGGGTGTTAGCCGCAAAAGAGTGTGGCTATGAAACCATCATGATCAACTGTAACCCAGAGACGGTCTCAACGGATTTTGATGTTGCGGATAAGCTGTACTTCGAACCTGTATTCTGGGAACATATCTACGACATCATTTTGCATGAAAAACCTGAAGGCGTAATCGTTCAACTTGGAGGTCAAACCGCCTTGAAGCTAGCAGAGAAGCTGGAGCGTTATGGGATCAAGATTATAGGGACAAGCTTCGAAGCGTTGGATCTTGCAGAAGCTAGAGGTCGATTCTCCGATCTTTTGAAAGAGCAGAAAATCCCGTATCCATTATATGGGACCATTGAAAACGCTGAAGATGCAGTAGAACTTTCTAAAGAACTTGGCTTTCCACTATTAGTGCGCCCAAGTTATGTGTTGGGAGGCCAAAGCATGAAAATTGTGATCAATGAGACGGAATTAGAGCAGCATGTAGTCGATATTTTAAAAGATAAACCTGATGGTGAGATATTGTTGGATCATTTCCTTGAAGGTGCTATTGAGGCCGAGGCGGACGCAATATGCGATGGAGAGAATATTCATATCATCGGGATCATGCAGCACATAGAGCCGGCAGGTATCCATTCTGGTGATTCATACGCGGTGCTTCCCCCTTATAACCTGGGAGATTTTGTAATTAGACAAATAGAAGACTACACGAAGAAAATCGCTATTGCGCTTAAGACTGTAGGTTTAATCAATATTCAATTCGCAGTGAAAGATGATAAAGTCTATATCATTGAGGCAAATCCTAGAGCTTCACGTACCGTTCCTTTCATATGTAAAGCATACCGGGAACCTTATGTAAACTATGCAACTAAGGTGATGCTTGGAGAGAAAAAAGTGACTGACTTTGAATTTAAACCTTATAAAAAAGGATATGCAATCAAAGAGCCAGTGTTTTCTTTTCATAAGTTCCCGAATGTCAATAAAGAACTAGGCCCTGAAATGAAATCAACGGGTGAGGCGATCTACTTCATCGATGATCTGATGGATGATTATTTCATGGAAATTTACGCAGAGCGAAACTTGTACTTGAGTCGATAGGTTTAAAGGAATATGCTATTAAAGATTATTATAGTCCTGATCCTCGTTGGATATGTTTTCAACAAGGTAACGTCGTTCCTTTTTCGAGGAGCAAATAGAAACTATCAAGGACGTGATCAGTTTGGGCAGCAATATTCCCGAAAGCCCCGTAATGCATCAAATGGAAATGTCAATATAGATAATGTTCCAATTCGTAGATCCAAGAAAAAACGAGGATTCAGCGGTGGGGAGTATGTGGACTATGAAGAGGTAAAATAGTCTGATCGCATTTTTAATTTAACGTAATATAAAAATGTACAATATCCCTTGAGAGGATTATAGGTGCTGTTGTGATATTAAACAGTCTCTATATTTCTTCCTTAAAATGAATTTCGAAAAATTCCCAATTGAAATTTCATGGTGTGACTCACACTATCCTAGAAAAGCCAGCGAGTGATTTTATCGTTTAAAATTTATACAGTTTTTCTGTACATCAACTTCAGTTTTTTTCACAAAAACTAATAGCTCATTTCCAATTTCTCGGACACCATTGTATTAAAATTCCAGACAAGCCAATCACCATTTCATTAGGTAGACATCCAATTTTTTGAATATAAGTAAACAATGTGTAGACATTGTTTAACAAAATCAATTTGAAATTCTTCACTTCAAAAAAAGCACACTTAGATTTAGACCCATGTTTTTGCAGCCACCCACTTACATCTTTTGTTGAGTTTAATAGCAAACCCACCATCAAGAAGGCCGTGATGACACGGCTATAAGCTAACTCAACATAAGGATTACATACCACCCCATTTTGTATGTATTTAAATCAATGTTGAAATAACTAGCGAACCAAAATGAAGAAGAGAATCAAAGGAAGGGTGTCCAAACCTTCATTGATAATTGTTTTTTGTCTGTCACTTACATGCATTTCATTGCATGCCCAGCAGGCAGATCCACTGAAAAAGATCCACGCCTCCTTCGGGAGCGGAGGTCTGGCAAGTGGACAGATCCCGATCAGCACGACTTTGTACACGCTCAAAGGGCGGGGGTTCAACATACCCATTACCCTAAACTACAACCCGAATGTCAAGCTCGATCAGCCTGCCTCGCCTTTTGGGGTAGGGTGGAATGAGTCCTCTTTTGGTGGAGTTACACGTGCCCTTAACTCCGTGCCGGACGAGGCATATTATGGATACAGTTGCATGTGGAGATATCAAAGCCCGGAAGATGTAATCCTGGACAATCCCAATGATGACATCCCGGCAAGAAGGAGCAGGGATTTGGATCAGCACTATGCGTCCATTGGCTGCCTGGATGTGGCTCCAGACATTTTTTCGTTCAATGTACCGAGCTGTAATGGCGGGGCAAACATTACCGGACAAGCCTTTTGGGCAAATAAACCTGGTGAAGCCATGCAGTTTAAAGTAGTATCTAAACACCATGTAGACATTACCCCCATCTTTGAAGATCCGGAAAGAGAATGTTACGATGATGTTCGTCGACCTCCGGTACTGCCCAGTGAAATAGACAACGGATCAAGCAGGCAGATCCCTACCGATCAGTATGCTCCCATTGTAGGGTTTAAAATCATTGCAGAGGGCTGTGAATATGAAGTGATGGCGGCTACTTTATACGCAAAGGATGAAGAAAATAGTGTGAATGACTCAAGATTGCACCCACTTAACTTAGATCTTATTCCGGAAGATGTTCCGGAAGATGAAGACAACCCCAAAGCAGAATACTTTACTGAATCAGATGAGTTTTTTGAAGACATATGTAGTATCAATTATTATGAAACTAGGGGAATTGTAACTGGATGGAAGACAACCAAAATTATCAATTTAAACTCATTGGATTCGCTTGTGATCGATTATCACGATATAAAGTATAGAAGCCGCTATTTGTCAAACAGCTCTGTGGATTATTTAATAAAACCTAGACTGAGCAGAGAATTTGGGCAGTCATTGCATGCCCGAATACTTAAGGGTTTGGGAACAACTAAAATAAATGAATCCATACATCAAGATAAGGTATTAGCCTCCGCTAGGCTGGTTCAGTCAAATGGTTCTTCTGATAGCCCCGACAATGACAATTATGTCGAAGTAGGTTTTATGTTAGACCATTCTCAAAACCGAAAAGACGTCTTTCTGGCAGAAAACGAAATAGAAATGAATAAGGTATTAGGGCTTAGGGTCTTCCGTCAAACAAAAGATAAAGGGCGATTTATTGAGTTTGAAAAACGGTTTGGACTTAGCTACAGTACCGGCAAGCTTACTTTGGATTCAATTTACCAAACTGAGCCTTTGGGGCTCAGGATACCAGCAGAAATATTCACGTATCATGGAAAAATACCGAGGAAGAAAGATGCTTCCATGAATTTTTCAGCAGCTAAGGACATTGCTGGTTTTTATAATGGGAAGGACAATATGAAAGACATTTGGATTGCCCACGGAGATCAAAGGTATCACATACCATGGTTACTTCCCAAGTCTCAGTTTTATGTATCAAATTCGAAGATTTTTGAAAGTATCATCGTTCCAGAAGGTGACAGGCCTAAGAATTGGGTAGATCGAGATTCGTCGCAACTCATATTTATGGATCCATTTGAAGATCGAAGTGGAGTCGAAAGCTATAAGAAATGGTATGCTTCATTCGGAGATGAGTCTACTTCAATTTTAACCTTTCGCGATGATAAATATGAGGGTTTATATACCAATAGAGGATTAAAGTGGGATGTGTCTAATCATGCGCTAAGAATACCGTTCCAGCTTTTACCTACCGAAGCAGATCGCAGGCCTGATGAACAAGCCATGTTGAATGGTACATTGGAATCTTACATAACATCTGGAGGAGAAAAAATTAGTTTTGAGTGGGAGTCTCACCAACATAGATTCATCAATAATGACGTTGTACCTAAATTTAATGAAATTCTAAAATATAGGTATGAGCAACCTGGCCAGATGACAATGGATTTCGATGCATCTTCAGGTAGCTATGTTTTACATATGATCCAGGGATTAGAGATGGAAGATGGAGAATCTAATACCGATGGGAATACCGTTCAATTGTTTAAACAACGAAGAACAGACCCGGATTCATGGGAGGTAATACGTACTTATAGCAACTTTGAAGATGAAGTGGATACATTGGATTTGGAGCCCGGAATGTATAAGGTTGTTTCGAGTTCTCCAAAAAACATGATCAATGTATATCTAGGTAAAATAGCGACCTTTCCAGCTCCTAGAAAAGGACTTGGGTTACGCATAAAAAATCTTGTATTATTCCCATATAGTAAATGGACAAGAATCCCATCAATCACTTGCACGTCGACACCATATGCTACACTCAAAACCCACGAATTTTCATTATTCAATGATGGAAATTTAAGGTTGACTGGTCTTGTTGATCAATTAACGATTGTTGAACGAGAAGATAATGGTGGAGCAGATGCACCATTGGATACATACATTAAAGTGGTAAAGATTGATGATGCCGAGGATGTTGAGGTTTATTTCAAGTCATGGGAGGCTGGGAATGTTGAAGGATTTTATGAAGATTTAAATGAATTAATTTCTCTTGAAGGAGGTCAATATCGATTGGAGGTATTCAGTGGACAATATGCACATAGTTTTTATTCTATTGAAGTGTATCCTGCTTTTGAAGAGCATCAACAGCCGGAGCGAACTTTTAACTTTTCTTATTCTAAAGGGATAGCAAGCTATCCATCAAATATATCGACAGCATATTATGTCTCACAATCAAGTGAGAATGATATGGAAAATCAGTCAGTCAATTTTTACGATGAAAATTATTCAAACGAAACCACAACTAATACTAGAATTTTCTTTGGCTCAGAGAGTGTGCTTGCCAATGCAGTGGTTCAATACAGCGACGTTACGATTACCGAAAATGATGGAGAATATGGGTTTTATCGTTCAGAATTTACGACCGCTCTTGATTTTCCCGATGAGTATCGTAAAGAAAATTATGATCAAATTCCATTTCTAGGCACTTCTTATGCCTTCAAGCGCGGGTTATTAAAAGCACGGATTCAATACGATGCTGAGGGAAACGCACTTGATACGGTCAAAAGCGAATATGAATTTTATTCTGAACGCGTACCAGTATATAATATGGTGCGCACCAACTTCCTAAAATTTAATGAAGAACTCAATGACTTTATGGATCGTGGAAACCCTGATGAAGGCTTCTATGATCTACAAGTAGGCTACGCACTGCCCATCAAAACCAATGCAAAAACCAAGCTACTAGACGGTAGCTGGGGAGGTACACCTACCACCTATACCTGGAAGCCTAATAAGAAAGATCGTTCGGAGGTCTATAGTCGCAATAGTTTAGGAGCGTATGAATTTAAAAAGATCCAGTATTTGAATGACTATGAAACCGATGAGGATATCAATGCCCTGTTGGAGCAAAATCAAATGCAGATCCCTGCTTTTCAAACCACGCACATGCATGACGAGGATCAGGGCTTTAAGATCCTGGATGCCTCAAAAACTGAATATAAAGTCCTTTACAACCTCCGGGGTACGGGGCATAGAGCCATCGTGCCGAAAGCAACCTGGCAGGGATTTTTTCCGGAAGGTTTTTACAGGCATCCGGAAAATCATAGAGAAGAGATCGAAGAACAGATGGTCAGGCAAACGGAATTTGTTAGATACGATGAGTACCTCTTGCGCCCCACACTTGTAAGATCCTATGATGGCACAAAGACGATTTTTATCTATGATCAAGGTGTAGATAGAGTGGCGGCCAAAGTAATCATTCCACAAACCAATGAGGTAGGCAACCTTGCCTATTATCAGGGGTTCGAAGGGCCGGATCGGTATGGAGATTCTTCGGTGGGTTATGTAGCTTCAAATTGGTGGAACAAAACCAAAACCGGGGCCCATTATAAGCAGCTGGACTTAAATGAGATCTACAGTTTTTATCCTGACCTTAATCGCACCAGTGATTATATACTTACCTATTGGAAGACCATTGGAAGGGATGAGGATGGTAAGCTAATTGAGAACCCGGAGTGGGAACTGGTAGAGGTAGCACTCAATGATTACGATGGCAGCCGGATCAATATACCCGGTAATTCAGACGCTCATCTATTCATTGATGAAATCAGAATTCACCCCAAAGATGCCTATATGGTCACCTATAGCTATGATGGGGAAGGTAAGCTGATATCAACCATGGATGAAAATCTGTTTACCACACACTTTGTGTATGATGATCTCGATAGGCAGATCAGCACCTGGAATGACAAAGGCTATCTACTTTCATATACCGAGTATTATTATGCCGGTACGCAGCTATCCAAAAGCAATCCAAATTACATTCGGTATTACACCGCAAATTCGCTCGAGTTTCGGACGGTGGAGGCTATGCTCGAGGCTCAGGCTGACCCCGCTAAAGTTTCCGTATTTACAAAATACCTGGACGGTGCAGGTCGCACCATCCAGTTAGTATCTAGGTTGGCCGGGATTGCTGATGGCAACGACCTGGTGCAGCCTTATAAATATGACAAATTTGGAAACACCCCAACCATCTACTTGCCTTACATGGCCTATTCAAACAATGGTGGGTTCAGACCCAATGCGCTGGAGGATCAGGGAGGTAATTATGAAGGAAGCGAGCAATGGCTGTGGCATCAAAATGCCAGCATAGAAAACAAAGAAAACTCACAGGTTCCATACAGTGAGCTCATAACAGAAAACGCTCCCAGACAGTTAGCCATGGAAACGAGCCAGCCATCAACGCACTATCAGCTAGGGAGTGGGCACACTACAACGTTTAATTCGGGATTTGTACGAGAAAACGAAGTACGGATCTGGAAGGAAGAAAATGGCCGGATCAAATCCGACGGATATTACGAAAGAGGAACACTCACTAAGCAAAAGATCAGGCAACCGGATGGATCCGGCATATGGGTTTATGTAAACAGAATGGGTAAACCCGTGCTTTCAATAGTCGAGGGCAATGGTAGTCCACCTGAGCTCATGCATACCGCCTATGTATACGATGAGTTTGATCAGCTAAAGGCGATTATACCGCCCAGACAGTATCGAGAACTCATAAACAGCCAAAACTAGTACCTACACAAGAGTTAAAAATTGAAGTAAGTCTTCAGCATGGATCAATGAAATTGTTGATTGCATCCCTGAAGACATACTTCCAAAAAATATCAGAATATGAAAAAGATAGATGTCAAAAATCCACTGTGTTTGATTGCCGTACTCACTGTCATATCCACAGCAATGGCACAGGATATCGAAATCCCGGAAGAATTGAACGATTCTTATGCCTACCGTTATGAATACGATGTATTTGGTCGGCAAATCGGAGTAAAACGACCTGGTGTCAATCCCATTCGAACCCATTACAATGACCTGGATGAAGTGAGGGCAATTGAAGTGGAAGGCGATCCATATACAGATTGGTTCAAATACGACAAAATGGGTCGAATCATCATGAGCGGAACCTCAAGTGGACTGGAGATACCAGCAGATCTGGGAGACACCAGACGTAGGGAGCAAAAGAGCGAGTATCAGTCTTTTGGATATACCGCTGCTTCGTTTCCATCACCCGTTGATTCTTCAGATGTGAATGAAGTAATTTATTATGATGATTATGCAATATTGGAAAGGTGGCCCGACTTACAATTTGAGATTCCTTTTCTGAAAAAGAATAAGGGATATATCGAGACCATTACCACGCGGGTAAGGGGATTGGCAGTAGCCGGCGCAACACAAATTTTGGGAGAAGCAGGCGAAATCAAGTGGCTGAGAAACGTTGATTATTTTGGTGTTGTTTCAGGCGAAATAGTGCCCATTGCCAGTGTTGCAGACAATGCTGCCGGAGGGATTGACCGTGTTCACTTTAAATACGATCCCAGCACTTTACAGCTCCTTGAAACCTATTCACGATCCGTAATTCCGGACGTAGGTACCATAGAAGAAACCCTTGAGTACACGTACTATCCTGAAGGGAGCCTGATGGAAGTAACGAGCCAATTGCATGGGCCTGAGTGGACAACAACTCCCGGAGTTGAAACCCAACCTGGTACAGTCCATCTGACCGGAGGTTCTCTAAGAAGTGCAAGAGGGTTAAATTCATTCAAGGAGGCAACAGGTACCTCAGGGAAGGCTATTTTTAAAGTACCAGAAAATCAGACAGTGACCGTGGGGTTCGTTAAAGACACAGAGACTAGCGTTACAGAAAGCAATGTCATTGGGATGAAATTCGAACCCGCCACCAGCGAAGATCAAAGGCAAATTACCGTATGGCGTGACGGTGGTCAGGTGGCAGATCTTGGAACACACGGGTTAACCGACGAATACGCGGTGGTGGTCATTCAATCGGATGCCTACCAGGTATTGGCCTTTTACATCAACGGGACATCACACTACACGCAATACATGGGTATTTCCAATTGGGATCTCGCCATCGTGGGAACCAAAGAGGCAATCGTCACCGAGGTTGGAACTTCGTTTGAGGAAACCATCGTGCAAGAGAGTCTTCGATACAATGCTGCTAACCAGCTCATCGAACGAAACATCCACAGACCCTCCGGAAACGAGCCTTTTCTAAGAAGTGAAGATTATTACTATGATGCCCTTAACCGCTACGCAGGCAATGACCATGAATTGCTTGATGGCCAGGCGGATCTAGGCGATGTATTTGCAGAGCGATTGCTTTATGAATCTGTGGAATACCCTGCGCAAACAGCCATGTATGACGGGGCTTCTATAAGTGCAGAACTATATAAAGGCCCTGCAGACCTGCATCCATTGGCTCGGGTGTACGACTATGATGGACTGTCTCAATTGAAACGCTCTCGCCATGCCAGGAAAGAAAGCGATAGCACCTGGGGATTAGATCCGGCTTTTGCGACAGAATATGGCTATGATCTCAACCAGATCAACCATCTGATCCGGAATGATAAGGACGGAACACCAATAGATTATTTGAACTACGAATACAACGGAATTTTTCCAACTAAAATTGGTGACATCATGAGCCCGGAAATGTTTCCTGATAAAGCGGATGAACAAAACGAAATGCAATATGATGTTCAGGGTCGCTTGGTAAGGGATCTGAACTATGATATCGATATCATCCAGTACAACAGAATAGGCTATCCGGAAGTCATCCAGATGGTAGATCAGGCAGATCGTATCGTCAATCAATACACCGCAGGAGGAAGTAAGGTACGAACGACGGTAATCACTGATGGAGCGGTCACTTCCGTTACCGATTATATAGGCTCCTCTGTAGTCACCAGAACCGACGAAGACCAGCCCGGCCATCTGGAAATGGTCAAATGGGGGGGTGGACGCCTTCGCTATCTTAATAGTCAATGGGTGCGCGACTATACCATAACTGACCGACAGGGAAGTGTGCGAGCCATCATCACCGATCAGAAGGATAGCATCTCTTTTTTGGCAACCGCAGAAATAAATCGTGAGGAAAGAAGGGTCGAAGAGGAACTTTTCTTTGAGGGCCTGGATGATGAGTCCAGGGTCTATTTCCCGGATGCAAACCATACACCTACCGAATGGGGGTCTAACATGGGATATGTGATGGCGGTGGATTCAGGGCCTGATGGGCCGATCCGCTTTACCTACCATGTATATCCCGGAGATACGCTGGCTGCAGAGTGCTACGCCTATTTTTTAGAAAAAGCGTCTGCCCCGCTGGCGCCTACTGCCGCAACCTCTTCCCTGGGGTCAGGCAATTTGCTGTCTGGGGCTGCGGTGAACGAAGGATCCACCAGCTTGAGCAGCGGAACCAATTCAGGCAATCTGATCGGATTTGTGTCTGGTGATAACAATTACAACTTAATACCGACATCTTCGATGACCTGGCGTTTCATGGACAAAGATGGAGAGCCAATTTCAGGGCATGAAGGCTTTCGCAGTGTCACGGAAGCTGCCAATGGGGCACTAGAAAAATTAGTGTCCGGCGAGCTGATCGCTCCGGTAGAAGGCTACTTTGTTGTTGAGCTGCGAAACGATGATCCGGATCCCGAGAAAGTCATCTTTTTCGATGACTTTCTCGTGACCGCCAAGCACGGCATTGTTGTAGCCTCCACAAACTACTATCCGTATGGGGCGGAGACGTGGTCCTCATCGCGCGGAAGTGTGGATGCTGCACATCGATATAAGTACCTGGATCAAGAGAAAATCAGCCATCATGGGACCAATTATGACGAATTGGGTTATAGAAACCTGAACACGCATACAGGAGTATGGTGGCGACCAGAGCCATTGACGTACCCTGGCCAGGAATTCTCCTATGCCTTCAATGATCCGATTAATTTGTCGGATGCAAGCGGTCTGAATCCAACAGGGTATGGCGCAAATACGTTGGAAGGACTAAGTGTGGTTCCGATCCAAGAAGCTTTTCCAATGTCAGCATTTGATGGTGTTTCGGAGTGGGCCTTCATTCCTCCAGAAATTATTATGATGGAGGGAAAAATTTCAACATATGTTAATCCATATGACTTTACTGCACGCAGTATTGCTGATCATATGATAAATGAATTTATGAATACATTAGAACATGCTTCTGGTGGCGTAAGAAATGAAATAGAAAGTGGGGCAAACGAAATCTATAATCTTGCAAGAACCAACTTTGATCTCTATGCCAGGGGAGATATACTAGGAGTGGTATCTCACAATACGAGATTTATGCTGAATGCCGGAGCAACACTTGCAGGTGGAGTGGCTAATAGCATTGCGCAGTCCATTACGAATTTGAAAAACTTCTCAAATGCAGCGCAGAGTGGTAATATGTATCAGATGGCAGATGCTGGAGCAGTATTAATAGGAGATGTGAGTGCGAATGTGTTGGATTATGCCTTAAGAAAAAGAATAAGGAAAAGCAAGCCATGCGGATGTTTCACCGCGGGTACCAAGGTCATCGTCGGGCAAAACCAGGATGGATCCTATGAATATAAAAACATAGAGCACATCGCTGTAGGAGACACAGTGCTTGCATACAATGAAGAAACCGGCATCAATGAATATCGGGAGGTGACCCATATCATGACGGCTGAAGCCTATGAGATCTACTACATCACCCTGGAAAATGGGGAGGTAATCGAGGCCACTTATGAGCATCCATTTTATGTGGTAGGACGTGTAGGCCAGGAGCTGGAAGAGCTCGAAGCAGTCACTACGCTTTTGCAGGCAAGCAACTGGGCCCGATGGAATTTAACAAAGGAGCAAGCGGAAGAAGTAAATTTCCTCAAGCAACAATTACTAGACGAAGGGCTGCCCGAAGAAGAGGTAGTAGAGCAGATGAAGGAACATGCCATGACTCTTTACTTGCGAAATGAACAAGGTGATTCGAAAGACGAAAAACAGTCAGAAGATTGATACTTGGATATCCAGAGAGAGGAGTTTGTTTGTACAAGCTCCTCACTTTTTAATTCAAAAAATTAAAAATGATCATGACCAATTGGCTAAATATTAATCGATGGAAGGTTTCTTCAATCATTTTGCTAATGCTACTTCTACCCACCGGAGGGTTTGGTCAGTATGTGTGGATGAGGGCTGAAGACCTTAAATCAGGGGATAAAGTTTTACTGACAAACGGACAAGCCTTACGCATAGCAGAGATACATGCTACCAAAAAAGATCAAACCGTATTCAACTTTAGTGTCGATGAGTTACATAATTATTACGTTGGTGAAGAGGGCGTATTAGCCCATAATGATGACCCAAATTGTTTGTTGTATAGGCGGCAGCTTAATGCAATCGATGAAGAACTTGATCTACGCCTCAAATACGAAAAGAAAGTAGAACCAATTTTTGATGATGTTTACTCAGATGATCCTGTTAGGCAGCAAAAGGGGACTTAAGAATGCCGCTCTTTTCTTGAAAGGAACAAAATATGATAACGCTATTAAAAGCCTCGATTTATGGACCGCCAGGAATATTCTAGGCGGCTTGATAGGTTCTAATGGGGCTATGATAAATGGGCTGCAGGAAATGCGAAAAACCGTGAATAAGAAATATGTAGAAAGCAGGAGGATAATGAATGGAGGGGCCATTGAATAAAAGGCATATGAATTTGACGCTATTATTAGGCTGTATTTCAGTAAGCCATGCACAATACGAATGGAAGGAAGCCAAACATCTACAATCAGGCAATATGGTCCTACTAGCAGATAGGCGGCGTCTGGCTATTGCAAGTATTGATGTTTTCAAAGTGAATTGGTTGCACAAGCTGGTAACACTACACAGGGGAAACACAGGTATTCATGTCTTAGTATGGATATTAATTCTTTCTTGTTCACATCGTGGGCTTGCCCAAATCAAAACCACCGTCAACGTCCAAAATCCAAATATATCAGCACAACATCGGAATATCGTCCAACAAGTTGGTCAAAGCAAAGCGCAAAGAAAGGAATGGAGAAAGAAGACCAGGGCGCATCTGGATAGCCTGAAGAAAGCTGAGTTTTCATACGTGTACCGGCGCGAACTAAGCAAGTACACCCCTGAAACGCCGAAGGAGCTCAGATCCGCAAAGAAACAAGCTAAACAAAAGGCCAAAATTCATTCGGACAGTATGGCTACTCAGTATCTAAAAAACACCATGGGTCGCTTCGATTCAGGTAGTTTCCCATCCAAAGATGCGATTGATCGCCAAATGGATCTTACCAAACCTTCAACAGAGCAAGCCACCTCAAAAGCAGAGCAGGCCCTGTCTGGAGAGCTCTCCTTGCCCGGTGAAGCTGATGCCCAGCTAAGCGCGCCGCTTAATAATCCGGAGGCTCTTACCGAATCACCCGTTTCAAGTGCCCAGTTGGCAAGTGAAATGCGACAGATCGATAGACGGAAGAAGATGATGGATAGATATAAAAAGAACCTTCCCAATTCGGATATAAAGGAAAAATTAATTGCGTTCGCTAATTCTGATAGTCAAAAAACGAAACTGCAAAAGCTTCAAAAGAAGTATACCCGAATGGTAAATACAGATAGCCTCAAAAACTCAGGCAATGAAAAAGTAGCCTCACTTAAAGGTGCACCCTGGACAGATCGTTGGTTTGTAGGAGGTGGTTTTCGAATTGATCAGCTTTCCGAAGAAACAGGATTTCAAGCGTCTTTTGGACCGAATATTGGCTATCGATTCTCCCAAAACTGCTGGACGGGACTCACCTATTCCTACGGAATACGAATGGCAGCAAGGGAAGGGGTCAACGAACTCCCACCTATGGATCATAACGTGTTTAGGGGATATGTACAAAAGAGGGTATTTAGGAGTATCATAGCCCATGTAGAAATTGAACAAGATGTGTATTCGGGAAAAGGTGTGAGTGCTAACCTGGGCTTGGGTAAGCAAATCAATTATGGAGGCATTGTAGGAACCATACTAATCGTTGCACCTGCTCATTCACCGCTAAGGGATCTGACGTTTAGGTATTCGATGCATACCTCCGTTGGTTCACTGTTTAAACAAAAAAATGATGATGTTCAGGATTGAGCCAGTATGCTAAAAAAGTGATATGAGTTTCACATTAAGAATGAATAAAACCTTGCCATCCATGCTGATAACCATGGGGCTTTCGATAAGCTATCTATTCGGGCAAGGCTCGCAATGGATAAGGGCAGAAAGACTAAATGTAGGTGACAAAATAAGGTTGGCGGATGGAACGTCTATGAGTATAGCAGCCATACAGACAGTTAAAACTAACCAGGTTGTATACAACTTCACAGTGGATGGGTTGCATAATTATCATATTATAAAGACGGGTGTATTAGTACACAATTGTGATAAAATTGATGAGGTGATGGAATTAAGGGCTTCATTAACAAACAACCTTCCAAAGGCCCAGGTGGGAAGTAGGGCAAGAAGTATGCACGCTGTTAAGGATTGGGTTAGGTTAGTGAGGTTGAAAAGAAAAATAAAGAAGAATAAACCTACTTATTTAAGTGCTTTAGAAAACAGTAGAGATGCCATTAAGCGTGAGATTGAGGGATTATATGCTAAACATAGAGATATTTCAAATATCACAGGCCTCCGCAAGGTTTTACCAACCTTTTTAGAAGCTCATGAAAGGCTCACTGATATTGAGGAGGTCATAAAATTTGTTCAAAAGTTGTGATATAGATTTATAATAATGATCCGATTAATACCAATTATAAGCCTAGTCTTTGCAAGTACGGTGTTCGGTCAAAGTCCAAAGTGGATTGCTGCATCCGAGCTAAATGTAGGTGATAAAATGAGGATGGCGGACGGAACGTCTATGAGGATAGCAGCCATACAGACAGCTAAAACTAACCAGGTTGTATACAACTTCACAGTGGATGGGTTGCATAATTATTCTGTTTCAGTAGGAGGTATTTTGGTTCATAATCAAAATTGTGAGGAAATTTTAAAACAAACCGAAGAACGTATTACCAAATTAAGACAGGCAATTAAGGGGCTGAAGGAATCCATAGCTGATTTGCAATCCGGGGATGTTTTCAGGATGGAAAAAACCCGCCTATCTGTTCAGACCAGAATATGGGAAAAAGAGGGGCTTGCTAATGGAAGGTACGTGGACATCATTGAAGCATATAAAATTCTTGATGATGCCCTTCGGGAAGGTGAGAACATGCTGGATGTGGCGTTAGCAACAAAAAAAGGTCTTTTAGATCGATCGAAAAATCCGGGTGTTGGTAAGAACTAATGATGGAATTTGGTTATAGATGAATTCGTAAAAAAACAAGGCATGAAAAATAGAAAGACTTACATAGAACTTGCACTGATGAGTTTTTTGATTGTGTTACAATTTTCGAGCGTGTATGCGCAAACATGGAAAGTAGCCGAAAATCTTCAGGCAGGTGACAAGGTACTGATGGCCAATAATCATGTTATGGAGATAAATAAAATTAGGATTGTTGAGATGTCTTTAGGAGTTTACAATTTCGAGGTGGAAGGCCTTCATAACTACTATATATCAGATGCTGGTATACTTGTTCATAATCTGAATTCTACAGATTGCGATCAACTGGAAAAGAAAATGATCGAGGATAAAAAAGCATATGACGAAGCGCTGGCTGAATATGATAAACTGAATGATTTGATGGATTATCTCCAATCGGGGAGCCCAGGCCAAAAAAGGAAGGCACTGAGAAAAATAGCAAAAAGACATGACTTGGACATAATTGACCCAAAGACAGCACTTGAACTCTTAGAAGGAGATGTGAAACTAAAGAGGGAGGTATATTGGCAAAAAGGAATTGAATACTATGGTTCAGCATTTAAATATCATAGTGCTCTGAGAGATATTGAGAGGGGAGGTGATAAATGAAGATGATCGACATGCTCCTAAAACAAAATAAAAATAATTTGGTCTTAACCCTTTTGTTTTTATTAGTAGCTATACCTGATGGTTACGCTCAGTATGAATGGAAGGCTGCAGAATCTTTAAGGCCCGGAGATAAGATATTGCTAGCAAATGGTACCATCAGCGTCATAACAAAAGCAGAATCAATGGTTTCAAGCCATCAGGTGTACAACTTTGGTGTTGAGCATTTAAACAACTACTATATATCAAAACATGGGTTTTTAGTCCATAACACCAATGATGATTGCATAATTACGAACCTGAAAAATTCAATTGAATTGAATAAACTAAAACTAGCGCAAAGTAAAAATGTAAAGGTCCAACTTGAAGAGTTTAGAAAAGACCTGAAAGGAAAAAGTAGTGAAAAAAGGATAGCCACCCATGCAAAAATAGAAGAGCTATTAGATAAAGAGGTCACCAGATTTGAAGCACTAAAATACGTAAACGAGACAATTGAAAGTGTAGAAAAATCCATTAAGAAGACGGAGGCGAAAATTAATGAATTTGAGAAACAGTTAAAATTAACTGTTGTTGAATAAAAAAGTAGATGAACGCTAGCAGGAAATAATAGAGTTATACTTGCACGTATAGTTATGCCTATTTTTTTGGTATGCGGTATAGTAGGCTGAAATAGCAACTAACTCTAATTTAAGTGAGGCCAATGGTGAGAACCCTTCCCAAAATTGATTCACTATTTTCCCACTCCCTTTTGGCAATTATCATTTAGCTTTGCTCATTCACTGAGAAAGAATTCGAATGGCGTGGTTTAAGCGACAAGACAAAGGGATACTCACTAAGACAGAAGATAAAAAAGAAGTGCCGGATGGCCTCTGGTACAAGACCCCAAGTGGCTCCATCATTCATATGCGAGAGTTAAAGAACAACTCATATGTATGTCCAGATGATGATTACCATGTAAGAATCGGGTCGAAGGAGTATTTCGAAATAATATTTGACAATAATAAGTTTACTGAATTAGATGAGGATCTTACTTCGGGAGATCCACTCAAATTTCAGGACACGAAAAAGTATCCGGATCGTATTGCTGCAACTCAGAAAAAGACTGACCTTAAGGATGCAGTCAGGAGCGCGACCGGAAAAATGAATGGAATCAACATTGTTGTTGCCTGCATGGATTTCTCATTCATTGGCGGTTCAATGGGTTCGGTTGTGGGTGAAAAAATTGCAAGAGCAATCGACTACTCACTAAAAAAGAAAATTCCATTTTTAATGATTTCGAAATCAGGAGGTGCCCGAATGATGGAGGCTGGATTTTCTCTGATGCAAATGGCTAAAACTTCAGCTAAGTTGGCTTTGTTATCAGAAGCTAAGATTCCTTACATTTCGCTTTTGACGGATCCCACTACAGGGGGAGTAACCGCTTCCTATGCCATGTTGGGCGATTTCAATATTTCTGAGCCTGGAGCATTAATTGGCTTTGCTGGACCAAGGGTGATTCGTGAAACGATTGGAAAAGATTTACCGAAAGGATTTCAAAGTGCAGAATTTGTATTGGATCATGGATTCCTCGATTTTATTGTTGACAGGCGTCAATTAAAATCCCGGTTAACCATGTTGTTGAAAATGTTGGATTAAACCAACATTTTGATTGTTCAAAGTGTTACAGAACCAAGAACTCAAAAAGGTTCTATTTATCGGTGAATATGGTGTATGATATCAACTATATTTGCCCCGATTTTTAAATAAAAAGATTTTAGACATATGTCTTCAATTGTTGTTACTTCAATCATCGCCTTTTCGGCATTAATTCTATTGTTGGTATTAGTACTGTTATTTGCACAGTCTAAACTGGTGCAGTCAGGACCTGTGAAAATCACCGTAAATGGTGATGCAGATAATCCAATGGTCACTGCAGCCGGATCTACCTTATTGTCTACACTTTCTCAAAAGAGTGTATTCCTTCCCTCAGCATGTGGAGGAGGTGGTACTTGTGCCATGTGTAAGTGTAAAGTAGTAGAAGGTGGAGGAGATGTTTTACCAACCGAGGTAGGCCATTTAAGCCGAACAGAGCAAAAAGAAAATGTACGATTAGCATGTCAGGTGAAAGTAAAGAATGACATGAAAATTGAAATTCCAGAAGAGATATTTGGAATTAAAAAATGGGAAGCTACTGTAGTAAGAAACTGGAACGTAGCTTCTTTCATCAAAGAATTTGTTGTTGAGATCCCTGAAGAAATGGATTATGAAGCCGGAGGATACATCCAGATCGAAGTTCCCAAATGTGAGGTAGACTTCAAGGATATCGACATTACGGCCCACCCTGAAGAACACGATGATCCGAAGAAATTCCAAATGGAGTGGGATAAGTTCGGCCTCTGGGATCTGAAAATGAAAAATGACGAAACCATTGAACGAGCATATTCTATGGCTTCATACCCTGCAGAAGGCCGCGAAATTATGCTCAATGTTCGCATCGCAACCCCGCCGTGGGATCGTGCGAAGAACGGTTGGATGAATGTAAACCCTGGAATTGCATCGTCATACATTTTCGGGCTGAAGAAAGGAGATAAAGTAACCATTTCCGGACCTTATGGTGAGTTCTTCATCAATCCTTCAGATGCGGAAATGCTTTACGTTGGTGGTGGAGCTGGAATGGCGCCTATGCGATCACATCTTTATCACCTGTTCAAGACTTTGAAGACCGGAAGAAAAGTTAGCTACTGGTACGGAGGTAGATCTAAACGAGAGCTTTTCTACCTTGACCACTTCCTTGATCTGGAGAAAAACTTCCCGAATTTCACTTTCCACGTCGTGTTGTCTGAACCATTGGAGGAAGATAACTGGACAGCTAAGAATAGCATGGAAGATGATGGAGATGGATTTACAGGATTTGTACACCAGGCGGTGATTGATCACTACCTTAGCAAACATGATAATCCTGAGGAAATTGAACTCTATTTCTGCGGACCCCCTCTAATGAACCAGGCGGTCCAAAAAATGGGTGAAGATTTTGGTATTCCAGACGAGAATATTCGATTTGACGATTTCGGGGGTTAACGGAATCCCAAACAGAACTTTGAGCCTCGCATTAGCGAGGCTTTTTTGTTTGAAATCGAGTAAGTGTTTTTACTAGATTAATTTCAGTAAAACACGACTATTAATTCGGGGAGTTGTATAGCAGCTTTGTACTACACTTTTAAACACACTATTGAGATGGTACAAATTGTTTTAATGCTAGCGCTAACTTTTTGTGGAATCAACACCAACAAATCCACGAATAAGAGCATATCACCAAGTATAGAGTTTTCAAAACCTGCAAATGAATTTGAAAGTGGTCAGCCCGTTTTCCCTAAAGGTACTAAGGCCTACTTAAGGAATTTGGATTCGCAAGAATCACGAGTAGTAATTAATGATCAAGTTGACCTTGTTCTTAATTCAAATCGTGTTGAAGTTTCGAAACTTGTGAAGCTCTCCGAAGGGACCTACACGGTTATGATTGAATCAGCTGACGGCAACAAGGAAACATTCGGATTTACTATCAAGTAAGATCAGTTTTTTAATAAAGCCTCACGTTTATGTGGGGCTTTTTTATGTCTAAAATGTTTTAATGCTTTAATTTGATTTTTTATCACCCAGCGTATGCCACAAGTTAGAATTCATGCAATCATTTGCAACGTACCTGATGAAGAAGATAAAGATGAGATTTTCTTGAAGGTTAACGATCATAAGATCTGGCCAAAAAAAACCAAGTTTATGAAGATCGGTGTTGATGAAGCATTAGATATTAAAGTTGGAGGAACCTTTAAAGGAGAATGGCTTGCACTTGAATTGTGGGATTATGACTATACCAGCAGAAACGATCACTTAGGGACTTTTCATCTAGATCTGAAGCAAGACCCCGGACATTACGGGGATATTCTCACCACAAATACAGAGGTCACAGCGCACGCAGATTATATGCTGAACTGGGAAATCTTAAAAGAATAACACCGGCACATTTTTCTCACAGCTGCTTATCTTAGCTCAATGGACCTAAAACTCTTTTTTGATCCCACTGAGGTGGATATTGATCAGTCACCTGTTTCATTTCAATCCTCTATTTATATCAATAGACATAAGATGCCCGATCATGAAGGTATGGACATTGCCTTAATTGGATTATGCGAATACCGGGGTGAGAATGAAAAAGCGGATCCTGGATCTGCCAATGAGGTTAGAAAGCAAATGTATCAGCTGAAAAAAGGGTATGGCGACTATGGTATTATTGATCTTGGCAATTTCCGCAATGGGCCAAAGCTGGAAGACACCTATTTAAGGCTCAAAGAAGTCTGCGGGTACCTGATGGAAAAGAATATTCTTCCAATTCTATTCGGTGGTAGTCATGACTTAGATTTGGGACAGTACTACGCGTACGAAGGGTCAGAAAAATTGATTTCAGTTTTGAACGTAGACAGTCAAATGGATTTTGATGATGATAGATCTCCTGCTTATGAACACGTTGGAAAAATATTTAAGCATAGCCCCAACTATCTTTTCAGCTATTATCACCTGGCATTTCAAAGTTATTTGACCAATCAAAAGTCTTTAGAATTGCTTGAAAGGTTATCATTTGAATCCGTGAGACTGGGAGTGGTGAAGGAAAACATCAAGGAAATTGAACCAATTGTGAGAGATGCAGACATGATGTCTTTTGATATGTCATCACTACAGGCATTCTATGCTCCCGGGGCGACCAATTCTAAGGTTTACGGACTGACCGGAGAAGAGGCATGTCAGCTTAGCTGGTATGCCGGACAAAATGAGAAAATGAGTTCGGTTGGCCTATACAATTACGATGCGTCGAAAGATTCAGATGACCGAAAGACAGCTTTTGTAATGGCCACAATGATCTGGTACTTTATCGAAGGTTACTATCATCGAAAAGGAGATAAGAACTTCAAATCTAATGATTACCTGATGTATGAGGTTCACTTAGGTGGCGAACCAGAAACCATTCGATTTTATAAAAGTAAGTTATCTGAACGGTGGTGGATGGAAGTACCAAACCCTGAAGCAGAAGGTCTTTTCAATCGCAATAGGATGATCGCATGTAATTATAGCGATTATGATTTAGCGCTAAAAGGAGAGCTACCCGATCGTTGGATGAATTTTTTTAATAAGGTCTAGTACCTTGGTGGAATAATTATCCAAAGAAGAAGATAGATGAGTAGTCCTGGGAATGCAGCGCTTACGATAGATAATACAATATAGGCGATTCTTACCAGTGTTGGATCCCAGCCGATATATTCGGCAAATCCTGCGCATACACCACCAAGCATTCGATCATTCGATCGGAAGAGTCTTTTTGTCATTTCCATACTTATTTAGTTTAAAGATGAGATTTTTTTAGGAAAATCTTTAAAACTGATCGCTCCAATTTTATCTATTAAGGTTTTGGGAGATTTAGTGTCTGCAGTTGGAATTGTGGTCGGTTCGCTCAATAAGTCGGCAGAATAAAGTGACTTAGCATTGAGCGTGAGCAGACAAGCTAGAATAATGCCCAATAGAATGAGCAGGGTACGGCTAAGTTTGATATTTGTTCGGTTGGTTGCCATTTGCTTATTAACTGACAAATGGTGTGCCAGAAATCATAAAACAATGTAAACCAGTAAGTTATGAAATAACTCTCCTCTGCTTTTGTACAATTTTGAACAACAAAATAGAAAGAGTGAACACTAATCGAAAATTTGAATTTCACTCTCAGGTACTTTTAGATAGATGGTTTCTCCAACATCTACCAAACACCTTTCAGTTTCTAACGAGATAATATCAGAAGAGTTTTCACTCCCAATTTGTAGTACATCATGGGGTCCTTTGAATTCTTTTTTGACAACTAGACCACTTAAGTTATAGTCTGCTGCATCAGTTATTTGGATCTTTTCAGGTCTTACAAAAAGTTGAAGATCATCCGGACGGTCATTGGTAATCCTTAATGTTCCAAATGAGGTTTGTACTTGATGTTTATCAATATTTTGACCCTTCAAAATGACACTTGCTCCGAAAAAATCGGAAACGTAAGGCGAAACGGGTTTTTGATAAACTTCCGCAGGTTTTCCTATTTGTTGAATTTCTCCATTTCGCATGACTACAAGCTTATCTGCGATCAAAAACGCATCAGATACTTGATGACTGACCAATATAGTGGTGATACCCAAAGACCTTAACAGATCAAAAATCTCTTGTCGGATTTTCGCTTTCAAAAGTTCGTCCAGGCTGCTAAATGGTTCATCCAGAATTAACAATTGAGGATTTATTGCCAGCGCGCGTGCCAAAGCCACTCGTTGCTGCTGCCCACCGGACAATTCATGAGGATATCGATTTTCCAATCCTTCAAGTCCCGTCATTTCAAGGAGTTCATTTAACCTTGCCTTTGACTGATTCTTTTTCGAAATAGCATAAAAAATATTGTCTTTGACTTTTAGATGAGGAAAAAGCGAAAGGTTCTGGAATACAAATCCAAATTTTCGTTTTTCAGGTTTCCAGTTTGTAATGTCCTGTTCGTTGAGTATGATTTTGCCAGTGTCTGGATTTTCGAGTCCTGCAATAATTCTTAGTAACGTACTTTTCCCACAACCGCTTTCACCCGTGAGTGATAGAATCTCTCCTGTTTCAATATCAATGGAAACATCATTGAGTGCCACTGCATTGTTAAATTTCTTACTGATATGTTCTACACTTAATTTCACTCTCTATGCAAAATTCGATTTAAATAATAAACGGGAATTGCGCTAGCAAAAATAATAAGCAGACTAGATGATGCGGCTCTTGGGGCCATTTCATCTTTGGCGTATTGAAAGGCGTTAGTTGCTAAAGTTTCATAATTAAATGGCCGCAAAATCAATGTTATTGGTAGTTCTTTTGCCACATCTACAAAGACCATTATAAATGAACCAAGAAGCACGGGCTTTAATATGGGAATATGAATTCTAATAAGATTTCTTAAGCTATTGCTTCCGAGAGAGTTAGCAGCGTCATCAATTTGTAGAGAAATTTTTTCAAAACCGGATTCAATGGAGCCATAACCAACAGCAAAGAATCGAACGGTGTATCCAAAAACAAGTGCAGTTATTCCAGCATAAATCAAAGTGGGGTCTATCAGCAATATCATTGCTATGATACCAATGGCAATGACTGCACCTGGCATTGCATATCCTAGCATGGGAAGTTTAGAGATTCCCCTTTTAAAGCCACTGTATTTTGTTAATCTGAACGAATACACCAACACAATTGATAATAAAAGTACCAGAAGGCTGGATAGCATACCTAGGAGTGCAGTATTACCTGCTAGTTGTAATAGATGAGTCCATACGTCGTGAGAATAAGCCAGAATAAACCACCATAATAATTGACCAACGGGAATTATAAATCCCAGGAGAAATGGAACGAAACAGATCGCAAACAACCGCCACTTATTTCTTGGTTTTAACCGTGTGAAAACACGTTCAGCTTTATCAACTGAAATTTTCTTTTTTTGACTGGCTTTAAACTCAATTAATAGTAAAACCACAACAAAAGTTAGTACTATCATTGAAAGAAATACAGCAGTTGATAGGTCACCTAAAGCGAGCCAGGATCTAAATATTCCGACTGTGAAAGTAGGGATCCCATAGTAGGACACGACTCCATAGTCATTGAGCACCTCCATTATCACCAAAATGAGTCCCGCAAAAATCGCGGGTCCCGCGAGTGGAAGAACTACTCTCCTGAATGTTTTATTCATAGACTGTCCGAGCGAACGTGACACTTCTATTAATGAGGCAGATTGAAGCAAAAATGCTGATCTGGATGTTACATAAACATATGGATAGAGTACCAGACCCATCACAAAGATGGCACCTGAGTGATTCATGATGTCTAAATAGATGTCAGTGCCTATCCAACGAAGAAATATTCGGATAGGACCTGCATAATCTGTAAGACCTACATATGAGATGGCATTAATAAAGGTGGGGATAGAAAGTGGGAGGATGAGCATCCACTCAAAATGACGCCTAAATGGAAAATTGTAGACAGTAACGTACCAAGCCGTAACTACTCCCAAAATCAAGCTAACCATTGAGGTCCCGATTACAAGTAATGCCGTATTTCGTAAATAGAGTGGTAATAGGTTTTTAGCGATGTGCTGGAGATTTGATCCATCCAGCATAAATGAACGACTCGCCACCAATATCAACGGAAGTAAAATAACTGCCAGTATGATAATAGAGGCGAGGCGCCAATAGATGTGTCTAGCTTGCTTAATTCCAGCCAGCTTCATCAAAAACTCTTATTGCTGCATCAAGAAGATCAGGATCCGTTGCATAGTCAAGGTCATCAATCTTGAACTCACCCCAGGCAGCAATTGTAGAGTCTGGAGCTACATTTTTGTTCACCGGGTATTCGAACGAATTAGCTGCATAAAATTTTTGAATCTCTTCGCTGGTTAAGAATTCAATGAATTTGATTGCATTTGATTTGTTTGGAGCATTTTTAGTAACACCTATTCCACTGATATTGATGTGACCACCACGTCCCTCTTGATTTGGGAAGTAGATACCAACTCTTTGGCCGGCATTTACTTCTTCTGGATTATCAGAGTTGAGCATTAAACCTACATAATAGGTATTTACAACAGCGATATCACCAATTCCTGATGCCATAGCTTTGATTTGATCTCGATCTCCACCTTTTGGTTCTCGCGCCATATTATCAACGATTCCTTTTGCCCATTCTTTAGCAACTTCTTCGCCATTTTCATATATAATGGATGATAACAATGACTGGTTGTAAGAACTACTTGACGAACGTATAAGTATTCGATCATTCCATTTTTCATCGGCTAGATCCTCATAAGTTGACAGTTCTGAAACATCCACATCTTCTTTATCATACGCTATCACACGCGCACGATAGGTAATCGCATACCAGTTCTTATCTGCATCAATGAAGCCATCCTTATTATTTGTGTAGGCATCCACAGATTGAAGAAGATCCAATGATTTAGCTCGATTTAGTTTTGCCGCATCAACAGTAATCAGTACATCCGCTGGTGAATTTTCACCTTCCATTTGTAAACGGCTGATTAATTCATCTGCTCCAGCCTTTACCAGATTGATTTTTATGCCTGTTTCGTTTTCAAATCGCTCAAATGCCTGCTTATCTGCATCATAATGCCTGTGTGAATACACATTTAATACCTGTCCTTCCGAGGTGTTTTCTTGTTCCTGATTTTCTTTTGGGCCAGTGCAGGCAATGACCAGTGTAAGTAAAAAAAGCTTTATATATCGCATTGTGTTTTTTTGGCAAATGTAATTGTTTAGAATCAATCTAAATAAAGTTTTTTGGCACAAAAAAAGGTACCTCCGCCGAGGCACCTAATCACCTAATCACACTGCTGAACGCATTGTATTCTTACTAAAGATTCAGAAGGTTCTGAATCATAACTTCTACTAATAGAAGTGTTAATTTCTTTCTTACAAAGAGATACAAGTAGAGCAACTTTGAGTGTTGGTGTTAATGATGAAATTGATTTAGTCAAAATGCTTATCCGTAAAAAATCAATTCACTTTTGAGCGATGGCTTTCATCATATTCACATAAATTTATACATGTAGAACAGCTTCACTATCAGCCACCTTTTGGATACTCAAATCGATATACATCATAAAACTTTGCTCGAGAGCTTACCAAACAGTATCGTTCAGTTTGATTTGAAAGGGAATATTGTTTACGCAAATAGAGCCGCTTTTGAATTGTTTGGCTGTGAAAAAACAAAGGATATTATTGGCGCTCATTATTCGACACTTCGTCTCATGGACCATCAAAAGATGAAGCCTTTGAAGAAAAATGAGTATCCTATGTTGGAATTGTTAAATGAAGGAAAAGTGACTTCCTGTTTACTTGGGATCAAGGACGGTAAGAACTATCGATTACTGACTGTTGACTCATCACCAATTTTCGATAATGACGAAAAGATAACAGGTGGAATAACTACTCTTACTGAAATTACAGAGAGTATAGTTCAGCAAAATCGACAAGATGAAGGTCGATACAAGATACTTGTAGAGAACTTAAATGCGGTTGTCTGGGAAACAAAAATAGGAACCCTTACTTTCTCCTACATCAGTCCCAAGGCAGTTGATTTACTTGGGTTTCCTGCTGAAGATTGGCTAAAAGAAGGATTTTGGCAATCAAGAATTTTTGAGGAAGATCGTGAGCGGGTAATTGCGTATGAACGCCACAAAGCTCCGGATACAGATAGTTATCAACTGGAATATCGACTCGTTCACAAAAATGGGGAAATCAAATGGGTTCAAGACATGGTAGAGGTCGTGAAGATCAATAATGAACCGCAGTTACTTCGTGGTTTAATGCTTGATATTACCGACACAAAAATTTCTCGCTTAAAGCTAAGAGAGAGTGAATCCAGGTATAAACAAATGATTGCGGAAGCTCCTTATGCAATCACGATTTATGATCGTAATGGGACCATGATTGCAGCAAACGCTAAATCAGAAGAATATTGGTTGATCGGTTTGGATGAATATGTAGGTAAATTCAATATTTTCGATAACCAGTTGTTCACTAAAGAATCTCACGTTAATTCTATCAATAATGCTTTTGATGGAAAACGCGGAGAAGCGATTGTAGAAATTCCTCTTACACACGCTAAAGAGTCCAAGACATATCGCATTAAATTTTATCCACTCTATGATGGAGACGGACAGCTTGATAACGTGGTATATTTTTCAGAAGACATTAGTGAATATCAGGAGGCTGAAAAGAAAATCTCCAGAGAAGAGTCTTTGAAACAAGGAATATTAGATGCTCTTGATGAAGCAATTCTTGTAGTTGACGAGAAAGGCGTAATAATTAGCGTAAACAGAAATCTATCATTATATGTTAAGAGCCAGCCATATGCTGAAATGCAGGTAGGTCGCTCCATTTTTGATTTCATGGATTTTTTTGGTGATGGTGAGTATCTCAGACAAGGCTTAACGGCTATTCTTGATCAAAAGGCTAGATCATTAGATCATGAGATGAAGCTATCAGATGGAAAATGGTACAACCTTAGAGCAACACCGCTCAACGAGCCATTTGGAGCTGTTATAGCGCTTCAAAACATAAATACTCGAAAAGAGATAGAGATGGCTCTCGAAAAATCTCTCAAGAAGTACCGGAGTATATACAACAAGGCTCCAGTGATGATGCATTCCATCAATGAGCGATTGGAGATAATCAGTGTAAGTGATTTTTGGCTAGATAAAATGGGTTATGAACGGAATGAAGTCATTGGAAGGTCTCCCTATGATTTCATGGTAGAAGAACCTAAGGGGGTAGTTCAGCGAAATTTAAATAAGCTATTCAAAGATGGATTCATTAAAAACATTGAATATCAATATGTGAAGAAGTCCGGTGAAGTGATGGACGTACTTCTTTCAGCAGTAGCAGAATATGATGAAGAAGGGAATTTTGAACGTTCAATTACCGGTATGTTGGATGTCACTGATTTGAAGGTAGCTGAACGCAAGCTTCAAGATAGTCAGGCCAAACTTTTGGAAGCCCAACGAATTTCAAAAATCGCCAACTACGAATATGAAATAGAAAGTGGTATTTTCCTTCCTTCTGAAGAAATGATCACCTTAATGGGATTCACCAAAAATCAGAGACATATCTCTGTAGTGAAAAAATTGATCCACACTGAAGATCTACCGGAATTTGAGCAGAAACTGGAAAAGTGCATCAAAGAAGGAAAAGATTTTTTTCATGTTTATCGAATCACCAATCTCAAGACGAATAAAATCAAATGGATTTCTGGCCGTGGTAAAATGATCAAAGGCGCTAAAGACAAGGTGACTCGTATGATCGGAACGGTTCAGGATATCACTGAGCAAAAACACGCGGAGCAAAAAATTAAACGGTTATCTGACAGGATTCTACTAGCCACTGAAATAGCTAATCTTGGTGTCTGGGAATATGACAGGGAAACAAATGAGATTTTTTGGGAAGATCAAATGTATGCGATTTTTCCCATGGTAAACGCACCCTTATCACTTGATAAATTGTCCGAATATTTTGTTGATGATGACAAGGATCTTATTGAGAAAAGCCTCAGCATGGTGAAACAGGGCATCAACTTTCTCGAGTCAGACTTTAGAATACAAGTGGATGGGGAAGAAAAATATTTGCGTGCATTTACCAGAATCCTTAGAGACAATAAGAGTAGAATCAAAGGGATAGTAGGGGTGATTTATGATATCACTGCGGATAAGAAACTTCAGATGCAATTGGAATCCTCACTGGAAGAAAAAAATGTACTGATTAAAGAAGTTCATCATCGTGTGAAAAATAATATGCAGTTGATTTCATCGATTTTGGCCCTTAAATCTTATGATCTTGAAGATGATAAATCAAAGGCCATATTCAATGAAGTAAATGACCGTATCAAAGCCATGTCGGTCATTCATGATAAGCTGTATACGTTTTACAACGTTTCTGAAATTAATATAGGAGAGTATCTTCAACACATTGCGCAAGAACTTCAGATACTGCAAGGTTCAGCATCAATAACAATAGATGTAGAGTCAGAGCATATAATACTAGATGTAGAAAAAGCGCTTTTAATCGGATTGATGGTAAGTGAGATGGTCGGAAATGCAATCAAACATGGATTTAAAGTAGGACAAGAGGGAAAGATTTTCATCCTATTCAGTAAGCTGGATGGAAAGTTTATTTTAAGGGTTCTTAATGATGGCAAAAAAATAAAAGGTAAGGTTTTGGAGAGTAGTACAGGTCTGGGAGTTTCATTGGTGAAAACATTTGTCAAGCAGCTTGGAGGTACTGTAGAGGTTGATGAAGACAATGGACTCAGAGCGAATTTCTAAAGTCAGCAGAATAATCGAGCAGTGTTTGGATTAGGCCACTGGTAGTTTTAGTACCGATTTTTCTCATCACATTGCCTTTATGCGCATTGACCGTTCGAACACTTAAATCTAATGCCGTTGCAATTTCTTCATTTGTCAAGTCCTTCATCATCAAAAGCAATATTTCATTTTCACGGTCTGTGAGTGATCTTATTTTCTCTGCAATTTCATTCGCCTTATTCGAGAATAACATTCCGATCATGGTCTCATTGTAATAGATGTCATTTTCCAAAGCAACCTGAATGGTTTTCAGAATGTCAGAAGCTTCCATGGAGAGTGAAATAATCCCGTTTATATCATACTGCGAAGTATATTGTATCAATGCAGGTCTCAATTCGAATCCGAAAAGTACAGTAGGTATTTCGCGTTGATAACTTTGCATCTCAGTAGGGGATATTGTTTCTGAGTCTACAATTATCAAGTCGAGTTCATCGGAAAATTCTAATGCTAAAGCAATAGTATTTGGACATATTTCATCTAAGAGGAGGTATAAATAATTCGATAACGAAGCATTCTTTGATACAATAAAAATCTCTTTCATGTGTATAAGCCCTTTCTTAACCCTTTCGATTGTAATATCTCACAAAATCTTATAAATTGATAGTTTTCGTCAAGACCTATGGGAAAAATTTTAGTCGCTGAAGACTCGCTTATTGTAAACCAACATATCAAACATGCGCTTGAATCAGGTGGACATTCCGTTGTTTCGGTGTATTCCGGAAAAGAAGCAGTAAAAGTTGCTGCAGAAGAAATCCCTGATTTGATCCTTATGGACATAATGATGGAAACTAACTCAGATGGAATTGATGCAGCATTTGAGATCAAGCAAGGTCTAGATATCCCGATTATTTTCTTAACAGCTCTCACAGATGAACCGACCATAGAAAAGGCAAAGTTTAGCTTGCCTTATGGCTATGTGGTAAAACCCTTCAATGAGGCTGAGCTTTTGTCGAATATCGACGTGGCCTTGTATAAGGCAAAAGCCGAAAAGAAGATAAAAGACAACAGTGAGTTGTTTCAAGCCATTATCAATTCGATTGATAAAGCAATATTTCTTTTAGATTCCAGGGGTACGATAAAATACACCAATTCTATTGTGGAAGATATTACCTCAAGATCCTTTGATCAGTTGATGGATAGAGACATTAAAGATGTCTTATCATTTGTAGATGCTCACGGGGAAAATCACCCAGATATTGTTGGGTTGGATAATGCCTCTGAGATGGAGTTGGTCATAAATGATTCGGATCGGGTTTACGGTGATTTTTACTCTCACAATGTATCTCTGGATGAAGAATACAAGCTTTTTTTCTTTAAAGACATTACCGAGCGTGTGCGGATAAGAGAAGCGGATGAGGATATTAAAAATAGAAGGTTACTTTCATTTATTGAAGGGCAAGAAAAGGAGCGGGAACGCATAGCGCGAGATCTACATGATGGAGTAGGACAGATTGCCAATATGATTAAGCTTGCTGTTAAAAAAGGTGATAACCAGGAAGTGTTGGTTGATATGCTCGATCAGTTTCTTGATGAGATGAGGAAAGTGACAGACGGCTTATTGCCTACACTTCTCAGCGATTTTCCCATTGATGTTTGCTTGAAAAAGATCGTAGACCAAGCAAATAAGAGCTCAGACGTTCAATTTGCACTGCATACGCATGATCTTCCTGAATTGGACATGAAACTTAAGGTTAACATCTATCGAATTTCTCAAGAGAATATTTCGAACATCATAAAGCATTCCGAGGCATCAGGCGCTTCGATTCAGTTATACGGGTTTGATGATCATATTCAAATGACCATTGAAGATGATGGAGTTGGCTTTGAGGTTGGCGATTACACCGATGATACTTCACATCACGGATTGCAGAACATTTTATTTAGAGCAGCAGTTTTAAATGCAGAATGTAACATTGATACTAAGAAAGGTTCAGGAACTTTTATTAGCTTAAGGATTCCATATGAAAAAAACTAAGTTATTTCTGGTTGAAGATCATGAGTTAGTACGCAAGGGCGTGCGAAGTATCATTGATATGGATCAAACCATTCAAATAATTGGAGAATATGACCGATCATCAAAAGCCATTCAAGCACTAGATGAAGGGAATATTCCGGACATCATATTGATGGACATTTCTATGCCTGAGATGACTGGACTGGAGGCCTCAAAATTGATAGGCGAGAAATATCCTGATATCAAGATAATCATCCTTAGCATGTACAAAGATGAAGAGTATGTCATGGAAGGGTTGAATTTCAACATTGCTGGTTATGTGGTCAAAGACAGTGTAGCCGATGAGATATTAGTGGCCATAGAAAAGGTTTTAGACGGAGGGAAGTTCTTTAGTAGGGAAGTAATAGACACGGCCCTAAACTCATACAAAGAAATAAAGAAAGAAAAGAAGAAAGCGGAGAGTGTCCAGCTGACCAAACGAGAAGTTGAAGTTTTAAATGATATATCTGATGGATTAAAGAGCCAGGAAATCGCAGATAAATTATTTATCAGTGAACGTACCGTGGAGGCACATCGAGGCAATATTATGAAAAAACTACATGCGAAAAACATGGCAGAATTAATCAAAAAAGCCATGAATCTCGGACTTATTCAATCTTAGAGGTTAGTTAAAATGCCTAACTAAAGTGCCGTATTTCCCATGTGCCAATCATCATCATCAAAAGGTACATTTGAATAACTTGAATCACCAACCTAATAAACCACCACCTGTAGGAAAGTTTGATAATGTTATTGTTATGATTATTTCTAATACTCATCAGGTAATTGATGCACTCAAGAAAATGGTGCCAGGTGGCTTTGTATTTGTGATGGATACAACGGACCGATCCTTTGTATACAAATCTTCGGATCATAACCATTTCGAACAACAAGTTATTTCACTTGATAGGGTCCACGGAATAGATACACTTACCAAATCAACAGACTTTTACTCACATGATGATGAAACCTCCGTTGTGAAATTGAAGCGCATTGGACAAAATACTTTCATGGGTCTTTGTGCATCAAAAAATAAACTTTCTGAAGATGAATGGGGTCATGCTGACGACTTCTTTCAGGTACTTAACTGAATTCAGCAACTAAGAAATAGAACGAAAAACCCTTCCGTTATGGAAGGGTTTTTTTGTTAGTGAACTCGGAGAGGACCGAACGTTTAGAATCGATCCTGTGAATCGATTTAGTGAGGAGACAGGTTGCAGGGGAGGCCCGACGGGTAACTAATGATCGAATAATACAAAAGCTAAAAGTAGATTACCTTCGGTGATCCCTGTTTGTTCAGAATTCCGAATGAAAAGAATGAATCCATGATTCATTTTCCTTGTTTTCACACACTCACTTAAACGTAGTTTGGTTCGGCTTAAAACAAAAAAAATCGATACTAAAGCATCGATTCTTTTCATTCTTCGTGAACTCGGAGAGGACCGAACGTTTAGAATCGATCCTGTGAATCGATTTAGAGAGGAGACAGATTGCAGGGGAGGCCCGACGGGTAACGAATTAATTGGAACACAGTATTGAAGATTATTGGGATTACTCAAGTGATCCCATTGAGGTCAGAATTCCGAATGAAAAGAATGAATCCATGATTCATTTTCCTTGTTTTCACACACTCACTTAAACGTAGTTTGGTTCGGCTTAAAACAAAAAAAATCGATACTAAAGCATCGATTCTTTTCATTCTTCGTGAACTCGGAGGGATTCGAACCCCCAATCTCCTGGGCCGTAACCAGGTGCATTATCCAGTTGTGCTACGAGTCCTTTGAGACCGCAAAACTAACAATTATGCATTAAAATTTTCGTTAGTGCTCCATGATTCTATCTTTGCCGAAATTTTTCTGGTTCAGGCTTTCAATCATTTAACATTCATTAAGAACTAAAAAAGGGAAAAAGCCACTTCTTTGCAGGAATTATGATAAAAAATATGAGATATATATACGGAGTACTACTTGTTTGTTTGGTAATGAGTGCAAGTGCTCAGGATGGATTGAAGCGCCCTGATATTCCAGGTGAGTTGATGGTAGATGTTGGTTTTAACGTTTGGTCATCTATGCCCGGTGCGCTCGAAAGAAGAACATGGGCCTCCAAGTCGATCGCTATTTACTATACCAAGCGCAAGGCGTTTAGCAAGAAATTATCATTCAACTACGGTATTGGTTTAGGAATGGAAAAAATGAGCCTTGGGGATTCTTCCACCCTTTTCAGTAATCAAATTGTAGATGATACCGTTCGCTCTGTCGTAATTGGTCCAAATACGGATAATTATAGCAAAAATAAGTTGGCAACAACCTATCTGGATATACCTGTAGAATTCAGATTCCACCCACTTGGCACGGAAGATGGTGAAGGCCTCTTCTTGGGTGTTGGAGGTATTGTAGGACTGAGGCTGAATGCTCATACCAAATGGAAATATGATTTGAATGGAGAAACAGTGAGAGAAAAGAACTCGGGCAAGTTTAACCTGAATTCATTTCGATATGGATATCAAGTTAGGGCCGGATTCAGAGGCGTTCACATTTTTTATAAGCGATTCGTTTCACCGGTATTCAATGATGCATTTGAGGATGGATCGAATCCTGTAATGACCACTGTGGGTATCAACGTAACCGGGTTCTAAATAAATATGATCATAATCAGGAAGCTATACACAAATCCAAGTATGGCTCCTGACCACACTTCTTTGGGCTGGTGATAACCTAAATACAACCTACTGGTACCTGTAAGGCCGGCAGAAATAATGAGTAAATAATAGTACCCACCAAGATTTACGCCTGTTGTGACTACTAAGGCACTCACAAAACCTACAGCACTCCAGATGGCAGCTGAGTGAATGCTTATCTTAAACCATATAGTAATTATTGACAATAGAATGATTAAGACAGTAACGCCAATCATCACGGTCATAAAAATTTGACCCATTTCTAGTTTTTCCAAAAACAAATAAGAAGAGGCAGCATAATAGAAAGCGATAAAAATGAACGGTTTTAGGCGTTCGCTTCTTTCTGTCAATTCAAGATTAGAAATAAAGGAAAAAGTCCGAAGAAGAAAAATACTTAATGCCGGCATCAAACACGTGGTGATAAAAATCACTAGGATGAATTGCGTCGTTGCATGTGGTAATACCCTAGGGAAAAGTTCTGGTACTTCCGAAAAAAGCACCAGGCTCAAATAAGTTGCCATGAGCAAAGGGTGGAACACCACCGAGATGATCTTCATTAACCCCTTCAAAGCTCTTTTCTGAGGCGTGCCACAGGTATGTTTAATTGCTCCCTATATTTTGCGACTGTTCTCCGTGCAATGTTGTAGCCACATTCCTTCAAAGCTTTTTCGAGTTTCTCGTCCGATAAAGGTTTAGATTTATCTTCTTCATCTATGAATGACTTTAGCTTGTTTTTAACCTCACGACTGCTTACATCTTCTCCAGATTCTGTTGAAATCCCTTCAGAAAAGAAATATTTCAATGGGAAAACCCCGAACTCTGTTTGTACTGCTTTGCTACTTGCCACACGGGAAACGGTTGAAATGTCCATGTTGATACGCTCCGCAATGTCTTTGAGAATCATCGGCTTCAATTTGCTTTCATCGCCTTCCAGAAAGTAATCATACTGAAAGTCAATGATCGCTTGCATGGTATTTAGGAGCGTTTGCTGTCTTTGTCGGATAGCGTCAATAAACCACTTGGCAGAATCTAGCTTTTGTTTGATGAATGAGACGGTCTCCTTCAGTTTTTTATCCTTCTTATTGCTCTTGTCATACGCTTGAAGCATTTCAGAGTATGACCTACTTACTTTGAGCTGAGGAGCATTTCTTGAATTAAGTGAAAGTTCAAGTTTATCGTTATTATTAACGAGTATAAAATCAGGTATCACATACTGAGTTTTGGCAACCTCATCACCAGTCCCCCCGGGCTTGGGATTTAGTTTAGTAATCAGATAGATCGCTTCCCGCAGCAAATCCTCATCTCCCAGACCTAATTTTCGAGATATTTTTTCATAATGTTTTTTCGAGAATTCATTGAAACAAGAGTCAATGATACGTCTGGCTATTTGTACAGTCTCGCTATCATCATCCTTCCTTTCAAGCTGTAGTGACAGACACTCTTGCAGATTTCGGGCTCCAACACCTGCTGGATCAAAATTTTGAATTTTATATAATAAGTCCTCGAGCTCTTCTTCGTCGGTTTCTACTCCCTGGGAAAAAGCCAGGTCATTGACTATGGCTTCAAGTTCTCTTCTAATGTATCCATCTGAATCGATGCTTCCAATAAGTTGACGACCAAGCACTTCTTGTCTTTCATCAAGTTTAAGGTAACCCAATTGAGAGATTAAATGTTCGTGTAGACTTTTCCCTACTGAGATAGGAGCCTCTTTGTCTTCCTCATCTGGATTTCGCCCATCACCTTGCATTTTATATCCAGCATAATCGTCCTGTAGGTAATCTTCGATACCTTCGGTCGCACTTTCGTATTCATCTTCATACTCATCACCCTGTTCGTCAGCCTCCTTCTCTTCTTTTCCTTCTTCAAGCGCAGGATTAACCTCTAACTCCTCTTCTACTCGTGCCTCAAGCTCAGCGGTCGGTACTTGCAGAAGTTTGATAAACTGTATCTGTTGGGGAGATAGCTTCTGCTGAAGTGATTGTGTTAAAGAGAGTTTTTGCATTATCAAAGTCCTAATATGTCAAAAATATCACATTCGTTACTTTTGCGGCGCAAATATTTAATGAAGGTGGACAAAATTAGAAGAACAAAAATCAGGCAAATTCTCAACGATGGAAAATCGGGAGAAGAATTATGTGTAAAAGGATGGGTGCGTACAAAGCGTGAAAGTAAGAATGTAGCGTTTGTGGCACTCAATGATGGATCTACCATTAACAATTTGCAGCTAGTTCTTGATGTGCCTAAAGTAGACGAGGAAGTCCTTAGAAAAATTACAACTGGAGCAAGTGTTTCGGTTTTCGGCAAACTGGCGGATTCGCAAGGAGCAGGCCAGGCGGTGGAACTTTTAGTAGAGCGAGTTGAGGTTTTGGGAGAAGCTCATCCCGATGAATATCCACTTCAGCCAAAAAGACATTCTTTGGAATTTCTAAGAGAGATTGCACACTTGAGACCAAGGACCAATACCTTCGGAGCTGTTTTGCGGGTGAGACATGAGATGGCCTATGCACTACATTCCTTTTTTCACCAAAAAGGATTTTTGAATTTACATACACCAATACTAACGGCCTCCGACGCAGAAGGAGCGGGTGAAACATTTACCGTTACAACTTTGGATTTGAATAATGTTCCTAAGACTGAAGATGGCCAGGTAGATTACAAACAGGATTTCTTTGAGAAAGAAACCAACCTGACCGTTTCAGGTCAGCTTGAAGGAGAGTTAGCTGCGTTAGCAGTGTCTGAAATTTATACATTCGGACCAACTTTCCGTGCTGAGAATAGTAATACCACCCGTCACTTAGCAGAATTCTGGATGGTAGAGCCTGAAATGGCCTTCTACGACCTGCATGATACGATGGATCTTTCAGAGGAAATGTTAAAATACATGGTTAGACATGCATTGGAAAATTGCCTGGATGACCTTGCATTTTTAAACAAGAGAGCCGAAGATGAAGATAAGACCAAGCCTCAACATCAAAGAAGTGAGATGTCATTGCTTGAACGTCTGAAATTTGTAGCTGAAAATGAATTTGAACGAATTTCTTATACTGATGCTATTGAGATTTTAAGAAGATCGAAACCAAATCAGAAAAAGAAATTCCAGTATTTAATTGAAGATTGGGGTGCCGATTTGCAATCTGAACATGAGCGTTTTCTAGTAGAAAAACACTTTAAGAAACCTGTTATTCTGTATAACTATCCCAAGGACATTAAGGCATTTTATATGCGTCAGAACGATGACAACAAAACTGTTGCCGCCATGGATGTATTGTTCCCAGGGATAGGAGAGATCGTTGGAGGATCTCAGCGTGAAGAACGAAAAGAAAATCTTGAAACACGTATGAAAGAGATGAACATCCCAAGTGAAGAGCTCTCCTGGTACCTTGATACACGAAGGTTTGGAACGGTTCCTCACAGCGGATACGGTCTAGGGTTTGAGCGCATGATCCAGTTCGTGACTGGCATGGGTAATATCAGAGATGTAATTCCATTTCCTCGTACTCCGGGTAACTGCGAGTTTTAAGGACTAGTATTTTTTTACCAATTCTTGAAATCGGACATGATTTCTGATACTTTGAAAGTCAGGGTCTGAGAGCATTCTATTTTTTTGATTAAATCCATTTTCAAACATTTTTTCAATGCAAAGTAGCATGCTTTCAGGATCATCTAACCGTGAATAAATCTTGGCTTTCCAGAAGTTTGAAATAGCATAATTCTCTGTGATATATTCAAAGATCTCCATTCCATTGAGCGCTCTTTTGAAATCATTCTGTGCAAGAGCTAGTCGGGCTTGTTCGAAGGCAACGCCAAAGACGGAATAAAAGAGTCGGTGATACATCATTCGTTCCTCCATGACCAAACTTTCAGTTCGGTGAAGATTGATATCTCTGGATTGTTCTTGTATCCATTCAAGCGTATTCTTATCTAGTTCTATTGCAGATAGTTGAACTCCAATTGAATCGAAAAGATGATCCCTAACCATAGATTCTTTCATGAGTAATTCAACCTGTCTTTTCTTTGATGGTCTATATGCTTTTTTATCAATCCCAATCATGTCTTTTAACATTTTACTTTCTACAGATTGTATCAACTCATACTTGTCAACCAGTGGAATGGAATCGCTTGATTGAGTGACTTTTCTCATCAGCAATTTTTGAAACAAAGTATCCTCATTGTTTAAATGAATGTGTTCGATCCAGCGGATAGCTAACTCCATATCCGAAGCATCGGCCCATTGATGATCAAGCCTGCTCGTGATTAATATGTTACCCATTTGTAGCTTATCCAACTTTGATTTGTATTCCTTGTGCTCCGCATAATTTTTATCCAAAATGCCTACCAGTCCTGCATATACAAATGCTTTTTTCTCATTAATGTAGCATCCGGGTAATAATGATTCAGTAGCGCCAACCCCAATTACCGCTGATACCTGATCGGATAGTACAGCCAGCGCTAATGCTACTCTGGATCCACCTGAAAAGCCACTGGTGTATACTTTCTCAGTATCGATAGAAAATCGACTTTGTGTGTCCAGAAAAACAGCATCCGCTGCTTCAAATGACTCGATGAGGGGTCCATTTCTTGAATTGTTTGTACAAACTATAATGTACCCCAACTTTTCGGCTACATGCTCATATTTTTTGATGGGCACAATACCACGTGCAACTGGATCAAAAAAATATATTATCGGCCATTTTTTTTCGGTTGAATAGTTCAATGGAAGATACACAGCATAAGTATGATCATTGTTCTTTTCACAGACTACTGAATCAGTAACTATTCCGGAAACCTGACCAATCACGGGGTTGAATTGGATAATGATGAGTATTAGAACAAGGATTTTCATATATCTAGAAACATACGATTGAGATCGAAACCCTAATTTTTTTTAAAACAATACGATCCTTGATTTACTTTTACTTTAATTATGGAAGAGTTTCTGGATTATTTCGCAGCGCTGACTACCCTTCAAAAAATCATATGGGTAGGAATATGCCTGGCTTTCTTTTTTATTCTTGAGAATATAATACCCTTAGTTAAGCATGATTATAAGCGATTAAAACACGATGGGGTTAACCTTTTCTTTTTTGCTTTCTTGATGCTTATCAACATCATTTACGGAGTTGCTTTGGTGGGTGCTACGAAATGGACGTCTCAAGCAGATTTCGGTATTTTGAATTGGATTGAGATGCCAATATGGGTTGGTTTAATCATATCCTTTGTAGCACTTGACTTGGTTTCTCAATATTTTGCTCACTACCTCCTTCATCGTGTAAAATGGATGTGGAAACTTCATATGGTCCATCACAGCGATACCAAAGTTGATTTGACAACTGGTGTGCGTCAACATCCCATCGAGTTTATTCTCAGAGAAGCGCTTGCATTGATCACTTTCATCTTATTTGGAATGCCTGTTGCTTACTATCTATTCTATCGAACGATTACGATATTCTTCACCTATTGGACGCACGCTAATATTCGCTTGCCTCAATGGTTAGATAAGGCATTGAGTTATATCATCATAACTCCGAATACACATAAATTCCATCATCATTTCGAGCGTCCCTGGACGGATACCAACTTCGGGAATGTTTTGTCCATTTGGGACCGAATGTTCGGCACTTTTACCTATGACGATACATCCAAGATCAAATATGGTCTTGATGTAACTGATGGGAGCAGAGATGAAGATATCAAATATCAACTTGGACTACCCTTCAATAAGTCAATAAAAACCGACTACTGACTACTCGCATTTTAATGTCTCTGTTGGATTGATATAAGATGCCTTTAGTGCATGATATGTGACGGTAACGGCAGAAATTAGAAATGTTATTAATCCTGCCAGTACAAATGGCCAAATCTCGATATCTGTTCTGAAAGCAAAACCATTGAGCCATTCGTTAAGTGCATAAAATCCAAGCGGTATTGCAATAACAAAAGCAATACCAATCAAAATCATAAACTCTCTGGAGAGAAGCACCATGATTTGCGTAGTGTTGATTCCTAATACTTTTCTCACACCAATCTCTTTCGTGCGCTGCTCCACACTAAATGTTGCTAGTCCAAAAAGTCCCAGGCAAGCAACCAGAATAGCTAGTGCAGAAAAAATAACTGTAATGCTACTGAGCTTCTGTTCAGATTTATATGAGTCGTTGATTCGGTCATCAAGAAAAAAGAAATCGAATGGCCTTTCCGGAAGGACGGATATCCAGGCTTTTTCCAGGTCTTCTAATGCTGCCTTCATCTGGTCACCATCGATTTTTACCGCAACATATTTAATGAAAAGATTGAAGGCACCACGCCTGGAATTAAGGGTAATGACCAATGGTGCAATTGGATAATGCTTGGATGCAAAATTGTAGTCCTCTACAACTCCAACGACTTTACCTCTAAGTTCTCCCCGATAGCTGAATCGTTTCCCAATTGCTTCTTCGGGAGATCCCCATCCCATACTATGAACTAAGGTCTCGTTTACGATTAAGGCCAGTGAATCATCGGTTTGAATGGTTTGGTCATAGGCCCTTCCTGCAGCCAATGGTATATTCATCGTCTGGATAAAATCGTGTCTTACATTGAATCTTGGAAATGGTTTGGATTCATCCATTTCTTCAAATTGATAATTACCAACCTGGAACTTCGCACCAACAACCTCTTCTACTGCTGTCATTGAGAAGATATGAGAACTCTTCAGCGCTTCGACTTTAAAGTTTTCGTAGTGCTGGCCCATTGGGGACCTAATTACAGGAACCATAACGATATGCTCATCATCGAATCCAGCGTCTTTATTTTGTAGAAAATTCAGTTGCTTCAAAACGATAAATGTACCAATAATTAGCATGATGGAAATGGCAAATTGTGCAGTGACTAATACTCTTCGAAAATTCAATCCGCTGGTTTTTAGATGACCCCCTTTCAACACCGAAACGGTCTTAAACGCAGAGAGAACAAATGCCGGATAAAATCCAGATAGCAATCCAATGATTAGTCCGGCTCCAAGCAGACTGAATAGAAAAATTGGTTCAAGCAATATGGTTATTGATACAGATTTTTCGGTAAGTAGATTAAACCCAGGAAGACAAATCATTACCATCACAATACCAATGATCAAGGATGTAAATGTTAATAGGACCGACTCAAAAATGAATTGATTGATCAATTGAGATTTGGCACTCCCTAACGACTTTCGTACACCAACTTCTTTTGCTCTTTTGTTTGCACGGGCAGTACTTAAATTGATAAAATTGATGGCTGCAATGAAGAGTACAAAAATGGCTACAAGTCCGAAGATATAGATGTTTTTCTCATCGCTATTCGCTGCAATTTCATAATCCAGTTTGCTTTTTAAGTGAATGTCTTCAATTGGTTGTAATTGTAATTCAATGTCATCTTTGATGAAATCAGGAAAATACTTCTGTACAAAATCAGGAAATTGTACGGTAAGATCTTCAGGTTTCGTATTCTCTTCAAGAACAATGTATGTCCAGCAGGGATTCCAGTACCACGACGAAGGATATCGCCCTCGAAATGACGATTTAAGGCTGGAAAATGAAACAATAAAATCGAATTGAAAATGGGCGTTTTTAGGAGTATCCTCCAGTACCCCAGTTACCATGAGGTTTTGGTTCCCCTGAAACTCAAGCGTTTTCCCCATTGGATCTTCATCAACAAAATATTTTTTTGCCATGGACCGTGTGATCAGAATGGCATTAGGCTCATCCAATGCTGTTTCCTTATCACCTTCAATAAGTTCAAAGTCAAAAACATCGAAGAAGGTAGAATCCGCGAAAAATATATTTGATTCGTTGAAACCTTTATCGGCAGCCTTATTGGCTAGGGCTAATGATGGAGATTGAAAATTGAAAAATCGAACGGAATGTTCAACCTGTCTTTCAAAATCATTTTTGAGAGCGGGCCCAGTAGGAAATGGTAAACTTGCCGAATGCTCGCCTACACCTTCACTTTCGAATTTTTCAAGCACCCGATAAATTCTATCAGATTTGGAGTGAAATTTATCGTAACTAAGTTCATCATTTATATAGATGAATATCAATATGCTGCACGCAAGACCAATGGCCAAACCACTGACGTTCAGTGCAGAATAGACTTTTTGCTTGATGAAATTTCTGTATGTGACTTTAAAATAATTCCTGAACATAGCGATTTGAGTTGAGTTTTGAGTCTTTCTTTTGAATGCGAAGGGGCGACACAGACCAAGGATATCGGTGATGAAAAATAAGTCTGCCTGCCACTTTTTCATTCTTGCCATTCGCTCCTCGTAGAGTTCGAGTACATCTCCTGTCAGAATTTCTAAGTGATCATCATGGCAAAACCATCCGAGAAATTTATTTGGCCATTTCGGCGGATTTTTTGATTTCAAGTGCTTATTCTCCTGCATATCCAATGTTTGGTAGCGTTTGATATAATGAGGATCTTAACTCATAAGAGTAATCCAGCGCTTTTCTTCCAAAAGCGGTGATTTGATAAAACCGCTTCCTTCTTCCTCCACGTGAAGCAGTGGCTCCTCCTTCATGTGAAACAATGAATCCTTTCTTTTCCAACCTATTGAGTGCGGAATGCAAAGCTCCAATACTTGGGTTGCGCTTGGTTTTTTCTTTTAATTCGGTTTTTATAGAGATGCTATATGCATTCTCGTGTATTGACCCTACAATTAGCAATACTAATTCTTCAAATTCACCAAGCTGTGTGTGCTTCATAGGATGATCATACGAAACAATTTCACATTAGTTTCCTAATCGTATAACTAATTGATGGTATCAAAAAAAGGGTCCGCTCTACGCGAACCCCTGAGTCACCACAACCCATAACTGGTTGTTAGCTTCCATGAAGCCATAACCAGGTGTATCAAATATTTTGGAGGCCATAGTATGTACGATCAAATCGAAGACCTAATCAACAGACAACTTTCAGGCTTATAAGTGACTTTTTGATAAAAAAGTAAGAGTATCTGGTTTTGGGAAAGTAGCCCCGGCGAGAATCGAACTCACATCTAAAGTTTAGGAAACATTTTTTATCAAGTTCCAACTATTTGAAAATCAATAAGTTAAAACCAATCTATCAAAAATTAGTGAACAGTTAGTGAACTCAATTCTAGCTTGTAAAAAAGTGGTAGCTCCGGCAAGAATCGAACTTGCATCTACGGTTTAGGAAACCACTATTCTATCCATTGAACTACGGAGCCAGTAAATTTCTGTGCTTTTTAGATGGTATCAATCACCTTTTCTACTGTTGAGAAAGCCCGTAAATAATCTAGCCATTCAACCAATTAGAGCTGCAAAAGTAGCAAAATCTCTAGCTCAAGGCAATCAATTATTCTTTTTTCAATTTTCTTCAAAAAAGTTGATTTTGTAAACATTCTGTAAACCAGACACTTGTGTTTGCAAATGCTCCCCGAACCTCCCCCACTGGGTGTATACCACTCCTCTAGGGTCGGCCTTTTTGCGTAACGGAGTGATGACTTATTTAGCAGTCGAATTGATTGTAAAAATTTATGACAGCAGAAGATCTTAATCAGATAGTTACTCGCAGAGATTTAGAAAGGCTTTACAATAGGCTGATCAACGACATTGGAAAAGTGATTTCCAACAACCTGAATACTAAGGAATTTTATTCACCAAAGGAGTTCTCAGAGACCACCGGATTGAAATATAGCACTGTCGTTCATTATTGTAATACAGGAAGATTGAAAGCTAGGCAGGACCGTCCTGGTGGTACTTGGTCCATTCATGTATCCGAACTTGAGAGATTTGCTTACGAAGCAAATGAAAATATCAATTAACGTTCATCTGCTTGAAACAAACATCTAAGTTTACCGATATTTCATTATGAATATTTCAAGATAATATTTGATTAAATCGTAACAGCTATGTCAAACACTCACTATTTAAGCCCAACAGAATTAATTGAAAAATATCCTGAAGTAGCTACCAATTTTAACTGGAGCCCACGAGAACTAGGTCTTTTTCTTAAATGCAAGCTACTTGATGGATACTATGACAGAAGAAAAAGAACAGCTTTAATAAAAGAACTCTCTTTCGTTCAACTGGTTAGGTTCGTAAATCAGGTTATAGAAAGTCAGAAAATAACTTTTCAATAAATGAAAGAGTTGGTTTCACAAATAGAATTTCTTCAGTCTATATGCTCTGAGAATAAGCAGATATATGATTCCTTGAAATTGGAATTTGGACATCAGAGATCATACCTATTTGAAAAACCTCTTATGACTCAAGTCAGGATTTTTAAAGCAATCATTAACTCTTTGGAAGAATTGAAAAGGATAAAGGCTAAATGTTAAACTTAGAGCAGCCATATCAGCACTTCGATTTCCATATGGTTTTCACCAAAACCAAAGAGTTTATCGATACATACAATAAGGGTCAATGTAAAATCACCAGTAAGCTCAATGCGAATCATCGGGCCACTGCAGAACTGATCGTTAGGCTATACCTCAAACAGCTGAACAGTCGTCCATATAATAGGCAAGAGGGAGAAACGATTGGCTTCAAAACATACAATTCCAGTTTGGCTTCATGTAAAGGCTGTACGAAGAGAACCATCATTAATCATAAGGAAAGGCTTAAACAGGCTGGATTTATTATCCAGGAGGAACATCAGGGTGCAAATGGTATTGAGCTGTGGATCAATCCGGACATTTTATTTCATGGCCAGAAAAATGTAGTCTCACTTCGGGAGAATTACATAAAAATTTTGGCTAGGGAGCCTTTTTCACTCTCTAAAGAGAAAAATTTTCACCCTTTAGTTCATGAACCTCATGAACATGATAATAATAATAGCACTGTGGACAATGATAAAGGTGTTCACCTAAAGGCTCACGGTGATGGGTTGTCCCGACAGAAGGGTCGTGACGAACCCACAGGAACAAGACATGAACCATACATGAACACGGGGGAAAATGCGAAATCTGCCTCAAATAACCAGAATAATCATTCTGATGAGGCGGATCGCATTTCCTTACTTGTTTTAGTAAAACAGTTCTGGGAGTTTGCACGAAAAATTCTATACCCTGATCTAATCGTTAGCGACCCTGAAGAAAGGGACATCATGAACAAAATTTGGGCCGCCGTTTATCTCAAATTTTCGAGTCCGGGTTCATTTCAACAATGGATTGCCTATCATGAACAAGCCCTGGACCGAATAGTCATGGTACGTAAATGGCTGGATAGATCCCCGCATCACTGGATACCCACGCCTCATGTTTACTTCAACCCCAACAATGAAAAGAATGGATTTCAAAAAACGCTTGACTGGCTGGTTAAACGCGAAATTTTGAAAATTGAAATCAGGAGACAGTTGGAATTGCAAAAAATCAGGAGAGAGCAGAAACTGCATGAAGAAGGAAGAGGAAGATACAAGACGCTCTCCAGATTACAACTCTTTAAAACCCATGAACAGCGTTTAAGAAAAATGAGAGATCCTGACCTTTTGAGGTCTTACTACTTGTCATTGACCAGCCATTTTATAGCTGATAAACAGAAAGAGCCATGATGTCCGAAAAGTCTATTGAAATAGCTATGACGAAATGTATCGTATGGTTTTATGATGGCAATTCCAGGACTTTCTATTCCAGGGACCGATCCCATAAGAAAGCCAAGCCCAATATGGCTTTGGGTATTCGGAGATTGGAAAAAATGCTACTTGAAACATTCAGTGGAAAGTGGGAAACCGCCATCATTTATGAGAATCAGGAAAACGGTCGAGAGCTGGCCAAGTATAAAAGAGGTGTTAGAGTTTAATCTAATCTTGTCTTGCGGAACTTCATCTGAGTGGACTGGTTCTTGATTCAAGTCATGGAAAAGAACATTATGAACACTGAAAAGCAGGTAAAAATTGGTTTTTTTGAGCGATTAGAAGAATTTCTCTATTCTCGAAAGTTCATTTTCATGGTCGTTATTGCCGGTACAATACCTATGATCACGCACTCGCATGAGTTGTTTTATAAAATATCTCCGTTTGAAGGCAATGACTACATCAAGAGGGTCTACTCACTTTTCTATGCCATCAGTTTTGACCTGACTATTTTGGTATTCACGATTCATTACATCAAACAAAAGCCCCAACTCTATGCCAGTTTTGCCTTTGTCATCAATCTCTTGTATTTCAATCCTCTTGATTTTATTCCAGAGGCATATGTGATGGGCTTTACCAAAATTTTCCTTGCTGGAGTACTAGCGTTTACAGGATATAGCTACGCCGAGCTATTTGTTGAGAAAATGGCCGAAAACCGTAAGTCACAAAGTAAAAAGTCTGTTTACAAGCCAGTAAACGGAAATGGTAAACAAGATTACTTTGAATGCGAGAAGTGTGGTAAAAAGTTCGGATCTATCAAGGCATTGAATGGGCATATGAAGGTTCATTAGTAAAAACTAATCTTGGTACAGTAACAAAAACTAATTTTCATCCTAATCTAAAGTGAAGTCGAGTAAAAGTAACCACATCTATTCTTCGCTAAATGTTTGGTAAATCCGCTTCACCTCTCTTGGATACAACAACTGCCTTCGACCTGTCTCCAACCCGACTACCTCCTTCAGTATCTTCCTCAAGGTCTCACGACTGATGCCCATTTCTTGGGCGAGTTCAGATTTGCTTTTGAATCGAAGTGAATTAAACATACTACCAAAATACACCCTAAATCTTGAAGAGACCAGTTCAAATAATTCAAAAGAACCAATCTTTCACACTCCATCCATCTCAAATACAATAAGAACCATCAAATGAGGCTTAAAACCATCTATCTCCTGCAATAAACAAGCTTTTACAGCACTTCACAAGCATCCTTTTCTTTGCATTATGCACTGCGAATATTTGAGAAAAATCGTATTCTCAGATGCTCAAATGGATCATAGGTGGGGCGGCCACATTTTTTGCTGGTCGATTTTTGCTGAAGCTCAATCAGGCTTCCAAGACGATGGTGACCCGAACGACCCTCAAGGTCAACAGGGTTGGCCTGTCAGGCATTGAGATGAGAGTAAAGGTGCTCCTTCAGAATCCAAATCCGGTTAACCTATCCATCCAATTTCCTTTTGTCAATCTCACCCATCAAGGAGCCTCCATAGGATCCTCTACAGTAAAAAATGAAACGCTGAGCCTACCTCAAAACAGCGAGAAAAACTTTGAGATCAACATTCAGTCTGCCGGTTGGCTTTCATTGATACAGACACTTGGAGCGGATATAGTACAAAAGATCCGCACTGGCCAAAAAGTCACTCTTGATATCCTAGCTACGACCATTAGTCGGGTCAATGGCATCCCTTTCGAACAACAAGATCAAATCAAACTCAATCTCTGATGCAGGCACTACGAAAAAGATCGATTCGCCTGGGAAGAGAGTTTGACGCTTTCATCCCCAAAAGCTCCAGAAAGGACAGTGTGATCCGTTCAGCAGGTAAGGCCAAGCTTCACCATACTATCAATCTGATTAAGCAGATGGTTCGTGATACCAAAGGCGACACTGCTCTGCTCGCCAAAAAACTTAAAGGACGAAACGTCGAACAGACCTGTCAAAATATCTGGGACTTTGTTTACGATCATATTCAATACACAAGGGATAAGGCTGGTATTGAACAAGTGAGACGACCCTCCCGAACGTGGGCGGATCGGCAGCATGGTGTGGATTGTGATTGCTATTCGGTTTTCATCTCCAGTATTCTTTCAAACCTGGTGATTCCACATAGACTCAGGATCACTAAGTATGGCGGTAAACCCTACTTTCAGCATATCTATCCTGTGGTACCAACAGGAGATAATGCTTACATCGCGCTGGATTGTGTAACGGATCAGTTCAATTATGAAGTACCCTTTTCAGGAGTCATGGACTTTGACATGGCTGATTCTAGTATGGTTGGAGAAATCAGCGAAATATCAGGAATAAATGGTGTAGATACTCTTGATCTCATTCATGAAGAAATTGGAAGAGTCAATCGTCGGTTTGCTCCGCTCAGAAAGGTCAAAAGACCCATTGTTGCTTCCCAAGCACCTGTCAAGGTGAATAATCGACTGCCAGTTACCTCCCGACCACCTGCCAGACAAGTTTCTAAAGCAAGGATAACTCCTAAAGCCGCAACTGAAAGGGTAAGCATACTGCCTGCTTCAGTAAAAGACCTGGCAGTAGTGAGCTCTACCAAATCCATTAAAGTAAACATGGCTGGAAAGATACTACTTGCTCTTGGGGTAGGGCTAGGTACTTACAAACTCGCAGAGTTTCTAAGCAATTCAGAAACAAAAAATCGCCAGATAAAAACCTCTCAAATCACTAAAAATTAAACTATGGAACTACATCGACTAGACGGGTACGAATTAGGAGACACTCACATCTCCGGACTGGATAACCTTGACATCCAGGACATAGATTTTGAAACTATGGAAGAAGGCGAGTTTAGTGGCCACCAGTTGGAGGCTTTGGAAGCGCTTGGATATGTCCAAGATCCAGAGATTGCCTTTGAAATTTTGGATGAGGATGGCAATGTGGTCATGTATGCAGATGCAGAGGAGAACCTTTACGTACTAGATGGTTTGGGTGAGTTGGGATTCTTAAAAAAGATCGGCAGAGGACTAAAGAAGGTAGGTAGCTTCGTTGGTAAAAAGGTGATTCGACCTGTCGGGAGAGGTATTAAGAAGGTGGCCAAATTCACTGGAAAGAAAATACTAAAGCCAGCCTTAAAGACTTTTAACAGATTTCTGAATCCAGCTACTATACTTCTTCGAAATGGCTTTTTACTGGCCATGAAAATCAACCTCATGAAGGTAGCCTCACGTCTGCGATTTGGCTACTTAAGCGATGCTGAAGCAAGAAAGCGAGGCATGAGCATGAGTGGCTTTTCTAAACTAAAAGACGCGATAAGGAAAGCACACAAAATATACGAATTAGCGGGAGGAAAAAGTAAAAACCTCAAGAAAGCTATCCTGACCGGAAAAGGAAACCGAGATCGAAAAGTGCCATTAAGTGGATTTGAATTGGGTAGTCCGGTTGATTTTGATGATGACTTCACTGATGAGTTTGAAAGAATGGTCGTGGAGATGGATCCTGACGATGTAGAATCGCTATTGGAAGGAACTATCGAAATAGAAGGTCTTGGGGCAATAGCCACTGGCTCTGCTATAGCTGCCGCTTCAGGAGCTGTAGCCACAGTTTCTTCATTACTCAACAAAATCACCGGAGTTTTTGATAAAGCAGAGAAAGTGAAGAGCGATGTAACAAATTTGAAGTCACAAGCTTCAAGTATTGCGAGCCGAGGAAGATCTTTTGTGCCTACGACAACCAGAAGAACATCTGGCGGTGCAGCACCTGCTCGAATACCTACAGTTAGAAGGCTGCCAGCCCGGAGAGTTCCTTCTTCGACCGTTAGGACTACACCACGTCCGGTTCCTTCTCGTCCTTCACCTAGTTCCAGATCGATTCCGGGTATCATTCCTACAAGTTCTGCCAGGACGACCTCTTTGGTTCCTCAGGCTACTGCATCAGTTCAAACGTCGGAGGAACCACAGGAAAAGGAAAACTTCTTTCAAAAGAATAAGAAACCATTGCTCATTGGGGCAGGTGTCTTGATTGTTGGCGGTGGCGTGTACTACGCTGTGAAGCAATCGAAGAAAAGTAAGAAGCAGAAGGGCAAGTCTGTCGACGGAATTCCTCGGGACAGTAAAGGACGATTTAAGGGCTCTGGAAAAACCAAACGCAAAACGAGCAAGAAAAAGCGGAGTACTTCCAAAAAGAAGGAAATGGTTCCAACCGCTCTTCTCTAATAATCAAGTTCAAAAATCTTAACTGAAGAAAAATGGAAAAGTCAGAAAACGTAAAAGATAGCCTGATCGAAACAGGCAAAAACCTTGGATCAGGGCTGGTAGGTATGGTGGCCGGTTCAGCAGTGGGTAGACATTCCCTCTGGATTGGAGCGGTCACCATCTTCGGTGGCGCATGGTATCGGCGTGATTGGCTCACCTCTGCAGGAGTAGGCATGGTTGCCTCAAATGGATTTGGCAATCGCAATGATGCAAACGTGTCCGGAGTAGATGGATTCCAGGATGAGTTATCCAATGCCAAAGAACGAGCCATCTCTTCGCTCAAAGCACTGGGTAAGAAAATTTACTTGGACAAGCTTTCTCCCTCACTCAGTGAAAAGCTGGGGCTGGGAGATTTGGAAGATACTTCTTTCATCATGCTTGATGATGGATCGGAAATCATGGGAGAACTGGCTGAGTTCGATACGTCTGAGGTGGATGAGATCATTCGGCAACTTGAAGAAGGGAACACCGATGCGGTGGTGGAGGATCAATTTATCGAAGGTGATGAAGAAGACTTTCAAGGTACTGAGACAGTCGGCGATTTAGGAACGCTCGGCAATCCGGACATTATGGAGCTGGAAGGTACGGATGCGCTGGAACTAAGTGCTACCGCCTAATTCAAATAAATCAAAACGTCAAAAATCTAACACAATGAACATGATGAGAAAAAATTCAAGAGAGCAGTTTCTCGAAATCGTAAACGCTCACCTCTCGCTAAGAGAGTCAGGAAAGAAGTATGATCCGGCAATGGTTAAAGTGGCCGAAGGAATCAAGGAAGGAAGGCTGCAACTTTCGGATAGCGCCTACTATTCGATCAAGTACGCCGGAGACCGGGCAACCATCCATTTGTTCGAAACGCAGGATGCAAAAGAGATTGGTGTGACTAATGTGACCCAGTCGAAGTTGCCGAAAGATCGACTGTTTCTCTGCAACCGAATCATGTTGCTGGCTGAAGAGTTTGAAGGTGACATCCCTAACTCTGATACCGCCTGGAAGCAACTGATCAAGTCGACCAATTTCGACTCTATCAAGTCAGTAGCTGGTTTGCAAAATGGTGTCTGGACGTTTGTGGCCAATAAGAAAATCATCGTAGATGAAAGGCCGATGCAGGAGTTTGTTACTGACAACAATATGCAGGTCAATCTGGGAACCTATTACCTAGAAAACCCAAGATTCATCAGGGATGATGAGGAGTTCGAGTTTACTATCGAATTGGGAGATGATGCTCCGGACAAGACACTCGTGAAAGTAGTATTGGCAGGGACTTCAACTGTTCCAGCATAAGCGTAAATCGAGATGGAGAGAGCAACAAGGGAAGTCAGGAAGTCCTTTTCATTTCAGGTAAATGAAGCTGGGAAGCTTTATACACCTGTGAATTGGGAATTGCCCAAGAAAACGAAGTTTGTCAAAGGGCTTCAGCTTACTTCCAATTTTCCTAACAAGTTGTACTATCGAGGCACACAAAAAATTGAGGTTGGTGGTGATGAACTGTTTCCAGAGGGGTTTGACAGCAAGATACTGGTATCCAGTATCAGTGTTGCCCCTCGGGATCGGTTCTTCGATTTGGGAGAAGTCTTACCCGGTGATTTATCTGTCAAGATTCGCTATCAAGACACTAATCATCAGAAAGCTGAATTTGATGGAGGGTACCAGGTCACTTTAGTGCTATTGATCGAGGAAGAGGTATGATCAGAAAGATCGACCATACTGACCTTGCCGGGGAATCGACCCAACAGTTGATCAAGCGAACATTCGTTCCGGTGGTTATCCAACTGAAAAATGCTGGTCAGTACCAAACTTTCAAAGTGAAGATCCCACACCATACTCGTAAGGTTGTTGGTGTAATCATTTCCCATTCAGCGATGCTGCCAGAAGCTGAAGGTGATCGAATTTACATTGGTGACGCTCCACCTGAGATCAGTGCCGCTGAAATTGTGAATGACCTAACAAAAGCCAGCTACAAGGGAGGCGATCAAGAATGCTTTCAAGTCTCCGTTCGCTACGGATATAAGTTGTATTTCGCTTTACCAAAACGTCTGGGGTCGTATTTCTATCTGACAATCAATGGTCATATCAATGAGTTTAGAAACCCATTCACTTTAGAGTTGACCGACCCTGAAACGGGGGAAAAAGAAGCCTACCTGGTTTGGGAGAGCATTGCCGATGAATGGGAAGATGTGGAAGTCTGTCTGCTCAAAGATCAGGGGGATGGAGAAGGTTCTGAAGGTGATGAGGACGAAGACGATGAAGATGGCGACTTTGACGAAGGTGAAGGCGATGACTATTATGGAGAGGGGTAGCTTATGCGATTTGGAGAACTGACCATATTGAGCAAGCGAAGTGTCGAACTAAAAGAGCAGATCATTGCAGTGACTTCACTGGAAAATGATCCTGATCGATTGATAGAAGATCGTTTCCTGAGTTCCTTCGATTTGGAATCAGGCAATGATGTTGAACTGGACGAATCGATCCCGAACATCCCAATTCAGGAATTGGATATTGAAGTAAGTGGAGATTACCTGACTGGAGCTTACAAGGACGAGGGCGTTTCAACTTTTCCCTACGAAGTGAAACTCTGGCTGGTCTTGGAAGAAGAACCTGAACCCATCGAAGAATGACAGAGGAGTTTGCCATAAGGTACCTACCACAGCGAGTGCAAGAGCGGGGCTTTCAAACCCATCGGATAGTTTTTCAGGATCTCAATCTGGAAGCTGGTCAGCAAATGGAGCTAGCTGCTTACAATGAGATTTGGTTCTTGATTGGAGCTGGTGATGGAATCACCATCAGTTCTGATTTGGGTGAGTACGACTACAGCAACAACAATTTGTCAGAAAATATCCATGAGCATGCAGATGCCATTGTCGTTCGAAACACAGCAGACGAAAGGCGAAAAGTAAAATTTATCCAGGTAATTCTACTCCAATGATTGAAGAGCGTCAAAGAAAACCGGGATCCGTCAGATTGACTGATGAACAATACGAGGAGATGGAACGCCTGGGTATTGACAATGAAAGTGCCTATGTGAAACACAAACTCAATGGAGCGCAGCAGCACTTGCAAGTTTTGAGAAAAGAGGAGCATGTAGAGCAGGAACACCAGTATCCAGTGCAAAGTGAGCAATTACCACAATCTGGAAACATGGCTGATAAACTTGCTCTGCAAAAGCTCACAATGGAAAATGAGCAGCTAAAGAGTAAACTGGATGAGGTGGCTCAATCAAGAACCGAAGCACTCGATGGCATTCATGGTCAGGTGTCCTCCATGCTACGGGACGAGCTATTGAAAAGAGACTTTGAGCAATCAAAGAAGGAAACTGCCCGATTGGAAAAAGAGATTGAGCGGCTAGAGAAAGAACTTGAGAAGTCTGAAGCAGAGGTAGAAGAAAAGGAATCTGAGGTAGAGGAGCTCGTCAAAAAGCTGGGAATTGTTGAGCTAGGTAAAGCTCTCCTTCCTGGAGCCGTAAATGGATTAGCTCGCCGATATCCAAAGGAGATGCAAGGATTGGCAGAAACATTAGGCGAGCTATCTGGTGAGGAAATGAGTCAGCTACCGGCAGGCTTGTCGGAAGAAAAGCAAAATCTGCTGAGCATTGCTGAATACTTCCGTGAGCTATTTGATGATGAGCAGTTTGAGCAAGTGGTGCAGATGATTTCCCTATTGGGTGAGCAAATCACCGAGGATGAAACACTGATCGGAAAGGTGGTCTACTATCTCAAGCAACTAGCTAAAGTCAGGAAATCTCAGCAAATGCAAACCGAAAATCTAAACGAGCAAAACGAAGCATAAATGGAAAAATTCGACATACAAGTAAAACTGAAAGCGAAGAACCAGGTAGAAGCGAACCAGGTCAAAAAGGCTTTTGAAATGATGATCTCTACGTTCAAAGCAGAGGGAATCATCAAAATGGAGCGCATCTTCAAAACAGATGCTTTTGTTCGAAATGTGGTGAAGATGAAACTAGGTGTAAAGAAGTAAACGATGATTCCTGCAACCACAGCTATTAAAGCCGTCTATGACGGTCGCCCTAGAATCAGCATGGGCAGTCAGCTGACCACTGCTCTTATTGCGACGGGTGCAGGGATCGGTGTGTTTTTAGGCATTCGTGGAGTAGTGAGGAACTTCAAAAAGAACATCAGAGAGCAAGAAGCTTTGGTAGAAGGCAGCCCGGCCACTTTCGCTACTCAGCTAAAACTGGCCTTTGAAAATGACAATTATTTCGGTTGGGGCACGAACGAAGAAATGCTCTTTTCCAACCTGGAAGCCATCCCCTCACAAAGCATGTTTCGCAAAGTGCAGCGGGCCTACCGGGACTTGTTTAACCGCAACCTATCAGCTGACCTAAAAAGCGAGCTGGATTCTGAAGAATACTTACTCGCCCTGGAAATTATTAATTCAAAACCCTAAACCTTGGTTATCGATATGAGCACAGGACAGACAACAAGATCAAAACAAAAGCAGCCAGCAAAAGCAGATGCTGCCAAGCAAGCGGAGCTAAGGAAGAAATACATCATTTACGGAATTGGTGCTGGTGCGGTGCTTGGTGGAGGGTATTTGCTGTTCAACTATTTGCAAGACCGCAAGCTGATGAGCCAGGGCAATGGTCTGACGGTAAACAACATTGTCCCCACTATTCCAGCGATCACCAATCCGACTTTACCAACTCCAAGAATTCCTAGACTTCCAAGAGTTGGTTTTCCGCTTCGAAGAGGATCAAGAGGAAATCTGGTAGTGCAACTTCAACAAGGACTATTGAATAAAGGAGGTGCAGCAGCTTCTCACATTCGATCAACAAGCATAGGACGCAATGGTACTCCTGATGGTGTATTTGGAGGGGGTACGGAAAAAGCACTAAGAGCTGGCGGGTTTCCTACTACAGTGACCGAAGCTGTTTTTAACCAGATCACTCAGGGAGCAAGTACTGGTTCTGCAGGTAGCTCCTCCGATGCAAAAGCGATTGCTGACGAGCTGGTTTCAGCAGCAAATCGGAGCAACTTATTTGGTACGCTCAATGCGCTGAAGAAAATGAATAATAAGGCAGACTACCTGTCTGTAAAAAGTCATTTGGTAAATCGAAGAGTGAAGAACGTTCGAGTTAGCTCGCCGGTGACTGCTTTGCTCAGTGTAGCATTCAAGTCCAACGAAGCAGCAAAAGTCAAGATCAGAGCCGAGTTCCGAAGGATGGGCCTTAGACAAAACTCTCGAGGCATTTGGACACTATCCGGACTGAGTCAATTTGATGATACGGACGAAATGATTTTGTATGGCACTGAAAGCAAACTCCTGGATGTTGCCATTACTTCACAACCGACTTTACTCAGAAATGGAAACGGCGATTACATACTACCAGCACTGGAACCAGAAACGGTAATCGGCTACCTGACCAACAACCAGAAGGGAGTAGCCCAAATTTTAACTGAAAACGGGGTGACGGTTTACGCCCCTTCACAAAACTTAAAACTAATATGACCCGTGCGACGGGAGCGAATTAAACTTTAAAAACGATGAAACATATTTTAAAAAAGGCGTGGAACTACGTCAAAGTATGGAGAGAACTCTTCTCCATCGTGGTTGGATTGGTACTTTGGAGTTATAGCCCAATTCTGCTCAGAAGGGTGGATCCCACAGCAGCCACTTATGATGCTGGAGTATTTCAGGTCTATCTCTTCGCCGTGATCGGCCTCTTTGTATTGCATGGGATTGTCAGGATCCTGATGAAGCTGATCTGGCCCACTCCGGAAGACTATCTCGATAATCATTTTGCAAAAGACTTTAAACGAATCGAACCATGGCAAAAGCTAAAACTATCTACACTTATCTTCTTTGCTTTTTTGTTTGCAGCAGTCTTGCTGGCCAGGATTATATAAGCAGCAAGCGAGCAAAGCTTCAGCAAATTTATACCAGCCAAATTGGTGTTCGGGAGCAAGGCGGAGCAAACCGAGGGGAGCAGGTTGAGCAATATTTGGCAGCCGTTGGCTTTGCTCCAGGCTATGCCTGGTGTGCTGCTTTTGTTAGTTGGTGCTACCAGCAAGTGGATGTGCAGCACCCTCAAAGTGCATGGGTTCCTAGCTATTCGAAGAAGCAAAATCTCATTTACCAAAGAGGTCAATTCATCAAAAAGCTTCCACGAGCTGGAGATGTATTTATGATCTGGTTTGATCGATTGAACCGTCCGGCTCATATCGGATTCGTAGATGAATGGAAGGGGCATTGGGTCACAACAGTAGAGGGCAACACCAACGATGATGGATCCAGAGAAGGTGATGGAGTTTACCGAAAGCGAAGGCTTCAACGGCAAGTCTGGGCGGTAAGTAATTTCATTGGAGATTGATGCTTCAGAAGACGAAGCAAATATTGAAAAACAAAGGGTACAAACTGTTTACCCGACCCTATGAGCTGAACATTGTGGCTTACCGGAGCAAGTTTGTTCGTAGCAATCGGTTCGATGATGAAATCCATGTTTTCTATGTCACCGAGCAGGGAAAGTGGAACTATCATGTTTTCCAGGCAACTACTGATCCCGGACAATATTGGTTGGACAACCCCATGCATCCTCAAGGGACTGCTTTTTTGAAAAAAGGCCAATATCTCAACGCTTACAGCATTGGTTTTCACAGGGGAATTTATGAGGCATTGGTTCAAACCGAGGATGTGACAGTCATTCGAGATTATGATCGCAAAGGTATCTTCAACTGGTTTGAAAGTGGCCGTCCGGATACCGGACGGTTTGGGATCAATATCCATCGAGCGGATGTGGTGGGTACAGCGAAAATCATCGATCATTTCTCGGCTGGTTGTCTGGTCTTTGCAAATGCTGCTGATTACAAGTTTGTGATGAAACTGGCACAGATTCATCGAGAGCTATATGGCAATCGGTTCACCTTGACCTTGGTGGATTTTCGAGATGAGCGCAGACGAAACCTTCAGGTGGCAGCTTGGTCGTCTTTAGTAGCTTCAACGGTAGCAGTAGTAGCCAGCTCTTTATCAAAACGAATGGCTTATGAAAATCTCTAAGAATACGAAGAAGGCTGGCCTGGCGCTCATTGGCAGTTTGACTGGCTTTATGATTGCCCGGCACATGAAGATAGAAAACAACTATCCCTATATCCTCCTGGGTGGGTTTGTGGGGAATACACTCGGAGAGGAATTGATTCCTGAAGAGTGTCAACCAGCTAATGCTTTGGGATACATTGATCGTGAGGGAAAATTGAAAATGATTCAACTATGAAAAGACAAAGTCAAAAAATCAGATTTGGAAAGTTCGTTAAGGATTTAGAGCGCATCTCATCTAAGCATGGTATTGCCATTCAGTCTGTAGGTGGGGTTTACATTTTTGATGATCCTATAAAAATCACTTACGATAAAGATCATACTTCTGGAGACCTGATTCCAAGTTGGGACGAATAAATGGATACCAGTATGGAACAGAAAAACTTCTTTCAGTCGGACGCTAAGAATACGCTCATGCCAGTTGTTCTTCAGGATGAGGAGCTACCGAAAGTCAAGGCTTACTACAAGTACGAGCTAGCATCCATGTATAACGTTTGCACCAAGACCTTCTCTTCCTGGATCCATATGTACCTGGATGAACTCAAGCAATTTGGCTACACGAAGCACACCAAGCTGCTGCGTCCAGAGATTGTCAGGTATTTATTTGAACGATTGGGCGAGCCTTAATTAAATGGATCACATTTGATGCAAAAACTCGTAAAGAGAACTTACAACAAAAGCGAAACAGTTGGAACGAATCATATTCCTGAACTTGGGAAAGTAGATATGGAGTTTTAAAAAACTGATGTATAGGAGAATGAAATACTAGTTCTCTTTCCAACAGGTATCTCTTCAAACTACCTTTTTTGATTACCAAACCTTAATGACATTTTTGAGTAAATCGTTTAGAATCTTAAATTTGGTAATGCCGATAGACTCCCTCATAGAATACTTCAAAAGACATCTAACTTTAGATAAAAAAGAAGTATCCTTCATACAAGAAGTGTTCACCGCACGAAAGATTAAAAGAAGGCAACTTATTCTACAGCAAGGAGACGTTTGCAAACTCAACACATTTGTGGTGGAAGGATGCCTGAAGATGTACTACGTTGACGAGAATGCTAAAGAGCATAATTTGCAGTTTGCAATAGAAGATTGGTGGATTGGTGATATTGGTAGTTTTCACGGTGGAAAGCCAAGCAAACTTTATATTGAGGCAATTGAACCTTCTACCATTCTCCAAATCAAAAAAGAAGACCAGAACCGAATGTTCGTTGAATTTCCAAAATTTAATAGAATTTTTCGGGTAATCACTGAAAATGCGTTGGTTAGTACGCAGCATAGAACCATACAAAATATCAGCTCTACAGCAGAAGAACGATACATTGATTTTATGCAACGTTACCCTGACTTTTTTAATAGAATTTCAAACGTTCAAATAGCTTCATACCTTGGAGTCACTCCGGAATTCTTAAGTACGATCCGAAAACGCATAGCGAAGGCTTAAACTACCTTAAGACTTTTTCTTAAACTACTTTATAGGTTGGCATAACCCGGTTTTAGGAATTTTACTTTCAAACAAATCGAAAGTGAAATGAAGCAATTAATTGTGCCTATAATGGTCTTTGTCCTTGTAGCATCTTGTGGCCAAGATAAGGATCAGAAGTCAAATCAAATTTTAACCGGAAAATCAGAAGTCATGCAAAAAAATGAGAAACGAAAAATTGAAACCCTCCTAAGCGAGTACAAAGAGGCACTGAATACTTCAAATGCAGAATTAGCTCAGAGCCTATATACCAAAGATGGAATTTTTATGCCTACAGAAGCACGGTCAGCAATTGGTTCCGAGAATATTCTGAAATCCTACGAATTCATTTTTTCTCAGATTCAACTCAATATTGAGTTTTACATTGACGAAATTGAAGTAGAAAATGACTTTGCTTTTGCAGTTACAAGCTCAAAAGGGACTACACTGATTCGAGCAACGGGGGACACTATTCCCGAAGCAAATAGAGAATTATTTGTGTTCGAAAAAGTAAATAACCAGTGGAAGATTGCAAGGTATATGTTCAATAAAACTGAACCCAAATCGTAACAATGAGAGCTGCAGTTACAACCAAAGCAGGAAATCCTGAAGTAATCCAAATAAAAGAAGTACCCAAACCTAATATTAATTCAGGTTGGGTATTAATCAAAGTGAAAGCCTTCGGCTTAAATCGTTCAGAACTTTTTACAAGAAGAGGTGATTCACCTGGCGTAGAATTCCCCCGTATTCAGGGGATTGAGTGTGTGGGTATTGTAGAAGAAGATCCATCTGGGATATGTAAAAAGGGACAACAAGTGGCTGCTATTATGGGTGGAATGGGTAGGTTCTTTGATGGTGGCTATGCAGAATATGCTTTAGTGCCTCTTGAAATTGTCTTTCCGTTTGAAAGCAGCTTACCATGGGAAGTTTTAGGAGCCATTCCTGAGATGTTTCAGACGGTTTCAGGGTCACTAAATCAAGCACTTGAAATTCAATCAGGAGAATCACTTTTGATTCGGGGTGGTACATCATCTATCGGGATACTTGCTTGCCAGCTAGCCAAATCAAAAGGCCTAACAGTAATTTCTACAACAAGAAATCCGGATAAAAAGCAATTACTTGTTGACAATGGATGCGACCATGTAGTCATAGATGAAGGCCAGGTGCATGATCAGGTTAGAGGACTTCTTCCAGATGGAGTGAACAAAGTACTGGGACTAATCGGAACAAGGACATTGAAAGATTCTCTGAAATGCATTGCAACAAGAGGCATAGTCTGCATGACAGGTATTCTTGGAAATGAATGGACAATGAAAGAATTCACCCCAATGGGAGATATACCTTCACTTGGCAGATTGACAGTCTATATGGGAGAATCAAATAATCTCTCGAAAGAGCTTCTGCAAGAATTCATTGATGAAGTGGTGAATGGAAATATGCGAATCAACATTGATAGTGTTTTCAGCTTGGATCAGGTAGCTGAGGCTCACCAATATATGGAAGCTAACAAAGCGGGAGGAAAAATAGTAGTTCTAACATAATCCCTCACCTATATTCCAAGCCCAAGGTCTTGATTTATGCTAAACGACATATCATAATCAGGACATTGATATACTTCCCAAAGAATTGACCAGCCAGATTGTTTGACAACTTAGTAGACTGATCAAATATCTAATCAAGAAGAAGCTTCCGAAGAATCAGACTCATTTCTTTCAGCTAGCTGTTGGAAGAAGTCTTCGATCTTGGTATCCAATTTATTCAAGACGTTGCAGAGGGTTTTTAGGGTCAGATTTGCTTCTCCCTTTTCGATTCTCCAGTAGTGTGCACGATCAAGATCATTGCGGATGGCGAACTTTTCATAGTTCTTAATTCCCTTGGACTCTCGGATAAATTTGATCTGTTCTCCAACTCGTTTTTGCAATGTATCTATGTCGTTTAGCACGTTTTGAATCATTAGTGAGATTCAAAAATTGATATAACACGGATTTAAAAGCACTGTATTTATACAGTGTGAAGAATTATTTGCTTACATTAGACTTCAAGAGAACAATAGCTTTATGGAACCAACCCACAGAATGGTTTTTATACCTGCCGATTCAATGGTAAATGACCGAATGATGATTGAGTTTGCCGACCTTTTTGGGTTTATTGATATCAAGAAATTAAGAAGGAAGATTCGTCTGTACACCATGACTTACGTGATGAAAGAGATCGAAAATCTACCTGAAGACACGCCGGAGTTCCTGGAAGAGCTCAACATCTTTTTCGATTTCCTGGACATCATGGAAGATGAATTGGATAAGCAAAAAAATCAATGTATGAAATGAGTCCCGAATATTCGGGACGAATTCCATGTGGCAACTAAAAAGATATCAATACACATGAAATAGCTGGTTCGCTGCTTTAGTCAGCAGCATTTGGGGGGGCTCAGATGGAGTCCCCTTTTTTTGTCTCTTTACAGAAGGGTGTACTGCTAAGATTCGGCAATAAAATGAAATATTGCCGAATCTTAGTTAAAGAGGGTAACCCCTGATCTCTTTGTATTTCTGAGCATTGTTGTCACAAATATTTGCTAAATTTGTGACAAGGTAATATTGGCTATGCAAGCTCAAACAGTTGAAAAAAAGATTACTTCAAAGCTTTCTAAGAAAGACTTGGGCAAAATTTTCTTCCCGGAAGATTTTGAAGAGTTAGGTACTGACGATGCAGTCAGGCAGGCTTTACATAGACTAGATCAAGGTGATATTCTTATCCGAATAGCACAAGGCATTTATCTATACCCCAAGCGAGATGATCTTTTGGGTACTATATATCCTACAGTGGATGAGATCGCTCAAGCCATTGCCCGTAGAGACAAGGCCAGGATTATCCCTACAGGTGTCCATGCACTTAATCGATTGGGTTTATCTACTCAAGTGCCTATGAGAGTGGTTTATCTCACCGATGGGGCTCCAAGAGAAATTAAAGTCGGTAAGAACAGCATCAAGTTCAAAAAGACAACACCAAAGAATCTAGCAGTCAAAGGTGAGATAAGTGGTCTGGTCATCCAGGCATTGAGAGAGTTGGGGCAAGGCCAGGTCACTGAAACGGAAAAAGCCAAAATCCTAGAACTTCTCAATAAAGAAAATCCTGATCATGTTTTGCATGATGCCAGGTTAGCTCCGGCCTGGATCCGAAAAATCATGCTTCACTCAAAAGCGACAACTCAATGAAAGAATGGTTCTCATTATCTAATGATCAACGCAGAGAAATTTTCAATCAGGTCAGCATTCAGTCAGGATTGCCTCCTGCAGCAGTTGAGAAAGATTGGTGGGTATCCAGAGCCCTGAATGCCGTATTTGACTTACCATTTGCTCAATACCTGGTATTTAAAGGAGGTACTTCATTGAGCAAGGGATGGAACTTGATCGAACGATTCTCAGAAGATATTGACCTTGCCATAGATCGAAGTTTTCTTGGCTTTGAAGGTGACCTCAGTAAAACACAGGTAAGAAAACTAAGGAAAGTTTCCTGTGCTTTTATTGAAGGAGAGTTCTTGAAGGTATTAAATGATAAAGTTCAGGAACTGGAGATTCCGGATGTTGAGCTTTCTGTTGAGGACTTCAAGGATTCAGATACAGACCCACTAGTCATTGAATGGAACTATCTGGCTTTGACGGAGCAGAACGAATACCTACGTCCGAGAGTCTTGATAGAGATTGGTTCACGTTCACTGATGGAACCAATAAAACCTCGAGAGATCCGCTCGCTGGTTGGGCAGCAATACCCTGATCAAGCCTTTGCTGATAAACCTTTCAATGTACAGACGGTATTACCAAAACGAACCTTCCTGGAGAAGATCTTCTTACTTCATGAAGAATTCCAAAAACCGGCAGAGCATATTCGAGTAGATCGTCTGAGCCGACACCTCTATGATATTGAGAAGCTGATGGATACTGATCATGGCCGGCAAGCCCTAGAAGATCAGGAACTCTATGATGCAATAATCACTCATCGGCAAGTATTTAATCCGCTTCGAGGTATAGACTATACCAATCATGCCAAAGACAAGCTCAATTTCATCCCTCCAAAGGATATCATTAAAGCCTGGGAAAAGGACTACCAAACCATGCAGGAAAGTATGATTTATGGCGAGAGTTTGAAGTTTGAGGAGTTGATTGGGAGGTTGGAGGAGTTGCAGGCGAAACTGAGATTATGATACCAAGTAAACTCCGAGCATATAACTATAGAGATGGCGAATGGGAGACCGTTAACAGGTGGAGTTTGGTTAAAATGTCTGAAGTTGAATTTAAGAAATTCAAGGATTTGAACTTCCCACTGTATTTGAAGAAGAGCACAGAGAGCCCAAAGCTTACTTTCAATAGAGGACAAAAGACATTTCGATTTTATCCCGGAATACTTCCAGATGACAAGAAGGGATCTTCAGGATTGACTATTTCTCACCAAATAGCCCAAGAGGTAATTTCTGATTTACGGGTTTTGAACCTCAAGCTTACGGATAAGCGTTTCAAACCATATAAAAAAGTGGATCTTGAAATCGAAGCGGATCAGATTTTTGAAGAATTTCCAACTACCGCAGGGGATAATAATTACGTTGTTGATTTGCTTGTCGTATTTTCAAAACCAACATGGTTAGCACTGAAATGGAATAGAACATTAGCATTGGAGGTTTTTGTGACCAATGATGTTCGAGGAAAGAAAATCATTGACTTTGAGCAAAAAAGAGTAGCGATGGTGGAGGTTGTAATTGGTTCAAAGCTAAAATCGAATAAAAGTGCCTCAGAAACCACAGAAGAGGAAGAAAGTAAGTTGCGACAAATAATGAGAAATGCCTTTAGTAAGCAAATATTTGGTGACTTGCTAGTCGATACCACTTCTACAAAATACCTGGAAAATGAGCTTATTCAAGAATTGACCCATGAAGTATCTTCCTTAAAAGCATCAACCGAAAAGTACAAAAACAGATTGAGTGAGGTGAAAAGTGAAAACGAAGAGAAACAGATAGAAATTAATACCCTCAAATCACACCTCAATCGGCTTAAAACAGAACTAAGGAATAAAAGTCAAAATCTTGGTGAACTGAAAACCGAACTTGGTAGATGGGAATTTAAATCCAAGTTTCAGCGATTTCTTGACCTGCTAAGGAAGTAAGTCTGTCTGATTAAAGAATACTTATGTGTTCCGCTAGACTTCCTCACTTGAATTCACTAACTTCACATCACATTACATATGTGACATAACATTTGGTATTATGGCAAGAGGTGACTCTGGAAAAATAGTAATTGAAGTAGATCCACAGTTCAAAAAAGATCTTTACAAAGTGCTTAACGTAAAAGACTTGACAATGAAAGATTGGTTTCTTCAACAAGCTGAGGAGTTTATGGAAAATGCGGATCAATTGATTTTATTTCCAAAGTCACAAAAAACTAAAGTGAATGAATAAACTAACTTTCACAGGGCATGAGACCTTTCACTGCCGCCATTTCTGGTTGAAAAAAGGATATGATTTCCTCAAAAGTGACTTTAGTTTCACTTCTGACGATGCGGTTGTAAAGTTGGGTGTGGGAAAAAATATGGTTGCTTCCATAAATTTCTGGATGCGGGCATTCTCACTCAAAAATGACCAAAATGAACCAACAGAAGTAGCACATACCATATTTGATGACAAGAATGGGTTTGATCCTTTTCTGGAGTATGAAGGAACGCTCTGGCTATTACAGTATCACTTAATTAGATCAGAAGTAGCATCTATCTACACTTTATTTTTCAAGGAGTTTCGTAAGACGAAGGTAAACTCTCAATTTACGGTACAGCAGCTATTGCGCTACCTCGCTCGTGAAGCCCAACGATTCGGATCTACAGTAGGTGAAACCACGCTCAAGAACGATATCAAAGTTTTCATAAAAACTTACCTATTAGACCGAAAGAGTGGAAAGCAGTTGGAAGATGACCTGACGTCAATATTCATAGGTCTCAATCTTATTGATAAAATCGATGGAGGTGATCTCACAGAGGGTGAATTGTATCAGTTGAAAATTACCGAGAGAAGAGAACTTCCATGTGAGATCTTTCTTTACATGCTTCTTGATTGCTTTGATAAAGAAGTTTCAATTTCGTTTGATTCAATACAAAGTGAAATCACTGATAGTTTAGGCTGCAATGCGGAGGGGTTGGAACACCTAATTGCTAGAGTATGTGATAAGTATAATTTTGTGGTTTATAAGGAGGACGCTGGGAGAAAAGAGGTTCAAATCAAAGGGTCTCCGCAAAAATGGAACGTATTAGAAGATTACTATAATGCTCAGGTACACCGCATCGACTAATATCGAACGGGATGTCGAGAATGACATTCACTATATAACAACACCCAATGCATTGGAGGTGTATAACAGGCTTATTCAAGGTTATAAGTCAGGGCAGCACTCTTTCAATATCATAGGTTCATATGGAACAGGTAAATCCAGTTTCTTATGGGCGTTGGAAAAAAACCTCAAAAACGATAAGGCCTATTTTGCTCCTCTGAATGGACAATTCAATGGAATAAAAAAGTTTGAGTTTTTAAAGATTATTGGTGAAGCAAATTCCCTAACTGGGCTGTTAAAACAAAAATTTGATCTAGATGCCAACGATTCAGAAGCGGTTTTATTCAAGGTACTTGACAAAAAAGCACAAAAGCTAAAGAAAGAAGGTAAGTTTCTAATAATCGTTGTAGATGAGTTTGGTAAGTTTCTCGAATATGCTGCCAAACACAACCCGGAAAAGGAGCTTTATTTCATCCAGCAACTCGCTGAAAAAGCCAATGATCCGGAGAAGAATGTATTATTGATCACTACCTTGCATCAAAACTTTGGTGCCTATGCCAGGGGTTTGAATAGAACTCAAAAGAAGGAATGGGAGAAGGTAAAGGGTAGATTGATTGACATTTCCTTTGACGAGCCTGTCGAACAGCTTTTGTTTTTGGCCGCTGAGCGTATCCAGGAGTTTGATCTCAAGTATTCCAATACCAAAACGTTTGATCAGCTATTTCAAGAAATCAATCAGAGTAAGCTTATTTCTAATTCCGAAACCCTGGATAGAAAACTTGCTCAGAATCTTTACCCACTGGATTATCTTGCTGCGAACGTACTCACACAGGCTCTGCAACGATATGGACAGAATGAACGATCACTGTTTACTTTTCTCTCATCAAATGACCAAAATAGCCTGATTCATTTTCAAGGCTCTGAAAATGAAACTTTCAATGTTGCAAAGGTATTTGACTACTTAACCAAAAACCTCACCAGTGAGCTTGAGGATAAAGATTCAAACCCTCATAAACCTCAATGGAGGGGAATGCTGACAGCACTGGAAAAAGCCGATGCTTTAAATCCTGATGATTATGAAGATCTGGCCAAAATTATCAAGTGTATTGGACTTGTTAACCTATTTTCAAAGCCACTAGGCAGGCTCGACAGGCAGTTTTTAGATGCATATGCAAAGCTCGCACTAGGTATTAGTGATCCTGATCGCCTGATAGATAAGCTCATTGAACAGCGCATCATCAAGTTTTTTAATCATAAGAATAAGTACTTCTTTATTGATGGTACTGATGTAGATATTGAACAGGAACTTCTTGAAGCCAATAGCAAAATAACTCCAGCTATTGATCTGGCCGAAAGGATCAACTATTATTTAGATGTGCCGGTAGTATTTGCCAAAAGCATTTATTATGAAAAAGGCATTCCTCGGTTCTTTAAATTCAGAATCACAGAAGACATAAGCATTCAAGAACCAAAAGGAGAAATTGATGGGTACATTAACCTGGTCATTAATGACTCCATCAATAAAGGCCAGGTGCAGCATGCGTCAAAAAACACCGCATCACAAATTTTTGTTTGGTTGAAGAGTACCGATTCTATCCACCAAACATTATTCGAAATAGAAAAAATTGACTTTGTCATTAAAAAATATCCGGATGATAGGGCGGCAAAAAAGATTCTATTAGAGGAGAGACAGCACGAAGTAAGTAAGCTAGATGAGATCCTTGAATCTAGGTTATACGATGATGGAGATGAGGTAATGTGGTACTATGCAGGAAAGAGTGTCCAGATTCACTCTAAGGCGGAGCTTAACAAGACCTTATCTTCTGTGGCAAGAAACGCCTATTCACTGGTTCCTACCTATACCAATGAAATGGTTAACAAAGAGCATTTAAGTGGCCCCATATTGACTGCTCGAAAATATCTGCTAAAAGACCTTTTAGATAGACAAGAACAAGAAAATTTGGGATACGACCCCAATAAATTCCCACCCCAAAAGACCATATACCTCAGTTTATTGAAGGAGACTGGAATCCACATTTCAAGCGACGAATCATGGGTTCTTACAAAGCCTGAAGACCAGACTTTTTGGCCACTGTGGGAGCACTGTGATGATTTCTTGACCGATTCTAAAACAGTCAAAAAGAATGTGTCGATACTATATGAAGAGTTAGCCAGGCCACCTTTTAAGCTTAAGAAAGGGTTTATTGATTTCTGGATACCTATGTTCCTGATCATCAAAGATCAGGATTATGCCTTATTTCATAAGAAGGAGGGATATATCCCGTACCTGACCAGTGAGGTGCTTGATTTACTACACAAAAAACCATCTGACTATTATGTCAAGGCCTATCAGGTAGATGGGTTGAAGTTAAATTTATTCCAGAAGTACAAAGAAATAACAGGACTTAATGGTGAAAATAGAAAAACGGCAGGTTCGCTTATAGCTATATTCAGTAGGTTCATGGCATTCTACAAGAACTTGCCAGAGTATGCCAAAAAAAGTGAGCGAATGTCTCCTGCGGCTAAAGGGGTACGAAAGGCAATAGCAAATGCCAAGGATCCGGAGACTGCTCTTTTGGAAGAGCTTCCAAGAGGACTAGGTTATCAAGAACTCGATCTGGAAAGTAAGGATACAGGCGTTTTAGATGGATTTATAAAGCACTTGAATGAGGCCATTTATGAGATTCGTACAAGCTATGAGCAGTTATTGGATAGGTACGAAAAACTTGTTCTTGACCAATTAGGTATCCCCGATGTAGATTTTGATGTTTACAAACCAAAAATTCAGGCTCGATTTAAAGGGCTCAAACCTCATTTACTACTTCCAAAAGAGAAAACATTGCTCAATAGGATACAGTCTAAACTCGATGATCGGGATTCATGGTTGAAATCACTCGCAGATGTCATCCTTGGAAAACCACTCCAAAAAATTCACGATGAGGAAGAGGTTTTGCTCACTGATAATACGATCAAGCTATTGGGGGATCTTGAAAATCTGGTCGAACTTCATCAGCTAAAGGATGAACGTCATGAGGAAGAGATTGTGCAGTTACGTTTAACTGAGGTAAGTGGTGAAAGTAAAAAGGAAAATATTATCATAGACCCAAATAAAGAAAAGGAGCTGGGTGTTCTTGAAGAACAGCTCATGAGGTTGGTTGAGGGGGATAAAAAATTGGGTAAAGCCGCAATGGTACGATTATTAAAAAGATTATAATATGCAGGTTAGACAGGTTTTAGGAATTTCAGGCGGTAAGGATAGTGCAGCACTTGCGTTATACCTCAAAGACCGGCATCCTGAACTTGATATCGAGTACTATACATGCGACACCGGAAAGGAACTGCACGAGACTTACGATTTAATAGAGAAACTTAATAGTTGTCTTGGAAAAAACATCAGGCAAATTGTAGCAGTAGAACCAGAAAAAGACACTCCTCATAAAACCACATTTGATCATTTCCTGGCTGAATACGGAGGTTATTTACCTTCCTCTACAGCCAGGTGGTGCACTAAAAAACTAAAGCTGGAACCGTTTGAGACATACATAGGTGATGAACCTACTATTTCCTATGTGGGTATTAGAGGTGACGAGGAAAGGGAAGGGTATATATCCAAAAAGCCGAATGTCCAATCAATATTCCCCTTCAGGAGAAACATCTGGAGTGATGACGTGATTAAATTGGTCCTCTCAAATTCAAACATAGAAAATCTAATCAGTCTTTACGAGGGGCTAGCCCCTTCTCATCTGATCAACTTTGTTCTTGATGTTGCTAAAACTCCTATCTCCACAGAGTTTACTCAGCGACAAAAGCTTGATGCTTTGCTTGATTGTAGCATATCCTTGTTCAATAAAGTGATATTCGAATCTCTAAAAGGGACGCACTATCCGATTGGCAAACTGGATCATTTTCCTCTCGTTGAAAATGAGGACATTCTTGTTATCGATGATATATTTTCAATTTTGAGAGATAGTGGTGTAGGGATTCCTGCTTACTATGATAAAAAGACTTATGAAGTAGAGATTGATGGCAAGGTCGTAACAGGAGAATATTCTAGGAGCCGGTCGGGATGCTTTTTCTGTTTCTATCAGCAAAAGATCGAATGGGTATGGCTGTACGAAAAACACAGATCATTATTTGAGAGAGCCCAGGAATATGAGAAGGATGGCTACACCTGGATGGAGGAAGAAACATTGGAAGAATTATCCGGTCCGGAGCGAATAGAGGCTATTAAGAGAGAACATTTCTTGCGAACACAACGACTCAGCAAAAAACGTAATGTAAATAGCTGGAAGGAAGAAATCGAAGAGGCCGAGGGAGTTGGTTGCGCCAGTTGTTTTATTTGATCAAGTAAAGTCTTTCAGAATAGTTAGGTCGATCTACCCCATATTTTCCATCTCCTAAACGTTCTATCCAACGATAGAGAATCTGGATGTTCGAGGTAATTTCCCATTTTCTAGGTGTAGGTACGTCAGAACAATTATTTTGAATCCAGGCCTTAGCTTCACCAAAGTATAGTTCTCCCTTCTCATCCAGTTGATCCAAGAAACCTATTATGAAAGGATGTTTGAAAAATGATACACTCAGCCGTTCAACAAAATCAATTTCGGATAGTCCAAATGTAATTCCATATAAGGCCAGATCGTGCAATGCACAGTTAAGTTCTACCTCATCAGGATGCTCTCGTTCTTTGTAGATGGATTGGAGTATGTCCAAATCATAAGTCATGGGAAGCGAAGAAATCAGGAAATTTTTGTCGGGGTATTCAATCCCAATTTTGAACTTGCTTGGTTTGGGAAACCTGGCTTTAGCTTCAGGTATTTGTTTTAAAATCTGCTGATAAATGTTGTCAGTAATTAACGAGCTTTCGTTTAGGATGATATTAAAATAAAGCCTATCCTCTATAGATAAGTTATCAACAATTGTGGCAAGTTCATAGTTATGAATTGGGTTTTCAGGAATGTTTATTCCCTTGGAAGTGATGTTTGCACTCCCTAAGAAGCATTTTTCAAAATTGGAAATGAATGCCTTTAAGTGAAGACGTGGATTCCTATAAAGCGTTATGTTGTTCTTCTTGCAGAAATCAAAAATCTCAATATCCGAAACTCCCGATACAAAGTCCATTGGATCCCACCTTACCACCAATACCTCTGGCGTGACTATGTCTTTATATAACTCTTCCAGCGATTGAAGCTTTACATAGGGCACAAATACATTTGAGCGTTCAGATTGTTGTACAAAATTCTTTAACTCGCTAGAAAGGTCAAGACCGCTTTTAAGTAACATTTTCTGCAAATTCTTTTAGAAACTGCTCAAAATCACTTTCTCTGACTTCTATATCGTTCTCTTCCAGATAGTTATTGAGATGTACCCCGACGAAGGTTCTGAAATTCCTTAAATGCCTTGCCTTGTCGTCTGAATCAAAATGTTCATTTTCTTCCCAAGCTAAACTGCTTATAAAAAGCTCAATTGAGGTCAGGGCAGAGTCAAATCCCATTCTTCTAAAAGGGGCAATTATTTTCTCATAAAATTGGTGATTTGTATTTATGAATATCGTTAGAAACCCTCTTATCTCCGTCTGAGACCAAAGCTGATCACTGTCCAATGAAGTATACAGTATACAGCCTCGAACGAGCGACTTATCAAATTTGTCAATAGCCTTAGTGATATCTGCTATGGATAAATTGGGATACTTTTCAGCGAGCGCATTATGTAAGTCCTTTTTTTGTTCGGGATCGAACTGCCCCTCTCGCGGACTATCTGTTGTAATATAAGCTTGTGTTGTCTGTGCAGTTCCGGATGGAATAGGACCCTCTCCCTCATCTTCATCTTGGTTGATCCTATTCTCCCATTCCTTGGCTTGCTCTTTAAGTACTGACTGTGATTCTTTGATGGCCTTTTTAATCTTATTGGTGAGCTGAAACCACAACTCGTCGCGTGCTTGCTGAAGGCTTGCAGTATGCTCATTATATAATTCCTCTTCTGGAGATCGGTCATCCATTTTGGTGAATTTTATGCCTTGCTTTGTGTTCGATACACCCATAAGTTCATCTGCTTTGACATCAAAATCTATTTCAACAGTCCACCATCTATTATTTTCTTGCTGCTGATTATAAAAGCCAAAATGGCCGCAGGAAATTTCTCTATTGTGCCGAGTGAAGTAAATGTTGCCCAGATTCATTTTTTTTCCATACTCCCTACCAACTTTTGTTCCTCCTCCTTCCCTTATTCCTGGTTTCTGAATGTCTATCACAGCATGCGATGTGGCTATGGTAAAAGGATAAGTTTCCCCTTGCCATTTGAAATTATGAGTATAAGTATGATCTTCAAGACGTTGGTTAGTAGGTCTGCTCTCATCGTCAGCTAATCCTTCTACAAATTTGGAATAATAAGTAGCAGGGTCATTAGTTGCATCTTCTATTGAATTATCCCTCCTGCTTTCCTCTTTCAAAATTTTAGTCAAATAAGTATTGGGTTTAAGAAATAGTGGGTCATATAGTACCACCTTTCTCGGATCTTCAAGTAAATAGGTTTGATCTGCGGAATTGTATTGAAAGGTCAAAAGAGAAATACTCTTTCCCAAGGAGAGGTGATATCTGAAAAGCCTGCCAAGTATAGGTTCCGTTCGGTTGAATAAGGTGCTGGAATATCTACGGTCTAGTCGGTCACATCTCTTCCATGATACGATTGTGCCCTTATTTTCGTCTATGATAGCACCAATGTCACTAAAATGTTTCGGTAATTCCTCTTCACAAGATTCGGGCAATTCTGTGGATTCATTATCCAGGAGCTCCTTAATATCCAAGTATTTTCTCCTCCAGGTCAAGTCTACCTGCTTTGAGTAAACCTCTACTCTTTCACATTGGCTTATTGAGGAATTAGGTAATCCCATCCCGAATTTTCCGATCTTTTTGCTTTCTATCAGTGCATCGATATTCCTATTCGTCCCGTAAGCAAATGTCAAACAGTTGTTCAGTGTTTGATCATCCATCCCTTCACCATCATCACAAAATAGAATTTCATCTATGTATCTTTTGTTATCAGCATCTCTCTTTTCGATACAAATCAGCTTAATACTCTGAGCATTTGCATCGAATGAATTATCGATAAGTTCGGCAAATGCATAGGAAGTTCCCTGGTAATCAGAGGACCGCATCATTTGAATAAATTCCGGTGTTATAATATTAGTCGGCATATTGCGTGGATTTATACTTTTTCCCAATGCTCCTCATAGTAATTGTATAAGAATGAAGCACCTGGAAAATTTATTATGTTATCTTTTAAATTAATGATTGTGTTCATTGGATTTCCTCCATTTTTAGGACCTCTCAGCGCACGTCCAATGATTTGGCTGATAAGATTGGGGGACGAAATTGGCCTGGCCAAAATAATTTTGTTGATGTTGGGAAGGTCAATTCCTGTGGAAAGGATATCCAGGTTAATCAGAACGTAGAATTCATTGTTTTTAAAAGCTTCCAGTATTTGAATCCTGTCACTTTGATCAACCTCTCCGACGATGAATTTCGTAGTGATATCTCGATAACGACACATAATCATAAGCGCAAAAACATGATCTAGTGTACAGGCGAACACGAGAGTTGATTCTTGGTTATTGTGGGCTATCTCTATTTGTTCTAATATTCTTTCATTTCGCTCAGAATCTGACGCTAATTCGTCAAGTATCCGTCCGGCATCGACCTCTTGACTTGAGAATGAAGTCTCCAACAGTTGAGTTTTCAGTTGAGCCAAATACCCTCGCTCCTGAAGGTAACGAACCGAATCACCGACTTCCTTCCAGTTTTCATCTCTCAAAGTGATTTTGTCATTGGAATACAGCTCTACAAGTTGCTGTGTAGTGGTATAGTCAGTGGTTCCTGGAGTGGCGGAGAGTCCAACAAGCTTGATAAAAGGGATATTTACAAACTTTTGAATAGTAGCAAAATAAGTTTCTGCTAATGAATGGTGAGCCTCGTCCACTATGACAACTCCAGTATTCTCGATGAGGAATCTTATGCTTGAGTAGCTTCTATGATCCGGATTTTTAAGAACTGCATGAAACTTATCAAAACCACAAAAAACCACACCACCATCTTCACTTTGAAACTCTGGTTCAAACCCCGCGAATAACCTAAACCCATTTATTTCTCTATCACCCCTCATTCTCCATAGCTTTTTGAAAGATTGAAAGGCTTGTTCAGCCAATTCATTCCTATCTACTAACCAGACTATGAATTTGTGCGAATCAGGAGTGCCATTTTCATTTACTGAACGTGGCATTCTTAAGTAGTCTGCAACACATTCTAATGCAGTGTAAGTCTTCCCAGCACCTGTTGGCATCTGAACAAAAAATTTCCTCTCAACTTTTTGTAAAAAACGGTTCATGATTTGATCCTTAACTTGTTTTTGATAAGGATGTAGAAAGGACAGAGCTTTTATTTCTTCTCCATATTCAATGGATATCTTTTCTTTTGCGGATCTTTCATCTGAAACTTCCTTTAATACGTACTCTTCGGATAGCTGTAAGAAACGAACTAATTCTTGACTCTTTCTTAGGTTATACCTATAAAAGTATTGTATGGCATTGTTGTAATTCTCAAAGCTCTTTTCACCTGATAAACTAATTTTCTCGCACAGTTGGGTAATTTGATCAGAGTCAAGGGACTCTATTATTGCCTTTCGTATGGCTACATTATTTAATAGGCTACTACTATATTTTGCGACAAGTACCTCAGCCAAGGCTTCCTCATCATCGGCTTTATTGACGGATTCGATAGCTTTTTTTATTACTGGCCCGACCAGATTGATCAATGTCGGCAGATCAATTCTCTTAGTGATATGTATGAGCTCTTTATCCAAATTAAGTAGGGATTTAAATACAATTAATGAGTTCCTCGATGTGTTCCTTATTAACCGAATGTCCGAGGCTAATTCGAATCGAGCAACCAGCTTCATTCTCACTCAAGCCCATAGCTTTTAAAACATGAGAAGGTTCAATTACTTCAGAATTACAAGCAGAGCCCATAGCAACTGAAATTTTCTTTTTGTTTCGCAAAATAAATTCTTCAGCTTCCTGACCTAGTAGTTGAATGTTGGATATGTTCGGGAGTCGATTTTCTTTTGATCCGTTAATCTTGATTTTATTATCAAGGGTAAGAATTTCTTCTAAATTATCTCTCAACTGCTTTAATCGTTCTGATTCATTTTTCTGATTTATTTGGGCAAGTTCCGCTGCTTTTCCAAGGCCTACGATCCCCGGTACATTCAGTGTTCCGGATCTCATTTTATTCTGATGACCACCTCCGTGAATTTGCATGGATGGCTTTATTCCTTTTCGTATATAAAGACCTCCTATTCCTTTAGGACCGTAAATCTTATGTCCACTGAAGCACAGAATATCGATTGGAACATTATTAAGATTCAGGTCTATTTTACCAATTGCTTGAGTAGTATCTGAGAAAAAAGTAACATTATGCTTCTGACAGATTTCGTTGATTGACAGAATATCTTGAAGTACGCCTGTTTCATTATTGGCATACATTATCGTTACAAGAATCGTGGATTTCTTGATGGAACCTTTCAATTCATTCAAATCGATCAAACCTTTTGAATCCACATCCAAGTAGGTAACTTCAGCTCCTATTTCTTCGAGATAGCCACAAGTATCTAAAACCGCTTTGTGCTCAGTCTTGGTCGTTATAATGTGATTGCCGTTCTTTTTATAAGCATCAAAGATGCCCTTCATCGCGAGATTGATAGATTCTGTTGAGCCACTTGTAAAATAGATTTCGTTAGGGTCTGCAGAGATTAATTCTGCTATTTGTTTTTGTGCTTTTCTTATGGCATTTCGTGCAAAATCCCCGTGCAGGTGCGTGGAACTAGAGGCGTTCCCAAATACTTTAGTGAAGTATGGAAGCATCTCCTCGAGCACCGTTGAATCTGTCGGAGTGGTCGCAGCATAGTCGAAGTATATAGGGTAATTGAATTTTTCCAATATCAATCAAGTAAATCACATAAATTAAGTGAATAAATAACTCTATTGCACGAGTAAAGGGGTAAATATCCGTTAGATACCAAAGACCACCCTCTTATTCCTTGCAAAATACTAATTAATCCGACTAAGAGCGAACCAACCCGAACCCACCTTTCTCCCTTTCCATATCCTTACCTGAAAAAGGTAAGATGAGAAAAACAAAGAAAAGAGGATCCACCTCTGCTAAAAGAGCCAACACCCAAAGAGTCATCATGATCAGTCGCAGGGCGAAAAAGATTCGGAAGAAAAATGAAGCCTGGACGAATGCTATCAAGCGAGCTACCAAAGAGCTGAAGAAGGAAAGAAAGCTTTGATGAATGCTCCACTCGACGGGCTGGACTTTGTCCGGACACCCATTACGTACTACGGAGGCAAGCAGCGATTGACTAGCCTGATCCTTTCCTTGATGCCGGAGCATAAGTTGTATTGTGAACCTTTTGTTGGGGGAGCTGCGGTGTTCTTTGCCAAAGAGCCATCCGAGATGGAAGTGATCAATGACTTGAATGGAGAGGTGGTCAATTTCTATCGAGTATGTCATGATGATTTCAAGAAGCTGGAAAAGCTGATTCAATCGACTCCACATAGCAGGCAAGTTCATCAGGAAGCACAAATTATCCTTAAAAACCCCTTCAAGTACAATGCTATCAAACGAGCCTGGGCCTTTTGGGTGCAAACAAACATGAGCTTCTCGGCCAGGATATTTGGTGGCTATGCGTACGAACGAAAATCCAATGGGACACTCAAACGCTTTGTCAACAAAAAACTGGCTTTCAACAAAGAGATTTGTGATCGACTAAACATGGTGGATATCGAGAACAACGATGCACTCCAAGTGATCAAAAGCCGGGATACAATAGAGAGTTTCTTCTACTGTGATCCGCCTTACTTCAATTCAGATATGGGTCATTACAAAGGATACTCGGTGAAAGATTTCAGAGAGCTGCTTACTGTTCTATCCAAAATCAAGGGCAAGTTCCTACTCAGCAGCTATCCTTCAGAAATCTTGGAGGAATTCGCTAAAAAACATCGTTGGCATAAGTTTAGCAAGGACACAGAAGTCTCGGTTACCCATCAAACTGATAAGATCAAAACGGAGGTACTCACCGCTAACTATCCACTTAAAAATGAATTGTCCGGGTTGGATAAGGACATACTAGTGAGAGCAAAGTCATTGAAGTTGAAACTTGCTTTGACCTAAGCGGAACGAAAACGAAACAAGTGGAACCAGTACTACTCCAAGTTTCTATCATTACTCCATGATCTCTATATCCAACTATGATAAATCAATCAAGCAGATCAATCTTTCCAGGTTGCCCAAAATCTTACAAGAAGGTCATGCTTTTTTGAAGGAAGCAAGAGACTGGTATGAGAAGGATAAAACAGTCAAAGAATCCATTGATCTCTATCTAGCAAGACTGAATGAACACGTTGGTCAAAAGAGAAGAAAATCAAGCACTGGTCAAGATGTGTCATTTGTTACTCACTTTGTAAAGCTCAACAACAAGACACTGACGAGAGAGGAGATCGGAAAGTTCGTCCAATCTCTCCAACGAGCTATCATCAAAAAACAGATACGGAGATCGTCTTTGCATGCCAGGCACATTGAGAAGATCCAAGACAAATTGATCTCCCAATACAATCGACTCAGTGATGGAGAGAAAATTAAAATCCAGATTGGAAAAAACTGGTTGGAAGAACTTATCTCGTGTCAAAAGACAGCTGCATTGGATGGGATCCCTGATGCCTCGGCTGTTCAAATCAAAACTCCTAAGAAGACCTCCATCTTCGAGTCGATGGATGATATCAAAGCGGAACCTTCAGAGGATTCTTTTAGACTATCGGGAGACTTAGGCAAACTACTTGGTGACCTGGAGAGGTTTGAGCTGGCTATTACTTTAGAGGGAGATCAAGGAGGTGGCAAGACAAGGTTCGGCTACCAATTAGCTGATGCATTTGCTGATATCGGGAATCGAATTGCAGTCTTTTCATTAGAAATTGGCAAGCGCTCTGACCTTATTCGTAGAATGAGGGAAGAGTACGTGGATCCGGCTAACCTTTCTAAAATCTTCATCACTGACCAACTGCCTGATGGCTTTGAGACGATCCGGAAAGCTGCCAAAGACTTTGATGTGATCATCATTGATAGCTGGAATAAGCTCAATGTCCATTCTTCACAGTTTGATAAACTACGCAAGGACTTCCCTGGCACGATCTTCATTGTGATTTTCCAACGCACCACGCAAGGCACAATTCGGGGCGGTACCGCTCCACTGTTTGATGCAGGTATCAATCTCGAAGTGGTGAAAGTGGACGACACATTCAAAAACAACTATGCAGTAGCCACCAAAAACAGATATGGCGAGACCGGACTCCAGTATAACATCTATTCCGGTGAGCTTATGGTTGAAAATGTAGAAGAAGATGAATAAAGAAAGTACTCCAGTCAGATTAAATACTACTCTGAACATTGGCCACTTGATGTTTAGCTCTATCTCACTGCTCATCGTCATTGTGGGGCTATGGGTCAATGTAAATGTAAAGCTCGCCAAGCTGGAATTTGACATTGCAGCAGAAAAAGAAAAACGAGAAAGCCTGGAAAACTCTCATGAAAAGCTGATCATTCAGGTTTCTGGACATGCCAATGAGGTAACCAAACTTCTGTATGAAATCAAACTGGAGCTGAAAGACAAGGCAGACAAAACCTCCAAAACCAAAACACCATGATTAAGTTAGTTAGCACGCTGAAATCGTTGTGGAAGTATTACTGGATTGTCCAATTGGTAGTGATTGTGGTATTGTCCTTTTTACTGAGAAAAGAAACTTCCAAAGCAAATGGCTTTCAATCAATCTATGAGGCCAGTCAACAAGACCTAGTCAAATGGAAGGACGAAGCTGGGAAAAACAGGACGAGAGCCGAGATCGCCGAATTGGATGCCCGGAATGTGAAGCATGTTTTGGAAGCAGACCTGAAAAAAGTGATTGAGCGGGAAGTGGGTAATCTCAAACGAAACTTGATCAGCTACTCTTCCGTGACAGCTTCTACTAAAGGTTCTGTGGCTGGAAATACATCCGATACAGTTTATGTGTTAAGGGACCGGCCTTCATTACCAGCCAAGACGATCTATATCAAGCAACCAGATCTAAGCTTTCAAGGTATCTATGTCCCATTACTTGATACATTGATGGTTACTTATCAGGTACACCATAATTTTGACATTTTCTACTACTACCGGAAGTCGGGCAAGAAACCATTCAACCTATTTCGCAGAAAGCAAGCAGTAGCAGAGATCAAATTTGACAACCCAGGGAGTCAGGCAGATAGTTTGTTTACGATAGTGCTGGAAAGAAAGAAGTCTTTTTTGAGCAAATTGTTTTAATCAAAGCCCTCCCTAAAAAATTCCTGAAGAGTCATATCAAAGGCCTTCACAACTTTTACAAGACTACTAAATCGTAAGTCTTCTCCTCGCTCATACCGACCAAACTGTGCTCTTGGGATATCGTGCTTGAAAGCGAAGTTTTCGTAATTGGTGTATCCCTTAGATATTCTTAGTGATTTTATCCGTTCTCCTAGTTTTTCTAGTTGTTTTTTGCTGAAATCCTCATGTTTTGACATTCAGCAAATAAATAAGCCATCCTATCCAATAGTTACCACTTAATAATTCATACTTATTAGTAGTATTTTTATCATTTGATATCACCTGAGTAACTTTGATTCGTCGTTTTCAGGACAGAACAATGGGAAAACAAGAAAAAGAAAAAACGCTATTAAGAGAGGAGGCAGTCCAGATATTGTTTGATTCTTTAAAATCAAAACACAATATTACCAAAAAAGAATGCTACGAAATTTACGATAAGATGCAGGAGGAGTCATTGAGGTCGAAAGGGTCACATTAAGGCACATTCAGTTCTGCTAGATATTTACTTTTTGTTTATCTAGATTATCGTTAGCAAAGTCCATGAGCTCAATCAGGGAATTTTCATCTATCATGGTAACCCTTTTTTTGCTATCATAATAACCTCTAAGGAGTCTGCACCTTAATAAGGTGCCAATATCCTGCTTTCTCCAATTTAGTTTAGATTCCAATTCTGGGTATTTTGCCAAAATCTCCTCTGGTATGAGTTTTAACATTCCTTTCTTTAGTGATTGAAAAACATAAATACAGAAATAAGCAATGCTCATTTTAAGATATTTTGGTTAAAATTCATGATTTGGAGAGCGGTACTTAGATACTTGATGATACCAAGAAATCATAAACTTTATAGAAAATTTCATAACTTTCTAATGCATCTATCCTGCGATATTTACGTTTGTCTAACTTTAGATACCAATAAATTTGTGAAACAAGTCTTAGTCATATTCTTCAGTGCGCTCATCCTCTCCTCTTCAGGAGGGCTGGTGCTGGCTAAGCATTTTTGTGGAGGCGAGTTAGTAGAAACGGCTGTTTTCGAAGATTTGCATGCTTGCTGTGGCGAAGAGACAGAAATGCCATCGGGATGCTGTGACTTTGAACATGAAATACTGAAGCACGATGACAATACGCAAATTTCGTTCGAAAGCCTAGATCCACCTGAACAAATCCTACTCCATACTATTGAGTACCCTTCATTTGTTCAGATAATTATACAATCAACTTTTGTAGACAACACTTATCTCCTTCGTTCGCTGACTGTTCCTGACAGGCTCGCCAGGTATCAGTCTTTCCTTCTTTAAGTAGTTATACGAATTCATTTTGAATGCCTTTTCAATGGCTGACATAGTACTTGTCCGCCCGTGAGGCAACAATTAAATACTTCGTCTAACTATTTAATTCATTTATTATGCTGAATAAGCTAATCAGGTTCTTCCTGGAGAATAAACTGGTTACCGTATTGATCGTGTTGATTTTCATCGGCATGGGTATCTCTACGGCACCTTTTAACTGGAAAATGGAGCTTTTCCCAAGAGATCCGGTACCGGTAGATGCCATACCGGACATTGGGGAAAACCAGCAAATCGTATTTACTACGTGGATGGGAAGGTCTCCTCAAGACATTGAGGACCAGATATCCTATCCTTTGACTACTGCATTGTTGGGAATTCCTGGTGTAAAAACTATACGCAGCAATTCCATATTTGGTCTTTCTACGATCTACATCATATTCGAGGAAGACATAGAGTTTTACTGGAGCCGAACGCGGATCCTCGAAAAACTGAATTCGCTTCCAGCAGGGATTTTACCTCCAGAGGTTCAACCAGCGTTAGGCCCGGATGCTACGGCTCTGGGCCAAATTTTCTGGTACACACTGGAAGGTCGTAATCCAGAAACCGGAGAGCCTGCGGGAGGCTGGGACCCACATGAGCTGCGAACCATCCAGGATTACTATGTAGGCTATGCGCTAACGTCAGCTAAAGGCGTAGCAGAAGTAGCAGCCATTGGTGGATTCATAAAGGAATACCAGGTAGACATAGATCCGGTTGCCATGAAGGAGTACAACGTTAACGTGGCTCAGATCATGAACGCTGTACGAAAGAGCAACCTTGACGTTGGAGCTAGAACCATAGAGTTCAATCGTGCGGAGTACCTGGTTCGGGGCTTGGGGTACATTGAAAACCTTGAAGATCTCGAAAAGGCAGTCATTACTGTTCACAACAACACCCCGATCCGTGTCAAAGATGTAGCCAAAGTGAACTTTGGGCCTGAAACACGCCGAGGCGGACTGGACAAAGGAGGTGCAGAAGCGACCGGGGCTGTTGTTGTTTCTAGATACGGAGCAAATCCGCTTGCTGTCATTGAAAACGTAAAAGAAAAGATTGGAGAGATCTCCCCTGGCCTTCCATCTAAAGTGCTCCCAGACGGTACAGTTTCGAAGGTTACAATAGTTCCCTTTTATGATCGTACAGGCCTTATTAAGGAAACCCTGGGTACGTTGGAAAAGGCACTCACGGAAGAGATTTTGATCAGCATCATCGTAGTGATCATTGTGGTATTGAATCTTCGGGCTTCAGTGCTGATTTCCAGCCTTCTTCCCCTTGGAGTCCTAATGACTTTTATTGTCATGCGCTATGCCGGGGTAGATGCAAATATTGTGGCGTTATCTGGTATTGCGATTGCCATTGGTGTCATGGTGGATGTAGGGGTTGTCTTCACTGAGAATATTATCCGGCATCTGGATAAACCTGAGAATAAAGGCATATCCAACAAAGAAAAACTGGAAGTGATCTACCATGCTACTACCGAAGTAGCTACTGCGGTGATCACAGCACTTGCCACCACTGTAGTGAGTTTCCTTCCCGTTTTTGCAATGCAAGCAGCAGAAGGTAAACTATTCAAGCCTCTGGCCTTCACTAAAACCTTTGCGATGCTTGCTGCTCTGTTTATCGGGTTAGTGGTCATCCCGGCATTGGCACACTGGTTGTTTTCTATCAAGCTCGGGAAAGAGCGTACCACGAGGATCTGGAACTCGGCCCTCATTGCCCTAGGACTTTTCATACTTATCTATTCTGGCAGTTGGTTAGGAATCATCCTGATGCTGCTTGGTGTTAATAATATTTCGGAGAAGTTCCTTCCTGAAAAATGGCAGTGGATCACCGAATACCTTAACGTAGCTATTATCATGCTTACAGTGGCTGTTTTCCTGACAAGGGAGTGGCTCCCATTAGGAGCACAGAACAGTTTACTGGCCAACTTCATTTTCGTGGCAGCAGTAATTGTGTTGGTTCTTGGCTCGCTTCTTCTTTTGGTGAGGTTCTACACACCTATTCTTAGATGGTGCCTTGATAATAAAGGAAAGTTCCTGACCGTCCCAATTTTCGTATTACTGTTTGGAATACTCTCGTGGACAGGCTTTGAAAGTGTATTTGGCTGGGCAGGTAATACGGCAGAGAAAGTGGGCTGGGAGATTCGACAGACCGGATTTTGGCAATCCCTCAATAAAACCTTCCCAGGTACGGGTAAAGAATTTATGCCAGCATTGGATGAGGGTAGCTACCTGCTAATGCCGACCACTATGTCTCACTCCGGTATCGAGGAGAATATCGATGTGATCAAAAAGGTAGACGCATATGTCGCCCAGATTCCTGAAGTAGAGTCAGTTGTTGGTAAGTGGGGACGGGTGAATTCTGCACTTGATCCAGCGCCCATTTCCATGTTTGAAAACACCATCAATTATAAACCTGAGTATATACTCGATGAAAATGGGCACAGGCTAAGATTCAAAGTTGATGATGAAGACAATTATGTACTTATAGATGGGTCCACTTATAACCCAGACAAGGACGAATTCCGAGCCATTAGCAAGGATGAATTGGTCATTGACAAAAAGAATGGGGAATACTTCAGGCAATGGCGTGACCATATAGAGTCACCCAATGACATATGGCAGGAGATTGTGAAAGCTACCAAAGTGCCTGGGATGACATCAGCACCAAAACTACAGCCCATCCAGACACGGCTTATCATGCTTTCCACAGGTATGAGGGCACCAATCGGTATCAAAGTTTTTGGTCCTGACCTGGAAACCATTGAAAGAGTAGGTCTGGACTTGGAGAAAATTCTACAACAGGTGCCTAGCATCGAGTCTTCATCTGTTTTTGCGGACAGGATCGTGGGCAAGCCTTATCTGGAATTCGATATTGACCGGGATCAGATTGCCCGCTACGGCCTTACAATCGCGGACATGCAGCGGTTCATTGAAGTGGCTATTGGGGGTATTAAGTTAACCACAACGGTGGAAGGAAGAGAGCGATTCCCTGTAAGGGTTCGGTATGCAAGAGAATTCAGAGATAACCCTGATGACGTGAAGAATGTATTAATTCCTACGCCTACCGGAGCTCAAATCCCATTAGGTGAATTAGCCGAAATCACTTATCGAAGAGGCCCACAGGTCATCAAAAGTGAAGACACCTTCCTCAATGGTTACGTCATTTTTGATAAAAAAGAAGGGTATGCCGAAGTAGATGTAGTGGAAGAAGCCCAGCGGTTTATCCAATCCAAAATAGACGCTGGCGAATTTATGCTGCCTGCCGGGGTGAATTACAGGTTCACTGGTAACTATGAAAATCAAATACGTGCAACGAAACGGCTAGCCATAGTAGTACCAGTCTGTTTACTGGCTATTTTCCTGATCCTTTACTTTCAGTTCGGAAACGTCTCCACCACCTCCATGGTATTCTCAGGAGTATTCGTAGCTTTTTCTGGAGGTTTCTTACTGATCTGGCTGTATGGTCAGGACTGGTTCCTCAATTTTTCCATGGCAGGAATCAACCTGAGAAACCTGTTCCAGGTCGAAACCGTCAACCTCAGTGTTGCCGTATGGGTCGGGTTTATTGCTCTATTTGGCGTAGCATCGGATAATGGAGTAATTATGGCCACTTACCTCAAGCAGATCTTTGCTGAGCGTAAGCCTAAGGATGTTGCGCAAGTTAAAGATGCAGTGCTTCATGCTGGCAAGCTAAGGATCAGACCAGCTATTATGACCACTGCCACTACGCTAATCGCATTGTTACCCATCTTCACATCAACGGGTAAAGGATCAGATATCATGGTGCCGATGGCGATCCCCACATTCGGAGGAATGTTGGTGCAGGCCATCACGGTATTTGTGGTGCCTGTGCTGTACTGCATGTGGCAGGAAAGAGTAATTCAGAAACAAGCTAAAGCAGAATAATATGAAATCGATAGTAAAACATACACTCAGCTGGTTTTTGATCTTTCTGCTGACTGCAGCAGATGCTTTTGCGCAGGCAGAACCTCAGAACCCGGTTGATACCTATTTGAAAATTGCAGCTGAAAATAACCCGGAGCTGAAGTCCATTTTCAACCAGTACCTGGCCACTTTGGAACGCATGCCACAGGCAAGGTCGCTACCAGACCCTACTATCATGTTCAACATTTTTGCCAGTCCGGTTGAAACCAGGGTTGGTGCGCAAAATGCGGGGATATCAATCAGTCAGGCTTTCCCTTGGTTTGGACAACTGAGATCCCAAGAACAGGCAGTTGCTTTGTTAGCAAAAGCCCGATTTGAAGCTTTCGAAGATGCTAAAAACCGACTCTTCTTTGATGTTCGCTCAGAGTATTTTAATCTCTATGTGCTGGAAGCAGCCATTACGATTACTGAAGAGAACATTGTTTTGCTAGAGTCCTTCCGAGAGCTTGCCAATGTACGTCTAGAATCTAATAAAGGTAGTGCCGTAGATCTTCTTAGAGTTGAAATGGACCTGGAAGAGCTAAACAATCAGTTGCTCTACCTTCAGGATACCAGGGTACCTATTCAGGCAAAATTCAATGAACTGTTGAATACGGAAACTCTGGATATCGTGATCCCGGATACACTGGCTACACTTGCGTTTCAGGAAAGTAAAAATATGTTGCTGGATTCCATTGTGGCACAAAATCCGATCTTGAAGGGATATGACTACCAGTTGTCTTCCTTGGATTCAGAGATCGATGTGGCGCAAAAGATGGGATTACCCTCATTCAATCTAGGATTTTCTTACACGAATATCTCCAAACGGTCAGGTGTAGATATCCCCGATAATGGCAAAGACGCACTCATCTTTCCTCAAGTTGGGGTACGTATTCCCTTGTACCGGAAAAAGTACCAATCGATGGTCAAGGAAAAGGAGTTGCTGAAGACTTCTGTGAACTACAAAAAAGAAGACAAGGCGAACGAACTCGAAACAGCACTTGAAGCCTCCTGGAGAGATTATTCAGATGCCGTAAGAAGGGTCGGACTCTACCAGCGACTGATACAATATGCTACTCAATCGCTGGACATCCTGGTGGCACAGTACACCACAGCCGGTAGTCAATTTGAAGAGGTGCTTCGCATGGAACGTCAGCTTCTTAGATACGAGTTGGAGCTGGAAAAAGCCCGTGCAGACCAAAATACATTCGTTGCTTACATCAATTATTTAACAGGAAAACAATTGTAAAATGAAAATATTAGAAGCCTTAAAAAACAAGAGGATACTGATCAACGCAGGCGTATTGATCATAGGTGTACTCATTGGCTGGCTCCTTTTTGGAGGGTCAGGGTCCGGATCTGGAGAGACGCTCCCCGAAGGACATTCAATAGAGGATCACCAAGCCGGGACTGTTTGGACATGCTCCATGCACCCACAGATAAGGGAAGATGAACCCGGTAGTTGCCCCATATGTGGTATGGAGCTCATTCCATTAGAGTCAGATGATGCGGACGATGATGCGTCAGAATTCACTGTAAAACTTTCAAATGCAGCAATGAAGATTGCCGAAGTGGAGATGACTACTATTGAGAAAAAGGCTCCTTACAAGGAGGTATATCTGCCCGGTAAAGTGATGGCAGATGAGCGTAACATTTCCGAATTGACCGCCAGGTATCCAGGTAGAATCGAAAAACTGATGGTCAATTTTACGGGTCAGAAAGTAAGAAAAGGTCAGGTTCTGGCCAAGGTATATTCTCCCGAGCTAGTCACTGCTCAGAGTGAGCTTTTTGAAGCAATGAAGCTAAAGGAAACGAATCCCAGCTACTACCGGGCCACTCGGAATAAGCTGAAACTTTGGGATCTTACAGAGGAGCAAATCAGTCAGATAGAGCAGTCGGGAGATGTAAACTTTTACTTTGATGTGCTCTCTCCCATCACGGGTACGGTGACCATGCGTCATGTAGCGTTGGGTGATTATGTGAAAGAGGGATCTGCCCTGTTTGAAGTAGTTGACCTTCGTCATGTCTGGGTCATGTTTGATGCTTACGAAAGTGATATCCCCTGGATCAAACTCAGGGACAAGATCAAATTCAAGATCAAGTCCATTCCTAATCGCGAATTTGAAAGCACGGTCACCTTCATAGACCCGGTACTGGATCCCATGTCAAGAGTAGCGGGAGTCCGCGCGGAGCTGAACAATCCTGGAGAACTGCTAAAGCCAGAAATGCTGGCGGCAGGTATTTTGAAGACCATGTTACCGGGATCGAGTGATCAGTTGGTCGTTCCAAAGTCTGCAGTCTTGTGGACGGGGAAAAAAGCTGTGACGTATGTGATGACCAGTGATCATAATAACATGTTTCAGTATCGAGAGATTGACCTAGGGGCTGAAGCGGGAGATTATTACATAGTAGAAGATGGATTGCTCGAAGGTGAGATGGTCGCATCAAATGGTGTATTCAAAATTGATGCAGCGGCGCAGCTTAAAGGCGAGAAAAGCATGATGAATCCAGAGGGTGGAAAAGTCTCCATGGGGCATAATCATGGAGGTTCCGGTGATGAAAAGAAGCCAGCCTCAGAAGGTGAACATGAAGGTCATGGGACAAGCAGCACAGAAAATGAAATGAAGATGGACATGTCCGTAGACGAAAACTTCAAAAAGCAATTGACAGCTGTTTATGAAGTACACCTTGGTTTGCAAGACGCTTTTATTGCTACTGACGCAGCTATGACAAAGGAAGAAATACCTTTAGTAAAAGCGGCCTTAGACAAGGTGGACATGAGTCTAGTCAAAGGTGAAATGCATAACCACTGGATGGCCAGTCTAAAGAAGCTGAATGAGACACTGGATGAAATACATGGGAGCAGTGATATTGAAAAACAAAGGCTGGCCTTTGCGGATTTCAGCGATGCATTGTATGGTGCGATAAAAATGTTTGGCACTTCGGGTCAGACCATTTACTATCAGTATTGTCCGATGGCCAGAGACAATGAGGGAGCCTTTTGGCTGAGTGCCGTTGAGGATATTAAAAATCCATACTTCGGTGATGCTATGCTTTCCTGTGGCGAAAACAAAGAAGTGATTAGGTGAGCGGTGGTAGACCCCTGGTCACTGATTCCACACCAGGGGTTATATACTTTAATTGGAGACAAATGAAAGCGTGTTGTAAGGTTGGTGATGAGCCAGAGCCAAGCAAGTTTAAAAAGGCTCTAAAGATGATTTTTTGGGGATTATTGATAGCAATGGTCTTAGGATTGGCGATGGCAGAAGTCATTGATATCTAGTAAGATATAGATGGATAATTGCACCACCTAATTCCTTAAATCAAAACCCAAATAACATCAAACGGATGAGTTCAGTGACGTTTTGATTGATCAGTATCAAACTAAAAACATGAAGACAATGAAAACAAAAATTAGCATTTTAACCGTAGCAGCCATTGCCATATTTGCAAGTGGTTGCTCAGTGGTAAAGCCTGGCACCCATGCAATGAAATGGAAGCCCTATGGCAAGGGTTTACAGACCCAAGAAGTTTATAAAGACGGAGTGGTTTGGCACATGCCCTGGAACGGGGTAGTGCGTTACAGCGTACAATGGCAGACTTATACTGAGAATGTGGCTGTTCTGACCAAGGACGAATTGCATATACCTATTACCGTATCAGTCACGTTAAGGCCGATTGAAGCAGAGCTTGCTCAACTTGAATTGGAGGTGGGTCAGGACTATTATAAGAATGTAGTGAAACCTGAATTTGTGAGTCTGACAAGGAACATCTTCGCAGACTATGAATACAAAGTGGTGTCTCCCAAAAGCCCGGAGATTGAAACTGCCATCTACAAGCAACTAGTTACAAAAATTGAAGGAAAACACCTTGAGCTTGATAATGTAACTATCGATCACATCAAGTACCCTGAAGTCGTGACCTCAGCGGTAGATCGCAAGCTTGCTGTAGAGCAAGATATTCAGCAAAAAGACTATGAAATAAAAATAGCTGAAAAACAAGCTGAAATCCAACGAATACTGGCCAAGGGCCAAAGAGACGCACAGCAAATTATTGATGCTGGCCTAACTCAAAAGTATCTACAATACAAAGCGCTAGAGGTTCAAGATAAACTTACTACAAGCCCAAACGCTAAATTCTTCTTTATCCCATTGGGCGAAGATGGACTGCCTGTAATTGTTGATACAGGAAATGATGGCAATTAAGAGAGACGGTTCTTGATAATTGATTTAAAGTTCATTTTAAAATGAGGATATAATGCAAATGTTAGAATACAGTAAGCTGGTTCTGCAAAAGGTAAGCTTTAGTAAGTTCCTGTTTGAAAAGGAGCTTCGTAAAGCCAAAAGTATAATCACGAATGCTGAAACAAAAGAATTCTGTACGTGGTGTACTTCTGAGTTTGGAGATAGATATCAGGATATTATAGAAAAAACCATCCCAATACAAGTTGGTGTGGAGAGCATTGGAGCTGATGACAATTTAAGGAATAGACAAACACAAATTTGAATAAATATAAAATGAAAAAGCAAATAATGATGATAACAGTTCTCTTTGTAGCATTGGGAAGCGTAAGCGCACAACACGATCATAGCTCGCACGGTCAAAAAGAAGGCTCGAAAATAGATCATTCCATGCATAAGGGTATGAAAATGAAAGATGGTCAAATGACCCATGAAGTTTCTGACGACTTTAAAGAACAACTAACAGAGGTGTATAATAAGTCACTTGAGTTGACCGATAGTTTTGTGGCAGGTAAAGTACAAAATGCTTCCAACAGTAGTTCACTTGTAAAAACAGCTTTGGGAAAGGTCGACATGGGTTTACTCAAGAGCTCAGAGGCACATATGGATTGGATGATGAACTTAAAAGAAATGAATACGGCCCTTGACAAGATCAATACATCTACGGACTTAAAGACTCAGCGAATAGCATACGCCTCATTCAATCAAGCTCTTTATAAAAGTCTAAAAGCTTTTGGTACGACAGCAGGCATAGTTTATTACCAGCACTGTCCTATGGCATTAGACAATAAAGGTGGCTTCTGGCTTAGCAATAGCAAGGAAATAAAAAATCCCTATTTCGGCAGTAGTATGCTCACATGTGGGAGTACGAAAGAAGCTATTAATTGAAGAAGCTATTGAGACCATAGTATTCTTCAATTAATTAAACACATCCTGTCCCATGGGGTGACTCAAGATGAGATTGATGAAGGAAGGTTGGCGCCCCCTGGAACAGGACCAAAAAATGATAAGAAATGAAACGAAAGAAATATTTAACGGCCAAAGGAAAGAAAGCAAAACTTGATAAAGAATCCATTGTAGTGCTCTCTTTCTTTGTGCTTGTAGTCCTGGGAATCATTGTCTACAATGTATGGAACAATACTGCTCCGGCAACCTGGGTCTCGATGGATGAGCAATTGCCCAACAATAAAGTATGCATGGTCAATGATGCCTACATGGGTGTAGACCAGATAGAGGTACCTGTAGGAGGTAAAATGTACTACGGGTGCTGCGAAATGTGTGTAGAGAAGCTAAATACGTTGGAGTCAGCAAGGATTGCAACAGACCCATTTACCGGGGAAAAGGTAGACAAGGCAGATGCCTTTATTGTCTTAAAATCGAAAACGACAGGGGAAGTCTATTACTTTCATTCCGCAGACACCTACCAACAATTCAAGAAAAATAATAGTGCCCAACAGTAAAGACAACCATATCAACGATTTAACTATTCGATCAGTTCTAAAAGCACTGGTCAGCAGGGAAATTGCCTTGATCATCGGTTTACTGGTGGTGTATAACCTTCTGCTGTGGCAATTTCCACATCACGAATATGCATGGGTTTTATCCAAGATAGTAGTCCTATTCTCTATGTTGAAGGTATATTATTTGCTGGCGTTTTCGATCCGAAGGTTGAAATCATGTTTGGATTGCTGCCACTCCTTTTACGAGATCTTGGGTATTTATGCACTAATACTTGGAATCATGGTCATATCATTTGCCGTAGATTACTACTGCCTAATGAGCTGTATGCCCAACTCCTTTTTACTGACTCAAGAGGTCAGCGGCCCATTTATTATGGCATTTGACTTTCTCTACTTTAGTGTAGTGACCTTCGCTACCATAGGTTATGGTGACATTGTTCCCATGGCAACAGAAGCTAAACTACTTGTACTTCTTGAGATCCTCTCAAGCTTCATCATGATGACATTTGTGATCTCCAGTGTAGGCAGGATCAGTCAAAACAAATAAACAAAGAATGAAAATGAAGAAAAACACCAACTATTACATCAGAAAGGCCCACCGGTACCTGGGAATATTTATTGGCATACAGTTTATTTTTTGGACCGTAGGAGGTCTCTATTTTAGTTGGAGTAATATTGACAAGATCCATGGAGATCATCTGGTCCATAGGAAGCCAGGGATCCCTATTCACGGTGAATTGATCTCTCCATCCAATATTATCGCTTCACTGCAGGGTGAATATGGAAAAGTTCTAAAGATGGAGCTGGCGGAAGTCCTTGGAGAATCCTTTTATCAATTCCATTTACCACATGGAGAGATTCAATTATACTCTGCCACAAATGGTGAACAAAGGTCTCAATTGACAGAATCAGAAGCACTTTCAATCGCCAAAGCTCACATCAGTTTTGAGGCTGGGGTGAAGGACATACGATTACTTTCCAGCGTAGGTAAACATCATGAGTATCGTGAGCGGCATCTCCCGGTCTGGGCTGTCACATTCGATTATGACAGTAACCCCACGGTTTACATAGATGCTGTAAACGGGCAATTTGAGCGAGTCAGGCACAGTAGCTGGAGAGTGTTTGACTGGCTATGGATGATGCACACCATGGATTATGAAGCCAGGGATGATTTCGGAAATTGGGTATTAAAAGCATTCTCCATATTAGGACTTATCACGGTATTATCCGGATTCCTTTTATTCGGGGTATCCTATAACAAACGAGAATTTAACTTCTTGAAAATCAAGAAGTCGTGATGTATGACATGGTGTTGCCTAAATGAAACTAAAGAGGTGTGGCAGCTGTGGGTACAATACATCCATGCAGATAGTAGAAAATGACGGTAATCTTGACTAGAAATAAGAAATATAATTGAATAATTCATAGACAGCCGTTAAAAGATTTATCTCATGCAAAAAGTTGACAAAAATCAGTTTGATGATTAATTTATTGTACGTTCTTTGTGATATTCCCAATGGGAGACTACTAAAACATGCTTATAAATAAATTACATATGAACCGCAGAAAAATTGCCATATCTATTTTGGCAGTATTCTCTGTTGTTTTTGTATGTGATTTTTTATGTGACCTAGGCATAGCCAACAACACGCTAGCTCATGCTGACGGGCATCACACTCATGAGGAAGTGGCTACAGATCATCATCATGGAGACCATAGTCATAACCATGAATTTGATTCAACACCTCACGAACAGTCACCTCACGACAAAGATGGCAAAGATGAAGACTGTTGTGAAGAAGAGACTAGCAAGATATACGCTAGTCTTGTGAAATATGAACTGCCCAAGTTCGATCTCGACAAGATAGTTGTTTTGCTTGATTTGCCATGGAGCACGGCATTCAACTTATCTCACTCTTACATAGAAACTAATCCTTATAGACTTAATAGTGCGTTATCTCCACCTGTAACAGGTCTATACGCATGCATTCTATTCCAATCCTTCCTCTGTTAGGCCGACAATATTGATTTGATCGTAGCGGATCGCACGTTCCTGTGCACCGCATTTTCTATTCTTAACGAAATCAATATTGCAATGAAAACTTTCACAATACAAATAAAAAACATGGTATGCCCAAGGTGCATCCATGTGGTAAAACAGATATTAACAGATTTGGGAATTGAATATAGTGAAGTTGATTTAGGCTATGCTGTGCTTGAGGCCGGTCAGCCTTTAGACCTTGAATTGGTCGACAAAAAGCTAGAAGAACTGGAGTTGGGTCTGGTAAGAGATTCCAATGAGGTTATCGTGACAGAGATCAACAGGGCCATGCATGAGTATTTAGACAACATCAGTTTGCTCGGCCAGAAGCACAAACTGTCAGAGTACATATCTCAACAACTTGCCAGAAACTATCACCAATTGAGCAAGATCTACAGCCAGTACCGGGGTGAAACGATAGAGCAGTACTTCATTGAACTACGAACCAATATGGTGAAAGAGTTGATCAAGCAAGGTAAGTTAAACCTGAGCCAAATAGCGGTTAATGTAGGGTATAGTAGTATCCATTATCTCTCCGGTCAGTTCAAGAAGTTTACTGGAAAGTCACTCTCAGAATACAAAAAAGAGTGGGAAGAGTCACTCAGCACAGTAGGCAATAACGGTGAAAAGCAAAAAGAAAAACCAGAGAATACGGAAAACATGGGTTGTGACTGTGGATGTGAAGACTGTGACTGTAAAGGGCAAAATGGAAGCTCATTAGAAAACTCGCCATCATTCAATCCTTCTGATGGGAAAGATAAGAAAGGGCAGTCGCTAAAAATGTGGCACCTCCCAACGGAAAATTTTGGTGAATATCGGGTGCATGTCTCGGTTTGATCGATATGAGAGATTTACGACAGGCAATGAAGCAATTCAATGGCTTCAAAGGGTACTTTTTTGCAGATAAAAAAGCCCTCAACTACCTACATCAAAATGGGCAAGATTGGAATGCGTATAATTTGAATGGTAAGATGAATGTGCTGGGGTTGAATCGGCTCGTTCCTGATTATCAGCTTCTTGAAGTGCAGCAGCTCTTGGCAAACAAAAAAGTTGGACAGGCAGTGATTGAGGGAGATTTCCGAATTTTTGATACGCTCCTTCAGGATCTGTCTTGTCTACAGCAGGTGAAATTCATCGTCAGCAAATTGTTATGCGCCCATCGACCTGATTTTTTTCCTATTTGGGATGAGCGAAGAATCTTGATAAAGAGTTGGTGTGACGAAAATCCAGGTATATCATATGTAGGCCTGAAACAACAAATCGATGACTTCATGATCCAACATGAAATAAAAGGAATAAACTACTTCTACTTCAACAAGCTGCTGTGGTATTGTGAATAAAAGTATTACACCTCTGATATATGATTTTGTCGATGAGTATGCAAATAACGGAATATCACAAATCATATTCAAAATATGGTAAACGATAGATCTGCCAACAATTCTACCTTACGCAGGCATTCATGATATCCCTGCCTATATCATAATCATAACAATGCCTTTCAGAATATGCCTCACAAAAAACGATATTTGATTTGCTTGGCTGTTATTACTTTCCAACTTATAGGTATCCACAATACTTTGGGTCAGGAATACTATATCAATGAGCAAAGTAGCGCTAATATCATCTTTATTGCATCGGGAGAACTAGCCACTGCTACCACTGATGAAGTAGAGATTATATACAACAAGAACACGCAAACCGTATGGCTTACCTTTAATGTTGAATCATTTCAAATAGACAATAGGAAACTAAGAAAAAAACTATTTAATAAAAACAAAGCTAAGTTTACCATAAAGGGAACTATAACTAGGGAGAATTCATTTAGTGCTGGTTTTGGCCTTATGCAATTCTCTTTTATTGGTAGAATATTCAACGATATTGAAACTACTGCTGTTGTTGCATCTGGACGATTCTCATTTTCGCCAGAAAAGATGAATCAAGAATATGAGTTTTCATTGTCATGTGGTATAGAACCTAAATGGCTTGGTAAGAAGTTTGCAGATAGGTCTGAGTTTCCAGCAGTCAATATCCACGTTATAGCAACCATTTTAGCGCCTATTCTAGGACAAAAAAGTGCCAGTAACAATTGATTTAAGTTATCAATTCGCGCTTTTGAAACCTCTAGTATCTGGAAGGTCAAGATACCATAAATCATAGTCGTAATAAGATAAATGCTCAGTCGACTTTACGCTTAAGTTTACTCTAAACCACAGGCAAGTAATAATGTGGTTTTCACCAAGGTTAGTAAAAGTTTAGTGGTGACGCGTGGGGAGCAGTTAAAAAGCTCCCTTTTTTCGAACTCTTTAAAAGCGATAATCAAATATGAAAAGTTTATTTCTAATAACGTTTATGATGGTTTTAGCAACTACAGCCCAAGACAAATGGAAAGCTCCGCCAGAAGCCGATAAGCTCAAAAATCCTGTTGCAGGACGGGAAGAAGCCATCAAAGGAGGTAAGAAGATATTTGCCACCATGTGTGCCATATGCCATGGGGAAAAAGGTAAAGGTGATGGTATAGCAGGTGCAGCGCTAAATCCAAAACCGACCAATCTTACAACTTCTGAATTCCATGCCCAAAGTGATGGTGCTATCTACTGGAAGATCACGGAAGGTCGTGCTCCTATGGCTTCATATAAGGCCACTCTTTCAGAAGAGAAGAGATGGCAACTGGTCACTTATCTAAGAACACTGAAAAAATAAATTTACTGGCTTATGAAATACAAATACCTATTAAGTTCGGCTCTGGTTCTTTGCGCATTAATAGAAATAAAGGCACAAACCCAGAGTAGTCTAAGCCTCCAACCCGGTAACAGCCGGTTTTTACTTAGAGGCTATTCAGATGCTACGTTTATGTCAAACGATGAAGAAACTACGTTTGGCAATGCCCGGTTTGTTCCGTTGTTTTTATACAAGCAATCAGACAAGCTGTTTTTCGAAGGCGAGCTAGAGTTTGGCTTTGAAGATGGAGAGGTCGAAATCGCACTGGAATATGCCAACTTTTTCTACACTTTGGCCCCAAATGTGAATTTCCGGGCAGGTAAAATACTGGTTCCCTTCGGGATCTTCTTTGACAGACTCCATCCCTCCTGGATCAACCGACTTCCAACCAATCCCTTAGGATATGGCCATGATGGAATACTGCCTACTTCGGATCTCGGAGCAGAGATTAGAGGTGCTTCCTACCTGGGTGGAATGAAATTCAACTACTCGGTTTATGTGACCAATGGCCCACGTATTGAAGACGGTGAAGAAGAAGCAGAGGAAGTAGGGATGATTGTTCATGAACCTGATGAGGACAACAATAACAATAAAGCTGTTGGAGGTAGAATCGGTTTGTTCCCGCTTCGAGATCAATCACTCGAACTAGGATTTTCTGCCCAGTCAGCTAAACTTGGAAATAGAGATTCTGAGCTAGAGGATGTAGGTGCCTTTTTGTACGCTTTCGATTGGACATATGTGAGAAAAGTTTCTTTCCTCAATGGCGTAATTGACCTCAAAGGGCAAGTAAACTTCATCAATATAGATGATCAGACCTATACCGTAGAAGAGGACACGGTTACTGAGACCTACAGTTTTGATAATCAATCCAATTCTTCTTTTTTCCAGCTTGGCTATCGGCCAACATTCGGAAACCAGTTTGTGAAGAACCTCGAACTTGTGGGCCGCTATTCCACTCTGAATACACCTGAAGAAGCTCCTTGGGAGTCCGAAAGCACTCAATTGACACTGGGGTTGAACTACTGGATTGACTGGAGAACAGCGATCAAATTTGCTTACCAAATGGATAGCGTCTCAGGAGGACATGGAGAGGATGGAGAAGAACCAGAGGAGCTGGATGTCAATACCTTCTACATTCAATGGACCTTGGGCTTTTAAAATCTTGAATCATGAAGAAAACTAATAAGATACTTTTAGGAATGGTAGTGGTAGCCTTTATAACCGTTGTATTTACGCAATGTGCCACTCAACAAAATGTAACTGGCAGTAGTGACGCTCCTAAGGGAGCCCCGGAATATGTTTTGCAAAAAAGCGGAGCACAGCTATGGGCAGAGTCTTGCATCAGGTGTCACAATACAGCCTCACCGGCAACATTCAGCGATACACAATGGGACGTAGCAGTCAAACATATGGAGTTGCGGGCACAGCTGACGAAAGTAGAGGCAGAGAAGATCCTTGAATTTATCCAATCTGCCAATTGATCTGATGAGGAGAAACTGTATACAATACCTGTTAGTTTTCGGGTTACTGAATTTTTTCTATGGAATTTACGCTCAGGAAGTAGATGGGTCAGCCATATTTGCTACCAACTGTGCCGCCTGCCATACGATTAGGCAGGGCCAGTTGGTGGGGCCTGACCTGAAAGGTGTAACAGGGAAATATGACAAATCCTGGATTGCACGGTTCATACGTGAATCTCAGGCTATGATCGAAGAGGGTGATGAAAAAGCCATAGCGGTATTCAATGCCTACAGCATGATTCCTATGCCTGCCGTGCCACTAAGTGATGAACAGATCGACGCATTGCTTGCACATATCGATCAGGTGAGCAAAGGAGCGCCTGCGCCTGAACCAGTGGTTGCAGAGAAAAAGAAAAAGACTGCTACTACTCCAAAGGTTGCAAAACAGGCGGAGCGCAAGCTACCTGATGACCAAAGAGCCGCAACAAGAGATGCAATGATGACCGGCTTCTGGGTAGCTTTCGGAGCAGTCTCAGTGATGGGAATCGGAATTTGGTGGGCAACCAGATCATAAAATGTACAGGTATTCCAAAACGATATGGAAATCTCTCTTACTACTGATACTGCTAATCAATAGTGGTGTTACGCTTGCACAAAAGACCTATATCACCAGGCAAGGGTTCATGGTAATCAAAGCCTATCAAGGAGATTCACTGAAGAGTTACCGGTTTAACAACATAGTTGTGCTACTTGACTATGAGAAGGCAACTGTAGACCTTAGTTTCAAATTGGATGATAGTCTGGACGATATAGTCCCTGCAAATCGATTTTTCTCTGATCACGATGCTAAGATTACCACACGGCTTTCCATTCCCAAGATTGAAACACAACCTCATCCTGACTGGAATTTTCATACAAAGGGTGAATTATTTTATGATGAAAAAGCCTATTATATGACGGGGGATGGTGAACTGAAACACCATCACGGTAGTGAAATAATGTCTTGCAACCTCATGCTTCGACTAGAAGCGGTGGATGGTTTGGAGCTAATCATGGAGCCTATAGGCAAAGTCCATGAACTCCATCTGTTCCAAACGGTTCTAAGCCAGAAAACTCTTGATGGAGTCGAGAGAAGTGGCTATTAGTAACTTTAATACAAATAACAACTCATGTTGGTTACAAAATATTCAGGTGAAAAGGAGCAGTTTTCAGAGGAGAAACTAGTTCAGGGACTGGAAAACTCAGGCATTGAACCGGTCGCCATTTCGTTTGTAATAAGCCAGATTGAAAAAAGCCTCTTCAATGGCATTACTACAAAAAAGGTCTATCAAGAAGTACGAAAGCTATTGAGAGCTTATTCTAACGAATACGTATCGAAGTACAAATTAAAGCAGGCCATACTGGAGCTGGGGCCAAGTGGGTACCCCTTTGAGTCATATGTAGGTACCATCCTAGAGGCAATGGGTTTTGAAACCGAAACCAATGTCACCGTGCTTGGAAAGTGCGTGCAGCATGAGGTAGATGTAGTAGCTGAGAAAGAGGATCATCATTATATGATTGAATGTAAGTTCCACAACCGTCAGGGATTCAAAACAGATGTAAAAGTACCGCTCTACATACAATCCAGATTTAAAGATGTAGAGCATAGCTGGCGAAGAAAGTCAGGTCATAGAGACAAATTTCATCAGGGCTGGATAGTCACCAATGCACGCTTCACGGCAGATGCCATCACCTATGCTAAATGTGCTGGCTTGAAGCTATTGGGCTGGGACTATCCTAAAAATGAGAGCCTCAAAGTGCTTGTATCCTCTTATGGCCTTCATCCACTCACTTGCCTGTCCACCCTTACAAAAGCGGAGAAAAAATTACTTCTTTCCAAAGGCATAGTACTTTGTCGAACGGTATGTGACGATCCCGATATTCTTACTGATATCGGATTTGAGTATGGTAAAGTCAAAAAAGTGGTACATGAGGGATGGCAAGTGTGTAAAGCAGGGGTTCAAGTATTAAGCAAATCATAATGAACATCCGGGATTATCTTAAGTCTTTGAAAATTTCGATTTTTCTACTTGGCTTAGGAGAGGCCATAATTGACTGAGCTTTGCAACAAAAGACAAACAGCCAGTCATTATAATCAAGCTGTAAACACCTATCAAAATTTTCTATGACTTGCATTTGATTCCTGAAATCAAAGTCAAATTATTGATGAATCACAGGTGTTTTAATGACTTAGATCATTCCTTCAAAATTGGGTAAAATTCATCCAAAATTTGATAAATAGTCACCCTCCTTACGCTCGTATCTTCACATGTATATCAGATTCCAAGGGTCTGAACTAAACTTAAAAAATGCTTAATATGAACCTAATAATACGAGCGGTTTTATTGCTCATCATTTCTAACTGTGCTTACTCCCAAACGCACTTTCATCCGGAGAAAAGCTCTATGAAACTGACAGGTACATCCTCACTTCATGACTGGGAGTCGGTAGTGATGATGGATCAAATGGAAGTAGAACTGCATATAGAAGATGCGGATCCCTTGCTGCTGGGCCACCTGAGATTAAAGATTCCGGTCGAGTCCATTAAGAGCGGAAAAAGTATTATGGATAAAAAAACCTACTCCGCATTGAAGTCGCAAGAGTTTCCCTTCATCAGCTACGAAGTAGAGGTATTTGATTACAACAATGGTGAAGTGATCGCCTCCGATGGCAAGTTGAAAGTCGCTGGAGAAGAACAGAGTGTCCCTGTCACAGCGGTATACAAAAAAGAAAATACAAGCAGGCTCATGACTTTCGAAGGTTCGGTTTCCTTCAAGATGTCGGACTTCAATATTGAGCCTCCCACGGCCATGTTAGGCACACTGAAAACCGGTGATGAAATCACAATAACATACAATATAACAGTTGAATTCAATCTTTAAACAAACAAATTATGACAACAAAAAACAGAACCAAGCATATATGGATACTGAGCCTTTTGATACTTATCACAGGATCTGTATATGCTCAGCAACCGTCCATGGGTTTTTTCAGACCCAATGACAAGCAAGGACTCAATGTCTTTGAAACTTCTAAGGAGGATACAGTGAAATTTGATGGGATCAAAGTACGTATCGGTGGCGATTTCGCTATCCAGTTTCAGGGATTATCTCAATCTAATGATCTAGTTGGAGATACTTTGGTTGATCTTTCATCGAACTTCAATCTTCCAACCGCCAATTTAAACCTGGATGTTCAGCTGGCAGATGGATTACGAATGCACCTAAGAAACTATCTGTCTTCTCGAAACCATAATGAAGGATGGGTAAAAGGCGGTTACCTTCAGATAGATAAACTGGATTTTATTCAGGAAGGATTCTTGAGTGGATTTATGGAGATGGCCACTTTGAGATTTGGTATGGATGAGATCAACTATGGCGATACACACTTTAGAAGGTCAGACAATGCACGGGCCATATTCAATCCTTTTGTCGGTAACTATATTATGGATGCCTTTACTACTGAGCCATTTGCAGAACTTACGCTGCAAAAATCAGGATTATTGGGTGTAATTGGGGTAAGTAACGGTAGGCTAAACCAGGACCCGGTTTCAGGCGATGATGGAATAGCCTTCTTTGCAAAACTGGGATATGACAACCAGGTAAACGATGACCTGAGATTAAGACTCACCGGATCTATTTACAGTAGCTCTGATAAGAGTACCAGAGACTACCTCTACAATGGTGATCGTGCCGGAGCAAGGTACTACAGTGTATTAGAGGGGATTAATGATCCTAGAGTCAGTGCATTCTTGCCAAGGTTTAATCCGGGATTTGGATACCAGACTGCTTTTCAGATCAATCCATTTGTAAAGTATCAGGGTCTGGAGTTTTTCGGAGTATTCGAGGTGGCCAATAATGGTGATGATGCTACCGGAGGTGGGTACACCCAGCTTGGAGCAGAAGCCATCTATCGATTTGGCAGCTCTGAACAGCTATATCTCGGAGGGCGCTACAATGCTGTAAGTGGAGAAGGATCAGATACTGCCCCTTCCATAGATATCAACCGGCTAAACATTGGTGGTGGATGGTACATGACCAAAAACGTACTCACCAAAATAGAATATGTAAGTCAAACTTACGATGGAGCAGGATATGACGGAACAAAGTTTCAAGGTGCAGAATTTGATGGAATTGTGATTGAAGCAGCCATAAGTTTTTGAGTTGAGTTAGGCGAGTAGTAGTAGAGTAGGTTGTAAGTGAAAGGTCTGTCGCATAGGCAGGCCTTTCTTATTAGTTAAAAACATGTCAAGCATATTCACACATTAGATGGAGGTCGCTTTTGGTTTCAAAATTCTCGAATGACTTTTTGGAAGATTCGTTGGCCAACCCGAACCTTTTACGATACCTCCGAAACCAAACTCAGAGACCGATAAGTGTATCCTAAATCTTCGATCTGTACCAGGTCTTTGTACCGATAGTTCCATGGGTTCATAATGGCGCTTGTCCCAGTTAATGATGCGTGCTCGTCTTGATGGGTCAATTGCCAGATATGCCATAGTCTATCACACTCTGCATGGTGAAGCCAAAAAATCGGGTCTGCGGGCGAATACATTGTACTCATTTCGCCAACAGGATCGGATCCACCTCCTACGTACACATGTACCTGGTTATGTGCTCCATAAGGAACCCAGCCTTCTAGGAATAGTGTGAAATCCGTATAGTTATTGTGTGTAGCAGGATTCATGCCTTCAACGATATCGTTAGAGTCGGGAAGGTCCCCATCCCTACCAATGTATCTTTCTACATCATATGTTTCACCCATTCTATTAATTAAGCCGGTTGGTAGGAGGCCCGATAACCAATCAGGGAAACGTTGATTTTTAGTCCAGTTCCAGTAGGGAATGGTGACTTCAGGATCGATCTCTTGAAGCATTTTTTCAAATTCCAGAAGATAGGCTCTATGCCATGGTAAGAATCGCTGCACACCGGTCCGTGAAATTTGCCCGGTGACCATGTTTCGTCCATGCATGTCAGCAGACATATCTGCATGAATGTTAACTATTTCATTGTATCGCTTGTTCTCTATGAGTGTAGTGACGGCACTGATATATTTGGTCTTTTCATCATCAGAGAGTTCCGCCTCATCTTTTCTCATATATAGATTGGTACTTTCAGCAACTTCCCTGGTTGCCAAAGCTTCCCTGTCTGTTACAGAAAAAGAATCTGTTAAAAATGAGCTAATGGATTGTTTCATGAGCGTATTTGGTTTGGTGTTTTCCAGTGGGCTATTCCTTAATGTTGTACAGCTTTTTCAACTTTTCCTTCAAAGACTTATTGACCGTCCAGTTGTCTTTTTCATAGATGTTTTTCTTACCGCTGGATTTCACCTCTGATTCATAGGAGGGATAGTTATCGTCTTTGCTTCTATTATTCTCCCACTGCATGGGCCTCAGATTAACAAGTGAATCGTCACCCCCTTTCGCTTCCGGGTAAACATGGTCTATCTCCCATCCATACAGCTCCTCTTTGCCGTATTTATCCCTCGTCATCCATGCGCCGCAAGCATCTTTCCTGTATTTGTCTTTATCATAACCATCTACTGAGGTTCCTTTTTTCCAAACTGCCTCCTTTTGTTCATCAGAAAAATTTGACATGGCGGTGTGATTTAAAAATGAATTTTTTGTGCTTGACGTTATAAGTTACACAATAATTATAGAACAAATGAGAAGCTGAATAGGAACAACCTAGTGAGTATGATCGTGACCATCTTCAAGAAATTTTCCCTGCGGCCCAACCCCCTCAATGTGAACTAGCTGGGCCCCATAGTGGCCCGTAATGCTGACTGATACACCTGCAAGTAGAACAACGACAAAAACAGCAATCTTCATCCATCTCATTTTCCATTTAAATTGGGCCAATAACTGAACAGTGAGGGCAGCTCCAGCCAAATAAACCGTCCGATACGCCCATATATCATGTTCCTGTAAAACAAGTGCTGCTTTCGTTTCTAACCCATTTGTGTGCGGATGCACCAAACTTGTAGAGAGGTAGGCTCCTACAAATCCTAAAAACAGAAATGCGGTTACTACCCAATCAAGTACTGGTTTTTGAAAGATCACATTGGCCAACTGAAGAGCCACTGCCATGACGAGTAAAACAATTGGGAAATGGACAATTAACGGATGCAAGTGAGGAAAGTCATCCAGGCTTGCAGTGATTCCTCCTTGATCATCATGTGAATGAGTGGAATGGTCATCCAGCTCTTCCTGGATAGCATTCACCTCTGTAGTATCCATTGCTGCCCTATCTTGATCCTTCTTTTTATGGTCGTCATGAGCGTAACTTGTCTGCAAGTTGAATATTAGAAGGACAATCAGTGGAATTAGTAGTTTGGGGTTTTTCATTATCATCGGTTAAAAAATCATCTAATTAACAGCCTTTTCACTACCGAGGACCTGCCACCATCCAGTGTGCTGATGACTTCTATTTTGTAGAAATAGATTCCTTTTCCCAGAGACCGTTCTATATCCCAGTCCATATCTATTTTCCTTGGGCTGTCGTCCAGGGTATAGTCCCAGCCGGTAACCTTACCCCCTCTACCATCAAATATCTCAAGGTCAACAAGAAGCTCCTCGCCAATCCTGTCATGTTCGAAGCTAAAAGTAGTACGACCTGGGACGGTTACCGGATTGGGGTAGTTCACCACATCATAAAGGTTAATAATGGGTGTCTCGGATACTCTAAAATCTATGGTCCAGGAAGATGAATTGTTAAATGTGTCCCAGATCTTTAGCTCACCCTGGTACCTACCTGGTTCGAGGTTTTGCAGAGGGTATACGATAGTACCACTGGTAAAATCATCTTTACTTGCTGTGTAGAAGTCGTTTAAGAGGATCGGTTCCTTGCCATTCAGGGTTAGTTTAAGGCTTTGATTGAATCCGTTTGAGCTAATATTGATCCCACTTTCATCAGATAGTTCTGCAACAAACAAACTACTTGGCCCCACCATGTCCCCATTTTTGAAAGTAGGTTCATTCAGGTACAGCTGGGCTGTTGGGGGTGATGCGTCTTCTATTATGTCAGAGGCAGTACCTCCTAACACAAAATTTTTCGAAGCACCAGAGGCGTCCATTACATCCGCCTCGTTGAAAGCATACGCAGTTATTTTACCATTTTCATAATTGTATGAAGAGTTTTTGGGGACAATAAAAGTGGTTTCAAAGAAGCCATTGACAACCGATACTTCTCCTCGAAACAGGGCATTGGATTGTTCATCATAGCCAAATGGATTGTTTTTGAGTCCACGAGTGCGCTTTTCACGTGGGATATCCAGTACAGTGACTATACCTGTACCATTAAAGTTTATCTCTGTACTGGAGTTATCTATCACTTTGCCGGATATGGTCACAGTCTCTAGGGCACTCAGGGTGTCCAGATTTGTTTCCAAATCATCAAAGACAATTTCGTATTCGGGGTAGTTGAGCATTAACATAGGGTCACCAATGAGCGAAAAGTTTCGGTTAATTGGACCAGCCAGACTATTGTTCTTTGTTTCACGGACTACATCTCCAAGCCGGGGATAGCTACCCTCTCTCTTGGAAAAAACAGCTTCCTGAAAAGCTTCATTCAATGGCAGGTTAGTGGAAGAGAAGACAGCACGTGTAGTAGTCAGCAATGCGATAGCCCCACCATTCGGATTCAGGATCATGTTCTCCGCCCCCGAGACGATAGTAGGATTGTCATACTTTCCAAAGTCGCAGGTGGCCGTAACGAATAGAGGCAGTCTGTGCCTGTTTTTAAGTTCGTCCAGCAGGGGGATTGTGATGACGGTTTTGACTTTGTTATCCTCATTCCGTTGCATTAATGCCGATGGGCTACCATGTCCCAGGAAATCAAGCACAAGTGTCCCATCTGCCAGTTTCTCATGAAAAGCATCCTGCATAGACTCCACTTTTTCAAAGTCATCGAGGAATAGTCTCGTCACTTTGAATTCCGGGTAGTCATCTCGGACGATTTGATTGATGGTCTCGGCCTGACGCATGTGTACCGCTCCATCTCCATCATCAGCCATGTAGACCACCTCTGATCGCCATTTGCCTAAAGCATTGGGGCTGGTTTCGTACCGAACAATTTTGTTTACTATGTCATCAGCTTCAGCTACAGTCTTTACTGGCAGCCGCCCAACACCTATTTCAAGGGTATGATCTACATAACCTACCGGGAATCGTGTGCCATTGTACAGCTCCAGTATACCTTCATCCCAATAGCCTTCATCTTCTTCCATGAAGCCAAAATAATCGTCAGAGGAGTGACTATAGAGTCGGTGAAATGATTGACGCGATTCATATACCGGCACAAAATTGGTGTTGTTATTAATGCGGTTCTTGTAATCAAAAGAGGCATCTCCCATTAGTAATGCATATTTGATCCTGTTGCCGTTTTCCCATAAGTACTTCAGGTAGTTTCGTATTGCGGTAATATCCTGCCGGCCACTGGAAAATTCATTATAAATCTGTCTAGTGGTTACTACAGCTACCGATAGTCCGTCATGTGCTTCATGAAAAGATGCCAGGCGTTGTGCAGCAGGAAGGAATAGGGGTACGGTGATGATGACCCCATCGACAGTTGTTTGCCCCTTGATATTTTGGTTGCGGATCTCTCCGAAATACCTTGGAGAATCAAAGTCACTTCCGTTAAAGATGATGTATTCATTCAGGTTTTCATCTTGCTGGCTCATGAACTGGACAAGATCACCAGTTTGTTGGTACTGCTGTTCCTTTGGATCTGTTGGATCAGTAACATCCCAAACTTTTACATTTTGATTTCCACCCGATATCCTGATCTCATAGTTGATAGATCTGTTTACTGAAAGTGCGTTTCTAAAAATTGTCTGGTTGCCATATAATTCTAGTTGCCTTTCGAATCCAACGATGAAATAGTCGATAAATCCTTTGCTACTGGTACCAGAACCACGATTAAACCTGAAAGTAAGATTCAGGTCGTTGGAATTAACTCCAGATGTTGAAAACTCACCGAAACTTTCGGTACCTCTAAAAGTGTACCTCACACGTGAGATTTCGCTATAACTCTCTACGGAAGGAATTGAATCAATGGATACCTGACCGAGCAGGTTTTGATTTAGCAATATATCAAAGGATGCCGGAGTATCTGACTGGCCAATAAGGCGAGTGTAAAGACCTACAGAATCTACAATGCCTTCTACGCGATAATTGAAATCCAATGTGGTTTTACCATTGCTAGTTCCAAAGCGTTCACCATACCATTCTCTTCCGGAGAACAGAATATTTGTTTCATCTACCTCATGGGTGATGTAGTCGTTGAAGGTATTTACGGCTTCAGAACCAGGACCTTGGTTTTCAATTGTTTCAATAAGTCCTCCTGGCTCACCTCCGAATGTGAGAAAGTAATAGGCAGTATCCGAATACAAATTTTTCTCATACTCCAGTGTCCCATCTACTCTGAGTCTGGCTTTGTCTGGTGACTGAGCATAAAACAACAGAAAGTCCCCAACATCAAATGATCCATCTACCATCCCAGACCGATGCAAGGGTATTTCCGGAGGATCGCTGTACCACGGAGAACTGTTTTCTTGCGGTAGCATTCCACCATTGAAGCCATACAGTTTGATGGTATTAGCGTCCAGGTTTGAGACGTTGATGCCAAGAACATTGGCTACATAGTCTCGATCAATTTTGTAAATGCCCGTTCCAGTGACACCAAGTTTGAACCAGGAACCATCGGAAAACACACTCTGAGTCTGTGCTGCATGGGAAAGCAGTGTCAGGGTCAGCGTTATGATGGTTCCTTTGCTCATACATTAATCTTTCACTTCAAAATCAAAACTGATTCGTACTTTTTCCCACTCAAGGGAAATGCTTCCTCCGCGTTCTCCTTTGGTCACTGTATAGGTCAATTCTTCTTTCACTTCTGGCAGTTGTTCAGGTGCTACAGTAAACCTTATCACATCGTCATCAACGGTATACTCATCTGTACCATGTTGATCCCAATTCTTATTCAGAATGACGGTCCATTGTTCTTTGCCAGGGATAGTAAAGAATCCATATTTACCTTTTGGAAGAGTTTCACCATTAATGATCAGGTCCTTATTGGTATCAAGCCACGTGGCTTTGTGAGCTCCGGATACCCATACTTCATCATAAGCAACCAATCCACCGAAGATGACACGGCCCCTTACTCTCGGAGAAGAGTAGTCAATATGCACATGAGCACCCTCTGCCATGGCCATGGCGCTGGTATGTGGACTCTTAACATTGTTGGCGCTTCCAGAGGCTTCAGCTCCATGCATGTCGTGTCCCTCGTGTACCTCTTGTTCATCCTTGACCTCATCAGTGGAATGTTCATGTCCATCGGCGTGTCCTTCTTCATGAGATTTTGAATGCTGGCTCGTACAAGCTGATAATATAAAAGTGGTAATGATTGCTGTGTAGAATACTTTCTTCATAAGTCATTTATTCGTTTGAGTGTTGGTAATTATATTCATGTTTTTCAAATCAATTGTGGAGAGCTTTTCCAGTTTGCCCTGCTCAAAATACTGATCAATTTCTATCAGTTTGAAGTTATCGCCTTTGACGGGCTTGTAATTGATGTAATCCTGGATCCTGATACCATTGATGTCTCTAGGGTTAGTTGCTTCTCTAAACCGAACGCCACCACCATTGGTTTGGTATTCATAGGCCAGATAATCCATGCTATAGTCTTCAGTATCAAACCAGTAGATAAATACATCCTGGTAGTCTTCACCACCCCCTTCCAGGCTAAAGGTGACCATGATCTTATGATACATTTTGTCAAGAATCTTGACACTGCCAAGATAGGTTTTAATCACCGCAGCATCATTGAGCCGGAACGGTAAAAAAGCAAAGTAGATCACCGAGTTAACAGAATTGGAGTAGGCATTTCTCCTTTCTTCCAGAAGCTGCTGTTCTACTCCATTGATAGTCCTCGTTAAGCCTTCGTTTGTTAGTACATCGTATGTGTGGGTTCCGGTGCTATCTATAAAGAGTCGAGTGTATTCAAACAGATCTCCATTCATTTTGTAGCTGTAGGAACGATCCCGGAAATCAAAGGTAGCTGAAGCATCCTGCAATAAATGCAGATTACTCTTTATTAGAGCCGAATCAACTATTGCTTGCGCATCAGGTTTTGAAGAGTTGCTTCCTGATGGCTCACAGCTCATAGACAGTAAACCTATGATCACGCTTATATAGATACTATTTTTCATTTGCACCCTCTTGAAAACTGTAAATGAATGATCTTCCAGTTGGCCTCTTCTGCAGTCATTGCAAAAGTGACCAGACCTTTGGAGGAAATGGAATCACCCTTCATGATGGCCTGCAGATCGTAGAATCCCCTCACAAAAGCCATTTTCTCTTTTGTAAAGGACTCATTTACCTTAAAGTCGATGTTGAAAGACTCGAAAGCTTCAATCTCATGTCCCAGATGACCGTCTCTGTAGGCTTCCCAAGATTCATCAATCGAGCCTTGCTCATAGATCTTTGCATCTTTGGAAAAATAGAGGTTTAGCTCATTTAGTTGCCGCGCATTGATGGACTGTTCTACAATGGAAACAACTTCTTCAGCTATCATATCGGGTGCTACTGGGCTATTGCCCTGTTGACCACAGCTTATCATGAAAGCCATTGTCAGGATAAAAATGGTTCTAATTATCATGTAATTCAGTTAAAAATTGCTTGTTCAAATTATCTATAGGAAGGGCATCCCCAAAAAGTTGAGCACCTTTGATATGACAAAGGATATCCTCCGGCGCAAAAAGTTCTTCAATGTGGAATACTCCGGAACTAGGCTTGGTATCAATGAGTTTCTTGCCTGTTAATGCGGCTACTTCGGCAGTGGCTTGTGCTTCGCAATGACCTGAAATAGCGCTATGACTGAAAACTTCAGTCCCATTTTTTTTACCTCTGACTGAAACTTTGATTGCATAGACATCCGAGCCCATTTTAAGATTCTTCAAAAGGAATTTGAATGGCTTTCTAACCTGGTTGTATTTCAGCAATTTAAAAAACCGAATGCGTGCTAGGGTTGCGAGTAGACTTGTTGTCCATTTGCTTTCAAAGCACATCCGTGTCCTAACATCTAGAATACCTAACGTTGTACTGAGTGTATGCTGATCAGAGAAGTTGAAGTTGTAGGTAGTGTGTCTTCCTAATTCTTTTGGAAACATCACCTGCCTCCCATCTCTAAAACTCCGTATTTTTATGGGTGACCCGTTGTTTATGAGTTGATAGTTCTTTTGAAGATTGTCAAGTATCCATTCAATGGAACCATCTCCATGATCATCCCCAAGGCCGAACAGGAGGTTGATCTCGGCTTGATTAACACAGTCCATACCCTGGCAGCATTGCTTAACCAGTAAATTGGACATGCCCGGATCAAGACCAACACTGACCACCCCTACAGCACCGTGTTCCTGTGCTTCACTGTTTAGCATTTTCAGGCCTTTTATAAGGTCATGGGTCGCTGAGATATCTATATAGTTAATTCCAGCCTTGAGACATGACTTGGCAAAACTTGTAGAAGACAATTCCAGTGCCATGATGACCATTCCAATATCCTCAAATTCATGGGATACCCATTCATTAGATACGTCAAAAATTCTTGGCAGTACCTTCCCATCCGTCTCTTCACTAAATCTTTTCGCCTTAGTATAATTTCTCCCGGCAGCTATCACTTGACCTGGAAAGTGATCTGCCAAAGCCAGGCAAATCCTTTTTCCAACGTCCCCGTAACCTCCAATTACCATTATGTTAGCCTTCCTTGCCATTCCGATAGAGTAATGAGCTAGTTTCCAGTAATGGCCAATACCCTGTTCACCTTGTACATTTTGTGGTAGTTGTCATAAGAAGTTAAGTCTTGGCCAATGAAGGTTTCATCCAGTTTGTCATGTAAATCATGGTCTTCGGGAAAAGCCTTCTTTAGGTTCATTTTTGTGAGTTTGAATATATCTCCATTGTTTACTGAGAAGAAATAAGTAGGGGGTATAGGGCCATCATCTAAATCGATATTCTCCTCTTCATACTTTTTATAAATGATGATAGACCTTGACTCTGCTACCTGATAATCATCGTCTCCGTGAACTCTCCAATCTTTACCATCACAATCTCTGTAACCAAATATTTCGGCGCGATTATGAGTGAATTTAGTTCCACGATGCACCACTATAAACTTGTCCCCACTCCAGGTTGCATGTGGACGGATCTTGTGTGACTCTTCAGAGCAATTAATGGCATACTCCATTTCGCCGTTCAAATAGTCTTCATAAATCATGTAGACCCCACTGGTTACAGCTTGAGATAGCCCTAGTTTGCCAATTAGCATCAGGGACATAAAAATTACAGTTTTGATTAGCTTTTTCATGGTATTAAAGTTTTATATACTCACTTCATATTTGCAGTTACTTTTTTCTTGAGTAATTGGGCGTTGATCGCCACAATGACAGTACTCAGGCTCATAAACACTGCGCCAACTGCAGGACTCAACACAAACCCTATTCCGTACAGTACCCCAGCAGCCAAAGGGATGGCAATAGCATTGTATCCGGTAGCCCAAATAAGGTTTTGGATCATTTTCTGGTAGGTGGCCTTGCCAAAGAAAATGAGGTTGGCAATGTCTTGAGGATTGCTGTTGACCAGTATGATGTCAGCTGTCTCGGCAGCCACATCTGTTCCTGAGCCTACCGCAATACCTACATTAGCCTGGGCAAGTGCAGGTGCATCGTTTACTCCATCTCCTGTCATAGCCACAAACTGACCTTGCTCTTGAAGCTCCTTGACAATCTCCACCTTTTGATGGGGGAGTACTTCTGCATAGTACCCATCAAGACCCAGTTGTTCACTGACAGACTTTGCTACTTTTTCATTGTCTCCGGTGGCCATCATTACTTTGATTTTCTCATCCTGGAAAAGCCTGATGGCCTCTTTACTTTCAGGCCGAACCTCATCCGCTAACGCAATGAAACCTGCTAGCTGACCTTCAATCAAAACGAATACTACCGTTTCTGCCTCATTTCCATCTGCCTCTGATGGGATCTCTATTTTTTCATCCCGAAGGTATCCAGGACTCACTACCATCACCTCTCTGCCGCTTACACTCGCCTTTACTCCTTTGCCGGTTATGGCGATAAAGTCCCTGGCCTTCGGTATTGCTTTTGAAAGTCCGTTTGCTTTGTTGACAATTCCTACCGCAATAGGGTGCTCTGAGTCCTGCTCCAGCGCTGCTGCCTCAAGAAGGACATCCTCGTCATCATACTCATCAACTATTGATTGAAAACGGGTAACACCAAATTCACCTTTGGTCAAGGTGCCTGTTTTGTCGAATACAATGGCGGTGATTTTTCGTGAATTCTCAAAGGCTGTCCTGTTCCTTATCAGTAATCCATTTTGTGCAGACAAAGACGTAGAAATGGCCACAACCAATGGTACAGCAAGACCCAATGCATGTGGACATGAGATCACCATGACAGTAACCATACGTTCCAGCGCAAAAACAAAGTCATAACCTAGAACAAGCCACACGGCAAGCGTACCAAACCCAACGGATAGCGCGATGTACGTCAGCCACTTGGCGGCCCTGTTGGCAAGGTTTTGTGTTTTCGATTTTGTTTTTTGTGCCTCCTGCACCAGGGTAATCACTTTATTCAGATAGCTCTCCTCTCCTGTATGCTGCACCTTGATGGTGATGGAACTGTTGCCATTAATGGCACCACCTATGACTTTATCGTTGGAGCTTTTCTTCACCGGCACGGATTCTCCAGTGAGCATTGATTCGTTTATGTGACTTTCTCCCTTAGTAACGATTGCGTCCGCAGGGATCTTTTCACCTGGCTTTACCAGAAGCAGGTCTCCGGGCTTTACTTCTTTCAGCGAGATGTCCCTTGTGGTGTCACCTTCCACAAGATGAGCTTCAGAGGGCATCATATTCACTAGGAGCTCCAATGCTCTGGAAGCACCCATCACAGATTTCATTTCTATCCAGTGCCCTAAGAGCATAATATCTATCAATGTAACCAGCTCCCAGAAAAACATTTTGCCTGGTAACCCAAATACCACTGCTGAGCTGTAGAAGTAAGCCACACCAATTGCTACTGCTATCAGTGTCATCATCCCAGGGTTCTTATCTTTCAGTTCATCATAAAGACCTTTCAGAAAGGGCCACCCTCCATAGAAGAAAGCGAATGAGGCCAATCCAAAGAGTACAAAGTGGTCTCCGGAAAACCCCCAGGAAATACCCAGAAATGACTGGATCATCGGTGATAATATCAGGACAGGAACGGTCAATACCATGGAGATCCAAAAGCGCTTTTTGAAGTCTTCGATCATATGTGCATGATGATCATGGTGACTATGTTGTTGATGGTCATGACCTTCAGCAGTGTCATGGTGGTGATGCTCGTGATTACTATGTGGATCGTGATTCATTGGAGTCTATTGATAAAGTCTGTTATATAGAAAAAATACACTTGCATACCATTATGATATTTTGATTAAAACTTATGATATTTTGATATCAAAGGTTTGTATGTGATTTCTTCATGAGGATGATGTCTGGTTGAGCTGAAGCATGTTGATGATCAATAACAATTGTGACTACCTTTTGTGAGACTATCCCAAATTATGTTGATAAAGACTAAAGCAAGCTAATAGAAGAGACCCTAAAGGATCTTCTGCTTCTTTTGACAAATTTTAAGAGCTGTGAGAACTACCACTCCTAAAAGTGTAGAGTTCTTATCAGCATTATTTCTTTGGAATCTTAATTGGAAATTTTTTCATGATTTTATGAATAGCTGGGTGAAGATCATCATACATGACATTTGGATCATATAAATCACCTTGTGCCACGCCTTGCCATATTGTTTTATTTGTTTTTCTATCAACGACAGTCAACTTAGCTCCTCCATGAGCATATCGTACAACCTCGTTTTCTGTATATTCTTTCCCAACAAGTTGCCTGCCGGTAACCTTACCATTATAAATATATAAGGTTGGGGCATTGTAATACTCTGAATCATAATAATCTGGCCAATCCTGAATAGATGGTATTTCTACTTCCCTGGCATGACTCAACCACTCTATTTGCAATAGGAGTTCTGGATTAACTGTGTCCGGTTTGAGCTGGCGTTGTTCCATGCAATGACCGAAATAGTTTCTGGTTTTACGTCGAATAAAATCATTGTCATAATCAGAGTCTGCGGACGTCTCTTTTTCAGGCAACCAGGCATAGGTCTCATATTGCTCAAAGTCTACATTCTTGTCTTTGGTGATCTGAACATCTTGGTACACGTTGCAAGATCCTATAAGGATGAGAAGTGCTATTGGAAAAATACGATTAGCGAATTTTATCATATACTTATTTAGAACTTGTTTGGTCTCCGGGGAAAACCGGCCTACACTCGGCTTTCGCCAATACCGTAAACCGGAGATACTCCCGGAGGTATCATATTTCTTTTCTCAAAAGAACGTGATTAAGATCGCTCAGTCTTACGATGTTTTGAGAACGTTTTAAGGTATTTTGAAATGTTACTGAATACTACCTAGAGACCTCTTAAGGACTTCCCAAAGTTGCATTTTTGGGCATTTTTCCGTGCCATGAGAACAGTAAACACAGCAGTCTCCCTCATAAGTTTTGATTATGTTTTCACAAATGGGGCATTGCAACCGATGAACTTTGTGGATAAGAGGCATTTCAGCTAAGAAATTATGATTGCATTTATTGCAGGTCAAAATAGATGTGAAATGAGTCTTTGGTAAGTTGGCCATAAGTACGAATTGAATTCAAGTTCCAAAAAGCCATGTTAAACTGGTTACGAAATTATGATTGAGATTGATGAATTGATGACGACAAAGGAATTAATCCTTCACAAAAATTTCGTAACTCATTCTTCGAATTTTGTAAATTCTTTGAGCTAATATTTTCGTACTTTGTAAATAATCCAATATCAGAATGACTTCAGAGATACTATATGTAAAAAACATGGTTTGCAACAGATGCATCCAGGTAATAAAAGAGGAGCTTGCAAGACTCGATATAGAAGTACTAGATGTACAACTTGGAGAAGTGCGTCTTACACAACCAGTTAGTGTCGATAAACTGGATGATGTTCGTGAAGTTTTTGCAAACAGAGGGTTCGAGATTCTGGAAGACAGTAACAGCAAACTCATTGAGCAAATAAAGACAGCTATCATTGATCTGATACACAACCCTGAAATCGTTAGTAATCAAAATGTTTCTTACTATCTCGAAGAGCGAATAGGTAAGGACTACAGCTATCTGAGTAACCTGTTTTCATCCGTGGAAAACGTCACCATCGAGCGATATTTAATCTTGCAAAAAGTGGAAAAGGTAAAGGAACTGCTAGTATATGATGAATTGACCTTGAGCGAGATATCCTATAAAATGGACTACAGCAGTGTTCAATATCTCTCTGGGCAGTTTAGAAAAGTAACAGGCATGTCTCCGTCAGAATTCAAGAAGCTCACAAATAAGGAACGATTGCCTTTAGATATGGTGGCTACCAAATAATCTCATAAACCTTAGCAAAAATTGTATAACACTTTTAGCTACTGCATGATAGAAATTTGTAGTGTTCAAAAAAACATACGTTATGGATACTACAGCAACATTTGTTCCGACTACAAAGCATTCCGATAAAGCCTTAGAGAAAAAGTCATTCCCCGTGACGGGTATGACCTGTGCAGCTTGTGCAGGTAGTGTGGAGTCTATTCTATTGCATACTGAAGGAGTGTCGAACGCGAATGTCAATTTTGCCTCCTCATCAGTGCTGGTGGAATACGATCCTGCCCTTGCCCCATTGGATTTGCAAAATGCATTACGATCTGTGGGATATGACCTGATCATAGATGTAGAAGATCCTTCGGAAGTCCAGGAAGAACTGCAACGAAAGCACTATCAGGATATTAAGCTAAGAACCATATGGTCTGCCATACTGACCTTGCCAGTTTTCGTATTGGGTATGTTTTACATGGATTGGATACCAGGCAGGTGGATTTCCATGGCGTTCAGCGTTCCAATCTTATTCTGGTTTGGACGTAGCTTTTACATCAATGCCTGGAAGCAAGCTAAGCACGGTAAAGCCAATATGGACACATTGGTTGCTCTGAGTACAGGTATTGCTTTTATTTTCAGCGTTTTCAATACATTATTTCCTGATTTCTGGCACATAAGGGGCATCCATCCGCATGTGTATTACGAAGCAGGCACCGTCATCATTACCTTCATTTCTTTAGGTAAGTTATTGGAAGAAAAAGCCAAGTCCAATACTTCTTCAGCCATTAAGAAATTGATGGGATTACAACCTAAAACACTCAAGGTGATCCAGAATGGTGAAGAATTGGAAATGCCTATCTCATCGGTTCAAAAAGGTTTTATCATTGTCGTTAGACCAGGAGAAAAAATACCTGTTGACGGTGAAGTCTCTGAAGGAAGTTCTTTTGTAGATGAAAGCATGATTACAGGTGAATCTGTTCCTGTAGAGAAGACGAAAGGCGCAGAAGTTTTTGCAGGTACAGTCAATCAAAAGGGAAGCTTCCAATTTACCGCAAAGAAAGTAGGGGATGAAACCCTACTCTCTCAAATTATCAAGATGGTACAGGAAGCCCAGGGAAGCAAAGCGCCTGTTCAAAAACTGGTCGATAAAATCGCAGGTATTTTTGTTCCCATCGTGATGGTAATTGCCATTGCGACCTTCATTACCTGGATGCTAGTAGGTGGTGATGATGCTTTTACCCATGCATTGCTTACCTCGGTAGCAGTCCTGGTTATCGCCTGTCCGTGTGCTTTGGGTCTGGCTACTCCTACCGCCATTATGGTGGGTATAGGAAAGGGTGCTGAAGACAACATCCTTATTAAAGATGCCGAAAGCCTGGAGCTGGGTCATCAAACTAATGCCATCGTATTGGACAAAACCGGAACGATAACAAAAGGTAAACCTGCTGTTACGAACTGGCAATGGGAGAATGATAATGACTATTACAAACAAGTGCTATTAGCCATTGAGTCACAATCCGAACATCCTCTGGCAGATGCAGTGGTAGCCAGATTAAAAGAAGAAGGCTACAAACCCGAGGCTATTACCAGTTTTGAAAGCATTACAGGTATGGGCGCACAAGCTCAGTCCCCGGATGGTGAAAAGTTCTACATCGGTAATCAGCGTTTACTGGATAGCAAAGGCATCAATATTTCAACCTCATTGATCGCGCAATCCGGTCAGTGGCGAAGTGAGGGGAAAACCGTCATCTTTTTTTCAAATCAGGCAAGCGCACTTGCTATAGTGGCGATAGCTGATGAACTAAAAGAAAGCTCTGCCGCTGCTATCAAAATGCTGCAAGGTCGAGGCATTGAAGTGTACATGCTTACAGGAGACAATGAGCAAACGGCAAAAGCCGTGGCTGGCCAGGTGGGTATCGATCACTTCAAGGCCGAAGTAATGCCATCCGATAAGGCTGATTTCGTAAAGGAATTGCAAGCTCAGGGCATGGTAGTGGCCATGGTCGGTGATGGGATCAATGACTCTCATGCCCTTGCCCAGGCAGATGTGAGTATTGCTATGGGTAAAGGCTCTGATATAGCAATGGACGTAGCTAAAATGACGCTTATCACTTCAGACTTAGAGGCTATTCCAAAAGCATTGAAGCTGTCCAGAAGAACGGTGCTAGGCATAAGGCAAAACCTCTTTTGGGCATTTATCTACAACGTAATTGGCATTCCAATAGCTGCCGGGGTTTTATATGCCTACAATGGATTCCTGCTCGACCCAATGATTGCCGGGGCAGCAATGGCATTTAGCTCAGTATCGGTGGTGGCTAACAGTCTTAGGTTAAAAGCAGCTAAACTTTGATAAAAAAAATTACAGCTCATATAAATCAATGAAGTAATGAAAACAATGAAATTTAAAACAAACATTAACTGTGGTGGATGCCTGAAATCGGTCACTCCCCATCTGGATGAATTGGACAATGTAGATTCTTGGAAGGTTGATATCAACAACCCAGACAAGATCCTTGAGGTGAAAATTGAAGATGGAAATGAAAATACAGTAGTGAGTGCAGTGAAAAAAGCTGGATTTGAGATAGACAAGATGAATTAGGCTTCTTATAGAGCCCTGATACGAGCTATCAGGGCTTTTTTATGATCACATTTTTTAGTAATAACTAAAATACTAAAACATTTTCAATGCATCAACGTTTTAGCAATTACTAAAATATTCAAATATGAGTAATACGTGTATTAGGGTATTGGCCGATCCTGACCAAATCAAAGATTGTAAGGAGACACTGGGTCGCTTGGAAGAGGAATTAAATCAGGCAACTCATATATTTAACCTGGCAGGTAATGCCACTCGTCTGAAAATTCTTTTCTTACTGCAAAAAGAGGGGAAGATGTGTCCTTGTGATTTAAGTGATGTACTGGACATATCAGTCGGTGGCATTTCTCAACATCTGAGAAAATTAAAGGACGGAGGGATAGTACAAGACAAAAAAGTAGGCCAAACCGTATTTTATTCTATTCGGAAGCAAAAAAGTAAAGTTCTCAAGACCCTGTTTGAGTTGATGATCCCGCAAGAAAAACTTATCACATCATGATCCGAGGAGACCTGACAAAGCGTATCAAGACTTCAATAAAAACTGCCCAGGGACAGCTTGAATATATTCTAACCAAAATTGATGACGAAGATCAAGCCGAAAATATTCTTCTGCAGCTTAAGGCTGTGCAGTCCATGCTCACAAAGAGCACCTTTGAATTATTAGATAATGCATATAGGAAAGCTCTGGCAGAAAAAATATCCTCGGCTCATGCTAACTGTCCTGGTAATTGTGGACAGGAAGAGGCCATAGAGAAACTCCGAATCCTATTCCCGGAAATTAAACCGGAAGATGTTCCTGGAAAATTAAAAGAAGCCCAATGCATTGAAGACGAGCTCAAGCGATTTTTAAATGAAAAAAATTTGGACACCCCCGGGGTACTGTTTGATCTTAGCGGTGTAAACAAAAACATAGTATCATGAAAAGAAAGTTGATTGTTTTCTCTGCTGTTGCAATGGTAGCCTTGGCAGGTTTGGCTTTTCAGATGGATGCATCTCAAAAAAGTTGTCCATTGGAAGGTACACCGGATTGTCCGAAAGTAGATTGTCCATTAGTAGGCACACCGGCATGTCCTTATGAGGTCAAATTGGGAGAGTTACCGGCTTGTTGTAAAAAAGCTATGGAAGGGGTGCATTGAGCCCCTTCTTAAGTAAAACATGATTATGAGAAAAGGTTATTTATTAAGTAGTGGAATATCAGCCGCCTTATTAAGCTCGCTATGCTGTATCACACCCGTGTTTTCACTCTTGGCTGGAATCAGCGGCATGGCCGCTACTTTTTCCTGGATGGATCCATTCAGGCCATATCTGATTGTTTTGACAATAGGTATCGTGGGCTTTGCCTGGTTTCAGAAACTTAAGCCAAGAACAAAAGAAGAAATTGAATGTACGTGTGAGCCTGCCCGCCAGTCAGGCGGGGAAGACGAGAAACCCTCCTTTTGGCAATCGAAAAGATTTCTAGGACTAGTTACTGTGTTTGTAGGGTTGATGCTAGCATTCCCTAGCTACTCACATCTGTTTTATTCCAATGCAAATCCATCCTCATCACTTGTTTTGGCACAGGATACGACTAAAATGCACAAGATCGTCCTTGATGTCAAAGGAATGACTTGTACGGGTTGCGAAAACCACATCGAACATGAAGTTGGCTTACTTGAGGGAGTGATAATGGTAGATGCAACCTATTCCACTGGATCCGCTACTATTAAATATCGACCCGCTGAAATTGATCAAGAATCAATCATAGAAGCCATAAATGGAACGGGCTATACTATCATAGAAAAGTCAAAAGATCAATAGTATGGAGAAAGAAGTAGTATCGATATCAACCATCACATGTCCAAACTGTGGACATCAAAAAGAAGAAACCATGCCTACCGATGCATGCCAGTATTTCTATGAATGTGAAAATTGTCATCAGGTATTAAAACCAAGACTAGGAGATTGCTGTGTGTATTGTAGCTATGGATCAGTAAAATGTCCGCCAATACAGAATGAGACTTGCAGATGTTAAAGTTGGCTCCATTTATGTCACATAAACATTTTCTGCAACCTTCTGACTGACTATTTGAGATTTTCCATCTATTTCAACGTCTAAAGAACCATCAAATTCGTAGTTTGTCTTAATCACAACCTTGCTATTAATCACTAGCCCTAATTGAGTTATATGCTGAAGAAAGGCGGGTGAGTCATTTCTAACTCCAACAACTATTAGTTCTTTTCCTACTGATTCCTGGAACAAAGTTGTTTTGTGTACATCTCCGATTTCGCCATTTGCTTTAGGGATCGGATCGCCATGCGGATCGTACTCAGGATAGCCGAGAAGCTTATCTAGTTGGTTGACCAATTTTTTGGACTTGATATGCTCAAGCTGCTCTGCAACTTCATGTATCTCATCCCAGGTAAATTCCATTTTCTCTACCAGAAAGGTTTCCCACAACCGATGCTTTCGAATAACAGTGCATGCCTCCTTTTTTCCTTTCTCAAGGAGTGAAATAGCACCGTATTTCTCATAATGAATGAGCTTTTTCTCTTTAAGTTTTTTCAGCATGCTACTCACTGTTGCAGGAGATATAGCTAGATGTTTAGCCAGTTCGTTCGTACCAAGCTCCTTATCATTTCGATTCAGATTTAGACTGTAAATGGCTTTTAAGTAGTTTTCTTCGGCAACTGTGATCATAAATTCAAAAGTAAGTATCACATCTCTAATTTAAAAGTTTGATATATCTAACTTTAATTTTTAGGTTTGTATAAATTTATTTTAAGATGAATAAAATAATCCTTTTTCTAATCTCTCTTATTTACGTAGTACTGGTTTCTTGTGAAGAGATGATTCCTACAGCACCTGCTGAAAACGAACTTCTGGACGGGCCTACAGAGGATCTTTCTCACGGTAAGCAACTCCAGTTTTTAAAGGGTGATATTGCCTTTAATGATGAAGTATTTTCATCAACCAATGGTCTTGGACCTGGATTTGTTGCCACCTCTTGTGGAAGCTGTCATGCAGGCGATGGCAAAGGGCATCCTTTCACCACACTCACCAGGTTCGGGCAAACGCTTCCTAATACTTTGCCTGATTTATCCATTGGTGGTCCCCAACTTCAAAATAGAGCCATTCCGGGTTTTGAACCTGAAAAATTGCCAAATGGTGTTCCTTTCATGAAGTTTACTCCACCAGCAGTCACAGGGCTAGGATTTCTAGCTGCCCTTAGTGATCAGCAAATTCTGCAAAACGTTGATTCCTTGGATGCAGATAACGATGGAATTTCAGGTGTTCCCAATTATACAACTCCACCAGACTACTTTGAACAAAAATGGTTTCATCAACCAATTAATGGAAAAATCATAGGTCGTTTTGGCAAGAAGGCGGCTGCCATTGATTTACTCCAGCAGACAGTTGGTGCTTACAATCAAGATATGGGGGTCACCTCAACTTTTGAAACAGTCGATCCAATGAGCCAACTAAGTACGGATCCAGAAGTTTCTGATCAAACCATAAGAGATGTTGTTTTTTATCTCAGAACTCTAAAAGCTCCAATTCAACGATCCGAAGAAAATAGTCAGGTGCTACAAGGCAAGGTATTATTTACCGAAATTGAATGTAGCTCTTGTCATATCCCTGAGTGGACGACACCAGATTCCGATATCGAAGCACTATCAAATAAAACGTTTTATCCCTATACCGACCTGCTGCTACACGATATGGGGCCCGGACTGGACGATGGAGCAACTGAAGGATCTGCTGAGACTTATGAGTGGCGTACACCACCGTTATGGGGTTTAGGACTGTCACCTAATTCACAAGGTGGTTCTTATTTCTTAATGCACGATGGTCGTGCGAGAAGCATCGAAGAGGCAATTGTTTTACATGGGGGTGAAGCAGAAAGTAGTAAGAACCAATTCACCTCTCTAAGCGAAAGCGAAAAAGAAGCCCTGATTAAATTTTTAGAATCACTTTAAGCATGGAAAGAAGGGCATTTGTCAGAAAATGTGGAATGGGATGTCTGGGTGTCCTTGCGTCTAGTCTGCTTCTACCTGGATGTGCGGGAACACGCTATGTATCCGGTAACATTCAAGGCTCCTTTTTGAGCATTAGCGAAGATGATTTTTTGAATGAGGATCATGACTGTCTGAAGCATGTAGTTGTCCAAAATGATGCTTTGCAATATCCAATAGTGGTCTTTCGCCTAGGTACTGACAACTACCAAGCACTTCTAATGAAATGCACTCATCAGGGTACCGAACTTCAGGTATTTGGAGACAGACTTCAATGTCCCGCACATGGTAGCGAGTTTACCAATACTGGAAATGTTCAAAATGGGCCGGCTGATTCGGCACTTCGAAGTTTTCCTGTTATCAAAGAATTTAAGACACTAAAAATCGATTTATCATGAAAAACTTTGGCTTAGTTCTGATGGCTGTTGCCTGCTTGATTTCGCTCGAGACTAGCGCTCAAATTGATAGCACTTTGCTAAAGCGAGTAGAGGTTGATACATCCAAAAACCTGCTTAACATGGATGCAGTTTACAACCGACCTTTTCTTCAAGTGAACAAGCTCCCTGTGTCCGTAGGTGGATATATTGAGGCTGATTATTCCTACATTGGAGAAGATGGTGTGACTGACGGTCACAGCTTTAGAGTACCCCGAATGACTTTATTTGTTGCATCCTCCATACATCGGAAAATCAAATTTCTCTCAGAGATCGAATTTGAAGAGGGGGGAAAAGAAGTAGCCATTGAGTTTGCTGCCCTGGACATCTCCATGCATCCGCTATTCAATCTTCGTGGGGGTATTGTAATGAATCCAATTGGCGCATTCAATCAAAACCATGATGGCCCTAAATGGGAGTTTGTAGATCGACCGATAGCTGCTGTGGAAATGTTGCCTGCCACCTGGAGTAATGTAGGATTTGGGCTTTACGGTAAATATTTTACAAAGGACTGGGCTTTTGGATATGAAGCTTATCTAACCAATGGATTTAATGATGCTGTCATCAACAATGGAGAGAACAGAACATTTCTACCAGCATCCAAAGACAACAAAGAACGTTTTGAAGAGTCTTCCAATGGTGAGCCTTTATTCACAGGAAAAGTGGCCCTCCGAAATAACAAGATCGGTGAGATAGGACTCTCCTATATGGGAGGCATTTACAACACTTATGAAGAAGATGGGTTGATATTGGACGAGAAAAGGAGACTGGATGTCTTTGCCGTAGATTTCAATACCACCATCCCCACCCTTAACACTTTCATAGTTGGTGAATGGGCATGGGTCAGCGTTGATGTTCCTGCCACGTTTACACAGCAATTTGGTGATAAGCAGAAAGGAGGTTTTGTCGATTTCGTACAACCAATACTTAACGGAAACCTGTTTGGTTTTGAAAAGGCAACATTCAATGTAGCTATGCGACTTGAATATGTAGACTGGAACGATGGAACTTTCATTGAAACAGGTGACGGCATTGGAGATGAGATTTGGGCAGTTGTACCTGCTATAAGTTTTCGGCCTACAGCACAAACCGTCATTCGTTTAAACTACCGTATCATGCAACAAACGGATATTCTTAATAATCCCCCTGCAAAAATCTCAGGAATCCAATTTGGACTTTCATCGTACTTTTAAATATGCTTGAAAAAAAACTAGAAAATAAAAATATCAAACCTACAACCATGAGGCTGTTGGTGCTGCGTCAGTTGGTTGAATCTGGTGCTGCTATCAGCCTAAGTGATTTAGATGCAAAATTCGAGCAAGCAGATAAGGCAACTCTTTACCGAACCCTTAAGACTTTTGAGGATAAGAAACTCATACACAGCATTGATGATGGCACAGGCGCTGTTAAATATGCCTTGTGCGAAGAAGGTTGCGAATGCGAACCACAAGACCAGCACATTCATTTTCACTGTGTCAAATGTGGTGAAACGTACTGCCTAACACAATCTAAAATACCACAAACACAAATACCTTCCGGATTTAGAGCTTCCAGCGCAAGTATGGTATATAAGGGAGTCTGCGCCAATTGCCCATAGCAACTTTGCAAACAGGTTGCACTACTTTTTTGCTATGATTGCATGGTGAGATCATTCGCATTCATATTGTCACTTTTTCTATTGAGCTTGTCTGTCATACCCTGTGCAGACGAAGCGAACACTGAAAGTGTTGAAATCAATTCAGTAAATACCGATGGAGATCATGATCACGAGAGTGACGAAGACCTTTGCTCACCCTTCTGTGTTTGTCAATGCTGCCATTCACATTTTGTGGCTAACCATGCGTTTTACCCAAACTTGATATCACTTGTGCAAGTGACCCAAAAAACGAAGTACAACGCTTATTTCACTAACGGCTACCTAGACTCCATCCTTCAGCCACCTCAGATTTAATATCAGTATCGTGGGACAACTCCGTCCTTTCGGCTTTTCCTAAAGTCGATACCATATCATTTTATCTGATATTAAATCATTCTATTCATGATTAATAAAATCATTTCTTTTTCCATAAAGAATAAATTCATTGTGGGTCTGCTTACGTTGGCCCTCATCGGAGTAGGTATCTACTCTATGTCTACTGTCAACTTGGGATCGGTTCCTGATATAACCAATAATCAAGTGCAGGTAATGACCGTATCGCCAAATCTTGCAACCGAGGATATTGAGCAATTTGTAACCTATCCGGTGGAGCTTGCTATGGGGAATTTACCTGGAGTAGACGAAATTCGCTCCATCTCAAGGTTTGGTTTGTCAGTAGTGACCATCGTTTTTGAAGACGATATGGGCACATATCTACCTAGACAGTTGGTCCAAGAAAAACTCAATGAACTGCAAGCAACCATACCAGAAAAGTTTGGAAGCCCTACGATGGGACCCATATCTACAGGATTGGGTCAAATTTATGAATATACCATTCAACCCGAAAAAGGGTTCGAATCAAAATACACTCCCACAGACCTTCGAACGATCCAGGACTGGATCATAAAACGACAGCTTACTCTCCTCGATGGTGTTGTTGAGGTCAACTCTTTTGGCGGTTATATCAAGCAATATGAAGTAGCCGTCAGCCCGGACAAACTGAACGCTCAGAATGTGAGTATCTCAGAGGTGTATGAAGCACTTGCCAGAAACAATGTAAATACCGGAGGTGCTTACATTGAAAAGAACCGAATGTCCAATTTCATCAGAGGGGAAGGATTGATTCGGTCATTAGACGACATCCGAAAAATTGTTGTCAAAACGGAAAATGGCATTCCTGTCACCATTGGCGATGTTGCTTCCAAAGTACATTTCGGGCATCAGGTGAGGTATGGTGCATTTACTCAGGATGGTGAAGAAGCTGTTGGTGGGATCATTATGATGCTGAAAGGTTCCAACCCCAATGCGGTTATTCGCAATGTCAAGGAGCGGATGGAAGAAGTAGAAAAATCTCTTCCCGAAGGACTGGAGATCAACACAATTATTGATAGAAGCGATCTCATAGCAAGAACAACAGATACTGTGAAAACCAACTTAATCGAGGGTGCCCTGATTGTGATTTTTGCATTGGTAATTCTGCTGGGCAGCCTGCGCGGTGGAATCGTGACTGCCACTACCATTCCGCTATCCTTATTGTTTGCATTTATTCTCATGAAGCAGTTCAATGTCTGGGCTAATCTCATGAGCTTGGGCGCTATTGACTTTGGTATTATCATAGATGGTGCCGTGATTATTATTGAAGGAACTGTTTATGAAATTCAAAAACGGATAAAGGCCAGAAAACTAGGTTTCAATCAACAGGTAATGGATGAAGTGGCGTATGAAGCTGGAAGCACCATGATGAGTTCAGCCTTCTTTGGACAGATCATCATCCTCATCGTATTTGCGCCCATACTGTTTCTTACCGGTGTTGAAGGAAAGATGTTCCAGCCTATGGCCTACACCTTCGGCTTTGCCATGATTGGAGCCATCGTGCTATGCCTCACCTACGTTCCTATGATGTCAGCATTGCTTATGAAGCCTGTTCAAAACCAGAAAAACTGGTTTGGTCGCTTCGAAAGATCATTAGAGCATGTAAGCGATAAATTGATTGGAGGAATTCAGCGTGCCTATCTTCCGTTGTTAAAGGGTGTCCTTCGGTTTAAGGTGGTAGTGATCTGTATAGCGATCCTATTACTTGGCTTGGCAGGATTTACGTTTTCCCGCATGGGCGGAGAATTTGTGCCCCAACTGGATGAAGGCGACCTGGCCATGCAGGCACTTATCAGGCCTGGTAGTTCACTAACCGAATCCCAGGATGTTTCGATCAAAATTGAGAACATCTTGTTGGATAACTTCCCTGAAATCAAGACGGTAACTGCCCGTATTGGTGTAGCTGATATTCCAACTGACCCCATGCCGATGGACATAGCAGATATGTACCTTATTCTGGAAAAAGACAAAGATAAATGGGTATCAGCAGAGAGCAAAGATGAACTTATTGACAAGATCAAGGACAAGCTGGATCAACAGCTTGTGGGAGTCAACCTGGTCTTTACCCAGCCAGTGGAGCTACGCTTCAATGAATTGCTGGAGGGCGTACGAGAAGATATTGCTGTAAAGCTATATGGTGAAGATTTGGAAGTTTTAGCAACCAAGGTTCAGGAGATGGCTGATATCATTTCTACTGTTCCTGGTGCTGGCGATGTTAATCCGGAACGGACATCTGGCCTGCCGCAAATGACTGTCCGCTACGATAGAAAAAAGGTAGCGCAGTATGGATTGGACATTCAAAAATTGAATGAATACGTCAGTACTGCTTTTGCCGGAGGCGTGGCAGGCGTTGTTTTTGAGGGGGAGAAACGCTTTGATTTGGTAGTCAGGTTCGATGAACCGCATCGAAAAAATATTGATGATCTAAGAACCCTATTCATCGACTTGCCTGATGGTACTCAAATTCCCATCAAAGAAGTAGCTGAAATTAGCTATATACCTGGGCCAATGCAGATTTCCCGGGACAACACCTACCGGAGAACTTATGTAGGGGTGAATACACGAGGCAGAGATGTAGAATCCGTGGTAAAGGACATTCAGCAAAAACTGGACGAACAACTGGATCTTCCTGCTGGCTATTACATTACCTATGGAGGCGAGTTTGAAAACCTGGAAAGAGCCAAAGGCAGATTGGCCATTGTAGTGCCGATTGCTCTTTTCCTCATTTTCATCTTGCTATATTTCGCTTTGGGATCATTTTCTCAATCTATTATGATCTACATCGCCATTCCATTAGCCGCTATTGGAGGTGTTTTTGCGCTTTGGTTGAGAGACATGCCTTTCAGTATCTCGGCAGGAGTAGGCTTTATCGTACTCTTCGGTGTGGCCGTACTCAATGGTCTTGTACTGATCAATCGCTTCAATTCCTTAAAAGAAGAAGGTGTAATTAACATAAGAGAGCGGATTCTAACAGGTACTAAAGAGCGTATCAGACCCATCATGCTGACAGCAACTACCGATATATTTGGCTTCCTTCCCATGGCCTTTAGTAGTTCAGCAGGTGCAGAAGTGCAGCGCCCTCTGGCTACCGTAGTGATCGGTGGAATGCTTACAGCTACCTTGCTCACGCTGGTGGTGCTTCCAGTGCTTTATACTTTTGTAGAAAGCAGAAGTGAGCGAAAAGGAAGTCGGATATCTGGTGCCAATATAATACTGGTGCTAATAGGTTTTACGGCATTGGTTGGTATTCCATCGACTGTTAAGGCACAAAATCAAGACCAAGCTAAATTGCCTACCGTCACTTTAGAGCAGGCTAAATCACGGGCTATTGAAAGCTATCCGAAAATTCAGTCAGCAAGGTTGGAAATAGACAACCAAGAAGCCCTGAAGAAAACAGCATGGGATTTAGGGAATACCCAGGTATTCACTGGAAAAGAGGAAGTAGGCAATGGCTCTGATGGTGTGGTCACCCAGATAGGGATCCAACAGCAGCAAATAGATATTTTCGGTATTGCACCAAAATTAAAGTTGCAAAAAGAACGAATTGCCCTGGCTAAATCTGCCTTTGACCTCACAGTCATTGAAATCGAACGGGAAGTGAGTACAGCATGGGCTCAGGTTTATACTGCCAAAAACACCTATCAGGTCTATGAGCGTTTAGATTCAGTCTTCACGGATATAAAACGAGCAGCAAAAATTCGATTGGAAATAGAGGAGACTTCCAAACTCGAATATCTGGCTACCACCAATCAGGCGACTCAAGTACTGATACAGAAAGAACAGGCGTTTCGAGACTATTTGAGTGCGCTACAACAGCTAAATCTATGGTTTGTAAGTGACTCCTTATTCACCGTGCCAGACGTATCGGTAAGTGAATTGGATCAGGCAATTAACTACCATACGGATTCTTTGATAAGTCATCCACTAGTGAACTTATCAAAACAACAGCTGGAGGTAGCTGAAGCTACAGTTAAGGAAAAACGATCTCAGTTTCTTCCACGGTTTCAGGGGCAGTATGGAAAGCAGCAAATAGCCGGGCAGTCAGGTTTTTACCAATACCAGGTTGGGGTCAGGATTCCATTGGCATTCGGTCCTGAATTAGGCAGGACTCAATCAGCTAAAATCCAGCGAGAGATCGCTGATCAAAACGTTCGTCAAACGAAGCTGGAACTAAATGCCACCTATCAGAGTGTGAAAGAACAATATTTGAAATGGCGCAATTCATGGAATTATTATCAGAACACAGGGTTGCCTTTGGCGGAGGAACAGCAAAGAGGCGCTATTACTGCTTACCGTGAAGGTGCCGTTGACTATATCTCCTTTCTCCAGAATATACGAGATGCCATACGAATGGAAGTGGATGCATGGAAGGCGTTTGGCAGTTACCTGGATAGCCGCTATCAGCTAGAATATTTCTTAAAAACATCGAATTAACTCAAATGGATGATCCATCCATAAACATAAAGACAATGAAAAAACAATTGATATACTTCTTCAGCTTAATCACGCTTGTGTCAATAATGGCAGGATGCGATAGCAAATCAGTGAGTGAAGAACACGGTGAGAGTGATGAGCATACCGAAGGTGAAATAGATGCTGTATATCTTTCACAGCTAAAATTTGAAAGCCTGGGCATCAAAGTGGATACTTTACCTTCTCGGGTTTTATCCAATGTCGTGGAAGCAAATGGTAGTTTGGAAGTACCCCCACAGCATGAAGCAACCGTGACTGCCATTCTCGGAGCAAATGTTACTTCAATCAAAGTAATTGAAGGAGACAAAGTGCGGAGAGGGCAGGTCTTGGCTTACGTTTCTCACCCCAATCTGATTCAGCTACAGACCAACTACGTGAAAGCCTACAGTCGATTGCAGTTTCTTGAAAGAGAAATGCAGAGACAGAAGCGACTGTATGAGGAAGAAGTTGGATCGGGAAAAACCTATCAGGAAACCCAAGCCGATTACCAATCTATAAAGGGTGAAGTCAGGGGATTAGAGGCTCAGTTAAAACAATTGAGTGTAAATGTTAATACAGTAAGATCGGGTGACATTTACCAAAATGTGCCTGTAGTAAGCCCTATTGATGGCAGTATCGAAAAAGTGCTTGTACAGCTAGGACAGTTTGTAGATCCCCAGACGAAAATGTTCACAATTGTGAATACAGATCATGTGCATGCCGACCTGATGGTATTTGAAAAGGACGTTTACAAGGTGAAAAAAGGCCAGAAAATTTCCTTCACCATCACATCAGTACCAGACTCTCAGCTTATGGCGCAGATTTACTCAGTGGGTAAAAAGTTCGAGCAAAACCCCAAGGCTATTCACGTTCATGCCGAAATAACAGGAAAAGAAGACTTTCTGCTTCCGGGGATGTACATCAATGGGAGAATCCATACTGGAGAAAGGCCAGTAATGGCTTTACCTGAATCAGCAATCATAGAAGAAGAAGGAAAGCCCTTCATCTTCATTGCAGAAGTTCATCAGGAAGAGGGTAAAATAAAATGGGAATTTAAGGCAGTCGAAATTAGAACTGGTTTGATTGATGAAGGATGGGTAGAAATTAATCTTCTAGAGCCACTACCCAAGGGTGCAAAGGTGGCCTGGAACAATGCCTATTATCTCATTTCAGAAATGAAAAAAGGAGAAACGGAACATGAGCATTAATAAAACCACATTTCTTATTAAGGACATGGATTGCCCCTCAGAGGAGCAAATGATCCGAATGAAGCTAGAAGCTCTTAGCCAGATTAAACATCTGGAATTTGATATTCCTGCGCGCAAACTGAAGGTATTCCATCATGAGGAAGTGCAACCTATACATGAAGCCATTAGTCAGCTTAACCTCAATGATCAATTGGAGGGTACTTCAGAGTCAGAATTACCTGTTGGAGCTGACGATTCACATCAGCGGAAGATTTTGTGGTGGGTGCTGGGTATCAACTTTGGATTTTTTGTGATAGAAATGACCAGTGGGTGGATTTCCAGATCCATGGGTCTGATTGCTGACTCGCTGGATATGCTCGCAGATTCCATTGTTTATGGTCTAAGTCTCTTTGCGGTGGGTGCGGCAATGTCCCGCAAGAAAAATGTAGCTAAGATCAGCGGTTATTTTCAGATTGGCTTGGCTCTCCTTGGTTTTTCAGAAGTACTCCGAAGATTCCTGACCGAAAGCGAAACACCTCTTTTTCAGTGGATGATAATCATTTCAGTTCTGGCCTTAGCAGGTAACCTCATCTCGCTTTGGCTAATTAACAAGGCTAAAAGCAAAGAGGCTCACATGCAAGCGAGCGCCATTTTCACGTCCAATGATATCATAGTCAATGGAGGGGTGATATTGGCTGGAGTGCTGGTTTATTGGCTGGAGAGTAAATGGCCTGACTTAGTCGTAGGTGGTATTGTCTTCGGTTTTGTGATGCGAGGAGCTATTCGAATTTTAAACCTTTCAGAGTAGACAAATGAAACTTTATACAATAATGCCCAAGAGGCTGAAACCGTATTTCGATCAAGAATTGAAGGAATATACAAGGCATTTGCACGCAGAAAACCTTCAAGCTGCATGGAGTCATTTGGAGCGGGCGCACATCATAGGTCAGGCATATCCCTACCATCATAGTTACGTGCATTGGAAGATGCTTCTCTTTGGTATTCGCATCAAAGACACTAAAGAAGTGATTGGCCAGGTACCACGGCTTTTGATTGGTGGAGTCAAATCATTTGTAGGTAAGGTACCTCTAGGCAATACAGGAGGAGCAAACATTCCGCCACTGAAACCCTTACCGATTTCGGAGGAGTTACTATCGATTTTCAAAAAAGCAGGACTAGAAAACTATGGGACATAATCACGATCACTCACATAACCATTCAGAAGGCAATGTAAAAGTTGCTTTCTTTCTCAACTTGAGTTTTACCATCATTGAGATCATCGGTGGACTTTATACCAACAGCTTGGCAATCCTTTCTGACGCATTGCACGATTTGGGGGATAGCCTGAGCTTGGGACTGTCATGGTATTTTCAAAAACTATCCAAGAAAGGCAGAACCAAGACCTTTTCCTATGGATACAAACGCTTCTCTCTACTTGGAGCGATTATCAATTCCATAGTGCTGGTAGCTGGATCGATCTTTATCCTGACCAAAGCAATTCCGGAATTGTTCAATCCGGAAGAAACCAATGTTGAAGGTATGCTCTACCTCTCTATTTTAGGTATTGTAGTGAATGGAGCAGCAGTATTCAAACTCCGAAAGGGCGAGTCGCTCAATGAAAAAGTAGTCTCACTTCATCTGTTGGAAGATGTCTTAGGCTGGGTAGCAGTGCTTATCGGAAGCATCATCATGATGTTTACTGATGCCCCATTCATTGACCCACTGCTTTCAGTACTCATTTCACTTTTCGTGTTGTACAATGTCTACAGGAATCTCAAAAAGAGCATGTTGGTCATTCTTCAGGGCATTCCTGAAGAAGTGTCTGTAGATGACATTCGGCAAAAACTCAAGGACATGCCGGAAGTTACAGACATACACGATTGCCATGCCTGGTCTATGGATGGTGAATACAACATTCTTACCGTTCATCTCCGGTTAGCTAAAGACTACAAGCTTTCAGAGCAGGCCAAGCTAAAGGAAAAGGTGAAGGCTCAACTCAAAGATGAATCCATTGATCATATCACTGTTGAGTTTGAAGGACAGAATGAAAATTGTAGGTTGGAGGATTGCTGAAATGATTTGGGGAGGACTTATAAAAACCTTGTATTAATTTAAGTATGATTAGGAAAGGTAACTTTCGAGTTTTCTTCAAAAATGGCATAGGGGTATATGTAGGAAAGGTACAAGAAACCAAGCCTCATAGCCATCATGCAACAGAGATAATCTTTGGTTTGAATGGAAGGTTCATACTTTCGGATTCCAATAATCAACGAAAAGAGTATTTAATCTCACTCATCCCTCATGATATAAAACATCAATTTATCAATGATTCACGGATTATACCGGTGTTTATCTACCTGGATCCATTCCACAGTCTGGCGCAGCAACTTAACAAATCGTTCAACCTACAAAATGAAATTGTTCATAAAGAAACTTTGCTACCACAAGAGATTAAAGACAGCTTCGATTTATGGCTTAACGGTGAGCATATTGATATTTTGGAGTTAGTAAATAAGCTCACTAATAAATTGACTGGTAACATCTCACATGAAACCTATATTGACAACAGAATAGAAACAAGTCTTGCTTATATCAGAATGTCCTTGAGTACAGAACTTAGACTAGATGATGTGGCTTCAGAGGTTCACCTGTCAGCGAGTAGATATGCTCACTTGTTTAAGGAGCAGGTAGGTATCCCCTTTAGAAGATTTGTTCTATGGACACGACTTCAAACTACGGTAGAATCCATCCTTAAAGGTAGTTCTCTTACATCGGCATGCTACGATGGTGGATTTTCGGACTTGTCGCACTTTAGTAAAACTTTTGTGGCGATGTTTGGGGTCGCACCATCCAGCGTATTGAAAGGTTAGCAAGTTTATACAAGCAATCCACATCTGCGTTTTAGACATTTGAATGTTTAAAAATGTGTAATGATGAAGAAAGTCTTTCAATACAGTATTTATCCGATATTCATGATGTCGGCCTGGGCTCTAATCCTTTGGGCGATGCAAACCGGCATGAATCAATACCTCGCCACTGTACCGATTATTGCTCTATATGGATTGATAGCATTGCTTTTGGAAAAAGCTATGCCATTCGAAAAACAGTGGCTCAATGGGACTGACTGGAACCTTGATTTTGTTTATTACATTATCAACTACCTTATCAAGGTTTCTGCGCAGTTTAGTTTCATCTGGCTTTCGACCTACATGGTATTTTTCGACTGGTTCCCCACCACACTCCCATTTTGGGTGCAGGTAATTTTAGCGTTGACCCTTATAGATTTCTTTCTATTTTTCGTGCACTGGCAAAGTCACAAATATCTTTGGTTATGGAAGCTCCACGCTATACATCACAGTTCAGAAAGGTTGTACTTTCTTAATGGAGAAAAGCGTCACGCTCTTCACCAGGTCCTAGAGGGTGGGCCGGGCATTGTCATTTGCCTGGTTATTGGCGTCCCTCAGCCGGTAGTTGTTGCGGCACTTGCACTACTTGCCATCAATATGATGATGCAGCATACCAATCTAGATTATAAAGCAGGTGTATTGAAGAAGTTCTTTTGTGTGGCCGAACTGCATCGATGGCACCACAGAGCAGATTACAAGGACGCCCAGGTAAATTATGGCGCTTGGCTAACAGTTTGGGATTACATGTTCAAAACCAATTACGATGATCCTAAAATCTACAACGCTGAAGGTATTGGAGAAATTGGCATAAAAGAGGAGCCTGATTTCCCAAAGTCTTACTTAAAGCAAATGTTGTATCCCTTCAAGGGATAATCATCAACTTAATTCGACACAAGGTTATCAATGTATTTTAAAACTAAATTCGTTTCAAAATCATCAAGTTTTTGAACTTTAGAGAGAAGCTCTTCGCGCTTAGTTGGCTTACTTGATGATCCTAAAAAACTATCCCACTTATCCATTTCCTTTTCTCTTAATCTATCTACAACCCTTGCATAGCGTTGTGTCGTGGTTAGTTCTGAGTGTCCCAAAATATCGCTGACCACCTCAATCTTTAATCCCAATAACAATGAATTGATCGCAAAAGTGTGTCTGAAGCCATGAAACGTTATATGCTTATCTATTTCAGCTATTTTTAATATCTCCTTTAGATAGTTATTTGTAGTCCCATTTTCCTGAACTGGTTGTTCAAAAAGCAAATCAGACTTTCCGTCAAGGTTTAATAACGATAACAGTCGGGATTTCATCGGTATTCTTACCGTTTTCTTTTTCCCCAACCGGTCTTTCTCCATTTGCTTGACGATGTACCCATTTTGAATATGTTCTTTTTGCAGCGTCTTGATATCAGAATGTCTAAGCCCACAATAACAGGCAACTAAGGCCTGTTGTAGCGTACTTTGATATCGAGCTCCAACATGAAAATCTTGAGCGTGTTTACTTGTTGCCTTTTTGATGTGCTTGAGGAGTTTCTTGCTATCATAGAGGTCATGAAGCTTGGTGATTTCTTCCGGCTCCAAGTAAGTAACATCGACTAGTTGAGGTTGGCCAACTATAAAGTTGGTGAATGGGTATTTCTTGATCTCTCCGGATTTATGCAGCCTTAAAGTGTATTTTCTCAGAAAGGAGAATACATGGTATTGTGTGTTTGCTGCATATTTTGGAATCAGGTACTTTTTAAGCTTTCCTAAGAACTCCTCATCAATCTCATGAACCGTAAGTTTACTTTGGAAGCCTTTGAGAATATCGATTTGATTTCTATAACCCTTGAGTGTTGATTCCTTAATTTGAGTCTCTTCCTTTTCCCTTTCAAGTTCACCTTCTACATACTCATAAAAATCATTGGTTTGAATTTTACCTGTAATCCCTCTGTAAACATCCTTGATCTTTTTGAACGTGATAGCCTGATCAGTTCTCTCCAGTTCATCGATGATGTTGTCGACTTTTACTTCCTGTCTTCTGATGAATGAATTGATCTGTGTATATCCTTTAGTGCCAGGTTTGATCCTTTTGAGCTTGGAATCATATTGGTCGACACTGATCTTTCTACCAAGATTCAAATAGTTGTTCTTACGATTTAAGGTGACCCTTAGCGTAAGAGGTATTGTTCCGTTTTTCGAAACGTATCCTGGTCGACATTCAAAATTGATGCTTACGTTCATACTGTAAAGGTCAAAAATTAGTGAACAATTAGTGAACAGAATTCACGAATATTGAATTTATCTCAACAATCGCTCCAAAGAGATGGCCGAATTTAGCGATTTAAAGGGGTTTTTGAAGATAGGTGTTCAAATAGATGGGTAAAATCAACGTTTAGGAAACTTCTATTCTATCCATTGAACTACGGGGCCAGGAAGGTTGATGACAAATTTAAGAAAATCTAATACACCTCCGGATGCATATAATTGGGGTAGATTTTCATGTGCACTTTTTTCACTTCGTTAGTTAAGAGCGTCCTTAATTCTTGAATACCGTCCCCACTTTTTGCACTTATACTTATGGACGTACCATTTCCATTTGTTGCTACTGGTTCTACTAATTTGTCTATCTTATTGAATACTTTAATAGTAGTGATATCACCGGCTCCTATCTCTGCCAATGTTTCATCTACAACTTTGATATGATCTTCAAAAGAAGGATTAGATGCGTCCACTACGTGAAGTAAAATATCAGCTTCCATCACCTCCGCAAGAGTAGATTTAAATGACTCTATCAATGAATGTGGTAACTTTCGAATAAAACCAACAGTGTCTGAAAGTAGAAATGGAAGGTTGTTCAGAACCACTTTTCTAACAGTAGAATCAACGGTTGCGAAAAGCTCATCTTTTGCATAAACCTTTTCCTTGCTCAACAACTTCATAAGTGTTGATTTACCTGCATTGGTATATCCTACAAGTGCAACCCTGACAATTCCTCCTCTCGATTTTCGTTGAGTCTGCGACTGTTTCTCAATCTTCTCCAATTTCTTTTTGAGCACATTAATCTGATCACGGATTATCCTTCTATCCGTTTCAATTTCTTTTTCACCAGCACCACCACGAGTTCCGGTACCTCCTCTTTGTCTTTCAAGGTGGGTCCACATTCTGGTGAGTCTTGGGAGTAAGTATTGAAAACGAGCAAGCTCTACCTGGGTCTTGGCCTGTGCAGTCTTGGCACGCTTGAGGAAGATGTCCAATATGAGCAAGCTACGATCATATATTTTGACTTTCAGTTCACGTTCCAGATTCCGTAATTGCGAAGGAGATAAGTCATCATCGAAAACAACAACATCTACCTTTTCCATCTTGCAGAAGGTATTTATCTCTTCTAGTTTTCCTTTCCCCACAAAAGTTTTCGGATCCGGATGTTCAAGTTTTTGGGTAAACTTTCCTTGAATTTCAATTTGCAATGTCTGGGAAAGAAACTCCAGTTCATCCATCATTTCTTCCAGTCGTTCATCTGATTCCGATTTAGAACCAATAGCTACCAGAATTCCACGTTCGTTCTTTTTTGCAGTTTCAATCATATTCTTCGCAAAGTTTGCTAATAAAGAATAGCTTACAAAAGTTTACTATTCAAAGATTTTAAATGTGAAGATTGCTTTTGTCGCAAATACATGCTGGAATATTTACAACTTTAGGAAAGGTCTTGTTCACCACTTCGCTGCAAAAGGTGATGAGATAATTGTTCTTGCACCTAAAGATGAGTACACAGAGCAGGTAGAAAATTGGGGGGCAAAATGTATTCATACACCACTCGAAGGAACCGGAACCAATCCCTTGAAAGATGTAGGTTATCTCAAGAGATTAAATTCAATTTTTCGATCTGAAAAACCAGACGTGATATTATCCTTTACAATTAAATCGAATATTTATGCTTGCATTGCTGGGAAATTCAATCGTATTCCAGTAATCTGTAATGTGAGCGGGCTTGGCACCGTTTTTCTTGTTAAAGGAATTGCGGGTAAGATGGCCATGACACTTTATCGATTTGCATTTCGATTCAGTAAACATATCTTTTTTCAGAATGCGGATGATAAGCAATTATTTCGTAGTATGGTTCGTATAGATGACAAGCGTACCAGTATATTACCGGGATCAGGGATTGATCTTCGCCACTTTAAATTCACACCACTACCAAATAATGATCAGACAAAATTTGTAATGATTTCCCGGGTAATTATTGAAAAAGGAGTGAGAGAATATGCTGAGGTTGCGGCTTCTTTCTCAAAGGATGAAAGTGTTAGCTTCACGTTGGTTGGTAAATTTGATGCGCAGCATGCAAGATCAATTAAAAAGGAAGAACTGGATCATTGGATAAGTTCGGGCTGGATTGAATATAAGTCTCACTCAGATAAGATTAAAGATATTATCACCAGTCATGATGCAGTGATTTTACCTTCCTACAGGGAGGGTACGTCACGGACACTTCTGGAAGGTGCTGCTATGGGAAGGCCGCTGCTGACATCCAATGTGCCGGGATGCCGGGATGTAGTTAAAGATGGTTATAACGGTTTTATTTTTGAAGTCAAAAATTCAAAAAATATCGTAGATAAACTGAAGTTATTTCTTTCACTAAGTCAGGAAGAAAGGCAGCAAATGGCAACCAACTCAAGGACATTAGTCGAAGAAACATATGATGAAAGAATTATAATTGATAAGTACACAAATGCTATACATCGAATCATCAAGTGATCACAAGATTTTTAGTCTATTTTTACTGCTTTAAACACTTATCTGTGAACCGTTTAGTATTACTTCTTTTAATTGCTGTTTTAAGTAGCTGTAAGGCTTATAAACAAGACATAATGTTTAGGTTGGACAAAGATTTTACAGAGGAAGATTTGTCAAAAGCTACGGATGAGGTTGAGAGTAATTACATTCTTAAACCAAATGACGCCTTTCTCTTAGATGTTTTCACAAACAATGGAGAGCGGTTGATTGATCCGAATCTTGAGCTGGTTACCAATACAGGCCAACAGCAACAACTATTTAAAGATAATTTTCAGTTTGTGATTCAGGCAGACGGAGTGGTTGCGCTACCAGTTGTCGGTGACATGAATTTGGAAGGAATGACTTTGTTTGAAGCCGAACGAACAATCGCAGAAAAGTTCAATAATGTTTACAAAGGATCATTTGTAAAACTCAGAATGACTAATAGACGGGTATTTGTGCTTGGAGCTCCAGGTGGAAGAGTCATTCCACTCGCTAATGAAAACATGAATTTGATCGAAGTTCTAGCTGCCGCTGAAGGATTAGATTTTGGAGCTAAATCGCAGAATATAAAGGTTATTAGAGGAGAATTGGTTTATAATGTCAATCTAGGTACCATAAGCGGTATGAGAGAGACCAACATGACTATTCATCCTGGGGATATTATTTATGTTGAACCTTGGAGGAGGCCCTGGCTGGAGACACTTCGTGATATTTCACCAACTTTAACTCTTGTATCAAGCGTATTAACACTAATAGTTGTCGTTCAGAATTTGTAATGGAGAACCACGAGCCACACAATATTATTACTGATCAAGAGAAAGACTTTTTTGAATCCTTCGATTTAGAGAGATTCTGGTATGTCCTAAAGCGTAGCAAATTTTGGATGGTTGGTTTTGTAATACTAACCACCTCACTTTCTTATTTGTATGTTAGATATACCAAACCCGTATTCAATTCAGAATCAATAATAAAGCTGGAATTTGAAAGTGAAGCTAATGTCCTTGGGCTTGTAGAAGTCGTAAATACTCAAGAAAGAAATGAGATCTCTGGAGAGATTGAATTGATTAAGTCCAAGCTATTTCTATCCAGAGTGGTTGACATTGCTAAAATAAATGTATCATATAACGTATATGGCAGATATTTAACCGATGAGCGTTATCGAAACTCACCATTTATTGTCTCCTACAAAATTCATAATCCTGAGTTTTACGATGTGCCATTTGATGTTTCTTTTGGGGCTGAAGATTCGTTTATGCTCTCTTACACCAAAAATGGAGAACGATTGAAACAGACGTTTATCTTCGATGAAGAAATAAAGACCGAAGATTTTAACCTTCTTGTGCAGCGGACAGACTTCTACCAATCAAGTGATGAAAACAAATATTTTTTCATCATAAAAAGTCGTGATGCGCTCATCAATGAGCTTCAGGCGAATTTGACAGTTGTTCCGGAAAACTTCAATGCGAAAACCATTAAGGTTTCGTATGCTGACTTCAATAAGTACAAAGCCAGAGATCTTGTCAAGCAAATTGATTCGTTATACCTCGTTTACACGAAAGAAGTCAAAAACTTAGCTATTGAGCAAAAAATTGAGTTCCTGGATGATCAAATATTAGATACGGAGGAGAAGTTATCTGAATACGAGGACTATTTTGAAGAATTTACGATTGAAAACAGGACCACAGATCTGGGTGAAGATCTTAACAGAACGATTGAGCAATTAGCAGTATTAGATTCTCAACGCTTTGGTATTCGCAGAAATATTAGTGACCTAGAGATAATCCAGCGGCAGGTAAATGAACGAGGTGCCATTGCCATTAATCCCCTGCTTTTGGAAAAACTTCCAACTTCACTGAGCGAATCCATTACAGAATATTCAAAATTGCAACAAGAGCGAGAACTGAAGTTGGCATCATATAATGAGACCTCATACATTATAGAGCAGATTGATAATCAACTAGACAAGAGCAAATCGTTGCTGACAGAGTTGCTTCAGTCATACGAGAGTATATTAGATGATCAGTTGGGGCAAATAGACAGAAGAAGAGATCTCCTGGAGAATAATCTTTCTCAAATGCCCTCAATGGGAACTGAATATGGTAAAAATCGGAGGTTCTATGATTTACAGGAAGAATTCATGCTTTCGCTTCAAACCTCTAAGATGGAGTTGGAAATTACTCGAGCGGGGACAGTAACAAAAAATATTATTTTGTCGCCTGCAACATTACCATCTGGTCCAATTAAACCTCAAAAAGCGCTAATCGTTGGTGCTGGTTTTATGGTCGGTTTTGTCATTAGTGTAATTTTTCTTCTGATTAGGTATTTGCTCCACAATAAAATTGCCGGCGTTCGAGAACTGGAGAAATTGGCAAAAGTCCCGGTGCTTGGCGCTATTCCTCAGTACAAAAGAGAAACCTTGAACCAAACCTCTTTAGTCGTAAAAAAAGACTCGAAGAGTTCTCTAAGTGAGGCTCTAAGAACGATCCGTACAAACTTGGATTTTGTCAGTGCAAATGGTAAATCAAACATTAGCGTAACATCTACCATTTCGGGTGAGGGTAAAACGTTTGTTGCTGCGAATCTGGGAGCAATTATGGCTATGACTGGTCAGAAAGTTTGCGTCGTAGATATTGATATGAGAAAGCCAAAAGTCCATCTGGCTTTTGGAGGCGTTAGTAGTGCAGATGGAGTTAGCACAATATTAGCAGGTAAAAGCAAGGTGAAGAATAGTATTCAGAAGACACCGGTAGAGGGATTACACTTTGTTTCGGCAGGTCCAACACCTCCCAATCCATCGGAGCTTTTGCTCCAAAGTTCATTTCAGTCGATGCTGGAAGATTTGAATAAACAATTTGATGTAGTCATTTTAGATACACCTCCTGTAGGGTTAGTGACTGATGGAAGATTAGTGATGAAACATTGCGATATTCAACTCTATATCGTTCGAGCAGACTATTCAAAAAGAAGTTTTGTGAAAGTACTTAATGATCTTCGAGGTACTGGACAATTCTCCAATGTAACTACGATCTTAAATTCCATTGATTCTACACCTGGGTATGGATACGGGTATGGATATGGATACGGGTATTACACTGATGATGAGTCAAAAGTCAATAAGGTAACTTCATCCATCAAGAACTTATTCTAAATGGGATTCTTTCAAAAGAAGACAGTTGATTTGACGCTCGACTTACATTCACATCTAATTCCAAATATTGACGATGGTTCACAATCCTTATCACAAAGTGTAATAATGATTGAAAAACTTATTGCTTTAGGATTTAAAAAAATAATAACTACTCCACATATACATCCAAACTACCCCAATACCCCTGAAATAATACTTTCTGGTCTGGAGAGGTTGCAAAACGAATTGAATAAACGTCAACTGGAAATAGAGCTTGAAGTTGCAGCGGAATATTATGTAGACGAATCGTTCCAAAAGAGAATCAGAGAAAAAGGGGTGATACTGTCTTTTGGAGCCAAACATGTGCTCGTTGAATCTTCATTTCTTAATAAACCCGTATTTTTTGAATCAGTGATGTTTGACCTCCAGGCAGAAGGTTACATTCCAGTATTAGCTCACCCCGAACGTTATCGATTCTTAGAAGGAAATATTGATTGGTTAGTGGAACTTAAAAGTATGGGTGTTTTGTTGCAGGTAACCTTAGGCTCGATAGGTGGATATTATGGTGCAACACCGGAGCGTATCGGAAAACTTTTATTAAAAAATAGAATGGTAGATTTCCTGGGTTCAGATATTCATCGGGAATCACATTTAGTGTATTTGGAAAGAGGGTTGAAGTCGAAAATAGTACAGCGTGCTTTAAGAAATGATGAGATTAAAAATCGTCAACTTATATGAGGGTGTGGAAAACTTTTTAGGCCTTATCGCAAAGGTTTTCAATACATTTTCACCTAAATTCCTAAAAACATTTACCGCCTAAATTGGTCTTTCACTATGGCTGAAGAACATAAACGTAAGGAAGAGAGAGAGTTGATTCGAAAATTTGAAGCTTTCCTTAAAAACAGAGAAAATCATTTTTTCGATGAAGAGGCGATGATTCAGGTCATTTGCTATTACAGCGTTCATGATAAGTTAAATCAGGCATTAAAAGCAGCAAATATTGCCTTAGATCAATTCCCGTATTCAATTGATATCACAATTGAAAAGTCTGATGTTTTAGTGAAGTTGGAAAAATCAGATGAAGCACTTGATCTGCTTGAAGAGACATTAAACATTCAACCGAATGATCCAGAACTTCTACTCCAAAAAGGAGCTATTCACTGTTTACTCTCAGAATTTGAAGAGGCGGTTGAAACCTACGAAAAAGCATTACCCAATGTAGAAGATAAAGATGAAGTCTATTTCAGTATGGGCATGGCCTATCAAGGCATGGGAAAATACAAAGAAGCGGCTGAGCAGTATAAGCTGGCCATCGAGATTAATATGCTAAATGAAAATGCATTATATGAGCTTGCATACTGTCTGGATGTTTCAGGAGAACTAGAAAGCAGCCTATCATATTATCAAAAATTCATTGATCAGGATCCGTATTCGGAATATGCATGGTATAATCTTGGAATTGTCTTCAATAAGCTCACTAGGTTCGAAGAAGCGGTAGATGCCTATGAGTATGCAACTGCTATAGACGAAGAATTTAGCAGTGCCTGGTTTAATATGGGAAACGCATTGATGAATCTAGGTAAGTATGATCGTGCATTAGCAGCTTATTTAAAGACTTATGATCAGGAAGGAGCTTCTCCTGAAACTTATTGTCATATTGGTGCAGCATACGAGAAACTTCAACAGCTAGATCTAGCCATAAAATATTATCAAAAAGCTACCAAACTTGATCAATTATATCATGAAGCCTGGTATGGAGTAGGTGTATGCCTCGCCTTACAAGAGAAATGGTATGAGGCTATTCACTTTTTGAATAAAGCATTGAAAATAGACGCTGAAAACGTTCTGTATTGGAAAGCAGTTGCGGATGCAGAGTATAAAACCGGTAATTTGGTTTCTTCCATAGAGGCATACAAGGAGGCTAGCGAAATGGATACAGAGGATCCAAATATTTGGCTAGACTGGTCCATGGTGTATTATGAACAAGGTGATTACGAAGAAGCACTGTCAGTTTTGGAAAGAGGGCTTGATGAATGTCCGGACAATGCTGAAATGTACTACAGAGGTGTCGTTTATCTCATCGGGTCAGGGAGCTATAAAAATGCAATAAATCGACTAGAAACTGCATTGATTCTTGATTTTGATGCGCATGAGGTACTTTTTGATTTCTTTCCTAATCTCCCCACGCAGAAAGCATTGTATCGAATCATTGATCAGTTTCGCCAGGATAAAAAATAATCTTTGATCGTCTAAAGATAATTTGTGATTTTTGGGGCTTGTTTTTCAAGACGTCAAAATTCCTAAATGAATTATCATCTTAATAATATCCCAGAACGAACGAGTAAACCCAGAAACGAGGGCTATACCATGGTTATGGACAAAGGCCTAAGCCTAAGAGAAGTTGAAGATTTACTAGAATCAAGTGGTGAGTACATAGATATCGTAAAGTTTGGTTGGGCTACTTCGTTTGTCTACCCGAAGTTGAAAGAGAAAATTGCCCTTTATAAATCAGCAGGCATACCATGCTATTTTGGAGGTACGCTTTTCGAGGCATTTATCGTCAGAAATCAATTTGAAGATTACCAAAAAGTACTTGATGAATTTGGTTTGGAGTATGCTGAAGTCTCTGATGGATCATTGGTAATGGATCATGATAAAAAGTGTGAATTCATCGCAACCTTGGCTAAACAAGTGACCGTGCTTAGTGAAGTGGGGTCAAAAGATGCAGCTAAGATCATTCCTCCATATAAATGGATCGAACAGATGAGCACAGAGTTGGAAGCCGGGGCATGGAAAGTTATTGGTGAAGCAAGAGAAAGCGGAAATGTTGGTCTGTTCAGAGATTCAGGTGAAGTCAGACAGGGATTGGTAGAGGAAATCTTAACACAAATTCCTGCAGAAAAAATTTTATGGGAAGCTCCGCAGAAAGCGCAGCAAGTTTGGTTTATTAAGTTATGCGGTTCAAATGTGAACCTTGGAAACATTGCACCTAATGAAGTAATTCCGCTTGAAACCATTCGTCTTGGCCTCAGAGGAGATACATTCAGCCATTTTCTTTAAACCGTAATGGTCAAAATCAAACTATTCTTAAAAGGAATGGCAATGGGTGCTGCCAACGTGATTCCAGGTGTTTCAGGAGGTACCGTTGCATTTATCACTGGGATATACGAACGCTTAATCAATGCATTAAAGAATGTTGATTTTATTGCAATTAAGCTATTTTTTAGTGGCAGATTCAGTGAGTTTGCAAAGAAAATTGACTTCAATTTTTTAGTCATTCTATTTGTTGGAGTATTCGTAAGCATTTTAAGCCTGGCTAAGCTATTAGAAATCGCATTTGATCGGTATGAAACCCTTACACTTTCATTTTTCTTTGGGTTAATAGTCGCTTCTGTAATAGGAGTGTCTCGCCAAATCAGCAAAATCACTGCCGGTGTAATCATTTTCTATGCGATAGGAACAGCAGTAGCAGTAGCAATCGCATTTTTACCTCCAGCTCAGTCGAATGAATCGTTCCTTTACCTTATCCTGTGCGGAGTAGTGGCTGTGTGTAGCATGATACTTCCTGGATTATCCGGATCATATATTCTATTGCTTATGGGGAACTACCTGTTAGTTCTGAAGGCAATTAGCAGTTTAGAGATTAAAATACTTGCTCCGATTGCCATTGGTTGTGTTGTCGGACTGGTTGTTTTGTCGCGCTTATTGGCATACTTGTTTAGCAAATTCAAAGATGAAACTATAGCCATTCTTAGCGGTTTTGTTTTTGGTTCTTTACTAATCATATGGCCCTGGAAAGTCACACTGACCGAAATGTTTAATGGCAAAGAAAAAGCCATTGGCTATATATGGAAACTTCCGGAGATGAATGGACAATTCTTCTATGCATTATTTTTTATAGTTGTTGGGTTTTTCCTTGTCTACTGGATGGATAGTAAATCAACTACAGGAAGGTAGTTAGGTTGGATTGAGTTCTTGATTTAACTTTAACTCATATGACACGCTTTGGACTGATTGGATATCCTGTGGGACACAGCTACTCACAAAATTTCTTCCAAAAGAAATTCAAGAAGCTTGGTTTAAAAGACCATGTTTATGAACTATTTGAGATGGAGTTTCTCAATGAATTTCCAGCATTGTGGCTTAAATACACCGATCTACAGGGATTAAATGTGACGGTCCCTCATAAAGAGAATGTTGTGAAGTATCTGGATAAGCAAGATGCAAGTGCGATTAAGGTCGGAGCAGCCAATGTTATACACAAAAAGGGAGGAAATCTTATCGGATATAATACCGATTACATGGCATTTCGTGACTCCTTACATTCTTGGTTGGGTAATTTCAAAGGAGAAGCATTGATTTTAGGTTCCGGAGGTGCATCAAAGGCAGTTCAGGCAGGATTAACTGATTTAAATATCCCTTATAACCAGGTGAGTAGAACGACCAAAGGTGGAGATTATACGTATGAGCAGATCAAAACTAACCCGGAGATCATTTCGCGATTTAAGCTGATAGTCAATGCTACGCCACTTGGGATGTATCCCAATAATGAGTCCATCCCTGATTTACCTTATGCGAGCATCCACAAAGGATCATTTTTCTATGATTTGATTTACAATCCTGAGGAAACAGCGTTCATGAAGGAGGGGAAAAAGTATGGTGCCAAAACTAAAAATGGATTAGAGATGTTGGAGCTTCAAGCAGAGAAATCTTGGGATATTTGGAACAGCTAATTCATGGATTTTAAACTTATTTCAGAATACAGCCCCACCGGCGATCAGCCGGAGGCAATCCGTCAAATTGTTGAAGGTTTGAAGAATGATGAACCAGCTCAGACCCTTTTAGGTGTGACTGGGTCGGGGAAGACGTTCACCATGGCAAATGTGGTGGAGCAAGTGCAAAAACCAACGTTAATTCTAAGTCACAATAAGACACTGGCGGCTCAACTTTATGGAGAATTCAAACGATTTTTTCCGGAAAATGCGGTTGAATACTTCATCTCTTACTATGATTATTATCAACCGGAAGCTTACATTCCAACAAGTAATGTTTATATAGAAAAAGACTTGTCCATTAATGATGAAATTGAAAAACTGCGATTAAGTGCTTCATCTGCGTTGCTGTCGGGGAGGAGAGATGTCATTGTAGTGGCTTCCGTTTCGTGTATTTATGGTATTGGAAATCCTGAGGAGTTTGGTAAAAATGTGATTAAGCTTCAGGAAGGCGATGTGATACCCAGAAATAACTTTTTATTCCAACTTGTAGATATCCTATACAGTAGAACTGAGGCAGAATTTAAGCGAGGCACTTTCCGGGTTAAGGGTGACACGGTTGATGTTTTTGTTGCCTATGCGGACTTTGCCTATCGATTTATTTTTTGGGGAGATGAAATTGAGTCTATTCAGCGCATAGACCCTATAACGGGTGAAAAACAATCGGATGAACGTATCATCACGATCTTCCCTGCTAATCTATTTGTCACGGGAAAAGATCAATTACAAGTAGCTATCAAAGAAATTCAGGATGATTTGGTAGAACAGGTACAGTTCTTTGAAGATGAACGAAGATACTTAGAGGCAAAAAGGTTGAAAGAACGTACAGAATTTGACCTTGAGATGATTCGTGAGATAGGATACTGTTCGGGGGTAGAGAATTATTCCAGATATTTTGATCGAAGATCACCCGGAAGTCGCCCATTCTGTTTGCTGGATTATTTTCCGGACGACTTCTTGATGATTGTTGATGAGAGTCATGTAACCGTCCCCCAAGTCAGAGGAATGTGGGGAGGAGATAGAGCTAGAAAAGTCAATCTTGTTGACTATGGGTTTAGGCTGCCATCGGCCATGGATAATCGACCTTTGACATTCAATGAATTTGAAGATATGCTCAATCAAGTGGTGTTTGTAAGTGCCACTCCAAGTGAATATGAACTTAGAAAATCGGAAGGCGTCATTATTGAGCAGCTGATACGACCAACCGGACTTTTGGATCCAATCATTGATGTACGCCCCAGTCAGAATCAGATTGATGACTTGTTGGAAGAGATCCAGCAGCGCATTGAAATGGAAGATCGTGTGCTTGTTACTACTCTGACAAAACGCATGGCTGAAGAACTAACCAAATATTTACTTAATGCAGGCGTGAAAACCCGATATATCCATTCTGAGGTGGATACCCTTGATCGGGTAGAGATATTAAGAGAACTGCGATTGGGTGTGTTTGATGTTTTGGTAGGGGTCAATCTATTGAGGGAAGGGTTAGATTTACCCGAGGTATCCTTGGTGGCGATATTGGATGCGGATAAGGAAGGTTTTTTGAGGAATGAGCGATCCCTGGTTCAAACAATAGGTAGGGCTGCACGAAACGACCATGGAAAGGTAATCATGTATGCAGATCAGGTAACAGGGTCAATGAAAGTTGCTATCGATGAAACTAATCGTAGGAGGGGCATCCAGATGGAGTACAATGAAAAACATGGGATTACTCCGCTTTCATTAAAGAAAACCAAAGATGAAATTCTTCGTCAGACCGGAGTTGCGGATAAGAAGAAAGGTGCGAAGAAGTATTATATCGAAGAAGAACAGACGTTGGCAGCCGATCCTGTTGTTTCATACATGTCTAAAGATCAATTGATCAAGTTGGTCAATGAGACCAGGAGGAAAATGGAAAAGGCAGCTAAAGACCTGGATTTCATGGAAGCTGCAAGGCTGAGAGACGAACTACAAGAAGCTGAAAAAATGCTGAAAGAAAGCAAGTAGTTCTTTGGAATTACCAACATCCTAATTCAACTTGCTTTTGAAATAGGCAATCATCCCAAAAGATTAATCTTTTTCTACTTAGATCCTCCAAATATTTATTATGTCAAAAATTACTGCATTTGGTACTTACGTGCCAGAAAAGATTATAGATAATCATTACTTCGAAGAATTTATTGATACCAATGATGAATGGATCACCTCTCGTACAGGTATAAAAACCAGAAGGTTTGCAAAAGATGGTGAATATGCCAGTGATCTTTCCGTTAAGGCTGTTGAAAATTTGGTTGAAAATAGTGGAGCTAATATCACGGATGTAGACTTTATCGTTGTTTGCACGACCTCTCCGGATCAGCCAATGCCAAATACTGCTTCGCGTGTTCAGTACAAATTAGGCATCAAGAATGCGGGATGTAACGATATCTATGCGGCTTGTGCCGGATTTGTTTATGGCCTTCAAATGGCTCACGGATTTGTAAATGCAGGTATCTACAAAAAAGTGTTGGTCTTAGGAAGCGAGACACTTAGCAAATTGATGGATATGTCTGACCGAACCTCGTGTATCCTTTTTGGTGATGGTGCCGGTGCAGCATTGGTAGAGCCGAGTGAGGAAGAACATTTCCTGGCCTTCAACTCAGGAACAAGTGGCGATTTTGGCCATGATTTATACTTGAGTCATAAAAAAAACAGTATCAACGGAGTGGGTATCAATCCTCACGGCAAAATCGTCCAAAATGGACGTTCTGTTTTTAAGTGGGCGGTTGGAAATATTCCGTTAAAAATTCAAGAGCTTGTAGCTAAAGCCGGGATGACAGTAGAAGATCTGGATTATATCGTTCCTCACAGCGCAAATCTTAGAATACTTGAGGCAATCGCGAAAAATTTGAACCTCCCGATGACCAAAATGCCAGAAAGTGTAACGGAGTTTGGGAATACTTCCTCGGCATCTATTCCATTGGCTATCGCTAAATCTGAAGTTAACGGTGGCATAAAAAAGGGAGATACACTATTACTGATTGGTTTTGGAGGAGGACTAACGTATGCTGGAGCAATTGTCAAATGGTAATAATGTCGGTAATATGATACCTGTTTTTTTAAAAATTGCTTTGGTGAATCAGTATATGTATTACATTTGTGATTACTACTAGGCGGTAGTAAGTTTTTTCCCGATGCTAGTCGGGATTGGTGGTGAACGGAGCGGGCTGCATTGTCCGCTCTTTTTTTATGCCTTTATCTAAAGAATACCTTAGCGCACCATCCTCCCTTATTGAGTGAATATCAATACCCAGAGCCTCCGCTTGACGCTTCATTATCCTGGAGTAATAGAATGAATTTTTGGAGCTAAGGATTACCAATTCAAAATCAAAATTTTCCTTGAGCCATTGTAGGCTTTTAACCGCTCCATTATTTATTACAACAATATCCGTTTCAATAACTCTTTCGAATTGCAGGTGGAAGGTGGTTGAATCAAAAAATATGATTCTTTGATTGCCAACGATACCGAACTGAAAAACATCACTTTTGATAAATCCTAAAGATTTAAATGTTGAATATGATTGTTTAATCGGTCTTAAATGAGAGGAGAGTCTATGGGGATCAATCTGATGGGAAAGAAGTTCAAGAGATTCTGTTGAAAATTCATCAATGATCAATTTAGCTGAGTGCCCCTGAATGTGATCAATAGCTATCTGATTAGAGATATCATAAAAAATCAATTCATGTCTTTTTGATTGGATTTCATTACTCATGACCATCCAGCTAAAAAAGCTTAAAGCTAAAATTGTAGATATTATCAGTGTTTTAAACGACCGAAAGTGAAGCCCAGAAATACCTGTGAAAAGAATTAAAAGAACCAATACCAAACCGATTGTATCTAAGTAAATCCATTCAATGAGGCTGTGAGGCAGTAAGTGCACGAAACTGATTATTTCGTTTACTACCCATATCAATTTCTGGAGAATTGTCCCCAAAATTCTGGCAGCAACTGGAGATATTGGAGTAAGAGCTATCATTGATATCCCTCCTACTAACATCAGAAATGAAGACGGGATGACTACAATATTTGAGATCAGAAAGTAGGTTGGAAACTGATGAAAGTAGTAGGCAGTTAAAGGGAAAGTAGAAAGCTGAGCAGCAATTGAAACACAGGTGATGGCCCAGACTTTGTCAAGAATGCGATGCTGAAAATCAAAAAGAGAGTAGAGCTTGGGTTGAAAGTAGACAATGCCAAAAACAGCAGCAAATGATAATTGAAAGCCCACCGAATAAATGAGATATGGTTCAAATGCTAACAAAATAAAAGCAGCAACGCCGAGTGAATTGAAAATGTTATTGTCTCTACCAGTGGATTCACCAAGAGCTACCAGCGAAAACATTGTTGAGGCTCTTAATACGGACGGACTTAATCCGGTGATCATCGCATAAAGCCAAATGAGACCAACACTCATGATTCCAAAGGCATATTTTCCCCATTGGCCTGTTTCTTTCAATTTTCCAAACAATAATTTGATGATCAAAAAGATGATTCCGACATGCAATCCTGATACTGCCAGAACATGCATTGCTCCAGCAGAGGAGTAGGCCTTTTTAATTTCATTGTCCAGATGATCTTTAATGCCTAATAAAATGGCAGTTGCTATTCCATTCTCTCGGGGTGAGGGAATGTATTCGTCGATGATGGCTTTCGCATGACTTCTTAAGTTGTAGGCCCATTGAAGAAACCAATTCGGAGTGGTCCTAAATGCTAGCTCTACGTCCTTGCTCTCAACAAACGCATGACTATAAATATTCTGCCTTTCAAGGTATCTTTTGTAATTGAATTCATTTGGGTTTCCAGGGTCCTGAACAAGAAAGTAATTACCAATAACTTGGAGATGGTCACCATATTGAAATACTTCTTCTAAAGAATCCTTTCGAATGTATAGGTGAATTTTTCCAGAAGTGTTGAGAAGAGAATCTCCATCACCAATTACATACTTTAATTTCAAATCGTACCTGTAGTGATTTTTTCGCTCATTTGCAGGTTTGAAGACTATACCTGAAAACCCCTTGATCTTATCATTTGAATTTAGGTAGTGATCATCCCGATGTTCATGATATTTGGACTTGGTAAGATATCCGCCAATGAAGAAGATGATGGAGAAAGCAAAGAAACCATTGAGATATCGAAATTTATAATATCCGTATTTGCTTGAAAAAAATATGCATATCGAATAAAATGCAAATTCAATACCCAAAGCCCATACAGGGATCGTCCATATTTGTGGAAATAGGTCAAAACATAAAATCCCAGAAATAAGGACAATGGCTAACCTGATAAATGGATAGGAGTTCCAGAAGAACACTTCATAGACAATTCAAGCCGTCATAAAGGCTATTTATTTGCATATTCCATCGATATCGCAAGCGCTATCTTTGTTATCTTCATCACCATCTTTATCTGGTCCGGTAAGTTCCTTTTGTTTAATCGGTAGTGGTTCTACCTCAACATCACTTAATCTAATAGATTCTTCTTGGCAAGAAATGAGACTGAATGCAATTGTGCACAGTAACAGGATTTGTAGCTTTTTCATCATTGTTGTTTTAGTGAACATGATGACAAGGTTGCTTATTAGTTTACTGCTTTTGGCACGATTTAATAAGGGACTTGGGCTTGTCTACAGTTTGTAAACCTGTTTTGGTGGGAATGGTAAGATGAACCTTAATTGATTGATATGTCTATAGCTTCTGCCACATCAGATAGTGCATAATCCCGCACTCATCAAACTGCTCGCCTTTTTTCTGAAAACCAAATTTTAAATAGAGGGGAACCGCCGGTAGCTGTGCATGCATGTAGAGGTAGGTGCCTGAAGCTGCTTTTTCCTTGATATCATCCATCACGGCCTGTACGATAGCGGTACCAAGTCCTTTGCCCCGCATGCTTTTCTTCGCGGTGAATCGTTCAAGCTTAATGCCCTTATTCGTATGGCGCCATCGAGCAGAACCGACAGGCTCATCGTTTTCGTCCAGGGCTACAAAGTGATGGGATTCTTCTTCAAATTCATCGAACTCTTCATTTGCTGCTACCTCCTGCTCGACAACAAACACTTCCTCACGAATCTGGAAAGCTTTCCTTCTTAGCGCTTCATTTGTCGCTGCCAGTACCTTGAATGTCATACTTATTATAGGCTTTTATAATTGCTTTCACGAGTTTGTGTCGCACCACATCTCGATCGTCCAGGTGTATAAAACCAATACCTTTTACATCTTTGAGCACACGCATGGTTTCTATCAATCCGGAAGTTTGTTTTTTGGGTAGGTCGATCTGGGATTGATCACCGGTAATTATCACTTTGGATTGTGGCCCCATTCTCGTCAAAAACATCTTGATCTGCATCGGTGTCGTGTTTTGTGCCTCATCTAAAAGAACGTAGGCATCATTCAGTGTACGTCCACGCATATAAGCCAGGGGTGCGATTTCTACAATCCCATTTTCCTTGTAATAGCGAAGTTTTTCAGCGGGTATCATATCGCTGAGCGCATCATAGATGGGCCTTAGATAAGGATCTATTTTTTCCTTCAGATCTCCGGGAAGAAATCCCAGATTTTCTCCAGCCTCAACCGCCGGTCGAGTAATGATGATCTTTTTTATTTCTTTATTCTTAAGTGCACGTACCGCTAACGCAACGGATATATATGTTTTTCCTGTACCGGCAGGTCCTATGGCAAATACAAGATCATTTTTTTCTACTGCTGCAACCAGTTTTTTTTGGTTAATGGTTTTAGGAACAATCCGAGATCCCCTGGTGCCATGAACCAAGGCACTTGCATTCGGCCCAGCTTCAATGGTATTTTCCTCATTATCCACAAAATCCTTGACATTCTCAGTAGTCACCTTACCAAATTCGTGATAATGAGAAAGTAGGGAGTTTAGAATTTCATTGATTTTTAGAATCTGGGGTGCAGAACCCTTAATTCGGATTTCATTGCCACGGCTCACTATTTGGCTATCCGGGAAGGCCGTAGCAATGGTTTTTATGTTTTGGTTTTCTATTCCAAGGAAATCAACCAGTGAAACGTTTTCTAGTGTAATTATTTTTTCCAGCAATCGATATTTCGGTTAATGCTTAGTAGGTAAAATATATAATTTTGTAGGAACAAATGTAAGCTGAAATCCCTCAAATGGCGCTAATTACCTTCATGTCTGATTTCGGGACGGTAGACCACTATGTGGCTGCTGTGAAGGCTGCCATTGTGTCAGAAGTCCCCACTCAGATAATTACGGATATCTCTCATGATATTCAGCCATTTGATATTTCGCATGCTGCCAATGTACTCCGTAATGTATACAAGGATTTTCCGGAAGAAACGGTTCACATTGTAGCCATCGACTCCATGCGTGAAAAATCTCGGGCATTGGCCATAGAGCTGGATGGTCATATTTTCGTAGGTTTTGATTCTGGCCTTTTTAGCCTCATTTCCGAGAAAAAACCTAGCGAAATTGTGATCCTGGAAAATGGACAATCCACATTCCCAGCGAAAGATGTCCTAGCTAAAACAGCTTTGCAGCTTGCAAAAGGTAAGAAATTGAAAGATGTTGGCACACGTGTAGAAGGAATGACAGAATTGTATGCGAGACAACTAAAAGTTACTAAACGTGAAATTGCCGGTAATGTAGTAGCTGTTGATCATTACGGTAATCTTATAACAAATATTAAGAAGGAGGAGTTTGAAAAGATTTTAGCGCTTAATGGGTCTGGAGCACAATACGCTATTCGTTTTGGTAGAGAGCGTTTTGAAAACCATCATGCCTACTTCAGTGATGTGGAATCGGGGGATTGCTTTGTCTTGTTCAATTCTGTCGGTCAACTCCAGATAGGAATCAATAAAGGAAATGCATCTGAATTATTAGGGCTGTCCGTTGACTCTCCGGTTCTCATAGAATTTACTGCTAATTAGATATGTTGATACGCATTGTTCGAATGGAATTTGATCCTCAAAAAGTAGATGACTTTTTGGCGCTTTTTGAGACGGTGAAAAATAAGATAGCAAGTTTTCCAGGGTGTACGCACCTTCAACTTTGTAAAGATGCACAATTGGACCATGTTTATTATACGTTTAGTCAATGGCAGAGCGAAGATAACCTGGAAGAATATAGGCACTCGGACTTGTTTATTGATACTTGGGCTAAAACTAAGGTGTTGTTTGGAGGTAAGCCAAACGCCTATTCTCTTTTGAAGCCTTAATGTTCTGTAGTAGGATATAAATCGTGTAGTTTGATAATTCTTATCTGCTCAACATGGCGATCTGTGTGTGCGATTCCTGTTAATAGCAATTGGTGTAAATCTCGCACTTCACCAATTTTGAAATCTTTTACATCTTTTTCATAGGCTGGCGCTCTAAAGGTGAATTGCTTTCTTAAATCGGCCTTTGTCGTTTGAACCAGTTCTCTTAATTCATTTCTAGCTAAATAGAAGGCTTCTTCAGTGGCTTCCTTGGTTATAAACTTACCCTTAGGTTGCAGAAACCAATTAGCTTGTCCTTTTATCGTATCTGTAGCGTATTTGATAAAATATTCATCCCTTCCTTGAGTAATGGTCCGATATTCCAAGAATTGAGGACTATTCATGATCACAGAAATCTCTCTGTAATGAAGCTGATTTTGCATTTCCAGATGTTCTACGATCTCTGCTATGTTCCAACGGTCCGGAGACTCTCTAAACATCCATTGTGAAAGGGTTAGATTTTCTATTTCAGCCCTTAAAGCATTGGTGGTTCGATCAAGCTCTGAAAGAATAAATTGTCGATCCGCTTCTGACCACCATTTTTCTGTCTCATTATTTTGGGGAATACTGCATCCACCGATTAACAGCAGTATGGCTAATGAGCACTTCATATAATTAAAGCTAAAAGATTTAGGTGTTAGACTTATTAAACAACTTAACAAAAAAAATCCCCAGCCCGACCAAAAGCTGAGGATACCAAAACCTAAATGACTGAGTCGTTAGTTGACTCTGGACCAGTTAGATACTTTTTAATCTTTTTTCACTGAGCTAAGCCCGGCACTGCTGGAAGATACCCTGGCCTCTCCACGATAGCGAATCTTACTTGCACCCGTAGCTGAGGCTTGCAGTTCATTACTCGCATAGACCTTCGCGCTTGAAGCACCGACAGCATTTATGTCTGCATCTTCAGATTCATAATTGAAAGCATCAAGCTCTGATGCTCCCACAAGATCCACCTCCAACTCCTCACCACTGCCCACCAGGATGAGCTTCGAAGCACCGGCAAGATCTGCTTGTAAATATTTCGCATTGATGTTTACCCATACTTTAGAAGCACCTTCAATATCTAATGACAAGTCTGCATCCGAAAAGTCACTTATCTCTCCATCGCAAGCCCCGGTGGCTTTCAGGTATTCCAATTCTGGCATTCTAATGAATACCTTGATTTTATCTTTTCGATTCCGATTTCTCCACCAATTTTTATTTCTACCATATCTAATCTCAAGCTCATCACCGCTTTGGCTCAGATAAACGTCATCAAGATCATCATCGTCACCCTCCAAACGGACAGAATATTCGTCATCTTGGATAATTTCAAAATCAAACAGTGAGATTAATTTGATTTCATCAAAATCTTTGAACAGATATTCCTGTGTATCTGAGCCATAAGAGCCTCTGTTAAAGTTGTAACTTCGATTTGAGCCGTCGCACGTCAGGCACTTAAGCCCACTTCGTTCAAAGACCCATTCGTTATCTCCAAGATCACTTGAATTATAATCATGAATCCATAAAGTGTTTCTCAAGATCTTTCTTAAATCATAATCCATTGTAAAGACCTGACCGAATGGGATGTAAAAAGTAGCAGAAACATCCTGAAATCGAAATGGAGCATCATTGAATGTAATTTCTGAGTCAAAGTAGAAGGTATTCCCTTCTTGAGTAACTACATAGTCCACTGCTTCCCCATTTTCTTTCGCATTGGTTCTAGAGTAGCCCCTGGCATCAAAATCCATTTTCAAAAGAAAAACAGAGTCCTCATGTCCCCGAATTCTAAGGTCGGCACTGTTGTACCGGTCCCAATCCAGATCGTTGAGCTTAAGTTCAGTGACTCCATCGTTCAGAGCAAATGTTCGCTCTTCCTTATAAGTGCCTTCCGTGCTGTAGTCTTTGATTATGGAAGGAACTGATATTGCCAGTCCGATCATTCCAAGTAACCAAAGGCCAAATAAACTCCAGGCAACAAAAGCACTGGTAACTTTTTTCTTCAAGATAATCACCAGACCCAGCATAAGAATTGCCAAAGAAGGCACCATTGAGGCAATGTATGATGAGATGATGGCAATGGTGCTCATAGAGCTCATTAACTCCTGAGCGGGGAAATCGCCAAAAGAAACCCAGGATTCCATGGCTCCACCAACGCCCAATAGCACGGCTAGTGAAATAGTGAAAGCAATCATCAGTGTAAATCCTAAGAATACCAATAACACTCCAACAGCAATTCTTAGCGCCTCAACTCCAAATTTCAATAGTGGACCCAGCACTTCGCCTAAGGCTTTGAAAATCATTGCAATGAGGCGGAAAGGGAAGAGTAATATTTTTACGAAAACATTTTCATCTCCTTCTTTCACATTCAAATTTTTCTTCAGGTTCTCCTCAATATTTGTGATAGTCACAGGCTCTCCCTGCATTTGCATTTTTTCAGTAATTGATTTGGCTTCCGGGGTTATAATCCAAAGAATCAAATAAACGAGCAAGCCAGCACCACCTAAGAAAATAGACAATACAAATAGTACTCGGATGACAACCGGGTCTGTTCCAAAGTAAGAGGCAATTCCTCCTGAGACGCCTCCCAATACACGATCGTCGGTACTTCTAAAGAGTTTTTTAACCGCTTTATCATCTTCTAGCTTATCGCTTACAGGCAATGCGATCCACAGGATGATGTAGGTTAAAAAGATAAACCCACTCAGTCCCCAAAAGAAGATATTGAATAGGAAGGCAAGCATTAGAAGTCGAACCCATATGGGATCCATACCAAAGTAGTTAGCAATTCCAGCTGCGACACCACCAATTACTTTACGCTTAGCATCCCGATATAAACGCTTCGATTTTTCATAGGCACTTTTGGTATCTTTTTGTTCTTCTTTTTCTTGCTCGGGCGCTTCTTGTTCTTCCTCTTTTTCGGCTTCTGTTTGCTCTACAGGTTCAGTTTCGATCGTTGCCTCGAAATCTTTGGTAGTACCCATCGTCGCGATCAGATCATTAACATCTTCCTGATTGATTATTTGTTTGCCTTCATCAAGCTTGGAAAGAAAAATTTCTGCAATTCGTCCTTCTATATCAGCGATGATCTCCTTGCTGTCTTCAAAAGATGAAAAGTATTTATTGACCGAATCGAGGTAGCTTTTGAGTTTATCATATCCATCTTCTTCGATATGGAATATGATGCCGCCAATGTTGATACTTATATTCTTTTTCATGTGTGTGTCTTTTTATTGAGGTCACATTGAGTAGCTTTCTGGCCATCTCATGCTTTCTTCTTCGTATTTTTATTCGCGATGATTTTTTTGGTAGATCCTACTAACTCGGTCCATGTTTGGTCCAGTCCGCTTAGGAACTTAGCGCCATCTTTGGTCAGCGTGTAATACTTTCTTGGTGGACCAGATTTTGATTCTACCCATTTATAATCTACCAGACCTGCTTTTCTGAGCCGGGTCAGTAGTGGGTACAAGGTTCCTTCTACGACCATTATTTTGGCTGAGGTTAATTCCTCCAGCATGTTGGACGCGTATACCTCACCTCTGGAGATGATGTGTAAAATACAAAACTCCAAAATCCCCTTTCTCATCTGAACTTGTGTGTTTTCAATATTCATATGTCTTTCTATGTTTTTTGAAGGCCATATGGAATTCGCATGCAGTCATGCTCATTTCATTGTCGCTCTCATTTTTCGGGTCAAACTTTTCATTATGCATGGATAGGTTTTCGGTGGTGTATACGTAAAGGTACTAGGCATGGCCAAGTACTTTGTTAAAAAAATACGATCAACATCAATATTCTTTAAATAATCATATAATTAATTAAAATAATTAAATTAAATGGGCGTATATAATAAGTATGCATGTCGTCTTTATGGCACCATTTAACGAATAGGTAGGAGGACAATCATCGCTCAATAGCTAAATTGCTAATGATTTATTCTATATGAGGTATATACTAGTTGGCACACTGATATGTGGCTTTTTTTGTTGGTCTCAGGCGCAAGACGAATCAAGTTCTCGCGACAATACTCCTAAGTACAGCAATGAGTTTATGAACATAGGGGTAAGTGCACGTTCCTTTGGTATGGGCTTTACTGCGGTATCCTTTGTAGATGATGTTACAGCAGGTTATTGGAATCCGGCAGGCCTAAATAAACTTGACAGTGATCATCAACTTGCATTGATGCACTCATCCTATTTTGGGGGGCTTGCCAACTATGATTATGCTGCTTTTGCTACTTCCGTGGATGATCAAAGCAAAATAGCTATTTCAATTATTCGATTTGCTATCGATGACATTCCTGACACCCGTTTTTTGGTGGATGTTAATGGTTCAATCAACTATGACAACATCCAATTTTTCTCGTCTGCGGATTATGGGTTTTTAGTTTCTTATGCAAGAAAACTCCCTTTTCTTGGAGGTCTGGATGCTGGAGGTAACTTGAAAATCATACATCGAACGGTGGGATCTTTTTCTAAGGCATGGGGTTTTGGTTTTGATTTTGGTGTTCAGAAACAGATCAACAAATGGAAACTTGGAGTGGTAGCCAGGGATATGTTGGGTACTTTCAATGCCTGGTCTCACAATACCGCTGAAGTGGAAGAGGTATATGCACTTACCGGCAATGATGTGCCAGTTAATTCTGTGGAGGTGACTTTGCCAAGATTGGTTTTGGGCGGGTCCAGAGAAGTTGACATTGCTGAAAAGTTTGGTGTTATGGCTTCCGTTGACCTTGATGTAACATTTGATGGAAAGCGCAATACACTTATTAAGACAAATTTGATTTCAATTGATCCAAAAGCCGGAGTTGAGTTCGACTATAACGAATTGGCTTTTCTTAGATTTGGCGTTAATCAATTTCAACAGATCAAAGATTTTGATGGAACAACCTCTTGGACCTTTCAACCCAACTTAGGTGTTGGTGTGAATATTAAAGAACTAACGGTGGATTATGCGCTGACCGATATCGGTGATCTGGCACCCGGACTTTTTTCTCATGTTTTCTCAATAAAAGTAGACTTCAATGTGGAGAAATAATCTAATAGCGTTGTGCCTGGCGATAAGCACGGTCTCACTTGGTCAGGTGGGAAACGAGTGGATTGATTTTACACAGTCCTACTATAAAATCAAGGTGGCTAATGATGGCTTTTATCGAGTGACTCAAGACGAGCTTTCAGCGATTGGCTTTCCTATTGGGAGTGTGCCTGCAAGTCGGGTGCAATTATTTCGAAGAGGTCAAGAGGTAGCACTCAATGTGAATGCCAACGGGGACGGTACACTCGATTATTTTGAGTTTTACGGCCAGAAGAATGATGGTGAGAGTGATGTGTCTTTATATGCAGCTGGAGATCAACCGCACACCTTTTACAGTTTATTTTCGGATACAGCAAGCTATTTTTTGACATATAAATTAGGGAGTGAAAATGGAAAACGAATGGCATTTTCTTCAGATAAAAATGCTACAGGACTCACGCCGGAAGCGTACCATTTGGAAGACACTCTTCAGCTCTTTACAACCGTATACGGGGCTGGTAGAAAATTTGGTTCAGGATCTTCTTTTAGCCTGAGTAACTATGATGACGGAGAGGGTTGGACAGGTGAGGATCAAACAAAAAACGCTTTTAAAGATTTTGAATTCACACTACCGAACCTCGAAATATCAGCAATTGACCCAATCTTGGAAACCGTGATCGTCGGAAGAAATAGTTTGAATCACAATGTTCAAATTCAGATTGGTGAAAATACAGCCTCGTTAATTCTTTTAAATAATGTGGAATTCAATGGATGGGGGAAACAATTGTTCTCGGAATCATTTAGCAATGCTAATGTTGGTACTGGCGGAGAATTCGTAGCACGAATTACGGCCGAAGGGTTTCCGGATATTGCCGAGCGAATTTCGGTAGCGTATGTGAGAATATTATATCCGCAAACGATCCAGCTAGGTACGGATGAAAATAAAGTATTTACGCTCAGTGAACCAGTGGATGAAAAAGCATGGATGCAAATACCTACGACAAATGCAGTAGGAACCAGAATATTTGATATCACTGATCCTTTCAATACCATCAGGATTTCAACCACTAATTTCAGCGATAGAGTTGAAGCTGTAATACCAGATGCAGTTGATAGACAAAGAATATTGGCAATAACAAATACGCTTAATGTTGAAGGGATTGAGTTGGTGACTTTGCCAAACTTCGATTTAAGCGATAAGAATTACCTCATTATTACCCATGAGGATTTACGATCGGATGGAGATCCAGTTTCAAATTATGAAGCCTACAGAGCATCAGCAGCTGGAGGTAGCCATAGTGTACAAACCGCCAATATTTCCGATTTATACAATCTTTATAGCTATGGAGATCCATCACCCTTAGGTATCAAAAATTTTATTGAGGATGCGAATAACCAAAATCCGATTGAAAATGTGTTCATTATAGGCAAAGGGTTTTCACCAAATTTAGATTACTATCGGGGTCCTCAAACAGATGTCAATGTACCCACCTTTGGCTTACCAGGTAGTGATCTCATGTATACGCTGGGATTAGGTTCGGATCCTGAAGTACCAGGAATTGCTATTGGACGGTTGAATGCATTTACACCATCGGACGTAAGTGCTTACTTAAACAAAATCATTGAAATGGAGTCCTTACCATTTGATGACCTTTTCAGAAAGGATTTCTTACAGTTAAGTGGAGGAATTAGTCAATCTGAAATTGCCAATTTTATAGACATTGTTCAAGGTTTTACTGAAGTTCTTGAAAAAGATTTCATTGGAGGAAGAGCATTTAATACCGGAAAACAAACCGGAGATGCTGTGGAATTTGTTGATGTCACTGACCGGGTGAATCAAGGGGTAGGATACATTACCTTTTTTGGCCATTCCAGTGGAACGGTAACAGATATTGAGATCGGGAGGGTAAGTGATCCGCTATTTGGGTTTTCCAATAAGGGAAAATATCCGGTATTTATTGTGAACGGTTGCCAAGCAGGAGAGATATATGGAAACAACTTTACCTTCGGCGAAGATTGGCTAAATACTCCTGATTTAGGTGCTGTTGGCTTTATCGCTCACTCTAACTTTGCTCTTTCAACAACGCTAAAAAGGTGGAGTGATCTGTTCTACGAGCTGGGTTTTGGGGATGATATTTTTATTGGCGAATCCATCGGGAATGTGATTTTAGAAGTTTCCAGGCGGTATATCAGTCAGTTTGGCTCTAGCGAAATTAATCTCACACAGGTTCAGCAGATGACTTTGCAGGGTGATCCGGCTTACCGCATATTTGGAGCTGACAATCCGGATTATCAAATAGACAATAATTCTCTAGAAGCGAGTGCAATTGGTGCGGAAGAAATTCTTGCCAGTCAGGACTCATTCAAGATAGACATAATTGTAAAGAACTTTGGCCGAAGTGTTCAGGATTCATTGATTGTTCAGGTAAATAGAACATACCCGGATGGAGGACAGGACGTGTATGTAAGACAGTATGCAAGGCCACTCAGGCAAGATACGTTAGCATTTTATATCCCGAATGATCCGGTACAAAAGAACGATGGATTGAATCTTTTCACCGTCATTCTTGACCCAACGAACGAGACTGTTGAGCTTGATGAGACAAATAATTCAGCGACTCTTGAAGTATCCATATTTAGTGGTAATACAGTCAATCTCTACCCACTAAATAATGCCACTTTAGAAAGTTCGAATGTAGAATTTATATGGCAATCCAGCAATTTGTTAGAATCAGAGCGCAGTTATCAACTCGAATTGGATACGCAATCAGATTTTGCGGGGCCAAATAATCGCTTATTTACTGTATCTGCTGAGGTCTTGGGATCACAGGTATTTGATTTTTCATCATTTGTGTTGCCAGATTCTTCTTCTATCTATTGGAGAACAAGGTATGCAGATCCAGGTCCGGATGAAACCAATGAATGGGTGGAGAGTTCCTTCACGATTATCAATAATATTGAAGAAGGATGGGGTCAATATGATCCCGAGCAGGTTGAAAGTGAAATCATAACTGGAGTCCAGTACAACCAGCTTACAAACAATTGGGAGTTTATTGAAAACACCACTCCAATTGAAATCTTTACCTACGGAATAGATAATCCGTCACTTACTTATGATGATTTAGAAGCCATAATCGGTGGTTTGAACTTTTTTGTTACGTCGAATACCATCGATCCATTATGTGAAGTCAACACCTTCAATGCCATTGCATTTGATAAGGAAAGTGGAGACCCATACCCACCTATTGAAACTAATGAAATAGACGTCAGTAACAGGGAAGTTTGTGGTAGGCTTCCCCAGCGGATTTATCAATTTAGAGAAGAGGATATGATTGGTGTAGAACGGCGATTTCAGGTGTTAGTTGACAACATGCGCGATGGAGATATGATTGTGATGTTTAATATCGGAAACGTAGCCTATTCAAATTGGGATGCTGCAGTGGAATCCACCCTTAATTCGCTAGGAGTCAGTAATGCATCAATTAGTTCGCTGGTCGATGGTCAACCTGTCATTTTCTTCGGTAGAAAAGGAGATGCTCCTGGAGCAGCAACAGCAATTATTAATAATGGTACACCAACCCCAGTGACCGAACAAAGCCTGGATTTCCAAGATGATGTGACTGGAAGGTTTGTTAGCGGTGAATTGAGAAGTCGGCGAATCGGACCAGCCAAAAGCTGGAACGCATTCTCTTACAACATTGACGAGGAAGTGAATGATAACATTAGGTTAGACGTATATGGAGTGGATGGAAATGGAAACTTAACGACATTAGAGAGCCGGGCCAGAGCTGAAACCATAGATATCGCATCGGTAGATCCAACGATTTACCCTCAAATTGAACTCTCATTTTCGTTTGACGATGAAACAGATCAAACACCTTCGCAATTAAATTTTTGGGAAGTGAATTATGAGTTCCCACCTGAAGGATTAATTCTTCCAGCAAGCAAAGCCGTAACTTCAGCACTGGAGGGTGAACAGATTTCGAGAGAATTCCATTTCTATAACATTTCCGAAGTTGATTTCGCAGATTCTTTAAGTGTCATGACCACTCTTATCAATCAGAACTCGGGTACAATTTCAGAATCCAGCTTTCAAATTGCTCCACCTTTAGCTGGTGATACATCCACATTTGCAGTAAACTTCTCCTCATTCAACATGAGTGGGCCAAATAGTATCGTTGTTGAAGTCCTGGCGAATGAAAACGAAGTATATGAAATAAACAATCGATTGACGTTAACCGACATCATTGATGTTCAGGCTGACGAGACCAACCCGGTTTTAAACGTAACATTTGATGGCTATCACATTCTAGATGGAGATATTGTTTCGCCAAACCCCAACATTGTGATTCGAATGCGAGACGATAACCCGTTTGCTTCCAAGTCGGATACGGTAGGAATCAATTTATCGCTCAAACTCCCTGGTGAGGACACTCAGTTTCAGCGAATAAGCTTTTCCGATCCAAGACTCAATTTTACCCCAGCAAGCGAGGGTCAGGATTTCCAAATGGATTATCAACCGGGTCCTCTGGAGGATGGAATTTATGCGATTCAAGTGGATGCTGAAGATGAGGCGGGGAACGAAACGGGAGCCCAACCTTATGAAATCAGTTTTGAGGTCATCAATGAATCTACCATTACACACTTCTATCCTTATCCCAATCCATTTTCAACGAGGTGTCGTTTTGTTTTTACCTTAACAGGAACCGAAATCCCAGATGAGATAAAAATTCAAATCCTTACTGTTTCCGGAAGAGTTGTTCGAGAAATTACTCAGGATGAAATAGGGCCAATAAGAGTTGGGAATAATATTACAAGCTATGCCTGGGATGGAAGAGATGAATATGGTGATCAACTAGCAAATGGGGTCTACTTTTATAAAGTGTTTATTAATTCAAACGGAAATTCGGTTCGTAGACGTGCAACAAGTGCTGATCGGGCTTTCAAAAATGGATTTGGGAAACTTTATATCTTACGTTGATCTGCATGATTGATCGACTTAAAAATACCAGCCTCTTTTACATTCCTTACCTGTGTCTATTCGCATTATCGGTTATTTATTTTTTCTACCAAAATCACGGAACATTTGTTCTAATGCTCAATGAATTTCATAATCCTATTTGGGATTTCTTTTTCAAATATTGGACACACATAGGTGACTGGATCTTCTTCGGTATTGTCGCTTTAGTATTGGTTATTTTAAAAAGGAGGTATGGTCTTGTCCTTGTTGTAATTGGTCTAAGCGTATTACTCATCTCACTTTTTTTTAAGCACGTGTTATTTCCGGAGGCACAACGACCCATTATTTACTTTCGGGGATACGAGATCCTTGATTTTGTAGATGGGGTAACCGTCTTAAGTCAATATTCCTTTCCATCAGGACATTCCATGTCTGTATTTGCTTTAGCTGCTTTCATCGCTTTGATGCTACAAAACAATAACTATTCTTCCATACTATTTGTAGGGGCTACCCTTACTGCCATTTCCAGGGTCTATCTGGCTCAACATTTCTTAATTGATATCATGGCAGGCTCACTCATAGGTATCATTACCAGCACTTCTATCTACATGTTTTTTGAGAAGTACTTGAATCATGAGTATGTTGGAAAAATCACTACTCCTGATGAAGACTTAGAGCAAATGGATCTGGATACAGATGATATTTAGTTTTAATCCAGCTCTTTTAATGCCTCAATTAACTCTGCTTCTCTCTTTTGAACATTGATTTTTGTTGGAGGTGCTACACGATTATCACAATCAGGAATGGAGCAATTTTCACAGGTCGTATGAACGGTTTTACGCTTTAAGTTCGAATCCTTTATAAAGTTGAATGTAGCCCTTAATCCTTCGGTCATAGAAAGTCCTATGGTAACACTGCTGCCGAATTGATTATCAAAACGTCCTTCTTCAGCCACCGAAATGCAGAAATATGAATTTTCTGTTTGCCAATAGTCCGAGATCTGAGCATCAATAAAATACTGCTGGTCTTTGCTTTCAAGATTTTTGATACTACTAATCGACACCCACCGATGGCATAAATGTTCAGATAGTTGATTCTGGAATGGCTTATGAAGTCCGGTGAGGTGGAGCTCCTTGGTAATTTGGTATTCAATTAAATTCTTATTTCCATCAATTCGAATAAAAAACAGGTTGTCGATACCAAAGTGTTTTGGAAGAATATTCGTAAACCGTTGTAAAAGCGTTTCAGGAGTAACTTCGTATTTATCCAATAAATCAGATATTAGTCCAGGGTCCCAGGTAGTTTTCACTGAAAGATCATTTAAGTCACTTGCTAGATGGTTTTGATCCAGCAAGAGTGCTGCGGCGAAATACGATGCTTTAAAGTTGTTCAATAGTTTTTCGAAGGAGGCTTCCTTATTGAGGTAGGTCTCATACGATCGACCACCCAATTGCAAATATTGATATCCTATTTCCTTAGCGATTAAAAACCGAAGTTGCTGATCCGATAGATTGTTATTTAGATATAAGATCTTTTTTTCTTCATGAAAATAGGATCTGAACACGTTAAGTTTTTCGTGCGTCTCCAGGACATTTGTATTTACAGAAATGCCGAATATACCTGAAAGTAGTGTTTCCAGTTTTTTGAGAGGTAGTGCTGTTTCGCTCAAACTATTTTTTTCCCTAAAAACTGCAACAGCCTCTTCAAGATCCGGGAAATAGTTGTCATGCATGTCCTGGTATGACCTGAGGGCAATGCGATAAAAATGCTCTTTTTCTATCTGATAGCTTCGGGTCATTTTCAAAATAGTGCTTATAAATGCACTGATTCTGTCCGGATCGTTACTGAAAAAGTCTATCAGCTTTTCTGTATTCATCCCGAATTCTTCCGTAGGAAAATATTTGAAAAACCCCGATTTCAATAAATCAATGACTGGAAGAAGCTTTTTATCCGCCCGGGTACTGACCAGATCGTCATAAGAAATATCGAAAGCCTCTGCTAAGGCCCTTATTTTATCTGGTTTGGGATATTTCTTTCCCTTTTCAATGTCATTGAGATACGAAACCGACAATCCGGTTTGTTGGGAGAGCGCCTGATAAGGGATGTTTCGCTGATGCCTCAAATGTTTGATTTTGAAGCCTAAGATGAGTTTTAGAATGTCGCTATCTGAGATCATAAGTCTTTAGCAAAAATAATTCTAATATTTTAAAAAAATCTAATAGCGGAATTTCCGCTTTTAGAGAAAAAGTTTATATTTGAAAAAAATTATCCTTATGTCTTTGATTTATATAGATCCCGAACGACTGGTAAACTACACCGATGTTTACACCGATGAAGTGTTAAATACGTTTGAGTCAGTTGCTCATTTGAATGAAAAACAGAAGCGCTTAATGTCACTCCGTGACGACCGAAGAAGGGAACGAATTTCAAAGCAATTGCCGATTACATTTTTAGATTCAACCGGCACGATTGGAGATTCTTCCTTGACTGTAGCAGATGCCAGAAGTGGAGCTTTTGAAGGTTCTGAAATTCCAGAGGCTCTGAAAAGACAATGGATTCAGGGGACAGGTCCTGCAGCTAAGCCAAGTGGTGCACTTGAGTCTAGCATCAGAAATGTTGCATATGCGCTTCTGTCAGGTGCTGATGGTTGGATGTTTGATGGAGAAGATGCACTGGGGCAAGTACGTGCAATGTCTTTGGATAATCAGCGAAATCTGAAATTGGCCATCAAAAAAGATCCTCTCTTTTTAAAAGTAGCCGAGCAAGTGGCTGGTGAGATGAACAAATGGTCAGAGTCATTTTTGAATAGACCTATTGTTTCTGATTGGAAGAGCCAACTGGATTTCACCACTGTGATATTTCGTGCGAGAGGTTTACATCTGGATGACCGCCACATATCCCTAGACAATGGTTCCCCATTTTCAGCGTCAATTACAGATGCAGTATTGTATGTGGTGAATAATTATCAAACGCTTCAAGATCAAGGAAAGCCTATTGTGCTGTACTTGCCAAAAATTCAAACAGCGGATGAGGCCGCTTTTTGGAATGAAATTTTAATCGCTATTGAGCACAGTTTGGGTTTGGAATTGGGTTCAATCAAAGTATACGTGCTCGTAGAGCAGTTGGAGGCAACCTTTCAGCTAATGGAAATTAGGGCAGCTCTAAGTCCGCATTTTGTGGGTTTTAATACCGGACGTTGGGACTACATAAATAGTGTTTCTGATGCCATGGCGGGAGATAAAAGTTTTATTAATCCAAACATCGAATCAATCACAATGAGCTATAGCTATATGGCGGCTTATGAAGATCGCGTTCGACGGGCGGTTAATACTCCGGATAAGAATGGAAATTTTGCCTTATGGCAAGGAGGTATGGAACCTAATATCCCGGTTGGTGGAGAAAAAGGCGTAAAGGAAAGTATGAAACGTGCACTACAGGGTGCTAAGAGAGAGCAACAAGCGGGAGCTTCCGGTAAATGGGTGGCTCATTGGAAAATGGTCCACATCATCCGACCGGTTTGGGAAGAAGTAAATGAGGAGAATCAATTAGGACTAGCATTCGAGTCACTTACATACACACAAAAAGATGCTGATTCATTAACTGCTTTAAGTGAAGCTCCAAGAACGATCCGTGGAGCAAGAAATCTATTGAGTGTCGCACTTCAGTATGGGAATGCTTTCCTTCAAGGATTTCAAGCAGCGGCATTAAAGCCTGCAGATTTCTTCGATGATGACGATGTACTTTATTTGATGGAGGACATGGCAACAGGAGAGATTCGACTCAGTGTTCTCTGGGAATGGCTGCATAAACAAGCGAGGCTAACCGAGGATGATGAAAGTATCAACGTAAAGGCTGGGGACATTTTCACTCAGACTATTTTCGATCAGTTGCTCAAAGAGGAGTACGCGAAGTTATTGGAAGCGACGAATAAAGATGTTCACGAGAACTCTAAAGATACCACGTTGCCAATCTCCAAATTCATTGTTAACAGGTATGTCAGCGATCCCAATAAATCTCCATGGTTTATCGATCCGCTCAATCTGAATCTCAATAATAATGATCTGAAAGTCGCTCAAGAGCGAGTAGAGGAATACTATCAAGAATTTAATCTAACCGGTCACAGAATCACAGGGAACAAGGACCTGATGATGGCCATCTAAATATATCACTATGAATAACGAACAATCAATAATGAAGACCTCCATGGAGGAGGTGAACGCTTTCATGAATTCACCTCGATTTGAAGGTGTGAAAAGGCTTTATGATGCCAGACAAGTAGCAGAACAGCAAGGAACCATTTTCCATGATTATTCCATTGCAAAGTCAGCAGCACATAATTTCTTTAAGCGATTAAAGACCTTATACAAAGAAGGTAAATCCATTACCACTTTTGGGCCCTATTCACCGGGACAGGCAGTCATGATGAAACGCTCAGGAATTGAAGGGATTTATTTAGGTGGATGGGCAACTTCTGCCAAGGGGTCAACAGATGAAGATCCGGGTGCAGATCTGGCAAGCTATCCATTGAGCCAGGTTCCAAATGAAGCTGCTTCAATTGTCAGGGCATTAGTAGCAGCTGATAAAAATCAGACCTACAGTCGATTCAATATGAATCAGGAAGATTTGGACAATACGCCGGTGCATGATTTTTCACCATATATCATTGCCGATGCAGATACGGGTCATGGAGGTGATGCACAGATTCGAAATTTGATTCGACGATTTGTGGAAGTAGGGGTGCCAGGATATCACATTGAAGACCAGAAGCCTGGAACGAAAAAATGTGGGCATCAAGGGGGTAAAGTATTGGTAGGTTGTGATGAGCAAATAAAAAGACTAAATGCTGCACGTTTCCAGCTGGATATCATGCGAGTAGAAGGCATTATCGTTGCTCGAACAGATGCAGAAGCAGCAACCCTGATGGAAACGATTAGCGATGAGCGTGATCAACCTTTCGTATTGGGAGTTACCAATCTTTTAATTCCTACTTACAAAGAGGTGATTCTCACTCTTCATTCGATCTTAAATTCAAAGGGTGTTTCTTCATTCGGTCACATGCTTTACGATGAGCAATTGATCACGGATCGAGCAAAAAAATGGATGCAGGATCAAGGGATCGTAGGGCTTATTGATGAGAGATTAGGTGAACTACTTTCATCAGAAGCTGCAGTTTTTGAAAAAGCTTTTGATCAAGTTTTGGCGGATCTTGTTTCTAAATGGGAAGAAGATGCTGGAGTTAAAACTCAAGGTGAAGCTGCGATTGAATCCATTGAGCTGGCTTTGCAAGAAGGAACAGTCAGCGGAATTGGAAGCGATTGGAAGGCACGAATAGAAGGTAAATCTTTCAGGGAAGTCGAATCATTTCTAAATGAGATTGGAGTAGATCTCAACTGGAACTGCGACGTGATGCGTTCACCGGAAGGCTATTATCAGATAAGAGGCGGTATTCCTTTTGCGATCGCTAAATCCTTGGCGGTAGCACCATTTGCAGATATTCTTTGGATGGAAACAAAGACTGCAGATCTTGAAGATGCACGGGTGTTCGCTGAGGCAATACATGAAGTATTTCCTGATAAAATGTTGGCCTACAACCTCTCACCTTCTTTTAATTGGGATTCTACGGGAATGACTGAAGAGGAAATGACAAATTTCCCTCAAGAGTTGGCAAAACTTGGATTTGTGTTCAATTTCATCACATATGGTGGACATCAAATTGATGGGTTAGCTTCTGAGGAGTTTTCTAACTCGCTCAACACAGAAGGAATGTTGGCCTTGGCTAAGGTTCAGCGAAAGCTTCGTCTTTTGGATTCACCTTACAAAACTCCTCAATCACACGTTGGTGGATCAAGATTGGATGGAGCTCTTGCGGCTTCATCAGGACGAACAGCTACGACGAAAGCAATGGGGAAAGGATCTACTCAGTTTCAACATCAAATACATATTGAACTTCCGACCAGCCTGCTAGGTGATTGGGTAAATGACTGGGCTGAAGTCCATGGAATTGAAGGAAACTTCAAGGTTTTGATGCGACCACAAGGTGCAGGATCATCAGTATTGGAGCTCAGTGTATTGAAGGATGGTGAAAAAATCGCAAATGTGGTGTTTAGCTCCTTGCTGGATAGATACAAATCTTCGATTCTTTCCATCCGCGATCAAAACACATTTGCACAAGAATATCGCCGCAAGCGATTGATGACACTTCTACACTTATTCTTACTGAATCGTTTTAAGTCGAATGCGGTACATTATCTAACCCCTTCAAAGGATAATGTTGGGCAATGTGAAGGCATGCAGAGACGCGGCATTTACAAGAATGTAAAAGAAGAGATCGGACATCTCATTGTAGCAGATGTAAATCTCGAAGAAGTAGCTGAATATAAAGAAGGTGCAGTTAAAATTAAAGAGCTCCTTTCATCACCTTCTGAGGAGGCAGCTTTAGTATAATACTTATGAGGAGTGAATAGATGAGTAGGTAAGAGGTCAATGTTGACCTTTACCTACTCTTTTCATTTTTTTAGAACAAGGCTGTCAACTTCATGGCTGCTCCTTTGTCACCTTCAATCTTAAGCTTACCTGACATAAATGCCATCATCACATTAAGATCACCGGTCAATATTTTGTTGAAATCATCAGCTTTCATTTTAATAGCAAAGGGCGCTTCTTTTTCTTCATTGATCACGACGGTAGGAGAGACCGTGTCGTCCAGGTGTACTACTCCTTCATCAAATTTAAAATTTGCTTTTCCGGCAAATTGGCCACTGTGTTTATCTGCCAGCTTTTGAATTTTTCCCGTTATTTCCTCTAAAGTCATTGTTAAATTGTTTTTGGTTGAAAGGTAACTTCAAATAGTTTGGGCCACCATTTACCTGTAATGTAAATACGACCCGTAGATTTATCTAGTGCAATACCATTTAAGACGTCTGCAGATCGTGCTTCTTCGTCAGTGAGCAGTCCCGAGCAATCGATCTTTTGTAAAACCTCGCCGGTTTCCGGATCTACCACCACGATATAGTCTTCTTGATACACGTTGGCGTAAATCAATCCATCGATGACTTCTAATTCATTTAAAGAATCAACCTTCCCCAGGTTGTCATAAACCTGGATCTCACGTTGTATGGTGAAACTTGTGGGTTCAATGAAATAAAGCTTTTCTGTTTCATCGGTTAGAACCAATTCATCCTCAAGTGTAGTAAGCCCCCAACCCTGCACCTGATAATTAAAGGTTCTGACCTGCTCCATTTGATCGTTGTAAACGAAGCCTTGCCCGGAGGTCCAGGTGAGTTGGTAAAACTCATCATTGAAGATTGCTAGTCCCTCTCCAAAAAGATCCGCCGAAAGGTTGATTACTTTTTCTGTTTCACCTGTCGTAAGATTTTTCTTCTTAAAGGTTGATTGTCCTCGCTGCCCCGTGCTCTCATATAGAGCACCATCTTTGATTAGTAAGCCTTGTGTGTAGTCTTCCGTATCGTGTGGGAAGGTATTTATTATTTCATAGCCATATTCATCAGGTGCATTTTCAGGAAGAATAACCACGGTTCGGTAGTGTGTCTCTGAGCTTTCACCACTGAACACTTTAGCCAGGAATCTCCATGAGCCGACCTTACGTGAAGGAATCTCCATTTCAAAAGAAGACCCAAAGTACGTTGTTGTTACATCGCCAACAGTTAGCTGAACTGAGTCAACAGTAAACGCATCAGATGACTGGATTTCAACAGGTATGGAAACGCCCCGCGCAAAATTTTGATTTTGAACTGGACTGGCAATACTTGATTGCTTTCGAATACGTGGTGATGATGGTCTTTCTGTTTGGTCTGCGCTATCGCTGCAAGAAGCCAATAGTAACAGAAGAGCTAAAAACCCATAGCTTAGTTTTATCATGCCATAAATTTAGCAAGAACCCTTAGATGAGCAGTATTAAATAACTATGAATCCGAGGTGCTTGATCGCATTAGGGTAGGTACCGTCAATCCTTGATAAAGTACAGAGCATACCACTACAATGTACGTCATGGTGACGATCACATCTTTACCGTTGAATTCTGTCAGTGATAGTGATAGAGCAATAGGCAGTCCACCTCTAAGGGCACCCCATGTCAATACGGAAATGGTGTTTGGAGCAAAGTGATTCTTTACCGACATCATTTTTATTGGTACAAATACACTCATCCAACGTCCAAATAAGACAATACAGACGGCAAAAAATCCTGCTGCTATAAATTCCAAACGAAGATCTAGTACCAACATCTCCAGACCAATAAGTACAAACAGCATCGCGCTGAATGTCTCTTCCAGGAGTTTCCAGAACTTAAATACATAATCTCCAGCCGCGCCCGCGACATGCGTGCTTTTACCTTCATTTCCAACCACCAGTCCCATCACAACAGCTGCTTGCTTGGCTGAAACGTGAATGAAATCCGCTAATTGAGAACCAACGAGCACCAAAGCAAGGGTAATTAACACTTCAACTTCTACCGCGTCATTGTCTACATATTTTAGTAGGCGGTACCCGATGTATCCAAGGAGGAGACCAATGAAAATTCCACCGCCAATATCTGCCACGACGATGTAGATGGTTTCGAAGAAGGTCAGTGTATGGTCCTCCCCTGCATGCGCAATGTCCAGTAGGGTTAGTGCTAGTACTACAGCTACTCCATCATTGAAAAGCGATTCACCCGCAATCTTTATTTCAAGTTCCTTTGAAAGGTTGAATCGACTGATGGTTTTTGTTACCGCAATGGGGTCAGTAGGCGAAATCAAGGCACCAAAAACCAGGCAATACAAGTATTCAAGATGAATACCCATGAATCCTAGCATGTAATAAACACCTGTTCCAATAACTACCGTGGAGATCAAAACGCCCACAATGGCAAGTACAAGTACGGAGCTACGCTGACTGCTTAATTTCCTAAAATCTATGTTTAATGCTCCTGAGAAGAGCATGAAGCTAAGAACGATCTGATAGAGCACTTCCTCAAATTCATATTCCTTCACATGTTCTGCCAGGTGTAATTCAGGGAAAAAAGTACCCACACAATACACAATCACAGATAAGACCAATGCCATGATCATTAATCCGATGGATGAGGGTAATTTCAGGTAGAATGTATTTATGAAAATAAATGCTCCTGAAAGGAAGATAAACAAGGCGATGATGTCGAGAATACTCACTTCCGTGTAATTTAAGGATGATTTAACGCAATATTAATTTCTAAAACTAACAGTACGAACAATATACAAGCGTTTGAGAGTATAAAATTGTATTTGATTCAATTCATGATTGCATCATGCGTTTGTTCAAATACTTTATAATTTGGTACTTCTTTAGTACCAGACCCGACTTTACAGGCCTTGGTGGTGGAATATACCTTTACTAAAAGGCTGATTTACAGCAACGAAGATAACTTTTTTTATATTTTTTAGCAAAAAATTGATACTGGTGAAAAAGGAGATAAATGAAAAGCTGAAAAGACTCAATTCAGAAACCGAAAAGATCTATGCCTCGATAGAAGGAATTTCCGAAGAGAAATTGAACGATCCTAGTTATGGTTGGAGCTTATTGCAGGTACTTTCACACCTCAATGCCGCCGAAAAGGCTTCCTTATTGTATATGCAAAAAAAGATCCAGGCAGGAGATAAAATGGGTGAATCCGGACCATCCAATGCGTTTAGAATGTGGGTGACCAATAAAGCCTTAAAGAGCCCTTTGAAGTGGAGTGCACCATCCTATATCGCAGATCCACCAACCTATGAGTTGGATGAGATAAAATCGAAATGGGCCAAAACACGAGCATCAATACAGGAGTTTGTAGACGATTATCCGGAAAAATGGCTAAATAAGCTTGTTTATAAGCATCCCATGGGGGGAAGACAAAATTTGAACCGTGCAGTTGATTCTTTCGTTTTTCATCAAGTTCATCATGTACATCAAATTAATCGTATCAAAAAACAACTGGGAGTTTAATGCTTGAAATCAAATCGCTAAAGCATTCCTATGATGGAAACACGTCGATCGACTATCCGGATTGGAATGTTGAAAAGGGCAATCACGCCATTATTTTAGGAAGTTCCGGGAGTGGTAAGACCACCCTACTCCATTTAATTGGAGGATTGATGCTTCCAAATTCAGGGACCATTGCGATTGCCGGTGAAACTTTGAGTGATAAGAGCAAAGCAAACCTGGATCGCTTTCGAGGTGAAAATATCGGAATTGTTTTTCAAAAACCGCATTTGGTAAGATCACTGACGGTCAAAGAGAATCTGCTGTTATCCCAATACCTGGGACATAAAAAAACCAATAGTAAACGAGCACTCGAGGTGCTTTCGCATTTAAATATTGAAGATCTTGCCAATCGAAAGGTTCACCAGATTAGTCAAGGTCAGGCGCAGCGTGTTTCGATTGCCAGAGCGGTGATGAATGCTCCCAAATTGTTGCTGGCAGACGAACCTACGGCGAGTCTGGATGATGAAAACTGCAAAAAAGTGATCGACCTGCTGAAAGCCGAAGCAGAAGAAACCGGTGCAACATTGATTGTGGCCACTCATGATCATCGAGTAAAAAGTGAATTTAAAAACCAGCTTGCCCTATGAATTTATTTTCACTCAGCATAAAAAACGTATTTGCAAAGCCATTGAGCTCGCTATTGAGTGTCTTACTTTTTGGTTTTGGTGTAGCAATCATCGTATCCATTTTGCTTACCAGCACCTTTCTGAAAAATGAGATCAGCAAGAACGCACAAGGTATTGATTTGGTAGTAGGTGCAAAAGGCAGTCCTTTACAGATCATCTTAGCAAGCATCTTTCACATTGATTTTCCGACGGGCAATATCTCGCTTGAAGATGCAGATAAACTGACCAGAAACCGACTCATACAATCAGCGATACCTTTATCCTTGGGTGACAGCTATAAAGGGTATCGCATTGTAGGAACATCTGCAGCCTACCCTGAACAGTATCAAGCCACACTTGCTCAAGGCGAATGGTTTGGAGCTAAAATGACGGCAACCGTTGGTGCAACGGTAGCCAAAAACCTGGGCATAAAACTTGGAGACGAATTGGAAAGTGCGCATGGGCTGTCCGAAGGAGGAGGCGGACATGAAGAACACCCTTTTGAGGTGGTAGGAATTATGGAGTCGACGGGTTCTGTGATGGACCAGCTGATTTTAGTATCTGTGGAAAGTGTCTGGGAAGTACATGCCAGTCACGAAGAACACGACCATGACGAAGACAGTGATGCGCATGATGTAGTTGAATTGCAGAGATTGGGGATATCCGTAACCAAAGAGCAGTTGGCCAATGAAGACATTACGTCACTACTTATAAAATATCGATCTCCCATGGCTGCTGTTCAATTGCCACGAATTGTGAACGGTACCAGCAACCTGCAGGCCGCCTCTCCTCCGTACGAGACCGCACGCTTGTTTAATATCATTGGTGTTGGGGTAGATGTGGTCAATGTATTGGGACTGGTGATCATCATTCTGAGTGCGACAAGCGTTTTTATTGCTTTGATCAACTCATTGAAAGAGCGAAAATATGAGTTAGCAATCATGCGTTCCATGGGAGCCAGCCAGGTTAAGATTTTCCTGCTGATTTTAACAGAAGGGATAGTTCTGACCATTATTGGGAGCCTTTGTGGGTTTGGATTGGCACACCTGGGCTTTGGTATTTTGACGAATGCGATGGAACAAATTCAGACGAGCGGAATGTTTTTTGTGCAAGACGAGTATTATGTGATGCTCGGAAGCCTGGCAGTAGGTATTTTTGCATCTATCATTCCGGCATTTCTTGCGTATAAGTCAGATATATCGGAAACGCTTTCAAAGGCTTAGGACCATAAATGGTTAATGACCATTGAGATACACCGGATTTCATTAATCTTTTGATTCAAATGGCCGTTTTTGAAAAATTTTACATTGTTATGAAAAGTACACTTCTTTCTTTTGGACTCTTATTATCATTTGGAGTGTGTGCACAGTTTAGCGATTCCAGTAAAAACTGGGAGACGATGGCTGATGTGAAGTATGAGAAATCCCAGGATGAGTATGGAGAGATCTATGTGCCCAAATTTGGCGATGAAGTACAAAAAATGAGTGGGAAGATGGTTTCCTTAAAAGGGTTTATCATTCCATTTGAAGGCATGTTTGAGCCAACCCACATCATCATTTCTTCCTTACCTATTGCTGCGTGTTTTTTCTGCGGTGGTAGTGGACCTGAGACGGTGGCTGAAGCCTATCTGAAGGAAGAAGTAAAATACACCGCAAAGCCGGTGACAGTGATCGGCAGACTGGAACTGAACAATACCGATTATGATCAGCTCATGTACATTTTGAGAGATGCGGAAGTAAAATTTGACTAATGCCCTTAAGGCGAAAATAGATTAATTACACCTATGAAATACCTAACCCTGCTACTTGTTGCACTTGCTGTTGCATGCGGCCCTTCAAAGAAAGATGAATTAAAAGCGCTCAAAGATGAAGTGATGACCATTCATGACGAGGTGATGCCCAAGATGGGTGAGCTAAGAAAAACCAGAAAAGCTTTGGAAGCGATGGCTGACTCGGTGATGGCAACAGACAGCACCAACGCCCAAATGTTCAGCAAGCTCGCAGAAGATATCTCGGATGCCAACGAAGGCATGATGGAGTGGATGCGTGCATTTGAGCCAGAGTTTGAAGGTACGGACGAAGAAATCCAAGCTTATCTGGAAGGCCAGAAAGTGGCGGTAGAAAAGGTCCGAGACGATATGAACAACTCGTTGGCCAAAGGCAAAGAAGTCCTCGATCAGTATTAAATTTCCCCTTAACAAAGGGGGTTAGGGGGTTGTCCTTCAATTCCAAAAAGAAATCTAAGCGTAGCATTTGCTACGCATTTTCTATTTTGGCTGTTTCATAACAGCAAAGTCAATTAGAGATTGAGTTTATATGGGAAGGCGTAGCTACAACCTACGCCTAGAGGGAGGCTTCATTTAGAGTAGGATATGACAAAATGTCTATTTCAGGTAATTACAATTAAGCAGAAACTAAGATTCTTTATATCTACAGAATATTTCACTAATGAAGGGTGCTAAGCAGATTATAATTTCGATGACTATCGTTACATTGGTATTTTTTGGCTTAAACCACTATTGGATAAATTATGATACTAGTTATGAAGATGAACTAAGTCATTATCAAAAAATTGGTACCAACGATATTAATGCACTTGTGATTCAAGCTCGTGGTGAACATGGATTAACAATTCTTATAACTAGCACTTATGATTCAATAAAATTACCTCCATCAAGCAATGACAATTACGAGGGTATCAATAAATACATTTCTTTGAATATTGAAAAAGGGGACTCAATTAAAAAGAACTTAAATAGTGACACGCTTTTTCTTCAAAAGGAGTCTGGAGAAAATTTTATTTACTTGTTGGGAGGTAATATTGAGAGGCGGTAGTTGGTGAATAAAAGGCACAAGTTGCAACCTTACGGCAATAGGGAGATACAATAAAATTGAAGTATTCTAATGGATATGAATATGTGTACTTAATACCCTACAATATGGGATTGATTACCACAAGAATTAATTACTTTATAAAAAACGTACTTTTTATTAACCTGTGTCTATTATGCAGTTGCGGTAATGAAAAAACAACTGAAACTGACTTGGAGATCATAAATAAAGTCAGTTCAAATCTTTTTTTATTTAGAACTGATTCCTTGAAAAAATATTCAAGTAATGATATTATTCTTGAACATAAAGGTCGTACTTATTCAAGAGAAGATGCATTTTTTTTGCTAGAGCAAGGCAATATGAATTATGAAATGATGGAGACAAAATTTGATTCTATTATTATTGATTCAAATGTGGAAGGAAGAGTGAATGTTATAAGTAGAATGTCGAATTGGGTTGCTGAGTGTTTCGATTCTCCCAAATTAATTAGAATAGATACATACTACCTTGAAAATGGTCAAATTAATAAGATTGTGAGATCCGCAGTAAACAGAGAAATAACAGATTCGGTCTCGATTGTAAATCAGCAACTATATTTTAGTTGGGTTAAGTCAAATAATTATGATAGTCTATTCAATAATGATGGTTCTTTAAATCAAAAGAACTACTTCCGATACTTAAAAAAGTATTGTGAATTACGAGACTAATGGCTGGTGTAGCCACGGGCATGTTCCAGAATGGATCATGTTGGTCACCTCTCATAGCGCAAGTCTTCCGGCTTAGGAAGTGTGGGGGAGTTTCCTCCCCTCAGAGTCACCTCAAGGTTGACGTGGAGAGTTGGAGGACTCTGAGGAACCCATGTTAGCAATAAATTTGATCCATGTCCACACACCGCATTTATTATGAAAGTGAAGCATTCTCCACTACCCCAAGCATTAAACAAAAAACTGGTTCAAGCGTATGCTTGGTTTTTTTTTGTTAGGAATAGATAAAGAACTTTAAATAGGCACAAGCGGACGCTTGCGCCAGCATGTGTAAGTGAGACTACTATGAATAATAATTAACATTAAATTGCCTAAATGGAAAATACTTTACCAGGAGTTCTTGATCGAGTAAAAGCAGCATTCATGGATGGAATTGTGATAGTTCTGATGATGGTTGCTGCCAAGTATGCATTTTCTGGTTTTGAAAATGTAAACGACACATTCAGAGCTGCAGTATTCATCTTCATTTTTGTTATTTATGATCCACTATTTACTTCTTTATTTGGAGGAACATTGGGCCATGCTGCCAATGGTATTTGTGTAAAGCAGGATATTAATCATGGCAAGAATATCAACTTCCTTTTCGCCTTACTTCGATTTGCTACTAAGTTTCTACTAGGATGGATATCATTGTTAACAATATCTACAAATGATAAAAGGAAAGCTATTCACGATCATTTGGTTGGGTCAATGGTTTTATATCGTAAATAGGTTGAATAGCACTCCCTTAGCTTGCGCCAGCACGTGAAGATTTAGCAAAACCAGGAGATTTACTATAAAACTTATAAGGTTTAAGAAATAAAAGGACATCCAGCTTTTGTGCTATAAAAAAGTACTTAGTAAAGATGATGGACTTGCACAAGTGTAGAAATCAATCTGGCATAAACACCCTCAAGCCCATCTCAAAGTTATTTCCAAGCCCGGACTCACTTGAGTTGCGCTGCTGCACGAATTGGTCTGCCAACACCATATACACGCGCACCCAATCCTTCAACTCAACACTTGATGTCAATAGATAGGCACTTTCATCTTCGAAGAATCTTACACGTCCACCTACTGTTATCATTTCAAAAAATTCTACATCCAGACCGGTATCGAGCCTCCAAACCTCACTGGTGGTTTGATAAAGAACATAGGGTTTGAACATGACATCATTAAAGATTTGATGAAGTTCATATTGACCAAACAAATTGTAGAATTTACTTCTTGTAGTAGAAATGGATAAGGAATTGTTTTCGATCACCTCTAAGTTTTGAACAGCCCCGCCAACAAGTAGATTTTTACGTTCGAAAGCTACACCGAAATCCAGGTAAAAAACCTCATTCGATCCTGAGTTATCAGTTGGTATGGCGGGATCACCCGGATTATTATTATTTAGTTGGCTAAAATCAAAGGTGGTCGACTCATAAATAAGATTGGCTCCCAGGTGCAGGGATTGATCTGTCTTAAGCACGATTTCTTTTGCTAAAAATAGATTAGTCCTGTTTCTAGTTCTGAGCCCCTGATTAAGGCTTACAAACATAAATCCCAGATCTCCTTTCAGCGTATTTAAGTCGTGTTCATAGGATACAAGTACACTTTGCGGACTGCCAGAAACATTCGTCCAAAAATCTTGGTAGATGAAATTGAATGATGACGTATCAGAGATTCCTGTAAAGGCCGGATTGATCAGTTTAAGATCATATTGATAGGTATTAATCGTCCCAATAGATTGAGCGGTACTAGCAATACCCAACGCGAATAAACCGATGAAAACGACAATCCTCATTTCAATACATAGTTTATGGATGCAGATAAGACAATATTGGCGATGTTAAGATCTTCGTTGCTAGTATTGTCTGTCGAAATCAGACCATAGCTGAATCTGAAGTCGTACCATATTTTTTCGCTTGCCGGAAACATTACTCCAATTACCCCAGAAACATCAAGGTTATTTAGGCTTGCCGTTATATTCTCTTTGTCACCATCTTCTTTTAAGCGTCCGTTGATCAGTAGTCCGGCTTGTGGTCCGATGAAGAATTGGCCACTGGTCATTTGGATTTGCAATAAGACGGGGAGGTTGATGTATGAATAGTTTGCTTTCGCTTCACCAATGTTGGCACCCTGATGAGAAAAAAACAATTCTGTCCTTAAGGCTAAATTGTCATTGATACTTCGGCTGGCAAAAAGCCCAAAATTTGGACCAAGCTTAAAGTCAGCATCCTGGACATCACCACCCAGCTTTGAGAAATTTATTCCTCCTTTCAGTCCCAAACTTGACTGCCCCAAGCAAGCCAATGAGGTAATTATGAAAAGGGTCGGAAGGAAATATCGCATCTCAATACCCCTCACACGCATCAATCCACTGATCCACGTCCTTCACGCCAATCAATCCTGCCTCGTTGCCCCAGGCATTGCCAATGTAAGTTAGTACTTCGGCGATCTCAAGATTCGTGATCGGGTTGCCGGGCATCATCTGATTGTAAGTCACTCCGTTCACCACAATCTCTTTGCTCTGCCCGTTTTTGATGATGCAGGCTGCTCGTGCCATGTCTTCTAACAAGTAGTCAGAACCTGCAAGTGGTGGATACAACGAAGCAAGTCCTTTTCCATCTTGCTGGTGGCAGTTGGCACAATAGGTCGCATAAATCTTTGCACCCTGCACTTGGTATTGCTTCAGACGGATCTGATCGCGTGAGCTAAGCTCGGATGCGGCGTCTTCGGTTTTTTCATTTGAGCTGCTGTTGCAGGCTACGGCAATGATTCCAACAAATAGGAAATAGGCTAGTTTCTTCATGGATTTCGATTATTGTGCCTGAGCGTCTGTTTGATATTCTTTTAAAAGTTTGTCAATGTCGTTCATTAAGACATCTACCTGCTCCGGTACGGTTCCGTCATAAAATCCTCGGATGTGGCGCTCTTTGTCTACCAGCAAGAACGCTCCTGAATGTACAAATCCGCCCGGCGCATTACCGTCTTCATCTGCTAATGAGATGTAGCTTTTCTCGGCCAGATCATAGATGTAGTCCTGATCTCCGGTCAAGAACTTCCACTGATTGGAGCTTACCCCCAATCGATCTGCATAGTCTTTGAGTAGAGCTACTGTATCATAAGTCGGGTCAATGGTATGAGATAGAATCCCAACTTGCTCATTACCTTTAAACTTATTGTACACTCGCAGCATCTGTGCTTTCATCTTCGGGCAGATCGTCGGACAAGAAGTAAAGAAGAAGTCAGCCACATACACCTTGTCAGCGAAAGTCGCATTGGTCACAATGCTGCTATCCTGGTCCACCAATTGAAAGTCCTGGATGGTATGGTAGATGGTATCGTTTTCTTCGTATATGGTATTTCCAAGGAAAGGAAGTCTTTGCTCTGAAGCTTGCTGGTCACATGCAAATACTGCTAGAACCAGAAGGATTAAAGGTAATTTCTTCATTATCATTTAGTTGTTATAACAACCTGCCAAAAGCATAGTTTCAGCGCAGGTTAAATATCACATTTTTCTAAACTTTTTATAAAGTTTTATGGCGATCATCAACACCGCGGCAAAGCTAATAAGACCAACGGTGCCCCATATCCAACTCAGCGAATTCTTTAATACAATCAAAAAAACGACTGCAAAAAGTATGAGCGTAGCAAGCTCATTGTACACCCGGAGTTGAGTAGAAGTAAAGCGGGCAGAGCCCGCTTGTAGCTGACGAAAAATCATGTGACATCCTAAATGATAAATGATCAGCAGTAATACGAAACCTAATTTAACGTGCATAAATGGCATTTTTAGCCATGATGGCTGGCTTATCAGCAGAGATGTACCGAAGATGACAGTTAGCACACACGAAGGCCAGGTGATGATGTACCACAGCTTTCTGCTCATCAATGCCAATTGATTGGAGAGAATGGTTTTATCCGGTTCTGGCTTTTCCAATGCCTCGGCATGATAGATGAATAGCCGCACGATGTAGAAGAGTCCTGCAAACCAGGTGATGACAAAAATGATGTGAAGAGCTTTCAGATATAAGTAATCCATCTAGGAGCTTTTTGATTATAATTGTTGTTAATCGTGGTTGTATGCAAATTTGCATTAATCCAGACATCCTAAGATCATGAGTGACGAAAGAAATTTATGGTACTTCGAAGACACTGATCTCTTTGAAGTATTATGCCCCAAAAAAACTCCGTACCTGGAAGACAAACACATACCAGGTGTTTACAAAAAAGACGATTTCATTTATTTCAAAGACCAATCCTCAGAAAACATTTACATGGTTTCCAGCGGACGGGTTAAGATTGGAACGTATGGACCTGATGGTAAAGAAATTGTGAAAGCAATCCTTACCCGAGGGGAGATTTTTGGTGAGTTGGCACTGGCGGGAGAAGAAAAACGTCAGGACTTTGCACAAGCCATGGATAACGACACCCACGTGTGTTCCATGACCATCGAAGACCTGCAAAACCTGATGATCGACAACAAGGAACTTAACCTGAAGATTTTAAAAATTGTCGGCTTCCGTTTGCGGAAGATGGAGCGAAAGATCGAATCATTGGTATTCAAAGATGCGCGGACCCGAATCGTAGACTTCCTCAAGGAGATGGCGGAAGAGAAAGGACAGAAAGTTGGTTTTGAAATGATGATCAAAAATCACCTTACGCATAAGGATATTGCTTCGCTTACTGGAACGTCTCGACAGACGGTAACTACTGTGATGAATGAGCTGCGAGAGAAGAACCTCATCAACTTCGACAGACGTAGGATTTTGATTCGGGATCTCGAAGCATTGAACTGATTTATCACAAGGGGTTAAACAATTTATCACAATATGTGATTTGTCCGTTGTTTGACCCTCCTTTGGGTCGCTTTCTACGTTCTTTGATGAAAATTAAAGACATGCGGATCATATTATTTCTTTCTTTGGTGGCAATCCTTTTTACAGGCGCTGCCCAAAATAATTTACAGAACTATACCCCTTCCATTCTTTTCAATAAAGGAGACTGGGAGTACAAGAGTTTTCAAAACCTCTACACCCAAACCAAGTCGTTTGATGCCAACGGTGGCAAAGTGGATAACGGACGAAGGGAAAACTTTTTCACTTCCATCAATCAGTTTTTATATGGGCTCAATGATAAAATCAACATTGGAGCAGACGTGTGGGTGAAGAATGTAAATACCAGTGACGCACAAGGGTCAAGAACTGCCGTGGTAGGTTTTGGACCTAAAATCAAGATTGCTCCATTCAATAACCTGAAAAGACTTTCAATACAATCTACCTTCTTATTCCCTTTGGCAGATGACCTGGAGAATCAAAATAGCTCGGATGCCTTTTTACATCCTGATGGTAGCCTGTGGTTAAACCAGGTATTTTATGACCTGCCATTAAGTGACAAAACACAGCTATTCTTTCAGCAGGCATTTTGGTACAACCTGACAAGGGATTCTTTTAGAGAAAACAACTACTTGCAGACGCAAACCAGTGTGTTTTTCAGCTACTTTCCGAACACCCGATGGACGGTGTATGCCATGTCGGAATACTTCCCAACGCACTACAACGATCAGGAGCAAAGCGGCGAGGCGTTCTTTTCCTACTTCGTGCAGTCAGGTTTGGGCACCAAGTATCAGCTGGTTCCTAATTTCATAGAATTAGAATTTCTGTATACCAACTTTTGGCTAGGAAGTGAAGGCGCAGGTGCAGGAGAAACGATAAATTTGGGTATCCGAGTGATACGCCAGAAGTGAAGAAACTTGTACTGATACTATGTCTGCTAACTTTCGCCATCTCCAGTTTTTCGCAGGAGGTGATTTCCATTCAGTACAAAGGACTTAAAAAGACCAAACCTTCTTATGTTGATCAATTTGTGACCTTCAAGGTAGGGGACCGATTGGATTCTGTTGAGCTTCAGGCGACGAAACAACGACTCGTTAATCGGGAGATGTTTTCGGATGTTCAGTTTGAGGTAGAAGAAGTCAATGGTGGGGTGACTGTTGTTTTCAATTTTCAGGAGCTGTTTACCCTCTTACCCATTTTTAGTTTTGGCGGTATTGAGGAGAATTTTTGGATCCAGGTAGGAGTCTCTGAGGTGAATCTGGCAGGAAAAGGAAATAAACTGACTACCTATTATCAATATTACGATCGCAGTTCATTTGCGGCGCATTTCACCTTCGATCGGATCCGCCAAAGTAATTGGGGTGCCAATGTCAACCTGATCAAATGGTCTACCCTTGAGCCGTTATTTTTCGACAACAACACGGTCGAATACGAATACAACAACTACACGATTGGCGGTGATGTCATCCGTCATTTCAACTACACCGATCGGGTGGAAATAGGTGGAGCATTTTTCACTGAAAGATATCGTAAGTTTACCTCGGGGGTGTTCGAAGGTGCACCTGAGCGGGTGGAAAAGAATAAACTATTAGGTAAAGCCACTTTTGTCTGGAATCGAGTCAATTACTTTTTCTTTTATCAAAGCGGATGGCACAATCAGCTAAACATCCAAACGGTGCAATCCCTGGATGAGGACCCAGCCTTTTACATCGTATTCAATGATGTCAAGAAGTTTTGGAGAAGTGGAGAGAAAGGAAATTTTGCTGCTCGATTACGATTGGGTCTTAGTAGCAATGAAGAAAGTCCATTTGCTCCCTTTGTTTTGGACAGCTATCTGAATATTCGAGGCGTGGGCAATCGGGTGGACAGAGGCACCGGGGCAATCATCCTCAACGCCGAATACCGACACGCTTTTGTGGACAAAAAGAAGGTCGCCATCCAGGGAGTTTTGTTCTCTGACTCGGGAAGTTGGCGGAATCCTGGTGGTAATTTCTCTGATTTTAGCGAGCCGGATAATTTCGTTTTGTTTGCCGGTGGAGGCTTCCGATTTATTCACAAAAACATCTATAACGCTATCTTCAGGGTAGATTATGGCATCAATTTGCAGGATTCATCCATCAATGGATTTGTCCTTGGAATTGGCCAATACTTCTAGCAAGTTTTCTCGTTTTTGTAACCTAAATTTTTTTTTCGTGTATAATACTTACATTTACGAAATTAATATTTCAAAAATGAAAGGAACGAATCTTGGCGAGTTTGAAGAGCTCGTATTGTTAACGGTAGGCATCTTGTATGACAATGCATACAGTGTTGCGATCCAACGAGAGCTGAATAAACAGACAGATCGAAAAGTCAGCATTAGCTCAGTGCATGCAGCGGTCTATCGACTGGAGGAAAAAGGACTACTGAAATCAAGGATGGGCGACATGTCCAGTGAAAGGGGAGGTAAGCGGAAACGGATATTCACCATCTCCCAGTCAGGAAAGGTGGCATTGGAAACGGCCAATGAACTGCGCAACCGCATGAGAAACCAGATTCCTGAAATCGCTTTTGAAAATTTAAGATGAGCTCGAACCACCCACCGAAACTTCCATTGAAATTCCTGCGCTTTTATTGCGCTGCGGAAAGACTGGAGGAACTTGAAGGCGACCTCTATGAAGTCTATAACGAGTTTGTGGAAGAGCGAGGAGGAAGATTTTCTACTCTCTTTTACTGGTGGCTGGTCATTCGAACTTGCAGATCATATGCACTAAAAAGGACTAAAATGAAAGATAACCGACTAAACACATCACTTACTTTTTTGAGACACAATCTGGTCATTGCCTGGAGAAACCTGCTCAAAAACAAAACCACAGCTTCCATCAATGTACTTGGGCTAGCCATTGGCGTAGGTGCGTTTCTAACCATTCTGAGCATCGTCAGGTACGAATTTAGCTTTGATACCCAGGTTCCAAATAAGGAAAGCATCTATCGAATTTACACTTCGTTTAGCGGAGCATTTACTTCCACTAATAAAGGGGTGGCCACTCCAATCGGGCCTTATGTGGAGGAAAATTTTAGCGGCCTTGAGGCAGTGGCTTTTTTCCATACGTACTCAACAAATGTTGAAATACCAGATAATGAACAGACCAAGGATTTGGATCGTCAAAATGATCTTTTGTTTGCTGATGAATCCTATTTCAAAGTAATTGATCAGTATGAGTGGTTAGCGGGGAATCCTGAAAGTGCACTTGATGAGCCATTCAAAGTTGTGCTTACAAGCGATCAAGCGAGAAAATATTTTGGAAATGAAGATTGGCTTGATCTTATAGATCGCTCCATTGTTTATCAGGATTCATTGAAGGTGACCGTATCCGGAATTGTGGAAGCACCTACCTACAATACCAATTTCTGCTTTACTGATTTCATCTCCTTTTCAACAATAAAAAGCTCCTGGATCAAAGAAGCGTTTGAGGGGGATTGGGGTAGCACAAACAGCTCATCGCAACTGTGGATTAAAAAATCCCCTCAAACAAAGAAGGCCGACATTATGCTTCAACTCGAAAGTGTTGATGAAGAAGTGCTTAAACAGACGGAGAATAATGATTGGGTTCAGGATTACATGCTTCAGGAATTGGCAGAGATGCATTTTGATCCTGAAATAGGCATTTTTGATTCATCACGAGAACCTGCTCATAAGCCTACACTTACCATTTTAGGAGTGGTAGCTATTGCTATCCTATTCATTGCTATTTTCAATTTTGTGAATCTGGAAACGGCGCAATCTGCTTACAAATCAAAGGAGGTAGGTGTACGGAAAGTATTGGGCAGCCCTAAACGACAATTGGTGGGCAGATTTCTTACCGAAAGCCTGTTGATATCCTTTTTTGCTGTAATGCTGGCGATACCAATCGCGCACTACTCGTTCCAATTTTTCAGTGAATTTGTTCCTGAAGGAGTGACATTGGAGTATAGTAGTCCAATTTTTTGGCTGGTAATTGTTGGTTTGACCCTGGTGGTTGGTGTAATTGCTGGTATCTATCCATCATTGGTGATATCTTCTTTTAGACCCGTTCGGGCGTTAAGCCCCGGTGCAAACTCTACCAATCCAGGTGGCTCATTGATTAGAAAGACTCTGATACTTTTTCAATTTCTATTCTCACAGTTACTCATTGTAGGCACGCTGGCCATCACCTGGCAGATTTCGTTCATGTTGGATAAAGATCTGGGATTCGAAGAGGATGGAGTGCTGTACTTCTACACACCTTACTATGAGGATTACAGCAAAGCTGGACTGATAAAGAATTACTTGGATGAGATTCCAGAAATTAAGGATTATGCGATTCAAAATACGCCTCCGGTTCAAAATGGGTGGACCACCTCAACGGTTAAATATCAGTCTGAACATGAAGAGATAGCTACCAGTGTTCACAATAAATCCGGTGACACGACCTTCATGAGGTTTTATGGCATTGAACTATTAGCCGGAAGAAACATATTACCGGATACGCTTCCCGAACTTTTGATCAACGAGACGTTCATGCGCGATCTTGGCTTCTCTGATCCCAGAGAAGCGATTGGAGCTCAATTCAAGTATAACAGGAGAGATCATACCGTGGTAGGTGTCGTAAAGGATTTTCATTTTCGTTCGCTGCACCATGAGATTGAGCCCATGCTTTATCGATACGAGGAAGAATCGAGATGTTTTGCACTAAAAGTACAACCTGATCAAATAGAACAGGTAATTGACAAACTCACCGATAAATGGAACGAAATTTATCCAGAAAGGCCATTGAACGTGCAATTTATGGATGAAACGGTGGAGCAGTTTTATAACACCGAACGACGCACATCGAAACTCGCATCCACTGCTACCACGATTGCCATTCTAATTTCCTGCCTGGGATTGTTCGGACTCATCTCCTTTACCATCATACAAAAATCCAAAGAGCTTGGGATCAGAAAAGTACTTGGAGCCTCACTTTTCAATATTGGGACCATTTTATCCAGAGAGTTTGTCCTCCTAATTGTGATTGCATTTATTGTCTCTACACCCGTATCATACTATATCATTGGTAAATGGATGGAGGATTTTGCGTATCAAACCGAAATATCCTGGTGGATCTATTTATTGGGAGGCCTTTTTTCTGTGATTATAGCCATCGCTTCCATTGGCGTGAAAGTATGGAAGGCCTCGGGAGCAAACCCCATTGAATCTTTGAAATACGAATAAATGAATCAAGAGGAGGGGTTAGTAAACCTCTCCCTCATCTCCTTCTCCTTCCATGGCATTTTCGCCCAGGTTTTCCCAGTCGATATCTGTTTCTTTCAGGTCTTCGAAGGTATCGATATCTGCAAGAGTAGGAAGCTGATAAACAGAAAGCTCAAGCTCTTCTGCTTCTTCCAGCAATTCTTTCAAAACGGTATCCGTACTGTATTCTTTATCCTTGAATAGTTGAGGGAAGAATTCACTCATTCCAAGTAGGTAGTATCCACCATCTTTTGCTGGCCCTACAACCACATCATTTTCTTCAAGTAGTTCGAATGCAGTCTTGATGATCTTAGAAGTTAGATCGTAGCAGTCACTACCAATAATGACCACTTTGTTGTGTGAGTCGAAGGCTTCATCAAACGCGTTGGACATTTTTTCTCCAAGCGTAAATCCCTTTTGAGAGGTAAGTTCATAATCGCCATTGTCCCAAACATCTTCGATTTCTACATATTCTGAATAATAAACGGCTTTATTAACCTCAATTTTTTTGGTGATTTTGTGGGTGCGATGCACCAATTCCTGATAAACATCCAGGGCCTTGTCTATACCGATATCCTCTGCCAGTCGTGTTTTTACCATTCCCGGGATCAGATTCTTAACGAAAATCATCAATAAGCTATCACTCATTATTTTGCTATGTCTTTAGTAAACTTTAATTCCTTTAATCAGCCATTTCCCCCATGACTTATTATATGTATGCACGCTATCAGTAGGTGCATTCTGTTGATTCATTACCTCGTAGCCTTCGTTTTTCCAACTGAAAATACCTCCATATAGGTTTTTTACATTGGTGTAGCCGGCTTTTTGTAGTATTTCTCCCACTCGCTCGCTTCGATAGCCAACAGAACAGTAAACGATCACTTCCTGATCCTTTGGTATGTCTTTTACCTGGGCTACCTTGAAATCATCATAATCTACGAAACGGGCCCCTTCGATGTGGCTAACTTCAAATTCTTCTTCCGCACGTGTGTCTAAAATGACAACATCTGCCATTCGTGGGCTCAATGCGTCGGCCTTAATGAGCGGAACGGTCTTTTTGTACAGACTCTCCAGTTTCTCATCATAGGTCAGTTGTCCGCACGAACTGAATGTGCAAACTACTATTAAAATGAAGGGTATGAGTTTTTTCATTTCTTCTTATATCTCATCTCCACCAGCAAAGCTAAGCCAGTGACGACATACTCGATAACAATAATGTACATCGGAAGTTCAAAACCACTTTCAGAATATCCTATATACGTTAAAAATATGAGTATAGACCACACGATCGGGTACCAGAAACCGGATAAAATTCCAAAAGCAACAAGTGGTAGGATATACCATGGATGCACAGTAGTGGTAAAAAGTAGATAAACTGTGAGTATGAAAAGCAGTGTTTGTGGGATTGACCATTTTTTCAAAACTCCAATCACAGAAATCGAAAGAATAGACACGAAGGAAATCACAGAGAGTAATGGGCCAATCTGTGCGATGTTATTGTATCCATAGATCCAGAATCCAATTTCCCTGGCAATGAAATACATACTCGCGTTAAACTCAAAAGACCGAAAATAGAGGTCGAGACTCTCACTCATTGCAGCAATGAACGTCTCGTTGAGTAAGGGCAATAACGTCAATACACCTACAATTCCTGCAAGAATTGCAATGATCCATTTATGTTGGTTCAGGCCTTTGAAAAAGAGAAATGGCAGAAAAATTAAGGGGAGTAATTTTGTTCCAATTGCTAGTCCGAATCCAACCGCTGATAGCCACTTCTTATTTTTTTCAAAGAAATACATGCCAAGGAGTACAAAGAATATCACTAAACCTTCAAAGTGAAGATTACCTGTAAATTCCAGGACAACCAATGGATTTAACCAATACCAGAAAGCAGGTTTTGGAGCTCGATTGTAATGAATTAAAAGTTTTCTGAGAAAATAGAACGATCCGATATCAGCAACTAAAAGGACCAATCGAATGACATTGGCTGACACCAACCAATCGCCCTGACCAATAACCACACTCAGCCAAAACAGCAGTTGATTGAGCGGAGGGTAAATGGTAAAGTAATTCGGAGAGTTGAGTTTCTCATATAATTCTGTCGTAATTCCTTCAACGTTTTGATCCAAATAGGTTCCCGGGAGTGCTTCGAAGGGATGTATTCCATTGTTCAGTAGGGTACCATCCCAAATAAATCGGTAAAGGTCATCCGAAAGAACAGGCAGACTTAAGAAAAGAAAAATTCTTGCAACGATCCCTGCGCTAAATAAAAGGCGTGTTTGCTCTTCTTTCTGCAACAAGAAAACGTAACTAAGAAACGCACTGAAGTAGGAGAGAACCAATGGCAAAGATTGATAACGCTCAAACCAATTTCCTATGGAAAATAGGGCGATGAGGTAAATGCCAATAAAGGTATAATAGCCTGTTTGTTGCTGATTAGGCATGCTATGCGTGCTTTTTGCGAATCAGTTTTGAAGCTTCATCGGTTTCACCGACAAGATAAAAACATATGCAAAGCCTATTGCAAGCATTCCATGGAAAAGCATCAGTCCATAATCTTCCAGCTTAAATCCTGAGAATACCCCGTAAATAAAATAAATGGAGAGTAACCCTTCCATGAATGTCACAGGTGTGAGTACCTGACTCAGGTATTGATTGCCTTTCCAGGAATCACCCTTGGACTGAACGTTGAACTTAGGTGTTCGTACGAAAGGCGTTTTGATTCCTAGATATCCCTCAACTACTGCAATGGAATTATGCAGCGCCATACCCATGGAAAAGGCCAAAAATATCGGGAAATTTTTGATGAAGTACCGGAAAGTGTATTCCGGGTGTGTGGCCTTCGCCGCTACCCAATAGAAAAAGCCCATGGCTAAAAAGCCTATGATGAATATGCTTCCCAGGTCGAAAACTAACGCAAGGTCAGGGTTATACTCTTTGATGTACAGCATGGGGATACTAAGTACCGCTGCGATCAAAAGAAGCAAAAAGACTGAACTATTGAGCAGATGGAATACCGCCCTGATTTTATGGTTCCAACCAATGTTAGAGGTGAGTACTTTACCAAGCGTTTTTCTTGCGGTTTCCGCAGCTCCCTTATTCCATCGGTATTGCTGAGACTTTACAGCAGGGATAAGAACTGGAAGTTCTGCCGGAGACTCAATTTCTTCCCGATAGACAAACTTCCAACCTTTCAATTGTGCTCGATAGCTTAAGTCTAAATCTTCGGTAATGGTATCATACTGCCATCCTCCGGCATCTTGGATGCATGCCTTTCGCCATACACCCGCAGTTCCATTAAAATTGATGAAGCTGCCTGCATGTTCGCGTCCTTTTTGCTCCACGGTGAAATGAGCGTCTAACCAAAAAGCCTGGATTTTGGTAAGTGAACCGTAATCGGTATTCAAATGGCTCCACTTGGTTTGAACCATGCCTACCTTATCATTTTTGAATTTAGGTAAGGTGCGAATTAAAAACTCAGGGTTAGGAACAAAATCTGCATCAAAGATTGCGATGTACTCACCCTTCGCTCGCTCCATTCCGTATGCAAGTGCTCCTGCTTTGTAACCCACCCGATCCGGTCGTCTGAGTTGCTGAATATTCCAGCCATTTGAAGCATAAGCGTTTACCTTCTTTTCGATGATTCGTACGGTTTCGTCATTGGAGTCATCCAGAATCTGAACTTCAAGTTTATCCTTTGGATATTCGATTTTCATCACCGCATCGATCAAACGTTCTACGACGTATCGCTCGTTGTATACGGGAAGTTGGATGGTTACGAGCGGATAGTCAGACAGTTCTTCTTGTACCTCTTCGATCTTTTTTTTGGCTTTCAGATAGTGCCAGGTAAGGTTGAATTGGCCTAAACTAAAAAGGCAAATAATCAACAGCGTGACTCCATACAATACAATGACTAACCACTCCATCTTTTATAGGTATTTAAAGATTGTATAGATGATTTTATACCCAGCTCCCAAGGTACCCTTTATGGTTCCACTTACTTTCGAAACGCCAATTCTTTGTCGGTAGTCCACAGCAATATCTTTCGTACGCAAATTTAACTTAGCTGCCTTTAATTGCATCTCTACCGTCCATCCATAGGTGCGATCTTTCATCTCAATTGTCAGGAGGCTTTCATACCTAATGGCTCTAAATGGCCCTAAGTCCGTATATTTTTTTCTATGAAGGATCTTTATGAGTGTCGTGGCAAGCCAATTTCCAAATATTTGCTGAGGAGTCATGCTCCCTTTTTCAGCATTGCCAAGTGCTCTAGAACCTATCACCAAATCAACTTCATTGTTGATAATTGGTTTGACCAAATCAATTAATTGTTCAGGATAATCTGAATGATCTCCATCGAGAAATACCACAATATCCGGTTGCGTTTTGGACTGAGCAATGTGTGCCATCCCCTTTAGACATGCGTTGCCATAGCCGCGAGTAGGCTCTTTGAGCGCTGTAGCACCACGCATTTTAGCCTGAGCAAATGTGTCATCCGTAGATCCATTGTCCACCACAATTACCTCGGAAACCCAATCTTTGGGGATCTCATCAATTACCAGGCCTACTGCATTCCGCTCATTGAACGCAGGGATGATCACGCGAATATCAGGTTTACTCAAAGTGGCTCTTTTAAATGAGGCGCAAAGGTAATTTTATGTGGCTTATTTTAATGACAAATTAATGACACACGCTATGAATTCTATTGATAGATTTATGCTTAATGAATCACTATGAAATCCTTGAAATATCAAGCGATGCAATGCCGGCTCAAATCAAATCTGCCTATCGTAAGCTAGTAAAACGTTACCATCCGGATATTAACCCCGATCCTGCAGCTGCGAGTAAAATGATTTTAATTAATGAGGCATACGAGGTGCTTTCTGAGCCAGCCACAAGAACCCTCTATGATTTGTATTTACAAGGGGTACCGGTAAAGACGGTGATTGAGGAAACGACTCCTGAACAAAAATATCGCGCTGAATATATCCGAAATAAAATTCGAAAAGAACGAGAACAGATGGAGCGTCTGTTTCGGGTAAAGCAACGATTCTATTGCCGTTTTCGTGTTGCAAACATGCTTTTCTTCGGCTTTTCCGTCTTACTCACATTCGACTATTACTATTCATTCAATGAAAGTACCTTCATGGTTGATGATGTACTTCAGGGTACTTACGAAACATACATTGTGATCACAAACGGATCGAAAATAGCTACTAACCGGTCCTTTTACTATGATTACTGGGAGAGTAATTCTTTGGATGTGGCTATCCGATTCACTTCCATTTTACAACGCCCACAAAAGGTTAGAGCAGAAAACAGTGATAATGCCTATTTCATACATGGAACGATTTATTCCTTTCGAAATGCTTTTTCTGTCATCATGCTATTTTTTTCCATGATTGTAGTGGCTAATAAGCGATACACTGATTTTCGTTTGAGCTCTGGATTACTAGCAGCCATGTGCTGCCTCTACATTTTATTGATGCTAACGACCGGCTGATTCAGTTTTTAAGAAACACAAAACCCATTGCTTTTTCACCAGCAGAAATCACAGCCGTAAGCTTTTTATCTTCCAGTGTATAAGCAATTTTTTTAGGAAAGTCATGTTGCGGATTCTCACTAACAAATCCTGTTTCTGAAAAGGAAGTAATTTTGAAATACGTAGGCGCTTGGTTGCTGCTTACCTCAGCTACATAATAAAGGTTACCATCTTTTTCTGCGATGCTTAACTTTTCAACAAAGACCGTATCTGCACCTTTCATTGAAATACCCATTCCTTGATATCCCTGGTCCGTCTTTTCCCAAACTTCAAATGCAGTAGTTCCGGGTCGTACATTCTGACGTTCCCATTTGCCTTCCAGCCAATTCAAATCATCGAAGGATTGACCTAATAGTACATGTGTGAGCAAAAGATTAAGTGAAAGTAGAAGTAGTTTTTTCATCGTTTTTTCGGACAATGATACCGCTGTGATGGATGGAAGTATTGTAAAAATCCGACACCTACTTCTGGAGAAAGAAGTTGGCCAGATTCACTTCGTTAAAACCATAATTAGAAGGTTCTTCTCCCGTAAATTCTTTGAAGTTTTTTATGAAGTGCGATTGGTCAAAAAATCCTGATTGCAGCGCCGTCCTGATCCAGGAGTCTTTCTGCTCTTTCATCACTTCAAAGATGTAATTGAAACGGATAATTCGGCAGTAAAATTTAGGAGTGAGACCTACCACTTTCTTAAAAAGTCTTTCTAGCTGTCGCGTACTTAGTTCAATGGTTGTGGCCATTTGATCTATATCGATCATGCCATGTGTTACAAAAATCATCTCCAGGCACTTCCTGATTTTATCCTGGAATGAAATCATAGAAAGTTGCTCTAGCAGCCATTTCTCTGCAAGCTGCGAACGTTCCTCCATTGAAATATTTGTTTCCTGCAGTGAGGTTAAACCTACTATTCTGTCAGGTATTATTTGATTAAGAGGTACCACTCGATCCGTAAGATGGGACACATCCATTTGGAACAACTCATTAAATGTTGTCGGATATAGTTTAATACCGATCATTCCAGAGTTCCCTGTGTTTTCCAAGTGAAAGAATTTGCTGATTTGGCTCGAGAACAACATCCTTGATTGTGTTTCCCATTGTCCGGAAAGATTAATGCGATAAGGGTCACCGTAGTGGATGATAATTTCACTGTATCCATCTGGAATAATTTTCTGCTGTTCAACAGTTAGATCATCATTTTCAAATACCCAATACTCCTTCACCAGGCTTTTTAGAGCATTTGAAGGTTCAAAGTTTTCATAGCGCATGCCGTCAGCAATTGAAATCAGTTTTTGAAAAAAAATATCGATCCAATGTAAACCAAATTCAAATTAATTTCGTAATGTTGATATATCAATAATTAACAAATCAATAAAATGATTAAATCAATTTTATTCCTATTCGGAATGAGTCTGTTTGCAGTAGCTGCAGCACAGAACGAAAATGAAATCAAGGAAGCGGTTATTAATTATGCAAGCGCCGGTGACAAACAGGATGTTACTGCTTTGCAAACACTTTTGCATGATCAGCATCGGTTGGTGTGGCACGATGGAACCAAAGCTCCTTTTATACTTGATAAATCAGGATACATTGCAAAAATGGAATCCAAAGAATGGGGAGGTGATCAACGAAAAGTCTCCATTGAAGCAGTACAGGAATTTGATGGTGTTAATGCAACTGTAATGGCTGTGCTTGATGGAAAAGCGGCTCAAATGAGATCCATCTTTTCGCTGATTAAGGTTGAAGGTGAATGGAAAATTGTGGAGGAGTTGGTTAATGCAACATTTAAATAAATCCAATTCAAAGCAATTCGTATCTTTCTGAAAAATTCGATCATGAAGGAAGTAGATAAGCCATTGAGTGAAGTATATTTTTTTTGGATGGATCGAGCCATGAAAGCTCAGCGGAAAGCCAAAAATAGATTCTTCAAGAAGTTGGGATTAGATCTGACCTCTGACCAATGGATTATCCTTAAAAGGTTAAGTGAAGTCGAGAATCAAACGCAGAAGGAATTGGCAGATGCAGTTACGAAAGATCCTGCATCCATCACGCGCACACTGGATATTCTTGAGAAGAATAAATGGATTGAGCGTAGAAATGCGGACCGACGATCGTTCAAGGTACATCTGACCAAACAAGGGTCGGATTTGGTAAATAGAGTCCTCCCTGAAGCAGTGCTTTATCGCCAGAAAGGAGTGGAAGGAATATCTGATAGTGAAATGAAAGTGTTCAAAAAGGTATTAGATACCATTTGTACAAATTTCAATAAAGAGTGATATTTTTTTCTTTTAATAAATGATATATCAATAATTGATGAATAAACTAATTATACCAATCCTGATGATCTTGATACCATCTACCAAGCGTTTGGAAGCAGAGGGATTTGTTCTTGAATGGAAGCATTACGAAGATTACCTTCGGATAAGCATATCGGCCCCATCTACCGGATGGGTAGCCGTAGGCTTTACTGAAGGAACTGGAATTGTGAATACAAATTTGATTCAAGGTAGGATTAAGGAAGGGAAAATTCACATTGAAGATCAATACGTAGTAGGCCTAGGAAAGCATCCTAAAGTAGAAGATCTCGCTGTTGACTCACGAATCTTTGATTTTGAAGGGGTTGAGAAAGATGGAACTACCATCCTATCATTCAACATATATAAAGCCAAGGTGGATGATTTGCATTACGATCTTTCTGAAGGAAATGAAATCAATGTTTGGCTCGCATACAGTGTTTCTGATGATTTCGACCATCACTCAAGAAAACGGATACTGAGAACCATTATCCTTTAGTGAGGGCAATTGATTTTTTTACCCAATCTAATAGTTCACTAGACTGGAATAAGCTATCCGGTAGTGTATAATATGGCATTTTTCCATGTTTTGAACACCCTAGTTTTAAGTATTCCTCTTCCAACATCTCATCCGCTTTTAAAGCAATACGCCCTTTTGAATCTACCATGCCAAACATCTGACCTTCGTGAAAGAAACCATGTCCTCCAAACATCTTTTTTGATGAAATCCCAGGAATTGCACCCAATTTCTCATGAAACAGGTCTGCTGATAGTTGGGCCTCATTGGTATTTTTATCTCCTTTCTGTCCCATGTTTTTTCTATTATAACGAACAGAAATTGGGAAAAAGGACTATTTCATATCATAAAATACCCCCAAGGAATAAGAAGGTGCTGCGAATATGTTGGAAGCGCTAAAGACGCTGGCAGTAGCAGCAGAAACCCCTAATCTCTCCGTAATGTATCCAGCAATTTCATAGGTGTAGGCAAAGTACTCCGTGTTATTGGCAAAAATGGTAGCACCATCGCTGGCTGCAGTAGATTCTGCTCCATTTTGTAATGATTCAACCATGTCAAATCTGAGGATTGCCCAAATTTTATTGTTTAAAAATCCACCACCTACTTCTACGCCAGCTCTGAATTCATCTGAAAAATTGTCCGTTCTATTGTTGTAAGCCGTGTAAACATTACCATACGCGTTGACCGAACCCACTTGGAAAGATTTACTCAGATCCAATCGGATCATCTGGTTGAACTCTCCGTCACCTGTTTGTAGACTTCCGTCACTTCCTCCTTCATCATCGCCAAAAGGAAGCCCGAGTAAAAGTGTCCCTGCGAGAACGAATTTGTCCGAGTTACTCAATCGATATTTGAAAGCAATATCTGTATCACCGATACCCGAGATGGATTCATTTGAATTTGCAGATTTGCTATACGGAAGATTAACAATCGCAGTGAATTTATCAGTCACACCGTACTCTACAAAAATGGACGTATTAAAAATTCCTTCTTTCAGGGAGGCAGCGGTATTGCCATCAAACGTGTATTGCTTAGAAGCATTGACCCACCAATGAGAGACCTTATAATATGCCGTCCCTTTTTGTTTGGTCCAGCCACCACCGGCAAGTGCATAGGATGATACAAAAACTCCAAGTGTAAGTAATAGAATTAATCTTTTCATTCGTAATTATTTTGATAATGAGATACTATCGTTTCCAAGCAAAATTGGCTGATTGAAACGCCCATCTTCTTCCCTGTTTTCCAGGTTAAGAACACCACGAGGGCAAACTGCTGAACAAACTCCACATCCAACGCAAGAAGAACGAATAATGTTCTGACCTCTTTGAGCATAAGCTCGCACATCAATGCCCATTTCACAATAAGTTGAGCAATTACCACATGAGATACACTGACCTCCGTTGGTTGTAATTCTGAATTTAGATTTAAATCGTTGAACCAATCCAAGGTATGCTGCCAATGGGCAACCAAATCGACACCAAACGCGATTACCCATTAAAGGATAAAAGCCTGTGCCAACGACTCCTGAGAAAATGGAGCCAATCATAAATCCATAAACCGTTCGGATATTGCCACTTGAGAAACTGAAGTTGTTCCCATCTACCGGCATGTATTTAGCAAATACTGATGCTTCACTGAAGAGTACACCAATCGTAAAGAAACCAGCGATACCAATCACTGTATTTCTTACTTTCTTGCCAGACATGGTTGGGAATTTCTTGCGGTGATAAAAGTATAAACCAATGCCTAGTATGATAACTACTCCGGTCACCATCCATTTGCTAAATGAAATGTAAAAGTCTCCGCCATAGAAATTGTAGATCACCAGGCCGGTCATAATGATACCGAATACGAGTACTCCATGAATGATGAATCGCTCAATTTGCCACGCTTCCGTGGATTTATCTGAAAGTTGTCTGAATGGATCGCCAGCAGTTTCTGCCAAACCACCGCATCCGCATACCCATGAGCAATACCAGCGCTTTCCGAAGAAATAAACAAATACAGGTACGCCTACTACAAAGAGTGAAATTCCCCACACAAACATGAAAATTCCCAAACCACCGGATTGCGTTAACGTATTGATGTGCCACGCATCGAAGAAGTCATAATCCAAGGGCCACATGTTTTTAAAATCGAAATAAGGCTGATTAAGTCTTACCAAGATTTCTGGTAATACGAAGGCAATTGCTAACTGAAAAAACATCACCGAGCTGGTTCTGAAAATCTGGTATTTGCTATGACGATATTTGATGATCATTCTCGCACCCATCACCAAAACGGCGAATGTGTACAGGAATCCATATAGGAACCATTGACTGGAAGTGGCTGATGGATTGATAAATTTCTGAAGAGGATCTACAATGATGATCCAATTGGTTATGTAGGCAGGATAGAAATAGAGGAGGATGTAAAAACCAATGAGTAGGATACCGGTAAGTATGCCCATCCATCCCTTGTTGTTAAGTGCATGATGAAAAATGTGATTGTTTTTAATTCCTGCTGGACCCTGCAACTTAACCTGTGGTAGGATGAACATCATTGAACCGATTACGCCTACCACATAAATGAGAAAGAAAACCAAAAGTTTATTCTCAGGAACAAATCCGGTAGCAGAGGCACGAGTCAATGCTCCGGCATAATCATCATAGATCACATCGTTCCAGCGTTGTTCTGCTCGCGCTTGATTATTTACTTCGACTACCGCATTATTTATTGCATTTACAAACGGGATAGTTGAAGAATAAGACTTGCCAAACGTTTCACCGAGTGACGGTTTTAATAACTCTTGATGCTCAGCTTTTACAATGGAACTAAATGTTTCTTGTGTCAATGTGAAATTTGACATAAAAAAACTACCCAAAAACAATCCTAAAGAGAATAAAAATAGAATGAGCCCTGTTAATCGTATTGCTTTCATATTATGCGAATAGTTTTTCTAAGAATCCTTTTTTCCTCACAGTTACGTTTTTGTCAGGAAATTCTGCGTTGAATTTTTCTTGTATTTCTCCCTCCCAATGGGTGAAGAATTCCGGATCGAAATTGGCTTCCGGCAAATGGCCAATGATGTAATCGAGAGGCCTCTTTTCGTTGAGCCATCTATCCCAGACCTCATGCCTGTTTCTTATTCCAAAGATGTTTACACCTGTTACTTCGAGGGTGTCGTCCTTGAAGATAATCTTGATACACTTCTCCTTGTCCTCACATTCCCAATAAAATGCGCTAGATCCTTCCGGAGATTTAGGTAATACAACTCCATAGTTTTGGTATTCAATATCGAAGAACTTCGCTGAGTTGAACCAAACACCTGGTTGGTACTTCGTTTGATTGCCGGTGACCGTATGGGCGACGGTTTCTCCCATCATACGTCCCACATACCAAACTGCTTCTATAGGCCTACGATGGGATGGTGGGTTCTTTAATTGCGCGCAATCGCCAACGGCATAAACATCCGGAATATTCGTTTGCAAGTATTCATCTACTAATATGCCTCGATCTGTTTCCAATTTTGAACCCTTGACTAAATCAATGTTGGGATGAACGCCTACGGTAAGTCCCACAAACTGGCAATCTATGATCTCACCTGACTTTGTTTTTATTCCTTTTACACGACCATTGCCATCATCAAGAATTTCTTCTAGCTCAGTTTCATTTCGCAGATCAATCCCTTGTTTGGCCAAATGTCCATCTATCAGAGTTGCTTCTTCATCAGGGAGGATATTACCCCAAAAATGTTCTTCACGAATGAGGTAGGTAACAGGAATATGCCTCGAGTGCAGCATTTCCGCCATTTCTACACCTATAAGTCCGCCACCCAAGATTACTGCACGATCAATATTTTTGGTGTTTTCCTCCATAAGCTCCAGATCTTGATAGGAGAAAAGCCCCTGAACCCCACCCAGATCCTGACCAGGCCATCCAAACATATTGGATTGACTTCCGGTAGCCAGAATTAGCTTGTCATAACTGATTTTTTCGGATCCCTCGAGTAAAACTTCTTTAGCATCAAAATCCAGTGATTTTACCCAACCACGTTTTAGGCCAATCCGATTTTTCTCCCAAAACCAATCCTCATAGGGTTTGGTATGTTCGAATTTCATGTGCCCCATGTAGATGTACATGAGCGCCGTGCGAGAAAAGAAATGATCGGTTTCTCCAGAGATGACGATAATTTCATCATCAGAGAGTTTTCGAATATGGCGAGCAGCTGTGATCCCTGCTACACCATTTCCTATTATGACAATTTTTTGCATTTGGTAGTTTGAAAGGCCAATAATACGTCTATGAAAGATTGACAGTTCTGAAGATACAAAGAACCCATATCGATTGTCAAGTCATTGACATAATTTATGGTCTATCTATGTTTACCATCATAAGAATTTTCAATTAGTAGGTTAAGAAACGTTAAGTCTTAAAAGATTTTTTATTTTGCGTCCGCAATTAACCTGCTTGAAAACTATTCACCACATAATAATCCTATGGTTGATGGTCATTTGCATCCATGGATGTAAATCTGTTAACACATCGAAATCTCAAGATGATTTTGATACTCCTCTATTGCAATTAGACAGTATCCGGTTATTCCCTTCAGAAGCCTTGGTTGAAGTAAAGGTTATTGAAGAGCAATCTGTAGAAACTTATTTAGTTGGGTTGGAGAATTTCAAGAGACAATCATTTGGGTTTTCGTCCTACTTGAAAAGAGGGGATTCAATTATTATCAGGTCTCCAAGTGTAAAATTGCAAAAGGATACTACGTTGAATGTGATCATTAAAGACCGACCCAACTTTGGTGGTAATTCACCATTTGATTTTAGACTCATCGAAAGAAATAATTAATAAGTTATGAAGCTCACCAAACCAATACTTTATGCTTTAACCCTAATCGTTCTTCTACCTCTAATGGCACAGGAAGATGATCAACCTGGACTTAGAGAAAGTCCAAGAAAAAATGTAATTACCAGGGGAGGACCTAACAATACGCCTCAAATCCCAAAACCTCCAAAAGACGACCCACAAGCACGCCTTGAGTTTGAGTTACTGAAAGTAAGAAACCCTACGACAGGAGAAGTTCCTGATGCAATTCGAGCTCGCGAGTTAGCATTCATGAAGTCTCAAAAAACGAGATTTAGTGGCAACCAACTGCTTGCACCAGCAATTTCAGATTGGTCAAATAGAGGCCCATTTAATGTAGGAGGTAGAACTCGTGCATTGGCAGTTGATGTGTTGAATCCTACGACCATATTGGCGGGTGGTGTTTCCGGAGGTATGTGGAGATCAGCAGACGAAGGAGCTACCTGGTCGAAAACTACCGGAAGTAATGAACTGCAAAGTGTGACTTGTATCGCGCAGGATACACGTTCCGGATTTGAATCAACTTGGTACTATGGTACTGGTGAAAATAGAGGAAACTCTGCGGCATCTTTTGGTGCGTCATATTTGGGGAACGGAGTATACAAATCAACCGATAATGGCTTAAGCTGGTCTTTATTAACATCCACGGCTTCTAATACCCCGGAATCATTTGAAAATCGTTTTGATCTGATTCATGAGATTGTTGTGGACCCTACCAATGGAGATGTTTATGTGGCTACTTATGACGGACTTTATAAATCTGAAAATGGTGGCGATTCCTTTTTTCTCTATCTAGGAGGGGCAGTAAACACAACCTGGGTAGATATTGCTGTCACGAGTACCGGTGTACTTTTTGCAGCTCTAGATCAACTAGGTGTCTTCAGGTCCGAGGATGGTGAAAATTGGACGGATATCACGCCGGTTGGGTTTCCCTTAGCACGGAATCAACGAAAAGAACTCGCCATTGCTCCATCCAATGAGCATATTGTTTATGTCATTGGGGAGGATCTCAACCATGCTTCAGATCATACCTTATGGAAGTTTGATGATTCAGACGACTCCTGGGAAGATCGTTCCGCTAACATTCCCATGCTTGGAGGGCTTACTGGTGATTTTGATTCGCAGGGAAGCTATAATTTACTCATTAAGGTAAAAAATGATGACCCTGATTTTGTGATTATTGGCGGAACCAATCTATTCAGATCTACGGACGGATTTAGTTCTACTAATAACACAACCTGGATCGGCGGCTATACGCCCACAAATGCCTCTTATGCATTATACTTTAATCATCATCCAGACCAGCATTCTTTTGTTTTCTTATCAGGAGATCGAGCACTATCAGGAAATGATGGAGGGGTTCAAATTACTGAAGACATTACTACAACACTGACCACCAATCAAGCGGTAGCATGGACACCTCTGAATAATGGTTATCTGACGACTCAAGTCTATGCGGTGTCTGCAGGCCCGGGGGATCAAATTTTGGCCGGATTTCAAGACAATGGTACCTGGTTTACTACCAACACGGATGGAACGTTAGATTGGAATACTCCATTCGGGGGTGATGGCGCATATAGTGCCATAAGCTCGGACGGTTCTACCAGGTATCTTTCCTCTCAGAATGGCAATATCTATCGCTATGAATATTCTTCAGCGAATGATGAAACATTGGACGATGCAGCCTATTTCACACCAGATGGTTATTCCGCAGGCTTATTCATTGTTCCTTTTTATTTGGACCCACTAAATGATGATATATTCTATTTAGCAGGATCATCCGATCTCTACGTAAATACAAGTGCTAGTACCGGAGATAATTTGACCGGTTGGAAGTCTATTTCTCTTGGCGGTTCAACCGTAAGTGAGCTAGGAGTTAGCAACGACGGGTTTGTAGTTGCAGGTACCATGGGTGGTGAAGTTTATAAAGTGACGGATCCGGCAGGGGACCATGCGGTTTCTAACATTACCGGATCAAATTTTCCATCGGGATATATTTCTGGTATTGATGTAAATCGATTTGATCCAAATGAAATCATTGTCTGTTTTTCAAACTATGAGATTCCAAGTGTTTTTCATACAACCAATGGAGGTGTTACATGGACAGATGTCAGCGGGAATCTGGAAGAAAATCCAGATGGATCTGGATCTGGTACTTCAACCCGAACGGTCCGAATTTTAGGTGATGGTACGGGTTATTTTGTTGGAACCAGTACAGGGCTGTATACCACACAAGGAATAAATGGGTCCAGCACTGAATGGACACAAGAAGATGTTAGCGGAATTGGTGATGTGGTAGTTGAGCATTTAGTGACCAAGCTTGATGGTACCGTCATAGCCGGAACACATGGTAATGGCGTATTCAGTGCGCAATTTGACTTAGGCGCTGAGATTATTGATCTTGAAGTTACAGATATCCTTAATCCGAATAATTCCTCTTTTGAAGCTGAGAATGAAGTAGAGGTCCGGATCGTAAATCGTGGAACCGTAAGTGTAAATCAATTTGATTTAACACTGAGAATCGATGGATCAGAAATCGTCACTGAAGCTGTAAACGTTGAAATTACAGCCGGAGGAATTTACGAACATACCTTTGGAACTACAGTTGATTTAACTGCTAAAGACACTTACGAGTTTGATATTGAACTGGTACTTGGCACCGATGAAAATCAGGACAATAACCGTATAATTGAATCTGTTTCAAACACGCCTTTTGTAGGTACTTATTTAATGGAACAAATTGCACTGACTACAACAGGGCCCGCAGCGGCATTTGCAGGAGGTACTATTTTTTCAGGGACAGGTAATATTACTGTTAACCTTGAGTATGTGGATGAAGATACCAGATCATTCGGTGCCCAGTATGTTTCGCAATTGGGATACAGTGGTTTAGATACGTATTATTTCGATTTAATAGATGGGGCTGTAATTTTTGGTGATAATCAAGATACTTTCGTTGATTGCTCTAGTGATGTGATTTTTGGTCCAGCCGAAACACCTGGGGTTTTCAATGCAAATGATGATTCCAGCTTTACTCTTACCCTAAAAGAAGATATAAATGATGCATGTTCCACAGGTTCAGCTGATGTGGAGTTTACATTAACCAGAGCAGATGGAATTGAAGTTAATGCAACCGATCGGGCGGCCTTAATTGCATTATATAATGCCACCGATGGTCCTAACTGGACCAATACCTGGGACATTAGTGAAAGTGTATTTGAATGGTTTGGTGTAGTCGCGTCATCTGAAGGTCGTGTGATCGAATTAACACTGGCTGGAAATAACCTGACGGGTACACTCCCGACAGAAATTGGTGATCTGACAGAACTTTCAAATCTTTCATTGACAGGTAATAACCTAGAAGGGAGCATACCTGCTGAAATTGGAAATCTCTCTAACCTCGATGGACTGGTCATGGATGATATGGAACTTTCCGGAGACATTCCGGAAGAACTCTGGAATCTGACTAATCTGACAAGATTGAATTTGGATTTTAATGATCTGGAAGGTCACATCTCACCATCAATCGGTAACCTGGTTAATCTTGAAAGCCTTGATTTGGATGGCAATCAATTTACTGGTGAGCTCCCATCAGAAATTTCATTACTTACGAATCTCACATTAATGGATTTAGATTTCAATTCATTAAGTGGTTCCATTCCAGAATCTATTGGAACAATGACGCAGTTAACTTTCATTGATTTATCCCATAATCAATTTACCGGTGAGGTTCCGAGCAGCTATTCCAATTTGACGAATATGAATTTCATAGATTTATCTAATAATCAATTGGATGTGTTACCAGACCTTACGGCTCTCGCACCATCGACCTTTAATGTGTCCAATAATAATTTTGATTTTGGTGACTTGGTACCAAATATTTCATCTCTGACTACATATGCTCCACAAAATGCACTGGAAGCACAAATTCTCAGACCTTCTTTAAGTGAATTAATGACTATGGAAATCATTACTACAGATGATGGGAACTTGAATTTTGATTGGTTTTTTAATGATGCATCGTTTATAAGTGGCTTTAATCCAATTTTTGTCACCTATAATGGCTCTGAAGATGCGGGTGTTTATAGAGGAGAGGCAAGACATCCACTTGCTCCGGATTTAACAATTACCCAAGAATACACAGTCGTTGACAATGCAATAACCTCTCATCCGGACTATGCAGCGCTGGAAGCATTTTATATATCAACCAATGGAAGCAATTGGACAGACAATAGCAATTGGTTAACAGGTTCCAATTTGGATGATTGGTATGGAATCACGACCAATATTGACGGGAGGGTATCATCTATGATTATTCAAGACAATAATTTGACAGGAACTTTACCTTCTGAAATTGGTGATCTGTCGGACTTAGTTACATTAGACCTCTACTTGAGTGACATTGGCGGATCCATACCAAGCGAAATTGGAAATTTAACTTCCTTAACATTTATGGATTTATTAGGTGAATTCACAGGAAGCATTCCTGATGCCATTGGAGATATGAGCGCAATGGAGGTCATGAGAATTAGTTCACCCTATTTGACAGGAGCAATTCCTTCCAGTTTGGGCAATCTTACCAACTTGACTTTTCTGAATTTAACCAACGGTGAGTTATCAGGGGATATACCTGATATTTTCGGAGGAATGACAGATTTGGCAACCTTAGATTTACAGGATAATCAATTGACAGGTGGTATACCTGCATCACTGCTTTCGCTTTCAAATTTGAATTCAATCAATGTGTTTGAGAACAATTTGACGGATTTATCAGACCTCACTTCACTCCCGCCGACAAGTGTTATTGCGAGCAGAAATAAATTGGATTTTTCAGACATTGTTCCAAACATATCTGTATTAAACGCATACGACACCCAAGACAACATTGATGATTCGTATTTTGAAGTCATTAATGAAGGTTCCAGTACAACATTGGAAGTAAGTGATGTTACTGCTGGAAATAGTTATGAATGGTATCTTAATGATGAGTTGATCAATGGTGCAACAGGAGCTACCTATACCATTTCGAATTTCAATACTCAGGATGTTGGGATTTACTATTGCGAAATCACCAACCCATCTGCACCGGATCTATTCTTGAGAAGGAACTCAATCACACTAGATATCAATCGATTGCCATCTGATATCCAACTTACAAACAGCTCCATAGAAGAGAATAATGATGCTGGTGATCTCATTGGTGTGTTATCTGTAATTGATGAGGATAGCGATTCGCATACATTCAGTACTTCCAATACCGCTGATTTTCAAATTGGTGGGGTAGATCTAAATGAGCTCAGAGCCAACACAAGCTTCAATTTTGAGTCGCAAAGCAGCATTTCTTTAGAAATTACCGCTGAAGATGATTTAGGCGCAAGATTTACTGAATCATTTACCATAAACATTGAAGATAGAAATGATCCACCAAGTGATATCCTTTTATCAAACAATTTGATAGATGAAGGTGAGTCCACTGGAACCGCAATTGGAACACTGACGGTGACAGATGAAGATGAAGCAGATACACATACATTATCCATTGGAGGAATAGATGCTTCGGACTTTTTAATTGGTGGATCAGAGCAAAATGAACTCCAGAGCAATGCTGTATTTGACGCACAAACAAAAAATTCATTTATGATTGAAGTAACCGCTATAGATGGAGGTAGTGCACAATTCACAAAAGCATTCACAATTACAATAGAAGAAGTGGAGGTGCCACTTGGGGCAGACAGTGATAATAATCTGGTAAAAGTTTATCCCAATCCATCCAATGGTAACTTTTATGTAATCATTGACCCGTCATTGGTGAATCCTAGTTGGATGCTTACAGACTTGAGTGGCAAAGAGATAGAACTTCAAGACAAAGCAGAAATTTCCAATCGTACGATTGTTTTTGAAATTGGAACACTTGGAACCGGTGTTTATCTCTTAAAGATTCAGAGTGAATCCAGTGAAATTGTTAAAAGAATTATCATTGAATAAATATGGAAGGCTTCTCATTGCTTTCTTGAGAAGCATTCTTTTCCTTCCGTCAAGGAGGTTTTAATCTCAATTATGCCAGCTTTATCCAGTAGTTTTTTTAACTGAAAACCACTTTGTCAATCAGTTGACAAAAATTTATTAAACCTTCGAGATCTTATTTTGGTTATTTACGTACCACTTATTGGTGATTAGGTGAAATGGGTGGGTTTAGCGTGCAAAGGCACGTTTTTATTCGGTTAGGTTAGGTTACGATTATCCCATCCATAAATTTTAGGGACCCTCCCAGGGTCCCTTCTTTTTTATATGATGTTTTTTGGAATGTGTAAATAATCCTGAAGTTGTCCTTTTGAAATAAGATCCTGAGGATCTCCAACCAGCATCTCTTTGCCGAAATCCATACACCAAAAAAGATTACATGCCTTAGCTGAAAGTTGAATTTCATGCGTGGAGATTAAAACACCTTTCCCCTCATTTGCGATCTTTTTTAAGAGCTCTAAAACTTCAATTTTATTCTTAAGGTCTAAATGCGAAGTAGGTTCATCAAGGATCATTATATCTGTATCTTGAGCAAGAGCCCTTGCTATCATCACTTTTTGAAGTTGACCATCGCTAAGTTCGTAAAGTCGTTTTTTTGCCAGATAATTGATCTCCATCAATGTGATAGCCTTATCTATGATCTCTTTATCGGATTGCTTAAGGTTACCCAACCATCCGGAATAGGGATGTCTGCCCAAGGCAATTAATTCAAGCACCGAGAGATTTAGCGAGTCAGGTCGACCGGTTAATACCACACTAATTCGTTTGGCTATTGCCTTTAGGTTTTGGGTTTTTATCTCGTTTCCATTTAAAAGGATCTCACCATTTAGTCTTGGTTGTAGTCCACAGATGGTTCTGATGAAGGTAGATTTCCCAACTCCATTTTGACCAACTAATCCAACTAATTGTCCAGCTTCAAGTGTGAGATTGATTTGCTGACCCAGCACTTTTTCGTTTCCATATCCAATGGATAGATCTTTGATATCGAGCAGTCCCATCAGAACGAGTAGTTAAGATTTGATTTTCTAAGAATTAGCCAAATGACAAAAGGAGCTCCGAAAATAGAGGTCACAGCATTTATTGGTAGTGTTTCTTGCATACCTGGTAGCTGAGCTAAAACATCGAATACAAGAAGCAGTATGCTTCCCAAAAGAATCACTAATGGAGTCAGAAGCAAGTGATTTCCCGTATTGAACAACATACGAGCGATGTGCGGAACAGCCAAACCGATGAATGCGATGGGACCACAAAAGGCCGTGATAGTTCCGGCAAGTAGGCTCGTGTTGATGATGATTAGCATTCTGGCTCTTTTCAGATTTAGCCCTAAGGATTCAGCATAATTTTCACCTAATAGTAAGGCATTAAGAGACTTAGATAAGAGGAATGAAAAAACAAGTGAGAGAATAATTACTGGAAGCATAACATTTAGCTCGCCCCATGAGAGACTTCCTAAGCTTCCGAAGGTCCAAATAACATATGCCTGGATGTTTTCAGCTTGGCTGAAATATTGGAGGATGCTTACCACTGCGCTCACTGCTGAACCAAACATTAGTCCAATAATTAATAATGATACTCCAGATCGTATTCTGAATGAAGCAATCAATACCAATGATAAGATAAGGAAAGATCCAACACCCGAGGCTCCTACCAAAAGCCAACTTCGACCAAGACCAGTCATTTCAATGAATCCACCAAGCCACACCCCAAGAAATATCACTAAAGCGATACCTAATCCAGCTCCCGAGCTAATACCCAATATAAATGGTCCTGCCAAAGGATTACGGAACAGGGTTTGCATCTGTAGACCGCTGACAGCTAATGCACTCCCTGCAAGCATCGAAGTAAGTGTTTTAGGTACACGAAAATTTAGAATGATGTTTGACCACACTTCATTGTCTGAATTGCCAAGGAAATGATCTAAGATAAAGCTAAGAGGTATCTGAACAGATCCAAGTGAAATACTGAGTACAAAACATATAAGCAGGATAATGAAGAGTAGAAGGAAAACTGCTCTCCATTTCTTTTTTGATTCGTCCAGATGTGATTCAATCATTTTATGTTCTGAAAATATACAGTTTCATATTCCGGCAACAATTCAGGATGTAAGATTTTAATTAAATCAGATAACACAAGATCAGGTCTTGAATAACCACTTTCGAAGAAGTCATACCCTCCGTTTGGGCCTATTCTTTTGTTGTAGTTATACACCTCGCTAGTCTTAAATGCTTTAAAGGAAGCATATCGTTCATCTTGTCCCTTCATTTCATTCATGGTGTTGAGTGTTGAAGTTCCAATCCAAAATTCTGCCTCGTTTGCGATTTCGTAAACTGCTTCGAAACTGAGTTCTAGCCATCCAGAAGTGGTATCATTTGTCCATAAATACTCACCTCCAGCATTTTTGAAAAAAGTAGACGACCAGTTTTGTCCACCTGGAAGAAACCAAACATCACCATAAACAACACCACTTAGAATGGTCGGCTTGGACGATACTTTGGATGTCAAATTACTTAAACGATTGTATTCTTTAGCAATGGCATTAAAGATCGAATCGGCTTCTGCCTCCTTATTTAAAAGTGCTCCGAAGAACTTAATCCACTCTGCTCGGCCTAATGGTGACTGCTCAAGAAAGTCCGAATTATAGTAGACCGGGATTCCTGATTCTTTGACCTTGTCAAGTGTCATTGATTCGCCGCCCATATCAAATGCAATCACGGCATCCGGGTTAATTCCAAGTAGTAACTCCATATTCATGCTGCCATCTGGGCCAAGATCAGTGAGTAGCCCTTCTTCCGCCCGTTTGATAAAAACTTCTGAACTGATGTATTTCAAATTAGGAAATCCTACGACAGATGCTTCCATATTGAGCATCTCGAAAAAAGGAAGATGCGAAGTTGATGTACATACTATTCTTTTAGGTGTTCCATCTAAAAGATAACGGATGGGTTCTGAAGCATTGGGCCAAGGCTCATCTACCACCAGGAATCTGCTATTTCCCTCAATTTCAAAATGAAACCCATTTGCATATTGAATTTCATTTGTAATGGAAACCAAAGAATTTTCTTTTTTTGATGCCGTACATGCACTAATTAGTACGATTATACCGCAAAACACTCTATTCATGGTTCAAAAGTAGCGCATCAACTCGGTAAGTTGTTTAGTTTTGTATTCGACTTGGTTTCGATTCTACTTCTGTAGATGAAAATTAAAATGGGAATCTCGTGATAGGAATTTTTCTAAAATCGAGAGCTGTCCCCGCAACTGTAAGTCTGAAGAATGTTTTGGTCATATCTAGATCCACTGTCTATGAGAGGCGGGAAGGAAACCAAAACCAGATAAGCCAGGAGACCTGCCCAGTCATATAAATTCTGCATTCCGGGAGGAGAATGTCGAGATGTTTAACACTTAGTAAATGCTAAGATGTACTGGTTTTTAAAAAGATGCCTGCAAGTTTGTATTTGTTGCGTGTCTTTAGGTGGTTTTGCTCAAGACTCAACGCGAGTATTGGGAGAGGTGAAGATTGTGGGCATTGATTTGTCTAAGTTTTCATCCGGTAGCGTCATTCAGTCAATGAAAGGCGGTGGGAATGGTGCTCTTTCTGATTTGGGTAACAATTCTGCCATCTACTTTAAAAACTACGGTTCACAACAACTTTCAACCATCAGTTTAAGAGGAACCTCAGCCTCACAGACCAGTGTCATCTGGAATGGAATACCTGTTAATTCTCCTACGTTGGGACAAACAGATTTTTCTGTCTGGCCGATGTTTCTAACTGATCAGATTATCCTTCAGAGAGGTGGAGGAAGTTCTCATTTTGGCAGTGGGGCCATTGGAGGGACTATTATCCTGGACAATTCCGGTATTCAACGTGATTCACTTGTAAACATACTTTTAGGGTTTGGCTCTTTTGGACAAAGGAGTGCAGGATTGAAATTTCATATTCCCCAGGGAAGATTTACCAATGAAGTTAGACTTTTCGGAAGCTTGCTAGAAAATGACTTCAAGCTTGAAGATGGATCACGACAGCCACATGCCTCGGTCAACAGAATAGGATTATCTCATAAACTTCAATATCTATATAAAAAAGGTCGTCTTTTCTCTGAGATAGCGTATGCTAAAAATGACAGAGATGTTCAACCCACAAGAACAAGTATATCCAGAAGTACCTTAAAAAGTCAAACGTGGCGAGCCGCCGTAAATCATGAGTTTGAAGGTAGATTGTCCCATCGCTCTACACTAGGTTTTGTTTCTGATCAAACCATATTTAATGATAGTTCTGAAACTACCTCTTATCGTACTGCGGCTACTCATGCCATAGAAAAAGCCATTAATTCCACTTATTTTTTGAGATTTGGTGGAACCGGGATATTTGAGTGGGCCGAGTCTGGGAACTTCGACGGCAGGGAAAACAGACTTCAAGGTCATCTATTCATGTGCTCTACCGCATTCAGTGGCATAGGTAGTATTACCGTCAATTTACGTCAGGCATTCTATGAATCTGAAATTGTTTTTGTCCCATCTATAGGGGTAGAGTCGACTTCATATGGTTCTGATATTTTCGAGCTTACAATGAGAGGTCAGTTAAGTAGAGATTTCCGAGCTCCAACGTTCAATGATTTGTTTTGGAGACCCGGTGGAAACCTGGACTTAGAATCTGAGAGGAGTATGAATTATGAACTTGGTGCAGATTTTAAGATTAAGCGTCTGGAATTGGGCATAACAGGCTTTATTTCAAACATCACTAACTGGATACAATGGATACCTTCTGATGGAGTTTGGTCTCCTGAAAATATCCGAAACGTTCAGACAAAAGGACTAGAATTAACTGCTAAATCTGATATTGAATTAGGAAAAAATCATTTGGTAATTCAGGGGGAATATTCTTTTGTCAAATCTTCAGATAAAGGGGTGACAGAGGACAATCAACTTCCATATGTACCAAAACATTCGGTATCAGCTGCTGCTATTTTTGTTTCTGACAAATACAGTATTGAGTTAATTGGAAATTATACAGGAATAAGATTTACAACACTATCAAATTCCAAGGCCAATAGAATTGATGATTTCTTTTTGACGGATGTGCGATTGACGCGCCAATTCTCGATGGTATCTACTCAATTTGGTGCTTCTTTTCGCATTCAGAATTTGGCGGATGTCAACTATGAAAATTTAAAAAATACTGCTATGCCTGGGCGGGCATTTAGCATTGAATTAACAACTAAACTTTAAGTAATGAATAGATCTTTAATCAAAACACTTGCAATTGCTATTGCTGTAGGTTTTTTCTACTCCTGTAGCAATGACGATGGACCAACTCCACTAGGAGCCTATGAAAATGGCGTAATAATCGTCAACGAAGGGAATTTTTTGGAAGGCGATGCGTCCATTTCTTTTTATTCATCTGGAACAGAGGCTGAGCTTAATGTTTTTGAAAGTGTCAATAATCTTGCCTTGGGAGATGTTGCGCAATCAGCCTATGCGTATGACACCTTACTTTTTGTAGTAGTAAACAACAGTAACAAGATAGAAGTTGTGCACCGATATACGATGGAGAGTCTCTACACTATTGATGCAGCATTACCTCGTTATATAACTGTGGCGAATGGAAAAGGATATTTAACCGAATGGGTAAGCTTTACAGAGCAGGGAAGACTTTCAATCGTTGATTTAGCAACTGGAGATATTGACGGTTCTATTACCGTTGGATTTGGAGCCGAGTATGTTGTGGTAGATGGTACCACTGCCTACGTTTCGAACACTTTTGAGAATACTATTTCTGAAATTGATCTCAATACCAATACTGTGGCTGCAACCTTAACACTGCCAGCACCCGCACCTGCACAGATGGTACTCGATGTAAATGGGGATTTATGGGTGTCCTGTAAAGGTGGATTTGATGCTAATTTTGAGCCAACTAATGACGGCTTACTAATACAAATAGACCTCACCAATATTACTTCAAAAGGAGCTATCGAGTTTGGTACCAATATTTCTGGGAAGCTGGCCATTAATGGAGGTGGAAATCTGGTCTACTTTTATGCGGGTAATGCGGTGTTTGGTTTGGATGTTAACAGTACTGAAACAACGATCGAACCTTTGATCGTTAACCAATCATTCACATCAATTTATGGGATAGGTATTGATCCATCAAGTGGGGATATTTTCATTGCTGATTCTAAGAATTTTATACAAGACGGAGAAGTTTACCAATATGGCGCTAATGGTTCTCTGATTTCATCATTTGATGTTGGAAGAGGACCAAATGGGTTTGCATTCAACTAAATAGTTCATCTACAGCCTTACGAACTGATATTTTTCGGGAGGAGATCAGCTCCTCCCTTTTTTTAATTTCTTCTTTTATCGAAGGTTTTGAATAAAAACTATCTTCCAGGCGAGCATGAATTCGCTCATGAAACCATTTAATAACCTGTCTTTGACGGTTCTCCTCAAACCATCCATTGGAGCTTGAATGTTGCTGGTACCTTTCTATTTCTTCCCATGCCTCATCGATCCCACGCTTTTCTAAGGCGGAGCAAAGCCCAACCGGAACTGCCCAATCCGCCTCATTAGGAGGGAAAAGATGTACCGCGTTCTTATAATCTTTTTGAGCGAGTTTGGCAGCTTTCAAATTGTCCTTATCAGCTTTGTTTATTAAAATGTGATCAGCCATTTCCATGATCCCTCGCTTTATTCCCTGCAATTCATCGCCACCTCCTGCCAACATTAATAGTAGGAAATAATCGACCATATCTTTCACTACAGTTTCACTTTGACCTACTCCTACAGTCTCGATGATTATTACATCAAACCCGGCAGCCTCACATAGTAAGATGGTTTCCCTGGTGCTACTAGCTACACCGCCTAGACTCGTGCCGGAAGCTGAAGGTCGGATAAATGCATCAGGATCTTTTGATAATTCTTCCATTCTTGTTTTGTCTCCAAGAATGCTTCCTCTTGTACGATTACTGCTGGGGTCAATGGACAACACTGCCACTTGTTTACCCATGTTTGTCAGCTTCTTTCCTAGGGCTTCAATAAAGGTACTTTTACCTACTCCCGGAACTCCTGTAACTCCGATTCGAAGTGATTTCTGATCCTTAGAAAGAATATTATCAATCAAATCCGCGCTCTTCTTTCGATCATCTGCCCTTTTACTTTCCACTAATGTGATGGCTCTACTTAGAAAAACCCTATTTCCTTGCAATAGACCGTTTATTAAGTCTTGTAGATGAATATTAGGTGTTCGCCGAAAAGTTGAATCCATAGGACGACTATTAAAGTTTTTATTGCGTAATTTGAAGAAAAAATTGAACTCTTCTAATACATCGATTGTGATCGTTGGTGAGAAATGTTTTAATTGCATATATAATCTTAACTAACTAACCTACCAACAATTAGATAATGTTTAGAAGATTCTGGCGGGATGTAATCCTGGGAACAATTTTTATTATGGGTTTGATGCTGTTCGTAGGAACAGTTGTTTCAAACGCAAAGATCTTTGACATATTTGATCCAATTGGAGATGCCTTTGGAGACATGGAGTTTACGGATATTTATTTTTCGCAACTTCTCGATGATCCAACTGCTGATGAGAATGTAGTAATGGTCAATGTTGGCTTAGAGCCAAGAGCTGGAATTGCAATTCTTCTTGATTCAATAAGTAAATATGACCCAGCTGTAATAGGGGTTGATTTAATTTTTGAATATTTGAAAGAAGATACCTTGGGCGACATCATGCTAGCCGAAGCATTAGGACGAGTTGAGAATCTGGTAATGGTGAATAAATTATCCTATACACTGGAAAATACTTCAGAAATTCAAGATTCAGTGGAATGGTCGCATCCGTTTTTCACATACAATGCTGTTCCAGCGTTTGCAAATTTGATTACAGATGCAGAAGTTCAGGAAGACTTGAAAATGTGCAGAGAATTTCCACCGCAGCTAGACTTACTCGATGGTAGTAACCATATTTCATTCGGAGTAACACTAGCGAGTTATTTGTCTCAAGAAAAAGCAGATAAGTTTTTGAACAGGGGGAATGAGAAAGAGGTAATCAACTACAGAGGAAACGTTCTTGACTATGGAGCAACAAAGTTTGGGAATAAATATTTTGCGCTTGATGTATGGGATGTTTACAACGGAAATTTCTTTCCGGATATCATTAAAGATAAAGTAGTGATTTTCTGTTTCTTGGGTGAGGAGTTGGGAGACCGTGAAAATTTTGAAGATAAATTCTTCACACCACTAAATGAAACGTATGTAGGTAGAGCATTTCCAGACATGTACGGAGGAGTAATACATGCCAACATCGTGTCGATGGTCATAAATGAGGACTATATCTTTTACTTGACTGATTGGCAAAAATGGACGGTAATGATCATTGGACTTTTCATTAATATCATGATGTTCTCATGGATTTATAAGAAGTTACCAAAATGGTATGATGGAATTACCAAACTCATTCAAGCGATTGAATTTGTGGGGATTATCTACATCATGGTTTATATGATGGATTTGTACAGTGTCAAATTGGATCTTACATATCTACTGTTCGCAGTAGCAATTTCGGGCGATGGCCTGGAAGTATTTTATGGAGTGGTGAAAAATTCACTCTCTAAAGAAGGAAGAAAAGAATTATTTAAAGTATCACGATTATAAATTTTTAGAAAACGCCAAATACGATTGGAATTATTATGAGAAAGTTTGTTTCTATTGCTGTTACACTAATTTTTGTCTTTGCCTTTGGGGTTGCCAATGGTCAAGGATACACATTTAGAGTGTTGGCCAATAAGGGCCAAAACAAAGTTAAAAAAGAAGGTGCCGCAACTGCAGTGGCATTAAAGACCGGAGCTACACTAAGCGACGGAGATCAACTAATTGCTTCTCAAGGGGCTTATATTGGGTTGATGCACAAGTCAGGCAAAACGCTTGAAGTCAGAACTCCCGGAACTAAAAAAGTTTCAGAGCTTGCAAAGCTGGTAAATACCAAATCAGCCAGTGTTTCTAGCCGTTACGCTAAATTCTTAGCTAACAAGATGAATGAAAAAGATAAGCCTGGTTACAGACAGAGGCTTAATGCAACCGGAGCAGCTAAAAGAGCTCTTGCAGGAGATGAATCAATTAAAGCATTGATTCCTGCAGAAGATGCTAGCATCTTGGGAGATAAAGCGATTGTTACCTGGGATATCCTTGAGGATATGGATGAAAAAGTATTCATCGTAACGGTTAAAAATATCTTTGATGAGGAGATTATGAAAGAAGAAGTTGCTGGCAACTCAGTAACACTTGACTTCACATCTGGAGAAATGCAAAATGAGGAAGGACTTTGGATTATCAATGTAAGAGCCAAAGAAAATACGGATGTTTCTTCAGGAGACATTGCAATTAAGCGTCCTGAAAATCCGGCGCAATATGCTGAGGGACTTAATAGTTTGAAAGCTGAGGTTGACGAAGATAGTCCGCTTAACAAAGTGATTTACGCTTCATTTTACGAAGAAAATGGATTGATTGTAGATGCATTAACTGCTATCGAAGAAGCAATCCAGATGAACCCAGATGTTGATGATTTTAAAATCTTGAAAAGAGATATCATCGAAAGAAACGGAATCAAAGTTTATAAAGAGACTGAATAAGTCCTTTTTGATAGAAACCAATTTTCGAAACCCTGGTCCAAATGGATTAGGGTTTTTTGTTTCCGGTGATTGGTACTTTCATGTTTTGTTGAATTAAATCTTATTATCCCTATCAACAACGATTAACTGTTAATGTCCTACACCTCAAGTAATGATTTAAAAACCTCATTATTGCAGTATTCAGATCCATCATTCGGTAAAATGAGCTTAGCAGGGTTGGTTTATACCTACCATTTAAGTAGGACATTAAGAAACAAGTAAGGAATAGACATAACTAACGCTTTTTATCTTATTCAGTCTTCATGATTGTACAAGTGATTGGCGTTGCAGTATTTATGTTTTGAGGAATGATGAGAGGTGCTATACTAAATAATCTGCTACAATCTAGGACCAAATAAAAAGGGCATCTTGCGATGCCCATTTACTTTGTGTATTCTTAATCCAATCCAATCATTACGAAAGGTCCCCAGTAGATTGGATCGCGGTATTCATTTCGTATCTCTTTCTTAGCATCGATAAACGCTTGACGCTTGTTCCCAGTTTCGATCCACTTTCGGTAAAACTTAATCATAAGCTGTTGAGTTGCGTCATCACTTACTTTGAACAACGACATGACAATGGTACGTGCTCCCGCAACGAGGAAGGCGCGTTGCAAACCATAAACACCTTCACCAGCTTGCAATTCCCCCAGTCCGGTTTCACAAGCAGAAAGCACGACAAGATCTGTTTGATCAAGATTGAGGTTCATTGCTTCATAGGCAGTCAAAATTCCATTATCAACATTGTAATTGAATTGGGTCTGATTTAAAATATCACCTGCTCCTGCAAGTAAAAGCCCGGTTTTTAAGAGTGGGTTGTCATAAGCTGCTGTTTCATTGTATTCCTGGTCGATGTTGCTTGCTTTAGCGTCTTCCTTAAAGAATCCATGAGTTGCAACATGGAACACACGAGGGTTGGTAACTTCTTTTATAGATGATTCACTTGCTTTGAGTTCTGTAAATTTATCTGTACTCCAACCTTTTCGATCCAGCAAGTCATCAAGTTCATCAATCTCCTTCTTAGTACCAGGAAGTGGTGTTACCACTTCAGCCGTGGTGCGAGTAAGACCGGAGCTTGCAAGTGGAACGCCGGGTTGGGTATTCTTGTAAAATTGCGGGTTACCAAACATCATGGCATGCTCTGCTTCTGCAACGACCTTGGTTTTTATCTTATTCATGAATAGATCCTTAGTGTTACTTACCAGGAGGATATTCGAGTTGTCTAGCACATATTTACCATCGGGTGTAGGAATAGCTTCGAGATTGATTTGATTATATACGCCATCAGGAGATAAGTATAAGGTAGATATAGCACCCATTTCATTTTCTATTGGCTGCCAGTATTTCTCATAGGAGTATTTATCTTCAACTTTATATTTAATACTGTTTCGATAGATTTTTAACGACCTGCCTTCAAGTTCTTTTCCATTATCAAGTAAAATCATTCTTGGTTCCGATCGCTTATCGCCTTTCACATATAGAAGCGCGTACATGACAGAATCAGTGAACGCATGGTCAAAAACCCTAAATCGAACCATTTCAATTGCAACCTCGTTTTCACCAAGCGAATTTTTGACGTCCTCCCAAACAACTTGTCTGCTATCTGCACTTTGCGAGAAAAGCTCAGACTTTAAGCTTATATTCTTTTCTAGCAGTTCAACACTATTTGAAAGAGCAACTGGATCAATGCCTCCTTCCTGAAGGTCTTGTAAACTCATGGACAAGGCTGCTGTAAGTAATTCTTTGTCTTCTACCCACTTAGTATACATATCAATGAGTTCTTGATCATTGCTACTCATGATTCGTTGACGAACTTTTATGGATGAATTCAGGAGAAGTGCTTTTGTTAACAGTGCATTATTATACAACTCTCCTATATACTTGGCACTTCTGTTTCTACTTACAATAAGCGTATTGTAAAACTCATAATCGCCTTTGATTGTATTCCAAAACTTAGCCTTTTCTCTTTCACTGAGTGCTGGAAAATATTCTTTGATAAAATTTTTGTAGTTAGCAAGTACGGCTTCCATTTGGTCTTGTGAATCCTTGTATCTGGCTTGCATGAAATAGGTCTTGCTTAACTTGGACTGTACTTTTACAAACTCAGGGTGGGTATCACTGAATACTCTTTGATATTGCTTTTTAGCATTTTCATAGTAGCCCTCTGCCTCCGCGTAATTTTTTTGCTTGTAATAAATATCCCCTTTCAATACTTGGGCTGTTGCTGCATTGATATTATTGCGCTTGCCAATTTTACTTTTCCAGATACTCTCCGCTTGATTGAGGTAGGTAAATGCCAGAGAATAATTGCCAGATGCAATGTTTGCAATAGCCATATTCTTAAGGATTTCGGCATAAGTGGGATTGTTTGATCCTAATTTTTTACCAATAATCTTTTCTGCTTCCTGAAAAAGCGACTGAATTTCTGTCAAAGGTTTATCCTGATAAAAATATACCAGCGCTAACTTGGAGGTTGACTTACCAACATCTACGTGATCTGATCCGAATTTCTCCTTTTGTATTCTTATCGCATTCTTAAGAAGCGTTTCGGCTTTTTCATAATCACCAATGGTGGTGTAAACATCTGCTAGTTGTAAAATTGAAGGGACAACTTTTGATGAATTTTCACCGAAAATACTAATTGCAATGGTGTTCGCTCTTCTTGCTTGTTGCTCAGCTTGCGTATAATCACCTTTGATCAGGTTGAGTCGTCCATTTAAAACCAGTGTACGATTAAGATGTCTGCTGGAGCTACCAAACTGGCTGGTTTTTTCTTGTAGTGATTCAGATAGCAACTCCGTGGCATCCGAATACCTACCAATATTCGTAAATAAACCACCTAAATCATCCTGATAGCTTAATCCTGTCACGTCAATGACGAGTGCGCCATGCGCTCTTAAATTCTCAGAATCGTATATGTGATCCTCTGCATCATCATACTCTCCCTTAATTGACAATAATTTCGCTTTTGTAATATAGGCCGAAGCTAAGTAGCTCTTTGACTCGTCAGTTTTAACGGCCTTCATAATTCTTTCGGCTTCAGCTAGGTTATCCGTGGCCTTTTCATACTCTCCAATATTAATTTGCAGTCCGGCAATTTTTTCAAGTTCTTTTCCATATTCGATATCCTCATTATCATACTTAACACGTGCAGCTAACAACGCGTCATCTAAAATTTCAGATGCCTTAGAATAGTTATCGGTCTCCTCATAAAATTTTGCGAGGTGGTTCATGATATCCAGATAATCTACATGCCCTTTTGTGATTTCAGGTTCTACCATTTTATGAAAACTTTCATCATAAATGGATTTAGCTTCAGGAAATTTATCCGTAAAATCAACGTAATAGTTTGCAAGCTTGACTTTCGTTAGATGATACTCTGGAGCTTCTGATCCCAGCAAAAATTCCTTGATTTTCAAGATTTCACTATCGTATGCTTCGGTGTTTTTGTGTCTTCCTGCATATAAAGCCACCCTTTTAGCAAATTCAAGCAGTTCAATTCGCTCATTATGATATTCAGGAATGCTTGGGCTGGTTAACATTTTATTTATTTTATCTTCAATTTTCTTGATGTTTTGATCATCTAAATCGAAGGTTAGATCCATCTTATCTTCAGCAAGGTTGAAAATACTCGTCTTTTTGAATTCGTTCAGTGACTTTTTGAAATCGGCATTCACAATCTTAAATCTTGCGCTCTGGCCATTTCTATATAATGCACGCATTAGACTCGCTTGCATCGTCATAACAGTATTGTGGGAGAGATCATACTTGCGTATAGCTTGAATGTATGCGTCTTCATATAGCTTAGCTTGTGCTTCCACAGCTAGCCCATTTTCTTCGAGAAGCTTTGCATTCAAATATGCATTAGCTGCCCACAATAAATGTGTTTTCTTGAGGTTTTCCTGAACCCAATTAAGATTAGTAATAAATGCGGAATCAGCAGATTGGTAATCCCCCATTTTACGAAGTGAGTTTGCTTTTACAATCATCATTTTTGCAAACTCTTCCTTCCGATCCTCTATATCATCCTTATCTCCCTCAGTAGAGAAGGCCCTTTTTAAATAATAGTCAGTTTGATCATCCACCAATTTGATGGCACCACTGTAGAAACCTTTACCTGATAGAACCTGTGCTCTTTGAACATCAAGTGCAGACTTTATATCCTCTATCAACGAACCAGATACTTCAAATGCTTCCGTAGCCTTCTCGATGTACTGACCTGCAAGTAGAAAATTACCATAGGAAATCAATACTTCAGATGCTTCCAGTAAGATAAATGCATGCTCAGCACTTTGCTCTCCATTTACCTGAATACTCATTGCAATCGCCTCTTCAAGAGGTTTCATTACATCCACCAACTCACCTAAACCAACATTTATTTTGGCCTCTTTTACAAGTGCTATCGCGTTGAAGGGGTTGTTGTATCCAAGATCTTTTGTGGCTTTCTTCTTGAGGCCGGCTATTTGATTTCTTGCAGAAGAATAATCACCAGACTCGTATTTTTCATCAGCTTTTTCAATGGTCTTTTGATATTGTGCATTAGCAATAACAACGCATAGCGTTAGAATTACTACCATGGCGAATTGGAAGTATTTCATAAACAATTGGATTTTCTAATGATTAAAGTTATTGAAATTGCGCCAACTATTAGGCCATCAGCTTGTTAAGAATTTTAATTGCTGCCTGAGAAATTATTGTTCCTGGTCCAAAAATGTCTGCAACTCCCCGAGAAAATAACTCTGCATGGTCATTTTCAGGGATAATTCCTCCTGCAACCACCAAAATATCTTCACGACCTTGTTTCCTAAGTTCTTCAATTAATTCCGGTATTAAGGTCTTATGGCCGCCTGCTAGTGAAGATGCTCCTATGAGATGTACATCATTTTCAATGGCCTGTTTGGCTACTTCTTCCGGAGTTTGAAAAAGAGGACCAATATCTACATCAAATCCAAGATCTGCAAACGATGTTGCGATCACCTTGGCACCTCTGTCATGACCATCTTGCCCCATTTTTGCAATCATAATTCGGGGACGCCTACCATCAAATTCTTCAAATTTATCAGATAATGCTAATGCTTTTTTGAAATCCTCGTTGTTTTGAATGGTTGAAGAATACACGCCTGATATGGTTCTGTTTGTAGCTTGAAATCTACCGAAAACTTGTTCCATAGCTAAAGAAATTTCACCTAAAGTTGCCCTTTCACGTGCAGCTATGATCGCGAGCTCTAATAGGTTTTCTGAAGATTTTGCACCTTTTTGAATATTTGAAAGTGCTTTTTGAACGTTCCCTTCGTTCCTTTCTGACTTGATCTTTTGGATTCTATCAATTTGTTTTTTGCGAACCTCATTGTTATCGACTTCCAATAAATCGATCTCCGTCTTTTCATCAGTCATAAATTTATTGACCCCAATAATAGATTCTACTCCTGAATCAATTCTGGCTTGTTTTCGAGCGGCAGCTTCTTCGATCTTCATTTTGGGATACCCTTCTTCAATTGCTTTCGACATCCCGCCCATTTTTTCGACTTCTTGGATAATTTCCCAACTCTTCTCAATCAGATCATGAGTCAACTGTTCTACATGTCTGGAACCCCCCATTGGGTCAACGACTTTGGTTATATTGGTTTCCTTCTGCAAGTAGATTTGCGTGTTCCGTGCAATTTTTGCAGAAAAGTCCGTAGGTAAAGCGATTGCTTCATCCAACGCATTGGTATGTAGAGATTGAGTATGACCCAAAGTCGCAGCAAGCGCCTCTATGGTTGTTCGCCCAACATTATTAAAGGGATCTTGTGCAGTAAGGCTGTATCCGGAAGTTTGGCTGTGTGTCCGTAAAGCCATGGATTTATCATTTTTGGGATTGAACTCTTTGATAATTCTTGCCCACAAAACGCGCGCGGCTCTCATCTTGGCTATTTCTGTAAAAAAGTTCATTCCTATGCCCCAGAAAAAGGATAATCTCGGAGCAAATGAATCAATATCAATACCTGCTTCAATGCCTGTTCTTACATACTCTAACCCATCGGCCAGGGTGAAAGCCATCTCTAATTCAGCTGTAGCACCGGCCTCATGCATATGGTAGCCACTGATGCTTATTGAATTAAATTTTGGCATTTTCTCTGAAGTGTATTTGAATATATCGGCAATGATTCTCATGGACTGAGCAGGAGGATAGATATAGGTATTGCGCACCATAAACTCCTTTAAAATGTCGTTTTGAATCGTGCCCGTCAGTAATTCTGGTGATACACCTTGCTCTTCGGCAGCCACAATGTAGAAAGCCATGATGGGAATAACGGCTCCATTCATCGTCATTGAGACAGACATTTTATCCAACGGGATTTGATCAAAGAGAATCTTCATATCCTCTACTGAATCGATCGCTACCCCTGCCTTACCCACATCACCTTTTACTCTTGGGTTATCACTATCATAGCCTCTGTGTGTGGCTAAGTCAAATGCTACTGACAATCCTTTTTGACCTGCCGCCAAATTTCTTCTGTAAAAAGCATTTGATTCTTCTGCAGTACTGAAACCCGCATATTGACGAATCGTCCATGGACGGGAGGTATACATTGTAGCATATGGTCCTCTTAGAAACGGAGGTGCCCCTGCTGAAAATCCATCTTGTAAAAATTTATCACTACTCATAATTTCAGCTTTTCAGATACCTTTTTAATGATTTTATCGGTTAGAACTTCTACATAATAAGAGCCACCACATTGATCATTGTACTCATCAATCCCGGATTCTTCCCTTATGAGATTACCAGTATTCCGGCTAATTCGAGAATCTCCGGTTGCCGTTGAAAGATCTATTGAATGACTGCCGCCCAGAATGCTTGCGAGTCCGGCAGTCGTATTTAAAAACCACTGATGTTCTGATGAAGGATGAAGAGGTACTTTCGTGTGGATCTTAATGTTATTATGTCCATTCAATTCCATTAGATAACGAAGAGATCTTACCGTTGCTATTTCGAGAAAAAAGTCGGCCATTGCTTTTCGGTATACATGAGTCTCATTGGTAACCGTATTAAGTAACTGGTAGATTTGTTCAATTGGATTTCGATCTTCCTCCGATGCGATGCAGCTGCCATTATTGTGAAGTTCAAATCCAGTGAATCTTGAATCAACACTTCTCTCTTCATCTGTTATGATGCTGATATCACAAATTTGTGTATCGATGTTTTTAAGAACCTTTTCTAAGTTTTTCGGATTCTTAAAAATTACGCCATCACAACCACCCATGAGTGCTTTGATTGCTTGATCATTGGCAGCATGAGAATCATTGCCTTCTATCTCTTCGTAAAGTTTCCATTTGTGGGAATCTAAACGTAAAAAAAAATCTTCCAAATAGGAGAGTGCTGAAATATCAGTCTCATCGTAGTAGGCATTAAGCTCTATGTTCGCTACATTTTTCCAAGCTAATTCAGTGCTTGGATCAGCTCCTTTTAATTGGTTTTCAGCAAGTTGCATCCAATCACTCTTGCTAGTTGCAGGGAAAATGTTAAGGTCTAATTCTTTCAAAATTTTGTTTTGTTCAGTGAACCTTTTACGAAATTAGGCTAGAAAATGGATGTTAAGAAAAATTGTATTTTTTAAAGATTTTTTTCTTGAAATGTGGCTTCAGAGAACATATGTATCTTTTTGAATAAATCAAGAGTAAAAACCATTTTTTTAAGAAAAAAAATTGAAACATATTTGATGCCCTTTTAGAAATTTAAGGGATCACCTAAGCCAAGTTAAACCACTACTTAACTCTAATCGGAGATGCATGAATTAATCTGGAAAAACTGCCTTGAATACATAAGAGAGCGTATTCCTAACCAAAGCTTCAGTACTTGGTTCGATCCCATAAACCCCTTAAAGACAGAAGGTAACGTTCTTACTATTCAAGTCCCTAGTCAGTTTTTCTATGAGTGGTTAGAAGAGCACTACGTGCACATCCTTAAGGAAGCCATTGCAAAGGAAATGGGCGCAGATGCAAGATTGGAATATTCTGTTGTCGTTGAAAACGAAGAAACGAAGAAATCGGGAGCCACTCCCCTGAAAATCAACAACCTAACTGATCGTAATGGAAGTGTAGGTAAAGGAATAAATACTGCATTTATCGATGATCTCAAGAATGAGAATAATTTAAATCCCACTTACACCTTTGATAATTTCATAGAAGGTGACTGTAATAGATTGGGAAGGTCGGCAGGATATGCGGTGGCAAAAAAACCTGGCGTCACTTCTTTTAATCCATTGATGATTTATGGTGGAGTAGGTTTAGGGAAAACACATCTTGTGCAGGGCATTGGTAACTACATCAAAAAAGAGAATCCCTTAAAGAAAATCAGCTACGTAGCATCTGAGAAATTTACCAATCAATTTATTGATTCCCTGAAGAACAATAACGTTCAGAGCTTTATCTCTTATTACCGAGAGGTCGATATATTGATTTTGGATGACGTGCAATTCTTGCGCGATAAGGAAAAGACACAGGAAATATTTTTTCACATTTTTAATCACTTGCATCAAGCCGGGAAACAAATCGTGATGACAAGTGATTGTGCGCCCAAAGATCTGAAAGGCCTACAAGAGCGTTTAGTTTCCAGGTTTAAGTGGGGACTCACCGCTGACCTTCAGCAACCGGCTTTCGAAACAAGAATGGCCATCATCCAACGTAAGATTCAGGAGGATGGCATCCATATACCTGAAGAGGTAATTGAATACATTGCTTACACAGTTGATACAAATATTCGTGAACTTGAGGGCGTGATTGTTTCCCTAATTGCACATGCATCTTTGATGCGAGTAGAGGTAGACCTGGAGCTTGCCAAGAAGGTTCTAAAGAATATTGTTAAGGAAATAGACTCTGAAGTTGGTATTGATTACATACAGAAGACTGTTTCAGAATATTTCCATGTAGGCCAGGATGACCTAAAAGCTAAAACACGGAAAAAGGAGATAGTAATTGCGCGTCAGGTAGCCATGTATTTCTCAAAAGACTATACCAATCATTCCCTTAAATCTATCGGATACCATTTTGGTGGAAGAGATCACAGCACGGTGATCCACGCGTTACAGTCGGTTAATGATATGATGGATACTGATGCGAAGTTCCGGTATTCAGTAGATGAATTGAAGAAAAAGCTTAAGATGAGAACTGCTTAACGCCTGAAAGGGTAATACACTTTTCGACCTCTTTTATCAATTCCTATTACATCAAACCTTCCTCTAACATTTTCCAGGGCATTTTCTAGTTCCTGAGGCTTGTTGATTGGCTTACTGTTGATTTGAGTTATGATAAAACCTTTAGGTATTCCTAAGTTTGAAAAAAAGCCGTTATTTCTAAAATCGACGACTTTTACTCCACTTGTAATTCCTAGTACATCGCGTTCTACTTTCGAAACACTCTCAAAACTTGCCTCTAAATCCTCAGCATAGTATATGTCTCTTTTGATTATGCTTGTCGTACCTTCTCTATTTGTAAGTACCAGATCCCGGTAGATCATTTCATTGTCTCTTTCAATGAGTATTTGCAATTTATCTCCCGGATAACTTTTAGCTACTAGTTCCTCAAGAGCTGCCTTACTTTGAATCTGTGATTCATTGATTTTTCTAATTACATCTCTCTTTTTTATGCCGGCTTTTTGAGCTGCACCTCCATCTTTTACCTCAGCTACAATAACACCGTCCAAGTCCTCAACACCCATTCGATCGGCCAATTCACTGTCTATTTCAATGAATTCTGCACCTGTAAATGCCTTCTGTACTTCTCCATACCTGACCAAATCATTGAATACTTTTTTGACAATATTGACGGGAATAGCAAAGCCATATCCTGCATACGATCCTGTTCTGGACAAAATGGCGGTATTGATTCCGATTAGCTCACCATTTGCGTTAACAAGTGCTCCGCCACTATTTCCAGGGTTGATAGCAGCGTCCGTTTGAATAAAACTTTCTATCGGAAATTTATCACGGAGGATATTAATATTTCTGCCTTTTGCACTGACTATTCCAGCAGTAACAGTAGAAGTGAGATTGAAAGGATTTCCTACAGCTAGGACCCATTCACCCACTTGAACCTGCTCTGAATCACCCTTTGCTATGGCCGGCAACTTACTATTATTGATTTTTATTACTGCCAGGTCCGAGCTAGGATCTCTGCCTACAAGTTCGGCTTGATAGCTTCGTTTTCCAGCAATAACCGTAATCTCATCTGCATCTTTGATTACATGGTTGTTAGTAACGATATGTCCGTCCTCTGAGAAGACAACTCCCGATCCACTTCCAATTTGTTGAGAAGAGCGCGGTTCAAAAAACCAATCCATCCACCCACCACGTCGATAATCTATTTCGTTCAACGTCTGGATGAACACCACGCTGCCCGTACTCTTATCAGCTGCTTCAACAAAATCGTCATTTGGAATGGCACTGTATCCGACCTGTTTAATTGGAGGATGGAAATTGCTGGACTCAGTATTATATGGAACCGATTGTTCTTGTCTCTGTGAGAAATGAGTGACTAACATAGCACCTATTGCTCCAGAAATCAATGCTATTATGATAGTGAGTAATTTATTCATGATATGCAAAAATTCTTTGGTAAAAAAACTTATTCCATTCAAAAATGGATCCATCTAATTGTTAAAAAAAGCAAACTCTTACCTTTGCCGACTGTTCTTTATAAAAAGAAGGCACAAGCGATCTAGATGAAGAAAAGAAATATTGCCATTCTTGGCTCCACCGGTTCCATAGGAACCCAAGCACTGGACGTTATCAAAAGACATCCTGACAGCTTTAGTGTAGATGTACTCACCGCACAAAATAATGCTGACTTACTTATTTCCCAGGCACTGGAATTTAAACCGAACAGCGTTGTAATTGCTAACGAGGCGTTATATGACAAGGTTTTTGACGCACTGAACGCTCATGACATAAAGGTATATGCAGGTGAAAATGCTTTAGCTTCTATTGTGGAAATGGAGTCTATTGACATGGTGTTAACAGCGCTAGTTGGGTACTCTGGTCTTCTACCAACGATAAGAGCCATCAATGCAAGGAAGACCATCGCATTGGCAAATAAGGAAACACTCGTTGTAGCAGGTGAATTAATTACACGATTAGCTCAGGAGAAAGGTGTAAATATCCTACCTGTGGATTCTGAACATTCTGCTATTTTTCAGTGCATTGTTGGTGAATTTCACAATCCAATTGAAAAGTTAGTCCTCACCGCATCAGGAGGTCCATTTAGAGGTAAAAATCGAGACCTTTTATCATCAGTAACAAAAGAACAGGCACTAAAACATCCCAATTGGGATATGGGTGCAAAGATCACCATAGACTCTGCAACGATGATGAATAAGGGGCTAGAAGTTATTGAAGCAAAGTGGTTGTTTGGCGTTACACTGGACCAAATAGAAGTAGTGGTTCACCCACAATCGATCGTTCACTCATTGGTTCAGTTCGAAGATGGTTCTATGAAAGCTCAGATGGGTCTGCCAGATATGCGTATTCCTATTCAATTTGCCATGACGTATCCAGCTAGACTAAAGGCAGATTATCCGAGGTTTGATTTTTTGGAATATCCTCAACTAACATTCGAAAAACCGGACGTGAAAACTTTTCGTAACCTTGGATTAGCTTTTGAAGTTGCTAAGGAAGGTGGAAATCAACCTTGCATACTGAACGCAGCGAATGAAATTGCTGTTCAAGCATTCTTAGAAGATAAGGTTGGATTTCTCGAGATTTCGGATGTGATTGAAAATTGCCTGAAAAAGGTGAGCTATATTCGCAATCCTGAAATAGAAGATTTTATACAGACTGATAAAGAAACAAGAGCCAAAGCGCTCGAATTGATAAGATAGATGGAGACTTTAATAATGGTAGGGCAGCTGCTTTTAGGGCTGTCAATTTTAGTAGGTGTGCATGAGTGGGGTCACTTAATCGCTGCAAAATCATTTGGAATGCGTGTCGAAAAATTCTCGATTGGTTTTCCACCGAAAATCTGGGGGAAACAATTCGGGGAAACTGAATACTCAATTGGAGCTATCCCACTAGGAGGGTTTGTGAAAATATCAGGAATGATTGATGAATCATTAGACACTGAATCTTTGAGTGAAGAACCAGAGCCATGGGAATTTAGAGCAAAGCCTGCCTGGCAACGATTGATTGTGATGATGGGGGGAATTATTGTTAATGTGGTAACCGGAATAATTATTTTCATAGGATTGGCCCTGGCAAATGGAGAAGCATACCTTACCAAGGAAGCGTTGAACCAAAATGGAATAATCGCCTATGATTTAGGTGAACAATTAGGCTTCCGAACCGGAGATAAGGTTTTGGCAATAAATGGACAGGATTATGAACGATTTTCTGATATCCTAAGCCCAGACTTGCTTCTAGGATCTGATAATTATTACACCGTGCTCAGAAATGGCGAGGAGATTCGGATTGATATGCCCAATGATTTCATCGACAAGTTTGCCGATAAAAAGAACAGAGTAAGTGTAATCGACCCTCGAATGCCATTTATCATTCAATCCGTGGTACCTGGCTCATTGGCTGCTAAAGCTGGACTTGAAGCGGGCGATTACATTGTAAGAATCAATGGTCAGGAGATTAAATACTTCGATCAGTTAAGCGACGCATTGGATCGATTAAAGGGTCAGGAAATAACTATGCAAGCTAGCAGAAATGGTGAAATCATTGATATGAACACCTCTGTTGATGCAGATGGAACCCTAGGTTTTGTTGCCCAGTACGAACTTGATTATGTAAGCAGGGACTTCACTTTCGGAGAAGCGATCGGTGAGGGTACATACAATGCATTTGCGGTAGTATGGCTCAACATCAAAGGATTCAAAAAAATGTTTGCTGGAGATGTGGATGTTAGAAAATCGCTTTCTGGCCCAATAAGAATTGCAACCTTCTTTGGTGGTACCTGGGATTGGAACAATTTCTGGAGAATTGTTGGACTGCTTTCGATGGTATTGGCATTTATGAATTTCTTGCCTATCCCTGCTTTGGATGGAGGTCATGTAGTATTCCTAACCTGGGAAATTGTGACCGGTAGAAAGCCTTCTGATAAGTTTCTTGAAAATTCACAAAAAGTAGGAATGATAATACTTCTTTCATTGATGGCATTTGTTATCATCAATGACACAATTAGTTTATTCCCTTGACAAGATTAAAAATCATCAACAGCCTCCTCTGATTCATCTTTCGGAGGAGCTTCTCTATATATTTCAAACTCAACACGTCGGTTCAGTTTTTTGTCGGCTTCTGTGACCTCATTTTGGATGATCGGTCTGGTGTCTCCATACCCTTCAGCCTGGACACGCTCTTTTATAATTCCTGCGAAGATGACAATATAGTCCATGATGTTTTGGGCGCGTTCTTTTGAGAGTTGCAAATTTCTTTCCGGATCCCCAACAGAATCAGTATGCCCGGATATTCTTAGCTTAAATTCGATGTTATCATAAAGAAAATTGACCACTTTGTTTAGATCTGCATACATCTCCGTTTTTAATTCAGCTTTTCCTACATCAAATTCAATGGATTCAAATTTCATTTTTGATGCAAGTGGTTGGGTCACAGTATTAATTTGCATTGGGCCATCCAGGTAGAATACTTCCTCTATTCTAAAAAAATCGTCTCCTTGAAGAATAAGGAGGTAATTTCTATTGTTGATTAGATCGAATTCGAAGGATCCATCCGATTTCAAGAATTTGGGTGCTACCTCATCACCTCTATCTAAATCTATGATAGAAACAATGCCTTGAAACGGCACACCTGTCAATGAATCTGTGAGGGTACCAGTCACCGCGGTTGTTGCCTCCGGTTGAGCTTCCATCGGCAGTGGAAATGAATAGATATCCTGCTTGTTCAAGTCTCGGGTAGAAGATCGCGCATAGAATAGTAATTCGGATTCAGAGTCGATGGTAAAGTAAAATTCACTACCTCGACCGTTAACCAGCGGACCAATATTTTGCGGTTCAGTCCAGTAACCATCCTTATGGTATGCCTTGTAAATGTCAAATTCTCCAAAGTTGTAAAGCTGTCCCTGCGAACTGAAGTATAGTACTTCATATACCGGATGATAAAAGGGACTTACATCATTTTGCCTGGTGTTGATGACAGGCCCAACATTTAATGCAGCGGACCACCGACCTTTTTCGTCTCTGGTGGTATAATAGATATCTGAAAGACCGAATCCTCCCAACCGATCGGAGGCAAAATATAAGGTATCACCCATATGTGATAATGCAGGATGAGAATCCCAGGCCAAACTATTTACACTGACACCCAAATTTTCTGGACGAGTCCAGGTGCTATCTGTTTGTAGCGTTGCTATAAAAAGGTCACAATCTCCATATGAGTCTGGAGAATCACATCGAGAAAAGACCAGCGTCTTGCCATCGCCACTCAGACATGGTGATCCCTCATTGTAATGAGAGTTCAATGCGTCAATTGGTTTGGCTTTTGACCATGTACCATACGGGTCTTTGTGGCTAAAAAATAAATCTTCATCTTCCCTGAAACGTATGGTTTCGTCCACCTGCTTCCTTTTAGAAGTGAATACGAGGATGTCATTATGAATATTGAGTGAGGGGCCATAGTCTGCACTTGCGCTATTTACCAGCATCCCCATGTTCAAAAGTACACCACGCGGTGGTTGCAAGGTATCGATAAGCTTACGGTGTTCTACCAGCTCATAGTAATAATCAATAGGTACAAATTGCTCAGCGGCTTGCCTATTGAGAGAATCATAATAAAGCTCTATTTCTTTAATGTTAATTCCCTGATAGTGATGGCGCAGAACCATTCTATATAATGTTTTAGCCTCATCGGGATCGCCAAATAACTCTGTCAACTTGGCTAGTTTCCAAATAAGTCTGGTGTCTTTGTAGAAATTCCGGATCCCAAACCTGCCAACATACTCCTTAAGATTAGTATAGAGTTCTTCCCATTTTTCTGCTTTATCCAATTCAATGATTCGTTCCAACTTCTGTTTATTGAAATACTCGGGATATTTATTGATTCCTTTGAACTCATACGCGTTGAAAACAACATCCTTTGGTATAGAATCACCAATGATCTGAACCTCTTTCCGGTTTCTTTGAGCAGAAACACTAAGAGTAATCAGCATTAAGAAAAGTCCTATGTGGCGATGAAAAAAGCGGATCATGCTGTCGATTCGTCAGTATTAGTTAAAATTAATTTAAAGTTAGCACTATTTGCTATGAGCTTCTATTTTGGCACAACGATTGACCATTAAGTACATTACCCATTTGTGTAGGGTTTAAACGCAAATTATCTGACATATTGGCATTTATGAGTGAAGCTAATTTGAAATCATTTTTCATACCAGAGTTTGGAGACGAGGATTCCGAGGAATTAATACAAATTATTTCTCCTGAAGATAGCCAGATGGCAGAATCTGATCTTCCAGAAGATCTCCCGATTCTTCCAATTCGAAATACTGTTTTATTTCCAGGAGTTGTACTTCCCATTACTGTTGGAAGAACAAAGTCCATACGTTTGGTTAAAAAGGCATATAAAGGAGATCGTATCATTGGAGTCGTTGCTCAAAAAAATATAAACACCGAAGACCCACTGTTTAAGGATTTATATGAAGTTGGGACAATTGCCAAGATATTGAAAATGATTGTTCTTCCTGACGGAAATACCACCATCATTATTCAAGGACAAAATCGATTTAAGATTATTGATGAAATCCAGGAGGATCCACATCAATTAGTTAAATATGAAACCATTCTCGATAAGTCGAATACGCTTCCAAAAAAGGAACAGAGAGCGATCATACAGTCATTAAAAGATACAGCCACCAAAATAATGGGGTTGAGTCCTGAGATCCCTAAAGAAGCTCGAGTCGCTATTGACAACATCGAAAGTTTCAACTTTTTGACTCATTTTCTTTCTTCGAACATAAATGCAGAAGTGGGTGACAAGCAGTCCCTACTAGAGATTGATGATCCAAAATCCAGATCTGAAAAACTCCTTCAGTTCATGTTGAAGGATCTTCAAATGCTGGAGCTTAAGCAGGAGATTCAGGATAAAGTCCATACCGATATCGATCAGCAGCAAAGAGATTATTTCCTACGTCAGCAGATTAGAATTTTACAGGATGAACTTGGTCAAGATGGACCAGATCAAGAAGTGGAGGCTTTACGCAAACTTGGAGAAAGCAAAGATTGGCCGGATGAAGTAAATGAGCACTTCAATAAGGAATTGGATAAGATACTTCGAATGAACCCCGCAGCTGCAGAGTTTCCTGTGGCGATGAGCTATGCGGAATTATTGGTGGATTTACCATGGAATGAAGTAACAGAAGACAACTTTGATCTAAAAAATGCTCGAAGAGTACTGGATCGTGATCATTTTGGGCTTGATAAGGTTAAAGATAGAATTATTGAATATCTGGCAGTTAGGAAACTTAAGCAGGACCTAAGGGGTCCGATTCTATGTCTTTATGGTCCTCCCGGAGTGGGGAAAACCTCATTGGGTAAATCCATTGCAGATGCTTTAAATAGAAAGTATGTGAGGATGTCTTTGGGTGGCGTGCATGATGAAGCCGAGATAAGGGGGCACAGAAAAACCTATATAGGGGCAATGCCTGGTAAGATTATCCAAAACCTTAACAGGGCTAAGTCTTCAAATCCGGTATTCATTCTAGATGAGATAGATAAAGTCAATTCAGATTTTAGAGGAGATCCTTCTTCTGCCTTACTGGAGGTTTTGGATCCGGAACAGAATTCAACTTTTAAAGACAATTACCTGGAGGTAGACTATGACTTATCCAAAGTACTATTCATTGCTACTGCGAATTCCTTGGATACGATTCAACCTGCGTTACGGGATCGTATGGAAATCATTGATGTGAGTGGATATACACTGGAAGAAAAGGTTGAAATAGCGAAGAAACATCTTATTCCAAAGCAGAAAAAAGAGCATGGTTTAAAGGCCGGAGACGCCAATTTTGATAAATCTGCGATTACAAAACTTGTCAATGACTACACAAGGGAATCGGGTGTCCGTAGTTTAGAAAGGAAGGTCGCTGCAGTAATCAGATCCATTGCAAAATCTGTTGCAATGGAAGAAGAATATGATTCAAAAATTACAGATCAAAGGGTCAGGGAAATTTTAGGTCCTGAAATATTTGACAAAGATAATTATGAAGATAATTCGGTACCGGGAGTTGTGACCGGGTTAGCCTGGACACCATCCGGTGGTGATATACTGTTTATCGAATCCTCTTTGAGCAGAGGGAAAGGTAAACTCACGCTTTCTGGGCAACTTGGAGATGTCATGAAGGAGTCTGCCGTCGCAGCACTTTCATATTTACGCTCTCACTCCGAGATGTTGGGTATTGATCATAGGGTGTTTGATAATTATGATCTTCATGTTCACGTACCGGCGGGAGCTATTCCTAAAGATGGTCCTTCAGCGGGAATCACGATGCTAACTTCTCTCGCTTCAGTATTTACTCAGCGAAAAGTGAAGAAGCAAATTGCCATGACAGGCGAAATAACACTGCGAGGGAAAGTACTACCTGTGGGCGGTATTAAAGAGAAAATTCTTGCTGCCAGAAGAGCAGGGATTAAGGAAATAATTATGTGCAGTCGCAATGAAAAAGATCTAGAGGAAATCAATGCCAAATATTTGAAAGGCCTAAAAATTCATTTTGTTGAGTATGTACCTGAAGTTTTGGAAATTGCGTTAACAAATCAAAAAGCGGTTGATCCAATCGAATTTATCCTTCCAGAAGAAAATAAAGATTGAGAGTACTTATCCTCATAGCATGTTTCGTTCCACTATTAGGCTGGACTCAAATAGGCGGTCAGTTAAATTATCAGTCACTTAACCTGACTACCAATCCTAGAGCAGCTGCACTAGGTGGAACTAGCATTTCTTTGGTTGATGGGGACGTTTCGCAGTTTTTTGAAAATCCTGCAGCCCTTGACTCTGTTACGGATAAAAATATTTTCTTTCAAATCAATCCATATTTTGCAGATATATCCGTCTATTCAGGAGCCTACTCGTTCAATATAGGTGCTTTAGGCACATTCGCAGCAGGGCTGAATTATGTAAATTATGGGTCATTTGAAATGACGGATGAGATGGGGAATGAACTGGGAACTTTTCAAGCACAGGATTATACCATTCAAGTTGGGAAAGCACATGCTGTTGGACCATTTACTTTAGGGGCAAATCTTAAGCTTACACATTCGTCAATAGATACCTATGGGTCAACCGCCCTCCTTGTTGATATAGGTGGGGTATTTAGGGTAACTCCTAACTGGTCAGTAGCCATGGTTTTCGAAAATATTGGGGCAACGATCACGGATTTCACAACATTATCCTCACCTAAGATTCCTTTTGATGTAAAGCTTGGGACTACCTTTAAGCCTCAATACATGCCCTTGCGGTTTACTTTAACTACCACTAACCTTGTTAATGAAAATTCAATCCTGGAAGATGACGAAGGCGGTCGGTCCAATAAGGCTGTAGATAAGGTTTTGAAGCGAATGAATGTTGGAGCCGAGGTGTTGTTAAGTAACAATTTTCAGTTGCTTGTTGGCTACAGTCACAAGCGGAAGCAAGAATTAAGTTTGGAAGATGTCGGCGGTGGAGCAGGATTTTCTTACGGGCTAATTGTTAAAATAAAAAGGATTGAGTTGCGATTTTCCAGAGCAACTTTTCATGCTGCAGGCGGGAGTAGTTTCATTAGTCTGCAAACAGATTTAAATGATTTTAAGAAAATATTATGAGAGATATAAAGAACGATTTAACTCCAAAGCAGATAGTAGCAGAGCTAGATAAATATATCATCGGTCAAAAAGATGCTAAAAGAAATGTTGCTATCGCTTTAAGAAATCGATGGAGAAGAATGAACGTAAGGGAAGATATTCAGGGAGAGATTGTGCCCAATAATATTCTTCTTATAGGATCTACCGGAGTAGGTAAAACGGAAATTGCAAGGCGACTCGCGAAAATTGCAGATGCGCCATTTACAAAAGTCGAGGCATCGAAATTTACGGAGGTTGGCTATGTTGGTCGCGATGTTGAGAGTATGGTACGAGACCTTGTAGAACAGTCCGTCAATATGGTTAAGATCGCCAAGAAGGATGAGGTCAAAGAGAAGGCGGCTGAAGTAGTGGAAGGGATCATACTTGATGCCCTTATACCACCTTTACGAGGTACATCGAATGCATATGCGACCAAAATAGGTAGCGATGAGCCTGAAAATGAAGTGGAGCTAAATGAGCAAACTCGGGCACGTTTTCGCGAAAAAATTCAAAATGGTGAGCTTGATGACAGAAAAATTGAAATTGATGTCATAGCGAATCCCTCTGGCAATGTAGGAATGATTGGAGGAGGTATGGATGAAGCATCTATGATTAACATTCAGGAGATGATTGGCAATATGATGCCGAAAAAGAAAAAGAAGCGTAAAGTAACTATAGCTGAAGCCAGGAAAATACTTTTGGAAGAGGAGGCGTCTAAAATGATAGATATGGACGAGGTGAAAGACGAGGCTATTTATAAAGCGGAGAATACTGGTATAATTTTCATTGATGAAGTGGACAAGATTGCCAAAGGGGGTGATAGTGGTAAAGGACCAGATGTAAGTAGAGAAGGCGTGCAGAGAGATTTACTTCCGATCGTTGAAGGGAGTGCTGTGAATACAAAGTATGGGATCATCAATACCGATCACGTATTATTTGTGGCTGCTGGCGCTTTCCATTTCAGTAAACCTTCTGATTTGATTCCGGAGCTCCAAGGGCGCTTCCCAATTCGTGTTGAATTAGAAAACCTCACAAAAGGCGATTTTTTAAGGATATTAACTGAGCCAAAAAATGCCTTAACAAAACAATATGAGGCGCTGGTAGCATCAGAAAATGTAAAATTGACCTTTCAGGAAGAGGCACTGGAAGAAATTGCCGAAATGGCATTTCAAATTAATGAAGAAGTGGAAAATATCGGAGCTAGAAGACTTCATACTGTTATGAGTAAACTTCTGAACGAAATTCTATTCGATATTCCAGATACAATCGGGCCTAATGCACACATCGTAATAGATAAAAATATCGTTGAAGAGAAATTAGCTGGATTGGTTAAGGATAAAGACTTAAGTAGGTATATTTTGTGATATTATATCTTCTGGATTAATTCAAGCGTGTTGTTGTCAGGGTCTTTTATTCCAATTCGGAGTGATTTTCCGTCGTTTTGCTGCTCGCCCACTTTTTCTCCGCCATTATTGGAAGCTAGCGTTAATGAAGTTTCTAAATTTTCAACTTCAATATTCAATTGATGTCTATTTTGAGTGGCAGTATTTTGTGCCAATTCGGCTGGGCAAAATAGAATCTCCAATCCTCCAATCGTGGTTTTATAGAGAGTGGTTTCAAACATTGCTAATTCTTCAAAATTGGCCTGAAAAACATGCTTGTAGAAATTGACCATTGAAGACATATTGTTAATAGCTATGGTCATGCCTGTAATCTTTGGTGTAGCAGAGTTGTGCATGTGTAAATACAGTTTGAACGATATATATGAACAAACTAAAGGTACTAAATCTCTTTTGGGAAATAGAAGAATGATAACATGCCAGTCCCGAAATCCACATCTTTCCAATATTTCACGTCAAAATTGATACCTACCATTCCACATGTTGGTATGTTGTCAAAGTTGAGGTTAGCAAGAGCATTGGCAACACTTGTAAAGCCTGGATTATGACCAAAAATCGCTAATCTTTCGCAGTTCGGAGCTTTTTTGATTACTTCTAAGATTTCAGAAGAACCGGCATGATAGAGGTCTTTATTTAATCGTATTTGTCCCTCGTCAATACCAATCTGATCACAGATATGTAAAGCAGTGTAGAACGCACGACTAGCAGTACTGGAAATCAATATTTCTGGTTTAGGTTGATGTACTTTAAGATGTTGTCCCATTTTGATAACATCTTTTCTTCCTCTTTTTCCCAAAGGCCTGTCATGATCTCCCAGATCGAAGGCCCAGGAAGATTTAGCATGGCGAATAAGGAATAGTGTCTTCATCCATTAGATACTTAACATGAAGATAATAAGAGGTAATTGAAACATGTACATCTTAATAACAATTTCATTCATCTAATCAATCATCATTGTTTGTAACTATATCTAAATAAATGATTTGAGTTTTTCGTCCATCAAATGATATTTCAATCCATGATTTTATTTGATCAATTGATCACCCTAACCGCGCATTAGAAGGAGTTCAAATTCACCATTTATAGGGATTTTATCGAGTGAGAATGTATGGTAGCTTACCATTTCATTAACGTTTTGTTCAAAATGAAAAAAAATATTTTGGCTATACTTTTATTTAACGCCATTTTATTTTCCGATGCTCAATCGTATATAAATACGGAAGATCTGGAATTAGGAGATAGATTCATGCTTCCTGATGGTTCAGTTCAGGTTGTCTCGCAAATAGAAAGAACATCCCAAAGGGCTTCTGTTTATAATTTCACTGTGGATAAGCTTCATAACTACTATGTCAGTCCTACTGGGGTGCTGGTTCATAATGCTAATTGTCCACATTTGAGTAAGAGTGAGGTAGGTAACCTGGAAGATATTACGCTAAAAACCATTGATAATCAGCCTGGGGGTCGAATGCATAATCCTGTTAAAAATGGACGGTATGCTCAGGATGGTGAATTTGATGTAGTTATTCTAAAAGATGGGAAGGTGGTTCTTGGTGAAGGGCATTCGGCCATTACTGGAGATGCGCCTGTTGTAAAATTTGCAGGAAGGGTTAAAATCCAAAATGGGAAAATAGTTCATATGACTAATGACAGTGGCCATTATAGGCCTACGTGGGGGCAAGCTAGAAAAGCTTTGGGTGCTATGAGAAGAAGTGGGGTGCCAATGGGGAATATGGTAACCTTAGAAGAAGTCGCAAGAAGAGGTGGAGATCTGAATGCGCCTTTGAGAAAGGAGGTTTTCCGATAAACTAACAATTTATCCATCAAACATATTTTACTCCATGATATTATTTGATCATTAAATCACATCACCTTTATTTGGAGGAATTCAAATTCACGATTTTCGGGATTTTATCATTTGATAATTTATAGCATGTTTACGTTTTCAAACAGTTAATCAAATGGCAAGATTTATACTATTCGCTTTATTATTTTTTTGTTCTCGGGTACTTGGGCAGACTTTTTAACAAGCTAAAATCTGAGTTCAGGATACAAGTTGATGCTTCCTGATGTTTCAGTTCAGATTGTGTCGGAAGTTAATGTATCATCAAAAGATACGAATGTATTCAATTTTACACTTGATGAAAATCACAATTATTTCGTTGGGAAACTGGTGTCTCATGGGCAATTCTTAAATACCAACTGCTGTCGAAATTCAGTTCAGCAAATATCATCCGAAAGGTGGTGCCTCAATGAATTTGTAATTGCACCGAAATAAACCAATAGTTAAACTATTTCATTAGTCGGGGAGATAGAAATCGAAATTTAAGTCATTCATACATTTAAAGTGACCTTTTGGACAGTTAGCAAACCCATTGTATGAGCAAGGGCGGCATCCAATATTATTATTCTCAAAAACGGTAAACTGTGTTCTGTAGGGGTATGCTCCAAAAAAAGGAGTAGAACTACCCCAAATAGTATATACACGCTTTTTAAATGTTGCCGCGATATGCATCATAGTGTTGTCGTACGAAAAAACCCAGTTTGCGTTTTTAATTAAAGATGCAGACTGGTTGAAATTAAATTTCCCACATGCATTAAATATGATTGTTTTTTTATTGAGCTCTTCGATTGCAGCCTCTTCTTCCACTGTTCCTCTGGCAAAAAAATCCTCAATTTCTTCAGCAACCTCTATGTCTTCTGGTTCTCCGATGAGGATGATCGGCTTATTGATTCGGTCACAAAGTTCAATCAGTCTATTCACCGGTAATTTTTTTGTTGTATGTGAGGCGTTTATTGCTACTGCCGCATATCCACCCTGATGTGATTTGGGTAGCCAGCTATTCTCTACTTCATCTTTTTCTGGAATGAAAAAATCATACCCTAAACTGTCTGGCTTAACATCTATTGACTTCAATAAATCCATGTATTGATCCACTCGATGTTTTTTGTTGAGAAGATTGATCTTCGTTTTAACATAAAGCCAGGTATAGAATCTGTTTGACTTAAAAACTAAATTCCTTTTTGAATTTCCTAACCTGATAAGTTTAGAGCGCCAATTATTTCGTAAATCAATGATTAGATCGAAACTTAGATTTTTAATATCACTTCTTAGTCTCGCCAACGATTGATTCGTGTCATGCAATTGATCGATGTACGGATTAGTAATAAAAAGCTCTTTCAATTCAGAATTCACCAATATGTGGACTTCAGCATCAAGTGTAGATTTAAGTACTCTAAGGACCGGACTTACGAGTAACGCGTCTTTCCTTGAAACTGCCTGAATAATTAGTATCTTCATATAGGTTTAATCGCCTTAAATGTAAAATGTTTGATGGAAGCCGGATGGATATAACTAGACAAATTCATGAGTTTTTTGTTTTATTATAAAGAGTTTTTAAAATGAATTATTGGCTGATAAAAAGTGAACCGAATACCTATTCCTGGGACGATTTAGTGAAATTAGGAAGGGACCATTGGGATGGTGTTCGAAATTTTAAAGCTCGAAATAATATTAAGCAGATGAAAGTAGGAGACCTCTGTTTGTTCTATCACAGTGTGAACGAAAAATCCATTGTGGGAATAGCAGAAGTGGTTAAGGAATATTATCAAGATCCTACTACCGATGATCACCGATGGTATGTGATGGATGTTATTCCGAAAAAGAAGCTAAAAAGACCGGTCTCTTTATCAGAGGTTAAGGCAGATGAGCGGCTCACGGACATGCAACTCGTAAAGTATTCAAGGCTTTCAGTTCAAGCGGTAAAAAAGGAAGAGTTTGATATTGTTTTAGAATTAAGCGAACGATAGGGAAATTATTGACGTAAGTGTTTATAGAGCATGAAGAAGATTTTACTGATACTTTTACTACTCCCACTTTTCACTTTTTCTCAAAAAAAGAAAGAGAGAGATACCAGTGCAGTCATCCTTCAGCCAAACAGGATTGAATTCGAGAAGAATGCCGTCCAATCAAATTTTTATGTCGTACCAGGCGCTTTAGATGGAATTTTGGTTGCAGAGGAAACAACTGAAGACGCACGAGGAGGCGGCTATATTTGGAAATTGCATTTGGTAGATACGGCACTTCAGGTTATTTGGACACAAAACTTAATAGTTCCTGCTGGCGGTGATATACTGGGTTACGAATACTTCGATGGACGATATTATTTATTATTCAGTACGAATCGATATCGCAATCAGGACTTAGTTGTTTATCAGTTTCAAGCCTCCACAAAAGAATATGTTTCATATGAAATAACGACAGTCTTCCCTATTCAGATTCTGCATTTTGAATCAGTTGGAGAGACGCTCCTAATAGCAGGATATGCCAATTTTAGACCAGTCGTAATTACCTACAATATTAATGATCGAATACCGAGAGTGGTACCTGGATTTTATGATAATAAGAATGACATACTAGATCTTGTAGTAGATGAACGTTCCAAGCTTTTTACCGTCATACTATCTGAGAGAATGAGGAATAAGAAATTTACCGTCAGGGTTCGAACATTTACTGATAAGGGGGATATTATTCAAGATAATCTGATAAATCCAGGAGACCGAATGAGTTTATTGGATGCTGCAAGTACCACTTTTGCTGGAGGTCTTCAGTATTTAGCAGGGACACATTCCAAAAAATCCAATCAATACAGCCAAGGATTCTATTTAAGTAAATTCATAAACGGGCAACAACAATTCAACAAGTATTATCCATTTGCCGATCTAAACAACTTTTTTGGACACTTGAAGCCAAAGCGTGAAGAAAGAATCATGAATAGAATTGAACGAAAAAAGGCAAAGGGGAAGATCAAAAAGTTTAATTACCGACTACTGGTTCATGAAATTCTTGAACGAGATGGAGAATATATCATGATTGCAGAAGCCTATTATCCCAGATATAACTATTCTTCAAACAACAGTTCCTATGGTACTGGCAACTTCGGCAATAACACAGGCTTTGGACGAAATCCATATTTCCTGGGCTATAATTATACACATGCTGTAGTATTAGGCTTTGATCAAAACTGCAATATTATTTGGGATCAGACCTTCAAAATTGAGGATATTCAAACCTACTCTCTGGATGAAAACGTAGTAGTCAGTGGTACCGGGGATAGGGTTATTTTGATGTATTTAGAGGAGAATGAGATTAGATCCAAAGTTGTATCCGGGAATGAAATCATTGAAGGTCGAACATTCAATCCTGTCAAGCTCTCATTTGAAAAAGATGAAGTTAAGTCAAAGGATCCTAGTGTTGAAGGACTTAGTAGGTGGTATAAAGAAACGCTCTTTGCTTTCGGAGAACAAACGATCAAAAACCCGAATGGTGTAGCTGGAAGAACACACCGTAAAGTTTTTTACATCAACAAGATTCAATACGATCTGAACAGGCAACCTAATTAATAGTTAAATACTATTTTTGTGGGAACAATTACTCATGCAAAAGCGCCTGCTTTTCGATAGCCCACTACTCAAAGTCACAATCAGCCGATTGTGCCAACAACTCATTGAAGTTCATGGAGATTTTTCACATACTGTGATCATCGGGATGCAGCCTCGTGGAATTTATCTTGCTGAACGTGTGAAAGAAGAATTGAATAACCTGATTGGTAAGGAGATCGACTTAGGATATTTAGACACCACTTTTCACAGGGATGACTTTAGAAGAAGGGATGAGCCCATTACTCCAAGCCAAACAAAGATTCAGTTTTTGATTGAAAACAAAAATGTCATTCTTGTTGATGACGTCTTGTTTACAGGCCGAACGGTAAGAGCAGCGCTGGACGCCATGAATTCTTTTGGAAGACCTGCCAAAGTTGAATTATTGGTACTTATCGATAGACTGTACACTAGACATATTCCCGTCGAGGCAAACTATGTAGGAAGAAAGGTAAATACCATTCAGTCACAAAAGGTACTGGTTGAATTGGATGAGGAGCAAAAAGAAGATCACATTTGGTTAATTACTAAAAAGGAATGAGTCAACTGAAAACCAAACATCTTTTAGGTATAAAGAACCTCGACAAAGAGGATATCGAACTCATTTTTCAAACAGCAAATAATTTCAAAGAGGTCATTAATCGGCCAATAAAGAAGGTCCCTTCATTAAGAGATGTTACAGTTGCCAATGTTTTTTTTGAAAACTCGACAAGAACAAAGCTGTCTTTTGAGTTGGCTGAGAAGCGACTATCTGCTGATGTTATAAATTTTTCGGCCTCTGGTAGCTCGGTTAAAAAAGGGGAAACCTTATTGGACACGGTTAATAATATTCTCGCGATGAAAGTGGATATGGTGGTAATGCGTCACTCAAGTCCTGGGGCTCCTCACTTTTTAGCTAAGCACATAGACGCAAATATTATTAATGCTGGAGATGGAACACACGAACATCCAACACAAGCATTACTCGATACATTTTCAATCCAGGAGAATTGTGGAGGAGTTCAAGGGAAAAAGGTGGTGATAGTGGGAGATATTCTACATTCCAGGGTGGCACTTTCAAACATTTTTGCATTGCAAACCTTAGGAGCTGAGGTGATGGTTTGCGGACCGGCAACACTACTTCCGAAGCATATTAGCGAACTTGGTGTCAAAGTTGAAACGGATATCAGGAAAGCATTGGAGTGGTGCGATGTGGCAAACATTCTGCGCATTCAATTAGAACGGCAGCAAATGAAATATTTTCCATCACTACGAGAGTATTCTCAATTTTTTGGGGTCAACAAGCAATTGTTAGACTCACTCAATAAAGAAATTACCATAATGCACCCCGGTCCAATTAATCGGGGAGTTGAGATCACCAGTGATGTTGCAGACTCTGATCATTCAATCATCTTGCAGCAAGTTGAAAATGGTGTTGCTATTCGTATGGCTGTTTTGTACTTACTGGCTGGCGTAGCTTAATCTTTAACTACCAGTGTAACTATAAGGGGTAATTCCAACCAGCTCGGCTTTGAGCTCATCTGATACATCAAGTCCCTCGATAAAGGTCTTAATCGATGATGCGGTAATTGCTTCATTCGTTCTGGTCAGTGCTTTTAATGCTTCATATGGTTTAGGAAATCCTTCACGCCTTAATATGGTCTGAATCGCTTCTGCTACTACGGCCCAGTTATCCTCTAAATCAGTCCGAATAGCTGATTCATTTGCATTTATTTTAGACAGGCCTTTCTCAAGCGAAAGAATGGATATATATGAATGAGCAATCGGAACACCGATATTTCTCAATACAGTTGAATCGGTAAGGTCTCTCTGTAATCGAGAAATTGGAAGTTTTGCACTTAAGTGCTCAAAGAGCGCATTGGCAATACCTAAATTCCCTTCTGCATTCTCAAAATCAATAGGATTCACCTTGTGAGGCATAGCAGACGAGCCCACTTCATTTTTTGAGATGGTCTGGGTGAAGTAATTCATTGAGATGTATTGCCATACATCTCTACTGAAATCGATCAAGATGGTATTGATTCGTTTCAATCCGTCGAAGATAGCCGCTAAGTGGTCATAATGCTCTATTTGGGTAGTGGGATGGCTTCTCTTAAGACCCAACTTTTCCGAAACGAATTTATTTCCAAAGGAATGCCAATCATGACCTGGGTATGCCACGTTGTGGGCATTGAAATTTCCTGTTGCTCCCCCAAACTTAGCAGCGAACGGAACTTGCTTCAATAAGGTAAGTTGCTCTTTCAATCTAGCCACGAATACCATGACTTCTTTACCGAGTTTCGTAGGAGATGCTGGCTGTCCATGTGTTTTGGCGAGCATTGGAATATTATTCCATAATTCAGCTTTAGAAGCTAATTCTCCAATTAATTCCTCGAGTTTGGGCAAAAAAGACTGTTCCAATGCGTCTTTCAGAGATAAAGGGATGGAGGTGTTATTAATATCCTGGGAGGTAAGACCGAAATGAATAAATTCCTTAAAATCCTGAAGTCCCAGTTGGTCAAACTTTTCCTTGATGAAATATTCTACAGCCTTTACATCATGATTAGTCGTTTTTTCAATCTCTTTTATGGCTTCAGCGTCTTTCAATGAAAAGGACTTATAAATATTTTCCAGGTCACTATTATATTTTGTGTCATAGCCTTCCAACTGCGGTATGCCGCTTTCATGAAGAGCAATAAAGTAAAGAACCTCAACTTTTACCCGATACTGAATGAGTGCTTTTTCGGAAAAAAAATCAGCGAGCTGCGATACTTTTGATCGGTATCGTCCGTCAATAGGTGAAATACCTTCTAGTGGATTAAAATTCATGAATTTATATTCGGTAAAAACGAACACAAAAGTACCTCATGATGTTTACTTGCCTGACCTCATTAGGAGAATTATCTTTGCGGCCTTAAAATTGACAACATGGCATTTTCATTATTCAAGAAAAACAAGAAAAAGAAAGACAGCAGGTATCATACACTTACCGTTAAGGAGGTTGTAGATGTGGCTAAAGACGCTGTGAACCTTGTTTTTGAAAAACCGGAATCATTCGATTACGAACCGGGTCAGTTTATTACTATCATAAAGGAAGTAAACGGGAAGAAGATCAGAAGAGCCTATTCACTTTGTACCACACCATTTGAGGATGAACATCCTGCTGTTACTGTGAAACGTGTGGAAGGTGGAGCTATGTCAAATGATTTGAATGACCATGCCAAGGCCGGTGATGCGATGGAGATTATGGAACCGATGGGAATGTTTACAACAGAGTATGATGCATCAAATAAGCGACATGCAATTTTCTTTGGTGGAGGAAGCGGTATTACCCCGTTGATGTCAATAATTCGATCCATTCTATTGAAAGAACCAGATAGCACCACGACGTTAGTTTATGGGAATCGCACCAAAGATTTTATCATATTTAAAGAGCTTATTTCCAATCTTGAATCAAAATATCCTGAAAGATTTAAAGCCATCCACATTCTTGAAGAGGGTGAAGCAGATTTCAATGGCAGACCAACGCCAGCAATGATTGGAGAAATTTGTACCCAGGTATCGGCTAAAGCAGACACTGAATTTTACATCTGTGGGCCACAGCCAATGATGGATGTGGTTTCTGAAGGTTTGGACAAATTTGGTATCAAAAAGGACGCAATCCGCATGGAGAGCTTCGAAGCTGGGAAGACTTCTCCACAGGAAATTATTGATAAGGGCTCAACTTCTGAAAGTGAAGTAGCCATATTATTGGATGGTGAAGAATATTCAATAACTGTGAAGAAAAGCGCCTCGATTTTAGATACTGCTTTAGATAATGATCTGGATATGCCTTATTCCTGTCAAAGTGGTCTTTGTACGGCGTGCAGGGGCAAATGCATAGAAGGTAAAATCAGCATAGATGAAGCTGAAGGACTTTCACAGGATGAATTGGATGAAGGCTATGTGCTCACATGTGTGGGTAAGCCACTAACTGATCGTGTAAGGGTTGAAATGGGATAGATCAGGCCTTTTCAAAAATCAAATTGAAAGATGTGCCTTGGCCAGGTTTGCTATGGCACTCGATCTTACCACCCATCGCTTCAATGAATTTGTGAGCGATAGACAGTCCCAGACCAGTTGATTTTTCTTGTTCTGTGGGTTTAGAACTTAATGTCGTATATGCCTGAAATATACTTTTCTGTTCTTCATCGCTTATTCCCGGACCTTCATCTTTTACTACAATTTCGTGATGGCTGTTGTTAGAAAGAAGAGAAATTTCTATTTTCTTGCCTCTTTCTGAAAACTTAATGGCATTCGAAAGAAGGTTGTCAATTACTTGAACAAGATAGCTCGGGTCAACCTCAGAGAAGCATTCTTTAGACTTATCGATACTATCTATGATTTCTATTTCCTTTTGCGAGGCGATAATATCAAAATTGTGGATCGACTCATAGGTCAATGACGATAAGTTGGTCCTTTCCAGCTTCAAATTCACCTTCATATTTTCAATCGCACTGATATCAAGTACCCGATCGATCATATTTCGCATGCGTTCTGAAGAAGCACCCAGAAGCTCTACATACTTTTCAAGGTTTTTATCCCCATGATTTTTGGCCGAGTCTTTAAATAAAGTGATCAACCCTATGATCATATTTAAAGGATTCCGAAGGTCATGAGCGACGATTCCCATCAGTTTGTTTTTCTCATCGTTTAGCCATGTCAACTTCCTATTGTGCCTCTGGATCAAGAAATAGGATCTGGCCAGCGTAAATGCTAATAGTATAAAAAGCACTAGTGCTAACAAGACAAGCTTGTTTTCGAACGACTTTGCTGCTAGTTCTTCTGCAAATTTCCTCTCAGATTCTTCACGTTCCTGTTCCATTTCAGCTACCTGCTTCCTAAACTCATATTCTGCTGCCAATTGTGTGGCTTTCTCCACCTGGCTTTCCTTATAAATCGAGTCAGAAAGCGCTTGGTATTCCTCCAGATATTTCATGGCCTGAATTGAATTGCCATATCTTTTATGAAATTGATAGTAAGCGAAAAGTCCATCTCTTGTTTCGGATCTCAGACTTGCTTCTTTACTGATTTTTATCGCACTTTCAAAAGCGGATTTGGCTTTTCCCGGTTTACCCTGCTTAGAATACAATTGACCAAGATCTTTTTGAATGGCCGCTATTGCTGCTACGTCTTCGCATGTTGTAGATGTCTCTAACGCTTTAGTAAGTAGTATTTCAGCAGAGTCCAGTCTATTTAAGGCTATATATATGGACCCCATACCCTCTAATGGATAGCTTTCAAAACATGGAAATAGGTCCGAAAGATCGATTGCCAAGGATTGTTTTAGAAGGCGAATTGATTTAAGTGTATCTCCATTGGTCAGATGAATATAAGACAGATTGTTTAGCAAGGTTGCTTCATTTTCCTTCAGGTTATTAATTCGAGACTTTTCAAGAGCGTCACTGTAATACTGCATGGCCATTTCTGAGTTGTTCATGTTGTCATAAATCACTCCGAGATTATTGTTAATGAGTATTTCTCCTGAGATATCTTCAGCTTTAATCGCCAGATCTCTTGCTTCTAGGTAGTTATCAAGCGCTTCAGAAAAGAGCCCTTTTTGATCATAAATGATTCCTATTTGGTTGAGTGCTTGACTTATTTCTTTTTCAAGTCCTCCCATTTCATAGGCAGCTTTTGCTCGTTGTGCCCACCTCAGGGCCTCAGCGTTTTCTCCTCTTTTATTTTGAATATTAGCCAGCGCATAAGCTGCGTTGCCAAATTCAGGATGTTTTTTGCTCTGTTCGGCCAGTTCATAAGTTTTGATATACGACGAGATGGCCGAGTCCAGCGCGTTTTCAATCTCATAGGTTACTCCCATGATATAGTATGCATTTGCTGCATAGTCCATCATGTCATTGGCCATGTAATTTTTTGCGCCAAGCTTCATGAGTACGACTGCAGAATCAAGGTCATAGGATGAATAAAAAATTCCAGTGACAATCTTTGATCTGTTTTTGTGCTTAATGGATGCTACATTTTGTCCAATTTGATATGCCTGTCTGGCGTATTCCAATTGCTGTTCGGGACTGTTTCCCCGATATGCCAGGTCAATAAGAATATTGATCTTAGAGGTATCTGTATTGGCTTCTTTTAAGGCATTTTCAAGGCTATCTATAACCGTTTCCTGACCTAATGCTGTAAACAGTCCCAGGACTAAAAAGAGGGAAAGTAGATGGTTAATCTTGATCATTGGTTAAAGCCAGATCTACCAAATATACTCTTTTGATAAACTGAAACGAAAGACCATCCAACACTTTTCGGTTTGTGGGCCGAGTTTATCGATTTAATTTGCGAATCCTTAAATGAAACATATGAAGACACTCATTGCTTTACTTTCGTTTTTACCAGCTTTGGTTCATTCGCAAATAAAAAGTCCAGAAGAATTCTTAGGATATGAATTAGGTGAAAAATTCTCTAGACACCATCAAGTAGTAGACTACTACAAGCACCTTTCTGAAAATTCCAATAAGATAAGCCTCCTAGAATATGGGAAAACCTATGAAAATCGGCCTTTACTATTGGCTTTTGTATCCTCAAAAGAAAATATTGAAAACCTGGAAAATATCCGACTAGACAATTTAAGACGCGCTGGTTTAGCCGAGGGAACTCCAACTACTAATATTCCAATTGTGTGGTTAAGCTACAATGTCCATGGAAATGAATCTTCCTCTACGGAAGCATCTATGGCCACAATTCATGAACTCATTAAGTCTGGATCAGACAAAGACGCCTGGCTAGAGAAAGCAATTGTTGTTATTGATCCATGCGTTAATCCTGATGGTAGGGATCGATATGTGAATTTTTATTGGCAACATGGGAGTCTGCCCTATAATCCAGATCCTAATGCCCTGGAACACAATGAACCGTGGCCAGGAGGAAGGCCCAATCATTACCTATTTGACCTCAATCGAGACTGGGCATGGCAAACACAAGTAGAAACTAAAAGCAGGATAAAAGTTTATAATCAATGGCTTCCTCAAATTCATGTTGATTTTCATGAACAAGGCATCAACTCACCCTATTACTTTGCTCCTGCGGCACAACCTTTCCATGAGTTGATTACTGATTTCCAACGTGATTTCCAGACAGAAATAGGAAAGAATCATGCAAAGTACTTTGACGAAAACAACTGGTTTTATTTTACGAAACAGTTCTTTGATTTACTCTATCCAAGCTATGGGGATACTTATCCAACTTATAATGGAGCAATAGGGATGACATACGAGCAGGCAGGCCATGGAAGAGCAGGACTAGGGATCATCAAGCAGGAAGGAGATACACTTACACTTAAAGATCGTATTGCCCATCATCACACCACAGGGTTATCTACCATAGAAATTACGGTAAATCATGCGGATCGTCTTCTGGATCAATTCGGTAAGTTTTTTGGAGATAATTCCTCGCTTAACTACAAGACATTTGTTTTGAAATTTGATGGGAATAGGGACAAATTCAACACATTAATGGCGTGGCTAGATGATCAAGGAATTCAATACGGTAGTGCTACTAATACGCGGGGATTGAGGGGATATAATTATAAAACAGGCCGAGAGACTGGCTTCTCTATCGCATCAAATGATCTGGTCATCAACACAAATCAACCGAAGGCGACTTTGGCGCATATCCTTTTAGAGCCCAAAACCAAATTGGTGGATTCGGTGACGTATGATATCACCGCATGGGGAGTCCCTTATGCATATGGAATAGAAGCCTATGCTTCTCAGCAGATGGTTGCTGTTCAGCCAATGAATAAGCTTGAAGCTATAGAGTTAACAACTCCAGATAAGGCATATGCATTTATCAGTAAATGGAACAGTATGGATGATGCCAGATTTCTTACCGCACTTCTTAAATCGGATATTAAAGTGCGATTTAGCCGAAAACCAATAACCTATAAAGGAAATTCTTTTGGTCGTGGAAGCTTGATTATTGCCAAGCGCGATAATAAGTCGATATCGAACTTTGAGAAAGAAATTGTTCAGTTGGCAAATGAGTATAAACGATCAATAACTGCGGTACAAACGGGTTTCATGGACGCAGGACCTGATATTGGATCTTCTGATGTGAGGTATTTGAAGAAACCCAAAATCGCTTTATTGAGCGGAGAAGGCACATCTTCGCTAGCGTTTGGTGCGAACTGGCATTTCATGGAACAAGAGTTAGGTTACCCAGTGACCACTTTGGGTACAGAATATTTCAACCAGGTAAATCTTTCGAAATATGATGTGCTAATCATGCAAAGTGGTTGGTATAGCAGTTTCAGGGAGTCACAAATGGAAAAATTGATGAATTGGGTGTCAGCAGGAGGTAAATTGATTGCCATTGAAGGGGCACTCAACAAACTGAAAGATACTGACTACTCTTCTTTATCTGCATTTGTGAGTGAGGCAGCGAAAAAAGCTGCTGAGAAAAGTGATAAAGAAAGGGATGAAATGGCTCGTTTAGTAGCATTTGAAGATCAGGAACGTGACCTTATTAAAGGTTTTGCTCCTGGTGCGATTTATAAGGTAAAAATGGACAAGTCGCATCCACTCGCATTTGGATATGATGATACCTATTATACATTAAAAACTGGCTCTCGAAAAGTTGCGTATTTGGATGGCAATAATGTGGGCATAGTGGTGGATAAGGATGATCTATTAAGTGGTTTTGCAGGACAATACGCTAAGGAAGACATGGCCGAATCACTGGTATTTGGAGTTGAGAATAAAGGAAGCGGACAGATTGTTCATATAGTAGACAACCCACTTTTCCGATCGTTTTGGCAAAATGGGAAGCTACTTATGGTTAATGCCATGTTCTTTGTAGGGCAGTAATGGATGTCATTGTACTTTAAAAGATCCCTAGTTTCCAGAAAGCCACAATAATGATGGTTATTGTAACTAAAATTCTCACACCTTCTGTCAGAAAGGCTTCCCTGGTTTTTTCGATTCGAAGAAAGTTGTAAATCCCTACTGGGATTCCAAGGATCGCAATGATCCAAATATTGCTGAGCAGGTGCTCTCCACCATTCACTACAAAAAGTCCGGGAATAGTGATTAGATAGATGAGACTGTAAATAGCTAGCACTAGCATTTTACGATTTTGAAAATAATCTCGACTCCTATAAAAGTCTAATAAGATGTATACAGAGAAGGCGAGTAGTACAATGATTTCCAGGGTTTTCATAGTTTGATTATTTCAATCGTTTGTTTTCCTTCAATGCTTTGTGAATGATCCACTCAATTTGACCATTGGTAGAACGAAATTCATCTGCTGCCCATTTTTCAAGGGCCTTCATGGTGTCTTCGTTAAGACGTAAAGCAAATGGTTTCTTTTTAGCCATCCAGACCCCAGTTTTCTTTCAATCTCCTCACAGCTTCCTTCATTGCATCAGGCTTTTGGGTGCCTATCAATAATTTCTTATTGTTTTTAAATACCAATTGCAGCCCTACATTTCCTGCAACATTCAACGCTTTTCCAGATCTTAATCTGTATCTATATCCCCAGCCTCCGTATTCAGCAATAGGTTTGTATTTTCGTACGTATATCTCCTTAACGTCATCTTTGGAAATGGATTTTTCGCCATTTACAAACGGTGGATATCGGTAATAAAGACGATTTTGATCAATAGATACATGTAACTTAGAGGTGTAAAAAAGCACCAATATTCCTCCTGTTGCTATAGCAGCAATAATCAATCCGATAACACCTTCTGAGTCATTGGAGAACATCAGTCCAACTGTAGTTCCTCCAACCGCTAAAACAGTAATGCCAATGACAAGGTACCAGCTCCAGGTGCCTACAAAACTTTGTTCTTCCTTAAAAAACAATTTTCCTTTCATAACCGATGGCTTTAGCGTTCTCTTTCCAGTAAAACAGTCACTGTTCCGTTATCACTAGCAATGCTGTTTACTTTCCAACCCTGCATGGTGGCATCATTTACACGCTTTTCGAACTTGTCCATTTTCTCAAAAGCTTTCTGCCTGATAAACTTGTAATTATTCATTGGAATTAGTGATTAAGGGTTCCGGAATTCACCACAGGAGCAACATCTTTATCAGCGCATAATACGACCATCAGGTTACTGACCATGGCTGCTTTTCTTTCTTCGTCGAGCTCTATGACCTCTTTTTCTCTTAATTCATCCAGGGCCATTTCCACCATGCTCACTGCACCTTCCACAATCTTATGCCGTGCCGCAACAATTGCTGTTGCTTGCTGCCTTCTTAACATGGCACTTGCAATTTCCTGGGCATAGGCCAGGTATCCAATTCGAGCTTCTAAGATTTCAATACCAGCAATGGCCAGTCGTTCATCCAACTCTTTCTCCAGGTCTTCATTCACCTGCTTGATCCCAGATCGCAAAGTCACTTCAGCTTGCTCATCATCAAAATTGTCGTAAGGATAGCTACCAGCAAGTTTTCTGACTGCTGCATCGGTCTGCACGCGTACGAAGTTTTCGTAATCATCCACCTCAAAAGCAGCAGAAAAGGTATCCTTCACTCGCCAAACTAAAATCACTGAAATCATAATTGGATTACCAATGCTGTCGTTAACTTTAATTCGTTCACTGTCAAAGTTTCTGGCTCGCAAGCTTATCCTCTTCTTTACATAGAAGGGATTAACCCAATAGAATCCATTTTCTTTGACGGTCCCGATGTATTTACCGAATAGCACCAGCACACGTGAGCCGTTTGGATTTACATAAAAGAATCCGGGCATCATAATTAACCATGGGAGTAGAAGTATCAGCCAGATCGGTTGCTGCGTAAGCGAAACCATGGTGATGAAGGTACCGAGTAGCACAAAGTTGACAAATAGCGCCAGGTAGCCGGAAGCGGGTTTATGATTTTTTTCTTGTGATTGCATAGTCGTTTTATTTAAAGTTTTTCAATGAATTGAAGCATTCCTGAGATTAGACCGTCACTAAGTGGTAAATCTGGATTGTTATAAGTTGCAGCATTAGCTGCCATGTCATTAGCTGGTGCATCTTTGAGCACATGATTCATGCCTTCGATAATGAGCAATTCACCTGCAGGATATGCTTCTTTCAAGCTGTTTGCTTGTGGTAAATCAATTTGTAAATCAGTGGTTCCATTAACAATCAAAACAGGAACATCCAGTTTCTTGATTTCCTCGGAAGGAGTATAAGCGATATACGACTTTAAAAATGGTTGAATCGCTGGTCCAAAAATTGAAATTAAATACGGGTTGTATTGAGTTACGGTATGTCCTGCTTTCATTGAGTCGATATTAACCCGAGCATCTTCTGCTAAGACTGGTGATTGCGCTTTTAATTGCCTCACGATGGCTTCACCTGAATCTTCAGCCAGGCCAGCCAACGATATAAATGCGATGACATTCTCGTTACCCTGAGCCACCAACATTCCTATCAGTGAACCTTGGCTATGACCAGCAATAATTATCTTCTTATATCCTCTATCAGAAAGAAGTTGCAGCCAGCTTTTAGCATCATCTACAAAATGATCAAACCGAAGACTAACAGGGTCTGAAACTGCTGCTTGACTTCCTGCGACGCCACGTTTATCGTATCTCAATACCGCATACCCATTTTCAGTAAGTTGTTCGGCTACCATTTTGAGTGAATTATTGTTCAGTCCCAATGCACTATTTCCATTCCGGTCGGTCGGGCCTGAACCAGAAATAATCATAATAGCTGTGGTCGAGTTTTCTTCCGGTATAGACAATGTGCCTTTCAGCTCTCCAATTGAAACAGGTTCTTCTGAAAATGATTGAGCACTGACGAAGGTGATGGTGGCAGTTAGAATAAGTGTGATAATAGCTTTCATGACAAAATAATTAAGTGATATTAAAATGATATCATAGTAATATACGTCTATTTTTTTGATAGGGTTGTAAAAAGTTTTTTTGGTTCCTTTACATGATGGGAGAAAAATCGATCAATTGGAAAGACTATCATCATCAGATTTATCAGATTTATCACGGTATTATTGCATTGACTTTGGTCCCCTTTGCCCTCCTTTTTCTAGAATGGGATTCAGGCTTTAATAAGGAAGAAGCCTCTATGGCAAGCCCATTATTTATTGCATTGGCCCAGTTGATTTGGGTGATTGGTTACGGTAGCTGGTATGCTTGGAAAGGAAGGAAGGTCCAATACAAGGTGGTGGAGGGGATGTCTCTGAATGAAAAGATGTTAGATTTTAAAAGAAAGAACCTCATAAAATATGGAATTCTTGCGGTTGTTGGGATGCTTGCTGCAGGAGCTATGTGGGTGCAGCCTTCATTTATTTTTGTAATCTCCTATTTTGCTGTACTTGTTCAGTATTCATTTCTAAGACCGTCAGAAGATAAGTTTGTGCGAGATATGCGGGTGACAAAAACGGAACGTGAAATGCTTCATGGCGAGGCATAAAAAAAGCGCCCATTGTAAAATAGGCGCTTTGATGATGCTTTATACTTATTGCTATAATGTGATACCGAAGCTAATCGCGCTTAGACTTGCATTTTCGCCATCCGCATTTATAGGTCCTCGGTTCGAGGAGAACACATCGTTCAAATCATAGTTTGCGAATAGTTCTACACCTTTCCATCCAATTTGTGCTCTGATTCCATATCGGAAGTTTTCGAGGAAGAAATTATCGCTTTCCTTATCCTTTTCCCTGTCACCATCTTCGCGGTACTTGAACTTCGTATGACTTCCTATTCTATATCCAGCATAGCCACCCACTCCAAAGCGGAAACCTTTTCTGGAATATTTCTTAATTCTTATACCTCCCGACTCAATGCTAGTGATTTTTCTTCTACCTCTAGAAAAATCGAACATAGGTACCACAGTAGCATTAAGGTATGATGCAGTAAGCTTACTTTTTTTGCCGTTTTGCGAAGGAGGAGCCAGGTTAAATTCTATTTCATTAGCGCCTTCCTCAATGATATAATCAGGGTCTTGTAATTTCCAATTGTACCAGCTGATACCCACTCCCCATTCCAGGAAAAGCGGACCACCTACCCATGTACGGTTGGTACTGTTCAGTCCTACATACCAGGAGCCGAACGATTTGATAGTGTAAGGTTCATTACCTGTAGGGAAGCTACCGTCTTCCAGCCAATTGTTGAGTCCAATATCAATGTTGAAATGATGAGTCGTTTTATCTACACGCTCAGCTTCGTAGGTTACTTTTCTACGATCCTCCCAATCGTCTTCGTCCCAGTCGTCCATTTCGTCAGGGTCTACATCTACTTCAACTCCTCCCAGTTTGATTCTTACCTCATCATCATTGATTCTCCAGTCCTTCATCTCAACCTCATCCTCATTAACATATGCTTTTCCATCCTGGATTTCCATATATTCTACACTATCAGAGAGTTGATCATTTAGATCTCTGACCATCTGGTTGATATCATAATTCTCTAAAGAGGCCAGATCTTCCCGGCTTTTAGTGATGATAACGATCTTGCTGTTGTTGTTTAATTCTATAATTACCGTATCCTGCTTTGTATCTAATGGGTCGGATAATGACGCAGTTGCCGGTAGTATCAGTATCATTGCAAGGAGGGCTAGTAACGATTTCATCCTTTTATATCCTTTATATGTAGTATTCATTTTGTTAGTCTTTATAATGAGCTTCTGTCCTTTTTATTCTTTAATCCACCATTGAGCAGATTATCCTTAGCTGTTTTGATGTCAGCCAACATATCTCCTGGAGCTATTTTTTCCGTGAAAGCAATGAACTTTTTAAGTACTCCAGTAGAATCACTTTTCTGCGTATCCTCTGCTGTTGGAACAGTGCTGGCAGATGCTATATAAGTAATTTTTACCGCTCTGAATGCAGGCTGCTCTACAGCTTTCTTCACTTCTTTTTTAATAACAGGTGCTTCAATTTCAGCCTCAGCAACTGCTGTCTGAGTGTCAATACCTTCCAACTCTGGAACCATTTCCTTTTTAATTTCCACTTCTTCATCCACTTTTTCATTGACTGCAAACTGTGGCAGAGCTTGAGTTTTAGGTTGAAGTTTTTTAACAGGAATAACCTCTACTTCTTCTTCCTCTTCGACAATAATTTCAGGTAGCACAAATTCTGGTATTGCCTGATTAATTGGATAATTAACTTCAACAGCAGCTACGGTGGTTAAGTCTCGCTGAGATTGTTCTGGCCAAACGATCCATGAGATAAACAACAAGCTTACGGAGGCTGCTACCCAGTAAACAATAGGGGTTCTTTTAGGTCGAATTTGCTTCTCAACCTGTGACCAGGATTTAATGGAAGGTTCCACCTCCATATGTCCCAGCTTTTCCCTAAATAACCGATCAATTTTTTGTTGATCCATTTGTAATCTTATTTTCTAGTTCGTTTTCCATTTCTGCCAGTCGGGTTTGTAACCACTTTCTGGCTCTGCTCAGCTGAGATTTTGAAGTATTTTCGCTGATATCCAGCTGCTCCGCAATCTCTGCATGACTATATCCCTCTATCGCATAGAGGTTAAAAACCGTCCGATATCCTATCGGTAGTTCCCCGATCAGCTTGAGTAAGTCTTCTTTATCAAGTGCATCTTCCATGACGCTAAGGTTGGGGCTGTTTGTAGCAGACTCAATGTCTGTCTGTAATGACATATTTCGATTTTTTCGAATGTACATCAAACAATCATTCACAAGAATGCGACGTACCCAACCTTCAAAGCTTCCTTCGCTCTTAAACTGATCCAATTTTTCAAAAACCTTTACAATGCCTCCGATCATTACATGTTCCGCTTCTTCACGATCTTTGATGTATCTAAGGCAAACTCCCAACATTTTAGGAGCCAGGCGATCATATAAACCACGCTGTGAGGAAGCCTTGCCCTTACGGCAGCCTTCCAGCAGTTCTTCTTCGGTTAGTGACTTATTAATTCGCAGCATGGTTTTGACCTTCATGGGGTAGATGCAGCTGTAAAGCTAATGGTTGCTTAGGGGTGAAATTATTTCAAAAAAAAAAGTCGGCAAAAAGCCGACTTGTCATTTATTTCTTATTTGGTTGGTTATTCATGATCATGATGGACATGATGACGGTGGAATCTATTTTGTCTTTTAAGAAGAAACTGCCACATGCTTCTCCACATGTCGTCGAAAGCATAGTGGATGATGTTTTTGAAATTGAGCCAATTGTCTCTTTTCTTCTTTTCCATGTTTTGACTGTAGCTGATGGTAATTCAAATGTACATTTTTTAACGAAAAAAAAATATTTATAGTTGTTCAGATTGAAATAACCTTGAATTGTTAAATGGTATTCTTCGAATAATCTAATGAAATGGGCTAAAGAAAAAAAAGAGGGGCCAGGTGGCAACCTGATACCCCTCTGTTAAGTATGAAGAGGAATACAAGGATAGAGTCATGCCTTTTTTGATAATTGTAAAAAAGGTTGAAACCGCATAACTGTAAAAAAGAAGATTTTTCTCACGAATGAGGGTTGTTAGCTTTAATGCTTGTTTTATTCTCAACGACTACCAACTGAAAGTGAATTGGATAATGATTGCGATAGGTTTAACCTTAATATGTATTGCTCTAATATGGTATACCAAATATCGTCCTCAAAAATCACCCGAAAACAGTGCTCTGGAAGATGAAGAAGAGTTAAATGAAATTTTTAATCGTACCATTGAGCTAATTACAAAGGAAAAGTACTTCCTAAACAAAAGTTTAAAACTATCGGATTTGGCCAGTGAGCTATCCTCGAATGAACGGCAACTGTCACGCTCTATTAACAAATTCAGCAACGGCAATTTTAATAAATTCATCAACTCGTTTAGGATTGAGCACTCTAAAGAGCTACTCACTGGCGGAAATTTTGACCATTATACGATAGAAGCGATTGCGGATGAGTGCGGTTTTTCCAACAAAGTTTCCTTTTATAATGCCTTTAAAAGCGAGACAGGAATGTCCCCAACGCAATTTCGGGCTGTAAAACAGTCGAAATAATAAATCCCCTATTACATTTTTTTCAAAAAGTTAAAAAGCGTGATCCTTTATATAAAGAATCACGATTGTTAACATATGTGCCTGAAAATCAATAGGTAGTGGGCTTTGCAATACGTTTTTGGTTGAAACAATTACCAATCATGTATACTCAAACAGGACTACTAACAGAAAAAATTCCTATCGTAGAGGACTTAATACGAATAGGAGGACTTAAAAATGGGATCCCGCAGGTGCTCGTACCAGACAACATGGCGGAAATATTCATCCCGATTAAAACAGATATTACCTTTAAATGTATAGGGAGCGTAAGACCAGTAACCCTTAAAGAAGGGGTGGGTTACTTTTGTAAACCCAGGAGAAGGGGGGTTTCTATTCAATTGCCAAACAATACGGATTGCTTGTTGGTCAAAATAAGCCCTCTATACGCCAATAAGATCGCTAGAGAGCTCAAAGAGGTTTCAAATGGGGTGTTTGTAGTAAACCTCGCTGCAAGCCAGCGAAAGGGCTTATATAAAGCCTGGGAAAATGGCGATACTTATAAGGCCAGTGATATCATAGAGGAAGCTTTGCATGCCACGATTGATCTGTATGAATTTAATGACACCATTCTCAACTCCATTGAACAAATCAGGGAGTCATTTGGGAGGACCTCAATAAAGAACATTTACTCATCATTGAATGTGAGCAAATCTAAATTGGAACAGCATTTCAATCGAGAGGTTGGTCTGACACCGAAGGAGTTCTGTAAAATTGAAAAAATCAACTATTTCATTAATTCATACCTGGAAGAACCCAACCAAAGTTTGACAGAACTCACGTATTTGTGTGGATATTACGACCAATCTCATCTGATTAAAGACTTTAAGTACTTTCTGGACACAAGCCCAAAGAAATTTTTTGTCTCTATAGCTCAGAATAAGTAGTTATCATTTCAATCAAAATATATCTTTAGGTATGAAGTTTAATTGGAGGATAGGTTGGTTGCTAATGGTTTTTGGTTGTGTGAATGCTAAAAATGAAGCACTGTATAATCTCAATCTTCAGACTTTTGAATGCATGGGCAATTGTCCGGTTTATGAAGTCAAGATTGATAGTCTAAGAAACTTGTCATTTAAAGGCTATAAGAATGTGAAATCGGCCCACTATGAAGGTAAAATCAGTCGATCAGAATATGCTAGTTTGGTTCAAATGATGGATGAAGTAATGCTAGATGGTCCCTCATCATTAGAAGTAGGTTCTGTGGATGATAGTAATAAAGAAATTGTGATTACTAAACGGGATTCCAGAAAAATCTTAAAAGTGCAAAAGGAAAACCCCCAAATGATAAAACTTGATTCGATGGTCCATCGCATTTTATCAGTCAGGGGTTTACTCGATTAATTTTTGTTGAATGACAAAATCTTAATTACATCCTCCTCTTTCGTGAATTTAAGGCGGTTATTTTTCGCATACTTATTCGCATCTTCCTGATTCTTGAGTACTGCCAGTATGTCTTTTTTCTTGAGACTTACTTCAGTGAAATTTACAGCCGAATAGGTGATAAAATATTGTACCTGCGTTACAAATCTTTTTTTTCTCTCTGCGGTATTGTAGCCAGGTTGAGCCTCTTCCACAATGGATGTGCTGTAATATTTGTAAAATCTATTGGGAATAAGTTCCTGGTACCAATTATTGTCAATGGTGATCATTTCTACTCCAAAAACTTGAGGTCTTTTTCTGTCAAACCCTACACGCAAAATATTCGTCATTTTGAGGATTATGATTTCACCATTTTCTCTTTGTACTTCAAATTCTTGATTTAAAGAATTGTACCTCATAAATATGCCGTCATAGGTTTTTTCCGGGTATTTCAAATATCCTTCGGTAAAGTCATCAATCATATAAGGCGAGCCTTCGGCAAGATTTTTTATTTGATCCTCTTTTACGATTTGTCCTTGCAACGTTTGAAGATTTGATATTTGAGCATTAGACTTAAAAAATGCGAATGTGACTATGATAGTTACTAAATATTTCATTGGTTATTTTTTTATAAATGTCAGTTTCAAATCCTCATTTCCTGATGATCTTAGGATCATGACGAAGGTCCCAGGGTTAAGTTCGGCTATCGGAATTTTTGAGATAAAAGACCCTTCTTTAATTACTCGGCCGTTCATGTCAATTATTTGGAAGGTCTGACTGTTATTGAGCCCACTCACCTTTAAATATTCGCTGACAGGGTTAGGATAAATAAAGATTTCCTTATCCGTCAAAGTTGAAAGTGGGATTTCCTGGTAGATATCAAAGTTTCTAAGAGCCCAGCCCCAGCCGGAATTGACGGCATTCGTAAATAGATGGAATCTGAGCTTTATGATTGAATTTTCCTCAAAAAAATCATTGAGGGTAAGCACGTGAGGTTCGTAAAGTGAAGCATCACCAGTACTCAGAGAATTGTTATCCACAATATTTTCGTTGTACTTGTTGAGCCATGATTCTGAATAGCTGGCATCATAGCCTTTAAGGGTAATCCATGTTTCTCCACCATCTGATGATCCCTCCAAAGCGATGTAATCATAGTATGCTCCTGAACCGAAGTTACTTCCGGGAAGTCCTGGTTCGAGTAGTGCAATATCTTCATACTCCACAACCATTGTTTCATTGGCGATTACTACATCACCTAGAAAGTCTAAATAATAGTCTGTGATCTCTGTTCCAATCGGATACGGATGTGTCGAATGATAACCCAATGAAGTGAAACCTTCTGGCTGCTCTATGCTATATAATTCGTCTGAGTTAAACGCTCTGCCATTATCAAGATCAAAGTTGGCACTATAGCTTTCTGTAATTACATCTATGACCAGGATCTCATAAAATCCCTCTGCTGGAAGTTGTGTAGCGTTCGCGTTAGAAGAAGCATCCACCGCGCTGATTCGGTACTCAATTACATCTCCGAATTCAAGTTCAGTAATGTCTAACGGAAGCGTGAGTGTTTCTGACTCGATTTCAACAGTTTCTATTGATCCTCCATTCACCCTGTACTCCACTTGCGAGGAAGCTACCCCAATATTGTCTGTTATTTCAATGGTGAATTCAGGAAATTCATCGTTCCCAAATTTTCTGAAGGTTGTTACCGGCTCATGAACGATAGTTGGAGAATCAACATCTGGCCCAATGGTAAATTCGAATTCTTCTGACCGTATGGTTCTGCCATACTCATCTTCAAGACTAAAGTGGTAAGTAATAACAGAGGGGCCACTATTCGCAATCTCTGCGCTAAACTCATCGGTATTTCCAGTACCATTTAGTGCTGCGGTGATCAAGCTTCCACCATCAACGCTATAGTTTAGGCTCACATTCGAATAGTTCATATCACTATCTACTGTAGTTAAAAATGAAAGATTTGAAGATTCATCTTCTGTATCCCCAAGTGCTGAGTGATTAAAGAATGCGTATTCCCACCCCATATCTATCATCATTCCGTAGAGAACATCTCCCGGATCATGTATAGCTTCAGCCTGTCCAATTTGTGGGGTCATTAGAGAATTGGGATCACCGGCGGGATAAGAAGATTCGTCCAGGTGAGAAATACTTGAGCCTGGGTTATAGGGACTGGGAGAAAAAATAGGAGGAAAAAAGGATTCATTCCTTGCCAGTGCTATTTCACTATTAAAAGTGAGGGTTCCGGATGTCGTTACTTGATAAATCGCAGATTGAGAATCATATATTTCTCGGTCAATGATTTGATTGGAACCAGAATATAAGTACGTGTCATATATCCTTGGGAACCCTGTAAAAAGACTGTGATCTGCCGCTTGGCTTGCTACGTTTGCGCCAAAACTTCCTGCAATCCCAAGACCATGACCTATTTCGTGTAAAACGACCGAAACTAAATCGTATTCTCCCGGAGGAGGATTGCCGTCCAGGCCATAATACCAATCGATACCACTGCTGAAGTTGGCATTGATATCAGCGGAAAACTCAGAGTTTAGGTCCCTTCTGGCTAATTTTTCTGCAAGAGCAATTGGGTAATCAATGTCTCTCATCGGAGCTCCTACAAAATTTCTTGCAGATCCATTGGAGCCTGCTGAGCCAAGCACCCCGGCATCCAATAATTCCCAATTAGCATCAATTCTAATGGTAACATCGCTTTTAATAATACTGGACCAAATATCAACTGCATGTTGAAAACTTGCTTGAGCTTCCTCAGTAAATCCAGTATACTCGACTTCAAACGTGCTGGTTTGGGCGGATTCAGATTCCAATCTATGTTGTCCGAACCTAAGCCGTAGTGGTACTTTAGTATTTTCAACTTTATTGGAAGCATAGCAAATAACTTCTGCATTAAGTCGCTGTGAATAAATATTTGATATAACTGCTAGTGCAAACAGGTAAAATAATACTCTCATCAATATGGTATTTAAAACAAAATAGGGAGCATCAGGATGCTCCCTATTTAAATCAGATTATGTTAATTCAAGGAGTAGGAGTTAGGGTTACCGTACCCGTGTCTCCAAAAGTATTACTCCATGTCAAATCAATGGATCCGTCTCCATTAACGGTTGCATTAATTGTAAATGGATCATTATACTGATCAACATCTCCATCACCAGTGATAGTCGCGCATATATCCGTGAATCCACCAGATGGAGGAGTGTCAAAATATACCTGAGGGTAACATCCGAATGACATATCGTCTACAGAATATTGACCAACTCCAGCACCTGCTGTCACGGTTACTGTTCCAGTAACGCTATATGGAGTTTGTACTCCGTCAAAATTAGGATCTGCGAGGCCTGTTGACGTGAAATTGTAATCACCTGCGATATCAGATTCACATGTAATAGATAACGACTTAGACATTTGAGTGAAGTTCCCTGCAACACTTACAGAGGATCCTGTTAGATTTATTACAAGATCTATCTCATCAGAGGGTGAGAAATTATCAGAAATAACTCTAAAATAGATGTATCCAACACTGCTGTTTGCAGGAATTGTGCCGGTTCCACCGGTCGTTACAAAATCAATGTGAACACCTTCCACCGCTTCATTCGTTGCATCCAATTCAAAATCGAAAGTAATATCCGATGATGATTGAGCTCCAATCAACTGAATCTCTAATGAATCCAGGTCATCATCACCAGCGGTTGGTTCCTCTAGATAAAGACCTACTGCACTTGTCCTTGCAAAAGCAATCTGGTCCGGCCCACTATAAATTCCATCAGAAAACTCTTCACAGGAAAATATGAGTAAGGCTATTGAAAATATTGTTAATAATTTTTTCATTTTTTCTCTAGTTTAATTGTCACCATATCCAGGGTTATTCACCAAATTCGGGTTTACATCCAGCTCGGCTTGCTGAATAGCCGCAACCACACGATAGTCAGAATATGGGATCGTACAAGTCACACAATCATCGATTGCGTTTCCTTTCAGAATGTCTAATCCCCGACGCTTAAGGTCAAAGAATCGATGTCCTTCAAACGCCAATTCTATTCTTCTTTCATCGAGGATATCTTGCAACAACGCGGCTCCAGTACTTGAAGCGTTTGCTAAACCAGCTCTGTTTCTGATGGCATTTAGGTCTGCCAATGCAGTAGTTTCATTAGCTGCTCCGCCAAGCTCTGCCAGCGCCTCTGCTCTATTCAAATAAAGCTCTGAGAGTCGTACTACCGGAATATTATCCTCACCGATAGATCCGCCGTAGCTGTTAAACTTCAGTGTCCAGTTCACCACTTCACCACTTTTGGTACTCTGCTGAATGGAATCCCCTCTGATATCACCTGGCTCTAATGCATCCAGGAAATTTTGACGTACTACAGCATCTCCGTAACCAGAACCATCTGGACTTAAAACATACAATACAGCAATTGAATTGTTGTTACCTAATGATTCATTTATTGTGATTCTAAGACTGAAAATTGCTTCTGAATCATCAGTGAAGATGTCAAAATAATCGGCCTGATCGGTAAGTGTTAGCCCAGACTCATTAATCGCTTCAGTTGCCATGTCAGCTGCATCTTGCCATTCCTGAAGGTATAAATGTACCCTTGAAAGAATGGCCTTTGCTGCAACTTGACTCGCTCTAAATGGCTGATTCGTATTGTTCAACAATGCAATCGCTTGATTAAGATCAGCCTTCGACTGTGCATATACTTCATCTACGGTAGCTCGTGATGGAAATGCATCATCGTCTAGTCCATCAAAAGGTGTCAAAAGTATCGGAACACCCAAATCGAAGTTATCAAGTAAGAAGTTTGGATTTCTTCCATAGACTCTTACCAAGTCGAAATAAACTAAACCCCGAAGAAAGTATGCCTCGCCTCTCAGTTGATTCACCTCTGCGTCAGAAATGCCCGGAGTGCTCTCAATATTTGCAAGCACGAGATTTACTCGGTTGATCACATCGTAGCAAGCGGTCCAGAATCCCTGATCCCCAATGTGAGATCGCTCATCGTTTGTACTTTCACCCAATAGTCTACCGCTATTAGTAAGTGAAATCTTCGCATTGTCTGACAGCAACTCTGGAGCGATAATCATATCTCTTCCGTAGTATGCTTGTGCAAACATTCCTGTATACCCGCCAAGCATTACTGCTCTTGCTGTTTCCGGAGAAGAGAAAGCGAGTTCTTCAGAAATGCTTTGCTCGGGTTGAGTATCCAACCAGTCTGAGCATGAGGTGACTCCCATGCCTACAACCATTGCAACAAATAATATTTTATATTTTTTCATTTCAAGTCCTGTTTAATTAGAATCCAATTTGTGCACCGAATGTGTATGTTCTTGCTTGAGGTACAATTCCAAATCCAGTACCAGTAACCTCAGGATCGTATCCGGTGAATTCCGTCATAGTCCAGAGGTTTACACCAGTTGCATACACTCGTACTCTATTCAATCCTATCTTGGAAATTAAGGTGCTAGGAAGTGTATAGCCCACAATTACCTCTTTCAATCTCAGGTAATCACCTTTTTCGAGGAATCTGGTATTGTTGGTACCATTTGCATCACCTGCGCCATTTGCATATGATTGAGCTCCTACAAGAGGTATTACATTTGGTACAAGATCACCCGGCTGTTCCCATGCATTGAAGTTTTCTCTCAATAAGCCTCTGGATCCCCCTGAGTTCCCTGCATCAAGCATGTAAGCTCTTTGCGTATTTCGAATAAGATTTCCAGCTTGGAATTGGAACAGTACGCTTAACTCAATGCCTTTGTATGAGAAAGTGTTTGTTAAACCTCCGAAATAATCAGGAAGTGCTGAACCAACAACTTGTCTGGTATTACCAGATGCATTCTGATACGTGATTTCACCGTTTTCATCATACCACATAGGTCGGCCATCTGCTGGGTTTACACCGGCCCATCTTTGCAGATAGAATGCATTCATTTCCTGGCCAACAATATAAGTTTGCCCAGAATTTGCAATAACTAATGTATCCGAATCAGCCAGTTCTAATACTTCACTGTCCTGGAAGGCAATATTGAAACTTGTTGTCCAAGTGAAGCCACCATTAGAAATGTTGGTTGAGTTCAACTCAATTTCAATTCCTGAATTCCGGATTTTACCTACGTTACTCGTAATTGTGTTGAATCCATTCGTTCTTGGAATCGGTGAATTCAACAATAGATCATTCGTATCTCTGATGTAGTAATCAATGGAACCTCTGAATCTTCCATCAAGTATTCCAAAGTCTAAACCGAAGTTTGTGAATACGTTCGTTTCCCACTGTAATAATGGGTTTGCGATATTCGTGGGAATAAGGGATGATCCTCCTTGATATGAACCTCCGGCACCCACTAACCCTAGCGCGTCGAAGTTTCCGATCAAGTGGTTACCTGTTTCCCCGTAGCTAGCTCGTACTTTCAAATCATTGATAATACTCACATTATCCATGAATGATTCGGAAGAAAGTCTCCATGCTACTGATGCCGCCGGGAATACTCCGAATTGATTGGCTCCACCAAATCTTGATGAACCATCTCTTCGAATTGTGAATGAGGCGATATACTTATCGTCATAAATGTATCCAAATCGAGAGAAGATACCTGCTAGTTTCCATTCTGTATCCGTTCCATTTACACTCAATGGAGTTGCTGCGTTAGCAATAGTTTGTAGCAGTCCATTTGAAAATCCTGAGCCTGCAGCATAAAGAAGCGTTTGTCTGTCATATCGATAGTCAATACCAACGAGTCCGGAAATAGAGTGTTTGTTAATATCTCTGCTATATGAAACCGTATGGTTTGTTTGTAAAGACTGATCAGTTACATGCGTACTTTGGTTCAATCCACCAAACGCTCGACCATCATTGGTATCTGGATGCCAATAATCAATTTCTCTACTCGCTCTGTTTTCTACACTACCCGCTGATCTGATTGTTAAGTTTTCAATCGGCTGATATTCAACGAACAATCTGGCCACCACTGTATTTGTTGTAGCACTATTTACACTTAAGTCGTTCCAACGCACAAAGTTTGAACCGTTTGCAGAAACCAGGTTGTCATTATATGTACCATCATCGTTAAATGGAGACTCTGCAGGTACACCCGCAGCTCCTGAAAATATTGGACTTACAAAGAAACCACCTTCTGAAGCTTGATTTTGTACAACATTAGAAAGAGAGATATTGGCACCAGCCTTGATTTTATCAGTAAGCTTGGTTTCAATATTGGTTCGAAGGGTGAATCTTTCAAAATCGGTTCGAATGACATGTGCATCAGTCTTATTATAAGATCCTGAAACGAAATAATTGGTGACAGCATTTCCTCCTCTTGCGGACAATTCATAATTTCTGAATGTTCCGGTTCTGAAGGCTAAATCTTGCCAATCAGTGTTAATAGCATCAGCAGACTCTCCCCACTGAGCTTCATAAGCAGCCAATTGTGGTGATCCTTCTCCGAATGTGTTAACATATGCCTGTCTGTGAAAATCAACCCATTCCGGACCAGTCATCACGTCAAATCTTTTAAGATCCTCCATCACTCCGGCGGAAACATTTAATTCAAATTGTGCTTTACCTTCTTTACCTCTTTTTGTGGTAATGATTACAACACCGTTGGCAGCTTGAGCACCATAAATAGCAGAAGCAGCGGCATCTTTAAGCACATCAATTGACTCAATGTCGTTAGGGTTAATTGCAGCAAGACCATTGGTTGATGATACTAATTGAGCATCATTTGTACCAGCTGAGATCATTACTCCGTCAACAATGTACAATGGCCGACTACCTGCATTGATACTACCATCCCCTCGAATCCGCACATTTACCGCTCCACCAGGTATACCAGACGCACCAGTTACCTGAACTCCTGCGGTCTTTCCTTGCAGAACTCTATCAATGGACAAAGTAGGAACATTTTCGATCTGTTCCTTTTTCAAGGAAGCTACAGATCCGGAAAGGTCCCGCTTGTCCTGGACGCCATATCCGGTAACTACCACTTCCTGGAGTTCAGTAATACCTCCAAGGGTAACATCAATTGTTGAACGTGTTCCTACATTAATCTCCTGGGACTCAAAACCCACGTAAGAATAAGTAAGAACATCACCATCATTGACCTGTAGCCGATAGTTGCCATCGATATCAGTCGTAACGCCTGTTGTGGTGCCTTTTATCACCACGTTCACTCCGGGTAAACCTTCACCTTCGTCATCGGTGACTTTACCGGATACCGTTCTCTGGGCGTTGATTTGAGCAACCACCAAGAGACACGCAATCAATGAAAAGAAAAACTTTTTCATAAGCATGATTTGTTTGTTAAAAAATGATTTTAAACCTGTAAGAGTAGTCTTGAAAAAGTCCAAATAATTGTAAAAAAAAAGCCCTCAAATCGTAAGGGATTTGAGGGCTTCAGGAGTCCTTAGGGCTATTTTACAATTTTTGCAATGATCTTCTAGTTAAAGAAGTCGAAGAAGCTTCGACGTTTTTCAAGCTTTAAATCCTGAAGGATAGAGGACTTTACACGTATTGAAAGGAAGTAGGATTGGAACCTACCAAATGGCACCCAATCGAAGTTCATCGTCCAACAATGGAGATCTCTTGAAACGCCAACTCTGGTAGTTGTAAAATCTTTTGCCTCAAAGTCATATCCTGAGTTGAAAGTAATTTGAGTCTTGTCAGTTAATCCTAAAGTTCCGCTAAACTGGAAGCTTTGTCTCACTGTAGGGTCCTCAAATCCTCTTTTGGTCCGGTTAACGGAGTATTGCATTCTTAAAGTCCAGGGGACATTAAAATCTACATACAAATTGGGATTGTTTTGGATATGGTTGATTTGCTGTCGCTCCAGATCTGTATATCCGTCGAAACCTACGCCTTCATCAGGAGGTGCTATTCCGTCAGCACCTAATGGATCAAGAGGTTCCTGTCCCCTTGTTGGGCTGGCAGTGGAAGTACCACCTCTGGATTTACCTGCTAAATTCAAACTTACTGCGGTGTTGAGACTAGTGAGTCTGCCTAAGCCATTGCCATTGTTCCATGTAAATCGGTCTAACCTTCTTTGAGTCACCACTCTTTCTCCATTAGAATTAGTAGTTTCAGATAAAAGCAAATACTCATAAGGATCTAAGGTTCCTGTTACGTTTAAACTTAATTTCCCATCAAAAAAGCTAGTTCTGGCATTGATGTTTATGTTGCTCAACTTAAATGAGTCAGCTGCCAGATTGTATCCACTACTTATTCCAAGGTTATCAAAAAGCTTCACCTTCTTAAAACCATTTACTGTGTCCTTCTTGCTAGCCACCTTCATCTCAATATTATTAGAGAGAGAAAATCCAAGGGTCTTACTTTCGCCACCCGGAGGCGCACCGTAGGCAAAACCATCGAACTTGCTCACTCGTCTTGTATTCCCTAAAGAGTCGACTTGAATGTCGCTATATACTCCAAACCTTGGATCTGAGAAATCAGGACGATAGTTGAATGAAAGGCTGGGTGTCATAACATGTCGAATGGCCTGAATTTTACCTTTTGGGAAAAAGACTGTACCGTATACCCTGGTATTTAATGAAGCACCAGTGGACCAACTTCCCGCTCTGCTAAAGCCGTTTACTGTGTCTATTCGAACCCCATTTTCTTCCTCCACATACTCATATTGAAGTTCTTTGGTGTACCAGAGCTCTTCATAATTGAATGTTGGGTTTAAGGTGAAATACTTTAGAATACTAAGTGAAGTTGAAACAGGTATCGTGTGTTTTGCTCCTAGTTGAGACCTCCTGAAGATTTCATCAAAATTGCTGCTGTTAAAGGAAATTACAGAATCTGATCGAGCATCTCTATTGATTACGTTGAAATTGGTGCTTCTTACCCGGTCATTTGTTAAATCATTTCTTGCAACCAGGTTATGACTGAAGTTAAATTTTGCAAGCGGCGATTTGCTTGACTTGGTTAAATTCTTGAATGGATAAATTCTATTCATATTAACGGTAAGATCTGGCAATGTCAAATTAACTATCCCAGATTGCAAGTTTTGGTTATGCCGTAGGTTAGTTGACATGTTAAAAGGAGTACCGGCAAAAGTCTTTCGGTAGCTAATGCTTGAAGCCAGTTGAGAATTTATACTTCTGTTAAAGTCTTGTACTACAAGGTTGTTGTTTTGTGTGAAAGTTCTTGTAGCTGCATTGACGGAAGCTGAAAATGATGAATTTCCTTTGGATTCAGGACTATGATTCCATCTGATACTGTAATCATTCGTTTCAAGGGGGTTTTCAATGTCATCTGAGACTGAATTCGTATAGGAGAAATTGAATGTTCCTCTAAATGAATATCGTTTGTAATAATTTGAAACTGCATTGATTCCACTCCCGCCCTTGGAGTATATGTCTCCGGTTAGCCTTAAGTCTACATAGTCACTAATCGCAAAGTAGTATCCACCATTTCTTAAAAAGAATCCCCGTCTTTGTTCTTCTCCATAGGAAGGGACAATGATTCCAGAGGACTTTTCTTTAGGCTGTGGAAACATCCCGAATGGAAAGAAAAGCGGTGTTGGAGCGTCTCTGAATCTCATGTTAAAGGGACCTGAAACAACTTTATTGTTTGGGATCACTTTCAAGCGTGTAGATCTGATAGAGAAATGAGGATGTTCCAGGTTACAAGTTGTGTAAGCGGCTCCTTTTATGAAAAGCTCATCTTCCGCATTTTTTTTAACATCTTCACCATGCATGAAGCCACCTTGTTTTTCGGTTATTACCCCTTTTATCAAGGCCCTTTCGGATTTAAAGTTGTAGACAATGTCATCAGTAACATATACATCAGGTCCTTCGGTAAATACCGGCTTTCCAATTTTGTTTCCCGCCGAGTCGGTGGTGTACCTGGCTTTCAGCGTCCGTTTATTCCAATCAACGTCGGTTCGTTCAGCATCCAATGCCACATTCCCATAATCAATATGAGTGTCTCCGTAAAGAAAGAGCTCACGGCTTTTTACATTAAAGAAAAGTGAATCTTTTGCATTGTAATTAATTGTAGTTTGGATGTCGCTTTGATTTTGACGCGGAGATTGAATAGCGGTAGAATCAGAAATTGTGGAATCCATCCGAGAGTCTGTTAATAGGCTATCCGCCAAAGTAACTCCTTCCTCAGGGTCAACATAAGTTGAATCATTTTCCTGCGAAAAAGTGCAGAAAGAAAAAATCAAACAGAAAAGTATAATGAGACACCTCAATCCGACTCGCTTTTTTGAAAATGAACTATGACCAAACTATCTTTGAGATGTTTAAATGTTGGCACAATTGGCAGATTTTTTGCATTAATCAATGCAGATAAATTAGCTCCTTGGCCGATTTTTCTAACTTTTGCGTAAAAGTATTTCATTTTAGACAATAAAGGGAGTGAGAAATCTAGTACTACCCATCGGACTGACATTATTTTTAGTTTTAGCGTCATTTCAGCCTGTCGGTAAAAAAAATTTTGAAGTAACCAAAATTGTTATTGATCCGGGTCATGGAGGAAAAGATCCTGGCACTGTTGGATCCTACACAAAAGAAAAAGACGTAGCCCTCGATGTTGCGCTTAAGGTTGGAGAATACGTTAAGAAGTATATTCCAGACGTAGAAATCATCTTTACACGGAAAGATGATACTTTCATTGAACTTGAAAAGCGATCGGAAATGGCCAATAATCATAATGCTGATTTGTTTGTTTCGATCCATGCAAACTCCTTACCAAAAAAAACACCCCTAACAAGAAAACAAGCCATTAGAGGATCTGAAGTTTATGTGATGGGAGCTCAAAATACGGATCGGGCACTGGAGGTAGCACAGCGAGAGAATTCGGTGATTCTACTGGAAGAGGACTACCAGAAGAAATATGATTTCGATCCCCAATCGGAGGAGTCTTACATTCTGTATAATCTAACTCAATCAGCCTATCAAGATAACAGTTTGTTGCTTGCAAGTCTTATTGATGATCAACTTAAAAATCGTGCAGGAAGAAGAAGTTACGGAGTAAAGCAATCCAGTTTATATGTCATGTGGAGTACGGCTATGCCCAGTGTGTTGGTGGAAATTGGCTACCTTTCCAATCCAAGGGAAGAAAAAGAATTAAACAACTCTGAAGTGCAGTCATATATTGCTTCAGGAATTTATCGTGCCATAAAAGAATATAAAGAAGCATTTGATGCTCAGAACTAAAAAATAAGAACAGTGTCCAAAGAATTTAAGATTGGTCTAATCACCATTATTGCAGGAGGTCTACTATACTACGGATTTAATTTCCTTAGAGGATCTGATCTATTCTCACCTTCAAATAGATATTATGCAACATATAACAATGTTTCTGGCTTAAATGTATCTAACCCCATCTATTTCAACGGACTGCCAGTTGGGAGAGTTAGCGGTTTTGAGCTAGTGCAAAATCAAGGATACATCGTTGTGGCTCTTGACATTGACGAAGGTCTGATGATAAGCAAAAATGCATCAGCTACCTTGGCCAATGATGGTTTATTTGGCGGAAAAGCTATTGTATTAAATGTAGGAACCGCTCAGGAGCAAGCCCAACCAGGTGATACACTGGCATCTGATATGGACAAAGGGATGCAGGATGAAATCGGTATCGTTACCGATAACTTAAACAGTACCATTGTTAAAATAAATACCCTGCTGGACTCACTTAATCAAACGGATGTAAAAGGGACCGTTGGTGCAGTGAAAGAAACGGTAGAGGCGGTAAATGAAAAAATTGGAGAACTTGACATTAAAAGATCGCTTGGAAATGTGGATGAGTTGGTAATCTCATTTAGACAAAGATCAGATCAATTGGAGGGAGTAATTGAAAGTTCGCAGGTATTAATGGATTCACTGAACAGATTGCCTATCTCTGAATCTCTAGCCAAGATCAATGAATCGATGGATCATATCAATGAGCTTCTGGAAGCAGTGAAATCTGATGAAGGCACTGTTGGGAAGTTGTTAAACAATGATTCTGTATACAATAATCTGAATAAACTTCTGGTAGATATGGATGAACTAATTATCCATTTCAACAATTATCCTAAAGATTTTATGCGACCCCTCGGAAGAAAGCATAGTAAACTCAAAGGAATTTCACAGGAAAAGGAAGGTAAGTAGCGTTAAAGCCATGGACATTCAATTCAACAAAAATGAAGATGCCAACAAACAGTTGGTGTACAAACTAGACGAGCGTCTAAAAAAAATCAAACTAGGTGGTGGCGAGAAGAAAATAGCTTCGCATCACAAAAAAGGTAAGCTCACTGCCCGTGAGCGGATAGAATACTTACTAGATGATCCAAATGATTTTCTGGAAGTAGGTGCATTTGCTGCGGATGGGATGTATAAAGAAGTCGGCGGATGTCCATCTGCCGGTGTTGTGACAGGAATAGGTAAAGTATCCGGAAAGCAGTGTATGATCGTCGCAAATGATGCGACCGTAAAGGCTGGAGCATGGTTCCCCATGACAGCTAAGAAAAACTTACGAGCACAGGAAATATCCATCGAGAACAATCTGCCAATCATCTATTTGGTGGATAGTGCGGGTGTTTTCTTACCTATGCAAGATGAAATTTTTCCAGACAAAGAACACTTCGGAAGACAGTTTCGAAACAATGCAGTGATGTCTTCAAAAGGGATCATTCAGATTGCTGCGATAATGGGGAGTTGTGTGGCTGGAGGGGCCTATTTGCCTATAATGGCGGATGAAGCACTCATTGTAGATGGAACTGGTTCTGTTTTCCTTGCAGGGAGCTACTTGGTGAAATCTGCAGTAGGAGAAGATATTGATAATGAGACACTTGGCGGGGCCACCACGCACTGTGAAATTTCCGGTGTGACTGACAATAAGTTTGAGGATGATAAGGCCGCATTAGATGCGATAAAGAAGATTTTTGATAAAGTAGGAGATCCTGATTCAGCTGGCTTTAATCGCGTCAAGAGCAAACTTCCAAAGAAAAAACTGGAAGATGTTTATGGAGAATTCCCGGCTAATCGAGGCATTCAATATGACATGGTTGAAGTCATTAAATGCTTAGTAGATGATTCTGATTTTGATCAGTACAAGGCGCTGTACGGAAAATCTATCGTTTGTGGGTATGGACGTATCGATGGTTGGAGCGTAGGAATTGTAGCGAATCAACGAAAGGTTGTAAAAACGAAGAAAGGAGAAATGCAAATGGGTGGTGTGATCTACTCAGACTCGGCAGATAAGGCTGCTCGATTCATTATGAATTGTAATCAGCGAAAAATTCCGTTGGTTTTTCTTCACGACGTAAATGGCTTCATGGTTGGCTCTCGATCAGAGCACGGCGGTATCATCAAAGATGGAGCTAAAATGGTTAATGCTGTATCCAACTCGGTGGTCCCAAAATTCAGCATCGTTCTCGGAAGTTCATACGGAGCAGGGAACTACGCCATGTGCGGCAAAGCCTACGACCCACGCTTGATTTACGCATGGCCTACGGCTGAAATCGCAGTGATGAGTGGAGGCTCTGCAGCCAAAACATTGCTTCAAATAGAAATAGCTTCTGCTAAAGCTAAAGGCAAGGAGCTGACAGAGGAGGAGAAACAAGCACAGTTGAAGAAAATTGAAGACTCCTACAACGAAAAACTCAGTCCTTATTATGCTGCGTCTCGTCTATGGGTAGACGGAATTATTGATCCTAAAGAGACTAGAGAAGTAATTTCTAAAGGGATTGAAATGGCAGATCATGCACCAATTGAGGAACGAATGAATGTGGGAGTCATTCAAACTTGATAACTTTATTCCTTGCTCAAAGAATCCGAAATAAAAGCCTTAGTCGTACTACTCGACGATGAAGATCATGAAGTAGTTTCTCATGTAGAGGAAAAGATCATGTCTATTGGCACAAGTGTCATTCCACTGCTTGAACAAGAATGGGAAAGCACCTTTAATCCCATCATCCAAGGTAAAATTGAAGACCTTGTCCATGAGCTTCAATTTGAATTATTGAAGGAGCGATTCATCGAATGGAAGGACCAAGAAGATAATGATCTACTCGAAGGACTTTGGATAGTCGCCACGTATCTATACCCGGATTTAGAAATGAGTGATCTTAATCGGGAACTGGATCAACTGTACCACGAATTGTGGAGACACATGGAAGACGAAATGACTCCTTATGATCGTGTGAAGGTGTTTAATGAAGTTTTTTTCAACAAATTCAAGTTTCGAGCCAACACAAAGAATTTCCATTCACCAGCAAATTCCATGATTAATGCGGTGCTGGACACAAAAAAAGGTAATCCTATTTCACTTTGCTCCATCTATCTCCTGCTTGCTCAAAAAATGGAATTGCCCATCTTTGGTGTGAATCTTCCTAACCTGTTTATTCTTACCTATCAGGTAGGCGATGAATCCTTTTATATCAATGTTTTTAACAAAGGATTGGTTTTTACGAAAGATGACATTGACAACTATCTGGATAGCCTGCAACTGGAAAAACAGGAAATGTTTTACAATCCATGCTCCAATTTGGATATCATTCTGAGAGCGCTCAGAAACCTCATCGTTTCATTCGAAAAACTAGGAGATTACCATAAGGCAGACGAGATCAAACTCATCTTGCAAAAAATGGATGATCAATACTTTTCATTATGAAAAGTATTGATAGCATACTGTCGGATCTTAAGGAAATGAGTGATCCTGAGTATGTGTCTAAAATGGAATATTTCGGGATCAAAGGTGCCCCCAAAGCACTTGGAATAAAGAATGCTTATCTAAAGCCTTACGCCAAACAAATAGGTCGAAATCAAGACCTTGCCAATCAATTGTGGGATCAACATATTCATGAGTGTAAACAGCTCGCCATTTATTTGGCAGAACCTAAGAAATTCACAGAACAGCTGGCAGAAAAGTGGACCTCCGAATGTTATTCATGGGATCTAGTTGATGGCATTGGAATGAAGATTCTTCCAAAAACATCTTTCGCTTTTCAAAAAATAGAAGAGTGGAGTAAGAGAGAGCCAGAATATGAAAAGCGAATGGCATTCGCCCTAATGGTAGGAGTAGTCATCCATGACAAAAAAGCAACGAACGAGCAGTTAAAGGAATTTTTCCCAATTATTGAACGAGAATCATGGGATGAGCGGAATTTTGTGAAGAAGGCGGTAAACTGGGCACTACGTCAACTTGGCAAGAAGAATTCAACCCTTAATTCATATGCCATTGAATCGGCTGAACGCATCACACTTCAGAATACAAAACCCGCTAAATGGATTGCATTTGACGCAATCAGAGAATTGAAAAGCGATAAAATTCAAGAGCGACTCAAAGCCAAGGAATCCTAATATTTCAAACCCGATGTAACCTTATTTTCTTTCATGAGTATTAAGATTACAATTAAGACTTAAATATTTTAGCTACTTTTAGGACTTAAACTAAAAATCAATGAATAAGTATTCGATAGGGGAATTTGAAGAGGTAGTAATGCTTACCGTAGCTGTGCTATTTGAAAATGCATACGGGATATCCATCAAAGAAGAAATTGAAAAAAGGCTGGAAAGAAAAGTGAGTGTGGGTGCGATGCGGACAGCATTAAATCGACTGGAAAAGAAAGGATATCTCGAGTCGGAATTCGGTGAAGCAACGGCAGTACGGGGAGGTAAAAGAAAAAGGTTTTTTAAAGTGACACCACTTGGAAAGAAAGTGCTGGATCAGGTGATGGAAACCAGGAAGCAATTATGGGATTCCATACCATCCGTAGCCTTTGATTTCAAGTTTGGATGATGAGTAGGTCAAGCTCAAATCCGAAGGACAATAATTAGTGAAAGAAGAAAACATTCAAATATCGCCACCTCGATTGCCATTGAGGTTTCTTAAGTGGTTCTGCAATCCGATCTTGATTGAAGATGTGGAAGGGGATTTATCAGAATTGTTTTCTCAAAGAGCCACTAAGAGCCACTTTATGGCAAAGCTCAAGTATCTGTTTGATGTGATTTTACTTTTTCGTCCTGGCATCATTAGAAATTTCGAAATCAAAAACGGACTAATCAATACATCTATGCTTAAGAATTACCTAAAATCAGCGATAAGAAACCTCATGAAATATAAGAGTTTTTCATCCATCAATATTTTCAGTCTTTCCATTGGAATGGCAGCTTGTATGGTCATTTTCCTATTTGTGAAGGATGAAAGATCTTTTGATGCTTTCAATGAAAAGAATATTTACCGACTCTGTGAGGTCCAAAGCTTTGAAGGAACAAACACCCAAAATGTAGCGCTTACAATGCCCGGTATGGGGCCAACAATGACCGATCAATTCCCTGAAATCGAGAGCTATGTTCGATACAGAAGATTTGGTAATCAGTTGGTAGAGTTGGAAGATAAGAATGTATTGGTAGAACGGGTAGTTGGAGTAGATAGTAATTTCTTTGAAATGTTTGATTACGAACTCTTATTTGGAGATCGAACAAACGTAGTAGATGGACCGCTTGATGCGGTCGTTTCCAGGGATGTTGCCATGTTATTGTATGGACAGGTTGATGTGGTCGGTAAGACTTTCGTGATGGGAGGAGACCAGGTAGCCATTAGAGGAGTCATGGAGAATGTACCTGAAAACTCACACCTTCAATTCCAAATTGTGCTTAACATATTTGCGGCAGGGGATGAAGTGGAAGAGTTCAATAGTCGATTCGGAGGAAACTTTCTGAATACCTACTTTGTGATTAATGAAAATGCCAATCTCGAGGAGATGGCTGAGAAATTCCCTCAATACCTTATCGATAATCTAAATCGAGGTGAAGAGATTATAGATAGCTACCAGTTGTTTTTACAGCCCCTTTCAGATGTCCATCTAGCCTCAACTGATATTGAACACGATTATAGCAACTATAGAAAATTCAATGGAGAATACCTGGATATTTTTGTTCTGGTGGGTATTTTCATTATGATCATTGCTTCGGTGAATTTCACGAATTTGACCACTGCCCGCGCGAGTTACAGAAGCAAAGAAGTGGGTGTAAGAAAGACAATAGGAGCGATGCGCAAGCAGCTCTTTGACCAATTCATTTTTGAGTCCGTTCTACTCTCATTAATAGCGCTGATTTTTGCGATTGTGCTGGTGGTGATATCGTTACCATTGCTCAACAACGTGATTGATCGTCAGTTATCGTTATTACCTTATTTGACGGATCCAGGATTTATTCCTATCGCAATTGGAATCACATTGTTACTCGGCGTAATTGCGGGGCTTTATCCATCACTTTATTTATCAGCTTTCAAACCAATAGTGGTATTGAAGGGGCTTAAGAATCAAGAGAAGAAGTCGATTTTTAGAAGCTCCTTGATTGTGCTTCAATTCAGTCTCGCCCTGGGTATGATTGTCTGCACATTAATTGTGGTTGAGCAACTACTATTTATTAAGAATAAGGACATAGGATTTAGCAAAGATCATATTGTCTTAATTGGTATGAATCAGGAAATGCGGGAACACTATACTGAGATGAAAGAAGAGTTACTGAACCAATCTAACATTCTTGGAGTAACCGCATCAGGTCAGCGATTAGGAAATAATTTTCATCAATGGGGCTTTAAAGCACACATTGATACCGGAATTGTAAACTTCACTCCTTCCAATGTACATGTCGATTACGACTATCTGGATGTATACGGGATTCGCTTAAAAGAAGGCCGTGGCTTTTCCAAAGAATTTGCAACAGACGATGGACTAGCATTTGTAGTTAATGAAGCATTTGTAAAAGAGCTTGGATATGAAGAGCCAATCGGACAAAAGGTAGGACACAGCTGGTATCCAAATGATTCATTAGGAACAATCATTGGAGTCACGGAGGATTTCAATTTCAATTCACTGCATTACAAAGTGAATACGTTATCAATGGTAGTTCATACCGAATGGGGATTCAGTGAGATGTCCGTAAAAATAAATGGGCAAAATGTCGAGGCAGCTTTAACTGAAATCGAGAATATCTACTCAAAATTCGTGACGGATTATCCGATTCAAATTGAGTTCTTAGATGATCACTTTGAAGAGTTATATAAGTCTGACCAGCAAATGGGATCAGTAATCACCATTACTGCCGCATTATCCATTTTTATCGGATGCATGGGACTATTTGGCCTGGCGTCGATTTCTATCCAACGTAGGATCAAAGAAATTGGAATAAGGAAGGTTATGGGGGCTTCCACCAAAGAGCTCATGGTTTTGTTATCTCGTGGATTCGCCACGATGATATTCATATCCTTCATTATCGCATCTCCGATCACGTTTGTATTTATGTCCGGTTGGCTGGAAAACTTTGCCTATCGAATAGATATCAATCCATTTTTATTCTTGATTGGGGGAGCAGTAGCCTTACTGATTGCATTGGCCACCATCAGTTTCCATTTAATCAAAGCGGTAAAAGCGAATCCTGTCAATTCACTGAGATATGAATAACAGGCACACCATAGTGCCTCCAAGACTAGCTACTCGCTTTTTGAGATGGTTTTGTGATCCAATGCTCATCGAAGATGTAGAGGGAGATCTCTCAGAACTATACGCAGAAAGAATGAATAAAAGCAGCTTCACAGCCAAGCTCAAATACACCATGGATGTCCTCCTGCTCTTTCGTCCAGGGATCATCAAAAATTTTGAAATAAAAAACGGACTAATTAATACTGCTATGATTAAAAATTACTTAAAAATCGCGCTCAGAAACGCCTTGAGATACAAAGGGTTCACAATGCTGAATTTGATGGGATTGGTTGTAGGGTTGGTTTCCAGCATGCTCATTCTTATGTGGGTAAATGATGAAGTCTCCGTAGATAAATTTCATAAGAACGGAGATCGTATCTATCAGGTTTTCAGAAATATGAAACAAGCTGGAGGGATGGTCAACACCACCTGGTCGATTCCCAAACCAGCAGCTGATCTCTTTCGTGCAGAATATCCTGAGGTCGAAGAAGTAGCCCAGTTAAGTTGGCTGATGGATATGATGTTTGAAAAAGGAGACGATAGCTCTGAAGAACGGGGCTACTTTGCATCACCCAATTTTTTAACACTCTTTTCATTTGACCTCTTGGAAGGAACTCCTGAAACTGCCCTCCAAGATCTGGGTTCAATCGTTATCTCAAGGTCTCTGGCGGAGAAACAGTTTGGCTCTAACTGGAAAGAGAGCGCTGTGGGCTCTTCGGTGCTCATAGAAGGTGATAGAGAGGCTATTGTCAGCGGAGTTTTTGAAAACATAGGCACAAATTCCAGTCTTCAATTCGAATGGCTCTTACCGGCACAATATTTCTTCAATGAAAATGAGTGGGTAGATGACTGGGGTAATGGAAGCTTTCGGATTTACCTAACACTAAGGGATGATGCGAATCTACCAGCCGTCGAGGAAAGAATGTATAACGAAATCATCACCCATGCAGCAGGTCAAAGCAACTCTGGTGAAGAATACTTGATCACTCACAAATTTCAAGACTATTACTTATACTCAAATTTTGAAAATGGAGTAGTAGACGGTGGAAGGATTGATTATGTGAGAATAATGATCATTGTTGCGGTATTCATTTTGGTGATAGCATGTATTAATTTTATGAATTTAGCCACAGCAAGATCTGGAAGACGATCTAAAGAGATCGGTCTAAGGAAAGTGATGGGGGCGCATAAATCTTCAATCAGCGTTCAATTTTTCTTGGAGTCAATTTTATTGTCAATACTGGCAGTGGCGATTTCTTTGTTTGTTGTATGGTCCTTATTGCCCGCATTTAATCAACTGGTAGATCGGCAACTATTTCTTGATTTCAGCCAACCACTAACATGGTATTTCCTCATTGGAATTGCATTTGGGGTTGGATTTCTATCCGGAGTTTATCCAGCGGTGTTACTCCCAACATTTAATATTATCCGATCTCTTAAAGGCACGGTAAAACAGTCTTCAGGAGCATCTTACTTTAGAAAAGGGCTTGTAGTGTTCCAGTTTTCAATCTCAACCTTATTGATAGTTGGTACGGGTATTATATACACACAGTTGGACTATGTACTGAACAAGAACTTGGGGTTTGATAAAGATAACCTGGTTGCAGTAAGAATGGGTAATCGGTTTGGTGAAAGACTAGAAACATACCGTACAGAAATAAGAAAGATACCACAAGTAAAAGCCATTACTGCTTCATCAGGAAACCCTGTTTCATATGGTCGTTCTACAAGTACTGCTAGTTGGGAAGGTATGAATAGTGAAGGTTATGAAATTAATGTTTTGATAACAGATGAACTGTTCGTCGAGACCATGGGGATGGAAATAAAATTGGGTCGGGATTTTAATCAACAGCTGACAGATTCAACGAGCTTTATCATCAATGAAGTAATGGCAGAACTCATGGGATTTGATGATCCACTTAACAAAGATCTGTCCTTTTGGGGCATTGATGGTGAAGTGGTAGGAGTAGTTAAAAACTTTCACATGCAAAACCTACATGAGCCAATTGCTCCGTTGATTATTACGTGTATCGCTCCATCCAATACCAGTATGGCACTTATAAGAGTGCAGGGAGATCCGAATGAAGCGCTTAATTCCATTGCCGAGATAAATCAATCACTAGATCCAGACCAAGCTTTTGACTATGAATTTGTAGATCAAGTGTATGCTGAGAGCTATGAAGCCGAAATGACTGTCAGTTCACTCGTTAAAATCTTTGCAGGAATATCAATTTTCATCTCTTGCCTTGGATTATTTGGCTTATCGGCATTTACTGCTGAGCAGCGATCGAAAGAAATTGGAGTAAGGAAGGTACATGGCGCAAGCATACAACAACTGGTCCTTCTTCTTTCCAAAGACTATTCCATACTTATGATTTTTGCATTTGTTGTAGCAACGCCATTTGGCTATTATTTTGGGAATGCCTGGCTCGAAGCATTTGAATACAGAATTTCAATGAGCCCAGTGCTCTTTGTTATGGCAGGGCTTGGAACTTTTTTTATCGGGGCGGCGACTGTGGGCATTAAATCACTTCAGTCGGCAAAACTCAACCCAATTAATATTCTAAAAGACGAATAATCTTCAAGAGCTCACACCAAAAGTGGGCTCTTTTAATTTCTTTTTCTATTGCTATACTCCTTGGGAGTACAACCCATCTTTCGTTTGAAGGCACGGTTGAAAGTGCTTTTGCTATTGAATCCGGATTCATAAGCGACGCCTGCAAGTGTAAGTGTAGAAAGCTCTCCTTCAATAATTTTCTTAGTGGCAAATTCAATTCGGAAGTCATTAATGAAGTGGAAGAAATTTTGATTGTATTCCTGGTTGATAAGTTGTGAAAGGATGTATGCAGGAACCTCCAATCGACTGGCTAACTGGTTGAGGTTAAGCTCCGGAATTTTAAAAACCTGCTCCTCCTTGATTAGTCGATCCAATTTTTCTTTTAAGATGCTGGAATTACTGGCGGAAAGTGGAGAGGTTTTATACTTACTCTCATCTTGATAGATACCAGAAGCTACTTCAGGTTGGCGCCAGGAAGCCACCACAATTCTAGCTATGATTAGTCCCACAGCAAGCAAAAAAATCAGGTCAGCATTATTATTTAGCTCGTAGTACCCACCGGAAAGAATAAGGAAGTACATGGCTAAAATGAGTACCGAAAAGAATCCAAGGATCTGGATCAAACCCTTCATCCAGCGAAGATTTATGCGTGAAATAGCCGTATTGTACTGACCATATTTCGATTCATAGATTGCTATCTCTTTTCTGGAAATGAATAAGTAGAAAATGAGGTGTGCGATTTGAAAAGTGATGAAAACGAAAAGGATAATCTTGAGTGGCTGGGTGTTGTTGATTGCTAAAAACTGATTTTGATTAAAGAAAATTAACACCAATAGGAATGTGGCAACAATAGCAATGCTGTAATGATTGATAATCGTTTTAGACCTAATCTTCTGATTAGCAAGACTCTTAAAATGGAAGTAAATCGAAGGGCCAATTAGGAATAAAACACCCTGCGACAGAAAATAGAAAAAACTTGAAATCCGGTTATCAATTTCGAGATGGAGACTCTGTCTTAGAATTAATATAGCCAGAGAAGTTAGCAAGATCGCAACGAATAGATTGGCTTTAGTATTGCCTCGCTTATTAGTTGCGAGGAAGTAAGCCCAGAATAATCCCAGGAATGAGCAGAAGATTAAAATCATCCACCAGTTTACAAGTACAGCTGCAAAATTCAATGGCATTTATGTGTCATTCTATAAAGTGATTCAAAAATGAAGCATGAGCTCAATAGTTTCATGGACTTTAAAACTCAATAAACATGAATTCTAAATTTAAACGAATTCTAAGTTGGATTTTACAAGTGCTGATGGGGCTAGAATTTCTAATAGCAGGACAAGCAAAATTCACAGCATCAGAAGTATGGTCTCAAAAATTCAGTGATTGGGGGTTCCCAGATCATTTTTATTTGTTGATCGGCGCACTTGAATTCATTGGGGCTATCCTCATTTTCATTCCAAAATTTGCATCGAAGGCTGCATTAGGTTTGGGAGCTATAATGTTGGGAGCGACCGGCACTCATGCCATTCATGGTGAATGGAATAGAATCGTTTTCACGCTGATAATTGCAGGCATATTAGGTGCAGTTTATGTGCTTAGAAAAAAAGACGGTTAAGTACCAAAAGCTAACAAGTACTCCTTCACCCATTCGTAATGTATCTTGTGCGTTTCTTCGTGACCCTTCTTGAGTATCTCACCTTTGATCACACTATCTGATTCGAAGGACACTTTGATTTCGTCTTTCAGGCTCAAAAACTTACGACCAAAAATTTTGTAAATAACTTCTTTGGCACACCATATCGTACACAGCTTTTGAAGATCATCTTTGTACTCCATCTCCGAGGTGTGAAGGTATTTCATCTTGACGTAATCATGTTTGTCACGTGGACGTTCCATATCAATACCGCAGGGTTTGTCCAGGTGAATCATTGCCGCAGCAATTGGAAAAGAATGTGAAATGGAAATATGAGCATCAATACCATTCAGGTAGGGTTTACCATTATCCTCCTTATTGATACCACTAAACTCAAAATCAAATTTTTCGCAGAGCGACTTTACTAAAATTCGTCCAATGATCCATTCCGCTTGCCTCACAGGATTTAGTTCAGCAGGAAAAGGTTCCGGAGACAAATAGGGGAGTTCCAAAAATGTCTCCTGGATGTTCCAAACAGCATATGCCGAGCGATCATCAATCTGTTTATTTAATAGCAAAGGCATAAAGCAATTGTAATACTTTTGCGTACTAAATGAGCAATATAAACGTAAAAAAACTCCATACTTTTTTAGGGCACAACGACAGTATCTATACACTTGAGCGCTTAAATGACCATCAGTTTATATCTGCAGGTGGAGATGGTATGGTTGTGCGCTGGGACCTTCGTGCACCTGACGAGGGTGAGGTTATCAGTAAAATTGAAGGTTCCGTCTATGCGGTGACGTTTGATGCCGATGAAGGATATCTCTATGTAGGCCAAAACAATGAAGGAATTCATAAAATCGATCTTAACGCCAAAGCAGAGATAGGGTCAATTCAATTGGGGGAACATCAAATTTTTGATATTAAAATCATCAATGGCTGCATTTGGGTAGGCCTGGAAAACGGTGAAGTTGTCGTTCTTTCTAAAGACCTGATGATTCAAAATCGGATTAAGTACGCAAACGATCGGGTAAGAAACTTTGATGTTAGCAAAAATGAGGTTGCAGTGGCATTCAGCGATAATGTCACTCGTATCATTGATAGTCATTCGATGGAGGTTCTTCATGAGCTAAAAGGTCATAAGAACTCTGTATTTGCTTCGAAATATCATCCTTCAGGTAAATATGTGATCTCGGGAGGGCGTGATGCCCAGCTTAAAGTATGGGATAGCCAGGCAGACTATGTTTTACGTGAATCCATTGCAGCACATCTATATACGATTAATGACGTAATCTTTAGAGGAGATGGTCGATATTTTGTAACCGCAAGTATGGATAAGGCCATCAAGCTTTGGGATGCTCACAATTTTAGGTTGTTGAAAGTATTAGACAAACATAGGCACGCAGGACACGGAAACAGCGTTAATAAGCTGCTATGGATGAATTATCACGACTTGTTAGTAACTTGTAGCGATGATCGTTCGATCTCCGTTTGGGAAATTAAATTTGAAGGATGAAGATAACACCGCTGGAAATTCGTCAAAAAGACTTTGAGAAGAAGCTTAGGGGATATGATAAGGATGAAGTCAACGCTTTTTTGCAGTCATTATCCAATGAGTGGGAACGAATGCTTGAAGAGAATAAGGAGCTTGCACTCAAGCTCAATCAGGCAGAAAAGGAGGTTTCTAAGCTAAGAGAAGTAGAAACTTCCCTATATAAGACATTGAAAACGGCTGAAGATACAGGTGCCAATGTGATAGATCAGGCCAATAAGGCTGCTGAGCTTCACATGAAGGAAACAAAAATGAATGCCGAAGCACTGCTAAGTGAATCCAAGAATAAGGCTCGGGCGATGATTGAGCAGGCTGAGATGGAAGCCCGTCAAATCATTGAAGAATTGCAGGATGCGGTAAAGGGGATCGAACAAAATCACAGAGACATTGAAAATCATCGTCAAAATGCGTTGCAAGAGCTAAAAAATCTTTCGGTGACGTTGATCGAGAAAGTAGAACGAAATACAGGCGAAACCAAAGAATTCAAGTTTGATGACTATGTCAAACGGGTAAAAAAGCTTGCGCGGGAAAGTGAAGAAAGAATAAAGTCTGAAAAAACGGAAGTACAGGTAGAGGCTACACCACTGGAACAACCGCCAAAAGAAGAAGTTTCAAAAACAGATCAGGAACCTGAGGCTGAAAAGGTAAGCGAGCCACCGAAAACGGAAGAATTAAGAGAGCGAATTGGGCGAAGACTGCCAGAGGAACCCGTTCATACTGGAAAAGAAACGGCAGAGTCTGTAGAGTCGTTTAAGCAAGTAGAATCTGTTGAATCAATTCAACCAGTAAAAGAAGAACCAGCAAAGGAAAAAATAGAGGAAAAACCTAAAGAACGCTTGAAAGAAGTTGATGAACCCAAAGAAGAGGTTGTTTCTGAAAAACAAAGTAAGCCTGAAGCTGTTCGAGAAATCAAAGAAGAGGAGCCAAAAGAGAAAAAAGGGCCCCGTATATCCAAAACAGTATCGTTTTTTGACGAACTAGATACAGACTAAGTAATTTATTATGGGAAAAGTCTCTTTAGAGGGAATGGAGTTCTATGCACGTCATGGCTACTATGAAGAAGAGCGTGTCATTGGGAATAAGTATAGCGTAGATGTCACCATTGATGTTGACGTGACCGAGGCGGCGTTAGCAGATAAGCTTGATGGCACGGTCAACTATGAGAAAGTCTATGAAATAGTGCAGGAAGTCATGAGTATTGATGCCAACTTATTAGAACACCTGGCAGGTAAGATGATAAAGGCACTGAAAGAAAACTTTTCGCAGATCAACCAGGTGAAAGTACGTGTAAGCAAATACAACCCACCGATCAAAGGTTTATGCCATAAAGCTACTGTTGAGCTGGAAGGATGAGAGAATCTAATCAAGAATCAGATAAAATAGAGGAGAATAAGTCCAAGACGAGATTTAAAAGGTTGACCAATATTATTGAATTTATTTTAGAGATTTTTAAGGCTTCCTAATTCAAGTGAACACGAAACCTCTTCCATCTGATTCGTCATAGAACTCGATTTTTTTTCCCACTAGAAACATCATTTCACGTTTTTGCACCAATACCTGCACTCCATCGATGATGTATTCATCGTCCGTATCTTTTTTCTTGTCAAAACCTAGTTTGAAGCCAACACCGCATCCCATCCCTTTGGTGGCAATACGTAGACCATATCCTTCAGGTATACCTTTATTTTTTAAGATATTCTTGATCTCTTCAAGCGCTCTGTCCGTTATTTCTACGGGTACATCCATTCAAATCACTCAGTTTTATTTTGATTCATACAAAATTAATTCTTCGTCAATTGACGTGCTCGCCAAATTAATAGATCTTGAAATTTGTCAATTAGGTTATTGAAGTATAATCTTTTGATTTCAATAATCGTTTCATTGTAGTATTACCAATTTGCAATTGAAGAAATCCCGAACTTTTCGGGTTATTTTTGACGATTATCAACATAAACACTCTAATCCATGGAAATGGTTTACGACCTCCTGAAAATTACAATACCTGCCGCCCTCGTTCTTTATCTTGCATACCTTTTGGTTCGATCTTTTCTTCAAAAACAATTAGATGAGATTGCTTTTAGCGTACGTCAAAAAAATCAGGAAATAGTGGTTCCCATAAGACTTCAAGCTTACGAACGGATTGTTTTACTTCTGGAGCGTATTACACCTTCAAACCTGATTTCAAGGCTTAGTAGTCCCGATTATACGGCTGAAGAGTTCCAGCAAATATTGATTCATGAGATAAGAAATGAATTTAATCATAACCTTTCGCAGCAAGTATACATGTCCGATAGTGCCTGGACCTATGTAACAACTGCTGTAGAGCAAACAATTTCCATTGTCAATTCTTCAACCAATGCATTAGAAAAGGATGCAAAAGGATTTGACCTTGCAAGAGCAATCATCGAAAACAGTGCGGGGGAAGAAATGGATACACCTAAACAAGCCATTAAGTATATCAAAGAGGAAATTCAAGATGTATTTTAAGGATGGATAAAACAAAAAAAATTTGGGAGAAGGCAAAAAAGACGGCTACTGATAGCGATCAGATCAAATCTACGCTTTCTGCGGCGGGGAATAAGCTAAAACGCATGGCAGAAAACTCTGAGGATTTGAAAGAGTTAAAGACCAAACTTCAAGTGCTTATGCGAATGGCACAATCTCATATTTCAGGTAAGTATCGCGCATTTCCAGTATCCAGCATTATTCTGATTGTTTTTGCTCTAGTGTACTTCATAACACCGGTAGATTTGATTCCTGATTTTGTTCCCGCCCTGGGCTTTACGGATGATGCATCTGTTGTTTTTCTTATAGCAAAGAAGCTCAATAAGGACATTGACCATTTTATTAAATGGGAAAATGAGCAACTGGAAAAAGTGGAATAATTCTTGTCTTTGATGCTTTAAAATTTAATTCAATGTCAGGAAAGAAAGCCGTTGTGATTGGTGCCACGGGTTTGGTAGGTAATCAGCTTGTCCGATTAATGATCAATGACAAGCGATATGATTCGGTATTACTAGTCGTTCGAAGGCCTCATACATTAAAAGACCCCAAGGTGATTGAATTAATCGTTAAAGATTTTGATCGGCTCCAAGATCATAAAGCCGCAATGAATGGACATGACTTTTATTGTGCTCTTGGAACTACTCGTAAGAAAGCAGGATCTAAAGAAGCCTTTTTGAAAATTGATGTGGATTACCCTATGGAGTTCGCTAAAATAGCTTTGGCACAACCAAATTTTAAGCAATTGTTGGTTGTTACAGCAGTTGGAGCAAAAAGTTCCTCTCCATTATTTTACAATATGGCAAAAGGGATTCTTGAAGACCGGCTACAGGAACTTAAAATCAAATCGCTAAAGATCTTTCAACCATCGCTATTGCTTGGAAATAGAAATGAGTATCGCTTGCTTGAAGAAGTAGCTAAGATTTTAAGCGCTTTTGCTTCATTTTTTACCGTAGGATCCAAAAGGAAGGTTGGTGCAATACGAGATGTTGAGGTTGCCAAGGCAATGATTGAGGTCGCTCATAAAGGGGTGCAGGGATTCAAACGATATACACCTTCAGGAATGATAGAAATAGCATATTCAGAATGAGAGCAGTTATTCAACGAGTTACTGAGGCTTCAGTGGTGATTGATAAAAAAATCGCATCTGAAATTAAGAACGGTATATTGATTTTGCTGGGTATTGAAGATGCGGATGATCAAGAAGATATTGATTGGCTTTGTAGAAAAATCAGCAATATGCGCATCTTTCCTGATGACGAGGGAGTCATGAATAAAAGTTTGTTGGACGTTGATGGGGAAGCACTGATAGTCAGTCAGTTTACGCTTCATGCAAGTACAAAGAAGGGAAACAGACCCTCTTATATACAAGCGGCTAAACCAGATGTTGCAATTCCATTGTATCAAGACTTTATTGCCGAATTTGAAGGCCTATTAGGTAAAGAAGTTAAGACCGGTGAATTTGGTGCAGACATGCAAGTTTCATTGATCAATGATGGTCCGGTCACCATTTTAATTGATAGCAAAAACAAACAATAGTTTTTTTGATTGAATAGGGTAAAGGATTGCTAACTTTGCGCCTAATTTTCAAAGGATTGAGGTGGTGAGAGTCACAATCCGCTGACTTTTTTATATGGAAAATATTCGAAATTTCTGCATAATAGCACATATCGACCATGGGAAGAGCACCCTGGCTGATCGACTTCTTGAGTTTACTCAAACGGTAGCCGAACGCGATATGCAGGCTCAACTTTTGGATAACATGGACTTGGAGCGTGAACGTGGGATCACAATTAAAAGTCATGCCATTCAAATGGACTATGAGCTAAATGGTGAGAAGTATACGTTGAACCTGATTGATACTCCGGGACACGTCGACTTTTCATATGAAGTTTCACGTTCAATTGCTGCTTGTGAAGGGGCGTTATTGGTGGTGGACGCAGCACAAGGAATAGAGGCACAAACCATATCAAACCTCTACCTGGCGTTGGAGCATGATCTGGAGATTATTCCTGTTTTAAATAAAATTGACCTCCCTGGAGCCATGCCTGAAGAAGTATCCGACCAAATCATAGATTTGATCGGATGTGATAGAGATTCAATTATTCATGCGAGTGCTAAAGAGGGTATAGGAGTAACTGATATTCTGGAGGCAATTGTTGATCGAGTACCCGCTCCCAAAGGAGATCCAAATGAGCCACTTCAGGCGATGATTTTTGACTCTGTCTTCAATCCATATAGGGGAATTGAAGTGTTTTTTAGGGTCTTTAATGGCTCTTTCAACAAAGGTGACAAAGTGAAATTTGTCAATACGGGCAAAACATACGAAGCTGATGAAATTGGGGTTTTACGTTTAGACCATGAACCGAGAAAGACAATTTCTGCAGGAAATGTAGGATATCTCATTTCGGGAATCAAGGTGGCAAAAGAGGTAAAAGTAGGTGATACGATCACCCATGTAGATCGCCCTACCCAACTTCAAGTAAAAGGGTTCGAAGATGTGAAGCCTATGGTTTTTGCTGGAATTTATCCGGTTGAAACAAGTGAATTTGAAGAGCTGAGAGCCTCAATGGAAAAGCTTCAACTCAATGATGCGTCACTAATATGGGAGCCTGAAACTTCGGCTGCATTGGGCTTTGGATTTAGGTGTGGATTTTTGGGTATGTTACACATGGAAATTGTGCAAGAAAGGCTCGAAAGAGAGTTCGATATGACCGTGATTACTACGGTTCCTTCCGTGCGTTTTCATGCCATAGAAAACGATGGAAGCATCCTGAAAGTAAGCGCTCCTTCAGAGCTTCCGGAATCTAATCTGATTAGCCATATTGAGGAGCCGTTTATACGAGCTCAAATTATCTCAAAGTCAGAATTTATTGGTCCGATTATCGCATTATGTATGGATAAGCGTGGGGAGATAAAAAACCAGGTTTATCTTACCTCAGATCGAGTAGAGCTCACTTTTGAGATTCCATTAGCTGAAATTGTGTTTGACTTTTTTGACAAGCTGAAGACCATTTCCAGGGGGTATGCTTCACTGGATTATGAATTGATAGGCTATCGAAGATCAGACATGGTTAAGCTCGATATAATGCTGAATGGAGACAAAGTTGATGCCCTTTCAGCAATCGTTCATAGAGACAAAGCCTACGAATGGGGAAAACGACTTTGCGAAAAACTGAAAGAGTTAATTCCAAGACAAATGTTTGAGATCGCTGTTCAAGCAGCAATCGGAACGAAAATTATTGCCCGTGAATCTGTGAAAGCCATGCGTAAAAATGTGCTGGCAAAGTGTTATGGTGGAGATATTTCACGTAAACGCAAGCTGCTCGAAAAGCAGAAGAAAGGAAAAAAACGAATGAGACAAGTAGGGAATGTCGAAATCCCTCAGGAAGCATTCATGGCTGTTCTAAAACTTGACTAAACCACTGAAATAAAATGCCAACAATCATCGATGGACGAAAAGTCTCAAAAGACATAAAAAATGAAATATCTGAAAAGGTCGAGAAGATAAAAGCAGATGGGCATCGAGCACCCCATCTAGCGATTATTATTGTGGGAGATGATGGGGCAAGCCACACATATGTCAATGGAAAAATCAATGCATGTAAAGCCGTAGGATTTGATTTTACGCTCATGCATTTTGCCAATACCATTTCAGAGAAGAAGTTAATTAAGCATATTGAGCAGTTAAATGAAGACGATGATATCGATGGATTTATTGTTCAAATTCCGTTACCAGAGCATATTTCAGTCGAACATATCACAGAAAAGATAGCACCTCGAAAAGATGTAGATGGTTTTACCAATCAGAATTTTGGAAGTATTATGTCACACCATCAACTGCTATTACCAGCCACTCCCTATGGTGTGATGGAACTGCTGAATAGGTACGAAATTGAAACAGAAGGTAAAAATTGTGTTATCGTCGGGGCATCAAGAATTGCTGGTGCACCGCTCAGCTTGATGATGTTGCAGGATGGTGGAGCCACGGTGACCGTATGTCATAAGCTTACCAAAGACTTGAAAAGTCACACACAAGACGCTGATATATTAATTGTTGCAGTAGGAAAGCCGGGCTTAATTAAAAAAGACATGGTAAAAGAAGGAGTGGTGGTGATTGATGTGGGCACTACTCGAGTAGAAGATCCCTCGAAAAAATCAGGATTTAGATTATCCGGTGATGTTGTCTATGATGAAGTTGCGCCGATCGCAAGCTTCATTACACCAGTACCAGGTGGCGTTGGACCAATGACGATTGCCTCATTGTTAATGAACACGTTAAAAGCTTATGAGCTTAATCACTGATCCGGCTTTTTTGCCAGTGATGGAGTCTTTTTATACCATTCAGGGGGAAGGCTTCTATTCCGGAACACCAGCTTACTTCATTCGCTTGGGTGGTTGTGATGTAGGTTGCTCATGGTGTGACGTTAAAGAATCATGGGATGCCTCCCAATTTGATTGGATTAATATTAAGGATATTGTCAACGGAGCTACCAATTCTGGTGCAGAACTGGTTGTGGTGACTGGAGGTGAGCCTTTGATGTATGATCTTTCTCTTTTAACCGATGAATTGAAAAAGTCTGGGCTTAAAACGAATATTGAGACATCAGGAGCCTACCCGCTTTCCGGAAGTTGGGATTGGATTTGTTTCTCACCAAAGAAGTTTAAGGCTCCACTGGACGAGTTTTATGACGCTTCAGATGAATTAAAGGTCGTAGTTTACAATAAAAATGATTTCAAGTGGGCTGGAGAGCATGCAGAAAAAATGATTTCCAAAGCAGAATTGTTTTTACAACCCGAATGGTCAAAAGAAAAAGAAATGACACCTTTGATCGTTGATTTTGTTAAGCGAAATCCAAGATGGAAGATATCATTGCAAACGCACAAATACATGGACATTCCTTGATGAGGAGGGTTTTGTTTCTTACAATCTTTCTCAGTTCAATATCACTATTCGCTCAGGGTCAACTTTCTACTGAAAGTAAAAAGGCTAAGAAACTATTTGAAAAGGCTGATAAGAAATACCGGGAACGAGATTTCAATGCATCAATCGACTTACTTCAACAAGCCGTTAAACAAGATGCAAATTTCTTTGAAGCCTACATTCGAATGGGAAGTTTGTACAACGCAATGGGGCAAATGGATTCTGTTTATTCAAACTTCTCATCATACGCACGCACCGCACCAGATCCGATAGCTTCAGTTTTGGAAAAGTTGGCATCAATGGCCTTTGATAGGGGACATTATAATGATTCACAATCCTATTTAAATTCATTCCTGGATAAAGTACCAGAGAAGGGATCGAGTCCGGAGATTCGATTACTGTCAGCTAGCCTTGAATTCGTGGAAGGTCAATTGACCATGGATAATGATAGTATAGTAATCTCATTTCTCCCGAATACCATAAATCGATTTAAGCTGCAGTACCTGCCATCAGTTACTATTGATAATGCCAGTATGTTTTTTACCAAGCGAGATTTTGTTCAGGGCGATGAAGATATAGTGGTGAGTCATTTTACCAATGGGCAATGGTCGAAAGCAGAATCAGTATCACCAAGAATTAATTCTTCCTTAAATGAAGGAGCATGCACGGTCTCAGCAGACGGACGCACCATGATCTTTACCTCTTGCGATGGAAAAAATTCACTTGGAAGTTGCGACTTATATATATCTAAGAAGTTGGGAGATTCTTGGTCCAAACCTAAAAATTTAGGAAAACGTGTCAATTCCATCTATTGGGAATCACAGCCTTCACTCTCCGCGGATGGGAAAACATTATATTTTTCTTCAAATAGATCTGGAGGTTATGGAGGAAGAGATCTCTGGGTTTCTTATCAAAAGGATGGAGTCTGGAGCATTCCGAGAAACTTGGGAGACTTCATTAATACACCAAAGGATGAAACTACTCCCTTCATTCATCCCAATGGAGAAGCACTTTATTTATCTGCAAATGGGTATCCGGGTATGGGAGGTTATGATTTATATGTTGCATTAAAGAAAGACTCAGTTTGGACCAAGCCACGAAATCTGGGTTATCCCATAAATACCCATAAGGATGAAGTGGCCATAGTTATTGGAGCTGATGGTGAAACTGCTTATTTCGCGAAAGAAGAACAAAAGAATTATGAAATCCTTGATAGTAAAATAGTAACTATTAAACTTCCTGACCAGGTGAAGGCAAATGCAACATCATATATTGTGGGTCGGGTATTTGATCAAAAAACCTCTGATCCGCTGAGTGCAGGCATAGAAATAGTCAATCTGAGTTCAAATGAGATTATCTATAGCAGTCAGTCAGATTCAATCAATGGACAGTATTATATGGTGCTACCAGCGGGCCTTGATTTAGCGGCTTACGTAAAAAAGAGAGGATACCTTTATAACGATTTCCATTTTCAGACCGAACTCAACACCTCGATGAAGCCTGATACAATAGATATCCAACTAATTCCAATCTCAGAAGGTGAGACGCTGGTTTTGAAAAATATTTATTTTGAAACAGACTCATATATTATTGATCAAAGGTCTCAATCAGAAATTGATAATGCCTTCCAGTTAATACAAGAGAATCCGGATATTGCTGTTGAGATTTCGGGTCATACAGATAATGTTGGAACTTATGAATACAATTTGAACCTTTCAGAACTACGAGCTAAAGCAGTTTATAATAGCCTGTTATTAAAGGGGATAAATGAGAATCGCATAGCATTCAAAGGCTACGCTGACACACTTCCTATCACAACAAATGATACCGAAATAGGTCGTCAATCCAACCGTAGAATAGAATTTCGTGTCCTACGGACGAAGCAATAAAGAGTTGCGAAAATTCGAAAATTTAACATTTGAAAACTTTCAGAATTTTATTAAAGCATTACTTTAAGTAGTAATTGAAAATTTGGAAATTTCTAAGAATTCCATCTTTTCGTTCAATTTTAATAATCCTGAGAGCAGATGCGCTTTCTTACTATTTTGAATGCGATCTTTTATTTTGTTAAATAATCCTAAAAAGGCATATCTTTCGGGCTTCAAATAATTAATGTTTAACGATTAACTAGTTAGTATGAAGAGGAATTTACTACTAAGTTTTGCGTTCTTCATTGCTATTGCTTTTGTTGCAATGGCACAAAGAACGGTTTCTGGAAAGATCACCGATGACACAGGTGAAGCTTTACCAGGAGTGAACGTTGTGATTAAAGGCACAACGACTGGTGTTACCACTGATCTAGACGGAAATTTTCGTATTTCGGTTGACGAAGGTGCTACACTAATCTTTTCTTATGTGGGTTTTGAAACTCAAGAAATTGAGGTTGGAGCGCGCACAACTATCGATGTGACACTCGGAGGTTTGACAGAACTCCAAGAAGTTGTTGTAACTGGATACAGTAGCACAACTAAGGAGAAATCAAGTATCGCCGCTGCCACAGTTTCAAATGAAACAATCCAAAATCGACCAAACCCTTCTTTTGTTCAGACTCTGTCTGGCCAGGTTGCAGGTTTATCGATTACTACTACAAGTGGACAGCCAGGTGCTGGTTCGGACATCCGATTAAGAGGTACAAACTCTATCAATGGTGATAACGAACCTCTTTTCATTATTGATGGTGCACCTGTAAATCAGGACAACTTCAGAAGTTTGAACCCAAATGATATTGAGTCAGTATCTGTATTGAAAGATGCTGGAGCAACTGCTATCTATGGTAACAGGGGTGCAAACGGTGTAATTGTTGTAACTACTAAGAAAGGTAGCTATAACAGCCCACTAGAAGTAAGCTACACTTATCGAGTGGCAACTTCTAGTCTACAAGGCAACGATTATGACCTTATGAACTCTCGTGAGCAGTTAGAGCTTGAAAGAGCTGCGTTTGGTCTTGGAGTAGGCGCTCGACCTATCTACCACCAAGACAGAACAGGGCAAGGAATCCCAGGATTGAATATCCAGTCTGATGGAAGCTACCTTCCTCTAAATGATGCTCAAGTGGATTCTTTATCTCGTCAAAATGCTGATTATGTAGATTTCTTCTTCGATCAGGGAATTGCACATCAGCACAATTTGTCATTATCCAGAGGAGGAGAAAACACTCGTGTTGCACTAAACTTCGGATACTTAAATCAAGAAGGTGTTCTTCAAAGCAGTAGCTTGGAAAGAGGTAATATCAGAGCCAACTTATCAGGAAAAAATAACAATGGTAAATTGACTTATGGTGTTAATACATCATTGAACTATTCAGACAGTGAGGAGCCTAACGCAATTGGTGGCGGTGGTATTAACCGAAACTATGTACTTGGAGCTTATCAGTCTGTACCTTATATACTTCCTTCTGAGTATACTGACGGTGCTGCACTTTTATCTCCACTTGCGTTTGCTAATACTCCATTGTTCTTGATCGATAGATTGAATACATATACTCGTCTAGAGAACGAATTGAAAATTATCGGTACTCTGAACGTAGGTTATGAAATTATTGATGGATTACAAGTTGGATACCAGATTTCCGGAGATTTCCAGGAAGAAGTTCTGACACGAGCTGAAGGACCAACTTCATTCAACGCATTGCTATTTGCGCAAACAGGAAATACAACTCCTGGATTCCAGCAACAAGCATTTTCAAGAGAATTCCGATACAACCAATTAGTAAGTGTTAACTACACGAGATCTTTCGATGTTCACACAATTAATGCAGGTTTGTATGCTGAGGAATTCAGAGCTAGATATGATCATTTCAGATTCTTCAGTGAAGGTCTTGATCCAAAAACGTTCTTCCCTGGAGATGGTAGTGCATTCGTTCCGGATAACGCTTCAAATGACTTCTTCGTAGATCCAATTGCAGCGAATATCCTGAAAGCAGGATTGTTCTCTTACTTTGGAACAGTAGGTTACGATTATGACGCTAAGTATGGTGCTGACTTCACGTTAAGAAGAGATGCTTCATTCAGATTTGCTGAAAGTAACAGATGGGGAACTTTCTGGTCAGCAGCTGGTCGTTGGAATATTCACAACGAATCATTTGCTTCTAACCTACCATTTGATATTCTTAAGTTAAGAGCGTCTTATGGTGTAACAGGTAACCAGAGAATCAACATCCTTGATATTGAATTCAATGAGTCACAAGCATTCTCTGCACCTGACTTGACCAGAGACCTTTTTGCTACAGGCGCAGGTTATGGTGGAGCTAACTCATTAGTTTTGGCTCAAATTGGTAACTCAAGCTTAAGATGGGAAGAAGTGAAGCAGTTCAACGTTGGACTAGATGCTGAACTTTTCCAAAGCAGACTGAGAACTAAGTTTGACGTTTATCAGAAGACAACAAGTGGTCTATTCCAGGGTGTACCTGTATCAGCAGTTACTTCAGTAACTAACATTGATGCCAACTTTGGTGAAATGAGAAACAGAGGTATTGACTGGGAGATCTCTTATGATATCCTTAGAAATGCTAACGGACCTAACTTAACAGTAAGAACAGTAGGTAACTACAACAAGAATGAGATCCTTGAATTCCCTGGCGGACTAGAAGAGCAGGTGGGAGTTGGTCGAGTTGGAGGTCCAATTCGTGAATTCTTCGCTGTACGATATGCAGGAGTTAACCCAGCAAATGGTAACTTATTATTCTTGACCGCTGACGGTGAGGTTACTGAGAATCCTGACGTTGACAACGATCGAGTTTGGTTAGGTAAAAATGACCTTCCTGATTACCAGGGTAGTATCAATATTGATTTTGATTATAAAGGTATTTTCGTACAGATTCAGGCTAACTACGCTATCGGTGTAGATAGATTTGATAACGATTATGCAAACTTTATCAGCCCTGATAATATTGGTCAGTTCCGTCACTCTAGAGATATTAACAGAGCTTGGACTCCTAACAACAGAGTAACAGATATCCCAAGATTGAATGCAACAAACAGAGCCATCGCTAGTGATCGATTCCTTAGAAGTGCAGACTATCTGAGAATTAGATTCGCAACGATTGGTTATGACTTCCCTCAATCTATGGTTGATAAAACTCAATTCCTTACGAGAGCACGAGTATTCGTGAATGGTGAAAACATCTTCACTTTCACCGATTGGAGAGGCTTTGATGTAGAAGGATTTGGTGGTTCAAGACTATATCCAACTCCTAGAACTCTTTCTTTGGGAGTAGAGCTAGGTTTTTAATCAACTGTTAATTTGATATAACATGAAGAAATTAAATAAATACTTTTTTCTAGGTTTTATTGCGCTTACGCTAAGCTGTAATGAAGCTATAGATATAGATCAGGTTGGAAGACTTGGTGCTGACCAAGCATTCCAAAGTGTGACAGATTTGGAGTCTGGTATATTGGGTACATACAATCAATTTGATTATACGCCTCATATCCAATGGGCTTCAAACTTCACAGATGAAATAGCAATTGGTCCTGATAATGGAGGACAAGGTCAAGCAGTATATTCTGGTATTGTAAATACTGGATCCGCTGTGACCTCTGCGCTTTGGCAGAATTATTACGATGCACTTAATTCAGCAAACCGAATTATTGAGGCAGCTGATTTAATTGATCCTAGTGATGATGAATTAGATACGTATAATAACATCCTTGGTGAAGCATACGCATTGCGTGCATGGGCACACTTCGAGCTTTGGTCGTACTACACGACTGACTACACGGATGGAACGGCTCTTGCTGCACTGTTGGTAAACTTTGTGCCTGAAGTAAGTACGCAGTTGTCTAGAGCAACGAGTGCAGAGTTTTTGACTCAAATCAATACTGATTTGACTCAGGCTGCTTCATTATTGACAGTTCAAGCTAGTCCAACAAGAGTTAGTCAGGACTTTGTAACAGCACTAACTGCTAAAGTAGCTGCGTATACACGAGATTATACTACTGCAGATGCTGCAGCTGCAAGTCTTTTGTCTTCATACTCCATTGCAAACACTACGCAGTTTGAAGGAATGTGGGATGATTCTGACAACACAGAAGTGATATTCAAGCTCGAGCGTTCTGTTGGAGATCCATATGATGGACAAGGAGCAACAGGTAGCGCCTTCGCTGGAGGATGGGCTGGAGCAAACTATGCGTTTGTTAATCCAACGGTAGATGGTTCGCCATACTTCGTTGCCAGTTCACAGCTTTTTGCGCTAATGCCGGAAGGAGATATCAGAAGAGATGTTTACATCGATGAGTCTGCTGCTCCTGATTTCGCAGTGCTACCTGTAGGAAAGTATCCAGGATCAGGTGGACAGCCTTTGTTGAACGATCTTAAGATCTTTAGAGCAGCTGATATGTTGTTGATTCGAGCAGAAGCTGCTGCGGCAAATAGCAACTTTACTGCTGCTGCTGGTTTTATTGATCAGCTAAGAGATGCACGATTCGGAACGGACGTTGCAACTCCTGTGCCAGCAACACAAGCAGCTGCTTTTGCGCAAGTACTTGAAGAAAGAAGAATTGAATTCGCTTTCGAAGGTCACAGATACAGAGATCTTAAAAGATTGGGCCCAAGAGCTGGTGTGAGTATTTCACGTCCTGCTGCTGAGTGTGCAACTCTTGGTCTTTGCGATATAGCAAATGATGATTTCAGGTTCACCTTACCTATCCCATTGTTTGAATTAGACGCAAACCCTGCTATCACTACGCAGAACCCTGGTTACGAATAAAAAAAATGACTAGATATGAAAGAATATAATTTTTTAAATAAACTATTCCTTGTTCTCGTGCTGGCAATTGCCGTTGTAGCATGTGAAGAAAAGGATGCAGGAGAGTTAGTAAACGATCAGCTCACCGGAGCTACTAAGGTTTACTTCGATCCAACAAATAGTGGATCAGTTAGTGAAACACCTAATATTGTTGCAACCGCTGATGGGACGGCAACATTGACTTCTGAGAGTACAATCGAAGTTGCAGTTGTAAGAACTGGAACAGATTTCTCTGCAGCTTCAACAGTTAGCTTTACAGCAACTGCTGTTTATTCTGCAACAACTGACTTCTTTGATGAAGGTGACGATGCTTCTGGATCGGTAACTTTCAGTGATGAAGGTACAATTACTATTCCTGCGGGAGAATCAAGAGGATCAATTGTGATTGCAGTTGCCGATGATGAACTCGCGACGGGAGATAGAATAATTACTTTAACACTTACTGGAACAAGTGCTGGAGAATTAGGTTTTACGGAATCTGATGTAAGAACAAGCCAGACTGTGACAGTAGTGGAAGATGATTGTCCTTTCATTGTTGATAATCTAACAGGAGTTTTTGATGTAGACGAAACAAGATTGCATACCGGTGCTAAGGATGCATATCAAGTTACAATTACTCAAAGTGTGACAAATCCGTTAGAATTCAGAATCGATAGTATTTGGGGTGCTCCTCAATATTCACTGCCTATAACACTCGTTACGTGTTCGAAAGCAGCGATTTACACAAGTGGAGTTGTTGTTGGACAACACCCTTCTTTTGGAGACCTTTTCTTCGTACATAGAGATGCCTTTTTCGGTGGTGAGCCAGGTCCTGTGTTCGCCGAAAATAACAAACCTGTAGATGTAGATGATCCTGCTTCTTGGGTGAGCTATGATGATGAAAAAGGGACATATACTATCTACGCCTGGATTCAGGTAGGAGCAGGTTCTTTTGGAGGTTACGAATTTCTGCTGTCGAAAGCAGAAGAATAAAATAAAATAAGATATGAAGAATATATATATAATTTTATCATTCTGCTTCCTAGTAATTTTAGGAGCTTGTGGAGACGACCGTGATAGCCCTAGCGTGATCACCTTTACTGGAGATGTAGAGGGACTTTTCACAGAGAATAGAATTAATGATGTTGGTTTGTACTATGATGCATTAGTTAAGACAGGATTGAATTCAAGATTGTCTGATGCAACAGAAAGAACGTACTTGGTGCCAGCAGATGATGCAATGCAAGCTGCGTTGCAAAGCGGCGGATTTTTAACCGTTGCTGCTGCAGACGTAGACTTTTTGACCAATCTTATAAATGATCATACCATTAGCGGAATCCTTGTAGAAGATGATTTCACTAAAGGGAACCTAACAACTGAAAGTGGTAAGACCATATTTGTTTCTGTTGCTGGTGGTATTTCATTTAACAGTAGAGCGACAATTTCTGATGGCAATCAGTTTGGTTCTAATGGAGTTGTTCATGTGATTGATTTCCCATTACTTGACTTCCCTGAGAATGATATCGCGACGATAGTTGATAATTTAGCTAACGACGCAACTTCTCCGGAATTCACTGTATTGAATGCTGCATTGGCTGCTACTGGTCTTGATGCTACATTAGGTGGAACAACTGAGTTTACAGTTTTTGCTCCAACCGATGCTGCCTTTGGCGCTGTGGGTCTTGATGCAACAACAGTTGTAAGCACATTTACCGTTGATTCCCTAACTGAGTTACTTCAGAATCATGTAATTGCGGGACGTTTCTTTACCCTAGATCTTTCTTCTGGTAGAACTTACACCGCTAACGGTGCTGCTGGGACTGCAAAAGGTTTGGATATTGACGTTGCGTCTGGCTCTGTGTCGATTGAAATCGATGCTGGATTTACTTCAGATTCCGAAAGTGTAAATACACTGGCTACAAATGGTGTTATCCACATTGTTGACAATGTAGTATTCACTGAAGCTTATTTGACTGAAGCTTTGGAAGGTACTGTAGGTATCGATGATGAAAATGGCGCTCAAGGTGATCTAGCAACATTCTTCGCTGCACTTGATGCGAGTACGTTTGATTACGACGCATTGCTTAGTACTGAAGATGAGTACACAGTTTTAGCACCTGATGCATACGCTGGAGGTAGTACTCAAGCCGCGTTGGATGCATACATCTTTGAAGGTGCCATCAATATTGCAGATGCAATTGGTACAAGAGTAACCTCAATTGGTGATGATGAGTACTTTGTTGGATCTAGTACAAGCACTGATTCAGATGCGATCATACTTTACGGAGCGAATGGATCAGTTATAGCTTCTTCAGATTGTGGCGGCGATGCATGTCTACAAGATGGTGTTACTTACAATGGTAACGTAACCGTATTAGGAGGTACTGGTGTGACTCCTTTGGGAGACATGAGTACTACTAGCGTGATTCAGGCTGGAACTGATACATTGGAGTTTTTCGCAGCTGCGTTGGAATTCCTAGAACTTGACAGTTTGATTGATCAAACCTATTTAGCTGTTGCGGATGATACGCTTGAATCAGTATTAAGAGATGCTCTTGCTGCTGGTGGAGTGGTAGATCCTGATACAATAGCTACTGCTGATCTAATCGCTAATATTGAGTCGGCTGATGCAGCTACTTTAAGTGCAGTTATTGATCGTCATATCATCACAGAGCTGTTCTTCTCGACTGACCTTGAGGCTGGGGTGCAGTTTAGCAACAGAGCTGGTGAGACACTTGAAGTTGTTGAAGTAACAGCAAATGGTGAGACTACATTTGGTTTCCTGGTGAACGATGATGGAGAAATCTCAACCATTGGGTTTGTGACAACGAACGTTACTGGACGAAATGGTGTTGTACATACGATAAGTGTGCCATTGCCAGAACAATAAGTATATAATTAATTGTTTAAATAGGGCCATACTTGTTATGGCCCTTTTTTCATTTTTAGAGTAAGAGATATGATTAGACATTTGAGTAAAATTGTAGTATTACTGACTGTCTTAAGTGCTTTTGGACAATCTACAGGTGATCATCAATGTGGCACTCACGCTACCCAGCAACAAATTGAATACATGAATTCAATGGGTATTGGGCTTCAGAATGATCAAACAGCAAGAATTTCTAGGAATAGCACATTGGTCCGCGTTCCGGTTAAATTCTTCATTATAAGAAATTCAGATAATTCAGGAGGTTTATCAACCTCAAGAATATCTACTTTGTTGAGCGAGGTGAATAGTATTTATGCTTCAGCAAACATGGTTTTTTTCGAAGCAGAAGAGGCTACAATCATAGCAAATGATAATTATTATAACCTGGATAGTTCGCAAGAAGATGAATTGGCAGGTCCACGTGATTTAACTGGCGTTATAAATATTTATGTGTCAGGAAACCTAACAAGTGGTAGCTCACAACTATGTGGTTATACACGTTTCCCACCAAGTACGGACCGTGTATTTTTGGCCATGGGGTGTGCGGACAATGAAGTTGGTACTACAGCACACGAATTGGGTCATTATTTTACGCTTTACCACACACATGGGAAAACAAACAATGGTACCACAGATGAATTGGTAACCAGAGGTCCCGGAGCTAATTGTACTACAGCAGGTGATGATATCTGCGATACATCAGCCGATCCAAACCTTTCAGGTCAGGTAGGTGGAAGCTGTTCCTACACTGGAACTGCGACAGATTCTAATGGCGAATCATTCAATCCTGATCCAACAAATCTCATGTCTTATGCACCAAATAGCTGTAGAAATACCTTTTCTCCGGGTCAATTTGATAGAATAAGAGATGGTTTGGATCTTGGTAGAAATTATTTAAATCTGGTATTTGAAGGTTTCACTGCTAAGTTCTCTACCGATGTAAGAGTAGGGTGTGCACCAGTAACCATCGAATTTTCAGATAATACAAATAATGGTGTTTCCAGGACCTGGACTTTTCCTGGCAGTGACAAAGAAACTTCTGTTTTAAAAACTGTTTTCGTAACCTATGACGAACCTGGTTTCTATGATGTTACTTTGACGGTAGCTAATTCAGAGGGTCAGGAGTCATCGATTACAAGGTCAAATTACATTTTAGTTAAAGACCCCTTTGAGAATGTGGTTCAAAGTTCTTCCGTTAATACTTTCAGTACATCAGATTTACCGGATAATTGGGCTATAGACAACGATGATAATGGAACAACATGGGAGTATACAGCTGCATCATCCGATGCGAGCAGTGGATCGTATTTTGTTAACAACTTTAACTATGGTTCAGAATTACTACCACAATCCGATGAATTGGTTTTAAGTTCAATAGATCTGAGCGATGTTAAATCGCTGCAAATTGATTTTGATTATGCTTACACTCACAGATTTTTTGAAGAAGGTGTGAGTAATAAAGCCACAGATGACTTGATTTTTGGATACAGACTCGATTGCGACACAGATATTGAAGTGTTGTTTCAAAGCGGCGGTGAAGACTTACGTACCACAGAAACAGGTCGAAATGATTTCTTTACTCCTACTGAAAATGAGTGGGAGACATTGTCGTTTACAATTGATAAGAATGATATTCCACTTTTTCAGAATTTTTCGTCCTTGACACCTGTAATTCAGAACCAATCAGGAAATGGAAATAATCTTTACATTGACCAAGTTCAGATAACACCAGATTTTTCTCTTGATTCGGTTGAATTCTTTAGAGGAAGGTTTGAAAACAATACAATCATCCTTAGATGGGCAAACCCTTCAAACAATAGTAGGAGTGTGGTAATAGAAAGAAGTATTAACGGGGTTGATTTTGAAGAATTAACCACCATCGATCCTTCTGTCACAGAATTCATTGATGACTCATTTACAATAGAAACTTCAGAATCTATAAGATATCGCGTTAAAAATGTGAATAACATCGGAGAGTCCTCATATTCAATCATTGTTGAGCTGAATCCTGTACTTACTAATGTCCCTTCAGAAGCGGATATTAAGGTATACCCTAACCCTACTTCAGGAAGCATTACGGTTGTAACAAAATCAGATAATTCTTTCCATGTAATAGAGGTAATGGATTTAAGTGGTAGAATTGTTAAAAAACTGGAAACAAATCAGAGCGAAACGCAAATTGATTTGTCAACTTTTGAAGGTGGCTTGTTTTTTGTTAGAATTAACGACGGTATCAATACTACTTTAAGAAAAATTATCAAACTGGACTGAAGAGGAAATTATGAATAAATTAAAACTACTGACGATCTCTCTATTATTAATGTCTTTCATCGTTAAAGCACAGGACAACAGAATCGGAGATATACTTGACCCCAATAGAAATAATAGAAGTTTATGGGGCTCTGCAGGAAGTGAAGAAATAAAAGGTAGTCCATACTTGTTTGACGAATGGTACATTGGGGAGATTAAGACTAAGCTCGGAAGTGTGTATCCTAATGTTAAAATCAAATATGCTCCATATACCGATCAATTATTTTTCCTGACTGACGATGGGGATGAAAGAGCGATTGCACGTGAAAAAGTACACTACTTCCAATTCAACGATGAAGCGGGTAAAGGGTATTTATTTGAACATATCCCTTATCAAGGATACCTTTTAAGAGTAGCAAAATCTGATAAATTGACACTTTATAAAAAAATAGAAAAAACCATTAAAGAAGCACCAAAGAATAACGGGTATAACGCTTCTACTGGTCGCGATGAATTTATAGAGTCAACCAGATACTATATCTTGACCAATACAATTGTGGAGCCTGTCTCAAATAAGAATGACTTTGTTGAACTTTTTCCTGAAAAGAAAAGTGAATTAATGAACTACATAAAGAAAAATAAAGTAAAATTCAAAAAGGATGAGAAGATGATTGAATTGGTAATGTTTACTCAATCATTAATTTGACCATCATAAGAAATTATAATTTTAAAAGCCCTTCAATGAAGGGCTTTTTTATTTCTGATGCCAGCTATCTTTGCTAAATGGTTGTAGTTTATAGAAAAGAGCATTTCAATGCTGCTCACAAGCTGTATAACCCTGATTGGTCTGCAGAGAAGAATGTCGAAATTTTTGGACCATGCGCCAATGAAAATTGGCATGGGCACAATTTTGAACTCATTGTAGGAGTGCAAGGACGGCCCGATCCGGAAACCGGCTTTGTAATTGATCTTAAAAAACTAAGTAACCTTATTAAAAAAGAGATTCTTGAAAAGGTTGATCATAAGAATCTTAATCTAGATGTTCCTTTTATGAAGGGGAAAATGGCAAGCTGTGAAAACTTAATCATTGAAATCTGGAGAATATTAGAACCTCATATTTCAGAGATGACTCCAAATGCTAAGCTGCACCACATTCGACTTTACGAAACACCTAGAAACTTCGTTGACTATCACGGTGATCAATGAAATATTTGATCAATATCACTTCCGATGAAGCGGTAAATTTTAGCGCTTTATTGATCAATGAAATATCGAGATTTGATTTACGGGCACAAATCTTTCTTAACAACGATGTAGAAGCATTGGAAAATACCGATGAAGAAAGACTGCTATCTTCAGTGAGTAAAACGATTGATAATAGACATTTTAGAATTAACGATTATGATTTACTTGTAGTAATCGGAACAGAGTTTGGAAAAATAGGGAGTTGGAAAAACAATAAAGGAATGAAAACGTGCTTTTTCCAAATTACAAACGAATACAAAAGAGCCTTAGAAATCAATAGAAATGCTGTTGCAAAATTTGATAAAGTATTTCCAGACTTACCCCTTTATCCAAAAAATTCGGAGAATATTCATTTAGGATATTATTTGAATGATGTGATTCGAAAGCATGAATTTGAACATGCTATTGATCAGCAATTAACCATTTCATTTATCGTAGATTATCGAAGCAATCTTCCCGCAATTGTGCGACTTGTCAGAGCACTTTCTATTAACTATCAAGATTGTAAGTGGGTATTTTCAGGAAAAGGAATAAATAAAAGTGATATTCCAAGGTTTGCAGGGATTAAAAATATTGAGCTGGCGGCCAACAAACTAAACCAGTTAAAAAAGTCAAATGCTGTTTTCGTCGATTCAGATATTAGCAGTATAACAGCTGCCCTTATAAATTGTCCTCAAATCTATATTTCAAATGATCGTAAATATCTAGGGTTGTCAGTAAGCCCGAGAAAACCCTTGATTAATGAGTTTTTTGATGATGAAGTGATTAGACCATATCTACCTCAAAAACCAAAAGAGTTAGCTAAAGAGCTGGATTTATTATTAAACAACCATGAATACTGCGCCACCCAATTGACCTCTTATCAAATGCTTAAAGAGAAAATTGGAGCCAATCCCGTAGTTCGGGAGGCTGCACAAAAAATAGTAGACTGGCTTGAAGAAGAGAGAGATTAAGCAGCTCTTAGCTTATTGAATTTTGATTTTTCAAATTTTTCAGCTGCGTAGGCACGGTCGATGACCATTTCTTTAATGTCTTTATTAGATGGCAACTCAAACATGGCATCTGTTACTATGGCCTCACATATAGATCTAAGTCCCCTTGCTCCAAGTTTAAACTCCATTGCCTTCTCTACGATGTAATCAAGAGCATCATCTTGAAGTTGAAGTTTCACATCTTCCATATCAAATAGCTTGGTGTATTGCTTCACCAAAGCATTTTTAGGTTCCGTAAGAATTTGCTTCAGTGCTTCATTATTTAATGGATCAAGGTGTGTTAGTACTGGTAGACGTCCGATTAATTCTGGAATTAAACCAAAACTTTTGATATCCTGAGCAGTAATATACTGCAGGAGGTTTTCCTTGTCGATTACACCAGAGTTAAATTCATTATCACTTGCAAAGCCAATTGGTCGTGTATTCAACCGATTAGCAATATGTCTTTCAATTCCATCAAAAGCACCACCACAGATAAATAAAATGTTCTCAGTATTTACGTTGATCATTTTTTGATCAGGATGCTTTCTGCCTCCTTGAGGTGGCACATTTACCGTTGTACCTTCTAGCAGTTTTAGCAATGCTTGTTGCACACCTTCACCACTTACATCTCTTGTGATGGAAGGATTATCAGATTTACGTGCAATCTTATCGATTTCGTCAATATATACGATTCCACGCTCTGCTGCTTCCACATCATAATTTGCAGATTGAAGAAGCCTCGTGAGAATACTTTCTACATCTTCCCCAACATACCCTGCTTCTGTCAGTACGGTAGCGTCTGCAATACAAAAAGGTACTTGTAGTATTTTAGCTAAGGTTCTAGCCAGATAGGTCTTACCAGTACCTGTTTGCCCAACCATTATAATGTTAGATTTTTCAATCACAACATCATCTTTTTCGTCTTTTTGCATCAATCGCTTGTAGTGATTGTATACAGCAACAGAAATATATTTCTTAGCTTCATTTTGTCCAATCACAAACTCATCGAGGTGCGATTTCATATCCGCAGGCTTAATGAGTTTGAAATTTGGACTTTCGTTGTCAGATGTAGTCTTCAGTTCTTCGTTTAATATCTGCTGGGCTTGAGCAATGCACTTATCACATATATGTGCATGTATCCCTGAGATCATGAGATCTACATCCTTTTTATTTCTACCACAAAAACTACAAGTAACTTGAGCCATAGTTTGTTAATTTTTCTCTAAAACCTCATCAATAAGGCCGTATTCTTTTGCTTCTGATGCGCGCATCCAGTAGTCACGATCAGAATCTCTTTCTATATCCTTCAGTGATTTTCCAGAGTGTTTAGACAAAATACCGTAAAGGTCTTTTCTTAACTCTTGCATCTGTTTTAAGGTGATCTCCATATCTCTTGATTGACCCTGCATTCCACCACTTGGTTGGTGTATCATCACTCTGGCATGTGGTAGCGCTGATCTTTTGCCTGGAGCTCCACCAGATAACAGGACTGCACCCATAGAAGCTGCCATACCTGTACAAATCGTTGCTACATCCGGATTAACGTATTGCATAGTATCGTACATTCCAAGTCCTGCATATACAGATCCTCCAGGACTATTTACGTAAAGAAGTATATCTTTTTTTGAATCCACAGATTCTAGAAACAACAATTGCGCAGTAATAATGTTGGCAATGTTTTCTTCTACCTGCATTCCTAAAAAGATAATTCTATCCATAATGAGTCGAGAAAACACATCTATTTCACGAAAGTTGGTTGGTCTTTCTTCAATTACTGCTCGAGTCATATTTTCAACATGGTGAACATAACTGTCAACGGTTGTTCCGCTTATATTTTGGCCCTTAACGGCAAATTTTCTGAATTCCTCAGTATTTATCATTTCAATAAGTTAAAGTATAAGGTGTAAAAATAAAAAAGTCCCGAATACAGGACTTCTTCAAAACTTAAAATGATACCATTTGGTTCAAAATCAAAGTTTTCTGAATTCGTCCAGTGATACCGTTTTTTCTTTCACCGTAACTTCGTTCTTCACGTGATCCAATACCTTGTTAGATTGTACCTGGTTGAACACTTTCATATAATTCTCACCATTTTCTCCTTGAAGATAGTTATCAGCAAAGGTATCCAGTTGATCATCCATCTGATTACCCATGCCTGACCCAGCAAATTGTCTTTTTATCAACTCTTTGGCTTCATTTGTCACATCTTCGTGTTCTACCTTTATTTCTTGACTCTTTACAATCTGGTTACGAATAAGAGACCACTTTAATTCCTTAGAATAAGCTTCATACTCCAATTCCATTAGTTCTGGTGTGATATTCTCATTAGTTCTAATCAACCACTTCTTTAAGAATTCATCTGGTAGATTAATCTTAGCCGACTCGGTTAGTTTTTCCCTTACCTGATGATCGAAAAACTTATCTGACTCTGCAGTATAATTTTGAGAAACAATCTCCTTCACTCGATCCCGGAATCCAGCCTCATCTTTAATGGTATCCTTGCCAAATGTTTTATCAAACAAATCCTGATTTACAGGAGCAAGTTTATGATGATTGATCGCTTTTAGAGTAAAGGTTAATTTTTTCAATTTTTTAAATTCCTCATCATTCAATCTAAGCTGATTTTTGAGAGCGTTTTCGTGCTTAAAGCTCTTTTTTGGATCAATCTCAACATCTGCACCATGCTTGATTCCAACCATTTTCTTTAGAGTACCTTTTTCTACATCTCTCAGATCAATACTAATTTCCTGATCAATTTCTCCATCCTTAGATTTAACCTGTCCATAGAGAGTATCTCTTTCTGATGAAACTTCCGGATTTTCCATTTCGCCAAACTGCCGCTGTAGATTTTCGATGGTCTCATCAATTACCTTATCATCAACATCAATGAAGTACTTCTCAAGTTTTACTTTTTTATCAACCTTCACTTCAAATGGTTCAGCAAAACCAATCTCATATTGAAATTCAAATGATTCTTGATTTTCCCAATCAAATTGCTCCTCGGTCTCAACAGGAAGAGGTTCACCCAGAAACTGAGTGGTTCCTTCTCTTAGATAAGCATTTAGCTTTTCAGAAACTAACTTGTTGATTTCATCCACAATGAGGGCATTGCCATACATCTTTTTAATCATCCCGGTAGGTACTTTACCTTGACGGAATCCTTTGATGTTGGCCGTCTTACTGTACTCTTTGATTTTTTGATCTACACCAGGTTGAAAATCAGCTCGGTTTACGCTAATTTTAATTACACCTTGTGTTTTTTCTGTTTTGTCAAAAGTTATATCCAACGTACTATTGTTTGGTGTTTATAAAATAAAAACCCTCTTACTCGACCCTATACCGATGGCTATCGGGAGGTTTCGGAAAGAGGGTTGTTTTTCAGTGCGGATGGAGGGACTCGAACCCCCATGCCTCGCGGCGCTAGATCCTAAGTCTAGTGCGTCTACCAATTTCGCCACATCCGCATTTACTTTAAGAATGTTGAAGAGTATGGTTGAAGTTTCAAGCTCAGCCGCACTAGACTTCCTAGTGCGCCTGCCTGCCGGCAAAGGCAGGTCTACCAATTTCGCCACATCCACAGTTCTCATAACTCGAACTTTTTCGAGCCTTGAAAATAGGATTGCAAAAGTAGGTAATATTTTTGATTCAACAAGGGTTTAATTTTGTAAAATTATTATGGTCGTAGAGGAAGATTTAGAATCAGAAAAAAAAGAGATAATCAGACGTTATAGACGTCTGCTCCGTAAAGCCAAACCCGTTTTAAAAGAAGGGGATGCTAAACTGATAAAAAAGGCATTTTACACTTCAATGGAAGCCCACAGTGGAATGCGAAGAAGATCAGGTGAACCTTACATTTTCCACCCCCTTGAAGTTGCTGAAATATGTGTAGCTGAAATTGGATTGGGTACAACATCAATTATTGCCGCTCTATTGCACGATGTAGTAGAGGACACTGAGTATGAACTAGAGGACATAGAAAGGCTTTTTGGAAAGAAAGTAGCAGTGATTATTGATGGGCTCACGAAGATCTCAGGTGTATTTGACCAGGGGAGTTCCCAGCAAGCGGAGAACTTTAGAAAAATGTTGCTAACACTCTCTGACGATGTAAGAGTGATTCTCATAAAGCTTGCCGATCGCCTTCATAATATGAGGACATTGGAGAGCATGCCCAGAAACAAACAGCTTAAGATAGCCAATGAAACGATATACCTATATGCACCGCTAGCACATCGACTTGGTCTTTACGCATTTAAATCTGAATTGGAGGATCTCTACCTCAAATATTCAGAACCCGAGGTTTTTAATGATATCTCAGGAAAAATCAATGAGACCAAAGATTCAAGGAATAAGTTCATCCGAAACTTTATAAAGCCAATCAAGGATAAGCTAAACTCTTTGAATGTTGAATATGAAATAAAAGGAAGACCTAAATCCATTCATTCCATTTGGAATAAAATGAAAAAGCAAAACGTACCTTTTGATGAAGTGTATGATTTATTTGCCATTCGTATCATTCTAAATGTTCCATACAAAGATGAGAAAGCACTCTGTTGGCAGGTATATTCGTTAGTGACAGACTATTATCAACCTAATCCGGATAGGTTAAGAGATTGGATAAGTATACCTAAAGCTAATGGGTATGAATCTCTACATACAACAGTGATGAGTGATAAAGGTCAATGGGTAGAGGTTCAGGTTCGTACAACCAGGATGGATGAAATTGCTGAGAAAGGGTATGCCGCCCATTGGAAATATAAAGATGGAAAATCATCGGACGAAACAGGCCTGGAAATGTGGATTACAAAAGTTCGTGAAATTTTGGAGCAGAACAATGGTAATGCAATTGAGTTTGTTGACGATTTTAGATCAAACCTTTACAGCGATGAAGTTTTCGTATTTACTCCGAAAGGTGACCTCAAAACCCTACCTCAAGGAGCTACAGCTTTAGATTTTGCGTTTGATATACATACAGAAATAGGTGAACACTGTTTAGGTGCCAAAGTGAATCAGAAACTGGTACCATTAAATTTTGAATTGAAGAATGGTGATCAAGTTGAAATTCTTACATCCAGCAAACAAAAGCCCAATGAAAGCTGGCTTCAATATGTAGTAAGTTCAAAGGCTAAATCAAAAATTAAGGATGCGCTTAAAGAAGAGCGCAAAGTCTTTATTGATGAAGGAAGAGAAATAGTAAAGCGGAAACTGAAACAGCTTAAAATAGAATATAAGCAGACCGTATTGGAAGATATCGCACATTATTTCAATGTTAAATCCCCTTCAGATCTATTGTACCTAGTTGGGACAGGTAAGATCGATCATTCACTAATTAAGTCATTTGTAAAAGCAGAGAAACCCCCTAAAACAGGCGCACCTGTTCAAGGCGCTAAAGATGTTGAGGAGAAACTAAGTCGAGTAAGAAAAACAGATAGTGATCTTTTGCTTCTTGGTGAAGATCTAGACATTATCGATTACAAGTTTGCCAAATGCTGCAATCCGATCGCTGGAGACGATGTATTCGGTTTTGTTACAGTGAGTGATGGCATTAAGATTCACCGAACAACGTGTCCCAATGCAGCGGAACTCCTGTCTAACTATGGCTATCGGATTATTAAGGCGAAATGGGCTTCATCAAGAAAGCATTCATTTGAAGCAACGTTATCAATTATTGGGACAGATA
>OZ271834.1:0-4517500 GCA_965601465.1 Ekhidna sp. | reverse complement strand
GTTGAGGGGTTGTAGGACTGCAATGTGGACTATACAATGAATTAGAATGACTTGGGAAAGTCAACCATAGAAGGTGAAAGTCCTGTATAAGTAAAGTTGTATTACCTAGCAGTATCCTGAGTAAGGCGGGACCGGAGAAATCCCGTCTGAATCTACCGGCACCATCCGGTAAGGCTAAATACTCCTGAGAGACCGATAGTGAACTAGTACCGTGAGGGAAAGGTGAAAAGTACCCTGAGTAAGGGGGTGAAATAGTACCTGAAACCATACGCTTACAAGCGGTCGGAGCTCCTTTGTGGGGTGACGGCGTGCCTTTTGCATAATGAGCCTACGAGTTAGTGTTGTTGGCAAGGTTAATACATTAAGTGTTGAAGCCGAAGCGAAAGCGAGTCTTAACAGGGCGATCAGTCAGCAGTACTAGACGCGAAACTTGGTGATCTACCCATGACCAGGGTGAAGTGTAGGTAACACTACATGGAGGCCCGAACCAGTTGACGTTGAAAAGTCTTTGGATGAGTTGTGGGTAGGGGTGAAAGGCCAATCAAACTGAGAGATAGCTCGTACTCCCCGAAATGCTTTTAGGAGCAGCGTGGAAGTTAGTTTATCAGAGGTAGAGCTACCGATTGGACTAGGGGGAGTCAAATCCTACCAAATCCAGACGAACTCCGAATGCTGATAAATATATTCCGCAGTGAGGGCTCGGGTGCTAAGGTCCGAGTCCGAGAGGGAAAGAACCCAGACCTACAGCTAAGGTCCCTAAATTTGTACTAAGTTGAACTAAGGAGGTTCAGCTGCTTAGACAGCCAGGATGTTGGCTTGGAAGCAGCCATTCATTTAAAGAGTGCGTAACAGCTCACTGGTCGAGCGGCAGAGCATCGATAATAATCGGGCATCAAGTACAATACCGAAGCTTAGGATCATTTATGATGGTAGGGGAGCATTCTCTAAACAATGAAGGTGTGACGTGAGTCATGCTGGAGACTAGAGAAGAGCAAATGTAGGCATAAGTAACGATAAGGCAGGCGAGAAACCTGCCCACCGATAGACTAAGGATTCCCCGGCAATGCTAATCAGCCGGGGGTTAGTCGGGACCTAAGGCGAACCCGAAAGGGGTAGTCGATGGACAACTGGTTAATATTCCAGTACCACCTTTATTTTCGATGGGGTGACGGAGTAGTGAAAGCACCGCGTACTGACGGAATAGTACGTTGAAGGGTGTAGGTATAAGGACTGTAGGTAAATCCGCAGATCTTGCTGAACCTGATAGTACCACAAATCTTCGGATGCGTGGATAGTGTGCCTAAGCAGACTTCCAAGAAAAACCTCTAAGGCTAGGATAAAGGTGCCCGTACCGTAAACCGACACAGGTAGTCAAGGAGAGAATCCTGAGGTGCTCGAGTGATTCATGGTTAAGGAACTAGGCAAAATAGCCCTGTAACTTCGGGAGAAGGGGCTCCTACTTCGGTAGGACGCAGTGAAAAGACCCAGGCGACTGTTTATCAAAAACACATGGCTGTGCGAACTTGAAAGAGGATGTATACGGCCTGACACCTGCCCGGTGCTGGAAGGTTAAGGGGGGATGTTATCTTCGGAGAAGCATTGAACTGAAGCCCCAGTAAACGGCGGCCGTAACTATAACGGTCCTAAGGTAGCGAAATTCCTTGTCGGGTAAGTTCCGACCTGCACGAATGGTGCAACGATCTGGGTACTGTCTCAACCATGAGCTCGGTGAAATTGTAGTTCCGGTGAAGATGCCGGATACCCGCAACGGGACGGAAAGACCCCGTGAACCTTTACTATAGCTTCACATTGGTATTGGGTAAATGATGTGTAGGATAGCTGGGAGACTCTGAAGCTGCGTCGTCAGGCGTGGTGGAGTCGTTGGTGAAATACCAGCCTTTATTTATCTGATGCCTAACCCCGAAAGGGAGACAGTGTGTGGTGGGTAGTTTGACTGGGGTGGTCGCCTCCAAAAGAGTAACGGAGGCTTTCAAAGGTACCCTCAGCACGCTTGGTAACCGTGCGCAGAGTGCAATAGCATAAGGGTGCTTGACTGTGAGGCCTACAAGCCGAGCAGGTAGGAAACTAGGATATAGTGATCCGGCGGTTCTGTATGGAAGGGCCGTCGCTCAAAGGATAAAAGGTACTCCGGGGATAACAGGCTGATCTCCCCCAAGAGCTCATATCGACGGGGAGGTTTGGCACCTCGATGTCGGCTCGTCACATCCTGGGGCTGGAGAAGGTCCCAAGGGTTGGGCTGTTCGCCCATTAAAGTGGCACGCGAGCTGGGTTCAGAACGTCGTGAGACAGTTCGGTCCCTATCTGTTGTGGGCGTAAGAAATTTGAGTAGATCTGACTTTAGTACGAGAGGACCGAGTTGGACTAACCGCTGGTGTACCAGTTGTTCCGCCAGGAGCACTGCTGGGTAGCTACGTTGGGAAGGGATAAGCACTGAAAGCATCTAAGTGCGAAACCCACTACAAGATGAGATTTCTTTTAAGAGATGTTCTAGATTAGGACGTAGATAGGCTGCAGGTGTAAAGGCAGTAATGTCAAAGCTGAGCAGTACTAATTACTCGTAAACTTTCTTGAGCGTTTCGATAAACTCGCGTTTTTCATGTGAATCTTTCTTTTTTATGTCAAGACATTAAGTCCTGTCCTAACGGATATAGGCAAATTTTATGGTGATTATAGCGACGGGGTCCACCTCTTCCCATTCCGAACAGAGAAGTTAAGCCCGTCAGCGCTGATGGTACTGCCGTAATAGGTGGGAGAGTAAGTCGTTGCCAGTTTATTATAAAAGGGTGTTATCGTAAGATGACACCCTTTTTTTATGTTCAATATTTTCAAAGATTTTTTAACGACTTGCTCTACAGGTAACTTTTGGAATATCGTTTCTAATCCGTTGATAAAAGGATAATTCACTCCTTCATTTTTATATAACTTGCGCCGACTATTGACGTTAGTAAATCGAAAAACTGTAAGTGAATTCTTGGTGGTATTTTATTCCCTTCATTCTTGTACCAGTTCTGGTGCATCTATTTGATTTCCGAAGGACTAAAAAGTTATATTTCTCATCTGTAAAATACCTATCTAATCTTACATCAAAGACCAGGTCAAAGTCAAGACTCAGATACTTTCTGATTTTATCCAATCGAATCTTATTGTTTTTATGTTTGATTGGACTCTTGGCAATTCTAATTGGAAGATCAAACTATGCTGATCAAGAAGGATTAGTTGCAGTTTATTATGATAATTCACTCAGCGCAACACTTAATGATAGCGATGATAAAGTTCAATTAGGATTAAGACAATTGGCTCAGAATAAAGCATCGATTCTGTTCATGAGTAATTCTGAAAAATACTTAATCGATAATGATTCAGATTTTTCCATTGCACAAGATAAATCAACTACCAGTCATGGGTTAGACGTGTTATCATCTATGTTTGATGATATTGATGTTAAATCGCATTTTATTTTTTCAGATTTCCAATCTAAAGAATTATCTAAGCTTCGTGATGTATTTTCTGATACCACACGAAATTATCACCTGATTCTGACTAATGATTTGAATAGTGTTAGTAATGTAATTGTAGATAGCCTTTACTTGGTTCCCAATCAAGAGAATTTCTCAGAGCTTTCAATACATGTTGATTTTGAAGTGTTGAATATGTCTGACGGTAATGTGGTTGTTAAACTCATTACTGAAGGTCGTCAGCTTAGCTCTATTGTGAAAGACGTTACTGAACTTGATGGTGTGCGTTTTGATGTATCCAAAGATTTGGAGGGTGAGTTTGAAGTTTTAGTTGATGGTGATAATGTTCTTTTTGATAACGTTTTTCACTTCACTTTGAAGAAAAGATACAAGCCGAAGATTGTCATTATTAATTCAAACGTATCTAGAGTTTTAGATGAAGTATTCAATAATTCAGACTTATTCGAGGTGTCATATCAAGAAATCAATAGTCTCGATTATGAAGATTTATCAGTCGCTGATTTAGTGGTTATCAGTGACCAGTATGTTCTTCCTCACAGTTTGCCAAAACAACTGGATAAAACAAGTTTTCTTGTTTTTGCTGCAGATTCCGTTGATGTAAATTCTTATCGGGATTTTTTAGATCTTGACTTTGAATTCTTAAATGAAGCCAGGTCTGAGATTAACATCGACCGAAGTAATCCGCTGCTAAGAGGTATTTTTGATCGTAGCTACAAGGCAGGTACAATGCCCACGGAATTAATGAAATTTCAAATTAATGGTGATTTTGAGCCAATTATTAGTTTTAGAGGTGGGATTCCATTTTTGCTTAAAAAAGATGAGATCTATTTCTTTAATTCACCTATTGCAGCGGATAATACTGGATTTCAGGCCAATGCCTTGTTTCTACCTATCCTTTATCAAATAGCATTTTCAACAACCGGAAGTATTGAGACACCATACTATTATCCAGGAGGGCGAATTACTGTTTCATCCAAGGTTTCTGATGTTCCAGTTAAGTTGGTAAATGATGGTTATGAGGTGATTCCTCGATTTAATGCAACAGGTTCTCAAACCACTTTGGAGCTACCAAATGACTTGAATGCAGGAAAATATGGTCTTATTCAGGGTCAAGACACTTTGAAACGTATTGCAATAAATTCTCCCAAATCGGAATCTATTATGCGCGCGCCATCACTAAATGAAATTGATTCTGTCTTTTCTGAAACTAGCAATGTGACTGTTTCTCCATATGCAAGTGATGAAAGTGTAGTTTCTTTGGTCAGTAGCTCTCAATCCAGTTTATGGAAATATGCATTAATTTTGGCCTTATTACTTATTCTTACAGAAACAGTATTGCACAGATATCTTAAATGAGCTTATTGCTGAAAAATGTTCTTGTATTAGACTTAGAATCACCCGCCAACCGTAAGGAATCTAACATACTTATTGAAAAAGGCATTATTGTTTCTCTTTCTGGTAAATCAGCATCTAAAGAGTTGGATTTGAAAGGAAAGTGTGTGAGTGTTGGGTGGTTTGATTTAAATGCTCAATTTCACGATCCAGGCAATGAACATCGAGAAGATATTTTTACAGGAATCAAAGTGGCACAATCTGGAGGATTTACTGATGTTTGTTTGTCACCTGAAACCAACCCCCCAATTGAATCAAAAAGTGATGTTAGCTATTTGCTGGAAAAGAGTTCAAATCAAGTAGATATTCATGTTAACGCCGCAGTAAGCGAGGGTTTGAATGGTGAGAATTTGACGGAGATGTTGGATTTACATTCGGCAGGTTCAGTGGCATTTTCTGAGGGTGATCGACCTATTTGGAATGCTGAATTATTGCTAAAAGCCTTGCAATACACCAAAGCGATTAACATACCGGTATTTCAGAACGCTAGAGACCAGCATATTTCAGCTAATACGCATATGCATGAAGGTAAAGTAAGCACTTATCTGGGAATAAGAGGAGAGCCTTCTTTATCCGAGGAGTTAATGATTCAACGAGATCTTGAAATACTAAAATATAGCGGGGGCAGTCTTCACTTTTCAAGAATATCTAGTGGCAAAAGTGTAGACCTAATTAAGTCTGCGAAGAAATCTGGATTGTCTGTTACTTGTGATGTGGGGATCCATCATTTATTATTCAATGACTCATCAATAGGTGATTTTGATACTAATTATAAGGTACTTCCTCCATATAGATCCGATAAGGACAGAAAGGCTTTGATTAAGGGGCTCAAAGAAGGAGTTATAGATGCGATTTGTTCTAATCATAGGCCATATGATCAAGAGTGTAAACAACTTGAGTTTGATCTAGCAGATGCTGGCAATATTTCCTTGCAAACATTTTATTCTTCTCTTGAGAAAATTAGTGACTCCATACCAATGGGAATACTCATAGATAGGATTACAAATGGTCCAAGAAAGGTTTTAAACATGGATCAAATCAGTATTGATGTAGGACAAAAGGCCAAACTTACCCTCTTTGATCCTGAGATTCGTTGGAATCTTGATGCAAAAACTAACCTTTCAAAATCACAAAATTCACCCTATTGGAATGCTGAATTGAAGGGCCAGGTAGTTGGGACGATTAATGGACAAAAAGCGACTATTTTATAGTGATTAAACCTACCCTGAAATATTCAATTTTATGTGGAATATTCCTTATTGGTATATTCTTTATTTCTATCAATTTTGGTAGCAATCCTTTATTAGATTTCCGTCATTTCTTTTTTGATTTGGGCGTATTCTTCTTGTTCGTATTCTTTGCCGGAAAGGAGTTTAAAGATTTTAGAAACGATGGATACTTACATTTTTGGCAAGGGATAAGTATTGGCTTTATCGTTATGCTACCAGCAGTTCTTCTTTTTTCTTTGATATTTTTTGTAATATTCGAGACTAATGGAGGACTAATAGAGGGATACAAGGAAGGTGCAAAGGCATTTATTCTGGAACGTCAGGAGTTTTTCCTAAAGGAATTTACCCAAGAGCAACTGAATGAGCAACTTGCCGCTGTGGACAAGGTGACAACTACTCAACTATTGTTTAGTACCTTTTGGAAGAAAATTGGCGCAGGATTTCTTATAACACCTGTTGTATCCATAATTTTAAGAAAAAAACCTACATAACTATGAACAATCATGCAATCAAGTCTGGGGTAATGTTAGGCGTTATCAGTATCGTCCTTACTCTTTTGTTTTATTTAATAGACCCTACTCTTTTAGCAAAGTGGTGGATAGGAATCGGGATCCTCGTTATTTCTGTGGCACTAGTAGCTTATTTTGGAATTCAACACAGAAACGAAATTGGTGGATACATGGCATTCGGGAAAGCCTGGGTTTATTCCATGCAGCTATTGATCGCTGCAGGCTTAATCGGAACCATTTTTAATATCCTGCTTTACAATGTAATAGATCCTGAATTACCTGCTATTGTAGCAGACCAAGCAGTTGAGAATGCAGAGGCAATGATGCAGAATTTTGGCATGCCAGAAGATCAAATGGAGGAGGCACTTGAGAAAACAAGAACAGATACCATTGATAGATTTACTGTTACAGGTTCTCTTGTTGGATTTTTGTGGGGATTAATTGCTTATGCCATTCTATCTTTGATTACCGGAGCGATAATCAAAAAGAAAGAACCTGAACTTGAGCAATAGAGATTTATCTATAGTCATACCCGTTTACAACGAGGAAGAATCCATTCCAGAGCTACTGGAATGGATTTTTCGTGTTGTAGATACAGATAATATTTCCACGGAGATTATTATGATTGATGATGGAAGTACGGATACTTCCTGGAAGGTTATAAAAGAGAGCTCTGAGAAAGATAGACGTATCATCGGATTAAGATTTAATCGCAATCATGGAAAATCCGCAGCACTTCAAACAGGATTTGATCGAGCTGAAGGTGAGATTGTGATAACGATGGATGCAGACATGCAGGATAGCCCAGATGAAATACCACACTTGATGGGTATGATCAAGCAGCAGAATCTACATATTGTTTCGGGTTGGAAGAAGAAAAGACATGATCCAATTAGTAAAACCATCCCCTCGAAATTTTTTAATTGGGTAACCAGAAAAGTCTCAGGAATAAAGCTTCATGATTTTAATTGTGGTCTCAAGGCCTATAGCAATGAGGTCATTAAGAATATTAAAGTGTACGGTGAGATGCACAGGTACATTCCTTTGATAGCCAAATGGAATGGATTTGATAGAATAGGAGAGAAAATAGTGGAGCACAGAGCTCGGAAATATGGTACTACAAAGTATGGTATGAAACGATTTGTCACCGGATTCCTCGACTTGCTATCGGTTACGTTTGTATCTCGATTTAAAAGAAACCCTATGCACTTCTTTGGTGTCTTAGGTAGTCTTTCATTTATCAGTGGATTTGTCATTACAGTATGGGTAATTGGAGAGAAATTATATAGACAGTATAATCACCTCCCCAGACGTGATGTTGTAGATCAACCCCTTTTCTTTTTGGCATTAGTTGCTCTTATTGTCGGAATGCAATTATTTCTTGCTGGATTCCTGGCTGAAATGATGATCCAGGTAAATCAAAAAAAGGGAGATTATTTAATCTCCGAAAGAACCACCGATTAATCCTCAACGTGCCGAAGTATTCAGTAATAATCCCTGTTTTTAATCGCCCTGACGAAGTAGATGAGCTTCTTGAAAGTCTGACTCATCAAACATACCGTGATTTTGAGGTCTTGATTGTTGAAGATGGATCTAGTATTAAGTGTGATAAAATTGTAGAGAAGTATACCACTGACTTAAATATCCAATATTTCTTTAAGGAGAATTCCGGACAGGGGTTTAGCAGAAATTATGGATTTGAAAGAGCAAATGGAGAATGGCTAATTGTCTTTGATTCTGATTGTATAATACCATCAGAATACTTTGAGATTGTAGATAATTACCTTGAAAGCAATAAAATTGGTGCTTACGGAGGCCCTGATCGAGCACATAAAGATTTCACTGATACTCAAAAGGCGATCAGTTATTCAATGACATCCTTGTTTACCACTGGGGGAATTCGTGGCGATAAGCGACATGTGGGAGTTTTTCACCCAAGAAGCTTCAATATGGGGATTAGCAAAGAAGTGTTTCAAAAGACCAAAGGATACATTCTTCCAAGAAAAGGTGAAGATATTGAGTTTAGTATTCGAATTATTGAAAATGGGTTTCAAACAGCCCTAATTGAGAAAGCATTTGTTTATCACAAACGAAGAACTGACTTGAAGCAGTTTTTCAAACAGTTGCATTTTTTTGGAACCGCAAGAATAAACGTTTTTCGGTTTTATAAAAATGAGCTTAAGCTGGTTCATTTTTTCCCTACGATTTTTTTCCTGGGTTTGCTCACTTCGCTGGCTTTATTTCTGATTAATATCAGTCTTGCCATTTTTATGATCTCATTCTACGCGCTCTATTTTTCTATGATATTAATTGATGCTTTGATCAAGACAAAAAGTTTGACAATAGGATTAATTGCGGTAGGTGCAGCATTCGTCCAGCTAACCGCTTATGGTATGGGATTACTAAAAGAAGGCTTTATTTATCTTACGAAAGGATAGCATATGGATATCACACTAACTACGCCAGCACTTCTTTTTCCTGCGATTTCTCTCCTGTTGCTTGCCTATACCAATCGTTTTCTTGCGATAGCTACACTTATTCGGCAGTTGCACAAAAGTTATCTTAGTAATCCTGAAAGTGTTCTAGAAGGGCAACTTAAAAATCTAAGGAAGAGGCTTTTTCTCATACGAGCGATGCAATTTTTTGGAGTGACCAGCCTACTATCCTGTGTGCTTGCTATGTTTTTTATCTATCTCAAAGTAGGAGAATGGGGAAGTTTGATTTTTGGCGTGTCGCTTGTTTTACTAATAATATCCCTGATTATTTCAATAAGAGAGATTCAGCTATCAACCAGAGCATTAGACATTGAATTAAGCGATATGGAACTTGGAAGTAAGCTTAAATTTTAGCTAGTATCTATATGTTATACACTTTCATCACTTTCGAAAGAGTTAGGCCTTGGTAAAGCACAGAACAGACAACTACAACATAAGTCATTGTAACAATTATCTCCTGACCCGGGAAGTTGATGAGTGATAACGAGACTGCTACTGGAAGACCCCCTCTAAGGGATCCCCACGAAAGAACTGGTATTGTGTTATTATCAAATGAACGACTTCTAGACATCAATCTTATAGGAATGAAGACGCTCAGCCATCTTCCGAATAAAGAAAAATTCACAGCAAAAAATCCAAGGGCAAAGTAATCTAGTCGCAGGGGTATAACCAGCATTTCAAAACCGATAAGAACGAAAAGCATCGCTGCTAAGGTATCTTCCATCAATTGCCAGAATTTATAAACATACTCTCCAACAGCACTTTCTCCTTCTTCATCTCTTCCAAAATTTCCAAGAATTAATCCGGTTGTAACAGCTACCAGCATGGAGGATGCTGCAAAAAGATCAGCAATGTATGAACCTCCCATTACCAATGCCAGCGTCACCAATACCTCAACTTCCACATGATCATTATCCACATATTTTAGCACTTTATAACCCATCCATCCAAAAATTCCGCCTACAATAAGGCCGCTACCCAAATCTCGAAAAAGCACCCATATCGTTCCTGAAAAATTGATAGCACCGCGTAGTTCTCCTTCCCGGTAAATATTTACCAAAACGAGGGCCAGAACAATGGCAATGCCACCATTGAGAAGTGCTTCGCCCGATATTTTTGTTTCTAAATCACCTGGAAGTCTAAAGCGCTGGATGGTTTTTGTAATGGCAACCGGATCTGTAGATGATATTAAAGCCCCAAAGACCAATGCAGCGATGTAACTCAATGAAACACCCATGAAGCTTGCAGTGAAATAAATAAGGGTAGCAATTACAACTGTTGAAATAAGCACACCAAAAAAGGATAGAACCAGAACAGGCACAAGTTGATCTCCAAGTTTTCTAAAATCAACATTTAAGGCTCCGGCAAAAAGCATGACACTCAGAACAAAGCGATATAGAACTTCAGCAAAATCATACTTTTTAACAGCTTCGGCTAAGTGAAATTCAGGAAATACCTGACCAAAAATTAAAACGAGCAAAGACAGGACAAGCGCTAAAATCGTAAGTCCAATTGAAGATGGAAGTTTCAGATAAAATGTATTGATAAATAGAAATACACCAGAGAAAAATATCAGAACGGTGATGATGTCAAATATGCTCATAGGCTTGTTTAGCACCAAATCTAGCAATTTCCATGCTGATTTTAGTTTTAAAGAGAGCACAGGTCAAAGATGAATTATGCCTTTAAGTGAACAAAAACCAATTTGACCATGCTCAATCGCCCTAATATTGAGTTAGTCTTTAACCATTTTCAGTTAGCCTTACCTTTAATATCAAGCTAGCTAAAACAGCAATCAGGTAAATTATGATTCCATACATGGTAGTAATCATGGAGACCTTAAGTCCAGCTGCTAAGACTGCTGGTGAAACAGTTCCCACATGCTGAATGGCTTCAAAGGCATCAAAGAGACCAATTAGCTGCCCTAAGATCCCAGTTATTGCCGCAAGCAATCCTGCCGACTTGATTTTACTTGTATTATTTTCATTGTTAATGATGCTTTTTGCTATAAAAAACACCACTACTCCTAACTCGATAGTGAGGATGCTCATAAAGAGCATGCCGCCCATTTGAAATAATTCAATCATCTTTTTTTATTTTGTTAAACATGGTAACAAAGCAAGTGGTAGCTGCGCTTGATTGAAAGGTTATATCCTTACTTAAACCTGTCGTTTATCTACTTTTCCATCAAATTTGCACAAAAAGGGCCATCTTAGATTTGATGATTACAAAAAGAGAATTCATTTTTTGGACAATTATCTGGGTAGTTTTAACACTGCTTTTCAGCTCATCTATCCAGAGCTTTATGGTTTCATTTTATTTTGTAACCATACTTATGCCTGTTGTACTGGCCACTTCTACTTTTTTTAATCGCTTTCTAGTTCCTTACTTTCTACTGCAAGATCGTAAGGCGAAGTTTAGTCTCTATTTTGTTTATATGCTCATTGTTTCCATCTATCTGGAACTCCTGGTAATGATATTGGCTTTTGCAATTCTCGCTGATTATCAAGTTGAAAACCTGGGTAAGATTGCTGGTGATATTTACCTAATGACGGTAATCCTTTATTTAGTTGTCCTAATTGACGGTCTAATTCTAACCATACAGAAACTGCGAGAGAAGGCAGTAGAAATTGAGAAAATTCAAAGCAAACTGGAAACAGAGCATCAAACTGTATTGTCTATCCGATCTAATAGAAAGCAGGTATTAGTACCGCTCAACCAAATTTTATTTGTCGAGAGTCTTGGTGATTATATTAAGGTTCATACGATCTCTGACACACATATGACGAAGGAAAAGATCAGCAGTTTAAATGATCGACTCCCCAACTCATTTGTTCGAACACATCGATCTTTCATTGTAAATAAGGAACAAGTTTCTCGGTATAACAAAGAGGCAGTGATTTTAGGCGACCATCCAATCCCTATTGGTAGAAAGTACAAGAAGTCTGTAGAAGACCTGCTTAACAGGAATGTTATTGCCTGAAATAGACATTCCCATTAAATTCGAATGAATTGGTTGTTTCGAAGAGGATATTGGTTTGTGAATCTACACCCGAAAGCTTTAGTTGATTTCCTTCGCTGATCTGGAATTTTTGTTTCCTCACACCCTGCTCAGATATGTCAAGAAGATAGAATTGTTTTTGATTTGGATCATACCCAAAGTATTGGATTCTCTGATCCTCATATTCGAGTTTAATCACATTTTCATTTAATCTATTACCAATCCATCTTAAACCTTCATTCGTTTTGAATGATCCGGTCAATATATCTAGAATACTTTTTACATTGTTTTCATTGTCGGAGGGGTAAATACGGGTACTTGCTAAAATGGCTTCCTCAAATTTATGCTTTACAATTTCTGCATAGTTCGAAAGGCTATCGATGAGAGATTCAGGGAAAGAAAGAAAGAGAAATGAAGTGCTGCTAGCTTTTCTGTTATTGATCGTTTTATGAATGCCTTCCTGAAAACCAAAGGTACGTAGTTCAAGCATTTGACCTTTGACGATTCTCCCCTTTGATTCATCAATGTCGGTAATTTTTAGGCTGTAGGGGCTGATGTCCTGAATGCTAAATCTTCTAATGGTGTATGTTTTGTCTTTGATGTTAGCTGTATTGGGACGCTTAGAAGCAATATGTTTAATAGTAACTTCGCCGCTTTCATTCGCATAGAAGGTATTACTCCACCATTGCTCTCCTACATTGTCATAGTAGATGTAGTTGAGTTTGCTATCCAACCAATCCATAGCGGATTTGAGTTTGATCTCATCTTCATCTTGCGTTTGGGCAAACGAGACTATTGGGAGCAATATGAATATCAGGATCCTAAGTTGAGCAATCATTTTATGACTGATTGTCGCTCTCTGTTGATATTTAAACTAAGCACATCCGGTCGAGAATAATGCCCGGACGGATCAAAGTTTTGTCTTTCTTCACGTACTCTTGCATGATCGATTTCTGCAATTATCAATTCTTCCTGATTAACTACAGGTTCTACTACCCACGATCCATCAGGAGCCACCACGCAAGATCCACCATCAGCTAAAACACTGTTTGTTGCACTTCGCATTTTATCAGCATGTGGGAAATCGTCAGGAATATCCTCAGGTCTGAATAGACCAGAAACTCCTATTACATAAGATCGCGACTCCTGTGCGATCACTGGTAAAAGCATTTCTGTATTCCGTTTATTTCCTGGCCAAATAGATACATGCAAATCTTCACCTTGAGCATACATGGCTGCACGAGCTAGAGGCATCCAATTTTCCCAACAATTAAGTCCACCAACGGTGAATGGAGGTATTTTATGGGTGACGAGTCCATTTCCGTCTCCCGGACTCCAGGAGAGTCTTTCTTCATAGGTAGGCATTAATTTCCTATGTACAGACTTAACTTCTCCTATTTTATCAATAAATACGATGGAGCAGTATAAACTGTGACCACCTCTATCAGCAGGTCGCTCTATGATTCCAAGGTATATTGAGATACCCTTCTCATTCGAAATTTTGGATAGCGGATCCAGATCCCCACCTTCGATGCTTATTGCCTGGTCCAAGTAATGCGAATGGATGGACTTTTGAATTTCAGAATTAAAGCTGGAACCGTCCAATCGATCTAACCAAAAAGGATAGCCAGGAAGCAGAGCCTCCCCAAATACCACTAGTTGAGCTCCCTTGTCTGCCGCATCAGAGGTATATTGAATTACCTTGTTTAACGTTTTGTCACGGTTAAGCCATACTGGAGCTATTTGAGCCAAAGCTATCTTAATCGTCGATTCCATTATAAACTGATTCTTTTCTGCCTAGCGCTAAAATAATTGGAATTATCTTACATGTGTAACCGCTGCCTAATGAGTTTGTCATGAGTCTGTCAAAAGAGGATGATTTACACCATAGACTTCTACTTTTTGAGTCTAGTGTTTCTCATGCCAGTATCCGCTGGTATGAGCCACAGATTTTAATAATTTTTCAGAGCAGCGAAGATTTTTTTCTACCTAAAGGGGAATATCGTCTCTCAGACCTGGTTGATAAGAAAGAACTCCATTTGCTTGAATCATTTCACTCCTCTATCAAAGGAGGGATTTCGGAAATATATTTTTCTGTGAACTTTCAAGGGAAAAAGAACAATGTTAGATGCTGTGTTAAAAAAGAGGGGGATAAAGTAGAAGGACTTTGGGTAGAAATACCCGAAAAAGATAATTCCATTCTTTATTTACAAAATGCTGCACATGATTTTCGAGCTCCACTTGGATCCATTATTGGTATTGTAAATCTCATGCAGCACTCGATGAAGTCAGAGAGCAAAATCAATACTGAAGAAATGATTACGTTTCTTGATATGATCAAATTCAGCACTGACAAGGCTCTGAATCTAGCGAGTGAAATCATGGAACTTGCCGAAATAGAATCAGAATCTTACGAGCTTAAATTAGATCGGGTAGTGATGAAAGATTTTGTTCAAAGATACCTGGAGACCCATCGACTTCTCACGCTTAAAAAGCAGATAAAAGTTGTATTTAATTGTCATTCCGATGCTTCAGCTATGTTGAATGAATCAAAAATGACCAGGGTGCTTGATAATTTGATCACTAATGCCGTCAAGTTCAGTGAAAAGGGGACAACCATTAATCTCACATTAAGTAATCATAATGATACTTTGATGTTAAGCATTAAAGATGAGGGAATTGGTATGAGTCAACGCATCTTGGATAACCTTTTCGTAAAGTTCGGAGAATCAAAGAGAAGCGGACTTGATGGCGAGCCTACCCATGGTTTAGGAATGTCTATTGTACAGCAGATTATGAAACTACATCATGGAGATGTGAAGGTGAAAAGCCAGGAGATGAGGGGGACACAGGTGGATTTAATTTTAAATAAAGAGTAATGAAAAAGATAATTATTGCTGACGATTCTTTTTTTCAAAGAAAAACGCTGAAGGATATCCTGGAGGATTTAGGGTATGAGTCCGATGCTGTGGGGTCTGGAGAGGAGCTCCTGGAAAAGCTCAATGACTCATATGATTGTATATTTCTTGACTTATTGATGGGAGGAATGTCGGGCATTGATGTGTTGAAAGAGTTACAGAATAGACAAAATCAGATACCCATTGTTGTAATTACCGCGGATATTCAAAAAGCAAGAAAAGAAGAATCCCTCAGTTTAGGAGCAACAGCATTTATGAACAAAGTGGTTTCGAAGGATGAACTGGTATCAATTTTAGATAACATTTTTAACTAAGCGCAGATATGTTAAATCCAAAACAGATAGATACAATAACTGAGATTATCAACATTGGTGTTGGTAAAGGTTCTGCCTCGCTTAGTCAAATGATTGATGGTGAAATATTACTCAACGTACCATATGTAAATGTAATTTCATTCGATGACGTGCTTTCAGAAATAGAAAAATTAGGTGGGGGTCAACAAGTTCATTCTGTAGAGATGAAGTTCTCTGGTGAGTACGAAGGTAGCGCCAATATTATATTGTCGGGAGAGAGCTCGAAACAGCTTGCTTCTATGTTGATTCATGAAGAACCCGATTCCAAAGCGATAGCAGAGATGAAAGATGGATTGATGATAGAAGTAGGAAACATCATTCTAAATGCTATTATGGGCTCGTTTGGAAATATTCTGGATGCACCTTTGGAGTACCATATGCCCAAAAGTTATGAAGGGGATGTACATGGAATTTATAATCAACTTGATCAAGATCGATATAATCAAGTGCTTGTCTGCCATACCAACTTTACCATCAGAGGTAAAAATGTAAGTGGCGATATCTTGATTATGTATGAAATGCGTTCATTCGACAAGCTTACTTTAGTGCTCAACCAAATGATAGAAAGCTAATTTCGTTTAATCTCGAAAGAATGCGTTTGTTCGGCACTTAAGGATCCTGCAACTGAACAATATTTGGTAGTAGCAAGATGTACTATGCGCTCTGCTTCCTCGTCTGTAAGATCCGGGGAAGTTATTATGTATTTCAGGTGAATGTTAGTGAATCCTCGTGGATGTTCTTCTCTACGTTCGCCACTAATTTCCGCATTGAGGTCTACAAAAGTTTTTCTTCTCTTTTTTACCATTGAAACGATCTCGACCGCTGCGCAAGCCCCTAGAGCGGATAAAAGCATTTCGGTAGGACTTTGAGATTGTTTTTGATCTGCAGAACGCATGTCTACTTCTACCTTGTTTCCATTTTCATTGGTGGTGGTAAATTCTTCGTCACCTTTGTATTTTAGATCTATCTTCATTCTTTCTTAATTTATTTTCCAGGCCAAAGTATCATGATGTTCAGCTAACAAAGAACGTAGGTAGCTTCCGATATAGTTCACCCCTTTAAAACCTGCATCTTTTGCTGCTTGATCTTCTTTTTCAAAAGGAATTTCAGGTCCGGCAAAGTCATGCATATCTTCGTAAAATCCGATCGTGAAGTTGTCCCAACTTGGGCCCATCACCCTGGTAAAAATGAAATTCGGCCGGTGATCAATTCCTGCATAAAAGCGATTTTCTGCATTCCTTTGATCCAATAACTCAGCCTGTTTACCAGCTAGAGATGTGAATATTTCAATATGAAATAGCTCATATTTCTCAAATGCCTCGATAAAATCTTTCAGAACCGGACCATTAACAACTCCTTCTTCCTGGAAAGAAACGTAATTAAAAAAAGCATCCCCGTAGGACTTTTCGATGGTTTTGGATTTTGAACGCATTGCTGTCTGCTCCTTCGAAAAGTAGTCTGACATTTCGTCGATAGGATAAATCAGCATCAGGTCCCAATGATCACCCTGACTATGTCTAAGTAGATAAGGTTTAACACTTAGGTAGTTTTCATAGTTGGCGATATCATCTTTAATTAAATCTATCAGAGGTAATAGTTCGCCGGGCTTGGCTCTAAGCAGGCTTACCTTATACAACTGATCCTGAGCAATCGTAGACGAACTAATTAGAATGACTAGCAGAAGTAATACTTTTCTCATGAAGCTAAGTTATGCGAATTGGGCTTTTTAGAGATACCCTTTTCGGTTGTTATATTCCTTGATGAGTACATTAAGCCTTTTAAAGTCCAGAACACCATTCGCTTCTTTGAGATGATGCATAATTGCCAATCCTTTTGCCAGCTGACTATCAATATTCTTAACCTTACCCACTAAATGAATCAATGTACGTTGCTTGCCCTTGGTAAGCTGATGAAAATAGTTGCTACCTTCAATGTCTTGTTCTAATAGCTCTCTAAAAGATTCTGGTACAGGCATTCCATACTCGGAACGATCTTTTTCCAGATTTACAAGAACTTCATCTCCCTCAGCCAAGCCATTCTTTTTCAGGAAGTCTTTCTTGACATAAATGCTGTAGACTTCTCCTTTGGGCATTAGCGCACTGTGAATTGGATTCGCTTCATTAATTCTGCAAACCACACGTCGATCTTCCCCCTCAACGAATTGATCGCCAATCGATTTGGGTATTGCCACGTAGTAACTCCATAAGTCGGATTCAAATTTCAATATGGTGGATTTGAATGGTTTCATGAATTTCAAGATGAGTTATTCTCTTTTTACAATTCAACTTAAGGTTATTAAAACTGAAAATTTAGTTATAAAACGTAATTGTCAGTTGTATAACTGAAAAATACGTTATACATTCACAAAATGGAACGATTGACAAAAGCAGAAGAACCGATAATGAAAATCATCTGGGATAAGGGAGATGTTTTCGTAAAGGAAATTGTAAATGACTTACCTGAGCAAACACCCTATAACACGGTCTCATCATTGGTACGAATATTGGAATCGAAGGGGATGGTTGGGCATAGGGCCTTTGGTAGAACCCATCAATATTTTCCTGTTGTGAAAAGGGGAGAGTATAGAAAGCGTATGTTAAAGAATATGATTGTCGAATATTTTGATGGTTCCTACAAAGGATTGCTTTCACAAATACTGGAAGATGGAGATGTTTCTGAGGAGGAGATAAATGAATTAAAAAAACTTTTGAAATAATCTAAGATGAGAGAATTGCTAATATTTTTCACTGAGTTTGTTATTGTATCCGCGGTATTTTTCATGTGCTTTCACATCATTAGGAACCACACAACAGCAACATTCAAACGCTATTATTTATTGGCATGGATGACTTTTTCGATTGTATTACCGCTTACATCTATTGAGTCAAATCAGGGTGTTCATTTTACAGTTGATCAAGTCATTGAGCCTTCGTTTAGCAGGCCTCAACCATTAGCCGAAATCAAAGAATATCATGATGAATTACGATCAGAGGGAGTAATTCCATATTCTAAGGAAGCTCCTGATCTAATTCCAGAGAAAGGGTTTAGTATGGACTGGAGTCTTACTGGGATCATCGTTTATGTAATGGTTGCAGGTTTCTTCCTCTTTCGAGTCGCTTTTGGGCTCTTTCAAATTTTTAGGCTTAAAAAAAATGCTACGATGATAGATGCCTCTGAAAGATTGTTTCAGGTGAGTAATTCAAAATTTAGTGGTGCCTCGTTTTTTGGATGGATCTTCATAGGACAGCAAGTGGGTGATGAACGTGATGTAATTATCAGACACGAAAAGTTGCACCGTGATTTGTTTCATAGTTTGGACATTCTTGTCAGCCATATTTACTGCGCTCTGTTTTGGATTAATCCATTCAGCTGGATACTCAAAAGATATGTTGGATTAAATACTGAATTTGAAGTAGATGCACGTATGCTGAGTGCTGAGAAGAAGACTGAATATGCCAATATGCTCCTTTCTCTAACACAAGGCTTTGCGGGTTCAAAGGTGATGAATCACTTTGGAGCCTTTCATTTGAAGTCAAGAATCTTAGCGTTGTCCAAAGTCAATAGGCACAAGAAATGGGTGTCTGTATTCAGCATGACAACCATCCTAGGGTTATTTTTTCTAATCAGTTGTGAGTCGACCAATTCATCTGAAGTTATGAATGAGCGTTTGGGTGATGTCAAAACGATTACCACCCGTTTCATTAGTCATCAGTCTGACACCAAGCAGAAAACCGGGAAAATAGTAGCCATTGCGAGTTTTGCACCAGATGGTTCTCTGGAAGAACTAGTAGAGCAAACGACCTATCCTTATGATCGAGAGTTTGAAGTAAAGAAGGTATTTTGGGAATCCCCAGAGACCTCAGGAATTCCATTTGTAATGGATGGCCTATCACTAGGACCAGCCGAAAAGAGCATTCTCTATGGGAATGATTGGCCTAAAGCATACTTTAAGCATCTATATGCAAGATCACAATCGAGGGATATGCCATGGGGTGAGATAATCACTACGGATGACGAAACGCTACCGACTGAAATACAAAAAAAATATGATCGTAGCGATCGGATGTTTTCATTGGGGATGCCTGATGTTACGGAATTCTTTGAGTATGAAGGTCAAAAAGTTGTAAGAGTTTTAAGTCAGTCATCATATCCAAATATTCAGAAGGATGACGAGCACTACAAGCGCTACGTTAAGATGGTTGAGGACACGAAAGATGAAAACATGGCGAAGATACTCAGAGAACGGTTGAAGCTGATGAATGGAGAAAAAGGAGATAAATTTCCTACCGAGGAATATACCTATGATGGCGCGCTAATGACCAGTGTGAAAGTGAAAGATTATGAAAGGAAATTTTACTATGAAAATGGACTCTTAATAAAATCTGAATACTTCAAGTCAGAAATATTATTGAATACACGAGTCCATTACTATAAAAACAGCTTAAAAGATCGAACGGAAATATTCAACCGATACAATGAACCGGAATATACGATTACCTATGAATATGAATTTTGGGAGTAGGTTATTTCGGAATTAAAGGAAGCCTAATGGTAGCCGTTGTCCCCTTTTTCCATTGTGATGTATAGCTAAGTGAGCCTTTATGTTCATTAATGATGGCATAAGTGATGGATAACCCTAGTCCGGTACCTTTTCCGGGCTCTTTGGTGCTAAAGAATGGCTCAGTTATCTTTTTCAAATTCTCAGGTTTAATGCCATGGCCTGAATCGATAAATTCAATGATGATAAACCCACCATCGATAGTCGTTTTAATGGTAATACTCCCTTTCTTATCGATCGCCTGAATGGAATTAGTTATAATATTGAGGAATGCCTGATGAAGTTTCCCATTATTTCCGAGAACAATTGCTTCACCTTCCGCAAATTCTTTTTTGAGTTCAATTCCATTCTTTAGACGGTAGCGAATCATGGTAAGACAATTTTCAATCAAATGATAGATATCGCAAGGTTCAAGTTTTTTATCTGAAGAATGACTGAATTCATTAAGACTAAGGACAATAGTTGAAGCTCTTGAAATACCTTCTTTAATCGCGAAAAGTAGCTCAGCATACTCCTCTTTTTTTATTTTCCGACTTCTTTTGAGGGTCTGCTCAAGTCCTTCAACACCACCTTGGATGAAGTTTAGGGGATTGTTGATCTCATGAGCTACTCCTGCGGCCAGGATTCCGAGTGACGCCATTTTGTCTGATTGAATCATCTGCTCTTGAGCGCTTTTTAGCTGTTTGATGGCTTTCTTAAGTTCACGTTTCTGTTGTTCAAGTGCATTAGTTCTGTCAAATACAGTAGCTTCCAGCCTTAAATTGCTCTTCTTCAAAGTGCTAAGGCGAATCCAATACATCAGAAGTATTAACAAGGCGATAGAAATTCCAAGTAGTATTTTGGCCCAGGCTGTCTGCCACCATGCGGCTTCAATGATAATCTCTTGCTCTACAATATCTGATGAGAAGGAACCTTCAAGTCCAGTTTTCAATTGAAACATATAAGTTCCGGGAGCCAGATTAGTATATAGACCATTCCTATCATCCAATGCTTTTACCCATTCATCATCAAACGGGGTGAGTCGATATTGGAATTCTAATAGATCGGTTTGTGTATAGCTTATTCCTGTAAAGTCGATCATTAATCTGTTTGTGCCTGCGGGGATAAGTACCTTTTCGTCTAAAGGAATTTCTTCATTATCTGCATATATGCTTTCAATGGTTGTCTTTGGATTAAAGTTTGGCGCCTCAATTGAATTAGGGTCTAACCTTACTATGCCTCCTAATGTTGGAATCCAAAAGCAACCCTTTGAATCTGTGTAAGACAGCACCGCCCCAAGACAGTGACTATCTTTCATGCCATAACTTTTATCATATTGTCTTACATCAATTGATTTTTCAGGAGTTTCAGCGGCTTTTTCAAGATCGCTTATCCGCACTTTCAATATGGAATTTTCCGAGGGCATCCAAAGATTGCCATTATCATCTGCTAAAACATCATAAATGATGTTTGAAGGCATTCCATTTTCCGTATTGAAATTTACGATTCTGTCTTCGCTGTATCCGGTCAAACCGTCGTTCGATGCGATCCAAACATATTTGCCTACTGTGTGTGTAGCAAACATAAAATTTGAGGGAAGACCATCTTCGACTGTCACAGTCTTTATTACTTTCCTGTCTTTGATGATGTTCAGGCCGCTTATTGTACCAACAATAATCCTTCCTTGCTGGTCTTGTTCAATAGATAAAATGTAGTTTGAACTGAGACTATCATCAAAGGATAGTTGTTCCCAATCGTCCAAAGTATCAAAAATGATTATTCCCGCATTTTTTGTACCTACCCAGATGGATCCATCATCAGCCTGAAATGCTACCCGAATGAAATTATCGGGAAAACCATTATCTATATTAAATTGTCGACTGTTTGACCCGTCAAGAACCACAAGTCCACCATATGTGCTTACCCAAATTTTGCCGCTATTATCAACAAATAAATTCTTTAATCGTTCTGTTGGAATTGGGATGGACGGTTGATATTCTGATATCACCCCGTTTTTCAAGCTGTTAAGAATTCCATTTTCGTTCCCGAGAAGAAAGTGATCTTGATCGATTTCCACAACACTGGAGATAATATTGGATGTTAAACCATCATTTTTGGTGAAGCTGGTTATTGATCCATCAGCAAGAAAGAAAATACCATTTCTGTAAGTTCCAACCCATAAGTTACCCTGTTGATCAAAGATTAAATCTCGAACTATGTTATTTGGTATTCCGCTTTCTTCAGTCAGGGAATCTAACCTATTACTAGTTTCGGAGTAACGAAATAGTCCACGCATTGTCCCCATCCAAAGTGTATTTCGATCATCGATAATCAACGAATTGATGGTCCTATTTGGGAGAATATTACTTTTACTAACCTTGTTGCCATCCCATAGGTAAAGCCCCCGACCCGTGCCCAGAAATATATTATTTCCATTATTTACAAGCGTATTAACACCATTGATGTCGGCATCTAATCCAATTTTCTTTATCTCTTTGTTGCTTGAATATACGATGAGTTGTGAGTCGTCTGTCCCAAACAGGATATTTCCACTTGAATCTTCAACGATGCTTAAGACTGTACTATTTCCAATTCCAAAAATATGAGTGAACTCTTTAAGACGTCCTTGATCATAACGAAATAGATGGTTCGACTTGGTACTGAACCACAAGGCATCATTTTTTGTAAACAGCATTTCTTCAATGCTAAAGTTTGTGATTTTTTCAAGCTCGTTCGGAACGATAAAATTGCCATCCTTATACTTCACAATTCCGTGTAGGGTTCCTACCCATAAATTCCCGGATTTATCAAGATTAACGCGTAAAACATTTGATGATGGTAACGTACTATTTTGACTGGTAAAAACCGTAAAATCCTTTCCATCAAATCGATGAAGTCCAGTGTAGGTAGCTATCCAAATGTACCCATCCGATGTTTGAATTAGATCGTTTGCAGATTCTGAAGTAAGCCCATTGTTGGTAGTCCAGCTTCGAAGTACTAGCTGGCTTAATCGTTTATTGATGTTGAGACCACTTTGACCATTTACTTCAATTCTTAATATCCCAAAGCACCATGCCAGCAGAATCAATATTCTGCAAAGTTTTGAACAACTGTAAAAAGTCGTAATCATGCATTTGAGATGGTCAATCATTTGGCAGTAACAATACATTAATTTAAGAAATACCTTCCGCATTAATGGACGTTAAAATCCAGTAAATGTGACATTTCGTCTAAATGTTTCAGCTTAACGGACCAAATGATGAATTTGGCTGATTAAAATACATAGGTGTGTATCATCACAAAGTGACTTGCGCTTCCTCCAAGGACAAAAACGTGAAATATAGCATGATTTAGATGTAGCGACCGGATGCTATAAAGTATCGCTCCGACGGTATAAAAAATGCCGCCGATAAGCAGCCAGAGCAATCCTTCCGTGCTCATCGTTTCGAGTAAGGGTTTTATCGCAAAAATCGCTATCCAACCCATGAGGATATACATGATAGTAGAGAGTCTATCATATTTTCCTGTAAAGAAAAGCTTGAGAAATACACCGGCTGTCCCTACACTCCAAATAATAATCAATAGAATCTGACCAACATTGTTGGCCAATGTGATCAAACAAACTGGTGTATAAGTACCAGCGATAAGTACGTAAATTGCCGCGTGATCGAAAATTCTAAGTCTAGCTCTTTGTTTTTGGTCTTTTGCCGCATGGTATAGGGTGGATGCAGTGTATAAAAGAATGAGACTTGACCCGAATACGATGGATGAGATAACTTCTAAACCCGTATTAGATTTTATGATCATAGCAATAAATGCAGCAACACTGGCTAGAATACCTACACCATGGGTAAGCACATTGAGTCTTTCTTCTACTGCTGAATAATGTACTGACATACGCGTTTATTTCTGCAAATTGACAGTATCAAGTTTAGACAATAATTCTTCTGCATAATCCTTTAGCAAACTGACATTAAATCTATTGGATTTAAAGGTGCTTTCTGCTTGTAGTATTAAAGTTTCAATGTCCTTTAGTTCGCGCGAATATTTTTCTTCTAACCAAGGGTATTTATTGCTATTTACCGATTTATCCGCCCATATAGTTTTCTGGATAACCCAGTAATCATTATAAATTGATTGAATCATCATATTTCTGAGTTGCTGGTTATTACGTCCAACATATGTGCTCCATTTATTAACATCTCGATAATAATTGATGATATCTGAACGGAGTTCTTTGTTTTTCATTGAGTAAAGTCGGCCAGTATTTATCATCTCATCGTAAGTGGTGGTATTTGCTTCCACCAGAAAGAAATTTATATGGTGTACCGATATAATTCCCAGTCTGTCTTCAAGACTCTTTTGATTTTCTATTCGTTTTAGCGTAGAATCACATCTTTGAATTCGACCCTCCAGTCGATAGTCTAAATAATCATAACGTCTAATGTCATCTTTCAAATCTTCGGACAGTCGAATCAAAGAAAGTTCCTCCATCTTTTCTAATTTGGAAGCATTATTTTCATTATTAAGAAGAACCGCAATCAAAATACCAATGACCACTAAAAATATCTCTCCAACTGCGTATAGCAAGTAGGTTGTCAATCTGTTCTTTTTCATAAGTTTTTGCCTGATTCTTCTTAATAAAATCATTGTCGAGTATTTAATACGCTAAACTAAAGGTCCATAGCAGATTAGTCGGCTGCTTCATCCTTCATTATTGCATTTGAAGTGTCAGGAATGAATGCCTTTAGGTCATTCTTGATAATGAACTCACTGAGTTGATCTTTTACCTCTTCTTTATTGCTTATTACGTCCATTACATGAACATTGCCCCATTCGTTATGATAAAAAACGGAGTTAGCATTTAGGTTTTTAGATATGTTTACAGACTGTTGCGAATTGGTTTCAGGGTCAGATTTAGAGTGCATTAAAAATACTGGCTCTGCAATTTCTTTTGCTTTTTCCATAGGATTTGCCTGCTGATAATCGATATTGGCTCTCATATTGACCCACCACATTACGGCAGGGGCAATGCCCTTAATCCACGAACCATAGTCATCAATTGCTCTTTCAAAAATTGCACTGTACCAATCTTGATAAGGAGAATCTGCAAGAATGAAGGCCACGTCTCGAGGATCAGCCCCGGCTATAAGAGATGCTCCAGCACCCCAAGAACTTCCAACCCAAGCAATCTGGTCCCAGCTGTAGGTTTTATTTTCTACCGCCCATTCGGTGACCAACAAGAGATCATTAGATTCCATTATCCCTCCTGTCGGATAATCTCCTCCACTTTCACCATGTGCTCTATGATCGTACATAATTACGTTGCAATTGCAATCATCAACAATAGGATAATATTTCAACATGTTTTCCCAACTTCTAGCCCAGCCGTGAGAAAAGATGAATAAACATTTAGCTGAGTCTGATACATGAAAGTATTTGCCCTTGATCTGAACGCCATCAAGTGCTTCCACATCAAAATCGCTCGGAGGAGGTAGTAATGCAATCATTTCTTCATAGCTAGCATTCCACCACTTCTCGATATCGTCAAGCGTTTTTTCGAAAGAACTGTTTGTTTCAAGTACACGATTGGAAAGCATGTAGGACATCCCTACATATGCAACCATCAAAATTGAAATAAATACTAAAATGAGCCGTTTCACAAAATAATGTTTGAGTTTAATAATCCGTGTAAAATAGTGAAAATTGTTACTTGGTTAAAGTCCATAAAAAAAGCGCCAAGGAAAGGCGCTTGAATGTTTAACGGTGACACGGAGCGATCTCAACCAATCATCAACGCAAGTATTAAAACCAGCAAGAAAAACTTCCCAGCAAGTTCCATGTGAACGCGTCGGATTGAAAGACTTTTGATAATTTGACTCATTACTGTAATGATAGATTCTAATACAAATGAAGTGGCTTTTTGCGACTGTATCAATACCCAAAAGAGGGTATTTTACCTCCCTTTCGATGAATTCAACTTGCGGATCTATCAACGCTATTATATTGTATTTGAATGCCTTTTTGCTTAACTTAATATAAATCAAACTCCAAAAACATGGGTATCATTCAGAAAATTGAATCGATTCATCCACCCATTTTGGTAGATTTTCTTCGAATTGCTTTGGGTGGATTCATCACTTATAAGGGAATTGTTTTTGCCAGCAACTTTGACAGTTTTACTGCTAATATTCAATCGGTAGGTTGGATTTTTGTAGCTGCTCATCTAGCACACGCCATTATTTTTATACACATGGCCGGCGGTATCATTTTAATGTGTGGTGCATTGACTCGGTGGATGTGTTTGTTGAATATTCCAATTTTAGCCGGAGCGGTAATTTTTAATTACAAACAAATGCTAACGGCTGATAATTATATGGAATTTCCGATGGCAGTGGTTATTCTATCACTCTTGATCCTGGTTGCAATTACTGGTAGTGGAAAATTCTCATTGGATTACATCAGAGATCAACGACTCAAAATGAAATCTGCTTAGCGAAGAAGCAAGGAGCTATCACCATAGCTTAAGAATCGATAATTGTTTTTCAGTGCGGATTGATAGACTTTTCGCCAGTCGTCTCTAATGAAAGATGCGACAAGTAGAATAAGGGTTGAGCCAGGTAAATGATAGTTGGTCACTAAACCATCACAAATCTGGAAATTGTATCCGGGGTAAATAAATATTTCTGTGTGGCCTCCTATGGTTTCCAGGCCTAAGGAATTCATGTGTTTAAGAACTGCCTCAAGAGCTTTATTGCGGTCTACAGCTTGCAGAGAGTATGGATCATTCTTGTCAACAAAAAATTCCTTTTTGTTATTAATTAACCTTATTCCATACCAATACAAACTTTCCAAAGTACGCATGGAAGTCGTACCTACGGCAATCACTTTCGGGGCGTTTAGAATATTTTCTATGTTTTGTTTACTTACCCAAATCTGCTCATTATGCATGGGGTGCTCAGTAATGTTGGCACTTTTAATCGGTTGAAATGTACCTGCAGAAACATGGAGGGTTAGGTAATCTGTATGGATGCCTCGGTTTGTGATTCTATCGATGATATCATGTGTGAAATGAAGTCCGGCAGTAGGTGCAGCTACTGCGCCTTTCATTTTGGAATACACGGTCTGGTATCGCTCTTGATCTTCTTCTTCAACCTCTCGATCTATGTAAGGAGGAAGGGGAATCTTTCCTATTTCAGTAAGTAGGTCTGAGAAGGTTAGTTCTCTCGCCCATTTGAAAGTGACTTCATCATTATCAGTACGTATGGCTTCTAGCGAAAGGGAATCAAGGTGAAGTGATGTATTAACCTTCCATTTTTTGGCATTACCAATCATGCATTTCCAGGTACACTGAGTCTGAGAATTCATGACCTCTTCATGAACCTTTGAGGGTTGAATTGGCTCTAACAGAAATATTTCAATTCTCGCTCCACTATTTTTATGCATGATGATTCGTGCAGGAATCACTTTGGTGTCATTAAAAACCAATAAAGATTGATCTGGAATCAAGCCTTCAATCTCTTTAAATTCGTGATGTGAAATATCTCCTTGGTTGTAGAAAAGCAACTTTGAACCTGCCCGCTCTTTTGGAGGGTGCTTTGCTATCCTGTCATCAGGGAGATCGTAAAGGAAATCGTCTAATTTTAGATTCATAATGCGCCTCGAAGTTATACCCTACAAACTTGATTTTAAATTTTCTGCACGCACAAGTCGTGGAGCAATTGAAGAACGAAAAGTTTGGTTCCTCAAGGTCACTGATAGCAATGGGATACACGGTACCGGTGAGGTAGCTCCAATTTCGCGTCTTAGTCCGGAATCAATTGAGGATGTACTTGAGTTCTTATCAAAACTTACAGTTGCTTTGGCCAAAGAAGAATTACCTGCAGACACTGACCAGGTTTTTGATCTGGTAAGTAATCTTGTTCCTCCAACAATGCCAAGTATAAGATTTGGATTGGAGATGGCATTGTTGGATTTGATGAAAGGAGGACAAAAACATATCTTTTCAAATAACCTTTCAAAAATCAAAATCCCGATCAATGGTCTGATTTGGATGGGAGACAAGGCATTTATGCAAGACCAGATCAAGGACAAATTAGATGCAGGATTCAATTGCATTAAACTGAAAATTGGAGCGCTTGATTTTGAAACAGAAATAGATATTATCCGATCACTTAGAAAGATTTCAGATGACCTGATCATACGGTTAGATGCTAATGGCGCATTTCAAACAAACGAGGTTTTATCTAGGCTTAAGGCTCTTAAAGCCTTCAACATTCATTCTATTGAGCAGCCAATCATGCCAATGCAACCGGAAGCAATGGAACTCATATGTAACAGGAGTGAAATACCAATTGCTTTAGATGAAGAATTGATAGGAGTTCATTCTTCGAGAGACAGAGTAGATCTACTTCAAGAACTTAAACCACACTATCTCGTGTTGAAACCAACACTGCATGGTGGATTTTCCTCAGTGAAAGAATGGATTGATCTTGCGGAAATCCATGGCATTGAATGGTGGGTAACTTCATATCTCGAATCAAATCTGGGACTTAATGCTATTGCGCAATTTGCAAGTCTATACCCTGAGAATAAGGAACATCATGGATTAGGTACCGGCGGTCTATATCATAATAATATTACCTCGCCAATTATTATCGAGGATGGATATTTCAAGTATGCTAAGTCTAGCGTTTGGGGGGAGGTGGACGATTAGGATCGTTACCCATCGGGATTCTCCCGTATTCAGGAGCTCCGGTAGCTTCCCTGAAGATTCGACCGAACTTTCTTTTCTGATCTTCATTTGAGATGCTCATCACTTCAGAGAAAAATCGATAAAGTTCCAATTCCTTATCAATTACCACCTGACCAAGTTCATTTACGATTGCTTCTGCTTCTTTCTTATTTTGATCAAACATTGCTTCATTCAATCGTTGTTTAAGTTCATTATAGCGTCTTTGAAGCCCAATTTGATTGTGGTGATGTTGCTCAGAAAATAATTGAAACTTATCGGCCGAATTCTCATCAAATTCCATCTCATTGATAATGAATTCGTTGATTTTTGAGACTGAAGGTCTGTCTTGCCGTTTTCTTTGGTTTTGGCTGGACCACCACAAAGAAATAAGTATTCCATTCAGAATTATCATGATAATTACAGCAAATACGATAAGACGGACGAAACTTTTCTTCATTTACAAATCTCCCTTAAGATGGAATTCTTGCGCGATTGAGTCCAGCATCAACTGCCTGTGATCGATTTGATTCTTAAATAAGAGTACACCGTTTATAAATACCATGGCTACAGCAGCAACTAATGCCAACTTGGCCCTATTCAACCACCTAACCTGATCTTCGGCAAAGATCATTTTAGATGATAAAGTCTCTGCGAAATCCACCGGCGCTTTGGCTTTTCTTATCCGATCCAGACTGCCTAAGGTCAGTTCTACTTCCCGTCGAATGTCAGATTCCTTCATAATAATGGGTTAATAACTTCTGTAAGTTCTTCTTGGCCCTGAAAAGTAATGACTCTACAGAGCTGATACTTTTCTCCATGACCTTACTAATTTCTTCATATGAAAGTTGCTCAATTTTGGAGAGCGTAAACGCGACTCGCTGCGGATCTGGGAGCTTTTCAATTGCTTCTAATAGAATTGTTACTCGCTCTTTATCCTCCATTGCTACTCCTGGATGAAAGAAATCTGGCGCTTGATTTTGAACAACCTCATCAGATATATCAGAAAGTTGAGCAGATCTTTTCTTGCGACCTTTTCTGCGAATCTCTTCCAAACATTTGTTGGCCGTGATTCTATAGATCCATGTACTTAGTTTAGAGTCACCTTTAAACTTTGCAAAATTTTGAAACACATGTATAAAGACTTCTTGGGTCATATCTTGAGCTTCCTCATCATTCTTCATGAAACCTAAACACGTGTTATATACACGATCTTGGTTTTCATTTACGATATCCCTAAAGTCTAATTCTAACACAGGTTGATAGTTGATCCAGTAAAACTATTGGCTCAACCTTGTTAGTGGACGGTTTAGGGGGTTAGCATTTGGATGCTCTTGCCCAAAAAAACTTGTGGTGCTTAGAAATATTTTTCTGATGTACTCTCATAAAAGAGTATTAAGGCAATCCTCAGTTATTTACTAAGTTTCTAAAGTATCCTTAGAAGCTCTTCATATTTGTATGTGCTAAGAAGAAAGCCCTAAATGACCAGGCTTTCTGTTAATGTTTGTGATAAACTTTGGCAACTATCTTCCATCCGCTCTCAAATTTGAGTAGACTTAAATAATCGGTGTAGACATGTTTGCCTTGATTTCTTAACTCTACTTTCACCTGTGCAGCTCCCCCGGTGACATCAACACTCGCGAAGTTATGTTCCCATATATTTTTGACATCTTTTGGATCGTAGTTAGCAGCCTTTCTTTTTTTTACTCCTGCTATCCAATCAGCAATAGGGTATTTGCTAATTTCTTCGCCTTTTGCTGAATAGATGGCAAAGTCCTTATGAAATCCTTTTTCCATAGATTCAGCATCTAGTTCATTAAAAGCACCATTAACGTAAGATTCAAATACTACTTTTTTTACAGCCTCCTCTTCTAGAGGAATTGATTCAGACTTGGGTATGAATGAAAATATAATTGCCACCATGATTGTCAATGCGGCTGTGATTTTAACTTTAGCTTTCATGATTGAGTTGGATTTGATTTAACCCACTCAAACGTCCCTTATATCATGAAGTTGTGTTATTGGAGCAAATCAAACTCTCCCATGGACTCTTCACCATCGTAGAGGGCAGAGTTTTTTTCATTCAGTTGATCATAGTCTGCTTTATTTTCGTCGAGAAAATCCTGGTAATCAGCTTTTGACATCCACTTATCAATTAGAATGTAGGTTTTTCCATCCGCATGTTTCATTAATTCGCTTCCCAAATAATCATCTGAGGACTCGAAAAACTTGAACCAGCTCCCATTACGGCCATATTCTTCTTCAAATTTGGCTTGATTTGAAGGAACGTTGTATTTCCAGGCGAGACAGTACATTGACATAAATATGAGTATTTGAGTTTAGCTAAAGATATAGAAATATGTAGATATCCTAGCGAATGGTCGAAAATTTACGATGGCCTATTGACAATTTTCGAACAGATTCTTTAATTACCTATTCAACTTAGCTAGAATAGTAGTTTATGCAACATCAGATAGAATTGATGGAAATTGGCAGCATTGGAATCTTTGCTGCTTACAACTTGGTCTTATACAGTCAGGTGAAAAGGAGGTATTATCTCTTCCTCGGACTACTTTCCTTTTTTATTTTTTTGAGAGCTACATTGGTAGACGATGGATCAATGGTATTCTATTCGTTTTTTCCAGACCTTTCATTGGAACTAGGAAGAAAGATCGAATATTTCAGCAGCTATATTGGATCTCCACTTTCAGTATTGTTTGCTATATCCCTATATCCGGTTGCCGGGTTAAAAAAGTATGTCAAAATATTTGTGGCCATTTCCGCAGTGTTTTTACTCATTGTCGTTTTTACTCCGTACAATTTCTTTTATCAAACACTTGAGGCTTATCATCTGGTGATTCTCGCATCATATATTTTGATGTACATCATTTTGATCAAAGCTGTGATGAATAAGAAAGTAGGGGCAATGTACGTGCTCACCGGAACAGTGCTTTGCTTTTTATTTGTCATTGCTGAGTTACTCAAAATATCGGGTGTGATTTTTATCGATGCAGGTCCAAACCTGGTGAATACAGGATTTGTGATATTTATTTTTTTCCAGTCAATAGGAGTTTCTGAGATTTTTGCCAGTTCGTTTAAAGAGAATCAGGAGCTTAATAAGGATTTGGAAAAAAGAGTAGATGAGAAAACCTCTGAGATTTCAAGAGCAAGTTTATTGAGAGATACGCTTATAAGAATCGTTAGCCATGATATTAGGGGGCCAATGAGTAATTTAAAAAGTGTGATTACACTTACGCGAGAAGATCAGGTAGGTATTGATCAGGTCAAAGAATTTATGGGGACCATTGATAAAGGTGTTGACCATACGATTCAAATGCTCGATGAGTTGATGGAGTGGGGACATGCAGCCTCGCAAAATAAGCGAATAGAACAGGAGAATATTATTCTTAAAGAAATCATTGATCCGGTAGTAAGTCAGTTGACTCCAAATATTGAAGCTAAGGAGCTCAACTTCACTGTAAAAGGGGATATAGAGACTGTCTGCAAGTTTGATAAAAATGCGCTAAAGGTTGTTATTCGAAATTTGATCTCAAACGGAGTGAAGTTTACTGAGAAAGGAGGGGATGTCAACGTAAAAATTGAAAAGCGTAAAGATGATATACTTATTCAGTTTATAGATACAGGAATTGGAATTCCTGAAGAAATGAAGGAAAATCTCTTTGAGATGAAAAAAGATAATAAACGACCTGGTACAGAAAATGAAAAGAGCTCTGGAGTTGGGTTATTTATTTGTAACGATTTGATTTCACAGAATGACGGAACATTATCAGTGGAAGATAATCCTGAAGGCAAAGGAACCATATTTAGTTTTACGCTGAATCAGGCGGACTAGTCTTTCAATAATATATCCCTTTTGCCAACAAGTAGTTCTTCTTGAGGAGTAAGCTCAATGACGTGATTGAATCGTGACTCTCCAGTTTTATTTGTAATGTCCGACGGTGGTAACAGATCATCTCCTTCAAAATAAAAGTCTTTAAGCCAATATTCTTTTTTGTCAGGCTCCTTAACGGTGATGTGAATATGAGCAGGTATTGTCCTACCTGGGTACGGTTCTGGTTTGATTGTATCAAAAGAGTATTTTCCATCATTCCCTGTCTTTACCCAACCTCTTAAGTATCCATGCCTTTTACCGTTTCCTGTTTCATTTCCTTTTTTTGGATACACTCCTTTGGAGTTTGTGTGATATAAATAGAGTATTACGTTTCTAGCAGGAGTAATCCTATCTGCCAAATACACGGTTCCACTGATACTGATTCTGGATCCGTCTTCATTCTTGTCAGCAATAATTGTATGTGATTTTGTATCCGATGGAGCCTCCGTTGCACCACACCATTCACAACTATTTTGAGAGGATGTTTCCTGCGGGGTATATGAGCAGCAAAATAAAACTATTACCACAAGCGAGAAATAGGAAGTTTTCATAGTGTTACAATACGTAGAATTGCAACTCCCTGTTTATCAGATAGGTGATTCATGAGGTTGCATTTTTTTGTGATTTTATCTTATAGGATTTCGGACTTTGCTGAGCAATAAGTATTTTACCTAAACAAAAATAGATATCGGATCCTCGGTATTTCGTGTATTTTTGTTAACCAAGATTTGTGCTTATGGAAACACTTACAGCAGAAGAGCGAGCAGAACGAAGAGCCGCAAGGCGTGCTGCTAGACAAGCGTCTAAAGTAGAAAAAGAGTATACCATCTTGTATGTAGATGATGAGATGCCGAACCTTAGAGGGTTTAAATCTACGTTTAGGAGGCTTTATAACGTTCACACTGCGCTAGGTCCTCACGAAGCACTTGAATTAATCAAAAAAGAGAAAATAGATTTGATCGTTACCGATCATAGAATGCCGCACATGTCAGGGGTGGAGCTTTTAAAAGATGTATTCAGTTTCAATCCGAACATAAAACGAATGATCCTTAGTGGCTTTATCAAAAGAGCGGATTTATATGAGACGATTGGTGACTTTGGGATCCATGATTTTGTTACAAAACCTTGGGATTTTGAAGATTTAAATGCCATTTTCCAGCGGATTTTAAAGACAGATGCTGATGTGAAAGACTTCAGCAAGCTTGGATAGTCAGTTGCTCATCCCTAAGGAAATTTGAATTTCCTTTATTTCCTCTTCCAAATTGCCCCCAATTTGTTCACAAAGTAAGTGAATGAGAGAAGAATCACTTAATATCATCTCTTGACTGCCTTTTGACATTACGCAAAGCTTCAATCGACTGTTATCGGCTTTCAATGAGATGAGCATGTCCATTTCTTCAAGTCCACGGATACTTGATAGAATTTTTTGTAGAAGGATGCCAAGTAAGAGTGCTTTTTCATGAAAGATCAAACAGTCTGCGAGTTTCATATCTAGCCCTCTTACAGCATTTGATTGAACAAAAGTTGCGATCAACTTTTCCAGATAAGGTTTAATTGCAACTTGTTTATAATCTTCTGTGTGATAAAGCGGATCATGCGCCCGCGCAATTGTATAAATGCTTTCAATAACTTCTTGAAGATCTTTTTTAATCTTAGGCTTTTCGTAGGCTTCCAGTTCAATAAGACTATTTACAAGGAGTAAATTGTTTTTAACCCGGTGATGTACAAGTCTAAGTAGTTCGGTTTTTTCAGATAAGTTCTGAGCAATTTCATCCTGGTAATGTTTCTGGTTTTGAAGTTCAACCTGAACTTTTGCGAGATTATTTCTGGTAATGCTTGAAAAGCTATATGTAATGAAAGAATGAACAATTAACACCGCAAGAACAACAAGCAAATCTATCCAACCCGGCTCATGGGTTGGAGGCGGAAAGAATTCATACTGTTCTCCAATGACTATTACAGCCAGGCAAATTGACACAGCTATTAACGTAAGAATCACCCCTCTTAGATTCATCACCATGCTCGCAAAAAATACAGTTACAGGGAAAATGATTATGCCAACCTCATGTATTCTTGCTCCTTGAATACAAACAATGCTTGTGGTGATTATCATGATTGATGTGATCATGATCATTGATGAATTGATAAACCCTTTATATAGAAAATACAAAGATGGAACGCAAAATACTGGTACTATTAGCGTTGTTAGAGCAACATTTGCATTTCCAATAATAAAGTTGACAGCAGAAAGAATGACTGCTATGCTTGGGATGATGTAAAGAAAGATCCGCATGAGTCCCTTGATTTCTGTTCGGGAGTACTGATCCAACATTTCATCATATGGTAGCCAACTTGACTTCATTTTCTAAGGCTAAATGTTAAAAGCATTTCGTTAGGGGATTTTTCAAGCTTACCATTTAATTGCTTGGTGAGAAGTTCCATTACAATTCCCTGGTCTTTATGGTCCTTTCTTTGTACAAATTCTGCGAGTCTTAGTTTTACATTCTCATGCTCAATGGATAAGTCAATTATTAACCGTTCATTTTCTGGATGATCAACCTCATTGATAAGTTCTAATAAACAAATCCCATAATTAATTGCTAAATCAAGACGAACATCGAGAGAATCATTGCTTAAATCAATTTGCATCATTTGAGAGCTGATGTTCTTTTCGTATTCTTTAAGCAACCTTGCAGTTATTTCATGGATGTCCAGTATAATCGGAGCCTTCTCATGAAGGAGGATTTTATGAGCCACCTCAATTACCAAAACTTTCCGCTTCAATCCTTCATAAATAACCAATAAGTCATTGGATTCCTTTTGCCGATGTTCAATTAATTGTTGGATATGGCTCAGGCTGTTTATGACGGCTCGATGTATTTCCTCGATAATCTCTAGTTTCTCCTCTGTTTTCTTTTCAAGGCTTTCTGCATCTCTTTTACTTGTTAGTATCTCGGACTGAGCAATTTTTAGAGATCGCTTCATGTTGTAGGACAGGCTAAATCCAACAAATCCACCAATGAATATCAGTGATGAAGCAGCGAAAAAATCACCCCAATCTCCTGTTTGGATAATATCAGGAGTGTAAAGGTTCAATCTTTCTCCTAAAACCAGCCAGACAACACTCAAAATACCAAGGATGGATGCGATGGTAAGTTTTCTTTGATTAAGAATAATGCCTGAGAATCCGATGATTATAGGATAACCAATGATCGCAATATCATTAATCCCATTTCCAATGGTACAGACTATAGTTAAAATAATATTAAAAAAGATGACTCCCATAAGGACAGACTTTTCGAGATGTCCTATTAAGAATTGATATCTTATAAAAAGAGAGAATAGAATGCCGGCAAAAAGGACTATTGATAGGTTGAAATCTTGCTCAATCAGTTTTAAAATGAGAAGGATGGTAAGGACTGTGGTAAGAAATAGGTAGCCTGTATTTATGGTAGAGGCGATACTTTCCACATCACTTCCAGCATAATGCTTGTGTTCATATTTGAAGGCTTTCAAAGGTTAGGCGTTTGGTAAACTAAATCTAATTAAAAATTGTGAGGGAAAATTATATTCATGAGTTACCACTCATACAATTCACATAACTTTCCGGGCTTTATCTCGTAACAAGAGCGCAACGAAACCCAAATAATGAAAACCCATGCTTTCCTTAGCTATTTATTGATAGCTCTTTCGTTTAATCTATTTTCACAAGATCCAGGTACTTACAAACCAGGTAATATTCGCCAAAAGCTTGAAAAACTAAATGTACTTGGCTCAGTGCTATATGTGGCTGCTCATCCTGACGATGAGAACACGCGTCTAATCGCTTATTATGCGAATGGCGAATTGATGAGAACTGCATATTTATCAGCTACTCGAGGTGATGGCGGTCAAAATTTAATAGGACCTGAAATACGAGAGGAACTTGGACTTATCAGAACACAAGAACTCCTGGCTGCCAGAAATACAGATGGTGGACAACAGTTTTTCTCCAGAGCCAATGACTTTGGATATTCAAAGAACCCGGATGAGACCTTTAATATTTGGGATAGAGATCAGGTATTGGCAGATTTTGTTTGGACCTTTAGAAAGTTCAAACCAGATGTTGTTATCACAAGGTTTAGTGATACGGGCCCATCGCATGGTCACCATACTGCAAGCGCCATCCTGGCGCGAGAGGCTTTCAAACTTAGCGGGGATAAAAATTCATATCCTGAGCAATTGAGCTATGTGGATGTTTGGCAGCCAAAAAAAGTATTTTGGAATACCGGTTGGTGGTGGTTCAGAAATTCCAATAGAGATACCACACAATTTATGACTATGAATGTTGGTGGTTTCGATCCATTGCTTGGCGAATCCTACACAGAGATTGCTGCTAAAAGTAGAAGCATGCATAAAAGTCAAGGTTTTGGTTCTTCAGGATCACGAGGGGACCAAATCGAATATCTTCAGCAATGGGAAGGTGAAGAAGGCGACCATGTGTTTGATGGCATTGATACCTCATGGGGTAGGGTGGAAGACTCTGAAGAAGTCGAATTCTTTATTAATAAGGCCATAGAGACATACGATGAAACAGATCCATCCAAGATAATAGCACCATTGATGGGCGCTAGAATTGCTTTGGATAATATTCAGGATGAATTCTGGAAAGAGATTAAACAAAAAGAAATTGACGATTTAATTGTGGCCGTTTCAGGTCTATATGTCTCGTTAACAGCCGATCAACCGAATTATGCAAATGGAGATTCAATAAAAATCAATCTAGAAGCAATTAACCGGAGTGATTCAGATATTCAACTTGAAAAGATAAAGTTTAAAAACTGGGTTAATCCAGTGTCATTTAAGGCCCCTTTGCTGAATAACAAACCATTCAATTCTGAGATGAATTTTGTAATTCCATCAGGTACGCCATACACGCATCCCTATTGGTTAAGAAGTAAAGGTGAACTAGGAATGTATGAGGTGAACGATCAGGAGTTAATTGGCAATCCTCAAAATGCTCCTGCTATTTTAGGAGCTGTCACTCTTTCATTGAGCGGTTCGCTAATAACCCTTGATATTCCTGTTGTATTTAAACGTACCGATCCAGTAGATGGGGAGGTAACAGAACCGCTTACAGTTGGACCACCTGTAATGGCAAATATCTCCGGAGGTGTACTTGTATTTGGTGACAATGAACCTAAATCAGTGGATGTTAGAGTAATTGCTGGAAAAGAAAACTGCAATGGAAGTGTTTCATTATCGACTCCTGATGGATGGATAGTTTCACCTTCTAAGTTTGATTTTAATCTAAAGCAAAAAAGAGAGGAAAAGGTATTTACATTCACCATTACTCCACCGAAACAAGCTTCGGAAGGAATTGTATCCTTAGCAGTATTTGCTGACGGGAAAACGTTCAATAAAGGATTATCTATCATCGATTATGATCATATACCTAAGCAAACACTCTATCCAGATGCCCAGGTCAAAGTGGTGAGAGTAGACCTTGAGAAAAAGGGAAATCGTATTGGATATATAGAAGGGGCAGGTGATGAAATTCAACAAAATCTAATGCAAATTGGGTACGACGTTACAACACTTGAAAAAGATGATGTTACAGCGGATAACCTTAAAAAATATGATGCTGTTATCTTGGGAGTTCGTGCTTTCAATACGGTTAATTGGCTATCTTATAAGAATACAGAGCTTTTTAAGTATGTCTACAATGGTGGAAATCTCATTATTCAATACAATACCAGTCATCGTCTGGTTACACAAGAAATAGCACCTTATGAGCTAAAGCTATCTAGAGATCGAGTAGCCGTCGAGCAGGCTCCGGTAGAGATCATTGGCTTCAAACATCCGGTAATGAACGCTCCCAACAGAATTACTGATAAAGATTTTGAAGGCTGGGTTCAGGAAAGAGGCTTATACTTTCCAAATGAGTGGTCAGATGAGTTCATACCGATTTTGAAAAGTAATGATCCGGGTGAGAGTCCAAAAACTGGTGGATTACTCGTTGCTAAATACGGAAAAGGCTACTATGTGTACTCTGGGTATAGCTGGTTTCGAGAACTGCCCGCAGGTGTTCCGGGGGCATACAGGATTTTTGTAAACATGATATCATTAGGTAAATGACAGAACTGATTTCAGAAAGAAATATTGATAAGCCGCCACTGTTTAAAAAGTGGCGATTTCTCTATGTATTTGTGGCTGGCTGGCTAGCCATGCTTATCATTTTATTTCACTTCTTTAGCTCCGCATACTAAATGAACAACCTTGACTTAATTGTGCTATTTGGCACATTACTTTTTATAGTTGCTTATGGCGTTTACAAGACAAGGGGGCAAAAAGACATAGAAGGCTATTTATTGGGTGGTCACTCTATGAAGTGGGGCACCATCGGCCTATCGGTGATGGCCACACAAGCAAGCGCGATCACCTTTATTTCTACACCTGGTCAGGCTTATGAAAGCGGAATGGGATTTGTTCAAAATTACTTTGGACTACCCATTGCATTGATTGTTGTCTCTGCAGTATTCATTCCCATTTTTTATCGACTCAAAGTATTTACTGCTTATGAGTTTTTGGAAAAGAGGTTTGACTTAAAAACACGTTACCTGGGCGCTTCATTATTTTTAATCCAAAGAGGATTAGCGGCTGGGATTACTATTTATGCACCTGCAATTATCATTTCGTCCATCCTTCAGTGGAATTTAACGATTACCATACTCGGTACTGGAATACTGGTGATTATCTACACTGTTTCTGGAGGAACTAAAGCGGTTTCCATTACTCAGAAACAGCAAATGGCGGTTATCATGGCAGGAATGTTTGCTGCTTTTTTTGTGATTCTTGGTTACATAGGAGATCATACTAGCTTTAGCGGTGCCCTGGAAATTGCTGGTAGTTTGGGAAAGCTGGAGGCCGTTAGCTTCAGTACGGATGCGGGTGAGCGCTATACCATATGGACGGGGCTTACAGGAGGTTTCTTTCTTGCACTCTCGTATTTTGGAACAGATCAGTCTCAAGTGCAACGATACCTTGGTGGGACAAGCGCTGCAGAAAGTAGAATGGGATTGATGTTTAATGCCATCTTAAAGATTCCTATGCAGTTCTTCATCTTGTTTGTAGGGGTCATGGTGTATGTATTTTTCATTTTCTATAACCCACCCATTCACTTCAAAGAAACGTCTGTAAATGTGGTTCAAAACTCCGAGTATGCAGATGAGTTTAATAGAATCAATCAAGAATATAACGCTGTATTGGATCAGCGGAGGTCGGCAGCCGAAGGACTAACAAATGGGACAGTTTCAGATGCAGAAAAGAATGCCTATGCCCAACAACTTATCACATCGGATACAAGGTCTGTAGAATTACGTCAGCAAGCAAAAGATGTGATTTTAAAAGCAGATGGAACACTAGAGACCAAAGACTCTGATTACGTCTTCCTCACCTTTATCATTACCTATCTGCCGCACGGATTAATTGGGTTGTTAATCGCGGTAATTTTCTCAGCGGCCATGTCTTCAACCTCTTCTGAATTGAATGCACTGGCTTCCACTACTTCCGTAGATTTTTACAAGCGAGCGATCAAGAAAGATGGCTCTGAACATCATTACCTGAATACTTCTAAATTGATGACACTTGGATGGGGTGTCCTGGCGATCTTATTTGCTATTCTGGCTAAGAACTCTGAAAATCTGATAGAGGCCGTGAACATCGTAGGTTCGATTTTCTACGGTACGGTGTTAGGGATCTTTTTGGTGGCTTTCTTCTTAAAGAAAGTTACTGGTACTCCCGTATTCATAGCTGCTGTAATAGTTCAGACATGCGTAATTATTATACATTTTTTGACTGAGTTAGGTATATTCTCCTTGAGTTACCTTTTGTATAATGTGATTGGATGTGTTGGAACGATGATCCTAAGCTTCGTATTACAACAATTCATAGGCAATAAAAAAAGCGTGAGCTAGGCCCACGCTTTTAAAACTTATTCTTTAGGATATTTTATTTCAAAGAATCAATCAGGTCCTGATTTCTTTTGATGTATCCAAAGTCTCCCTGAGCGAAGTTCTTCGCTTTTTCCATTGAATCTTTTGCAGTTGCAATGGCATCTTTCTTGTTACCCATCTTCGCTAAAATCTGAGCTTTGGTGTGAACATGCCAGAATTGACCAGAGTTCTGTCCCATAGCCAAATAAGTGTTCATCCATTCCAGCGCTTGCTCTAAGTTCTCACCAGCATTAAGGTAATAGTTAGCAGCAGCAGTTAAATTTTGTGGATTTACCTGAGTCTTAGCTGCAATGTCTTTCATCACCGCTTCATGGAAGTTCACAGATACAGGAACTTTGAAAGACAAGTTTTCCCATGCAAAATGAATGTTTGCAGTAGTGTTATCCGCAGAAATGTCTGAAATCTGAAAAGTCATTCGCTCAACTGGATTGTCAAGTTTCATGGTCTTTACTGTTGCTTTTGCAGCTACTTTTTCTTCATTGTAGTCAGCCATGCTACCACCGATCATTTCGGTGTGGAACATCACTTGCCACTCATCGGCACCTGGGATAGACACGATTTGGTACTTTCCTGCTTTCACATCTTGTCCAGCAATTTGTACATCGGTGCTAAACTCAATGATGGTTCCAGCATTGGCTCCCGTTCTCCAAATTTCTCCGAATTGCTCCAAGTATTGATCACCGGTTCCAAATATTTCTCTTCCTTTCACACCAGGTCTGAAATAGTCAATAGTGATTTCCGTAAGACCTACTGTGGAACTTACAGATCCAGCCGGACTAGGTTGTGGGGTGTTGATTTGTGCAGTTGCACTAAATGTAACTAACGCGCAAAGTGCGATTAGATTTGTGATTCTTTTCATAGTTTAAGGTTTTTATGGTTTTCGAAATTAATACATCCGTTTACGAAAAACTCCCAAGATCGTTCTACCAAAGATCAGATGTCGTGCAAATAGCAAAAGATTTGCTCGGGAAAGTGCTAATAACCCAAGTTGAGGGGGTTTTAACTGCTGGAAAAATTGTTGAAACAGAGGCGTATTGTGGGAGAAATGATAAAGCTTGTCATGCCAATGGAAAGCGTACTCCACGGACAGAAATCATGTATAGATCAGGCGGTCATGCATATGTTTATCTGTGCTACGGCATACATCATTTATTTAATGTGGTGACTAATGTAGAAGGTCTGGCGGATGCTGTCTTGATTCGAGCTTTGGAACCTCTTCAGGGATTCGATGCAATGAATGAAAGAAGAAATTATACAAATGCAAAACTTGCATCCGGACCCGGTACTTTATCTCAGGCTATGGGCATTAAAGTGCATATGACGGGGGAGGATTTATGTGATGACCAAATATGGATAGCTGGCAGATCCAAACCTGAACCAATCAAAATTTTAGCAGATACTCGAATCGGTGTAGAATATGCCGAGGAAGATGCGTTAAAACCCTGGAGATTCGTAATTGCTGGCAACAAGTTTGTGAGTAAACCGATAAAACAAAAAAAGTCCGGCTAACCACACCGGACTATAATTCACTAGCTGTTTAGTTTTGTCACCAACTAACCAATAGAGAAACTTTACAAGTACAATAATATATTAGGATATTTATATATTCAAATTATTTTCGCAAAAAAATATAAAAAATTAGTTGAAAAGTTCAATAATTACCCTATTTACCTTTATCACCCTCCATGTGAGTGCGCAAGTTGCATTTAATGGGAGGGGAGAAACTGTGGATTCGCTAAACACACCAAACGGTCAGAATTACCTGATAATGAGTCCCAATCAAAAATCCATCGCATTTACAGAAGAGCGGGGAGGTAGCTCAAATGACGCTAGTATATATACCAGTCAAAACCGTATGATTGATTCGGAGCTTTGGCAAATTCTAACATTCACCGATTATTTGGGTGATAAAGGGATGATGAGCCCTATCGGATTTACTGATGATGGTTTCTATTACAGCCAGGTAACATTTGACAAAGGGATGTACTATGGCAATGTAATGCTAATCTCAAATGGGAAGAGTCGAGAAGTCGACATCCCATTTTTTAAGAATAAAGCTCCCATTCAAAGTGGGTGTATATCCAAAGATGGTAACTATATGATTCTAAGCATTGAGGCTAACAATTCCCGGGGAGTTGAAGATCTCTATGTCGTTAAGAAGAAACCCGATGGCAGTTGGGATCGAGCGAAGAATCTCGGTTTTCAATTGAATACAGCGTTTCAAGAGGTGACACCTTTTCTTGCTGAGGATAATCGTACGCTCTTTTTTGCAACCAACCGACCAGGCGGGGAAGGGAGCTTCGATTTGTATTACACCATTCGACAAGATGAGTCATGGAGAAGCTGGAGCCAACCGGTCAATCTGGGTCCGCAGGTTAATTCATCAGGAGCAGAAACATCTTTTGGCTATCAGGATGGAGCAGAATGGGCGTATTACATCAGCTCTCAGGACAGTGATGGGTACGGCGATGTAATGCGTGTGAAATTCAAAGAGGAAATTGAAGAGGACACGACCAAAGTTGAAGCTCCCGTTGTTGTGGAAATTATACCCGAAAATCAGCCAATCATCTTAAAAATTGTTGATTCCAAAAGTGGGGAAGCGTTACCTGCAGAAATGATCTTGGGAGAGGATAAAAGAATCGGTGCAAATGGGTTATTTGAAATTGATTCATTAACCAATGAAGAGGTCGAGTTTAAATCTCCTGGGTATTTACCGAAAGTGATATTGTTGGATAGTCTTCTTAAACCTGGGGAGAATGAAGTCGCACTTTCTTCGGTGGCAAAAGGCAGCGTTATCACGCTTGATCATGTTCTTTTTCATCGAGGCACGGCCAATATGATAGAGGGTTCGGAAAAAGAGCTGAACCTGGTGGTAGAAGTAATGAATGACAATCCGAACATCAAGATCCTTCTCAAAGGACATACCGATAACACTGGTGATCCGGTAAAGAACGTCCAGCTTTCCGAGGCACGAGTTAAATCAGTCAAGGAATATATTCTGTCTCAGGGGATAAGCGCCTTTCGAGTGAGCGGTAAGGGATTTGGTGGAAATCAACCCATTGCCAGTAATGAAACAGAAGAAACACGTAAACTGAATAGAAGGGTCGAGTTTGAGGTTATTGATGATTAAGCGGGTTTTTCGAATCCGACTTTTTCAATACCAACATCCGTCATCCATTGTTTGACTTTGAGGAAACCATAACGTTCATAAAGAGCAATAGCAGGACCATTTGCTGCACCGGTCTCAACGGTAAATAGCCCTGAATATTCTTTAAAAATGAAGTTCAATAGCTTGCTGGCAATTCCTCTTCTAAAGAAATCAGGGTCAACGACCAAACTTTGAATGTGAATTTTGCTGTCTTCTTTTTTTATTTCAATGACAGCAGCGAGACTTCCATTTTCAATGAAACCAAAAAAGTCTGTTTCCGCTTGGATAAAATCCTTGAGCGGTCGGTGAAGCGGTGGAAAGTAAGTTGCATTTAGAAGTTTTGCTTCAACGACATAAGAGCGTTGAAAAACGCTCCGGATATTTTCAGCTTCGGTTTGATTGGCATGGTCAAGTTTTTGAATCATGGCAATTCCTTATCTATAGCTTTAATTAGATTATTAATCTCGTTTTTTACATACTCATAACTCCGAATGGAGAATTCATGCTCGAATTGAGCAATATCCAGGCGGACAACTAGTTCATCGTCTGTCAACCAATCGGTACTATTGTTTTTAGGAATTGGATAGCTATTTTTTCGTATTGGGAACGATTGGTAATACTTAATCGCCAGCCATTCAAAATCGTCATAAAGCTGATTCGCCTTATAATCAGATTCATACTTGATGAGTATTTCGTAGTAGAAATCGTATAGCCGTTGAATGTTGATTCGGATGCTGTCGTTGGTGATAAGATCAACGCCTCTCGATTTTAATGTTTCAAAGGCGCTGGTTTGAGGAAGAAAGAGATAATCCCGAAAGATGTTGAAAAACATAGGACCTATCTCTTTTTGATAATCTCCTTCCCAGTTTTTGAGTGTATCGATAAGGCTAAATGCATTTTGGTGGGCATTCAAGTTTGCTTGTAGATCTATTAAATCCAATTCAAGATTTGACTTTAATTCACGCAGGATTTTCTTTTCAGAATCTTCCGTTTTATCAACCTCGCGCATTGCATTCAGCTGATAAGCCAATACAATACCAATGGTAATGACCGCCACTTCCACCAAGACCTGAAGCGGGTCTATTCTTCTTTGTTTAGCCATGCGCTAAAAATAGTGAAAGAAGCTTTCATTATATATATTGCCGCATCAATCTGACTTTACATGCTGAACGATAAGAAAATCATCAATGCCTGGTGTATGTACGACTGGGCAAATTCGGTCTACTCGCTTACGATCACTTCTGCCATTTTTCCCATTTATTTTCAAAATGTTGCAGTAAATGCCAACGGTGGAGATCGAATTCAGGCATTTGGCTTTGAAATCGTTAATTCAGTTTTATATTCCTACGCGCTCTCATTGTCCTTCCTTTTGGTTGCTGTGATATTACCTATTTTATCAGGTATCGCGGATTATGCAGGAAAGAAGAAATTCTTTTTAAAACTGTTCATGTTTATCGGCTCTTTTTCGTGCATTGGACTCTTCTTTTTTACCGGAGAAAATATTGAATGGGGCATTCTTTGTTCGATTATGGCAAGTGTTGGGTATTCTGGTAGTCTGGTATTCTACGATGCGTTCTTAAGCGAAATTGTAACTGAGGATAAGCGAGATATTGTCAGTGCCAAGGGATATGCTTATGGATATTTAGGAAGTGTCATACTTCTCGTTGTTAATCTTGTTATGATCCAAATGCCTGATCTTTTTGGCTTTGCCAACGCTGGAATTGCTTCTAGAGCGGCATTTCTAACAGTAGGAGTTTGGTGGATTGGATTTTCATTATATGCAATTTCAAAGCTGCCGGAGAATGTGCATGGAAGGAAACCTGAAGGACATTACCTCACCAATGGATATATCGAGTTGCGAAAGGTTTGGAGGCAATTGAAAGAAATGGACGGCATGAGAAAATTTCTATTGGCTTTCTTCTTCTACAATATGGGAGTGCAAACGGTGATGTACCTCGCCGCAACCTTCGGTTCAAAAGAATTGAAAATGGAGGCAGGAAGCCTGATCATGACGGTATTGTTAATACAGTTTGTAGCTATTGCCGGTGCTTTTCTTTTCGCTCAAATCTCCAAAAAACAAGGCAATATACGATCTCTTTCGATCCAGATTGTGATATGGATAGGATGTTGTTTTGGCGCCTACTTTGTGGATGCGGAAATAGAATTCTTTGCTTTAGCTGCAGTTGTGGGATTAGTAATGGGGGGAATCCAGTCTCTTTCCAGGGCTACTTATTCAAAGATTATGCCTCAAGATACGGTTGATACTGCATCTTTCTTCAGCTTTTATGATGTTACCTACAATGTATCGATTGTATTCGGAACGTTTGTTTACGGCTACATTGAACAGGTGACAGGTAGTATGCGCAACAGCACACTCGCTTTAGCATCTTTTTTTATCATAGGTATTATTTTCCTTTCTCAAGTGAAATTAAAAAATGCAAGCACTCAAGCTGCCTGAGTTTGACGTCAAGATTAAGGGCCACTCCATATTCTGCTTGATCCGAAAGAAATGGATCGTTCTGACACCGGAGGAATGGGTTCGACAACATTTTTTAAACTTGCTAATCACCCACCTGGGTTATCCCAAAGGAATGATTAAGTTGGAACACACCATATCCTATTTTAAGAATCAGAAAAGATCTGATATTGTCATTTTGGATAGAGATGGAAATGTGTTCCTTTTAGTGGAATGTAAGTCCGTTAATGTCAAACTGGATCAAAAAGTAGTCAACCAGGTGGCGGAATATAACAAGGTGCTGGACGCAAAATTCCTGGCGATAACTAACGGGTTAAGACACTTCATTTGGGAAAAGAAGGGGGACGAATTTCATCAAATGAAAGAGTTTCCGGCCTACAACGGTAGCTGAATAATTAAGTTTGTTTTATGGAAAAAATCGCTCTTGAAAATAATGCTCAGAAAATTTCGAAAATCCTGTTGGTAATTATTGCAACAATCAGCTTGATACTCCGCATTAGGAAAATGCTCGATTTAAGTATGGCTGGTGAAGAACCCTCCGGCTTTGATTGGTACATGGTGTGTATGTGGCTCGTTGTAATGTTCTTTTTTACTTGGGATTTGCTCGTAAAAGCAGGAAAAGCAGAGCAAGAGTCTCAAAATCCAATCAAAGTCTCAAGGAAAGATTATCGAGATCGGCAAAATCAGGCAACAGGTCCGTTGATTGTTGCAGTTTTAGCATTTGCCATGCTTTGCTATAATGGTTACTTGACCTTTTTTGAGCATAAAGAGCCAGCCTGGAGTGATTTGATATGGTTAGTAGTGCTATTAATTTGTGTGATTACCTGGAGAATTAGAGAACGAAAACTCAGTGAACTAGTCATTGAAGATCAAGTGAGTAATGAAAATCAGTAATAGAAATAGGAGAAAGATTCAGCTTTTTGGGTCACTACTTGTAGGTTTAGGAGCAGCGATGAGTTTCTATAAATACTACTACATCGAGTCGGATAATTCACAATTAGTGATGGGTGTTGGGTTCGTATTCATGAGCATAATATTTTTTCTACAGTCCGAGGATATTATCAAAACAAGCTAATATTCGTTATTTTTACTGCATATCTGCTGAAGCTTTGAAAATCAAACCACCCTCAAATTCAAAGCAGATGAAATGAGCATGTTTCAGAAATCCACTTAAGAGATTCTTTCATGCGAATTCCATGTGTGTTAATTGAAACTAGTCAAATAGACACATGAAAAAGTTATTAGATCGAATTCCACCTATTTTCAAGAATTTCTATGTGCTATCATCCCTGTTTTTTGTGGTGTGGTTGGCATTTATAGATAGTAATGATTTGTTTATGCAAACTCAGCTTTCTAGCAAAAAATCAGATTTGCTTGAGGAGCGGGAATTCTACCAGGATAAAATACTGCAGGTTAAAAATGATCAGGCGGCCCTAAATAATAATCCGGACCTGTTAGAGAAACTAGCCAGGGAAAAATACCTGATGAAAAAACCCAACGAGGATCTCTATATCGTCGTAAAATAGCAACATGAGATTTTTATTATCACTTACGGTTCTTGCTCTTTCCTTGAGTTTAATTGCTCAAAATAAGCTTTCTGACCGGATTTACTTCGGTGGTGGTGGTGGATTTAGTGCCAGTTCCAATCAAACCAATATCAGTCTAATGCCGCAGGTCGGATATAAAATTACCGATAGGTATTCTGCCGGTATTGGTATCATCTATCAGTATGTAAAGATCAAACAACCAATCAATACTACACTATCAAATTTTGGATGGAGTGTATTTAACCGATTCAACGTGACTAACCAATTTTTTGCCTATGCAGAATTTGAGCGTTTGTCTTTTGAATTCCTAACTTCATTTGCTCCTGAGCGAACAGAAACATCGTCATTCAATAGCTTATTAATTGGCGCTGGTTATTCTGAGCAACTTGGAGGTAGGGCCTCTTTAAATTTTATGGCTCTTTACAATGTATTATATGATGAATCGGAAGTTCCGAGACCTTACAACAGTCCTTGGGTGCTTCGAGCAGGCGTTGGCGTTGGTATCTTCTAATTAGCTGATAATTCGAAATCCATTTCAAGCAATTCGCTGTAATCCATACCCATTTCCTTCATTTCGATATCTTTTTGATCGTAAATCCAGTGAATGTTGAGGGAGGGCCGCATCTTCTTAATTGATTTAAGCAGCTCAATTAAAAGTTTTGCAGCTTTCGTATTGAAAACAGTTAACTGAATATTTAAATCCGTGTACGGAGCAGTTTGAATATTATGCTTGATGTCATGACCCATCTCGTTATAAACAGCCAGGTCGTCACTGATTGAGACTCCTTTGATAAGCGCGGATTTGGTACCTGAATCCATAATGATTGCTGGCAAAGTGTTGGTACCTTTTCTGAAATAATCCATTAGGTAATACTTTAAGGTGGTATTAAAGCTAACTGGATGGTGAAGACAGAGTTTGAAAGTTTAGTTAAGGAGGAATGAATGCTCGTTAAAAGGTCTCGAAACTTCGGTAAGCAAAACTTGCTACTTCGTAATTTGAATTGAGCGAATAATCTTTCGAAAGATTCGATTTTGCTTCTTGTGATTTGAAGCTGTTTTCAATTCAAATCGTTGTCCATATTTCATGAATGTGTAGGATCCTAGCTGAGTTCCATTTTTCACTTTAGTGTCATACTTGGCAGGAGCGCCATCAATTTTCATTTTTGAGGAGGCTGTGGCTACATCACCTTCAACACCTGCAATGGGGAATAAGCCAAAAGATTGTGCATCTTCGAAATAGGTGATTGTGAAATACGTACTAGCTGAATCTTTGGCCGAAGGGCTTACTTTGACCACATAGCCATCATCAAAGACTTCCCACTTCTTGGGTTTAACAAAGCTGAATGTGAGATCCGGGTCCTCGAAAGAAACGCGCTGAGAATAGGAGAATAAGCAAGTAAAAAGAAAAATAAGACTAATTGTATTCCGCATATCGTTTCTTCAACGTTTCAATTGATCGTTTAGTCATTTTCTTCAGAATTTCTATGTTTATGTCGCTGAGTTTTTTGATGTAGAGGCAGCCAACACTTGCTTTATGTTTACCAATTTTTTTGAGATCATCTTCCTGGCCTTCAAAGCCTCCCATCATGTAAATAGTGGTACTGGCTTTACGTGGAGAGAATCCTGCCAAAAACCAATCACCCTCTCTTCCACTCTTGTACTTGTAATGATAATTGCCAAAGCCAACGATTGAGTCTCCCCACATGACGGGCTTCTCGCCGAAAATTTCTGTTATGAGTTTCAACAGTTCCCGCGCATCATCCCTTTTCCACTCAGGCTCTACCTGGTCGATAAAGTCTTCGACACTTTGATCGTTGGGTTGTGTTTTTAATTCGGCCATACTTATGAAGTCTTGCTTCTTGAATGTGTTTAACCTAAAGTTACACCCAATTTTTCACCAAGTTCTCTCAAATCTTCTACGACCGGGTCAAGAAGATCTATGCCGTTTTTGAGTCGCTCTTCTGTCATCTCCCGCTCAGGATCTCCTGGGATCAATACCTTGCCACCAGGATCAACGGTCTCCGAACTTCTAAATCGCTTGATCCAATTGTCCATATGAGCTTTGAACTCCTCACCATCTCTGAAGGCGTCGATGCGCATGACACCAAAGAAGTGGCCCAAGCCTTCTCCCACTGGATTTGGTGCAGGGTCGATAAAGGCAACAAATGGAGGAACCCATGGCCCATAGTTCGCACCGGATAATACTGCAGAAAGGATATCTACCACTGACCCAAGTGCATAACCTTTGTGTGATCCATGCTCTCGGTCACCTCCAAGCGGTCGCATAGATCCACCCTTTATCAAACCTTTGGCATCCGTAGTGATGTGACCTTCCTTGTCCTGCAGCCATCCTTCCGGAGCCTCCATCCCTTTGCGTTGAAGGACTTCCAGCTTTCCATTCGCAGCAGTGGTAGTGGCCATATCCAGGACGAATGGCGGTTGATTTTTGGTAGGGATGGCGATTGATATCGGGTTAGTTCCCAGGAGCCTTTCCTTGGAAAAAGTAGGAGATACCAATGGACTTGCATTGGTCAGCGAGATCCCAATGCAATCTTCTTCTAGTGCCATCATGGCGTGGTAACCCGCAATCCCGTAGTGATTGGAATTCTTTACTGCTACCCATCCTGAACCTACGTTTTTGGCTTTCTCTATGGCCAGTTTCATGGCATGCGGACCGACAACAAGCCCCAACCCAAGGTCACCATCCACCACTGCGGTAGAGGGCGTTTCATGCACCGTCTTTATGGTTGGATTAGCATTGAGACGCTGCTTTTCGTGTAGTCTGATGTATCCGGAAAGTCTTGCTACGCCGTGAGAATCTACACCTCTAAGGTCTGCACTGACTAAAACATCAGCAGCCAATTTGGCTTCCTCTTCGGGACAGCCAATATTAATAAATACCTGAGTTGCAAATTGCTTTAATTGTTCCGCGGTAAAGATCATGCCGCGAAATTACTCATTTAGCTCTGCTATGATCTGGTTAAAAACTAAAATTACATTTCTAGCGGTTTCAATATCTGTTATGCTTAACTCAAAGCCATCTTGGTAATTTTCAATTTCTCCGTCTTTATAGTATTTGATGATATCCTCTTTGAATTTCGTTTCAAATGAAATAGCCAGGGTCTTACTTCCAATTTTATACTGAATACTCTTGGGATTTAAATCTGTAAAATTGAATTCAAAGATTTCTTCCTGACTTCCTTTTGCATCGACTTCCAGCTTGTTGAGCTTGATTTTTTCAGGATCGGAAGCATCAATTCGATCGAATTTTTGGGTAATTGTTTTATCCCCAACTCTCACATCACCCATATTTTCCGTGAGCCACGAAATTTTTTGTTCGATAGCCATATCAGCAAATGGATCCACATAGTCTCGTTCACAAATTTTAATGGCGCCTTCTAATGCGGCTTTAACTCTTCGCGCCACTTCAACATTTTCCGCATAGATCTTCAACTCGTCATCATATCCGTCAAATTCATTATTCTCATATATTTTCAATAGATCTAGTGATTCTTTGGTGTTGAATTCTACAAACATTTTACCTGAGCTTACATCAAAATCAATCAGGTTACCATTGACGTCAATGAGGTTAAAAGCTGCAATGTTTCTTTTGGTGCTCTTGGAATCTGCATCAACCTGTGTGATTTGCAATATGCAATCACCTTCTATAGACTGTTCCATGGACTCATCTCCATAGTCAATGTTTTGGACGTACTTTCTAAGGTAATCAAGAGCAGCCTGGAGCTCTTCAAACTTTTGTATGGATCCTTCCACCAGATCTTGAGCTAATGGTACGGCTTTCGTTAGAATATTCTTCAAATCCCTTGCCTCCTCCACATTGTTTGCGAAAATCTCTATTTCGTCATCAAAGCCGCTCGGGGCACCATTTTCTAATACCTTGATTAGTTTCTGTTTTCTTTTTGTCTGAAAATCTAGGGAGAAACTGGATCCGGATATATTGAATTTGAGACTGTTGATATTGATGTCGGCAAGGTTGAAGATGTATTGATTCTCTTTGGAGGATTTGGTACTTATCTCCGTTTGAATCAGTCTGTAATTACCGGGAAAGTCATCCAATGCGACCATATTTTGGTTGTAGGTTTTACTGGAACTTGCGGCATTCACTACATTTTCCGTGAGCCAGGTTTCCATTTCAGCATAGGTCTCTACCGAAAGCTTGTTGCTCATTATTTCCTCCGCGATAGGAATGGCTTTCTTAATGAGGTCCTTTAATACTCGGGCATTGTCGATGTTTTTGGTCACCATGAGCATATTCTCTTTGTAGCCCTTGACTTCCCCATTTTGGTATTCTTTGATAAATTTTTGCCCATTATCAACGGTCAGGCTGAGATAGATAATGTCTTTCTTGGTCTCTTCACGCACTACGTATGGGTCAAGGTCAGCTACATTAAATTCATAGACAGCCTCGGCTCGATTGCCCTTCTCATCTACTTCCACAAGTGTGTACTTAAGTACTGAGTGGTTTAATAATTCAATTTCATGCGTGTACGTTTCGTCTCCAGTTTGTACTTCAATCAAGTTGGTTTTCAGCTCGGAAACGATATTTTCAAATTCCGTATTTTGAGCAAATCCGGAAACACAAAAAACTAGAAATAGCAATCTTAGAAGATATTTCATGTCGGTAAGGTTGTTGACAGGTAAAAGTTAAGAAGATGAAGGGCTTTTTCAATACCTAATTAGAGGTATTTGTTTATAGTTGATCCAGCACATTGTACAGAATACCTTCTTTGAGTGCATAAGCTGATACCCTCAGGTGGTCCAACTCCAGTTTTTTCATGATGTGATCTACCAATAGGCATGCAACTACGATCATATCTACACGCATTTCGATCATGCCAGGAATAGCCAGACGCTCGTTCCGATTTTTTGTAACCAAGTCTTGCAGGATATGCTGGAAAGCATCTTTATTGAATGGATACTCAGTAGCATCTTCATCCCTCGTCAAATTGTTTTCTTCAGAATAGATGTCGCTCAAAGTATCAAAGGTTCCAGAACATCCAATAAGCGTTTTTGGCGAGTGTTCAGCACATGCATCTATCAGTTGCTGCAATTCTTTATCAAAGAAATTTTTGAGATTTTCAATTTCTGTTGTAGTAATCGGATCGGATTTATGAAACTTCTCGACCAATCTTTGACCTCCAATTTCAAAACTTTGCATCCAATAGGCCTGTTTTTGATTAGCAATGATGAATTCAATGCTACCACCGCCAATATCCATGATCAACGATTTTTCGGTTCCGAAATCTAATGCCTTGCTTGCCCCATAGTGGATCAATTCTGCCTCTCTTATGCCGGAAATAACTTCAATTTCAATTCCAGTTTGATTTTTTATTTCGCGCACTAATTCCGCACCATTGTTCGCATTTCTCATCGCACTTGTAGCGGTAGCGAAAACCTGATCGATACCATTTTTGTCGATCGTAGACTTGAAGTCATTAAGTGCTTCTAATGCGCGATCCCATGCAGCCGCTGTTATTTCACCTTTATTGATGCCTTTTTCTCCAATTTTTACAGATTTTCTTTCACGATGAAAAATCTCATGTGATTGACTATCTACTCTGGCGAGTAGCAGGTGAAAGGTATTTGTTCCTAAGTCGATGACTGCAACGTTCATAGCGGCGCAATATAGCAAAATGAAACTGAGAGATTTTAGATTTTGGTGATTGATAATTTCTATTTCTTCTTTCTCCATCGCTCACCTTATCTTTGGCGTTTTCAAAAGAAATATGAGCACAGAAAAACCAAAAACCGCGACTAACATCCAATCTGTTGCAGAAAAAATTGCACGATTAGATTCAATGAATGAGGAAGCACTGAAAGGTGGGGGTGAAGATCGCATTGCAAAGCAGCATGAGAAAGGAAAACTTACCGCACGTGAGCGAATAGATCTATTGCTTGATGAAGGTTCGTTTCAGGAAATTGGAAAATTTGTGACTCACCGTGCCACCGACTTTGGCATGGATAAACAAAAGATCCTCGGTGACGGAGTGGTTACCGGGTATGGAACGATCGATGGAAGATTGACTTACGTTTTCAGTCAGGATTTCACAGTGTTTGGAGGTTCATTGTCCGAAACATTTGCTGAAAAGATTGTGAAGATCATGGATATGGCCATGAAGAATGGTGCCCCGGTGATTGGATTGAACGACTCTGGAGGTGCTCGAATCCAGGAAGGGGTGGTTTCATTGGGAGGCTATGCTGATATTTTCTACCGAAATACCCTGGCTTCCGGTGTGGTGCCACAGATTTCTGCCATTTTAGGACCGTGTGCCGGAGGAGCGGTTTATTCTCCTGCAATTACAGATTTCATCTTTATGGTGGAGCAGAGTAGCTACATGTTCGTAACGGGACCGAATGTGGTGAAAACTGTGACACAGGAAGACGTGACCAGTGAGGAACTAGGTGGTGCACAAACACACGCATCCAAGAGCGGCGTAACTCATTTTGCCTGTGCAAATGAGGCAGAATGCATTCGACAGATTAAGCAGTTGATGAGCTATATACCTTCCAACTGTGAAGAAGAACCGCCACGATTAGATTACGAGATTGGCGATGAGACAAGAGATGAGTTGGAGACCATTATGCCTGAGAATCCCAATCAACCCTATGATATGCACGATGTGATCAATGGGATCATTGATGGTGATAGTTTTCTTGAGGTACACAAAGATTTTGCAGAGAACATTATTTGCGGTTTTGGCCGTCTCGCCGGTAGAAGCATTGGAATTGTAGCCAACCAACCCATGAGTATGGCAGGGGTTTTAGATATCCATTCCAGTACCAAAGGAGGAAGATTTGTGCGTTTTTGTGATAGCTTCAATGTGCCACTGTTGGTGCTTGTGGATGTACCAGGATTCCTTCCGGGGACCGACCAGGAATGGAATGGTATCATTACAAATGGTGCTAAGTTACTTTATGCATTTAGCGAGGCAACGGTTCCAAGAATCTCTGTGATCACAAGGAAGGCCTATGGCGGTGCATACGATGTGATGAACTCTAAACATATTGGTGCTGATATAAATTACGCATGGCCTACCGCCGAGATTGCTGTGATGGGAGCCCAAGGCGCTTCAGAAATCATCTTTAGGAAGGAAATTCAAAAGGCAGATGATCCCAATGCGATGCACCAGGAAAAAATCAACGAATACACGGAGAAATTTGCGAATCCATACATTGCTGCAGCACGAGGCTTTGTCGATGAGGTGATTATGCCTAAAAATACCCGTTTGAAATTGATTAGCGCATTTAGTATGCTTGAAAATAAAGTGGACAAGCTGCCACGCAAAAAACACGGAAATATTCCATTGTAATTGGTGATGAGAGCTATATGGCTAATGGTAGTTCTAGGTTTGTCTGGCTGCTCCAGTGAGTCTGAAAAACCATTTCAATTACCTACTAATGCCAAATCCCTGATTGCAGGGGATTCAATCAAAACGTGGAAAATAGCCAGAAGATTTAATAACGGTACCCGTATGAATATGGGTGATTGCTTCCTAGCTCATAGACAATCCTTTGCCATTGACAATGAATTTTTTACCAGCGCAAGTGGAAGGAGTGACTGTGGCGAGCCGATGATCGGCAAGTGGTCGCTTGCGAAAGATGAGAATGGTGTTGCCTATATTAAGTTAGAAAGTGGTCAAATACCTCAAATGCTGAATATTGAGGATGATTTTAAGTTTTTTAGAATCAACATGCTGTCTGATAGCCTGTTGGTATTACAGTTTAATCATGCGCAGACCACTAAAAAACAAACCACAATGGTGGATTATTTTGTGCCGGAAGGTGTTAAGGTGGATGATAGAAATTTTCATTGGTAAATTAACAATATGAGTCAGGTTGCAATCATTACTGCTGCAAGCAAAGGGATGGGGCTTGCATGTACGGAAAAGCTAGCTTCGGAAGGATATCAGCTTGCTATCTTGTCCAGGTCTTCAGAAATACACGATCTCGCAAGCAAACATGGGGGTATTGCGGTTCAGGGTTCTACTGACAACACAGAAGATTTAGCTCGTTTAGTAGATGCAACACTCGAGACTTATGGGCAAATAGATGTAGTGATTAATAACACCGGGCATCCACCTAAGGGAGAATTGCTTGATTTAACGGATGAACAATGGCAGGAAGGATTTAACCTGGCTTTGATGAATGTGGTTCGGATGTCAAGACTCGTTGCACCGCATATGAGTAGTGGAGGCTCTATCGTCAATATTTCGACTTTTGGAGCCAAAGAACCTTCATTGAGCTTCCCCATTTCATCAGTAGCCAGAACTGCATTAAGCGCATTTACCAAGCTTTTTGCAACTAGATATGGTGATGCTGGAATCCGCATGAATAACATTTTACCGGGCTTCATTGATAGCTATCCAGCAGATCAAGAAATTATCAACCAGATCCCAATGCTTAGGCAGGGTACACCTGATGAAGTTGCAGAGCTTGCTTTGTTTTTAGCTAGTGACAAATCTGAGTACATCACGGGTCAGGATTTCCTTATCGATGGGGGATTAGTTAAAAGTATCTAGTAGTAAGTTTCAAGCTACAAAGCAATAAGCTTCAAGGAGTAAGTAGTAAGTTTTAAGTAACAAGCTCCTAGACTTAAGCTACAAGCCCATGTAAAATGGCCATTAATTGAAACATTCTTCAGACTTATAGCTTAAAGCTTATTACATGAATCCTGCAACTTGTAAATTGCAGCTTTTAACTTAAGAATATGGATAATAAAAGCAGAGACTTCCTATTTAAATACCTCAACAATGCCGCACCCACCGGCTTTGAAATGGAGGGACAAAAAATATGGTTGGATTACATCAAGCCCTATGTTGATGATTACGTCGTAGATACCTATGGAAGTGTTTATGGAGTTGTCAATCCGGAGGCCAAATACAAAGTAGTTATTGAGGCTCACGCCGATGAGATCAGCTGGTTTGTGAATTACATCACGGATAAAGGCTACATCTATGTAGTCCGTAATGGCGGATCGGATCATCAGATTGCTCCGTCCATGCGCGTAAACTTGCATACGAAGAAAGGGGTAGTAAAAGGAGTTTTTGGATGGCCGGCTATTCACGTTCGTAAAGACAAAGAGGATAACCCAACATTAAAGAACATCTGCATTGATGTAGGGGCTGAATCGAAAGAAGAGGTGGAGAAAATGGGTATTCATGTGGGTACGGTGGCTACATTCCAGGACGAATTATTTGAGATGAATGACAAGTACTTTGTGGGAAGAGCCTTGGACAACCGAGCGGGTGGTTTCATGATTGCAGAAGTGGTAAGAAGAATATCTGAGAATAAGGTAAAGCTTCCGTTTGGTTTGTATGTGGTGAACTCAGTACAGGAAGAAATTGGTCTTCGTGGTGCGGAGATGATCTCTCGAAGAATTAAACCGGATGTGGCGATTGTGACGGATGTTACACATGACACGCAATCTCCGATGTATGATAAGATTACAAGCGGAGACATGACAGCTGGAAGTGGTCCGGCGGTAACTTATGGACCAGCGGTTCAGAACAACCTGCGCGACATGATTCTGGATGTGGCTGATAAGAATAAGATTCCATATCAGCGAATGGCTGCTTCCCGAACTACAGGCACCGATACTGATGCGTTTGCCTATTCAGATATTGGCGTGGCCTCCGCATTGATTTCGCTTCCATTGAAATACATGCATACAACTGTAGAGACAGTTCACAAAGAAGATGTTGAGAATGTAATCAAGCTGATTTACGAATCAGTGGTTCAGATCAAAGACGGTCAGGACTTTACTTACTTCAAATGAAAAAGTTTTTATTTGGAACGCTAGTCGTTTTTCTGTTTGGTTGTTCAACAGGTGAGGGAGATTCCGTTACCGGAAAGTGGTATACCTATGCTGAAAGTGGTGATTACATGGAGTTGTGGCTGTCGGACGACAAAGCCATGACATACCTGAGCAGCATTGATGAATTTTTACTTTATGATCTTAAACGGAAGGAGAGTTTATTGAGCTTCTCGCTAATTGAAAGTCGGATTACTGATGAACATCAATTTCAGTTGGACATTCAGAAAACAACTGAAGAATTATTCCAGGCTATTTTTATTGGTTCTGGGAAAGTAGACTCGTTAAAAACCTATTTTCTGGTTTCAAAGGACATTCCAGCTTTAGGGAGTTCATTAGAGGCCAACCGGGAAAATATGATGGAGCTATTGGAACGGATGGAAGGATCTCACGACGGGCATGGGCACTAAACCATGACAATTAAAGTACAAGACATGATGGGTAGGGAGGTTGAATTGAATCAACCTCCCAAACGCATCGTTTCGCTTGTACCCTCTCAAACGGAATATCTAATCGATCTCGGTGCACCGATTGTGGGACGTACCAAATTCTGCATACATCCAACAGATCAAGTTAAGCAAATACCCATCATAGGTGGTACCAAAAACTTTCGATTTGATGCTATTCGTGAGTTGAAACCTGATTTGATCATAGGCAACAAAGAAGAGAATTATCAGGATGGCATTGCCGAGCTTGAAAAGGAGTTTCCTGTATGGATGAGCGATATCTTCACACTGCAAGATTCATTTCAAATGATGACGAATCTTGGTCGCATCTGTAAACTTGAAGATCGAGCAAATGAAATTGTGGAGGCATGTCAGAAAGCCACAGAACATATAAAAGGCACTAAATCAGGGAAAGTCATCTACTTCATTTGGAAAAACCCCTGGATGGTAGCTGGCAAGCATACCTTCATTGACCACCTATTAACACATCTTGGATTTGAAAATCTGATAACTGAAGAACGCTATCCAGAGATGAATGAGCAATCTATTTCAAAACTCAATCCGGACCATTTGCTCTTTAGCTCTGAACCCTTTCCATTCAAGGATCGTCATTTGCATGAAGTAAAAAAGTTATGGCCAAATGCTAATTGTCAATTGGTAGACGGAGAACTCTACAGTTGGTATGGAAGCAGATTGAGGGAATGGGGGAAAGAAGCCTAATTCATTCCTTGACCCATTCGTATTTCCCTCCTTGTTCGATGATCATTTTCCCGTTTTCAAAACCTATGTTTACTGCCGGATTGATATCCTTGGTTATGAAGGTGTTTTCATCTTGAGGAATAAGCTCTGATTTCCATCGCTTTTTCTCTTCCACGTATAATTTTTCTTTCGCAAGGCTCACTTCAAGTGTTCTGTCTGGAAAGTCTACGGATCGATACGTGCCGGTTAAACCCTCAAGGACTTTTAAATCCGGTGCATCCTTTCGAGCAATTACTTGAGATTTGAATACACCCCAATCATAGGTATTTGAAATGCTTCGCATGATTTCATTAATAAGCTCAAATTTCTCTGCATTAATCATAACAATAGCGCCATGTCCACCCTCCATACTTGCATAGTACAGACAATTAAAGCCCTCATTTCCACCCGAGTGTTGGAAATACTTTCCATTTCCTTCGTCATGAATAAAAGTACCTCGCGCATTGTTGACACCTTCATTTGCAGGAATAAGCATGTCTTGCAAAGTTTCTTTTGACAGGACAGTCCCACCATTGCCTCGGAGAGTCTCTTGCAATTCAATTAAGAGCTTAGCCAGATCTGTTGGCGTGATCCAAAGTGCTGCAGCTCCTAATTCGGGATAGGTGTTGTAGCCATTCTTGCGCATTTCTCCCTTATGATTATGACTCATGCTCACATTGCCCTTGAAGCTGGTAGGGTAGAAAGAACGGTTCATATCCAGAGGAGCAAACAAGTTATCGTTCATGTAGGAGGCATAATCACCTATATTATCTTCCAGGATGAGCTGGGTAATGGTTGTTCCACCTCCCGAATATTTAAATTTTTCTCCCGGTGCAAAAAGTCTTTTTACTCGGGGATTGTTGGCAGGTTTTTCTCCTTCAATTATCTGAGCAGTCGACGGAAGTTTTTTATCATTCTTGTATCCGGGGAAGCCATGAACCGAAAGTCCTGCTGTGTGAGTAAGTAAGTGATGAAGTGAGATTATTTCCTCATTGTTTTCGTACTCAAATTGCCAAGACTTCAATAACGTATTGATATCTGCATTGAGATCTATGTCATTTTCAGCTGCCCACTTAAGGACGCCAATCGCATTGATGGTTTTACTAATGGATGCAGCTTGAAAGGCCGTTTGTGTGGTATTTGTTTCACCCGTTTCTTGATTAGACACCCCATAGGCTTTGGCCCAATCAATTTTATAATCTTTGATAACAGCGACGGTTACCCCCGGCACTTTGTAACGTTTCATTCGATCTTCGATGTTCCAGGCCGGCTCATCGCCGAAGCGTACGATGGGTGCTAACCCGTTCTCAACGGCCTTGATTCTTTCTTCACTTGCCTGCTGACTAAAAAGGAGTGTGCTAAAAAGGTAAATGGAAAGGGAGAATATCTTTTTCATAAGATTCAGGTGTGTTGGTGCTGACCCAAGTTTAGCAAACTTGAGGCCAAAGTGAACTGATTTTAAAGTTAGCATAGATTCTGGATGGGCATCTAAAAGTATTTTTGCCACTCGTATGCCCATCTACCGACTCACCGACGATTTAATTTTTCCGCCTGTGGAAGGGGCTGAAGATGGGATTGTTGCTGTTGGAGGAGACCTACTCCCGGAGCGCTTGATGATTGCCTACCATTCCGGAATATTTCCGTGGTTTAGTGAGGGAGAACCAATCATCTGGTGGAGCCCTGATCCCCGTTTTGTACTGTTTCCAGAACGTCTGCATATCTCCAAATCCATGAGGAGGGTATTGAATGGTGATGAATTAAGAGTGACCTTCAATCAAAATTTTGAAGCGGTAATCTCTGAATGTAAAGGCATTCCGCGTGATGGACAGGAGGGCACGTGGATTACAGATGAAATGCAGCTGGCCTATATCCGATTGCATGAGTTGGGGCATGCCCAATCAGTTGAGGTTTGGAAGGATGACGAACTGGTAGGGGGAATGTATGGAGTAGACCTGGGAACTGTTTTTTGTGGTGAATCTATGTTTTCCAAAGTAAGTAACGCATCGAAGCTTGCTTTAATCCGATTTATCCAGCAGTTCCAGAAGGATGGAGGGAAGTTATTTGATTGCCAGGTGCATTCTGAACATTTGGTCAGTTTGGGAGCAGAGGAAATTGACCGAAAAGAGTTTCTAACCTATCTTCCCTAAATGATGATACTTGATGATTGGTATGCTGATGTTTTGACCTATACCTGGAGAGACCACCGCATCGTCTATAAGATCTCACAAAGTGATAAGCCTTGGTTGCTGTTAATTCATGGCTTTCCGACTGCCTCCTATGATTGGTTCAAGATCTGGAGCCCCTTGAGTGAGCGGTTTTCCTTAGTGGCGATGGACATGCTGGGGTTTGGGTATTCAGATAAACCCAATCCATTTCCCTATTCCATCATGCAGCAAGCAGATCTTGTCGAGGATCTCATGAAGCAATTAGGGATTGGTGAATGCCATCTATTGGCGCATGATTATGGGGATACGGTTGCGCAGGAATTGATGGCTCGGAAAAATGAGGGAATAGGATTGGATCTAAAGTCTGTTTGTCTACTCAACGGGGGTATCTTTCCGGAATCTCATCATCCCTTGCCTATTCAAAAAATGTTGATGAGCCCGATTGGGTGGATCTTGAGCAAACTGTTGAACCAAAAGAAATTTGAAAAGAGCTTTGGGCGCATCTTTGGTCCAGATACACTGTTGACGAGTGAAGAACTGGATACGTATTGGCAGCTGGTATCAAGAAATAATGGCCATCTTATTGCCCACTTGATTATTCGATACATGAAAGAACGAGTAAAAAATCGAGAGCGGTGGGTAGGAGCATTGCAAGATTTCAATCAGCCTTTAGGGTTAATCAATGGATTAGTCGATCCTATTTCCGGTCAGGTTATGGTGGATCGTTACCGAGAAATAATCACCACTAAAAACATCTGGACGATGGAACGCATTGGGCACTATCCACAGGTGGAGGCTCCTGTTGAGGTGATACGATGCTATGGAGAGTTTTGGATACTTGATGACTAATACCAGACTTCCTCATGTATCCCATATGGATGGTGGTTTTCTGCGGATACTAATAAATGAAATCCTTCGCTATTTAATTTCTAATTCTGTAAAGAAGTTGAAGTAGTTTGATTCAGTGGCTGAACGTTCATAAGACTGGTTCTTCAAAATCAATTTTTGATTACTCAGCCATTTAGCACTAACACAACCCCAATTTTTTGGAGAATAAGTTCCGAGATCAGTCATCTTCCCATTGTAATTTTGAAGAATTTGAAACCCATTAATGCTATATCCTGCTTCAATGTCAAAGCCTAGAGCGATTATAGTTTTTCCATCTGGGGAGAAGAATGGACGCCCGATTATTCCGAAACTTTCTCCGCTTTTAGAACTCACTAGTTTATAACCATTTCCTTCACCCCATTGAACTCGAACTGAGTAGAATCCAAATTCCGAAAAAAAATGCTCGAAGGTATGTCCAGTCTCGTCATAGTTTGAGTTGAGTGGAGGAGAAAACCAATCTCCATTATCGAGTTTGACATAAAGTTCATTGTCTACCCTTTTTACTCTTGAGCTGAATTTGGAGTTAATTAAATAATCTTCAATTGCCTTCGACTTTCTGTAGAAATTCCCAATGCCTTGAGTAAGTGAATCAATCAATTCATTCGAAAGAATGTAGGGATCAAAATCACTAAACTCAGTTGGTTTTAGCTGAATGGTTTTGTTCTTGAAAACTAAGACTGTATCTATAGACGAAGGCTCAACCCATCTTTCTTTCTGCCCAAATATTGAATGAGAAGCAATGATGATGATTATGAGAAATAGGTGTTTCATATTTTGCAATTATGTAATTCCATGTTCAATTATTTGAATCTTTCCTACCTCTAAAGATGATGTACGAAATCATCAAAAGCACTACGGGGTAAAGCCAAAAAATTCTGCCAGAAGGTTCTTTGTTCCAATAGAGCTTACTAGTCTGCAGCGATCGTAATACGATTATTTCTTGTCCAATGTCAAGGCTTCTGCAAACACTTCCTGTTACCTCTAAAAATTGATTTCTTCCGTTATTGTCCACTTCAATTTTACTTCCACCACTACCCCTGCAGCTCAAATCTTTTACAGTGACGAGTAATGTACTCTTGTCCTCAAAGGATTGTTGATGATCCAGATAATCGAAGGTCAACCAAGCCAGAAGTCCTCCAAATAGTATGATTGTACCAATTATTTGTCTCTTCATAGAATAGAAGTTTCAATTGCTTCGAAACTTACTTAAATGAGCTAACTCTTTCGTTTTTTGGCTTTTGAAGATTTTCCGTAAAAGAATTTAGTTAAGTAATCCACTCCCAGTTTTTCTTCGATATAGAGAATTAATATTTCGAGAGGAAACATAATGAATCGAAAAAGGTACCAAATTCTTCGGAATGGCAATAAAATGAATCCAAGAACGCCTTTGGCCACATCTTTTGGGTATTTGATTACAGTCATGATGAGTGCAACAATACCAATGATGATCAATCCTTCAATTACGAGTTCCATTCCTTTTCAAAACTAACCCAATCTCAACGTCCCCCATTCATCAAACTTTCATTGGCTTTGGGATAGAGAACTACTAGATTGAAGTAAACCAAACACCTAAACTCATGAAACGATCGTTCGCTTCTTTGCTCATTCTCCTTTCAATTAGTTATCATACAATTGCGCAGGATGATGCATACCTGAGTAATGTCCAAACACTCGATAGCACGATAGAAACCCTCTATGGCGTCATCTCGGGTGAGGCAGGAGAGAAACGCAATTGGGAGTTGTTTCGATTTCTGTTCATAGCAGATGCTCAGCTGATTCCTTCCAGGGCTAACCCAGAAGGCAAGATTGGGTACCGAGCCATGACCCCTGATGGATACGTAGAAACCTCTGGAAATTGGTTGGAGACCAATGGTTTTTTCGAAAAGGAAATCTATCGTGTGACGGAAACGTATGGTTCACTCACCCACATTTTCAGCACCTATGAATCGTACCGAAGCGAAGCAGACGAGAAGCCCTTCACCCGAGGGATCAATAGCATCCAGCTCATGAATGACGGAGAGCGTTGGTGGATCATGAACATCTATTGGCTGGGTGAAACGGAGGATAATCAAATTCCAGAGAAGTATTTACCTAAGTAGTCCTTCTAATCGATCATGCCGGACTCCCGCCTGTACCATTCGGGCAGGTGATCCGGCATCTTCAGGAATGAATGATAACAAGACGAAAGTGTGAAACAAATGAACTTCAAATCTCACTAATTAACTGATTGACTACCCACTCCTTAATCCCATTTTCATTAATTTCCGAACTGTATGAAACAACAGAACCTAAGAGGAACAGTCCTTGGCTGTTTTATTGCCGGAGCAATGCTCTTTTCATGCTCGACACCCACCCCTAAAACCCCATTCGAGTATGTGAATCCATTCATCGGAACAGGTGGTCATGGTCACACCTTTCCTGGAGCAACGATGCCTTTCGGGATGGTGCAACTCAGTCCGGATACACGGCTGGAAGGCTGGGATGGATGTTCGGGTTATCACTACACCGATTCGGTGGTGTATGGCTTTAGCCACACGCATTTGAGTGGGACAGGAATCGCAGATTATGCGGATGTACTATTGATGCCTTACACAGGTGAAACGTTTTTCAATAACGGAGCAGATGGAGAGCCGGGCTACAGTTCGCCATTCTTAAAAGCGACTGAAGTGGCTGAACCGGGCTACTATGCGGTCAACCTGGAAGCGGATGATATTGCTGTTCAACTGACAACTGCCAAGCGTGTGGGTTTTCATCAATATGATTTCAATGGAGCAAAAGATCGTCAGCTCATTATTGATTTGGCACATCGAGATGAGGTGCTGGAATCCAAATTGATCCAGGTGAATGACTATGAATTAACTGGCTATCGTCACAGTAAGTCGTGGGCGCAGAAGCAATACCTTTTCTTCCGTATAATCTTCGACCATCCCATCCAATCCATGGATTTTGGAGATGGCGATCAAGGGATCAAAGCTGCACTGGCATTTGGTGAAGGGGATCAATTGAAAGTAAAAGTGGCTATATCGGCAGTGGATGAGGAAGGTGCTAAAAAGAACCTGGAAGCAGAGATTCCAGATTGGGACTTTGAGAAAGCACGGTTGGATGCCCGAATGGCCTGGGAATCGCAACTAAATAAGATCAATGTGGAAGGAGGCAGTGACCAACAGATGGAAGTGTTTTATACCGCACTTTATCACACGATGATCGCTCCGAACTTGTACCACGATGCGGATGGGAGGTTCCGAAGCACCGATCTTGAAATTCATCAGGACACAGACTTTACCAACCACACGGTATTCTCGCTGTGGGATACGTATCGAAGTACACACCCACTTTACACCATCATCGAGCGAGAGCGGACAACGGATTTTATAAAGACCTTCATCAAACAATATGAATTTGGTGGTCGATTACCTATGTGGGAGTTAGCAGGCAACTACACCGACTGCATGATTGGGTACCATGCGGTTCCTACTATTGCTGATGCATACATAAAAGGCATTGAAGGATTCAATATAGAGAAGGCCTTAGAGTCGATGATTCACAGCTCCATGCAAGAGCGATTAGGGATTGGAGAGTTCCGAGCTTCTGGATATATCCCTTCTGATGTGGAGGCGGAAAGTGTTTCCAAAACTCTGGAATATGCCTACGATGACTGGACCATTGCCGAGATGGCCAATCAAATGGGTAAACCCGATGTTGCAGCTGTTTATTACCAACGTGCGCAGAATTACAAGAATGTATTCGACCCATCGACTGGGTTTATGCGAGCACGAAATAACAACCGATGGTTCTATCCTTTTGAACCCTCGGAGGTGAACTTCAATTACACGGAAGCAAACTCCTGGCAGTATAGCTACTATGTCCCACAGGATGTAGAGACCTGGATCGAATTGTTAGGAGGCGATGAAGCAGCAGAACAAAAGCTGGATGATATCTTTTCCGCCAGTTCAGAAACGAAAGGCCGCGATCAGGCAGATATCACAGGATTGATTGGGCAATACGCGCATGGCAATGAACCTAGCCACCACATTCCGTACCTCTACAATTTCGTAGGCCGCCCGGACAAAACACAGAAATTGGTGCGCCAAATAATGAATGAACTGTACGCCGCAAAGCCGGATGGACTTTCGGGAAATGAAGATTGCGGACAGATGTCGGCCTGGTTGGTGATGAGTGCGATGGGATTTTACCCGGTAGCACCTGGAAGTGTTGATTATATTCTGGGTAGTCCGTGGTTTGAAAAAGTGACCATTAACCTGGAGAATGGAAAGCAGTTTGTGATTGAAGCACCTGAAAATTCGGATGAGAATATGTATGTGAATAACGTGCAATTGAACGGTGAGGAGCATCCATATTCTTTTATAAAGCACAATGATTTGATGAGTGGGGGCACCCTTTCATTTGCGATGCAATCAGAGCCTTCTGACTTTGGAACTAAGAAAGAACACCGCCCAAAATCTAAGATTGAGACAGAAGCTATTGCCATTCCGGCCTTGCAAACCGGAGATCATGCGTTTATGGAATCGACAGAGATCACACTCGCTACTCCAACAGCCGGAGCGTCCATTTTCTATGCATTTACATCTGATGGTGATCCAAATAAATATGAGACGCCTTTCTCGATAAATCGCACCACGGACTTATTTGTTTGGGCGGAGAAGGAAGGAAAAGAGAGTTTGAGAGCCAAAAGCTCCTTTTATAAGATTCCCGAGAAAAGAAGCATCAGCTTAGGCACTGAATATGCCAATCACTACACAGCGGGTGGGGACATGGCATTGATCGACTTTATTCGAGGAGGCGATGACTTCCGCACCGGTTCATGGCAGGGATATGAAGGAATCGACATTGAGGCGGTAGTGGATATGGGCAAGGTTGGGAATTATTCAGAGGCTAAAATCGGATTCTTGCAAGATGAAAACGCCTGGATCTTCATGCCGACCGAGGTGCAGTTTTTTGTATCCAATGATGGCGAGAATTTCACAGCGCTAGGAACTGAGACCAATGACGTTTCCTACAAGGATAAGGGAGCTATTCTTAAAGATTTTTCATTCAACCGACCGTTTTCTGGTCGATACATAAAGATTGTAGCGAAGAACCGTGGCGTTTGCCCTCCCGATCACAAAGGAGCTGGTGGCAAATCCTGGATTTTTGCGGACGAAATTGTAATCAACTGACCCATGAGTACACGTAGAAAATTTATTAAAAACTCCCTGGCTGCTACAGCAGGAGTAGGTTTGGTAGGGACCGCATGTGCCGAAACACAAACTGAACAGCAAACACTGGTGAGATCAAAGAAACCCAAAGCGCTGAGTACATGGGTACATGGACTGCAAGCTAATGAGGAAGCGCTTCGTGTGATGGGAGAAGGAGGGAGTGCTGTGGATGGAGCTGAAAAAGGAGTGATGGTAGTCGAGGCGGACCCTAATGGAAGTTCTGTCGGTATTGGTGGTCTTCCTGATCGCGATGGCAATGTAACTCTCGATGCGTGTATCATGGATCACCAGGGAAATGCCGGGTCGGTTTGCTTTTTGCAAAACATCAAACATCCAATCGCGGTTGCCCGCAAAGTGATGGATGATACTCCGCATGTGATGTTAGCAGGAGAGGGTGCAAAAAGATTTGCACTGGCGCAAGGTTTTGCAGAAGAAAACCTATTGACGGAAAGCTCAAAAAAATCCTGGCAGGAATGGTTAAAGTCAGCAGAATACAATCCGATCATCAATGTTGAAAATCACGATACGATTGGGATGATCTGTCAGGATGCCGAAGGGAATCTTTCCGGGTCGTGCACCACCAGTGGACTGGCGTACAAAATGCACGGTCGTGTAGGCGATTCGCCGATCATCGGGGCAGGTTTATATGTAGATAATGACTATGGAGCTGCGACTGCCACAGGTATGGGAGAATTGATGATGAAGACCTTAGGTTCTTTTCTTGTGGTTGAATTGATGCGGCAAGGAGCCTCTGCTCAAGAAGCATGCGAAGCTGCCATTCAACGTATCGTCGATAAGCTTGATTATAAGGCTTTTCAAGTAGGATATCTCGCAATGGATGTTGCAGGCAATACAGGAGCATATGCAATTCATCCGGGTTTCAATTATGCAGAGATGGTAGATGGGAAAAATGAATTAATTGATGCAAAATCCTACTTGAATGGCTAAGCAAAACTATGGAGCCAGCATGTTTTACATGTTGCTGCTCTTCTTCACCTGGGGATTCTTAACGGAACTAGATGGTGCACTCATCCCATACCTTAAAGGCTTGTTCTCATTATCAAATTTCCAGGCTGCATTGGTGCAGTTTGCTTTCTTTATTGCCTTTTTCTGTGTGAGCTTGCCATCTTCCTGGCTACTCAATAAAATTGGATACCACAAGGGAATTATCGTAGGGCTGGTTATCATGGCGGTAGGTAGTTGGCTGTTTTATCCAGCTGCAGCCATCATTTCCTATCCACTTTTCCTGGGAGCGATTTTCGTGCTTGCTTCTGGAGTAACCCTGCTTCAGGTAGCAGCCAATCCGTATGTGGCACGGTTGGGTGAGCCAGAGAAGGCGTCCAATCGATTGAATTTGGCCCAAGGCTTTAATAGCGTAGCGAAAATGATAGCGCCTCTTGCAGGAAGTTATTTTATCCTTCGAGGGCTTGAAGGATTGTTACCATCAGAGCAAGCAGAGGCTGTGCAATTACCATATCTGGTGTTAGGTGGACTTTTGCTCTTACTCGCCATCATTTTTCGATTTTTGGAATTACCTGAGGTGGTAGAAACTGCAGAGACTACGCATGACGATGGAGAAAGTGTATGGAAGAAGCCTCATCTAGTCAAAGGAGCAATAGCCATATTTCTTTATGTTGGAGCGGAGGTAACCATAGCCTCTTTTTTGGTTATCTATTTGAGTGAGAATGTCTTCCCCACACTTCCTGAAATGCAGCATTATATCACAGGACTCACAGAGAAGAGAGATCAAATAGCGAAATTTCGTGAGATTGGAGCATTGTACTTACCTTTCTATTGGGGAGGTCTGATGATCGGGAGATTGGGAGGTTCCTACCTCTTGAAATTTATCAAAAGTGAAAAGTTACTAACCCTCTCAGCACTTTTTTGTGTGGGGTTGATGTTGATATTCAGCGTTTCCTCCGGATATCTCGCCATGTGGTTGTTGATAGGAACAGGTCTGTTTTTATCCATTATGTGGAGTAATATTTTCACGTTGGCAATTGCGGATTTAGGACCATTGACTAGTAAAGGTTCTGGTGTGCTTGTAGCAGCAATTGTTGGTGGAGCTTTGATTCCTCCGTTGCAAGGTTTAATAGCAGATAGTTCGATTGGACTGCACGCTTCTTTTTTGATCACCATTGTTTGTTTTGTCTACATTGCCTGGTACGGATGGAAAGGGTATAAACACTAGCGTATGAAACATTACATTGGGATGGATATCGGAGGGACCAGCACTACGATTGGTTTGGTTTCTGATAGTGGTAAAATCATAGATCGTTCGGTGATTCTCATAGAAGGATATGCTTCAGGTCCTATTGAATCATTTCTGGATGCGATTGCTGATGAAATACAAGTTTTATTTGAAAGACATAAGGCACCCATTGAAGGTATTGGAATTGGAGCGCCTAACGGGAATTTCTACAATGGCACCATCGAGTATGCCCCCAACATGCCATGGAAAGAAGTACACGAAGTAGCAGCTTACATTGAAGATAAACTAAACTGCAAAACCATTTTGACAAATGATGCCAATGCTGCGGCCATAGGCGAAATGCAATTTGGTGTGGCCAAAGGCATGAGTGATTTCATCCTCATAACACTAGGGACTGGTTTAGGAAGTGGAATTGTTGCTGGTGGCAATGTCATCTATGGACATGATGGATTCGCTGGGGAGCTAGGCCATGCCATCGTCGTGCCTGGAGGTAGGGATTGCACCTGCGGACGAAATGGATGTTTGGAGGCCTATGTTTCCATTCGAGGACTTTTGGAGACTTACCATGAATTTGGCGTAGGTAAAGTCAATACCCCTCAAGAGATTGCGATGAAAGCGGAAGCAGGAGGCAGGTATGCCATCGAAACTTTCGTGAAGACAGGAGCATGGTTGGGTCTTAAGTTGGCAGATGCTGCTACGTATACCAGTCCGGAGGCGATTATATTTTTTGGAGGCATTGCGCAAGCCAGTGACCTGTTCTTTCCTTCGCTGAAAGAAACGCTTGAAGCCAATGTTCATAACCTCTACAGAAACAAAATCCAGATCTTACGATCCGGACTTCCATTAAATGATGCCGCGGTTTTAGGAGCTGCAGCATTAGTGATTTGAGATCACTTTTTACCTGAATATGCAACGTAATTAAGTATTACTCCCAAGATCATGACACCACCGGCAATCATGCTGTATTTTCCAGAGTTTGGGTATTCAAGAATGAGGTAGATGGACACTCCTATCAGGAGAAGGCTGGCAATGTAGGTTTGTTTGTTTCTATTCATATCTATTTAGTTAGGAATTCTACTCAGTATCAATCTTATCTGCCCCATGTGGTTAGCTTGATGTTCCATGACGTGGTACCAGGCCCAGTGATTGTTCATACCTCCGATTTTTTTGGCAAACCACTTATCGTCTTTTTCTTTCAAGAGCTTTTTCGTTTCTGCTCTAACCTCGTCCCAAATTTCCAGGTAATAAGAAATAGGCTTTCCTATGAGGCTTTCTCGACCGGCATCTCCCAAGCTCAAAGCTGCACCCCACTTTTCGTTCTCTTCTTGATTGAATTGTCTGCCCTCGAAGGTGTATTTCTGATAATACACCTCGGTTGCAGCTAAGTGCATGATCATCGCACCGATGCGATTGGCGTTTTCATCAAGTAGAAAATCTGTGCCTTCCTGATCGAGATTTGAAACACTACGCTTCACTCTTCCTTTCAAATCGTCAAGCATCGCTACCAAATTTCCAATGTCATTGCTGTAGCCTTTAACTGGTTTGATTTCATATTGCGCGTGAATGCTGGATGCGACAAAAATTAAGATGAGTGAGTAGAATATATTCTTCATTGGATTATTTTTTTTCTAGGATAATTTCAGTGTTGAACCTTTTAACAATTTGATCAATGTAGTACTTGATTCTGCTGTACTCTGAAGCCTTGTATATTGATTTCTTAAAGTAATAGTTACCCGTAGCAGTAAGCGTACTACCTACTATTTCATATGTCAGATTTATATCTGCCAGGTCATTTGATAAGTTGAAACTTTCTGGGAGTGTATTAATAGTGTAACCCTCAGGGATCGCTATTATTGATTCCATCTTCTTCTCAAAAGAGTAAGCAAAATCTACGGGGTAGCTTCTCTTTTTTTGAGTCAATGAATTTCTTTGAAATGGGAAGCTTAAAAATGGTTTTATCACAATATTCTCTCCCAATGATTCAAAAGTGGTTTTTCCTATCAGGGCAAGTACATAAGGTTTTTTATTGTCATCAAAATTTAATGAATTCTCTACGTTGATTTTCGTGCCTTGGTTTGAGTAAAAATTACCTAGCTCTTCAAAGTCATTGGAAAATTTGTTCTTTAAATAAAGTGCATCATATCCATTAGACTGGAAGTTGATATCTAATTCTGCTTGAGAGAATTCGATATCTATATCATCAATTTTAATAGTAAGATTCTCACTAGAAACTAAAGTGCTTTTCAGGTCTATAAAGTTTACATCACCTTCCTTGATTATGAGTCCTTTTTCATTAAAACACCTGACCGGCAGCTGATAATATGGTAATCTGGTTTCTGTAGCATCAGACATAAATTTTCCATCAACCAATACGATTACGTAATTGAAGAAATGTTTAAAAGGGTAATCGTATTTTACTTTTCCATGATTTCTGGTACTTAGCAAAACAGGATCTGCATTAAGTCCAGCTTCTCGTAAAAGTGAAAGAAGGAAAAGATTTAATTCAGCTGAATTTCCTTCCTTTTTCGTAATAAACTCACGTGAATTTTTGGTTACATATTTACCGAAGTATCCATTCCAAGTGAAATTTTTCTTTACATGATTGACAATTAATTCTGCTTTCTCTTGATTCGATTGACCACTTAGATTGATTTGTTCTAATTCTTTCTTTGCATACTTTTTACTGCTCTTAATGAAGCGTCCAAAGGATTCACTTTTGATCATATCATCAATTAATGCAGGCCATGTTCCTACTATGTCGTTGGTGCCTCCTTGCGGGTAATTGATCTTTGAGAGCTGAAAATCAATTTTTGTTATGTAATCGTTGATGGAAGTAATGTAAGATTCATCCTTAAACGCCGGCAGATCTTTTAAAGCGAACGTATGAATGTAATCCTGAAATTCTAGTCCTCCACCAATAATCTTACCCAATTTATCCCTTGATACATTCCCCCAAGCTCTTTTTTTATTATCTACGACAGAATTTCGAACATCAAAACGAGAGATCCCTTGCACAAGAAATGCGTATTCATAAAATGGGATCATTCTAACCTCATATTCACTATATATGGTTGGGATTTTATTTTGGAATTCCCAGTCAGGAAGATTGAATAAAAATGGTGTTTTGAACACATATTCATATTCCAAAATGTCTCCTTTTTGAACATCAGGAAATACAAATTTTTTCACACTCCAATTATTGTTTATCCTTTCATCAAAAATTGAAGTTGCTAACACTTTCTTGGGTCTAGGGGTACCATCAACAAAATGTATCGTATACGCTTGAAGCTCCATAATGGTCTCTTTTGAAGCACCATCTTGGTAATAAGGAATTTCCACCGTAGCCACTTTTTCATCAAAATCTTCAGAAAGAATTTTGACTCTTCGAGTCCTAGTAAATTGGATGTTGTACCCTCCGCCACTAGAGTCTATGAATTTGGATTTGCCAATATCAAAGAGCACGACAGCAGTAGCACTTGGATCTTGCCTATATGTTTCTAAGGCTATTTCTTCCGGGGTAAACTTCCCGAATTCCTTTGAAGTGATCTGGGCATTGGAAGATATAGTAATAATGATCAATATGGTGGTGAGTAATTTTTTCATTTCAGTAGAATAGAAGATTTGTTTTTTAAAGATTCGATTTTATCCAGAAATTCTTGAAATGGGCTAAAATCTTCTTTATTTAGAATTTGTGCAAATAAGATAAATTCTTGATCGATGCGTAATTCACCATCGGCCATGGAAAAGTTCATTGAAAACTCTCCATATTTTGAATTTAAGGTTATGTTTTTAGGAAACTCTATAGAATAATCTTTTGTGTCTAACTGATAATCAATTTTCCACTGCCTGTTTATCGGATTGTAAATCATAAAAGGTTGTTCTCGACGCGAATCGATTTCAAATGGGAATGTTTGAATTTTTGGTGGTGTCAAGGCAATTAGATTGCCTACTTTTCTCAATTGATTTTGACATGAATATTCAGTTTTCAATTGAATTTTATTGTCAGAACTTATTAGGTCGACTTCAACACTCTTAAATTCAAAACTTGATGAATTGGCATATAGATTAGCGGCATCATAAAGCTCATCCTCCGATTCAAGTATTGGTAAAAATCGTTCAAACTTCCTTCCGCCAAAAGATTCTGAGATTACCAATTGACCGTTTCCGTTTTCATTCAGAATAAAGTCAAATTGCCTAGATTCTTTAAAGTCTTCTAAGGACATTTTAGGGGTCTGGATTAGAACACTCTCGTTTTCTTTTATCCATAATGTCTTTTTGTTTTGAGTGAAAGTACCTAGATAATTAAATGGTAAAGTCTTACTGGTATTTTCTAACCAAATAGTATCAGACTTAAGAGGAACACCCAAAATCACATGATTAAATTGAGGACCTGGAATTTCATCAATGATATCAGCAGCATCGATACCTGCATTTACCAAACTGTAATTAGAATTAATACCAGCATGTTTTAGCAAAGCCATCATGTAAATCGTCAGGGCTTTGCAATCTCCATATTTGTTGTAGCAAACATAAGATGCAGGATACGGCTCGAGCCCACCTTCTTCAATAGAAACATTCACATATTTGGTATTTTTCTGCAGGTGGTTATACAGGATTCTAATTATTTCAATTGTGTCAGAAACATTCTTGATTAATTCATCAACTATCTTTTCTTCATTGAAGGTTAGATTGTATTTTCCCTTATTGAGTTTGTAAATCCAGTCTCCATACGACTCCCATGAATCGGCTTCACCGGCAATTGAGTAATTGAATGATTTTGGTGCAATCAATACATAGGGTAATGACTCTCTCCAGTTTGGTGCATTATCATCAAGGCTTTTTTTATAAAGATTCTTAGAAGACCAAGTGTGCTTCTGAATTCCTTCTGATTCATCTACCGAATATTGAAAATCAAAGTTAGACGAAGTTTCAAACGTATATTCTGAGGGACATTCTAGTGTTAAGGTGTTATTTATATGTGGAGTTGAAAAGGCCATTATTGGGTACCACCATGCAGTATATATATAATCATTTTCAACGTGTTTGTATGAATACCTAATCTTATATGGATAATCACTCGCATATAGATTGAATGACTTTACATAATCATCTTCATAAAAGCTGATGGATGATATCCTACTTCTAATTTCGATATCCTTTTTTTTCAATGATCTTACCACCCGATTATCAGAGTTGAGAATAACTGCTTCTAAAATTTGAGGGTCATTCCCCTCTTGAAATGGTATTTCAACTTCACCAAGAAATTGCTGATTCTTATTATTAATTTGAATGGTGACTGATCTGGTAGTTATTCTCTTCCCATTATTGATTTTAATATCCAGCGTGTTCTCAAGGATCTGAGATTGAATATTGAAGCATAGCAACATACACAAACCTGTACTGAAGGATTTCATTATGTAAGTTTTAAAATCCTTCTGCATAATTATCACCCCTTGAATAGTCAGGTCCGCCTTCAAGCATGCCATCATCCCGTACAAGGATACAGTCCATACGTCCCCATGACTCCCTACGTTCGATTAGATGACCCATCTTCTCAAGCTTTTTTATCACTTTCGGATCAATCGGACGCTCCTCTATCAAAATTCTATCTGGTAGCCATTGACTATGTGTTCGTGTAGCATTCACCGCATCCTGCATGCTCATGCCATGGTCAATCACATTCAACATCACTTGAAAAACAGAAGTGATGATGGTACCTCCACCCGGTGTTCCGACAACCATTTTAAGTGTACCATCTTTTTCAACTATGGTGGGGGTCATGCTGCTGAGCATTCTTTTCTCAGGCTTTATTGCATTTGCTTCACCGCCAACAAGTCCAAACATATTTGGAACCCCTGGCTTTGAACTGAAGTCATCCATCTCATTATTCAGGAAAAATCCAGCACCTTTCACATAGAGTTTACATCCAAAAAATGAATTTAAAGTGGTGGTTAGAGAAACTGCATTTCCTTCCGGATCAACGATAGAAATATGCGTCGTTTCAACACTTTCGATAATTTCTACTTCACCCTCCTTAATGTCTTGTGAATCCGTTTTCTTCTTTAGTGATATGGTAGAAAATCGTTCCTTATTGTAATCAGGGTTAAGTAACATTTGCACCGGAACATCATAGTGATCAGGATCTCCCAGGTGAGTGGCTCTATCAGCATATACTCTGCGTTCGAGTTCTGTTAACAAATGGATACTCTTGACTGTATTGTGACCCATTTTACCAATGTCATATTGCTCTGCACCTTGCAACAGCTGCAAGATTGCTACGCCACCACTTGAAGGTGGAGACATGGAAATAACCTTGTGCCCCCGATACGTTCCTGTCACAGGTTCACGCCAGCGAGACGCATAATTTTTAAGATCTTGCTCCGAAATCAATCCGCCCCCGCGTTGCATCTCTTTGACTATTTGGTCGGCAACAATTCCACTGTAAAATCCTTCTCTTCCCCGATCTCGGATTTGGGTAAGCGTTCCGGCTAGCTCTGAGAATTTCACAGTGTCTCCCTCTAGCCAGGGTTCGGGCTTGACCAAAAAGAAATCAGCCCCATTCACTTCAATGAAGTCATCCCTTTTTTCATTGAATTCATAGGCCTGATCTTCAGTGATCGTGTATCCATAATAGGCAAGGTTGATGGCCGGCTGAATCAGTTCCCCAAGGTTCTTTGATCCATATTTTTCATGAAGCGTCAGAATGCCATCTACCGAACCCGGAACACCAGCAGCTTTATGCCCCTTGGTACTTAATCCATCAATCACATTACCATCACCATCCAGAAACATATTTCGAGAACTTGCCGCGGGTGCCTTCTCCCTGAAATCAAGTCCTCCGATACTTCCATCCTTCATCCGCCAAACAGCAAAACCTCCGCCACCGATATTTCCAGCTCTTGGAAAAACTACAGCTAGTGCAAACTTGACTGCCAAGGCTGCATCGAAGGCATTTCCGCCGTTTTTTAGTACCTCAACACCGATTTTGGTCGCTAAGGGATGGGCAGATGATATCATCGCCTGTTCGCCGAGCGGACCGATCTCAGGTTCCTTCGGGGTTGAAACCTGTGTAGATTGGCAAGCACATACAGCTGAGAATAGAATGATCTTTAGGTATTTCATCGGGTCTGTGTTGGATAATAGAATCGAAACTAAGCAAGGTCCAAGCAGTAAAAAAATGAAAGAATAATAACGTTATAAGAAATAAGTTCAGACACTCATTCATAAGTGCATAATATTCAGGGGTTAGCATTTGGGTTTGTTAAGGTATTGCTGAATTCAAAATTTTGTTGTTACGGGTCGATTCATTATCTTCATCAGCCCTTAATTAAATTAAGAGATTGAATCAACCTGAAACTACTACCGGCAAAATGAAAGATTCCCCTCGAACCCCAATAGAAATAGAAATTCCAAAAGGATATAGAAGATACAAGTTGAAAGGAATAGATCGGGAAATAATTGCAAAGAAGGGAGGGCCGACCGCCAGGCAAATCAAAACAAAAGCCTCTTATAAAGAGCTTCGAAATAATCAAAAAGAATTTGGTGTAGCCTCAATGATGGCTAAGACTTTGCGCCAGTCTCTGTCTTCAGGGATGTCAGAAATATGTGAGACCTATGTTTCCGGGAAATTGACCGCTCAGTTTAGAAATCTGGCCAAAATGGAAGAGGGTAAGACAGGTACACGCCCGTTGTTTCTAAGTAAGCATGGACATCTATTGAATGGTTTTGAGTTTAATTCAAAAGCACCGTACGAAAAGATTTTTGGAGCTAAATACTTTGTAAAACCGGGATCTCAAAGAGGTCAGGTCATTTTGCATTTTCCTGCTTTTGTTCCGGAGAAAACATTCAAGAGTCCTAAGGGAGCTACCAATTTCAAGATTACAGCCAGATTGATTGCACTCTCAGACTATCAATTTGATCAGAAGTCAGGTGGATATAAACCGTTGAACAAAGATCTTCATGGGAAATATGGTACCTACGAAAGCTCCATGCTTCCATTACTCAAGATACCAACTGAGCCTATGACCGGTATGATTTCCATAGATAATCGCATCATACCTCAAGGCACCGGACTTTTCCTCGTAATGGCCATTAGCTTTTATAAGATGGAGGGAGGAAAATTCGAACATCTAAGCAAAGAAAGTAGCATGCAGATTCAACGCGTGTTATAACCCAATAGACATAAGGTTCGTTTTCTCTAAGAATTCTACAACCTTATGAGAGCTTCCATTTTTCTTTTCCTTATTGCATTGACCGTGCAGGCGTTAGCTCAAGATTTTTATGATAGAGCAAGAGCTAAATTCAATGAAAATGATCTAGACTCAGCTCGGTATTTCATCAACAAAAATTTAACAAGGAAGCCCAATTCTGAAGATTACTTCCTAAGCGCAATGATCCACGAGGCTGAAAATAAAAGTCTTCGAGCGCTTGCAGACTATGAGGCTGTCATCCAAAAAGACGAATTCAATCTTGAGGCTTATTTCCAAAAGGGATTGATCTATTATAATTCAGCTAGCACAGAGCAAGCCATTAAAGACTTTACCTACGTCATTGACAATCAAGATGCATCTGAAACAAGAGCCATATACTATGGGAATGATCCTTCCGGATCTAAGGGTACATTTCTAACAACATTGCAATCGATGATGGGACGCGTGTATCAGTATAGGGGTATGGCACATCAAAAAATGGGAAATTGGGACAAAGCCTTAGCTGATTTTTCAACGGCTTTTGAATATGACACCCTTGCTGATTGTTACGTAAACAGATCTCAGCTTTATGCAAAAATGGGAAGAGATGCTGATGCAATCAAAGACTTGAAAGCTGCTATTAAACTGGAACCTGAAAATTATCATGCCTGGTACAATCTTGCGATCCTTGACGAGACCACTCAGTTACCTCTTTCACTGCTTAAAAATGAAGAGTTTACACCAATGCTGAATTTAGTTGGAGCCAATGCATATGAAAGTGAGGATTATAAGCTTTCTGTTATGTATCATACCAAAGCCATCAAAGCCAATGCAAATGATGATCTTGCGTATTTAAGTAGGGGAAAAGCACGATTAAGAATGGGGTCTTATGGACAGGCAAGACAAGATTTCGCCAAATCCATGCGATTAAATTCCTCAAGAATTGAAGCATTCTATCTTATTGGAAATACTTTTTATCACGAGAAAAAATACAAAGATGCCATTAGCTTTTATGAGCAATATCTGTCCATTGATCCAACATATGAGAATGTTTGGTTTAATGCTGCAATGTCATACTTGAGTTTAAAGGACTATACCAAGTCCTGCAAATATCTGGAGAAAGCGAGCGGTCTGGGAATGCCGCAAGCAAACGAAATGATTACCAAATACTGCGACAGTCCGTAGGTTATTTTCTTTTACCTTTGTGACATGGCAAAGCAGACAAGTTTGAAAATTGATATGCATACGCATATCCTTCCGCATAGCATTCCAAATTTTGCTGAAAAATTTGGATATGGAGATTTCATTCACCTATTGCATCACAAGCCGGAAGCCGCACGAATGATGAAAGGAGATAAGTTCTTTCGTGAGATTCAATCAAACTGTTGGGATGAAAAACTACGAATAGAAGAGTACAAAAAGTTTGATACGCAGATACAGGTTATTTGCACAATTCCAGTCATGTTTAGCTATTGGGCGGATGCACATGATTGTTTAGATCTTTCCATGTTTTTAAATGATCATGTTGCAGAAGTAGTGGCCGACAATCCTAAGAATTACATTGGTTTAGGTACTGTACCTATGCAGGATACTGAATTGGCCATAAAAGAATTAGAAAGGCTTAAAAGTCTAGGGATCCCGGGGGTTCAGATTGGATCCAATGTAAATAATCACAATCTGAGTAAACCTCGTTTCTTCGAGTTTTATGAAGCATGTGAGAGCTTAGGAATGGCTATTTTGGTTCACCCGTGGGAGATGATGGGCAAGGAATATATGGAGAAATACTGGCTCCCATGGCTGGTAGGTATGCCTGCTGAAACTGCACGTGCAGCTGCGTCTATGATTTTTGGAGGGGTATTTGAACGTTACCCAAAATTGAGGGTTTGTTTTGCTCACGCAGGAGGATCACTCTTAGCGACTATTGGACGACTGGAGCATGGCTTTAACTGCCGACCAGACCTGGTGGCGGTACATAACAACGTTAATCCCAGAGAATATCTCGGAAAATTTTGGGTAGATAGTATTACTCATGATCCTACCTATTTGCAATATGTGATTGATTTGATAGGCTCAGAGAAAGTGTGTTTGGGCTCTGATTATCCATTCCCACTTGGAGACTTGGAAATTGGCAAGTTCATCACTGAAATGGATCTTCCTCAAAAAGACGTAGATAATATCTTCTATCAATCCACGCTGGATTGGCTTGGTCTTAGTCAAAGCAAAAACAAAGAACTGTTAAAAGTCCTTTTAGAGGAAGATTAAGACTCTTGCATGTATTTATCCAGAGAAATTCTGGCCATCTTTCGGACTTTGTTTTTAAGTATTGGTGTCCATCCCAATAAGGTTCCAGGAGTTCCTAACGCCATCCTGGACCATCGCCAAAAATCGAATTGATCCGTATGCTTCACAATCAGTCCGTCTTTGAATTCCATGGTAGCATGGATAATGTTATGAACCGGATTCCCGGTTTTTGAAAATTCATAATCGGCTTCCCATATGCACTGAGCCATTTGGTCATCACCGACCACCGAATCAAAATTGATTTCAAGTTTCCCATTTGATCGCTTAATCAACATTGCCCACATCGCCCGAACCTCATCATAATCTAGGTTTTGAAATGCTGGGTCATTAAAAACCACGTCTGGGTGATAACATTCAGCCATTTTCGTAGCATCATGGGCCTGGAATGCAGTATAGAACTTTTCGAGTGTTTGCTTGCTCATAGGTAATTCGTGATCAAATGTTCTTTAACTTTTGGCAACCCCGTGCTTGCAGCTTCTTCAAAAAAGTGAAAATTTTCCCTTGCTGCAACATCTGGAATTTTTGGGTCAACAATAAATTTAGGTACTTCAGGGCGGATAAAGTCAATGAGACCTGCAGCAGGATAAACAACTAGTGATGTGCCCGCCACAATAAAGATATCTGCCGAGAGCACCTCTTGCATGGCTGGTTCCATCATGGGTACAGCTTCTCCGAACCATACGATATGTGGTCGCAGCTGAGATCCCTTGCCACATTTATCTCCTTCCTTAAGTTCCCATCCGTCTAATTCATAAATCAGTTCAGGGTCCAGGGTGCTTCGAACTTTGCTGATCTCGCCGTGTAGGTGGAGCACATTGGTACTTCCAGATTTCTCGTGCAAGGCATCAATATTTTGTGTGATGATGACCACCTCAAAATCATTTTCTAACTCTGCGAGTGCAAAGTGTCCAGGATTAGGTTTTACTTCCTGTGCTTGCTTACGTCGTTGGTTGTAAAACTCTAGTACCAATCCTCTATCACGGGCCCATGCTTCAGGTGTGGCTACTTGAGTCACATCATGTCCCTCCCAAAGTCCGTCTGAATCCCGGAATGTTTTCAGGCCACTTTCTGCACTTATTCCAGCTCCCGTCAAAACAGCGATCTTTCTTTTTTTCACATCAGCAATTTTATGCGTTCAATTTAAAAACATTAGGCATAAAAAAAGCCTTGACAGCTAAATCAAGGCCTTTTATGATTTAGAATATTGTTAGAATGTATATATCACACCTGCTTTTAATCCAAATCCGAATGGGTCATTAGCTCCATCTGGTTTAGCGAGATTATAGTTGAGGGCAGAAGTAATGCCAAAGCTATTAGCTAACGGGAAAATTGCACCTGCACCGATATTAATGCCAAGTGTACTATCAACATCACCTCCAAGACTTGAAAGTCCGGCATTTCCATAAACCTGGGTAGATCCGGTAACAAAATAGTATCGGTAGTTAATGTCTAATACATTAGTAGTGAAGCTGTCTTTCGTAAAGGAGTAATACTCCAGTGAACCTGACATGTTGCCTTTGAATAAATATTCGAAATTTGCTCCAAAACCAAGGGTTCCGTCGCCACCAAAAGGACTTGCAGCCAAGCCCAAACCAGCTCCTACACGCACATCGCCACGACTTTGAGCATTGGAAACAATTGAAAAACAAACACAAGCTAAGAGGATAAGTAAAAATCTAAATTTCATAATGAATGGTTTAGTGAGTTTAACACAACTATTTAATTACTGTTACCCTAAGGTAGGTGAAAAAAAATGATAAAAATCATCAGTTTTTTTCAAAAAAGCTATCTCATTGATAGTGAGGCTCATATTTGGATAATTACATAAGCGGATAAAATACCCACACGATGGTATTTTATACTTCGCAATGTATGCCTATATTGCACCCATTGTACAACCAAATTATTTATTAATCCTATGAAAAAATTTACTATCCTTTCATTATTTGCAGCTTGCGTCCTTTTCGGATTCTCTGCAAACGCACAAGAAGCTGGCGATATGAGCATTAGCGCTGGTGTTGGAATCGCTACAGGCGCATTCGGCGGTGACGAAAGCACTACCGGTTTCGGTGGAGGTTTCGAATACGTATTTGCTGATGCAATGTCTGGTACTGCTGAGTACTATTCTTACAGCAAAGATGGTTTCACAACTGGTGTTCTTGGAATCGACTTCAAGTATTACTTCCTTACTGATGACTTCAAAGTATTCGGTAAAGCTGGTTTAACTAGCCTTGGTGGTGATGTTGATAGCACTGTAGGACTAAACTTAGGAGCAGGTGGTATTTATGGTATCTCTGACCAGTTTGGAATCAATGCTGGACTAGATTACAACCTTGCTAAGCCTGATGGAGCTGATGATCCATTCGGTTTAATCATCAAATTCGGAGTGAACTACAACTTCTAATTGAAGATTTATACGATATTAAAACCTCGACATTGTCGAGGTTTTTTTTTGCCTAAACTTTTACAATTGTGATGACTTAGGCAAAGTATAGATACTCTTTTAAAGCTTTATCCAGTAATAACTATATTGCGACTAAGAATAATCAAACAGAATAACGTATGAGAAAAATTACCATCCTTTCATTATTTGCGGCCTTCGTATTATTCGGATATTCCGCAAATGCTCAGGAAACCGGAGAGATCAGAGCCGGAGTAGGACTCGCTTATGGAACACAAGCTACCATCGATTTAACAAATGGTGACGGAAAAGGTGCCCTTGGGATAAATATTGGACTTGAGTACTTCTTTACTGACATCATAAGTGCCGCTCCTAGTTATACTTTCTTTTTTAAAGAAGAAGAGGGCGGTGCATCCTTTAGTACTTCCTCTTTTAACCTTGACGGTAGATACTATTTTAGCGACGGAATGTTCTACGGCCTTTTTGGTTTGAGTTTTGCTGCTGCAAAAGCAGAAGTTTCAGGCTTTGGATCTGCTACGGACAATGAAACAGGTATAAACATCGGTGGTGGTGCGATGATCCCTATCGGAGATGCCCTTTACTTCAATGGCCAGGCTAAATACAACACTCCGTTTGAGCAACTGGTCATTCAGGCTGGAGTTGCCTACAGATTTAATTAAGTTTCTAATTGAAATATTAAAGCTCTTTCAGAAATGGAAGAGCTTTTTTAATGAACCGGTACGTAAATGATCTTCTTGGTTTCAAAAAAATCTTCAGTGAAGTAGTCTGAAAGGTCTTTTTCCACATATCTCCTTCCAAATTCTTTCATCTCCTTTGTGAGGTCACCACCTTTTAGCAAGATCATGCCATTATCAATATCATTTCGCTGCTCTTTACTTACTTTTTGGTGAGCCCAAATAAAGAGTTGTTTGGTTTGAGCAACGGCTCTTGATACAATGAAATCAAATCTGCCATTTACTTTTTCCATCCGTTGGTGCTCGGCAGTAAGATTCTTGAGTCCTATTGCTTCCGCTACCTCTTTTACCACTGTTAATTTCTTTCCGATGGAATCCACCAAATGAAAATTGCATTCCGGAAAGTAGATTGCTAATGGAATACCAGGGAAACCACCCCCAGTACCAACATCAAGGATTTTTGACTCAGGTGTAAACGTAGTGAACTTAGCGATGGCCATGCTGTGCAGGACGTGGTGTTCATAAAGCTGATCGATATCCTTTCGACTAACAACATTGATTTTAGCGTTCCAATCGCTGTATAATTGAAATAGTTGATCAACCTGGCTTTTTTGCTGATCTGTCAGGTCCGGAAAGTACTTATAGATGATCTCTGAAGGTATCAATCAGATGTGTTTCTTTTTGTCCTTCACCAGCTCGTACATAAGTTCACGAGCTCTGTGTAATTGTGCCTTTACTGTTCCGAGTGGTGCTTCTAGCTCCTTAGCGATTTCATCATATGACAGCTCATCAAAATATCGAAGTTTTACCAGACGTTGGTATTTAGCAGGAAGCTTATCTACAAACATTCGAACCAATTCAATTTTTTGATCTTTGATTGTTTCCTCATCAGGCGTAAGGTTCTTATCCTGAACATCAATATTCACAGACTCCCCACTGTCATCGGTAAAAGTGCTATTTAAACTGAACGTATTGAGTTTCTTCTTTCGAATGAAGTCAATGGCATTATTTGTCGCGATACGAAACAACCATGTGCTAAACGTATAATCTTTTTTGAACCTGCTTAGGTTTTTAAACGCTTTGGCGAATGCTTCTATCGTTAAGTCCTCTGCATCGTCCACGTTTCTAACCATCTTTAAAATCATGTGATATACAGGCTTTTTGTAGCGTTGCATAAGCTCAGCATAGGCACCCTCATCCTTACCCTCTGTAGCAAGGTCTATGAGCTTAAAGTCACGTAGAGCCTTATCAGAAAACTGACGATTTAGTTCTTCCATTTAATGTCCATTTCGAGTTTTGACCACAACGCAATCACTGGGATTAACATTGCGTATAAGATGTCAACGAGCGGAAGCAATATATAGTTGATATTGATTCCCATCTTACTCGTAGCAAATCTATAACTCCCTAATTTAATAAATAGGTAAAAAAGGAGCATTGGCAAGAAAAAGGATTGAGTGGTGACAAAAAAAAGTAGGAAAATGAAGGCGAAATGTGAAAAGTGGTTCAAACCAAGAAAAAGTTGATCTGACATTTTATATTTTGAACCAACAGAAAGGTGCCTGATCTTTTGATTCCAGTACGCTTTCCATGTTTTTTCGGGTATTGTATAGACTAAACTATCGCTTCCTAAAACCATTTGAGTATTGCCTGGGGTTGCACTTTTTTGGATGAAGAGATCATCATCACCACCCTGGATTGATTTTATAAGCTCGTATCCTCCTGAATTATGGAAGAATGACTTTCTAACAGCCATATTTCTCCCAACCGCCATATAAGCCTTTTTCTGCAAGGCCCTTGCGCTATATATAAATGCAGTCATAAACGACTCAAATTGAATAAAATGGGATAAAAATGAACCATTTGTTCTGTAAGGAGAGATTCCAATGACAATATCAGATTCATCGGTGATTTGAGCAGCGATTGTATTTAGCCACTGATTGGATGCGGGGATGCAGTCCGCATCGGTAAACACTAACCAATCTCCTTTAGCTTTCATTATCGCCTGATTCAAAGCGAATTTCTTAGGATTCCAACCCTCATCCACCGTTTGAATGTTTACAATTGAAAGGTTCTTAAGTTGAAGGCTCTCAAGGTACTGTTTGCTTTGATCGGTACATCGATCGAGTGCGACTATGATTTCGAAGTTTTTGTGATCCTGAAGTAAGAGCCTTGGAATTAGATTTTTAAGATTAGAAACTTCATTCCGCGCGGCGATTATTACGCTAATGGATATCATATTTTCATTCCTGATCGATTGATGCCTTCTAAAAGCGAGAGATAAAGAGAGGGTTATGCTAACATGTACAAGCCCCATTACGCACCAAAGAATGAAAATCATTTTGTGAAGTAAATAAAACCTTTCTCAAAAAGAATACGATTTTTGAAATACCCTTTCACCAGCTCTTTTCCGCTTATTTTTGCGGGCCAATGCAATTCGAATTACAAAATAAAGATACTAAATCAGGTGCCAGAGCCGGTGTGCTGAAGACGGATCATGGCGAGATTCAAACGCCGATATTTATGCCGGTGGGTACTGCAGGTACAGTAAAAGCGGTACATCAACGGGAACTTAAAGATGATGTCAAAGCGCAAATCATATTGGGAAACACGTATCATCTGTATATGCGGCCAGGGCTGGATGTCGTTGAGCAAGCCGGAGGACTACATAAGTTTAATGGTTGGGACCGGCCCATTCTGACGGATAGTGGAGGATACCAGGTGTATTCACTCGCTGATAATAGGAAGATTGTAGAAGAAGGGGTCCATTTCCAATCGCATAAGGATGGAAGCAGGCATTTTTTCACCCCCGAATCCATCATGGATATCCAACGGACCATAGGTGCCGACATTATTATGGCATTTGATGAATGCACACCTTATCCGTGCGAATATGATTACGCAGAAAAATCCATGCACATGACCCATCGCTGGCTTGATCGATGTATTGATCGTTTTGATTCAACAGAAGGAAAGTACGGATATAATCAAACATTGTTTCCCATTGTTCAGGGGAGTGTTTACAAGGATCTAAGGTCTCAATCAGCAGAATATATTGCGAGTAAAGGACGTGAGGGCAATGCCATTGGCGGACTTTCTGTGGGTGAACCGGCTGAAGATATGTATGCAATGACTGATCACGTTTGCAGCATCTTACCACAAGACAAACCACGTTATTTGATGGGGGTAGGTACTCCTGCTAATATTTTGGAATGTATTGCTTTGGGTGTGGATATGTTTGACTGTGTAATGCCCACAAGAAATGCGCGGAATGGTATGCTATTCACTACTCAGGGTATTATCAATATTAGAAACGAAAAGTGGAAAGATGACTTTACTCCCATAGATGTCGAGTTGGGAGGCTACGTTAGCACTTTCTATACAAAGGGATATTTACGCCATTTAATTACCAGTAATGAAATTCTTGGCGCACAAATTGCGAGTATCCAGAATCTCACATTTTACTTATGGCTGGTAGGAGAAGCGCGAAAGCAAATCATTAATGATAACTTCGCAAACTGGAAGGCTGGAATGGTAAATAAAGTGAGTCAACGCCTTTGATCGTAAAATGAAAAAGCTCGATTGGTACATACTCAAAAAGATCCTCATCACATTCGTGTTCGTAGTGGGTTTGTTGGAGCTCATTATTTGTGTGATTGATTACACTGAGAAAAATGATGATTTCATCAAGAATGAATTGAGCTCCGGATTGATCTGGCAATATTACCTTTCATTCATCCCATACATTGCCAGCTTACTCACGCCAATTACTGTTTTTATTGCAACAGTATTTGTGACAGCCAAAATGGCTTCTAAGACAGAAATTGTAGCAATTTTAGCAAGCGGTATAAGCTTCCGAAGGATGTTGTATCCTTACTTGATTGCTTCCGTTTTGATTGGATCAGCGAGCTTTTATCTGAATAGTTATATAATTCCTGATGCGAACAAGTTTCGATTAGAATTCGAATTGAAATACCTGAAGGATCCATTTTATAACACGGATAAACACATTCACATAAAGATTGCGGAACGAGACAGCCTGGAAGATTACATTTATTTGTTTCGATATGATGTGCGGAGAGATATTGGATCAGCAATTACGCTGGAGACTGTCAAGGGGACACAATTGGTAGATAAGATTACTGCTCGGCAAATCACTTGGGGAGATACAACCGGGCGATGGACGTTAAAGCGGTGGCAAAGACGTCAGATTCTTGAAGGAAAGGAGATAATAACCGAAGGCAATAACCTCGACACACTTTTGAATCTATCTCCGGAAGATTTTGGTAATAAAGATCGAATTTGGGAGACCATGACATTACCGGAACTGAACGATCATATCGTCCTTCAGCAATCGAGGGGAGCGGATGATGTGCATATTTTCCAAATTGAGAAATATGTCCGTTTCATGTCTCCATTTACGGTGATCATACTTATGGCAATTGGTGTTATTGTATCGGCACGGAAAACTCGTCAGGGAACCGGCTTTCAGATTGCATTGGGATTCGTTATTGCTTTTGCATTCATCATTGCATTCATTCTTGCTACAGCTATCGCAGAAGCAGGATCAATGAATACCATTTTGGCTATATGGATGCCAAACATCATATTCACCGGGGTTGCTTTGTTTTTATATAAAACGGTACCTCGATGATTCAGGAAAAGAAGGACTATCTGACCCTGCATTTCATTGTATTGATTTGGGGATTTACTGCCATTCTTGGATTGCTGATAAAAATCCCTTCGGTTGAGATTGTTTTTTTTCGAACCCTCATCGCTGCTCTGGGACTTTGGGTTTTGTTGAAGTTTTGGAAAAGATCATTGGCCATCCACTCCAGAAAGCACTTTTTGGTTATAATCGGAACGGGCTTTTTAATCGCAGCTCACTGGATATTATTTTTCCTATCCGCACGAATCTCTAACGCCTCGGTATGCCTGGCAGGAATGGCTACTTGTTCTTTGTGGACAAGCTTAATTGAACCGCTATCACAGGGGCGAAGAATCAAAGGGTTTGAGGTATTGTTGAGTTTTACCGCATTTATAGGTATTGGGATCATTTTTAATGTGGAATTTGACTACCTCTCGGGATTGCTTACGGCAGTACTGTCGGCTTTTATTGCTGCTGTTTTCACGGTAATTAATGGTAGGTTAACCCAAACGTATGATCCCTATGTAATCACATTTTATGAAATGGTGGGAGCCTGCCTGGCAACAGCACTTTTTTTTCCGGTTTACACTTCTTTCTTTGTAGACACATTGGTTTTGAACCCTACCGTAGAAGATTGGCTTTACTTATCGGTTTTAGCTATCGTTTGCACAGTTTATGCCTATTCAATTTCAATTGAGCTGATGAAACGACTATCAGCGTTTTCAGTCAATCTGGTGGTAAACCTTGAACCTGTTTATGGAATTATATTGGCATTGATTATTTTCGGTGCAAGCGAAGAGATGAGCTTGGGATTTTATTTGGGAACATTCCTGATCCTAACCTCAGTGCTTCTCTACCCGTTATTGAATCGACGCTATAAGAAAAAGGCGCTTTCTACAGACATAATAAGATAATATGCTACTTACAACAACTAACAATGTGGAGGGGAAAACGATCTCTACTTACTATGGAATGGTCACTGGTGAAGCAATCATCGGGGCAAATATTTTCAAAGACATTTTTGCTTCAATTACAGATATCGTTGGAGGTCGTTCGGGTGCCTATGAAAAATCTTTGAAGGATGCTAAAAATATTGCTGTGCAGGAATTGATAGAAGCTGCACAGTCACTCGGTGCCAATGCTGTGATTGCAATAGATCTCGACTATGAAACCTTAGGCAAAGATGGCGGTATGATGATGGTAAGTGCGAGCGGTACTGCAGTCACCATAGATTAAATCCCTCATTTATTATCTTGCTGAAATGGCAAGAAAAATACTCTTTTTGTTTGCGCTGAGTGTTTCAATAGTACTCAGCGCTCAATACTATCCTTCAAAAAATAATTGGGAGAGCAAAATCGCCAATCAGGTTGATCTGAAGCAATCAGCTCTGGATGATGCGATCCAATTTGCATTAGATAATGAATACTCCGGTCAAAAAGACCTGAGGTTAGCTATTCTACAAGGCTTCAGCAGAGAGCCGTACCATGAGCTTCAAGGACCAACAAAAGAGCGGGGAGGTCCCGCTGGCTTGATCGTTAAAGATGGCTATATCGTTGCATCTTGGGGTGATACGAAGCGTGTGGATATGACCTTCAGTGTTACCAAAAGTTACTTGTCCACGACGGCAGGACTTGCCTTCGATGACGGATTGATTTCATCCATACAGGACAAAGTGAAAGACTATGTGTGGGATGAAACATTTGAGGAAGATCATAACTCTAAAATTACCTGGGAGCACCTGCTGCAGCAAACTTCAGACTGGTCCGGTGCGCTGTTTGGATTATACGACTGGGCGGACAGACCTGATAGAGAAGGGAAGTTGGATGATTGGCGTTATCGAAAACTGAATGAACCCGGAAGTACGTATAAATACAATGACGTAAGAGTGAATGTTCTTTCTTATTCACTATTAAATGTTTGGCGTAGGCCATTGCCGCAAATTTTGAAAGAACGGATTATGGATCCTATTGGTGCTAGTACTACCTGGCGCTGGTATGGATATGATAATTCATGGATTACAATAGATGGACAACACATGCAGGTGGTAAGTGGTGGAGGACACCATGGGGGTGGTGTTTTTATAAATACGGAAGACCATGCTCGATTTGGACTTCTATTTGCCAGAAAAGGGAAGTGGGATAAGGAGCAATTGATCTCTGAAAAGTGGACCGAGATGATCCAAACTCCAGCATCTGTATATGAGAGCTATGGCTACATGTGGTGGCTCAATAAAGGGCCCAGATACTGGGATGGATTACCCGATCATTTGTTTTATGCTGCAGGATTTGGAGGTAATTTCATTGTTGTGGATCAAGAAAGCGATCTTGTGATTGTCACCAGATGGTTGGAACCATCGAAAATTGGTGAAATGGTACGGAAAGTTTATGAAGCATTGGATTAATTGATCATTGAAATAAGAACCTTTCCCGTGTGTTTACCCTCTCCAAAATATTGAATGGCCCACGGAGTTTTCTCTAACGGATAAGGCCCATCCACCACGGGTTTAATGATGCCTTTCTCGTATAATTCATGAATAGGCTCCAGATCTTTATTGGCTTTTAAACCAACCATATAGACGGGCTTTTTTCGAAATTTTCTGGCAAATAGTAGCTGTAATAAGTTTTTGATATTTCCACCTATCGAAACATACTTTCCATGTTTGGCGAGAACACGCATGTATGCCCGTGGAGGTCTGGTAGTTTTGGCATCTAAGATTAAATCATAGGTTTCATCAGACTTAGTGAAATCCGTTTTCTCATAGTCTATGATATGGTCGAAGCCTATTTCGGCCATCTTTTGGAGTTTTTCTCCAGTGTCAACACCAGTCACTTCTGCAGTGTAGGTCTTTGCTATGTTCAATCCAATAGTTCCAACACCACCACCAGCTCCATTAATCAGTACTTTCATGCCTTTTTGTATGTTTCCAACATCTACCAATCCTTGCCAGGCAAGATTGGCAGCATGAGAGAGTGCGGCAGCATCCTCAAACGTCATGGATTCCGGCTTTTTGACGATGGCTCTTTCATCGATACAGATGTGTTCTGCGAAACTTCCGAAACCATGATCAGAAATGTCTCCATATACGGAATCTCCGGGTTTAAAGGCAGTCACTTTTTCACCGACTGCTTCTACCATACCGGAAAGCTCCATACCCGGGATAGGTCTTTTGGGTTTCGTCAGTCCAAAAAATAGCCGATAAATGCCAGGTTTTCCTCGAACCATGCTCCAGTCATAGTCATTGACCGCACTAAAAAGTACTTTGATTAGCACCTCGTTCTCTTTGGGAATGGGTTTGGGAACATCGCTTAAAAGAAGATCTTCGGCAGGCCCATATTTTTTACATACAATGGCTTTCATCCGATTCGGTTTGTTAGGTTCACACCTTAGGACGAATGAGCTGTATAGTTGGTTACAATGTGCTTAATTAAACTTCCTTATCCATTAAATCAGTAACGACATGGTAGCGTGGGTCATCGATCGAGGTGACAATCATGTGTTTGAAATCAGGACTTGCTTTGTGTAATAATACCTTACATTCAGGGCTCAAATGCACCAACTTCACTTGCTTCCCGTAATCCTTGTACTTTTTTTCTAAAGCGAAAATGGCTTCAATGCCCGAGTGATCGCTTACCCTGGACTCAAGAAAATCCAACTCTACACTTTCCGGATCGTTGGCTGGATCAAATTTAGAGTTGAAGGATTGCACAGATCCAAAGAACAAGGGGCCCCAGATTTCATATACCTTGGTTCCATCCTCTTTCATGGATTTTCGTGCCCGAATCTTAGTGGCATTTTGCCAGGCAAAAACAAGTGCAGACATAATCACCCCGACGATAACAGCAATGGCCAGGTCTTGCCATACAGTTACTGCAGAAACAGTGACAAGCACGATCGCATCTGCCAAAGGAATTTTATTGATGATACGGAAGCTACTCCAGGCGAATGTTCCGATCACCACCATAAACATAACTCCGACCAAGGCGGCAATAGGAATTTGCTCAATAAGCGGTGCAGCAAAAAGGATGAAGCAAAGCAAGGCCAATGCGGCCGTGATTCCTGACAAACGACCTCTTCCGCCGGAACTTACATTGATGATGGATTGACCGATCATCGCACAGCCTCCCATACCCCCAAACAGTCCATTCAAGATATTGGCGCTACCCTGAGCGACACACTCCCTGTTGCCACTCCCGCGTGTTTCCGTCATATCATCAATGAGGTTTAGCGTCATTAGTGACTCAATTAAACCCACAGCTGCCAATAATACTGCGGTGGATATGATCAATCCCCAATGTCCTTGCAACGTATCTAAAAGACTAAAAATTTGAATTTGAAAGGATGGAAGACTTCCTTTCAATCCGTTTCCACCACCTTCACGGATAAATGATCCAACAGTGCTAACATCCAATCCTCCGAAAATGGTAATGGAGGCAACCACAATGATTCCAACTAGAGCAGCTGGTAATTTCTTGGTGACTTTAGGTAGTAAGAACATGATAGCCATCGTAAGTCCTACCAATCCAAGCATGACCAAAAGCTCTTGTCCCTGCATCCATTGATATTCGCCATTGATGCGTTCTTTGAAAAGACCCAATTGTGAAAGAAAGATGACAATAGCCAGGCCGTTTACGAATCCCATCATCACCGGGTGTGGAATCAAGCGAACAAACTTTCCAAGGCGGAAGACACCTGCCAATATTTGAATACCCCCCACTAATAATAGCGTTATGAACAGCCATTGCAGGCCTAGATTTTCGATAGGAGAGCTGAGTGAAGCACCTACTTCATTTCCTTTTTGAATCATGTGAACCATGACTACTGCCATTGCACCGGTAGCTCCTGAGATCATCCCTGGCCGACCACCAAACAAGGATGTGACAATCCCCATCATAAATGCACCGTATAAACCAACCATTGGATCTACTCCGGCAACAAATGCAAATGCTACTGCTTCAGGTACCAGAGCGAGTGCTACAGTAAGCCCTGAAAGGAGGTCATTTTTTGGATTAAAGGTAAAATTTCGGAATAATCTGTTCATAGGTCTTCTCAAATAAGCCCGCAAAGATAGAATATTTGGTGAGGTACAGGTGTGGAGTTGGATTAATTATCCATAATGTGGACATGACTTATCTTTTCCTCGTGAAAGGTCAATTCAACTTATTTTATCCGGAATGGCAAGGCTATGGCTCACATCAGGAAGTCTACCATGGAGCTCATCATTTTTGTCGACATGTGGGAAATAAATTAACCTATGGTGAAGTTGATGTTTTTGAGGTAGAAGAATTGGTTAAAGAAGGCGGAATCGTTGGAAGGAACTCCTTGCTTCGTATGATGGATCAGGCTGCTTCTATTCTCAAGCAAGTAGATCCGTCAAATACATTTATGATTGGAGGTACTTGTGCCTGTGAGGTTGTGCCGGTATCATATTTGAATGAAAAGTATGATGGAGATTTGGCTGTTTTTTGGTTTGATGCACATGGTGATTTAAACACGCCGGAGAGTTCACCCAGTGGACGATTGCATGGGATGCCATTACGTTCACTTTTAGGTGAGGGTGATAACCAAATTTTAGAAAGAGTAACTCGAAAACTTACTCCTAAGCAGGTGGCACTGGTTGGAACACGTGATTTAGACCCTGGCGAAAAAACATACATCGGTGAAAAAGACCTTCCGATTTTTAAGCCTCATTCAAGCACTCATCTGGATGAATTAGTAGATTTTGCAAAAAAATCGGGTTTTAAGCACGCGTATATTCATTTTGATCTGGATGTATTGGAGCCTACCGAATTTCCTCATGTACTGGTTCCGGTACCTGAAGGATTAAGTATACGTTATGCGATTGATGGATTATCGCTGGTTCGAGACAATTTTGAGGTCGTGGGATGTAGTATTGTGGAATACTGTCCCAAAGATGGAGGAGGAACAGAAACCTTGGGTAGGTTGATGCAAGGGCTAGGAGTGGAGATATAATTATTTCACTTTACCCATTCAAGATTTGAAGTTTGAAACGATTCCACTCATTTTCCATTCACCATCCTGTTTTTCGTAAAGCTCAATCCATGCGCAGGTAAATTCCAGAGGAATGGTTGGCTGACCATTTTCATCAAATCTCATCCCTTTGGCATAGATCTGTGCGATAACCCATGCAAGCGTTCCGTCATCCGAAATTTTTACTTGTGGTCGTACCAGGTCATCGTAAACTGTATAATCTCTTGAAGCCATGATTCTGTCAATCATAGGGTCTGGTTCGTTTGCCAGAACCATGTCTATCTCACCTGCATTTACCATGGTCATCGTATCTGCTTGTTGCGATTTGATCGCATCGGTAGTTCCAAATAGATGATCATCCATGATGTTTCGGTGATGTCTTAATAATTTTTGTTCCTCGGTGATCAAATTTTCCGGCGCTCTAAAATCTACGATGGTACCACTGTTGAAAGTTGTTTGTTGAAACTTGTAATCAAACGTCCGAGTCCCATCATCAATGTTGATTGCAAAGGGGAGTTCAATTCCATTCACTTTTCGCCAATCATCATATACATAAACGATATTCTCCCCTTCTTCTAAAAGGATTTCCATCCCAATTGGGTAATCGTCTGGTTGATAATAAAATCGATATCCCGAAATGCCATTACTACCTACAAGCACCATACATTTTTGTCCATTGAATGTTGCTGGTTCGGGTGTGGATACTGAAGAATGAAATTTATCAAAAAATAGAATTTGCGCATGAAACTGATGTCCCAAAACATAGTCTGCGAAAAATGGGGGAGCTTCTTTTTCGGCTTTTCCGTCAAAACTCCATACATACTTTCCTTCAATTCCCTGTGTGGCGGTCAGATCTTCATAGATCTGCCGAAAAATGGCACGTTGGGCATCGTGATAGATGGTGTGGGTGCGGTAGGTCAATCCATCAGATACGGTAACATTCGCCTGGCTATTGATGGTTTGGATACCGGTTAAATCTTTATCTGGAGCGATGACTTCAATCCAGGGTAAACTCTGAGCAATCGATACACTTGAAAGAAAAAGACAAAACGTACCTAGAACTGCGTTTTTAGGGGTTAATTTCATTTTGACGTTAGCGTTGGTTGATTCTGTTAACGTCAAAATGAAACTTCAGTTGAATTCCAAGGTTAATGAGTGTCAACGGATAGGATTCATCACTTCAAGGACTTGCTTTTCTATTGGTAAGCTATGCTACTTGCATATGTCTTTTATTGAGCACCTTCAGTTCATCCACAAAATTTGCCAGATACAATAAAAGAAGAAGGCTGCTTAATGGTTCGGCCCATGAGAAAATACTGTTAATTGTGTTTTGAAACTCGAGATTTGGGCTGGTAAAGAATAGGATATAAAGAGTAGTAGAAATTGGAATATACACGCAGAGTGCTTGACCAAGCAGTTTTAAATATGGCCGTTCGTTCACTTTTGAGTTGATAAGTGTAATTGCATAGATCAAACCGATCGCTTGCAAAACTGCAAAAGCTGTGTGATCCAACCATCCTGGAGGTAAGCCAGTACCAATAACCTGATAGGCAATAATCGTACTAAAAAGGGATCCAATTGCAATAAAGATTACAGTATTAAAAGCTTTTGAATATTCCTTTAATTTAAAGTAAAGCCCAAGAGTAAAAATTCCTATGAAGTTGATTACGGATGTATATATAAACCAACCGCGGAAGGATTCCTGCTGCCAAAGCGGTTCCCCGAGCAAATAAAATTTGTAATTGAAATACCAACTATCCAAGATTATCAGGATGTTGAAAATAATTGCCGCTCTGAGTACCGTTTTGTTCATAGCAGGTAGGTTTTGTTTCCACTAAAGATAAGAAAGCTCTTCAAACATGTTGAAGACACGCTGGTGGATTTACGTCGAAAATCACTTCGGCTGAGCATAAGTTGTTGCATTCAATTGATTTGAGGATCAAATTTGCCGACTGATTTTTTTAAGCCTGAAAAATATAGGAATGAAGAAGATTTTGTACGGGTTGTTTTTTGTCCCGCTGCTACTTTCGGCACAGATCAATGAAAGTGATACGCTCAAGGTTAAAGCAAGCCTTTCATTAACCGGATTTTTCCAGCAAGGAAATGTGGAGACTAAAATTTTTAGAGGACGTACGGATCTAAGTGTACGGCCTTGGAAAAAATGGGTGTTTAAAACCAAGAATTCATATGTCTTCCAGGAATTTGGTGGTAATAAGGCCGATGAGGATATTCTGAGTCTCAACTTTTTGTACTTCAATCCGGAACGGAAGCTATATCCACAGATCTTGGGCTTTGTGAGCACCAACTTTCGTAGAGAGATCAGTGTGCGCTATTTGATGGGAGCCGGGGTGACGTATCAGGCGTTAAATGGAAAAGACAACTGGCTCAAATTTTCACTGACAGGTGAGTATGAAGAGACCGACTTTAACAAAACCGACTTTAATAGAGATGAATTTGATGGGAATGACAATATCGGAACTTTTCGAGGGACCATTTGGATCAATGGACAATATAAGGTGCTAGAGAAGAAGGTGATTCTGACCCATGAGAGTTATTTCCAGCCTTCGTTGGAAAGTGGGAAAAACTATCGTTGGCAAGCAGATATAGGTGTGGAATTGCCCATTTGGAAGTTTCTAAGCTTTAAGATTAACTATCTCCACACGTTTGAAAGCATTGTGATCCAAGGACAAAAAGAGGAGGATCGATTTTTGACCTTCGGACTCACATTGAAGAGCTTTTAATGTTTTTAAATCACCTTTTCCGAGGATCAATATTTCGATTTTTATCCAGAAACCGATTTTCAATAACAGGTTTATGCACTTGATCTTTTCGAACAGGGTATTTGGTCAGTGCACCTTTAGGACGGGTGGGCCGTTTCTCAAAGCCACCCCCGCAGTTTGGACATACATTGAAAAGGATGTTCTCTACACAATCCCTGCAGAAGGTACACTCAAATGTACAGATCATTGCATCGGAGCAGTCATTGGGTAGTTCCTTTTGACAATTTTCGCAGGTGCTTCTAATTTCAAGCATAATTACTTTTTAAGGCTCTTCTCATAAATATTGATCCACTTTTTTACACTTACCTTCTTTATTAATTCTCCAATTAGCTTATAAGGAATTTCATCCAGCTTCTTAAAACGGATACAGCTTTTGCCCATATCGAGTTTTTGCTTACTGTGCTTGGGATATTCTGTCTTGAACCATTCCAATAGATCCGGATCGGAATAGATCCCCATATGATAGAAATTGATGGAATTTTTCTGAGAGGCTATACCTGCAAATGGTAGAGGTTCGGATGGTTTGCAATGATAGCCGTCAGGGTAAATCGAATGGGGAACAACATAACCCAAACCTCCATAACTAATCGCCGGCTCGAATCCTTTAGGAAGGTTTTTTACGATGACATCATGGAGCTTATTGAAAGGTTCGATCCTGTCTTCAGGAAGGCTGGTTAGAATTTCATTTACTGTTTTGCCTGTAGCTTTCATATACTTTCTCTTTTGGGGAATCTAAGAGTATTATGATGAGCGCTATGGTATTACTTCTCAAGCATTTGCGTGTCATTGATTAAAATTGGATCACCAAAACCAAGTTCTTTCATTCGGTCAAGCTGTGTTTTCGCATCTCCAACAATCAGCCAGATCATCTTGCTTTCATCCAGGTATTTTTCTGATAGCTCACGCACTCGCTCCACGGTCATGCTTTTTACAATTTCTTCCTGATTTTTCACATAATCGTGTGGCCAATCGTATGTACTGATGTTTTGCAGCATTCTCAGTTTTGCTCCAGCTGTTTCAAACGCACGTGCATTACTTTTTATCAAGAAACCTTTAGTGGTTTCTAAATCCTTTTCTGAATAATTAGGGCCGTAGTTTTCCAGTATAGACTTCACCAATTGCGTGGATTCAAGGGTCACATTACTTCTTACCCCACTGCTGATGGTAAATGGTCCTTTTGCTTCTGAACCACTGAAAGAGGAGCGAATGCCGTACGTATATCCTTTGCCTTCCCTCAATTCCTGGGTCAATTGGGAGGCAAATCCGCCACCACCGAGGATATAATTTGCTACTGTAGCAGCGTAATAGTCTTCATCGGTAACAGCTAAAGCCGGGTATCCTATTCTAAGTACCGATTGCTTCGCATTAGGCACGTCGTAGAAATACACCTGAGACTTAGTAGGCCCCTCAGGAGATATAGTGGAGGGCATGGTCACCTCTCGTGCTTTCCATCGATCATTGATAGTTTGGAGTGATGCTACAATTGATTCCTGATCCAAAGCTCCGACAATGTGCATGGTTGAAATGGAAGGAGATAGGAAATTTTCGTAATATACCTTCAGGTCTTCCATGGTAATGGTTTCAATCGATTTTGCCGATCCAAGAATGTTTCTTGATCGGATATTATCCTGACCATAGATCAACAGATTATAGGCGTTTTGAGCAATGGCGTTAGGGCTTGCTTCCTGTTGACGGATTTGACTCGTAATTCTTTTCGTTACAAGCTCAAATTCTGCCTCATCCCATCGTGGCTCTAATAGAATTTCCTCCACAAGGTCAATGGTCGCTTCGTAATTTTTTGCCAGTGTGTTACCTGAAATGGTGATGTTCTCTTGACTAGCTCTAACATTTATAGTGGCTCCCAATTGTTGAATGGCATTTTCCAATTCTTGGGGTGTTTTGTTCTTGGTGCCCTTGGTCATCATGTTTGCGAGCAAATTGGATACACCCACCTTGTCTATGTCTTCCAACAGTTTTCCTCCTTCAATGACGATGTTAAATTGTACCAGAGGAACTTCATTATTCTCTATTCCATAAAGCTTTAATCCATTGGATAATTGGTCTTCCCAAACGGTAGGAATTGTAACAACAGGTGCCTCTCCATATGGGGGTTCAACGCTTCTGTCGAAGGTTGAAGGTGTAGGTTCGTATGTAGCTGCAATGGATGGATCGAAAGTTTCTTCAGCACCTTGCAAAATAGATTCTTCCACAACTTCCGCTTTTAAGGATCCATCCAGTGCCTGTTCTACTCTTCCCTTGGGAACAAAGCTGGTTGCAATGAAATTTTTATCTTTTATGTATGTATTATATACACGCATGACATCTTCTGTGGAAACATTAAGAATGTTCTGTATGTCCTGATTAATGAAGCCCGGATCTCCCGCAAATATGTTGTACTGAGCGAGTTGAAATCCTTTGCCCAATACGCTTGATAGTCCATTGTAAAAGCGCGTCTCCTGACCTGCCTTGATCCGATTTAGATTATTTTCATCAATTCCATTGGTTTCAAAAGTTGACAGAGCTGCCTGAATCGATTCCATCACTTCATCTAGATCTTTTTCCGCAAAGGCTCTTACGGTAAGGTATGTCTGACCTGCCAATTCTGATGTGCGATTAAACATTCGGACATTAGAGGTCAACTGATCTTCTTCTACTAATTTTTTGTAAAGTGGAGCGGATTGACCTTGTGCTAAATAGCTGGTCAATACTGTCAATGGATATGAATCTGGGTGATAGAGCTCAACCGTTGGCCAAACGAGTGTTAGTTCAGGAAGTCTTGCAAAGTTATCTTCATGATACAGTTTCTTAATTTCATCTATTTTGCCAGCCTGCTTGATTAATGGTGTTATCTCCTGCCCGGCAGGAATTTCATCAAAGTATTTTCGAACCCATGTTTTAGCCTGATCTATGTCAAAATCACCTGAGATGACAAGCGTGGTGTTGTTGGGTACGTACCAACTTTTAAAGAATTCCTTAACGTCTTGTAAAGTAGCATTCTGTAGATCTTCAAGGGAGCCAATGACCTGCCAGTTGTATGGATGATTTTCAGGATATAAATTTTTGTCAATCACATAATTGGTGTGGCCATAAGGGCGATTATCAACAGATTGTCTTTTTTCATTTTTCACTACCTGCTTTTCCTTCGCCAACACCGGATCAGTGACGGTATTGATAAACCATCCCAATTTATCCGCCTCTGCCCAGATCATTTTTTCCAGTGCATCTTTAGGTACTGTTTGAAAGTAATTAGTCCGATCCCGTGATGTAGACCCATTCGCGCCTGATCCTCCAATTCGTGCGCTCATCTTATCCAGACCACCTTTCCCAAGATTTTCCGATTCAAGAAACAATAGATGCTCAAACAAGTGAGCAAATCCCGTTCTTCCTGTTTTTTCACGTGCAGAACCAACATGTGCTGTGAGTGCCACTGCTACCACAGGATCGGAACGGTCGATGTGTAAGATGACTTCTAATCCATTATCCAGGGTGAATTTTTCAAACGCAATATTGAAGTCGGCATTGGATTCGGATGCTTGTTCCATTGATGTGCACGAAATAAGCTGGATCGCCAGTGAAATGAGTAGGATTCTTGAAAACATATTGATAAAAATTAGGATGGAAGTTGATTCAGAAAAATAAGAGTATCTATTCCCTAAATGTACGAAGAATGATGACCTCAGCTGTGTATAAGAGATCAACTTTTTTACAAATGGTATTTGTCTAGTCTAGCTGGGTTAGCGTTTAAATGAATGCCAATCGCGATCTTATATTTGCTTATTTGCATAATTACTTTTCCTCAGTGAATGGATAAGATTCTTCAGTCGCCTTTACCTGGGGCTCCCTCTGAATGACGTTTACATTTTGCATACAACCCTAACTCTTCTTTCAAAATAACCTTCATATCAACTCATTCATTTTAGTCTTGGAGGATGCAAAAAGGAGGAATAGTATACATTCTAACGAATAAGAATAAAACTACGCTTTACACAGGAGTAACTTCAGATATTGTAATCAGAATTCAAGAACATCGGTCAAACGAGTATCCATGGAGTTTTAGTTCAAGGTATAACTTATACTACCTGATTTACATTGAAAGCTTCGGCTCTATCGAAGAAGCAATAACCAGAGAAAAGTATATTAAGGGTAAATCCAGGAAGTGGAAAGAAAATTTGATTAGTGAGCAAAATCCAAATTGGGATGACTTGACAGTAGAAGTGCTAAGTTGGTAATGCTGTTGTGCCGTCATTCAGAGCGAAAGCGATGAATCTCATTTTAATCACGGGAAGTCAAAGCTCCAAACACTTCCATCTCTCGACTTTCTCTTCAAAAATTCCAAATACCGTGCTCCCACTTCCTGTCATGGATGCATAAATAGCACCAGCATTGTACATTTCTTGTTTCAGTTGGGCGATAGTAGGATGGTTAGGAAAGATTGAGGCTTCGAAATCGTTTACCATTGCATCTTTCCATTCGGACATTGGTTTTTGGATGAGATCCAGAATCGATTGTGCGGGGGATTGAGGGGTGACACCTGCGTAGGCTTCTTTGGTAGAAACATGGATACCTGGATTGTGAATGGCCAGATGATGGCCGGAAAGATTCAAATCTATAGGTTTTAAATGCTCACCTCTTCCAGAGGCAATCACAGGTTTGTTTTTGATAAAAAACGGACAATCGCTGCCTAGTTGTAGCGAATATGCTTCAAGTTGGTCTTCCGTTAAGCCAAGCTCAAATAACTCATCAAGCATTTTCAAGGTAAATGCTCCATCTGCTGATCCGCCGCCCAGCCCTGCACCCATTGGGATATTCTTAATTAAGTGGATTTCAACCGAAGGGATTTTGTGATCAGCCTTTAGGAGTTCGAACGCTTTAACACAGAGATTGGAGGAGGTGTCTCCGGGGATGTCCAGGCCATAACTGTGAAAAGCAAAAGAAGCTGCTTCTATCACTTCCAGGCTATCATGCCATGGGATCGGATAAAAGCAGCTTTCAATGTTGTGATAGCCATCTTCCCGCTTGCTGATAATGTTGAGACCAAGGTTGATTTTTGCGTTTGGGAAGGTGATCATTAAGCTGTTAATTTTAGAGTGTCATTCCGACGAAGGAGGAATCTTTACTCATAGGTAAAGATCCTTCGCTACGCTCAGGATGACAGTTTAGATAATGTCACTTACTCAATTCATCAACCATTGCTTCAGTGATACCTGAAGTAGAGAATCCGCCATCGTGCATCAGGTTCTGCATGGTTACCATTCGTGTGAGGTCGGAGAACATTGCAATGCAGTAGTCTGCGCAGCTTTCTGCATCAGCATTGCCTAGTGGTGACATCTTATCAGCGTAGTTGAAGAAGACATCAAAGCCAGGTACTCCTGAACCTGCAGTGGTCATCGTAGGTGACTGAGAAATGGTGTTTACTCGCACTTTTTTGTCACGTCCCATGCGGTAGCCATAGCTTCTCGCAATGGACTCCAGAAGTGCTTTTGCTTGTGCCATGTCGGAGTAATCCGGGAAGGTTCGTTGCGCTGCGATATAAGAAAGTCCAAGGATCGAGCCCCACTCATTCATGATGTCCAACTTCTCTGCAGTTTGCATCATCTTGTGAAAAGAAAGTGCAGACACGTCCAGCGTTTTTTGGAACCAGTCATAATTCAGGTCACCATAATCTTTGCCTTTTCTCACATTCGGGCTCATGCCGATGGAGTGCAGGACAAAGTCGATCTTGCCACCCAAGGTTTCCGACGATTTGGAGAATAGGTTTTCCAGATCTTCCATGGAAGTAGCATCCGCAGGAATGATCTCCGCGTTACATTGCTCTCCCAACTTATTGATTTCACCCATTCGCATGGCGATTGGGGCGTTGGTCAATGTGAATATGGCACCTTGCTCATGTGCTTTTTCGGCTACTTTCCAGGCGATGGAATTTTGATCCAATGCACCCGAAATGATCCCTCTTTTTCCTTTCAGTAGATTATTTGACATTTTTTGTAGGTTTTCTGTTCTTCTTTTATTCATTCCCCCTTAGTAAAGGGGGTTGGGGGTTGTCCTTTTCAAACCCTAAAATAAAACTTTCGATGGTTCTTAAGACATTGGAGATATCGCGTTTCACTTCCAGATCATCAAATCGAAGAAATCGAATTCCTAGTTTTTCGATTTCCTTTTGACGAACTGCATCTGCTTTTTGAGCATCTTCATGATTGTGAGAATCTCCGTCTATCTCGACTACCAATAAAAGTTTGCTGCAAAAGAAATCAACAATGTAATTAAGTATGGGCTTTTGTCGCATAAATTGATACCCATACATTTTTTTGGCTTTAATTTCATTCCAGAGTAGCACTTCTGATAAGGTGCTGTTGTTTCTCAGCTTACGAGCGAGTGGTTTGAGGTTGGGATTGTAGTAGATTTTCATTGGTGAAAGCTATACAACCCCTTAATTCCTTCGTTAATATGGAATTTTATACCAATAACAGTATACTTATGGTTTACCATTTTAGGAGTTAACAACCCCCTAACCCCCTTTTGAAGGGGGAATTATTTAATCTTCGAATTGAGACCTAAAGTTGTAGCAACTCCTTCGCACTTTCTACCGCAGAGGCACCTGGATTTTCACCGCCGATCATCTTGGCAATTTCTGTGACTCGATCTTGATCTGCCAGGCGTTTAATTCGGCTGACTGAACGATCCGAGCTGTGGTCCTTATAGACATAATAGTGAGCGTCTCCACCTGCTGCAAACTGCGGTAAATGGCTGATGCTGATGACTTGATGGTTAATGGCCATATGCTTCATCATTCGAATCATTTGCAATGCAACTTCACCGGAAACTCCTGTATCGATTTCATCAAAGATGATCGTTGGCATGGCCGTTTTATCTGCTATCAGGTATTTTACAGCAAAGATCAATCTTGAAAATTCCCCTCCTGATGCTACTTCTTTCAGCTCTTGCGGCTTAATTCCTTTGTTGGCACTAAAGTGCATCCCTACCAAGTCCATGCCGTTGGAAGATGGATCTGTTGGATTTATCTTTATTTCAACCGTACCGTTTTCAATGCCGATCTGGTGAATGATCTTTTCAATTTCGTCGGCAAAATTCAGTGCGAAGAGCTTTCTTGACTCAGTCAACTTACTGGCATGCTTGAGCATGGATTTTTCAGCTTTCTCCAGTTCTTTCTTCGCCCTTTGGATGTCATCATCCAAATTTGCAACCTGACTTAGATCTTTGTTAAGTCCATCTCTTAATTCAATAAGTTCAGAAATTGTCAAGACACCATGTTTTTTTTGAAGTCGGTATAGTAGGTCCAGTCGGTCTTTTAGTTCTTGAATTTTTTCCGGATCATGTTCCACTTTATCCTGAACCCGCTGCATCTCTCCAAAAATATCAGCCAGTTCAATCGAGGTGCTTTCCATACGATTGCTGAGTTCTTCCAGTTCTTTTGAAAAAGATGCGATGGAATTTATCAGTGATTTAGATTCAGTCAACTGCTGAAGAATGGCTACTTCAGACTCATCCAGCATGTGAATGGCCTGGGAGAGTTTAAGTTTAATGTCTTCGGCATTTTCCAATACTTCCAGCTCTTGCTCCAACTCTTCCTGATTGAGGTCGTCCAGTTGAGCCTCTATAAGTTCATTCAATAGGAACTGCTTATAGTCTGCATCTTCTGCACTTTGAGAAGCTAATGATTCCAATCTATCCAGTTCTTTTCTTGCTTTCGAAAAGTTAAAGAATGATTCTTTGTAGGAAGAAAGTATTTCCGGGTGCGAGGCAAACGCGTCTAATGTGTTGAGTTGATAAGTGTTATTACCTAGCTGCAGTGATTCGTGCTGTGAATGGACATCCATCAGTTTTTCACCAATGGTTTTCAAGGTACTCAAGTTGGTAGGCGTGTCATTTACAAAGGCTCTGGATTTCCCTGATGGACTAATTTCTCTTCGAATAACACACTCGACCTCATAGTCCAAATCTTCTGCCTCAAAAATTTTTTCAAGTGAATACGCAGAAATGTCAAATACACCTTCAACAATACATTTTTGATCCTCATTGAGCAAAACTTTGGTATCTGCACGCTTACCGAGAAGCAGGCCGACAGCTCCAAGCATAATGGATTTTCCAGCTCCAGTCTCACCGGTGATGATGTTAAGCTTTGGAGAAGGTGACATTTCCAACTCCTGTATAAGCGCGTAATTTTTTATCTGCAGTGACTTGATCATAAATGGGTCACAAAGATATCAGACACTACTCAATCAGCGACTTATATTCGTCGGTTCTTGAGGGGTCAATGTTACTAAGTAGATTATAGGCTTGTCTACGTGTTGCCAGATTTGATTCTGAAAACAATTGTTGCAATTCTGCGGACTTTGCATCCATAAAACTGATGGTCAGAATAGCTCGGGGTCTTGCACGATTGGCTCGCTGTATGCCCGATAGTGCTTCTAAGATAGTCTTCTCTGCTTTTTGACGATCTTCACCTATGACGTCCAGTGCATTTCTATGATAGTTGTAAAGCGCTTTCCTTACAGGTTCCAATTGTGGGTTCTGTACGTTTTCTACTAACCAGTATCGATTTCTTACACTATTGAATTGTTGCCAGCCAGTGTAGTTGGATTGCTGAGCATTGTTCACAATCTTAAAGGCGTTTTCAAAATGCGGGGTTCCTCCAAGCTCAGAAAAGGTATCATAATCAAAGCCTATAATCATATAGGCATAATATGCCAGCATTGATGTGATATTGCTGGTAAAGATATTTTCATTAAACCTGAGAGGCTGTGATTGCACATACTCAAAATCCCAATCCCGATCTGCAAAATTCATAACAACAGACTCGTAGCTGGAACCGAATACCGGACGGCTGGACAGAACCTGAACAGATGCTCGAAAAACACCTATACTGGGCATTTCTGAAATGGTAATGACCAAATTACAATTTATCACTTCTTCTTCTTCGAAAGTGTCGTTGGTCCATTTTGTCGTGTTTAGAAATTGAGCGAATTCTGTTTCCATCTCAGTGAAGACAGCTCGTTCAGTTGTTTGAACCTGCTGAGCATTTACAATCACTCTGCAGTTGAGTTCTTGCGCAAAAGAAATGCTGGTAATAAATAATAGCGCGAGTCCGAAAATTTTCATTTGAGATTTTTTATAACCTGGTCTACTATGTCCTGTGCCACAGCGGACTTACTTTTCAACTCAAATTTCTGTTTGTTATTGTTCTTATCAAAGAAGGTCACTTTGTTCGTGTCTTGTTGAAATCCGGCGCCCTTATCGTTCAATGAGTTCAAGACAATCAAATCGAAATTTTTTTTCTCGAGTTTTTCCTTTGCGTTTATCTCTTCATTGGTAGTCTCTAAAGCAAAGCCTACATGAAACTGGTGTTTTTTCTTCTTACCAAGCTCTGCTGCGATATCCGGATTTTTTACCAGGTTGATTTGCAATGAGCTTTCTCGTTTCTTGATTTTTTCTTTGGCCGGACTTTCTGGACGATAGTCAGATACGGCTGCTGAAAAAACCACGATATCAGAATTGCTGTGATGTTTTTCTGTTTGGACCAACATTTCACTAGCAGAGTTGACTTTGATCACCTTTCCTGAGGTAGGAAAATAAGTTGCTGGCCCCGAAACCATGATCGTTTCCGCACCTGCTTCCTGAAAAGCTTTGGCCAGGGCCGATCCCATTTTACCGGAAGAATGGTTGCCAATGAACCGGACCGGATCAATTGCTTCGAAGGTAGGGCCTGAGGTAATAAGCACACGCTTTCCTTTCAGTGCTTCTGTGTTAGAAAGCTTTTTTTTTACGATTTCTATTAATTCTTCTGGTTCAGCCATTCTGCCCTGTCCTGACAGGCCACTGGCTAATTCACCATCTCGAGCTTCGATTACTTCATTACCAAAAGACGAAAGTTTTTTAAGGTTCTCTTGAGTGGTCGGGTGCTGATACATGTCAAGATCCATGGCCGGAGCTACCATTACCGGGCATTTTGCAGAAAGATATGTTGCAAGCAGCAGGTTATCACAAATGCCATTGGCCATTTTACCCAAAGTATTAGCGCTAAGCGGAGCAATTAACATCAAGTCGGCCCACATGCCTAATTCTACATGATTATGCCATTCTCCACTCTTTTCATCAAAATACTCTGAGTGGACCGGATTTTTACTTAAAGTGGCTAAAGTTAATGGTGTGATGAAGTCTTTAGCGCTTTCGGTCATGATGACCTTTACTTCTGCACCTTCTTTTACAAGAAGACGCACAAAAAAAGCGGTTTTATAGGCCGCTATTGACCCACAAACCGCTAACAATATTTTTTTACCCGCCAACATGGCGACTAATTTATGCTAAATCCGAACGAGACTCGTCCTCTTCTTCAGGTAATCTGAAATTAAGTTCGCCATTTAAAAACTCCTCAATTGCTGAAGTAGTTGGCTTGGGCATTCTTTCGTAGAATTTAGAGATTTCAATTTGCTCTCTATTTTCAAAGATTTCTTCCAAATTGTCCACGGAAGACGCAAATTCAGCAAGTTTAGCATTAAGCTCTTCTTTCTGATTTGCACTGATTTGTCTTGCTCTCTTAGCAACAATTACTAAAGACTCATACAAGTTGCCGGTAGGCTCAAGAATGTCTTGATTATCTCTAGTAATAAGTGAAGATGTAATGTGTTGCATTTCGCTCTTTTTAATTTGAATCGGCAAATTTAGTTATTTCTTCGATGCTATTAGCATAAATCTTCTCTGCATCTTTAAGAAATTTACTGTTTGGGTATCTATCTAAGAATGCGAGATAGAAATCTATGGTGTTTTTGAAGCGTTCTTCTTGTTTCCTTTGTGTACTTCGGGTAGCATATTCATAGCTGGTTTCGATTTCAAGATAAGCCACTTCTTCTCGATAGTCTGAATCTGGAAAATCTTTGGCAAAGTTGTCGTAAACAACCAATGCTGCTTTGTATCTTCTTAGTTTATAATAGAGTCTGCACTGCTCGTATGCTTTTTTCTCGAGTTTCTGCTGCATATCATCAATGATCTTATCTGCATCAGGGGCAAATTCTGAAGCCGGATATTTATTAATGAAGTTTTGCATCGCTGTAACCGCCTCGTACGTTACCGTCTGATCCAACTGATAATCCGGAGATTGCAGATATAGTGAATATGCATGCATGTAAGCAGCCTCCATTACAAATTCTGATCGACCATAAATGCGGACAAATTCTTCAAAGTGATGGGCACTTAAGATGTATTGTTTTTGATGATAATAGCTGTATGCGAGGTAATAATTACCTTTTTCTGCCTCTGCTGTGCCTCGGATGATGGGAAGAATATCTTCTAATAATACGATGGTTCGATGGTAATCTTCTGATTCGTAGTATTCGAGAGCTGCCTCATATTTCACCTTCCAGTCCCCACTCTTTTGAATCTTGCGAAATTTGCTACAGCCTACAGTACCAACGGCCATGATCAACAAGAAAAGTATTCGAATTTCCCTCATAATTTTTTTATAGGTCGGCAAAACTAAGGACTTATCCATTAAACGGAAACATGCAAGGAATCATTCACCCTTTCGTTTAAGGCTTTTTAACGTTTTACCCCTTCTTTGTGACTTACCTTCCAAATCAATTTTTTCATTTGGAATCTTTTTGAGAGGTGTTTCAGGTTCAATTAGTGGAGATTTGGGATTCAAGAGGTCATTAAGTTCTGGGCGTTCATCACTTCGCCATAGAAAGCCATCTAACTTTTGAACCTCAGGTGTAAGTTCATGCGGAGGTATGAACCGGGCTTCTGGTTGAATATAAAAAGTAATATTGTCTAGTTCCTCGTTTTTGAATCGAATGGTCATATCACTGCACAAAATTCGATTCATGCCCAAGGTGAAAATATTATTAGGATCGTTTTCGTCCAGAACATAGTAAATGCTTTCTCCATTGCCATTGACATAAATTCGATCAATCTTCGATTCTTCGAAAATTGCTTTCATCGTACGACCCTTGATCTGATTGTAGTTTTGAATGGTGTCTTCGGTTGCTAAAAATGCCTTTTGAAGCAAAGACATATTCTTAATTTCTTTTTCCGTCACTTCCATGACTACTGTATCACCCTCAAGCTGATTGTTTAGGTTCCAAAAGATGGGTTCTTCGTAGAAAAAGAGGAGTGAATCTTTAAGAAAGTATGAGGTAGAATCTGCAAGTCCCTGGAGATTGCGTTTCCACACTTTTACGTTATTGTAGGCCAGTATTCTTTTTGCTGAGTCATACTCACTTTCAATGGAGACCAACGTGTCGGCAGATACATAAAGTGTATCTGCTCTCAAGAACCTGCGCATGAGTGCGTTGCCATAGACTTTACTGATGCCGTTGGCTTTGTCAGAATATCCATCATCACCGGTGATTACAATGTCGTCATTTTTGGCTGTAAGCTTCACATTGCCAGTTGCATCGTAGAATTTTCTTAGATCATCGAAGAAAAGTTCATCACCTTCCATGTAATAATCGATGGTTTCGATGGTTCCACTAATAAATTCTGATTGATCGATTTTAGTCCGGAATGTTCCTCCATCCGCATGAAGTATCGATTCATCCTCTGTGATAATGGTTGTTTTACCTTCCGTTATGGCGACTTTAGGTAATGTGTTGTATCTAAGTGTATCAGATTTAAGGACATAATCAGGTGCTATTAACTCAACGTCAGTATAAAACATGGCGTACTTCTGGAGGCCATAGTAATAACCAGTGTTGCTCGTAAGCACGTTAACTGAATCTTTTAATTTTCCACCATTGAAGTAATTACCGATCTCGGTGTCCATGTTATAATCAAGGAAATCGGTTGTTAGTCTTTGGTCACCCTTGACATAAATGACATTTTCACGAAGCTTGGAAGTCCGATCCTGGCCATTATATATGAGTTTGTTTGATGTTATGGTTACCGAATCATCTACAATACGTACATTTCCGAAGGCTTCCATAACATTGTCATCCACATAATAATAACTGCTGTCACAATACATGGTAGAAGTCTTCTGCGCGAATACCACATTACCTATCAACCGTCTAATCTTCTCGCCATTTTCACGAAATTCAAATAAATCATCAGCTTTGTATTTGATTCGATCAGTGGTCTGGGTATAACCACTCATGGAATCGAGTAGAATTACAAAAACAAAAGTGGTTTGGACTAACTTCCGCATTCGGCAAAATTAACTTATCAAGTCGTGCAATCTTTACAAAAACAGTTCCATGATTTCATCCAGACTTACCAATTGGTGAAGAAAGGTGAAAAAGTACTGTTAGCAGTGAGTGGTGGATTGGATTCCATGGTTATGGCTAACCTGTTTCTATCAGAAAAAATTCCTTTTGCCATCGCACATTGTAATTATGGGTTAAGAGGAGAGGAGTCTGATGAGGATGAGGCTTTCGTTCTCGATTGGGCAGATAAAAATGACATTAATTGCTACGTTAAGGCTTTTGAAATCAGCGGTAAATCTACTCAGGTAGAAGCACGTAAGGTACGTTATGAGTGGTTTCGTGAACTCATTTCAGAGAATGGTTATGATAAAATTGCTACTGCTCATCATTTGAATGATTCATTGGAAACACTATTGATAAATCTATCTCGTGGTACCGGAATCAAAGGTATTGCTGGTATTTCAGTGAAAAATGTAGAGGTAATAAGGCCATTGATGTTTACTGAAAAACAGAAACTTTATGACTATGCAATGGATCATGAGCTGGATTGGCGTGAAGATTCCAGCAATGCAAAAACAGATTACGACAGGAACCTCTTGCGTCATGATGTAATACCGGAACTACTCAAGTTAAATCCTTCTCTTTTAAGAACTTTTGGTCTTACCATGGAGCGACTGACCCATGCATCAGATATCATCAGTCATCGGGTAGAGGAAATAAAATCTAAATATCTCATTAAAAAAGAAAATGGATTCCAGCTAGATCTTAGTTGGGTAGATACTTTTTCTGACGAATTAATTCTTTCAGAAATACTTGCTCCTTTTGGCGTTAACTATGCTACTGCCAAAGAAATATTTGAAGCTCAAGGTAAAGCTGGGCGAAGCTTTCCCAGCGAAGGATGGCTGCTTACCATGGATCGCAATACCATCTTTATTGACGCGGATGTAACAGCGGAATCAGTGGATGTTGTAGCTGAATCAACAGGCGAATATCAAGTAGGCTTTGGTAAACTAATCATTGAAAAAATATCGAATAATGATGTGGTATTTGAGGGATCAAATAATTCCTATTTTGATGCTCGAATGTTAAAATTTCCATTGCGAATACGTACATGGAGGGCCGGGGATCGGTTTCAACCCCTGGGAATGCAAGGAGAAAAGAAGATCAGCGATTTTCTAATTGATGAAAAAATACCATTGGCACTAAAGGATAAGGTGTTAGTTGTAGAATCAGGTGAACGAATCGCATGGGTGGTCGGTATGCGGATTTCAGAGGCATTCAAGGTCCTTTCGGAGGAAAAAGAAGTGATAAAAATGACATTTAATGATTCGAATCAGTAACATTCAGGTTGGTTCTTACATCATGATTTTATGTTGAATATCATTCATACTTTTAGAACAGCATTTCAAAATGCCAGAAGCAACTTATTCCATACACTACTTTCTGTTTTAGGAATGGTCATCGGCGTTGGTGCATTAGTGGCAATTCTCTCACTCATCGACGGAATGGAAAAATATGCACATGAACAGATCTCAAGAACTACATCACTTGAAAGTGTTATGATTTCTACAATAACAACGAAGCGGGTAGATAATATTAATGTTCGTAAAACTGAATATGAATATTTCAACTATAACCTTTTCAAAGACTTGATGCAAAATACTTCAGATGTTAAGGGATATCTCCGATATCAGGAATCGGGGTTTATCTCTATGGATGACACCACTGAAAGAGGAGTACTGTTGACTGCAATCGTCGATACTTGGAGTGATCAGATAACTCAAGTATCTGGAAGATTCATTTCTCCAAAGGACCTCTCTGAGCAAAGTGCCAATGTTCTGGTATCCAAAGAACTTGCAATAGTACTTGAGCTAGATACACTTAAGAACTCTTCCATCGGGGGCATTACATTCAAAGACCGTGACTATAACATTGTTGGTATTATTGATACTCCTTCATCCAATCTTGAAATTTATTGTCCAATAACACTGATCTCGGAAGCTAAGCTAATGGAGAACCCTCCAAACGTCATTTTGGTGGCTTCTTCGGTAGAGAAAGTTCCGGAGGTACAAAAGGAGGTAAAAGAATTTCTTGACTCGCAATTTGGATCTGATTCAGATGATTTTCGAGTGGTAACGAATGGTTTTCGGGTGGAGCAGGCGAATCAAGGATTTCTGGTCTTCCGATTGATCATGGGGTTAATTGTTGGTATATCGGTAATAGTAGGAGGTATTGGGGTAATGAATGTCTTGCTTATATCTGTGACTGAGAGAACGGCGGAAATTGGAGTTAGAAAAGCTGTAGGAGCCAAGAGAAAAGACATAGTCGTTCAGTTTTTGTCCGAATCTCTAAGCATCAGCTTCATAGGAAGTATTTTGGGATTGATATTAGGTATTGTTTTCACTTTAGTGGCTGTTCCTATTGTGAAGTACCTAACCAAGATGCCTTTTGAAGCAGCTTATACATTTGATACATTGTTAATTATTATGTCCGTAGCTATTCTTGTGGGTATTGTTTTTGGAACCTACCCGGCAATGAAAGCTTCCAAACTTGATCCTGTGGAAGCGATTAGAAGGGAATGATTATTCCTCTTTCCAAGTTGGTAATGCCATGAAGAAAGTAGTTCCATTGCCTACTTTACTTTCACAACGTATTTTACCATTCATGGCCTCAATGTATTTGTGAGAGATGGTTAACCCTAACCCGGTTGATTCCATATCACCATTTTTTAGTGGCTTGAAGGTTTCAAATATGTAAGTAAGCTCCTCCTTGTCCATTCCCGGTCCTTCGTCACGAATAAATATTTCATGGGATCCATTACTTCGCTGGGCTCCTAAATAGATAGTGGATTCTTCTGGAGAATATTTCACCGCATTGTATAATACGTTTTCGATAGCTTGTGTGAGATAAATTTTATCTCCGCGGATGAATGAATCATCTGGAATATCGGTAAGGTCAAACGAGATGTTTTTCTCTGAAGCCGGCAGGCTTTGTGACTGAACATTATCTTCGAGTACATCTTTGATGAGAAGTTTTTCTTCTACCACATTAAGTTTTCTGCTTTCAATCGCACCTGCATCCAGAATTTTGTGGACCATGTCTCGATAACCTTTGGATGACTTTTTAAGTACGCTTACCAGGTGGTTAAAATCCTTCGGTAATTTATCCTTGTAAAGCTCCAGTATTTGAGAAAGTGAAGTAAGATCGTTGATCGGTTTCTTCAAGTCATGAGCAACCATGCTCATCATCAAATTTTTCTCTTTGTTTACGGCAGATAGTTCTTCATTCTTAATGGATAGATAGCTTCCCTGCTTTTCGATTTCTTCCTTTTGCTCGGCGAGGAGGATATTTTTCTTTTTCTTCTGACGATACTGAATGTAGAGGATAACAATAAATGTGACTGTAAGTCCAATAATTGTAATCAGTCCATTTCGAAGTAATCGTTCATTTTCAAGTTGAGTCTGCTGTTCTCTTAAGGTAATCTCATTTATTTTAAGCTGGAGCCTTTGACGTTCTGCGATTTCCTGGGCTCGATGAAGAGAATCCTGGGCAAATTGTAGTTGTTGGTTACTATCCTCAAGTGCTCGATCGGTTTTGGCTTTTGCACTGGCAATTGCAGCTACCTTTTGTTGAGATTCTGCTTGAATCTTCTTCGCTTGCTCATCCCGCAAGAAACGATCTACCGTTGAGTACAGATCGAAGTATTCAATGGATTTTTCTGAGTTACCCAGGGCCTGATAACATTCATAAAGAATGCCATAACACCTTTTGGTCAGGTTGATGTCCTCAAGCTCTTGCGCAATCGCTAGCGCTTCGAGCGATAGGTTTACAGCTTCGTTGTTCTTCCCAAGACTCTGACTAACCGAAGCGGCATTGATTAGCCCTGAGAGGATAAAATTCTTTTGATTGAGTTCTTTTGCTAGTTTGGTCCCTTCTTCAAAGGCTGTCAAAGCATTTTCATATTGCTCATTGTCGATTCGGACCAGACCAAGGTTAAAATATGCGCTTTTTATTCCATTCTTGTTTCCAACTTTTTGGTTGTGGTTGATGGACTTTTCGAAGTAGGTTATTGCATCATCAAATTTCCGATTATTCCAGTAGATATATGCAATTTTCCCACATACACCGGCGGCATTGTCAAACTTTGACTCTTCCAGGGCCTTCTGAAGTGCTTGCTCATACTGATCTATTTGTTTAGCAGATTCACTACTTAGATCTTGTGCGGCGATGTATGTGGCGATGCATAAGAAGGCAACATACAAATATGTTGACTTACTCAAATTAAGCATATTTCAAAATTAACATTCATCATTCGATGTAGAATACAATTTCTTCTTGATTTTCATTACCAAGCTTATCTACAACAATCACATTGATGTTGTAAAGTCTGTTTTTTCTAAAATTTTCAATCAAACTGCGGTATGGCAATATTGACCCTCCGTTTGCTTGATAACTGATTTTGTCTAAACCAGCACCCTTGTCAGTTGAAGATAAAAACAAGACTACATGAGGTGGAAAAACCGGAACCGTTTGGCCATCGATTTCCTTTGATTTATTGCTATCGATACTAAATCTGTTGAATATTTCAGGACCTTTATTGTCCACAACACAGATCATGGTTTCTGTGCTGGAATTTGATAAATTATCATACCCATTATAGGTAACCTTATGAAATCCGTCATTCGCTATACTAAACGCTTCGGAGTAGACGGTTGATGATCCATTATCAATTTGATAGTCGATTTCTTTAAAACCTGAATCTTCGTCAGTGCCCCGAAGAATGATTCGTGTATCTTTTGTGATGTAGGTGGTGTCTTTTACGGTAAAAGATGGACCTGATACAGAATGCCTCAAACTAGGACCAGCCAGGTCAACGTAGCTTAGAAGGTTGTTTTTGTCCGAGAATTCTGCGGTTCTTATTCGGTTATTTACCTTATCCATGACCAGGACCTCAATGTTTAAATTTCCCGGTTCGGATAAGTAGAAAGGGGCATCGTAAAGTTTAAACTCTCCACCGTTAATGGAATATTGGATGTCTTTTACACCAGCTTTATTGTCCATGGCAACAAGTTTTAGCTTGGTTCTTCCGGAGTAGTATTCTTTGCCATTGGCGATAAATGTATTTCCAATGATTTCGTCAATTACACGTGGTGCTGATTTATCAAGGAAGAAGCTATAGGTTCTTTTTTCTTCGTTATTGTCCACATTGTCAACCGCGAAGTAGGTAATGGTGTGTTCACCTTCGCTCAAATTAGCAATAGATATGGGCTTAGTGTAGACGTAGGTTCTACCATCGTCAATGGTATAAAATATCTTGCTTGATTCAGCATTGTTGTCTTTAGCTTCCAACAATACAGTGGATCTCGCGGATAGTACATCCTCAGATTGATCTCCTTCTATCGATAATGTACTTATGGGTGCCGAGTTATCGACCAAGACAACTACTGAGGATACTTCTTCTACATTTCCAACATGATCAACTGCATAATACTTAATTACTGTAGTTTTCTCTTCCGTGAGGTTGATAGGATTGGAGTATTTATTAAAAGTTCCATTATCCAGCGAATAGTAAATAGCCTCTATTCCGGATGTTTCGTCGCTTGCCGACAAACTGACAGTGCCAGTTTTCATAACTACCTTGTCATTGATATTCTTTAGTCCTTCCGATTCATAGTCAATCTTAGTTTGTGGTGGTTTACTGTCAGCATATAATTCGAAAATTACTTCGGCTTTGGGATAAACAGTCTCTTTGGTTTCGGGATCTACTTGCCATGGCGAACGAATGGTATTATATCCCTCAGAGTCAAGATACATAGGGCTGCTGTAGGTAGGGTTTTTCCCTTCGAGTACCTCACTGTCGCTTCCTTCTACATCGGTGGAAACGCTGAGGTAGACAGGCAGTGCTTTGTTGACAAAAACTTTTCCTTCCTGGTCTTTATAAATTTTCTTTTTGTGCGCAGCGGTTTCTTGCGCTAAGAGTTTTAACGAGGTTAGTGACAAAATTACTAGGCTAATGATACGAAAGCTCATGGTTGATTTGGTTAATTAGTGCTTAATGGATCACTAATATATACTCATAAGGGAGCCTTCGTTTTTATTATAAGACGGATTTCAAGGCCGGATCGACCAACAGCCATATAAAACGATTAACAAAATTTCAGTAAACTCAAATTTCAGTGAATTTGTTTGACTCTGCCTACAATACCGTCTTCTAGCATCACCTTGATCCCGTGTGGATGATTGGGTGACTTAGTCAGTATTTTTTTTACTACTCCTTCGGTCAATTCTCCAGATCTTTGATGGTGTTTTTGAACCACAGAAACGTTAGATCCGATTTGAATATCACTTCTTTTTGTTCCTTCCATATGCTATGATTTTACGCTCATTTGTACCAGCTTAAAGGCTGAGAATACAACCCAAACAAAATTGACTGCTACAAATGGAAATGCACCATTCATGTACGCATTATATAAGAGTAGAAGTGAGCCAATCAAATTAAGTAGGAGGTAAGCATTGGAATCAGCATGAATCTTTTGAAACAGGTTGAGTGCAAATCCCACAAGCAGGCATCCAGCTCCCAGCCATCCAATCAGTTCTAGAGTTGTCATAATTTGAAATTAATGAATGGCGAAAGTAGGACGCTTTTTTTGAAATGTCCTTACTCGTCTTTGAGGTATTGTACCGGATTCGTTCTTACCACTTTAAATACTTGTGAAATAATCGTGACCGAAGCAATGGTCAGCGTAAATAATATCGTGAAGCTTATGATTCCTAAACCAAATTCAACATGATAAGGATAGTTTTCCAGCCATCGCGTAATCAGGAAATTTCCTATGACTAATCCAATTGATAAACCTGCAGTAATTATTAACAGGAATTTTTTAGAGAAAACCTGATAAAGACTCTTTGGAGATGCACCTAGTACTTTCCGAATACTGATTTCTTTCAGTCTTTGATTTAATTGAAGCCCAACAATTCCTAACAATCCCATCGCTGCCAGAAAAATCGAAACGAAGCAGCCAATAGCAAGTAATTGCATCATACGCTGCTCCTGGCGATATGCCTCAAGATAAGCGTCCTCCAAAAAGCTAAATTCAAATGGGAATGGATCGAAGTGTTTGACCCAAACTGCTTCAAATTTATCTTGATCAAATACGGCACCTTCGTTTAATTTCATGAAAACCGACTCAACAGGGTAAACAGGTGCCTGATAAATGACCAGTGGATCCACAACATTCCTGGCAGATTCATAATTATAGTCTTCAACAACACCAATGATTTTTGGATTTTTTAAATCCCCATATTCGAAAGGAATAATTTCCCCAACAGGATTTTCTAAGCCCATTTTTTTTACCAAAGCCTCATTTACCAGGATGTTTTGGCTGGCATCTGAACTTATTTCGGGATCAAAATTTCTTCCTCGAAGGATCTTAATATCCAACAAACTCATCAAATCTTTATGGACGCGTAAGTGACGAACATCGAATTTGATCTCTCCCTTCATCCGTGTACCGTTATAACTTGAGATCGCTGCAACACTAGCGATTTCTGGCATCTGTGACAATTCCTGAACGTATGGCTTGATCTTACTTTCATCTGCGCGTATGTAATCGATATAAACCACATTTTCATAGTTAATTTTTGTATCATACGACGTGAGAAATTTGATTTGAGTCTTCATGGTTAGCATCCCGGCCACTAATACCGTTGCTATGATGAATTGGATGCCAAGTAAAGATTGAGTAATCCATTTGCCCGATTTTATCTTTTGTTCTCCTTTCAAGCTCTTGATAATTTGAAACCTTGAAAGAACAAAGGCTGGGTACACGCCACTTACGAATGCCACACCGATTAATATGATAATAGCACCATTAATGAAACTCCAATCCAAAAGATAATTTATGGTATAACTTTTTTGGACAAACGAGGAGAAATAGGGGAGAAGGACAATCATAAGCAAGAAAGCCAAAACTCCTGATAGCAGCGAAGACATGAACGACTCGGTGATCAACTGGCTAAATATACCAGATCGTTCAGCACCTATTACTTTGCGTAATGCAACTTCTCTCGAACGATTGATATATAAGGAAATATTAAAGTTCGAGTAGTTGATCATTGAAATGATTAAACAGAAGATCCCGATGCCCACAAAAAGATTGATCATTTCGGTGCTTCCACCGCGAGTGATGCCATTATAGTGTCCATAATTTTCGTTTAGATGAATATCTGCAATGGGTTGCAGCTTCAACCTAACCGTAGCATCCTCTCCATCCGGTTCGTGTTCCTGATGCATCTCATTCATTTTGGCGATTACTTCTGTTTGTACTGTAGGCTCTTTAAGCTTTATTAATGCATTCATATTGATATCAAACCATGTTGTTAGCCGTCTTTCGGGTGCATTAGCCATATAATTGGCGTAAGAAAGAATTAGATCTCTTCGAACAGAGGTATTTTCTGGAATGTCTTCATAAACCCCACGAATGATAAAATCCTCTGATTCTTCTGAGTCAACTAATGAAATGATGGCACCTACGGCTTTACCCCGAAGGTTCAACTTTCCAGCAAGTGATTCTGAGATGATCGCATCGTTGGGTTGATCAAATTTTGAAGCCGTACCTTCTAAAAACTGAAGATCCAATAGTTTCACCATCTCCAAATCAGCCATAATTAATGTCTGGCCAATCGTTTCTTCACCTTTCTGAATGAGACCATAACCAGATTTAAAACGGGCGATGCTTTCAATTTCGGGCAATTGCGCTTTGAACTGTACAGCCATGGCATTGGAGCTTCCACCGATGTGGTGAATATCATTTCCTCTCTGAAAGTCAATAACAATTCTGTAAAGCCTTTCATGATCAGGGAGGTGTTTATCAAAGCTCATCTCATCATTGGCATATAAATATGCAAGCCAGCAAAACGAGATTCCCATTGCTAAACCAAGAATATTTAGGGTGGAGTAGAGTTTATGTTTTTTGAGAAATCTCCATCCAGTTTTTATGTAATTACGATACATCATGAGGTACTGATTTAAGTAGTTGGTTGGTCTCAAAGTAGAGAATCTGAGCGATCGAATTACTTCGAAAATGAATAGCCACCGAGCCCGAGTGATACCTCGCTCTTCTATCCTCCAGTGAAAAGCTTCGTGCAAATCACCTTGCACTTCTTCTACCAGGTGAGCAGCACAAAGTCGCTTGATCAGCCAATCGGCCCATTTGGGTGGACTATAATTTGACATATTGAAGTGATGGTTTGGTCACGCCATTCCACAGCTTGTTTTTAACATCATTGAGCTCACTTACAAGTTTGTAGGCTGTGGGCGTTGCCCAGTAAATTCGTTTTCTTCTTCCGCCTCGCTCAGCAGTAGGTTCACCAAATTCCGACTTTACCCAGCCCTTTTTTTCCATCCGCTTTAATACCACATGAATGGCCGGTATGGAAATATTTTTTGTTAATGCTTCTTCGTATTCCTTCGCAATATCGACGCTATTGATTTTCTCATTGCGTAGTAAAATCATCAACACAATTTCTTCAAGAGATCCAATTGATTCCATTAGATTAATAAATGTTTAAGTTATCAATACGAATATCATTAATAAATGTTTAAGTAATGGATAAAAAAAGGACGAATGTTACTTCGTCCTTGAACCATCACTACCTAATCACTAATTACCTGGACTTGAGTTTCTTCCAGTTTTCATTGGCATTTTTCACCATTTTGTTGTGACCATTTTCATTCCAAACCTGTAATGCATCTACTTCGATACTATTAAGAAAGAGATAGTATTTTCCATCTTTCACCACGAATTTGTTTGGATCTACCCGAAATTTTGCATCAATGGCTACTCCTGTAGCACACCACCCACCATATTGAGGTTTATATTTATCAGGATTTGTATCAAATGTCTGTTTCTGATCTGCTGATGTAAAGAAATACTTGATTCCATCTACCTCAGATACATAATCTTTCGAACCTCTTTGAGCCAATTCTAGATCCAGGTAAGAAACCGGACTGTATCCATTCAAAGCAATTTTGCTGTCGTCGGTGTTGTACTCCTGAGCAAATACCGTTAAGGCACAAAGCGTTAAGAAATATGTTGCTATAATCTTTGTCATTGTCATTCAATTTTAGTTTTGGAAATAGGTTTCATTTACAACTTTGTCATCTTGCCATTCTCTTCGAATGACCTCATGCCATTTAATTTCGTTTCCATCTTTCATATTGAAATGAAAGCGGAATTCTGACATGCTAACATCATTCCCAATTGAGCTATTTAGCAGCGTGATTTCATTGACTTGATCGATACTTTCTACAAAGCCAGTGAGCTTTTCAATGGCCTGCTCCCTGGTAGTGGTCTCTGATCCATCTACATCTTTGGTGTGAGCATTTTCGCTGAAGAACCTGGCTACTGCTTGCGGGATTTCACCGCGTAAAACCATATGGTCCATTTCTGATACTAATTCTTGCATTGTTCTTTAATTTTTGTTGACAATGCAAATCAAGTGGCTGATTCGGCCTTGGTGTTTACAAAAAAATCCTAATTGATGGTACTTTTTGAATAGCCATGGGACGGAGCTATACCTGTTTGACTTTTAAAGAAATTCGAAAAATGGCTTACCTCTTCAAACCCCAATTCAAAGGTGAGCGATGTGATAGAGTGACCTTCTTTAATTTGGTGCTTTGCCTGTGTAATGAGTTCGTTAGAAATGTGCTGTTTGGGTGTGATACCACTCGCTCTTTTTATAATTCTACTGAGTGTTTTTACGGTAAGATTGAGTTTCTCTGCGTAGTAAGATACATCATGATGAGCGCGTACGTTCTGTTTGAGAAGGTCGTTAAAACTGTTCTGAATCCTTTTATCTCTTGGCTTTTTTTCAATGGTCTCTATAAATTCTCCTGGCGACTTTGAAGTATGATTTCTGAAAAATCGACAGAAGTAAGCGGGATCTTTAAAGCCAAGCAGGTATGCACTTTCTTTGATTGAACCTCCAGTATCATAGAGTGTTTTACGTGCCTTATTGATCAACTTGTGATTCTTCCATTGGAAAGCACTGAGTTCAATACTTCTTTTGGAGAGACTTTGTAGCTTATTAAAATGACGGAAATCCTGAAATTGGAAATTAGCCTCAATATGCTGTTCCAGCCAGTCGTTGGCATCAAACAAGAGGTTGAGTTCTTCTTCTGTGGTATTGAATGGATTTAATGCTCTCCATTTATTGCTGGAATAATCAAGAATTTCTTTTGTAGATGTTGATTTAATTTTTTCATCTGAATCCACATGTCCTAATGTGAGTACTTGTGAAAATAAAAAGCGATGATTTAAGCTTTCATCATTATTTACCGGGATAGTGCTTGTTGATGGTGCAACGTCTACGTACTGATCAGACGGAATAAAAACAGCAGACTCTTCCTTGAAATGGTATTGCTGAAAATTAAGCTCAAGAGAGGTATTTTCAGGAATTATGAAAACAAGTGGTTGGGTACTTTTTTCCATAAATCAATGTACGCATTACTAGAAGTAAGTTTCTGTTTCTATTCAGAAGTAGCCCAAAATGTCACTTTTACGTCAAAGATTGGATGGTTCTACCATCACCACTTCTTCTTTTTCTACAATGACCTGCCCGGCAGGTGAACCTTTAACCTTTCGGATAAATTTCTTTTGGGTATAAATGACGGGGCAAAGGGTGTCTGTTTTTCTTTTAGAATTTGCGGCTGCAAGTGCGGCTGCTTTTTCAATGATATGAGTTGGAAAATTTTGACCTGGCCTTTGTCTTATCACAACATGGGAGCCAGCGACATCTTTCGCGTGAAGCCATAAATCATTCTTATTCGCCACTTTGAGCGTCAATTCATCATTGGCTTTTGCGTGCTTTCCAAGAAGAATTTGCCATCCTTCTACTTCAAATTCATGGTATGGGAGATTTTCAGCTTTGACTTTTTCTTTTCTGCCCAAACCATGATTTTTTAAATACTTACGGAGTTCTTTGGTGTCCTGAATGTCCTGCAGATGAAGAATTTGTCGGCTTAATTTTTCAATTAGATTTTGCTTGGCGACAATATTCTCCTTAAGTGAATCAATTTCACGGTGCCTGTTTTTTGCCTTTCGGTAAAGGGTTTCAGCATTTTTCTGTGGACTCAATTCACGATTGAGTTTTATTTCTATTGGCTCATTCGTGTAGAAATCGTGCAATACAGCCTTACTAAGGCCTTTTTGGAGACTATTCAGGTTGGCCATTAATATGTTGGCAATCTCTTCGGGACTTCTTGCATTTTCTACCTGCTCTAACTTGGCCTGTGTCTTTGAAATGTAGTTTTCAGATTTCTTTATTCGCTGTTTTAGTTTGCTGATCCCTTCATTCTTTTCCTTTTCGAAATAGAAACTGCGGACCGTTTTGTTATACAGCCAGTTTGCCGCAGCAATGGCATTTTGTTCTTTTTCCGCACTTTCCTTCAAAAGGCTAATAAAGGGTCCCTCATGTAGGTAGATTGGATTTGTGTTCAGCTGCTTAATTAGCGAATTAAATAATTCCCATTTCTTGGAGTGAGGCTGTTCATAAAATCCAATTTGTTCCAAATAAACCTTTGACTCCTTTCCCAAGGCTGGTATCAATGCCATGGGGTCATGATCAGATGCTTCATAGTTTTCTTTTGAAACTTCGATTTGCTTATGAAATGAAGCTGGATCAACTTCAAGGTCAGAGCTCAAATTCTTTCTAAATACATTAACAACCTCCTTGTTCCCAGAGTGGAGAATATTCGCCCTGCGGGCATGCATCTTAAATATCAATGCCTCCTTTCCCATTTCAATTTGAAAGGACCGCTCATAATTGAAGACATTAACGTCGGTGACTTCTAAATCTAAGAGTTGAGCAAAAAGGTCCACACTGTTCTTTCCTGCTCGAGCAAACTCCTCAGGGAAGGACAATAATGATACATTTGGGTCAAGATTCGCACGAATGACGAATTCTCTTTCCTTGTTGCCAAAAATGAGGATCAATTCATCCTTATTTTGGGAAAAGCATTCCAAAAGCGCCAATCCTTTGAGTTGTTCTCCTAATTCAGAGGCAAGACGTTTGAGGAAAAAGTAATTGTGAAACATGGATTGGGATTGTTTAGATTGACAATTGCAATCCGTCCCAGGCAATCTCAACATTGTCGGGAAGCTCTTTTGAGACTTCCATGTGCGACCCAAGTCGATGACTGATGTGTGTTAAGTAGCTTTTTTCAGGATTCAACTCTTTAAGAACTGCCAGGGCTTCGTCCAAAGTAAAATGGCTGATATGCTCATCCTTTTGAAGGGCATTTAATACAATGATTTTTGAGCCTTTAATTTTCTCTTTTTCTTCTTCTGAGATATAATTCGCATCCGTGATATAGGTGAAGTCCCCAAAGCGAAAGCCGTAAACTGGCAGTTTGTAATGCATTACTTCAATAGGGATAATGGTTTGTCCCATAAAATCAAAAGGACTTCCATCTAGGGTATTTAGTTCTACCTTAGGAATTCCTGGGTATTGAGAAGCGGAAAAGATGTAGGAAAATTCTTGCTTCAGCTGATCTTGTACCTCTTTTCTCGCGTAAATCGGCATATCTTTTTTCTGCTTGAAATTGAAGCTTCTGATATCATCCAACCCGGCAGTATGGTCTTTATGAGCATGTGTAAACAATACCCCATCCAGCTGATCGATTCTGGCTCTTAGCATTTGTTGTCGGAAGTCGGGGCCGGTATCGACCACAAGGTGAACGCCATTCATTTCAACATAGATCGATGATCGAAGGCGATTGTCTCGATGATCTACAGAGGTGCAAACCTCACATTTACATCCAATAACTGGTACTCCCTGAGAGGTGCCAGTTCCAAGAAAAACGACCTTCACAGTTGAAGTTGATTATTGGTGATCTCTGAGTATAACTTCTTGTTATTCTCGCTAAGCCTACTGGTGTCTATTTTTATGGACCGAATGATTTCTACCAGGCTATTTACCTTACCTTCCAATGCGAAGAACTTATTAACAACTGCAACTTTACTTTCATTAAGGATACAATATCCGGACTGGAAATTACCTTTCTCATAACGAAGAATGTAGTCCGTCTCAGACATTATGTCTTCAAGCTTATTTAGAAAATGATTCGTGTACTTAATTGTCATCGGTATATTTTTTCACCATTTCTACCACTGAATCATAGTTTAGCGGTTTAGGGATAAAAGCATTTATACCAACCTCTTCGAAATCTTCCATCGTGTAGTTGTTGGCATTTCCAGTGATCGCCACAATTGGAATGTTCTGATTACTTCCAGGGGTACTTCGAATGTGTTTGGCGCACTCCATACCGTCCATTACAGGCATATGAATATCTAATAGGACCAATCCAAATTCGTCCTTTGCCAGCAGATCCAATACTTGCTGTCCATTCTTGACAGAAGAAATTTCATAATTCAATTGTGAAAGAATCTTTTTGGTAAGATTTTGAATTACACTGCTATCTTCAGCTACAATTATTTTTTTACTCATCGGTGACTAATAGGTTTTGGCTACTCTCTTTGAACTCCTGGAATAAGTTTTTCAGGTGATGAACTTTGCTTTCCAGTCCCTCAAATTTATTTTCTTTTAGTTGTTTTTCAATGTCAGCGGCTTGTTTAGATAATTTTTCTATACCTAACGTTCCAGCATTGCCTTTTAAGGTGTGTAATTCACCTCGCATTTTTTCGTATTCTTTCTCATTTAAGAAGATCTCTGTATTAGCTACCAAATCTTCCGCTTCTTCCTCAAATTCAATCAATGTTGCTTCAATAAGCTCCTGCCCTCCGAACTTTGCCAGTTGATTTAAGGTGTTCTGGTTAATCGCAAGGTCCTCGGCTTTTTCAACAATGGCATCAATGGAAACCTCTATAGGTTTGAAGTCTACCCATTTTTTAATCTTATCAATGAGCATTTCAGCTTTGATCGGCTTGGCCAGGTAATCGTCTAGTCCGGCGTTAAGAAAACGCTCACGATCTTCCTCCATTGAATAAGCCGTCATTGCAATGATCGGTGTATTTCCTCCGTGCTCAAGCTTGCGAACCTCATTTGTGGCAGTGATTCCATCCATCTTTGGCATCTGGATGTCCATAAAGATCAAATCGTATCTACCCTCCTTTACCTTTTCTATGGCATGAAAACCATCAAACGCCTCATCTACCTGACAGCCTGATTTAAGCATAATGCTGCTAGCTACTTTTCGGTTCACATCATTGTCATCGACGAGCAGAATCTTTGGTTGTTTGCCTTTAAATTCCTTCGTAAATGGTTTGTCGGGTCGGATGGATTTGATCTCATCAGGAGATACCTCTTGCCCCATAAAAGTGAACCAAAAGGTACTGCCAAGACCAGGCGTGGATACAACTCCAATCTCTCCTTGCATTGATTTTACCAATTCCCTGGAGATGGCAAGGCCTAATCCAGTTCCGCCGAAGTTTTTAGAGCTACTATTATCGAGCTGATGAAAGCTTTGGAATAGACTTTTTTGATCCTCTTCAGAAATACCGATGCCAGAATCTTTGATGGTGACTTTAAATACAAACTGCTTTCCTCGCTTCTTAACGAGCCGGATACTCATGTTGATGTTTCCTTTACTCTCACTGAATTTTATGGCATTTGAAGTCAGGTTGGAAAGTACCTGGATGAGCCTGGTTTCATCCCCTAATATCCATTCTGGGATTTTTTCGTCGATGTGGTAGTATAGATTATTGTCTTTGGAGGATGCTTGTTGAGAAAACAGATCATAAACTTTTTCGATAGTCTTAACCAGGTGGAGGGGTTGTTCTCTCAGATCCATTTTTCCGGCCTCTATTTTCGAAAGGTCAAGGATGTCATTGAGGATATTGAGTAAAGTTTGCGATGACTTATTGATCGTCTTCACATATTCTGATTGTTCACCATCCAGACTAGTGCTTGCGAGCAAGTCAATCATACCAATGATTCCATTCATGGGAGTTCGAATCTCATGGCTCATGTTTGCGAGGAATCGCTCTTTGATTTTCAGCGATCGCTCAGCCATATCCTTTGCTCTTTTTAGCTCTTCGTTCGTTTCCTTAAGCTTAGAAATGTCCCTCGCTACCCCTTCAATTTCAGTTGAGCCATCTTCTTTGTCGATCAAGCGAATATTGAATAAGAGTTGCAGGGTTTTGCCATCCACCGTTTTGAGCGTACCCTCTACGTTTCTGATTCTTTTTTCATCTTCAATACGCTTGCCGATTTCCAGAATTTGCTTGGGTTTGACTGCATAATCCAACACGTTGGTATTAATAACCTTGTTTGTTTCGTACCCAAGAACTTCCTGTACCGAAGGGCTGATCATCGTTACCATACCCTGGGTATCGCACCTAAAGTAGATATCCTGGAAGGATTCGAAAATCGTTCTGAATTTCTCTTCACTCGCTATTAAGGCGCTTTCAGACTCTTTCTTTTCAGTAATATCATTGGCAATGATTGAGAGCTCCTCAATTCTTCCATTATGCAGGAAAATAGGGTTTACGAATACTTCTCGCCACACCATTTTACCAGATTTATCCAGATTATTGGTCTGAAAGTTTACAAACTTCCCTTTAAACGCTTCATCATATTTCGAGCTCCAAAAGTCCTTTACTTCATCAGTTAAATCTTTTGAGACTTCTCTGATGCTGGTACCAATCTTAGGTTTTATGCCGTAGTACTTTTTAAATGCTTCTTCATAATTTTGATTGAATGAGGTGAAGCGAAAGTCTTTATCTACGGACCAGATTTCGTGCGTACTACTATCGAATATAGCACCAAGGGTTGCGGCCTGGTTTTCAATTTTTTCCTCTTTGTGCTGCCGTTCCATCGCCAGACTGATTTGGCCACCGATGTAATCAAGCAGTTCTAAATCCTTATTGTTAAAGGCACTTTGATCATTATAGCTGCAAATCGACATTACACCCATCTCACTTGCAGTCCGGATGATGATACCCAGCCATATTTTAGGTATTGGCCCTTTGAATTTAACCCCTGTCTGTTCACTAATTTTCTCAATACCGTCACTGTAGACAATCAAGGATCTATCTCGCTGAACCGTATATTCCATCAATTGATGATCTACATCGAAGGAAAAGCCAGGAGTTTCAGATTTTTCATTGATACAGAAGATTTGACGATACTCTTTCCCCTCTTTGAGTGATATGTGAAAGTTTTGCACTTTCAACATCTGATTTAGCTGGTGATAGATGTTTTTATACAGTTGCTCCAGATCATTTTCTGTGATGGTAATATTGGCAATCTGGTAGTACAGACTTTGTGCACTTTCAGCTCTAATACGCTCGGTGATGTCGTAGAATACACAACGATATTCAACGGGTTCATCATTTTCGAAAACCGATGTAAGCTTTCCAGTTACATAAATATTTTTTCCAGTTTTCGAGATTAAGACGGTCTCAAACCTTTCAAAACGGCTCCCTGCTGTGATTTTCAGGATGTTTTGTAGGGCACCTCTTCGGTAGTCCGGATGGACTACTTCAAGAAATTTCAGATCTGTAATTTCTTCCTCTGTATAGCTGAGTTTATTCTTTACAGCCTCATTCGCAAAACGTATCTCCCCCGTTTTTCGAAAAATTGTGATCAGATCGTTTGAGTTATCAAAAAGGTCTTTAAGGTTTTGGTTGGTTTTTTCTACCAACGTGTAGTAATCACGCTGGGTATTGTCCAATTGACCCTGGAGGTTGGCAATTTTCTTTTTCAGCTCGTCAATATCGTTTTCCACTTCTGCCATATCGAATAAAATTAGGCATTTTAGCACTACGAAAGATGAGTAATTCCAGCAAACCATTATTAATATCGATTATCGGTCCAACTGCTGTCGGAAAAACTGAATTATCGATTCGAATAGCGCAATGGTTGGGAACTGAAATTATATCTGCAGATTCAAGGCAGTTTTATGAGGAAATGTCCATCGGAACCGCCAAACCTAGCTCAGAGGAACTGTCACGTGTACCCCATCACTTCATCAATTCCCACTCTATCCGGACTTTATACAGTGCTGGAGAGTTTGGAAGAGATGCAGTTAAGAAGATTCAAGAGTTACATAAGATACATCCCGCAGTTTTAGCGGTTGGTGGATCCGGTTTGTACCTCAAGGCAATTTGGGAAGGATTTGATGAGATGCCCGAAATCCAGCCAGGCATTAGAGAAGATTTGAATGCAGATCTTGAAAACGGGAAACTATCGGTATTGCTTGAAGAATTGAAGGAAAACGATCCTGAGTATTTCGATGAGGTGGATCAACATAATGGACAACGCGTAGTGCGGGCATTGGAAGTGATTCGATCAACGGGTCGGCCCTTTTCATATTATCGGAAGAATAAGATGAATGATTTGCCGTATGAAAATCTTAAAATTGGGTTGAATTTGGAGCGATCGGTTTTGTTTGATCGTATCAATCGTCGAATGGATCAAATGCTAGCAAATGGCTTGATGGATGAGGCTAAAAATTTATATGAATATCGTGAGCATAATGCACTTCAAACAGTGGGTTATTCTGAAATATATGGATTTATGAATGGTGAGTATGATCAGGAAGAAGCGGTGAGACTTTTGAAACGAAACAGCCGGAGGTATGCCAAAAGACAACTGACCTGGTTTAGAAAGTTTGAGGATATTTATTGGTTCGAACCTCATCAAGAAAAGTTGATTCAAAATCTTATTGAAAAGACGCTCTCAGAATAGATGGATTTTTGTTGATTTGCCAGACATTATGGAGCCTAACCGCAAAATTCTTATCATATCCTATTATTGGCCACCGAGTGGAGGTGTTGGTGTTCAGAGATGGATGAATTTTGCCCTGCAGCTGCAATCCAGAGGTTGGGAAATTACCGTATTGACACCTTCTAATCCCCAATTTGAAATTAAGGATCAAAAACTATTAGATAGGGTAAAAGAAATACCAACGGTCAAGGTTCCCATTTGGGAACCATTCAATTTATTCCACAAGCTTACAGGGAATAAGGATAGAAAAAATGTACAACAAGGACTGGTTTTAGAAAAGAAGAAAAAAGGCTTTTTAGATAAAGTAATGATCTGGATAAGAGGCAATCTTTTGGTCCCGGATCCGAGAAGATTCTGGATTAAGAATGCCTCTAATAAAGCTATAAAACTGATACAATCAGAAGGTATCGGCACAATAATTACAACAGGACCTCCACATAGTATTCATTTGATTGGAAGGAAGGTGAAGCGGATGACTGATGTCAAATGGCTGGCGGATTTTCGGGATCCATGGAGCAAGTGGGATGTTCTCGAAAAACTTAATACTTCTTCCATCGTGATGGATATTCATAAACGTATGGAAACAAGCGTGATTGGAGAAGCCGATATATCTGTCACAGTTAGTCATCGTTTGGCTAAAGCATTTGGAGGAATCCATGTTTTGCATAATGGGATCACATTAGATGCTGAATCAACTATGACCCCTCATGAATCCCACTTCACCATTGGCTATTTCGGCATGTTGAATGAATTGAGAAATCCCAGGCAATTGTGGCAGTTATTGGATCAAATGTGCAGGGAAAATCAAATCTTTGCGAGTAAACTAAGAATTAGAATAGGAGGGATAGTTGCCGAATCCATTAAAGAAGAAATTGGAGAACTGAGTCAGCTAAGAAGTAAAGTTGAATTTCTGGGATACTTACCCCATGAAAGCATTCAGGATGAATATAGAAAATGCAATTTGCTACTGCTGCTGCTAAATAAATCCGATAATTCAAAATGGATATTACCGGTAAAATTCTTTGAATATCTGGCTGCTGGCCGTTTAATTCTTGGTTTAGGAGAACGTAAAAGTGATTTAGGAGATTTGATGAATGATAAAGATGTGGGGGAGATTTTGTCGTATTCTGAGATTAGTGGTATTCGAGGATTTATAGAGGATATCTTTGAAAACAACAGGATGCCAGCAAAGGCAGACACTCAAAAGCTGCTAAAGCAATTTTCACATCAGCATCTTGCAGAAAAATTAGAAGGGTTATTAATAGGAAATGGATAAAATCAAAGTTGGATTGATTGGATGCGGGCGGATTGCACAAAGACATGCCGGACATATTGCCAGATTAGGGGAGCTCACCGCAGTTTGTGATGTCAATATTGATAAAGCACGCAAATTAGGTGAGGAGTATGAAATTCCATTTTTCTCTGAGGTTGACACCTTTTTGACATTTAAAGATATGGATGTAGTCTCAGTTTGTTCTCCGAATGGATTACATGCGGAGCATACTATTAAAGCATTAACTGCTGGATTTCATGTGCTTTGCGAGAAACCCATGGCACTTTCTTCCTCAGATTGTGAGGAGATGATAAAAACTGCAGAAAGATGCAATAAGCGGCTTTTTGTTGTCAAACAAAATCGTTTTAATCCTGCCATTGAAGCGGTGAAAGAAAAAATTGATCAGGGTGCTTTCGGGAAGATATACTCCATGCAACTCAACTGCTTTTGGAACAGAAACTTTGAATATTACACCACCTCCGATTGGAAAGGGTCCAAAGATCTGGATGGAGGGACTTTGTTTACCCAATTTAGTCACTTCATAGACCTCTTATATTGGATGATTGGAGACGTTGATCAGGCGAGGGCGCTAATTGAAAACTATGCGCATAAAGACGTCATTGACTTTGAAGATTCAGGTGTCGTGTCATTGAGGTTTAAGAATGGTGTTATTGGGACCATTAATTACACCGTAAATTCATTTGCCAAAAACATGGAGGGTTCAATAACCATTTTTGGTGAAAAGGGGACAGTAAAAGTGGGTGGACAATATTTGAATAAACTTGAATATCAATCATTTGAGGGGGATGAAATCGGTGAATTAAGAGAAGGTAATCCAGCGAACGAATACGGTGAATATCAAGGAAGCATGAGTAACCATGATCGTGTATACGAAAATTTGATAGATGTACTACAGAATGATGGAGTTATTGCTACAAATGGATTGGAAGGGTTGAAAACCGTAGAGATTATAGAGAAAATCTACAAATCCGCCCATGGATAATCACTCATTCATCATCGGAGATGCTGGAGGTACAGGCACGCAATGGCGACTGGTTGAGAATGAAGAGATAACACAGTTTGAAACCATAGGCTTTAATGCTTACACACACAACATTGAAGATTTGCTTGAGAGTATTGCCACTACATTTGGGTCACGCATCAAGAATGGAACACCGACATACTTTTATGCTGCAGGCATAGATACCAAAGGCCAGGCTGAGGATGTCAAAATAGCTTTGTCATTAGTATTCGGCGAAAACACACACACTTATAATGATTTAGTAGGCGTTGCACGGTCGCTCTGTGGGAAAGAAAAAGGGAATGTTTGTATTCTCGGAACAGGTGCCAATGCCTGCTTTTATGATGGAGAAAGTGTCAATAAGGTAGGGGCTTCACTGGGTTATGTGCTTGGAGATGAAGGAAGTGGCGCTTACCTTGGAAAAAAACTGCTGCAGAAGGTTTTTAGGGAGCAAATAGCTTCCGAGTTGATTAATTCTTTTCAGCAGCAATTCAATATTACCTCTCATGAAGTGATAGAGCGGATTTATAATCAACCAAAACCTAATCACTTCCTGGCATCATTTGCTGCATTCATTTTTGAGCACCGAAATCATGCAGAGATTCATGACCTGATTTCCAATGCATTTATTGACTTTTTTGAAGCGTTTTTTGGGAAAAATCCGACAAAGAAGGAGCCCTTTCATTTTTCAGGATCTATTGCTTTTTATTTCTCGGATATCCTTCGTCAGGTTGGAGCAGACCTTGGTTTTACTATTAGAAATATTGTTCAATCCCCGATTTCAGGACTAGTTTTATATCATCAACAGTATGACTAAGAAGCCGCTTACCGAGTCAGATTCAAACTATGACCACCTGGAAAAAATGAATGTGGGAGAGCTACTTCACAATATGAATCGTGAAGATCAATCGGTACCTCAGACGGTTGAAAAGTCCATTCCTAAAATTGAAACATTGGTCAATGAAATAGTCACTCGATTGAAAAAGGGAGGTCGACTGTTTTACATAGGAGCGGGTACTAGCGGAAGACTTGGAATTGTAGATGCTTCCGAATGCCCTCCAACATTTGGAGTTGATCACGGGGTAGTCATTGGAATAATCGCAGGAGGAGATGGGGCGATACGTAAAGCAGTAGAATTTGCCGAGGATGATAGCAGCCAGGGATGGAAAGATCTGGAAGCATATGAGATAAGTTCAAAGGATTGCCTCATCGGCATTGCAGCTTCAGGAAGAACCCCTTACGTTATTGGAGCAATTAAAGAAGCTAGATCGAACGGAGTACTTACCGGCTGTATCACCTGTAATCAAGATACCGAATTGGCAAACGCTGCGGAACATCCCATTGAGGTATTGGTAGGTCCCGAATTTGTGACCGGGAGTACGCGGATGAAAGCAGGAACTGCTCAAAAACTTGTGTTAAACATGATCTCGACCACAGTAATGATCAAGTTGGGGCACATAAAAGGTAATAAAATGGTGGATATGCAACTCAGCAATGAAAAGCTGGTGGAGCGTGGCACCCGAATGCTTGTAGATCAACTTCAAATCCCCTTTGAAGAGGCCAAGAAGCTACTTCTTAAACATGGTTCAGTGCGCAAAGCATTGCAATCTGAAGATTATTAGGTCTGTTCTTAAGAATACAAAATTTTGTTTGTTAACATTTTGTTAAACAGAATGTGGAAAACTTAAATCTAATTACACATTGAGTTTGGAAGAAGATTCTACTTTTGTACTACCGAAATAAACCAAAAAAAGATGAAGAAAATTTTACTTACCGTGTGCCTTGCGCTAAGTAGCTTGATGCTCTTAGGTCAGGGTTCCACAACATCCGCCATGAATGGTAGGATTACAGATGATAACGGGGAGCCGCTCATCGGGGCAACGATAATTGCCACTTATACACCTACTGGTGCTGAGTACGGAAACGTAACCGATGTAGATGGTTTTTACAGAATCCCAAATATGAAAGTGGGAGGACCTTACACAGTTACAGTTTCATACGTAGGGTTTGAAACGCAAACGCAAGAAGGAATACAACTGGGTCTTGGACAATCGTTTAAGTTTTCAGTTTCATTATCAGAGTCAGCCCAAGCTTTAAGCGAGGTTGTTGTTACTACCGGTGGACTCATTGATGGCAACAGAACAGGTGCTGGAACGAAAGTATCAACACGAGAAATCAACTCATTGCCTAACGCAAGTAGAGGAATTCAGGATTTCACTCGACTGACTCCTCAAGCAAGCGCTGCTCCAGGAGGTGGATTAAGTATTGCTGGTACAAACAATAGATATAACTCAATTTTTATTGACGGTGCGAGTAGTAATGATGTATTCGGTTTGGCTGATAATGGTCAAAACGGTGGTCAGATTGGTAATTATCCATTGGTTAGTATTGACGCATTGGATCAAATCAGCGTTGAGGTTGCACCATACGATGTTACATTAAGTGGATTTGCTGGTGGAGGTATCAGTGCCGTAACCAGAAGTGGAACCAACGATTACGAAGGATCTATTTACTATTTTGTGAGAAATCAGTCCTTAGCCGCAAAAACACCTAAGTTCATTTCTGATCCTGCTGATATTGACAGAGAGAGATTGGCAGAGTTTAGCGCTAAAACGTATGGTTTCAGAGCCGGTGGACCAATCATCAAAAACAAACTTTTTTTCTTCGTGAATGGTGAGGTTCAGCGTGAAGAAACTCCGGTTCCTTTTGATTTCGGATCTTACACAGGTTCACTTACAAGAGCTGATGTCGATGGCTTGGTTACTGCATTAAATGGAATTGGATATGATCCGGGGTCTTACGAAGATGTAGTTAGAGAGCTTAAAGCAGAGAGGTTTCTAATTAAGTTTGACTACAACCTTAGCCGTAGGCACAAAATTTCACTTCGTCACAGCTACAATAAAGGTGAAAATTTCTCACCTAGTGGATCGAGCACTTCTAGAATCAGGTTTGCAAACTCGGGTGTTTTCTTCCCGAATACCACTAATGCAACAACGCTTGAGGTTGCTTCCAACTGGGACAACAAATCAAATAAGTTGATCATTGGCTTTACCTCAGTGGAAGACAATAGAGATCCACTTGGGGAAGCATTCCCTTACGTAGATATCAGAGATGGTGACATAGAGTTTGGTAGTGAACAGTTTTCAACTGCAAACCTATTGGAGCAGAAAATCCTCACTTTCACGAACAATTTCAATCTTTACAAAGGAAGACATACGATCACAATCGGTACTCACAATGAGTACTATGATATGAATAACGTATTCATTCGTCAGAATTTTGGTACATATGACTATAACAGTATCGCTGATTTCCTGAATGATCTTAACGATGTTTCAACTGGACTTGCAACACAATTTGAAAGAAGCTACTCATTGGTAGATAATACTACTGGAGATGGAACTTCGGCAGCTGCTGCTTTTAAAGCCTTGCAGTTAGGATTCTACGTTCAAGACGAATTCCAGGTGAATGATCAATTGAAATTAACCGGAGGTTTGCGTGTTGACATTCCAATGTTCTTGGACGATCCGGAAGAAGATACTTACTTCAACAATACGACCGCTGGTCTTATCGAGGCAGCAGGGTACGACTTGAAAGGTGCAAGAGCAGGACAAGCGCCAGATGCACAGTTTTTGATTTCTCCTAGATTCGGATTCAACTATGATGTAAATGGAGATCAATCTACTCAAATTCGAGGGGGTATCGGAGTATTCACCAGTAGAATCCCTTACGTATGGCCAGGTGCTATGTACAACAACAATGGTTTGAGTGTAGGAGGTGTAAGAGCAGAATTGGCTGACGGTGCAGACATTGATTTTAATCCTGATCCATTCGATCAGCCAACCGTTGGAGATTTTGGTGGTACAGATGCAGTGCCACAAGGACAAATGGATTTGTTTGCTTCTGATTACAAATTCCCACAAGTATGGAGAGCGAGCATCGCAATAGATAAAAAGCTTCCTTGGTGGGGATTGATCGGTACATTCGAAGCGATCTACACCGGTAATATCAATGCCATTTTCTATGAAAACGTGAATGTTCCTCAGTCGACAGCTACTTTGACAGGGACACCTGATGATCGACCTATTTTTAGTGGAAGAGTTGACGGTACGTATTCAAGAATCATCCTTGGTTCAAATACAAATGAAGGCAAAACGTATAACCTCACGGCAAGTATTACTAAGCCGTTTGAAAATGGATTCACTGCTAATGTAGCTTACAGCTTCGGACGTGCAGATGCGATCTTTGAAGGAACATCTTCTCAGAACAGCTCTCAGTGGAGAGGGGTTTACTCTGTAAATGGAAGAAACAACGCTCCTCTTGGAAGATCTGATTTCGATGTAGCTTCAAGAGTACTGGCTTCTGTTTCTTACAGAAAAGAGTATTTCAACAACTTCGCTACAACCGTATCATTATTTTACAACGGACAGAGTGGTGCTCCATTCTCTTACACCTATAATGATGATTTGACTGGAGAAGATTCAAGAGAGCGAGCATTGATTTATGTGCCAGCATCTCAATCTGAAATCATCTTTGCAGATGCAGCAACTGCTGATGCGCAGTGGGCAGCCTTGAACGAATACATCGAGAATGATGAGTATTTAAGCGAGAGAAGAGGTCAGTATGCTGAGAAGAACATGGCGAGAACACCTTTCACCAGCATTATTGATTTCAGATTGCTTCAGGATTTCTACATTGAAATGTCTAATGGTAAGAAAAACACCATCCAGGTTTCTTTCGACATTTTCAACTTTGGTAACTTCCTTAACAACGACTGGGGTAGAAGATACTTCATTCCAGATGGAGGAGGAACTTCTGTAGAGTTACTCAACTTCGAAGGATTTGAAACTGGAACTAACAACCCGACTTACTCATTCGATACTGATGTTAGTGATAAAACAGATCTACTCGGTAAAGATGATAGCGGTTTGATCAGCTCAAGATGGCAAATGCAGCTTGGACTTAGATATATATTCGGAGGTTAAGAAATACTTCCGAAAAAATAAAACCCTGACCACCCGGTCAGGGTTTTTTTGTTTGTATTCACCAGTCTACATTTACCTATATGCATACAATTACTCCCTATGAGCGATGGAATCAATATTACAATTCCAGCTATGACGACAATTCCCCGTTTGCTGGGAAGGAGTATAACTATGATGTTTATTCAGAAAATATCTATGGCTACTACATAGACCCGGCCTGGGACTTTTTTGGTTCCGAGACGCTCTATTTAAAAATATTATTCGCAGATTATGAATTAGGCTTTGCTGTCATTGAGATGATTGGAGAATGGAATGATGCGATCAACAATGACATCATGCAATTAAAGCGAAACATATTGGAGCATATGATGGAATTTGGCATACACAAATTCGCTCTGATTGGAGAGAATATTATGAATTTTCATGGAAGCGATGATTGCTACTACGAAGAGTGGTTTGAGGAAGTGGAGGATGCTCGTCTGGATGATATTGGCCCAGGATGGATTGCAGGAATCAACTTCCAGGAATTTGTCATTGATGAAATGAAAAACTACAACATTGACAATTACATCAACATGTCTGGAAGTCTCCAAATTGAGAAATGGAGGACTTTACCACCACTTCGATTTTATGAATTGGTTAACGGGTTGATCTCACGCAGACTTACTATTTAGTCTTGACTTCCTGATTATCGATAAGATGAATAGCATCCAGCAGATTGGTGCGATTCATTCTTGCAATAACTTCTTCGCTAAGCTTCAAAAAGTCTTCTGCGACTGCACTTTGATCCGTGAATCCATAGATAGATTCAGTTTGTCCATTTGCCTCGCTTACTCTTATGGATTCTCTAATACGCTGGTCTAGAATAAGATTTCCCAATTCTTGCTCAGCTTCTCGCACGATCTTCTGCTGGAAGAGGGTGTTTTTACGATATTGATTGAAAAATATGCCCAGTATTTCGAGAGGTTTTTCTTTCTCAACCCCGCTCAAATATGTCAACAATTTTCTAAACCCGGAAACTGAGAATGAACCCGCAGTTGCTGGAATCAACATACTATTGATGTTTGCAATGAAAGACTTAACAGTCACTCCAAAGTGCGTAGGAAAGTCTAGCAGTATGAAATCATAATTATGACGAATTGCTGCTAATAGTTTATAGAAAATGATGTGACCGAAAGAAATAAACTGAGTATTGGATTCAATTTCTGCCATTTTATAATCTCCCGGAATCAAATGCAGGTACGGGTGGATGACTACAGGTTGAATATTAGGTTGCTCATTGTGCATGTACTTTCTTGCATAGGTAAATAGTGTGGTGCTGTGCTCGTGTTCTGTAAGTGCCTGGGTAAGGTTAGCTTGTGGATCGCAATCGATGGCCAGAACCTTAAATGAACGAGACCAACTATGTGCCAGACTGAGTGTGGTACTGGTTTTCCCGACACCTCCTTTGAAATTGTAGACCGCTATTGTTTGTGACATCTCTTCCTCTTAAATATTCACTCCAAGTAGCGGTGGTTCTTGGGGATGTTAAAATAATAAAATTATTTCTTAAAATGATCCTAAAACTGAAGAAATTATGAAGCTTCCAGTAGCTCTACTTCTGCGAGATCTGAAATCAGGTATTTTCTTTTGGATTGAATTTCCTGGCATACGGAGCGAGTGCGTTTCCTTTCCAGTTTCACGAATACTTTACGATTGAATTGAAAAGACTGTCCGATGGATATTTCTTTGAGAAGGATCTTATCCGAAGGTTCATCAAATTGCTTTAATATCTGATACAGAACCGGGTCTGAACAGCTGGAGGCTTTTGGATTTCTGAAATATTTCTTCAGCGCATTTAGTACGCTGCTATGAAATATTTCTTCTGTGAGCATCGGTTCGGATACTTCCTTGAAGGATTGTTTCCATTCTTTGCCATGAGGTAAAATTCTTCGGCCATATTTCTTAAATGCAATCAAATGTCCAACTTCATGAAGATACGTTACCAGAAAAGCATAAGGATTGAGGTCATTATTGATGGTGATGGTATGTCTATTGGTTTTGGGATTAAATCGATAGTCACCAAGCTTCGTCTGACGTGCTTTCTTAATCTTAAATTCAAAGCCCAGTCGTTGGTAAAGCTTCACACAATAGTCAACTGAAGCTTCGGGAACAAATTTTTGAAAGACTTCTCTGGAAGTCATTTTTTCCTAAAAACCATTTTAATTGGAACTCCTCTAAAGTCAAAATGCTCACGCATTCTATTGGTGAGGTAGCGATGATACGGCTCCTTGATGTACTGGGGAAAGTTGCAAAAGAATGCGAATGTAGGTGTATGGGTCGGAAGCTGTGTGATGTATTTTATTTTGATGTAGTGGCCTCTTACAGCCGGAGGGGGATAATTCTCAATCTCCTTACCCATAATTTCATTCAGCTTGGACGTTGGAATCTTCCTGGATCGATTTTCATGAACCTGCAACGCCAGCTCCAGTGTTTGCATGATTCTCTGCTTGTTAAGTACAGAGGTGAATATGATGGGAATGTAATTTAATGGTCCCAGCTTCTCCTCCAGAAATTTGCGATAGGTATCGGCGGTTTTCGAATCCTTTTCTTGCAGGTCCCATTTATTGACCATCAACACCACTCCTTTTTTGTATTTATGAGCGAGACCAATAATATTCATGTCTTGCGACTCTAAGCCCGTTTCCGCGTCGATCATAACGATGCATACATCAGAATCTTGAAGCGCTTGAATGGCTCTTAGGACCGAGTAAAACTCGATGTTCTCTTTTACTTTTGATTTCTTTCTAATTCCGGCGGTGTCCGTAAGAATGAAATCTTTTCCAAACAGGTTGTAACGTGTATTTATCGCATCACGAGTGGTTCCTGCAATGTTGGTGACAATGCTTCTTTCTTTGCCAACCAGCGCATTTACAAAAGAAGACTTGCCTACATTAGGTCTTCCTAAAATCGCGATTCTTGGAACCTCCTCTTTTTCCAACTCATCATCATCAAAGGTCTTGACCACCTCGTCCAATAAATCACCGGTTCCTGTACCGTTAGCCGCTGCGATTGGGAAAAGGTCTGCTTCCATGCCCAGGTTGTAAAATTCATTGGAAGCCAAAAGTTTTTCCTGGTTATCTGCCTTGTTTGCAACCAGGAAGATGGGTTTATCAATTTCCCGAACTACATTGGCAAAATCCTGATCCAGACCATGAAGCCCGGTATCACAGTCTACCATAAACAGAATAGCTGTAGCTTCTTCAAGTGCTTCTTTTACCTGCGTTCGAATGGCTCCCTCAAAGATGTCATCCGATCCTTCCACATAGCCACCGGTATCGATCACCGTGAATTGCTTGCCATTCCATTCTCCATATCCGTAGTGACGATCCCTGGTCACACCGGATTCATTGTCCATAATGGCTTGTTTCTTCTCAACCAAACGATTGAAAAGCGTGGACTTGCCTACATTGGGTCTACCTACAATTGCGAGAATATTGGCCATTAGATGGATAAAAGTTCTATAGATTAAACCGCGAAGTTAAACCAAAAGAACAAGCACCTATTTGGATTTTTTGGAAGAGTATGTGTTTTCTCGAATTTACTTAATGCGGTGAATAAACTTTAATACTTAATTCATGATGGGTTCCTCAACCTTAGGTTTCTCAATCATCGGTTGCTCTACCTTTTGAATTTTCATTTTCCCAACGCTTTCCTCAAGTGAAGTCGTTATTTCTACCAGTTGTTCGGTTTTCTGAGTATGTCTTTTCATCCCCGAAGACATTTGTGAAGCTGCACTGCTTACTTCCTCGGTACCTGCCGCAGTTTCTTCTGCAATTACAACAATGTTTTCAGTAATGCTAACGACCTCACCGATGCCTTTGATCTGATTGCTTGTGGCCTTTAAGATATCCTCTGTTAGGGATAGTGATTTGTTCGACGACTTAAAGATTTCGTTGAAAGAACTTGAGGCATTTCCAGAAAGTACTTCCCCCGATTTAACTTTTGTGTTCATCTCTGATATAACCTTGGATGCCTCTTCAGTATCTTTCTGAACAGATATAATCAACCGTTCAATTTCGCTTGCAGATTTTTTCGAATCTTCTGCCAGCTTCCGAATCTCTTCTGCAACCACAGCGAATCCTCTTCCAGCGTCACCAGCCTGGGCGGCTTCTATTGCAGCATTGAGTGCCAGTAGATTCGTTTGTGCAGCGATCTCTGTGATCACCCCAAGTACCCGCTCAATCTCTTTTGAACGCTCCATTAATACGTTTATTGATCCGATGGTGAGGGTAGAGAATTGTGAAATCTCCTTCATGCTACCCGTTACTTCATTCATCATACTCATACCTTCCTCTCCGTGCCTGGCACCCTCTTTTGCGCTTGCGTTAATTTTATTAGCATGTTCTTCCATTTTATTCGCAGAATCAAGAATTTGTTCTACAAGACTGGAGGATTCATCAACTTTAGCAACCTGGGTTTGAGCTCCGCTACTCATCTCTGTAATTGCTGCAGCGATTTCTGTTGTCCCTGAATTCATTTGCTCACTAAATGCCATCATCTCCTCGGTCGACTTTCCAATGACATTCGAGCTATTCACTACCTCACTCAGAAGGTTGTTTAAACTATCCAGTGCCAGATTTAAATTGTCGGACATGTGCTTGATGTCACCGGAAGCATGCTCGGTATATCGTCGTGTGAGGTCGCCTTTGGCCATCCCATCAATAATTTGATTAAGTGATTTTAGAGGACTGGAAAATGATCGTAACAATCCATTAAGCGATTCACTGATGTCTTTCCAGGCACCTTCTTTATTTTCTGTATTTATTCTTACGTCGAGCTTTCCCTCAAAACTAGCTTTCGCAACAACCTGCTCTGTTTCACTTATAACAGAAATTAGGTTTTCCTTCATTTGTAAAAGCGAATGGCCAAGGAGGTCATTTTCATTTTTGAGTTCATATTCCACTTCAAGGTTCCCCTTGCCAATTTCAGCCGAAAATTCTGCTTTATAATAGAGGTCATCGATTAAGTTGTTTACAGAATCAGTCATTTCAGCAATTTCACCCGTTCCATTGGTCTCCAGGCGCTCACTAAGATTGATTGCTCCCTGGGAAACGGACTTAAGAAATTGATTGGTTTCTTCAATGGGTTTTGTGATAGATCGAGAAACTCTAAAAATGACAATACTTAATATGATGAGGCCAACCAATCCCAATATGATGGTCAGGTTTATAACTCCCTGGTAGGGAGCGATAAGTTCGGATTTGGGTACGGCAATACCCACCGCCCATGGGAGTATGGAGTTTGAGGGTAGGACAGGGGCAAAGCTTGTGTAAACCGTTTCATCAAGAACTTCGTCATACACCGTAAAACTTTGCTTTACGCCCTGGCTAACCGCAGAGTGCATATCAAAGTCGATATTGTTGGAGAAGCTTAATGATTCTATGGTGGATTCTTCTGTCGTTTTCATACTGGAATGAGAAACCAAAACTCCACCATTTGAGAGCATGAAAGAATAGCCATTTTCGTAGATGGATTTGTCAATCATTGCTAGTTTTGCATAAGCATCTAACGTATAATCGGTTCCTAAAAGCCCGACGTATTTTCCATCAATCATAAGTGGAACACACGGCGAGGTAATCCATAAAGTATTGGTCAATCCTTTTTCATAATCATCGCTGATGTATGGCTCTGACATTTCGATGTTTGGACTCTCCCGAATTCGATAGTAATCTCCCGAGAGTTTTTCATAAACAGTATCAATTGTTTCTCTGGCTTCAGCAAGTCCACCGGCTTTTCTAAAAAGCGTATATCTCTTTCTTCCATTGGGGATATCCCAATCAGAGTCTAAGAAGCTCAGCTCCCAACTCATCCATACCGCTTCATATTCCGGGTAATCATTAATGATACTATGAAATATGCTGGACTCCGCTTGCATTCTCTCATTTTCAGGAAGTTTTGCGAATCCAATAACGATTGAGGCGATAGATTTTGCAACTGACAGGTCTTCATTCATGCGGGACTTGATGTCATTTGCCATCTGTAAGACGCGCGTATCCACAAGTTCTTTTCCCTCTTCAACGTAGTTTTTTCGTAGGTTTAGGCTGATGGTTGTCAGGGTTGTAACGTATACAACCACCGTGATGCCCAAGATGAATAGCATCATCCTGTTTTTAATGGTCATCTTTCAATTTGGTTAAGGTTAGTGATTGGTTTAGTGAACTTTATCAATTGCTAAATATCACTGTTATTTGTAAGGATCTAAATTTTATTAGATAAGCAACCATTTTCTCTCTGTAAATGACCTGTCCTCTTGGTTAAGGTCCAATGAGATTTCTTAAAAATAATTACATCATTAACGCGCAGTACATTAAGAATCTACCGCTGAGGGGCTATCTTCAATTATTACCATCATTCGACAGTGTATCCATTTCCAGAGAATCCATCTTCATTGGAATCAGACGTAGTGAATCCATTCTTAACGAGTCCATTCGTAATGAATCCATCCTTAACGAATCCAGTGCCAATTGTGCGGCTAATGCTGCTTTGGCTTCAGCAATTGTTCTATTGATTTCTTCTTGGGCTATTTCCATGGCTTTTTCGAGAATTTCGTCTCTGCCAGCACGAACTCCATCAATGGTAGGATTTACATCGACATCAATCTGCATTCCCACTCGTTGAGCTTCTCGTTGATTAGGATAGAAGACACCCATGCCTGACATAGCAGTGTAATGCCTGGCGTAAATCGGAAACTTAGAGACCTTGCCATTAGTACCTGCAGTCTGGCTGCCGACTGTGATAACATTGGGTGCTGTTTGCAGGCTCATACACGTAAATTCCGCATGGCTTTGCGTATTCTCATCTACCAACAAAATCACTTGTCCTTTGTAGTAATTTTCATTTGCTTGACCACATTTAGCCTCGCCGCTCCAGACAAACTTGCCCGGATAATTAAAATCGGGTTTTATGTACCGAGCAAATACGGTATCAGAAGGATTCAAGTACTTGGCAAGCGCTTTATACGTTCCTTTTGGATTATTCCGTATGTCAAAGATGATGACTGTTTTGTCCATGAATTCTTCCATCATGGGCCTAACATCAGCGGTCGTCAAGGCGCCCAGATTCACATAGCCGATGGAGTCTTTGGGAGATGTCCATGTGGGTTTGGGAGGGGTTTTTGCATAGGTAATATCCGCGTATTTATAGAGGTTTAGACTGGTGGAGCGAGTGCTTTCAGCTCTTTCTATGGTTGCCTGAACAGGACCTTGAAGTCCCATGAATAAGGTATGATAGATGCTTCGATCTTTCACTGCATCGTTAGATCCCCAGATGTATTTTTTATTGGAGTTGTGAATATCTCTAACGGATTGGTTATTTACCGTCTTAATAATGTCTCCAACTTGAAGGTCTGCCATTTGAGCTTTTTCACTATCGATAATTTCTGTAACTATGGCCTGATCTTCAATTATTTCGATTTTTGCTGGCAAGTAATTGTAATAAGGCATCTGATCCAGCACATTCGTGATTAATCCGGCGTGGCTATCGCCAATCTTAACTATTAATTCCAGCATGGCAAGATGCCATGCTTCTTTGGAGTTCACTTCAAGAAATTTTGGTATCATTTCTCTCAAAACATCATCCCATGACTGATCGATTTGATATTTATATGGATAGAAATACTCAATGTAATTCCAATACCTAATCAGTGGAAGCAATCGTTGATATTCATCTTTCCAGCTAAGGTCCAAGTGTTGTTTTTCGTTTTGAGGGATAAACTCACCAATACTTCCTTTCTCAACATAGTGATTGTTGTTTTGTACCCGGTTCCTTTCAATATTTTTTAAGGTCTTTCTTAGCTGGTCAGTGAATTGTGGATCCTGGGTCCATGATAAATCGAAGTTTTTTAGAAAGAGCTCCTCATTACTTCTTTGGTTGCAACTGCTGCAAGGAGGGACTTGGCCAATGTTGTAGATCCAACGCGCATAGAAACCGGAAAGGCTTTCATGGGTTTTGATATCGGAAGTTAGTCGAAGAACGTTCAGCATTTTCGCATCCCAATCGAACACTCCCTTACTTACCAACGGATGGTAATATTTTAAGTAACCCCAAATTTTACAGGTATAGTAGATACGATCAACTTTGGTCAATTCGCTTTGTTGGGCAGACGTATAATTGATGAGGAGGCCAAAGATTATGGCAAACAGGACAGATTTACGCATGGTATTAGTAGTTGATCAGTAACCAAACCTACTCAATTTTCTGTCATCCTTACGCCAATCCTTTTCCACTTTCACAAAAGTTTGGAGGTGAATTTTCTTACCAAAGAATGCTTCCATATCCTTTCTGGCTTCCATACCTACTTTTTTTATGGATTCCGCCTTCTTACCGATGATGATTCCTTTCTGACTATCCCGTTCAACAAAGATCTCCGCTTCGATATTGATGATCTTATCATCTTCTTTAAAGCTTGTGACCACTACTTCTGAGCTGTAAGGAATTTCCTGTTTGTAGTTGGTAAATATCTTTTCCCGGATAATCTCCGCACAAATGAATCGTTCACTTTTGTCGGTGATCTCATCTTCAGGGAAAAATGGGGGGTGATGGGGGAGCAGCTCTAAAATGCGATCCATGAGTTCCTGCGTTCCCAGTTCTTCAAGTGCAGATACGGACATGATTTCAAGTTCCGGATACAGTTCCTTCCAATAAGTAGTTTTATCATAGGTCTGAGATCCTTTGTTCAGATCTGTTTTGTTGATGAGGAAAAGTACTGGTGCTTCGGCATTTTGAGCCATCTCGATCAATTCTGGGTAGTCATTTTTGTCTTCCAGAGCTACCATAAATAAAATGACATCTGCATCATCAAGTGCGGTACGGACATATCCCATCATTTTTTCCTGAAGTTTGTATGCCGGGTCTATTGCTCCGGGAGTATCAGAAAAAACGATTTGGTAGTTGTCGTCATTCAAGATTCCAAACATACGATGACGTGTTGTTTGCGCTTTGCTACTTGTGATAGCGAGCTTCTCTTTCATTAAAGCATTCAGTAGGGTGGATTTGCCGACATTAGGTCTGCCTATGATGTTTACAAATCCTGATTTGAAATCTTGCGTATCTTTCATCTAAAACAAAATTATGAGGATAATCATTAGCATGCTAGCACTCTGTATCATTACTCCGCTCTGTGCACAAGACCAGGAGGTGACAGCCATTAAGGCTCAGGTGAAAAAGTTTTCTGAATATATGATGACTAATCAGCGAGATGAGGTGGTGAAAATGTACACCGCTGATGCGAAAATATTTCCAAATAACAGGGACATATTGGAAGCGCAGGCTTTGGAAGATTATTGGAATCCGGAGAACCTGGCCTGGAAGACCACCTATCATAAAGTGACTCCTGTCGAGATTAAAGTGATTGGAAATGAGGCCTATGATTATGGCTATTATGAAGGTAAATCTTCCAATGGAGATCAGACCTCTGAGTGGAAAGGTAAGTACGTGATTGTTTGGAAGAAGGTCAACGGTGAGTGGAAAATCTACCTCGACATTTGGAATAGTATTAAGGATTGAAAATTCTTTTGCGAATCAATTTATTCTTTCTAATTTTGCACTTCACATCGCGGGGTGGAGCAGTTGGTAGCTCGTCGGGCTCATAACCCGAAGGTCACAGGTTCGAGTCCTGTCCCCGCTACTAGATACAAAAAATCCGATTCAGAAACGAATCGGTTTTTTTGTTCAAAGCCCAAAATGAGAAACGACCGCCAGTCGACGTAAAGGAAGTCCCACCACTTGAACTAAGCGTATTCACTGCTGATATGTTTACGGTTTTTGACCTGTCATGTGATGAAAAATCTTTGATGGATTGCAGAAAACGTAACATTAATCGTGAGCTGATTTTACAAGTTTTCGATGATTGTAATGTGAATATTGTACAATTAAAACTGTTACGTCGAGTCTATGAGATATCGTATATTAGTTAGTGGTCAAGTTCAGTCTGGTATGAAGCGAACCCTAATTTTACTAACTGTTTTTTCTTGCTTTCTTGTACATGGTCAACACCTGGAACTAGATAGTTTGCACCGAGAACTACGTCAATCCAAACCTGACACAAATAGGGTCCTTATCCTTTTACGGATTGGATACAGACACTATCAGTCATCACCTGATTCATTGACTATATATACCTCAAGGGCCATGGAATTGGCACATGAGTTGAAATTCAAGAGAGGGATTGCGAATGCATATAATAACCTGGGTATTCTGGCCTATTCCAAATCTGAGTATTTGGAAGCTCTTCTGTACTATAACACCTATCTATCCAAATCTGAAGAGATCAATGATTTGGTAAGTGTGAATAAGGCACTCAACAACCTGGGTATTATTTATAAAATTACCGGTGATTATGAACAAGCGCTTCAGCACTATGAACAATCACTCATTGTGAAGGATCAAGTGGGTGATTTGGAGGGAAAAGGCGGCACCTATAATAATATCGGCTTAGTGTACTCCGAATTGGGCAATTATGTAGAGGCGCTGGATAATTTTCACAAATCGCTGGCCATCAAAGAAGAAATCAACAAGGAGGAACTATATGCGACCACCTATGGAAATATCGGTGCCATTTATTTTGAAATAGGTCAGCTGGATCAGGCCATGGATTACTATCAAAAAGCATTTCAACTCTACGAAAAGTATGGGAGAAGGCGTAGTATGGGAATCGCCTATCGGAATATTGGAGCGGTCCATTTAGAGCAAGGTGATTTTGATAAAGCGCTGGATAGTTTTGATAAGAGTCTAGAAATCTCACTAGATCTTGGCAATAAGATTCTTGTAGCAAACCTCAATAACGATCTGGGTAGCATATTTCATGAATTAAAAGCGTATGATAAAGCTGAATATCATTTCAAAGAGGCACTATCCATTTATAAACTTATTGGTAGTGAGCTTGGGATGGTCCAGTCATTGAATCTATTAACAAAGACATTCTTGGATCAAAATAGCATTCGAGAAGCAAAAAAAGTGGCGCTGGAAAGCTTTGAGATTGTGAAACAGCTTGAAGTTAAGAAAGAGCTAAGTGAGGCAGCCTTGTTATTATCAAAGATTTACGAGTTAGAAAACAACTTTAAGCGCGCATATGAGCACGCTATCCTGCACAAAAGTGCGGAGGACAGCATTGTTCTTGATGCTCAGTCCAGGGAGGTTGCGCTCATGGAAACACGCTTCGAATTGGAGAAGAAAAACATTAATCTGACCAATGAAAACCAACTCATTCAGTCTGAGATTGACAAAAATATCCTTCAAATTCAGCGTCAAAATATCTTTATGTATGGTGGACTAGTGGTTCTGGTATTGTCTCTGACCCTTTCTTTTACGTGGTATCGATTTTCGCAATCCAGAAAAAAATCCATTCAACAATTAGAATCTAAAAATCAAGAAATCAACCTACAAAAAGAGGCTTTAGCTGAAAAATCTAGAGAATTGGCGCAAGTCAATGAAGAAATCAAACAGATTAATGAGTCATTAGAGGAGACCATCAGAAAAAGGACCCATAAAATCCAGTCGCAAAATGAAAAGCTTAGAACCTATGCATTCTCGAACGCACATCTTGTTCGTGCACCATTGGCAAGGATCATGGGGTTGATGCAGTTCTTGAAAACGGATTCTGAAATATCAGAAGATCAAAAAAATGACTTTAATAACAGCTTGCTTTCTTCCGTGAAAGAACTTGATGATGTCATTCGAAATGTAAGTGATGTTTTGGGTGACGAAGAAAGTTGAATTTCTTGAATGCAATCATGCTCTTACTTTTTTGTCTTATCAAATGCAAGGACCAAAAAGATCAGTGACGCAATTTCCAAACCGATTCTTGACCAATGCCAGGTGCTCCATGTGATTAATTCAGCTGTCAGATCCTCTGCGCTAAACGCTTTTTGGTAAAACGCTTCATTGGTGCCTTTGAAATAAATATAAAAACATGCGATTACCAGAACTGAGAAGATGGCAGAAAGCAGTGCGAAACTTTTAGCTTTTGACTTTTTTGAAAAGAAGATGACGGTGGTGTTCAAGGGGATGAGGCATGCGACAATGGTTAAGATGGTATAAAATTTACCGATCGATGGCCCAAACATTGCATAGTAGGTGTAAAAATCACTAGTAGATAATGATTGCCAGTAGGGCACCAAAAGTACACCTTCGGTGATCTGTGAACCAATAAAAACGGCATAGATCGCAATGAGCAGGGATGAAAGCTTTGAATCAATCATGTTCAATATTCATGTTTACAGTCAGTAAAATAATGTAACTCCAGGAAGATAGGCTTCAACATACAAGTTCGTACCAATAAATCGGAACGACTGATATGCTATAAGAAGCTATCATTGTAACTAATGAGCGAGTTCATTGGGTCTTTTTCATTGGTAATTTGCATTGCAGGTGGCATTCAAGGGATAATTCTTTTGGCTGTACTTAACCGATTGTTCCGAGAGAAAAATGTAGACAGAAAATGGCTACTAATATTTATCGCTTTACTTACCATCACACTACTCGGAAGAATTCTCTACCTCTTTCCCAATAATATTGATATTAGAATCCCGGTTTTAACAGATGCAGTGCTCTTCGCTTTTGGTCCGCTATACTATTTCTTTCTGCAAAGTGTATTTATTGATACCTCGGTTACTAAAAAAAAGAAAACCAATCACTGGATTCATTTCATTCCGTTGATCATTCATGTGATAGTCACCATTCCCATTTTTTTCTTACCTCTTTCCTCCTATGTGGAGCGGATGCATACTGGAGAAATCTACTATTACTACCTGGTGATCATGATAGTAGCATTCCTTCACAACATCATCTATTGGATTAAATCTGCACAGCACATAAAGAAAATGGAACATCAGTTTGGTCAAAAAGTAAAGTTCCTGGCAGGTTATGTGTATATGATTAAGTGGTGGTATTTAGTGGTTCTGGTATGCTTCGGATCTATGATTGTACTTTATTTGATTGATTTTGGTCTGGCGTCATTCGGATATCAAATTACGTGGGTTGCTGCTTCCTGGATGGGATATGGTCTTGGATATTATCTCTTGTTACGCCCTGAAACCTTCGGAGATATGGTAGTGAAAATGAGAAATCAAGGGGTCAGAGATGAACGCGAACAACGGCAAATCGAAGATCTTGCTCAAAAACTGAAAGAACAACTGGAAGTGAAACGGATATTTCTGGATCCTGAGATTTCACTACTCGGTCTAGCCAAAATCCTGGAAACAAACAATGTCATGTTATCCAAGACCATCAATCAACATTTTGAAGTTGGATTTTATGATCTAATCAATAAATATCGAGTTGAGGAATTTATACGCCTGGTCAAAGATCCTGACAACAGTCATTTTACTTTTTTTGCTTTGGCTATCCAGGCGGGATTCAACTCCAAGACTTCCTTTAATAAGTATTTCAAGAAGGTAACTAAGCAAACACCCAAAGAATATTTTAGACAGCTGAAGGTGGCATAATATCCGAGGTAATTATCTCGAACAAATTCAATTGTAGGAAAGATTAACATTGCTATTTACACATAAGAAAATGTTAAAATCGTTTAATGTAATCGTCTACCTGATTTGCATCAAGATGTTCCTAATATCGGTTGAATCAGTGCATGCGCAAGGGATGAATCGTGATTTCATGGATCAGTCTGATAGATATTTTAAGAAATTCACTAAGAAAATACATAACAGGTCGCTGGTTGTTGGACTTTACTACCAGGGTAGAGATACCATTCTGACGTATGGTCACATCAACCTCTTGGGTAGAAGATCAAGTGAAAATGATCTTTATCAAATTGGTTCTATAAGTAAAACTTTCACGGGACTCATTTTCGCTGATGCCGTGGTGAACGGCCGACTTAGTTTAACTGACACCTTGGCTAATCTACTTGAAATAAAAAATGCTGATAAATATGATAAAACAACCTTAATAGAATTGGCAACTCATACAAGTGGGCTCCCGGGTAATACCATTACTTTGCATGCGTTGCCAATGGCATCATACATTACACTTTCTTTGTCAAAGAAATTTTTGCTGGAAGCCATTGGCGCTCCTTCACCATTTATAGATATCCCGTGGCAGCTGCTGATTATTCCTCCTCCAATTCCCTATTTCTCTACCTACGGAGCAAAATCGGTGAATTTTGATTTAAATCATTTTGGTATTAACCAAAAAAAGGTAGGCACATTAAAGTACTCCAATCTTGGAATGGGTGTTTTAGGAAGAATCGTATCTAAACCTTATTCAAATTCATATGAAGAAGCTTTAAATGATATTATTTGCGAACCTCTTGACATGGAGCGTACTACCACCAGTACATCAAGAAAGTTAAAAAAGCACTATGCCACACCACATAATTTGATAGGATTTCGTGTTTTTAGGACCAAATTTAAAAACGGTGGAATTGAAGGTGCCGGAGGTATTAAATCTACTGGTACTGACATGCTAAAGTACCTGAGACTTCAAATGGACAGTACGTACTATCCACCACTTTGGGAAGCCATCAAACTTCAACATACATCCTATTTTATATCTAAAAATCCAAAGCAAAAGGGACTTGAAGTAGGGTTGAGTTGGTTTAAATACAACCCTGAGGAGGATACTTCCTCAACGATCATTTGGCACAATGGTCAAGTTTCAGGTTCTTCGGCGTTCGTTGGATTTAATAAGGAAAAGCAAGTTGGAATTTTTGTGCTTGCCAATAATCCCAGGGCTAACAAGATCACTAAAGATTCATTCAGAATTCTCAACTACATGCTGCAGAATAATTCATCCAACTAATAATTAGTTCGGACTCATTGCCGCGAACGCTCCTTTATTTAAGGTTCTCTACTCTTGCTATAAAAAACCAATGAAAAGGACACTACAATTACTTACATTTTTGATACCATTGATTTCAATCTCTCAAACAGGGGAGCGGTGGTATTTTCACATAGACAAGAATAATCTAGCACTTCGTGGCTATGATGCGACCACCTACTTCGGCAAGTCAAGTGACGATCAAAAAGAGATCCCCCTGAAGGGCGAGGTAGAAATAAGCTATGAATATAAAGGAGTAACCTACCTGTTTGCCAGCAAGGCCAATCAAAATAAATTCGCAAAAAATCCGGAAAAATATTTACCGCAATATGGTGGTTGGTGTGCATATCGAATGGCTCACAAACCAAAGGAGGAGGGTTATGGGCAATCCAGAATTCCAGCTTCTCCATTGAGTTATAAAGTCATTGATGATAAACTCTATCTATTTTCAGTCACCAATCAGGGAAATACACTCGATCGATGGGAAGCACGTAATGAATCTGAGCTAATACAGCGTGGAGATGATTTTTGGCAAAGCAGAGAGCGCCTGGCAAGTCTTGCCGATGGTAAGCCGGAGGGCTTAAATGTGAACGCACGGATGGAAAATATGCTATGGGAGCGATTCATGGGTTCATGGAATGGCCAAGGACGTCAGATGATTGATACTGTCAATAAAACTTATTTTGATTTTGCTCCAGCAATCTGGACCTTTTATTATGGCTATGATGGGTTTTGTATTCAGGATGACTGGAAGACAGAACAAAACTGGGGAGGTACCGGTAATGGCCCAGCCATCAGGGGATATGATCCTTTGAATCAAGAATGGCACATGACATTTATCCCAATAAATGGTCCGAGAAGCTCTACCTGGCTCATGACCGGAAAATTTGATGAGAATATGGAGCTGGAAGGATATTTCGAAGGAGTAGATTGGCAGGGTAGACCCATTCATCAAAAAATCTACTTCTTCAATATCACGGAAAATCACTTTTCATGGAAGGCAGATCGTTCCTATGATGGAGGTAAGACCTGGATCAAGAAGTTTACCTATACCGAATGTGATAGAATCCAATAGCGCTGAGTTTTCCAAGCGTTGGTTTCCAGTCCCGGCTTTATGGCTGGGACTATTTTATTGAAAGGGAATCTTCTTTCCGTCTTTAGTCCCTCTGAAAAATTCATTGCCTAGAAGGAAAAGCACTTCACCGTATCTTCCTTTTTTAATGCTTGAGTCTACTCCGAAGATTTTGTTGTCAAAAAGGCTGACAACTGTTTCATTCGAGCAGTGACCAACAACAATGTGTTTGCTTGAGGTTCTGTTTAAAACACTATCAATGGTTTGATCAGAAAGGTTATCGTAGAAATATCCGCGGTACCAAATTGGGCCCGAGCGTCCATAATAGGTGCTATAAAAATCTGTGGCCTTCATTTCTTTCTTATTTCGGTCAATGGATTTCCGCATGGTTTCATTGATTGATTCAATGTCAAAACCAGCCTTAGAGATGAAATCATTCGATATTCCACCATGAACGAATGTGTGCTCATTAATCTTTAGAATCGTGGGTTTGGAGCGCAACCATCTACCCAGGACGGTTTCCTTTCCGAAAAGATCATCATAGTCGATTTTCAGGAGTTTAGATACAGCATTATACTTTTCATGGAGGTATCGAAGATCTTTATGCAGTACCATGTATTCATGATTACCGAGTAGAAAATGAACCATACCACCCGCTTGTTTCGCTTGTTTTTCAAGTTCATAGACGAACCACAACACCTCGGTCACTTGATCTCCCCGATCAAATATATCTCCTGCGATGACTAAGTGACCTTTCCCATAATTCCAACTTAAGTCCTCTTTGATGATTTGATTGTTACGAAGAATCTCAATGGCTAAATCATACTGCCCATGAATGTCGCTGAGGGCAACAATGTTTTCTACCTCCTTAAAAATAGATTTTTGAATATTAAAGGTCGTTTCGAAAGCATCTAAATTTAGCTTTGTGGTAATGACCTCACCATTTTGAACATCCATCCGGACCAATTGATCTTCTTCTATGAAGACATAGGGACCATCATTGATCATAGGTTTTTGGCAAAACCCTTGAATCAGGATGATGAAAAAAACTATGCATAGTGAGCTACGGTAGTTCATTATTTTTCTGGATTTAAAGTCTACCAAATATACTTTCAGGAGTTTGATTGATGGAAATGGGTATTTATATCTGTTGGTTGCAGTCATACCAGAATAATTTTTTTAAAATTTTTTATTTCTGAGGGTAACCTTTTTTGATTTTAGGTATAGAGGGTCATAATCATCAATGAATGATCCTGGAATCACTAAAATATATTGCCACTGATCTTGACCTGCATCTCAAGAAGAAATATAATACCACAGAGAGTAAGGTGAAGCTAGCCAATATCCTGGATCAGGATGGGTCAATTCCGGAAGGCAATAAGAATAAGATCATTTTATCACTCTTAAGTCTGGAGCATGAATCGGCCACTCAAAATGCAATGAATGGTCTCAATAGCGGTGCTTCATTTTTCAGGGTTAACCCTCCACTGAGTTTCAATGTAAACATCATGTTTTCTAGTCTCTTTAATCAATACGAGGAGGGCCTGAAGTTCTTATCTGAAACCATCTATTTCTTCCAGGCTCGATCGTTATTTACTGCTCAAAATTCTCCAAAGCTAGATAAACGTATTTTTCAGCTTTCGTTGGAGGTGATTAAACTCAATTATAGTGAGACCTATAATTTATGGGCGTCTTTGGGCGCCAAGTATATTCCATCTATTCCTTTCAAAATGCGAATGTTGACATTCCAGGGAGATGAACTGACCACTAAAACCAAAAAAATTATCGATCAGGGAGTGGAGGCCCTTCCTTCATGAAAAGTCAAAAATATCTTTTGCTCGCTGAAGTGACTTTGCTTCATAATTACTTTCAGGATGGATTTTTTAGGGATATCCGTATTGTTCCGGACCAGGTTACTCAGACCTTCATGTGGAATGCAGGTTTACTATTCAGGTTAACAGATACTGGTTTTTGCCTTTTCTATTCAGAGACCTTCAATGCTGAATATCTCAAAGAAATCACCAATTTTTTCAATAACCAGCTACTCCGTTTTCAACTCTTTGGTGAGTCGTCTGATTTCATGAATTACACAGATGCTCCCTTAGGAAGATTGGTGGTTTTCAAGTACAACAATCGAAATACTAAGCTTTCTCATGATACCCATTTAATGCTGCCAAAACTGGAGCAGAGAATGTATGCACAAAGCCCAATGGGTGAAATCAATTTCTATCTAAGTGAATTTTTGGAGGGTGAGAAAATACAACCTAAAGATTACATAATCATGTTTTCGGCCAGGAGTACCAGATGGAAATATTATGTCATGAATGTAGGAGAAGCTGAGGCTGATGATTTAGTGATTGAAGATGCTTCAGGTAATCTTTTCGAGGGTCCGATTAAAAAGAAAATGCCTGATGGTAAGTCCGCGTATGAATTTAGCTCCGGGAATATGGTTTTTCCCTTTCAGGAAAGGCCAGAATCATTTTGCTCATTGAAAAAGAAGTCGGAAAATGTATCAACTGAGTCTGCAGATTCAGATGAAGTGCTGATGCAAAACCTCCCCATTCCTTCACCTCAAGCGATTACAAGTATTGAAACCGATGAGGCACAACAGGTGCCATGCTCATCGATATACATCTATTTATGAATAAAAATTTAAAAGAATAAAACTATGTCCGTATCTCCATTAGCATCACAAACCCCAGGCGTTTATATTGATGAAGTAAATGCGTTTCCTAATTCAGTAGTAGAAGTAGCCACTGCCATACCGGCATTTATTGGCTATACGCCGCGAGCTTCTTATGAAGGACAATCTTATTACAACCAGGCGGTTAAGATTACCTCCTTTAATGAATTTAAAGCCTTTTTTCTCAATCCAAATCCTCCGGCACCAGCTCCACCAGCTTCACAATATCTTCCCGAATACTATGTCACACAACAAAAAAAGAAACCAGAAAAAGGAAAATCTTATGAAATAAACGGAGATATCTACACTATAGAACCTGATCCAGGAACCATATACTATTTATACAACAGTGTACGACTATTTTATGAGAATGGAGGAGGTACAGCATATATTGTGTCGGTTGGTACGTATGGAGAACCCACAAAAGCTCCAATCAATCCAGGGGATAAAATCATAAATCCGAATGTGAAGTTGTCTGATCTTCTTGGAGGGCTGGCATTATTAAAGCAAGTACCGGATGCAACCATGTATATCGCACCAGAAGCGACACTACTTTCGGTGGCGGAAAATAGCACACTTATGGAAGAGATGCTCTTACAGAGTGGTGACCTGGGAACCACCGTTTCCATCTTCGATATCATCGGTGGACATGAGCCAGATCCGATTCTTTACACTGAGGACATCCAAAATTTTCGTAACAGTACTGGTAATAACTCCCTAAAATATGGAGTGTCTTATTATCCGTTTCTGAAAACAACGGTTACTGAGGTTGATGAAATTGGATACGTAAATATCAACGGCGGAGACGCTGGAAGTTTGTCCGATATTGTCAATCCGCCTGCCAATCCGAACCCGGCTGCAGAGCAGATTCTTGGAAATATTAAAAGTCCCCCTGCAGGTATGACGCCTGGTCGATTAAATGAGGCATTGATGTTAGCGAGTAAGCCTTACAAACAAATCATGGGTATCATTCAGGAGCGAATCAATACTCTACCTCCAAGCGGTGCTATGGCAGGCGTATATACACAAGTAGACAATACCAAAGGCGTTTGGAATGCACCCGCTAATGTAACTCCGCTAGGGGCTGTTGGTCTCACGCTTAATATAAATGACTCCATGCAAGCTGGTCTCAATGTGGATGCAGTGAGCGGGAAATCTGTGAACTGCATTCGTTTTTTCAATGGTCAGGGAATATTGGTATGGGGTGCTCGAACACTTGATGGCAACAGTCAGGATTGGCGATATGTCAACGTTCGAAGGACGGTTACGATGATAGAACAATCGGTGAAGCTGGCTGCCAGAACCTACGTATTTGCACCAAATGATGCGAATACCTGGGTAGCTGTGAAGAGTATGATCGAAAATTTTCTGACCACCATTTGGAAAGAAGGTGCATTACAAGGAGCAAAAGCTGAAGATGCATTCAATGTGGCTGTTGGACTTGGCACGACCATGACTGCTGAAGATATTCTGAATGGAAATATGAGAGTCTCTGTGAAATTGGCAGTCACTCATCCTGCGGAATTCATCATTATAGAAGTAGAGCAGGAAATGGCTAAATCTTAATCAATTGAAATAATCTAAATCTTAAAATATACAATTATGGCTGTAGATGGAAGTAAGGAAAACAACGTTTGGCCCATGCCAAAATTCCGGTTCTCTGTAGACTGGGGAACCATCAAACAAAACATCGCTTTTCAGGAAGTTTCCGGGCTGGAGGCAGAAACTCAAATCATTGAATATCGGGCAAGTAATAGCACGGTATTTAGCACAGTGAAAATGCCCGGAATCGCCAAATACGGAAATGTAACAATGAAGCGAGGGATTTTTGTGAAAGACAATAGCTTCTGGAGTTGGTACAATCAAATCAAGATGAATACCATCAAACGACAATCAGTAGTGATCAAACTGCTGGATGAAAATGGGAAACCCACCATGACCTGGACTTTAAAGAATGCCTGGCCTACAAAAATTACCGGAACCGACCTTAAGTCCGACGGAAATGAAGTCGCAGTAGATACCATTGAAATTGCTCACGAAGGTTTAACGATCGCTAATTCGTAATTAGATGGGCAAGAACTCCACATATTACCCACCACCGTCTTTTTACTTTCGGTTGTCCTTTAGTGGGATATCCGGTCAAAGTGATGCCGGTTTTCAGGAAGCTTCAGGATTGAGCTCTGAAATAGGAATAGAGGAAGTCGGTTGTGGAGGTGAAAATCGATTCAAATATCGGCTTCCAAAACAAGTGAAGTATGGAAATCTGGTGTTGAAACGAGGATTAGTCACTGCTAATTCGCAATTAGCAAAGTGGTGTCAGGATACCCTAAACTCTGATTACACTACAGCGATTCAGCCCAAATCCATCATGTTATTTCTGCTTGGACCTGACGGTAAGCCTTTGATGACCTGGAGCTTCATCAATGCATATCCAGTCAAGTGGTCCTTATCGGATTTTAAATCTCAAGAAAATTCTTTGGCGATAGAGTCCCTGGAATTTGCCTATAACTCATTTAAAAAAGTATGATATGCCTGTTGAAATAAAAGAATTAATCATTCGGACAAATATTGTCTCAGAGAACGCACACAGACATCAACCGCAAGAAGGTACGATATCTAAAAAACAAATGCGAAGCATAGTCGATGATTGTGTACATCAAGTCATAAAGGCCATGGAAAGGAAAAACGAGAGATAATGGGTGTTGCTAAACTTCAACAGATGACGGTAGTAGGCTATAAAGATGAAAACTTCAGTAGCAAGGTTGGATCATATACAGCTATGCTCAATCCCGAAACCTACTCCCAAAATTTTGATGTACAATACAACGTGGAGCAGGGGCAAGGGACACCGGATGCCACTATTAAATATGAGAAATCGACGCCCTCAACCGTCAATTTTGACTTAATTTTTGATGGAACTGGTGTTGTAAATGCAAAGCGGACTGATCTTGCAAGTGAGATATCAAAGTTTAAGAAGGTAGTCTATGATTATAATGGTAACATTCACAGTCCCAACTACCTGAAATTGATTTGGGGAAAAGCACTTTTGTATAAATGTCGCTTGACAAGTCTTAAAATTAACTACACCTTATTTAAACCAGATGGATCTCCATTAAGAGCAAAGCTCTCCGTTTCATTCAAAGAATTTCAAACGCCATCAGCGGCATTGGATAGGAATTCGCCCGATATGACGCATGTGAAAACGGTCGTTTCCGGAGATCTATTACCATCCCTGGTTTACGATGTTTATCGCGATGAAAATCATATCCTGAAGGTTGCAGATCATAATAAGCTGGATTCAATTATGCACCTGGAGCCTGGTAAGAGACTATACTTTCCACCATTAAAAAATTGATATGCTTTCGTCACCTGTCACAGAAAAAACAAATTTAGTTTCCTATGAGGTACTGGCTGATGGAAGCCCCATTAAGGACACTTATAATGTCATTTCTATCTCTATTACCAAGTCTGTAAATCGCATTTCCGGTTGTGAGATTGTCTTGCTGGATGGTAGCGCCTCCGAGGAAGATTTTCCTATTAGCGACTCAGAAACATTCCTTCCGGGGGCAAAAATTGAAGTGAAATTAGGGTATGATGAAACCAACGAATCTGTTTTTAAAGGAGTAGTCCTGCGACAGGGATTGCGCGTACAAACCGGACAGGGGCCTATTCTGGAAGTTGTCTGTAAAGATGAAGCCATTAAGATGACGGTAGGTAGAAAGAATGCCTATTTCACAAAGTCTACCGACAGTGATCTAATGAGTAAAGTAATCGGGGCATACAGTGGATTGAGTGCTGATGTAGATAGCACATCAGGCGAGCAACCTGAGGTCGTACAATATTATGCTACAGATTGGGATTTCGTTCTGTCACGTGCAGAATTCAACGGAATGGTAGTGATAAATGACAGTGGTAAGCTCTCGATAAAAGACCCCAACAACGAATCTGACGCAGTAGTAGAGGTAACCTACGGTGAAGATATATTGGGATTTGATGCCAGCTTAGATGCAACTAATCAGTTTAAATCTATCAAATGCAATGCGTGGGATTTAAAGAATCAAAAAATTGTGACTGGCGAATCCTCAACTTCGAATTATGAACAAGGAAATGTAGAAGGAAGCTCAATGACAGATGTTATTGGTCTTGACGACTTTGAGCTGCAGACAACCGCACCGCTCGATGAAGGAAGTTTGAATACCTGGGCAAAGGCACAGGCCACCAAGTCGAAATTCTCCAAGATTTTGGGTACGCTGAATTTTCAGGGTAATGCCACCCTTTTGCCAGGAAAACTCATCGACATCCAGGGCATGGGAAAAAGATTTAATGGAAAGGCATTTGTGTCTGGAGTGAATCATACGTTGCGAAGTGGAAATTGGATCACTGAAGTGACAACCGGTATGTCTGCCGAGTGGTTTTCATCCAGGGTAGATCTTCAGGCACCATTGGCGTCTGGCCAGCTCCCTGGTATACAAGGGCTTCAAAACGCAACAGTCAAGCAGATCAATGAAGATCCGGATGGTGAGTTTCGGGTACTTGTGGATGTCCCAATCATCAAAGAGGGTGGAGATGGCATCTGGGCCAGACTATCCAATTTTTATGCGACCAATACGGCTGGGTCTTTCTTCTATCCTGAAGTAGGTGATGAAGTAGTCCTGGGTTTCTTAAATGAAGATCCTAGATATCCGATCATTCTTGGTTCGCTTTACAACAGCAACAGCAAAGTAGCTCCATATACACCGGACGAAACGAATAGCATAAAAGCTATTGTCACAAAAAATCAATTGAAGTTGGAATTTGATGATGAAAATAAGGTGACTACCATCATCACCCCAGGAAACAATAAAATGATATGGAGTGATCAAGATCAAAGTATCACCATTCAGGATCAGAATGAAAATTCCATAGTCATGGATAGTTCTGGAGTCACAATAAAAAGTGCCTCTAACATGACTTTGCAAGCAGCGGAAGCGATTTCGTTGAAAGCAGGAACAACACTTTCAGCTGAAGCGGGAGAATCTGCCACCATTCAGAGTGCCAGTGTAACACTACAAGCAGAAGAAGAGGCGCAAGTCCAAGGAGGAATGACTGCAATGGTTTCAGGTGGAGAAGAAGTGACCATAAACGGTGCAATGGTAATGATTAACTAAAACAATAGAAATATGCCCCCAGCAGCTCGAATAACAGATTTTCATGAATGCCCGATGCAAACTCCTGCGCCGGTACCTATCCCTCATGTTGGAGGACCAATTGTTGGGCCAGGCGCGCCTACTGTGTTGATTGATGGTTTTCCAGCCTCAGTTGTGGGCGATGAACTCATCTGTGTAGGCCCACCGGATGTAATAGTGAAAGGAAGTATGACCGTAATGATTGAAGGTAGACCTGCAGCGCGAATGGGAGATGAAACTGCTCATGGAGGTACAATCTTAGTTGGTGCACCAAATGTAGAAATAGGAGGATGACATGATAATTAAAAATGAAAGCGAAGCATTGATAGGTATTGGATGGAGCAATCCACCCAGATTTTTTAAAGGAGCAAATCAAGTTCATATGACGAAGGATGTTGAGAATATCAATGAAAACCTAAAGACACTCTTTTCAACTCACGTGGGAGAAAGAGTATCCAATAAGCAGTATGGTACACGCTTAAAAGATCTTATGTTCAGTACTCAGGATATTATGTTGGAAGTAGAAGTGAAAGAATCTCTGACCACTGCGATCAAACTATTTGAGCCACGAATTTTGGTAGATGAGATCGTTTTTGATTCCTCGAGCCAGCTGGATGGGTTCATTACTATTCATGTGAGTTATTCGATCAGGAAGATCAATTCCAGGCACAATTTTGTCTACCCATTTTACATACACGAAGGTTCAAATCTTGCAATATGAAGATTGAGGATAACCATATCGACCGGTTATTCGCAGCAAGTCAGCGCACTTTGACTAATCCTGCACTTGACCCTTCTCAAATCAAGGTAGATGATCGCTCTAGCTCAGAACTTCTCAACTTTATGGCCGAATTAGCCAAGCAGTTTTGGTACTACAATGAAGATGGACATCGGGATGGGGACTGGAACGATTTCTTTCAGACTGATTTATCCTCATTACTTTCATTAATTGCCGAGTCTTTTCAAGATAAGGATTATCACAAGATTCTATCATTTATTAATGCAGTTGGAAAGATTGAATCACACGAAGATCACAAAAATGAATTATCAGAGAAGCTTTGGGAATTATTTCAATTGGCTTTCCAACCCATCTTTAAGATAAATGAATGGTTCCAAACGTTTACACGTTTACATGTAGACACCACTTTTCATGCATATCTAAAAGAGTTGATCTGGAGCAAATTGAGTTTCGGATTAAGAGATTTATATGCCTTTTACTATTTCGCCATTCAGTCAAATGCACTGAATAATAAAGAAAAAGTGGATAATGAGTTTAAGAAATTTCAAGAGCTGGATGTTCTCTGGAATTTCAATCCGTTTCCCAATATACGTCGATCCAAAGTAGAGATGTTCGATTTTTTCGATAATCGAAAAGCTTTCTTGAATGGTCTGCGTGAAGCAGTAAAGAGCCTTCATAATCAGCAAAAGGCTATCGCAGAAAAGGCTAAAAATACTTTTTATAACAGTCTCCAAACCAAGAATACCGAACCACATATCGCATTAATTCTTGGATTCTTAAATGCCTATCGATTACAACAAGATGCAATCAATGATTTGGTGCCCCGTCATTTGGATTTTTATTATCGAGAGGTGCTTCAATTTGAAAAGAATGGAGCTCTCGGAGATCAGGCATTTGTTACCCTGGTTTTGTCCAAAAATAAGGATATAGTAACTATACCATCTTCGACACTTATGCTTGGAGGCTCCGATGCAAATGGCAATCCCATTTTATTCGAAACCGAGAAGAGTTTGCAGGTCACTCCGTCGGTAATTACAGATTATCGGACCCTAATTGTTGATATATCTGATCAATCGAAAGAAGTGTTAAATACATGCCAAGTAAAAGGGTTTGGAGCTCCAACCATTAATAAGGAAACCGGACTGTATGAGTCGTTCAAAATGTTTGGCGGGTCAAAATCCCAAAATGTATCGCCGGTAGATTCTTGTTTGGGATTTGCTATTGCATCACCAGAATTATGTCTCGATGGAGGAAAACGATGTGTTGAGATCTTGTTTAATAAGAATACAAGCACAGATAATCAAACATCTAAAGTAAAAGAGAAACTGCTGAACAATCTGGTTGAATTGCAATTGACTGGAACCAAAGGATGGTTTTCTCCCGACTATCAGAAAATCAAGAGCATCAATGGAAATCTAAGCATATGTTTCGGGCTTAAAAAGTCAAGCTCATCAGTTGTTCCCTACAGTGAAAAAATACATGGAAGGGGATACAATTCGGAATGGCCCATTGTCAAGATTAAATTAAAAAATAAGTCCAATGCCAAAGGACTAAATCCATATAAAGTATTTAGCAACATTTCGTTTGATTCATATCATATAAGAACGACTACAAAAGATTTAAGTATTCTATCTCTTGTCACCTCCACGGGTAAAGCGAGTGCAAATGCCATAGTAGCACCTTTTGGAGGTAATCCTTCCATTGGGTCACAATTGATTATCGGGTGTTATGAAGTTTTTGCAAAGCATACAAAGCTTTTCAGATTGAATGTTAATTGGCTTAATCTACCCTCTTTTAGTGACTATTATTCAGCGTACAACGCTTACCTCACAGATCAACATCTAGATCCTGTTTTTTCCAAAAATAACTTTAAATGCTCGCTATCATGGCTTGATGTCAACACGGGTACATGGTATGTCCCTCCAAGAGAGGTGCCGTTATTTGAGGGTAACAATAAAGTAGATTTCGTTACAAAATGTGGCCAGTTGTGTGGTGAAAAAAAGGCCGGTTCAATTGTACCGAATAGCACGGATAAGAGTCCGCTTACTTCTGTGACATATACCTATGACACATCAATCGATCCCGATTATTCACTGAAGTCTCCTATAGCCTATTCGGATAAAAGCCGGTCTGGATTTATGTCCTTGGAGCTAACAGGTCCGGATAAAGCCTTTGGAAATGATCTATATCCAAAGATTATCTCTGAAGTAACACTAGAGAATACTATTAAAGCAGCAAAAAAGGCCCGTAAGCATAAACATAAAGGTGACCAATCCTCTTCGGGCTCAAGTATCTCATCTGATAAAAACAAAGATCATAACAAAAACAGTTCTAATACTTATACACCAGCAAAACCCAAATCAGGTAATAAAGGATGGTTCAAAAAAATATTTGATGGGTTAAAAAATAAAATAGGTTCTGGTTTAAAAAAGGTGAAAAAGATTTATGGTTGGGTTTCAGATCACATTCTGAAATACCTGACACCATCAGGCGGATGGATTAAGTTGATCACAGATGTACTCAAGAAAATATGGCCAAAGAAAAAAAAGGAAGATCACGCATTTAAACCATTGCCCAATAAGCCCTATGTGCCAAAAATAAAAGGAGTGACCATTGACTATTGCTCCACTTTTCAAGTGATTCCTGGTTCAGATTCTGAAAACAAAATGTTTAGAATTCATCCATTTGGTATTGAAGAAATGGGCGTATCCGATAAGCAATTAATTCCGGAATATTCCGGTGATGGGTATGTATTTATGGGATTTTCCCACCTTGAATTTGAAACTACACTTTCTTTTTTTCTTGGAGTAGAAGATCTAAATAAAACTACGCTTTCATCGCATTATCGAAAGATAAAAGTTGAAGTACTTGGAAGTGAAAACTGGGAAAAAGTACAGGTGCTGGAAGATTCTACACTCGGTTTAAAGAAAGCTGGAATCATTCGAGTTTTCATAAATAGGAAACCAGAAATCAATAATCCGATCATGCCTCCGAAAAACTATTGGTTACGGTTTTCTGCGCACCAAGATTGTGTAGAAAACTGCAGGCTAAGGATGATTGATACCAATGCAGTGCGTATTACTAGAGTGATAAAAAGTGACAATGAGTTCAATACTTTAAACACACTAAAAGCTGGAACCATTTCAAAATTCCAAGAACCTATTCCAGCCATTGCAAAAATTATTCAGCCGTTCTCTTCTTTCGGTGGACAAAACCCTGAAAATGATTCTGGACTTAATCAACGTATAGCGACACGGATTCGAAATAAAGATCGAGGGGTATCCATTGACTATATTGAGTCAATCATTTTACAGGAAATGCCTGAAGTTTATCAGGTAAATATTAGTTCAAATCCCAAAGCGGATTATAGCAAGCCCAACCTTAAAATTTCGATTTTACCACAAGTAACATCCAAAAGTCAATTGGATCCCTATCATCCAGTTGCATCAATCAATACGCTTAATGATGTAAGGCTATTGATTCAAAATAAGGTTTCATCTAACGTTCGACTTGAGGTGGAGCATACCCACTTTGATCAGGTTCATATTTCACTTGATGCTGTATTTGTTGAAGAAGAGGCTGTCAGAATGTATCAAGAACAGCTCAATTCAGACCTGAAGGATTTCCTTTCACCCTGGATTGAAAATAATGAATTGGCGTTTACCAGACCCATACTGCATGTGAATGATCTATTAAAATTCATCAGTGCCAGAACATACCTCTCCTCATTCGAAAATGTAAAAATCAGGGTTGGTGAAAAACCTGTTTATGGAATTTTTCATGAAAATAATGAGGGAAAGAAATACAACAAGCAACAGCTTTTGCCTTCTGGGCCATTACATGTATTAGCATCAGCAGATAAGCACCAAATTAATGACGTAGGCGTGTCCAATGAAGACGTCTCAACATATAAAACTGAAGTAGTCACCGTATGAATGATATCTCACATATCGACACGCTTCCTGAGGCAATTGACGCTCCAAATTACCTGGATTATAAAAGTTTGGTTTGGGAAGCTATTCATGCAATAGAGGATGCCGGCGGAGACAAATGGTCCAACTATAATGATTCAGATCCAGGTCGAACAATACTGGATATACTTTGCTTTGCACTGTTGGATCTTGGCTACAAAGCCAATTTTCCAATAGCACACATTTTATCTGACAAAAAGGGAAATGTTAGAACCAAAAATAGCTTATATCGTGCAAGTGAAATACTCTTCACAAATCCTATTACGCTGCCCGATTTTAGAAAACTGCTAATCGATCGGTCAGACGCCATTAAAAACTGTTGGATTGAACCCATCAAAAGGGAGGTATTCAGGGGAAGTTTACATACTACTTATGAATTGTGCGATGAGCTTAAGATAACTTATATAAGTGCCAAAGAGGATGAACTTTCATTGAAAGCAAAAAAATCGTTAAAGCTTGACCTTAAAGAGCTTCATGAAGGTATTAACGGATTGCTTTTTCAGCATAGAAATCTAGGAGATCATTTTTTAAAGCCTAAAATGCTTATTCCCACTCGGTGGGACTTGACTGGTAAGTTTTATTTCTCTTCTGGTCTTGACCTTGAAAAGGAGATAGCATGGGTGTATTATCAGTTAAATAATTCATGGTCTACTTACATTCATTTTCAATCATACGAAGAGTTAAAAGAGCAGGGAAAAAGTGTGGATCAAATTCTCAGTGGTCCAAGGCTGAATAATGGGTTTATTAATGACGAAGATCTTAAACCTTTATTGCAACGTTTTGACTTTGAAAAGTTGAAATCTGAGCTTATGAATAAAGCTGAGATTTCAAGCATATATTCATTCGATATTCAACCTAACCATACGCACAAATCTTCCAAGGGAAAAGGAGAAATTGTATCAGGAACATCACCATTTTTTGATTACACCAGAGTTGCACAAACGATTAATGATTCCAGTACCCTCCAGTTTTACGACGGTAATCAATTGGTCAGACGTATCGACCAGGTAAAGGTCAACACCTATTATAACCTATTGGCAGATCGAAAGGCGGTAAGCCCATTGTTTGAAAAAGAGCTCGGCCCAACCGTTCCCAAGGGTAGATATAGAGATCTCAAATCATATCACTCTCTTCAGTACTTGTTCTCTCAGCAGTTTGGATTGGATGTCGATCGGTCCTTTGATGGAGTACCTGCCAAAGAAAAGGGAAGAATCAAGCAATTGAAAGCTTACCTCATGCTTTTTGAGCAACTTATTGCTGATCATCAGGCACAATTAGAAAACCTGGGAGCACTGATGTCTTTCGATTCAGGGGTTAAAGTGGGGGAGCAATTGTGCAAGACTTACTATTCCAAAGAATTGTATGACTCGCCAGGGGCTCGATTCATACTAAAGGCATTTGATGTCTACAAAAAAGAAAATGGGTTTCTCGATCGACATCCGGAAAAAACGTGGGAGTGCTTTAAAAAAGATCCAAACAACCAATATGCCTCCTTCCTTGAAAACCAAAAAAACAATGTTGATAAAAATATTGATCGTAAAAGTAAAGTTTTGGAGCACCTCTTGTCGAGGTTTGGTGAAAAGTACGATGCATCATGTGCTCCTGTGCTAAACCCGAGCTATGGCAATTATAAGCTTGCGAAAGTGGAGATTATAAGCTCATTGCTTAAAAACTATCCTATATACAGTGAGAACATTAGCCGATCATATTTCCAGACTTCAGAATGCGAACATCATAAACATATAAATCTGTTTTCAGGTATAGAGCGACGAATGGAACTCCTCTTTCAACTCACTGCCTACTACCAGGAGGTTATTGATTTAGTGAGAAGTAAAATCAAAAAGGAAGAATCACAGAACCAATTGGACATTTCTACTGATCGTACAAAAGAAGGATACATGATCGTAATCCGGTATCAGGGAGAGGAATTACTACGAATGCCTTTCATCCGTGATACCATGCACGAAACGATTCATTTCCATTTGGATGTCTTACAGCGAATATGTAATGAAACCAAAGGCTTTGTGCTCATTGATCATCAATTGTTGCTTTCCAATATGCAAAACTGTAAATGGAATGTGATTCGAAATGGGAAGGTTCAAAAGTTTTCCGGAAATGATGGACCAAAAACTGAATTCATTACGAACAGAGCCATAGATTTAGCCAATAAGTTTAGCACGGTCTGGAAGGATAACCAAGTTTACTTGAGGCTTTGCCAAAATCGTAAAAGACTAAAAGATTATAAGGAAGAGGCAGTTCGTTCCGACAATCCTGTCTTTATGCCGGGAGCATCCATATTTCTTCCTTCGTGGGTGAGTAAACTCAGAGACCCTGCATTTCTCAACCTGTTCAAGAGCAAATGCCTACGAGAGGGTCCCGTCTATCTTGATTTTTCTTTTCATAGAATTCCGGCTGTTCTAATGCAGGATTTGCTCACGGTACGAAGAACATGGCTTGAAGAACTTCACGATGTTCAGAACGGAAGTGCTGGTGAATCGGTCTCGAAAACACATTTCGGAAGCCTTGCTAATAACCTCCTATTAGATCTCATTCTTCAATCTCAAAATAAATCATCAGAATGAAATCAGGAACTCATCATATCAAAAGTAAAGTGTTCGAAATATCCTTTAATGATGAGAAGGAAAGCTTGAGGTTTCAAAAGAATTTCAGCGAATTCATTCGTAATGAACTGGTGGAGATCACAGAAAAATGCCTTTCTGCTTTTGATGGACCAGCTCTGAAGATCATCAACAGATTGGAATTGGACTTAGGTGATATTTCATACGAGGCATATGAAAAAACACTCATTACAAGGTATGAGGAAGCACTTACCAATGCATTGTTTAACAAACTTGAATTTGAAGGGCCAGATAAAGAAGAGCAAGAAGATTCACCTACTAGTATCATTTACATGATCAGACACTTTCTACTTAAGGGTTATATGCCCTGGAATTATGATGAGTCAAGTTGGGAATCCTTTAATCAGATGTTTGAGCATGCCTCTTCTATTAATATGGATCTTCTGGTGGAGGAATTGAATGAACTGCTTTCCTCAAGTCCATCTCGAACCAGACTCATACTTCAGCTTGAAGAAGGGGCTATAAAAGATTTTGTTCGACACATAGAACCTTCCCAAAGCACGCTTATTGTAGATTACCATAAGAACTGGATGCAAGCCGAAAAGAAACAACGCTTTTTTGGAGAAACTAGTAATCAGCTTTCGAAGAGCTTCTGGCTTTTCATTTTTAACTATTTGTACGAAGAACGTGGATCTTATTTCAATACCAAGTCCTTCCTCATTAGTACGCTTCGACAAATTGCAAATCAGTTTAACCTATCATTTAAAGAGGTCATGAATCAGCTTAGAGTGGTACACAAGCTGGTGGCCAACACTCGATTTAATGATTTCTATTATTTGTTAGAAGAAATTCTGACCATGGAAGAGGTTGAGTTTGATAAGGCTCAAGAGGACGCTCAAATTGATTCTGAGGTGGTAGGAATGGGATTCTCGGATATCATATTTTACGTTGAGCACGGTAGGTGGCCAGAACAAATAAATGAGTCAATCTCCTTTGCTTCGGCATTTAGTGATTTACAAAATCGAGAATCAAAAAAACTGAAGGATTTCATCGTCGAGGCTGCTACCAACGCTTCAAAAATCCACCGGATAATTGCGTTGCTAGGTGATGCACACATTGGATCTCTTTTTCTTTTGCTGGCACCTTATAGTTCGCAAGAATTGCTTGCCTACCATGAGTTTTTCAAAACTCTTAAAAATGGAGTGATTGAAGAATTCAAGGAAATTGATATGACCGCTGTAATGGTAGCTTCTCTTTCCGGAATGAGAGGTTCTTCATTTAATCACTCACAGTTTCTTAATGCCATTCTTACTCGTTTGTCTAACCAATCTGCGAAAAAATATAAGCCGACATTAAAACGCATAGAGGAAGCTCTTTGCGCCGATAAAAGCAAATTCAAACATTCTAATTCGGGTAAGTTTCTTGTTCAATTCCTTGCTGATGAGAGCGGCAACAAGACTAAGAAGAATACAAGATTATTCTCAGAAGAAATTGATATGATTTGGATTGAGGAGAGCATTATTTCTTCAGAAATACACCCACTACTAGTCAAAGTAGGGTACTTATCTATTAGAGATGTCTTGATGTTTCTCGCTCAGGATAAACCCAAAATTCTTCATCAATTTGTTAAGAAGAGACTCACAATAAAAAGATTCAATAAAGGCCTTATGAGGTTAGTGGATCCAGAATTTTTCGATTTGCTACAACCGACGTTTGCCGCTTCACATCATGATTGGAGGAGAATATGGCATTCAATAGATCATGTCACTGCAAGCCATTCTTTGCATAGAGACAATCTCGAAAAGGCTCTGAAAACAATGATTTTTCAATTGATGTACGGACTGTTCGTACTCGATTCAAAGAATATTGAGAAACAACTCATCGAATTATCTAAAGCATATGATCTGGATTTCAACCTATTCGTGAGGTCGATTTTGCAGCTCACCGAATATTCAAAAGATCAAAAATTGAACGATCGTATTTCTTCAATTGCAACACTTCTTGGAATACAATATTATGGAGATGAACATCTTTCCTTAAAGCTGAATCCAGTCCAAAGAACAATCGAAGATAAGCGTCTAGATAAGCTATTGGTTTTGGTAGTGTCAGCAATTAATGGAAGGGTTAATGAAGAAGAGTTGGCATTGTTAGGCTTTCGGTCGGCTGATGAAGTATTGAGGCATTTGATGAAAATTCATCCTCATTTACTGAAAGTAAAATTAGCTTCATTACATTCCTGGAATCAATCATTCTTAGGCATTGGGAGAGAAATTCCAATGTCCACCTTCTACGCTTTACTTGCCTTCTTGGATGGAGTGGTAGGCAAACAAGTAACAATACTCCTTAGAAAACTTGAAATAGAGCTGAATGAAGGTTCGCAATCCATGAATCGGTTTTTAAATATTTCCAGGTCTTTGGCTCTTTTTAGTCTAGCACAGCAGTCATTCAATGTTGGAGAGTTCATTAAAAACTTCGTTCAGTTGATCCGGGATTCTTCTCCAGTAATTTATTCACAGGTTATTCCTGTGCTTTCCAAAAACATCTCGACCATTAGTCTGCCTACACATGGAAATACAGACAAAATCATTAATGATTTGGAGGCACAGCTTAGTCAGCTCAATCCCAATAATTTACCCATGGACGCGCACGTATTGTCCAACTTGATCAATGACGAGTTCTTTGGTCAAGCTTTAGAAACGGAAGCAACGATTATTCCCTATTTTGACGAAACAGCAGATGTGGTTTATGATGAGATCTACATCGAGAATGCAGGATTAGTCATTTTATCTTCCTATTTCTCCGTTCTTTTTGAAAGAATGTCATTGCTAAAGGATGGGAAATTTCTTTCACAACAGAAACAGGAAATGGCCGTCTTACTCCTTCAACATTTGATGCTTGATAAGCCTCCCCTGAATGAACATCACTTACCACTCAATAAAGTTTTATGCGGATTGGACGTGCCCCATCCTATTCATACAGATATTCAAATAAGTAGCAAAGATCGTAAGATCATTCATGGATTGATCGAAGCAGTTATTGGCTACTGGACAGCAATAGGGCACAGCTCCATCGAGGGCTTCCAGGGCTCCTGGCTTTGGAGGAAGGGAAAATTAGAAAATAAGGAAGAGTGCTGGGAGCTGAAAGTGGAGCAAAATTCCTACGATATGCTTTTAGACCGATTGCCATTTACGCTCTCGCCTATCAAGTTCAGCTGGATGGAAAAACCATTAATAGTAGAATGGAGATGACGGCTTTAGATCACCATATCGCAACGATTGAAAAAGAACTTAATTGGTTTGCTTCAGTACTGGAGGCCAGGTTTCAAGCCTATTTTGAAAGACAGGAATATGTAGATATTTCACCTCCGCAATTCGAATTTGAAGATGCCACCTACGCAGAATTTGTTCAAAAAAATGATCTGAACGAAGATGAAAGACTACTTCTAATGTTAACGTTGACACCACATATTCAACCACATTTACTGGACATTTTCTTTACAAAGAACGTAACCTTTGACAGGGGATTTACTGAGTTTGGAGGTTATTTAGGCAAGTTTCATGGAGGGTTTTTACCAACAGGTGAGACCGCATCTTTCTTGATCGCGCAAGGAGACGTTCGTAAACGAATGACCGTTTATTCTATGCTCAGCACAGAGCATGTTTTGGTAAGGGAAGGCGTGATTAGCCTGGGTGGAAACAATGTCGACGAACCATCATTGGCAAGTCCGATTTTTATGCAAGAACGGTACGTTCATCATTTCCTTTCTGATAGTGAATTGAGTGAGGAACGCACCAATACTTTTCCTGCAAATAAGATCACCACACATTTATCTTGGGATGATCTTGTCATTGACGCTTCCATTCGAGATGATATTGATCAAATTAAGTGTTGGATCGAGCATGAAGATCATTTGATGAATGATTTGGGGCTTGGAGAAAAAGTAAAACCTGGTTACAAATGTCTTTTTTACGGACCTCCGGGCACAGGTAAAACACTTACAGCATGCCTACTTGGAAAAGCAACTGGCAGGGATGTGTATAGAGTTGATCTATCTTCCATTGTCTCGAAATACATAGGAGAAACGGAGAAAAACTTATCTCGAATATTTGACCTGGCGGAAAACAGAAAATGGATACTATTTTTTGATGAAGCAGATGCTTTATTTGGAAAACGAACTCAGACCTCCAGCTCCAACGACCGCTTTGCCAATCAGGAGGTTTCCTACTTACTACAGCGTGTCGAAGACTTCCCTGGAATTGTCATTCTGGCATCCAATCTCAAATCCAACATAGATGAGGCCTTTTCACGTCGATTCCAGTCAACGGTATTTTTTGGAATGCCAGATGCAAAAAACCGATACACACTGTGGTCAAAAATCTTTGAAGGTCCCTTAGGACCAGATCCAGAGATTGACATGTTGGCACTTGCTCAGGATTTTGAGATTTCAGGTGGAGCAGCCATAAATGTATTTAGATACGGAGCGATTAAGGCAGTCAGAAAAGGAGAAACACAAATTGGTAAGGAAGATTTGATTCAGGGGATAAAGAAGGAATTTCAAAAAGATGGTAAAACGATATAAAACGAATTAAAAAAATTGATGAACGATAAAAAAGTAATGTTATGAACAGTACCTATAAAAAAGAACTTAGCAGTTCCATCAAAAACTCCAATAAGGAGTTTGTAAAAGAGGAATACAAGCTTGATCATAAGAAAAATGCATCAAAGGTTTCACTCTATTATGCACACGGCCAAACGGAAAAGACTCATAATAATTTTATCTCAACCCGTGAGGATAGTAAGGCGGCTGAGAAGCTAAACAAGAAGGTAGTTAAAGCGACCAACTTCACAGAAAATGTGGTGCTTGCTGCTAAGCAATCCTTACAAGATTCCAGCAGTACGACGAGCAATGTTTCAACTGCTGCTGCAAATATGCAGATAGCTGCAAATGCCATTACAAAATTAGCGAGTGACGTTGCAGCGCTAAAGTCAGTCGCAAAAAATACAGCCAATGAAAGTAAGATTCTTCATCATACAAACAAGGCTAACGAATTGATCCAACATGCCGCTAAGAAAGCAGAAGAAGTAAGCCTGGTCTCTATGCAAGCGACCATCGAAGCTGCACAAGCTACTGCGAGTACCGTAGTGACTAATGCTGAGGCAAGTTTGGAAGCGGTTAAAAGCCTTCATTCATCCACTGCAGCCAATTATAGCAACCTTCAGGAATTGACAGTCACTGACAATGAGAATTTGACTACAGCTCGAAAAAATGAAAAGCTTGCTTCAGCCAAATTTGATATCACGAAGAGGCAAGACATGGCAATTAAGGCTACTCGAAGACAAGTCAATAAGGTTTCAAATCATCATTTAACGATGAAGGATCCTCAGGTTAAAAAGAATAAAGGAGAACATGCAGAATTGTGGCCGTTTTCTGAAATACCAGCAGGTGATTCCTATACTATCAGGTTTGAAAGCTATGATAACGAAGAACATATTAAGAATTACCGCCTAATTGTTGCGAAGTACGACGATGCAGAAGCCTTTGATATAAACATTGCAAAGGACTTGGATCCAGGAACGTACTATCAGTTCGCTCCAGCAGCACCTAATAACTCCAAGAAAAGGGCTTATTCACATACATTTTATCTTTTAGATGCCAAGGAACATGCGATCCCCAACCATCATTTTAGAATTGTTGAAGATGGAAAAAAATGGCATATTCAAGATAACAGCGATGGAATGATAGAACTGATGGATAACGTGGTGACACATCTAGCTGTAGACTATAAGGGAAAACCTTTGGAAAGAGGCACACCTTATGTTGCATACGTCTATGCTGTTTATGAGGAAAACTATCAACGAACCATAGATAGTACTGTAGGTGACCTTTCTCAGCCGTCAAAAAAGCTAACACTGCAGCAATACTTGTATTCTCCTGATAAGGTGAGTATGTATAATCCTTACTTTAACTCACGCAACATAGCTGTTTCATTTCAGCTGCCAATTGAACACTACGATCCAATGCGAATAGAGTATCGTATCATGGCTGTGGAGTCAGTAAATGTGATGGCAAAAGAAATCAATCACAAGATTCAAAAAGCAATTGATGTAATGGAAATAGCTGAATATCAATATAATGCAGCCAACAATAAACTCAGTGAGTATACAGCTCGCTACAATGAGTTGAGGGTAAGGTATATCAGCTTGAGTAACCAGATTGAAGAGCAGGAAGCCAATCCGGACCCAAATGTTGATCTGGAAGAATTGAAAAAACAGCAGGCAGAAACCAAGGGCGAACAGGATGATATGGAGAAACTAATCGAAGGCCATGACGATCAGCCTGGCCAAAGAGCAATTACTCAGAAAGCCCAGAAAGCTTACAAGAAGGCTAAAGATGATGAAGATACCATTAGTAGAACGAAGATCAATGACTTCATTTTTGATGACGATTTAATGGCGACTGTAAAAGCAGCAGATTATACGGTTGCAGATCCTATCAAATGGACACTTGAAACTGCAGGGATTAAGTATATCGAGAGTTGGATTGATTACGAAAAAGCAAAATTCAACTTATCTCAACTTCTACTTAATGCTGAACCAGATGAAGTTAAAAATCTGAAGACCAAGTATGGGAAACAACTTGGTAAAGTAGAATCAGCGGAGTCTGCACTGGTAAATCTCGAATCTACGTTTGTAGATCTTGACAATGAATTAAAAGAGGCCAAGAAGAAAAAGAAGAGTAAAGAAGAAATAGAAGCGATAGAATCCAAACTTAATATAGCTGAGGACGACCTAAGAAAAGGTAAAGCAAGCCTTAAAAGTGAACAAAATAAGTTGCAGGATTTAGCCAGACAGATAGAGGTGGCAGAAGAGCAGCAGAGTGACGTTACACCTCAGCATATAACCAGTTTGGTGGAAAAGATGATCAAGATGAAATATGAAATGGGGATGTACTTGCACATTTTAAAACTTCTGCTGACTAACTATTTTGAACGCGAACTTATAGAGCTCGAAGACAAATTAGCAGACCTTGTGGATCAATTACTTAATCACTTTGATCTCAAGGATCAAATCGAAAAAATAGCCAAACTATTAGAAGAGGGAAAAGATGTAAAAGTTGTAATCCCGCCTAAGAGTTTTGAATACGAAGAGGAAGTCCTTCCACTTGTCTTAATGTATACTGAACTGGGAGATGATGCCACAGATAATTATGGTGAGCCTTTGTTCCAAAATCAATCCGATTTCATAAGTAATGCAATTGCAGATTTTGCAGATGTGATCAAAAAAGATGAGGCAGATAGGGAAGAAAGATTTGACGAACTGGTAGAACAATATGATCCGCAGGAGATGAAAAACAAATTGTTAGAATCTCCACGCATTACATATAAAGCTGTTGTATATGCTTCTCTTACAGCTGCTTACGCTGCAGATGTCAAGGAATATAAGAATACGCACTCTGAATTCTCAGAAGGAAATACAGTCATTTACAAAACGCAATAAACATTTAAAATATAGAAGATATGAGCACGATAAATCCCACATCTCCAACTTCATCTAAACCCGAATACAAGAAAGTATTCGAAGATGTAACCGCGGAAAAAACCTCGCGGATTGAACAACTGAAGCGGCTGGTCGAAGATGCTAAGAAGCAGCTGGCCCAGACAGAAGCAGCCTATGAATCATTCCAGGCTAAGTCAGAATTATTTGAACAATTACTAGCATCATCAGAAAATAAACTGACTGTGGCTACAATGCAGGATAATTTAGCCGTAGATGCAAGTCAAAAGGTGAAATCTTTGAATCATACGGCTAGTATTGCTACTGCTACTGCTGATGATACATACGCTGACACAAAAAGTCTTCTGTCACAAGTCCAAAAGGTGGTTGATGCTACATTGGAAGCTGCGACGCAGATAACACTTACAGCTGAGTTTATAATGAATCGTAAGTTTTCCAACCCTTTGATATCCTCACAGTTAGTCACGGATGCTTCACAGGCGGCGAGCGATGCGAATAAAGCGGTTACGCTGATTATAAATACGTTGACTTCTACATTTAACGCACTTTCCGCAAGTAATCAGGCAAAGAATACAGCCGGAATTGTTGAGGTAGAAATTAACTATCTGGTGCAGGTTTTGGTTAGCTCTTTGGAAAATATCAAGCATAAGGATACTAACACCATTGAGGATACGGCCAAATCAAATTACAATGAAGCTCGCAGTTTAGAGAAGGAGGCGCAGACTGCAATGGATGAAGTGATACAATCTACCATCCATGCAAAAAATGAAATGACACGAGCAGCAGCAGAGCTGGCCAATGCAGAGGGAGCGTTGAATGCAGCTGAAGCTGCAGCAGGTAGTTGATGCTCGAACGATGGAACTGGTAAACTTTGATAACTGCTATCGGAAGATATTCGAAAAAACCAATGGGTTTGTGCTAAACTGGCCCATTGGCGAGAATATTCATCTGGGTGATTTTTTTAGCATAAGGCCTGGAGAAATTAGCAAACTGGGAAGGATTACTGACTCCAATATGGAGATGACATTCTTTGATCCATATGAAAACGACTATATCGATTTCAATGTGCCGGCTGCTGAACCACTTGATGACGACCAATTAAGGATAGGAACATCAAGACCACCGACTCATCTCTGGAGAATTACAGATGGCGTTTCCAGTGATTATGTTGGAAATAAAATGCTCCAACCTCACAAACAAAAGATGATAGCACCAGAAGTGAACCAGTTTATCACTCGATTAAATGATCCGGGGAGTTTTTTCTTCTCCGGTTATGGCGTGAAGTACCATAAGGTGTTGGATTTCTTCAAAGTGCATAAACGCATCATCCGTAGATTGGCTACACAGTTTTTTAATTTCAATGAAATCTACCTGGTAACAGAAGTAGCCCACTTGGATTCTCACGCTATAGGAATCAGTAGAGAAAGCGGTGCTGAACTCGTGGCTACAATGGATGATGGATATTACGATGGGGATATATTGGATTTGTTACATGCTCAGCCAGATCTATCAATCGAAAAAGCCAGTGGATTTCGGTATTTGAAAGTCAAGGGGGATGGAGGTCCCATTGCATTCAAAGCTTCCAAAATGTCGCTTTCCATGAAAGCCAAAGAGTTGACTATTAAGAAGATCTACAAGTCTAAAGATCCTAAAACCAAGGAGCATGCGGTAGAGATCATCAATAACGATTTATCAAGCATAATCCCGAGTATTGAAATCAATTCCTCGAATGCCAGTGACTTTTTCGAATGGAAACCCATGGCGATGGAGGACATGGAGGTGTTTTTAGCAAATGCTTAAATCAAAAGGGTAAAAAATCAAAGCCTAATATTAAATCACACCAATTATGAAAACGTATTTATTATTAACATTTTACCAATGTTTGGCACTGTTTGCCGCTGTGAAAGGAGGCTGTAGCTCAGGAACTTCAGAGGTATTGAGTGCAACAAATGCGGTAGCTCCGGATTCAACAATATGGAAGATCAATGATTACCGAGTTACAATGAATGGAAGACCTTTTTTTGCAAATGGAGTCAGCTATTCACCTGTTCCATGGGGATCCTGTTCAGCCTTCAATCCGTTTGGTGACTTCACCATTAAAACATGGAGTTCCGTATGGCAAAGGGATCTCAAACTGATGCGAGCCAATGGAGTCAATCTCTTAAAAACCTACAACACCCTGGATTCCCTACAGCTGGTGGAAGCTGGACTCCCGTCTACCTGGGATCATGACCATAAGCCATTTCTTGACTCTTGCTGGAACAATGGAAAAAATCCCGTTTATGTATTGATGGGATATGCTCCTCCCAAGAATCAGGCCTCTATTTTCACCTCTGCTACCTGGAGTGATCAGAACAACGTAAAAGCGAGAGCTACCATTCAGAAAGGACTGGAAGACCTGGCACGAGACTGGGGTAGCCATCCGGCGGTTATGGGATTTGTGATGGCAAACGAAATCAATTCCAATATTGCGATTGATTCCTCAGTTTTTTTCACGTATTGGAACGATGTGGCCATCACAATGAAGAAAAAATCACCAGGAAAATTGGTGACACTGGCAAATGTGGACGATAGCATGATCACAGTCAACGATGGCAACCAGTACATGACCGCACCCAACTTTTTTTGGAGTTATAATTCCTATAGGGGCAATTGGACAAACTCAAACGGTTTTGATGTACTCTTTTCTACCTATAAAACGGCTACACAAGGCAATAAACGGCCTCTGATGCTCACAGAATGGGGAGCTCCTGCTTCTACCCATAATGCTTCAGGAGATATGAAAGACCTAGACAGCACCCAAATGGCCAACCTGGCAACTTATGTGACAGGTCACTTCAGCTATATGCTGGCTAACAGATCCGATCAGGGAAGTGGGGTATGTATTGGTGGGGCTTATTTTGAATGGACAGATGAGTGGTGGAAAGCCGACCCGATCCAATGCAATGAACCAAATGCTTCACCTTCTTGTGATACCGGCAAATGGAATCCAGGTCCGAACACTAATAATCAACCTCAGTTTCCGGGGGGGTATTGGGATGAAGAAGGATTTGGGCTTTTTAGCATTTCGCCTGTTGACACCACATCCAGTGTGCCCGTGGTAAGTGGTGGATGCATTGGACCTTGGGATAAGAACACCAATGCGCCCTACGCTTCCGATAGCTTAACCATGAGAGCACATGCAAAGGCGTTGTTTAGCGCTTTCATAGGTAATTAATTGATGATATCACACCGCGAAGGAATGTTTGGAACCATGCGGTGAAGAAGAGTGGCAATGGAGATGTTAAAATCATATCAAAACAAGAAGCTGACAGGCGCGTCAAACAGATCCGTAGCTCATCGGATAAACCAACCAGGATCTACTTCCAATGGAGTGCCTGTGAGATTAAAAATTGGCAGCCATGCTTCAAGTCAGGTGGTTCAGAGAATAGAGCTAGGAGATTTGGCTGCAGGCGCTGCAGTCGTGGGAGGGATTGGCCTGACTACCTTGGGTACAGGACTAGCTGCCACCGTAGGTGGTCCTTTATTGGCTGCAGCTGGTTTTGGTTATTTAGGGTACAGAGCAGTGGCTGGTACTACTTCCTCTGCACAAGGCTATCATCCGAATACGACGAGAGCTTATGCTCATGATCCGGTAGCTGTTGGAGGAAGCTACAGACATGCCCGGACCTACAGTCAAAGAGGAGTCAGGGAAGCAGATCATACACCACCGAAAAGCACATATGCAGGGACGCCATATGCCGGAACAAGTGAAGGCGATATGCCTGCGGTGAGCGTCGGCTATGACGTTCATAGAGACGGTCAGGGGGGTGCAGGCGGGGGAGTATCTACTACCGGCAGCAGCACTGTGGTCAGGCGTTTCAGGAATGAAGCGATACATGATCGGATGCGGGCTCACGATTTTGAAGGAGCCATGATCGCCTCTTTCAACGACCAACGCAACGCAGCGCCTAACCCACAATACCTCGTACAGGGACAAGTTCAGGCGGCTTATCAAGCCTTGCAACTGGGGCATATAGACCAAGCTGCATATCAAAGGATTTTACAGGAAATATACCGGATAACGTACTAGATGGAAAGGGACTATCAACGAGCAGTGGCTTCACGGAATCATTCAGCAGCAAACAGCTTAGTGCAGCTGAAACCAAATAAAACAGGTCTACCGGACAACCTCAAGTCTGGGATCGAAAACCTCTCCGGTCACTCCATGGATGACGTGAAGGTCCACTACAACTCTTCAAGGCCAGCTCAGCTACAAGCCCATGCTTTTGCCCAGGGCAATCAAATCCACCTGGCACCGGGTCAGGAAAAGCACCTCCCGCATGAGGCGTGGCATGTGGTGCAGCAGAAACAGGGAAGAGTTCGGCCGACTATGCAGCTGAAGTCAAATGTTCTTATCAACGATAATTTAGGATTGGAGAATGAAGCCGATGTAATGGGTTTGAGAGCAGCTCAACTTGTACCAGTCATTCATAATGGGATTTATGCTACTAACGGACTTAGAGATTCAGTTCATCATTATAGTCGGTTAGATATACTTCAAGGAAAATTTAGTAAAACGACATTGCTTAATTTTAACCCAGATAAGGTGATCCAATTGCAAGGTCCAGATTTCCTTACAAAAAGGGTTAAGGGAGGGCTAATTATTTCTGAAGGAATTCTAACGCTACTGTCTGGAATATCAGGGATTGTTGCATTTAATACTTTTAGAGCAAATAACTCTAATCCATCTAGCGACTTAGAGTCTAGTTGGGAGAAAACAAGGATCATGGGAATTACTAATATTTGCTCTGGAATCTTAAAAATAATAAGAGGTTTATTGGTGTTTATATGGGGAGATGAAGCAAAATGTCCAACAAATATTTTGAGGCTTTTTGAAAGTATTTCGACCCTTGTCGGAGGTGGGTTGGCCCTGAATCCTTTTGCGATTACATCCGGCATAGTTAAATTGGTTAGGTCAATATTGATTGCAATAAAAGATCACTATAAGAACATATCAGGACTGGGCGCAAAAGGACTGATGTTCATAGCTTCTGGATTACATTATTTAGAGGTTGCGATTGCTGGAGGGTCTGTTATTAAAAATGTAGCGGATTTTGGGTCTTCAAGTAGTGACCTTGAGAGAAGACTTACAATAGTACATGGAGCCACAACAGGATTAACTGCAATTTCTAAGAATAGAAGATCTAAGGATGATCTTGATAAGGCAAAGGCTGCCACCCCAAGAGAATTAGGTTATTTAGATACTATGAAAAATTGGTGGCAGAGTACTTGAGCGAACCAATTAATAATCCTTAACTGATACCTTGAAGTTTACGGGATTTGATCTAATCGGATGGGTCTTGCAAATACCATAAAGGTTATTTAGTAGGTAACCTTTCCTCTTTTTTGGTATAAAGCCATGTGAACGTACGCACCAACAAAAATCAAACTGCAAAATCTCAATCCGTAGCAGGAAATGTGGCTCAGCGTAAACCCAACAAAACCGGTCTTCCGGATAACCTCAAGTCTGGTATCGAAACCCTCTCCGGTCACTCCATGGATGATGTGAAAGTCCATTACAATTCTTCGCGACCTGCACAACTTCAGGCCCATGCCTTTGCTCAGGGCAATCAAATTCATCTGGCGCCAGGTCAGGAAAAACACCTCCCTCATGAAGCCTGGCATGTGGTGCAGCAGAAGCAGGGACGGGTTCAACCCACTATGCAGTTGAAGTCAAGCGTGCCAGTGAATGATGACCCAGGATTGGAGCGAGAGGCGGATGAGATGGGGGCACAGGCCTTGAAATCTATAGGTGGGGCTGTCCAAAGAAAGGTCAAAACCTCTAATTTGAATGTGATTCAAAGAGTTGAAATGGCTTCTACGGTTACTGGGATAACACATTTAGTGCAAGCCGTGAATGATTCGATATTTAAGGGAATTAAGGGACAGGAAGTTAATCATGGACAAAAAGTGGTAGTTGATATATCAAAAAAAATTCGCTCGCGTAGGGGTCCGAATCAAGAGGTTTTTGAAGCATACGATGAACAAAATCAGCCAGAATATAGATGGGTTCTGGTTGTAAGTATTGATGGGAGAAGCGTACCAAACGACTCTTATATTAGAGATGATACATTCGTTCATGGTGCTTCGATTCTTAGAGGATCCCCGTTCAAACCATCGATTGACCACCGTGAAAGGAAGAAACCTGATCAACGGGATCGTGAATTTGATAATATTGATGCTCCGACCTGGTATGAAAGGCCTCTTGGGCGTAAGAAATCCAGCACTGCAGATAAAAAGCATGCTAAGCTTCTGGAAGCAACTTTTGGTACTTCAGCAGAGCGAATTGGTCCTGCTATGGTCCATCATTCGCAAGATCCAGATATGCCTGTAGTACTAAGTACCATAGGTCTGCATATGACCCATATTGCTCCCTGGCTGGTAAGCGATGTGGAAAGCGGGGGAAAGGATCGACATGAAGGATATCAAAGGGAAGGGGAGTATTCCAGAACCAGTGTAAGCCATCCAATGCGACAGGAATATGAGAGTCACCAAAAGGCCTTAGGTTTTTATCAAAAAGGCATAACGGATGAACCCATTAATGAGGAGTGGGGGAAATTGGTGCTCTCTGTGATGAGAGTGGACAAATTTAGAGATAGGATGGTACAAACTCCTAGAGTACATTATAGACAATCTGAGGATGCAACCCGTATTGCTCGAGGTACTGGCGCTCTTATCGGCCATGAAGAAATGGCTCGCGAAACTGCCCAGATGAGATTGGAGTTATTGAAAACGATGCAAAGATTAGATCCTGGCCAAATAACAAATGAAATGAGAGTTATTGATCACAAAATTGCATTTTGGGAAAAAAGAGTGGAAGAATTGTCAGATTTGAGAAAAGGCTTAGAGGATGAAATACCAAACCTTAAACTAAGTAGTGTTGCGATAGGAAAGCAAATGGGAGGAAGAAGCGAGACTGAACAAATACCTCTTAAACAAGAAATGGAGAGAATTTCCTTTAAAATTAAAGAGCTTCAAGAAAGGGTGACTCTATTGAAAAAGGAAATTCAGGATATCCCAATTCAGCTAAAGTCATTTAGGGAGGAAAAAGAGCTTTTGAAAACGCAATTGGAACATCTGAAAAAATACAGTGGAAGCGTTGTGTCTGGATTGGCACCTGGACCGCTTAAACCTTCTAGAACCACAAACCGCAGCATGTTGGACGCTTATGTGTCTCCTGCTTACCAACACAGACCAGGAAATTTTGCGACTCGTCTACATCTCAACAGAAGACGGGTTAAACTTGGACTGTTTTTTACCCAACCTTCCCCACATGGCATCTCAGATGCGAGCGGCCGAGAGCATCCAAATCTGATTCTGGAGCGGCAGGAATGGAAAGGAGCTAGGCCTGGGGAAGGGGAACAGAAAGCGGTACAAGAACTGAGTAGTAAATGGACGGAAACCGGGCTGCACACCAACCTGCAGGTAAGAGGTAGTTTTGGTCATCATCGACCATCAATTTCTCCTTTAGCCGATGGCAGAGTGCGAATCAATCCTGGCTTATACCCAACCAGTTTACTGCAAAAAGGGATAGGACACATTATAGGTAGTACACAGAAATCAGAAGTCGATCCGCGTATGGATTTTATCCACAGAGAAGCACTACAGGTAGCAGTAAGTCATGCTTTGGAGGTTATTCAAATGGCTAAAAGCCGTTCACGAAGTGAAAAAATGTCAAGGATTAAGGAATTTGCAATTGATCGCTTGATGATAAACATATTAAAAGCAAACGTTGTACTCAAAGCTAGAATACCCGATCCCAAGATCGATCACGAATTCTATTTAAGATGGCTCGAAAAAGACTATGTCAAGACTACTCAAACATTGGAAAATCTAAATGAGTCCTCTCACTTACTCATTTCAGCGATAGTAAATGAACACCATAGCACGACCAAGGAGCCATTTCAATTACGTCCCGGTCCGTTTGAAGGGTTTGTTCGAAATGAGTTTACAGGAAGGGTAACGGCTATCTACTACGTAGCTAGTGGCATGCAAGCGTTGACCACAGGCTCAATAGCAGCGGTTGCATATAGGAGAATGATGGCTCAGAAAACTGATCCGAGAAAGGCCAAGTATCATGCATTGCATCCTTATTTTGAGATGAAGGACAAAGTTGCAGCTGATGCTGGATTTGATAATGATAGTAAGGTAGCCAAGGAGAGCAGTGAAAAAGAAGAAACAATTATTGCAGATCTTTCACCTGTAGACACAAAAGCAAATGTAAATGACCAGTCCCATCAGGCAGTTAGAGACGAAATGAAACGAATTCACGATTCGGATCGAACGTTGATTCCAGTTCTTGATGCAACTGCGATCCCACTCGAAGAAGTGAAAGGGATGGTTCCCAAAAATTGCAAGAATTTCATCATAGCAGAAAGCTTAACAAAATACGCACAGCTAGGGTCAGATAAAGCTTTGGGAGGAAGAATTATTGTCGTTGGAGATCATGATTTCGTTGAAAAAACGAAAGTTTTGATAGCGCCCGTAGAACAAAGTGCCAATATGATTGTTTCCAGGGTTTGGTTTGAATCCATGGAGAATATGAGATATAGTCATTAGTGATCAGTTCTTTGGTAAAATAAGTGGTAACCTTTCTTCTTTTTTGGTATTAACTTATGTGAACGAACGTACCCACAAAAATCAAACAGCAAAATCACAATCAGTGGCAGGGAATGTGACTCAACGAAAGTATAATTATTCAGGACATCCGGGTATCATGTATTCTTCCACAGCATCTCCGGTTATCCAAAGAGTTCTCGATATTACCGCATCCACAAAAACCCCCTTCACGAAGCTCAAATATGCTCAATTTCAATCGCTAAGCAAACGATATAAAGTACCAATTAAGGCATGGGTCTGGCTAAGAGAAGTTGCCCTCTCACCGCTAAAAATCACTTTTGATAACTGGAAAACAGCCCTGGGTAGTTACAACTATTACAAAAGCATTTCAAAGCAATTGCGTAAACCACAAACAAGCGAGAAAAGAGAATTCCGTTTTGGAGCTTCTAAACCAGCCTCATTAAATATGAAAGATGCTCACGGACTATCAGGAATGACCAAATGGATACTTGACGAGCACCCAATCTCGCAATCAACATATATTTCTCCCGGGGGCAGTGCGGATTTAGTGGCTACTGCTGTTCGTGCATTTGGTGGTGAGGTGATAGACATTCCTTTGAGTGGAATAAAAGAAGATAACTTGAAAGATGGAAAGCGAGATAGAGCGATTACCTTCATCAAAAAGTGTTTTCATGGAAAGTCTGTTAAAAGCCAACTTGTAATATTTGATGCAATAAGTACAGGGTCAGCACTTAAATTGTTAAAAGAATTAATTGCTGATGCACTCACAAAAAGCCCACAATCAATAAAATTAGTCGCATTAAACAACCCGCCAGGACATGAAGGAAAGGCTTTGGTACAAAGTGGGGCTGTAGATGTAGTATCCAATACAAGCGATCATGTGTCTTATGCAAAATCAAGGATTGAAAATCAGTCCTACAAAGATTTTGGTAGGAAATATCCAAAAAACCAAGTAGGTGAATTGACAGATAGTTCTGCTAGTCGATTAGTGAAACCCTCACCAGGAATGAGTGACCAATTGATGACTTTGATACTGGCGATGTTAAATGTTAGTAGTAAACCTTTTGTAGAAAAGCAGGAAGATGAATGATTGAAAAACCTCTTTCGGTTTAATCCAATCCTGAAGCTGCCATGGCTTTTGGAATAGGGAAAATATATCGATCAAACAGGGTCCCGGCAGGCACATTGGCTTTTCTCAGTAAACCGATAACCCAGCCCGCACAACTAGCGGTATTTGCTGCTTGAATTCCGAAATTTGCTCTGACCAGATTAAAATCAAATAACGTATGCCTGATACGCCCTTGTCTGTCTGCCGTTATTTGATTAAGTATGGTATGGTACTGGGCTACAGTAATTTTATGAGTTTCTCTTGTCGACCCAGTAACATTGTTTATTCGATGTATACCATCCCCCTGCACATCATAAGTCTCAATTCCAAGCGGACCCGATAGCTGAATACTCACATGGCCAGTAGCCAAACCAAAGGAGCCCACAGCACTTTTTGCAACAGCCCTATTAGAACCGCCATCTCGATATCCTCCGGTAGCTCCTTCCCATTTTCTTTTAAAATCGCGTGTAACACCTCCTGTTGTAAGCACTGAAACTGTGCACCCAGTATTTTGATTTCTATAATCGTTAATGGCCTTTCTAGCCTTATCCGCGGCATAAGCTCCTGCTGAAGCCAAGCCAATGGCTCCTGGGATTCCACCGCCCATAAATCCAACCACCCCGCCAGCTAAGGCAGCAGCAGTAGCTGGAAGATCTCCAATTCCGTAGCGTTGAACAACAGATTTGTTGTTGGTACGCTGATGAATGGTCGAGTGTGTATTATCATTTGCTACGGATCTTGATTGGATTTGAGATCCTTTTTCCACGAAATTCATATGTATTAATACCATATTGAATGATAGGTTACCATGCAATCATCAATATATTTTTTCGATTTTATCTAGGAGAGTTATGTCTTCAATCTCTTCAAAAACCTTTTCTGCCTTTTCATCATTATCCGCATCTTTATCAGAAAGATAAAGCAGCCCTAAATACCAACGAGCCTGGTCTTGGAACAGGTGATTTGGATCATTGACTAACCGAATCAAAACAACCTTTGCAGCTTTAAAATCTTTGATAGCCATAAAGCTGATACCCAGCATCAATTGAGCACGATAATCGTCAGGTGTTTCAACCAAATATGTCTTAAACTTGCTGATGGCCGAATCGTATTCCATGTCTCGGTAATGGATAGTTCCTAGCATGTAATTATCACTGTCATCAATCAAATTTCTCGGGGTAGTTTGAATGATATAAGGTTCAAAATATTCATCGTATAAAGCATCGGGTGTTGACGGCTTAGATATGGTCCAAATGATCCAGGAAGCGGATATTAATAAGGCAATCGAAGCGGCAATCTTTAATGTACTAAAACTAATGGTGGGTTTGTCATTGAAATAGTCATCGCTAGCTTCATTTACAATCCTTCGGAAGATGTTAAAGTCGCTTTTACTACTGATTGCTTCTATTAGCTCGCGTTCCAGTTTCACCCTTTTCTGCAGCTCTTCATCTTTCTCCAATTGATCTTCGAATCTACGAAGTTCGATGCCTTCCAACTGCTTTTGCAGGTACCTTTCGATCAACTCTTGGTTATCCTTATTCATGGCCCACTAGCAGTTTATACTCAGGATCATTTTCTATGGCTTTAATCAGGCTCTCCTTGCATTGAAATTTGCGCTTTTTGGCATAAGAAACGCTTGCAAATCCAAAATGCTCAGCAATTCGCTTCATGTCTACACCATTAAGGAACATTTTCAATAGCTCCTGACATTTTTCGCTGATTTCGTTAAACTTCTTGATATAAAAGTTATATCGATCAATCTTAAGCACGGTATCCTCCAATTCTTCCTGAGCCATATTGTGGATTTCATCCGATGCGTCCATTGGATTGTTTTTTCGCTCGCGTAATCGCTTCTTCCAGATATTGGAGCTTACCGCATGAAGATAGGTTTTAAATTGGCAAGTCAATTCAAACTCTTTGTTTGAAACATTCTGAAAGATTGCCATCATGGCATCTTGAAAGACATCCTTGGCGTCATCCTCTGATCCGGAGTTTTTAAGTATGTGGCTTTTAACGTAAGGGTAGAAGTTCTCATAAACTTCCTTAATGGTTTTTTTCTTTCCTTTTCTCAATCCATCAATGATGGAGTCGTCAGAATTATTTCTTAAAAATTCTATACTAATCATTCTAATAGTGCAAAACGGTGATGGTTCACTATGAAGTGTATGTGATTTTAATTCAATAACCTTTCAGTTGCAAACTATTTTCGATAATTTGTAAGACTTACACCACCATACCTAAACCGCCATGACTCACTATCTACCGGCAATAATTATTGCCAGAAGAGCTTTATTATCGCTTTGCCTCATCGCATTAATACCGTTAAATGAAATAAAATCCAATCCATCGATCAACAGACTGATCATTGATCAATGTTTTCCAGAGAATTCATCGGATGTTGATCGAGTGCATCTGTATTTTGAAGATCGACTTACTGTCACATTGAGTGATCTTCCTGGAGGTCATGATCTAATGATAAATTCAGGACCACCAGGATACTTTTTGGATCTCATGGCTGAGATAAATGCATTTAAGATTCGCCTTCCAGATGATAACGAAAGCTTGAATGAACTGGAAACATTGACTGAGCGCCTACAAACGGATGTATTCATGTTAGGGCTAATATGCTCTTCAAATATGCTCTCTGCTTATGTGATGGATTATGCATACCTGGATAGGAAAAGTAATTATTACTCCATAAAGCTGAACTGGCTGATGCAAGAGGTGTCTGAAAGACGCATTTCAGAAGATCTGTTGTTCGAATACTTCAAAGTTGTACTTCATTTTTTAGATCAATTTTATAGTTCCGGTCTCATCAATGCACATCGTAAAAATGAACAGACATCAAAGTATCAGTTTTTGGAAAAAATGCTCTCCTATTTGATAGACTCACAAGTTCAACCCCAGGACAAAGCCTTCATTGATGAAATTTTTAGAGTAAGTAGGATAGGTGAAGTTGGAGTTAATAGATTCATTTTAACATTAGATAATAGCTATTCTGAAATTTTCAGGGAATTATTGGTGCGAATTGAGCCAATGGAAATCAGTCTTTTTAAACAAGAACCGGAGAATAAATTTTTAGAGAAATTCAATGAATGGAATTCATTGAGAGACAAGTATTATAAAATGGTTCAGCTGTCAAATCCAGTGAAAGATCATTCGGATATTTTATCTTCTGAGGAGGCGCAAACCACCATCTTTAGCTTTTTAGATGGACAAAATCATTTGTTTCAATATGTATATGATTCGGATGAATTTCAATTGATCAGGCATCCGAAATGTCTGATAGATGAGGCGGTGATGCAGGTCATTCAAGTAATGGACCAAGCACTTTTACATTTTAGTGGTGATTCCAATGCTCTCCTTGAGGTAGATGAAATCTTGACAATCATTTCTGATCGATTGATGGACCAAGTGGAAATAGCACTTTCTCCGAATATTATGATAGTCACTGATGGACAGTTATGTTTTTTCCCTTTCGAGTTGATAAAATGCGATGAGAATCGGTACTTGTTTGAGAATCATGAGATCATTTATCAATTCGATTTTCAAAGCAAGATGGATAATATTTCGATTGCCCAAATACATGAAGTCCATGGAGATTTTGAAGGCAGGATTAAACTAGCAGGATTTGAAAGTTCAACTGAGGTTACATTGGAAGGGTTTCAATCTGAAGCATCGGAAAATTCACTGCTGCATTTAAGTACACATCAAATAATCAAGGATGGTGAGCCTTATATTCTATTAAGTGAAAGAGACTCTCTATCACGGAGTGACTGGTTTCGATTTCCGGATATCAGGGGTGTTATGATGAGTATGTGCGCTGGATTAAGAGGTCTACCTACTTCTGGAGAAAACGCTAGAAGCTTTGGCCACCGCGCCTATGAAACTGGAGCGGAAAATATAATATCAAGTTTATGGCCAGTGGATGATTATGCCACAAATAAGTTGATGGAGAGCTATTTTGACAACCTAAGCATGGGCATGGACAGCGATGGCAGTTTAAGGAATGCTAAGCTTAGCTATTTAAAGGAAGTGGATCAGTTCCATCGTCACCCGGTTTTTTGGGCAGCATTTGTCCATTATGGAGGTAGCTATCATATGATCGAAAGACCGAATTATGCATTCTTATTGATATTCGTTTTGATTCCGGTGGCATACTTTAAATGGAAGATTCGGATTAGAATTTTTTAATGTCTAGCTAAAAATGCTGGTATTACCCCTTTTGTAACAATTGTTACACACATCCCAAAACCGAACAAACCTCACACTTAGTGATGACTTAGGTCATTCAATCCATACTTTTCCAACCTTTATTTTGATATCGTAACTAAATCATCAAGCAATGAAGAATTTGTTAATACTTGGAGCAGGATCAGCAGGCACAATGATGGCAAATCATTTGCATAAAAGATTGCCTGAAGAATGGGAGATAACTATCGTAGACCAGTTCGAACGGCACTATTATCAACCTGGCTTTCTTTTCCTTCCTTTTGGAATCTATGAAGAGAAAGATTGCTATAAGTCACTTGAAAAGTTTATACCGAAGGAAGTGAAATATATTCAAAAGAAGATAGATGTTATTCAACCTGAACAACATCAGGTTCGACTAGAAGGAGGTGAGAGTATAGCATATGATCTACTAATTGTGGCGACAGGTTCAAGAATTGCGCCAGAAGAAGTTGAAGGAATGGATGGTGCAGAATGGAGGAAATCGGTTTTTGATTTCTACACATTTGAAGGAGCTAGTCTACTCAAAAAAAAGATCGAGACTTTTGATGGGGGTAAACTTGTGATTCACATCACGGAAATGCCAATCAAATGTCCAGTGGCTCCCTTGGAATTTGCATTTTTAGCAGATTGGTATTTCAGTGAGAAAGGAATTCGAGATCGTGTAGATATTACTTACGTTACACCTCTTGACGGAGCGTTTACTAAACCGACTGCATCTTCTAAGCTGGGACACCTATTAGATGATAAAGACATCAATATTGTTCCTGATTTTGCTATCGCTTCATTGGATAACAATCAGAAAAAGATTGTTTCATGGGATGATATAGAAGTACCCTTTGATTTGTTGGTGACTGTCCCAACTAATATGGGCGATAATCTGATTATGAGGAGTGGATTAGGTGATGATCTCAATTTTATCCCTACGGATAAACACACCTTGCAGTCAGATGCTTTCGAAGATATATTCGTGATTGGTGATGCTACTAACTTACCAACTTCGAAAGCTGGATCTGTTGCCCACTTTGAGGCGGAGGTACTCACAAATAATGTGATCAATTACATAAATGGAGATTCATTAACCACACATTTTGATGGACATGCCAACTGCTTTGTGGAAACAGGCTACAATAAAGCAATGCTAATTGACTTCAATTATGATCAGGAGCCTGTTCCGGGTTTATTTCCAATTGGAGCAGTAGGACCTATGGAGTTATTGAAAGAAAATAAGGTGAACCATTGGGGGAAACTTGCATTTAGGTGGGTTTATTGGAACATGCTGATGAAGGGTAGGAAAATACCATTCATTTCCCATCAAATGTCTTACTCAGGCAAACGAGTAAAACAAGAAAAAGAATTAATCGCATAAAATAACTAATAGAAAAATGGAAACATTAATAGCTAACCGAAACGTGGAAGTCAATGAGCAAGGGTACTTGTTGAACATGAATCAATGGGACCAGGAAATAGCCAAATGTATCGCGGCTGAGGAGGAAATTGAATTGACAATCCGCCATTTTGAAGTTCTGAATTACTTGAGAGACGAACAAGAGAAGGGCACAGCACTTACCATTAGAAGGATAGGTAAGTCAGGAGTTGTAGATATCAAAGAGTTCTATCAATTATTCCCCGGAGGACCACTCAAAAGAGCCTCTCGCATTGCTGGAATACCTAAGCCAGCCAGTTGTATTTAATAACATAAATGACATTAAAATGGAAACATTAGAAACTCCTGTGAAGGAGAACATCAAGAAAAAAAGATCATTAAAGAAGTTGATGATAATCAATTCTAAGGCGACAATTGATTCTGTTTATGCTGCATTAATTCTTGCCAATGGTGCGCGAATGGAAGGTTTGGAGTCGGAGATTTTCTGCACATTTTTTGGTTTGGAAATGCTTCAACCCAAAAAAATGGATAAGCTGCATGTGGCTACCGTAGGAAATCCTGGAATGCATATTCCAACGATGATTGGAGGATTACCAGGTATGGAAACCTTGGCCAGTAGTATGATGAAGCGCGAAATGGATAAGCTGGATATTCCTCCGGTGAGCGAGTTTTTAGAAATATATAAGGCCTCAGGTGGGAAAATATTTGCCTGCAAGCTTGCTATGGATATGTTCCACCTCGAAAAAGAAGATTTGATGGACGATTTGGACGATGTACTGACAGTGGGTGATTTTTATGATCGTGCAAATGAGGAAGGGGCTCAGATTATTTTTATTTAGAGTATAAAATTGGGTTCTTGCATGAACCCTTTTTATTTTGATGTTGACCGCACTAAGCTTCTTGCTGTAAATGAACTAACTCTTTCTTTGATTGATTAGTTGATCGCTTCAATCCAAACAAAGGTCTCAATACATTCACCCTCCTGATCGCAAATTCGTAGGTCAGCAGACTACCAGCAAACGTGAAAATGTTCACGACAACTAATGTAATCGCAGACGATAGCCCTAGCGGAAACAGCAGGTAGCAAGCAAGGTATATGAACACCATGTGAATGATATATACAGGATACGCTGCCTGACTTAGATATTCCAATGTGTTGCTCGGGCGATTCAAATGACGATATCCAAATCCAAAAACAGCAAAGATCCATAGGTTGGATTCAATAGACATCAAAAAGTCTGGTGATCGTAACTCAAAGGCTAACAGCCTGACCGTATAGAGCGTAAGCGCCGTTCCAAGCAACGCCCATCTCCATTTTGTCACGGTTTTCCAAAAGCTATCTCCACTGTACACACAGCAAAAACCTATTAGAAATGCCACAAAGCCAAGTGCAAATCCATGCCATGTGGATGCATACATCTCAAAGTTTTCAGGCTTGACAATTTCAGCTTCCAATATAAATGGGATCATCAATACCATTAAGCCCAATGGATTCTTCAATAACCTTTGCAGAAAATGACGAACTTTCCCATCTGGGTTATTCTTGAGATAAAAGAAAATCGGTGACAAAAGGAGTACATAAACAAAGATGTTTCCTAAGAACCATAGATGAGCCGGATTGAAAACATAGGTTAGTTCCTGATGATAGTATTTCTGCCACAGCAAAATATGTAGCGGAACAATTGCCGCCATGCCAAAAAGGTATGGGACAAGAATTCTACGCGAACGTTCCTTAACAAGCTGTTTCCAGTTTCTTCTCCTGATCGCAAAACATACACCCATACCTGACACGAAAAATAAGAGAGGTATTCTCCATACATTCAGCATAGACATAGGTATCCAGATGGCTTCAAGCGGTTCATTGGTTTGAATAAAACCAATGAATACTCCCCAAGGCTGAAAGGCTATTGCCACGTGATAGATCAATAACAATCCTATGGCAATAACTCTCAACCAATCAATATCATATCTTCTTTCGGATATCATTACTTGCTTGCTTTAATTAATTCTACAATGACAGGACGTGTAGCTTCAATCTGAGCATAGTCTAGCTTTAAGCCAAAGGGGCCAAGATTTCTGCTCATCTGATCGTAAATAGGCTTAACATCATTGAAAGGTGCCACGATGGACTCCAAAGCAGTGGATCCATAATTATTTCTAACTGAAATATCTGCTCCATTTTCGAGTAACATTTTCACAATTCCTTCTCTGCAAAAGAAAGCTGCCGTATGAAGGGGTGTTGAACCGTCCCCACTTCTAACATTTAGGTCTGCACCTGCTTCAATGAGCAACTTGGCAACCTCTGGTTTTCCAAACAGAGCAGCAATACTTAATGGAGCAGAACCATACTCGTCCTTTTGATTCAAATCTGATTTTGCTGTAATGTGAGATTTAAGTGCATCTAAATCTCCCATAAATGCCGCCTCATGAATGGTCATCTGAGGAGCGTTTCCATCAGATTCTGTTTTTTGACCTTTGGATTCACATGCTGAGAAGGCGAAAAGAGCAATTAACATACATGCTGAGATGCTTCTTTGAATAAGTTTCGTTTGTAATGATTTCATAGTTTTTTGTTTTTAAATTTTTGATGATACAAAGGTCTGGCAGGCCCTTAGGCATTTGTTATGACCTATGAAACAAGATCTGTCAACTATGAATTTTCTTTTGAAACTATGGTTCAACACTATAAACTATGATGCATGATGGCCTTTTGGAGTTGCTCAAGGGCTTAAATTTGACGATTATTGTTACTTCTTAATAATTAAATATATATGGCCGATTTCCTGCATCCAGAAAGCGAATTCCTGCAAAAGGTCATAGCAATTATTGAAGAAAATCTTTCGGACGAGCACTTCGAAGTTCCTGATCTGGCAAATCAGTTGAACATGAGTCGGTCAAACCTATTAAGGAAGGTGAAAAGTTTATCAGGTCTATCTGTGAGTGTCTTCATTAGACAGGTACGGTTGCACCATGCCAGACGACTTTTGAAAGATGAATCTCTAACGATTTCTGAAGTTTCCTATCAAGTTGGATTTAACAGTACGTCTTATTTCACAAAGTGCTTTCGAGAGACTTTCGGTTATCCTCCGGGCGAAGAGAAAAGTCAACCCGTAGATATTGTAAGTTCCCAAGATCCAGTGATTAAGCAGAAGAGGATAAAAGGAAAAGTACTAGCTGTGATAGGTGCTCTTATTTCTATTGTCTCCGTTATCTTTTTCACTAAGGAATCATCACTTTCTGTAGAGCTGGATAAGTCAATAGCCGTACTACCGTTTAAGAATGATAGCGATGATTCTTCCAATGTGTATATCATCAATGGGCTCATGGAAACCATCCTGGATAATCTGCATAAAATTGAAGATTTAGATGTGACCAGCAGAACAACCGTGGAGAAATATCGAAACGCACAAAAAACCGTTCCTGAGATGTCTCGTGAGCTGGGCGTTAGCTATTTTGTAGAGGGAAGCGGCCAAAAGATCGGTGATCAATTACTACTAACGATTCAATTAATTGATGCACGAAATGACCGTCATATATGGTCTCAGCAATATGAAAGAGAGGCAAGTGATATTTTCAAATTGCAACAGGAAGTAGCCAAAAGTATCGCAGCTAAGATCGAAGCGATTGTGACACCAGAAGAGCAGCAACGAATTGAAAAAATACCAACTGAAAACATGGAGGCCTACGACTTGTACCTCAAGGGGCGGGATTTTTTCCAAATCGAAACTGGGGATGGTTTAACTAACGCAATTTCATATTTCAAAATGGCAATTGAAGAAGATGAGGAATTTGCACTTGCATATGCCCATATAGCCATTAGTTACTACTACAAGGATATCTATCAAGCAAATAAGCAATATGGACTGGAAATAAATACATATGCGGATAAAGCACTTCTGTATGATGAAGAACTGCCAGAAAGTTTAATCGCCAAAGCCCTGTTTTACATGCAGAATCAGCAATATGAGTTTTCTGCTAGTTACTTTGAGAAAGCACTTTCCTACAGCCCCAATTCTGGTTGGATACACAATAGATTATCGGATATATACAACGATTATATTCCTAACACTGAAAAATACTTAAAGCATGCGCTTCAAGGGATTAGAGTGGCGATTTCAGATCAGGATTCCATAGAGGCTAGTTATACTTACCTGCATTTGGCCAACGCCTTGGCGGAATCAGGTTTTATTAAAGAAGCTGAAGTATTTGTTATTAAGTCACTGGATTTCAATCCTAAAAACCTGTTTTCGGAACACTTATACGCTTACATTAAACTCGCGCAAAATTTTGATCTGGAAAGGACCAAAAATGAACTCATAGCCATCCTGGCAAAGGATACATCTAGGTTAGATATTCTTCAGTCAATAGGCAAAGTATGTTATACCATGGAAGATTATGACGAAGCGTGGAAATACTACGAAAAGTTTATCACGATCAAAGAATTGTACAAGCTGGATGTCTATGAAGGAGAGGATGTAACCATTGGCTTTGTGCTTGATCAGCTTGGTCGAACAGAAGAGGCAGATCAATTCTATACCAGACATTTAAAAAATGCGAAGAATAATCTGACGATCTATAAGCCCTTGAGTATAGGTGCTTATTTTGCTGCAAACGATGAAGTAGCGGAAGCAATGGAATATTTTAAGGCATTTACAAGTGAAAGAAGCTATTTCTACTGGTTGATTTTGTTTTTGGATAAAGACCCTGTGATTCGTAAGCTTTCCGGCCACCCGGATTTTAACGAAACCATGCAAAAAATCACAGAGAATTTCTGGGCACAGCATAAAGAGTTCAGAAAGAATCTTGAAGAAGAGGGAGTGATTTAATATCAAAATAAGCCCAGAATTTAGGGCTTAGATTAGTCGATTTAAATAGCATCATCTACTCGTCTGATATTATTCCTGCTATCCCGATCCAGTAGTTTGTATTTAGGGTCAATTTCAACTTTCACGGGTGCTTCGTCTACTTCAATTTGAAATTCCTCCATAGATTCAGAAACGTAATGTTGCTTGCAATAAGCCAGCACTTCCTTTCCATTCTCATCTTCCACATATACACCTATCTCAATCCAATCACCAAGTATAATTGGTTGATCTATGCCTTTGCTGTCCATTTGATATTTTTTAAAATCTGCCTTGATGTTCACTACATATTCACCAGAAATATTTTCGTGATAGGTGACTTCTCTAACTTCATTTTCATAAGTAGTGATGGTTTCGAAAAGATCACTGATTACATTTTGAAGACTATCAGGAGTGACAGCCCTAAAATAGCTAATGAGATCTATGGTAGTTGCATAGTTGACGGTTTGCTTTTTAATATGGCCATTGAAACTATCCCAGTCACGAATAAATCTCTGCAGCGCAACGTTCACGCTATCCTCGGAAATAAAGTCTTGTAAAGCGTAGAAATTGATCAAGCCTTTGGAGTAATAAATGTACTCTTGTCCAGATTCCACCAGATTTAACGGCATCTCTTTGGTTTGTTCCCTATTACGGCCTTTGAAGTATTTCTTTCGCTCTGATTTCAGCATTTGCAACACTTTATCATCACCGTATTCATACTTAAGCGTCATCAATGCGGCGTATTGGGCAAGAGATTCGTTGATCATCAAATTCCCCTGGACGTTGGCAGGATTAACCTGATGTCCCCACCATTGATGGGCTAGCTCATGAGCAATAACATAAAAGGCCATGTCCACATCTTTTTCATCATCGATGTTCATGATAAACCCTAAATTCTCGGAAAATGGGACCGTGTTAGGAAAAGATTGAGCCCTGCTTGCATAAACCGGAACCTCCAGGATTCTCATCTGCTGGTATTGATAAGAGCTGAAGTTTTTACTCATATAGTCTAAGGATGACTTCATCCCTTTCATCATTCGATCCAGGTTATACTCATGACCTTTTTGGTAATAAATTTCTAAGCGTACTGAATCACCACTACTGGAAACCCAGTGGTCCATCTCGGATTTGTATCGTGCGGATACGATAGAATAAAAATTGGACATAGGCTTATCCATTTTATAATGAAAGTAGCTTCTCTCATTTTCCTTCCATTCCCGTTGAAGATAACCTGGAGCAATGGCTGTCTGGTCTTTTTCAGTACCAATGATCATTTCAAAATTAATTTCCTCACCATCCCCGTCGGATCTGCCTTCTTGAAGTCCATACTTGTCATTGATTAGGCGCTTCTTTGGTTTAGGCCCCAAGTTATGTTCGGAGCGGGCTCCCTTTTCACTAAGCTCAATGTCTTCGTTATACCCAATAGTGGGGAAGTAGAAATTGTCAAAGAAAGTACCATTATGAACAATGCGTGTACTAGAGCTTTTTGTAAATCCTTTGGTTCGAAAGTTTTGTTTGAAAGACATCTTGATACTATCCCCGGGAAGAAGAGGGGTTTTCAGCTTATGAATGTAATAACTGTACCAATCGTAGGTTGAGTCAATAGTAGATCCTCCCTTAAAGGTTAAATAATCTAACGTTACGCTGTTGTTTGGTACTTTTTGAATATGAACTTCAGTAACAGGACTAGAGTGGGTGTTGGCAAGGATGTAATATCCTTCCACTTCAAATTCCAGGTCTGATGGGAATAGTTCAACGGACAAGTTCACATCTACAATCTTAGGCTGGTGAACATGCTGAAACTGCTTCAATTCATGTTCATAATTGGCTCGCTGTTGCTGTTGCTCTCCATAGCTGGAATATTCGTTTAGAACATTGGTATTATAAAAGATGTAACACCCGGACAAACTGAAAAGCGTCAAGATTGCAATAGATCCATTTCGAAGTGGTTGATTGAATCTATGCTTAATGGCTTTCCACCTTTTCATAAACTGGTTCTCTCGACCTCTAGGTGAGAATACAACTGCGACGATAAACAGAAGGATGGAAAATAAGATCCAATAAATCTTGAACCACACGTAAGGAGTAAGAAAGTGTCCGTACCCATTCATGTCTGAATAAGACTGAAGTAGACTCCCTCCAAAAGATAATAGCCCATGATCAACTCCAAGAATACGCATTAAAAGGGTAGAGGTAACCACAAAGAATACGACCGCTAAGTGCCCCAAAAATTTGTGATTGACAATCGATTGGAAAAAAAATGCCACGAAAGTCAGTAATACCAAAAATGGAAAAATCTCTATGAACAGCCCGCTGAAATAGACATCCAATTCAAATTGATAATAGCCACTCAACGCTTGAAATGAAATGCCTGTGATCATCAAAACCAACATTAAAACCACATAGGTTAAAATCAGTCCAATGAATTTTCCAGCTAGATTAATGAAATCAGACATAGGCAGAGCATCCGCTATATCATTGATTTTTGCATCACGCTCTTTCCAGATGAGCTCTCCGGAATAGAAGATCACGATAGCGAGGAAAAATATGATCGTATTTTCAATCATATCGCCCACTATGAGGTAAGTCTTGGGATAGCTTTCTACTCCGTAGGTAAGACCAACATTGATCGAACTAATGATCAAAATACCAGCACCGCAAAGAACGATGGTCCAGAAAGGAACCTCCTTGAGAATGGATTTGAAATTGAACATCGTGTGCCTTAGGAGCTGTCTTACTGATGAGCCGAAACTATGCTGTATGCTGAAGGAAGGTATATTGATATTGGATAAGTCCGTAGTAGCTGATTTTGAATTTTGCTTACTATTCAATTGTCTCTTCGAGGCTTTCCCTTGGATAACGCTAAACTTGAATAAGTGATTACCAACCACTAAAGCAAGGATCCCAACACCTATCCAAATCAATCGATTATAAAGGAGAATTCCTTCAAAAGGAACTAAAAGCGAGTTACGATCAATATTCGTCCAACCTTGAGTGGTGATTCTTATGCTTTGAAAAGTAAATGGTTCCAATAATGCAGTTAATGTCAAGTCTTCTGCTCTTACTGCCAGACTAATGGAAAGCAAGTAGATGACTAAAAAGAAGAAGCCTTGTGTGTAGACAACAATCAGTTTACGGCTCAAGGCTCCTGTTATGAAGAATATCGCTCCACCGTAGAAAAGTGTCGGCAGTACCAGAAATAGGAATGGCTGCACGTAATAACTGGCGTCAAAAGGTAATAGCTGAGTTGCTTCCACCCATGGCATTTGCTCACCCACAGCCATACCCAGAGGTACGCTCAAAAAAATGAAGATTAGAATGACAAAGGAGCCAAGAAATCTACCCAGTAAATAATCCCTTTTCTTGATGGGATTGACAAACATTAATGACTCCATTTTGTGATCAAAATCACGCAAGATTGATACACCCATAATCATGGAAGAAACCATCATGAAAAGCGCAGAAATAATACCCATCGTTCGCGCAATTACAATTGGAGCATTCCTTTTAAGTGGATCCAGTTCTCCTTCATAGATGATATCAACTGCTACCAACGAATACAGGAATAGGATGATAAAGTAGATGTAGGTGTCCGGTCGTTGAACACGATACTTAAGTTCGAATTTGAATAGTTCGTACCACATAATTTTTTAGTTAGATTTAATAGTGTTGAGCCGAATTGAATGATCAATTAGGCCGCGAATACCTTGGAGAAATAAACATCTTCCAGGTCTGCTTGAATGGGTGCAAATCCTTCCCCGGGATGATCATCACTTAAGATTTGAATCACAGGTTTGCCGTGCAAAAGTCTACTTGCGATGACCTGGTACTCACTTTGATATTCTTCTATTTCTTCCTTAGCGATTGTTTTTTGGTAGACATTACCTTCAATTTCATGAATCAATCGATGCGGATTGCCTTGAAGAAGAACTTCGCCATGGTTGATAATGGCCATGTTTGTGCAGAGTTCTTTTACATCCTCAACAATGTGCGTGGATAGAATGACCACTGTGTTTTCGCCGAGCTCGCTCAGTAGATTATAGAATCGGTTCCGTTCTGCTGGATCAAGTCCTGCCGTTGGTTCGTCCACAATAATCAACTTCGGATTTGCAAGCAATGCTTGAGCAATACCAAATCGTTGCTTCATGCCACCTGAATATCCACCTAGATTCTTCTTTCGCTTTTCATAAAGATTTGTTTTATGTAACAAGATTCTCACAAGCTCTTTTCGCTGTTTTTTATCAGTGATTCCTTTCAAAACAGCTAGATGATCAAGCAGTGTCTCAGCAGATATTTTAGGATATACTCCAAACTCCTGTGGTAGATATCCCAATACTTTTCTTACCTCATCTTTTTGAGTGAGAACATTCGTATTTCCCAATGTGATCGAGCCTGAATCTGGCTCTTGTAATGTCGCAATGGTTCTCATCAATGTTGACTTACCTGCACCATTTGGACCTAATAGTCCAAACATTCCTGTAGGTATTTCAAGTGATATATTGTTGAGTGCTTTAACTCCATTTGAATAGGTCTTTGAAAGATCTTGAATTTTCAGTGTGCTCATCTGTCATTTGAATTAGTTTGGAGCAAACATGAATCTGAAGACGAATGGATGAAAAGAATTGGGATATACAACAGATCAGTAGGGATAATCTGATCAATGAACGCTTTCAAGAACTTTCATAACGGAATCAGAGGTGTTTATGCTCTTCGAGCAGCTGTTTATCAACTTCTCTGGGACGGGCGAATGGTGTTGACTAACATTGAGTCATGATAAGATTCCTAAAAAAATATGCACTCAGATTAATCATCCTTTCCTATCTCATATTAATGTTTTTGGCAGGAACTGTTGATGGCATTGAAGTTCAGGTAACGATATTCACATTTCTCTTTACCATTTTGGTGGTTGCACCCTGGTTGATCTGGCAGATCAGAACATTGCTGAAGCTAAAAAATGAGAAGGCCAAAACCGAACTTCTTCATTTACAGAGCCAGGTCAATCCTCACTTTTTTTTCAATATGCTCAATAACCTATACGGTTTAATTGAAAGTGATCCCAAGAAAGCCGGAAAATTGGTTTTGAAGCTTTCAGATATGATGCGCTACAGCATTTATGAGGGAGAAAAAGAAACGGTTACCATTAAGGAGGAAATTGAGTATCTCAAAAATTACATCGAATTACATAAGATGCGATATCGCAAAAAGATTGATGTTCAATTCGATCATCATATTCTGGATGAAGAGTTGAAAGTAATGCCACTGCTATTCATTATTCTACTTGAAAATGCATTTAAACATGGCGTGGAAAACCTAAGAGAGAAAGCATATGTGAAAATCTATTTGAGTACCAGTGAAAATGAGGTTCACTTTACCATTGAGAATAATTTTGACGCGGAGGCTCGTACCGACGCAAAAGGCATTGGGATTAAGAATTTGAAAAGGAGGCTTGAACTTGCATATCCAGGTAAACATTCACTAAAAATTTCTTCTACCGATGATATTCACAAGGTACAGCTAACTTTGAAACAATGAAGATCAGATACCTCATTGTTGATGACGAATATGTAGCGCATGATATCATAAAAGGGTATTGTGACTTACTTCCCAATATGTCCTTGCAAAAAAATTGCTATGATGCCATTGAAGCGCTGGACTTTTTAACTTCCAATGAAGTAGACTTGATCTTCCTGGATTTGAACATGCCGAAGTTGAAAGGCTTTGATTTCCTTAAAACACTATCTAACCCTCCAAAAGTCATCGTAACAACCGCTTACAGCGAATTTGCACTTGAAGGATATGAATTGAACGTTACAGATTACCTGCTCAAGCCATTTAGTTTTGAGCGCTTTTTGAAAGCGGTAAACAAAGCCACAGGATCACTGGATGTAAAACCTTCAGTACCAAAATCAGATACCTCTCAAAAACCAACTACCGTATTTCTCAGGGCAGATAAAAAATATACCCAGGTAAACGTTGATGATATCCTATTCTTGGAGTCTGTTGGCAACTATGCCAAAGTAGTTTTGAAGAATGAAGTAATAACTGTACGAGAGAAAATATCAGATTTACTCGAGTCATTGCCTTTAGAAAATTTTATCAAAGTCCATAAATCTTTCGCCGTAGCAGTTCAGCATATTCACAGTATCGAAGGCAATCGAATTTTTATTGCCGATCAAACAGTTCCCATTGGAAAGGTGTACAAGACGAATGTAGATCAACTCTTGAAATAGCTAGTTTTTGACAAACACTTTGTCGCTTTGAGGATAGTGTTTTTGATACATGTAGTAGTTGATTCCATCTTTCAAACCTACATCAGGTATAATCATGCTTTTTGCTTTGGCGGATTGCATGACTGATAGATAAATATCGGAGGCAGGCACGATTACATCCGCCCTATCTGGATTTAGCTGAAGCTTATTCAAACGATCTTCCAACGTAAGATTTTTAAGTACTTCTTGAGTTCTTACCAAAGTATCCAGACTTACTTTTCGATTTTTAGGATTAGAGCCCGATAGTTCAAAAAGCTTGTTTATGTTACCGCCAGTCCCAACAGCAGTAATTTTTTCACCTTTTTTAAAGGCATATTTGGCAACCCACTCCCTCATTTCCTTCCATTCTTCGGGAGTGTCTCTTCCCTCTAAAATTCGAACTGAGCCAATTTTGAAAGAATATGAATAAACCTTGACGTGGTTTTCATAAATATTCAACTCAGTGCTACCTCCACCTACATCGATATGAATGTAATGGCCATCATCAAGTCCTTGAAGAATGACCTTATTAATCATCTCAGCTTCTTCTTCCCCAGAGATAATTTGAATGGAAAGGTCAAGTTCATTTTTTACTCTGGAAACGATTTCTGCACCGTTTTCAGATTCTCTCATTGCTGATGTAGCACACCCATAAAATGCATCGATTTCATAGAGATCAATCAGGTTTTTATAGGCAGTCATCAGTTTAAAGAAACGCTCCTCATTATATGCACTTATTTTTCCGGATGAGAATACATCATGCCCAAGTCGAAGGGGAAATCGCACGTACTCAAGCTTTTTAAAAGTGATGACTTTCTCGTATTCTAAAACACGTGTGACTTGCAGCCGCACTGCATTTGAACCGATATCTATGGCTGCCAATTTCATGGGGCTAAATTAAAGCGATTTTACCCCTATAAGTAATGCCTGGTATTAAAATGAGCGTGTTTAATCTAAAATAGAAACGACAATTGAATCCTGGCGGGTGAAAGAAATCGAATCAAATGGTTTGAAGCCAATTTGAGTATTACTAGATATATGAATGGATATTATGTCAGGTGTCGGTTGCTCGTCCATTAAAGCTGATTATATTTGCCACACTTATCAAGAAAGACCGAGGGATTGGGCCCGAGGACGTCTTAGCAACCTGATTGCATCCTGTAATTTTCGGTGCTACTTCCCACCCCGCAATTGCGGGAAAGATGAGCAGATCCACTTGGAACTTTCTCTGGTAAGTAAGCTTTAATCCAGAGAATGAAGAAATTAACTGACTTATTACAAAAGAAGGTCTTGGTGCTCGATGGGGCAATGGGTACGATGATTCAGCGCCATAAGTTGGATGAGGAAGATTTTCGAAATGAAAGTTTAAAAGATCACCCAAAACCGCTCAAAGGCAATAATGATCTCTTATCGATAACCAGACCTGATATAATTAAAGATATCCATTCAAAATATTTTGAAGCTGGGGCCGACATTGCAGAAACAAATACATTTTCTGGAACCACCATCGCTCAGACCGATTATGGTCTTGAACAACTGGTGTACGAGATAAATTATGAGTCTGCAAAAATTGCGCGGGAGGCAGCTGATGAATTTACAATAAATGAACCTGATAAGCCCAGGTTTGTAGCAGGGGCTATGGGACCAACAAATCGAACGGCCTCACTATCTCCGGATGTAAACGATCCTGGGTTCAGAGCTATCACCTTTGAAGAATTGAAAATAGCATACAAACAGCAAGCTGAAGCTCTACTTGATGGTGGTGTAGATATGTTATTAGTAGAAACCATCTTTGATACCTTAAATGCCAAGGCTGCACTTTATGCCATTGAAGAAGTAAAAGATGAACGCAAGATTGAAATACCAATCATGGTTTCCGGGACCATTACTGATGCTTCTGGCAGAACCCTCTCAGGTCAAACTACCGAAGCATTTCTGATTTCAGTTTCGCACGTAAATCTGTTGAGTGTTGGATTAAATTGTGCACTTGGAGCTTCACAGCTGCGTCCATACCTAAAAATACTGTCCGAAAACTCAGATTTTTTTGTCAGCGCTCATCCCAACGCAGGACTACCCAATGAGTTTGGTCAGTATGATGAATCTCCGGAAATGATGGCTGACCAGATCAAAGAATTTCTTGATGATGGATTAGTCAATATTATTGGGGGATGTTGTGGGACTACCCCGGAACATATTACAGCCATTGCCGATTTAGCCAATAAGTACAGTCCACGGTTATTAGTCAACAGTCAAAAGTTAGCTTAGATGGCATTTAAGTTTGAAAAATTACACGTTTGGCAGAGGTCGCTAGAGCTTACCGTTGAAATTGATGGGCTAATCAAAAAATTCCCTTCAGAAGAAAAATATGCATTGGCCTCACAAATTAAAAGAGCAGCTGATTCAATTGTATTAAATATAGCCGAGGGATCTACAGGTCAAACCAATAAAGAATTTGCCAGATTTCTTGGAATCGCATTAAGATCTGGAATTGAAGTGGTCGCATGCTTGCATTTAGGACAAAAAAGAAATCTTATTGTCAGTGCTGATTTTGATACACTTTACAACGAGTGTGAGGAAATTATAAAAATGATTCAAGGACTTAGAAAAAGTTTGAAATGAGTAAGTCTGTTGACAATCAACTATCGACTAAAAGACTGGTATTATCAGGTCTCGAACCTTTGATAATTACATCAGATACCAACTTCGTAAATGTTGGTGAGCGGACGAATGTAACCGGTTCAAGAAGATTTGCAAGATTAATTGCCGAGGACAAATACGACGATGCTCTGGAAGTAGCATTAGATCAGGTCAGAGGGGGGGCTCAAATCCTGGACGTCAATATGGATGAAGGAATGCTCGATGGGAAAGCAGCCATGGTGAAGTTCCTGAACCTTGTAGCCTCTGAACCAGAGATTGCCAGAATCCCAATTATGATTGATTCATCAAAATGGGAAATCATAGAGGCAGGCCTCCAATGCGTGCAAGGAAAGGGCGTGGTAAATTCCATTAGTCTGAAAGGTGGAGAAGATGAGTTTATTGAGCAGACGAAGAAAGTGAAGCGATATGGTGCTGCAATCATAGTCATGGCGTTTGACGAAAAAGGTCAGGCTGATAATTACGAAAGACGAATCGAGATCTGCGAGAGAAGCTATCGAATATTGGTGGATCAGGTGAATTTCCCTCCACAGGATATCATTTTTGACCCAAATATATTCCCAGTTGCAACAGGAATCGAAGAACATAACAATAACGCATTAGATTTTTTTAATGCTACTAAGTGGATCAAAGAAAACCTGCCAGGGGCAAAAGTTAGTGGGGGCGTTAGCAACGTTTCCTTCTCGTTTAGAGGTAATAATATCGTTCGTGAAGCCATGCACTCAGCCTTCCTTTTTCATGGAATACAAGCCGGCATGGATATGGGTATTGTCAATGCAGGAATGATTGAGGTGTATGACGAAATCCCAAAAGACTTACTCGAACACGTAGAAGATGTATTGCTCAATCGGAGGACTGATGCAACTGAGCGTTTGCTGTCTTTTGCAGAAAATGTAAAAGGATCCGGCAAACAAAAAGTGGAGGACCTTAGCTGGAGAGAGTCTTCTATTGAGGAGCGCTTATCGCATGCTTTGGTCAAAGGGATACTGGATTTTATTGAGGAAGATACGGAGGAGGCAAGACAGAAATATGATAGTCCATTGAAAGTTATTGAGGGTCCACTAATGGACGGAATGAATGTGGTGGGTGACCTTTTTGGTAGCGGGAAAATGTTTCTGCCGCAAGTAGTGAAAAGTGCCCGCGTGATGAAGAAATCTGTAGCATATCTCACCCCATATCTTGAAAAAGAAAAAGCAAGTGGATCTACTAAAGGGAAAATCCTTTTGGCGACAGTTAAAGGTGATGTTCACGATATAGGTAAGAATATTGTCGGAGTGGTAATGGCCTGTAACAACTTTGATATCGAAGATATGGGAGTCATGGTACCTGCCGATAAGATTCTGGATCGCGCGCAGGAAATTGGTGCTGATATCATAGGGCTTAGTGGGCTTATAACTCCCTCACTGGATGAAATGGTGGATGTGGCTGAGGAGATGAGCAGAAGGAACATGAAAACACCATTGCTGATCGGAGGCGCGACCACTTCTCGAATTCATACAGCAGTTAAAATTGCTCCGAAGTACGAGGAGACAGTAGTTCATGTATTGGATGCCTCAAAAAGTGTAGGTGTCTCAACCAATCTGTTGAGTGACAAAGCTCCTGAGTTTAGTAAGATGATCAGGTCAGAATATGAAGAACTCGCTGCATCTCATTCTTCACGCGCTGAAGCGAAGAATTACATCTCGTTTGAATCAGCAAAGAATAATGGAGCGCAACTCACATGGGATGATGAGATCAAAAAGCCCAAACAAACGGGTCTGACTGTATTTGAAGATTTTGATCTTAGCGTCATTAGAGCATACATTGATTGGACGCCTTTCTTTTCTACCTGGATGTTAAAGGGTAAATATCCAGCTATTTTAAGTAATGAGATCGTTGGTGAGGAAGCAAAAAGGCTTTTCAATGATGCTCAACAAATGTTGGATGAAATCATCGCAAATAAATCACTAAAAGCGAAAGGGGTTATTGGCATTTTTCCAGCAAAAAGGTCAGGGGATGACGTGACCGTCTTTGGAGATAAAGCTCAAATGCAGTTCCATTTTTTACGACAACAAGGCAAAAAAGCAAATGGAATTCCTAATCTTTCTCTGGTGGATTTTCTGCACCCTGAGAAAGAAGATTATTTGGGAGGATTTGCGGTCACAGCTGGAATAGGGATAGAAAAACTGATTGATCAATACAAGACGGAGCATGACGATTACAAAGAGATCATGATCAAAGCTCTGGCCGATAGATTAGCTGAGGCTTTTGCTGAATTAATGCATGAAAAGGTTCGAAAAGAGTATTGGGGATATGCTGAAAATGAAGCGTGGTCCAATGATGATTTAATAAAGGAAAAATACATAGGTATTCGTCCCGCACCCGGATATCCGGCCTGTCCGGATCACACAGAAAAACGAACGCTTTTCGATCTATTGAATGTAGAAGAGCACACTGGAATTGAACTTACAGAGTCTTTTGCAATGTACCCTGCTTCATCAGTAAGTGGACTCTACTTTTCCCATCCTGATTCCAAATATTTTGGTCTTGGAAAAATTGGTAGGGATCAAGTGGAAGATTACGCCAAACGAAAACAATTGAAAACAGAGAAGGTTGAAAAATGGCTAGCGCCAAATCTCAATTATACAATTTGAAGATTGGAAAATGGAGTTTATTGATCTTCAAATTATCTAATTACCACATTGATATATGAAAGTAACGGAACATATAAATAACGCTGATAGCACATTATTTTCTCTAGAAATTATCCCACCAAGGAAAGGGGATAGTATCAAGAATCTCTTTGATCAAATTGATCCATTGATGGAGTTTAAACCTCCATTTATAGATGTCACCTATCATCGTGAAGAATATGTCTACAAGGAACGTGAAAACGGCCTTTTAGAGAAAAGGAGTATTAAGAAAAGACCAGGAACCGTTGGGATTTGTGCGGCTATTCAAAATCACTATGAGATTGATGCTATTCCACATATTATATGTGGCGGATTTTCTAGAGAAGAGACAGAAAATGCTTTGATAGATCTAAACTTCCTCGGTATTGATAATGTATTGGCGCTCCGAGGAGATAATATTAAATCTGAGCCGGCCTTTATCCCAGAACGAGATGGAAATGCTTATGCATCAGAATTGGTGGAGCAAGTTTCAGCAATGAATCAAGGAGATTACATTGACGATGAATTGCAAGATGCAATACCCACAGATTTTTGCATCGGTGTAGCCGGTTATCCTGAAAAACATTTTGAAGCTCCAAACATGAATTTTGACTTAAAATGGCTAAAGAAAAAAGTAGATCTAGGTGCCGAATACATTGTTACTCAAATGTTTTTTGACAACAAGGTCTTTTTCAAGTTTGTAGATGATTGTCGAGCATTAGGAATAAATGTCCCAATTATACCCGGATTAAAGCCAGTTGCGACCAAGAATCACCTAACGATTCTCCCAAAGATCTTTAAGATTGATTTGCCTGATGAACTTGAACAGGAAATTGGCAAATGCAAAGACAATATGGCCGTTCGTGAACTAGGAATTGAGTGGGGGATTCAACAGTCCAGAGAATTGATTGAAGCGGGCGTGCCTGTATTGCATTTTTACAGTATGGGAAAATCAGATGCTATTCACCGGATAGCCAAGGAGTTTTTTTAGCTTTGAAAGCTAAATAGACAGCACACCCATATTAAATGAAGATCATAGAATGTCCCCGTGACGCCATGCAAGGATTGCATGACTTCATTCCGACAGAAACGAAAATTGATTATATCAACCAATTGCTTAAAGTTGGATTTGATACCATCGATTTTGGAAGCTTTGTCTCGCCTAAAGCGATCCCGCAGATGAAAGATACTGCAGAGGTTTTAGCAGGATTAAATCTATCAGAGACCGTATCAAAACTTTTGGCAATTGTTGCTAACATTCGTGGCGCGAATGATGCTTGTCAATTTGATGAAATTGGGTACTTAGGTTACCCATTATCTTTATCGGAGACATTTCAGCAACGAAATACCAATCGATCCATCAATGATGCATTTAATGATCTTGCTGAAATGCAGGAACTATCTGAAAATCATGAGAAGACCTTAGTCGTCTACTTATCCATGGGATTTGGGAATCCTTATGGCGACCCCTACGAAATGGATTATGTGGGAGAATTTGTAGATCGCCTTGACCGAATGGAAGTGCAGGTGATTTCTCTGGCCGATACCATCGGAGTTTCCAATCCAGCTAACATTTCAACATTATTTGAAACGCTGATACCAAAGTTTCCACATATTGAGTTTGGTGCTCATCTTCATTCTACTCCTGACACAATTACTGAAAAAGTAGCAGCTGCATATGGAGTTGGCTGTAGGCGAATGGATGGAGCAATCAAAGGATTTGGAGGGTGTCCCATGGCAAAAGATGACTTAACAGGGAACATGGCTACAGAAACGATGCTAAAGTATTTTCATGCTAACAATATTGAGACGGGCCTCAATATGGAAGCGTTTGAAACAGCAATGAGTGCTAGTGCTTCCGTATTTGGTTGATAAGCGTAAATTTTTTTCCTGGTAAACTCTTCACCAGATTCATAAATTCCAGCTTAAGAAGGTGAGACGCGAGTTGATTGATCGGGATTTGTGTCTTCGCGGCGATTAAATCTATCTCCACGGCAGTATTATCATGGAATAATAAATCATAGATCGCTTGTTCAAATTTGTTTAACTCAATTTTCGGAGCGGACTTTGACTCCTTTTCTTCTTCTAAATCCCAGTTTAGGTGATAAACTAAATCTTCTAAACCTGTATAAATAAGTGCTTGCTGATTTGCAATCAGTTTATTCGTTCCCACTGAATAATTATTTCCAACTTCACCTGGAACTGCAAAAACCAGTCTGTTGTACGAATCAGCAATTTGCGCTGTTATTAAAGCGCCTCCCTTAGCTGCGGCTTGCACGACGATTGTTGCATCACTCATACCTGCTATGATTCTATTCCGAGCTGGAAATAAGTGCGCATCAGGCTTCGTGCCCGGAATACTTTCTGAAATGATGGCTCCGCTTTCCATCATTTGCTCAACATACTTTTTGTGAACAGAAGGGTAGATACGGTCCAATCCACCAGCAAGAACTGCTTGCGTAGGGATATCATTTTTGAGACATGACTTATGTGCTTGTATGTCTATCCCATACGCAAGTCCGCTAATAACTGTAATCTTAAGTGCATGAAGGTCTTCAATGATCTTCTCGGTAATTGCCTTTCCATATTCTGTTGCCTTCCGTGTCCCAACAATGGCTATTGCTCTCTTTGGATTAAGGTCACCAAAACCTTTTTTATAAATGATATTTGGAGCATCAGCAACTTGCTTCAATCGATTCGGAAATTCAGGATGTGTATAGTGCAAAACATTAGCTCCTATCTTCTCTGCAGAATTCAAGATCGCTTCAGCCTCCTTAAAAGGCTGTGCTTGCCTAATCGCATTGGTAATCTTTTCGCCAACTCCAGGAATTTTTAGCAGTTTACTCTTCGTAGCGCTAAAAACATTTGTAGCTGAGCCACAGTAGCTCATCAATTGTTTGATTCCTTTATCTCCTATTCCAGGAATTAGCTCCAGCGAGATCTGGTAAACCAATTCCTCCGACATAGCTTAAGGAAGCTCGTTTTTAAGTTCTGTAAGAAATTTTCTGATTTTCTTTAGAGACTCAATCATCTCCATTTTATTGGAAGCGAGTTCGCCACCATTTGAAATGAAATCTCTGGCACCTTGTAGCGTATACCCTTTTTCTTTTACCAGGTGGAAAATCAGCTTTACATTTTGAAGATCGTCTTTGGTGAACTGCCTATTGCCCTTACGGTTTTTCTTGGGCTTGATGTTATCAAATTCACCTTCCCAGAATCGGATCAGTGAAGTAGCTACACCCAACTCATCGGCTACCTCGCCAATGGTGTAATACTTCTTTTCAATTTCCTTTTCCTTGTAGGGCACTGTAGGTGAATAGGCTTTAGTTTTCTTTAAAAACAATACTCCCACTGTCGTCGATCATAACTGGATTTTCAGGGAAGTCTTCCAAAGATAATCGTTGGATTGTTTTTATCGAAGAAAGATTAGAATCATTTCTCGGTCCGAGCGAATAACTTTGTTGAAACGCATGGATCTTGCCAGCTAAAAATGCACCTGATGCATCTGTTTTGACTTCTAGGATCGGAGCTTCACCAGCCAGGCCCCTTAAATTAAATCTTCCGTACGTTAGGAAATTACCAAGGCTGTATGCGATCATTCGATCTTTATAAACTTCTATTGCCCGCACTATATGCGGGCCATGTCCTAAAACAATGTCTGCTCCATAGTCGATCATGAGATGTGCCAGTTCATAAACGTTTCCACGATCTTCGCCATAATAATACTCCCTTTTTCTGGTGATATGTTGATGCTTGGAGCCTTCGGCACCTGCATGAAATGAGGCAATTACAATGTCAGTGAGTGTATCAAGAGACTGAATCGTAGCTTGTATGTTTTCATATTGATGGATACTCACAGTTCCTCTATTGGGAGCAAATGCACAAAACCCAATTCTCAACTGACCAATTTTGGTAATGGTAAATGGTTGATCTACAGATCCCGCATGATTAATACCTAATGAGTCCAAAACTCTTTGTGTATTTATTCTTCCGGTTTCTCCAAAGTCGTTGGCATGATTGTTTGCAACGCTCATCAAATCAAAACCCACTTCACGAAAATTTTCAGCCAGGTATTCCGGTGATCTAAATAAGTAGCACAGCTTTGGATTGTTACATTCTTTTTGTTCACCTCCTTCATTCAAAATCGTTCCTTCCAGGTTTCCAAAAGTGATATCTGCCTCTTGCAGGATAGAACGTACATGGTCCCATAAATATGAACCGCTATCCCTGGGTAAGTAACCTTTATTAGGAAAATTAGTACCTACCATGATATCCCCGACAGCAGCGATCGATACAGTATCAGGTAGCAAACGCTCTATTTCTATCGCTACCTCTTCGCCTAAACTAGATAATGTGTCTCCTTTAAGGGTAATCAGATAAACAGAATCAGGCTCATTGACTTGTGCAATGCTCTCTTGAGCTGCTGCAGAAGAATCATCAATTACTGGCTTGACGGTCTTACATGCGATGGTTGCTAAAAAGAGAAACAATAGGTGTTGTAATTTCATCGAGCCCTAAAATAAAAAAAGCGGTTAATCTATTCGATCAACCGCTTTCATTATTTTTTGATGTTTTAATACGATCCCATTGCCTGGTTTTCAATGGCAGAGAGTCGCAGGATTTCTGCGTATTCTTTATCGGTAACATCTTTAGAGAAATAATAAACAGGATTTATTTTTTTACCATCTTTTATTACTTCATAATGAAGATGTGGAGCGGTAGATCTTCCGGTATTGCCGGAGTAGGCAATGATCTGGCCCCTTTTCACTTTCTGACCAGGTTTTACAAGAAACTCATTTAAGTGGGCATATTTAGTTCTGTATCCGAATCCATGATTGATCTCAATTTGATTACCATACCCTCCAAAGCTCTTGCGTGCAAACCTCACAGTACCATCACCAGTAGCATAAACGGGAGAACCTGTTGGTAGTGAAAAATCAGTTCCAGGATGCTTTTTCTTAACTTTGGTAAACGGATCAATCCGATAGCCAAATCCGGAAGAAAGTCTTTTTAATTCTTCATTTGAAACAGGCTGAATAGCAGGCATGCTCGCAAGTAGCGCCTCTTTATCCTTGGCCATACTCATGATATCATCGTAAGATTTGGTTTGGATATACATCTGCTTCTTCATCTTATCGATACGCTGCATGTTGCTAAGGATAAGTTCCTCACGCTCTAGTCCCTTTTCAAGGAGTTCACGATATCGATTGGATCCCCCAACACCTGCACCTCTGATTTCTTCCGGTATAGGTTCTACACCAAAAACTACACGATAAATATCATCATCTCTTTCTTCAAGAATCGCCAATATTTGGTTAGCTTCTGCTATGTCATTTTCAAGAAGATCGTAGTAAAGTTTGAGTTCATCGTTTTCTTTTCGAAGTGCAGCTTTTGCCGGTGATTCGAAATAGTGATCAGTCACAAAGAAAATTCCTAATCCAATAATCGAAGAAACTACAAGGAAACCAAGCAGGTTGAGCACAATGTCCCATGAAGAGACTTTTATCCGCTCGTACCGGCAAGATTCTGTGTCATAGTAGTACTTAATTTTAGCCATGGGTTGATAGGGTAATTGTCGTAGTTTTGTAAAATAAATTTTGCTGGTGGTTTACAAAATACCGGTGCAATTTACGGATAATTGAGTTTTTTTCATAATTACAAGATTTAACAGTAACATTCTAATTTTTCATTCCTAAATGGATTCCAAAACAATCAGGAAAACTTTCCTCGACTTTTTCGAAGGCAAAACCCATAAAATCGTCCCTTCTGCACCAATAGTGGTGCAAAATGATCCTACCCTTATGTTTACTAATGCGGGTATGAATCAGTTTAAAGACTATTTTTTGGGTAATAAGGTTGCGGAAAACAAAAGAGTTTCCGATACACAAAAATGTTTGAGGGTCTCAGGAAAGCACAATGACCTGGAAGAAGTAGGTATTGACACCTATCACCACACCATGTTTGAGATGCTTGGAAACTGGTCTTTTGGTGATTATTTCAAAAAAGAAGCCATAGAGTGGGCCTGGGAGCTGTTGGTAGATCATTTTAAACTACCAAAGGAACGTTTTTATGCGACCATTTTTGAAGGGGATAGCAGTGAAAACCTGGAAAAAGACAATGAAGCCAAGAAAATTTGGTTGAATTTCTTGCCAGGAGATCGGGTTTTGAATGGAGATAAGAAGGATAATTTCTGGGAAATGGGAGATACGGGACCGTGTGGACCCTGTTCAGAATTACACATCGATTTAAGACCGCAAAGCGAGATAGACAAGATTCCAGGGAAGGATTTAGTAAATCAGGATCATCCCCAGGTGGTAGAAATATGGAACCTGGTATTTATTCAATACAACCGGCTAGCAAATGGCAGTCTCGAAAATCTTCCGGAGAAACATGTAGATACTGGGATGGGATTTGAGCGATTGGCAATGGCCATTCAAGGAAAGCAATCCAATTACGATACAGACGTTTTTCAACCGTTGATTCAATGGGTAGCTAAGAAAGCGGGCGTTGAGTATGGAAAAGAGGAAAAAATAGATATAGCGATTCGGGTCATTTCGGACCACATCCGCGCAATTGCTTTCACCATTGCTGATGGCCAACTTCCTAGTAATAACAAGGCGGGATACGTGATCCGTCGGATTCTGAGAAGAGCAGTAAGGTATGGATATACATTCCTTGGATTCAAAGAGCCTTTCCTTTACGAACTGTTGGATATCCTGGTGGTGCAATTTGATGGGGTCTTTCCGGAACTTGTGGAGCAAAAGGATTTCATTGCCAAAGTGGTGAAGGAAGAGGAACTATCCTTCCTACGAACCTTGGATAATGGGCTGAAAAAGTTAGATACGATTACTTCTGGAAATTCCAAGGTCATAGAAGGAGCAACAGCTTTTGAATTGTATGATACCTATGGATTCCCACTCGATTTAACGGCACTTATTGCCAGAGAGAGCGATATGGAGGTCGATGAATCAGGGTTTCAGAAGGAAATGGAGGTTCAAAAGAATCGTTCCAAAAGTGCTGGAAAACAAACAATGGGGGATTGGAATGTAGTAAATGAGGGCGATGAGACGGTTTTTCTTGGATATACCGAGGTTGAAGCTTCCACACATGTGCTTCGCTATCGGGAAGTAAAGCAAAAAGATAAAGTTCAATATCAGATAGTCCTTGAAAAGACCCCTTTTTATGCCGAAAGTGGTGGGCAAGTGGGAGATACCGGCTACCTGCAATTTGCAGATGAGAAAATAGAAGTAATTGATACAAAAAAAGAGAATGACCTAATTGTTCATTTTGTAAAAAAATTACCCGGCAACTTAGATGGTAATGTAAAGGCAGTTGTCAATGAAAGGAAGCGAAGACTTACAGAGAATAACCACTCTGCAACACACCTATTACATGCAGCACTTCGCCAGGTACTTGGAGATCATGTACAACAAAAAGGATCGTTGGTAAATGATAAAATACTACGTTTTGACTTTTCGCACTTTGCGAAAATGACGGATGAAGAAATTGCCGAGGTAGAACATATCGTCAACGAACGAATTCGTCAAAACATCGAATTGAATGAAAAGCAAAATGTACCTATTGATCAGGCCAAAGAGATGGGTGCAATGGCCCTATTTGGTGAAAAATATGGTGATTTTGTTCGTGTAATCACATTTGATAGTGACTATTCGGTAGAATTATGTGGCGGTACACATGTCCCAAGAACAGGTAACATAGGTATGCTTAAGATCATAAGTGAAGGATCAACAGCCGCTGGAGTACGAAGGATTGAAGCAGTGACATCACTTCAGGCAGAAAATTACTATCAGCAGAAACTTGATTTACTGGCAGAGTTAGAAGAGATGCTCAAGCATCCAAAAGACCTAAAAAAGACTGTGGAGAATCTTGTAAAAGAAAATCTATCGAATCAGAAGAAAATTGAGGAGATGAATCAGCAGCAGGCGGGTCAAATCAAAAATCAGTTAAAAAATGCTGTTAATGCCGTAAATGGGAAGAATTTAATCACCTATAAAGGGGAATTTCCATCTGCGGATAGTATGAAGCAGGTTTCATTTGAACTAAAAAGAGAAGTGGAGAATCTTGTGTTGCTCATTGCCGCTAATATCAATGATAAACCAATGCTTACGGTTATGCTCTCCGATGACCTGGTAAAAGGAGGTATGAATGCCAATGAAATTATACGAAAGATGGCAAGTGCGATCAAGGGAGGTGGCGGAGGTCAACCCTTTTATGCCACTGCAGGAGGGAAGGAGCTCTCTGGATTAGATGAGGCGCTTAAACTTGGAAAGGAATTGGTAGAAGCTTCCTAGATGGAAATGAAAGCGACAGATTATCAACTTGTTGTTGGATTAGAAGTTCATATTCAACTATCTACAGTAAGCAAACTATTTGCTTGTGACACCAATAGTTACGGACAATCACCAAATTCCAATGTGAGCGTGATTACACTGGCTCATCCCGGTACTATGCCAAAGTTGAACAAAAAAGCAGTTGAACTTGCCATTAAGATGGGATTGGCGTGTGGCTGTGATATATCAAGATATTGCTTTTTTGATCGTAAAAATTACTTCTATCCGGATTTACCCAAGGGATTTCAGACCACTCAGGACAAAACACCTATTTGCATTGGAGGTGAGGTTCCAGTGATGCTTAAGGATCATTCAAGTGTGAGTGTCAAACTGAATCGTATTCATCTGGAGGAGGATGCAGGTAAATCTATTCATGATGAAAACTCAAACGATTCACTGATTGATTTGAATCGTGCGGGTGTCCCTTTGATTGAGCTAGTGACTGAACCTGTGATTACTTCATCTGAAGAGGCAATGGCGTTATTGGGGGAGATCAGAAGAATTGTACGATACCTTGAAATTTGTGATGGGAATATGGAGCAGGGTTCTCTTAGATGTGATGCCAATATTTCAATTAAGAAAAAAGGAGATACTGAATTGGGCAAGAAGGTGGAAGTAAAAAACATGAACTCCATTCGTAACGTAGGACGTGCCATTGAATACGAAAGAAACCGACAGATTGCTTTGTTGGAAAAAGGCGAAGAGATCGTTTCAGAAACAAGGCTTTTCGATGCAAATGCAGGAACTACCTCGGGCATGCGCACAAAGGAAGAGTTGAATGATTATCGATATTTTCCCGAACCAGATTTAAGTCCATTTCAGGTCTCAGAAGATTGGTTGGAAGAGATTAAGGCCGACATGGCTCCCACACCTCGAGAAATGCGCAAGAAATTTACTACTGAGTATTCACTTTCTGAATATGATGCAACCGTTTTAACTGATTCAAAAGAAGTGGCAGTGTTTATGGATGAGGTATGCAGTAGGACCAGTAATTACAAGCAGGCAGCCAACTGGATTATGGGGCCTATAAAGTCCATCCTTAATGAACAAGAAGGAGAGGTCGCTAAAATACCTTTAACGAGCGATCAACTTGTGGAATTGGTGAATGCTGTTGCAGACGGTAAGATCAATTTTTCGATAGCAAACAAAAAAGTCTTCCCGGCTCTCATTGATCTGTCAAAATCCCTGGAGGAAGTTTTAAGCGATCTTCAACTGCTGGATGGAAATCAAGATGATATTTCAGATGTAATTTTGCAGATATTGAGTGATTTTCCTGACGAAGTAGAAGCCTATAGAAATGGAAAGAAGAACTTGATAGGTATGTTTATGGGCGAGGTAATGAAGCGGACGAATGGTACAGCAGATCCCAAAAAAGCGAACGAACTTTTACGAGATGCGTTGCACCAAAAAGAATTAAAGACAAATGATTAAAAATTTCTTTTTTTTAACCCTGATCCTAATAGCAAGTGCTTGCAGTCAACCGACGATTGAAGGAGTAAAAATATCAGGAACACTGGAACAATTCTCACCTGGAGGTTTCGCTTATGTGGAATTAGTAGGAGAGAATGGCATAGAACCTTTCGACACACTTAATGTCGATGAAAATGGCACATTCAGTCAATATTTAGCCATTGAAGAACCTGGATTTTATCGAGTTAACTTCAATGGGCGTCAAATCATAACACTCATCTTAACGGGAGAAGAAGTTGAAGTAGAAGTGAATGCGGATGGTAATGATCCCAGGGGATTTTCTGAGGTGTCAGGATCATACGATACAGAATACAAGAGACAGATGGATGATTTAATGTCGGTATATCGTCAGCAAATTCAGGAGATGCAGCAGATTCAACGTCAAGCCCGAGTTGATAATGATGTCAACACTTTTGAAAACACCCAGTTCCAAATGATGGATCTGGCCAAACGGACAGAAGCTGACTTGAAAGCATTAATTCGAACTGCTAGCCCTTCTCTTGCGGCTTTTTATGGAATTCAGATGATCGATGCAGATCAAAACGTGAGTTTTATTGATTCAATTGCTTCTCAGCTTGAAGTGGAAATGCCAGATAACTTTCATGTGGCAGGTCTGATGTCACAAGTGTCCACGAAAAAGAAATTGGCTATCGGTAAGGAAGCACCTGAAATAGCGCTTCAAAATCCTGATGGGGAAATCATAACGTTGAGTTCATTGCGCGGAAACTACGTGCTCATTGATTTTTGGGCCGCATGGTGTCGTCCATGTCGAGCTGAAAATCCCAATGTTGTACGTTTGTATAATCAGTATGCTGATGCCAATTTCGAAATACTGGGAGTTTCCCTGGACAGAACAAAAGACAAATGGGTACAAGCCATCGCACAGGATGGGCTCCCTTGGTTACATGTCTCTGATCTAAAGTATTGGAGAAGTCAGGCTGCATTGGATTATCAGGTTGGAGCTATCCCTGCGACCTTTCTTATCGATCCGGATGGGATCATCATAGCCAAAAATTTGAGAGGAGTGACTTTAGCTGCCAAGCTAAAGGAAATTTTCGGGTAAAAAAGAAACGGAACTCAGCAAGCCCTTTGCCGTAAGTTTATCTCGTGAGTACAATTGGCTTTTTCGGTGTATTAGCAGGCAGTGCGGTGATGTTCGCATTTTTCCTAGCATCTTTCTTTCTAATTGTCAAGCGCAAAGAAGATTCTAGACATCTTTGGTTAGGCTTAATTTTACTTGCAATTGGATTAAGAATTGGAAAATCCATCATTTATTTTTTGGCAAATGGTATTGCACCTGTAGGCCTATCCTTGGGATTCTTAGGATTGGCAAGTATTGGCCCACTTCTTTGGTTTCTTATTAAAGACGTAGGTTCATTAAGAGCCAAAAATGTTTGGCATTTTTTACTCCCGGTTAGTGGTACGATCACATGCTATATCGTCACCCCAAGTCGATGGGAGACGCAGATTTATATTGGAGCAACAGTTGTCTTAATGGTGTATCTGATAGTTTCCTGGATTCATCATTTTAGGACTAAAGAGGCTTTAATCTGGAATCGAAATGTACTCATAATGACCAGTGGAGTTTGGATGGCACTGGTTTATCAGCATGCTTCAAACACAATGATGGATTACGCCTTTGGAGCAATCATAGCATCGGTGTTTCTGTACTGGATATTCTATCAATCATTTAAATCTTCAGCTTTTACCAAAGGGCTGTCTATCACGCTACCCGATCATACCTTAAAACAGGTAAAAGAAGCTTTTGAGGATCAAATGCTATTTCGCGAGTCAGGAATTACGCTTCAAAGCTTTTCAGCTAAACTCAAAATACCTTCCTATTTGGTAACCAGAAGTGTGAAAGAGCTTTATGATCGATCTTTTCCTGAAGCGCTTAATTATTTCCGTATCGAAGAAGTAAAACAAATGCTCCTCGATCCTGCGAAAGAGCATTTGAAAATCGAATCATTGGCTTATGAAGTTGGGTTTGCCTCTCCTTCAGCTTTTTATTCATCATTTAAGAAAGTGACGGGTCAGACTCCGACCAGCTATCAGAAGAAGGCAACTTTAATGTCTGCTTAAGAACCTGGTATCCTATAAGTGCCGTTTTCTACCTCGGAAATGATCTGGCCTATACGTTCTTGAAAATACTCAGGAGTAATGCCTTTCACCGCATTTAGTTCCTTAAGCGCCTTCGATTTATTATTGAGGTAGTAATAGGATATTCCTCTGTTTAGTTTGAGAAACCATGCTTCCGGATACTTTTTGATGTTATTATTTAATGTTTTTAAGGCAGGCTCTGCTCTATTTAATCTTAACAAGAAGATGGTGAATGCATTCGCATCATTGGCTGACATTTCTAATTCTGAAATTTCGGCGATGGTCGAATCCAGCTCCCTGTCATTGTTCAACCTGCTTAAAATCCGGGCTTTAGTTGTCAGGTTTGTCAAATTTTTGTTTGATGCAAACCCATTAAAGCCTCCTTTAATGGATCGATTGGCCCATTCCAACGCTTCTTCCAAATTTATATTTCTACTTAAACACCATTGAGCTGCATCATTCCACGCTTGCCAATGATAGGTGTTTATGCCTCTCAACTCATTCCGGAAACTTGCGATTACCGTTTCATTCAGATCTACAGTGACAATGAATGGTAGTCTGCGATTGGCCCATTCCAATGCTATTGTCACCTCATTTTCACTCCAATTCATAAATTCATAGTCGAGTTTTTCTGAGAGAGGACAATCTTCAGAACTGACTGATATAATCAGAGATACGTCTTTTTCTAAATCAAGATAATAGCTTCCCCACTGATTGGAATTATGCGCAAAGATCAGGTCATAAGTACCATCACGGGGGATCACATGAAAACCATAGGTTCCTTGTGAAAGCTCCTCTCCATTAATCATTACATCAGTAGAGAATGAAATAGTTGTGTTCATGTTTGCACCAGCGCGCCAGGCGATAGGATCTCCGTTTTGAGGAATTATGTTTGGATTATTCCATACGTCTCTTTCTTGCACCGATGGACTGTGATAGTCCAATGTAATATCTGTGACACCAAGGGTTTGAGTTTCCGTCACATGATTGCTGACCTTTGGGATTTTCAAAGTATGAAATTGTCCATAGGAAAATAAGACCATGCCAATAAGTGATAGTGTAAATAGTAGTCGATTGTGTTTCATATTTTGAGTTTTTCCAAAACTCGATCTATCGATACTTCTAAATGTCCTGATTTGGGAAATGAGGAGAAGTATTAAGAATTATAAGTGGTTAACTAGGGGTCTTAAAACCATTAATTGACAAATAAGCATGAGACTTCAGCTATGTATCCTTTTTTTATCATTAGGTATGATGTTTCCGAAGTTTTTGGCAGCACAAGAAGACAATTCTTCAAACCATCAGGAAACTGTGCTTAAGAAAGAATCTTTGAAAAAGGGGAAGAAGAAGTGGTTAAACAAAAATGGATTCAATACCGAAACCTATGATTGGAATGATCCTGTTATTAATTTAAATCTCTCAAAGGCAGCAAAAAGACATTCAACCAGTAATGCAATCGGTTTCGTTGGTGGAGGAATTTTAGTCTTAGGACTTATAGGGAACTTTATGGGAAGTCTGTCGCATAATATTTCAAATTCAAAACCAAACGAATCTTACCAGGTGTTCAGTGCTCCATATTATATTGGAGGAGCAATGGTGGCCACTTCGATTGGCTTGAGTATCGATTCAATAGTCAAGTTGAATAAAGCTAAGAAGGCGCGAGAGAAGAAGTTTAAATGATTATGATCGCTTCGGTCTGGTTATCACCCGAATGGTAGGTTTCTTTTCTTCAGGTTCTTCTTTCTCCTTTTCCTCCCGGTACTTAACCTGAAGTCCTTGCAGAAAATTTCTTAAAAATTGATCCTTACAAACGCGGTATTGCTTTTGTGTTGGTTTTCGAAAGATGGCGTTGATTTCATGCTTACTGACTTCAAAATCAGCTAAATCCATGATAGCTACTATATCTTCATCCCTTAGATTCAAAGCAATTTTGATTTTTCGAAATACTTGGTTGTTATTGAGGCTCTTTTCTGGTTTGGGCTGTTCTCCGTCCTTTTTTCCCCGATGTTTGATGATAAGTCCATTCAAAAAAGCGGCAAGATCTACATCGTAGATTGGTTTTAAATTTTCGTCTTCATCTTTTTTAAGCCAATCGCTAATCTGTGTTCGTGTAACCTCTTTTCCTCCGTGCTTAAATAACTTAATGACCTTATCATCACCCAGGTCAAAAGTGTATCGAATGCGCCGAAGAATATCGTTGTTGTTCATGGGGTAAATCAAACAAACTTTTGAAGAGCAGCCCAAAGCTTCGCTTTTTCCTGTACATCACCAGAAATTTGATCCAGTGGTTTTGAACACAGGAATACGCTATTTTTATAGGGAATAGGTGTATAAAAGGCCTTTGCTTCAGGGACAAAAACCAATGCTTTCTTAAAATGCACACTTTGATCGAAGCCTCCACCAAATATCTTGTATTGATCTTCTGGAAGTTTGCAAGCATCTATGATTTTGTGCAACAACTCAATGTCGGATGCATTATTGCTGCTGTGAAATACTGCAAATGGTAGATCTTTTGAAGGTTCCAGGTCGTGATGTGGAATTTCTGGTGACTCCTGTACAGTCTCAATGTGAGCAGGAGTCTCACCTTCATTTATCTCATTTGTTTCAGTCTCAGTCACGACCTCTTCCTTTTCAAGCTTAAGCTCAGGTTCTTTTACACCCTCGGTTTGAGGGGTTTCTGATACAACATCCATAGATGAGATTTCAGCAACAGGGCTTTCTATACCTTGTTCAGATCTCTCATCCTCGGGCAGTCGATAGATTTCTTCAGTAATGAAAAGATGTAAATGTTCGTGCTCCATGGATCAATCTTCCATGTCAAATATAGACTTTAGTTCCTTGGCTTCACTAGGTTTCATGCGTTTACCAAGTACCAATCTGAGTTGTCGCCTTCTAAGCGCACCCTCATACAATTCTTTTTCAAAATCGGTTTCAGGCTCCAATTGAGGAATATCGATCGGTTTACCTGATTGATCAACCGCTACAAATGTGAAAAATGCTCGGTTGGTGTGTACCTTTTTGTCTGCCGGAATGTCTTCAGCAACAACTTCCATATACACCTCCATGGATGAGCTAAATGCCCGAGTGACAAATGCAGATATAGTAACGGTGTTTCCTTTTCGAATAGGCTCAGAAAAAGAGATATTGTCTACTGATGCAGTAACGACAATACGATTGGAGTGTTTTTGGGCAGCAATTGCAGCGGCTATGTCCATCCAGTGCATCAAACGTCCTCCCATTAAATTATCCAATCCATTTGTGTCGTTTGGAAGTACCAATTCGGTCATGGTCACAAACGAATCTTTACATTTCTTCACCTTTTTCATATTGAGTTTTTATTAATCAGTCCAGCCCTTTGCGCCGCGCAAAGGTACAAAGCTAAAATGGTCGAATTGCTTCTTTTTTATTTTGTTTTCGCCCACTTTTTGGATCAAAACCATAGATTGTATGTCATTGTTCCCTACTGGGATTACTAATCTTCCACCGATCTTAAGTTGCTGGATCAATTCTTCAGGCACGGTAGGAGCTCCTGCCGTAACAATGATGCCATCGTAAGGTGCAAATCGAGGCATCCCTTTAGAGCCATCTCCTTTGTACATATGAGGTTGATAGCCAAGTTTTGGCAAGAAGCGAATGGCTTTTTGATACAGCTTAGTCTGGTATTCTATGGTATAGACTTTTGCACCAAGTTCCAATAAAACACATGCCTGATAACCTGATCCAGTGCCTATTTCCAAAATTTTATCTCCTGGTTTCACTTGAAGCAGCTGTGACTGAAATGCCACTGTATAAGGCTGACTTATGGTTTGACCGGACTCAATAGGGAATGCTTTATCCTCGTAAGCATGAGATTCAAAAATTTTGTCAAAAAAGAAGTGCCTTGGAATCTTGTTTATGGCATTTAAAACTGCTTTATCCGTAATTCCTTTCTTAGCTATCGTGGAAACCAATTGTTTCCGTAAACCTTTATGCTTGTAGGTATCTTCCAATTCACTTATTTTGAGGCCTAAATTTAATCAGCGTGTTTACAGGAATTGTTGAATCAGTCGGGAAAGTAGAAGAAATAAATCGTCAAGGATCGAATGTTGACTATGCAATCTCATCCCCCATATCGAATGAACTCAAAGTCGATCAAAGTGTGTCACATAATGGGGTTTGTTTGACGGTAACAAAGGTGTCAGATGGTATGCATTGGGTAACAGCCATTGATGAGACTTTGAAGAAATCCAATCTAGGAGGTGTGAAAGTTGGTGATGATTTAAATCTGGAAAGGTGCATGAAAGCTGATGGAAGATTTGATGGGCACATCGTTCAGGGGCATGTAGACTCAACAGCTAAGGTGATTTCAATAAAGGATGAAGACGGAAGTTGGCTAATCTCTTTTGAATTAGAGGAGGAGGGACTTGTCGTTGAAAAAGGGAGCATCTGTATTAACGGTACTAGCCTTACTTGCTTCAACGTTGAAAAAAAAATCTTTTCTGTCGCAATAATTCCATATACATTTGAACATACCAACTTCAATCAGCTAGCGGTTGGTGGCGTTGTTAATATTGAATTTGATATTATCGGAAAGTATATTCACTTAATCCTAAATCGAAAATAAATGGCACTCAATTGCATGGTGGTAGATGATGACAAAATGTCTCGTCTCGTAATTAAAAAGTTTATTGATAAAACTGACTCACTAGTTCTTTCTCATGATCTTGACAATACACAAGAAGCGCATGATATCCTACTTGGGGAGAGTGCCAATGATGTAGATGTTGTTTTTCTAGATATTGAAATGCCAGGCATGAGCGGTCTGGAGCTTGTAAAATCGCTTCAGCATGCTTACAACGTAATACTCGTTACTTCCAAGAAAGAGTATGCAATCGAGGCATTCGAAGATTCTGTTGCCGATTACCTGGTGAAGCCTGTTGAATACGAGCGCTTCATGAAAGCGGTAAATAAGGTGAAGGAGACGCTGGAGAAAGAAAAGCTTATCGCCGAGCAGGAAGATCATATTTATGTTAAAAGTGACGGAAAGCTCTTCAGATTAAGCTATGATAATATTCTTTTTGTTGAAGCATTAGCTGATTATGTGATCTTCAATACCGAAAGTGGTAAAAAACATATTGTCCACCACACCATGAAAGGAATTGAGAAAAGACTTCCTGAGAGTATCTTCAGTCGAGTGCACAGAAGTTATATTATTAACAGGAATAAGATTCACAAAATCGAAGATCTGCAAGTGCACATTGGAGAGAAAACGTTCTCCATTGGTGCATCTTACAAGGAATCATTGATGGAGAAATTCAATCTTCTTTAATTTCCTGAAATCATAAAAAACGAAAGGCATTGATTTGGTTTTAGACCCAGTCAATGCCTTTTTTTAGTAATTCAAGCGTTTCTTTATACTGATCAGAATCTGGCTGATGGTTGTATTCCCAATCAGCTTCAGGTGGTAAACTCATTAAAATCGACTCGGTCCTTCCGTTGGTGTCCAAACCAAACTTGGTTCCTTTATCATGTACCAGGTTAAACTCCACATACCTGCCACGTCTGATTTTTTGCCACTTTTTGTCAGTCTCTGAAAAAGACTTATCCCGGAGGCTGGAAACAGCATCTGTATATGCCGGCACGAATGTTTCCCCTACATCTTGTACAAATTTCCACTGTTCTTCTTTCGATCTTCCTTCGTTATCATTTAACCGATCAAAGAAGATACCTCCTATACCCCTGGTTTCATTTCTGTGTTTCACAAAGAAATAATCATCTGCCCATGCTTTAAATTTTGGATAGAATGAGTCGTAGTGCTTATCGCATGTACTTTTAAGGTGTTGGTGAAAATTTGCAGCCTTCTCAGGAATTACTATATGTGGCGTTAAATCTATGCCACCACCAAACCACCAAACTCCATTACTCATTTCAAAGTATCGTACATTCATATGAATAATTGGTACCCATGGATTATTTGGATGAAGCACTATGGAAACACCTGTTGCAAAAAAATCAGCTTCACTTAGATTGAGAGCCTGAAGTATTTTATCCGGTGTTGGTCCAGATACTGCAGAGAAATTTACACCTCCTTTTTCAATGAGATTGCCCCCTTTAATTACTCTTGATCGACCACCACCGCCTTCGGGTCGATCCCATTGGTCCTCGATAAATGTGGCTTTTCCATCTAATTGCTCCAGTGAAAGGCAAATAGAATCTTGAAGTCCTTTAAACCAATCCGCTATACTTTCTTTTGTTATTTCCATTAAAACGGGTATCCAATACCGATATTTATTTCTGAATTTCTGCTGAAGTTTGAGAATATTTCGTTTCCAACAAAACGTTCTCCTTTCTTTTGTGCGGGATCGAAAAGCTTCATCCCCAGGTCTACCCTGAAGATGAGGAACTGAAGATCAAAACGTAATCCAACACCAGTGCCTACTGCCATTTCATTCATGAACTCATTGAATCGAAAAATTCCATCATCACCATCCGGATCTTCCGTAGGTTCTACGAGCGAGTTTCTAATGGTCCATATATTTCCTGCGTCAATAAAGATGGCGCCTTCCAGGAAACCGACAAGATCTTGCCTTAACTCAACACTTGATTCAATGAGTAACTCTCCGCGCTGCTCATTACTATAATCAATGAATTCAGTAGGGTTATTGTCAGCGTCTGTTTCAAATACACCAAATGCTCCGGGTCCTAGTCTTCTAGGTCTCCAGGCTCGAATACTACTGCTCCCACCTGCAAAGAAATATTTTTCATAAGGCAATGATCGATTCGTGCCGTATGGGTAAGCAAGTCCTACATTGATTCGAAAAGCCAGGTTGCTGTTTCGGCTAAGTCGCTCAATCTTTCGAAGATCTATTTGAGATTTGGCATACTGAAAGGTTAGGGTGTCTCTGATCCCGATGATATTGTTGAGATATCCTCCAAGTTCGGCATTCAGCTGTACATAACCTCCATCTTGTCCATTGGCGTATTCTCCAAGATTCAGATCTAAGCGAAACGCTGAACTGGTAACGACTGATGAGTTAAAAGCCAAAGCATATGGATTGTTTTGATCTTCGAGATCATCAAGGAATTCCTGGAATTCATTAGTAGTCTCTGCATCTGTCAAACTAAGTTGAAAGGGAGTAAGCGTATATTTAATCTGGTCTCTCACCTGCCAACTATAGGCCCAGGTACTTCGGTAGATGAGCCGTCTATATTCATTGACCCGATCCTCGAATGAAAACCCAAATGATACACGAGTTTTTGGATTGAAACGGCCAATCTTATTCTTGTAGTAGGACCCCAATGGGAACAGGAATTGGGGAAATGTAATTGCTGCCTCAGCTCCAAATTGACGGGACGTATAATTACCATCAAATCCGGTTTCTTCTCGTACAGATTGCAGATCTTCCAGTTTTGCGTTTGCATCCAAACTCAAGATTTCTAGCGTTCGAAATGTGTTCCGATTCTTCAAGTTAACATTAACAAACGGGCCAGGTCTACCTTGAGCTCGCGCCAGTCCGAATTCACTGGATGTTTGAAATTTATCAAAAGGGGAGGTAAAGATATTTGCGACAAAGAAATTTCCCGTGGTATCGTAGTTGATGTTGATAAACTTGAAATTATCCAGATATGAAAGTTGTCTTTGAGTTTCAATGGTTAAGTCTCTGCTGTAAGGATCATCTTGCTCAAGTGGAACCCTCCATTCCAAAACCTTTTTAGAGTACCTGTTTCGACCAAATTTGAATGTAATATCTCGATACTTTTCCTGTGTTCGAGCGAATGTCTCTGTTACGCTTGCATCCGTGTTAAAGATGATCGAATCCAGATAAAATATCTTATGTTGATCCTTTCCTGGTGGATTTTTAATAACCTCTCTGACAATCACAGTGTCTTTTCCTAACTGTACGGAATCAATCTTAAATTCTATGTATTGCTTAGAAAATTCGTAGTATCCATTGTTAAGTGCTAAATTATGGATGAAGTCTCGCTCTTCGCTCAGAATTTCTTGATTGTAAAACCCTTTTTTCAAAGGCAAATCTTTTTCATTTTCCAGGATGAGCGCGCGAAGAACATTGTCATCTATTTCGTATTCGATGGAATCTATTACATACCTGGTATTTAATTCGATGTTGTAATTGAGATTGATGTAGCGATCCTTATGACCTGCCCAACCGCTTACCCAATTTCGAGTATTTCTAGTAAATTTTCCGATCACTCCCAGGCTGTCATAATCCGAAGTATCAATTTGAATAGTCGCATCAAAATAGCCGTGTGATGCCAGGTATTGACTGATTTTTTCAGCGGTTAGTCTTGAACTTGCATGATTGTATATAGAAATGGGCTCACCCCAGCGCATGAGTTGGTTGCCTTGCTTTACCTTACGATCCTTTTTGTCGTATTTTTTTGCTTTCTTATTTCGAAGCTTAAGCTTCTTTCGATCAGTTCTTGCTTGGGCGATCCTTCGATCAAATTTTACAGAAAGAGAGTCACGCTGGGCAATTGCTTTGTTTCTGTCATAACCTTTACTAAGAAGCCAACCATTTTCACCAAGCTTGTATAGATGAGCGAGGTGGGTAAAAGGATAATATCCAAACAATATTCTACTGTTGGCTTTTTGTTCGTAAAGTCCCTTTGCATCGTCTTCTAAAGAGCCTGATAGTCCATTCACCTTTTGCTTTACCAGGATTTGCTGATCATCGACCAAAAACTTAGAGCCCAGGCAGGAGGTAAGGAATATGCCTGCGAATAGTGATATTTGGCTTAGTTTAAAAAATCGCTTCAAATCAAATGCTCTCTAGGAAGGATCAGAAATTCATAAAATCGCTCAAAGTTAAGAAGTACCGCTCTCGCGAGGAATGCTTTTTAGTCGAAGGAACAAAAAATGTGCAAGAGTTGCTGGATTCTTCATATAAAGTTGAAATAGTAGTAGGTTCGGAAGAATACTTCTCAAGAAATTTGAAGACTGGAGATCACAGAAATGAGATGGTCAATGCCGATTTGCTTACTCAGTTGGGTACTTTTAAGTCGAATGAGGACTGTTTGGCTGTTGCTCGTATGAAAACGTGGAGCATCGATGAGATTCGGTTTGATGACCACATTTTTGTCTTGGACGGTGTTGGTGATCCTGGAAATGTTGGGACCATCGTGAGAACGTTGGATTGGTTCGGCTTTAATCAACTTATCTTATCCCCTGACTGTGCGGAGTTTTATCATCCCAAAGTGATCAATAGTACCATGGGTTCCTTTACGAGAATCAGGGCCTTTTCAACAAATCTTGAGGATTTTTTTGATACTAATCCATTGGAAGTTTATGCTGCTGAGATGGATGGATCACAATTGAATGGGACGGATTTAAGCAGACCATCCGTCATTGTGATGGGTAGCGAATCTCACGGCATTAGCCAGTCGACTAAGAATCACATTAATAAATCTATAACAATCCCTCAGTTTGGAGGAGCTGAATCTTTAAATGTGGGTATAGCGACTGGGATAATTGCTCATCACTTGCGCATGGCCCGATAGGTTCTCATAAGCGATAGAGTTGAAGTATCGTGATCGCCATCTTTGTTTTCTTTAATCTCAGCTAAGATTGGTTTGGATAATTGCTTACCAAGTTCAACACCCCATTGATCAAAGCTGAAGATATTCCAAATCAGCCCCTGTGTAAATACACGATGCTCGTAATAAGCGATCAATTTACCCAAATTGAATGGGTTGAGTTCTTTGATGAGTATGCTTGTTGAAGGACGATTCCCTTTGAACACCTTGGAGTTTCTTAAAATTTCATCCGCATCATCTCCAATTTCCTCTTTTACCTGATTTATAGTCTTTCCTGACAATAAGGCTTCAGACTGTGCAAAGAAATTAGCCAGGAGCTTTTCATGATGATCTGAATGCCCATGAGTAGGATTCACTATACCTATGAATTCACAAGGTATAACTTTTGTCCCTTGATGTATCAGTTGATAAAATGCATGTTGTCCATTGGTACCCGGTTCTCCCCAAATAATTGGGCCAGTTTGATATGGTACTTCTTTACCAGTTCTGTCAACATATTTCCCATTACTTTCCATATCCACTTGTTGAAGATAGGATGGGAGATACCTCAGTCGATGGTCATAAGGCAAAATAGCCATTGAATCATAGTTCCGGAAGTTGTTATACCATAAACCAATTAGAGCAGAAATTACGGGTAAGTTCTCGGCGAGATTTGCGTTATGAAAATGATCATCCATCTCTTTTGCTCCGGATAATAGAGATTCGAAATGTTCATATCCCACGGTACAAGCAATGCTTAATCCAATCGCTGACCAAAGCGAGAATCTTCCTCCAACCCAATCCCAAAATTCGAACATATTCTCACTGGAAATACCAAATTCATTGACCGCAGTTTCGTTAGTGCTTACAGCAACAAAGTGCTTGCTTATGTTTTCTTCATTTCCACCATTATCCAAAAACCACTTTCTTGCAGATAGCGCATTTGTAATGGTCTCCTGGGTAGTAAAAGTTTTTGATGCTATTATGAATAGTGTGGTTTTGGGGTCAAGCTTTTCAAGTGTCTCAACCATTTGAGCAGCATCCACATTGGAGACAAAATGAGGGGTAATCTTCTTCCAAAATGGTTTTAACGCATAAGTGACCATTTTAGGCCCTAAATCGGAACCGCCAATACCTATATTCACTACATCTGTAATCTCATTTCCCTCAAATCCTTTGATGCTTCCATCATGCAGTTGATTGCTGAATCTTTTTATTTTGTCAAGTTCTTTATTTACCTCATGATTGTTGTTGCTTCTTAAAGCTACGTGCAATACCGCTCTGTTTTCCGTTTCATTGATTGCTGAACCGCTAAACATGGCCTCAATACCTTTTTTGAGTTCACATTCTTCAGCGAGATTCAGTAAAGCTTCAAAAACCTCAGATGAAACCTCATTTTTTGAAAAATCAAAATGAAAATCCTGATGATTAATGGTGAATTTTTCGATGCGAGAGGGATCATCAAGTAGCGCTCGAATGTCGCTGGTTTTTGAAGATAATTCATTGAGTTTTGCCCATGACTGGGTAGCCGTTGGGTCAATCTTTGGAAGCATGTGTTCAGTAGTTTAGAATAATCCAGGAAGGATACCTTCCCTTGCAAAGAGATAATACGAATAGGCCAGAAATCCAACGATGTAAACCATTCCTTCTGCCCGATCAAGTTTATACTTATTCAAGGTAAACATAAAAATGAAAAGCATTAACGTACCCAACATTACCATGTATAAATCGATGTTTAAGGATGGTGTAAAGATAAGCGGGGCATGTACGATCGATGTTGCACCAAGTACTAGCAAAAGATTAAATATGTTGGATCCTACAATGTTTCCAACAGCCAAATCAGATTTCTTATGAAATGCAGCCACTGCGGAAGTAGCAAGCTCAGGAAGGGAGGTTCCAGCTGCGAGAATGGTTAGTCCAATCATTTTATCACTAACATGATAAAACTTAGCGATTGTAACTGCATTTTCTACAATGAGATTCCCACCAAAAACCAAACCTACGATCCCTAACACGATCATGGTGGTGGTCTTCAGGCTACCATACAATTCTATATCTTCAACCTCAGCCTCCGGATTTCGACTCAGGTTCATGAAAATGTAGACAATGAAGAGACCGAACATGACAAGCAATATGATCCCATCTTTTATGTCTAATGCATTCGTCTCAGCATCGAAAAACAGTGCATCATTCACAAGAATGAAGAAAATGAAAGTTGCAAGCAATGAGTAAGGCACTTCTTTCCAAAGCGCATTTCGCTCTACGGTAAGTGGATAAATGATACTGGCAATGCCCAGAATAAGAAATATGTTGAAGATGTTTGAGCCAATGATATTTCCAAATACCACTTCATTGGCACCGCTGCCACCATCTTGAACAGAACCCGAAATGATATTAACTACAAGCTCGGGCGCTGAAGTACCCATGGCGACCACTGTCAGTCCAATTGCTATATCTGATACATTAAAACGTTTGGCTAAAGAAGAAGCTCCATTTACTAGGTAATCGGCCCCTTTGATAAGGAGTACAAAACCTACTATTACAAGCAAAAAATTTAGTAATACGCTGCTCAATTCAGTTTTAGGTTAGATTGGTGACTCGCTCTTTGAAAGACCATTTATTTTCATCCTTCTAATCTTCGCAAATTAACACTTTTGGTTTATTTAATCCAATAATTTGCCTTTTCATCACAAATTCAAGTCATTCAATAAGTTATGTACTTTCATCTTCAATTTCTTCTCTGTTTCAAAAAAATCTTGATCATTTAAATTGCTCCTAACCGAAAAATAGAATTTAATCTTTGGTTCAGTGCCAGAAGGACGAATACTTACCTTGGTACCGTCTTCAGTAAGGTATTGAAGTACATTCGATTTCGGAAAACTGATTGCTTCTTTTTTCCCTTGAGGATCAATTTTAACGCCATCCATGTAGTCGATAACAAAGCTAACATTGGATCCACCAAGAACTTTAGGTGGGTTAGTTCTGAATTCTTCCATCATATTACGTATTTCTTCGGCACCTTGTAAGCCTTTTTTTGTAATGGATTTTAACTCTTCATAATAAACACCGTACGTTTCATAAATCTTGATTAGCAGATCGAAAACACTCATATTTTGGTGTTTAGCCCAGGCAGCCAATTCAGCGATAATTACACAACTTGCGACAGCATCTTTGTCTCTTACCTGCTCGCCGATCATATATCCATAACTCTCTTCTCCTCCGCCAATGAAGACTTCCTTTCCCTCTTTTTTTCGAATCAAATCCGCAATCCACTTAAATCCTGTTAGTGTATCGTAGCATCTGGTATCGAAACTTCGGGCTATATCTGCGATCAATTCAGTGGTGACGATGGTCTTACCGATGTACTCATCCCCTTTCATTCCTCTTTCACTCCACTTATTTAGTAAGTAATAAACCAGGAGTGACCCGGTTTGATTACCATTTAGTAGTTGGAATTCTCCCTTCGAATTTTTCACAGCTATTCCCACCCGGTCAGCGTCAGGATCGGTTGCCATCACAAGATCTGCATCAATTTTCTTCGCTTCCTCCAGTGCCAATGACATGGCTTCTTCTTCTTCTGGATTTGGATAGACCACCGTCGGGAAATCTCCGCTTGGGGTATCTTGCTCTTTAACTGTATGAATATTGGTAAAACCAATCTTTCTTAGAGCAGGCGGTACCATAGTAATTCCTGTTCCGTGAATGGATGAGAATACAATCTTGAGGTCATTATTGGCTTTAATCACATCAGGAGAAAGCGATAATTCAGAGATCATTTCAAGGTATTTATCATCGATTTCACTTCCAATTGATTCGATCAATTGCGGATTTGATTGGAAATTAATGTCATCAATCGAATTGATTTTCTTTACTTCTTCAATGACATTCTTGTCATGAGGTGGAACCAACTGACCGCCATCTGACCAATATGCCTTATACCCATTGTATTCTTTTGGATTGTGTGAGGCCGTTAGAACAACACCAGCTTGACATCCCAGGTGTCGAATTGCGAAAGAAAGTTCCGGGGTAGGTCTTAATTCTTCAAAAAGGAAGACCTTGATGCCATTGGCACTGAAAACAGCCGCTGTGGTTTCGGCAAAAAGCCTGCTGTTGTTTCTACTATCATGGGCTATCGCCACCTTGATTTCGGTAGTAAACTGACTTTTTAGATAGTTTGCAAAGCCCTGAGTAGCCATGCCAACCGTATACTTATTCATCCGATGGGTACCTATTCCCATAATACCTCTAAGTCCTCCGGTTCCAAACTCTAAATCTATTTGGAACGATTCCGCTAGCTCATCTGGGTTTTTTAGCAATGACTCAATTTGCTTTTTAGATGCTTGGTCAAGGTTACTGGCGTTTAGCCAAATTCTTGCTTTTTCTTCTGCATTCATTTTACGCAAATCCCAATTTTGTTTTTACTCTATTTAGCACCTCAGCAGCGACAATTGCTGCTTTCTCTTCTCCTTTCTTCAATTGATCTTCAAGTTCACTAAGATTCTCCATGTAGTAATCGTATCGTTCTCTTTCAGTAGAAAATTTGTTTAGGAGAAGTTCAAATAACTCTTGCTTGGCATGACCATAACCGTAATTACCTCCTTCGTATTTTTTTCGCATTTCCATGGTTTGATCATCAGAAGCGATAAGTTGATATATAGCAAAAATATTGCATGTATCCGGATTTTTAGGTTCTTCCAAAGGGGTACTGTCAGTCACAATCTGCATCACGTTTTTCCTTAGCTTCTTTTCAGGGAGAAATACGTCTATAATATTCCCATAGCTTTTACTCATCTTCTGACCATCTGTACCAGGGATCGTCATTACCTGATCATCGATCAAGGCCTCCGGAACAGTAAATACTTCTCCGAACTGATGATTAAAGGAGGTGGCCATGTCACGAGTCATTTCCAGGTGTTGCTTTTGATCTTTACCTACTGGTACATAATCTGCATCATATAGCAGAATATCTGAAGCCATCAAAACGGGGTAATCGAAGAGTCCTGCATTAACATCTGATAGTTTATCTGCCTTATCCTTAAAAGAGTGGGCATTTGCCAACATGGGATAAGGTGTAAAACAATTTAAGTACCATGTTAGCTCTGTGCATGCAGGTACACGAGATTGTCGGTAAAATGTGTTTTCATTTGTATCAAATCCACAGGCTAGCCAGGCTGCAGCTACTGCATTAGTATTTTCTATGCGTAACTTTGGATCTTTAATAGTAGTTAGTGAGTGCAGATCAGCAATAAAAAAGAAAGAATCGTTTTCTTTGTTTTTAGATAATTCAATGGCAGGCATAATTGCCCCCAAAAGGTTACCTAAATGTGGTTTGCCCGAGCTTTGTATACCTGTTAGTATTCGTGACATTGATCATAAAAAATTTGTGCAAACCTATATAATTTGAGGCTTTGTATCCCGTCTACAAAGACACACAAAATGAATTTTATAATGAGAACAATTATTTCTATTTCAGTCTTTTTGATTTTCACTTCCAATATGGCTCAATCCAAGTTGGATTTTGCAACATATGATCACGATTTTGGAGAAATTAAAGAGGAGGGAGGACCAGCAGAATTCACCTTTCATTTTGTAAATAAAGGTGAGGACCCCATTAGAATTACCCAGGTTAAAGCCTCATGTGGATGTACCACTCCTGGGTGGACAAAGGAAGAAGTGATGCCTGGTGATTCAGGGTTTGTAAAGGCTAAATATAATCCTAGAAATAGACCCGGGAGGTTTAGAAAGTCCTTAAGAATTTCAACTACCGATCCTGCTTCTAATAAAACGCTTTACATCCAAGGTTTTGTGAAACCTAAACCTAAGACGCCAGAGCAAGAGTACCCCATCAGCCTGGGAGTGTTAAGAATAAAGTTTCGGGGCATGAATATTGGAAAGATTACTACTGAAAAACCTGTAGAAAAGCTTTTTGATATCTATAATAGCTCAGATACAATAGCAACTTTAGCATCTGAGGAAATGGTTTTACCTGATCATATTTCAGTTGCATTGGAAAATGGATTTCTTAACCCCAGGGAAGTAGGTAAGTTAAAGGTGATTTATGATCCGGTAAAAAAGAACGATTACGGATATGTAAGCGATGACATTCAACTGGAAGGTGATTCCAAAGAAAAGTTATCCGTAATTGCTGTCATAGAAGAATATTTCCCTGAAATGACCGCTGAAGAACTAGATAAGGCACCAAAGCTGAATATTTCAAACCGGGTACACGACTTTGGGAAAGTAGCTGCTGGTACAAAGCTTGATCTGGAGTTCGAATTAATGAATGAAGGAAAAGAAAAGCTCCTGTTTAGAAGCATCAAATCAAACTGCGGATGTATCACCTACGAGTTGAAAAATAAAGGTATCAAAAAAGGAAAAAGTCAAACGCTTAAAGTCTTTTTTGATACCTCTGAGATGCGTGGAAATCAATACAAGTCTGTAACGATTTATTCAAATGATCCCGTGACACCAACTCAAATCATTACTATCCGGGGTAAGGTTGATAAGTAGGAGAAGTTTTTACTCCTCCCACTTATTATTCTCTTTGTTTACATCTGCCAGATAACCACTCTCGTCTATAACAATGGATTGAATGGTATTGAGTGGTGTATCTATACTAAAAGTGTAAGTAGGATGCGTCCATGACCAATCTGGTAAAGTCTCTCTTTCCAAACCTGTGTCATTTTGTTTTTCTCCCCTCATAATTGATAGAGGTGCATAGTAAATCTTCTTTGTGCCGTCTTTAAACGTAACATATACATCTACTGGCATTGGCATTTTACCTTCCCGTTTTAATGTTACCACGGATTTGCCATCATTTTCGCTTACATCTTCAATTGCATAGTCTATAGTATGTGTGGTATTCATCCAATAATCCAGGTACCAATCAAGCTCAATATTGGATTCTTTTTCAAATACTCGAATCCAATCGATAGCATCCGGGTGTTTGAATCTCCATTGATAATAGTACTTTTTTAATGCCCTTGCAGTAGCTTTTTTACCAATCAGATAGTTCATCTGAGCAAGTGCAATGGCGCCTTTATAATAGGATCCCAATCCATATGCAAGATTGGTTTCAAAGTGATCTGAGTGCGTACTTAATGGTTCTTCTTTCCCGGACTGAGTTAGGTAATAGTAGGTTCTGTAATTGCCATCTTGAGTTCTATTAGAGCCACTAAAAATATTTGACATGGTTTCAGCTGTTGCGTAGGTGGTAAAACCTTCATCCATCCAAGCGTAGTAACTTTCGTTCGTTGCGAGCAGACCCTGATACCAACTATGGAGCGCTTCGTGAACGGTTACGCCTACCAAGCTCTGCAAGTTTCTATTTCCTGTGATCAATGTGGCCATTGGGTATTCCATACCTCCATCTCCACCTTGAATGATTGAATAGTGCGGATAAGGATACTCACCGTAATTCTCTTCAATAAATTCGAATGCCTTTACTGCCAAATCCGGTAATTGCTCCCATGCTTCAGTCTTTGAGCCTTTTTGGTAGAAAAAATGAAGCTCTGGCCCACCTTCAACCATTGCCGTGACATGAGTATAATCTGGGTCTGCTGCCCATACAAAATCATGAACATTTGTAGCTTTAAAGTTCCAAGTAAGTTTTTTTCCTTTGGTTTTTACTTTTACACCTTCATCTTCATAGCCAAAGCCTATTTCGTTTGGATTTTGTAAAACACCGGTCCCCGCGATCACATAATCTTTAGCGATGCTAATATTTACTTCAAAGTCACCCCACGGAGCATAGAACTCTCTTCCAACATAAGGATGTGTATGCCATCCTCTTCTATCATACTCAGCCATTTTGGGAAACCACTGAGCCATACTGTAGTCAATACCTTCTGCATTATCTCTGCCGCTTCTTCTAATTTGAATCGGTACTTGGCTTTGAAAATTCATATTTAAAACGGTTGCGGAACCTGGGAGTACAGGTTGATCAAGAACAACCTCTAATAGTGTCCCTTCCACTTTAAATTCAACTGGAGTTCCATCTTGGGTTAATGATAACACCTTGTGATATCCAATCTCAGAATCGTTCAATTTAGAAATTCTGTCTCCAACTCTTCCATCAGGATCTTCAATGGTCCTACTTCTTGTATCCATCATGCTTTCAGGTTGAAAAGCGTTGAAGTAGAGGTGATAGTAAACGTTGTTTAATGTATCCGGACTATTATTGAAATACTTCAATGTTTGACTTCCTGAAAACTGATGATTTTCAACATCAAAGTCAATATCCATTTTGTATTCTACCCTTTGCTGCCAGTAGTTTTGAGAATGGCTTAATGACGCCATGCTGACAAATAAAAGTGTGAAAATTGCTTTCTTAATAAAATTATATTTCATAATTGAAATTTAGTTAAACATTTTACATCCAAAGTGATTAATAAAGCCGTATATTGATGCAACAATTAACCCTTAAGAGAATGGAAAAAATTTTAGACTTCTTTCTTCTGATCATATTCGCCTTTGGATCTGCTATCCTATTTACGTTTGCCGTAATATGGAAATTTCTCCAAGCGATGTATCAGGTAATTACTTCAAAGTAATTAAACATCAACATTCGCGTATTTAGCATTTTTCTCTATGAACTCTCTTCGTGGTGCCACCTCATCACCCATGAGCATAGAGAATAAATGATCTGCCTCTGCAGCTGACTCAATAGTTACCTTTTTGAGACTTCTATTTTGTGGGTCCATCGTGGTTGTCCACAACTGTTCGGGATTCATCTCTCCCAATCCCTTGTACCTCTGAACTCCAATTGAATCCTCTTTTCCGTTTGGCGCAATTTCTTTAATCACCCTTGCTCTATCTTCTTCAGACCAGGCATATCTTTCAGATTTCCCTTTCTTGATTAAATAAAGTGGTGGCAGAGCAATGTATAAATAGCCACTTTCGATCAAGGGTCTCATATACCTAAAAAAGAATGTCAAAATCAATGTACGGATATGGCTTCCGTCGATATCAGCATCTGTCATGATGATTATCTTGTGATATCGAAGCTTTTCAAGGTTTAAAGCCTTTTCATCTTCTTCTGTACCGAAGGAAACCCCTAAGGCGGTGATCATATTCTTGATCTCATCGTTATCGTAGATTTTGTGCTCCTGGGCTTTTTCTACATTTAGAATCTTTCCCCTTAGGGGTAAAATGGCTTGAAATTTCCGATCTCTTCCTTGCTTGGCAGAACCACCGGCGGAATCACCCTCTACTAGGTATAACTCACAAACTGCTGGGTCTTTGTCCGAGCAATCGGCCAGTTTTCCAGGTAAGCCCGTTCCTGAAAGCACATTCTTACGCTGTACCATTTCACGCGCTTTTCTCGCTGCATGTCGTGCCTGCGCTGCAATTATTACCTTAGAAACAATTTGTTTGGCTTCCTTTGGATGCTCTTCAAGGTACTCGTTTAGAATTTCACTGACACATGTGTCAACAGCACCCATAACGTCTGAATTTCCCAGCTTCGTTTTTGTCTGACCTTCAAATTGTGGCTCTGCTACTTTCACTGAAATTACAGCTGTAAGCCCTTCACGGAAATCATCTCCTGAGATATCCACTTTGACCTTATCGAGAAGTCCGGATTTATCTGCATAACTCTTTAAAGTCCTGGTCAAAGCACGCCTGAAACCTGAAACGTGAGTACCTCCTTCAATCGTATTGATATTGTTTACATATGAAACAACATTTTCAGAATAAGACGTATTGTAACTTAATGAGACTTCAACAGGGACTATTCCCTTCTCACTTTCCATGTAAATAGGCTCAGGAATGAGTTTTTCCCTTGTAGAATCTAAATATGAAACAAACTCTGATAATCCACCTTCCGAAAAGAAAGTCTCCTTCATGGGCTCTCCAGACTCATCAACATCACGATGATCTATCATATGAATGGTAATTCCTGCGTTGAGATATGAGAGCTCTCTTAGTCTTGAAGCAATGGTCTCAGAATTGTATTTGTTGGCGCTGAATATATCCATGTCCGGTTGGAAATGAATAATGGTTCCACTAATGTCGGTCTTACCGATTTCTTTCACCGGACCCTGGGGAACCCCAATTTTATATTCTTGTTCGAAAATTTTTCCATTTCGATGGACCGTTGCTTTGAGGTGCGAGGATAGCGCATTCACACAGGACACTCCTACACCGTGCAAACCTCCTGATACTTTGTACGTGTCCTTATCAAACTTACCTCCTGCATGAAGGACGGTCATTACCACTTCTAATGCACTTCTGTTCTCCTTTTTGTGCATATCTGTAGGTATCCCACGACCATTATCAGTTACAGTAATTGATTCATCGGTATTGATCTCCACGGTGATTGTATCACAGTGCCCAGCGAGTGCTTCATCTATCGAGTTGTCCACAACCTCCCAAACCATGTGATGAAGTCCTTTCACCCCTATATCCCCGATGTACATTGCAGGTCTTTTTCTTACGGCCTCCAGACCTTCTAAAACCTGAATATTACTGGCAGAATAATCCCCTTTCTTGTTTTGCTTATTTTCTTCCATGTGCAGTGATTAAAAAACAGTGCTGAGAGCTAAAATTGGTTGATTTTGCAATTTTTTGGATTTACTCTCTCTTGTTTAAAATGTAGTCATTTTCAATGTTCAAAAGTACTTAAATTATCTCGATTTGGCGAGGTTTTTGTGCGTTAAAATTGACCATTAAAATCACACTTTAACCAAACCTGTAATGCACCTTAAAAATTGCCTGTCTCTTATTGTCTTATTACTCATTTCTCAAGACCTATTTGGACAGGATATCAACGCTAATTTTGATCGCACAGATCAGGATAGTATAGCAATTGCACGTCGGCGTGAATATGAAGCAACCTTGAAAAGGTTTAAAGAAAATGAGCGCAGAAGAAATGCAGATCCTCAAGGTTACGCAGATTCAATTGCACGAGTAAAAGAACAGCGAAGATTCAACCAAGCGTCCGCCAGAATAGAAGAATACCGAAGCAAGAACCTGGCGGAAATCAAAGAACTTGATCTCACGGGGGCGCGATTGAAAAAGGTTCCAGAATGGATATTTGAGGCTGAGAAACTTGAAATTCTGGTGCTCGATTACAATGAGGTAAGTGTTCTTCCAAAATCCTTACAAGATTTAAAGCATTTGAGGAGAATTTACTGGAGGAACAATAACCTCGGAAGCGCCAAACCAAGAATTCCTAAGCTTGAAAAAATTGAGAAACTAGACTTGACAGGAAATGCGCTTGCCAAGTTACCAAAGGTTCACCGATTGAAGGGGTTGGAGGAATTAGTATTGGAGAATAATGAATTTAATGGAATCCCGACCTGGAAGGGTAGAAGGCTAAAAACACTCAAAGAGATTGATCTCTCACTTAATCCCATTCAAATCGATAAAAAATGGTATGGCTTACTTGATCATATCGAGATTCTGAAACTGAATAAGTGTGGCATTAATGAATTGCATCCTTCACTTTATAAAATGAATGGCTTGACTGAACTACAAATTCAGGTCAATGAGTTAGATAGTATACCAGGCGGAATTTCAGGTTTAAATGGCCTTACCAAATTATCTTTTTATAAAAATAAATTAGATCGATTACCAGATGATTTTTTCGAATTGAAAAACCTGGTAGTGGTTGATCTTTATTATAATAATTTTGAAAAGATTCCTGAAAATATTGGTGAATTAACCAATCTGGAGATTTTATATCTATCGTTCAATAAGCTTTATGATATTCCCGAGACAATAGCTAGTCTATCAAATTTGCAGCAGCTGTATGTTCATCATAACCGATTAAGTGAAATTCCTTCCGGAATTGCAGAATTACAAAATCTCAGAATTTTTCATTTCCAAAACAACTACCTTCCTACTTTTCCAAGCTCCATATTACAAATGAAGGGCCTAAGAGACCTAGATATCTCAAACACGGATATTCGTTCGATACCCTCTGGCATTACTGAATTAGGTCTTAAGACATTTTACTGGAGAAATTTAGATATTAATCTGAATGCTTCTGATAATCTTGAATCGAGAGAAGCCTTGATGAAACTAGCTGAGAATGGGACCAATGTAGTTCCTAAAGTGTCTTCGCAGGAGATAAGATCTGATTAGTTGATATTTAATCTTGAAAAATGAATTTTTTTGCTTGAAAAAGTACTATTTTGGTTGGCTGAGACCTTCTTATGAATCAGCTATCACCATTATTGGCATTGATATTAATTATTAGTGTCAAGAGTATATATGCGCAAACTGCCAATCCGAATCCTCCGCGAGAGAAACAGATAACTTCAAGCACAGGTGTATGGCTGGGTTTCTACACGAAGTATCATTTCAATGATAGATGGGCGTATTATGGCGAGTATCATATAAGAAAGCGTAATGGATTTGACGATATGGCTCAAGTCTATCTAAGATTTGGGGCCACCTATCGGCTAAGAAAATACCTTGATGTAACCGTAGGCTACGTACATCCATTTTATTGGGCTCCTAATACTAATGATCCGAATGTAGATAATATCGTGCAGCAATACCGACTTTGGCAGCAGGCTGTACTCGCGACACCATTTGAGCACATTAAATTGTATCATCAGTTAAGAACAGAACAAAGATGGAGAAGGGGCTTTGAAAAAGGATCGTCTTTTGAATTGACACACAGATTTAGGTATAAGATGACGGTTTATGTTCCTTTAAATAAACCCGCCTTCGAGAATCATACATTATTTCTTTCCCTTTACAATGAGATTTTTATACAAGCAGGTAAGTCAGTTGTTTATAATCACCTGGAGGACAATCGGGCATTTGCCGGGGTTGGATATAATTTGAGTGAGCAATTTCAGGTGCAAGGGGGCTACATGTTCACATTTAGGCATAATGGTTCACCGTTTGAATATGAAAAGCGGCACATTTTCCGTTTGAGTCTCTACCACCACATGGATCTTCATTTAAATCGGCACAGGGAAGAGAGAGATATTCCAATCCATTAATAATGGCCATTCCCTAACATGACGAGCGTGCAAGCATATAATACTTCGACTCCAATATCCGTTGCCTTTTTTGCCAGATCTGGATTTTCGGATCCGGGATTGAATATGATGCGTTTTGGATTTAAGGAAAGAATATAATCTTCCCATTCACCCTGATTTTGAGGACCTATGTACATTGTTACTGTATCAATATCTGACACTTCTGGCTTGTCTCTGAGATTTAGGATTTCGTTACCAAAAACATGTCCTTTTTTGATTCCAATAGGTACAATTTCGTGCTGCTTAGCATTTAGCCTTTCAGCTGCAAGATATGCGTATCGGGATGGGTTTGGTGTTGCTCCCAGAATGGCCGTTTTTTTACTCATTGGGTTTTGCTTTTACTTTTTGTCGTCGCAAATCCAAAATTCAGTCCGAAAATAATGGGGAAATGAATCGAGGATTTGATCTCCTGATCAAAGTAATTGTCTAAAACTTGAATTGGTTCATATTGTTTATCGAATGAACGAGCCGAGACTCCAATACCTACAAAGGCATCTATCGTAAAACCAGAAGTACCAGCATCTTTCATCCATCTTGAACCTACAATCAATCCATAGCCATATGAGGTTTCAACCAGGTTTCCAAATCTTCTAGGCTCCTGGATGATTAGTGTGTCGGTGTGATTGACCTGGTTGTTTAAGTATTTGAAGTTGAATTCATGTCCGAAATAAAACATTCCAAGTTTGGAATCAGTATGATAAAATTTTTGTCTCACATGAATCCTTAAACCTCTTCGAAAAACCTTATAATCTCCAATCTCACTATCAGGCGTAAAAAAAGGATCTCTGATGAGATCAAGCTGTAACTCATATCCTAGACGTTCCTGAATATAATATTCAAGTGCAAATGGAAGTTCGCTATCAATTAGCCAGAACGGATTTGTGCCCACAATAACGCTTTTATACTCATTCACTCTCGGTAAAAAATAGCGTAAACCTCTCTTTTCAGGATGATAGTTTGGTTTATCGAGAGACTCCTTCTCAATGAAATCGGTAGTAACTCTGGTCTTAAAAATTGGTTTTTCATCTTCATAAATGGGGTGGTAGGTGCCGGCGGTGGTGCCATCCGGATTATAAAGTAACCATTCCCCCACACGTTTATCGTCTTTGATCTGACCCTTCATTTTGATGGTGCCGTCTCGATAATATCCAATGTACTCTCCTTGGCCTTCCACCAAATTTGCTTCTCCTTCCAGATGTCCTTTATCACTGTAATACAGCCATTTACCAGATTTTTTACCTTCAAGTATTTGACCTTTGGATTTTTGATTACCGCTTGGATAGTATTCATTGTACTCTCCGTCTCCCTGCGCGTATTCAGCCTCACCCAATACCTCTCCGGTTGGATAAAAAAGTTTCCAATAGCCATCTTTTTGGTCGTTTACAATATTGCCAGATTGACTTAATTGGCCATTATCGTGGAAATATTTCCAATTGCCCTGCCGAATACCGTTGCGATAGAATCCGGAGGCAGATCGTTCGCCATTCTTATGATAATAAATCCACTCTCCATTCCTCAATCCGTTCTTAAACTCTCCAAATGCTTCAACTTCACCGTTTTCATAATAGTAAATCCATTCTCCTTCGCTTTTATCATTGATATTTTGGCCCTCCATTCTCCGATTTCCTGATGGATAAAACTCCGTGTATTGACCTTTTCCTTTCTCAATGACGGTCTGAGCTTTAATTGAGCCGTCTTCAAAGAAGTAATTCCATATTCCCACTTTCTGATTTTTCTTGTAGCTTCCACTGCTTTTTTCACCATCATTTTCATAATAAAATTTCCACTGACCCTCCTTTGAGCTGCCATCTAATAACCCTTCAGATTTGATGTTGCCATTTTCGAAATAATACTTCCAATTTCCCTTAGGCATTCCCTTTTTAAACCTACCGATGGCCTTCTTTCTGCCATTTTCATAGTAATACTGCCAAACACTATCTGGACGATTTTTTTCATACCACCCGTAAGTTTTCAAGGAACCGTTGAGATAAAATGCTTCATAGGTGCCCTGTAGAAGCGAATCTTTTATGGAGTAGTGGTAAACTTCACTTACCTGCAAACTGTCAGAATCAAAGAAATTTTTTCCCTGCTTGATTTGGGAAAAAGATGAAGCAGACAAAGTTAAAATGGCGATATAAACACCAAATTTATGCATGCGGACTACCTAACGCTCTTTTAAATTTTTGACCCCATTCTTTTATTTCATCCTGTTCCCATAACTCCGGGTAAAAGATGATTCTTTGCCGCCTGGGAGGTAAATATTTTTGCCAGTTCGTCCCTCCAGATGCTTTAATTACATCAGGATCCCTTTGGAGATATCTGGTAGCGGACTTAAGATGCTGTAGTGGCCAATCCACATTGGCTTTTTGATCCAATTTTTTCAGTTCTGAAATAACCTCTTCATCACCCTCATAATGATCCTTATACTTCCTTAAAATGTTACAATTGGCAGTTTGCATCCCTAAATCGATGAATTCTTTACCATACTTTGCTTCAAATTGTTTGAGAGTAAGTGTCTTTTTGCCCGTGGCAAGTTCAGTTGCACCAGCCTTCCAATATAGAAATTCATAAAGTTTGGAAATATCTGTTTCCGACGCTAATTCTTCCCTTTTCTCAAGATTGACAAGGTTCTTAAAGTCTGTGGAGTAAATCTCTAGTTTCCGATATTGTGCTGATTGAAATCCACTTGCAGGTAGGAGAGCCATTCGAAAAGACAGAAACTGTTCTTGGTCCATCCCGTCTGTCATGACATCAAATGAATCAATCAAATGATCCAAATAGCGGTTGATTCTCCTGATTCTTTTTAGAAAATGAGTTTTTCCAACAGGATCAGTGAAAACAATCTGCTCCATTTCATTGAGAATCATTCTGAAATAAAGCTCGGTAACTTGATGGTAGAGTATGAATATTTTTTCATCCGGAATAGCTGTACGTGGTGATTGAAGGCTTAGTAGGGTATCCAGGTGGATATAATCCCAATAGGTCAGGTAATCAGAGTACAGCAGCCCGTCCAGATAGCTAGAAAGATCTTGCCCCATCGCCTCATATTTCTCTTCAAGTTTGGTTAGTTGATGTCTGATAGTATCGTCTAGCTTCTTTTCCTCCATCGTAGTGTTTTTGTTGTGTTTTATGGTTGTAAATTTGGCCAAAATTTTAACAACAGAAATAATAATCTCCCCCCTCTGATGAGTGTAGAAAAGCGAAACTTTGTAGACGAATTTGAATCACCGGATTTTTATGTCCTGGATGATTTGCTCACCGACGAGCATAAGTTGATAAGATCCTCTGTCCGTGATTTTGTGAAGAAGGAAATCACCCCATTCATTGAAGGATGGGCGGAAAAGAATCACTTCCCGGAAGAAATCGTTAAGAAATTTGGTGAAGTGGGCGCATTTGGACCTACTGTAGATTCCAAATATGGAGGTGGAGGATTGGACTATATTTCATATGGTCTGATTATGCAGGAAATCGAACGTGGAGATTCTGGGATGCGATCTACAGCTTCCGTGCAAGGTTCGTTAGTAATGTATCCAATATTTGCTTACGGATCTGAGGAGCAAAAAAATAAATACTTGCCCAAGTTAGCTTCAGGTGAGATGCTTGGATGTTTCGGGCTTACAGAACCAAATCACGGGTCCAATCCAAGCGGGATGGAAACACATTTCAAAGATATGGGTGACTATTATCTCTTAAATGGGGCGAAAATGTGGATTTCTAATTCACCAAAGGCTGACATTGCCGTAGTATGGGCTAAGAATGAAGAAGGCAGAATTCACGGCTTGATAGTGGAACGTGGAATGGAAGGTTTTACGACGCCTGAAACACACGGGAAATGGTCATTGCGGGCTTCATGTACCGGTGAACTCGTTTTTAGTGACGTAAAAGTGCCTAAAGAGAATTTACTGCCTGAGAAAAATGGTCTTGGTGCGCCGATGGGCTGTTTGGACAAGGCTAGATACGGTATTGCCTGGGGGGCAATAGGAGCAGCAATGGATTGCTACGATTCAGCCAGAAGATATGCGCTGGAAAGAGAGCAATTTGGCAAACCAATTGGTGCGTTTCAGCTGGTTCAAAAGAAATTGGCAGAGATGTTAACTGAAATCACCAAAGCTCAGCTTTTGAATTGGAAGCTCGGCAAAATGATGGATGAAGGTAAAGCAAGCACTTCCCAAATCTCTATGGCGAAGCGAAACAGCGTAGAAGTTGCACTTAATATAGCACGTGAGGCCAGGCAAATTCATGGGGGCATGGGAATTACAGGGGAGTACCCAATGATGAGGCACATGATGAATTTAGAATCTGTGGTTACATATGAGGGTACCCACGATATTCATTTGCTGATATTAGGTGCAGATATTACAGGAATTCCAGCTTTTAAATAATATGCTACACTTAAAAAAAGCCATTTGCACCTTTGAATCAAAAAAGGTCCGACGTTAAATCTTTTTGGATTTGCATCGGACCAACCAACTATCCTTAGATAGACTTTTAAGACAATATTTTATTACTCAATTACTTACTGTCATTCGAGATTAATCACTTTATCTGAAATGGTGTTGATGAGGTAGGTGAAATCTTAGAAAAATACCCAAAACTGGGTAGCAAATTCCGATAATTATTATCATGTGATAATAGAAAATACCATTTTTCGGGTATTTACTTTCGATAGGTTAGAAGGTACCTTGCTTACCAAAATTGCTATCTATTTTATGACTTCAAAGTTCATCCTTCTCTCACCATTGATTTTACTACTTGCTATTGGAGCCGTGAGATTGAATCGCTCACCTCAACATGAAATGCAAAAGATTAAAAGGCAAAACATCCAGGAACAAAATATTAACCTGGATGAATGCTGGCCATTTCCGGAAACCTTAAGAACAGCTGATCCTTTTGTCTTCGAATTGGAAATGCAGCTGCAGCACACTAACTCAGACAGCTAGTTAAATCGTTTTTACTAATTCTCTGATCAGCGTTACTAGATCTTTTTCAGCATTTTTAGCAGTTGCGATAATATCTTCAATATCTACTGGCTCAAGGTTATCAGGATCACACTCATCCGTAAGAACAGAAATTGCGGATACAGGTAATCCCATTTGATTGGCGGCAATCACTTCTGGTACGGTACTCATCCCAACGACATCCGCTCCGGTCATACGCAAAAACCGATATTCAGCTTTTGTCTCCAAATTTGGGCCGGCAACTGAAACATAGACCCCCTTATTTAGCTTTATTCCGTTTCTCTCTGAGATGGAAAGGAGTTTTTCATTCATTTCTAAGTCGTATGGACTACTCATATCGGTAAAGATCTGACCAAATGCACTTGCTTCATGTCCTCTCAATGGATTGTCAGGCTGTAAATTGATATGATCTTCAATCAGCATAAGCTCTCCTTTTTTCCAATCTAAGTTCATACAACCTCCAGCATTTGAGATGACAAGTTTTTTGATCCCAAGTTGTTGCATCACCCGAACCGGAAACACTACCTGTCCCATGCTATGACCTTCATAGTAGTGAAACCTCCCTTGCATGGCGACAACTTTCACTCCCTCCAGGGTTCCATAAAGCAGTTTACCCTTGTGAAACTCTACGGTGGCAATGGGAAAATGTGGAATGTTTGAATACACAAATTCATGCTCAACATTGATTTCATCAGCGAGTGCACCTAATCCCGTTCCAAGAATGATCCCTACCTGCGGATCCTCAAAACCTTTTTCTTTTAGAAATTTTACTGCCGCACTTACTTTTTCTATCATTTGCATAATCAAGCTTACTTAAATTTTTATCACTGATTTATTAGAAATATCTAAATTGACCTGAAATTAAACAGACTCCTAATGAAAAAAATTCTACTCGCAGTGTTTTTATGTATTGGTATCACAAGCTTCGCTCAAACGCCATTGACATCAACCAAGATGGAGCTCTTCGGAGATCACATTTTTATTCACTTAAGTGTTGATGGTTCCGAACCATTGGATTTTGTTTTTGATACTGGAGATGGCCTTCCGGTTATTGACTTGGATGTAGCCAAAAATCTAAATCTGGATTTAAATCATTCTGCCTCCAAAACCAGTGCTCAAGGCGCCATAAAAGGGGCTCTTATTGACCATAATACTATAGAATTGAATGACATTCAGCTTGAAAAAGATATCCAACTATACGCGACAAGTTTGCGGCACCTGGAGATGAGCATTGGTAGAAACATAGATGGTATCATTGGATATGATTTGTTGCATCACTATGTCGTTAAGCTGGATTATGATAACGAGACGTTTGAATTATATAATCAAGAAGGCTATAAATATGCTGGTTCCGGGCAAAGCTTTGTGTTTAAGTTGGACAATTATATTCCTCACATTGCCGCTGAAGTCACCTTGAACGATGGCGAGGCGTTAAATGGTGAATTCTTTATCAATACGGGCGCTGGAACAACCCTTGATTTTAATACCAAATTTGCCAAGAATGAAAAAATCGTTGATCGAACTGGTGAGCATTTCTCATATCCAGTGGCCGGTCTAGGAGATACTGAGACGCAACATTTTGAAGGTAGGGTTAAGAACTTTTCATTTGGGGAGTTCACTTTCGAAAACTTACCCATCGGTATCAGTACAGCGAAACATGGAATTCAAAACAATAAAAAAGTTGCTGGAATAATCGGTAATCGGATTTTGAAACGATTTAATATAACCTTCGATTATTCGAAGAAGATGATCCATTTTGACAAGAATGATAATTTTGGTGAAAAGTTCACCGTTAGCGCAAGCGGAATTTATCTCCAAATGGATAAAGAAATGAATAATGTGCTGGTACACAGAGTCTATGAGAATAGTCCAGCTCGAGAAGCAGGGATCAAAGCAAATGCTCAACTTTTGAAAGTGAACGGTAAGGATATTAATGACTTCACCTTACCACAACTAAGAAAACTTTTAAAGCAAGAAAATCAGAAAGTTGAATTGACAATTCAGCAAATGGGAGAGGAGAAAACGGTAACGTTGGATTTGAAGCAATTGATCTAAAAAATTTCAAACGGAACCTATGGCCTGTAAGATCATCTTGCAGGCTTTTTTTATTTCTTCATCAGTAATGATCAATGGAGGGGCAATGCGCATCGATTGATCATTGAATAGAAACCAATCTGTGACAACACCCAATTCAATGGCTTTATCAATGATGGGTTTCAAAACATCATAAGATTCAAATTCAACAGCCATCATTAACCCTTTGCTTCGAATTTCTTTGATTTTCGGATTTTGTAGTTGTTCATGGAATAATTGCTCCTTTTCTACAACTCCATCCAGGAGGTGCTCCGATTGGATTGCTTCCAGCGTAGCTAAAGAAGCGGCGGCTGAAACTGGATGACCTCCAAAAGTGGTAATGTGGCCCAACACAGGGTTCTCCGTAATCACATGCATGATTTCTTTACTTGAAATAAAGCATCCAATAGGCATTCCACCACCCATACCCTTCGCGCTGACGAGTATATCCGGTTCAATTTCATAATGTTCAAAGGCCCAAAGTTTTCCGGTACGTCCAAATCCACATTGAATTTCATCCAGAATAAGCAAAGTACCCGTCTCAGAACACTTTTCCCGAACTGCTTTCCAGTAAACTTTGTCTGAACTTCTAACGCCGGCTTCTCCTTGAATGGTTTCTACAACAAATGCTGCTGTATGTTCTGTTATTGCACTGAGATCACTTGTTTCACCAAACTTTACATGTGTAATGCCTGGCAAAAGCGGACGGTAATTACGCTTAAATGACTCACTGCCGGTAAGAGAAAGAGCCCCATGTGAAGAGCCATGATACGCATCATGACAAGCCACAAGGTTTGATCTACCGGTATAGCGTTTAGCAAGTTTTATAGCACCTTCAATGGCTTCACTTCCTGAATTAACCATATAAACAGATTGCATATGCTGTGGAAGTGTATTTGTGAGTGCCTCAGCTAATAAAACCTGCGGACTTTGAACAAACTCTCCATACACCATAACGTGCAGATGTTTATCCACTTGCGACTTAATTGCCTCCACAACTTTTGGATGTCTGTGTCCCACATTCGAAACACCAATCCCCGAAATAAGATCGATATATTCTTTACCGTCTACATCTTTCATATAGATACCCTCAGCGGATACCATTTCAAGCATGAGTGGAGCATCTGAAGTCTGAGCAAGGTGATTGAGAAATAGCTGTCTTTGTGATGGCATTGCGCAAAGATGCAAGACAAAAAAAGCCTAGACAATTATCTAGGCTTTCAATTCATTCGGGAATTTCTATCCCTTTCTTTTTATCGCTTTTTTTGCTTTTTCTACAATATCATTGACGCCTAATCCATATTTATCCAGGAGTTCTTCAGGCTTTCCACTTTCTCCAAATTGGTCATTGACAGCTACAAACTCCTGCGGCGCCAAATGGTTTATTACGATAGTCTGTGAAATACTTTCTCCCAGGCCACCCGCAATTTGATGCTCTTCTGCAGACACTGCGCAACCAGTCTTAGCAAGAGACTTGAGAATGGCCTCTTCATCAAGCGGTTTGATGGTATGGATATTTATTACTTCGGCAGAGATACCTTGTTCAGCCAAAACAGCTTCAGCTTCAATTGCTTTCCAAACCAAATGGCCGGTAGCAAAGATTGAAACATCAGTTCCTTCAATTAGTGTAATGGCCTTGCCAATTTCAAATGGTTGATTTTCCATGAACATTGGCCATCCAGGTCTGCCGAATCGTAGGTATACAGGACCATGGTGTTCAGCGATTGCGATAGTAGCTGCCTTGGTCTGGTGATAGTCACATGGATTGATCACTGTGAAGTTTGGAAGCATTTTCGTCATTCCAATATCTTCCAGCACCTGGTGTGTTGCCCCATCTTCGCCTAAAGTTAGCCCGGCATGAGAGGCACATACTTTAACATTCTTTTCAGAGTAAGCTATTGATTGTCTCAATTGATCATAAACTCTACTAGTGGAGAAATTGGCAAATGTGCCTGTAAATGGAATTTTCCCACCAGTTGCTAATCCAGCTGCTATTCCCATCATGTTGGCTTCTGCAATACCAACCTGAAAAAAGCGCTCAGGAAATTCTTTTTGGAATGCATTCATTTTTAATGAACCAGTAAGGTCTGCACATAAGCCAACAACATGGGGATTGTTCTTTGCTGCCTCAAGAAGGCCGTCGCCAAATCCTGATCTTGTATCTTTTTTGTCTGTGTAGGTTAATTTCGTTTTCATTTGAATTCCTATGATTTGGCTTTTGTTAATAGTCTCCTAATGTTTCTTCAAGCTGATTAAGTGCGTCTACAAGTTGCTCATCGTTAGGGGCCACTCCATGCCACTTGTGAGTACCTTCCATAAAGTCTACACCTTTACCCATTTCGGTTGTCATCAAAATCATGACAGGTTTTCCAGATCCAGATTTACTTTTTCCCTCCTCAAGCGTTTCGATAAGTTTTTCCAAGTTATTTCCGTCACATGATAATACGATCCAGCCAAAAGACTCATACTTGGCACATAAGTCACCCAATCCATTGACTTCTGCAATTGGTCCGTCAATTTGCTGGCCATTGTAATCGATAGTGGCAATGAGGTTGTCCACCTTATTATGCGCTGCAAACATAGCGGCTTCCCAAACCTGGCCTTCTTGCTGCTCACCATCTCCCATCAAAACAAAAACATGATGGTTATCATTATTGAGCTTTTTTGATAGAGCAACACCCACGGCTGCCGACAATCCTTGACCTAGCGATCCTGAAGCTATCCTGACACCAGGTAACCCTTCTTCTGTAGCGGGGTGTCCCTGCAGTCTTGATCCAATTTTTCTGAAAGTTGCAAGCTCGGAAACTTCAAAAAAACCAGAACGAGCCAGTGTACTATAAAAAACTGGTGAAATGTGACCATTGGATAAGAAGAAAACATCTTCATTTTTCCCTTCCATCTTAAACGATGGATCAAAGGTCATGATGTGATTGTAAAGTGCGACAAAAAATTCGGTGCAGCCTAATGATCCACCAGGGTGGCCCGAGTTTACTGCATGGACCATACGAACAATATCGCGACGTACTTGAGAACAGATTTTTTGAAGGTCTTCTAGGTTAGGAGCAGTTGCCATAAATCAAATTTTAAGTCTGCAAAACTATTGTTTTCAATGAGAATATTTGAAGTCAAAATGAAAATGTCTTTTTCCGATAACGGATTGTGGTTGTATGATTCACGTGTACAAATGGTATACTGAATACTTATACGTCTTTTGTCTGTCCTCTGACCCCTCACAGTGATCTAATCTTGGTGCTTTCAAATAAATTTTTTAAACAAAAAAGTAAAGTATGAAGAGGATTTTACTACTTACTACTTTGTTCTTTTTTGCTATTACATGTTTGATAGCACAAAGGACGGTATCGGGTAAAGTCACCGACGATGGCGGTGAAGGACTACCCGGAGTGAATGTTGTGATAAAAGGCACAACGACAGGTGTAACAACCGATTTGGACGGAAATTTCCGTATTTCAGTTGATGAAGGAGCAATCCTTGTATTCTCTTATGTTGGATTTGAGACTCAGGAAATCGACGTTGGAGCTCGCACTTCTATAGATGTTTCTTTAAGTGGTGTAACTGAACTGCAAGAAGTTGTTGTGACAGGTTATGGTATGAAGTTAGCACCCAATAGAGTGACCTATCAAACTGAACAAATAGATTCTGAGAGTTTGATGACAGCTCAGCAGCAAGTAGCAGCTGCTGGACTGGCAGGTAAGATAGCTGGGATGCAAGTTAATGTTCAAAACAATGGCGTTAAACCACAAACTCAGGTTTTGCTCCGTGGATTAACTTCAATTTCGCAGAGCAATGAAGCAATGTTTATCATTGATGGTTCTATCGCTACATCCGGAGCTTTCAATGATCTGAATCCTCAAGATATTGCTGATATCAATGTTATAAAAGGACCGAATGCATCTGCATTGTATGGTTCTAGAGCAGCAAATGGGGCGGTGGTTGTAACAACTAAGCAAGGATCTCAGGGAGATAAATTCACAATAGGAATGAACTCAAATCTGACGTTCGAGCAAGTCGCCTATATGCCTGACTTTCAAACAGAATTTGGTATTGGTTGGGATGGACATTATGATCCCATTGAGAATACAAATTGGGGCCCAAGATTTGACGGTCGAATGAGGCAAATAGGTCCAGACTTTCCAGAAGGATATGTGCTAGAAGAGCAAATGGTACCATATGCTCCCATAGCAAATAACCTTTTAGATTTTTTTGAAACAGGAAGAACCTTGCAAAACACCTTTTACCTATCTGGAAGAGATGATGTAGGTTCGTTTTATATGTCCGTAGGAAGAACTGAAACAGAAGGTATTGTTCCAGATGATGAGTTTGAAAGAACTACAATAAGACTAAATGCATCCAAAATAATGGGTAAGTTGGAATTAGGGATTAATTCCAGTTTTTATACAGATAAAACTTCTGTGGTTGGGGATGAGATAGGAGATCAGGAAAGGCCACTTTATTGGTTCATATTAAATACTCCAGCCAACATTCCTTTGACGAACTATAAAGATTGGGAAAATCCGAATAGTTATGCCCATGCAGACAATTATTACAATGCATACTATCAAAATCCTTATTGGGCCATCGGAACGAATAGAGATAATGATGAAAGCAATCGCCTACAAGGAAATATTAATGGTAATTATAGTATTACAGATAATATCTCATTAAACGCTAGAGTCGGTATAAATCAACTGAGTTCTAAAGGAAGGGAATGGAGAGATGCACAGGAATATAATGGAGATATCCAATGTTGTCATTCTCCTGTAACATCATTTGTCAGGGAATCAGAAAGTCAATTCACAGAGTACAATGGTAATATTTTAGTTACAGGTAATTTTGATTTAAGTAGTGATTTTCAGCTAAATCCAACTATTGGAGCAGCATTTGTAAATAACTATTCAAGAAACAGTACACTTAGGGCTAACAACCTAAGTATTCCTGGATTTTATGATATATCCAACGGTACAGGAGAACTACAAGGAACAGTAAATGAATCAGAGCGTCGAAATCATGGAATTTTTGCTGATATTAAGTTCGGCTATCAGAATTGGTTATGGTTGAATTTAGCAGGTCGTCAAGATTACACATCAACATTACCACTCGATGACAACTCATACTTTTATCCTTCAGCAAGTATCTCAGCAGTTCTAACAGAGGGAATTCCTTCGTTATCAAATAGCAATGTCCTTTCATTTGCAAAAATTACATTAAGCAATACAACTACTTATAATGACTTGCCAGCATATTCGTTGAATGAGAGGTTCTTTCAGCCTAATAGATTCCCTTTTGGCTCATTAAATGGATTCGAAGTATCAACCACAGCTGTTGATGCAGCAATCAGTAAAGAAAAACTTAATACTTGGGAACTGGGATTAAACCTCGCTTTTATGAATGATAGAATTCAGTTTCAAGGAGCGATTTATCAGACAATTACAGAGGACTTAATTACGTTTACAACACCTTCAGTAGCAAGTGGAGCAAACTCATATTTAACAAATATTGGCCAGCTAACGAATGATGGTATTGAACTTTCGATTGGAGGAAGAATTGCAGAAGTTGCCGGCATTACATTCGACGCTAGTCTGAATTACACTAGTTATGAGACTGTGGTAGATGAGATCAATCCAGGTGAAGATGTGGATGAAACAGCAATTACCACATGGGGTGGTGGGAGCTATGGAATATTTGCTATCGAAGGTGAAGCTTATCCGCAGCTAAAAGCCCAGGCATATAAGAGAGATCCACTGGGTAGAGTAATCATTGATCCTGTCACTGGAGATCCTATTAGGGGTGAGGTTCAAGCCATGGGAAAAGTTACGCCAGACTATATATTGGGGGGTACTTCAACTATAGGATGGAAAGGACTGAGTATTTCAGCAACATTCGACTTTAGAACGGGTCATGTCTACTATGAACAAGGTTCGGATCAGATGGAATTTACGGGACGATCAGTTGAGAGTGTTTCCGCTGGCAGACAAGACTTTGTATTTCCAAATTCAGTCATTGAGATTACCGATGCAAATGGTGACGTGACAGGATATCAAGAAAACACAAACATCACCGTTTCCAATGGAAGGATGGGGTTTTGGCAAAATGCATATAACGATATAAAGGAAAACTACGTCAAAGACGCTACCGCATTCAAGATAAGAGAGCTAGCTGTAAACTATTCTTTACCAAGTGCACTATTATCTAATCTTCCTTTAAACAAAGTAACTGTTGGATTTATAGCGAGAAATCCTGTGACTATCCTTCCTGAGGAGAATAATTTCTCTGATCCTGAATTTAATAATACCGGTGGACTAGCTGCAGGTTCAGGAAATGCCATTGGCATTGGAGGATATTTTACTTCTCCACCAACAAGATCGTACGGTTTCAATTTGAACATCGAACTATAATTCTCTAGTAATGAAAAAATACATTTTAACACTAGTTATTCTAGTCGTTATCACAAGTTGTGATGACCATCTAGATGTAAATACAGATCCTAATAATCCAACACAGGTCACACCCGAGCTCATTTTGCCAGTTGGTCAAAACTATACAGCAAGGTGGATGCTTACAGATCGAAATGTCAGCCATTTGGGCAACATGATCATGTACAATTGGAGTGAATCTGCAGGGTTTTCATGGTACAATGATGAATTTCAATACATAGCAAATTCACCAACATTCTATGATAATATTTTCAATCTTGCATACACGGATGCTTTAAAGCAATATCAAGATCTGCTGAATTTGGGAGATGAATATGCAGCCTATAAAGGGATTGCACTTATAATGCAATCATATACCTATCAAATCTTAGTGGACCTGTATGGAGATATTCCATATACAGAAGCCCTTCAAAGAGGGTCAAATGCAACGCCAGCATATACCAATGCAGAAGAAGTATATGATAATCTCATTCTGGTGCTAAGCTCAGCAATAGCGATGCTTGAAGAGGCTGAAGAAAATCCAACATTGATTGTACCGGGTTCAGATGATATTGTTTACGGAGGCGACCTTTCATCGTGGAAAAGATTTGCTAACACAGTCAAACTTAGAATTCTCACAAGAGCATCTGATGTTAAATCTGATTCATATATTAATAATGAGTTAGCAGTGATAGATGCAGAAGGTTCAGGATATATTTCGTCCGACTTTACAATTAACCCTGGTTATCTGAACGAAGCAAATAAGCAAAGTCCATTATTTGAAGATTTCGGTGCGGATGAAACGGGAGCACCCACACTATCGGGTAGCGCGACTTGTGCGACAGACTATATCCTTGAGCTTTTAAATGATACTAACGATCCTCGAATCGACTTTCTCTATGAAGAACCTACTACTGGTCATCTTGGAGTACCTCAGGGAGTAACAGTAGATGTTGAAACCTATGGAGTTGATCTTGTATCAAATATTGGGCCTGGCTTACTACAAAGTTCTACCCAAGATGCATTGCTAATGAGCGTTGCAGAAGTGCAGTTCAATTTGGCTGAGTTAGCACTTAAAGGATTCGGCGGAGATCCCGAAACCTATTACAATGAAGGTGTTCAGGCGTCTTTTAATTCTTTGGGTGCTGGTTCTGCGGCTGCCTATTTAGCTCAAAGTCTGGAGAACGTTAATTATGGTTTCTCCTCCAACAAATTAGAAGCCATAATTACTCAAAAATGGTTGGGAGTAAATGGTATTTCAGCCGAGCAGTCCTGGTTTGATTGGGTGAGAACTGGATTCCCTTCCAATCTTCCAGTCTCTGTTGAAGTCCCAAACTTGGTTCGACCAGTTAGACTTTCATATCCTTCAAGTGAGCTAAGTACTAATAGCAATAATGTACCTACCCAATCAAATGTTTACACAACACCAGTTTTCTGGGCTAATTAAAAATTGAATCAACTATGAAAGATTACAAATATTTATTCTTTGGATTAATCCTTGCACTAGTATTTACTGGTTGTGTGGAAGATGATCCGGGTATTATTGATGACATTGGTTCAACTCCAAACATAATTGGTTTTGACAGTCCTTCAGCATCTGTTTCCGCAGTGGCAGGAGGAAGTGAAACCGAATTTGAAAAGAGTGTAGTGGTTAGCATTAAGGGACCAAGATTAAGTTCAATTTCTGGTGAAGTTACTGCAATAGTAAGCGTTGATGAAAGCTCAACAGCAGTTGAAGGGGTTCACTATCGCTTGCCTGCTAATAGCTTCACAATAGGTCCTGACGATAATTGGTTTAGTGATTTTAAGATTACTATGCTTGCCGATGGGATAACTCCTCCATTGGCTGAAAATCCAGTTTTGGTCCTGAATGTTTCTGAAGTTTCAGGTGACGGCACAGTTGTAGCAACAGGAAGATCTCTAATCGTAAATATGCTTTATTTATGTTTTGCTGATCTTTCTGGTACCTACACTGTCACCAATGATTTCTGCTCACCATCTTATACTGCAACGATTAGTCAGAATGCCGACGGAAGTTGGTATGCGTCTGTCGCGGACGGGGCATTTTTGAATGAATGTACCACTAATTCTACCTTGGAAAATTGGGGATCTTTTAACGAAGTGTGTGGAGTTATCCAGCCATCAACGGATTTAAGATATGGGAGCTTAGGTATCGGAACGATTCTAGGAGGTTCTTGGGATCAAGAAAATGGTATTCTCATAATTCAGAATGAAGATAATTCATTTTTTGAGGTAGGTACATGGGAATCAACTTATACGAGACAATAAAATTGATTTATTATGAAGATTAAAAATGTAAAACTCCTATGCCTAGCTATCATAATGTTAAGTAGTTATGGATGTTCTAATAAACAGGATGTAGCACCAATTCAGGATCCTACTAACTATCCGCTGGTAACGATAACTCCAATGGAAGATTATTCTAATATTACTGAGGGAGATGTTTTAGAATTTACAATAGAAGTCGATAAGTTTTTCGATCAAGATATCGACTTTTCAGTTGTTGTGAATGAAACATCAACTGGTAGAGAGCAGGATATATCTGTTGAAGGAGGAACCTTTGTGGCTTTTACTCAATCTACTTCAATAGTTATCGAAATCCTGGCAGATAATTATCCTGAAGTAGATGAATCATATAGCATGGAAATAAGTGCTGCAGAGGATAAGTCGTATAATTTTCAATTAAGTCCTAATTCGGATGTGGAACAGCTTGATTTTACTGTAGCTAATGTTAATACAGCCGATGTTCTTACTTTGGGTGCTTATTGGGAAGATGATCACGATGATTGGGATATGTATTTGTTTGATAGTGATGGAAATCAAATGGATGGGTATGAAGGAGCAACTGGAAGTGATCCGGAGATAATTGAAGGCATTATAGATAATAACACAACGGATGGTGTTTATGATATTTTATTAGATGCATATGATGTAGAAAATGAAGTAACAACTTTTGAGTTATCCATTGCTAAACCTAATGGTGACGTTGAAGTAATTATAACAACCATAGACCTTTCTTCTGATGAAGAACCTCAGATTAATGGATTATATCGTATTGCAACGATAACCAAATCTGGCTCTTCATTTAGTTTATCGGCGGTTGACTAGTAAGATTCAATAAACTTTAAAGAGTGCCACATGTGGCACTCTTTTTACTTTTCAAGAACATTGAATGAATCGAATATTCTTTTACTTATTTCTTATTACTCTATCCTTAATTTGCTTCTCGCAAAATTATACTGAAATAGGAGGAGGATCGGTACCAAGAATTGCGTATAGACTTCAAACTGAATACGCTGAAGCTGAAGGAAGTCCATTCCTATTTGATACATGGAGAAAGGGTAAAATCATTTACACAGATTCCACTATCTCAGATATTATTCGAATAAATCTGGATTTAACAACAAATAAGTTCATAATCAAGAGAGATAATTCAATGTTTATCCTACCGATTAGTGACTCTGTAAAAGAAGTCGAAATTGGAGCTTATCGATTTATTCGAATTATGACCATGGAGAATGAATCAATATTTATGAATGTGGTTGCAGGTAAGTCTAAATTGTTACTTCTTGAACTCATTACAAGTCAATTTCTTAAGGGAGAGCCTTCCAAGGGCTATATACAAGCAAAAAAGGATCGTTTTAGAAGGAAAACTTCATTCTTTCTCTTTCGCACTCCAGACACCCTATTAGAGTTATCTTCCAAAAGAATAAAGACCATTTGTAATGAGATTCCGGATCATAGCGTAAGCATTCAAAAATTTGAAAAAATTAAAGGCAGAAGGATACGGAGCATTGAGGATTTAAAGCAACTCATCAACTACCTTGATTCGATAGAGGAATAATCAATTTAAGCCCATCTTTTGAATTAGATGGTAAGCTGAAAGACAAACATTTGATTACTTCTGCTTCATGACTTTTAAGTTTAGGAGTTCAATTTTATTTACCAGTTATTGACCAAGTTAGTAAGGCTAATTTGGCTTACTTTTATGGATGGACATTTCCAAATATGCTAACATTATCGGTTGAAAGCGATTTATTAAGAAGGTAAAATTGAAAAGCAACTTAACTAGTCAAAAATGAACATAGGAAAATATTTTATCGCTCTATTATTTATAATGATAACAACCATTTTGAATGCCCAATCCCCCTACGCCATCATCGAAGACGTAAGTGCGGAAAGAATAGAGCAGGATATCAGAAAATTGGTGTCTTTCGGAACACGACATACCATGTCTGAAACTGAATCGGATACGCGCGGGATAGGAGCTGCTCGGCGTTGGATTCAAGCAGAGTTTGAAAAAATCAGCAAAGACTGTGGTGGATGTCTGGAAATATCTACCCAACGGACGCTTGAAAAGGGAAATGAAAAAACAAGAATCACAAAGGATACAGAGATTGTAAATGTCATGGCAGTGATTCGGGGAACGAAGTATCCCAATCGCTATGCGATTATGTCTGGGGATATAGATAGCCGGATTTCAGATCCATTGAACTATACAGATGATTCTCCGGGAGCTAACGACAATGCATCAGGAATGGCTGGTGTTATTGAGGCTGCACGGGTTCTTTCCAAATACCAATTTGAGAGCTCCATAATGCTTGTAGGATTATCTGGAGAGGAACAAGGACTTTATGGTGGAAAGCATCTGGCTGCCAAAGCTGCAGAAGAAGGTTGGGATATCATTGGTGTGCTAAACAACGATATGATTGGTAACATTCAGGGAGTCGATGGTGTGATTGACAATCGCACATTCAGGATATTTTCTGAGCCTACCAGTCCAAAAGACACCGATTTTGAAAAACGTATGAGAAGGTATTACGGTGGTGAGGTGGATGGGATTTCGCGACAGCTAGCCAGATATGTTTATCAAACAACGAAAAGCTATATGCCTGAAATGAACCCAATGATGATCTATCGACTCGATCGTTTTGGCAGGGGAGGGCACCATCGTCCGTTCAATGACGCTGGCTTTGCTGGTGTCAGGATCATGGAAGCCCATGAAAATTATACACAGCAGCATCAGGATATTAGAGAAGAAGATGGAATAAAATATGGTGATGTAATTGAGGCTGTAAATTTTGATTATGCGAAGAAGCTGACTGCCGTAAATGCGATTACATTGGCATCTCTTGCTTCTGCTCCTCCTGAACCAAAAAATGTAGCCATTAGTGGTGCGGTACAACCCTCTACGACGTTGTATTGGGATAAGATCGAAGACGATAATCTTACCGGATATAAGGTCTACTTTAGAGATACTACCTCTCCAACTTGGGACAAATTCTACCTGGTGGATAAGGATAAAACAGAATATACTTTAAAAGGAATTGTGATTGACAACTACTTTTTTGGAGTTGCGGCTGTAGGGAAGGATGGAAAGGAAAGCTTGGTTGTGTTTCCATCAGAGGTAAGAAGATAAAAGCAATCACGAGACTGAAACATTTGTTTCAGTCTCGTGATTATGTATTCATTTTAAGATTTGAGCCGTGTGATCTTTGGTTTTCACCTTCTCAATTACTTCTTCGATGTTTCCGTTTTCATCAATCAAAAAAGTGGATCTTAGGGTACCCATATATTCTTTACCCATAAATTTTTTCAAACCCCAGGTCCCAAATGCTTCATGTACGGATTTATCCTCATCGGCAATAAGCTTGAACGGGAGCTCATATTTAGTAATAAATTTCTGATGAGATTTTTCTCCATCGCTGCTTACTCCCAGAACTTCATAACCTTGATTTTGAAGCGCTTCATAATTATCCCGGAGATTGCATGACTCTGCCGTGCAGCCTGGTGTATTGTCTTTTGGGTAAAAGTATAGAACTACTTTTTTGCCTTTATAATCCGAAAGTCTGATCGGGTTTCCATCCTGATCCTTGCTCTCAAAATCCGGTGCTTTATCGCCTGCTTTAAGTGTGATCATAGTGTTTTAGTAAATGTCGTTATGTTATTAGAATTGTCTATTACCTCTAATATAAACTTACCTCTGAATGGAATGTTTTCGTTCAATTTTTCCGACCAGATCAACTTTCTTTTGGGCTCATAATGCATCAAAATGAATTCTCCATTAATGGTTGCATTAAAGCTTTTTATACCTGACAATTGATCATTGATTCTAAATTTGAACATATCGGGATTGGCCATTTTTAGGTCAATGGTGGGAGGAATCGTGTCTTCCAAAATAGTATAAGTGACAAGGTCACGAGTACCGAAAGTAATTTCATTATTTTCCCATTCTCCTCCCATATAATTGAATTTTTTCCCAAACACGGAATACACCATGGCTTTTTCCTGGTTGTATTCTTTTTCCGGCTTCAAGGAAAGTTCCACGTTAGCTCTGATAGGTTCGGTCGGATTCTTGAAATGAAACATCTCTAAGTTTCGAATGGTGTCAATTTCTTTACTAAATCCCAGGTATAGCGTATCGAAAAGAGATCGATGGGTGAGGTTGATAGTAAATTCAGGCTGAAGGTAGCTGATATTTTGACGCGAAGGTAAAAGCCCAACTAAATGTGTGGGAAACGTTTCACCATCAATAAACAAACTTCTAGGGGTACCGTTTCTCAAGTCCCATATGTAATATTGGAATTTTTCGTCTAAGCTGTAAGGTTCCAGATTAATCCATTCCTGAAGTAGTACAGAAGCTTGCTGATCTGACTTAAAATGCAGGTAATTACCAATCTTTTCAGGTTTAGACAGTTTAGGAGGATTTACTACTTTACCGGAATTAACAAGTATTCGTGTAGTTGAACTGTTCTTGTAGCTGTCTTCTGTCTCTATCAAAATTTCTTTTTGGCTAGTGAAATTAATCCCTCGGTTTGTGGTTCTATACATGTTGTGTTCATTGCCATCGGCCAGGTACAGCTTATTGAATCTTCTACTTCCTTGTTTATAAGCGGGGTAATTATAATGAACCAAAACATTCCGCTGTTTACCGAATGAAAAGGATTCTTTGTACTCTGAGAAGAGTGTATCTCCATCCAGCTGGAAGATGGTTTTAACGATTCCATTTTTATTTGGGATACCATCCATGGGATCGTATGAGTATATTTCTACACCTATCTTTCCTTTGAGTTCTATGGGCTCCTTGGTTTGAAACCAGTTTTCGGTTTTTATAAGGTCAAACTCGTATCTACCAAAAAAACCATTGACTCTGGCGTTATTATCGAGGGTTACAAATGCTACTTTTCGCACAATCGGGGCTCTATTATCACGAATTTCCTTAAATCCAAGTGTTAATACATCTATAGGTTGGTGTTTGGCATCTCTAATCTCGAAATGTAAATGTGGACCACTTGACGATCCTGTATTACCAGAGTATCCGATGATATCACCCCTTTTAAAAACAAATTGATTCTCTTCTGGAAAAAGATCAACTTCAAAGGACTTTTTCCTGTATTGTTCTTTCAAAGCCCAGGCTTTAATGCTGGAGTCGAAAGCTTCCAAATGAGCATAAACAGAGAAAGTGCCATTGGGATGTTTCATGTAAAGGGCATACCCATATCCTGATGATGACACTTTGATTCTGGAAACATAACCATCAGCCACAGCGTAAATTGGCAGACCGGTGCGCCCCCCGGTCTTAACATCTATTCCTGTATGAAAATGTGAGCTTCTAATCTCACCGACGGTCCCTGCCAGAAAGTTTTGTTGTCCGGGATTGATTGGAAATTGATATTCGATCGCCTTAAAATCCTGACCAGGTAGTTTTAGCATTGATGCTGATAAAACAATAAGAAGTATTTTTTTTTCCAATCTCATTTTACTTCAAAATCAAACATCTTTTGGTCTTCCAAATATCCTACCAAACGATCACCTATTTTAACAGAATTTACTCCTTTGGGGGTTCCGGTGAACACAATATCACCTGTTTTTAGGAGTATAAATTTTGAGACATAGGCAATGATTTCATCAATTGACCATAACATAAGGCTTGTATTCCCATTTTGTCGTTCCTCCCCATTGACTTCCAGCTTGAAATTGATGTCAGCCATATCTCGATCTCCTTTAGCGATGAATTTGGAAATTGGTGCGGAGCCATTAAATGCCTTTGCAATTTCCCAGGGATGGCCCTTTTCTTTCATTTTAGATTGCCAGTCTCGAGCTGTAAAATCCACTCCAAGTCCGATTTCATCATAGTATTGATGGGCGAACTCTTTTTGAATGGATTTTCCTTCTTTTTTGATTTTTACCAATACTTCAACTTCATGGTGGATGTCTTTAGAAAAGTCCGGATAAAAAAATGGGTCGTTGTTTTTTAGAAGTGCCGTATCAGGCTTCATGAATATGATTGGGTGATCAGGGCGTTCGTTTCCTAACTCTTCAATATGTTCAACATAGTTCCTGCCGATACAAATGATTTTCATAATTCTAATTCACTCTTGAATCAAAAATAATCACCATTTTCGGTCCAATTCGGACTTGTATCGGAAACTTTTATGAGCGGCAGCAAATCGGAGGGTATAATCTTAATGAGTGAGTATTTCTTCGGCCTCTTCAACCTCAACATGACCTTCACCATTGATCTCTTTGAGGGTAACTGTTTTGATTTCATTGATCAAAATGGGATCATACTTAGCCGATACTCTCACATAATTTTCAGTGAATCCGTGCATGATGCCATCCTGAATATCTTCTTCAAAAAGGACCGATGAAGTATTTCCGATTTGACTTTCATAAAAGAATCTTCGCTTCTTTTCTGAAAGACCTCTCAGCATTTTTGATCTTCTGCTTCGATCTCCAAGATCTACTACACCTTCCATTTCTACCGCCTTTGTATTAGGTCGTTCAGAATATGTGAATACATGGAGATAGGAGATATCTAACTCGTTTAAGAAATTGTAGGTCGTCAAGAACTCATCCTCAGTTTCACCTGGAAATCCAACGATCACGTCAACTCCAATGCAGCAATTCGGCATCAATGATTTGATTGTTTCAACTCTGCTTTTGTACAAGTCTGTTAAGTAGCGTCGATTCATTTTTTTCAAAATCGTATCACTTCCTGATTGGAGTGGGATATGAAAATGAGGTACAAACCTCTTGGATGTAGCTACAAATTCGATGACCTCATTAGACAATAGATTGGGTTCAATTGAAGATATTCTGAATCGGTCTATACCTTCAATTTCGTCCAGGGCTTTGACCAGGTCAATAAACTTCTCTTTTCTTCTCCCTTCCTGGATGCCAAAATCGCCAATGTTCACTCCAGTCAGTACGACTTCCTTTACCTCAGTTTCTGCAATTTTTTTGGCTTGATTTACAATATTCTCGATGCTGTCGCTTCTACTCTTACCTCTTGCCAAAGGAATGGTACAGAAAGCACACCCATAATTGCAACCATCCTGTACCTTTAGGAAAGTTCTTGTTCGGTCAGCAATCGAATATGAGGAGTTATAGGTACTAGCTTCTTTAATTTCAGAAGCATAAACTCCACCTTTAGTAAAGTCATCTAGGTAATCGAATAACCTAAACTTTTCTGCGGCACCGAGAACTGCATCCACTCCAGGAATTTCTGATATTTCTTTCGGCTTCAACTGTGCGTAGCAACCAATAATTGTCACAAAACTTTCAGGGGATATCTTCTTAGCTTCCTTTACAATCTTCTTGCATTTCTTGTCTGCATTTTCCGTGACTGAGCATGTATTGATAATGAAGATATCGGGTTGATCAGTGAAATCAACTTTTGCATATCCTTTACCTTCAAACATCCTGGAAATAGAGGATGTCTCGGAATAATTGAGCTTGCAGCCTAACGTGTAAAATGCGACCTTTTTCATTTTTGGGACCGCAAATTTAAATCGAATTAATAATTATTGGCGAATTAGAGTAGAGGTGATAAATATTCCCAAACTGTCTCGGCTACAATTTCATGTCCTTCCGGGGTAGGATGGATGCCATCTCTCAAATTCAATTCCGGAATTCCTGCTACACCTTCTAATAAGAAGGGAATGTAGATAGCATCATTTTTTTTTGCCAGGTCCGGAAACATATTCTTAAACTGGTTGGTGTAGTCTTCTCCTAAATTTGGCGGCACCATCATTCCTGCAATGATGATTTTTACTTCAGGATTCTCTTTTTTAACGGCATCAATGATGGCTTGTAAGCTTTTAATGGTTTCATTGAGTGGCAAGCCTCTAAGCCCATCATTAGCACCTAACTCCAGGAAGAAAATATCCGGGACCGTTCGCAATACCCATCCAATCCTACTTTCTCCTCCTGCAGATGTCTCACCGCTAAGTCCGGCGTTGATTGCTTTATAGTTCATTCCAAGCGAGTCTATTCTTTTTTGAATAAGGGCAGGGAACGCTTGATCCATGTCTAACTGATAACCGGCTGTAATACTATTCCCGAAGAAAAGAATCACTTTTTCCGTTGTATCCTCAACCTCCGCTGATTCACTCTTAGATCTCTCTGTGGCAGGTTCAGAGTTTGTAGAATCATTGGTTGTGGAGCAACCAATCAGCAGGAACAAAAAGAGTATATTTCTTACGCGATTGAACATTGATTGAAAAATTGAAGTTTTATTGTCAGATGGTGTAACATATATACCGTTTAGCTCATTTATTATGTAACGAGCCTAAGTTACAAACATGCGCTAAGGCTTTTCGTTTACATTCCTAAAATTTTCTACATGCCAAACGAAGCATCCATTTTAGAGGTTTCATCAACCTCGAAAACATTCCGAAATGGTTCCAAAGAGGTCCATGTGTTGGAAGATATCAATTTTAAGGTAGCTGAAGGAGCCTCTGTTGCAGTGGTTGGACCTTCCGGGAGTGGTAAAACCACTTTACTTGGTTTGTGTGCCGGACTTGACCGTCCAACCACCGGTTCTATCACGCTGAACCATATCCTGTTAGATAGGCTGAATGAGGATGAGATGGCACAAATAAGAAATCAGTATGTGGGGTTTGTCTTCCAAAATTTTCAACTCATTCAAACCCTCACCGCATTAGAGAATGTAATGATACCATTGGAACTTCAAGGTGTGAAGACGGCCAAACAGCAGGCAGTCTCATTGTTGGAGCGTGTGGGTTTGGGAGAACGTCTAAATCACTATCCTTCGCAATTATCCGGAGGAGAGCAACAACGTGTCGCAATCGCCCGAGCCTTTTCTAATGAACCTAAGATCTTGTTTGCTGATGAGCCTACAGGAAATCTGGATGAGGAAACCGGGCAGTCTGTCGAGAATTTGCTCTTTGAAATCAATAAAGAAAAAGGCACTACACTTATTCTGGTGACACATGATCTCGAACTTGCAGAAAAAACTAATCAGATCATTCAATTGAAAGGAGGCAAAATCGTGGATCAACGCAAAGGAAACAATGTTTCACAGATGAGATCTGCAGCCTCTTAGTTCATGGATAAGCGGATAACTATAGAACCAACGAAATATAGTCGTTCTTGGCCATGGAAAATGGCTTGGAGAGATAGTAGAAAGAGTAGGGGTAAACTTTTGCTTTTTATTGCCTCAATTTCACTGGGTATTGCAGCGATGGTAGGGATTACCTCCTTTAGGGAAAATCTCATGGCCGAGATCGAGAATCAGGCCAAAGGATTAGTTGGATCAGATGTACGAATCCAGGGTAGACGAGAATTACCAGATACCTTGCTACAGTCGTTCAAATCAATGACAGCAGCCTATTCTCAAGAAAATTATTTTGCCTCCATGGTCATGTTTACCAAAACCAGTGCGACGCGCCTTGTTCAAGTGCGTGCACTAGAGGGTGAATATCCATATTATGGAGAGATTGCAACTAAACCTGCTGATGCTTCACAGCGATTTCAGGAGGGCAGATACGCTTTGGTAGACGAGAAAATGATGCTTCAATATGGCGCTCAAGTCGGCGATAGCCTGAGAGTAGGTTTATTGACGTTTGAGATTATTGGAGCGGTTACCCAAATTCCTGGTCAAACCGATGTTTCTACTTCAATTTCTCCGGTAGTCTATATCCCATATCAATACTTGAAGGCAACAGACTTGATTCAAAAGGGCAGTAGAGTCAACTACGTTCACTATTTCATGTTTACGGATAATCCTGGAGACACTGCAAAGCAATGGAGCAGACAGGCACGATTTACAGAGAGCAAGGGGTTTGATGTTGAAACGGTTGAAGAGGAAAAAAGAGAAACTGGAGAGGACTTTGATAATCTTTCCAATTTTTTGGAATTGGTTGCATTTACTGCGCTACTCCTAGGCTGTTTGGGTGTTGCAAGCTCCATTTATGTTTATGCCAAGAGCAAGGTGCAAGCTGTTGCTGTTCTCAGGTGCCTTGGGATGAAAGCAAAGCAAGCTGTGAGTGTTTATCTCATTCAGGTGACCTTGTTTGGTTTCATTGGTGCTTTAATTGGAAGTATTCTGGGACTGATCATTCATATGTATTTACCTGTGGTGGTTCAAGATTTTCTTCCGATAGACCTGGAGCCGATCCCATATTGGCCAGCACTATTTGTGGGAGTACTTATTGGCATTGTGATATCACTTCTCTTTGGCTTACTCTCATTGATCGGTCTAAGAAATATAAGTCCACTCTCAGCCATACGCTTAGGTTTTGGTGATAATAAGTTCAAGTTTGATAAGCTCCTTATTCCAATTTTGGGAGGCATCATGCTATTCATTTTCTTGTCAGTTTATTGGCAGATTCAGTCATTAGGGGAAGCACTTGTTTTTTCTGCAATCCTGATCGGAGCAATCGTCTTTTTGGGTGTTATTGGAAAAGGAATAAGTTGGATAACCCGTAAGATTATGCCTAAAAACTTGAAGTATGTATGGCGCCAAGGGTTTTCTAATTTGTATCGTCCAAACAATCAAACGGTCATTCTCATCATGGCCCTGGGTCTAGGAACATCATTCCTTGCCACACTTTATTTTATGCAGGATCTGCTTGTTCAACGCGTTTCGCTTTCGGCAGCCAACGATAGACCAAATACGGTGCTGTTTGATATTCAGGAAGATCAACATGATGAATTAAAAGCACTGACAAGCGATTACGATTTACCTATTATTCAAGATGTTCCGGTAGTCACGATGCGGTTATTGGAAGTTCGAGGGTTTACAAAAGATGAGGCATACAATGACACCACGGTTTCCATCTCTGATTGGGCCTATAGTCGGGAATATCGGGTAACATATCGTGATTCACTGATAGACTCTGAAACCATCGTTGAAGGTGAGTGGATAGGAGAAGTGCGTAACGATAGTATTTATATCAGTATATCAGAAGGGTTTAAGAATAGCCTCGATATAGAAATCGGAGATGAACTCTTATTCAACGTACAAGGTGCGTTATTAAAAGTTTATGTTGGAAGTTTTCGTGAGATAGATTGGCGGAGGGTGCAGACAAATTTCTTAGTTTTATTTCCATCCGGTGCCCTTGAACGGGCGCCTCAGTTTCATGTATTGGTTACTCGAATTGATGAGATGCTGACGTCTGTGAAGTATCAGCAGGCTGTGGTGAAAAAATTTCCCAATGTATCCATTATTGATTTGGAGTTGATTTTAAAAACACTTGAAGACGTCTTGGGCAAGGTTGCTTTTGTGATCCAATTCATGGCATTCTTTAGTATTGGCACAGGTATCATCGTGATGATTAGTTCGATCATATTGAGCAAATTTCAACGAGTACAAGAAAATGTGCTGCTTAGGACAATTGGAGCTTCGAAGAAACAGCTATGGACCATAACAGTCGCAGAGTACTTTTTCCTGGGGAGTTTAGGTGCGCTGAGCGGTATTTTTCTTGCGGCACTTTTTTGTACCCTTCTAGGAAGATTTCTGTTTGAATTCACGTTCGTACCAAATCCTGTTCAGATCGGAATTGTATTTATGGCCGTTACTGGCATGAGTGTATTGATCGGACTTCTGAATAGCCGGAGTGTAGTCCGTCAATCTCCAATGGAGGTTCTACGAAGGGAGGCTTAAATTTTCAGGTATACTCCTGCTGTATAGGCTGAACTAGCCAAGACTTGTCGTCCGGATAGTGCGACGCTGGTGCCTGCAGTAAATCCTGCCTTTTCTGGCATAAATTCATAGCTGATTTCAGGTGAGAACATTAAGAATTCTACATTGTTCCCAAAGACACTTTGCTCAACATTGTCTCCGGATAAACCATTCATGAATGATTCTACACCTACTAATTTTGCAATTACAGTGAGACGTTTATAGGTATAACCTGCCTCTATCCCGTAGTGAAATTCCTCTGAAAATCCATTAGTACGGTTGTTAAAACCTATCAGTATGCTTGCATAAGCAGGAACAGGATAGAATGATGTACTTGCCTCAACTGTAATTTTTTGATTAAACTCACCATCTCCCGTCTGTAGCGAGCTAGTTTCAGGTCCTCCCGGGTTGCCTAATGGCAGGCCAAGTGTCAGCGATGCACTTAAGACAATTTTTCTATCGGTAATCAATCCGTATTTGAGTCCAATATCAGTATCGCCAAATGTGGTCAGCTGATCACCTTCCACAAACTCCCCATCCCTTCTTTGGAGGTTATTCAAAATGGATCGAGTGAAAAATGGAACATATCCTACAACAGTAAGTCGATCTGTCAATCCATACTCACCATAGAGCGATGTTGTAAAAAGTGAAATTCTTGGCTCAATGCGGATGCGATTTCCTTCCGGGTTATAGTATCTATTTGCAACCAAAACGAATTGACCCAACTTGAAATATCCTTTTCCTTTTTTTTTGCGGCCACCCTCCTCCTGCCAGCGATTGAAACGACAGAACTATTAAGACCAAAATGATTTTGACTTTAAATTGATTCATCTCTTCTTTAATAGTATTTTTCTAATTCATATTAGTTGTCAAATTCACCGAATCCCAGTCTGACTCCAAACGGTTCACACCAAACCATCAATACGGAATAGGTGAAAAGTTCAACTTCTACTGACTCGTTTCTTGCAATCTCTGAGACATTAATCGTATACGTTCCATTGGTTGAAGCAGTCCCAAGATTAAGCCCGTTCGCTATGTTAGTGGTCTGGTTGGTTAAATAGAAATAAGGTCCTGGGCCATCAGAGTTGTAGTTATTGACCGTAAGAATCAGATCTTCATCCTCATTATATTCCAGGCTGAAATCACCACTAATACTATATCCGGTACCTTGAAGTGATCCTGTTCTAACAATCGGTTCTTCTCCGACAACAGTGACAGTAATTTCCATACTTACTCCATTTGAAGACGCCTCGATTGTGGTTTCGCCTGATGAAATACCAGTTGCTAAACCTTCAGTACTTACTGTCAACACTTCTGTGTTATTACTTGTCCATGTAATGGATTGAGTTTCGTCAACCATACCATTTTGATCAAAATAATTTGCTTCGAATTGAAAAGCTTCATCGACATTTAGCTCCTCTACGAACTGTGTAATTTTTACCTCGGGATCGACCATCACTGTGCCTTCAATGACGGTAAGAATTAATTCATCAGTTAGATCTTCAGAAGTGGCCGTTATTGTGGTTGTTCCTACTGTTAGTGCCGTAACTAAACCTTCCGAATCGATAGAGGCGATTGCTTCACTAGAACTTGTCCAGGAAATATCTGGAGTTCCTGAATTACCATTCGAATCAATATAATTGACACCCATAGCGAAGTTATTTCCTACCTGAAGTTGATCAACGAACTTTGAGATGGTAAGAGATCCTTTCGAGGCTTCAATTTCAATCTCTTGAGATGCTTCTAACCCCCTGGCTCTTACAGTAATTATTACTACACCCTCAGAAAGCGCTGTGCCCATGTTTCCGCTAATACTGAATACACGTGGGTCTGAAGTCAACCAGAGGGTATTTACATCTTCAACCTGGCCATCTTCATTCAAAAATTCTGATTGTAAGTCGTAGGTCTCTCCCACTCGGAAAGAATCACCAGAATTGATAATTCTTAATGATTCGTCAAGCGGAGCTTGAAGATCAGTTTCGATACAACCAGCAAATAGAATAGCGATAAAAAACAGTTTTTTCATAAAATTCAATCAACCATCATGTCTGTGGAGGTTTTTCGCACTTTAATTATCAGCTATTAAATGGTTATTTCCTCGGTAAAGTTGACTAAAACGTGCAATTCTGTCCAATATCAAGGGTTAAGGACAGCATGACGACAAAAGGATTTTGAATCTTTATGAAGAGACTAGTAATTGAATGGATCAGTGAATATTTCCGGGATCGATATGCGAATCATCTCCTTTTCATCGGATAGTCTACTTTTTCCAGTGTACGATCAATGAGCTTCTCAATGCGCTTCATCTTGTAGTTATCGTCTTTGTTTACGAGTGTAATGGCTACTCCACTTGTTTTGGCTCTTGCGGTTCTACCAATACGATGCACATAGTCAGCCGCATCATTTGGGACATCATAGTTCACTACTAAATTGATGTCTTTGATGTCTATTCCTCGTGAAAGTACGTCTGTTGCTACCAATATGCGAAGTTTCTTGGCTCGAAATTTTAAGAGAATACGTTCTCGTTCGTCTTGGTCAAGCATTGATGATATGCCTTTTGACTGTAATCCAGCTTTATTCAAACTCTTAACAATATCAGAGACTTTTTTCTTTGTTGAGCTAAATACAAGGATGCTTTCAAATGAGTCATAACGGCTGATCAACTTACTGATCAATTCGGTTTTATAACCCTCTTCAACACGATATACCTCCTGGCTGATTTTTTCGGATGGTTTTGCAATTTCCAGGGTAATGCGGAGTGGGTCTTTTAAAATGCTTTTTGCCAACTTCTCAATCTTTGGTGCCATGGTAGCACTAAACATGGAGGTTTGAGAGAGATTGGGCAAATAGGTGATGATCTTTTTAATGTCATCATAGAAGTTCATATCTAACATTCGGTCTGCCTCATCCAGAATGAGATGGGTCACTTGATCGAACTTTACATATCCTAAATTGAGGTGTGAAATAAGCTTTCCCGGTGTGGCCACAACAATGTTGCTACCTTGTGTAAGAGCTTTTTTCTGCTGAGCAAAATCAGAACCATCACCACCACCATAGATTGCTATCGAGTGGACCGGTAAATAATAGGAAAACCCTTCAATTTGCTGGTCTATTTGAATTGCTAACTCACGTGTTGGTACTACGATTAATACTTTTACATCGTCACTAGGGTGTTGCGCAAGATGATTTAATGTGGGGATGACAAAGGCAGCGGTCTTTCCGGTCCCGGTTTGAGCGCATGCAATCAGATCTTGTCCGTTGAGTATTGCGGGTATTGCTTGTTCTTGAATAGGTGTGGCTTCCGAGAAGCCCATGTGATCTATTGCTTCTGTGAGCTGATCGTTTAGATTAAAGTCATTGAATGTCATGTGGCGCAAAGATGCATTAATACGCTAAATAAAAGAGGCTGTTTTGAGTAGATATGGTCTAATCAAAACAGCCTGATAATGTGATTGTTTTCGTTTACTTCAGCCACCCGGCAGAAATTCCCTTCTTGGCCATCAGCACCAAAGCAATAGCTATTACTGGGATCAATAAGGCCATCACAATTTCAAAGGGTCCATAGGTTGTTGAGGATCCCGCAATGAATAGGTTATACATCATTTGCACGAGTACTCCGATGAGGGATACAATGAGAATGAGCTGCGCTAATCTTCTTTTTAACAATAGCAGAAGACAGCCAAAGAACCCACCCCAGACTGCCAATGCAAAAGCAGCAGTGGCCCATGCAGGCCTATTTTCTATTTCTGTACGTTGTTCTTCAGGCATCGCTTCAAGGATTTCTGGTGTTGCAAATGCCTCAGTTAGGTAGGCTCCGACACCTAGCAGATTCCAAATAAGTGCTATCACCGCCACTACCATAAACCAGGCAGGTGGCTTTACAGATCCATTTGTCATAATTAATTTTAGGTTAGTTATTGATTAAATATACCAATTTAAGTGATCAGAGCAGATAACTGGTTATATTCATCTTTATGAAATATTCAATCTTCGCACTCTTTTTGATTTATTCATTTCAGTCATTTTCTCAAATGATTAAACCTGGACAATGGCGAGGAACAATTGCTTATGATAGCCTAAATGTTCCATTCGTATTTGAGGTTGGATACCCAACGGGAGAAGTACCTGAAATTACAATTATCAATGGAAGAGATCGGAGAGTGATAAATAATGTAAGCGTAACAGGAGATAGTATTGTGATCCCCATGGATCCCTTTGATGTTGAGATAAGGGCAAAATTTACAGCAATGGGAATGAAAGGGTTGTACAACAAATACTATCGAGACTTAAACATTCCATTCAGTGCAGATTTTGGAAAACCCCGAATGCAGAAAAATAGTGTTCGACCATTTGCTCCGATAGAAGAGCGTTGGGATGTTACTTTTTCTCCTGGCACCTCAGGCATGACCAAAGGGGTCGGTTTGTTCAAACAGAGAGGACATATTGTCTCGGGCACTATTATGACCCAGGTAAGCGATTATCGCTTTTTCGAAGGTATTCTTGACGGAGATTCAATTAAGCTTTCATGTTTTGATGGAGCACATGCGTTTGCCTTCATAGGTAAACGTACAGAAAATGGTTGGGATGGGGAGATGGTTTATGATAATGGATTTTCAGAGCCGTGGGAAGCTATTTATAATTCAGAAGCAGAGCTTAAGAATCCGTTTGAGATGGTTGAAATTGAGCCGGGTAAACACAAACCCTATTATGATCTATTAGGAGCAGGTCAGGGCAAGGATGCCATTGATCCTACTTTATATGAGGGCAAAGTATTGATTATACAGCTTTTTGGGACCTGGTGTCCAAATAGTCATGATCAGACTAAATATTTAGTAGAATGGTATAAAAAGAATCAAGATAGAGTTTCAATTCTTGCTTCTTCATATGAAGCCAATTATTCAAAGGAATACGGTTTGCAAAGATTAGAGAAGTATCGCATTGTAAATGATATTGAATATGACCTGGTTCTTGGGGGAAGGTTAAGTAAAACAGCCGCAGCAATGCCTTTCCCATTTATGCAACGCATAGAAGCATTTCCTACACTTGTCATTTTAGACAAGCAAGGATATGTACGCTACGTACATAGTTACTTTAATGGGCCGGCAACGGGTGACTATTACCGGTCGTTTGATCAGCAATTCAATGAAATTATAGATTCACTAGTAGCTGAATAATACATTTTCAGACATCAGGAAGCATGAAGTTCGATTTCTTTTACCACCTGGTAATTATCATCTGACTTCAAAATGGCAAATTCTGATTCACTGTTATTCGCTGAATTATCATGAATTATCCATTCTTTTGTTTCAGCAAGAACCTTCCCTTTGCCATAATCACTTTCCACCATGTCACCGACTTTTACTCTCTTCATACAATATCGATTACAGGTATTAGAACAAGCAAGGTGTCAAATTATTTTTGAAAAAATCAAAATTTTAACTCTTTACTTGTAAATATTTATGCATAATCATTCCAATTTGTCACAGTAAATACGCCATGTAGGATACCTAATCGTCTCTGCTTTATCTACCCATTCACCCAACCAATTAAAGCCATCCTCTGACATATCAGAAAACGTAATTCTGTAGTATCCTTCCATCCCATTGGGAGCTGTTTGATCTTTATATAGGACTATATCTCCATTCTCGGTCTTGTTTCCTCCCCATGCAGAAAGTGTGGGTGTAGCAAAATTTGAAGAGTAATAATGAACGTACCAACTCAAGCTATCCGCATTATATTGACGGATACTTCCTGAATGAAGACCATCCTCTTTTAAGGTTTGATCCTGTACGGCCATACCATTCATGATGTACTTAAAAGTCCAGTTCATCATCACTGTATCTCCCCATGTGGTCTGATCTAACCTAGCGACGGATTTACACCTACAGGTTCCAATAAGTGGCGCAAAGTCAGCGGTCTGCTCAGGAGCATCTGGATTTAATTTACCATATGGATTTTCAGCGGATGGCTCATATTCATACTGTGCGTAAAGATTTAAGGATGTAAAAGCGGTTAATAGAAATAGTATTTTTTTCATTGGAGATTGTTTTTGTAAACAAACTCACGTTCAGCATAAAACCATTAAGGAATGCAGTTAATGGAAGCGAATTTGCAGGGAATTAGATGGCTGATTGCTCTAATTTCTTTTTTAGTGCTTTAGCGCCGGTTCTGGAAAGTGGAAGTTCTGTAGTATTAACTAACCGTATAGTAGAGGAATCAAAATTTACCTGATGTAGGAAGTTTAAATTGAGCAGTGCCACTCGATGTACTCTGATAAACCCATAGGGAGCAAGTTGTGCTTCAAGTGATTTCATGCTTTTTCGTAAAGTAAATGCCTGATCTTCGGTATGAATTTTCACGCAATAATCATCTGACTGGATCCAAACAATTTCATTCAAAGGAATCGGCTGAAAACGATGACCAATCTTAATGTTGAGGTGTGGCTCACTTTGATTCATATTCAGCGCCTCTTCTAAATCTGTACTTTTTCTTTTCAAATTTTTTATTTCGACAAACTGACTTTCAATTGTTTTTTCACTTGCTTGACTGTACAGGATTAGAGCCAAAGTGATGGAAGCCATTAGAAATGTAAGCCCTTTTTGGAAGGTGAGGAAGACCAGAAATTCTGAAAAGAGGTTGATTGTAAGCGGTATGTTCTGGCTTATGATTGATTGTAAACTCGCTACAGACAGAGAAACAGTGATGCTCAATACTGTTATTAAGCTCATCATCACCAGTGACCTAGTGGTCGGTGGACCTTGGCCTTTAGGTAGGTATTTCCATATGAGTAATGATGCAGGAATGCTAAAAATGACCCAAATAGACCATCGGATAAAGTGTTGTTTAAGAAGATTTGTGAATGATAATACTTCACCTTCCGGAAGCAGGTTAAACGATTCAATGTAATACTTCTGCTGAATGGCATCAAACAGGATGAGAAATAAGATGAAAGCAGTTAGCCCTATGGAAATTTTGCGATTCACTATTTAAAGATAATCACATACCGACCAAAATAAATGGTGCCCAGTAGTAGGGGCGTGCATACTCCTCTGAATTAAGCAACGAGAGCTTAGCTTTTCTCAATGCAGTATTGTATCCGTGGTGTTCATTATTAAGGTTGTACTTGTAAAATTCGATCATCATTTGAGCTGTGGATGCGTCTGCAACCTGCCATAAAGACACAATGATATTATTTGCGCCAGCATATTGCAGTGCCCGACTTAGCCCAACGATACCTTCGCCTTTCGCAACCTTCCCTAAACCCGTTTCACAAGCTGAGAGTGTTACCAAATCAGCGTCAATATCCAGGTTGTATATTTCACCAGTATAGAGACTACCATCTTCATTGGTTCCGGGTTTTAAAAATATTCTTGAAAGTGCGGGCTCAGATTCATTCACCAGACCATGGGTAGCAAAATGCAGGTATCTATATTTTCCCAGGTTTTCCTTTTTGAAATTCGCTTCACTGGCATCATTACCTGTTTGTACCTTTGTTTCACAGTTGCTCCCCATAAAAAGGTATCGTATTTCGTCAATTTCCTCTTCAGATCCTGGGAGGGCGTTCATTCGAATTTCATTGTTCTCAAAGCTAATGGGTGCTATGAGAAGGATCTCGGGGTTGATTTGTGTTTCATCCGCAATTCGTTCATTGAATAAAGTTGCAGAATAGTCATATGAGATGTGATAATCTTTGATTAAAAATTTTGCCTTAGAATAATCTTCACTATCATCATCCGGGTCTATGAATGATTCAAAAGGCAAAGTACCCAGCACTCCATCAGGAAGGATGACCAATTCATTGATATTGGGAGGAACTGAGGGTATTAGTAGTGAATGGAGAGATTTTGCGGTTTTAAAAAATGCACTTTTGCTATTGTACTTTATTGCATTCCTTAAGGCTGACGTAAGTCGATCAAAATTTTCTCCTTTTTGCTTTCTTTCGGCTTTCATTCCTTTCGCTGTGATAATGAAAATATAAATTTCGTCCTCTCCAAGGAAGTAAGAGAGCATGGCCATATTGTCGGTGAGGTGTTTTTGAATCGATGCAATGGTAGCGATCGACTGATCGTATTTTAGATTGTAATATTCCGGATAATTCGCTTCAAGATTTGAAATAAACTCCCGATATGAGTTTTGATAGCTAAAAAGAAGATCTTTCATCTCCTGGTTATCTGCATTTTCCTGCTGTGCGAGTTGCTGCTCCAAATAGGATATTTCATCTTTAAGACTGTCTTCAAGTTGAATTTGTTCATCGGGGATACCAGCAAATTTTTTGGCTTTTGATTCAGTGATCGCTTCAAGTAGTACAGATGATTTACTACGCTCGCAAAAATCGAATGCAGTCTGAATGTATTTTTTCCGGTTTAAGCTTTGTTCACTGAGGATTAGTGATAGCTGAATGCCGTTTTCATAAACTTCCTTGGCAATTTGCCCGAGCCTTAATTTATCTTGCTCATTGAGTCTTTTCCTCCGTATGATCGTGATAAGGTCGTCACATTTTCGATAGGTGTCTATTGAACCCACAAGGTCTTTTACATTGAGTGTTTTTTCAAAATGAAGATCGGAGAGCGCCACCGCTTTTCCATATAAAGAACTTAAGAGAATGTTGCTTTCAAAATAGTTTGACAGGGTTGGAAGTTCGTAGATATCTGCAAATGTCTGATCAGGAATGTTGGCATATATAGAGTGCTGATAAAATTTAACAGCTTCCTTATACTCTCTCTTGGCCCTCATGGCTTCTCCTATCAGGAAGTAGGTGTTGGCAACATCCGGATGCTTTTCTCCAAAAAGAGAAATATACATTTCAAGGGCTTCTCTTTCGTTTAATAATGCTCGCTCATATTCTCCCTTTTTTAGATAGACATTTCCAATAATTGTCAATATGTAGGCTTTGTTCGGGTGATCTTCTTGATAGGTTGCATCATATATCGACTTTACTTCATTCAGTTGTTCTAAGGCGTCATCATAATTTTCCTGCTCCATATCAGCAAATGCAATATTGATACTGGTTCTCAGTGCTCGCCTGCTGCTATTTCCAAGTTGTCCTTCATATATTCCCTTAGCTCGATTAAAATATATGATTGCTTGCAAGGGATCGCTTTGAAGAAATACCTGACCCAGATTGTTGTATGAATTTCCAACTTCCACAGATTGTGGCCCAAATAGGTTTCTTCGCATTCTAAAGGCCTGTTCCAGGTATTGCGCTGCCAATTGTTTGTTCTTATTGTTATTGTATACCTGACCTATGGCATCCAGACAATTTGCTTTTTCTTTTGAATCACTTTGAGGAAAAGAGCCTTCTGCCTCTAGTAGGCTTTCTAATGCATCATCATTATGTCCCAGATTTAAGTAACTCAAGCCCAGTTGAGTAAGACATCTAGCTTTGAAAATCGGTTGATCCGGAATTTGAGTCTTGATAAACTCCAGGGTGTTTAACGATAGACTTTTTGCATGAAAGGGGTTACCCAATTGAATCTGGCAATCAATCATATTCAAGTGAGCCTCTATATATTCCGAATACTCTTCATTGGCAAAGTGAATATCTCCCGCCTCTTTAAATTGACTGTAGGCTTGTTCAAATTCATTCTTTCCAAATGATTCACGTGCCTGCTTAAGTTGAATGTCTTGGGCTATGGAGACGGTCGCAATTAATATGAAAGTAAGTATTAGTGATCTCCTCATCGTCAAAATCTATATATGTAACTGATACTTAGCACTTCATCTCTTGTTAGGCCATCAGGATTAAAATCTCTGTCAACAAGCTTTATTCCCTGGATGATTTTAATACTATTATTAACGTCAAAGTGGTAACCAAAACTTCCAAGTACCGCAAGTGCCAGACCAGTGGTTTTGGGGATCTTGGAGCGTTCTGTCTCATTGACTAGTATACCTTCATCTTTGGTAATCCTGTAGATGGGCAATGCACCAAGAGAAAAATTAAAATTGGTAAATCGCCAGTTTCTTTCCACTCGCAGCATTACATCTACTCCTCTCAATAATTCCCTTCCAATGTTATATTTTCTCAGGTAATCTGGAGAGGGGTAGGTCGAAAATCCTTCCCAAACAAATTGGTTGTTGTTCCTAGTTAGAGCTACCTGAACACCAGCAGCTACCAACCAATTTCTGCTGATGGCTGAAATACCAGCAATTGCATCGTAAGAGCCTAAGCTTTGCTGATAGTACATATGAATGGGCGAGTCTACTCCTCCGGTATTCTCATTGTTAACCGTTTTGTTACCATCGTTTGATGGAATTTTAGCTCCCAGTGTTCCATTAATATTCCACTTGTTGGTGGACTTTAACAACCTGGTGTAACTCAAAGAAATGTCTCCTATTCCAGCAGTTTCTCCCAGGTTGCCTTTTACCCATTGGTAAGGTAATTTGATTTGAATGGAGCTATAATCATTGATTCCTAAATTAAAATCAATGGTGGCAGCGAAAATAATTGGTGTAAGTAGACTGGTACCTCTGTAATAATTTATCTCCATTGACCTGAGCTTTACAGCAATTCGCTTGCTATAATTCTGATCTGGTTTCATTGCACCCATCGTACAAAAACCTGCATCGCTGCATCCCTGGCTGTATGCAGATATTACGGTTGACAGAAGAATTAACCCCGCTACAAGATTTCTCATTTTGAGCTCAATAAAGATTCAATACAATAATAAACAATCAATTAGCACTATTAGAAGAATAATTGGGATACAATCCCCATGTCCACCATTTGTCAATTGTCTCGCATTCAAATTTTTTTTCGAAGCCTTTTAAACCTTTTAAGACCAGACCTGTCAAAGGGGCAAATCATTTGAAAAACAATTACAAGAAATAAAACTATTATGAAAAAGCTATTATTTATTACCGCGATTGCATTTGTCACATTTATAACTTCATGTAGTGATGACAATACATCAGAGTCTGCCATCGATTTGGTAGAAGAGATTGATGTGGATGCTGAATCTACTTTAGAGGCAAACTATGAAGACATTGATCTTATTGTTGATGCTGGATTGGAAACTGTAGATGCTGGAGGTAGAGTAAACAGAGATATAATTTTAGATTGTGCGACTATTACGCATGATGAAGAGGCAAAATCATTAACCATTGATTATGGTGACGGTTGTGAAGGTCCTGGAGGAAGAATCAGAGCTGGAGTGATTCAAATAACTTATAGCGACCATCGATTAATACCAGGTGCATTCCGAACTGCTACTTTCCAGGACTTTAGCATAGATGGTGTCCTCATTGAAGGAACAAGAACCGTAGAAAATATTTCAGCCAGTATAGAGGATGATCCCAAGTTTAGCATCACGCTAGCAGGTGGTAAAATGACTTTTGAGGATGAGACTACTGCAACAAGAGAAGCTCAAAGAACACGTACATGGCACAGAGCCAACAATCCTTTGGAAGATGAAACTAGTGTTGAAGGCAGTGCGAGTGGTACCCGAAGAGATGGTGTTAATTATTCCATGGAAATACTTTCACCTATTGTTTACAAGCGCTCATGTAAGTTAAGTGGCGTATTTATTCCGGTATCAGGAATCAAGCAATTCACGTCTGGCGATAATGTTGCAGTTGTTGATTATGGAGATGGATCATGCGACAATGAAGTCACAATCACTATTAATGGAGGTGAACCGATCACTAAAGTGATTAGTCCTAGAGGAAGAAGATAGTATTTGGTAAGTAAGTTTTCAGGTAGGTAATAGCCCCATGATTCTTCGGATGATTGGGGCTTTACATTTTACTGAGCTTCTGTGAATGCATATGAAATGATGTTAGCCCCCATTTTTAATGCCTCAATTCGAATTTCCTGCGGGTCATTATACACCGATTGATCTTCCCATCCGTTACCTAAGTCTGACTCGAAGGAATAAAAGCACACTAATCGATTTTCATAGATAAGACCAAAACCTTTCGATGGTTTACCATCGTGTTGGTGAATTTTTGGTAAGCCATTATCAAAATCAAATTTTTGATGATAGATAGGGTGGTCGAAGGGAATTTCAACAAACTCAAGTTCAGGAAACACCTTCTTCATCTCTATTCGAATAAATTGGTCTAACCCATAATTATCATCTATGTGTAGGAATCCGCCTGAGGTGAGGTAATTTCTAAGATTTTCAACTTGAAAATTGTTGAAAACTACGTTTCCGTGACCGGTCATGTAAACATATGGATACAAGAACAGGTCAGGACTACCCACGTCCACGACATCTTCGGAAACCGCAAGGTTTGTGCTGATCTGCGCATTACAGAATTCAATAAGGTTTGGTAAAGCTGTTTTATTCGCATACCAATCGCCACCACCGTCGTATTTTAGTTTTCCAATTTTTACTGGTTGGGCATATGTAGCAAGAGTTGCAACAAAAAATAGGAGCCAAATTATTCTCATAGCCTATTTATACTAAAATTTTGCAGTTTGGTTTTATTCAAAAAGTTCCGGCAAAGGCTGTCCAGTACATCCGCTCGGATATGAAACTTTAAGCAATTGAGAGATAGAAGGAGCAATATCTGTAATATTTACTGGTCTCATGCTGCTCCCTTCCTTTATACCAAACCCATAAAAGATGATTGGAATATGGGTGTCGTAAGCATAGGGCGTTCTGTGATCCGTTCCTTTTCTGCCGTATGCGTCGTTTAAGTTGCTTGGAGATATTAAATAGAGCACATCACCACATCTTTTATTATGATATCCATTCTGAAGGCGAATTAACATAGGATCTGTAAACATCCGCATAGCGACAAGATCTTTGTCAAAGGCTTCTACTACATATTTCTCACTCATCAAGGTGGCGATTACTTTATTTTTAACCTCTGACTTATCCAAATTATTGGTTTCCATCAATGGATGATTTAAATACACTTGTTCATTAATGATGGAGCTTATCCAGTTTCCGTCACCATATGTTTTAGAGAGTTCTTCATTTAGCAATTTCTTGATGTATCCATTGTTATGATATCCGGCAGGCATCTTGTTTTTATACATGTAGGAAGGAACATCTGTTGCACCATGATCTGCCGAAAGAAATACCGTGTACGCACCCTTGCCAACTTTCTCGTCTAAGTAATTAAGTATTTCACGGATTTCCAGATCTAATCTCAAATAGGTGTCTTGCGCTTCCATGGATCTCGGACCAAATCTGTGACCTACATCATCTGTAGCAGAAAAACTAATCGTTAGAAAATCAGGGATACTATCACTACCTAGATTTTCACTTTCTATTGATTTAAGAGCAAATTCTCTTATTAACGTATTGGTAAATGGCGTATACTTCAGGAGGGAATGGTCTTTCTTGTACTTTCTTAAGTCATATGGGAAGGAAACACCCAGGCCTTTGCGAAATTCTTGTTCGTACTCATTTTCATCTTCTATGCTCTCATTGTATAGACTTTTTTCTTTCAATAGATTCCAATTTCCACTTAGCAACTTTGTTGGTCTATTTTGTTTGTTAAATTCTTCTACCCATTTTGGAAGTATCTCCATGTAGTAGGTACTTGTTATCATGTTCCCACTTTGTAGGTCATACCAATAAGCTCCGGTAGGATTGTGGCCAGCTGGTATTGCAGCACCTCTGTCTTTTAATGATACGCCAATGACCTTTGAAGTAAAGTTGTAATGAAGCATCAATTCATCTGTGATGGTTGTCATCAACACATTTCTCGCAGAAACATTTCCATTAGATACACCACCAAGCACGCTTGCAGTGGTGTCTTCTACACAATTGAATCTTCTACCAAGTGAAGGTGCAAACCAATCATTCCCTATAATTCCATGCCTTGAAGGAGTAGTGCCTGTATAGATAGAGGCATGACCGGGTCCGGTTTTAGTAGGCATGTAATTATAACTGGCATTTTTAAATAGAAATCCGTCTTCTATTAGTCGTTTGAATCCTCCCTCAGCAAAATCGTTATAAAATCTGGTGATGTAATCATACCTCATTTGATCGACTACAATACCAACTACCAAACGGGGTTTTTCTTGGGCATGTAATCCATTCAAAAGTAGAATTAACACACAAAAAATTAGTTTCCTCATTCTCTTACTTAGTTCCAATACGTGAAGGTATTAAACCAAAATTATTCCAGTATTAAAATGTTTCAGCGATCTTATTAATTTTCAATTAAGAAACAGGTTAGTTGTATGGTATAAGCCTGTAATTTTGCGGCCATGCAAGATAAGATTCTAATTCTCGATTTTGGTTCTCAATACACACAATTAATCGCCAGGCGTGTACGAGAGCTAAACGTATATTGTGAGATTCATCCCTTTAGCAAATTTGAAATAACACCTGATGTCAAGGGTGTCATACTTTCCGGGGGACCATGTTCAGTACTTGACGAAGGATCTCCAGATATAAACATAGAGGATTTAGGTGATTTACCAGTTTTGGGAGTGTGCTATGGTGCTCAGCTTCTGGTTCAGAAGAATGGTGGAACTGTTGCAAAATCCAACCATAGAGAATATGGAAGGGCTAATTTAAAACGAGTTGATTCACATTTCGATCTTTTGAAAGAGGTTGAGATTGGGAGTCAGGTTTGGATGTCACACGCAGACACAATTACCAATTTGCCAGACAAATTCCAGCTGATTGCCACCACAGAATCAATCCCTGTTGCAGGATTTAAAATTGAAGATAAACCTGTCTATGGTATCCAATTCCACCCGGAAGTGACTCATAGCCTTGATGGCAAGGTTGTTCTAAGAAATTTTGTCGTCCATATATGTAAGGCAGCCCAAGATTGGACGCCAGATATTTTTGTTGAAGAAACGGTAGCTGGACTGAAAGATAAACTGGGCGATGATAAGGTTGTTTTAGGTCTTTCAGGCGGTGTAGACTCTTCGGTAGCAGCCATGCTCATACATCAAGCCATAGGGAAGAATCTATATTGCATTTTCGTTGACAATGGTCTATTGAGAAAGGACGAGTTTGATGAGGTATTAAAATCTTATGAGGGGCTGGGTTTAAACGTAAAGGGCGTAGATGCCAAATCTCGATTTTATGATGAATTGAAAGGTGAGAGTGATCCGGAAGGTAAGCGAAAGATTATTGGTCGGGTTTTTATTGAAGTTTTTGATGAGGAAGCGAAGAATATTAAGGATGTAAAATGGTTAGGACAAGGGACTATTTATCCAGATGTAATTGAGTCAGTTTCTGTTAACGGACCATCCGTGACCATCAAATCTCATCACAATGTTGGAGGTCTGCCCGCAAAAATGAATCTGAAAGTGGTTGAACCACTCAATACACTTTTCAAAGATGAAGTCAGAAATGTAGGCAAAACACTAGAAATACCTGACTTTATTCTCGGTAGACATCCATTCCCCGGACCAGGGTTAGGGATCCGTATTCTTAGTGATATCACTGCTGAGAAAGTTCGAATCCTTCAAGAAGTAGATTCATATTTTATTAATGGATTGAAAGAGGAGGGACTTTATGATGATGTGTGGCAAGCTGGAGCAATGCTTTTGCCTGTGCAGTCGGTGGGAGTCATGGGTGATGAGCGCACGTACGAAAATGTAGTTGCGCTTCGAGCAGTGGCAAGTTTAGATGGAATGACGGCCGATTGGGTACATTTACCTTATGAGTTTTTAGGAAGAGTTTCGAATAAAATCATCAATAATGTAAAGGGAGTCAATCGCGTGGTTTACGATATCAGTTCCAAACCACCAGCGACAATAGAGTGGGAATAATATTAGCTTTGAAATTAAAACAACCAACTGTGAGGCACTTCATCTTTACGATCTTATTGGTATGTACCTGTTCTTTAATGGGACAAACCAGTCAATCAGAATATTTGGAAGCAAAACGCCAGTTTAGCCTGGGTAACTACAGGGAGTCAAAACTGGCTTTTCAAGCGCTTTCTGATGATCAGGTCTTTGGTGAATATGCCTCTTTCTATTATGCGCTCTCTGCCATGAAATTGAAAGAGTATAAAGTGGCAGAAGATATGCTGAAACAAATTCAGGCAAAGTTTCCGGATTGGGACAAAAAACCTGAAGTGGATTTTTGGTTGACTTATCTGGCATTTGATCAGGGGAAACTATATCGAGCCTTCCGACAGGTTGAGCAGCTTCCGGAAACCTGGAAAAATTTTCTTATCGATAACTCTTTAAGTAAAATGACCCTTGAAGGCCTAGACTCGGCCTATGCATTAAACCCCAGCAATCAATATATTGGAAGATATTATGCAAAAGCTATTCTGGAGCTGCCTTATGATGAGCGCGATCAATTGTTGCTTATGGAGCTTTCAGAAAAGTTTGATATTCAATTGGGCTCTGATGAGAATCTTCCTTTGATAATGAAAGATGAGTATGCTGTTGCTGTAGTACTTCCTTTTATGTTTGAATCATTGTCTACCCCACAGACAGTCATCCGAAACTCAATCATTTTTGAACTCTATCAAGGAATGGACATGGCTCAAAAAGACCTTAAAGCCGAAGGCATCAATCTCAATCTTTTTCCGTTCGATACGCAAAAAAAAGGTTCGGTAACTTATGATTTAATCAACGACAAAAAACTGGATAATGCGGATGTAATCATTGGGCCTTTGTATTCGGGGCCATCCAAGTACATCTCTCAATTTTCTAAAGAGAATCAAATCACAGTAATTAATCCAGTCTCTTCCAATGAAGAAATTGTAGGTGATAATCCGTATTCGTATTTATTTAAGTCATCTTATTCTACGCAAGGTCGGGAGGCGGCCAAGTTTGCGGCTAAGAAATTTACGGATAATAAGAAGGTTTTAATCTTTTATGAAACTGATAGGGATAGCCTTGTTGCAAATGCCTACCTGCAATCCATCGAAAGAGATAGTTTTTTGGTTGTTCGATTTGAAAGGTTAACAAATGAAGACGCACAACAAATTCAGATTGATTTTACTGAGCAATATGAAGTTCGCCTGGATACCATGTATTCTCAGGAAGAAATGGATTCAATTGCCTTGATACCAGGAAAAATAGTTAGGACAAGAAGTCTAAGAGATGAGGAAACAGGACGGATAATAAAAGATTATGATGGTGATGATGTTATCGAAACTTATGAAGTAAAATTTACTTTACAGCCAGATAGTATCGGTCACATATTTGTAGCTACGTCCAGCAATCTGCTTGCTAATAATTTCATAAGCATGGTGGAAGTTAGAAGCGATAGTATTGGCCTTATTGGATATGAGGATTGGTTAAATTTTTCATTGGTTTCGTATGCTCAACTAGAAAGGCTTCAGGTGGACTTTCTAAGTCCTTCATTTTATAATGTTGAGAGCGCAAATTATGAGGGAATTAAAGAAGCATTTGTCGAAACTCTCGCAACAGAGCCAAATAAGTACCACTTATATGGTTATGAACTGGTTTGGCATTTAGGCCAACTGATGAATCAACATGGGAAATACTTCCAGCGAGGGTTAGTTAGCGGGGAGTTTAAGCCTGGTTATCTAATGGAAGGTTTGAAATATGGACCTTACAAGGATAATCAAGTGGTACCGATAACATCCTTAAAAAACCTCAAACTACAAAACCAAAACACAAAACAAGAAGTTGACGAGTCATATGAAGATAGCAACAAGTAAAGAACTTTTTGATAGAGCCAAAGACTATATACCGGGCGGAGTAAACTCTCCGGTACGTGCATTTAAAGCAGTGGGGGGTGACCCCATTTTTTTTGCCAAAGCGGAAGGCGCTTATATGTATGATGAAGATGGCAATTCGTACATTGATATGATTAACAGCTGGGGTCCAATGATTCTTGGACATGCGAACAAACAAATTGAAGAAGCCATCTTTAAAGCTGTTATCGGATCCCCTTCTTTTGGTGCGCCTAGTCGTATGGAGGTAGAACTGGCAGAATTAATAACAGAAATGATCCCATCGGTAGAGAAGGTTCGAATGGTTAATTCAGGCACCGAAGCTACTATGTCAGCTATCCGTTTGGCACGAGGATTTACTAAACGTGATAAGATATTGAAGTTTGAAGGGTGTTATCATGGACATGGTGATTCTTTTTTAATAGCTGCAGGCAGTGGAGCAATGACGATGGGTGCTCCTGATAGCCCAGGAGTAACAAAAGGCACTGCGCAAGATACCTTACTTGCACCGTACAACAACCTGGATAAAGTAAAAGAAGTTGTAGCAGCCAACAGGGGTGAAATCGCTGCAATTATTATTGAGCCTGTGGCAGGAAATATGGGGTGTGTATTACCAGATCCTGGATTCCTAGAAGGGCTGAGAGCTGTTTGTGATGAAGATGAAATCATATTGATTTTTGATGAGGTAATGACAGGCTTCCGACTAGCAAAAGGAGGTGCACAAGAAGTATTTAATGTTAAACCTGACCTTACGACACTAGGCAAAATAATTGGTGCTGGCATGCCGGTTGGGGCTTATGGGGGAAGAAGAGATATCATGGATTTTGTCTCACCCCAAGGCCCTGTTTATCAGGCAGGTACATTATCAGGGAACCCTGTGGCAATGGCTGCCGGATATACTCAACTAAGTTATTTGAATGAGCATCCGGAAGTTTATGAAAATATAGAAACCGCTACAAAGAAGATCATGCAAGGCTACAAGAAAGCCATCAAAAAACACAACGTGAATTACACGATCAATCAAATTGGTAGTATGATCAGTTTGTTTTTCACCGATGAAAAAGTTAAAGACTTTGAGTCAGCTAAAACATGCGATTTGGAAATGTTCGGCAAATACTTCCGACATATGCTCAATAATGGCGTTTATTTAGCGCCTTCTCAGTTTGAATCCTTATTTATTTCCAATTGCATCGGAGATGCTGAAATCAAGCAGACGGTGGAATCTTTCGAAGATTTCCTTAAATCATAGCCAGAGATATAAGGACTCCAATTAGGAATACAAAGGATACAAAGAACATGTAGATGAACCCGAGTATTGATGCTCGGAAGATACTCCATCCAATTTTTATTTTATAGACTTTACTGTAGCTGATTACTGAATAGCTAAAAATTAGTAAGAGGCTAATGGGTATTGCAAAGTCTTCTACATCCTGTATGAACAAGGCTAAAACCCACATAATGGTCAATGTGAAAAATAGAAAAGAGTGCAAATGAATGGAGTGGATGAGGTGCTTGATGTAAAGGCCCTTTCGCCAAAAGAATAGCTTTAGAAGAAACGCATAAATCGGTAGTGCGAAAAAGATGATCATAGGAAATTGCCGAAACAAGTAGGTATTTAGGGAAGCAGTTGTTTCCTGGCTTATTTTGATGATTCGATTGATTACAAATTTATCCGTCCAGGACTCTTGAGGGATGCTTAAGGAGTCTGCAATGGCATCAGCGCTCAAATCGGTAGTTTCGATCAGATGATTGACCATTTTTTGCCTTTCACCAGATAGAGGCCATCCTTTATGTACTGAATCAGGTAAATTAAACAAGCTATCATAGGTTTCTATTGACAGTTCTTTTGCATCTCCAAAGCCTCTTTGCTTTTTATCTCTTTCCGAAGGTTCAATTGTTTTCGCCAAGAAGAAAAAATGGAAAATACTTATAACAATGTACCAACGAATGGGATTGGCGTAATAGACTCTTTTACCCTCAATAAATGCGTTTGTTATTTTTCCCGGGCTGAAAAGGAAGGGTTTAAAGGTGTGAGCAAATCGCGAATCCAGGGAGAAGAAGTTTGAAGTAAACTCTCTCATTAGCATGCCAAGACTCACCTGATGGTCGGTGTTTTCCTGGCCGCAATTGGGGCAATAGTTATGTTTTTGATGTAGAAGCTCGCCACAGTTGAGGCAAGACTTATGTTTCCTTCTCTTTTTCACCAGGTTTGAACTTGTTGAGCAAAAATGCAATTCCCCACAATCCCAAAGCGATAAAGCTATAAAGGATTTGATTAGTTTCTGATCTCAACGAGAAGAAAAGAAAGACAAACGCGAGGATGGTGAAAATCCAAATGAGTGTTGGGAACAATTTCATGGTTTGAAATCTACAGATTAGGAGTTTATTTGAGATTTAGGTTTTGACTTTTGATTTTTGGTGGACTACACTTCCTTCACCTTCAAACTTGTACCCTCATCTGAGATTACTTCAATATCCACACCCTCATCAATGAAGTTCCCCCGAGTATATGCATCATAAATGTTACCATCAATTTCTACTCTGCCACTAGGCCGTAATCGGGTGTAGGTTTTACCCTGAAGTCCAATCATCGATTTTTCTTTGTAAAATGTAGAAGTGAATCCAGCATCAGCATCTTGTACCTCTTGCAAGGCTATCCGTTTAAATACACCGCTATTGAGTAGACGGGCTCCTCCAAAGAACATGACAATTATTGCACCCAAAAGTCCCGCCAATACAGTAACAATAGAAATAAAAATTTGCTCACCACCTACAAATGAGAAGTCAAACATATCGTTGTTCAACATGACAAGTATCAGAGATCCAATGGTGCAAATGAGTCCAAGAACACCTGCTACACCGAATCCGGGGATCACAAAGACTTCTACCGCAATTAGTATGATACCTATCGCAAACATTAAAATCTCCCAGTTCTCTGCCAATCCATTCAGGTAGTTGGGAACAAAGTATAGAATGATGGCAATGATAGATGCCAGAATCGGAAACCCAACACCCGGTGTTTGTAGCTCAAAATAAATTCCCCCAATGATGATTAAAATCAAAATGCCACTCACAAATGGATTCAAAAATAGTGAGATGATCTTTTCAGTAGCTCCGAGTTCAAATGCTTGTAAATCATAATCGATCACACCGGATCGTTCCATGATATCATCAATGCTACTTACCTCAGCTTCGCAAAAACCATATTTAATCGCCTCAGAGATAGATAAAGTGAGAATTTTCCCCTCAGTAGCAATGCTATCCAAATCAATGTCCTCATCCACCATTGCTTCGGCCATTCGGGGGTCCCGGCCCTTAGCTTCAGCAGTAGATCGCATAATGGATCTCATATATGATTGATACTTGTCCGGTGCGGCAGCACCATCCTGGGTGACAACTGTGGCAGCTCCAATACTTGATCCACTTGCCATGTAAATACTGTCACATGCAATAGAGATTAGTGCTCCGGCGGAAGCCGCATCTTTATTGATGTATGTGTAAATAGGCCGATCGAAGTTCAGTATTCGAGTTCTTATGTCATCCGCATCATTTAATGCTCCACCATAAGTGTCTAATTCTAAAATCACATAGTCTGCATCCAATTCCTCAGCCTTTTCCAGGCCTAGTTCCGAGTATCTGTTAGTTCTTGGGTCAATAACATCATTGATTTTTAAATGTAGAACCAACGGTTTTTCTTTTTCCTGTGCGAATACCACAGTGGCAAAAAGGAGGACAACTAAGGCATATATCTTTCTCATAAATGATTGCTAATAGTCACATCAAAAGCTTAAACTTTGAAACTGTGTTTCTTTGGTTAAAGTTATTCTAAAATTGAACTACCTATAAATTTCTTTGCATCTATGATTAATGATTCTGTAGAACAAGTCTCGTTTGAAGGTAAGATCTGGAGCGCAGTTGTAGATGAAGATCATAATATGATGTATTTAGATCTTCGTAATGAACATTCAATTGAATTAATTCAGTTGAATTTAAATGCTTTAACTTATTCTTCTAAAATCGTAGATCACACGTGGTGGACTAAACTAACAGCGGTAGAAAACGGAAAGCTTTTCTTCGTAGAATATTTAAATCAAAATGATCCGAATCAAATTCAGAAATTCAGTTATGATTGGGAAAATGCTGAGCATGCAATAATTGAATCCTTTGAAGTAAACGAAATCTTCATTCATCCAAGTGTTTATGAGCATGGAACGGACTATCATAAAACAGTAGCTAAATTTTTATCGTTGGAATTACCACTTGCCTGTGAATATTTAGAGTGGAAGGAGAAAATCATAATCAGCTATTATATTCGTTCTGGTAGAGAATTTATTCGATATTTACTCCTCATAAATGATGGAGAAAAGGTTTGGAAAATTCAACAGGATGATCAGATGAAAGGGTTTTCGCCTGGCTCATTTTTTGTATTTAATGATCAACTAATTTTCATAAAAGATAGAAATGAAGTTTGCGTGTATACTGGGTAGTTTATTAATGGCAATGGTAACGTTTGCCAATCCGGTAGATAGTCTGCGCGCTGAGCAGCGGGAAGAGGGGCTATTTATCGTTCATGAAGTAGAAGAAGAAGAAACCTTATACTCAATCGCCAAGCGATATGGCGGTTCTGTGATTGGTATTATTAAGCACAATCAAATTGTAGATAACCGAATCGAAATTGGCCAGATTATTTATGTTTTAGTGGAGGAGGATCTTCCGGTAAAGGCTGCCGTTATACGAATTGCCGAAGCTAATGTGACTTCAATTCACATGGTAGAGGCTGGTGAGACACTGTACAGTATTTCGAAAAAGTACAACGTGAAATTGAAGGACTTGAGGAGGTGGAATAATCTGATAAGTAATGATATATCTCCTGGAATGCAGTTGGTAGTATCAGATGAACCAGCTTCATCACCGACTAGAGATTCGCTGCGTGTTAATATTCCAATTGATGATGTTGATAGCGTTGAAGTTGAGGAATATGATCCAATGGCTGACTTCAGCAAATACCTCGTCCAAACAGGAGAGACATTATCTATCATCGCTTCAAAGATTGGAGTAGGTATTGATAGTTTGAAAATCTGGAATCGCCTTGAATCGGATTACTTAAAAATTGGACAGGAATTGTTTTACCGCGTATCCGGAGAGGTGGAATCAACAACGTTGAATCTACCAAAAAAGAAAATTAGAACTCAAATTGATAAGAATGGATTTGAAAAAATCTATGAAGAGGGTGTCGCTTCCGTCATTCAATCAATAAAAACAAAGAGATATCTAGCCTTACATCGCACATTACCCATTGGAACCAATCTTGAGGTAAGAAATTTAATGAACAATCAGGTCGTGCATGTCAAAGTAGTTGGGAAGCTCCCGGACACAGGACTGAATAAAAACCTCCTACTGAGACTCTCACAGTCAGCATATGATCAATTAGGTATTCTCGATTCCAAATCAAGAGTAGAAGTCTCCTACAATAAACAGTGAAACAAGAAGAATTAAAGTCATTCCTTGATCTTAAGGTCAAGGAATACAATCAACCTACATTTATATTCAACGATCCCGTTTGTATTCCTCATCAGTTTACTCGAAAACAGGATATAGAAATTGCTGGTTTATTGGCAGCAATATTTGCTTGGGGACAACGCAAAACCATTATTAATAAAAGCAATGAGTTTCTGAAATTAATGGGCAATGAACCCTACGAATTTGTTCTGAATCATACAGAATCAGATTTAAAACCATTTCTTAATTTCAAACATCGAACATTTAATAGCACAGATGCATTGTATTTTCTTCATTTTTTCAAGTGGTTTTATGAGAAAAACGACACTCTGGAAGAAGCATTCCTGGGGCCTGATATTCGGATGGAGGCACGCTTGACTCATTTTTTTAACCTGTTCTTTTCATTACCTGATCACCCCAAGCGTACATATAAACATATTCCCAACCCATCAAGAAAATCGGCTTGCAAGCGAATCAATATGTTTTTAAGGTGGATGGTCCGGCAAGATGATAAAGGAGTTGATTTCGGAATTTGGAAGAAAATCAAGCCATCTCAGCTGATCTGCCCTTGCGACCTTCACGTGGATAGAGTTGCCAGAAAATTGGGTTTAATTAACAGAAAGCAAACGGATTGGCAAACAGCTGTTGAGTTGACTGAAAACTTAAGAATACTGGACCCCAACGACCCGGTCAAATACGATTTCGCGTTGTTTGGATTGGGAGTAGAAGAGAAATTTTAATCTAATTTGTACCCCAATTCCCAGGGTCTTCTCGCCATTCTTTTAAGGTCTTCAATACATCATTTTCAAACATTCGTTCATCTTGCGCTAGATCAAGCAAATGATGATAGTCACTAAGTACAACAAGATCTACCCCTTTATTCTTGAAATTGTCTTCAGAAACCTGAAAACCATAGGTAAAAATGGCTACCATTCCCACTACATCTGCACCAGCTTCTCTAAGCGCTTCTGCCGCAGCTAAAGAACTACCTCCTGTGGAGATCAGGTCTTCGACCAATAATACTTTCTGACCCTTCTCGATCCTCCCCTCAATCATATTTTGGAGTCCGTGCCCTTTAGATTTAGATCTAACATAGATAAACGGCAAGCCTAGTTCCTCTGCCACAAGCGCGCCTTGAGGGATTCCTGCTGTCGCAACACCGGCAATTACATCTATTCCATTGAATGAGTTGGAAATAGCCAGGCCTAGTGCCGTCTTGATTTTAGATCGAACCTCAGGATAAGAGAGGCTGAGTCTGTTATCACAGTAAATCGGAGACTTCCAGCCCGATGCCCATGTAAATGGCTCTTCTGGGCTTAATTTGATCGCTCCTATGTTCAAAAGGTCACCTGCTACTTCTGCAGCTAATTGGGGATTGTAAATCTTGATACTCATGGCACCGCAAAATAAATAACTCCTGTATTACCCATCAATAGTTAAGAAGGCTTGTTTCGTTTTTAATTTATCATTTAATTGCCATCGTAATTATCAGCGATGAAAATCTTTATCAACGACATTCCGGTTTACATTCTTTCTGAGAAGAAGGTTAACATGAATCGGGCGTATGGACTTATCGTTCGGGAGTTTGAAACCATTGTACCTGAAGTGCTGGTGGATGATACCTTAATAATGAATGCTTCTTTCGATCAAATAGATAGCCTGTTGAAGCTAATGACCGATAAAAAGTTGAAAAAAGTCCATTCGATTTTTATTTCATCAAGAGAGAAGAGGGCTCTGATAAACTACATAAAAAGTAAATTCAAAGTAATTGAAGCCGCTGGTGGGATAGTGGAGAAAGACGGCAAATTATTGATGATCTACAGGCGCAAGGTATGGGACATCCCAAAGGGGAAGCTTGACAAAGGAGAGTCCATAAAAGAATGTGCCAAGCGTGAGGTTGAGGAGGAAACAGGGGTAAAAGTTAAAATAGATCAGAAGATTGATGCGGTTTGGCATACGTATGTCACTAAAAAGAAATACGTGCTTAAGAAAACCCATTGGTATGCGATGCATTGTGTAGACGACAAACGAATGGCTCCACAAAAAGGTGAAGGCATCAAAAAAGTAGAATGGATGGATTTAGATGAGGTCAGAGTTGCACTTCATGACTCTTACAGGTCTATTAGATATGTGATGCAGGAGTATACTAAGATGATGAAAGAGGCTTAATAGACAACCATTTCTGAGATATCAATTTTCATCATTTTAACTTCTATTGCTTCAGTAACGAAAATTTCACCTGGTCTTCTGTAATCCTCCCTTTTCAAGATCCAACCATCAATTCCTTTACAGGGGAAAAGCGTGCTTTGATAGTTAAATAGTTCAACGAATTGATCGAAACTCGCACTTGAAATATCTTTTGATACCCAAAGTGTGGAAACAATTTGATTTGTTTTGTTATCTGACATTTCCCAACCTTGACACCTGTAGCCCAATATATCTTCAAAACTGTCGGTGGGTTCAATAACAAATTCCGTTTCATTTTGATCCAAGGGCATTCCAATCCTTTCAACTTTACCTGAATTGTTAATATTGGTCCGGGTCATTTTATGTGCATCAGCGTAGAGCGTACCCAAATCAACCAATGGAGCTTTAATGACGTATCCGGAGTGTTTATAAAGATGATCTTTAATCCAATAATTCATCGTTGACGATTCGACCGTATCACCATTATCAAAGACTCGATAATTGGTGTAAGAAAATCTACCTTCGAAATGCTGAGAATAGATCTTGAATAATGGAAGTGATAAACAGAGTAGAACAACGACAGACTTACACTTCATATGGTAAGAATGGATTGACATCACCCCCATAACGATGCACTTCGCGAATTATGCTAGAACTAATTGGGGCCAAATCCGGTGAAGTGATCAGAAAGACGGTCTCTAGATCAGCATTCAGTGAACGATTGATTTGAGATATACCATTCTCATATTCGAAATCGGTTGTGTTACGCAAGCCCCGAATTAAATACTTAGCACCATGTTTCTTTGCAAGAAACGCTGTGAGTTCATCATAAACTTCTATACTCACACGGTCTTCATCCTCGAAAGCTTCACTGATCTTTTCGACCATCCAATCCAATTCGAAATATCGCTTATTCTTTTTCGTATTGTGCCCGATAGCTATGATCACCCGGTCAAACAAATTCAAACTTCTCTTCACTATATCGAAGTGCCCCTTGGTGAATGGGTCGAATGAGCCGGGAAAAATCGCTGTTTTCATTTTCGGGTAAGGATGCTTGCTTAGACACAAAGATATCCACTGAGTACATCAAAGTACTGGTGATCTTCTACTTCATCGTATAGGTAGCTAAACCTCAAGAAGGATGGTTTGGAGCCAAATGAAATATTTCGAATGTATTTCTTTAATAAGGCCATTTCTTCTGAGGCCGGTTTAATAAATCCCCATAGAAACACATGACTTTCTTTACCACTCATGCCAAGTTCATTGAAAACCAACATGATGTACTTGAGGTAGTCTTGTTTTTTTCTTGCAGCAAATTGGTTGTAGTACAATAGTTTATTTCCTTCTGTCACTACAATATGTAAAATGCCTCGATCCACATACGCATACATGCTTTTTTCTTGTATGTGATCAGCATGCTTCATGAATCCTTCAATGAGCGCACTACCCTGGTGAATGATGTGTACTTTCTTCTTCTTGTAAATGGATTCAATCCATCGACAAAGCTTTGTTTCGGCGGCAAAAATATTGACGGAATCGACCGCAATTTGTTTGTAGTAGTTAACCTCTTCAAAAGCGGTCTTTATTTCGCTGTTTAATGCCAGGTAATCCGCCGCAGCTTCCTGAACGAACATACTGGATGGAACCAAAGAGAATTTGTGAGACTTAAGACATAGTTTCACATCTTTCCAAAATCCGGCAGTAAGATATTCGTGATTATCGAGGATTTGCTTGATGAGCCTAAGTCGACCATTTACCGTTTTGATTCCTTCGAGGCGATAATCCTCCAGACCCATCACCACATTGTCTTGAGAGTCAACCACTGCAAATTGCAGGTCGTAAATCCCAACCTGCATGATAAGCGAGTAATGGTCGAGTTCATCTATGGTGAACTTGGAATCCTTTACTCGCTTAACCAGCTTATAGGTCGATGTATCTTGTGCAATCAAAATATTTTATTCCCAGTTACCCGCTGTGGTCACACTTGTTCGTGATCCAAACCTTAACGGCTTCCTGGTATTGTATTCACTTTCTTCATCTCTACTTGGATCGACAGGTCTTGGGTTTTTCACCTCAATAGCGTTTACTAAAAGGCCCGCTTTAAGGATTTTATCCGCCCACACATCAAACTTAACCTGTGTTCCTGGTACGTATGGTAAAGTGGTAAGATCAAATCTTGGCCATTTGTTGCCTCCATACAGTGAGTCCAACACACTTTTTGTCCCCAGTGTATCAATTTCTACGTAAATACTGTCTTTGCCATATGGCTGTGGAATAATGGTTTCACTTCTTTGAGTTAAGTAAAAGTTACCTGTGTCAATAAATGATAATAATTTATCCCAATCGCTTGTATATTGACCATTTACAGTCATATATGCGATCTCAGCTTCACGTATCATTTTTAATTGTTCAATGATTCTAGCTTCTGCTTTTTCAATTCGCTCAGCTTCATCAATAGATGATTTGATACTGTATACTAAAAATACGGCCAATGACACCCATACTACGAGCATGACCACTGAAACAATCTTCGTTTTACTCATTGCTAAATTTCTTTTTCGCTAGGTTTTTGCAATTATAAATATTTAATGGTGATTCTTGAAGCACCGAATACTATTAATGCTTAAAAGTAAACAAACCCCTAAGATCGGTAATTTTATCTTGCACACCAGCGGTCTGAAACGCATTATGAATGGCAGTTTTGGGGAGAGCCTCGATTTCTTGCATAGAAAAGAATTTGGCCTCTTCTAGAATTTGATGATTTTTAGATAATTCCGGATCGAATCCAAGTTTTAGTGTGCCTGAAATGCGCTTTACAGAAAAGAAAATCTCTATCGCATGGTATGGCTTTTTAATAAACTCGTTGGTAAATAAATACTCTCCAACCTCGATTTCTAAGTTGGTTTCCTCTAAAAACTCTTTTTTGAGTGCTTCATGCAAACTTTCGCCATATTCGACACCACCACCTGGTGGTAACCATAAATAACCCTCTGGTCCAAGATTTTTATGTTTTAAAAGCAATAATTTTTCATTTTCCTGAAGAATTCCTCCCACACGGACCCTCACTTTTCCAGTAAAGGGGTTATCGGTATTGCTTGTTTCTAACATTTGAATTGGATGTTCGTTAACTTTGACACCAAATAAGAACTACAATAAACTAAATTTAGATATGAAATGAGCGTAAATTTTTGATATCCTTCTAGTATGAAAGTATCTAATTGAGGATGTATAAGATTTATTGCGAATTCTATGTGACCCTTAAACATATAATACACATGAAATATTTAGCATCGTTGCTGTTGGTTGGATTTGCGTTTATTGCAACCGCACAAGAAGGAGAGGAGCCGATGACTGGCCCAAAAATTTCTTTCACCGAAAAGTCATTTGATTTTGGAGAGATTACTCAGGGTGAAAAGGTGGAGCATGTCTTCGAATTTGAAAATATAGGCAATGAACCTTTGATAATATCTGACATTCGCACAACCTGTGGGTGTACTGCACCAGAATGGCCAAGAGAGCCAATCGCGCCAGGAAAAAAATCTAGAGTTAAGGTGGTATTTAACAGCGCCGGAAAAATGGGTATGCAAAATAAGGTTATTACAGTAATGTCCAACGCTGTGAACAATCCGGAGCGAGTGAAAATTGTCACTAATGTGATGCCTCCTGACCCAAACAACTAAACTAAGTGATTTCTAGCGCCAAAAATTGCGCTTCCTATTCTGATCATGTTGGATCCTTCTTCCAGGGCGATTTCATAGTCGCCGCTCATACCCATTGATAGGGTACCCATATGGACATTGACATGATCAGAATCTTTTATTTTTTCAAATAGGTTTTTAAGATTCTGAAATTCCTTTCTTATCTGATCTTCATCCTCGGTATTGGTGGCCATCCCCATCAGCCCAGTGATTCGAACATGCGTGAGTTCATTCAAAAACTCGCTGTTTAAGATATCAGTTAATTCTTGCTCACTTAATCCAAACTTGGTCTCCTCGTTTGCAATGTGTATTTGAAGCAAACAATCAATTACGCGATCTGATTTGCCACCTTGTTTATTTATTTCCTTCAAAAGTTTGATTGAATCTACCCCATGGATAAGGTGTATAAATGATGCGATATACTTCACCTTATTGCTTTGCAGATGCCCAATCATATGCCATTGGATATCCTTCGGCAATTCTTCTGCTTTTTTTGCAAGCTCCTGAACTTTATTTTCACCAAAATCACGATGACCAGCTTCATAAGCTTCCATTATATCGGAACTTGGTTTCGTTTTACTCACTGCTACCAGTGTGCAGCCTTGAGGTAATTTTTCCTTTAAATCGCTCAATTGGTTTGATATATCACTCATTATTATCTCTTTTACACACTTAAATTTGAAAACTCAAGAATAAGTTTCAATCGGTTGAATGGCAATTTTAGGGACATTACTCAAGAAGGGAATCATGTTGCGGGAAAGTTTGGAGCAGTTATATACTTCCCCGCTTGATTTGCAGAAGCAGGAACTTAGAAATTTACTCATCCAATCTCAAGGTACTAAATTTGGTCATTATTATTCCTTCAACAGTATTCTCAATTCTTTTAAAAAGGATAAGGACGAATTCTACAAAGAATTTGTAAAAAATGTGCCCATACACGATTACGATAAAATATTTGATAATTGGTGGTACTTAGCAAAAGAGGGTGAAAAAGACGTATGTTGGCCAGGTAAGATTAAATACTTTGCCCTAAGTTCTGGCACATCAGGTGCTACCTCCAAATACATCCCTATTACTCGTGAGATGGTGAAGTCCATTCGAAAAACGTCTATGCGTCAAATTCTGACCATGAGTAAGTATGACCTACCTGCTTCATTATTTTCGAAAGGGATATTGATGCTTGGAGGGAGTACAGATCTGAAGAAAAGTGGCCATTATTTTGAGGGGGACCTCAGTGGAATTACAGCTGCTCAAATTCCGTTTTGGTTCCAACATTTTTATAAGCCTGGAAAAAAGATTGCGAAGACCAAGGATTGGCATGATAAGCTTGAGGAGATCGTGAAAAAAGCTCCGGACTGGGATATCGGAATAATTGTTGGCGTACCGGCTTGGTTACAAATACTGATGGAGCAGATCATTGCAAAGTATAATGTGAAAACCATTCATGACATATGGCCGAACCTACAGATTTTTGTGCATGGAGGTGTCTCATTCGAACCATACAAAAGAGGTTTTGAAAAGCTATTAGCGAGACCACTCAATTACATGGAGACTTATCTTGCCTCAGAAGGATTTATCGCATTTCAAGCGTATCCCAATCAGAAGTCCATGAGGCTAGTTCTGAACAATGGCATCTTCTACGAGTTTGTTCCATTTACCGATGCAAATTTTGATGAAGAAGGTAAAATGAGATCAAGTGCAAAGACATTAAAAATTGATGAGGTAGAGGAGGATAAGGAATATGCACTTTTAATTACGACAAATGCCGGAGCATGGAGATATATGATTGGTGATGTCATCAAGTTTAGCTCGGTAGAAAGCAGCGAGATTATCATTACCGGACGCACCAAATTATTCATGAGTCTTTGTGGGGAGCACCTTAGCTTAGATAACATGAATAAGGCGATTGAATTGGTCGAAGAAGAATTAAAAATCGATATCAGAGAATTTACGGTGTTAGGTGATCGTTCGGATAGTCTTTTTGCTCACCATTGGTATATCGGCACAGATGATGATGTTGATGAAAATGTGTTGTTAGAGCAAATCGATACACATCTCAAAAAGCTTAATGACGACTATAAAGTTGAAAGAAGTTCTGCCTTGAAAGAAGTGAAAATAAGTGTCCTTTCCACAAAAACATTTTACAAATGGATGGAATCTCAAGGAAAAGTTGGCAGTCAAAATAAATTTCCTCGTGTACTTAAGAAAGAAAAGGCCGAACTTTGGAGAAATTTTCTGAACGAACAAAAAACAGAAGTAAGCTAGATGCCACCAATTATTAATGGACTGATCTTCGGTCTAATTTTCCTTTTCGCCTTAGGTCCGGCATTCTTTGCACTCATTCAGACAAGTATTCAGCAAGGGTTAAAAAAAGCTATCTTCCTCGCTATTGGTATCTCTGTTAGCGACATTTTCTATGTCTTGATTGTGCTTTTTGGTATGGCACAGGTTCTTGATACAGACGATGTAAAGTTCTGGATGGGAATCTTTGGAGCGATTATGTTGGGTGCATATGGAGTTTATTCGTGGTTTAAAATCCCTAAAATTCAGAATGATGCGGTGATGAATGACTCAAACTATGCTAAACAGTTTGCCAAAGGACTGCTTCTCAATGGTTTGAATCCGTTTATTATTGTTTCATGGGCTACTTGGGTGAGCGCCATTGCCATCAATTTTGAATATGGTTTTTCGCAACAAATCCAGTTTTTTGGAGGAATGCTTATCACCATCTTAAGTATGGATATAGGGAAAGCATTTGTCGCTCACAGGCTAAAACATCTGATAACCGTAAAATTTGTCCGTAATATGAACCGGACGGTAGCAATAATTCTCGTTCTCTTCACCGTTCAAATTTTGTATTTCCTCTTGAATAATTATGCATAAAAAAACGCATCCCGGGGAAGGGACACGTTTTTATTCTTAAAAACCTAACCTAAATTTTACTGGATGGTAAATCCAAATACTTTTTGCTCGGAATTGGTATTTATCACCAAGGTATAAGTGCCCTCATCCAACTTTGTGATTTCAGATAAGTCTACCTTGATTCCATTAATTTCTTTCACTTCTTCATTCAGGAAAAGTTTGATTTCTTCTTTTTTGGGATTGGATACCCAAACTTTAGTGCCTTTATTGTAGACAGGCTGACCGCTTTCTACAGCAATAGCTTTTTCACTGAATTCAATAACTACTTCGGCAGGTTGACTTACAGTACTGTATGAAACAACAAAGTTTAAGGAAAATACCGAACAGAGGATTGCAACAAATTTGACCATAACCGTTTGCTTTTGTGTATACAACACAAACAACGAGAAAAACCCTGACTTAGTATCAGGGTTTTAGTTAAGCAGTTCTAAAAACTAGTTGAAATGTATAAATATGTCGTTTAGGCTTTCAGGTCTTTTTTATTAAGAATCCATGTAATAAATAGCATAAATAGTACTCCCCATCCTAAGGCAATCAACCATTCAAACCATAAGACATCTTCCTTAATTTCCTGGAATAGATAGCGTGCAAACGGGCTTTCATAGATTTTCCCACTGAGTTTTTCCATTGAATAAATAGGAAAGAATTTCACAATTCCAGCGGTGTAATCTTTTGTGAAAGGTGCAAATTCAAGAATTGAGGTGACTATTGGCTCGAATACGATGCTGTAAAGCATAGTGATTACAATGGCAAAACCTGCTTTTTTAATGATCATGGCCAAGCTAAAAGCAAAAAGGCAAAAGACTACTAGCTGAAGGAAATAGGCCAGTAGATATTCCAGGTTGGAAAATATGTATTTTAAATCTGTAACATGAGAATACATGAATCCTGCCACAAGGCCCGAACAAAAAAGAGCCAATGTACACACCCCTGCCAGAAAAAGTATCAACGATAATTTCGAGAGCAAAAATTCTCGTTTGCTTATACCATCAATGATGTTTTGCCTCAAGGTATTATAGGAAAGTTCATTGTTTACTGAAACAATGACAATAAAAGAGATTAATACTTTGACAAAAGATGCTAGCCACACTGAGTTTTGCCAAATATCAGGAAAATCATAAATCGGAATAATTGTAGGGTCAATCCCATCAAAGTCTGCTCCTTTGCTTTCTAACCACCTCAGGAAGAATATACCTCCATTTGTGATGATTAGTTGTGCTAACAAATACAGCCCAAAGAGTATCCAAAATACCCGGTAGTGCTTAAGTTTTAACCATTCTAATGTAAAAGCTCTAATCATTTTCTTTGAGGATTTTTAGGAATTCTTGTTCTAGAGATTTGGATTGTGGAATAAGTTTTTTCAAGGCTATGCCCTTGTCAAAACAGAATTGATTTAGCAGATCCGATGATTGATTCTCCTTTAAATGAGCCATAATAGAACCATTCCTTCTTTCTATTTTTTCAAGCCCATCGAAATCCTGAATAGTCGTCGAAAGTTTTTCAAGATCTGATGCTGAAATTTCAACGGCGTTTGTTTCTCCAAGTATATCATTGACCGACCCTTCATGTAGTTTCACACCTTTTCTTAGAATACAAAAATCGGTACATACTTTTTGGACTTCATCGAGCAGGTGACTTGCCATAATGATTGTTTTGCCTTGAGCGGCAATGTCTCTAATGAGCTGTCTGACTTCCGCAATTCCTTCAGGATCTAGGCCATTTGTTGGCTCGTCAAGCATGAGAACAGGTGGATCTGAAAGGAGTGCAGCAGCTAATGAAAGCCTCTGTTTCATACCCAAGCTATAGGTCTTGAATTTGTCGTTTCTACGCTCAAATAGATTTACCTGCTTTAATATAGCATCGATGTTGTCTGTGCCACACTTTTTGATGTGCGCTACGATACGAAGATTTTGAGTGGCAGTCAAATAGCTGTAAAAGCAAGGTGTTTCAAGAATGGATCCGATCTTCTGTCGAGCTTCTACATTGTCAATGCCTCCAAACCATTCGAAATTTCCGCTGCTTGGAGCTACAACTTCTAGAATCATTCCCAAAGTGGTTGTTTTCCCGCTTCCATTAGGTCCGAGAATGCCATAAATCTGGCCTTGCTCAATGGTTAAATCAAGCTGATCAACGGCAGTCAATTTGCCAAATCTTTTTGTGAGTTTATTGATCTTAAGTACGCTCATTCGAAGTTAAATTGGTCAGTAAGTAAGGGCAGCATATCTGCACTTTGAAAGCTTTCTAAGAGGGTAGGAATTTTTGCAAAAGGGATGTCACCTCGTAAGTAAAATGCTATTGCATTTTCCTTTGTGGCCAAAACTCCCACGTATTCTTCTTCTTTTCCTATGATTCGCATTTCCTGTTCGCCAAGCATGGTGACGTATTCTTCAAATCCAACATCCTCATAATTTCTTAGCAAGTCCTTATAGCTTTTTGAAACTGCGGTCGTAGAATCCAATGAATAAATCAGTACTTTCTCAATGTCATTGACCATTTCATTGAAGTTGGGATCTTGTGCCAGATTGACCATGCGGAGGGTGCTTGGATACAAGCAAATGGGATTCATCCATCGTGTGGGTCTGCGTGGCTCCGAAAAATCCTTTATGATGGATTCCTGGCCAAAGCCTGGCAATAGCATGATTGCCAAAATTGTAGCGAGTAGGTATTTCTTCATTTATCGAAGTGGTAATTTGCGTAGTGTAAAATCGAAAAATAAGGTGGGCGAAAAAACTTTCAACCCACCTTGTCAACTAACTTATTTTTTATTCATTGTCATCTTGATCGTCATCCAGATTCTGAAGGTACTTGAGCTCATTCATTCTCATCATACTTGCCAGTTTAGAAACCTGCTTTAGGTCGATTTCGCCATAAAGGCTAACGATCGCAAATTTCTCTTTACCTCCAGCTACAAGAATCAGTTCTTCGATGATTCCGCCTTTCTCACGAATAGAAATTTTTACGTTTTCTTCTGCATCTTTCACAGTCATCAACTCTTCGTAGCCTGCTTTGGAAACATCACTGATGGCACTATTGTAAAGGCCTTTAGGATCAGCCACTTTTTCACTTGCGACTACTTTCATGCCTTTGAGTTTGCTGATTACGTCAAGGAATTCTTTTTCATCCTCCGTGTTCCCTTCCATTTCTGTGAAGAGAGAGAACATTTTACTACTTACAGATACTTTGGTAAAGGTTTCATCATCTTCGTATTTGTCCATGTATTTGGTCACTACCTGCTGACTAAAAGCCAGGCTCGTGATAGACAAAATCATTATAGTTAATACAGTCTTTTTCATCGTTTTATTTTTTAAAGGTCTTAAAATCGAGGTTTTGGTTTTCAAGGAAAGGAGTAGACTAGGATTCTTCCTGTAGCTCTTCTTTCACCTTGTTGATTTTTGTAAGCTCCAATGTATAACTCTGTCCCTGGTTTAGTTCGGACCCAATCATCATTAAAGCTTCTTTAGTAGCCTGGAACGCTTTTTCAGGGTCTTCAATAGCGAAGGGGTCTTTTCTAGCGTCATTAAATACCAATGCTGCGGTTATCACTCCAATCGTTATCGTAGCAGCGGCAGAAAGCCAGGCTTTTTTTCTACTGACCGCTTTTGGTCCATCATACTTCACAGACTGCTGTTTTGACAGAAATCTGAAATAATGACTTTCATTGTTGAGTGCCGGATTTGATTTGAAATGTGATTTGATCACTTTCTCCTCTTCCAGGCTTGTCTCTCCATTCCAGTACTTTTCCAGTAGTTTATCAATTTGCGATCCCATATGCGTCTATTTTTTGCATGGCTTCTTTCACTTTTTTTCTGGCCCGATGAATATTGACTTTTACATCACTTTCACTTAAGCCACATGTTTCAGCTATATCCTGATAGCTCATGTCCTCCACTTCACGAAGATGGAAAACCTCCTGCTGCTTGGCCGGTAGCTCTTTGAGCACTCCTTTCATCAATGACATAAAATCATCAGTAATGGCCTGCTCTTCTACCGTGCCTGAATATCTCATATTTACCACTTTCTCGTCCAGGTCTGCGTATCTGTTTCTTCTCAGGATTTCGATGCATCTGTTACGGACAATGCGAAAAGCCCACGCGTTAACTTTTTCTACTTTATCCAGATCCTGACGAATACTCCAAATCTTCGTGAGGCAGTCCTGTACTACATCTCTCGCCGTTTCAGGCTCATGTACAATCGATAACGCGTATCGATACATGCCATCAGAGGCGGGTAGTATGTGCTTATGGTATAGGTTTTGTGACATTCAGCTAGATGATGTAGAGGCCGAATGAAAAGTTACAGATTAGTTTAAACTTTTTTTAATCTGTCAATACATTCGTCACGAAAGTCGACTTAGTAAGCAACCATAATAAAAGGAAAACGGCAGCCCACTTCAAATAGATATAGTAAAAGTCATTGGTGTCCTTGTATCGGGTTTCTTTGATTTCTGCTTTTTCCAGCTGGTCTATTTCATCAAATACCTGAACGAGTGCCTCTTTATCTGACACTCGATAGAATTTACCATTTCCAATTTTGGCAATTTCGCGAAGTGTGGATTCGTCAAATGTGTTTTCTACCAATCGGGGTCTACCAAAGAAGTCCGTTCCGAAAGGAACTTTTCCATCTCTTCCGATTGCAATTACGTACATTTTAATATTGTAAGCGTTGGCCAGGTTGGCGGCAGTAATTGGATCTACGTTACCAGCCGTATTATCTCCATCACTTAGGAGAATCATCACTTTTGATTCAGATTCTGACTCACGAAGAAAGTTAATTCCAGAAGTCACGGCATTACCAATGGCAGTTCCTCTGCTTTCTATTTTATCAAAGTCGATATCTTCAATGAGTTCATATAAAAGTCCATAATCTGTTGTTAGCGGGCAGGATGGAAGTGCATCACCTGAAAAGATGACCAAACCAATTCGATCCTGGAATCTTCCGGCGACAAAATTTCTGGCTACTTCCTTGGCAGCCTCCAAACGATTCGGGAGAAAATCCATAATCTGCATAGATTCCGAAATGTCGATATTCAAAACGATATCTATCCCCTCACTCCACTGTTCCACTTGCTCATTCGTAGTTTGAGGACGTGCAAGGCTTGTCATTATGAGTAATAGACTTATCGTAAAGAAAACAGGCGGGATAAAACGTAAATAGGTTATGGGATCACTCCTGAGATCTTTCTTGGTCAGTGCAACCGGTAACTTTTGGTTGAATTGATTCATGATCAACCATCTAAATATGAAGATCAGCGGTATCGCTAACATGGCGTAGAACCAAAGCGGATTTGCCCAATCGAAATTGCGGAACTGAGAAGGTGTGAACCACTCCCAGGAAAACCAATCTGCTACCTTATTTTCCATCTTTAATTTCCTCTAACTTCTTTGAATACCGATCCTGCGTGAAATCTTCGATTTGCTCAAAATCTTGAAAAACATCTTCTTGAACCCGTTTGCCATAAATAACTCTGTCTACAGACTTCAAAGGCTTCTCCAATTCTTGCGTGAATTCCTCACTCAATATTTCCTTAGTTGTAAGCACTGTGAATGGAACCTTATCTAATCTCTGCTGATAATTTTTCCATAGAATCAAGGCTTTTTCAGCCAGCTCAGGGTCCGGATCTACCTTTAATTTCTTGATGTAACTGTTAAATACTTCAGAAAACTGGTTGTATTGAGATTTTAACCTTCTAAGCTTCAACCACTTAATGATTCTCTTACCAAAGATTAGCAGCAATATTATAAGTAGTAATACAACACCTCCCAGGATGTAATACATCAGCGGATAGTTGAATTGAGTACTTACCAGCTGATAATCAAGATTCGTTTTTAAAGTTGTGGTATCAGAAACTATTGGCGCCAATTCTTTAAGAAAAATAGAATCGAGCGGAGTTTCTATAATAGAAGAGTCACCGCTATTTATGATGAATGCTGGCAGTTTAAGGTATTGAACCTGGTCTATTTCAAACGATTGTATGGAGTAGACCGTGCTGTCGTAAGCTAATCCTTCCCTGATTTGCGTTGGAAAATACGCTTTGCTGCTTAACTCAAATTGACCGAATGTGTATAAGCTATCAGGGAATACCATTTCAAGATCTGGTGGATAAGTAGCTGATATCCAGAAATTCACATCTTGACCAATAAGGAGACTATCTTCAATAAAACCACCATTTACTGAAACCTCCTGACCACTCACATTTAAGGTGAATATCAAAGCTAATATTGCTGCCCACTTTTTACCTGGTCCTTCTTGCATTGCTTCTATTTCTATGTCTAAATAGTTTGATCAACTTAGGTACATAATCATCTTCGGTACCAATGGAGATATAGTTAACATCATTGCGTTTGCAGAAATTCTCCAAAGAGTCTTTATTCTTACCATGGGTCTTTTCCACAGCATTTTTAAATTCTTTTGAGGAGGTATTCAACCAGACCGTCTTTCCGGATTCTTTTTCATGAAGAGGTACAATTCCTAGTTGGGGAACTGCTGATTCTCTCTTATCAGATATATGCACGACAACCAAGTCATGTTTACGTGCAAGTCCTCGCATAGAATGCGTATAATCCTCGTCGATAAAATCAGATATGATAAAAACGATTGTTTTTTTATTCAGAAGATTGAGTGTGTATTTAATCGCATCATCCAGGTTTGTTTTTCTGGACTTGGGCTTGAGTGTAAACATGCGGTTGATAATTTCATAAGCATGTTTTACAGTTTTGCTTGGCTTGACATAATCTTCGACCTGATCAGAATAACATAAGAGACCTACTTTGCTGCCCTCTCGTATGGCCGACAGAGCCAATAGGCCTGTCATCTCTTTTGCCAGGTCGATTTTTTGTCGGTTATCTTTTCCAATTTCTTGTGATGCTGAAACGTCAAGAAGAAAGAAAACAGTCTGTTCTTTTTCTTCTATAAAGGTTTTCATAAATGTACCATGCCCTTTGGCAGTCACTCGCCAATCAATGTTTCTTACATCGTCACCCCATTGATAGGGGCGCACATCGTCAAATTCCAATCCAGAGCCTTTAAAGATGGAATGGAAATCCCCCTGCATTTGCGAATTGATCGCCTTACGAATGCGTATTTCGTATCTTCTTAGTCTTTTAAGGATGTCCTTCATATTGAGTTCTCTGCTTTATCAAGTTTGGCACTAATATGGCATAATTGATAATTGCAATGCATTGTATGATCTTTGCTATTGATCAAACTAGCTTTGACCTCCAAAATTATATTTTCACGAATTTAAAGATTGATTTGAGAAACATTTTTTTAACCGTTCTTGTAATAGTTTGCTCATGCTCGTCCGTAAATGCGCCCGAAGATCTAATCGGCGAAGAGCAGATGGTGAAAGTCATGACTGAGATACATATTCTGGAAGCCAAAATGAGTAAAATAATTGTGGAGCCAATAGATAGTACACAAGCCGTTTACAATCACTATGAAAAAATGTTATTCGAAGAGTTAGGAATTACACAAGAACAGTACGAGCGTAGTTTTAACTATTATGTAGATAATCCAGGTGAATTTGAGAAGATCTACAATGCAGTGGTAGACACATTAATGCAAAGAGAGCAATTAAGTAAATAGTGAAAGTATATCCCAAGGACATTGAAGAGAAATTAGGATTTAATCAGATTCGAAAGTTTCTAATCGATTATTGTCAGAGTGTGCGTGGTGAAGAATTGGCCCAAAAGGCTAAGCCGACCGAAAGATATGATATCCTTATTAAGTGGCTAAATCAGGCTAAAGAGATGATTCGCCTAAAAAGTAGTGCTGAAGATAAGGTCTCTTTTGAATTTCCGGATATGGATGATTACCTGACCCAAATCAAGGTACCTGGTTCATTTCTGGATCCACAAGAATTTCATGAATTAAAAAGAGGTGTTAATACGCTTACTTCTTGGGTTCAATTCTTTCAAAAGAAAGGGGATGACTATCCCGCTTTATTTAGCTTGTCCAACACCATTGAGATTGACTCTAACCTGGCCATTCACATAGACAAGGTTATCAATGATAGAGGGGAAGTGAAGGATTCGGCCTCACGTGAATTGTCTGAAATACGATCGAAGATTGCCAAGTCTGAACGTTCAGTACGTTCTGCGATTCAAAAAGTCTTAAAGAAGGCAAAAGAAGATCAGCTGACAGATGATGATAGCACGCTTACTGTAAGGGATGGACGCCTGGTAATACCGGTTAAGGCCGAACATAAAAAACGAATTCAGGGATTTGTTCATGATGAGTCAGCAACGGGGCAAACCGTATATTTAGAGCCTGGAGAAGTACTGGAATTAAATAATGAGGTAAGAGAACTCAAGTATGCGGAGAAACGTGAAGTTATACGCATTCTTATCGCCCTTGCTGATCATGTAAGAGCTAACCTATCGGATTTGAAAAATGGTTCAGGCCTGTTGGAGAAACTCGATTTTATTCATGCTAAAGCACTTTTAGCGGAGCTGATAAATGGTAGGATACCAGAAGTTGAAAAGGCAACAAGTTTTAGTGTTGTAAACGGTGTGCACCCTTTACTTTTTCTCTCACATAAAGAAAATGGTAAATCAGTAGTCCCTTTAAATCTTTCTTTGGATCATCAAAGCCGAATACTTATTATTTCAGGGCCTAATGCAGGAGGAAAATCCGTTGCCTTGAAGACTGTTGGCTTACTTCAGTATATGTTACAAACAGGTCTCCCTGTTTCTGTAGACGAACAAAGCAAGTTTGGAATTTTTTCATCGATATTCATTGACATTGGTGACACACAATCCATAGAAGATGATCTAAGTACTTACAGTTCTCATTTGACTTCAATGAAGTTCTTTTTAGAGCAGACGGATAAGAAATCATTGTTTCTGATTGATGAATTTGGCAAAGGGACAGAACCTCAGTTTGGTGGTGCAATTGCAGAGTCGGTTCTATCAGATCTTAATAAGATGAGGGCTTTTGGGATCGTGACCACTCATTATCAGAACTTAAAAAAGATTGGAGATGAGACACCAGGACTTGTCAACGGGGCGATGAAATACGACCTTGAAGGACTGGAGCCATTATTCGAATTAGAAGTGGGTAAACCAGGAAGCTCCTTTGCATTTGAAATTGCCGGAAAGATCGGATTGCCAGCTGGTATCATCGAGTCGGCCAGAAAGAAGATCGGAAGTTCACATGTCGCCTATGACCAATTGCTTAATGAACTTGAGAAAGAAAAGTCAAAATTTGAAAAGCTCAATAAGAAAGTTGAGAAAGAACAATCTGACATTGCCATAGTAAGGAAGGACTACGAGGATCTTCGCAAGATGTTGGAAGAGGATAAGAAACGTATCATCAAGGAAGCGAAGAATGAAGCCAGTCATATCCTTGATACCGCCAATAAAGACGTAGAACGGGTAATTCGTGAAATCAAGGAAAGTAAAGCCTCCAAAGAGAGAACCAAAGCTGCAAGACTTAAATTGGATCAAAAAAAATCCAAGTTCGAGGAGAGAGTCAAACCTGTAAATAAGGTCTTCAAGGAAGGGGATGTAGTCCAGGTTATCGGTCAGGAAACCAGTGGTACCATACAAAAGGTAAAGGGAAAGCAGGCAGAAGTATTATTCGGGACGATGAAGTCCATTGTATCTGTAAATAAACTACAGAAAGCAAATGATTCTCCGAAGGTGAGTTATCAAAAGAAGGTCAAGAAGCTTGGCATAGATTTAAGTCATAAGATGGCCAATTTTGAGCATGAGATTTCGATTCGCGGGATGCGGGCGGATGAAGCGATCAATAAAGTCGAAACCTTTATAGATGAAGCACTCCTGGTGGGCGTCGATGAAATTAGAATAGTCCACGGTAAAGGTCATGGCGTGCTGCGAGAAATTGTTAGGAATATCACTAAATCTCATCCGAGTGTTGCCAGCGTGGAAGACGAACATGCTGATCGTGGAGGAGCCGGAATATCAATTATAAAACTTCAGTGAAAGCGTATAGTAAGAATCAATTGGCGCTTCGAAACGGCACAGATCGAGAAGAAATCTGGATCGCCTTTAAAGGAACCATTTACGATGTAACAAATTCCAGGCTATGGCGGAATGGCAAGCATTATGAGCATTGGGCAGGACAGGATTTAACCGAAGAATTGGATGATGCCCCACATGATACAAAAGTTTTTGAGAAATTGCAGGCAATTGGAATCCTAGTCAAATGAAAATCATTAATTCTGGAATAAAGGATGTGGAAGCACATGAAACAGTCAAAGTGATCATGCCTAGCAATCTTTACGGTTGCCAGCTCGCGGAGGAGGTATTTGTTGGTCCTTTTGTGGAAATTCAAAAAAATGTAACCATAGGAGCGCGGACCAAGGTGCAATCACACGCATTTGTTTGTGAGCTTGTCACTATAGGCGCGGATTGTTTTATCGGACATGGCGTAATGTTTATAAACGATGTGTTCTCATCGGGAGGTCCTGCTGGTGGAGACCGTTCGAAATGGAAAAAAACAGTCATAGGAAATAACGTATCCATTGGATCAAATGCCACGATTATGCCAGTTACTATTTGTGATCATGTTGTCATAGGTGCTGGCGCGGTGGTTACAAAAGATATCAAAGAACCGGGTATTTACGCTGGCAATCCTGCCAAGAAACTGAGAGAAATATGAGTGTTCCATTCGTAGATTTAAAGGCTCAATACGAAACAATAAAAGAGGATATTGATAAAGCCATCGCTGAGGTTATCACTAGCACTTCCTTCATCGGAGGTGAGCTTATAAGATCGTTTGAATCTGATTTTGCCAAGTATGTTGGGGTTGAACATTGCATAGGTGTAGCCAATGGAACCGATGCGATCGAGATAGCACTAAAAGCATTAGGCATTGGAGAAGGAGATGAGGTGATTGTTCCGGCACTCACCTGGATAAGCACTGCTGGGGCGGTGAATGGAGTGGGTGCTGAGCCAGTTTTTGTGGATGTACTGGAAAGTGAAAGAACCATTGATCCTGAGCTCATTGAAGAGAAGATTAATGCAAAAACAAAGGCTATTATTCCCGTCCATTTGTATGGATTACCGGCACGGATGGATGAGATTATGCAAATAGCAAAAAAACATGATTTGAAAGTTGTTGAAGATTGTGCGCAGGCGCATGGTGCTGAGGTTAATGGCAAACGAGTAGGTACCATTGGAGATATCGCTACATTCTCTTTCTACCCGGGAAAGAACTTAGGTGCATATGGAGATGCAGGTGCTATTGTTACTAATGACGAAGAGCTGACCCGGAGCTGCAGAATGATTGCAAATCATGGTCAACTTACGAAACATGACCATCGAGTTATAGGAAGAAATAGTCGCTTGGATACCATGCAAGCGGCAATTCTTAGCGCAAAATTGCCCTATCTGGTCCAATGGACCGATGAAAGAATTCGTGTGGCTGGATGCTATAATGATAAACTTGAATCGGTTGTAAAACCGGTAGTACCAGAAGGATTCAAGCATGTTTTTCATTTATATGTCATACAAACCAAGAGTAGAGATGAACTAATGGGTCGTCTCAAGGAGGTTAATATTGGATGTGCAATTCACTATCCAACCCCACTTCCATTTCTGAAAAGTTATGCGTACAAGATCCATCAAAAAGGAGATTTTCCTAGTGCTGAAAAACTATGTTCCGAAATTCTTTCTTTACCGATGTATGCTGAGCTTTCTGAAGAGGAAATTGATTGGATTTGTGAGGTTATTCAGTAGCACAGTATTTGGACTGATATTGAATGGATTTATGTCTCTCTGAAGATTATGATTAATTTAGCTCAGTACTCCAAAGAATAGATAATGGCCGAATTAAATAGTGCCCTTGTGACCGGTGCAGATGGTTTCATAGGGAGTCATCTCGTAGAACATTTGGTGGATCAAGGTTATAGTGTTAAAGCTTTTTGCTTTTATAATTCTTTTAATTCTTGGGGTTGGCTAGATTCCTTACCTAAGGAAAAATTAAGCAAGATTGAGGTTATCATGGGTGACATTCGAGACCCCAATGGAATAAGAGATGCGGTAAAAGGCGTTAGCGTTATTTTTCATCTTGCGGCCCTAATTGCAATACCTTTTAGTTACCAGTCGCCTGACTCATATGTAGATACCAATATTAAAGGTACTTTGAATATTTTGCAGGCTGCTCGCGACTATGGAGTTGAGAGGTTACTAATAACTTCAACATCAGAGGTATATGGCACAGCTCAGTTTGTTCCTATCACAGAACTTCACCCAAAGCAATCTCAATCCCCATATTCTGCCACTAAAATTGGTGCTGATAGCCTTGCAGATTCTTATTACCGAAGTTTTGATTTGCCGATCACAATTGTGCGGCCATTTAATACATACGGGCCTAGGCAATCGGCAAGAGCAGTAATCCCAACCATAATTTCTCAACTGCTATCAGGATCTAAAGAAATTAAACTAGGTGATTTAACTCCAACACGAGATTTACTCTATGTTGAAGACACGGTAACGGGCTTTATTTCTATTGCAGGTTGTGAAGATCTGATAGGACATGAAGTAAACATTGCAACACAATCCGAAATTTCAATTGGAGATTTGGCACAGGAAATAATCAATCAAATCGATACCTCTGCTAAAATCGTTTCCGATGAAATTAGACTAAGACCTTCAAAGAGCGAGGTTTTTCGACTTTATGGCTCAAATGAAAAACTAAGAAAGCATACTTCCTGGGAACCGAAGTATTCATTAAAAGAAGGTCTAAATAAAACAATTGAATGGTTTTCAGTAAAAGACAACCTATCATTCTATAAGTCTCATATTTATAATGTCTGACATTGGGTCCTTCATCAAACTAGCCAGATCAATTTATGATTCGAATGAATTTATAGGCCTTCACGAACCTTTGTTTTTTGGTAATGAATCCAAGTACGTTCAACAAACGATAGATACCTCAATCGTTTCGTCTGTTGGAAAGTTTGTCGATGAATTTGAAATAGGCATGGCTAATTATACGGGTGCACAAAAGGCGGTTGCTGTTGTTAATGGTACCGCAGCTCTGCAGATTGCACTAAGGTTAGTTGGAGTGGCTCATGATACAGAAGTCATCACTCAAGCCCTCACATTTGTAGCCACTTCAAATTCGATAAGTTATAATAAAGCCAAACCTGTGTTTCTTGATGTTGATCATGACACAATGGGTTTATCACCAAGTGCACTTATTAATTATCTGGAGGAGCATGGAGAATGCAGAGATGAGGGTACTTATAACAAATCAACCGGGAGGCGAATTTCCGCAATCCTTCCCATGCATACATTTGGTTTTATGTGCAGAATTGATGAGATCGTAGCTATTGCCACAAAATGGAAAATCCCAGTCGTTGAAGATGCAGCAGAATCGCTTGGAAGCTATTACAAACAAAAACATTCAGGAACCTTTGGATCTGTCGGAGGATTTAGTTTCAATGGAAATAAAGTCATTACTGCTGGTGGCGGAGGAGCAATAGTATCGAAGGATGAAGAACTTATGAAAAAAGCAAAGCATCTAACGACTACAGCTAAAAGAGCACATGCATGGGAATATTTTCACGATGAGTTAGGGTATAACTTTAGAATGCCGAATCTAAATGCAGCTCTAGCATTGGCACAACTTGAAAAAATCAGCGATCTTATAACAATAAAAAAACAGGTCTATGCTGAGTATGAGCATGGACTGGACTCTGAAAGCTTTCGTCTCAAGCGAATTCCTAAGGATACAAATTGGAATTACTGGTTGTTTGCGTTAGAATTTGATGATAACGTGCAGAGAGAACATTTTTTAAACGAGACCAACAAAAATGGTGTGATGACACGTCCAATATGGCAACTTATGTATAAGCTTCCAATGTATAAAGATTGCTTTAGGGACGATCAATCAAACGCAGAAAAATTAGCGAATTCAATTGTCAACATTCCAAGCAGTGCAAAAATTAAATAAAGAAATATCGATCATAGGGTATTCCGGACATTCATATGTGGTGATAGAAGCACTAAAGAGCCTGGGATACAAGATTAAAGGGTACCTCGATAAAGAAAAGGCTAACAAAAACCCTTACGAACTCACATACTTGGGTTTTGAAGATGCCGATAACTTAAAGTCATTGATTGCAAGCTCAAATTTTGTATTGGGGATTGGTGATAACATGATTAGAACCAGAATTGCTCATGAAATAGTAGAAATGGGTGGAGTGTTTGATAACGTAATTCATCCAGCCTCAATTGTATCACCAAGCAGTAAAGTTGGTAAAGGAACTTTTATTTCTGCTGGCACCATAGTGAACGCACAAAGCGTAATAGATCGATTTTGTATTCTAAACACCGGGTCTGTTGTGGAGCATGAATGTACACTTGGTGAAGGTGTACATCTTGCTCCGGGTGCAGTCTTGCTAGGAAATGTCGAGATTGGTAGCCGGACTTTGATTGGCGGTGGAAGTGTTGTCAAACCAGGGGTGAAAGTAGGTAGTGACGCAATTATAGGTGCTGGTTCTGTTGTTGTTTCAGATGTCGATGATGGCGCGACATTTGTCGGAAATCCAGCTAAAGAAGTATTGAGCAAGAAGTAAAATTTAGTGTATGCAAAATTCTAAGATAGCGCAACGTATAGTCAAGCCCGACACCTCAATTGTTGAGGCAATGAAGTTGATGGATGACAAACGAGTTAAGCTGTTGATTGTCGCTGATAACTATGATTTTTTGGGTTTGGTGACCATTGGTGATATTCAGCGAGCTATCATCAAAAACTTATCCTTTGAAACAAAAATTGCCGAACTAATAAGAGAAGATATTCTGGTCGCTAAAGAAGGAGATCCTCAAAAGGATATCGAGCAGATCATGCTTAAATATAGGTTAGAGTGTATGCCAGTCATCAATAATAACAATATGCTGATCGATGTTATTCTTTGGGAAGATCTATTTAAAGATGAAATTGATGCTTATAAAAAACAGATTAATATCCCTGTAGCTATAATGGCGGGAGGTAAGGGTACTCGATTAAAACCATTGACCAATGTAATTCCTAAACCCTTGGTTCCACTTGGTGAGAAACCCATACTTGAGCATATCATTGATCGATTTGTAAGGCTAGGGTGTAACCAATTTGAATTAAGCGTAAACTATAAAGCTGAAATGATTCAGTTTTATCTCGACCGGTTAGAAAATAAGAAATATACTGTGGATTATCATCAAGAAACTATGCCTCTTGGGACAGCAGGTAGTTTGTTTCTCTTGAAGAATAAGATCAATTCAACATTTTTTGTAACAAACTGTGACATTCTTATTGAGCAGGATTACAGTGAGATTTACGACTACCATGTAAACAATAAGAATCACATAACGATTGTAGCTTCTGTAAAGCATTTTGAAATTCCATATGGCATTGTGGAGACAAGCGATAATGGACAATTGCTAGAGTTAAAAGAAAAACCTACACATACCTACCTCATCAATTCCGGAATGTATATTCTAGAACCTGAAGTTTTAGAATACATTCCTGAAAACGAATTTTACAATATAACCAGTCTAATTGAAGCAATTAAAAATGACGGTCATAATGTTGGAGTATTTCCTGTAAGTGACAAATCATGGATAGATATAGGAGAATGGCCTGAATATGCAAAAGCACTTGAATTATCTGGTGATCAAATAAACCTATAAGCATTAAGATACGCTCCAATGACTGTTTTGTTTATCAACGAATTCGACGATAAAACTCCATTTTTAAAAGAGCTATCTGAAAATCTATGTCGTCAAAAAGTTGAGGTGAATATACTTGATATAAAAAAACATCGGCTTATCAAGTACTCAGCCACCACTAATGAATATTCAATAGAAGAGACTTTTAAGAATGGTGTGGTGAAATATATCATTCGCTTAAGAATCTTCAATATCTTCTTTAAGTTGTTCTATTACAATTGTGTTTATACGCTTCCTAAGTATGATCACCTAAGCTACCACTACGTAGGCTCAATTTATTTATTTTTTCATCGCAAATTTTCTAAAAACGGAAGGATAAAAAGTTCTGCTATTCTGTGGGGCTCTGATTTCTACAGATCTACTTATTTAGATAATCAATTAAAGAAAGCTTTGTTTCATAGGGTGAATTATATTGGGATTGGCAATCCGGTCATGAAAGAAGATTTCATTAGACAGAATCCTAATTGCAGTCAAAAAGTGAGGAAAGTCGTATTCGGAATAAATAAGCTAGCCAATATTGCAGAGCTGCAGTCAAATACAAGTTTGCAAAAGCTTCGAAAAAAGTGGGAGATCGATCATGGAAAAATTGTGATAACAATAGGATATAATGGACGCCCGGAACAGCAACATTTACGGATATTGGAAGCCCTTGGTAATTCTCTTGATGACAAAATTCATGTAATAATACCTTTTGGCTATTTCGGGAATGATGGCTATAAGAGTGCAATTATTAACAAGTTGAAGGAGAATAAATTGAGCTACACAATTATTGACTGGTATAGCACGGATACAGAGGTTGCTGAATACAGAATGATTTCTGATTTAGCAATAAACGGACAAACTACAGATGCTATGTCTGCTTCCGTACAGGAGCATTTTTATGCCGGGAGTGTTTTGCTTGTCGGCCAATGGTTGCCATATGGATATTTTCAGGAATTAGGACTTAAATTCACTTTTTTTTCATGGAAAAATCTTTTAGAAAGATTCGATTCAATTGTAGAAAATCTCGGTGATGAAAAAAGGTTGGCGATGAGCAATAAGGAAATCATATGGTTGCACTCAGCCTGGTCCTCAGCGGTGAAAGGATGGGTAACTTTGTACAATGAAGATTAGGAAGTCAAAGCACTAGTTATCTGAATTTTAAAAGTCCAAGCTTGATCATTAGATTTCGATATATATAATAAACACCTATCTTTTTACCTAAAAGCATAATCTTCTTTTTAGTCGACGGATTGATAGGTATATCACTCAAATCATTTTGCGTATTGTCAAGAATATAGTTGAAGATTTTATGGTCCTGAGCGTCTCTATACTTTCTTTTGGTCATAAGCATAGACTCAAACAGCATCCTCGAATTAAAAATTGAATAATAATTAGATACCAAAAGAAATTTCGATTTTACTGTGAGCATCCAATTACTGGCACGATCCTCCCAGAAAAACATATCTAACGTATGATATCCGAAGTTTCTGAATGATTCTTTGCTCTCCTTTAACCACTTGTTAAAATGCCTAATTGCGAAAATTGAGCCTGCATATCCCGACATTCGGGCCAGATCCCTCGAACTGATGTTTAAAAGCTTGCCAAAAAAGTTTTTGCCAACACCAATGATACTTCCATCAACCATGGAAACATTCCTGTCACCAAAAGATTTTAGGACGTGAACAGTCGAAGTATCAAATAATTTATTGTGCAACGTTAAGCTTTGATCGAATTCGGGAATATCGGGTGTTTCTTTCTTTGAGATATCATAGATATCTAACTTAAGGTCTAATTTCTTTGCGATTTGTTTTGGGATGACAATATCGTTGTGATTGTCATCCATCCAAGGAAACTTAATAGTAAAAAACTCGAGATTTTGGATCTTAGCATCCAAGGCGCAAGTTAAAATTACCCTGCTATCTATGCCAGCAGTGACCGGCAAAGCCACTGTACCTCGATTTGCTATTGATTTGAGATAACCGGTCAATATTTCTCTTACCTTCTCAGCACTATCCATAACGGAAGATGACTTTATCTTTTTATTGGGATAAAAGCGAAGTTGCTTTTTCTCATTGAAGTTAAGATAATGATTGCCAATCAGGTGAAATATGCCTTCGAATTGAGTTTCTGTCCCCACATTGGTCTTTTTTCTTTGAAAGTCATCAGAACTAAAATGATCCTGAGCAATTTGATCGGTTCTTTTTGTCAGTTGACTAAATTGTTCGAAGAGTTTTGGTTGGGAACCAATAATGGAAAAATCCTGATTGTAGTATACTTCCATTTGAGCACACGCATCATTCATTAATATCATTTCCTCAGAATTCGATATGATGAGTACGTTTTCGCCACTCAAATGAGAATATTCAGCGAAGATTTCATCGATGCTACATACACCTAATCTTTTGATGAATTCTTCATTAGAATCATCGGGATTTCGATAATCATAAAAGTTTCCTAAGCCAACAATTTTGTTATTTCCATTGTCGATTGAAACACAAGACAAGTTAGGATGAGTAAAGAGACGGTAACCTCCAATATCGGAATGCATCCATTCCTTAAAGAAAGAATCATTAATAACAGTTTTTGTCAGGCAAAACTGCTTATTGTGCGGAATGATCATGTGTGCTATTCTTTTCTTGGTAAGTAGGGAAGGATAATTGCACCCAGGCAACCAACAATCAGCAAAATCCCAGATATCAGCATAATTTTATTACCCGTTGCATAAATCTGAGGTTCGTATCTAAACTCAATGGTGTGATTACCTGCAGGAGCCTCGATACATCGAAGAACATAGTTAGCTCTCATCAGATCCACCTCATTTCCATCTATTTCTACAATCCAACCTTTAGGATAATAAACTTCAGAGAAAACAATTAGCCCGTTACCATCCGATGTATAACTATAAGAAAGTTTGTTTAAGTCTCGTTCCAAGAGAGATATGGAAGTGTTGCTTGCAGTAATCTGGATATTTCCAGCCTCACTAAACTTACTCACATCAATGACAGCTGTTGTTTTTGTATCTATCATTTTAAGGACATCCATCTCTTCCTGTGGCGAATTGACAGTTTCGATGGCTTCAACAAACCATGCGCTTCCGTTCGCATTGGGATTAGTGATAACCTGACCTTGCGAATTGCCAAATTTTAGATATTTGGTATTTAACATATTCAAGTTCTCGAGCCCGCTCATGTTTCGGTCCCCACTTTGGAGTCGAGTAATAAGCTCTTGAATCTCAGGGCTCAATGTGTTTTCAATTAATTCCTGATAGCGACCTAGCTTGGCCCCGTGATATCCTCCAATTGAATTGTGGTAGTATGAAGTGATAGCATCATTGAAAGGGTTTAGGATATTTAATACTCTATCTCCTGGTTGAGTTCTTCCCAGTATGTAATCATCCGCTTCGGTTTTTACCACCGATCTGTCCGCCACTTTAACGAAAGCAGAGGTTTTCAAATATCTTTTGTCTACTAAAAGAACATCGAGTAAGGTGAGTGTGAGGATAACTAATAAACCCAATTTCTTACTGATTTTCTCTTTTAATATCAAATAAACCATACCTCCGGCTAATGCTACATATAGTGCGGTACGTAAAGCATCTTTTCGCAATAGACTTGCTCGGTCAGCGCGTAATGCATCGATAAACCACTGTGGGATCTGTTGCGCGAGTAGGTTTTGGTCAACCGGAGCGTTATATCTCCCAACTCCGGCGAAGATTGCAGCTAATAATGCAAATCCACCTGTAATAGCAATAGCATACATGAGTGACTTTAGACTGACCTTTCCAGATGTAAGAACTTCATTTAACCCCAGTGAAGCAAGGGTAGCAATACCAAATATGCTCAACAAGATCGTGAAGGTCACAGATCTAAACTTGTTGTAACCGGGTAAATTTTCAAATAGAAAGTAATTGACCGTTGAAAAATTATCTCCCCAACTCAAAACGATTCCTAACCCAACAACTATCAGTAGCCATGCTTTTTTCTTTTTCTCTAGGGTAAAGATTCCAAGAACTGCAAGAAAAACGGCAATTGCACCTACATAATAGGGTGCCGTCAAACGTTGACTCCCCCAATAGGTACGCGCATTATTTGTGTATTCTTCTACTTGGTTTCTAGGCACCCCATTTTGCCTCAATGCTTTGGCAAGATTTGATTTTGAGCTCAATGACTCAGTAGTGGCACCACCATAAAAGTTGGGAATAAAAAGAACCATTGGTTCTGCAATGCCATTGCTGAATTCAAAAATGTAATCCTTGTCTAGTCCTGAATTGCTGGACTTAAGTTCGCTTTTTCCTCTGGTTGAATATTTTCCGTAGTCCGCAATATCCCAAAGTTGTCCAAAATTGCAACCTACGGCGAGTATTACACTTATGGCCAAAACAGGTATTTTTCTTGTCCAAAGGCTCTTTTCTTTAGCTTTAATCTGTAGAATTAAGTGATAAAGTCCGAAAACAAGGAGTAGTAATGCCAGGTAATAGGTGATTTGTAAGTGATTAACCTTTATTTGAATGGCCAACCCTAATGATGTAGCAATAAATCCCCAACGATATTCTTTTTGAAAAATCAGATTTATTCCTGCTACAACTAAAGGAAAAAATGCAATTGCGGCAATTCTACTTGTATGACCTGCGGTTAAACCAATTAATACATAGGAAGAGTAGCTATAGCATATCGCTCCAACTGCGGCAACTAGCGGTTCCACTTTAAAGCTTAGCATTAAAAAGTAAAAGCAGATGCATGAAATCAAAAGAAGTGAATAGGGACTATGAAAATTTATAAACCTGAAAATTGGAAATATTAAATCTCCGGAATATACGGTAGATACCAGCGTAGCAGGCATTCCGCTAAACATGGAGTTTGTCCATAATGGTTCTTCACCCGTACGATCTCTAAAATCTGCGATAGCTTTTGCTGAAGCTTCCCACTGCTGTATATCATGACGAGCCAGTGTTTTCCCTCCAAAAATTGAAGGATGAAATAATACAACAAATGCAATCAAGAAAAAACTTATAGCTGTGGCATGATTGACAAGAGTATTTCTGTTGATGTCTAATTTCATTTTGGAAGGTTAATCTTTAAAAAACGCTCAAAGGTAGAATGAATGACTCTATTGATGTCTGTAGAAATCTTAATTCGATAGATGAGAATGGTAAATAACAGTAGGGTTAAGCTTGATCTAAGTCCAATATTGATTATTGGGTGTAGATTAGGTTGGAAAATATATGCTCCAATTCCAACTGCAAATCCTATTAACACTAAGGGGATGTGAGATTTTATGAATGGGTGAAGACCGAATTGTAATCTTACAAAAAATATTTTCAATAGACAATGAATAAGTATTGCTGACAAATAGCTTATTGCTGCACCATTCAGACCCCACTTTTCTATTAAGAAATAATTCAACACAATCAAAAGAATAGCCGATAGAACTTGAAATATAAGATTGAATTTATAATGGCTTGAGAAGTTGATTATTTCTCCTCCAAAACTTGAAATCATAATGACAAGTTTTGCAAAGCAGACACTCACGACAACCCAAAAGCCAGCACTGAATGCCTCACCTTGTGGGATTATGTCAAACAAATCCCGAAGATTTGTGGCAATACCTATAAAAAGAAGTAGACCAATGACAGACATGGTGATAGAGCTTCTTTTGTAAATATTACCTACTTCCTTCATGTTCTTGGACTCAAATTCTCTGGATATAATCGGTACAATAACTTTTGCCATATTTCTACGCGGCATTTCCACCACTACGGCAATAAAAAAACAGGTGGTAAATATTCCAGTAATATCAGGTCCAAGGATGGCTGTTATTTGTTCAATTGATATGTTGTTAATCAACGCAAAACTTCCAGCCATGAGCATTGAATAGGAACCAAACTTCACCAATTTTTCTCTCCATTCCCTGGTAATAATTCCAATCCTTAATTGAAATTTAAATCCATGCTTATAAGTAAGTTGCACGAATAAAAACACGAATGCGAAGGCATAAACAAGCCCTAAACCAATTATCGCATATTCAAAGTCCCACCAGCTTATTCCGTACCCAATAACAAGTATAAGTGAACCCAATCTTAAGTAAATATCCCTCAAAAATGAAGGGAAGATTACTTTCATGATGGTAGTACTATATATGAAAAACAAATCAAACAAGCTATTCGCAACAACGATAACAGCAGTAACAGACAGGTAATCTATGTATGCTGGAGCTGTTTCCAGATAGCGTGCAGAAATGAGGTCTTTGCATAGGAATCCGCAAAGCAAGATGATTACATTTCCTACAACCGTAACAAGGAATAGAATACTGAAAAAACTATTTCTGTCTTTCAGATCAAAAGCCGAAAAAAACTTCAGAAAAGAGCTACCCATGCCAAAAGATGATATTGGCGAGACCATCATCGCATTCGCGGTGATCAGTGTAAATAGTCCAATTTGATCTAAATTCAAATATTCAGCTCTGAAATAAAGTGCGTTCAGATAACCTACAACTACGCCAATGTAAGCGATGACCGTACCCCAAAAACTTTGCTTGATAACGACTCCCATTATAATCTAATGGTTATTTGATGTTGATAATTAAATACATCAATATCAATTGCCTTGGTATATTCCATACTTTTGCTAAAGTGAGTTAAAATTTGCATTGAGACAATTTTAGAAGATGAAATTAAAGAGTTTATTTATCCTTTTTATTTTTAATATTAGCACTACTTACTCACAAGAACCTGGGGCAGGAAACACGCTTTTCTTCGACGGTTCTTCAACACGAATTGTCCATGATGCAATATTTAATTCGGTATCACTTCCGATAACCATAACATATTGGGTTAAACTAGAAAGCTCTCGGGATAGAGCAGAGGTAATACTTAGTAGTTGTTGGGTTCCTGATAGGACCTATTATGGTTTCTATTCCACTTTTGTCGAAGACATTGTTTCTGTAAGTTATGGCGATGGACGGGGCCCACTCAATCCAGCATTCAGAAGATCAAAAACACAGACAATCAATAATCCTATCGATTGGACGCATGTTGCTTTAGTCATGAGAGATGAAACTGATATGGATATCTATATCAATGGAATTGATATAGGGGGAAGTTATAGCGGAAGTGGTCAGTCAATGGACGTAGATCCTACTTGTGTTACATTAATTGGATTCTTAGAAGATAATAATGGACCTCAATATCTGGATGGACAAATTGATGAACTTGCTATTTGGAATGCTTCTCTTACTGAAATTGAAATTCGAAATAATTTAGCAAGGAAGCTCATTGGAGGTGAAGATGATTTAATTGGATACTGGACATTTAATGAAGGGACTGGTAATACTACTGAAGAGCTAATAGATGGAAGTGTTGGGAGCATTGAGGGCACGGTAACATGGCAACTATCTGGAGCAGGAGTTGGTGACGAATCATATTTTGAATATTTCGGTGGAGGAACAAGGGCAAGGTTGTTTAAGAATGAGACTGATTCTTTTTGGATAACAACAGAGTCAGATAATTGGGTTGGATACCACGTATATAAGGTAAACGACTCCCCAAATTCAACATCTGAGAGTTCACAAGATTTTTCTGGGGGATATTATGGCGTATACCCAATTTTTCGAAATGGAATTCAAGAACATTATCAAATTCATGCTTCTAATCCTGATTGTGGGGTACTTGAATTTAGGAACGGAAATGATGATTTAACGTGGGAGTCCGCTATGAATCAGACGGATTCTACACTCTTTTATCAATCTATAGGTATAACTGAGTTAGTCTTTGAAGATTATGCAGACTTGGAACCCCTAAATCCAGTTTTTACAATTTGTGAAGGAGAGTCTGTTTCAATTAATGCTTCAAGTGATTGCGTCGAAAGCTACTTCTGGTCTACCGGCAGTACTTCTGAGCAAATCGACATTTCACTACCAGGAAGTTATTGGTTGGAAAGAGAGACATCATTGGGATTGATTAGGGATGATTTTGATGTAGAGTTGCTTGTTCTAGATTCTGAACTCATTGCTGAAGATAGATATCAAATTTGTTCATCAGAACTTCCTTTCGAGTTGATCGCTACGGTTTCTGAAAACATTGTTTGGAGTACCGGAGCTCGCGATAGTATCATTTTTGTGAATCAGGCAGGAAATTATTGGGTTGAATTTCAAAATAGCTGTGGGGTTGTTAGAGATTCTGTTTTAGTAGAAGTTATTTCACTAGAAGAAACATTTATCCCAAATGTAATCACACCAAACAATGATGGATTGAATGATTGTTTTGTTGTTGACAGAGATTTGGTGGGAGATTTAATAGAAGTATTTAACCGAGCAGGAGTTAAAGTTTATGAAAATAGGTCATATAATAATGAATGGTGTCCTGACCTCCCTTCAGGAACCTACTATTATCGATTATTTAATTCATGTACCCAAGAAAGTTTTAAAGGTTGGGTTTCAATTTTAAAATGATCAGATCTTGCTCTAGAAAAACCACAATTTAATTGAAAGCGCAACGACCATCACCAGGAGAATGGTTCGTATCAATCGATCACTTTTACCGACGGACCACCTGCTACCAACCCAGGCGCCTATTGAGTTCCCAAACGCCAGGACAAGTCCATATTCCCACCTTATTTTATCTTCTAAATAAAAAACGATGACAGCAGCTAGCGTATAGCATAGAATGACAAAAACTTTGATGCTGTTTGTTTTTGCTATGTTAAATCCATGAATAGAAGTGAGTGTCGCTATTATCAAAAATCCGATCCCTGCCTGAATAAAACCACCATAGATTCCGAGGAAAAAGAAAACAAACACACTGAGCCAAATCTTATTCTTTGAAAGAATTTCCTCAGGGTTAACATTAAATGCAGGTCGGAACACAGAAATCGACATCACTACCAACATCACAATTGCCAGAATACGATTAAAAAGCTGATCACTTATATCGACCGCAATGTTGGACCCAATAATTGCTCCAATTACTGCAGGTATCGCCACATAAATGGCATATGGAAATACATAAACACCCTTACTTCGATACCCTGCCACGGAAAAAATATTTTGAATAAATATGGCCACTCGATTTGTTCCATTGGCTTCTGCAGAAGGTAAACCCATGAATATCAATAAAGGCATTATGAGTAATGATCCACCACCGGCAATGCTATTTACAAAGCCAGCAAATGCACCAGCGAATACAAGTAAAATTCCTTCAAATAACGACATCAATCAGAGCTTGTAATCAGTAAGCTTGCAATCTAGTTGATCCTCGCAATTCGCAAGCATTTGCATTTGCGTTTTTCCAGTTTCAGGATGTTTTTCCAACGGACACATTTCTGCAAGAGGTATAAGTGTGAACCTGCGATCAGCGATTCCTGGATGCGGTATTATTAACTCCTCGGAGGATAGGATTTGGTTGTGATAATAAAGCAGGTCGATATCAATGCTGCGCTCTCCCCATTTTTCTTTTCTTATTCTTCCTAAAGACTTTTCTACGTTCAGTAAGATACTCAGAAGTTCGGTGGAGTCTTTCGATGTTTCAATTTGTAAGATCACATTCAAAAACCAATCTTGATCTTTCTTACCCCATGGTTCAGTTTCGTAAATCGAGGATTCATCTACTACCTGAATACCGGACAACATAAGCTGCTGTTCCGCTTCTCTCAGGTATTCCAACCGATTGCCCATATTGCTACCCAACAGGATGTAAATTCCGTTCATACACTTTCTTAATCAAATGTTTGCAAACCTCGTCTTACTTTTGCGAGTTTCAAAGACAAACTAAACGTTCCAAAACAAAATACATGGCTTTTTTAAGAAATCTACTAGCCACCCTTTTAGGACTGATCATTTTTACCTTTTTGGGCTTTTTTATGCTCATAGGCCTCGTAGCATCTGCCTCCGCTGATGAAGTTCCATCGGTGAAATCCAACTCCGTCCTATATTTTCCAATGTCTGGAATTTTAATGGACAAAACGGTTGATGATCCATTTCTAAATGCTTTTGCTGATGGGCCAAAACCTCAAAGCTTATTAGATATCATCACAGCGATAGAAAATGCTAAATACGATGATCGAATTAAAGGAATTTATCTAGAACCCATGTATTTAGCAGGGAGCTATGCTGGCTTGCAAGAGATACGTGATGCGCTTCTTTCCTTCAAAGAATCCGGGAAATTTGTCTACGCCTACGCTGAGTACATGAGCGAATCGGACTATTATGTAGCATCTGTTGCAGATAGCCTTTTTCTTAATCCCACGGGAGGCATTGAGTTTAATGGACTAGATGCCAATATCACCTTTTTTAAAGGGATGTTTGACAAATTAGATATCAAACCTGAAGTGTTTAGAGTAGGCGATTTTAAAAGTTATGTAGAACCGTACATTCGCAAAGATCTCAGTGAAGAGAATAGGCTCCAATATACCGAGCTACTTGGTTCGATGTACAATACCTATCTCAACAATGTCTCTAATTCCATTCGGATACCTATTGAAAAGCTGAAAGAAATATCTGACAAAATGGTGGTGAATCTTCCTCAAGATGCGGTAGATGTTGGGCTCATTCATAAGATTGGGTATGAGGATGAACTCAAGAGCGTGATGAAAGAAAAGCTGGGATTAAGTGAGAGCAAGGATCTGAGAACAATGAAAATGAATAAGTACATCCAAGCTACATCCACAGAATCAAGCTATTCAAGTAACCGGATAGCGGTAATTGTTGCCCAAGGAGATATAAACATGGGAGGCGATGAGGGCATCGTTGGAGCTACGTTTGCAAAGGAGATAAGAAAGGCTAGAAATAACGATAAGGTTAAAGCCATTGTGATGCGTGTCAATTCGGGTGGAGGAAGCATGACGGCCTCCGATATGATTTGGCGAGAATTGATGTTAACAAAAGGTAAAAAACCAATCATAGCATCTATGGGTGGTGCTGCTGCCTCAGGAGGATATTATATCGCAATGCCAGCCGATACAATCCTTGCACAGCCCAATACCATTACAGGGTCTATTGGGATTTTTGGAATGTGGTTCAATTTTGGAGAATTTCTTGAAAACAAAATTGGAATCACTCATGATGTCGTGAAAACAGGTGAATATTCGGACATTTATACCGTTACTCGACCGTTAAGAGATGCGGAACGCGCCATCATTCAACGTGGCGTGAATGAAGGATATGAGGTGTTCACACAAAAAGTAGCTGAGGCCAGGGGTAAGAGTCAGGATGAAATAAAGAGAATCGCAAGTGGAAGAGTATGGAGTGGTGAACAGGCTGTTGAAAATGGATTGGTCGATCAACTGGGAGATTTTAATGATGCCGTTGAACTTGCAGCAATTGCAGCGGGCATAGAAGATGATTATTCTATTTCCTATTATCCAAAACAGAAGCCATTCATAGAGGAGATTGTAGAGAAGATGAGTGCGAAGATTCAATTTACCTTATTTGGCGTGGAGGCTGACCCATTGTTGAAAAAGGCCAAAGAACTGAATAACCTTAAAGGACTTCAGGCCAGGCTTCCCGGAAATCTGGAAGTGAATTGAGTGTAAGGCTGATTATAACCTTAATGCCATTTGATCTTCGGTATAATATTTCCCATGCCATTTAATGGCATGAGCCTCTGAGGCAAAGGTTTGGAAGCCAAATTGCTCATACAGCGATTTGGCTTTTTTGTTAGAAGGAATGACCGTTAAATTGATTTGTTCAATACCATCTAGTGTTTTGGCTCTTCGAATAACCGCTGCAATCAATTGTTTACCAACGCCTTTACCCCGGTGAGCGGTTGCTACGATCATACGGGTCAATAAACCTTTATGTCTTAATTTTTCTCGATTTGAACCTTCTCTTTTGAATGAAACAACCCCTATCAGCTCATTCTTTAGAAAAGCACCAAGTGTAAATGCCTCCGATGAACTATTAACCGCAAAAGGGATGTCTAATGGATCGTTAGGAGAAATACGAAAGCACTCATGGTCGTTGATGAATGCTTTTCTAACAAGACTCCTATAGTCTGACTCAAAATTTAACGGTATCTCTTTTATTACGATTTTATTCATCCATTGAATTAGTCAATTGGATATTCGAATACCACCAGTTACTGCTCCAGCAATTTGTGTTTCATAGCTACCAATTTGCGTTTTCTTGGAATATGACATGCCTTTCTTTCCCAACGGACAAGGAAAAAAGCGAGTGCAAACATACCTATGATTAACAGCCACTTCTCCAATGAAGCCCCGAAATAAAACATTTTGCCGAGAGTGAAAAAACCAACTGGGATCAGATAATAATAGATCATCATTGTCGCTATCTGAATAATCGAATGGCTATTTGCTATTGCATGATCAAGTTCGCCCATCAATGTTCGATCAAATTTTTTCTCGTTTTTCCTTCTCCGCACTCTAAATAGTAAAAGAAAAACCACCGTTAAAGCCATAATAACCGCTCCCGCATAATCCCAGAAACCTTCTTTATCTATGATTGCATCTGCTAAAAGTACAAGTGATACGATGCTATTGATGATCATTAAACTTATTTCTACAATATTAATCCTTCTGCTAGAAGCATCCTTTTTACGAGTGATACTTCTGTGAAGTGCCTTTTCATTAATTGCGTACATAGTTTCTCCTTTTTGTTCGTTCCAAATTTTTTGCATTTCCTCAAACTCCATATTCGTATTGTTTTGAGTTATAGACTAATTGCTTTTTGATTCGATGAATCTTTACTCCAATGTTGCTCTCAGAAATTCCCATCATTTCTGACATTTCCTTATAGCTATATCCATCAAGAAGTAAAAGTGTGAGCGAACGATCAACCTCATTCATCCGCTTGATTTCGTCATAAAGCCATGCCACACGATCATCAATAGGGTCAATTTTTGTAACCAATAGATGGGTCATTTTTTCAACCTCGTGATGTCCGGTAACATGTTTCTTTTCCTTTGTACTCCATTTGATTGCTGTATTTAAAGCAATTCTGTAGAGCCAGGTAGAAACAGCAGATGAGCCCTTGAAATTTGGGATAGAACGATACATCTGTATGCATACCTCCTGAAAAAGATCATTTTGATCTTCGTCTGTGTGGGCATAAGCTCTTATGACCTTAAATAGCAATGCTCGATACCCGTCAAGCCAATTATCAAAGATTTTTCGCTGTTCGCTTTCTTTCATTTTCGAATCGTTACCCCACTAGTCCCTTCATGCGGAGAATTCTTACAAGAAGATGAAAAAAATTATTTGAGTTGGTCTTCGATGCTCTTCGTAATCGGAGATTCAACTTCTCCTGTGTGTGCGGTATTTTTGTTCTCGATTAGCATTATTTGACATTCCTCTGTCGAAGAAACGCGATGATTGATGGCTCGCTTCACCACATAAAAATCACCCTTTCGCATCGTAAAGGGCTCTTTTCCTTCTTCCTCAAACAACAGCTCTCCATCAATGATATAAAATGCTTCGTCTTCATTGGCGTGGTTATGCCAGGGGACCTCTTCTCCCTTGATCTTTGCGATTTTGACATAAATGTCGTTGACTTCTCCGATGACTTTTGGAGAAAAATATTGGTTGACCTGCGATAGATAATCTTGAATATTCATAATATAAAGATACATGGAATCATGGTCTGAATACAACGCAGACTACTTTTGCGGAATGCCCATTCATGACATTGTTGTAAATCCTGAAATTGGATTCAATGCAGAAGCCCTTGAATCCTTTCTTTCGAGTTCCGGTCAATTGAAGCCAGGTCAATTCGTGGAGATTTTAAGAAGATCAGTAGATGCCAGGCAAAAGAATATTAAAGTAAATCTGAGAGTGGAGGTCAGAGATACACCGCCAGAGGTAGAATACGTTGAGTATTTTAAAAAAGACCATGATGTTCGTGATAATGATCCGGTAATCATTGTTGGCGCGGGGCCAGCAGGTTTGTTTGCAGCAATAAAAGCAATTGAAGGTGGTTTAAAGCCAATTATCCTCGAAAGAGGTAAAGACGTTCAGGCACGAAGAAGGGATCTTGCAGATATCAATAAAAAGCACCTGGTGAATCCTGAAAGCAACTATTGTTTTGGTGAAGGAGGAGCTGGAACGTATTCTGATGGAAAACTTTATACGAGATCCAAAAAGCGGGGGAGTATTCGGAGAGTTTTTGAAATTTTGGTCGCGCATGGTGCTACTACGGAAATACTTTTTGAAGCTCATCCTCACATTGGAACCAATAAGCTTCCCAAATTGGTGACAGCCTTAAGAGAAACTATTGAAGAAGCCGGAGGGGAAGTACACTTCAACACAAAAGTGACAGATTTCATTATTGAGAATAATGAAATGAAAGGTGTAATCGCATCAGGTGAAAAGTTCAAAGGGGTAGCCGTACTATTGGCTACAGGACATTCAGCACGAGATATTTTTCGACTTTGTCAGAAAAGAGGTGTTAAGATCGAAGCTAAACCGTTCGCACTTGGAGTTCGCATTGAACACCCTCAGCAACTCATCGATCAAATCCAGTATAAATGTGAAAATCGTGGGGAATACCTGCCTGCTTCTGCTTACTCACTTGTTACACAAACTACGCTTAAAGGCTATGAAAGAGGGGTGTTTTCTTTTTGCATGTGTCCGGGAGGATTTATTGTTCCAGCGGCAACTGCGCCAGGTGAATTGGTAGTAAATGGCATGAGTCCCTCAAGAAGAGATAGCAAATTTGCTAATTCAGGTATTGTTGCAGCAGTAGAGTTGTCAGATATTCCCACATACCATAAATACAATGAGCTTGCAGCCATGGAATTCCAATCAGATGTTGAAAAACAAGCCTGGAAGATAGGGGGCAAGACACAGGTTGCACCTGCTCAACGTATGATTGATTTTGTGAATGGTAAAACTTCAGACAAATTGTTAGACACTTCCTATCAACCTGGGGTAAATTCTGTGGATATGATGAGCGTCCTTCCATCTTTCATCGGAAAACGTCTAAGGCAAGGATTCCAGCATTTTGGTAAAAAAATGAAAGGTTATTTGTCTAATGAAGCACAAATTATCGGGGTTGAAAGTAGAACTTCATCACCGGTTAGAATCCCAAGGGATAAAATAACATGCGAGCATACTGAAGTTAAAAGACTCTTTCCTTGTGCAGAGGGAGCAGGATATGCCGGAGGGATTGTGTCAGCTGCAATGGATGGAGAACGTTGTATGGAATCGATTCTTCAGGTTTATAAAAGATGATAGTTAATAATTTCTATCTAATTACATAGGATAAACCTATTTTTGAGTGTTTAATTTAAAATGAATGCGGAGGAATACTTACATTTTGATTGCATTGGCTCTGTTGCTGACCCATTGTAAATCTGCGGGTTTAAGACAGTTGGAAGAAGTAGGGCAATCAATTCCACTGATTGTGCTGTTAACCGATAACCTGGCACCAGAAGATATCGAATCAATAAAATCTTTTGAAATAGAGAGCATGAAACGCATCAGTAGGTCTCAAAATCAATGGATGATAAAGGTTGTTGGAGGTGAGGATGAAGCCACTAGGCTCATAGAGAAGTTGAACGATGATAAAAGAATCATTGATGCTTCTTTGCAAACGAAAAAAGCAAACTCAGAGAAAATTCAAAACACTAAATCAGGGAAAACAAAACCTGTAAAGAATTAAGTTATGAGAGGTAAATTATTTACGGCAATCTTCATGATCTCTGCCGTTTTAGGTTTTAGTCAGTCCAAAACTAAGCAGGTTGAGAATGTAAAAGTTAGCAGCTTAAAAGCCATTTATCTTGGCAAAACAAAGCCCGTTAAAGAGTTAATCAGAGTTTCATCTACGGATAGAAATAAAAAGGCCGCAAAAAAAGCAAAAATCACCGCAGCTCCTGAAAATTTCATTGGAAGAAAAGGGAGCAATGCGATCATTCCAGAGTTAGAACATCAAGGAGCTGATCCATTGCGTCAGTATAGCAGTTTCGAGGGAGGCAGGATGGCCGGTATAACACCAGATATAAACATGGATGGCTTGGCAAGTGACTTTGGATCCCCAAATGATCCTAGTGGGGATGTTGGATTGAAGTATTACGTTCAAGCGATAAATGCCACCGATATTGCTGTTTATGACAAAACAGATGGGACTTTGATTGATCAATTTGCAGCTAATACGCTTTGGACGTCAATTAATGAAAGTTCCGCAGGAGACCCAATTATCCTGTATGATCACGAATACAACCGATGGATCATTACAGAGTTTACATCGCCATTTGGTACTTCTAATCTACTTTTCGCAATATCAGATACCAGTGATCCACTAGGCAGCTACAATGCATATGCATTTTCACCCCCCAGTTTCCCTGATTATCCTAAGTGGGCAATATGGAGTGACACCTATATGGTAACTACCAATGAAGGTGGACCAGGAGCTCTGCATCAATATTTCTTTGATCGTTCTGCTTTTCTTGCTGGTGAATCTGAAATTCCTGCACAACGCGTTGAAATAGCCGGAAATAATGATACTGAAGCGGGATTTTACGTGACAACTCCAGTAAGCTGGATAGGTGATGTTCCGCCGGCAGACTCAAAGCCACTCGCGGTAAAGATCAATGATGCCTCTTGGGGGGAGGTGTCAAACGATGTTGTTGAAGTATTTACATTCGACGTGGACCTTGAGGGCGAAACAATTGTTACTTCGACAGCCATTGTTACCACACCATTTGACAGCTATCCATGTGATAATGCTAATGGAGAGGATTTCTCTTGCCTTTCTCAAGGAGGTTCTTCACAGGGCATTGATGCAATTCCGGAAGTCATTATGAACCTTCCTCATTATAGAAATTTTGAAACCCATGAGTCTATCGTTTTGAGTTTCATTACCGATGTAACCGATGGCGAAAATTTGTCAGGGATCAGATGGATGGAGTTAAGAAGAACGACTGGTGACTGGACACTCCATCAGGAGGGAACGTATGCTCCAGATGATGGTTTGCATAGGTTCATGCCATCAATTTCTATGGATAAAGATGGTAACATTGGATTAGGCTATAATACCACCAGTTCAGAAGAATTTGTAGGCATCAAGTTTACCGGAAGGTATGCTGAAGATGCCCTGGGTACCATGACAGTACCTGAGGTTGATGTAGTTGACGGTGATGCTTCAGTTACAGGTGATCGGTTTGGTGATTATGCTCAAATGGCTGTAGATCCAATAAATGAACGCACTTTCTGGTATACCTCGGAATATGCTGCATCAGGAGGATCCAAAACAAGAATTGTGGCATTCCAGCTTGAAGATAACACAAACGATTTGACGGTATCGGCAATTGATGCTCCAAATACTTCTGCTACATTATCTGCCACTGAGACCGTAACGGTCACTATTGACAATATTGGCATTCAAGATGCCATTGATTTCGATTTGGTTTTAGTAGTAGATGATGTAACCATAGAAACTTATACCCATAACACAAATCTAGTAGCTGGTACCAGTCTACAACACGATTTTGCTACCACAGTAGACTTATCTACGTTCGGAGATTATCAAATTAGTGTCGAAGTAGTACTCGCTGGTGACGAAGTTCCAGGTAATAACCTTCTGTCTAAATCAGTTACAAAACTTGCAGAAAACGATGCAAGTGTATCAGCATCCGGTCCTGCTGACACATGTAATCCAAACATTACAGTAGACGTAGAAATCGAGAATAAAGGTGAAGCTTCATTAGAATCAATTGATATTCAAGTTTCCTTAAATGAGGTTTTCATAGAAACCATTGAGTGGTCCGGGTTACTGGAAAGAGGTGAATCAGTAATTGAAGAAGTAACGGTTTCAAACCTTGTTTCCGGTAACAACAATATCTCAATTGTGCTTGCCAATCCAAACAATGTTACAGATGAAATTTTGGATGATAATGAGTCTGCCCTTTTAGTGGATTATGATGCAAGTCAAGAGCAGGTAGTATTCACCATTTTAACGGATAGATTTCCAAATGAAACTACCTGGGAACTTCTTGATTCAGAAGGAGCAGTTGTTGGAAGTGGAGGACCATATGCAGATCAGGAAACCACAATTTCTGAATTCTTATGCATCGACCCGGATGCATGTTATGAATTTGTAATTAACGATTCAGAGAACGACGGAATTTGTTGTCAGTTTGGTGAAGGATCTTATGCTTTAGCAGATATGGAAGGAGACACAATATTTGCAAGCAGTGGGGAATTTTCAGATTCTGAACGTACGGAGTTTTGTTTAGGAACGGCCTGCAACCTTACAGTTGAAGTTGATATTTTGAATCCCGGGAACGATTCTCCAGGATCAATTTCCATTGAGGCTTCAGGAAGCTACAACTACCTATACAGTATTGATGCGGGAGAGACGTTTCAGGAATCTTCAATATTTGACGGCCTGGATATCGGTTCTTATGAAGTCTATGTCTCGGGTCAAAATGGGAATTGCATTTATGAAGAGACAATTAACTTATTGTTGGATTGTGATTTATCCGTCAGTGTAAACACTGAAAATAATGGCGACAATACGGGTAATATTGAAATAATTGTAACAGGCACGGAAGAGTATGAGTATAGCATTGATGGTGGAGAAACATTCCAGTCCTCAAACATCTTCTCAAATTTGGAATCTGGCACTTATGAAATACAGTTTAGATCCAATGGAACAAAATGCCTCGAAACATTGACTCAAACAGTAGATTTCGTCCTTGGCACTTCTGTTGAGGAGACCATCACAATCGCACCAAATCCAACAACAGGAGTCTTTAAGATTTCAGTTCCGGGCCATGAATACATCAAAGGGTTTCTTGAAGTAGATATCATTGATCTGAATGGAAGAGTCATTCAGCATCACAGATTTAGCCGATATGATGATGCATTCGAAGGAACCATTTCTTTGTATGCCTATCCCGAAGGCATTTATTTTCTGAAGCTTATCAATGCAGATTCCGATCGATTGGTTAGAATCATGAAAAAATAGCTAATTCACAGGTACCTCATCAATATCTATCTAACAGGCTGAAATAGCGATATTGCTTTTGGTAAAATGTTCAAATGAACTAGTTCTTTTATCTCTTAGCCGATAAAATCAAATTGGCTAATTCCCAAGAAAGGTGGTCTTGGGATAGCACCGGTATCTTTTTTAGACATTTTTTGAGAAAACAATGCCTTTGATTATTCCATTTTGGACTTTGTGACGTTACAATAGGATTTATTCCCCAAGATTGGCCTCCTATCTATTGAAATAGACGCTAGGTCGAATTAACAATCTGAGGTTCGCTTCCGGTGATCTGAATAAGTATTTTTGATATTGCCATAAGACAGTCAAAACCATGAAAGCTACCTTTAGATTATTCTTAATAACGTCAGCAATACTTTGTAGTAAACTCACCTTCTCGCAAGAGTTTACAGCTGGAATTAATACTGAAACACCGAATCCAAATGCAGTTTTGCACCTTGTCTCCCCGAATGGAGATCAAGGATTAATGATTCCAAGTTTGACGAATGCCCAGCGTAATGCAATGAATACATCATTGACAGCCGCAGACAATGGATTGATGGTATTTGACCGTGATGATAATGCCTTCTATTTCTGGGTGAATCCCAATTGGGTGGCGAACACCAATACAGACAATCAAACTCTAACACTCTCAGGAACTGATCTGACAATTGAGGATGGCAACACCATTGACTTGAGTGGCATCAATACAGATAATCAAAACTTAACGCTCTCGGGATCAGATTTATCAATAGATCGAGGTAATACCATTGATTTGACCACTGCCGGTTTTGTAGTCACAGAGAGTGATCCAACCGTACCCGCTAATATTAAAGATGGCGTTGATTTTTCTGAACTGACGGGAATACCTGCAAACCTTGACTTAGATCAGACGGATGATCTTACAGCTGGTGATAACGTATCTGCATTGGTAAATGATGCTGGATATATCACCGGTGAATCACAAGATATAGCCGCGGTATTGGCCGTGAGCAATGATGCCGGTGCCCAGGTTATCAGCAACGTGGCAGATCCAACATTAGCCCAAGACGTTGCGACAAGAAATTATGTTGATACGCAGGGCTTCATCACCGGTGAATCACAAGACATAGCTGCGGTATTGGCGGTGAGCAATGATGCTGGTGCACAGGTCATCAGTAATGTGGCAGATCCAACATTAGCCCAAGACGTTGCGACAAGAAATTATGTAGATACGCAGGGCTTCATCACCGGTGAATCACAAGACATAGCTGCAGTTTTGGCCGTGAGCAATGATGCTGGTGCACAGGTCATCAGCAATGTGGCAGATCCAACATTAGCCCAAGATGTAGCGACAAGGAATTATGTTGACACGCAGGGCTTCATTACCGGTGAATCACAAGATATAGCGGCAGTACTAGCAGTAAGTAATGACGCAGGTGCCCAGGTTATCAGCAATGTGGCAGATCCATTGGTTGCCCAAGATGTAGCAACAAGAAATTATGTTGATACGCAGGGCTTCATCACCGGTGAATCACAAGACATAGCTGCAGTTTTGGCCGTGAGCAATGATGCTGGTGCACAGGTCATCAGCAATGTGGCAGATCCATTGGTTGCCCAAGATGTAGCAACAAGAAATTATGTAGATACGCAGGGCTTCATCACCGGTGAATCACAAGACATAGCTGCGGTTTTGGCCGTGAGCAATGATGCTGGTGCACAGGTCATCAGTAATGTGGCAGATCCAACATTAGCCCAAGATGTAGCAACAAGAAATTATGTTGATACGCAGGGCTTCATCACCGGTGAATCACAAGACATAGCTGCAGTTTTGGCCGTGAGCAATGATGCTGGTGCACAGGTCATCAGTAATGTGGCAGATCCAACATTAGCCCAAGACGTTGCGACAAGAAATTATGTTGATACGCAGGGCTTCATCACCGGTGAATCACAAGACATAGCTGCGGTTTTGGCCGTGAGCAATGATGCCGGTGCACAGGTTATCAGTAATGTGGCAGATCCAACATTAGCCCAAGATGTAGCAACAAGAAATTATGTTGATACGCAGGGCTTCATCACCGGTGAATCACAAGACATAGCTGCAGTTTTGGCCGTGAGCAATGATGCTGGTGCACAGGTCATCAGTAATGTGGCAGATCCAACATTAGCCCAAGACGTTGCGACAAGAAATTATGTTGATACGCAGGGCTTCATCACCGGTGAATCACAAGACATAGCTGCGGTTTTGGCCGTGAGCAATGATGCTGGTGCACAGGTCATCAGTAATGTGGCAGATCCAACATTAGCCCAAGATGTAGCAACAAGAAATTATGTTGATACGCAGGGCTTCATCACCGGTGAATCACAAGACATAGCTGCAGTTTTGGCCGTGAGCAATGATGCTGGTGCACAGGTCATCAGTAATGTGGGAGATCCAACATTAGCCCAAGACGTTGCGACAAGAAATTATGTTGATACGCAGGGCTTCATCACCGGTGAATCACAAGACATAGCTGCGGTTTTGGCCGTGAGCAATGATGCCGGTGCCCAGGTCATTAGTAATGTGGCAGATCCGCTAGCTGCTCAGGATGTAGCCACAAGAAACTACGTGGACACGAATGATCAGGACAATCAGGATTTAACCAATGTATTAACGATTAACAATGATGCAGGCGGTCTTGTCATCAGCAACGTAGCGGATCCACTGGTTGCGCAAGACGTTGCGACAAGAAACTATGTAGATACCCAAGGATTTCTTACCGGTGAATCACAAGATATAGCTGCGGTATTGTCGGTGAGCAATGATGCCGGTGCCCAGGTCATTAGTAATGTGGCAGATCCGCTAGCTGCTCAGGATGTAGCCACAAGAAACTACGTGGACACGAATGATCAGGACAATCAGGATTTAACCAATGTATTAACGATTAACAATGATGCAGGCGGTCTTGTCATCAGCAACGTAGCGGATCCACTGGTTGCGCAAGACGTTGCGACAAGAAACTATGTAGATACCCAAGGATTTCTTACCGGTGAATCACAAGATATAGCTGCGGTATTGGCGGTGAGCAATGATGCAGGTGCCCAGGTTATCAGTAATGTGGCAGATCCGCTAGCTGCTCAGGATGTAGCCACAAGAAACTACGTGGACACGAATGATCAGGACAATCAGGATTTAACCAATGTATTAACGATTAACAATGATGCAGGCGGTCTTGTCATCAGCAACGTAGCGGATCCACTGGTTGCCCAAGATGTTGCGACAAGAAACTATGTAGATACCCAAGGCTTCATCACCGGTGAATCACAAGATATAGCTGCGGTATTGTCGGTGAGCAATGATGCAGGTGCCCAGGTTATCAGCAATGTGGCAGATCCGCTAGCTGCTCAGGATGTAGCCACCAGAAACTACGTGGACACGAATGATCAGGACAATCAGGATTTAACCAATGTATTAACGATTAGCAATGATGCAGGCGGTCTTGTCATCAGCAACGTAGCGGATCCACTGGTTGCCCAAGATGTTGCTACAAGAAATTATGTTGACACGCAGGGCTTCATCACCGGTGAATCACAGGACATAGCGGCAGTTCTAGCAGTAAGTAATGATGCAGGTGCCCAGGTTATCAGTAATGTAGCAGATCCGCTAGCTGCTCAGGATGTAGCCACAAGAAACTACGTGGACACGAATGATCAGGACAATCAGGATTTAACCAATGTATTAACGATTAACAATGATGCAGGCGGTCTTGTCATCAGCAACGTAGCGGATCCACTGGTTGCCCAAGATGTTGCTACAAGAAATTATGTTGACACGCAGGGCTTCATCACCGGTGAATCACAAGACATAGCTGCAGTTTTGGCCGTGAGCAATGATGCTGGTGCACAGGTCATCAGTAATGTGGCAGATCCGCTAGCTGCTCAGGATGTAGCCACCAGAAACTACGTGGATACGAATGATCAGGACAATCAGGATTTAACCAATGTATTAACGATTAGCAATGATGCAGGCGGTCTTGTCATCAGCAACGTAGCGGATCCACTGGTTGCCCAAGATGTTGCTACAAGAAATTATGTTGACACGCAGGGCTTCATCACCGGTGAATCACAGGACATAGCGGCAGTTCTAGCAGTAAGTAATGATGCAGGTGCCCAGGTTATCAGTAATGTAGCAGATCCGCTAGCTGCTCAGGATGTAGCCACCAGAAACTACGTGGACACGAATGATCAGGACAATCAGGATTTAACCAATGTTTTAACGATTAGCAATGATGCAGGCGGTCTTGTCATCAGCAACGTAGCGGATCCACTGGTAGCCCAAGACGTTGCGACAAGAAATTATGTAGATACCCAAGGATTTCTTACCGGTGAATCACAAGACATATCAGCGGTATTAGCTATTAGTAATGATGCAGGTTTGCAGACAATTAGTAACGTAGCAGATCCGGCACTCGCCCAGGATGTAGCCACCAGAAACTATGTAGACACCCAAGGATTTCTTACCGGTGAAACACAGGACATATCAGCGGTATTAGCTATTAGTAATGATGCAGGTTTGCAGACAATTAGTAACGTAGCAGATCCGGCACTCGCCCAGGATGTAGCGACAAGAAATTACGTGGATACCCAAGGATTTCTTACTGGTGAAACACAAGATATAGCTGCGGTATTGGCGGTGAGCAATGATGCAGGTTTGCAGACAATTAGTAACGTAGCAGATCCGGCACTCGCCCAGGATGTAGCCACCAGAAACTATGTAGATACCCAAGGATTTCTTACTGGTGAAACACAAGACATATCAGCGGTATTAGCTGTCAGCAATGATGCAGGTTTGCAGACAATTAGTAACGTAGCAGATCCTGCACTTGCTCAGGATGTAGCCACCAGAAATTATGTGGACACACAGGGATTTATAACAGGGGAAATACAGGATATATCAGCAGTTCTAGCCGTTAGTAATGATGCAGGAGCACAAGTCATTAGCAATGTGGCTGACCCGTTGGTTGCTCAGGATGTAGCGACAAGAAATTACGTAGATACGCAAGGATTTATAACAGGGGAAATACAGGATATATCAGCAGTTCTAGCCGTTAGTAATGATGCAGGAGCACAAGTCATTAGCAATGTGGCTGACCCGTTGGTTGCTCAGGATGTAGCGACAAGAAATTACGTAGATACGCAAGGATTTATAACAGGGGAAATTCAGGATATATCAGCAGTTCTAGCTGTTAGTAATGATGCTGGAGCACAAGTTATTAGCAATGTAGCTGACCCGCTAGCTGCTCAGGATGTAGCCACAAGAAATTATGTGGATACGAATGATCAAGACAATCAGGATTTGACTAATGTATTAACAATTAACAATGACGCTGGGGGGCTTGTCATTAGTAATGTGGCAGATCCATTGGTTGCTCAAGATGTGGCAACAAGAAATTATGTAGATACCCAAGGATTTATCACCGGTGAATCACAAGACATAGCTGCGGTTTTAGCTGTGAGCAATGATGCCGGTGCCCAGGTTATCAGTAATGTGGCCGATCCGTTGGTTGCTCAGGATGTAGCCACCAGAAATTACGTGGACACGCAGGGATTCATAACAGGGGAAATTCAGGATATATCAGCGGTTCTAGCTGTTAGTAATGATGCTGGAGCACAAGTTATTAGCAATGTAGCTGACCCGCTGGCTGCTCAGGATGTAGCCACAAGAAATTATGTGGATACGAATGATCAAGACAATCAGGATTTGACTAATGTATTAACAATTAACAATGACGCTGGGGGGCTTGTCATTAGTAATGTGGCAGATCCGTTGGTTGCTCAAGATGTAGCTACAAGAAATTATGTAGATACCCAAGGATTTATCACCGGTGAATCACAAGACATAGCAGCAGTCCTAGCTGTGAGCAATGATGCCGGTGCCCAGGTTATCAGTAATGTGGCAGATCCAACATTAGCCCAAGACGTTGCGACAAGAAATTATGTTGATACGCAGGGCTTCATCACCGGTGAATCACAAGACATAGCTGCGGTTTTGGCCGTGAGCAATGATGCTGGTGCACAGGTCATCAGTAATGTGGCAGATCCAACATTAGCCCAAGACGTTGCGACAAGAAATTATGTAGATACCCAAGGATTTATCACCGGTGAATCACAAGACATAGCAGCAGTCTTAGCTGTGAGCAATGATGCCGGTGCCCAGGTCATTAGCAATGTCGCAGATCCGTTAGTTGCCCAGGATGTAGCGACAAGAAATTACGTGGATACAAGTATTCCGGCACCATTGGTTTCAGGAAACGGAGTAACACTTAGTGGTAACAATATTGATTTAGGTGGTAGCCTTTCAACTGCTGCCACAATAACAACTGGAGCTGGCAGTAGTGATTTGATTGTGGATGGTGCAGGTAATTTCATTTCTAATACGGCAATTGCCACAAGTTTGAATAGCCCGGTAATTAACTTAGGAAATGAAGCTTCTGATGATATTCGTGTAAATGGGGAATTCATTTTCGAAGCAGGAGCTAACGACGTTACCTTAAGTGTAGCAACCCAGTCTAGTGCCGCTCCTGTCTTAAACATCCCGGACTTACCGACCAATAGCGAAACAATTGCATTAGTTAGCGATTTAGGGTCAATTACTAGTCTTATCAGCAATCCTTTTACTGATAATTTAGTTGCGGGAGTTGGAGCTGGGAGTGCTCTAACAACTGGTGGCGATAGAAATGTGTTGTTAGGTGCAAATTCTGGAAGTGCAGTAACAACAGGTACGGATAATATTACGATTGGACGTAATGCAGCACCAACACTTTCAACGGGACAAAGAAATACCTTAATCGGTACGAACATCAACACGAGCCCGACCTCTCAGAACGTAGTGGGTGTTGGTTTTAATGCTGCGGCGCCTGGAGATGGCAGTGTAGCCATTGGTTTTGATGCACAAACAAATAATATTGATGGGGTTGCTTTGGGAAGAAATACCCTATCTGCTGCTGATAATTCAATTGCAATTGGTGCTGATACAGAAACTTCAATTCCAAATACAATTGTCCTTGGTGATGGTATTAATTCCGCATTTAGTGTTGGGATAGGGGTTCAGGATCCGAGAGTGCCATTACAAGTTGGTGGAGAACTTGGATTTGGACACTTTGAGAATGCTACTGAAGGAATTAATGGTGATGCAATATTATCCAATGCCTATCCGGATTATGGTAGCCCAACTGATAATTTACTTCGTAGGACAAATACAGACTCAGTCTCATTTATATTCTTCGATGATGGAGAGATTTTGTTTCTAAACGCGCCTAATGGAGCTGTTAACTCTGCACTAGACTTGTCAAATTCTGGTGATGTAGAAAGTTGGTTAGAGATGAGAAACGACGGAAATATTGATGTAAGAGGTGGGCTTACCTTAGGTCAACCGGATGGTGGTGAAGAACAAGATGGTATGTTACGATTCAATGGTTCTGGTTTTGATGGATATTTCTCAGGTGGATGGAATCCGCTTGGTGGAGGTTTGGCATTACCTTATGCGCCAGCGCCAGTTGGCGACCCAGGTGACTTGTTCTTTTTACAACAAACTGGAGCAGGGGGTGTTGCAAGATTTGAAGTGAACAATGCCGGGAACAATGTAACCGCACTGGGAGCACAATCAAACGGTGTTGCAGGCTCAAAAGCAGCACATTTCATTCACGCGGGAGCTGGTGATGCTGCTGAGTTCACCATTTCCGGCGGAGGTGGTGGAACCGCTGTAGTGGGTAATACGGACGGTACTGGATTGGCAGGCTCATTTGAAGTTACTAATGTTTCCAATGCCTCTAACGCACTTGAATCTACAACGTCAGGTGTTGGTAATGCATTTAGTGCTACAGTCAATAATGGTGGTAGTACCGGTTCAGCAATTTTTGCCAGTACAAACAGTACGGGAGCTGGAGCAGACATAAATCATACAGGAACCGGTGGCCATGGTATTAGAGTGAATATGAACAATTCAAGTTCTGATGCAGCAATACGGGTGTTTAACAGTAATGGCCCTTCAATTTTAACAGATGGAGAAGTTGGTATAGGTTTCGCATCTACTCGTGGAGCCTTGGATGTAAATGTTGGGATTGGAACAGCGTACATCACAGGAAATAGTAATGTTACTACAGGTGTACTTCAAATAGAAAACGGCGGTTCTGGAGATGGATCCATCCGATTTGACGTCCCCGGAAGAACTACAGTATTGGGGATTGATCAATCTGATAATACAGGAACCTTCAAAATTAATATGAGTACCCTTCTAACCGATGGAAACGCCAACTTTGCCATTGACCCAGCTGGACAGGTTGGTATCGGCACCGCAACTCCAGGTGCTACCTTAGATGTGGATGGAGATGTTGCTACTACGAGCGATGTAAATCTGGGTGGCAATCTAATTAGTGCAGTTTCTAATATTACTGCTGCTGCAGCAGAGGGCTTTACTCCTGATACAAGAATTGTAACTCTTGAAGCATCGGCGAATATCACAAACATAGCTGCTGGTGCACAGGGACAAGAACTTATCCTTGTTACGTTGGGAGATGCGGTTGTTCAGGAAGGGGGAAATATTGATCTTACTATCGATCCATTTAATCCGGGTATTGCAAATAGTACATTGCACCTGGTTTATATAGGAACACAGTGGATTGAAATAACAAGATCAATTAAGTAATTGGAATGAAAGTTTTACTTAAGACGATATTGATTTTACTGGTTGCAGGGGCATCCGCACAGAATATCACTTTTGGTGATCAAACCGGCCTGTATGTTGGAGAAGAAACTATCTTTTTCTTTGGAGGAAATACCACATTAAATGGCACGCTCACAAATTCAGGCACGATTGTGAGCTATGGAGATTTGGATTTTGTTCTAAATACCGACGTAGGAAACCTAAAGTTTACAGGTCGAGAAGATCAGAATTTGAGTGGAGATACGTTGGATGTAGGTGATTTCATCGTAGATAAGCAAGGAAAATTGACATTGCTAACTGACCGTGTGATTGTTTCGGGGGCTTTAGAAACAACCAGTGGGGTAATTGATGCAGAAGAAGAAGAAGACTTACTTGTAAGTGGAAGTTCTCAAGCGGTAGGTACTGGTTACGTTGAAGGTAAGTTGGTAGGCATATCCCAAGGAAATCCGGTGACTTTTCCAATGGGCGTGAATGGCTCACCCAATTATGTTACCATCTCAAATTTGGACCCGGGAGCCATTGTTACTGTTGAGTGTCGCATTCCGGATCAAAACCAACTGTTACCCGATGATGAAATGGTGGGCATTAGCGATGAAGTCGAATGGATTCTGAAAGTATCCGGAGACTCAACCATGGCGCAGGTCTCTGTGAACTTCTCTGGGGTTGATCTTAATAACTTTTCTAACGGTGAGCCGATAAGAGCAAATCTCTATACACCGGCAATCGCGTTATTTTCCAAAGAAGATACATTGTATCATGCATTGAGTGGCACACAGAATACCGCAGACCCGTATAGCGCTACCGGCATCATAAACTCAGATGAGTCAATACTCATAACCAGTGAAGGCAGAAGGTTAGGTATCGCGCTCGTGCCTTTAGTTGATATCCCGCGATTGTACGTTCCAAAAGCCTTCGCACCAAATGCCACAATCGAGGATAATCGAATATTCAGGCCTTATTTTACCGGAACTCAGATTACATCGGTTTCCATCGCGATTTATGACTCTTTCAACAAACAAGTCTTTACGGCAAGCGAAACAGGTATAGATCTAGATCTTTCCCAATACAGTTGGGATGGGACCTTAAATTCAGGTTTGGATGCTCCTGAAGGTGTTTATTATTATAACATTCGAATAGTCGCTGATTCTGAACAGCACAGCCAGGTGGGATCTGTTTTGTTGGCCAAGTAATGAGAAGGATAATTTACATATCGTTTGTGCTTTGTAGCTTCTTATCGATGAGTCAGGAAGGGCAGTTTTCACAATATTTTGCGAGTTCCAGTGTGCTTAATCCAGCATTTACCGGCACCATTCCTAATCTTTCATTCAATAGCAATTACAAAAGGGGAGGTTCGCCAAGTGCAGATTCATTTTTTGAGTTAATGCAGGTAACGTTCACTTATCCATTCAAGAAAACGACAAGTAAGGACCATCAGATTGGAGGAGCAGGCGTTACTTTTTTCCAGGAGAGGAGAGGGTTTGAAGGTATCTATAATTCAAAGAAAATCCTTTTAACAGGTGCTTATGCCATACGTCTAAGCCGAATTACTAATAATACCATCGTATTCGGACTTCAAGGCGGGATTGTGCAGCATACCATTGATGGGACCAGATTAACCTGGGGATCTCAGTTTAACCAATACATTGGTTATGACGATACGAAAGTTGGTGAGGCACTAGGTGCTAATCCTGTGCTATATCCAACGTTCAATTTTGGAGTTATCTACTCTTCATTCGATAATGAAAATAGGTACATCAGGGATAAAAGTCTTTTAATTGGGTTAAGCGTAGATAATTTAAATCGGGCAAATGTCTCCATCGATGGATTAGAAGGGGCAAGGAAAAGTTTACTTTTTAAAGCATTTGCATCCTCTAAACTTAGCATAGCACCTCGATGGTATGTACATCCCTCTACCTATGTGCTTTATTCTCAAGGAAGTAATCAAATCAACGCTGGAGTATATTTATCCACACTCATTAGTTCACCGCGATCAAATACTGCAGTAAACCTACAGGTCGGGTCATGGTATCGGTTGGAAGATTCAATTATCGTCTTGGCAGGCTTCGAAATTGATAACTTAAAGATTGGATTTAGTTTCGATTTAAATACACAAGCCTTTGATATCAGTGATCAATTAGGTGCAAATCTCCCTACTTATGAGGTTTCATTAACTTACAATCTAGATCTCTCAACACCGTTGAGAAATATTTCAAGTCCAATATTCTAGCTGTTGTATGAGAAAAGTACTCACCGTTATAATTTCCACGCTGATAATTCTACCAGGGTACTCACAATTGTCGGTACCCAAGCAGTTGAAGCGGGCGGATGAGTATTATCAGAATGGCGTTTACAAGGAAGCCATTGAGTTTTATGATAAAATTGCTGGCCTTGACAAAGACAATCATTTTGCAAAATTCCGATTGGCAGATTGCTATAATAAAACGCTGGATTATGAAAAGGCTAAAGAAGTCTTTTTGGAATTGAGTAATACCCCCAACCAAGAGTATCGCGCGCGATCTATGTACAGTTACGCCAGTCTGTTGAAGCAGGAAACACGATTTGAAGAGGCAGATTCCATCTATTCTTTCCTGATCTCCGTGCCAGATGCTGAACCATATTTGGTGGAATTATCGCGTAAACAAAGCGAGGGATGCCAGTTGGCCCTTCGTCAGGAGAAAGCAAACAAAGGATTTACGGTGGATCTAATGGAAGAGATAAATAGTAAGTTTCATGATTTTGGTGCGGTCATTAATCCGTCAAATAATCAATTGGTTTTGGCAACTACACGAAATCTTCCGGGAACACAGTATGAAGAACTTCAATATGCGGGATTGTTACCTGACCTTGTATCTTTCGAAAGCAGAAATAATGGAAAATGGAGAATGGCCTCTTCTAATCAGAAATTCTCTAATCTAAATACGAAATGGCCAGAGGGCTCAGGCTCATTCACCAAAGATGGTGAAACGTTCTATTTTTCATCATGTCAGGATGAAAACGAATCGGCCTGTAGTATAATGGTAAGTTATTTGGAGAATGGTAGCTGGACCGCACCGGTTGCACTGAATTCCTACATCAATGAACCGGGTTCTGAAAATAAACAACCAGCAATATCCGCTACCGGTGATACACTATTTTTTAGTTCGAATAGATCTGGGGGCAATGGAGGCAGCGATATATGGATGAGTTTGAAGGGACTTGAAAAAGAATCATGGACCCCAGCCATTAATATGGGGTCGGTAATCAACTCTCCTGAAAATGAAATTTCGCCCTACTTCTCCTCTGCTTTTGAATGTTTACTTTTTGCAAGTGATGGACATGTGGGATACGGCGGTTACGACATTTATGCTGCTAAGGGCGAGTCATTTTTTGAACCACAAATTTATAACCTAGGTAATCCCTTTAATTCTACATGGGACGATATCTATTTTGCCATATCTGATACCGTTGGCTTCATGTCATCGAACAGGGCGGACCATAAAATCCTTAACATTTACAACTTTAATGTAAGTAACGAACGGCTGTTTCTCTCCCTACTCATTTCAGGAGAATCACTCATTGATGCACGCTTAGCATCCAGATTTAGAGACATACAATCCCTTGACCTTGTAACGTTCCGGGTAGAGGACTATGCAGGTTATGACCTGTTTGAACCGATAAGACCGTCAAAGCCAAAACCAAAAATTTTGGAGGATAGTGCTACCGATGAAAATGCTGAGCTGGGAAGTGGTGTAGTGGCTGAGGTACGTTTTGAAAAACTGTATTTTGATTATGAGCTGAATTCATTAAGATCGGAAGCTCGTGCAGGGCTGGAAAGTCTAGCGGAACAACTTCAAGGTAAGTTCTATGAGTCCATCGATGTGTTGGCATTCACTGATAGTATTGGTTCCAATTCTGGTAATTTGAGGCTAAGTGAGCGTCGGGGGCAGTCTGCTAAGGACTTTTTGGTCTCTTTGGGAATCGATGAAAGTAAAATCAATGTACTCCCACGCGGAGAAACGCCTTCTACAGGTAACCATTGGTTTAAGCGTATTTTCCAGCGCAGGGTTGAAATTATCGTTAAAGCCGATCAGGGACTTCAGCTTCGTCAGGCAAAAACATATATTGTGAGAAGATCGAATTCGCTAGAGAAAATCGCTGAAGTATTAAATGTAGACGCTAATCAATTGAGCGAATGGAATGGGGGTATTAAAGGGATGATATCGGCTGGAAATACCATTCGTGTTTACGAAGCACCAAATACCGAAAGACCTATCAATTTATTGGTGGGTGAAGAAAGCCTAAAACTGTTTTCGGCCAGGAATTAACCTTTTGATACCAGAATGTATGCCCCCCAGTTATATGGGTTGGTATCTACCTTTCTAAATTCTTTTCTAGCATTGAAAAAGGCTCTTTGTGGGTCTTTAACCACGAGCAGTTCTTTGTAAAACAGATTCATGAAATTTCTTGCTGCCTGGTCATCGATTTTTACGAGTGAGAGTAATACATTTTGCGCTCCTGCTACCAGAAAAGCTCGCTGCAATCCAAACACTCCCTCGCCATTCTGCACCTGACCCAGTCCGGTTTCGCACGCAGCTAATACCACCAGGTTGGTTTGATCCAAGATTAAATTCATGGCCTCATACGCAGATAGCAAACCATCATTCGTACTTGATTCGGATCGGCTCAGGAAAAGACCTGAACTGTGTAATGGATCTGCATAATTTGGATCTTCAATGAAATATCCATGAGTAGCAATGTGTATGATACCTGGATTTGCGAAGTTTTTGATGCGATCTTCAGTAGCATCCGAGTAGTAAAAAGTTTCGGTATCCCACCTTCTTACATCTAAGATGCCAGAGATATCATTTGCTTCTCTTTCTGCTCCGGGAAGCTGATTGAGGCTATATCCTTCAATTTTGGAGAAATCAGGATTTCCGAAGATTTTGGCATCCTGAACCAATTCTGGAGTCTCTCGATACAACAAGTCCTTACCACTGGTGATATTGATAATATCATATTTGTCGGACATGTATTCGCGTGATATGTCATCGTAAAAAACTACTGGATTTAGTTTATGATAGATACCATCCGGTGAGAGGTAGAGCTTATTTACATCTATTAAATGCTCATCCACAGGTTTCCAGAATATTTCATAGCTGTATTTATCCTTTACTCCATACTTCAGTGAGTTTCGATATGTTGCAAATCCTTTCGTGAAGTCAATGGCGGGAAGCTTGACGGTTTCCAAAACACTGTCCTTTTTAATAATAAAGGCCATGTAGTGAGACTCATCCTCAAATCCCTGTTCAATTTTCTCGTCGATCACTTCAACCGAATAATCGCGAAACTGAATAATATCTACCATCGCCGTACTATCCTCAAGCTCAAGGCTGATTTCTGACCAGTGGTGATATGTAGACTTTTCCTGATCAGCGAAGACCTTAAATTTTCTAGAAAGATCCTTCTCCAAATTTGCACACTCATCTTCAAGGACCGTGATGGAGATGCCCTGTCTTATTCGATCTTCTTCCGTTAATAAATATGCCTGGGCAAGGCTGTACTTTTTTTCCCGCCATTTATTGTAGTCTCGCTTGATCTTATCATCATCACTGCTTTGAATGAGTTTCCTCATCTTTTCTGAAGCATAGAATAGAATACCACGGGTGTTTAAGAAATGGTTGAGTGCATTTTTGGCATATTTCGAATTCAAATTCTCATCAGCGAACGCAAGGGCGCAAAACCTGCCAATGTTGTATCGTGTCTCATCAAAATAGAGTTTTCGTTGATTATCTGTAAGCACAGGAAATATGTCTTGCATATGCTTAATTTCCGCATCCAAAGCATGATCAAACGACTCCATGGCCGAGTTGTAGTCTTTAATGATCATGTAGTATAAACCTAGATCATTCACCGTTTTAATGTAAAGTGGATGATAGTTTCCTAAGGTATTGGCACGAATTCTCTTAGCCTCTGTTAGTAGTTTTCCTGCAAGTGAATAATTGCCAAACTGAAGATAAAGGAGTGCGACGTTATTAAGAGAGGTAGCATAGTTGGCATGTTCGGTTCCATAAATAACCTTATCCATGTCTAACACTTTCATATATAAATCCAGGGCGTCTCCTAGTTCACCCTTATCCTTATAGATACTAGCCAAATTGCTTAAACTACTGGCATAATCGGGGTTCATAGAACCAAAGAGTTCCAAAAATCCTTGAGAACTTTCTTTGAAGCATTCTTCAGCTTTTGCAATATCTCCTTGTCGCTTATAAATCGTACCTAAATTGTTGATCATGTACGGGCGAATGGTTCGGATATTACCAGCAACATCCAGTGCCTGATCCATATAGTTATTGGCCGTTTTCAGATCATTGAGACGGTAATAAAGGATGCTCAACCCGTTCAAGGTCTCAAGAAGCATAACCTTGTCGTCTTTGTAGTTGCTGCTTTTCTTTTCAAGATTGTGTAGCAAATAGTTTTCTGAATCTGAATACTCTCCTTGTTCGATTTTTAGCGCTGAAAGTCGGTCTATCGCTCTGAAATATTGAATTTCGTCTTTGCCTTTGGCCATTTCTATGGCCTTCAGAAGTTCCGTCTCACTTTTGTTTAGGTCTCCAAAGTGTCGATATGTGGTTCCAAGCTCTACCTGTAATGCAATGCTAATGGAATCACTGAATGATTTGCCGGAGTTAATCGCTTCATTTAAGGCATCCAGGCTTTCTTTAAAACTTCCTACTTCTCGAAAGTAAATTCCTCTGCGATACAAATAGCGAATTTGAGCTTTGGTGTCGTTAGAAAACTTAGCGTTTGTAACTCTTCCTGCCAATTCCAGAAATTTCCCTGCTTGGACAAATTGTCCCAACTCCTGGTAAAGAGCAGATAGGTTATAGTAGATGCCTAGCAAATCCTGATGTAGAGAATCTTTACTTTTTATTTCAAAACTTAATCCACTATGTAATGCATTTAAGCTCCTTTGCTTGTCATTAACCTCCCAAAGGATGAGCCCTACGTTGTTGTAAAGACCTGCAATACCAATTTCGGTGACACACTTGGCTGAATCCAGGTCAGCAAGCAAGGAGTTGGCATAAAACTTAGACTTTAGTGGAAACGAATACTTAAAGTGCTCAGCACTGTCCAGCTTTTGAAGACAGGACTGACTAAACAAAGAATAGCATGCCGCTGAGAGGAGTATAATCAGAGTATTTCTTAGCATTTTCTATAGTGGCAGTCAATTAAACATAAAAGTTACAACATTCTTGAGTTGATCCTTTAAACTTTCCTACCAACCAAGCTTCAAAAACGATGAAGAACCGTTTCTTGCCTATACCCTGTCTGTGAAGTGGGTTTTAGATTTTTCTGATGAAAATTTCTTTTGATTGTATTGTTCAGAGCTTCCTTTAGGTATGCTGAGAGATACCCAATCTGCACCTTTAATGAGTTTGGCTAAATAGACGATTTGTCCGATGTGATAGCTGTAGTGGGCCAGCTGTCTATGTATCGCATCAATAACCGCATGTCCTTCGTTTCGGATGTAAATGATTTTATGCAGGTCTTCTTCCTTTAACCCTTGAATAGCGTCCAGAAAGACCTTCCAACCAGCTTCCCACTTTTCAAGCAATTCTTGCCTGGTTTTAATGGTTGTTTCAAACTCTCCTTCTCGATCTCTCCAATCTTTTTCACCGTCTTCGGTTAAAAAATTGGTCCATCGTGAAAGCATATTGCCCCACAAGTGCTTTACAATGATTGATATGCTATTGGAGCCATCACCAGGAGTCAGATGAAGTTCATCGTCTGAAAGTGCTTCAAAGGTTCTTTCACCTAAGTCTTTATAATACTGAAGGAGTTTGACGAGGTTTTCAATCATTTTTAGAATTTGATAAATGCCTTGGCTTGATCTTTCAATAACTGAAGAAATAAATCATCTACAATCTTACCGTCTTCCATTATTCCATTAATACGCATTAATTTGGGTTTGTTTGCATGCACATGCATTCCAAGGTAGTTGAAGATATCAGTGAGGTGGCTTAGCGCCATTACGCCACCCTGGACCCCAGATGATAATCCAACCAATGCGCATTTTTTCCCGGCAAGCGTTCCCGGAAACTCAAGAGCATCGAGAAAAGTTTTTAATACTCCTGGAAATGATCCATTGTATTCAGGAACAATGAAAATATATTTCTCAGCATCCTTCATGTGCTCACGCAATGGATTAAAGGCTTCATTGGTTCCTTGATTTTCGTACAGAGCAGTAGCAATAAAATCTGCCGGAAGCTTTTCCAGATCAATAATTGTTGAATCGACATTGAGGTCACTCAATATTTGCTGATACTGTTCTGCGATCTGTATGGAGACAGAATTTTTACGATTCGTGCCACTAATGATTGTTATCATGCAGGATTTTCTAAATCAAAATTGTAGATATGAGCGCATATAGAAATATTTGCCCGATAATTGCGTTTTCTGGTCTGTTGACCTGATTACAAATAAACATCAAACCTGTATAACCCTTAGAACGGCTTTTAGTTCAATGTCAATAATAGTAGATCAACTGACGAAAGTCTATGGAGAACAAAAAGCCTTGGATGCAATATCATTTGAGGCCTCCAAGGGTAAGATTACGGGCTTTCTGGGACCGAATGGTGCCGGCAAGTCTACTACTATGAAGATTGCCACAGGCTATATTGGAAGTACCTCCGGCTCTGTGTTGGTTGATGGCGTGGATGTTTCCTTAGAGCCACTTAATGTCAAACGAATCACGGGGTATCTTCCAGAGCATAATCCGTTGTACCTGGATATGTTCGTGAAAGAATATCTGGGATTTGTAGCCTCCGCATATAAACTTCAGAACAAGTCTTCGAGGATTAGCAATATGATTGAGCTGTGTGGTCTGGAGCGTGAACAACATAAAAAGATCGGTGCACTTTCGAAGGGGTATCGTCAGCGTGTGGGATTAGCGCAGGCGTTGATTCATGATCCCAGGGTGCTGATCCTGGATGAGCCCACCAGTGGTCTTGACCCGAATCAATTGGTGGAAATCAGGAAGGTGATAAAGGAAGCGAGTAAAGATAAGACCGTGATACTATCGACTCATATCATGCAAGAAGTGGAGGCAATGTGTGATAAGGTAGTTATCATAAACAAAGGAAAGATTGTGGCCGATGATGAGGTGACTAAGCTAAAATCTATGCGATCCGATGAAATTACCTATCGTGTAGAATTTGAAGAACCAATCAATGCCAGTCTTTTTGAGGATGAGGGATTGAAGATTTTAGGTGGTGATGCAAATGTCTATCAGATCTCTTCTAAGGATGATCCTCGAAAAGTGATTATGAAAATCGCGGGAGAGCATGAGCTACCTCTGATTAATGTGGCGAAAGAAGAACAATCGCTAGAAGGAGTATTTCAGGAATTGACACAGGGAAAATGAGAAATGATATTATTCCATATAGGAAAGACCTGAAAGAGAAAGCGAGAGAGCTTCGAAAAAATAGTACGCTATCAGAGGTTTTGCTGTGGCAGGAGATAAGGAAGAAGCAATTGGGATTTCAATTTCACAGACAGGTACCAATTTTGGAATACATAGTGGATTTTTATTGTCACGAAAAGAAATTTGCAATCGAGATAAACGGATCTTCTCATGAATGGAAAGTCGCATATGATAAAAGACGTATAGGTATTTTGGAATCTGCTGACGTTTCAATGTTAATTTTTGATGACCTTGATGTAAAGACCAATATTAAGTGGGTAGTCAATGAAATTCATAGAAAATTGTATGATGAATAGCACAGACACCCACCTAACCTCCCTCAAGGGAGGAATATGGACTAGCCCAAATCGGAATAACTCCGCAGTTAGCGAATATCCCCTTGAGGGGATTATAGGGGTGTTTTTTAAAGGAATAATCGAATGATTACGATCTTAAGAAAAGAAATAAATGAGTTCCTTGATTCTTTGATTGCTTATGTAGTGATTGGAATATTCCTAACCGGAATAGGCTTATTGATGTGGGTGTTTCCGGATACCAATGTCCTGGACTATGGATATGCAAGCATGGAGACCTTGTTTTCATTGGCTCCCTATGTTTTTATGTTCTTGATTCCGGCAATAACCATGAAAGCATTTGCCGAAGAAAAGAGAGGTGGGACGATTGAGATACTTTATACACTTCCATTCAGAGATATCGAAATAGTTATTGGAAAATTCCTTGCCGGTTTCTTACTTGTACTATTCTCAGTACTTCCCACCTTGATCTATTATTTCACGCTATCCTATTTGGGAAACCCAAGTGGCAACATTGATACGGCGGGGATCATTGGATCATATATTGGATTAGTCATGCTGGGTGGAATTTTTACTTCCATTGGAATCCTCTCATCGGCGCTTACCGGCAATCAGATTGTTTCCTTTATCCTGGCGGCCTTTCTATGCTTTGTTTTTTACGCAGGATTTGACTCGATAGCAGCCATTAACATTTGGTCGGAGACATCATACATCATTGAACAGGTTGGAATTTTATCTCACTATGAGACTTTGAGCAAAGGACTTATTGACATGAGCGATGTAGTCTATTTTATATCCATGATTGTCTTGTTTCTCTACGTCACTAGAATCATTTTAAATGTGCAGAAAGGATGAGTGAGGGCAAAAAAATAATACTACTTCAAACCATTGTGGTTTTACTTTCTGTTTGGCTAGTCAATCAGATTGCGAATAAATATCGGATACAGTTTGATCTAACCGAAGAGAAAAGATACACCATTTCAGATGCTACGAAAGGATTACTTAGTTCACTGAATGAACCTGTATACTTCGAAGTTTTTCTGGCGGGAGAATTACCATCCAATTTTGAACGGTTTCAAAACTCCATAGGGGAGATGCTGGAGCAATTTTCTATTGAAAGTGGGAATAAGGTACAATACAAGTTTACAGATCCAGCTCAGGCTACAAATCTTCAGGCACGAAATCAATTCTACCAATCTTTGATAGATAAGGGGATCGAACCCTCAAACCTTAATTATAAAAATGTTGACGGTGATCGGATGGAAAAGATGCTTTTTCCAGGCGCCATCGTGACAAAAGGAATGAATGAAATCAGCGTGAACTTGATCAACGGGAACAGCGCTGCGGGTGTAGATGTCGTCTTAAATCAAAGTATAGAAGGTCTGGAGTATGAGCTGGCGTCCTCTATTGCGCAGCTCATGGACGGAACACCAAAAAGGGTGGCTTACATCATGGGACATGGATCTCCGGATTCATTGGAGATTGCTGGGTTTCGAAATGCAGTTTTGTCCAAATTCGAACTTTACAATGTTTCTCTTGATAACCGACAAGAACTTACTGGATATGATGCAGTAGTTATCGGGAAGCCAACACAACCATTTAATGAACGTGAAAAATATTTGGTGGACCAATACCTCATGCGAGGCGGAAATCTCATTTATTTCATAGATGCGCTTAGTGTAAACATGGATAGTGCCTCTGGTGAAGGAACCGTTGCCATTCCTTACAATACGGGGTTAACCGATCAGCTTTTCAGGTATGGAGTAAGGATCAATCAAAACTATGTGCTGGATGTAAACAGCGGTCAGTTTCCTGTGGTAGCTGGCAATGTTGGTAATCAACCACAAATTCAAATGATACCATGGCCATTTTTCCCATTACTTACCAACTTCAGCAAACATCCTTCAGTTCGAAATCTGGATGCCATTTTGGGACGATTTGTGTCAGAAATAGATACAGTTAAGGCAGAAGGTATCGTAAAAACACCATTGATAAATACGAGCCAGTATACGAAACTTCTCGGTCCGCCGGTACGTGTTGCATTCAATGATTTGAGGGATAAGCTTAGGCCTGAAAGATTCACAGATGGTCCAAAGACCGTGGGGTATTTGTTGGAAGGCTCATTCACCTCACTGTACGCCAACCGATTAGTTCCAAAAGGTTTTGATAAATCCGGATTTGTGAGAAATGGTGAACCAGGTAAGGTGATAGTTATTGGTGATGGTGACATGATAAGAAATGACCTGGATCCGGAGACAGGCGAGCCCTTAGGTCTTGGAGTTGAACCATTTACAAAGAGTACCTATGCAAATGAAGATTTTATTCTTAACATCCTTGATTATATGGTAGATGATTCAGGGTTGATAGAGACGCGTTCCAGAGAGGTCAAAATCCGACCGTTGGATCGAGTGAAGGTGCTACAGGAACGTACCCGGTGGCAAATCATTAACCTGGCTGCCCCGGTGATATTGGTCCTCTTGATTGGTGGATTGAAGTGGTATTTAAGAAAAAATAAATTTGCTGGATGATGAGTAGATCAGCAAAGTATATCGTAGCAATTGTATTGCTGGTAGTTGCCAACCTGTGGTTGTTTCTTTCTACATCGGTGAATGATAAAGGGTCTGCCCAAAAATATTTTGATTCACAGGATTTGGAGGGTGTTAGTGCTTTTGAGTTTGTCTATGCTTCTGATACCGTAAAAATGTCCCTTTCAGGAGACGGCTGGATCGTCAATGATGCATATAAAGCGGATCAAAGCTTTGTCAACACACTTATTTCTGTTTTGAAACGAGTGGAAGTGGGAAACGCAATTGAAAATTGGGATAGAGAAATATTAGGGAGCGTAGTTGTAGAGTTTGACTTCAACTCTCGTTACCGGTTTCAATATGCGACTAACCCCAATAAGACCCGATCATTTTTTATTTCAGAAAATGAGGTAAGGGAAGTATCTGTCCCTGGCTATCGAGATAATGTCATTGATATTTTCACGCTGCATCCGGATCAATGGAGGGATCGATTGGTTTTTGATGGAAGTTGGCGAACCATTCAAAAGATTGTTGTTGAGAATGACTTAGGTGAGAACTTTCAAATTTCATTTGATGATAAATTTTTCCTGTTAAATGAGCAGCAACCTACCGATAGCTCTGCGGTGGTTGAATACCTCAATCAGTTTCAACAATTTCAGGCCAATGAGATGATATCACCAGGTAGATTCGAAGAATTAGATAGCCTGGCAGAAACCCAACCTATTGCCTCTGTCTCTATTGATGACATTAAAAATGCGGAGCCAATTCTTTGGCAGGTCTTCCCAAACAAACCTGGACAATCCTATCATTTGGTCATAAATCAAGCGGGTGATCGTATGGTAATAGACGCGAGAAGGGTTCGCCAGATTTTATCTAATCCGGATAGACGCAACTGATATATTTTCAACTGTTTATCTCACATTTTGTGATTAAATTAGCGACCCGAAAAAACAAGGCAATAGCCTTAACTCACTAAGCTTTACAACATATGAAATTTATAGTCTCATCATCCTACCTTCTGAAGCAATTATCCGCTATCAACGGAGTAATTACTACAAACCCGGTAGTGCCTATACTTGAGAATTTCTTATTTGAAATAACTGACGGTAACCTTACTGTGACGGCTTCCGATCTTCAGACAAGCATGATTACGGAACTTCAAGTTGAGGCGAAAGAGGATGGCAGCATCGCAATCCCAGCGAAAATCTTATTGGAGACATTGAGAAATCTTCCAGAGCAACCCGTGACATTCTCGATTGATAGCAATACGTACAGTATTGAGATTAATTCAGATAACGGACGATATAAGTTAGCTGGAGAAAATGCAACAGACTTTCCTAAGATCCCAACTGTTTCAGATGGATATGCTGTTAATATGTCATCTGAAGTATTAGGTCGAGCAATCAACAATACCATTTTTGCGACCTCTAATGATGAGTTGAGACCTGCAATGACAGGTGTTTTTGTGAAACTTGACGAGACGAACGCAACGTTTGTCGCGACTGATAGTCACCGACTGATTCGATACAGAAGAGTAGATGTGGCGGCGGATATGTCGCATAGTATGATCATCCCACGAAAAGCATTGACTTTGCTGAAAGCTACATTGCCTTCCGAATTGACCAATGTCAATGTGGAGTTCAATGCGTCAAATGCATTTTTCAACTTCAATCAGGTGAAGATGATCTGTCGACTTATTGATGAGCGATTCCCGGATTACGAGAATGTAATTCCACTTGATAATAACAATAACGTGGTGGTGAAGAAAGATGAGCTACTGAGCTCGTTGAAAAGGATCGCCATTTATGCCAATAAAACCACACATCAGGTACGATTAAAAATTACGGGAAGTGAGTTGATGATTTCAGCGGAAGATCTCGATTTCTCGAACGAGGCGAATGAGCGACTTTCTTGTGAGCATGATGGAGAAGATTTAGAGATTGGATTCAACGCCAAATTCTTAGTAGAGATGTTAGGAAATATAGACTCAGATGAAATCACACTGAAGTTAAGTGCTCCAAATAAGGCTGGCATTATCACGCCTCACGACAAGGATGATGAAGAAGATATCCTGATGCTTGTAATGCCTGTTATGCTAAATAACCAGGTTTAATTAGAAAGAAAATTCTGATAAGGAAGTGACATTGAAAGGTGTCACTTTTTTATTCATCCTCTTCCAGATCTTTTACCATCTTTCTGATTCGTTTGATCTTTCTTCCATAGATCAGGTATATGATGAAATGAAATATACCACCGACAATTGCCAGCATAACGACCCATATGGTTATAACGATCACCCATTGTTTGGTGGTTTGAATGAGCGCTAAATCTTGTTGATTAGCCGGTTCCATCAAGCCATAGATAAAACCAACAATGAGGGAGATCCAAAAAACTACATAATAATGGAGGATATAGAACCTTAGATACCCGTAAAGCTTTTTGAGGCTTTGCAGGACGTTTCCATCGTAATTGAATTTACGAATTTGATAAATCAGAAATTGATAGTAAAAGAGGTAAACGATTGATAGAAAAACATAAAAGGTAATTAGTCCATCTGAATCACCTCTGCTTTTAGTGTATATCACGATAAAAGGAAGGGAGACGAGTGTTAAACTAAATTCAATCCATAAGATGATTTTTATCCAATAGAGCGTTGTTTTGGTCCCTTTGCGCTCAAGCTTATCAATTTGAAGTGAGGCGGGATCCTCCTTAGCCTTGCTTCTATTCCAGACTGACTTTATATCTAATTCCTCAGCCATTAATTATCTCTTTTAATTTATCCTTAAGTCGGTTCACCTTCACACCCACATTACTGACTGTGATACCTAATATCTCACTCATTTCTTTATAGCTCTTGTCTTCCAGGTACAATAGAATGATCGCACGATCCGACTCCTTGAGTCTCTTGATACCCATATACAATTTTTCAATTTGTTCCTTATCAGCGTCTTCCTCTATGGCAGAATCACTCTTCCATTCTAATGGAACTGTTTCAACCTTTCGCTTCATTCGTTTAGAATGAGAGAGACAAACATTCAATGTTACCCGATATACCCAGGTCGAAAGTTGTGAATTGCCTTTAAAGGATTTGTGAGACCTCCAAAGCTGCAAGGTTACTTCCTGAACCAGGTCTTTTAACGATTCCTCATTCCGTGAGTATGCCCTGCACAAATGCATGATTAATGGCATATTTTCCTCAACGTATGACTTAAAGAAATCTTCTGACACGCAACTTTGTGATTAGTAGCTTAATTGCTCAATTTATTTCATCGAGCGGCAATTATTTTTCTAAAATAGCCATAAAGGGTAAGATAGCGGCTAGTTAATGATCTCAAACTTACGCTTTAGCTCAAATCCTAATTCATCCACTAAGGTGATTTCATGAATGCCTTTTGCCTGGCTAATTCCCATCTGATGATTCCCAGAGGTCATGCCCAGGAATTCATCATTTAGGTGCCAATAAAGCACACTGTTTTTATTTTCATGTACCGCTTCAAAAATCGCTTCGCCTCGTTTACCATCTTGTTCCAATGGGATATAGACTTTGGTATACTGTGATGGGTAAATCAGATCAAAAATATGATTATTCTCTTTTGTTGTACAGTCAGGTAAGTACGGTGGTAATTTGTTGTAAGTGGCGTGGTATTTTTTATAGTACCATGATTGCACAGGAGGTAAGACAAACCAGGATTCCTTCTTCATTCCGGATACATTGTAGCAACTGCTGTTTACCTGATGCGTTCCTGGCTGATTAAGATGTATAATTTTATGATACGTACATGTTCTTCCGTCGCCCATATATTCCGGGAGCTGGACTTCTACGGTATTCGGACACACTTTTGAAGCGACCATTCCACTTTCCTTGCATAATACATATTCACTACCGAAGCCTGGATCTGACTTTTCATCTCCTCCTACCAATTCAAAAAGGCGAAAGAGGAGTGGGGCAGCTGCCCGGATGCCCGTGAGACCTGCACGTCCTTCACCATCTGCATTACCGATCCAAACCCCAATCAAGTATTTGCCATTGAGCCCAATGGCCCATCCATCTCGAAATCCATAACTTGTTCCGGTTTTCCAGGAAATGGGCCTGGCCGATCCAAAGTATTCCCAACCCGACTCTTCCTCTGGTCTTTTTACTTCCTGGAGTACTTCAAATGTTTTGTGAATGGAGGGTACTTGGATAAACCCATCCTGACTCAATTCCTCATTTTTTGGTTCTGACTCAATGGATAGGTAGGTATTCGACGAATAGTCGCTTGCAGCGTACCCTTTGTTAATCGGTCGTTGCATATAGTTCTTACTCGCACGGGCCATCCCGCTGTAGACATTTGCAAGTTCCCACAATGAGGTCTCGGCACCACCAAGGATGATTGACAACCCGTAGTGACCTGCCGTTTTGTCAAATGAGGAAAAACCCATTTGAACCAGTTTTTGATGAAATTTTTCATAGCCATATGCTATCAGGAGATGAACAAATGGCACATTCAAACTGCTGGTCAACGCCTCATTTGCTGGTACGGCACCACGGTATTCTTTATCAAAGTTTTTCGGAGTAAAACCGCGATAAAAAAGTGGAATATCCGGAAGCAATTGAAAGGGAGTTATCAGTTGATCATCCATGGATGCTGCATATAGAATGGGTTTTAGAAGACTACCTGGACTTCTTTTGGCAGTTATGATATCAACATGCTGTCCATGGTCACCTTCATTCGTTGTATTTCCAACATATGCCAGTGTTTTTCCACTATTGATTTCAATTATTAAGGCTGCCGCATTGTTGATTTGATTTTCGGACATCTTTTCGCTGTACGATTGTACCATGTCTGTAGCTCTTCTTTGCAAATCTGCATTGAGCGTACTCGTAATCTTAAGTCCTTCACCCTGTTCCATTTTCGATCGATGTAAAAGGTGATAAGCATGGTTGGGTAGAGGTTTTAATGCTGAAGGCAATTTCTCTGCTTTGGAGAGCAATAAGTCATCATCGGTAAGAAAGCCACGTTTGTGAAGCTTATCAAGCAGGAAATCTCTTTTGGCGATCAATAAAAGTTCGTTTTTACCTGGGAAGATAGAAGCCGGGCTATTAGGAAGAATGGCAAGAGTTGCAGCCTCAGCCCATGAAAGGAGGTGTGGTGGTCTTCCGTAATAGCGCCAGGAGGCAGCATTTAGGCCTACGATGTTACCTCCAAATGGAGCATGATCACTATACTGTTTGAGTATTTCTTCTTTAGAATAAAGGAGTTCAAGTTTAATTGAAGCTAATATTTCATAGAATTTTTGGAAATATGTTCTTTCTTGATTTTCTAGTGCCATCCGTACAGTCTGCATAGACAGGGTACTTCCTCCGCTTACGATGGATCCAGCTTCCATATTTTGACGTAAAGCACGCAATAATGAAAACGGATTTATGCCGGGATGGTAGTGAAAATACTCATCTTCAAACAGTAAAATGGCTGTTTGAAATTTCTGGGGAATCGAATCAGAAGGAGGAAATCTCCATTGTTCGTCAGCAGCAATACTTGCACTAAGCAGTGTTTCGTCTTCAGCAGTTAATATCGTCGTATAAGGCGATTGGAATAGTGGGTTTGGTAGTGGAACCATCAGTAATGAAAGCAAGAAGATGGAAATGATTATCCCCATCTTCTTTAGTGCTTTTTTTACTGTGATTTTCAACGGATTAGTTTTCTGGTGCTACAGTAATCCACCGACCTGGCTTGCTCGAAAATACGGAGTTGTCATACATGGCCCCCACACTAACCGAAGGGAGGTAATAGCTTCCCTGATAGGAAGCGTTGAGCAAGACAGAGAAAGTGGCCCGCTTGTTAGGTTCCAAATCAAAGTAATGCATAACTCTATCATCTCTGATATCCATATATTCTGCGATTGATTGTTCTTGACTGCCATCTAATCGCGTATTAATGATTTCCCAACCTGAAGGGAAAATCTGAGTAAGCGCCAGTTCATTGTATTCACCTTTTAAACCCGGGTTGGTAACACTCACATTAGCTTTGAAATTAGTTCCTTGTTTCAGATTGGAGACATTTATTGGATAGCCATCCAAGTCAGTATAGCTAACAGTCATTTGGATGTTCCTTGAAATGTTCTCTTCAGAACCTTCCAGTGGGATTCCCGATCGGATGATTCTTATAAAAACAGGATTTTCACCATTATTGGAGAGATTGACCTTCGCATCAGTTTCTGCATCGTCAATAGCCACTTGATACACAAAGTCTGTTCCCACAACGTCTTTTTGATCACCGGCGATGGTGATTTGAACATTGGTGTTTTTATCCGAATCAAAATTCGTTGCGTATCTGGAGATCGCAATAAAACTGTAGGCCGTGGTTTGTGTACTCATCCATTTATCCTGATCCCCCATTTCTTTTGCAAGATCCATGAGCAGTTCAAACGCTTGTTCTTTTTTATTCAAAGCCAATAATGCCTCCAAAATCATGGCTTTATCTCGGGTAGCAGATCCGAAAGTTCTTGCATAGTTAGAAGTACTATCTGGTTGGATGGATAGTTCATTGATGATTCCGGTGGCTTGACTTTCATATCCGGCTATAGCATATGCGAGCGCTAATCTCCACTTAGCGTTTCTGGTTAGCTGTGGTACTTCTTTCATTCGATTCATTGCACCCATGGCTGGAGCGTCTGCAAGAGCCAATGTATATAGCCTGTAAGCTTGAATCATATCGTCGTTAGAATCAGAACTGGCCAGATTCCATGCGTTTGCTTGCTGTGTTTGATATCCAATCCATTTGGCAATCATTCCCTCGGGAACCGAATAACCTTCTTTTTTTGCTTCGATCAGGAAATGTCCGGCATAGTTGGTGCCCCAGTGGTTTACATAATTGTTTCCTGGCCAGTAGGCAAATCCTCCGGAACCAAGTTGAAATGAGCTTAGCCGCTTGATCCCAGCTTCCACATTTCTTTGAATGTTACTGAGTTTGTCTTCATTAAATGTTACAAGGTTATCTATGAATAATTGAGCAAAAACTGATGATGTTGTTTGCTCAATACATCCGTGTGGATACCTGATAAGGTAGCCTAACCGCTTTTCTATATTCAGAGGAGGAATAGAGCTTACTTCTACGGTAGCGGCATTTTCTCCCAAAATACCGATGGGAGCATAATCATATTGCCAGGAATCTCCATTGGCAACAACCTTATCAGCGACATCAGTGATGACTGGATTCCTTGGCATTACATTCATTTCTACATCGTAAGTACCAGTGATGGATCCTGAGCTTGCCGTTACTTTCACTTTACCAACTCCCAGCACACTTTTCGCTTTTATGTCAAAATAAACCACTTTGTCACCGGCCTCAGCGAAGCTTAGTTGTTGTGTCTTTTTGCCGGCAAGGGTGAGTGCACCACTTGCTTCCACCGTAACGTTTACATTTTTAATGTTATCGTCAAGGGTGAAAATATTCACAGGTAGTTTCATGGATTCATTCGGGCCAGCTACTCGAGGAAGGGTCGCGAGGGCCATAAGTGGTTGTTTCACTGGGGTGGTGGCGTCTTTATGACCAAACGCATCTTCCGCAGCAGCCACAACCATCGTCTTAACACTGCCGATATATTGCGGCATTTTGAGATTATGGGTTGCCGTTTGGCCTGCTTTTAGCTCAAAGGGGCCTAAGAACTTGACCACAGGTTTAAATCTGTTGGCTTCTTTTTCTTCTTTCTCACCAAGCTCACCATCTCCACCTACTGCGAGTAGTCGCTCGATCTTTCCTGCAAATGCTCCCATCACGTCATCGTAGATATCCCAGGTCTTAATACCAAGAGCCTCTCTTTTGTAGAAATTGGCCCATGGCGCTGGCGTTGTGAAATTTGTCAAATCCAGGATTCCTTCATCAACTACAGCTACTGTGTATGACATTGCCTTTCCTTTTTGTTCTGAGATTTCAATGGAATAAGACTGTCCGGGTCTCAGCTCATTTGGAAGTTTGATTTCAGGTTTCAATTCAGTCTCCGGATCAACCACTTTGATGGACTGCACCCCGTAAAGTCGAATGGGGAGATCATTAGCAGTTTGATCGTGTGGTTGAATCATGGTCAGGTGAGCATACACATTTGGAGACATATTTGGCGTTGCTTCAAATGAAACGGCGGTGCTGGTTTCTTCTGCTTCCACCCAAAAAGTTTGTAATACTTCGCTACCCGTTTCCAGGCTGACCAGAATTCGGTTGCCTTTTGTAGATGGAATGGACAAGGTAATCATTTCACCAACTTTGTATTCATCTTTTTCAACGCCAAAGTCCAGCATTGCAGCACCATCGAGTTCGCCACGTTTTCCTTTGCCGGCCCATCCTGGCCAATCCATGTAGATAATTTGTCCGGATTTATGACCGGATACGGGATCTTCTACTTGCAAATAGTATCTTCCCCATTCCGGATGGTTTTGCCTTAGTTTATATGTTCCTTCTCCATTTACTGTGTTGATAGTTCCACTGGAGACTGGATCTCGATAGGAATTTCCAACATAGCTACCCAGATACTCATATGAATTATCCCACCACCATTTCCAGTCTAATTTGTAAAGTCTGACCTTTACACCTCTTCGACTAATCGGATTGCCATCGGCATCTACAGATGCAATTCGTACGTTGTGATCCTGATCCGTTAGAAGAATCCCTCGCTTATCGCCTTCAGGAGTTTTGACACCTACAAAACTGGTGAATGGATAGTAGGGGATGGTGGTTGAGCTAATGCTAAAGTCTCCTCCCTCTTCATAGACTTTTCCGAATAGCATGGCATTCAGGGCTCCTGGTGCATCCGAGGTATAGCTAAGGTCCAGGTTAATCTTAGCGACACCTTCTGAATTCACCCGTCCTTCATAAATCATCTCTCTATAGCTAGAGTATTCATTGGCCACATCATCAAAACTGAAGTTGGGGTAACCCTTGAAGGTTGTTTTTACAGGCTTCAATAACAGCTCATATTCAGCTTTAAGGTTGCCAGCTTTAGCGCCGGTCAGCCATCGAACACTGAGGTCACCTGAGATGTACTGGTCATTCGCAGAAAATCGCTCTTTATCAAACTTAAGGTTAATCTTAAGGCGATTTGGTTTAATCGTTTCGATTCTAATGCGCTTTTCAAATGTGGCTCCTCCGACCTTTGCTTTAGCTACCCAATTACCTGTCGGTGCGTCCGAATCGGTCACAAAATCGAATCGGTACATATTTCCGACCGGTTCACTGCTGATCTTTCGGGCAGTTAATTGATCATTAGGATTGTAAAGCTCCACAATGACTGGATGGCTTTCAGGTAAGGTTCCTTCAATATCTTGAAGAATGAAACCGAGGTGCACCGTATCAGCAGGTCGCCAAACGCCTCGTTCACCATATAGAAAACCTTTTAAACCAGCCTGTACTTTGGTTCCGGTGATATCGAAATTGCTTAATGAAAGCGCGGATCCATCGTTAACCTTTAAATAGCCGACCTGATCACCTTTTTTCGCGACAAGTAGGTGAGGAGTTTGACTAGTTTTAATTTGAACTTTACCATCTCCATCTGTAGATCCTGATCCTACTAATTGTTGTTGATAATCATAGGCTCGAATGGTTACACTACTCATTGGTTGGGTAGAGACGAGATTGGAAACAAAAACCGAGAGGTCTCCATCGTCTCGCTTCTTCGCAATAATCCCAAAATCTGAAGCAAGTAAAATTTTGCTCACACTTCTTCTACCACCATAGTATGATTCACTGCATGGGTTGTCGCGTTCCTGCCAATTGTACGAGGAGTTGTAATAATTTTCGTAGGAGTCCCAGTAGCTCGATTCCTCTTCTTCACCCCACTCTTCTAATTCTTCATCAAGAGAAGCTATTTGATCATTGTCTGAGCAGAAGTAGGTAGAGTAGGCTTTTCTGAAACCAATTTGAATCTGGTATACAGCTCCTGGTTCAGTGGTTAAAATGTCCTCCAGGTTGAGCGTAAACCGATTCCAGGAATTCAAATCCGTTACACCGCTTGTATTTAGTGGAACCATTTTTCTGGCAACCGGTTTACCTACTCTTCTTAATTGACTTTCCCCTCCAAGATTATTTACCTGGAGGTATTGGTGCATGTTATTTTGAAAGATTTTAACGATGGTCACGTCTACTGCACGTAACCCGACAGATTCGAAAGGCAGAATAAGACCCGATGAATTTGGTAGTATGGCTTTTTGTTCCGATGAAGTCAGTCTCACCTGCGGTTTACTTTGTGTGAATCTTAACCGTGTAGAAAAATCATCCTTTAAGGTGTAGCCCGCAGTGTTTTTTATTCCCTTGTTAAGTGTAAGTGTGACAGTGGAAGTCACATCTGACGTAGGATAGATCTTAAGTTCATTCAGATTAATGACTAATCTGGGATTGGAGCTTGTGTTCGAAAGCATGACCAAACCCGTAAGGTTTTGACGCTCTGCCAATGGATCTGAAAAGAGAACGGAAATATAGTTTTCATCCCCTCGTACAATTTTGCAAGAGGTCACTTTGTAATCATCAATGGCCGGTATGGTGACGTCCAAATCAGTCTTTTTATCGACACCAATCTTCGCTCCATTAATTTGAAGGTTTACCTCACCTTCAGATTGTTCCCGTGCTACATTTTCAGCAGAGAATGTAAAAGCTGTGTTGCCTTCTTTCACTTCCCATTTAACATCTAGAAGATTTCCTTTTTGGGTCGCTGAAAGCATGTTTTGTGCATCTTCCAGGCTAATGATATCAGCGGTCATTAGCTGACCTTCTACGCGTACTTTACTGAGATCATTGGAATTGTAAAGTTTGATACCGGCAACGGATACTTCGAAATTCTGAAGTAGTGTTTGAAAAACAAACTTGAATTCTTCTTTCTTCTTGTCAATGGTGGGAATCACCTTCTTGAGGTTGGCTGTAACTTCGTATTTCTGATTGTTTTTAAGGTTTTGTGTGGGCTTGAAGACGATGGTTTTGTTGTCTTCCCAAAGGGTGGACCCATCAATACCGGGTGTAAAATCGAATATTCCTGCAAGGGTAGTACCTACCAGGCTATCTGGCACACTTCGGTTCAGTCGAATTCTGATATCGCTGGCTACTGAGATAACGCCGCCCGTGTAAGAGCTTACATGATCAACAAATAGACTTTTGGGACTACTAAAATCATCTTTGACGGGCGTGATGATTCCATTTTCGGATTTATTGGAATTGCATCCCAATACAATAATTGCCAAAAGGCAAATAAAAAGGTGAGTGAAACGGTTCATTTGATTCGTTAGGTTAGGAAGTATCAAAAATTGAAATTTACTAAAGATAGTATTTCAAGAAGGTTAGTTTGAGGTTTTACTTTTTAAAAACTTAATAGGATCGTAAAAATGGGAATGAAGGGATTCCTTTGTGTAGCAAATGAGGCTGAAGGAGTTGAAAAGTCTTTCAGGCTTGCCAGCTTCAATTTCAATTTTAATGGGTTGTTTTTTTAGAATTTCGAAATGAAAGTGATTGAATTGCCAGCCGATTTTATCTAATTCATTGGCCATGAAAAAGCGGGCAATGGGTGTATTGGTGTCTACCGGCTGAAAGAGCTCGACTTGAATTTCTGCAATGTGTTCATAAACGGTCCAGAAAACACGATCTGATTGGTCATGTTCTATGATCAGCTGAGCATAAGGCCCATCCGTTCGCTTACTGATTACAATTCCTTTAGCAATTGGGAATATTGGTTCATTGGAATAGTAATTTTTATTTGGAGGAAGTATGTCTATGCCTGTATGCAAATGAGCGGGTATACCAGGTCTGGCTTTTCGATTAATTCCAAAATTTCCAATGCGAGTAAGGCGTATTTCTTCTGCCTCAATGGGGATTCTGATTGAGGGATTCTGGACGGCTGAAATAAATGCTAATAGAAGAAGAAAGAACTTCAAGATCATTTTTTCTTGGCAGCCGCCTTGCGTCCACCTCTACCTTTCTTTTCCGGGGCTTTTTCTGCGAGCTCTTTACATTGCTCGAAGGTGAGCTCTTCCGGAACCATATCTTTAGGGATCTTAACGTTCTTCTTTCCAAACTTGATATAAGGTCCCCATCGTCCATTTAAAACCGCAACAGTTTCATCCTCATCAAAGGTCTTGATGTATTTGTTTGCATCAGCTTCACGCTTATCCAGGATGAGCTGAACAGCTTCATCTTCAGTTATGGTCAATGGATCTTGCTCTTTCTTAATGGATACAAACTTTCCATCATGTCGAATATAGGGGCCAAATCTTCCAACAGCGGCCACCATTGGCTTATCTTCAAACATTCCAACTTCTCGCGGTAGTTTGAAGAGTTCAAGAGCTTCTTCTAGATTTATGGTGTCCATAAACTGACCATGCTTGAGGCTCGCATACTGGGGCTTTGCTTCACCTTCGATTAGCTCACCTTTTTGTACATATGCACCATACTTGCCATGGCGGGCATATATTTTTTCTCCAGTGCTTGGATCCACACCGATTTCCCTAACCTGATTGACAGCTGCCCGATCCAAATCCGCAGATTTTTCTACGGTGGAATGGAATCCACCATAAAACTTGTCAATCATTTTGTTCCATTCGGTCTTGCCCTGGGCTATATCGTCAAATTGCTGTTCAACATCGGCCGTAAAGTGATAGTCAATCACATCGGGAAAATGATCCACCAAGAAATCATTAACCACCATCGCAGTGTTGGTAGGAAAGAGTTTATTCTTCTCGGCGCCGGTCATTTCTTTTACTTCCTCGCGCTTGATTTCTCCGTCCTTCAACCGACATTCAATGGAAATGCGTTCATAACCTTCCCGAGCATCTTTTTCTACGTAATTTCTCTTTTGTACCGTAGAGATGGTAGGCGCATAAGTCGAAGGTCTACCGATACCCATTTCTTCCAGTTTTTTCACCAGGCTTGCCTCCGTATATCGAGGAGGGTGGCGCGTAAACCCTTGTTTGGATAGGATTTGCTTAAGATCAAGTGCTTGTCCCACACTCAATGGAGGAAGCATATTCGTATTTTCTTCCTCACTTCCGTCATCATCGGTTGATTCTATATATACCTTGAGGAAGCCTTCAAATTTTACAACTTCACCTTTTGCAACAAGTTTCTCATCGGTTGTTGAGATTCCTATTGTTGCCGTGGTTTTCTCTAGTTTGGCATCCGACATTTGAGATGCGATGGCCCGCTTCCAGATTAAGTCATAAAGACGTTGTTCAGCATCGTCCTTTCCTGCAGATTGGACTCCGAAACTAGTAGGTCTTATTGCTTCGTGAGCTTCCTGCGCTCCTGAATTTTTTGTTTTAAACACACGTCTGTTCGCATATTCCTCACCATAGTTTGAATGTATAGCAGAAGCTGCTCCGTTTAACGCTTCATCTGAAAGATTGACAGAGTCAGTCCTCATGTAAGAAATTTTACCCGCCTCGTACAGCTTTTGAGCAACGGACATGGTACGTGCTACTGAATAACCAAGCTTTCTACTGGCTTCCTGCTGAAGTGTAGAGGTTGTGAATGGAGGAGCCGGTGATTTTTTTGCAGGCTTTGTTTCGAGATTTTCAATCGAAAAATCGGCACCATTACATTTTTTGAGAAAGTTCATCGCTTCTTCCTCAGTTTTAAATTTCTTGGGTAGTTCTGCTTTAAGGATTTTACCACCTTCGAGATTGAATTCGGCTGTGATTCTAAATGAGGATTCGGGTGTAAACTTTGCAATTTCACGTTCACGCTCAACAACCAATCGTACGGCTACTGATTGTACTCTACCCGCAGAAAGTCCTCCTTTAATTTTCTTCCAGAGAATCGGTGAAAGTTCGAAACCAACCAGTCGATCCAAAATCCTTCTTGCTTGCTGGGCATTTACTAGATCGATATCTATGCCTCGTGGATTTTGAATCGCATTTTGAATCGCATTCTTGGTGATTTCTCTAAATACGATTCTTTGAGTCTTATTATTATCCAAGTCAAGAGCTTCTGAAAGATGCCATGAGATGGCTTCTCCTTCACGGTCGTCGTCCGAAGCAAGAAAAATTGTTTCGGCTGCCTTTGCAAGTTTTTTGAGTTCTTTAACTACATCTTTCTTGTCCTTAGATATTTCATAGGTAGGGGCAAATCCATTTTCAATATCTATCGCTGAATCATCTTTTGGCAGATCACGAACGTGCCCATAAGATGATTTAACCTCATAATCTTTTCCAAGATACCCTTCAATTGTTTTTGCCTTAGCAGGCGACTCTACGATGACGAGATTCTTCCCCATGAATGAAAATTTAATGATGTATGGTAGTACGAGAAACTAATTTCAGCGCGTAAACTTAACACGTCTAATTAAATCCTGTTCAACACAAAATTGAAAAAAACTTAATAAACCGGATTTGTGTCTGCTGTTTTCGATGAGTTATCTTTAAACCAACCAACCTAACCAATGAGTAGAAAAATCTACCTAATCCGACATTCATATGCTGAGGATTCCCGAGGCAAAAGAGATGTTGATCGAAAGCTTACATTAGAAGGACAAAGTACTGTAAGAGCACTTGGCCGTTACTTAATAAAGCAAAATTTCGATCCGGATATCATCTTATGTAGTTCTTCGGTAAGAACGATGGAGACGGCTGTAAATCTGGTAGAAGAGCTGGAAATGAATGAAGGAGCCGTAGAATATATGGATGTTATTTACAATGCATCCGTTCGCGAGTTACTTGAAGTATTAAATACGATTTCCAATGAACATAAATCAGTCGCTATCATTGGACATAATCCCACTATCACCTTCTTTGGTGAATATTTGTCCGGTTCGATTATTGGGAACATGGAACCATCTGGAGTTGTAACGATACGAGTAGATAAACTAAAGTGGAACGAAATTTCTCAAGGCACTGGTATTTTTGAAAGTTACTATCATCCTAATCATTAATGTATAATCCAAGCGACGTAGGTAAAAAGGGAAATATTTTCGGATTACCCTATTCACTGGAAGAGGCTGATCTTATTTTCTTGCCCATACACTTAGATGTGACTGTTTCCTATGGACAGGGCACCTCTAAGGCTCCTGATTTAATTGTCAATGAATCTTCACAACTTGATTTATCGCTGTTAGCAATTCATAAACCATGGGAAATGAAAATGGCAGTTTACGATCGAAGTGTAAAAGCCAGTCAGAATGAAATTCACAGGGGTCGTGCAATCAATGTCATCAAGGCGCTGGAGACCGGCAAGAAACCTGAGGTTGATCAAATTGAATTTGTGAATGAATTCTGCCACTCCGTACATCAAGGAACGGAGGAATTAGCCAATTCCCTATTGGACCTGAATAAAATAGTAGCCGTGATTGGTGGTGACCATTCTTCTCCATTGGGGCTTTTAAGAGCGCTTAGTAAAAGGGGAAATTTTGGAATTCTTCAGATAGACGCTCATATGGATTTACGAGAATCCTATGAAGGTTTTGACTATTCGCATGCCAGTATCATGTTCAATGCATTGAAAGAGGATGGAATAGATTCAATATCTCAAGTGGGTATCAGAGACTTCTGTGAGGAGGAACAAGAATATATTAGACAGTCTGCAAAACCTGTCCATGTTTTTTATGATGAAGCTATTTTCAGGGAAATTATTTCCGGGACTGGTTGGAAAGCTCAAGTCGCAAAAATTGTCGAAACGCTTCCTCAAAATGTGTACATCAGTTTTGATATGGATGGCTTAGATCCATCCTTATGCCCCAATACCGGAACCCCTGTTGCTGGAGGCTTAGGATTTAATGAAGCGGTATATCTGATGGAACAAGTGGTTAGGTCGGGGAAGAAGATTATTGGATTTGATGTTTGTGAAACGGGTAATCACGTTTGGGATGCCAATGTAGCGGCAAGAATCATATATCGATTAGCAACATTAACAGGCGTTTCCAATAACCTACTGAATTTCAGAAAGTGAACTCAATAGATCGTTAAAACTTTCTGTGTTGTATTTGGCCATACCATGATTTTCTACACGAACCATTCCTTTACTATCTAAAACATAAGTGGTTGGAATGGAATGCGTATTGTAAACATCTGGTAACCTTGATTTTAGAAAGTATACCGGAAATTGAAATCCTTTACGATCGATGAAATTTTTGGCCTTTTCTTTTTCCTGATCCAATGAAATCATAATAAATCGGACATTTACACCTTGATTTTCGTAGAGGTCATGGATATCAGGCATCTCTGCCACACATGGAGGGCACCAGGTAGCCCAGAAATTTAAGAAAACTACTTCTTGCTCAAATTCTTTAAATGAAACCCTATTTCCATCAAAATCTTCAAGCCAGAAATCATAAGAGGCCTTTTTTTTCTCATCCACCAAATCGGGTGTGATGATGCCAGTAGCTAATACAACTTGCTGCATTCGGCCCAGAACTTCCGTATGCCAACCTCCCACGTAAATAATACCGATTATTGACAGTAAAACAACCCACTCAATAATTTCCTTCCGTATTTTCTTTTTCATTCTACTACTGTTGATTGTAATACGTACAACGAGTGTAAAAAATTCATCTTCATGACGACATTATCATCATCCTTAAATTTTTATAATCTCACTTAGTATTTTTATAAATTAGCACTTTTACAAATACCCCCATGCGATGAAGATTAAGTCAACAGCTACCATTCTATTCATCTTATTATTATTTAGTGCAGAGGCACAAAAGATTAAGTACAAAGATTTATTCCCGATTCTAGCAGCAAAGAACTACGAAGAGGGAGGTCCTCAACTCATTCAATTCCTTGCGGACCCCAAAAACCAGGAGGAGCCAAATGCCAATCTGCAAATGGGATTTTGGCTGGAGAGTCGCTTTCTGGCCTACGATGTAGTAGATGACTCTTCCAGAGTTTATGAGGTTGGTGATTCAGCCATTTTCTATCTGGAGAAGGCTAAGAGCTTGATAACAGAGAAGGAATTAAAAAAGAAAGATGAGTATTACCAGTCATTTTTTCGAAGGGATTTAAGAACCGGTGAGTTTGGTATTAAGGTATCTGATGTACACTTGGATATTGAAGAAAATGTAGAAGTCATAGAAACCCGAATTGCAGATGTAAAAGAAATGCATCGCAGAGTAGTTAAAGTAGAGGAAAATCAATCAACTGCTATGGAGGCATATAAAACTTTAACCTCCCAATTTTCTGTGTACAACAATATGCTTATCGGAGCTGATGAAGCCGTGCAATCTTCCATTTCTGTTATTGAGGAAAATGGTAGACTGAGCGTTGAAAATGCAGAAGGAGTAAAAGAATTAGCGACAAAGCTAGGATCTGAAGAATTCAGTCAGGATGCCAATTTGAAGAGCATAGATGAATTTGGTGTTGATGGGTTAGAGGCTGCAAATATTAGATCCGGGAATATTGAATTATGGGATTATCAAAACTGGGCCAGTTCCGCCAGATCTGAAATATTAGGGGGTGTGGCATTGTTCAAAACTATGATTAGTAACTATTCAGATGAGATACGTGCTAAGAAAGCGAAAGTGAAAAGCAGCCAGAATGCTGAAATAGGAGAATTTCCTGAAAATCTAAAAGAGCAATTCGCCAAGTATGATCCTGAATCTACTGCGGAAAAACTTTTAAAAATTGAAATGTATGAAGCGCGAATTATTAAACAAGTGGACCTTCAGCTTAATCGTGCGCTGATGGACTCCTCTCTAATCGGTTCTCAACTGGAAATTTTCGAAGTTGCACTTGCTGACGCGAAAGAAATGAATCTTCTCGTTGAGTCGATTTCTACTGAAGATCTAGAGTTGTCCAAAAAGAAGTACAAGGATTATATAGAAAGCTTTTTTCAAACGTATGTAACAGCCTCTAAGTACGTATTGGACATGCAAACATGGTCCCGAAGACAAGTTGGTTGGTTAGGTGATGCAGTAGACTATTGGGCCCAGCGAAATAGATGGGGAATTGATCCGGAAAACGAAGAAATAAAGTATCCACTGTATGTTCAAGATGTGCCGGAAAGTGGATTCATGACGATGAATGTTCCCGTTAAAACACCCGAAGAAATCGTCGCATATGGTGCTGATTTGAATGCTAAAAAAGGATACGTTGCTTCATTTGGAGCGGATCGAGTAGTTAAATGGAAAATTGAATTCGACCTGCCAGGTACTGAAATTATTAACTATGAAAGTGACTCTATCCCTACAATTGCAGGGTCGGAAAGTTTTTATGTTTACAACTCGTCCTTACAAGAAAATAACTTTGTTGTAGTTAGCTATACGCCAACCGGTATGTTGAATTGGGGCACCGTAGTTTCACTCAATAAAAAACCTGTTGACTTCAAGTTTGATGATCTTACACAGGAATTAACAATACTTCTATATCCTGAAGAACAACTCCCGTTGGATTCAGACGAACTTGGGTATGTGGTGATCGATCGGACAGGAAATGCGAGGTAAATTTCTAGGGGTTATATTTCTTGTATTGCTGATTTCTTGTTCTGAAGAAACCCTTCCGGACGGAATTTATGATTATCAAGTCGAAAGATTACTAAGTGGAGAATCCGGAGTTAAAACCTGGACGCAGATCGTGAATTCCAATAATTGTGCAGACTCAGTACTCTTAACTTTTGAATTAGTAGCGAATGCTGCGGATGATTCTTTGGATATAACAATGCTTTCAGGATGTTCACCTTCAAATTCAACAGTTCTCGGAAGAGCAAGCGCATCAAGCCCTGAAGGGGGAATATTATTTACAGACTCTCTGATATTTGCATCAGGGGAATTTTGGATTATTGATCAAATCACCTCTGAACAACTTTTTTTGAGGATTGATAACGAAGACTTCCAATACATTGAAGATTAGTACGAATACCTTTTCAGTTATAAGAAATTATAACTGAAGTATTCGCTTTTTCTATTTCTTAGGCAGATATTAGTGCTCACATCATTATCATCCAAATTAGCTTTATCGAATAATTTCAAGCATATAGCTAAGTATTTAAAAATGATAACAAAAACCTTCTCACTAAGGTTGTTTTTATTATTATTTTAAGGAACATTAAAAACCTTAGTATGAGAATATTACTACCACTGATCTTATCTCTTGCTTTACTTTTCACCAGTACAGCACAGACTACATTCACCAGTGTCGGGTCTGGTAATTTCGCAACTACTGGAGCTGGAGTATGGTCGCCCTCACCGATAGCATCTGATTTCACGAATGGATTGAACACCTTCATCATTGCTGATGGAGACGCCATTATCATTCACGACGCGACAGCAATCAGTGCGGCATCCATTCAGGTGGGTCAGGGAGGAGCTGCTTCTACACTTACTTTTGGTGATGGTGATGCAGATATTGGTAGTTTATCAACTGGGACTTTTACGGTACAATCTAACGGTACTGTTAATGTCAATACAGCAGCGGTGGCCCACACATTGGCCATAACTGGTGACTATGCCGGTGAAGGAACATTGACTTTGGTAAACGGGTCAGGAACTGTAAATACTACATTTAACAATACTTCTACAGTGGTAATAGCGGGTTCCGGAACGAATACGTTCAACGACCTGACCATCGATGGAGGCGGTAATGTCATCAATGTTGCAGCATTTACTGTCTCAGGGAATTTTTCAATAGGTCCGACCCAATCCAATATCACTTTTAATTCCAACAATACCGGGATCACTTTTTTAGGAAATTTTACACTTGCTAATTCAGCGGGATTTTCAACATCTGGAAGCACAACGGATTTTAATGGAACTTCTGCTCAAACCTTGGATTTTAGTGGAGGAACAGTTGAATTTAACGATGTAGATTTTGATGGAGGAGGGACAAAAACGATCAATGGAAATCTTTTTACCAATGGAGGAACGGTAGAGGTTTTTGCCGGAACCATCATAGCAGACCAAAGCGCTGGAAATACGCATACCATTTACAACCTGGAGGTTAATGATCAGAATGCTTTGGATCTAACCGGGTCCACCATCAACTGGATGGGAGGTGAATTAAGATTTGGTGCTGGCGAAGGCACAGATGGAACCATTGATTTGGGAGTTGGTGCAGGAGGTGCTACCGATGCTTCAAATGACGTAGACATTGTAGTTGTAGATGGGAATCTTCAGCTCGAACGTAGTGATTTGCTTATCGTAGATGGAGATATTACCATTCAAGATCCTGCACAGCTTATTATTCAAGGATCCGATGGTACAGTAGCAGACGCAACAATCACAGATCATGATGGAACTCATACACTCACCATGACCGCAACTGCGGATATTTATCCCCAGGGAACAGATAACTTCCCCACCTCTTTCAATTCGTATTCATTTGGGACCAATAGTTTTGTTCGCTACCAGCAGGCATATAACCAAACGATTAGTGGGGAAGATGATTCAGGAACGTTAATCCCATACGCGAATTTGTTGCTGAATCAAGGAGGCAACAAGACCTTGAGAAACACCGATAACCTTTCGGTAGATGTTGACATCTATCTCTATGGAGGGTCGGTCTTTGTATCCTCTCATGCTGCTGACATTACGGTAGGCGATGATATTGTCACAGATGGTGATGGAGGTGAAAGATTTCTAGCAACCTCATCTACACTAAACCTGAATGGAACAGAAAATCAAACCTTGCAGGATTTAGCGCTGAATTACGGTATCCGTAAATTGATCATTACCAATCCCGACAATGAAGCTCGGACGGTCAATATAGACGACAATATATTCTTACTGGCAGCAGCAAATGATTTGACTTTTGCTGGTCAAAGCCTTTTTCAAATTGAAAATGATGGAGGAAATGAATCCAATACGCTCGTTGTAGATGTAGATGCAAACGCAATAATTGGTCAGGCCGATGGATTTGATATTTACCTGGATGCTGTAGATGTAGGGCAGAATTGCGAGATTTTCACAAGTGGAACCAATTTCCTTCAAAATTTTGATGATACAAATGATGTATCCACATTCGACGTGAATAGCATCATTCGTTTCGACAGCCCAAGTGATCAGAACATTCCTTCCATATCTGGATCCTTCGGAAGTATTGAATTCAATGGAAATGGAGATAAGTACATCCCGGCAGGTTCTACCTCTCTAACGATTTTAGGAGATATTACCAGGGCCGGTGGAAATTTTACTTTCTTCCTGGATCAGTCGGCACCTTCAACTACAATTTCCAACTATATCATTAACGTAAGTGGCAATTGGTCATTAGGAACTGCATATACTGGGGTTAACCAAAATAACCCTACAAGTGACAATACAGTCAATTTTGTTGGCACAGATCAGATCATTTCAGCTTCTAATTTTCATAACATTTCATTTGGCGGATCAGGTACAAAAACGATCCAGGGTGTACTCAATCTGAATGGTGATTTCGGAATTACTGCTTCTGGCGTTACGGTCACGACCTCAACGAACATCAATTTAACAGGTGACATTGCCTCTAGTGGTGGAAACTGGTCAGAAGCTGCCGGGACGGTTTTTCAGCAAGATGGCGGTACCACTACTTTTTCAACTGGTGGAACTCCTACCATAACAACCCAGGCTACATCTTACTTTGACGACCTGGATGTAACCAACAATACAACTTTGAGACTTGCCGGAGCTACTGATGATTTTATCAGGGCCAATGATGACTTCCTTCTGCAAACAGGATCTACGCTTGATATGGACGGAGCATCAAATACGGATCATCAGGACTTGCGGGTAGGAGGAGATATTGTAATAGATGGACCTGCCGCAACAGTAGAATTTTCCAATGCAAGTTCTTCTTCCATTATCATGGACGGATCAATCGCACAGAATTTTGATAATGAAGTTTCAGCCAATTATCCAACCTTAGAGTTCCAGGGCGTTGGGGAAAAAGATCTAATAGATCAGACATTCAATATTTCTGGCGACTTCATTGTGGCAACAGGAACAACCGTAAATGGCAATGGTGAAACCATCAATTTTAGGGGTGATAACTGGACGGTCAATGGAAATTTCGTTCATGCCAATATTGTTAACTTTTTGAAGGACAATGCAGGAGGTTCGACCATTGTAAGCGCATCAAACTTCAACAATTTCGTTGTGGGTGATGGGGTAACAGCAACAACTGTTGATTTGAATGGAAATATCGCTCTTGAAGCTAACCTTACAATCAATGACCTCTCAGAACTAGACGCCAACAGCTTCAATATTCAATTGGAAGCAGATTGGAACGGATACGGAACGTTTACGCCCGGAACTGGTACCGTAACCATTATTGGCAATTTCTCACAAATTAGAACAGATGATGATACAGGAAGTGCTTTGGATGACGAAGCACAATTAACAGCGAAAGCTTTTTACAATTTGCGTGTTAACAATGCGGATGGGCAAGAAGTGCGTGTGGAAGATGATGAAGTCCAAGACGGAATTCTTACAATTTTGAATGACTTTACTGTTGAATCAGGAACCTTTAGGCTATTCGAGGATAATACAGGTAACATCACATTCGGATCAAGAACTAGAATTGGAGGGGATTTGAATCTTTCAGGCGGGACGCTTCTCTATCAAAATGCAAGTACCCCAACATTCGTAAATACCATCGAATTGTTTGCAAATGGTACGGGAGGAGAAACTCACTCCATTAATTTGGGAGGAAACATCGTCCGCAATTTTGAAATAACCAATGACGAAGGAGATACCTATCAGTTGACCAATACCTTCGAGACACAGGATGATGCAGATGATAATTTCACCTTAAACGCAAACAGCTCAACCTTAGACTTGAACGGCCAAATCATGGTGATAAACCGTGGAGGTTTTGTGATGCAGGATGGAACATTGGATATCGATGCAGGTTCTTCGCTGGTTTTGGATGGACAAGATCTTGGGTCAGTTACTTCATTTGACAAAACAGGAGGTCAGCTCAATCTTGTTGGCACCTCAGAGACTCCAGCGGTACTTACAGCGCTGACTACTGCAGGATTTACTTTCGAGCAAAGCGGAGGTGATTTCACGGCTAATAACTATACGATTGCTCAGACAGCAAGCAATGGAATTAATTTGACAGGAGGGACACTTACTAACTTTAGCGATGGAACATTTACCAACGGTGTTGGAACGGCCTATTTAACCATACAAAATCCGGTTGCAATTGGAACCATTGTAGCGACGGGTGTGACATTCAACGCGGGTCCTACTTTTAATGTCAATACCAATATCAACAATGATGGAACCAATGTCCCAGCAAGTGGTACCATCGAATTCGTGATCGCTGGTGGAACGCTTTCGGGTGAAGCGAGTGAAAATGATGATCCTGATGGTGGAGCAGCAGATGGATATGTCCTATGGACCAACGATCCGGGTTTTACCTGGAGTGCGACAGCAGCTAATAGCAATTGGGATGACATGAATAACTGGATTGTTACCGGTGGGGATGCAAATGGGAATGGATACCCTGATCAGGCTGCAGATATTGTTTATATACAAACCAGTACGAATGCTCCAAATATTGATGCTTCAGAGGATTGGAACATCGGAAGGCTTACGCTTAACAGCGGCTCACTTACCATTAACACTGGAGAATTAAATGTAGATGGTAATGTGACTGTATTTTCAGGCGCTAGCCTAACGCTTACTCAAGCCACAGATTCCTTGAAGGTTGCAGGTTCTTTCGCCAATGATGGAACATTTACCCAAACCGGAGGTAATGGAATCATCACATTTGATGGGGCGGATGGTTCACATTCCATTAACAGCGGTTCCAACTTTGCACAGTTAAGCATCAATGGAGGCACTGATGCAACCTATTCACTTGGATCTTCCTTGACTGTAACTAACGACTTCTCTTTAACTGGTGGAACATTCGATGGGTCTAGTGGATTCACCTTTAATATCCAAGGAGATTGGACTGTCTCAGGAGGTACATATAACCCAGGAGTGGGAACTGTCGATTTCAATGGATCAGGTACACAAAACATATCTGGAGGTACCATTTACAATGCAGATTTTAATGGTCCTGACATAGACATTATTGGAAACATATCAGTAGGAGGAGAATTACAAATTATTAGTGGTAACGTAGAATTAGTGGGTGATGTAACGGTATTTGTTGGTCAGGATTGGAACAATGATGTAGGCGTTGCTGGATTTACTGCAGGTACGGGAACTGTCGTTTTCAACGGGGAAGGAACACAAAGAATCGACGCTGTTCCATCTGCAGGCTCCACCACCTTTAATAATGTAACCTTCCAGGGAAGTGGGGCTAGAAATGTTAATAACAGCATTACGATATCTGGAGATCTAACAATTTCTTCTTCAACAGTTAATCTTACCGCAGGTAATACGATCACCGGAGGCGGTGGAACCTTGTTCATGTCAGGGGGAATTCTAGACATAGAAGACACGGACAATTTTCCAAATGGATTTACTGACTACAACCTCGTTGGAGGCCAGGTGCGATATATCTTTATCGATAATGATCAAACTGTGAGAGGAGGCATTACTTATAACAATTTGGCAATGCTATCCAATAACAATGACAATGCAGTTCTATTAAGAACCCTGGATGGAGATGTAACTGTGAATGGAGTGCTTTCTTTTGGAAACGCGAATGTTAGTTATGATGACTTTACGCTTGAGGTAGGTACTCATACATTGACAATCACAGGAGATAATGCTACGGGAACAGCTCATATCACCATGTCTGCGGATGATCAAATCACTTTTACCACTGGTTCTTTTGTTCATTCAGGTAGTAACGAATGGGATATAGATACGGATTTATCTGGAACAACATTCAATGATGTGACTTTAACGGGTGGAAGAAAAGACCTTTTAGGCTCGCTCACAATCAATGGTAATTTCTCCATAGGTGATGGAGTAAACTTTGATCAAAATACAAATGATATCACCAACGATGCTGGGGATACATTCACCCTTGGTGACAATGCGACTTACGAAAACAACTCCAATAACTCCCTTCCAACGAATTTTGCTACCTATTCCATTGCTGCCACTAGTTCGGTCACTTTGAATAATACAAGTGCCGCTCAATCAATCATTTCAGCCACCTACGGTCATCTATTCCTCAATTCAAATTTCAATATGAATTTAGCCGGAAACATTACAGTAGAAGGTGATTTTGACATGAATGCAGATGGTACACTGGTAGACAATAACTTCAATCTCACCCTCAATGGTGATTTCATTGATATTCAAGACTACACACCTTCTGCAGCTTCAACGATCACTTTCTCCGGGGCTGATCAAAACATTGTTGATAATGATGGTGCTGCAGACAACCTTACATTCTCCAATGTAGTATTTGGTGGTACAGGTACCAAGACCTTGAACCCCAATGGAGCGGATGAAGTAGAAGTACTAAATACTATGACAGTAAATTCCGGGGTGACAATTACAACAGGAGATCTTTTTAGATTCAGAGGAAACTCAATTACGAATAATGGATCAATTATAACTACTGACGCTGGGGATCCTTTCACATTTGATGGTGTTGATGCTCCGGGGGTCGTTTCATTGAACCCAGGTACTAACAGTTTAGCTTCTCTTGAACTTACAAATAGCAGTTCTGTTACGCTAAATACGACTGGACTGGATATTGAAAATGGAGACATTACTATAGGGGATGGCAGTACCCTGAATTTTGGTGATAATATCACAAGTAATATTGCATCCGATGATATTATACTAAATACTACTGGAGTTCTGGCATTCGGTGCTGAAGGTGCAGAATCCACAATCATATTTGATAGAGCAACGGGTGGTCAGCAACGAATTCCAAACATTGATGCTACAAACAATCCCACTCGGATTACCAATATTCCAAACGTAACATTCAGTGGTACTGGTCAGAAGCTTATGGAAGGAAGTCTTCAGGTCAATGATATCGTATTGGAATCAACGATTACAGAGCTGGATGTTTCTGCATCCAACTATGCAATTGAAGTTCGAGGAAATTGGGACAATCAGGGGACTTCATTTGATGAGCAAGAAGGTACCGTGACTTTCTATTCAAATAATTCCACCGCAAATGATGCACGAACAATTACTACCAACGATGATCAATTCGCTGTGTTAACCATTGATGGAACAACAACCGGAGGATTCATCAGAACATATACATTGAATGGAAACCTGACTGTGGAGGGGCAAGGAAGTCTAAGAACAGCTACCGAGATCGCATTAACGCTTACAAGGGGTACGTTAGACTTAAATGGTAACGAACTTCAATTAGGTAACAATGATGGTGGAGATCCAATCCCTGAAACTTCAACCATTGGTGCAAATGGTTCCTTGATTGTAGATGAAGGAGCAACCTTGAGTTTTAGTACGGACGATGATGACGGAGACAATAGCAACAACCTGGTTGAATCTGCCATATTACAGGTTTCGGGTAATCTAACGCTTGATGGATCTCCAGGAAATACAGCAACATTTACCAGAGCATCAGGAGTAGACAGAATTGGTTTGAGTATCGAATCTGGAGGTACAATAGATGCTGATAACTACAGCTTTAATTTCTTAACAGATGCAGGGATCCAAATTCGATCTGGAGCTGACCTTGTAAGAAAGGACGGAGTAGGCACTAATTCCACCTTCTCCAATGGATCGTTTAGCAATATGTCTACTACCGCAAATACGATAAGAAGATACATAAACATTGAAGCAGATTTATCTGATGGAGGAGGAACAACAGATATCAATATTGACAACATTACATTCAATTATGATGGAACTCCTGCCAATTCGGCAACTGACTCTACAACCAATATTCGAGTTGTTGCGGCAGTAGCAACCAATATCAACTTTACAAATACTGCAGGAACCATAGGCGCAAACGGTACGCTCTATGAAAATGACGTTCCAAACTTCGTAAATTGGCCTGCGGTAACGACCACTACCTGGACAGCCGGTGCGGGAACAAGCGATTGGTTTGATGCTGCTAACTGGGGAGGGGTTTTGCCTTCCAATACGGTCGGAGCGATCATTCCATTAGTTATTCCTTTCCCTATTTTGGACCTGGATACCAGAACCACAGTTCAGGTAGCTGATATAACCATAACAGATGGTATTTTAAGAGTTACCGATGCAGGTACAGTAACCGTCGGAACAGATCAACTTTCTGTTTTAGGTGATTTTATTGTTGAAGACGGAGGTACAGTAATTCTTGAAACTTCATTGGAGACCAATCCATTTGAAGTTGCTGGATCTTTTGAAATAGCAGATAATGCATCCTTTGACAATGGATCAATCATTATTGAACTGAATGGTGCTACAGCTTCATCCCCCATTTTTTCTACGGGTTCTTCCAATTCTGTTGGTGGACTTCTGATTTCGGGAGATGCGGATTATCAATTTAATGGTACTGAAATAGACATAGATGGTAATGTCACCGTAACAGGAGCCGCATCCATTAATCCATTAGATAATGATTATGAATTACGTATTTCAGGTGATGTCACCTTTCTGAATACCACTTCATTTAATACAAGTGTAGATGGAGAAACGATTCTGGATGGTGCTGGACAAACAGTGGTTGAGCTTGTCGCTGATGCCTTAACTATATCGGGTTCAGGTGTGAAATCACTATCTGCTGTTACTACGAATGATATATTCACCATAAACAATGGAGCTACTGCATTGGGAACTGGAGCAATTACCTGGGGCGATGATGTCATAATAAACTCAGGAGGAGCTTTCCAGGGTGCCAGTAGTATCGAGTACACCTTAAATGGAGATGATTGGATTGGTGGCCAAAATTCGTATACCAATCAATTAGGTACTGTGATTTTCAATTATTCCGGTGCCAATGCGTATATCCGACAAATCTCCAATACCACTACAGATTCTGTAGAATTCCATAATGTTATCCTAAGAGGATCAGCGAACATGAACCTGGGAAGATTTATCAATAGTAATCAGGAAGATGGGAATGTTAGAATGTCAGGAGATCTGACAATAGAAAATACCATAGGAGAATTAAGAGTCAATGATTATCTGATCAGTAATAATGTGACGGGTACAGGAACAATGACCTTGCAAGCAGGAGAGCGCATTGAAGTGGATGGAGCAGATAATTTCCCTAAAGATTTTGGAACCTATGCAATTGATGCGACAAGCACCGTAGCCTATGAAGCACCTTTTGCTCAAATCGTTAGAGGTGGATTCGCGTACGGTAATTTAATTCTCAATAATGGCAGTGTCTCTTCATTGAATGCGGATACGGATGTCAATGGAGATTTGACAATAACGGCGGCAGATACCCTGGATGTAACTACCAACAACTATAATCTCCGAATTGGTGGAAGATGGGACACGGAAGCGGGAACGACAGATGGAAACTTCTTGGCCAGAAATGGAACAGTGATTTTCGATGGTACCACAGACCAGATTATTCAGCTCGGGAATACAGGAACACAAGACTTCAACATCCTTCAATTGGATAAAACCAGTGGCTTTGTAGATCTGCAAAATAATGATATGACGGTAGGTGATGATTTGGTGATAGAAGATGGTGAACTTGACATCAACTCTCTTGAAGTATCTATTGGAGGTAACCTCGATATTACTGGCACAGGTGTGCTCACATCTAATGCGGCTGGAGATCTACTGTTCAATGCAACAACCGGATCACCCACAATTAGAACAAATGGATCGAATTATTTGGGTAATATGACCATCAATGCAACCGGCATTACTTACACCATGCTGGACAATATGATTGTCGACAATGTTCTTACCATAACCGCAGGAACTCTTGAAGTTGATGGTAATACGCTGGAGGTCGGAAATACTGAAGACGTCATTAATGTCTTTGGAACTCTGAATGTGAGTACAACTGCTAATCCCGGCGGCACACTTGCACTTGGAGATCAGGTTCAACTAGTGATCCAGCCTGGCGGAGCTATAAATATTGTTGGTACCTCAGGTCAGGTGGCAACAGTAACCAGAAGGGGATCTACGGGGACTTATGGATTCACTGTGACGGGTAATGGAACCCCAGGAACAATAGGAGCCAGATTCTACACGATGGAATTCATGGACTCAAACGGTATTTATGTCGATGGGAATGGATCAGTAGATGTAACTAATAATTTCAGTGATGGAACCTTTACTAATGGACCGGCAGGTGGTACGTACCTAAGAATTGAAAACACACAAGATTTTCTGGATGCTTCTGGTGAAGCCATTCAGAATGTAGTCTTTAACAATGATCCTGGTGGAGGAGCTGTTAACATTACTAAAACTGTCGGTACCTCTGGTACGATCGAGCTCGATAACTATACCGGCGAGTTTTCTGGAGAATCATTTGACAGTGATCCTAATAATTTAATTACGTGGTTGATACCTCCAGCATTAACCTGGACAGGCACCGTTAATACGGACTGGTTTGAAACCGGTAATTGGGAAGATGAGTTGGGAAATCCGATTACAAATCCTCCGGGAACCAATACAACTACGGACTATACAACTATTGATGTAATCATCCCGTCTGCTCCGGCACAAGCAACACTAAATCCACCGGTTATCGGAAACAGTGCAACGGTGATTGAAATTGGAGGAAATCTGACCATAGATGGAAATACCCTAAGCATTAATACCTCTGATGCGGATGTGGATGCAGATTTGAGAATTACAGGAGCTGTTACAATGGACGATGCAATTTTCAGAAGTATTGGATCTGATGATGACATTGAGATCGGGGGAAGCTTTACGTTGAATGGAAGCTCAACGCTTCTTCCGGGCACTGGTAGTCTATTTACTTATAATTCTGCTTCAGGACCGGTAACATTAGAAGCCAGCTCATCTTTCAACGACCTAACCATTGATGTGATTGGAACACTTACATTGTCTAATAACCTCACAGTAAATGGAGATCTGAACCTCACCTCGACTATCGGGATATTTGATTTCAATGGTTTTGATGTTACAGTAGGTGGGAATTTCATCAATGCCAGTGCCAGTGCGACATCAATAAATGCAGGTACTAATTCACTTACTTTAAATTCCACAACTACACCAATAACATTTACCCCGGGATCTCCGGAACTTTATAATGTTACACTTGGAGATGGACTCTCTACCGTAACCTACAATTTGGGAAGTAACCTTGATTTATCAAATGCCCTGAACATTACCGCTAATACAACCCTCGATTTGAGTGGATTTGATTTGGGTGTTGGCGATAGCAATGCGGATGTTGAAACATTTACCCTTGATGGAAATTTGACTGTTGATGGAGGTGAAACGGTAAGTTTAGGTACGAATACAGATCTGCAGGTCAATGGAAACTTCCAACTTAGTGGTGCTTCGGATGCAAATAGAGCCAATCTGACCAGGAAGGGTTCATCAGGAAACTACACAGTGAATGTGAATAACGGAGGAGAATTTGGAGCTGATTTTTACAATATAAGTTACACCGGGGGTGATGGCATTGATTTCGCTTTGGGATCTACGTTGACATTTGTTCCTAGAGCATCCTCAGGGGTGGATGTAGACGGTGATACCAATGATGATAATGTTGGGTTTAGAAATGGTAGTTTCAGCAATGGTGCTGGAAATGCTTATCTGACGTTGGCAAATAGTTTTGGATTTGTAATGGATAGCCTAAAGGCTGATAACGTCAGCTTTAGCTCAGGACCAACATCAAATGTATCCAGAACAGGAGCTTTGGATGATATCGTATTTGTTGATCCGGCAGGAAGCTTGCAAGGTGCTACATTCGAAGATGACGATGCTTCAGCCACTTCAGGGAATATTCGGTGGTTCTATACAAATCCGTTATTTACTTGGGTTGGAGATACAGATAGCGACTACAATACAGCATCCAATTGGTTTGATGAGTCTCAAGGTGCAGAAGCATTAGCAGCACCTACGAATGCTAATACGGTCAATATTCCTACGGTAACAATGCCGAATGTTTACCCGGTAATTAGTACCGACGGATTAAGTGTTTCGGATTTAACCATTGCTTCAGGAGCGGAATTGACCCTGGATGCAGCAAACACCTTTACTGTGGAAGGTGATTTGGTAAATTCAGGAACCTTCACGATCAATGGAGATTTAATAGTACAAGGTACCTTGACCAATACCGGAACCATTAGCGCAGGACCAAGCTCAACGGTTACACAGATCCTAACCGAAAATATCTTGTTTGAGGGAGGTACGTCATTCAATAATTTAACTTTTGACGCGAACGGAAGCAACTTCTCAGCGACGACTACAGCATCTCTTGATGTGAATGGAAATTTGAATATTACTGATAATGCCACTCTAGTTATAGCTGACAATTCACATGTGCTAAGTGTTGGTGGGAATTTTACAGTGGATGAAACCAATAATGGTGTATTTACAATGACAGATGGGTCCGTAGCATTCGATGGTTCTGGAACTCAAACCATTTCGAATACGGCTGGTAGTGCTATCACATTCAATGCCTTGACATTAAGTGGGGGATCGTCAAAAATTTTCAGCGGTGATGTAACGGTAAATGGTGAACTCATCCTCAATGATAATTCAACATCACTCAGTTTGGGTGCAACAACGCTAACATTGAATAGCGACCTAACAATAAATGATGGTGCAGCAATCAGCTCTGGAACAAGTACGATTGTGCTGTCAGGATCATCCGTTCAGCGTATTTCAGGTAGCGGTGCATCAACCAGTGTCACTTTTAATAATTTAACTGTCAATAATACTACCGTTGGGAATAGTGACATTCAGTTGGGAGTTGATGCAATTGTAGGAGGAATTTTAGATTTTCAACAAGGTGTGATTGAATCAACTTCATCTAATCAGGTGGTATTTAATGATAACGCTACGGTGAGTTATGATGGGGTTGCCGAAACAGCACCATCAGGAATTGCTACTGATGGAAACAGCTATGCAGTCGGTCCGGTATTAAAGATAGGCGATGATGATTTTGTCTTCCCAATTGGAGATGGTGCTCGATTTGCAAGAATGGGTATTTCTTCCATTAATACTTCGTCGGCTACAGACCAATACAGTGCTGAATATTTCTTCGCTAGTCAAGCTAATGTTGCGGATCCAAAAAATGGTGCAATCGTGCGTGTAAGCGGTCTTGAGTACTGGGATCTGACCAACGAAAATGGGCATAGTGGAGAACCATTAGTGACCTTGTTTTGGGATGCAGCCAGTGAAGTAACAGAACCTGCATCACTGCTGGTGGCGCACTACAATGGTGCTTCATGGGATGACGAAGGAAATGGCGGGACAACGGGAGTGGCAGCAGGTGGGACGATCACCTCAGCCAATAACCTGAGCTCTTTTTCTCCGATTACCTTAGCCTCTTCTTCAGCAGCTGAAAATCCATTGCCAGTTACTTTGGTTAACTTCAGTGGTATTGCGTTGAATAACAATGTTGAGCTTTCCTGGACCACCGCAACAGAGCTGAACAACGATTTCTTTGAGATCCAGCACTCATTGGATGGAATTCAATTCTCTCCAATAGGAACAGTGGAAGGAAATGGTGATTCAAATGAATTGTTAAATTATAACTACACCCACGCTAATCCGGCCTTGGGGGATAATTTCTATCGATTAAGGCAAGTAGATTTTGATGGAGAAGATGAGACTTTGGAAACCATTCAAGTCTATAATGATTTTTACTACGATGGAATGGATGTCACCGTATATCCAAATCCGGCCAAAGGCGAAGATGTAAACATTAGAATTATATCTGGCGATAGCCATACGCCATTTGGACTTGTAATCGTAGACTTGGATGGTAAAGTGATATTTGAAAAAACCATGGAAGCGTCTACGAATTTGGATCAAAAACTGATCAAAGACATTACCCTTAAATCAGGAGTATATATTGCTACATTTAAACAAGGTGATATGGTTGTTAGCAAGAGATTGATCATCAAATAAGTAACCAGTAAAAACACGTATGCTTTGATGCGGTTATAAGCTTAGTCCATTCTAAGTACTTTCACCTATGGATTGAATTTGTACTTTTTTTTGGTGTTTTTTTTACAATCTCTTCACCGTGAAAAATGATCCATTTAACGAGTTAATAGGCCAATTTGGACGAAAGTTTCGATTCTTAAGTGGAATCTTAGATAATTTTAGGTTTTATACAATTGTATTATACCACTATCATCCAAATGAGATTTCTTCGCTTTTTACTGCTCGTTGTAGTAGGACTATCATCAAAAGTATATGGCCAGACAGGGCCTGGGGGAGTAGACACTCGAGACGGGACCGGAGAATTAGTCATGTGGTTCATTGCAGACTCCGCTACTGTCAATGGTTCCAATGAAGTAACCGCCTGGCCAAATACAGTTTCAATTACTGATAACGGCTTAGTTGAACTGGGAACCGGGATCAGGCCAAGCATGGTTTCATCAGCATTGAATGGACATGCTGAAATCAGTTTCAGTGATCAAATCGATGCACTAATTACTTCTGCTGCCAACCTAAATGCCGCTACTTTTCCAACCAATGAAGCAACAACATTTGTAGTGGCTCGACATGATAATGCGTCACAGCGATCATCCATATATACCACTGCGACAGCTAGTAATAGTGGAGTAGGAACTAACCGATTTACCTCTCACTTGCCTTGGAATAACATCGCATACTTCGATCTGGGAAATTGTTGTGGTACAGGTGATTCTCGAATTCAAATAACGTATGATCCTACGTGGGTGGGTCAATATGGTATATTTACGTATCAACGAGATGTTGCAGAAGGGATGGAAGTCTGGAGGGACAACACCTCTATTGCAGGTCCGGCAGGAACACCTACTTCATCATTCACCTCCCACGGAAGTAGACGATTTTATATCGGTCACTCCTCTAATGATAATTTTCAAGGAGACATAGCTGAAATTCTGGTATTTAAAGACGCAATCAATGATGCGGAACGAACCATTGTCAATAACTACCTCGCAGCTAAGTACAACTTAACCATAGCGGATGACTTTTATCTGTTTCAGACCTCCCATGGAATAGATGTTATTGGAATTGGTCAGGATGGAACTGACACAAAGTTAGAAGCTAAATCTGCCAACATACTGACGATAAAAGACGCGTCCTCCATTGATGCGGATGGTGATTACGTCTTTGCAGGACATGACAATGCAGATGCGTCTACGTGGACAACAAATGAACAAATAAATGGGGATGCAAACCTCGAAAGAATTGCACGTGAATGGCGATTTGATGCCAGTGGTGATCCTGGTACCATCACCATAAGTATTGATCCAACCGACCTTCCAGCATTCAATGCTGATTTTGATTTTTATACCCTTTGGATTGATAATGATGGAGACTTTACAAGCGGAGCTACGCAGTATCCTTTAACTCAAAATGGTGGTGAATTTGAAGCAACAGGGATCACGGTGACAGACGGAATGTATGTGACCATAGCCGCTTACCGACCAGAAATAAACTTTACACAGACCACCTTTGGAGGCTTAGAAACTACCTCACCAGCAACATTTGAAATCAATATTGATTATGCCGTGGATGCAAATGTCACTATTGATTATACCGTTTCAGGAACATGTACGGAGGATTTACCTTTAGCAGGAACATTTACTATTAACACTGGAACAACTACCGCTTCGCTTGCTCAGGCAATTACATCTGGAGATGGTTTTGAATCAGATGAAACAATCATTCTGACACTAACCGGTGGGTCACAATCTGCAGGGATTCTGGGAGGTTCAGCCGTAAGCACCTATACGGTGAATGATGATGGTGCTAGTGCGGTCAATACGATTCAATTTGATGCTCCATTTAACTATACACACAAAAAGTCAATTACTATCGATCAGAGTATGGTGAGTGGTAGCACTGACCTGGTGGATTTTCCGGTTATGATTTCCTTCACGGATGCAGACCTGGCAACCATTGCAAATGGGGGTAACGTAACCAGTTCCAGTGGATTTGATATCCGATTTACTTATGATAACGCTGTTTCCTGGCTCGATCATGAAATTGAATACTATGATGAAACCACAGGTGAATACACGGCGTGGGTGAGACTTCCGGTTTTTTCGGCAAGTGAGAATACCGTACTTGAGATGTTCTATGGAAACTCATCTGTGACTACCGATCAATCTACGAGTTCGGTCTGGGTGGACTATCATGCAGTTTTTCATTTAGCAGATAATGATGATTCTTCACCAAACGGATATAATGGAACCATTCAAGCAGGAGCCACTGATGACGTGTCTGGTATAGCAGGAAGAGCGCAATATTTTGATGGAAATGACGTATTCCAAATTTCAAATTCAATGCCGGAATTGAATACCGAATTTACCATTTCAATGTGGATGAGGACAGATGATATTTCTAATAATGCCCGCCTTTTCCATGATGATAATGGGTCGCAAGGTTATGCACTTTCACTTGGTGACGGAGGAGCAGGGAACCTCAGATCCTTTCAACGAGGATTTCCTGGTGCAGGTATTATTGATGCAGTAAATACACTATCTCAAGATACGTGGTACCACCTCAATTTCGTTGTGGATAGAACCAATTTTCACCGGATCATATATGTGGACGGTACATCTGATATTAGTGATCTTTCTGACAATTCTGGATCAACATGGCAAACACATACTGGTGTAAATGGAAATGTAACTATCGGTGGTGAAGACAATACCACTTTGAGAAGACATGAGGGGTTCTTTGATGAAGTTCGAATTTCTTCTGTCGTCAGAGATGCCGATTGGATTGCTACAGAATATAATAGCATGGATCCAGCTGGGAGCTTCTTTACCTATGGTACGGAGGAAGCAATCACTATATTTGATATTGAGGAAAGTACCGATACACTCAACCTGACTATTGCGCTCGCAAGCATTGATGCAAATGATGTAAATATAGATTATTCGATAACTGCCGGTACCGCTTCAAGTGGCTCAGATTATATCCTTGCATCAGGAACAGCTACAGTAACTGCAGGAGATTTAAGCACTGTAGTAACAGTAGACATAACAGATGACGCCCAAGATGAAATGGACGAAACCTTTACTGTTTCATTGTCCAATCCATCATCTGTATCCAATGTCAGCTTGGGTGCAAATAATGAAATTGAATTAACGCTTATCGATAATGATTCTGGACCAATAGCGGCTGTTTCAGATACCTTATTGTTTGTTAATGAAGGTTCTGATATCAATTTGTTTGCAGTTGATCTAAGCTCGTCTTCTGGGCAGACGGTAACTGTTGATTATACCGTAACGGCCATTTCTGCAGCATCCGGGACAGACTATATACTTAGCGATGGAACATTGACTATTCCAGCAGATAGCACTTCTGGAAGCGTTGATTTCAACGTCATTGATGATGAAATCATTGAGACAGGAGAGACTTTTGCCATTAAATTGTCGAATCCAATCAATGCGACGTTGGATGTGGATTACGACTCAATTACCGTTACCATAAGTGATAATGACAACTTTGGAATTGATGGGCCAGGAGGAATCGGGGATGCTGATGGAACAGGAACATTGGTCATGTGGATGATCGCTGATTCGGCGACATTTTCAGGCACCGACGTGACAGCTTGGGAGAATGAAGTAGGCATTTCAGAATTGAACATGACACCTCCACTGACAAGTCCAACCTATGTAGCAAATGCTAAAAATGGGCATGCAGAAATCAGCTTTGCCAATGTTAATGATGTGCTTTCAACGGCGAGTAGACTCAGTACAGCCTATTTTCCATATAATGAAGCCTCAACTTTCATGGTTACTCGCCATGATAATTTGACACAACGATCAAACTCATATGGAACCTCTACCACATTAGGAGGTGGTTTAGCTGGCAATAGATTTTCGGCCCATCTTCCTTGGAATAGCCAGGTATACTTTGATATTGGAAATTGTTGTGGTACGGACGGCAGGTCACAATTTAATTATGATCCCGCATGGACAGGTAACTACACCATATTCTCTTACACGGCAAGCGCGACTGACGGTAAGACCGTACGAGGAAATGCGACTCAGCAAGATTTTGATGCAGGAACGGACACCTTCCAGGACCACTCGGACTATTATTTCAATCTTGGACAATCTCAATCTGACGACTTTCAGGGTGATATTTTGGAGTTCATCATGTTTACCAGTCCACTCAATACGGCCCAGGTAATCATTATGGAGAATTACCTGGCAGCTAAATATGATCTCGCACTTGATCAGAATGATTATTATTCCTTTAAAACTACCCACAGTTTTGAAGTAGTCGGAATTGGACAGGAAGACGCTACTAATTTCCACAATGCGGCACAAAGTAGTTTCCTTACCATATCCAATGCAAGTGACCTGGATGATGGTGAATATGTATTGGTTGGACATGACAACCTGGATGTTTCAGCTTGGAATACAACCGATGTTCCATCTTCATTGAGCAATATTCAACGAATTGAAAGAGAATTTAGGGTGGATGTCACTGGTACCCCGGGTACAATATCTATTGCGATTGATGGCAATCAACTACCTACTCTACCCGCAGGCTATACAGAGTATGTCTTGTTGACCGATGATGATGGTCTGTTTAATTCAGGAGCCACTATTCTACCAATGACGTTAGTGGATGGTGAATATGTTGCTAATAATGTTACCGTTGCACAAGGAACCTACTTCACTATTGGTACCCATCAAAGAACCATCGAATTTGAAAGTGCCTCTTCTCAAGACTTTGAAAGCACCAATAATACAATTTCATTGACCTTATCTGTGGCCTCTGGCTCTGATATTTCAATTCCATACACAGTTACGGGCTCTGCGACTCAAGGTGCAGACTTCACACTAGCCAATAGTGGATCATTCGTGATTAGTGCAGGAAGAACAACTGAAATTATTGATTTCGGAATCCTTGATGAGTCAGATCTTGAAAGTGATGAAACGATCATTATTACTTTAGGAACTGCTCCAGGGGGAACAGTTCTCGGAACAAATTCAGTTTACACCTATACAATCATTGATGATGATAACGATAGAGATGTCGAATTTAGGAATCCATGTGATTATGGATTTACTAAATCAATTACCATAGATAACACCCAGGTAGATGATACGGATGGCGCCGATCTAACCAACTTCCCGCTACTCATTTCATTCACTGATGCAGACCTTGCTTCAGTTGGAAATGGTGGTAATGTTCAAAGTAGCAATGGATATGACATTTCCTTCGCCTACACAGATTCTTTGACGTGGTTAGACCATGAAATAGAAACGTATGATGAAACCACAGGTGAATACATTGCCTGGGTTAAGATTCCGGTACTGGATTATGATGATGATACCGAACTAACCATGTATTATGGTAATAGCAATATTACAAAGGACCCTTCTGTCACTTCAGTTTGGTCTGAATATTTTGGAGTTTGGCACTTAAATGGTGACGTAAAAGATTCTTCGCCAAACAGCTACGGAGGTACAGATAATGGCACCGATGATGTTGCTGGAATCGTAGGGAACGGTCGAAACTTTGATGGAGTAGGTGATTTTATTGAATTGGCATCATTCCCGAATCTGCAAACAGATTTTAGTATTTCTGCCTTCGTCAATCCAGCGACCAATGAGCAAGGACAAAGAATTTTCATAGATGATGATAATAATTCAAACGGATTTGCACTATCTCTATTTGATGGAAATACCACTGGAAGAGTCAGATTTTTCAGTAGAGGAGCAGGTCCTACATCAGTTGATTACAATGGCTCTGGAGTAAGTGCGGCTACTGGTTGGCATTATGTATCTGGAGTTGTGGATGTTGAAAGCGTTGGAGGAGCAGGTAGCAGGTCAATTTATGTAGATGGATCTTTTGGAACATCGGGAGCTAATGGAACAGCAGGTTGGGGTGTTGATGTTGGAAGTGCAGCGATTGGGGGAGAAACCTTATCTGGAGAAACTGCCAATAGGTTTAATGGACAAATGGATGAAGTTCGAGTTTATAATGGACTTCTTAGCGCCTCTAGAGTTATAACAGAGTATAATAACTACAACACTCCGGGAACTTTCTATACAGTTGGATCTGAAGTAGCAGGCGGATCATGTCTAATTGCGGAAAATAGCTCAGATGAACTGGAAATTACAGTTTCTGTGAATCCAATTGACAATGTCAGTGACACAGATGTAACCTATACAGCTACTGGAGGCTCTGCCACAAACAATGAAGATTATACCTTAGCACAAGGGGTGTTAACAATACCTGCGGGTTCTCAAAGTGCGACATTCTCTTTCCCAATGATTAATGACTTGATTGACGAGCAGGATGAAACGATTGAAATTTCACTTTCAAGTCCATCATCAAATGCGAAGGTTGGGGCAGTGAATACACAGACATATACCATCACCGATGATGATGATGGCCCTACGATCGGATTTGTAGACACTTTGTCAGTGGCTAATGAAGGCTCCAGCGTGGTAGTTATTACCTTAGAGCTTGGACTCGAATCAGGAAATGATGTGAGTGTGGATTATGCGGTGACTGCAGGTGATGCGATATCAGGCACAGATTATATTGCTTTAAGTGGAACTGCCACAGTCCCTGCTGGAAGTTTAACCACCACGATTAGTTTCCAACCCATTGATGATGCAGATATTGAGACTCCAGAAACTGTTGAGTTGACGATAACTAATCCTGTCAATGGTTCTTTAGAAACCGACTTTGACGTGCATACTGTCACGATTGCTGATAATGACGATTTGGGTTTTGAAGGACCGGGTGGAGTAGGTGATGTTGAAAATGCCCTGGGTGAGAACCTTCTGAAATTATGGTTAATTGCTGATTCTGTTTCATTTTCAGGCAGTAGTGTGACCCGTTGGGATAATCTTATTCAAAATGTAAGTGTGGATTATGACATGGTGCCGGTAGGTACAGCACCTGACGTGGTAGATAATGCCGTGAATGGACACAAGGAAATCAGCTTCAATAATGTGAGTGATGCATTGGTGTCAGAAGGTACTTTGACAGCCGTTAGTTTCCCGGGTAATGAAATGTCCTTCTTCATTGTCACCGAAACGGACAACTTAAATCAGGATTCTTATACGTATGCAACAGATGATAGCGAGAATGGAGCTGTAGATGCAAATAGTGTGAGCGCTTCAATTCCTAATGGTTCTGGAAATGCCGAATTTGATTTGGATGGAGATAATTTCACTACAACATATTCAACAGGCTGGGCCGGTAATCATAGCATTTTCACCCACATTGTATCATCCGATACATTCCTTGTATACAGAAATAATAATTTGCTTGTGAATAGAGATGATGCAAATCCATCTTTCACGGGGCATACCGCATATAATTTCTATTTAGGTAAAAATGGAGCTGCTGATTTCTTCCAGGGAGACATAGCAGAGGTAATCATGTTTAGCAGAGATGTAAATGTTGCCCAAAGCAATATCATCAATAACTATCTCGCTGCTAAATACAACCTGTCCATTACCAATGATTATTACAATTTTGAAGTGTCCCACGGGGTAGAAGTTGCAGGAATTGGACAAGTAGATGCAAACAATCAACATGTGGCTGCAAGAGCAGGAATTGTAACCATTAGCAACGCGGATGACCTGGATGATGGAGAATATGTGTTGTTCGGTCATGACAATGGAGATGTGTCATCCTGGAGTATGAGCGAAATACCCGTTGCAGGCATTCAACGTACCGCTCGAGAGTGGAGATTTGACAACACAGGAGCACCGGGTACGATAAGTATAGCGATAAGTGCAGATCTACTTCCAGCCCTACCAAACGGCGATGAGGACTACATTATCATGCAGGATGCAGACGGGGACTTCACATCAGGAGCAACGGTAATCAACACGGTATTGGTTGATGGTCAGTATAAAGCAAGTAATCTTTCCATTGCTTCTGGTGATTATGTAACATTTGGAATCGCAACAAGAACTGTATCATTCGCCTCAACTACACTCTCCGGTTCCGAGACTGTTGCCGCAAATGCATCAATAAACTTGAGTCTCGAAAGTAGTGAGAATATTACTCTGGACTATGAGATTACAGATGGGACAGCTACGGGAGGTAACGATGACTATTCACTGGCATCAACAGGGCAGGTGACGTTTATTGCAGGTCAGACAAGTATTAACCTTCCGCTTGGAATCATCAATGATTCCGATGTAGAGAGTGATGAAACCATTGAAATTACTTTAAGCAATCCTCCTACAGGTGTGACATTGATTGATTCGGTATTTACCTACACCATCAATGATGATGATAACAGCAGAAATGTTCAATTTAATCTTGCTAGTTCATCAGCTGATGAAAGTGTAAGCGCTGTTTCGCTTCAGGTAGATTTAAATAGTGCAGATCCTACGAATGAAACGAAAGTGTATTATTCCATTACCGGAGGAACGGCTGAAGCTACCCCTTCACCGGATTATGTCTTTACCGCCGATACGTTAACCATACCTGCCACTCAAACAACCGGTACGGTAGACTTTACCATTCTGGACGATGTATTGAGTGAAGCTACAGAAACCATATTTGTTAGTTTAAGTAGCCCTATTAATGCCAACTTAGGAACAAATGTTACGCATACGTATTCAATTACCGATAATGATGCAGCTGTAACCGTTGAGTTTCAAGATGCTGCAACAACCATTGATGAAGGAGGAAGTATTGCAGAGTTGATAGTAGAGCTATCCGGAACGTCCGGTCAGGACGTTGAAGTTGACTATACTGTTTCAGATGTTACAGCCACCGGCTCAGGAGTAGATTATGCATTAGCAAATGGCACACTAGTGATTCCTGCAGGAGACCAATTGGGAAGTATCAATGTTGCCCTAACGGATGATGGTATTGAAGAAAGCGCTGAAACTTTTACAGTTACATTAAGTGGAGAAGTGGGTGCAACACTTGGAACAGAGGACACGCATACCGTAACGATCTCTGATAATGACGCCACATTTGGATATTATGGTCCGGGTGGAGTGGGCGATGCTGAAAGCAATATGCTTTGGCTGGATGCCTATGCAATCAACGGAAAAGGTGTAGCAAATGCTTCGGACGGAAGCAGTGTGACAACATGGGCGGATCGATCAGGAAATGGATATGATTTCACATCGATTGGAAGTGCTCCAACTTTTGATGTAGATGCCTTAAATCTGAAAAATACTGTAATAATTTCTTCCACCAACCAAGGATTCCAGGCACCGGCAGGATTTAGCAATGCACTATCCAATTATTCGTTTATTTCTGTATTGTCACAATCCAGTGGAGATTATTTGGCTGAAACAAACACTGCAGCCCGATCGGAATTCAGACTAAGCCAAGGAGCAAATGGACTTTATGCGATCAATGATACAGATTACCTTCCAAGTCAAAGTACAAATACTGACTTAATGACCTGGAGGTTCGATAGTGAGAGTGGTACAAGCGCTGAAGTATTCCGAAACGGATCAGCACTACTATCTGACAACAATTACCAGGTAATGGCGATTGATAACAACTTCGCATTGGGAAGCAGAAACTCGGATCAAACTCAAGCTGTCAGTGATTTTGCAGGAAATATTTCAGAATTTATTGTCTACAGGAATGTAATCAATGACGCACAACAAGTGATCGTAGAAAATTACCTGGCAAATAAGTATGACCTGACCATACCGAATGACTACTATAGCTTTGAAGGTACCTATGGGAACGACATTGTAGGTATTGGACGGACAAATGATGAGCAACACCTACAATCAATGTCCGATAGCTTACTGATGATAAGCGGGCCTAGTGATTTGCAAAATGGTGAATTTGTTTTTGCTGGACATGATAATGGAGATGATCTATCATGGACTACTGCCGAAGCACCAAGTGGAGGTTCCAATGTAAGAAGATTAGCTCGGGAGTGGCGAACAGATATTACAGGGGCACCTGGTACAATTATCGTAATGATAGATACCACCCAGCTACCAGCTCCACCAAGTGGTTATGATCAATACGTGGTTTATACCGATGATGATGGTGACTTCAGATCCGGAGCTACCACTTATCAGGTGGAATACTCAGAGGTCTTTGGTTTCCATGTTACCAATGAAGTAACAATTGCCAGTGGTACATTTATAACCATCGGAGTTGGTCAACCGGTAATTCAGTTTTCACTGACTGAAGATAACGGGGATGAGAATCTTACTAATCCTACTATTGAAGTTGCTCTGAATTTTACTTTGGGTGCAGATGCCACCGTGAATTATGCGGCAACAGGCGGAACGGCCACTGGAGGAAATGTAGATTACCTATTAGCAAGCGGAACCCTAACGATCGCGGAAGGACAATCGACAGCTGACATTAGTCTGGGTGTTATCGATGATACCGATGTAGAAGGGGATGAAACCATTGAAATTACGCTGACAACTCCGTCAAGTAATGTAGCACTAGGGAGTAACACAGTGTTTACCTACACCATTCATGATGATGATAACCCGGAAGGTCGAACCATCGATTTTGCAACTGCGGGTCCCGGTGCTGGAGATGAAGCAACACCAAGTGTAACCTCAGTTTTTGTGAATCTTAATTCGCCGGATGATGATGTGGTCACTACGGTTGATTTACAAGTCATCAGTAGTGGTGCGAATGCAGCAGATGAAACAGATGATTTTGTTTTAAGTACGTCAACAGTTTCATTCCCAGCTGATAATACCACGGTATCTCAATCATTTGATATTACTGTTGTTGATGATGCAATTTTCGAAGGAACTGAGACAGTGACTATTAGATTGACCAATCCGGTGAATGCAGATTTAGGTTCGGTTACAGAGTATACATTGGATATTACCGATAACGATACACAACCCGTGGCTGGATTCACCATGGCATCTTCATTCATCAATGAATCTGCAGGTACAGCTTCAATGGAGGTTGCGCTGGATGCACCGTCTGTGAATGATGTGACCATAGATTATACCGTATCGGCGACAGCAACATCAGGTGCAGATTACACATTGAGTGATGGTTCTGTATTGATACTGGCTGGCTCGATGAGTGAGGATATTCAGGCAGTAATCGTGAATGATTTGGTGACAGAAGCAGCGGAGAATGTAACCGTAACGCTAACTACAGGTACCAATGCGACTGTTGGAGGAACTACCGTACACGTATTGACCATCCTGGATGATGATCAATCAGGAAGTACAGGTCCGGGAGGTGTAGGAGATGCTACTTCAAACCTACTGTGGTTAAGAGGTGACAACTTTACCCCTGGAACATGGTCAGATATTTCCGGTAACTCTAACAACTTTACCGGTGCTGGACCTTCTGTTGGAGGTACGGGTATCAATAGTCAAAGTACAGTAGAATTCAGTGGAGCACAATCATTGACCTTAGCAACAGCCATTAGTAATACTGCTAGCGATTACGATGTATTCTTTGTGACAGATGCGGATGTCGCAACAGACCAAGTGTTATTCAACGATGTAGATGGAATCCTCTTTGGAGTTGAAAATTCGAATGGTGGTTTCCAGGATACCGATGCAAGCTGGAAAGGCGATGAAATTGCAACTGGAACAGGATCACCTGCTATTATTCAATACAACCTGGAGAGTGGATCAGGGCTGGCAGCTATCTCATTGAATGGAGTTGAAGATACCCCTGCCGTACCATTTGACTATACAGCCACTTCCATAGGTGGAACAAGCACCTTGGGTTCACTTTCAGGTGGTGGATCAGGCTTTGATGGGGAAATGGGCGAAGTATTGGTATATAACAGCCCACTAAATGATGCACAAACCATCATTGTGAACAATTACCTATCAACGAGATACAACATTACCATTCCGAATGACAACTTCGCTTTCGATGACGGAACAGCATCCAACGATTATTTCTATAACCTAATTGGTATTGGACGGGAAGATGCTAGTAACATCCACGTGACAGCTACTTCTGAGGATTTCTTGACTATTCTGAATCCAAATAACCTGGAAGATGCAGAATACATGATGATTGCCAATGATGGTGCTGACATGACAGCCTGGACATTTACCGGCGCTCCAGCAAATGGCAGTACGCGAAAAGTGGCTAGAGAATGGAGGGTAGATAAAACCGGAGACGTGGGTACCATTTCATTCCATGTGGATACTACAGCATTGCCTACACCTCCAACCGATGGGCTTACTTGGGCATTAATCGTAACGGCTGATGGTGATTTTACCGATATTGATACAACCTATCCGCTGACCCCTGTATCTGGAGATGTTGTAGGAGTTGACGGTCTAAACTTTGCTAACGGGGATTACTTCTCATTAGCCTTAATTGAATATCAGTCGACTGGTGTGAGTTCGGACTTTAGCAATCCATTGGCCTGGACGACCGGTGTAGTACCTACAGCCGGCACAAAAGCTAAAATTGCGGATGGTCATTCTTTATTCCTTTCACAGGATGTGGCGGTTGGATCTTTGACTCTGGAGGGAACTGGTGAATTGGATCTGGCAGGCTTTACACTTGATTTTTCAGAAGATTGCATCATATTAATGGGAACAGGTACTGTAAATGTCAGCACGCCAGGATCTACGATTGGTTATGTCAATCCGAACGTAACAGAACAGTGTGTGACTGGTATGATATATAATAATCTGTATACGGATGGTCCGGCAGGATCAACCAAATACCTAACAGGAGATATCACTGTGCAAGGCGATTTGAACCTGCAAAGCAGTGGTGGTGCTGGAGCCGTCTTCGATGCTAGAGAATCCGGAACTTCCAATGATTATGATATTGACATTGAAGGGGATTGGATCAGTGAAATCACCTTCCAGGCACGTACAAGTACCGTGACATTTGATGGTACATCTGGTCAAACCATCAATACGGCCGGAGGAGAAACTTTCAACAACCTGGTGATTAATAAAGTAGGTGTAGCAACAAGGGCTGATAGCACCATTACGTTGGGATCTGGAATCGCTACAAATGGAATATTGACTTTGACATCCGGTTTTGTGAATACCAACGCGTTTGACATTACAATCAATGGAGGATCTTCCATCGTAGGTGGAGATGAGCGTGCATACTTCATTGTGGATGGAGTGGGTGTCTTGAGACATGCAATCACAGCGTTGAGTACTCCATATGCATTCCCGATTGGTGATAGTGACGAATACGCACCATTTACCTTCACTTTGAATACAGGTACATTGAGTAGCTCCAGCGTTACAATCAATATGAGAGATGCTAAGCATACGAATATTACAGAGGATAACTTCATTACGAGGTATTGGACACTTGAGAATGAGAACATTACGGGTGCTCTCGATTATGACGTTTCCTATGTCTATGAAGATGTGGATGTGGAAGGAACTGAAGCTGCGTTAAAAGCACGAAAATTCTCAGGAGCCGGAGACGATATTGGAGGTACGGTGACGATAGGTACAAATACCATATCCAATACAGGTTACGATTCATTCTCCGATTTTACAGCAGAATCTGAACCGGTGCCTCTACCAGTAACATTACTGTATTTCACAGGAGAACCTACTGAAGATGGAGTATTGCTGAAGTGGGAAACTGCAACCGAGACCAATAATAGTCATTTTGAGGTACTTCGATCATTGGATGGGGAAACATTCAGAACCGTCGGTGTGATCAATGGTAATGGTAACTCTTCAACACCCATTGAATATTCGTTGATGGATACAAGAGCGGCCTACGGTTTGAATTACTATCAACTGAAGCAGTATGATTTCGATAACACAGAACATACGTATTCAGTGATTCTGGTGGATAACAACGACGGAACTACAATGTCAGCATATGTTTATCCGAACCCTGCCACACAAGACAACTTCAATGTTAGAATCCTGTCGTTGGATAGACATACGCCTGTAAGCATTAAGATCGTAGACTTAAGAGGTAATGTATTCTACAGTGAGGTCATTGAAGACGGATCTAATTACGATAATAAGATTTTACCATATCAGAATATGGTAAGAGGCATCTATTTTATGATAGTCGAACAGGGTGAACAGGTACAGAAAAGTAAAGTGATTATCAGATAACCAATCAAAACTTATTTGTACTATTAATCATACAGCAGGCCACAAAGCCTGCTGTTTCTGTTCTCAGGGTGTTTTGCCCCAGAGACACCGCTTTGAATCCGGATGCTTTGGCTAAGGACATCTCTTCCAGGCTAAAATCTCCTTCTGGTCCAATTAGGATGGTGATGGATTGATCTGATTGTATTGCTTCGGTTAGGTATTGATGTGAGTCATCGACATGAGCAATAAGTTTGAAGTCTGAATTAACTGAACCAAGGAAAGATTTGAGTGATATGAGTTCATTGGTTTTTAGTAGAAAAGGATTACCTGACTGCTTCATCGCGCTAATTGCTTTTTTTTCCAATCGATCCAGTCTGAGCTTCTTTCGCTCACTATGCTGTGTTTGAATAAAGGTCACTTCATCCACTCCGATTTCAGATAGTTTTTCGATCATCCACTCCATACGATCTGCATTTTTGGTAGGTGCAATTCCTAAATGGATGTGAAAGTTTTTCTCAGGGGCATAATTAGACTCCTTTATTTCAAATTCGCATCTTTTTTTCGAAACCTGGGTCAAGATTGACCGATGAATACCTCCAATTCCATCAAAAACTAAAATTTCATCCCCTTTTTGATGCCTCAAAACCTGGAAACAATGCTTGGATTCCTCTTCCGATAGTGAATTTTCACCACCTTGAATGGATTTTTGGTAAAAAATGGTCATTTAAGATAAAAATTGCACGTTAAAAACATCATTTTACGTAATTCGATGAAAAAATGGGTAAAAAATGATCCTATTTGCTGTCGATTTACAAAAAAGAGATAATTTTGGGCATCTTTTTCGTTGAAAACTATAAACCATGGCACAACTTAGACACCAAGCGCTCAATTTAGTGCAAAAAAGAAAGAAGGTAGATGTAAAAGCACCTTCAAAACGCATCTCTGATTATTTCGGAGAAATGGCCTATACAAAGGCTCAGATGCAGGCCACTCTATCGCCCGAAGTATTTAAAAGAGTGACTGATTCCATCAAGAATAGAAAGAAAATAGATTTTGAAACTGCAGATGCTGTAGCTGCGGCCGTTAAAAACTGGGCCATGGAGCGAGGAGTAACGCACTACACGCACTGGTTTCAACCACTTACAGGAGCTACTGCTGAAAAGCACGATTCGTTTTTCGATCCAAGTAAGGGAATAGAAAATTTTAAAGCGGAAGCGTTGGTTCAACAAGAACCTGATGCTTCCTCATTTCCAAATGGGGGTATTAGAAGTACATTCGAAGCACGTGGCTACACGGCGTGGGATCCTTCTTCACCAATTTTTATTTATGGTAAGACATTGTGTATCCCAACCATCTTCGTTGCTTATACCGGAGAGGCTTTAGACCACAAAGCACCGCTATTGAAAGCATTGGAAGCTGTAGATAATGCAGCTGTTAAAGTATGCCGATTGTTCGATAGAAATGTATCAAAAGTAAATGCGTCACTAGGTTGGGAACAAGAATACTTCCTGGTTGATAAAGCGTTGCACGATGCGCGTCCTGACCTTGTAATGGGCGGTAGAACCTTATTCGGTCACAACCCAGCAAGAGGACAGCAGTTAGATGATCATTATTTCGGATCGATTCCATCTCGTATTTATGATTTCATGAAAGACTATGAGATCGAAGCACACAAATTGGGCATTCCATTGATGACCAGACACAACGAGGTAGCTCCTGGACAATATGAGGTTGCACCCATGTATGGTCCGGTCAATGAAGCAACCGATCAAAATCAGTTGCTAAAGGATGTGATGGAAAAAGTGGCTAATAAGCATGATTTGAAAGTATTATTTCATGAAAAGCCATTTGCAGAACTCAATGGAAGTGGTAAGCATAATAACTGGTCACTTGTAACCGATACGGGGGTAAACTTGTATCAACCGAGCAGCAGTGCAAAGGATAACCTACTTTTCCTTACATTCTTTGTAACGACCATCAAAGCGGTTCACGAACATGCGGACTTATTGAGATCAAGTATCGCCTCTGCAGGAAACGATTTTAGATTAGGGGCAAACGAAGCTCCTCCGGCAATTATTTCAGTATTTATTGGGTCTACCTTAACCAATGTGCTGGATCAGCTGGAGAAATCTGGTGATGTTCTGGTAGAGAAAGGTGACAACTTATATATGAAATTGGGTATCGATCAGATTCCTCCAATTATCCTTGACAACACGGACAGAAACCGTACCTCTCCTTTTGCCTTTACGGGTAACAAGTTCGAATTCCGTGCAGTTGGTTCTGATGCAAATGTTTCTGATCCGATGATGGTACTTAATACCATAATGGCAGAGCAGCTTTCGGATTTTTACAAGAAAGTAAACAAGCTAATTGAGGGAGGTAAGGATAAGCGTTTGGCCATTATCGAGGTATTAAGAAACTACATCAAAGAGTCTAAGCCTGTTCGATTTGAAGGAGATGGTTATTCGGATGATTGGGTGAAGGAAGCTGCAAAGCGAAAACTTACCAACGAGCCAACGACTCCAAGAGCACTTGATTTTTCTGTCTCTGAAAAAGCGTTGAAGCTATTCGAAAAACACAATGTCATGACAAAAATTGAGGTAGATGCACGTCACGAAATTTACCTTGAAAACTACATCATGAAAGTGCAGATTGAGTCCAGAATGATGGCAGATATTGCTAGTAATATGATCATTCCAACGGCCACTAAGTATCAAACGAAGTTGATTGAAAATGCGAAAGGGCTTAATGATCTTGGGTTGGATGCCTCTGAGATCAAAAAGACAATCGAAGCTGCATCAACACATATTCACAACGCCAGAAAGCTGTCACATGATATGACGGAAGAAAGGAAACGAATCAATAAAATTGAGGACGTTCGAGAGCGAGCATTGGAATACTGTGACAATGTGAAGGGCAAGTACTTCGAACCGTTGCGATATGCAGTGGATAAGTTGGAGTTGATAGTGGATGATGAAGATTGGCCACTACCTAAATATAGAGAATTGCTATTCTTGAGATAAACCTAACAAAAAAGCCCCGGCACAAGCCGGGGCTTTCTCTTTATTCATATTTTAGATTTTCTGAAGGATTCACAGTTGCAGCTTTATAGGCCTGGAAGCCAGTAGTCAGCATAACAAATACGCCTACTATCAGTAATACGGCTATGAATATCATGAAACTGATTTCAGTGTGATATTCAAAATCACTCAGCCAATTATTCATGATTTTATAGCCGACAATAAATGCGGGAAGCGCTCCTACAAGTACTAACCAGATAAAATCCTTAACGAGCAATAAAACCAGCCCTCTTACATCAGCACCTAAAACCTTGCGCACACTGATTTCTTTGGTTCGCTGCTCTGCTGTAAATGAGGCAAGCCCTAAAAGTCCTAATCCGGAGATAATAATCATCATTAAGGCAAATCCTAAAAATAATTGTCCTCTGAGCTGATCATTTTCATAAGCTTCCATGAAGTTCTGATCTAGAAATTGATACTCCAGTGGAGTGTTGGGAAAAAGTTCTTCCCAGGAAGCTTCCAGATGAGCCAGACCCTCCTCCAGATCCCCTTTAATCTTCACCATCGCTTGTCGGTTGTTTAGGTTTGGAAAGATCATGATTGACTCAATGGGGTTATAGAGTGAAAAATGATGGAAATCTTTCAATACGCCGATGACCTTGTGAAAGACAGTGCTATCTGAGTCAAATTGAAAGCGCATGCCGATAGGATTATCCCAACCCATTCGCTCCACCATAGACTCATTGACCATTACAGAGGTGGCAGTATCACTAGGAAAGTCTCTTGAGAAGCTTCTTCCAGCCACGATCTCTAACCCCAGTACATCGACATAATCATAATCTACACCATACCAATCCACCCCGTATTCCTCCATCACACCTTCGTTCGTTTCTACCTGCATGATATTCTTGCCAAAGCCATTGCCTGGAACACTCGTCGAAGTTGAGGCATCACTAACATTGGGATTCTGAAGTAGTTTGGTTCGAAACGTTTCCCAGCTTTCACTGGTATTTCTATTGAGCGTGAAATTGACAACCTGATCTTTATTGAAACCAAGATCTGCTTTGCGTACGAATTGCATTTGTTGATAAATCACCAATGTACCTATCAGCATGAACATCGAAATGGAAAACTGAAGACCAACCAGGATCCTTCTTAACCAGACATTCCCGGTTCGCTTGCTTCCGGATCCTCCTTTGATCGCCTTGATGGGACTAAACCCTGAAAGGTAGAAAGCCGGATATGATCCGCTGATTAGTCCAGTGAAAATCAAGATGCCAACCAGGGTAAGAACAATTCTCTGTGAGAGTAAGTCGCTAAGCAATAGTGTGGTGCCTACCTGTGTATTAATGACAGGCACAACGACAATTAGAAGAAGGATACTTAGAAGCATGGAAACCAGAGCGATGAGTACCGATTCAATGATAAACTGTCGGATCAGGGAGCCACGAAATGCACCCATCACTTTTCTGATTCCGACTTCTAAGGACCTGCGCATGGAGCGCGCGGTAGCTAGATTCATGTAATTGATGCAGGCAATTAAGACAAGGAATATTGCGACAACCAGGAAGATATAGACGTAATCAATATTACCCAGCGCTGTGGGCTCGCCGGTAAAATCGGAGTATAAATGAATGTCAAGTATATTGATCATTTCGTACTTGATCTTAATATCGAACTGGTCAAAAATGGTAGCGACGTATTTGTCAATGATCTCTTCATTCAGTCGTTTTTCAACATAGGCCGGATCCACTCCGTCGTTCAAAACAATGTAGGTATATAAGCCAAAACCTCCCCAATTTTGCGAATTAGCATATTGCTCATTGGAGCTAAATGAGATCATTGCATCGGGACGTAAGTGAGAAGTAATGGGAACATCTTTGTAGACTCCTGTCACTTTATAGGAAGCACGTTCCGTCTCCAGCACCTGATCCATGGGGTTTTCTCCTTTGAAGATTCGTTTGGCCAATGTCTCGTTGAGAACGATGCTATTTGGTGCGGCAAGTACCGTTTCCGGATCCCCTTGAACAAAAGAGTATGAGAAAACATCAAACACCGTTGAATCTACTAGGTAAAGGTCCTCGGCTTCATATTGGATGTCATTGTGTCTAAAGCGTGTATTGCCTCCTCCGGCAAAGCGTGTGAACTGCCGAACCTCTTGAAATTCGGTCTTTACAGTATTTCCTAATGGAGACTGGCTCGTGGCCCAACGAAAGGCATTGTCTGGTTCAGTGATGTCTGCCGAGATTCGATAAATATTAGCTGCATTCGCATTGTGCTTATCGTAACTGGTCTCTTGATTGAGATATAAAACAATAAGAAGTGCCGATGCTATGCCAATTGTTAGTCCAAGAATATTCAGTAACGCATAGCCGGGCTGGCGTTTAAGGTGGCGAATAGCCACCAAGAAGTAGTTTTTAAGCATTGGTTTTTGAGTTTTTTGACCAAATCAATTTAGACAAACAGCTCTTTTAATAACCCCCGTTCATCACAATTATGAATTTTTAACACATCAAAGTCACTGGATGTCACTTGTATGTTGACCTAATGTTCACCGTTTTGTTAGACAGAGCAATCATCTTTTTCGTCCTTTGAAGCAGGTTATAAACGCAAACTAATATTCAACTTCATGAAAGGACCATCAAAACTCAAAATCCGCTATTGGATCTATTTAGCTACTTTCTTAATCAACTTTTACGCGTACTCCCAGGACTACTACTGGGTGGGAAATTCGGGTAATTGGTCGGATTTTTCCAATCACTGGGCGACTACATCCGGTGGGTCTACTTTTCACACCACTGCTCCGGGCACCAACAACAATGTCTTTTTTGATGAAAATTCATTTACAGAAGAAGGGCATACCGTCACAATCGATGGAGGAGGGAGTACCGTTTTTTGTAAGGACCTGAATTGGACAGGTGCACTCCCCGCTAATCTGGATTTTACCGGTGATGGTCTCAATGATGGTGTTTTATTGGTAAAAGGATCATTGACTCTGGTGGAAGATTTAAATGTATCCTTGAAAACCATCTCCATTAGCCCTGGTAGTGGAACGGGGAATATTCAGATTGACACAAAGGGAGTGAGCTTGAATCAAACAAAGGTGAGTTTGAATCTTCAATTCAGAAATGTTGTTTTGGAGGATTCAATTTCTGCCAGGGAGATGACGTTATTTAATGTCGACAATGAATTTAATCTTCAGGGGCATCCAATTCATCTCCTTGAAAAACTTTCCATTACAGGAACCATTGACGGAAGTTTAAATTTCGATAATTCCAGAATTTATACACGTGATTTTGATTTCAGGCCGGAATTTTCCTCAACGGATCAATTACACTCAGATAATTCTGAGGTTCATATCGTCTATCCAGATGGTTTTACAGCCATTGATAAAACTTTAACCACAAGTGCACCCATCGAAAAATTTTACATTCATGAAGATCATGAGTTTGCCGGTGTAGACCCAATTCTTGATCAATTGATTGTAGAAAAAGGAGTAACCCTGTCTTCAAATACTGGGGTTTCCGAGGTTGAATTCAATAGCCTGACTGCTGAAGGTCAAAGAAATAGTCGAATTACGTTCTACAGCCAGAATGGCGCTGAGTACATCCAAAATGGGGGCGTGGTAGATGTGTTTTTTGCTGATCTGGAAAATATTACTACTTCTGGCGGAGCAGACTTTAATGCCTTTGCCTCTACCGCCATTGGAACCACTTCGGGTTGGGATTTACAAAAAATCGATCAGGAAATATCATTTGATCTTGATGAAGATAAAACGTTTGAAAATGTCGGGGAGGTCATCGACTTGGAGGCTTCTGTCGATTCAGATTTGGAAGTAAGCTTTGAGAGTAGCAACGAAGATGTTGCTATGATGAGTGGATCGAATGAATTAGTGATCGTAGGTGTGGGAACTGCAGAAATTACTGCCAGGCAAATTGGAGATGAATTTTATAATGAAGCCAATCCGGTGATCCGGCTGATGATTGTGAGTAAGGTAAATCAAGCAATCACTTTTGGTCCAATTGAAGATCAATGGATTGGGGAGGAACGAATTAATCTAAATGCTACCTCTGATGCTGGTTTAGATGTTTCTTATCACGTGCTTGGCCCCGGAGTACTGGATGGTGTCAATGTAGTTTTTACTGGGACTGGAGAGGTTCAGATAACAGCCATTCAAGCAGGTAATGAAAACTATAATGCAGCAGAAGATGTGATTGTTTCTTTCCAGGTATTTAAGCGATCTCAGACAATCACTTTTAATGAAATTGATGATACTTCCGAGGATGATGGTTTTGTCAACCTCGATGCAACCTCAGATTCTGGTTTACCCGTGACCTATTCAGTGGTGGGGCCGGGAGAGGTTGTAGATGGGGCAATGGAGTTCACAGGAAGTGGGATGGTTCAAATAACGGCCATGCAAGAAGGAAATGACGCGTATCTGGCAGCCGAGGTAGTGAGAAGATCATTTGAGATTATTTCTTCTACCTCTGAAAAACCACTCCACTTTACCCGACCTGAAGGATTAGCAACTGTTTACCCTAATCCCTTTACAAATCACCTTAATATCGATCCCGCGGCTCAAGTCCCGAGGATAACCGTCAGTGATTTATCAGGGAAAGTGTACTTCAAAGGGATTCCGAATAATCATCGGTTGGATGCATCAGGTTGGGAGTCTGGAATTTATGTCATTAGCATTAAATCAAATAATGGAGAAGCATCGGTTTCTCGGATCATAAAGAACTAAGGCAGGCTACTTGGTAGGGTAGCTGGGGGGTGGTCAGGGGAGACCACCCTTTTTTAGTTGCATAAACTGCCATTTGTATACCATCGGTACACATCTGAAAATCTCGATTCAGGGCAAAGAGGATGATTTTTGAAGGCGAATTAGTATCGAAAATCCCCATCATGAAGATTCCAATAGAAACTTCTTTTATCAAGCATGGCATAGCGATGTTTACCCTCATTTTTTCTTTTGTTGCTTGTGCACAGGATTACTACTGGGTTGGGGGTACAGGCAATTGGTCAGATTATGAAAACCATTGGGCGACGAGTTCTGGAGGGACCGAATTTCATACTTCTGCACCCGGAGCGAGCAACAATGTCATTTTTGATGAAAATTCGTTTACAGAGGAAGGCCAGGTTGTCTTGATGGATCTGGAAGAAGTATTTGTGAGAGATATGGATTGGAGTGTTGCATTGTATGAGCCAACTTTTTCGGATGATCATTCAAAAAACTTTCAGAGTCTCAATCTTGGTGGATCAATGTATTTAGTTGAGCATATGACTTTCGATTGGAACAGCGAGGGGAGGTATCTGGATTTTGCACCACAAGGGGGTATCTCTGAGATTGATTCCAAAGGTGTTGGCTTTGGAGAGACGCAAGTAATTTTTAATACTATTAATGGTGGGATTTCAGTACTTGATTCACTTACGATGTATGGCCTTGGCTTTATTAATGTACGAAATCCAATTGATTTCAATACAAATGCCATTCATACTACTGATATACTTAGCAACTCTCTGACTTACTTTTCTCAAATTGACCTTTCAAATTGTAGTATCTACACTAAAAGTTTAGATCTTGGCGGGTCAGCAGGTACTAGTGCAGAATTCTTAATAGATGGTGCCGCTGTAACAATATTATATCCATATGGAACAACTCAGATAAACAAAGATCGTTACCCAAATCCATTTGAAAATTATGTAATAACTGCCGATCACTCAATAGTGAACCAAGACCCAATATTTAATAAACTCATCTTGAAGCCAGATGTAGAATTGATCATCCATGATTTAATTGAGGGTATTGAATTCAATGAACTAACGGCAGAAGGTACTGTTGATGAGCGGATCACAATAAAATCATCAGATGAAGGATCATCCGCACATCTGATACAGTCATCCGGTCCAGTGAATTTTTATTTTGTCGATTTTAAAGACATAGAAGCTACCGGAGGCGCTACTTTCAATGCCTATGGATCAAGAGATTTGGGGAATGTAACGGGTATCAATTTTTTCAAAGCTGATCAGGAAATCAGTTTCGGCCCTATTGATGATCAGTGGATCGGTGATGGAGATTTACTATTGTCGGCAACATCTGATTCAAACCTACCCGTAAGTTATAGTGATGTGTTCGGCCCTGTGGAGTTAATCGGTAGTAATATTTCTTTTACAGACATTGGCGTGGTGCGGATAATTGCTTCACAAGCAGGTGATGAAATGTTCAATGCTGCTGATGATGTATTGGTTGAATTTGAGATTTTTAAGAGGGGACAGACGATCAGTTTCAAAGAACTTAATGATGTTTCAGAAGATGAAGGGTTTATTAATTTAGACGCAACATCAGATTCAGAATTACCCATAACCTACTCGGTAGTAGGACCGGTAAAAGAAGTTGATGGAGTTTTGGAGTTTACCGGTTCTGGTAATGTACAAGTCACGGCTAAGCAAGAAGGGAATAATTTGTACCTGGCCGCAGAGCCAGTGAGAAGATCATTTGAGATCTTAGAGACTCCACTCTCTCTATCCGATGCAGATAGTCTTGATGTTATCTACCCCAATCCAGCTAAAGACTTCCTTCACTTTGATCCTAAGCTTAAAATCAAATCGGTGCAGGTTACAAATCTGTCCGGTAAAATTTATGAGGGGGTAGAAATAGCCGAGAATTCCATTAAAGTATCTGGCTGGGAATCGGGGATCTATATCCTGTCTATACTCACAGAGGAAGGGGAAGAGATCACCAAAAGAATCGTAAAATACTAAGGCTGCTACCTATTTAGGTGGTTTTTGGGGTGGCTCGGTGCGGGGCTGCCCTTTTTTAATTTAAACGATTAACAAAGTAATTTTGCCAGCTATGAAAACAGCAGAAATACACACCAAAAAAGGAGTGATGAAAATCGAATTCTTCGAGGAAGATGCTCCAAATACTGTAAAAAACTTTGTAGACCTGGCAAATGACGGATATTACGATGGTTTGACGTTTCACCGAGTGATCCCCAATTTTGTCATCCAGGGTGGATGCCCGAAGGGAGATGGTACCGGAGGACCGGGATACCAAATCGATTGTGAGTTGGATGGAGATAATCAATATCACGATCGAGGTGTATTATCCATGGCACATGCAGGAAGAAATACAGGTGGTTCTCAATTTTTCATTTGCCACAGCCGTGAAAACACCGCACACCTGGACCGAAATCACACCGTGTTTGGCAAGGTCGTGGAAGGCCTTGATGTGATCGATCAGATCAGAGAGGACGATGTGATGGAAAAGATTGTGATCAATGAATAATTGATCAAGTGTGAAAATATAAGGGCTCGCAAATTTGTGAGCCCTTTTTTGTTTCGAACAAGTTCCTTAGGATTGTGTTAGTACTTCAAATTGTGCATCATGAAATACCTATTTCTATCTGTTTTATATCTAATAACATTTTTCTCAGAGGTACATGGTCAAGCTGACACCATCAAAACTTCTAACGGCGATGTAATCATTCAACCTATTACGCATGGTACGCTTGCATTGAAATGGAATGATCAAACGATTTACATAGATCCATATGGTGGTGCAGAAAGGTTCAAAGGCATTGGAAATCCAACATTGATCTTAATAACCGACATTCACGGAGATCATTTGAATCCAAAGACGCTGAATGCAATTAACACGGAGAGAGCCATGTTTATCGTACCACAGGCAGTAAAGGATAAACTACCAGAAGTTATGGGGCGAAGAGCAATGGCTATAGCAAATGGACAAACAGTCGTTTTTGAAGAAATAGAGATACTTGCTATGCCCATGTACAATTTGCCAGAAACACCGGATTCCAGACATCCTAAAGGAAGAGGCAATGGGTATCTGCTAACGATTGGAGAAAAGCGAATTTATATCTCCGGTGACACGGAGGATATTCCAGAGATGCGCAATCTTGAAAATATTGATATCGCGTTCGTTTGCATGAACCTTCCATATACCATGGATGTCAACCAGGCCGCCAATGCTGTGATAGCATTCAAACCTGCCGTCGTTTATCCATATCACTATCGAGGTAAAGGAGGATTAAGTGATGTGGAGTCTTTTAAGAATCAGGTCGAAGCTGCAGAAAACAAAATAGAAGTTCGATTACGTGATTGGTACTCGAACTAGAGTTACAACTTTTCACACCGTTCAGCCAGGCGTGCATGCATCAACTCGTTCAATTGTTTTCGAATTTTTGAACCAGTTTTGTTATCAATGGAACGCCCATCGATTTCTTTCACAGGGGTTAATTCTCCCATTGTTCCTGTGGCAAAAACCTCATCGGCATTATAGAATTCTACCAGACTCAGATTTTTTTCTTGTACCGGAATGTCGTTATTACGTGCTAGCTCAATAACAAATCCTCGTGTGATTCCATGGAGACATGCATTCGCAAAAGGAGTGTACAGGATGTTGTCTTTTACCATGAAAAGATTGGTGTCGTTCAGTTCAGCCACAAACCCACGATCATCCAACATAATACCAGCGTCTACTCCGGCAAAATTGGCCTGAATCTTAGCCAGGATATTGTTAAGGAGGTTGTTGTGGTGAATTTTGCTATCCAAAAACTGGGGTCCATTCCTTCTTTGAGTGGAGGTAATTACCCGAATGCCTGAATCATTATCATACACCAAAGGCTTCCATTCAGCTAGCACGATAAGACAACTACCTTTTTGGTTCAGGCGAGGATCCATTCCTGAGGTGATTTTTTCACCTCGACTCAGCGTGATGCGCATCAAGGTATCTTCTGTCATGTTGTTGGCTTCCAGGGTCTGTTTGATTGCGTCCTTTACAAAAGCTCGTGATGGAATATGTTCGAAGGCCAATGCTTTGGCGGATGCAAACAAACGATCGATGTGCTGATCCAAGTGAAGAATACCTTCTTTGTATAACCTTGAGCCCTCCCAGACAGCATCTCCCCCTTGTACCGTACTGTCAAATACGGAGACTTTTGCCTCGTTTCGATGGTAAAGTCGGTCACCTACCCATATTTGAATGTTTTCATTCTTTGGATTGTACTTCTGTAGCATATCGGTCGCTTATTTGGGATGTCTAAATTATCTGATAGAACTCAGTAAAAAAATAACCTCAAGGAGATAAAAAAAGCCGACCCTTCAAGGGACGGCTTAATGATTTTAGTTTGTTATGCTTGGTTATTTAACATCTAGCATTCCATCGATTTGGAAGGCTCCGTAAACACCTCTGGTTACACCTTCAAGCTGTTCGTTATAGCCTTTCAAAGGTTCACCCATTCCCATGTGATCTACTACGGTTCGTAGTGGCAATGATCCTTTGTCAGCTTCTACATAGGCCAATATGGCATCTGCTACTAATTGTGGGTCCTGAAGATCATTGTTGGCCAATGCTTCACTGAAGCCTTCGCTCATTTGTTGTGGGGCATTCATGAAATCGCCATAAGCCTGGTTTCTGCTTTGATCGCTAGGTTGTAGCAAGTTCCCGAAAAAGGAGGTTTCAAAGCCCCCTGGCTCAACGATGTAGTTTTCAATACCAAAACCTGACAATTCAATTCTATAGTTTTCTGCCATGGCTTCAAGTGCCCATTTTGATGCATTGTATGGACCGTAAAACGGAAGCGTCATTCGCCCAAGCAAACTTGAAATGTAGATGATTTTTCCGGATCCCTGATTTCTCAAATGTGGAATTGTAGCACGATTTACTCGCTGCACTCCATAGACATTCACATCAAATAATTTGTGCCAATCATCAGTAGTGAAGTGCTCCTGCATCCCGGACACACCTACACCTGCATTGTTTACTACCACATCGAGACCTCCAAGCTTCTCAATGGCGTCAGCAACGCCATTTTCAACACTTGCATCGTCTGTAACATCAATCTCAACAACTGAAGCTCCTGCTGCTTCAATTTCTTTGGATGCTTCGGCATTTTTACCATTGACACCTCGCATAGCCGCAGCTACTTTATGTCCATTTTTTAGTAAAGAGTTGACAGCTAGTCTTCCGAATCCACCGTTAGCTCCTGTGATTAATACTTTCTTACTCATACGTTTTAGGAAGTTTAGTTTAGTTAGGCGTTAAAAACCTAATCCCTCGATGAGTAGTTCAATTCTGATTTAAATATTTGATCAATGCAGTAGAAGTTAACTGAATGTCTTCAGTTTCTCATAGTAGGGCATAGCTTCAGTATAGAGCGATTGGCATCTATCCGGTAGGGGTCGTTCACTGGTTTTCTGTTTTGAAAATCCGATGGAATTATGAACGTTCTTGTACCAATACTTGGCCCAGGATCCATCTTCTGGAATTGGCCCTTTTTCCCATTGTAGCATACTGGATTCGAAAGGGATATCAAGCTTTATGAATAAATCGGTGAGTCCTTGTTCAGGATCTTTCAAAATATCGTTCGAGTCAACAACTATAGCAGGGTAAGTGCCATGTTCAGTTACAAAATCGAGCAATTCGGCTTCATGCTTGAGTCCGATATCCAGAATCGTCGGATTTGGAATCACCTGAGCAAATGATGCGATCAATTGTTTTGGATCACGTATCAGAAAGATGTTGCGCATATCTTTTAAGTAGTCCCAATCCAGTCCCTCGTGATGATGCGCCATGTTTTTTAAGAATACAACCTCATGGTCTTCTTTCAATTGATAGATTTCTTGGAGGATATCATTTGCATCTGCCGACATACTGGCAATGGTCTCATCTTTACCCGGATGATCGATTCCTGTATGAACTAAGTAATGCGCATAAAATGGCTCATCAACGACCTTAATTTTTGAATGCTGTGCAAATGCATACATCAATGCAGTAGAAATGTTTCTGGGACCAGAAATTAAATTGATAACCATTTAAATGCCTTTTCCAATCACTAATTTATATCCATTTAGATCTTCTATCTCAAATTCTCGCATTTTGTAATCGGTATCTGAGATGGGCGCTATGATCTTAGCTCCTGATTTCTGATACTCTTGATACACCGCATCTACATCATGTACGAAAATGTAAAGCATAGGTGGTGTAGTGGTTATAATGGGATTATCAATTTTCGTGAAATGAATACCAACCGCATCATCTCGATTAATGACGGCATAGGAGGGAGGGTCTTCCCATAAAAATGAAATGGTGAATCCGAGCACATCACGATAATATTCCGCGCTAGCCAAAGGATCCTCTACAGGAAGTATGGTGGAAGCGTGTGAGAAGAGTTTCATAGTTTGCAATTAATAGTATTAAATGCAATACGTTCAAAACTTTGCTCGAGTTTAAACAAAAAAGCCCTGACCACAGGGTCAAGGCTTTTAGATATATCGTTATTTATTGTTTAGGCCATTTGAGCAGTTAGCTTGTCGCTAAGGACTGTTTTTGGTACTGCACCAATTTGCTTGTCTACAATCTCTCCATTCTTGAATACCAACAAGGTAGGGATAGATCTGATACCGAACTTAGCAGATACTTCAGGATTTGCATCCACATCTACTTTTCCAATTACTGCTTTACCTTCAAAATCGCCTGCGAGTTCTTCTACTACAGGACCGATCATTTTACATGGACCGCACCACTCTGCCCAGAAATCAACTAAAACCGGCTGATCGGAATTGATGATATCCTCAAAGTTGCTATCCGTAATTTCTACTGCTTTTGCCATTGTATTATTATTGAAATTTTTGATTGCTTGTGATTCGAACACAAAAGTAATTTGAATAGTTTATTCTCTATTGATAAAATGACGCTTTGTTGTTGCCTTGACAATTAGTTCTTTTGAAGCAACACCCTGTAACGTAGCTCTTCAATGGTCTCTAACTCCTTAATTAGCTCATCTGTTGGGTCAATAGTGAATTTCCTACTCAACATTTCCAGGTTAATGGCTCTGTTCTCATAAACTCCTACTAAGGACATCTTCAACAAGGATTTTCCCGGGAACTTTTCTGCAATTCGTTCCACCTCATCTACGGTGACAGCATCGACATCTTCGAGCCTCATTTTTAATTCTAGGCCCTTGGTCATCTTTTCTCGAATCTCGCTGAGGTGTTCAATATTTTGGATCTTAAATTCTAATTCTTCGCTGTTCCACCGGTTTTGAACGTTGCCGGTTAGGTATAGGAACCAGCCTTTTTCCAGCATCGGCTTGAATTTCAAATAATCCTGTGAGAATAGGTAGAAGGTGTAGTTATCATTGAAATCTTCCAATGTAAACTGACCAAAGGGATTCCCTTTTTTTGAGGTTCGGTGCTGCACGTCACTAACAATGCCACCAATACGAATCTCTCTTCCCTGCAATTTTTCCGGTTCAGACAGTTGATGAATGCCTGAATTGGTTAGGTGATTCATTTCAAACTTGAATTCATTCAACGGGTGCCCTGATATGTAAAGACCAACCATTTCTTTCTCAATATTCAGCTTTTCAATGTCTCCGTAAGGCTCGATTCGTCCAACTTTAGGCTTTGTAATATCTGTCCCGGATGCACCTCCAAATAACGAAGATTGATTGCTTGCCTCTTCTTCCTGAACCCGATTTGCAAAACGAATAGACTTTTCAATGAGTGAGGAACCTTCATCATCGGGTTCCACATATTGTCTACGGTGGAATTCTTCAAAGCAATCAAAAGCACCAGCTTTCGCCAGACTTTCAAAAGACTTTTTGTTTACTGTTCTTAGATTCACGCGTTTGGCAAAGTCGAAGATGTCAGAAAAATGTCCTTTTGCGTCCCGCTCCTCAATGATGGCCTGAACTGCTGATTCTCCTGTTCCTTTAATGGCACCCATTCCAAAGCGGATTTCCCCTTCCGCATTTACAGCAAAGTCCTTTGCAGATTCATTCACATGTGGTCCAAGAACCTTGATGCCTCGGTTTTTACATTCCTCCATGAAGAAACTCACCTTATCAATACTGCTCTGGTTGTGGGTGAGGACAGAAGCCATATATTCGGCGGGGTAGTTCGCTTTAAGATACCCAGTGTGATATGCAACCACCGAATAGCACGTACTGTGCGACTTGTTGAAGGCATAAGCAGCAAATGCTTCCCAGTCGGTCCATACTTTTTCAAGCTTGTCTTCAGGATGGCCTTTTTCTTTTGCTTGTTCGATGAACTTGGGCTTCATTTCATCAAGTACATCTCGCTTCTTTTTACCCATCGCCTTACGTAAAACGTCGGCTTCACCTTTGGTGAATCCAGCAAGCGATTGCGATAAAAGCATTACCTGCTCCTGGTAAACAGTGATTCCATACGTTTCTGCCAGGTATTCTTCCATCGCTGGTACATCGTAGCTGATTTGTTCCTTACCATGTTTACGAGCAATGAAGTTTGGGATGTATTCCATAGGACCCGGGCGATACAATGCGTTCATGGCAATAAGGTCCTCAAACTTATCCGGCTTTAAGGCCCTAAGATGTTTCTGCATACCCGGAGACTCAAATTGGAACGTGCCATTCGTTTCTCCTCTTTGGTATAGCTCGTAGGTTTTTTGATCGTCCAGTGGAATGCTATCTATGTCGATTTTTATTCCATGCCTTTTCTCAACGTTTTCAACCGCTGTTTTGATGATGGATAGTGTCTTTAGACCCAGGAAGTCCATTTTAAGCATCCCTGCAGATTCGACTACACTGTTGTCGAACTGAGTTACCATCATGTCTGAATCCTTCTGCTTAGCAAGAGGAACAAACTTGCTCATGTCATCCGGGGTAATGATTACTCCACAGGCATGAACTCCGGTGTTTCGTAAAGAGCCTTCCAGTACAACTGCCTGATTTAGCACTTGTGAGGGAAGATCTTTCCCTTTTTTCAGATCCTCTAGTTCCTTTACCTCATCAAATACCTTTGAAAACTTAGTGCCTGGCTGTTCGGGTACCAATTTGGCAATGGCATCCGTTTCGGGTAGCGGTAATTCCATTACTCTTCCTGCGTCCCGAATGGCTGATTTCGGTGCCATTGTACCATACGTGATTATTTGCGCGACTTGATCTTTGCCGTATTTATCAATTACATAATTGATCACTTTTTCCCGTCCTTCATTGTCAAAATCGATATCAATATCGGGAAGTGATACCCTATCCGGATTGAGGAAACGCTCAAACAGGAGGTCGTAAGCGATAGGATCGACATTCGTTATTCCAATACAGTAAGCAACAACGGATCCTGCAGCTGAACCACGTCCCGGACCAACCGATACACCCATCTCTCGAGCTTTGGCTGTAAAGTCCTGAACGATCAGGAAGTAGCCTGGATATCCGGTATTAGCGATGGTATCCAATTCAAAGTCTATTCTCTCCCGAATCTCTTCCGTAATCTCTTCATATCGCGATTCTGCGCCTTGATAGGTAAGATGTCTTAAATACGCATTCTCACCTCGTTTACCACCGTCCTTATCATCTTCTGCATCAATAAATTCATCGGGGATATCAAATGCAGGGAGCAATACATCACGTTCCAGGCTGTATTCTTCAATTTTCTCAATCAACCCAGAAATATTTTCGATGGCATCCGGGATATCACCGAACGCTTCCTTCATCTCTTGCTGAGTCTTGAAATAGTAATTGTCATTGGGTAGGCCCGGCCTGAAACCACGTCCTCTTCCGATAGGTGTGCTTTGCTTTTCGTTTTCCTTTATGCAGATCAGAACATCGTGAGCCTTCGCTTCTTCTCGATCGAGGTAGAAGAATTCATTGGTGGCAATAAGCTTGATGTCATGCTTTTTAGCAAAATCAACAAGCACCTCATTGAGTCGATTTTCTTCTTCCAGTCCATGCCTGTTAATTTCAAAGTAGAAATCGTCTCCAAATAGGTTTTTCCAATATAATACGGCCTCTTCAGCCTGTGTTTCACCTACGTTCAGAATGAGGTGTGGAATTTCACCGCCAAGACTTCCACTCAACGCAATAAGATCTTCTTTGTACTCTTCGATGAGTGCTTTGTCAATCCTTGGGAATAATCCATAATTACCTTCCTTGTAAGCAATTGAGGAAAGCTTAATTAGATTTTCATATCCCTTTTTAGACTTGGCGATCAGGAGTTGTTTGAAACGTTTGTCAGGATTGTCTTTCGTGAATTGAAGCTTCAGTCTTTCCTCGGCTACATAGAATTCACACCCGATGATGGGCTTGATGCCAGCACCTTTTGCAGCTCTTACGAACTTGAAGGCACCAAACATATTCCCCAAATCGGTGAGTGCTACGGCTGGCATTTCATATGCCTTTGCTTTGGCAACAATTGCACCAACGTCAGGCGTGGCTTGAAGTACTGAAAATTGAGAGTGCCCATGTAGGTGTACAAAAGCACCTTTTATATCTTCTGCCTTAACCTCCTCTGTACCTATTTTACCCGTAGAGGCCTCACGTTTAGTCGCAAAATTGGCTGCATCTAAGTCTGGTGCTTCGTACGTAATATCCTCCGGCTTGGTATCGTCAATCGTTGGGATGATTGAGCGTCTGAGACATTCGAAGAAGGCTTTGGCTGTAGCATCTACATCGTATGCTGCATCGTGAGCGTCTGCAAATGGTTCACCAAAAAGCTTTTCGTATAGCTCGATGAGTTTGGGAGATTTCAATCGACCACCAATACCTCCCTGCAGCTGACAGAATTCCTTTGTGTCTTCGGCAGTGTCTATGTTTTTCGCATCAGCTAGGAGGTTGTCTTTTTTGGTTCGTAGGTATTCTGCTCCTATGATCTTGTTATCAAACTCTATGTTATGTCCAACAAGAACTTCTGCTTTTTTTACGTCTTCCGAAAAGATATCCAGCACTTCTGCAAGATCTTCCCCAACCTCTAATGCTCGTTTCGTGGAAATTCCATGTACTTTCTCTGCATTGAAGGGAATAGTGAAACCCTCAGGTTTAATGATATGGTTACCTGTAGACAGTAATTTGCCTGAATGATCGTGCAATTGCCACGCAATCTGAACCAACCTGGGCCAGTTGTCCAGCTCTTCCACAGGAGCACTTTTGTTATGAGGAAGTCCGGTTGTTTCAGTATCAAAAATCAGGTACATAGGAGTGGCTTATATTATTTATCAAATTAACATAAAGCATCTCGATGAAGTGCGAAAAAAAGCCCCGATTCTTCGGGGCTGTGGATAACTTGTTAATATTTTCTCTCCCACTTATTAACTACTCATCTTTCAGTGATTTTGCAGGATTGATACGTGCGGCTTTCCAGGATTGATAACTGATTGTTATCCAGGCAATTGCAATGGCCATGATTCCTGAAATAATGTAGGTTGAAGGCTTCAGGTTTGTACGATAGGCAAATTCTTCCAACCAATAATTCATTGCTATGGATGCAATTGGAATGGCAATGATTAATGCTACAACAATAAGCTTTAAGAAATTCTTTGATAGTAAGTTGACAATACTTGGTATAGAAGCTCCTAACGTTTTTCTAATGCCAATCTCTTTAGTTTTTTGTTCAGCAGTAAATGCAGCCAATCCAAACAATCCAAGACAAGCGATGAAAATGGTAAGCGCTGCAAATACGGTGAAAATTTCACCAACCTTGTTTTCGGCCTCATACATCGCATTGAATTCCTGGTTCATGAATTGGTATTCAAATGGTTGACCCGGAGCGAACTGCTCCCAGGTAGTTTCCAGGTGAGCAATTGTTTCTTCTGAATTTTCCATTTGAATTTTGAACAATGCAAATCCGGAGTTCTGACCTAGATGCATGATCAGTGGATCAATATTGCTTCTTAGTGATTTGAAATGAAAATCCTGTATGACTCCAATAATCTTGTAGCCTTCAACCACAGGATTTTCCTGGGATCCTCCGTAGGCATAGATCATAGATCCAACTGGGTTTTCGTATCCAAAATTTCTCACTGCAGTTTCGTTAATCAAAACGGCTGTTGAATCGCTGACGAAATCTTTTGAAAAGTAGCGACCCTGGCTTACTTCGATGCCCATGGTATTGATAAAATCATGATCAACCACTGCTTCATTTATTACCAAGCTTTCATCGGAAGCTGCACTTGCATTCTTGAAATACAAGTCTGAATTGTTGTTGCTTCCAATCGGAGTGAAGCTTGCAATGGTACTGTTAATCACATTTGCATTTCGGGATGCTTCTTCCTTGTAGGCATTCACTTGATCTCTGAGTATCCAGGCGTCATTGACCATAAGCACTTGATCTTTTTCATAGCCAAGTTTTTTGTTTTGGATGAATGAGAGCTGATCAAAGACGATGGCTGTGCCGATGATCATGGTGATCGAAATGGCAAACTGAAAAATAACCAGCACACTTCTTATTGGTCCACTTTTGATTCCTTGCCTTACTTTTCCTTTCAGCACTTCCACAGGCTTGAACATGGACATGTAGAATGCAGGATAGCTCCCTGCTAATAGCCCAACCAATACCGTTACTCCAAGCATAAAGAAGATAAACGAACCGTCCAATAGCTTTGAAAAGCTCAGTTCTTTAACTGCTAAATCGTTGAATGATGGTATCGCTAAGAATGAGATGATATATGCAAATACAAAAGCAAGTATGGAAATCAATAATGCCTCAGAAATGAACTGATTGATCAGTTGTCTTTTGCGGGCACCCATGGCTTTCCTTACCCCAACTTCTTTGGCTCGGTTTGAGGATCTCGCGGTGGAAAGATTCATGAAGTTGATGCATGCCAATATGAGTATAAAAAGTCCTACAGCAGAAAAAATATAGACGTATTTGATATCACCATTGGCTTCCAAATCACTGTCTTTATTGGAATTTAAGTGGATATCAGTCAAAGGAAATAATGAGAATCCCAAGGCATTGCCGCTGTTTCGAAATTCTTCCATATTCATATTTAAAAACTGCTCTATGAGGGGTGCGCAGTAGGTTTGGATCATGCCGGGAAACTTAGCTTCAAGCTCTGAAGCAGTAATTCCCTTTTTCAGTTTGACATACGTGTTGAAATTCGTACTCAACCAATTCTGATTATTGGTCCACTCAAACGAACTCATAGAGAGCATCATGTTGTGATGGAAGTGGGTGTTTTTTGGAATATCTTCATACACCCCAGCAACTTCATAATCCGTTCGATTGTCAAGCACCAAAACTTCACCAACCGGATTCATATCTCCGAATATCTTTCTGGATGTGGTCACGTCCATCACCAAAGTATTGGGTCTGTTAAGTGCAGTTTCAGCATCACCATAAACCAGATCCAGAGAGAAGAACTTAAAGAAATTGGAATCAGCCATGGCTACATGCTCTTCCTTAAACGTTTCCGTTTGACCTTTTCTCTTCACAAACCAATTACCGCTATTTCGGTATCTGAGTGCGTCTTCGACTTCAGGATAGTCTGTTTTGAGTGCCAGGGCAGTAGGTGCTCCTACTGCAGCAGCAATATGATCTGCACCGTTCAAAGTGGCGGCAAAGTCAACCCGATGGATCCGATCGGCATCTTCAAAATGGGAATCGTAGCTTAGTTCGTCCTTTACAAATAGGGAAATGAGCATGAAGCAGGCAAGCCCTATTGATAGACCTATAACATTGAGGAGAGAGTAGAATTTGTGCTTGAGCAGGTTTCTCAAGGCAACGTTGAAGTAGTTTTTGAGCATAGCAGTAGTCGTTAGTTATAGTATTGATGCAATAAGAACTCAAAGGTTGCCTCAAAAAGAAGGCTCACTCCAAGTTTAGGGTGAGCCTTCATAGTAGAGTAGGTGAAATCATTCGTCTTTCAATGAATGCGCAGGATTAACCCTCGCAGCATTCCATGACTGGAAGCTCATGGTGACCCATGCAATCACCAGAGCAATGATTCCAGCCAATAAGAAAACCATAAAGTTGATATTGGTTCTATTTTCAAAGTCTTGTAGCCATTCACTCATGAAATAGTAGGAGATAGGAGCTGCAATGATGAATGCAATACCTACCAGCTTTAGAAACTCTTTAGAGAGTAAGGTGATGATGCTCATGATAGAGGCACCCAAAACCTTTCTTACCCCGATCTCTTTTCTACGCTGCTCAGCAGTAAATGCTGCTAGGCCATAAAGCCCTAAACATGCGATGAAGATGGCTAGAAAAGCGAATACACCAAAAATGCTTCCAAGTCTTTGCTCGCTTTCATACATGTCGTTGAATCGCTCGTCTAAGAAACTGTATTCAAACGGTTGCCCGGGTGCAAATTCAATCCACTTATCTCGTAAAAAATCGATCGTGGATGGGATGTTTTCGCCTTTAACTTTAAGTGAAAGGAATCCTCTACTTCGATTTAATTCAAAAATTAACGGTTCGATCGTATTTCTAAGGTTCTGGAAATGGAAATTCTTGACAACACCAATAACATTAAAGGTCTCAACGGTGGGATTTTCTTGACTGCCGCCATAGGTTGATAGTTTCATTCCTAATGGTTCGCTCCACCCAAGTCGAACAGCTGCAGCTTCATTTATGATAATTGCGGAACTATCGCTTGGAAACTCGCGTGAGAAATCTCTTCCTTCTTTGATTTCAATGTCTAATGTCTTAAGGTAGTCATGATCTATACGAAACTCACTGAAAACATAACTTTCGTCCTTCGTCGGATTTGCTCCTGGAAACCATAAATTATTGTTGTTATTGCTTGGTACCGGCAGAAAGCCTGATAATGTTCCCGATAGAATATTGGTGTTTTGGATTACCTCATTCTTATAGGATTCAGACTTGTCACCCATCATCCATGGATTGTGGACAAGGAGCACATGGTCCTTTGAAAAACCTAGTTTCTTATTTTGGATGTAAGAAAGTTGCTGGTAAACGATGGCCGTACCTATGATCATCACAATGCTTACACAAAATTGGAGTACCACCAGCGTACTTCTTAATCCACCTCCTTTTAGTCCCAGGTTGAGTTTACCTTTCAATACTTCAACTGGGCGAAACCTGGATAAGAAAAATGCAGGGTAGCTCCCAGCCAGGAATCCAACAGTAATAAGTACACCAATCATAATTAATATGAAATTGAGTGATAAGAGACTGTTGAAACTCATCAATTTATCTGCAAGCGTATTGAATTGTTCCAAAAGAATGAAAGAGAGTCCATATGCAATCACAATTGATATGAAAGTGATTAAAAATGCCTCAGTCAGGAATTGCTTTCTAAGCTGACTTTTATAGGCACCCATCACTTTTCTAACACCTACTTCCTTCGCACGCCCTGCGGAACGTGCGGTGGATAAATTCATGAAGTTGATACATGCCAAAATGAGGATGAAAAGTGCAATTGCAGTAAAGATGAGAACATATTTATAGTCACCATTCGCATCAAGTTCTCCCAATTTGTCTGATAATAGGTGAATGTCCGTCAGCGGGAAGAGGTAAAATCCAGCACTATTTCCAGCCTCCACAAATTCCTCCATAGAAGCCCCCATAAACTGTTCAACTTCAGGACCGATGTACTTTTGAATCAAATCCGGGAATTTTGCTTCCAATTCTACCGGATCAGCTCCTTCTTGTAATTTTAAGTAGGTATTGAAGTTGAAACTCATCCAAAATTTTTGCTTGGCTTCTTCTCTGCTTTCCATGCTAAGCAAAATGCTAAAGTTGAAGTGAGAATTGGATGGAATGTCTTCATAGACACCGGTAATTTCCCAGTCCTCGTCGCTATCCAATACCACGATTTCACCGAGAGGGTCATCATCACCAAATATTTTCTTGGCAGTGGTTTGGTCAATCACCAAGGTATTGGGTCTTTCCAGACACGTTTTCGGATCACCTTTGATTAAGTTGAAATCCCAAAAGGTGAAGAAATTTGCATCGGCAAAAATTACATTTTCTTCATTATAGGCATTGTCTTCATCTTTTCTGCGAACCGTCCAGTTTCCAGAACCTCTAAGACGCGTGGCTGCCTCAACCTCCGGAAATTCTTCTGGCATGGTTGGACCCGCCGGTGCGCTTGCAAGTGCTGTGATAAATTCAGATCCATTAATTGCACCACTAAAGTCCATTCGATAAATGCGATCAGCATCTGAGTGAAAGGTGTCATAGCTCAACTCGTCAACCACATATAGCGAAATCATGAGGAAGCAAGTAAGCCCAATCGATAGTCCCAGGATGTTAATCAGGGAATAGAATTTGTGCTTGAATAAGTTGCGCAGGGCAACATTGAAGTAGTTCTTTAGCATGATTTTGAGTTTTTGTCCTTTGAGTTAGTCTTAGTCCTTGATTTTAGTCCAGGGTGATCCTGTCCACCCGATCCCATGGTACATACACTCTGTCACCTTTGGTCTTAATTAACATACCCAGGTTTTTATCCGAAACATCTTGTCCGTCTTCAAGATTGAGTTTGCTGCCATCTTTCAGAACAATGTTTGCTGAGTATGAACCCCTAGGAGTGATTTCTTTGATGTTGCTAAATGGAATGATGAACTTCACATCATCATCTTCTCCATTCAATAGCTCAAAGGTATACTCTTCGTCCAGGTCAAAAATGATCTCTCCGGAGTGCTCGTCTCCATTGTCTACTTCTACGGTACCAACGATCTTTTTAGGAGAACCGAAGGAGTTGTATGAAGGGCCACTATTTGGGGCATCCTTAAAGGTTACCATATCAAATTCATCCCATTCAATATCGACACGGCCTAGTCCTTTAACCGTTACGATTATGCCCTTATTGTCGTCATCTACATCATTTGTACCTCGAAGATCCAATGTTCTGCCAGACTTTAGCTCTACGAGGCTGCTATTGAATCCATCTCTTTCAATTGAACGGATTTTCCTGAATTCTATCTCATAATCATCTCCATCTTCTTCACCATCGAGTACATCATCGCCTACTCGCTCATCGTGATCCCATTGCACAAATCCAGTGAATTCACCTAAATCACAAATCACAGTTCCATAAAGTGGCTCACCAAATTTTTCATCCAACGAGGAAGGTGTGGGTAAGAATTCAATGAGCTCTAAATTGCTCCATGAAAGTCGAATTTTCCCTAATTCTTTATCCAGAATAGTGATTTTCGCTCCAACGTCATTATAGCCACTTCCATCTAATCGCATGGTCTCACCATTTTTTAGTTCAACCTCTACACGATCGTTGGATCTTATTTTTAGTGATTTCAAATTACCGAACTCTGTGGAGAATTCGTGAACAAAGCGTCCGTTGTTGTTGTCATCCCAGGAGATATTTACAAATCTGGAAACAATATTATCGTTATTATCATTGTATCGATCCTCGAGTTCATCTAGTTCCCGATTGGAGAGGTAATCAAGGTTTTTGTTTTCCTTCTTAGAAGCATTGAACATGTCCGTCCAATAAACCTCTTCCTTGCCCCATCTAAGTGGTCCTTCATAGGTTTCACCATCTTCAGTAGTGACTTTTCCATAGATGAATCCTTCATCCTGTGCTTCTGCATTTATAAAAATCATGCAAGCTAAAGCAGTCCCTGATAGTTTTAGAAAATTCTTTAATCGTGTCATAAGTTCGTTGAGTTTAGGTTTCCTTTTTTGATTTGATGCTACCTAAAGACAAAAGGTTGCACTAAAGGTTTACATCGTATTGCATTGTATGGTACTTGTTAATGCATAGTACAACGAGAAGAAGTGCCATGGGTTGCATAGCAATGGATTTTTGTTCAATACAAAAAAAAGGCCGATAAGAAAGGATTTAATTCGTTTCCTTCACATAGAGGTGAAAATATTCGTTCAATGGACACGTTGAGGCAATGGCTTTGGCTTCTTGGGCTGATTCAGCAGAAATAAGTACAAAGCCTGCAATAAGTTCTTTTGCCTCCACAAATGGACCATCGGTGGTAAGGTTTCTTTTACTTGGCAGCATATCACCCGGATCCAGGGATAGTTGCCTTGCTATCATATGATTGTCACCTAGCTTTTCTGCCCATTTACCATATTCCTGGATACAGTGTTGTTCCTCTGCTTGAGACAGCCCTCGTTTATTTTCTGCAGCGATCAGGATTAAGAATTCTTTCATATTTAGGTGACGAGTCGATGGACTTTAAATGGACTATTTGACGATTCCAATGTTAAGTTTATCTACGATGGGATCAAAATTTCCATCTCTATCATAAGCTCCCCAGGGACTATTCATGATGAAATGAAAATCGTCTCCTTTCCAGACTCCTTGAGTTGGTTCTCCCAGAGATCCTCCCTGAGCAATGACTTCTTTTCCGACGATGCTTTTTCTATCTGTAGAAAGGTTGTAGCGAACGACACGATTTGGTTTGGTTCCATTGTGTAATCCAATCAGCGTTCCGTCATCGAAATACAAGCCATCAATTCCCTTGATAAGCACATCATCAGCAGCGATTGTCAATTTCTGAATTTCATTACTCTTAAGGTTCAAACGGTAAATGCCGTCAATGTAATCACTCAGATACATGATATTATTTGCTTCATCTATGGTAATTCCTTGGAGGTTAAAAATCGTATTCGATAAGTCCAGGTATAGGTCCAGCATACCTTCCTTATTTCCTATTCGATACAGGTGATTTGCAGTTCCATCCGAAATGAAAATATCTCCATTTTTATTCGTAATGAGATCACCAAAGTTGTGGCCACCAGGCAGCGCAAATGTTTCCAGGAGCTTCCCGTTTTTTAAGTCATACTTGAGCACGCTTGCAAAGCCCTCTTCATTTTGGTCATAATTCTCATAATTACTCATTGATGAGGTGCAAACCCATAAAATCTTTTCATCTGAAGATACTTCGAGACCCATCACGGACCATGAATTTTTGGTGGACTCGGCCCATAGTTCCGGTTCTTTTCCCTCAGAAATTTTCCAAATCTTTCCATCTCTGACACCACCAATAAAGAATGCTTTTTGCTTGTTTGAATAAGTAATCGACTCTGGATGCGAATCGTATACCGCATATTCGAGAGATCTTGAAAGCCCTAATGTTTTGGTAAGTTCTTTTTGTTTATACTGAATGTCGGCAAAATCGGGTAGGTCTTTGATGGAATTAAAATCTTTGTCCTGTGTGAAATCCTGTGTGGCATCCATTAGGATATACTTATTCAAAATTTCAATTGCCCTGTCTTTTTGATTCGTTAAGGCATACCCTGCAGCTAAGTTGTACACAACTGCTGGATAATTCGGACGCATCTCATCAATGGCTGACATTTTTTGTGTAAATAATTCATAATTTTCTTCTTCATAGGCCTTGACACCTTGTTGATATAGCTCACGTAATCCTTGAGCTGATACCGTCAGAGTGACTAAAGTGAGTAGTAAGTATGTTATTTTTCGCATGTTCCTATCGATTATATTACCCACAACAGACCAGTTTTATTTTACCACTAGCAAATTGTAAAAATGATTAAAACTCAATGTCGTATTCCATTTGCTGTCCATCCCGATTTATTATTACTGTGGTCTTATCTCCTTTTTTGAATGATGATAAAGCCCGCATGTAGCTCTCCATATTGGTGACCACACTATCCCCCAGTTGTACCACAATATCTCCTTTTAGAATTCCGGCTCGGATAGCTGGTTTATCTTCACTGACACCATCTATGCGCATTCCATTGCCGTCAAACATGTAGTCAGGCACTACGCCAAGGGTAACGGTAAACCTTACATTTCTGGATTCACTTTTGGTTTTTGTGAATGCAATTTTGGCATCATCATCCATAAGTGTTATCATGTTTTCGATCATCGTCGCAACATATAGTATACCTTCAATATTAATTTTCTCAATATCATCACCTGGTTTGTGATAGTCTTCATGCTGTCCAGTAAAAAAATGAAGAACAGGAATATCCTGCAGGTAGAAAGAAGTATGATCCGACGGTCCTATCCCAGATTCACTTTTGATGAGTTTAAGACTGTCTGTATTCACTTCATCGAGGAGCCAATCCCAAATGGGGGAGGTACCGGTTCCGTTGACAGCCAGCCCTTTTGATTTATCAAGTCTGCCAACCATGTCCATATTAATCATGAAATTGGCCTTGGTGAGATCTATTGTTGGATTTTTTGTGAAATAATTTGATCCCCACAATCCTTTTTCTTCGCCGGATATACCAATAAACACCACGTCACGTTGCAATTCTTTTTGTGAGAGTATGCGTGCTAAATGCATCATTGCAGCTACGCCGCTGGCATTGTCATCAGCACCATTGTGAATGGCTCGTTCACCTCGATGTAAGGATGAAAAATCACCCATTCCCAAATGGTCATAATGGGCACCAACTATCACCATTTCTTCACTTGGATTGTCTATCATGCCGATGACATTGTATCCTGTAATACCATCTATGCCATTGTCAGATGAAGGTAGCGCATGCGGATTTTCCGGATCACTCACAAAAAAGGATTGGTAAAAGCCATCGGTTCCTGCAGGCGAAAGACTTGCATTTTCAAATTGACTTACAATGTAGGCAGCAGCCATTTTTTCACCTTCTGTTCCCACTTCTCGCCCAGAAAGAGAGTCATCGGCAAGGATTTCAATGTCTTTTTTGATTTGGTAAATGGGATCATAAGGTTGAATCTGTTCGCAGTAGGTAAATACAACTGCTAAAAGGATGATTACCAGAGACTTTTTCATATTTGAATTGTGAATTACTTTCGCAGGCTAAAGATACCAACCCATGAAGAACTTTTCGATCTTATCCGCTCTCTTGATTACATTTTCATGTGCACAAACATCTCAATCAAAAGACGAGACTGCCTCTGTTGATTCGCTTCGTTATGAGAATGAGGTGCATTTAAGGAATGTTCGTCAATTATCATGGGGAGGAAACAATGCGGAAGCGTACTGGAGTTTTGATGGAAGTAAGTTGGTCTTCCAGTCCGATTTTGCTGGTTGGGGAGTTGAATGTGATCAGATTTTTACACTTGATGTGGATAATGTAGTTAAAGGGGAGAGACCTAATATGGTGAGTACGGGTCTTGGGCGAACGACTTGCTCCTATTTCCTTCCTGGTGATTCACTAATCGTGTATGGGTCGACTCACCTGGCTGACAGTCTTTGTCCTGCAGTACCGGAAAGAACCTCTGGTAAATATGTCTGGCCAATCTATGAGGGGTACGACATTTTCGTTGCGGATCTACAGGGCAACATTGTAAATCAGTTGACAACAGATGAGGGGTATGATGCTGAAGCTACCGTTTCTCCAAAAGGAGATCGTATCATTTTCACATCCACCAGATCAGGTGATCTTGAGCTTTACACCATGAACCTGGATGGATCAGATGTCGTACAAATCACCGATGAACTCGGTTACGATGGTGGCGCCTTTTTCTCACCGGATGGAAGCAAAATTGTTTGGAGAGCTTCACGACCTCAAACGGAAGAGGAGGTAACTGAATACAAGGAACTACTGTCACAAGGTTTGGTGCAACCAACCAAAATGGAATTATATGTAGCAAATGCGGATGGTTCTGACGCTAAAAAGATCACCGAGCTGGGTAATGCGAACTGGGCTCCTTTTTTCACCCCAGATGGAGAACGAATACTGTTCTCTTCCAATCATAATTCTCAAAGAGGATTTCCATTTAACCTATTCCTGGTAAACCTGGATGGCACTGGTTTAGAGCAAGTCACTTTTGATGACGCATTTGATTCGTTCCCGATGTTCAGCCCTGATGGCAAGTATTTGGTTTGGGCATCCAATCGAAATAATGGAGGAACACGAGATACCAACTTGTTCGTTGCAGAATGGGTGGATTAAATTCCATGACAACTTTTTACATTTAGCAGACATCCTTTTACAGTAGTAATGCATTATTGGAGTGTTCAATGTCTTCTTTTGAAGAAAACTTACTCCAATGTTCAGAAACTACTTTTCTACTGCTCTCCGACAAATTCTAAAGAACAAGAGCTACATCATAATCAATACGTTTGGGCTGGGTGTTGCACTGGCCTGTTGTGTCACATCATACATCCTGCTAGCCTTTAACATTGAGTTTGACCACCATTTTGAAGGTATGATTACCGATAATCTATACCGCGTTCATACAGAATTTCGACAGGGAAATGATGAGCTAGCCGAGCATCTCGTTGTTCCTCTTGCGATGGGACCAACCATGCAATTAAACATTCCCGAAATTGAGGGGTATTGTCGGTTCTTTATTGAGGGCGGGTATATACGATATGAGGAAGGAGACAAAGGATTTTCAGAAGGCATCGCTATGACTGATAGTACTTTTTTTGATTTTCTGTCTTATAAAACGCTAAAAGGAGACCTTGAAGATTTTGATGGAAGAGATGCCATGGTGATGTCGGAAGAGGTAGCTGATAAATTTTTCCCTGATGAGAATCCCATTGGTAAAGTCTTGACTGTGAACTTCCCTAATCTGGTAGAGAAGCAATTTGTCTTAGTGGCAGTCACAGAGAAAGTTCCTTTAAATAGCTCCACTACATTCGGAGTGATGGTTCGATATGATCATATAAGAGATATCTACAATCTGCGCGCCGATGAATGGGGTGATTGGCGTGATCCGAGTATGTTGGTAAAACTAAAAAGTGCTCAAAACGAAACTGAAGTAGAACGTGCCATGCAAGCGTATGTAGGCCTTAGAAATGAGAAGAAAGAAGACGCTAAGGTTGTGAAATTCAAGCTTGAGTCATTTTCAGAACCCGCAAATCAAGATGATGTTTACTGGAGTCATTTCAACCTGAAAATCAGTAACATGCCTATCATGGTGTTCATCACTATGGCGGTTATCATCTTATTGATAGCTTGCTTTAATCTTACCAATACTTCTGTTGCCATGGCAGCCAAACGATTTAAAGAGATTGGAGTTCGGAAAGTGGTTGGCGCTTCAAAAGCACAAATTGTTTTTCAGTTCTTGTTCGAGATGGTTCTTATTGTGTTTTTCTCGCTCATTGTCGGGTTAATAATTTCAAAATTCCTTTCCGATGAGTTTGTCGACATGTGGGGGTTACCCTACAGCTTGAAAGATGTAAGCGGACTTAACCTTGTCATTTCACTCGTTTTCCTGGTGTTCTTGTCCTCTATTCTTGCAGGCATCTATCCTGCCATGATGAGTACCAAATTCAGACCGGCTTCTTTGATGAAATCCAATGTGAAGATCAAAGGAAGTAACGCTTTCACGAAGACTTTGGTCACGCTCCAATTTGCCCTATCGATTATTGTATTGATCTGTGGAATTGCCTTTACGCAGAATACCAAGTTTCAGGAGGAACTGAATTATGGCTTTAATTATGAGAATATTCTGGCCATCTTTATACAGGATGAAAGTGAATATAAGATTCTAAGAAGCCGTGCGGAATTGAATCCAAAAGTTCAGGGGACTTCCGTCACTCATCATCAGCTGGGAATGAGTAGCTATCCATTTCCAATTAAGATGGACACCACTGAATATCAGGTTCAACACATAGAGTTTGGAGAAAATTTTTTCGAAGTGATGGGACTTCAATTGGTTGAAGGAAGATTCCCAAATATCAATAATGTTACAGATGAGTTTGAGACCATCGTAGTTAACAATGCCTTTGTTGAATTAACAGGGCTTAAAGATCCACTGAATAAGATTGTTAAAGTTCGAGATGAACGAAGAAAGATTATTGGAGTCGTTGAGGATCACATTGATAATCTTTTCAGAAGTAATGAGCTTGAGCCTTTTGTTTATTACGCCTCCAAAAGATATGAATATAGCGCGATGCTATTAAAAAGTGATCCGGCTATCATTTCTGATTTAATGAAAGAGATGGAAAAGGTATGGAGCGAAGAGTTTCCTACGAAGCCCTATCGAGCAGAGCTTCAGGAAGAAATTCTTTTGGGTAATTTCAGAGGTATCAACAGCAACATGCTCAAGATTTTCGTTTTCCTTACGATCTTGGGAGGGCTTCTGTCGGTCTCAGGAATTTACTCTCTTGCGACACTCAATGTGGAAAAGCGTACCAAAGAAATTGGTATTAGAAAAGCCCTGGGAGGGAGTGTGAATGGAATCATTCAGTTACTATCCAAAGAGTTTATAATCATTCTTTCACTCGCTGCATTGATTGGTGGATTAGGAGGATTTTTTCTTGCGGATTTATTGATGGATCAGATATACGCATTCCACATAGAGGTTAAGGTTATAGCAGTATTATCAGGAGTTTTTATTGTTTGTATTGCAGGTTTTCTAACTACAGGCTCTACCATATTAAAAGCTGCCAGCGTAAACCCTGTAAAATCTCTGCGTGACGAATAAAGATTAGGTTAATTTGAGTATTTATTAAGCAAGTAAGAAGCCCTGAATTTCGGGGCTTTTTCTATGTCTGTTCATCACTTATGTTGCTTAATTGCTGCAAGTAATCGAGCAAATACAGGAATTGATCACTTTTTGTCTATCGTTTCTTCCAACTCATAAATCAGTTAAGCGTTTGGCTGACTATTATGAAAAAACTCTTAATCGGACTATTAATATTTTTTTTGGCAGGATGTAACTCGACCGAAGATTTGCCTGATGTTGTTGATGAAAATCCGGATTTAGACGTCCCGGAATCAGACGTCTACTACATTCCAGTTGTTATTCATGTTATTCATAACGGCGAAAAGATTGGTGAAGGAAGTAATCTTTCAGAAGATAGAATCTTAGATCAGATAGAAAGCCTTAACGATGATTCAGAAGAAGAGAGGGGACATTAGGCTTTAATGATCATCCGGACGGGGGAGATGCCAAAATTGAATTTGTTCTTGCCAGGCAAAGTCCTAATGGTGAGAAAACGAATGGGATAATCCGAGTAAATGCAAATGATTTTGATAGTCCTGTTGATACACATTCAACATTTGATCAAATGGCTTACTACAGTTATTGGAATCCTGAAGAATATTTGAATATTTGGACAGCTCCATATTTAAATCTAACTGATATTTTCCTTGGACTAGGAACAGGGCCAGAAACTGATTTACCAGGACATGAAACACTTGCAAAAGGGGAGCCCTTTCAGGCTGAGGGTGTAATTATTAATGCCAGCCACTTTGGAAAATCTGAGACCTCCTCTGTCTATAATTTGGGAAGAACATTGACTCATGAGATTGGTCATTATCTCGGGTTACTTCACCCTTGGGGCTCGGGTGATTGTGAGTTGAATGACTTCTGTGATGACACACCAGCTGTCAGCATGCCCACAACAGCGTGCAATGTTTCAATCGGTTGTGATGGTGAAGAACTGATGATCCAGAATTACATGAACTGGACGCCTGATGCGTGTATGAATATATTTACAAGAGATCAAATAGCGCGAATGCATTACGTGCTAGAAAATAGTCCTCGAAGAATAACGCTTTTGACTTCCAAAGGTCTGGAGAGCCCACAATAAAAAATCCCGATCATTATGATCGGGATTTTTCTACACCTCTTTTTGAATGTTATTCTTCTAATGTAACCGTACGTTCTACTGAGTTAAAAGGACCTTCTACCACATTACCTTCAGCATCAATGAGTTCCAGTTTAATAGTCACTTCGCCCATCTCTAAACCTTCGATATAGTAAGGTGCCCACTCATCAATCATAAATTCAGTACCATTAATTGTTGCTCTTACTTTGTTTCCATCAGCAGATAATGAAGTATTTAGAAGGTAGAAATCAAGCATTACCTTCTTGGTGTCTGCACCTTTATAGGTTCCTTTAGGTCTGCTATAGAATAGGTGAGGAGCCTTAAGATCAGCCGAGTCTGGCTCAGCATCGCCAACTACTAAATTTTCAATATGAAAGGCATCAGCTCCTTTCACACTTTCGTGATAAGAACGGGATAAGAATGCTAGAACCACATAATTACCAGCTTCCATTTCAGTATTCAGACTGTTCATATAATGAGCCGAATACGGTCCATTGTTTACAATGAAATGAATGTGCTGGCCTTTTGCAGAGTTAGCAATTCCCCTGGTTTCATAATTATCAGTTGGCCTTCCTAATTCAAATTCTTGTACGTCGAAAGTGTAGTTTACAACATAACCACTATCTGTTGGGGTAATTGCTGCGTCCCCACTTTTAATTAGGTTGGCAATCTGGAAGTCGGGGGAAGGAGGAGCTTTCGTCAATGTGATAGAAGGTTTAGCCTCAGTCGTCGTAGCATCAGCTTCTTCTGTTTTTTGACTGGTGGTACATGAAAAAACTACAGTTGCAAGTAGTAGTATAGCTAAGTTCTTAATTGTGTTGGTTTTCATAATATGTATTATATCGTAATTGTTTAAAGTTAATAGTATTATTTGATCAGTTATATTGATAATGGATTCAAGTTTTACTCTTGTTTTTATAGACTAACCGAATCACTATGAAAAAATATCTTCTAATTTCATTGGTTATCCTAATTCTATCATTCCCAACATTCAGTCAGTTTGGTTTTTCCATTCCGGCTGATTCTGGAAAAGTGGAGATCCCATTTTATCGGTCCAATAATTTAATTATTGTACCAGTTACTGTTAACAAGAATGTAGTGCTAAGGTTTATTTTGGATTCGTCCGTCGAGCATACCATTATTTCTAGAAAGTGGAAAGGGGATAGACTGGGGATGAATTATTTGCGAAAAGTAAAACTTGGGAGCATAAACGGAGAACCAAATTATGGCTACTCGGCGAATGGCGTTCAATATTCAATTGGAGCCGCGACTACAAGTTCGAATCATACGATACTGGTTCTGGAAAATGATTTTATGAACTTGTCAAACATTGCAAGAATGTCAGTGGATGGAGTTATTGGGTTTGATTTATTTGGAGCTTTTGTAGTTGAAATTGATAACTCAAAGAAGAAAATAATCCTTCATCCAAAGGCATCCTTTAAGGAACCCAAAGGGTATTCTGAAGTTCCATTAGATATCAGCGGAAGAAAAGCTTACGTGTCATCAGAAGTCATTTTTGAAAATTGGGATGAGGAGCGTAAGAAGTTCCAAATAAAGACCGGAGCGACACATACGGTTTTATTCAATAGCGATTCTAACCTTTTTCATCTTCCGGCAAGAAAGCTGGAGATTCCGTTGGGTAAGGGACCAAGTGGACCTATTGAAGGATATGTTGGTAGAGTTCGTGGGTTGCAGCTTGGCGATTATGCTTTTGAAGATGTGATAGCTTCATTTACAAAGAATGAAGTTGGGAATAAAAAGGAGACAGGTTCAATCGGGATGGGAATTTTGTCCCGGTTCGATATGTATATTGATTATTTAGATGGCAAGATGTACATCAGAAAGAATAAGAATTTCAATAAATCTTTTGAATATGATTTGAGTGGCATGCGAGTAGATACAGAAGATGATGAGGTGTTTCGAGTGACCCATCTTGTTTCCGATTCTCCAGCCTCAAAGGCCGGTGTTCAAGTGGGGGATCGTGTGGTAAGTATTCAGGGGCAGGCGCTAAACAATGAAAACTTTAACGAACTGCTAAGTATCTTTTTGGAAAAAGAAAGCAAGCGCGTCAAAATAGAAATAGATCGTGGTGGAGAAATTAAAGAAGTTTCCTTTGTCCTCCGGAGATTAATATAAGCCCGGATTATGTATCCGGGCCTTCTGTCTTTATTAATTCTCGCTTTTAAGGAAGTTTCTAAGCACATAATTTAGGATACCACCGTGCTTGTAATATTCTACGTCTACTCCGGAGTCCAACCTTAGTTTGGCTTTGAATTCCACTTTTGAACCATCTGGTTTTGTTGCACTTACATCAACAATTTTACCAGGAGTAAGATTTTCAGAAATCCCGGAGATGTCATACGTTTCGTTGCCTGTTAGCCCAAGTGTTTCTTGATTTTCACCTTCCATAAATACCATTGGCAATACACCCATTCCCACGAGGTTGGATCTGTGAATTCGCTCAAAGCTCTCAGTGATTACAGCTTTAACACCTAGAAGTTGTGTTCCTTTAGCCGCCCAGTCCCTAGAAGATCCTGATCCGTATTCTTTGCCGCCAATTACAACAAGTGGAGTTCCAGCATCTTGATACTTCATGGAAGCATCAAATACAGTCATTTCTTCACCAGATGGAATGTAAGTTGTCCAACCACCTTCTCGCGAAGCAAGTTTATTCTTGATTCTCACATTGGCGAACGTACCTCTCATCATCACTTCATGATTTCCTCTTCTGGAGCCGTATGAATTAAAGTCTCTCTTCTCAACATCATTATTGACCAGGTATTGACCTGCGGGATGTTCGGGTAAGAATTTACCTGCAGGAGAAATGTGATCGGTAGTTACCATATCTCCCAATTGTAGCAAGACATTTGCACCTTTGATGTCTTCAGGTTCAGGTACCACCTCTGAAATATTTTTGAAGAATGGAGCTTCCTGGATGTACGTCGATTTGCTATCCCAATCGTAGGTTTGTCCTGTCGGAGCTTGCAAATTTTTCCAGGCTTCATCGCCATCAAAAATGGTTTCATAATTACTCTTGTAATCCTCAGGTTTTACTACCTGGGTCAGCACTTCCATAATCTCAGCTGAAGATGGCCAAATGTCTTTCAAATACACAGGATTTCCATTCTGATCATTGCCCAACGAATCATTGTTCATGTCAAAATCCATCGTTCCTGCCAAGGCATACGCAACTACTAGCATAGGAGAAGCCAGGAAGTTCATTTTGATGTTAGGATGTATTCGTGCTTCAAAATTTCTGTTGCCAGATAAAGCCGAGCATACAATCATATTATTTTCAATAACGGCCTGCTGAACCTCTGGAATCATGTCTCCTGAGTTTCCAATACAGGTTGTGCAGCCATAACCTACCGTGTGAAATTTGAGTGCATCCAATTCCTTACTTAGATCTGATTTATCCAGATATTCTGTTACAACTCTTGAACCAGGAGCCAATGAGCTTTTTACCCAAGGCTTTATTTGCAGTCCTTTTTCATTGGCTTTCTTAGCCACGAGTCCGGCACCAATCATTACACTTGGATTGGAAGTGTTCGTACATGAGGTGATGGCGGCAACCACCACCGAAGCTTCATCCAATGTGAAATCTCCGTAATCTTTGGTGGAAACGTGAATGCTTTTCCTTTGAGAATCGAATTCGTTCAATAACTTATCTATTTGAGGTTTCGCTTCTCTTAATAAAATTTTATCCTGTGGCCTTTTAGGACCTGATATCGTTGGTTCCACCGTTCCAAGATCTAACTCAATAACATCGGTATATTCAATCTCTGCATCATCATCCCTCCAAAGCAAGTTAGCTTTGGCATAGGCTTCCACCATGTCGATGTGATCCTTCGGTCGGCTTGTCTTGTGCATGTAGTCGAGGGTCTGCTCATCGATCGGCCAATGGGTATCCGTACATCCAAATTCTGGTGACATATTCGAAATGGTGGCTCTGTCTGTAACCGCTAAATTTTCCAGTCCAGGACCAAATACCTCTACGATTTTTCCTACCACGCCATAATCTCTTAGTAGTCGTGTGATGGTTAAAACCAAATCGGTTGCGGTCGTACCTTCTACCATCTTTCCTGTGATTTTTAAACCAATTACTTGTGGAAGGATCATGTAGATCGGCTGGCCGAGCATCGCTGCTTCTGCTTCGATTCCTCCAACACCCCAGCCAAGCACACCAATACCGTTTACCATTGGAGTATGCGAATCTGTACCCACTAACGTATCAGGAAATAAATAGCCATCTCTGCTGATAACACCCTTTGCTAAATATTCGAGGTTTACCTGATGGCAAATGCCCATACCAGGAGGAACTACACTAAAATTTGTGAATGCCTGCTGTCCCCATTTTAAAAGTTTGTAACGCTCTTCATTTCGCTCATACTCCAGGTCTACGTTCTTTTGATAGGAATCAGGAGTCCCAAAAAAATCAACCACGACGGAGTGATCAATGACCATATCTGCAGGTACTACAGGGTTTGTTTGGCTCGTATCTTTTCCTTTTCTGGCAACTTCTGCCCGAATGGATGCAATATCTACCACTGCAGGAACTCCGGTGAAATCCTGCATTAGCACACGGGCCGGAGTATAAGGGATGTCTTTCTCTCCAGCGGTTTTTTTCCAATTTAAAATGGTATCCAGATGTTCTTCCGTCACTGCGAATGCATCATAATTCCGAATGGCATTCTCCAGGAGGATTCGGACGGAGTAGGGGAGTTTTTTGATTTCGGGTTTAGATTCAGCCAGATCTTTGAGGCTGAAATATTTATGTGTTCCAAGTTTTGAGGTGAGTTCTTTCTCGATTCCAAAAAAATCCTGTGGCATGGTTATTTAGTTTAAACGTTATAGATTCTAAAGATAAACACCAATGACGGTTTATTTAGTTCTGGAGGATTTCAATGCTGGTTTTTGTGTCTTCAAAAGCAATATTCCTATCCCTAGGTTCGTACCTAGGCGAAGGAGGTTAGCAAGAAATACTAGTTTAAGACTAAAGCCATGGTTTGTGTCGCACAAACCAATTTTCGATTCGTGAGGACACGAAGCGAGGCGAGGGAGTAAACCATATCGTTTTATAAGGATTCATACAAGTGAGGTTAAGAAGCGCAAGTTGCAAATCATGAACTAGCGAGGATAATTACTTTTTATTTTCAGCCTCCTTAATCAGCATTAAATTTCTCCTTTCAATATGACTGAGTTCGTTTTCTGAAATTTCATCCTTAGTTGGGACGTACCATTCTAAGCTTCCGAAATAGCTAGACCATTTTTCAGATTTGAAACGATAGCCATAAGATGCGAATAATTCATTCCTCATGGTTGCAAGTTCCTCAGAGTCATATTTTGATACTTGATCCTTTGAAAGAAGTTGGTTAGAAACTTTTAGGAATTGCCTTCTTTGATCAATTACTTGTTCATTAATTAAGTTAATAGCCCCATTAGTGGCTATTTCATAAAATAAAACTGTTTCTTCGGTAGTTTCAATTGCATCATCATCGCATTCAGATGCATTCCAGTTTGTGAACTTGGTAATTATTAAATCATCCTCAAGTAGTATTGGATCAACATCCTTACTGAAGACACAGTCACTATAACTTTGTGAGTATACCATTGATGAAATTAAATCACCAGCAGCTGTAAAAGAGTAAAAAGTCACATCACCACAGGTACCTCCTGCACCGCAAGTGTATTTCACACTGACAATAATGTATTCATCTGTTTTCTTGACAATGCGCTTAGCTATTCTTTTTTCTGATTGTAATCTCTGCGCCGAAAATGGACCTTTAATTTTTAGGTATTTAATCTGATATTCTGGTTCAATTTCCTTCCAGGTAAACAATTTTAAAAAATCAGAAAACGTAGGATCTGACTGAGCTGAAAGTTCAAATGAGATTGAAAAAATTAATAGCGAGAGTAAAGTCTTTAGGGTTTTCATTGGATACAATCAATAAATCGAACTTATCATATTTACTTGAAAAATTATAATTAGGCCGAGTTAAAGTCAGAGATTATTTCCATCTCATCCTCAACTACATCCAGAAAGTCAAACAAGAACTTCATGTCCTCAATGAAGCGGCCGTAATCCGGGGGTAGTTCTTCAAACTCTTCTGATAGATAATAAAGAAGCAAACTTCTGATTTGCCGTTTGAATTTATGAATGGTTACCAGTCCCACGAAATCTCCAAAAGCTGAGATTGATTTTTCAGTAAGTTTAATGCTCTTCGGATTTGACCTCATGTTTTTGTTCGCTATAGTAAACACAATGAAACGAAGAAAATTTCATATTCGCAATAGTGAACACGGAAGAAAAATATCTGGTGGAATTGGGAGCTAAAATCAAGAAGTTGAGGGAGGAAAAATCCTTGGATCAAAAGGCTTTCGCATTCTATTGTGATATGGGGCGAACTCAACTCTATAAGATTGAGTCTGGCAAGACAAATCCTCGACTATTGACATTAGTTAAGATTGCCAAAGGTTTAAATATTCCAGTGAATGAACTTTTGGATCTTTAGTGAGAACTTATCAATGAGCACTTATTAATGAGCCCAAGTTGCAAACTTGCGCTAGCGAGAGGACACGAACCCTGGCGGAGGAAACCAAAAAAGCCCAAGGTCACAACCTTGGGCTTCTATAACTCTATGTAGTTTGGTTATCTCACCAACTGCTTGCTGCTAGGCTTGAACTTCGTCAAGTCAATACCTTGTACGGCTGCCTGGTACTCGTCCATCTTAGGCGTTCTACCTAGGATGGTGGAAAGAACTACAACCGGCGTAGAAGAAAGCAAAGACTCTCCTTTTTTCTCATCACCATCTTTCACCACACGTCCTTTGAACAATCTGGTCGAAGTAGCCATTACGGTATCACCTGGCTCTGCTTTTTCCTGGTTACCCATGCAGAGGTTACAGCCTGGTCGCTCCAGGTATAGGATGTTTTCGTACTTGGTACGTGCAGCATTCTTCGGTGCATCATCATCGAATTCGAAGCCTGAATACTTTTGCAACACTTCCCAATCTCCTTCTTCCTTCAATTCATCCACAATGTTGTACGTAGGAGGGGCCACCACCAATGGTGCCTGAAATTCTACTTTGCCATGCTGTTGCTCAATGTTCTTCAACATCTGTGCAAGAATCTTCATGTCGCCTTTGTGCACCATGCATGATCCCACAAATCCAAGGTCTACTTTCTTCTCACCTCCGTAATAAGACAGTGGCCGGATCGTGTCGTGCGTATATCGCTTGGAAACATCGATGTTATTAACATCCGGATCGGCAATCATTGGCTCACCAACAATGTCCAGGTCAACCACCACTTCAGCATAATATTTTGCATCAGCATCTGGTTTCAATGCAGGCTTCTCTCCTGATCTGATTTCCGCAATTCGTTTATCTGCAATATCGATTAGGCCTTGAAGCACTTGTTTCTCGTTGTCCATGCCCTTCTCGATCATGATACGAATTCTGTCCTTCGCAATTTCCAATGACTCAATCAAGGTTTCATCTTCCGAGATACAAATCGAAGCTTTTGCCTTCATCTCAGCGGTCCAGTCAGTGAATGTAAATGCCTGATCGGACGTAAGTGTGCCAATATGCACTTCAATCACTCTTCCCTGAAAGACATTCTCGCCATCAAATTGTGCAAGCATTTGAGCCTGAGTGGCATGTACCACATCACGGAAGTCCATGTAAGGCTTCATTTCTCCTTTGAAAGTGACCTTCACCGATTCAGGAATTGGCATGGAAGCCTCTCCGGTAGCTAAAGCAAGTGCAACGGTTCCTGAGTCAGCACCGAAAGCTACACCTTTAGACATTCTTGTATGAGAGTCTCCGCCAATAATTACGGCCCAGTCGTCTACAGTAATATCATTCAATACTTTATGGATCACATCCGTCATTGCGTGATATACACCTTTTGGATCACGTCCGGTGATGAGTCCAAAGTCGTTCATGAATTTCATCAGTTTTGGAATATTGGCTTGCGCTTTTTTGTCCCAAACAGATGCGGTGTGACAGCCGGACTGGTAAGCACCATCTACGATAGGTGAAATGGTTGTAGCAGCCATAGCCTCCAGTTCCTGTGACGTCATCAACCCGGTGGTGTCTTGTGAACCAACGATGTTTACTTCTACCCGAACATCAGATCCCGCGTACAAGGTCTTACCAGGAGTGGTACCAACCGCGTTTCTGTTGAAAATCTTTTCTACCGCGGTAAGCCCTTGACCTTCGTGAGAAATCTCTTTTGAAGGTGCATAAACCACTGGAGCTTCAATTCCCAGGGTCTTCGCAGCAAACGTTTGTAGCTTCTTGCCGAATACAACCGCGTAAGATCCACCAGCCTTGATGAACTCTAATTTCTGAGGAGTTAACGAACTTGAGATGTCAATCAACTCCTGATCGCCATTGTATAATTTCTTTTTCTTCGTGTTGATCGTCAACACGGTTCCAGTAGCAACAGAATATGCTTCTTCCAGTACTGGCTCACCATCTGCATCAACAACGTTGTTTCCATCCGCATCCTTTTTCTTCACCCAGTTCTTCAGGTCAATTCCGATTCCGCCAGTTACACCAACTGTAGTCAAGAAGATTGGAGAAATTCCATTCGTACCTGCAATAATTGGAGCGATGTTTATGAATGGAACGTACGGACTTGCCTGAATGCCCGTCCATAATGCTACATTATTTACCCCGGACATCCTGGAAGAGCCTACTCCCATGGTACCTTTTTCAGCAATTAGCATCACGCGCTTGTCTGGATGTTGTTCTTTGAGAGCGGAAAGCTCTTTCTGCATGTCTTTGTTATGCTCGAAAATACACTGACCATGTAGCTCACGGTCTGACCTGGAATGTGCATCAGCACCCGGGGAAAGTAAATCCGTTGAAATATCTCCTTCACCAGCGATGAACGTTACAATCTCAATTTCTTCTTCAACATCTGGTAGCTTAGTGAAGAACTCAGCGTTGGCGTAGCTCTCTAAAATTTCTTTAGCCACCGCATTTCCTTCTTTATATGCCACTTCCAATCGTGCTGTATCCGCGTCGTAAAGGAAAACCTGTGTTTTAAGTACTTCAGCCGCTTGCTCAGCAACAGAGCCATCACTTGCTAGCGCCAAATCAAGAAGTACTTCAACAGAAGGGCCGCCTTTCATGTGAGAAAGTAATTCAAAGGCGAATTCAGGAGTAATTTCCTCTACTACTGATTCACCCAGAATGATTTCTTTCAAAAATCTCGCTTTCACCCCTGCAGCACTGGTAGTGCCTGGGAGCGTATTGTAAATAAAGAATTTGAGAGAATCTTCACGATGTTCATTGCCTGTGTCTTTGATCTGTTCAATGATCTCACTAAGCAATTCAGCATCTTCGATGGGCTTAGGGTGAAGTCCCTGGCCTTTTCGTTCGTCAATCTCCAGTAGGTATTCTCTATACGTGTTCATATATCGGTTTTGTCAGTTCAAGAAAGCTTTTTAAATCAGTAGATGGGGCGACTACTTACTAAGCGCGCAAAGATAATTGATTTGTGGATTGCGGCTCCACATATCATTGTTTGTTAATGGCAATTTCTTTGATTAGCAAACTCTGAACTTAAATACCTGATTGAATGGTAACTCCAATGAGTCAGGCAGGCAGTGTATGCTAATTTCTTGACCCAATGATGAAAGTCAAGCCAGCATTACCAATGAATTGTCCTTCTTCTGGAAGTTTATGCCATTTACCTTGAAGATTAAATCCAACTTTATCACTTATTGGAAATATAACTCCGAGCCCGGCATTGAAACCATTTTCTCCTGCACTTTCACTTGTTCCATCAATTTCGGCATGCGCTTTTACACTAGAGAATCCTGCAAAACCATATACCAGTGTTGGATCCGTAGAAAAGTAATACCGCAAATCAAAGTCAATGGTTGTTAGCCATATATCGATGTTTGTACTAATGAAATCTAATTCAATGTTGGATTTAAAAAATCGAGTATGACCAACATGAGCACTGACTTTATCTGAGAAAAAGTATTCCAACCCCAGTGACCAACCCAGTTTCCCTGATTCTTCTCCATTAGAATCAGCACCTGATTTTGAGCCATAGGCCAATCCTCCGTCAATTCTAAATATTCCTTCTTCTTGAGCATGTAGGGAAAATGAAGAGATTAAAATTAGTGAGATGAAAAGTAATTTAAGTTTCATAGTGAGTTAGGTTAGTGATATCAAATATAAAGTAAATGTAATAGCACCTGTATTCATCGAATAGTTGACAAAAGGTATGTCTTATTCTACTTATTCTAACTTAGGTAGTTAAAAACCTTAAAGTATCGACATCATCAGCATAGTCCCATAACTCGGGTCTTTGAGCTTTGCCAAAGGGGATAAAATCTTTTCCAACGATGCATTGAATTTTCTCTTTTTGCGAATCCAATACTGATAGAAGGTTTTTCTTGGTGTCGTAAGCTTGATGAAAGAGTACGCTAATAGGTGATACCAAATCATCTGTAGAGTTGACCAGAAGAAATCCTGTATCCAGATGAGGAGTTTTATTCACCAGGTAAATCGACTTGTAGTAATCGTAATTGTTTCGGTACTTATTATGATGAACCACTTCATTAAATTTTTCGAAGTGGGGAAATGCTTCCCTAAAATCATAATCCTTCGGAGTGAATACCTTAGATACATTTCTGCATCCTAACCCGAAGTACGAAAAAATGTCTTCGCCTAATGCAGTCAATTCTTCGGTACTTTCCTCTCCGGTAAGTATGGCCACCGAGGTTCGATTTTTGCGAATAATGTGAGGGATATCTTTAAAATAGTATTCAAAATACCTTGCGGTGTTGTCGCTACCTGTTGCAATAACTGCATCAATTTCCGTAAGCTTTTCCCTGATTTCAATATTTTTCTTGAATCGTGGCTCTATTTCGATGATCCAGTCGATCAATTTTTTAGTCAAAAATTGATCATCACTACTGGGTTTAACGGCAGCAAAATGACCAGCTATCAGTGTTGATAGTAGGTCATGAAAGCCTACCAACGGGATGTTTCCCGCCATGATAATGCCCACAACTTTTGGAGTTGTATTCTCCAAATCATAATTAGTAACCCACTCTTTCAGCTTGTCTTCCTGAAGCATAAAACCGAGTCCTTCAAACGCATTTTTTACACTTTCTTTCGAAAACCAACCATTCATTGCTTTAGCAGAGATTGCTAATTGTTCGATTTCTTCATCAGATAGCTTGGCAATTTTTTGACCAAGTGTGGCAAAAGCGCTGATTTTATCCTGAATATTCATAAAAAAGTGAAATTGTTCGTGTGTGCACGTTGGGCTGCAAACTTATTGCGATTAATTTTGTTCATTCATTTGTAACACGAAAAAAAGCGTTTTTTCTATGGCAATTATTATCACCGATGAATGTATCAACTGCGGAGCTTGTGAGCCGGAATGCCCGAATACTGCTATTTACGAAGGCGGGGTAGAATGGAAATGGGCCGATGGTACTGACTTGAAGGATATTGAAATGGAAGATGGCTCCAAGGTAGATGCCAAGGAAATACAGGAGCCCGTTTCAGATGAATTCTATTATATCGTTCCCGGTAAATGCACCGAGTGTACCGGTTTTCATGAGGAGCCTCAATGTGCCGCCGTTTGTCCGGTCGATTGTTGCGTGCCTGACCCTGATTACGTTGAAACAGAAGAAGAATTACTCGCAAAGAAGGAGTGGTTGCACCTTTAAGTTAGAATCACCTCATTTTTTTACGCTTGATTAGATAAGCTCCAAGGACCTTATCAAATGAGTCGTTGGTGTTTACTGGAACAAAATCAACTTTCATCATACCACATTTGATTTTTAAATCCTGGTAAAATTGAGCCATCTCCTTTCGGTAGATGTCCTTAACCTCGTGCGGATTGAGTTTGACTGATTCCTTGGTTTCAAGGTCTATGAATTTATAGGGTCTATCCTCGAATTCGAAGCGCAATTCACTGGAGTAATCCGAGACGTGAAATAAAATCACCTCATGCTTATTATGCTTAAGGTGTTGAAGGGCACTTAATAAGTCCTCTTCATTACGATTTTGAAACATGTCTGAGAAAATTACTACCAACGATCTTTTATGAATTTTGTCGGCGATTTCGTGAAGAACTGAACTGATATCTGTTTGAGATTCCGGAGTAGTATTTTCAAGTTCGGATAGTTTTGAAAGAATGGTATTAAGATGGGCCTTGGTACTTCGTAAATCTGTTTCCTCCTCAATTTTGTCTGAAAAAACTGAAAGACCCACCACATCTCTTTGTTTTGTCAATAGGTAGGCTAACGCTGAAGCCGCAAATACGGAAAACTTCAGTTTATCCTTACCGGGTGAAGGATAATGCATGGAAGCAGAATTATCCACTAAAATGCGACATCTGAGATTTGTTTCTTCTTCATATTGTTTTGTATAAAGCCTATCAGTTCTTGAAAAAACTTTCCAATCAATGTGCCGCGTGCTTTCACCCTCATTATAGAGTTTGTGCTCAGCAAATTCTACTGAAAAGCCATGATAGGGTGATTTGTGGAGCCCAGTGATGAATCCATCAACCAATTGTTTGGCTATTAACCCCAGGTTATCGTATTGATTTATTTCGGAAATGTTTGTTGTCATAGTTTAATTTCAATGGCTAATCACGGGTTGATTTTGCAGATAAAAAAGATAATGCCGTATATTTAGCCCGATTTTAGTAAAAACTAACACCTAACACAAATTTTAAACAAGTGGAAGATAATAACGAAAAAGGAAGAGACGAGATCTATTCAGAGAGAGTAAAGGCGGGAAAACGTACGTACTTTTTTGATGTGAAAGCGACACGGTCGAATGATTATTACCTCACCATTACGGAGAGTAAGAGAAAGCCTAAGGATGATGGTTTTTTCTATGAAAAGCATAAAATATTCTTGTACAAAGAAGATTTTAACAAATTTGTAGATGCACTAAATTCCACAGTGAATCATGTGAAGGATGAATTAATGCCTGAAGTTGATTTCACGCAGTTTGACAGAGACAATGACAGTGCACAACCGGTGGTTGATGCTGAAGTTTCAGATGCAGACTCTGACCTTAAGTGGGATTAGTTTAAGATAACTTTTTTAGTAAGTATGAAGAGAGAGGCTCTCAGGAAAAATTCCTGAGGGCTTTTTTATTTTATCACGTAGCTTTGCGCCCCGAAAGCGATAAGGCTTTCAGAACATCAAATTAATATCTGTCTCTTATGGGATTACAATGTGGAATTGTTGGGCTGCCTAATGTAGGCAAATCGACCCTTTTTAATGCTCTTTCAAACGCAAAAGCTGAAGCGGCTAATTTTCCTTTTTGTACCATCGAACCCAATGTGGGAGTAATTACCGTACCGGATGAACGGCTGAAGATTCTTTCCGACCTGGTTAATCCTAAAAAGGTATTACCAACAGTAATGGAGTTTGTTGACATTGCTGGCCTGGTAAAGGGAGCAAGCAAAGGAGAGGGACTGGGGAACCAGTTTTTGGCAAACATTCGAGAAGTGGATGCAATCATTCACGTTATTCGGTGCTTTGATAATGACAACATTGTCCACGTTTCAGGCAAAGTGGACCCTATTGAAGATAAAGAGGTTATTGATACGGAACTACAACTCAAAGACCTTGAATCTATTGATAAGCGAATTCAGCGTGTTGAAAAAATTGCTAAGTCCGGAGATAAGGATGCAAAAGCAGAATACGATGTACTGGTTCAGTTTAAGACCCATCTGGAAAGTGGTCAGAATGCGCGAGCTCTGGAAATGGAGAAAGAACCTCGTGCCTGGGTTAAAGGTCTGCAGCTCCTCACTGATAAGCCCATTATCTATGTGGCTAATGTGGATGAGGATTCCATCAATTCAGGAAACGAATGGAGCAATAAACTGGCAGAGAATATTAAAAATGAGGATGCTCAACTGATCCTTGTTTCTGCGGGACTCGAAGCTCAGATCGCAGAATTTGATGAACCGGAAGAAAAGCAAATGTTTCTCGAGGAATATGGTTTGGAAGAATCCGGATTGAATCGACTGATTAAAGCGTCTTACTCATTGCTGGATTTAATCACCTACTTTACTGCAGGAGAAACGGAGGTACGCGCCTGGACAATTAAAAAAGGGTGGAAAGCTCCTCAAGCTGCTGGTGTCATTCACACAGATTTCGAAAAAGGATTCATCAAAGCGGAGGTGATTAAAATTCCTGACTATCAACAATACACCACTGAAGCCGGATGCCGGGAAGCCGGGAAGCTAGCAATTGAAGGTAAAGAATATGTGGTGAAAGATGGAGATGTTATGCACTTCAGATTTAACGTCTAGGGTTCAAGGGATGGGAATCTTTTATATCCCACCAATTCATCGAAGACATTTCCCGGCTTGCGATAGTAAACCAGGATCTCATATTGATTTTCAGCCTGGAAATGGCTTCCTTCAAAATAGTATGAAGGTAAGTTTGGACTTTTAACGTAGTACATGTATTCGTAGTAGCCCTGCTTCAATAAAATATTAGCTTGATATCCTCCATCACTCGTATACCTCATTCGGTTAAAGTCATTCAATTGCCAGTTGTTGAATTGTCCCCAAACGTAGACTTCTCCATTGATGGGTTGCGATTTTAGATTGAACTGAACATTCGCGTAATCTGCATTCAATAGGTTTTCACCAGGATCATTATTCTGGATCAGGAAGTTACCGTTAATATCTTGAAAATTTAACGTATAAGTGATGTCTCCCCTTGATCCGGATAACTTAAGAGGCGCAATGATTCGAGTATCTGTTTTAGAAATTCTCCCAACGTTTCTTCCGGGAACATTAAACGTTCTCAAATCAGCAAACCTGAATTCATTCCATCCTGAGAAATTGGTTTTCAAATCGAGATGGATGAAATCTGAGACCCCTTCGTTAGCCTTAATTAGGGTTGGAGGCACATTGCGAATGGCCGTATTCCAATTGTGATTTTGTAGCAATGTAGTGCTGATCTCTTTGGTAGGCATGTTTACCAAAAGATTGCTGTAATTAACACTGTACTCAATTTGATGGTTGAGATCCCTTTTGCCTATGGTGGTGCTGACACGCACCGTATGACCTATGGATACCTGACTGTCAACCACAAGAAACCTGCGAGTCAGGATAATATCGTCGGGATTGGCTCTTCTAAAAACAGCAAGTATATAATTTCCGGATAAGCTGGGTTTAGGAACAGTAAATCTATAATTGATGTAAGGCTGAACCGTATTTTGACTGTAATCAAAATCCGTAATTCGATAATTGTTGATTTGACTCAGAAACTCCATGTCTCGAAGGACCGACTTGTTCCAATCTTTGTTGCAATGAATGATGCGTACACTCAAATTTTCAAATTGGTCAGTCAGTATATCAAAGGATAGCACCAACTGGTCTGGAGTATTCAAACCTACAACCGGGCTTTCCAACTCTTGGATTCGTCCGTTTCTTGTTGGAGTTATTTTCGTTATCCCGACAATATCTTCATAGTCATAATTGTCATAAATTATTTTTTTACTTACCGTCGATTGTTGGGGGACAAGCGGTTCACATTGTACTAATAACAGAGCTATTGTTATTATCGCGAGGTTCTTCATAACTTTAGAGGTACAAAAGCCCAAAAATTTAAATTACAACTTTAATATTAAGCTTTGGGTCTATTAAATACCAACGTGAATGTCGGTAACTGAAGAGAAATTGATTAAAGGCTGCCAGAAAGGCAAAAAAGAGTTCCAACAGGCACTCTACGATAAATACTGTGACGGTATGTATCTGGTAGCCTTGAGATATTCAAAAATGCAGCAAGAAGCTGAGGATATCATTCAAGAAGCCTTTATTAAGGTCTTTAAGAATATCAAAAACTTCAGAAAAGATTCATCGTTGGCTTATTGGATAAAGCGTATAGTTGTAAATACAGCTCTTAATCACCAACGAAGTAAACTCTATTTATATCCAATGGTGGATGTGAATGATTTAGATGGTTGGAGCGAAAAAGAGTCTGTTATATCATCACTTGGATACGAGGAACTCTTAGGGCTGATACAGGAGCTTCCAACCGGTTGTCAAGTGATATTCAACTTATTTGCTATTGAAGGTTATAAACATCATGAAATAGCTAAGAAGCTGCAGATTAGTGAAGGAACTTCCAAATCGCAGTACTCAAGGGCGAAAACCTTATTGGCGGAAAAGGTCATGCAGAGAGATAAGATACGATATGGGTCCGGGGAAATTTGAAGATAGTATCCGGAAGAAGTTTGAAGGACAAACGAAACAGGCACCAGGCGGTATTTGGACTAACATTGAAAATGAGTTAAATGCTGACTTGGTTTCCATGTATGCATCACAAAATATGATGTATAAGTGGGTGTCTGTGGCTGCTGTCATAATCGCTGTATTGCTACTGGGTGTTATTTACTCACCATCTTTTGTTCAGGAGAAACAGGAAGAATCAGGATCTTACAACGCATTCCTGTCAAATGATATTGACTACAATAATTACTATTCCTCTTATATAACAGGCTATCAACCTTTGGATTTGTCTTTTGAAAAAAGAAATTCAAAATCAACACCCTCGGAAACAATCATTATAACTGAGGTACCTGCACAACCTTATTATGAAATAAAGGGGATCGAAAGAAGGAGGCCGGAAGTATACGCCTCCATTACTGATAATGATATCTATCGTTATCACCAGGCAGTGTCAGGTTTATCTACACGATCATCCGTATCAAAGGATTCTGATTCAAGAATGTGGGCAGGGGTGGAAGCAGGTGCCGGTACTTTCAATACAAACTTCGGTGAGTCGAGCGCTGTAGCCAATTCCTTAAATCCCAGTGCTTTAGCCTCGGCGATTGGGTCCGGAAATTTTGTTAATCCCACAACCAATATTTCTGAGAATATGGGACAAGGGATATCAACTACGATAGGTGTTGATTTTGGTGTTCAACTTGGTGATAAATGGACATTGGAGAGCGGTCTCGCTTATACAAGTATGGATAACAATGGAACTGCATCAATTAACGTCCTTGATGTTTATACGATCGATAATAACGAATTCACGGGTGGCTCAACCGGACTTACAACAGGATCAGGGGCACCACCTTCAGGATCCAGACAGGCAACTATTGAAGTACGTGAGAACTTTGATCATGAAGTAGAAATCAACAATAATGTTCAAATAGCCTCTATTCCAATTAAGGCAGGGTACTTTGTCGTAAATAGAAAATTTAGCCTTCGGGTTAATGCGGGCTTATCTGCTAACTACCTGGTCGATGGAAGCATTTCGGACCCTTCCAAGCAAATTTTAAATAGCAATAATCTGGGCCTTTACAACGACTGGTCTTTCGATGGTGTAGGTGGAGTGGAGTTTGGATATTCCATCTTCAATAAATTTAATTTCACCATTGAACCAAACTACAGGCATTCGATTACTCCTATTAGCGATGCAGTAAGCACGCCTTCGAGATTTGTCCTACAGACTGGCTTAAGGTATACCCTTAAATAGCCATCCATCACAGAAAAGTACTATTTCGCATAAAAGATGTAACCATACATCGTAATTAGAGTATTCGTAGTACTATATGGGCGATTTTTGCCGCCTCGTCAACTACTACTCTCCATGCCATTAAAGGGAATATCATGTGCCTTATTAGTTTTTGCTGCTTATTGCGGCCTGGCACAGGAAACTAATTTCCCGACCAAATCATATACTACCGATCGAATTCAAAGTGAGATCCAGATTGATGGAAAATTGGATGATGAAGCGTGGACTCAAGTAGAGTGGGGAGGTGATTTTGTTGGTCATACTCCTGACTTTAATGTAGAGCCTTTCCAGCAGACAAAATTCAAAATTTTATATGATGCCAAGTTTCTCTATGTAGGAATCCGAGCGTTAGATTCGGAGCCTGAAGAAATTGTAAAGCGGATGTCGAGGCGTGACGGATTTGATGGAGATTTTGTTGAAATCAATATTGACAGTTATGGTGATAAGCGAACTGCTTTTTCATTTACTGCCTCAGTATCAGGAGTAAAAGGTGATGAGTATGTTTCGAATAATGGAGACGATTGGGATAGCACATGGGATCCCATTTGGTACTTACGAACAAGTATAGATGATCAAGGGTGGGTAGCAGAGTTCAAAATACCACTCTCGCAGTTAAGATTTGCAAACAAAGAAAACCATAAATGGGGGATTCAATTCACTCGAAGAATCTTCAGGACGGAGGAACGGTCCACCTGGCAACCAGTCGATCCCAATGCACCGGGGTGGGTACACCTGTTTGGTGAGTTGAACGGATTAAAGGGAATTAAACCACAAAAACAGCTGGAGATTCAGCCATATGTACTCGCTTCAATTGAAAAATTTCCCAAAGAAGAGGAAAATCCTTTTCGTGATACCGGAGAAGAAATGAAAGGTAATCTAGGGCTGGACGCTAAAATTGGAATCACTTCTGATATTACATTGGATGTGACTGTTAACCCGGATTTTGGTCAAGTGGATGCGGATCCTTCTGCTGTCAATCTATCTGCGTTCCAGCTATTTTTTCAAGAACGTAGACCCTTCTTTTTGGAGGGTAGTAGCCTATTGACGTTTGGAACAAGTGGTGGCCCAAATAATCTCTTTTACTCCAGAAGAATAGGAGGTAGACCTATAGGAAGGCTTCCGGATGACGTTACTTATGCTGATTTTCCAAGTCAAACGCAGATTTTGGGCGCGGCAAAGTTAACGGGTAAGAATGCAAAGGGCTTTTCTTGGGGACTTTTGGAATCCTTTACCAACAAGGAGGTAATTGATGTGGTAGATACGGCCGGAGTGAGACGCCAGGAGCAAGTAGAGCCTTACACCAATTACCTGGTAGGTCGTGTTCAACAGGATTTTGATGGTGGTAAGACGGTGATAGGAGCCATGGTCACCAATATGAATCGAATCAATAATGAAGGTTTTAATTTGGAACTGGCTCATACCAATGCTCAAAGTGCCGGTGTAGACATTGATCACAACTTTAGGGATCGGAAATATGGCATGGAACTAAGGTTTGCTATGAGTAGAGTGGAAGGGTCTCAAGGTGCACTCTACAGAACACAGACTTCCTCTGAAAGATTTTTTCAGCGTCCCGATAACAATCACAGAGAGGTGGATTCTACGCGCACCAGCTTAGTTGGTTCATCACTCAGCATCTCTTTTGGCAAACGAAGCGGCAATTGGCGATGGGCAACAGGGTCTAATTATCGATCTCCGGGACTGGCTCTCAATGATATAGGATTTTTGAGGGTAACAGATAATATTAATAATTGGATTTGGACCTCATATCGGGTTAACAAAGTTACCAATCTGTTTAGGTGGCAGCGATACAACATGTACATGGAGCAAAACATGGATTTTGGAGGAATTACTACCGGATCTGGTATCAACATGAATATGAATTGGGAGTTCACCAACTACTGGGGATTCAATCAGGGTGTTTGGATAGGCGGTAATCGCGTATCGAATGCTGATTTAAGGGGTGGCCCATCCATTACCTATCCAGGAAATGTCAATTATTGGTACTGGATAGGAACCAACAGTAGAAAGAATGTTCGGATAGGATTTAACAATTGGTTTAATTGGGGACGGAATGACTTCAGAAAAAGCTCAGGGGTTAACTTAAATATCAACATTCGGCCGCTTGATGCCATGCAAATTTCTATTTCTCCTAGTATCAATTGGAACAGGGATGACCTACAATATATTTCTCAAAGAGATTTTGACGGAGAGACCAGATATATTCTCGGACGTGTGGAGCAAAGGACCTATAGCATGTCCCTTCGAATGAATTACAACATTACGCCAAATTTAACACTGGAGTACTGGGGACAGCCATTTATTGCAAGTGGCGAGTACAGTCAGTTTAAACGCGTGCATGAGCCCAACTCCGAAAACTACAACCAAAGATTCAAGATCTTTGAAGAATCTGAATATGCATTCAATGAGGAAGATGGCATCTATGAAATATTCGAGTCTGGTGGAACTGAGGCAGATTATTCTTTTGGAAATCCTGATTTTAATGTTGTTCAGTTCAGATCGAATTTTGTGATGCGCTGGGAATACATTCCTGGGTCAATAGTTTTTCTGGTATGGGCAAATAATGGATCCTATTTCAGCAATTCCAGACAAAATGACTTCAGCGATTTGTCGTCCAGACTTACAGGTCTTGAGAGTACTAATACCTTCCTAATTAAATACACCTATCGGTTTATTTTGTAAGCAATCTTCCTGCTAACTTTAGACCCAAATTCAAATCGTGAAGCATGTCTAAAGTTGTAATCATTGGAGCTGGAGGAGTCGGGCGGGTAACTGCCTTCAAGTGCGCACAAAATCCGGAAGTTTTCTCTCATATTGTTCTGGCATCTCGTACCAAATCAAAGTGTGATGATATCGCTAAAGATATCAAAGACCAGTTGGGAGTGTCTATTGAAACTGATCAGGTAGATGCTGATTATGTTGATCAGATAGTCGCACTTTTTAAGAAACACGATCCGAAACTGGTAATTAATGTGGCCTTGCCTTATCAGGATCTTACCATAATGGATGCCTGCCTTGAAGCAGGGGTAAACTATCTGGATACAGCGAATTATGAGCCACCTGAGGAGGCTAAATTTGAGTACAAATGGCAATGGGCATATCAAGATCGTTTTAAAGAGGCTGGTCTAACAGCGGTACTTGGATGTGGTTTTGATCCCGGTGTAACAGGCGTTTTTACTTCACGTGCAGCTAAGCATTTTTTTGATGAGATTCACTACCTGGACATTGTAGATTGTAATGCTGGTGATCACGGAAAAGCATTTGCTACCAACTTCAATCCTGAGATCAATATTCGTGAGATTACGCAAAATGGAAAATATTGGGCGGATGGACAGTGGGTGGAAACCAAACCATTTGAATTTAGAAAAGATCTCGACTACCCCAACATAGGCAAAAGACCTTCTTACCTGCTTTATCATGAAGAGTTGGAATCATTGGTCAAGAATTATCCAACCATTAAAAGAGCACGTTTCTGGATGACTTTCGGCGATGAGTATCTGACCCACTTGCGGGTGATACAAAATATTGGAATGGCATCTATCGAGCCGGTGAATTATGAAGGGCATGAAATCGTTCCACTTCAATTTTTGAAAGCTGTACTTCCCAATCCGGGGGACCTTGGAGAAAATTATGAGGGAGAAACCTCCATTGGGTGCAGAATCAGTGGATTGAAAGATGGCAAAGAAAAGACCTACTACATCTGGAATAATTGTAGCCACAAAGCTGCCTATGATGAGACGGGTGCGCAAGGCGTATCTTATACCACTGGGGTGCCTGCAATGACAGGCGCATATATGATGCTAACGGGTAAGTGGACAGGAGCTGGCGTATTCAATGTGGAGGAGTTTGATTCTGATCCTTTCCTGGAGAAGTTAGCAACTTCCGGTTTGCCTTGGCATGAAGAACACGATTTGGATCTGGGAATGGACTAAATATGATAGAGTTAGAGAAAGTACCTGAATTTTATAGAGGATATATCAAAGCAGCAGGAGGTGGGGAATTGGTGCCACTGTTGCTTAAATCCGGTGATGACTTCATTGAATTTTGCAGACGACTAACTGAGCAACAGGGTTTGTATAAATATCAACCAGATAAATGGAGTGTAAAGGACATTATACTTCACATCATTGATGCCGAAAGAGTGTTTGCTTATAGAGCCATGCGATTCGCAAGAAATGACCAAACAGAGCTATCTGGATTTAACCAAAATGACTATGTGCCGGAAGCTAATGCGGATGATCGTACCATTCATAACTTGCTTTCAGAGTTTACAAATGTAAGAGCTGCTTCAGTGGATATGTTTTCATCATTTGATGACGAAATACGTCAAAGAACCGGGATTGCAAGTGGAGTTGAAATGTCTGTAGAGATGTTAGGATACATCATTTCGGGCCATTTAAGGCACCATATGAACATCATAAAAGAAAGGTATACTAAGTGAAGATTCCATCACCCTGTTTTGTGTTGGATGAAAAGAAACTCATCCGCAACCTTCAACTGATCGATCAAATTCAAAAAGATGCCGGTATTGAAATAATCCTGGCCTTTAAAGGATTTTCCATGTGGAGTGCATTTTCGCAAGTCAAAAAATATGTGAAAGGTGCCACGGCAAGTTCGCTCAACGAGGTTAAGTTATGTAATGAAGAGATGGGCGCTAAATCGCACACCTACTGCGTGGCCTATTCTGAAAATGAGTTCGAGGAGATCGCAAGCAATTCATCTCATTTGACGTTCAATTCTATAAGTCAATACAAACATTTCATTGATAAGGTGCCTGAGGAAGTAAGTGTAGGGCTTCGTGTTAATCCTGAGTGGTCAGATGTAGAAACTGATTTGTATAATCCTTCAAGTCCAACTTCCAGGCTGGGTATATCTAGCAAGGACCTAACAGAGCTTCCGGACAGGGTAGAGGGTCTTCATTTTCACGTGTTGTGTGAGTCAGACTCTTATGCGCTTGAGGAAGTTATTGAGTCATTAGAAGATCGATTCGGTCATTTACTATCCGAAATTAAATGGGTTAATATGGGTGGGGGACATTTGGTGACTCGCTCAGATTATAATATTAACCACCTGGTACAACTATTAACTGATTTCAAGAGGCGTTACAATGTTGACGTGATTTTAGAGCCGGGGAGTGCCTTTGCCTGGCAAACGGGTGACTTATATACCACAGTTTTGGATGTAGTTGATAATGGAGGGATAAAAACTGCCATTTTTGATGGATCATTTACCTGCCACATGCCCGATTGTCTAGAGATGCCGTATCGCCCCAAACTGGAAGTAGGTTCAGAAGAACCAGTCAAAGGGTGGCATGCTTATCGGTTAGGAGGCGTAAGCTGTTTAGCCGGTGATTTTTTGGATGAATATTGGTTCAAGCATCCATTAAAGCCTGGAGATGCCCTGATTTTTAAGGATATGATGCATTATACGATGGTGAAGACCACCACATTTAATGGTGTCAAGCATCCATCGATAGGAATTATAAGAGAAAATGGTGAATTCGAATTGATTCGAGATTTTACCTACTCAGACTTCAAGAATCGGCTTTCTTAGTTTCCGACTTTTGGATCGAGGTTACCCCGCATAAATTGGTTATACTCTTCGCAAGACAGGTACCCTTCGCCCAATGAGTATGGACATGTTTTGTAGACTTCATCAAAGATTCCTTGTTGAACCACCACACCTGATCCATGACATACCGGGCAAAGCATCTTTTCCAAGCCGCCGCAATCGTACTCAGCAGATTCAAGGTCTTTGCTGAACTGCTCTGATCTTGCCCGTTGAATTTTCAGGTATTCATCCTCCGCATACTGCAAAAACTGAATGGCGGGCTCATAATACTTGCCTTTGGTTCCCTTGAGCTGGATATACTTATTCAACCAGTTGATACTTTGTTTGTATTTACCTATATGATAGCTGTTACGTCCAAATAAATAGGCCATTTCTGACGGTAGCTTCTCCATGTTTTGCAGCACATATTGGAAAAGCATTTGTGCGCTATCGTACTTTCCAAGGGCCATCAACTCGGCACCTGTCTCAATCTTTTTTATTAATTCATTTTCACGGATTATCTGTCCTTGACTCAGGAATGCGAAAGAAAAGAGAAAAACAAAGAATAATTTCTTCAAACTTTATCGGATTTATAGCGCCTAGATAACGACCGGAAAATTAAAATGGTTTGACGGTCTTGTTACTTCTTGTAGCAAAAGATTAACCATTTTTGTGATAGAAGCGAATCTTTTCGCAGCTTTGACAATATTTTATTGAGATATCGTTTGTGGTTGTAGGGAATTGAAATCTATGAAAAAGATCTATTTAGTCATTTTTGCGGTTTGTTTGTCTGGTTTTGCTATCGGGCAGAACACTCGTAGCGCAGATACCCCAAAGCCACCTCGACCGCAATATCAAGCGGTCAAAAAAGAGAAAAATAGCTTATTTAAGAAAAAGAAAACCAATGCCTTTACTTCTACTAAAGAAGAGGAGGTAGCCGCATTCCGTAAACGAATGAAGAAGGTGGCCAAGAAAAAGGCTAAGGAAGAAAAGCTGGCAAAGAAGCCCGAATATTCAGATCAATCCTATTTTGGACACAAGCGTCCTCCCAAAAAGCGTCCTCCCGGAAAACAAAAGTTTTGCAAAGTTTGTAGGATCAAACATTAGGCAGCCTTCGTTCGAAGGATTGTTTGCGCTCGCATCCTCAAATTGAAATGCGAAAGTATGGCTCTTCGGATCGACTGACGAAGAAAGGTGTGATTGATATCACTATCAGAAACCACATATCGAATAAGCGGTCGTTGAATGTCTTTGATCAATGACAATTTCTTAATCCATTCGGCATACATCTCTTTCCACTCAGAATCGTAAGCTTCCATGTGTGACCGGCCATCCCACATGATTTCCAATTGATTATCCGCATGGTTGTGACGATATATCGCAGCCAGGATGTCATAGTTATCTTCTAAAAGTGCTCTCGATCGTGTGATCTTCTTTTTGAGTTCAATGATAAAATCATCCTCGAGCCCCATTGGATTGTGCTGCATGCTGTATGCAGCAAGAACTTGCTGGAGCCAGTGATCTAGTAAGATTTCTTTGGAAAATGCTTGTACGGATTTGAGCAGGTAGTTCTTATCCTGCGGGAAGTATTTTTCTTCGATAAGCACGGTGCAAATCTACGGAATAATGTGCGTTTTGAGGGAAGAAAAACCTCAATGAATTCAATTATCGTCCTTTTTCAGGGTTCGTGAAGACACGAACCATGGCGATATAGTCCTTTGCCCAGGTTCGTGTCTTCACGAATCTAAAATTCCTCACCAATATGTTTTAAAAAGGTGAATGATCTATCATTATTTTCATAAAATCCAGCTGATGAGTACATGTAGTCATTTATATCAAGACTTAATTTCCATTTTTTTGATACTGGATTGTTGTGGATGTATTCAAGTTTCTGATAGGCAACGTCCGGACTAAATAGTTCTATTGTCAAAGAATCTCTTTGCCAGAACTCATATTTTTTGTTTGAGGCATTCACTTGATATTTTTTCAATTCAAAAATGGGTAATGCCTTTTTGAATTCGTGAGCTGTGAATTTAAGAAAGGATCCAAATGGAGTTTCTTTACCATTGAATTCATTCATTCGCCAAATGAAGTGGACGTGGTTTGGCATTATTACAAAACCAAAAATATCTACCAATCCCTTTTCAGACAGATATTTCATTGAGGAAAGAAGTATACTTTTTCTTTCGTTCTGCATCAACAAATAATTCCAATTGTGGATGGTAGCTGTCCAGAAATATATTTTGCCTATTTCTGAATATGACTTACGTCTTGCTTTAAAATAATCCATATGGGCAGCGGCTTTTATGTTTGAAATTTATGAGTTATTGCTTGATACAGATTGGTTCGTGAAGACACGAACCATGGCGATAGAGGTGAATTCAAAATCTTCACACTAAAGAATAATCAGCTTTTTGACAGAATTACCATCAATTCGAACGTAGTAAACTCCAGTTGGTAAATCGCTTAATTCAAATCTATATTCATTGGTGTTAAGCCCATTTTTGAATTCAATTCTTCTTCCATCCTGCTGTATAAGTTCAATTTCATTGAATTTTTCTTCACTCCTTATCCAGAAATTATTCTCCGTGGGATTAGGGTAAACCAGGTAAATGACTTTTAATTCATTTTCATGATCAAAGTTCAGTGTTAGTCCTGAAAGAAAAATATCTGATCCTCCACTTGATGTTTGAGTTGTCGTAAGTTGATTTCGGTATAAACCTGTCATTAGTATTTCATCATCATTTATCAACATACTGGTTGGAAAGTCCTGACCACTTCCACCCATTACTTTGATGTCATTGGTGTTTCCGAATAAGTCCATTTTTAGCAAAAAGATGTCGGTGAAACCATTGCTTAAATAGACTTCTTCATCATCGTATTCAAAATCCGCATTATATTTTCCTGCGATAATAAGTTGACCATCCTTAATAGACATGGCGATAATTTCATCGTTTTCTGTCCCACCAATAGTCTTATTCCATATTTGATTCCCATTTGCTGTTAACTTGCTTACAAACCCATCACGGGCGCCTTTGGATTGCCATGATTCACTCCGAGCGGTGGTCAAATATGATCCTGCCAAGTAAATACCGTCTTTACAACTTATCGCATTGACTTGGTCCATTCCGGTACTACCATGTTGAGTGGCCCAAAGTTGGTTTCCTTCAAAATCGTACTTTACTATGAATATATCGGTTGATCCATTTGATGATAACTTGGTATCATCCAATTGTATTTCACCAGCAAAATCCCCAGCGACAATGATTCCCTCTTTGTCAGTTTCTATTGCTTTTCCTATGCTGAAGGTTTGGCTGTAAGAGCTTTTTATCCAGTCGAGCTCACCTTCGCTTGAATATTTTGCTATGAAGAGGTTCCTGTTGTTCCGAGCGGTTAATTGACGTTTTGGTGCAAAATCTGCCGTTTTTTGGTAGGATCCAGTAATGTAGATGTTTCCACTTTTATCGATTATAAGATCATTAGGGATATCCTGGCTGCTTCCACCCGCACGTTTGACCCATAAAAGCTTTCCTTCTAAATTATATTTTGCGAGGAAGAGATCTTCTTTCCCCTTTGAGATAATTTTAGTAGTGTTGAAATCTGCAATACCAGCAAACACTCCGATCATGTAAACGGCATCTTCATGCACTCGTATTGCTGTGGGGTATTCTGTTATAGCATTTCGCTTGGTGAAATTACTGCCTGCTTGTTTGATCCATACGAGATTCCCTTTTTCTTCATATTTAGCTAGAAAGACGTCTGTGTCGCCATTCGAGTATAGCGTAGTATCATTGAATGTGGCTTCTCCCTGAAAACTTCCGGCCAGGTAAATAAATCCATCCTCATCTCTAGCTAGTGCTGACCCGCAATCTGCATGTTTACCTCCGGCTGAGATGATCCATTCGGAAGATTGGGCATTGGATGTAGTGAAAAATAGAGAGAAAAAGAAAAAAAGTAGATGTTTCATAATTCTAATCAAAGGTTACTCTAAGTTCTTCACATGCAGCTGATTTAATGTGGACTTTACTTCCCGACTTAAAATGGATTCGCTCCCTATCTTTGGATGGGGGCCAATTTCCATCATCAGTTTTTATGTTTGTTTTGGTGCTTAAAAGATTTACAACCGCGCCTGAATCGACAATGAACTTTGCCTCCGCAATTGGATCATAAATTTCAAGAATACCAGCTGCTATAGTCTCATCATCACCATCAACAAACGTTCGTGTGTCTGATATTTTTTCTTCAGTTGAGCAAAAGCTTTCAGGCCTTCTTATGACTATAATTTCGTCCCAGTATGGACCAGCATAATCAATGTCATTAAAAACAAAAAGTCTCACTTGATACTTTCCAGGGTTGTTGTACGTATGCTTTATGGATTCTTGATATTGCTCGTAAGAAATATTTTCCCCAGTCAATCCGCTTGACCCCACTGAATTTAGAGGCAGTTCTGTCCACCAACTCCATACCTTAATTTTATTTCTATCTGTTGATCGATCTAAAAATTCTACGGTATCTCCTTGATTATAAACAAATTCAAACCCATCTTCAATATTACCAGTTACAGTTCCACCTAATGGTCCAAATAGAGCAGTAAGTCCTTCGTTTGCTTCTGCTCCATCCTCTACTGTAACAAAATATTCTTTTTTTGCCAGGACTCCTCCACAACCATCATCCACAACTAACTCAACTTTTACCGAACCAATTTCATCTATTGTCAGCAATGGATTTTGATTGTTGCTAGCACCCATTATTGGCGTGGCCTCATAAATATTCCATGTGTAGTTTGTAACACCTCCTACGCATTGAATGAACGATTTGTCAATGAATTGAGCTGGAGCTCCAGCATAAACCGGCCCCTCCCATTCAAAATCAGCAATTGTTTCACCCGAGTTACCTGGTGTAACATTTATTATTTGACTGTCAGAGGTGTGTGTTGAGATACCATTTCCCACAGTTAGGTTTACCGTGTAGTTTCCAGATGTATTGATTCTTAAGGTGGGATTTTCAGATGATGGATTACCAAATACATATTGAACACCGGTCATTGGAGTAACATCCCATTGCCAGCTTTGAATATTCCCCTGTGAGCTGGAGCTATTTAATGACACGCTTAAAGGGGCTGTCCCTGAACTTGGGGTCAAGTTAAATTCAGCTGTCAATGGTTCAGATGTAACATCAATAAACTGTGTCCATGAATCTTCCTCTGCTCCACGACTTACTGTTAATGAAACTAGATATTCACCTACAAACTGATAGGAGTGTGTTGGATTTTGATCATTTGATGTAAAGCCATCACCAAAGTCCCAATGCCAACTGGTAATTTCATCCGAAGGAACAGATTTATCCGTGAATAATATTGTTTGTGGATTGCTAAAGTCAGGTTGATGGTCAAAATCTGCAACCAGGGGACAGGTGTTATTCGCGACTCTTTCTCCCGGCGGTGCGCATGAGTTACCACCAACATTTAAAATATGTCGGGTGTCAATTTTTGAGACCAATGTGCCCGACCATTGCGTTTCGCCAATTCTATATGGCAATTCATCATCGGTCAATGAACTATCCAATTGATCAAATCCAGTTATCTGATTATTGGCAAGATCGTATCCATTTATTGTAATGGTTTTTGTTCCATTGTCATTTCCAGAAAGATCGAAGTTTCCAGGTGTCATGATGTAAACAAATTCTTTTGAATCATTTACCTGTATGAGTGTAGGAGGTGTTGTAACTCCATCTATTTCAATTGTAGGTTCGACAGATGGAAGGTTCCATTTTAAAGGTTCAGAAGCAAATATTCTAAACTCTACATAATCAGATGGAGAAATGGTGGGGGATCCTGAGGTTTGAAATTCTATCCATCTATCTACCAATTCACCATTGAAGTATTCACTGTGGGGTAACCATTCTCCAGTATAAATATTGACATAAGAACCGCTTTCGCCCGTATCTGAAATGGCAATTTTAAATCGTCTGATGTAAGGTTTGAAGTTGTCGATTAAGAGATTCATCCCTCTATCCACACAATTATTTGGATTTTGTTCATCAATGTCACAGCCTTCAATTCTAAGTCTGTAAAGCCCATCTTTTGTTTGACATTGCTGATTAATAAAGGCATCCAAACTTTCATCTCTTTGTTGAACTCTAAGTTCGAAGTTTTCAGTTCGACCAAATTGTAAACGTGAATTCCAAAATTGATCCATTCTGAAGACGTCATTTTCGTATGGATCAGATGTTAAAATATTAATAGAACGGTATGCTCCAATTTGCGTACTAGATGATGGATGAAATGAATAACGTGCTTGAATATTGGATTGAGTTGGCCGAGTGTGTAGAATAGAATCCCCTGCTAATCGGGTGCTATCAGAGTTATAAATCTCCCATTTAAGTTTAAATGGTGAAATTTCACCATCATCTCCATTACCATTCGTATCTATTCGCTCATCTTTAATATGAGCAGCGATATCTACTTTGTTGTAGACGGTCCAGTACCTAGTTGCGTCAATTTGATTTGTGAGATTGTATCTAAGATTAAGATAATTACGGCTATCACTGAGTATTCCATTTCTATACAATTCAATGCCATTATTTCTGGATAAATAAGTATCAACAAATTCGGGTTCATGATTATCATAGAATGGTTGAAGAGTATTATTTAGGTAATTCGTATTACTTTCTTGAAGGTGCACATGAGTCCCCCAATTTTCTGCTACCATCATTTCACCTAAATATGTCCCAATTGTATTAATCATGGTTATTTCATTAGTTATTATAGCAGAATCTGGCATAACATGATAATAGAGGACTCCTCCAACTGAAATCCAGGTATCCCGAGCGTCTTTTCGGGCATTACCACTATTTTGAACGTAAAACTCAATTTCTCCAAGATTGATTGAATGAATAGACCGGTCAGCATTAGCAAGGTCATTACCTCTATGAAACCTAGGATTTGCAGTTGAACCCCTATACTCACCCAAAGATCCTGTTACTATTCCTTGTAAATCTGGATTTTCGAATGGCCATTGAACTTGTTGTGAATACACGGCTTGGCAGCATATTAAAATGAAAACGATATATATGATATTATTTATTTTCATTGTTGCTTGTTCTAAGGTTAATAATTTCCTTACCGTTGTATATTAAGCAACCATTAGGTGTATCATGAATCTTAAAAAATCTCTGATAACGTTGATTTATATTAATCTCAGATCTTGAAAGTTCATTTCCACTTACAAGTTCAAATTCTACTAATTCCTTTTTGCCATTCGTTCCTTTCAAAAGAATTGAAATCGCACTTTTATTTCTTGAGCTTCCAATTCCATATGATCTGCCTCCGGAAATTTCTTTCTTCCAAAGAATTTCACCGGTATTAGCGTTTCTAACTATTATTTCATTTCTTGTCAAATAAGCAATTGTACCATTTTGAAATGACAGTTGGTGTCTGATAACTGATCCAAGGTTCACTTCATAAAGACTATTTAACTGATCATCAAAAACTTTTAGTTTTTGGGTTGGATGCTTGCCACGCAGCAGCATGTAAATCATTCCATCTGAATAATGCATGTTTGGCACTCCAAACCTAACCGTCTCAAAAGTGGTTTCTTTGACTAATTCTCCGGAATGATCTAGAATAGCAAGCTTTATTTCATTTGAGCTCATACTTTCTTGTGCAGCAATTACAATAAAATCTTTAGTAATTCTTTCAATACTGAATTCGAAGCATGTAAATGGTTTATATGTGCTTAATAGATTTCCTTCATTGGAATAAAACTGATAATTACATCCCTGACCATGACTGAAATCTAAGTAGAGAAAACCAGGATTTGTACTCAAAATACTACCTTCAATAGGTAAATCAATTATTTTATCCCTCTGAGTTTCGGTTCTTTTATAGATACTAGGTCCAGAATAAGACTCGTTTGTAACTTCGGTAAGAATTAGATCTCTATCACTTTTAATTAGGTATTCTCCTGCAACTAAGTCAATTTTTTTATTGTCAATTAGTAAGTATTTGCCTTGAGGAGAACTGTAGTGATGATATTTGAGAAAATTTGAGCCTTTCAATTCGTCGTTTGAAATTTGATCAAAATCTTTTTCACTTAATCTTGTAATATTTTTCTCTTGACCTACAAGAGTTATGGTGATATGTAGAATAAAAATTAATATAGTTGTCCTCATTTAATCCTCCTCTTTTAGTTTAGACTCTAGTGATTCTATCCGAGCATTCTGTGATTTGAGCTGCTTACTTTGTTCGATAATATAAAGCGTCAGCTCCTCTATTTTTTTAAGCAATACCCCTTCCATTTCTCCAAGATTGATCCCATTTTTCAATACCTCAGCTTCAGATGGCACATCAGGTAAATGTTGGTTCTTATTCACAAATTCTTCTATTTCATCAAGTGTTCTCAGTGAGTAGCCTTGCTTGAGTACATCGTCATACCAAATATCAGGCGCAACTAATACTTCTTTTGCATCGACCTTTCCAGAACCCCACACCCTGAATACATCCCGGGTCGCACTTGTGCCCTCGACTGAAACATCGCGCACTGCAAACGCTCGCACATTGTCACTATCTATGGTTGCTACGATACCGTATCCGGCACTTGGTCCTGTAGATCCCGGAGTGAAGTTGGTAACCACGTTCAAACCTGTTTTTAAGTTAGTTACAATGCGTGTTTGTTCATCTGTAGCAGAATTATCTGCACCTATACCAACTCTTCCTTCTGCATAGTAGAGGTTGTTTCCATTCCTTACCCACGGGCTTAGCTCCAATGCATCGATTCCTCGTCTACGGAGAAACCCGTCTGAGTCAATCATCATGATATCTGTTAGCTCATTGGCAAAGTCTCTTTCAACATTGCGGATTCGTAGATCTCCGTCTACATCCAGCTTGGCAGTTGGTGTGTGGATAACGGTCTCGTCATCCAGGATCACAGAACCTCCATAGCTTATGTAGGTGCCAAAGTCATCAAATGGACTGAACTGGAAGGTACCCATACTTCGCTTATAAAAAATGCCCTCGTTGTTTGCCATCAAGAAATCAGTTGCTGATTCTGTTTCACCTAACGATCTCACTCTAATGGTCCCGTCACCTATATCCAGCGTGTGAGTGGGTTCGTCATTGGCGATACCTAGACCAAGCGACCCTGCATTGTACCTAAGGTTGCTGCTTGGAAGAATAGTGAAAGGTCCAATGCTGCCTGACTCACGCGCAAATAGCTGTCCAGTTGTTTCATCTCTCACCACTACTTGTTCCAATGTGTTATCTATCGTTAAATCTGAAGTGTATAGATTTCCTGTTTCCTCGATTCGGAAGAGCTCTCTGAAACTTCCGGCCTCTGCATCTCCATTCTTTCCAAAGGTGATGCTTTCCGGCGCACTTGTTTCATCAGAATCGTTGTTTGCATCCATGGAAAAGGTCAGCGATTCATTGCCAGAAAAGGAGGGGCTGATCAATGATGGGATGGTCACATTGCCACCAAACTCCACATCTCTGCCATCGGCTTTAAGGAAATAGTTGGAAGCCGTATTACTACTGGATAAGTAAGAGCTGTTGTTATCGTGGTAAAGATTCAGGAACTGGAGATAATCCGTCTTGTCGAACAGTACGATTCCATATTCATCTGCTGAAGATTTGAATTCTATACGATCACTGAATTTCATCCAATCATCCGGGATGTCATCATCGTCTCCGTTATCTCCATAGTCTAAGTCGTCATCGATGTAGGCATTGTCTCCGAAGCGAATGTTGCCGTTTAGGTCAATCACATCGACGGTTATTTGACCGATAACCATTGAATCTGGACAAATCGCTAACATGGTGTCCGTTCCCACCAAAATCTCTGAAAACAACCATGGACTTTCTATAGATGTAACGCTTCTGCTAGCCAGTGTTCCATCTCCCCTCATGACCAGCAAATCGTCCTGCGTGTTATCTTCGATTACCGTTGACTTATTGAAGTTCATGGTTCCGCCAACAGTCAGGTTATTAATAATGGTAACATCCTGATTCGTTTGTGAGATGGTGATTCCTGTTGTTTCCAGCCGTTTGCATCTGCAGGTCTTCATCATTGCTGCTGATTAATCCTTGGTTGACCGTAATCCCTTTATTGAAGTAAAATCCAGGTCGGTCGGTTTCAAACTGTGACCAGTTGCTGTTTTGGGCTCCCAGATCCGTGTATCCATAGTCGGTTTGTACGCGCAGTGCACCTCCTGCAATGTTTCCTCTAATAGCACCATCGATTTCCAGTTTTTCGGAAGGAATGTTTACCCCAATTCCAACATTCCCATTACTTCTGATTGACATTCTTGTGTTGCCATCATGGCGAAAATCGAGGTTTCCATCTCCAACGGTATTAATATAACCATGGCTACCTCCGTGTGAGATTTCTACATATTCAGTTTCTTGTGGATCATAAGATCCTCTGACCTTACCAATTACCGAAAGATCAGTATTTGGATCACGGGTACCGATCCCAAGTCTACCGGTATCCGTAAGCCTCATTCGCTCAAATCCATTTCCAAACCACCGGTAAAAATCCGAGCTATTGTTGTCGGTATCAATTTTAAAATCGATACCATATCCACCACCAGAAATATTCATAATACCACCATTGGTGTTATAGTTTTGAGTGGAAATGCTGTTGGCTTTCAAGTTATCTTTTACCTCAACATCATCTCCGTTTCCTCGGAGGAAGTAATTTGCATAAGTATTGTTATCAGCCAAATAACTCCAACCTGCTTTTTGAGTAATACTCAAGTAGTTGCTATTGCCTTTTTCTCTAAGGACAATCCCGTGATTATCATTTCCTGTACTGAGCTCAATAAAATTGTTTATTCGAATCCAATCATCACTATTTCCACCCAAAAAACCATCATCGTCTAAATAGACATGGTTTACAAATCCTCCAGAAGGGTTAATTGCCCCAGTAACTTGCGTACTGCCATTGAACTTAAGGGTGTTGGAACTGAAATCTCCCCAGATAAGTGGGGCCGATGTGGATGAATTGTCGATGTAGAGCTTGTTGGAACCCGCTTCATTGTAGCCTGCGTTAAAACCAATAAAGACGTTCTTGCTCCCTGTCCTTAAGTAGTTGCCAGCTCTATTTCCAATGAATACGTTATTGCTTCCAGTTGTTACTTCATTCCCCGCACCAAAGCCTAACAAAATATTGTATTCCCCACTTTTTAATTCATTGGCCGTATTATCACCTATGGCAATATTATAGCTGCCGCTTACTCTTGCTCCTACTGATGCAGATCTCCCCAAGAAAATATTGTAACGTCCAGACGTTAAATTTTTCCCAGCACTTCTACCGATTGCTATATTGTAGCTTCCTGTGGTATTTCCATACCCAGCGTCATATCCAGTAAAAGTGTTAAAAGATCCACTGGAGGTTTTATATCCACTATTTGCTCCAAAAAAACAGTTCCTACTCCCAGAAGTTACATTGTATCCACTGGCATTACCAAAAAATGAGTTCACCCAACCGGTAGCATTAAAGCCACTTTTATGGCCAAACGCCGTGTTTGAATTTCCCTTACTTCCTATACTCTTATTACCAGCATTATATCCAAAGAAGCTTCCAAAGTCTGCATTTCCTACATCCTTACCATATCTGGTGGTTTCATGTTGAGAGTATGAGGTTATTGATATTAATGAAAAGAGTATTAATGACCAATCGGTCTTATTGATAGTAAGTTTCATAAAAAGGATGGTTAGGTGAACGAAGGCAGAAACTTACCAAGACCTCATTTTAAAATGCAATTACCTCAATGAAGTGTACGTGGACTTTAAGTAGACAAAATGAATTTGGCTATAAAAAGGTGGCATAAATTGCACTTTTAATGATGTTCATCAAATGATTATTAAGAATGGAACGAAAAGGCCCTGTTCATTTCGAAACCGTAGCAAGGTTCGTGAAGACACGGACCTTGGCGATAGCACTTATAGATTTTGATGTTCAACCAATGATTTTGAGAATGGAATGAAAGGGACCAATTCGAAACTGTTAAGTGTTCGTGAAGACACGAACCATGGCGGTCGCACAAACCTTGCCTTTGCCTTGCTTCGTGTCTTCACGAAGCAACACATTCTTTGCAAGTACTCGAATTCGAGTGTCCACGAACCTTTTTCCAGGTTCGTGTCAATTCCTAACCAATATGTTTTAAAAGGCATAAAAAAAGGGTAACTGACGTTACCCTTTAAATTTTATTGTCTGAAAGATTAGTTTCCAAAAACGAAAGCCCAATCCCCATCAATACTGCTTGCTCTCGCACCAGTACTGATATTAAACTGCAATGTCAATTGGGTAGCGGTAATTTCTGCAGTGATTGTTACGTTATCACTTCTTTCAATCACAGAAGTTGTACTACCAAATTCCCAAGTTCCGCTCGTCGGCCACACCGCCTCAAAGCCAGCTGGAACATTAGTTACAGAATAATTACCTCCGTTCTCATTTCCAGTAAAAGATAAGGTGAAATCACTCCATTGAGTTAATTGATTTGCATCATCTGGATCAGTTACTGCTGTAGGAGACCATCCTGAAGCTGTAAGCTCAACAGCGGCCTCAGCAAAAGGATCCGGAGCTGGATCAGACCCACCACCGCCGCACGACATAAAAATAACTAAGGAAGCAAAAACTAAGGCAGCAAGTAAGTTTGATAATCTTTTCATTTGTAATTAATTAAAATCTAAATATTGTACGATTAGATATAAGTTCATTCCAAAAGTAGAACTTTTTCACTTTTATACCTACTTAACCCCTAAAACCCCTTTAAATTATTCGCCGACCACCTTTTTTTTAAAGATTAAGGTCTTTCGAGCAACATTCTATTTCCTCCTGATCGTTGGATGCAAGTAAAATTAATGGCTTTTTCATCTGTTTAAGTTGACTTTTCCACCATTCAAAACCCTCCTTATCAAGGTTAGAAGTAGGTTCATCCATAAATATGGCGTCATTTTCAAAGAAGAAAGCCGTTATCAATTTGGCCCGTTGTTTCATCCCGGTTGAAAATTCACCTATAATTTTATTCAATGGAAGAGAGGCTGAATTTGCCATTTCCTCAATATCACATAAAGGGGTCTTAAACTTCTGATGAAATTTCAAAAACTCTTCAAGGGTGAATTCCTCGATTACTTCCGTGTAAGGGCCAATAAATGCAGATTGATGGCTTGCTTCATCAATTTTGACACCATTTACTAATATCTTTCCCTGACTTTGGGTGAGGTATCCAGCAATAATCTGTAATAGCGTGGACTTACCGGCTCCATTCTTACCGGTGATGACTGTGCATTCCCCGGATTTGATCTCGAAATATTGATGCCTGAATATCCAGGTTTTGCCGTATTTCTTCCCTATATCTTCTCCAGTGATGATCATTGCTTAAACAGGGATTTTGGGGTGCAGAGGTAATGTTTAGTCACAATTTTACTCATCGCTTTGATATTGGGGAGGTCTGAGGCTTCAGCAACATCGACAACATCTCCGTGCTTACGCAAAATCTTGATGGACTGACCAGATGCTATGTAGGCAGAATTGCTTACAGAGCCGGTTTTCATGAAGTAGCTGGCTTCATCTTCCTTTACGCTATACATATTCATCACTTTTTGTGTAAGGTCATCGGTCACAATCCTACCAATTGGATCATTGGAGAAAGAGATACCGAATAGCTTACGATCAAGTAGCATTTCACTAAGCGATCGCAGCACCACATCTTCATGATCCCTCCAAAATTTGATCGAACCCCAAATGTCACTGTCATCGAGGATGGAGTACACTTCTAAGATGTCCGGATCTTCAATAAATTCTGCTTCAGTAATGTTTTGCTCCAAAAAGATGGTTAACGCTGGTGTAGCCATGACCTTTTCTCCTCGCTGCGTCAGCTCTTTTGCGCGCTTAATCAATTCAATAAGCATCACTTCTGCACTGACAGCTGTCTTGTGTAAATACACCTGCCAGTACATCAATCGTCGTGCACTCAGAAAATTCTCAATGCTATAAATACCTTTTTCTTCCACCACCAAATGTTCACTAGCTACATTTAGCATTTTGATGATGCGCTCAGAGCCAATGGAGCCTTCGTATACGCCTGTAAAAAACGAGTCACGCTTAAGGTAGTCTAATCGATCGATATCCAGCTGGCTGGATACCATTTGGTGGAAGAAGGGTCGCTCATATTCGTCTTTGAAGATCTTGAGTGTCAGATCCAGCGCTCCATTAAATTCTTTATTCAATCGCTCCATCATCCAAATGCCCACTTGCTCATGATGCACATGTTTGAAAAGCGAAAATTCCAGGGTATGCGAGAACGGTCCGTGGCCCACATCATGAAGCAAAATAGCCAACATACTCGCTTGTCGTTCTTCTGAGGAGATTTCTACTCCCTTGTCTTCCATGGAGTTGAGTGCACGACGCATCAAATCCATTGCACCCAATGCGTGATGAAAGCGAGTATGGAGAGCTCCAGGGTAGACCAGGTCGGTAAGTCCTAGCTGCTTTATCCTTCTTAGTCGCTGAAAATAACGATGCTCGATGATGTCAAAAATGAGATCGTTAGGTATATTGATGAATCCGTAAACCGGATCATTTAGAATTTTCTTTTTGTTCAACAGCGTTTGTGATTTACTTAGCAATCCAATGCCAAAACTGAATTCATGCAGCAATTTAAAATCTTATGGGCGGACGATGAAATTGAGCTACTAAAGCCTCACATTTTATTCCTGGAGCAGAAAGGATATCAACTCACACCGGTGAATAGTGGTGCCGACGCTTTGGAGGAAATCGACCATAATTATTTTGATATTGTATTTCTGGATGAAAACATGCCAGGGATGAGTGGCCTGGAAACGCTGAATTATATCAAATCCACCCATCCAAACATTCCGGTGGTAATGATTACCAAGAATGAGGCGGAGGAAATCATGGAAGAGGCGATTGGAGCCAAAATCGCGGATTATCTCATCAAACCCTTGAATCCAAATCAGATCTTACTTTCAGTGAAGAAGATTTTGGACAACAAGCGAATTATTTCTGAAAAGACCAATTTGGGCTATCAAAAGGACTTTCAGCAGCTATCTATGGATGTAATGGACGCCCAGGATCACAATGATTGGATGGATATCTACCGCAAGCTCTCGTATTGGGAGCTGGAGTTGGATGAGACACAGGATAAAAGCATGGTTGAGGTGTTAAATGCGCAGAAAGTAGAAGCGGATGGCAATTTTTCTGCTTTTGTAACTTCAAACTATGAAGAATGGATCACCAATCCTGATATTGAACGTCCGTTGTTGTCTCACAACCTGTTGAAACAGAACGTTTTTCCTAAAATCGGGGAGGAGCCGGTGTTCCTTATTGTCATCGACAATTTGAGATACGACCAATGGAAAATGATAGAGCCAGAGGTGGCGGAACTTTTCAGCATAGATTCAGAGGAAATGTACTTCTCTATCCTGCCTACCACCACTTCATATGCAAGAAATGCCCTTTTTGCAGGATTGACTCCTTTAGAGATCTCACGCCGCTATCCGAACCTGTGGGTGGGTGAAGAGGATGATGAAGGTAAAAATTTGAAAGAGAAAGAGCTGCTGGAGGCCAATCTTGCCAGAAATCAGGTAAAAGATCGCTTCAGTTACCATAAAATTTTACGTGCGGACGAAGGGAAGCACCTGAGTGAGAATATCCCTAATTTGATGAATAACAAGCTCAATGCGATTGTATTCAACTTTGTGGACATGCTTTCACACGCTCGAACCGACATGCAAATGATTCGAGAGCTTGCTCCTGACGAGTCCGCCTATCGCTCACTAACGAAATCATGGTTTACCCATTCTTCGCTCTATGATACCTTGAAAGAGCTGGCCAACAGAAAGGTAAAAGTGATGATTACAACGGATCATGGCACTATTCGGGTAAATAAGGCACAAAAGATTGTAGGAGATCGAAAAACGAATACCAACCTGAGATATAAGGTGGGACGTAACCTCGCATTTGATGAAAAAACCCTCTTTTTTACCCGCGAACCGGAGCGGTTTGGCTTGCCAAAAGAGCATGTGAGCACTTCCTACGTTTTCACCATGGATGATCACTTTTTTGCGTATCCAAACAATTTCAATCATTACGTACGCATGTATAAGGACACATTCCAGCACGGCGGAATATCCATGGAAGAAATTATCATCCCATTTATTACACTGGCAAATAAATGACCATTCCGAATTATAATGAGGACGAGTTGCAAGAAGTTGCTCGTAAGTTGATCAGCAACTTTGGACACCTCAAAGTCTGGTGCTTTGATGCTGAGATGGGCTCAGGAAAGACCACTCTGTCCAAAAAGATCTGTGAAGAAATGGGTGTTCAGGATGAAATGAGTTCACCTACTTTTTCCATCGTCAATGAGTATCGAACGGATGATGGAAAGGACATTTATCACTTTGATTTTTACCGATTGAAGGACCTGGAGGAGGCGATTGATATTGGGGTAGAGAACTATTTATTTTCGGGGAATTTATGTTTGTTGGAGTGGCCCGAAATCATTGAGCCGCTTTTGCCTGATGAATACCTCCAAATAAGCATTAAATTAGTAGGTGATAATACCCGATCACTAACAGCGCAACCTAAATGAACGAATCGTCAAAGTCCGGATTTGCGAAATTGGCACAAGAGCAGACCCTCTATCCGCAAGAGGCCCCTGCTAAAATTTCTAAAAAACATCAATCCATGCAGATAGGCGTTCCTCAAGAGGTTGCAGATCAGGAGAAGCGAATGCCCATTAAACCCTCCTCAGTGGGCGTTTTGGTGGCGAATGGTCATGAGGTCCTCATTGAATCAGGATCTGGAGATTCAGCCAATTTTTCTGACAAGGAGTACAGTGAGGCTGGAGCCAAGATAGCGTATAGTTCAAAAGAGGTATTTGAATGTCAGACGATACTTAAAGTTGAGCCGCCAACTTTGGAAGAAATCGAGTTGATGAAACCTGGAAGCACGCTGATATCAGCCTTTCAGGCAGGAAAGCAGAATGCCGAATACCTGGAAGCCATCAACAAGAAAAAACTGATTGCCATCGCTTATGAGTTTATTCAGGATAAAGTAGGTGGACTACCACTTGTTAGAGCGATGAGCGAAGTTGCCGGGAGTACGGTTATGGTAATTGCCGCGGAATATCTGAGCAGCACCAATGATGGCAAGGGAGTAATCATTGGAGGGATCACTGGAGTACCTCCCACACGTGTGGTGATTATTGGGGCAGGGACTGTCGCGGAGTTTGCTGTTCGCGCTGCGTTGGGGCACGGAGCAGAAGTACGTGTCTTCGACAATCAGATCTACAAAATGCGGCGATTGAAGCATTCATTGGGACAGGAAATATATACATCAACGTATGATCAGGCTTTGCTGGAGAAGGAGGTTCGTGAGGCGGATGTATTGATCGGAGCGGTGCGATTTGAAAAAGGCCGCAATAAGATGCTTGTGACAGAAGATATGGTGATGAACATGAAGCCCGGGTCAGTGATCATTGATGTGAGTATCGATCAGGGTGGATGCATTGAGACCTCTGAACTTACCAACCACGATAATCCGGTTTTTGTGAAGCATGATGTAACTCATTACTGCGTTCCTAACATCGCTTCAAGAGTTGCAAGAACCGCCTCCCTGGCGATCTCCAACATTTTTACTCCTATTCTCCTAGAAGCCGGAGACTGTGGAGGATTTGATGAAATGATTTACACACATCCCTGGCTTCAAAAAGGCGTATATTCCTACAAAGGGACGTTAACTAGCCTATCTTTGGCCAAAAGATTCAATCTGGCCTTTAAAGACATCAGCCTGTTTATGGCGGCTAGAATCTAGAAATACATTTACATCATTTGGAAGCGAGAATAGATAATTATCAGACGTGGGTAAAAGGTGCGGATAGTGTGGTATTGAGACCTGCAGTGGAGCAATTAATTAAAGAATCAGGGTTCACGATTCTAAACTTTGTTGAGCACCATTTTGAACCACAAGGATATACCGCATTATGGTTATTGGCCGAAAGCCATTGTGCGTTGCACACATTTCCGGAGGAGGATAAATCCTACCTTGAACTTTCAAGTTGTAATCTGCATATGTACAATGATTTCATCCGCTTGATCGATAAGTTTTTTGATAAATCACTGGAATAATTCATGTCAATTAAAAGAAGAATATTTGAAACCCTGGAAAAGGGTGAAGGCGACGATCTGTTGAGTAAGCGGTTTGATATTTTCATCATGACCCTGATCTTGTTGAATGTAGCAGCTGTGATACTGGAGACAGTCGATTCAGTCCATGATCAATACGAGATCTATTTCGAGTATTTTGAATACATATCGGTATTTGTTTTCACCATCGAATATTTAGGAAGACTGTGGACGTGTACCTACTTCGAAAAGTACCGACACCCTGTTTGGGGAAGGATCAAGTTCATTTTCTCCTTCATGGCTATCGTGGATCTATTGGCGATTATGCCTTTTTATCTACCATTGTTCTTCTCAATCGATGGTCGTATCCTTCGGGTTCTGCGATTATTCCGAATCGTTCGAATTTTCAAAATGGGTAGGTATTCTACGGCTTTCAATATGATTGTGACGGTAGTGACCAAACGCAAGGAAGAGCTATTGGTCACGTTGACGATTGTTTTTGTCATGCTCATCTTGGCTTCCAGTCTGATGTATTACGTAGAGAATGAAGCTCAACCAGAGGTTTTTAGAAGTATTCCTGAAACCATGTGGTGGGGAGTTGCTACATTAACCACGGTAGGTTATGGCGATGTGTATCCCATTACCGGTCTTGGTAAGGTTCTAGGAGCATTTATCGCTATTCTAGGGGTTGGAATATTTGCGCTTCCGGCAGGTATTATAGCCTCCGGTTTTGAAGCGGAGATTTCCAAGCGAATGAGAGAAAAAGACGAGAAAGAACTGAATTGAGCATTGTAAGGTGGTTGATATCGTCTGGCATTTGCATCCTGGCATTCAACTGGGCTTTACGCCTTCATGCCTATTTTTATGGCTTGGTCACTGCCGACAAAATCAGTCTGCTATTTTCGATGGTGGTTTCCTTCGTCTTATTGAAAAAGGTTGCTGACATCATTCAAAAATGGTCAGTTACCGTTTTTGTTATCTTGATTTCCTTACCATTTCTCCTGTATTTATTGATCAACCAGTTGGTGTTGTTTACCCCACATTCATGGTTAATAATTCATCTGTTTTTGGCACTTACTGCATTGGGTGTCCGAACGTTGTTTGAATCGAAATTTCTTTTTCTAACACCTTTGGTCTTTGCAGGAGTCTTCCTATTTCCATTTGAATTTCAAAAAGCACAACTTAAGTTTTATGATAAACTTGAAAGCTCAATCGAGACCAGATTTGGGGAGGCACAGATCGTGCAATGGAAAGGTGACTATTGGATGTACTACAATGGTCAACTCCAGTTTTCAACCATTGATGGGCATATGTTTCGTGAAGCATACATTCAACCTCTAATGCAGTTTGGAGATGAGGAAGTGGACGTTTTATTGGTTGGAGGAGATAATGGCCTTTTGGAAAGTGAGCTTTCGAAGTTTAAAGTCTCACTCACTATTCTTCCGCTAGATCCGGAGTTTCATTCCTTTGCCAGGAGTAGTAATGCTATCGCGTTTAAGCGGGTAAATGATAAGGTGGTGGAGGAGCGAGTAAATATTTTTGACTTCCTTTCTAATCATGTGGATCAGTACGACATTGTAATAATTGATACACCAGATCCTCTGAACTTAAATTATCAGCAATATTACACTGCTGAATTCTATGAGCTCGTCTTTGGATCACTCCAAGATGAGGGATTGATGGTGACTCATTCCGGAGACTTCTACAAGAATGGAACACAGGTGCGTCAAATTTGGAATTCCGTAGAGTATGTTGGTTTTCATGTTCTGCCGTATCAATGTCAAATCCCAACGATTGGGCACTGGAGTTGGGTGATCGGAGCAAAGAATTTGAAGGCTGAAGAGATGATGATGGTCCTTTCAGGTATTTCGGACACTGAATCCATTTGGTGGAATCAGGAAGCGGCTGATCTGATGTTTGCTTTTGGAAAAGACTATTTTTCTAAGGGAACCACCGGAGTAAATACGCTAAATCAGCCCGCACCATGAGATCTCACTGGCTGTTTGGACGAAATGCTGACCTGTTGGTGCTCTTCCTTCCGGTGTGGGTATGCTGGATTATTTCTTTTGCATTACCAGAGCATTTATTGATGGCCGACATTCCGCTTTGGGTGTGGGTGACGGTTGTAATTGGGATTGACGTCAGCCATGTGTGGAGTTCCATCCATCGTACCTACCTGGACAAAGAAGAATTCAATAATCACAGAAGACTTTTCATCACAGCACCGATTTTAAGCTTTCTACTTTCATTTGGAATAGCAGCTATCTCCATTGATCTGTTTTGGAGGTGTTTGGCGTACGTGGCAGTATATCACTTTGTGAAGCAGCAATTCGGGTTTATGCGCATTTACAAAGCCCGCTCACAGGACTTTCGAGTAAAGAAATTAAATGATAATTTCATCATTTACCTATCCATGCTTTATCCAATCTTCTACTGGCACCTTCAGCCGGATTTAGCCTTTGCGTGGTTTGTAGAAGGAGATTTCTTGCAGATTCCGGATTGGGGAATCAATCGACTGATGGTGAAGCAAGTCGGGAATTGGTTGTACTTTGGTTTGCTAGGGCTTTGGTTGATGGAAGAAATAATTTTGAGTCGGAACGAAGCGAAATCCTTCCCTACTGGTAAAATGCTATGGGTGCTGACAACCGCAGGAAATTGGTACCTGGGTATTATCTATTTCAACTCAGATCTAGTCTTTACCATTACCAATGTGGTGGCTCATGGCGTACCTTATTTAGCACTGATTGTGTTTTATCAAACAAAGAAGAAAACTCTGCTTACATCAAAAAGCTCTTCTCATCAATTTTTAAGAATTACCTCTGCTATTGTTCTTTCGGTACTGTTCCTTGCTTTAGCTGAAGAATACCTGTGGGACTTATTGGTGTATCGCGAGAATGAAGGTTTTTTTGGAGTGCTATTCGCTTATCCGGAAATAATGCCTCCCTTAACACTTCAATTAATCGCGATTGGAGTGTTAGCCGTACCGCAAGTCACACACTACATTTTGGATGGTTTCATCTGGAAAAACAATGAGAAGAATCCGTACCTCAAAAAGATTATTCTGAAATAAATGGATCGCAGAAAATTTATAAGAGATAGCTCATTGGCCACTTTTGCGCTTCCTTTCTGGCTACAGGGATGTAAGCAGATCATTGGTGAAAGCTATCCGGTATACATCAATTCTGACCATGGTGTCGGGCATTTAATGATGGAAAGTCGTCAGTGGAAGAGGATAAAAGGTACTTCTACACAAACAGCCATTGTGGGTGGTGGGATTGCTGGAGTTTCTGCAGCAAAAGGTTTAGGCACCAATGATTTCATCCTTTTCGAACTCTCTTCAAGACTGGGAGGTACTTCTGCTGCTAAGACATTTGAGGATCTTACGTTTAGCCAGGGTGCACACTACGAATTGGCATATCCGGAATATTATGGTGAGGAAGTGCTTCAACTGTTTGAGCAATTGGATTTGATTAAGTACGAGTCCTGGAAGAAGAACTGGTCTTTTACCGATAGTCAACACATCATTCCATTCCAGCGAAGGCAACAGTGCTATGAAAATGGGAAAAGGAGAAAAGAGGTAATTCCTGATGGCACGGTCAAGGATCAGTTTTATCGCTTGATCAATCAATATGCTGGAAAGATGCCTTTACCTACACGTTTGATCTCGGAAGAATACCGGTCGCTAAACGATGTGACATTTTGGGATTTTTTGTCTGGTAATATAGAGGTGAATGCCAGTTTTCAACGTCAGTTGGACTACCACATGCTGGATGATTGGGGTGGGAGAGCTGATCAGGTATCCGCCCTTGCAGGCATTCATTATTTCATGTGCAGACCTTATTTAACTCAGGCAGTAGACCTATTTTCTCCACCACAGGGCAATCACTATTTTTTGAATAAAATCACTGCTCAAACTCCGAAGCAGAATATCAGAACCAATCATTTGGTCAGCAGCATCGAAAAGGTTGGTGATGGTTTTAGTTTGGAGGTCATCGATGTAGCGAATGAAGTTGTCAATGTATATCGTGCGGAAAATGTGATCTATGCGGGGCAGAAACACGCACTCAAGTATGTCTATCCAAAAGAAGCTGAACTATTTAATCAAGAACAAGCTCCCTGGATGGTAATGAATTTTGTTTGCGAAGGCAATCCCAAAAAATACGGTTTCTGGCAAAATGAATTCATTGGTGAAAACACAGCTTTTCTTGGATTCATTGATAGTAGTGTGCAGGATAAAAAGGAACAAAAGGGTAAAAGAATTCTTACAGCGTACTATTGTTTAAAACCAGAAGATCGAAATTACCTGACCACCATTCCGGATCACAAAGATGAAATCGCACAAGAGACTTTGGGGTACATCAAAGAAATGTTAGATGAAAACATCGATGTTCAATCGTGTCATATCAATGTGATGGGACATGCCATGAGTATTCCCACTCCTGGGTTTTTATTCAACGATGCGAATGACAAGAATAGCGATTTGATTTATGCAGGAGTGGATAATGGGAGATTACCCCTTTTGTATGAGGCGGTAGATTCCGGACTAGTGGCCGCTAATAGGATTGACTAATAAACATCCCATCTACCATCCAAATAATATTTATAGAGGACAGGATCGTGCAGTTTATTCACGGCAATAGGTCCCTTTTCTTTCGGGAAGATTTGTTTGCCAAACGAGCAAAGAGCAGTTAATGCTTCGTTAGTCAGCCATTTTGTTTCAATATTGCCAAGATCGGATTTCTTGAGTTTATCAGTGAGATTTTCATTGGTGTTCTTTGCACCTAACACCCATCCCCATTCACCGAGTGTAGGTACTTGATTATGCAATCGAAGCGTTTGAAAACCTGCTGTTTGCATGGTGGTATCGATGCAATTAAATGCCTTTTCTGCATAATAAGGGCTTCCGGCTTGAGTCACGAGCATGCCATCTTGTTTAAGCGCTCGGTTACAAAGCCAATAGAATTCCCTGGAATAAAGTCTTCCAAGATCGACTGTTCTGGGGTCCGGAAAGTCCGCAATGGCCACATCAAAGCGATCTTTGATATCTTCAAGGTAGGTGAAGCCATCCTGGTTAATGACGGTTACTTTGGGGTTATTAAGAGAATTTTGATTGATGTCTAGAAGCACACGATGTGTCATGGCCAACTTCGTTACAGATGGATCAAGATCCACAAGAACCACTTCTTCTACCGAAGGATACTTCAAAACTTCCCTCACCGCCGCACCATCCCCACCACCAAGGACCAGCACGCTTTTTGGATTTGAGTGGAGTAGCATAATCGGGTGTACCAATGGCTCATGGTAGAGCTCTTCATCATAGGTACTTAATTGCTGATTACCATTAAGAAATAACCAATAATTTCCTTCGCCTTGTGTCAATACAATCTTTTGATAACGTGTTTGTTCGCTGTAAACCACACGATCCTGGTATCTCAGGTTGTCTCCCCATTTCACAATTCTTTCCGACATCAATCCGGAAGTCATAAGTAATAGGGCTGTGAAGCTTGCATAAATGACTAACCTCCTTTTTTGATTTCCTACGATTTCTTTCCAGATGACCACAATGAATAGCATGGCAACCGAAAAATTGACAATGCCGAGAATAAGTGGGGTATAGGTCAAACCAAGGATAGGCAAACCGATGAATGCGAAGAAGGCACCCCCTGCCAGGCTTCCGTAGTAGTCATTTTCAAGGGCCGAAGAGATATTGACGCGCAAGCTCTCGAATCCTTCATTTAATCGGACCACCAAAGGAATTTCCATTCCGATAAATAAGCCCACCAGAATGCTAAGGATATAAATGATGAACGTCGGGTCACCATAAAAGGCAAAGACTGTATACACAATCACTGTCACATTGGAGGCGATGCAGGACAGCCCGAATTCAATCCAGACGAACTTCTCTAACAAGCGTTCTTCAATGTTTTTACTGATTCTGCTACCAACGCCCATAGAGAATAGCATAATAGAGACAATCATTGTCCATTGAAAAACAGAATCGCCAAGAAAATAGGTAGCCAGTGTTGAAAGTGTATATTCCGACACAATGCCAGCTAGACCTGTTGCAAATAGTGCTGCCTTAAGTAAAAAAGAAGTCCGGTTCATTAATCAATGGATCAGAGCGCCCATACGATGAGCATAGATCCTCCGATATAAGCAAACGCTTCTACCACTCCTGCACCAATGTTTGGATGCTCCTGATTGATCAACTCATCCGTAAGATTTTGGCCAGGAAGCAAAATTTTATCAGCTAGTAAACGTGCAATTGGCAAGAAAACAAGTCCTATGGTCACGTCTACTGCAACATCTTCAAGGGTAGTGGTCCAACTTTCAAAGTCGTGCATCAAAGCGAACCGAATGAGGTTTGCAATAGCGATAATCGCTCCAGCATAGCCTACTGCAACCGCAGCGTTGTTCTTTTCGATGTAATCGTGGATGTCGTAAGGTGTGATAAGATTGTAAACCAGCGTGGTGATATACAAAATCCCCTGACCAAGTAGCCAGTATAAAACGGCAGTTACGATGGGACCTCCGGTACCGTAGCCTTCGCCATGAATAGCTCCTAATACAATGAGACCTGTGGCAATTGCATTTGCGCCTTCTGCCAGTCCTGACCCAACATTTTTGTCTGCTAGTATCTCTTTCTTCAAGTCAAATTTGGAAAGGATCAGCTTGTCGTTGATGATGATGGAAAGATTTAGCAATACAATCGATAGGGTTCCATATATCCCAATATTGATTAAGTCCTCTACCAATCCATAAGATTCACCAAGCACAGCACTACCAATGGCCAATAATAGTCCAATGAAATATCCAACGTGTGCAAAAGCAAAGGCCAGATTGTCATTTTCAACCAGTTCGAATCCAATTTTGACCTTGGGATGAAATAGTTGATAAACGAATTTGCCAACTACGAATAAAACGAAGCTGGCAAGGATATAGAGCAATGTGGTTAATGCACCATCTAATATGCTAATCATAATCTTTAGTTTAGGTCTTTAGAGATAAGGTCAAGTTAAGGTTTATTTTCCTGATCCACCACCACGTGATCGGCTGCTTCTGCTTCTTCCACTCGAGCGAGAAGTTCTGCTCGCGACTCGGTTCTTGAATGATGAAGATCGACTGGAATTCCAGGAAGACGTAGGGTTGTTTGTTCTGCTGTATCCGCTACCTGTTCCGTAATATCTGCTTCCACCGGCAGGGCCATAGTAGGTTCTACCTGTGCCATAATAGTTACCTCTCCAGTCATTGTAGTAGGAACGATGTACCGGAAACATCGACATTCTGAATAGGCTGCTCATGAACGCATATTGTCCATAAAATGCCCAGAAACTGGTTCCACCATGATTTTCCCATCTTCCATATTTAGGATTGCCAACGTAGTTGTTGTATCCGGGAGGGGCAGCAGTTTTATTCAACATACCCGTAGAATCGCGGGCTACGATCTCCATCCCCATGTTATCAATGTGTTTGGTAAACTCGCGTTCACTTACTTCTTTCCAATCGGAAATAGTTTCCGACACTTCTCCATCAATTTCGCGAATCAACTGATATCGATGGTAGTAAGTACTTGAGAAATTCCCCTTCTGATCCATGTCATACAAGATCACAGAAAATACCTCATCTCGAGGAAGGTCCCTCACAAGTTCATCTAATGGACTCTTCTTAAAATCAGATCCCCCACAGGAAACCAGGAAGAAAACAAACATGAGCAAAACAATGGATCTGGTGTTTTTCATCTATTTATTTATTTGAATAAAATTGGCAGTGTTTTGATAGCATAAAGTTATATCCCCAAGATTGATTTTATCGCTCCCCGGGAATTATATCTGTAATCTGATGAACTTCAAGTACTTTCCCTGCTGAAGCATCAATATTGTATTCGTCCCACTGCGTTAAACATACAATCTTATCTTCCGCTTCATTGTAATATTCCCAGGAGATCAACTCCTCCCAATCTTCGGTCTTCTTAGTTAAATCTCTGAAGTATCCAGCAGAGTCATTCTCAAGAAAGTACGATTCATTTTGGTAATGAATGGTCTTAGGAGGTTTCTTGTTCTTAGAAATCTCATCAGAAACTTCCTCTTCGATGGCTCTTAGCTTTATAGACTTAACCATACTCAAATTGATATCACCATCATCTTCTACGCTCAAGAAAGCAGTTTCGTCACCGCTGTGCACCTTGTATTCCCTGGAGTAATTGTTGTTGCCCCAGTCATACTCGTATGTTTCCTGCACTACCCATGATTTCATATCATAGTCAAAAATGAAACCGGTGTCCAGGTCGTTGACACTCAGGTTAGTGACATCATACTCAGGTTCTTTCTTTTTCTTAAATGGGTTACTAAACATCTTATTCTATGAATATTTTCTTGATCAAATAAATCGCTGCTAAAACTATCAGGAGAATGATTCCAACTTTGAATAGAAAGCTGAAAAGAAATCCAAATAGAAAGACCGCCAGAATGATGATTAAAGCGGCCTTTATTACATCTGTGATTATCATTTCTTGTCCATTCCAAGTTTAGCCTTCAATGCAGCTAAATCATCTGAAGAGTCAGACTCACCCAGTGCATTGTCGATCTCATCATCCAGTGACTTGTCTTCACCCGCCACTTCACCGTAGGCCTCAGCCAACGCCTCTTGTTGAGCTACTTTATCCTTCATACGCTCCAGCATAGATACCGTACTACTAGAGTCTATCTGCGCCATTTGCTTATTTACTTTGGCAGTAGCTTCACTTACTTTAACACGAGCCTTCAAGGTACGAAGTTCGTTTTCGTAGGTACTGATATCGGATTTTAACTTTTTTATCTTACTATCCAGCTGAGCCACATTCGCATCAAAGCGATTCATGTCCTCTTTTGCACTATTCATATCCTTCGTATAGCTTTCTTTCTTAGCCAATGCTTCAGAAGCTAATCTATCCGCTTCATCCGCCTCAATTTCTCCGGCCTGTGCCTTCTTCAACAACTGAATGGCTTTGTTTTCATAATCATCAGCTTTCGATTTGTGCGTTTTCACATCATTCTTAGATCGGATAGCCATCGCCTTTACTTCAGCTAAAGCTTTCAAACTTGCATCAAGGTCTTTCTTCAAGTCTCTGATGCCTTGCTCTGTCATCTTTATTGGATTTTCCAACTTATCTATCGCAGAATGTGCTTCTGATTGTCCTACTTTAAAAAGTCTCTTAAATACTCCCATTGCTTTATTATTTAGTTCGTTATTTCAATTATTTACTTAATTCAATTATTTCGTCTGAATACTCACTCAAGAGTAACTCCAGTGAATTGAGTGTTGCCTCAATTTCATTTAGATCCAGGTTTTCACACTCATGTGTGTTTCTGAAGAAAACCTTTTTGCCGGTCTCATCCAGGGCGAATGCTCCATGAATAATGTCCCGATTTTTGATCAATAATCTTTTGTAATGTTCTTCTGATGGATTTTTGATTTCGAACAGAAACTGCTCTACTATCACCATTGGGTCGGCTACAATTAAGACTACATTTTTAATGCCTTCGTCTTCTTTATCTATAACAAAGACACCCTCTGCTTCGTCTTCTTGTACAAGAGTAAAATCTAGTTCTAAAAGGTACTCTCTTACTTTTTGAAAATTGTGGTTCATTTAATTGTGTGTTTGAGGTTCAGTGTCGAATTTAATTCGATTGCCTGTTTTAACAAATTTAGATACATTTACGCAAAGTTCGGCTAAAAGTTTTGGCATGGCTAAAAAAAATAGAATAAATCTTTCTTACGTAGGTGAAAACATCAAAAAAATCAGGCAGGCTAAAAAACTGAGTCAAGCTGATTTTTCAAAGATTTTCAACTTAGCACGTGCCAGCGTGGGAGCCTATGAGGAGGGAAGATCTGAGCCAAAGATCGAAATGCTCATCTCAATGGCTAATTATTTTGGCATATCCATAGATGCTTTGCTGACCAGAAAACTTACCGTAAATGAGATTTTTAATGTAAATACCCTCAATGAGAAGCTAAATCGGGCCCACCAGCTTAAAGGTAGCCCTAAACGATCCGACCGTACGGTGCGCTTGGTGAAGGCAGACGGTTATCTGGATTACGTGGTTCATCATCCTGAAAAAAGCTTTCTGGACAGTCTCGAAGAAACGGGTTTTCCATCATTGAATCAGCGTCCTAACATGGCATTCGAGATGAATGGTACAGAGATGACGGTTGGAAATCACGGCATTAAGCACGGAGATATTTTGTTTGGAAAAGAGGTCGATAAAAAAGAGGTCGATACCTTAATCAATAAAGTACTGGTTGTAATAACTGATAGAGAGTTGGTCATTCGTCGACTAAGTCGAATGGAATCTCATATCTTAATCCTTTCTGCGGATGATACTCAGTATACTGACAAGCCAATTAAAATTGACACAGTATTTAAGGTTTTTGAAGTTGTGACAGTAGCAAGTCAATACATTCCTGTGCCAGATAATACCGAAGATCGGCTCTCTAGAATTGAAGAAGAGTTGAAGAAACTGAAGCGATAGCAATTGCTCGTCGAATTCGGTTATGAAGTCTTCACTTTATTTCTAACTTTAGGAAATAAGTAAAAACTAATTTCTTCGACCTAATCCAAACCTACCACCCTATATGAATTGGTTTCAAAGAGAGATTCTGTATGCTGGCACTAATTCCAGTATGGAAGACATTATTAAGAATCGAATATTCTATGCCAATTGTCTGATTCTGTTTCTTATTCCTCTGCTGACAGTTTTAAGTCTTGTCCAGATTACTTCTGGTGTAATGGAAGCAGCTGCGGAAACACTTTTATTGCTGCCTGTACCTGTTGTCAGCTTCATTTTGAATCGCTTGGGCTTGCATAAATACGCTCGCCTATTTCTACTCTTTGGAGTAGCACTTTACCTATCACTTTCCTTTTATTACTTCAACCTGCAATTCATTGCTCAAGGCGTTGATCCGGGAATGATGCGTTTGCCAACAACAAAGATTCATCTTTGGCCAGTGATTGTAGGTACTGCAGTAATTTTTGACTTCAAACGCGAACGTACCTTTTTCAATATTACGCTTATTGGTATTTTCTTGAATTATCTGTTCTTTGATAATATTCAGGCACTTCTAGGACTACCTGTATCAGAATTACCTTTTGAGGATCCTTCGTTACTGAAATACAACATCTCGACGACAGCAACCGCATTTATCATTCTGTTCGAGCTGTATCTACTGGTATCTGTCAATCAAAAGTTTGAGCAAAATATCGTTGAGCAAAAAGAGCAGTTGAAAGTCAAAAGTGACGAATCTGACCTTCAGCGCTTGGAGCTAGAGATGCAGCAGACAAATTTGTTGAATGCAGTCAATGAAACAGAGCAGATCATCAGCCATGTGGTAGAATCAGGTAATTATAGTTTAAGGATGGACACCGAATCTCATACTGGAGAATGGAAAAAACTTGGGCAATCGATCAATGATTTGTTTGAATCTTTGCTTAAACCTTTTCAGGAAATCGATCGAATCGTCAATCATTTAGCATCAGGAGATCTAAAAGAACGATTTCAATTGGAGAGTAAAGGTGAAGTTTTACAACTATCTGAAAACTTGAATAAGGCCCTTGATAACGTATCAGATCTGATCACCGACATTGTAGATCAGGCAGAGAATATTAAATCCATTGCTCATGTGAGTAATGAAAATAGTGAGCAGGTGAGTCTGCAAATTTCTGAGATGTCTGCGGTGATTTCTGAAATCAGTTCGGGAGCGGGGAACCAGGTGATGCAGGTTAATAATACTTCTGCCTTGGTAGAAAACATCATGAATTCTTCCGGGCAGATTAGTAATCAGGCGGAGTCCATCAATGGAGCTTCATCTAATGGAGTTGAAAGGAGTAAGAGTGGAGTTGACACCATTAGCAAGGTTGGCGAGAGCTTCACCGACATCCTTCAGTTCTTTGAGAAAAGCGCAGAATCCATCAATGATCTCTCTAAGTATTCTTCAGAGATATCTGGCATTCTAAGTATCATCCAAAGAATAGCTTCTCAAACGAATCTTTTGGCACTCAATGCGGCCATCGAAGCAGCACAAGCAGGTGAGGCAGGACAAGGATTTTCAGTGATCTCTGACGAGATTCGAAAGTTGGCAGAGCAGTCGCAAAGCTCAGCAAAAGACATTGAGAAGTTGGTGATGAACGTTCAGAAGTCAGCAAGTGAAACCAGTCAATTCATTGCAGATATGAACGGGGTAGTTAAAGAGAGTGCCGATTCTGTGGTAAATGCGCAAATCTCGTTTAATGAGATTTTGGATAGCTACAATGCCACGTTTGATATGTCCAATGACATAGTGAAGTCTACACAAAAGCAAACCGATGACATCAAACAAATTGTCTCACTTATTGAACAGATTGTGGTAATCTCAGAAGAAACGGCAGCTGGCTCTGAGCAGGCAGCCACATCGGCCAAGCATGTCGCAGACATTATGAAAAGCTATCATGACTTGTCGTATGATATCTCCCAGATTGCTGAGGATTTGACCAATAAAACAGGGAAGTTTTCGCTGAAAGAAAAGACTTACACAAAAAGAAGTGGAATAAAAGCAGACGAACTAATGACATAAGTTGAATGCTCAATTTTTTGTCAATGAAAGGCTAAAAGTCATATCTTAGTAGCAGTCAATCACCTATGCTATGAAGCTAATTCAATACTTTTTGATAGGTATTAGCTGCTTTTTCTCACTATCTGCTCACGCACAATCCACCCAAATTGATAGTCTGGAAAATCTGCTCGAAAGTGAATTGCAGGATACTGCACGCATTCAAGTGCTGAATGAACTTTCACAAAATGTCCGTAGCAATGATCCTCAACAAAGTATTCAATTTGCAAATAAGGCATTGGAGTTAGCCTTGGAGATTGATAATAAAGAATTACAAGCCCAAGTACACTTTAACCGCTCTCAGACTTATATCCGAATGGATGTGTACGATAGTGCTCTTATGGCCTTATTCGAAGCTGAAACTGCTGTTAGAGCAACAAATGAAGAACGTCTTCTCATTGAAATAATCCGCGAACAAGGGTATGTTCACGGTATTAATGGTCGGATGAAGGATGCGTTTGAAAAAAGCTTTGATGTGATCCGAATGTTAGATTCATTAGATGCATACCCTGATCTGAATATTCACACCTTGATAGATATCGGAGAGTTATATAGAAGTCAGCAGGATGGTGAGAATGCAATCAAATATTACGAAAAGGGACGAGCAATTGCTAAGGAAGTGGATAATCTAAGAGGTATGATCCGATCAGACGGTAATACCGTTTTGGCCCTAAAGCAAATTGGTAAGTTAGAAGAAGCACTTGCCATAAGTAGAAGAATGGAGGACGACTACATCGATCGCTTGAGCCCTAATGACGTTTCCAGACTTTACAGTAATACCGGAAACATTCTTATGGATATGAAACGATGGGATGAGGCTGAGGAGGTTTTGTTGAAAGCTTGGGATATCCGAAAAAATCTTGACTTCCCAAGGTCTAAAGCTTATACATTAAAAGAACTTGGTTATTTATACAATGAAACAAATAGATCAGAACTTGCTGTTCAGTACACGGAAGAAGCTTACAACATCGTCAAAGAAATGAACTTTCCGTTCCTAATGCGTGACATTACAGGTACTCTGTCGGATGCTTATCATAAAATTGGAAACTATAAACGTGCCTTTGAAATTTTGCAAGAGCAAAGAGAAGTGAGGGATCAGTTGATGGAAACCGAACGCTTGGAATTGAGCCAGGAAATGGAGAAGAAATACGAAGCAGAAAAACGTGAACAACAAATCGCATTACAGGATGAACAGTTGGCCACACAAGAAGCGAGACTTTCCCAAGCTTCGACCTTTAGAAATGCACTGATTGGTGGCTCCATTTTACTCATTCTTGTTGTGGGGTTGGTGGTACGGAATTCGCGATTGAAAACTCAATCCCTAAAGGAGAAAGAATACCTGTTGAAAGAAATTCACCATCGGGTGAAAAACAATTTGCAGGTAATCTCCAGTTTGTTGAACATGCAATCTAGGGAAGCCAATGATCCTGAAATGTTGGACGTCATTAAAGAAGGGCAGAGCCGGGTGAAAGCCATGTCATTGATCCATCAGAAACTGTATCAAACAGACAATCTATCAGAAATAGACTTTGAAGAGTATTCGCAGCAGTTGATTGACCAATTGGCTACACTCTACAAAAGAGATGGATTAGAGCTCGAAAAAACCATCATCGCCAGGGATATAAAACTTGATATTGACACAGCCATTCCATTAGGCTTAATCCTCAATGAGCTCATCTCCAATTCTTTTAAATACGCATTTAAAGAAATGGAAAAAGGAGAGTTGCAGATTAGCCTGGAGCGTTTATCCAAAGAAGACTTAAAGCTTACGGTTTTCGATAATGGGGTAGGACTGCCTGGCAATCTAGATCTATCTACCGTAAAATCCCTGGGATTGAAACTGGTCAATATCCTCACCAAGCAGCTCAAAGGCAACATGAATTTCTCAAATGAAAATGGGGCACGTTTTGAAATAGAGTTCAAAGATTTAAGAATGTCTGCCTGATGCAAGTAAAAATCCTTATAGTAGAAGATGAATTGATTATAGCTGAAGACATGCGGAGTATGTTGGAAGATTCCGGATATGAAGTATGTGGCGTGACAGGTGATCCAGAGGAGGCTAAACGACTGATCATCGCTACACAACCGGACATTATTCTTCTTGACATCACCCTCGGCATCAAACAACTGGGCCTTGAGTTGGCCAGATACATCGTAGAAAATCACCACACCCCATTCATTTTTTGTACCTCCCACGGGGATAAATCAACGATTCAATCAGCGACCGCTATGAACCCATATGGATACCTCATTAAGCCCTTTGAGCAGGCAGATCTTTATTCAGCGATTGAACTCGCGCTGGTGAATTACGCACAAAACAAAACGGCCACTACTGATCAAAAATTGGCAGATGACCAGCGAAACGTGTTGATCAAAGACGCGCTGTTCATCAAAGAAGGAAACCTCTATGTGAAGGTTCAGGTAGCCGATATCTTATTTCTATCCTCTGATGGAAATTACACGGAAGTTCACTTAAAAGAAGGAAAGAAATCGCTGGTGCGAATACCATTAAAAGACTTACACGTCCAATTGCCGCCAGCGCAATTTTTCAGAGCCCATCGATCGTATGTGATCAACCTGGATGCCATTGATGCAGTCAATAATCAAAACGTCATGATTGGTAACGCAGAAATACCCTTGGGGAAGAATCATAAAGACGAATTATTTGCAATGATTCGAAAAATGAGCTAATCACGGCATTTTTTACCTCCACATACAAAATCCTGACACTCGTCACACTTAATTGAAATGCCTTTAGGCAGCCTCTAGCTTCGAAATCAAATCAAATGCTAGTACTGCCATGAAAAAGATTGCCTTAATTATCACGCTAGTTGTTTGTGCCACTGCTCAAACATTTGCTCAACCACCCATCCATCTGACTCCAGGGGATGGTTCTGTAACACTTACAGGGAATGGTGGAGGTATTTCCACACCTACACATGTAGATGTATATCGTGGGACTACCAACCCTCCGAATGACCTATATGCAACGTTTGCTGCTGGCTATAACTACACATGGGTGGACAACACGGTCGATAACGAAAACTTTTATTATTATCGGGTTAAAGTCCGTGATGAAAATAGCGGAACAGAAAGCGTCTTCTCGGATGTTGATGGTACTCTGCCTTCTGCTGGTAGTAGTTTCTACTACACTTTTGACGGAGTTGACGATCAAGTCAAAATATTGAATCAAAACTTTCTAAATGACCTTTCAGCTTTCGAATTCCGATTCAAAATTGATGAATTGACACCAGGTAAAAACACGGAACTATTTAGAATTAAATTCAATAAGAATACATCTGCGTTTGCTAATCGGTCCGCTATTGCTGTGTTTCATACAGCTGACATTTTAAAGGTATACATCCGGGATGAACGAAGCAGTTTTTTTAACGAGTACACTATAAATACGGAAAATGTTGCTGATGGCAATTGGCATCATTTTCGAATCAGAGGGTTGCAGGGGAGTCATGTGTTTGCATCTGTGGATGGGACCGATTATTACCAATGGATTCATCACAATGGGGGTAACAATACCCTATACTATGATGGTCCTCATGATATCCTTGTCGGAGGCCGATCGACGGCATCTGCCACTTTCCTTAAAGGTGGGATTGACGACCTCATCCTAACCAACAGTAGCGATAATATCATTGGTCAATGGGATTTCAATGAGCCCACCTCCGAGTCAACGGTTTTTGATTCGGGTCCTTCAAACTGGAATATGGTGAAAGAAGGGGGAGTGGCCTCCAGTACCTCGCTTTTCGAGGATATCCTTACCGTTTCTTATACAGATAGTGTCGCTGTTGCCTGGAATAAGGATGTTAGTTTGACTGGTGATCCGTTGAACTACGAGATCTACCGCGGAGTTGAAAATGGTCCTCTATCGTTTCTTACAAACGTTCCAAATACGGACACCGTGTATGTGGACAAGTCGGTGAGCAATCGAACCCTCTATGAATACCAGGTAAGGTCTGCCAGACCTACTGTTACGCTTAGCTCCAACACAGATCTTGCAAAACCAGCCAAAGATTTTGATCGACACCTGGTGGTCGATGGGATCGGAGAAGTACAGGTTTCTGAAAGCGATTTATTTGCTGACAATTCTGGAACCATTGAATTCTGGATACGGGCAGATGATAGCGATATCGAAGCTGGAAAAAGCTATTCGGTGATGAATAAGCATGATGCATCCGGCTCACTCAACGGCTTCAATTTCGTTCTTGATCGATCCACGATTTATGTGCAGGTCAAGGACAATGGGGTGAATAACGTAAATATTCGTCCAACCAACCCGGTCTCATTGATTGATAGCGAGTGGCACCACGTTGCACTGGTATATGAGTGGGGAGGCACTTCGTTCTTATACATCGATGGAGAAATACAGGATATTGAAGGCAATACCCCGGACTTCACTATTTCTAGTGAGCCTTTCCGAATAGGGAAGAGTCCTGCTTCCTTCTGGGATGAATTTGTTGGCGAAATCGATGAAGTTTATGTGTGGGATCAGATGTTGGATCCTACCCAAATTGCGGATCAAATGAACAAACGTGTTGCTGGAGATGCCGATGGATTATTGGGAGTTTGGAGGTTTGATCTTCCAGTCTCTGATGCAATTATCTATGATGACGGGTTGAATGAATGGGATGGAGCAAACTTGGACCTTGCCCATGCGATTGATGAGCAGTCCCTGGTTGCTACATCTTATGATGGCAACAATGTAACGGTGGAATGGGATTTTCAATTGAACAGTGTCATTACTGGCTATGATATTACTAGAACACGGGTAGATCAACCTTCCAGTCCTACCTCGTTGCCTTCCCAATCTCTTGGAGTAAGCAGTTTTGTAGATACTACCCCACTGGAAAATGTGGAATATGAATACGTAGTGAGTGCGACCACCAATGATGGATCTGAGCTTGCCACTGACTTTGTGGCGACGCGAAATGATCTTGGGAATGTATTACTATTTGATTCGAATGGTGGTCAGGTGGTACTTTCAGAAGAAGTAACGGACAACCAAACAGGGACCATTGAGTTTCGATTCCGCACCAACGTTGATCCTCCTGCTGGCAAAAGATACACCCTATTAAACCGACACGAGAGCCCCGGATCGCTCAATGGATTCAACTTCGTTCTCAATGAATCTAACCTCAGGGTTCAGATCAAGGTAGGCGGTGCGGCCGTCAACATAGATGATGATCGAGATTTGATCGATGGAGAATGGCATCATGTGGCTTTGGTCTACAATTGGGATGGCGCAACCACCTTGTTTGTGGATGGTGTTCAGGAAGCTGCAGTGATCGTTTCAGGACTGGAAATTACTTCTGAACAAACAAGAATTGGAGCTAGCCTGGATACTTTTTGGGAACCATTCGAAGGACAATTTAATGAATTGCGCATGTGGTCGAAGCAGTTGTCAGTAGCTGAAATTAATGCATCCAAAGACATTCGTCTACCTGGAAATACAACAGATCTGGAAGCAGTTTGGCACTTTGATGAAAGCACAGGATCGATTGCCTACGACAATGGTCCCAATAACTATGACGGGACTCTTTCTGGAGGTGCAGGATTTTTTAGAGAACCGGGCACACTGAGCTTTAGCTCGATTTCTGACGGTTTTAATGAAACGGTAGGCAACAATGGGTTCATTGAGGGAAGCATGCAAATCGCGATTGAAGGGAACAGCTTTATAAATGCAGGAGGAATTATCAATGACAACCTATTCAGCATTGACAATATGTTTGATGCCTCTAATGACCCCATGAATCCGGTACTTCAAAGTCTGGTTTCGGGATTGGACCCTATCATGACAGTCAGCGTGGATGGAAAAACGGCGAACCTCATTTTCAACGGCTCAGCTACCTATCACATCAATAAATATTCAACCAATTCACTGGCGATTTCTTTTGACCCGGACGCTTTTACCGAAGACTATCTCGTATCTAACAGTAGTGGGGCAAGTACAGGAATCTCGTATACCCTGCGAGACAATATTGCTCCATCCCTGGATGAACCGATACCGGATTTTGAACTGATCGTGAATAATGATCCGTTTCTAATCGATCTTTCCGATTTCTTTTCTGATCCGGATCTTGATCAGGAGCTTCAATTCTTCATCAACAAAGACAATACGTTTATCGATCATGAATTAAATGGGTCGCTGCTGGTTGTTGAACCTCAAGGAGTGGGTGATGGTGCGACTGAATTCACAGTGACTTTGTCCGATAACAATGGAGGTGAAGTTTCGGATGTGTTCGTCGTTAGCGTGGTAAAAATCCCACAGGAAATTGTGTTCCTTCCCATCCCGGATATTGACCTAGCTACCCAAAATCAGGCGACATTAATCGCGTTTGCGAACTCAAACCTTCCGGTAGAGTTTACATTGGTAACTGGAAATGGTACCATCACAAATGGGGTATTAACCGCCCACGAAACAGGATTTTTTCAAGTTGCAGCCAACCAGCCAGGTGATGATGAGTTTGCACCGGCGATGGAAGTCTATCAGACGTTGAATGTGGTGGATTCTCGCAAGGATGATCAAACCATCACCTTTTCCGATGATCTATCCGGACGGACGTATGGCGACGCAAACATTACTTTATCAGCATCTGCCTCTTCTGGCCTTGACGTCACTTATATCAGTACAGGGCCTGTGCTTTTGAACGGAAATACGGTGACCATCATCGGGGCAGGGGATGCGAGTGTAACTGCCATCCAAAACGGGGATGATGATTACAATCCGGCACCTCTCGTGACCATCAATTTCAGTATTGCTAAAAAGGTATTGACAGCTACTGCAGATGATAAAACCATCACGTTTGGCGATGACTTACCGGAGTTTACCGTGTCCTATGTCGGATTTCTGGAGGAAGATGATGAGTCTGACATTGAAGGTTTACCAGGAACACAGACAACAGCTACTGCTTCCAGCAATGCAGGTGTTTATGACATTGAGGTGGGTGATGGTAGCGACAACAACTACACCTTCGAATATGTAAATGGAACGCTCACCATTGAAAAGGCGGACCAGGAGATTACATTCTCACCGATATCCGATGCGGATCTCGCGCAAACCAGCCAGCGAACGCTGAATGCTACTGCAAGTTCGGGACTTGCTATCCAATTTGACTTACTAAGAGGTATAGGAATGATCGAAGAGAATAAAGTGATTATTGAACAAACAGGAGTTTTTGAAGTGGTTGCCGTGCAAACAGGGAACGAGAACTACAATGCAGCTCCACTTGTTTCGCAAACTTTCTTAGTGACAAACTCTAATAAGACCAATCAGACCATCACGTTTGAGGCCATTGCGGATGCTCAATATGGCGATGTGATTGAATTGACAGCAAGTGCAAGCTCGGGTATGAGTGTAAACTTTGAAGTGCTTGGTGGTGCTGCCATCTTGAGTGGAAATACCATAACGCTGACTGGATTGGGTACCTATGAGATCGAGGCGACACAGGACGGAGACAATGAATTCAACCCTGCACCAATCGTGATCAATACTTTCGAGGTGTCGAAAGCTTCGTTGACGGTAATCGCAGAAGACCAGACGATCGCTGAAGGTGGCTCGATTCCGGAATTGACCCTTGCATACGATGGCTTCAAGTTGGATGATGATGCTTCTGTATTGGATGAGTTGCCTGCAGCCAGTACCACTGCAACTGCTTCAAGTGCCGCAGGAGATTACGCAATTACACTATCTGGAGGCTCCGATGACTTGTACGACCTGACGTTGGTCAATGGCACGCTGACGATCGAAGTAGAGTCTGTACTAAATGTGAACAATGTACAGCTGACAGTCTATCCGAACCCAACGACCGACCGGTTGATGGTTAAGGGCGGAGATATCTTAACCATGCGATTGCTCTCAATGGACGGCAAAGTGATCCAGTCATTGCAGGGAGTAAATATCATGAATGTCTACAACCTGAAGCATGGGCAGTATGTCCTCCAGTTGGAAGAAAAGAACGGATCCGTCTCTACCCACGTGATCATTAAGAAATAACTAAGGCAGGCAAACCGAGGCGGTTTTGCATGAGCGACCCTCGAGGAGGGTCGCTTTTATTGTCATGCCGGACATCCCGCCTGTACCAGATCGGGCAAGAGATCCGGCCTCTTCCATGAATTCTGTTACGTCATTCCAGTTTTCGAAGTATGAGAAATACTGGAATCTCATCATTTGAATGATATATTTCCAATGTCATTTCAACTGATTTAGCTAGGTTAGGAGATCCGGCATCTTCCATAATTATTGAGATCAAAATTGAGTGTCATTTCGACTGAAATGTGGGTTGGCAAGAGAAAGGAGAAATCTTTACCCCATCAATAAAGATTCCTCGTGCCTCGGCATAGAGATTGTGGGTTTGTTCAAACAGAACTCCAACTGCTTAGCCAGAGTAGATGGTCAATCATTCACATGTGTAACAACACATTAACTAATGGATCAGGTTTATTTCAGAAAGTTCACGCCCAATCTCTTGAATGCCATCAAGTATTTTTCTGGTTTGTTTATTGGATGGTTTCTTATTTCCTCTGACATATTGAGATAAAAGCGTTGGATTCATGCCAATTCTTTCGGCCAGGAAAGAAGCATTTAAAACCCTGTAATATTGAAAAAACTGCTGGAGATCAATTTGGAGATCAATTTGGTTAGGTTTGATCGCTTTCTCTTCCTCTTCGAAAAGTAATTCCAGCGCCTCTATCAGATTATTCTTTAAATCAGTTATTGAGTTTCCCGTTGAATAAACACCCAAATTATCAATGTAGCTAGAGAATCCGGTATCTGTTTTTTCTACTGTGGCTATAAATTTCATCACTTGAGTCCTGCTTTCTTACGAATTGACTTTTCTGTAACCTTTGCGATCTCTTTGGAACCATGATTGGGAAAAATGATCGATCCGGATTTTGTGTTGTGTTTCAATTTAATGTGCGATCCTTTTTGTGAGACGACATACCATCCATCCTTTATTAATAGTTTGAGCAGCTCTTTGGCTTTCATAACATTTAAATTATGAAAAAGCGAGGCTACCCTTCACCGAAACTTCTTCTTGTTTACTTTTTGTAAAGGTAAATAATTATTTACTTTTTTTTAAATAAGTATGTTCCAAACACCAAAATTGGAATTCTTGTCATGCCGGACGTAGATCCGGCATCTTCCATAATTATGAGATCGGTTTCTATCAAAAATCAACTAAAATCAATCTCATGTTTTAACTATACCAGAATTATTCCTTCCAATCTTATGTTTGCAGACCTATGCAGATAATAAGAACACTTCTACTTTTTTACATTGTCATAGCTATTCTGGGAGGTTGTGCACAAAACCGACAAGCCGAGTTTGATAGCAAGAGTTTCGCTTCGTTTGACTCATTGGTGTGGTCAGATGAATTTGATGGTGAGGGAGCACTGGATTCCGCAAAGTGGTTTCACCAAACTCAATTACCCCCATGGGGTGAGTGGTTTGGAGGCTTGATCAATCATTATACAGATCGGGTGGAAAATGCCTACCAAAAGGATGGTTACCTGAATTTGGTTGCCAAGCGAGAAACATTTGAAGACCAGGGGAAGACGAAGGAATTTACCTCTGCACGGTTGAATTCCAAATTTGCATTTACCTACGGACGATTGGAAGTTCGAGCCAAGATGCCGGAGGGAGTGGGTACCTGGCCAGCGATTTGGATGTTGAGTAAGAACATAAGCGAAGCGGGTGCTTATTGGGAAATCCAGGGTTATGGAACTACCAGTTGGCCACACTGCGGGGAGATTGACATTTTAGAGCACTGGGGAAGAAACCAGGACTTTGTACAAAGTGCGGTGCATAACACCTCCAGCTATGGAGAAGAGGTAGTCAATCATGGGGGAAGAAAAATTGAAAATGCCTCATCTGAATTTCACACCTACACCATGGTTTGGTCGGAGGAAAGCATTGTTTTCAGTGTAGACGGAATCGAAACCTACACGTATCGTCCAGAGAAAAGAAACAAGGAAACCTGGCCGTATGACTCAGATCAATACATATTGATGAACATCGCCATCGAGCGAGATATCGAACGGGATTTCAAAGAAAGCATCATGGTCGTGGATTATATTCGGGTGTATCAGTAAATGGATAGTAATCCCATCTTGTCATGCCGTACGTAGATCCGGCATCTTCCATCTCCCTCAAAAACATCAACAATAAATACACATGCTTGACCATTTCATGAGAAGGGTAGACCACATCATGTTGCGACAGGTAGCTAAAGAATAAGTCTTCGATACTGACATGCAGGTCTTTGGGTGAGACCGATTCGAAAAGGGATTCGAGGGATGATAGGGTCTGCGCGTGATAATTAGTTCTTTCCATGTAGCGATAATAGATATCGTGGAAAATTAAGGAATATATTCTTATCATAGACTATAGTCTATGGATTATGGTCAATCACCACGATAGTTTGGCTTCTTAAATGGGAGAAAAATCAACTGCAGAGCTTTTTGGAGAAAACCTACGAAAGATCAGGACGGATAAAGGTGTGTCACAGGAAAAACTGGCTCATCTAAGCGGATATCACCCAACCTACATATCCCACCTCGAAACCGGAAAGAAGCAACCTACCTTAAACACCATTATACAGATTGCCAAAAGCCTGGATGTAAAGTTGACTGAATTGTTGAAGCCTTTTGAGTGAGATTTAAATATTGCTGATAAAAAATGACTTCTGACACGAAGGAAGCAAAAATGATAGTTTTGATTTCTACACGGTAACGGATTCAGCTAATAACAGCTATTCCGCTGAAGTTTATCGAGTGGATTTAAATGAAAATAACATCGCTGTTACTTATAAGATGGAGATTGCCGGAATGGAAAATGTTATTCGTTTTGAACAAATGATCTTTAAGGACACATCTAATCAAATCGTAGGAATTCGATATCTATGGGAATGATACATTTTCTCTTGTCATTTCGACTTGCCCGAGAGAGACGGAAGATAGGAGAAATCTTTACCCATTAAGTAAAGATTCCTCGTTCCTCGGAATGACACTTAGATTGTAATTCATGTCTTGCCGGATAGAGATACGACATCTTCCATAAATCGGTAACGTCATTCCAGCCTGCCTGCTGCAGGCAGGTTTTCGAGGCATGAAAAATACCGGAATCTCATCTAAATGGATGATACATTTTCATGTCATTTCGACTTGCCCAAGAGAGACTGGCGATAGGAGAAATCTTTACCCTATCAAGCAAAGATTCCTCGTTCCTCGGAATGACAACATGATTATGATCTGGTTACTTATTCACTAATCACTGGTGCCTAATCAACTAATTACTAGTAACCAATCCACCAATCACAAACTTGCTAGACTCTCTTCCAACGTTTTCACCTTCGCCTCTGCGTCAGCTAGCTTCTTGCGCTCCATGGCTACCACCTTTTCCGGTGCGCCATTCACGAATTTCTCGTTGGATAGCTTCTTCTCTACCGACTTCATGAAGCCCTTTGTGTAGTTCAGCTCATCTTCAATCTTCTTCTTCTCCGCTTCAAGGTCGATATTCTCAGACGCAGGAATGAAGAATTCGTCGGAACCTACAACGAAACTGAACGCATTGGCCGGCTTATCTCCACTCTTGATCTCAGAGAGGTTGCTCAGCTTTTGTAAGGAATCACCAATGGATTCAACCGCCTTCGAATCGGTTGTCAGCTCTAAAGCCTCCTTGGGAGAGATTCCCTTAGAGTTTCGGATGTTACGAACGCCTGAAGTGATCTCAAATAATAGATCTGCTTCTTTTAAGATTGCTGCATTGTATTCTTCAGCCTTTGGCCACTCTGCCACGATGATGGCTTCACCATCTTTGCGCTTTTTCAGCTCGTGCCACAGTTCTTCCGTAATGAAAGGCATGAACGGGTGCAACAGCTTCAATACTTTTTCAAACAACTCAATCGTAGCGGCATGGGTTGTTGAATCAATCGGTTGGCCATACTCCGGCTTGATCCACTCCAGGTACCAGCTGCAGAAGTCATTCCAGATCAGCTTATAAGCCGTCATCAACGCATCGGACATACGGAACTTTGAGAAGTGATCTTCCAGTTCGGTTAGGCCTTTGTTGAGCTTACTTTCAAACCACGCGATGGCTTGGGCATTTACCTTCGGCTGCTCAGTATCAGTGGTTTCCCATCCTTTTACCAATCGGAAAGCATTCCAGATTTTGTTGGAGAAATTTCGTCCTTGCTCTACCAACTTCTCATCAAACAACAGGTCATTTCCTGCGGGCGAACTGAACAACATCCCGGTTCTTACACCATCCGCACCGTATTGCTTGATTAGGTCCAATGGATCAGGTGAGTTACCCAACGACTTAGACATCTTGCGTCGCTGCTTGTCACGTACGATTCCTGTCAGGTATACATTCTCGAATGGCTTTTCGTCCAGGTACTCATATCCGGCGATTACCATCCGTGCTACCCAGAAAAATAAGATCTCAGGAGCTGTTACCAACGTCTGCGTAGGATAGAAGAAGCTCAGTTCTTCGTTCTTGCTCTTATCAATCTTACCAGTCTTCTTATCAAAGCACTTGTCATTGAAACCATCAAATACAGCTATTGGCCATAGGTTGGATGATGCCCACGTGTCTAGAACATCTTCGTCCTGTTTCAGGTCGCTGGCGGACAAACTAGCATTTCCAGTTGCTTCCCGTGCGGCATTAACCGCTTCGTCGATGGTATGAGCTACGACAAAATCATTTTCCCCTTCACCGTAGTAGTATGCCGGAATTCGTTGCCCCCACCACAGCTGACGGGAAATACACCAGTCGCGTACGTTCTCCATCCAGTGGTTGTAGGTATTCTTGAACTTAGCAGGAAACAGTTGAATCTCATCGTCCATCACGGCTTTGTGTGCACGTCTGGAGATGTCCTTCATCTTAATGAACCACTGAAGGGACAGCTTAGGCTCTACTACGGAGTTGGTTCGCTCCGAGCGTCCAATCTTGGTAATGAATTCTTCTTTCTTCACCAGGATCTCGGCAGCTTTCAGATCTTTCACGATCATCTTACGCACCTTGAAGCGGTCTTCGCCTACATACTTTTCGATCTCACACTTCTCATTCAAAGTACCGTCCAGGTTAATGGTATCTACTGTTTCGAGGTTGTGTCGCTGACCAATTTCGTAATCGTTCGGGTCGTGTGCAGGAGTCACCTTCAGACATCCGGTACCGAAATCCAACTCTACATAGTCATCCCCGATGATTGGAATCTCTCGGTGGATAAATGGAACCAGCGCTTTCTTACCAATCAGGTGTTTGAATCGATCGTCTTTCGGATTCACCGCAATTCCAGTATCACCCATGATGGTCTCCGGTCGTTGCGTAGCGATCGTTACAAATTCATCTGAGTCTTTGATCTGATACTTTACATGGTACAACACGGCCTTTTCACCATCCTCATTGTAGATCACCTCTTCATTGGAGATGGTGGTCTGGGCTTCCGTATCCCAGTTGACCATACGCAAGCCACGATAGATGTAGCCTTTCTTGTAGAGGTCAACAAACTGCTTGATTACCGCATCGTGGTAGTTGGGATCCATGGTGAATCCCGTCCGCTCCCAGTCGCACGAAGCTCCCAGCTTCTTGAGCTGCTTTAGAATGATGCCCCCGTATTTTTCTTTCCACTCCCAGGCATACTTCATAAACTCCTCCCTTGAAAGGTCAGATTTCTTGATACCTTTTTCACGCAACATCTTCACCACTTTCGCTTCTGTAGCGATCGATGCATGATCTGTTCCTGGCAACCAGCACGCCTCTTTACCTTCCATTCGCGCCTTTCTAGTTAGCACATCCTGAATGGTGTTGTTGAGCATGTGCCCCATGTGCAGGACCCCTGTAACGTTCGGCGGAGGGATCACAATGGTGTAGGCTTCCTTGCCAGTTTTAGGGGTGGCATGAAAGAAATTTCGATCCATCCAGTACTGGTACCATTTGTCCTCTACTTGGGTCGGGTCATATTGTGCTGAAATGCTCATCAGTGCGCTATCGTCTCGTTAAAATTTTTGAAGGCGCAAAGTTAGTAGCTCTCTTGCTTCTTTACCTCTTTGTGGATGTAATTATGCCGTGCATATTTGCAGTACCAGAACAAAAAACCTAAAAATGGAAATAGCTGCAAACAACCCCAAACTAAAATCATGGGTAGAAATACCTGAAAACTCTGATTTTCCTATTCAAAACCTTCCTTTTGGCATTTTTAAGAAAGAGGGTACCAAGCGTGCGGGTGTGGCTATTGGAGACAAAGTTTTGGATCTTGCACGGTTGCAAGAGCATAAAATGTTGGATGGATTGGGATTGCCAGACGGAATATTTGAGAATGAATTCTTAAATAACTTCCTGAAACTGGGTAAAGCAATAGCTAGGTCTGTTAGAAATCGGGTCTCTGAAATCCTGCAGGAAGACAACGATGAATTAAAAATCCACTATGCCCTGGGCTCCATTTTACTCGATCAGGATAAGGTGAAAATGTGTATGCCGGTACAGATTGGCGATTATACGGATTTCTATTCCAGTGAGCAGCATGCGTTCAACGTAGGTAGTATGTTCCGTGATCCGGACAATGCCCTCTTACCAAACTGGAAACACATCCCGGTCGGTTATCATGGACGGTCCTCTTCAATCATTGAGTCAGGGGTACCGATTCATCGTCCAAAAGGACAGCAACGACCGAATGATGATGAACCACCGGTTTTTGGCCCTTGTAAGTTGTTGGATTTTGAGTTGGAGACCGCATTCATTACCTGTGGTTGCAATGAATTGGGTGAACCGATTCCAATAGAAGAAGCAGAAGATTACATTTTCGGAATGGTGCTCTTCAATGACTGGTCAGCCAGAGACATTCAAAAATGGGAATATGTACCGCTAGGACCATTTTTAGCAAAGAATTTTGCGTCATCTATCTCTCCATGGATTGTAACGTTAGACGCGCTGGAACCTTTCCGAATTCCGGGGCCCAAGCAGGATCCTCCTGTGCTGCCGTACCTGCAATACGAAGGAAACAAACACTTTGACATAGAACTAGAAGTTGCTATTCAGCCGGATGGCGGTGAGGAGAAAGTGGTTGGAAACTCCAATTTCAAATACATGTACTGGAACATGGCGCAGCAGCTGGCGCATCAAACGGTCAACGGGTGTAATATCAACACCGGAGATATGTATGGCAGTGGAACCATTTCCGGATCGGAACCTCATCAATTCGGTTCAATGTTGGAGATCACCTGGAGAGGAACAAAACCGGTTGCAATGCCTGACGGAAGTGAGCGAAAGTTTATCCAGGATGGAGATACCGTGATCATGCGCGGACAAGGAGAACGAGATGGTGTTAGAATTGGTTTTGGTGAGGTGAGCACGAAAGTACTTCCAGCGAATTAGAAAAATGAACGTCATTCCGAACCTGAGCCTGCCTGTGGTAGGCAGGGAACGAAGGTGAAGGAATCTCATACAATGACAAGATTCTTCGATCATCCTTCCCTCGTAATGACCATAAACAATTAGTCATGATAATAGATCCAAAAGACATACCAGTACCGCAGTTGCATGGCCATCTACTAAGCGCTGTTGCGCCAAGACCCATTGCCTTCGCCAGTACCGTAGACAAAGACGGAAAGGTAAACCTAAGTCCTTTCAGTTTTTTCAACGTGTTCAGCGCGAATCCTCCGATCATGATATTCTCGCCCGCACGAAGAGGGCGAGACAACACCACGAAACACACGCTTGAAAATGTGAAAGAACATCCCGAGGTAGTGGTGAACATAGTATCCTACGACATGGTGCAACAGATGTCACTGAGCAGCACAGAATACGCCAAAGGGGTGAATGAGTTTGAAAAAGCGGGCTTTACAGAAGTGAAATCTGAACAAGTAAAGCCTCCAAGAGTTAAAGAGGCACCTGTCGCTTTTGAATGCAAGGTCATCGAGGTGAAGTCGCTGGGCGAGCAAGGAGGAGCGGGTCAATTGGTAATCTGTGAGGTGCAATTAATTCATATAGCCGATCGCGTGTTGGATGAAAACGGCAAAATTGACCCGAACAAAATTGACCTGGTCGCCCGCATGGGCGGCAACTGGTATTCAAGAGCACAAGGAGATGCTATATTTGAAGTAACCAAACCTCTGACAACCATGGGCATAGGCGTAGATCAAATACCTGATAGAATTCGAACTAGCACGGTTCTTACCGGCAACCATCTGGGTCTGTTGGGCAATGTAGAAGCTTTACCTACCGACGAACAAGTAAAAGATTTTGGGAATGAACCTGAAGTTCGTGCGATCCTTGATTCTTTCGATGACGAAGAAAACATCCAACTGGAGCTACACAAACTAGCCGCAGATCTATTGAATGAAGGGGAAGTAGACACTGCCTGGAAAGTCTTAATGATGTAGGTCGCCAAGCGACAGTGAATTATTTCACAATAAGTATGATCCCTATCACTGAATATAAAAACCAAAAAAAGAAAACTGTTTCTCTGAAATAATGAAAATTCCAATCTTGCTTTGGAGTTTTAAAAAACTGGAAATAATTAGAACTTGTTGAATCTCTATTTTTTCCAAAATCTTCCTTCACTTTTAATCCTAAGTACAAAATTATTCCTGCATGTGTATAAGTGGATAGTACTGCCATTAAGGAATAAAATATAGAGTCTATCATCTTTGATTCGAATTGATTTCTACACAGATAGAACCATAAAATGAATGTTGAAATAGGTATTACCAAAAAGAAAAGTATGTTGCGCATGTTAAGCAATTATATTAAATGAAAGACAACTTCTCTACCCAATCCGACGATTACGCAAAGTTCCGTCCGGTCTATCCTCAAAAACTGATCGACTTTTTACTTTCTCTCACAAAGACACACGAAGCATGCTGGGATTGTGGAACTGGTAACGGCCAGCTCGCGGTAGCATTGGCAGAGACTTTTCAAAAAGTGAGTGCGACGGATATTAGCCAAAATCAATTGAACAATGCAACCAAGCATGCAAACATCGAATACTCGAAACAGCCCGCTGAAGAAACTACTTTTTCAAATCAATCTTTTGATCTAATCACCGTGGCTCAGGCTGCCCATTGGTTTGATCATGATCGATTCAACCGGGAAGTGAAACGACTATTAAAGCCGAATGGTGCTGTTGTGCTGTTTGGTTATGGTCTGGTACAAGTGGATGAAGAACTTAATCCGATCATTCAGGATTTTTACTGGAAGGTCACCAAACCATACTGGGATCCTGAGCGCAATCACATTGAGGAATCTTATCAGACGATTCCCTTTCCATACGAAGAGAAGGAGGTCAATGAAAACTTCGACATCAAAAGTGAGATGACACTCGATCAATTGACAGGATATATCAGTACCTGGTCAGCCGTGCAGCATTATAAGAAAGCCAATAATCAAGATCCTGTCCAGAAGTTAAAATCTGATTTAGGAGAAATCTGGAAAAACGGAAAGAGAGAAGTTACCTTTCCAGTTTTTATACGAGTTGGAAAATGAATTAAAAGGCAAACTGCTTTTTGAATTCTTCTAGCTCTGTTTTCAATTCTCCGGATTCAAATCGATCGATGTAATCAAACAACTGACTATCAGGATTTACTTTCAACTCTCGAAGGTTCATGTGCTGATTGGTAAACAAAAACTCCAACGAAGGATAGATTTCTTTTAGGACATCTACCAGATCCAGAATCTGAAGGTTTTTATCTACCAAATTGTAGGTGCCGCTGGCAACATCTTTGGTGATAACCTGAGCTAGTGAACTGCATAAATAGTCAACATGAATAAAGGCTCGCGATTGCCTTCCATTTCCATTGATCTGGATTCGATTGGTGAAATTCGCATCAAACATGAATCGGTTGATAACCGCGTCGAATCGCATGGATTTACTGTATCCGTAGACATTTCCACCTCGAATGTTGATAGCCGTTTTCTTTTCAGCTAATCGGTCTACATGTTCTTCCCCCCGAAGTTTGGAAATACCATAAAATGTTGAGGGTGCTGGAGTTGTTTTTTCATCCGCCATGGTATCGCTTGCTCCATAAACAGACGTACTACTCAGGTAAATAAACTTGGAGATATCTGACTCTTCTGCACTGTATACCACTTCAGCAGTTCCCCAATGATTAACCTGCTCATAAAAATGTGGATCTGTATTCGCAAAAGGTGTAGTTACAATAGCAGCTAAATGCACCACCACATCCACATCCTTCATTAGCTTTTTTAACTGCCGGGTGTCCAGTACATCACCCTGTACAGATTGTATTTTATCCGCATTGTTGTAGGTGTCACCCAAAAAGAAGTTGTAATGCGCCTTACTTAAGTTGTCGTAGACAATGATCTTCTCTATTTCAGGTAGCCCAACCAGGTGTTTTACTAATTTCGTTCCTACATATCCGGTTCCCCCGGTAATTAATACTTTCATTTCTTAGATATTAAGTTTCAATTAATGTCCCCTCGAGGGGACTATAGGGGTGTAATAACATCCCCCTCCCAGCACCTCTTCCAACACACCCCCCTTTAAAGGGGAATGTTTATTTTACTAAATCAGTATGCAAACCACACTCTACTTTATTAAGACCAAACCATCTGGCCTCACGTTCTTGCATATCAAGATCCATCTTCCGAGTGCAAGGCTCACATCCAATACTGATGTAGCCTTTTGCATCCAAGGGGTGTTTGGGTAGGTCGTGTTCTTTGATGTAAGCGAATATTTTTCTGTTGTCCCAATCCAACATGGGGTGAAAACGGATGCTGTCAAATGGGGCTGGTTGTTCCACTTTCATTGCCTTTCTTACGGCACTTTGATCTCCGCGGACTCCATTGATCCAGACATCATGGCTGGCAAGGACAGATTCCATGGGCTGTGTTTTGTTTAGGTAGCAACAGTGGTCCGGGTCGGTGGTGAACATGAGTTTACCATTGGTCTCACGCTGCATAAACTTTGGCGTATTTGGTTTTAGATCAACAATTTGTAAATCTAAACGCTGGGCGATTTCGTCTCGAAAAGAAACGGTTTCCGGAAATAAATAACCGGTATTAATGAAATAGACAGGTATTGAATGATCTATTTCACTAAGGATGTGAAGCATTGGAATACTGTGCGTTTGGAAAGAGGAGGTGGTGAAAAGCCGCTTTCCTGCTGCGTTGTATTCTTCAATTTTCTTCTTGATTTCTGGTATTTCCATAGGATGAAGTTCACGGCAAAACAACGTTACGATCAAATAAATTCATAACCTTTCGAAACATCTTTGCAAAAGCTGTTGTTATAGGATCTGGTAATTTTGCAACATGCACAGAGTAACAGTCAAAAGAAAAGAACATTTTAACGCGGCACATCGGCTACACAATCCAAGCTGGAGTGATGAGAAGAATGAGGAAGTATTCGATAAATGCAACAACGCGAACTGGCATGGGCATAATTATGAAATAATCGTAAGCTTAACTGGTGATGTTGATCCGGACACCGGATATGTGTATGACATGAAAAAGCTTAGCGATGTTATCAAGAAGCAGGTTTTGAACCGTTTCGACCATAAAAACCTTAATTTAGATACAGAAGAATTTAAAAATCTCAATCCGACAGCCGAAAATATCGTGAAAGTCATATACGACATTCTAAGGGATAACATCGAAGAGAAGTACGAGATCAAAATAACACTTTATGAAACAGAAAGAAACTTCGTTGAATATCCAGTCTGAAGAACACGATGAATTGGCAGATCATCATGTAGGGACGTCCTATGACACTCCACTACGCCCGGATGCCTTTGAGCAAGACGATGACTTGAAGATTGAGCTAATAGCCAAGCATTTCAAAGAAATCATGCAGATCCTTGGATTGGATCTATCCGATGATTCACTATCAGGAACTCCGAATCGAGTGGCAAAAATGTACGTAAAGGAGGTTTTCTCTGGCCTAAATCCAGCCAACAAGCCTGCCGTTCGACTTTTTGAGAACAAGTATCAATACGATCAAATGCTGGTAGAGAAGGATATTACCTTCTACTCACACTGTGAGCATCACTTCGTGCCTATTTACGGAAAAGCACATGTAGCTTATTTTCCTAATGGCAAAGTGATTGGTCTTTCAAAAATCAACCGAATTGTTCAGTACTATTCGAAAAGGCCACAGGTTCAGGAACGTTTGACTGTACAAATTGGTAATGAGTTGAAATCCATACTTCATACCGAAGATATAGCGGTAGTAATGGATGCCTCGCACATGTGTGTGTCCTCAAGAGGGGTGAACGATACCAACAGTCTGACGGGTACGGCCTTCTTTTCAGGTAAATTTGAGGATCAAAACTACAAAAATGAATTCCTGAATTACATCAATTCAAGCGCCCAATAATTCCAAAATTTAAGCGGTTTTTAAAGTTCCATTAAAGGGTTTTCTATAAAAACTAGTTAACCTATCTTTGCGCACTGTTTTTGAAAACCATTTAAAAAATCATGGATAAATTAATCTATTTAGTGCCTGCCCTGGGTCTACTTGGGCTTCTTGTGATGATCATCAAATCTCGCTGGGTTTACAAGCAAGATGCGGGTGAGGAAAAGATGCAGACACTTGCAAATTACATCAGAGAAGGGGCTTTGGCATTTCTTAGTGCTGAATACAGAATCCTGGCTATTTTCGTTGTTATCGCTGGAATCCTTCTGGGGGTAATCTCTGCGATGGTTGAAACCACTCACTGGTTTATCATCATTGCATTCGTAATTGGAGCCTTCTTCTCTGCATGGGCAGGGAACATCGGAATGCGAATTGCAACAGCAGCCAACGTAAGAACCACTCAGGCAGCAAGAACAAGTCTTCCTCAGGCTTTAAAAGTTTCATTCACTGGCGGTACCGTTATGGGACTTGGAGTAGCTGGATTAGCAGTATTCGGGCTAAGCATAATTTTCATTTTATTATTCCAATTCTTCATGGGAGGGACTTGGACATCCAATGGAGATATGACTGTAGTGCTAGAGGCACTTGCAGGATTTTCACTTGGTGCAGAATCCATTGCACTTTTTGCTAGAGTAGGAGGAGGTATTTATACCAAAGCAGCTGATGTTGGAGCTGACCTTGTAGGAAAAGTAGAAGCAGGGATTCCGGAAGATGATCCAAGAAACCCAGCAACAATTGCTGATAATGTAGGAGATAATGTAGGAGATGTAGCAGGAATGGGAGCTGACCTATTCGGCTCGTACGTAGCTACTGTACTTGCATCCATGGTATTAGGTAATTATGTGATTAGAGATATGGGTGGATCAATCAACGATTCATTCAACGGTATCGGCCCAATTTTACTTCCATTGGTGATTGCAGGTTTAGGAATTGTATTTTCTATCCTGGGCACCATGCTTATTAAAGTATCTGGAAACGATGCGAAAGAAGCGCAGGTACAATCTGCACTTAATAAAGGAAACTGGGGATCTATTATTCTGACAGCTATCGCATGTTACTTCTTGATCGACCTGATTCTTCCAGCTGAAATGACCATGGCATTCTTCGGGGAAGGTAATCTAACAGTAACCTCTACTAGCGTATTTGGAGCTGTATTAGTTGGTCTTGCAGTAGGTGGATTGATTTCTTTCTTCACAGAATATTACACAGGTCTTGGTAAAAAGCCAGTTGTTGATATCGTTCAAAACTCAGCAACCGGAGCCGCAACAAATATCATTGCTGGCCTTTCTACCGGAATGATTTCAACGTTTGCTCCAATTCTTCTGTTCGCAGGTGCGATCTGGGGAGCATATGAACTAGCAGGATTCTATGGTGTAGGGATTGCCGCTTCTGCAATGATGGCTACAACAGCTATGCAATTAGCAATTGATGCATTCGGTCCAATCGCAGATAATGCAGGAGGTATTGCTGAGATGAGCGAATTGCCGGAAGATGTAAGAGAAAAAACAGACATCCTGGATTCAGTAGGTAACACAACTGCTGCAATCGGTAAAGGATTTGCAATTGCTTCTGCAGCATTAACTGCATTGGCACTATTTGCTGCTTACGTAACCTTTACAGGAATTGATGGAATCAATATCTTCAAAGCAGACGTTCTGGCTGCATTATTCATTGGAGGGATGGTACCTGTAGTATTTTCTGCACTTGCGATGCGATCTGTAGGTAAAGCAGCGATGGAAATGGTGAAGGAAGTGAGAAGACAGTTCAAAGAAATTCCAGGTATTATGGAAGGAACGGGTCAGCCAGAATATGGTAAATGTGTAGACATCTCTACAAAGGCCGCTCTAAAAGAAATGATGCTTCCAGGAGCGATCACGATTATCGCACCAATTCTTATCGGATTCCTAATGGGCCCTGAAGCACTAGGAAGCTACATGGCAGGTGTTGCTGTATCTGGCGTGCTTTGGGCGATTTTCCAAAACAATGCCGGAGGGGCATGGGATAATGCGAAGAAGTCATTCGAAGCAGGTATCGAGATTGATGGCGAAATGACTTACAAAGGTTCTGAAGCTCACAAGGCAGCGGTAACTGGAGATACAGTAGGTGATCCATTCAAAGATACTTCTGGTCCTTCTATGAACATCCTAATCAAGTTGACGTGTCTGGTAGGGTTGGTAATCGCTCCAATTTTGGGTGAGGTTTACGGATCAGGCTCACATGCTTCAACAGAAACAGAAGTAAAGGAAATCAAGCTTACCGAAGCTGAGGTTGCTGAATCAGAAACAGTGAAAGCTGACGTGAGCATTGCTGATTAACCAATAGTTAGAAAATTATGAAACCTCGTTCAAATTTGATCGGGGTTTTTTTATGCCTTTACGTAACTTCAACCTGTGTCTGAAAACGAGCTTTTTGAAATAGCAGAGAATTGGTTTAAGTCCAAGGAATGGGAGTCTTTCGATTTTCAACGGAAAACCTGGGAGGCATATCTTGATGGGAAAAGTGGCCTCTTAAATGCTCCCACAGGATCAGGAAAGACCTATGCACTTTGGATACCATGTGTATTAGAATTTCTAAAATGCAATGAGCCTTATGATGTAAAACCTGAGGTGCAAGTTCTTTGGATCACTCCTTTAAGGGCATTGGCGAAGGACATTCAAAGTGCCATGCAGTTATTTTGTAATGAAGTTGATGTACGATGGAAAATAGGTCTCAGAACGGGTGATACTACAACAACAGAGCGCCAAAAACAAAAGAAGACAGCACCACAGGCTTTGGTTATTACTCCTGAAAGCCTACATGTCTTATTGAGCCAAAGTGATTATCCTAATTATCTAAAAAATGTCAAGAGCATTATCGTTGATGAATGGCATGAACTTATAGGTACAAAACGTGGAGTCGCAACAGAGCTCGCCATTTCCCGAATAAAGAAACTCACAGATAACACACTCAAAGTATGGGGGATCTCAGCGACTATCGGAAATCTACCACAAGCAAAACGTGTGCTCTTAGGGGAGGATCTGTACAAAGATGCAGTCTCTATTCGCTCTGACGTTGAGAAGAAAATAGAGGTGAAATCCATTATGCCGGACGAGGTAGAAAAGTTTCCCTGGTCGGGTTATTTGGGTGTGAAGTTATTAGACAAGGTTTTACCAATCATCGAACAGAGCAACACAACGTTGCTCTTCACCAACACAAGATCTCAAACAGAATTATGGTACCAAGCCATTTTGAAGGGGGCACCTGATTTAGCTGGAGTTATTGCGATGCATCACGGTTCCATGGATCAAAACATTCGTAATTGGGTGGAAGATGCCTTGCACGAAGGGAAATTAAAATTGGTAGTTTGCACGTCAAGTCTTGATCTCGGGGTGGACTTTCGTCCTGTGGATACGGTTATTCAAATAGGAGGGCCTAAAGGAGTTTCTCGCTTTCAACAACGAGCAGGAAGGAGTGGACATGGCCCCGGAGAGTTGAGTCGTATTTTCTTTGTACCCACACATTCGTTGGAATTAATCGAAGGAGCTGCACTGCGTACGGCCATTGAAAAAGGCAAGTTTGAGCAGCGAAAACCATTGGAAAGATGTTTGGATGTGCTTGTTCAATACCTGGTGACACTCTCTGTTAGTGGAGGCTTCCGTCCGTTGGAGATTCTCGAAGAGATCAAACAAACCTATTGCTATCGATTACTGAGTGCCGATGATTGGAACTGGGCGCTAGAGTTTATCACTACGGGAGGAAGTACCCTGGGGGAATACGATGAATTTTCAAGAGTTTATAATGATGATGGCGTATATAAGATCATCAACAGAAGAGCAGCTCAACGGCATAAGTTATCCATTGGAACAATAGTAGGAGATCCGGCGATGAGTGTCAAATTCATCACAGGAGGACATCTTGGAACCGTGGAGGAAAGTTTTGTATCTAAACTCAATCCCGGAGATACATTTTGGTTTGCTGGCCAGAATCTGGAATTTATGATGATCAAAGACTTGACTGTTTTGGTAAAAAAGTCCAAACGAAAAAGCGGACTTACTCCATCATGGGGAGGCGGGCGTCTACCACTTTCTTCTCTCTTATCAGATCAGATTCGCGAAAAACTTCAAGGAGCCATTAATGGAGACTATTCAGATGTAGAACTCCAAAAGATCAAACCCATTCTTGATCTGCAGAACAGAATGTCTATGATACCGGACAGTAAGTCTCTTTTAATTGAGAAGGTGGAAACGGAGCACGGTCATCACCTGTTTTTCTTCACTTTCGAAGGAATGTTTGTCCATGAAGTATTGGCAGGATTGATTGCATACCGCATGAGCAAACTTCAAAAAATCACATTTTCTATTTCCATGAATGACTATGGTTTTGAATTGCTTTCCGATCAGGAAATTGCCATTGAGGAGGGATTGGAGCTTGATCTGTTTTCTGAAGAGAACATCTATGAGGATATTAATGAATCTATCAATATGACAGAAATGGCGCAACGAAAATTTAGAGATGTAGCAACCATTGCAGGTTTAATTTTTCAAGGCTACCCGGGCAAGAATATCAAGGCTCGACATCTGCAAGCATCATCTGGTATCATTTATAAAGCATTTCAGGAATACGATGAAGATAACTTGCTGTTAAAACAGTCGATGCAAGAAGTGATGACCTTGCAAATTGACCAGTCCAGGTTTATGGAGGCCATCCGAAGAATTAACAACCAAAAAATCATCTTAAAGGAAACCGAAAAGCCAACTCCATTTGCATTCCCTATTCTAGTAGATATGCTTAGAAGAGAACGTTTAAGTTCGGAGGATATCACGGATAGAATACTAAAAATGCAGGTACAACTTGAAAGGTCTGTAAGTCAAGACTAAATTTGAAGGTATGAAAAAAGCAATACTATACACTGCGATGCTTGCCATTTTTGCATCGGCATTTTCCCAATCAATAGTAGGTGAGTGGAAAACGATAGATGATGAGTCAGGTAAGCCTAGATCCATTGTTGAAATCTATGAAAAGGAGGGTAAATACTTTGGGAAAATCCAGAAGCTATTTAGAGAACCCGGAGAAGATCCGGACCCCGTCTGTGATGAATGCGAAGATCACCGAAAAGGAAAGAAAATTATTGGAATGGAGATTATCAGTGATATGAAGTTCAACAAAAAGGACAATGAATACCACAAAGGAGAAATCATGGATCCTGAAAACGGAAACGTCTATGATTGTAAACTGTGGGTAGATGATGATGGAAAGTTGAAGGTCAGAGGATATTTACTCTTCTTTTATCGAACGCAAACCTGGCTTCCTAATTCTGGTGAGTAGTAAGATTTATGCAATTAAAGGAGAACAATTATTGTTGCTTCCAGAACGAGCAATCTTATGGAAATCCAAACAAACACTTATTGTTTCGGACCTTCACTTAGGGAAAGCCGGCCATTTTAGAAAACACGGGATCCCGATTTCTCGGAAAATTCACTTGACGGATCTTCAGATTTTACAATCACTCATTCAAAATCATAAACCAGAGCGAGTCATTTTACTGGGAGATTTATTTCATAGTTTTGAGAATAATGAATGGCAGGATTTCCTTCAATTTATTAATGTTTACGATTTTGTTTCTTTCGTTCTCGTTGAAGGGAATCATGATATTCTGATGGAATATCCTCGTTCACTCGAATTGACAACTTTATTAGAAATCCCCCCTTTTTCATTCAGTCATATACGAGAAGAATCAGCTCATTTCAATCTTTCGGGACACATTCATCCAGGGATCTCTATCCGCGGAAAGGGAAGACAAAGCATAACTATGCCTTGTTTTTATTTTTCAGATGGATATGGACTGCTACCAGCCTTCGGTCAATTCACAGGTATTAAGAAAATAAGGCCCAAGAAGGAAGATGTGGTATTTGGGATTGCGGATGGTACAGTCATTGAATTAACGTGAGATTTATCGTATTTTACAAGTGTAACCCTACCTACTCACCCTTGAGGGGTTACTTAATTGGTGTTAAACGTATTAAAAACTGGCTTGGTGTATGAAGGACAGTGAGATATTGGAGCGAATTAGTCGTGGAGACGAGCGCGTGCTTGATCATCTGTATAAGAAATACTACCGGATGATGACCAAGATTGTTCTGTCCAATAACGGCACTGAGGACGAGGCGAAAGACGTATATCAAGAGGCCTTACTCGCTTTTTGGCAAAAAGCTGCTAGTGGGAAGCTGGTTTTAACATCAAAAATCAGTACCTATTTATACAGTATATGTCTCAATCAGTGGAGAAAGGAATTAGATCGCAAAAGTCGTTTGAGTTCTGAAGAGGTGGATGGTGAAGAACACCAGAAGCACGAAGACAAAGAAAGACTTAAGATCGTAATGGAATGTATCGGGGAGCTGGGAGATGTTTGTAAGAGTGTGTTAACATACTATTATTTCGATGGTATGGGAATGCAGGAGATTGCGAAGAAGATGAATTTTGCAAACACGGATACAGCCAAAACGAAGAAATATAAGTGTAAGAAAAAACTAGACAGTTTAATAAAGAGCAAGTACACCACAGAAGACTTTTTTGATTAGCATGACGAAATTAACCAACGAGCAACTAGACAATTACCACTCAGGAAGGATGAGTGAGTCAGAAATGGCTGACTTCAACAAGCTTCTTGAGTCAGATCCTGCGTTAAAGGCAGAAAATGATTTTCAGTCAGACATTATAAATGGGCTTAAAGAATATCGTAAACTTGAATTAAAATCAAGATTGGATGCCATCAACGTAGGTCCTACTTGGATTGAATTCGCTCAACAATCTGCGCTCATGAAATCGTTTGGCGGAGTAATTATCGCTTCATTGATCGGTACGGGTATTTATTTATATGGTGAAAGAACTGAAGACATTGCTTCAGATGAACTGGCAACTGTCGAAGCTCAGGAAGTTGAATCTATTGATTTTGTGTGGAGTCTTGGAGAAGAAGAGGATTCGAATTCTACTCAATCTGTTGAGTTAGAGAAACCTCAAGAACTTCCGGTACATGCGGTGGCTCAAAATAGCAAAACTGAAGAATCAGTGATTTCGGAGACTACCGATACCTCTGATAACCTTGTAGTTGAAGATTTGGAAAGCACATCTGAAGCTAAGCAAGAAGAAGTTTACAAACCTAGTTTTGAAGCGCCAAATGCTGAATCCATTAGCGATGAGACTGAATTTGAAACTACTGGCTTAGACGAAATTCCTTCTAGTACAAGCAATGTTATTTCTGAAAATTCAATAGATGTTCGCTCAGAGATTACTAAAAGTAGCATCATCAAATACAAATACTATGATGGAAAACTCTTCCTTAATGGTGCATTTGATAAAGCTCCTTATGAAATTCTAGAGATAAATAGTGCAAGCGGAAGACGCATCTATGTATACTACATTGGTAGTTACTATAAAGTAGGTAATGCTGATAAACTTACCGAGTTGCCTAAAGTGACCAATACGGATGTAATAAATGAGCTGAAAATGCTTAGAGAAAATAAGTAACTTCGATTACGTTCCATAGCACATCCATTTTGCCTAAATTCGTGGCTGAATGGAAGACAAAAAAACCAGAAAAAAACGAAAGCTAGGAAGCTATCCCTTTGCCAGTGTGGTATTTAGTATCACAGTGGCATTGTTGGTTTTGGGCCTTTTTGGATGGTTGGTAATGCACAGTTCAAGGTTGGGAACACGCATTCAGGAAAATATTGAAGTCCAGATTTATCTAAATAAGAATATCAATCAATCTGATATCACAAAGATCAGAACAGCAATTGCCTCAAAACCATATGTTTTGGTAAAAGAGGAGCCCCAGATTACATTGATTACCAAAGAAGAGGCCGCTGAACAATTTGTTCAGGCAACAGGAGAGGACTTCAAAGAATTTTTAGGGGATAATCCTCTTCGTGACCTATTGTCTGTTAAAGTAAAGGGAAGCTATCAAGCGCTTGACAGTTTGAATCAGATCAAAGCAGAAATCGAAAAGATTCGTGGAGTTTTTGAAGTTGAATATGAAGAAAGCTTGATTGAAAGCATCAATGAGAATTTAACGAAAATTGGATTTATCCTCCTGGGAATAGCCATTTTTGCACTGTTCGTCGTTATTATTCTCATTAATAACACGATCAAGTTGGCCCTCTTTTCCCAACGATTCTTGATAAGAAGCATGCAATTGGTAGGTGCTACTAGCTCGTTTATACAGCGCCCATTCCTCTACCGTTCCATGATGTATGGATTTTTTGCTGGAGTCCTTTCTTGCGGAATTATTTATGGATTTACTGTTTATATGAATAGCATCATTGAAGGACTAGAAGATTTACAAGACACCAATGGCTTTCTAATTCTATTCTCAATGATTCTGGTGATGGGAATATTTGTGGGATACATCAGCTCACTCAGAGCAATTAGAAAATATTTAAAAATGTCTTTAGACGAACTTTATTGACCATGTCTGAAAAAAGAAAACTAGCTTTTTCAAAAGCAAACTATATGATCATGATAGCTGGAATTATTGTTCTGGCAATTGGTTTTATTATTATGACCTTGGATTCCGAACCATACGGTTTCGGTTTTCTCGGACTTACACTCGGTCCAATTATTGTGATGCTTGGTTTTGCAATCCAGTTTGTAGCAATTTTTTATAAGCCAAAATCAAAGTCAGACACTGAATGAATTGGATGGAGGCCCTTATTTTAGGGATTATTCAGGGACTTACTGAGTTTTTACCTGTAAGCAGTAGTGGTCACCTTGAAATTGGATCGGTTCTTTTAGATGCTCAAAGTTCTGATAATTTACTTTTTGCTATTGTGGTACACCTTGCCACAGCTTTGGCAACCATTGCTGTATTCAAGGATGATATACAGGTCCTAGTTAAAGATATCTTTAAGTTCCAATGGAATGAATCCACACAGTTTGCTGGAAAAATTCTTTTGTCCATGGTACCAGTCTTTGTCGTTGCAATATTCTTTAAGGATCAAATTGAGGAGTTGTTTATCGGCAATCTTTTACTTGTTGGATCAATGTTATTGGTAACAGGTGGTTTGCTATTATTTGCGCATTACAAAAAAGATGGAAAAAGTAATGTTGGGTTTGTTGGAGCTTTTGTAATTGGTATTGCGCAAGCCGTCGCTGTATTGCCAGGTATCTCTCGATCCGGATCAACAATTGCAACAGCATTAATATTAGGAGTTGAAAGATCCAAGGCTGCACGATTTTCATTCTTGATGGTTTTGATTCCAATATTAGGAGCCAGTCTGTTAGAACTTATGGACTATGCTGAAAATCCATCAGCCCATTCTATCAATACTCTGAGTTTAATCCTTGGTTTTTTGGCTGCTTTTGTATCAGGTTTTATTGCCTGTAAATGGATGGTTAAGATTGTAAAAAATGGCAAGCTCACATACTTTGCCATTTACTGTTTTATTGTAGGACTAATCGCAATCATCTCAGCTTAATATATGGAGAACACTTACGAAGAAGGACGCCTCTTACTGATCAATAAGCCTGTTGATTGGACATCCTTTGATGTCGTAAAAAAATTGAGGTATGCCCTTAAAGTGAAGAAAATTGGTCATGCAGGAACACTTGATCCTCTCGCAACAGGATTGCTGATTATTGGAACTGGAAAATTCACCAAGAAGTTGAATGAACTTCAGGGCCTTGATAAGACTTACGAAGGCATTATTGAAATTGGTCGGACCACACCATCGTATGATTTAGAAACCGAATTTGATTCGGAAACTGATTGGTCGCATATTTCTTCGTCTGATCTCGAAGAGGCCAGAAGTGCATTTATTGGAACCATTACACAAATACCACCGGCACACTCAGCTGTCAAAGTAGGAGGTGAACGAGCGTATAAAAAGGCAAGAAAAAACAAGGAAGTAAAACTTGAACCTCGCACGCTTACCATTAATGATTTTGAAATTGATTTTTCCACACTTCCGGAAGTAAAGTTTAAGGTTTCATGTTCAAAAGGAACCTATATAAGGAGCCTGGCTCACGATTTTGGTCAAAAACTCGGAGTAGGAGCATATTTGAAAAAATTGGTTCGAACCAGTGTAGGAGAATATCAGTTATCAGATGCGGTAGATTTGCAAGATTTTATTCTTCAGCATAATGAAAGTAATTGACCATTTGGATGCTTTTGAGAAGCCGGATTTTGCGGTTGTTACAATCGGTACATTCGATGGTGTCCATATGGGTCATCAAACGATATTAAAGCGACTTGTAACAGAAGCAAAGAACAACAATGGGAAGAGCATCTTGATTACCTTTTGGCCACATCCAAGATTCATTCTCAAGAAAGATGCTGATAAACTTAAGCTCTTAACCACCTTCAATGAAAAAGTACAGTTGGTTGAAGAATTGGGTGTAGACTATATCCTCAAGATTGCTTTTACTCCTGAGTTCTCCAATCTCAGTGCTGATGAATTCGTTCAGCAGATTCTGGTAGATAAAGTTGGAACCAAGAAGCTTTTCATAGGCTATGACCACCATTTCGGAAATAACCGGGAAGGAAATATTCACTTCCTTCAGGATAATGCTTCGAAATATGGATTCTCCGTCAATGAAATATCAAAACAGGAAATTGACCACATCGGCGTGAGTTCAACAAAAATTAGAACTGCACTGGAAAGTGGCGAGATTCACCTGGCAAATTCATTGTTGGGAAGAAATTATTCAATTAGGGGGAAGGTAGTAAGTGGAAATAAAACCGGAAGAACCCTTGGCTTTCCAACAGCAAATATTGATGTGCCAGAGTCCTATAAGCTGTATCCGGCCGATGGAGCTTATGCAATCAAAGCCCTTATTAATGACCAAGAACATCTGGGAATGCTTAATATTGGGTTTAAACCAACAGTAGATGGAAGTAAGCGGACGATAGAAGCTCACTTATTTAATTTTGAGCAAGATATCTATGGACAAGAAATTGTCGTTGAATTCGTAAGAAGATTACGAGAAGAGATGAAATTCAATAGCCTTGAAAATTTGAAGGAACAATTAATAAAGGATAAGGAAACCGCATTAAGTATTTTGATTTGAGATTTAGCCTTTCACATATTTCAATTCTAGCATTAGCTATTCTATGGCTGAATTCTTCTTGTAAGAAAACGGATGATCTGATTGATTTCACAGAAGAAGATGAAATATTGCTTGGAGACAAACTATCTCAGGCCCTTATTGATGATCCCACTTTTACGATTATCCCGCAAGAAGGGAATAGCATCCCTTATGGATATGCCATAACAAGATTGACAGAAATAACATCTACTTCTTTGATAACCAAAGGAGAAGACTTTAACTGGAATATTTATTTATTGGAAGATACTGATCGGCAAGCTTTTGCTTTTCCCGGTGGACACATTTATGTTTCGACGGGTATGATTTTCTTCCTCGATAATGAAGATCAGTTTTCTGGATTGATTGCGCATTTAGTTGCACACATCAATGAATCACACATTACAGAGACCTTATTTTTCAAATATGGTGTGAATAACCTGAAAGAAATTGCTGCGAGTGGTGACGAAGAGTCACTCAGAAGTATCATCAATGATTTAGAGTTGACAGACGATTTTCTAACATTTACTCGAGGAAATGAGATTCAGGCGGATACCCTGGCTATTTCGATATTATCAGAAACTGGTCAGTCATGTAAATCAGGTGGGTTGTTTTTTGAAAAGATACTAACCGTGCAATCTAATCAGCAATCCAAGTTTATCGCGGCTCATCAGCTCGAGCAATCTCGATTGGACAATATTGATGAAGTCGTAATGGCCATCGGATGTGATACAACCATTGACGATGAATCAGCCAATCGATATCAATCTTTTAGGAACTCCATACCCTAATGTGTGGAAAGAATATTTAAACAGTACTTATTAGCTAATGAGAAAATCAGAAATCAAATTCGTAGTTGAGTTAGATCAGGAAAACATTCCTGAAAAAATCATGTGGGATGCAGACGAAAAAGAAGGTTGCGGTCTATCCGAAACCAAATCGATCAGTCTATCACTTTGGGATCACGAAAACAAAAACACGATGAGAATTGACCTTTGGTCAAAAGATATGCCCATGGACGAAATGAAACACTTTTATATTGATTGTCTGGGTGGTTTGGCGCAAAGTGTACTCAATGCCACAGGGGATGAATTTATGAATAAAGAGATCTCTCAATTGTGTGACAAGCTGGTAGAGCATGTGAAAAACGAGGGGTAATACAATTTTTCATTTCCGTAGAAAGTGCTCCGTTTCATGAAAAATCACTAATATTATGCATGCATAATATTTCTTCATTGAAATTTTTGCAATGCCATGCCTAAATAAGTTATATATAAATGCTTATTTGCAGGGTATTTTTAAGTATTATTAATCTCAAAAAATTTTAATTCACAAAACATCAACCTTATGATCAGGAATTTGACAAAGATGATTTTTGGGTTAGCCTTGACTGTTTTTTCGGTCGCTGCCTATGCTCAAACCACGGTAAGTGGGAACATCGTAGATAGTGAAGGTGAAGCATTAATCGGTGTTAACGTCCTTGTGGAAGGTACTGTACTCGGTACTATCTCAGACATAGACGGTAATTTCTCATTGACAGTGCAATCTCAACCACCTTTTAATCTTGTGATTTCATATGTAGGATATGAAACACAAAGAATTGAAGTTACCTCTGGTACAACAAGTATTGATATTCAGTTGGAGGAGTCAACACTTCTCGGACAAGAAGTAGTGGTTTCTGCTTCAAGGGTCGAGGAAAGTTCCTTAAAGTCACCCGTAAGCATTGAAAGAATGGACATTTTGGACATTCAAAACGCTCCTTCTCCAGATTTCTACACCGGTATCAGAAACCTAAATGGTGTAGATTTCAGTACGCAGAGTTTAACATTTAAATCAGTCAATGCGAGAGGTTTCGGTGCCAATGGTAACACCCGTTTCGTTCAGCTGATAGATGGAATTGATAACCAGGCACCTGGTCTCAACTTCCCAGTGGGTAACGTTGTAGGTATCAGTGAATTAGATTTAGAGAGTGTCGAGCTTATCCCGGGAGCAGCTTCTGCACTTTACGGACCAAATGCTATTCAAGGTATCTTATTAATGAACAGTAAGAGTCCTTTTGACTACCAAGGTCTGGATTTCTACTCAAAAGTTGGGGTAACTCACCTTGATGAGCGTGATCATGAAGCATCACCTTATACAGATTTAGGTTTTAGGTATGCAAAAGCCTGGAACAACAAAATGGCAGTGAAAGTAAACGCTTCATGGTTGAGAGCTCAGGATTTCATTGGAGTTGACCAAAGAGATCAGAGTGGTGCAACGGTGGAAGGAAATTTGGCTGCCAACAGAGCAAATAATAGAGTTTATGATGGTATCAATACCTATGGAGATTTCTTAATTGATGTGGGTACCATTGCTGATCTTACCATCAATAATCCTGCAACTGATCCGACAACTGCTGCCAGTTTATCAGCCGTAAGAAGTTTGTTGCCAAACGGTACAAATGGTGCATTTTCTCCAACTGGATACGCAGAAGCAGACTTTGTAGATAACACCACTGAAAGTTTAAAACTTGGGGGTGCATTCCACTACCGAATCAATGATAAGATCGAAGCGATCGCACAGATGAACTGGGGACAAGGTAGCTCAGTATATACAGCGAATGACCGATTCATTTTGGATGGATTCAACATTTGGACAGCAAAACTAGAATTAAGAGGAGATAACTTCTTCGTTAGAGGTTACACCACTCAGGAAAATTCAGGAGATACGTATGCTGCAAACACCATTGCTTCTTTAATTAACCAAAGAAGATATCTTCCTGCATATTTTGGATCTTATGTTGATTTCTTGACAGGAGGAAATACTACGGGTGCAAACCCAACAGGAATAGTAATCCCTGCTAATGATTACACTGCACTGCATAACGCTGCAAGAGGCGTTGCTGATGCTGCTCAACCAGGTGTTAACTCAGAAACATTCCAGTCTGACTTTGATGAATTTAGAAACCTTTCTATTGCTGAAGGAGGTGCTAAATTCTTAGATAACTCTGCTTTGTGGCACTATGAAGGTAGCTACAACTTCAAGAACGAAATCGATTTCGCTGATGTGGTTGTTGGAGCAAACTTCAGAACTTACGCGCTAAACTCTGAAGGAACGCTCTTTACATTGGATGATGCAGGAGATGAGGTATCATTCAATGAATTTGGTGGTTACGTTCAGATCTCTAAGGACATCATTGACAATGTAAAACTTCAAGGATCCGTACGATACGATAAGAATGAAAACTTCACCGGCCAGTTCTCTCCAAGAATTTCAGGGGTATGGGAATTTTTAGCTGATCAAAACTTCAGAGCTTCGTTCCAGCGAGGTTTCAGAATTCCAACAACTCAGGATCAATACATCGATTTGGATGTGGTGACAAGACGTTTGATTGGTAGAAATGAGATTTTGACGGAGAACTACAACATCAACACGAATACGGTTTATACCACTGAAAGTGTGATGGCAGCTCAGGCAAGTGGTAACGTGAATGACCTTGTAGTTGCAGCAGATGCGTACAAAGACTTTGAGACTGAAAAAGTAAATACCTGGGAAGTAGGTTATAAAGGACTTCTACTGGATGGAAGATTATTGATTGATGCATTCTATTACAACAGTACGTACCAGGATTTTGGTGCTGAAATTGATGTAACTCAAGCGGTAGTAACTGGTGATATCCAGTCGGTGCCCGGTGGCTATACAGTGGCCTCAGCAGGTGCTCGACATGGAGCTACTGAACTTCAAACATTTGTTGATGGTGGCGCAACCGGTGTAAGCCTTCAACGATACGGAATTGATACCAATATTGATCAGGATATCAATACGTATGGATTTGGACTTGGTGCAGAGTATACGTTCCTTGAGGGATTCAACTTCGGTGCAAATGCTTCATTTAACAAACTTGAAGATCTTGATGATTTGACTGCAAGAACTTACAATGTTGCATTTAATACTCCTGAGTGGAGATACAATATCACTTTTGGTAACAGAAAGATTACAGAAAGAATAGGGTTTGGACTTACCTACAGATGGCAAGATGCCTTCCTATGGCAATCTGCGATTGGTTCAAGTGTAATTTCAGACTTTGCTACATTGGATGCACAGGTTACTTACCAGTTGCCTAGCATAAATGGTCGAGTTAAGATTGGAGGTTCAAACATCTTGAACGAGCGTTACACGACTTCTCATGCTAACCCAAGCATAGGGGCACTTTACTACGTGCAATTGAACCTTGATAACATTCTAAGCAACTTCTAAAATTGAAGACAATGAAAAAAATATATAATAAACTCACATTATTACTTTTTGCTGCTATCATGTTCGCATGTAGTACGGAGGATGATCTCGTTGAAGATTGGATTGAAGTAAATGAGCCGACAGCTCCGAGTACAGGGACTTTGGATTTATCCAATTACATAGCTGTTGGTAATTCCCTCACTGCAGGCTTTACAGATGGTGCTTTGCATCCGGAAGGCCAGGAAGAATCATTTCCTAATATCTTGGCGACACAATTTGCTACCGCTGGTGGTGGAGCTTTCGTTCAACCGGATATTACCAGTGGAAATGGATTTGGAGGAGTAGAAGGTGTAGCTGCCCGAGGTAAATCTTTTATCGATTTAGAAGCTGCTCAATTAGCATTAGCTGGAATGGGAAGCTTTGGTGATGTGATTCAATTTACGGAAGGTGCCTTTTTAACTCAGTCAACAAACACCGGTTCCGCACTTAATAACTTTGGTGTTCCCGGAGCTAGAGTCGTTGATTTGACCACTCCTGGTTACGGATTCCCGGACGTTGGAAATCCATTTTATAATGCCTTTGCATCAAATCCTTCTACCTCGTCAGTTCTTGATGATGCAGTAAGTGCGGATGCTTCATTCTTTACCTTGTGGATTGGATCGAACGATGTATTGGGTTATGCCACTGCTGGTGGTGATGAGGCTATATCTACAATAACAGCAACAGCTGATTTTCAAACGGAATACACGGACGTATTAACAAGTTTGACGGCAGATGGAGCACAAGGAATTGTATTGAATGTACCTCCTGTAACGATCATACCATTCTTTCAGACAGTAACTACACTCAATGCTGGAGTAGCAATACTGCCTGCAGGAAGTATAGATGGGCCTACCGCGGCGTTACTTAATAGTGCTGCAGTTTATGGTGCGTACAATGATGGCATGCAAGGAATATTGGATGGAGGACTTGTGCCTGGACTTACTCAGGCGGAAGTTGATATGAGAACCATCACTTTTACGGGAGATGTTGCTAATGCTCCTGTAATAACAGATGAATCTCTTACAGATTTAACTGCATTTGGCTTGGCTAGTATCAGGCAAGCACAGGTTGATGCGACCACTGGCTCTTCTGATTTATTTCCTCTCACTGGCTTGTCTGTTATTGGAACAGAAGCAGTTCCAGGAGATCCAAATTCAGTATATGGTGTTGGCGTAGCAGTTCCTGATCAATACTCATTTACAATGAGTGAGCAAGTTGAGGCGATAACAGCATATGCAACTTACAATGGAATTATTGATGCATTGGTGGCTGCAAATCCGAATGTAACATTAGTAGATGTGAGACCACTTTTCGCAGATATGTATGGACTAAGTGCAGCTCAAGCCACAGCATTGCAGCTGGGCGATGCAGGTATTGCAGCCGCAGATGGTGTTCTTGGTATTGAAGTAGGAGGCATCAACCTTGTTCCTTTAAGCTTATCTACCGAAGAGCTGTACAATAGTGTGTGGTCAACAGATGGTGTCCATCCAAATGGACGTGGTGCTGCATTGATAGCTAATGAAATAATCAAAGCGATCAATTCAACATATGGTGCATCTATTCCTGAGGTAAATCCTCTTGATTTTGCTCCTATTAACGCACCTTTCTAAGAAATACCTAATAGATATTAAAACCCCGCTGTTGCGGGGTTTTTTTTTCATTGTATTTTTATCTTATGTCTCACCCGGAATTCAAATACTTTCCTCGCCTGAGAAGGCAACTTTTCATTATTGTCTTTGGTACCGAGACTCGCACCGGTAAGCTTTTCGATATCATCTTACTTTGGGCGATCGTATTGAGTGTGCTTAGCGTTATGCTTGAGAGTGTTCGGGAAATTCGAGAATCCTATTCTACGGTATTCTTCATATTAGAGTGGTTTTTTACCATACTTTTTACCATAGAATATGCTCTGAGACTTGTGATTACCATTGAACCTAAGAAGTATGCATTTAGCTTCTTTGGAATAGTTGATTTGCTGGCTACACTACCTACTTATATCACTTTATTTGTCGCTGGAGGAAGCTACCTGGTTGTTATTCGTTCAATACGACTGCTAAGAATATTCAGGATACTTAAACTTGGTAGGTATCTCCGAGAAGCATCCATATTAACAAATGCATTAGCTGCAAGTAGGCATAAGATTCTGGTTTTCATGGGTGCGGTTTTTACATTGGCCATGATTATGGGTACGCTGATGTATATGATAGAAGGAGGTGAGAGTGGTTTTACCAGCATCCCTCGAAGTATTTATTGGGCAATTGTAACGATAACAACGGTTGGGTATGGTGACATTGCCCCACAAACCGTATTTGGGCAGGTAGTTGCCTCTATGTTGATGCTAATGGGTTATGCCATCATTGCAGTTCCTACTGGGATTGTCACAACGGAAATAATAAGTGCAGAAAAGGAGAAAAAGAAAACTGCAGAAACCTTAAAGCGAACGTGTGGGACCTGCGGAAAGTCGGGCCACGACGAAGATGCAATGTATTGTAAATATTGCTCTGCCGAACTTTAGGCGGAAGGTTTACCTCTGAATGTTCTGATGACGAGCCAAAGAATAAGTATCACGAAACCAATCACTAAAAATACATTCACTGCTCCTGAAACGGTTAGTGAATCTACCCATTCTGAAAAATTCATCGACTCTTGTTCTTCCATTCTTTTTTGGCATAAATATAGCTGCTAAAAAGCTAACTAAGTATTTGATTTTGTAACTTACTTATTTAGAATTGTATTAATCTATGAAAACGTTACTAATTATTCTTGTTTTATTTTTTGCACAAGGACCATTGACGGTTGTTAAAAATAACGGAGACCAATTAAGCTTGACAAATGTATCATTTCTGCAAAGTGAAGGGTCCGGATCGTCTACATCTCTCAACTATTCTTATCGTGGGGAAACAAATAATATAGCCTTTAAAAACATAAAACGGATTAGTTTCAAGGAGACCATAAAACGTAAAAAAGGAGTTACTACCTACCGAGTGATTTTGGTTAAAGCTGATAATAGCAAGTTGGAGGTTGAAGTTGATTTGGTAAGAATGGAATGGACAGGAAAAGCTGGAAAAAAGGAATCCATGAGCTTTAGTTCTGTCGATAAGATTTCGTTTTAGATAGGTTAATTCTATATTTGCGATCCCGAATTTTGCACTCGTAGTTCAACTGGATAGAATACCAGATTTCGGCTCTGGGGGTTGAGGGTTCGAATCCTTCCGAGTGCACACCTAACACCTATGCTACGTAGGTGTTTTTTTATGTCCTTTGATTAAGAATTTGACCGCTGATTGGAAGGATGAGAAGCCTGGTTCGAAACCGAAGCATAGCAGAGGTTCACGAGGGGTTAAGCGCATGGGTAAGGGTACGAGATAAACCGAAGCATAGCAGAGGTTCATGAGGGATTATGCGTATGGTTAAGCGTACGAATAATCCTTCCGAGTGCACACCTAACACCTATGCTACGTAAGTTTTTTTATGCATCAATTGTTGAAGAATACTGGAAACTAAAAGATATATAAAAGCAAAAAAGCCCTCCAAAAAGGAGGGCTTTCTCGTTCAGCGGTGATTGTATATGTTGTTTTTCTTTTGATTTAGCTTAGCATGACAAGCAAAACAATCACCGTCAATACTGATAGAAAAAATCTCACGTAATTCATATTGATTTCATTTTGTTGTCATTAGTAGGGCCATCTTATACTTAGATACCCCCAATTGTTTCTTTGAATAGGTCAATTAATTCGATAAAATGAAGGTATATGTTCGATTTCCTTCTACAAATTGTGAAGTAATACGATGTGAGTCTTCTGATGTACTGTTAATGTCCCATACTTGAACACTGTCACCGATTTCTACAAATAGCCGTTCTTCAGAAGTGTCTAAGAACCATTGACCAATAACACCTGGAAGATCTTGAGGATCACATTTTGTTGCTCCTTCATTGATCTCATAAGTTCCATCAGGAAAGTAGGTGATGAAATTATCTGTTACACATGTTTTAGGTAGCAACGTACCTAGCTCAATTTCTATTTCTTGAATCTGCCAGGTCTTCCCAAATTCGTTAACGCCAGAAAATAGTTCTGATCTACTTTCAGGACGTGGGGTACTTTCTGAACAACCCCAGATAATAAGCGATAAAAGTGATAAACGTAAAAAAGCCATAGTTGTGTGATTTACAACTATGGCAAGCTTTTATTGAATGACCCCTAAGTAGGGTAATTGAATCAAATTAAGAAAGTACCTCTTTAACTTTCTCGGCTGCATCTTTGAGTACAATTGCAGAAGTCACTTTCAAGCCGGACTCTTCAATGATTTTTGCGCCTTCTTCAGCGTTGGTGCCCTGAAGTCTTACGATTATTGGTACTTTAATATCTCCAATGTTTTTGTATGCTTCTACCACTCCATTAGCAACACGATCGCATCGTACAATCCCACCAAAAATGTTGATTAGGATAGCTTTTACATTCGGATCTTTTAGGATAATTCTGAATCCAGCCTCTACGGTTTGCGCATTTGCTCCTCCTCCTACGTCCAGGAAGTTGGCAGGCTCACCACCGGAAAGTTTGATAATGTCCATGGTCGCCATAGCCAAACCAGCTCCATTCACCATACATCCAACGTTCCCGTCAAGCTTTACGTAGTTCAAGCCTGATTTACCAGCTTCTACTTCCAATGGATCTTCTTCTGTAAGATCTCTTAATTCCGCAATATCCTTGTGTCTATAGAGTGCATTGTCATCAATATTTACTTTGGCGTCTACTGCTAATATTTTGTTATCAGAAGTCTTGAGTACTGGGTTAATCTCGAATTGAGACGCATCGGTACCTTCGTATGCTTTGTACAATGCGAAAATGAATTTTACCATCCCCTTGAATGCCTCACCTTCTAAGCCTAACGCAAAGGCAACTTTTCTAGCTTGGAATCCCTGTAATCCGACAGCTGGGTCAATCCATTCTTTTACAATCTTGTCAGGGGTTTCTTCAGCAACTGTTTCAATGTCCATTCCACCTTCTGTAGAGGCCATAATGACATTATTTCCTGTACCTCGATCTAGTAAAATAGATAGGTAGTACTCTTTTGGATCAGATTCACCAGGATAGTACACATCTTGGGCAATGAGTACTTTGTTTACTTTCTTTCCTTCAGCACCTGTTTGATGTGTGACTAGTACTCCGCCGAGAATATCTTTAGACTTTGGTGCTACCTCATCCAGACTTTTTGCTAATACCACTCCATTTGATCCAGTTTCATTGATTTTTCCCTTTCCTCTTCCTCCTGCATGAATCTGTGCTTTGATAACGTACCATTCGGTTCCTGTTTCTCGATTCAATTCTTTTGCAGCTTCTACTGCTTTATCAGGTGTGTCTGCTACAACACCCTCCTGGATGGTCACTCCGTATGACTTAAGAATTTCTTTGGCTTGGTATTCGTGAATATTCATCTGTGCTGTTTATTTATCGATGGTCGCATGTCATTTTCATTAAAAAATTCACGTTATCTAGGTTGAATAGAATTATGAATTTGATAATGTCTATTTCATGGAAAATAAATTTTCTGCGAAGCTAAATCATCGTAGACGTATAACCAAGATTGACACCAATTGAGTTGGTTCTATTGCATGATATAAGCATATCTTTGCCGGCATGCTAAAAGCCGACAATATTCACAAGTCTTACAATGGACTGAATGTCTTAAAAGGGATCAATCTTTCCATTGAAAGAGAAGAAATTGTAAGTATTGTGGGTGCTTCAGGTGCAGGAAAGAGCACATTACTACATATCCTGGGAACTTTGGATGTTCCGGATCAGGGGAAGGTTTTGTTCAATGATGTAGAAATCTCTTCACTTAACCAAAAGAAAATGGCTCAATTCAGAAACCAGGAAATAGGATTTATTTTCCAGTTTCACAATCTGTTCCCGGAGTTTACTGCATTTGAAAATGTTTGCATTCCTGCATTCATAAATGGAGATGCCAAGGCGAAAGAAAGAGCAAACGAACTTTTAGGTGTACTTGGCCTATCAGCACGAGCCGATCATAAACCTTCTGAACTTTCGGGTGGGGAGCAACAGCGAGTCTCGGTGGCACGTGCCTTAATTAATGAACCTTCGATTGTTTTTGCCGATGAGCCAAGCGGAAACCTTGATTCTCAAAGTGCTGACGATTTACATCAACTTTTCTTTGATCTAAGAAACAAAATTGGGCAGACTTTTGTCATAGTTACCCACAATATGGAATTGGCAGGTATGGCAGATCGAAAGCTTGAAATAAAAGACGGAACCATAACTTCTTGAGCATTTGAGTCAAGGAGTTAAATACATGCTTTTTGCTTCTTTCACCTTTACCATCATGAAGGTGTGCGTTAAGCTAGTCCCACATATTCCAGCGGTCGAAATCATTTTATTCCGTTCGGTTATTTCTATGGCCATCAGTCTCTTTTTCCTGACCCGTCAAAAGGTTCATATTTGGGGGAATAACAAATTGGTGTTAGTCGGTAGGGGTGTGGCAGGAGCCATCGCACTGGTCATATATTTCAGTTTACTACAGCAAATACCTTTGGCAACAGCCTCAACCTTGCAATATTTGGCTCCCATTTTTACTGCAGTTCTAGGGATATTTTTGGTTGGAGAGAAAGTGAAGAATGTCCAATGGTTGTTCTTTGCCATGAGCTTCGCTGGAATATTGGTCATTCAGGGATTTGATCCTCGGATTTCCTTATGGCATGTAATGATGGGAGTTGCAGCATCACTTTTTATGGGATTAGCCTACAACTTCATTCGTAAACTGAAGACCAGTGAACATCCGCTGGTTATTATTTTCTACTTCCCATTGATCATGTTGCCTATTTCTGGAATATGGACATCTTTTGTCTGGGTCCAACCCGAAGGTATGGATTGGGTAGTATTAATTCTTGTCGGTATTACGACTCAAATTGCCCAGTTTTTGATGACCAAAGCCTATCAAAAAGAGGAATTGAATAAGGTATCGATTCTTACTTACATCGGTATTATCTATTCATTGGCATTCGGGTTTTTCATCTTTGATGAAAACTATAATTTGATTACTTACGGAGGTATGGCGCTTGTGTTATCTGGCGTAATCTTGAACGTGGTTTGGAAGCGAAACTGATCTTGATTTTCATTACTGCTTCATCTTTATTTGTAATCCAATAAAACCAAATTAACAAAACATGGGAAGAGCGTTTGAGTATCGCAGAGCAGCCAAAGAAAAGCGGTGGGATAAAATGAGCAAGGTATTTCCAAAGCTTGCCAAAGCAATAACTGTTGCCGCCAGAGACGGCGGTCAAGATCCTGAAATGAATGCTAAGCTGCGTACGGCCATTCAAAATGCGAAGGCAGAAAACATGCCAAAAGACAACATTGAAAATGCCATCAAACGAGCAGCAGGGAAAGATATTGATGAGATTTCTGAGGTGACCTATGAAGGCAAAGGCCCGCATGGTGTTTTGGTTTTTGTAGAAGCGGCCACCGACAATACCACCCGAACAGTCGCAAACGTTAAATCCTATTTTAATAAAGCAGGCGGTGGGTTTGTTCCAAATGGATCGCTAGAATTTATGTTTGATCGCAAAGCGGTTTTTGAATTTGCAAAAACCGAAGAGATGGATATCGAAGAACTGGAATTGTCATTGATCGATGGTGGTTTAGAAGAAATTGAGGAAAATGAAGGAATGATCTATGCTTATGCAGATTATACTCAATTTGGAGAAATGAGTAAGGTGTTAGAGGATCTTTCCATTGAAGTGAAAAAGGCCACATTGAAGCGAATCTCAAATAACCCAGTTGAGTTCTCAGATGAACAGTTAGAAGAAATTGAGAAGATGCTGGATAAGATTGAAGATGATGATGACGTTCAGGCTGTGTATACCAATATTGCATAAACACAATCCAATTAAAGTTTTCGTTCATGTCTGGCCTTGAATGAGTCTACTTTAAAGCATAAAAAAAGGGAGCATTTGCTCCCTTTCTTATTTCTAGTTGGTATTCCTTAAGCAATCTTGCTGATCAAATCAGCTGCTCTTGCAGAGTATCCAGCCTCATTGTCATACCATCCTACCACTTTCACCAGGTTGCCCTGACAAGAAGTAAGTTTCGCATCGAAAATATTTGAATGAGGATTACCCACAATATCAATAGATACAATTGGATCCTCAGTGTACTCGAGGATGCCTTTCATTGGACCTTCAGCGGCTGCTTTCATTGCTGCATTAACTTGCTCAGCAGTAACGTCCTTGCTAACTACACATGTAAGGTCAGTCAATGAACCAGTAGGGGTAGGAACCCGCATCGCGATTCCGTCAAGCTTTCCATTCAGGTGTGGAAGAACCAATCCCACAGCTTTGGCTGCTCCTGTTGAAGTTGGGATTATGGATACTGCCGCAGCTCTTGCTCTTCTTAGATCTTTGTGTGGAGCATCTTGAATTCTTTGATCAGAAGTGTAAGCATGAACGGTTGTGATGTATCCTTTTTCAATACCGAAATTGTCATCCAATACTTTAGCCATAGGAGCCAGGCAGTTCGTCGTACAAGACGCATTCGAAAGAATAGTCTCATCTCCGGTAAGTGTATCTTCATTTACTCCCAATACAACCGTTGGGATATTGCCTTTTGCAGGAGCAGAGATGACTACTTTCTTCGCACCAGCTTTCAAGTGTCCACCAGCACCAGCTTCATCAACGAAGAAACCAGTAGACTCTAGAACAATCTCCACACCTAGCTTGGACCAAGGTAGGTTTTTCGGATCTCTTTCAGCATATACAGGAATTGACTTACCATTCACAATGATATTATTATCATCTGCCTCTACTGTACCAGGGAATCTTCCATGGTTGGAGTCATATTTAAGTAGGTGCGCTAGCGTCTTAGTATCGGTGAGATCGTTGATTGCTACTACATCTACGTTGTTTTTTTCAAGGAGCGCTCGGAAACTTAATCTTCCGATTCGTCCAAATCCATTAATACCAATTTTCGTTGACATATAATCTTACTTTGATTTTTGAGGGGCAAAAGTATAACCACTTTTCGAGGTTATCAATTTTATTCATAAAGAGACCGCTAATGTATTGTAGCGGTCTTTCATGTTAAAAAACTTTCAACTCCATTTTTGTTTCATTAAATAGCATAAAATTTAAAATTCATACCACAAAATGAAAAAATTCAAAAGTCTGTCTATCATCATGCTAGCCTTGATGGTGGTCGTATCAGCTTGTACATCAGGAGGATCTGGCGATAGTGATAAGCTATCTCTTGATTACGAGAAATTCACTTTAGATAATGGATTGGATGTTGTCCTTCACCAGGATGACTCAGATCCAATTGTTGCAGTTTCCATTTTGGTCCATGTTGGATCAAACAGAGAGAAGCCGGGTCGAACTGGTTTTGCTCACTACTTTGAGCATATGTTGTTCCAACGATCAGAAAACGTACCTGATGGTGGGTTCTTTAAGAACATTAATGAATGGGGAGGTACCTTCAACGGAGGAACCTGGACCGATGGAACTATCTATTTTGAAGTGGTGCCAAAAGACGCCCTGGAGAAAGTGCTTTGGATGGAGTCAGACCGAATGGGATTCTTCATCAACGCGGTTTCTCTTGCCAGTCTTGAAGGCGAAAAGCCAGTCGTACAAAACGAGAAAAGACAAAGAGTAGATAATCAGCCTTACGGTCATACCCAAAGCGTAATTCTTAAAGCGCTTTATCCAGAAGGTCACCCGTACAACTGGACGGTTATTGGGGAATTGGAAGATCTTCAAAATGCGACACTTGACGATGTGAAAGAGTTCTACGAGCAGTGGTATGGTCCAAACAATGCCACTTTAGTGATTGCAGGAGATATTGACAAGGAAGGTGTGAAAGCAATGGTGGATAAGTATTTTGGGGAAATTCCTTCTAGAGGAATAGATACTCCGATGGATCCTCAGCCAGTAAGTTTAGATGAGACCAAGGTCTTCTATTATGAAGATAATTTCGCTCAGCTTCCTGAGATAAGAATGACTTTCCCAACGGTAGAACAGTATCATCCCGACCAGTGGGCTTTGGATGCGTTGGGACAAATTCTTTCGGATGGCAAAAGAGCAGCTTTATACAAGTCGATTGTTGAGGAGGCGAAAGTTGCTCCAGGCGTATCTTCTTTCAATAGCTCCAATGAGCTGGCGGGAACATTTACTATTCGAGTGCGCGCCAATGCAGGCACTGACCTGGACTCTGTTCGAGCAGTTATTAATCAAAGCTTAGCTGATTTTGATGCCAATGGTTTCGACATAAAAGATCTTGACAGAATTAAAGCGGGTCTTGAGACAAATTTCTACAACGGAATCAGCAGTGTTTTAGGGAAAGCATTCCAATTGGCTTCTTACAATGAGTATGCCGGCAGCCCTGGATTCATTGAGCAAGATATTGCAAACATCAAAGCAGTGACGCAAGAGGATGTGATGCGGGTATTCAGAAAGTACATTCTGAATCAGAATATGATCGTCACAAACTTTGTTCCTAAAGGAGCAGGAGAATTGGCGATGGAAGGAGCGGTAATGGCCGATATCAAAGAAGAAGGAATTAATCAGTATGGACAAAGCGAAGTGATTGAAGAGGAGGGAGATTTCACAATTGTGAAAACAGAATCTTCATTTGACCGATCTGTGGAACCTGACTTTGGAGAGAAGCCTCTTGTTACTCCTCCTACTATCTGGACAGACGAGACTGCTAATGGTATTAGCGTGTATGGTGTAGAAGCGGACGAGCTTCCATTGGTGAATTTCTCTATGAGAATTAAAGGAGGACATTACTTGGATAACCCTGAGAAGGTAGGGGTGGCTAACCTAATGACAGATATCATGATGGAGGGAACTGCCAACAAAACTCCGGAGGAATTGGAAGATGCGATCGGACAATTAGGAGCAAATCTTGGTATGTTCACCTCTAACGAATACATCCAGGTTTCCGGTAACTGTTTATCCAGAAACTTCGAAGCAACAATGGAACTGGTACAGGAGATCTTACTTGAGCCACGTTGGGACGAGGCAGAGTTTGAGCGTATCATCAATCAGACCTTACAAGGTATCAAGCAGCGTGAGACTAATCCTAATTCCATCGCGACAGTAGTTATGAATAAGAAGCTTTATGGTGAAAATCACATCATGAGTCATCCTTCAATTGGATACGAAGATCACGTAAGCAGCATTACCATTGATGATTTGAAAGCCTTCTACGAAAGCAACTTTGCTCCAAATGTGACCAACTTCCACATCGCTGGGAATGTAAGTCAATCCAGAGCTATCAATGCGCTTGGTAGATTGAAAGATGAGTGGGCACAGAAAGAGGTAGTAATGCCTACTTATGAGGTTCCTGCTGTTCCTTCAGAGCCTCAAGTGTATTTCGTTGATGTACCAAATGCCAAGCAATCGGTGATTCGAATTGCTCGTCTTACAGTTGATGCTGATGATCCTGCTTATAACGAAATCATGGTTGCCAATGATCGATTGGGAGATGGATCTTCAGGACGTCTATTCCAGATCCTTCGAGAGGAAAAACAATTCACGTATGGAGCGTATTCGTTCCCAGGTAGAAGCTCAATGGCCCCTGGTACTTTCACTGCTTTCTCTAGCGTAAAGTCCTCAACGACTAAAGATGCTTTGGATACCTTCAAAGAAGTGATTGGTAACTACGCAGATACGTATACCGCAGAGGACCTTGAGAAGACGCAAACAGCGATGATTAAGGAGAATGCCAGAAACTTTGAGACCTTAGGAAATCTGCTTGGAATCCTTCACAACATCAGCACTTTCGGATTACCTCAGGACTACATTGATAATGAGCAAAAAACTGTGAATGCTGCCACTATTGAAAGCATTCAGGCTACAGCCAATGAATACTTTGATTTGAACAATTACATCTTTGTAATCGTAGGAGATCGAGCGACACAGTTTGATCAGCTACGTGTTGAGGGTCCTGGAGATCCAGTATTGGTTGATAAATATGGAAATGAAGTTGGTGTACTTTAAGTACCCTGAACGATTGATATGAAAAAAGCGAAGATTTTTCTTCGCTTTTTTTTATCTCTTCTTTGCAAAACTGAAGTGAGATTCTATATTTGCACTCCCAAAACAAACACAGGTCGTTCAGGTCTTGTTAATATTTGGGATTTTTATTGAAACACGGTCCGTTCGTCTAGGTGTTAGGCACGGCCCGGTCAGGGCGACAGGTTTTGAAAAAACCTGGCTTATTGAAAGCTAAGTACTGACGTTGTTTTAAGATTTATTGAAAACGGTCCGTTCGTCTAGGGGTTAGGACGCCAGGTTTTCATCCTGGTAACAGGGGTTCGATTCCCCTACGGACTGCTTCAGTTGAATAAGCCGAATTTTGCATAATGCAGAGTTCGGCTTTTTTGTTTTATATAGTTGATATTCAGACATTTATGTTTTATTAATTACAACGTTATTAGGGGTTAGATTTAGAGTGAAAAAAGTGCGTTTTTACGCATCTAAGAGTGCTTCGATTTTGTAATAAATCAGATAATTTGGATAGAATATTTTTAAAAGATGCTATCATACTTCATTTAGTGCGATTTGGGGTTTGAATTCTCCTACAGCTTCAATTCATTTTATTTTTTTATTGAACTTATACTTATGCTTTCTTTTATTGAAAGCATCTATTCCTCCTTCCATGATATTGCAAATATGCTCTTGCACACCACGCTTATATAGTATTTCTTCTATTTCATTATCCTCTTCTATAGTGTGCTCGATAGCACCATGAACGTATTCAAACTTGTTTTTTCTATTTTTTGTACCGTTCCCAGTTTGGTTGGCGACTACTACTAACTCTGCATCTGCTCCTAGAACTAAGTTTGGATTATGTGTAACGATGAGTATTTGCCTGTCTTTCTTGCTCTTTCGAAGGAATGAAACTATATCATTATAGATGGAGCTATTATCAAGATCATCTTCTGGTTGATCAATTAGAATTGGACAAGAACTTTTATCTAAATCAATCAATAATCGAAGAAGAACAAAGGATTTTTTCCCAGGAGACATTTCGGATAGATCATCTCCTTGATACTTTACACGGTAGTCATGTGAGAACCAGTTTTTAGCTATTGATTGAACTATTTCTTCCTGATTAAAACCTTTAGTAATTGGAAAATCAGGGTTGAATATTATTTCGCTTATTAATTGTTCCCACTTCTTAACATGTATCTCTTGACTTTTAAATTTATAATTAGTTAGATAGTCCCATTCAGCACTTCTAAGTTTTCTGCCGTCTAAGCATTTATCTATAAATGTTTCGTGAAATTTCCTTGTTGAAAAAACGGTCTCAATAGAAAATTCTAAATCATGCTTATTTTTTTTGTTTGTCGCATAGTTTTTTGCTTCAAGGTATATTGTAAAGTATTCCCCATTAAGCTCGGCAATTTTGCGAATTCTATTAATAATTGATTCCTCTGTTGATTTTTGAAGGCCTTTCAAGCGAATAATTTCATTCAGCTTGTCATTTTGTGATTCCATCAAAACAAAAAGAGCATGAAGAGCCTTTTGACCTTCCATTTTTTTCTTTAGTGGTTTCAATTCGTTAAGAATTTTCTGGACTTTCTCCTCACCAGCTTTTTGACTTTGTTGGGATTCTTTCGTTAATTCATTTATAGCGCTACTCCAGCTTTCTTTAAACTCATGTGAAAGTTTTGATATGATTGCTGTAATTTTTGATTTATTAAAATTGAATTCATTTGGGTCTGGGAATTCAATTATCAAATCCTTGTTATCGCTAAGTTTAAAAATATCATTATTCAATAACTCTAGTTCATTCTGACTTTTTTTGAGCTCCTCAGATTTTTCATTAAATGAAATAATTTCATCAGAAGTCATAGATCCTGATTCGCTTAAGCTCTCAATCTCCGACTTGATTTTTTGAATTTGCTTCCTTATTCCTTCCTCATCGCCCATGAATTTCTGATCCCTTTTGGTTAGGTAGAGTTGTCTTAGATCATTAAACAAGGCTTTTACTTGCTCGTCAGTTGCAAGAGCTATTTCACTTTCTTTAGCTTGTAGTGAATTGTACCAATTGTTAAACTTCTCATTTTGAAGTAAAACATCTTGTATGATTTTATCAATATCAGTTAGTTCTTCGACATCATCAACTATTCTATTCAGATATGATTGTGGTATATAAATTATTCTTTTGGATGGATTGCTACTACTGTCAAGCTTACTTACCTGGTTGTCCTCCCAGACAACTTCAAATCCTGATACAGGATTACTTTCATTTACATTTATTGATGAATTTCTTTTGTTGAATTCTTCTTGATCAATTGCTTTGGCAATGTTTTTAAGTAAGACAGATTTACCTGTCGATTTTCCACCAATAATAGCAGTTAGATTATGACTAATTGGGATGTAGTCAGTTGAGAATGATTTATCTAAAAATCTGACTTCTTTAACGACATTATATATGTTTTTTGATTCAGGTTTTTCTTGTTGAACCTTGATCCTATCATTCGGTTCATATAATACTTGTCGTAAACCTTCAAAGGTTGGATCTGCTTTGATCCAGCTAAATGTTTTTCCAACATCCGATGCCTTATGAGCATCTGAAGAACTAATTATTGGAACTTCTGGAGTTTGTTGAGGATACCAACCTTTCAAGGTATTATTAATAAATTCAATTTGTTCATGATTTTCCTTGATTTCGAAAAGGAATTCAACTTGGTTCTTGATGTAGCTATCGATCAGTCCCATTCGTCCAAGTCTATCCCCCTTTTTGAAAAATCCATCGTCTGAATAGCAATGAGCAAAAATTGGTATTCCAATGTTTCGGTTGGAAACCTCCATTAATATACTTTCAGTTGATTTTATTTTTTTTGAGTTATATGGTGGTGTAATTCCACCAATATTGGATAAGAAATGATCAACAACTTCTCGCCATGTGTCTAATTTCAGTTGTGATTTATATTCTTCATTAAATAGTACAAGTAAATGCCAACCTTCTGGTGTGTCAAGTTCTACTCCTGGTAGTACAACTACATTATTATATCCTATTGCATAATCAATTGCTATTCCTGTATTGTGATCAGTAATCGCTACAACATCAATTCCTTTCTGCACAGCAACATCCATGTAATCATAGGTCGCTTTTTGGATTTCCTTTAAGTGTTTGCTTGGATCTTTCAGCCATGCATTTTTTATTGGTTGCACTTGCAAATCCCATTTTCTCCATTTTGAACCAAGAGGGTACCTATTGTATTCTTTGCTGCTAGTCATTCCTTCGGGTTTTAGTATCTATTACCTACTCATAAATTTCGCAATAAACTCTTTTATATCATATCAATTTTTTTCTTGGAGGCGTCTATTTTTTCAAAGACTTCTTGTGCGTCTATAATGTCCTCAATATAAAGGTGTTGGCTAGCTCCTTTGGGGTTAGATACTGGGGTTAGCTTAAGTGAAGGATCGGGCTGCAAATATAAGCCTCTCAGATCTCTGAGGGGCTTTTTTGTTTTTTAGGTCGAGTTATTGTCGAGTTACTGCACCGAAAAAGGAATGACAAGAAGAAGAATAGCTAGCCTGTAAGATTCGTTAGTAATGGTACTTCCGTCTAGGGCAAAGAGAGCTCCATCTGCAATTAGACCAGTAGATACATTGTAATCATTACGTTCAATTTCTCTAATTACACCAGCCAGATCTTTAAGTACAGCATCCTTAGGCTTAGTCTTACTAAGCAACCTCTTGATCATCGAATAGTCAAGAGAATTGTCCTTTAGTAATTCTAAACTTTCGAGAGTTTTCTTTAGAGCCCTCCCTGTATTCACATCCAACCTTATATGTGTTCCATCATTTTCAACTAGATACTCAAGATAATTATAGAGTTTTTCATCTTCGGTTATTCCAACTATATCTAAATCTGATAGGTATGAAAAGAAGGGGTTGACGATTTCGCCTTCAAAATCAATACTTCGTTTCTGACAATACTTCGACAGGTTATCGCTAAAATTTGTTGAGTAAAGGAAGTTTTTGAATTGACTAGACCAATCGAAATTACCATTGATGAGAGTTACAGTTCCAGCCACAGCATGTAGTTCGTCCGCTTCCCATTCTTCCTTAGAATTTTTCAAACTAGTGGATATTGGTACAGGACTATCGTATTCTAATAATCTATAACTGCTCTGGTTAAATAACTCGATCCTGGTAAAGGTACTACCAAGCGGAATCAATCTTTCATACTCTTCACTGCTGAGTTTACTAGAGTTACCATTTTTTGAAATTGTAATCATTATCTCATCCTGATTTTTCAAGGATCTAATACCAATTGAGTCAAGTTTACTCCATAGTTCTTCCATTGGTGCATTCGTTTCGGAACCAAAGACAGTAATGACTCCATTATGATTAATAAAACCATATCTGTAGTTCCATTGATTTTCATGAGTGATATTAACCTGAGTGAAATGGGACCAATGTGTGGAAATATTCCATAATCTATACTCAAACTGTATGCTGTCAGAGTTCGGAATGCCCAGGACAGTTTCCACTGGTTCAAGGTTATCAGATTCTATTTCAAATTGCCCTAATGTCAAAATGGGAATTAATATGAAAAACCAGAATGTTTTAACTTTCATACATCGAAAATATTGGGATCTGTAAATAAATGCATTATTCAAAAGTCATTTTTATATTCTTGATGTTGTTATCACACTAGTAAGATAAATTTTTTATTCTCCGAGGGCTTCCCTACAACCCAGCTAGGTGTTCCCCGTCCCTCACTAAAAATGACCCATCGGTCATTTCTTTACCTATCAAGTTCAAGTTCGTTATTACCGAGTTCATTACGCTTTTAACGGGTCTTGATATACTATTCATTATTGATTACTAAAGCACTTCGTTCTTGAAGGCAAATGAATAATTATGAAATCATTAGTAGTAGGATCATTTCTGACTCTAGGAGTCTTGATGGCATTTGGACAATCTTCACAAGCTGAAGTACAGCAGCTTGGTGGTAAAGAAATTTACTTATTAAGTGAGCCTCTGGCTGATTATGAAATTGTAGCTTCCGTAAAAACTGGACCAAAACTTACTTCACTTCTCACGAGGGGAGTTTACAACGAACATGTTAACGACAAGGCTACTCAATTTGTGAACCGGGCGATTCGTAAGTTGGATCGAAAATCAATTGAATTTGATGCACTGGTTTATAATGATGGAAAATCCATTAATGCTGTGAAGTTTAATGAAGAGAGTCTGGGCATTGCAAATGTTCAGAAGATCAATGGCATTACTGTTTTTGTCATGGCAACACCCGTACAGGATTATGAAATCATAGAGCGTGTGAAGAATGGAGTGAATATAGTGCCTTTTCTTACCTATGGATGGATCAATAATTCGATCCAAAAAGACGTTTCTAAGTACATCAAGAAAGCAAACAAAGCCGATGAAGTAAATGCCATTGTTTATCAATCCGGTCGAAAGGCAAGTTTGGTCGCTTTAAACTAGACCTTTATAACAACTGAAAGCTCTCAACATGAGAGCTTTCAGCTGTTTCTCATAGAGTGATTTAGAAAAAAATGTAGTTCGATTATTACATTCTACAAGTTGATATTAATGAGACCATGGACGGTTTTCAAGAACAAAGTCATAATCAACTAAAGAATAGATGGTTGAGCTGTTTTTCGCAAATACGGTGTAACCGTTTCGAAGCTTTCAAAAGCTTCTTCTGCTTCTTCGTTTGAAACCGATGGCACAATGATCACTTCTTCACCATGCTTCCAGTCCGCTGGGGTAGCCACTTTAAATTTACTGGTAAGTTGCATGGAATCTATGGTTCTCAGGATCTCCTCAAAGTTTCTACCAGTGGTCATCGGGTAGGTAAGCATTAGCTTGATCTTCTTGTCGGGCCCGATGATAAAAACAGACCGAACGGTTGCGTTCGTGGCTGCAGTTCTTTCCTGTGCATGTCCATCTTCGCTGGCAGGAAGCATATTATACAGTTTAGCCACCTCAAGTTTATCATCGCCAATGATTGGATAGTTCACGGCATTTCCGGTTATCAATTCTATGTCCTTCATCCACTGATGATGATCTTTCACCGTATCTATGCTGAGACCTATGACTTTACAGTTACGTTGATCAAATTCTGATTTTAAACCTGCTACCGATCCCAATTCTGTTGCACATACTGGGGTGAAATCCTTGGGATGTGAAAACAGTATTCCCCAGCAGTCACCTAACCACTCATGGAAGTTGATTTGTCCCTCGGTAGTCTCCGCTGTGAAGTTCGGAGCTTCACTACCTAATCTTAATTCATTCATCTTATTTTGATTTATGTTTAATTGATTCTGCTTTTATGTTCTGGTTTTTTAGATAAAAAACTCGCTTACAGTGATTGAGCAAAGAATCCTCAAAACTTTACCATTTGCCAGTAATGTGGGTTACATATAGTATTCAGAACCTTTAAAAGGGTGTAGATGTGGTTACAAGACGTAGATGTAAGCAGCTTGGCAGTTAATAAGTTCTTGAACAGACCTTCCCTTTGAAACTTTACAGAAAGTACGGACACTCGCAACTAGTTGTAGGATATAAATGAAGAAGCCTAAGGTGATTAACTACTCCTCAAACTCAAGCAAATCGCCAGGTTGACAGTCAAGTTCTTTGCAAATGGACATGAGCGTACTAAATCTGATTCCTTTCGCCTTTCCTGTTTTAAAGAGGGATAGATTAGTAACAGAGATGTCAATCTTTTCAGCCAAATCTTTTAGCTTCATTTTTCTCTTGGCGAGCATCACATCTAGATTGACTACTATTTTCATACAAAAGAATTTGATTCTTCTTGAAGTTTCAGCCCCTCTTTGAATACCTCTCTGAGTATATAGCAAATGAAGGAATAAATTAAAGCGCCAAATGGAATCGTAAAATGCCATTGGTCATTTCCATTCATCATTCCGAAATTAAATGAAGATATTAGAACGATTGTGAATCCAATTATCGAAAGCTTTTTGAACGCTTTAATGTTTTCATAATAAAACGCTTTTAAGCCAGATACCGAATGGATAATCCTGATCCAAATCTTCAAAGAGATAGTCACAAGTATCATCATGATAATTACCCTGAAAACTTGCCAAATAAGGACACCCGAAGATAGCTGACCAATAGAGATACCAGGCATTGGGTTTGAGGAAATAGTTATTCCGAAGGAGAGGCCAGCCTTAAAGCCATTGCTTAGGTAAAAATTTTCATAAAAGCTTGAATTTAGGTGCCAATGAAAGACCATTATGATCAGTAGAATGCTAATCAAAAATATAAGCCAAATACAACTTTGCAAGACAAAGGAGGTAGCTTTAATAATTACATTTCTTTTCACGATTCTATGCCTTTTTAATTCCTCAGGCAAAGTAAATAATTCTATAATTCTACTAGGATAAATTAAAATTTAATATACAATAATTTAAATAAAACATAAAAAATAGTATGTTTAATTTAAATATATATATTACTTTGAATTTAATTTAGTCCATAATTAGAATCATGATGCTTATCTCAGAGTTCATTAATGCTTTATTGCAGATTTTGGTGTTTTCACTGATTCCCTTCATTGTCTATTTGTTGAAATACAAAAAAGCGAATGGCTTTTTGGAATACATTGGAATTAAAAAGTCACCTGCAAAAGCAATTATTCTGGCTTTACTCGTCATGCTTCTGATAGCCATGCCAATGCTCTTGCTTGCGTATTTTAATACTGAATTCAGAGACATACTCACCGGTGAAACTACCATGATTGGGAAATTCAAAACTATGGGTTTTGGGTTGAGTTCATTCATGCTTTTAATCATTGATGCTGGCATTAAAACTTCTTTATCTGAAGAAATTCTATTCCGTGGATTTTTAGCAAAACGACTTATTGCTATTACCAACTTTCAAGTTGGTAATGTTATACAGGCACTAATTTTTGGGTTGGTACATGCCCTTCTATTTTCAATGATTACTTCTAATGCATGGATTCTAAGCGTTATGTTTTTGTTCCCTTCAATTGGAGCCTACTTCAAAACCATCATTAATGAAAAGTATGCAAATGGAAGTATTATTCCTGGTTGGATCACACATGGATCAGGAAACATGATCGCTTATAGCTTAGGGTACTTCCTCTACATATAATGATTTAGACTTATGACCAAAAGAATTGTGCTATCGGCATTTTCCGTTTTACTTATTTCAGGATTAATCTATACCTCGAAGTACTCGCTTAGATACATGCACTGGAGTACCAAGTCGAATGGTTATCCTGATTTGTATAATCAAACAGATTCTTATTCTTTCTCTCCCGTGAATGTTGTGTTAAAAAATGCCCATTGGCAGCAGATAGGTACTGATGTCATGAAGGATGGAGATATCCCCAACTGGCCGGATCTTAAAGAATTGTCTGTTGTAGCAACTGAGGATTCGATCTGGATTCGATTTACACTTCATAACTACCTAGATCTGAATGAACCCATGGTGTCCATTGCCTTTGAAAAAGAAAATGGGAATAATTGGTATGGAACGGTAGACTTTAATTATCAGGAGATTATTTCTGCTGGCTACTACCGGGATAAAGATCAGTACTTTGGCTACAATTTTGCTCCAGACAAAAAGGGTATTTGCTCATTAAAATACGATCTGAATTCAAATAGTTTATTTCTAGGTATCCCTTCTGAAACATTAAAAAAATATGCTGATAGGAATTTTGTTGCATCAGTTGGAAACAAAGGTTTATGGAATGATGATTTAGACAGTCTAATTCCAATGGAAAGATTATTCATGTTTGAGAATTGATTGGAAATCGAATAAAAAAGGGTTGCTATCAAGAGCAACCCAATATGATATTACAAAGTAACTTCCTGATTCCACACGCCTTCTGATACTTTGTTCTCAACAAATTCTTCAAACGAAACCGGCTGACGATTCAATATTCTTTCCACATCATTCGATACCGTCTGATTTTCAGAATATCCCAACACTTCGGTGAACAGATATCCAAGCAACCAGATGAATGAATCTGGTAATCCAGCTGCGACAAGCCCTTCCTTGAATTCCTCCATGGAGATCGGGTGATACTGGATGGTTCTTCCAAGCTTATTGCTGAGTATTTCTGCTACTTCGTTGAATGTCAATTTTCTGGGTCCAGTTACAGTAAGTGTTTCACCGTTGTAGTCGTCATTCAATAGTCCTTCGGTAACTACGTCCGCAATGTCATCGGTATCCACAAAAGGAACGCTTGCTTCAGGCATAGGCAGGGCCAATTGACCAGCCATTACATAGTCTCTGAAAGCCCCTTCACTAAAGTTCTGATTAAACCAGGATGCTCTCACCAGGGTATAGTTTAAGCCAGAGTTTGCAACGATTTCTTCACATGCTTCTGCCTCTTTTTCTCCCTTTCCGGACAATAGGACTACTTTTTCCAACCCTTCTTTTAGCGCTGCCTCTGTTAAAGCTGTAATTGCTTCTTTAGCTCCAGGTACGGCCAGGTCTGGATAGTAAACGATGTACGCTCGATCCATTCCTTTCAATGCAGGTGCAAAAGTGGAAGGATCATCCCAGTCAAATTTAGGGGTGTTCTGTCTCGTTCCGATTCTTACGGTATGTCCAAGTTCTGTTAGATTTTCTACGACTCGGCGACCAGTCTTACCAGTTCCACCGATTACTAAGATGTTATGTTTCATGATTCTAATTGTTTAATTATTGAAAATTTTGAGTGTTTAAATTCTTTTGAGTTGCGCGAAAACAGCTGCTAGTGACAGCAAAAAGGAAAGCACTGAAAATGCGGTTCGATAGAGGTGTAATCGATTCCAATTCATCTCGTAGTAGCTTCTGAATTCACTTGCTTTCTGAGTGGATAATTCTGAGATATTCAGTGCATCCAGCTCATTGTTGAGCGGGACATTTCCTAAAGCAGTTACACCAAATGTGCCCCCTAGATATGCTATTGAAGCAGCTAGCATTAATCCAAATACCCATTTGTTGGTATGAAATTCATAGATGCTGGCGATGCTTAAAGCGATAAGAGTTCCAAAGAAGACTACAAAGAACGCAGGGTTGAGAATCGCTCGATTGATCGATTGCATCGTTTCCAGGTAGGTGATGTCTCCTACATTTTTGGTTCCTGGTATCACTGATACTTGCCAGGCATAAAAGAAGCCTGCAGAAAGGCCCGTAAGAATGACACTGAGGAAAAGAATAATTGATTTGATTGTGATTTCCATTTTAATAGATGTTTTGGGTGAATAGCCATTTTTCTAGTTTGGAGTATTCTTCGGCAGTCAATCGCACGTCATCTCCTTTTGGCATCTTTCGCTCTACGAAAACCATTTGGTAGATCTTGGGAGCCCGCTTTGACATGTTCTTGGAATTGAAGACCATGAAGGGGTTCTTCTTCCGATGACAGACATTGCATTTTTCATCCAGGATTTCAAATGCTGCCTTTTTAAGTGGATCGCTTGAGTTTTTCATCCGTGCGTAACTCGTTCCCTTTTCTTGTCCATTGAAACCGGATAGCAGGAGGAAGGCTGCAGTAAGGCAGCCAAGTAAGAGTATGGGTAGTATTTGCTTTTTCATTTTACTTCTTGATTAAATACAGGAGTAAAATTGAAGTTGGGAGCTACCTTATGCTTGACACTTTAAGCCAATGTTTTGACACTTTAAGCCAAAGTGGTTGTTTGGGGTGTTGATTTACTGAACTGGCCTTGTACAACATTCATTTTTTGGTACGAGATCTGATTTTTCTTGACCTATCCTAGGGGTTAGCTGGCTTCTTAGTGACTAACCAATGATTAAGCTATGAATATGATGAAACATTTAAAACTCACTATAATCATTTTCACCGCGCTCGCATTCCAAGGTTGCGACGATGACGGTGATACAAACTGTTCCATAGCAACCGGCGAAGTAATTGAAGAAGAATTTTTTTTAGACCCATTCACAAAGGTCTCTTTAGAAATATCAGCAGATGTGTTTGTCAGTAAGGGAGATCAACAGCAAGTAATCGTAGAGGCTCAAAGTTCTATTGTCGACGAACTGTTAAAAACCTCAGTGGTCGATGGATATTGGGATATTGAGCTGGAGAATTGCCTCAATACAACTGAGGGAATAAATATCTATGTGACAATACCCAATCTAGAAGAAGTAAGCATTAGCGGCTCTGGAGATGTGGTTGTTCAAGACACTTTCAGTGAAAACAGTGTTTCATTGCGTACTTCCGGCTCTGGTTCCATTACAGGGAACTTTGAAACCACCAGCATTGAATGTACCATAAGTGGTTCGGGTGAAACTACAATTATAGGAACAGCTCAAACTTCAAATATAACAATCAGTGGTTCAGGCAGCGTGGAAGCCTTTGAGATGTTGACGATTGAATGCGATGTTTCAATCAGTGGATCCGGAAGCGCCAATGTTAATGTAAGCGAATTTCTAGAGGTAAGCATTGCCGGAAGTGGAAACGTGAGGTACAAAGGAAATCCAAGCATTAATTCCAGCATCAGTGGATCGGGGAGAGTGATTGATGCGAATTGATTCTTTATAATTAATCTGCCAGCCTTTAGCCTCTTAGATTATTCGAGAGGCTTTTTGTTATGGTCTATTTTCGAAATGCACTTGATTTAATATCATTGGAGAACCTTTGCAAAAGTCTTTTTGCTTAACATAGTGAAGTTGGGTTTTATATATTGATCTGGATCAATATTTCCCACAATTTCTATCGTGTTCTTTGGCTCATAATTAAAAATCAAAATTATGAAGCTATTGAAATTTTTGCTGCTTCTGATGGCAGTAGCGGCAATGTCTTTGGAAGTAAATGCCCAAAAAAATAGAAAAACGAAGAACACTGAAATTGTAACGGCCTTCCTGGAAGGATTTAATAATCCAGCCAAGATTCAGGAATCCATGGATCTCTTGGCGGATGATTACAAGTTTAAGAATCCGATGGTCTCGCTCAATTCAAAGGCTGAGTTTATCGGATTAGCCCAACAAATTGGTGAAGTGCTAACAGAAGTGAACATTATTCAGGTTGCTGGAAATGGTGACTGGGTAGCAGCCTATTATGAGTTTACTTCTGAAATTCCAGGTGTAGAGTCCAACCTGGCCACCGAGTGGTTTAGGGTGGAAGATGGTCAAATAAAAGAGTCTCTTTTAATCTATGATGCCTCCGAGTGGAGGAAGGTCTATGCACAGATGGAGAATTGATTGGGTAATTTGACTTTCAAATGGACTGTTTAGCCTCTTTAATCTGGGAGGCTTTTTTGTTTATTGAGGTTGCTTACTGATCCTCATCCTCGCCGTCCAAAAATCTTCCAACAATCACACCACCTAACAAACCGATTACAGATCCAATCAACATTCCAAATACCATTCCCTCAGCCCCACCGAAGACGATCCCAAACGTCAAACCCATGGAAGTTCCAATGGCGATTCCAATACCAGGTCCAAGTGCGGCGTATTTGCCTGACTTTGTTTTCAATTCTTTTTGATTCATTTTTTTATTGATTCTAATGTATTAGTAATGAGACTAAGGGAAATATTACACATTTCCTGAAATTCTTGATTTTTAGCTTAATCCATTGGAACACAAGTAATTAGGTAAATCAACCAAATGGTGCCGTACTACTTAATGATCATTTTGAATTAAATATTTATTGATAAACGATAAATATTTATTTATAATTGCAGTATAATTAAAATTAAGTAAATGATTTCCGAACCAAATAACTTACTATTCAAAGGCTTAAAGATTGTCGCCTGGATCATATTTATTAGCTTATGTATTGACGCTGGTGGCTGGGTAATAAATTTTGTATTCAGTCTTTTCAATCCTGAATTCGTTGACAGTTCTTACAAGAAGTTGGATTTAACCGAATTGTATGAGCGTAGTAGGTGGGCTTTTTACAGTATGTACAACTTTGTCTTGATCATTGCCATTCTGAAAGCAACCCTGTTTTATGTTGTTGTAAGACTTGTCACCAAAATAGATCTCTCAAAACCATTCAACCGTTTTGTTTCTAGGAAGATTTTGCAAATCAGCTGCTATACCTTTTCCATTGGACTTCTCAGCTTCATAGCTCAGCAAACAGTTAGGGCTTTGCAAAATCGGGGGTACAGCGTTGATGCATTGAACCAATTCTGGCCGGATAGTCAGGCATTTATTTTAATGGCGGCAGTTGTCTATGTGATTGCAACCATTTTTTCAAAAGGCGTGGAGTATCAGGAAGAACTAGAAGAAACAGTATAGGTTATGGCAATCGTAGTGAATCTAGATGTAATGATGGCAAAGCGCAAAATGTCACTGAATGAGTTATCTGAGCAAGTAGATATCTCGCTTGCAAATCTTTCGAAACTTAAAACAGGCAAAGTAAAAGCCGTTCGCTTTAGTACCCTTAATGCCGTATGTGAGGCATTAGATTGTCAACCTGGAGATTTGTTAGAATATGCTAACGAAGAATAATAATAGAAGGCCAGAACACCAAATCTTACTATATAACGATTTTGACATTTTATATAAAGACCAGATATATGCTTACAGATATCCATCCCAAACTACCAATGCGCAGCAAATCAGCGACACGAGATTATTACCTCAATCAACTAGGCTTTCAAGAAATTGGCGACTATGAAGGGTATCTAATGGTTGAGAAAGACCAAATAGAAATTCATTTTTTTGAGTTTGAAACTCTTGACCCTAAAGAAAATTATGGTCAGGTATATATCCGGACCATTAACATTGACGAGCTATATCAAACGCTTCTTCTTAATAAAACGGAAATACACCCTAATGACCCACTACAAATGAAACCTTGGGGGCAAAAGGAATTTTCGGTCCTTGATCCAGATAATAATCTATTGACATTTGGTCAGAAACAGTAGGACAGGGCTCATAAAAATCACCTAAGATTTAAAAGAACAAATAATGAATAAGGCATTGAAAAATGGTTGTCTTCTTTTGATTGTAATAGTATCGGTGTTTGCCTGTGATAATAAGAATGAAACCAGAAACGAAAAATCGCTTGAGACTTTAAAAACAAGTTTGGTAGATTCTATTGTAAGACCGATAGACAACTTCATTCTCCAGGAGATGGAAAAACGTAAAATTGTAGGTCTGTCTGCAGCAATAATCGTCGATAAGGAATTGATTTGGATGAAAGGATTTGGTTTTGCTGATAGGGACACGCACATCCCGTTTACTTCAAATACGGTAATGTGCATTGCATCAATAAGTAAAACATTCACAGGTGTAACACTGATGAAAGCAATGGAAGAAGGGGTTGTTTCCTTAGATGAAGATATTAATACATACCTGCCATTTAAAGTTGTCAACCCTCATTTTCCTGATGATAAAATAACGTTAAGGCATCTGGCAACACACACCTCAGGATTAGTGGATGATTATGATATCTACGAGAAGACATATCATTATGGAGAAACAGAGACAGAAGCTTTAGGAGATTTTTTAAGAAGCTACTATACTCCAACAGGAAACCTTTATTCAAAAGACAATTTCTTGGACAAGAAGCCAGGCACCTATCGAGATTATTCCAATATAGCAGCAGGGCTGGCTGGCTATATCGTAGAAATTCAAACGGGTAACAACTTAGCCGAGTATGGCAGGAGAAAAATTTTTGAGCCATTGAGAATGACCAATACTGGATGGTCACTATCTGAAATTAATTTAGAGAATCACTCTATCCAATATGAAAAAGTAGCTGATTCAATAATAACAATACCATTGTATAGCTTAACAACCTATCCGGATGGTGGAATTCGAACTTCAGTTTCAGATTTATCCAAATTTTTCATAGCCCTTCTTAATGAAGGCAAATACAAAGAGACTAGAATATTAAAACAGGAAACAGCAATAGAAATGTTGAGGTTTCAATTTACAGAATCCAATAAGCCAGAAAACATCAATTTGGATGAACCCAATAAGAATTCGGGCATCTTTTGGTCAACTAAAAGAGATGTAACATTAATGGGGCATGGCGGAAGTGATTTTGGCGTAAGTACAGATATGTTTTGCGACCTGCAAAAAGAAGTGGGAATAATAGTGTTTAGCAACACAGGCGAGGCAGACACCTATGACATTTATAACGAGTTGTGGAAGTACGGTCGTCTCATAAGAAAATCATTAAATAGTATCAACTGAAATGACCTCTACAATTATTTACATAGCTGTTTCTATCCTGCTTATTTTAATTCTTGTAATCAAAACAAAAGGACTATTGGACTGATCATTCGGCGATCTCTCTCGGTCTTAAACTTGATGTCTTAGTTTGCCTGATTTGCTTTGGATTGTCTTATGCCTCGATTGAATTGCATAAAAAGAAAGAAGAAAATCACACCAAGTTCGAAATTGGAAGTTTCGCACAGACTTCATTTCACCCGCCGCTCATCATATTTATTCCTGCATGAATTTGATTCTTGATTGCCTGATTTAACTTGTCATTCCAACTTAAAATTTAACCAAAATGAAATTCAGAATTCTTATCACCCTGTTGACCCTGGCGTCATTTACGCTGGATGCTCAACGTAAGAAAAAGTCAGATGATGATCAACCGAAAACTGCTTTTGAAGAGCTATCCATTTCAGGTTTGAAATTCAGAAGCATAGGTCCTGCTTTTACTTCAGGTCGAATTGCAGATTTTGCGGTGAACCCGGAAAATCCGAGTGAGTTTTATGTAGCCACGGCCGCAGGGGGTGTATGGAAAACGACCAACAGAGGACTGAATTTTAATCCCGTATTTGACGATCAAGGATCTTATTCAATAGGTGTCGTCGAGATGGATCCCAACAACCATAATGTCGTATGGGTAGGTTCAGGTGAAAACAATAATCAGCGAAGTGTAGCATACGGCGATGGCGTCTACAAAAGTGTAGACGGTGGAAAAAGCTGGGAAAACAAGGGGTTGAAGAATTCAGAGCATATTGGGATGATTGCCATTGACCCGACGAATTCAGACGTGGTATACGTTGCTGCCACAGGACCCCTATGGAGCGCAGGTGGAGATCGTGGCTTGTACAAAACCACCGATGGGGGCGACAACTGGACCAAAATTCTGGATATCAGCGAGCACACAGGTGTTCATGAAGTGCATCTTGACCCAAGAAATCCGAATGTCATTTATGCAGTCGCGCACCAACGAAGACGTCATGTATTTACCTACATCAGCGGAGGACCCGAGTCATCGGTTTATAAATCTACGGATGGCGGTGAGAATTTCAGAGAGATTAAAAAAGGACTACCGGGTGGTGACCTGGGTCGGATTGGGCTGGATATATCCCCAGCAAATCCGGATGTAATCTATGCTGTTGTGGAGGCACAAGAGAAGAAGGGTGGTTTTTATAAATCAACGGATCTGGGAGAATCCTGGGAGCGGCAGAGTGACTATTCATCCAGCGGGAATTATTACCAGGAAGTAATTGCAGATCCTGTGGATGTGGATCGGGTATATATCATGAATACGTTTGCTGCTGTTTCTGAGGATGGTGGTAAAAACTTTAAGAATGTAGGTGAGAAAAATAAGCACATAGACAATCATGCTTTATGGATTGATCCTAAGAACACGAATTACTTATTGAATGGAAACGATGGAGGTGTTTATGAGTCATGGGATCGAGGAAAGACCTGGCGTTTCTTTCCGAATCTGCCAGTAACACAGTTTTACAAACTAGGGATAAGTAATGAGTACCCCTTCTACTATGTCTATGGAGGTACGCAAGATAATTTCACCCTGGGCGGACCTTCTCAAACCACGGAAACGACAGGTATAACGAATCGAAATTGGTTTGTGACAACTTTAGGAGATGGTTTTGAGCCACACGTAGATCCAAAGAATCCTGACATTGTTTACAGCCAGTCACAGTACGGAAACCTAAGCCGATTTGATCGGTCAAGCGGTAAGACTAAAAATATTGTCCCTCAACCTCCGGAAGGAGACTATTCTTATAATTGGAATTGGGATGCACCCTTGTTGATCAGTAATCACGACAACAAAAGACTCTATTATGCTTCCGATCGTGTACACCGAAGTGATGATCGAGGGCAAAGCTGGAGAGAAGTGAGCGGAGACCTGACTCGTCAAATTGATCGCAACAGATTGGAAGTGATGGGGAAAGTCTGGCCGATGGACGCTGTGGCTAAAAATGCGTCGACGACTCCTTTCGGAAACATTGTATCGATCGCTGAATCCCCACTAGATGAGAACTTACTCTTTGCTGGAACAGATGATGGATTGGTGCACATATCCACAGATGGAGGTCAAAACTGGACCAAATACAGTCAGTTTCCTGGGGTACCAGATATGACCTATGTAAACGAAATCATTGCTTCAGCGCATGATAGAAATACCGTTTACATTGCCTTCAATAATCACAAGAGAGGAGACTTCAAGCCTTACCTCTTAAAAAGTACAAACCTTGGAGCAAGCTGGAGCTCTATAGCTTCCAATCTACCTGAGCGAGGATCGACGTATGCCATTGCGGAAGATCCTGAGGCAGCCAACTTACTTTTTGTGGGAACAGAATTTGGTTGCTTTGCCACCGTGGATGGGGGTCAGAAATGGAAGAAGTTGTCCAATGGACTGCCAACCATAGCTGTTCGAGATATCAATATCCAGAAAAGGGAAAATGACTTAGTACTTGGTACGTTCGGAAGGGGCTTTTATATCATGGATGATTACTCTGCTCTTCGAGATTTATCCAAAGAATTAATGGATAAGGAGGCTCATATTTTTCCTGTATCTGAGGCCTTGCAATACAGTCCATACAGTCCAATAGCGGCTAGTAAAACAATCTCCTGGTTAGGACCTAAAGGATTCCAGGGAGAGACGTATTACCTGGGCGAAAATCCAACATTTGGAGCTGCATTTACCTACTATTTGAAGGAAAAATATACCACGACGAAAGATGCGCGAGAAAAGGAAGAAGGAAAGAAGAGAAAAGATGGGGCAACTGTGTACTATCCTACCTATGATCAGTTACAAGCAGAGAAAGATGAGGAAAAGCCCTTCCTGATTTTCACCATCAAAGATGCAAATGGAGCAGTTGTCAATGAACTGAGAACCAGCAGTTCAAAAGGTATTAATCGTTTTTATTGGGATTTAAAATATCCGGCGATTAGTCGCCTGGAAACTAAGCATGCCGATCCAACGGAAAATCTTTCATCAGGTATCATGGTACTTCCGGGTACCTACACGGTAGAATTGGCTAAAAGCATAAATGGTGAGGTGACACCATTGGTGGAGCCGATTGCTTTTGAAGTGAAGACATTGGATAATCTTACGCTGCCTCCGACTGATCCAGCAGCTATGTTGGCATTTCATCAAGAACTCATGGCACTTTCCAAAGCAGAACAAGGGGCGAGAAGTACCTACAATCAGCTTAATGAAGCCTTGAAATACTATAAATCAGCAGCTCGCATCGTGAAGAGTTCTTCTTTGAATGAAAAAATTGACGCGATGGAGGAACAATTGAACGAAATTCAAATTTCACTTTTTGGAGATCCGATAAAAAGGCAATTGGAAATTGATCAGGCGCCTTCGGTAAGTCGTCGCGTGAATACAGCCATTTGGACAGGAACATCAAGTTTTACAGACCCAACAGAGACTGCAAAGGAGGTGAAGGTTATTGCTCAGAAATACCTTGATCCGGTTGTTGCAAATTTGAAAAAGATAGTAGAACAAGATGTGCCGGCCATCAATGCGATACTGGATGAAAATAACGCTCCATGGACTCCCGGGAGAATCATTGAAGTAAAGGATTGAATTGAAAACTAAAAGTGTAATAAAATAATAAAGCCGCTCAGGATTTCTGAGCGGCTTTTTAATGTTTAGTGATATCTATTAACAATACCTAGGCTTTAATAGGTTACTAGGAAAATCACTTTCCTTCCATCATTGGCTTTATCAATTTCATCGTTCATGAAGTATAAGCGATCGGCTAGACCAATTTGATCTTTACATAAAATACATTTTACGTTAATTGATCTTTAACTAATTGGATTAAGTAATGAAGTGTATTATGTTTCTTCAAATCATTCTTTTAACATTAGCTGTCCAAGGCCAGGATCATCAATCAATTGATCAGTATCATACTACCTTTCAATTAAAGGATGATTCAATTTTCGGGAATGGATGGGGTCAATTAATAAATGGTATTGGTAACTCTCATGCTGTTTTTATTGGAGAAGATCATGGATTATCAGAAATACCCATAATTGTAAAGCATTTGTCCGATGAATTAAAGAATAGAGGGTTTAATACGTATTTAGGCGAGGTTGGTCCATTTAGCATGCAGTCATTGCTTAAGAGCTTGCAAGAAAATCTTCAGTATGAATTTCTCAGGAAATACCGATTTTCTGTTCCTTTTCTTCATTGGGATGAGGAACTCGATTTAGTGGAGCATTTATATAAACAAGAGTTTCATATTTATGGAATAGATCAGGAATTTGTTACTTCCACCATTCTTCACCTGGAGTCACTGCTTGATTCGATAAATAATATTGATGATAAAGCTAAGCTTCAGTTTATGATAAAAAGAGAAAATGAAGCATTGAATAAACTACTTCGACAAGGAAATTACCTTGATCTTATGATGGTTTCAGGCGTTCCTGAAGATTTTAATGAGTTGGAAGATATTGCCCATTCAGTTCATTCAAAGTTGAGGGTTGGTGAATTAAAAAAAAGCTTTAAGATCTACCGATCCATGTTAAATGGACACGGAATCGAGGCTAATGATATGAGACAAGCACTAATGAAAGTACATTATGATAAGATTGACTTGAATCACGCTTCCAGAATTATTGTAAAATTGGGAGCCATTCATTGTTTTCGCAACGATTCACCCTCACAGGTAGAAGAACTTGGAGAATACGTTTCAAAAAAAGATTCTTCCTTTCATCTATTAGTTTTGGGTAAGCAGGGCACTGTAAACAATTACACTATCCAATCAGGATTTAACGAAAAACTGAAGCAAGCGAATTACGATATAAGCAAACGATTCCCTATCGATTTATCCCAATTCCTGGAATACGTCTCGGAGGGTGAGTGGTCATATTTTGATCTCAAATCGATTCGAGAAAGCAACATTATGTATTCTTCGGAAGTGAACAGACTCGCAAGATCTTTCGACGGCATGATACTGATTTCAAAGGTGTCAGCAGCAACAAACATAGAATGAAGAATCGGTATCGTTTTTTATTTATTCATTTAGGTATTCCAATGTTCTTAGGAGTGATGCTCACTCTTTTGTTGGTCTTCTTCACCCGGTTTGAAAGCCCGGCGCAAATTCACTGGCACTTATTTGTAGCAATCAGCATGGCAATTCTTCTGATATGGGTTTCATTTTATTCGATTGCCACCTCAAGAATTAAAGAAAATCTCTTTAGCGCTACATCTGTTATTAATGTTTTGTTTGCAGTTCTGGTTGGAGTTGCCCTATTTGATGTGATCTATGTTTTGTTAAAGGGATATGAAATATGGCGATATGGATCGATTGATTATATCCAGGTTGGTCATCTCATAGCTGCTAGTGGTGTCGGATTATTTGCTACGTTGATCGTTGGAGGAATTCAGGTAGCTATTTTTCTTGTTAAATATTGGTTGGAAGAAAGAATCAATAGAGAAAAGTCTGAAAAGGAATTAAATCGGAACAGGCATTTTCTGTTGCGCCAACAACTTGATCCCCATTTTATATTTAATAGCTTTAGTACGTTAGATGCTCTTATTTACAAGGATCAAACTAAGGCCAGTCAGTTTTTACATAAGTTGTCTGCCTTTTATAAGATGATACTCGCTACTTACGAAAGAGACCTCATTCCAATCAATGAGGAGGTGGATATCGTTAACCAATATGTAGACTTACTTAAACTAAGATTTCATGAGGGTTTACAAGTGCAATTTGATACTGATGAAGAACTTGATGTACAGGTTCCTCCACTTAGTATTCAATCGTTGGTTGAAAATGCTGTGAAACATAACTCAATCAATGAAAAGCAGCCATTGACTATTCAAATTTTTGTTGATAATGGAAGAACTGTAGAAGTTGTCAACAACAAACAATTGAAATCGAGAATGGAAACTTCTCTCGGAATTGGTTTAGAGAATTTGAAAAGCAGGTTTGACCTCCATAACAAAAAGATCGTTGTGAAGGAATCGCCAACACAATTTCAAGTAATTTTCGAAACCGTACCATGAATGTGCTCATAATTGAAGATGAAAAGGAAACCGCCGAGCATCTTGTACACATCATCCAAAAGGTGAGTGCATCTGCCAAGGTGGTTAAAGTAATTGATAGTGTAGATGATGCTATCACCTACTTGCTAACCAATCAGGACCACTTTGATCTAATTTTCATGGATATAGAGCTTCGTGATGGTTCAAGCTTCGAGATATTTGAAGAATTGGAGGTGACAAAGCCCATCATATTCGTTACCGCATATGGTGAGTTTGTAGCTAAATCCTTTGAAGTAAATAATCTGAATTACCTGGTGAAACCCATCACAGAAGTAGATGTCATCGGTAGTATTAACAAATATCATCGGTTGTATAATGAGAATACAACGATGACTGATACAGTTTTACCCAAGCCTAAACAGAAGACACGGTTTTTGGTAAAAAAAGGTTCTAAGGCCGAGATTTTGTTAGCTTCAGATATCGACTACATTTTTAAAGATGACTTGGTTTTTGCTGTTTCTGATGGTCGAAAATATATGCTTAATTATTCACTAGACGAGCTAAGTGAAAGATTGGATGCTTATCAGTTCTATCGAATTAACAGACAGGAAATTATCAATTTTAAAATTGTGGATTCAATTGAATCCTATTTTGGAGGAAGGTTATTTATCAACCACTCATCTGCATTAAAGAGGGATCTAATTGTAAGCCAACGTAGGTCCTCAGCATTCAAAGCATGGATAGAGTCTTTTTGATGTTGAAGAATCATTTACAGTGGTGTATTCACACAAGGAAATTATGCGTTCAAATCAATGTTTTCTTCATTAGGAATGTAAGTCTGACCCTTAAATAAAGCCATTCGTGATACAATAGTGAACAACTATTTGTATGATGAAACATTTGAAACTATTCTTCATGGGCCAACTATTCTTCCTGTTAAGTTGGTCTGCATTCTCCCAACATCAGGGACTCAATAAACTGGAACTGCAGGCACACACGTATGCTATTCTTCAAGATGAGCAAGGTTTAGCAGAACTAAATGAAAAACTGGCTGGCATGGAAGACGTCAAGTTGTCTCAAAGTGAGCATGCTCATTTGTTCTACTTAAAAGCATTTGTTGATTACCAACCTGTGTTTATCAATTTTGGACAGATTGAAAACACCATGGATGTGATCAGTCGCGTGAAACGAAATTTAGAGAAAGCCATAGAGCTGAATGCTAAGCATGTGGAAGCTAGATCGTTAAAAGCTCTCATTGTATCCGGAACTTTGCCACCTGGCAAAGCCCTGGAAGCGATAAAGGAAGATTTGAAAGTTATAGAAGGTCTTGAAAATGGGGATATCTACGCTACTTTGATTAAAGGATATGCCCAGGCTTTTACCACAGAAGGTGGAGTAGCTGATTTTGAGCGTTCCATTAAGCTCATGGAGAAGAATGGGATGAAAGATAGTTGGTGGTTTGTTGGGGCCAAAGTCTATCTCGCAGATATTTACCTCGGAAATTTTAAAAGGACCGGAAATTTTGCCAAAGGCACAAAATTGGTTGAAGAAATAAAGGCTGACTATCCTAATACCGGTTATTTACGCGTAATTGACCACTTTATTCAAGATCATTCATCCAATAGGTTATCAAAAGAACCTAAAATATCCTGGTCCGAACTTGCAACCGATGCAGGTGATGACGCAAGAGATCCACAGAAATTGCTTCAGCTTGAAAATGGTGGACATGAAATATTCGATGTGAAAGGATTGGACTATGCCCTTGATTTTTCAAATGGAATTTTATGGTTCAGGTTAACCTATGAGCAATTTCCATCCGAAAACTTTGGCATCAACTTATTTTTTGGTGTTGACAATGACGATGAAAATGGGAATGTGTTTTTTACAAACAGAGAATTTAGGTACGATATTGCTGGAACGCTATGGCTAAGAAAAGTGGGAGAGGATTATATTGGTGTCAATGGACTTGCATCTGGTCATGATTTTGCAAGGCGTAGAATGGTCGCAAGTAAAGAAGGTGCATTTGAGTTTCACATAGACCAGGAGGCAAAAACAGTCATTGTAGGAATCGCTCATCAATATTTAGGGTATCCGCAAAGTATTAAGGTATTTGCTACCGTAGGAACTTATAAATATTGGGAAGATAATATTCCCAATAAAGGAGGAGTCAGCATCACTCCTTAAAGGAACATTCATATCATGAAGACAATGAATGGTCGTGCAATTGCTTCCCATGTGATTCATAAGTATTTCAAGTTGATGATTCTGATTGCACTAACCCTATTGGGATGCAATACAAAGACCAACTTAAGCGAATCGGAAACATTCCTGAGAAAAATTACAGAAGTCCATGATCGGCTTGAATCATGGTCCAATTACACTGGTGATGTCAACTATGTAGTAAGGCAATATTTAATAGATCAACCCATCTATATTGATTACAACATCTCCCTTCCTGAAAAGTCAATGCAATTTAAAGCGGATCATTCCGGATGGAAGAGTAGAGGTTTTTTTGCCGCAGATTCTTGTGACTCCAGGGTTGTAAATAAAATGAGGGGTGCGCCCAGTGATAAAATATTATTCTTGGGATGCGAAGGAGCCAGTTACCTGTTTGATTTTCATACTTTTCTATTAGGTATTCCTTCTAACCTGGAATCGTCAAACCCCATTTTGTCAAAATCGTTGGATTATGATTATGTGAATGGTGTTGCGTGTTCCGTGCTTACCATGACCTTCGATACAGAAGGTACTGGACAGGTCTGGGACTTTTATTTCGATTCTAAAACTTCCTTGTTGAAAAGGGCGCGTTTTAGACATTTACCGGATAGCTCGGGAGGTGAATTCATTGATTTTGAAAAACCGATCATTTCGAACGATGTATTGATCTATACTGAACGTAAATGGTTTGCGAATGAAGACAGTAGCGAGGTAGGTTGGGAAATATATGAACTTAATTGAGTAGGATGTTAAATGCACTTTTGAACGGAGTTGTTTTCTTTTTTGCGAGCCAGTTACAGGGCGATGGGAAGCTTGATTTTCATTTAAGCCTCGAAACTCGATGCAATACACTTGCATCAGATTCAGTTAAAGAAGTTCGACTGACAAACGATGAGGCGCAGGACCGATATGCTTCATATGATCCTACTGGCAGATACATTTTATTTGAATCGGATAGATCTGGAAATTGGGACATATTCCTCTTGAATAAATTTGAAGGCAAGGTTGTAAATCTCACCTCTCATGTGGGTTCAGACAGACGTCCATGCTGGCATCCAAACGGAGAGAAAATTCTTTTTGAGTCAGACAGATCAGGTGTTTTTACACTCTATGAAATGGAAATTTCAAGTAGGAAAACAAGCAGGTTAAAACTTGAAAATACCAATGATGCGACACCAATCTTCGCCAGGTATTCACCTGATGGAAAGTACATAACCGTGTCTTTGCAACATGATGAATCACATTCAGAAATTCACATTTTTACTGAGCAGGGTAAATCGACTCGGCAGCTTACTCAATTTGGCTTAAGAAGCTACTTTCCAAATTGGTCCCCGAATGGAAAATATGTGGTTTTCTTCTCTCGCTATGAAACTGATAATTCGGACGATAATATTTACCTCATGCCATCCAGTGGTGGATTTCCTCGCAGATTAGTCTATGGTCCTACCCATGAATTTTGTCCGGAGATCTCTCCAGATAATCAAAAGGTCGTTTATGCTGTCTCTCAAACGGATGGCCGCCCTGAAATTTTTATTTCAGACCTATCCGGTGAAAACCAAAGAAGGATCACCTATAATGAGGTCACGGATACCTTGCCGTCTTGGTCTCCGGATGGAAGCAGTTTACTTATTACTACATATAGACATGGACACTATGATATCTACGAAATCATTTTGGAATAGCTCTGGATTTATGATCATTGGAATGGTCATAATACTCCAATTCATCGGGATACCTGATGTTTTTGCTCACAGTTGGCATGATAAGCTTTGTTTAGTGGGAGAGCAATCTTCACCTGTGGTATACAGTCAGGTGAGTAACAGACACTTGGATAGTCTGGAAATAAGGTCGCTTTATGTTGACAGGAATGGAGCATTATGGGTAGGCACTAAAAATCAGGGTGTTTATAAACAACATCAGGGTAAGACATTTAGGGTAGGAAGTGATGTTGGTTTCCTTTTGGGCGCTATTTCCTTGCTTGAGCGAGGTGATGGTGCCCTTTGGATTTCTGGAAGAGGGCTTTGGCGCATTCATGAATCTCAAATTCATTCCTACAAAGAAGATGATATTGGAAACAGAGTGGTGTTTTCAATAAGCGCAAGCAGAAATGGTGAAATACTTGCCAGTGGGAATGCCGGGGTGACTTTCCTGAGCGGATTAGCAGTTGCGCAACGAATTGGTACGTCTGAGGGGCTTGAACATCCAGTGGTACATGATACATACGAGAGTCCAGACGGAGCACTTTGGATGGCTACCCGTAAGGTGGGATTAAAAAAGTGGAGTCAGGGCAAATGGGATTCGTTTTTACCTGAAATAAATTGTAGAAAGTTACTTTCGAGAGACAACAATCAATTGCTTGTCGGAACATCCAATGGGTTAGTTGCATTTGATATGCTAACAAATGAATCAAGGTGGATTATAGAGCCAGGATTTCCTGTGCTACCCATGCTTAGGGTAGGCAATGAAACATGGTGTGTTGGAGAGGGGAATGGGCTTTGGAAATTCAATGGAGATGAGATTCAGAAAACAGAGGTACCCGGGAACCCAACAGTGTACGCTATAGTGCTGCTAAAGAATAAACTAGTCATTGGAACTGAACGTGGATTGATACGGATGGCTAGAATCTAATCTTAGAGCGGAGGTAGATCCGATTTTTTTGAAAAAAATTGATGCCCCTCAATTTTTGAAGGGCATCTTACTCGCTTTTTACTTCAATAGCTCCCACCTTGTTATGAATGAGCGAGTGACCGGCTCGTAAAATGGAAACTGCTCAGCCACCTTCCGGGCTTGCTCAATGGCTTGCTCATAGTTGCCTTCGTAGGCGTAAAATCTTGCTTCAAGAAACTGGTTAGGAAAATCCGGTTTGATGGACTGGCTTGCTTTCAACCATCCCTTCGCTTCATCGATCAACAGTTTATTATCGATGGCCCAGGCAATACAGTTGGCCATATCCTGCTGATTATTTTCCTCAATGGCGGTTTTAGCTAATTCGCGAGTGTAATTAATTATTTGTTGTCGATCCGTCATTATGGTTAATCTAATCGCCTTATTGGTCCAGGCAAGTACTAAATCACCCGAGTTGAATTCCAAATCTTCAAAATAGAAGATAGCAGTTTCGAAGTGTGAGACTTCAAACGGCTCAACGTCTACCCTTAAGGCGTCTGTTGTTCCTGTATAAAAAAAGGAACCAAACTGTCGAAGATTGGAATCAAATATGAGGGTCCATTTTTCTTCTGTAGGTAGCAAGAAAAGCGCATATTTACCTGCCTTTAACGGACCGTTATTGATTTCTACATCCGTATCGAATGCGATAGTGGTGGTGAAGTTGGCACCTGCTCGCCAAACCTCTCCATAAGGAACTTGTTTACCCCAAATTTGCCTGCCATCTGCATCAGGTCGGTAATAGGTAATATCAATATTGGTAATACCAATTAGCTGGGATAGTTCGGATTTAGGGCTCAACTGAGCTAGCTTGTTGAAGTTATCTTGTCCAAGTGCTTGAATCATGCAGACTGAGCACAGATTCACAATAAAAACTATTCTATTCATTTTCTCTTTTTCTGGTAAGCATACTCAAGAGAGGTCTTCTATGATTGTTTGGCAGAATCTAACCCAATGAATAGCGAAGTTTTTATGGATGAGTGGTATAGGATTTTGTTATCGTCACGAATCGTTAAACCACTTTTTGAATGCACTTCTTTTGTAGCGACTTACCGAGAATTGAGTGATTCCGTTCATTCTGTCAGGATGCAGGTGAAGTAGTAGTGTACGATTGGATTGGTCCTCTACTTCCCGAATGATTTCTTTGTTGATGATATACTGCCTGTTGACCCGATAAAATCGATCTTTCGGTAGTTTATTTTCTATCTCATTGAATGCAGAGAATTGAGTGATGTAACGCTTTGTGTTGTGATCAACCAAAGTAACAATACCACCTTTTGAGTGGATATAGGAGATTTCGTTAAAGCGGAATTTCGTGATTCTCCCATTGGTTTTAATGCTGATTCTGTCATCCAATAACTTATCCGGACTTTTCTTAAATATTTCATAAAAACTCCAGGTGGTATATCCGATGGTTTCGAATGTTGAAATAAACAGGCAGATCAAAAGGTAAAACGAAAATCCGTAGAGGGTAATTTCTCTATCAAAAATGATGAGATTGATGACGACTTGCAAGAAGGTAAATATCAAAGTGGTTGATATCCAAACTAACAAAAATTGATAGACCAGTCGTTTTGCAAGCGCCTGCTTAAAATCAATTACTCCATCCAACTTTCGGTAGATCATGGTATTAGCAGTACAGATAATAATGCCGTAGATGAACACAATTAGAAATGTTCTAGTAGGGAATTGATAGCCTTCAGTGAAGGGTAACTTACCATAACTCAAATAATGAGAAATGAAGAATGTCAGAACAACAACGATACTCCATCTGACAATTTCTAATTGCTTAATCTGAAATGAAAAGGGCTTTTGTAAGGCTTGCATCACGGTATAGTTACGAATAAGACACCTTGTTGTTTGTATAATAATTATCTTTAATTACGGATTTTGTGACCATTCATACCTATTCAATGGGCCATTGGTTGTTTGAGCCTCTTTAATTGTCTTTTCCGGGTTTGGACAATCGTACTTCATTAAAATAAAAATGAAAGTCATGAAATGTTCAATTCTACTCTTACTTATCCTAACTTCTTTAACAACCCTTGGTCAGACATCCAGGATTTCAGGAACGATACGTTCAGATCAAGGTATTCCTGTTGAATTTGCCAATGTTTTTCTTCTTCGAGAAGATAGCACACTGTATAAAGGCACTTACGCCGACGAGAATGGAAAATTCGCCTTTGAGAAAATTGCTTACGGCAGCTATTATCTGGGGGCCTCAATGGTTGGCTATCAGATGAAGACCTCAGAATTGCTCACCATTCCATCCGTACCTCAGAACATTGATCTTGAATTGATTGAAGGAACTGTTTTAGAAGAGGTTGTGGTCGCAAGCGTAAAACCACTCTTCGAAAAGCAGGCGGATCGTACCATCATCAATGTAGAAAATAGCATTGTCAATGCAGGATCTGATGCCTGGGAAATTCTGCAAAAAGCCCCGGGAGTTGAAGTTGACAACAACGATCAAATTTCAATTCTTGGAAAACAAGGAACCATTGTGATGATTGATGGAAGAAGAACCTTTCTTACCGGAGAGCAACTGGCCAGCCTACTAAAAGGAACTCCCAGCAATAGCATTGATAAGATTGAGGTCATTACAAACCCATCTGCAAAATATGATGCGAGTGGCAATGCAGGTATCATTAATATCGTCAGTAAGAAAAAGATCATCACAGGGTTTAATTCCAGTATCTCGCTAAACACAGGTACTGGCTGGAACTTCTTTTATAATCCAGCCACTAATTTCAATTACCGAACCGACAAGTTTAATGTGTATGGAAACTACAGCTTTGCTGACAGGGATGTAAGCAGAGAGCTTGGGTTGACCAGGAGGATTATTAACGAGTCTCAACATGTTGTTTTTGATCAAAGAAATGATATCGTAACCAGCTCTAAGGAGCATTTAACTTCTTTAGGATTTGACTACTATATCAATGACAACAACACCATTGGGATCATAGTAAAGGGATTTTCCAATGTCGATGATGAAGGAGGGCTATCAGATTCCAATATCATTGATGAGAGGGGTGAGGATCAGCAGCTACTGGTTGGAAATTCCAGTGATGGGGAATTGAAGAATTATTCAGTCAATTTCAATTTTGTCAGTCGACTGAATGCAGATGGGTCATCTATTTCCTTTGATGTGAACAGATTAGGTTACCGCATCGCGGACGATGAGTATTACGATGTAGACTTTATTCGTTTATCTGATGGTTCACCCATAACAGATCAAGATCTACGGAACCTGGAAGATTCAGACATTGAAATTTTCACCGCTCAAGCTGATTACGTGCTACCTCTTTCAAAACATAATTTGGAGCTCGGATTAAAGTATAGCGATGTTAAAACGAGTAATACACTACAATTTGATAGTCTTTTTCAAAACAACTGGGTAACGGACAATTCGAGAACCAACTCATTTGACTATGATGAAGCGGTGTATGCTGCGTATGCCAACTATTCTACCAATATCAACAAAGTATTCATACAAGGAGGAATCCGAATGGAGCATACGGAATCGGTAGGCACTTCAATAACTCTGAATCAGACCACTGAAAGGAGCTATACGGATTTTTTCCCAAGTGTATCCATGACCTATCCATTGAGCGAAACCCAGAAAGTCACCTTCTCATACAGCAGGCGTATCGATCGGCCAAGGTATCAATGGCTGAATCCATTCATCACTTTCATTGACCCATTGACCTTTTATCAGGGGAATCCATTCTTGAATCCTCAATACACCAACAATTTAGAAATGTCTTATTCCAAAGGATCACTGACACTATCCGCTGGATTTACAGAAACTCGGGACGCCATGTCTTTTGTGACTGTTCAGGATGATCCAACATTGACCGGGATGGCTACCAATGCCAATTTGAATAAGCTTTTCAACTACAACCTGAGCATGAATTTTCAAAAGCAACTCACAGATTGGTGGAGTGCCTTTGCGTTCTTTTCTTCTTTCTATAATTATTATGATGCACAGTTCGATGGGGCTGATGTCGGCCTGGATCAAGTGTCTTATCGCATCAATGTCAACAACTCCTTTAGTTTACCCGGATCTTTCAAAGGTGAGCTCTCGGCTTTTTATCAATCTCCAGTTGTTTTTGGCATTAGTTTAACGGATCCCTATTATGTAATGAACATGGGACTTCAGCGGAAACTTTTGAAGGGAAACCTGAATGCCCGATTGGTTTTCAATGATGTTTTCAACACGACCCTGAGATTGGGTAATACGACCCACAATAATCAGAACCTAGATTTCTCTTTCAGGCGATTGAATAGTCGTGTAGTGCTGTCTATCTCTTTTGCCCTTGGAAAAAAAGGTATATCAACCCGAAAAAGAAAATCTGGAGCGCAGACAGAGAATAGCCGGGTTGTGACTGATGGATAACAGCTCCGATTGATGCTTTCAATTCGATCCATTCATCTTATTGTAGTGTACCATTCATTGAATTCAGGTTAAATGGTCTGTCTTAGATCGTAGGGTATTCGTCTGCTTTGTTAGTTGACGATAAGGCCCACTCAGAGTTGGAGTTGTTTTTATAGTTCATGAGTGTGGCCTTATTCTTTTGTCATTACAACCTCTAAGTAATTGAATAAATAAATTATGGAATCAATTAATCATTTAGCTGTTGCCTCTTCGGCGATTTTGATATTGGTGGTAGGCGCCATCTGGTATTCACCACTCATGTTTTTCAAAGCCTGGCAGAATCAACTTGGCTTTACAGAAGAAACTCCCCAGAAACATGGCATGGGAAAAGTCTATATACTGACACTACTCATTGCACTATTGATGTGCTATAACCTCGCTTTTTTTCTAGCTGATCCTACGACAGATTATATGTGGGGGATGACGGCCGGATTTTTAACAGGTTTTTGGGCTGCTGGAATTTTTATTGTTGTCGCGCTATTCGAGCAAAAGTCCTGGAAGTATATGTTTATCGACGGTGGATTCATTGTCGTGTATTTCACTTTAGCAGGATTGATACTGGGAGCGTGGAGATAAGTCCGAGATAAATCAACCTGAATGCAATACCTATGAAAATAATTCTTAAATCAGTGCTGTTAATTATGGCATTTTCATGTTCACAAGTCAAAGAACGATACACTGAAAATGCTGAAACCAAACCGGAAGATATCATTGGAACATGGAGTAATCTATCCATGAAGATCACATATTTGGATTCGGATTCGATATTCGATGTTCCTGAAGGTCGATGGGAGGAGATTCTGAAAATTAAGCCGATACTTACAACATATTCAAAAGATTCGACCTTCATTTCTGAGTATTTTAAGCTCGATGGATCTCCATTGTTTACCTCGGAAGGAACCTGGTTTCTAAAACAGGATAGTCTGTATCTTGAATCGGAGGGAACATTAACCGCCTATCGTTTTACAATGGAAGATGATATTGGCCAGTTTGTCGGAATACTGGATTGGGATAGTGATGGAAGTGAGAATGAACATTATCTGGGTAGGCAAAAGAAGCATTCGGATACACCATAGTGTTAAAATAATCATAGGAGAATTGACTGAATAAGCCTCCCAATTTGAGAGGCTTTTTTAACTATCTTGCCAGGCCAAATTCTTAGGATAGCTTTAATTCGTCAATGAAATCTCTTTTTCTTTTTACCCTAATCACTCTTTCAAGTGTAATTGGTTTGCAAGCTTCTACTTTTAATGATTACCTGTCTGATCAGGATATTGAGGAATTAGAACAGCGGGCAATTGAGCTAAAAAAACAAACTGGTTTTTCATTTCGCATAGAATATGGTTCAATAAATGAGACTCAAAGTTTCAATGATCCCAATCAACCTTCATTGATTTTGGTACTTGATTTTCAAAATGAAGAAGGTAGTATTCAATCCAATATTTATGAAGGACTTTTGAATGCTTCCTATTTTGAGAGACTTGACTTTCTCTACATTGACAAAGGTTTCGAATCTAATACGTTGAAAGAATCGATTCTTTTGATGATTGCAGACATTGAGCGCACATCTACAGATGAGTTCTTATTGAAGAAGGTAATTCCAGAAGAGGAGGATTCTGATTCGTTCAACAGAGAGTTTTTACAGGTCTTCTATTTCTTTCTATTCGTTGGATTTGTCTATGCTATAAAGAGTGCACATAAGATTACCAGGTCCACCAATAAGGCAGAGTATTGGCAGTATTATGGATTTAATCGGATGACATTCAATCAGAAAACAGTGGTTTCTGTACTTGTCATTGGATTTGTTGTTGTATTCATATTCCAATATGTATACTTCTACGAGGAAATCATCCTGCTTTATCTCTGTTTGGCTTTTGTTGGAAGGCCAATGGTCTTATTTGGAGGACATGTTTATAAGCTGATTGATGACAACCGATTCGCGAAGAAAATCGAAGTGCATCCACCTTCACATCTATCGCTAGGACAGAAACTATATCTGCTCAAACCAAACTTGCAAACAGAAGAATACTTATTGTTGGATATCTACGAGCTGCTCATCAATAGACATTTGATTATAACTGCTGAATTGAAGGAACCTGCCCACCTGAACAGGTATAGGAATTTTATTAGCAGAAATCTGGAATCCGAGATGGATAAAACATCTTCTTTCCAGCAGTTTGTTGTTGATATTTTCCCTTCTGATAAGGAACAGTATTACCTGATTCATCCATTGATAAATAAGATCATGGGAGAGCTTATGAGTTTCAAACACTACAAGAAAGATTTTTTGATTCTTGACTTAGTTAAGCAGGGTTTTGTAACCCCTAAGAGTTGGGCATCCAATACTTTCTCAGTCACTCCTGCAGGAAAGCAATACAAGGATAAGCTAAACCAAAAAATCAGAGATTTAAGAATCAAGGTGGATGAATATATCCATGGTTCAGGGCAACTTGAAGTAGGTAAATTAAACGGTGAGATTTTACTTGTTTCCAATTCGGAGAAAAAGGTTGATGAGCTTTATGACAAGCTGCTTAATGATTTCAAGATTGATGAAGGTAGACAATCAAAAATTGGAGTTATACTGGAACCAAGCTTTTCTTTTCATGAATACAGACATGCCATTCGAAATAAAATCAGAGATGATTATGAAAGTAGATTAGGCAATCCATCTCATTGGACGGATGATTACTAGCCGAAATTGTCTTACAGGTCTTTCTCAATTGCTTATTCGATGACTAAAGCTTCCTTCACCCGTTGTAATCCCAGTTTGAAAGAATCCATCGATCGGATCACGTCATCTTCAGTAGTGGCCCAGGAGCACACGCTGATACGAATCACTTTTCTGTTTTGCCAAACAGATCCGCCTACCCAGCATTCCCTTAGTGCCTGAATTTCTTTCATCACCCGGTCTGTGATTTCATCAGATTCGCATTGAACCAGCACCTGATTGAAAACTACCTCATTGAGGACTTCAAATCCATCAGCTTCCTGGAGTAAACGGGCAAATTGTTTCGCACGATCGTGCATGGTAAGGATCATCTGATTGATTCCTTCTTTTCCCAAGTATTTGAGTGTGGCCCATAGTTCGATCACCCTTGATCTTCGAGACATTTCAGGGGTATAAAACATGCCGTCTCTGTCGTCCCCTTCTATGATGTAACTCCCAGTCATATGAAGGGCAGAAGTCAGTGCTTCTTCGTTTTTACAAAATACAATTCCAGAGTCGTAAGGGGTGTTCAGTGTTTTATGTCCATCGGCAGCCCACGAATCTGCAAGTTCATATCCCTGAACCAAATGCTTAAAGTTAGTGGTTGCTCCGGCCCAAAGACCAAAGGCTCCATCAATGTGAACCCAGGATCCTTTAGACTTAGCAATCTTACAAAGCTGCTCGATGTTGTCAAAAGCCCCTGAATTGACATTTCCTGCTTGTAGGATGAGTATGGTACGATTATCCAATTCAGGTAGCTCTTCCACTTTGATTCTGCCCTGGTCGTCCACATCTACCCACTCAATGTTATTTTTTCCGAATCCTAAAAGGCTAATGGCTTTCAAAATCGTAGAATGTGCCTGGGTGCATGTCACAATTCTGATTTGTGGTGAATGACGCATACCCAGTTCTGAGAGGTCCCAATTTTGATCTTTCAATAGTTTGAATCTGGCAGCTGCTAGCCCACAGTAATTAGCCATTGATGTACCGCTCACAAATCCTGCCACGGTTTCTTTTGGTAGTCCAAACAGATCAATTAGCCAATTTTGGACCACTATTTCGAGTTTGGAGGAGATGGGGGACATGACCTGCATTCCTGCGTTTTGATCCCAAAAAGTAGATAGATTCTTTGCGGCAAGCCCGGCTGGAACTGCACTTCCGACAACAAAGCCAAAGTACCGGCCACCGACTGTTGATACAGTGGCAGGAGCTCCATAGGTGTTTAGTAGTTCCAATATTTCTTCTGCATTGCCAATATTCTCTGGCATTGTTTCCGAGAATTTATCCAGATTGGCAAGTGCCTCTTCTGTGGGATAAACCTTTCGATCAAAGGCCTGCTTCATGTATTGAATACCATGTTCTTGTGCTTGTTGAAAGAGACTTGCATCAGCCAGTTCCTCTTTCATTCGGTGTTGTAATGAAGTATTAGTCATGTTAATAGTTGTCTGTCAATAAAAACTTACAGTTCCTGATTGATATACCTGCCAAATGCTTCAATGGCTTCTTCGTTTCTTTTGAAGTAGGTCCACTTACCGATCCTGGTGGCGTCTACGAGACCTGCATCATTGAGCTGCGACATGTATTGCGAAATGGTGGATTGAGACAGTCCGGTTTTATTGATAATGAAGATCAGGCAAACTCCAAATTCAAAACCATCGACTTCTTTGTGTGGTGGAAAATGATCTTCAGGTGTCTTCAGCCAGGAGAGAATATCTATTCTTACCTGGTTAGAAAGGGCCTTACTTATCTTCAAGATGTCCACCGATGTAAATGTATCTATAATTCGGTAATTATCGAATTGTTGAAGTCAATACTTTGAATGAATGATGACTCTTTCCCGCTGCCAATTAATTTGCTTGTGAAAACTGTTCTTCGAGTTTCATCCGCTCTTCGAGTCTTCGTACCAGTTTTTGATCCCTTGGGTGAAGTTTAATGATGTTGTAGTTTTTCCAGAATTCCGGATCATAATTGGACGTTTGATTCTCGATCATTTCATACGGATCCATCCTCTCAGACTTCTCTGGTTTTTCTTCCGGGTCGAAATCAATGTCAGTGACCATATATTCTTGCAGCAGGTAGGCTGTAAATAATCGTGTATCTGTCTCCATATCCATTGCATCGAGATTTGCAGTAAAACTGCAGTACTTAGGATAGTACAGGCCATTGATCATTTGGAATTCCAGTAGCATAGTGGCTTCAGTCTGATTGTATTTGAGCGTGTCTCCCAAAATCCACTCATTTACATCCACGTCTTTGATCCATTTAAAGTCCATTTCTATCTTGGGAATGGCATAGGTCACTACATCGACGTATACAAAGTAGCTCCAATCGTCTTTTACCTTAATCTTGTACATCAGTCGGTCATTGATCACCTCATATCCCGCCATTGTATGGGTATATTTTCTTTTATGTTTCTTATCCAGGAGGCGTGATTGATATCTCACATCATTCAATTTGATTAACTCCTTCATTACATTCACTCGTTTGAAAGCATGAGCATTGTATTCTACCGATAGACTTTTTCTCACCTGCTCCAGCACTACTTTTTCTTTGAGTAAGAACTTATTTCCTACTTTGGAATATCCTTTATCGTAGGCGGCAAACGCCGCTTCGAAGATGCTAATGCACGTGTCATTTTCTAGCTTATAATCCCGGTAGAAGGCTTTAAACTCGAATGGGTCTGTAGGATAATTGTCAGGTATTTTCTTGAGTGCCAGCTCCAATATCTCCCAGGCAGTTAACTCCTTGTTTGTAACAACTACTTCTGAGAGAACGACGGCTTTCTCCACCAATTCGATTTTTAAATTTCCTTCGTTGACCAGTTTTTGCGCAAGCATCTTTTCGCTCTGATAGCCTGCAATCGAGAATACAATAGTGTCTGTCAAATGCTTATTTGGAAATGAAAATTCAAATTCACCTCCTGCATTCGCAACAACTCCTTTTGGGGTATTTTGGATGTTAATAGTCGCGAAGGGAAGAGGCAGTTTAGTCTCTACATCTATGATTTGTCCGGATAAAGAGGCAAAGTCTTGCGCCTGCAAAAAGAGGGGAAGAGCTGCGATGAGAAGTGTGAAGAATCTTTTCATTACACTCATTTTTTTGTCGTTCTGAATTGCTCTTCTAGTGGACGGAATCGCTGAAGGTCTTCAATCTGATTATTCGTGAGTGGGACCAGCTTCGCGTTGGAAGGATCACTCCAAAATTCACTATCGTAATTCTTTTTTTGATAAGCAAGGGGTTTGTTTTTGCTCATTTTGATTCCTTCTGGTGGATTAGATCCATCTGTAACGATATCAGTGACGATGAAGGTGAATTGATAATTCATGTCCAGAAATATTTCCTCATTCTTTTGATCCACAATGTCAAAAGCATAGTTGACATCATGGTATTTCAAGAACATCTTACCATCAAACTCCTCAAACTCGATGCGTTGATTCCATCCTACCTTGCTGTAGAACAATGAGTCACCTTCATATGGAGGTTCAACACCCACATACTTGCCATCCGTGGCTTCTTCGATGTGCTCGACCTTGTAAATGGCATAAGATTCTGAATCAACCAGGTATCGATGAGTAAGGTCATAAGTAAGGTCCTTATGCTGATCTGCTAACGTGACTTTTGATGCTACTTCCTTGGTGGTTATAGAATAGAGAATACGATCATTTTTGATGATAATCTCCTCTATCTCATACTCATTCATTCGAATGTCATGCTTTAAGCGATTGAGCCAGTAGTTGTGCTCCAAATTGACCGTTAAAGCATTGCCGGCGTTAAGAAGGGATTTAGAAAGTAGCTCATTAATTCGTGAATCACTCGACCTGACGCCTCTTAAGAAGAACTTTTTGGGACGATCTCCTCCTGTAGAATACCCTGGATCTTTGACATCTACAGCTGCCTCTACGAGATAAACCGTTTCTCCATTCTGATCTCTGATATCTCTAAAAAAACCCTTCATGATGAATGAGTCGTCAGAGAAATTGTCTACAACTTTTTCTACTGCTTTTTTCATGATTTGAGTAGCCGTCAATTGATCTCCATTGACCTCTACTTCATCTAGCATGGTAATGTGCTCCTTGAGCTTAATGCTGATGGTGTTGTGATCTAAAATAGCATGAATAGCTACCTTGTAGCTTTGAAAGCCCACATAACTGACAGATAGTGTATCGTTTTTGAATGATTCGGGAATGAAGAAAGCAAACTCACCATCCGTATTGGATATGGTCCCGTGAGGACTTCCCATGATGCCGACCGTAGCGAATGGAAGTGATTCTCCTGTTTTCGCATTGTGCACATTTCCGCGGATAGCAATATTCGATTGACCGAGCGCGCAAACGCTGATAAAAAGTCCCAATATGAAGCTAATTGGTTTCATGGCTGCTTCGCTGTTTGTTTAAACTGTGATTCCAATGAGCCATTGATTTCCAGATCTTTTACGATTTGAGGAGTGACTGGAAACTCGACAATGGGTGTATAATTGTCCCAGAATTCAGGATTATATGGAGTGGATGGCGGATCCTTCTTGGATCTTGGATTCATGAGAATAGCCTTGGATGGCTTTTCAGCGTTCTCATAAATGACATTAGTAAACATGTTTTCAAACCGAAAGCCCCAATCGCAGAATTCTTCCTTTGTTTCACTCGAGTACAGCTTTCCTTCGACCAGCCAATCCATATACTTTGAATAGTACCTGTCTCCCTGCTTCTCAAATTGAATGGTCTTGGAAATGCGGGTGACTTTAAAGTTTAATGAATCATTGGAAGGACCTTGATTGAGATGTGGGTTCCAGTTACCGTTTTCTGGTTTATCCATCTCCATATTCACCTTTAGAAGTGCAAAATCATCCGCATTGATGTACATGGTGTGTGTGACATGCTCGGAATGATTAGTCTTAATCACGTAGATCAATTTCCCCTCATTAATTAAGTATTTGTCAATCTCGTAGCTGCTGTTTTGAAGTTTCAATGAATAGCTGCGAAACAACACATCATTGATATGATTCATTGAAATGAAGAGGTTTCGGTTGTTTCTTAAAACACGGCTGTAATAGAAGGGTGTGTGTTCGCTCTGCCTGGCTTCTTTGATATAGATCTTTTCAGGACTTTTCTTATGATAGCCAACCCCATAAAGCTCGAATGCAGCCTCAAAGAGCGTTACATATTTGCCACATTCATGTTTGTGAGAACGGGTAAAACCTTCTAGCAAATAAGGCTTAACCGGATAATTGTTAGTTATATTTTCCAGAACCTTATTGACAATCTCAAGAGCTGTCAATTTCCGATCTGTCACCTCTACCTCTTGCAGCATCACAATGTTTTCCTCCAATGCAATGTCAAGGTTTGTCAGATCTTTTAATTCATTGATAGCCAGTTTCTGAGGTTTAAATCCAAGCATCGATACCAGTAACGAATCGTTTTCATAGTTTTTTGGAATCAGTATTTCATAGGCTCCGTCAAAATTGGTGACTACACCTTCAGAGGTGCCGACAATGCTAACGGTAGAAAATGCTAATGGCTCATTCGTTTCTGAATGAATGATGTTGCCTGATAGCTTGATGGGTTCTTGACCAAAAATTTGAATGTTCGAAGCAGTGATGAAAGTCAATATGATGATGATTTTTTTGATCATGAGTCATTCATATTTTAATGCATCCACCGTATTGGATTCATAGGCTTTTGATGCTTGAAGAAAAATGATGAGGCAGGCTACCACTAAGATTAACAAGGCAGTGCCAATGAAATAGAAGGGCGAGAGCGAAATACGTAGCGGATACTTCTCTAACCAGTTATTGATGCTTATCCAAAAGAGTGGGATCGCACATCCGATTCCTATGAATAATATTTTCAAGAAATCAGTTGAGAACAGCTTAAAGAGATCATTTTTTGAGGCTCCATTAACCTTCCGGATTCCCAATTCCTTTTCTCTGTTTTTTACCAACATGATGAGAATGGCATACATACCGAGCATGGAAAGAAGGATCACTAATCCTGCAATGATGCCAAGTACGTTGAGTGTCGCATGTTCTTCCTCGTATTGTTTTTTGTAATCAGCGTCTAGAAATGTGAAGTTGAACGGCAAGTCAGGGATATGATCTTTCCATGCTTTTTCTAAGCGATAAATGGCTTGTCTTAAATCTGTTTGGGAATGGATCTTTACAATAGCTGATCTTCCGGCATGGTAGTACCGGATGATCATTGGTTGAATCAGATCGTGTGGTGAATTGAAATAGAAATTATTGACGACTCCAACAATTGGTCCTCTAAGATTATAAACCTGGAGTGGGGTATTTAATGCCTCTTCGTTAGTCCAACCCATATGCTTTACGAATGCTTGATTTACCACAAAAGTCTGTCCGTGCCCATGTTTTCCTTTGGTGAAAAACTCTCCTGCGACCATGTCAAGGCGCAGCGTTTCAAGGTAGTTTTCATCTACTCCCAATTCCTCAAAGAGCTTGGTATTTTCTGCATCATCAACATAGTAGTCTTCAACCCATGGAGTATTTCCTGGCACCGAGTTAGGCTCCATGGTTGAGATGTTTTGAATGAAATCCTGATTTTTTAAATCTTCGGTGAGTAATCGTATTTCCCGTCCATTCATATTGGTAGGAAATTGGAAATGGATTGTATTCTCACTACTAAAACCCAGCGGTTGATTTTGTATCAGCGATGTTTGATTGTAGATAATGATCGTGGATAGTATGATGCCAAAGGACAAGGCAAATTGGATCCCAATGAGTGCTTTTCTAAATGATGCTTTAATTGGTTTTACTTCGAAAAGTTGATTGTTTTTCCTTGAAGTTGTGAGCACCATGGCATGAAGCGAGGTAATAAATACAAGGACGAAAAATGCCAACGCAAGCAGCAGCAGCTGTGAAAATGATATCCCAACACTGAAGAAATCAAATTTTGAGTGGAAACTGACAAAGTCTTTAGCGACGATGGTGACTACAATGCCACTAACTAATGCGAGTCCAAAGTAGAGTACTCCCTCGGTGGCAAACTCGAGCATCAGTTGCTTCCTGGAGGCTCCGACCACCATCTGAACATTTACACTTCGTACGCGATTCAGTAATTGTGTCGAATAGAGATTGATATAGTTCACCAGCGCGATGATCAAAATGATCCAGCTTACCAATTGGAAAAGCAGTATTCTGCTTCGATCCATTTTTGGAGTGTCGTAAAGCTTGGGTTCACTAAAATGAATGTCTTGAATGTTTTCAAAGGAGTAGGTAAGAGCAATGCCTTCATCCGTAAAATGACTGTTGTAGTCCATCAGGACTGAGGCAAATTTTGCTTCGAGTGATGCCAGTGAAGCTCTGTCTTTTAATAAAATATAGACAAACATCCAGTCTTCAAAATTCTCATAAGGGAAGGGAAGGAGTAGGTCAAAACTGAGGTCACTATTCGATGGCATATCCTCGATCACCCCACTGATTAGATAGTTCTGATCATTTATTTCAATGATTTTACCAACAGTGCCCGCAGCGGAACCAAAGTACTTTTCTGCGGTACTTTTTGTGATGATCGCAGACTCTGTGCCTTCCAAGGCGTCCAACGGATTCCCTTCAATCCAGTCGTAACCAAATACTTTTGAAAAGGCAGGATCAGAATAGAAGACTTCCGTTTCAGTGTAGAATTGATCATTGGCTTTTATGACCAAACCTTGCTCGACTTTAAGCAATCGAACCAGCTCTTCGATTTCCGGAAACTCATCTTGTACTTCGTTTAGATAATGGTGAGACCAGGCGGTCACGTCCTGAAGGTCGGGGGATGTCACAGTAGTGACGATGCGATAAATGCGATCCTTTTTTTCATGAAACTGATCGAAGGTGTTGTGAAATTGTGTATAGTCGTTGATAAAGAAGAACGCACTGGCAGCTACTCCCAATCCAACGATCTTAAGTCCATTGATGAAAGGATAATTGCGAACGTTCCTGAATGATCGACGGATTTGATTTCGGAAGTTGAAGTTGTAGGACTCACTTAGCCAGGTTGCACGCTTTTTCTGCTTAGAAAATGGGTTAAAAAGCTTCAGCGTATCAAGGGCGAATAGCCAATTCGCTTTTGTTTTGGATTGTTCTGCACGATCGTAATAGATTTCATAGAAATCACCCTGAATATCTTCAAGGTCTGTCTGCACACAGTACCATTTAAGTAGGCGATCAAAAAGTTTTGGAGGTCTGGAAGCCATATCAATCGTTGCTGTTAGGGTTCCATCTTACTGCAAATGCCTCTTGGGGAATGGCTTCCCAAAATTGCTGACGTTTGGCCATCAGATCTTTTACCTCTTGCTGACCAAATAGCGTCACAGAGTAAAAGCGTTTACGTTTTCCACCTCGAATTTTGGTGGCTTCACCCAGTTTTGATTTCACAAAATCCTTTTCTTCCAGGCGGTTCAATGCAGCATGAAGCGCTCCCATGCTTACACTCCGTCCGGTGAGCTCCTCGATTTTGCTCTTCACTGAGATGCCGTATGCTTCGTTACCCAGCACACCAACGGCGAGCAGCACCATCTCTTCGAATTCACCCAGGTGTTTTCCTTTAGTCCCCATCGTTTATTTTTTTCCAAATGTATATAATATATTTTATATACAAAAAGAAAATAATAGGATGAATCACTCAACCTATTCATTAGATTTGAAGAAGATGAGGGCTAAGCGTAGCATTTGCTACGCTTTCTTTATTAATGTTGTTTTCACAACAATTGGTCAAATAGAACTTGACTTTATATAGTAGGGCGAAGCTAAAACCTATACCTATGATGGGGAAAGAATATAACTTTAGAGGAGAACGACGTAAAGGAGGATGATGTATAAAGAGAACTTGATTAAGCATTACCAGGAAAGCTGGAATAATAAGGGTGAGTTAATAATGTGGGATAAAGGTCCCACTCATAAGTTGAATCCGGATTTTGAAATCTTGGAGTTTGCGCCTAGTAAATCCAGGAATATGTGGACTTATGCAACAGTATGTATGTCACCTTTAGAAGATAATCCTATGTTAGAGTTACATGTTTTTTCTAGTAAATCAGACTCTTCGATAGTAGAACTTCTTACTGCTGCGGCTAACTACCATCAAAATAATGCTAGGTTTGGTTTGAATCATACTATGAATTTTGGTAGGCCTTGGCAAGATAACTCCTTATGTACATACGGTTTTATCTCTTTACCATATTTGGATGGTCCAGACCTAGAAATATATACATCTGGTGCAATCGAATCTCATTGTTATTGGTTAATACCAATAACAGAATCAGAAGTATTATATAAGGAAAAGAATGGTTCTGAAGCTTTAGAAGAGCTTTTTGATAATGGTTTAGATTATCTTAATCCGTCTCGATTAACTCTAGCCTGAACTTAAAAAATCTATCAAAACCCGATCAGTTTTGGTTAGGACTTTTTGTTTGGTTAAGGTTTAGACTTGCCTCAAGTTGCAAACTTGCGGCAGCAATTGGGGTTTTCTTTGTACCGTGGCTTTGAGTAACGGCTATCTCCTTTTCCAATAATGGAAGTATAAATATCCATTTACTGTAATGTAAAGCCCAGCAATCCAGCTCAGGTGCTTATCAAGGAATTTGAAAAAGGAATTATGTTCTTGATATTGCCAGACAATCAATACTAGTAAAACTCCTACTACAGTCATTCCCAGTATGTTTATTCTTCTCGGCCATGTCCAGTCAATTTTTTCGTCATAATTCTGACCAGATTGCCCTTTAGCTGAGATAACCTCCAATGAAGGACTTTTCATAGGTTTCATATTTTTAGGAAGTATGACCATTCCTTTTTTCATTTCTTTTGGAAGTCCTTCTATTAACTTATCATCGTATGCCATTAAAAGTACTTTCCTGGCTGCTTCTCTCTCAATTCTCAGGCCTTCATAAAATTCTTCTAGTGTGATTTCTGGGTGATATTTTTTATTGTAGTCTTCCAGCATTTCACTTATTGCTGCTTTATTATCAACTATGTAAGTGTAATCATCAGACAAAAGGGTTTCGTTTAAATCTTCTATTGCAGGTTTTGCTTCTTTATGTAACCAATGTTTTAGTTCTGAAAACAACTGAGCCTCAGATAATAGTTGACGTTTTCCAGCGCGTGGTAAATCTGTGACAATATGAGTTGGAGCGTATCTGGAGCGGCTTATTCTAAAAGACTCAAAGCTAGCTGGACACGAGATATCAAAGTAAGGTTTTTGAGTCCTTTTAATTGTTAATCTCCATGGCATATTCGACTGAGGCTCTTCCAATTGCTTCCCTTCAAACTCACTTCTATTGAGACCATTCTCCTCAATAAAGTCAAAAATTTTAGCGATTAAAGTTGGTCGGATCATAGTGTAGTTCTCAGTAAATCTGAAGGTTCAGTTTTAAGTATTCTAGAAATCTCAAAGAGTGTTTCAATACTGGGTTGAGTCTCATTGATACACCAGTGAGATACGATAGCTTGATTTATATTCAATGCTTTTACAAGGTCTATTTTAGCTATTTCTATCCCAGCAAGAACTACTTTGATGCGGTTTAATTTCATCTTCTCTGTCATTTCATTCACAATTTATCCAAAACCTAAATATTATGACTCAATCCAATCAAGCCCAGAAGTTACTTCCATACCTTATGAGATAATCACCCCCATCCTGATGTAAATCATCGACGATCCAATTACAGGTCATACCATTCGGTTGTGCTTAGATGCACCTTAGAAAAAAAAGAATTAGCATCATGAAGACGATACTTGTACCCGTAGATTTTTCCGATATCAGCTTATCAGCAGCAAAGTTTGCCATTGAAATCGCAGAGAAATCCAAATCCAGGGTGATCCTGCTACACAGCAACTACTTTGTATACTATAACGAGTTTGCCTATGGAATAACATTCAATCCACAACCGTTCCTGGATGAGGTGGAGCAAGCGACAAAAAAGAAAATGGACGACTTTTTGAAAGACCTGGATTACAATGTGGAGGTCGATACTAAATTGATGACGTTGAGCTTAATTGAATCCATCAAAATGATTGCGGAGGAGGAGCAGGTTGATTTGATTGTGATGGGTACCAGCGGGTCCTCCGGTCTGGAAGAGTTTTTCATTGGGTCCAATACCGAACGCATTGTACGGCTTATCAACTGCCCGGTTATTTCTGTTCCATCGTTTTCATCTTTCAGCGATATTCGAAGAATTTTGGTCCCAATAAACTTAAAAGAGATTCAAGATGAGTTCATGAAGAAAATTGCTGCATTGCAGAAATTTTTCGCTGCTTCCATTGAATTCGTTTGGGTGCAGACACCCTACAAGATCGACAATGAAGATGCGGTTAGAGAAGGCTTTGAGCGCCTGATCAAAAGCTATGGAATCTATGATTACGAATTCGGAATCATTGCCGGAGGACTTACCGATGAACGGATCCTGGACTATGCGATGGAATCCAAAGCCAACATGATTGCTATGGCCACACACGCTCGTAGGGGTATCGCGCATCTATTTGTTGGAAGCGTCACCGAAGATGTGATCAATCACATTGATATCCCTGTCTGGACGTATAAGTTGGACAAAGCTTCCGCCAACATTAAGTTGTCGTAGTTGATTGAAAAAATAAGGTGCAGCATCACTGCTGCACCTAAGCCCCACAGCGGTGAACGTTATGCGGTAGCAGGTTCTTTGTCTTTTTTGGAGATCATTTTCTCCACTATGTCAGGGATTTTCTCAAAAGCTGCAGCTATTCCTTTGCTGCCTTTGCTCACACCCAAGAAGGTGATTTCGTCTCCTTTGGTTACCAAAAATCCGATAGGTTCGATACCCATGCCGGCACCGGCACCTCCGCCTTCTCCCTGAGAATTTTTGGGTGAATTACCAATTCCACCACCACTACCAAATCCAATGCCTACACGGATGACAGGCACACAATCAAACTGTCCGAGCTTGAATGGCTCGCCCATCACAGTGTCTGTGGTAGCCTCAGACTTAATAAAACTTGTAACTTTTTCTAATAACTCATCGAAGTGCATTTCCATAATTGTAGTTGTTATAATGATACATTTATTGCTAATACCTTCTGATGTTCAGATACGCAGTACCCATGCGCCACAAGCTGTTCTGAACTTCAAACCTTAGGTGGTTGAAGTCTCTAAAATTGACCGATAGGCTTACATTGTTCCTAGAGAGGAAAAAGCATACCGGGAACAATTGTGCATTGGTGACATAATCGCCTGTATCCAAAGACACTTCCAGTATTTTTACTTGGAATGATCGGATGATATTCTTCACTCTATTCAGTTTGAATGAAGGCCGTTTTTTTGACTTTTTCTGCTCTGTTACCGCTTTGCTTTCACCTTTTTTAAGAGGGTGAATTTTGAATCGATAAAATGGAACTTTTGAGTCGATAACCAAGCCTTCTTCATCCAGACCGAATGAAGTTTTAAGCCATCCTTTCACTTGGATTTCATAGATGCTTCTGGTTGTGTCAACTCGTATAATGATCGGTGCATGAAGCAACCAGATGATCAGTGTGATCAAAACCAAAAGAACTATTGAAATCACCATCATTCCTTTTTGGTTTAGATACCCCGAAAGAAATTAAATGGGTATGAGGTGCATCATGATAAATGATGAATGTAGTCACAACAATGAGGTTTGCTCAAATGAAATACTTCGTGGTTGCATACACGAGGTAAATCGCCGCTAGTCCGATGCCTTCCTTGCGTTGTAGACCTTTTTTCTTAGATAAAAACCAGATGACTGCTGCTGATAAAAATAACAGATACGGCATGTCGAAGTAGAGTATCTGCTTTTCGATTCGTATATCAGAGATGAGAGACGCAATACCCACCGGAATCAGTAAATCAAAGATGTTGCTCCCCAACAGATTACCAATGGTCAACCCTTGTTGATTTTTAATAGCGGCACTGATAGAGATGGCCAGTTCGGGGAGGCTGGTGCCAAACCCAATAATGATGGCACCAATAAACGATTGCTCGACGCCCCAATATTGAGCAACATTGATGGCATTATTGATAGTCAGCTCAGAAGATAGAATGACGAGTACCAATCCAACCAATAGAATGGCCGAATGCCCGGTAGTGTTCAGAAGAAACGTTTTCTCTTTCACACGTTCCACCTCTTTAATCTGAGCACGTTCCCTGTTTAAATGAGAAAGGAAATAAATGAGAAATGCGATGATAAGGATAGCGCCATCGTTCCAGGTAATCACCCCATCAAAAGCAACCAGCGCCAACAAGATGACGGATCCGATGAGTTCTACTGACAGGTACTGGATTTGTGTTTTACCTGCCGCAAGGAATCGGATAGCAGCGGTCACTCCGATGATGATACTGATTTGACTGATAGAGCTACCAATGATATTCCCCATAATCACCCCCGAACTATCAATGCCTCGGTAGTTATGAATGGCCCCATTAATGGCAATAAAAACCTCCGGTAGATCGGTACCAAACGCAATAACCGTCAATCCAATAAACATCGGTGACACATTGAATCGTTTGGTCAGAATGATGGCTTTTTTAACCGTCAGTTCTGTCCCGATGCAAAGCCCCACAATGCCAATGATTAGTAATATGAGATCATATACTCGTTCCATTCAAATGGTTGTGCTGTAACTATACAAGATAACAATTTATCACCCTCAGGATCCAAAACAGTTGATAACTGTCATATATTGGGTCTGAGTATTGTCAATCGCGTGATTGATTCCTATCACCAATAAAATGCCAATTATGGGATTTATTTAAGTGATACAAATACCATTATATGGAACCGCAGAAAAGGAAAGAATCAGAGAACAAAAACCAGCCAAACAAGGGTGTAATTAAGACCTGGATGTATTTGATTCCCATTATGCTGTTGCTGGCGATTTACTATGTCTCTGATATGGGTAGGGCTGAAGAGATCACCTGGACCAGATTTAAAAGAGAGATGCTTGCCTCCGGAGATGTGGATCATGTAATGGTGGTGAATAAAGAGATTGTGGAGGTTTACATTAAGCCTGATCGATTAAATAAAATCGAATACCAGGATGTCGACTCGTTTGTCGGGCAAGAAGGCCCTCACTTTTTCTTTCAAATTGGATCCATTGAGACATTTGAAACCAACATGACAGAAGCTCAGCAGGGACTCAGCGCGAGTGACTATGTGGAGGTTCAATACACCACGCGAACGCAGTGGTTTGATAACTTTTTCTCCATTCTTCTTCCTTTCGGACTATTGATTCTGTTTTGGCTTTTTATCATTGGCCGTATGGGTGGGGGAGCTACACGAAACCGATCGATATTCAATTTTGGCAAGACCACCGCCAGATTTCGTGATGCAAACAGTCAGCAGGCGGTCACCTTCGATCATGTGGCGGGACTGGAAGCAGCGAAAGTTGAGATGAATGAGATTGTGGACTTTCTGAAGAATCCTAAGAGATACACCGTCCTTGGGGCCAAAATTCCCAAGGGGGTCATTTTGGTAGGCCCTCCAGGGACAGGTAAGACCTTACTGGTAAAGGCTGTTGCCGGGGAATCCAAAGTGCCGTTCTTTTCCATATCAGGTTCTGAGTTTGTGGAAATGTTCGTTGGAGTAGGGGCTTCACGCGTTCGGGATCTATTCAATAAGGCGAAGGAAAAGTCACCTAGCATCATATTTATTGATGAGATTGATGCGATCGGTAGGAGCCGGGGTAATGCGAAGGCCTTTCAATCCAACGACGAGCGCGAGAGTACACTGAATCAATTATTGACTGAGATGGATGGCTTTAGTTCCAACTCTGGTGTTATCGTTATTGCCGCGACTAACCGGGCGGACATGCTGGATCGAGCACTCATTCGACCAGGTCGTTTTGATCGTCACATCTACCTTGAGTTACCCAATAGGGAAGAGCGCAGAGCTATTTTCAATGTACACCTGAAGCCGTTAAAGCTGGCAAAAGACCTGGATGTGGAGTTTCTTTCTTCTCAGACTCCTGGTTTTTCCGGAGCTGACATTGCCAATGTTTGTAATGAAGCCGCCCTGATCGCAGCAAGACAACATAAGAAAACCGTAGAACGGGTGGATTTTGAAAGTGCCCTGGATCGAATCATCGGTGGTCTAGAGCGAAAAAGCAACATCATTTCACCTGAAGAAAAGCAAATCGTGGCTCATCATGAAGCTGGACATGCCGTAGTGAGTTGGATGATCAAAGGGGCTGATCCATTGATTAAAGTATCGATTATACCCAGAGGAAAATCGCTGGGAGCTGCCTGGTATCTGCCTGAGGAACACCAGATTTATACCAGAGCGCAGTTTCTGGATCAGATGTGTATTGCTTTAGGGGGTAGGGCTGCTGAACTTTTGATCTTCAAAGAAGCCTCATCAGGAGCACTTGATGATCTGGAAAAAGTAACCAAGCTTGCACATACCTTAGTAGCATACTATGGTTTGAATGATGCAATTGGGCATCTCAGCTATTTCGATTCGGCTGGAGAATACGACCGATTTTTAGGTAAGCCCTACAGTGAAGATACCGCGCAAATTATTGATAAAGAGGTGAGAATATTAGCCAAAGAGTGTTTTGATAGAGCGACAGACATTCTGAAAGCTCATAAATCCAAATTATTGGCACTTGCAAAAGAATTGCTGGAGAAAGAAACCATTTTCAGAGAGGATCTGGAGCGAATCCTGGGACCAAAAGAAGACTAGGCTATAGACAGCCGATTGGAAATTTTGGAATACTACTGCCTTGTATTCGATCTGAACCACTGGCTCGTAACAGTTCGATGACCATTTCGATCAGGGTACTTTCATCAAATGGCATGGAAATTTTCAGATCAGCCTCGTAGAACCTGCTGTCATCAACATCTGAACATAGCATAATGACCGTATCAGACTGTTTCCGGATCAAATCAAACAGTTGACTGATGGGTCGATCAAGCATAGACTCATTACATATCGTGATTTGGAAGGAGTTCTTTTTTAATAGATTTTTCGCATCTCTTGATATTGTCTTCATTACCTGAAAACCCTCCATTTCCAACATCTCTACAATGTTTTCTCTGAGATCTACCTCATCCTCAATTAAAAGGATTTGCTTCTTCATACTCATAATCTAGAATCGATAGACCATAGGTTCTATGATTTCGATTGGTTTAATACATGATTATGTTCCGGTCTTTTCTAATTAGGATAAGGCCAATCCTTTTATCTTCTTTCTAAGCCCATGAAATGAGAGCTTTCTCAGCGTTTTTTCTTTAATCTGACGCACACGTTCCCTAGAAATCCCCAGTTTTTGGCTAATCTCTTCCAGTGAATGAGGAGACGCGTGATTAATACCGAAGCTCATCTCTAACACGTCTCGCTCTCTCGTCTTTAAGCGTCCTAAAATTTTCTTGACAAGATCTTTCAATTCCTCATAGTTCAGGTTTCGCTCTTTTTCCGTTTTGCTATCGGGATGTGGGATAAAATCAAGAGCTGAGCCCTCCGAAAGCCAGTCAACGGGGGTATCTAATGAAGTTTCAATATTCATGGCCTTGAGGTCATTCAATACCTCACGCTCTTCCATTTCCAGCAATTCTGCTAATTCACTTACCGTAGCTGATCTTTCGTGGGTCTTTTCCCAATGGTCCATGGCTTTACGAATACATGACATATTGCTGAGCTTATTTGAAGGGATTTTAATTAATCGTGATTGCTCATCCAGGGCAGCCAAAATGGATTGTCTGATCCACCAAACCGCATATGAAATGAATTTAAATCCGCGTGTTTCATCAAACCGCTCTGCGGCCTTAATTAAACCTATATTCCCTTCATTGATGAGGTCGCTAAGTGGTACTGGCCCATTTTGATAGTGCTTAGCCACTGAGACGACAAACCGAAGATTGGCCCGTATCAATTTGTTCTTGGCACGCTTATCACCCGCCTTTATTTTCCGAACAAGGGTTGTCTCCTCTTCTGGTGTGAGTAAGTTAATCTTAGAGATATCTCTAAAATATTTATTCAAGGATTCTGAATCTTGTCTGGTGATGTTACTTGTTAGGGTGATCTGTTTCATTAGTGATACGGTATCATATAGCTGATTTAGTTAACGTCTAAGATCATACGATAACAGCGTAATCGCTATGATGTCAGTCAGATGAACCAATGATATAATTCACATGAATAGCGGAACTAGATTTCCTGAAATGCCTTCCAGAAGTTGAAGTTTTCGTTCTTTTTCTTCACAATTAAGAGCGCTGCTTCATTGTTTTTCACAATCAATTTTTCAGCTATACTTCCCAGCAGCATCCAGGAAGCAAACGTTTGACCTTTCGACCCAATGATGATCAAATCAGCATTTAATTCTTTGCTGGTTTCAATGATCTTATCAGAGATTCTTGCGGTCTTAGATTCTCCGATTCTCTGCTCTATCAACTTGCTGTTGATGCTATTTTTCTTCAGGAACTGGTTAAAGGCAGTTTCTGCATGGCCTCTCATGATCTCCTCCATTTCCTCAAAGGTTTTTCCAGTTTTTGTATATCCTGTTGGTACCTGGAAGAGATGCTGTCCAACAAGATTGGACTCAGGTAGAGCATTGGTGATTTTTTTGGCTACCCCAATGGCTAAATCCGAGTGTTCAGAGAAATCTACCGACAGAAGAATATCTTTTACTTTTATTTCTTTTTCTGGGACAATTAGAACGGAGGTTTTAATCTTTCTGGCCAGACGTTGCATCAAAATGCCACTTCCGTTTTCTATTCTTTTCTTACCTACGATCAAAAGATCTACCTTTTTGATGTCTGCCCAATGCAACAGTTTTTTTAGTGGATTACCTTCCACAACGGTGAAGCTGGAACGCTCATTGAGCCACTCATCGCCCTCAGCCAAAACTTCAGATTTTTCCCTTTCTACAATGACTTCATCAATGGGAGCACCCACCTCGTCACTGGTCGCGCTCATTTCGGTCTCAACGTGGATGAAATAAGCATTTTCCAGATTTTTGAATAGTGCTTTATTGTTTACCAAAAATGAAATCAGGTATTTGTCCATTTCGGTAAAGTCTAGCGCAACTAATATTCGTTTAGCATCAATCATAGTATTCACTCATTTTACAAGAACAAGTTATTGCCGCCTTTGATGAATTCACATGAGATGTGTCAGTCCACCATTTGATTAATGCTAATCTTAATTTGATCATAAACTTGACCTAGATCAGCTAACCATTTGAGTGGAGTCATTGAAGTGATTGGTACTTCCAACTACATTAACTATAGTAATTATTAACCAAATAAGGAGGTATAAGATGTCACTTTTAACAAGAACACCGAGATTATTTTCGAGTATGCCTACACTGTTCTCAGACTTTTTTGATGATGACAGGTGGCCAACATTTAGCGGAGGCGAATGGGCTTCAAAAATGCCAGCAGCAAACATTCAGGAGATGGATAAGGAGTTTCAGATTGAATTAGCTGCTCCGGGCATGAAGAGAGATGATTTTAATGTAGATGTGGAAAATGGGATGCTTACGATAAGTTCGGAGAAAGAGGATAAAGTAGATGAGGAAAAAGAGGGTTATTCCCGCAAGGAATTCAGCTATAGCTCATTCTCGAGATCCTTCTTCCTTCCTGAAAATATTGATGAAAATAACATCAAAGCGACCTACAAAGAAGGAATTCTCTCGCTGAGCTTACCTAAGACGAACGAACCGGAATCTACTAAAAAGGAAATTAAGATTTCTTGAGGTTATGGGTTAGCTGTTGATGAAATGGGAGGTCTAGCCTCCTGTTTCGTCAACTATTCTAAAAATAAATCGAAAACATATGAATCAGTTGGATAAAGGTGTTTGGTTGGATGAAAAAGAGGCCTGGATCGCATTTTTTGATGGAAGTCAGGTGCAAATGAAATCTATCGACTCTGAGGTAGAGGATTTTCACTTGCATGGAGGTTATGGTACAACAGAAACACCCTACAGAAGCCAGGATACAGTGTCAGAAACGGGGCTACTGAGACGTAAGAAAGGCCAGATGAAAACCTACCTTCAACATGTTCTGAAGGAAATATTACCAGTTGATCGTCTGTATATCATGGGTCCAGCACAAACGAAAGTTCGATTGGAAAAGGCAATAACCGAATCAAAAAATCTCACGCTTCAATCGGTGGTGGTGGAGGCAGCCGATAAAATGACTCAAAATCAATTTAAGGCAAAGGTGAACGAATTCTTCAGAGAATGAGGACATGATCAGTATCATCTCCTGAGATGTCATGACTCATAGTTTATGCGTCATGGGTTTAAGATTTTAGCTGACGAATAATGGTCATTCTAACATGTCTAGCGTGGCCTTCATTGTCAAATTAAGAATTAGTGAGAGATGTGGTGGATTAAGTCTCCAAAACGAAAGTTAAGCATACCGGATTGGCTATCTCTATATCGTATAATATCTGCTCCATGGCTGCTCTTTTTGATTTATCAAGAAGAACGCCTGCTCTTTAGCATTTTCCTTTTAATCAGTTTCACAACAGATGCCTTGGATGGATTTCTGGCTCGAAGAATGAACATTGAAACACAGCGTGGTGCACAACTGGATAGTATTGGTGACGCAGTTACCTTCTGTATTGGCTTAATCGGCATGATTGGCTTTGAATATGAGTTTATGAAAGAGGAAGCTGGCCTGATATTATTTGCCTTTAGCTTTTACATTCTACAGTTGACGTTGGCTTATTGGAGGTATGGCATGCCTAGCAGCTTTCATACCTACTTGGCCAAGATAGCTGCCATATTCCAGGGGACCTTTATGCTTTGGTTTTTCTTCGTTGGGATTGAATACTGGCTGTATTACGCAGTAATCGTATTGAGTATCCTGGAGACAATTGAAGAGACCATTCTCATCATGTGGTTCCCAAAGTGGCGAGCCAATATCAAGGGATTATTATGGGTTTTAAATGAAAAAAAATGAAAAAGATTATTTGTCCAATTGACTTCTCTGAGACTGCCAACAATGCCATTGAATATGCAGCAAAACTTGCTCCTTACCTGGAGGCAGAACTTGTCTTGTTCCACGTCATAAGTGAACCTTCGCTGCAGGATATCTCGAATATTAATAGTGGTATCGCTCCGGAACATGAAAAGGAGAATGAAGCCAAAGAGCGGCTCGAAAAGTATGTTGCAATGATCAAAGAGACCTTTTCGGTAAGCTGTGAGGTGGTGGTGCACCCATATGTTTCTGATGTAGATAAAGCCATTGTAAAGGAGACAGCCACCAATTTGTATGACTTAGCTGTGATGGGTACTAATGGGGTAAGCGATATTGGCCAGTTGTTTTTAGGTACGCATACCAACCATGTAGTTGGTAAAACTTCCTGCCCGGTATTGGTAGTCCCGGACGGATGCAGTTTTAAAGAGTTGAATCAAATCGTGTACGCTTCCAACTATAAAACCGAAGATGTATCCATCATACAAGATCTGGTGAATTTGACTGCTGCATTTAATCCTGAAATCACGGTCCTACATGTGGATAAAAAGCAATCAGAGGTCAATGAGGAAGTAATGCTACTCATCCAGGATTTGTACAGTGATAAATTGAAAGGGGAGATAGAATTTGTGCAGGTCGTTGCGGATGATGTTGTTATGGCGATCGATGACTACATGGATGACAACAAAGGAGACCTACTGGTCTTATTAACTCATCAGTATTCATGGATTGAAAATATCTTCCGCACCAGTGTGGCCAAAAAGATCAACCTCGTGGCAGACTATCCAATATTGATCAATAGAGAAAGTAAGGCTTGAATCTATCCATTAGGTAACAATGGTTCTCCGCTGTTTGCTGGATTGCTTCGTTAACAGCATCCATAATGAAAGCCCCATAATAATTGGAAAAGGTAGCGCCGAACCAATCCCCAAAGGAATTATTGCGATAGAGAATATGATTCCGCCTATGAGCGCGGGCTTCAATAGGAAACGTCCGTAGATTAATCCCAGGAATATGAGAAATTGACCAAAAGCAATACCCAATACGATTTCTTGAATATGGTAAGTGAAAAAGCTATCGATAAAGATGCGATAGTGCTTTAAAATGACCATATCTCGGTAATTCAAGTAAACAGATGGTCCTGCAAGTGCAGTGAGTGTATTCACCACACTGGCAATCAAAAAAACAACACCAAATGCATAACGACCATAGATTGGACGCTTCCAGCAGAGAAATAAAAGAATCAGTGCTATTATGTTAGAGATGGTCCATTCCATTAAATAGGTTTCTAGCATGGCTGTATCGGTTACTATGATCTAACTACCTCACTTGTTGAAGCAGTTTTGCTAATAATGTCTTGAATAATCTCAGGATTTAGCAAGGTGCTCGTGTCACCAAAGTCCCTTGTTTCGCCTTTAAGTATTTTCCTGAGAATCCGGCGCATGATTTTACCGGACCGGGTTTTTGGAAGGTCTTTTACAAAATAGAGGTTGTCAGGTTTTGCAATGGGCCCCACTGTACGTCTGACGAGATCAGTAATTTCAGTACTGAGCGCGGATTCATCTTCTACCTCATCGTATGTGGTAACATAAGCGCAAATGGCACTTCCTTTGATATCATGGGGGATATCTACAATTGCAGACTCTACCACACGTTTATGGCTATTGATAGCATTTTCGATTTCTGCTGTACCCAATAAGTGGCCGGAAACTTTAATTAAGTCATCGACCCTACCAGTGATACGATAAAAACCGTGTTCGTCTTGTTTACAGCCATCCCCGGTAAAATAGTATCCTGGATAGTCTTTAAAATAGGTGTCAATGCACCGTTCATGATTGTTGTAGATCGTTTGAAGCATTCCCGGCCAGGGTTTACTTATGCATAGCAGGCCATCCTCATTTGGACCGGCTGCTTCACCCTGCTTATTAATGATTTGAAGTTCTATTCCGGGAACTGGATGCATGGCATAGCCAGGCTTTGTTTCAGCCACATTGTAAAATGGAGTGATGGTGATTCCTCCCGTTTCAGTCTGCCACCAGGTATCTGCGATCAGACAGTTACTATTACCGACATGCTCATTATACCAATTCCAGGCCGATTCATTAATTGGTTCACCAGCAGTTCCTAAAATCTTTAAGGTCGATAAGTCGTGTTTTTTTACAGGATCAACCCCATGTGTCATTAAACTCCGTATAGCCGTAGGTGAGGTGTAAAAGACATTGACCTTGTTTTTATTAATGAGTTCCCAGAATCTGCCAGCATCTGGATAAGTGGGAATTCCTTCAAACAAAACGGAGGTATTACCAGCCAGCAGCGGTGCATAAACCACATAGGAATGTCCAGTGATCCATCCAATATCCGCAGAGCACCAATAAATATCATCGTCCTCGCACCGGAACACATTTCGGAAGGTATAGTCAATGAATACCATGTAACCACCACTGGAGTGAACGATGCCCTTGGGCTTTCCCGTGGATCCAGAAGTATATAAGATGAAAAGCATATCATTGGCTTCCATCTCTTCAGCTTCGCAGAAAGCATGGACTTTCTCTTCTTCGTTGTACCACCAGCTATCACGACCAAATGTCCAATCAATCTCAGCCCCCGTTCGTTTGACAACAATTACTTTTTTCGGTTCCTTACAAGTATTGAGTGCTTCGTCTGCTATGGCTTTTAGTGGTATTTGTTTACTGCCTCTGTAACCACCATCCGCTGTAATTAACAACCGAGCCCCTGCATCTTCGATACGGCTGGCGAGCGCTTGAGAGGAAAATCCGGCAAAGACTACAGAATGTACGGCCCCAATACGTGCACAGGCCAACATTGCAATGGGAAGTTCTGGAATCATTGGAAGGTAAATGCATACACGATCTCCCTTTTTCACTCCATTGGCTTTCAAAACATTCGCAAAAAGGCATACGCGGGTGAAGAGTTCACGGTAGCTGATCTCGATTGCATCTTCATCCGGGTTATTTGGCTCCCAAATGAAGGCCGTTTTATCGCCTTTATCATCCAAATGTCTATCCAGGCAGTTCTCCGTAATATTTAATGTACCGCCAGTAAACCATCGAATGCTGGCATTAGAAAAATCGCCCTCAAGAACACGATCCCATTTGTTGTTCCACAGAAACTTAACAGCTTTCTCTTCCCAGAAACGCTCGGAATCCATGGTGCTTCTACCATATTCATTTAGATAATCTTTAAGGGAGTTGATTTCAAATTCCATAGCGATTCACTTTAGTTGATTTCTGGTTCAGTATTTTGATTGGAGGTCAGTCGTTTGTATATGAATTGCAGTATGGCCTCAGCATGTTCCGGTACTTCTTCAAGCATGGAAGCTCCAGTTATTCCATCTACCCCTTCAATTTGGTTATTTCCATCTCCTGAAGTGGCGACGACAAACATTTTATTCGCATCGTAACTAGTGTCAATAAAGGTTGATACTGCTGCAGGAGGCTCATAGATTTCCCACGTATGAATGATGATAATTGCCTTCCAGTCGTTTGGATCAATAGATGAAAGCTCTGTTACATCCATTACTTTGATCCCAACTGGTTTTTGCTGTAAATCTTCCACCACACGTTCAACTAACGAATTCTTGTATTTGCTTCCTTGTGTAGCTATCAACACTCTTTCAGTATAATCCTCCGGATAGATTTCGTAGGCTTCCACAGGATTCATGGAATATCGTATCACATACCATCCCGAGAATAGCACCAACACGATGATGACTACTGTCAAACCGACGAAAAACTTCTTTACAGTCATTGCATTCGGACTTAGGATACAGCAATCATCTTCTTATTTTTTCGCTCCTTTTTTATGGGGAGAGAAATATGCAAGAGACCATTTTTAAAATCACTTCTAATCTGGTCTTCATCGATAATAGAGGATAAGTGAAATGTCTTTTGCGTGCGGTCCGTGTCAATTTCTCTCTGGATATAGCGCTCATTTAATTTCCCCTTTTTTGTGTCCACTTTTTCAGCTACAATTTCCAGGAGTCCATCTCCAATGGAAATGTTGATTTCCTTTTTCTCATAGCCAGGAAGTGCTACCTCCAAATCATAGTGATCCTGATTCACACTGATGTTGGTTGCGGGTTTGGTCAACCAACTATCGTCAAATGCATTTTGTCCTAGAAAATGGTCCGGATCAATGAACGTTTTGTATCGATCCCCGATCCTCGTAAATGTATTATTCCTTCTTTTAGCCCTCATGATATTTTATGTTTTGTTGAAAGTCAACTACCATGAAAATGGCCGCAAAGACCCTGATCTAGCTCATATACAACTATGATTAATCCTTTCTTTTTGACATGATTGAAAGCATGATGAGTCCTAATACATGTCATAGCTTACCGAAGCTTCAACCTGTAAATTATGTTTCAGATATTATGACAAACCCAAGCGGTTTTTAGAACTGTGATGCTATGAGAATTATACGATTTACCACATTATTATTCATTTGTTTCAGCTTGCTTACACGGTGTGCTGCACCCATTTTCTTTCAAGAGTCTCAACCCTCTTTTGTTAAGCAGAAAGAGCAGTTCAAATCGAAATTTCACGGTCAATATTTAGATGACTTAGATTCAGCAACTGTAGTGGTCTCTGAAAGAACCATTTTGATTGATCCCAATTGGTCGGAGAATGGGGGCATCGATACGCTATTTACGCTATCAGAGCGTAATGTCTTGAAATACTATAAGAAAAAATACTTCTTGAATTTCAAGGATGAAGAAGGATTGTGGAGTCTCCAGTTGGTGGAGTTGAAAGACAATGATTTGATTTTTTATTGCTTCAGTGTCATCGAAGAGGAGCCTGGCGCTGAAGAAATTAATATGGTTGAAATACGTAACGACTGTGGGGATCTCGTGAAATTCGTAATGAATCCGACCCGCAAAGGAATGAAGCAGTTGATTCAAGAAGAAAACCTCCAAAAGCTAAATGTGTACACCCGTGTGGTTGATGAGGATTAAAACAGTACGTTATGGCTAAATACCTATTTGCGTTTTTGTTGCTATTTCATGGATGGATTCATTTGCTTGGATTTTTGAAAGCATTCAATTTAGGACGTGTTAAACTATTCAAAAATCACATCCCGAAAGGCTTGGGAATTTTATGGATTTTTGCTGGCCTGATGTTCATCTACCTGGCCCTGGCATTTCTCTCCAACGAAGACTGGTATTTCGATGGTTTTGCCTTTGTGATTCTCTCTCAATTTTTAATTTTCATTTTCTGGAAGGAAGCTAAAGCAGCTTCAATCATTAATCTATTAGTCTTCTCAGTGGCACTCGTCCAATTTGGGACAAGCAGACTTGAGAACACCTACAGGCAGGATGTTACATCAGGTTTGGAAAAGATGAAGATGGAGGAAGTAGTAGTTACAAATGAAGACCTTGAACATTTGCCTACGCCTGTAGCCAATTACCTCAAATATGTTGGAGTCTTGGGAGAGCCGATTATTCAGAATGTGAGAATTGAATTGAATGGAGAAATGCGGCAAGAGAAAGGAGGCTGGTTTTCATTTACGTCAGATCAGCATAATTTTTATGGTGAGAGCCCGTCCAGGTTGTTTCTAATGAAAGCTAAGATGAGTAGTTTGCCTGCGATTGGCTATCATTCTTACCAGCAGGATGAGTCTCGCATGCTAATCAAATTAATGTCATTATTTCCTGTGGTTGATGAGGATAGCAATGAACTCTTTCAAGCTGAAACAGTGACTTTATTCAATGAACTTTGTCTCTTCTCACCCTCGGCACTTCTGGATAAGAATATCAAATGGGAAGCGATTAACGACACCACCTCTAATGCTACTTATTCAAATCAAGGAGTTACCATATCTGCGACACTCTACTTCAATAATGACCATCAATTAATCAATTTTGTGTCAGACGATAGATTTGATTTGAGTGGTGGTGAGGCTGAAAAATACCGTTTTTCTACGCCTGTAGGTGAGTATAAAAATTTCAATGGATATAACATCCCTACCTATGCAGAGCTGATTTGGCATTATCCTCAGGAAGATTTCACCTATGGTAAAGTATTCCTTCAAAACATCGAATTTAATGTCAAGAAAGAGTGAAGAACCCTTGATATTATCTTCCTAACCTTTTGCTGAGGGATTTTCGCTAACTTAGATGAGTAAGGATTAGAAACCAGCATTCACAAAAAAGCGAATTCATGTCGGAAGTACTCACCTCACATATCTTCCCTTTCATGAACAATCCCATTTGTCAGCTATTCATGGATACAGCTGCGGAAGGGATCCTTGTCATAGACCGCAGAGGACATATTATCACTGCGAATACCAAGGTGCACGAAATGTTTGGATTCAAGGATGAAGTGCTTCAAGGTAAACTATTCAGCACCCTCATTCCGCATGAAAATGTGTGGGACTTTGAGAATCGTCTGAAAGAGGCCGCTGATAAGGAGCATGTTAATAGAATCAAAGTTCCAGTTCTGAATGGGAAAAAGAACTCTGGCGAAGAATTTCCCATCAAGTTGAGTTTGAGTTTAATTCAAGACGAGGAAGATTATTTACTCGGTTTTATTGTTGACCAATCTTCATTAAAAGATTTTAAAGATCAATTTGCCAGAAATAAACTAGACAGACAATACTTTGATGTAGCAGAGGTGATCTTGCTTGTGCTCGATTTGAAAGGAGATATCGTTGACATAAATAAGCAAGGATGTCAACTACTCGGTTATACGAGAGATGAGTTGGTGGGTAAAAATTGGTTTAATATCGTACCTACTGAAGTTGAAGATATTCAAACTGTTTTTGAAGGTGTATTGAAAGAGGAGACCGAGCATCAAACCCACGACAATTTTGTCTTAACTAAGGAGAATGAAAAGAGGCTGATTCATTGGCAAAATACGGTCATTAGAAACGAGAACGGAGAAATTATTGGTTCACTCAGTTCAGGGACAGACATCACGGAAAGACATGAAATGCTCAATGCTCTAAGAGAAAATGAAGAAAAACTGAAAGCATACAATACAGACCTTGAGAAAGAAGTACACACACGCACAAAGGAGCTGGAGGAATTACTGAATCAGGAACGGAATTTAAGCGAGATGAAATCCAAATTCGTTTCGCTAGCCTCACATGAATTTCGAACACCTTTGAGCACCATCTTATCGTCTGCATCACTTATTTCAAAGTATCCTGATGGAGACATGCAAGAGAAGCGAGTCAAGCACGTCAGCCGAATTAAGTCAGCAGTTGCTCATTTGAATGGTATTTTAGAAGATTTCTTGTCCATAGATCGATTAAACGAAGGGAAAGTCGTTTGTGAACCGGAACAGTTTGACATCAATGATGTATTTGAAGAGGTGAAGCAAACGCTAAGTGGCATCTTGAAATCAGGTCAAATCTTAACATATGTGGTGAGTGGAAGTCAGCGTTACCTCATCACGGACCGAAAATTGGTTAGGAATATATTGGTCAATCTGACAAGTAACGCCATCAAATACTCCCCTGTGGATAAGCCTATTCGGATGAAGTGTGATTTTGAATCGGAGAATGTAATATGTGAAATCAGTGATGAAGGAATTGGGATTCCTGAGGAAGATCAAAAACACCTCTTTGAACGGTTTTTTAGAGCCCACAATACACGCAACTTTCAGGGTACAGGGTTGGGACTTAGTATCGTAAAGCGCTATGTGGATTTACTGGATGGTGATATCAGCTTTTTGAGCACTCCCAATCAAGGCACCACATTCAGGGTAAGATTACCCATTCAATGGAAAAAATAGATACGTTGGATCAATACAGCACCTAAGCGATTGAGCAGAGTCAAGCATATTGATGATACACCTCATTGACTTTCCAGCTTCCCTGTAGCAGATTGTAGGCAAAGTTTATGAAATGCCGAGACCAAAGACGAAAACCGAATTGCTCGAGTTAAGCGAAGCAAACTACCGAAAGTTGTTTTCCCTCATCCAATCCTTACGAGACGAGAAAAAATCAGCTGAATTTCCGCAAGGAACACTCAACAGAAATGTGAGTGATGTACTTTGTCACCTTCACCATTGGCACTTGATGTTGATGGACTGGCACCAGATAGGTCTGACGGGACAAAAGCCCGAAATTCCCGCAAAGGGCTATACATGGAAAACCCTCCCGGACCTCAATAGAAAGATTCAAGAGCAGTATTCCTCTACTGAATTGGATCAAGCAATGGAGATGCTTCAAGACTCACATCAACGGATGCGAGAACTGATCGAAAGCTATTCCAATGATGAGCTATTTGAGAAAAAGAGATTTAACTGGACAGGTTCTACATCCCTGGGAGCCTATTTGATATCATCCACATCCAGTCACTATGATTGGGCGTTGAAGTTGATTAAGAATTGTACGAAATGAGGAGCTATTACCTCAATTTAGAGAAATTAACGATTGACAACTTTAAAGAATGGTTGGAGACGACTGATTTGATTCCAAGCTGGAAAATACTTCTGGAATACATTGACTTTCTTCAAACCATAAAGAAGCTCGGGATCACCAATTTGATGCAGTTAAAAGAGACGCTTAAAACCAAAGCAAAGCTCCAGGAATTCTCCGTAAAGAGTGATTTATCGGAAGATTATTTGTCTGTACTCAGACGCGTTGTTTTTGGTTTTCACCCCAAACCTAATCGCATAGCGGACTTCCCTGAATTAAGTGGTGAAATAGTAGAAAAGTTGGAAAAAGACGGGATAAAAAATACGTTTCAGCTTTTCAATCAATTGAATACAGATCAACAACTGAATGAGTTTTCAAGGAAAACTGATATTGATAAATCGCATTGTTTGATGCTTAAGGCGTTTGCAGATTTATCCAGAATCAAATGGGTCAATCACACGTTTGCTTTCATGCTCATTGAAGGCGGATATGATTCTTCCAAAAAAGTAGCAGATGCTGATTCAATGGAGTTGTATCACACGATAAAGGAAGTAAATGAAAAGTATAAATTTTATCGAGGAACTATCGGTATTAAGGACATGAATAGATGCATTGAATTTGCTCAAATGCTGACCTATGATTGGTCTTAAAGCAATCTAATAAGCGAAATTTCTACTCGCCACTTCATTGAGTCGATCAAAATCTCGAACGTGAATCTTCCCTGATTTTATTTCTATCAGTTTTTCGTCCCTGAAATCTGATAAGACACGGATGACCGTTTCAGTGGCTGTACCTACCATATTGGCAAGATCCTCTCTCGAAATGTTCAACGGTTCTTCTTCTTTAGGTTGATACTTATCCACAATTTCTAAAAGCGCACGGGCTGTTCGTTGCCTTACCGTGCTGTAAGCCAGATCAAGCAGTTTTTCTTCTTTTTCTCTTACCTTATGAGATAATATTTCAATGAATTTATGAGCAAAATCGCTGCTTCTATAGATGAGTGACAGAAAATCCTCTTTTGGGATAACCACCAGCTCAGTGTTTTCAAGGGTGGTAGCAGATTCCCCATAAATGCCTTCCAATAATGATTCATACCCAAAAAAGTCCCCTTCGATATACATTCCTGTGATAAGCTCCTTGCCATCTTCATTCGTTTTGTAGGTTTTAACCTTACCACTTTTCACATACATTAAGGAAAGAGGAGTATCACCCTCAAGAAAAATGTCTTTCTTCTTTTTATAGGATCTGATCTTTCGCTCAGCTTTCAAAGGATCCAACGGATCAATGGCATTGGCATCTTTGATTAAATGATCAAGCCCTTCAAGACTATGACCATAGTCCTTCTTTGCTATTTCTGATTTACCCAACCTGACTTCAACCGCATCCAACAACTCTTTATCATCGAAGGGCTTCACTAGGTAATCATCAGCACCTAAGTTCATTCCTTTGCGAATGTCTGATTTTTCCGCCTTGGCAGTCATGAAAATGAATGGAATGTTTCGGGTAGCCGGTTTTTTATTCAGTATATGTAGAACCCCATATCCATCGAGTTCAGGCATCATGATATCACAAATAATGAGGTCAGGAAGTTCTGCAGTGGCCATTTCAACCCCTTGTTTACCATTTGTTGCAGTTGTTACGTCAAAATCAGCTAATGAGAGAATCTCCTCGGTATTCTCCCTGACTTCCTGATTGTCTTCAATGATCAATACTTTTTTCATCTTTCAATATTGATGTTAATGAAGGAGGTATTTCCCCCTGCTCACAAGGGTATCAATAATTGAATCATGGAACTATGACATTGATCACAGTAGGAGCTATAATACATCAAGGGTGAGTACCCTTTGACACAAAAAACCAGTATCAATCAATCTATTGGATGACCTAGGTCATTTTATCCAATAGGTTTTTCTAGGAGCTTTATGGATTAATGATTTATAGACGATATGAAAGTTTTGCTTTTCATTGGCATATTATCGACTTCATTAATACAGGCACCTCGAAAAGTTCTTAGTTCTTTCGATCGGAAATATAGAAGTGCGGAATGTGTCGTGTGGACGCCAGTAGGTAATGAATATCATGCATCGTTTGAACATTTTGATCAACAAAAGACGGCCATTTTTAAATACAATGGTGAATGGGTGAAAACACTGGTACACCTAGATGCTAAAAAGCTGATGTTTTGCATACGGGATTACATCAAGTATTCGTATCCGGAAGCAAGAATCCATAGCGCCTATTACGTCGTAAATCCGAACCTGTGTGAATATCATGTTTATCTGGAGCGGGGTGAGGGAGAAGAATTGTGCCTGGAAGAGGAGCCATTGATTTTTGATGAAAACTGTGAGTTTTTACGAAATCCTAATTTTCAATAATCACCAAAGGAATAAATGTGACTATAGTTATTGATTCCATTGATGAGGATCATAACAATTCAATAATTCTAGGTCCTTTTTAATCTAAAATATTGAAATGGAAAAGGAAGAAAAAAACAGGAAGCTTGAAGAATGGAAAGCTAAGCTTGAACATCTTCAAGTGCAATTACATCTGGGCATGGAAGACGCCAAAGATGAGTTTGAGAATCAAAAGAAACATCTTACGAATTGGCTGAATAACACTAAAAATAAACTGTCGGATCTCAAAGAGTATAGCAAAGACAAAGCTACAAATGTCAAGTCAGGACTTGAAGAACTCAGATTGCAGGCAGCTTTGGGAAAGGCTGAAACAGAGCAAGCTTTTCAAGAGCAGCGAGAAAAAATGAGTCATAAGATTCATAACTTAAAACATAAGGTGAACGAGGCTTATCATGAATCAGAAGGCAATGTGAAAGAAACGCTGGAAGAGGCAGGAGAAATGCTCGAAGATTTTCATACCCGATTTGATCTATTCAGACTTCAGGCACATCTAGGAAAAATGGAGGCGGAAGATGCCTGGAAAAATAGAAAAGTAGATATTTCGAATAAAATGGATGAGTTAAAAACGAAACTCGAAAAAGGTAAAGAGGTCACGTCTGATAAGTGGGATCATTTCTCTAATGAGATGTTAGAGGCGTGGAAGCATGTTAAAAAAGCAATTGTAGATGCCTGAGCCGGTTATTTGTCGATGAGTTGAATGCCTGCTTTGGATAGTGTAATCAATCGTTTCTTGTAGAGAATGCCGACCGATCGTTTGAAGTTCTTTTTACTCATTTGAAGGAGTGATTGAATTTCTTCCGGATCACTTTTATCGTGAATCGGTAGCTGACCACCATTTCTCTTTAGTTCATCCAGGATGTGCTGTGCGCCCATTTCCAGGTTTTCTAATCCTTCTTTTCGAAGACTTACGTCAATCTTTCCGTCCTCACGTATGGCTTTGATGTATCCTTTGATGCGATCTCCTTCCAATACATCATGAAACAGCTCGCTTTCATAAATCAACCCACGGTGACTGTTGTTAACTACCACATTCACACCTAAATCTGTAGTGTTGGCGATGAGAAGGTCTACTTCATCTCCTTCAGAAACCGTAATCTCTCGTTTGAAATACTTCGCCACCTTAGCTGTGGCAGCTAATCGATCTGTTTTTTCATCCAGGAAAAGATAGACCAGGCACCAATGTCCTTTGCGCAGTTTGTTCTTCTGTTCTCGAAAGGGGACAAGTAAATCCTTGTCAATACCCCAATCAAGGAAAGCGCCTACATTTCCAGCATCCGTCACCTTCAGATATGCAAATTCATTGACTTGAGCATAAGGTATCTGAGTAGTACAGATGATACGATCTTCTGAATCACGATAGACAAACACTTTTAGTTTGTCTCCTTCACGCGTACCTCCCGGAATGTATTTGGTAGGAAGTAGAACATCAGTTTCCCCATCTGTTAGAAAGGCACCTGGATTGGTTATTCGATCTACTTCTAGTGTGTGGTATGTGCCTATCTTCATAGGCGCAAAATTATATCATCAAAATCTCTATGGAAGATTAAATTGTCATTTCAGGGATGTCGCCTTCTATCACGAGCCTTCCTGCAGTAGCATTTTTGATCTCGTCTACAGAAACACCGGGAGCACGTTCTATGAGCTTAAATCCTTCCGGAGTGATATCCAGTACAGCAAGATTGGTCACCACCTTCTTCACACACCTCACACCGGTGATTGGGAGTGTGCATTCGGTCAATAGCTTTGATTCTCCAGCTCGGTTGGTGTGCATCATGGCTACAATGATATTTTCAGCAGAAGCTACCAGGTCCATGGCTCCACCCATGCCTTTGACCATCTTTCCGGGAATTTTCCAGTTCGCAATATCCCCATTGTCTGCCACCTCCATGGCTCCAAGCACCGTCAGTTGGACGTGCTGCCCTCGAATCATACAGAAAGAAGTGGAGGAGTCAAAGATGGAAGCTCCGGGAAGGGTTGTCACGGTTTGCTTTCCCGCATTGATTAAGTCTGCATCTACTTCTTCTTCGGTAGGAAAGGGCCCCATACCCAGCAGTCCATTTTCGGATTGAAACTCAACATCAATTCCTTCCGGGATATAATTTGCTACCAGCGTAGGAATGCCAATTCCAAGGTTTACATACCATCGGTCTTGAAGTTCTTGTGCGATGCGTTTCGCTATACCGTTTTTATCTAACATATCAATTTGATGATTTGGTAATTAATTGATTTGGATATTCTTTTTGATGATCCAATTAATGTAAAGTTTATAGCAAGATCAACGATTAAATTTTCTTTATCACTTCTCATAACCCTAAATCATCAAATTGTATCATTTCCAAATCAATTAATCTTCAAATCGACTCATCGAGTCGTTCGTTGTTCAATTCTTTTCTCAAATGTCTCTCCCTGGAAGATTCGCTGAACGAAAATTCCTGGGGTATGAATGAAGTTCGGATCAAGTTCACCTGGCTCTACCAACTCTTCAACCTCTGCGATCGTGATCTTTCCAGCCATGGCCATCGGTGGATTGAAATTTCGAGCAGTTCCTTTGTACACAAGATTACCGGCTCGGTCACCTTTCCATGCTTTCACAATAGCAAAATCTGCAGTGAGCGCCGACTCCAGGATGTGAGGCTTACCATTGAATTCACGCACCTCTTTTCCTTCCGCAACCTCAGTACCATACCCGGCTGGTGTGAAAAATGCAGGTATACCAGCTCCTCCAGCTCTACATCGCTCAGCCAACGAGCCTTGAGGAATTAGGTCTACTTCTAATTCACCACTTAGCATCTGTCGCTCGAACTCAGCATTCTCTCCAACATAGGACGAGACCATCTTTTTAATTTGTCGTTTTTGCAGTAAGAGACCTAAGCCAAAATCATCTACTCCTGCATTGTTGGAGATACAAGTGAGCCCTTTTACGTTGGAGTTTACCAGCGCTGCGATGGAGTTTTCCGGAATACCACAAAGTCCAAATCCCCCGAGCATGAGGGTCATGTCATCCTCAATTCCTTGAATGGCTTCTGTGGCGTTTGCTACTACTTTATCAATCATGGGTTCAAGTTATTGTGATTGTACAAATAAAAAAAGCCACAAGCTATTTGCTGGTGGCTTCCTGAGATTTTAACCTTTTTTGATCACTCATCTTTTAGGCACTCAACCGGATTAACTTTCGTTGCCTTAAGCGTCTGATAAGCAATGGCCAGCAAAGTGAGGATGGTAGCCACAACTGCTGGCATGAAGATCAAACCAAACGAAACCGAGGTTCGATACACGAAGTTTTCCAGCCAGTCATTCATAAACCAGTAGGCCAATGGAAGTCCGATAACAAACGCGATGACAATCAAGATTAAAAAGCGGTTGCTGATGATCATCCAAATGTTTCCGGATGAGGCTCCAAGCACTTTTCTCACTCCAATCTCTTTCTGCTTGGTTTCAATGATGAATCCAACCATACCGATCAATCCAAGACATCCAATAAGAATCGCGATAGCAGCAAACACTTTAATCATCGTACCTAGGCGTTCTTCCTTCTGATATTGTTGATTAAATAAATCATCTACAAATCGGTAGGTAGGGTCCGTATCGGGATCGAATGATGCATAGACATTTTCAATGTGATCCAGAGATTCACGGATGTTGCCTGGATTGAGCTTCAAACTAATTCTTCGATAACGCTCTCTGGTTAAAAAGAGGGTAGGTACGATTTCGCTGTATAACGATTCGAAGTGGAAATTCTCCATTACCCCGATAACTCTACCGGCAGAAGGTCCATACCCAAGCTTTTGACCAACCACTTCACTAGGATCATTAAAACCCAATGCTTCAGCAGCTGCCCGGTTGATAATATAGTGTCCTACGACAATGGAATCCGGTTGTAAGTTTGTCTCCATTCCATCTCGGAAATTTTCCCCTGCCAGTAGATCAATTCCATAGGCATCTAGAAAATATTTGTCTACAGTAACTACCGGAAGCCTGAAGTTGGTAGCTACCGCCGAATCTCCTTGAAAATACCTGGAACCCCAGCTATCAGCCAGTCTACCGGTTGGAATTCGGGAAGAAAAAGAGGCCTTTTCAATGTTTGGATGCTTCATCAACTCACTTCGCAATGTTTCAAAGCTGTAGTCGCCGCGAGGTAGGAATACACTCACCATTTGTTCTCGATCGTATCCGGGATCTGAGTTTCTTATGAAGCTCATCTGACTTTCGATTACGCCAATAGAAAAGATGAGACCAATGGTAACCAGGTATTGGAAGGTCACTAGAAAGGATCTGAAGTTCCACTTACTCGCGTTCATGGATTGTTCACCTTTCAACGCTTGCACCAGGTTGATTTTTGATAAAAATAGGGCAGGATAGAGGCCTGCAATGCTGCTTACTACAACCATCAGTAGAATGAGACCTGCAAGTATGTCTGTTTGAACGAATGGGTTAAATACCAGCTCTTTTTCAACAAAGTGATTGAGGTATGGCAAGGCCAGCGTAATCAAAACCAACGCTAAAGGCAATGATATAACAACGATCAGCAGCGACTCTGAAAGGAATTGCTTGACGAGCGCTGATTTGAATGCCCCAATGACTTTACGTACACCGACCTCTTTCATCCGTCTTGAATAATGAGACGTAGCGATGTTCATATAGTTAACACACGCAACCAGCAGAAGTAAGATGCCAACGGCACTAAAAATATATACCTGATCGATGGAGCCGTTCGTTTCATATTCTCCCTCGAGATTGGAGGTCAGGTGAATGTCGAGTAGCGGTTGAAATTCAAAATCAAAAAAGTCTCTGGCCTCTGCCCCAGATGGAAACTGACCAATGTATTTATCCCAGAATTCATCGTTGGCATCTTTGGTAAGATTCGGAATGTCAGCGCCAGGGCTGGCACGTATGTAGGTAAGCCAATTGTAATTACCACCCACATTGTTGATGGCATCCTCTCCCATAATCAGCTCCACGAAGCGTATTGGAGCCAGGTAATCAAAGTGAAAGTGTTGTTGATCGGGCATGTCTTCCATGACACCTGTCACCTTAAACGGTGCCTCATTATCACCCCTCGATAGCGTGACTGTTTTGCCTATGACCCCTTGATCTTCCCAATCATTGCCGAAAATTGCTACTGCTTTGGAGCGCGTAATGACCAATGAATAGATATCAGGGAAAGCATTTTCCGCACTTCCCTCAATGAATTCAAAGCTAAAAATGTCGAATGCGTCCTCATCACAGAAAATTACCTGCTCACCCAGAAAGTCCTGATTGTTGTAGTTTAAATCCGGGAATGCCCAGGGATAAAAACGAGCGGCATACATGATTTCAGAGTAATCATCTTTCAATCTTGTAGCATGGCCAGCTGAGGCAAATGCCCATTGTCGGCTGAGATCTCCATCCATTGTGTAGTTCTTTACAGTCACGCGGTAAATGTCTTTCGCGTGTTCATGGTGCCGATCATAACTTAGTTCGTCACTTACAAATAGTGCGATAAGAACGAATGCGGCAATACCTGTAGACAAGCCGATTACATTGATAACCGTACTGGATTTGTATTTCCAGAGGTTTCTTAGTCCGATTTTAAAGTAATTTTTAAACATAGTCGTTTCCTTTTCAATTGAGTCCTGTGCTTCGATTTCTTTAATCATACTTGGCTTAAACAAGCGCACGATTTGCCAGGTGTACCAGCGTTTCGCCCGTATGACATTTGAACCTTCTGCTTTAAGTTGAAATTCTTCTTCTAAATCTCCCTGCACATCTTCATAGTAGTCTTCCTTGAGAAACCATGCTAGAAATTTGGTTGACCAGGAAGGGGGAGATGGCCTTTGCTTATCCATGCTTTTGAGAATTCATATGATACATCAGGGATGGCTGACCAAAGTTTCATTCGTGTCTCCTTGGAGTAGTCAAGTGCAGCTTTTCCTATCTTGGTCACCTTGAAGTAGCGTTTTCGCTTGCCACCTCTAATCGCAGTGGCCTCTCCAAATTCGGATTTGAGGTATTCCTTTTTCTCCATTCTCCGAAGAGCCGTCTGCAGTGCGCTAACACTGACTTTGCGATTAAGTCGATTTTCTATGTCTTCTTTGATCGATACTCCATATGCATCGTCATGCAAGATGGCTACCGTCAATAAGACAATCTCTTCAAATTCACCTAACTGATATTCTTTCATACGTATTAGAAGTTAAATTTCTAAATGTAAATTAAATATAAAATTTCTAAACGTAAATAATATCAGAAGGTTGGAAATAAAAAAAGCCGCCCTGACTAAGTCAGGGCGGCCTACAAATTGATCTAATATTTAAATTAGATAGTTAGCTTAAAATTAACAGGCACTGCTATTTTCCCTACTACCGCTTGTCCCTTTTCGTTTTTAGCAGGCTTGAATTTTAAATCTTTGATTACTCCTTTAACGGCATCTCTTAAGTCTGTGCAGGGGTATGAATCAAACTCATGATTGATGACGTTTCCGATTTCGTCAATCTTTAATGTGACGATTACAATTCCTTCAATACCCTTTTCCTTGCACACTTTTGGGTATTCAATTTGAGAGATTACTTCTTTGTAATTAGTAGCCTTTGGGCTTTCAGCTTCTCCTTCTCCATTGTTGGCTTGAGCGCCAAATACAAATAATGCCAGTGCAAGTACTAATAAATTCTTCTTCATAATCTCTGTCTCTTTTTAATATTTCCTAAATGTTAAGCTAACAACGATGTAATGTTACCTCATGTTTACATAAAATCAAAATTTGGGTAATATTTTGTTAACATTTAGGTAACATTGGATCATTTCTTCGATAAATATTGCCGTTTTGGAGTCGAAATGGACATTTTGTGGATAACTAAACCAATGTTATGGAGGTGTTATGTAGAGGAGCAACTATTTTCGTAGCATGTCCCTCACCATCTATCGATCATCAGCGGGTTCCGGAAAGACTTACACACTCGCAAAGGAGTATTTGCGGCTTGCCTTACGGTCGAAAGACTATTATCAAAAGATATTAGCAGTAACATTTACCAATCGAGCCGCAGAGGAAATGAAAGAACGTGTGCTCGAATTTCTGATAGCCATTGCTAAAGGGAAACATGAATTGATTCCGGTGTTTCAGGAGGATCTGGGTAAATCCCAGGAACAAATCATCAAAGCTGCTAACGATGCATTAACTCATCTGCTTCATCACTATGGGTATTTCAATATCACTACGATCGATACTTTCTTTCACCGAGTCATACGTTCGTTCTCTCGTGAAATAGGTTTGCAAGGAAGCTTTGGAATCGAACTGGATGTAGATAAGGTAGCAGAGTTCATCACCTCCAATGTGTATGAAGGGGTAGAAAGCAATAAACAACTACGTGAATGGCTGGTGGAGTTCTCCATGGAAGGTTTAGCTGGTGGTGAAGGTTATGAAACGAAAGGCCAGGTGAGCAAGCTGGCCAGACAGCTCTTTCAGGAAGAATTTAAGAAGCTACCCCAGGGGCAGTTTTCCGATGAGCAGGTGAAGGAGAAAATCAAACACCTAAAAGGCGATTTGATTAAGTCCAAAAAACAATTTGAGAAACACCTGACTGGGATCGCTGAACAATATGATAATGCCATGCAAACCGCAGGACTTTCTTTGGATGACCTCAACTATAAAGCTTCGGGTCCGGGTGGATTCTTTCCGAAGCTCAGAAGAAAGGAATTTGATAGCTTGTTGACCAAACGTGTCGAAGCTGCTCGATTGGATGCTGGTGCCTGGACTTCCAAGTCCAGTAAGCTACGAGATCAAATCATGCATTTGGCAGAATCAACACTGATCCCCCTGATGAATCAAGCCATCGAATACATTGATCAAAATAAGCGGGATTATTACACAGCCAATGCCGTATTAAAGCATCTGTATACGCTGGGGTTGATGACGGACCTGGCGCAAAAGCTTCAGGATTACAAAAGGGAAGAGGAAGTGATCATGATTTCAGATCTTCCGGATTTCTTATCCCAAATCATTGACGATACCTGTTCTCCTTTTATCTATGAAAAAGTAGGTACATGGTATTCTCACTTTTTGATCGATGAGTTTCAGGACACTTCACAGTTTCAATGGAACAACTTCAAACCCTTGTTAGAGGAAAGTTTGGCAAATGGGCATGACAATGTAATTGTAGGAGATGCCAAGCAATCGATCTATGGCTGGAGGGGTGGAGATCCGACCTTACTGCTAGAATCGGTTGAACAAGACGTCCCACAAACGGTAGTTGATCCAACCAAAAGCACAAACTATCGCAGCGCCCGAAACATTGTGGAGTTTAACAACCGGATATTCTCCAAACTTCCGGAGATAATGGTGTCTGAAATGGGCGATGCGATTTCGGAACAAGATGGGCAAATGATCCGCAAAACCTATGAAGGGGTAGAGCAAGAGGTATTTATCAAAAATCAAGAGCTGGAAGGGTTAGTTCATCTGGAGTTCCTGGAAGCTGAAAAGAATGAATGGAAGCAGCGTTCGATGGAAAAGACCATTGAAACCATGGAGTCACTGCTACAGCAAGGCCATCTGCTCAATGATATGGCGATCCTTGTTCGTACAAACAAGGAAGCCACCGATATTGTGAATCACGTCCTGGATTATCGCAGAATGCACAAGACAAAGATCGAGGTAATTTCGGCGGAAGGAATGCTGTTGGAAAATTCTGCGGTCGTTCAATTAATGTTAGCTGCATTCAATCACCTGATCAATCCCAACGATGTAAGCATCAAGGCGGATCTTACCTACAGGTACCAAAAGACCATTAAGCACAAAGACTTCTCGGACCACAAAGACTTTTCCAATCTATCTACTTCTGGATTACCCGGGAGCTTCACCAAATTCAAGCAGCATCTGCTTCATCTGCCCATTTTGGAATTGGTAGAGGTATTGATACGAACGTTTGAGCTGAACACGCTACAATCAGAGTTTGTCTACTTGCAGGCTTTTCAGGATGCAGTATTGGAGTACACCAAAAACAACCGTTCAGATTTAAGACTATTTCTGGAGTGGTGGGAAGACAATGGAAAGAAACGTTCGGTACAGCTGACGGGGGCTCTGGATGCAGTAGAAGTAATCACCTCGCATAAATCCAAAGGCTTGCAATACCCCATTGTATTTGTTCCGTTTTGCACCTTCGATATGAACAGCCGATCCAAGCCGGTATGGTATGAATCACCTTATAAGGAAGGAGAAAACCTGCCCGTGGATTATAAGTCTGAGCTGGAGAACACCCAGTTTGTCGAAAGCTATCAAAAGGAATTTGCGAAATGGCACTTGGAGAGTTTGAATGTATTGTATGTGGCATTTACACGTGCAGAAAATGCGCTCTATGTTCACTGTGATCCACCTCCATCCAAAAAGGACAAGATGTTTAGTACAGCGAGCAAGCTGTTATGGAGCTTTTTTGAGCATCAGGAGATAGCAGGGTGGAATGCCGGCTCAAACACGTTCACTATCGGGAGCATCCCATTAATCCATCGTACCTCTGAAGATGAGATGGTAAACCTCCGGGATTACACCTCCAATAAATGGAGCTCCAAGCTCAAAGTGAGGAAGACCGGGAAAGCCTACTATGACGATGAAGTAGAGAAAAGCAGAAACGAGGGAATCCTTCTTCACCAGATTTTATCAGAGATCATTCACCATGAGGATACTTCGAATGTATTGGATCGATATGAGCGAGGGATGCAGATTACAAACGAAGATCGGAAACGCTATGAATCCATCATCAATAATCTATGGAACGACGAACAAGTGAAAGGCTGGTTCAGCGGGAAAGGAGAAGTGAAGACAGAGGTCGTGGTACTTCCAAAAGATGGAGAAGTCAAGCGCATGGACCGAGTGATTCTGGAAGGTAATAAAGCCATCGTGGTGGACTTCAAAAGTGGAATGCCGAAATCTGCAGACAACCGACAGCTTATGGAATATACCCAGTTGCTAAAGGAAATGGGTTATGAAACGGAGGGCTACCTTTTGTATTTGATGAATGCAGAAGTGAAGAGTATCTAGGTCTTAATTCATATCTATCATACACTAAACTGTTTTCATATTCCTTATCCAACAAAGGGCTAGCAGGTTTATGGTTATTGTTCTATCAACCCATGGAATGTGTAGCCAAGTGAATGGGAACGGGGTATTAATTACCATCGACAATTAACATTTGTAATTTTGATTGCATTTAGACTAATTAGTTACATGTTAAAAGTTCTAAAAGATTATTGGGTTGGGTTGCTGATTTTTATTGGTTTTTTAATAGTTATTAAGATTGATCCATTCAATAATTACGATCATATTTCTGTAGAAGAATTGGAGAGTTATAATGACCTATCGAAAGACTATAGTTTAAGTTCAATAATAGTTGATAAGTATGTCGCAACAGGTCAATATTTCTATGTGTTTAATTCTGGGGATAGCGTTCATTTCAGCCAGAATAGCAGCAATCAAAATTATTCGCTTAACCTAATGCTACAAATTGGTGATTCTGTTTTGAAAGACTTTGGTTCTGATACAATTAGAGTAATTCGAGAATCTAGCTATGGACCATTAGATGAGCTCTTTTTATATGGTAAAGATTTAGGTGGATTCCATTAAGCTTGGCGGTGATTATGATTGTTTTAAGTGTGGTTTTTTAAAACAGTTGTTTCGGAATTAAGCCTTCTATGATCCTTATTAAGAATTGTACAGATGAAGTCAAAGGAATAATCCGTATGTTCCAGTTGCATTGAATTTGGCGAAAGAAGACCTATAATTAAATCTCCAATTTTTGAACAATTAGTACATGAAATTTTATTGTTGCTTGGAAGTTGTTCCAATGAGGTTGTAATAGTTGAGAAGCCGGATTTATTAGATCCGGTAACCTTAATGTCTTTTTGTCCAATTATTGCATCTATTGATTTCCGATTATTATCTAAAAAAATATTAATCCTACATTTTTTGCTGTTTTCCGGATCTAAAAAGAATTTAATAAAATCATTGAATACATATTCGCTATTATTATCCAAGTCCAATGGGGAACTCATTCTATGACACATACCCTTATCATTTCCAGTGTCTTTTATTGATCGATTAATATAAGAATATATCCTTCTTATATAATCAGATATGAAATGAGCAGCGAGGTTTTTATCCTTAAAGGAATTATAGTCAAGATCTCTGTTAGATAATAGTTTAGAGAATAGATGAAAAACAGATTTAAGTTCTCTGGTGTGAAAATTATTGCTCCAAAGACTCAATGCATCACTAATACTTTTAATATTAGGCAGTAGTAAACTTCCATGAAAGTTCATACAGGGGATTAAAAATCCTCTTATGAATTCCATTTTTATATAATTAGAGAAATACTTATCCTGCCCTAGCGAATTGTTAATATATTCTCTATAAACTTCTGATGAAGATATTAATGGGCGTAATACTGATGTATCAAGAAAATGCTTAATAAGGCAAAACGTTAAGCCCTAATTTATCCAATTTGGAGATATATTTATCAACCTTTTTGTAGTTTAATTCTTGATTTGTCATGTCTTTTAGGAACTTCCCAATTTGCTTGTAGGAATTCTTTTCCAAACTAAGCCATGATTCTTTGTAAGAAAGTCCATCATACAAGGCTAAGAGAAATGAGCCGAATGGATCTCGGGGTGAATCATTTATGAATTCCTTTATATCCAAAAGCAATTTTGCAATACAATTAATAGAGAGAGGTTCATTGGAAATATGATTTTCGGTAAGCCATTCAATTGAGGAGATTATTTCCTTTGAATAATGTGTTCTATAAATCTTTTGCGAAAGCTTACTTGAGTGTTTTTTCAAATACTCCGGATCAATTTGAATAAGCTCTTTGCTATCTGGGATATAATCGGAGGAAAATGATTCTTCAAAATCTCCAGCAACACCTGTATTAGGAAAAAAGACAAAGTCATTAGAAGAAATTCCTTCTGAATTGAAACGTTCACTTTTTGTGGTATGTTTTTCTTCTATGGTTTGGAATGAACTCATAATTTCATTTTAACTTCTCCTGAAATATAAAATTACGAAGGTCGTCTATTTGAGTTTCAAAAGCCTTATTGCTATCCTCAAGAAACTGCATTATATCAAATGAATCACTTTTCGAAATGTCAGTGAATACATCTAAATCGAAAAACAATGAATGATCAGGATAATTTGAATAAATGTTAGCTAATTCACTATACTTTTCTAGAGAGTTTTGATCAATATGATTTTCGCTATTGAATTGGATGTAATGTGGAATTTCGACTTTTTTGATTGGTCCGATATTTATTCTTAAAGTTAAGTTATTGACAACTGAGTTGAATACAATTGAGTGATCAAAAACCTCTTCTTTGTTAATGCTGTTCAAAAAATCTTTATTAAAAACCTTAAGTTTTAAAATTTCATTTAATTCAGCGAAACTTAACTCATTCTTTATAAAACCTAAATATCTACCGCCAAGTCTTTGAATATCAGAAGAGTTAGAATACTCATGAAAATTTTCTTGCACAGTTTTGATAATCTTCTTTGCAGATTTTATTGCAGGTTTATCCGATTCAAAGGTAGTTGAGTCATGTTTAATAGTAAGACTATGTTTTTTTTCGTAATCTCTTAAACTAATTCTTAGTCGATCAGTTTGCCAATGCTGAAAACCACTAAATATTTTATCAAGTTTGAAAAGCTTCTCATAGAAATGAAGTGAAGGTTTATATCTGATTTGATAGATATACTTTTCAATATGTACCGTATTACTTGCCATGATTATTAACTATTAAAGTTAATGAATGAGGAAATAATTCATTTATGTTAAAACTATTATACGCAACGCAATATAGGTATTCGGATTACTTTAACAGCTATTTGTATTGGCAAAACAGAGATAACTTAACCACTAACCAACTCCTTCACCGTCTTTATTGCCGATAGCGCTGCGGTATGGACATTACTCCAGTTTTCTCCATTGGTGTAGGCATCCCCGGCGAAGTAGACTTTGTCACTAAACGTTTCGCCTAACCTCCGGACCACACGCCAGCTTTCCTGGTCGGTCACATAGGCGCCATTGATAAAGGGTTCATCCATCCAGTTTTGTTCCACGTGCTTCACATAGTTGAGAGTGGCCTGACCCTCGAAAATTTCATCCAGTTCTTTCAATACAAAGGAGATTCGCTCACTTTCTTCTAATGCTACAATTTCGCGTGAGGCAGATCCCACGGTAAAAAGCCCCAGAATATGCTTGTTACTCTTTTGACCAAAGCTGGCGTCATAATACATCTTTTGGCCTGCTGCTCTTGGCTTAATGTTGAATTCCACAAACGTGGGATAAAAGCGCTCTTTAAACTCAATGAACATCTTATATCCTTCCCATACCGTCAACGCGTCTATCGCTTCTTGCTTCCAGTCAGGCAGTTTTGGATTGAAGGAAATAGCTTTAAGTTGTAGCTGTTTAAGCGGTACGGTTACGATTACTTTGTCCGCTCGATACGCTTCACCGGATTGATCTGTTACCACCACTTGATCTCCGGTATAGTCAATGGCAGATACAACCGTGTCAAATTTGATTTTTTCCTGAACCGGAGGGAGGATGTACGTTTCAAAGAAGTCCAACCATGAAGAGTTAACAAACTTTAAATCTTTGACTTTTCCTGCCTTGGATAACGAGAGCTCTCCTTTGCTCCACCAGCCATTAATCACATCCTTCGGATAGCTCACAGTTTCAATATCCACAGAAACCGAAGGATCGTTTACGATCTTATTCAACACACTACTGGATGCATGGATCCATTCACCACCCAGAGGAATGGGGAAATCGGTAAAGTCCTTGGTTCGTTTGATCCGGCCCCCATAAGTGGAAGCAGCTTCCAGCACCTGATAGGAAATACCCAATTGATCGAGAATATACCCTGCGGTCATCCCTGCGGCCCCTGATCCAATCACTAGTACGTTTCCTGGAAACTTTTGATAAACTGGAGTCTTTGCTGCAGCTAACACATTTTGTAATGGTAGCCCGATTCCGAGTACCCCACAAAGGCGGAGGAATTCATTTCGTTTCATAACATTAAATCTAATGATAAGTAAAAGTACATGCTGCTTCACCCTAAAATCCGTTTACAAATCATCATGGAATCTTCCATTTTCATTAACCTTGCCCAATGGCATTTCTTTCGGAAGTAGCGGACCATTTACTCACCAATCACCGGGATCATTTAGGGGATTGCACGGTTGTTTTTCCTAACCGAAGAGCCGGGCTTTTTCTGAAGAAACACCTATCGCAAAAGGTAGAAAAACCGGTTTGGTCACCAACGACCTTAAGCCTTGAAGATTTCCTTTTCTCGCATTCAAAAACCAAGAAAGCAGATCCCTTGACCCTGATTTTTGAGCTTTTTGAAGCATTTAAAATGCATCAGGGACAATCGGAGGGATTTGAGTCCTTTTACTTCTGGGGGGAGATGCTACTCAGAGATTTTGAGGAGGTAGATCATTACCTGGTAAATCCCAAGCAATTGTTTACCTATGTAAAAGATGATCGCCAGCTGGCGGAGGATTTCTACTTCCTGGATGAAGAGCAGGAAAAGATCATAAAGAAATTCTGGCAGGAGTTTCTGCCTGCAGCTACTAAAACACAAGAGCAATTTGTGGAGACCTGGCGCATACTTATGCCGGTATACGAAACATTCAAGCTGCGCATCAAAGAACAAGGCATTGGCTACACCTCACATGTGTATCGAGAGTTGGTGGAAGACCTGGATGGTATCAAGCGAAGCAGTGATAAACCATTAATCTTCGCTGGATTCAATGCGTTGACACCAGCTGAGGAGGTATTGATTAAGCATTTCATATCCAGTTTTAATGCTGAAGTGCTCTGGGACATTGATGCGTACTACCTCGACGACACAAACCAGGAAGCAGGTGATTTTCTCCGCAAGTATGCGAAAGATCCAATATTAGGTCGAAGCTTTCCAAATCCACTGCCCAAAAGAATCACTCAGTCCAAAGAGGTCGAAGTAACCGGGGTTTCACTCGAAGTAGGTCAGGCCAAGTTAATCGGAGAGGAGATTGATCGTTTAATGGATGCAGGGGCTAAGAAAGAAGAGATTGTTGTTGTCCTTCCTCAGGATTACATGCTCTTCCCAATATTAAATGCCATTCCTGAAAAGGTAGATAAGCTCAATGTCACGATGGGATATCCATTAAAGGACACACCATTGTTTGGATTGCTTGAAGCTGCGATTGAATTACAGGAGCATGCCAGCCTATCCCCGGAAAATGGGCTTTCTTTCTACCATAAGCCCACCATCGATATCCTGAGCCATCCATACTTATACAAAGAGGACAAGAATCCGCTCGACAAGCTAATCGCTGAGATCAAGAAGAAAAACCAGATTCGTGTTTTTCAAAAAGAAATTCAAGCGATCAATTCCACGGTCCTGAATACCATCTTTAGGCAGGTGGGTGAACAAGAAAGTCTTTCTGCCTATCTACAGTCCATTATTACAGTTTTAGGAGATCAGGTTGTCGAACGCTTTGGATTGGAACGGGAGTACTTATATCACTTTCAGCAGTTATTGGCACGTTTGAGTGAAATTCTGGAGAAGCAAACAGCTGTTATTGACATAAAGACTTTTAAAGGACTCTTCAGGAAAGCCACACGTTCTGTTAAGATTCCATTTACAGGAGAACCCGTAGAAGGACTTCAGGTGATGGGGGTGTTGGAGACTCGTAACCTGGATTTCAAGCATGTGCTCATGCTGAACATGAACGATGACATATTCCCTGCTTCTCAGCGAGCTGGATCATTCATCCCATATCGGATCAGAAAAGCATTTGAACTCCCAACATTCGAAACTCAAGATGCGATTTATGCCTACTTATACTATCGGCTATTTCAGCATTCAAAAAAGCTCTTTTTCTATTACAACATGTTTGCGGATTTTGGTTTAAGTGGAGAACTCAGCCGATTTATTCGTCAGATTGAGTTGGAGAGTGGACTTATCGTCAAACGGAAAAAGTTGAGCAACTCGATTCAAGTCAACGAGATCAAACCCATTACCATAGAAACCACGAATGAGGTTCTGGATAAGCTTTCCATTTACACCGATGCGGTTCCGGAGATGGACCAACGGAGACTGTCGGCTTCTGCATTGAATATTTACCTGGATTGCCGCTTGAAGTTCTATTTCCGATATGTGCTGCGGCTCTTCTCAGGGGACGAGATGAGCGATGATTTGGATGCCCGTCATTTTGGAAATGCGTTACACAAAACACTGGAATACCTCTACCTGGACACCATGAGCGAAAAAGGAGGGCGTGTCATTGATGAAAGTGACTTCTTCCGAATGGAGAGTTCAATAGATGGTGCCATGGAGAAAGCGTTCAAAGAAGAGTTTGGGATGAAGGGGAAGAAACGCTTCGAGTTCAAAGATCGGAACGTGGTGATGGCAGAGATCATACGAAAGTTTGTGAAGCAAGTCATTGCAATGGATAAGCAATACGTTCCCTTTGAGATTGTAAGCCTCGAAGCTGAAGACAAGTACGAACGATTCATTGACATAAAACCCAATAGTAAAAGCTTTAGAGTAAAATTAGGAGCAGATATTGACCGTGTAGATAAGAAGGAGGGTACCGTACGAGTACTGGACTACAAAACAGGTCGGGATGAAACTGAAATCGGGCAGTTCGATAACATTTTCAATCCGGATGTCTTCTATAAGTTCCAGGCCGGTAGAAAAGCCGGATATCAGACCTTCTTCTATGCATGGCTTTACGCCTCCAAATATGGTCAGGAGGAAGCCATCGTTCCCGGACTTATTAATATCAAACAGTTCTTTGCAACTGATTTTGACTACCGATTGAAGACCAATGGCAATCCAATAGCTGATTCAAGAGCTTTCTTACCTGCTTTTGAAGCTAAAATGCGTGAACTTTTAGAAGAGATATTCAGCGCAGAGGAATCCTTCACGCAGACAGATGATCTCAGAAAGTGCAGTTTCTGTGATTTTAGAGGGATCTGTGAGCGATAGCTTCTGTCTTTTTTACCATCTGAAGATCTTTAACATTTTTTAAGATCTCTTGGCATCTCAGTTGCTCTAATGAATGCGTTATTAAAATGATTTTGAAAGCATTCAACTAGCATGGTGGTTAGGTGAATAGTTGCTTACATGGTAGAGTGGTTTAGCCCCATCTTTTGATGGGGCTTTTTTGTCGAAAAGACAGAATAAAAATCTGTGATTTAGACAATCATGAAGTCTCTTTGCATTTTTATTTGGCGATCACCCCAATATTAAGAATTTGTAAAGTATCTAACCTAGACTGCAACTTTTCGTAAGCCTTATTGATCTTTGTATTATAAACACTGTAATTGACTTATCCACCGCCCATGGAAATATCTAAATCATCGTCTATCAAAGCCCGTATAGGGATGTTAATACTGGTTGGCATATTCGTATTTCGAGCCTACGCCGAGGTACTTTTATAAGACCGACTCATAGAAATTATTTCAAGCTAATGCTTGAAGAAAGAGCCTCTTCATACTTACTAGACTAAATCCTCACTTGTTAGGTGAGGATTTTTTATTTCCTGCTAATCGCATTATTTTCTATCTTGAAGTAAGACCAGCAGCTATGAGATATGAAATTGAAACTAAGGGATTGGCTTCTCAGGGATTATAATGTCCCAAAGTCAGAAGGAATACAGCTTATTACCATCACCATTCTCACCATCTTAATCGGTATTTTGGCCATTGGTGAATTCTTGGTGGATTTACGCGCCACATCGTTACAACTTATTTTACCTCTTTTTGGACTAAATCTGATACTACTTATATGGGCCAGGTATCGGGGGAATTCCAAAATTATTGGGCACGTCCAATTACTCATCTTATATGTAATGTTTCAGGTTAGCTTCTTCATGCTGCCCAATACTTTTCATGTGTTTATCTATTGGATGCCAGCCATTCCATTACTTGCCTTCATATTTGGCAACTTACGATCATCACATATCTGGTTAGTAATCACGTTAATCACACTTTGGATTGATGTGTCTTATGGGAATACCGAAAATGGTAAATCGTACATTGTGGAGATTCCATACTTACAATATGCATTTGCAGGATCCATATTTACGGTCACCCTTGTTTCTTGCTTTTCTCTACTTTACAATCTCTTAGGTAGATCATATGGAAGGCTTAGGTCTAAGAACAGAGAAGTCGTTGAGCTCATTAATCAACTGAAAGCAATGAATGGATCTCTGGAAGGGATTGTGCAGGAGCGAACGAGAGATATAGAGGAGCGCAATCAAAAATTAAAAAGGTATGCGTTTATGAATTCGCATTTGGTACGAGCACCTCTTGCAAATATTCTTGGAGCTGTCAACTACTTGGCCGTGGAAAGAGATCAACGAAAGACCAAAGAACTCATGGATATTTTACGTGTATCCGCAGTGAATCTCGACGATGTAATTAAAGAGGTAGGAAAATCTTTGGATGACACGTATTAGTTCTTTTTTCTCTTTGATTCTATTTTAAAAAATCGTAAATTCATTATGGGTTTAGTTTCAAAGCTAAGTCCATCAGGAGGTTAGATTGGACCTGATAACATTCGTGTTATTTAGGCCACACCAACCCAAAGGCGAGAAACCCTCGCCTTTTGGTTTTTTAGTGCACCACTCAGCTATTTTTTTTAACCGATCTCCATCCGATTGTAACTATCAGCATGTTCTTAGGTACTTATTTATAGACAATGCAACTTTTTTTGATTAGCTGCATCTATAATACAGACACCTGATAAAAACGAACATGGAAATCTCAGAATCACTTTCAACTAAACTAAGAATTGCAATGCTCCTGTTTTTTGGCATTTTTATGCTGAGAGCATTTGGTCAGAATACTGTTTCTGCCGCAGATATCATGGAAGATATACGCGAAGGAAAGAATATCTCGTATCAGAATGCGACGATAGTAGGGGATCTTGATTTTACATACATGGCAGAGAAAATGCCGGATCTTCCTAAAAGATCTAAATGGTGGAATAATGGAGGTTCCAACACGGTTGAAGAATCAATTGACGTAGATATTTCATTCGTTAATTGTACGTTCGAGGATGATGTTCTTGCTTACATCCATGACGATCCATCAGGGTACACATTTACAGCCGACTTTGATAAAGATGCCATTTTCAAAGGGTGTGAGTTTAAAAGAAATGCCATGTTCAAATACTCAGACTTTGATGGTATTGCAGATTTTTCAGGAGCAAAGTTTCAACGGAAGACAACTTTTAAATATGCTGAATTTGATGAGCCTGCGGACTTTTCAAATGCATATTTTGATGATGATGCGACATTTAAATATGCACAATTTGATGAGGGAGCAAGCTTCAAAAATGCGGTTTTTGAAGAATCCTGGAACATAAAATACATGAAAGCCAGGGGGGACTTTGATATCGCAGGATTGGATGTTGGGGATGATATTGATGCAAAGTATACCAAAATCAATGGCAGAAGTTTCACTTCATTTTTAATTAACTCGAGAAATTAATCTCTCTTCATATATACCACGATACCAACTCGTGACTACTAAGCCTCTTTCAGATTGTTGATTGAGGCTTTTTATTTGCGCTCATTACGTTTCCAGATGATTCCCTCTGTTGTAGAGTCTTGGCTCACAATTTTGGCCTCTTTAAGTGAATAAAGGACTCCCTCAAGCATTTTATTACTGACCCATCCATTTACTGACCATTCTGTGGAATGATACCAACGTTCAGCGTCTTTTTTATTAAGCCCATAACGATGAGTGACAAGATCTACCGCATCATCCAGATCCATAAAGTATTGGTTGGCTTTATAGATGATCTTCAATGTTTGACTAACCAAAGAAGGTCTTGATTCGATTATTTGGTTAGTTGCTGCAATCATGAAACAAGGCCAGGGAGAAATAAACTCATCGATCATTTTAAGCTTCTCTTTCTCTAAATAGGGCTTTGTAGTGAATTTTTCCCAATAAAAGATATCTGCTTCTTTATCGTTCAATGATTTTATTCCACCGTTGATATCTTTTACTTCTACGAATTGACTCTCTTCAATCACCTGATCCTGCATCATTGCATTTACGATAGGCATTAAATGAGAGCCTGAGCCAAATCGGCTTATCGCTATTTTCTTGTCAAAAACCTGCGACTTATCGTTTTTGTAGTTGATACTCGTGTGAATCCCCCATGTCAATGACGTTTTCACATAGCCACTCACAATCTTTGAAGGGTTACCTTTCAAAATATCTGTAACGATACCTTCCGTTAGCAAAATGCACAGGTCCAATTCATCGTTTCGAAGGGCTTCTTTCATATATCCAGACCCGCCAGGAAAGTCGTGCCATTCCACTTGAATATTTTGATCGTTAAACCAGCCTTTTTCTATAGCTAAATGAATGGGAAGATTGAAGTGTTCCGGTACTCCACCGATACGTATGGTTTCCATTGACAATTTATAACCTTGAACTACTGGAGGTGAAGTTAAGATATTAAATTGCCCCCGGATTAAAGAATGATAAGAAACGTCTCAATAATTACCAATGAAAGCGTATCGATTGCGAAAGACTGGCAAGCCTAAGGTTCTTAAGATTGAAGATATCCAGGAGCCAACTCCAACATCTGATCAAGTAAAAGTGAAAGTGATTACCATCGGAATTAACTATGCCGAAATACTCTCTCGAAAAGGACAGTATAGCTGGGCACCTAAGAAACCTTACGTCATGGGTATGGAGTGTTATGGTGAAGTGGTGGAAGTAGGTAGTGTGGTAAAGACGCATAAAGTAGGCGATAAAGTCATTGTAGGACAGCAATATGGATCTTATGCCGAATTTGTGTGTGCTCCGGAGCACCTGTGTTTCCCTGCTTTTGATTCATTCACCCCAGAAGAGAATGCAGCTTATCTGGTTAGTTTTATGACCGCATGGGTAGCTTTAAAGAAACTATGTAGGGTAGAAGCAGGAGAACGTGTGCTTATTCAAGCTGCTGCAGGAGGTTTAGGTACAGCGGCTGTTCAGATCGGTCATGCGCTGGGATGTGAAGTTTTTGGAACTGCCAGCCAGGATGAAAAGCTGGAGCTAATCGCCAAACTTGGAGGTAAACCAATAAACTACAGAACTCATGATTTCCAGGAGGAGATTTTAAGAGATGGGGGCAAGGTCAACTGTGTACTGGAAACTGTAGGGGGTGATGTATTCAAGAAAAGTATGAAGTTATTGGATTCATTTGGACGCTTGGTGGTTATAGGTTTTGCCAGTATGAATCTAAAGATTTGGAATCCCATAAGCTGGGTGAAGACACTTTGGGATGCTCCGAAAGTAAATATGATGAAGATGGCAGTCGAGAGTAGAGGGATTTTCGCCTCACATATTGGCTATCTAACTGAAAATGAGCAACTCACTTCCGCTATTTGGGATGAGCTTTATAAGTTCACAAAGGATAATAATCTAAAGCCTATTGTTGGGAAGGTTTTTGATTTTTCAGACCTAGCGGATGCGCATAGTTATATGGAATCCCGTGATTCTATGGGGAAAATAGTTATTAAATTGTGATTTTATCTTCATCATTATTTTATCTCTAACAACTCTTTGGTATTATCAATTGATAAAAAAAATTCCAAAATCTTTTGATAGATAGCTAAAAGCTTATAAATTCGAGTATAGATAGTGAGTATCTATTTTCCATAGCTGGTTCTTAATGATGAAGGGTTGCCGTCAAGTGACCCTTCTTTTTTTCTCTTCCAAACTTTTTATTAAATTTATCACATGATAAATGATCGTATATATAAGCTTATCAGGGTACTGGACATGAACCCAACCTCTTTTTCGGATAGTTTAGAGGTAAGTGTAACGGTTATTTTCAACATTATCAAAGGGCGGCGAAGTAAACCCAGTTTCGACCTCATACTCAATATCCTCAAAACGTACGATAAGTTAAATGCGGAATGGCTGATCAAGGGCGAGGGATCTATGTGGAACGATGACATTGTCACTTCTGCAGAAATTGCGCCATCTCATATTAATCTGCAAGCTCGAATCCGAGAGTTGTTTGTTAAGATGAGATTAAATCGACCAGATTCTCATGAAGTCGTGGAGCTTGAAGAATTGATAAACTTTATGATGGAAGAAACGGCTGAGCAAAAGAATAAGTTGATTCTTCTACATGAGCGCCAAGAGGGAATGTTGAAAGTTCTGAAAGAAAAACTGAAGTTGAAAGTTTAATCTACCACTTTCAAGTTGATCAGGTCCTGTACGATACTCTTTCGTAGTTGCACTTTCTGATACCAGTTGTATCCAATAGTCAATAGCAGAAGTGCTAATAGTGATCCTGAAACGATTTTCGAAACAAGTAAGATATTGGCGATTTGCTCTTGTTTTTTAACCTCAGCAAAGTACCTTTTAGTAATTAAATCGATATTGTAACGTTTATCCGTGCTCTGAATCTCAGCTTGTTGTTCCAAATAGCCATTTAGACGATCTGCATACATATCTTCGTACTCTTTTGCGTCATTAAACCTTTTCAGTTTAAATAGAGCATCTGCCTTTGATTTATAGAGTTCGTAGTGATTTAGGTCCGTTAGCTCATCAATGTGTTTTTCTGCATTATTATAAAAATAAAGTGAACGTTCAATATCACCTTTTTTGTAGTTGAGGTCTCCTAACTCAGCATAGGTGGAAAATAAAACAGTATTGTCTTCAAGTTTTTTCTTTAAATCAAGTGCTTTTTCAAAATACGAATATGCATTTTTGAAATCATTTAGTGCTGAATAGCACCTTCCAATGTTGTGTATTGTGTATGCGTACAGTTTGTCAGATAAAGATGAATATTTCAAGGAATTATTATGAGCATCAATTGCAAGGTCATATTTCTCTGATTCAAATAGTGCAATACCAAGTCTGTTATTATACTTCCAGTAATTTTTTGTGTCGACTTTTGCATTGATAATTAGATTATTTAAGATTTCAATCGCTTGCTCGTATTGCTTCTGGTCCATTAGAAGCCCGGCAGTATTAAAATTTATACTTCTGATTTCTTTAGTATTTTTTATTCCTTCAGCGTAGTTCATCGCTTCCGCGTAATACTCTTCAGCTGTGAGATAAGATTTAAATTTTCGAAAAATAACGCCACAATTTTTATGTAGAACAGCTAAATCTTTATACCGGTCTTCGTATTCATGCTCCTTGGCATATCGGATAGCTTCTAAGTAATAAATAATCGCCTTACCATAATCCGATTTTTTAACATCCAGTAAATAGCCAATTGTGAAATTAGTTTTGACAATGCCATAGTAGTCTGATGACTTTTCTGATCGTTCTTTAAGATCTAAAGCGAGAGAAATAGCAGAATCAGGATTACTCTTCATAAATGAATAAATACCATCAAGCTCCAATTCAACTCCTCCTTTTTCTCCTTTAGACATTGCGGTACTTGCAATGAAGATGATTACTAAGTATAAATAGATTTTCATCTAAGCCAGTTTTATAACTGCAATATAAAAAAACGCTATCAAATATTATTGATAGCGTTTTGATAAAAACCAGTTATTAGCTAATAACTGGTTTTTATATGATAGGGAAGAGAATTTGTACGATCAACCGCCTCCGTTAGGCCCACCAGTATCATCATCATCTCCATCACCGCCAGTTGTGGTTGTTTCGAGGGTTGTATCCTGTAAAAGTTCATCCATGGTGTCATCCTGGCATGCAGTAAGAGATATTGCTCCTAAGATAACAAGTGCTGTAAACAGTTTTCTTTTCATAACTCAATAAGGTATTTAATGATTATTCAAATATAATGTAAAAAAATTAATATCACACATAACTACTATGTTTTTTTATTTTTTTATTTTTGGAAGTGTAACTTCTTGAACATAAGACAGTTATATGTGAAATAAATTTTTATTGAATTGAAAATTTTATTGATAAAAAACACTCATTTATCTTCGCAAAAAACAACAAAAAACTATGAGATATTTACTACTACTTTTAATCGCATTTGCGTGCACGGGGCCAGTTGAAAAGTTTGGTTCACATGGGGAAGAAATCACGTCGGAAAGTGCGATTTCAATGGATGAATTTCTTGCTCAAGTGAGCGATGAAGAAAATACCTACAAAGTGAGAGGTACCATTGAAGAAGTGTGCCAGATGAAAGGGTGCTGGATGACCTTAAAAAATGAGCAAGGAGCTAATGTGCGTGTCACGTTCAAGGATTATGGTTTTTTCGTGCCTAAAGACATCAGTGGAAGCGAAGTGATCATTGAAGGAATAGCAAGTGAAGAGGTACTGGATGAGGATGTAGCCAGACATTACGCTGAAGATGGTGGCAAAGAATATGACGAATCCATGCGCAACACTATCACCTTTGTAGCAAAGGGAGTTTTGGTAAAAGTAGAAGAAGGATAATTAGCTGTATAAGCTTCTTTTCTTCTGTTTTATAAATAATTGTCTGAAAGTGGTGCCGGTGAGAGAGGCAAATCCGCCGGCCAATCCACCGATTAATCCTGTTGCAAATACCAGCAGTATAGGTTCACCTATTTGCATGATTTCGGCGATCGTACCACTAAAAGCAGATTCATTTTGAACATCGATGTTCCAGGCATGGCCCATCCATACCAGGCCTACACCAAGAAACCCAGCCACAAACGCGTTCAAGCCGGATGAGGGTGAAGCGTAGCAAACGATAAAGGCAATTGCCATAGCAGACCACCAGGGTGCATAGGGAGATACAAAATAGGTCAGTGCACCAATAACTATTAGTCGAACGATTAATTTCATTTGCTTGCTTTTAGTGTTATGCTATGGTTTATTTCTTCGTCAGAAGCGTTTATTGAGGGTTTGAAGAACAATTTATAGTATTCACCACTTCCCCAATCATCTATCATGTGTCCATAATTTGGATTTCCCGGATTCCCCGATTGGCTTCCCGGATATACGCCCCACGCATTAACTTCACCGTCTCCGAGCTCCACCACCATCCGCCAGGATGGCCCGTGTGAGCGGCTGACCGCATTAACGATGGATGAATTACCTCCAACTTTGACCCGTCCTTTGCTGAATGGACCAATCTGGAGGAGGTGCCTGATGGTCGTATTTTTATACTCATACCACAACAATGAATTTCCCTCTTTTTCAAGATACTTGTCTAATGAGCCAATCGTCTCCTTAAACGTTAATCGATAGAGATCTCCGGTAGACTCAATCACATCTGTGCTTTGATTATCCACCATCCAAAAATCTGATTTTGACTTTAAAATATCTACGGTATTGTACCAACTTGGACGGTAGACCCTTACATCGCTGCTGTCAATCTCGTCCCAAATTTTTGCATTCAACCTTCTCCACCAGGATTGATAAATGGAAGGGGCTTGTAAATCAGGATGGCTGAAGAAATCCCAATTTTTCAACTTATTGTAATAGCTCCATTCCAATTCTGTGAAAGAAGCAGAGTCCAGACTGTCTAGCATTGTTGGAAGTATCTCCGAAGCATTGTAGTTGAAGTTGTCATGCTGAAGTTCCATCATGTCCTTTACTTCAATGCGATCCATAACCCTCAATCGATCATTGAGACGCCTTCCCCGATAAGCTTCGTAGAAGTAATCATATTGATAGTAGGGGTAAAGCGAATCCGCCGGGTGCTGATTGGCAGAGCTTACAAAATTTCGAGATGGATTCTTTACAAATAGATTGTGAGAGGATGGCATGTAATCTTTCCATTCGTGATCGATATTACTGCCATCCATCAAAAATTTCCCTTGCTCTTTCCATTTTACTGGAAATTTTCCATTGATATAAATGGCAATATCACCATTAGTGGCACCAAACGAGCAATTCTGCGGCGGTCCACTGAAGAGGCTGTATCCTTCAATAAACTCATCATAGTTTCTTGCTCTGTTTACCAAGTAAAGTGCTTTCACTTCCTTACTTGCTTCATGGGCTGTCCATTTCATTGCAAGGTTGGTGATTTCACTTGTTCTACTTGTGAAGTTTCTATCATAAACAACTGGACCATGGTGTGTGTAAATGATGGTATCATAATAGCTGAAAGAGCCTCTTACTTTGATTTCTTCAATTACCTTTTTCGTAGGCACCCAGTTTTCATTATAAAGGTATTCTTCCCGGGAATCATCCTTGAATTGAATGTAGTACCAGTCTACCAGGTCACGTCTAGCATTCGTGTTTCCCCACGCGATGGAGTCATTGAATCCAATGATGATGCTAGGAGCCCCTGGCAAGGTTGCGCCCATTACGTTAACGGATGGAGCGTTTAAATGCATCAAATACCAAATACTAGGGAGATTTAGACTTAGGTCAAGCTCATTGGTTAAGATGACCCTCCCATTGGCAGTTTTCTCCCCATTTACGACAAAGCTGTTACTTCCATTATGTGGGTTTGGTGGCTCTATTGTAGGATCTGTAAATTCAAGCGGGAATGAGACATCAGGCTTCTCTACAGCTATGGGTTCGAAATCATAGGTGGTTCCGTCGGGAATTATCGGATCTACTGTATTGGGTCTCTCTGGATAGAGTATTTCAAAAACCTCACGCCCCCACTTTTTTAGGGCATTGGTATGTTCCAAATCTCGCTCTCCCCTGGAAAGCATGTTGTTCATGTTTGAAATCAACAGAAAACATTTAAGGGGCGTCCATTTTTCAGGTTTATAGTCTAAGAGTTTATACTCAATGGGTAGATCTGCAAAAGACAGGCTTTCAATGTACGTATTAATTCCTTCAGAATATGACTCTAACATAGCATAGAGTTCAGGCTCTTCTTTTCTGAATTTTTCCTCAGACTTTTGGGCTGCGTATTTCAATCCTATTCTTCTCATTTGACGATCCACATCGATAATGCTGGTATTGCCTAATTTGCCTCCAAGCAGTTCTGATAACCTTCCTTCCGCAGAGTAGATTTGAAATTCCATTTGCCAAAGTCGATGATAGGCCGTGATATATCCTTGTGCGAAATACAAGTCATTGTCGTTTTGTGCGTAAACGTGTGGTACAAATAACTCATCGTAATAAATGTTTACACTGTCGTTGAGGTGATTTTTGATCGATGCAGAAGTGATATCAATGGCTTCATTCTCAGCATTTTGCCAAAAACCATGAAAGGGGCTCAAGAACTTTCCGAGAGGGGGGATTGATCCAATTTTGGTGTTGAGTGCGATTCCAATGGCAAGAGTTATAGATAGAGAAAGAACGAATCGAAACGTTTTCATAGGAAGAGGATAACCATTATGGCAATTTCAATGCTGATTGATTTTGCGAATTAATTTCAAGTCGAAAAATATCAAATAAATAGGGTAATGCCTATTTTTAGCGAGATGGTAAGTGGTAAATTTTATGTGGGTGGAGTCAAGCCATTTTTTGACATTTTATTCGCTGTTATTCTAGGTATTTCTCTGGTACCATTTTCTATTATTATAAGTCTCATCGTTTGGCTTAATCTGAGAAGACCACCAATCTTTATTCAGTCCAGGATTGGTAAGAATCATAAGTCTTTTAAATGTTACAAGTTCAGGACCATGCGGGTGGATGGAGATGAATCTACCACCTCAGCTTTTGGAAAGCTTATGAGGTCTACATCGGTAGATGAACTACCTCAGATACTCAATGTAATCAAAGGGAAGATGTCTTTCGTGGGACCTAGACCATTATTGCCTGAATATTTGCCTTTCTATAATGCACAAGAACAAAAGAGACATTTGGTGAAGCCAGGGCTTACTGGTTGGGCTCAGGTTAATGGCAGAAATGCAATAGACTGGGGTGCAAGGATGGAGAAGGATATATTTTATATCGAACATATATCACTAGGTCTTGACATTAAGATTTTACTTTTAACAGTTATGGTACTGATAAAAACGGATAAAACCCCTTATAAAAATGAACCGACTGTTAAGTTTTCAGATTACGCGTCAAAAAGGTGAATAATAGGAAGCACATATATTTATCCCCACCGAATATTTCTGAAGCAGAATTTTCAGAAATTTCTAAAATACTGGAAAGTGGTTGGGTTGCTCCGGTAGGACCCGCCATTGATGAGTTTGAGGAAAAGTTGAGCGCTTATTATCCCAATAAATCAGTATTGGCCCTCAATTCAGGAACATCTGCATTGCATTTGGCACTCATATTAAGTGGGGTTTCGGATGGGGATAAAGTTATCGTTAGTAGCTTCACATTTACCTCGTGTGCGAATGTTGTGTTTTATGAAAGGGCAATCCCGATTTTTCTTGATAGTGAAGAAAGTAGCTGGAATCTGGATCCCGATTTACTTGCTGAAACTTATTAAATACTCAGAAGCTACCCAAAGCAATTATTGTTGCTCATTTGTATGGTATGCCAGCACAAATAGAGAAAATCGTATCAATTGCTGATAAGTATGGTGTGAAGGTGATCGAAGATGCAGCTGAATCATTAGGTTCTAGATTTGGCAGCGGTCACCTGGGAAGTTTTGGTGATTATGGAGAACGGGATTAAGTGAAGAAGATCAGGATTACGTGATTCATTCAATAATTGAATGGTTCAATCAGTAGGCAGAAGGTTTTTTTATAACCGCTTTGCTTTTTCTGCTAAACAGGTTGGGAGGTATAAATAATTCTGCTCTAATCGTAATCTGCAAAAAGCTGTCATTATCATCAGGGTTTCCTCTTGAAGCACCTGGCTGGATCTGATCATAAAATGCTGGATTCACTACGCCGACCTCCTCTTTGCGATCACTGAGCAGCCGAGCGGTTGCATTCGCAAATTCGGTAGCATAGGTATTGGAAACATCGTCAAGATAATCCGTGAATGTGAAGTGATACGATACTTCCAGATTGAAGTTTAAAAACTCATTGGCTTTGAATTTTGCCCCAAGTCCAACAGGAATTGTTGTGACCCATTTTTTATACTCAACACCTTCTGTAAGCGCTTCTCTCAATAAGTAGGTTTCACCTCCTAAGTTGGCCGTAGGATTAAATTTCATGTATCCAACTCCTGAAAAAATGAATGGATCGAATGACCAACGCTTAAAGTAATCACCTTGATAAGGCCTTAAATAATAGATGGTATGCAGTTGAAAGTGAATATTTCGTGAGCTAAAGGATAAATTCCTTTGTCGTTGAAAACTGCTGTCTGCAGCATTTCGGTCAGCACCGGACAAGGTAAAATATCCAGCATCAATTCTTGCACCAATTCTGTTGAGTAGTCTGGCTTCAAGCCCAACGTTTATCTGTGTTAAGTTATCATTGATGCTGTTTCTACTATTCAATTCTCCAAAATAGGTAGAGGTGCCTGTACCAACGGAAAATGAGAAATAGCGATCTTTAAATTGCCAGGAAAGAAAATTTTGGGAAAAGCTAAGTAAGCTTGAGAGAAGAAGAAATATTGTGAAGATTTTTCTCATCAGGATTCAAAAATATTGCAGAAAAGTTTCCGACCTTATAGATCGGAAAACAATTTCTACAAATAATCACCCTAATCGTTTACTTTTTCTTGTAAACCATGCTCGATCTGTTGCAACGAACACGCCTACTAAAATCAATGAGAAAATTAATGTCGTCATAACTAATTAGTTATACACTACAATGATACGTGAGCATGAGGCGATACAGGCTAGGGTAAAATCTTAAATATAATTAAGCAAAATGCTTAGATTGAAATAACCTAAGACTAGATATGAAAATAACCTGAAATGAATGATGATTTATAGTTGAGAACGTTGTTGAATGTGCTCAGTCCCCAGTGAATTTCGCAAGACCAAAATTTCAAACCTCCGGTTTTCATCCGCAAGAAGGCATAAAAAAACCGACCATAAAGGTCGGTTTGAGTGAGGCGCTAAGCGCCTGCCTTGCCGTCAGGCAGGGATTATTCATACGCACATGCATGCACACAAGCCCCTCATGGACCTTCGGTCTCGAACCTGCGGTTCTCATCCGCAAGAAGGCATAAAAAAACCGACCATAGAGGTCGGTTTGAGTGAGGCGCTAAGCGGATTCGAACCGCTGTAAAAGGTTTTGCAGACCTCTGCCTAGCCGCTCGGCCATAGCGCCAGTTAATTTTTGACAAAAGTATGAAAAACGAGTCACCTAGCATTGCAGGTGACTCGTTAAATATAGATTACTCTTCTTCTTTCTTAGCCTTTGCCTTGGTAGCCTTTTTTGCAGACTCCTTACCGGCATCTTCCATTTTGTCTTTCAATGCAGAAAGAGCATCAAGGTCACCCAATGTAGACTTCTCAACTTCTTTGTTGATTTTATCTAGTGTGTTACCTTTTTTACCGCCAGACTTCTTAGCTGCTGCTTTTGGCTGCTCAGCATCCTTGTCCCAAATAGAAGTATGAGAAAGAACAATTCTCTTATCATCTTTAGAGAACTCAAGTACTTTGAATTCTAAAGTCTCACCTTCAGCTGCGTTAGTTCCATCTTCTTTCTTCAAGTTCTTAGGTAGAACCTGACCTTCAAGACCGTATGGAAGCTCAAGGGTAGCAGATTTATCTGTTACACTAGTTATTGTACACTTGTGAGTAGATCCTTTAGTGAAAACTGTTTCGAAAGTATCCCATGGATTTTCTTCCAGGTGCTTATGGCTTAAAGCAAGTCTTCTGTTCTCAATATCAAGCTCCATTACTTTCACCTCAAGCTCATCTCCAACTTTTACAAATTCAGAAGGGTGCTTGATCTTCTTCGTCCATGACAAATCAGAAACGTGAACCAATCCATCGATTCCTTCTTCAAGTTCGATGAAAAGACCGAAGTTAGTAAGGTTTCGAACGGTTCCTTTGTGCTCGGTACCAATCGCGTAGTTGGTAAGAACATCTTGCTTCGTCCAAGGATCTTCAGTAAGCTGCTTGATACCAACAGACATCTTTCTTTCCTCTCTGTCAATGGTCAATACAACTGCTTCTATTTCGTCACCAACATTGATGAAGTCAGAAGGATTTCTTAAATGCTGAGACCAAGACATCTCAGAAACGTGGATAAGACCTTCTACACCAGGGATGATCTCAAGGAATGCTCCGTAATCTGCAACATTCACAATCTTACCTTTAACCTTAGATCCAACATCGATATCCTTATCAAGCGAATCCCAAGGGTGATCTGTAAGTTGCTTCATACCTAGAGAGATACGTTGTTTGTTGTCGTCGAAATCCAACACCACAACATTTACTTTTTCGTCTAGTGAGAGTACTTCTTCCGGGTGGTTGATTCTTCCCCAGCTAATATCAGTAATGTGAAGAAGTCCATCAACACCTCCAAGATCGATGAAAACACCAAAGTTGGTCATGTTCTTGATCACACCTTCTAGTACTTGACCTTTTTCTAGATTATTTAAAATCTCAGCTTTTTGCTGCTCTAGATCTTTCTCGATGAGTACTTTGTGAGAAACAACAACGTTATCGTTCGTGTAGTTGATTTTCACCACTTTAACTTCCATTGATTTACCAACGAATATGTCAAAGTCTCTAATTGGCTTCACATCAATTTGTGATCCAGGAAGGAACGCTTCAACGCCGTAAACGTCAACGATCAATCCTCCTTTGGTTCTTCTCTTCACAAATCCTTCGATGATTTCGTCGTTGTCTAGTGCACCTTGGATAGATTCCCAAGCCTTAACGATTTTTGCTTTTCTTCTAGATAGAACAAGTTGGCCGTTTGCGTTTTCTTGCTCTTCTATATATACCTGAACTTCATCGCCAGGCTTAAGATCTGGCATATCTCTGAATTCAGAAAGTGATACAAGGCCATCAGATTTGAAACCGATGTTTACGATTACTTCTCTGTCAGTAATCCCTACTACTGTACCGCTGATTAGTTCTTTTTCTGTGATTTCTGTTAGCGTGTCCTCATAAAGTTTTTCCATCGCTTTGCGATCTTCTTCAGAGTACTCATCGTCGAAACCATCATCATCAAAATCGAAAGATCCAGCCGGCTCGATTTCCGGCTCAGCTACTTTTGCAGGCTTTTCAGCTTTGACTTCTTTCTTTTCTTTTTTCTCTGCTTTTGGTTCCTCCACCGCAACTTCAACTTCCTTCTCTTTCACTTCTTTTTTCTCGGCCTTCTTAGTCTCGGTCTTAGCAGGTGCTTTTTTCTCAGCCTTTTCTTTTGTTTCAGCCTTAGCAGCAACCTTAGTTTCTTTCACTTCTTTTTCGTCTGCTTTTTTTGTAGCTGTTTTCTTTGCTGTTGTTTTCTTAGCAGCAGTTGCCTTTTCTGCTGATTTTTCTTCAGTCTTAGGCGTTTCTTCTTTCTTTGCCATAATAAAAAATGACTCCCTTTTGGTACACTTGATCAGTAGGAGTCAGGTACTGACAAGCATTTTTGTTAAACATAGTTTGGTATAAACCAAAACGCTCCGTTTTGGAACGGAGCGCAAAGGTAGATTATTTCTTGAAAAAAAGAGTAGTAGATGATCTTATTATTCTCCGAAAAATACCGGGGCGATCTCTTCAGATGTCTTTAGTTTTTTCAATTGTTTTTCAACCGGACGGGTGTTTGCTTCTCTGCTGTAATAAGTTAATCGATTGTAAATCCGATCAATTTCTTTAAGAGCAATATATCTTGACCTGAAGTCTGATTTATCATAAGTGTCAAGCTTGGCTTGTTGATCTTTAATTAATATCTGACCCGCCTTATAGATTTTGGTTTTGACTGCAGTACGTGTAAAAGTATTAGCTCCGCTGTATTCATTCACCACTTCTTTTTGGATGAAATATTTTGATTCTACTGTGGTAGCTCTCTTTTCAACCTTCTCCAATAGAGCTTGATAATCCTCTTTGGAAATAGAAAGACTGTTTGAGGAAGAAGTTACCTCTACTGTTCCTGGTGAATTGGAGGTTTGCGGTTCCTCTGTTTGTGCAGCAACTGCATGAATAAGTAGTATCGAAAAAAAACAAATTAGGGTGCGCTTCATTTGTGATAATTTACTTTTGACTATAAAATGTAAGTCGCGAATATAAAATTGTTATGAAAAGATACCTTACCATTTATATAATCATTTTAAACATTCTTGTGAGTTGTGTGCCAAACGACACTCCTGAGATGGCCGGAGATAGCATCTATTTTAATGGAAATATCTACACAATGAATGATGAAAATCCTATGGCTGAAGCTGTGGTGATAAAGGCCGATACCTTCTTATTTCTAGGAACCAAAGCTGAAGCCGATGCCTTTGTTGGCGCAGATACACGGATGATTGATTTGGATGGCAAAACGATGATACCTGGTCTCACTGAAGGACATGCTCATATCATGGGTGTAGGCTATAACTTGCTTAACGTCGATCTAAGAGAGGCAAAAAGCTATCAGGAAGTGGTCGATATGGTTACCGAAAGAGCGGCAAATACTCCTGAAGGAACCTGGATTTTGGGAAGAGGCTGGCATCAAGATAAATGGACTGAAATGCCTGAGATGACTAAGGGGTTTCCTACCCATGATTTATTAAGTGAAGCGGTCCCAAATCATCCTGTGTGGTTGAAACATGCGAGTGGTCACGCCGCCCTTGGTAATGCCAAAGCCATGGAGGTGGCAGGTATTGATGGGCGTTCTCCTCAACCTGATGGAGGTGAGATTTTTATGAGTTTAAGTGGCCAACCGACCGGTATCTTTAATGAAACCGCCCAGAGTTTGGTAACGAAAGCTATTCCGGACCAGACAAAGGAAAGTGATGAGCAAGCATTAAAGCTTGCGCTAGAGCAATGTTTCAAATACGGGATCACAGGTTTTCATCAGGCAGGATCGGGCCCAGATCATATCAATTTATATAAGGAATTTGCAAAGAAAGGTGATCTAAAGCTTCGACTGTATGTGATGCTTAATGGTCGAGATCCGGAGTTACTCCAAGAGTATTTTAAAAACGGGATCGAAGAAGATCTTTACGATAATCAGCTTACGGTTCGGTCAGTAAAGCTTTATGCGGACGGAGCTCTTGGTTCGCGTGGTGCGTGGCTTTTAGAAGAATACTCTGATGCTCCAGGTGTTCATGGCCACAATGTAATGCCCATGCAGGAAATCGAAGATATTACTGCAGAAGCATATAAGGCTGGATTCCAGGTATGTGTTCATGCAATCGGCGATAGAGCGAATAGAGAAGTATTGGATATTTATGAACGCACTTTTGACCTATATCCGGAAGGCGCACCAAAAGAACCACGTTTTAGAATTGAGCATGCGCAGCACTTTCATCCAGATGATATTCCTCGATTTGCTGAGATGGGTGTGATACCTGCAATGCAAGCCATTCATATGTCTTCGGACAGGCCATGGGCTATCGATCGACTTGGACAGCAGCGCATCGAATGGGGGGCGTATATGTGGCAGACATTACTTCAATCCGGAGCACATATTGTTAATGGGACTGATGCACCCGTTGAGCCCATAACACCATTGGCAAGCTTTTATGCTTCTGTTAGTCGGAGAACCCTGAAAGGCACACCTGATGGAGGATATGAGCCAGCTGAAAAAATGACCCGAGAGCAAGCATTACGGTCATATACACTTGATGCTGCTTACGCGGCATTTCGAGAAGACAGGAAGGGGAGTATTGAAGTTGGAAAATGGGCAGACCTTACCATTCTTGATAAGAATATCATGACAATTCCTGAAGAGGAGATTTTAGAGACAGAAGTAGCCATGACTGTGATTGCAGGAGAAATTGTATATGAACAGTAACCCTATGTCGACCAAATGATGACCGTTTTGCTCAACTGAAACGGACCATATCCGTGAGCTAATTCAGTCAAAAACTTGAATTAGTATGCAAAATGATTTTATGATTGAGTGCGGAGATGGTCAGAACATTTCCGCTACTCATTTTGGTATTGAAGGCAACCCAGCAGTAATTGTTTCGCCAGCAGTAGGAACTCAACGAGGGTATTATTCCAAATTTGCCTTATCACTTGTTGAGCAAGGATTTCAGGTGGTCACTTTTGATTACCGTGGAATCGGTGATTCAAAAATAGAAATGGATGATAATTCAGCAACACTTTCGAGCTGGGGAGAGCAGGACTTGTCTTCAGTGATTGATTGGATAGGTAAGAATGAAAGTAATCCCGAGATTTTACTGGTCGGTCATAGTGTTGCAGGTCAACTTTTTCCACTGGCTTCAAATAGCGCTAGAGTAAAAGCGGCCTATTTCATTGCAAGTCAAACTGCGGCAAGTACTTACTGGTCCGGACCTCAGAAATTTAGTGTCATGTTGTTATGGAATTTGATATTGCCAACCACTACTACACTTACCGGGAAGTTACCTTCATGGGCGTACGGTGGAAAATATGATTTACCCAAGAATGTGGCTTTGGAATGGGCGACATGGGGCAAGCATAAAAATGGAGTGATTCAGGATAGTGAAACACGTGCTAGAGCATTTAAGGAAATTAATATTCCCATGAGGTTTATTAGCATTTCCGACGATCGACTTTTGGCACCAAGAAGAGCAGTTGAAAGATTATACCATCAGTATGGAACTTCACTTAAGGATCATCAGCATTGGTATCCTGAGGATTTCGGTAAAAAATCCATTGGGCATTTTGGTTTTTTTCGATCTGCAAACTCAGAAATGTGGCAGGAAGTACACCTTTGGTTGAAAAGGCATGTATAAAAAAGGCACGATCAATTACTTTCGTGTGAAATAGCACTGAATAAAAATTGATTGTACAACAAAACGTTTCGCTAAAGCCCTATAATACTTTCGGTTTGGACGAAAATGCCGGTTTTCTGGCCATCGTCGATTCTGTAGATGATTTGGATGAAATTTATCAGACTGGTCGATTTAGGGCTCAGAAGAAAATGATTCTTGGAGGGGGGTCGAACATATTATTCACGCGTGGATTTACCGGGGTAGTAGCAAAAAATGAGATTCGTGGACTACATATTCAAAATGAGACTGAAGAGGAGGTACTTGTTTCAGTAGGGGCTGGTGAAAATTGGCATCAATTTGTTTTATGGTGCGTCGAGCGAGGCTTTGCTGGAGTCGAAAACCTATCGTTAATTCCAGGTACTGTTGGCGCAGCACCCATGCAAAATATTGGAGCCTATGGAGTGGAGCTGAAAGAGGTGTTTCATTCGCTGGAAGCGTATGAAATTAAGAGCGGTAAGCATGTTTCATTTTTTAAAGAGGATTGCAAGTTTGATTATCGTTACAGCATTTTTAAAGGTGAATTAAGAGACGAATTTGTCATTACGAAAGTATTTTTCAAGCTTTCCAAGAAACCAGTTTTTAATGTCTCATATGGTGCGTTGAAAGATACGTTGGAGAAAATGGGTGTTGGTGAGCTGACGCTTCAGAATGTGAGTCAGGCAGTTATCAATATCCGTCAATCCAAACTCCCTGATCCGATTGACATTGGCAATGCGGGTAGTTTTTTTAAGAATCCTGTTATTGAAAAACTACATTTTGAGGCATTGGAGGCACAATTCGAAGATATTAAGCACTATCCGGTTGACGAAGATACCGTGAAAGTCCCGGCCGGGTGGTTGATTGAAAAAGCTGGTTGGAAGGGTTTTAGAGATGGTGACATTGGCGTTCATTCTGAGCAAGCTTTGGTGTTGGTCAATCATGGTGCAGGTAGGGGTAAAGACATCTTTAAATTATCCAATGAGATTAAAAAGTCCATCCAGGGGAAGTTTGGAATCGAGCTTCAAAGAGAAGTCAATGTGATTTAGAACCTTGAGCCAGTATGAAGTCTTGTTTCTTAAGTATCATGGGTGTGATTGGGATTCCGTAAAACGCCTCTGTTTCTCCTGTTACTCTTCCTCCCAAGGATTTAAGTAACGTGACCGTAATGTCCCTTGCATCAATGGTGATTTCTTCAATTCCATCATTGAATAAATCCTGGAATGATGTAATGGCCAGACGTTTGCCTAATCCCAGTCCTCTTTGATTGGCGTTTACTGCTAACCTTCCCCAATGCCAGACTCCATTATCGTTCCATGCGGCAACGGTCCCAATAATTGTATTCTGATTTCGAATGCACCACCAATGTTGTTCTTCAAAGGGTAGCGGAATAAGCTCTTTAGGTATGTGTTGTTCTTTGCTAAATACAGTCTCAAGAAAGCTGTATGTAGCATCCAACGAATTTTTGTTCAATTTTTCTGGCTTATCCAAAGTATCCTGGTAGATCGTAGATGTTGGTGAATTTACAACGCATTCCTTTCATTGATTGAGTCCTTGTATTTTCGCAGGATGATTCATCAACCCATTTATATTTTAACTGTCCTGTTCTTTTTGATTTTCGCTAGTGAGTGGTTATGCAAAAATACCTTCCTTAAGCACATCAGTAGCTCTCTCTTAGTTATCCTTTTAGGAGCCATTATGGCCAATCTTGGCTTTATTCCTTCGGCCTCTAACTCAAGTCCGGTGTATGAGTCCATATTTAAATATGTAGCCCCTGCCAGTATTTTTTTTCTTCTGCTGGGTGTCAACCTAAAGCAACTTAAGAAAGCCGGTATCCCCATGCTCATTGCTTTTGTTCTTGGTTCAATCGGAACCATGCTTGGTGTTGTAATTGCGCTGCAAGCCATCGATTATCAAGCAGTCTTTGGTCCGCAATTTGCCGCCATTGCCGGCATGATGACGGGTACCTATACTGGAGGTAGCGCTAATTTCAATGCCATAGCACTGCATTATGAAGTGTATAAGGAAGGAGCCATTTTTACTGGGGTAGTGGTAGCCGACAATATTGTTACAGCTATTTGGATGATTATTACTTTGAGCATCCCCGTATTCATGCAAAAACTTCGGCCGCATCCTCAAGCCATATCAAATCTAGGAGAGGAAATATCTGATGAGCGTGATAAAGAACACATAGAGCCGAGAGCTCTGGCGCTTATGTTGGGCATTGGCTCTTTAGTTATTCTTATTTCTGACTATCTCGAAGAGGTAATATCAAACTGGGGTTGGAATTTTCCCTCTATTTTAATTTTAACTACAATCGCTTTGGTAATGGCTCAATCGAGAATAGTCCAGCAATGGCCGGGAGCTAAGATGCTGGGGATGTTCTCCGTCTATCTCTTTTTAGCAGTTGTAGGTGCATTTTGTGAGGTAAGTGCATTGGTAGACGTGGGTGCATATGCTTTTGATATTTTGCTTTTCACGTCACTTACAGTTTTGATTCATGCTGCTTTCTTAATTGGAGTATCATTCATTATCAGGGCGGATTGGTCCATAGTGGCCATAGCCTCTCAAGCAAATATTGGAGGTGCTAGTACTGCGCTGGCACTCGCTAAGAGTGTGAAGCGGAATGATCTTATCCTTCCAGCAATTTTGGCAGGATCTCTTGGTTCCGGATTGGGAACATACCTGGGTTTTCTGGTAGCAGGTTTCTTAGGAGGCTAAGAAATAACAAAGCCGGACCATTAGGTCCGGCTTAATCTAGGTTAGCGATCAGACGTCATTTGTCCATCTGAACAGTTGTTTCCATTGAATTACGATTCTTTACATGTTCGTCCAGCCATTGATTTTGCTCCCATAAAACGTGCATAATGCTTTCTTTAGCCCGGTAGCCATGACTTTCCTTAGGCAACATCACCAATCGTGCAGGTCCGCCCAATCCTTTCAAAGCGTTGAAGTATCGCTCGCTTTGCATCGGATAGGTTCCTGAGTTGTTATCGGCCTCACCATGAATGAGTAAAAGTGGAGTTTTCATTTTGTCAGCATGCATGAATGGGGACATAGTGTAATAAACTTCTGGAGCTTCCCAGTAAGAACGTTCCTCGGACTGGAATCCAAAAGGAGTTAATGTTCTGTTGTAAGCCCCACTTCTGGCGATACCTGCTGCAAATAAATTTGAATGACTCAACAGGTTGGCAACCATAAATGCCCCATAAGAATGACCTCCAACAGCGACACGATTTCGATCGATATATCCCATCTCATCAACGGCATCAATACCTGCTTTGGCATTGGCCACCAATTGTTTTCTAAAAGTGTCATTCGGTTCTTCTTCTCCTTCCCCAATAATTGGAAAAGCTGCATCATCCAGTACTACATAACCTCTTGTCACCCAAAATACCGGAGATCCATACCATGGATAAATGAAGGCGTTCGGATTGGTAGTATTTTGACCTGCACTTGCTTTGTCTTTATACTCCCGAGGATATGCCCATAAGATCATTGGCATCTTTTCCATCTTTGCCTTATCATATCCTACTGGTAAATAAAGTGTTCCGGTAAGTTCAACTCCATCGTCACGCTTGTAAGAAATCACTTCTTTTTCCACATCCTGCATCGCTTTAAATGGGTTTTCAAACTGAGTGATGGGCTTTAATTCTGTTTTCTTCTTGATGTTTCGAACATAATAGTTCGGATATTCAGTAGGAGACTCCAGGCGAACCAGAATTTCTCCTTTTCCCATATTCAATGCATATACAAGGTCTTCAACCTTATCGGTATATTCAGACTGATACAACCGATTGGTTTTTCCACTTTCAAGATTCATCTCATCCACAAATGGAAATTGTCCATCTTTCGTAAAGCCGTCTCCCATGAGGAAAGCATTGCCATTATCTATGGAGAGAACATATCGATTGAGTTTGTTTTTGGATGTAACAAAGTTTCCTGGATCACTATATGCATCCTGGTAGTTCCGATCGAAAATAACTTTTGCTTCTTTCGAATTATCTGAAGGATTGAAGGTATACGTTTTGGTATTTCTGTTATCCCACCAATAATCGTAAGCGATAGCAATATCATCAGAACCCCATGTGATCCCTGAGAAGCGATTTTTTGTTTTCAAAATTGAGCGCTCTTTTCCATTGAAAGGAGCATTTAATTCAAATACTTCATCTCTGTACTCCATCTCCTTTGCAGGATCTCCTCCATCCAATGCTAGGGACCAAACAATGGTGGAGGGTTTATCTCCCCGCCAGTTAAAACCTCTTGGTTGATCGGTAGTTGCCATGAACCCTTTTGGACGAACTTCATCGACGGATCTGTCTAGCAACATTTTAACTTGTTTGCCATTGTTATCGTAAATAGCAGTTTGTAAGGCAAATCTGTAATAGGGGACGAGATAGGAAAACGGTCGTTTTACGGTAGTCATTAACACATAGTTACCATCAGGCGAAAAGCTCATTCCTCGATGCATACCAGCATCCATCCATTTGGAAGAACTTCCATTAAGATCGACTTTATACACTTCTGAACGAGCGAGTTGTTCGAAATTCTTTTCATCTACTGGATTTTTCAGGAGGTCCTGATACGTTCTGTTCTGTGCTTTCTCGCCTGAGCTTACACTTACTGTAGGTCCGGTAGGCACTGCGGTTTGTGTATTGATGAGTGGTTCGCGATCATTTGGAAGCATCTTTACAAGCATAGATTTGCTGTCTGCAAACCAGGCCATAGGTCTTCCCAAATTCGCATTAGCGCCAGCATTTGTTAGTCTTTTGGCTGTGCCTTTCTGGACATCAAGCATCCAGACTTCAACACCAGTCGATGTTGTATGTGTAAAAGCCATCATGGTTTCATCCGGAGACCAAGCAAAGTACGAGAACCTTGGATTTTCAGGAAGACCCGTTACTTGTTTGGCATCATTGCTAAAGGCTTTTTTTACCTTGATGTTATTGTAAAAAGTCGTACGACTTCCAATATTCGTTACCGGATTGATTCGTAATCCTCCTAGTCTTAATTCTTCCTCCGAAAGCTCAGCAATTGTTTTATAAGCATTGCGATAGAGAAGGACGACATTTTCTCCTTTGTTGTCGATTCGCACTGACGGTGCAAGCGGAGCATCGACAAGTTCTTTGATTTCTTTCGGGGGCTCTTGATACCCCAAACCTCCTTGTGCAATAACTCCCAGTGAAAGGAGAAATAGAAGGGCATAATTTATGGTTTTCTTCATAGTCCAAGCTGTTTAAATATTTATAATGATGAATTTAAAAAAAATGCCTTTGACTGTATCACCGCTTATGTAAGAGTTATAGAATGATTGGAAAATATTCCTGACCAATATCATGATATTATCCATTTATTTAGGCTATTGACCATATATGTAAGTACATACATTTTCTTAAACATTGCCAAAGACTGACTGTTTATACGATGTTATGAAGAGAATAGCATTGGTATTTGCTTTATTATTTTGGTCCTTTCAAGGGTTCGTTATAGCACAAGCGACCCAGAAATATGCTCCCACAAAGTACGCTATTAAAGGAACATTAATGAATGCAGCAAGCGATGAGCCCGTTGAGTTTGCAACAGTTAGCATTTTTAATGAATTGGATTCATCTATTGTCACAGGGGGATTGACGGACGTGGAAGGAGTATTTAATGTACCGGCTGATATCGGCAAATATTATTTAAGATTTCAGTTCATGGGTTTTGAAGATCTAATTATATCGAATGTTACTATCTCAACCTCTAACCCGATTTTCAATACTGGAATTATTAAGATTAAAGAAAATGAAACGTTGCTAGAAGAAGTAGTTGTGCAGGCTGAACGAACGCAAATGCAAATGACTCTTGACAAGAAGGTGTTTAACATAGGTAAAGATCTAAGTAATTTAGGAGGCAGTGCTACAGATATTTTAGATAATCTTCCATCCGTTCAAGTTGATGTAGAAGGAAATGTGAGTCTGCGAGGAAGCCAGAATGTACGAATACTTATTGATGGTAAACCTTCGGGTTTGGTGGGATTGAGTAGCAATGATGCACTTCGACAGTTAAATAGTAATCTAGTGGAGAGTGTTGAAGTGATCACAAACCCATCTGCAAGGTATGATGCAGAAGGACTTGCAGGTATCATCAATATTGTGCTCAAGAAGGATAAGAAAAAAGGAATAAATGGAAGTTTTCAGGCAAACACTGGAGTACCGCATAACCATGGAGGCTCTATCAATCTAAATTTTAGGAGAGACTGGATCAACTTCTTTACCAATTTTGGTGTTAATTACAGACGCTATAACGGTAGTGGTGCATCAAATCAAATCTTTTTCGATTCATCAGATAGGTCTGCACCTCTACTCCAAACGTTACGCAATAGAAGACACAATAGAGGTGGTATCAGCTATTCCACACGCTTTGGATCGGATATTTATCTGAATGATAAAAACACGCTCACTTTAGCTTTTCTCTACAGATTTGCTGATGAGAATAACAGAACAAGAATAACGTACGACGATTTTTATCCAACGACAGAAGCTGACTCTATATCATTTAGGAATGACGATGAGACGGAAGGAGATGAAAACATTGAATATTCATTAAACTTCACTCGAAATTTTTCTAGAAAAGATCAGAAGTTAACATTTGATCTTCAATATCAAAACAACAACGAACAAGAAGGAAGTAACCTTATTGAAACCATAGGCACTGATAGGATGGATCAGTTACCAATCCTTATACAGCGTTCGAATAACGATGAAATAGAGGAGAGGTATATGATTCAAGCCGACTATCTTCATCCATTCAGCAAAAATGGAAAGTTGGAGTTTGGAACCAGATATACAGATCGATTGGTTGGCAATGATTACCTAGTAACAGAACAAAATGAAAGTGGTATTTATGAGGTTGATTCTGCCTTTTCTAATGAGTTTGAATACGAAGAAGATGTCTTAGCAGTATATGGAATAATTAGCAATAAGGTTAATAAATTATCTTGGCAAATGGGTCTTAGATTCGAACAAACCAGACTAGTTACATTTCAGAAGACAGATAACAATAGGAATGTTCAAAACTATGGTAATTTCTTTCCAAGCATATTTCTTACCTATCAGATAAGTAAAGAACAATCAATTCAGATGAGCTATAGTCGAAGAATAAGTCGTCCAAGAGGTAGAAGCTTAAATCCATTTACTTCTATTTCTGACAGTAGAAATTTTTGGTTAGGAAATCCAGAACTACAACCGGAATTCACCGATTCATATGAGCTGGGTTACCTCTACAATTCAGAAGCTGGTTCAATCTATGCAGGTGTCTACAATCGACACACTGAAGGAGGTGTTCAGCGATTAAGAAATACTACTGAGGAAGGAATTACGTTTACCAGACCTTACAATGTCTCCACCGAAAATGCTTATGGCTTAGAAATTAATCTTTCTAAAGATTTTACTAACTGGTATCGTGTCAATGGTAATGTTAACTTCTATCGAAGTATTGTGCCGAGTGGATCGGTGGCTTTTGGTGAATCTATTTTGAGATTTGATGGAGCAGAGGCGACGACACTTACAAGCCGAATTAGCAATAATCTTAAGTTTAAAAGTCTATTTGATGCTCAGATAAATATGATCTACCGTGCACCAAGAAATACGGTTCAAGGTCGCAGCTTGTCAATTACCTCGGTTGACTTAGGTATGTCAAGGGATATCCTAAAAGACAAAGGGACATTAGCTCTCAATGTGAGCGACGTTTTCAACTCTAGGCGGTACAGAAGCGAAATTACCAATGAACGATCCATTCAATCTAGCGAGTTTCAATGGAGGTCAACAACAGCCACACTATCATTTACCTATCGCTTAAATCAAAAGAAGCAACAAAGTGGGAAAGGAAGTGGAGAATATCAAGGTGATGGAGGTGGAGACTTTTAAAATACTTTTTGTGAGTAGGTTAATAATAGCCCTCTTTGCTTAACGGCAAGAGGGTTTTTTATGAACTGTCCATTTGCTATCCATTTGACATTTCATCTATTTATTCATCTGAATTACTTTTTGCAGGAATACTTTTACTCGAAAGCCTGTTTAAGCTCATAAACTCGAAGCATGATCCATACCTATTCAGATGATAAAACCAAAGGCAGCATCCAATTTATGTATGATGAATCTGTCTATTCGAATTCACTGGGTCAGCATAATCAAAGTACATTGACGATTGTTTGGAACAGGGGAGAAGACCAGGAATTGGTAGTTGATGCCGAAAAGATCAGCTTGAAGTCCCAGCAGATCGTTGTTTTTACAGCCAACCAAAAAATCCACTTTCAACATCCTGCCGAAGTGGTTGCATGGCATTTCAACAGAGACTTTTACTGTATCATCGATCACGATCATGAGGTTTCATGTGCAGGTCTACTGTTTTATGGCAAGAAAGGTGTCCCGATTATTGATCTCAATGGAGAAGATCAATCAAAGCTTGAATTATTGTTTCAAGTATTTCTCGATGAGTTTGGTGAGGAAGATGATAATCTAAAGACGGAAATGTTGAGGATCATACTTAAACGTCTCATTGTGAAGCTCACACGATGGTATAAGATGCAAAATGCGCTGACAGAGGTTTCGGATAAGGATATAGATGTTGTTCGCCAATTTAATCTGTTGGTTGAGCAGCATTTCCGAAAGTATCATCAGGTTCAGGATTATGCGGATCTTATTCATAAGTCATCAAAAACCATCTCCAACCTGTTTTCTAAATACAGCGACAAGTCACCGCTTCAAACCATCCACGAGCGCATCCTTCTTGAAGCGAAGAGATTGCTTATTTATACTGATAAGACAACCAAAGAAATTGCCTTCGAAATTGGGTTTCAAGATATCCCTGGTTTCAGTCGTTTTTTTAAGAAACACACCCAATTGGCACCCTCTAAGTACCGAGAAGAGCAGCTAAATCTGGCAATTGGGAAAAATTGACAACCCTTAGGGAAGAATAGACACTACCCAAAGGCATCATACCTGCGTTCTTTGAACCATAATCTTTTAAACAAAAATTAAAATAAGAAAATAGAATTATGGAAACGATCAACGTACCAACCAGAGACGAAGTATCAGCAAACAATCAAGAGATCTTTGACAACTTAAACAGCAAGTTGGGATTTGTACCAAACCTTTATGCAACATTTGCTCACAGCGAAACAGCGCTTGGTGATTATTTAACCTTTCAAAACAGAAAGTCTTCTTTAAAGGCGAAAGAAAGAGAAGTAATTAATCTTGTAGTTAGTCAGATCAATGAATGTGAATACTGTCTTGCAGCTCACACTGCTCTTGGTAAGATGAATGGATTTACCGATGATCAAATTCTTGAGATCAGATCAGGAGAGGCAAATTTTGATGCTAAGATTGGTGCTCTTGCAAATTTTGTCAAAGACATCACCATCAAGAGAAGTAAGCCAAGCGCAGAAGCACTAAACAGACTTTTTGAAGCAGGTTACACTAAAGAAAATTTGATTGATATTAACATGATCATCGGTGACAAAATTGTTAGCAATTTCATTCATGGATCCGGTCAGTTTGAGGTTGATTTCCCAGCTGCACCAGCATTAGAAGGAGCACTCGCTTAATAAAATAATATAAACCACAAATAGCTAGAAAAATGAAAAAAGCAAGCATATTATATCTCTTGGCTCTTACAGTTTTAATGACTTTGGCTAAGGCTCAAGAACCTCAAAAAATTAACTTGGTACAGACTACCGGTAAGTTTGACCAAACTGAATTGAAATTGGAAGCGGGTAAAGCTTATGTTTTTGAAGTGGAGAATGATGGAGTGGACCATTTACTTGGATTTGTTATTGCGCCTAAGGGAAAGACAGATAAGGATAATCATGTGCAGAGCGCTTACCTAAGCAAAACAATTGCTGACGGTGAAAAAGCAAGCTCGCAAGAGGTAGTGTTGGAAAAAGGAGAGTATGTGTATTTCTGTCCACTCAATCCTACGCCTCAATACAAGATAATAGTAGAGTAGTAATTGGTAAGTATTTTTGGATTAAAAGCCGCTCAAGAGAGCGGCTTTCTTTATTTATACCGGATTGTATGCTTTGCCAGCTCCTTTCCTTGCTTGCCAAAATATTTCAATTCGAGCGTAGGGACTCGATCGTTCCAATCAATACTGAGTGAACTAAAATTCGTCACGTATATTTTCTCCTTGACCTGGAATTGATTTTCTTCTTTTTCAATACCTGACCCGCTTGTCAGACTGCTGGAAGTAAATTCATAAAGGGGATAATCATATCCATCAATTTCAATCTTTGAGACTTCTGAAAGATGACGGTCTCCGGAGATTAGGACCATTGGAACATTTACCTTAGAGACTTCTTCAAACAATCGTTTTCTTGCTTTTGGAAAATTCGCCCATTTTTCCCAGCGATGTTGATTCGGAACTACCTGGATTCCTGAGCCGATTATAAAGAAATCAATTTCATCATCTGAAAGTTGTTTTTTAAACCAACTCCATTGATCTTCTCCCAAAATATCCCCTTCTGGATTCACAATTGATGCTTTTTGCCTGGTCCCCGGATTAAGCCATTTCAACTCATCACGAAAGTATCGGGTGTCCAATAGAATGACTTTTATATTGCCCTCATTGCTCTTATAAGTATAAGATTGATGGGCTCCTAGCCTATTTCTTGCAGGGTGATTTTCGTCCACGTCAAGGAATTCAAACAATGCCTCTTTACTTCTGTCTTTTGCCGGATATTCCTTTCCACCATCATTAACCCCAAAGTCATGATCATCCCAGATCCCGATGATATCCGTTTGTACAAGAAGTTTTTGATAATCTGGATGAGACTTTTGAAGATCATACTTTTCCTTCATTACTGCCATGTCCTCAGTATCTCCATAAATGTTATCTCCAAGCCATATCCAAAGGTCCGGATTTGTGTTTATGACTTCAACCCAAAGCTGATTTTCTGACAGATTTTCTTTACTACATGATCCAAATGCGATCCTCGATATCTCCTTATCAATAGATACATCTGCTTCTTGACACAAAGAGATTAAGGGAAAAAAGATGAGAATGGTGAGTAATCTATTCATGCATGTAAGCTAGTAAGGCTTGTTGAAATTTGAAGTTAAGAAACGGTGAAGTTTCTCACTATTTCTGCTATTTCTATCATGAAAATGCCTCTTGTACCCATCATGTATACATTGATATTTAGCCATGAACAATGTGGTTTAGATACTTTAACAGATCATTTTCATCTATTTCCAATGAATACTTACCACAAACAAATCATTCCTCTCTTTGCTGCTTTTTTTAGTTTTTTCGCTAATGGACAAACGGATAGATATGTCGCAACAACTGGCACTGACTCTGGCGATTGCACCAATAGCGGGTCACCCTGTGCTACCATTCAATATGCACATGACCAATCGAGCACAAGCAGTTCTATCACTGATGTAATTCATATTGCAGATGGTGCTTATTCAGAGACTAATGTTACGATTAATCGCAACATTCATCTCAGCGGTCCAAATCTACCAGCTACAGCGACTTTTACAAATGGGAGTGGGCCAGGTAATCGATTTGCGTACATCAATGGGATCTCTCCGTCACCAGATGTTATCGTTTCCGATCTTAGTTTTTCAGATTACGATGCAACGGGCCTTACAGCTGATAATGGAGGGGTCTTTCGTTTGGGTACTTCGATTGGTTCACTAACTGTAAATGATTGTCAATTTTCCAACAATGTAGCAGATGGAGGGGGAGTTATTTATGCATACAATGGTGCTTTGATAATCAATGATTCAGATTTTAGTGGTAACTCAACGGTGACCAGGGCTGGAGGTGCTATTTGGGTTCCTAGCAATAATACCACCAACACGATTACAATAAGTAACTCAACTTTTATCTCTAATCAGACACAACAGGACGCAGGAGGAATTGATGATGGAGGAGCTATTCATTTTAGAGGATTTCAACTAACCATTAGCAATTCCTTTTTTTACGGGAATATGAGTGGAGATAATGGAGGAGCCATTAATGCACATGGAGCTAATGCAAATAGTCGAATCGATATGACTAATTGTGTTTTGTATGAAAATGAAGCTGAAGATCTCGGTGGAGGCATATATCTCAATAACATCAGTAGCAATATTTACCACTGCACCATCGCCAATAATGATGCGGAAACAACAGCTACTACCATTGCCAGCAATACGGCAGGAGGAGGAATTGAATACAAAGAGAATGATGGAGGTTATGAGGCTACCATTCATATTGCCAATACAATTTTATGGAACAATCGGGCTCTTAATGGTACAGGCGCAGGAGATCGTGATATTCGAGAAGGTTCCAGTAATACGTCTACGCTAATTACGGTTGAAAATTGCCTTTACAAGGTCGGCTCTATTGCAGGATTGACAACCGCTCAAAATAATTTAACGGGGGTTACTAATGATCCACTGTTTCAGGATGATGCAAATGGTGATCTCTCGCTTCGCAAATACAATCTCACCTGGAATAACCCGGGAGATCTTTCCCCTGCAGTAAATGCCGGAATAGATGTAAGTGTGGCTGCTGATATTTTAGGTCGTTCCAGAAATGGCGCAGAAGACATTGGAGCATATGAGTTTCAAGAAGCACCACTTCCTGTCGAGTTATCAGAATTCATTGTCAGATATGTGGAAAGTGAACAACAGGTTTATTCAGCCTGGACAACCTTATCTGAAGTCAACAACGACTTTTTTACGCTTGAAAGATCTTCGGATGGTATTACGTTTAATTCTATTAAGAATATTGCAGGGTATGGCAACAGCAATAGATCAATTAACTATCAAACCTGGGATCATAATCCATTGAGTGGAAGATCTTACTATCGTCTCAAACAGACAGATTTTGATGGAGAAACCTCCTTTTCTGACATACAGTCGGTAGATATTAGATTAGGTTCACAACTACAGATATTCCCTATTCCGGCCTCAAACTACTTCAATATTTCTATGACTGGAGACCCCAATAAAGTCGTTCGAATATCTATATTGAGTCTTTCCGGTTCAATATTATTTTCTTTTGAAAGGACATTATCTGGAGGCCGTTCCATATTTAATGTTCCCATCCCACAAGGTACTAAGCCGGGTATTTATGTTGTACTCATTGATAGCAGCAGTACTGGAAATGTTGAAATCTTAGGTAAGCAAAGAATAGCTATTAGATAAGTGATTCAATTAGGAGGGTGTACGAGCTTTTTTCAATTCCATGATCCAATCTAAACCAGCTCACTCACATTGTCCAACGACCCTTCATACTTTTCCGCCTCAACCCCAAACCTGCGTAGGAAATCTACTCCCTCATCACTAGCAATACCTTTGTATTCTGCATAAGATTTAAGGTAGATTACCTTCTTAATTTTCATGGTGTAAATAATTCTAGCACAGGCGATACATGGAGAGAGCGTCACATACAGTGTTGCACCTTCTACATCCGTCTTATTTTTCACAGCATAAAGAATGGCATTTTGCTCTGCATGAAGCGCCAATGAACAGCTTCCTTTAGAGTCTCGTGGACAGCCTTCTCCGGGCCATTCTATGTCGCAATTGTGTGTGCCAGCAGGAGGACCATTGTATCCAATGGAAATGATTCGGGTGTCTTTGGCAAGTACTGCACCTACATGTCGTTTGATACAATGTGATCTTTTGGCAAGATTCACGGCCAGTTCCATGAATATGTCGTCAAATTCGGGTCGCTCCATGATGCGAAATTAAGAATGTATTGTCAATGTCAATTGAATAAAATTGAATGACTTTGCCCAAACTGATCGTACTTTGATTCGTATACTTGCCAGATAAACCCAAACCTTATGAGAAAACTCAGCATGCTATTTCTACTTATTTCAGTTGGAGCGATTGCCCAAAATTCGGCGCAAGATGAAACTGAAATGGGCTTCGAAGAATATAATCCAACCTCTACGTTAGTGGTGCCAGAGAACCCAGTAAAAAGGGCCAAGTTTGCTTTTGTTGATATTCATAGTCATCAATGGAACTTGACCAAAGATCGAATTGCGAGTCTTTTAGAAGAAATGGATGAGTTGAACATGGGGGCAATGATCAATCTAAGTGGACGTGGATTTAACAGGGAGGCCCGTGATATTGGATCTCAAGAATACTTAGCAGGAATGGTAAGAAGAGTTGAAGGAGAAGCACCAAATCGAATCATTGTATTCACTAATGTTTCATTTAAGAATATCAGCGATGAAGGATGGACGGAGAATGCGGTAAAAGAATTGGAAGAAGACGTAAAAGCCGGAGCTCAAGGATTGAAAATCTATAAGAGTCTGGGGTTGAATAACCGGGATGCAGAGGGTAATCGAATTGCGGTGGACGATCCAAGGATTGATCCAATTTGGGCCAAATGTGGTGAATTGGGTATCCCAGTACTTATCCATTCCGCCGATCCGGCTCCTTTTTGGCAGCCAATGGACGCCGATAATGAACGTTGGCTAGAGTTGAAGCTCCGCCCCGGAAGAAAAAGGGGACCTGATAATCCAGCACCTTTTGAACAAATCATTGCTGAGCAACACAATGTTTTTAAGAAACACCCGAACACTACGTTTATCAACGCTCACATGGGCTGGATGGGGAATAACCTGGACAAAGCCGGGGCTCATTTAGATACCTATCCAAATGTGCTTTTTGGTATTGGAGCAGTTATAGCGGAGTTTGGAAGACAACCGAAACGTGCTCGTGCGTTCTTCGAGAAATATCAGGATCGGCTGGTTTTCGGAAAGGATGCCTACAATCCAGAGGAATTTTATACCTATTTCCGAGTACTGGAAACGGAGGATGAATACTTCCCCTATTACAAGAAATATCATGCATTCTGGAGAATGTACGGACTGGGTCTTTCTGATGAAGTACTAAAAAAGCTTTACTACAAGAATGCGTGCAGAATTATTCCAGGGTTGGGGGAAAGTCAGTTCGAATAATTGAACAGACAATTCATAAAACGTTAGTTACTAGCAGAACTTGCCCGGTAATATTCCATGGCTTTAGGCATATTGGCATTCAAATCTGAAATACGCGTATCGTGAGATGGGTGGGTGGAAACAAACTCTGGTGGAGCTTCGCCTCCGCTTTTTGCTGCCATCCGTTCCCAAAATTTTGGAGCAACTTGTGGATCGTATCCGGCCATAGCCATGAAATAAAGACCAAGTTTATCTGCTTCTGACTCATGTTTTCTTGAAAAGGCCAATATTCCGAGAGAGGTGGCTGCACCAGCACCTTGCATAATTAATTCTGATGGTACGGAAGGGCCTGATCCCCCTCCGGTTAAAAGTATACTGACCGCAGAAAGCCCAAATTGAGCAGCATATCCCTGGCTGATTCGCTCACGACCATGATTGGCGATTGCATGGGCAATTTCATGTCCCATAACGACAGCAACTCCTAACTCATCCTTACAGATAGGCATAATACCGGTGTAGAAGGCTACTTTCCCTCCAGGCATACACCAGGCGTTTACCGTGCTATCATTGTCAATGAGATTAAACTCCCATTTGTAATCTGAGAGATAGCTTGATTGTCCTTGATCAGCGAAATATTGTTCAACTGATCGTTGAATCCTGGTACCAACTCTTTTTACCATTCGGGCTTGATCAGTACCAGTAATGACATTGCTTTCTTTTTTCACTTGTTCGTATTGCTCATAACTCATTGGAAAGATTTTGTCATTGTCTATTAATGACAATTGAGATCTCCCGCTCAAAGGAACACTTGAGCATTGTGCTAAAAACAGACCTATAAGGATGAAAACAAATGAAATGAGCTTTCGCATGTGCCTAAATTCTTTTAATAATTGACGTAAATCCTAATCCTTTGTTCAAAGATAGGAACTTTAATACATGAGGTCTAACGATTAAAGAGTCATAATTCTTATTCATGAAAAAAATGGACCTCCAAATGAATATTGGAGGTCCAACTAAGGACTAGTTGGGTGCGGTGTATTTGACCAAATCTATCCCTATTCCATTTGGATCTTTGATGGCAAAGTGTCTGTCACCCCACGGCTCGTCTCGTAACTCTATTTCTATTGTCACTCCTTTCTTCGTTAGCTTTTCATAGAGTGCGTCTACATCTTCGACTTCTATTGTTAAGTACATGCCTTGCCCCTGAAACCTGGGATGGAACAGTGGTTGCTGCGAGGGATGTTCAGGTTGTAAAAAACTCAGTTGTGCATCACCTCCAGGAGTGTGCATTAAGAGATAAAATTCATTTTCGAATGAAATTCCAAAATCTAAGTATTCATGGTAAAACTTTTTGGTTTCCTGGATTTTGTCTGTGATAATGCCTGCGTTTAGTTTCATGTGATTTTTATTTTTTGTTGTTGATTCTGTTTGTGAAAGGCAGCTACTTACCGATAGCATCGAAATAGTAATTGACAATATGATGTGCTTCATGACCGATTAATTTTGATTATTGATCAAATCTAGAAAGTGCAGCAAGCGCAGTATTGTAAGAATCGGACAACCTTAAAATCCAAATGCTTTACCTGGGGTTACTCCATAAAATTCTTTGAATTCCTTGATAAAGTGTGCTTGATCGTAGTACCCTTCGTCATAGAAGACTTTGTCACGTTTCAAGCTTTCGCTAGTGGGTTTAGCTCTGAGAATGTTTTGAAATCTCAAGATCTTGGCAAACGTTTTTGGAGATTCACCAAAATAATATTCGAAAAGCCTCCTTAGTTGTCGTTCACTCAACGATAGATCCAATTCGGATTGTTTAATGGTTCCTCGAGATTTTAATATTTGATGGAAGGCCTCCTGAAAGCGAGGGTCTGGTTTAGGGTAATCTTTCTCGATTATTATTTGCACGAATAACTCATCAACAAAAGTTGAAAACGCATCAAGATCGAATGTGGTGAGTTTTCCTGGGGATAGTGTCTGATAAAGAGTAGGTACAATTTCATTTAAGGGTCTGAAACTGTTCGTTAATTCATTTGCGGGGATGTCAAATAGCGTTGGAAAGCCAACTGGCAGAAATCGAATGCCGATGTAATTAAAGGATTTACCTAACTCGTATTCAAGAAATTTGGAGGAGAATCCTGTGATGAAAATATCTTCTGGTGCGTCTTTCTCAAATAGAATGTCAATACAACCATCGGAGACCACCCGATAAACAAATGACTCCTCTAGAGGACGGACCGTTCGAAGATTCCAGTAGCAATGAATGTAACGGGTTAGGTCTGAGGTGGGATTTCGCTCTTCATAGCGGACATCCGTTCGAAGCGAGTGGTCGATGCTTGGCTGGAAAGGGATGAAAAGTTTCTCAAGTTCATTCATGATTTGATTTCAATCTAAAAAAATTAAGGATCATCATTGACATTGAAAGGATACGCTGGATGGACTTCATTCAAAATTTCTATTTTTAGCTCATGAAGAAGATTAACTGGCTCGATCATATTGCCAACCTGTTGGTGGTGATTCTTGGGATAAGCATCGCCTTTTATTTGGAAAGCTATAAAGAAGCTGACAGCAACAGACGGCAAGAGCATAAATATCTCGAAAGTCTGAAAAAGGATTTAGAAACAGATATCCAATACCTGGATACGCTTAGAGTAAGGAATGAAAAAATTTCTGATGCTTTGGTAACGCTATCTAATGGGAGTATCGGCCGGCCCTATGGCAGTGATTCTGCGCTTATGAATTACACACTGATGATCCAATATAACCCTCCATTCAACCCACAAAGGACCACCTATGAGTCATTAAAATCTTCTGGAAAGATGGACCTGATTGGCTCATTCGAGCTTCGAAATGAAATGGTTGAACTCTATGAGCAATATTACCGAGGAACTTCCGAGTATGATACATCAATCAACGAGCATATCCGGGATTTTATTAAACCTTTCTACATGAATAATGTGAGGTTCAGTTCAGGTCAATCCATATATCCGGATTTTTTGACTATGAACGAATTTAAAAATATGATTTTTGCTTATAGGTACTTGTTCATAGCTAAGGATAATTACTATCAACGTGTTAGAGATCGTGCCGATGCGTTGAAAACTGCAATTGAAGAATATTTAGAAAATCATTAGTCGCTAAACATTTCGATATGAAATATGCTCAAAAGGTAGATTTAACTCTTTAGCATATGTTTCGATTTCGTGAATGATCTCTGCCTTATTGGTTCCTTGATAGTCCATGGAATGTGTAAAGTCAAACGCCTTTGTCATTAAAGTGATTCGTTCCGGCTTTAATTGTATCATCTTGATATCTGAATGGGAGACATTCACTGGCTTACCTGAAAAGTTTCCTTTGAAAAGCGTTATGCTATCCGTTCCTAGCTGGATTCGAGGATTATTGAACGATTGTGGTTTAATAATAGAGTAGGAATAAAGAAAACAAAAAACACTAAAAGAAACTTGAAATATACCCAGCCAGAATGAGAGGCTACCAGTATCATGGAACAGGTTGATGATCCCTTGAAACAAAAAAAGACCACCCATGAATAGATACAAATACTTCTGTTGTTTTGGTTGTTCGATATATAGCGTCTTCATGTGATTATTCTGTTATCTGATCCTTTTCTTCCCTGGATAATCCGAGTACTGATTCTAACATTAGAACTGTCGGGGTTTTAGTAAACATAACACCTAAAACCAGGGCAACGGTAATTAAATGCAATAACTCAGCATTTAAAAGTGCACTGACAGCAGCAAACAACCCGCATCCTTCCAGGAGACCCATGCGAATGATATGGGCCGTTTGGAACGAGGCAAGTTTACTTGGCAAAGGAGTGTCAGCCTTCAACGCAGGATTTAATGAAAGCTTAAACATTTGACCTTGCAGAATCAATATGATAACAAAAAATCCAGGTGAAATATAGTTGAGCAATTCTAACTCTCCAGCCGAGGCTTTGCCACCGGTAATGAGGAAAATAACGACTATCGAAAAGAGCCCAATCCCGGCCATGAGGGCAAAATGGATGAGCCTCATAACATTTAATTGGTCTTTCAAACTGGTTTTCATGGGATTGAATATATCAATAAAAATAATTGATTAAGCCAATTCCTCCCATTTCTCCATGAGCGCTTCTAGATCACTTTTTTGATTTTTGTATTGTCTGTCTACTTTCTCGTATTCATCCGGATTTTCGTAGATTTTTGGATCTGCGAGCTGCTCTTCTAATGACTTTATACTTTCTTCAAGGGTTTCGATTTGCTGCTCTACTTGTTTGAGTTCTTTTGCCGCTTGCTGCTCCTCTGCGTTGGTGCGTTGTTTTGTATTTTCTTTCTTTTTTGTGGGTTTCACTTCTTTTTCAGAAGTCTCTTCACCTTTGTTATTCTTTTCCCACCACCAGGCAAATTCCTGATAAGTTCCGGGATATTCTTTAATTTCCTGCCCTTCTATCCACCATATTTTGTTAGCTACTTGGGTAATGAAATGTCTGTCGTGCGATACAAGTAGGAGGGTTCCTTCATATTGTTGCAATGCCTGCACAAGAATACTCACCGACATCATGTCCAGGTGGTTGGTAGGCTCGTCCAGTAACAAGAAGTTAGCTTCAGATATCAGCGTTTTTGCCAGAGCAACTCGAGACTTTTCACCTCCGGATAATACTTTGATCTTTTTGAATACCTCATCATCAGTAAATAAGAAACAGCCGAGTACACTACGGAGCTCTTGTTCGGTTTTCCCAGTGCCGGCCTGCTTCAACTCTTCCAGAAGGTCGTTTTGAACAGTGAGTGATTCGAGTTGATGCTGTGCATAAAAGGAGTTAATAACATTGTGCCCGGTTTGAACTTTGCCATCATGAGATTCAGTGCCAGCGACTATTCGCAGAAGGGTGGATTTACCTTTCCCATTTGCCCCAATAAGTGCAATCTTATCTCCACGCTCAATACCAATGGATGAATGATTGAGTATGTTCAGATCGCCATAGGACTTTGAGATGTCTTCCAGTCTTTTGACATGTCTTCCAGATTTTGTTTTGAAGTTGAACCGAAAGTTGACTTTCATGTTTTCATCAACCACTTCTTCTACTCGATCCATTTTTTCAAGCATTTTCATTTTGGATTGTGCCTGGCTTGCCTTTGTTGCTTTGGCCTTGAATCGTTCGATGAATCTTTCCGCTTCTCTTATTTTCTTTTGTTGATTTTCGTAGGCGTTCTGTTGCAGCTCATTACGGAGTGATTTTTCCTCTTCATAAAAGTCGTAGTTCCCCGAATACACATGAAGATTTGCTTGCGTAACTTCTACAATTTTATTGACCGAACGATTCAGAAATTCCCTATCGTGAGAAACAATGATGTAAGCACCTTCATAGGATTGGAGATAATTTTCAATCCATTGGATAGATGGAAGATCCAGGTGGTTAGTAGGCTCATCCAGCATCAGTAAACTTGGCTTTTCCAGAAGCAACTTTGCCAACATCACCCGCATACGCCATCCTCCTGAAAACTCACTCAATGGTCTTGAAAGATCTGCTGTTTTAAACCCGATCCCCTCCAGTATCTCCTCAGCTCGTGATTGCAGTGTATATCCTTCCTGCGCTTCGAATCTTTCCTGGAGCTTGGCTAATTTATCTACCAGTTCATCCCGATAGTTCTCTTCCATCTCCTTGATCACCTTATCGATCTCTTTTTGGATCGCCATGGTGGATGCAAAGGCAGTCATTGCTACGGCAAGAATGGAATCTTGTGTTTGAAACGAAAGCAAATCTTGATTGAGAAATCCAATGGTGGTGTCTTTACTCATGGAGATTTTACCTGCCGAAGGCTGCACATCACCAACCATCATTTTGAGAAGTGTAGACTTCCCGGTACCATTGAGGCCAATTAAGCCTATTTTATCTTTTGGACCAATAAATAAAGAGGCCTCGTCATACAATGGACGATCGCCAATAAAATAAGAAAGATTTGTGATATCAATCATGCCGCAAAAGTAGCTTCAATACCTTTTCAAGAATATCCAAACCCAAACTATTTTAAGCCAGGGGAATAGAAACAGTGAAGGTGGCACCCCGCTCTTTTTCGCTTTCAAGCCCTATCGTTCCTCCGAGTTTTTCGACAATAGTTTTCACTATGGATAAGCCAAGTCCAGTTGAGCTTTCACCAGCTGTTGGTCTGGATGATAGGCGCTGAAATTTTTGGAAAACTTTTTTCTTGTCTGTTTCATTAAAACCAAGACCATTGTCAGAAACGGTTAGTACAAGTATTTCATTTTTATTGGAAATGCTGAAGTCTACCTTACCGCCCTTAGGTGTGAATTTGATCGCATTCGACAGTAAGTTGTCTGTAATTCTCCCAAAAAGATTCGGGTCTGACAGAGCTTCATTTCTACCAAGGTCGAGGGTCGCATTTAATGTTATATCCTTTTTTTCAGCAAGTGGCTGGAATGCGAATTTTTTTTGCTCAAAAAACTCCTTCAAATCAAAATTAGATTTATCTATTTCAAAATCATCCTGTTCAAAAACTTTTAGTTCAGTTAAACTTTCGATCATCGCTCTTCCATCCAGGGTTACTTTTTTGATCATTTCATTGAACTCGGCGTTTTGCCCTTTTAAATCTGATCTCATTAAGTCGCTGATTCCTTGAATGCTGGAAAGGGGAGCCTTTAAGTCATGGGCAACCACTGCCATCAGGTGATCTTTTTCTTTCAGAGCTTTTTGTAATTCACTATTCTTTAGTTCTATGATTTCGTTTTTGTCTTTCAAAGCTTTCGTTCGCCTTCCTACCATATCTTCTAATTCTTTATTTACCTTTTCCAGATGTGCGGATAGTTGCTCTTTCCCTTCAAGCGCGTATAAATAGCGTCCCGTTACCATAAACATTAACTGAAGAATATAGATGGCAGTACCCACATGCATCATTTCAAAAGAATATCCTGGAACTACATAGTTGCTGGCGAGAATATCATACAAAACAGCCATAAATGCAGCTAAATACCCTAACAATAGAAATCGCGCCCCAAACTTGTGAGCAATGGCAGCTCGAATTAAGCTGACAAACAAAAACATACCGATGAATACATTTACCCCATGATAATAAGGAACGATCGAATAGGTTATCCTGGGTGAAAGAACAATAGCAATTGTTGATAAAACAATCGCCATAATAGTGAGACCATCTACGATTTGTTTATTGAAATATTGTTTATAGTTGTCTCTTAGGAATAATGCATTCGCAGGACCAATAAGGAAGATGGATAAGTACATCGTTTTTTTCAATACAACCCAGCTTGTGGATGGGAAAATATCAAGTAAGGGGAGGTCACCTCGCGTAAGAAGAAGCATGACCAATGAAACACATACCAGAAAAAAATAGATGGCTGACTTCTCACTGGGCCTTCTTAAATAAGTAGATAGTTGAAACAATGCTCCAATAAGAATACACCCAATGATGATCAACTTGATGGATTTATTCAATTCAACTCTTTCAGCTAATGCTTTTCGATGATCCACTTTCGGAGCGTACCAAAGTCCTCCACTTCTGTTGCTGAAATTGCTGATATGGAAAATTAGCGTAACAGTATCACCTGGACTTGCATCAAAATCAAAAACCTTGTAGTCTATTTTTGGAGTCGCATGATCTTGGTTTTTCCCCGGAATTCCGACTTGTCCAATCAATGTTTCGTTGGCAAATAGTCGATAAGAAATACTTACTTCGGGTACTTCAATGGCGAATTCAGAAGAGCTTGATCCTTCATTGATTACGATTGATCTATAATAAGTTCCATATCCATAGGGTCCTACTTTTTCTCCTTCCCAGACAATGTCATTCCACGTACTGGGGACACTGATCTTTGTGAATTGCGTTTGATTTTTTATGTCATCATAGAAGAGAAATTCATTCATAACCAGATTCCACTCTCCATTTAATGAGATTTCCTCTCCTTCAAAAATGGTAGGAGTTTGGGCCAATGTTGAAATACTTCCAATTAAAATTGGAAAAAGGATGATGAATCTTAAACTCAAAAAGTTGAATACTAGGTTAACAACTTTTCAATGTATCAAACATGGTAGGATATTCATTTAATTATTCTATTTAACAGTTAAATCCTTCGATCGATACATCAATGGATTTGTCAAGGATATCTTTTAACTTGGATTAAAAAAAAGGATGGGTAAAATTTCCTGGCTGATTTCGTTGGTATTCTTGTTTTGCTGTTCATCAAAATCGTTGGATAACACTGAAACTGAAGAGTCTATAGAAGAAATTCCTTTAGTTTCTTATGAGGGATTGAACTTAGATAAAGTTCAACTCCCGGAGGGTTTCGAAATTGATGTGTTTGCAAGAGTAAACAATGCCCGATCTATGGTCTTAACAGAGGATGGGACACTATTCGTCAGCAATAGAGGAGGAGACAAAGTGTATGCTATCAAGGATACTGATGGAGATTGGAAAGCAGATGAAAGATATGTTATAGCCAATGGAATGAGGATGCCTAATGGTATTGCATTCAAAGATGGATCTCTATTTGTTGCCGAGGTATCTAAACTCTGGCGGTTTGATGATATTGAGTCGAATCTTGAAAATCCTCCAAAACCGGTTAAAATCTATGATGATTATCCAAGAGATGGACATCATGGATGGAAGTACATCTCCTTTGGTCCTGATGGTAAATTGTATGTTCCGGTGGGAGCACCGTGTAACATTTGTGAAAGTAAAAATGAAGTATATGCCAGCATCACACGAATGAATCCGGACGGATCGGATCGTGAAGTATATGCACATGGAGTAAGAAATACAGTAGGCTTTACCTGGCATCCGGAAACAGGTGAGATGTGGTTTACTGATAATGGACGGGATTGGTTAGGCAATGAAAGTCCGGCATGTGAATTGAATCGGGTGTCAAGTCCAGGACAGCATTTCGGCTATCCGTATTGCCATGCGGGAGATGTGAAAGATCCGGAATTCGGAGATAAATATTCTTGCTCTGATTTTGTGAAACCTGCTCAAAACCTTGGACCTCATGTGGCACCTTTGGGTGTTAAATTTTGTACAAGTCAGTCTTTTCCACCTCAATATAAGCACAGGGTTTTCATTGCTGAACACGGTTCATGGAACCGCGATGCAGATGTTGGTCATACAGGGTATAAAATTACAATGGTCACAGAGGAAAATGGGCAAGGAGTTTCTTATGATGATTTTGCTTTCGGATTTCTAAATAAAGAAACGAATACAGCCTGGGCACGACCTGTTGATCTTGTTTTTGCCAAGGACGGCTCGATGCTCGTTTCGGATGACTATGCCGGGACCATCTTTAGAATTACCTACACCAACTAATTCAGTTGCTTTTCTTCTTGTTGTTTTGCTTCAAACTTTTGCTGTAGTGCAAATACAGCGTGTTGATGAATGAAAGTATAATACCAACACCAATGATAATGTAGACGATGGTAAATACTTTACCGGCATCAGTTTGAGGAGCAAAATCACCAAACCCGATGGTCGTTAAGGTGATAAAGGAGAAGTAAAAAGAATCCAGGTAACTCCATCCTTCCAGCTCATGAAAAGTGAAGGTTCCAATGATTAATATCGCTGTAGCAGTAAGCAGGAGATCCCGATATTCCTTATCCTCTAAGAATGATTTGATGGTTCGAAAGAAAATCATGGGATGAAATTACTGATTCCCTTTCAGAGTTTTCTGATTTCCTGTTTGGTTAAAAATCCTTTTTTACCAGAAGGGTCAATTATTCTGACATAATTATGATTGACAGCTGCAATTTTTAATCGATCGCCAATAGCTAGTGTATCTAACGGATCAGCTGAACTTTTCATTTCGCTTTTCACAATTAGAGCTTCATTCAAGAAAAATTCCTTACCTAGCAGGGCTGTATCCGGATTGAATTTTGAAGGTCGTTGGTACTCCTCCACGATGAATGAATAAGGATTGATGGGGCCGTTATTATAAATACCAAAATGCAGGTGAGGAGGAGTGAATCGGGCATTTCCGGTATTTCCAATGGTCCCAATGGTGTCACCAGGATTGACTTTATCGTAGCGTTTGACTTTTTGTTCCTGTAAGTGCGCAAAATAGAGGTGATTACCTGTCTTGCGATCATAGAGCCATACGACCTTACCACCAATCCCACGAGTTCCGACAAACCGAACATCTGCAGCGATTGGAGCTATAATTGGAGTATGTCTTTTTGCAAAAATATCAACCCCATGGTGTTCTCTTCGACCGCCATCTCTGGGGTCTCCAAAAAAACTATGAATGGCTCTTTTGTTCTTGCCAGCTACCGGAAATGCTAGAGTAGGTACATTTTCAATGGTGATTGAGTACTGCCCTCCACGTAATAATTCCGGTTGCAGTCTAAGTAAATAAGAGGCGTCTCTTCGAGGAGCAAATGCAAGATCCAATACGCTATCAGCAGATGCCACATGCCTAAACTTATTGAGTGTATCATTTTCAACACGAAAAAGATCAACAAATACGCGAGTTGTATCTTCGGTAATCTGGTCTATGTGAACAAGGATCCTTTGTCCTCTTTTGACATTAAATCGATATCCCAACGCATCGGGTTTGAGGTCTGAAATTACGAAGGCTTCTTGATAGGGAAGCTGGATTTTGATTTGCTCATTGAACGGGCGTTCTGCAGCCTTTAACCATTCCTTACCCAAGGCTGAGCTAAGTAAGTTGGCTTGCTTGAGCGAGTACCAATAGGCCTCATGATCATTTCTGGGATAAAATCTTTCCGGTACGATTTCTTCTTTGGAGCAGCTCAAAAGGGTAAGTGCACCGAGGATTGTGGCGAATAATTTCGAAGACATACCTCATTTACGGAAAATCAATGGAGGTGTTAGTTATTTTCTACTTTCTCTCCATGTTTGTACACCAACTCTTCGGTGACGTTCCCTTTTTTATCGTAGTATTTCCAAACACCATTCCTTCGGTTTCTGACGTACGAGCCCGTGTATTCGATTTGTCCATTCTTGAAGTAGGAGGTGTAAATCCCTTGGAGTTTATTGAGTTCATAATTGGCCTCAACCTTAATGTCACCGGTGGAGTAGTATTCTTTGTAGGGTCCATATTTATTCCCAAATCGATATTCGGTCTCGGTAGTTTTCTTGCCTTTTTCATAAACTTCCTGAACCCCATGAAGCTTTCCTTTTTCGAAACGTCGGATTTCTTTCGGATTTCCTTTTGCATCCCAGAATTGCCATGTACCATGAGGTTGTTCGTTGCTCAGTTCTTTCTCAGAAATCATCTGGCCTTTTTCGGTGTACTCTTTAATGGTTGCGCTACGACCACCACTTGTAAAACTTGAGGCTAACCTTACTTTACCGTTCTGATGATAGTCGATACTCTTTCCAATACGATAGCCGTCTTTGTACTTATATTCACTTTTTGTGTCACCATTAGCAAAGTAGGCGAGGTAGTCTCCTTGTAGCGCTCCTTGGGCATAATTACCAATAGATTTCAGCTGACCATTTTCATGATAGGTTTTTACTGATCCTGATCTGTCTCCTTGCTTATTAATGACTTCCATTTCCAATTTTCCCGAGGGATAGAAGGTTTTATACATCCCATCAAGCAATCCGGATCGGTAATTAGCTTCGAGCTTTACATTCCCATTTTCGTAGAATTGGCGAGTCAGACCATTAGGCTTTCCGTTGACATAGTTTACCTCTTCTTTCACTTTTCCATTCTGATAGTAGGATAGTACCGGGCCGCTTGGTTTGCCTTTTTCAAAAGAGGTGGTTCCTTTCAAATTCCCTTCCTCATCGTAGAGCCTAATGGTTCCGACGAGAGTGTCATTATGAAAAGTGGATTCCTGGATCACTTTTCCGGAAGCAGTAAATACCTGAGTTAAGCCTTCCCTGAGATTATTTCGGTAAATCGTCTGTCGTTGAATGCTCCCGTCCGGGTAGTAATTGAAGAACATGCCTTCTTTCGCACCGGAATTAAATTTTCCAGCAACAATGATGTTTCCACTTGGATCATACATCTTGTAATCTCCATCCACCATTGAGCTGTCACTATTCAAAATTTGATATTCTTCTTTGAGCTGCCCTTGATCGTAGTAGGTTTTTACAACTTGCTGAGCGGTCACTTCCATGCATACCAATAGAAGAAAGGTTAGGATTGTGCTTTTCATCTTCATTTCAACGATTCTGACATTTATTTATTACAAAGTAAATACACCAAGGTAATTTCGTCTCTGCATACACAAAATTTCAAGTAATGAATGTATTGATAGTAGGAGTGGGTCTCATTGGTGGATCATTTTCTTTGGCGCTAAAGAAGAATAGAGCGTTGCACTTTGCAGGTTTCGATCAAAATAAGTCAACGCTAGCAGAGGCCAAAGATTTAGGAATTATCGAGCAGACCTTTGATCATTTATCTGATGGCATCCATTGGGCCGATTGCATTGTACTTGCAATCCCTGTAAGAGGAATCAAGATCATTTTAGCAGATCTGTTGGATCAATTAACGCCGGATCAATTTGTCGTGGATTTCGGCTCCACAAAAAAGTCTATTTGTGAAGCGGTGAATGATCATGCAAATAGAAATCAGTTCATCGCAGCTCACCCGATTGCAGGTACTGAGCACTCCGGTCCCCAGGCCGCTTTCGCGGAATTGTTCGAGGGTAAGAATTTAATCCTCTGTGATACGGAACAGTCAAATCCCAAATTACTGGCTCGTTTTGAAGAGCTGTCCATTCAGGCAGGTTTTTATCTGACAAAGATGAGTGCCTCTGAACATGACAGACACCTGGCATACATTTCTCACCTCAGCCACGTTACTTCATATGTTCTGAGCCAGACAGTCTTGAACAAGGAGAAAGATGGAGAGGTTATTCTCGATTTGGCAGGTTCCGGATTTGAATCTACGGTGAGATTGGCCAAAAGCTCACCTGCGATGTGGAGTTCGATTTTTTTGGAGAATAAAGAAATGGTTTTACGAGGTATTGAAGCTTATAAAGAAGAACTTACAAAACTTGAACACATGATCAAATCGGATTCAGAAGGGGATATGTTGAACTACCTGGAGGAGGGGAGGAGGATCCGGAAAATTTTGAAATAAAAAAGCCTGACAATTGCCAGGCTTCAAATTCTTATTGAAAAACTATTCGTTAGACTTTCTCGATAACAATCGCAGAAGCTCCTCCGCCACCGTTACAGATACCAGCCGCACCAATTTTGCCGTCTTTCTTGTTCATCACGTTACATAGCGTCGTGATAATTCGTGCACCAGATGCTCCAAGCGGGTGTCCCATTGCCACAGCACCACCGAACACATTAAGTTTGTCTGGATCTAAGTCCAACTCTTTTTGATTAGCCAATGCAACAGCAGAAAATGCTTCATTTACTTCCCAGAAGTCAACATCAGATTTATCTATTCCGGCGTGCGCCAATGCTTTAGGAACAGCTAATGAAGGAGCTGTAGTGAACCATAATGGATCTTGTGCAGCATCACCGAATCCTTTGATTTTTGCCAATACAGTTAGTCCAAGCTCTTCAGCTTTCTCTTTACTCACCAACACAAGTGCTGAAGCCCCATCATTAATGGTGGAAGCATTTGCCGCTGTAACTGTTCCGTCTTTGTTAAATACGGGTCTTAGTGCTGGTATCTTGTCGAAGTTTACATTTCTAAATTCTTCATCTTCATCCATTAAAACAGGATCTCCTTTTCGCTGAGGAATCTCTACCGGAACGATTTCATCTTTGAATTCTCCAGCTTCAGTCGAGGCAGCTACCTTCTTGTAAGAATTGATAGCGAACTCATCCTGTGCCTCTCGAGAGATGTTCATTTCTTTAGCTGTATTGTCAGCACAACTTCCCATTGGAAATTCGTTATATGCTTCCCATAGTCCATCATGCATCAAGCCATCTACCATCTGACCATGTCCGTACTTATATCCAAATCTTGCTTTTGGAACATAGAAAGGCACATTTGACATGCTTTCCATCCCTCCAGTTACGACGATATCATTGATGCCTAACATGATGGATTGAGCACCCAGCATGACAGATTTCATACCTGAAGAACATACTTTATTTATAGTAGTACAAGGAACATTATGACCGATTCCAGCACCGATAGCTGCTTGTCGCGCAGGTGCCTGACCAAGATTAGCTGAAAGCACATTTCCCATGTATACTTCATTCACCTGGTCTGCAGAAACTCCTGATTTTTCAAGTGCTCCTTTTATGGCAATGGTTCCAAGTTGAGTGGCAGAAAATCCTGCTAGTTTACCACCGAAACTTCCGATTGGGGTACGAACGGCTGATGCTATATAAACTTCTTGCATGTTATTTGAAAGGGTTAAATGGGTTTTGTGATATAATCAAAAAAAAGTCCCGATGGTTCAAATCGGGACGCAAAGATCGTAAAATCCAATCGGAAAAAGTAATGAACTACAGATTAGCTCTTTACCAGTCTGGTTTGCCACTTGGAGGGCGTTTGGTAGGCTTTCTTCGCTGATGCTGCAGATATTTAATTTCACTCTGTCTCATAGCCTCAAGTAGCTGTCTGGCCTTTTCTTCACTGATGCCCATTTCTTCCAGCTTTTCTTTGGTCATTTGCTCCTTCGACTTTTCCTGCTCCTCTTCCTGTTCCTCGCCCTCTTTCTGTTCTTGCTCTTTTTGCTCTTGCTCTTTTTCTTCGTCAGATTTTTCCTGATTTTCTCCGTCTTTGTTCTCCTGGTTTTCCTGGTCTCCGTCTTGTTTCTGATCTTGATTTTGCTGTTCCTGCTCGTCTTCTCCGTCTTTGTTCTGCTGATCCTGATTTTGTTGTTCTTGCTGCTTTTGATCTTCGAGCAGCTTCTTCACTACCTCATAGTTGTAAATGGCTTCTTTATTAGATGGGTCAGCTTTAATGGCGGATTTCAATTGTTGTAGAGCTTCCTCCAATTTTCCTGCATCCTTGCTCATAACTCCCAGTTGTTGGAGGGCTATGGATTTCATTTTAGTACTTTCAGAGGTTGCAAGGCTGTTGTAGTTTGATTTAGCACCAGCAGTATCTCCTAAGTGATAGTGCGCATGTGCCAGGTTTAATTTGATTGCCGGGTCATCTACACCCAGGGAATCATGAAGCAGCGTATACTTAGATACAGCAAGCTCATAATCTGCTGCCAGATAGGCAGCTTCCGCTTCTTTCTTGAGGGCATTGATTTTTGCGATCTCCTTCGGATCGTTAATCATTATGGCTAGTATAATTACCAAAAAGGTCCTCATAGTTTTATCAATTTCACGCTAAATAGCACATCAATTACCATCAAAAATAATGCGAGACCCAAAAAGTAATAATACCTGTTCTGGGTAGCATCTACTTGTTTCGAATCTCTCATCTCGCCCTCTACGCTATTGATTGCACTAATCAAACGTGCCACATCGTTTCTTGATTCATTTATTTCGAAATATTCACCACCTGTATTTTCAGCCAGGTCCTCAAGTGAAGTCGAATTGAGTTGGGAGACGACATCTTTTCCGCTTCGATCTGTTTTAAAACCTGTTCGTGTTGGGATCTTACTCCCTTGTTTGGTTCCAACACCCAGCGTAAACAACGTGATACCTTCTGATTCAAGCTCTTCGGCAATTTCATCGGTATTGTCTCCAAAGTCCTCACCATCACTGATGAGTATGGTAATCTTCGATTTTGACTGTGTGATGACTGTGTCATCTGCGATAAGCTTTTCAGTGGCCATCTCAAGAGGAGGCCCAAAGTCAGTTCCAAAGTTTGGAACCATGTCGGTGTTTAGCGTTTGAATGAAAAGGTTGAGCGCATTATTGTCGTATGTTAACGGGCATTGCATGTATGCTTCACTACTAAACATGATCAAACCGATGCGATCCGAGTTGAACGCTTCTACGATGTTCTTCAATTCGAATTTGACTTTTTCTAATCTTGAAGGTTGGACATCCACAGCATTCATGGATTGACTCAAGTCTATAGCGATGAAGATGTCTTTACCTACGGTCTTAACTTCACGGGAAGCATCACCAAAACTAGGTCCCAACAGAGCAGCAATAATAAGTCCGAAATAGACCGTGCGGAGAATCGTTTTTATAACGACTCTTATGGCCGGTAAACCAAGTCTTTTGGTAGTGGTGATTACGCGCCATACATAGGTCAGATAGAAAAGGAGGAAGGCTCCTGCGATAATCATCTCAAAAGTGCCAATTGTATTGACCCACTTCATGCACCCAGCTTTTTAATTTTCATCAGTCGGCAAATCTAACAGAACGATTGGATGGTCAAAGACAGATTTGTATGGATTAACATTTTTTAGGAAGAGCGGCATTTCTGCCGATGGGAACGTTTATATTCCCTTGCAATTTAGTATAACCTTGATTTTAGAATGATTGGGTTTCCTTGCTTGCTTTCGCAATGACAGATGACATCCTGATATTTTAAATAGCTGGGAGTGTGAACGTTCAAATCCACTACATATGTAGCGTCATCCTTGGTCAACAACTTCACATCAGGGTGTAGTGCATCAAAAAAGTTGTCTTCGATCAGTTTTCCTATGTAGAACTTTGATTCTTTACAATCTTCAGCAGTTGACAGTCTAATGGTATTTCCCCGTTTGGAAGTGACAATGCTATTCTCTTTTTTCTTTGATCCGTTTTTGAGGTATTCCTCCGTTCCTATTCCTGGTTTTCCATACCCATAATTAATAACCGCTTTCAATTGTCCAGTAGAATAGTAAAGCTTTCGAGGCCCGTGTAGGAGATCATTTTCGTAGGAGGTAGCAGCGTAAAGTTTTCCATTTTGATAATACTTTTTTGAAGTGCCCTCGCGCTTCCCTTTGTTATATGGCATGGCCAATAAGACCGTTTTCCCATCATTGTGGTAGAGATATGAAGTTCCGTGCTTGATGCCATTATCATAGTTGACAATTGTTTTGAGTCTTTTGTCTTTGGTGTATTGTTTGACCTCTCCATCCTTCACTTTTCGTTCATTTTTAGTCGGAGCATTCTTCTCTGCAAATATTTCTGTGACATCCAGGTAGGTGCTGATAACACCGAAGATGCTCAGGATCACCAATGCAATGAGAATTTGAGTTTTATTCATGTCTTATCAAATAATTTGAAAGGAAATTAATAAAGAATTGAATGAAGGAAATGGATTTTTGAAGGTAACTTTTATATTTGCACTCCTTTTCAGAGATATCCTGGTTTCAGGAGTCTTTTTGGAAGGGAGTTTTGGCCGGAAAGTTGGTCGAAAGAGCATAAGCTAAGTACCACGGAGAGGTGGGTGAGTGGCTGAAACCACATGTTTGCTAAACATGCGTGCGAGAAATCGTACCGGGGGTTCGAATCCCCCTCTCTCCGCATATTGAATTTTGGTGAGGACACATTGGGGGATGAGAACCCCAGGGTTCGAAACCGAAAGGTTCATGAAAGGATTAGCGTAGGGTAGTGGGTATGAATAATCCCCCTCTCTCCGCAACAAAATGCTGCGAAAGCAGCAACCGGAGCATCCCGATTTAAGTTTACTTAAAAGAGGATTCCAATAACAAAATATGGTTGCATAGCTCAACTGGATAGAGCAGCTGCCTTCTAAGCAGCAGGTTCGGGGTTCGAGTCCCTGTGCAATCACGATCTAAACCCGCTTCAAAGCGGGTTTTTTCGTTTATAGCTGGACGAGAAGCCTGTCTCGCATTTACTGCGGGAAGTCCCTGTGCAATCACTTCAAACCCCGCAATTGCGGGTTTTTTTGTTTACGAATAAAATCAAGTTTAGTCGTCAAGGCAGCTGCTCTTAGTATAAGACTTCTAAGCAGCAGGTTCGGGCCGGGCGGACGTTTCCGTTCTTTTTCCCCTCAGAGTCACCACTGGGTTGGTGGAGAAGGGAGGACTCTGAGGAACCAATGTTAGCAGTATATTTGATTCATGCCCACACACCGCATACATGACGATAGGGAAGTATTCTATTTCGTAACATTCACCTGCTATCGCTGGCTTCCATTACTTGAGCAAAGTAGGATTCAAGAGTTTCTTCCAAAGTGGGTTCAAGGTCTGTCAGATAGAAAAATAACTACCTGTGGATATGTAATGATGCCTAATCATATACATCTGCTTGTTTATGTAGAGAAGGAAAGCAAAGGTCTGAATCGAGTGATTGGAGATGGTAAGAGATTCATGGCTTACGAGATCATATCAAGACTAAAAGAATTAAAAGCCATTTCATTGTTAGAAGAACTTTCCAAAGGAGTTCAGAAGAATGAATCTTCTAAGGGAAAGAAGCATCAGGTATTTCGTTTATCTTTTGATGCAAAACAGGTCAAAGGGGACAAGGAAATTAATAGCGTACTGGATTATATGCATAACAATCCTGTGAGCGGAAAATGGAATTTAGCTGAAGAATTCACTTCCTATCCATATTCAAGTGCCAGATTTTATGAGCTCGACGAAAAGGGAATTGTTGAAATTACGGATTATCGAAATATAATCTCAGAGTCCTCACCGCACAAAAGCCATCCGCAAGAGTGACTCTGAGTGGTGTAAATCGCGGGGGTTTTTTTTAAAAGCTGGGGAAGAAGCCTGTCCCGTAAATTCTATCGGTAAGTAGGTGCAAATTCCATAAATCCCCCAAAACGGGTATAGATAATTTCACAATTAATGCATTGTTTTGCCTTGCAAAAATTAATTCCGTAGCTCAGTATTCTAATCACTAGATTCGCGCCCACACACAAAAAAGAGATACTAACTATGTTAAAGAAACTTCTTTTGACGATTAGTGCATTATGCGCTATTCAGTTTTCTCATGCTCAGAATTCTCAAGATTTAAACGATCCAATATTAGATCCCAGAAGTGTCATCCCATCATCACCTACGGTTTCAAATCTTATTGACTTTGCAACCATTCCGGTCAATTATTATACCGGTCAACCGAACATCACCGTTCCATTATACTCAAAAAAGATCCATAAGGATCTAAATCTCAATTTGCAGCTTGGATATTCTTCCAACGGCGTGAAGATTAATAGCCGTTCAGGATGGGCAGGGACAGGATGGTCACTGTCTGGTCTTGGGGTCATTTCCAAGACAGTAAGAGGTATTCCGGATGAGATGTTTTCCAGCACTGGAGTTGGCTTGTGGCATGTGCCAATTGAAGAACCGTTTGACTTGCAACAGCAGTGGAGGGTGTATGGTGAAAACGGAACGAAAGGAGACTCTCAATATGACTTGTTTAATGCTGTATATCCAGGCGGTTCGGTTGAGTTTATTCTGATTTCAAAAGGAGACACCTTGATACCGAAAATCATTAATTCCTCGGAGCAGGTGCGAGTTGATGTAGATTTTACATTCACGGCAAATCCCAATTATTCGAATAAAGATACATGCATCAGCGTGGGAAAGCATTGGGTTGAATCCTATAAGTACAGAAAACGCACAGGGTATAATGAATATGTAACGGTACCTGCTCATTGCAACGATGGTGAGATCATTGAATTAGACAGATTTACGATTGTCGATGCATTAGGCAAACGATACGTTTTTGATAAATATGAAAGCTCGACTTCCACTCCAATTACCGGAACAATTCAACAAGGCTCAGGTGAAGTAGGGAGCATCGATGTAGGTCAGAATGCGAATTTCTATACCTCAAGATCTGCCTGGCATCTTACAAGCATTTATTCAGGTCCTTCTGATTTGTCAAAATTGATAGAGATAGAATATGGCTCACACTATTTAGAGACCTATAATAGCTCAGTAAGCTATAAAGAAAACGTGATAGATATGAGTAGTACAGCACTCAGTTATGACCAACTTGAATACGACTACAATAAGCGAATATTGAAGCCATACAGGGAAGTCAGCTATTTTGTGAATTCCACCAATTCTACTTATCCATCTAAAATAATTTTTAGGGATAGTACCTATCTGCAAATCGATCATGACCTAACTAATTGGCATCCTGAAACAAACGGAGTTATACTCCGATCAATAAAGCAATATGATCGAGCGAACAATTTAGTTTCTAAGAAAGTACTCAAACATGATATTACCCAGAATAATAATCGATTGTGGCTTATAGGGTTGGATGAGGTCAATCAAAACCAAAGCGACATACAATCTTATGTTTTTATTTACAACCAAAATGACCTACTCCCTGCATTTGACTCACCCAAGGACATATGGGGGTTTATCCACCAGGGCGACAGAAGTCTAATAGGCAAAGACACGGATCCCATTCAAACCGGCTTGCTTTCAAGTATTGTTTATCCAACCGGAGGCAAAAAGGAGTTTACCTGGGAGCAGCATAGATTTTCTTATGCAGGAAATGGCCAATTTGACCCGCAGACTCAGACGAATGAGAATCCAAATAATTATAGTGAGCAGTGGCAGGATATTCAGGCAGATAGCACCTTTCAGGCCATTGGTACACCCACCTTGTATTCGCAGAATGTGACAATCCCTGAGCATATCAATGCACGGATTAGTTTGATTTATTTACAGAATACCTCTCAGAACCCAAATGCGGATTCTCTTGATTATTTCAATAGCTATGTACGAATTGAGGATAGTAATGGGACTATTGTGTTCAATGGTCAAATAACTGATTTGATTACTTACTCAAGTCTTGCGATACCACAACTCTCCGCAGGTATGAACACGATAAGTTTGAACACAGTAAACAGTTCCAGCTATGATTTAAGTTTTAAGATTAGAGTGTCTTATCAGGTTGAACGAACTTCAACTAACAACAATAGTGAAGGCACTGAAAAATGGATATATGGGGGAGGCCCACGAATTAAGGAGATAATGTTTACCGATCATAAGAATACAGAAAGGAAGTGGACATACTCCTACGATGACATTAACAACAGTGGATTTTCCTCAGGCGTAATTGATGGAAAATTTGAGAGCTATATTCCAAACTATTCCCTATCTGTTAATAGGTATCTTCTTTTAACAGCCGCAAGCATGGCACAAAGAACCGTGTATTATGACGTCAAAGCTGATCAGGCAAATGTGAAAATGACCAATGGATCCTATGTAGGATATAAGAACGTTCGGGTGAGCGAGCCAGGTAAGGGATTCACAGAATATCGATTCTCATCACCTTACAGTCATACCAGTAATGATGAAGAATTTTCTTACCCGTTTCACCAGAACAATAATGTTGATGCATATCGCGGATCATTGACGAATGAGCTGCACTACCAGCAATATTTGATAAATGATACCACTTATTTATATGATGGTGGTGGTAACATAATTCCCGATCAGTTTTCGGTTGATCAGGTCTCCAAGTATTTTGTGAAGTCCGCGATATCCTATGAATACGACTTCCAAATGGATAGTATTTTGAATTCGTACTATGTCGCCTCATCCAATACCTGCCATCCGATGCAATTCTACAATAGCTTCCAATCGGATACCAGTGCTACCATGATGACTAATTGTCCTCCGGGATATCAGGGCGCACCAAACTGTGACGCATTTACAATTAGTTCCTGCGGGACTACTTTTTACACAGATAGTTCTGCGCATATAAACTTCTGGAAAAAGTTGACCAGAAAAACGACCAGGAACTTCGAATACCCCAATGATTTGCTAAGTCAAAAGACGAACAGCATCATTGAAGACTATGAATATAACCCATTCAATCGGCTGCTAAGCCACAAGACTACAACCCAACGTGAGAATGGAAATGTTAAGGTTGAAGAAAGTGACTATTACTATTCTTCCGGACCTTACCCTTCCAACATATTTACGAGCTTGGAACAATCCCATCTTGATTCAAATAAAAATTACAACAGGATTAATGATTTGATTTTTGTGAGCGCGACGGAAAAAATTAAGAATGACAATTCCGTTCTATTGTCTTCAAAAGCAAAGGGACAAAAGAAGCTAACATATGATATTCCCCACAATGATATGTATGAGCTGTCCGATGCCTATTCCAGAACTTCAGAGGGAGTTACCTTCAGAAAAGATATCGGAATTTTGAAGGTTGACGATTACGGCAATGCCCTTGAGTTTCTTACCTCCGATGGAGTGTATCATGTTCATCTTTATGGATACAATGGGTCAGTGCTGATTGCCAGTATTGAAAATACCTCGTACAATCAAGCCATCTCAGGAGTCAATCTGGTGGACCTAAACCCTAACCGAACTTCGGGGGGAACAAATAGTATTGACTCAGCACTGGCAATCATCCGATCAAACCTGAACTCCGATAAGGTGCTGATGACCACCTACCATTATGATGATCAGATGAACCTGGAAAGAATCGTTGATCCAAATGGATTTGCGACTACTTACCGATATGATGCATTTGGGAGATTAACCGCCATTGTAGACAAGGATGGAAATATGGTTGAAGAAGTAAAATATGGATATCGAAACTAAAATTATGATTAAAGCACAAGCCTATACATTCTTCATATTACTTTCATTCTTCTCGCTCGCACAGTGTGTCGAAGTGACCCCAGGAACCTATTCAGGAGAAACTAAGAATGGGTCATTGGATAGGTATGGAAGTGGTTCATTTTCCATAAATACTTCTGAAAACAGTAACCTCATTTTAGAAGACTTTAGTGCCGGGTTTTTTGCCCAGTTTAACAAAACACCCATCGAAATAACCGTGCAAATAGATTGTAACGGCCAGGTTTCTCCAAAAGAGGTAGAATCAATATTTGGAATGATATACATAGATTCTGGTACATATGATACCAACCTGTCGCAATTGACATTGATTTGGCGTATTCCCCACAATCAAGTAAACGAAAAATCAATATTCACCAAAAACTAGTGCAACCTTGAGAGGCTTTTTGACAACAACCTTATTCCTATTTCTAATTTCTAATTTGCATGCCCAGGGAAGTATCACCGGTAATACTACCCCAGAGGTAGGGGAAGTGGTTACCTATACCTACGATAATCCCTTTGGATTTTTTAATCCAAATTGGACGGCTCAGCCTGAAGGTACAAATGTGCAGAGTATTCAAGTTTGGTATGACCCACATACCGGTGAAAAATGGCAAATGAAGTGGTTAGAGGCAGGAACCTTTACTGTGCAGTTAAGAAATGGAAGCAATCTGATTAGTACATTATCTGTGACAGTGTCAGACCCTGCAGTTCCATGGTATCAGGATTCGGATTATGATGGATATGGGAATCCAGGAGTAAGCATGATGGCCGTGAATCAACCTGCTGGATACGTTTCCGATAATACTGATTGTGACGACACCGATGCTTCAGCGAATGTTCTGAAAACATGGTATCGGGATGTTGACGAAGATGGATTGGGAATATCTTCAAATAGTACACTAGCTTGTCATGCACCCGTCGGATATGTGGCAAATAATTTGGATTGTAATGACAATTATGCCGCCTCTAATCAAGATCAGGCATGGTATCTGGATAGAGATCAGGATGGTTTGGGCAACTATTATGCAAATGAATATTTCACCGGCTCCAGTGCTACAGTACTCCATATTGACATTGGTGGTCAATTGTATCCAACCGTGGTAATAAGCTGCGGTCCACCTGCTTTTGGGTCTGTTCAATATACCCGTACACGTAATGATTGCAATGACGGAGATGCTACCATTCTTGATACCAACATTTGGTATCCGGATACGGATTATGATGGGTATGGAGATGTGAATTCACCTACATCATTCTGTAGTTTAAATCCGGTAATTCCTGGTGGATATGTTCAAAATAATCAGGATTGTGATGATTCAAATGCGGCGGTTAACCTGGAACAGATGTGGTATGCGGATCAAGATCTTGATGGTTTTGGTGATCCTAATAGTGAGGTACTTAGCTGCTTACAACCAGTAAATCATGTTCTTAACAATGCCGATTGTAATGATATGGATGACACCATTCATCCCAATTCAATTTGGTTTCCAGATGGCGACAGAGACGGCTATGGAGGTGCTGGTGGTCTTGCTAATGCAGTTGTGGGATGTGTTCCTCCTTCAGCTTATTATGCCTTAAACGAATTGGATTGTAATGACACAAATGCCCAGATTAACCCACAAACTATCTGGTACAGAGATATCGATAAAGATGGATATGGGAATGAAAATGATACGTATGTGGATTGCGTTCAGCCTTCGGGCTATGTGCTTGTAAGTAATGATTGCGATGATTCCAATGCCAATATAAATCCCGAAAATATGTGGTACAGGGATTTAGATCACGATGGATTAGGAGATGGAAACGCCTCCTTGCAACAATGTGAAATGCCGCTCGATTATGTCTCGAATGCTCACGATTGCAATGATGGAGATCCAGCTATAGGTGAGGCTGTGATTTGGTACAAAGACAATGATGATGATGGATATGGAACTACAGAAACGATCATGGCATGTGCAAAGCCAATTGGATATGTTGCAAACAATTATGATTGCAATGACCTGGATCCAAACGTTTACCTGGAAACAGTTAGGTACATAGATGTGGATGGGGACGGTTATGGATCAGGTAGATACGGCTCCTATGAATCCATGACAGAAGCAGGATTACTGGAAATAAACCCGCAAGTCAATGTACCAGGTTTCGGAATGGTACTTGAAACCAAGGTTTCCTGCAGTCAGTTTATTACCAACCTTTCCGGCGATACCTTATTTTACGTTTCGAATTATCTGGATTGTTATGAGGATGATGACACGCGCAATGTAATCAAGCACTATCGAGATCAGGATCGCGATGGATTTGGAGATCCTACACACCCCGGGCTGAATGTTTCTTATACCAGCTGCGTAGAAGGGTTCAATATTCCTGTTCCTGAAGGGTATTCCAAGAATAATTATGATGGAAATGATCTGGATTCCAAAATAAATCCAAACACCATTTGGTACGAAGACGCTGACGGAGATGGTTTTGGGGAAATTACTCCGAATCAGCATGTTGGGAATACACCACCCTCAAATGGCATTACCTATGTCTTGAATAAGCTCGATGAATGTGAAGGCGAATATGGACTCTACATGGGATGCGCTCATCTCTCTGTGAATATGGCTTCAGAGAATTACGTATACAAAAGGAGGTTCAAAGAAAAGATCAATGAACAGGTCTATTTTGATACCAATCCGACGGTTAGCAGCTTGGATGAGGTTGATTATATCGATGGATTGGGAAGAGTTATTCAAGTCAATCAAGCGTATGGAAGTCCTCTCAATGATGACGTGATCCAAATTTATCGTTATGATGGATCAGGTAGAAAAGCAAAAAACTACTTACCACACATCTCAAATGTAGCCGGTGGTATGGACGGGGATCCAATTGCTAAACAGCGATCATTTTATACAAATCTGAAAGGCGATGACTTAAGCTTTTCCAATACGAAGTATGCAAATGGACCGGGTAATCGCCCGGTTGAACAGGCCCACCCAGGAGTGGAATGGCAAACAGAAAATCGATCGATCAAGTTTAAATATGATTTCGTCCAGGCGAATGAGGTGATATTTTGGGATGACGACTTACTACTTGACCCTTCTTACACCAAATCATTTTATGGAGCAAATGAATTATTCAAGAATATCACCATAGATGAAGATAGCTTGATCACTTTTGAAGTGGTTGATTGGCAAGGAAAAACCATCCTTAAGAAGTCCCAGGTAGATCCGACAATCTGGGCCGAAACCTACTACATCTATGATGTCTATGGGCAATTAGTGGCTGTTCTTCCACCTGAAGCCATCTCCAGGCTTGACACTGAATATTTTGGTCAGACTCAGCCAGTCAGGTCAGAGTTTCTCAATACCTGGGCATTCTTGTATGAGTATGACGATCGCAATCGAATGGTTATGAAGAAAGTACCCGGAGCTGATTCCGTCTTTATGGTCTATGACCAATGGGACCGTCTGGTGCTCACCCAGGATGGCGTGCAGCGTGAAACCGATCGCTGGTTATTTACCAAATATGATCAGTTGAACCGTCCCATCATGACCGGATTGATGAGTGGTGAGAGCGAAGCGGTAGAACGAGCAGCCGTGACAGCAGAAACAGATCGGTATGAATCATTTGATGCAACTGGAATACTCAAGTACTCCAACGAAGCATACCCTGCAGATAGTCTGGTAGATGAATACCTTACGGTTACCTACTACGATAATTACGATTGGGATACCACGGGTCTGTCATTTTCACATCCACCCGGACTCGCATTAAATTCAGCTGTGAAAGGCCAGATAACCGGGACATTAACCAGCATTGGCAGTGGAGCTTTTATCAAGAGTGTGAATTACTACGACGAAAAGTATCGGGTAATTCAGACACAGACTACCAATCACCTGGGAGGAAGAGATATGGTTACCAACTACTATGATTTTCTGAATCAGATCATCAGCAGTGTGCATTTACACGATGATGGGACTCGTTCAACTGAAATCACTCGCCAATTTGAATATGACCATGCGGGCAGACTGTTGAAAACAGATCATAGTATGTCCGAGAAGGTGGAGTGGAAGGACCTGGTTGGTTTGTCTGTATCCGGCACAGGCCTGACCAAAAACGCGAGTATGGGATGGGGAAATTCAGGAGCAGCCAGCATCCAAAAACTGGAATCGGGGCAGAGCGGCTACTTTGAGTTTGAAGTGGTACACTATTCAATGATGGTAGGATTTTCTAACTCAAATGCCAATGCACATTTCAATACCATAGATTTTGCGGTTTATGTGCGAAATATTAGTTCGGAATTATTGGTTTATTCGAATGGTACTTTTTTGGCGAATCTGGGGAGCTACACGGTTGGAGATAAAGTGGCCATAGAGCGCTCCAATAGCTATGTGCACCTGAAACATAATGGCACGACGATTTATACCTGGCCTACGGTTTCTACCGGAGCGCTAATCGTAGATGTATCTTTGCACGATACGGGAGGTGTCCTGAAGAATACCAAATTTGGAGTGAATCAGACCTTATCAGAAAATAGCTACAACGAATTGGGCGAACTGATACAGAAAAACTTACACGGTGGTGTACAGTCCCTGGATTATAGCTACAATATCCGGGGCTGGTTGACGAGCATCAATGAAAGTGACTTATCCACATCTTTGGATGGTGATTTGTTCGGTATGGAACTTCTATACAATCAACAGGATGCTTTACTGAATAATACGCAGATGTATAACGGCAATATTTCAGCAATGAAATGGAGCGATCCTAAGGGCTCAGGAGCTAATCATTCACGAGCGTATAGCTATAGTTATGACAAGCTAAATCGGCTAAAGACGGCTAATCACTTCCGGGGGAGTACTTCCACGGATCAGTTTGGCGTCCATGGATTGAATTATGATTTGAATGGTAACATTGAAAGCCTCAAGCGGAGAGCAGAAAGTACGACTGAATACATGGATGATCTCAGTTATACCTATTCAGGCAATCAACTGTTGAGAGTCAATGACGCAGCCTCAGATACCACCGGCTTTTACGATGGATTCACCGGAAGTATAGACTATGCCTATGATGCGAATGGAAACATGGTGAAAGACCGCAACAAAGCGATCGACTCGATTTACTACAATCACTTGAACCTTCCGGTGAAAGTAGCATTCGAGGCCTCTGGAGACAGCATCATCTATTGGTACGACGCAGCAGGGATCAAATTGCAGCAGGTTGTTTACCAGGCAGGAGATACTGTGAAGGTCACCGATTATGTAGGTGAATTTATTTACGAAACCGATACCTCTGGCACACGAAAGCTACAACTCATCCAGCACGAAGAAGGCCGAATTGTCCCAAAATCCCCCTTTGAAGGGGGAGAGGGGGTTGTATACGACTACCAATACCACCTCAAAGATCACCTGGGCAATGTGCGGTTGACGTTTAGCACCACACCAGAGAGTTATACCATGGTGGAGACCTTTGAAACAGGGGAGGAAAATGGATGGCAAGATTTACATAGACATACCAATTCGAATGCCAACACGACGATTGGGGGTGATGAGGTGGAGCGACTGCAAAGTGGTGAGACCGGTGCGATGGTCTTTCTGAGTGTGAACAAAGGCGACACCATTAATCTGACTGTGCAAGCGAATTATGAAAATGCACCAACCGGCAATACTTTCTTAGGTACAGCCTACAATGCGTTGTTCAACTCATTTGACAATGTTTACGGTGGATCAGAAGGTGTAACAAGCACGAGCAGTGACTTCAATGATGCACTCTCCGGGACAGAAATGGCAGGTAAGAGCGGATCGACCGCAGCTCCGAGAGCGTTCCTTAACTTCATCTTCTTTGATGCCGACATGAGCTTTGTGAATGCAGGATTTACACAGATCAGTACTGCGGCTCAGGGAGTTGGAGTTCATGAAACGATCGTACTGGATGTTCCGGTAGCTGACAGAGAAGGGTACATCCTAGCTTATTTGAGCAACGAAAACCAGGAAGCCGTCAACATTCACTGGGATGATTTCACGGTGTATCATGGCAAGACGAACGTGGTGAGCATGCAGGATTACTATCCGTTTGGGCTGACGTTTAATGAAAGTGTGAGGGTGGCGAGTACAGGACAAAACTTCCTTTATAATCAGGGGACTGGTGATAAACAGTTTAGAACTGAGAGGGTGAAGGAACTGGGAGTAAACTGGGATATGACTAAATTGAGAACCTATGACTATGCTATAGCGAGATTCTTACAAGTTGATCCAGCAGCAGATTATAATAATTTAGTTACTTGGACACCTTACAATTATTCTTATAATAACCCAATAAGATGGAATGACCCTTGGGGTGATTGTCCAGATGGAGATTGTGATGAGAATACTTTTTCATTTATTCAACCTGCTGCAACAGGTGCTACAGCACATGGGGCATATACTGGAATACAATCTCAAAGAGTTAGAAATTCTTACAATAAGGGGGTAGCAAAACTAAGTTCAACTGACTCAAAAGGTAGGACTAAATTGAAAACGCAAGCAAGGCAAAATACACCAGCTACAACAAAGGCTATGGCTGAGAAGATGAGACCAATGAGTGGAGAGTCATCAAGAACTGGTGGTACTGCCAATAAAACCAATACAGGAGTAAATAAGGCTGTAGATAAGCTTGGAAAATTTGGTAAAGCAAATTTGGCGGTTAATATTGCAATTGGCGCAACTGAGATAGCAATGTCTGATGATAAGGCTCAAGCAGCTACAGAAGTCGGATTTTCTACTGCTGCTGCTATAGCTTCAGGAGAGGCAGGTGCTACCTTAGGTGGAAGTATTGCAGGTGTACCTGGTGCAATTGTAGGTGGGCTAACTTTTAGTGTTATTGGAGGAATTACAGGAGAAATGATGCTCCAAGGTTCATCTGGATCAGCACCTCCAGATAATACAGATTCTAATGGAATGTATGTTCCACCTGCTGATGCAGTAAATAATGTGTTGAAACCAATTCAATTGATTGAAGAACAGTAAAATGTATCCAAGGATAAAACGTATTTTATTAGACCTTTTTGGTAAACCTGAGAATCCTTTTTTTACCAAGATTAAGCCTCTTATTAAATCAGAACTTAAGTCAGGTTCTGTAAATACAATATTTTATTTAGGAGGCTCTGAGTATAAGGAGGATTTAAGGGAGAGATTTGTTGAATCTATTAATCAGGAAAAGCTTTCAGAAGTACTTGCAGCTAATCCATATAATGTACATTCAGATGATATAGAATTGTACTATTTAGAGGGGTCTAAAAACAAGGTTATTTTACTATTGGATCATCAAGAATTATATTCAAATGAGGAGATTCTTGATATAGTTGAAGCAAGGGTCAATCCCAATGATTTCCCTGAATCAGAGATTATTTATGAAGCTAAATGATTTAGGATGAAGTTTTTTTTCTGGTTGATTAATTCATTAGTGGTTCTTTTTAGTCTCAATGCACAAGACTTCTCAGGAGAGATAGTTTACAAGACTACTATCATACCTAAAGAAGGTGCAGAACTTGATGAATTTGTGATGGAACAACATAATAGAATTAGTAAGTATATCATTACATCTAAGAGATATCAGTCAACCTATTATGTTGGTGACACTGTTAATTACTCATATACATATGATAATGATTCTAAAAGAATGTACGATTACCACAGGGATAATTCATACGTTACTTACAGAGATTCTAGAATAGCTAATACGGACTACTATGGTTCTCTTGTGTATAGAGATAGTATAGTTCATGTCTTAGGTTATGAGTGTTTTGTAGTTGAATCAGAAGCAGATTTCAGGAAGACTTTTACTTACTATGCTAAAGACTTGAAGATTGATTATGAATCCTTTGATGGGCATTTAGTAGGTAATTGGTATGAGAAATTAAAGGAGGTAGACGGAAGTATAAATCTAGGATATACAACTGAACATGATGATTACTACTCTAAAACTGAAGTGCTTGAAGTAAACAGAAGGAAGGTGAAAGCAAAGGAGTTTGATTTACCAGACCTTCCAATTGCTGCAAGTTACACTGTACTTACAAAGCCTGTTGATTTGACACAACCTTCAAATGAGGCAATTCAGTGCTATCAAACTAAGCTGGCTAGCGCTTCAGAAATTGAGGGTAGGATTGAAGATTATACAGCTTATATACGTTTTTTAGTAACCAAGGAAGGTGAGGTGAAATTTGTATCTAGTGTTTATGAAGATGAATTTGGACTCAATGAACTTGCTATGGATATGGTTAAGAATTGTGGATTCACATTCAGTGCAGGAGAAATTGATGGAGTTAAGGTGGATTCTGAAATGTACTTTCCAGTAGAGTTTAAACTATAGAAACATAACAATACACTCTCAGACCCACCTGCATTTGTTGGTGGGTTTTTTAATAGGGAGTGGAGTGATTTATATTGATGTACAACTCTTTCTGGTAAAGTTTCAAACGCATTCCTGTTCACAATTCTAAAGAATAGTTATCTAAATTAGCTTGAAGAATTTCATGAAATTAAAGTTGATAAGATTAAATAAATATCGCAAAAGAGGAATACAAAGAAGAAATATTCGAATACGTGCAAATCAAAAAAGTGAGGACAGAATTCTTTGGAAGGATGTTGTAGTTCCACTCTTAGCCGCTATAATGGTTGTTCTGATTCAGCAATTATTTTTTGAAGAGAATAAGAAAGTCGAATCAGACATTGATTTCAAAATGGCAAGACTTAGAGAACAACTTCCAACATTAAATAGAATAATGGTTTTCACAGATGAATACTCAATTTCATATACTAAGATTATTGCCACACCAGTTCAAATCAAAGAGCTCATCAATACAGCAACGGGGGAGATAATCAGCAGCAAGGAAGTAGAGTTGCAGGATCAATCTGACACAACAATATTAGTTGTCCCATCTTTTGTTAGTAGTAAAATATCCAGAGATAAATTTACTGCTGATCTTGAGGCAATCAATACGGGTAGAAACCTATTGGACTATCACATTTACTTACGATTGGAAAGAGTAATGGACTTTCTCCTAGAGAATCCTTTACCTCCAGTTGATAACCATGAACAAATGTTGAAAAGCAACTGGAGCAAATCAGAAACTCAAAAAGAGTGGCGAAAATTAATGGATTCAGCTTTTGAGGTCTCCTACAATACCATTTATCATCCTGAAATCAAATACAAAGTAGTTCGTCAATAAAACTTCATTTTTTAAAAGTTGGTATTATCCTTTATTTAAGAAGTCTTACAATTTCTTCTAGTAGAACATCCATTGATTGTCTAAAATCAACTTGTGTTGCATTTGGTAATGACTCTTTATTTCTGATTGGCTGATGAAGGTAGTCATCGGCGATATTTCTCAAACTGTCTTGAAGGTGTAGAAAGGATTTCTTTTTGCTTATGCTTTGATTGGCTGCAACTTGGTCAAAAGTTTTGTGCCCAAATATTGGTGGTACATGATTCATAATTGTCCTCCCAAGCATTCCCACGGAAAGGTAATTTCTGTTTCTATAGTTGCCATTTAACTCCTCTATAAGTTTCAATAACCTGGCCAAATCAAACTCCTTGGAGCTTATGCCTTGCAATTCTACTATTCTGGATGAGTCAACAAAATCTTGCCATTGAGACGGACTTATTTCTTCTTCAACTTTTATAAAATCTATTGTGTTATGTCCAAAACTTTTATCCCCAATGAAATCATCTGTTACATCCTGGCCTACTTCGCTTAGAATTTTTGGTCTGATATAATTTCCTGTTGCTTCCTCCCCCTCAGAGTCACCACCAGGTTGGCGGTGAGTTGGCGGACTCTGAGGAAACCATGTTAGCAGTATATTTGATTCATGCCCACACACCGCATACATGACGAAAGGGAAGCATTCTATTTCGTAACATTCACCTGCTATCGCTGGCTTCCATTACTTAAGCAAAGTAGGATTCAAGAGTTTCTTCCAAAGTGGGTTCAAGGTCTGTCGGACAGAAAGATAACTACCTGTGGATATGTGATGATGCCTAATCATATACATCTGCCTGTTTATGTAGAGAAGGAAAGCAAAGATCTGAATCGCGTGATTGGAGATGGTAAGAGATTCATGGCATATGAGATTATATCAAGACTTAAGGAATTAAAGGCGATTTCATTGTTGGAAGCATTATCCAATGGAGTTCAGAAGAATGAATCTTCTAAGGGAAAGAAGCATCAGGTATTTCGTTTATCTTTTGATGCAAAACAGGTCAAAGGGGACAAGGAAATTAATAGCGTACTGGATTATATGCATAACAATCCTGTGAGCGGAAAATGGAATTTAGCTGAAGAATTCACTTCCTATCCATATTCAAGTGCCAGATTTTATGAGCTCGACGAAAAGGGAATTGTTGAAATTACGGATTATCGAAGTATAATCTCAGAGTCCTCACCGCACAAAAGCCATTCGCAAGAGTGACTCTGAGTTGGGTAAATGCATAATAATCCTGTAAGTGGGAAATGGAATTTAGCTGAAGAATTCACTTCCTATCCATATTCAAGTGCCAGATTTTATGAGCTCGACGAAAAGGGAATTGTTGAAATTACGGATTATCGAAATATAATCTCAGAGTCCTCACCGCACAAAAGCCATCCGCAAGAGTGACTCTGAGTGGGGTAAAGCTGCTCTTAGTGTAAGCCTTCTAAGCAGCAGGTTCGGGCCGGGCCATAGAGCAGATCCTTAAGTTGAACCCTTTTTTTAGTACGTTCAACTAATTAATAAAATGAGGATCAAAGAGTTATCTATTATTGTTGTGTAAAACTGCTCAATGTGAATCTCGCCTCACTAAAAAATCAAATACTTCATCAGAATATCCAGTGCATTCTTCTGGATGAAAATGGCTGTTCCATTCAGTCGGATGACATCCTGGTGCAAGTACCGGAGGGAACCAAAGTATTAGATGCCAGTGAAGTTTTTATGGGGATGTCTGAACTCATTCATGACCTTAATATTGATGAAGAATTCAAGATGGAATGTATCGAGACCGAGTATTTTGGCCGTCAGTCCATGTATGATTTCGTATTCAGACGGGTCCAAGATGAAACGAAGAATAAACGCTTCGTTTTGTTGATTTATGACTTGGCAGAGGTTTATCAGAAAGTTAATTCATTTAGGCAAGAGCGAAATGAAGCAGAAATCTATGCACACGAATTGAAAGCGGCTCATGAAAAACTTAAACATACCCAAATACAACTGGTAGCCAATGAGAAAATGGCCTCCGTTGGATTGTTGGCGTCAGGGATGTTGCATGAGATTAATAATCCACTCAATTACATATTTAATGGTGTTGAGTTAATTAAACGTGACTGTAATGGTTCAACTAGTAATCAAAAGGTGGTGCAAATGCTCGATTACATTGAGACGGGTGCAACTCGCATACAGGATGTAGTGGGGCAATTGAAATTCTTTGATGAATCTGGCAATCAAAAAGAAACGGTCGTGGATGTACATGAAGTCATCGACCACTCCATTGAAGTGATTGGTCATCAATTGTCTGATCAATTGAGGATTGAGCAATCCTTTCACCGGGAACCTCTATACCTACAGTGTAGCATTGGGAAGATTAACCAGGTGTTTTTCAATTTATTAATCAACGCTTCGAATTTCACACAGGGAGTAGAAGATCCGAAAGTTGAGATTAGAACTTCACTTAAGGACGGCAATGTCCTAATCTTATTTAAGGATAATGGCGTGGGCATTCCTGACAACATCAAGGATCAGGTCTTTGATCCGTTCTTTTCTACGCTTAAACAGTCGACAGGTAAAGGACTCGGACTGTCTGTTGCGAAAGTCATAGTGAAAGAGTTTAAGGATGAACTGACTTTTGAAAGCAAAGAAGGTTTAGGGACCACGTTCTGCATCCAGTTGCCGGCCGCTCAAGCTTGATAGGTAAGTTTTAAGAACTAGTTTTGAAAACTTTCTTCTTTATCAAATTCTTTCAGTGCAGGTATTACTTCTTTTGTGGTCTCTTCACTAGAGGTCAGGCCGGTGGTATATATCCACTGATCTCCATAAATCGATTCGTAGGTGATTTCAAAAGAGATATGCTCTGAGTTTTCGTAGAATACCTGTCCTAATTGAAGATTTTCCTTAAGACTCAGGATTTGTTGATTGTCCCCTTGTCGAATGATGTTTTGGCTCAGGGTCGAGTTGGATACATAGGTAGGGATGTTTTCATCCATCTCAAAGGCTTCAAACATGTGCCACCAGGAGCTCATTGGCTTTCCTTTGTAAAGTAGTCGTACGTTTTTGATGATTGCTGGACCTACACCGGCATTACTTACGCTAATTCGGTAATCCAGAATGCTGTAATCCTCTCTGTCGTGTGATTTGCTAACGCCAAGCCCAATTCTGGGCCAGACGGCAGCTTTTGCTTGTTGGTGCATCAATGCACGCTGCTCCGACATGATGGTGGTCTGTCTGATAGAAACGACCAAAGCACAAATACTAATGAGTGCAATACTGAAAGCGATGATGTACTCTGGATTTCTGAGTGGATTTTTGTCTTGGATGTCTTGCATGTGATTGGTTGCTGTCTTTGCAATAATATAAGATTGGGACGAATCTTGGAAGATGAGGGTTAGACTATCTAATGCATGCGCAAACGGACGTCCAACTTTTTTAGATCAACCAATGTGAGGTACTAAATTCACCATTCTTAGCACTCATAAAAAGATTCAGAGCGACCTTTTGAAGTATGTTGCGATTGAGGTGGGCATATGATATGAGGCGTTTAGAAATTCAAGGAATGGAGCGTAAAGGAAATTTTTGCTGTTTGAGTGAAGCGAGTTTAAAAATTTATAGCGCAATGAATTGAATTTTAGCCGAAAATCATTAGCCCTAGATTTTTTGTTTACTCGTATGTTTGATTTCCCGAGTTTCTTTGGAGATAAAAAGGCAAGGAGAGTGGGAGATTTATTTTGCATAAGGTAATCTATCGATATACCGGAAAAAGTATCATTCCCCACTTTCCTGTCACTTCTCCAAGTCTGGACAGTACTAAGGGAACCCTTCAATGTATCCCGCATAATACGAGTATAGACCGTAAGAAGTTTGCCTTATTTTCAATCTTAATCTTAAAATTATGAAAGTTTTCAAGCAATCTGTAGGTATCGATGTATCTAAGGACACAATTGCATGTTGTCTTGGATCCTGTGACCAAAACCAAACCGAAGAGTATTCTAAGTGTAAGTCATTCCAAAATACTGTAGCAGGATTTAAACAACTTTTGAAATGGACGAATGAAAAAGCTTCTCTTAAAGATGTGTGGTTTGTAATGGAAGCAACAGGAGTATACTATGAGAACTTAGCATATTGGTTACTTGAGAGAAATAAGAAGGTTAGCGTATTCCTTCCCAGCAAAGTGAATCATTACGCTAAAACACTGGAAATCAAAACAAAAACTGACCTAGTAGATGCAATGATACTGGCCAAAATTGGACTAGAAAGAAAGTTGAAAGGGTGGTCTGTTCCAACACCTACCATGCACAAAATCAAAGGTTTAACAAGAGAGTACCGCGAATATAAAGTCAAGATTACAGCTGCTAAGAACCAATTCCATGCTAAAACTCATGCTTATCAATGTGCCAGCACGACATTGAGACGATTAAAAAAGCAAATAAGACTAATCGAAAATCAATTGGTAGAAATAGAAGCTGAGCTAAGAGTATTGGTCATGAATGACATGCTGCTTGGTGAGAAGATTGAGAAGATTGAGTCTATACCAGGGGTCAGTTTTATGACGGTGGTGTGCATCTTAGGTGAAACTAATGGATTTGCTCTAGTCACAAATGCAAAGCAGCTCGTCAGTTATGCTGGCTTAGATATCAAGCATAAACAATCCGGAAATAAAGAAGGAAAATCTAAAATCTCTAAAAGAGGAAATAGCTTTATTAGACATGCTCTATACATGCCCGCACTTTGCTGCAGCAAGCATAATCCTGACCTCAGAATATTTTATAATCGGATCAACGAAGGAAAGCCTAGCAAGAAGATTGGAGTAACCGCAGTGGCTAGAAAATTACTGACTTTGATGTATACTCTCTGGAAAAACAACACTGAGTACGTTCCAAATTATTCAACCATTTAAATTTGGATTTTAACACAGTACCTTTTTTATCGATGAAAAAAGTAAAAGCCATGCGGCTTGAGCCACCCTCTTAAGTACAAGTAAGATTTTTCGTTTTTATAGATTGACAACTTAAATCAAAAAAGCCCCCTTTAAAAAAGGGGGCCGCATCGTACAACCACATCATTGATTGTATCAGTTGAATAAACCCTCAATTCATACTTAAAGCCTTGTCCTCATGACCATTCTCGAGATAGACATGATGTAATAGATTCCTTGTAATACTATCTTCGGGTTGCAAGGAATATGCTTTTTCCAGGTATTTCATGGCCAGATCCAGGTGTCCCTCTTCGTTGCTGAATCGATAGTAATATTTTCCCAGTTCCCGATTGGTTTCAAAGTGATCCGTCTTCATATGCGCCACCTTGATAAACGATGAGAATGCTTCATCATGCTCGTTGTGATGTGAATTCAACAGTCCATACAGATACATAACGTCCAGGTTATTTGGGTCCTTTGCGACCACTTTTTTAGCAAGTTGCAAAGCCGTAAACTTCATTTCTTTATCCACATATCTCAGTATTTCAACTTCAGCAAAACTGTATGTTTCGGGAAAGTCCTTCTTCGCCTTTTTAAGCAAATCATCTACCTGATCAAATTTCTTGAGGTTGTAAAGCATTGATAGTAATTCTTTGTAGGCGTATTCTTTTTTGTAATCTTTAGCTATCATTTGATACCAGTACCGAATGGCTCGCATTTGATGACCCAATCGTGTTGCATCTTCAGCTAATTTTTCAATGTAGTCACCCGTAGGCTCCCCCGAGGTTTCTAAAAGAAGACCGATATGGTCCATGGTATAGAAATATTCAAGGTAGTTTTTAGCTTTATACTGATCATCCGCAATTTCTACCAGCAGGTGAGTAAGTTTGATTAAACCTTCTTCCATCTCAGAAACTTTTGCTTTTGCTTTTGAAGTATATATCGAGTATGCTTCGGCAATTTTTTCTGTTACATGCACATGGCCTCTCAAAGCATCCACCGATCCGTACGTTTTCATATGAATGAGGTGGAAGTAGTACATTGCTTCGGCAATTTCATCATCCGATGAAAATGGTTCATTCAATGCTTGATTAATTTCTTTTTCAGCTAAACCAAAATTTTGTGAATGATAGTGTTTGATGGCGCGTTTCAAATCTCCATTTTGAGCAAACACATGCAGTGTCAGTGTCAGGAGTAAAGCGGTGGTTAAAGTTTTCATAATTCGGCGGTTTATGTTCAACATGCACATATGTGAATGTTTTAATTCATATGCAAGCTATTGAGATACCTAATAGAGATTTTAATAATTCGCTGAATGTACCAGGATGCTACACAGATGAACCAATTATCACGATGGGGAAAATCGTAAATAATAATGTTTTAGTGATGTAATGACCGATTGGTTACAATTCGTGCCAATTCAAATCCTTAAGTGAGTTTGGGCTTTTTTACAATGAATTGAATTCAACCGTTATTTTCATTGTGCTTTGTCACCATCATCAAATGATAAAGTTTCAATGAATATCAAATACACACTCACCACCATTTTAATCCTTTATTTAATCTTTAATTCAGCAGCCCAGGACTCTTTTGATACGAATATCAATGTAGTTCCTCCATCGCCCAATGTCTTGGATATCAATAAAGGAGTGGAGCTACCCGTTAGCTATTACACTGGCAGTGCCAATATTGAAATACCGATTCATTCCATCTCATTGCCTCAAATTGATTTACCCATCACGCTTACTTATCGGGCATCGGGTCTCAAGGTGGAAGATCATGCCTCATGGATCGGAGCAGGGTGGACACTACAGGCAGGTGGTAATATCAGCAGAACGGTGAAAGGCCTTGCGGATGAGCTGGATGAGACCTCACGCGCAGGATGGTTTACCGCCCGATCAAAGAGCCTCTTTTCCAATGGCATTGTCAATTTGGATACCGTACTTTCCTGCTATTCAACAGAAACTCCATTTCCGGTTACCGCACCAGCAGATCCATTGACAAGGGTAGATAGCATCGCCTATGGCTGGATAGATACCGAGCCTGACTTGTTTTATTTCAGTACGCCTTCGGGCGGAGGAAAATTTGTATTCGATCAGAATTACAATTTAAAGCCCTTACAGGAAGATGATTTTGTCATTACCAAACCCACAAATCTGTCTGGAACATATGATTGGCAGGTAGGCGGTCCCGACGGATCCTTACATATCTATAGTGATTATGAGTCTACCACCAGCTCTTCCGGATGTGGAAGAGATCTCAGCGCATACAATGACCCCAAAACGCACGTTAGCGCCTGGCAACTCAGCAAGATCATCAACTCAGGGGATACGATATTTTTTCATTACGAATCAGAATCGTTGGTATATAGCCGTAAAGTGACGACAACCGCCAAATTCAGCACTTCTGTAGGGCAAACACTTCCACTTTCCTCATGCACGAATAATTTGACCGTCGCCAGTCAGCGACTATCGGCAATCACCACTTCCTATGGGGATTCTATAAGCTTTGTAGCTTACACAACATCACGAGCTGATCTGCAGGGGAGTCATGCATTGGAGCGGATTGAAGTGTGGAAGAATGGAAATAAGATCAAGCAAGTCGACTTAGATCAGGACTACTTTGGGAGTAATGACAAGCTCAGACTTTTGAAAGTGGAAGAAAAAACCACCAAGTCGGGCGGTGAGACCTATCCTCCTTATGTTTTCGACTATTACAGTTTAGGAACATTTCCATCCATTGCTTCCACCTCGATTGACTATTGGGGCTACTACAATGGATCGACGGGCGGCTTGTTCCCTCCTTACAAAGACGCTTTCAACCACGTCAACCGAACCTCTACTGCTGATAGAACCCCATCCATAACCCATGCAAAGGTTGGGACACTAAAAAGCATCGAATATCCTACCGGAGGTAAAGTCACCTTAGATTATGAATTACACACCCTTTACGATCAAGCGTACGCTAAAACCTACTTTTATGAAGCAGAAGCCGATGGTGTAATTGGCGAATCCACGCCCACCTCGCAGCTTGTCACCTTCACGGTGGCCACCAATTGTTTTGCAACGATTAGCAAGAATGTCATCCTCAATGCAGCAGATAACTATGTCGAGATCCAGGAGAAGATAGGTGGGGTGTATGTTGCGACAACACTTGCTGCGAGTGGAAACAGACTGTCATTGCCTGCTGGTGATTATGCCATCTATGCCTACAATTCAGATCCCAATAAAAATGCCTACATATCTATTGAATACGAGCAAATAGAACCTCAAGAGGTTGCTGTGGGAGGGTTAAGGATCGAATCCATTACTGAAGAAGATCTGGATACGCAATCCGGAACACTCAGGGAATTTGAGTATGAGAATGGGAGTACACAATCCAGTGGGGTGTTGTTTAGCCCAATCAAAATGGGAGGGAAGACCTCTGTATATATCCCAGGGCATGTTTTTGGATTTGATTGTACCGATGATCCGTCCATCCAATACATCGAAATGAATGCATACTCCGCTGTTCCGATGGATACCTATTCAGGGAGCCACATCGGGTATTCTATGGTGACCGAGAAAATCTCCGCCTATGTGAGTGCGGGTATCCCTCCGCAAGGCAATGGAAAAATTGTCTACGAATATTTCAATGAAGCTGCTCCAATAAGCAATGTTTTTCCATTCATACAGCTGGTGGATCTCACACATAAAAATGGGAAGCTGCTTAATAAGACGACCTATAAACAGACTTCATTGGCAAGCTATGAGCCGGTGCAAAAAGAGAATTACAGCTATACAGAACATGAGATTAATTCGGACGTCACGCGGGGTTTTGTGCTCAGTCGCTATCGCTCAAAGTTTTGTTTTTCGTGCGTAGAGGGCACTTTAAGCCTGGATTATGATCTGGTCAACTATGATTTTAAAAGAAAATGGTATCGTCTGGATGGACTTACCAGAACTCAATACCATCCTGCGGATAGCATCGTCACAACAACGTCCTATACCTATGATTATTCCAATGAAAACCATCTGTTTCCAATGGAAGAAGAAACTTCCAGGAGTAATGGTAACTCAATCCGGACCGCCTATACTCGTTCAACAAATCCAGCAATTCTCAAAGGAATCGATCGGTACGAGGACGCTTCTCAGGTTGATGGGATGAGACGCACCCTTAAAGGAAGACTTCCGGTGGCTACCAGTAGGTGGAACAGGGATCTTCCTTCAGGCCTGGGACAATATGAAAATGTGTCGACAATCACTTATGATGGGAATCGGCCGATTAGTCAGGTGGCCAGGGATGGTACGAAGATGGTTTATCTCTGGGGATACAACAATGAGTATCCGGTGGCCCAAGTCATGAATGCCACTCACACGGAGGTTCAGGCATTGATAACGACGACCTATCAATCCTACCTGGATGCAGAGAATCCGAATGCAGCAAATCTGAGGACGTTGTATCAACACCTTAGAACCAACCTTTCGAACAGTCAGGTGACGGGCTACATCTATGAGCCGGGGCGTGGCATTGTGGAGGTCATCGATTCCAATGGGAAAAACCAGAGTTACAGTTACGATGGTTTCAGCCGACTGAAGGACATCAGAGACCATGATGGAAACTTCATTTCTGCGTTTCAATACTTGTTCCAATCTCAAAACTAAAATCACCCATGCGATATCTATTAACCTTTGTTTTTTCGATTTTAGTAAGCCTTTCCTTTGCTCAGATTGGACCTGGCGGGGTAGGAGAGATCACAGGACCTTCAACAGCGGATGTAGGTGATGTGGATACATATACCATAACCGGTGATTTTGAAAGTCCTTCCTGGACAGTGAGTAGTGGTGCTACTGCTACGACCAGAACTTTAATTTGTTTTCCCGCAGATGAGTGTGTACGTATTACGTGGAATACTGCCGGTACAAAAACCATCTCGTTTCTAGATAATGGGGTAGTAATAAAGACCAAAACTGTTACGGTGTATGCTCCACCCCCTGCCACACCTACAGCGACGACTACTTCCAATGCAGGTTGTCAATCCACCACCATTACACGAACCAATAATCCGCCTTCAGGAGTACGATGGTATTGGCAAACGTCTCCAAGCGGAACATCAACTTCGCTGGGATATGGTACCTCCATTACGCGAACCGTAGGTGGTCCTATTTACTTGAGAGCTCGATCTGCGACCATCACTTATAACTGGAGTACGTCTTCCCAGACCATTTCCTTTCCCTACAACTCTGCGATTCCAGCGCTTGTAAGTGGATCAGATGTTTCCAGGTGTGGTTCCGGGTCAATCACCCTCAATGCTACGCCTGGCACCAGTGGTAACACCATCAGGTGGTATACGACTCCTTCAGGAGGTAGCCATGTTCATACAGGGAACAGCTATACCCGATCAAACTTAACTACAACGACAACCTATTATGCGGCCAGTTATAATTCATCGACCACATGTGAAGACTCGGATCGCAAAGCCATAACAGCAATCATCAATCCGATACCCGGAAATGCAACAGGATCAGGAACTACCCGATGTGGGAGCGGTGTTGTGACATTATCAGCGACACCCGGATCCAATGGGAATAGCATCCGATGGTATTCAGGACCGTCAGGTGGTAGTGTGCTGCATACAGGCACCACATATACCACACCTTCCATCTCTACAAATACGACCTATTACGCGGCTAGCTATCACACATCAACAACCTGTGAAAGTGGGTATCGTAGACCCATCACAGCATCCATTGATACGCCAACGAGTACTGGAACACTTTCGGGCGAGACGGAAGAATTTGGTGTGGCTTCAGGGACGCTGACCCTTGGAGGTACCATTACGGGAAATGTTACCAAATGGCAGTACCGAACTACTGGATCCTGGATCGATACGTTAGTGACAAATACATCACTAGGATATGTAAACCTCCAGGAGACGAGGGAATATCGGGCGTTGGTGAAAAATGGGGTATGTGATGAGGTTGCCAGCAATGCGGTTCAGATCACCATCCTGGAAATTCCGGATATTGACCTTGGCGCTTACCAGGAGATTAGGCCCGACGGTACTACCACCCTCACAGCCTCAAGCGGGCATTCAAACTATCGATGGTTTAAAGACAATGTTCAGATTCAAAATGGGAGTAACAATCAGCTGGTAGTAGTTGAACCAGATGTCTACAAGGTAGAAGTAACCTCTAGTGGAGGTGCTGTTTATACAACCGGCAATGCGATTATTTCCAGCCAACTGGATTTCAGCAAGAATGCAGTGGTGACTTATACCTACCGGGAAGCGACGCAGGATAACAGCGACCCGTTTGCTTTTAGTACCAGTCAACAGTCGATTTCAGCTAAGATCTATGATGGACTGGGACGTACCATTCAGCAGGTGGCAATAAACAGTTCCCCCTTGAAACAAGACATAGTCGCACCGGTCGAATACGATGAATTTGGAAGAAACACGAAAAGCTATCTTCCCTATGTAGCAGGGGTGAGCGCTGTTCACAAATCGAACGCTCTGAACGAAAATTATAACCTGTCCGATCATCGCAATTATTACATGAACACAAGTAGTCATGCCTCTGATAAAGCCTTCGCGGAAGTAAGTTTTGAAGCTTCTCCACTCAACAGACCGGTAGAGCAAGGAGCTGCAGGTACACAATGGCAGCTGGGACAGAATACAGTGCTTTTTGATTACAATGCAGCCGATACGATTGAAGTCATTTCGTTTGATTATGCAAACCTGCTCACCGATGCAAAGTCATTTTATGCCTCAGGGGAACTCCATGAAAATACCATCACCGATGAAGACGGCAATCAAACAGTAGAATACACCAACAAGCAAGGACAAACCATTCTCAAAAAATCAAAGGTCAATACAACGACCTGGGCAGAGACCTATTACCTCTACGACGTGTATGGTCAATTGGTAGTTGTGCTTCCTCCGGAAGCCGCTGCCCGTTTGGATACCGAATTTTATGGTCAGACCCAGCAGGCCCGAACGGATTTTCTTAATACGTGGGCATTTCTCTATGACTATGACGGTCGCAATCGAATGACGATGAAGAAGGTACCGGGAGCGGATACCGTATTGATGGTCCATGATCAGTGGGATCGGTTGGTGCTCACACAAGATGGAGTTCAGTGTACGACAAACACCTGGTTGTTTACCAAATACGATCAGTTAAACCGTCCGATTATGACTGGTTTAATGTCTGGTGGAAGTGAAGAAGTCGAAAGAGCGGCAGTTGCTGCAGAAACCGATCGTTATGAAACTTTCTCATCTACGGGTGTAAATGAGTATACCGATGATACCTACCCATCCAATACCATGGTAGATGAATACCTGACGGTGACGTATTATGATCATTACGATTGGGATACCACCGGTCTGGCATTTACTAACCCTACGGGACTAGCACTCAATGTTGCAGTGAAAGGTCAGGTGACGGGGACACTGACTAGCATTGGAGGAGGGTCGTTCATCAAAAGCGTGAGTTATTACGATGACAAATACAGAGTGATTCAGACACAGAGTACCAATCATTTGAATGGAACCGATGTAGTGACCAACTACTACGATTTTATTGGTCAGGTCACGCAAAGCATTAGCCATCACCATACTTCTGACACGACATTCAGCGTTACGAGAAGCTTTGTGTATGATCATGCAGGCCGATTGTTGGAGACGTGGCATCAGATGGATGATGGTCCCGAGGTGTTACTGTCCAAAAATGAGTACAATGAGCTTGGAGAGCTCATCGAAAAGGATCTGCACATCAATGGGGATAGTTACATACACTTCGATTCACTGCAATTTACCGGGTACCATAGCAACGACATGACACCTAATAATTGGAATCTGTCGAATAAGACCCTGACGTTGGAGCGTGGCAATACCTGGAAGAAGTATCCCTTGGACTATACCATCACATCAAACACGATTCTGGAATTTGAGTACAAAAGTGACCATGAAGGAGAGATTCACGGCATTGGAATGGATACCGACGATGTGTTCCAGGCAGCTGAAGCTTTTAAACTTCACGGCACCCAGTCTATAGGTTCGGTTTCTACTTACAGCTACACGGTGGGCACAGGTTGGAAGAAATTCAGTATTCCCATTGGCCAACACATGAGCGGACAAAAGGACTATATCACATTCATTGCGGATGATGATGCTGCAAGCGATGCGGAGGCCATTTTTAGAAATGTAAGGTTGTATGAAGATGGGCAGCCGGAGCAATCCCTTGATTATACCTACAACATCCGGGGCTGGCTGACCAGCATCAATGGGAGCGACATCACGTCCTCAGCGGATGACGACCTGTTTGGGATGGAGCTGTTTTATGATGAAGTGGATCCTAGCGGTGACATATCAAACTCCACTTATTTCAATGGGAACATTGGAGCGATGAAATGGAGTACCTACAATGACGAAGAGTGGGCCGCAACGACTGAACGCGGGTATCGCTTTACTTATGATGGCCTCAATCGGCTAGTGGACGCACAAGGTGATCTTGGACAAAGCAGTTCCTGGAACCAAACGAATGATTACCGGGGGGAGTATTGGTACGACTTGAATGGCAACATCCACACATTGAGGCGGCGGGATATGAAGAACAATTTCATTGACAGTCTGACCTATACTTACGGTACGGCAGGCAATCAACTGTTAGCAGTGGCGGATGCTGCGGATTCCATCGGATTCCACGATCGTAACACCTTGGGTAATGACTATGCCTATGATGCGAATGGAAACATGGTGAAAGACCGCAACAAAGCGATCGACTCGATTTACTACAATCACTTGAACCTTCCGGTGAAAGTAGCATTCGAGGCCTCTGGAGACAGCATCATCTATTGGTACGACGCAGCAGGGATCAAATTGCAGCAGGTTGTTTACCAGGCAGGAGATACTGTGAAGGTCACCGATTATGTAGGTGAATTTATTTACGAAACCGATACCTCTGGCACACGAAAGCTACAACTCATCCAGCACGAAGAAGGCCGAATTGTCCCAAAATCCCCCTTTGAAGGGGGAGAGGGGGTTGTATACGATTACCAATACCACCTCAAAGATCACCTGGGCAACGTGCGGTTGACGTTTAGCACCACACCAGAGAGTTATACGATGGTTGAGACCTTTGAAACAGGGGAGGAAAATGGATGGCAAGATTTACATAGACATACCAATTCGAATGCCAACACGACGATTGGGGGTGATGAGGTGGAGCGACTGCAAAGTGGTGAGACCGGTGCGATGGTCTTTCTGAGTGTGAACAAAGGCGACACCATTAATCTGACTGTGCAAGCGAATTATGAAAATGCACCAACCGGCAATACTTTCTTAGGTACAGCCTACAATGCGTTGTTCAACTCATTTGACAATGTTTACGGTGGATCAGAAGGTGTAACAAGCACGAGCAGTGACTTCAATGATGCACTCTCCGGGACAGAAATGGCAGGTAAGAGCGGATCGACCGCAGCTCCGAGAGCGTTCCTTAACTTCATCTTCTTTGATGCCGACATGAGCTTTGTGAATGCAGGATTTACACAGATCAGTACTGCGGCTCAGGGAGTTGGAGTTCATGAAACGATCGTACTGGATGTTCCGGTAGCTGACAGAGAAGGGTACATCCTAGCTTATTTGAGCAACGAAAACCAGGAAGCCGTCAACATTCACTGGGATGATTTCACGGTGTATCATGGCAAGACGAACGTGGTGAGCATGCAGGATTACTATCCGTTTGGGCTGACGTTTAATGAAAGTGTGAGAGTGGCGAGTAAGGAGCAGAGGTTTAAGTATAATGGGTTTGAATACATGGATGATCTTGGCTTCAATCTATTTGACTACCAAGCAAGATATTATGACCCTGAATTAGGTAGATTTATTCAAGTAGACCCTCTTACAGAAGCAATGAGAAGGTGGACGCCTTATGCATATGCCTTTAACAATCCAGTAAGGTTCATTGATCCTGATGGTATGATGGCAACTGATCCTAATGACGATAATAATATGAATGATGATATTAATGCAGGGGTTAGTCAAGGTATAAGAAATAGAGTTAGTGGGTTTTTCTCAGCAATCGGTGATAGAATAAATAATCCAAGCCTGCTACTTGATGATGCGAAAGGCACTATAAATGGTATTAATAACTTACTTACAAGTGAAGGTAGTTTAGCAGGGAAGATTGCTGATGGGATAAGTAATACAGTTGATGCTAAATTAGATAGGATTGGAAATGCGGAAAATCCTGCTAATGAGTTTGGTCAAGTTTTGGGAGAAACTCAAGTTGATGTAATGGTAGCAGCTGGAACTGAGGGTGCAACTGGACTTGGAGGTAAAGGGGCTGGCTTAATTGAAGATGTTGCTGATTTTGCAGGAGATGCGGCCTCTACTAGTAAAAAAATTCACGGGAATTCAGTTGATAGCCCTAACCCGTCTGGGCATTATGAGATTGAGTTTGAATCAGGAAAAACCTATAATGGGGTTGGGCCTGAATCAAGAATGAATGCTTCAGCCAATAGAATATCTAAGGCTAATGGTGATAATGTTTCTTCGACTTCATATAGTTCAACTCCGAATAGGAGAGAAGCTTATATAGGAGAACATATAGGTATTCAAAGAAATGGTGGAGCAGGGAATGTTAATAGAAATTATAATAAAATAAATTCACCAGGTAAAGCACTGTATGAAGCTATGATCAGACAAAATCAATGAGGAAGAATATTGTAAAAGGTATAGGTGAATTCTTAATTATAGACTCTAGTCATAGTACAGAGAGAATAGTGGACTACATTAAGGCGAACAATGTAGAGTTCTTGAGCTTCAATGAATTTGATGGTTGGGGAGAAAATCAAAAGGTTTCTGATTTTTCTCTTCTTCCATCAATTAAAGGGGTTGAGATTATTGCAACTTCAATATTGAGTAAACATCTTGAGGGGTTAGAGAAAATTGAATACCTCTACCTGAGTAGTTCAGTTCAAAGTAAGTTTGATTTTTCAGCACTTGGGAAGTTGAAGTATTTGAATGTAGAATGGACAAATAAGTTATTGAACTTGGCTACTCTACAATCACTTGAAGAATTGGTTTTGAGAAAGTATAAAACAGATTCGGATCAACTTAATAGTCTTAATCATTTAAAATACCTATCGCTGATTCAGGGCAATTTTGTTGAATTAGGATTCCTCAGCTCATTTAAAAAGCTTGAATCACTTAGCTTATCACATTTATCCAAACTAATTGATATTACAGGAATTAATGGCTCTAAGAGTCTAAGGAATCTAGAAATAAGCAATTGCAAGAAAATTGAATACAACAATGTATTTGATGGTCTCAACCTTCAAAAACTTATTGTTACCTCATCCTCTGAAATGGAGAATTTAAAGTTTGTTAAAAAGAATGAAGCCTTGGATTTCCTGTCTTTTATGGATACTAATGTAAAAGATGGAAATATTCTACCTTGTGTGAATTTGGATTATGTTGCCTTTGACAATAAGAAAAACTTCAATTGCACTAATAAAGATGGAAAGGCTATACCTAAACCTTAATATGAGAGGTGATTTGCAATTTCTTTGATGGTGATTACATCTGAAGGAAGCTCTTGACTGTCATTTACAGTAAGAGACTTTAGTAAATCTCCACTATGTCTTTCACCAAGTATGGTGTCTAGAACAATCCATCCAGCAGCCACAAACTTATTGTGGTTACTTGGAGAGTAGTTTTGAAAATAAATTCTGATGCTATAACCATCTTCCTCCTTAAGGTCAATATTGAACCATATTTTTGAGGTGTCAATTTCTATACCCTCATAAGTTAATTTGAAAGAAGAACCCATTGGAGGTTTGAAAGCCCTTATACTCCAACCATTAATGCTAGGTGCTGACTCTACTAAATTTAGAACTTCTTTGAAGTAATCAGTATTTCCACCTGCTGAAATTATTAACTCAGAGACATTTTCACCGTCTCCTATTTCAAAATACAAATTTGAATTTATTGAGTCTAGTTTGTTCTTGAAGTCCTCTATTAGTTTAGTCTTTTTCTTGGTTTCAACAAGATTGAGATTCTTGTAATCAGAACTGTTTTTCTTAAACCAGTTCCAAAAGTCTTGTGGGGTCCTAATCTTTTTTGAGAATAGCATAACTCAAAAATTGTTCCTTTACTACTGAAATCCTAGAGGCAATCTGGAATTTGATAACCCACCTGCATTTGTTGGTGGGTTTTTCTTTTACAGTGGCTAAATTTTTAAGGGTCACATTTACACTGGAGCATTAAATTCTTGATAAAGTACAAGCTTTCTTAACATTAAAATTCCAGAAAACCTATAGTAAAGCCATTTTTCGCAAGTTTTCTACGTCTGAAGTGGTGTCCTTTGATTTTAATCTAGAAATGATTACTATTGGGCGCTCGCCCAATAAAAGCGGACAGACATAAATTTTTAATGTCTAAAACTGTCCGCAATGATTCAGATAGATAAATTCCGATTTGATTTTCCAAAGCTACCAGAGTGGAAATGGTGGCAGTATCTTATTACTATAGTAAGCATAATACTTGCTTTAAAGATAAATCCTGAAAGTGCCTATGATCTTTTAGAGAGCTTCGTTGAGAAGTGGACAAAAGGGCCGTGAATTAAATTGAGAGATGATATATCGGCAACTGAAATATTATACATTCTCAAAGAACTTGACTGCAAAGTCACAGAAGTCTTTAATGATCTGCTTATCAAAATCGAATTCAGGTCTACTTCCCAGATAATTTCTAGATGTTGTTGTTATTTCTTCACCTTTTTCGAGTTCCTCAAAGGAGATACACTTTATATGCTTCTTAGATACATGCACAATCAATGCATTGTGGTATGGATAGTTCTTTGGTAGGTCTTTTCTTTTAAACTCACCACTCGCTCTAAATTTCACTTCTATGAAATAGACATTTCTGCTTTTATTATCCTGGACAACTAAATCAGGCATACGTCGAATCTCATCAGCCACATCTGATCTAACACCTTTCAGAAGTTCCATTACACCAGGAACAGTGTTTTCCATCCCATATCTAAATACATTGAACCCTAGGCTTAAGAATAACTCCTCTATTAGCGTTTCAGCAATACGCCCTTTGATCATCCCGTATCTATAGTGCCGATCTTTTTCAGTTAGTCCTTGACCATTCATATATGCTATATTTTATTCATAGACCCAATAAATTCATTCGTCCGGGAATAGATTTAATGTTTTACCTGGAATTATCCTTCCTTGCTCTTTATATATGAATTCCTTAATGGATCGAACGTACTGTACATTTTTAAATACGGTTGGAGGAAATTTCCCATTGAACAGAGTTTGAAATGCATTTATTACTTTGTCTTTTTGAAGGCTAACTTGACTCTTGATTAAAGTGATATCCTCTTCTAAAATTTCCCTTTTAGGGTTGTTCAACAGCTCCTTTTCAATTTCTTGGAATACTAGATGATTTATTAAGTACATGCCATGAACTACTATAAGATGAAGAAAGTCGGTACTACCCCAAACATTTTCTTTTAAATGGGCTTCAATAATCCTTAGGATTATAACTGCTTTATAAAGTTTCGTAGCGCTAAGAGATTCATTGAAAATCAGTCTATATGGAGATCTCTTAGTGTCATCCCACAAACGGGAGATCTCTCTCTTTGCAAATGTTGATAAATCTATGTCTTCATTCAAACAAGCAAGAGCCACTGTTGCATCTTCAAGGTCTAGATTCTTTTCATCTTTTCTATTTGGTGAATCATCCCTTTTGTAACTATAAGTAATGCTATCGAGCATCAGCTCAGTCTTTAGTCTATGTTGTTCTGGGTCTAATGAAACGAAATCTTTCTTCTCGATTTTGTTTTGGGTATTTGTTGCTACTGTCACTTTTCTGTCAAAATCTTCAGGACAATTTTCCAGCGATATAATTCTTGCAAAGACCATTGCCTTGCTCACCTGATCTGGGTTCTTCTTGAAAGCCTCATAAATACTTCCTACAGTTTGTGCACCATTTACAATTGTGATGTCTTCGCAATGAAAATGACCTGAAGCCCTTTCGTTGGCACCATACGCAGATTTTTGAAGCCTCTTTGTGAGAATTGTAATACCATTATTTAGATAAACAAAGTTCTGTGGCTCATTAACAATGGATTTTACTATTTCCATATTAATATCACTTTCTCCCATGAACCCACGAATGTTTTGAGAGAAGAGTCGAAGTTTATGGTCTTTAAATATCTGTGCAAAGAATTGACAACTTATTTGCCCATAGACGGACTTAACTGGCTCATCATTCTTGCCCCATTGGTATATATCGATTTCTACATTGATGGGGCTTCCCTCTATTCCTAAAGTAAGTGCTCTGTGAGCATCTTTAAGATTAAATTCTTCAAAATTTATTACTTCGTCAGCTTCATTGAGATCACTTACAGTTTTGTCAATAATCTTTTGACACTCAGATGATAATTCGTTTCCGGTATGGCAAAGGATAAGTTTTAACTTAACTTCATGATCCATGAATGCATCATTGATATCATTCATTTTGGATTTGATTTTTTCATTAAATCCAGTAAGATCAAATTGTAGTAACTGTTTGACTCCTTGGAAGAACTTATGAAGATCATCAGTTTTTGGACTCCCTTGAGCTGATTTATTCCACTTGGATTGGATCAAGTAGAAGTAGCTATTCTTCTTATCCCAGTATAGCCCATCAATCCCATTATCGTGGAATCCATCAGTTATGCAGTTTGATATGTCAATAAATGATTCTCCAGTAAAGGTTTTAATTGTGTAGAGAGCGAATGCTCTAGAAAGAACAATATTTAATTTATCCCCTTCAGAAAATTTGTCTAAGTCAGATTGATCAATGTGTTGAGTAACTTTTCTTTCTAACTCACCTTTTAAATGGTTTAAGTGAATGATGCTCATAAACTCTACATCGGCGGTGATGTGATTTTTTAAGCAATTTAATCATTACGGTGTAAACAAATTAAATCAGGATTTAAGTTTAAGCTCAGAATAAAGCTCCTCGAGCAGCTCCCCTGGTCTTACTCCAATTGCTAAGGCTATAAGATATATTTCCTCTGCTCGAGGCTTAGCCTTTTCTAGTGTAGCCAGTTCAGCAACTCGAGTCTTATTAAGCCCAGTCTTCCTAGCCACTTCAGATTTATTAATTGACCTCTTATGAAGGTACTCACCCAATTTAGTGTAAGCCATTTTTATTCTTTGAAATAGATCATAAAGTTATACAAGAGGATAATCTTATCTGAATTAAAGATAATTTTATCTTCCAATTATCTTTAATATGGTATATTTGATCCATAATAAGGACAATATGATCTTATAAATGGATAAGTTAAATACATCGAACCTCAACCACCTTACTTTCAAACATGACGCTTTAGAACTAACTGTACTTGGTGGAATTAGGCTTGAAGGTTTGGATAGAATGAGAGTGACTTTGAAGATTCAGGTTAAGCATTTGTCACTTAGGCACAACCTTGATCTATACAATGATAATCATGTGGATAAGCTCATTAGGAAAGTGGCTGAGAAGTTAGAGGTCGGAACGAGCGTAACAGCTAAAGCCCTGACCGAACTCACGGATTCATTAGAGAAATACCGCTTAGAACAAATAGATGCTTTGAATGAGGACACAAACCAAAGAAGAGTTCTGTCAAAAGATGAAGAGAAGAAAGCAAGACTTTATTTATCCTCTCCAAACCTTATGCAAAGGACTAAGGATGATATAGGTAGAGCAGGTGTAATTGGTGAAGAGATTAACCGCTTACTTATGTACATCATCTTTACCTCTCGAAAGAAAGAGAATCCTCTGCATGTAATATCTCTAGGTAGTTCCGGTATTGGAAAGACTCACCTCCAAGAGAAGGTCGGTGCTTTAATTCCTGATGAAGATAAGTTGGAGATTACTTCATTGTCTGGCAATGCTTTCTACTATTTCGGTAGACATGAACTTCAGAATAAACTGGTTCTTATTGAGGACATGGATGGTGCTCAGGATGTCCTTTACCCACTAAGAGAAATCATTTCTAAGAAGCGAATCTCAAAGACTGTAGTAATAAAGAACACCAAGGGTGAAACTAGATCTATAACACTTCGAGTTGAAGGTCCTGTTTGTATTGCAGGGTGCACAACGCAAGAAAGCATCTATGAGGACAATGCGAATAGAAGCTTTCTGATTTATATAGATGAAAGTGAAGTACAAGATCAGAGGATCATGGAATATCAACGCAAGGATGCAGCAGGTAAGATTGATAAGAAGGAACAATCTGAGATTGTTACACAATTCAAGAATATGCAACGCATCCTTCAACCTGTTAAGGTGAGGAATCCATTTGCTATGAAGCTTCATATTCCTAAAGAGATCTTGAAGCCTCGCAGGACTAATGCACACTATTTGGCTTTTATTGAAGCTGTCACTTTTTACCATCAGTTTCAAAGAGATAGGAAGCAGGATAAGCAGACAGGTGAAGAGTATATAGAGACTACTTTGGAAGATATTCAGGAAGCCAATACTCTGCTAAGAGATATGCTTCTCCGCAAATCTGATGAACTGAATGGAGCTACAAGGAATTATCTTGAACAGCTAAAGGCATGGCTCTCCAAAGAAGATAAAACTACCTTCACGAATTCAGAGGCTAGGCAAGCTCTAAGGATTCATCCAAGTAATCAGAAGAGGTATATGCTTGATTTATTAGCTGGACAATATATCAGGCAGTTGAATGGGAATAGAGCTACTGGTTTTACGTATGAGGTGGTAAGCATGGAAGAATATCAGAAGCTTCAAGCTGATATTGACTTAGTTCTTGATGAAGTATTAGCTAAACTCCCTAAGAAGTAGTTCGATGGTTCATTGGTAGTTCATTCTCAAAATGAACCACTGATGCATTGATTATCAGTCCAATAGCTAGGTGGTTCACTTAAATCCCAAATCATCAACCGCGATTAAATCGCAATAATTCAAATGAAGAAACTAACCCTTACAAATCCTAAGTTCAGGTACTTGGAGAAGAGTTTCAGGGAGTGGCTGGACATACTCGGTTATGCTCCATCTACGGTTTACAACATGCCCAATATGATTAGGGAATTTCTATCATATCTGGAACGCATCGAGATACTTACTATTGAATCTGTTAAAGCTGAGCACTTCGAGCTATTCTATTCCCAGCTTAAGGAGAGATCTAATGACCGTAAAGGAGGTGGATTAAGTGGTGCTCATTTGAACAAGCATATCCAAGCACTTAAGAAGTTTGTTGAGTATCTGGACAAAGTAGGTAGACTTAACCTTCCTGAGGTGAGACTTAGAGCTGAAGAATCGGAATCCAGAATTACCTACCTGACTCAAGATGAAATTAAGCTTTTGTTCCAAGCCACTTATCAAACTGAACTAAAAGCTAGGGCTTCAGATTCGGTTGTGGAAGCAATTCAAGCTAGGGACAGAGCTATGTTAGCTGTGTTCTATGGCTGTGGTCTTAGAAGGAGTGAAGGAGTTGCCTTAGATATAGGAGATATCAACTTTGAACGCTCGATGCTTCATGTTAGGCAAGGCAAGAATTACAAAGAAAGGTTTGTTCCTGTTAGTAAATCAAGTCTAAAGTACTTGACACAATACATTTATGATCATCGAGGGGAATTGCTTAAAGGTGGTAATGTAGATGCCTTGTTCATCACTTATGGAAGCTGTAAGAGGATGCAGGGTCAAAGTTTGGCACATCGTTTAAAATTGCTTCAAATCCTAACTGGTGATCTTGACTTACTTAATAAAGAAGTCACCTTGCATGTGCTCCGTCATAGTATTGCAACACACTTACTTCAAGCTGGAATGAAACTAGAATCAATAAGTAGATTTTTAGGACATAGTAGCTTGGAGAGTACCCAAATCTATACGCACCTAATCAACAATGACCATGATTGAATTTGAGGAATATTTACAATCGTTGGAATACAGTACTTCAACAATCCAGACTCATACAAAGTGTACTAAGACCTTCCATATTTGGTTAGAGAACGAAGGTATTGAAGCTTCAGACTGTTCGCACAATGACTTGATGGGATATGTTCATCAATTAAGATTGAAGGGTTTAAAGCAATCGAGTATTCAACACTATTTAGTATCTATTAAGCATTATTTTGATCTATTGATACGTCTGGGTCAGGTTAATGTGAACCCAGCCACGAGGATTGAGATTAAAGGAGTCAAAAGGAAGTCATTGTACCATATCCTAGAACCAGAAGATTTAATGCACCTCTATGAATCTTACCCAATCAATAGATTAGAAGATCGTCGTAATAAAGTGATTGCTGGCTTATTGCTTTTTCAAGCTCTTCGGACAATTGAGCTAAGTAAGCTCGAACTCTCTTCAATGAAGTTGAATAAGGGAGTTGTTGATATTATTGGCGGTCGTAACAGTGAATCTAGGAATCTGACACTACAACCTTTCCAAATTCTTGACTTGATGCGATACATTGAAGAAGTGCGTCCTGAACTTGCAGCATTACCTCTTAAGCGCAAATCACAAACTAGTAATAGCTCACTTAGTCTTTTCGTTTCTCAAGGTGGAAATGATACGAATTTTAGTGGAATCATGCATCAGGTAGTATCCACCTTGGGTGCGCTTAATTCTCAGATTCAAAATGCACATCAGATTAGAACCTCGGTTATTGTAAGTTGGTTAAGGCGGCACAATTTGCGTGAAGTTCAGTACATGGCTGGACATAGGTATGTAAGCTCTACTGAATCCTATTTGATGAATGATATGGAGGGATTAATTGAAGAGGTGAATCAATTTCATCCGCTTGGTTAGAAGATGTTACAAATCTGCATTATCAGCCATACTATAATAAGATGTATCCGTGACTATAATATGGTCTACTAGGTCTATTTCCATTAACTGGCAACACGATTTAATCTTTCTAGTAATGTTTAAATCTGTCTGACTTGGCTGAATATTTCCAGATGGATGATTGTGAGCTAGTATTATTCCAGTTGCATGAGCCATTAATGCATGTTGTAGGATAATTCTTATGTCCATTACTGTACCGAAGATTCCTCCTTCACTAAGCCTAACCCAGCCCAGAGTATTGTTGGCCCGGTTGAGTAGTAACATGTATGCTTGTTCATTGTAGTTTATTCTTTTGAATAGAGGCTTAAGTTGGTTGAGAGCATCTTCAGAGTTTTTAATCTTCACCTTTGGCTTTTCCTTAACCTGATAGTTTACTTGGATTTCACCTACTAATGATTTGAATTGCTTGGTCATGATAATTCTATTTTGATGGAACATGATTTAATTGGCGATCCACCAAATCACTTTACCGGATTGAGGCAAAAGGAATCCGAATAAACTAGGATGGAATGTGCGATAGCTTTATGCGGAAGTCTTTTGCAGAATGTGTGGGAGGTGTGCCAAGCAATCCGTAAAGGGATTTAGACTTTAATTAAATCAGTTCGGGGGAGTTCAATTATTCACCAATTTTGAGTTGCTCTTCAACTCGAATTACTAGGGCTGAAAGCGTAGTATTAACTGCATGACAGATCTTTAGCATGGTAGCAAATCGAGGTGTTTTCTCGTTGCGTTCCAGTTTTGAAATGTAGTTGGCATCCAATCCGGTTTTAGCTCCTAGCTCTGCCTGGGTAAGTCCAGCATCTTGTCTGAGTTTCTTGATTTCTTTAGCTAGGATGGCTTCCAATTCCATCTTGTAAAGAAGTAATCTAAAATCACCAATTAAATGGTTCTAAAGAGCTAATTATGTTAAAATATTTTTAACTTAGAAATATGAAATCTAGACATAATGTGGCATGGCTGCTTTTGATTTTACTTAATACTGGTATCTACTCCCAAGAGGTCAAAGTGACCCATACCTATAAGAAGTATGATGTATTCAAGCTATCTATTTACCAGATGAAAGGTGGTCAACTAAGCTTGTATTCTGATCAGTCAAGAGTAGGTAGACTAACTCAAGTAATGGATGATGCTTATGTAATTAAGATGTCCGATAACAATGTTATCTATTCAATCTCCGCGCTAACCACGAATGAAGAAGCTGATCCAAATTGGGGACTTTCAACTACTGGACTTTTCAGGGATAATGGACTTGATAAAGACTTAAGGTGCTTAGTAGGAGCTGATTCCTATTATGACTTTGATAACATGAATGGTAAGGCGTGTATTAAACTTCATGTAGCCTTACCTGAACTAGGTCATTATTGGGTCTTTCACATTCTTGATGAGGACTTCTGATTTATAGCTTATCATTTTTTTCTATTGCATTTACAACCATCTTCATCTCAGTTGGGATTTCTTCTTTATGAATTTCCCTAGCTAGACCTTTGTCTGTAACTGCAGCCTTATAGGTTGACATTGACCAATTATTGAACTTATTCAGGAGTTCTTTACCTGACACTATATCAAACTTCTTTGCCCATAAATCATCCACCATTTTCCTAGCTCGTTTATTAATTGTTGAAATTGTCCATTTGCGATTAGATGTTTGAAGCTCATCAGCAAATTTGTCAATTACTTCAGTTTTCATTTCTTCTGTAATTTCATCTAATTTCTGATTGATAATCTCGAGTGATAGCGGTTTAGAAGTCTTTTTCTTTTTTTTCAGAAGCCTAAATATTGCTTCGGGAATTATTAGATAATTCTCAATTTCTTTCTTTTTCCATATCTGAAGATTTATTCCATTAGTATCAGCTTCCTTTTTACGTTCCTTTTTATCTTCTTCTGAGTGATAATCAGAATCTAGTATACAATAGACATTTATATCTTGTTTAAGTCCATTCTTTAATATGAAGTCTGCCCCTTTAACAAAATGCCAACCATTCCACCCACCAATACTAGATCTGGGAATAATGTCAAATGGATCTGACAGGTTTGTGAACATAGTCTCTTGGAATCGTTTAAGAATTGCAATATCCTTTCCCTCAACAAGTAAAAGCTTTTTTGATGACCATAGTCGGGCTAGTCCAATGTTTTGAATACTGCCAATGTTATTTACCAGTCTCTGAACAGCAGGCACACTAGTGGTATATACTGAGGCTGTTCTGGATTTTTCTATTACAAGTATGTTTTCCGGTTCTACCTCTGAAATAATCTCAATAGAATGAGTAGCGATAAGAACTTGTTTGTATCTGTTTTTTATAAACCTGACCAGTTTCCTTTGGAGATCAGCATGCATATATACATCCGGTTCATCTAAAATAACAGTCGAATCATCAGAAGACTTAGCCAAGAACCACATTGTTTGTAACCACATTTGCAGTCCATGACCCATCCAACCAATTTCCGCAGCAAAATCAGCATCTCTAACAATTAGAGTAAGTTGCCCCCCTTTAAATAAACTCCTTCCATCTAAATCATTTATTCCTAAACCTGGCCATGTTGATTCTGCTAGTTCTCTGAATTTAGGGAAGTATTGATAGAAATATTTAATCTGATTTCTAAAGTGAATTGATGAGAGTTGAGTGGTTATATTAGATCTAATGTAATCATAGCTTAAGACTGTTTCGTTTCTTGCAAGGGCAGATATCTGTGGAAGAATGTTAATTTCAGGAATACCTGCATCTTTAATTCCTTGCCTTGTCTTCCTAATATTTCCCTTGTTGTCAAAGACTAAGGCGTATACTTCAATTTCATCATCAACTTGACCTAAGTAAATCTCTACTCTTGCTTTACTAGTGAATGTGGCAATTATTTTGGCAGGTCCATCTTGATACTTATGAAACAGATTTTTTATCGGGAAGTCTAGCCCCGTCAGTGAGGGTGAAACTCCTTTGTAGCTATTAGGTAATTCGAGCCATGCAGGTAATTCCCTGAAGTTTAGTGCCCGACTTGCAACTATTGATACAAGTCTTAATGCTTCTACAATTGTTGATTTGCCGGCATTATTTTTTCCAACAATTACAGCATTTTCCTTGAATTCAACTTTATGATGGTCAAAGCAGCGATAGTTATTTAACTCTAGTTTTCTTAGCATATTTCCAGCTTAAATATGACTTACTGTATATATCAAATATACCGTTTTATGCTTCATTTACTAGCGGACCTTTGCGGAAGCGAGGAGTCTCTTAAGGGAAGAGTCCGCTAGGACGCCCTTGGGTAAGCGTAGCGTGGCGACGAGTACGCAGGTCCGCATAAACATCGAGCTGCGATGGACTCAAATGGGCTATTGTAGGGCATGAGGGTTAGGAGCGTATTTGAGGACAGAGAGCAGCGGGTGAGGACTGAGCGTCTTGCATTCAATAATAATGACAGATATGCCCCGTAGGGGTGAGTAGCTCTTGGTACAAGTGCTACGAATCTGGCGGTATTATTGAGGCAAAGCGAAGGAGGAACACCTTATAACCAAGTGGATCAGAAGACCCACAGATTTATGCCACATATCACAAGAATATGCCTTTACGAATACCTACCAAATATCCTCCTTTCACCTCGTACTTTTTGAACCACCCAATGGAATACAACCCATCCTCAATTGGTCTTTCACCAAATAAGATCCTGCTTCCAATGGCTACTTTGTTTTCCCTAATGCAATAGATATCTATCACTTTACTTCCTCGAGTAATCAGCGTTTTCCTAATTCCTATTCCTAATGAATCTATTACTTCTCTTTGTGCTGAATACACTCTTTTGTCCAACTCTTGTCTGAACTTTTCTAATCGGATCATAGCAATGAATTTTGATGTTAGAATACGAATAATCAGAATTAGCTTTCTCAGACTACACAGAAGGTGAATGCACCTTTAGGAATAGTAACTTGATTGGTAGTTGGATTTACCGTTTCAATCAAGTGCTTACATCCGTGTACTCGATATTTATCTTTGATATCATCTGTTCTGACCATGAGGTTTCTCTTCCCCTTAAGGCCGGGAACCTCTACATCAACAGCTAATCTGAATTCATAGCCGTCTTTACTTTTTCTACTGATTATCTGCTCATGTTTTACCTCGCTAGCATCATCAATTGGGCCTAGAATTTTGATCCGTTCGGGCAGGTTATCATGGAACTTTTCACCTGCGTCTTTTAAGAATTTTTCAGAAGTCATAATAAATGAATTTAAATGAATGAATTTCTGGGACTTTTTCCCTTGCGAGAGGGTCGGGGGTACTCGGGGTAGTACCCATTGTCCGAACAGAATTTTTAAAATTTTTTATTTTTTTATTCTTCTTCTTGATTGAATAGTAAATCAATCTTTTTCTTAAATGCTATTGATGGCGTTCGATCTTTAGTAAGAAGTGGTAATCCAAAACAATAAGGCCTTATATCAATTAATATTTGATTTTTGCCATCAATCTCCTGTATGTTGATATTTCTTATCTTACCGTATATCATGTAAGAGCATTTATGGGAGGTTCTCCATTTTGCAGAACTAGAACAGAAATATGAAGGATCAACAAGCCATTCAACTACGAAATTTTTTCTCTTGAAGAAAAATTTCATAGGATTTGATTCGCTTATTTCATCAGGCAATGATGTACTGTAGAGTCCACCAACATAGTAGCAATATTTACCAACCAAACCTTTCTTTACTTCTGTTCTGGTGAGCAGTGTATCTAAGTCCACAAAGTTGAGATGCCTAATGACTTCTTTGAAAACTTCAAAAAAGTGCATTATTAACATTGTTGATCCATCTAGTGCAAAGAAAATAAGTGGGGTTTCTGCTTTTTTATTTAACTCTCTTATCTTAATATCATTAATAAATCCGGTTGAAGTTATTAGCTGTTGACTCTTGAGAGCTTCAGAATATTTGCTTTCTGGTGATCTATTGAATAATTGTATATATAATTCAATTATTCTTGGAACATGAATAAAGTCTACCTCATGTATGTTGCCGTCCTTTGATGACTTTTCAATATTGTAATCTTTAACCTGCTTCTCCCATTTTGCCTTTTCTTTCAAGATTTGTTCTTTGGATACCTTTAGGGTAAGACTTTTTCCTGTTTTGTGTGCAAGATCGTGATCATTAGGACAAAGGACTGCTAAGTTGTGGTATTCATTATTCTGCGATATTGAATATTCTTCAATATGATGAATAATAAATGAAGAACCTTTCTTGCCTTTACATAAACAACATGTGTAATTAGAGTTAGAAAGTAGTTCGTCTATAACCTCTTCATCTATTGGCTTTCTTCTGATTGAATCTTTGACTATATCGATCTCTGAGTTACTTAACCCATATTTTTCTCTTAAATTTTTTTTCGAGGTTTTTTCTAGAGTTGTTTTCGGAAGATTCAACTCCTGGAGTTTCTCAGCTAGATCGCTATCTATTCCATATCGGATGTAAGTGTTTATCATACAGTTAAAAGGAATTTAATAACTTATCAGTTAAGAACCTTTCATATTGGAGTTACTGTTGTCAAATAAGGTTTTTTTTAAATTCAGATTGATGTATTTGAGGTGGGAATTAGGGTCTGGGTGGTAGTACGTGTGAAGTGATTGCACCCTTAATTAGCCCAGACCGTGATAATGAATTATTAGTTGATTGCTTTCCCTAATTCCCCTCATACCCTCACTCTCTAAATCTTTTTATAGTATCCTCTTTTAACTCTTTCGATTTTTTCGAGGCTCACTAATCGTTTGAGATTCCTTTCTACTGTACTAAGTGGTTGACTTATCGAATCACCTATCTTCACAGCTTCTTCTTTTGTAAATTCTACTTCCAATGATTCTAGGAGATTCTCCCAACTGTTTCCGGATAATAACTTAATACTGGATAGCCTCTGAAATACTTCTCTAGTGTGAACTTCAAGGTTTTTAACTAGCTGAAAGGATTTATCAAATTCCCTGTCTTCGCAGATAATCTTCGTTTTTACCGTTGAAGATTCAAGCATCTTTAGCACACTTAATATCATTGAAATTTTGATAGTCATAGTGCCCATTCTTTTAACTACGGACATATAGCTTGTATCTGTATTGGAAATCACATTGTCAGCGTATACTTGAAGCTGAGCATTCATTCTATCTCGTTGAGCTTGAGTCGTATGGAACTCTATGCTGTAGTGGTCTAAAATTCTCTTCCAATCCCTTAGGATCAATGCTTCAGAATTGATCTTACCAATAATACTTTTTGAACTATCGTACATATCAATTATTTCACCACTTAGTTTAAGTTGGTAAAATAGAAATCTACTAAACAAACCATTTTCAACACTCTTAACAATTGGTAGTGCTTGATCTTCTGTTCCTGATATTAATACACCAGTTCTTGGTTTTTGTATCTCAATGTCAACTTCTTCTGAAGCTCTAAATCTGCTGATTCTCTCACCGTGAAAGTTTCTTCTGAGTATATCACTGTAGTCTCCAAATTCACTCTTAAACATCTTTGAAATTGTATCTCCTTCTGTTTCCAGAATTAGGCCTTTGCCTTCATTCCTATAGAGCATTATTTCCATACCTGCAGAGGTGGTATTTCCACTAAGCAGAAATCTCCTTTTGATTGGTTTATCAGGATAATTTCTTTTATCACTTATTCTGGCACAGTCTGCCTTGTATTTCACGTACTTTTCTTTGTATTCCAGTTCGTAATCCCTTTGAATTTCGTTTGTCAAATCATAGAATATATCAATAATACCTTTTCCAGATGCTGGTGGCCCAATAACGAAAGCATAGAGATTTGCATATATCTCTTTGCTTTTACCTATAGCTTTCACATCAGACATAATTGAGCTTAGAAGTATTAGGCAGCCAATAAGTATGATATCCTTCTCTTCATCAGTTTGACCAAGACTAACCATTCGATCAATAAAACTAGTTCCGTGAGGGAAGTGAGGGAATTGAGGGTGATATTCTTTTTTAGTTCCGAACTTTAAATGTTCACTTTTTGAATTTTGAGAGTTCGAATTGCCTTGATCCGAACCCCCAGATTTTAAATCTTTAGACATGAGAGCAAACCTATCTGGTGGTTTTAGCCTCATGAAGAGATTGGCAAATGTTCCACTGGTGGAAGGGGGTGGATTACTTTTCTTTGAAGGTTTTGATGTCCTCCCTTACTTGCTCTAGTAACTGATTGAGGAGTGATTCTATTTTTTCAAGATTTATAGTGGTAGTACGCTTTGCTTCACTTGATCCTAGTAAATAGTAATCTCGCTTTATACTATCAACTCTACCCATTACATCGTTTTGGAGCTTCTTTGGAGATAGACCTGTTAAATATGAAATGATCTCAGCTTCTGCCTTATTGGTGAAGTCTTTGTATACAACATCATTCTTCTTTAAGTAATCGAATAAGAGTACAATCTGGTATCTATCCAATGCCTGGGGCTTAAGCTCTTCCTTAATTTTTGAAACAGGAGTAGTCGAAACATCTATACGACCACTAGAATCCTCACCATCAATTGTTTCCTTAATAAGGCTAAGCTCTTCATTATAGAATTTAACTTCTGATAGGAACATGGGATAGTCAATGATAGATCCTCCGTACTCCATGCCTCCAATTATTGGGTTTGCTTCCAGATCTTTTTTGGTAGCTGCTACTAAGTCCAATGCAGATGTAACTTGAGCAAGTACGGTACTAGCTGGATATGTGTAAGCTACTTTAGAGATGGTATCAATAAGCTCTTGCCTTTCTTCAGGTTTCTTTTCAGACTTAGTATCTGTCCTGCTCTTGATATTGTTAAGCCTCACCCTCAAAGACTGGAATGCATTAACAAGATTCGATTTATCCTGATCTTTCATTTCACCAATTCAGTTAGTCAAGCCAAATTAATGAAATCCAATTAGGGTACTCTCTGGAATTAGGTCTGGGCTTGTTAAGAGTGCGAATTACCCTTGGGGTGGGACAAAGACATGTCCTACGTCACCGCAGGCTTCCAGCAGATCAGTACGGCAGCATTAGGAGTAGGTGTTCATGAAACGATCAGCATCAATGACATCATCGCAGACCACGATGGCTATATATTGACGTACTTATCCAACGAAAACAATGAAGCGGTAAACATTCACTGGGATGACTTCACGATCTATCACGGCAAGACGAATGTGGTGAGCACGCAGGATTACTATCCTTTTGGGCTGACGTTTAATGAGAGTGTGAGGGTGGCGAGTGAGCCTAATAACTTTAAGTACAATAGTTTTGAGTATATGGAGGATTTGAATTTAAACCTCTATGATTATCAGGCTAGGTATTATGATCCAGCAATAGGAAGGTTTATCAATGTAGACCCAGCAGCTGATTTGATGAGAAGCAATAGTCCATTTAACTATGCTTTTAATAATCCGATCAGATTTATCGATCCTGATGGGATGATGCCAAGTGATACAGTCAAGGATAATTCAGGCAGCTCAAGTCAAGCTCTTGTAACTACTCCACCATTAGTAGCCCCAACAGTTTTACCGCTTAGAGGTCTTGGAATATGGGGTGCACTTTTATATTACGCTTCTGGTCAAGCAGCAGCTGACGCAATGGGTAACAGCGAGCTTGGTACTGAGAAATCCTATGAAGCTAAGCCTTATGGAGATCCTAGAAACGACGCTGATTGGGACAAGCAAAATAGAAAGGATTATGAAACATTGTCAAGAAAGAATCCGAACGATTTGAGTTCACAAGAGAAAAAAAGACTAGCTTGGCTTGAACAGGAATATGGAGGTGAGACTCGCTGGGATATACAGGGACATAATCCTGGTGATCAAGATATGCGGGGAACCGGGATCAGTTTTAATAAAGCACTTGATATGGCTTTTGAAAATATTGGTATTCCTAGAGATGAGTTTGATGTAATCAAAGCAGCAAGAGCAAAGGATGGTACTCTTATTCCAACAGAGTATAGAGGTCCAAATGGAGCAGAAGTCAGCGTTGATTACCCGCATTCTTCAGAAGGACCTGATATACCTCATATTGGATGGACTGTTGGTAAAAGAGCTGAAAGGAGAAAAGGTCATATTCTTTTGGATGATGTACCAGTTGGTAGACCACAACGATAATTTTTGTGTTATGAAGAATTCGAAATACAGTATTAGCAGTTTAATAAAAGCTTCCGCAAAGGAGCTTAATAAAGAGGTACAAGAAATTTCAAAAAATAGCCTTGATGCATTGTATGAAGCTATTGGAAGTAAATACACAGATGGATTGAATTATCCTTTGTGGCAAGGTATGTCTGATTCAATTTCAATCAGAGATGAGCAAGGTTGGTTAACTATTAGATCATTGATTGCAAATGAGGAAACAATTCTTTTTGTCGAACCAAATGATGAGAGGTATGCTATTAAATCTGATGATGGTAATGATTTGGTAGAGATTCTAGATAATTCTAGTTACTTCACATTTTATATTACTAATCCAGATTTTGATTTTCTTTTAGCTTACAATGACCATGATTTTCTTATAGCTAAGGGGGAAAAGGCGCAAAAATGGATGAAAGCAAATTATTCAAGTCTAAAGTAACTCGTTGTTAAGAATAGGACTAACCCTACCTAGGCTTAGAATATCCACGAGAAGTAGACCCCAACTAGCGCAAGCATTAAAACAAAAAACTGGTTCAAGCGTCCGCTTGGACCTTTTTTGTTAACGGAAACAAACTGTTTAATAACTAAGCTTTGTCTACTTCAAGTAGTCATATGAGAATCAAAATAGCATGATCTTAAATCTAACTTTCTCAAATGAGTAGAAAATACAAGTTTAGAGATCAAGAAAAGCTGTATTTCGTAAGTTTTGCAACGGTTAATTGGATTGATTTATTCATTCGTCCCCTGAAAAAGACAGTCTTAATTATACCGAAACTCTTTTTGAGTATAGTGGACAGGTTTTGACACTAGAGAAAAAGTACATGCCTATTTTTAATAGTGAAGGTTCAATAACTGGTCATAAATTATACTATGTTTATGACCATGTAAAGCAAAAAGAAGTTGATCCCTTTGAGGAAGGATGAAGATTATTAGAAGAAAGCTGATTAGGGCAGTACTATTAACTCTAATGTTTTTTTTGATAGTATTGCTATCTTCTTTCTTTCTTTACTTCAACAATCTAAATAGAGTTGATTCCCTGGCTGTGAGTTATTATGAAAGCCTAAAGAAGTCACTAGAATCAAAAGGTTATTCATCAAAACTTCTTGTTATAAGCACTAAAAGGAACAAGTATCATAACCAGTTACTAACCTACTTTGGTGCTGCGAAAAAAAGTCAACATCTACATGGGAAAGCAATAGATTTTATTGTATTTGATGTAAACAATGATGGTGAAAGTAATGAAACTGATGTTGATATTGTATTTAAGCTTTTGGATGAAGAAATAATAAAGGATAAAGGAGGGATAGGTACTTACAAGGGGGAATCTTCATTTATTAATAGACAGATGATTCATATTGACTCTAGAGGTCATAAGGCTAGATGGCATAGGTAACATATCAAACCCCTGCCTAGCCACAGCTACCGCAAGTCTTCCAGCTTGGGTTGTGCGGTGGTGCGACTTGTGGTTAGTTTAAGTGTACAATTTGTGATCAGTAATAATGCTTCGAATACAAGTTTGCAACTTGTAATGCATGAGCAGGAATTACAAAATTCAAAATAAAGATGGTATCTACTTTATAACCTTTGCAACCGTTGGTTGGATTGATGTTTTCACAAGATCTATCTATCGTGAGATTCTACTTGATAGTGTCAAATTCTGTCAAAAAGAAAAAGGTCTTGTTGTTTACTGCTGGTGTATAATGAGCAATCATATCCATTTAATTCTAAGATCAAAATCATCTAATTTGTCAGGTACCATTCGAGATTTGAAGAAGTATACATCCAAGAAATGCATAGAAGCCATCCGCACAGAAAACGAAAGCAGAAGAGAATGGATGTTGCCATTATTTAAGTCAGCGGGACTCATAAATAGTAACAATTCAACCTATCAATTTTGGAGACAAGACAATAAGCCTATTGAGTTATTTAGTAATGAAGTATTTGATCAGAAATTGCAATACATTCATATGAATCCAGTTGAATCTGGTATTGTTGAAAATCCAGAGGATTATCTTTACTCAAGTGCTAGAGACTATGCAGGTGTCAAAGGTCTTGTGGATATTGAGTTTCTTGAATAAGCCACAAGTTGCAAACTTGCGGCAGCTGGGGTGTCTTGTCCTGAAATAGGTTTACACAATCTTATTAAAATGAAAAGATATGTAAAGACCTATAAGACCAAATGGCAAAACAAGTATACAGAAGAGTTCAAGAGGAGTGTTTGTGAAGAATTTCTTTCGAGTGATATGACCCTTCGTGCAATGGAGCAGAAGCATGGATTAGGTAATACTCGATTAACTTACTGGCTCAAAGAATACGGTTATAAGGTTAAAAGACCTTACTTTTTGGAAAGATGGGACATGGCCAAGAAAAAACCTGATACTAAAAGGGAAAAGAGTTCCAGGGTTCGGGAGCTAGAAAAGCAGCTTGAAATGGCACGACTTGAGGCCGCTGCATATCGGAAGATGATTGAGATCGCTGAGGATGAACTTAAGATCGAAATCAGAAAAAAGTCAGACACCAAACAATAACAGCAATAAAAGACTGCTATCCGCGGATTGGACTGTCCCGGATATGCAAATTGTTTGGTGTTACCCGTCAGTCCTACTATCAATATCATTGGCGTAAGGAGTTTTTAAGTATTGAACATCACTTGATTTTGGAAGAGGTTAAAAGGATCCGTCAGTTTCACCGAAGTATGGGAACACGTAAACTGTATGAGAAGATCCAAGGATTTCTACTAGAGAACCAAATTAAGATCGGTAGAGATGCTTTGTTTAAACTACTAGCAGTCAATGGTTTACTTGTTCGTAAAAGGAGACGAACTATCTCTACAACGATGAGTTATCATCGTTATCATAAATGGCCAAACCTAATAAAAGGAATTGTCCCTACTCAAGCCAATCAACTATATGTAAGTGATATAACCTATTGGAAGGTTGATTCAGGTTTCTTGTATATAAGTCTGATTACAGATGCCTTTTCACATAAAATCGTCGGATATCATGTAGCAGATACTCTAGAGACGATTGAAAGTAGGCAGGCGTTGAAAATGGCATTGGCCAATCTTGCCCATGGTGCAGACCAGCTCATTCATCATTCTGATAGAGGAATTCAATATTGTTCATCAGAATATGTTCGAGTTTTGCAGCAGCATAAGGTCAAAATTAGCATGACAGAGACCTCTGAGCCTACCGATAATGCAATAGCTGAAAGAATTAATGGTATCTTAAAAGAAGAGTATCTATCCCATTATCAAGTAAAGACACTATCAGAAGCTAGGAAATTGCTGAGTCAATGTATCAAACTATACAATGAAGATAGACCACACATGAGCATCGGAATGTTAACTCCAGAATTGGTTCATAATAACAATCTAAAAACAGAAAAACAATGGAAGATATACCCAAGAAAGAAAGCTTCATTGCTAACTTGAGTACAACTGTAAATCAATAGCAGGATTAATGTGAAACCTGTAAACTTTTTTTAGGACGATACAGGGGGACTCTGAGGAAATCATAATTACGGATTATCGAAAAATAATCTCAGAGTCCTCGCCGCACAAAAGCCATACTCAAGAGTGACTCTGAGTGGGGTAAACGCATACTCAAACCCACTGCCTGGCGCGGAAGCTACTTCGTGTTTTATCGGCTAGGCAATGTTACTTACTACCTTCCCCAAACGGATACCCGTATAACAACTCTCACTCAATCCGACTCAATCCTTCTATACACTTCATCTATCACAATATCACGCCCATGAATTAAATCCTCAATAGAAGGTTCAACCAAGATGTCAGGGTGGAATGTGACCCAATCCTGATCATCATGGATGTAGTCGTTTTTAACCAGCGGCACGAATACATTAATCTTCGAATGAGGTAGCTCAAGGTAAGCGATTCCGCCGGCATCTCCCCGATAACCACCGCCGGTTGGCGTTCCGATGATCATACCTCTGCTGTTATTGCGAAAGATGCTCACAAAAAGACCAGCTGTAGAAAAGGTTGATTCGTCAGTCAGTAAATAGACTTTCCCTGAATAATTCATCGCGTTGGGTTGAAATACCTGATCCAAGGCCATATTGACTTTATATCCGCTGGGATGTTTAACCAATGGAACAGATTGCAATGTTTCCTGTATGTCCTTATTCAAGACATACTCAAGAAAAGAGAGCTGTTTCGTTTTTAGATATCGTCCGTTAAGCGATTGGAAAGGAGTATTAGTTAGATAGCTGTAGATGATCGCCGCATTTCCATCAAAACCTCCGGTGTTTCCGCGAATGTCCAGGATCAAATGTTCGATTTTCTTTTCTTCGCATTGCTCAATCAAGTCATCGAGAATCGCTCTTAATTCACCTTCCCCGTCACGATCTCCGAAGGTGGTAAACTGAAAGATGGCAGTCGATCGGTCCTCATCATATGAAACAGAAACAAGTTTTTTTGGAGCTGTAGGTTCAGGTTTCTCTTTGTCTAGATCGAAGAAAGTACCACCGGAAATGGCTCTCAATGTAACTGTTTCATCTACGTTCCTGAGCATGAGCTTGTACTCATCAGGAAGGCCAAATAGAAAGGCGACATAAAGTCGGTATTCATTGTTGAGCCTGTGGTATTTAAAGTAATTATTGTCTCCATCCGAACTTAGATATGGGGATAGTTCCTTTATAATATCTTCAGACAGTTTTCCATTGATGGAGAGGATTTCCATGCCTTCTTCAATAGCACTGGACGGAGATAAATTAGTCCAGATATAAATTTTATCATTAAGAAACTTAAGCCTTAATGGAAGGAAGCCTTCTATTTGGTTTATAGACGCGTATATTTCATTGCTGGCATACGATTGCAGATGACCATCCTGAAAGTAGGATAGGGTTCGTGCTATTATATGTTGATAGAATCCCAGGGCTGACTGGGGTTCATTCAATTTTTTACGCATAGAAGCAAAGTGTTGTGCCACCTCTTCTTCGCTACGATAGCTTTCAAGCACCGGACAAGCTTCAGTTAGTGCGTCTACCAAAATATCATAGTCTTGTTGCTGTGCTTCAACAGAAAGTGGGTCCTCGTGATTAACCCTGGAACATTGGGCCATCACGATTACAGCCAATAAAAGACTTAAAAAATTACTTACCATCATTTTTTGATGACAAGAAAGTACCAACGATGTTCAAAAACTTCCGGGGTTATAGATCAGGACTTCTTTTTCCATTTTTGAATTGAGTAGGTGTCAATCCTGTATGCTTTTTAAAAGCAGCATAAAAAGCTGACTTGGAATGAAAACCTGATTCATACGCTACTCGCAGTATCTTGTGGTTATCCTCCTGACTCAACAGATCCTTGGCTTCTTCAATCCGATAGCTATTGATGAAATCCCAAAAGTTCATCTTCATCTCCTGGTTGATGATTTGTGAAATGTGATGAGATGGAATTCTTGATACCTCGGACAAATGCGACACAGTCAACTTCCTATTCTTAAATAGTTGTTCGCGCATTATCAATTCAACTAAATTTTCAAGATGTCTTTTTGATTGCTCCATTGTTAGTTTAGATCCGGCATATTTGATGTCCACATTTGTTCGTCTAAACCAATATCCCGAACCAATCACCATAATGACTATGCTGAGCATGAGTAGAGAGATCCATTGCGTGTCGATGGTGTAATTTGATAGCAATCTTAATAATGCTGATATCAATAGGATGGCAAACAATATGACCAAACCCTTAGTCCATGAAGTGAAGTTGCTTTGCGGAGTAGAAAATGCAGTTTTCAATGAGCCGAATCGATTTTGTACAAGTCGAATAATAGCGAGTAGATATAAGAATCCCTGAATGCAAAGGATGCAAAGTTGCCAACGCCAGGGCAGGTTGATTATTTGGCTTTCAAGCGCGAAACTCACACTTTTATTATTTGCATCGGCTCCATAAAATGGCAGCAGATTGATCGCAATAAAAATGGGAATTGCAAAATGTAGAACGTGAGATTTTGACCATTTGAAGTCATTATCGATGGCAGTTAAGACCAGAAGGTAGACCAAAGGGAAAAGCGTGAAAATCAAAGGCTGGTGAACCAATGTTAAGTGTGGAAAGTGAATGTAGGGTTGTTGATGAATGACAATGCTGAAGATGATAACCATGATCACCGAAACCAAACTAGATAGTAGATAGGTCTGTGCACGTTTTTTTGTTCCACAGAAAATTGTGATCAAAAGTGCCACACCTTGACTGCTTAAGAGAACCGTCAAGAAATAAGAAATAAGATGAATGCTCTTCACAAACTTTTAAATGTGTCCTACTTAAAGTCCGTTCTTTGGTGACAAGGTTGCATTAAGACGCAACCGTCATGAAAGTATTTCGTGTCTGTGGGTAACTTTTCTGGTAAAGCCAATCAACGATTACTCATTGCTATGCAAAAGCCTCTTTGACCTCTGCAAAGACCCCTCATCGCACTGCAATGACTACTTTGACCTCTGCAAAGACCATTTGGGGTTATGCAATGACCACTTCAACCGCTGCAATGACCGCTTCAAGTCGTGCAAAGGCCACTTGGACCTCTGCAAAGACCGCTTTAACCTCTGCAATGACCCCTCATCACACTGCAATGACCCCTTTGGCCTATGCAAAGACCTCTAGTGATCTGTAAAAGATCGATTTGTTGTTTTGGGGTTGACTTCTTTGAAATTGGATAGGTTGATTCGAAACCCTTATATTTATTCTTAAACGCTGGATTATGGCCACATATCAGATCATCATCTTGTTCATTGTTTCCAGTGTCGGGTTGTACCTGCATGCCAGAATAGCTTTTCTAGCATTTAAGAGACGGTTTTAATTAACTGTTTGACCAAAGACCATACATAAATAAATTTAGAGATATGTCTAAATGCAGGACTGACTAAGTTTATTGTCTGACTAAATTCTTGTATCTAAGTTTGAATAAGTGGTGAACACGGTAAATGCAAATTTCATGCTTAGGTCACCTTTTTATATTGTTGTGTATTAAGATATATCTATTATCTTTTGACGTTCAAATCTTAGTACATATGCTTTCACCACTGCAGAAACAAAAAATCTCTCACTACTTTCATGTTGTTCTTGATCAGGATCGAAACGGTGTCCTGGAAGTGAATGATTTCATGGAAATAGGGGAGTCCCTTTGTATTCTTTGGATGTATAAACCCGGAACCGAGGAATACAAGACAGTCATCAACCGAAGCGCACAAAGCTGGAAGATGTTTCAAAAATATTTTGAAAGGCAAGGCGGTGAAGCCAATGAAGAGCATTTCATAGAGTTTATGGATAATATGCTAAGTAAAGGGAACGAACATATTTACAAAAGCTGGGTGATTCACATGATCAGTTCCATCTTTGACTCATTTGATGTGAACAATGACGGACTTATTTCTGTAAATGAGTACTCAGATATGTTTATGTGCTACCACATTCCAATTAAGCACTCTGCAAAAGCATTTATTAAGCTGGATCGTGACGGTGACGACTATGTCACTAAAAAAGAATTGATGCGAGCCGTGGATGAATTCTTTAGATCCAGTGATGAAAAGGCACCAGGCAATTGGCTCTTTGGTTTTTGGGCCGATCGGGATTAAATATAAAAACCCCGCCGTGCGGCAGGGTTTTCCACCTATTCCTAATTACAACGTAAATGGCTCACCGCTAAGCCACATTTAGCTGGTTTATAATATAGGTTTGACATTTCTCTTTTGATCCTATGTAGAGGATTTTTAAGTTCTTCTTCACGATCCATTCTCCTGAATCAGTTTTGGTAAGTTTTAAAGAATCTTTCTTTGGAAAAAGTTTATCGAATAAATATCTCATAGCTGTTAATGGTTTATAATCTTACCTCAAAGATGTATCCGTATACTACTATTATATATTGGGATTGTACCATATATATCAGTAGTCATTTTACTTATAAAATGTAATTATTAAGCTATTAAATTGTATTATTCAGTGAAATACATCCACAATTATCACTTTTTGCTCATGTAATCGAGTGTGAGACCCATCATGGCTTTCATGCCAAGCTTCATTCCGCTATCGTCTACGTAGAAATCCGGAGTGTGATGACCGGCCACTTTTGTATGATCCATATTCGGAGGGCATCCCCCAATGAAAAAGTAAAGTCCAGGAACCTGTTCCTGAAAAAAAGAGAAGTCTTCAGCGCCAGTGATCGGTTTGATGATCTCAACATTTTCCTCACCTGCCGCTCGTTTCAACGTTGGAAGCATTTGATTATAAAGCGAAACTTCATTGTAAGTGACTGGGTATCCTTCATCTATCCATACTTCAATCTCTGCATTATTTGATTCTGCGGTTTTAGTTGCTACCTCACGAATTCGTTGCAGAATCTGCGTACGCATGTCTGCATTCAACGTACGAATGGTCCCAAGCATGTAAAGATCTTCAGGGATAATGTTATATCTCACTCCACCATGAATCGCACCAATAGTAATTACGGCCGGAGCTTCTGTCAGCTGCATGTTTCGGCTTACAATGGATTGAAGGTTATTGATGATCTGTGCAGCAGTAACTACAGGATCTATGCCGTCCCATGGAGCTGATCCATGAGCTTGCTTTCCTTTGATATCGATACGCATGGAATTGACGGCAGCCATTATACCTTCTGGTCTGACCTTGATGGTACCTACAGGTGTTTGGGCATTAATATGAAGTCCGAAGATGGCATCTACGTCCGGATTTTTTAGCACGCCTTCTTTAACCATTAATTGAGCTCCGCCTTCTTCTCCTTTGGGAGCACCTTCTTCTGCGGGTTGGAAGATGAATTTTACGGTACCGGGTACATCGTCCTTCATTTCCCAAAGCATCTTTGCAACTCCAAGCAGGATACTAATATGAGTATCATGACCACATGCATGCATTACGGGCACCATTTCGCCATTGTATTCACCCATTTGTTCAGAAGCCCAGGGTAGCTCCACCCTTTCTTTAACAGGTAGTCCATCAATATCTGCACGTAATCCAACTACTGGTCCTGGTTTTCCTCCTTTTAAAACAGCAACTACTCCCGTTTTTGCTACGCCAGTTTGAGGCTCATAACCGATATCTTCCAAAATGGATGCAATCCGTTTGGCTGTTTCAAACTCTCGGTTGCTAAGCTCAGCATTTTGATGGAACCAGTGTCGCCATTCGATCACTTCTTGCTCCGTATCGGCAACCATTTTCTCTATCTGCTTGTCAAATTTTTGTGCATGCAGTGCTCCAACTAATGATAAGATCATCAGGATTAAAAGAAGTTTTTTCATCTAATTTTTAGGTTTATTTTCAAAAATAATATCGTTCGTCGGTAGGCTCAATTTAGAAAAAAAACTTTTGGGAGAGTAACCAGTGATGCGTTTACATTCTTTGATAAAGTGCGATTGATCATAATATCCAAAGGAAAGCGCATCTATTAGCTTACAACTTTGGCTATTTTTTAAATATGAAGTGGTGGTTTCAAATCTTATAACTTTCCATAGCTCTTTGGGAGGCAGATTGAAGTGTTTCTTTGTCCATCTTTCCAGTGTCTTTGTGGTCATATGCATATGGTCTGCTAATCGCGCAACTTTGAATTCGCTGGTTAATTCTATTTCAATAAAGGAAATGAGCTTTTTAATAACTGGATCATGTTCTTGCATTTTGAAATAGCCAACCAAGCTTGAATCAAGTAAATCAACATCTAAAGCAGGGTTCTTTTTGTCTATACTTTTGATTATCTGAGTTTGCTTTTGCTCAGTAATCAAGTCTGATACTTGATGTGATTTCCATTCCGAAAGAAATCCTTTGAAGCCATGAAGAGAAAGGATATTCAGGTTTAGTTTGATGTTGATACAAGTTAAACCCTCAGGTATTTGGTATAGAGTAGTCTGATTAGTTGCAGGGATAAATCCATTAATTCCACTGTTTTGAAAAGTATTAGTTTCAAGATCTAATGATTCAAAAGTTCCCTCAACATTAATATAACATTCAATCTTACCATTAGGGATCGTCTTCAAGTATGCTGGCTTATCAATGATGAATAATTGATACCTGTCCACATATTCAGCAACTAACTCATTTCTTGGATGTTCCTCTACAAGAATCAAAATGTCTTGATTTTACAATTTTTATTTAATGATCAAAGGTTTCTTTGATTCCAATTTAAAAAGTTAAAGATGAAAAGGACAGGACTAATTTTAATATTGTACTTAATCTCATTAGTTTCTTTTGCACAGCAAAAGATTGAGATTGATGGTGCCAAGGGTAAATCATATTGGATGGAAACCCGATGGGGAAAGGTCTACTATGAAGTTTTTGGTGAAGGTGAACCATTGCTCATTCTCCACGGTAATGGTGGTTCTGCCAAAGGAAAGCATCACATCATTCCCCGTTTTCTGGATGACTACATGGTGATCGTAATGGACAGCAGATGTCATGGCAACAGTAGTTGCCCGGAAGGAGATATGGACTATTTTGAAATGGCCAAGGATGTTAAACAATTGATGGATGAGTTGGGTCACGAAAAATATACCATTTGGGGACACAGCGATGGTGGTATTCTGGGTTTGATCCTTGGATACAAGTATTCTCAAAAGATTAGTGGGATGTTGTTGACAGGTGCCAATGCTGAACGATCTGGATTGGAGCCGGAGCTGGTTGAGATGGTAAAGCAATATGAGAAAATACCAGATCCCAGGATGAGAAAGCAAGTGAAATTGATGTGTCAGCAAAAGCCTATATCAATAGACAGCTTAAAGAAAGTGAATACAAAGGTTATGCTAATGGTAGGAGATCGAGATGCAGTAAGGATGGAGCATACCGTACAATTGTTGAATACATTGCCGATGGCCAATCTTTGTGTACTTCCAGCAACCACACATTTTATTGATCATGAAAAACCAAATCACATTGAATATTGGCTTAGAGAATTAAAAAAGCCTTTTAAAGCACCTTCTACAGTTAAAATAGCAGAACAGATGGCTCAATCCATCTTTTCAGAAAATTGATACAACTCATCCTACTATTTCTACAGTTCGGTAAGACTTATTAGCGAGGGAATGTCTTCAGCTTCACTTTTGGCTCATGCTAAAAGTCGAAAATATGAAGACATTTCTACTACTCATACTAACTATCTTAAGTTTTGGCCTAAAGGGACAGCAAACCATTTCTGGTACGATCACAGAAAAGTCCGGAGCACCATTACTCGGCGTAAATGTATATCTAAAAGGCACCTATGATGGAGCAACTACTGACATTGATGGAAAATTCTCCTTCACCACGTATGAGTCGGATAGCCTTGTACTCATAGCTTCTTTTATCGGTTTCCATGAGGCCATTCTTCCTATAAAACCCGAAAGTCAAAAACTCAATATCTCGCTCCGGGAGGAAGTTAGTGTGCTTAATGCAGTAGTTATAACCGCCGGATCATTTAACGCTTCGGATGAAAACAAGCGTGAGGTGATGAAACCACTAGATATCGTAACCACCGCAGGAGCAACGGCTGATATTCCGGGTGCGCTAAACACCTTACCAGGTACGCAAACAGTGGGAGAGACCGGACGACTTTTCGTACGTGGTGGAGATGGAAGGGAGACTAAAACCTTCATCGACGGTATGCTTGTGCATAGTGAATACGGGCCGGCGGCTCCCAATACACCTAGTAGAAGTCGATTTTCTCCATTCATGTTCAAGGGGATGAGTTTCTCAACAGGTGGCTACTCAGCTGAGTACGGTCAGGCACTGTCTTCAGCTTTAATTCTCCAGTCGAAAGATGTGGCTGAAAACAATCGAACCGATCTATCCATCATGTCGGTGGGTGGAGATATTTCTACTACCCGTGCTTTTAAAAATGGCTCACTTGCCGGAAAGATCCAGTATACCAACCTAACCCCCTATTTTGAGCTTGCACCACAAAACTTAAGCTGGGACAAAGCACCAGAGGGCTTTGATGGAAACTTTGCCTATCGTCTGAAAACCAGCAAAACCGGACTGCTTAAGTTCTATACCAATCTCAGTACATCAGACATGGAGTTGTTCGAAACAGAGATCGGGAATAACGACGTAGAGTTACCAGTCACGGTCTCTAATGATTACGCACACTTCAATACTTCATACCGTGAGCTCATCGGAGAGAAATGGGGAATCCGAGGGGGAATTTCACTCACCACAAGTAATGACTTTGCTTCACTGGATCAGGCAGGAAGTGATCAGAGCCTGAAAGGAGGGCATGTCAAAGTCGTGGCAGATTACATGCACTCAGATCGATTATCCATTCTTTTTGGAGGTGAGGTAATCAAGCAGAACCTGGAACAAACGTTATCCGACGAAAGCGGATCCTTTGAGCAGGGTTTTGATGAAACATTAACTGCATCATTCGTAGAAACTGAACTATTTGCTTCTTCTGCATTGGCCTTTAAGGGAGGGTTGAGAATTGAACACAACAACCTGAACGGTCAATATTCAGTAACACCTCGATTTTCAAGCGCATACAAGACGGGTGAACATAGCCAGGTATCTGTCGCCTTTGGTGAGTTTCACCAAATGCCACAAAACCAGGTGGTCTTGACGAATTCGGAAGTGCAACCTGAAAAAGCAAGACATTACATTGTCAACTACCAATGGATAAAGGAGAGACAGAGTTTCCGCATCGAAGCTTATAACAAGACCTACCTCGACCTGGTCACCTATTCGAATGTCTTCGGTGGTTCCACCATTCAAAACGATGGGGATGGGTTCGCTCGAGGGATAGATCTGTTCTGGAGAGATAACAAGACTATCAGAAACATGGATTACTGGGTGAGTTATTCTTTTCTACAGACCGAGCGAAGACATAGGGATTACCCGGGTTCATTCACTCCTGCGTTTGCCTCCACGCACAACTTCTCTGTGGTGACAAAAAAGTTCTTTGATGAAATAAAATCCCAGGTGGGCGTGACGTACTCATTCGCAAGCGGAAGGCCATACAACGACCTGAATAGCGAACAATTCTTAGGAGGAAAAACCCCGGCTTATCATGACTTGAGTTTCAATATTAGCTACTTGTACAGCAATCAGATTATTGTACATGCGATGGTCAACAACCTCTTAGGCATCAACAATATCTATGGATATGAATTCGCCAATCAACCGAATGAGGCAGGAGTCTTTGCCAGACGGGCTATCACTCCTCCAGCCAGACGATTTGTCTTCCTGGGAGTGTTTATCACGCTCTCTAAAAACAAAGGAATTAATCAATTACCAAATCTTTAAAAACACAAATTAATTATCAATTATGAAAAAGAATCTAATACTATTAATGGGTATACTACTTGCATCAGCGGTACTAGCGAATGGCCAATTTGAAAAAGCTATGGCTAAGAATATTCCAGCAATGTTTTCTGCTAAAGATCCAGAGTCTTTACAAGGCGTTATCAATCAATTGGATCGGATAGGAGAAGCGGAAGGAGATCGATGGGAGCCTTACTACTACATAGCTTTTGGTTACCTACGTATGAGTGAAATGGTTGAGTCAGCAGAGGATAAAGACAAGTTCCTTGATTTGGGAATGAAGGCAGTGGAAAAAGGTGAGACCATTAAGCCTAATGACTCAGAATTGGAATCCATGCGTGGGTATATTCATATGATTAAGTTAATGGTAGATCCTGGGACTCGGGGCATGACTTACAGTGGGCTGGCATTTGCCTCCTTCCAAAAGGCAATTGCATTGGATCCCAATAATCCACGAGCGCAATACTTACTGGGTAGAATGCAATTTGGTACTGCTCAATTCATGGGCGGTGGCACAGAAGAAGCATGCGGAAGCTTATTTAAAGCGAGAGTGATGTTTGAGCAGGCTGGGGAACCGGAAAATCCATTCGCACCTTCGTGGGGAAAAGAAAGTACAGAACAGGCCATCAAGCAGCTTTGTGAAAAAGGATAATATGAAAAAAAGCGGCTTTAGGCCGCTTATTTATTGCTCTTTAAATTCTTCACCGAAAGAAGTCAGCTCGTTGAGGAGTCTCATTTCATCTCGAATCCCTTTCCTGATTAAGAAGATAAGGATTGCTGCGATTACCAAATAAGACGAATCCATTAACAGCACTTGATTGAACGAGAGATACTTACTGAATTCGGGTGTGAGCATGTAAAACCCGATTGTATATGCAATCAGAATAGTGATTGTTACTGGCCCATGAATGCGCTTCCGATAGGCATAAAAGTTTAACGTTGACGCATTTGTGTTGGCAGCAGAATCACTTAAATCTATCTGCTTTGATTTGTTGATGCTATAAATTTCGATGGCTATTCGTATCAGTAGTCCACCGATCATAGCCGCTACACCTACATGACTTAATAAGTCTTTAAAAGGAGTGATGTAGTAAAAGAAGGCACATAGCATGATAACGGTTAAGCTGAGCACCAATATGTTTCCATAGTGTGAATACACTACACTTTTCATTTTCTTTTGCGCCGAAGCAATCAATGTGGATGAATCCGACGGCTTAATGTCTGAGGAACCTTTTGCCTGGTCCCATTTGCTTTTTAGGCTGTCCAATGGATCATTCATTTTGTAATATCTTTTTAAGTTGTTTCTTAATTCTGTGAATTTTTACGCGGAGGTTGCCCTCGTTGATCCCAACTACTTTGGCAATCTCCTCATACTCCAATTCGTCAAGTACCATCATGATAATCAACCTATCTAACTCACTTAGCTTACCAATGGCGGTGTATAGTTCTTGATGAGGTTGCCCGTCACCAACGGATTCATTCACCACTTCCGAAAGTTGAGTCTCAGTGTCTATTGCTACTTGCTGTTTGTTTTTATTATCACGGATATATTTCAAACAGGTATTAACAGTGATGCGATAGATCCAGGTTTTATAGCTGGAGGCGCCTTTAAATTTCTCAAGCGATCTCCAGGTATTGATGAAGGATTCTTGTGCCAGGTCGTTTGCCAGATCAACATCCCCTTTCATAAAACCCTTACACATCTGATGTACCATCGCATAGTATTCAGCGTGTAAGGATTCAAATAGGGGCGTGTTATTGCGCATTTTTTGATAGGTACTGGTTGATTTGAGCATATAACCACTCTGGCTGATCGAACATAATGAAATGCTTGCTATCATCTGCCAATTCAATGGTCTTATTTGTCAAATTAACATACTGCTTATCGTAGGTTTGCTGTGACATATCTCTGCTTGGGAAGGTAGCACCGAGTACCAATGTATGTGTTGAAATCTCTTTCAATTGAGGTCTTAAATCAAGTTTCAGTAAGTCGGTGTAGCCGTACACATACGTTTCGCGATCTGCAGCTATGGACCAGCCAGCGAGCAACGCTATTTTGTCCTCCTTATAGGTCATGTTTCGGGCCATGGTCATAGCAACATTCTTGAAGGCATCGTCCGGCATGTTCAACATCTGATTGTTGTATGGGCTGTCGTACTGAAGAGAGCTCGCTGGTACTCCTGGCATCATGAGATCTCTCATGCAAGGAAGTGATTCCACTAGAATCAAACCTTCCAATTCATCATCAAATTCAAAAGCCAGATCCGTTGCAAGGTTACCTCCCATACTATGACCAATGATGGTAAGCTTGGTAAGCTTTTCTTCCTTCACATACTTGATAAGCTCTTGTTTGATAGGCTCGTACCACGGAGTGCTAATCGACTCAAGTCCATTAAATCCTGCATATGAAACTACGTGTGTTTCATAGGATCCATTTAGATTTTCGATGGTTTCATTCCATACAGATCCGGGTGTAGTAAAACCAGGAAGTAGTATGATTGGGCTACCTTCTCCGCTTTTTACAACCTCAATGGGTGATTGTGCATTGGAGAGTATTGCAATGAATAGAATGCTGATTGTTAATAATATCTTTTTCATGTCTGTTAGTTTTAAAATTTCCCCTTTGATCCAAGCCCAGGGAAATTGTTACAGACGTCTCAAAAAATATTTTTATTTGATCCATTCGTTCGAGTTTGGCCGCTTGGAATAGTCAATCAAGGTGTTAGGGTAGTTGATCCAATCGACATGTTTGATGATCTTTCTCTCCTCATTGAAGTACAACAAGGTAGTGAATTGCATGGCCTCTACTTCATTTCCATTCCATGAAAATGGAGTGAAATAACCCTGAACAGAAGCTTTATTGTCTTCAATGATCGTATTGGTCACGATAATCGTTTTATCCGTACGTTTTTCAAAACGCTCATCTGGCCAATTAAAAAATTCTGCAAATTGTTCTTTCCCTTCAATGTAGTATCCACCAATCATATCTTCCAATATCATATTTTCATCATAGAGGTCTAGAAAACCTTCAAAGTCCGTTCGCTCCTGGTACAAACGTATGTATGCTGCAACCTCTTGATCGACCGATTGATTTCGACTGGAAATACAACTTGTGGCAAGGAAAAGGATGGCAAGTAATCTCATCTTGGATTTATTAATAGTTTAGGAATAATCTCTTTGCATGAACCAAAGGGTATAATCTTCCGATTCTTCCCATGTATGATAACACTCGAAACCGAATCGTTCATAGACTTTCTTATTGCGTTCCACTGATGTTTCTAATAGGATCGGTAGTTGTTTCTCGGAAGAAAGTTTGAAGATTCCCTTTTTGAGATCATGAACACCTCCTGCACCTTTGCTGGCTGGATTAACACCTAAAAACCAGAAATTGAGGTGTGGTTTATTTGGCCTTGTTTTCTTGAGGTAGGATTCTCTTCTTAATACCTGGGGAACACGAAAGATTCCGATGGCTCCCAGAATCAGCTGAAATTGATTCCAATAGCTATTCAGATTTGATTTTGCAGGTTCCTCAAAGCAAATAGCAGCAGCGGTCTCATCATCCGAAAGGAAGACTCCATCATTTTCTCTTCCCGTTTTCACCGCATATTCGATGAGCGTCTTTAAGCGTCGTTGAACCTTCTTGTCCTGCTTAATGACCCACAATGCGCTGGGATTGGATTGAAAGGATTGTGTGAGAATTTGGATCACCTTGTCCGACGGTGTTGTGATGTATTTCAAGAGCTGCTTGTAATGTCTTCACGACAAATGTCTATGAAATAATATGAATAACAATCATTTTACGAGAGGACCATTAACTTTCAAATTGAAGCTAGTATTCTATCGTATTCATCACACTATAATTTGGAAATGTAATCATGAGAAATCAGTTCATTGTTATTTCGCTGATAGTCGTTATTGGAATCTTATTGATATCGATGTTCAGGACAGATGTGTTATGGTCATTTATCATTGTTGGCCCATTAGTACTCGTTGGATTTTATGATGTTTTTCAAAAAAAGCATGCCATACGAAGAAATTTTCCACTGGTAGGTAACTTGAGATACCTGCTAGAAGGCATCCGACCGGAGATCAGTCAGTACTTCATCGAGACGAATTCAAATGGAGTCCCATTCTCCAGGAACTCTCGTTCGCTTGTTTATCAACGGGCCAAAAGTGAACTCTCCACCATGCCTTTTGGAACACAGAAAGATGTGTATGATGTTGGCTATGAGTGGGTTAATCATTCTTTGAATCCTACGGTAGTGGATCCGAAGAGCTTGAGAATCACGATTGGAGGTCCGGATTGTAAGCAGCCTTACAGCGCAAGCATTCTCAATATTTCGGCTATGAGTTACGGTTCATTAAGTAAAAATGCGGTTGAAGCGTTGAACAAGGGAGCTAAGCTTGGTGGATTTGCTCATAACACTGGGGAAGGTGGGCTCACTGAATATCACTTGAAGCATGAAGGGGACATCATTTGGCAAATTGGTACGGGCTACTTTGGTGCACGTACGCACGATGGTGACTTTGATCCTGAGCTGTTTAAGGAGAAATCCCACCATCCAAATGTTAAGATGATTGAGATCAAGCTTTCTCAGGGGGCTAAGCCGGGTCATGGAGGAATACTACCTGCAGAAAAAGTAAACGAGGAGATTGCCAAGATTCGAAATGTGCCTGTAGGAAAAACTGTAGCATCACCACCGGGACATACGGCTTTTAAAACACCGCTGGAGATGATGGATTTTATCAAAGACCTAAGAGATCTTTCGGTCGGAAAACCGATTGGAATAAAGCTATGTATTGGGAAGCGTAGAGAGTTTATCTCCATCTGCAAAGCGATGGTGGAGTCGGGTATTCATCCTGACTATGTAGATATCGATGGAAGCGAAGGAGGAACAGGTGCTGCTCCTGTTGAATATTCCGATCGAATAGGCACACCGCTTGTGGAGGCCTTGTCTTTTGCACACAATACACTTGTTGGATACAATCTAAGGGACAAAGTGAAGGTTTTATGCAGTGGAAAAATCATTACCGCTTTTGATGTGATAAAAAACATTGCAATTGGGGCGGATGTGTGCTATTCTGCAAGAGGCATGATGATGGCCATTGGATGTATTCAGGCCTTGCGATGCAACTCCAATAATTGTCCGACAGGAGTAGTCACTCAAGATCCTAAGCTCGTAAAGGGACTGGATATTAATGATAAGGCTAAGCGGACAGCTGAATACCACGATGCAACGATGCACGGAGTAGCTGAGATGTTGGGCTCCATGGGTCTGTCGTCCTCTACCGAACTAAGGCCCTGGCATAGGATGCGAAGAACGGATTTTACAGAGATCAGGCATTATGGAGAGATATACCCAACGCTGAAACCCGGTGCGTTACTTAATGGATCCATACCTGATGGCTGGGAGCGAGCCGTGGTTGCTGCTTCTGCTTCCACTTTCAGCAACATTGTAAGTGATTGATATTACAGCCTTTGTTCGATTTGAAATACATTTCCTTCGGGGTCCTCTCCTTCACAAAAGAGTGAGCTGATGCCTTCGAAGGAATTGATTTTTCCAATTGTGACACCATTGTCAATTAGGCGTTGCCTGATTTCTTTGATATCATCACGCGTGTGAAATACGAGCTTCGCGTTGCTTTCGACCTTAAATATTTCGCCATTCTCGGGTTCGTATTCTGGTCCAATTTTGTGCAGAGCGATTTCAATATCGCCGGCCTTCAAGACGATCCATTGATCCTTTATTTCTTCAATTACTGAGCAGTTAAGGTTGTCCACATAAAAGGATTTGAGCTGGTCTACCAGGTGCCCAAACAGAATGATTCTTCCCAGCGAAAATTTATGTTCCATTTAATTACTATTTATTATTCACCATTCCAATGGAGAGAATGAACGGCCAACTTTTAACTTGTCTCCTGATTGTAAAATGACAAATTCGTCTCTCTGCTGTTTTTCTTTTCTTACGATTTGCGCCCTGTTGACCAGGTACTTCCGATGGATTCTTATAAACTCTGGTTGTAATTCTTTGGCCATCTCTTCTAAAGTGGATCTTTTTAGTAGTGAATCACTGCCCGTATGAATCTTCAGATAGTGATCATATGCCTCTATCCATTGAATGTCTTTTGTGAAAATGGTGATTTCTTTTCGTCCGATTGCGGCTGAAATTCTTTTATCAATCCCATTGTCTGAAAATGGAAAGAGGTAGAGAATGAAGCCTGAAACAATCATCATGGTTAAATGAATCAAGGCTTCTCGTCCAAAGTAATAGCGAGCATATTGCTCTGAAAAATAGCTATCATAAAACCCAAGAAAATGGATGGTCACACTTGCAAATACGTAATAGATACAAACACTTATTATACTTAATGCCAATACATAAATGGTATAGTATTTCTGATACTTGGCCACTCCTAATTTTATGAACCTATAAATCAGAGGTAGTAGCAGTGTAAACCCAAGTAGCGTTACGATTAAGTAGACGATGGAATCTCCTAGATCGTACCCTTCGTTTGATCCATATCGGATAAAGTTCTGCAGTAGTGCTACACAAGAGGCCAACAACAAAAAAAGCGATCCATAGATGATATATCGTCTTTTGCTTAATTCAAATTTCATTCAATCAAGTTACAGATAATCAGCCGAATGCTCCTTTAAACCAAGTTTCAGTTAATCCCTTCGAAATCAGCCACTCTTCTAATTCACTGTTTTCCCCAGCTTTCGCATGATGGAGCAAGGTAAAGCCATGTGGCCCCGGGGAATTGAGCAAATTAGGGTAATCAGTAACCAATTTTATGACGAAATCTGAATAGCCTAGGAATGCATAATTGAATATGTCCAGCCTTGCACCCTTGCTCAACAAAAGGTCGGCGATATCTCTTCGTCCCATATGAGAAGCTCCTCCAATGGCGGTTTCAAAGTCACCCTTCTTGCTTTGATTGGTGCAATTCAAAAGGAGCGGTTTGTCTTCAATAATCCTCTTTGTTTCATCCAAATCTTTATGAGCTGCAAAAACAAACTCCTTGATCTCCTCTAAAGAGAGTTTTGAACTGTCTTGAGCTATGATAATCGTAGGAGCACTTAAAAGACCTATTCCTAAGGCACTTTTCTTAATAAATGATTTTCTGTCCATTTCTTTTTTTGGAGGGAAAAACGTGTAAAAATGCGGTTAGGGAAAAGGAGTGGCATTCTAATTCGTGAAGTGGCAGCCAGTTGACGTGAAGTGGCAGATGTTTCGGCAGTTAGCGATTTTCTATCCTTTCTGTCCATTGTTGCTTTACTTGGGAATTTTCTTTGAGATATGCATCACAGAATGTCTGAACCAATCGGCTCATGTCAACATAAGCGTCAATGATGACTGTATTCTGGGGCTCCATGGCAAATGAAGGAATCAAACCTCGTTGTGACATAAAATGATGATGAGCGAAAGATTCTATTTCTAGATAATACTTATTTTGAGAGGCAATGGAATCATAGAATTCGGAACTTCTTTCTACGTTGTACATTTCTGGTTGTCGCCCGGTCAAGTGCAAATAGGGAATGTTGAATTTGTTGTAATCGAAATGGGGTGATTCTTTCATCATTTCTACCCCATATAGCCTGCCAATACCTGAATCGAGACTAATGAACAGGTCAATGGTTGGATTCTTCATGCTTAGCAAGCCTTGAGATACCCCACCCACACTCCAGGATAGTAAACCTGTTTTGTCAATATCTACTTGCGGCATTGTTCGTTTGAGATGATTGATGATAAGCGACATATCATCGATGTGAATATCAATTCCCACCTGGTCAAATGGCCATCGCTGTCCTTCAATGTTACCTAATGAAGGGAAGCTAACCACAACGTATCCATGACTGGACAGGTACTCAGCCAAGACCGAGTGTAAATAACTTGAAGTGTTGCCGCCAGGAGCAAATAGGAGTACAGGGAAATCCCCATCCAGAGGTGGCGCATTTAACAGTGCAATCGTCTCAAGTTCCATATATTTTGATGCTTGAATGGGTTGTTCATAAATACGTGAAAGAGCCTTGATTTCACGTTGAATTAATGTATCAATTGGTATGCTTACACTTTTACCTGTTGGGTTGTTCAGATTGAAGTATTCCGCATACGTGAGTGGTTGGATTGACGGGCCACTAGCTGGATACCATACAAACATTTGGATTGACCGATAACTGTTGCCATAAGTCCTGGAATAGTCAGTGATTCTTTCTGTTTTAAACCCCACTTTATTGTCGCCAAGTTTAAAATCCTTCATTAACTCAATTTGAGCCATGCAGAGACTTTGACTTAATGCGATCAGAAGCCATGTCATTCCTATTCTCATCTTTGCTGAATGTTGGTTATGAATTCATTCATTATACGGTCATTTTGATCTTTTGATCAGACCAAGTTCATTCATTGTGAATTAAGTATTCCTCCGACTATCTTCGCCACCATGCAGCCCATATTATTCATTGATCGTGATGGAACCATCATCCAGGAAACGGATGATGAAAAGATTGAAACCATAGAAAAACTGGATTTCTTGCCAGAAGCGTTATACTACCTGAAGAAGATAAAAGAAGAAACCAATTACCTGTTTGTAATGGTGACCAACCAGGATGGTCTGGGGACCGAAGTATTTCCTGATCATGAGTTCTGGCCCGTTCATAACTTCATTATGCGTCTGCTGGAGACAGAAGGTATTCATTTTGATGCCGTGCACATTGATGAGCATTTCGAAAAAGATAATCACCCCAATCGAAAGCCTGGGACAGGCATGTTGACCCAGTACGTGAATGGAAACTATGATCTATCCAATTCCTACGTATTAGGAGATCGTGGAACAGATGTACAGCTGGCAAACAATTTAGGCTGCAAATCCATTTATCTCACTTCGGCATATTCAGATGACACCACCGAAGCAGATCTTAAACCCAAAAACTGGAAAGAGATTTACGAGTTTTTGGTGAACTAAGATTTTTTTGAGACTCGGTTTCGAAAGTCAATTGGTCATTGCTTGATGATATGAAATTGAAAGTTGTTCTTAGTATCTGTTAAAATATAGGACCCGGGTTTCAATGTAGTTATTCCAATCCTTTTGGAATTTATGATTGAAAAAGCTACTTCTTTCCCATTAAGATCATAAAGCTTTGTATGGAAAGCATCAGATACCTCGATATAATGACTAGTCGGATTTGGATATGGGACAAAATCAGGAAATGCATCACTAGTTGACAAAGGGATCGATACAACATCTTCAGCACATAAAGCACCTGTACCTATGGTTCCAGTTGAAGGAGGGGTAGGAGTGATGCCGCATTGCGAATCAAACTCATCTGCACCAATATCAAAGTGGGAAATCCTTACCGAACCATCATAGTCAATAATATCTCCGACTTCAGTACTGCCATTGTTTCTTGCAGGTGAATTTTCAGTCAAGTGATAATTACCATCCAAAAGGGGAGCAGATGTCATAGATCCTTCATCTCCTCCAGATACAGAATTGACCCAATCTGAGAATGACAGTATCGTGCTGTTATATCTGAATTGAGGAATTCCGTCTTCATCATGGTAGATGTTGTTACTAAATGTGACCGAACCCGAAATTGCATCATTTCTATCTTCTATCACCGTTCTCGACGACTCTTCGTCCATGATAATAATGTTGTTAATGATTTGAGGATCAATAACTTTACGTAATTCTTCGTTATTTTCTACGGGTTCAAAATGGATACCTCCACGTTGACTATTTGCTACTCCAACTAGTGTATTGTTAAATACTTTCGGCCTTAGAGCGGCAAACATGCCGATTCCCGGTCCGTCAGTGTTTACTATGATATTATTCCGTACAATACCGTCAATGTTTCCGTGATAATTGGGATTTTCTCCCGGATCGAAAAATTCTAATGAGGTAAAGAATCCTAAAGTAATTCCTGCACCACCACAATTCATTACTAAGTTGCTTTCAAAGATGGTATTTCTAGCCCCGCCTTTGGCATAAGCTCCATTGGTTGCAATATCATGAATGTAGCATCTCCTTACTACCATTCCATCACCATTGACATTATCTATACCCTCTGCATTACTATTGTCTCTTTGTCCTGAATTGTAGATTTCACAGTCTTCAATTTCAATATTATTGGCCTCAGGAACAATTTTTATACAGTCTCTTCCACTACTGTGAATCTTGCAAGACTTGACATAACCATCACCTTGTTCAAATTTGACAGCATAAAAGTAGCCTCCGCTAACTTCAACATTGATCAGCCTTCCTCCCAAAGCATTGAACCATATGGTTTGTGCGATATTATCATCATCAGACGGTGAAGAGATGTGGGCAAACTCCCCGTCAAATGATTTAATAGTAATATGACTTGTTTCAATAGTTATATCCCCATCGTATGTACCAGACCTTAAAATTATGGTGTCTTGTGATTTAACTTGATCGACCGCAAAATCAATTGTTGCCCAAGGGCTATTTTCAGAGCCAATGTTGGTATTAGAACCGTTCGTTGAAACATAATAGATGTTTTGAGCAAAAAGCGCATTGATTGAAAGAAGCGCCAAGAAAATTAACTGTACTTTTCTCATCTTTGCAAGAAAGTCACTGATATTGTAAAGTCCAGATATTCATTCCAACTTTCTAAATGGTTGTCTACCTAACGTATACTACAACCTTTACATAAAACTAAATTTCGTCGAGAATGAAATACTTTTATGTCGTAGATGAGAGGTTAGATCCTATTCCACGGGATACCCATAATCATCAAGACCAGTGCCATTCCAAAGAAGATGGATTGGAATCGAAATTTGACCTGAGCGTCTTGAGTTTTCTTACTGATGGAGCGTCCCACTTGTGCGGCTACTACGGCGAATAGCATCAAAGCAAGATGCTCTACCGACCAAAACCTGGATACTTGATCACTCATGTTATAGGTGATAAATGGACTGTAGAAAAAGTATAGAACCAGTCCAGTCAACAATTGTAGGTGCATCATTCCTACTAAAGCGACCGCTACTATTTTGTCAAACTTGGTATAATTGGTGCCTGCAAAAAGTCCAACCAATGATTTTAAAACGGCAATTACGATTGCAAGGAGTACAAGCCATCGAAGGCCTGAGTGAAAATGGAGTAGGAAGGTGTACATACGTGAAAATTTTCGTCAAATATAAGTCGTCATTGGCATTGACCATTGAATTTATTCATCGATTGTCATCAAGGCGCTCATTAGCTTAATTCCGTACCATAGGTTACCGATTCGTATGTTTTCATCCGCCGCATGTTGATTGTTGTCGTGATTCGCAATTGGGAGGATTATGGCAGGGGTTTTAAGCTCATCTGTAAATAGGTACAGCGGTAATGACCCTCCAAGTGTGGGCAGTAGAATCAAATCATCACCTGCTATTTCTTTGGTGCAAGCAATGACATCTTGTATAATGGGGAGATCCATAGATGTTCGTGCTGCGGGGTATCCGCCAAAACGCTCAACCTTGGCAATTTTGGGATACTTCATCCGGGTTTCATAATCCGGATCTTCTCGGATAATATGAAAGCCTTGCTTTCGTATGTGGGCTTCAACGAGATCTTTTTGCTTTTCCGGATCACATCCTTTGACCAGGCGCATACCAATTGTTGCTGTTGCTGTTGCTGGAACCACATTTCTGGCCAACCTTCCCGTGTTGCCACTGCTCAGTCCTCTAACGGTTAAAGATGGACGTAAAAGTCGCTCGTTATAAGATTCTGTCCCTTCAGGATTGTTGATTCCCAGCTCCCTTTTGAGGTCATTATCGATGAGAGGAATGTTTTTCATGGCTTCAATCTCCAGATTACTAAGCGGCTCTACATCATCATAGAATCCATCAATAACCACATTGCCGTCCTCATCCTTCATGCTAGCAATCAACTCAGAGAGAATCTGCCCGGGTACTGGTGCCCAATTGCCGTAATGTCCACTATGTAGCGGTCGATTGGGTCCGTAGGTGGTGATCTCCATTCCCGTCACACCACGGACACCGAAGACGAGCTGTGGTTGTTTGGATTGATGAATGGGACCATCGCAAAACAGCCAAAGGTCAATTTCATCTACAAGTGCTCGGTTATCAGTCAGGTATTGTCTTAACTGTAAAGAACTTGACTCTTCCTGACCTTCAAAAAAGAACACCAGGTTGGAAGTTATCTTGATTTCGTTAGCCTGGATCATGTCCAATGCCGATAAGATTGTTATGATAGGAGCTTTGTCATCGCCAGCTGAGCGTGCATATATCCGGTGCTCTTCTTCAATTTGGTCCGATGTGGTAGGAAAATCTATGGCTTCTCCACCGTCAGTAATTGCCTTGGAATAGTATGTTGGATCCCACGGACCATTTGTCCAATTCGTTTTATCTGCGGGCTGTCCATCATAATGCACGTAAAATGCAAGTGTTCGACTAGCCCCTTCCACTGGATAATATCCATAGACGATAGGAGGAGTTCCTACCATGCGAAGTAGTTTTGATTCTACTCCTCGCTTAGCCAATTCGGAGATGATGTGGTCTGCATTCTTATTGATGTTTGGTAGGTCAAATGCTACATTAGGAAAAGAAAGCAGTGTTTTAAAATCCTTTAGAATTTGTACACCATTTTCCTTTATATGTTCATCGGCTAATTTCTCAATGTCCTGGGCATGAGAAAGAAAAGATAGTAGAACGAGTACCATTGAAAAGATGCGCATGGGGTTTAAATTTGGGGTGTGGCTAAAATCATCAAAATACCTTCTGTTTTTGTCTATGAAACCAAAGTCGTAGGTGTCTCTAAAGATAATGCAGATGGATCTTCTCGCCAGGAAATTATCAAACGAGAGGTAGCGGAGGATGATAAGTTGCAATTGGAAGCTGAGCCGGACAATCCCTATGATCCTAATGCGGTAAAAGTCCTTTCCAAACATAAAAACCAGATTGGCTACCTAAAAAAAGAAATGGCCGAAACGATTTTACCAGCCCTTCTTAATGAAACTGAGATCCATGTAACTGCTAAATGGGTGAATGGAGAGAAAATGGTTGGAGTGGGTTTGAGGATAGAATTGGTAAGCTAAATTGGTTATGGAATGCTGAGGAGCGTTTGTTAGTTATTTCTATTCACCTTTGATCTTCTTGATCATCTTAGACTTCATGATGTAGGTTTCGTTGAGTTTCCGAGTAAACTTGTCGAGCTCATCAGAAACTGAACGAATGTATCCACTGTACTCTTTTAACTTCTTGGCATCCAGGTTTTCATCATTTTCTATGATTGAGGATAAGCCAAGGAGAGTCGTCACTGGACGCCTCAGCATGTGAGAAATATCGAATGAAATTTGCTCGATTGTGTTTTCATACTCCACACGACTAGTGATGTCCTGAAAGGTTCCAAACCACGTGATTACCCCATTGCTTCTTTCTGGCTTAGCCATGCATAAGTGCCAGGTGACCTTATTTTTTACTTTTATTCTGAATTCGATATTCAAATCTTTCATGGTCTCTGCGGACTCTTTGATGCTATTTACGAGTAATGGAAAGTCCTTTTTGTAAACCAGTCGCTTAAGTCCATTGACATCTCTTCGGAGCTCACGAACATCCATATCAGGATCAATGTTGTGGACCCCTTTGCTGAGGAATGGGAAATATGCTCGACCCTCGCGATCAACTTCGAACTGAAAAATGATTCCCGGAGCCTGATCGGTCAATTGTTTGAGTTTTTCCGCGTTGAGCTCGATGTTCTTCTTTTGCTTGAGGATGGTCTTGCGCGAATTGAGGAAATTCATGGTTCCTTCGGCCAGAATCAGCAGTAATCTTTTTTGTTGCTCAGTCAGTATATGCGGTTTTGAATCCATCACACAGAGCGTACCAATAGCAAAACCACGCGGTGAAACCAATGGGACACCGGCATAGAACCTTAATTTGGGACCTTCTTTAACCAAAAAATGGTCCTTGGTACGATCGTCCTTTGAGGCGTCTTCGATTACGAAAACATCATTAGGTTGTTTGATCGTGAGCTGACAAAGTGAATGCTCGATAGGGAAGGAATCTTTCTCAACTCCATGTTTTGCCTTAAACCATTGACGTGTGTCATCGAGTAGCGAAATAAGGGCTATGGGGACATCAAATGCAATCGAGGCTATTTCAACGATTTCATCGAGTTGCTTCTCTGAAGGAGTATCCAGAATTTGATAGGATAGAAGTTCTCTTAAGCGGCCCTGCTCACTCATGTAAGTATAGCGTTAGTTCCTAAAATTTGGTGGTGAGAAGGTGCTGATCTGCATTGCAAACCAAGAATAAGATAAGAAAGTAACATGAGTTGTCAAAAAATGTTGATGAATCATCGATGAGTAAATTCCATTTTGAGAGGAATGGGTAATGGAACTAGGGCTTTAAATGATCGATTATTGATATTAATTCTACAAGTGTTGAAGAAATAAAAATTATTTACTACATTTACCTTCTACAAATATTGAACAAATGCAACAACTTGGTTATTTAGAAGAAACAGTGCTGCTACTGATCATGAAAATGAAAGAAGAAGCTTATGGGTTTTCCGTGACAGAGGAATACAAGAAGCATACAGGTAAGTCCATTTCAATAAGTGCAATCCATGCGGTTTTGTCACGACTTGAAAAGAAAGGACTTATACATTCGGAGATGAAAGGAGCCACTGAAGAGCGTGGAGGTAGGCGCAAAAGGATTTTTCTTCCTACAGCAGATGGAAAGGAAATAATAGCCGAGATTAAAAAATCGAGGCAACAATTGTGGTCCCAAATACCAGATTTAGCATGAAAAAGAAACACAATCCACCAAAATTTGCGGTTCGTTTCCTTCGATGGTTTTGCTCTGAGGCTTTAATTGAAGAGATACAAGGTGATCTGGAAGAAGCGTATGAATTCAGAAGAAAGGAACATGGAAAGCTTCGCGCCGATCTCTGGTTTATCAGTGATGTATTCAAGTTTTTCAAACCCTATTCCTTCGAGAAATACTCAGGATCCAAACAGTACTTACCCATGATGGGAAACTACATCAAAGTCTCCTTTCGAAACATCGTTAAACGAAAAGCATTTTCGGCAATTAATATGGTTGGATTGAGTATTGGTCTGTCTGCAGTGATGCTAGTCGGTTTTTTCATTCATCACGAGATGACCTACGATCGAAACTTCCCTGATCATGAGCGTGTGTTTCGCTTGGTCAATAAATACCGCGATCAGACCTATACCTGTATGCGGTTTCTCGATTATAACAATTCGGATTATGAGACCCAGTTACGGTTAATCAAGCAATTGAAGACCTACGATGGGGTAGAAGAGGCCTGCCATTTCATCGTCAATATGGGTGCCATTGGCCCGGCAGCGAAATGGTATGTTACCGCAGATGAACGAGAATTTGTTCGAGATGATTTTTTGTTTACCAATACAGGCAAGGAGTTTCAATCCATTTTTCCGCAGCAATTCTTATTGGGGAATGAACAACTCGCATTCTCTGAATTTCAAAAAGTAGTGCTCACTGAAACTGTTGCGGAGACATTTTATGGTGAAAATTGGAGATACAACAATTTGCTTGAAAAGGAAATTGAAATCGGAGGTGAGCACTTTCAAATTGGAGGTGTGATAGCAGATAATCCTGGTAATATCCATTTCACCTTTGGCATGATTATTCATCAAAAAGAGATTCCTAGTTGGGCAGGATACACGTATTACAAAACACGTGAAAATACCACAGGATACGATATCGTCAATCGATTAAATGTCGATGTAGAATCAGTGTATCCAGGCTATAATGAGGATATTTTAAGCAAAGGCATCGAAATAGTCCCTCTCACATCTATTCACTTTACGGATGGTATGCTCTATGAACTCAAAACGGTTGCAAATGCTGAATACTTGTTCACCTTTGGAATCGTCGGTCTGGTCATTCTTCTCATCATTTGGACGAATTATGCAAATCTCTCAATCGCCACCTACGCCGGCAGACAAAAAGAATTAGGTGTGAGAAAAGTAATGGGTGCCAGATCAAAAGATGTTGCTCTTCAAGTGATCGTTGAATCCCTATTATTAACGATTTTGTGTTTTCCTTTCATCTGGCTGATTTTAAGATGGATCATTCCTTACTTCAATGAACTACTGGATATAATCATTGATCCATCGATTTTGATGCAACCGATTGTTTTGGTGCTATTTCTGGTGATTTTACTCGTTACCGGATTGATCAGCGGACTTTATCCGGCGGTCGTTTTTGGAAATAAATCCATGTTGAAGTTATTCTATGGAAAACTTGGCACAACGAAATCCAGGAATGTCTTTCAATTCAGAAGGGTTCTACTCACTATCCAATTTTTTATGCTTGTAGGCCTCATGAGTCTGGCCATTACCATCATGCAGCAAATGAATTATGTACAAGAAAAATCCTTGGGATATGAAAAGGATGGAATCTTATTTTTTGATGTAGGAGGAGTAGAAAAGTTTAATCAGCTGCGATCGGAGCTTGAGCAATTTCCAGAAATAGTTTCTATTGGAAACGGGATCATTCCAGGTGCGGATATGTACAATCAATTGACTTATACCATGAAAGATATTGATGAGGTATTATCCGATGGAACTCACTTGTATACTTCGTATGGTAGTATGGAAGTTTTGGATATTGGCTCAGATGCGTTCAACTTATTGGATCAAGGTCAGGATAGTGTATTTCTTATCAATCAAACAGCAGCCAATAAGCTTGCTGCGATCAAAGGAGTTTCTCCAAAAGAACTCATCGGTGAAACATTGATCATGGAACCTGAATGGGAAAATGAAGAATTTGGCAATGGCATTCATTACACGATTGCTGGTATAGTGGAAGATTTTGATTATTTCAGTTTGAAGTACGAATCTCAGTCACTGCTTTTGGAAGTCCGAACAAACCCGCAGTGGGTTTATAATATGCTGATTCGGGCCAACACTTCAGATTGGATTTCTACCGTTGCTAAAATTGAGGAAGCATATCTTCGTGTTGAAAAAGATCGTCCCCTTGATATCACTTTTCTGGATGATCATTTGAATCAATTGTATCTGAAGGAACGTAATGCTGGCAGGTTAGCATCAGGATTGACAATCATTTGCGTGATTCTCTCGATCATGGGTTTGATAGGAATAGTAGGATTTATCACTTTATCAAGACAAAAGGAGATGGGCATTAGAAAAGTATTTGGTGCCACTATTGCTCAATTGTTGATTTTCATAAGCAAAGAATACTTGATGATGATGATAGTGGCGACAGTATTTGCGATTCCGGTTGCTATTTACCTTGCCAATCAATGGTTAAATAGCTTTGCATATCGAATTACACCTGGATTTATGGTTGTCGTCCTGTCCGGACTTATAACCCTCGCTATCGTGATTTTGGTGGTGATGATTCAGTCGTACCGAAGTGCGAATATGAATCCATCTGATACCTTGAGGTATGAATAAAATTAACGGCAGTAAAATATTTGATTCATTCGCTTAACAATTCGAATCACTTCTAGTTTCATGATCTAAAAGGATTACATGAAGCTAAGTCAGATGTCGTTAACCCTCCGCATAGCTGCCATTTATAACCTGTTGTGGGGAGCCTGGGTGATTTTTTTTCCGAATCATTTCTTTGAACTCGTTGGTATGGAAGAACCAACGCAAATCATGATTTGGCAAGGAATGGGAATGGTTATTGGAGTTTATGGACTCGGTTATTGGTGGGCTGCACAGGATCCTATCACGCATTGGCCGATTGTTGCTGTAGGGTTTCTTGGAAAAATATTCGGTCCATTAGGTTTTGTGATGAACTACTTGCAAGGAGTGGTGCCTTTCGGTTTTTTTTATACGCTGATCACCAATGATTTTATTTGGTGGATTCCTTTCTTTTTAATACTTAAAAAGGCAGCGAAGGCAAAAAATATTCAGTGGATATGAAGAAGATCAGTGTTATCGTTCAAGGAATATTTTATGTGATTGCAGGATTAAATCACTTCTTGAATCCGGAATTTTACCTTCCGCTTATACCAGACTATTTTTTGTTTCCCGATACGATCAACTACTTCAGTGGAGCCTTTGAGATCCTTTTCGGTATTATGATTTTAAGGGATTCAACAAGGAAAGTAGGCACTTATTTGATCATTTTAATGCTTGGCACCTTTATTCCATCACATGTATATTTTATTCAAATAGGAGGGTGCATTGAGGGAGGCCTCTGTGTATCCGAATGGATCGCATGGGTGAGACTAATTGTTATTCATCCGCTATTGATATGGTGGGCATGGAGCATTAGGAATTACCTCTACAGTATTAAACCTAACGTCGTGAATGGGAAACTAAAATTTTAACCAGTTTTCATTCTTATACTCGTCGTAGCGAGCATTTGCTTCTCGGTTATACATCCTGTAGTGATTGCCATTGGCATAGAAATAGCGGTATCCGAACAGATGGAAAACATCTTTCGTTAAGAAATGCGCGATCTTTTTATTAACCGAAAGTCCTTTTTTACTCTTATCCAACCACTTCACTCCGGGAAGATAAACAAGCAAACGATCCAGACGATATTTTCTGATAAACTCAGAAGCAACAAGAAAGGGACTCCATATTTTTTTGATTGTAAAGAAGCCATCAGCGCCCTGTGATTGGTAGAGTGGCATGAATATCCTGGCATCTTGCTGAGCCCGAACAGGGGCACCATTACTTTCTGCGAGGTGCTGATCTTGCTTGATCCGCTGAAAATTGTAGAACCCGGGAACCATCTTGAATTCTTCATCTTCGGCAATCGCATAGTGAAAGAAGATTTCGTAGATATTTCTAACATCGCCAGTGGTCTTAGCAAGAATGTCATAGTGATGCTGATATTCAAAATCCTTTTTTGCAATACACCGTGCAAATACCAGTGATAGATATATAAAGGCTACACAGTTTTCAATGGAAGCCATGTCATCGTGTTGGCCTGCTTCAAAACCAAACGCCACATATCCCATTTCATTGATGTAACTCAAAATGGGACCGTTCAGGTATTCTTCTATGCCGAGAATGATGGGCAATGGATATTGGGTAGTGAAATACCTGTTAAGGAGGCTATCATTGACCGTCAAAAAGGGAAGTGTCTCGCTAGAGGTAGTGTGCATGTCAAAAAAGTAGAAGGGTCCCTCATCTTCTTCCATGATTTTTTGGAGTAAGTGGTTGATTTCCACCTGTTCCTCCTGATCTTGGTGGATCATCGGTTCGCCTCTATCAGGCAATCCCTTCATATGGTTAGGTGTCCAAAGTCGGTTGAGGTCTGCTTTGTGATATCGTTCTCCATTTTTAAGCGCCCAGAGATTTCCCGCTATCCCGTATATCGTACCTCTAACTCGTTCCGGATTGAGATGGTCGAGTACACGCTTCAAAGCGAATACACCGGCAGGCTCATTGCCATGTATTCCACCCATAAATATCATGGTTGGGCCTTTTTGGTGCCCTTTAATGTGCCCGATGATGCGATCAACTTCAATGGTCGTATCGAGTGCTTTACTGTGCACCTTCACTTTGGTCATATTGTTTAATGTCTTTTATCGTGACGATACCAATTAAATGCTGGTTGTGCACCACAGGAAGACACCCAATTACATTTTGCTTCATAATTTGGATCGCTTCTTGTATGGGCATTTCGGAATGGGCTAGAATGACATTTTCATTCATAATATCTCCAACAGTCAAGTTATCGTCATGGGGTGTATGTTCTTGAAAGTGTTGCATATGTGTCCAGGTAAGCAACCCACAAATCTTCCCATTATCGCATTCTACGGGGATGTGATGGATGTTCTTCCATTGCATTAGTTGTGTTGCCAGCGCTGCTATATCGTCAGCTTTGACAGTAAATAGCTTGGTAGACATGATATGACCTACCTGGTAGGCATGCTCATGGGTGTTTGATACTTCTGGGACATCCGGCCAATCATGTATCGGTAAATCTTTCTGCTGATTTTCGTACATATTTTTTGTTAAGGCTAGCAAGGCATCGTCTTTTCGGGTAGTCTTTTTCAGTCTCCTGTAATTAGTAATCCCCCATTGCGCCCCTGTTTGCTTGATGGCACGTTGATCGATGATTTCCAGCAAACGTGTGGCTGTTTCTGAGTCCACGTTGGCTTTGGAAAGCCCCTCGTAGGCAAGTGGCAATAATTCTCTCGTAATGAGATCTTTCACGGAAACAAAACGATCTTTCCACTTGAGGACGGATTGTTTACCTGTACGTGCTGCTTTAATGAAGTTGGCTTTCACATCCTGGAAGTCCATTTGATTGGTAACCTGATCATAAAGTGGGGATCTGCCCTTCATCAGCCCGATCCATAAAGCAAAGTTTGCCATTTGGTCCGTAATCGTTGGTCCGGATGGGATGTAGCGGTTTTCAATGCGAAGATGTGCTGCGGTGTCTGTTGCACCGTAGCAAGCACGATTCCAACGATAGATGGTTCCATTGTGTGTATTCAGTGCCTGGAGTTTAGGAATTTTACCCTGGCTAAGATCTTCTAGTGAGTCGCGTTCAATAGGCTTGGATAGAATGATCTTATGTTGTGCAATATCGTTTTTGTAAATATCAGCGGCAGTGCCATACTCCCAATCATCACCGAAGCTAACTCTGGATATCTGGTCTTTAAGTGCATAAGTCGAATGTCTGGTATCGATGCTCTGTTGAAAAAGCGCGATCCTTGTTTCGCTCCACAGTTCTCTTCCGAGCAGGAGCGGAGAGTTAGCACAAATACCTAGCACCGGACCTGAAATGGCTTGGGCCCAATTGTAGCTATTTACGAAATCGTCCGGATCTATTTGAAGGTGAAGTTGAAAGCTGGTATTACATGCCTCCATCAAAACCGAATCATGTGTGATGGCCAATTCATCTACTCCTTTGATATGCAACTGAAAATCTCCACCTCTTATTCCTTTGACCATTTCATTTAGCGACCAATAACGAGGCTTTGGAGTCATGTACTCCATGGAGAGTTCTGTCTTACTGATCGTCGGTAAAATACCTGTAAGTAGGATTTGCGTATCCAAGGCGTGGGCTTGTTTCTCCGCTTTCTTTAGGAGGGTCCTGAGTTGCTTCTCCATCTCATCCAAACAAGATGGTCCAAGCTCTACAGGGTCCAGATTTATTTCAAGATTAAAGCGCGCAAGTTCGTTGGTGAAGTGCGGATCATTAACCGCTTTCAAAATGTCATCCGCATTTTTTTCTGGTCGCCAGTTTTTAGAGATTAGACAGAATTCTTGTTCTGCTCCGATACGACTGATTCCAGATTCGATGAGGTTTTGTTCAAGCATGAGCTCAAGACATTTCACATCGTTTAATAGGTGACGAATGAATTGTGTTTTTACCAAAGATTCCGAAGCGGACTTAACCGAAAGATCTCCCATATTCAAATAGTTTAAGCGCCATAAAGATTGGAGATTAATGGTTCAATCTATATGATGAATGACAGGTCTAATACTGACTTGGGTCAAGTCACTTTCCTTAGTCTTCGATATAGAATTGAAGGGTGGAAACGATACGTACTTTCTTTTGAACACCGGAATTTGGATCAAGGTCAGTAATGGAAAATAATCCCTGATTGGCGGACTTAATTTTACCTACTTTTGATCCGGAATCACGAGCAAATTTTTCTGCTGCCTGCCGGGCATTTTTAGTCGCCTCTTCGATCATCTCTGGCTTGATGTTATTGAGCTTTGTGTAGATGTACTGGACGGGCTGCCAGGTGTTCTTTGAACCGATGACTAAACCCTGCCCGATTATGCTTGGAATCTTGAATTTAGCTAGCTCCATTTTGTCCAATTTTGTAGACCTCAGATTGAAGTCCACTTTGGCAATATATCTATCTTGATTGGAAGAATTTTGACCGCCATAAAGCAGCGCTCGATTGTCTTGAATCGTTGGCGCTCCTATGGTCAATTCTTTCTCCGTAAAACCTAAATCTTCAAAGAAGTTTTGAAGGATTTTTGTCTGGCTTTCTAACGTGCCCTGGAGCTGTTCAAGCTTATTGCCGGAGACCGTGAGTTCCAATGGCCAGGTGGCAATGTCAGCCTCCACTTCTCTTTCTGCAAGGCCCTTGACCGTTACAATTCGATCAAGTTTCTTTCCTGCAACATAGGTCTGTCCGATAAAGTATCCGGCAATAATAATGGCACTAGAGAGTAGGATGGAGGATAGAAGTTTTGGCCTAATCATAGTCGTTGTATTGTTTAGTGAGTATTCACGTACTTAACGACTGGGTCCTAATTTTCGTGTTTGTCATGAATTGAAGTTGATCAAACACTTTAAGTACATTTATTACGGGTATAGGTATAAGTTTATGATTAATTATTGTGATGTAATCATCAGAATAATAGCTATTTATGAAATAAAAATAAATATTACTAATATAATTAGTAATTCAACTTAATGCGCTCTTATAAGCTTCCAAACATCTTTCCCTTGCTACCTTGTGATCTACGATTGGATCGGGGTAGTGTTTGGTATCAATCTCAGGGACCCATCGGTTGATATACTTACGGTCTTTGTCAAATTTATCTGTCTGCGAGTATGGGTTGAAGATCCTAAAATAGGGTTGAGCATCTACACCAGTACCGGCTGCCCATTGCCATCCGCCATTGTTACTGGCGAGTTCAAAGTCCAGCAATTTTTCTGCAAAATATGCTTCTCCCCATCTCCAGTCTATGAGTAAATGTTTGGTCAAAAAACTGGCAACGATCATCCGTACTCTGTTGTGCATGTAGCCGGTTTGGTTCAGCTCTCGCATGCCGGCATCCACGATCGGATATCCGGTTTTCCCCTGCTTCCATTTTTCAAATTCTTCCTCATTATTTCTCCAAATAACCCCGTCATATTTACTGTTGAAATTTGCGTTCACAACCTTAGGGAAATGCCATAAAATTGCCTGGTAAAAATCACGCCAAATCAACTCATTCAGATACTTCTCGTTTAGTGATTTCGCACGTTTGACTAATGACCGAATACTCACTGTTCCAAACCTTAAATGGTGACTCATTCTGCTCGTCCCTTTAACGGATGGAATGTCTCGGGTTTGATCATATTTTTCAACCACTTTTTCATCCAAAATTCTATCAGGAAATTCTATACCGGCAGGCTCAAAACCCATGGATGATAATGAAGGAATTTCTTTGGTGGCCAATTGATTCCAGGATTTGAAATCGGCGGATTTATAGCTCTCAAAATGTTGGTCTTCGAGTCGATTTTTCCAAAGTCTGCTGTAAGGAGTATACACCACATAAGGATCTCCATTGTCTTTTACTACCTCGTCTTTTTCAAAAATGACATGGTCTTTTTTTGCCTTGAATTCGATTCCTCTTGACTGAAGAAAATCATAGATTTCCTTGTCCCGGTCTCGGGCATATGGTTCGTAATCTTTGTTCGCCCAAACCGCTTGTATGTCGTAATCTTCGGTCAGTTCTTTCCATACTTCCAATGGCTTTCCCACTCTCACATCCATGGTACCACCGTCCACTTGAATCTCTTTTTGAAGACGCTCAATTTCTTGATGGATGAACTCTACTCGCGCATCTTTTGTAGGTAGTTCATCCAAAATGTTGGTATCAAAAATGAAGATCGGTTGGACTGGATGTTCTTCCTGAAATGCATGGTATAATCCAGCGTTATCTTCTAATCGAAGGTCTCTTCGAAACCAAAATACGGTGACTTTTGATTGACTCATTTAATTATTTTGATCTGTATGAAATTAGATTTTTTGCCATGTTTCGAAAGATGAATCCGTGGAAGGGTAACACCAAATACCAATACAGTCTACCCAAAAGTCCAAGGGGGCGAAAGGTAGCTGTTTGTACCAGACAATACTTATCTTCATGTGGTTTGATTCTAAATTCCAGCCAGGCATCTCCCGGCAGTTTCATCTCTGCAAATAGTAACAGTCGGTATTCTTCTTTGTTTGCATAAAGCACGCGCCAAAAGTCCAAAGCGTCTCCACCTTTTAAATCATCCGGACTTCTCCTTCCTCTTCGAAGACCCACGCCACCTACCAGCTTATCCAAGAATCCTCGGATGCGCCAGAGAAAGTTTCCATAATACCATCCTCGCTCACCTCCAATGGCCCAAATATTTTCTATGACTTCATCTGGCGCTCTGTCGAATTCATACGTACGGACATCAGAAAAACATCCGTGCTTTGGCACCTCCAACTGATGCAAGAACGTCTCACTAAAATCCGGATCCGAAAACGAGTCCTTCCAACTGGATATTACCTGTTTTTGATTGATTTTAAGAAATGTACGTTCTAATGATTCTTTGTAACTTAATTTTTCGATAGGAACAACCTGGTCAATGCTGTCATCCCGAACGATCACTTCATTTTTCATGCTATCGACCAGGTTACGTGCCAGGCGATAGGAAGTGGATGTGACCAAATAAAGCCAAAGCGAGGAAAGTTTAATCGTTAGCACGGGCACAGTCAGGATGTAGCGTTTGAGTCCTCTGACTTCTGCAAACTGCAGGAGCATCTGCTTATAGGTTAGAATATCTTTTCCTCCAATATCAAATGTCTGTTCAAAGGCACCTTCATTACCAAGAACTCCTTTCATGTATTCCAAAACGTTGTAAATGCCGATGGGCTGGCATCGGCTATTGAGCCATTTTGGAGCAATCATAACCGGGAGTTTTTCTACCAGGTCACGGATGATTTCAAATGATGCACCTCCGGATCCAATAATTATCGCTGACCTCAATACGGTCAGTTTGGCTTGAGCCTTTTTGAGAATTTCCTCTACGTTTTGTCTTGAAGAAAGGTGGTCAGATAATTCCTCATCGTTGGCGATTCCGCCCAGATAAATGATTTGTTTCGCTTCAGTCCGGTTTATGTACTTGGTGAAATTCTCTGCCGTGGTAGCTTCTAATTTGCTGAAATCCTTGCTGTTTGAAGTAAGTGAGTGAATAAGATAATAGGCCGCATCAATGTCCTTTGGAAGTTTATCAAGACTATCTTCATCCAGAAAATCACATGCTACTACTTCTACTGATTTTAAGAATTCATCGTCAAAGTCTTCAAAATCGAATCGACGTTTATCTCTCACTGGGCAAACCACAGTGTGGCTGTCATGTACTAAATCGGGAAGCAAACGACGGCCAATATATCCGGTCGAGCCTGTGAGCAGTATTTTCATTTAAAGTGGCCTTGTTGCAGACAATCCACCATCTAATCCAATTATTTGTCCCGTCATCCAGCCAGAATCGTCTGATAATAGAAAGGTAGCCAATTTTGCTATCTCCTCTGCTGTACCTACCCGATTGAGTGCATGGCGTTTGCCAGAAGCTTCTTTTTTCTCATCTGTTGCCAATAACCTACTTGCTAGTGGCGTGTCCGTCACAGAAGGAGCGATGCAATTTACCCGTACATGGGGTGCTAACTCTGCTGCTAACGAACGTGTCATGCCTTCCAGTGCTCCTTTACTTGCAGCTACTGATGAGTGAAAGGGCATTCCCTGTTGCACAGCGACTGTACTAAAGAAAACAATGGATGCATTTTCGTTTTTCTTCAGTGTTTTAACCACCGGCTGAAGCGTTTTTATGGCTCCTTTAACGTTTATTTCGAAATCATTTTGAAAGTCATCCAACTTCAGTCCATGAAATGGTTTCAAATTGATGGTGCCTGGGCAATAGACAAATCCATCTAGTGAATCGAAGTTTAAATCTGGTTCGGAATCAGATGTGACATCATATTGAATATGGGTTACATTGTTGAGCGAGCCTAGCTCACCCATACTTCTGGATAATACTGTTACGTTGTTTCCAGCGTTTGAAAGTTGCTTTACCAGCTCAAAGCCAATACCTGAACTACCACCTACTACTACATAATTTTTACTCATGCCTTATTAACCAGCATGCTCATTGAAAGTTTGATAAACTTATTTTTCTTCGATTATTGGGGTAGGGTATGCAACAGAGTATTCGTTCTATTTAAGAGGTCAAGCAAATCGAAGGTTACATCCGTATTAACGGGATCTTCATGAGTGCTTGAACGAGAATGGTTGTACAAATGAGGAAGTATACCGCCGAGACAATGGCCATTTGTCTAGTACTGGAGAGCAAGTAATAACCTATCAGCGGGAGTACTTGTAGCGCATGCATACCTAAAAAGTGTGCAATGCGCAAATCTCCATACTTAGTGCTCCAGTTTAGCAGCTTTAATCCTGCACCTCCGTCGGGTGCACCTACCGTATGAGCAAGTTTGGCTCCCATTATTCCGCCTTCAAAGGCAAAAACTACGAATAGAATAATCCCCAATCGAATTCCCCAAAGGTAAGCCGGAGGTAGATCAGGAAATTTATTCAGGAAGAATAAGATACCAATGTAAAGCGTGAAAAGCGTCATGATGCTAATAGCAATACCCATTAATCTGAACATCATCGCATTTTGGGCAGATGAGATATTGAAATGCGAAAGATCACCTTGTGACGCTTTCCAGGTAATGTAAATCAGTTCAAAACTGAGGACGAGGATAACAGTCCAGGCATATAAGGAGACTGTGGTAGGATGGTTTAGATATCCGACGTACCATGCCATTGACCAGGTGAAAATAACAGTAGAAAGAAAAAATTTAAATGGCTTAATGTAGGCATTGATACCCAGCACCTCGGTTGATGTCGAGAAAATAAGAACTCCGGTTACGATTGTACCGATCATACAAACACTGCCAAAAACAAAAAGAAGAAGGTTTCTATGGGCTAATTCATTCAATAATTCCATGTTTCAAACATCCGAAACATCTAACAAAGCATCAATCCAAACTGTCGCGAAACGGGAAATTTATCCAGTGAAATAGGGATAAGCATCCTCAATACCTCAGAATGCATCGGAACTTCTAACTTGCTTCAATTCAATATTGACCAAAAAAACGATAATGAGCATTTCCAGAATGAAATAGGTAATTCCCAAAGGTTTCAGTGCATTGAAATTCCAAATGACCAACGCTAAGGTAAGTAAGCAGTAGGTCAGATTTACCCAGGCAATTAATTTCAAATAGGGTTGGCAGTTCGCTGGAGAGACAGTGTAACAGCTCAAGGAATATACAGCGAAGAGAAGTGCCAAACCTGCCAACAGATAAAGGATATTGACTGGCATTCCAATGTAGGATTCATGCTTTACCAGCACAACCCCTAAGAAAATCGCAGAGGTAAGGGCTCCAATGCCGTCAAGAAGAAATAGTTTTCGTGGTGTGAGCGTTTTCAATCTGTTAATATTTCGTAGGTCATTTCAACCATTCCATCCTTGTAGGCCACTGCATCTTTTAAATGTAGTGCTATTTCTTTTTTTAGGTCATCAAAAAACGGTAATCCTTCACCTAAGAGGACGGGGATTATTGAGATGACTATTTCATCAGCTAAGTTTTGCTGAATGAATGCTCGGGTGAGATTAGCACCTCCCACCATCCAAATATTCTCATAATACGGCGACAGCTGATTGTCGATCAGTTCTTTGAGATCTCCGGAATAGAATTGGACACTTTCATTGTCAGATGCCAGATCCCTGGAGGTAATGACTACAACAGGAGTATCACCATATGGCCAACCCAGTGCAACTGCATGTTCATAGGTTTTGGAGCCCATGATGTAACAATCAATCGAATTAAGAAACTCCATAATGTATTCTTCAGTCAATTCAACACCTTGCTCAAAAGTATCCTCTGATTTCATCCATGAAATTGAATCATCCGGCTTGGCAATGAAACCATCTAAACTGGAGACCATATGTATCGTTACTTTAGACATAGATTCATCAGTCTTCTTTGTCTTTTTTCCAATCCCTGCTATTCGAGTAGGCCACACCTATCAAAATGATGCCAATGAGTAGTCCAAAAAAGTAGTCTTTGAATGGTGTTCCTGAAATAGCGCTGTAGGCACTAAAAAGAATGCTGAGTGCACCAATGACCATGACGATTCGATGGGTTTTTTGAATGTTACTCATAGATTATTATCTCTTCCAGATAAAGATAACAAGGAATCATTCACCGGATTCCAGATAGGAAGCCAGCGCTGTTTGTTAAAACGAATCGATAACAACTACCCCTTTATTTTCAAACTTGTCCATTGCAGGTAATGCTTGCACGGCTTCTTGAAGGGATATGGTTCGTTCGATCAATTCCTGTGGCCGTAGTAAGCCTTCCTTAATCATGTTCAACATTTCAGGATATTTATGGGCTTGCATCCCGTGGCTACCGATGATTTCCAACTCATCCGCAAGTACTTTATCCATGGGTACCTTAGGATGTTGGTGATCTCCGGTCATCAACCCAACCTGGATATGCTTACCTCTTTTTCTGAGGTTAGCAACAGAGTTAAAACACGTAATTTGACTGCCCAAGGCATCGATGGATACATGTGCACCTCCATTGGTTAATGATTTGACCTCTTCCACCACATTTTCTGATTTGGAAGCGTTGATTATGTGTGTTGCACCCAATTTCTTAGTTAAATCAAGGGTCGCTGCATCAATATCGATAGCAATTACTTGAGCTCCCAAAGCTTTAGCAATCATAATAGCAGAGAGCCCTACACCGCCACAGCCATGAATGGCCACCCATTGTCCGCCGGTTACCTGACCTTGTGCTACAACCGCTCGAAAGGAAGTGATGAATCTGCATCCCAATATGGCGGCGGTTTTATCGTCAATGGCGTCCGGAAGCTTAACCACATTCGTATCCGCATAATCCAGGGCAACATATTCTGCAAATGAACCCCAGTGGGTAAATCCCGGCTGACGTTGATTGTCGCACACCTGGTGATTGCCCGAATGGCACTCCTCGCATTTCCCACAACCACTGACAAATGGTACGGTGACACGATCGCCAATTGAAAAGTTTTTCACGTCTTTCCCCATTGCTTCGACCGTGCCTGCTAGTTCATGGCCAGGTACATGTGGCAAGATAATGTCCGGATCATGTCCAGCCCATCCATGCCAATCACTTCGACAGAGTCCTGTGGCTGTGACTTTAACCACTAATCCTTCATCCGCTGGAGTCGGGTCCGGAACGTTCTGAATCGTGAGTGGACCATTAAATTTTTCGTAAACCAGGGCTTTCATAATCAATACATGGTGTTGGGATTCTTGGAAGTAGGAGGGATCTGCTGGATGGAATCCCAGTGTTCGCAAATCTTACCATTTTCATCAAATCTGAGAAAATCCATGGTCACATATTGATCATTGCCCGGCCACATCTGATGGGTATGCAGTGCGACCAGGTCTCCTTCAGCAATACATCGGACAAACTCAATAGATTTCTCAGGATATTCTGCTTGCATGCGTTCGAAGTAGACAACAAAGCCTTCTAAACCATTAGCTACATCTGGGTTGTGTTGGATGTATTCGTCACCTAAGTATAGTTCAACAGCTTTTCTGGGATTGCCTTCATAAGCCATCTTGTAGAAGGCAATGGCGTTCTGTTTATTCTTTTCTAAGTCCATCTATTCGATTGCTTCTACTTTAAACTTATCGCAGATAGGTGAGAAATGCATATTCCACTGTTAGAATGCGTTTGTTGAATGTCTGCGATTCAGCGCAATTTTTCTCCGATTCGGACTCAGATATGTCACGGTTGGGCCAAATGGTCATATCAAAAGTGCAAATGCTGTGTTTAAACCGACAGAATCAAAACTTTAAACAAAATGAGAAAATTATTTGCTTTACTATTTGTGCCAGCTTCCCTTTTCCTGGCTTCTTGTAGTGATGATGATGGAGCGGATCCAATTGAAGATCCAAATCTGGTAGAGGCTGCAACAGATGCAGGTTTAACTACCCTGTTAGATGCGGTTACAGCAGTCGATGGATTGGCAGATGCTTTAACCGGTGCCAATGCAATTACGGTATTTGCTCCTAATAATGCTGCATTCGCAGCTGCACTTGATGCTTATGGAGTTACTACACTCGACCAGCTGGTAGCTGAGTTAGGTGGCGTTGATAATCTGGAAACCGTATTGGGCTTCCATGTGGTACCTGCAACTGCATTCGCAGCTGACCTGGCTGAAGGTGATCAGACATTTACCACCCTTTCCGGCCAAGATATTTCTGTAAACAGATCTGGTAGTGCAGTGACAGTGACTGACGCATTAGGAAATACAAGTGCGGTTGTAACTGCGGACGTAGCGATTGATAATGGTGTTGTACATGTGATCGATGGCGTATTACTACCAGCATTGGAGCTTCCTTCGATTGTAGATGCCGGAACAGCAGCAGGTCTTACTACGCTTTTAGATGCAGTGACTGCAGCAGAATTAGCAAACACACTCACTTCTGCATCCGCTATTACCGTTTTTGCTCCAACCAACGATGCGTTCGGTGGGCTTTTGGAGAGATATGATGCAACTGATCTTAATGATCTTGTAAGCATCATTGGGTTAGATGCTGTGACTGAAGTTCTTCAATTCCATGTGGTACCTGCTGTTGCATTCTCGCATGATTTAGCTGATGGAGAGCAAACGTTTACAACATTACAAGGACAAGATTTGACAGTGACTGTGGATGGTACTAGTGTTACAGTGACTGATTACCTGGGCTTCACCTATTCCGTAACCACAGCAGATGTGGCAATCGCAAATGGAGTTGTACATGTAATTGACGGAGTGGTATTACCAGATCTAAGCGATGATCCTAATGTCGTAGAAGCAGCTACGGATGCCGGATTGTCCACTTTGATCGATGCTGTTGTAGCTGCTGAGCTTGGAGATGCACTGGTACAGGCTACTGCTATCACTGTATTTGCTCCAACAAATGATGCCTTTGCGGCATTATTGGCTGCACAAGAGGTTGAGGACCTTGAAGGTTTAATTACCAAACTAGGGGCCGAAAACGTTGCCAAAGTATTGCAGTTTCATGTAGTTCCAGCAGTCGCATTTGCCCAAGATCTTTCAGAAGGTGCACAGATGTTTGAGACGCTAGCAGGAGAAATGCTAACCGTTACAAAAAATGGTGCGGCTGTTACCGTAACGGACGCAGCGGACAATACTTACAGTGTGACAACTGCTGATGTGACGATCGAGAATGGTGTAGTGCATGTAATCGATGGAGTGTTACTTCCAACTTTATAAGAATTAGTTAGTTACATTAATTAGGTTAGGTGATTGGGGGCTTCTGTAAAAGGTTGACTCCCAATCTCTTTTACACATGTTTAAGCATAAGTATAAATACTGGTCTGTTTTGGGCATCATCGTTTACTCCTTCCTCAATATCATGGTATTGAATGGAGATCGGTTATATGCTGCAAGCCTGCCTTTTCAGTATTTGCTTCTGGTCATTACATTTTTATGTTCGGCACTTTGGTTTGCAAACTATTTGCTCGAACGATATGTCATTGATCGCATCAAGGTGGTGCATCCACTTATCTCTCAGTTTGTACTGAGTATTTTTCTCGTTGTTCTTATTGCATCCATTTCAGTGTTGACAACCTCTTCTTTTTTAGGTCAACCTTTCAATTTTATCCAGCAAAATATCCTTTTAACCACAGGATTTCTTTTTCGGGTAAACCTTTTTCTAAATACAGTGAATGCAGTTTATTTCTTTAATACGCGGTATCGGGAAAAAGAATTGGAAGCCGAGAAACTGAAGACCGCTACGATTTCTGCCAGGTACGAAGCATTAAACAACCAGGTTAATCCACATTTTTTGTTTAACAGCTTAAATACCCTTTCTACCTTGATTCACATTGACGTGAAGAAAGCAGACACCTTCTTACAAAAGCTTTCGGAAATCTACCGTTATATGCTTCGTACCCGATCGGAGGAGCTTGTTGTATTAGATGAGGAATTAAAATTTTTGAAAGATTACATTGAGCTGCTATCGATACGGTTTGGGGATACCTTGAAGGTAGAATTAGCGATTACCGAGGATCAGAAAGAACATTTATTGCCACCCACTGTACTTCAACTGCTTTTAGAAAACGTCGTGAAACATAACTATTTCACGACGACCTCACCAGTGCATGTTTCCATTAATTCAGACGAGGATGGAATTGTCATTGAGAATACTTTACAAAAGAAAAAGTCAAAAGAGTCGTCTTTTGGTATTGGACTTCAAAACATAACGGAACGTTATGGGTTTTTTGATAAGCACGTTAATATCGAGGAGGATGACCAATTTTTTAAAGTATGTATTCCATTAATCCCTGATAAACATGAGATTACTCATTCTTGAGGATGAACCACTGGCCATCAAGGGCCTGATAAACATCATAGAGAAAAACTTCGCCAATACTGTTGAGGTCATTAATCAAGCGCAAAGCATAGCCGAAGGAGAACGTGTGATGGCTGAAGGCAAAAGGTATGACTTAATAATAAGTGATATAAGGCTAGCCGATGGACTTAGCTTCGACCTCTTCAAAAAAATAGATCTGGAAGTCCCTATTATTTTTACTACTGCTTATGACGAGTACGCGTTGGATGCATTCGATCATAATGGAGTTGCTTATGTACTAAAACCTGTCAATGAGACAAAACTTGTTCAGGCAATAGAAAAAGTATATAAATGGATAGCCGAGGATCAAAGGGAAGGGTTTATCAATCAGGAAGTCATCCAATCCCTGGAATCTGCATTTAGAAGAGATGCCTTTAAAAAGCGGTTCTTAAGCAAAGTGGGTAGTCGTGTGGTGATCAAGCCAACAAACGAAATCTCGTTGTTCTACACGGAGAACAAAATTGTCTACATGAAAGACATGGAAAACAAGAGATACATGATCAACCATAGTTTAGATGAATTGGAAAACTCACTACTCGATCCTTTCCAATTTTATCGGATCAATCGATCTGCCATCGTGAATTTAGAGGGTTTAGTGGAAATGAAAAGCCATGAAAACGGACGATTGAAGTTGTCAATAACTTCTAGTTCAGATGATAATCTCATTGTGTCCAGGGACAGAGTCTCCAATTTCAGGGAGTGGATTAATCAATAAACTTCGATCTGTATGAATAAGAACATTCTGGTAGCCATCGCACTACTTATAAGTTTTCCCTTTATTACCAAGGGACAAATGAAAGCCTCGGAAAATCTGGACTCGTTAAAAAGGGAAATTTTGAACCTGCAGACCGATGTGCAAAACATCCAATTAAGTATGTCCAAAACCAAGAAAACGCTTAAAAAAGGAATTTTTGTAGCAACTCTGGGATATACCATTACCATCATTGGTGGGCAGTTGCTCGGAGTACGTCCGGAATTAGGAGAAGCATTGCTGTATACCGGAGGAGCAATTGGTATTGGGGGAACGGTGATTTTAGTGAATGGATTCAATAAAATGGATCAGTTCAATCGGCAAATACCTCCACCTCCACAAAGGGAGTAACTCATCGATCATGAAATCCTTTTCCCTCCATAATTTTTGGGATACACTTTTCGATGCGTGACGTTCGGGTCTTCGATTGCTTGGGCGCACTAAAATGGAGATTGTACCCTCTTTGTCTGCCCGGAGTTAAGGCTTCAAAAGCAGTCTTGAACCGTAGATTTTTATCAAACAATATCAACAACTCCTCGGGAAAAACCAGTGCGTCCTTTCCTTTCAATTCCACTTTTGCACCGGATTTTTCTAATGCAATTGCTTCCGCGATGTATTCACGAATGATTTCTTGTTGCTCAATTACTTGCTCGGTCGTAGTAAAACGCAGCTGACGATCGGATTGAGAATTGGCTCCTGGTGCAACCAAAAGCTGATGTACATCTTTAAGTAAGACTCCTTTGAAGAAAGCCAGGCAACAGTAGTCTTTCAATGCGCTAAGTATGATCACATTTTTGCCATTCAGGGTATAGCATGGTTGACTCCACTTGTAATCTTCTTGCAATTCAGTTTCTAGGAGCATACTTCTTAAATGCTCCATGGGTTCAAGATAGAAATTGACCTTGCACTGCGGTGTTTGGTACCATTCACATCGTCCACAACCCTCCGCGAAATATGCATCAACCTTGGGATTCATCTCAATAAAGATAAATAATCGAAGTGCGTATTTCGAAAGGTTCAGGTAACGTGATTAGTCAATCAATTATCAAAAGGGCTTATTCACAGGTCTTAACAATCCTCCTCGCATCACATGCGTGATCGAGCGCATGTTAGAGATATCAGCAGATGGATCCTGATCAAGGATAATAAGATCTGCATATTTTCCTTCTTCAAGCGTACCAAAATCATCTAGACGATCCATTGCAAGAGCTCCATTCTTGGTGGCCATGATAATAATGTCAGCGGCAGATATTCCAGCATTTTGCATCGCTTCCATTTCATCGTAGATGGATAGACCATGGAAGGTTCCAGGATTGCCGGCATCTGTCGCTACTGCCACTTTTATGCCTGCTTCATGAACTTTCTTCAAATTGATCGCCATGACATCCTCCATAGCATTGATGCGCTCTTCAAAACCATTCATTTGTTCATCAAGATCGATTTGAGCAGGGTAGAATGAGTAGAAATCGGTACTTGATTGGAGTAATGCTTTCATACGATCATCCATTACATCATTAGGATCATTGACTTCCCTGATTTTCTTCAACGACCTGAACGTATTTAGATATCCCCGAACCACAACGATCGTGGGCGAATAGATCACATCATTGGCTTTAGCCAATGCTATAAATTCATCGTCTACTTCAACATCCTGAACACTATGCACCAGCACCTTAGCACCTAAGCGAAGTGCTTCCTTTGCCTGATCGAGGGAGGTAGAATGTACAATCAATTGATTTCCTAGAGTTTTTGTTTCATCTGCTACAGCTCTCAGTGATTTCATGAATGACGAATCAGCCAATAAAATACCCCAAATCTTAATGCCAGTAGAACCCAAACGAGTGTGCTCCCTCACCGCTTCGCGTCCAAAAGCAGGATCTGATAAGAATTTCATTTGTTTGTCGTCCGATGTATTGAAAAATGCCAGTCTTTGCTCAGGAAATCCAGAGATTAAAGGCCCTGCTGCAGCAACATGCGGGGCATTTAGGTCGTTTTCTGCAGATTCTTGTCTGGCAATGCTCCAAGGGAATCCACCGACATCATAAACAGCAGTGACACCAGATCGAAGGTATGCTTCGTAATAGGAGTTCGGGTTAGTTTTTAGATCCTTTTGCAAGGAATCATAATTGAGAGAGTCACGAAGATCCACAACATCAGGTCTGCCGTCGAAGAAACCTGTTTGAGCGAAATGTATGTGGCTGTCAATCAAGCCTGGTGTGATAAATTTCCCGGAGAAATCTTCCACTACTGCATCATCAGGAATTTTTAAATCTTGGTTTCCAATCTCTTTTATTTTTCCGTCCTCGATGATAATAACACTTTGAAGAATTGTATTGCCCAGACCATCAAAGGTGGTTGCCCCCTTTAGAACGGTTATATCTGATTGATTTTGAGCGGTAATACTACAGCCGGTTATAAGCAAAGCGAGTAAAATAATCGTATTCTTCATGGTCTTGTTTGGTTAAAGCTGGTCAATAAAACTTGTTATAAGCTTAAAATAATCCTCATACTCAGAGAGCGGGAGTGTTTCTGATTTATCGTAAATATCGTGGTATGCTTGTATTCCACCCAGGGTATAAATATAAAAACAAGGTACATCTTGCATATGAAACATGCAGTGATCACTAATGCATGCAGCACCTCTTATTTTAACTTGAGTCATCAACTCTTTTTCCTCATTGATCTTAACCAGTTGATCAAACTGGTCACGATAAACCGATCCATTCACCACTTGTATGCCCTCATCTCCTGTGCCTGAAATGTCGAAGTTTAGTAGAAACTTGATTTTGGATAAATCAAATAAAGGGTTGTTTACAAAATACTTTGCTCCAAGAAGCCCCAATTCTTCAGCTCCAAATGCAATAAATGCCATTCGGTATTTAGGTGGACTAGCAGCATAATACCCGGCCAAATCAAGTAGCAGAGCTATTCCGCTTGCATTATCATTGGCGCCAGGAAATCGTGCATTTGATCCCATCATACCCAGATGATCGTAGTGGGCGACTATCACAATTAAAGAATCTGGTTGCTGGCCTTCAATGTATCCAATTACATTTTGGGTAGTGTAATCACTGAAAAATTCACTTTTCACCTCAACATCCACCTGCTCAATAGACTGGATGCTATCTTCTTTCAGGGTGAAGGAAGGTTTGTCGTATTGATAGGTAGATCCTCCCCAGGTGAGTTTTTGATTAGTGAGAACAATCGTACCGGAAGCAGGACTGTCCGGGTGATACTTAATGAAGTTAATAACATCAGTAATTTGCTTTTGTTGGTCCTTCGTGTAATCCTTTTGCTTGAAAGGAGGGATAATCAGGAATCTATTTGTGGCGCTTCTAAGAATGGGAACCAGTTTTTCCTGATCAAGCATGTCATCAACTGGAAGATATGAGTTTTCGAATTGTCCACTTATACTTGGGGATCCCGCATCAATCAGATAGTCCACACCAGCTATTTTTTGTTGACCATTAATGGTGAGCTTCATGGTTGATGGGAACGTATTCACCGATATGGTAAATTCCTGGAAATAATTTTTCTCAAAGGGGCTAAGTCCAATCCTTTCAAATTCTGAACCTATGTAACGGGCGGCAATTTTTTCACCGTTCTCTACATACCCTCGTCCGTAATAGGCTGGAGAAGCAAGGATCTTAACCACCTCTTTGGCATAGGTAAGGTCTTGAGATGCTACAGAGAATGAGCTGATAAGTGCTAGAATAATACTCGAAATCTTAATTTTCATTATTAGTTAGATGTGTATCAATCGCTTTATCAAATATATAGGGGAAGGAGTTTCCAATGGGATTCAATCATGATTCGGAGGATGGTAATGAAGATATCCTTTAATCTTTCTTTCAGCCATTAAAAGATTTCAATACAAGCTTTACTTTTTTTCATGCATCAGTAGTCCTTATTTGCTCATGGATGGTCTACTTTCGGTCCATGATTGAAGTGAAGCATTTGAGATTGATAGATGCCATAGCCAAGCTTGGTACCTTAAGCAAGGCAGCCGATGAATTATGCCTTACTGCGCCTGCTTTGAGCCATCAGCTTAAGGAGTTAGAATCACGCTTGGGTATTCAGATATTTCATCGGGTGAATAATAAGTTACACTTCACAGATGCCGGAAAGGAAATTCGAGATAGTGGACATAAGCTTCTGGAGCAATTTGACGAGCTGGAGCATCGATTGAAATCAATCAATAGGGACCAACTGAGGAATTATGTCCATGGCTATACATCGGAAGAAGCAGAGCGGCTTAACAATCAGGCCAATACGATTTCAGACTTATTGCATTGGGACTCTATATGGGAGGAGGGATCATATGTGTTGGAAGTAGGATGTGGAGTAGGTGCCCAGACGAAAATTATAGCGGCAAAAAACCCACATGCTCATTTTATGAGTATAGATCTTTCAGATGTGTCACTAAGAAAAGCGAAACAACAAGCTGCAGATTCAAGGATTGATAATGTCACTTTTCAGCAAGCAGATGTATTCAATTTACCTTTCGAAGATGCATCATTTGATCATGTATTTGTATGTTTTCTTTTGGAGCACCTGGCAAACCCTGAGCGGGCATTAATGGAATTAAGACGCGTACTGAGACCTGAAGGGACAATAACAGTGATTGAAGGAGATCACGGTTCTACCTATTTTCATCCTGACAGTGAAGAAGCAAAAAATGCCATTAAAGCACAGGTTGATTTGCAAAGACAAAAAGGAGGGAATGCCAACATTGGCCGTGAACTTTACCCACTTTTAACATCCACGGGATACAAAGAAGTATTCGTAGATCCAAGACTTGTTTATATAGATGCATCCAAGCCACAATTGATGGAAGGGTTTATTGAAAATACTTTCACTGCAATGATTCAGGGAATAAAAGAAGAGGCAATTTCGAACAAGATGATCTCTAAAATTGTTATAGATAAAGGAATTAAAGATTTACTAAAAACCACCGATAAAGGAACTTTTTGTTACACCTTTTTTAAGGCTGTAGCGAAAGTAGGGTGAGTTCATCACCCAAACATAGTAGAGTAGTAGGAGCCGAAAGGCTCCTCTTTTTTTGCTAAATCACCATCTAGCTCTTTCTGTGTAGATTACTTCACTACCTCAAATAACTCCATTTTTTGATTTCTTCCTTTCAAATCAAAAGCGCCTTTTGCGATGAAATCAAAAGTTCCTGATGCCATTTTATCCTTTAGCTCAGCTGAAATGAGTAGACCTGCATTAAGCTCATTACACATCGATTGAATTCTTGCGGTAGCATTAAGAACATCCCCGGTGAAAAGTAACTCACGCTTGATCAATCCAACTTGACCTCTTGTAACCTTTCCTACATGTAACCCTGCCTTGAAAGAAGGAACCAGTCCATACCTGGCTTGGTATTCATCGGCTTTTTCATCAATGATCTTTCGAATTTGAAAAAAACAGTTGATGCAGTTTTGTAGATGAACCCCCTCTTCCAGCTTCCAAAAAATGACAATTTCATCTCCTACATATTGATAAATATTGCCTTGAGAGGCTACAATGGGTTCTGTCATGTCTGAATAGTACTCATTGATGAGTTGATAGTGCATTTCATGCCCAAGCCTCTCAGCGATGGTGGTTGAACCTTTCATGTCCAAAAACATGAATATTCGATCTTCAATTACAGATTTTGAATATTTTCCAGTAAAAAAGCTTCCTACCACATCTAATCCCAGAAAATCAACAATTTCGGAGAAGAATAAGCATGCTCCTATCATGATACCAATGAAGATTATGACGCTCAAAAAGGTAAAACTGAATGTGAAGGATAGAATGGTGTCTGTAACCTGCTTATCAAACACAGTAGTGCTCATGTTGTAGGCATTCAGGAAAGTAGCTGATACCAAAAGGAGTAGAACCGACATCACCAAATAGAGGATGGTTTTTGCAAAGATTTTGAGGAAGAAGGGCTGTCGTTTCAGCTGGTTTTTGAAGAATAATTCTTCTACCAATCCAATAAGAATACCTAGTAGCAGTGACATGGTTGTTATTCCTACGAAAGAAGAAGTGGCATTATAAGGATTGTTGGTAGCAGGGTAAATTGGTGATTGACCGAGCAATCCTTTTTCGACAACAAAATAGAGCCAACCACTCATCAATGCGATGATTGGGTAGGGGATTAGCTTTAAAAAAAATCGGTGATGTTTTGGTTTCAAGGTAAATGGTTTGGTTTCAATTTAGTTGAAATTCGCCCAAGCATTTAAACTATTTCTTACTCAACACAATTTCTGCAATAAACCCAGCCATTTCTTTTGCCCAGGTTTGATAAGTCAGCTTTGATGGGTGAACGCCATCACTAAAGAAATCTGCGTGCGTATATTTATTATTTAAGCGTTTTACCCAGTTTGATACCGTAATCAACTCTGATGAAAAGTAGACATTGTCATTAGTGTCACAAATGTCTTGTAGCTCTTTTCCAAACAATTCCACCAGGTTTCCAATCACAAACTTGATCAAAGGTGTGAATGCCCGAAAATCTTTAATCGGTGGCATGTTGGTAAATATGATGGGAACGTCCCCAAATCGGGAGTGGAGGGAAGCGATTAACTCTTGAATGTCTTTTTTCCAGCCACTGGGGCTGTTGAGCTCGAATGCATCATTTCCACCCATGCCAATAACAATCAGATCGATTTCATCTTCCTTAATTTTCGGTAGGATCTTTTGTGTTACCTTCTTTACGGTGTATCCACTACGCGCATAGACACGCCAATCAACGCTTGCATCCAACGATTCTGAGAGCGCTTGCGCAAGCGTTCCACTGAATCCTTCCTGGTGAGTTTCTACACCGACACCTGCTATGGTACTTTCACCGATAGTAATCACGCGAAGTTTCTTATAGCCATTTGAACGGACATTTCCAGCAGTGCCTGTAGCCTCAGGTAAGCTAGGGACGCTGGCTTTGATTCGCTTTCCCTGAACGTACATGAGAGGAAGTAGGGGAAAGGCGATAATACTGCCAAGGGTGTACCTTAAATTCATATTCAGGTGTTATAGCTGGTGTTCGACTCTTGTAAATTAAACATCAAATGCTGAGGCGCAAACAGAAGTTTGCACCTCAGCGAATGTCTTACTCTTTCGAATCCGCTGCCTGATCGTCGCGGATATTTTTCTGTACGGCAATCGCTCCATACAGAGAGAGTAGGAAAGCAAAAGCATAGAACCCTTTCTCACTGGGAAGAAGTTCGGCATTCCACAATCCAATAATGAGTAATAAGATGGATAGCAAGGTGGAAAACCAGCTGATTCCATAGTAGATATCGGTAACGGGTATTCCTTCCAACCGGTCACGTACGGCTTTTTGTAAGGAAACCACTGAATAAAGTCCATACATTAAAATGGTGAAGTAGTAACCTTTCTCATTGAGTTGCATCTCAGCTCTAAAAAGCCCGATGAGGTATCCTACCATTCCTGTTCCCATGGCGATCCATGAGGCTGCCACAAAGGCATTCGACGTTTTCTGATTCATCATAATTCAATTTTTTAATGTTAAAATCGATTTAAAACTCAAAAACCAACTTTCTTGAAAACAGGGGTTCAGCGAAAGTTCCGACCGTGAACGGAAAGTGTTCAGAGAAGGTTCTGAAAACGGCCAATAGAGGCTAAAAAAGCCGAAAATATTTTTTCACCACCTTCAAAAATCAAAAAAGCACAGAAATAAATCCTGTGCTTTTCGTCCTCAATTTTGTATCGTATTAGTTGCTCGAGCGCTGGTAATAAGTGACGATACTAGCCTTAGCTATGGTGTTGTTCCATAGGTAGTAGCCAACTACTGCTGGGTTGGTATTTTCATCCAGTCCAAGCTTGTCTGTTTTTAGTGCATATACAGTGACAATGTACTGGTGCAAACCATGATCTTCCGGCGGACAAGGTCCTCCATATCCTTTAGCTCCATAGTTTGTGATACTCTGAATTGCTTCTTGCGGAGCAAGGTTAAGTGAGGCATTGCCAGCGTTGCTTACTAACTCATTAACATTTGATGGTATGTCGAACACCACCCAATGCCACCATCCACTGCCCGTTGGAGCATCCGGATCATACATGGTTACCGCAAAGCTTTTGGTGCCTTCTGGTGCATTTTCCCACGAAAGCTGAGGCGATTGATTCTGACCTACGCATCCAAACCCATTGAATTCTTCAGTCTGTGTAGCTTGTCCTCCGAGATCATTGCTAGAAAGCGTAAAAGTTTTCTGACCAAATAGGAGCTGAGAGTAGATGACTGTTGCGAATAAAATAAATAGCTTTTTCATGTTCTTTGTATTTAAAATGTGGATACAAAGCTCGAAGCTATTGCGGTGAATCGTGGCCTACATTCAGTTCAAAAAGTATTGCTAAAAGTTCAATTTAATGTGTACTGTTTTGGCGTATTTCCGAACTTATTTTTGAAGGTCTGAATAAAATTGGAAAGTGAATCATAGCCAATTTCTTCGTAGATGTCAGAAGCTCGCATCGCCTTGTTCTTCAACAGAAAAGCAGCATACTCCAATCGTCTTTCCTGAAACCATTTACTTGGAGATTCTTCGAAGTGTTTCTCGAATGCCCGCTTAAAAGTGGATAAGCTCATATTGGAGAGGAAGGCCAATTCGTTCAATGTGAGCTTGTTGAGTTTATTGCTTTCTACTACTTCTAGGAAGCGATGAGATTGATCATCCATATCAAGTATCAATGAAGAAAGAAATTCAGTACCCAGGGTATCTGTTAGGTAAATCATGAGTTCTTCGAACTTCACTTGTAGCAATCGATTTTGAGCATCAGGCGAAAGTTCATTGGGTTCACTAATCCCCTCCACAAACGATTGGATAAAGGGATCATACGCTATCCGTTGAACAGACTTTCTCTCAGCATTTTTTAATAACTGAATATCATATTTCTGGGCAAACTGGAGAACCGCTTCATCAGGAAAGAAAAGCAGAATGCTCCGATAGTAATCGTTTGTAGCGAATTTCTCCGTCATGAGGCATTTTCCTGCCTTCATCAGCAAAAAATCTGAATTTGAAATAGAAATGGAGGTAGAATCAGACATCACTTCTTTGTGACCTTCGCGCAGGAAGCTGAAGGTATTTAAGGATAAGTTGACCTGCTGTTTGGTAGACTCTTTGGCTACTTCATAGTCTATCACCTGAACTCCGTGGAATTCATTGGGTTGCAGATCTTCTGGAAGTTGTACAGCGTTCACGTATTGCGCAGTTTGAGCATGCAAAATAGACGATTACAAAATTACCACTGCTAAAAACTAATGAATGTGTATAGTACGAGGTATTGCCAAAGCATCATTAATAGATTCTCTTCGGATAGCAGGCACGTCTTTTTTAGCTATTTCGAAACTCTATGGGGGACTGATTGGTCCATCGCTTGAAAGCTCGGTTAAAAGCACTTTGCTCGGAGAAGCCTGTTTCAAAGGCTATTTCTGCAATGCTTCGATTGGTGTGCTTGAGAAGCTCTCTTGCCAAACGCTCCTGGGTCTTTTGAATTAAGTCCCTGAACGTAACGTCATTTTCGGCGAGTCTTCGGGTGAGTGTTCGATTACTCATGCCCAGATGTTCAGACACCTGAATAATACCGGGAATACCACTGGGCAATGCCTCTTTAATTAACTGCTCCACATCAGAAACCAATTGATTGATGCTGACTTGTATCCCTTTGGTTTCCTCATCCACACGTTGTATCAAAAATTGGTTGATGCTTGCATCTGCTTTAGCTGTTCGGGTGTTTAGGTCGCTAGTTGTATAGGTGATGGAATTATGGGGTTGGTTGAAGAGGATCTCACATTGGAATGCTTCCTCATAACTCTTAAGGTCAGCCGGAGGACGATGTTTAAACGAAACTAAGATAGGGGAGATGTTTGTATCGGTCATGGCTCGCAAGACTACAACTGTAGCAGACAAGGTGGCCTCATTGGACAGCTCTAACCCTCGACGATAGGCATCTCGATGGAGAAAAACGGTAGAAACCTCCTTCTGTTTTTCTACCTTGAAAACATAGGTATCAGAGAGCATTTTAAAGTACCGCTCACTTCGCTCAAATATTTCTCCAGCGGAAGAACAGGTTCTCCATGAGAGACCTAAAACGCCATAATCTTCTATTTTCATTTCCTGCCCCACTCTCACGGAAAATCCAGGACCTAATTTTTGATCTACCCGTTCATGAAGTTCAAAAAATTGATCGGCAGGTACTGCCTGTACATCATCGATCTTATCGATTGGAAGAGGGAGATCGTTAAACTCCTCTTTTACCATTCCTTCTGCTAACGCATGATTAATGACTTTACGATATAGGTGGGTGGAGATGTAATTCACAGGTCATGAAAATTACAACGAAAAAATCACCGGTTGAAATTCAAGTTATATCCAATATTGATTTGGAGGATTAAAGGGAAGATGTTTCCATTTCCTTTGGTGTCGAAGTAGTATACAGGTCCAACATCGAATAAAAAGTGAAACCGATCGCTCATCGTTCTTTGAATTCCCCATGTTGGGCCGATTGCAAAGTCAAAATTACTCGTACGGATGACGTTTTCAGAAATAGAAGCTCCTCGAGACAAAAAGCGTAATGAAATAAAGTTTGCCGAGTTATTGAGCGTTGACTTGCCCCTTGACTGACGTTTGTTGAGGTTGATGTACCTTTTATATTGAAGATCTAGAAATGGACTGATGATTCTAATAAATCCACTACCTCCTTTGGTGAGATCGGGATATCCACCCCCATAGCCGACACCCAGGCCGGTGCTCACCACCGCTTTTTGTCCGACCGCCTTCTCTAATTCTAGCGCAGGATTGATAAAATTAATTCTTACTTGATCCGAAGTAGCTGGTGGTGTTTCGCCTGTCTGACATACAGCATTGAAAGTCAGAATAAATCCGCCAAGTAGAAAGATGATACGATTCATTAGAGGTATTGATGAAATGGTGAGAAATAACGGGTGTAAAGCTAAAAAAGGTGCAATCAAAAATTTGAATTGCACCTTTAAAAGTCTAAAGTTTAGCTATTGATTTGCCTGCAGGAATATGGTGACCAAAGAAATGGTGTCTACGAAACCGTGAATCAGGATATTGAGCCATAAATTTTGCTTGCCATTTAGGATATAAACCGTCCCCAGAAATAGGCCTGCTACCCCTGTTTTGATCATACCTGCAGGTCCTTGGTAATAATGTAGAGCCCCGAATAAGACAGAGGTAATAACAAGGCTGAAGATCCATGCTTTCTTATTATCCCCCATAAATTGAGCTACGTATTTCATGATATATCCCCTCCAAATAATCTCTTCTCCAAAAGCTGCGGAAAACCATACAGCGATTAGTGCACCAAGCAGCATCCAAATATTTTGCTTGATGATGTCAAAACGGCTGGTATCTGTAGGTTGCTGGATGAATTGGACAATGATCAGCTCCATCGCAACTGCGATAACCAACATCAGGATTGTTAGTGCCAGACTTTTCAGTATAACCCTGAACCAGGATTTTGGTCGGTCCAGGCCCCACTCTTTCAATGTACTTTTTCGGAGGATATGTATGATTGCCATGACCCCAAGTGAGATATAAAAGGTCACTTGATTGATCATTGCCAGGGCAACGAGTATGGCGATGCTTATTAAAATTGCTCGTTTGTTGTTTCTGAGTAGTTCTTTCATTTGTCTTGTTTTTTGAAACAAGACTACTGGCCATTAATACCTAAATCGACTATGCGTGTAGGTTAGGACTTGTTCATGAATTGAGATCGATAGGCTGAGGGAGTGCTATTAGTAGCTTTTTTGAAGAAGGCATTGAAAACAGATTTAGAGTTAAAACCTGAATCATAAGCAATGGCCAGGACCTTGTAATGGTTGTACTTCTCATCACTTAATCGTCGCATGGCTTCTTGGGTACGATACTCATTGATGAATTCATAGAAATTTTTACCAGTAATCTGATTGATCACTTGAGACAAATGATTGGATGAGATACCTAGCAAATTTGCCAGTTGACCCAGGCTTAAATCACTTTGAAGATATGGGCTTTCCTTTTCCATAAAAGCCCTCACTTTGATCATCTGATTTTCCGCTTCGTTGCTGGAAAGACCAGATTTTTGATATCCGGTGGTTTTATCCGGACTCTCAGCTTTGATGAATACGGTTGTTTTTTTTATTCCATAATATCCAATCACCAGGAGAAGAAAACTGAATATCACCACGTTAACCATACCCAGTATTTCCAGTCCAACGACATTCATTTGATGCAGAATATTCACGGTTAGACTAATACCTACCACACTCCCAAGTAGAATCAGCAATCGCCTCAACCACCAAATATTTACATTCCTGATGGAGGAATAATTTTCTTTGACACGTCGTTCATACCCCCTAATTAATCGAGTGGACCATACCAGGTAAATGATCCCTTGTAATGATAGGAGGTAATCTGTGATTGACATTTGTGGATTTTCTAATGCGCCGCGATATAGCGCTAGCTTTTGTTCAGCGCTCAGAAAATAAAAGCTTAAAAACAAGATTAGATTAATCAGTAAGAAAGGTATGGCATGCAAAAAGTATTGCACGAGGCCTTGTGACCGATTGCTCAACTGTACCTGGATATACAAAAAAATGAATGGTGCATGAAGCAGTCCAAATGAAGTATCAAGCGCCAATAAATGTGGATATTCCCAATGGAGACCTGAATACCGAATGTACAGGAAAACCAGATGAAGAATCAATGTGATTTGCCATATACCAAATATCACATCCGCTTTGCTTCGGTTTGTTTTACTGAAAACCAATAAGCATAATAAGAAGGAAACTGTGATACCGACAATGAGAAAATCTTCCATGGATTAGGGTTGTCCTACTTAATACGAAGAATCGGGGCCTACGGCTTCTTCCAAACTGATGAGTTTGATGTCATCTCGCTTTTTTAGTTCTCTTAAAAACCATCCTTTATGTCCGGCACCGTAGGTGATCACGACTCTTTTTCCCTGGTTTGAATTTTCATCCAGTGCCTTTTCAATGTTGCTATAGTGCGCTTTATTGATGTTGTCCCAGCCTCCAGGGCCCAGCTCTTCATTGAATAGCTCATTATAGACCCTTAATGCCACTTCAGCAGCTTCATCATAAGCCTCAGAATTGATCCAATAGGGGTCAAATTCTCTTCCGGAGGCTGTTTTTATGGAATCTGACTTAAGCTTAGCCATTCCATAGGTTCGCCATTCTTCAAAACGGTCAGGATCATCCCGAATGGATCGCATTTTGGCTAGTCGGGCATCTGCCATCTCTTCCGTCCAGGCGGCTGTTGGGATGATTTCAAAGTCCATCTCTTTGGTAAGCGGGATAATCACGTCGACATATTCAGGAAATCTGGCAACCCGTGATTCGTTTACGACTCCCGTTTCCTGGTAAGTCTGCATGGCTTTTGGAAATCGATCCGGTGGGATCTCAGCCAGGATAATATCGGGATCTATCTTGATGATAAGATCACGCAAGACCTCCGTGGAAAACTCTTCTTCCTTGAGATGGCTTCCGTGAATCAAGCCGAGTACCAGTACTTCATTGCGATTGTCTGTTTGGCAGGAGAGGAAACATGAGATGAGCAGGAATAAAGCTGCGGTTGCGATGTACTTCATCCAATAAAGATAGTGGGCCTACCCTTCAAGATGAATAAATCGGATGATCCATAAATCATCAAATGGAAAATTAAACCTCTAGTTCTTCTTTTTCCTCGCCTACCACATCGATATTATCATAATCCGGCTCACTGGCTACTTCGAGCACAAATTTGGAAACATCAAACTTCAGCTCCTTTGAGGTACTGTTTAGCCAGTTGAATTTCTTGATGTAGTTCTCCATACCTGTTGCAAGTTCGCTGGCGGAGCTGGAGATCTCCTCTGTGCCTGTGGCTGCTTGTTCAGCAATAACTACAATGTCTTCTGTGATTTTTACGACGCTTGTGATGCCATTGCTTTGAGATTCCGAAGACTCCAATATGGTCTCCGAGAAACCTAAGGTTTCAGTTGAAGCCCTTTCTATTTCTTTAAATACGGATTGCGCATTATTGGATGCCTCCACTGTTGAGGTTACCACATCATTCATGCTTGCGATAACTTTTGCAGCTTCGGAAGTATCCTTTTGTACATCAACAATTAAGTTTTCAATCTCATTTGCTGACTTTCTTGAGCCTTCGGCTAATTTTCTTATCTCTTCTGCTACCACAGCAAAACCTCGTCCTGCATCGCCTGCCTGAGCTGCTTCAATCGCAGCATTAAGAGCAAGTAAATTTGTTTGAGAAGAAATTTCAGTAATCACACCCAAAACACGAGATATTTCATTTGACCGCTCTGTTAAGACTTGCATGGACTTGTTAGTCATTTTAGAATATTCTAAAATCTCCTGAATACTCTTTACCACATAGTCTGAAATCTTCGCACCTTCTTCACTATTGCTAACGCCCGTTTTTGCTGCCTTATTGATGAGGTCAGATTTGTTTTTCATGTTAAGAGACGTCTTCATCATCGCTTCAACCAAACCTGAAGATTCATCTACTCTCGATACCTGTGTTTGCGCACCATTGCTCATCTGAACGATGGAAGTCGCAATCTCTCGCATGCTGACATTCATCTCCTCACCGGAGCTCAGCATTTCGTCCGCAGCGTTTTGAATCTCATCCGCACTCATTGAAATCTTTGCAAGAAGCTCACTGAGATTGTCGAGCGCTGAATTGAGGTTGTCTGTCATCTGCTTTACCTGGCCACGTGCCACACTCTTGTACCTGATCGACAGGTCGCCCTTAGCCATCGCATTTACAATGTTGTTGATTTCCAGAATTGGATTGATAAACGAGGCAAGTAGGTTATTAACAGATTGTGCCAGGTCTTTCCATACACCCTCCTTGTTAAGTATGTCCACTTTTGAATCCAACATTCCACGTTCACCTGCTTCCTGCACAACCTGGTTGGTTTCATTCACTACGTTACTGAGCTTTTGTCTAAGGGTAATTAGTGAATGACCTAAAACGTCTTTTTCTCCAAGCGCTTCATATTCAACAGTGAGGTCCCCATTTCCGATCGAAGAAGCGAAAAATGCCGATTTTTTTATTTGCTCCAGGAAAAGATTTAGTGTAGTGAAGAAGGCTCCCGCTTCGTCTTTCCTCGCCAGATCTGATTTTTCTATATTGATGTCGAGATCACCTTCTTTGAGTAGATTGAACGCATCATTTATTCGTGTCATGGGTCTTTCGATAGTAAGTGCCAAAGACCTGAAAGTGAAGAAGACAGCAACAATACCAATGGGTATACTGTATGTAAGATGTATCAATCCAAAGGACCCTACGGCATATGCCTCAGTAACGACTATAAACATACAGCCAATGATGTAAATCCCCGGTCTGTAGATAAATGAGTTCCGAAATATTTTCCAGTTAATGAAAAGAAGGGTCGGTAAAACGCCACCGTAAATGATGGCTACAAAGGTTAAAAAGTCTTTCATTTTGTAGTGGTATATAAAGCTAGTTCTACCAATTTCTATCGTTAATGAGGCGATAGACAGGTCTCTTAAATTTAGAAATTAAACTTAGAAATTAAGGTGATTTGAAAGAAAAATTACATAAAACTGTTTATTTTCTTTTTTCTAAGTGATTAGTTAAGTGCTATTCTAAATATACGTATTTAGTATTTCAAAAGAGCATAACTTATCACAAATGCCTCTTTTATTTCGTAGTTTATAACTGTATTGAATGCATATAACCTATCTGAAACAGTTTTGTTTGGAGTAAAGCTCACTGTGCCATTGTTATCAAGATAAACCTGGAGATCTTTCGGTTCCATACCCTCCCTTGTGATTGGATATTGCATTTTGTAAAAAGCCTCTTTAAGTGAATAAAGAACCGTGCTGAATTGATTTTGAAGTTCAAGGGGTTGATCACCAATGAGTTTCAGTTCATAAGCGCCAAAAAGTATATGCCACAAATCAGGAGTGATTCTTCCTATTTGCTCGATATCCAACCCCAATGATGCATGAGTTCCCTTGTTTGAAAGTATGGCACCGGCCAAATGCTGAGAATGGCTAATGGATCCTATAATGCCTTCCGGCCAAATGGGGGATCCATCTGGATTTTTACCAATAGCCTGTGGTCTATTCAGTTCCTTAAGACATTCATGCGCGCAATAGCGACCCTTCGAAAATTCTTGGATCCTTCCGGATTCATAGTCCTTACAAATAGCTTGTTCTTCCGAAAACAAACTTTTAGGATTGACTCCAATTGTGGTGAATCTTGCAACCACACCCGGTGGTAGCTTTTCGCTGAGCATCTGTTAAATAGAAGATATCAGCAGGCTAAGCCTGCTGATATTGTAGTTATAAAATTTATGATTTAACTACCTCTACAAATTCGTTGAGGTCCTTGCTGATTTGTTCACGAATGAAGTCTTTGTTTCTGCTGACAAACCAGTGATCTCCATGCACGAGTTCCTGCCTGAATTCGGAAGCCGTTTGCTCTTTCCACGGTTCCATCTCCTCAGGTAGAGTTACCTCATCCTCAATTGCAGAGAAAACCGTGATTGGAAAGTCAAATGGCTGCTCATCTTCGTAATCGTAATCCACCAGTAATGCCATATCGAGTCGTAGAATTGGAAGAATCTTCTTCACGTAATCTAGGTCGTCGATATAAGTCATCAAGCCGATAAGTTTTTGCTCCGAGTTCGAAGAAATGGCAGATTGCTTCAGTACATCCCTGTTTTTCCAGGTCACAGTCATTTGTGGTGCCATTGTCGCAGAACTAAAGAAATGAACAGGTTCTTTTCCATATTTATTTCTAAGCCTTCTGGTCAACTCAAATGCGATAATACCTCCAAAGCTATGGCCGTAGATGGCGAAATCACCATCTAATAGCGGAAGAATCGCCTGCTCCAAATCTTCCAACAACATGTTGAAATCAGAATAAAGCGGTTCGTCCTTTCGATTCTCTCTACCAGGGAGCTGAACCGCATAAACATCGGTTCCGCGAGGAGCGTCATACATAAAGTCATTAAACATGGAAGCACCGGCGCCCATCGAGTGGAACATGAAGATTTTCATCTTATCAGTGGCATCTTCATCCACTTTCTTATGAACAAACCATCTATTGATTACTTCAATATCTTGCTCCGTTGAAATACCTGATTCATCTTTTTGGGCTTCTTCAGGCTTTTCGCTGCTGTGGAAACTCTCCATGATGTGATCTGAAATTTCATCGATGCTAGGTCCTTTGGAAAGCTTCATCAGTGGGTAATTGAATTCCAGCTTCTGAAGAATCCAGTTTCTCAGCTGATTCATCATCAATGAGTCTAATCCAATAGCTGAAACGGACTTGGTCTGATCCAACTTATCTGGCGTAGTGCCTAGAATTCTAGCGAGTGCCTCAGTCAGATTCGTGGCAAGCAAATTCTTACCTTCACCATTTGCTGCAATCAATTGATCTTTTAGGCTATCACCTCCACCTTTGGCAGCTCCTGGCTTGAGCACCTCATCAGAAAGTAGGTGTTTAAACTTGGCATCTGATTTCAGATGGTGGAAGAAATCTCTAAATCGTAACCAATCAATGTTGGCAGCCATTCGTACCGGATCACCTTCAAGCAAGATTCTTTCCATCTTGCTGGTAACCTGATTCATGGTCAATGGCAACCACCCCTGGTTTTCCAGAACGTTGAGGACATTACCGCCCTCTTTCGACATTCCGGCATACTGCCCGAGTACGCCGAGGTTTACACTTTGAGTGCGCAATCCTTTGGATTTTCGATAAGCCACAAGCTTGTCCAGGAAGTTATTCGCCGAAGAATAGTTGGCTTGTCCTGGTAGGCCAAACACTGCGGAAATGGATGACAATGAGATGAAGAAGTCCAGATTCAGCGTTTCAGAGGCCAGATGCAAATTCCAGGCGCCCATCGCTTTAGGTACAAAAACCTTCTCGAAAAGTGCTTTATCCATCTTCTGAATGGTCGAATCTTGAAGTACTGCAGCTCCATGCATGATTCCTGCAAGTGGAGCTACGTCATTCACTTTATTGATCACATTTTGGACTTCATCTAGCGAGGATAGATCCAATTTCTCAACCATGACGTTGACGCCATCTTTCTCTAGCTGCTCAATCCATCCTCGATCATAATCAGACTTGGGACCACTTCTGCTCACAAGTGCAAGATGTTTGGCTCCCTTCTCAGCCATCCATTTTGCCAGCTCTAAACCGAACCCACTGGCGCCACCAGTGATGAGGTAGCTTTTCTCCTCAGAGAATTGAATTCGTTCTGCTGGAATAGCGGTCACTTCCTGATCTTCCATTGAAAGAACCACCTTACCGATATGCTTACCCTTGGCCATGAAATCAATGGCATCTCGGATATTATTGATTTTAAATGAAGTATATGGATGCGGTTTGAGCCCTTTAAGCTCGAACAACTCGATGACACTTCTGAACAGTTTAGCTGCCTTTTTCGGGCGTTGTGCCATCAATCGGTCAATATCTACAGCAAAGTAGCTGAGGTTATCCCCGAATCGCTTGAGCTGTAAGCTCATGTCATTATAGATGTCCGTCTTGCCGATCTCCACGAATCTTCCGAATGGCCGCAAACACTTGATGCTTTGGATGATGGCCTTTCCACTTAATGAGTTAAGCACCAGGTCAACCCCTTCACCATCGGTATCTCTCATGATTTCGTCATGAAATGCAATATCACGGCTGTCGTAGACGTATTTAACTCCCATCTTCTTGAGCAAATTACGTTTGGCTTCTGTTCCCGCCGTAGCGTAGATTTCTAAGCCTCTGAGTTGAGCCAGAGCCACTGCCGCTAATCCAACACCCCCTGTGGCTGAGTGGATCAATAGTCGCTCACCTTCATCCATTTGTCCAAGATTGAACATACAATGGTAAGCAGTCAAATACACTAAAGTGATGGTTGCTGCTTCTTCAAAGGATAGATGCTCTGGTATTTTCTCCACACAATGTTTCGGAGTGACCACTTTTCCCGCAAAGGAGTTAGGTGAAAATGCCAATACACGATCGCCAGGTTTGACGTGAGTAACAGATTTACCAACACGTGAAACGACTCCACTGCATTCCAGCCCTAGTTGTGAGCCTACAAGTCCTCCAACTACACTTTCTTCAGATAAAAGGCCATTCAAGTTTAGAACATCCTTAAAGTTCAGTCCTGCTGCTTTAACATCGATTTCGACTTCTATGTCTCCTAATGCAAAAGGAGCAACCTGCTGAAATCCAATGGAATCTAATATTCCCTTTTCTTTTAAAATGGTTTGATAATATGATCCAGACGCAGGTAGGAGGGATGAAGCATTTTCCTGAGCCGAAGATTTGTTCACCGCGTTTAGTCGTTTAACAAAAATCTTGTCTCCTCGGAATGCAAAATCACTTTCATCACCACCATTGGAGGTGGAAGAGATCAATTTTGTAAGAGACTCCAATTCATCAGCATTTTCCCTATCTCCCAGATCTGCAATTTTTACTGATGCAAGTGGATACTCGTTCACCATCACTCTTCCTAATCCATAGCTAACAGATTCTAACAAGTTTACTTCTTGGTCTTCATTCGTTACTAAGTCTGCTTTTTCATTGAGCAACCAGACGGACACCTGCATCTCTTCCTCGATGATTGCATTGAATATGTTCAATACTTTCCAGGAAAGATCTACTGTCGCATCTTTGATCTCATTTTGTTCTTCTGTTAAGGGGAGAGTTATAACAATGCGATTAAGCGTTGGATGTGCGGTTTTTATCTCCCTCAATACCGTCTTGACATGATCACGATCTTGGTAATCAGTAATGTTGGCATCAACGATGTTAGTACCTTTCTCTTCCAACTTGGATCGGAATGATGTCCAATCAAAACCTTCATCGTTCATTAACAGGATTGAGTTATTGGCAGGATTGTATGCCAGCTGTTCAGATTCAACCCATTCGTATTCATAGCATCCGGTGTAAGCAAGATCCTGCTCATTTTTACGTGAGCCTTCAATGTACTTACAGTCCAGTCCTTGTATTTCAGCAATGACAGAGCCGTCTTCATTTAAGATCCAAAAATCACCTTTCAAATAATCTGAGCTTGCTTCTGCTACATTGATGTAGCTAAACACAGTTCCTGATTTTGGTTTGCTATGGAATTTGTATCGATCTATATGAATCGGGAGATATATACCTCTTTCTTCATCGTCGTTGCTCATTTTAGCTGCGAAGATGGAGTGAAGACATGCATCTAAAACAGCAGGATGAAGGTTATATTCTTGAATACCGTATTCAAGCGACTCATGAAGCTCAATCTTACTTAATATTTCATCATCCACCATCCATAGGTTTTTGATCAACTTAAATGCAGATCCATAGTATAACCCGCTTTTTTTCAGTTCCAGGTACATGGGCTGTACTGGCAAACGATCATTAACACGTGCCTGAATTTCTTTTAAGTTCACTTCTTGGGATATGAATCGATCTCCCAACGTGTTCATTTTACCACTGGAATGCTTGACCCATTCGGCATCAGGATTGCTTCTGTCACGACTCAGTATCCAGTACTTTTCTTCATCTGAATAGACTTCAATTTTCACCTCATACATCTCACCATCTTCTGGAAGGAAGAGGGCGTTTTCAAAATTGATGTCTTCAAGGAATCCGAAATTATCCTGAAATGCATGTTTAGCTGCTGCAGTCGAGATTTCAAGATGGCCTGTGCCCGGGAAGATAATCACATCATCTACGCGGTGATCATCAATGAACGGCTCCACATGTCTGTCAAGTAACACATCAAAGCTGTAGGTATTGTCGTTAATGCCTGATTGTGTATACCCAGTAATCAATGGATGCGGTTTTCTTTCAACTCTATTCAACTTATGTTGAGTCGGCTCAAACCAGAATGATTTAAGATCCCAGGTATATTTTGGTAAATCCAGTATGGAATTGCTATCCGGATAGATCGCATCCCAATCAAGATCATACCCTTTAGCATAGATAGCTCCAAGTGTTTGTAAGAACCTCATCTTCTCTAGTTCTTTACGCTTGATAGAAGGGAATATGCTTGCTTTTAATTCTTTCTTTTGGAAAAGCTCTTCTGCACCTCCTGAGAGTGCAGGGTGTGGTCCAATTTCAATGAATAAGTCATACCCATCATCAAGCATTTGATCCAATGCGTTAGTGAAATAGACAGGTTTACGCACATTGTTGTACCAATACTCGCTTAGTAAATGCAAGCCATCTTCTTTTTTACCAGTCACGGTTGAGTATAGATCCAATTTTGCCTTCTGAGGCTTGAGGTGTTCGAGTGAACTGATCAATTCCTCTTTGAGTGGCTCCATGTGATGGGAGTGGAACGGCACTGCGACTCGAAGAAACTTGTTGAAGATATCCTTCGATTCCATCTCTTTGGAGATTTTCGTCAGCGGTTCTTCGTCCCCGGATAACACGATCATTTCAGGACCATTAACGGCCCCGATGGAAACGACATCCGAAACGTCCTCAATGATCTTTTCTGCTTCGTCTTGTGCAATGCTGATTGCCAACATTTTACCCTTACCGGTAGCTGCATGCTGACCTCTACTTCGATGGTAGATAACCTGAACAGCTTGTTCCAATGTGAGTGCTCCACTCGTATATGCCGCAGCAACTTCTCCGATGGAATGTCCCACGACGCCTTGTGGAGTTACTCCGTGTTTTTTCCAAAGTTCAACAAGTGCAATCTGTATAGCCATGATAGCAGGCTGAGCAATTCGGGTATCATGAACCTGTGAATTTGCTTCATCTTTGTTCATCTCATCCAAAAGAGACCAACCCGCGATTTCCTTGAAGTAACCTTCAATCTCCCTGATGATTGACTTAAATAATGGCTCTGTTGCAATCAATTCTTGCCCCATTGCATACCATTGCGGTCCTTGACCTGTAAATATGAATGCCAACTTTTGAGGAGGTGTGTCTACCTCATCAATGACAACACCAGCAAGTACCGTGTCTTCCAGATAAGCATCGATTTTTGAAATGATATCTTCCTTGTCAGTCCCGGCGATGGCAATCCGGTATTTGAGGTCCGACCTGTGCTTACCTACATTGTAGCATATGTCTCTCAAATCATGCCGAGATTCTTTGATATAGTCCTGGTATGCGATTAACAAGTCCTTTAACGCCTCCTTGGTCATCGCACTTGTTTGGAAGCTGTATAAATTCTCCTTTGGAGATTTCTTGTGTTCCGTCACTGGAGCAACATATTCTTCAAGAACGAGGTGGGCATTTGTTCCACCAGCACCAAATGAATTAACTCCGCCTACTCTTGGACTTCCATCTGCTTGATCCGGCCATTCGGAGGTTTCGCCAATTACCTTCAATTTCCAGCCTTCCAGATCAATTTTAGGGTTTACGTTTTCAAAATGAAGATTACCAGGAATCTGTTTTTTCTTCATAGATAGCGCGAGCTTGATTAGCCCTGCTACTCCCGCAGCACCTTCCAGGTGGCCAATATTGGTTTTGACGGATCCAATCATGAGAGGATTCTTACGGCTCTTTGTGGCAAAAACATTCGAAAATGATTTGGTTTCGATTGGATCACCCACCGGGGTTCCGGTACCATGCGCTTCTATATATTGTAAACGATCGGCTTGGATACCGGCCAATGAGTAGGCGTCGCTGAGCATCTTCGTCTGTGAAGTTTCGCTAGGAACCGTAAACCCTTCGGAGGTATGACCATCTGAATTACAAACAGTAGACCTGATTAAACCGTAGATTTTGTTTCCGTCGGCGATAGCCTGATCCAGTTTTTTCAAATAGACAACTCCAACACCTTCACTTCTCACATAGCCATTCGCACGATCATCAAATGCTTTACAAGCTCCGTCCGGGCTTAAAAAGTTACCCTTAGACATCATTAATGAGGATTCCGGGTTGATGATGATATTTACTCCTCCGGCAAAGGCAGCATCCGAGCTACCATCCCAAATGCTTTGGCAGGCCAGATGTACCGATACCAATGAGCCGGAACAAGCGGTATCTATGGATACACTAGCGCCTTTAAGATTGTAGAAATAGGAAATTCTATTGGCGATAGCGGTGAGTGATGAACCCATGGGTGTGTGCGGACTGATGTCATATCTGCTTTCTTGACCTACCTGAATATCCCAATAATCGTTGGTGAATGTGCTCATGAACACAGATGTATTGGTATTTCTTAATGACTCAAGCTTATCGCCTGCGTCTTCTATGGATTCAAAAGTGGTTTGAAGCAGCAAGCGTTGTTGAGGATCTATACGTTCTGCTTCTTTAGGAAATACCTTGAAGAACTCATTATCAAAGAGGTCGATACCTTCAAGAAATCCTCCTTTATTGTTTTTGATTTTACCTGTTTTGTTTGGATTTGGATCGTAGTATTCATCGATATCCCATCGATCTTTGGGTACTTCAGTCACTCCATTTTCTCCTGATATAAGAAAGTCCCAAAATTGTTCCGGACCATTTACCTGGCCGGGTGTGTGGCAGCCTATTCCGACGATAGCAATTTCTGTTTTTTTCATAGCTATAATTTTGATGAATTATTTAATACATAACGTTATAATAAGTATCAATACAGCTCTCCCGCGTTGAATTTGGGATTCTACATTGATGATGTGATGGATCAGTTTTTAGACTAATCCATCTAAACTGGTCGGGATAATTATTTGTAAAGGCTGTATAAGCCTTGGCTGGGTTTAGATGCTGACGTTAGCAATCAATGGCTAACAATAGTTACATGCGCCAACATCGAAACGGAATGGGAAACGGAATGGGTAGGTGGTGTTGTTTGTGAGCAAATTTTGGTGGAAAGTGTCTCATAGCTTGTTATTTATGAATTTAATTTAAAGATTAACGTAACACGTTGTGAGTATATTTTTAGTTCTTCTTAAGATAGTAACTTATTTTTTTTCAAAAAAGTTATATTTAGTAAAACATTAATCAGTTACTTGTAGTTTATTTAATTCTTTCAAAATATTCTTTTATTTTTTCTATAATATACAAAACATTTTATTAGAATCAGTCAGTAAATAACTATACATATTTCAACAACTATAAATGCAATTAATTTGTTTTGTTAAATAATGTTATGCGTTATTTAAAATATAATTTATGTCAAAAAATAATTGCGTTTTAAAGTCATAAAACGTCATTTTATAGAATAATCCCCCTAATAACTTTTATTTTAATTTACATTAACGGAATATTATATTTTTTATTTACACATAATTAAAACAGTTATTAAATAAGTTACCAACTATAACAATTACCATCATGAATAGAATATTTGTTCTAATAACCATCTCACTACTAACTCCCACTATTATTTTTGCACAAAATGAGCCTCAAAAAGGTGGGTGGTATTTTCAACCCAGTGTTTTCTATTTTGATTTAGGACCTGCATCAACCACCACAAATATTGGCGGTGCAGACGTACCTGGAGAAAATGTTTCTTTCACGAATTCACTCGTGCCAGGCGTAGGGGTGGGCTACCACATTAACTCAAACATTTCCATCTATACTGTGATTGCATATCCTCCAACCACAGATGCTGACGGGACAAACAATTTAGATGGATTGACAGCAGCTGAAATTCAGTATGCTCCATTTGCATTAACAGGAAATTACCACTTTCAGTTGGGTGATTTTCAGCCTTTCTTAGGAGCTGGGATAGCATATGCAGCAATTCTTGATGTAAAGGAGCGAGATGTAGCAGATGTAGATGCAGATAATTCCTTCGGATTTGTTGTTCGTGGTGGGTTCGATTATATGCTTACTGAAACATGGGGCGTATCTGTTGCTGCTAATAAACTTTACGTAGGCACAGATATAACAGGTAATGCACTAGTGGCTCCTAGCGTATTTGCTCCTGCAGCTGTTGAGGTTGATTTGAATCCATGGGTGTTTTCCTTTGGAGCTACCTATAGACTATAAATTGATTGTACATATAATTATTTGGAACAAGGGAGCGAGTATCGTTCCCTTTTTTTGTGTAAGATTGAATAAGTCCACTTAAAATCACTCAATAAATAAATCCCTACTGTAACTACTCAAATCCAACTAATTCACCATTTTTGATGGATGGATCAGTGGCTATCGTTTCCTTGGACTGAGACCTTCTCGATGAGTTTGCTTGTGGTTGGCGCTATTACCGGCCTCATCCTGCTACTGAACAAGTACCAGTCTGGACGTTGGCTGGGAATCTTGACTCTTACATACCTCTGTCTATTTGGTACATATTTATTTGAACAAAAGTCACTAACACCGGTATTCATTGTTATTACTGTAGTTGTATTCTATCTGTACAGCCACGCTTTCTTTTTTCAGAGAAAACGTATAAAGCCATTACATGGTCTTCCGGTGTTGGTAATCGTTGCCGCACTATTTGCCTTTTCCAATGTATCGCTCTTATGGGCAGGAGCCATTGTTATTGCATTGATTTATCTAGCCAGTACCTTGAAATTAATGTACCAAGAAAGTAGGTCAAGAGGCTTTTCTTACTTCATGAATCCCGGTGCACGTATTTCCTGGTTTCGAAATTTCGTAGCATTTAATGTTGTGCTGATCTCCCTTTCATTCTTCGAGATATACTATTTACTGTTCGGCGCATTGTTTTTGATCTACCTCGCTCAAATACTTTACCAAGGTTTAAGTGAATCCTCATTTTTTGAACCGATTCCAATCGGCAATAAATACAAGAAGTCTACACTTAATCCCGCAATAAAAGCCTCCATTGTAGAGAAGCTCGAAGAGATCATTGAGGGGCAGAAGTTTTATCAGCGTGATGATGCATCTCTCTCGAAACTTGCTCAGGAGTTAGGAGCGACCAATCACCATTTGTCTCAAGTGCTCAATGAGTCCTATAAAATAAGCTTTCAGGATCTCTTAGCTCGCTATCGAGTTAGAGAAGCCTGTAGAATGCTCCGACAGAAAAAGTATGAGAAGGTAAAAATTGAGAACATAGCCACTATGGTCGGCTATAATTCCAAATCTGCCTTTAATACCGCTTTTAAGAAGCGTACGGGGCTTACACCCTCTGATTATCGTGAGGCCAAGGATGTTCGGACTTATGGGGAAGAACGTCTAACCGAACGGAAAGCACCATCGACCGATGGAAGTACTTTTAGTTTGAATCATGTTTTTAAACTCAAAATGAAACCAGGCATGATTCATAATTTTCTAAAAGTATTTGTTCGAAACTTGAGACGTAATGGTCTCTTTTCCTTGATTAATGTATTTGGCCTTACCGTTGGATTTGTATGTAGCATATTTATATACCTGTTTATAGCAGATGAATTGTCTTATGACAAGGCAATACCAGACTCTGATCGAATTTATCGGATTGCAAGAATGAGCGATAATCCACAGACCAGAACTCCCCATCCAATGGCGCAAGCCATGGCTAATGAATGGCCGGAAGTTGAGTCTGCAGTATCGATCTCTCCGTGGTACGGACCGGGGCTTAGCAAAGAAAGTGTAAGGGTAAAGAATCCGAAGAAGGACCTCATGTTCGAGGAACCGGATTTTTTCTTCGCAGATTCGACCTTTTTCAATGTATTCGCTATCGAAGTTTTAGAAGGAGATGAGGAAGCCCTCTCTAAGCCATTTTCATTGGTGATCACCGAATCAATGGCTCAAAAGTATTTCGGGGATTCCAGTGCCATAGGCCAACAGCTGGAATTAAACGATATGCCAATTGCCGTCTCTGCAGTGGTGGCTGGAATGCCTAAGAACTCTCACTTCCATTTCAATGCGATCATTTCATACGTCACCTTAAAGCAAATCAATCCTGCGGATGGCTGGATGACTTGGGGAGATTTTGGACATTTTAATTATGTCAAAATCAAAGAAGGGGTGGATGCGAAAGTGTTGCAGGATAAAATTCCGGAATGGGTCTCCAAATACCTTAAATGGAATCCGGAAAGCATTGATGCCCTCTTGGCAGGAGAAAATGGATACTTTGCATTACAACCGATAAAAGACATTCATTTGCACTCGCATCTTCGATGGGAATTGGAAAATAATGGCAATATCCTTTACATCTATATCCTGAGTGCAACGCTGGTTTTTCTACTTGCAATTGCAGGAATCAATTATGTGAATCTCACCACAGCGAAATCACTGGAGCGGGCAAAGGAAATAGGGGTAAGAAAAACTTTGGGCGCAGTTTCTACCAATCTTACTCTTCAGTTTTACCTGGAGTCGATCATTTTTTGCTTGTTTGCGTTGATCCTTTCTTTAGGTATTACTTATCTACTAATAGATGGATTTAATTTCCTTTCAGGTAAAAGCTTTTCTTCAAGTGCTGTTTTTAATGGCATTTTTCTCATCAAATCATTGGCGCTTGCATTAGGCATTGGATTATTGGCAGGCTTTTATCCGGCCATAGCACTTTCATCTTTTAAACCAACAGAAGTATTGAAGGGTAAACTCACAACCTCTGGCAAAGGGGTAAGGATGCGCGGTGCACTTGTGATTTTGCAGTTTACAGTTTCTGCGATCCTGATTGCTGGGAGCTTGATCATCTTTCAACAAATCAACTACATGAAGAACAAGGAACTTGGGTTTGATCAGGATGCTGTGATCTCATTTAATATTCCAGTGAGTGTTGAGTTGGGTGATATTGACCTGCCAACTATCTACTCGGTTCGACAGCAAATTGAGTCGATTTCAGGAGTTAGAAGTACATCAATGATTTCAAACCTTCCTGGAGGACAGTTCAATCAACACCCTGCTTACCCAAAAAATGACCCTGAGAATTGGGTGGACTTCTCCGAAATAATGGTAGATTTTGGAGTAGATGAAGTGCTTGGATTAGAACTAGTTGATGGTCGCATGTTTGATTCATCGTATGCAGCAGACACAGCTACTGTCAGCTTTGTCATTAACGAAATTGGTGCTCAACAATTAAATTTTGAAAATCCAGTCGGAGAGATGCTGGCTTGGATGGATGACGACAGTACGTTTGAAGGACAGATCATTGGGGTTGTGAAGAACTTCCATTATAAGTCACTGCATGAAGAGATTCAACCGTTACTGATGGTGGTAGATCCTTACGACGCGGGTCATGTATTGGTCAAGTTAGACGGAAGTGAATTTGGAAATGTAATGGCAGAGATCGAAGATATTTACGGACAGTTGAATTCAGAGCTTCCTTTTGAGTACTTCTTTTTAGACCAACAAATGGGGGATTTGTATGAAAGTGAAATCAAAACCCTCAGTATATTTTCTGTCTTTACAGGAATCGCTGTTGCGTTGGCTTGTTTGGGCCTCTTAGGGATGGCTATCGCAACACTTAATCATCGAATCAAAGAAGTTGGAATGCGAAAAATACTGGGCGCCAGTTCTCTTCAAATCATGCAAATGGTACTTGGTCAGTTTGTCAAATTGATTTTGGTCGCTTTGGTGATTGGTTTACCATTGGCCTATCTCTTAATGCAAACCTGGGTAAGTGAGTTTTCCTATCAAGCCCCATTTGATATACTACCTTATGTATTGGCAAGCGTATGCCTATTGGTGGTTGCATTGTTGAGTGTGAGCTCTGCTATTACCAAAATCACATTGTCAAACCCCGTGGACTCTTTGAGACACGAATAACAATCACTGTTAAGATGGAAAAAATACGTCGCTATGACTTGGACTGGCTTAGAGTCATTGTCTTCAGTCTACTTATCTTCTATCATGTGGGTATGTTCTTTGTTCCCTGGGGGTGGCACATCAAGAATAATGAGATCTATGGTTGGTTGAGATATCCCATGCTTTTTCTTAACCAATGGAGGCTCCCGATTTTGTTTGTAATCTCCGGAATGGGAACTGCATATGCGCTCTCTTTCCGATCTGCTGGCCAATTTGTTAAAGAACGCTTTATTCGATTATATATCCCATTAGCAGTAGGCATGCTCATTATTGTATCTCCGCAGGTATACATTGAACGGATAGTTGAAGGGGATTTTCAAGGATCTTTCACGGATTGGTATACAACCGGAACATTTTTAGCTGGAATTTATCCGGCTGGAAATTTTAGCTGGCATCACTTATGGTTCTTACCTTACTTATTGATCTTCTCAATTATTCTCACACCAATATTTATTCGCTTAAGAAACAAGCCAAATCATGTATTATTGACATGGATGGGGATGAGAGTCTCTGCGAATCCATACTTCTTATTTAGTATGATTATTCCGCTTTACCTCTATGAAGCACTTCTAGAGCCATTTTTTCCTATAACACACAACCTGGTTTGGGATTGGTTCAATTTTATTAGCAGCCTCACACTATTCTTTTACGGATTCCTACTTATCTCCATTAAAGAAGCGTTTTGGAATGCTGTAGTAAGGATCTGGAAGAAATCGTTGATCTTAGGAGTGATCAGTTTTAGCTCTTTGCTATTGATTTGGCTTTTTCTTGAAGATTCTATTCTTGTTCATTTTACGGAGGCGCTATTGAAGGTATTAAACCTTTGGGCCTGGATTATCGCCATTTTTGGATGGGCCTCAGATCGATTAAATAGAAAGAGCCATGCAATCGCTTATGCCAATCGTGCGGTTTACCCGTTCTACATTTTGCATCAGACGATTACAATATTGATAGGGTATTATATCTACGATTTGGAGTGGAGTTTTCCAATCAAGTTTACATTAATGCTCGTTGGAACCTTTGGAGGAAGTTGGTTGCTTTACGAATTTTTCATTCGAAGAATCAGGTTTCTATGGCCTTTGTTTGGTCTCAAGAAAGCTGGCTAATCCAATGCTACGCGCTTCATTTTAATTTGGTCTATGTCCTCCGTTTCCGTCCAGGCAAAGTATATCCATTGATCGAATACTGCCATCTGGGGGAATCCACTTCCTCGCTCTGCAGAGATCTCTACAACGATGTAAACGGGAGACATAGACCCATTCTGATTAACCTTTCGGTATTTGATAGCGGGCCTTTCTCCTCCATCCATCCAGCTCACAATTGCAGTATGGTCGTTGATCATAGCAATATCAACTCTGCCGACTGGAGAGGAGTCATCTACAATGATCGGTTCATTAAAATCTTCTCCAGCCATAAACGCTACCTTCACCTTTGGACGATTCAATGCAGCTGTGTACCATGCCACCGCTGAGGTGCTTTCTGTTGAAGCCATTCTTGGCCCGTTTACAGGACAGCCTTCAATACTCCAGTTATCTTCGGCTACCAATTTTGGTTTTTGCCAATCATTATCAACTTTAGAGACATAAGCCATATCACGTACTTCATCAACAGACCGATCCCGATAAACAAATAAGGGTCCTTTACGAGTCATTATTCCGCTCGTTTGGCAACAATCACACACGCGTCCATCAAGTTCAGTCTCTTCAGTAATTGCTCCGTTATGATCCAAAACAGCAGTTCTTAAAGTCATTGGACCACCACTACCGTGATCGCTGTGATCCCCACCACCCGTATATCTTCCATCTAACCAGGCAATAGTGAAGGAGCCATCATCATTCGGAAGCATGGTCACAAAGCCATGCTCGGTAGGAGTGCCATCACTATGCGGAATAATTGGGGAGGACCATGCACTTGAATCTTTGTTTTTAAGGACCAGATTCACATTGTATGAGTAGGTGCCCGAAGAACTCTTTGCCAGGTAATGTGCGATTTTATTCCCTGATTTATCTACAGCAATCATGGGATAATCCGCCCAGTTGACAAACCAGTTAGTGCCTTGGGCAATCAACTCGGGTACAGACCATGTATCTGAATCTAAACGTGAATATTTGAAGAATACACGATTTGAATCCCCTTTCTCAACCCAACTAAAATAAAGCTGGTCATCATTTCCAATTGTGAAATAAGGAAGACTGGATTGAATCGCAGTAGGGCTTTCAAAGTCTTCTATTTGAAGCGGAATTTTTTCCTTTGGATTAGCGCAAAAACTAAGTGATGTTATGAGGAGGAGATAGTGCCATTTCATTCAAACGAAATTACCACATCTTCCAGATCAATTAATGACAGTTGAGTTAATTGTCCGTTGATATATGCCTGGTCGATATCTGCTAAAGGAACACTATCCTTAATAGTTGGCTTTAAGTTTTTATAGTCCTGAATCGTTATGCCATTCACTACTCTTGTGTTGTAAGCGATTCGAAATCTAATGCCTTGTCCATCGTCTTCGTTGTAGCTGTAGGCCAGGTAATCCATACTGTAATCCTCGGTATCAAACCAATAATAGAATACGTCTTCATAATCTTCTCCTCCACCTTCGGCATTAAATGTTACTTTGATTTTGTAGTAGCTCTTCTCAGCTATTTCTACCGTACCTACCAATGATTTATTCACTGCAGCGTCATTTAGTGATGCAGGAAGGAATGCGAAATAAATGACCGAATTCACAGAAGAAGTGTAAGCAGTTCGCTTTTCATCAGTGATAGCAGCTTCCTCTCCATTGATATAGCGAATGAGTCCATCATTATTTAACACATCTTTCACTACATTTCCTACACTGTCCTTCTGAATTCGTGCGTAAGAAAACTTGCCATTATCAGAGTCATAGGTATAGCTAATGTCTCTGAAAGTGAATGTAGCAGATGCATTAGCCATCTGGCTTGTGCCAGAAGCTTCAATTGCTTCATCAACTATCTCCTGAGCCGTTGGTGGAGTCGTTCCACAAGACCAGGCCAATAAAATAAGTACAGTGATTTTTTTCATTTCACTTGCAAACGTAAGACCAAGGTCAAAGGGTTTGTCGTACTCGCGGCAAATGTGCAACTATGCGGCTTGTTGCCTCTCGGTAGCTTGCTGCATCATATCGGTAATGATATTATTGAGCTTATCTACAAGGCTTTCAATTCCTTCTTCTTTGTCCTCGTCGAGTAATTCCACATGGTTTAGAAACAATGTAATCTGTTTTGAAAGCTCAGTTTTCCATACCACAACCTGGGGTGTTTCACTTGTGGAGCCATCACTAATCTTTTCGTGGTAAACTTGATTGAATTGCTCGTGAGCGTTCAACATCTCCTCAAGTAGATCCGCTACTCCGGCATGAGAAATTTCAGCAGAACACTTGTTCAGATCTTCAACAAGGCTTCTCATGGCTTCACTTTGAGCGATATATCCCAGATTATATAGACTGAAGCCTCTTTTCCTCACAATCTCTACCAATTTCTCGCCAGCTTTTTTAATTCCTGGTTCGGTGCGATATGAGGCTGATAACACGCCATATTTGAACGCCTGGAACGCATCATCACGAACCAAATCGGCTTGCTGTACACGAGAGGCATAGACATTAGAAAGGCTTTCATTTAATGCTTCCGAAAGGACATTGGACGCATCGGTGGTCTTTTTGATTCTGTTTTCCAGAGTACTTTTTAAAGGGGAAGAATTGACAGTTTGGATAAGCCTTTCAGCTAATACAACCAATTCTTCAGATGTGAGTAGTGAGTGTGAAAATTGCTTAAGCATGGATCTAGTGGTATAGGGTTTTGATAAAGCAATAAAGCCCCTTCTTTCGAGACTTAAAACTAAATTCGATAAGGTATTAATTTTCTAGGATATAACTAGTTTTTGCAGGTTTCTTCATAAGGAATATCTTCACCAACAAACTCCTTCCATTCATTGGGGGTCATGACACGATTGACCATCAGGCAAATTCGGGTTGCAAAAAATTCCGGATCTACGGGCCAGGTCCGTATGTAGTCATCCCCACCACCTGTAATTACCTGGGTTCCTGTTGGGTTGAAGCTACCTGTAAAGACCCATTCATCATGATCGTCAAGTATAATAGGTAGTTTTCTAGAGTCATTCAAATCCCAAATACGAGCTGTCCCATCTCTGCTGGTGGTTAATAAAAGATTACCCTTTGGATTGAACTGAATGTCAGTAACTGTGCTTTGGTGACCATAAATGATTCTTTTTAATGCCTTTGCTTGAATGTCCCAAAGAATTACATCTCCACGATCTCGGCCAATTGCTAATGTTTGTCCATCCGGACTCATATCCAAACAGTTGATAGAGAAGGTCCCCAATTCATAACCGAAATATGATTGCTCCCGCCAGTTTTTCATGATGTCCTCAATGGGACTTTCTTTTACATCATAGGGTTTTTGCCAGGCTTCTAAAACTCCCTGCGCCGTACCTGCATAGATGGTACCATCTTGTTCGTCTACCTTCAATTGGTTTACTTTCAGGGCTGTTTTACCCACTTGTTCCGATTGAGCATTAAATCCTTTGAGGATTAAGTTTCCATCTTTAGTCACACTCAAATATTTACGTTCTCCAGGAATAAATGTGGCTGTTTGTACGGGCTCGGGATCTTCAAGCACGGTGATATCTTCCTGGATATTTTGATTGGTAGGTATCAAAGCAAGCCCTTCCTGATAGAAGATTGCCATAAGCACTTTACCATCATTGGACATTTCAATAGACTGAATGATTTTATCAGATTCGTAGACCGTTTCAGGGATGCCCGTGGGTTGACTTAGGTCCCACTTCAAAACTCTTCCATCGGCTGATGAGGAAAAATAATAATTCGGATCTTCTCCAAATACCACAGAGGTTACCCGATTGGAATGAAAACCAACTTGATTATAAGCCATATTTCGAATGGAATCATACCCCAGGTATTTGTTTGCCTGATAGAGTGAAGTATAAACATTCAAGTGTGAAACATACGGTTCAACATTACCGGTTTTCCAAAATTCATAAGCTTGTCGCGCAATCAATGCTTTAAGGTCAGTTAGGTATCCAGGCATTACCAGTGAACGTTGCGACATTGACATGACCAGCTCAGTAAGCTTTGGGTCGTCTTCAACTGTTTGCTGACTTAAAGAAATCTGATTGAACAGCAATAAAGTGATGGTGAATATGAACGATCGCATAACATAAATTTATGCAAACTCATCCAGTTTTGAAGTTTGATGCTTGCTATATCACATCCATTTTTTTCATAATAAAACTGGCACTCTTATTCTGACAAACTCCATCTCTCAGTTTGTAGTCAAATACCAATTCATCATTCACAATTTCAACTTCAAATCGTTTGTTAGTCAATGTTTTAGGATATTCATTGGAGACATTGCATACTTCAAGGTCGTGAGTAGCAATTCCTCCATAAACTTTCTGATTAGCCATCTTCTTTATGACTTCAATGGTACCATTGCGCTTGTCATCAGAATTTGTACCTCGCAAAATCTCGTCTAGTAACACAAAGCACGGCTTTTCTTTCAATTGGTCCATGATGTACTTGAGCCGCTTTACTTCTGCATAGAAGTACGATTCACTGTCGGTGAGGGAGTCTGAGAGGCGCATAGATACCAAGACCGGCAGTGGGTAAATGGAAGCCTTTGTTGCATATACAGGTGCTCCAATTCCTGCCAAAACCATATTAACACCAAGCGTTCGTAGAAAAGTACTTTTTCCCGACATGTTAGATCCTGTGAGTATAAAGAATGACTGAGGTTGAAAACTGATTGAGTTGGTAACGCTTATTTTATTTTGAATCAAAGGGTGTCCCAATTCTTCAAAACTGATTTCATGGTTGTCATTGATTTCCGGGAAGACAAATCCCTCGTTGTTATAGGTGAAATTTGCCAGGCTACTAAATTTTTCAAACTCGCCGATGATCTGGAGCCATTCTTCAATATGCTCAGCATAGGTCCTTTTCCAACTTGAAAGTCCACGTAAGACATGGAAGTGGTAAAGGAATAAACCATTCAATAGCGGAGCTGCAAATACGTTACTTACGTGCTCTAAACGCCCAAAAAGAAGCGATAAATCATGAATACTGGTGCTTGCTTTATGGTTGTTTTGGAGGAGTTGCTGCTGAAGTGCTTTTAACTGTTTCGAGGTAAATGATGTATCCTCGATTTGTTTAAAGAGTAAAGAGTACTGTCGAAGTATTTGCTCTATACGTGTGGATGTGATGAGTTCGCCTTTTATTGATTTGAATTGAGCACCTACCACCCCAAGATTGATTAAAGACAACAATAAACTTAATCGACCCATTAATTCATATGGTGTGAACAGGTAGATAACCAGTGTAGTTATCACCAGGGCAGGGCACAGATAAGAAAACAGTTTTTGCAAGCCGGTAAACTTGGTGGACCTTTTTTTAGACCACCCAATCAAGTCTGACACAATCTCGGGACTGTCGGGTTTGAGTTTAGCCAACGCAAGAAAATCCTGCCTCCATGCGATCTCATCCTTTAGTTCATTTACTGACTCTTGGTTTTGGATGATTTGATCTTTTGGTAAAATATGTAGCAAGGAGTCTGCTAAAAGCCGTTTTCCAGTGATTGTTCCCGTTCTGTTAAGGTGGTGGAATAGGGAACGACTACCAAAAAAATCAAGATCATAAGAGTAATCATGGGTAGGATCAATGAACTCATTACCATCATCAAATGGAAGATCTCCTTTTTTGACATATGCCAACTCATCCTCGTTAATGGCCACTTTAATCTTAGCCAATTCATTTTGTAAACGGATCGCTTTATGTTTCTGAATCAACAAGAAGAATGCTGCGGCTACTAAGGCTACCGGAAGCAAAAGCAGATAATACCCTGTCTCATTATATTGATATAATAGAATAATCGCTGAAACCACCAGTAAGAATCGGTAAATACTTATTCTTCGATCTGTTTCAGAGAACTCCTGGGATTGCCTTTTAAATGTATCTAGATGGTCTTCGTAAACTTTCACCTGGGCGCTTTTCAAAAAGCAAGAATAAACGATTCTTGACACCCAAGGTTAGTATCCTTGTGAATTAATACTACTTATTTTTTGGTTAGACGATCATTCTTCATTCAAGGTGAGTGCAGGATTGGTTCTTGCCCATTTGATGGAACGGGTTGCTGTTATCACAAAAATCAAAACATAAGCCAAAATTAATGCGAGTGGATACACCCAGGGGTTCATGTCTATGACATAGGCATAGTCTTCCAGCCAGGTACTTACTACCAAATAACTTAATAGACTCCCCAAAATTGCTGCTGTAAGTGCGATGAACCATAGGTCCTGATTTAAAACTGCAATAATGCGAAGAAGCGATGCTCCCAATACTTTGCGAATGGTGAGTTCCTTTGATTTCAATCCGATGATATAGATCATAAAACCCGCAAGACCTAGAACCGAAAGGCTAATAGCTAGTGCCGAAAAGGTTATGCTAATCTGACCGGTCTGACGCTCTTTGGCATACATACGTCTGACGGCATCATCCATGAGGTCATATTCGATGGGTAGATTTGGCTTGATCTGGTACCATTGATCTTCAATAATAGCAATAACTTCCTCCAAATTGTCCGTATTCGACTTGATCAGAATGTTGGTGTTTACAAACCGAGGATCTGTGCGTAATGAGATAATCTGAGGTGTAATCTTTTCTTTCAAGGTGTAAAAATGAAAATCCTGAAAGACGCCTGAAACCTTTCTGTGCAGTTCATTTTCTGTACCGGGCCGCAAAGTAATTTTCTTACCGATGGGGTCATCTTGCCATCCAAACCGATTGATAAAACTGTGATTAACCAATGAGACAATTTGACCTGCTTCTGAAGCTTGAAGCACACTTTTAAAATCTCCATGGGTGAGGTCCATACCCATAACATCGAAGTAATCAATATCTACTCCATAAGAAAGAAGGTTTTCATAGGTTTCATCTACACCCTCAACTGTATAAGCGAGCGGGTTCATCCCGTCCCCCATCATGGGTCCAAATGCTACTCCTGCAATTTGAGGGTAGGTCTTCAATTTGTTTTTTAGCAGTTCGTAATTAGAAAACTCTCCAATGTCATACGCATTGGTGATTTTGATGACATTGGTAGCATCAAACCCCATGTCCTTGTTGTCGAGATACCTGATTTGTTGATTCATAAACCATCCCGATATTCCCAAAGTGAACAGAAGAATCAGCTGAAGAAAAATCAATCCATTACGATACTTGGTTCCACCTGTAATATTCATAGCGGACTTACTTTTCATCAAAGTATTTGCATCTGTAGTACTGAGGGCAATCGCCGGATATATAACTGTAACAATGCTGATGACCGCCAGGAATGCTAAGGAGCCAAAAATGTAAACTGGTGAGGTCAATAATTTATTCTCGAGATTCACTTCCAAAAGAATGTTCATTGCAGGAAGCGCAAAGCTGAAACCTATCAGGATGATTGGAATCGTAAGGAGCATCGTGGTAAGTGACTCATAAATAAAGGCCAATACAATCTGTGTCTTAGATTCTCCAAATACCTTTCTAATTCCAACAGCTCTTCCTTTGCCCAAATAGATGGCAAGTGAAAGATTGACGTAATTGGTAATAGCGATTAAAAGTATCAAGGCTCCAACGATGAGGAACACTTTCAACTGGAGGGGATCACCCTTGCCTGCCGAACCAAAAGACGCATCAGATTCAAGATAAATATCAGGAACCTGAACAAGCTTCACTTCGGACAACTTATGGAAGTCATCCAGTGCTACATCCATATTCTCGATTTTTTCTTCCAATTGTGTGATAATGACATCATTTTTCAATTCAAAGTAGTTCTGAGAATGATGATGCTCTCGATTATAAAAGCTGGGATTGGTATAGAGCATGTCAAATTCTAAATGGGTGTTGGTTGGTAAATCGGCAATTACCCCAGTGACCTTGTATTGGATGGTATCATGGGTAAGTACTTGTCCAACAGCGGATGATTCACCGAAATATTTTTCAGCTATAGATTGTGTTAGAACAATTGCATTTGGTTCTTCTAGCAGGTTATCTCTATTCCCTTCAACTACCTCATAATCAAAGAATTCAAAGAAGTCAGAGCCCGGATTGGTCTGGATAAGGTTTGTTTCTGCAAACTTGATATCCTGATAGCTTAAAAATGCCTTTGGAGCACGGTTGATTAATACCCTATTAATGACCTCCGGATATGCACCGCCAATTAATTCCCTTGAGTGTTCCACACCAAGGTTGGAAAACCAGGCTTCCCCATTGGTGCGAGCTTCCATGCGATATATGTTGGACGCTTTTTCGTGGAATTGATCATAGTTGTACTCATGGTCTGCGTAGACGATAATCAATAATGCTGCAATAATTCCCAGTGATAGACCAAGGATGTTCAGGGTGTTTAAACCCACTGACTTGAGAAAATTTCGAATGCTTAGGTGAAAGAAAATGCTCATAATCGTATACTTTTTTCAACAATACGGCATCTCCTACGAGGATGTGAATAACAGTTGGTTAAATAGGGATAATGAAAAGTTAAATTGGTTAAAAAAGAGTTAAATGATAGAAGTTGCTTGACTTAGATGTTCTTTATCCGTTATTTAATTATTCGATCAAGCGCTAAACGCATGCAGTTATCAAAAAGAGCCATTTTCATCGTTATCGGATTGGCTTCCATTGCCCTGGTGGGTCTTTCTGTCCTCCAAATTCATAACTTGAGGTCGTCGTTAACAACAAACAAGCAAATTTTTCTACAAAAGGTAGATTTAGCTGCCAGTAAAATCTCCACAGAATTTTTGACGAATCCGTACCATGCCCAAAATCTTCGAGAGGCAGAGGATCGCATGAAAAAAAGTGATCAGTTGAACGATCCAATCATGCATCAACACATGAAAAATATCATTGCACCAATTTTTGAGGAGTATGGCCTTGACCTGGAATATGAGTATGCAGTGTATATGCATAAAGAATATTCTGGTGGATTCAGTTTTGTGATGGGCGATGATGGTACAAGTCTTGATTTTGAGTTGAAAAGCTGTGAGAATCCCAAGGAAAGGGGGCATGGATGGGCCAATCTAACTTGTTCCTCAGGAGGAAATCTTCACCTGGCATTATTCTTTCCGGGCCAAGACGCTTATGTATTTGCACAATCCAGCGGTGCGCTCATGATGTCAATTGTATTCATCTTGCTTCTTATTGGATGTTTTGCATATACATTGATAATTATTAGAAAGCAGAAACGCCTCTCGCTTATTAAAAATGATTTTATCAATAATCTCACCCATGAATTTAAAACACCCATTGCTTCCATTGCACTTGCAACAAGCATGCTCAAGAGTGATAAGCCCGAGATTGGCAAGCAAAAGAGAGCGAATTACCTCAATTTGATAGAATTAGAGTCGAAAAGACTGGAAGGACAAGTGGATAAGGTGTTGCAGATAGCCATGATAGACTCGGGCAATTTCACTTTAGAGAAAAAGCGATTAGATGTTCATGAAGTGATCAAACGTGTAGTTGAAAGTACAGAATTGGTGGTGAGTAAACGCAAGGGATCCATTTCCCTCAACCTGAATGCAACGCAATCAGAAGTGATGGCTGATGGTACACACCTGGTTAACATCATTTACAACTTAATTGATAATGCCTTGAAGTATACGGTTGATGTTCCAGAGATAACCATAACCACATCGGATCACGTACAAGGAATAGAGATTTCAATTCAGGATAATGGGATTGGGATAGGAGAGGAGATCCAACGTTACATATTTGATAAGTTCTATCGTGCTGAGTCTGGAAACATTCAGAATGCCAAAGGTTTTGGGTTAGGACTTAGCTACGTGAAGAAGATCATAGAAGAACATAAAGGAAAAATTGATCTGAGAAGTAAAATTGATCAAGGAAGCGAATTCCGATTATACTTTCCGTTTAGTTAAGCCATGGGAAAAATACTACTTGTAGAGGATGATGAAAGCTTTGGGTACATCCTTCAGGAATACCTAGAGCTCCATGATTTTAATGTCACATTATCGAAAGATGGTGAGGAAGGATTACGAACATTTCAGGAGCATACCTTCGATTTGTGCCTGCTGGATGTGATGATGCCTGTCAAAGACGGATTTACGCTGGCCAAAGAAATAAGGGATTTGGATCCTGACATTCCTTTTATGTTTCTGACTGCCAAAGCTCTCAAAGTGGATAAGCTTAAAGGGTTTAGGTTAGGTTGCGATGACTACATCGTGAAACCCATTGATCAGGAACTTTTAATCGCTCGCATTAAAGCATTAATTAAGCGAACAACTTCAGATTCCTCTGCTAATTGCTCCAGCTTTTCCATTGGTAAATACCACTTTGATGTAACGAATCACCTTTTGAACTTTGAAAATCAATCTCATCGATTGACGGAGAAGGAGGCCAAGATTCTTCAGCTACTTTGCGAAAACAAACACGGTGTCTTGGATCGAAATAAGGCATTGAAGGAAGTGTGGGGCAAGAGCGATTTCTTCAATCGCAAGAGCATGGATGTCTTTATTCACAAACTCCGGCAATATCTTAAAGCTGATCCGCAGGTTCAGATTGTAAACGTACATGGGAAAGGATTTGTGCTTGAGGACCGAAATCCTGATTAACGCGATAAACGTCCTCCCATTTAGTAATCCTTCTGGATGTTAACCTATTTTAACATTTAATGCCGAAGGCATCAATTCTGCATCGCGTCTAAAGTAGAAATCAAACAAAAATTTAAGATTATGAAAAAGACGATGATCATCATTGGGGTGCTATTCATAGTGACCTTGGCTAATGCACAAGATCGCAGGCCGCAAAGCGGCGAGCGTCCATCCCCTGAACAAATGATAGAAAAGGCAACCAAAGAGTTGGACTTGACCGACGAGCAGGTAAAACAGTGGCAAGAAATACACAAGAAATATGGTGAGGCGATGAAGGATCGATCCAGTGCTCAAGAAACACGCAAGAAGATGGGAGAGGAGCTTGAAGCCACTTTAACAGAAGATCAGCTGGAGAAGTTTAAGAAGATGAGACGTAAACGAGGAAGACCTGGTAAAGGCGGTAGGTAGTATATTATTTTTTGAGGATTATCAAAATATGACTCACAAATAAAATTGTGAATCCAAGTAAAAAATAGGGGTAAATCCGGTGGTTTTTTCACCAGATTTACCTTTCTTTTGATTCTAGTTAACCAGCTACCTCATGTTATACACTAAAAACTCATTCCAGCATAGGGAATTGAGAAAGTCAATCAAAAAACTTGTCGCAGACATTCACCAATCTGCTACTGATCGAAACGATCAATTAGCAGACAATGAAGAATCCGTGGCTAGTTATGTATCCAGACTCAACGATGAATTACTGAATCGATCATTTCTGGATTATTGCAGTGCTGTCAAAAGCTACGTCAAATACAAGAGTAGCTAAAACTAGTTACCATCATTTGGTTTTAAGGGTACCTGTGGAACAGGCGTACCATGTGATCCGTCTTTACAACACATTGGAAGCTTATCGTAGGAAATAGGATTTCTTGCCAATGTATCCGCATGATAGCCTACCATGGTTATTCGTGTTCGGATGGTTTGTGCATCGGTCTTTTTTGGGTTGTAAACCACTGTCATAACCTTGTCATCAAGATTCAGTGTGGCTTCTTTCACTCCCTTTTCAAATGCCAAATCCTTCTCCAATGTATATTGACACATCTCACAAATGGCTGAAGTTTTAATCTCCACCTTAAATCCTCCATCAACTTCAACAGGCTCTTTTTGGGCATAGCAAATCATCAATGATAGACTTGCTGCAACTGTTAGTAATATTTTCATTATTAATAATTCTCAATTCTCAATTCTCAATTCTCAATTCTTCATTCATCAAATGCGTTTGATCTTATATCTAAATCCCGCATAAATCATTCTACCGGCAATGGGTGCCCAAACAATGGATGCATCAAAGTTATTGTCAAATGGGTTTTCAGCATCAATGATCGGGTTATCCTGGGTAAATCCTAATAAGTTTTCTGATCCCAAATAGATATTCCCCCAACGAAATCCACGACTGATTTGTGCATTGAGCAAGAAGAAATCAGGGCTGGATGTTTCTCTCTGAAACTCGGCGGGCTTGTCAGTTGTGTTTGGTAATCGTTTCGAGCCAAACCATTGCAAGGTGGCATCTGCTTCCCATTTATCAAAACGCGTGGCATAGGAAGTGTTAAGGAAGAAACGATCCCTTGAATTAAAAGGTACAGCTCTTAATTCTCCGTTAATGGTCGCTTTCACATCATAAAATTTATAGGCTGCTTTTGCACTTAATCGTTCCGAAAATTGATAGTTCCCTTCCAGTTGGAAGCTGTGCGCATAGGAATCTCCTCGAAGATTATAAACCCTCAACTGACTTGAACTTCGATCCATGTCGTAGATCAGTTGATTCTCGAAACGAGTATAGAAGTAATCGGCAATCACGTTCAATTTCTTATCGCCAATCTTGACAGCTGTAGTTAAACTGCCTCCCATGTTCCAGGAAACTTCGGGTTCAGGTACTTCCTCAATGATTAACTGCCTGGACGAAACAAGAATATTACTATTCTCTACGATTGCATTGGGTGTTCGATAGCCACGTCCAATGGCTGCTCTAAGCGTAGTATTCTCAGTAAACTGAAAACGTGAATGTACTCTTGGAGTGAAATATGTGCCGTATAAACTATGAAAATCTGTTCTCGCTCCAGCCAGCAATGTAAATTGATCTCCAGGAGAGAATGTGTATTCGTAGTATATCCCTGGTACTACTTCTTGTCTGCTGAAAGCAGAATCTGCATAGATTTCATCAAAATCATCGTAAAGAACACTTGCACCTGTTTTATAGGAATGGAAAGAGTTTCCAATAATATTTTGGAAGATTACATTTCCGTAAATGGTTTTTTCCGTCCCTTCATAATTGTCTCTACCAAACCCTGCATCAATATCTAAATAGGTGGCGGAATAGATAAATCCCCAACCTTTGTAGGGTTTATGAGGGAAAAGTAGTCCAACCTTTCCAAATACTTCTGCGCGAGTCGTTTGATTTTGGAATCCATATTCTGGGGATGACCGAAAATTATCTTCAAAGTCAAAGCCTAATTGTCCACCGGCTTTTTCATCTCGCATCACAGTAATTCCAATTTGAGAAACCAGTTTTTCTCCCCGGAACTTATATCGATTCATGACATTGATTTGCCTGGATTTAGGTAAGTCCATAAAACCATCATCATTTTGATCTATTTCATTATTGAAATAGTTAGAATGCAACAGTACGGCTGTGCTCCATTGATCATTTATGTCTCTGGCATGGTTGGCATTTACCTCGAAGCGACCAAATGAATTAACATATCCATTTAAATAGAGTTTCTCACTGTTTTCGGGCTTCTTCAGTTCTACATTGATCTGGCCTGTCATGGATTCATATCCATTTACCACACTTCCAGCACCTTTCCCGACATCAATGGATTGTACCCAGGTACCAGGCACATAGGAAAGACCATATCTGCCCGATAGTCCACGAACGTTTGGAACATTTTCTCTATTGATTTGAACATAGCTTCCATCAAGACCTAGCATGCGGATGGTCTTAGCTCCGCTTACCGCATCAGTGAATGAAACATCAACCGATGCATTGGTTTCAAAGCTTTCGGACAAGTTGCAACAGGCAGCTTTTGTAAGTTCAGCCTCGGTTATTACCTCGACATGTTTGGATTCAAGGTTGTCAATGAAGGTACTACTTGCCTGAACCACCACTTCTTCAAGTTCGGAGGTACTTTCCTTCAGCATGATATGCATCATGTTAGAGAAATCTGCCTGGATGGTATCTCCAAGAAAGCCGGAATAAGAAACTATCAGCTTACTGTCCCTTGAAGACAACTTCAACGTAAACCGACCATTTGGATCGGTCACAATTCCATTTTGAGTGCCTAATTCCAGAATAGTAGCTCCGATCAGCGGCTGATGGTTTTGATCTGCCACCATACCACGAACGGTCTGGGAATGGGCCGTTAGACCCATAAAAATGATTGATAATGTTATATATATATGTTTAATCATGATTGAAATTTTGTCAATTAGAAATTGAAAAGCGAAGGTGATTCGCTCAAAAAATCAATCAGATATTATATGAGAAAAGACTGTATAAATACCGGAATATCCCTGTCGGGAAGGGGAGGAGAGTAGTGTTTAAAATGAGGCTTTGCGAACTCAAAATCAGCGGTTATGTCTTCCAATAAGACATAATTCACTATAGCCAATTGATAAAGATCCGGAGTTGCATCAAAATCAAAATCAACGGTAGTTACCTCTTCAATTTTTAACTCCTCACTAATATCTTTACAACAGGGCATTTGATCTTCCTCATTATCAAAGCATTGCTCGGCATGCGAATTGACAGCTATTGATTTCAGCCTACCCATGCAATAATGCTTATTGAGGGTTACGCCTGTGGTAGCAATCAAAAGAATGATGGCTAAAAGTGTGTTCGCTATGTTTTTAAATATGCGCACTGTTGCAAAGATACGGATATTCCCCATTTTGGTTTAGTGGCAGGCTTGATTGAATTTTTTCAATTTATAGTAGTTGTAGGGGAGAGGAGTAATAAAACCTACCGCTAATGCGGGAATCAAGGCCAACCAGTACATGGGATCCTCGAAAGCCGCTTTACCACCAGTGATCATGAAATCTGTACTTGTCATGGCCAGCTCCATGGCCACCATGGAAATGAATGACATCCCAAAAGCAGTTTTCAATGCAAATGACCATGAAAAATGCTCCCTGGTCTTTAGAATAATGGTCTCCAAAATAATAGAAGTACATAAGCCGGCAATGATCGCCAACACCATTTGCCACATAATGGGAGTTGCTGGGTAATAGGCCTGAAGGAAGAAAACCATCCCAAAATCACCAATCGAGCAGCCAATCAGACAATTCAACGTGTTGAACGAGGCACGATTCCATTTCACCCGATCTGACCAGAATCCTCCTGTAGACTTAACTTCATAGCCTTTTTCTCCCAGGAGTGCATTCAATTCATTCTCGGAAATAGTGCCTTCAACGGTCAGTGTAACCTCTCCATTAATATTTGCATGCCAATGATTAATCTTCTCATTGCCATCCAAAACGGGTTTTACCTTATCAACGCATCCTTGACAATGTAGCGTTGTTGAAACTTCAAGCTTCTGAATTTTCTCCATGATAGTACTACAAATTTCGCAAGGAAATGGTGCAATTCATCAAGAGACTTGGACTTATTCATACCTCAATGCATGAATGGGATTCATTTTTGCTGTTTTGTAGGTCTGAATACTAACCGTAATAAAAGCGATCAATGCAGTAATCACCATCGCAGCGATAAATATAGCAGGGTTAATGGTGGTATGAAATGCAAAATCATTGAGCCATTGATTTCCAAAATACCACACCAAAGGCATTACCAACAGGTTACCGATTATTACCAGTATCATGAATTCTTTGGATAAGATGATAATAATTTGAGCAACGCTTGCACCCATAGTTTTTCGAATTCCCACCTCCTTTGTTCTGCTTAACGCTACGAAAGAGATCAAACCAAACAATCCAATTGCTGAAACAATCAGAATGATGATTGCGAAAATGGTGAGTACATTGGCTAACTGATTCTCTTCTTTGTATTGCCTGTCAAAATCTTCATCAAGGAAAAAGTGCTGAAGTTCGTAATCGCCATAAACGCTTTCCCAAACACTTTCTATAGACTTAATAAGATCATAGGTCTGCTTAGCGTCATATTTGATGGCAAAAAATTGTCCATAAGAGTCACTTTTATAATCCATGGCTTGGGGCCAGATATTATCTCTCAGACCAAGCCCATGAAAGTCCTTAACCACTCCAATTACAGTTCCTCCAGGTCTATCAGAAGGTGATACAATATTTCTTCCAATCGCATCCTCAGGGCTGTTCCAACCCATTTCTGTAACACACGTTTCATTGATGATTAGGCCAGCTTCCAACTCTCCAGGCTTTTCAAGATTGAAGTTGCTACCGGCGATCAACTGAAGTCCAAGAACCTCTAAATAATTTTCATCAATAGCCATGTATTCGGTATCTACCTGTTCTCCTCCTTCTTTCTCCGGGTAGGCCCATTGTCCTAACCATCCGGGTCTTCCGGGAATGGCATTGGTATATGAGACATTATAGACTCCCGAGATGGATTGAAGTTGACTTTTTAGTACATTTCTACGTGATCCCCTCGGAGCATCAACCGCATCAATTATCAATACTTGATCTTTTTCAAAACCCAATTCCTGGGTGCGCATAAATTCGATCTGATTAATCACCAAAAAAGTCGCAATCACCAGTCCTGAAGAAATAAAAAACTGAAAGGTGATTAAAATCTTTCGAAGACTTAATCCCTGGTAGGTTTTATCTAGCTTCCCATTTAATGCATTTAAAGGTTTTAAGTTAGAGATGATCCAGGCAGGGTAGAAACCCGAGCATAATGTCACCAGAACAAGTAGTATTGAAATAGCTACGATGAATGGTATTGAATTAAATGAATCCAAGACATAGTTTTTGTCCATCAATTCATTAAAAAACGGCAATGAAATACTGATGAGAAAAAAGCCAATCACAAATGCAACCAAGGTAAGTAGGAATGATTCTGTCATAAATTGACTGATAATAGCACCTCGTGATGAGCCTGCAACCTTCTTCATTCCTACTTCTTTTGCCCGAAACGCTGATCGAGCTGTACTTAGATTGACGTAGTTAATACAAGCAAGGATAAGTAAGAAAATGGCGATCCATGTCACAGTATTTACTCGCTTCTTTGAACCGGTTGGTCCAAAGTTGTTCCAATACTTTTCGTTTAAGTAGATATCTTTTAATGGAATTAATTCAGTAGTAAAATTTACTCCCATTTCATCCATCCAATCGCCAACATTTTCAGAATACAGGTTTTTGATTTTTGCTTGAAACACATCAATATCAGATCCCTCTTTAAGTAATAGATAATTAATTGCATTGAAGTTGCCCCATCCTTCAGTGTAACTCCACCACTGAAGCTTCTCTATGGTTGGAAATGAAACCAGAATATCAAATTGGATGTGTGAATTTCTCGGGAAATTTTCGATAACACCAGTAATCTCAAAATCGAGAGAATCCCCAACGGTTAGTGTCTTACCCAGCGCTTCACCGTCAAAATAAACATCTTCGAGTGATTCGGTGATGACAGCAGTAAATGGAGCAGATAGCGCCTCATTGGAATTGTTAGACTTCAAGTCAAAGGAAAATAAATCAAAAAATTCCTGGCTCGCGTAGAAAATTGATTGATTGTACCGCTTGTTCCCATGATTCATTTTCAGATTAGATGGAAAGCTCTTTGCATAAAGAACAGACTCAACCTCGGGGAATTCTGTCCTCAATTTGTATCCAACCGGCCAACTATTAGTGGCTAATCCTCCATCTGCTGCACCAGTAACTACTTCATAAACACGATCTCCTTTTTGATGGAATTTGTCAAAAGACAATTCATCAATTACATATAACAATATCAATCCCCCTACAGCAAGTCCAAGTGAAAGTCCCACCAGATTAATGGCTGAGTGGGTTTTATATTTAATCAGGTTTCTGAATGCAAGTCTTAATGTCCTCATAATTTTAACAACTAGTCCTATTTGATAAATCCATTTTAAGTTTTTGATAAGGTTAAGTCGGAAGACTTTAAGTACTCCAAATGAATATTTACGACGAGCCTCTTTTATAGAATACATCTCCAAATCATCATTGAATACTTCTTCCAGATCTCCTTCAATTTCTTCCAGATATTCATCATGGATAAAAAGTCGAAGCAACCTTCTAGACCATTTCGGTGGAGTGACCTCTTGCATAGCTTAGATCGTTTTTAGTCCTTGAAGAGTGATCTCGGACCAAAATTCCTCCCGAATAGCCTTTATTTCGTGAAGTACCTTCTCAGCATATGGCGTAGCCTGGTAAATCCGTTTTCGCTTTCCTCCACGTTTTTGAGTAGCTTCTCCGAATTCTGAGGTTAGAAAACCTTTTTCTTCCATCCGCTTAAGCGCTGACTGGATGGATCCCACACTTAACCTTTCATCCATTCGTTTTTCCAGCTCCTTTTTTATTTCCACTCCGTATGCTTCTTCTCTCAATACAATGACCGATAAAAGAACCAATTCTTCAAATTCTCCGAGCTTAGTCTTTTTCATTTTGCTGTGGTTTTGTTTAAATGGATGATGATATTATTCGTAATTGCAGTAAAAATAGTTACAAATATTATTCGTAATTGCAGTTTTTATCAAAAAAAATTAACTGTATGAATTATTTGACTTCTGACCAGCTATTGATTTTTGCTTCGATTTGCATCAGAATTTCAGGATTTTTCTTGGTTACGGTTACCTGTAGGTAGGTGTCGTCAATCGTTCCGGATATTTCAATCTCATCGTCCATTTTTACTTTAAAAATGTCTTTGGAATCCTGGGAAAAGTTTGAAAATGAATAGTCTTCCAATAGTCCGAAATCTGAAAGCGAACGGATCAGATCCTGATCAATTTTTTTATTTAATGTGTAGACTCTTTTGTAGAATTTACGGCAATTTCTCGTGGAGATCCATACGAATTGATTCATGTTCTTCTCGCCTCAATCAGATCATAGTCATCTCCCATAGCCCGGCATTTAAGTTGTTTAGCAGAGAAGAAACCAGCATGTGAATGGATTTTCTTGTATTGATTTTCATCTAGTGTAACCGGAACTTTTTTGGGCAGATCCAGTACATAGATTAAGTTCATTAGACCGGCTGTACCTCCGGTCGCCAGGAACGAAACAGGATCATTGGATTTTCCGAATCTGGCCATGAATGAGTTTGCCTCGTAGCCTGATGATATTTTTAATCTTAGTATTTCGTTGGGAACAAACTCGTCAATTTCCCAAAAACCCCACCCAAATGCATTTACAACAGCTACAATCCCATGAATCCAATCATCGTTTGATTTTAACATAGGTTTAATTAAACCATTCCATTCGTTGGATTGCATGATTCCTCCAAAAGTATTGAAGGCGCAGATGTGACCTGCTTCAGTGAGTAATTTGGTTGCCAGTTGCTTTCCTTTTAATCCCATCTTCTTCTCATATAGGTTTAAGAATGAATAGGAAATATTGCAGTAATAATTGGCATAATGACGCGTAAGCAAGACTCCAAATGCTTCAATCAGCCCATTAGTCTCATTTCCTTCAATGGGCATTAACGTTAGTGCTTCTCGAACACTACTATAATCTACTCCTGTTCCATCTGGCTGATTTTGTGCGTAGGTGGTGTATCTCCCTTCGCCTTGAGAGGGTACGAGAATTCGTTTGGTGTTTCTTTTAGAGATTCTGAAAAGACTTTTTTTATCACCTTTCGCAATACAAGACTGCTGAGTAGTGAAATAAGTACCCAGTGAAGCACCATAGACAGCCTCAATGGCACCAGTAAGGAAGCCAGCGGTGAAATATGAAACAGGTTTCCTACTGATTCCAAATTTACTTTTCCAGCTTATACCGTAGTGATCACTTTCTGTAGTAACCACTCCACCAGTTTGGTTTACTTCATTGAGTTCAATCAGACCGAAACCTGCAAACCGAAAGTATTCCTCAACAATTTTTTTTCGCTCTTTTGGCTTAAGAAATTCAGTAGAAAAGAATTGATTGAATTGATGATAGGAAATTTCTTGTGCACAATCCATCAGGACAGCCTCTACCTCCGGGATGTAGTCTAGTGTATCAAGTAATACTGCTTGTAAGAAACAGTTGTAATGATTGCAATGGAAAATGGCAGGTTCATTAGATGCTATATACGCATTTCGATCATAGTGATATGATCCTCTGAGTTGTGGATTAGAAATGATCATCTTTTTATGTTTTAGTGGCTGAATTTCATGGACAGCTCTCGTCCATATATTGACTTAATTGCTTGATTAATTTTTTCATAAGTAGCATTATCCAATATGGTGCTATCATCAAAATTTTGCACCTCGTTCATAAGTTTAAGTTGGACTCTTTCCCACGCCATAGGAGTATATTCTTCTGCAAGATGATGCTTGATTTCACTGATTCGCATGTTTAAAACTTAGTTTTGGAACTGAGCCTCAAACAAACAACCAATTAGAATTTCCGCGTGGTTTTTTAAGGTGGACTAATGGTAAACAATTGATAAATCATGCATCAAAAGGAAACAAAAGATGCCTCTTGATACTGAAGTGGAAAGCCTGATAACATTCTTTAACAAATTACTTGTACAAAACAACAACTAATTAGATAACTTGTGCGTTTGTACAACAAATAAAAAGAACTGTATGAGGTCATTAGTATATGTTTTACTGTTGGGAATGGTCTGCCCAAGTTTTGCTCAGAAGATGGGAAAACAATCTCTGAGTCAACTAAAAGAGAGCCCTGCCGGAACTCGGATTATTTGGTTTATTGACATTATTGGGTCGGGAGAGGAAGTACCTGATCAGCAAATTAAGGAGCAGTTTGCTGCTAAACTTGTTGACAAAATGGGAGTGAAAAAACTAAAGAGTGCCATTCAGGATATCCAAATAAATGATGGTGCCTTAACTCTCTATGTGGCAAAACGAGCCCAAATGTTTCAGTACAAACTGAAGCTAAAAGGAAAGAAATCAGGGGAATGGCTTGAAATGCAATTCTTCTTTGAGGAGACAAATCCATATAGAATTTTAGGATTCACGATTGATTCGATTCCGAGTGGTAACGATTTACTCGAGCCCATTTACCCACAATAAAAATTAGATTATGAAAGGAGAACACCTTGGCGAATTAGAAGAATTGGTATTGTTGACCGTAGGCACATTGGTAAAAGAAGCGTATGCAGTCATTATTTTAGAAGAAATAAAGAGCAACACAAGGCGTAAGATGGATGTTACGGCCATTCACTCGGTCCTGCGCAGGTTAGAGAAGAAAGGCTTTGTGAGCTCTGAAATGGGAGGTGCATCAAAGGAAAGGGGAGGAAGAAGGAAGCGATTTTTTACGTTAACTAAGGCCGGAAGAAAAGTGTTGGACGAATCGATGGAACTTCGATACTCTTTGTATCAAAAATTACCCAAGCTGACATTTAGTGCAATAAGATGAACCATCCTCCAAAACTTGCGGATAAACTTCTGGAATGGTTTTGTGATCCTTATCTGATAGAAGATCTACAAGGGGACCTTCATGAAATCTATGAGGCAAGGGTCCAAAAAAGAAAGAGAAGTGCAGACTTACTTTACTGGTGGCTGGTTATTCGCTCATTTCGATGGTCAGCATTGAAAAAAAATCAAAAAATCAAAAACTCAGGACTTATGATAACAAAAAACAATTTCAAAATTGCATTGAGGGTATTGTGGAGGGATCGCTTCAACAGTGCTATAAACTTATTTGGTCTTACACTTGGCATCACTTGCTTTTTGTTACTGGGATTCTATGTGAAACAGGAAATGAGCTATGATCAATTTCACACGAAAAAGGATCGGATATACAGAAGCTGGATAAAAGAGGATTACGGAGAAGGTCAAATATTTTTCAACTCGCAAACTCCGCTAAGATTTGAATCTTTGTTTGAGGAAAATTTTCCGGAAGTTGAGAAGTCTGTTCAATATTTAGAACAGTCATATCTCGTTGGCAAGAGCACCAACAGAATTAATGAACGAGTGGCCATTATCAGTCCCGACTTCTTTGATGTTTTTGACTTCCCATTGGTTGAGGGAAACATTGATCAACCATTACCAACACGGAATGATGTGATACTATCTCAGACTTATGCTAAAAAATATTTTGGTGAAAATGATCCAATTGGAAAGACACTGGTCTTGCAGCAAGGCGAAGACCTAAGAGAATACAACGTTTCAGCGGTATTTGTAGATATTCCTCAAACCTCCAGTATCCAATTTGATATCGCTTTCTCAACCGAGAATAACCGGGACTTATTTGGAGACAGAGCCCTTACTGCCTGGTTTAGTGTAATTGCAGAAACGTATGTTTTATTGAAAGAAAACGCAGAGGTCAGCAGCGTAAACGATAAAATGCAAGATGTCGTTTTGGCACTTATGGGCGACGTTGGGTATGGTGATGACCCTATAGAAAGAGATCAGTACAACATTGGTTTACAGCCGTTAACAGATATCCATTTGAACCCTGATATTCCACTTGGATATGCTCCGGTTGCCAACCCTCAGTATGTCTTCATCCTTGGAGGAATAGGAATATTGGTACTGATTATTGCGTGTATTAACTATACCACGCTATCAGCCGGACAATCGCTCAAGCGGTCAAAAGAGGTGGGGATGAGAAAAGTGCTTGGAGCACGTAAAACCGGGTTGGTTTCACAATACCTCAGTGAAAGCATTTTGTTGAGTTTACTGGCTATGTTTATTGGAGCGACGATCGCGTACCTTTTAATACCTGCATTCAATTCATTGACTGGCACAGAGATTTTCTTACGCTTTGAATGGTCCCATTTGATTGCCTATTTAGTGTTGGCACTGATCATTGGAATACTCGCCGGTTCTTATCCGGCACTGATCCTCTCCGGATTCAAAACCATTAATATTTTACGAGGTGGGAATCAGTCTTCTGGCAATCTCACTACTCGTAAAGGAATGGTAATCTTACAATTCTTGATTACTGTATTCCTTATCACGACTACTTTGATTATGAGAAAACAAGTCCAGTTTCTACAGGACAAGGACTTGGGTTTTAACTACAAAGCAGTGGTTTCTACTGCTTTAAATGCAGATCCTTCGGCTCAGCGACTTTCTCAAATTATTTCTACCGGTATGGAAAATGGGGAACTTCTTAAAGCAAGACTTGAGAAGTATCCTGAAATATCAAATGTTGCAATGGGTACGCATGTGTTTGGAACCAGTGGATGGGCCAACCTCGCCTACACGGATGACGATGGAATATTCAGATGGTTCAGAATGCTAGTCGTGGATGAAAATTATCTGGAAGCCTTTGGAATCAACATAGTTGATGGAAGAGGTTTTGAAAATGAAAATGGACTGGACCAACGGCAGTCTATTATTATAAATGAAGCTGCGGTAAAGCATTTTAATTTGAAAAATCCCATTGGGGCTAAACTGCCTGGCAGTGAATTCGGTGAGCATCAAATCATTGGAGTGACGGAAGATTTTCATTTCACTTCTTTGCATACAGAAGTAGAACCACTCGTTATCGTTCAAAATGTGATGCCTATTGCTGTAGGAGTATCGGATGCCGATTTTGCTGATTCAATTACTCCTAAGTTGGTATTTACTTATAATGGTTCTAATCTTCAGGAAGCTACCGATATTTTAAAGAAGGAGTGGGAGAGTGTCTTTCCGAATGAAAGCTGGAACTTCAGTTTTATTGACGACCAAATAAGGGCTCAATATGAAAGTGAGGCTCAGATGAATAAACTGATAGCCGTAGCTACTTTCTTGTCCATACTTATTGCATCATTAGGTTTATTAGGTCTTTCTCTATTGGTCGTAAATAGCAAGGTTAAAGAAATAGGAATACGTAAAGTAATGGGTGCTTCACCGCTCTCTATATTTAGATTATTGGCGAAAGACTTCTCAATTCAAATCATTATTGCAATCATTCTGTCGGTGCCACTTACCTTATGGTTAATGAGTGACTGGTTGGATAATTTTGCTTATCGAACGAATATTGGAATTGGATTATTTCTGATTAGCGGTATAGCCTCCATTTTGGTTGCAGCACTTGTTATCAGTTACCATACAATTAGAGCGGCCAGGATCAATCCGGTATACTCTTTACGAACCGAATAAATCGGCTAAAGAATGAATAAAAAAGGCTACTCAATTGAGTAGCCATTTTTGAAAGCAGAATGTTTGACGGTAGTAAAATCTTAATTGGTAATTAGCTTGCGAGGATATTTACTACTAGTAAAGACAAGACTAACCCCGTCATGCATATCACAAAACTCCTATTAAGGAATACTCTTTGTTCTTTTGAAATAGTTAAAAGTGCCATGGTAGTGATGTTTAGTGTGATATGAAGTAAGACATTAAAAAAACCACTTCCAATTTTGTTCGTCGAACTCATGGGAAGTGTAGATGATGTCCTAATTATTAAAGATTTAGGTTTTTGATTAAAGCAGTAATTCTGCGACTTCTTCTCCGACCAGACTGCCGATGGCTACTCCCATTCCTCCTAACCTGACGCCTAGTACAACTCTTTCTGAAATACGTTTGATGATAGGTTCTTTTGTCTGTCCGAAAGCCATTATTCCGGACCACTCGCTTTCGACTTTATACGGTTGATTAGGTATGATAATACTTTCTAAATCTGAAATGAGTCTTTTTTTAATTGCTTTATTGATACCAAACGAAGTTGTGGTTTCCTCTTCAATTGCCAGGTTCCTACCCCCACCAAACAATAGTTTTCCATAATAATCCCTGAAGTAATAATAGCCTTGATCATAATGAAAGCATCCCTCAAACTGGAGTGGTTTTTCAGTTTGTATACTTAATACAATCCCTCTCCCAGGAGAAATATCGAGATTGTTAGTCGTTAATGTTTTCGTGAAAGCATTGGTACATACGCCAACTTTTTTGGCTTTGAAAGAGACGTCTTTGCATTCCACAAATATCCCGTTACTTTCTTCTCGAATAGCTAAAACTTCACAACCAGTGTGAACCTGGACGCCGATTTCAGAACAATACTGCCAAAGTGTGGAAACTAGTTTACCCGTATCCAACTGACCCTCTAAATGGTTTTCTATTAGGTGCTGTGTGTTTTCAAATCCAAATTGCTTAATGCTGGAATTTGAAAGTTTAAATACATTCCCCTGAAAAAATGGGTGGAGGATTTTATTTATCTGATCAATTTCTTCCACAACATCGGAATCTCCAAAAACTAATTCGAAACCACCCTTTACTTGAATATCTATGTTACTTCTTCCCAGTCTTTGACAGGTTTTTTGCAATCCATCCCATCTTTTTTCTACCAGCTGCATCATACCTTCTGCGCCAAGTACCTCAATATCATTCATGAGTTCAGAAACACTGCCAAAACATGCAAATCCTGCATTTTTTGTACTTGCTCCAGAAGGGAGAATACCCCGTTCCAGTACTGTAACCTTTAAATGAGGAGATTGCTCCTTCAATGTGGCTGCTGCAGAAAGTCCTGTGATGCCAGCGCCGACAATTACCACATCTGGAGAAAGAAAGGATTGTTGTTCCCAAAGACTATGCACGTAGGTACTTTTTTATGATTTGAATTTAGTTAATCACTGTAATTGACACGCAAGACGTCAACATTGATTTTAGAAGAGGCTAAAAAATCCAACCAAAAGAGCTGTTGCGCTGATAAGTGATCATTAGGAGATTTAACCTCATAGAATTGATATTCTGAATCGTTCCAGATGAACAAATCCGGAAAACCAGCGCTGTTTTCTTTCATATTTTTTGACATTTCAATGAGTACCAACTTCAAGCCCTTTAGTGGAAGCTTGTTAATCATAATTTCTAAAGCAGGTAAAAGCAATTCATGCCAGGTCACAAAACGATTGGCCATCCCATTTTTTTCATGATAAACTTTTGAAATAAATGATACCACCTGCTTCTTCGATCGTAAATTTTTCAACTGTTCTTCCAGTAATGATTGACGAGATTCAAAAAATACAGCATCATTCAAATCCGAAGGTTGTCGTTGCAATGGGTGATGAAAAGAACCATGATTGGTATCGAATATGACGTTCCAGAACACCAGGCCGAATAGCCCTCTCCATAAAAAATTCTCCGCATGGATACCGTCCCATCCTTCGTTTTCAAAATACTCCAGTACGGCACTTTCTACCCTGGTTTCGGGAGTTGGAATGGTTATGGATGGCGCACTCTTAAGTCGTTGCGTCATGCTTCGATCTATCCGTACACCCTTACGGTTTAAGAAATCCGTTGCGAAGGTATACTCAGAAGCATTCAATGGCTTCTCTATCATCTCTTCAGCAATTTGTACTGCATCTTCCTTTCGCCCCAATTTATCCAAGAGCCTTACCTTCCTTTCTCGCGAAGGGTGTCGATCTGTAAATGCGTAGTAGCTCAGTGCTTGTTCATGTTCCTGAATTTGTTCAAAGTAGTAGGCTATTTTGAGTAGCAGGTTTTCTGCGGATTTAGCAGATCTTGGGTATGAAAGCCAGGTCTTCCATGGCATTTCTTCAAGATAATCCTCCAAGGGTAGGTCTGCGGCCTGAATTTCGTAGATCATGCGTTTTAGTTGTGAAATATGCATGACAGAAAGTGCTTCTTCCCTGGATTGAAACCATGGACGGAAATTGGACTCATCCAGCTTTTCTATTTTCACATTACCAACATCTCGAATGACAAAATCCGTCATCCTTCCACCTCTATTACCGAAGAAAAGAAGCTTAATGAAGTCTACCTCTTCATTCTTTAATACCTGGACAATCTCTTCTTGCTCATGGATTGTAGGGATATCAACTTCAGAAAGCTCATCCAGTATTTCTCTTTTTTTTTGAGATGGATGTAAAAACTCGAAAAAAGAGATCAGTTCAGGTTTTGTGAACAATTTAAATTGAGAGGTGTCGTTGCTCTCGTTGATTTGAATAAACTCCTGGTGTATTAATTCCTCCTTAGCTTCATGGACATCAGGAATTTCAGCATAAGAGATTTTGTTGATCCTAAAAAAATCCCCTCTACGATTTGAAAACCGCAAATACAGACATTGAGCCTGCTCTGATAAATTCCTGAAAACCTGGTAAAACACGTATTCTGGTTGATCTAGTACATGATCATACTGCCGCTCCACAAACTCAAGAACATAATTGAAATAGTCTAAATAGTACTTTTCGGGTAATATGATTGGATCATTTTTAGACATTTAAGCGGGCAGGTTACTTTTCAGGTTACTCTCCGTTAATTATGAGTATTAAGTTAAAAGCACCACTATATTACAAAATCATGAAGCCGCTTTTCTTGATATACTCACTCATAACAGTATCAATACTCAATGCTCAAAGTTACGTTGATTCAGGGATTCGTCACTTTGCTGCTGGTGATTATGATGAAGCATTATTGTCCTTCAAAGATGCTGCTGATATCGAGAGCATAATTACAGAATCATCCCAGGCCAAACTTTATTATTACCGAGGGATGATCTGGTTGATGCGTGCTGAAAAGTCATCAGAGAATAATGCCGAAGGGGATCCACTACAGTTAAGTTATAATGACCTTACCAGGGTTTTGGCAAAAGATGATTTTTGGAAACCCCAAATTGATGAGGCTTATGATAGACTCTATTCATTAATTCTTGATGAAGCTGATAGTTATCTCAAATTACAGAAGAAGGCAGATGAAAGATCACAAAAGTTGGAACTCCTTGATTCGCGAATCAACTACTTGCTAATGGCGGAGGGACTGGGCATATCTGCATTGCCAACATTATACATTGCTCAAACAAATATGCTGGCTGGAGATTTGATATTTGATAATTCTACAGATTTTCAAGAGATGCAGCAGGCGAAGAAATACTATGAAGAATCACTCAAGTATTATGAGCAGGCGAGGTATGAAGATCCTTTTTCAAAGAAAATCATTCAGGATCTACTTACAATTTCCACAAGATTAGGAGATACGGAAAGAATCGAAGAGTATCAAAAGCTTATGGAGTTAGCGGGTGGATAATTCATAAATAAAAGCGCAAGTTTGATAATACTTTTGCCGTCTAAGTAGAAATTAAGTCAGAATTTCTACTACTATGAAGAATATCACTTTACTGCTACTTTTCGCAACAACTCTACTTTTTATTTCCTGTGGAGGAGATGATGAAACTGGTTCAGCAAACTCAAACCCTGGTTCTTTTTCTGTAACTGTTAATACTACGGGCAGTTCAACAGCCTCAATAAGTTGGACGGCATCAGAAGATCCCGATGGGGATGTAGTCACTTATGATGTTCAGCTTGCCTCCAATACAGTTTCAGAAGGGCAAAGTACGCGTGTTTATGACTTTATGGGATTGGATGAGAATACAAGTTATACGGGCAGTGTAGTTGCAAGTGATGGAAATGGAGGATCAGCTTCAGCTAATTTTTCATTTAGTACCACTAGTGAAACCGGGAATCAAAATCCAGGTTCTTTTACTGTCACTGTTGGTGATCTTACCCATAACACTGCAAACATTTCCTGGACAGCAGCAGCGGATCCGGATGGAGATGTAATTACATACACGGTTGAATTGGATTCGGATGAAATTGCAACAGGAGAAACAGGCACTTCTATTCAACTGGCAAACCTTGCTTCAGGTGTAAGTTTTAGTGGAAAAATAATTGCCAATGATGGAAACGGAGGAACATCCGAAGATGCCTTTGAATTCACGTCTTACGTAGTAGACATCACTCAGTATACGAGCATGCCGGGTTATGTTTCCCACTCCCTGGTTGATTGTAACTATTCAGAGGGAGGTTCTGGTAAGTGTTATGAAATCACCTTTAACAGCAATCCTGTTGATGATGATGGGCCGTATTGTCCGGAAACCACTTTTGATGTAGGCGGTTTTGGGAATTATGATGGTGCAACAAATCCGGGTTTTCAAGTGATGCAAGCGTCATTGTTCCAGTCTATGGAGACTGATGGATATGACATCATATCTAATGTTGCTAATGGTGATGGTAGCTTCGACATTAATATTGAGACGGATGTGCCCGGTGGAGGAATTGCACGAATGGGAGGTCCGTCAACTGCTGCTTGCCTACAACCGACTCCAGATGATGGGCTTACGTTGACTTTTCAGATTCCCGTGATTCCAACAAATATTGGAAGTCCGGATGATATTGAAAGTGTTGAATATGTTGGTTTGGCATTAGATGGTGTACCGATAAATGGGACTCCTCCTTCTGTAGTGTCCAACAATGGTAAAATCCCATCTTTAGATCGATGTGGAGGACATCATGACCCAGCAGGATATTACCACTGGCACTTTCTCGCGGCACACATGAATGAAACGCTGGATGCAAATGGTATTTTGGATGTAGATAATGACATTCAATGCATAAAGAAAACTCAGAGCTCAACTGCGCTTATCGCGTATGCTAGAGACGGCTATCCAATTTATTCTGGCAATGATCAAGGTGATGTTGTTCCTACAGATCTGGATGACTGCAATGGACACACCCATGCTACAGCGGATTACCCGGATGGGGTATATCATTATCATGCTTCGACAGAAATTACGAATGTGCCACCATGTATCGTGGGCAAGCAATCAGTGGATTCATTTGTTAAGCCCAATTAATCATGCTTCGAATAGTTCAAATAGTTATACTTTGTTGCGCGATGGCATTCAATGCCATCGCGCACAATGCGAAAATTGCGACCTATACACTTAGAGATACAGGTATGGGGTGGTTCATTGAAATGAATTTTGCTCAGGCAGCAATAGATGCGCAGATGCTTAAGCTTTTTGATAAGCAGACGCTTGAATCAATGAGCCATGAAGATTATAAATCGGCATTTATTAAATACTTGAATGAAAACTTCATCCTGAGAGTTGATGGAGAAAAGGTAAATCTCGTAAATGGAGGAATTTTATTGGGGAGCCATCAGACGGATGTTAAATATATTTTACCGGAGATCCCATCACAGCCACATGATATCAGCATTTATCTCCCCATGTTTGAAGATATTTATAATCAAACGAATCTATTCAGAATCTATCGGGGAGGGGAGAAGTTGACGAAGTTTTTCTTAAGTGCGGATAATGATTTTTCTGCCCACATGGAATTTAGAAGCGATGGAATATATGCATTGGAATATGTTCCTGTCAACTACCCGGCGATCCTTTCTGGAATCATGGTCTCAGCACTAATAATAGGAGCAATCTTTTTCTTGATTAGGGGTAAACTAAAGAATTCTCAGTTTCGCAAAGCTTAGAAGCAGGGTCTTTTCACCAGCTTTTTCAAAATCTACTTTTGCTTTTTTATTGGAACCTTGTTCATCGATGTTAGTAACCACTCCAAACCCGAATTTGGGGTGTTCCACTTTCATTCCCTCTGTCAAATTGGAGGTATCACTGGGTTCAAAATCAGCACTTGGCTGATGATTCACCTTTGCTGCAAAGCGCTTGGTTGTATTTTCCTTTCTAACATTCTGCACAAAGTTTTTAGTCACATAGTTGATTCCAGGGGAAACTGGATCACTAGAGGAAAACTTACGATTCACTTTGATGAACTGAGGATCCACCTCTTCCAGGAACCTGCTTGGCTCACAGTTTTTCAATCTTCCAAAACGATACCTGTTGAGTGCATAACTTAAATACAACTTCTTCTCAGCTCGGGTGATGGCCACATAGAATAGCCTTCTTTCTTCCTCCAAATCAGCTCTACTGCTAAGCATCATTTGTGAAGGGAAAAGTTCTTCCTCAAGACCAACAATGAATACATATGGAAATTCCAGTCCTTTGGCCATATGTATGGTCATAAGAGTTACTGCATCATCCGATTTCTGATTTCGATCTTCATCCGTTAAGAGTGCAACATCCTGTAGGAAGGCACCAAGGCTTTTATCCTCCCTATCCGGATCATCCGTAAATTCCTTAATTGCATTGAGAAGCTCTTGGGTATTCTCATATCGATTCATCCCCTCGATAGTCTTGTCTTCATAAAGTTCTTTGAGAAGACCTGAAGTTTTAGCAATTTGAGAAGCGGTATCATAGGCATCTTTCTTCTCATTGGTAAGTCGAAAAGATTTGATGAGTGTGGCAAAATTCTCCACTTGCGTTCCTCCCTTTCCGCCGACATACGAACTGGCTTTCTCCATGATCTCCCAAAGTGTTTTACCTTCTTCGTTAGAGGCGACTACCATCTTATCAATGGTACCCGGCCCAATTCCTCTCTTAGGTAAATTGATAATACGACGCATGGCCGTTTCATCATTAGGATTCACGGTATAGCGGAAATAAGCCAGGAGGTCTTTTATTTCCTTGCGTTGATAGAATGATAGCCCACCAACAATTCGATATTTAATATTATTTCTCCTTAGTGCCTCTTCTATGGCCCTTGACTGGCTGTTTGTTCTATATAAAACAGCAAATTCTTTTTCGGAAGCATGATGTTGCATCTTCGTCTCAAAGATGGCAGATGCTACCAACTTACCTTCTTCATTATCTGAGGTTGATTTAATCAACTCAATCAGATCTCCATCCTGATTTGCCGTCCAAACGCTTTTTTTGAGCTGGGCTGTATTCTTGTTAATAACCGAATTTGCAGCATTGACAATGGTTTTAGTGGAGCGATAATTTTGCTCCAATCGGATGGTCTTTAAATCCGGATAGTCTCGTTCAAAATTTAGAATATTTTGAATATCTGCACCACGGAAAGCGTAAATGCTTTGCGCATCGTCACCTACCACACAGATATTTTGTCGAACCGCTGCAAGTCTTTTGGCAATTAGATATTGCGAGATATTCGTATCTTGAAACTCATCAATCATCACGTAATGAAAGCGCTGCTGATACTTATTCAGCACATCATCATGTTGCTGAAATAGAATGTTCGTATTGAACAGTAGATCGTCAAAATCCATCGCATCAGCAGCAAAGCAACGTTCGGAATATGCTCGATAAATTCTTCCCATCTCCGGACGCATGTTTTGCGTGTCATCCTCCAGATATATAGGATTGTTTTGGTATTCATGCCAGGAAACCAAACGATTCTTTGCGCTAGAGATTCGATTATATACAATATTAGGTTTGTAAACCTTATCGTCTAGGTTGAATTCCTTGACAATCAGCTTGATGAGTGACTTTGAATCATCCGTATCGTAAATCGTGAAATTGCTAGGGTATCCAATCTTTCCTGCTTCCGCTCTCAAAATTCTAGCAAATACAGAGTGAAAAGTGCCCATCCAAAGATTTTTAGCTTCTGCGCCCACCATCTCCTCAATTCTCTTTTGCATCTCCCGGGCAGCTTTATTGGTAAAAGTCAGAGCCATGATGTTGAATGGGTCAACATTATGAGCTTTGATCAAGTGAGCAATTCGGTAGGTGAGTACACGAGTTTTTCCGGATCCTGCTCCTGCAATGATCATACACGGACCTTCTACATTTACTACACCTTCTCTCTGTGGGGGATTGAGTTGATCAAGATAATCTGCCTGCGCTTCTGCCATTCGGCAAATCTATTTGATTGACGAAAAAAAAGTTTAGAAACAGAACGTAAATCAGCTTACAAAAAGGAAAAACTTGTTCAAGACAATGAATGCCAAAAAAGCTATAAATAAAACGACTTCAAGAATGAGTATGATATTACTTGCTCTAAAGAATGGTTTTTTCACTGTCGTGCCGATGGTATCTGTTTTGGTCTTTCGCAAATGATAAAATTAATAACATTAAAGAAATGTTACTGCAATGTTACCGCGTACTTTTAATTAGAGAAAGAGTCCTTCTTAGAATGATTCAATTTTTTTAAATTGAAAAGATCTAACTCTAACTAAAACTTTCACTTTATGGATTTTTCATCAATTAATTGGTTGGCGGTTTTGGCCGCAACAGTATCAGCATTTATTGTTGGTGGGTTATGGTATGGGCCAATTTTCGGCAAGGCATGGATGCATGAAATGGGATATACTGAGGAGGAACTCAAAGATGCCAACATGGTCAAAATCTATGGTATTGCATTCATCCTTGAGTTTATCATTGCCCTTCAGCTTGCTTTTTTTCTTGGGCATGGAGGGACAGATCCTTCCATAGGGGAGGGAGCCGCATACGGATTGCATATCGGATTATTTTTTATAGCCGCAGCAATGGGTGTAAATGCACTTTTTTCGAGAATATCATTGAAACTTTGGTTCATCAATGCATTCTACTTTGTCATCTTGCTTACGTTGATGGGCGTGATTTTGACAGCTATTTAAGTGAATATAATAGGCTCTTCGAAGCCTATTTTTTTTGCCTCAAAAATTTTCCCTGGTGATATTGTTGTATACATTCTCCCTCCTTAGATACAGAACAGACACGATATATGTATTCATCAGCAGATACATAAAACCAACTATCTCTCAGGAGTAAATCACCATATACATATTCATAGTGAATGTCTTGATTTTCAATCTTCACAATCCCTTTGCTCACTCCGCCTAATTTATCAAACTCGTAGAATTCAATTTGATTGGATTCATTGATAAACATGCGAATACCTTCGTTTCTGAGACCAAATTCCAACGTTTCAGGATCAGTAGTATAGGTAGTTACTTTTATTAGTTTGCCATCTAAACCTAAGGAGAATTCCTTGACGGTTTTTCCATCATGACCTCCCAGCTGTTTTCCCTCTGAAATCCATGTAGACTCAACAAGGTTTGAAAAAACCTTTAATTCTTCACTTTGACCAAAGAGTGAGAGTGAACCAATCAAGAATAGAAGTGTGACTGTGAATTTCATTTGATTTAGTTTCTAGAGTTCGGAATTAATTTACGTGGGATGGTCATGATTTCCATTTGACGCCCGTCAATATACCTAACGGATTCTCCATCAAAAAATGCATCCTCTTCCAACATGATACGGATTTCCTTGTCCCACTCGTCCAAAAATACACCAGCGTTCAATTCGATTGAATGAGCGGTGTTGGCGTAAAGTGGGTAGTCTCCTTTGCCGGGAACTCCCCCTTGTTGATCCCATAGCCCAATAGTGGGTCCCGCAGCATGTCCATGAAATCCTATTGGGTGGGTATAGATAACACCTTTCAGCCCTTCACGCTCACATTGCTCCAGTGTCCCTTTTAGAATTTCGTTTCCGCTACGGCCCGTTTTAAAATTAGATGTCAGGATGTCTTGAACCCTGTTACCTTTCTTGAATGCTTCTTTCAAAAAGTCCGGAACATCTTCCTCGCCTGGTTTAAGGACATAAGCATGTTGCTGAGTATCCGTGTTTAATCGCAAATAGGTAATTCCAAAATCAACATGAAGTAAATCTCCGGGGAAGATCACCTGTTGTTCAGGTCGTTCTGAAAATGATCGTAAATGATCAAATGATTCAGGGTCCTTTCTCTGTATTGAAACTGATGGATGAAACCATGCGGTAAAACCTAATTCACGTATTCTATCCCTGTACCACCATACCACATCGTCAGTAGTGGTTATTCCCGGCTGTACTACTTTTTCCGAAAATCCTTCAGCAATGATTTGATGAGCGATTCTAACAATGTTTTGATATACAGTCATTTCGCTTTCAGTGCGTGTCTCTAGCCATCCAATTGCGACGTTTTCTGCGGGAACTATTCTTGAATGGTATTTTTTAGGCAGTGCATTCAATAATTGATCATAATGAGTGGAAGACAATCCATCCGCCAACGCAAATGTCTCTGACTTATTGATTCCGATCTTTTTTGGATCCTTTTCGATGATCATATCTGCAAGAGCTTTCCATTGATCTGGTTGCTCCTCTTTATTCCAGATCGTTTTGAAAAGTTCGCCCGTATTATACCGCGACATCCCAAAGGTTTCTAATGGTCTATCTTCCCCGGGATCGTAGGCAATCAGCATCGTGGTTCTGCGAGCAGATTGCCAGGTTGCCGGCAATAATGTTTTTATAACTGGGTCCTCGTTGTATTCACGGGCGATGATCACCCACATATCAATCTCAGACCTTCGCATTATTTCTGGTAACACAGTCTCTACGCGCTCTTCCAACCAACGATCAATAACGTTAGCCCTTTCTTTCATTGATAAGACTTTTGGGGTGTATGGATTTTGAGCCAAGGAGGCAAAAGAGTATAGGATGATTGAAGCTAAAAGTATTTTTTTCATAGACTGTAAGATTGAACTCGTCTAAGTTACGAGAAAAGCAAAACTCAAATGAATTTGATGCGTATTAACGATCTTTATAATTCACCAAAACTTCGCTATGCGCTTCCTGTTTATATTTTTTCTAACTGTTTTATCATTTTTGGTACAAGCCAATCCGAGAATTGACAGTCTTAAATATGAACTCTTTAGTTACACTGCTGAAGATGAGGTGAAGGTTGAATTATTGAACAATCTGGGATACGAATATTGGATAATCAATCCTGTCCAATCTATTATCTATGGGCAACAAGCCAAGGCATTGGCTGAGATATTGCTGGATTCCTCGGGTCTTGCTTTTTCCAATCGTGTGATTGGAGTTGCACATTGGGCTCGTGGGAGTTATGACCGAGGACTGGAATATCTTCTTGACGGCCTGTCGTTGTACAAAAACTTAAATGATACGTTAGGTGAAGCCAATTGTTTGATGAATATCGGATTGATTTATTCGGATAGACGGGACAATGACTTATCACTGCAATACTATTTCGATGCACTGGACCTTTTTGAAAAGATTGGTGCTTCGAATAGATCAGCTACAACCTACGTAAAGCTTGCTACAGTATTCATTCGACAAAAGAAATACGCTGAAGCTAATGAAATCTTGGAGCGCGCGGTGTTCATTCACGGGACAGACAAATTCAAATACGGAATGTCTGAAATCCTCAACCGATTTGGTATTTTGAAAACTGCGATGAATCAATATGATAGTGCTTTTCTCTATCTAAATCATTCGTTGGAATTAAGTGAAAAAATTCAGGACATTGACGGAGTTACAAAGAATAATATCGACTTGGCAGATGTAGCACTGAGTACCGGTCAAATTGATAGAGCGGAGATTTTTCTTAATGATGCATTAAAATCAGCTAAAGAGATTCAATCGCATAAGTGGCTCAAGGAGGTATTCGATCGATTGCAACAAATTGCTCGAAAAAAAGGAGATCTCGAAAAAGCAATTGTTTACTATGATCAATATGTGCAGGAAAGAGATAGTATATTCAGTCTACAAACCTTAAATAATATCTCACGATTAGAATCAGAGCTGGCCACCGCTGAACAAAGAAGGCAATTGAATGTGAAAGAGAATGAAATTTCGATTCTTGAGAAAGAATCTCAAATTCAGCAAACAAGAATTCTTATCTTAATTCTATTAATTGTAGCAGTAGTTGTATTGGCAATTCTAATTGTTCGCAACAGACAATTATCCGCTGAGCGAAAAGAGCAGATTGCGCGAAAAGAAGCTGATGAAGCCAAACAGGAGTTGGAGTTTAAAAACAGAGAGCTTGTTTCTTATACCGTCAATTTTGTTCAAAAGAATCAGCTTTTTGATGAATTAATGGATTCCGTTTCCGAGATGAAAGAAAACACTACTGATGAAAGTCGCAAAGTACTTTTAGGGATGGAGCGAATGATCAATCGTCATTTACAGATAGATAGAGATTGGGAGGATTTTAAAATGAGATTTGAAAATCTTTATACCGGCTTTTTTGATAAAATTCTTGCACGAGAGCCGTCATTGACGGGCAATGACCTTAAACTGTGCGCGTTAGCCAAAATGAATTTCTCAATAAAAGAAATTTCTGAAATGATGGGTATTTCAACAGAAAGCGTAAAAACGGCAAGGTATAGACTGAAAAAGAAGCTTGAACTCCCCGGCGACATGTCGATTAATGATTTCATAAATTCAATCAGCTAAGTCAATTCCACCTAGTGTAACCTTTTGTCTACTCCGATTGGCACTACTGTGACCATTGGTTGACCGTCCTCTTCTATTTCTAAGATCAAAGGGTTCCAATTTTGTGATTCATTAAATCATACCAAAATGGAATCTTCAATTAATAAGTCTTGGTTCAAACGATGCATTGTAGTTATTGGGCTTGCTATTGCAATACTATCAATCGCCTCATGCTCTAATAACAAAAGAGGCTTTCAAGCACCTTTATTTGACAATATTGGCAACTATAGAATGGATGTCACGACAAAGTCTCCGGATGCGAAACGATTTTTTGATCAAGGAATAATATTCACCTATGGTTTCAACCACGGTGAAGCTGCAAGGTCCTTTCGAGAAGCAATTCGGCTTGACAGCAACTTTGTCATGGCCTATTGGGGTTTGGCTTATACACTAGGTCCCAATTACAATGCATCATTTGATCCGGCTACAAGAGAAGAGATTTTGTGGGCAGTGGATAAAGCCTCATCATTGAAGCATCTCGTAACGGATGTTGAAAAAGGGCTAGTGCAGGCTAGTGAGGTCAAGTATACGGAGAACGAAGCTGAACCGCAACTGATTGAATTCGCAAATTCTATGAAAAAGCTTCATATTTCAAACCCTTTGAATGCGGATATTGCTACTCTCTATGCGGAATCGTTGATGCTTTTGCATCCTTGGGATTTATATGATTATAAAGGTGGACCAGCGAAAAAATGGACCCCAGAAATTATCGCTGCATTACAGCAAGCTATAAATATTGCCCCGCAGCATCCACTTGCTAATCATTTATATATACATGCCACCGAAGCTGCAGATCAGCCTGAATTAGGTCTAGAGGCATCAGAAAAATTAAGCAAGTTGATTATCCCGGGAGCAGGTCATTTGGTTCATATGCCCTCTCATACTTATATAAACACTGGCGATTACCATTTAGGCACTACAGTAAATCTTGAAGCGGTGACAGCAGATAGTATTTATACTTCTCAGTGCGTAACTCAAGGCGCATTTCCATTGTATTACTACCACAACTACCATTTTCTTGCAGCCTGTGCAGCATTGGAAGGAAGAGGAGCACTAGCCATTGAATCATCCTTCAAAATGACTCAAACCATTGATCAATCACTATTGGGGACGCCAGGATTTGAAACCACACAACACTTCATGACCATTCCTTACAATGTTCTTGTGAAATTTGCTCAGTGGGAGAAGATCTTGGCCTTATCAACTCCTGATGTTAGGTATCCATATATGCTTTCCATTTGGCATTATGCACGTGGGATGGCTTACGCAAATATGAATCAGCTATCCGCAGCCAGCAATGAGTTGCAACTTTTGATTGATACTCAACAAGATGCCGGCTTTGATGAATTCTACATTTTCGGAATAAATACTGCTCAATCGGTAGTTGATATAGCAATAAAAGTGCTTGCTGCTGAAATAGCTCAAAAGAAAATGCTTTTTGACGATGCAGAAAAGCTATTGTTGGAAGCTATTGCTTTGGAAGATGCAATGAGTTACAATGAACCACCTGATTGGTTCTTCTCCGTTCGACACATACTCGGCGATTTGTATATGCAACAGAAACGATATGTAGATTCAGAAATTATTTACAAAAAAGATCTGGAAAATTTCCCAAAGAATGGCTTTGCACTAAATGGACTTTTCAAAAGCTTGGTTGCTCAAGGAAAGAATGACGAAGCAAAAGATGTGAATAAAGAATTGGTATTGGCCTGGGTATCCTCAGATATCGAATTAAAATTCTCCAGGGTTGATGAAAGGGAAAGAAAAGACCTGGCATTAAGGATTACTAACGATAGCCCCAATGATTACCTCCGTCTTGCTGCTTCTTTTTGTAATCCAATGGTTAAGTAAACCTTTCGTCAGGACTTCAATGTCAAAAGTCAACCTCTTGTCTACCTCCAAAAGTAGGCTGGGTTATATGTTCCATTGATATTTGCATGTCTTCAATCAGTAATATTAGGTTTTGATTATATGAAGACGTTACTCTGAAAGCGGAGTAATTTTGGTGGTAGGGGCGCCCAGTGGGCGCCCTTTTGTATTTCCAAAAGAGGTGTGAGGATCCTTGTTTATTTAACAATAATTCTGGAGCTGAATTCATCTCCTTCTGTTGATACGAGCCTTAAGAGATAAACTCCATTATCGAGTTCTTTCAGGTTAATTTTATAACTCAACTCATTTACTTTTGAAGAGGCTTGTTTCAAGTTCCTATTTAATCCACCTGAAAGGTCAAAGAATATTATGTCCCGAATTTTTAAAGGTTTTGAGGATGAAATAGACAAAATATCATTGTCCACCGTAGTGGGATACGCTGTAATTGAATTGCTTTCATTTTCAAGTCCTGTATTAACTATTTCTATATTGAAGTATTCGAACGCTCCATCAAAATCTATTTGTTTTAATCGATAATATTCAGTTGGTGCTAATACAAACCTGTCAGTGAAAGTATATTCAATCTTCTGATTGGTATTACCATTTCCTTTAACTCTTCCTATTTCATAAAAGTAGACGCCATCTTCTGAACGTTCTATAATGAAATAATCATTATTTACTTCAGATGCTGTAGCCCAGGAAAGCTTGATATCTTTTTCAACTTGTACATCAAAGTAAAGTAGTTCAACTGGAAGTGGTGTAGCACCACCACCTCCAACAAACTCTTCGATTGTTTCAAATCCATCAACAGATAAATCATCAATTAGAAATGATGAATCACCGTTACCATCTCCACTATTATCGATTTCCGATTCAGCATTGCCAGTATATGAGCCTGCATATACATTACCTGCGCCACTGTAATCATTATTTCCAGTAGATCCGGACATATCAAAAGCTTCTGTAACTACTATTAAACCATCCGACGAAACTGAAATTTTGTTGTTCATAGAAAGATTTCCAAATACAATTAAAACGCCATTGGAGGTCACAGTTAACTCCATTGATTTGTTTTCGAAGAAAACATCACCGAAAATCACTAACGTATCGTTGACAATGAATTCACCAGCAAAATTACTGTTGGCAACATGCACATTGACATCATTAGCAGCGGAACCGAGTGTTATGTAGCTGTCGATATTCAATGTTTCACCATTTAAGTTTAGTGTTCCGTCCCCATCTGTTCCATTTCCAGGATATGCAGCATTCCAATTCGCATTGTTTTGCCAGTCACCATCACTTGTAGCTGTTTGAGAAAAGGTTTGATTAAAGCCAATTATTAATAAAAAAACAATTGAAATAGCTCTCATATATTGCATTAGTTATTTTCGGGGGGCGAAAGTACATAACAAACACCCCTACGAATACTTAACGTACGACATTTTGTGACTCATTAGATGCCGTTGTTCGATAAAACTTTCTTTTAGCTTGTTGAGTAGCTTTTTTCTACCTTTGTAGCATAATCTTATAACCCAAAAATGAACTACTTAAACAACCTCACGGAGGGAATTGGCAATACGCCACTGTTAAAGCTTAACAGCGTTAATAAAGGAATAAAAGGGACCATTCTTGTAAAGGTGGAATATTTCAATCCTGGTAATTCCATAAAAGATAGAATAGCGCTGAAAATGATAGAAGACGCGGAGAAGAATGGGATCCTAAAGCCTGGAGGAACAATTATTGAAGGTACGTCAGGAAATACTGGAATGGGGTTGGCGCTTGTTGCTATTGCAAAAGGGTATAAGTGCATTTTTACCTTGGCCGATAAGCAGAGTAAAGAAAAAATGGATGTTCTCCGTGCAATGGGTGCCGAGGTGATTGTTTGTCCAACAAATGTTCCACCGGAAGATCCAAAATCATACTACTCGGTAGCTAAAAAACTCAACGAAGACATTCCAAACTCATTTTATCCGAACCAGTATGACAATGAGTCGAACACACTTTCTCACTACGAAACCACCGGGCCAGAGATATGGAGAGATACAGATGGTAAGATCACTCACTATGCAGCCGGAATGGGTACTGGAGGAACTATCAGCGGAACTTCCAAGTACCTGAAAGAGCAGAAACCTGATGTAGTGACTGTAGGATTAGATTCGTATGGTTCTGTTTTTAAGAAATACAAAGAGACTGGCATTTTTGATGAAAAGGAAATATATCCTTATCTGACCGAGGGAATAGGGGAGGACATCTTACCTAAGAATGTAAACTTTGATATGGTTGATCATATCGTGAAAGTGACAGATAAAGATGCTGCAATTATGACCAGACGACTGGCAAGAGAAGAAGGTCTTTTTGTTGGATGGTCGTGTGGCTCAGCAGTGCACGGAGCTTTAGAATATGCCAAAGAAAATTTAAAAGATGAGGATGTGATGGTTATCATATTGCCGGATCATGGAACAAGATATCTTGGCAAAGTTTACAATGATGACTGGATGAAAGATCATGGATTCCTGGAGGAGCGCAAATTTGCTACAGCAAAGGACATTATATCAAGCAAAAATGGAGCTTCAAGCCTCGTTACAATTAACCAAGACATTAAAGTAGGTGATGCCATTAAGATGATGAGTCAAAATGGAATAGATCAAGCTCCTGTAATTGACGGTGATCATTTTGTAGGAAGTATTTCTGACAGCAAGATTTTGGGAAGCCTTATTGAAAACCCTGAGATGAAGGATAAGCCAGTTTCTGATATAATGGATAATGCATTCCAATTTGTATCTCCTCATGATACATTAGACGTCATGTCCTCTATGCTAGACAAACAAACGAAGGCATTGTTGGTTAGAGACGATAGCAATAATGTACATATCATCACTCAAAGCGACCTTTTGGTTGCGATGACGAATTGATTACATTTGAATAGCACAATTAAACTTTAACTCTTTACTTGCATCCCGGCGTATATCGTCGGGATTTTTTAATGTTATTGATGAAATCAAATCAGCCCATAGGAATTTTTGATAGCGGAATAGGTGGGCTTACTGTTGCCCGGGCTGTAAAGAGTTTATTACCGAACGAGTCAATTATTTATTTCGGAGATACTGCACACTTACCATACGGCGATAAGTCCACAGCCGCTATTCAGGCGTACTCTGTTAGGATTGCGGAAATGCTGTTGCAGCAGAAGTGTAAGGTGATTTTGATTGCTTGTAATTCGGCTTCATCTGCAGCCTATGATCTCGTTACGGAGTACGTTGGCAAACGGGCAAAAGTATTTGATGTAATAAATCCCACTGTTGACTTCATAAGAGAAAACCATCAGAATGATAAGATTGGTTTGATTGGTACTAAGCAAACGGTCTCGACAAATGTTTACGATCGAAAAATTGCTGACCTTAATCAAAATATTGAATTTGCTTCGCTGGCTACACCTCTACTGGTACCTATGATTGAAGAAGGAATTTATGATGAAGAAATTAGCCAAAAGATCATTGAAAAATATCTAAGTGATGCTGCACTTGACAACATCAAATCTCTAATTTTAGGATGTACGCATTACCCAATTATTTACGAGGAAATAAAGCGCTACTACCAAAATCAAAAGATTGAAGTAGAAATAATTGATTCTGCACAAACGGTAGCAAAAGCACTACAATCATTTCTAGCATATAATCAGTTGAGTAGTAAAAATACGGTCTCAGAGGATCGATTTCTTGTATCGGACTATACAGACTCTTTTGAACACACAACAACTACTTTTTTTGGCAAGAAAGTTGACTTAAAATTAATTCCAATTTGGGATGAGTTAAAATAGATTTACCACATGAAGAACCTTATTTTCCTTACACTGGTACTTGTGATAGCCAGTTGCTCAGTTACAAAAAATACCCAAAAAATGCACCCATTTTCAGGTGATAGCATTGGATGTGGAAATTTCACCGTATTCAAATTGACTGAAAATAATGCGGAATATGTTTCCATATCCGTCGATGTTTCATCCATTGAATTGGTATCTAAGCAAGCCTATGGTATAGGTAAAACAGATATTGTAAAGGTGGTAAGGAAGAAGTACTATGCAGCTATTAATGAGACCCTTTGTAATGATGTAATGCCCTCAACTTTTCCTAAAGAATTATTAACGGAGATAGCCAAGGAAGGGATGGTCGAAGTAATACTTACGAAAGCTGACCAGGAAAAGGCGATGAATAAGCAGCCCTACAAAGCGACGGTGGTACTTAGAAATGTTGTTTTTGAGACGATTTCAGTTGATTACCTTCGGTTAGAAAACATTAATGTTGGCTGGCTGCCGGGATGAAACAATAAATACGACGTAGAAAAGGTTAATTGTCGTTTTCTTAACCAATAAAGAGGCGTAACTTCGAGTGTGATTTCTTTCGTATTCTACCTGTCATTCCTTCTGATTTTTGTGGTTTTTGCAGTTTATGCGGAAAGAAAAACAGCTGCGTTCATTCAAAATCGATTGGGCCCCATGGAGGTAGGACCGAAGGGATTGCTTCAAACCATTGCAGATCTTCTAAAGATGCTTCAAAAGGAAGACATTAAGCCTGGTGCCATTGACAAAATTCCATTTTTAATAGCCCCATTGATCGTGTTTGCTGCTGTCTTTACAGGTTTCTCTGTGCTCCCAATAAGCTCAACAATTTACGGATCTGGTATTCCCAGCGGAGTATTCTTTTTGCTTGCCATTGTTTCATTGGATGTGCTCGGTATTCTAATGGCTGGGTGGGCTTCGAATAACAAATACAGTTTATACGGAGCGATGCGTTCAGTTGCTCAAATTGTTTCCTATGAAGTCCCTCTTGGAATAAGTGTTTTGTGCGTTATCATCATTGGAGGGACGCTTGATCTTCAGGAAATGAGCTTAATACAAAGTGATCGTGGTATTTTGAGTTGGAATATTGTTAATCATCCAATTTTGATTATACCACTTGTCATATTCTTTATATCGGGGTTGGCAGAATCGAATAGAGCTCCTTTTGACCTGCCAGAATCTGAGTCAGAGCTAATTGGAGGATATAGTACGGAATATTCTGGATTTAGATGGGGTATGTTTATGCTTTCAGAATATGGTATGATGTTGCTCATTTCAATTCTGGGTGTGGTTTTGTTTTTTGGTGGATGGAGTTCGCCTATAAAAGACTTTGGCAATGGCCCTGTTTTGGGAGCAGTTTGGCTGCTTGGGAAAGCACTAATCTTAATTTTCATACAGATGTGGGTTCGATGGACACTTCCTCGCCTTCGCGTGGATCAATTGATGAGTTTATCCTGGAAGTACTTGACACCCTTGTCCATCATAATGTTATTTGTTTGTGCACTTTGGAAACTTTGGATAATTGCTTAAGTAGATGAGTTACTTGAAGAACATATCATCGGCATTTAAGACGACCAGCAAGGGCATGATACTGTCCATTCAATACTTCTTTCAGGCACGAAAAAGTCGGAAAAAGGAATGGGTGGGAGACGAGAACTATTTTGAAAAAGCGAACGGAACCTTCACGGTTCAATATCCTCATGAAGAGATACCAATCCCAGATCACGGGAGATACCAATTACACAACGAGATCGATGATTGCATTGTCTGTGATAAGTGCGCAAAAGTATGTCCGGTAGATTGTATCGATATTGAACCAGTACGTTCGCCTGAAGTATTTGGTCATACTTCTGATGGGACACCTTTAAGGATTCACGCAGCTAAGTTTGATATTGACATGTCCAAGTGCTGCTTTTGTGGATTATGCACCGTGGTTTGTCCGACCGAATGTCTTACCATGACAAAGGAATTTGATTTTAGTACTACAGATATCCTGGATCATAATTTCTCTTTCAGTAAAATGACTGACTCTGAGATCGCAGAAAAAAAGAAGGAGTTTGAAGACTTTCAGTCAGCCAAGGCTCAACCGAAATCAGAGTTACCTACAATTGGGGATGTAAAACCTGAAACACCAAAGCCGAAGGTTAAGCCATCAATGAAGCCGGTTTTGAAACCAGCTGGTAAGCCTGTGATAAAACCCAAACCGATTATTAGGCCAAAAGGTGATTCAGATTCAACTGAAGAAACACCTAAAAAGCCAGTCATGAAGCCTGTTATCAAGCCAAAACCAGTCATTAAAACCTCTGACGATTCTGATTCTTCAAAAGAGAAACCTAAGAAACCAATCATGAAGCCAGTAATTAAGCCGAAGATTGATTCATTAGACAAGGCCAGTGATGAAAAGAAAAAGCCGATCATGAAACCACGAATTCCCAAGAAGAAAGGTGATTGAGTTTATTCAAATATCGTTGATTGTACTATCCCTTTTTGGAGTAGCTATTATTCTTTTCACAAAGAATATCATCCATGCAGTGTATGCATTGTGTTTGACATTGGTTGGACTTGCCGGTGTATATGTGATATTAATGTCCGAGCTGTTGGCAGTTGTACAAATCATGCTTTATGCAGGAGGAGTAGTGATTTTATTAGTTTTCGGGGTTATGATGACGAACAGACTGAGAGGAGAAAAAGTAGTTTCGGGAAATCGAAATCAACTAGTTGGTGGATTCATTTCCATTGGTCTTTTTGGTCTTTTAATGAAGCTTATCTCCAATGCTTCTTTTGAAACAAATAAAACAGAGCCGACCGACCAGATAAGAAAAATCGGGGTATCATTCTTAACCGATCATATTGTAGCATTTGAATTGATCGCATTTGTACTTTTAGTGGCACTGATTGGTGCTGCATACCTTGCTAAAATGGCTGATGATGAGTGAGGAACAAATTTCATATTACTTATACTTTGCCGCCTTGCTATTTAGTAGTGGGGTTTTTGTTGTGCTAACCAAAAGAAGTGCAATTTTCGTACTCATAGGAGTAGAACTGATGCTAAATGCTGCCAATCTTGTGCTTGCGACTTTCTCTCAGTTTGACCCCAACTTAAGCGGGCAAGTACTTGCCATTTTTGCGGTGGTGTTAACTGTTTGTGAAGTTTCCATAGCCCTGGCGATTTTATTAAATGTCTACAGAAAAGCAAATGCATCCAATTTGGATGAATTGAGGGAGGTAGGAAACTGATGGGCTTTTTGATCATCATACTACTGCTTACACCGATCCTAGGAGGATTGATCGGCTATATAGCCAAGTTTAATGCTGGGATTTACGCATCAATAGGCGTGAGTTTCCCCTTAATAATCTCCATTTATTTATTGATAACAAAAGCTCATTTTGTATGGACATTTGAATGGCTTCCGGGTTATCAATTAAGTGTCTTAATTGATTCCGTTGCGTTGGTTTTGATTGGGTTAGTATCATTGATATCCACTTTGGTGCACATATTCTCTATAGAGTATATGAGTTCGGATCAAGGTAAGAATCGCTACTTCTTAAAGTTGGGATTCTTCACTTTCTCAATGATTGGATTGCTAATTTCCAATCATTTAATTCTCCTTTTTGTGTTTTGGGAATTGGTTGGATTTGCATCATACCTTCTGATTGGATTTTGGTACAAAAAAGAAGGAATTCCACAATCCGCTCGGCTTGCATTTATCGTAAACAGAATTGCAGATGTTGGGCTGCTTGCTGGTATTTTAATGTTGAATGAAATTGGGCTGATCATCTCAGAGATGCAGTCCACCTGGCTATTGTTGCCATCTATTCTCATAGCTATCGGCGCATTTGGTAAATCTGCTCAGCTTCCATTTTCAGGGTGGCTAACCAAGGCGATGGTAGGACCGACGCCTGTTTCAGCGCTCATTCATGCCGCTACCATGGTTGCCGCAGGAGTATATCTACTTTTTCGAGTCTCATCATATCTACATGGTGATGCAATGATCATGATAGCCATTGTAGGAACATTTACAGCTCTTTATGGTGGGTTAAGTGCACTTTTACAAAACGACATTAAAAAGGTCCTGGCATATTCTACTATTTCACAGTTAGGCTATATGGTGATCGGAATAGGTGTCGGAGCTAAAGAGGCATCGCTTTTTCACCTTTTCACACACGCCTTCTTCAAAGCTGGGTTGTTCCTAGGTGCAGGAGCTATTATTCATTTCATGCATCAGGTATCGAAAGTAGATGCTCAAGATATGCGATACATGGGTGGTCTTAAAAAGTATCTTCCCTGGACCTACAGATCTTTCCTTGTTTGCGCACTAGCTCTGGCAGGGATCCCATTATTCAGTGGATTTATGTCAAAAGAGGGAATCATCATTGCAGGTTGGGAATGGGCTGGCGGAATAGGCAAATGGGCTTATTTAGTTCCTGATCTTGCTTTAATTACTGCTTTTTTAACAGCTTTTTATGTAGGTCGACTGGTACTTTTAGTTTTCTGGGGACAAAATAGATTGAAGGAAACAATCGATGAATTTTCAGAAAGTGTATTAATGAAGCTTCCGCTCATAGTTCTTGCAATAGGTTCTTTGTGGATTTTTTATAATTGGAATCCATTGGCTCATGAAACATGGTTAAGTGCTCAATGGGGAGATAATAACACTCATGGTTCGGATTTCATCTCCATGATGGTGACTTTTCTCTCACTACTGATGGCATCAGCAGGGTTGGTTTTAGCATTTTCATTCTTTAAGCCCAACTCGTCCTATATCCGTTCCTACGATCAAATGTCGGCAGGTAGATTTCATGCCATTCAAAGTGGTTTCTATTTAACATCCTTTTATAACTGGGTTGCTCAGCAAATTGAGAAAGTATCCACTTTTACCTCGCATGTTGATCTCAAGGTTGTAGACGGAGCTATTCACTTTGTTGCAATAGGGGGTGTTGTGTTTTCTAAAGTGATAGCCCTGATAGATCGATTTTTGGTTGATGGACCTGTTAACCTAGTTGGGTTCATCTCAAGATGGGTCGGTCGGATTCTGGCAGCTGTTAGTTCACGTGATCTTCAAACTCAGTTGGCTTGGTTGCTACTTGGGTTCATTCTGATTTTAAGTTTAATACTGTTGGTATGAGTTTCCTCAAAGCAGAATGGAAGAAACTGGCGATAGCCAATTACCAAATAGATCAAGAACTCTTGACTCCATATCTACCATATGGAACCGATATAGATCGATATGATGGAACTTGCTATGTAAGTTTGGTTGGATTTATGTTTTTAAATACGAGAGTCCTGGGTATGAAAATTCCATTTCACACCAACTTTGAAGAAGTTAACCTGCGGTTTTATGTCAAACGTGAGGATAATGGTGAGGTAAAAAGAGGTGTGGTGTTCATAAAAGAAATTGTTCCAAGGATGGCAATAAGCTTCATTGCTAATACCCTTTACAAGGAGAATTATGAATCCATGAAGATGGATCATCAGTGGAATGAGAGGAGTGAAAATTCAGAGGTGATCTATAAATGGAAAACAAAGAATCGATGGAATACATTATCCGTAGACCACATTGCTAAGGCACAGGAAATTGAACCCAATTCAAATGTTGAGTTTATCACTGAACACTATTGGGGATATGCAAGGGTGGGAGATCGAGTAACCAACGAGTATGAAGTAACACATCCGAAATGGCAGCACTATTGTATTAATGATTTTAAGATAGATGTAGATTTTGGCGAGACATATGGACAAAAATTTTCATTTTTAAATGATCAAAAACCTAATTCTGTTATGCTTGCAGAAGGATCCGAGATCACTGTGGAAAATAAGACCACACTAAAATTTAGCTAATGCAAAACATCCTAACCTATATATTTCTTTTGCCTTTGCTAGTCGCATTCCTAATGCTGTTTGTTCCAGCGGAGCGATGGAAAATCTTCAGACGCCTATCTATCTCTGCGATTGGAGTTCAGCTAGTCTTATCCGTTGTCTTGATGATCAACTTTAATCAGACGCTTATGCCAGAAAGCTGGTCTGGAGCTTTTCAGTATGTTGAGAAAGTAGACTGGATCAACATGTCTTTGGGCTCACTTGGTGCGATAAGTATCGAGTATTTTGTGGGAGTTGATGGCATTAGCCTGCCGTTGGTTGTTCTTACATCATTCGTACTTTTAATAGGAGTTATTTCCTCCTGGAATATTCAAGAAAAAGCTAAAGGGTATTTCATCCTTTACCTACTACTGAGCTCCAGCATTATTGGATGTTTTATTTCGCTTGATTTTTTCCTATTCTACCTGTGCTTTGAATTTATGCTCTTACCCATGTTCTTCTTAATTGGAATATGGGGCGGAAAGCGAAGGTCCTATGCTTCAATCAAATTCTTTTTATACACACTGTTAGGATCACTTTTCATTCTAGTAGTGATGATCGGTTTGTATTTAAGTGTAGTGGACGGACAGGCAAATACTTTCAGCATGGTTCAGATGTTGGATGGGAACTATACATCAGGATCCATCCTTGATCCAAATTCCCCTCAATCTATATTTGGTTATTCTGCGAGGGCTTTGGCATTCCTGTTTTTGATTATTGGGTTTGGAATAAAATTACCCGCTGTTCCGGTTCATACATGGTTGCCCGATGCACACGTAGAGGCACCCACGCCTATATCTGTTGTCTTGGCGGGGCTTCTGTTGAAAGTGGGAGCATACGGCTTATTGCGGATTGCTTATGGAATTTTCCCTGATGTAGCTGTTGATTATGCCTTATTAGTTGCGATCATCGGTTTATTGTCGATTTTATATGGAGGGATGAATGCACTGGCGCAGCGAGACCTTAAACGAATGGTAGCCTATTCATCGGTTTCTCATATGGGCTTTGTGCTCGTAGGATTAGCCTCATTAACCGCAATGGGTTTTTCAGGGGCACTGTATCATATGGTATCACATGGGTTGATATCACCAGCTTTATTCCTTATTGCTGGAGTAATCTATGATCGTACCGGAAATCGTAAGATGGAAAACTTTAGTGGACTTGCGAGCAAGATGCCGGTATATACGTTTTTCATGGCAATCTTCTTTTTTGCCGGCTTAGGCTTGCCCGGCCTTTCTGGGTTTGTTGGTGAGTTGATGGTATTAATGGGGGCCTTTGAAAGCTCACAATTTTCAATTTGGATTGGTCTGCTATCAACATTGGGAATCGCGATCTCAGCAGCATACTTTCTATGGACCATCCAGCGAATGTTTTATGGAAAGTACTTTGTGAGAGAGTCTTCTTGGGAAATCAACATGTTTGATTTGACTGCAAGAGAAAAACTGATGTTGATTCCACTTACTATTCTAGTTGTTTTGTTAGGGATATTCCCTCGACTGATTCTCGATTATAGCAACGAATCAATCAATTTCTTTATTAAGCAGATTAGCAGTTTCTAACCATGAGTTTAACTGAAAATCTGACCGGCATTGTCAATGACCTTCAAGGAGTGTGGGCTGAAAGTGCACTAATTATTGGTGCTATTGTCTTATTACTAGCTGGCCTGATTCGATCAAATGGGGGAATAATTAAAGGACTGTTTGTCCTTATAATCTTCATCTCTTTTTGGTTAAGTATTAATAATCCGATCACCGGTTACATCCTGATGGATTCAGTGCATATATCTCAATCGACCATTGAGTTTGGTTCATTATTTCTATTCGTCGCTGCATTTCTTCTTTTATTCAATCGTGACAAGAAACATATATCGGAATTCTATTTTTTCATTTTGGCTATACTAATAGGAAGCTTGTTTATGATGAAGGCAAACAGCTTTTTAATCATCTTTCTTTCAATAGAACTTGCTTCATTTTCCTCCTACATTCTTACAAATTTCATCTTCAAAAAAAAGGCATTTGAGGCAAGCATAAAGTACTTATTGGTAGGCGCAATAAGTTCGGCAATAATGCTTTTTGGAATTGGGCTTCTTTATGGGTCCGAAGGAATTTTTTCTATAGCTGAATTGAGTTCGCTCGGATCAATGGATGTACTTTCTCAAGTGGGACTGTTTATGTTTTTCGTTGGGATTTTCTTTAAGATTTCTATTGCTCCGGTGCATTTATGGGTTCCGGCGGCCTATCAAAGTGCCCCAGCAGATGCTACTGCTTTTATGTCTATAGTTCCGAAATTGGCTGGGTTAGTACTACTTAAGAGAGCTTTAATTATTGAAGTGATTCCTATGGACCACTGGTTATATCAAACGGTTCTCGTACTTGGTATTCTTACTGTTTTAATAGGCACATTGGGAGCATTTCGTCAGACAAATGCCCGTCGTATGGTGAGCTTTGGCGCCATCGCTCATTCTGGTTTCCTACTTCCATTTGTTTTAATTGATTCTCAGACCGCTACAGAAGCTTTCTGGTGGTATTCCGTAGTGTATGCCATCATGAACCTTGCAGTATTTTATCTACTGGATCAATATGAAAGAAAGGGAGTTCATAGTCTCTCTGACTATGATAATGTTTATGGTGCTACATGGGTAGGAGTATGCTTTACTCTTGTTCTTGTTTCTTTGGTTGGATTACCTCCGCTAGCAGGCTTTTTGGCTAAACTTTTTCTTTTTTCGACATTGTGGGAAAGCTATCTTGCCCTAAACTCAACGGGATTGTTGTGGTATTTGATTGTCGCTGTTTTAGCTACGGTTGGGTCACTATTCTACTACCTTCAGATTCCGAAACATATTTTCCTTGTCAAAGGGGATACAAATCAGTCGATCAATTTCAGTTTGTTGACGAAAATTATTGCAACTCTTTTCTCAATTGGACTGTTATTGTTGTTCTTTGCACCTAAGCTGGTAATAGTAATGCAACAATTGCTTAATGACGTCCATGAGTGACCCAATAAAACACGAATGTGGCATAGCCCACCTCCGCCTTAGAAAGCCCCTCCAATATTATATTGATAAATACGGTACGCCTGCATATGCTGCAAAGAAGATGTACTTGCTGATGAAAAAGCAAAGTAATCGTGGGCAAGATGGAGTGGGTGTAGCCAGCATCAAAATCGATCTTCCACCTGGTTTAAGGTACGTTTCTAGGTATCGAACCATCAACTCAAATCCAATTGAGGAGATTTTCGGTAAGATTAGCAAAAAGTATCAAAAGGCTCAGAAAGATTCGGAGGGAGACTTTACTAATGCAGAGTGGCTGAAAGAGAATTATGCCTTTACCGGAGAATCATGGTTGGGACACCTTAGGTATGGTACTCATGGTAAGAACAGCATCGAAAATTGTCACCCCTTCTTGCGACAAAACAATTGGAGGAGTCGAAACTTAGTAATGGCTGGTAACTTCAACATGACGAATGTAGAAGAGCTATTCAATATACTGGTAAGCCTCGGACAGTTTCCAAAAGACAAGGTCGACACGGTGACGGTAATGGAAAAAATCGGCCACTTTCTGGATGAAGAAAACCAACGAATTTTTGATAAGTATAAGGATAAGCTCTCCAATGAGGAGATCACTTATAAAATCGAAGAAGAAATCGACCTTCAGACAGTTTTACATAGATCATGTAGAGATTTTGACGGAGGCTATGCCATGGCAGGTATTATTGGATACGGTGCTTCATTTGTTGCTAGAGACCCTGCAGGTATCAGACCGGCCTATTACTATGCAGATGATGAAGTTGTCGTAGTTACTTCTGAGAAGCAAGCGATTAAAACGGCCTTTGGATGCGAATATTCAGAAATTGAGGAGATAAAGCCCGGACACGCCTTGATCATTGGTAAAGATGGAAGTTATGATCAGAAGCAGTTCATTGAACCAATCGAACGAAAGTCTTGTAGTTTCGAACGAATTTATTTCTCAAGAGGAACGGATCCTGATATTTATAACGAGCGAAGAACCCTGGGTGAATTACTTGTTCCTCAGGTTTTGAAGTCAATCAATTCAGATTTAAAGAATACGGTCTTTTCTTACATCCCAAACACGGCTGAAACATCATTTCTTGGAATGATGAGAGGAGTAGAGAAGTACCTTATTGCCAAAAGGAAAGAGGTGATTTTAGACGGTAAACCTTCTCCCGATTCCATTGAGGAGATGCTGAATTTCCAACCACGAGTAGAAAAACTGGTACTGAAAGATGCCAAGCTAAGAACATTCATTACTGATGATAGCAGCAGAGACGAACTGGTTTCGCATGTATATGATACTACCTATGAGGTAATAAATAAAAACACTGATACACTTGTCGTCATAGATGATAGTATTGTAAGAGGAACCACACTTGAGAAGAGTATATTGACCTTACTTGATCGACTTGAGCCAAAGAAGATTGTAATCGTGTCATCAGCGCCTCAAATTCGATTCCCTGATTGCTATGGTATTGATATGAGCAAGATGAAAGATTTTCTTGCATTTAGAGCAGTACTTGAGCTTTTAAAAGATCACAACAAAGAAGATCTTTTAGATATCGTATTTGACAAATGCCTGGCAAGTCAGTCCGAGAAGAATCCTGCAAACCATGTTAAGGAGCTTTACGATCAATTTACCTACGAGGAGGTTTCAGAGAAGATTACTGAGATCGTGAAACCAAAAGGGATCAATGCTGAAGTAGAAGTAGTTTATCAAACGGTAGATAACCTTCACAAGGCGTGTCCAAATCATTTAGGAGATTGGTACTTCACAGGCGATTATCCCACTCCTGGTGGAAATAAGGTTGTTAATCGCGCCTTTGTCAACTACATGAAAGGGGTAGAGGTAAGGGCCTATTAAGAAATAGACCCTTCTACGTTTAATTTAATTTTATAAGCCTATTTAGGTGTGCAATTGAAAGCACATGCATAAAAACGGCTACCGGCATCAAACATCCAGCTACAAGACCAAATGGGTAGGTGATTGCTTCAAGCGGTAATATTGGATCTTCAGCTCCATATAACTCTGGTCGATATATAGACGTCATGAAGACAAAAATGACAGTAGCTAAAACTGCGAGTCCTACATAATTCCAGGATCTAAGTAATCGTAAATTCAACGATTGTCCTTTTGTGGCAACAAATCCGATGATGGGGACTGTGAGCGCATAAACCATATCAAAGTTGTATCCTTCGATGCTTGCCTCTTTATGTAGAATTCCTGCAGTGACAGAAGCTACAAAGAGTAATTCAACCAAAATCCTGAATGATTGGAAGAAGAAGATCTGCTTGGTTGGAAGTTTAAGTATCCAATCGGAATTTCTGTTGCGAAACACAAAAACACCCGTGAAAATAAAAGCGGGGATAATCATCGTCAATGCAAATCTCGGAGGGAAGGAATATGACAGGATAAAATCCGTAGACCCGATAATAGCCAGGTACACTTGCCACAGCAGTAATCCAATGATTAACAGCGTCTTTTTCTTCTTACGAATGGGTTCTTCAAATGATTGGTTGATGGTTTTAAAGCCAAAATAGATCAGTAGTAGACAAACTCCTAGCGTTAATGCCAGGTATCCAAGTTGTAACATCATGAGTAAGTAGTTTTTAGTTTAGATAATATGGTATTGACAGCTTCTTCACCATCTTGCTGAAGTGCTTCTCTAATCTCTTTCATTGCAGCTTGCCATGATGGTACAACTTCCTCGAGCAACAGCTTGCCAGCTTTGGTTATTTCGATATTGGGGAAGTCTTTTTTTGTAGCATATTCTTTGTCAAATAGCCTTCGGAGATTCCGATTCACCGAAGATTTTTCCATGAACAGAATTTCAGTTAGCTCCTTTTGTGTAACTCTCTCCCTTTTGTAGAGCACAAAGAGCATCGTGAGTTGACTACTTGTAAGATCAAACTGCTTCAAATGCTTTCTGAAAATGTTTCCTGTCAACCGATTGATTCGGTTCATTTTTCCATTTAAACAAGTGGTAGGATCGATGCTATTGAGATTATGTAATTCCATAAGTTGTATATACAACTAAAATACGAAAATGAATTTATACGGTTGCCGATTTTAGCAAAAATTAATTGATGCGTTTAGGTTCGTTGGCGATCCCCCTGGTGCTCCAGCGTTCACCATAAACCGACTCATAGACGATTTCCACCTCAATAGAGTCAGTTTGAGAAAACCACTTTCGAAGTTTGGGTGCGTTGATTGAGTCATTTTTGACTCCAACAAGTTCGATACGCGATCCGGCAGGTACCACCGACCCTTTCTTAATATTATTATAGTAAAAGTTTATGATTGGATCTTCTGGCTTAATAACACGGAAAGTGAAACTTGCTGGGTCATCAATATGAGCGGAATCACCCCGATGAATCTTCACCTCTTTCACAAAAGCTGGTCCAATCCCGTTGTTTTTTAGTACATAGATATAACTACTTCCTTCACGCCCAGGATTAGAATTCCACATCTCTAAGTAGGGAAGAACAGAGGCATACTGCTGTTTTCTAATCAAATTGGTTTGATAAACAATTGTGAATAAGGTTCCGAGTGAAGCGATAATGGCCACCATACTCAGCCACCGATCTGAAGACCACTTTTTCATGCAAGTAATTATAGCAAAGATTCAATTGAACAACTAATGAATGACATGAGACCATAATTTTTAGTGATTGAGGGACACATTGTATATTGCGCCTTTCATAAATCAATAGACTATGGCTTCAAGAGGAGGTTTTTCAAGCAAAGCAGGCTTTATAGCAGCAGCTGCAGGATCTGCAGTAGGTTTAGGTAACATCTGGGGATTTCCATACGAAGTTGGTGCTGGTGGAGGTGCAATTTTCGTACTGGTATATCTGTTTTTCTGCTTTGCATTATGCTTACCTGTAATGATCACAGAAATAGCCATAGGTAGAAAGTCTGGAAGAAATGCCGTGGGTGCATTTAATGAATTAGGATACAAAAAATGGAATTTCATAGGAAAGTTGGGAGTGCTAAGCGGTGTTCTGATACTATCATTTTATAATGTAATTGCAGGCTGGGCATTTGGATACACACTTGAACTTGGATCTGGAAATTTTGCTGTTGCAGATGATTTTACTACGTTCACCTCAAACATCTATGTTGTGGGAGCTTATGGATTGGTTTTTATGGCTGCTACAGCATTTATTGTATCCAAAGGTATTTCAGGAGGCATAGAAAAGGCAGCTAAAATTTTACTTCCAACATTAATCATAATGATTATCGGCTTGGTTGTTTACTCGCTTTTCTTACCCAATGCGATGACGGGATTGAAGTTTTACTTACTTCCTGATTTTTCAAAATTTTCATTCAACGTAGTATTCAATGCTATGGGGCAGGCCTTCTTCTCACTGTCTTTAGGAATGGGTGCTTTGATTACCTATGGCAGTTATGTAAGCAAAGAGGATAATATCATTTCATCTGCCACACTAATTACATTGGCAGATGTAGGGATTGCATTCATTGCGGGTATGATGATTTTTCCACTAATCGGATTTATCAGCAACGGTGAGCTTACCGGTGTTGGTGGAGGTCCCGAACTTATTTTTGTAACGCTTCCGAAGATTTTTGGTAGTATCGGAGGAATAACCGGATCCATACTTGGAGCTTCGTTTTTTGCATTACTCTGCTTTGCGGCTTTGACTTCTACTGTTTCATTGTTGGAGGTGCCTGTTGCTTACTTGGTCGATGAGAAGAAATTTAAGCGATCGAACGCCGCGTGGTTAATGGCAGGAATCATTTTTGTTGTTGGAATCCCTTCGCTCATAGGCAACGGATATTCCGCTTATTTTACGGAATTTATTCAATATTTCAATTCAGAAACAAAGACTAATTTCCTTGGATTCATCGTGAACCTGGCGAATGACTCGTTCCTGCCTTTAGGAGGATGTCTCATTGTATTTTTCGCTGCTCATATATGGAAAAAGGAAAACATTGATGCTGAATTATCCATAGGTAATCCAAATTATGAAAAATCATTACTGAGGAAATATCTCAACGTTGCACTACCGTATCTGGTACCGATTCTACTCGCGACCATCTTTGTGATGACGGTCCTGGTTACTTTCTTTGGAATCTAGACCGGGTACTTGAGGATACAATTACACAGAGAAACTCTCACCACATCCACAAGTTCTGGACGCGTTAGGATTTACAAATTGGAATCCTTTGCCATTTAAGCCATCAGAAAAATCAAGCGTGGTTCCTAGAAGGTAGAGCAGGCTCTTTTTGTCAACCAGGATTTTAACTCCCTTATCTTCGAAGACTTCATCTGCGTCCTGAATTTCAGGATCAAATGAAAGGTCATACATCAATCCGGAGCATCCACCTCCCTTAACAGAAACACGGATATTGTGTTCAAGTGACTTCCCCTCGTTGGTAAGGAGCGTTACTATTTCTTCTCGTGCTTTGTCCGTTACATTTATCATCAGGCTACAGGATTTAATACAATACTAAATACAGTCAGATTATTCATGTCTCTACCATAGTATAATTTATCCATGGCATCATACATATTCTTTGCTCGGAAGTAAGAGGTCTGCAATTCATTCATACCTTTCATCATCCATTGAATAGTAAATGAACTCTCTTTCTCTTTGTGAGTTCGCACATACTCCAGCATCTTGTGAAGAACATCCGTCTTGTCAAAGCCATTGATGGTTTTGAACAAGAACGATTGATTATGTCGAGGGTTAATCGTAATAAGATCAAGTTTGACCTTGCCATCGTTATTGGCAAATTCAAAAATCACCTCATCACTTCTTAGCCCTAGAAAGTTCTTTATTTCGTTTTGAATCTTCGCAGATTCTACATGAATATCAGATCGTAGTTCCATTTACTTAATATATCGGTAAACTTTTCAGATCGACTGAAAGTTCCTGCATTTTTGCAAACTTACTAATTGAGCATGATGCTCAACCCAATTATTGCGACAAATTGAGCGGGAATAGCTAATATATTGTGATTTGAAGCATTATTAGTTCATTAAACAGATAAATAAAATGTGGAAAAACGTCGAGCACATCGGAATAGCAGTAAAAGATTTGTCATCTGCTAATCAATTATTTGAAACACTATTTAACAAAGGCAGCTATAAGGAGGAAGTGGTTGACTCTGAATCCGTTACTACATCTTTCTTTCAATTAGGAGAAACTAAGATAGAATTATTGGAGGGGGGTAATGATAGTGCAATTGCCAAATTCATAGATAAAAAAGGAGAGGGAATTCATCATATCGCTTTTGAAGTAGACGATATCCACGCAGAGATGGAAAGGCTTAGGGAGGAAGGATTTCAAATCTTAAACGATCAACCGAAAAAAGGCGCAGATAATAAATTAGTATGTTTTGTTCACCCAAAATCATCAAATGGGGTGTTGGTTGAATTGTGCCAAGAGATAAAAGAATAACATGAGCCAGGAAAAAAGAACTGAGATTGGTGAGATTGGAGAATTTGGTCTAATCGACAGAATTGCTGAGAGATTCACACCGAAGAACGATCGGGTAATAAAGGGAATCGGTGATGATACCGCGGTATATGATCTAGGCGAAAAGTATTTACTAACTACATCAGATATGCTCTTAGAGGGTGTCCATTTTGATTTGTCCTATATGCCATTGCCACATCTAGGATATAAAGCAGTCGCGGTAAATGTCTCAGATATTGCTGCAATGAACGGAACCCCTACACAGATAACGGTTAATCTTGGCTTAAGTAATCGCTTTTCAGTTGAGGCGGTAGAAGCCTTATATGATGGAGTTAGAGCCGCCTGCGATGAGTACGGAGTAGAGCTCGTGGGTGGTGATACGACATCTTCTTCAACTGGATTAGTAATCTCTGTTACGGCACTCGGAGAGGTAGATCGAGACAAGATTACCTATCGAAATGGAGCAATTGAAGGTGATATTCTTTGTGTTACCGGAGATTTAGGTGGTGCTTTTGTGGGCTTACAGGTTTTAGAGCGTGAGAAAGCAGAATTCATGGCAAATCCGGAAATGCAGCCTAAACTTGACAAGTATGATTATGTAGTTGGACGCCAACTCAAACCAAAGGCTCGACTCGATATCATACATGAGTTTAAAGATTTAGGCATTCAACCCACCTCTATGATTGATATTTCTGATGGTTTGGCTTCCGAAGCTTTTCACCTATGTAAACAGTCTGGGTTAGGTGTCGCTATTTATGAGGATAAGCTGCCCATAGAAAAGCAAGCCTATGAAACAGCCGCAGAGTTTAGCATTGATCCAAATTCTTGTGCGCTGAATGGGGGTGAAGATTATGAACTATTATTCACCATCGGTCAAGATGATTTTGATAAAATCAAAAACCACTCTGATATCCACACCATTGGTTACATGCAGGCCAGGTCGAAAGGAAAGACTTTTGTTACCAGGAATCAGAATGTGGTAGAGCTGCAAGCACAAGGGTGGAAACATTTCTGAAATTTTAGATTGCAACCGTTTGGGGTAACCCTTTTTGCCTAGGCTACTAATTTAATTTGTAGCCCAGTTGTATACATGCATTTTTAAGCTTCTTGTACCATAGTCAACGACATTTATCTAATAGAATTTGGAATTAAATCTATTAGGTTATGTTAACAAGAAAATCAAAACTCAGTATTGTATTAGTAGTCGTATTAGCGCTGTTATTCTTTGGCTTGGTTCATGCATCTGCAAGAGAAATTAAGTTAAAGAAGGTGTCGGTTCAAGTCAATCAAGAGAACGAAACATACAAGTATGGACAGTATGTATATGTGACTCTGAAAGACGGTTCCCAAACGATTGGCAAAATAGTAGGGAAGAAGAATTCGAAGAAATATTACGTTAATCAATTGGATGGAGCTCATCACGGAATCGTACATGTAAAGTACATACGTAGAATGACCAAAGAAGAAATCAAGAATTATAAGGCAAGTAGATTGACGTCAAACAACAAATAGTTGGATGAATTTATTTCATCCAAAAACTAAAATCTTCTCATCCATATAGTTCTCAATGGATTCAGGTAGTAGATAGGTTTGCTTAACCATAAACATATCACTTATGAATGAGCAAATCAGACACTATGAAAGTAAGCTTGCTTTCGAAATGGACCCATCAGATTTATTCGCATCCTTAGAAACAGATCCAAACCTTGTCGTTGTAGACACGCGTCAAGCATTTGGATTTGAAAAAGAACATATTCCTTCCGCGATCAATTTACCACATCGAGAAATGAGTGTGGAGCGTACACAACATCTTGATCGGTCAAAAACATACATCTGCTACTGTGATGGAATTGGATGCAATGCTTCAACCAAAGGAGCGCTCAATCTTGCGAAACTTGGCTTTAAAGTCAAAGAATTAATTGGTGGAATTGAGTGGTGGAAGTTTGATGGATACGCTACTGAAGGATCAAAGTCTACGGAAGGAACGGCTATTCAGTGCGCATGTTGATTCGAAGAGCTGAGGAACGTGATATCGATGAGATAATCGAATTATGTTCACTGCATGCCAGGTATGAAAAGGTTGAATATGATCCAAAGGGAAAAAGAGAACAGCTATTCAATCATCTATTTAACGCTCCAAGAGATTTACAGTGTATGGTCGTAGAAAGTAGAGAGAATTTGTTGGGCTACGCCACCTTCATTCGTCAATATTCAACCTGGGATGCCGGATATTACTTGTACTTGGATTGTATTTACCTTAGAGAGGAGGCGAGAGGAAAAGGCATTGGCTCAAAGTTGATGAGTCTAGTTAAATCATATGCCAACCAAAATGCGTGTTTTCAGGTGCAATGGCAAACTCCAAAATTCAATTTAGAAGCCATTAAATTTTACAATAGAATTGGTGCCTCATCAAAAGACAAGGAGCGATTTTTTTGGAATGCTTCGTAATAAAAAAAGGGTCGTCCGAAATCTCGGATCGACCCAATCACCTAATCACTACTACTATCTTCGTTACTTATTTGCAACTAGACTTATACTTAAGTCAAAATTGTCATAAATTGTTTTGTCGCCCAGGTTATCAAAAAAGCTTCCCGACCCATATCTTACATCAAATTTGGATCTGTCAATGGATAAATCTGCGTTTGCAGTGATTTTACCGCCTTTTTCTTCAACAGTTGCTGGGAATTGAATTTCTTCAGTTTTTCCTTTTATTGTAATGTTCCCGACAATTTTATACTTACCAGGACCTTGTGGTACTGCCTTAGTTATTACAAACGTCGCAGTTGGAAACTTCTGAACTCCAAAGAAATCATCAGATTTCAAGTGGCCTTCTAGTTTACCTTTTGAATCTCCGGAAAGATCTTGCACATTAATTGTTGTCATGTCCATAGTGAAAATACCACCTACTAGTTGACCGTTTTCCATTTCTAGTCTACCACCCTGTAGGGAGATCACGCCGTTGTGTTGGCCGGTAACTTTTTTACCTACCCACTCTACAGTACTGTCGTCTGTACTTACGTTGTAATTTTCTTTAGCCTCTGTACCTAGCAGAGCCGCGAAAATGATGAATGCTTTAATCATGGTTCTTTGTGTTAGTTTCTTTAATTCTCTTCAAAATAAATGTATGTACATATAATGTACAAGCAAATAACGCCCTAAGTCAAAATTTGTTCCATATTTTTGGAGAAAATTTGAAAAACATGATTGAGGTAGGAAAAACGCTGGTTTCAGATGATGTGATAGAGGAGGCATTTGTTTGTGATCTTACAAAATGTAAAGGTGCTTGCTGTGTGGAAGGAGATTTGGGAGCACCACTTTTGAAAGAAGAGTTGGAGGATGTGAACAAAGCAATTGAGTTGGTTAAACCCTATCTGAAACAGGAAGCAATAGAAGTGTTGGAAAAGGAGGGAGGCTACATCCTTGACGAGGACGGAGACTATTCGACTACTACGATCAATGGAAAGGAGTGTGCCTTTGCTTTTTATGATGATAACAAAATCCTTAAATGCAGCATAGAGCAAGCACACAAAGACGGCAAAACTGATTTCAAAAAACCAATTTCCTGTCATTTATATCCAATCCGTGTTGCAAAGCTCCCTGAGTTTGATGCGTTGAATTACGATCGCTGGCAAATCTGCTCACCTGCTTGTGATCTGGGGAAGGAACTAAAAGTACCCGTGTATAAATTCCTGAAAGAAGCATTGATCAGGAAATATGGGGAAGATTGGTATGAGGAATTGGAGGAGAAGGTTGAAAAGGCAAAGATTTAAACCAAATTAATATTAGGTACATCTTTGCTAAAGGCTGTTTTTTTCTTTTCATAAATATGGAATGAGACGAAACTAATTAGCTCCTTGTTTGTAGTAATTCTATGCAGATAACGACCATTACGTTCTTTAAGCTTACTGACTTAAAATCAAAGATTTGGGCATTTTTTATGATGCAGTTTGGTCATGCTTCACTTAAGAATGTTGAGGGTCAGCAATTTTATAAATTAATGGGAAGTGGGAGAGGACTCGGGTTCAATCCCTGGCCAGACTGGAGTGTTTACACCTTATTGCAAATCTGGGATAGTGAAGGAAAGGCCCAACAGTTTCATCATAATTCTAACTTTTTTAAGCGTTACAAGAAGAAATCTCATCAGTCCTCAACGGTGTATCTCCGAAATATTGCCAGCCATGGAACATGGGACGAAAAGCAACCATTTATTGCATCAAAGACTATAGAGGATTCTCATTTTCCCAGAATGATTCTCACTAGAGCAACGATACGAAAATCGAAACTTAGGAAGTTTTGGAAGTATGTGCCTACGTCGCAGCGTCCAATTGAAAATGCAGAAGGACTGGTTTATACAAAAGGTGTTGGTGAATGGCCCCTGACCCAGATGGCAACCCTAAGTATTTGGAAAAGTGAGGCAGCGATGATGAATTTTGCGTACGGAAGTGAGGAACACAAAAAGGCCATCAAGATGACAAAGGAATTGAATTGGTATAAAGAAGAGCTTTTCGCGCGCTTCGTTCCGTTTAGATTGGAGGGAGATTTTCGAGAACTGGAAGGATTGAATCAACTTCTTTAGTCAGTACCAATTATTGTAATAGTACTGAAGACATAGCCTTAGCAAACTTCGCTATTGGAAATGTTTTCATGATCGAAATTTCCTGTGGAAAGCTTGTTTCTTCGTCTAAGAAACCAAATACAGTTTCTATATCGTTTTTGGAATACATGATTGTGAATAGGTCTTCACCAAGATGATTTTCATTTTCCAGGACTTTCAGAAAGGTACTATCATACAGGGCATGACGATTCGAACGCAAATGAAAAGAAGCCTTACGATTCTTTTTGATATTCTCAATGACTTGCCTGCATTTGTTGCCGCTGTTTTTAAATGAATAACCGGATGAGGCTTTCACCCAACCTCCAGCAGTTCCTATTTTAAGAATTTTGTCTGTATTGTGACGGTGAAACGGGTAGTCAAACATAGGAATTATACCCTGTTCCGCTGAAGTGATGGCATAGTTCTCTATTCCTAATTGCTCCTGAATGTATCTTCGAAGCATTTCCTCGTACACTTCTTTCTCAACAAGGTCTGGTGAAAAAAAAGTGAATTCTACTAACGCTTTCTTTGGACTAAAAGGCAATATGTAGGTGAAACTTGCGGTATCCTCATACTTTAGGCGATAGTCCATCATTGTGAAACTGGTGGGATCAAAAACTGCTGATTCTGTCTCGATTTCCCACCCTAAAAAGTGCTGAAGAACACCGTTCGATTTTTTTAGATCTTCGGAACTTACAGTAAGGCGACTGTCAAATACCTGTAAGGCTTGGTATTGATTTTTTCCTTTAATGGTGACAGATTCGTTTTCTTCCAGATCAGTGACTTCCTCACTTACCCAATGAATATTTTCATGATTTTTTAAATACTTCTTTGCGTATTCATAAAAGTCAATCGCTCGAAGCGTTTTGTATTGATACTTACCAAAAGGGATCTTAAGCGATACGTCAGAACTAAAAAACAAGGCCGTATCCCATGATGCCGATATCAAATCATCATATTTTCCTTGTCCTTTTTCCCAGAAGCTCCATGTTTTGTCATTCGCGGATTTGCAATCTGGTTCCAGTATGAGTATGCTTTTTTGCGAAAAGAAATGATCTTCAATCATAGCCAAAGCAAGCTGTAGTCCTGCTGCACCTGCTCCAATAATGGCATAATCATATACCATGGTAGAAAAAGAAATATAAGAAAAATACGAACTGAGCTAAGAAGACATGAAGTGAAAATCGAAATTCACCTTTGATATTGGTATTTGTATAGATCAAGTGTAGAAGGAAAGAAATGATGTACCAGGCCACAAAGTTTTGTAGGGGTGCATATCCAAGATCCCAAGTCCAAAAGTCAAAAAGTGGAGCGGCAGGTTCTATGAAAAAGTCTAATGACACCATCAATAACGCACCAAAAGCAGCTCGAAACCATTTTTTGGTTAAGAAATGTTGTGCGATGGCTGCACTAGCGAGCGTGAGCATTGCCCAGTTAACACCAATAAGCAATGGAACCCCATCAATTTTTGGTCCCAGGTTACTTCCATAAGTATATACACCAAATAAAATCCCATAGCGTACACCTAACCATTCAACCATAAAGCCAGCAACGAAGAATAATATTGCAATACCGATCTTTTTGACATCATTGATTGGAAAATTGATGACCAATAAGCCGAACAAAACCAATAGGTTTAACGGTGTTTTCACGATAAACCATTCATAGTAGCCAATAGACATTCCGATTATTCCAGAAATGGTAAATAGCCAAACTGTAAAAATAGATAACGGCTCTTTCGACAAATATGAGGTGACACTTTTCATGATGGAATCAAGTCAGTCATGATTTTGGCTGAGAGTAAGCAAAGAGGAATGCCACCTCCCGGGTGCACGGACCCACCACAAAAGAAGAGTCCTTTATACTCGCTGGAGAAATTTGCATGTCGCAGGAAAGCAGAGAATTTTGAGTTACTTGAAGTACCATAAAGAGAGCCTCTGTGGGAGCTTGTTTTTTCCTCGATAGAAATAGGATCCAATACCGTTTCAAACTCGATTAGCTCTTCAATATTTCGACCTAGAATTCTGGATAATTTGCTCAATATATTGGAACGAGCTTCAGACTTGATTTTATTCCAATCCTGGTCAAAATTCCCGGGAGCATTGACCATGACAAACCAATTTTCACAACCTTGCGGTGAATCAGATGGATCTTCTTTGCAAGTCACATTGACATAGACGGTTGGGTCATGATGCAAATTTTTTTTATCAAATAACTGTCTAAACTCACCTTCATAATCCTGGCTAAAAAAGATATTATGCAGGTCGAGTTTGGGAAATTCTCCTCTTACACCCCAATAAAAAATCAAAGCCGAGCTTGAACGTTCCTGGTTTAATATCTTTTGTGGATGCAAGCTTTCTGGTAACAGCCTCTTATAAGTAGAGAAAATGTCCATATTAGATACCACTACATCTGCGTTGTATTCCCCTTTTGTAGTGATAATACCGTTGGCTTGTTTGTTTTCCGTTTTTATTTTGATGACTGGTTCATTCAAATGAAACTCGACATCAAGAGAACGACAAAGCTTGTATAAACTTTGTGAAATTGAGTGCATACCACCTTCTGGATAAAAAGTCCCATAATGCATTTCCAAATGCGGGATTAATGACATGATACCAGGCGTTTTGTAAGGCGATGAGCCGTTGTAAGTAGCATATCGATTAAAAAGCTGAATGAGCTTTTTGTTATCAAAATATTTTTCATTGACCTGGTTAAGGGAGCTGCTCAAATTCAACTTGTAGGCTTGTAGCAATGATTTGAGTGTATTAAAAGACAGATATGTGTCCCATTTGTGAAGGGATTTATTTAGGAAAATGTCTGCTGTCAGATCGTATTTAGCTTTGTTATTTTGAATGTAAGCAGCAAGCTTTTCTTTTGAAGTGTCAAAGCTTTCAGCGGCAGCATCAATAAAGGCGCTTTCATCGGCGGGAACAGAAAATTCGGTTTGGTCTTCCCAGAAATAATTGCAGACAGTTGATTTCTTTTTGTAGTTAAAGTACTTCCTGGGATTGAGATTATGTAGTTCAAATAGTTCGTCCACCAGATGTGGCATGGTGAATAAAGAAGGACCCATATCGAACCGATATCCTTGTTCATGTATTGCATGCAGTTTTCCACCCGTATAAGAATTGGCTTCAAATACGGCAACCTCATATCCTTTCTTTCGCAAGCGGATGGCGCTGGCTAATCCGGCAATTCCTGAACCTATAATGATCGCTTTCATGGATATGACTTAAGGATCGCTTAGTTATTAGATGTTTCTTTTTCAAGCACTTCTCTTTGATCGAACTTCTTGGGTGCATAAAGAAATCCAAAGGCTTCTGCATCTTCTTTCGTTCGAACCAGATGGTGGATGTGATGAGCTTTGATCATTCGATTGAGGTAGTGACTTCTCTTCTTCGGAAACCACTTGACACGTTGATGTACAATCACATCGTGAAAGATGAAATAGAAGATTCCATAAGCTAAAATGCCGAAACCAACAGCGGAAAGGTACGGGTTGGTAGGTAGTGTAAAATACAATAGAAGTATACTTGGAACACTAAAAACCAACGCAAATAGATCGTTTCGTTCCAGCGTATGATTATGTTTTTTATGATGTGAACGATGCCAGGTCCACAAGAAGCCGTGCATAATGTATTTATGTGTGAACCATGCGACTCCTTCCATAAATAGGAAGGTGCAGATTGTAATGATCGCACATAATAAAACTGTAATCCAAGTCATTTATTCTTCAATTTCTCTTTCGTCTTTATCCATAACCATGATTATCGGATGATGTTTGGCCGAAAGAGGAAGAACTTATGGTCCTAAGAGTCTTATTTAAGGCAATGGTAAAAGGAGATTATCACCTATAAATGGGTTAATTTTGTCTGATATTCATTTGATTACCAGACAGAATCTATTCGCGATGAGGTATTCGTTTCTATTATATCTATTTGACTACATCAACGCTTTCAATAAATTTTATGGCTTCAACAATGTTGGTATCCAAGCTAATATCTTGAAAATTTGCTTCTTTAATAACGGGGATGTCAGGAATAATCTTAGGTTCGTAATTCGCTTTGCGATCGGCTAAATATCCGCTGGTGAGCGTCAGTTTCACATCGAATGGAAGTTGAGTTAATGTGTTTCCTGTGAGCATACCTGCTGTAGGTTCTCCAATAATTTGAACATTCTGTCTTCCTTTAAAAGATACAGCAACAAGTTCGCCACTACTAGCAGTAAGTATTCCTGTAATCAATGCAACGGGTATTTTGATGTCCGCATCATCTTTAGGGATGATTGTAGCCATACTCTTTCTGTCATCATATACGGTTCCATTTTCCAATTTCGTTAATTCATGCACCACCCGATCTTTGTCTACAGACATGTACATAGGGTTGTTTCCTAGAAAGTGATATAGAGCCGCTAACATTGGAAACACATTGCCTCCAATATTAAATCTGAGATCTATGATCCATCCTTTGAGTGGTGTTGTACTGGCTACTTTCATGATCTCGTCATACATGCGTTGAGCTTCCATATCAATGGAATCTTGTGGGAGATCAATCATAAGCATTCCAGGAAGGAGAATATACCCATACTTATCTGCTAGAACCTTAACCTCGAAGCCTGGTTGTGCTTCATATTCAGCTAAGAAATTAAGATTAAAATCTTCTTGCTTGTACTGCCTTCCTTTACTCCACTTGTACCATCCATGATCGGAAAAAATGTTTAAGTGAGACCCATCAATTGCGTCAAATAGATCGGTGCATTGTGAAAGAGATTCCCCAAACGAAGAGGACTCTAAGGCCTGCTGTTTAATCGGAATGACAGATTCCCAATCAGTGGTTTCACTGTGCAAGTAATTGGTTTTAAGTTGATAGATCAGGCTATCGTAAAAAATTGAAATACTATCACGTGTGGAAAGTTTTTGTCCATATGCAGCTGTCATACAGAAAAGTGAAAAAAGAATAATTGTCTTTTTCATTCTTACTTTTTTCACAAATGACCATAAAGCCATGCTGAATTGTGCTGTTTTTTTAGGTTTAAGAGTCCAAGATTTAAAATGTTGGACCTATTTATTGATGGTCTTCAGGTATGCCGCAGGTGTTTGGCCTGTTTGATCCTTGAAGATTTTATAGAACGAGGATTTTGAATTGAAACCTGCTTCGTGGGCCAAAGCCTCTAATTTGTATTTATCAGTAAGCTCAGTTTTCATTAGGCGCATGGCTTCTTCAGTTCGATATCTATTAAGATATTGAGAGAAATTATATCCCAATTGATCATTGACATATTTCGTAATTTCGTTTGTTGGAATGTTGAGGTGAGTAGCCAGCTGCTGCGAGGTAAGTTTCGGATTTGTGAATAATTTGTCATCTCGCATGGCTTTCTCAAGTGCTTTCTGAATTTCTGGGTTAATTGATGGATCCCTGGTTTCTTTGACCAACGGTTTAAAGGATAGCAGATTTGATTTTGTATATCCGACAAAACCAATCCAATAAACAAACAACGTATTTATAATTAGGGTGGGGTAATAAAATAATCTAATATGGGTGCCAATTACCAGTAAACTGGCTAGAACGAGTAGCAAATGAATAACACACAAGGACATGAATACCTTTGATATCCTTTTTAGCCATCTCCAATTTTTCGCAGCACCGAATGAGATTACGGTTTGTTGTCGCCGATCTTTTACTCTTTTGAGCATAAGTAAGCTAAGTATTAGGCTAAATGTTAGATAGATAATCTCATTACCTGTAAAGAAACCAGCGTCGTATGCTTCTTTAATGATTAATGGGTTTTTCTTGCTGAGAATCATATAAAGCCAGTACAATCTAAGTACACCATACAATGCAGCTGGCAGCATTAAAACCCCAATTGTCTGATTCAATGACTTATTCCTTCCGTTTAGGCTGAATGTGACATATCCAAATAATAAAGGAGCGATCAAATACTTGAATGGTATGGGCTGCATGCCCATATTGAATAGGCCAATTTGAACATCCATGAAGATTGCTGCATATCCAAGATTGTAAAAAGCAATACATAGAAGAAATAGGATAAAAAATCGATGTGCTGGCTTATTTTCAGTCTTGCGAAAGAAAAGGTAAATGCATAATGACAATGCTTGTACCCCTCCAAAAAGAACGACAATATTTATAAATCCCGATTGCATATTCAAATATCCGCAAAATCTAAACTTCAAATGCAATCAGGAAAAAGCTAATCTGATTTCAATATATTTTGAAATGCCTTAATCGTATGTGAAGATGAATGCATCGTTTCCCACCCTAATTTCGAGAGGCAAATTATCAGCTGAAATTTGTGTTATTTCTGCTGAATAGATAACGAATTCACTCCCATCAAAAGGTGCACGTACATCTGAAATAACCTTCTGAGAAATTGGATCAAGTCTCAGATTCAATCTAATTTCTGAATCAAGCTCAGGCGCAAATATTCTACCTGTAGAATAAAGTGGGTTTGCTATTTCTGACGTTTCAATTGAATTATCTCCAATCTTAATCAACCTTTCTTCTTCATAATCTAATAGCAGGATACTTCCACTGGTATTGACGCTCGTTAAGCGATCGTTTTCAAATGCGTACTCCTTAATGGTTGTTTCCTCGGTAACGAATAAGCCATTCCCTGTTCTGGTGACTGTTACATTATTTCCTGAATAGTTGAACTCGCTCTCATAAAGCAACACCAACTCACCAACGATCAACCCAAACTCTCTAAGTATATCCACTCGTCCATCACTTGAAAAGCTGTATTCGAATCTTCTTACGACTCCATCTTCGTTTGTAACTTCTATTTGTTGGATTTCTCCAGTGCTATTGTAAGAGTAATTTAGTGTAGCAGTTGATCCGAGTTCAAAGTCAATAAATTCAAGTTGAGTCAGTCTTGGATCGTCCGGAGTTGCCTCGTTATCATTATCGCTGTTGCACTGGGAAAACAAGATGGGAAGGAGGAGGGTCAGGAAGATCTTTTTCATAATATGGTAAGTTTAGATCACGTAAGTGCAATAATTATACCATCTAAAAACTTAGTTAACCGATGCAATCATTCTTCATTCAGGTACTAATAACTAAAAAACCCCTTGTAAATCACGCTTACAAGGGGCTTTTACCATGCTACAATAGACTTATTGCAGCACGCTGAAATCCCAGGTATCCAAATACTTGGTTGTAAAGTTTCCAGATTTAAATGCTTCATCGTCCATCATTTTCAGATGAAAGGGAATAGTAGTTTTAATTCCTTCTATGACGGTTTCTTCAAGCGCACGCCTCATTTTAATGATCGCCTCTTCTCTTGTTTGTGCACTTACAATCAATTTACCAATCATCGAATCGTAATAAGGAGGTATCGTATAACCGGCGTATACGTGACTATCGATACGAACACCATGTCCACCAGGGAAGTGAAGATTTGTTATTTTTCCAGGGCTCGGTCTGAAACCATTGGCTGGATCTTCAGCATTAATTCTAACTTCAATTGAGTGCAGCTGTGGATAATAATTTCTGCCAGATATTGGCTCACCTGCTGCAACCTTTATTTGCTCTTTTATGAGATCATAATCAGTCACTTCTTCAGTGATTGGGTGCTCTACCTGAATACGTGTATTCATTTCCATGAAGTAGAAGTCACCATTCTTATCTACAAGAAATTCAACTGTCCCAGCTCCTTCATATTTAATTGCTTCAGCCCCTTTGATGGCTGCTGCCCCCATCTTTTCTCTAAGTTCCTGGGAAACGATAGGAGAGGGAGTCTCTTCAATTAGTTTTTGATGTCTTCGTTGAATCGAGCAATCTCTTTCAGACAAGTGACACGCCTTACCGTTGCTATCACCTACAATCTGGATCTCTACGTGGCGTGGTTCTTCCACGAATTTCTCCATGTACATACCATCATTGCCGAACGAAGCAGCTGCCTCTTGTCTTGCACTGTCCCAGGCTTTTTGGAATTCACTTTCTTTATGAATCAGGCGCATTCCTTTTCCACCACCACCGGCGGTAGCTTTAATCATCACAGGATATCCAATCTCTTTGGCAAGCTTCATACCATGTTTGGCAGACTCAAGAAGTCCATCAGAACCGGGAACAACAGGAACACCAGCAGCAATCATCGTCGCTTTTGCAGTAGCTTTGTCACCCATTTTGCTGATCATTTCCTCACTTGCACCTATAAACTTGATGTTATTTTCTGCACATACTCGCGAGAATTCAGCATTTTCAGAAAGAAATCCGTAACCAGGATGAATCGCATCAGCATTGGTCACTTCTGCAGCAGCTATTATATTAGGTATTTTGAGGTAAGAATCTTTGCCCGCGGCAGGCCCTATGCAAACCGCTTCATCTGCAAATCTGACATGCAAACTGTCCGCGTCAGCTTTAGAATAAACAGCCACCGTTTTGATACCCATTTCCTTGCAGGTACGTATAATACGCAACGCAATCTCGCCTCTGTTGGCGATCAAAATCTTGTTAAACATAAGCGTAGTGTTTTACGATGGATCAACCAAGAATAATGGTTGATCATACTCTACTGGTTGTGCATTGTCAACCAATACTTTAACAATTTTTCCAGACACTTCAGATTCAATTTCATTGAATAGCTTCATGGCTTCAATAATGCAAACTGAGTCACCAGCCTTGACAGAACTACCCACTTCAACAAAAGCCGGAGATTCTGGATTGGCAGATCGATAGAAGGTTCCAATCATTGGTGATTTGATTTCTACTAGGTTAGTGTCAGCTGCAGCGCTGCTACCACTATCAGCAGCAGGTGCTGGAGTAGGAGCGGGTGCAGGAGCAGCTTGAGGAGCAGGTGCGGCTGCCGGTGCAGCAGCAACAGCAGGTGCGGCAGATGCAATCACGTGTTGCTCAGCACTTCGCTTTATGCTCACCTTAAAGTTGTCTGTTTCGATATTTACTTCTTCCAAACCTGATTCAGAAAGGAAGTTGATTAATTCTTGAATTTCTTTGGCCTTCATAGGTTAATTGTTGATTAAAAAATCTTAAGAACTAAGGTATAAAATTTCTTTTGGGTACGCGCAATTATTTTACACGCTCCACATAGGTGCCATCTACCGTATTGATCTTGATGACTTCATCTTGCTCAATAAACATAGGGACTTGAATGGTCGCACCGGTTTCTACAACAGCGTTTTTAGTAGCGTTTGTAGCTGTGTTCCCTTTCACACCCGGATCTGCTTGAGTGACAGTCATGATTACATGCTGAGGGAGTTCGCATCCGAGAATTTTTTCTTCTTCAGCATGAAACAATATTTCTACCTCTTGTCCATCCTTGAGGAATTTAGGAGCATTGATTAGGTTTTCTTGTACAGCTACCTGTTCGTAGGTATTAGTGTCCATGCAGTGATATCCCATATCATCTTTGTATAAGAATTGATAAGGTCTTCTTTCTACGCGTGCGGTGGTGATTTTGTGGCCAGCAGAGAAGGTGTTATCAATTACCTTTCCTGTGGTAATACTTTTAAGTTTGGTTCGAACAAACGCAGGGCCTTTGCCAGGCTTTACGTGTTGGAACTCTACAACGCTAAACAAATCGTGATTAAACTCAATCACAAGTCCGTTCTTAATATCGGAAGTAGTTGCCATTAATTTGAAGTGTTAGTTTGCTATTTAGGATCGTATGCCCATTTCACCCAGATTGAGCCCCAGGTGAATCCTCCTCCAAAAGCTGCAAGGATTAGGTTGTCTCCTTTTTTAAGTTTGCTTTCATAATCATACAGGCAAAGAGGAATAGTACCGCTTGTCGTATTGCCATATTCAGCAATATTGAGCATCACTTTATCATCACTTACACCCATTCGATTAGCAGTTGCATCAATGATTCGCTTGTTTGCTTGATGGGGAACAAGATAAGCTACATCATCAGCAGTAAGTTCATTTCGCTCCATAACTTGTGCTGCAACATCGGCCATGTTCTTTACAGCGAACTTAAAGACAGTAGAGCCTTCCTGGAAGGCAAAGTGTTCTCTGTTTTTTACCGTTTCCTCAGTGGCAGGTCTTCTACTACCTCCGGCCTTCATGTGAAGAAACGGCTCCCCGGAACCATCTGATTTTAAAATGGAATCTTTGACTCCATAATCTTCCTCGGTCGGCTCGAGCATAACTGCTCCGGCTCCATCACCAAAGATGATGCAAGTAGCACGATCGGTGTAGTCTACGATAGAAGACATTTTATCAGCACCAATTACAAGGACTTTCTTGTATTTACCGGTTTCAATAAATTGAGCTCCAGTTGCAAGTGCATATAAAAATCCTGAACATGCTGCCTGAATATCATATCCAAAGGCATTGGTAGCGCCGATCTTATTAGATATGATATTGGCTGTTGCAGGAAAAACAAGATCTGGGGTTGTAGTTGCACACAATACCAGATCGATATCTTCCGCTTTAACTCCGGTCTTTTTAAGGAGACCTTCTACAGCTTTAACAGCCATAACAGAAGTCCCTTGATCCTCGCCTTTAAGGATATGTCGTTTTTTGATGCCCGTTCTTGAAGTGATCCACTCATCATTCGTGTCCACCATTTTCTCAAGATCCTTGTTGGTAATAACGTCTTCAGGGACGTATCCATGAACACCGGTTATTGCTGCTTGAATTTTAGGCATCAGTAATCAGCTTAGGCTAGAACTTCCTTTTCCATCACTACTTTACCCTTGTAGTAAAGTTTGCCTTCATGCCAGAAAGCTCTGTGTGGAAGGTGAGCCTCACCTGTAGTAGGACAGATAACAAAACTCTTAGGGGTTGCCTTGTAATGAGTTCTTCTTTTGTCTCTTCTGGTTTTCGAAATCTTTCGTTTTGGATGCGCCATCTTCTTTCTCTATCTAAATTTTTCTTATTTCAATTTTTTTAGGGCTTCCCATCTGGGGTCAGTGCTTTCTTCTTGTGATTCCTGATCTGATGCTGATACGTATATCATTTCATCACTTTCAGGTTCGTCTTTAAATTTTGGATGAAGCTTTTTCATCGGTACTTCGAGACTTATAGATTCGTACAAAAACGAGGCAATGTTGATTTCCTGTTCACCTTTTGGGATTACAAATACGTCCTCACTCAACTCCTTTTCTTCATCTCCATATTTGTAAATGATTTCCTTATTAACTGTAATAGGGAAGTCAAAAAGCTCCAGGCTTCTATCACATTCCAGCTCAATTGTCCCCTCAATTTTAAGATTGAGCGTAATCATTGAATCTGTTTTTGTTAAAACTACATCACAAGCGCCTTTGCCCTTGCTTACCAAGCTGTTTTCAAAATGAGCGAAGAAATCGTCGTTAAAGGCGAAATTGTAGTCATGAGAGCTATTACTCAGGCCAAAAATCTCAATCTTATACGCTTTCAATTCCTTCATTTCTGTCCACTTCCCGGTAAAGACCCGCAAATTTAGATAGAATCCAAGTACTAGAAAAGCTTATTAATTACTTTTCATCATCAGTTTCAAACTGATTTTCATTTCGATGACGTGCAATGTCATTTGCAAGATATAGTGCGTTTCGAAATGAAGTTTCATCTGCTACATTTTTACCGGCAATAGAAAACGCTGTTCCATGGTCTGGAGAAGTACGCACAAATGAAAGACCAGCCGTATAATTGATGCCTTCTTCGAAGGCTAAGGTCTTGAAAGGAATTAATCCCTGATCGTGATACATAGCTAACACTCCATCATACTGTTTGTATGTTCCCATGCCAAAAAAACCATCCGAAGGAAAAGGGCCGGCAACTAGATGGTGACCGCTCTTAACTTCGTTAATGGCTGGGATAATTACTTTATCTTCTTCATCGCCCAACAGGCCATTTTCTCCTGCATGAGGATTTAGACCAAGCACAGCGATTCGCGGTTTTTTGATGCCAAAATCTTTATGTAGGGATTTCAACATCTTTTGGAGTTTGATTACGATTTTGTCTTTGGTGATTTTCTCGCTTACATCTTTAAGTGGAATATGACCGGTTACTACTCCGACCCTCAGTCCTTCGTGTACCAGAAACATGAGACTCTCTGTTTCGCCATCCTCTTGAGTCAAATACTCCGTATGTCCCGGGAACTTAAAATTGTCAGATTGTACCAATTCTTTGCTAAGAGGTGCAGTAGTTAATGCATCAATCTTTCCTTCCTTAAGATCCGAAATTGCATGTTGCAAGGATTTTACCGCATATTTTCCTCCTACACTGTTTGCTTGCCCCGGGTTGATTTCGATTACCTCCTCCCAAACGTTTAAAACATTAACTTTCTTTGGTATAACCTTTTCGATTTTGGAGATTTGTTGATAATTGAAATTTTCCTTGTTTAGGTTTTTACGGTAAAAGGAGATCACCTTACCCGAGCCATAAATCACTGGTGTAAACTGCTTGAGTATGCGGCTATCCTCTAGTGATTTAATGATAACTTCAGGCCCAATGCCATTTACATCACCAATGGTAATTCCAATGACAGGCTTATTTTTTTTGTGCGAAGATTCACCCATAGGAAAGTACTTTTATAAAATTGAAGTTAACCTGTAATTTTTGCAGTTGTTTGATGATGATCAAAAATTGGTTCAGTACGAAATTCAAACCCTACCCAGTAATGGTGTGTTACAATAATATAAATCTCGCATAAGTTGGCAAGCGTAAAACCCAAAAAACACCTCGGTCAGCATTTTTTGAAAGACGAAAATATTGCTCGTAAAATCGTTGAGGCACTTATTAACGAGCATAATTATCCGGTGCTTGAAATTGGTCCCGGTACAGGCGTCCTTACAAAGTATCTTTTAGAAAAAGAAGCTATTGATTTTTATGGGTTAGATGTAGACTCAGAATCCATCGATTATTTGAAAGCTAAATATCTCAAAGATGCTGATCGTTTTCTTTTTCAGGACTATTTGCAATATCATGTTCCTTTCGAAAAATTCAATATCATTGGAAACTTCCCCTACAATATTTCATCTCAGCTATTTTTTAAAATCTGGGAGGATAGGAATAAGGTCGATGAAGTAGTATGTATGATTCAAAAGGAAGTTGCGGATCGTATATGTGCTACCCATGGTAATAAAACCTATGGCATCTTGAGCGTGTTGCTTCAGGCTTTTTTTGACATTGAATATTTATTTAAAGTAGCACCAGGCGTCTTCAATCCACCACCAAAGGTACAATCCGCAGTAATCAGGTTGAAAAGGAATTCTATCCAACAATTATCATGTGACGAGCTGCTCTTCAAGAGGGTAGTTAAAGCTGGTTTTGGGAAACGTCGCAAGACCTTGCGCAACGCATTAAAAGATCTAAATTTGCCCGACACTATTTCAGCCTCGGCGGTCATGAACCAAAGAGCTGAACAATTGTCTGTTAAAGAATTTATCTCGCTTACTGAAAAAATTTCCTGAATGGAACCAGTAATGACTTTTGAGTTATCCGTTGAATTCAAAGATCGGTTTCAGCAAGCGCTGGATGAACAGGATAGCACGTTCATAAAGTCGTCATTGGACGGCATAAATCCCGCTGATATTTCTGCATTATTGGATGAGTTTGACGCGGTTGAATGCAAGTATGTGTTTGATCTTTTACCGCCAGAAATAGGAGCCAGTATTCTTGAAGATTTAGAACAGGATGTTCGAGAAGACTTTATTAAAGAATTTTCTGCTCCAGATTTAGCCTCATTTGTTGAACTCATGGATTCAGATGATGGAACCGACATCCTTTATGAGATGGGAGTAGCAGATCGGAATGAGGTGATTCGTCAAATCTCTGATGAGGAGAAAGCATCCAATTTGATGGAGCTGCTTGAGTATGATGAAGACGTGGCTGGGGGGTTGATGGCCAAAGAACTAATTAAAGCCAACCTCAATTGGAGCGTTTCACAATGCATTGAGGAAATCAGGCAACAGGCGGAAAGTGTAGAGAAAATATACTCAGTTTATGTAGTGGATGATAAGGAAAATTTGCTAGGAAAAGTGGGCGTGAAGAACTTGATCCTTGGAAAGTCGGGAGCTAAGGTGGCTGATATTTATGATGACCAAATTATCTCGGTAGAAACCTCAACCGATGAGGAGGAGGTAGCCAGCATTATGCAGAAATACGATCTGGAGGCAATACCGGTAGTCAATGCTCGGGGTAGATTAGTAGGAAGGATTACTATAGATGATGTCATAGATGTTATTCGTGAAAATGCTGAAGAAGAACGACAACTAATGACCGGTGTGAGCTCAGATGTGGAGGAGGATGATACAGTTTGGAAAATTTCAAGAGCTCGACTTCCATGGTTAATCATTGGGATGGCTGGTGGATTGGTGGGAGCGCAGTTTATGGGATTCTTCAAACAAGAAATAATTCTTGTACCTACTTTGGCCTTCTTCATACCACTCATTACAGCGAGCGGTGGAAATGTAGGGATTCAATCTTCATCCATAGTAGTTCAAAGTTTAGCAAATCCTAACGTATTTGCAGATAGTATGTGGAAGCGACTTCTTAAAGTGTTCTTTGTGGCAATTGTCAATGGCGCAATACTTTCTTTGATGGTATTCGGTGCGGTAATATTATTTATGCGTGAACAACCATTGGCTGCTACTGTTTCGATTGCACTCTTTGCGGTGGTCTTATTGGCTTCATTTATGGGAACTGTGACGCCACTTCTTTTGAATCGTTTTGGTGTCAATCCGGCTTTAGCGTCCGGGCCTTTTATCACCACAACGAACGATTTGCTCGGTTTGGCTGTCTATTTCTCGACAGCACACCTTTTATATAATTTATGATAAAAATTAAGCGCATACTCATCGCGGATGACATGCACGAATGTATTCTACCAGCTTTAAAAGAGGCTGGATATGATGTTGTATACTCCCCAGGTATTACAAGGGCGGATATACTTAAAATCATACCTGAGTTTGAAGGATTAATCATTAGAAGTAAGACTGATGTAGATAAAGAACTGATTGATTTAGCTGTAAACTTGAAGTTTGTAGCTCGAGCAGGAGCAGGTATGGATAAGGTGGACCAAGAATACTTGCTTTCCCGAGGTATTAAAGCGCTGAATGCTCCCGAAGGTAATCGGGATGCACTCGGTGAGCATGCAGTTGGCATGTTACTATCTCTACTTCATAAAATACCCACCGGACATCAGGAGATTCTTAAAGGTGCATGGAACAGGGAGCACAACCGAGGGATTGAACTTAAAGGCAAAGTCGTTGGAGTATACGGGGTAGGAAATATGGGAATGTCGTTCGCTTCAAAACTGAGAGGATTTGGATGTACGGTAATTGGCTATGATAAGTTTAAAGAGGATTTTGAAGAAGAATTTATCAAAAAGGTAACTCTTGAAGAATTATTTGAACGTACAGAAATTCTAAGTATTCATATTCCACTATATGATGATACAAAAGGCCTTTTTGATGAAACTTACTTGCAGAAATTCAAAAACCTTAAGGTGATAATGAATACTGCACGAGGAGAGATTTTGGAAACTAGGGGACTCATCAAACTATTAGAGGAAGGTGCGATTTATGGCGCAGCTCTTGATGTATTAGAAAATGAGAAATTAGCCAGCTATTCTGAAGAAGAAAGTGTCATCCTTCAAAAGTTGTCTTCATCAAATGTTATTTTAACTCCACATGTTGGAGGTTGGACTTACGAATCCTATCAACGTATCAGTGAGGTAATTGTAGAAAAAATTATTCTACTGAGAGATTAGCTCAGCCAATCAAGAGCGGTATCGACCTCATCAAATCTTTTTAGACTCAGGTGCGGCATCTCGGTTTTTAAGATATTGGAAGCAAAATTGCTGAAGATACTTCCGATTGCCATACTTGGACTTACTGAAGCAAGTTTCGATAACTTGTCATTTAAGGTTTCCGCTTTATGTTTCAATATTTCTTTAACCCAAACCCTTGCTTCGGTCTCAAATTCAACCAGGCTAGAATGATCAATCAGCAATTTATTGCTTTCGCCATTTTCAATCGTTTCAAACCCAATTCTTATTAGTTTCTTAGCGGTATGAATATCCACATGGCCTCTCCAATCGATTCTTGACAGACCAGTTTTTCTATCTATTGAATAAGAGCTTCCATTTTTTTCACACACTTTTTCGAAATGCAAAACATTTGATTCATGAGCTGATTTTTTGGCCAAAACTCCAACTTCTTGAGGTTTAATATTAGTTCTCCTAATTGGATTGAAGTTTGGATTGTGATAAAAATAATTATCTAAAAATGTAGTTTTCATTGGTGGTATTTAAGGCTCTTAATGATGCAAGCTATTTATATATGGAATGAGAACAATTACGATTCCGACGTACCTTAAGATTGTTGAGGTAAAACCTGTTGTTTTTCCGATAAAGAATTACCTTGATAATTACCAATAAGGCAAATAATTGTACTATTTCAATAATTTATCATTAATATTCGAGGAGTGTAAAAATTGAATTGGTATTGAATCAGATTTTGAAATGATAGGTTTCTTGATTTTGAGTTATTCAATGCTATATATTTGCATTATCAAAATAAGACAACACAAGGAAACGGCTTCACTATGAGGCCGTTATTTTTTGTTTAAAGGGGTAAGATCATTATGGCAGTTAATTATTATACGAAGGAAGGTCTCGACAAGCTTAAGGCAGAGCTTAATGAACTAAAGACCAAAGGAAGAGCAGATATGGCCAAGCAGATTGCTGAGGCACGTGACAAGGGTGACCTGAGTGAGAATGCTGAATATGATGCTGCAAAAGAAGCACAAGGCCTGTTAGAGCTTAAGATCTCAAAGCTTGAGAATGTTGTAGGAGACGCACGAGTAATTGATGAATCTACCATTGACACTTCTAAAGTTTCAATACTATCTACCGTAAAGATCAAGAATAAGAAGAATAACATGGAAGTGTCCTATCAGCTTGTCGCAGAGGAGGAAGCAGATTTGAAGAATGGTAAAATTTCCGTTCAATCTCCAATTGGCAAAGGGTTGTTAGGTAAGAAAAAGGGCGAGAAGACAATGATACAGGTTCCCGCTGGAGATATTGAATTCGAAATTCTTGACATTACGGTCTAATGGCAACCATTTTTACGAAAATAGCTGAACGCGAAATACCTGCACATATAGTCGCGGAGGATGAAAACTACCTCGCATTCCTTGATATCAATCCCTTAGTTGAAGGACATACATTGGTGATACCAAAAAAAGAGGTGGATTACGTTTTTGACCTGGATCATCAGACTTTAGCCGGTTTATTTTCTTTTTCAAAAGGTGTTGCGAAGGCCATTGAAAAAGTAATACCGTGCGAAAGGATAGGTGTTTCTGTTATTGGTCTTGAGGTTCCACATGCTCATGTGCATTTAATTCCAATAAATGCAGTCGACGATGTGAATTTCAGTCAAATGAGGTTGTCCCCAAGTAAAGAAGAATTAGCTGAAACAGCTAAGAGAATAAAAGACGCATTCGGAAGATAGAATCTACATTTCATCAAAAAAAACTTACCCACCAATCGGTGGGTTTTTATTTCTTGATTCGGCCAGGGTTATCAGCAATAAAAGACTTCCAACTTTTATTACCACCGCCACCGATTACAGATTTTGAAGTGTAGTGATGACATATTGCGACGGCCAAAGCATCGGTGGCGTCAAGGAGTTTGGGGGCCTCTTCAAATTTTAGCAGCATTTGAATCATATGAGCCACCTGTTCTTTGCTCGCATTGCCATTACCTGTAACGGATTGTTTGACCTTCTTGGGAGCATACTCATGGATTGGCATGTTTCTGTTGAGCGCAGCTGCCATGGCCACTCCCTGGGCTCTTCCGAGCTTTAACATAGACTGAACATTCTTGCCAAAAAATGGCGCCTCTAATGCAACCTCGTCCGGAAGATATTCTTTAATAAGTTCGGTTACCCGATCGAATATTTTCTTTAGTTTAATCTCATGATTCTTAAACTTACTGAGGTGAATAACCCCAAATTGAATAACGCTCATTTTCTCACCTTTGCAATGGATAAGTCCATATCCCATTACATTCGTACCTGGATCTATTCCTAAAATGATTCGCTCTCTAGTCGCCACAAATGCAAATTAAGAACAACCTGTCAAACTTCATCAAAAAGCCATGGATCATTGTCATTACTAAGATTTTGGTACTGATTGGATGTTTATACTTCATATTTATTAAGCTGAATGGTAAGTCTCCTTTTGACAACTTTGAGTCACCGGATGGATTTTGGATCTTTCTTCCACTTGTATTGATTCTTATGCTGGTAAACTGGTATCTGGAGGCCTTGAGATGGATGATTTCCATACAAACCTTTGAAGCAATTTCCATTTCAAAGGCAATGAAAGTGGTTTTGAGCGGGTTGGCTCTGAATTGGATATTTCCTTTTTCGACTGGCGACCTATTAGCACGTATTTCTCAGCAGCATGATAAATATAAAGCTACCTCCGCAGCAATTTTGAATAGGGGTATTATGATGATTATAACCATCATCGTAGGTCTCTATGGAGCAAGTTTCGTAGCCCAAAAATTGGAATCTAAATCATGGTTAATTTTCGTTGCTCTGGCATTGATCTTAATCGCATATTTGTTTAAAGAGCGATTGGTCAATTTCACCAATTATTTTAAGCAATTGAAGAGGAGTGTAGTGCTGCAAATCACAAGCCTGTCGCTATTAAGGTATTTTATTTTCAGTCTACAATTTTTTATCATGCTAAAGTTGTTCTTAGATCCATCGGTTTCTACACAAGTGTTGATAGGTGGAATTGGTTGGATTTTTTTAGCTCGATCATCTTTGCCATTATTTTTTGGAGGTGCAGGTGTGCGTGAAGCGTCAGGGATCTTCTTTTTTGAACCATATATTAGCAACCTGGAATTGGTATTGATTCCAGTTTTCCTTATTTGGATTATAAATAGTGTAGTTCCATCTCTTTCTGGATTGATTTTCATCTTAGCATTTAAAGCAAGGGCACCGATTGAGTAGTTAATTAACAATTTTCACCTTTCAAATAAATACGGCTCAAGTTATTCGAGTTAACATTGTGCGATGATTCTAATTGCTGCCTTCACACTTCTTCATGTATTTTTTTATTTGAATCTGTCATTTGGGTGGAAAAAGATCCCTGCAACATATGAAAGAAAACCATTAACAAAATTCTCCATTGTAGTGCCTGTGCGCAATGAAGAAAACAATATCAAACAACTGCTGGCTGGATTGGATAATCAAGATTATCCCAATGATTCATTTGAAGTGATAATTGTAGACGACTTTTCAACGGATCAAACAATTTCAGCTATTAGAGGAATTAAAGATTCTTTGGATACTAACGTCCGAATTATTGAGTTAGCCAATAAAGACGAACAAGGGAAAAAACACGCTTTGACAGCTGGAATATTAGCATCAGAATTTGATACCATTTTAACAACTGATGCTGATTGCTCATTGGGTCCAAATTGGATAAAATCATACAATGATGCTTTTGAGGAATCAACGAATATGATCGCAGGACCTGTAGCAATTTATGGTGAAGGTATGTTCGCTCGACTTCAACAAGTGGAGTTTTCCGGCTTGATGGGTTTTGGCGCAGTTACCATTTCACGAGAGAACCCAAGTATGTGTAGTGGGGCCAATTTGGGATTTCGAAAAAAGGCTTTTGAAAAGGTAGGAGGGTATACAGACAATCTATTTACCCCTTCGGGAGATGATGAGTTTTTGCTTTACAATATCATGCATGCATTTCCCAATTCTACATTGTTTCTCAAAAATAAAGACGCAGTGGTCAATACACCGGCTCATACAAAATTGAGATCATTTATAAATCAAAGAGTTAGATGGACAAGTAAATGGAAGTTTAACAAAAATTGGAAAGTTCGTTTAAGTGCCATTCTTTTTTTTCTGGACTATTTAGTCTTCTATGGAGCTATTGTGGGATCCATTACAGGGTTGCTTGACCCGGCATTTACCTTAAGTGTAATCGCACTCCGTTTTGTTTCGATCTACCTTTTTGTAGCTCCTATCAACAATTTCATGAAAGGAAAGGCCAGTTTTTGGCCTTTATTAATATTTCAAATTATTTACCCTTTGCATGTCCTATTCATGGGTATGAATTCTATATTTGGTTCATATACATGGAAAGGAAGGAAGTACAGATGACGGATGAGGAATTTGACATTATAGATGAGCTTTATTTTGTAACTGCTTATTCTGATTTAAAAGAAGCTACAACGCTTTCCGATGATGTATTGAAGGCCAACTTAATAAGGATGGCAAGGCAAGGATGGATAAGGATATATAAATCCGTAGATGAGGAGTCAGAGATGGATTTATTAGATATGGAAAATGATTTTAAATCCTATTTTTATTTAGCTTCCAAAAAAGGATTATTTCAACACAACACACAATGAAGGAAACTTCACTTGACATAAAAGACCTTCAGCTCAATGCGCTACTTGAGGTAACACAGGCAGTTAACAATAATTTGCCAGAAGACGATCTCCTAAAGATCTACAAGTTTACACTTTTAGCAGATCTTAAAATAAGCAAGTTGGCGCTATATACTCAACAAAAAGAGGGGTGGGTTTGTCGTGTAAATTTTGGTACCAAAGAAGATCTAATAGGAAACCATTTGCCTGAAGAATTCAAAGAACTGAAAAATCAGGTTGGAGTGATTAAAACTGACTTCAATGAATTTGATGCTGTATTTCCAGTTTATCATAAAAGTAAAATGCTCTCAGTGGTATTTATCAAATCAGACTCAGAGCTTGGCGTTCAAAATCGATTCTTGAATGCATTGACCAATATCATCCTGGTTGCTATAGAGAATAAGCGATTGGCACGACAACAAATGGAGCAGGAAGCCTATCGTAGGGAATTGGAGATCGCTAAAAAAGTCCAAAATTTCCTCTTTCCGAAAGAGCTACCAAAAATTGAAAGACTTCAAATTGAGGCATTCTACCTTCCACATCATGATGTAGGTGGCGACTATTATGATTACATACAAATAGATGAGAATAAGTTCCTGGCATGCATTGCAGATGTTTCTGGAAAAGGAGTGCCTGCTGCTTTGTTAATGTCTAACTTCCAAGCTTCTTTGAGAGCCTTGGTTCGCCAAACTAAGGATCTAAAAGAAATTGTTACAGAGTTGAATCATACCACGTTTGTAAGTGGAAATGCTGAGAATTTTATCACGTTTTTTGCTGGCATTTACGACTTCAAAACGAAACAACTGGAATACATCAATTGCGGACATAATGAGATTATTCTCAAAAAAGGTAATGAAATCGAGCTCCTCAATGATGGAACCACGGTTTTAGGAATGTTTGATCCGCTTCCATTCATAGAAACTCAACAACTGTCAAGCCTCGAAGAATTTTTCATTTTCGCCTATACGGATGGACTCACTGAAACATTCAATGAAAAAGATGATGACTTTGGCTTTGACCGGTTGCTTAACATTATACAGCAAGATTGTCCCGAGGATCTATCAAAGGTTCACGATCAAATTTTGAATGAATTGAATGAGTTTAAAGGAGCACGCACTTTCCACGACGACATCACAATGCTGTCCTGCCTTATCCAAAACAAATGATCCGGTTTTACAAAACCCCTTGGATCACTCGCATGATGTACCCCAACTTGCAATGGAAAGGGCATGCTCATAACTGTATTTATTTGACGTTTGATGACGGACCACATCCGATAATCACACCATGGGTTTTAGATGTTCTTGAAAAGGCAAATGCAAAAGCCACCTTCTTTTGTGTCGGTAAAAATGTCAGAGAATATCCTGATTTGACTCAATTGATATTGAAAGCTGGACATAGTCTAGGTAACCATACTTTTAATCATTTAAAAGGATGGAAAACGACAACCAATCAGTTTTTAAGTGATGTAGAACAATGTGACCAAGAAATGAAAAGTTTAGGAATAGAGACTGATCTATTCAGACCTCCTTACGGCAGAATAAAAAGAAGTCAAATCAAGGAACTAAAAAGTAAGCGCATAATCATGTGGAGTCATCTGTCTTGGGATTTTGATAAAGAGTTAAATCTCAAAACATCTATTAGTCAATTAAAAAATGCTGATGCCGGTAGTATTTTAGCATTCCACGATACCAGTAAGGCATATGGTAATTTGAAAGTCATTCTACCTGAATTACTTTCACATTTCACTTCCAAAGGCCTCAAGTTTGAAGCAATTATATGATAGACACTCATGCGCATATTTATTTAGAACACTTCACAGAGGATATTGATGATGTGATTAAGCGAGCCATTGAAAATGGAGTAGAAAAAATACTCTTACCCAACATCGACAGTAGCACAATTGACCAGATGTTGGCGCTTGAAAACAAATACCCGGGTGTGTGCTATCCTATGATGGGGCTGCATCCCTGCTCAGTTAAAGAAGACTATGAGCAAGAACTTCGAGTGGTAGAAGACTGGCTGAATAAACACAACTTTCTGGCAGTAGGTGAAATGGGAACTGATTTATATTGGGATAAAAGTTTCTGGGAACAACAAAAAGATGCTTTTCATTCGCAATGTGAGATGGCATTGAAGTTTGATTTACCTATTGTCATTCATTGCAGGGAAACCATCGATGAAACCATTGAGTTGGTGAAATCATATGAAGGAAAGGGACTTAGGGGTGTATTTCATTGTTTTACCGGAACTGTGGATCAGGCGAACCAAATAACTAGTCAGGGCTTTTATTTAGGACTGGGTGGAGTAAGTACGTTTAAAAATGGTGGAATGGATAAAGTAATTCCATATTTAAATAAAGAGCGAATCATTCTGGAGACGGATAGTCCATATTTGACTCCAACACCGCATAGGGGAAAAAGAAATGAGCCATCATTTGTATCACTAATTCGTGATAAAGTGGCAGAATATTTAGGAAGTACGAAAGAAGATATTGATGAATTGACAACAGCTAATGCAAATGAGCTATTTTTCCCAACCCAAAATTGATCGTGTTTGAAGTATAAGATTGTCAACATTAACGAAGCAGGTGAACGTGCTGTATTAATCATTTATACAGGAGGTACTTTTGGTATGGTGCAAGATGCCAGTGGCGCATTAGCTCCATTTAATTTTGGTAAAGTTGTCGATAGAGTACCAGAATTGAAGCAACTTGGAATCAGGCTTACGGTTATTTCATTTCCTAAACCAATCGATTCATCAAACATTTTGATTCAGGATTGGAAAGATATGGCTTATATCATTGAAGAAAATTATGCGCAGTATGACGCGTTTGTTATTCTTCATGGGACAGATACAATGGCTTATTCCGCATCCATGTTAAGTTACATGTTGGAAGGTTTAAATAAGCCAGTCATCTTCACCGGAGCTCAAATGCCGATAGGATCTATTCGATCGGATGCAAGAGAAAACCTGATAACAGCGCTTGAAATTGCTGCCGCTCATAATGACGGACAGCCGATCGTGAGTGAAGTTTGTGTCTATTTTAATTATCGATTACTGCGTGGATCACGTTCCCAAAAATTAAGAAGTAGTACGTTTGCGGCTTTTGAATCTGAAAATTATCCGGTGCTGGCAGATGCCGGGATTGAGATTGTATTTAACTATTCAGCACTGATGCCATTCAACCCAGATTCAAAGCTAGAGGTCAGAAACTCACTTGATTCAAACGTAACAATACTGAAACTATTTCCAGGAATTACCGAGAATGTGGTTCGATCAATTTTAAATGATTCGACGGTAAAAGGCATCGTGATGGAAACTTTTGGATCTGGTAATACCATGAATTTTAATTGGTTTATTCAATGTCTGAAGGAGGCCATTAAGGAAGGTAAAATAATTTTAAACGTGAGCCAGTGTGTGGGAGGAGAGGTACAACAAGGAAGATACGAAACAAGTAAGAAATTAAATGAAATAGGGGTTTTAAGTGGCGGAGACATTACTACTGAGGCTGCAATAACAAAATTGATGTACTTGTTAGGGACCTCAATGGATAGAAATGAATTAGAATACCTACTAACGCATTCATTGGTAGGTGAAATGGACCATGTACCTAATTGAGTGTCTGTAGAATACCCTTGATGTTAAATAAAACTTGCATAAAGGTATTTTTCATGATTTATTTGTAGCCCGTCAGAAGTGGCGGCCTACAGAGAGGTGGCCGAGTGGTCGAAGGCGCACGCCTGGAAAGTGTGTATACCTCAAAAGGGTATCGAGGGTTCGAATCCCTTCCTCTCTGCGATTTTTTGCAGACGGAAGACCAAAAAAAGGTTCGACTTTTTATATGAATGGTGCGAATTTTGTGGGAAGAAAATGCAAATTTGGATTTTACTAAAACTTAAATATTTAACTAAACCGAAGACTTAACTTACAAGACTGAATTATGAAAAAGTTATTGACTCTATTAATGTTGGCAGGTGTTTTTACCTTCAGCGCTACAGCGCAAGAGTTTTCTGACTCTGATGCTGCTACCGATTCTGCTGCCGTAGACTCAACCCAAACTGAAGAAGTGGCTGCTGAGCCTGTTCAAGAAATCGCGGAGATTGCTGCTCCAGTTGAAGAAGCTGCACCTTCCAAAGGATTTCACCAAGTAGTAAAAGAACAATTCATCGATGGTGGACCTACTTTCATGGGTATCGTTCTTGCATGTTTGATTCTTGGTTTAGCAATTGCTATTGAAAGAATTATTCACCTTAATATGGCTTCTACTAACACTAAGAAACTTCTTTCTGAAGTAGAAGACGCGCTAAGCGCAGGTGGTGCGGATGCAGCTAAGGAAGTTTGTAGAAATACAAGAGGTCCTGTTGCTTCAATTTTTACTCAAGGACTTTTAAGAATGTCTGAAGGAGTAGAAATGGTAGAAAAATCAATCATTGCTTACGGATCAGTTGAGATGGGTAAATTAGAAAGAGGAATGATCTGGATTTCACTTTTCATCTCGCTAGCTCCAATGCTTGGTTTCATGGGTACTGTAATTGGTATGATTGAGGCATTCGACGCTATTGCTGAAGCTGGTGACGTATCTCCTGCTCTTGTGGCAAGTGGTATTAAAGTAGCACTATTAACTACAGTAGGTGGTTTGATCGTGGCTGTAATTCTACAGTTGTTCTACAACTACCTAGTTTCTAAGGTTGATTCAATCGTGAACAGCATGGAAGATGCTTCTATCTCTTTAGTAGATCTTCTTGTTAAGCACAATCTTTCTAAATAATCTAAATTGATTAGCATATGGTTGATGTAGGATTATTTATATCATATATACTCATTGGTGTTTGCATTCTTACTGCAGTAGGTATGCCGCTAATGAAGGCAATGGGAGATCCAGACTCATTAAAGAAAATGGGTATGGGAGTAGGTGCATTGGTAGTCGTTTTTCTAATAGCATTTTTTACTGCTAGTGGAGAAAATTCTGGAGATGCATCTGAGACAACAGCAAAGCTAGTAGGCGCAGGATTAACAACATTTTATATTCTTGCAATAGCGGCTATTGGTGGTATTGTATATACAGAAATTAAAAAAGCAACTGAATAATGGCGAGGAATAAAGATAGAGGCACTCCGGAAGTGAGTTCAGGCTCTATGGCTGACATTGCCTTTCTTTTGCTCATTTTCTTCTTGGTAACTACCACGATTGCAAATGACAAAGGGATTTTAATGCAGTTACCTCCTCCACCAGAACCAGATCAACCGATTGTTGAGTTTCAAGAACGAAATATTTTCAAGATCTTGGCCAACTCCAACGATGATCTTTTGGTAGAGAACGAGATATACGTCAAGCCAATGTCTGAACTTAAAGAAGAGATCAAGGCATTTATTTTGAACTTTGGAAATCCTGATGCTGAGGGTATAGACACCTATAACAGCTTACCTTCGCAAATGAAAGCCAGAGCAAAACAAAGCCCTGAATCTTCAGACCATCCTGGAAAAGCAGTTGTATCATTTAAAGCTAACAGAGGTACAAGCTACGAATTGTACATTGACGTACTTGATGCAGCTCAGGCAGCGTATAATGAAATTTATGCTGAAAGGGTAGGGATTACAGCACAAGAATACCTGGAGCTAGATAAGTCCAGGGATGTTGAAAAAAGAATGTACGAGCAAGGTAAGCTAGGCATTCCGAAAGCGATCTCAATTGCAGAACCAGATAAATAAGTCTAACTATGTCGAAGTTTAAGAAAAATTCAAAAGCATCCCAAGATATACCAACGGCAGCATTGCCAGATATTATCTTCATGTTGTTATTCTTCTTCATGGTGACTACTGTGATGAGAGAGCAAGAAATTTTGGTAAAACAAGTGTTACCAAAAGCCGAGCAACTCTCTAAAATTCAAAAGAAATCTTTGGTGAGCCATATTTACATTGGTCAACCTAAGAATATTGGAACTTTTGGAGAAGAGCCGAGGATCCAAACTAATGATGTATTCATGGAGGCTGATGAGCTTACTCTTTTTGTTAACCAAGAAAAAGATAAACTTTCAGAAGCAGAGCGGGACAGAATTACAATGGCACTGAATATTGATTCTGAAGTGAAGATGGGGATTGTTTCAGATGTGGAACAAACACTCAGAAAGTCAAACGCTCGTAAAATCCTTTATAAATCATTAAAAGGAATAAAAGATTAAAATAACTTTTTCAATAAATAAAAAAAGCCCGATCCATCGATCGGGCTTTTTTATTATTCTTGTCTCGTCCTGAAATAAGTTGACACAAATATGACTTATTATGAAAGACGACAAGCAGAGTTCTCTAGGAGTCAAAAAGCGAACTCAACGCGATTACAACATGGGCTTTAAACTAGCAGTAGTATCTCAAGTGGAAAAAGGCGAGATGACCTACAAGCAAGCACAGAAAACCTATGGTATTCAAGGCAGAAGTACAGTTTTGGTTTGGTTACGAAAGCATAGTAGATTCGATTGGTACAATCCACAAACAGCCATGGGCCCAAAATCAAAAGAAACCCCTGCCCAAAAGATCAAACGATTGGAGAGGGAATTATCCGATGAGCGGTTGAAGAATGAGATCCTCAATATGACCATCGACAGAGCTGATCAACAGTATGGTACTTCGATCAGAAAAAAGATATTACCCAAACAATCTGGTGCATCCGAGAAGAAAAACATGTGAGTCTCACACGTTGTTGTCGGCTGTTTGGGTTAAGCAGACAAGCGATTTATCAAGCCAGAGCTAGGACTCAGCAACGTGCGCTGGAACTCTCTCAGATAAAACCACTTGTACGCAATATCAGGATGCAAATGCCCCGTTTAGGCACACGAAAGTTATATCACCTCCTAAAAGAAGACTTTGATCGTTTGGGGATAAAGGTGGGTAGAGATGCTTTATTTGACTATTTAAGAACTGAACACCTGCTCATTAAGCCTAAGAAGAACTATAAAAAGACTACCTTCAGTAAGCATTGGCTAAGGAAGTACCCTAATCTTTTAAAGGACAGGAAAGCTGTCCGTCCCGAAGAAGTATTTGTCAGTGATATCACATACATCAAAAGCAGGGAACGAACACACTACCTTTCGCTTGTCACAGATGCATATAGCAGAAAGATCATGGGTTATTACCTCAGTGATGACATGAGTGCTGAACATGTGGTTAAAGCTTTGAAAATTGCTGTTAAAAACAAGAAAACAACACGAGGACTCATTCATCATTCAGACAGGGGATTACAATATTGTTCCTCTATTTATCAAGCCGAATTGAGTAATCATCAAATCACTCCTTCTATGACTGATGGATATGATTGTTATCAAAATGCATTGGCAGAAAGAATGAACGGGATTTTGAAGAGTGAATTCCTCATCAACAAATGCAATACTGGTAAGGAATTGGAAGTATTGATCAAAGAATCTATAGACACTTACAATAACCGAAGACCACATCTGAGCCTCAACTTTAAAACACCTAATTTTATACATGAAAAAACCTGTGAAGAATACTCCACAGGCTTTACTTAATTCTTTTAAAAACCGTCAACTTATTTTAGGACGGGTCAAATTGCTTTTTCTTTTCCTTAAGCCATTCCTTGTATTCTTCTTTTGCTTCTTCTAAAGCATTTTCTAATTCTTTCTTTGTCGCTTTTCGAAGCTTATCTGCTTCATCAATAATTTTTTCACGCTGTTTTTTAAGCTTTCTAAGCGCAGTTTCTATATCCCTCTGAGCATCTTCAGCGGCTTTTTCGGCGTCTTCCTGGAGCTTACTTATTTCTTCCTCTAATTCACGCTTTTCTTCTTCAAACCTTTCAATGGTTTCTTCACGTTCTGATTCTTTTTCGTCCTCCTCGTTATATGAGCAGGCCAGTGTAAGCATGCTAAGTAGTATAAGTGATATACGTTTCATAAGATAAATTTACGCACTCGCTTTACGAGGGTTTAAATAAGGAGCCCAATCCTCTCGATACGCTCCATTATGCATTTTAAGAAATGTGAGATATGAGGGCTTTATTGGTAACTTGTTGAGTTTCATTCCTACCTTTTCGAGCGTATAGTCACTTTTTCTGGAATTGCATTTTTTGCAAGCTGTAACAAGATTCGTCCAGGTAGATTTTCCACCTTTCGATCTTGGTACTACATGATCTATGGTGAGGTCTTTTCCAGTTCCACAATATTGACATCTACCTCCGTCTCTCTTAAATATATTGTGTCTGCTCATCACAACTCCCTTATAGGGAATATGAACGTAGTATTTAATTTTAATAATAGAAGGAAATGGAAATGAGTGGTTTATTGATCGGAGTCTTTTCTCATTCACATCGGATATAAGATCCGCTTTCTTTAAAAACATGAGCGTAAATGCACGCTGTACTGTACAGACAGTTATTGGGGTATAATCTTGATTAAGTACTAGTACTAAACTCATAAAATCAAATTTTCATACGATCTAACTCTCTTTTTTGATCTTTCTTCTTGATGCTGTCACGTTTGTCATAAATCTTCTTACCCTTGGCTAGTGCTATTTCTAGTTTTGCCAACCCTCTATTATTTATATAAATCCTGAGTGGAACAATGGTTAATCCCTTTTCTTCCATCTTGGATTTGAACTTTTCCAATTCCCTTTTCTTCAATAGAAGTTTCCTATCTCGTGCGATTTCATGGCTTTCAAAGCTGGCTTGGGTGTAAGGTGAAATATTCATTCCTTTAATAAATAATTCACCTTTTTTGAAGTAACAGTACGCTTCCTGAATACTCGCTTTTCCTTCTCTCAAAGATTTAATCTCTGTACCCTTTAGCATAATACCTGCCTCTACTTTCTCTACAAATTCGTACTCATATCCCGCTTTACGATTTTTGATTTGTATGTTATTCGAAAACCGGTTTTTATCCTTGCTCATTCGTTAAATATATAATAGACACGTTAAAATGGCATTCTTGGGAGTGGGCTATCTGTCATTTCACCAAATGAACCATGTTCATATTGCAAATGACCGCTTATAGCAATCATGCCTGCATTATCAGTGCAATATTGAAAATCTGGGATAAAAACTTCCCAACTATATGCTTCAGCTTTATTAGCAAGCTCTTTTCTTAAACCACTGTTTGCGGAAACTCCACCCGCTATCGCAATTTGTTTGATACCCTCTTGTTTTGCCGCCTTCACTAGCTTATTCATTAACATGGAGATCAGTGTCCTTTGAATGCTTGCTGCCAAGTCATTCAAATTTTCCTTAATGAAATCACCATTTTTTCTCACCTCTTTCTGAAGATAATAAAGGATAGATGTCTTAATTCCACTAAAGGAATAGTCTAATGCAGGCATTTCTGACTCTGAGAAATGGAATTTTTCCGGATTACCTTCAATCGCTAATCGATCAATCATAGGCCCTCCCGGGTAGGGTAATCCTAAAAGCTTAGCAGCTTTATCAAAGGCTTCACCAACAGCGTCATCCTGTGTTTGACCAAGAATAGTCATTTCTACCGCACTATCAACTCTTAAAATTTGAGTGTGTCCACCACTAACTGTTAAGCATAAGAATGGATATTGTGGTTTTGGTTCATCTATGAAATGTGCAAGTACATGCGCTTTCATATGATGAACGGGTATCAAGGGTATTTCCAAAGAAGCTGACATTGATTTAGCAAAACTGCTCCCTATCAGCAAAGCGCCTAATAGTCCGGGCCCACGTGTATAAGCAATTGCATCTAATTCAGCAACGCTAATACCAGCATCATTGATGACATGATCAACAACTGGCACGATATTTCTTTGATGTTCTCGTGATGCTAATTCTGGTACGACACCTCCGTACTGCTCGTGAATGGCTTGGTTAGCAATTTCATTATTGATTACTTTGCCGTTTATACAGATTGACGCTGAAGTTTCGTCACAGGAAGACTCAATACCAAGGATAACCGCCACAACTTTTTGGAAGCCAAGATAACTATATCGAAACTCCGTAAGGTACTCTGGAAGATTTTTTCAGGGGTTTTTTTCTATTTGATGGCTACTTTCTTGGTAGTCATGCTTCTGCTACAATTAAGACCTGTTCAGTCCTACCTGGCCAGTAAAGCACTAGGTGTAGTTTCGACTCTTACAAATCATGAAATTTCGTTGGAGCGCATAAAGATCTCATGGCTTGATCGAGCCAGCTTGGGGGAATTTCTGATTAGAGACCTTGAGAATGACACGCTGATCTACACTAAAGAACTCACGATTAATTATGCAATCCGTGATATCCTTAATGGTAATTACCTTTCATTAGAAGAAATAAATGGCAAAGAAATTAGCGTAAATCTCGTTAAAGCTGATTCAAACGCTCAACTGAATCTTTCTACTTTCTTGAATGCATTCAAACTTGATACAACTAAAAAAGAATCTAAACCAATATATGTTGATCAGATTGAAGTCAGTGATTTAAGGTTGAGCTTCATGGACAAATCTCAAGAACATGATCCAACAAAGTTAGATTTTACAAACCTGCGATTTGATATTCCTGATTTTAACATAGCGGAGATTTCTCTCGTTTCAGACACCATCACTGGAAGCATTCTTCAGATGAATGGAGTGGAAAATAATTCTGGTTTTACTATTTCAGAATTCAGTTCCAAACTTAATCTCAGTAATCATTCATTAAGTGTGGATGATCTTAATTTCAGAACTCCTACAAGCTATATATCCGATAGCCTTGAGTTTTTTTATAATGGGTTAGATGACCTGGGAGCCTTTGTAGATAGTGTATCCTTTATTCTTCATTTCAATAATTCCAGAATATCAAAAGAAGATATGCGCCTGGTTTTGGGTAAAGATGTATTGTACGAAGATATAACTATAGATGGTATTATTTGGGGTACAGTAGGGGACTTTAATATTGAAGAAACAAAATTTGGATACGGTGAATCTTATTTCATCGGGGGGGTCAGTTGTTTCGGTTTGCCAGATCTTAAGCAAACATTCATTCTAGCAGATCTTACAGACTCACATGTATTACCATCTGATCTAAGATCTTATATCGGAGACTATGCGAATAACTTGAGTCAAATGGGAAGAATTGATTTTACAGGAAGTTTTGCAGGCTTTTTGAACGATTTTGTTGCACGAGGAGACTTTGTAACCGATCAGGGCTCAGTGCACACGGATATCAATTTAAAAATTCCTGATAATCCCAATGAAATGTCATATGATGGGAATCTGGAATTCAAGGATTTGAATGTGGGGGCCTTTTTCCAAAATGAGATTGCTCAAGTAGTAAATCTGACTGCTGCGATTAGCGGTAAAGGCATACAGCAGCAGAATGCTGAATTTGACCTCAAAGCACTGATTTACAATAGTGGATTGAAAGGCTATGTTTATGATAGTGTAGAAGTGGATGGAAAATTTGCGAATAAGTTTTTTGAAGGAGCATTTGCTGTAAATGATCCTAACTGTGAGTTAAACGGAATTGCACAAGTGGATTTTCGGCAAATCCATGAAATTTTGAATGTAAGTATGGATATAGAGGAGATCAATGCTCACAAGCTTCTTCTTACGAGTAATGAGGTTTCTACCAGCGGTAGAATAGACCTGGAAGTCCAGGATCTTGACTTGGATAATTTTACAGGTAAGTTATCAATTGATTCTGCTCTTTTATCTGTGGATCAAAAAAGTGTTATCCTGGACTCTGTACGTGTGAGTTCTGTATTTGAAGACAGTACACGGATCATACGTTTAGACCTACCTGGATTCACTTCAACATTAAAAGGCGAGTTTAAGGTATCAAACGCCATCAACGACATTCCAATCATGGCCAAGGGCTATGCAAAAGAGCTTCATTTTATAACTGATAGCATCCAAAATGAGGTTAGTGGTGAAAATTATAAGCTTACACTGCAGGCTCAAATAACGGACGTTTCAAGCTACCTGGATTCATTAGGTCTTCCATTTTCTTTTGGAAACCGTACAGTTATTGAATCAACATTCAGGCAAAGTAAGAACTCCAACATATCCTTATTTATTCAGTCAGATACATTCATGATTGGTGAAGGGTACATTTACGATCCCTTAATAGAGGTCAATGGGTCCAGTAACCTCCAGGGTTCAGATATATTGACAAACTTTATTTTCGAATCCACAAGCCAGGAGGTTCCAGGTGTTCCTAGGACCGAAAATTTATTCCTCGAAGGTGTTTGGTTCGATAATAGCATTGACATTACCACACATATTGCCCAACCTGCTACCGCAAGTGATGTTAGAATTGAGAGTAATCTTTTAATTTACAGAGATTCTTTAATCCTAAAGATGCTACCCTCGGATATCAAACTACTAGACAATAAGTGGGCATTTAATCCAGAAAACGGAATTACCATTACGGATGATCAAACCACATTTTCAAATCTCGAAATATTTGATGCGAGTGAATCTATTGCTATCGATGGGATTTATGCAGACTCCATTCCTACATCCATTGTTGTTACCACTGAAGATCTCAATATGAATAAAGTAAGCTTGTTTTCAGAGGCAGAGATCGCGGGATTCCTTGATGGTGATTTTAAAATGTTTAGACAAAATGCCAGCGAAGCCTTCAAGTTTGATGGCTCTTTTCTCCTCAAGGGTCTATATTATGATGAGGTTGAAATTGGAGACATTAGTGGATTATCTGAATGGGATCCATTGTCCAAAAGCATCTTCACTAAGGTCGAAGTTGATCGCGAAAATGTAAACTCTATTATCTTGGAAGGTTTCTATTACCCTACAGAAAGTGAGGATCAATTAGATTTTGACCTAAAATTCGACTCCTTAGATTTAAGTATGGCACAACCTTTCCTTATAGAGAATTTCACAGATTTAGAAGGAGCAGCCAGTGGTTCGCTGAAACTAGTTGGTTCGACAGCAAAACCAGATGTCTTAGGGAATTTTAATATTGCTAATGGTGGCGTTACCATCAATTACCTCAATACTCATTATTTATTTACTGGAGCTGTGAATTTTGATCCGAATCTAATGAAGTTGGAAGATTTTCATTTGATTGATAGAAAAGGCTCGGATGCCAAGGTAAATGGCACCATTCAACACAATTCATTCCGTGACTTATTCACGGATATTTTAATTGATGCAGTCAATTTTGAATTCCTGAATACTACCTCGGTAGATAATAGTTTATATTATGGATCAGCGTATGGTACGGGTACAATTGAGGTAAAAGGTCCTCTGAATGATTTGAATATCAAGGCTGATATTACAACTGAAGCTGATACACGTTTCTATGTTCCTGTTTCCGATGGAACCAGTGTGTCCCAGGAAGATTATATTTCCTTCGTAAACTTTTCAGATACAACTCAAATTGAAGAAGAAGAGGAGTTTAGTATTTCTGGATTAACGCTTGAATTCGATATAGATATTACACCTGATGCTTACTGTGAGCTCATATTTGATATTAAGACTGGCGATATTATCCGGGGAAGAGGAAGAGGAAATTTGAAATTGCGACTAGATACAGATGGAGATTTTAGTATGTTTGGCCCACTCGAAATTGAAGAAGGGGCTTACAATTTTACTATACCCAATTTCATAAGTAAAGAATTTGATGTTGTTCCGGGTAGCCGCATAAGTTGGTATGGAGATCCATACAATGCGACTATAGATTTAGATGCTACCTACTCTCAGAGAGCTTCATTTGAAGAGTTGGACAACCCTGAAGATCGAGATCCTGCATTACTGGCTAATAAAGTACCAATCTTAGTCATACTGGAACTCGAAGGTGGGATGTTATCGCCCCAAATAGGATTCGATTTACAATTACAAAATGAATCTGATGCGACAAATGAAAATGTCCCGGTATTATCACGAATAAGAAATGATGAACAAGAATTAAAGCGTCAAGTAATCAGCTTACTATTTTTAAAAAGGTTCTCGCCAAGAGAAAGTTTTACACTTAGCGGAGGAGGTAGTGTTGGGAATAGTGTAAGTGAATTTTTATCCAGTCAGGTTAGCTATTTAGTTAGCCAGATCGATGAAAATTTAGAGGTTGAGGTAAACTTAGCTGATTTAAATAATGAAGCATTCAATACCTTCCAGTTACGCTTTGCATACACCTTTCTCAATGGACGATTAAAAGTAACACGTGGTGGAGACTTTGGAAGTCAGGATGATAATAATGATAACGTTTTAAATGATTTGATTGGCGATTGGTCGGTAGAGTATAGCCTCACAAAAGATGGAAGATTGAGAGCAAAAGTATTTAGTAATACGGATCAGAGATTGCAGGGAAATAACAATCAGCAAAATCAAGAATTAGGTATTAGCCTGCGATTTGTACACTCATTCAACGACCTGACCGAGCTTCTTTCTCTTAAAAGAGAAGAAGCGCTTATCCGAAGAGAAGAGGAGGTGGAGCCTCAAAGTATTCCAGATGATGAAGCAAAGGATACGCCCAATAAAGACTCCACACAGAAATGAACTGGGTAATTCAATTTGGAATCATTATCTTTTATAGATAAAACCAAATTACCATGAATTACCGAAAATTTAGCGAAAGCTACGCAAAAGAGATTGGAGGAGAGTTTAGAGAGTATGATGATACCCAATCCGTAATCATTGTCCCTCTGAAAGATGGAAGATTCCAGACTGTAACTGGGCATATAGTCATGCATCCTGAATATGAAAGAGAGGTAGTTCATCTGAAGTCCAAGGTTTGTGAATTGACCTATGATATTCCTTTTAACAAGTGCCTTGAAGCTTCAAAAGAATATCCTTATACCAAGTTCATCATTGAAGATGGATTCTTAAAAGTTGAGGCAATCAACTTTCTCGTGAATCTAAAGGAATCCATGGTTAAAGAAATGATCATGGAAATTGCTAACCATGCAGATGATTGGGAATTAAAAATCACTGGTAAAGACATTCATTAATATTTTTGCGGTGCAAGCCGACTCATCGCTCCTACAATTGTTGGAGAGGAAAGTCCGGGCAGCATAGAGTAACGTACTTCTTAAATGGAAGCGTACCTTCGGGTACAGAGATAGTGCCACAGAAAACAAACTACCCTTCGGGGAAAAGGTGAAAAGGTGAGGTAAGAGCTCACCGGGCCAATGGTGACATTGGTTGCATGGCAAACCTTACGTGCTGAAAGACCAAATAGGTTCTACAATTGAGGATGACTCGTCCGAGTAGAATTGGGTAGGTCGTTAGAGCTTATTGGTGACGATAAGTCTAGATAAATGATGAGATAGAACAGAACCCGGCTTACTGGCTTGCTTTTTGTATAGTACAAGTTTAAAATTTCAAAAATGGCTAAAATTCTAGTTATCGATGATGAAAAGAGCATCCGTGATGCATTAAGTGACATTCTCTCGGAAGAGAGCTATGAAGTCCTTACAGCGGAGGATGGAGAGGACGGATGGTCAAAGCTTGAACAAGAAAAAATTGATCTTGTGCTTTGTGATATAAAAATGCCTAAAATGGACGGAATGGAGCTTCTTAGTAAAGTTTCAGAAGAGGGTATAGATGTTCCTTTCGTGATGATATCAGCACACGGTACCATAGATACAGCTGTTGATGCAACTAAAAAAGGAGCCTATGACTTTATCCAGAAGCCACCCGATTTAAATCGAATATTGCTAACAGTTAGAAATGCAATCGATAATTCGAAACTTAATACAGAAACCAAGGTATTAAGAAAAAAAGTAAGTAAGGGCTACGAGATTATTGGTGAATCCCAAGGTATTTCAGACGTTAAAAGCACCATTGAACGAGTGGCTCCCACAGAAGCCAGAGTACTTATTAATGGGGAAAACGGGACTGGGAAAGAGCTCGTGGCAAGATGGCTTCATGAAAAGAGTTCCAGGTCCAAGTCTCAATTGATAGAGGTGAATTGTGCAGCCATACCTTCGGAGTTAATTGAAAGTGAGCTTTTTGGTCATGAGAAAGGATCATTTACATCCGCCCATAAACAGCGTATTGGGAAGTTTGAGCAGGCACATGGCGGTACCCTTTTTCTTGATGAAATTGGGGATATGAGCTTGTCAGCACAAGCTAAAGTCCTAAGGGCATTGCAAGACAAAAAGATTACTCGTGTAGGTGGCGATAAATCCATAAATGTGGATGTTAGAGTGCTGGCAGCTACCAATAAAAACTTAAAGAAGGAGATAGAAGAGGGTAATTTTAGAGAAGATCTTTACCACAGGCTTAGCGTGATGGTGATTACAGTGCCAGCATTGAGAGAAAGAAAAGAAGATATTCAGTTATTGACCGACCACTTCCTGGATCAGGTAGCGATTGAATATGGAACAGCAAAAAAATCAATCGACGATGAAGCTGTAAAACAACTTGAAAATTACGATTGGACAGGAAATATCCGTGAATTGCGAAATGTTGTTGAAAGACTCGTAATTATGTCTCATGACACAATTACTAAAGATGACGTAAAGAAGTATGTAGAGGCCTAAGCGTTAGACTCTTGCTCAGTTTTTACTTCTTGAGTATCCTCTTGAGCATATGTAGGGCATGTTCTTTGAGTACATGCACTCATTGCTAAAATAATTACTGCTAGTATGGTAAGTTTCAGTTTCATATGCGGTTTATTTCTGTGTAAGGACTTTTTTAATACCTAACCCTTCAAAAATAGAAGAAATATTCTACTATTCAACAGCGAATCGTTTAAAATATTTTACGGTTTTCGCTAAATCATCAAGTTACATCCACGAATGTCACTATTATCAAAACGACCAAGAACTTCAAATTTATTGCCAAGTATCCTTCCCAGGTCTTTTGTTTCAATAAAACAGCATGAATCAATGTTTGCCAGATCAATGATGTTGATCCCACCAGTCTTACCATCTGATAAATATGAAAAAGGATCATTTATGTCGCGAATTAGGCACTTTGCCCAATTTGGAAATCCAAATTCCCCCGATCTACCATAAGCTTGGCTTTGAAGCTCTGTCATGCCATATTCTGACCATATTTCATTGACGCCAAATCCTCTTTTTAGTACTTGATGCAACTCATCTCTGGTCATTTCTTTTCGTCGACCTTTCATTCCTCCGGTTTCCATAATAATTGAATTTGATGCTTGATAGCTGTTTATTGCACAATCCAAAAGGGCATAAGACACGCCTATGAGAATTTTGTTCGTTGAGGATTGAATAAGTTGATCAAGGTCCTCATTTATGTAATATCCTGAATTAGGAAGACAGAATTCCATAAAATAATCAACCATGCTGATGAGAGAAGAATCCCCTTGTTCCTGATAAGAGGGGAGTATAGCGATCAATTGATAATTTGAGAGTGGGCCGAATAGATTTTCAAAATTCAATTTTGCCATATGGTGGTAGTGACCTAAGTCTTTAATGTAATGCTGACTCCTTCCGGTTTTTGTAGTCCCACTACTCTTGAAGATCTTGGTTTCTTGCCAAGACCCTGATTTTATCGCATGATTTTTGAAGAACTCTATTGGTATAAATGGGATATCAGTAAGTTGCTTTACGTTTTTAGGATTTCTTTGAAGATAATTGCAATACTGATGATAGAGGTCACATGATTGATATTGGTATTCAAAAGCCGCAAGCGAACTATCCAGGAATGTTTTCCCGTTTATTTGTTTTAGTACATGTTTAAATTCTTCAGTGAAGCTCATTATTTTATTTCATTAGGGGCAAAGTAGATTATTTTTGTTTTTATCGTATGAATGGACGCGCGAAATATTTGATACTTTTTTTGGCTATCTCTCTCATTGGCTGCTTTGAGAAGGAAGTTTTTCCGGATACCCCTAATATAGGTTTCGAGGACCTTGTCTTTTTTGATGGAGCAACCACTGATTCATTGATACTAACCTTCACATTTGAGGATGGCAACGGAGATATTGGAATAATTGAATCGCAGGATATTTTACCTCCTTATAATGAATTTGATGTTTTCATAGATTCAAGGGATAGTATTATTACCGAGGGTAATATTGGCACTGTTGTCCCGCCTATTTATACTGCTCCATTGATTACACAAAATTTTATACCGATCAGCATTTCGGGTAATATCCTAATTATTGAGTTTACAGAGGGAGATTATCCTGTTCTGGCTTTTGACAAGGAGTTTTTCTCAGAGGATGTTGGAGATGTTCCTTTATCATGCCCAAATTTGACCAATCAAGATGGTACTTTTTTGGAGAGTACCACATTGACTCCATATATCTTCGGAGAAGGCTCTACATTGATTCAGTCAGATGCCGGCAGTCAAGTCATCACTGAAACAATTCCTGTAATAAGGGTAGAAACTCATTTCAATTTTGTCATTGAGTTTGAAAAAAGAGTTGGTTCGGATTACGAACCACTTAATTATCAAGAAATTTTTGGCACAGATAGATGTGATATAGGGATTTTCAACGGTCGAATTCCGCAATATGATCCCGATGGGAAAAGCGGATCCTTTACATACTCAATACAATCCGCGGTACTCAGGCTGGCATTTTTAGATGATGTGATTAGAGCCAGATTCTACGTATACGACAGAGCAGGTAACCAAAGCAATATTGTTACAACGCCTGATTTTGTATTATCTGAGATTACTCAATAAATCGTTGGATATTTATTAGGATCAGACTCAGACATTAAATCATAAATCTTGTCAAATATCTCTTCCACATTGGGTTTGGAGAAGTAGTCCCCATCACTTCCATAGGCAGGACGATGATTTTTGCCCGTGATTGATAATGGCTTAGAGTCCAAATGAAAATATCCGTTATCTCTTTCAAGAACTTGCTGCATGATGTATGCAGAAGCTCCTCCTTCAACGTCTTCATCTACTACAACCAATCTGTTGGTTTTCTCCAGGGAACTGATAATTGACTTGGTGCGATCAAATGGTATTAGCGTTTGTGCGTCGATTACTTCCACCTCTATACCTTCATTAGAAAGCTGGCTTGCTGCCTCCATCACAATCCTGCATGTAGATCCATAAGTAACAATCGTTGCGTCAGCACCTTCTCTTAGGATTTCTGGCTCACCAAGAGCTAATTTGAATTCACTAAGATTATCTGGGATTCTTTCTTTAAGCCTGTATCCATTCAACGACTCAATAACCAATGCTGGATCGTCGCTGGCCATTAGTGTATTATAGAATCCAGCAGCCTGTGTCATGTTTCTTGGGGTAAGTACATAGATACCTCTTAGTGAGTGGAGGATCATTCCCATCGGAGATCCTGAGTGCCAGACACCCTCTAGTCTATGTCCTCTTGTCCTGATGATAAGTGGTGCTTTTTGACCGCCAAAAGTTCGATACTGTAGTGTTGCAAGATCATCAGAGAGCGTTTGAAGCGCATAAAGAAGGTAATCCAAGTATTGAATTTCAGCAATTGGTCTTAAACCTCTAATTGCAGCGCCAATACCTTGACCTATGATAGTAGTTTCACGAATACCAGTATCGGTAACCTTTAATTCACCGTATTTTTCTTGAAGTCCAGCAAATCCCTGATTTACATCCCCAATCTTACCTACATCTTCTCCGAAGGCGAAAATTCTGGGATCGTTGGCCAAAAGCTGATCAAAGCTGGCATTCAGCACTTCTCGTCCATCAACAAGTTCACTATTCTCCGAGTATTCTGCAGGAACGGTGCTTATGTTTAGCGCGGAATCTGAGGATTCGCTGTAAAGCTTGTCATTAAACTGCTTCTTGTATAATTCACTCTTTTCGTTAAGCCAATTCAAAAGACTTCTTTTCTCATCTGAGTTGTCTTCTTTTAGTAACCTTAACGCTTTCTTCGCCGATTTAATGACATGAGATTTTTCAGGATTTAGCTCCTTACTAAGTCCTTCTGAGATTTTAGATATCTCTGATTTATTTGAAGATGAAATGCTCACCTTATCTATAAGGCTGATTACTTCAGCAACTTCTTTTTTGATGTCACTGCTATACGCTTTCCAAGCAGCATCCTTAGATTGTTTAGCAGATTGCTTAGCTTCCTTTTCCAGTTGATCAAGCTCTTCTTTGGAGGCAAGTTTTTCGCCTTCGATCCACTCACGCATTTTCAAAATACAATCGTAATTCTTCTCCCAGTTTAATCGATCTTTTGATTTATATCGTTCATGCGAACCTGAGGTAGAGTGACCTTGTGGTTGTGTTACCTCTACCACATGGATAAGACATGGTATGTGTTTTTTTCGAGCGATATCAGCCGCCTTTTTATAGGTTTCGAGCAAAGCCACATAGTCCCATGCTTTTACCTTGAAGACTTCAAAGCCCGGGTGTTCTTTGGTTTGTTGAAATCCACTAAGTGCTTCAGAAATACTTTCTTTAATGGTGTGATACTTCTGAGGTACAGAAATGCCATAGCCATCATCCCATACTGACATCACCATAGGTACCTGCAGAACTCCTGCTGCATTCATTGTTTCCCAGAAGTGTCCTTCGGAGGTGGAGGCATTACCAATTGTACCAAAAGCTACCTCGTTACCATTGATGGAGAAATCTTCAAATTCGTTGAGATCCTTGTTTTCACGATAAAGTTTCGAAGCGTATGCGAGTCCTAGGAGACGTGGCATTTGTCCTGCCGTTGGAGAGATGTCGGCGCTACTATTTTTCTTATCCGTCTGTGTTAGCCATTCTCCTTTCTCATTGAGGTAGCGTGTAGCAAAATGACCATTCATCATCCTGCCAGCAGATGCTGGGTCTGCCTCGACATCCGTGTGAGCATAGAGCTGAGCAAAAAATTGTTGCGTATTTAATTGACCTATTGCCATCATGAAGGTCTGATCGCGATAGTAACCGGATCTCCAGTCTCCATTTTGAAAGTACTTAGCCATCGCAATTTGAGGGAGCTCTTTTCCGTCACCAAATATTCCGAATTTGGCTTTCCCCATAAATACCTCTTTACGGCCTATTAAGCTTGCTTCTCTACTTTCAACGGCTAGCTTGAAATCCTGAAGTATTTCTTTTTTTGAAATGGGTAGCTTCGTCTTGTTTTTCGCCTCACTCATAATAGATGGTTTTTTTGGGGTAATGTATGGCTTTGTCACTTTCAAAAATACGGAATTTGATTCACTTTTAAAAGTGCTAATGTCGATATAAACTATGCTTTAAGAGTTTTCATTGTATCCATAAAGAATATAATTTCGTTAATAATTTAATATCAGAATAATATTCCTATTTATTTAAATTTTCCAATGTCCTAATTTTGTATTTGAAAATGTTAGGTCGTCTCTTAAATGCACTTCCTATATTTGCCTACCCTTAACTTAATTTACCATGATAATAGGTGTCCCAAAAGAGATTAAAAACAACGAAAACAGAGTAGCTGTAACCCCATCTGGTGTAGTAGAATTGACCAAGAGAGGTCATGAAGTCTATATCCAGTCTACAGCTGGTGATGGAAGTGGATTTAGCGATGAACAATATGTAGAGGCTGGTGCGAAAATCCTTCCAACGATTGAAGCAACTTATGATATTGCAGAAATGATCATAAAGGTCAAGGAGCCTATTGAGCCAGAATATAAACTCTGTAAAAAAGATCAACTGATTTTTACCTATTTCCACTTTGCATCACATGAACCACTGACAAAGGCTATGATAGATAGTGGTGCAATTTGTCTTGCATATGAAACAGTAGAGAGCGCTGATAGGTCTCTTCCTTTGCTAGTCCCTATGTCAGAAGTGGCTGGTAGGATGTCTATACAAGAGGGAGCAAAGTATCTTGAAAAGCCGATGAAAGGAAGAGGTATACTTCTTGGAGGTGTTCCAGGTGTACGCCCTGCGAAAGTAATGATCTTAGGAGGTGGAGTTGTAGGAACCAATGCTGCCAAAATGGCTGCCGGAATGGGAGCAGATGTGACCATTCTAGATTTAAATCTTCAACGATTGAGGTACCTGGATGACATCATGCCTGCTAACGTCAATACGTTTATGAGTAGTGAGTATAACATCAGAGAATTAATCAAATCACATGATCTAATCGTGGGAGCTGTGCTTATTCCTGGTGCTAAAGCGCCGAGCCTTATAACCAAAGACATGTTAAAAGAGATGCAACCGGGTACCGTACTCGTTGATGTAGCTGTGGATCAGGGAGGTTGTATTGAAACATGTAAGCCAACGACACATGAGGACCCAACATTCATAATTGATGATGTTGTTCACTATTGTGTGGCTAATATGCCAGGCGCGGTTCCTTATACTTCAACGCTAGCGTTAACTAATGCTACATTACCATATGCAATTCAATTAGCAAATAAAGGTTGGAAACAGGCCTGCAACGATAACAAGGAGTTGAAGTTAGGTTTAAATGTTATCAACGGAGAGATAGTATATAAAGGAGTAGCAGATGCATTTGGAATGCCTTACACATCTGTCGATAATTTCCTGTAATAAATAATAAATCTTTTCAAAGCCTATTCGGTAAACGGATAGGCTTTTTTGTTTCCATTCATCATCATCTTATGACCACTTACTTTAAAGAATGTCAGGAGGCATCTTATTTAAGATTTTATTTGTGGTTGTAAGATGTAAATAAATGACCAGAAACAGTTCGTATTGGCTTTTACAATGTATTGGATGGTTTGCCTATGCCATGATTGGTGTAATTGTATCCTTTCTGTTTTATGATAGCATCGATGTTTGGGTCATTTTAGCACAGTTTTTTGGTGCCATCGTTATGCTTTTTTCTACGCATTTGCTTAGATATAAAATGAAGCTTGATGGATGGCTTAAACTCAAGATTCAAAAACTCATTGTCCGGCTTGTTCCTACTTTGGTTATTATCTCTCTCTTGGCTAACGGAATCGTAGTTGGTTATACAATTCTCACCACAGATATTATTGACGTAGAAAACTTCAGTTTTTTAGTTTTTCTACTTTTTTCATTTCAGACGTTTGTCTATTTCAGCCTTTGGACGGCCGTTTATCTTATTATTTACTTCTTTAGAAACTATAAAAAAGAAGAAGTAGAAAAATGGCAATTGAAGACTGCTGTAAAGGATGCAGAGCTGATTGCTTTAAAAGCACAGATCAATCCTCATTTTCTGTTTAATGCCTTGAATAACATTCGTGCCCTTATATTGGAGGATCATATGAAGGCAAGGGATATGGTTTCACACCTGTCTGAGCTATTGCGCTATTCGATTCAGTTTAATGATAATGAAAAGGTTACGATTGATGATGAGCTAGAGATTGTAAACAAGTATTTGGAGCTTGAAAGCATCCACTATGAGAATAGACTTCACTATGAAATCCTGAATAATAAGGAGCTTGGGAAATGTCGTATACCTCCTATGCTTATTCAATTGATGGCAGAAAATGCCGTGAAACATGGGATATCTCAGGTAAAGAACGGTGGAGATATTTTAATTTCTGTAGACAAAGAAGGAAAAGATCTTGTGCTAGAAGTAAGCAATACAGGAAAACTAAAAAAGAACCTTGGGAATGGGATTGGTTTAAAAAATGCAACTGATCGAATTAGAATATTGTTTGATAGCGAGCCAGACCTTGAGCTTACCCAACAGGGTAACATGGTTCGCTCCAGATTAAAATTACCTTTAGTTAAATGAAAGCACTGATAGTAGACGATACGCGGTTAGCTCGACAGGAGCTCCAGTTTTTATTGCAAAATCACAAAGATGTAAATGTTATTGGAGAAGCTGAAAATGCCGATGACGCAAAAGCTATGATAGAGGAGCTCAAGCCGGATTTGGTTTTTCTTGACATTCAAATGCCTGACAAAGATGGGTTTGAATTGTTGGAGATGTTAGATGAAGTGCCTCAAATTATTTTTACTACCGCTTACAGTGAATATGCCATTAAGGCTTTTGATTACAATGCGTTGGATTACCTTAAGAAGCCGATCACCGATGATAGACTTACTCTGGCATTGCGGCGTGTAATAGAGAATCTGGAAAAAAGTGAGGAACCTAAAGATGTATTGAATGAGAACAGCCAGGTTTTTGTGAAAGACGGAGAAAAGTGTTGGTTCGTCACATTGAAGGATGTTCGTCTTTTTGAGATTTGGGATAATTACACACGTATATACTTTGAGGAACATAAACCTATGATCCCAAAGACTTTACAATACATGGAAAGCAGACTTGATCCAAAAGTCTTTTTTCGGGCCAACCGTCAGCAAATCATCAATATGAAATGGATCGATAAAATTGAGCCATGGTTTAGTGGCACTATCCGACTTTACTTGAAAGATGGAACTGAAATCGAAGTTAGCCGAAGACAAACTTCACGTTTCAAGGATCTAATGAGCTTCTAAAAGATCTTTTAATTTTCTAATTGCGGCTATATTTCCATCAATGTAGATGTTCTCTTTGATGTGTTGTTTCTCTTTGGATGTTAAATGCCAGCTAAGAGACGCTCGTTCTACATCCGAAGCTGTTCCACTGTTTTCGAAGGAATCGTAAGCTATTTCTACAATATCAAAATCTCCTTCAAACCAATGCTTCATTTGCTCGATGCGGACGTTGTTGTTGATGTCTTGCATATTGGTAAGATTATTATAGACGCTTGCAATAGGATAGGTGAGCCGATCAATGACCGAAGGGTTTGGTCTCTTTTCTACCGGAGCATTTGATTTGGTATCCCTTACCACCAAAAACACGACTCCAGCGGTATTTTCAATGATCCAATCTTGAAAAACATCTACAAATCTAATCGCATCAGAGACACCGAAATTGTCGGATATTCCGGCATCCATAATCTCGACTCGAGGTTCAGCTGGTAAACTGATGTTTGGAGTTATGTACGGAAAGGAGGCTGACATCCTTAGGGCTGAAAGGAAACTTAATTTTTCAGGCTCATTTGCTTGAAAGAGTCCCTGAAAATCAACCCCTCTAATTTTTTGATTTTTATCTTTTAATATTTCGGATGAAACACCCATGAAGGATATTGGTTGAGATGAAATGTAAAGCTTCCTTCCGTCGTTGGCGATTGTTGGTGCCAGAACCAAAGTAGGAATGAGTGATGCTTTTTCATCATCGTGATAATCTCCAATCTGGCGATCCAATGTATAACCTAGATTCTTATTTAAGTTTTGCTCGAAAACATATCCACGGTCGACACTATAGGTTCTCCCTGCATATTGATGCGTTCTCATCTTGAAAAAAAGATCATTAACGAGCAATCCAAAAATCACAGGATTAAGGTTGTCTTTTCCAATTCTGTTTAGAAGCTCATCCTTTTGTCCGGACAAAGCAATTTTTGGATTTCTTCTGTACATCTCTCGATAATATGCTGCTCCAATCGCACCACCAGAGGCTCCTGTGATAAGCATCGTACGATCCATGAGAGAGCCATTGAGGGCACTATCTGCTTTAAGAAGAGAATTAACCGTCCATAAAGCAGCCCGCTGACCTCCTCCACTTACACATAGAAAAACCATCTTCTGCTTTTTAGGATTATCCCATTTGGCTTTCCAGTTTTCCAGTGTTTCCAACATATGTAGCTTGTCATGGATATATTGGTCTTTTGAATGAACTTTTTGTAGGCTTTCCACCGAATAGATGGTTTTTACCGTATCATAGTTTATACCCGAAGCTTGATTCAGCCCCTTCCCGAATCCCGTTTTGGCACTGGTATTTACAAGAATGAAAACTCCCAATACAAAAGCAAGTCCCCATCCTTTAAACCAGTAGCTAATGGCACCAACTAACATGACCGCAATGGCGAAGATGAGTAGAGAACTTGCAGCAGCAGGAATTTGTAAAAATTCGATATGGATAAAGAATCCAAGGAGTAGGATTACACCAATAATAAAAAGCTCTACAACAACTGAATTGAAATGATTCTGATCAAATACTCTGACTATAGCTTCCCGACTACCAAAATTCACAATGTCCTTTGTGGTCCTGCTTCTTAACTTTAAATCCAGGTAATTCGTGACATTATACTCATCCGCCCTGTTTTCGCGTACTCTGCTCATCACTCGGTCTCGACTAAGTACATTCTTTCTCAATTTCTTATCTAAAGTACCAGCCAGGAAGATGAAGATGTCTTTGTTGGTAAATCTGAAGTAAAGGATCATTAGCAGATGCATGGCTATGATACCCAAAATGAGACCAGATACAAAAAGAAAGATATCTACTGATTCAGCTAGCCCATTATTGATTTGGAAGTTTATGAGCAAAATGACATACAGAATCAGTGATATGAGAGGAATGAGGCTGTTATTGAGTGAGAATTTTGTAAACGGCCTTTGTAGAACTCCGATAAATCTAAAACGGTGTCCATCCAGAATGTAGGAGGTAATGTGCCATGCCATTATGAGGTTTCCAAAAGAAACCCCAACAATGAAAAAGCTCCAGAAACTTACCTCACCCAAATATTCAGGATCGAGAAATAAATATTGGATTCCATATACTTTACCGAGTCCTCCTGAAAAGGCTGCAATGACAATTGCCCAAACAGCTAATAATGCCAGATTTCTCTTAAAATGATGAAACACCAATTGCACTGCTAGTGAGTGAGATATTTGATTCAATGCGTGCTTTAATTTATTCATTATGGGTTCATCGATAAAGGTATGATATTCGAACTAATGCCTGTCCTATCCGAATATACAACTAAATTCATACCAATTATTGCTTTAAAAGATTTCGAATAAACGTGAATTTTGACCTAGCTTAAAAACCCCACATCGGTGGGGTTATGTATTTTAATCTATGATTGTAACATTTATTGCAAGGCTTGCTCCAGGTCTTCGATCAAATCCTCTACGTCTTCAATTCCTACACTTAGCCTAATCAATGAATCTGTTAAACCAGCCACAATTCGTTTTTCCTTTGGAATACTCGCATGGGTCATGCCAGACGGATGGCCTACAAGTGATTCAACACCGCCAAGTGATTCTGCAAGACTAAATAGTTTGAATTTACTTAAGGTAGACTCAGCCTTTTCTATGGTGTCCTCCTTCTGAACAAAGGAAATCATACCTCCAAAATCTCGCATTTGCTTTTTAGCAATTTCATGGTTTGGGTGATCTTCAAATCCTGGCCAATACACCTTTGAAACGTTAGGATGATTTTTTAGATAATTGGCGATGATTTTTCCATTTTCACAATGTCTTTGCATTCGGAGATGAAGGGTTTTAATCCCTCTCAGGACCAGAAAACAATCTTGAGGTCCAGGTACTGCACCACTTGAGTTTTGAATAAAGGCTATCTGCTCATCTATAGATGGATCGTTGGTTCCCAAAAATCCCATGATTACATCTGAGTGTCCGGCAATGTACTTGGTTACGGAGTGCATTACAATATCAGCGCCCAGATCAAGTGGGTTTTGAAGGTATGGTGACGCAAACGTGTTGTCAACCACAGATTTGACTCCATGCTTCCGGCCTATGTCCGTAACTTTCTGGATGTCGATAATATTGAGTAGCGGATTGGTTGGCGTCTCAATCCACAGAAGCTTTGTTTTATCAGTAATTAACTCCTCTACATTTTTTGGATCTCGCATATCAACGAATGTGAACCTGATTCCAAAATGTTCAAAGAGTTGAGTGAATAACCTAAAGCTTCCTCCATAAAGATCTCCAGTGCTAATCACTTCATCACCAGGTCGTAGTGTTTTTATGACCGTTTCTGTTGCTGCCATTCCAGAAGCAAAGCATCTACCAAATTTGGCATTTTCAAGTGCAGCAATATTTGTTTGTAGAGCATCTCTCGTGGGGTTGTGCGCTCGTGCGTATTCATATCCCTTGTGTATACCCGGTCCATCTTGAACATAAGTAGATGTCTGAAAAATTGGGGTCATGATAGCTCCCGTGGATGGATCAGGTTCTATGCCGGCATGAAGCGCTTTTGTTCCGAATTTCATGGTTTCGCTTTTAGTTGTTCAGAAAAAATGACGAATATATCAATTAAGTTCCTGCTTCGGAAATAGATATTCGAACAAGCAAAGCCAATCCTCTAACTTATTTATAGTGTGTTTCTGTGGTTCAATTTTTCTTGAAGAATGACTGCAATTTCAGTTCTGCATCATCACTGGAAATGTAGCTTGGTGACAGTGAAGGCTGACCAGGTAAATTCTCTATATGTAGCGTTTGAGTTGGGAATGCAAAGCTTACACCCAGTTCTTGCCCTAGCTTGACTATACTCATTAGAACTTCGTGTCTGCAGTTCAACTCTTCACCCCAGGTGGGGACATTAAAAAAGATGTAAAACATGATGTTCAAAGAGCTGGAAGCCATTTCATTGAAGTACACATGATAATTATCCTTCCAGGTTTTTGGATGTTCCTCGACAATCTGTCTCAGCCCCTTAACGAAAATTTCAATCATTTCTGGTGGAGTATCATAGGTGATCGAAATTTGGGTGTAAAACCTTCGGTACTTTCTAAGCCCATGATTGTCAATCGTATTATCTGCTAGTTTACTGTTTGGCACATAAATAACTGAGTTTCTGAAAGTTCTTATGCGAGAAGACCGAAATCCAACTTCTTCTACGGTGCCATCTACATTATTCGTTGTAATCCAGTCTCCGACCTGAAAAGGTTTATCGATAAATATCATAACTGACCCAAAAAAGTTTTTGAGGGTATCCTGTGCTGCTAGAGCAAACGCGAGACCTCCAATGGAAAGTCCCGTTAATAGCGGTAGTATAGGTACGTTTAAATTATCGAGAATAAGTAGCGTACCGACAATTATCACAAATGTTTTAAGTGTTTTTCTCAGCAAAGGAACGAGCTGGTCGTCTAATGTACTCTCCGTATTTTGTGCCATTCTTAAGAGAAATACACTCCCAATTGAGACTAGTCGGTAAAGGATAATTGTACCAAAAAGTGGCACCATGACTCTCAAAATAAGATTTACATATTTTGAGTACGTCACTGGGAGCTGCAGGGCAGGGGCAACGAGCAAAAGAAGAAGTACGATTATAAACACACTGGTTGGTCGCGCAATCTGCCATAAATACCTTTCAGAGGACTCATTGCTATATCCAAACTTTGATACCAACCGGCTAAATATCCTTTCTGTAATGAATGCGAATATTTTATAGACCAAGGCGCTGATAAGTGCAAGAATAAAAATAGTAATATACTGGTAGGTGTATAGGCCAAATGTTTTACTGGTTCCAAGCTTGGGGAGAACGTTTAATAGTTGGCCAGTCCCAAATCGAAAGGTCTCTTGATAAAGTTCGTTAATGCGGTCAATACTTGAATCTGAGAAATACCACTGCCCGTTATCAGCTTTCAGAAGGAAGATTTTTGGATAGGTTTCGAGAAGTATATACTTTTTTCTATTGCTCGTTGAATCTTTATAATCTTTGGAATTGGGGATCTCATCGAGGTAGAGATAAATTCCCTTACCATCTAAGACGCGTTTAAATTTTCTAGCAACTTTCTTCGCCTCACCTAATGACCTTTCTTCTGGCATGAAAGGAAGAGCCGCCAAAGAGTCATTGGTGTTCTCCGTCTGTAGGTTTTCCAGAAACGTGCGGACGGAAGCATAAGGTGTGCTTAGGTCAACGTAAGAGTTTTGAGCATTCGTTAGGTAGAAGCTGAAAGAGCAAAAAATCACTAAAACGTACTTCATATGCTTGACTTTTTTGCAAAAGTAAAACGCCTTGGATATTACCTTTGCAGCTCTTTAATCTAAATGTGAATTTCATGTCTAATCCTTTACTTTCTTCGTTCAAAACAGCATACGAAATGCCTCCTTTCTCACAGATCGAAACCGATCATTACCAAGAGGGGATAGAAAGCGCACTTTCTGAAGCGAAAAATGAAATTCAGGCAATTATTGAAAATGAAGCAGCTCCAACCTTTGAAAATACCATTGAGGCATTGGAAAATAGTGGCGAGCGACTACAAAGAAATTCGTCGATACTGTTCAATTTAAATTCAGCTGAAACCAGTGATGAATTACAAAAAATCGCTCAACAGGTTTCTCCAAAACTTTCAGAATTTAGTAGTGAGGTAAAACAGAATAATGATCTGTTTAGGAGAGTAAAGGAAATCTATGGAAAAAGAGATTTTCTGGATCTTTCAATTGAACAGCAAAAGCTGCTGCATGAAACATATTTTGATTTTGTAAGGCGGGGAGTTGAATTAGAAGGAGATAAGAAGGAGCGTTTTAAAGCTATAAGTATTGAGTTGTCTAAGCTATCACTTTCGTATTCTGAAAATGTGCTGGCGGAGACCAATGATTTTGAACTTATTATTACTGAAGAATCGGATCTCTCGGGACTTCCCAACGACGTAAAAGCGCGAGCGAAGGAACTCGCTTTAAAGAAAGGCAAAGAAGCTGCCTGGATATTTACACTACAAGCACCTAGCTACATTCCTTTTATGGAGTATGCGGATAATCGTTCACTTCGGGAAAAGATGTATCGCGCATACATGTGTAAATGTTTCAAGGGCGATGAGCGGGATAATCAAGAACTAATTCTTAAAACGATTCGATTGAAATCTGAACTGGCTTCACTGTTGGGCTATCCAACTTTCGCTCATTACGTACTTGAGCAACGAATGGCAGAGTCACCTGACAGAGTAATGGAATTTCTTGAGGATCTACTAGAAAAAAGCCTTCCTAAAGCTAAAGAAGAAGTAGAGGAGATCAAGTCATACATTAAGTCTTTGGGTGACGATATTACCTTGGAGCGTTGGGATTGGTCATACTATTCTGAAAAATTGAGAAAAGAGAAGTATGAGTTAGATGATGAGCTTGTAAAGCCCTATTTCAAGCTTGAAAATGTAATCAATGGTGTTTTTGAGACAGCAGAAAGACTTTATGGTATTTCGTTTAGGCCGAATGATAAATTAGAAGTTTATCATGAAGATGTTAAGGCTTATGAAGTGTTGAATGAGGACGGTGAAGTTGTTTCTGTTTTCTTGGCGGATTTCTTCCCGAGGGATGGAAAGAGAGGAGGCGCATGGATGACATCCTATAGAAGTCAAAAGTATGAAGGTGATGAAAGAACCATTCCTCAGGTGAGCATTGTATGCAATTTCACTCCATCTTCTGCCGGGCATCCATCTTTGCTAAAGTTTAATGAGGTTGAGACCTTATTTCATGAGTTTGGGCACGCACTGCATGGCATGCTTGCAGATACTCAGTATCAAAGTCTTTCCGGAACTAGTGTATACTGGGACTTTGTAGAGCTGCCTTCCCAGATCATGGAGAACTGGTGCTATGAAAAAGAATGCCTGGACATTTTTGCCAAACACCACGAAACGGGTGAGTTGATTCCGGAAGAATTAGTAGATCGAATTAAACGATCAGCTACCTATCACGAAGCATATGCAACCGTTAGACAATTGAGTTTTGGATTGTTGGATATGGCATGGCACTGGCTTCCCCTGGAACATGCTACTGAAATAGACGATGTTGGAGGTTTTGAAGAAAAAGCCTTTGCCAGTACTGAACTCTTTCCAAAAGTTGAGGGCACCAACATGAGTGTGCAATTCAGTCACATCTTTGCGGGAGGATATGCTGCAGGATATTATAGTTACAAATGGGCAGAGGTATTAGATGCCGATGCATTCTCTGTTTTCAAAGCGAATGGAGTGTTCGATAAGAAAACGGCATCTTCATTTAAGGAACACATCTTAAGTAAAGGCGGAACAGAGCATCCGATGCAATTGTACAAGAAATTTAGAGGTAAGGAACCTTCACCTGAAGCATTGCTCAAGCGAGCCGGACTTATTTCTTAATACTATTCTAGATAATTGACCTCTGAGTCAATGTTCTTGTTTTTATCACTCAGGCTTTTCTTCACATCTGCGATTAGGGTATTGAGAGAAGCACTGAGTTTTCTTATTTCCTGCTGTTTTTCTGGACGACCTCCAAAAACGCGATCTTTCCCGGATGGAGAGAGGAGATTGCTAAAGTATTTCGTATCAATACTTAGCTTGTCTAAAAGGAGTGCAACTTTAGGTAAAAGCGAAAGCACTTTATTCTGAGGCACGGATAACTCTAATTCCGGGATATTGTAAAGTATTGAGTTGATTTCTGAGTCTTTAAGGTTGATCCTTTCATGGGAATCTGCTTTTAGCGAATTCAAAAGTCGCGACAAGGCCTTCAGGTTTCCGTTGGTATGTTGATCCTTGGAATTGATGCGTGCGATATTTAAGAAGGGTAGATACTTTTTTACTTTCTTATTCGCAAAGTCAAATTCAGCTATTCCGCGGTAGATTTCATTCTTCGTTTTTACATACTCTGCGCTATTTACCCATAATGACGGCAGGACATCAATTTCACAGGTTGGTTTTTGAGCGGTAATTCGAATTCTTGTTTTGTCGCTAAAGTCGACGGTCTTGAAACTAGTTTCTTTTGTAAGAATATCCATGAGGTCCATGGCGAGCGTTTGCATATCTCTGTGCGCTTTTTCAGAAATATTCTTTTTGATAACAATTATCTCGACATCCCCATAAAGCAATACATTAGAATAGGTTTTCAAAGCCCCTTGATATCTGTAGTCGACATCATAACCTCTTTTCTTCAGTGACTTTGCAATGATTTCATGAATTTTCCTGGAATTTGCATAAACCTTGTAAGCATAGGATGCATCAATCTCTACCATTGCTTCCAGTGCATAGAGCAGGCAATCATCATAACCAGATTGATGAAAGGCTTCTGAAAGTACGGGTTCGCGCAATGCTTCATCATACCTTCTACCTTTTAGGTTTTCTACTAACAGGCTGTAGTCGTGTTCCATGAGATGCCAAAATAATCAATTCTATAGATATGAATTGTATTTTTAGAAGATTATCGTCGTAATTGTGAAATCGCTGGAATAAAAAAATGACTTGATTATTAACAACAAAAGTCATGATATTGATCGTATTTTGACCCATAAACCCATTTGGAGTACAAATTATGCTTTATGTATACTCTACTACACAATTTTGAAGGAAACAAAGAAATCCAAATTTATTGTATTAAAATCCTAAAATATTTTCTCAATTAATTGAAAAAAAATGCTACTATTGCGGTCTTATGATTCTATTCGCAGAGATTGTTAATACTTCCCCCTCGCGCATCAGAGGGTAACCCCTAGGCTGGGTATCTCAACTATCCATTTGTTTTAGTTTACAATTTCAAGGCATTGTTGTATTTCTATCAATGCCATCACATTTTAATTTCTTTTAGAAATGACGAAAGAATCATTCTCTATATCCAGAGTATTTAAACTCTTTGTTTCCGCACTAAAAGGAGAGGAAACAGAATTTACAACCGGAAGTATAAACCGGGCCATCATATTGCTATCTATTCCAATGATAGCAGAGATGATAGGAGAATCCCTGTTTGCGGTTGTCGACATGATATTTGTGTCCCGTATTAGTGTCAATGCCATAGCTACCGTGGCGCTCACGGAGACTCCACTAATGATTATCTATTCACTTGCAGTAGGATTAAGTATGGCTGCTACTGCGATTGTAGCTCGAAGAGTTGGTGAGAAAAGGTTGATGAGAGCTGCTGATGCGGGCTTCCAGGCCATAGTTATCTCTATTGTAATTGGTGTACTCTTTGGAGTAATCGGTTTTGTTTTCGCCGAAGACATTCTCGCCCTAATGGGAGGGGAGTCAGACCTGATTGCAGAGGGAGTGGGCTATACAAAGATCATGTATGCCGGAAACCTGAGTATCATATTAATATTTCTTATTAATGGGATCTTCCGGGGAGCCGGTAATGCATCGATAGCTATGAAATCGTTACTACTTGCCAATTTTTTGAATATGGCATTAGATCCAATCTTCATCTTTGGTTTAGGACCAATTCCAGCCATGGGTGTAGATGGAGCTGCGGTTGCAACGACTACCGGAAGGACCATTGGTGTCATCTATCAACTGGTACACATTTTCAACGGGAGCTCTTTAATAAAGCTTACAGTCAAGAATTTCGTGATTCGAGTAAAAACGGTTATTGAAATCATCAAAATTGGATCTGCAGGGATCGGTCAGTTTTTGGTGGAAACTCTGAGCTGGTTATTTCTCGTTCGCATAGTAGCGGAATTCGGGACAGAGTCGGTAGCAGGTTATCAATTAGCATTTCGTGTGATCGTATTCACTCTGTTACCATCCTGGGGTATGGCCAATGCGGCAGCAACGCTGGTAGGTCAGAATCTTGGAGCGAAGAGCCCGGAAAGAGCTGAAACATCTGTATGGAGAACCGCCAAATGGAATACGATATTTCTCGTAATTGTTGCAACGGTTTTCTCGATTTTCTCTGATCAGGTATTAGCGATATTTGATCAAACGGGTGTAGTTCTTGATACTGCCATTAACGCTTTAAGAATCATATGTTTTGGATACATATTCTTTGCTTATGGTATGGTGATAGGACAAGCATTTAATGGTTCTGGTGATACGCTAACACCGCTTTGGATTAATTTGGTTGTCTTCTGGATGATTCAAATACCTTTAGCATACCTCTTGTCCATTGAATATAGCTGGGGTCCTAATGGGGTCTTTTTCTGCATTGCCTTTTGTCATAGTTTGTATGCCATTGTCGCTATCATCTTATTTAGACGAGGCAAATGGAAAACAGTACAAGTATAAATATGAGGACTATGAGAAAAATTATCTACTATGTAGCCACCTCATTAGACGGATTCATTGCTGGCAAAAATAATGACATCAGCATGTTTGCAATGGAAGGTGAGGGTGTGGAACAGTACACCTATGATCTGGAATCATTTGATACGGTAATCATGGGACGAAAAACCTATGAGTTTGGATATCAGTTTGGATTGAAGCCAGGGAGTCCTGCATATCCTCATATGGAACATTTTATATTTTCTGATCATCTAACGTTGGAAAATGCTAGTGAACAAGTCAATGTAGTTCCTTTGGAATTGGACCATTTAAATGAACTGAAGTATCAGACGGGAAGTGACATCTACTTATGTGGTGGAGGCATGTTTGCCGGTTGGCTGATGAGACATGGAATGATCGATGAAATTAAGTTGAAGGTAAATCCTATTTTATTGGGATCAGGTGTTAAACTTTTCGGAGACTATACAGATCCTTATCGCCTGAATGTTACCTATAATCAGTCATTCGAAGATGGCTTTCAAATCATTACCTATCAGGTGATCAATAATTGAAATTATAGAGTTCCAGGATAGAATCCCATGTGGTGAAAACCTGGAACTCTCTTTTTGCGCTTGAATAAATCAGGCTCACTTGATGTTCTGCTTTTAGAGGATTACCTGTAATTAAATTTCCTGATTTGTCATAAATGTAGAGACTCTTGTTAGCGGTGTCAGTAAAAATCACCAGGTCTTTTCCAGCGCCAAATTGATAATACTGGATCAATATTGGACCTTCGGATAGATAGTCCTTTTGGAACAATAAATTTCCTGTGTCATCCAGTACCTCATAGCTGTTTCCCTCATTTCTTACAATGATGAATGAATTACCTCCGGTATCGGGTATTAATCTAAATTTTGTCTCCACACTCGTTTTAATCAATTGATCCCGTTTGATTACACCACCTTCTAAGTTCAACTCGATAAGCTCACCACCTGTAGAAATAATGGTGATGGACGAGTTTCCTAACGTATTAGATTTACGCAAATGGTAATTCTTACTTAAGGTCAGACGGGTGTCGAAAGGGAATCCCTTAATAAATTCACCTCTTCGATTCATCAAATTAATCACACCGTTTTCATGTAAAGAAATCATCACATCTGACCTTCCCAGTCGTGCATGAGTGAGTGGAAGATGACCTCTTCGATTCAAATTTTTAGGATTCCAGCCATTCAAAATCTTCAGATCTTTATCCGTGAGATATACCTTCCCCTCAGTATCGGTGATTGCTAGGCGATAACTCCGACTTTTATCATAGTCAATGAGGTTGAGGTGGTCGATTGTGGGTGTTTCCGGTAACGTTTTGGGGTATCCGGGGATGGGTGCACCAGTGCGATCAACCATATGAATTTGTGTGGTGGTTGCGAACACATATTGGATTTTCCCATTTTTATAATAGTCGATTGGGTAAATGTTCCCTTTGATAGGCTCCTCAATACTTTCCGACCAAAGCGCATTTTGCTCAGGATCCAGGTAGTAAATCGTGTTGGTACTGTCCTGCAGAAGAATATCAAAATCTCTGTGAGCATGAGACCTTATTAAGTACGGTTTTGAGGTAAGCTTGCTTACAAATCGAAGACCGTTATTGGCACTTGTTTTAGGGATATTATTCGGCTTTTTAATGGGCTGAGAGAATGTATAATTTGTATAGTACTTTCCATCGAGATAACTGTATTGGAAGGCCGCCATTTCAATTGACTTATAGACCGAAGCATTATTACTAAAATGTTCTCCCCAATCTGGTTTTATTTCGTCTTGAATGGTGCTCCATGCCCTGGGTATGTTTACAAAAAAACTGACGTTTGCACTTTTATTAGCTCTCGCCAGGAAATCATTTTTTTGAATGGATTTACCCCAGGTATCTTCGTTTTGTATGGAAGTGATCAAGTCTTTCAGAGACTCTAAATCATTAGAAAAAATCAGGTAGTTTCGATAACCTATGTAAAAACACTGTTCAAATCCTTCAGCCATTTGACCAAGAATCGTAGACGGAAACTCAGCAATTGGGAGGAATCTGATTTCGCTTTCACTGTAAGATTCGGAGTATACTGAATCTCCTCTGGATAGGGCGACCCTTTCGGTAAGCTGGCTGAAGAAATTCAGTGATTCGTCAGCACTTTTAACCTCAAGAAATAGCAACTTCTGACGATCTCTTGATCTGGGTGACTCAAGATTCGCTACTCCGATTTCATTGTCAATAAGATCGAACACCTGATCGACATTGAAATCATACTTACTTTTCAATGAGTCCTGGAAAGCTCGTATTTCGTCATCATTTGATCTTAGGTAGTTGATCTGTTTTTCCTTCCAAGTAGAAAATGAAGATGAGGTGATGTGATAGAAGTATGCGGTATTCTCAGGAACAATCTCCGCCATTTCAAAGCTTGAGGACTGTTGAGTATGAATAGCCATCCATCCTTCGTTGGCATATGAAAAACCCGTGAGCTGAATAAAAGTAGAATCTAACTGAAGTTCATAGTTACCAGCATTGAATGGAAGCTCCAGAGGAGTCCCGGAAAAGGCCCCCATCAGTTCATCAAATTCTCCGTAATTGACATAAATTGATCCAACTCCTCTAGTACCTGTTGGACTTAGAAGGGAAAATTTATCTTTAAATGACGCAATATCTGTATCACTTACTGCACGGATAGCATCTTCTACTAAATAGGGGGTGAAACTGGCCAGAAAGAAATTCTTATAGAAGATAAAGGTAAGTGTCTTCCCGGCATTGGAGATCTCGCTAATTTTAAAATCATTGTAATTTCTTGTTTTGAAACGATACCCCTGATCTTTCAATCTTCTGATGGCTGCATTGGTAAAAGCATTTTGTGATATGTTTTGAAGTTGAATAGCAAACAAAAAATCAATCTCACTATTGGATACTTTATGAACAGATGTGATGATAGGTGCATCTTCAAAAATGGCGGTGAATCCACCATCACCATTAATTGAATCAAGAAAGGAGAGACCTTCTCTGAAATTTCGGAAGCCGGTAGATTCCTCAAGAATAACTGAAATCGGGAACCCTTGAAAGGTCTTTAAATCCTCGGTAAGATTCGCCTCAATAACCAGTGCAGCATCAGCAGGAATGAAACTCCAATTGGTGAGATCTGAATGCTTCACCCATTTGTCATAAGTAAAATACCCTGCTCCTCCAAGAAGCAGTATAGCTGTAGCGATTAATAATTTCTTCAAATCAATGGGTTGTTGCTCAAAAATAAGCCAGATATTTTCCATTTAGAACGCCAACACTCATACTATTTCTTTTTTTACATATTAGGTAATAATGGGGGTTAAGGAATTTGATATATTAGCTTAAATGTCACAGTTCAAAGAGCTCGGATCTTACATTGATCGCACGTATAAAGTGGTTCGTCAGGACCTGATCAACAGGTTCAAAAATGCGGGTGTAGATATCACACCAGAACAATGGGTAATTCTAGCTAAGCTAAGTGAGAAAGACATGTATCAGACCGAACTGGCAAATATGAGCTTTCGTGACAAACCAACCGTTTCACGTATCGTGGACTTGCTGGTAAAGAAAAATCTGGTCCAACGAATTCCTGACAAAGATGACGGAAGGAAATATCATGTTTCTATAACAGCTAATGGTCAGTCAATAATCAATAAAGCTACGCCAGCGGTAAACGAATCCCGAGAATTGGGGTGGACGAATCTGACGGATGAGGAATATGAATCTCTTATAGAAACGCTTGATAAGGTATTCACCAATTATTCGGAAAAGGCAAACGAGCAATAAAAAAGGACTCCGTAGAGCCCTCTTAAATAGGTGATTAAGTGCGATTTTATAAAGTGCCTCGCAGTGCTTGTTCTCTTTCTAACGCTTCAAACAAGGCTTTGAAATTCCCTTTTCCAAACGAGGTTGCTCCTTTTCGCTGAATGATCTCAAAGAACATGGTGGGTCTGGCTTGTACAGTTTTAGTAAATATTTGAAGCAAATATCCCTCTTCATCTCTGTCAACCAGAATTCCCAACGGTCTGAGCGCTTCAATATTTTCGTCAATTTCACCTACGCGTTCTGTAAGCACATCGTAGTAGGTATCAGGTACTTGTAAAAACTCTACGCCTCTGTTCTTTAAATCAGTAACCGTTTGAATGATGTTATCAGTAGCCACGGCGATGTGCTGAACACCTGCTCCTTCATAGAAATCAAGGTATTCGTCTACCTGAGATTTCTTCAAACCAGGAGCCGGTTCATTGATTGGAAACTTGATTCTTCCGTTTCCATTACTCATCACCTTACTCATCAAGGCAGTATACTCGGTAGAAATGTCTTTGTCATCGAAAGACATAATCTGGGTGAAGCCCATGACTTCTTCATAGAATTTGACCCATCGATTCATTTGGCCTAGCTCAACATTCCCAACCATATGATCTACATATTTTAGACCTACGGGTTCAGGGTTATAGTGTGTATCCCAAGCTTGGAATCCGGGAAGAAATACGCCATTGTATTCATTTCTTTCAATGAAAATATGGACTACTTCGCCATACGTGTGAATTCCAGATTGAACCACTTTACCGTGCTCATCTTCCAAGGTATTTGGTTCCATAAAGGATTTTGCACCTCTATTGATGGCTTCATTGTAGGCTTTCGTAGCATCATCTACCCATAAAGCAGTCACTTTCACTCCATCTCCATGCTTATCGATGTGTTTACCAATTTCGGTACCGCTCTTGAGTGGAGAAGTAAGCACTAATCTTATTTTATCCTGTACAACTACATAAGACTCTCGGTCTTTTATGCCTGTTTCCAATCCAGCATAAGCCAATGATTTGAAACCAAAAGCTGACTTATAATAATGCGCAGCTTGCTTGGCATTACTTACATATAGTTCCAGGTAATCTGTCCCGTTGATGGGCATGAAATCTTGTGCCCCCTGTGTTTTTGGTGCTGTGGCTGTAGTTTCCATGGTGATTTAATTTAGTTGTTTCAACAACAAAATTAATGGTTATGTAGGCCAATTCAAAAGGACGACTTTAAAATACAATTTCAACTAGGTTATCTAATCTCAAGGGAGATCGACTATTCGTTTCTTAGTGATTGAACCGGATTTACTTTAGCAGCTCTTCTCGCTTGATCAGATACGATGGCGATGGCAAATGCTAAGACTACAAATCCTACGATTGGGAAGATCCACCAGGCAACACCAACCCGAATGGTATATCTATCGAGGTAACTGTCCATGAGATACCAAGCCACAGGCATGGCGAGTACAAATGCCACCAAAACAAGTTTTGCAAAATCTTTAGACATCAAATTCATTAAGCTGGTAACTGTAGCTCCCAACACTTTCCGAATACCTATTTCCTTGATTCGTTGCTCTGCGGTGTAGGAGGCAAGGCCAAAAAGCCCCAACCCGGTGATGATAATTGCAAGTGTGGCAAAAAGGCTGGCAAGCTTTCTCGTCAGATTAATGGTAGTGAACTTGCGCTGAAATTCAACATCCGCAAAGTTGTATTCAAAGGGATAGGCAGGATTGTGCGTATTGAAAATTTGCTCTACATCCGAGAGGGATTGCTGAAGGTCATTCGTTTGCTTTAATCTCACAGAAATAAACCCACCCCAATCTTCCAATATCATAAACATGGGTTTAATTGGCTGGTAAGGAGAACCCATTAACACATTGTCAACCACCCCAATAAGCTTACGCTTTTCTCCCCATAAATCGAGGTTGGTGCCGATGGGATCTTCCAGTCCCATGATGTCCAGAGCCGCCTTGTTTATGACAATTGCACTGGAATCGCTTGCAAATTCCCTAGAAAAATCACGCCCCATGTGCATTTCGATTCCCATCGTTTTGGCATAATCATAGGTAGTGGTAATTGTAGTGAAGATCACGCGACGATCTTCGGGTTTTCCTGGCCAGCCCAAAAAGTTGTTAGAGTTGATTTGAGTGATTTGTGAATTTGATCGAGTGACTGATTCTACCTGCCCCGAAGCCAGGAGATCTTGCTTGAGTACTTCATAGTTGTCCGTAAGGTCATTGGTTTGTTCAACGGCTATCAACCGTTCTTGCTCATATCCAAGATCCCGGTTTTTGACCAGGTTTATCTGCTGAAAGATGACAATCGTACTGATCATTAGAACAACTGAAAAAGCAAATTGAGTTACGACTAAAACCTTTCGCGGTGTTGTGGCACCTTTACCCACCTTAACTGTTCCTTTCAGGGTCTGCACAGGCTTGAACGCAGACAGGTAAAATGCAGGGTAACTCCCTGCAATCACGCCAAGCACGATGATTATTCCGAAAGAAGCTAGCCAGAATAAAGGATTCAGATAATTAATCGAAAGTTCTTTATCAACAAGGTTATTATATCCCGGTAAAGCCAATTCTGTCAATAGAACTGCTAATACAAAAGCAATGAATGTGATGAATATTGATTCACTGATGAATTGATAGATCAGACGTTCCCTACTCGTTCCAAGGCTTTTACGAATCCCGACTTCTTTTGCTCGTTTTTCGGATCGAGCGGTTGCGAGATTCATGAAGTTGATGCAAGCAATAATAAGTATGACTATGGCGATTGCTGTAAATAGCTGAACATAATCGCTTCGTCCTCCTGCTTGTTCTCCCTTAGCATTCCAGTTGGATTTGAGTCGCCATTCTTTCATGGGATGTAGGAAAAAATGCTTGTCCATTCCATCCTCACCATCTTTTTCCTCCGCAAGCCCAAAAATGCTTCGCTCTACATCCACTTCACGGGCAGGATCATTCAGTTCGACGAAGACCTGGAAGGAGTAATTCCCCCAGTTGGTCTTGTTCCTTTTTACCCATTCATTAACCGATTCACGGTATTTCCATGTGGCCAGGTAATCAAATTGGAAAGATGAATTCTGTGGAATGTCTTTGACAATGGCGGTCACTTGCAGCGTGCCTTCATCGGAAAGTCTTACTTGTTTCCCAATGGGATCCTCATCTCCAAATAGAATTTGAGCTAACGATTCAGATAGGACAATAGACATAGGGTCTTTCAATGCCGCTTTGTGCGAACCAGCAACCAAAGGAAACTCAAACATCTCCAGAAACTCCTCACTCACATAATATCCATCTTTTATAATTCGAACATCACCAGCAGTAAGTAATCTTGGATTTCCCCACCCAGCAACCACCGAGTTTTTGATATTGCTATCAATGACTTTCATTTCTTCATAGGTAGGGAGGGGTACCGACTGCCAATTGTTTATTTTGTCGTCAAATTCGGAGCTGATGTATACCTGGTACAGTCGGTCGTATTTTGGTAAAAACTTATCAAATGAAACTTCATCAACCACCCATAACAGAATAAGTACGCTGCAGACAATACCGATGGACAAGCCTGAGATGTTGATGATGGAGTAAAGCCCATTTTTCTTGAGATTTCGAATGGAGATGAGAAAGAAATTCCTAAGCATGACAAAGAGGAGTTGAGTGTAGATTAAGGATCATAGACAACTTCTAATAGTTGCATATCACTGGAAATACTTCGTACGGTTGAGATAGTTACACCATGTTGAGCTATTTTCATGCTTTTAAATAACCTGACCCAATATGATTCTAACTTCTCTTGATTGGTCGATCATTGGTGGATTTTTCCTGATCGTCCTTTTGATAAGTGTGGCCGCCTCCAAAACGGCTGGTAAAAGTTCAATGGAGTATTTTCTGGCTGGTAAATCCATGCCATGGTGGCTTTTGGGGGTTTCCATGGTTGCTACCACATTTTCTGCCGATACCCCAAACCTTGTCACTGGATTTGTTCGTGAGGGTGGTGTAGCAAAAAACTGGTTGTGGTGGTCATTCCTAATTACAGGCATGGTGACGGTTTTCATTTATGCCAGGCTTTGGCGTAGATCAGGAGTCTTGACGGATCTTGAGTTTTATGAATTGAGGTATGGAGGAAAAGCTGCTTCTTTTTTAAGAGGGTTTAGATCACTGTACCTTGGTGTATTTTTTAACTGTCTGATCATGGGCTCTGTGACTTTGGCGGCCATTAAAATTTCTTCTATCCTTTTTGGAGTTGAACCCATTTATACAGTGATCATTACTTCGGTAGTGGTGGCTGTCTACTCGGCATTAGGAGGAATCAAGGGAGTTGTTTGGACTGATTTTTTTCAGTTTGGGATAGCATTGATTGGAGCAATATATGCCGCATATATTGCTGTTTCACAGCCAGAGGTAGGAGGTTTGTCGGGTTTGATATCCCATGAATCGCTTGAAGGAAAACTGAATATCATTCCGGATTTCAATAATACTTCCTTAATGATCTCGATGTTTATCATTCCATTGGCCGTGCAATGGTGGTCTGTATGGTATCCCGGAGCGGAGCCAGGGGGTGGCGGTTACATAGCCCAGCGGATGTTGGCGGCCAAAAATGAAAAGCATGCTGTTGGCGCTACTTTGTTTTTCAATTTCGCTCATTATGCTTTAAGACCATGGCCCTGGATTTTGGTGGGACTCGCTTCTATCATCCTATTTCCCGATTTACAGGCCATAAAATCGGCATTCCCAGGAATAAGTGATCAATACCTTGGAGATGATATCGCATACCCAGTCATGCTGACTTTACTTTCCCCTGGATGGCTAGGTTTGGTAGTAGCTTCTTTGATAGCTGCATACATGTCTACCATCAGTACCCACTTAAATTGGGGATCTTCATATGTGGTGAATGACTTTTACCAACGTTTCGTGAAACCAGAAGCTTCTGAGAAAGAGCTCGTCAAGGTAGGTAGAATATCAACCGTATTGTTGATGGTGATTGCCGGTGCCTTATCATTAATTGTTCTTGAAAATGCCTCTCAGGCTTTTAGTATCCTTTTACTTTCAGGGGCAGGTACAGGAGCAATCTTTTTGTTTCGATGGTTTTGGTGGCGTATCAATGCGATCACTGAAATTGTGGGAATGGTTGTGGCTACGATAAATGCTTTTGTACTTGTGCTGTGGATCCCTGACGAAATGCTTGCAGGAGAATTTATTGATGGTTTCACAGCTAAGTTGCTGATAGCAACAGGTATTACTACCGCAGTTTGGATAATAACCGCATTAATGACTCACCCAGAGTCGGAAGAAAAATTGGCTGCCTTTGTTTCGCATGTAAAGCCAGGAATCGGTTGGAGACAATTTGATAATCGTGGGGAATCAAGTTTTGGTGCAAGTATTTTAAGTGTATTTGTTGGCACCATCGGCGTTTACTCAGCTCTTTTTGGAATTGGCAGTTTGATCTATGGAAGGTTTGGTTTAGCAATTGTGATGATTCTCATCTTCTCATTATCTGTATATCTGATATTCAAATGGTGGAATGTTAAGAAATTGTGAAAAGTGAAAAATACCCAAAAGTGGGTATTGATTATCATCTGATAAGTTGAGTTCTTTGAAGATAGATACTCACCGCTCTATTCACTGCCAAATGTAGAGGCGCCAACAGGGGCCTCTTTTTTTATGCTCCTTTGGCTATATTGCCTGGCAAACTATTTCACATGAATCACACACAAGGAATGCTCAGCCCAGAGTCACTCAAGGGCAAGACAATCATCGTTACAGGCGGAGGTACCGGTTTAGGTAAATCCATGGGTGCTTACTTCTCTGAACTTGGGGCCAATCTGGTCATCACGAGCAGAAAAATGGAAGTGCTGGAGGAAACGTCTAAAGAAATAACCGATAAGACGGGTAATCCCGTGCATTGTGTGGCGTGCGACGTACGTGAGTATGAGCAAGTGGAACGTGTGATTAAGGAAGCCAAAGAACAATTCGGAAGTGTTGATGTATTGCTCAATAACGCGGCAGGGAATTTTATCAGTCCGACAGAGAGACTTTCGCATCGTGCCTTTGATACCGTGGTGGATATTGTGTTGAAAGGCAGCTACAACTTCACCTTAGCCATGGGTAAAGATTGGATTGAGAGTAAACAGAAAGGGACCATCCTAAACATTGTGACTACCTATGCCTGGACCGGTTCGGGATATGTGGTGCCATCTGCATGTGCAAAAAGTGGCGTATTGGCGATGACCCGATCATTAGCCGTGGAGTGGGCAAAGTATGGTATTCGAAGTAACGCCATTGCTCCTGGACCTTTTCCTACAGAAGGAGCCTGGGACAGACTGTTACCTGGAGATCTCAAAAAGAAATACGATCCGGCCAAAAAGGTGCCACTACAACGAGTTGGAGATCATCAGGAATTGGCAAATCTCGCCGCCTATCTCGTGTCTGATTATTCTGCCTATATCAATGGAGAGGTTATCACCATCGATGGCGGAGAGTGGCTTATGGGAGCAGGAGAATTTAATGGATTGGAAGCCATCCCGGAAGAACTTTGGGATGCCATGGAGATGGGCCGTAAGAAAGGTGGATCCAAGCTTAAAATGATGTGGCTCTACTTCAAAGGCATGCGGAAGCTGAAGATTTGAGAAAGGTTAATGAGTTAATTAGAGTATTGGTGTATGAGCTGCAAGCTCGCACCAGCGGAGGAGATAATCAAATGAATATTTCTACTGGGCTTCTTGCTTTTAAGTTCAATTTTTCCTACTCCTCATAGTCACCTCGAGATTGGCGGTGGGTTGGAGGACTCTGAGGAACCCATGTTAGTAATAATTTAATTATGTCAACGCACATCGCACATCTCTCAGAGTCCTCTCCATGCTATGGCCATACACAAGAGTGACTCTGAGTGGGGCAAAATTGACATTATATAAGAAGGCGTAGCTACAAACCTACGCCTAGATTCCCAACTGGCTCGGAAGTTACTTCCTACTAGGCGTAGTATGTAAAAAGAATAAGTCTAAGCGTAGCATATGCTACGCTTTCTTTATTTATGTTGTATTCACAACTTCTAAACTCCTACCCAGCATAGAATGTCCACAAAAAATAGACACTAGGCTTAGGTTGTAGCTACGTCTTTTTTATTCTGTTTGCTTTCACAGCAAAAGAAAGAATGGGCGATAGTTATCAAATCAAAGATCAAGAAGGGTTGTATTTTCTTACTTGTCAAGTAGTAGGATGGGTAGATATATTCAGTAGAAAGATTTATCGAGATATTGTAATTGAGAGCTTTGATTATTGTAGGAAAAATAAAGGGCTACAAATCTATGCTTATGTTATCATGACTAATCATCTACACATGATAGTACAAAGTGAGCGGGGATGTTTGTCAGATACCATCAGAGATTTTAAACGCTTTACTTCAACACAGATAATGAGTGAGGTGGAAAGTAGTGATAGGGAAAGTAGAAAAGAATGGATTGAGATGGTATTTAGGTATCATGCAAAATACAATGGAAGAGTAAATGATAAGCAGTTCTGGACGCACGAAAATCATGCTGTAGAGCTAACGGATAATGAAATGATTGATAGTAAATTGGAATACATTCATATGAATCCAGTTAGAGCAGGATGGGTTGAGAATGCTGAGGACTATCTTTATAGCAGTGCTAGAAATTATAGTGGCTTGAATGGTCAATTAGAAATTGACTTGATATAGAAAGGCGTAGCTACAACCTACGCCTAGTGGTGGGGTCCTCTCCATGCTAAGGCCATACCCAAGAGTGACTCTGAGTGGGGCAAACTCCGCACGTGATTTTTGGCATTTCGATGCTATGCATCAAAAAACTGGTTCAAGCGTCCGCTTGGACCTTTTTTGTTAGTAGCAAGCAAAATTCTCTAAATAGGCACAGCGGACGCTTGCGCCAGTGGGGGTATGGATTACATCATTTAGCATATTCTAGCTAAGCGAAGCATGTGCTACACAAACTGGCTCGGAAGTTACTTCCGTGTCAAATACTAACAGAATAATAAAATCAAACCATTTTGTAGTTTGATTCTGGACGATTGTTTGTGGCGCATTGGTTGAAACCCAACTTTTTTGCTTATTTGCCACATCAAATTAGAAACCTATTTTCCTTTTACCCTCTCACCATGAAAATTAATTGGATCATCTGTTTTTGTTGTTCATTGGTTTGCTTTTCAGCAACTAGTCAAGACAATGAAGTAAATCAGGAACTTCTCGATACGTTGCTAGTTGAAGCCAAGGAGCTGCTCTACAGCTCACTGCATGACGCGAGTACTGCCAAATATGAGGAGGTGAGCAAAGCCGCTTTTGATGCAGAGAATTGGGAGTATTATGTAAGAGCAGAATTGGGAGTCATTGAGAATTTATGGCGTCAATACCTGCTCGACGAGAGCCTCTCAAGGTCCGAAACCATTTTACCAGTTGCAAAAAATAGACTTGATGAAGAACACCTTTATTTGGGAGATATCTTTCATCAAATTGGGACGATCAAAATGCTCGCTGGAAGTTATGAGGAGGCCATTTCTTACTATGATTCTGCGATTGCTATAAGACTTAGGCATGGAGAAGAGGGATGGTCCGGATTAAGTGCGAGTTATGTCAATTTGAGCAACCTCTACCTGCAACTGGGACAGTTAGAAAAGGCTATTCAATATTCACGAAAAACGTATGAATTAGACCTCAAGGTTTATGGGGGTGAAGACCATGTGTATATCGCAGAAGATTTGGCAAATCTTGCCACTTTTTTGATAAATGATAGCAGATTTCATCAGGCATTGGACTACCTAGAACAAAGTTTGAACATGCTCAAAAGGTTGGACAATGAAGGGGGGGCATATACCTACACACTCAACAATTTGGGAAGAGCCTATATGGGAATAGGTGAATTCGAAAAATCCAATAAATACCTGGTTCAATCACTTAGGAATAATATCAGACTTTACGGCCCGTCTCATTACGAAAATGCAGTGCTTTACGAAGCTTTGGGTACTGGGTTCACTGAGCAAAACCTACTGGATTCTGCGATTTACTACTACGATAAGGCATTGGAGTTTGAGGAGACACTCATGGCCAATGGAGACATCACCATGATATTTGTTTGGGTAGCTATGTCAGCAATTGAGTCAGACAGGGGCAATTCTTCACAAGCGATTCAATTGTTGGGTAAAGCACTTAGATTTTTGGGTGAAGACGCCTCTAATGAATACTTATCTACCATTTATCATCAATTAGGATTGGTTTATTTGAATATTCCGGAGTATGATTCTGCTGAGTTTTATATGCTGAAAGCAGTGAGCACGCTTGACAGTTCAGCATACAACAGTGTGAAACTTTCTCAGCACTACACGAATTTATCCAAAGTATATAGTTTTTCGGGTCGTCATGAGGAAGCTTTAAGCTGTATACAAACTGGTCTTGAATGGAATCATGACTCATGGAAATCTCAATCATATTATGATAATCCTACAGCGGAGACTTCACGTCAAAAGGAACAATCCATTCTGTTGTTTCAGCAAAAGATAATGGTACTTAAAGCTCTTTTTAAGAAGAAAGATGATGAAGAGGCATTAAAGTCTCTACTAACAACCTTCAACCTGATTGATCAGTTGATTCAGGAAGAACGAAACTCAAGATCAAGACTCAATGATAAATTCAGATTTTTAGAATTCTCAAGCGAAATCTACAAAGAAGCCGTCGATTACAATTTCCTGGCTTTTCAGAAGTTCAGTGATGTCACTTACTTTGAAGATGCCTTCAAATACAGTGAAGCCAATAAATCGGCTATTTTATTCAACAACTTAAAAGATAAAGAAGCAAAAGAATGGTTGGGCATTTCCGAGGATTTATTGGCTTATGAAGCCGAACTGAATGATCGGCTTTCATGGAAAAAATCATCGCTTATAGAGGAACAAAACAGCAGTAAGTCAGATTCTCTTCTACTGCTTGATTACGAGGAAAGTATATTCAAGCTCGAGAATTCTGTGGATAGTCTGAACAGTTCCATTCAGGAAACATACCCTTCTTACTACTCATTGAAAAGTGAATCACCTCAATTGTCAGTCACTGATATTCAATCTGAGCTGAATCGGAAGGAAGCATTGTTGGAATACTTTTTTGGTGATTCTCTGGCTTATGTTTTCTTGCTAACAAGAGAAGATCTCATGGTAAAAGAACTGGGGGCAGTTTCTCAAATACAGGAAAAGATTTTAAAATTCCGAGAAGCATTAACAAACCGTGATATAGTCGACAATAGTAGCCCTAGTGATTTTGGACGAATAGGATATAGGCTTTATGAAGTATTGATTTCACCCATTAGTACTTTCATCGAGGGGAAGGAAAGACTGATCATTATACCTGGTGAAACACTTAATTACGTTCCATTCGATTTATTGATCGAGGAAATGAACGATGGAGCCATGGCGAGCTATCAATCGTTGAATTATTTATTCAAGCACTTTGAGATGTATACCACTTTTTCTGCTTCGCTGGAATTTCAACAAGTTCCCAATAAGATAGAAGCTACCACTAAGTGGATCGGTTTTGCTCCATCATATCCATCACAATTGGCTGATAGCGAATATCAAAATCTCGATATGGATCGGTTTAGAGGAGCTCTTGTACCATTGGAATGGAATGCAAGAGAGGTAGAAGAAATAGCTAATAATATGGAAAGCAGTTATTATCTAAATGAACGAGCTACTGAGAGCATCTTCAAGAATAATTTAAACAAAACCGAAATCCTTCATCTAGCGATGCATGCATTGATTGATGATAATGATCCGCTTAATTCAAGACTGGTATTTGCAAATAATGAAGATGACAAGGAGGATGGAATGCTTCATGCTTTTGAGTTGTTAAATATGAAATGTGAAGCGGACATGGTGGTGTTGAGTGCATGTAATACAGGTTTTGGTGAGTTGGTTAAGGGAGAGGGTATTATCAGCCTTGCACGTGGATTTTCTTATGCGGGTACACCTAGTGTGGTAATGAGCCATTGGCAGGTGGATGATCAAGCCACCAGTATGCTAATGGCTAATTTCTATCGATTCTTGCAAGAAGGAAACACTAAAGGAGAAGCGCTCAGGCTTGCCAAACTAGAATATCTAGTGAACGCAAGTCCGAACAAAAGCCACCCTTATTATTGGGGATCATTTGTGGTACTAGGGGATAATACTCCAGTTTTTAAAGATGATAATCTATTGCTTATGATAGCAGTAGTTTCAATACTACTAATTATTGCTGTGATAGTTTTTAATCGGAGAAAATCTACTGAGAATCCAAATCAGTAAGTAAGCGAGAGGCCCTTTCGCTAAAAGGAGAGTTCATTTCGATGATCTTTTGCAATAATACAATTCCTTCGGCTGTTTGGCCCATATTGATAAGTGCAAGTGCTTTGTACCAATCTCTGTTATGAATGAGTTTTCGATTGGCATTGTCTGTAACTTGGTTTAGCCAACTCAACGCTTGTTCTGAATTACCGATGCTCAGGTAACAACTACTAATAAGAAGTGCGATCTCAGGATTACCATCAGCCTCAAATTTATTTTGGAAGATATCCAATGCTTCCTGGTACCTTTTATTATTATACGCACCCATACCCGGATATTCAGGTTGGGAGCTGTCCCGACTTACATCTACACCATCATAAGGCAGAAAGTAAGTATTAAATAGGTCTTCATTTGATGTATCTGACTTTGATAATTCAATCCCAATGAAAACTGAACCGAGGATTATAATAACAGATGCGGCGATTTTCAATGGCCAATTGCGCCTTCTTTTGTTCTCAATAGAATCAATGGCCGAGGATAATTTTTGCACTTTTTCCTCTACTTCTATTTCTTCACCAAGTTCAAAAATGATGCGATCAGGATCATCGGATGGGAGTTGCATAATTTCATTGCGCAATTCACCCCTTCGCATGTCCGATGTGGTTTCATGAAAATACTCCTCCAAAAGCTTGTTACTGTAGTTATCCATTTGTCAATTCCTTATATAATGGATCATTTTTAATGGCTTCTATCAATTTCTCCTGACAGAGATGCTTCTTTTTTCTGACGTATCCAGCACTTGCCAGGTTTAGAGAAGTAGCAATATTCTCCATACTCATGCCTTTAAAGAAATGTTCAAAAAGACTTTTACATCCTTCCGAAAGCTTCCTGAAGTGAGTCTTGAAGAGCCTTCTTCTATCTTCTTCAAGTAGAATTTCGTCAATTAAATCATCTTCAGAGCCATCGATAGTCATTTTTGTAACTCGCTTCGTACTCCTTAAGATATCCAACCATTTGTTTTTAGCAATGGAATAAATGAACGTTTCGATTGAAGCTGAGAGCTCAAAACCAGGTTTGAGAACTTTTTTATATGCCACAATCAGCGACTCCTGAAAAATGTCTTTCGCATCTTGGGTGCTCCCCGAGTTATTCAATACATGATTCTCTATTGACGGAAAAAGCCTTTGATAGAGACTATCCAGTTTTTTTCTGTTCTCAAAAAGTTCAACAAGATTTTTATTGATCATTTTTTTCGAATCGATGGGTAACGATTTCTGGTGACATTCGATTAAGGGCGAATTTCTTAACACTAAGCCAGTATTAAAAATGAAAAAGTGAAAAGATTATACAGGGAAATACCTCTTAAATCCTCAAACTTCTTCATTCAGCTACTTAATGATGAGAGCATTCGACTAACCCTTTCAAAAAGATAATTACCGATGCAATCCATTAAATCAATCGTTTCATTCATCCGCAAGGATTTTAGCCATTCGTTTAAATCATCACTTTTACTGATTTCCTTATGCCTGCAAGCTGCGGTTCTACATTCTCAGGATATCAATCTCACCGAAGAGGTCCATACGCTTCTTCCTTCTCCGGATGTAGCACAGATGAATAAATCCGTAGATGTGCCGGTCAGTTTGTATACAGGCCAGATGAACTTATCTGTACCCATTTATGAGCTGAAAATGAATCACTTTACGATTCCCATTGCGCTTCAATATAATTCGTCGGGAATAAAAGTAGATGAGCCAGCATCCTGGGTAGGAGCCGGATGGACACTATCAGGTGAAGGTGCAGTCAGTAGGACAGTGAACGGACTGCCTGATGAAACTCTGACCATGGCCAAGGGACTGTTCCATAATACCCGATTCTTTGATTCTAATGGAATCAGGGTAAGTGATCTTTCAGCATGTGGTGATGATGTGCTAACCGCTCCTCAAACGCCGGAATCAGTACCGGATTCCATCGCAATGGGGTATTTGGATCTTGAGCCTGATGTATTTTATGTGTCATCACCTCTGGGCAATATGAAATTTGTATTCGATCACAACAGGCAAATTATTCATTATGAGAATACAGACTTTGAGGTAGTAGAACCACACCTGTTTAATGATTTAAATAACATTGGTACGAAATGGATCATTAGGAGTCCAACCGGGGTGATGATGGAGTTTGAGGCATTGGAAACAATGCGGTCAAATTCAGGGTGCACCTCAGATGGAAGCTATTATGTGACAAGTCCCAGAACGCTTCTTGCTACTAAATCCGCTTGGAAAATCACTAAAATATCTCAAGGTTCAGATGCGGTATTTTTTGAATACGAAAATGATTCTGTGGTCGTAGATAGGCTTTACAGCGAAACCACTGATTTTGGATTGAATGGAGCCGACTCGAAATTTAATACCTGCCTGACAGAAATAAAGTACTTCACCAAATACCTAAAGAAGATCACCACCACCAATGGGTTGATCATTGACTTTCATTCATCAGCCAGAGCGGATATTCCTGGCAAGCATAAGCTTGATACAATTTCGATCACTAAGCATGGAGATCTTGAAAAAAGATTTGTGCTTAGCAATGATGATAGCCTTACAAAGCTCAGGTTGTTGTCAGTGTTTCAGGTTGATAATGCAGGCAATAGTTTGCCAGGCCATGTATTTGAATATTTTGATGGAATCTTGCCAGATATCGGGGACAAAAGCCAGGACTATTGGGGATATAACAATGGTAAAAACAATACGACATTAATACCCGATTACAAATCAGACCTTTATCATTTTGAAAGTTCTGCAGATCGAGAACCCAACGTATCAAGTTGTCAGGTTGGATCGCTGAAATCTGTCACCTATCCAACGGGAGGTAGAGCTGTTTTTACCTATGAATTGCACGATTATTTTGATGAAGCAAATGAATGTACGCGCATATTTGCTGTGCAGACACCTCCTGGGGAAATCGACTCAGTAAATTTTTCCGTCAGCTCATCCACCTATTTCACGTGGACCAATGCCAATTACGTAGACACAGATTTTGATGGTGGAGGCACCCAATATTCCATCATGGAAATTCAGAAGCTTGAGAATGGCAGCTATGTTTCGTACGCTCCAACGGCGACCAGTGGCAATCGATTTTTACTCGATTCAGGAAGCTATCGTCTTTACGCAGAAAATCACGAAATAGGAGAGGACCTTAACATGCGTGTGGAATACGAAGAGCAGTGTGCAGCCACAACCTATGTGGGTGGATTGAGAGTGAGTGAAATTGCTTTTAAGGAATCGGATGAAACAGCCTTTACCAAACGTTACGAATATGTAGACCTTACGGGCCAAAGCAGCGGAATCCTATTCTCAAAACCACTCTTTGGTGGTCTGAATACTACTTTCTTAAATGGTGCTATCGGTACCAATGCGGCCGGAATGTCTATTTGTGGGAATACGGATGTCTCCAGTTGGATCACCGTGAATTCTTCACCTTCAGTTGCTACATTTTCCGGGACACACCATGCGTATTCGGTAGTCAAAGAAAGTGTGGTGGGCAGTCAGAGCAATGGATTTGTACTTCATGAGTTTTCCAACGAAGAATTCCCTGGCTATAGCTATCCTCCGGTGGATTACGTGGACCTGAGCATTACCAATGGTAAGAGCGTGCATCAGGCCATGCTAAATGACGAGGAAGATACCGTTCAATTGACTGCTAATCAGTACGAAGAGGTCAATAGCAGCCTGGTGGCCTATGGCGTAAAATCTGTTCGTAGACATACACAGTTTTGTTATGAATGCACAGGTGCGAATTTCACTGAAGATTTTGTGGCCAGTTTTTATGAGATACGTCCCAAATGGCACAGACTAAAAGAAACAAGGACCTATTCCTTTGAAAGTGGGAGCGCTTTGGCCAAGTCACAATTATTCGAGTATGGGAATGAGCATTCCTATCCAGTTTTGATAAAGCACACAACCAGTAATTCCGATACCATAGAAAACCACATAATTCGGGACAGTATTCCCGGCTTGGTGATTGAAAGTGTTAAGTACCTAAAGCAGCCAGATACGCTTCAAAAAATCAGTCAGAAAAAGTGGGTCTATCAGGACGGACTTCCAATAGAAGAATCGTCCTGGAACCGGGATACCGATTTGATCACGCGAGAGGGATTGATTCAACGTGATGCATTCGGCAATATTCAAAGCTTCCAACAATTACCGGATAACAATGGAACAGAAACGCTTTATCTACGAGCTTTTGATGGATCCCGTATTGTCGCCGAAATTCAAAACGCTTCTGCAACTGAAATCAATAATCTCTGGGCTCCAAATACGATCGATGGACTTTATGTTCAGGAAAGTACTGTGACCATCAACCAACGGTTGGAAACATTGCGGCTTGCGCTGGTAAATACCCCTATTCAAATACGAATATTCAAATATGAAGCCGGTCAAGCCTTCGGACCATCCGAGATCATTGATTCAAATGGAGAAGCTGTCAAATACGAATACGACTCCTTCGGAAGGCTTACGCTGATACGTGATAATCAGGACAATGTGCTGAAGAAGTTTGAATACACCTACACCAATCAATAATTCACCTCACTAAAGAAATTCCAATGAAACATCTTAAAGCATTTCTATTCTTTATTTCCATAACCGTTATTTTCAAAACATCTGCTTTAGCTCAAACAATAAGTGGAAGTTCGCAAGTAGGGGTGAGTACCTTCAAAACTTACACATACTCAGGATCCTATTCTTCCGGTTATCGCTGGAGTGTGGTAGGAGGTACCATTTCCAGCAGCTCTGGCCTAACCGTAAATATCATCTGGTCTGGTTCTCCCGGAACTGGTAAAGTGCAGTTTTATCCTAGCAGATTTGCATTTACCCCTCATGAGTTAACAGTAACCAAATATGCGAATCCTCCAAACCCTTCCACACCTTCGGTTTCTGGTAATTCGTGTGGAAATAAAACGGTAACTCGGGGAAATCCTCCATCTGGAGTTACCTGGTACTGGCAAACTTCCTCCTCGGGTGTAAGCACAAGCAATTCCAGCTCGACATACACGAAAACTTCGTCCGGATACGTGTATTTGCGTGCCAGGAGAAATAGCACCGGTCAGTGGAGCAATAGCTCTTCCTCTGTTTATGTAACTGTAAACCACAATCCGTCCATGCCTTCAACACCTAGCGTTTCAACTAATTCCTGTGGGAACAAGACATTAACACGCGGTAATCCACCTTCGGGTGTCACCTGGTACTGGCAAACCAGCCCTGGAGGAGAGAGCACGGGTGATTCCGGTTCGACATACTCCGTTGCATCAAGTCGGACAGTTTACTTAAAGGCACGAAACAATTCCTCCGGATGCTGGAGTAGTGCTCGATCAGTTTTTGTATCGGTGAATCCGACACCTTCCACTCCGCCAGTACCTTCCATCTCAAGCAATAGCTGTGGTAATAAGACCGTGACAAAACCAGGAGCACCAGGTGGACATACCTATTACTGGCAGACCTCATCAGGAGGTACAAGCACCAGTAATGCCAGCGGCAGTATTACAGTTACGGGATCACAAAACGTGTATTTGAGATCACGAAATGATATAACAGGATGTTGGAGTGGTACCAGAACTACATACGTAACTGTAAACCCCATCCCATCTACAGCCAGCGGGAGCAACAAGTATCGATGCGGAAATGGTACTCTCACACTTAGTGCCACTCCGGGTAGTCCTGGGAATACCATTCGTTGGTATAATGCAGCTTCGGGAGGTACATTACTTCATACAGGTACCAGCTATACCACTCCATCGCTGTCTTCCACGACTACTTACTATGCTGCAAGCTACAACTCAAGCACAGGTTGTACTGCAAGCACCAGGCGAGCCATCCAGGCCGTCATCAACCCGATACCAACGCTGGCCAGTGGCAATAACCAGTCACGTTGTGGAACCGGAACAGTGACCTTAACAGCCAGTCCCGGAGGAAGTGGGAACACCATCCGTTGGTACAATGCCAGCGGCACATATCTCCATACGGGGACCACTTATTCACCTAACTTATCAAGTACAACCACTTTTTACGCAGCGAGCTACAATTCAAGTACAGGTTGTCTTGATAGTGATAGAAAAGCAATTACCGCAACCATAAATCCTCCGTCCTGTTTCCCACACGATCCGGTGGTCAATCTATCTCCAACGTCCATCTGTGGTTCGGGAGATGCAACATTCTCAATTAGCGGAGAGTCATGTAGTGGTGGAATGGCTTTGGATAGACACTATAAATGGTATTCTTCTCCTAGTGCTACAAATCCGATCCATGAAGGAAAATGTTTTACGGTACAGAATATATCAGCCGATTACACCGTATACGTTGAAACGCATAACCTCAACTACGGTACAAAAAGTAACAGGGTAAGTCGGACAGTTACAGTGAATAGCCTGGCATCTGCACCAACCGCAACTGGTGGGTCAGTTTGCGGCACAGGTACGATAACACTGAGTGTTAATAATCCTTCAGGAACCTATGAGTGGTATAATTCGAGCGGTCAGGTGGTCACCACAAATGTCGGAGCAGGAATAATTGTTGGTTCAAATGGTCATACGTTGCAGGTCGATCGTTCTTCATCCACGCATTATCAGGTGGCCAAAGTTGTCAATGGATGTGCGGGAGTTAAATCCAATAATGTGCATGCCACGGTAGATCCCATTCCTACTGTTCCGACTGGAAATGATGCGTCTAGATGTGGAGATGGAACCGTAACGTTGACAGCTACTGTCGGCAGCAATGGCGACCAGGTACGTTGGTTTGATGAACCTACCGGGGGCAATCAATTGCATGTTGGCACTACCTATTCGCCAACCATAACTTCTGATTCAGACTATTATGTGGAATCATATAACTCGACGACCCAATGTAAGTCTACAAGAATTCTAATCGAAGCAACTGTTAACCCGTTTCCGGTTAGCCCAACCATTTCTAACATAACAAGGTGTGGAACCGGAGCTACAGAACTTATCGTCGATGGGTATTCAGCGAATCAGCTGGCTCCGTTTAATTGGTATTCCAGTGAAACGCAAAGTACACCTGTAGTGAGTGGTATTTCTTCCATCAATGAGCATATAAGCGGAGACACAAGCATCTATGTATCCAGGTATGATGAAACTACCCTCTGTGAAAGTACGCGTACTGAGGTGGTAGTGACGGTGCAGCAGTCACAACATACCACAGGTAGCTCTGAGTCACATTGTCAAACCGAAGTAGCAGTGCCACTCACAGGGGAACCTCCATATACCGGAACATGGTCCATCAATGGGCCTACCTCGGCGATCGTGCTCGGCAATGCTGTGGATATGACTGCTCTTACACCTGGACAAACCTATCAGGTTACCTATACCTATGCCAACGGAGTTTGTTCTAGCAACACGTTTGTAAAAGATATTTATGTTCGACCTAATTCGGTGGCAGGAACCATAGCCGGCGATAACGCACGATGCGGGACAGGAACTTCAACGTTTACCCTTTCTGGTCATACAGGGACTGTTCTCCAATGGGAAAGCAGGTACCAGGATGGAAGTGGTAGTTGGTCTTCATGGAACCTCATTACGGATACGGATGATGTTTTGGAGGTAAGTCCGACGCTTAATGAGTGGTCTGGCGGCATTCGAACCTATGAAATAAAAGCCACCATACAGAACGGTGAGTGTAACGTTGTTTCAGCCATTAAACAAATCACTGTCGATCCACAATCGCTAGGAGGGGCTATCAGCGGAAGCAAGGATGCATTTGGTGCCACTTCGGGAAATCTTATGTTGGGTGGAGAAACAGGAACGGTCCAGCGATGGGAGCAATCAATCGATGGCGGAAATACCTGGACCACCATCAATCATACTGGAATAACCTATCCATACAATGTAAGTGTGACTACAGCATTTAGAGCAGTTGTAAAAAGTGGAATATGTAATGAAGCGACAAGCTCGAACGCTCAGATTACGATTTTGCCAATTCCAACCGTTGATTTAGGAGCTACACAAAACATTCGTTCGTGCCAGAATGTGACACTTTCAACAATGGCAGGATATGCCCATTATGCGTGGTATAGAAATGGCCAACTGATTTCTAACAGCAACTCTGACCAACTGATTGTGGATCAACCGGGCAATTACAGTGTGACCATTACCTCTTCGGGTGGAGCCACGTTCACATCCAACCAATTTTCGATATCCAGCCAATACCTGCTGGATGAAAATGCCATAACCACCTACACCTATCGAATCCCTACGACAGAACCGGACTCTTCTTTTTGCTTTGGTGTGGATGAGCGATCCGTTGATGTTCAGATTTTTGATGGGCTGGGTCGTCCCGTTCAGCAAATTGGACTCAATGCGAGTCCATTAGCCCAGGATATCGTAGTTCCGGTAGCGTACGATGATTTGGGTAGACAATCGAAAAGCTATTTACCATATGTGGATTCGGATCTAACCACGATCTACAAATCGAATGCGATAACAGAGGATTACAGCTCTTCTGACCATTTTAATTATTACATGAATGTAAGTAGCCATGCTTCGAGTACCGCATTTTCAGAAACACTATATGAAGCTTCTCCGCTCAATCGTTCCATCGAGCAGGGCGCCGCGGGGGACGCGTGGCAGCTTGGACAAAATACAGTGAAACTACATTATGCAATCGCTGATTCCGGAGAGGTAATCGATTGGGAGTTAGAAGATTTACTGGTAGGACCAAGAAAAGTTTATAATTCAGGTGAGATCTTCAAAAACATCACCTTCGATGAGGACAGTAGCCAAACGATCGAATATGCAAATAAGCAAGGGCAGATGATCTTAAAAAAGTCCCAGGTCAATGACACCTCCTGGGCAGAAACCTACTACGTCTATGATAATTTCGGACAACTATCAATTGTGCTGCCACCGGAAGCTACCTATCGCCTCGATAGCGCATTTTTCGATCTTGCAAAAACACAAACAGACCGTCAAAACTTCCTGGATGTGTGGGCATTCCAATATGATTATGACGGACGCAACCGGATGACCAGGAAGAAAGTACCAGGAGCAGAACATGTGTTGATGGTCTATGACCAATGGGATCGATTGGTCTTGACACAGGACGGAAATCAGCGCGCACTATCTCCTGCTCAGTGGACATTTACAAAATACGATGGACTAAATCGACCCATAATGACAGGTATGATGTCCGGCACAGCTACTGAAAATGAGATAAGGGCGATGGTGAATAGTGCTGGCAATCGCGCAGAATCTTTAGATAGCAATGGCATAAACCAGTACACGGACCTTACCTATCCAGCGGATAGCTTGGTGGACACCTATTTGACAGTGACCTACTACGATAATTACCTTTTTGATGATCATGCTTCCTGGAATTCACTTGGGCTTGGATTTAATGATCCGGAAAGCGTACTGACTCAAAAAACGGATGTTAAAGGTCAGGTGACGGGTACAATGACCAAAGTGTTAGGAGGAGGCTGGATCAGAACCATCAGCTATTATGACGATAAATACCGGTTGATTCAAACACGAAGTACCAATCATCTGGACAACTATGCCGGATGGGATGCAGTCACTAACTATTATGACTTCATGGGTCAGGTGACCAAAACAGTCACCTCGCATAATGACGGGACAAATACCTCAGATATTACCCGAAGGTTTCAATATGATCATGGTGGAAGGTTAATGAATACCTACCACCAACTCAATACTGAAACGGAGGTCTTATTGTCATCCAATACCTACAACGAACTGGGTGAGCTGGTAGAGAAACAGTTACACGATGATGCACAGAGCCTGGACTACACCTATAACATTCGGGGATGGCTTCAGTCGATCAACGATCCGGAATTGACTTCAACGCAAGATGCCAATACCGATCTATTTGGTATGAAGTTGCATTATGATGGTATCGTGGCAGCCCTTGGAAATGATGCGCATTATAACGGAAACATCAGTGCCATGGAATGGAGTGATTTTAAAAGTTTGGGAGCCAATTCGCGAGCCTATGCGTATACCTACGACAAACTGAATCGCTTAAAATCTGCCGATCATTTTGACGGAGGCTCCACGATCAATCATGATGTCTCAGGAATCAATTACGATTTGAATGGTAACATACTGAACTTAAACAGGAACGGGGCTGCCGGGGTAATGGATCAGTTAGATTATAACTATGCCGTTGATTACGCCAACCAAAAAGGAGGCAATCAGCTGAGGTACGTGAACGATATCAGCGCTGATTCTACCGGTTTCGATAATAAGGATACAGGTACCGATGAAGATTATATCTACGATCGCAATGGAAACATGATCGCCGATGCCAATAAAGGCATTGGCTCCATTGCGTACAATCACCTCAACCTGCCTTCCACCGTCATCCTGAGCGATAGTGAAGGATCCCAAGACAGTATCCGTTACATCTATGACGCGGCAGGCATCAAACTGAGCCAGCTTGTTTACGATAGCGGCGTGCTCCTGAAAAAGACCGACTATGTAGGAGAGTTTATTTATGAAAATGATACATTACAACTCATCCAGCATGAGGAGGGTAGAATTGTTCCCGTCATTGCGAGCGATAGCGCGGCAATCTCAACCTTTGGCTACCAATACCACCTCAAGGATCACCTGGGGAATGTTCGGTTGACGTTTAGTACTACGCCGGAAGATTATACCACGGTTCAGAATATGGAGTCAGTCAATGATGCGGGATCAGAACCGGAGACGCCGACCAATTTTGTCAACATTCCTTACCGACAAGACAGCAATGCGAACACGACGCTAGGAGGAGATGAAGTGGCCACATTGAACGCAGGTGCAGCGGGTGTGATGTCGCTGATACGCGTGAAGAAAAACGATGCGATGAACTTCTCGGTCTATGCCAACTACCTAAGCGATCCATCCGCTTCAGATTTAGCCAGCCTTGCAGGCGGATTGATTTTCAATGCCTACAACAACGGAGCGTCCAGCAGTGGGTTGGAAGGATTGCCTACCGGTGCGAGTTCGGAAATTGGCAATGCAGTAACAGCCATGACCAGCGGGGCAGGAGCAAAGTCTTCCAGTGGCAATGCTCCCAAAGCGTACCTGAATTACATCTATTTTGATAAGCACATGGCCTACCACAGCTCAGGGTTTGCACAAATCAGTGAAGCAGCCAGAGGACTCACGGCTCATGAACTGATCACACTGGATGCAGGAACGATGGATACCGATGGCTATATCCTGGTCTACCTCAGCAATGAAAACAACGCAGCAATAGCTGTCAATTTCGATGACCTCACTATCAACCATACCATTGTCAATGACGTGGTTAGTGCGCAGGATTACTATCCGTTTGGTCTTACTTTTAACACTAATCAAAGAACCGCTTCTACACCTCAGAAATACAAATTTATAGGCAAGGAAGAGCAAGAGTGGGGAGTACTAGATTTTGGTTTTAGGATGTATGATGCAGCAATTGGCAGGTGGGGCGCAGTTGATCCCTTAGCAGAAAATAGTATTTCTATGACGCCATATCATTATGCTGGAAATAGTCCAATAGCATTTTTCGATCCAAATGGTTTGGATTGGTTTTATTACAAGGCTGATGGGGATGATGACGCTGGTTGGCACTGGCAGGATGGAAGTGAGTATGAGCATTCTTATTCATACACTGATGAAGATGGAAAAGAGCACACAGAAAGTATAACCTTGCAAGGAGTTCAGGCAGCTATTGTATTTGATGCCACGGATGGAGAAAATCTTGGGGAAGGTAATAGCTTAAATGGAGACGGGGCTAACTTAGCTACGGTTACAGTATATGGCCCGGGTGGAGAAGATGACATCCAAACTTATGAAGGGTATACAAAATCTGCAGATCCTTCTAAATGGGGAACTGTTGCATCCAATTCTACTGATTGGCAAAGTGACAATGCCTATTATCAAGGTACGTTTTATAAAAAGCCAAATGGCTTAGCATCCTCATGGCTTTTAGGTGCAAATGGAACGGTTCCCGCTCAAAATGGATATAATCCTTCTAACGGCAGTTCTGTTGTAACAGGTGCATTCATACATTCAACTGGAGCATCAGGAAATATGTACTGGACACAAAGGATATATAAAGACTTTCTATACAGCAATGAGGCTGAATGGGGTCCGAGGTATATTAATGCATACAGTCATTCAGTAACTCGCGGAACATCTGAGGGATGCTTGATTATTTCTAATTCGGACTGGAATAACTTTATTGAACAAATGGGCGGTTACAATAATGTTATAAATTTTGCTGTTCAAGTTTTAAGATGATTATGAGTAGAGCACTTCTGATATTATTGGTTCTTTTCGTTTCATGTGGGCCAAATTCGGGGCAATCCATTTACTTGAAAGAAGTTAATGATGGAGTTATCAATAGGGTTTCTGAAAATGTCACCAACAAATTGACATGCAGCATAGAGGAAAAAATATGGTATAAACTTAAGAGTGGATTTTGCTATAAAACGTTAAATAGCGTTGTTATTCTTGATGATAACTGCAATCAACTTCAGAAGTTGAATTTTGATGGATTTATTCTCGATTTGGCAGTGAGCAATGATTTTATAATTGTTTCGACTACTATGGATGAGATTGAAATATATGAAAGTGAGTTAGTGACAATTGATCTAAAAGACTTTACTAAAAAGCCTCTAGAAATAACAAATCTTGGTGCTAAATTTTCTCTTAGTATATCTGATAGTGGGAATTTGCTTTCATTTATTCATCAGGATGTACGAATTACCAAACAGGTTTTAAAAATATATGATTTAAGAACTAATGAGATATCCTTTGTAGATGAGATTAGGCTGGGTGAGGGTTTCTTTATCAATATGTATTCTCCGCCTAATTCTGATTGGAGAAATGATCAACTCTACTTTACAAAGTCAGAATTGCAGGGTGGTGGATTTACTCTCTTGAAACATGATCTTAGTGAAAATATCATTGAACGCATATCAACATTTGATAATGAGTATAGTCAGTATTTTCAAGTTGATTCATCAGGTGACATTTTGTTCTACAAGCAAGGGGATAATAGATTTAAGAGTCTTGTTTTATTTGATTTAGAGAGTGCAACAGAAAAAGTCGTTTATGAAGCCAAAGGGTACTTAAGTGATTTGATTACCTTTTCAATTGAGACGGATTAGAAATCAGCCTACAAACGTAAACTCCAATCTGGCGCGGAAGTTACTTCCGTGCCTTATAAGTATTGTCTTGTCCTGAAATAGGTTTACACAATCTTATTAAAATGAAAAGATATGTAAAGATCTATAAGACCAAATGGCAAAACAAGTATACAGAAGAGTTCAAGAGGAGTGTTTGTGAAGAATTTCTTTCGAGTGATATGACCCTTCGTGCAATGGAGCAGAAGCATTTCCTTCTCCTCAGAGTCACCTCGAGATTGGAGGTGTGTTGGAGGACTCTGAGGAACCTATGTTAGTAGTATATTTAATCTATGTCAACGCACATCGCACATCTCTCAGAGTCCTCTCCATACTAAGGCCATACACAAGAGTGACTCTGAGTGGGGGGGGTAACAAAATTCAAAAAACTGGTTTAAGCGTCCGCTTGGACCTTTTTTGTTAGTAGCAAGCAAACCTCTCTGAATAGGTACAGATAGCTCCCCTAACTAGCGTATTATATAGAAAGAGGAAGTCTAAGCGTAGCATTTGCTACGCTTCCTTATTTATGTTGTATTCACAACCTTGGGTCAATTGGAGATTGACTTAATATGAAAGGCGTAGCTACAACCTACGCCTAGTGGTGGATGCTTGCGCCAGTTGGGGTAGCTGCTTAATTGTTTCTTATTTAGCCACATAATCATTTGCAAACTACCCGACATAAGATACCCAAAATGAAACCTTTTAATCCATTTTACACTTTAATGGTATTGGTTATCACCGTGGGAAGTATATGCAGGAGAGCTCCAGAGAGAAACTATACAAGATTATTGCGCACTCGTCCAACGACTATTTATCAATAGCCAATACGAAATATGAGTACCTGGCGGTCAACCAAGCCTATGCCAGAGGATTCAATCGCAAGGCACATCAAATCGAAGGAAAGAAGATCGAACACCTATTGGGTCGAGAGGATTTTTGCAAACTGATCAAACCCAATTTTGATCGATGTTTAGCAGAAAATAAAGTCGTCAAATTTGAAGAATGGTTTGATAACACAGAGGGAAGGCGCTTTTTTAGTGTTTCCTATACACCCATCGAGTTAGACGGTGAACGGGCAGTAGTGGTAAGTGCTCACGACAACACGCGACACAAAGTAATGGAGGAGTCTCTTGAGAAAGCGGTTGAAGACCTGAAAGTGGCTAATAGCTACAAAGACAAACTCTTTTCCGTAGTATCTCACGATGTAAGAGCCCCAATCGGAGCGATCAATAACTTCTTACAATTGCTGGGAGATGAAGATGTTGATTTTGAGAGCATGCGGGCGCTGGTTCCTCTCATTACAGACAAGCTGAATACCACAAAATCGATGTTAGATAACCTACTAGGTTGGGCCTCCACACAGATCAAAGGGGAGTCGATCGATTTTGAAGAATTCTCACTCGGTGAAATCATTGAGGAGAATGCGACACTTTTCGAGGAGGACATCAACAAAAAATCATTGGCAATCCTGAATGATGTTCCATGTGATCTTGTCATCAATGGAGACAAGAATGGAGTACGAATGATCATTAGAAATCTATTTTCCAATGCCATCAAATTCTCTTATGAAGGTGGAGCCATTTCTGTTACACCGGTAGGACAGCCTGTTGGAGGTTTTCAAACCATAAAGTTCAGCGATGAAGGCAAAGGCATGCCTGCAGACAAGGCAAGAAGTCTTTTTTCCGGTATCGTTAATAGTGAGAAAGGAACGCACGGAGAAGCGGGGACCGGTTTAGGAATGATGCTTACCGCAGATTCTGTGCTTGTGCATGGTGGAAAGATCCATGCAGAGAGCAAGAAAGGAGAGGGGACCTCTTTTTATTTTTCGCTACCAGTAGCTCAGACATCTGAGTCAGAAAGCAATCTTAAGTGTGATCTTGCACTTGTTTAGTCTTGACCTATAGAATGATTCTATTGACGGGTGAACGTAAACACCGATTGACATCCACTAATATCATCTTCAGCCTCGGTAACGATTAAGGTGTTCCCTGATAGTACATAAGTATCAGGATCTGTACAATTTGGCTCAGTGGATTCGCATAAGAGTATGGTTGTGGTTGTTACTTCTATTGTTCCTGTTTCACTACTCGTGCCGCCTCCATCTTCAATTTCCGTTAAGGAGTAAGTGCCGTCACTATTTACTGTTACAGAAATACAAAAAGGGTCGCAGTTGAGAATTCCATCCTCTTCCGGGTCCAGGCAATCAGAAAATATAATTGAAGTCGCCACCCAGGTCCCAACCAATGCATCCAATGGATCAGACGTACTGTCATCGCTACCACAGTTGCTGAAGGTAGTTAATAGAAGTGTGATCACTATGTATCCGATGCACCTTATCATATATGCGGCTTTAAATCCACATATAATTTACTCATTTATAGGGACTTATCCAATGGATTTAGTCGTCGATTGTATAGAGCAATTCTTGCTTGGAAAAGTCATACAACGTCAATCGTCGTAAGTCATAATAAGCAATCCAATAGCTTCTTAACGCACTGATGTAGCTTCTTTTTGCACGGTCTTTTTCCGTCAGTGCGATATTCAGGTTGGTAATATCAATCTTACCTATAAGGTATCGGTTTTGAGCCACTTCGTATCTTTTCTGTGCAACCTCATCAGACTTCTTTGAGATTTCTATCTGCTGTCGTAACACATCTAACTGACGTACCTGCGTGATGATTTCTTGTTCGAAGTTTTGCTCTTCCTGGGCAATCACATAATCAGTCAATTGCTTATTTGCCATGGCTGTTTTCATTCGCGCCTGATTACGACCCCAGTTGACAATTGGGATGTTGAGCGTCAGGTTAGCAAATTGCTGGCTTTGTGCATTTTGATACGACTGATCAAAGGTTGTTGCCGCACTGTTAAGTCCGAAAGATGCGTTGAGGTTCATCTGAAAACGCTGACCTCTTGCTTCGGCAACCTGGGCGTCCGCTTCAATTCTTCTTCGCTCGAATGCAATGAAGTCCGAACGATTATCTTTTGCATATTGTAACGCAATCTCTTCATCAACAGGAAATACCGGGATATCTTCTGGGAGCGAAAGATCAAAATTTTGTCCCTCGTTTAGGCCAATAAATGTGCGCAATGCGAGTCTTGATGTTTGAAGATCCAATTGTGCCTGTGCCTGATCTTGCTTAGAAGTTAATAGCTGCAATTCAACCTGAAGGAGCTTATCCTCTGAGGCAGTACCAATGTTATACCTTCCTTGTTCGATGTTGTAAATGGTGTCATTGTTCGCGAGGTTAAACTGGGCAATTTGAAGGTTAACCTGCGCATCCAGGTAATCAAAGAATCGCTGAACCGCATTTCGAGACACAAATTCCATCTCCTCCACATAGCTTCTTCTTGATTCTTCATATCGAATGGGTTCGGTCTTACGATCCCATTTAAGTTGATTGAAGGCGAAAATCGGTTGATTGAGTGTCAGATCTACAATTGTACTTCTGTATCGTGTTTCATCATTTACAATGTCCTGAAACTGGCTTGCACGTGTGTTTACGGATATACTACCTCCGGTGGGTGCAATGGGTTGAAATAAACCCAGATTCAATGAAGAGTTGGTTTGCTCCACCGGCCGAAATTGGGTGGATCCATCTTCCTGAGTAACCGGAATGAATTGGTTACTGTAGGCCGGTAAATTCCCACTCAGTGCGAGTTGTGGATTGTAATTTGACCGGAACAATCGATACTGCCAGAACCGATTTTCTTTACGCGTTTCTGCCTGCTTGGCTTGGGGTGACTGCTGCTGAGCCAAGCCAATGATATTTTCTAGTGAATAAACCTGCTGACCGTTGGCAAATAGTGCAAGTCCGATCAGGCAAATTCCTGCAAATAATTTATTCATATCTAAGAGAGGTAATAGGGTCTTGTGAAGCAGCTTTTCTAGCGGGCGCAATACCAAAGATTAACCCAATAGCGGTGGCTACCCCGAAGGAAATTAAGATTGAACCAAATGAGATAACTGTAGGTATGTCCGCAAACCTGCTGACGGAAGAGGCCATAATGATTCCCAGGAGAATCCCGATAAAGCCACCCGTGATGCTAATCATCATGGATTCAAACATGAATTGATTGATGATGTCTTTTTTCTTGGCACCTATGGAGAGCCTTAATCCAATTTCCTTGATGCGTTCCAATACGGAAGCAAGCATGATATTCATGATGCCAATACCACCGACGATTAGTGAGATTCCTGCAATGGCTCCTAGTACATAGCTAAAGATATCGTTCGTGCGTTGTTGTTGCTTGAGTAATAATTCAGGGATCTCTATTTCATAGTCAACCACCTCATTATGCTTACGCTCAAGCATTCGAACTATGACGTCAGCGGTAGGATTGAGTTTTTCTGTTTCAGCAACTTGTACTACCAAACGATCCAGTTGATGATAGTTCACGGCAGGAGCTTTTACATCATCAGAAGTGCTTCCACCGCCTCCACCAAATACGACAAAGCCTGCAGAACCTCTATTAGCTCCCTGGATCATCTCTTCGGTAAGCATCGCCCGGTTTTTATATCGGACTAGCACGGTTTGAAGCGGTGTGTACACATCCATGTTATAGTCTCGAATTCCCAGTTTGCTGATGCTGCTTTCACTGATGTATCGTTCATCAAGTACACCAATAACTTTTAACCAATTAGGACCACATTTGATCATCTTGCCAACAGGATTTTCGGATGGAAAGAATTTGGCCTTGATGGATTTTCCAATGATACAAACGGCTTCCCCTATCTCCAGCTGAATGTCGTTGAACATTTTACCTTCGGAAAGTGTAAAATTGAATATATCAAAGTAGGAGGGCTCTACACCCACAAGTTTGGCAGATCTACGGATCCCATTTTTGATAATGTAGGTTTCGAGAAGAATCTCCGGGCTGATTGTTTCAACGCCAGGAATGATCCTTTTGATGGATTCCTTGTCTTCTAGGGTCAATCCAGGAGAAAACTTCTTTTTCTCCTTGGCTTCCGTATCGTCTTCCGCGAGATTTTCTTCCGTTTGCTCAACGATGGGCTCAATGATGATGTTGTTTACACCTACGAGCTTTATCTGCTCCAGAATTTCTTGCTGCGCACCATTACCTATGGCCAGCATTGCGATCACAGCGGCAACTCCAAAAATGATACCCAGTGCAGTGAGTATGGATCTTACACGGTTGGCCAGAACTGCTTCTATGGCAATCCAAAGATTGGCTAAGATTCTCTCCTTGTCCATCTTAATTTCCGCGTCTTCTACCGTTTCGTCCTTGTGGTCTCGAAGGTGGTGCTGCTTCTACAACTTCTTCTTTTTTATTTCGCTTACCATCCATTTCAGGCAGCAAATTCACCTCTTTATTGTCCATCCCTTTTATGGATGAAAGGTTGACACGATCCCCGGCTTCTAAACCAGCGATGATATGCACATTCTCAGAATTGGCGTCACCAATCATCACTTCCTGCTTTACGGTACTACCTCCTGATTTTTTAAAGACATAGGTGATTGAATCATGCTGCGAGTGAAGCGATTCCAGTGGTACGAAGATCGCATCCTCAACAGTTTTAGTAATGATCTTATTGCTGGTTGTCATTCCAGGTTTAAGAAGCGGATCTGTTCCAAAAACTTCGATTTCTACCTCAAATACCTTCGCATCAGAGTTTGGCCTTTGCTCACCGACATTCGCCACTTTGGTTACTCGACCTCTAAGGTTTTTATCAGGAAAGGCATCAAACCCGATTTCTACACTTTGCCCGGCTTTGACCTTTCGAATGTCAACTTCATTAACGTATGTTTTTGACATCATCAGGCTTAAATCAGGAAGTGTAGCAACTACAGGGTCCCAGGCACTAACTTGAGAACCCTCTTTCACTGGTTTGCCGTCCCAGTTTCTTTTGTAAATCAACATCCCACTTTGAGGAGCGAGTATGGTGAAACTTTGGGAAAGCTTCATGAGACCTTCTAGTTCATTCTTGTCACCTCTTAATTCAGCTGAGGCCTCCTGCATCTTGGCCACATTTTGTTGTCGTTTGATCTCATAATTCTCTTTGGCTTGTTTGAGCGACCGTTTCGCTTTCTCAAGCTCTATTTCCGCCTTCTGAATGGTGGCAGGCGGTTCAAATTGTGATTGATCAAGCACCAGCTGTTTCTCACGGACTGCATAATCAAGATTGATGAGTTCGTCACGCGCCTGTCGCATAGTTAATGCTGTATCTAACCTGGTTTGGGTAAACTTGGATTGGGTCTCATCTACTGATAACTGGGCATCTTTAATCTTTCCTGTAAGTTCAGAGGGATCAAGACGCGCTACATACTGACCTTCCCTTACTTCGGTACCCTCATCGATGATATGTTGTATGGTAACATTCCAAATACGATAGTTACGAAGACCCGTTGGACCTTTGATAGGTACTGAATTTTTTGCGTCCAGGGCACCAGAGGTCATAATGTCAATGACAAAATCTCCTTGTTCTACATCCACGACCACTTCTGTTGTGGAATCAGATGAGCCACCTGAAAACGCAAAGGCGAGAATTATAATTAGTGCTACTCCACCAATTAATGCAATCTTATTGTTTCTCTTCATTTCTTTTAGGTCTTATTATTAGTATACCGCTATCGCTTAAATTAGTTACTGGCACCAAGCCAGAATGCTTTTACTTCTTGTTGCTCAGGCGAAGGATTTTCCATTTCAGTCAAAACATGTTTTTGTGAGGACTTCACCTTCTTAGCTTTCGCTTTCAGTTTTACTTCTTTGGTTTTTCCTTTCACTTCTCTTTTTACAAGTACTGTGACTTTGTCTCCAGCCTCAGTGTCGTTATAAAAGGATTGGATTACATCAGAAAAAGTTTCGACAGAGATGATATTTCCATCCCATTCCAACAAGATATCTCCAACTCGCAAGTCCAGGTCTTTCCCAAAATCATTCATATTGTCGATTGAAGCAACAAAAATCTCCTGATCCTCATTTAGGTTGGGAGTGAATTTTCCTGCTGTAATAACCATCTCATCGCTTTCGGATGAATAATTAAATCCTGCACTTCCTAGGATTTCTCCATAAGGCAATTTTTCACTTCCGCCCACGTGTCTATCCAAGAAGGATCTAACTTCTGCGTTGGTCAATTTTTCAATCTCATCGAACAACTCTTCATCTTTAAACGCTTTTAATGGTCCATATTGTTTTGAAAGGTCACGCAAAACCGATTGGAGGTCTTTTTCACCATTTGTTGATTTGATGATGGTAAGGTCGAGACACCACGCAATAAGTGCACCCCCGGCATAAACATCACCGTATCTACGCTCATTTTTTGGCTCAAGGATATTTGCACTAAACTCGGTGTATGGGATATCGACATTGTATTGCTCCTGCTGATTCATCTTGTTTCTCATTTCATCAAGAAAATCTTCCAAATCGTAGAGGTCATATTTTACCTGTACATGTTGGGATGCATACTCGGTTACTCCTTCATATAGCCACAGATGTTGGCTCATTTTTGGCTCGATGTAGTTGAAATCATGGATTTCTTCCGAATGGATGTTGAGGGGAGTTACAATGTGAAAAAACTCATGAGCAGCTACATCCTTTACAGTCTGACTGATACGTTGCGGGTCCATTTCTGGTAATGAGTACAAGGAGGAATAGGAATGCTCAAGTGCTCCGAAACTCCCTGAAATAGAGCGATTGTCCAACAAATAAATCAGGTAGGCGTATCGGTCAACGGGAAGCGTCCCTCCAAGATATTTAGCCTGTGCTTCCATCAACTCATCGATATTGTCCATTACATCTGCTGCTGATAGCACATTATTGGGAGAGTATACAGATACCAGCACATTCGCTCCTGCAATCTCTTTGCTAACAATATCAGGCTTGCAATACATCAGTGGTGCATCCGCCAGAAAGTTGTAATTCTCAGCGCTGTAAGTATCAGAAGTAGGAGTGGAGGCCTCCTTCTTTAGAGAAGTAGCACCTTGAATTTCTTCATCATGGGTAATGGTAAGTGTGAATGGCTTGAATTTGTATCCATCTACATATCCTATAAATCCAAACGTATTAATTACAAATACCCCTCTATCTGCTTCGATGCTTGATCCTCCTGGCTCGAATACGCGATTGCTTCCGTATCCCTCAAAATCGTCGAAAGTGTCTTCTGCCCAGTAGGTAATTTTATTAAGTTTAGTAGCGTCTTTGATCATCCATCGGTTTGTAGAAATTTTCTCTACCTCCAATTTATTTCCTTCGGCATCCAATGCTTTAAAGTCATAAACGAATCGTCCGAAATCAGAAATGCTATAAGTTCCGGGAACGACCTTTGGCATGTGATATTCAATGCTTTCTTCTGCAATGGTTGGAACAGTAATTTCTACTGGTAACCGATCCTCTGAAGCTTTGGTGAGATCAATGTTGATGTTGTAGCTGTCCTGTGCTCGAACAAATGATGCGAATGCAACAAGAAGTAATATTAGTGTCTTTTTCATAATGAGTTTTGTAGCAATTATTGTGCAAGATTATAAGCACAAAAAAACCCCTATTGTTCGTTAATAGGGGTTAAATTATATGAGTGGTAAGCTATCTATTTGAATAGATATATACCTATAGTTCTAAGTTATCACTTCTTCACATCAATCTTTGTTTCATCAATGATGTCGCCTTTCTCATTGACATCAACGATTTCATACCCAAGTTTTTCGAGTTTGGAACGATTACTCGCGCCATCACCCACGACCAGAATATAAAGATTATCGTCTTGGAGATACTTCTGAGCAAGTCCATTGATTTCCTCTTTCGTGATAGTAGCTATGATTTTGTTTTGCTTATCTACAAAATTCTTGTCAAGATTATAGTGATTGATTCTTCTTAAGAAATTCGCTTTCTGACCAGGAGTCTCATAACTTCTGGCATCCCTTTGGCCGATCGCGCTTCTCATGAACGCCAGCTCTTCATCAGTGATACCGTCTGTTCTGTAGTTAGTGATTTCTTTCATGAATTCTACTACTGAACTATCTGTAGCAGCTGCCTTCACTCCGGCAGAAGCTGTGAATGGTGCAGGTTCATCACCTCCATTGAAGAAAGATCTGGCTCCATAGGTCCAACCTTTGTCTTCTCTTAGGTTTAGATTGATTCTACTGTTAAACGCTCCTCCAAGTGGGAAATTCATTAATGTAGATTTGTAATAATCTCCTGTAACATCATACTCAAGATCAGTCACATAACCGATTCTGATTTGTGATTGAGGAGCGTCAACTTTGTCTACCAGGTAGATTTTGGTATCGTCAGAAGGCTTAGCTGATGGTAACTCAGGGATTTGGGTGTCCTTGCTTTCCCAGTTTTTCAAGAAGTCCAAATAACCATCGATTTCTTTCTTAGAGATATCTCCGACAACTACCAATTCTGAGATATTAGGAGAGTAATACTTATTGTAAAACTCTTTTACATCATCGAGAGTAATATTATCTACGGTTTCTTCAATACCTTGAGTAGATACTGAGTAGATATGCTCATCTCCATACATCAAGCGATTGAAAACCTGTGTTGCTATGCTTCCAGGATTCTTTTGTGATGCTTTGATTCCCTCCATCTGCTGGTTTTTCAATCGGTCAAAATCTTCTTGATTGAACGCAGGGTTTTTCAGAATCTCCTCAGCAATTTCTAAGGTTCTTGCCAGGTTTTTCTTCAATGAAGATATGGTCATCGTGGTGGATGATCTTCCTCCGAAAATGTTGATGCTACTACCAATTTTTCTTAGTTCCTCCTGGATTTGCTCTGAAGTATAATTCTCAGTTGCTTCATTCATCAGACTGGCAGTCAAAGACGCCAAGCCAGATTTCTTTGGTGCATAAGCATCCATTTTATGTCCACCATTGATGGTTAGCTGAAGCGCTACAACAGGAATTTCGTTCGTTTCTGTACCGATAACCTTGATGCCGTTAGCATAGGTCTCTTTCCAGAAATCAGGAACTTTTATTGAAGGGTTGGGTCCCAGCGGAGGTCTCTGACTTCTATCAAAAGTATCACCTGTAGGTCTGGTGTAGCTAAGTCCTGAGTAATTGGTTGTAGGAAAAGGATTGTCTCCTTCTCTTGGGATAACGTAATTATCCTCTCTTGCAGGTGCTGTCTCTTCATTCGGAAGCACGCTTTGAATAACTGCATATTTTCCTTTGATGTACTTATTATACACTCTCATCACGTCTTCTTTGGTGATGTTCATGTAACGATCGAGATCAAACTTGATTCCGTTAGGGTTTTCATAGAATGTCTCATAGGAAGCCAGCTGACTTACCTTTCCGGAAACGCTTGCCAGACCATTGATCATGCTTTGTTCCTGGTTTGCCTTGAATTTGGTAATGTCATCGTCTGTCACTCCATTTTCTTCAAATTCAGCTAATATTTCTCTGATTTGAGTTTCGAAATCCGCTAGTGTTCCTCCAGGGAATGGCAATGCAAACAATGAGAATTCACCAGCATGCTCGCTGGTAGGGTGGAACGTGGAAGCCTGAATGGCTTTTCTTGTCAGTACAAATTTCTTGTAGAAATACGAACTTCTACCTGTACCTAAAATCTCAGCCAGACAATCTAGTGCTGCTTCATCTTCATGGAATCTAGGAACCGTAGGATAGGTAAAAAGCAATGCAGGGAAGCGAATATTCGAATCAACATAGGAAACATATCTGTCACTATCGAGTGTCGGTGCTTCGAGTTCGAGTGGGTTAACTTCAGGGCCCGCAGGAATCACTCCAAAAAGTTTTTCAACTTTAGCAATTACATCCTTTGGATCCACGTCACCACCAACAGTTAAGGTAGCGTTATTTGGTCCGTACCATCTAAGGAAGAATTTCTTAAGGTCATTTACATCTACACGATCCAGATCTTCCAGACGACCAATTGTCAGCCATGAGTATGGATGACCGAAAGGATAGAGCGCACCAGCATTAACTTCTCTCCATCGTCCATAGGGTGCGTTATCATAATTTTGACCTTTTTCGTTCTTTACAGTTGCTCGTTGAACTTCGAATTTCTCCTGGGTTACTGCGTCAAGAAAAAAGCCCATTCGGTCAGCTTCCAACCATAACATGGTCTCTAGCTGATTGCTAGGCACGGTTTCAAAGTAGTTGGTTCTATCACGGTTTGTTGTTCCGTTTAATGTTCCTCCAGCTTCTGTTACAATTTTGAAGTGCTCCTCGTCAGCAACATTTTCTGAACCCTGGAACATCATGTGCTCAAAGAAGTGAGCGAAACCTGATTTGTTAAGTTCTTCACGTGCTGATCCTACATGGTAGGTTACATCTACATGTACCAATGGATCCGAATGGTCTTCGTGAATGATTAGAGTGAGACCATTATCTAAAACATACTTTTCGTATGGTATTACAATTTCGTCACCTTTTTTTGTGACTTTTTCTACCAGCTTGGTCTGAGCAAATGCTACAGAACTAGCAAGTAGAGCTACAATTAGCCATAACTTTTTCATAACGTATAAATGATTGATTAAATGAAAAGATTGAATTTTAATGGAAACGTAAAATGCCATTTTTTATTTAAAAAAACACGTTTGGTATGCATCGGTTGCACAAAAAGGTGATAAACAGAATAAATGGTTGGTAAGTGGTAATGAAAACGCATAAAAAAAGGTGCTCAAGGCACCTTTTTATTGATTCTAATTGTAATTATGCTTCAGCATTTGCCATTCGCTTTCGTTGATTTTCATCTAAATAGATTTTTCTCATTCGAATCGACTTAGGTGTTACCTCCACATACTCATCTTTCTGGATGTACTCCAAAGCTTCCTCAAGGCTAAACTTCTTTGCAGGAGCAATTTTCGCATTATTATCAGATCCTGAAGCCCTCATATTGGTGAGCTTCTTTCCTTTCTGAATATTAACTACCAGATCGTTACTTCTGCTGTGCTCACCGATTACTTGTCCAGTGTAGACATCAACTCCTGGGTCAACGAAGAAAAATCCTCGATCCTGAAGCTTATCGATTGAATAAGGAGTACCAGGACCATGTTCCATTGAGATCAATGATCCATTGATTCTGCCAGGAATAGTGCCTTTGAAAGGTTGATATTCTTTGAGCCGGTGGGTCATTACAGCTTCACCGGCGGTTGCGGTAAGCATGTTGTTTCTGAGACCAATCAGTCCTCTTGAAGGAATCTCAAACTCTAAGTGTTGGATATTTCCTTTTGGCTCCATCACTTTAAGCTCTCCTTTTCTTTGCGTCACCATCTCGATCGCTTTACCGGAATAATCGTCTGGAACATCAATCACCAAATGTTCGATTGGCTCTAATTTCTGACCATTCTCATCTTCTTTGAATAGCACTTGTGGTTGTCCCACTTGCAATTCATAACCTTCTCTTCGCATGGTTTCTATCAACACGGACAAGTGAAGAACTCCACGACCGTAAACCAGGAACTTATCCTCTGAGCCAGTTTCTTCAACTTTCAAGGCGAGATTTTTCTCCAATTCTTTCATCAGTCGGTCCCTGATGTGACGAGACGTCACAAACTTTCCTTCTTTACCAAAGAAAGGGGAATCGTTAATGGCAAACATCATACTCATGGTAGGCTCATCTATGGCAATTCTTGGAAGTACCATTGGGTCCTCGAAATCGGTGATGGTATCTCCGATTTCAAAATCTTCAATCCCGGTAATGGCACAAATGTCGCCGGCTCGTGCGGATTCTACTTTTCGCTTTCCTAATCCTTCGAACACGTGAACCTCTTTGACTTTCACTTTCTTCAGCGAACCGTCACGCTTACTTATTCCAAGATTCGCTCCTTCTTTGATATCGCCTTGAACGATCCGTCCAATGGCGATTCTACCAGTGAATGAAGAGAAGTCTAATGAGGTGATCTGCATTGCAGGAACACCTTCTTTATATGGAGCAGGAGGTATCACCTCGATGATTTTATCTAACAATGGAAGAATACTATCCGTTGGTTTCTGCCAATCATCACTGAACCAACCATGTTTACTTGATCCGTAAAGCGTCTGAAAATCAAGTTGTTCTTCCGTGGCATCTAGAGAGAACATCAGGTCGAATACTTGTTCATGCACTTCATCCGGACGACAATTTTCTTTGTCTACCTTGTTGACGACCACAATTGGAGCGAGACCAAGTCCGAGTGCTTTTCCTAACACAAATCGCGTTTGTGGCATAGGTCCTTCAAAAGCATCTACTAAAAGGATAACGCCATCAGCCATTTTCAATACACGCTCTACTTCACCACCAAAATCGGCGTGACCAGGTGTATCAATGATGTTGATTTTTACGCCTTTGTATTCAGCAGAAACATTCTTAGAAAGAATGGTAATTCCTCTCTCGCGTTCCAGGTCATTGTTGTCAAGGATCAATTCACCTTTCTCCTGGTTCTCACGAAATTCCTGTGTTGCATAAATGATTTTGTCAACGAGCGTAGTTTTGCCATGGTCAACGTGTGCGATGATGGCAATATTTCTTATTTCTTGCATGCAATTCTGTATTCGGGCGCAAAATTAGATAGAATGATTGTGGAATGCACTATAAGACGTAAACACAAAACTTATATTTGCGCTCTCTTATCGAATTTATGAGTAAACAATACAAAAGGCATACAATCACAGCGGCACTTCCTTATGCAAATGGACCGGTGCACATTGGCCATTTAGCAGGAGTATACGTACCGTCTGATATCTACGCCAGGTACCTTAGAAGCAAAGGAGAGGATGTGGCATTCGTTTGTGGATCTGATGAGCATGGTGTTGCAATTGAATTAAGGGCAAGAAAGGAAGGAAAAACACCTCAGGAAGTGGTTGATTACTACCACAAACAAATCAAGGATTCTTTTGAAAAGTTTGGAATCAGTTTCGATATCTACCACCGGACTTCTTCCGAGCTACACCACGAAACAGCATCAGAATTTTTCAAGACCATGGAGGCGGACGGCAAGTTTACGGTGGAGACTTCCGAACAGTTCTTTGATGAAAAAGAGCAGCAGTTCCTGGCAGACAGATACATCAAAGGAACATGCCCAAATTGTGGTTATGAGGAAGCCTATGGAGATCAATGTGAGAATTGCGGGACTACCCTTAGCCCTTCGGAGCTAAAAAATCCAAAATCCATGTTGAGTGGAGAGGCTCCTGTGATGAAAGAAACGAAACACTGGTATTTGCCATTAGATGAATACGAACCTTGGTTGAATGAATGGTTGTTGGAGGGACATAAGGAGTGGAAGTCCAATGTGTATGGTCAATGTAAGAGCTGGATTGACAATGGCTTACGTCCGCGACCGATGACCAGAGATCTGAAATGGGGGATACCAGTGCCTGTTGAAGGTGGCGAAGGAAAGGTTTTATATGTTTGGTTTGATGCACCGATTGGCTATATCTCTGCGACCAAACAATGGGCTCAGGACAATGGAAAAAATTGGGAGGATTACTGGAAGTCAGAAGATACGCGATTACTTCATTTCATCGGTAAGGACAACATCGTCTTCCATTGCATTATTTTCCCCACGCTTTTAAAAGCAGAAGGTTCGTATGTCCTGCCAGACAATGTGCCAGCCAACGAATTTCTTAACCTTGAGAACAACAAGATTTCCACTTCAAGAAATTGGGCCGTGTGGTTGCATGAATATTTGGAAGAGTTTCCTGATAAACAGGATGTTTTGCGATATACACTTACAGCCAATGCTCCTGAAACCAAGGACAATGATTTCACATGGAAGGACTTCCAAACACGCAATAATAGTGAGCTGGTTGCGATATTCGGAAACTTTGTGAATCGTGCGGTTGTCCTGACTCATAAATATTTTGATGGTAAGGTTCCAGCCAGAAATGAATTACAGTCCATTGATGAAGAGGTGATTAAGGCCGTAGGTGAAGCTCCTGCCAAGATTGAGGCGGCATTGGATCAGTTCAGATTCAGAGAGGCACTATCCTTGATGATGGAGCTTGCAAGATTGGGGAATAAATACCTGGCAGATACAGAGCCATGGAAGCTGATCAAAGAAGACCAAAGTAGAGTAGAGACGATTCTTAATATCGCATTGCAGATTAGTGCAAATCTCACCATCCTTAGTGAGCCATTTCTTCCATTTACTGCAAATCGATTGATTCAGATTTTGAATACAGAAAAAAGAATCTGGGCTGATGCTGGAGCAAGCGATTTACTATCAGATAATCATCAATTAAATAAGGCCACTTTGTTATTCGAAAAGATTGAAGACAAGGAGGTAGAGGCTCAAGTGAACAAATTATTGGAAACGAAGAAAATGAACGAACAAGAAAATAGCACGCTGGATTTACCAGCATTGAAAGATGAGATCGTCTTTGATGATTTCTTGAAGATGGACCTGAGAGTAGGAGAGATCAAGACGGCCGTTAAAGTGGAGAAGTCAAATAAGCTTCTACAGTTCACAGTAGATATGGGATTAGAAACGCGTACGATTTTGAGTGGTGTGGCCAAGCACTTCACTCCGGAAGAAATGATAGGGAAAAAAGTGACCGTGATGGCCAACCTTGCACCGAGAAAGATCATGGGTGTGGAATCTCAGGGTATGTTGTTGTTTGCGGAGAATTCGGATGGGAAGCTGGTAGCGGTAAATCCGGGAGAGGATGCAGAGAATGGTGCGAGTATAGCCTAAATTTTGAAATTCTTTTTATTAAGTGGCCGCTCCCAGGAGCGGCCATTTCTGTTTAAGACTCATTCAATCTTAATTCATAATACCGGGTTCCTTCAATCGGGTTATATCGATAAGGTTCTATTGGATAAAATCCCATCTTTTCATAAAGACCGATTGCGGCAGACATGGAGGGTAGAGTGTCTAATCTCATTTTGGCATATCCAAGCTCAATTCCAATTTCTATGGCCTTTGCAAGCATTTGCTTTCCGATGCTCATGCCCCTGGCATTTTTTCTGATGTACATTCTTTTGAGTTCGCAAATGGTGTCCTCCAATTTTCTTATTCCAAAACATCCGAGTACGCGATTATCTTCGCTAGTAGCAAGAATGATTACTCCATAGGGTCTGGAATATTGCTGCTCTATGTTTTCAAGCTCCTTCTTAAAATTCTGAAATTCCAGATCAACACCAATTTCTTGGGCATATTCCTTGAACAGGTTAACGGCAGTATCATAACCCTCTGGAGATTGAACCTCTTTTAAATGCATGACAACTTCAGATTTCAGCTAGCTTCAAATCAACGATCTGTATGCAATGTGAGTTTTAAATTGTTGTAAACATTTAACCCTAGAAATTGAATCTATTTCTCATTCACCATTTCCTTCGTCCATCTGATTACCAGCTTGGGCAATTCCGGATCCCATTTTCCTGGTTTGAAATTGAATGAATCATCAGGTGACTCATGAATGGTATTCCAATGGTCCAGACCAGGATAAATATATAATTCATGATCTTTATGCTTTACCCTCTCCAGCACCTGGATGATCATGTGGTTGTCAAATTCTGACATGATCCAATCATTGGAGCCATAAAGTATCCGCACTGGAACTTTTACTTTCTCCCACGAAGAGGCAAGATCAAAGTCTTGGAGCTGCTGATAATATTCCATCGGGCGTCCATACATGTGCTTTGGTGCATGATAATTGTAGTCCTTTAATGCTGGATATTCTTCAATGACCTCTTGATAACTCTTTTTTTGAATCAACATTCCATAGTAGAATGGAATATAGATTTCATTCATCTTTTTGGCGATGGTTGCTTCATCGTCTCCGCTCATTTGACGAATCCTTCGCTCGATTTCGAGCATGTGTTCAAACCAGGTTTTAAAGAATGTTCCGTCGGAAATAACTCCGGCGAGATTATATCGATTGGTCAGCCAAGGGGCTAATGCGCTTCCCATACTTGCACCATAAACCACAATTTTAGTAGTGTCAACATAGTTTTTGGTTTTTAAATCCTGTAGAGCAGTCTCATAACCATTGAGTTCTGTTTTAAAATCAGTGCACCCACAATCACCTTCGCTATCGCCAACCCCGGGTTTATCTACACGCATTACCACCATTCCAGATTGCTCAACCAGACTTTCGATCATTTTAACCCAGTTGCTGGATCTTGACGAGTATTTTTCGATTGTAGAACAACTCAGTCCCTGAACCAGGAAAATCGCGGGTAGCTTTTTATTTGGGTTAGGAGTGGTAATTATTGTTCGTTGACGAATGCCATAGTCACTGACGATGCTTTCGTAGTAGGTTGTTAATCCATCATGATCCTCTTTATCTAAGGGATTCAGTTTGATTGATATAGTGAACCACTGAGTGCCTCGTTTAATGTGGAAATTGGTATTCTGATTGGATCTGATCTTATACAGCATGTGTGACCAATCCTCTGATCGTAAAATCTTTCTATCATTGATTTGAATGATTCTGTCACCTACTTTGACTCCCGCCTGTTCAAGAGGAGAGTCTGGCTGAATAGACATTATGGTTGCTCCTGGTGTAATGTCATCTGGAGATTTGACCCATGCTTGAAGGGTTGCTCTTCGTGCTAATTCTTGTCCATTAATTAATGTGAAGCTTAATATTGAAAGCACGAATAATAAGGTTTTTCGTTTGTCCATAATTTTTGGTTTTTGATTCAATACTAGTACCACGAAGCACTAAAGGTGAGTTTGTTATTCAACCGATGGAAATTTTTATATAAACTGCAGAAGTTTCATGACATCATTTTTTTATGAACTACCTATTTGGATCACGGATACTCACTCATATTCTCTTTTGGCTGGGTTACTTCCTGCTTTTTGGATTTATATGGGAGAAGGGTAATGGATATGCCTCGTCCTATTTTCTTGAGTTTGTGCTTTTACCTATTCGAATCGGTGTTTCTTATGCTGCGATGTATTGGTTGTTACCTAATGTGCTGCTCAAAAAACAATTTATAAAGTTCATTTTCATGTTCACCGGACTTTTGTTAGTAGGAGCAATTTTGCAACGCTTCATCATGCATTTTTTCTATGAGCAAAATGTAGCTTTTGACTTTCAAGAGGTTTTCAATCTTAATGATATCTTAAGAGCCATCATTTTAATCAATTCCACTGCACTCTTTTTGTTAGCACTTAAGATTTTGAAATTATATTTCCAGGAGCGAGCAATTAATCAGCCCATTCATGATTCAAGTATTGAAATTAAGTCTGATAAACGGTTTTACAGGATTTTACCTGGAGATATTCTCTACCTGGAAGGACTGGGAAACTACATTACTTATTACTTGAATGATGGAAGAAAGATCATTGGTTATAATAGCCTAAAAAAGGCCAACGAAGAATTGCCAGATTACTTCATCCGTATTCACAAATCATTCATTGTCAATGCGAAATCTGTAATTTCTTATGATAAGACATCTGTAGAAGTAACTAAAGATAAGTTTTTACCAATCGGTAATTCCTATGCATTTAAATCGTAAAATCACTCGTTGCGAGTAACCCCATAGGTTTTCATAGCGCTTGCTATTTGATCCTTCTCGGTGGTTTCCGGATAGAGGATATATTTTGGTGCAATAATGGGTTTGACTCTATCAATTTCAATTTTAATTATTTGTCTGAACGGGTAATCTCCTTTCGTTATTTCTAGCAGAAGCTCCTCCATTTGAACATATTCATCACCGTTGTTGTCGACTATGTGTGCCCTGCCTTTTATTTGGAATCCCTTCTGAACAAATATGTCGATGAAACTGACGCATACCTTTGGATTGGTTTTGATGTTTTTAACAGAATTTGGAGAAGCAACATTCGCGATGATGATGTATTTATCTTCAAAGTGCGTAAAGACCTCCTTCGGTGAGACGTTTGGCTCACCGTCTTTATTGGAAGTGGCCAACCAACACAGCACACTTTCATCGATTGACTTCTTGATTTCTGATTTCATACCCTAATATTAGTGATTGTCACGAAAGCAAAATTGTAGTAATGATAATTTTGATTACCATTATTTTGTGAATCTTAGCGGGGATGCTATTTTTTGAAAAAGGTAGGAGTATAGTTCAATTGTAGATAAGCAAAATGAGCAACTTTATTTTCATCACCACGCTGCTTCACTATTCGCATACTTTCAGTAGCAAAGAAATGGGCATATCCAAACCCTAAACGTAATTCGTTGTAAGGTTTATAGGTTAGGAACGCATCGACTTCATATCCAAGGTGTTTATCGTCTGTGATGGTATTATCAGACGGATCTAAGATACTTTCTCGCGTTGAAAAGGAATGCATGTGTATTGCTGAGCTCCACTTATTTGAAAATTTCTGGTTCAGCTTGATAAAGTAATCAGCCAGTCCACCAGATATATTGAAACCTCCGGCGTAAAACATATCCTGAATTCCAAAGTACCTGTGCCTTCTCGCGTAAAGAGGGATAAAAGTATTTGTCTCATTATTAGCTGGATCTTGTAGATTTTCAGCGCTGGTACCGGATAGCATGTCAAAGCCAGGGGTGATGCTTAAAGCTCTGGTTATTGGTACTTTCACTTGAAGAGCCACCATATTCGATGAGACCTTTTGATCTGCTTGATTTCTACCCGATTGCCAATAGACACTCCCGGTAACTCTGATTTCGCCCAATTTATGAACCCCATACATTCCGAACGTCCTGAAATGATTAATGCTGGTATCTGCAAGTTGCTGACCCAAATCAAGAAAGAGAATGGATAGTTCTGTTGATTTAAACTTTTTATTAATCCAAACCATACCCATGTTTTTATAGTAATTATTGCCAGCATATACCGTTTGAAAAAGTTCTTCTTGCTCATTATTAACTCCACCAGCAAGGTGTATTTGCATAGTAGAATCTGCGCTCTTCCATTGCAACAATGCAGCATCATGTGATCTGGCTTGAAGTCGCCAAGTGCTGTTACTTAAGATTTTAAGATCGTCATACTCAAATTCTTGTCTACCAATTTTAAGCTTAAGCCGGTCAACGATCTTGAAATTAACCCAGGCCTGGTATAGACTTATTGTTGACTGAGTGGTGTTCAAATTAAATTCACCCCATGTCCGTATGTCTTGAAATGAAAGGAACGTTTCAATATTATTTTTATCCTTGAAAGTAGCATTTAACCTGGTTCGTTGTGTCATTAAAAAGACCCCTCTTTCTCCAGGTTCACTTAAAGTTCTGTAACCATCTCTATACTCTGCTCTGGGTCTGAATTCTGCTCCAAATTCAAATTGCGAAAATGACGCTTGTTGAATAAGTAGAAGAACTATACAGGTTAATGTCTTTCTGATCATGTATGATATCTCTGAAACTGAAGTTAAAGGTTCAGCTATGCAATTAGGCGATTTGGTGGTCCTGATTTGGTGACAAAAATAAGGTTTTCAATATTTTAAGCAGGATCATCTTGGTAGGTCGGGTTTTTAAAGTTTTTGATCGAGGAAAATGGTACAATGTGAACCATTAATTTATATTTAGATATCCAATCTACTAATAATTTAGATTGCGTATACCGACCTAGTTAAAACCTAACCCTACCATGAACCTAAAGCTTAAAATTGCTCTATTTATTGGCGGATTATTATTTGGGACAGTAGCAATAATTGGTACAGTAACGATATACAGCATTCAATTAAAAAGTGAAGGCGACATCCTATCATTTAAAGAGGAGGAGATTTTTAAGGCCAGACAAAGACTTGAGAATGTGGTGGATTTAGCATTTGGTATCATTGAAAATGCCTATTACTCAAACGATGATCGTGATCAATCAATCGAGGAGGCTTTAAAGATCCTTTCTCAAATTCGTTTCGATGGATCGGAAGGATATTTTTGGATTACAGATACTAACCTTCCATATCCCACCATGATCATGCATGCAGCTAAGCCACAGAATAAAGGCAAGGTGATGAGTGATGAAAAATATAATGTTGTTCAGGGTAAAGAAGGTAAGAATTTATACCAGGAAAGAGTAGAGCAATCTCTGGCTGAAGGTGGGGCATACGTAGACTACTATATGGTAAAACCTGATGAAGAAAAGGTGTACTCTAAACTCTCTTACTCCAGACATTTCAGTGAAATGGGGTGGATAATTTCATCAGGAATATATACCGATTCAATTGATGATGCCATACTTGTTAAACGTGAAGAAGTATCATCTCAGCTTTCTGCTGTCATAATTAAAATCATTGGACTATCCGTAGGACTACTAATTGTGGGCCTATACATCGGCTATAGGTTTAGTAATCAAATAGTTGATGCGATAATTGGTGTCAGGGATCGATTGATGTTGATGTCTCAAGGAAAGAAAGTTGAAAAAATTGAGGCGATAAGAAGTGATGAAATAGGTGAGATGACTAACTCTCTGAATGACCTTGTTGACAGCTCAATAAATTATACCAGGTTTGCAAGAGAAATAAGTAAAGGTAATTTGGATGGGGAGAGACGATTTATGGAAGATAATGTTTTAGGAAATACCCTTGAAGCGATGAGACATAACCTACGGCAAGTGGTAGATGAGACAAATGAGGCCCTACATCATGCTGGAGTGGAAGGTAATTTACATGTGCAGATTTCAACAGAAGGAAAAAGAGGTGTTTGGAAAGAATTGAGTGAATCTATAAACAATTTATTGAATTCATTGGCTCAACCAATATTTGAAGTTAATGAAATAGCAAACGCAATGGCAGAGGGAGATCTCTCCCATAGACTGGAGACAAAAGGCAGCGGCGATGTTCGTCAACTTACTGATAACTTGAACAAGGCATTGGACCAGTTGAACACGTTGATTTCCGAAAGTGTAACGATAACCGAGAGTGTCGAATTGTCGGCTTCAGAAATGTTGGTTACTGGGGAGGAAATGTCTAGAAGTACCGGAGAAATAGCATCTGCTACAAGCCAAATGAGCAATGGTGCTCAATCTCAGGTTCAGAAAGTGGATGAAGCATCTCAGCTTATAGAAGGGGTTTTAGAATCTTCCAACAAAATGAAACAAAAGGCTGGGGCGATCAATAATGCTGCAAAGAAAGGTTCTGTAGATAGTCAGAAGGGCGGTAAAATGTTAGATGAGCTAAAAGTTAGTATATCTGAGATCATGCAGTATACCACCAAAAGCAGTGAGTCTATTGAGATACTTAAAGGTAGGTCTAACGAGATCAATCAGGTGCTGTCTGTAATTACAGATATCGCTTCACAAACGAACCTTCTTGCACTAAACGCAGCTATTGAAGCAGCACAGGCTGGAGATGCAGGGCGAGGATTTGCAGTAGTTGCCGAGGAAATCAGGAAGTTAGCTGAAGATTCAAGAAAATCCGCAACCCAAATAGAACAGCTGATAATTGACGTCCAGAAAGATACATTAGAGACCGCTGAAGCAATGAAAGAAATGGGTGATCGAGTATTGTCTGGAACCACCGTTTCAAGCGCTGCACTTGAGATTTTCAATGAGATCACAGATTCTTCAAATAATACGTTGGTTCTTTCTGAGGAGATTGTCACTGCTACCGACAACCAATTGAATAGGATTCAAGAGGTGGTGGCGATTATTGAAAGCGTGGTAGTAATAGCCGAACAAACTGCTGCCGGCACTGAGGAGGTCGCTAGTTCTGCGACAGAATTCTCATCCGGAATGGATAATTACAGGAGCAAATCCTCAGATTTATCAGATGTTGCAGGTGGATTGAAAGATGAATTGTCCAAATTCAGTTTAAAGAATAATCATGTCTGAAATTCACTCTTTCAATAATCCAACTTCGTTCATTATCGTCAAAAGATGTCTATCTTTTAATACAGTTTCATGATCTTCCTTGGGAATAATTTTCATGGAAACATCGACACCTAATTCGTTAGTTTTTTCGTAAAATTCGGAAGTTAAAAACGGTGGTGCCACAACATCATTTTCACCCACATAAAGTCGAATTTTCGTCCCCAAATCCAGCTTGTAAATTCCATCAATCGGAGATAATCCTTCCATTGGATTGGACCAATTCGCATTACCCGTTAAATCTTGCATTGATTTTCTCCACTTAGTAAGATTGCATGGACATGCTACTAAGATCGCCTGATCGATAAGTCCGGGTTTTGATTCTGCTAAGAGCACTGTTAATGCTGCTCCTCCGGAGTGTCCCATAACGATTGTTTGCGTGGTGTTTTCTTCTTTTTCAATGGACGAAATAACTGAGGCAAGCGCATTTACAACTTCCTCCGTATAGTTGTCACCCATAGTAAGCCCTCTAATTCCTTCTGATGCATCCCCACAACCATCTTTGTAGCCAGGTCTTAAAATTGCTACGGTGATGGAATTAGTGATTTCAGAGATACTTTTAGAAATATGGTATTGATAAACGGGATTACCAAACGGCGAATCGCCATGAATGAATACCAATAAATTCGAATTAGCCTTTTCTTTAGGGTAAATGATCAGTGCTTTTTGGTTTCCGATTTCAGAGTTATACCACCTTGAGTTAATATTATCTCCATCTGTTTCACAGTACCAATTTGAGTCTTGGGCATTGACTACAGTTGCAGTCATTGTCACCATGAATAAAAAAATGTGCTTCATATTTTGAAATCAAAGGTGATTTAAACGCTTACGATTGGTATTGGTTGCTGGCCTTTAGATGGGTGCTTGAGATTTAGAAACTTACCTTCAAAAAGAAGTTTGCAGCCGGGATGGTGCTATCAAACGAGCGCCCATAACCTGGTATAGAATATACATCTATCGGTGATTGTTCATCGTAATCAGCAAGGATGCGTAATCGAAGATTGAGACCAATAGAAAATAGATCAGTCAGTCTTTGGTCGGAGTAAAAGACTACCTCGTACCAGCTAGCTCGTAAGTCTTCCCGTTCAATATTTTGAATGAACGTTTCTTGTGCACCGCTTGGGCTTTCTATAAATATGCGTCCGTCTTCCGAGAAAAAAGATGTAGCGTACCTTACAGTCAAACCTACCTTGTTTTTGGGCGTAAATTGATTGTAAAAGCCGGTCCCAATCCGAAAGTAATTCCCTGTGCTTTCATAGGTACCATTAGAATATGCGCCTTCAGGTGTCAATGTTGCCTGTCCAGCTTCAATGATTAATGGATATTTTTCCATAAATAGCAACTCAATGCCGCCCTCATATTTGGTCTCTATGTTCGATGGAATCGTCAAGAGTTTACCGTAATCTAAGTATAATGCAGGAATGATCGTTCGTTTGGATACGATAGTGTCTGCCTCTTCTGATTGTGCAAAGCAGCAACTAATCCATAGGATCAGACTAAAAGTAAAAAGTAAACGTCGCTTCACCATCGATGCAGTTTTCTTCGCAATTTATTAAGGAATCATACGGTTCGTTTATTACCCGAATATTTTCTGCTCGAACCAATACATTTCTTTGATCGTCCACCTCCTGAAAAATGTCATAGGCCAGTTCGATGGTCTCTGTGTCACCATCAATCGTAACCTCATATTCAAAGAAAGAACCATCAAAAGATAGTGGAATTGTCCAGGTCGTTGCACTGTCTTCATATGTCAACGTGCTGTTTATAGCTGGCATTTCTAAACTTTCAACCAGGACCAAACCTGAGTTAATGGTGACTTTTACATCGTTTAAAACACTTGTAATAGAATCTCCATCTTCGTTTAATTCCGCAAAAAATATAGAATCTACCTGACGTTCGCTAATCCATTGTTCAAGATCCATTCTTTCACTGGCAAGACTTCCTCCGTTCATTATAGAATCATTGACGATCTGCAGGCTATCCCTGAGGATGCTCAATGAATCGACGTTCGCTGTAAAAGATGAGTCAATCACTACAATAGCAGCTAAACTGTCGTCGATAATGTTGATGCTATCTTGATTGATGAAAACAAATGAGACCGTCGGCTCAAAGGTGATGGAATCGCAATCGTCACAAGGATCACACGCGATGATCAAAGAAAACAATGCAAAGATTTGGGAAATTTTTTTCACGCGTTCACTTCTATATCGGGTCTACGTCAAATACCACGCCAACACTCTTAAATGCAGGCATCTGTTTCATCATTTGCTCGACAGATCGTAGGTATTCCTTAACAGCTGGCAAGTTAATGCCTTGTTTTTCAATTTTCAATGTGATTTCATGCAGGTACATGTTTCTGATCTTACCAATGATAGGCTCTACCGGTCCAATCATGCGTTGGTTCCCCAGATTTTTACGAATATCTGTCGCGAAGAACTTGGCCGCTTGAAATGAAACAGACTTTTCACGATGCTTGAAAATGATGTTAATCAGCCGAGCAAATGGTGGATAAAAAAATCGCTCTCTTTCCAGAATTTCCCATTGGAAAAAAGCCTTGTAGTCATCATTTCTTGCCCGTTGCAATAACGCCTGGTCCGGATCATTGGTTTGAACGATGACTTTACCGTTTTTTGATTTTCTACCCGCACGTCCACTTACCTGTGTAATGAGATGATAGGCGCGTTCATGCGATCGAAAGTCCGGGAAGTGAATCATTCGATCGGTATCAAAAATCCCAACTAGGTTTACTCGATCAAAATCCAGTCCTTTGCTTACCATTTGAGTGCCAACCAGAATATCGATGTGTCCTTCTTCAAACTCCTCAATGATGCGTTGATATCCATATTTACTCCGCGTCGTATCCAGGTCCATCCGTTGAACAATAGCTAGAGGAAACAAAAGTTTAATTTCCTCCTCAAGTTCTTCTGTACCGAAACCTACATTTCTTAATTCTGTGCTTCCACAACTCAGACAATCACTGTACATGTTTTGATTGTATCCGCAATAGTGGCAAACCAATTTGTGGTTGTATTGGTGATAGGTAAGGCTAACTGCACAATTGGGACACTTGGGAATGGTATTGCAATTGTCACAAGTGATGTAGGAAGCATATCCTCGACGATTTTGAAAAAGAATTACCTGTTCTTTTTTATCCAATGAATCCTGAATCGCATCTACCAAAACCGAGGTGAAATTACCTTTCAACTTCCTTTGCCTTCGCTCACGATTGACATTGGCGAATTCCATTTTTGGATGGTAAGCTTCTCCATAGCGTGTAGACAGTTCGACAAGTCCATATTTCCCATCAAGTGCATTCTGGTAAGTTTCCAATGATGGTGTAGCAGTGCCTAACAAGACTTTTGCATGATGAATGGTGGAGAGATAGATGGCGGAATCTCTTGCGTGGTAACGAGGAGCTGGCTCAAATTGCTTATATGAAGGTTCATGTTCTTCATCCACAATAACCAACCCCAGATCTGAAAAGGGCAGAAAAACTGCACTTCTCACACCAACTACGAACAGATAGTCTTTACTTAATACTTTTTGCCATACCTCTACACGCTCGTTGTCCGAATATCTGGAGTGGTAGACCCCAAACGAGTTGCCAAAAATTTTATGGAGTCGAGCAATGATTTGAGTTGTCAGGGCGATTTCTGGCAAAAGGTATAGCACCTGCTTTCCTTTTTCAATTTGTTCTTTAATTAACTCAATGAATATTTCTGTCTTACCACTGCCGGTAATGCCATGAAGAAGCACGGTATTGTGCGTTTCAAAGGAAGATTTGATCAGCCTACGACTATGTTCTTGTTCCTGGCTCAACGCAATCGTTTTTTGTGATTTGCTATTATTGTCAGGAAGGCGAGAAACAGTTTCTTCCCACTCAATCAAGATTTCATTCTTGATTAAAGTTTTAAGAGAAGAAGGACTAATATCTTCAGCCAGTAATTGTGATTTGAGAACACCCTTTGAATTTGAGTTCGAATCATCTAAAACCGGAACGATTCTAAGATAGGCCAGGAGCACTTCCTGTTGCTTCTTCTTAGATTCTAATTCATTAAGCAATCCTTCCAGCATATGTTCCTCCAGGAATGGATTAGCTATGCGTATTCGTTTGACTTTTTTAGGTTGATACTTGTCTTTCACCTTTTCGAAAAGGTCAATCAATCCTTTATCCGAAAGCTGCTTTAGGACACGTTGGGGTTGTTTTAAACCAAGCACTTCACTCACGTCCTTCATAGAGAGATCGTTGGTTTTTAAAGCAAGCAGCAGCTCCCACTCTCGATCTTCTACATCAACTTCATCTGGATTAATGTCCGGGTTAATGCCTACGAATGATTCGCTGGATAATTTTAAAGCGGCTGGAAGGGCGGCGTTGATTACTTCACCTGGGGAACAGATATAATATTTTGCTATCCACTGAAAGAATTGAAGTTGTTTGTCATTGACGATGGGATTTTCATCCAGTACATCAAGAAGCTCCTTGGGTTGAAAATGTGAGGGTGCGTTGTTGTGGACCGCAAAGACAATCCCGGTATAGATCTTTTTTTTACCGAAAGAAACTACTACCCGTGATCCTATTGAGATTGTTGAATCAAATTCCAGCGGTATTGCATAGGTAAAAGTTCCTTCTAAGGGTAGGGGAAGTATAATTTCGCAATATAGATTTCGATCTCTCAAGGTGATTCGAAGCTACAATTTTATCGGAAGAAAGGAAGTTTTTTCTGGAGTATGAATGGTAATAATAGAGATGATTAATGGAATCATTCTCGCAAGATTTCATTGATGGAATGAATCACCTGGTCCAACTCATCTGTGGATTCTTTGAGAATTTTTATGATGTCGGCATCTAAAACCTTATGCTCGTTACTTTCAGCAATCTGAAGCGCACTCATGATTTTGGTGAGCGGTCCTCTTAGGTAGTGAGCGTTAACATATGCTGATTCCTCTAATTGAAGGTTTTTGTCGTTGAGTTCTTTTGTGCGTTCCAATACTTTTTCCTCCAGCTGTTCATTCAACATTCTGATTTCTTTGGTTCTGATGGCTACTTGTTCTTTGAGCCTTTTCTGTTTCTTAATCAAAAGCTTATATCTGAAATAGAAAATTGTTCTTCCTATAGCAATTAAGACAACTGCTGCAAGTAAAATAAACCACCATCGCATATAATAGGGTTTCTCAATGGTAAAGTTGAACGAGGTTATCGGACCCCACTCACCGGTATCGAGTCTGGCTTGAATTTCGAATTGGTATGATCCGTGTTGGATGTTGCTGAAAATGATGTTGTTTTCAGGATTATCCGAAACAATCCATTTGTCATCGGGAGATTTATCAATACGGTATCTGAAGTTGATTTTACTTTCATCTACGTAGGATAGGCACTGGTAGGAAATTTCAAGACTATTGAATTTGTAGGGCATTGAGTTATCCTTAAAAGAAGATAATTTCCGATTTTGATTGGTTTTAATCTCAGTGATATCGACCCGTAAGTTTAGACTTTTATTTAACTCCTTTTTTCCTAAAAAGACTGAAACACCTTTCTCAGCACCGATCCAAATCCGTCCTCTTGTATCCTCAATGAGTGCATTTCTGTTTATTTCACTACCTGCTAAGCCCTCACTTGAGTTATAGAGTGTTAATGATTCATTATCATATAAATAAACACCATGGTTAGTACCAATCCACAGCCTTTGTTTACTGTCGACTTTCAATCCATAAACAGGTGCATTAATCTTTAACCTTGGCCAACGAATAATTTCTCCTTCCTCTGAAATAGTGCCTAGACCATCCCTGGTGGCTAGTACAATGTCACCTGAAAACCGCACCGCTTTATAAACACTTTTCAAGTCAAAGTTTGAAGAGTTATGATGAGTTATCGAATCGTTGCTAAATAGGTAGAGTCCCTTTGATGTGGTTAGGAGAGCGAGTGAATCTCCAAGTACGTCCATATTCCGAATGCCAAGTATCGTATTGATTTTGTTAAGGGTTTGATTCTTATATGAATAGAATCCTTGATTGCCAGCAGCATATATTTCGTTCTGAAAAACTTCTAATGTAGTGGCCCTAAAGCCATTTCCTTCAATGATGCGGGCAGGGTTTTCGTAATTATTAGCATCGTAAATAATAAGCCCACCATCATTCGCCGCTACCAAAAGCTGATCGTTTTCTATATCTTCCTCAATATCAAGAATCCTGAATGTTAAATGCTGATCAACCTCAAGGCTATATTGAGAGATCTTGTTACTATCAATAAAATTGAGATGATTTGGATTGGCTACCAACATGGTTCCTGTTCGTAGCTCTTTGACAACCGTGACCTCATCATTTGCCAATCCGGACGACATATTGTAGTTCATGAATTGCAGAAGATTGAATTTGAAAAGACCTCTCGAATCGCTGACCCAGACATTGTTTTCACGATCTCTAAAAATCCGTGTACTTCCAATGTTAAATCGCTCTCCTTTAATCAAGAGATTTTGCCAGGTCCCGTTAGCAACATCCAGAAGTCTTGCGGGCGTATTGGCACTAAATAAAACCATCTTATTTTCGCTAAAGATTAGACTGCTCTGGGTAGTGGGTGAAGATCTGTTCATACCTAAATCTTCAATCAACGTCACAAGGTTCTCGTTGATAAATTCGGCATACCAATCAAACCCAAGTAATGCCAACGTATCATTACGATCGGTTAGTGTCAAAATGTTTTGACTTGGTAGTTGGTCATAAGCTAAAGGAATTTTTTTGAATTCATTTTCACTGTATTCCCATAGTCCATTTGATGTTGTAATGATCCAACGATCACCGATTTCATGAATACTATTGATGTTGAATGCACCTATTTCTTGGTTGGACCATTCATCATTATAAAAGTCATAAATGAATAACTGATTTCGTGAGCCTACCACTGCGTAATGGTTAAATACATTGAAGGCTATGTGATTGTTGAAGAGTTTTGAATCGAAAGGTACGTCTATCCTGTGCCAGGAATTATCAAAATACTGAAGTGTAAAGTCAGTTTTATTTAACCCTGCAACCCACATTATGCTATCAGATTCTATAATCTTAGCGTTGGAAGATGACGGCAACAAAAGTGTGTCTGAGAATGAATGCCACCTACTTGCATCGTAGTATGTTGGACCCGACTTTGTTAGAAACCACATGACTCCAGAAGGATGCTGGGCAATATCAAAAACGCTATTGCTTGGAATGCCGTCTTGTGCAGTATATTCTCTCGATGGGAAATATTGTGCATCAAGTTCAGCCGAAACAATCGCGAAACACAGAATAAGAAGGGTGGATTTAAGCGGTTTCACCTTATTAAAGATAAACATCTAATGAAACTACCTAAGCCAAAAATGGTTTATTGAATGAGATAAAGACCTTGATTCACAGATTTTAAACCAAGTAATCCACTTTATTACTCACGCAAGATTTCATTGATGGAATGAATTACATTATCTAATTCTTCAGTTGATTCTTTAAGTATTTTGATGATGTTGGTGTCTAATACATCACCTTGGTCGTTCTCCGCAATCTGAAGTGCGCTCATAATTTTAGTAAGCGGTCCTCGTAGATAGTGGGCATTGACATAAGCAGTTTCTTCTAATTTCAGATTTTTGTCATTGAGCTCTTTGGTTCGTTCCAAGACTTTTTCCTCCAACTGCTCATTTAATTGTCTGATTTCTTTTGTCCGACTAGCTACCATTTCTTTGAGCTTCTTCTGCTTCTTAATCAGAAATAAATACCTGAAATAAAAGATGATTCTTCCCACAATTAATAGCAGCAAAATGGAGATAATTATGAACCACCATTGAATATAAAAGGGCTTCTGAATGGAGAAATTTACTTTTGAAACAGGACCCCAATCTGCGAGATTGAACCTTGCCTGTATTTCGAATTGGTAATCGCCTGGCTTTAAATTACTAAAAGAAATTCTGTTGGTAGCTTCTGCATTTTCTATCCAAGTGTCTGAAGAAGGATCAATGCGATATCTGTAGTTCAATTTTTCTTCATCAACGTACGAAAGACAATTGAATGTCACGTGAATATTATTCTGATCAAATGGGAGTGTATTCTTTGGATAATCACTTAGTGAAGTTCCATCATCAGTATTTACGCCTGTAATGTTGATACTCAGGTTTAGCTTGTTTTTTAGTTGATCATCGGGTTTATAAATTGAGACACCTTTTTCCGTCCCAATCCACACTTGACCGTTTGAATCCTCAAAAAGGGCATTTCTGTTGATTTCATTCCCCGCTAGTCCCTGATTGACATCAAACAATTGCAGGGTCTCTCCATCGTACAAATAGATTCCTCGATCACTCCCAATCCACAGCTGATTTTTACTATCAACCAATAATCCATAGGTAGGTGAATTGATAGCTACCTGATCCCAATATTTAATTGCTTCATCCTCAATAATTCCAGGTCCGGCCCTGGTTGCTAAAATCGTATCGCCGTTAAAGACAACTGCCTGATATACACTGTTTAAATCATAGTTATCTGAGTTGTAATGATAAAATGTATTCCCGTCATAAATAAATACTCCGTCACGGTTTGAAAGAAAGGCCAGACGTTCTCCCAGGTTGCTAATATTCCTAATGTTGAAATAGGGAATGATCTCCTTTATCCTATCACCTTCAACAATGTGAATTCCATGATCACTCGTTGCATAAATGGATCCCTTGAACTTCTTCACGGAGGTGATTCTCGACTTTTCTCCGGAAAAAATCAGAATTGGTTTTTCATAGTGTCCTATTTCATAAACCAACAAACCGGGATCGTTAGTGGCCATGTAAAGGCGATTATTAGCGCTATCTATCTCTACAGACAAGATTCTGTAATTGAGACTCTTTTCGATTTTGTAATTGTATTGAGTGATTTTATCATCTTTTATGAGATTGAAGTCATATGGGTTGGCAATTAACATGGTACCATCAGAGAGCTGAGTGACCGCCGTGACTTCATCTGATGCGAGTCCGGATGATTTATTATAGCTCAAAAATTGTAGGACATTAAACTTAAATAAACCTCTTGCATCGCTAACCCAAAGGTTATTCTCTATATCGCAGTAAATACTCGTGCTGCCAATATTCATATTCTCACCTTTGATTAGCAGATTTTGCCAGGTCTTATTTTCATGATTGATCATTCGAGCTGGGGTACTCGACCCGAAAAATACATTGTCATTTTGATCAACAATGAGGCTACTTTGATTAACCAGTGATGAACTGATCAATCCTACGTCATCAAGCATGAATGTGATTTCGCCATTTTCAATTTCAGCATACCAATTAAAACCCAGCAAATACGTGATGCCTTTTTTATAGTTACACGTTAAGATATTTGTGGAGGGAAATTTTGAATAGGGAAGATTTGTCAATGCTAAACTATCTCCATTCATTGCCCACACACCTTTTGAAGTACAAATGATTCGATTACCCATTTGTGAATGGATGCTGTTAATGGACATGCCATTTGTATCAATCTTAGACCATTTGTTTTGAGATAACTCATAAATAAACAAGGAACTGTTTGCTCCGATGATAACCGTGTGATTATTGTCAGTCTTGAAAACGTTAAAAGCAATGTGCTTTTCAAATGACTTTGATTCAAAAGGTACTTCTAACTTGACCCACTCATTGTTGTAATATTGAACTGTGAAGTTGGTTTTGTTTAATCCCGCTACCCAAACAATGCTATCTGAAACGACGATTTTTGAATTGTTAGAAGTAGGAAGTTCCAATGAGTCCGGAAAGAAATGCCATTCCTTCGAATCATAGTATGTTGGACCTGCATTGGTTATAAACCACATCATTCCTGATTCGTGCTGGGCAATATCATAAACGCTATTGCTTGGCATACCATCAGCTGTCATATATTGTTTAGAGGGGAAGTGCTGTGCAGCAAGTTGTGTTGTAATTGCCAGAAAGAAGAACGTGAGCAGATGGTGGTTAATGGTTTTCAACTTTCTAAATATAGCTACCTCAATTGACTATTGAGCAAAAGTCATTGCGGGTCAATTCACATAGCGTTCTTTGATTTCAAGAATTTTTTCAGGAGATAATGGTTTACTACAAAAATCAGACACTGAGGCAAGACTAGATGCCTTTTCCTTATCTGACGGATTAATAGAAGAGGTTAGTATAATGATTTTAGTATCTAAATTGTCCTGTGGAAGCTTCTCAAACTGTTCGACAAAATGCCATCCATCCATCGCAGGCATGTTCAAATCCAAAAGAATTAATGATGGATTTAGAAGGCCGTTTGATAGCTGCTCCAACGCATCTGGTGCATGCGTTTCCTCAGATATTTTTGCTCCAATGTTTGATTTTTCTATGATGATCTTGTTAAGGAAATTTACGGTTGGATCATCGTCGATTAACAGAATGTGTAATTCCTCCTTCACAGTACAGGTTGGTTTAGTCAGTTAACAGAACACCAAATAAGTATTCTTAGTTTAAAGATAACCTTAATGCCCGTGTGCGAAAATTAAATCGATGAGACAGAATAAATGCCCGCTTAACTTATCTATTTGTCCGTTTTCCTAATCTGCGCTAATGCGTCTTCGACTGTTTTTGTGGGACGCTTGCATGATTTATCATAACAAACATAGATGGTAGTCTCATTATCAATGGCTGTCTTAAGACTGAATGGCGGTAAATCCGACTCTTCTTTGGTAGCTGATATAACCTTATTTGGGATATATTTTCGATTGATTTCATTGGCAAACTTATCGGCTTTTGGACCTACAATAATAACCTCTGCAAAGTCACCTGAAAGCTCCATGGCCAGCATGCCCCAATTGCTCATATACTCGGGTTCACGGATAATAAGATGCTTGGTTTGTGCCAAAATCTCACGCCCTTTTTTTACCAACTCGTCATCATACAAGTGAGTCCCTAAATGAACTAAATTCCATGCCATTAAAGAATTTGATGAAGGGATAACGTTATCAAATAGTTCCTTCTTCCTTGCAATAAGGTTGGCATTGTCCTCGCTATTAAAATAATATAGTTTTTCGCTCTCGTCATAGAATGCTTCATTTACGCGATTTGTCATCGTCAATGCCATTTCAAGATAGGACCGATCCAATGTAGATTCGTAATATTTGATAAAAGCTTGAATGACCGATGCATAGTCCTCCATAAACCCTTCAAGATCTTTGTCTGGGAACCTGTAAAGCCTTCCACCTTTGATGAGGGTTTTGATAAACGAAGCATTCCTTATGGCTAGTTCTAAAATGGATGAATCCTGAAGTGCCTGATAAGAATCAACAAGACCGGATAAGGCAAGTCCATTCCATCCAGCGATTATTTTATTATCCAATCCGGGGCGTATGCGCTGTTCTCTTTCTTTCAGAGCCAATCGTTTAAAGTCATTAATTTTTCCATAGAATTCATCTGGAGTTAAATTGAAACTTTTGGCAAGGTCTGCTTCCATTTGGACGACTCGCAAGGCATTTTTTCCTTCCCAGTTTCCATTTTTCTGGACATCATAATATTGACGAATCATTTCTGCTTCATTACCGGAGAGCTTGGTAATTTCTTCGTAAGACCAAACATAAAATTTGCCTTCTTCCCCTTCACTGTCAGCATCTAACGCAGAATAGAACCCTCCGGAATCATCGAGCATTTCACGCTTAAGCCATTCAATAGTTTCTTGAATAGTCGTTTCAAATTTCCGATTATCCGTAAGTTTAAAGCCGTTTGCATAGAGGCTTAATAGCTGACCATTGTCGTACAGCATTTTTTCAAAATGAGGGACATGCCACTCCTCATCTGTGCTGTATCGGGCAAATCCTCCTCCGATGTGATCATAAATTCCTCCATCAGCAATCTTTTCTAGTGTGAATTCTAAATGAGCGAGTGCTTCTTTATTGTTCGTATGATTGGAGTAGGTGGCCAGGAATTGCCAAACAGAAGGCATCGGGAACTTGGGAGACTTTTTGATGCCTCCATCAATAGAATCAAACTTGCGTGCAAGATTTTGATAGGTACTATCTATCTCTTCTGCTGAAAGTTTAAAATCAGTACCTTCCAACTTATATTTCTCCGATTCTTTGGCCTGTAAGCTTTTGGTAAATTCTTCTGCCGACGCATCAATCTTTTCCCTGTTCGTTTCAAATGCTTCAGCAATGCTGGTGAGCAAGTTTACCCATCCATTCCTTGGGAAATAGGTTCCTCCATAAAAAGGCTTTTGATCAGGGGTTAAAAAGACATTGAGTGGCCAACCACCTTGTAAACCCATTGCTTGAACCGCATCCATATATACCTGATCTACATCCGGCCGCTCTTCTCTGTCCACCTTTATATTGATGAAATATTCATTCATGATTTTGGCAACAGCAGTGTCTTCAAATGATTCTTTTTCCATCACATGGCACCAGTGACAACTGGAGTATCCAATACTCACCAGGATAGGTTTATCTTCTTTCTTAGCTTGAGAGAGCGCCTTTTCTCCCCATTCCTGCCAGTCTACAGGATTATGGGCATGTTGTTGAAGATAGGGACTGGTTGAGTGAATAAGGTCGTTGGTATGTTCAGACATTTCAGTTTGATTTTTTGGTGTGCAGGCGACAACCATAAATACAAGAAAAAGGATTCTCATTTGATCAGGTCTTTCAATTGTTTCAGTTCAACACTTAGATCAATTTTTTCATTCAATATCTCTACCTTATTTAAAGTGTTTTTTAAGAATTGCTGATGAGATACTGATAATGGTTGAAAGGACTTATGATTTATTGCATTTCTTAGCTTGGTCCATTCAATCACCAAAGCTTTGGTATCATCATCGAAATACGCCTCACCAAATTTTTCCCAAATAAATTTTATCGCAGTTGATGAAGGGTGAATCATATCTGAATCATAATATCGATAATCTCTTAATTGATCAATAAGTATTTCATAAGATGGGAAGTATCCAACATTTTCGAAGCGATCACAAACACTGTGTACAAAATCAATTAAGATAGCCTTGCTTCGGTTGTTTTCAATAAGTCCATCTCGTGTGTGACGTACCGGACTTACAGTAAAAAGTATATTTAATTCAGGATTGATCTTGGTAAGATGGGAGTGAAGGACTTCAAACTGTAGCTCAATCTCATCTTTGTTGAGTAATCTTTTCTTGAATGCAGAGCCCGGAACTTTGTGACAGTTAGCCACAATTCCATGCGTCTTATGTTCATAAACAAAAGATGTTCCCAGTGTTATGATTAACCACTTAGAATTGGTTAGGAAGCGCTGAGATTCGGTGTTTTTTTGCTCAAAAGTCTGGGTCACCTCTTCTTTGGTAAGGCCTGATATTAATCCGTGTGCATCCCAGTGATAATAGACACCATGACTTTCTGTGATTTCGTTGGTACTGGCTGAACTCTGATCTGCAAGAAGCTTAAATATGGAATGAGGATTATAGATGGTCCCAAATGGATTAGAAATGCATTTGAACTTATTGTCCCTCAAATGGCCGCCCATTTCATTAGAAAAACAAGACCCAATGAGAAAAATCTCATCGTTCAGATTAATTTTTTTAGTGGCTGATGGAATATTGAATTCGAGCGTGAACACAGAAGTGATTTTTGTCACTTTAAATTTATGAACTTGGAAGAAAAAAGCCCCATACCTTTCGGTATAGGGCTTTATATATTTCTAAGAACTATTAAACTGCTTATTCAGCGACCACCTTGATTTGGATTGGGTGGTGAACTTCTTTGTGTAGATCGAGTAGGGCAGTATATTCACCCAACTCTTTGATTTTCTGCTCGAAAGAAATTCGTTTTCTATCTACTTCATGTCCCTTCGTGCTCAATGCCTCAGCAACCTGAATAGGAGTGATGGCTCCAAAAATCTTGCCGCTCTCGCCGGCTTTTGTTTTGATCTCTAGCGTCAATTCTCCAATCTTTTTAGCGATTTCTTCAGCATCTTTCTTAGCCTTCTCAGCTTTGTGAGCAGCCTGACGAATGTTCTCGCTGATCATCTTTTTGTTAGAATCACTTGCGATGATCGCCATACCTCTAGGAATCAGAAAGTTTCTGCCATATCCTGGCTTCACTTCAACTGTATCGTTTTTGTAGCCAAGACCTTGTATATCTTCTCTTAATATTACTTCCATGTCAGTGTTTATTTAAGGGAATCTCCAACATATGGCATCAATGCCAGGTGTCTCGATCTTTTGATCGCCTGAGACACTTTTCTTTGATACTTAAGGCTTGTACCTGTAAGTCTTCGAGGAAGGATCTTACCTTGCTCGTTCACAAACTTTAGCAAGAAATCAGGATCTTTATAGTCGATGTATTTGATGCCGTTTTTTTTGAATCGGCAATACTTATCCTTCTTCTGCTCTCTGTTTATTGGTTCGTTCTGTAATGTCATTTGGCTGCCTCCTTCTTGGTTTCTTTATTCTTGTTGAATTCGCCTTTCTTTCTACGCTCGTTGTAAACAACTGCGTGCTTGTCCAATGTAGTGGTGAGAAATCTCATCACTGCTTCGTCTCTCCTGTATTCTGTCTCTAACTTAGAAATTGATGTAGGCTCTGCTCGGAATTCAAATAGCTGATAAAACCCAGTGGTTTTATGCTGAATAGGGTAGGCAAGCTTGCGCAATCCCCAGTTCTCTTCGTTAACGATCTCTGCACCGTTATCGGTAAGAACTTTCTTGAATTTTCCGACAGTATCCTTCATCTGAGCTTCAGACAAAACGGGAGTCAAAATGAATACCGTCTCGTAATTCTTCATAATTGTAAATAAATTAAGAACTGTTGTTAAAAAATGAGGTGCAAAAGTAAGTAAAACTTGAGAAAAATCAACACTGATTGGTAATTAGTAAATCAGTGATGAGTAACTAGTAATTAGTAAATCAGTAATTGGTATCAACTAATCAACTAGTCTACTAATCAACTAGTCACTAATCAACTAGTCACTACTTAACCATAAATGATCCATCACCCATCAAGTAATCATCCGTGTATACCTCCACTTTGTGCTGTCCTATGGCATAATCACTGCCCTTGGAATATAGAAAAGTGACTTGTTGACTATTTCTATCGTAAAGAATTTCCTGCTTAGCCGTGTAGAACAATTCACGATTTTCGAAGGTAAATGAACCTGATCCTCTGGTAACATCAAACAATACATTGCCATCCGGAGCAATCACACGAAGCAATAAATCTTTCCCTTCGATTGGTGCAATCTCATTTTCTACAACGGTGAATTGAATTTTAAGCTGTTCAATATGGCGGTTTCGATATTCACCTCCACTTCTTTCTCTACCCTTGTCATTTATGGCATTGACCTTCATGCCTTCAATCTGTAGTCTGGAAGCATAGGCCACCTTGCTCGCTAACTCTTTTTTGTTTTCTTCCAGCTCCTGAACGGTCTGATTGAGTTGATCTTTTTCGACCTTGAGTGTTGTGTTTTCCTCCGTAAGTTGCTCGTTGAGAACTTTCAGCTGTTCTATCTCCTCATCCTTTAGCAGAAGAAGCTCTTTGTAACCAGCAACGCGATTATTCAGTTTTGTGATACGTCCTCTTTGGTATTCAGCGTCCACCAACAGTTGTTTTTTATCAGCCTCCAATTGCGCTTTGATTGCCTCTAGAGTATCTACCTCGCCACCAAGCTCCAGAATGGTTTGGATTCGAATATCAAGTTCATCGCCAATTGAGTCCAGTTGAGCTTGCGTTGATAAAATTTCTTGGAACTGTCGTTCTTTTTCTTCTTCTAATTGCTGGTTTTGGTAATAGAAAAAGACCACAGCTACCAATAAAATAAACGTAACGATCATAAAGATCGGAGTTCTGTTTTTTTTGGGCTCCAAATAAGATGGTTGCTTTTCGGGTGAATTCTGTTCTTCCATGTGTTTGAATTATGGTCGCAAAAGTAGAAAAATGACGAATGATTAAAAACGTAACGTAAAATGTTGTTTTGGCATATCCACATTAGGAAAAATTAATCCCGCCTGGAAGATATCGACCGTCAGTGGAAAGTCCTTTCGCTGTTTGATTGCATTCCATCCGGCAAGCATGTCTTCTGACCAATAAATATCATGTATGACGATACACTTAATCTGCGGGCAGTGCTTAATTAGCGTTTCAATGCAGTATTTAACTGCACTTGCCTGGTGGTCAGCATCCAGAAAACATACTTCTGGTTGCTCTTTTACTACCAATGCGTCAAATTCATCCTGAATAGTGCCTGTTTTGATTTGAATTTTTTTTTGAAGCAATTTATTAAACTGCTTTTTGGCAATGGTTGCCAGGATAGGAGATGCTTCAATGGTACTTACGTTCTTTACGAGCTCCGGTCCAGCAAGATATAAACTGTTGATGCCAAGTGAAGTACCTGTTTCTAAAACAGAATTGGCTTTTAGATACTTTATTAAGAGGAAAAGAAAAGAGGAAAATTTTGGAGTACTTAATGAAGTTTGTGCAATAGAGCTAATGGTTTTGCGAAAGCCTCTCTGGGTCTTTAGATCGAACAAATCAATCATTTCGTGATTGGCTTTAAGATCTTTTCTGAGCCCTTCCACATTATCTAATCTGAATTTTTTGGATGGCTTAACCACCTTATTATAGAGATCGAAGAGGAAAGGAGAGTGCAAAGCATGCGGACCCACAGCTCGCAATTTGTACATCAGATAATATTTCAATCTGAATAGAAAAATCCTGATCAAGTGCTAGTTTAGTTTAAATGGCACCACCATTAAAAACTCGGGGATCTCAACGTTAAATAATCGCCCATCAAGGATCCTTTCCATGATGTAGTAACCACCCATTTTCCCAATTCCGGATTTTAGGTTACATCCGGAAACATATTGATGAATTTCTCCGGGTTCTAGAATTGGTTGTTTGCCAACGACACCTTCACCATCAACTTCGTACTTAGGATGTGTTGCATCTGTAATATCCCAGTGACGTGCTTTTAACTGCACGGTATTACTAGAATTATTTTCTATGGTAATTCTGTAAGTAAACACAAAGTGCTCGTGTGCCGGTTGCGAATGCTCCGGTTGATAGTCTGTCTCGACTGAAACTTTTATGCCTTTTGTAACTCCAGTAATCATATTCCTGGGGGACAATTTAATAGAAATTAAATTTAATTTACCAACATCAGGATTAAGTAATTAAATATGACCGTTAAAATAAACGAAAGCTGGAGAAGACAATTGCAGGATGAGTTTGAGAAGGAGTATTTTCATGAGCTAGTAGCATTTGTAAAAGAATCGTACGGTCAAAAGAAAATTTATCCGCCTGGGTCATTGATTTTTAGTGCCTTTGATCACTGTTCATTTGATGATGTTAAGGTGGTGATAGTTGGCCAGGATCCTTATCATGGTCCGGGACAGGCAAATGGACTCTGTTTTTCGGTAGCAGATGGAGTCAGGCATCCACCATCTTTACAGAATATTTTTAAAGAGATTCAAAGTGATCTGGGGCTGCCAATTCCTGAATCCGGGAATCTTGAAAGATGGGCAGATCAAGGGGTGTTATTACTCAATGCTACATTGACTGTTGAGGCATCAAAAGCAGGTTCTCATCAAAATCGTGGATGGGAAACCTTTACAGATGCTGTGTTGGAGGTTATTTCTAATGAAAAAGAGCATATTGTGTTTCTATTGTGGGGAGCATACGCACAAAAGAAAGGAGCTTTCTTGAATGCTAACAAACATTTAATTCTCAAATCACCGCACCCTTCACCATTTTCTGCGCACTCAGGATTTTTCGGGAACAGACATTTTTCAAAAACCAACCAATACCTTACATCTAAGGGTCTTACACGCATAAATTGGTAATTTTACGTTAATAAGTGAATAACAGGATGTTGTTGTTCTAATTGAGTGAGAAATATGAAGTTGATGAAAATTAGATTCTTGGGATTATTGCTGGTTGTTGGTTTAGTTAATGCTTGTAGCAGTGATGACGGTCCTACCCCGGTTGATACACAGGTTAAACGATTCGTTTGGACCGCAATGAACCAATTTTATTATTGGCAATCGGATGTTTCAGAACTGTCGGATGCTATTTCAGCGGTTCTCAATCCGTTTATTGATGATTACGATTCCCCTGAATCATTGTTTGATGATTTACTGTTTGAAGATGACCGCTTTTCCTGGATGGTGAATGATTTTGTTGCGTTGGAGGAGTCATTTCAAGGAATCAGTGAATTTGGCTATAACATTGGCTTGGTGAGAATCAATAGTGGAAGTGATGACTTGCTTGCCTATGTGCGATACATCGTTCCGGGTGGACCGGCTGCAACTGCCGGCTTGGAAAGAGGTGATGTATTTACAGAAGTAAATGGTCAAACCCTGAACATTAATAATTATATCCCATTGTTATTTGAAAATAGTAGCATAACAATAAGGTTGTCTGAAATTGTGGATAATGCGATAAGTGCCACTTCGGAAGAAGTGACATTAAATGCAGTCAGTAACCTATTCGAGAATCCAATTTTTCTTTCTGATATTTTGGAACTTGAAGGAGTGAAAGTTGGCTACTTGGTCTACAATTCATTCATCAATAACAATACTTATAATGCTGAACTAAATGATGTTTTTGGTGAATTCAATAGTGCCGGTATCAATGACCTAATTTTAGATTTAAGATATAATGCAGGAGGATCATTAACTAGCTCAAGAATTCTTGGCTCTATGATTTATGGAGCCGCAACATCTGATGATGTGCTTGGAACGATCATTTACAATGAAAAGCTTTCAGAATTCAATACCGATCTTAGTTTCTTTTCAGAAATTCCAGTCTTCAATGATGATGGTGCCCAGATCTCAACGCTTACGATGAATAGATTAAATATTAATCGCATTTTCATCCTCACTAGTAGTAGCAGTGCTTCTGCATCAGAATTTGTGATCGCTGGTTTGCAACCTTTCATGGATGTGACACTTATTGGTGAGACAACAGTAGGAAAGAATGTTGGTTCTGTTACCCTGTACGATTCAGAAGATTACCTAAAGTCTGCGACGCTTAATCCAAATCATACGTATGCTTTACAACCAATCATTAGCCAATTGGCCAATTCTGATGGATTTACGGACTACATTGATGGATTTACACCTGATTTTGAAATACGGGAAGTAGATTTTCTCGAAGACTTTAAGTCGCTTGGTGACCCCAATGAGCCACTATTGGCTGAGGCTTTGGGTGTAATTACAGGTGCTGCTCGTATTGCCCCGCGCACCCCAGGAAATATGCAACCAATACAGGATATTAGAATGAAAGCTCCAACAAGTACTATTCTAATTGATGACAATAAGCTCACTAAAATTATTGGAAGCCAAATATTCGAATAAGCAATGAGTCATAATATTGAGCACTTTTACAGGCCAGATCATCAAAAAAAGGCACTCTTTAAAGGGTGCCTTGCTTTATTCATATTTCTTGGCCTGGGAGCAGTTTTTGTCATAGGCCTTTTTTATTTCGTTGCATGGATTTCCTGATTACTCTATTCCGTTAAATAGCCTGCTCCAACGGATTTTGTTTAGGAAACTTGCGTTGGTATCATAAGACATCCAAATGAATGATGCTTCTCCTACGATATTGTCTTCAGGGACAAATCCCCAGTAACGTGAATCATCCGAAGCGTGTCGATTATCACCCATCATAAAGTAGTAGTCTTTCTTAAATGTGTACTCTGTTAAATCTTCTCCATTAACAGTAAGCTTATCGATATTGATTTCAACCGTATCGTGGCCTTCGTAATTTGATATGGTAGTGCCATACATGGCAAGATTCTCTTCGGTTACTTCTATGGTCATACCTCTGGACGGAACGGTAAGTGGTCCAAAGAAGTCCCTGTTCCAACGGAAATAAGTAGCATTAGGGAAGATGTTTCGCTCAGGTTCCTCTTCCGGGATTAGCTGCAGCGTTACACTTTCAACAAAAGGTAGCTTCTCAAACTCAGCAGCAACCGCAACTGGCATATGTACAAAGAATCCATTGGGATGCCTGGTGACACTGTTATAGGGGTTGACATTTAGATTCTCAAATACCCGTTCCCGAATATTCTCACTTGTTCTCACGAAGTATTGATGCTGCATCAATGGTGGGTTTTCCTGCTCTTCTCCGTTTACAAAAACCTGGGTATTTTTTATTTCTATGGTTTCGCCTGCAATAGCCACGCATCGTTTGATGTAATGCGTTTTAAGATCCATTGGGTGATAATCTCCATCTCTTCGCTGGTTATAATTATCATTTACCGGGTAGTTAAATACGACCACATCATTTCGTTCAACTTTGCCTAATGAGGGAAGTCTCAAACTTGGTAGCGATACTCCAGGAATGTAAGACGGGATTTCTGTCCCCCAAATGGTTTGGTGAGTTAAAGGAACTTGAAGAGGCGTCTGTGGAGTCCTTGGGCCATATTCGGCTTTACTAACGAATAAAAAATCTCCTACTAATAATGAGCGTTCCATGGATCCCGTTGGGATAACATAGGCTTCCATAAATATCCATCGCACGAATGTGGCGCAGAAAACCGCAAAAACAATGGCCTCAAACCACTCCTTCCCAAAGGATTTCTTAGGCTTTGGAATTTCAGTAGCCTTATCAATGTACTTCGTTTCGGTCCAGGCAATGTAATTCATATAAATGGGCGCAAATACTACTCCCAAAACCTGGTCAACGTAGGTGTATTTACCAAAGGACTTCATTAAATCCAGGTGCATTGTTAGAGCTACAAAAAAATTGATAACCGGCACAAATAATAATAGAACCCACCATTTTGGGCGTCCTACAATTTCAAGGTGGATGTAATAGTTTAAGACAGGAACGAATCCTTTCCATCCTTCTTTGCCAGCTTTTTCAAAGAATTTATAATATGCAGTACCTTGAAGGACGAACCACAAAATGAGGAACGTAATGACAAAGACAGGATTGAAATCGTGAAAGTACATATGGTTATTTATCGTTAATAAAATCTGACATAGTAAAAACTCCTTTTTTCTGATGAATCCATTCTCCCACTTTAACAACACCTTCTGCAAACACACTTCTGTCGTGTGCTGTATGTGTGATCTCAATGGATTCTAAAGGAGACGAATAGCTTACGGTATGGGTACCCGGTACGTTGGGAATTCGCTCAGATACTATTCCTAATTTTTTATGATCGGCAGATTCAGCGTTTGTCCATTCAGAAATGGAAGGATAAGAGGCCATGATTCCCTCGGCTAAAGTAATGGCGGTACCACTTGGACTATCTTTTTTTTCCGTGTGATGAATTTCTTTCATGGATGGAGTAAAGCTAAGCTGCGATATTTTGTCTGAAAGCCACTTATTGAGTTCAAAAAAGAGATTCACGCCAATGCTAAAATTTGAAGCAAAAAGAAATGTGCCATTCTTTTCCTTGCACAATCTTTCTACATCTGGCAATCGATCCAACCAACCGGTAGTCCCAACAATCACAGGGATGCCATTATTAATGCAAAAGGAAATGTTATTGAAAGCAGATTCAGGTTGAGTGAACTCAATAGCTAAATCTGGCTTTTTTTCAATCAATTGAGTTAAGTCTGTACCTTCTTCCACTTTAAGAACTACTGTATGTCCTTTTGATAAAGCAATCTTTTCGATGGCTTTACCCATCTTTCCATATCCGATTAAAGCAATTCTCATTGGCTAAAATTTCAGTACAAATGAAACTCCTACAGCCTGCGAAAGTAATGGAGTTGACTGAATTGATGGCTCAATACTGAAAGCAAGTTTGTCATTGACCTTAAACTCTTCTAAATGAGCGGAAACATGAGCGTCTACTATTTGCAGTATATAGAACGCAGAACCGATAATAATAAGGAAGTCTCTATTTCTTCTGAATACATCTCTACTTCTTACCAATGAAGATTCTGTGCTGATGATCGATTGGTATGGATTGGGCTGGCCTTTGGCAGTCAATAGAGCTGCATTCCTTAATCCGTGATAAACGTTATTGTTGTAATTGATGAAATGGCCGAACGTTAGCATCCCCGCAAGCACAATAGGTACTTTCCAATATTGTTTGTTGTACACTTGTCCCAAGCCTGGTAACAGTGCAGATAAGAGGGCTGCACGTTGGGGGTCCAGTTCTGATACTTCAGTAAACAATTCCGCATTTTCTTCAGCACGAACAAAGGTGGAATCGTCAATCAGTATAGGTTGGTCTTGCGCCCAGCTGATTATGCTGATACAGCCGAAAACAAAAATCAAGAGTATTTTTTTCATCATTTGGGCCATTGCCTCGCAAAGTTCGCGCCTAAATATGAATTATTAAGAGAATCCAGAAAGTTTTAACAATTGGTTGTTCGTTATCAGAGATCTAAGATCTCCAGAATCCGATTCAATTCTTGTGTAGAAGAAAATGGAATCTTGATTTCACCTTTATTCTGATCGTTTGACTTGATAGCTATTTTGGAGCCAAAGTGAGTCGAAAGCTTATCTTGCAATTTCTTAATTTCCGGATCTACAGATGTTGATTTCGCTGTTTTCTTTTCAACTTTTCCACTGCCACGCACCAACTCCTCAACTTTCCTAACAGATAAATCTTGTTTTATGATTTGGTTGAAAATGTCAAGTTGTAACGCAACATCATCGATGGAAATAAGCGCACGTGCATGCCCCATACTTAGTTTGCCATCTCTCAATGCGATCTGAATATCTGGCGGAAGTTTGAGTAGGCGCAGGTAGTTGGTGACCGTACTTCGGTTCTTACCTACACGCTCACCAAGCTGCTCCTGTTTTAAGTCACACTCTGCCAAGAGTCGTTGATAACTCAGTGCAATTTCAATTGCATTTAAGTTCTCACGTTGAATATTTTCAATGAGCGCCATTTCAAGCATTTGCTGATCATCAGCTACTCGGATATAAGCAGGTATTGTTTTAAGTCCCGCTTTTTTACTGGCTTGAAATCTTCGTTCACCAGAGATTAATTGAAACTCTTTTTCACTGAGCGCTCGTACGGTAATGGGCTGAATGATCCCTTGAACCTTGATTGATTCCGCTAAATCATTTAATGCTTCTTCATCAAAATCGGATCTGGGTTGCCATGGATTCGTTTCTATTTTTGAGATTTCTATCTCACTAATGGCACCTTTGGGCGTTGCACCTGAACCGCTGATCTTTTCCTTCTCTCCAGAATCTTCCAGAAGGGCTCCAAGGCCTCTTCCTAAGCCTGATCTTTTTTTGAATTTACTTTCTGCCATCTCTTCAGGCTGCTTTTACTTCGTTTCTTTCTAAAATTTCTTTGGCTAAGTTGAGATAGCTGATAGAGCCTTTGCTATCTGCATCGTGCGTAATTGCAGGCATGCCGAATCCAGGAGACTCACTTAGCTTGATGTTTCTCGGTATCATGGTGCTAAACACCAACGATTCGAAGTGCATCTTCACTTCTTCTACTACCTGATTGGCAAGATTCAATCGAACATCATACATGGTGAGTAGTATACCTTCTATATCAAGATCAGGGTTAAGTCTTGTCTGAATGATCTTGATGGTATTAAGAAGTTTACCAAGTCCTTCAAGCGCGAAGTACTCACACTGTACAGGTACAATAACTGAGTCCGAAGCTGTTAGCGCATTAATCGTAATTAATCCCAAAGAAGGTGAACAGTCAATAATGATGAAGTCATAATCATCTCTTACCTCAGCAAGGGCGATCTTCATCTTTTCTTCACGATCTTCAATGTTTACCATCTCAACTTCAGCGCCCACTAAGTCAATGTGTGAAGGCAGAAGGTCTAAAAATTTGATGTCTGTCTCAACGATACTTTCCTTTGCACTCGCTCCATCCACCATGCATTCGTAAATACTCACTTCTACATTCTTCGGATCAATGCCTACTCCAGATGTCGCATTTGCCTGCGGGTCTGCATCAACGATCAATGTTTTGAACTCTAAGGCGGCTAAACTAGCAGCAAGATTGATCGCTGAAGTGGTCTTGCCAACTCCTCCTTTTTGATTTGCAATAGAAATGATTTTACCCATAGTTTCGTTTTTCAGATGTGATTTTAGGTAGTGTAAAGGACACAAATATATCTAACCTGATCTCAAGATAATCATGTTGTGAATAACTTGTGTAAAAAAGAAAAACCTTGATTCTTTTGATTTGAACCAAGGTTTTTAACGTAGATATCAACAATCTATTTTTTCTTTTTGCTCTTTTTCTGAGCTTCTTGATTTGCCTTCATAGCTTCTTCCAGTCTTGTCTGGAATTTTGACTTCTTCTTGTTTGCGTTCTTCTTCTTATTCTCTTGCAGAAGTTTGTGAATCTTATCTTCATCGATAATCTTCCTGAACAAAATCGTTTGACCGAAGGTGGTCATATTCGAAACAAAATAATAGAACGTCAACCCAGATGCATAGCTATTGAGGACAAACAAGAACATGATAGGCATCATGTACTGCAAGGTCTTCATTGGTCCCTGTACGGTCGTAATTTGGCTGTTACTCCAAGTGTACAGAAGTGTAGATAGCGTCATTAAAAGCGTGAACATACTCACATGATCTCCATAAAATGGAATCGAAAAAGGTAAGTTTAGCACACTGTCATACGTAGATAAATCACTTGCCCACAAGAATGACTCCTGTCTCAATTCCACTGCATTTGGGAAGAAGAAAAACAAGGAGAATAGAATTGGCATTTGAAGCAACATTGGAATACATCCGCTGACAGGATTGATGCCCACCTGCTGATACAATTTCATTTGTTCTTGCTGCGTCTTCTGCATGTCTCCTTCATACTTGGCTTTCAATTCGTCAAGCTCGGGTTTCATCGCACGCATCTTGGCCATTGACATATGAGATTTCCATGTCAACGGAGAAAGAATCAATCGAATAACGATTACTACGATAAGAATGATGATTCCATAGTTGGTAAGGAATCTTTCCAGGAAGTGGAAGATTGGGATAATTAGGAATTTGTTCACTACAGGTAGTGGACCCCAGCCCATATCCAGGTTTTCTTCAAACTCTGGTGCAACTTTCTTAAGAATATCATATTTATTAGATCCGAAATAGAATCTAGCACCAAACCCATTCGCAAAATCTGAATAAGGGATGAGCATTTGCATGGAATGATTCTTTACAGAACTTGAATCTGCAAAGTCCACCGTTTGGCTTATATAACCTGATTTGAAGGCATTATCAGCAATGATTGCCGCACTGAAGAACTTCTGCTTAAATGACACCCATTTGACCTGACTACCAATGGTCTCATCTTCGAATTCTGTAGAACGTTCAGCCAGTTCATCATACTCTCCATCTGCTCGATAGTATCTAACATTACTATTGAGACGACTATCATCTAAATTGTTTTCAGCACGGTTTACAGCATGATACCAATTGAAATTGATATCAGTAGGATTCAAAATATTGTTCAATCCGGAAGTTTTCACACGGTAAGAAACTTCAAATCCTGTTGGAGGGATTAGGTATTCTTGTGTGATTGAGAAATTTCCTTCAGAAAGAACATAAGAAATTACTGTGGTATCTCCTTGATTGCTGATGGCAGGTATAAATATGAGTTCGGATAGATTGATCTTTCTTCCATTGTGATCAACAATTAAATCAGTTTTTGATTTTGCGGCATCCATCAGTACAAGCTGGTTGCCCATGTAATCCTTGTGATTATTTAGGTAGACATTTTTAATTCTTCCACCTTTGTTGGAAAACAAAATGGATAATTCTTCATTTTGAATGAGCTCATCTTTTTCTTCACCCTCGGAAGCAAAAGCGAAAGCTCCGTATTTCTGAACGTTTAATGTTGCTTGCAAAGAATCAGGAATCTCTGATACAGTTGATGTTAGCGTATCAATTGAAACGGCTTCAGCTGTTGGTTCCGTTACTGGTTCTTCTTGAGTTACCAATTCTTCGGGAACTGGTGGTTCAGGGGCAAACCATGTGAAGTAAACTGCCAATAAGGCAAACATTAGGATTAGTCCTATAAATTGATTTCGATCCATTTAGTATGAATTATGCTTCTTGACTTTTCTTTCGGTCAAGAGATGCTTTGATAAATTTTACAAACAGTGGATGTGGATCCATTACTGTTGATTTTAATTCTGGGTGATATTGAGTCCCAACAAACCATGGATGATCTGCAATCTCCATAATTTCTACAAGATTAGTCTTTGGATTAATACCTGTGGCAGTCATTCCTGCGTTCTGGTAGTCTTCCAAATACTTGTTGTTAAACTCATATCTATGTCGGTGGCGTTCCATTATTTTTTTAGAACCGTATGCGGCATATGCTTTACTACCCTTTTTGAGTTCGCAAACATAAGCTCCAAGTCTCATGGTTCCACCCATGTCTTTAATGTTTTTCTGACTTTCCATCAGGTCAATGACAGGGTAGGAGGTTTTCGTCATTTCCGTACTATTGGCTTTTTTCTTTCCAATGACGTTTCTGGCAAACTCGATAACTGCACATTGCATACCTAAACAAATACCAAAGAATGGTATTTTGTTTTCTCTTGCATACTGTACAGCATAAATTTTTCCTTCAATCCCTCTTTCTCCAAAACCAGGTGCTACTAATATGCCATCAAGGTCTTGAAGAGACTTACGAACATTGTCTCCATCAAGTTCTTCGGCATGAATCCATTTCACGTTTACTTTGCATTCATTCGCCGCACCTGCATGAATAAATGACTCAGCAATCGACTTGTAAGCATCTTGCAGTTCCACATATTTACCCACTAAACCTATATTAACAGAATCTGTTGGGTTTTTAAGCCTTCCAAGAAATTCTTTCCACTTTACAATTTTTGGTTCCTTCTTGTAAGGCATCTTAAACTTGGTGAGCACTCGTTCATCCAGCTTTTCTTTTCTCATCAGTATCGGCACATCATAGATAGTTGGAGCATCTAATGCTTCGATGACTGAATTAATAGGTACGTTACAAAATAATGCCAATTTCTTACGTATTTCCTGAGAGATTGGGTACTCCGATCGACATACCAGAATATCCGGTTGAATACCGGCCTCTAATAGTTCTTTTACCGAATGTTGGGTCGGTTTGGTTTTTAACTCTCCAGATGCTTTCAGGTAAGGAATCAATGTAAGGTGAATCGAGATGCTATTGGTAGGACCCAATTCAAATCGAGCTTGTCTTACTGCTTCTATGAAGGGAAGTGATTCAATATCACCAACACATCCTCCAATTTCTGTTATGACAACATCGTATTTACCTGTCTCACCGAGTCGGTAAATGTTGTTTTTGATTTCATCTGTAATGTGAGGAATTACCTGAACTGTCTTACCGAGAAACTCTCCTTGACGTTCTTTCTGAATCACATTGTAGTAGATCCTACCTGTGGTTACATTGTTTGCCTGTGAGGTTTCAATACTGAGAAAACGTTCGTAATGACCAAGGTCCAGATCAGTTTCCGCGCCATCATTTGTAACGTAACACTCTCCATGTTCATATGGATTTAGAGTGCCGGGATCTATATTGATGTACGGGTCAAATTTTTGAATGGTCACGGATAAGCCTCTGGCTTGTAGTAGTTTACCAAGAGAGGCTGCGATGATTCCTTTTCCGAGTGAAGATGTTACACCGCCCGTAACAAAAATGTATTTAGTTTTAGACATGAAGAGCGTTTTCCTTTTCCTTGTTACGGGATGCAAAGGTAGACTTTTATTCCATTTCTTCAGCGATTATTTAAAAGGTATTCTATAAGAAATTGAAGCTCCAAAAAATCCAATCGGTTCGACCTCTATGAATTCATCTGGTAATTGTACAGGGATGCTGTAAGTGTAACTTAATAGAATAAATATACGATCGGTTGAGAGGGAGAGGGGTAGTGTGAAGGCGTAATTTAATGTGCCAAATCTTTTTCCATCAACAAGTTCTTCGGTTTGGTACCCTTCGCTAGCTATTGTTTCCAATGCTGATTTGTTTTCCGGGGTAAGTGTTTGGGCATTTCTTAAATCCCTTAATAGGCTATTTCTTGTTGATTCATCGATGATGTCATTTTCAAAGGCTCTTAAAATCAGCAATCCAATAAACTTTCTTTGTTCCAATGTCAAATCTGCAAAGGATGTTAATCGATTGATGCGATTAGCTGTTTGAGCACTTACTTCCTGGTCCGTAATTCTGAGTTGCGTAATGTCACTATTTCCAGTCATCATACTTACAGAGGGGTAGAAGCTAACGTTGTTGAATATCCACCATTTGCCTAATCCAATCGTGCCAGATAAGCTTGAAATTAATCGGTTTGCAGTTTCCTCACCAAATAAAAAGGAGTAATCTACCGTTGCAAAACCCCATTCAAAATCATAGGTTAATGAAGCTCCAAGAGAAGAAGTAAGAGGATTGTTGGAGGAATCATTTGGATTAAAGAACCATCTTTCCGCATCCATTGAATAACTCCATTTTCTGTTTTTAAAACTTCCCAGATAGCCAACAGACAGAATTGTAGGATTGTAATTGGGGTCAACACCACTGTTCCAATAACCTGCAAGATCTCCGAAAAGACCAGATTTATGATAGTATGAAGCACCGGCTGATATTCCACTTTGGCTAATATCATAATCACGTCCGGCACTTGTCACATTGGTAGTAAAGCCCATTCGAATACTGAGCTCATTGGCAGGATCTTCGGAGGCAAAAACTTCATCTATTAGGTTAAAAATAGAAAGTGAATCCATTTCATCCTCAATTGCTTGTAGCTGCTCTGCATAGCTCAAACTGGCTTCTTGCGAAACAGATGGAAGAGTTAACAACAGCAGCACCAATATGGTTACCGTGCGATACATCAGGTAGGATAGGTTGGTTTAGTTTCGACGATTGTTCAATCGGTCGTTGTTTCTCTTCTGCTTCTGTCTTTGCATCTGCTGTGCACGTACTCGTCTGATTAACATCTCCTTAAAATCATTTTCTGCTTTCCGCAAGTTATTTATCTGTCTGGATGTAATCACCTTCGACATTCTATCTGCATAATCTCGCTCTAGCTTTAACTGTCTGTCTTTGACCTGATTCGCCATGTCCAGCATTTTCTTATTCTCTTCTTCTGATGCCTTATTCGGATCGAAAGTCTTTCTTGCCAGATCAAAATCTTTTCTGATCTCCTTTCTCCTTTGGCCATACTCTCTGTAGATAGGCCAGAACTTTTCTGCTTGCTCTGGTGACAGTTCTAACCGCTCGGTTATCAAAGCGATTTTGGCTGCCTCAATTTTTTTCAATGTTTCAGGACTTTGCCCAAAAACACCAAAGCAAGCACAAAATGCAATTATTAATAATATCTTTTTCATCGTTATAGGTATTCGTCTGCTAAATCATATTCTATTAATACATCATCAAGAGACTGATCTTCTAAATCAACTCCATCCAATACATTCGTGTCATTAAAATCAAGTTCATTAACTTCATCTCCTATCGCTGAGGCGATATCAAATTCATCTAATTCTATTTGATCGAGATATGCTACGATCTCTTCCTGCGAAATTTGAGCAAGAAGTTCTTCAGCTGAAGCATCATTGCTTGGAAGAATAAATACAAATGTTACCAGCAATAAGATCGATGCAGCAAGTGCAAGACTCCAGCCTGGAACTCTTATTCCATGCGATTTCTCTTCCTTAGAGATCCGTTGCTGGATCTTTAAAGGCAAATCTTCAAAGTAGCCTTCAGGCACTTTAAATGATTCTTTTTTGTCGATATCGTCTAGTTTATACTTCATCTCGTTTCCATTAGATGGTTTAAAGGTCCAAAGGTTTAATCGGTATTTATAAATTCTTCAATTTTTTTTACCGCATGATGATAACTGGCCTTTAGTGCTCCAACACTGGTCCCTGTAATCTCTGCGATTTCGGTAAACTTCATGTCTTCATAATATTTCATGTTAAACACCATTCGCTGCTTGTCTGGAAGTTTTAACAACGCTTTCTGAAGTTTCATTTGAACTTCATCGCCACTTGGCTCAACACTACTGGTCAGTTTCTCAGTAAGCTCCCCTTCCAGATCGTGAATCGGTAAGAAAAATCGTCTCTTCTTCTTTTTTAGAAAATTGAGACACTCGTTCGTAGCTATTCGATAGATCCAGGTATAGAGTTTTGAGTCTTCCCTGAACTTGTTAAGGTTATTCCAAACTTTAACGAAAATCTCCTGTACTAAGTCATCTGCATCATCATGATCGATCACCATTTTTCTAACATGCCAATAGATGCGTTCCTGATACTCTCGTACCAAAAGATTGAACCCATAATTACGGGTCTCCTCTTCACGGATTTTTTCTATTATTAAATCTTCCAATTTTTTCAGGTGGGTACGAGACTTAGATGATAAAGATAATTGAAGGTTTAATTTGAGGATAAAATTATTGGATAGGCAACCTTTTTTAAGAAATGTTGTTACATTTAATGTAATTGTATTTAATTAAGCGATATGGGAATTTCAGAGGAGATTAAGCAAGAAAAGTTCAAGAGCCAATTTTCGAAGGCGGTGGTAAATATTCTTTACACCAATGCTTGGATTAATCAACAAAATACGAAGCTTTTCAAATCTTATGGATTGACAACCCCGCAATTCAATATTCTTCGAATTTTAAGGGGTCAACATCCAAAACCTGCTACGGTTAATCTACTCATTGATCGAATGCTTGACAAAAGCTCTAATGCCTCCAGAATTGTAGATAAGCTGGAAGAAAAAGAATTGGTAATTAGGAGCCAGTGCTCAGAAGACCGAAGAGCGGTAGATGTTCTGATATCCAAAAAAGGACTTCAACTTTTGGAAAAGATGGATACAGATATGGACAAATGGGAAGCTTCCATTAGCAAGATATCTGAACAAGAGGCTGAAACTCTTAATTACTTACTGGATAAGATGAGAAGTTAGCTTAGATCAATTAGTGACTCTAAAATTCCTGCCACCGCACCTTTTTTACGGATGACCATCAGAGGTATATCTTCATTTATCCTGATCATCCTTTCAGATTTACTTCCAATAAATAGGGCAGAGGTAGTCGTTCTTCCTTTGGCACCCATTACAATCAAATCGACTTTTTTCTTTCGAGCTTCTTCAAGAGCCAAGTCAATGATTTTGCCGTCCTTATCCAACGAGCATACAGGAATAAGCTCTTGTTGATTTTTATTAACGTTTTTGATTAGTATTTCAAGGTCATTGATTGCATGTCCTTTCATGATATCAGCAAATTCCTTATACGTTTTCCCGGAATACCGATAACTGGAAGGTACTTGGTAAACATTTTGCAAATAGACTTTGGATTTTAGCTCTTTTGTGAAATCCATGATTCCATTTAACGAGAGAGAAGAATAATCTGAAAAATCTACTGGAATAAAGATTTTTTCAAACTTAAGCTCCACACCTTCGGGGATAAGCAACAGATTGCAAGGAGATCGTCTTGCAACTCTTGTACTTAGTACTGAATCACTACCTGTTCTACGCCCCAAAATGATCAAATCGGCATCTAAATCTGACGCTGCTTTCAGTATTTCTTTGGCTTCTCCACCTTGACAAATGAGTGTGGAAGTTTTATTGTCACACTTGAAATGCTGTTCGATTAAGGCATCAATTTCATTCTTTCTTTCTGCCAGTGCCTTATCCAGTAAGTCTGGAAATTCTTTAAGTACAGATTCTGGAAGGTTAAAGTCCCTTATAACATTTAAAAAAGTAATGTGGTCCGCTCCTGCGATTTTGCTTATGGTGCAGGCATTTTCAATGAGGCCTTTGTCCATTTCCGAATGGTCAAGGCAGACGATAATATTTTTAAGAGGCGTGATCAATTTTTGGGTGTTTATGTGTGCAAAGGTATGACTGATATTTTATCAATCAATGACAATTTCTTATTTAATAAATATTTTTTATCGAAATATTTATGTTCATAAAAAGAATACACTGAATCACTGCATTTTGTTTCAATCAAACAGAATATTATTCTAATTTTTCCAATAAATCACATAACATTTCTATGGACTCCTTCGAGTGGGTAGGGAAATTGGCAATTCTGATATGCTTTTCTTTGTGAGCACCATAACCCGTGCCAAGGATAAGCCCCTTTTTTTCAAAGTGTTGAAGGATACGGTTACTCTGATCTGATTTGGCAACTATGGTAGTTTTTGATCGATGATCCTTGGATTCCACAAAATGTGATAGCAAAGGATGATTTTCAATTGTTTGATTTAAAATAGCCGCTTTGTAAGTGGTGTCGTTTCTCATTTTTTGAACTCCAGCTCGAATTATATCCTGTGCTATTTTGCCCAATAAATAAATGAATAACATGTTTGGCGTCTCTGGCGTTTGATCCTTGTCACCGAATTTTTTGAGGTTTGGAAGTGATCGATAAGAGCCTAGGCTGGCATTTTTGGCTCTTTTATTCGCAACTTCCTGACACCTTTGATTTGCAATCCATACTCCAAGTCCAGCAGGTAATCCAAAAGCTTTTTGAACAGAAAAGTAAGCCGTATCAACATTATTGAAATTAATGGGTAGGGAAGGAGCTGCACTTACCACATCCAGTGCGATTAACTTTTCAGGATTCTCATTCATAAGTTGTTCTATCTCACTTTCAAGAAAACTGTGACCAACACTTGTTTCATTTTTCGTTAAACCAATCAATTCTGCCGAATCTGGTACCTTCCAGGAAGTAAAATGCTGGCCATCCTCTGACTTGGTAACAGTACTTGATTTTCCATGGGCGATAGCAAAGTCATAAAACTTCTTGCTAAATGCTCCATTTACAAAATGATGTGAGCTATTTGTCACAAGGTTCTGAATGATGCGATCCCAGCCTTCATTGGCAGAATTAATAAAAAACACATCGTAACCATCCGGTAATTCAAGAAGCTCTGATAAAGCTTCTGTAGTCTCTTGCATAACCTTGACGAATTCCTTACTCCTGTGAGAAATCGAGGGTATGTCCAAAGAAATCGCTTTCTTAAGATGTTCCTCGAAAGTGTAGAATAGCTGTGCCGGTCCTGGCGTGAAGTAAATTTTATTAGACATAAAAAAAGCCCTTATGATTAAGAGCGTTTATAATTTTAAAAAGGCGGTTAAAGTTCCTTTAAACTCGTGTTTCCATCCATTTGAAAGTTCTATTTATAATTTTTAATGCCAGTTTAATTTTTTTGACACTAATCATTTCTCTTGACTCGTCATACATAGTAACACCATCGGCAAACAAAAGCACTTGAGGGTATTCGTTCATTACTCCAGCCATATCGGTAACTGCTTCAGTTACTTCCTTGTCTTTCATAACATCAATCATGTATAAATCAAGATTTTCCGGAGAAATCGTCCAATCTCTTTCTAATGTTTCCATAGCTAGCATACTCTCTGGAGAAGAGGGGCGGTGTTTAAAAACAAGCGCAGGTTTCTCTTTGGAGCGTTCAACCAGCCGATTGAACTCTTCGATGGTACTAAGCGATTTCCAGTTAAGCGGATAACTCATTTTTCTCAATTTAGCTTATAAAACGATTTAGTAAGCTCTTTTGGTTTGGGCGGCTATTGTTAATTTCTGCTATAAACTTAATATAAAACTCTGAATCTTATGGTACCTCTGACTCTTTTTAAATCTTTTATTACCTCCTCTTGATAGTTCTTATCTATATCCGTAATAACGTATCCTATACCATCATTGGTTTTTAAGTATTGTCCTCCAATATTAATACCATGGTCAGCAAGTACATTATTTATGTCAGCTAAGACACCCGGCTCGTTTTTATGTATGTGAATAAAACGATGCGCCTGGCTAAGACTTGGCAATGTAATATTTGGAAAATTTACGCTATTAGTGGTCGATCCTGTATTGATATATTCAATGATTTTTGATGGTACAAAATCAGCAATATTTTCTTGTGCTTCAAGCGTGCTGCCACCCACATGAGGTGTTAAAATCGTGTTTTTTAGACCCATTAGTGGTGATTTGAACGGATGATCATTGCTCAATGGTTCTTCTGGAAATACATCTACGCTTACCCCATGAATTTTACCATTCTCCACATTTGCAACCAAGGCTTCAATATCAACAACATGTCCTCGACTTAAGTTGATAAATACGACACCATTTTTCATAAGGTCAAACTGCTTAGCGGAGACAAATGAATCATTCTCTTCTCTACCGTCAACATGTATGCTGATGATGTCAGATGTTGTTAAAAGTTGGTCCAAACTAGTGCATCGTGTCGCATTACCCAATGCTAGCTTTTCCTCAATGTCAAAATATTGAACATTCAATCCAACGGATTCAGCTAGAACTGAAAGTTGTGATCCAATTTTACCATATCCAATGATTCCAAGGGTTTTTCCTCGGATTTCAAAACTACCACTTGCAGATTTGCTCCACTTCCCTTGATGCATCTGAATTATTTTATCAGGAAGGTTTCTCATCAACATGATGATTTCAGCAAGAGCTAACTCAACAACAGATCGCGTATTAGAAAACGGGGCATTAAATACGGCTATACCTTTTTCAAGTGCAGATTTGAGATTTATTTGATTGGTCCCAATACAGAAAGCACCTATGGCGAGTAAACGTTTGGCATTTGCCAAAACCTTGTCAGTGACCATTGTTTTAGAACGTATTCCTAAAACGCTCACATCTTTGATTGCCTCTGCCAACTCATCTTCCGTCATGCCCGCGGGATACACCTCAACCTGGTAGCCTTCCTCTTTTAGTTTGTTTACAGCATCCTGATGAATATTCTCAAGCAGTAGGGCCTTGATTCTGTTTTTTGGATAGGAGTGTGCCCGTTCAAGTTTCTGAGTAAAAAGAAACTCTTCCAAAGTGGGCGCTTCATGATCTGCTTCAACCAGAATCTTTTCTCTACGAACGTTCTCGGTGAACGCATAAAATTTGTGCGCAAGTCCTGCTTTCTTGATTTCAAAATCTGTAAAGCCATCTCCCAGCACAAATACCTCTCCGTCCAAATTCAGATTTTTAATCTGGTTGGGCTTGCCATTATTTTCTGAAAGCAAGTTGTTTTCGTCAAAGCCGATGATGTTTTCATTTTCATCGTAGCTGAATTCATTGGCAAAAACATTTTGTTCCTTGATCCCAAACTTCTCTACAATCGGAACAATGAAATCTTTAAATCCATTGGAGACAATGAAAATCTGGTCCGTATATTTATTGATGAATTCCGTGTTTCTTTTAAAAGATTTAGAGACAAGTAAACTCAGTCGGTCGACAAGTTCTGGCAGATGCTTTTTATTAGCCTCGAGTATATCAATCCGTCTCTTAAGCGACTCCCGGAATGACATACCACCCTCCATTCCCTGATCAGTAATAGACTTAATTTCTTCAATGGCTTTCGCTTGATTTTCGTTATCCTTGAGAGAGATTTCAGCTAGTACATCAAGTGCCTCTACTTGTGTAAAAGTGCTGTCGAAATCGATGATAAAATATTTGGTTTGCTCCATTAATAAATTAAGTAAGCTTCAAAAATAGAACATGCTCAAACTACGACATACGTTATTCTTACTTTTCTTTTTTGCAATCGTTTTCGTCAACGCACAAGCTTTAGAAAACATGAAGAATAATATAGATAGTGTCATCTATGACGCAATCAAAGCGGAAGCTTTTCCTGGTTGCGTGATTCTAGCCAGTAAGGGTGATAGTGTGTTTTTCATCAAATCATATGGATACCATACGTATGACTCAGCCAGAAGAGTGGCGGTCAACGATATCTATGATCTCGCTTCGGTGACAAAAGTCGTGGGTGGGACCCTGGCAATGATGAAGCTTTATGATGATGGTCATTATAACCTGGATGATCCAATTGGAAAATACATTGATAAAATTGGTAAAGTAGGTAAGGTAACATTTCGCGAAGCTTTAGCTCATCAAGGAGGCCTTTATCCATGGATACCCTACTATAAAGAAGTGACTCGTAAGAATGGGAAATTTAAGAATAATACAATTTCGACTGAAAATGGTGGAGATTTCGATTACGCCTTGAGTGATAGCCTCTACTTACATGCTGACTTCTACAATAAAATCAAAAAGATGATTCGTAAGAGTGAGGTATCAGATGAGAAGAAGTATAAATATTCCGGATTGTTTTTTTACCTGATACCGGAAATGGTTAAAAACTTAACCGATACACTTTATGACGATTACCTCGACTACCATTTTTACCAACCTCTAAAATCCAGGACCCTGACATTCAATCCTTTGGATAGCTTTTCAGTGAATCAGATAGTGCCCACGGAAATCGACACGTTCTTTAGAATGGAACCCATTCATGGTTACGTCCACGATGAAGGTGCAATTATGATGAAAGGGGTATCTGGAAATGCCGGTTTGTTCAGTAATGCGCAAGATTTGGCAAACGTATTTCAAATGCTGTTGAATGAAGGTTCGGTCGATAGTGTTGAATTGATATCACCTCAAACTGTCGGTCTATTTACAACATCGCAATATCCAAATAATGAAAATCGAAGAGGTCTTGGTTTTGACAAACCACTTCTGGTATACGATTCAATCGCAAGCAGTGTCGCGAAAGATGCTAGTTTCAAAAGCTTTGGTCATTCTGGCTACACAGGAACACTAGCTTGGGCAGACCCTAAAAATGATCTTGTATTTATTTTCCTCACAAATCGTGTGTATCCATCTCGTGCATTTAGAGCAATCTATGAACTCAACCTCAGACCTACCATTCACCAGTTCTTGTATGATTATTTAAAGGAGAATGAAACCCAAGAATACGACCCTGTCGAAAACATCAAATAAGCAATGCATTTTATTTATTTAGAATTATTCTAAATAATGTCTTTTTTATGATTTTTATCATTCTTAAAATGCTGAATATCATATTGTTATGAAACACTGCTGGTCGAGTATGAACCGCGTTTATAGCCCACCTTTGAAATACAACAACCCGATATTACTTTTGTACGCGTTTGATCTCAAGCCCATCGGAATACATGTTTAAAACAACACCGAAACTAACCAAAATCTTCCTAGGCCTTGCTCTGGGAATTTTTATCTCAACTAGCTTAAATGCTCAGGAAATACCCACCGACGAAAGCGTAATTGCCGCTGGTGAATCTTCTTTTAAAGCAAACTGTGCTACATGCCACAAAATATGGGAGGTTCGAATTGGACCTGCTTTGAATGGCGTGACTGAAAGAAGATCAGTAGAATGGCTAATCCCATGGATTAAGAATTCACAGGCGATGATTGCAGCAGGTGATCCAATCGCTCTGGAACTATGGGAAGAATATAACCAGACCGTAATGACGGCTTACCCTTCGTTCTCGGACGACGATGTTTTAAGCCTGTTAGCTTACATACAGTCAGAAACAGCAAAAGGACCTCCGGTAGAGGAAGTGGTTGTTGCTGATGGTGGGGGAGCAGGTGGTGATGCTATCTCTTCTTCTTACTTAATGGCCGTGATCATTATCTTGGTTGTAGTTCTTGCTTTAGCAGTAGTCGCTCTTATTATAGCCGCACAAACTCTGGTTAAGCATTTAAAAGACGTCAAAGGACTTGACGAGGCAGAACAAGAGGTCGTATCCCAAGAATTTAATGTTGTCGCCTTCTTAAAGAGCAATAATTTTGTTGGACTTGTGATATTTGTATTCACCATCATTGTATTAAAAACGCTTATTGACGGTGCGTTTACCATTGGGGTTCAGCAAGGTTACCAGCCAACACAGCCAATTGCATTTTCTCACGAGATTCATGCTGGACAATATGAGATCGATTGTCAATATTGTCACACGGGAGTGAACATATCAAAATCTGCAAATATCCCTTCACCAAACATCTGTATGAATTGTCATACACAGGTGAAGACAGAGTCAGAGGAAATCGCAAAAATCTACGCAGCGATCGATTACGATCCTGATACAAAAACTTATGGAACGAATACCAAACCTATTGAATGGGTGAGAATTCACAACCTTCCGGACTTGGCCTACTTCAATCACTCTCAGCACGTGAATGTAGCTGGTTTAGAGTGTGAAACATGTCACGGTCCTATTAAAGAGATGGAAGTTGTATATCAATACTCGTCATTAACGATGGGATGGTGTATCAATTGTCACAGAGAAACGAATGTAAATTCGAAAGGAAACGAATATTACGACAAACTTGTGAAGCTTCATTCGGAGCAGAGCAAGGAGCCGATGAAAGTAGAAGATATTGGTGGATTGGAATGTTCTAAGTGTCACTATTAATATTCGTAACAGCTGATCTAAAATAGTAATGAAAGAAACTAAGAAATACTGGAAGGGATTAGAACAACTGGAAAACACTGCAGATTTCCAGGCGAGAGCTTCAAAAGAATTCCCAGAATATTTACCTATCAATGGTGGTGACAATGGTGAGCCATCAAGAAGAGACTTCTTAAAAATGATGGGATTTGGAGTAGCGGCTGTTTCATTGGCTGCATGTGAGGCTCCAGTAAGAAAAGCAATCCCCTACGTAAACAAACCAGTCGACGTTGACCCTGGAGTAGCTAACTATTATGCATCGACTTATGCGATGGGTAATGATGTAGCTTCAGTGGTTGTTAAAACACGCGAAGGTCGACCAATCAAAATCGAAGGCAACGATCTTTCGATGATCAGTCAAGGAGGTACAACTACACAAGTTGAATCTTCCGTACTTTCTCTTTACGATGGTGAGCGTCTTCAAAACCCTAAAATCGGTGGTGAAGATTCTGACTGGGAAACCATCGACAACAGAATTAAAACAGAGCTTGCTGCAAATGGTGGCAAGATTGCAATAGTTTCTTATTCCAATTGTAGCCCTAGCACGATGCGTGCTGTACAGGCATTAAGTGATAAGTATGGTCAAGTCGATCATATTCAATATGATCCTATCTCAATGAGCGGATTATTGGATGCATATGGAGAAGCTACTGGTGCAAGAAGCCTGCCGATGCATGACTTCTCAAAAGCAAGCACCATCGTTTCGATCACTGCAGACTTTCTTGGCAACTGGCCAAATCAGTCATTGAATAACAAACAGTTCGCTGCCACAAGAAAACTCGGACCAGACAAGAAAGAAATGTCAAGACTTTATTCTTTCGAGTCTAACCTTTCATTGACAGGATCAAACGCAGATTATAGACAGCCTATCAAACCTTCTCAGGAGGGATTATATGTTGCCAACTTATATAACCTGATCGCCCAGAAAGCCGGAGCATCAACAACTGGTGTAGGAAGATTGGAAGATAGTGTAATACTTGAAAAAGCGGCAAATGATCTTTGGAGATCCAGAGGTAAGTCTTTAGTAGTTAGTGGATCTAATGACAAAAACGTACAATTACTTGTTATTGCAATCAATGATTTGCTTCAGAGTTATGGTTCTACCATCGATTTATCAAAAAGTATAAATACAAGAAAAGGAGATGATGCTGCGTTTGCTACACTTGTTAACGAAGTAAAAGCCGGATCGGTAGGAACTGTAATTTTCTATAACAGTAACCCTGCTTATGATCACCCGATGGGTGCCCAGTTAGTAAGCTCATTAGGAAAGGTGAAAACAACCATTTCTACATCGGATAGAATGGATGAAACGAACAGTTCAGTGAAGTATATCACCCCGGATCACCACTATCTAGAATCCTGGAATGATTTCGAACCTGTGACTGGTCACATTACCCTTTCACAACCTACTATTCAAAATATTTTCAATACCAGACAAGCACAGGAGTCTTTCTTGGTCTGGGCAGACAATACTTCTTCTTACTATGATTTCATCAGAGAAGGTTGGCAGCCACTAGCTTCTGGAGATTTTAATGGATTCTTCGATAAGTGCCTACACGATGGCTTCTACAATACCGAATCTAATACCGATGCAGGATCTGTATCTGTTGACGCTGTTGTAGTTGGAGGGAACCTCAAAGGATATTCAGCTAAGTCCGATGGACTTGAATTAGCGCTTTATGCAAACTACTCTGTTGGAGATGGTGTTCAGTCAAACAACCCGTGGTTGCAAGAAATGCCAGACCCAATTACGAAGGCATGCTGGGACAATTACCTAACTGTTTCACCAAAGCAGGCACGTGAAAACGGATGGGATGTGAAAGGTGGTGACATGGATTATAAGGTTGCTACATTGACTGTCAATGGAAAGTCTGTCACAGCTCCTATAATCCCACAGCCGGGACAAGCGTTTGGAACGATTGGTTTAGCTGTCGGATACGGAAGAACCAAGTCAGGTAAAGTTGGTAATGGAGTAGGAGTTAACGCTTACCAATTAGTAAGTAGCTCTGCAGACGGACTAAGATTCAATGGTTCGGCAACTCTTGAGCTAACTGGAGAAGAGAAAAAAGTAGCTCAGACGCAAACAGCTCAAACTTACGCTGGTAGAGAAACAGTGATCCAGGAAGCTACGCTAGGAGAGTATCAACAAGATCCTCAGGCGGGTAGAAGCTTCCCGATGATCTCTAAAGCCGATGGCACGAAGGTAAGACCTCATGCAGTTTCACTTTGGAAAGGTCACGAATATCCAAATCACCACTGGGGAATGATCGTGGATCTTAACTCATGTACAGGATGTGGAACATGTACGGTTGCTTGTCAGACTGAGAACAACATTCCGGTTGTTGGTAAAGAAGAGGTGCTGAACCGAAGAGAGATGCACTGGATTCGTATCGATCGATACTACAGCTCTCGACCTGAGGATGAATTATCTGCAGAAGATAAGAATATGATGGAGGTGAAGCAGAAAGAGCTAGCGGCCATTGAAAATCCGGAGGTGACTTTCCAACCGATGATGTGTCAGCAGTGTAATAATGCTCCTTGTGAGACTGTTTGTCCTGTTGCTGCAACGACTCACAGTAGTGAAGGTCTCAACCAAATGACTTACAACAGATGTATCGGTACAAGATATTGTGCTAACAACTGTCCATATAAAGTAAGAAGATTCAACTGGTTCAAGTACCACGACAATTCGAAGTTTGCTGACAACTTACCAATGAACAACGACCTTGGCAAGATGGTATTGAATCCTGATGTGACCGTTCGAGCAAGAGGGGTGATGGAAAAATGTACTTTCTGTGTTCAGCGAATCCAGTCAGGTAAGCTAGATGCGAAGAAAGAGGGTAGAAGACCAGTTGACGGTGAAATTCAAACTGCTTGTGCAAAATCATGTCCTACGGATGCATTAGTATTCGGAGATATGAAAGATCCAGAAAGCAGAATTTCAAAAACATTGAAGCTTAAGTATAACGAGAAGAGTGTAGAGGCGACTGAGGACAGGGCGTATCACGTACTTGAAGAGCTAAGAGTAATGCCAAACGTTTGGTATCTCACAAAAATCAGAAATAAAGACAAAAACGATAAACAAGAAGCATAATGCACGCAGAATCAGAAGTACGGATACCCTTAGTAACGGGTGGAAAGACAGTCCACGATGTTTCTGAGGATATTGCTGGAAGAGTAGAGCAAAAACCTACGGTAACGTGGATGCTTGCTATGGCAGTCTCTTTAGCACTTCTCCTTGCCGGAGGGTATGCAGTAGCAATCACTCTTTGGGATGGAATCGGAATGTGGGGTCTTAATAAAACTGTCGGATGGGCATGGGATATCACCAACTTCGTATGGTGGGTTGGTATCGGTCACGCTGGAACGTTGATTTCGGCGGTACTACTTCTTTTCCGTCAACGATGGAGAATGTCAATCAACAGAGCTTCTGAAGCAATGACCATTTTCGCTGTAATTTGTGCGGCGATGTTCCCTGTACTACACATGGGACGTCCTTGGTTAGGTTTCTACTGGGCATTACCGCTTCCAAATACATTCGGATCTCTTTGGGTGAACTTCAATTCGCCACTACTATGGGATGTATTTGCAATCTCAACGTATTTCTCGGTTTCTCTTGTATTCTGGTACATCGGGCTAATACCTGACTTTGCTACCATCAGAGACAGAGCTACGAATAAAATTTCTAGAGCAGTTTACGGAGCATTAAGCTTCGGATGGACAGGTGGAGCTAAGACCTGGTCGCATTACGAAACTGTTTCTTTGGTGTTAGCCGGACTTGCAACACCACTTGTACTTTCTGTACACACCATTGTATCCTTTGACTTTGCCACTTCAGTTATTCCTGGATGGCACACGACAATCTTCCCTCCATATTTTGTGGCTGGAGCGATTTTCTCAGGATTCGCGATGGTATTGACACTACTCCTTGTCACTCGGAAAGTTTATAAACTTGAAGATTATATCACGATCCAACACGTAGAGTTGATGAACATCATCATCATCGTTACTGGATCAATAGTAGGTATTGCCTACATCACTGAATTTTTCATCGCGTGGTATTCAGGAGTAGAAGCTGAGCAATATGCCTTTATCAATAGAGCAACAGGGCCTTACTGGTGGGCATACTGGTCAATGATGACTTGTAATGTGATTTCACCTCAGCTTTTCTGGTTCAAGAAGATCAGAACAAACCTGGCTGCGACTTTCGTCATTTCCATTATTGTAAACATTGGAATGTGGTTTGAGCGATTTGTGATTATTGTTACTTCATTACATAGAGATTTCTTGCCTTCAAGTTGGGCAATGTTCTATCCAACGATGTACGATATTGGAGTATATGTTTTCACCTTCGGATTGTTCTTCACAGCGTTCTTCCTTTTCGCGAAGTTCTTCCCTGTGATCAACATGGCAGAAGTAAAAAGTATTATTAAAGCAACTGGAGAAAAACCGACACAGTCGGCTAAATAAAAAAATAGATTATGTCTCAAGGAACGAATTACGTACTGGGTGTCTATGATGATGAGGATGTTTTGATGGATGCCATTAAGACAGTTCGGGAGTCAGGTGTCAAAATTGAAGAGGTTTATTCACCGTTTCCTGTACACGGAATTGAAGATGTGCTAGGGTATAAAAGAAGCTGGTTGTCTGTAGCTGCCTTCATGTTCGGGATTACAGGAACAACATTAGCTTTGACCATGATGGTCGGAATGATGGGGGTCGATTGGCCAATGATTATTGGTGGGAAAGACTATGTTCCAATACCTTCATTTATTCCAGTAACCTTTGAGATGACGGTTTTATTGGCATCATTCGGAATGGTAGGAACTTTCTTTGTGATTTCCAATCTGAAGCCATGGGGTAAGCCACGGATTTATGATATCAGAATCACAGATGATAAACACGTAATGGCCATTGACCTTGATGGAAATGAAAAATCAGAGGCAGACATTAAAAAAGTGCTGCAGGGTAGTGGTGCAACTGAAGTTAACAACAAAACTTTTGAATGATAATGAAGCTTAAGGCATTAAGATATTTAGGTATTATCACACTTGGAGCTGTAATCGCTTCATGTGCTGCTGGTGTTGATGACACTGGTTTGGAGTACGCTCCACAGATGTATCATTCAACACCATATGAGCCGCTTACGCAAATTCAGGACGAGAATTCGGGAAATTGGCTAGATTCAAATGATGAAGATGGACATGGTGAGTTTTATAACTCTAACCCATACAACCAATTCAAAATGAATATGCGAGAACCTGTGGCCAACACGGTTCGAAGAGGTCAGCTCCTTCCAGTTCGACTTGGAGTTGATGATCTTGAAGTAGCAGCTGCAACACTTGAAAGCCCATATCCAGCGGATGATGAAAGTGTTGTGAAAAAAGGAAAAGCAGCTTATGATAGCTATTGCAAGCACTGCCACGGTGAAAAAGGAAACGGTGACGGTTTGGTAGCTGAAGCTTACGCAGGTGTCGCAAACTTAAATGGTGCTGCATACCTTGAAATCACAGAAGGTCACATATTTCATGTGATCACATATGGAAAAGGTTTGATGGGAGCTCACGGGTCTCAGGTAAGTCCTGAGGATCGATGGAGAATTGCCCGGTATGTTAAAGAATTGCAAAAGAAGAACTAAAGTCTACTCATGGTAACAGAAGAAAGATACGAATTTACTGGTACTGCTAAGAAGCGCCTAATGATCACACTAGTGGTAGGTTTGGTGTTGTCTGTACTAGGCTATTTTACACTTGGTTCCGGCGGAGATCATGGTGGTGGACATGGAGAAGGAGACCATTCAGAGGTAGTTTCAGATCATGGTCAGGAACCTTATGCCGCTGAGGATCATGGAAGTGCAGACGAAGGTCACGGTGAAGGAGCCCATCATGGAAGCAGCCCATCAGTCAAAAGGTTATTATCCAATCTTTGGATTAATAATGTCTTCTTTGCAGGATTAGCAATTATTGGTGTCTTCTTTTTTGCTATTCAATATGCAGCTCAAGCAGGCTGGACAGCAGGAATCAAGCGAATTCCATTCGCATTTGGTAGCTGGCTTCCTATTGCATTTGTTTTAATGTTGGTTGTGTTCCTAGTTGGATCACATGATATATTCCACTGGACACACGCTGATTTATATGCCGCAGAAGGTGGGGACAAGATAGTTCAAGGTAAAGCACCTTATTTCTTCTGGCCTCTTCAGGGTGGAGAATTTCCACTTTTCTGGGTAGCTAGATTGGTTATCTTCTTTGGTGTATGGTATCTACTTTTCAGAAAGTTGAGATCCTTAGCTTTTGCTGAAGACATTGAAGGAGGTACAAAGAGCTGGTACAAAATGCGTTCTACTTCAGCGATTTTCTTAGTGTTCTTTGCGGTATCATCATCTATGTCTGCATGGGACTGGATCATGTCTATAGACGTGCATTGGTTCAGTACGATGTTCGGATGGTATGCATTTGCAAGTTGGTGGGTAGCAGGTCTTGCGCTTACACTATTTATTGTAGTGATGCTGAAAGACAAAGGCTATCTCTCAATCGTAAATTCGAATCATATCCATGACCTTGGAAAGTTTGTTTTCGCGTTTACGATTTTCTGGACTTACGTATGGTTTTCTCAATTCCTTTTGATCTATTATGCACACATTCCGGAGGAAACAGTGTACTTCTTAGAGCGCTGGAAAGATGACCACTACGCGCCAGTATTTTATATCAATTTAATTCTAAACTTCTTCTTCCCATTTTTAGTTTTAATGACAAGAGATGCGAAGAGACATTCAAGAATCTTGAAGGTAGTTTGTCCAGCAGTTGTATTTGGTCACTGGTTAGATTTCTATCTAATGGTTTCACCAGGTACAGTTGGAGAAAACGGAGGATTTGGATTCTTAGAAATCGGGTTGATTCTCGTATACATAAGTGCTTTCTTGTATGTGACATTCAATGCACTAGCAAAAGCACCTTTGTTCGCAAAGAATCACCCTATGTTGGAAGAAAGTTTGCATCATCATATTTAATAAGTGAAGGATAGATTATGCTCAATTTAATTATTGTAATAGCGGTTGTATTAATTCTAGCTGTAATTTTCGCAGCTTACCGGGTAACCACATTAGTTGATGTTGTAAAGAAAGATAAGAAGAAGAGTCATGTGCCTTCTGGAAATAGCTTCCAGGGCGTCTTGATGATATTGTTCCTGATTTCGGGAATAGCGGGATTCTTCTACTTTTCAATGACTGAATATGATACTTATAATTTGCCTATTGCATCAGAACATGCAGTAGTCACAGAAAATCTCTTCTGGATTACTATGGCGGTAACAGTATTTGTATTCATTGTTACTCAAATTTTCCTGTTCGGCTTTGGTTGGAAATACCGATATAAAGAAGGAAATAAAGCACATTACTACCCTCATAATAACAAGTTAGAGATGATCTGGACGATCGTTCCTGCGGTTGTTTTGGCTTGGTTGATTATTTCTGGTTTAAAACAATGGAATGTAGTAACAGGTCCAGCACCAGAAGAGTCGGAGGTAATTGAAGTAATGGGATATCAGTATGCATGGGCATTTAGATACCCAGGAAAAGATGGTGAGCTAGGAAAAACAGATTTTAGAAAGATTGATGCAATCAATTCCATGGGTATTGATTTAGGGGATCAAAATGGTCACGATGATTTCATGCCAAACCAATTGGTTATCCCTAAAGGAAAACCTGTTCATCTAAAAATCAGAGGAAGAGATGTAATCCATAGTGTTTATAATCCTCATTTCAGAATTCAAATGAACGCGGTTCCAGGTATGCCTACACGTTTTTGGTTTACGCCAACCGTTAGTACGGCTGAGATGCGTGAACAAACCGGTAACCCTGATTTCAACTATGAATTAGTTTGTAATAAAATCTGTGGGAAGAGCCACTATGGTATGAAGGGAATCATTGTCGTTTTAGAACAAGATGAGTATGATTCATGGTATAAGGAAAATCAGGAGAACTCTTTTCTTAAGCTAAATCCTGATTATTTAAGTGAGGTTCCGGAAGATTTGAAAGAAGCTGCAAAAATTGCTGCCGGAATTGAAAACATTGAGAAAGAACAAAAAGTTACAACTGCTGCAAGCAGTTCTAAATAAAAAAATTATATGTCAGTAACAGATATACAACTTCAGGAAGATTTAGCCCATGACGATCACCACGATGATCACCATGAGCAGGGGTTTGTAAGCAAGTATATTTTTTCGACGGATCATAAGACAATCGCGAAGCAATTCTTGATTACAGGAATCTTCTGGGCTTTGATAGGAGGTGGTCTTTCTATCATTTTCAGACTTCAATTAGGTTTTCCAGAAATGGATCTTGAGTGGTTGCGTCCAATGCTTGGTCAATGGATCACAACAGACGGTAAGCTAGACGCCGAATTCTATTTGGCATTGGTGACAATGCATGGTACCATTATGGTATTCTTTGTGTTGACTGCTGGATTGAGCGGTACTTTCTCGAATTTCCTAATTCCACTACAAATTGGAGCCCGAGATATGGCCTCAGGCTTCATGAATATGTTGTCATATTGGTTCTTCTTTGCTTCCAGTGTTGTAATGTTCGTTTCTTTCTTTATAGAAACAGGACCAGCTGGTGGAGGATGGACCGTATATCCACCTTTGAGTGCGCTTCCTCAAGCGATTCAGGGATCAGGTACAGGAATGACCTTATGGCTAGTATCAATGGCCCTGTTCATTGCGTCTTCACTACTAGGAGGAATTAATTACATCACAACAGTGATTAACATGAGAACGCAAGGAATGTCATTTGCAAGGCTACCGCTTACCATTTGGGCATTCTTCATCACAGCCATACTTGGTTTGTTGTCGTTCCCAGTATTGTTATCAGCGGCTTTACTTTTGATCTTTGATCGATCATTTGGAACAAGCTTCTACCTTTCAGAGATTTACATTGCAGGTGAGGCCTTACCGAACGTCGGTGGAAGTCCAATTTTATATCAACACTTGTTCTGGTTCCTTGGTCACCCGGAAGTATACATCGTAATCCTTCCAGCGCTTGGAATCACCTCTGAGATCATTGCAACAAACTCTCGTAAGCCAATTTTCGGATACAAAGCGATGATTGGTTCTATGTTGGGAATTGGTTTCTTGTCATTCATTGTGTGGGCACACCACATGTTTGTAACTGGTATGAACCCATTCTTAGGATCAGTATTTACAATCCTTACGTTAGTAATTGCAGTTCCTTCAGCGATCAAAGCATTTAACTACATTACGACCTTGTGGAAAGGTAATATAGTGTTTACGCCGGCGATGTTGTTCTCCATCGGTTTAGTATCATTCTTTATTTCAGGTGGTCTTACAGGTATTTTCCTTGGAAACTCTGTTTTAGATATCAACCTACATGATACATATTTTGTAGTTGCTCACTTCCACCTCGTAATGGGTAGTGCATCATTCTTTGGACTTCTGGCTGGGGTTTACCACTGGTTCCCTAAAATGTTCGGTCGTATGATGGATGATAAACTTGGTAAGCTACACTTCTGGCTATCATTTGTGGGTATATACTTGGTATTCTTCCCACTGCACTACATTGGTATTGCCGGATTCCCAAGAAGATATTATTCGTTCACCTCATTTGAAACATTCAATATCTATGGTGATTTGAATGCGTTAGTAAGTGTTGCTGCTATACTAACTTTTGCAGCTCAGTTTATATTCCTATTCAACTTCTTCTACAGCATCTTTAGAGGTAAGTTGGCACCTGCGAATCCTTGGAAATCCACCACGCTTGAATGGACAACGCCAAGATTCCCTGGTCACGGAAACTGGGTTGGAGCTATCCCGAAAGTATTCAGATGGCCATATGACTATAGCAAACCGGGTGCAAAGGATGATTTCATCCCTCAAACTGTACCTTACTCTCACACTCCTGAATCTAACCTTGAGCATGAAAACGAGCTAACGAAGGAAGAAGATCTAGCAGGAGTTGAGAAAGCTAATTAATCAAAAGAATTTTTTAAGAATCAATACCATAACACTGGGATCAGTACTCATACTGATCCTGGTGGGGAGTATTGTACGCGTAATGGGAGCTGGCATGGGCTGCCCTGATTGGCCCAAATGTTTTGGAGAGTATATTCCTCCCACATCATCCGAAGGTCTTCCTGACAACTACCAGGATATTTTTAGAGAGCAACGAATTGCCAAAAATGAACGACTGGCACATCTATTTGATAATCTAGGGTATTCGGAGTTAAGTAGGAAAATGACGGATGATCCTGCAGTTCTATCAGAACAAGAATTTGATGCAACAAAAGCCTGGATAGAGTACATCAATCGTTTGGTAGGTGTTTTGATTGGCTTGTTTGTATTTCTAAACATGATATTCGCTTTCGCTTTCAGAAGGAAATCCATTTGGATACCGATTATGGGAGTATCAATTTTCGTTCTTACTGGTTTTCAGGGCTGGGTTGGATCACTGGTAGTGTCTACGAATCTTCTGCATGGATTCATCACCTTTCATATGTTGTTAGCACTATTGATTGTCGCTTTATTGATTTGGATGAACGTTAGAGTTAAGGAACTAAGTGTTTTATCAAACACCAGGTTATTTTGGATTTCACTAGTTACGACATTACTTTTTATTCCACAAATCATATTAGGTACGGAAGTAAGAGGGACGATTGATGATCTTTTGATTTCAACGATTGGTAGAAGTGAATGGGCAAATAGCCTAACCACCACTTTTTTCATCCATCGATCGTATTCCTGGTTGATTCTCATTGGAAGTGTGTCGATTTTCTATTTAAGTAGAAAAACACAAGAATTATGGTTAATAAAATCATCCAAACAGATCTTGATTTTAGTAGTTATAGCAATGTTGGCTGGGATTGGAATGGTTAGGTTTTCATTTCCGTTTTGGTTACAACCCCTGCATTTAATTTTAGGTGTAGGCATCTTTAGCCTTCTGTTTTATTTAACTTTGCGACTCAAATTACAGAAGTGAGCTCATCTATTGCACATATCGATATCACAGCTTCAGAGAAAGTTAAAGCATATTATGAGCTTCTAAAACCAAGACTTTCCTTCTTAGTGGTGTTCTCCTCAGGATTTGGATATGCCCTGGCTAATCAATCGTTGTTGAATTGGGGAAGTTTAATGGTATTCTTATTAGCTGGATTTTTAGTCTCCGGTTCTTCAGTAACCATAAACCAAATCATAGAGCAGAAGTATGATGCTATTATGAAAAGGACTCGTAACCGTCCTTTGCCTTCCAATCGCATTACAGAATCTGAAGCCATTTGGTTTAGCATCTTAACTGGAATACTTGGTCTCGTATTAATGTATCTAGCGACTAACATGTTGGCAACTTCATTGTCACTGCTTTCATTGATACTTTATGCTTTCGTTTATACACCATTGAAGCGTGTTGGTTCAATCGCCGTTTTCGTTGGCGCAATTCCGGGAGCATTACCTCCACTCATTGGATGGGCAGCAGCAAGTGGTGTTCTTTCTTATGAGGCGATGATCATCTTTGGCATTCAATTTATCTGGCAGTTTCCACATTTCTGGGCTATTGCATGGGTCTCTGATGAAGATTACAAGAAGGCAGGTTTTAAATTATTGCCAGGAGGAGGAGCAAAAGATTTGAATACAGCAATAAACATTATGGTTTACACCTTGTTCTTATTGCCATTGGGCCTATTACCTACCTATTTTGGTTTAACAGGCCTAACAAGTGGGGTAGTTGCAACGATTTGTGGAGTTTTGTTTTTAGCTCAAACCTTCAGTTTAATGAAGGATATTTCAAATCAGAAAGCAAGAAGGATCATGTTTGGATCTTTCATTTACCTACCGATTGTTCAAATAACCTTTTTATTGGATAAGATATGACAGGAGAAGTGCAAGCGACAAAAGTGAGATCAATGCATCCGCAAAAATTTGCGATGTGGTTATTTCTTGTTTCGGTGATAATGATATTTATATCATTATCAAGTGCGTACATCGTTAAGAAATCGATTGGAGATTGGATATACATTGAATTTCCTCCATTGTTTCAAATTACAACAGCAGTAATAATATTGAGCAGTGTGACCATGCATTTTGCTTATATATCTGCAAAGCGCAATAACATTAAAAATATTCGGATTGGACTTGCAGTAACAGGAATTCTGGCAGTGATATTTATTATCGGTCAGTTACAAGCCTGGGGTCAGTTAGTTGATAATGGCTATTATTTTGTTGGAAATCCGGCCAGCTCATTCATCTACATTTTCACTGGACTGCACGTTATTCACCTAATAGGAGCCATCATCTTTTTGTTGATTGTTCTTGTAAAAGCATTCAATTATAAGGTACATTCCAAGAGTTTAGTAAGAATAGAAATGTGTACCACTTTCTGGCATTTTCTAGGTGGACTTTGGTTGTATTTATACTTATTTTTGATTTTCAATAATTAACCTACAAAATCTAACACGAATGGCTAACACGGCTGTAATAGTAGACGAAGACAAGAAAAACATTTGGGGCGGTGGTGTATCACCAATGAAAGTAAGCTATGGTAAGCTGATGATGTGGTTTTTCCTCTTGTCAGATGCCTTTACGTTCTCTGCTTTATTGATTACCTATGGTCTCATTCGATTCAGTCACCCGGCATATGCAGGTTCTGTTTCCGACTTTAAATTCTCGCAAGAGTATTGGCCAATTCCTGAGAAGGTTTTTGAAGCATTCCCTGGCATGCATTCATTGGGCATTGAAAGTGCTCCTTTGGTATTCGTAGGTTTAATGACTTTCATTTTGATCGTTAGTAGTGTGACTATGGTATTGGCAGTTGAGGCTGGTGAGCGAATGGATCGAAAAGGCGTTGAAAAGTGGATGCTATGGACAATTCTTGGAGGATTAACTTTCCTAGGTTGTCAGGCATGGGAGTGGGGTCACTTCATCCACGGATCAGATATGTCGATGAACGCAGTTGGTAACTTTTTACAAGGAGCTGGATTGTCCTCTAACCAATATGGTCCTCCAAACTTTGCCGCACTATTCTTTTTTATCACAGGATTTCACGGCTTCCACGTATTTAGTGGGGTAGTCATCAATTTCATTATTTTCTATCAAGCGACTGTAGGAATCTTCGAAAAAAGAGGCCACTATGAAATGGTAGAAAAAGTAGGTCTTTACTGGCACTTTGTAGATCTAGTATGGGTCTTTGTATTCACATTCTTTTACCTTGTTTAATCTAATCAGTCTCAATTAAATGGAACAGCAAACTCCACAAGTCGAAGTACAGCCGGTAAACAAGGCTAAAGTGAGAAACTTCATCAAGGTAATGCTCTACCTTGCAGCAATTACAGCCATTGAATTTGGCATTGCTTTCACGGTTCCGTCAGAATATAAATGGACAAGAATTACCGTATTTATTGCGCTTACTATATTGAAAGCATATTACATCGTCGCAGAGTTTATGCACCTTGGACATGAGAAGAAATCTCTCAAGATGTCTATCGTTCTGCCGATGCTATTTGTTGTTTTCTTGATCTTCATCATGATTTATCAAGGAGACGCAATTCTCAATGCACTTTATTGATACGATAGCAATTGAGGGGTAAGGGGCTAAAGCGATTAATCATATTTGTAGTATTTCTGATACCTGTAGCATGGTATCTAATTCTTCAATTATTTGGGGATAATAGGTTCTCCTTGAGGTTGCAATCTGAAATTCCGGATGCATGTGAAACCTATCAAGAAATAACTATTGTCTCCAGCAGTGATTCTCTCTCTGTAGTGCAGACAAACTACATGAACAGAGTGGTCTATGCAGCTAAGAAGCGAAAAGCCAACCTAGTGTATCAAACGCAATTTTATTTTGATTGTATCAATCAATTTGACGCAGATTTAGTTTTAGTTAATGAAAAAGGCCTTTGGGGTAGCTATGAGTTGTCTCGTGAGGGTGTTGATCAACTTTTAACTGAACTCGATATTCTATCGCTTCAACAATCGTATGGAAAAGGAACTGTCAGATAATAAAGTATACTTACGTATTATTTATGCGGTATCAATACTGATACCGATCGTTGTTGCCTTTTTGATTTTCTTTCCAGCAAAGTTCGGAGCTGGTGGCTGGGTGAAATTACTTCCTGCTGTACATGCAATTATCAATTCACTTACCGTTCTTACTTTATTGTTTGCTTTAGTTGCAATCAAGAAAGGTAACATAGCTATACATCGGGCATTCATGTTCGCCTCCCTATACCTGGGGGTTCTATTTTTGGTGTCTTACATTTTATATCATTCCAATGTTCCATCGGTGAAATTCGGGGATGTAAATCATGATGGTGTGGTTGATGGTTTTGAAAAGGCTGAAGCAGGAACTATCCGCACTGTATACCTGGTTATATTGGCAAGTCATATTTTACTTTCAATCCTGGTGGTTCCATTTGTTCTTTTTGCATTCTACTATGCATTAACAGGACAAATAAGTAAGCACAAAAAGATGGTAAAGTATACGTATCCGGTTTGGATGTATGTCTCAATAACTGGAGTAGTCGTTTATTTCTTAATAAAGCCGTACTATTTTTAATTGATGAAAAAAACGCTTGTACTTCTATCTGCACTATTGCTACCAATGATTAATTGGGCACAGTGTGCCATGTGTAGGACTCAAATAAAGAATAATGTAAGTGCAGGTGAAACCTCGATGGCAGAAGGACTGAATAATGGCATTATGTTTCTGTTCTTTACTCCATACATCGTTGTATTCGTTCTCATTTTCCTTTGGTATAAATACAGTAAAACGTCAAAGAGTGTCAGTCTTATCGAGCGTCTTAAAAGCTAAATGTCCACGTTGCAAGGAAGGTGAAATATTCACTCATTCGACATTTAATTTAAAAAAAATGTCTTCCATGCACGTCAATTGCCCCAATTGCAATTTGAGATATGAAAAAGAACCAGGAAACTTCTATGGGGCTATGTATGTAAGCTATGGTTTTTCTACAGCCATTTTTTTAGCAACGGCCTTCGTTCTCTACTTCTTTTTTAATGACCCTCCAATCAATGTTTATTTGATTAGTATTTTGGGTGTAGCCTTGCTTTTGTTTCCACTCAATTTTCGTTACGCTCGAGTGGTCTTTCTGTATCTTATTTGGAAGAGTTAGTCCTCTTATTAAAGGCCCGATTATTGTATCTTCAAGTTTGTGAATCATAAGCTATCCATAGGTTTACTTCTAGGGTGTTTTTTGGCACTCTTAATCAATCACTTCTTTATTAATTGGAAAGAAGTAAATCGGGGACGAATCGTTGCTAGCATTGAAGAGATTGTTGATCGTCAAAGTCAGGATTTACTAGACTGGAAGGAAGGAAAAAGTTTAGATAATCAATTTCGAAAGCGAACCTTGTGCAAGGGACGACTTGAAGATTGGAGTGATAATCGTCCATTCGTTTCTATCACCTCTAATGACACTATTCAAGTTGTTGAGAACGACTTAGGGATCTTTCTAATTCAACAAATCAAGGATGATAATTGTACCTATTATTCTTGTCACCAGTTGCTCGAAAAATATTCAATTACCAATCAATATCTGGGAGAACGGTTGAGTGGACTTCTTGATGAGTCGGCAAAGAGTATTTCAATAAAAAAAGGTGCCTTAGAGTTTAATGAAATACTATCATTCGATGTGAAGAGTACACCCAATAAGTTTGTTGATGCGGTGGTTTCACTGATCGTATTGATTGTACTATTGGTTGAATACTGGAATTTTAGTCAACATAATCAACGAGCGTATTGGAAGGCATTGGTAGCACTTTTCCTAATCAGATATTTAAGTCTGGAATTCGAAGCTTTTCAGTGGTTTTTCCGGTATGAATTATTTGATCCTTTAACGTACACTTCTTCAGCGGTTAACCCAACATTGGGAGATCTATTAATCAATTGCGTGATTCTAGTTTTCATCATTGTATCCAGCGCTAAGTATTTGTCAGATGTAAAGAAGTCAAAGTGGGGGGTAGGAATTATCAGTGGAATAAATACCATTCTTTCTGGGGTCGTTCTTCACGTGGCCTGGAGTATTATCAGTAATTCTCAACTCTCGCTTGATGTTGGTCAGTCAATCCAATTTGATTTGCTTCGAGCGGTAGCCTATGTATGTATCTTATTGGCAAGTACGGGATACTTTTATTTCACCTATTTAACACTACAGCTTGTCAGAAGAAGCCATTTTATTACTCACGCCATCATAGGAGCATTGTTTGCAGGACTTATTATGGCGATTCTTGATGTGCTTTCAGTCACTTTTAGTTTTGTACATATCTCCGTACTTCTAATTTCCTTACGCTACCAGTGGGCCAAATCATTCAAGGAATTCTCCTATTCAAATTTGCTTTTTATTCTTATCGTAAGTGTAGGTATTTCGGCTGTAATGGCATTCTGCATCTATAAATATGAAGAAGGAGCTGTTCTTGATGCTAAGAAGAAATTTGCCAACTACTTGCTTTTGAAACGAGATGTGTTGGGTGAGTATTACCTGGATCAGACCATTAAAAAACTCTCTATAAATGAAAACTTAGAACTTATAGCGAGTGAGCGAAGTAGAGAGGATTTAGAAGATAAAATACGAAGCGAATTTCTATCTCCATACTTTAATAAATACGACCTTGATATCATTTTCCAGGATTTTCAGGAGCTGAAGTTTAGTTCACGGTTTGTTAGAGAATACAGTCTTTTAACTACTGAGAACCAATCGGATTATGAAAATATATATTTCATTGATGAAGGTACTGCATTTAAATACACCTGTAAAATCAATATTGGTGACCTTGTCGGATTGATTATCCTACAAATAAAGAAAAGAGTACCATCAAATGTTTATCCAGCACTTCTTACTGACAACAAGTATTTTTCGGTCAGCAATAATTTCGATTACGCTGTATTTGCCGGTGACGATATCCTTTTTCATCGTAGCAAGTTTGGACAGGGCGAATGGCCAGTGCATGAAGACTTTGAACGAACACGACTTTATATAGACGGAATTGAGAAGAATGAACGACACTACTATGGAGTGAAGACGGAAGACGGCCGCACAATTTTAATAGTTTCGGACAAATACGATGCAAGAGATCGGATTACCAATTTCTCCTTCTTATTCTTATTACTACTCTTTTCCTTTGCTGTATTCAGCATTTTAACGTCCATTGTAGAGCGGGGATTTAAACTGAATTTTACTGGAAAAATTCAGCTCTATCTTGGAATGGCATTTGTCATCCCTTTATTGATAACCGGCTTTGCACTGTTAAACACCTTGAATACTTCCTACCACGAAGAAATTGACAGGAGCTATATCAAACAAGCGCTATATATTTCTGAAATTTTGTCAGCAGATATTGAAGAAGTGAATAACGAAAGAGCGGCATACCACTTGACTGAGATAAGTAGTTATATACAAGCAGATCTGAGTTTTTATAATGAATCGGGGCATTTGGTGGCGACAAGTCAACCCGAAATATTTAACTTGAATTTGCAGGGAAATCTTATTAACCCCATAGTATTTGATGAGCTGGTTGCTAAAGAAAATCAAAGCCTGATAGCAGATGAGTCAGTGGGCAATCTTGATTATAAAGTGTGTTATGCAGTGCTGAGTACCGTAGATAACCACGTCGCAGGATTCATTGCTATGCCATTTTTTGACTCGAAGAATCATCTGAGAAGGCAGCAGATAGAGGTATTTGGGAATCTCATCAGCATTTTTGGTTTCGTTTTCATTATTGCCATAGCTTTTGGGAATGCTGTGTTGAATAATCTGCTTCGACCGCTGCGGATGGTAGCTGCCAAGATCAGAAGAGTTACACTTCAAGAGGTGAATAAACCCATACAATATGAGTCGACAGATGAGATTGGGTCATTGGTAAAAGATTATAATCAAATGCTGGTAAAGCTTGAAGACAGCAAGCAAGCACTTGCTAAGAGTCAAAAGGAGACCGCATGGAAGGAGATTGCGAAGCAAGTTGCACATGAGATTAAGAATCCGCTTACACCTATGCAACTGAAAATCCAACAAATGCTTAGAAAGCATGAATCCAGCTCAAAGGAGCATGAAACATTGACATCACTCTTAACTCAGGTTGATACGCTAAGTCAGATAGCCGAGTCCTTTTCAGCATTTGCTGATATGCCACCACCGGATAATCAGATTTTTGACCTGGGCCAACTGGTAAAAGAAGTTACTGGATTATATCGTGCTGAAGAGGTGAAGATTACGCTTACTTATGATCAGGAAATATTGATTGAAGCAGATATTGATATTTTCAGACGGATACTCAATAATGTTGTTTTAAATGCGATACAATCTGTAGAAGGGAAACATGCAGAAATTGAAGTTTCTTTGAAAGTTAAGTCTGGAAAAGGCGTTTTAGCTGTGAGTGACAATGGCAGAGGAGTCCCACAAGAATTAAAAGAAAAGATATTCCTGAATTATTTTAGTACAAAATCAACAGGAAGTGGAATAGGCCTCGCATTGGCCAAAAAAGGTATTGAAAACGCGGGAGGAAATATATGGTTTGAATCTAAGCAAGGTGAAGGCACCACGTTTTTCATTTCCATGCCTTTGGCTACTGCTTAGCTTCTGGGTATTATCGACAGTCAATGGATACTCCCAGAATATCATCTGCAAAACCATTCCAACAAATACATCTTATCAGCTAGACACGGTAGTTATAGAACCAGGGTCCATTCAGGTAGATGCCTCATTTGACTGGAATGATTCAACTAAAACCATCTCGGTGGATACTTCATTGGCTGAGATTGAAGTATGTTATCGCGTACTATCTACGGTTCTAACAAAATCTTACCACAATAGAAATCCGGAAACTTACGATGATTCAAGGCCATTACGGCCAATAGAAAGTAATATGTCCATTGAAAAGGAAGAACTCTTTGATTTTGGAGGCGTACAGAAATATGGTGCCATTTCAAGAGGCGTTTCGTTTGGAAATCGTCAGAGTCTTTTCGTCAACTCTACCCTGAACTTACAGATGGAGGGAAAGCTTGATGAAAATCTCAATATTTCGGCGGTCATCACTGACCAAAACATTCCCTATCAACCGGAAGGAAACACACAACAGATTCGTGATTTTGACAATGTGTTCATAAAACTCTACAACGATAAGTTTGACCTCACTGCTGGAGATATTGTACTCCAACAACCTGAAAATAAGGGATACTTTCTTCGATATTTCAAGAATGTACAGGGGTTACAGGCAAGTTATAGAGGACAATCTGGTAAGTGGAAACATGAATCCAGAGTTTCAGGAGCACTTTCAAAGGGTAAATTCCATTCTTCTACCGTGCAAGCAATTGATGGTTTGTCAGGACCATATAAGCTTAGGGGTCCGAATGGAGAACGTTTCATCATCATTTTGGCAAATTCAGAAAGAGTATTTATTGATGGCAAGCTAATGGAACGAGGTTTTGACAGAGATTATGTCATCGATTACAATCTGGGAGAAATCACGTTCAATAACCACATCGTAATCACTCAGTTTACTATTATTCGTGTTGATTTTGAATATGCCGAACAGTTTTACAGTCGTTCAAATATCTCTGCCCATCAGACCGTATCAACTGAAAAAATTAAACTATTCGCCAACTATTATCGGGAGCGTGATAATCCGAATACCAGTCTTGGCTTCAACTTAAATGAAAATGATCTGAGTCAATTAAGAGCACTCGGTGATAATGTTGATCAAGCATTTATCACTGGATTTGATTCTGTGCAGTTTTCTGAAAATAGAGTGCTTTACATCCAAAAAGATACCGTAGATGCGGATGGGATAGATCAAACAATATTTCAATTTGCTACGAACGATTCACAAACACTTTTTAGTCCATCTTTCTCAGATGTTGGATTTGGTAATGGCGACTATGTACTGAGCCAAACCACAGCGAATGGAAGGGTTTATGAATGGATATCTCCACAAGGAGGGCAATCTCAAGGCAATTATCAACCAGGAGCTTTTATACCTCTCCCGAACAGCAGGCAAATGATCACCGTAGGAGGAGAGGTACAGCTTACTACCAATGAATCTCTAAAGTCTGAGGTTGCTTTTTCAAATACTGACCGAAACTTATATTCAAGTCTCCAGGATGATGATAATACGAGCAGGGGATACTTTGTTTCTTTCCAAACCAACGGACGCCCATCACTCATCAATGGATACAATTGGGTAGGTATGGTCTCATTGGAGTATGATGAATCAGATTTTACCTTTATTGATCGTTATCGGCCCATACTTTTTGACAGGGACTGGAACTATACCCCTGATCCAAATGAATCTTCCGAGGACCTAATCATCTTTATAAAGGGAGGGGTTAGAAAAGATGAGGCCAATCGATTTGAAGCTTCATTGAACCGAAGAAAACGCTCATCCTTAATTGACGGTTGGCAGCAACAAGTAGACTTCAACCAGGAAGTGGCCAATGTTCGATTGGTTTCAACACACTTCTTGCTTTCTAATGATCAGGTTAATCGCCAGTCGGACTGGCTGAGATCGAGATCGGACATTAGCTATAGAAAATGGAAGTTGGCCCCAGGCTATGTATTTGAAATGGACGAGCAACAGTTAGCTGTAGGGGACAGCATTGTGAGTACACTGATGAACTATCGAGCGAATGAATTTTACCTGGCGAGTTCTGATTCTTCAAAAGCCACTTATCGTATCGGCTATCAGTTAAGACAGGATCGCCTACCTGTAAACGGAGAATTAGCAGACTATTTACTTTCAAAAAATCTGCGAGCATCTTATTCTATCAATGATAAACAGACAAGTGTTACTGCTGACTTCAATTATCGGAAAGTGGAAGACAAGCTGAATTTAAACGTGGGTGAGGATGAAGTAATCAATGGTAGAATCAATTGGGTACAATCGATGCTACGCAATAATCTACGTTCCAACTTTTCATTTGCCACTGGTAACAGTCGCGAGCTAAGAAGAGAATTTGTATACCTGCCGGTACCTACTGGTGAGGGTACCCATACATGGCGTGATGCGAATGGAGATGGGGTACAGGATCTCAATGAATTCTTTGAAGCAATCAATCCCGACGAGCGTAATTTTGTAAAGATATTTACCCCGACGGATGAGTATACCACCGCGTTTCAAACTTTCTATCTCCATACCATTGATGCACGATTCCCTTCTAGCTGGAAGGGCATTACTTCCAGGTTATCGGCCAACATTAATTTCAATGTTAACTTTAAAACTACCTCAGAGGAGTTTGCGGATCGTTTAAATCCATTTGGGGTAAATCTTGACAATGAAAATTTGATAAGTACACAAAATAGCAAACGATATACACTTTTTTACAATAGGAATGGAAGAGGTTTCGCTGGAGATTTCACCTTTCAAAATTCTGACAATAAACAGTTGCTGGTACAAGGATTTGAAACGAGAGAAAAAAGAGAGTGGATCTCTAATGTAAAAGTAGATTTGAGTGCGGCTTATACGTTGAGAGTTACCACCTCACTGGGAAGTTTGCTCAATGAATCAGATTTTCTGGATTCCAGAAACTTTGAAATTATCTCCAATGCTTATCGGCCGCAGTTAATCTGGCAGCCCTCAAATGTGCTTCGATTGATTGGAAGCTTTGAACGAAAAACAAAGCGCAATCAGTTTATTGAATCCAGTTCTGAGTCGTCCTCAACAAATACTTATTCCGCTGAGCTGACATGGAATCAGACAGGAATTGGATCGCTAAGAGGCACGTTTTCAGTGGTTCAAATAGGCTTTTCAGGGGATGCCTCTTCCTATCTAGGTTATTTGCTACTGGATGCCTTACAACCAGGCACCAATCAAACCTGGCAAATCAATTGGCAGCAAAAACTTTCGAAAGGGATGCAGATTTCTCTGCTTTACAATGGAAGAAAGTCAGAAGACAACGCTGCCATACATACCGGAAATGTTCAGGTAACAGCCTTCTTTTAGTTGCCTAGCTTGTGAACGAAGGTGTTAAGCTATTCTAATTTAATGTCAATGTGTTTAATACAATGCTGACCTCTTCAAAGCATCTCTTTCCAAGAGGATCTCTACAACTCTTTAGATTTCCTTATTTCTATGAATGACTTTCAAGGTTTTGCTTAAAGTTTTGTTTATAACATGTAACATAAAATTCGGGTAGACAAACGGTGTCTTCATTGGGGTTAGATCATATTATCATTTGATAATAAAATTATAAGTTTTAAGTATTGTCTATTCTTAAACGATCAATGAATGTATATTATGATGTATAACAATCACAAAAAAATAGGCAAATGTAAATTTATAGGATTAGGAGCACGGTCACTTAAGAGGATAGGGATTCTTCTGGCATTTAGTGTGTTCAGTATACAATTATCTGCACAGCCCCAACTTAGTCAAACGACTGGCACGGCGCAAGAGTGGCATGAGTTTGAGGAAACTGAGGATTTCTCTGTAACCGACCCGGAGTCATTTTTTACTTCGAATGCTACCTTTTTTAAGTTGGGAGAATCCAGGTTTAAACTGTTGCGGGAGGATACCGATAAATACGGGTTTACCCACTACAAATTCGTACAGGAGGATTTGAGTGGAGTAAAGATTGAGGGGACACGATATGTTTTACATAGAAAGTCGGATGGTACGCTCAAGGGCAATGGTCATTATGTGAAGGATTTTGGATCGCATGTAGGATACTCCTTATCTCTTGAAAGTGCTTTATCTACTGCTAAGTCCAATCACCCTCTTGAGAAGTATTTTAAAGCTCAAGCACCTGAAATGGTATATTACAGTCCGGAGTACAGTAAACAAGACATGGATTATGAACTGTGCTGGAAGGTAGAAATACATGGCATACAAGATGGAGAAGTGTATCGATCGTACGTCTACATTTCCATGAATAACGAAGAATTAGGAACAGAAAGCAGAATACATCATACTGATACTCCGGGAACCGCCGTAACGGCTTATGACGGAGAGCAAGCGATCAATACGTACGAGGATGTTCCGGGGACATATATTTTAATGGTCGAAGATATTGGAGGTGCATCCGTTCATACATATAACCTTAATGGTGGCGATGATTACGGTGCAGCTACGAACTGGTCTCACAACGATACTTTTTGGGAAGTGGAACTAGATACAGGTACTCAAGCTCATTATGGAGTATCAACATCAGCAAGATACTTCAATGAAACGTACGGTTGGAGTGGTATTGACAATCAGCGAGGCGATGTGTTGGTATATACCAATGGAACCACAAGAAATAATGCCTTTTGGAATGGTGAGGCTCTAACCTTCGGTAATGGTGATGGAGTAAACGGTATTTACTCTCCGTTGGATGTATGTGCGCATGAACTTGCGCATGCGGTTACTATGCACTCTTCAGGATTAATATACAGACTTGAATCCGGTGCTTTGAATGAATCCTTTAGTGATATTTTCGGTTCGGCAGTGGAGTATTATGAAAGGGGTGGAGTCGTAAATTGGAGATGTAGTTCTGACAACAGAGCGGATGGCCTTGGGATAAGAAATATGCAGAACCCAAATGAGTTTAATGATCCGGATACCTACCTTGGGGATTTTTGGTACTATGGAGCAGGTGATAACGGAGGTGTGCATACCAATAGTGGGGTACAAAACTTCTGGTTTTATTTACTGTCCGAAGGAGGAAGCGATACAAATGATAATTTGGACGAATATAATGTAACTGGTATAGGAGTTGGAGCTGCAGCTCGCATTGCATATCGGAATCTCACCAGCTACCTTGGGCCAAATTCCAATTATTTTGATGCGAGAGAAGGGTCATTACAAGCAGCAGAAGATATATATGGACGTGCTTCGCAGGAATATGCATCAGTCGCCGCAGCCTGGCATGCAGTAGGGGTTGGGTCTGAAGTGGTGGCATCGAATGATCTGGGTATAAGCAATGTAGAAGTAGTAGGCCAGGATTGCAATCAGCTCAATGTTACGATTAAAAATTTCAGTATAACAGACGCAATAGACGCTGGTGAAATGACTACAATCAGCATATATGTTAATGATCAGTTATCCATAGAAACAAACTTCGTTTTTTTAGCTGACCTTGAACCAGGCGGAGAAGTAGTTATGGAGCAGATAGTACCACTTGTAAATCAATACAACCATCTTTTAGCAGAAATTTTCTATGAAACGGATCCTGTGGTTGATAACAATAGTTTTGAGCTGCATGCTTTTTCAGGTTCCATTTCGATAGGGCAAGGACAGTTTTTTTCTACTCCTGCAGCTGCACTGCAAGCTTTAAAACAGCAAAACGCTGCCATCTGCGGAAACATTGTATTTAATATTTTGCCAGGTATCTATAATGAGCAGCTGTATATTTCCGATATAGCTACCGACGAAAATCACCAGCTAACAATACAATCTGCAGAAGGTGAAGGTACAGTCTTTATCAATTACAATACATTCAGGAATATTTATGGACCCGTCGTACTCCATGATATGGAATATGTATCCATACAAGGCCTCAATATATTGAATCGTGGAGTTAGTGGAAATTCCATTCATTTAAGGGGGTCTGTAGCTAATGTTTCCATAGAGAAAAATCATTTGGATTCTTTCGTGGGAATTCAGACACTTTTCTTTTCACCTGCAAGTAATATTGAGATTAGAGACAATACGTTTGAATACAGTGATGAAGGGCAAGGAGAAATTCCAGGATCGTGGTTCCTAAGTTCTGAACAATCGGATGTTATTGATGGACTAACGATCACTGGCAATAGGTCATACGGGACTGGCGGAAGTTCATTCACTGGACTTTTAGTAAATAATGTGGTTTTTTCAGACAATATTTTTTTTCATTCTGGTTTGAGAATAGTAAATGGTGAAAATATGATTATTACAAACAATGTAATAATGCGGAGGCTTACAGTGGTTAATGTTCAAAACGCACTTATAAGTAATAATACATTTTTAGAGAGAAGTGCTTTTAGTAATTCAGATAATATCGAGTTGGTAAACAATGTCTTTGCTGAGCTCCAATACGTCGATAACACTTCATTTGTCCGACGAGATCATAATATTTATCAATTGAATGGAGACCTCATTCGATTGGATAACCAATTCTATAACCTTGAAGAATTACAGCAGGCTACAGGATTTGACATGAATTCATTCATTTATCAACCTGAATACAATGAAGATTTAAGCCTGTCAGAGAATCCGGCTAATTACATTATGCAAAACGGCTTACCTCTTCAAGAAGTGCCTTTAGATATTTTCGGAAATGTAAGAAATGAATACTCCCCGACCATTGGAGCAGAGGAGCTACTTACTTATTGCACCAATGATGGTGATACTCGCTATGAGTTCATTAGAAGGGTTGAGATCGGTGAAATTGATAATACAAGTGGTGACAATGGAGGATACGCTGATTTCACTCATTTAACCACCGAATTTGGAATAGGTCGGGATGCGGAAATTATACTTCATCCCGGTTTTAACGGCGCATCATACAGAGAATATTGGGCGGTATTTATTGATCTTAATAGTAATCGTACATTTGAACCGGATGAAAGATTATTCACAGGAAGATCCGAGGCTAACGGAACCCTAAGTGGGACAATACACATTCCAGAATTACTTACACCTAGATCTATCCGTTTGCGTGTGGTAATGGACTATGACCCCATAACTGAAAGCTGTGGTGAGGTAAACAGGTCTTGGGGTGAAACTGAAGACTACACCGTACAATTAGTGGAAGATTTTTCCTATTGCACATCTTACGGTAATCAGGTTTACAATCCATGGATTAGTAGAGTGCAGGTGGGAACGATCGATCGGAGTAGTTATGACGATGGTTACTCGGATTATACCAGTACATCAACAGATATACAAATTGATGGCTCATCAACCATTCCAATCACCATTACTACAGCCCATGATTACGCTAAACAAGTAGAAATATATGGTTGGATCGATTGGAACCGAGATGGTGATTTTGATGACTTTGCCGAAACAGCCTTTGGAATAGGGACTCATACGAGCGGAAATATGGTTTTGTCATCAATTACAGTAAATCAGAATGCCATAGCTGGTCCTACTCGAATGCGTATAGCTGTGGGTAGTGCTGCAATGAATTACGATGATTACTGCACACAGGGCAATCCTTTGTATGAGGTGGAAGATTATACCATAAATCTTATGTCCGGTTCAGCAAATGCGAGAAGCATTTCGACCATAGAAGAGAAGAGCGATAATGAAGGAGAAGAATTAGAGACAGAATTAGTTAATCCGTTGGAAATTTACCCAAATCCTGTTTCTCAGGAAGTCATGGTACTGACAGGAGACCAAAAGTTGAAGGGTAAGACAGCAGTAGTCTTAAGTCTTGACGGCAAAGAACTCATGAGACATAATCTGGATGGAGAGCGTAACAGCCTTAATGTTTCGAGGCTTGCGCCGGGCATTTACCTCATTAAGATTGATAGTTATGCTACGCTACTGCGATTTATAAAGCAGTAGAGACATTTGCACAGAATTAAAATAAAAATAATTGTATTAATGACCTTAGATAACCACCGTCAACGACGGTGGTTATCTACCTAAAATGCAGCTATCCTTACTTTACAATGGGCGCAAGTCGGAAGACAATTCAGCAATCCATACCGGAAATGTTCAGGTTACGGCGTTTTTCTAGCTTTTTTGGTGGTACGTCTATCTACCTTTTACCATCTTCATGAGTCGACCGGCATAAACGAAATCATTGAGCTCCTGCACGTCAGAATCGCCTATTTTATCACTGGTGCCAGACCATAAGATCCTTCCCTGATACATGAAGTTCACATTATCGCCAGACTCAAGTACTGAATTCATGTCATGCGACACAACCACCGTGGTAATGTTGTATTCGAGCGTGATGTCCTTGATCAGGTTATCAATTTTAATGGAAGTCTGTGGATCTAATCCGGAATTAGGCTCATCACAAAAGAGTTAATTGGGTTTTGTCACGATTGCTCGGGCTATCCCTACTCGCTTTTTCATCCCTCCAGAGATTTCTTAAGGCATCTTGCTGTTCACATTTTCCAGCCCAACCCGCTCAAGGCAAAAGTTAACGCGATCGATTTTTTCTTCAGGCGATTGCTTGGTTAGCACGTTCAATGGAAACATGACGTTTTGCTCGACAGTTAAGCTGTCAAAAAGGGCGCCACCTTGAAAAAGCATGCCCATTTCCCTGCGTACTTCAGTTTGGGTTTCTTTTGAAGCGTTGGCAAAACTACGTCCATTGAACTCGACTTTCCCTTCATCGGGCACCAACAAGCCTACAATGCATTTCAACAACACACTCTTACCTGTACCACTGGCTCCGATGATCATGTTTACCTTTCCAGGCTCGAATTCCGCGTTGATGTTGTGAAGCACCTGCTTGTCATCAAATGATTTGGATATGTTGCTTACTTCGATCATAGTTGGAGCAGCGGGGCTAACAGATAGGCTAGAAGGTAGTCGCCAACCAGAATTGCAATACAGCTACAAGTCACCGCATTTTTTTAATTACCGACCCTTTGGAGAAATGTTGGACAGCCGAGTCTTTTCTTACTACTTGGTGTTTTGTATGGATCCTTTGGCATCTTGAAGTTGTAGACCAGTGAGAATTCATGAGCACCTCCGCCAGCGACAGGATCCAGCTTAGAAATGTTGAGGTCGAAGCTATATCCAAATTCAAAATTCGCGTATTCTATTCCAGCCACAAGAATGATGGCATCCTGGTTGAGTAAACCAAAGTCATTTTTAATGAAAGGCATTCCTCGATAATACAACCCAATAATTACTGGTTGAAGGTGGACGGTTGCACCTGCATCGATCTGTTGAAACTCACCCTGTCTTCTGTATAAAATGCTTGGCGCAATGGTTGGTATCAACGAGCCAATACTCACCAGTTTTTGAAGAGGGTACCTACTTCCAATGTGAACAGAATATCTAATTGGTAAAGTGTCTTCACCTTCCAGCAACGAGCGATTAGGTCTGGTAAGGTGATCAATGCCTATTCCAAACCAATTTTTCTTGGTATATATCAAAAAACCGGCACCGATATCCCAATGATTCTTTAACCTAATCGAGTTGATCTGAGGATCTTGAGAAGGTGTTCCATCCACCCCGAAATCCACCTGGTCTCCAAGGACCAGTTTGCTTCTGTCAATGTCCCTAAATGTATAGCCGAACTTTAAAGCTGGGCGCAATACAATTTTATTGTTAAGGTTAGCCTCATACGCATAGATAAAAGATCCTGTCGTACTTCTTAGTCCGGCCGTTCCTTCCTGGTCTGAATGAATGATTACTCCAAAGCCACTATTTATATCACTGGCGTTATAGTCAAGCGATGCAGTTGAGTTAGAAAATGCCTGAGGTAAGTTGGGCCATTGTATCCGATGAATGACAACTGCACGTGTATCTGGTGCTGTTCCAGCAAAGGCGGGGTTTAAGTAAATGGGATTAGCATAAAATTGAGAGTACTGCGCATCCTGTGAAAATACAAGAGCTGAGATAAGTAGTGCGGTGATATAACTACATGTTTTTCTCATCAATCAACGAATCAAAGTTACATCACCTACCTTGACTTGGTCACGTCCATCGGAAAAACGAATTTCCAGCTTATAAACATACACACCGGACGGGGCCAACTTTCTTCTGTAGTAGCCGTCCCAACCTCTGTCTTGTGAATTGCTTTCAAAAATCAACTCACCCCATTTGTTGTATATCAGCATCCTAAATCGTTCTACTCCCTCAAGTCGAGGAAGAAATACATCATTGATTTGTGAGGGATCACTGCCCCCACCGCCATTGCCAATATTTCCGCCAGTAGGACCATTAAGATTAGGTGTAAATGCATTTGGAGTACTCACCTGGCCTCCGGAAATGGCTTCTACTTCTGCAGAGCGGAATAAGGTATCTACACATCCAAAATCATTGGTAGCGATGAGTGTGATGTCGTAAAATCCTTCTTCCGTGTATGCGTGCCTTGGGTCAGTTTCTGTAGAGGTGGTTCCATCACCAAAATCCCATAAGTAGGTGGTGGCGTTTTCACTGAGGTTTTTGAATACCGCTTCCTGGTCAGGGATGAAGACGACTCTAGTAGAGACAAGGAAATCGGCAAAAGGTCTGGCATAAACAGAGATATATTGCTCTTTTTCGATTTCTGAATTGGTTCCAACTTCATTTTCACCCCTCAATCGAACGGAGAAATCCCCTCCGGCAAAGAAGGTATGAGTAGGATTATCCGATCTGGAAATACTGCCATCACCAAATTCCCATAAGAACTCTCCGGGAGCAGCAAATTGAGAGAGGTTGGTAAACTGAACAGTGAGCGGGGCGCATCCTTCGAGAATATCAGCCTCAAAATCAAGGATTGGAGCAGTAGGAAGGACCGTTACTGTTTGTGTAGATTCTACTACACAGAAATCATCAATGACCGCAAGGGTAATTTCATATGTGCCGAATTGGTTGTATTCGTGAGAGCCTGGATCAAAACCATTGAAGGTATCCCCATCACCAAAATCCCATTGATAAGTCAGCCCCGTTGTACTGTTATTTGTGATGGTGACTGTATTTTCCGGTAGCTGAAGTTCCGTAGTTGATAAAGTGAAATCCACAGTGCTTGCAGGTCGCTGCTTTTCAATGATTTCATTTATAATTTCCGGGTCACTTTCACAGGAAGCCAGGTTTGTAGTTACAAGCGTTATCGTGGCATTGATATCATTTCCGGCATTTGCTTCACGATTGTATGAAACCATAATTTCATCATCTCCTCCAAATGTTGCATCCGGCACGGGATTGAATGTCCAACCATAATCGGCCAGGCCTTTTTGTGTTGCTTCAAATGTATAGTTTACCCGATCACAATCCTCTGTTCTTTCAAAAGTGAATAGTCCGGATGGTTGTGGACTTATTTGAATATTAAAGGTATCATTACTGATACATACACCCGATTTCTCGGCTTCCAATACCATTGCATAATTCATGATAGTGGTAGAAGTATTGATGATTTCATAGTCAAGCTGATGAAAATCAGCATCGCCATTGTTTTTAACTACAGGATAGCCGGCCAAAGCTCCATTGATGTCTAGTAAGGTCCATCGGTATAAATCGGCATCTAATAGCTGCGTGGCAGGATCGACAATCATGGTGCTGTTCCATGGAGAGCAGTTGGTGTTGAAAAAGTTATATGCCGGATCGTCAAATTCCGCTTCTTCATCTGGTGATACTCGAAAAGTTTCTATGGCACTAAATGTGACACAACCATCAACCGTCTCAGCTCTGATTTGTGCTTGATAGGTACGTGTAGTATCATCCGGGTTGGTAAAAGATAAAGGGGTATTGATCATGGTCAATGGGGTAGATGAACTAAAAGCCGAGGGTGGGTGTGTAACTTCTAGACTATAAGTCGTTCCAGGAAGTGTCGGATTGTTCGAATCATTATTAAAGGTGATGATATCACCCGGACAAACGTCTATAACTGCATCGTGCGATAATTGGGAATCCGGATTCTCATTGATGGTCACAGATTGAGTAATTAGATCCGTACAACCTCCTTTTTCAGTGGTCATTCGAAGTGCAACCGTATAGGTACCTTCAACTGAGGTTGCAGGTTCTACACCAATAGCTATATCCGTACCATCTAAAAACCAATCAAAATCACTATTATCAGTTCTTATTAGTTCGACATTAAATACACCATTATAACTAAAATCCCATTCGTATAAGTCCACTTCATCGTCATTAACCTGTGTTGTCAGACTTGTAATAGGGTCGGCGATACCCGTAAATGAGGTTCTGCTCCCTGCACAAACTTCGTTGGAGGCAAATACTGGCTGTGGCCTCCCATAGACAAATACGGTATCCTGGTCTTCACTGCCGCAGAGCGTGGAAGTATTGCGGGCTACTAATCTCACAATGGTATATTCTTCTGCTGAAAAATCACGTGTAAAATCAGGTACTGGATCTGGAAGATAAGAACCATCTGTTGGCTCCGTTCCTATTAGCGCATTTGCTTCATTATAAAATTCATATCGAAATTCCGTGTTGGGCTGATCTATCGTATTATCTCTAAAGCCAACCGTAAATACGTCGGCACCAGTCTGACAGAAATCAGGATTGATCGGCGCGGTAAAACCACCATCGTAAAACTCAAAATCTGCAACGGCGTCCGGAGAGAGATTTACAAAATCATTATAAACTACATCACAAACCCCATCTGCATTCGGATCAGTTGCAGTCAGTCTTACCAGTTTTGGACCACCCGAATTGAAATTAAAGGTTGGATTTGCGTCTGTTGAGGTTCCAGCCAAAGGGTCGGTATCTAAAGGACCATCGAAGAACTCCCAGAGATAATTAAAAGGTCCACCTGGTGTAAGATTATCAAAATAGATGTCTGCGTTTATACAAAATTCTGTGAGAATGGCTCCCGCAGGACCACCATCCCTGGCCACATAATTGGGTGCTGGAGGAGCTATAACCTCAATGACCAATGTTTCAGTTACCGCATCCTCATAGTTGGGATCAATCTGATCTCCATTGAAGGGGTTACAGGTATTCCAATTGTATAAAGTCACTTCAAAAGTTGTTCCGATTACATTGGCAGCATTTGCTGGTGCGGAAATCGGGAATGTAGAATGGATGGGCACGTCTGCAGGGAATGGAACTTCTTCAACAGGTCCAAAATAGCCTGCCGTTACCATTACAGCTCCCGTTCCTCTAGTAAATGGAGCAACAAAATTCCCGGCATTATCTGTGACTACCTGGGCGCCACCATCATCTACCGTTAGATCTCTAAGACGTCCGACGGCTGGCGCTGGATCTGTTCCATATACAAATTGAACCCATCGGGAAATTTGATTCGGGTTGTCCGGATTGTCATTGATGTTACAGTTAAAGGTGGATGCATCATCAAATACCACATTTGTTAGGGCGGTGTTTTCGCACATATCATATTGACCGGGATCGAAGGCAATGATTCCTCCGTTTTCATCATCAAAATTCCAGGAAGGGACGATCTGCGTTTGCTCAGAAGTCTCACATACATCACCAGCTACAATTATAAAGGCCTGTGCTTCAAAGAAGCATTCAGGTCCCGTATCGGGATAGGGGAATGGAGTAGCAGTTGCCTCATAGGTGCGGTCTCCATTAGAAACGACAAGCCCCGCTCCGGAAATGGTCTCTGTGGTGTTGGCTGGATCATTCCAAATAAATTGGATTTCAATATCAGCGGGATTTTGAGCCGCATTGAAGGTGTAAGTCACAGTAAAGGTATTCACTGTCACGGGCGCACAGGTCCCGTCTGCACTGAAATCAACGCTGATGGTGGTACTTAACAAGCTGCATTGACCATAGCCTAGCAACCCGATCAAGGCCAAGAGAATGGTGAGAGTAAGCCTGGTGATCATAAATTGAATAGTAATATTCAAAGATCAAATGTACTCATTTGAATATTCTAATAATGCGAAAAATGCATAATTATTGTGTGAAGATAACTATTTGTTGCTTTGGTGCTATATCATTCTTAGCTTATCCATCAGTGCCTCTTTGTAATTTCTGGAGACTTTCACATTTACTTGATTGGTTAGATTGGCGATCATTTCTGAATGCCCTATAGGTTCAAGGCTTTGGATGAAATGAAGGTTCAAGATGGAAGACTTATGTACCCTAAAGAAATAATCAGGTAACATGTGGCTGATGTTCTTCAAACTATCCTTAATGATGTAGGTTTCGGACGTATGAATTTTCACATAATAATCATAAGCCTCTATCCAGATGATTTTGTCAAAATCAATCAATTCTATTCGTCCATCAACACGAATGACCAACTTGTTTGACCGATTAGAAGAAGGTATGGCCTGATTGATGCTCTGATTTAGATCTATCGAATCCATTAATTTTTTTAGCGCTTCAATCGAGTGCTGTTGTTGATTATTTCTGATAATTTCTGTTGCATTATTTATAGCTTCTTTAAATCGTGAATTGGTAAATGGTTTTAAGAGATAATCCACCGCATGCACTTCAAAAGCTTTTAGGGCGTATTTATCAAATGCAGTAATGAAGATAGTGACTGGTTTGTAGGAGATACTATTTAAAACGTCAAATCCAGAAATGCCTGGCATTTGTATGTCTAATAGTAGAAGAGAGGGACTACTCTTCTCAATGGTATCGATGGCTTCCAAACCATTTTTACAGGACCCAATCAACTCCACTTCCTTATTACTTGAAAGTAGCTTTTTCAGCCCATCCCTTGATTTTTTTTCATCGTCAACGATTATCGTTTTAATCTTTTTCACTCCATGGTATTTCAATAGTGCATACTACACCATTTTCAGAATTTGAAAAGCTAAATCGATAATCATCTCGATAGCTTTGCTTTAATCTTAAATCTGTGTTTTTCAATCCGATACCCTGATTTTCACCTATTTCAAAATTGTTTTTCAATTGTGGGCCGGTATTGAAGACTTGAATCAAAAGCCGGTTTTTGTTTCTTTCAGCTTTGATATTAAGTTTTGATTCACCCAGATGCTTGGAGATGCCATGTTTAAATGCATTTTCAACAATTGGTTGAAATAGTAGATTGGGGACCATTGCAAGATTGCAATCATTAGGAATATCAATGCTGATGTCTAAGGTATCCTCAAATCGGATTAACTCTATATCTAGGTACTTTTTGATCAATTCAATTTCATTCTTTAATGGGATGAAATGCTTTTCGCTTGAATAGAGTGTAGCTCGAAGTAACTCACTTAGGCTAGAAGTCATATCAACGGCTTGGTTATACCTCTCTGTCCTAATGAGCATTGAAATCGTATTATGCGCGTTAAAAAGAAAATGGGGGTGAAGCTGCATTTTGAGGGTATCGAGCTGAGCCTGGAAAAGCTGAGCTTGTAATTCTGTGGCTTCTATGGATTTGTAGCGATACTTGGAATACAGCTCTGTCAGGAAGAATAATATCAATACGACCCATCCTATGATTGAAGCTTCTACAAAAGGAAATGATCCTTGCTTAATAATAAACCTTACCAGGTTGACACCTTCCTGATGAAGATTAAGCTCCAAATAGAAGGAAGTCCAGGAAAGGATTTCTTTTATGCCTCCGGCAATCGGACCAATTAACAATAAAAAGGCAATTCTTAATAGGGTGCTAAGTTTTTGAGACCACTGAAATAAAGAATAAAGTGGGAAGGTGATTAGAAACCAAACAACAAAGCCGAAGAAGTAATAGGCAAGTAGGTAATCTATTTGGTCGATAGAGAAAATTTTTTTCTTAAGCACGTCAATGCTTAAAAAAAGCAGCCAAAAAACTAGGGCTGCCAACACACGGATTTTTAACGAAATCTTCATTAGTAAAAGCTATTACCCGAGCTGAATAGACCAGCCCAGGTAATTTAAATAGAAAACCAATTCATTCTCCTTCGTCTTTTGTTACAGCAGCTATTCGTTGATCGGAGTATTTCAGCCACCTAAACCTGAGCCAGTTTTCATTCCAATGAGCCGTCATGACTGGATGCTCGCTGACTTGTTTGAAAATGGTTTGAGCTCGATACAAGAGTGCTCTACCCGCCAGTACATCCTCAATGCTTTCACTCCTGAGAAGATTAGTTCCAATCATCACATACACAATAGGATTGTCGGGGTTTAGACTCAATGCTTTTCTCGTATGTTCTGCCGATTTTGCCTTGTAAACAGAGTCCATTTCCTTGTGATCAGGATACCATGTATGGGTGAAATACACAAATGACTGTAGGGCATGAATATCAGAGAGAATCTCCGAGCTATCACCCCTGTACCTTTTCATGGCCAAGGCTATGTTTCTTTGCGCATTCGCTGGTATTACCTTCCCTGCGTCTTTGGGGATGTTTGGATAATACAGTCCACATTGGGTGTGTATATAAGCAGCCCAGTAGTTTGCCATCCATTCATTCGGAAATTTTTCCGCCAAATCTTCCAACATTTTAGCAGCAATGAGGCTAGACTCATACGTGGAGGCTGTATCGTGAACATGATATGCAGACTTTAATATTCGGTTGTACTCCTTCTTGTCCTGCGCAAAGCAGGCCATACTCATTAGACTAATCAGCATTAGGGTAAGTGTTTTGTTCATAGCGTAAATGTTTTTTACTGTCATTTACGCTCAACTTATTCGCATGACCGAACTAAGTCAGTGAAGTGGACAAGCAAGTCAGTCAAACGGAGTTAGATTCGTTTTATGTCTTTCTTTTACTCATATTTTAGTGTCTTGGCTGGATCTAGCTGTGCAGTTTTAAATGTGTGATAACTAACCGTAAAAAATGCGATTAACAATACCAGTACTGCCGCAAGTCCGAAGAAGAGAAAGTTGATGGAAATATGGTAAGGATAATTTTCCAGCCATCCATTTAGGAAGTACCAGGCAGTTGGCCACGCAATCAGATTTGCCAGCCCGATTAATATTAAAAAGTCCTTGAACATAAGGTTGATGATACCAGATGTAGAGGATCCCAATACTTTTCGGATACCTATTTCTTTTGTTTTCTGAACGGCCGTGTAGGAGGAGAGACCAAATAATCCCAGACATCCAATGATGATTGCAAGGACTGTGAATATGAGAAATAGATTCCTGAAACTCTTTTCTGATTGATAGTAGCTGTCAAAGTAGCTGTCCAGGAAAAAGAATTCAAATGGATTTCCAGCAAAACTTTGGTCCCACTGTGCCTTAACGATATCCACGGTTTCTTCAATGTTATCAGTACTCATCTTTACCATCATATATTCATGATTGTACTGTTGAAGGAAGAATCCAAGCGGTTGCATAGCTTCTTGAAGTGATTCATTGTGGATATTCTTGAGTACGCCCACTACCTGCGGTTGCCATCTAAAGCGATCGATGGCCACATATTTACCTACAATTTCCTCGGGTGAGTATCCAAGTGCACGAGCTCCATACTCATTCACAACAATCGCGGTATCCGGATCTTTTACAAAATCGCGCGAGAAATTTCTACCTGCGACCATATCCATTTCCATTAAGTCAAAAAGCTCGTAATCCATGCTGCTGAATGCAAAAGTGGTTGCTTGTTCAGCGTCCTGATCTTGTCTTCTTACCTGGGTTTTAAAACGCAGCTTCTTTCCTGGCAGCATACTTGAACCAGCAACACCCGATATCATGGGCTGATCCGCAAGCCCATTCTTAAATGACATGTAATCATTCTGGGCTTGAACGTTGGAAGTGTCTCTTGTTGCTGGTCGCTCAACGATCATGATTTGTTCGGTGCTGTAGCCCAGGTCCTGATTTTGCATAAATGACATTTGCTCATAAACAATGAGTGTTCCGATAATCAATGCGACAGAAGTGCTGAATTGCAAAACAACCAGTGCCTTACGCAGGAGTATTCCTTCACCTTTTCCTTTAAACTGACCTTTGAGCACTTCAACGGGTTTGAAAGAGGAAAGCACCAGGGCAGGATAGAATCCGGTAATCAATGAACCTCCCACCCAAAAGACCATTACACTCACCCAAAACCACGGTTGAGACCAAAGAATGTAGGAGGCAGGAGTGCCGGCAATATTGTTGAAAAGTGGGTTTACCAAAAGGATTAGGCCAAATGCAATGAGGATGGAAAGGAAAAAGATAATGCTGGACTCAATCAAAAAATGGATGATGAGTTGAGATTTCTGAGATCCAACTACCTTTCTTAATCCCACTTCTTTGGCTCTTTCTACAGATTTTGCGGTGCTCAGGTTGACATAATTGATGCACGCGATAATGATAATGAACCAGGCGATGATGGCCAGGTAATCTACAGCTTCTCCATTTCCATTAATCTCTGCCTCGTCGGTGAGTCTTGAGGTCAGATGAATGTCTTTTACCGGTTGAAGAAGCAACACATCCTCACCATTTTCTTCCAATAGCTCAGGTTTGAATTTCTCTACTAATGCTGGGAGCTTCGTTTCGAATTCTTTAGGATCCGTACCTTTTTCCAATTGTACATAGGTATAGTAGTCTTTGCGTCCCCAACCGGTCTTGTACCGTTCCAATGCGCCATCGTATCTTCCATAAATGGTAGGGAAGGAGATTAATACATCAAATTTTAAGTGTGTATTGGTCGGGTGGTCTTTAAAAACTCCTGTCACGATGCATGGTTCATCATTGAAATCATCATCCTCTAGTCGAAGGGTTTTGCCCATTGGATCTTCATCTCCGAAGTAATTTCTTGCCATGGTCTCCGAAATTGCTATCGTGAAGGGGTCTTCCAGTGCTTTGTCGCGATCTCCCTGAACCATCTCATAGGAGAAGAGACTCAATATAGAAGCATCGGCATATAGGAATTTTTGTTGTTTAAAGACCACAGGGCCATTCGGAGCTTGCTCCCAGGTAATGATCACATTGTTTTTGGAACCCATGTTGTACAGCCGTGCATACTCAATTACTTCAGGGTATTCTTCTTTCATGGCTGCACCAACACCCGCATAATTTTCTGAGCTCTTGTATACTAGTTCCCCATTGCGATAAACATCTAATTGGACGCGATAGATGTCATCTCCATTTTCCATGAAGCTTTCATAACTCCGCTCATAGGTCACATAATGATTAATAAGCCAGAAAGCACATAAGCCTATCGCCAGACCGATGACGTTAAGAAAAGTAAAAAATCGTTGTTTAAGTAAATGGCGAAAAGAGGTTAGCAGGTAATTTTTGATCATAGTAGTAGGAGAGAGGTTTCTAAATGTTTTACTGAGTATTTACTCAATAGTTACATATAGAGATGCACGAGACCAAGAAATAGTTTCAGGAACTTAAGATTGGGATTTTTTGGAGGCTTTGCCTTTCACCATTTTCATGAGTCGACCGGCGAAAACAAAGTCGTTCAATTCCTGAACATCCGAATCACCGATTTCGTCACTAGGTCCTGTCCAAAGTATTCTACCCTCATGCATGAAGTTGACTTTATCGCCAATCTCCAAAACAGAGTTCATATCATGAGATACAACAACGGTGGTCATTTTATACTCGTCTGTAAGATCCTTGATCAAATTATCGATTTTGATTGACGTTTGTGGATCTAAGCCAGAGTTGGGTTCATCGCAAAAGAGATAACTAGGGTTTGTTACGATAGCCCGTGCAATACCCACACGTTTTTTCATCCCTCCCGAGATCTCGGAAGGCATTTTTTTGTTCGCATTTTCAAGACCTACACGCTCCAGACAAAAATTGACACGCTCCATTTTTTCTTCAGCAGTCTGCTTGGTAAGTACATTTAGAGGAAACATTACATTTTGCTCCACAGTCAAGCTATCGAATAGCGCACTTCCCTGAAATAGCATTCCCATTTCTCGTCTTACCTCCGTTTGCAGGTCTTTCGAGGCGTTTGCAAAACTTCTACCATTGAATTGAACTTGTCCTTCTTCTGGCATCAGAAGACCTACAATACATTTGAGTAACACACTTTTACCCGTACCACTGGCGCCTATGATCATATTAGTCTTACCAGGCTCAAATTGCACATTGATATTGTATAGGACTTGTTTCCCATTGAACGATTTCGATATGTTGCTTACTTCGATCATAGTTGGAGTAGCGGGGCTAACAGATAGGCTAGAAGGTAGTCGCCAACCAGAATTGCAATACAGCTACTAGTCACAGCATTGGTACTGGACTGACCGACTTCCAAAGCGCCACCTGTTGTGTAATATCCTTTGTAAGAACTGATTGCAGCTACGAGAAAACCAAAAACTACCGCTTTCACTATGGCAAAAGTGACCTGGAAGGGTATAAAGTCCATCTGAATACCAAGGATGTAGTCATTTCCGGAAATCACGCCGGTAATGAGTGCTGTAAGATATCCTCCGTATACGGACACAAATGCAGCCATGATAACCAGCACCGGGAACATTAAGATGGAGGCAACGATCTTTGGTAACACCAGGTAGGAGGTGGCATTGATTCCCATTACTTCCAGCGCATCTACCTGTTCGGTGATTTTCATAGTTCCCAGTTCGCCTGCAATATTTGAACCTACTTTACCGGCATATACAATCGCGGTGATGGTAGGTGCCAGCTCAAGCAATGTCATATCACGTACTACAAGCGCAATGATAGGATCTGCAATCAACGGTGAGATCAAATTATAAGCAGTCTGAACGGTGGTAACCGCTCCCATAAAGGCTGAGACAATTACAACAATAAATACCGAGTTGTAGCCGACTTTGATGCTTTCGTCAACAATTCGTGTGACATAGGTTCCGAATGACTCCCTACGGACGAAAATCTGACCTAAAAAAATGATGAATTTACCTAAACTCTTCATGAAGTTTTCGTTCGCTAAGATTGTTAGCTTTGCCAAACATAACACCTTAAGGAATAACCGAAAAGTTAAATATGAATAATTCAGAGAGATTAGTCGTAGTAACAGGCGGAACCAAGGGAATTGGTAAAGCGATTATCCAACGATTTGCCGAAGATGGCTTCCCAATTGCCACATGTGCAAGAAATGAGCATGACTTAACAGTCTTACGCGAAGAGATAAGCAACGACTATGATCAATTGATCCATACCTATGCCGCTGATCTTTCTAAAAAAGAAGGGGTTAAAGACTTTATCGAGTTTATCCGAATGATCGGTCAACCGGTTGAGATATTAATCAATAATACTGGGGTTTTTATCCCTGGACTTGTGCACGAAGAGGAAGATGGAGCACTGGAAAAAATGATGAATACCAATCTATACAGTGCCTATTATGTATCTCGTGGCATAGTTCCTCAAATGAAAAAGGATAAAAGCGGTCATATTTTCAATATCTGCTCGGTTGCAAGCTTGAAAGCCTACCCAAATGGTGGATCTTACAGTATTTCCAAGTTTGCACTTTATGGCTTTTCTCAAGCGTTGAGAGAAGAATTGAAAGAATTTGGTGTTCGCGTTACCTCGGTTTTGGCGGGTGCGGTCCTTACTCCTAGCTGGGAGGGAGTAGATCTTCCGGAGGAGCGATTCATGAAACCCTCAGATATTGCTGAAACCATCCATGCTACTTATCGGTTGAGTGAGCGTACGGTGATAGAAGATATCGTATTAAGACCTCAATTAGGAGACATATGATTCAGAAGTATTGCAATAGCTTGACTCACTATTCGAGAAGAAAGACCCGAGAAGTTTTCATCGGGGACGTTCCGCTGGGAGGAGATAACCCCATTCGAGTACAATCCATGACCACCGTTGATACAATGGACACGATGGGTTCCGTAGAACAAACGCTTAGGATGGTAGAAGCTGGTTGTGAATATGTGAGAATTACAGCTCCAAGTATCAAGGAAGCGCAGAACCTTGAAAATATTAAGAACGAGCTTCGAAAAAGAGGATGTGATGTGCCGTTGGTGGCTGATATCCATTTCACGCCTAATGCTGCAGAACTAGCGGCTACCATAGTGGAGAAAGTTCGGGTTAACCCGGGCAACTATGCAGACAAGAAAAAATTTGAACAGATCGATTATACCGATCAAGCCTATGCGGATGAACTCAAACGTATCGAGGACAAATTCTCACCTTTGGTAGAAATCTGTAAGACCAACAACACAACGATGCGAATCGGGACCAATCATGGATCGCTTTCGGATCGTATCATGAGTCGGTACGGAGATACACCCATTGGAATGGTGGAGTCAGCACTTGAGTTTATTCGGATTTGCGAGTCGATGGATTATAAAGACCTGGTGGTTTCTATGAAAAGCAGCAACCCGCAGGTTATGGTACAAGCCTATCGATTGTTGGTGAATAAACTGGACGAGGAAGGACTGGAACCTTACCCGCTACACCTGGGTGTAACCGAAGCAGGAGAGGCTGAAGATGGTCGAATAAAATCAGCCGTCGGTATAGGAACGTTGCTGGAAGATGGGTTGGGAGATACCGTTAGAGTATCCTTGACTGAGGAGCCTGAAGTTGAAGCTCCGGTCGCGAAGATCATGGTGGATCGGTTGAATGAAAAACAACGTCAACAAGCCATCGATCCAATCGGTGAGGACTATCCGATAAACCCGTTTGAATACCATAGAAGAACGACCAAAGAAGTCCTAAATTTCGGAAATGAAAATGTGCCGAGGGTCATTGCTGATTTCTCAAAATTGGAATCTGTCAATGTTAAAGACTTGAAGTCGATTGGTCATTCTTATCTACCAGAACTTGACAAGTGGGGGATGAACGACCTGGGAGCAGACTACATTTATACGGGTTCAAATCCGATCGATTTCATGCTACCCAATGGGCTTAAAGAGGTTCTGGATTACCAAACATGGCTTTCAGGTAGTGATCAAGTAAATAAGTATCCATTAATTACTGATTTACAAAAAGTTGACACTCTTCATGAGAACTTAAACTTTATATTAATCGATACGGATAACTACGACCAAACAATCTTTGGTTTAGTAGAAAAAACACCTCATACGGTGCTTATACCGCATTCTGAGCAGACACATGCGACAGCAAGCATACGAAGGTTTGTGGTTGAGCTTATGAACCGAAATATTGAGGTACCGGTTGTGTTGAAGCAGTCGTATGCTGCACTATCCGAAGATGAATTGATGGTACATTCAGCTACTGATGCCGGTACCTTGTACATCGATGGCATTGGTGATGGCCTGATGCTTTCACCAAAGGGAGTACCTTCGATTGATCAGTTGAAATTGTATAACAATACTGCGTTTGGAATCCTTCAAGCGGCACGAACACGCATCACAAAAACGGAATATATCTCATGCCCATCCTGCGGTCGAACACTCTTTGATTTACAGGAAACAACCGCCATGATTCGTAAGCGTACCGATCACCTCAAAGGGGTGAAGATTGGGATCATGGGATGCATTGTGAATGGTCCTGGTGAGATGGCCGATGCGGACTTTGGATACGTGGGTTCCGGCAAGGGTAAGATTACCTTGTACAAAGGTCAGGAAGTCGTGAAGCGAGGGGTGCCATCTGAGCAAGCACTCGACGAACTCATCGAGCTCATCAAAGAGCATGGACGATGGGTGGAGCCGGAAGGTGTGGAGGCTTGATTTTTTCAATTAAGCTTTGATTTAAATACCAGTTGCAAGCTCGAACCAGCAAAGGCACGAACCAGATTCGAAATAATGTTACTTTAGACCTACACACAAGCTGCGATAATCCGTATATTTCCACCTACAACACTCCACCTCAACACGGACTAATATGTCTGAATTGACCAAAGATTTTGTATTGCTTATTGTTTCGAGTGGGGCCTTGCAGGGCTTCTTACTGGGATTGCTGCTCGTTATCAAAAGCCGAAGAAGTGCCAACTGGTTTCTGGGATTACTACTACTTTACCTTTCATATGCCTCGATCATTATGATCATGTTCTACACCAAATATTTGGTGAGAATACCTCACCTGGCCTATACCCAGTCTGCATTGATCTTTCTACTTCCGCCCACTTTTTATTTCTACATAAAGGCTTTAGCAAAAAATGAAGTGGAATTGAAAATCAATTACCTGCTTCATCTACTTCCGTTTCTCATTTTTATCGTTTGGGCTTTCCCTTTTTACCAGGAGAGTGCGATCCAAAAGGTTCAATTGCTCAATAGCATTTATAATTCTGAAGCACTTCTGAATAATCTGCCCTACGATAAAACCATTTTTCACGGTGCCATTCTCGTTCAATCATTACTGTATACAGCGTTGATTCTTAGATTGATTATTGGGGCCAAGAATCAAAGTTTGGAGCAGCATCGCGTCATGCGAGCATTTACCATTTTTTGGATCCTGATGCTGGTTGTATTTTTTGCTCGTTTCTTTTTCTTCTATCAATCCCAAACGAGCATCCTGATTCCCGGCCTGATATCCATCGGATTTTATATACTGTCATATTGGGCATTGCAACGAGGTGGATTCTTTTCGGAATCGCTTTTCTCTTTCAGAAAGTATCGAAAGGCGCGAATCCCTCCTAAAAAAGCGCAAATGCTTTCGAAAGATCTTCTACGAGTAATTGATCGTGATGTCCTATTCAGGGATCCTAATCTTACTGCTGCTAAACTGGCAGAGAAGATATCAGTTACGAGTCATGAACTGTCTCAAATAATTAGCCAGGAACTGAACGAAACCTTTCATGATCTGATCAACAGGAAGCGGGTGGAGGATGTTAAATCCAAACTTGTAGATAAGCAATTCCAAAACCTATCAATAGAGGGCATAGGATTCGACTCAGGATTTAAGTCTAAATCTGCTTTTTATTCTTCTTTTAAAAAGTATACCGGTAAAACACCCCTCGAATTTCGGGAATTGAAAAACTAATTCTTTCTGTCCTATCCCGTGGGAACACACTACTTTCAACTACTCTAACCACTCGCTTCATCATGCTGTTCGTATACTTACCATATGAAAAAGGCGAGAACGTATTCGTTGATCATTTGCTTTACGTTGACGGTTTCTGCATTCAGTCAAACAGCGATTGTCTATGATTCCACCTATTTAGCCGCTATTCAAGAACTAAGGATGCAACTACCTGAGTATATGCAGAAACGCCAAATACCTGGGCTTTCAATTACGGTTGCAAAAAAAGGTAAGCTGGTATGGTCGGAAGGGTTTGGTGTCCACGATATAGAAAATCAAGTTCCGATTTCTGTCAACTCGCTCTTTCGGGTGGGTAGCGTTTTTAAGTCGATAACTGCGACAGTCTTGATGAAAATGGTTGAAGAAGGTAAAATCCGACTGGATGATAAAATAAAAAGGTATCTGCTTGATCTTCCATCTCATTATGATGAGGTTACGGTTAAGCAATTGGCTTCTCATATAGCAGGGGTGCGCCACTACCGAGATGTTGAAAAATTCTACAGGGGGATAGATAAGTATGGTTCTCACTGGGCCAGCCTTAACAGGAACCCTAAATTCAAAGCTGAAATCCTTTGCAATAAGAATTACTCTTCCATTGAAGAGAGTTTGGAACTATTTATAAAGGACAAGTTATTGTTTGAACCCGGGAGTAAGTACAGGTATAGCACCTACGGATATGTATTACTCGGGGCAGTCTTAGAAAAGGCTTCAGCTAAAAACTTTCATGATTTGGTGCAAGAGGTGGTATTAAATCCCTTAGCCATGGATCATACCAAGCCTGATTTAAATGAAGACAATGACCGCAATAAAGTATCGACATATGTAATAAAGAAAACAGAAATTCATCCCACACCTGAAGTCAATTTAAGTAATAAGTGGAGTGCAGGTGGGTATGTGAGCAATACCCAAGATCTTGTAAAATTTGGAATGGAAATAGAAAAGTTTGTAGACCCTGAATTATTCAAAGAAATGACAACTGAAATACAATTAGAAAACGGACTTGCTCAGAAGTATGGAATTGGATGGAAACTCGCTGAATGGAACTCAAGTGATGGGAGCTCTGAAGGGTCCATTTTCTATCATGATGGATTTACACCTGGGGGTGGAGCCATTCTTGCAGTTTTCAACAACTCGGTCGTAGTGGGCATTGCTGTCAATCAAACCAGCATCATAGGACTGGGAGAAGCGGCAAATATTGCTGGCTTTTTCTTTGATTGATAACAAGACCTTAAGCAACACTGAGTCTCCACTGAATAAGACCGTTTTCTGGTAGTATTTGGCCTGTGTTTTTAGTATCTTACTAGAGCTCTTCTCACCAAATACTTACCAGCATGTTCACTTTTCTAAGTCGTAGAAGGTCTCAGATTTCCTTTTTGTTACTCTTTACATTTATCCACCTACTCTTCGGTTGCAATTATTACCGAACCAAATCATATGATGAGTTTGAGGAGATGGTAGAACAGATCAACGAGACCCTGGAAGAATCCAGGTACGTATTGTTTGTTCAAGGGGATGTGATGTGGGCTTCGAAGAATATTGATTTTGACCAAAACAGCATCAGTGCGGAGTTGGAACCACTCCCGGAGAAGTGGGAGGAATTACACCAAAGTGTTGATTCACTAAAGAGGAAACGGATTACAATTAAGAAGCATCGTCCGATTACAACAGAAGTACGAATACATTTAAAAGGAGATGCTACAATAATAAAAGGAGATGCTACAATAAGTGCTGGTCAACAACAGATTGACATGGAATCCATTGACCAGGTTGAGGTGTATGATAGAGACCTTGGTCGGACGGTCGCAAACTATGCAGGAGTTACCATTGGCCTTTTTGCGATCTTAATTATCATCATTCTGCTCACCAAAAGTAGCTGTCCATATATCTATGCTCATGATGGAAATGGGTTCGTATTTGAGGGTGAGTCCTACGGAGGAGCCATATTTAAGCCACTGGAAAGGGTTGATTACATTCCACTTGAAGGAATTAAGGCCGTCGATGGGATAAGTTCGGTTCGTATTGCAAATGAGCTATTGGAAAAGCAATTTGTCAATCAGGTTCGATTGATCGAGATAGAAACTGCCCCGGATGATCGTGCACTCATCGATAGACATGGAAAGGTCCACATTATCTCAGACCCCGTGGATCCAATTAAAGCGACTTCTGAAGGCCTGAACTACACCCAAGAGCTTCAAGCCAACAACTCACTTGGATTTTATTTTGATGGACCGTCCAACACCTCTTCGATAACACTGGAGTTTCCCAACAGCTTGAACGAAGGAAAATTAGTTGTAAATGCGAAGGGTTCCCTGTGGTTGGATTATGTGTTTGGAGAATTCACGAAGCTTATCGGTAATGAGTATCCTGAGTTCATAGAAAAACAGAATAAAAGAGCTCCGGAAGAGCTGCATCAATGGATCGAGGATCAAAATTTACAACTCAAGGTTTATGAACAAGTTGGGTCAGAGTGGGTATTCATTGACTATTTTGATACGGTCGGGCCACTGGGAGAAGGGCGAGATCTGGTGATGTCCATTCCGTCTAATGGAATGTCAGACGGAACAAGGAAATTAAAATTGGAAACCGGCTTCATGTTTTGGGAGCTTTTCCACGCAAGTATGGATTACAGCAAGAATGGAACAATTACTTCCAGGGAATTATCACCTATTTCTGCAATTAATCAGCAAGGCAATAACGTTCTACCGAGACTCTTAAAGACTGACGATGCGTACTTAATTCAACCTCAAATTGATGATTATGCCACCATTGACTTCCCATCGACTACTGCAGACAATGAGTTGAAAATCCACCGGATTCTTGAGATCAGCGGATATTACGAACACGTTCGGTCCTACGAAAATCAACCTGATATGCTATCACTTTTGCCTTTTCGAAAGGCAGGGTATTTTTCCGATTTTTCAAGAGAGCGATATGATGCGCTCAATCTTCAATCATTATTGGTAGCAAATGATTAAGTCAAAAAAATGAGACATTCAACGAAGAACCCCATTGTAAAGAATCGAATGCACGTTCGATGGGTATTCTTAATGCTGAAAGTCTGGTATTGGTGGTATGCTTTTCGACTTTACAAGAATCCAATCACAGCTATTAAAAGCCTCAATAAGTTGGAACAATTAAAGGCACGGTTTTTCGGTCAAAAGACCTTTCAAAAAGTTTCTCGGGTAGGCAACGGCTATTTCTGGATGGCCGGTGGTCCTAAGTTATTCTCACCATCTCTGAAAACGTTTATCAAAGTAGGACTGAATAAGATGATTCCCATCAAACATCAAAAAGGTGGATTTCAGGTGCTTTTCCTGGCTATTACCAGAAAATGTCCGCTAAGATGCGAACATTGCTTCGAGGGCCACAACCTCTCACCCTATGAATCACTATCGTTGGAAGAACTCAAAAGAATCATTCATCAATTTCAGGAGAAAGGAGTGGCTCAAATTCAATTCAGTGGAGGTGAGCCCATGTCCAGATTTGATGATATGGTTGAGTTACTTGAAACAAAGAAAGTTGGCACTGATTTTTGGTTGAATACCTCCGGCTTTTTACTTGACATAGGAAGAGCCAGTATTTTGAAGCGTGCAGGTCTAACTGGTGTGATTGTATCCCTGGATCATTTTGAAGAGGAAAAGCATAATGCTTTTAGAAAAAACAATGATGCTTACCGCTGGGCCATGCAAGCGATAGAAGCTGTAAAAGCTGTGGAGATGCCGATTACCGTATCGCTTTGTGCAACTTCCGAGTTTATCAGTGAAGAGAACCTATTCCAGTATGCTCAGAAAGCGAAAGAAATGGGTGTCTCATTTGTCCAGGTGCTAGAGCCTAAACCAGTAGGTTTCTATAAAAATAAGGACGTTCTGCTATCAGGTGAGAAAAAGAAGATCTTAAAGGACTTTTACTTTTCCATGTCATTTGAGAAGAAGTACAGAGACTGGCCTATTGTCAACTACATGGGGTATCATAACGAGTCTGCGGGTTGTTTAGGAGCAGGGGATCGATTCCTGTATATAAACTCAAAAGGTGAAATTAACGCCTGTCCATTTTGTCATAAAAGTTATGGGAATATCAGTAATGAGAATATTGATGCCAATATCCTAGCTATGCAAAATGAAGCTTGCCCCATTTATTGAATAGATCTGTAATTATTCTCTACGATAATTTACTTGCATATACCGTAATTGATTGATATATTTATGAATAACTCATTTATGTATTTGTAAATATTTAAGAACCTAACAAACAAATTATTATGAAAAGAAAACTATCTATCGGTTTGTTGTCGATGCTAGTGGTTACATTTCTTGTTTCTGCAGCATTATTAAGCAACGAAAATGTTGAATCCATGGAAGCTTTACCATCAGAATTTGCTTCAGAGTATGTACTCACCATTGACAATGAAGAGCTTATTAGTACAGCTCTTAACAACTTTCCGGATCTTTTTGACAATGTAGAAAAAGTCGATCTACATAAAAGTATGAGTGGTGCAGACTATTACACCATTTATGGAGAAAAGGATTTGAAAACGAAAGTCTTTATGGTGAAAGTTACCCCCGAAGAAGTTGCTAATCAGTCGCTCAAAGCTTCAAGTTGCGGCCAGTATCGCTATTGTGTTGAAGCCCCTCAATGGAACCTGGATTGTGGAGAGGCTCCATTGGGTATTGCCTGCGGATGTCGGAATAATTTGGGTGAATGTGATGTTTGGTAAAGACTTTTTTTGAAATGGTCTTATTAAAAGCGTAGCAGATGTTACGCTTTTTTATTTCATTCCTTTCAAAGAACTACTTAATGAACACAAAGCTGAGTGGAAACCTAGCACACTGGCACTTCATGGAATGAGTTGATTTTAAGTGATATATTTTGTATCTTCTATGTTATAAACTCACTGAAAACCAACCTATTATGAAAAATTCAACAATGCTATCATTCTTGTTGGCAGTCTTTGTAATAATGCAAGGATGCCAGATTCAACCGGAAGCTATGGAAGAAGATGCTCCTAAAGGTCCGGTTGAGTACAACCCGAATGCGGGCACCTACATTGCCTCCGTTCAAGCGTTAGTAGACGCGATGCTTGCCGGAGATAGTGTCGCATTAAGCGAACTGACCTCCGATGACTTTATCAGCATTTTCGTGACCAATCCGATGGATACCGCGAGTAAAGCAGAATTTATCAATGATTGGGTCTCATTTCAAACATTGCGGAGCAATCAACAAAATGAACGGCTGGCGGCTTCCGCCCTCAAGGTGAACGAAGGAGATTACATAGGGGATTGGGTGCAAATGTGGGGAAACTACAGTGCTACACTGGTTGAGCAGGACACCTCTGTTTTGATCCCGTATTTCGTCAACCTCAAATTGACGGATGGAAAGATCAGCCGGATGTATGGTTACTACGATCGAGTTCCGATCTGGCAGGCGGTGGGGTATGAGATGATACCCCCCAACTAGCGTTAGCGTTAAGCAAAAAACTGGTTCAAGCGTCCGCTTGGACCTTTTTTGTTAGCGGTAAACAAACTTTTTAGTTAATCACTAAGATTTGTCAACTTTAAGTAGTCAGATGAGAATCAAAATAGCATGATCTTCAATGCAACTTTCTCAAATGAGTAGAAAGTACACGTTTGGAGATCGAGAAAAGCCGTATAGGTACAAGCGGTCGCTTGCGCCAATGGGGGAACACTGCTACGCTTTTTTCATGAGAATTTTAGTTGAATGCTAACGTCCATGTTTACTAATCAACTAATTACTAGCTACCATTTATATTTTCATCCCCTTCGAACTTTTTTCCTCGAATCTTCTTTTAGCTTTAAAGCCTAGTCATGGAAATCATTGAAGCCCTTAAGGAAGTATCAGAACTCAATACCGTTCCGGATGATCAACTCAACTGGTTGATCGAGCACGGTGATTGCCTGGAAGTCAAAAAAGATGAAAACCTCTTCGTACCCGGAGATCCTGCCCAGCGATTGATGATTGTGCTGGAAGGTTCATTCACGATCAAGATTCCGCAAAAGGATCAGTTTCGGACCATAGGAAAAGTAACTAAGAATAGCATCACAGGTTTACTGCCCTATTCTCGTGCGCAATCTTCACGGGCTTACGGGGTGGCCATGGAGGATTCTAAAATATTAACTCTGGATCAGAGCTTTTTCCCGGAAATGATCCGGGAGCATCATGAACTCACCACCGTGTTTGTTCACACCATGAGTACGCGTATCCGTCAATTTACCAAGAAGGAGCAGCAGGACGATAAGATGTTGGCACTCGGAAAGTTATCTGCCGGGCTGGCCCATGAATTGAATAATCCATCAGCAGCCGTGGTACGTAGTGCCCGGGAGCTAGCCAAGCAACTCAAACTGACTCCTGATAAGTTCAAGGACGTCATCCGCATAAAGATGACCGATGAAGAGGTGGATCGTGTCAATGAAGTGCTGTTTTCGAAAGTAACCGAAGGTAGAGCCAACCTTACGCTGATGGAACAATCCGAGCAGGAAGACGAGTTGATGGATTGGCTGGACGATCGTAGCATCGAAGATAGTGATGAATTGTCAGTCAACTTTGTGGATTACGGAATTACCATCACTGATTTGGATTTCATTGCTGAGGAAGTTCCGGATGAACATTACAACGCAGTATTTGGCTGGCTCAATCAGGTATTAACGACCGAGAAACTTGTGAATGAAATTGAAGATGCATCCCAGCGAATTAATGACCTGGTATCTTCGGTTAAGAGCTATACCCATATGGACCAGGCACCGGAGAAAGCTCCAACCGATGTTCATATCGGTATCAACAATACCTTGACGATGCTTAACCATAAGATCAAGCACATCGAAGTAGAGAAAAACTTTGCAGAGGACCTTCCGCACCCTGAGATATTGGCAAGTCCGATCAACCAAGTGTGGACCAACTTGATTGATAATGCCATTGATGCGATGGAAGATCAGGAAACCAAGAAGTTGACAATTACAACTAAGAAAGACGGTGAATTTGTCAATGTTTTGATCCAGGATTCGGGTAAAGGCATCCCGGCAGATATTCAAGACAAGATCTTTGATCCATTCTTCACCACGAAGGCTGTGGGTAAAGGAACCGGATTAGGCCTTGAGTTTGTTCAACAAATCATAAAAACGCAACATAATGGTACGGTGTACCTGGATTCGGTCCCTGGTAAAACTATTTTCACCATTTGCATTCCAATCAAAGCTTCCTAACGAATGAAAAAACCGATCATATTTCTACTGGATGATGACCCTGCTGTTTTAAAGTCTGTACAGCGTGACATTCGTTCAGAATACCGCAAGGATTTCAGAATTGTAGCCACACAGTCAGCTAATGAAGCGCTGAAGGCCCTGGCGGATTTCAAAACGAAAGGGGAGGTGATTGCACTTTTCCTGTCAGATCAGCGGATGCCCGAGATGTTGGGCGTAGAGTTTCTTGAGAAGGCAAAGGAGTTCTACCCGGAGGCTAAACGAATCCTCTTAACGGCTTATTCGGATATCGAAGCAGCGATCAAGGCCATCAATGATGTTCAGCTAGACTATTACTTACTGAAGCCCTGGGATCCACCGGAAGAGAAGTTGTATCCGGTACTCAATGATCAGTTGGAGGAATGGCAGGGGAGCTACATTCCACAATTTGAAGGTATTCGAATCGTTGGCTACCAGTGGTCACCCAAGTCACATGAAATCAAGGATTTCCTTTCCGGCAATTTGATGCCTTATCTCTGGATGGATGTAGAGACCAGTGCAGATGGTCAAGAGCTGTTGCAGTTGAATAACATCGAAAACAAAGATCTGCCGGCGGTATTTTTTGAAGATGGTAGCTTCCTTACCAATCCATCTACAGCAGATGTTGGAGGTAAAGCAGGTATGACCGTTCAAGCCAAGCAGAAGATGTATGACGTAGCAGTTATTGGAGCCGGGCCTGCAGGTTTAGCGGCTGGGGTTTATGGCGGGTCAGAAGGGTTGAATACCTTATTGATAGAAAAACGTGCACCCGGAGGCCAGGCGGGTACCAGCTCACGGATTGAGAATTACCTGGGTTTCCCGAAAGGACTTAGTGGCGCAGAACTCTCACGTCGAGCCATCACTCAGGCTACACGGTTTGGGATTGAATTTCTATCCCCTCAGGAGGTGGTGAATATTGAGGTAAAAGATCACTACAAGATCATCACATTAAAAGATGGTTCAGTGGTCAATTCCAAAGCCATCATTATTACCAGTGGTGTCGATTATCGAAAACACCCGGCGAAAGGCATTGATGCGTTTACTGGCGCTGGTGTTTACTATGGTGCTGCCACCACTGAAGCTGGAGCATGCAAAGATCAAGATATCTACATCGTAGGAGGAGGTAACTCTGCTGGTCAGGCAGCCATGTATTTATCGAAATTTGCTAGCAAGGTCCACATTGTCGTGCGTAAGCCTGATTTAAGCAGCAGCATGTCACAATATTTAATCGATCAGATTGCAGCGACCCCAAACATTGAAGTCCTGGGACATACGGAAGTGTTGGAAGTGAAAGGAGAGGAGCGTTTGGGTCAGGTTGTTTTACGAAACAATCAAACCAACCAGGAAGAGACAAAGGATGCAGTCGCACTCTTTATTTTCATCGGTGCCAAGCCAATGACAGAGTGGCTCGAATTGGACATCATCAAGGATGGTCGAGGGTTTTTGGAGACCGGTCCTTCTCTTGCTAAGTATGGAAACTTCAAAAAGAGCTGGAAATTGCAAAGAGAGCCATTTCTCCTTGAGACATGTATACCGGGAATCTTTGCAGCTGGTGATGTCCGATCGGGAGCCATGAACCGGGTGGCATCCGCCGTGGGGGAAGGTTCAATGGCTATTAAAATGGTACATGAATATTTAGCAGAAAATTAAAAGGAGTCAATTATGAAGTTTGGATCTTGTGAACACTTAAGAAGCTATGAACCTAAGGAACCCAAAGCTTACGAATGTGAGGAATGTGTGAAGACAGGCGATCGTTGGGTTCATCTTCGTACTTGCCAGGAGTGCGGTATAACCTTGTGCTGTGATTCTTCACCCAATCAGCACGCTACAAAACACGCCAAAAGCCACGATCATCCGGTTGTTGTTTCTGCTGAGCCAGGTGAAACCTGGGCGTATTGCTACGAGGATGATACGATGAAACCTTAGCAGATTTATTAGTGGGGATCAATTAAAAAATTCATCCATTGCCCCCAAAAAACAACACCAATTTTTATCATCGACTGACCTGACATAGGTCATAAACCACTGGTGTTTCCAACTCTACTTTCGCGCGAAAGAAGTCACATCTCAAAACAAGGAAAATATCATGAATAAAGTGAATAGCGCCCTTGAGGCCGTAGCTCCCATCCAATCGGGTGACAATGTATTTCTTCACACCGGCGGTGCAGTTCCTACCGTATTGGTAGATGCCATGGTCGCGCGTGCACATGAACTTAAAGGCGTAAATGTTTATCAAATGCATACGGAAGGTCCAGCTCCTTACACAGAGGAACAATATGAGGAGAATTTCCGGGTAAGATCGATGTTTGTTGGGGGAAATGTACGAAGGGCCATTAGGGAAGGACGAGGAGATTTCCTGCCGATATTCTTTAGTGAGATTCCACGAATGATAAGAAATGGAGTAATTCCGGTTGATGTGGCACTGGTCCAGGTATCACCACCAGATAAACATGGTTTTTGTTCGCTAGGAATTTCGGTAGAGACGACTAAAGCAGCTGTTGAGCATGCCAGGATTGTAATCGCACAAGTCAACCCTCAAATGCCGCGTACACACGGTGACGGTCTCTTTCATATCAGCAAATTTCACAAGGTCTTTGAGCACGATAGCCCCATTCCTGAGTCGACAAATGGAGATCTATCTCCGGAGGAAGTACAAATTGGAAAGCATGTGGCAAGCGTGATCGAAGATGGTGCTACGCTGCAAATGGGTATTGGTGCGATTCCGGATGCTACACTTTCCTGCCTTGGCAACCATAAAGATCTCGGCGTCCATACAGAAATGTTTTCTGATGGCCTACTGCCATTGATTGAAAAGGGTGTAATTACCAATAAGTATAAAACCCGACACCCGGGAGTCATTGTGTCCGGGTTCATACTGGGCAGTCGAAAGCTTTATGACTTTGTTGATGACAATCCGATGGTTCGACTACTGGACATTCAATACGTGAACGATACGGCTGTCATTCGTCAATTACCAAAGATGACAAGTATTAACAGCGCCATCGAAATCGACATTACGGGACAGGTGTGTGCCGATTCTATCGGTGGTTCTATTTACAGTGGCGTTGGTGGTCAGATGGACTTCATGCGTGGTGCCTCGCTTTCGCATGGAGGTAAACCCATCATTGCCTTAAGATCGACGACCAATCGGGGAGACTCCAAAATTGTTCCGTTTCTCAAGCAAGGAGCTGGTGTAGTGACTACACGGGCACATGTAAATTATGTGTCCACTGAATATGGAATTGTCAATCTCAGTGGAAAAAGTTTGAAAGAACGAGCAAAAGCCATGATTGCCATTTCACATCCTGACCATCGGGAAGAACTGGAACGGATGGCGTATGAGCGCTATAAAGTGTTGTGATCAAATGAACGGGCTCAATTGATTTGCCAGGTTATTATAAAATCGTTTTTCATACAATTTTGATGCGTTTACCTTTTCCAATTTTATCAATCATGATTAGAAGGTAACATTTCATTGTTTCGTGCAATGAATAACTTTGCAACTTGAAGAATATAATTTGAGAATGCTGAGTACCCATTCATGTTGAATGGTACTAATGAGAAATGAGGATTGATCGATTGAAATATGTGATTTGTTTGGTGGCTTTCATGGCTGTAACGGGTATTCATGCCCAGGTAAAAGTCAATGCAACACCTACAGGTAAGCATGCAGATGCCATCAACAAAGGCAAGCAAACCAGGCAAACGGCCAAGCAACGGAGGGAGCAGGCTCGAAAACTGAAACAGCAGGCCGAAGCCCGGCAGCTGTATGGAGTGAAGTACGACAGCATCAAGCAGACGTATCCCCAGGATTCGTTGGCGGTCTTTACTAAAGAAGACTCGCTCGCTATATCCAACCAAATTCTGGACGAAACCGGATTTCCTCCAGAATACAGGGACCTCATCCTAAATCCGATCTCGATCGAATCTGAGACCGCCAATGCGGACAGTGTTGCTTTGGCAGAAGCTACCCGCATCTTAGAAGAGGAAGCAAGGAAGTTCTTGCCACAAGGAATGGAATCAGGGGATGATCCACTGAAGCAATTGACAAATCCTGCTGAGGGACTAACCACCCCGGCTATACCATCCAAACCTAACCCCAACCTGGTCAAACCGGAAAAGGCGCGTGAGCTATTCAAGAAGATCGATCCGGAGGAATTTCAGGATGCGCAAGCAGGGGTACAAAAGTTGAAAAAGAAATACAGCAAGCTTCCGGATACCCGATATCCGGAAGAGGGAACCAAGCGGAACTCGTTGGAAGATGCACCATTCAAAAAACGGCTGTATTTTGGAGGTAATATCGGTCTGCAATCGACAGATCCGGTCATTATCAATACCAACTTGCAATTGGGCTATTGGATCAATAAGAAATGGCTAGGAGGAGTAGGAATTACCCTGCGTGAGCAATTTTCCAATGACACTACGGCTTCCATCACAGGAGACGGATATGGATACAGCTTATTCACGCGCTATGAAATACCTAAGGGCTTCTTTGCCTGGGGAGAGGTGGAGCGTCAGATCAACCGTTCGGTCTTTGGTAGTGAGAAGGAATCTCGACCTGCACAATGGCAGTCTGCTTATTTAGTAGGTGTAGGAAGGGAGTTCCGAATCGGATTCGTACAGATGATTTCCATGATCCTGTACGACTTCAACTATCAAAACAACGACCTCAATGCACGTCCACTGGTCTTCCGGTTGGGGGTTCGGTTTTCGAAGAAGCCTTAGGTGAATTGGAAAGGTTCACTGATTCTTAACCACACCCTTTAAGCATTTCTTTTTCTTCTGAAGACAATGAATGCGAATAGCATAAGGAAGAATGCAGCAATTAAGAAAAGCAGATTTCTTTGCGGCCATGATTGATTAATTGGTGAATCATCTCCTATGATATAAAATCCAGCCCAGTAGAATGGAGCAGATGTGATATTATCTGCATCGTTTTTTAAGAATTCCTTTTGAGCGTATTGCAATGCCTCACTTTTAGTCAGCCCTTCTTTCAAGCCCGAATAAAAGTATTTCATTAAGTAGGGAGCAGAGATATCTGGTACTTCCCATCTACTGGCTACAATACTATTCACACCGGCATAAGCAAATGCGCGCCCCATACTCATCATCCCTTCTCCAGCCACAATTTTTCCTTCACCACTGTAACAAGCGGTTAAAACAGCCAGATCAGAATCAATATCAAGACCATAGATTTCATATGAATGCAGGCGACCATCGTTTAAGCTATCACTGCCTGAAAATTGGAAATAAGAATTTTCAGGAGAATCCTCGTCTTGAATTCCATGCACAGCGAGGTGAACAATCGAATAGGAGTCTCCATCTGCTTTGAAGTTTGTTTCGTTTGCTGCACTGCCGTAGTAGTATGCCCCATCCCAAATTTCAGAGATTGCTGCGACCTCTTTTGAGGTACCTGGAATATCTTCATTGAAATCCCTAAAAGATAAATAGGATGCTTCTTTGATTGAATTAACGTCTTTTTCATTAAATGAAAAGGCTACAACTTTTTGATTGCGATTATTTACACTTTCTTCATTTTTGTTAATAATGTAGTTGAAGGTTAGCATTTTGCTGTTTCCGAGGTATTCAATGCTATTATTTTTCTTTTCAGCTAGTGCTAGGAAATTCAAATTCCAAATGATTCCATCCGGAATGATTTCGATAAACTCAAAATCCTTTATTTCTTCAGGACTTAGTGATAAAGCTTGTCGTAATTCAGCAGAATAGGCTAGGAGATTATCTAAATCCCCCTTCACGATTGCTTGATTCGAACCGTCAATCAATGAATCTAATTCTTTTAATGAGACACTGACAAATTGGGTATTCTCTTGTGATAGCTTGATTAGGTAAACGTTCTCCTCACTTTGAAAAAAATTCAGAAGTAACTTATTGTCACTGAGATTTTCCTGGATCTCATTGATATCTTCAGATCCATTTTTGTATCTCAGGTTATAATATTTGGGATAATTGTTCTTAAGCTGAGAAGCAAGTGAATTGATATCACTCCGATTATTAAAAATTTTTTCTTGGAGTTCAAGAACAAGGGTGGAATCAATTTCACCTCTTGACTGTAACTCATCAGAGAGTAACATCCTATTTTGAGCCAATTTTCTCTGGAGGGATGTTTCCAGTTTGGTCAGACTATCCGGAATGTTTGCAAAACGAATGGGGTTTGATCCTTTTAACTTTTGGGAAAGAACAAATCCCTTGCTTTTTGTCCCAATATTGAATGCTTTAATTAAATACGTGTCATCTCCCGTCTGGTCATACAATTGGAAGCAAAGCGCCATAGCATCAGAATAAATCTTTCTGTAAACTTTCCTCAACTCATATTGATCTACTTCGATTGAATAGGAGTTTCTGATGACATTCAATAGTGAATCGGAAGTTGAGAAATGTGATAATGCGAGACGAGCATGTTCAAGATCTTTTTCTTTCGTATAGCGTTGAGTGTATGCAGCAGCCTTAAGAGATATTGTAGATAATAATGATATTTCTGATCGGGCTCTTAAGATTGTCTTATAACTATATGTATTTACTTCATAGGCAGAATCCAGTGTTTGAAGTGCCTCAGTCAATTTCCCTTCTTGCATTAGTAGCTCGGAATAGTCATTGTAGAGGTCAGCCATGTTCGCTGACTGTCCATTGACCTTTTTTCTAATTCTTATCGCCTCATGGTAGTTTTTCTTTGCCTCAACCATGTTATTGTTGACTCTGTATAGAAAGCCCAGATTAGCGAATGCCCTAGCCATTTCAACATGTTCGCTACCATATAATTCATTAAAAATGCCCTTTGCTTTTGATAGATAAATTTTAGATGAATCAAATTCATATGTATCCAGGTGTACGAGTCCAATACTATTGATAACTCTTGCCTGCTGATTCCTTGGGGCATTAGATTTTGCAAATAACCTTAGCGCTTTTCTATAACTGTTAAGAGAATTATCGTTGTCTCCAATTTTTCTGTAGGATATTCCAAGGTTGTAGTGAGTGGTTCCTTTCAACCTGAAGTTGTCTAGCGAATCAAGTTCTAAATATTGAAGGACGGCATTGTAATAAGCGATCGATTCATGATACTCACCTAGCGCTTTGTATATCAACCCCATTACATTGTAGTCAATAGATAATTTATAATAATCAATATTTTCAGCACTCTTCAAAATCTCAATGGCTTCTTCCTGCATTTCAAGGGCCTTATCATAGTCTCCTATAAACCAATGAATGACTGCCGTAGACGTCATAATTCTTTCCTTGGTTTTTAACGTAATACAGCAGTCATAACTCAGTGCCTTTTCATAGAATTTGATCGCGTTTTGATAGTTTCCAAGAAAGCGATTAGCCGCTCCATATTGATAGTAAACCATACTGAGTGCACCTTTTTCATCATCGGATAGCTCCCTGTCCTCTATTGATTGGAGGGTGTTTTCTATCAATTCAATCGCTTCCTGACTTTTATCGGCATACGTGTTATAGATGTCTGCTTGTCGTTCGATGGATTGTAAATACCTGTCTATTATGCCGTTTTCATAAAATATTCTTGCTGCTGTTTCGAAACTTTTAGCTGAACTATCGTAGCTATAAGCGTTTTTAAGTTCGAATCCATTTTGGAAATACTTTCCTGCACGTGTTGTATCGGCTACATTAACTGTTTGAGCGGAAAGAGAAGTGAAGTAGATAAAAAATAGAATAAAACAGGTGAGCTTGGTAAAATTCACTGGGAAGGGGTTAAAGTGATTCAATGAGCTCTTGCTTCGCGTTGTATTTAAATTCTCCCTGCTTAATTTCATTAAGCAACAATTCAGCGTTTTCAAGGTCATTGGTAAGTAAATAGCAAAGTCCAAGATACCATCTTTTTTGTTCAAGAAAGATCGAATGGTCCGGTATCGTTTCTAAATAGGCAATCGCAGAGTCGTATTGTGCGATGGAGATATGACATTGAGCGATATAGAAGTTGATTGTATCAGAGGGCGGCATAATGCTGAACTTAGCAATGGCCTCTTCAAATTCTCCAGATGAATAATTGCTAAAAGTCTGAGATAAACTGTCCTCCGTATTTCTTACGGTAATTACATCAGGGTACGGTTGAAAATAATCGATGTAATCCCTGGATGGTTGCTGATTAAGATTCCAAATAAAAAATGATGAAATCAAAATCAATACACTCGCTGCAGCATATAACCATGTCTTACCGGTTCGGTGACTTTCTTTGCTTTCTTGTGCTCTGAGTTTACTGAGATGAGCACCCATATCTCGTTTGAGATCACTTTCCCTTAATTTCTTGATTTGACCCACCAGGCTCTTTTGCAGATCCGCTTCTTCACGGAAATCTGATGATGATTCATACTTTTTTTGAAAGGAATCTTCTTCTGAAGAGGACAAATTCCCGTCAAGGTATTTTTCGATCAGATCATATTCTTCGCTAGAGAGCTTCATGGTTATTATTTGTTGCGTATTCCTTGGCCAGCGTTACATACTTCTTAAAGCATCTTGATTTTGTACTTTTAGCGGTATCAGCATTTGAAAGACCCAATTGTTTAGCAATGTCTACCATAGATATTGCCTCAACATAGAAAAGGTAAATAATATCCTTACATTTTTCTGATAGTTGGTCCCAGGAATACTTTGCTGCCATCGATAGGGCAGGATCTATGGCTTCACTCTCTTCATAAAACAGTGCCTCGACCTCTTTTGATTTGGATTGTATTGCTGCTTGTTTTTTCAGTTTAGCAAGAAAATTATTCTCACAGATTCGGAAGATGTAGCTCTTCAGGTTGGTTAGGTATTCAATTTCATGATTGATGAGCTTAGTTCGGAATAGCAATACCGCATCAATGAAAAGATCTTCTGCGTCCTCCTCGCTACAATTCCTTTTAGCAACGAGTTTGCCAATACAATTACGACCACAGGTATTGTAGACATATTCAAATGCCTGGTTGTCATTTTTCAGGAATGACGTGCGCATCTCCTCAAGCTTCATCCCGCTGATGTTTACCTTTTTTCAACTTGGCAATTATAGAATGATTTCAGCCAATTATTGAAATACACGAATCACTTATCGATAATAAACTACTGATCTACATGAATCCGACTAAGCTAAAACTCATTCTAAAACTCATCTTCATTTTCATTACGCTAGGGTTGATGGCTCAAGATTTACCATCTGTATTGCCTCCCTCGCCAACGGTAGCCAATCTTATGAGCTTCGAAGAAGTTCCGGTGGATTACCACTCAGGACAACCAAATATTTCGATCCCATTACTTTCAAAACAGGTGGACCAAGGTTTAAACTTAAATGCTGCACTCAGATACTCGACACAGGGAGTGAAAGTAGATAATCATTCCAGTTGGGTTGGAACCGGATGGTCCTTAAGTGTAGGGGGAAGTATCTCCAGAACGATTAGAGGCTTACCTGATGACATGAATGTCAGTGACAGAAAAGGAGTGTTACATATTCCTGATTTCTGGAATCACGAAAACCTAAATCAAGAGCAGAAGAACGAGTATCGGTGGAATGTAATTGGTACTAGTACCATTCGTCTCGACTCTGAGCTTGATTTATATCAGTTTATGGTCAATGGACTTTCGGGAAGGTTTGTGGTTGTACTTGAAGCTGGTGAGCTCAAGGCCAAAATCATCTCTAACGTCAGTTCTGTCAAAATAAACCTGGATTATGATCCAGTCACACTCAAAATAAACTCCTTCGAGCTGATTGATACCCAGGGACTCAAATACACGCTTTCGCAAAAAGAAGTGACAAATACCAATTATTTCACAGCAACCATGTCGCAGTTAGGGGATCCAACCAACTTTTTTACCGGTAAATCACCGGGTTCATATGGGAGCGGATTCTCCTTTCCAACTGATAGCATTGGTGGAATATTTGATTTGAGTATTTCTGATAATTCAGGATTTAGTTACAATTATTCGCACGAAAACTATAGCGCCACCAGTGCATGGCATCTCACAACGATAAAAACCTACAACGATCAAGTCTTAGTAGATTATTATTATTCACCAGATAATGTATCGTATGAAATAAATAAGTCTTTTACCCGAATAAGAATCGAGAGCGTATTTGGACCCTCCAAAGATGATATTCTAAGCAATACCTACAACATTGGCATTCTGGAACCCAGAAAGAAGGTATCCTATCACCAGGTAGGAATAGCTACCGCCAAACTTGATTCAATCAGGTTTAGGGATGGTACCAGCTGGGCTTTCATCACAGACCCAAACAGAACCCATCCCGAAACAAATGGTAAAGTACTTAGCTCCATTTTGGAATATCATGCAGATAGTCCAGTCAGAAGTTTTGATTTGGAAATCAATGAGGCCGCCAACCGGCTGTGGTTGGATAAAGTGAAGGAGACAGATTTATCTTCCAATGAAATTAGGAATTATGATTTAGCCTATAACGATAGAAATAACCTGAATAGTTATGGAGGGTTTAAAGACATCTGGGGGTATAATAACGCACCAATTAACCCGGTATTTGATCCGGAAATCCCCTTGCCATTTGATTATGACTTTATTAAGAAAGGCTTACTCTCTTCAATCACGTTTCCAACTGGAGGTTCACAGCATTTTGAATTTGAGCACAACTCTTTTTCTTATGCCAAAGACGGTAATGAAATTGAATTTGATGATTACATAAAAAGCCCACAGAATTTCACCAACCGCAGCTTAATCATGCCACTGTCGGGATCTTATAACCTTGTTGCGACTAGTGGTTTAATTGACTCTGAACCATTAGATATCACACATGATCAACAAGTGTTGATAAAGATTCCAGCATTGACAGCCGACCCTTCGTTGATTCAAAACATGAGATTGGTGGTGCTGGATAGTAATGGAGTTCAGGAAAATCAAATAGGGATCGATGTAGATCGTGGAAACTTTCTTGAATTGACTAAAGGAGCTAAAACCATCAGGCTTGAGGCACTGAATGCAGGAACTTATACGATAGAAGGATCTGTCAGAATCTACTATCAGGAACTCCATGACGAGTTGCAGCCCTTCTATTTGGGTGGAGGGGTTCGCATAAAATCGATTGAGTTTAAGGATGGTCTGAGTCTCAAAAGAAAATTCAACTATTCATACAATGAAAGCAATGAAATCATTGAAGGAATCCCGGTAGAAGTAGGTAATACCTCTAAATCATCTGGAGCTGTTGATGCCATATTTGGAAAGCTTAGGATGGAATACCACCATACGATTACAAAGTCATTATTCAGTACTCCAATAAATGATTTTATAAATTTTAGACCGGTTGATATTCGATACTTTATCACCACTCAGAATGGGTTGAATGCAGGGATATCGAAGGGACAATATGTCAACTACAAAAATGTGAAAGTGGAAGAAGTGGGGAATGGATATTCCATTAACCAATACACCACCGCGCAAGACTTTCCGGTTCCATCAGCTGCATTTGAACTCCCTGTATCAGCACCAGCGCCAGACTATGAATTTCAGCGGGGACTTTTGATGAGCCAAAAGATCTACAATACGGATCATCAACTCTTAAAGAAAGATACCATACTCTATGAGTATCAGTATGATACCATTACCAGATCAATTCAGGTAGTTAACCTAAAAACCTGTGCCTACAGACAATTTTATGATAGCTATAACAACAACAGTGTTGGTTTTCCTACAAAAAATATTCCTACAACCCCAATGGGTGCACATATATATCCATACCCATATACAACGCATCCCTTACCAAGTTGTGAAGATTTCTATGTATCTGAGGAGGAGCATACCATTGGTTGGGCCCAAAAAAAGGAAGTGTGGTCTACACAATACTTTTATGATGAGCAACAAAATCAAAGCTCGATATTCAAAAAGCAACTCTTTGATTACAATACGTCCAATTATCAAGTCAGCTTGATGGAAGACGTGACAAGGGAAGCTGGTGATACGGTCACGACAATGACACAGAATTATTATCCGGTTGGATTACACCCCAATGGATATACAGAAATAGCTGGTAAGGCTGCACTATCGAATGTCAACAGAATAAATGAAATCATTTATTCCGAACAAACCAGGATAGAAGGAAGCAACAGCTATCCATTATCCAAGACAAAGAACATATTCCATTTATTTCCTAACGGGACGATTGGATTGACTGAGGTTTTAAGTGCAAAAGGTGATTATCCACTTGAAAAGCGCATTGAGATTCATCAATACGATGAGTATGGTAACCCTATTGAAGTTTCTAAATCAAATGATTTGGATACTGATATGCGCACGGTATATCTCTGGGGATATAATAATACAAGACCAGTCGTTCAAATCCTGGATGTCTCATGGCAGGATATCCCTGAATTTATAAGAACCGACATTGGAAGTGCTGATGAAAGTAGTTTGATAGGAATCATATCTGACCTGAGAGGAACCTACTTTCCAGATAAACAAATCACAAGTTATTTATATGACGATGGGCTAAGGATGAAAGAAGCCCGGGATCCAAATGGGTTTACATCCACTTACCTCTATGATGGCCTGGGCCGATTGATCCAGGTTCGTGATCAGGATGGAAACCTAATTCAAGACCTCACCTACAAAACCAGAAATTAAGATGAAGAGATTATACTACTATTTGGCGTTCCTTATTGTAGGAATGCTTGCGCAAGCTCAGTCCATTACGGGAACCACCGCATCATGCATTAACGATACCGAGAGTTATGGAGTCTCAGGCGTTCCGCAGATAGGAACCATATTTAACTGGTCAGCTGTCGGGGGAGTCATTCAAGGTTCAAGCACATCATCTACTGTTTCTATTAAATGGACGTCCAGCGGAACAAGAAGAGTAGATGTTACCGCAATCACACCAGGAGGATTAAGCGGTGGAGGAGGATTCGGTGGTCCAGGTGGGGGCAGTGGAGGAGAGACACATAATCTATCACTTAATGTTAACGTGTCAGCAGCTACAAATGCGGGAAGTTTATCCACTTCCTTTAGCCATGGGTGTGCGAATAATGCAGTAAATCTTACTAGTTCAGGAAAAGTGGGCACCATCAAAGGTTGGGAAGTAAGAATAAAGTATGGAAGTGGGAGTTGGGGGTTTTGGTCGCAATTCAGTTCAAGTTCTTCTACTTCAAGATCTTACACTTTAAGCACCACAAGTGCTACACAAACCAGATTTCAATTCAGAGTTAAAGTTCAAAACAATGATTGTAGTGTTCAATATGCGACGAGTTCTGAAGTGCTAGTAGACCCTGTTACGTTGGCGGGTTCCATTTCAGGATCGAGTAATAGATGTGGCAATGGATCTGTCACTTATTCGCTTTCCGGTCATCGAGGTACCATCCATCGTTGGCAAACAAGGTATAAGAATGGTTCCGGGAGTTGGACTTCCTGGAGTACCTATACGGAAACGAATAATGTAACTTCTATTTCACCCACATTATCGCAATGGAGTGGTGGTCAAAGAACCTATGAAGTACGGGCAGTGGTTAAAAACGGAAACTACTGCAACACGCTTTATCCTGCGAAGCAAACAACCGTGGATCGCGTAACTGTCGCTGGAACTGTAAGTGGAAACAGCACTCGATGTGGCAGTGGATCTCATAGTCTGTCAATTTCTGGCCATACAGGAACCATTCAGAGGTGGCAATCCAGGTATAAGAATGGATCTGGAGGCTGGTCGGGATGGAGTACCATAACAGAGACCGATAATGTAACAAGTGTGTCCCCTACGTTGAGCCAATGGAACAGTGGGGTAAGAACCTATGAAGTTCGTGCGGTCGTAAAAAGTGGCTCTTGTTCCACGCTTTACCCTAAGAAAACAATTACCGTAGACCCAGTAACCGTAGCAGGAACAGTAGGTGGTAATAGCAATCGCTGCGGCAGTGGTTCTCATAGCCTATCACTTTCCGGTCATACCGGAACCATTCAAAGGTGGCAATCCAGGTATAAAAATGGATCCGGGGGTTGGTCAGGTTGGAGTACCATCACGGAAACCGATAATGTGACGAGTGTATCTCCAACGTTGAGTCAATGGAACAGTGGAGTTAGGACCTATGAAGTGCGGGCAGTTGTGAAAAGTGGTACATGTTCAACCTTATATCCAAAGAAAACAATAACCGTCGATCCGGTCACGGTAGCTGGCACGGTTAGTGCAAGTAGCAGCAGATGTGGAACGGGTTCGCATAGTTTTTCCTTATCAGGGCATACAGGCTCCATCTATCGCTGGCAATCCAGGTATAGAAATGGTTCGGGTGGCTGGAGCAGTTGGAGTACAGTTACTGAAACGGACAATGTCACCAGTATTTCCCCAACACTCAATCAATGGAGCGGTGGGGTGCGTACCTATGAAGTACGAGCAGTCATTCAGAGCGGATCAAATTGCAGTATTTTATATCCTAAGAAAACAGTTGCCGTGAATCCAATGACTGGTGCTGCCTCAATTTCCGGAGGAGTATCAGCAAGGTGTCAGGGTGGCGGAACTACAGATTTCAATGCAAGTGCATCGCATGCCACAAGTTATGGCTGGAGCATAAGCCCTTCTTCTGCCGGGAGTATCAACAGTGCAGGGCTAGTAACCTGGAACAGCGGCTTTTCAGGTACAGCTACGGTTTCGGTTACTGCCACGGGTACTTGCGGAAGTACCAATGCCAACAAAACGGTTTCAGTGACTCCATTGACAGGATCACCTACTATCTCGTCTGGTGTATCCACCCGGTGTCAGGGAGGAGGTACAACGGACTATAATGTGAGTGCTGCGAATGCGAATAGCTATTCTTGGAGCATCAGCCCTTCCTCCGCCGGGAGCATCAACAGTTCGGGTCTGGTTACTTGGAATAATGAGTTCTCCGGAACTGCCACTATTACGGCCAATGCCACAGGTTTATGCAATACCACCAGTGGCAATAGGACTGTAACCATAACTCCACTGACCGGTTCACCTACTATCTCTTCAGGTGTGTCTACGAGGTGTCAGGGAAGCGGAACCATGGATTACAATGCGAGCGCGTCAGGTGCTACAAGCTACTCCTGGAGTATAAGCCCTTCCTCCGCTGGAAGTATCAATAGTGCGGGATTGGTGACATGGAATAGCGGGTTTTCTGGTACAGCCACTGTTTCAGTTACTGCTACAGGTGCGTGCAGCAGCACGAGCACTAACAGGAGTGTAACTGTTACTCCATTGACAAACTCAGTCACCTTCACTTCTGGTGCCACAACCAGGTGTCAGGGCAGTGGTACATCAGATTACAACGCAGCAGCATTGAACGCCACAAGCTATTCATGGAGCTTAAGCCCTTCTTCTGCCGGCAGCATTAATAGTGCGGGACTGGTGACATGGAATAGCGGGTTTTCGGGTACTGCGACAGTCTCTGTAACTGCTACAGGCACATGCAACAGTACCAATGCAAACAGAACCGTTACAGTGACGCCACTAACAGGTTCAGCCACAATCTCTTCAGGCGTATCCACCAGGTGTCAAGGTGGCGGCACCACCGACTACAATGTGAGTGCAGCGAATGCAAATAGCTTTGCCTGGAGCATCAGTCCCTCCACAGCAGGAAGTATCAACACCGCGGGCCTCGTAACCTGGAATAATGAGTTTTCTGGCACAGCGACCATTTCTGTCATAGCTACTGGAACATGCAATAGCACCATTGCCAACAAGACGGTCACTGTAACTCCATTGACAGGTTCAGCTTCCATCTCTTCAGGCGTGACTACAAGATGCCAGGGGAGCGGAACTACTGATTACAATGCAAGTGCGGCGAATGCCTCCAGCTATTCGTGGAGTATAAGTCCTTCCTCAGCAGGAAGTATCAACAATGCCGGTCTGGTGACATGGAACAGCGGATTTACGGGAACGGCAACGGTTTCAGTTACTGCTACGGGCACATGCAATAGCACCAATGCCAATAGAACCGTCACGGTAACTCCATTAACAGGATCAGCTTCCATCTCTTCAGGTGTTTCTACTAGGTGTCAGGGAAGTGGAACCACTGATTACAACGCAAGTGCAGCGAATGCTACCAGCTACTCATGGAGCATTAGCCCTACTTCAGCCGGTAGTATCAATAACGCTGGACTTGTGACATGGAATGGTGGATTTTCAGGAACTGCAACCGTTTCAGTGACGGCCACAGGTACATGCGGCAGTACGAATGCCAATCAAACGGTAACGGTAAACTCATTAACAGGCATTGCTTCGATTACCGGAGCATCTACCAGGTGTCAAGGCAGTGGAACCACGGATTACAATGCAAGTGCAGCAAATGCGACAAGTTATTCGTGGAGTTTAAGTCCTACTTCAGCCGGAAGCATCAACAACGCTGGACTGGTGACCTGGAACAATGGATTTTCAGGAACCGCAACCGTTTCTGTCACTGCCAATGGCACCTGTAATAACACAACGGCTAATCAATCAGTAAGTGTTACACAAGCTTCGGACCCTGGCGTACTATCAGGACAAAAGGAAGGATTTGGGATCGCCAGCGGAACACTGGAATTACAAGGGTATATAGGCTCGATTGTTAAATGGCAATCCAGAACGTCCTCAACCTGGACCGACATCAGTCATACAACGCCTACGCTACCATACACTGTAGTTGTGCCAACGTATTATCGTGTGGTAGTGCAAAATGCAAATTGTGATATCGTCGAGAGTAACGAGGTGCTGGTAAATATTTTGCCCCTTCCTACTGTTACAGTTTCAGGACCTTCGAATATCAGACCTGGGCAGACAACCAGATTGGAGGCCACACCAGGTTATGCTAACTACCAATGGTTAGCTAATGATTCAGGTGTGCAGAATGGTTCGTTAAATACCTATGCAGTGACAAGTGTGGGATCGTACAAGGTAACGATCACTTCGGCAGGAGGAGCAGCATACACCACTCCACCAATTGAAATTTCTGATCAACTATCAGATAATGAAAATATGGTCATTACGCATACTTTTCGAATCCCAGTCAACCTTCCGAATGAAGACCTCAATCTTCATGCATACAGTGCCGATGAAATAAGTACGTCAATTGGTGTCTTTGATGGGTTAGGGAGAGAGAAGCAAACCATATCTGTCAATGGTTCGGCAAATTTGAATGATATCGTGATACCTGTTGAATACGATGAATATGGTCGTAAGGCTAAGTCCTACTTACCTTATGCTGACTCTAACACGGATCAACTATATAAGCCCAATGCGCTGGCTGATCAGCTGCTCTATTATCAAACAAATCATAACTCCAGTGTGGCATTTGCGGAAACTAGTTTTGAGCAGTCACCTTTGAGTCGCCCGGTGGAGCAAGGAGCACCCGGAGAGGCCTGGCAATTAGGAGGTGCATCTATCTCATATGATTATGGGACCAATGCTGATTCCGAAGTACGGTATTTTAAAATGATGACATTGTTGACTGCAGATTCAGCTTTTTATGGTGCGGGTGAGTTATTGAGAAACACCATCAAAGATGAAGACGGAAACCTCACCATTGAGTACACCAACCAGCAGGGGCAAACCATTTTGAAGAAATCTCATGTGGGAGATTCGACCTGGGCAGAGACCTACTATGTCTATGACATTTACGGAAATTTAAGCGCTGTAATACCTCCCGAAGCAACTTCAAGACTCACCAGTGATTTTTACCAGGCAGAGGCTGATCGGACCGCATTCTTAAATCTCTGGGCGTTCCTTTATGAATATGACGATCGTAACCGAATGGTTATAAAAAAGGTACCAGGTGCGGATACCATACATATGGTCTATGATCGATGGGATCGATTGGTACTTACTCAGGATGGCAATCAAAGAGCGAATGGTCAATGGTTATTTACCAAATACGATGAATTGAATCGACCTATAATGACTGGAATAATGAACGGAGCTGATGTGAGTACGGAGAGAGCAGCCATAGATGCATCAAGTGTTCGTTTTGACTCTCTTGATTTGGTGGGACCCAATCAATATAGTAACCGGTCTTACCCAACAAGTGGCATTGATGAATATTTTACAGTAACCTATTATGACAACTACGAATTCCGTTTGCAGTCAGACTGGGCTAATGCCGGACTTTCGTTCACCAATCCAGCAGGGCTTAATGCAATCGGCAATTTAAAAGGCCAGGTGACAGGTACCATGACCAAAATAATCGATGACAACATCGTCACTCCTCCAGACGGATGGATCAGAAGTGTTAATTATTACGACGATCGATATCGTGTGATCCAAACCCAAAGCACCAATCACCTGGGAGGTAAAGATGTGGTTACCAACTACTATGATTTCATTGGTCAAGTAACAAAATCTGTGACTTCACATTCTGATGGTTCAGCGACAACAGATATTACCCGTCGTTTTGAATATGATCATGCGGGGAGATTATTGAATGTTTACCATCAGATCGATGCTGAAACAGAAGTCTTATTAGCATCAAACACCTACAACGAACTTGGCGAGCTTATAGAAAAAAAGTTACATAACGATTCCCCCATTGAGGGGGGTCAGGGGGGTGTATTTTCCCAATCACTCAATTACACCTATAACATCCGGGGCTGGCTCACATCGATTAATGATCCGGAATTGAATTCGATACAGGATACGAATACTGACCTGTTTGGAATGAACTTGCACTACAATAACACGATAGCAGCGCTTGGAAATGAAGCTAATTTTAACGGAAACATCAGTGCCATGGAGTGGAGTGATTATGAAAGTATGGGGGCTAATACCCGAGCCTATGCCTATACCTACGATGATCTGAATCGCCTTAAATCAGCCAATCATTTTGATGGTGGTGCTACTTCCAGTTATGATGTTTCAGGTATCAACTACGACCTCAATGGTAACATTTTGAACTTGACCAGAAATGGTGCATCTGGTGCCATGGACCTATTGGATTATGATTATACAGTTGATTATGCCAACAATAAAGGGGGTAATCAGCTGAGGTATGTTAACGATACCAGTGCGGACTCAACAGGGTTTAACAACAATGGTACCGGTACGAATGAAGACTATTCCTACGACCGCAATGGAAATATGATGGCAGATGCGAACAAAGGCATTACCTCCATTGACTACAATCACCTGAACCTGCCAACTACCGTCATCCTGAGCAATAGCGAAGGATCTCAGGATAGCATCAACTACCTCTACGATGCTGCAGGCATCAAATTGAGTCAGTCAGTCTATGACAGTGGAGTTTTAGTGAAGAAAACCGACTATGTAGGAGAGTTTATCTATGAAAACGATACGGTCCAATTCATCCAACACGAAGAAGGACGCATCATTCCAAAATCCCCCTTTGAAGGGGGTGAGGGGATTGTCTACGATTACCAATACCACCTCAAAGATCACTTGGGCAATGTGCGATTGACGTTTAGTGCTACACCGGAGGATTACTCGACGGTTCAAAATATGGAGTCTGTCAATGATGCAGGATCGGAATCAGAGACACCCACCAATTTTGTCAACATCCCCTATAGACAGGATGTCAATGCAAACACTACGATTGGAGGTGATGAAGTGGCTACATTGAATGTAGGAAGTGCAGGTGTGATGTCGCTGATTCGGGTGAAGAAAAACGATGCGATGAGCTTCTCCGTCTATGCTAATTATGTTGGTGATCCTACCTCCTCGGACCTGGCAAGCATAGCCGGAGGATTGATTTTCAATGCATACAATAATGGTGCGACCAGCAGTGGGTTGGAAGGGTTGCCAACGGGTGCTAGTTCGGAAATCAGTGATGCAGTAACTGCCATGACCAACGGAGCCGGATCCAAGTCTTCCAACGGCAATGCACCCAAAGCCTATCTGAACTATATCTATTTTGAAAAAAACATGGCTTATCATAGTGCAGGATTCGCCCAAATCAGCGAAGCAGCGAAAGGTTTAACAGCCCATGAACTAATCACGCTGGATGCAGGAACGATGGATACCGATGGCTACATCCTGGTGTATCTGACGAATGAAAACAATGCAGCAGTATCTGTCAATTTCGATGATCTGACCATCAACCACACGATTGTCAACGATGTGGTGAGTACACAGGATTATTATCCGTTCGGGCTGACGTTTAATGAAAGTGTGAGGGTGGCGAGTAGTCCTCAGAAATACAAGTTTGGAGCTAAAGAAGAGCAAGATTGGGGTGTTTTAGATTTTCATGCTAGAATGTTTGATCCAGCTATTGGTAGAACTACGACGGTAGACCCACTAACAGAACAATTCTATCATCAGTCTATGTATTCCTTCTTTGACAATAATCCTTCAAGGTTTACTGATCCAACAGGAATGAGTTCGCAGGATACTGTTAAAACAAGTTCAACAACTGGCACTACAACAGATCAAAACTCGGGAGATGATGATGAGTATTCAGCTTTGGTTCAATATGCGGCAAACTTTATTGCTATGTGGCAAGCTATCTATGAAGAAAATCAAGAGGATGTTGATACGCAAGTAGATTATTATTATCAACTTTTTGGTTCTGGTGTATACGCTGGAAGTGATGCTTCTTCAGGAGATAAAATTGCTGATATAGGCTATACAATTGCTATGGCTCAAGGAATAGCAGTAATAAAAGTTGGAAGAAGGGGTGCATTTAGAAAAGCAAAAAGAGATGCCAAGATTCCTATGAATGCCAAACCTATTAAAGTCAAAAAAGTAGCTATGACCAATAAAGCTGGTAAGCAGCAGTTAGATGCATCAGGGAAGCCTATTTATACAAGAGAATATACATATCGAAATTCTGATGGAAAGGAGATTGTTATACAAGATCACACAGCAGGTCATGTTTTTGATGATGGGGGTAAGGTAGGATCTCACTTTAACATTAGGAGTCCTGATGCTGATGGACCATCATTTAGAAATAGTACTGTAAAAGGAACAGAAAAACATTATAACTTTAGAAGACGACCAAGTAAGGGGAACTAATAATAATGGATAAGCTTAAAGACTGTGTTTTGAATCCTAAGATAATTGAAGTCTTTTATGGAGATAGAGAACCAAATTTCTCGGATGTTTTAATTAATTCATTTCAGGTATTGCCTAATGAAGACACAACTATTCGTTTGAATCTAATTGTTAGAGATTTTCCTGATAATCCTCCAAAGAAATGGATTTTGAATAAATATGATACGGCTGCATTTAGCTTGCAGTTGAATGGAGTGTTTGATGTACATATTGATGGACTAGACTTTGTTGATGCAACATCAATAGAGTTCAAAAAACTTAGTGAGTCGGAAATTTCAATTTCATCTGGGATAAATTTTAGAATATCGTGCAAATGGATTCATGTTGATGGGATTGAAGGATTTACCGATGAAATTAAGACATATCCCTATGACAAGTAATTAATAAAATAGTTACAAACCCTAACTAGCGCAAGCGTCCGCTTGTGCCTAAATAAATAAGAAGTCCTTCGCTAGCACAAGCATTAAACAAAAAACTGGTTCAAGCATCCGCTTGGACCTTTTTTGTTGACGGTAATCAAACTGCTTTTTTAATTAATACTAAGTATTGTCTACATCAAGTAGTCATATGAGAACCATAACAACATGATCTTGAATCTAACTTTCTCAAATGAGTAGAAAGTATAAGTTTAGAAATCAAGAGAAGCTGTATTTCGTAAGTTTTGCAGCAGTTTATTGGATTGATTTATTCATTCGTCCAGTGTATGTAGAGGTTGTTTTAGAGAGTGTTAAGCATTGTCAAGTAACCAAAGGCTTAGAAGTATATGAATGGTGTATTATGCCAAGTCACATTCATTTAATTATTGGAACGAGTGATAAGCCAATGCAGGATATTTTGAGGGACCTGAAAAGTTATACATCAAGAAAGCTAAAGGAAGAAATTCAAGAAAATCCTGCAGAGAGCAGGAAGGAGTGGATACTGCGGATGATGGAAAGAGCAGGTAAATTGAATGGGAATAATTCAGGTTGGCAGTTATGGCAACAACATAATCAACCTATAGAGCTTAGTGACAATTCAATGCTAGATCAAAAGTTGGATTACCTTCACATGAATCCAGTAGTCTCTGGCTTTGTAAGCGAGTCAGAACACTGGAGATGGAGCAGCGCCATTGATTATACTGGAGGCCGAGGTTTGTTAGAGATTGTTGTTATTTAATAAGGCACAAGCGGACGCTTGCGCCAGTGGCGGTCCACTTGTGCTTAAATAAATAAGAAGTAACCAAAGCGTAGCACCTGTCTACATACAGATGCTACGCTTTTTCTATTTTCCTTACCTCAACATCTTCCAAAAACCTTACTTAAGCCCAACAACCATACAGGTCATCGAAGAACGAAAGCCTAATACCAAAAAACATCATATATTTCATCTGCCAAATGGTACTACCACTACCTGATATGCTGAGTCGATTAACCATCAATCCATGAGGATTACTTCGTTTGTATCGCTTTTGCTCATTGCATTATTGGCCTTTGCACAGCCAAACAAGTTTCGATTCCATTCTTACAGCCTGGAAGAGGGACTGAATTCCAGCAGAATCAACGTGCTGGCAGAAGATGCCTACGGATTTCTATGGATTGGATCAGAAAATGGATTGTATCGGTTTGATAGCTACAACTTCAAAGCATTCAGCCGAACAAAAACCTCAAATCCCGGACTGATTTCCAATCGTATTACTGCACTTTGTCCGCTGGACAATGGGGATCTGCTCGTGGGCACTCGAAGTGGAATAACCTATTTCAACAGCAAAACCGAGCAATTTTCTGAGCTATGGAATAAACGAGAGCTGGGTTTCATCAGCGAAATCGTTTCCATAGATGATAGCACCTTTTGGGTGGGTACAAGGGGTGGACTTTATCAAATGAGATTGGATTCAGACGAGTTTGTTAAATATGAAGCAAGTGAAGATGCCAATTCACTAAGCTCTAATGGGATATTTGACCTATTAATCGATTCCAGAAAACGTTTGTGGGTAAGCACGGATGATGGACTAAATCTCTTTCAACCAGCAACCAATGATTTCAAAGTCTATCAAGATAATGCAAGCGATCCCAAATCCATTTCGGGGAATGTCTTACGAGAAATTGTGGAAGCTCCAGATGGTAGAATCCTGGTTGGAACTGCTACAGAAGGGTTGAATGCACTAGATCCAACAACAGGATCTTTTCAGCTATTTAACCATGATCCAGCCGATCCCAATTCTCTATCAACTCCCTCAGCTTACTCGATTCTGGTGGATAGCAAAGAGAACATTTGGATAGGCACCTGGGCAAATGGTCTTAACCTTCTTGACTTGGAAACCGGGAAATGTATCCGATATGTCAATAACCCCAATGATGCATATAGCATCCCACACAATTCCATTAAGCGAATACTGGAATCATCTACCGGTGATATTTGGCTTGCTACAGATAATGGAGGGATCGCTCGATTGAGCCCCTCTCAGGAGCAGGTGGTTCGTTACCAGAATGATCTGAATGATCCGAATTCATTAAGCACCAGTTACATACGCTCAGTATATGAAGATCGAAACGGATTACTTTGGATAGGAACGGCCCAGCATGGACTGTTTACCTACGATCGCAATAATGATCAATTTGGCGTCTACCTAAAACCAACCGATGATTCCAGAAGAGCCAAAGCCATTGGAAGTATTTGGTCAATTGATGAGAGCGACAACAATGAACTGTGGTTGGGTACAGGTTTTGGCCTGGCAAGACTGAATAAAAAAACAGGCAAAACCATATTTTATGAGCCGAACGAAAATGATCCAACAAGCATATCTACCAATAGCGTACTCGAAGTGCTGGACGATGGGAATGGAAATATTTGGGCGGGGACCTGGAGTGGGGGACTCAATCGACTGGACTTAGCCACGGGTGAGTTTGAGCATTTCACGCATATAGAAGGAGATGAAACTTCGCTTGCTGGTAATACAGTAACCTACATCCATCAAGACCGAAAAGGATGCTTATGGGTAGAGGCCGATGGAATGCTTCACCTTCTGAATGAGGATAATAAGACATTCAAAAGAATCGAAATCAGTGTGAACAGAATTGTAGAAGATGTAAACGGCGACTTTTGGATAGCCTCCACCGATGGGTTGCTGAAGTTTGATACCCAGGAGCTTGTGGCTAGAAGGATATCGAGCAATACTTCAAATGCGTTGGATGATTCATTTAAAAACATCGAAATGGATTCGTTTGGGCGTCTTTGGTTGGGCTCAGATAAAGGGGTGGTTTGTTACGATCCTAATGAGGATCGGGTAGTTGGTCAACTAGACAAAAGCAATGGACTTGCTGGGAACAGTATTTCCTATTATGTATCTGAGTTTGGGGAGCAATCCAACAAACTTTTCTTCGGGGGAATTGAAGGTCTTTCTGAAATGGATCCTTCCATTCTACCGTTAGAAGTAGAGGCCTCAAAAATCGTTTTTACTGATTTCCTTCTTTTCAATCAAAGTGCTGGTATTAGTGACTCTACCCAGTTGAAATCGTCGATACATACATCAAATTCCGTCATGCTCAATTATGACGACTACATTTTTGCCTTTGAGTTTGCGGCATTGAATTTTTCCCAACCTCAAAAGATTAAGTATGCGTATCAGCTTGAGGGATTTGACAATGACTGGATTAGTACGGATTACCTGGATCGTAAAGCGGTTTATACCAACGTACCTCCGGGAAATTATACCTTCAAAGTAAAATGCACCGATAGCATGGGGAATTGGACTGATCAGGAAGCAAGTATCGAGTTAAAAGTCATTCCTCCATGGTGGGAAACCTGGTGGGCGCGTTCCATTTTCTTTATAGCAGCACTGTTGATCATAACCATCATTTTTAGGGTTCGCCTGACTTTGCTAAGAAATCAAAAACGTCAGCTCGAAGTTCAGGTGGAAGAGCGATCTTCTGAGGTACTCAAACAAAAGCAGGAATTAGAGGTACAAGCTTTGGAGTTGAAGAAGATCAATGACCAAAAGAACAAGCTCTTTTCCATCATTGCACATGATTTGAAGACTCCTGTGAATACCCTTGAAAGTGTAGTTCCACTCATTGATCCCAAGATTCTAAAAGCCAAAAACCTGGAGGATATTAAGCATGATGTCAGTGAGCGAATCAGTTCGGTAAGCTCAGCAATGGAAAACTTATTGGTGTGGTCTAAGAGCCAACTCGAAGGAGAGGTGATGCAAAAAAGCCACTTCTACCTCAAGGAAATCATTGGGGAAAAGATCAAGTTGTTTAAACCATACGCAGAATCCAAAGAAATTGAGTTGGAAGGAGATGCTCCGAAAGGCTCTTCCGTTTTTGCCGATCATAACCAGGTACGAGCTGTTTTCAGAAATTTAATCAGCAATGCCATCAAGTTTACTCCAGCAGGAGGAAAAGTAGCCATCAGTGCGATCACTGAAAATTCACATGCCCAGATTTCCATTTCAGATACTGGAATAGGCATCCCCAAGGATAAACTCAACGATTTATTCAATGTAAAGACCAGTGCTTCAGTTGGTACCGTGGGTGAGCAAGGTGTCGGACTTGGGCTTATTGTTGTAAAAGACTTTGTAGAGAAGAATGGTGGATCGATCTGGGTAGAATCAAAGGAGGCAGAAGGTACGATCTTCCATTTTACGCTCCCCATAGAATAATATGTCACCAGAATTGACGGTCACCATAATTTCAGCGATACTGCTTGTATTGGGGACAAGTTTGTGGATTAAAGGAGATTATCTGGTTTTGCATGGAAAGAAAGCGAATGCCATTGTTACCAAGAATATTGAGAAATCAGGTAGCTACAAAGGGGTAAACGGCACGCTATACTATCCGGTCGTTAAGTTTAAATTGGAGAATGGAGAATCGTTTGTTCATGAGTTTAATTTTGGAATCAATCCGCCCTACGAAAAAGGACGTCAACTGAAGGTTATCTATGATCCTGATGACTTAACCAATGTCCGGATCAATTCCACTTTTCTCCTTGAAATGTTGCCCAGGTTACTGGTTTCAATCGGACTCTTTGGCTTTGTGATTGGCCTTTTAGAATATATGGAGATTATCGATTGGTTTTAGACCATCGTTCTCGATTTAATATTTCTATCCATAATTAATGTGAATGGAGTTAAAACGTTTTAAACGTCGCGAAATATTCATTTCATTAATTTGGTTCACCTTAGTTTGACGCAACCACGACAAACGATTATAGACCTCCTTCATTCGGCGCCCAAATTTTTTATCCTTGTTGGATTATGGTAACTTAAATGGATACCAAACCTAATAGCTACTACTACACATGTCTACAAAAAAAGTCTGGAAGAAGGTCCTTGATGATCCTTCAAAATTGAAAGACGAACGAGTAATGACCGTAACAGCCGGTCACAAAAGTTTCTGTCTTACGCATCACAAGGGAAAATTTGGTTGTCTTGATAATAAATGTCCCCACCAGGGAGGTCCATTGGGTGAAGGCTCTATAGAGAATGGCCTCCTTAGGTGTCCGTGGCACGGTTGGGATTATGATCCGATTACGGGTAAAGCTCCTGGCTTTGATGATGGCGTAGAAACTTTCGAAGTAGAGGTCCGCGATGATGGTGTATATGTAGAGATTGAAGAAGAGGAAGAAAGAGCGCGTACCGTTTCCGATGTTATGATCGAAACGATGGTCAACGCTGGGGTGACTCATGCGTTTGGGATGGTAGGACACTCTAACCTGGGTGTTGCGGATGCGATGAGGTACCAGGAAGAGCAAGGGAAACTCAAGTTTATTGGTATCAGACATGAAGGTGCTGCAGCGTTTGCAGCATCCGCTTATGGGAAAATAACCGGAAAGCCTGCTGCCTGCTTTGGTATCGCTGGACCTGGGGCTACCAATATGTTTACAGGCATGTGGGATGCGAAGAATGACCGGGCGCCACTTCTGGCATTGTCTGGTCAGGTGCAAACACAGGTCGTAGGAACGGGTGCATTCCAGGAGGTAGATTTGGTATCTGCCTTTGAATCGGTGGCATCATTTAACCACCGGGCACAATCAGACAGTAAGCATGCGGAGCTTATGAATCTGGCTGTTAAACATGCCATTGTCAATAGAGATGTCTCGCACATCACCTTTCCTGATGATGTACAGGTGATACCTTCCGAAGGTCAAGCAGGATCCTTGGAAAATAGAATCGCAGACTATAAGATCATTCCGCCGAAAGAAATCATTGATCAGGCGGTTTCAAAAATAAAGGCCGCTCAACGTCCGGTGATCATCGTGGGGCACGGAGCCCGATTTGAGATGGACGCCATCACGGAACTTGCGGAGCAATTAAATAGTCCGGTGCTAACAACTTTCAAGGGAAAAGGCCTGATATCAGATCATCATCCATTGGGATGTGGGGTTTTGGGAAGAAGTGGGACACCTATTGCATCTTACTTCATGAATGAAGCAGACTTACTTTTGGTATTTGGAGCTTCATTCTCCAATCACACAGGCATTACTTCAAAGATTCCTACCATCCAGGTTGATTTTGATCGCCTGGCACTGGCTAAATTCCATGCCATAGATGTTCCTGTTTGGGGTGAATTAGGTGAGACCGCACGAATCTTCAGCAATCACATTCAATCTGTCAAGACTGAATTTGAAGATCGAAGACCAGCTATTGCGGAGCGATGGGATATTTGGAAAGCAGAGAAAGCCAAGCGGCTGAAGGAATCCAATGACAATGGGGTGAGCTCGGTAGCAGTGTTTGAAGCCATGAACAGACACGTTCCTGACAATGCGGCTATCGCTGTGGATGTAGGAAACAACACCTATAGTTTCGGACGATATTTTGAGTGTAAAAATCAATCGGTAGTCATGTCCGGATACCTGGGATCGATCGGGTTTGGATATCCGGCGGCAATGGGTCTTTGGGCCGCAGTGGGTCATGAGAGACCGATTATTGCGGTGACTGGAGATGGTGGTTTTGGCCAATATCCAATGGAAGTCACAACGGCGGTGAAATACAACATGCCGATTAAGCACATTTTGCTGAACAATCATGAATTAGGGAAAATATCCAAGGAGCAGCGCGCAGTAGAATTTGATGTGTGGCAGACCAGCCTCCAAAATCCTAACTTTTCTGAATTTGTAAATAGCTGCGGTGCACTAGGTATTCGGGTGACAAAGGCTGAAGAGCTGGATGCAGCATTCGAGAAGCTGTTGGCTCATGATGGCCCGGGAACAATAGAAATCATGACTGACGCTTTGCTGATTTAATATGTTTCAGTCATTCATCATATTGCTGAGCCTGGCCGGGTTGCTTAGTTACGTCAACCATAAGTTTATTAAGCTACCCAGCACCATAGGTATGACCATGTTGGCGATCATCATGGCAATTCCATTGGGATTGATGGAGGTATTTAGTCCGGCTCTCTTTCACCAAACGTGCACGATTGTCACTACTCTGGATTTCAAAACGTTGCTTTTCGATGTGATGTTGAGCCTGCTGCTGTTTGCAGGGGCATTAAACCTTCAGGTGCGAGACCTATCCATGGAACGTAAGTCCATTCTTTCCTTTGCCACATTGGGTGTAATAATCTCCACAGTACTTATAGGTTTTTTGATCTATTGGGTGACTGGCCTTTTAGGAGTTGAACTTCCACTCGGTTATGCACTCATCTTTGGTGCCTTAATCTCACCGACAGATCCTATCGCTGCTTTGGCGATTTTGAAAGAATTGGGAGTGAAAAAATCGTTGGAAAGCAAAATCGCTGGTGAATCCCTTTTCAATGACGGAATAGGCGTAGTGGTCTTCGTATCTCTAGTCAACATTTTTACGATGAGTGAGGAGGGAGTAAGCTTTGGGGAGGTAGTAAGTATTTTTGCCGAGGAGGCACTCGGAGGCATGATGGTGGGCGTATTGCTAGGACTTGTAGGTTTTCAACTTTTAAAATCCGTCTCTGATGAGCCAAAAATTGACATCATGCTTACTTTGGTTATCTCCATGGGTGGATATGCTTTGTGCTCAGCACTAGGCGTTTCTGGTCCGCTCGCTATGGTTTTTGCTGCCCTCATCATTGGAGAGAAACTTAGAAGTAGCTTGGCCTTTTCTTCTGAAGGAAAGATAGAAATGAATATTTTCTGGGAGGTGTTGGATGAAATCCTGAATGCCGTCCTTTTTGTACTCATTGGTCTAGAGGTACTTGTGTTGACTTTCGAGTGGAATTTCCTGATAGTCAGCGTCATCGCCATACCGCTTGTCTTGATAGCCAGGTATGCGACCGTGCTTCTGCTATCTAAGCTATTTCCAGACAAAGAAGATGCAAATCCTGGTTCCACAGCTAAGATCCTAACCTGGGGAGGTTTACGGGGAGCGATCTCAGTGGCTTTAGCTCTATCACTGGATCCATCACCGTATCGGGAATTTATCTTATTTGTCACCTATGCCGTGGTGGTTTTCTCCATTCTCGTGCAAGGGTTGACGATAAAAGGAGTAGCTCAAAAATTAAAACTGACGGTAAAATGAAACAGTTGCTGCTAAGTCTTTTACTCGTACCAATGCTGTCGTTTTCACAAATGCAGGAAGGCTGGATAGCACCTGGGGCTAGTTTGGTAGTCGGGCATACTGGAAACCTTGGGTTAAATCTTCGGACGCACTACATACCCAATGAGCGATGGTGTATTGGATTTGAAACCAACTTATTTCCTGAAAGCGGAGAACTGATAGAGAAGGAATTCACCCTCAATGCACACTTTTTTGTAGAGGTCGAAGAGTTTGTGAGTCTTTACCCACTACTCGGAGTTGGTTACGAAGAGATTAAAAAAGAGGGAGAAAATACCTTTGAAGGAGGTTGGAGAGCACTTATTGGTGGCGGACTACACAAAAATGTGGGGCGATTTGCTCCTTATGCGGAGTATATCTATGGAGCTGGTTTTGAAAGCCAGGGCATTTTTATCGTTGGCACATTTTACACATTCAGATTAGGAAAAGAATAACTATATGATTGAATTTCAACAATTAACTACACCCGTTAAAATTGCGTCCATTGGGGACCTGGCTGAGAAAGAACCTGCCCATGCTCAGGTATTAGGCACTGACCTGGTAATCATAAAATACGGGGACGAGGCTTCTGTCCTTTACGGTAGATGCCTCCATAGAGGTGCTTTGCTTTCGGATGGTTTTATTGATGGCAAAAACCTGATTTGTGGACTTCACAACTGGGACTATCGATACGATACAGGAGTGAGCGCCTACGCTCCGGATGAAAAGCTTAGAAAATTTAAGCATAGCATTAAGGATGGGAATTTGTATGTGGATCAAGCAGAGATTGAGGAATTCGAGGATAAAGAGATTCCTCCACGTTTCAATGAAGACGAATACCTGGGAAAATATCAGGATACACATCCCGAGGCACCGGAGCCCTATAATTCATACATTCAGTCATTAGCAAAAAACGGATTGAAAGAGTTTGGTCATCATGGTCAAACTACAGCAATGGGGGTTGAACGTGATTTACTACCAAGCTGGAATGACATCCAGTTTCTGCCTGCTCAGCTTAGTAGAAAACCTTTGTTGGATGAGGATGAGGTGGACACTTCAGTAGTGATTGGTCCGAATGCGAAGAAACCTCTAAAACTAGATATTCCATTGTTTGTGTCGGACATGTCATTTGGAGCACTTTCTCGAGAAGCTAAGATTGCCCTCTCGATGGGAGCAGAGATGGCGGGTACAGGGATATGTTCAGGTGAAGGTGGTATGCTGGAAGACGAGCAGAAAGAAAACTCCAAGTATCTCTATGAATTAGCTTCTGCCAAGTTTGGCTTCTCGTGGGATAAGATGAAAAAGGTTCAGGCCTTCCACTTCAAAGGAGGACAAGGAGCCAAGACCGGTACAGGTGGTCACCTGCCTGGACATAAGGTGGTCGGTGAGATTGCCAAAGTTCGTGGCCTAACAGAAGGGACCTCTGCTATCAGTCCTGCTACATTTAAAGATATAAAAACCGCTCAGGAGTTTGCAGCATTTGCAGACACGGTGCGAGAGGAGAGCGGAGGTGTACCGATCGGCTTTAAGATTGCTGCATCACGGATAGAGGACGACATTGATTTTGCCCTCGAATCCGGTGTGGACTACATCATTTTGGATGGCCGAGGAGGAGGAACAGGAGCTGCGCCGATCGTGTTACGGAATCATATTAATGTGCCAACCATTCCCGCATTGGCCCGGGCTCGAAAGCACCTGGATAAGGTAGGAGCAACTGGAATTAGCCTGGTTATTACGGGTGGATTGCGTGTTCCATCCGATTTTGCCAAAGCCATGGCTATGGGTGCGGATGCCATCGCGGTATCGAATTCTGCCCTTCAAGCCATCGGATGTTTGGGAATGCGGGCGTGCCATACGGACAATTGTCCGGTTGGGATAGCCACTCAAAAGCAAAATCTAAGGTCCAGGTTGATCATAGAGAAATCAGCTGAGCGCTTGTCGAATTATTTCAAAGCTTCTGCCGATTTGATGAAGGTCATCAGTCGGGCAGTAGGTCATGACAGTCTGACCAAGCTCAGCATGGAAGATCTGTCTACGTTCGATCATGACATGCACAAATTAACGGGAATTCAATACGCAGGAGTAAACCCATGATAGAACCAATTATTAACATTTTTCTAGGGGCCTTGGCAATTTACCTTTTGCTTGGACTGCTCTTCAGTATCTACTTCTACGCCAAGGGGGCAGCTAAAATTGATGAAGGCACTCAAGGAACGCCCTGGCATTTTAAGCTGATCATATTTCCTGGTGTGGTGCTGCTATGGGTAGCACTGATGGTGAAACTATTCAAAAAACAATGACACGAAATTTAAGAAAAAGACACTTGATCATGTGGGTGGCTTTGGCTATCATAATTTCCATTTTGATGGTAATGGCCCGCACAAGTATTCCCTCCTTCAAAGGAGATCAACCGATTGAACAAACAAGCCAATGAGTGTTTCCTATACTTCGATTCTTTGGAACAAGAACAAGAAACAGTACGATCTGGCCCTGCTGGTAAGTATTGTTTTGTTCATTGCTTCATTCACTTTACTCAACCTCACACTAAATCCTGAAGTAACGTTTGAGACCAACTTGATTCGATCGTTTGGATGGTTGTCCATTGTGTTACTTCATGTGATACTTGTTATTGGTCCACTTGCCCGGTTGAATCCCAAATTCAATATCATCCTTTATAACCGACGACATTTGGGAGTCACCATGTTCTTAATGGGTCTAATACATGGGGGATTTAGCATCATGCAATTCCATTCATTGGGTAATATCAACCCGATCAAGTCAGTGTTTCTATCTAACCTGCAATATGGTTCATTGTCCTATTTCCCGTTTCAGACATTGGGGTTTCTGGGCTTATTGATTCTCGCGTTAATGGCGGTCAGTAGTCATGATTTTTGGCTGAAAAATTTAGGTCCCAAAACCTGGAAAGCACTGCATATGATGGTGTATGTGGCCTATGGACTTTTGATTATGCATATCATTTTAGGGGCCCTACAAAATGAAACCAGTCCGGTGATTTTTGGAATTTTACTTTTTGGATTTGTGCTGGTTGCAGGTTTGCACATTGCTGCAGGTTTTAAGGAAACGACTTTGGATAAGGAATTGAAATCATCTGAAGCATTTATCCCGGTGTGTAAAGTAGATGAGATAGAAGAAGACCGGGCCAAGATTTTTACGGTAAGTGGTGAGCGAGTAGCGGTATTTAAGTATGAGGGTAAGCTTTCAGCTATCAACAATGTATGTAGGCACCAGGGTGGACCGTTAGGCGAAGGTAAAATCATTGATGGGTGCGTTACCTGTCCATGGCACGGGTATCAGTATCTCCCTGGAAATGGACAATCTCCACCACCTTTTACCGAGAAAGTAGAAACCTATCAACTGAAATTGGAAGGGGATCAAGTATTGATTGATCCGAATCCGAATGACCCTGGAACTCCAGTAGACCCCATAAAGCTATGAAAGACGATTTTTATATAGGATGGAGCAATGAGGTTCCGAAGAGCTATGCTAACAAGGCAAAACTATTCTTTGTGGTGGCTTTAGTGATTATGCTTTCTGTTGGTGCGATCTACGTGAAGAATCAACAAGGATATATTGATAGTATTTATGAATATGGTACGATCCAGGAATTTTCAGGGTATCTCGTAAAGGACCCCATTTGGGGACTTAGAGTAGAAGAAAATGGAACTATCAAAACCATTCCATTGGTGGGTTTTGGTAAAATGGGACCAGGATGGACGCTATCGAAAATGATGGAGACCCATGATCTTAGGGAAGGAACCATGGTGACTTTGAGAGGTATGGTATTCCATTATCAGGGGAAATACTGGATGGAACTTACAGAGAAAGAAAACAGCCTGGTATCTGCTGGCAATCAAACCATGTTGGATCGTGACATTCAAATGACCGGGTATAAGGAACTCGAAGGTGAGATTGTGGATCCGAAGTGCTTTTTCGGTGTGATGAATCCTGCTGTCAAAGCCATACACCGAAGCTGCGCCATCCGCTGCATATCTGGTGGCATGCCGCCATTGCTGGCCATTCGTGAAAATGGTGCTTTCGTTGACTACTACTTTTTGCATGGAAAAGAGATGCCCTCTATTGCAGAAGATATTTTGCCTTACGTTGGAGTACCAGTGAAAGTCAGCGGCGATGTGGCGACGTACGATGATTGGAAATCTGTGGTGATTGATCCGAATAGTCTGGTTCTTGCACAGAATGATCAGGTCAAAAGCGGATTGTCATACGCAATGTGCAAATAGAAGAGGCGCTTCTCATGCTTAGTGATTTTCCAAAACAACGATGCTTAAACTGCAAAAAGCCTTTTAAAGGAAACTATTGCTGGTATTGTGGTCAAAGTGCTGGGGTTAAGCGACTCAACATTAAAGAGATCCTGGAGGAGTTTTTTCTCTCACCCCTTCATATCCACCCTCACGGTCTGCTATTTACCTTTATTTGGTTGTTTAGGGATCCGGGAGCAGTCATACGCAAGTATGTTCAGGGGGAGCGAAAGCTATTGCATCCGGCTTTTCGGTACTTGGTGCTGGCTGGCACATTTGCCACCATCGTAATCGCTATCTATCATCCCTTCGAAATGGATAATGGCCAATCGATGGGTATTTCCTTTGTCGAACCAGATTTCTTTGTATGGGTAAGTGGACATATTACGGTCATTAACCTGGTGGCAGTGCCCATTTTTGCGTTGGGATCTTACTTATTGTTCAAACCCTCTGGCTTCAATTATGCGGAAAATCTGACCCTTCAAGCATACATCGCTTCACAGCAGCTTTGGATACTGGTCCTGTTTTTCCCCATCTTCCAGTTTGCTCCCTCATTGGACGAAATTGTCAATAACTTTTACAGCATCGTCACCATCATTTACAATATCTATGTGGTCATGCATTTTTTTCGGTTACTAAACTTTACTGGTTTCCTTTTATCCGTCATGGCCTATACATATGCCTTACTCATTCAATTCGGAGTAACTTATTTCTACTACACCTATTTGAGTCAGTACATTTCAATTTCAATTCATTAGATTTTTTACTATTCTTGAATCTGATCACCTTTTCAGACCGCTATTTGCCAGCGTTTTAAAATTTATCAATTGCTAAACATATTGAGAATTGTGGGAGTTGCATTTATATAATAAACGATTTTGGGAGTGGATGTAGAGCAGTCAGATTATTATCACAGGCGCGGTGTGGCTCTCAATGGATATGATGTAGTTTCTTATCATGAAAGTAAGCACCCAACCAAAGGCAAGCCTTCTTTTGCATGCGTTTGGAGTAATGTCTTATGGCTGTTTAGCAATGAAGATCACCTGGAAAAGTTTTCAAAAGAACCTCTCAAATATGCTCCACAGTATGGAGGTTTCTGTGCATTTGGCGTATCAAACGGATATAAGGCAAGCACAAAACCGGAGGCCTTTTCAATTGTTGATGGGAAACTTTACTTCAATTTTGCTAAGTATGTGAAACGTCGTTGGTTAGAGAAAAAAAGCGCTCACATTGAGTCTGCAAACAAATATTGGAATAAGATCAAAAAATCAGCGCCTATCAAAGCGCATCCAATTCCTATATGGTGGAAGTACCAGTTTTTGAAGCTTACTGGCAAGGATCTGTTTGGATAATCATGCAACTATAAATAGTTCCAATGGTCTTTAGAGAAACCTAAAGACGATGCAATTCTCATATTCCGCAATAGCCGCATTATTTGCTGGCCTGTTAGGATTCATTTTTCTGTGTTTTTTTCTGAATAAGCCACGACGAAAGCAACATCGATTCCTCATTTATTTTCTGCTTATACTGATCTATTTGCAGGTCTATTCATTCATCTTTCAATCAGGGCTCATGCTGCGTGTTCCTTGGTTTCTAAATACCAATATCCCGCTGATTTTTGCTTTAGGCCCTTTTTTATTTGGCTATTCGCGCGACCTGCAACAACGTAAACTTAGCAGGAAACAATGGCTATATCATTTGGCCCCTTTCATCTTTGTTACTTTCTATTGTTTCAACTTTTACCTACAATCTGATCAGTACAAATTCAACATCATCGCCGATTCCATAGGTGCAAATGTTGATCCTCAACCCTTTGTTAAATCATTTCCATCAGACCCCTGGGACTTGAATGGCTGGATTGTAGTGGAATTGCAATGCCTGCATTTGTTTGCATATGCTTCATATATGTTCTTTAAACTTCGAAAATCCAATGCGAATTCCGTATGGCTTACATTGCTCACATTTACATTAATGACAGCATCTGTGATTCTGTTTCTGTCGGAGGGAGGGATAATCAATGGCGTTAGATTCTTAAACAATCTTTTACCTCGACTGTCCAATCTACTTTTTACGGTTTTTGTCCTGTATCTATTGATCATATATCTAATTGTAAAACCTTCCATCTTATCCCAATACCTTCCTAAATACCAGAAATCTTCCCTTGAAAAGAGCTGGAGACAGAAAAAAGCAAAGGACTTGCTGGACGTTCTTGAGCAAGACAAGCTCTTTATGAGTCCCAAACTTTCGCTACAAGAAATTGCAGATACCATGGGTATCAAAAAGCATCACCTATCTCAGGTGATCAACCAGGAATTGGGATGTACTTTTTTTGAGTTGATCAATCGCTTCCGAATAAAGGAAGCCAGACAAGTGCTCAGGGAGAATGCAGATTGTAAGATGGAGTCACTTGCGTATGAATTAGGCTATCGATCAAAATCAGCTTTTTTTATAGCATTTAAAAAAGAAACCAGTCTGACACCCGGCCAGTTTGCTCAGCAGGTCTAGTTTTTTCCGTTCAGAACGAACTCGATTATCTCTTTATTTTTAGGTCTGATTGACCATATCAGATACCTATGTCCTAAAAAAATGAAAAGGACATTATGCTTCGTGGTACTGTTTGCTTTTGCTTTCGTAAACAGCGCACAAACTTTGACTTCAGATGATTGGATTAAGGATCTGAATTACCTCAATTCGAAGATTCAAAAACAATTCAATTCATTTGTTCCCGGAATAAAATCAAAATTTCAGTCGGAAATTGATGCACTGAAAAGAATAGCTCCTAACCTGGAGCCTCATGAAATTCCCTGTGAGATCATGCGTGTATTGGCTACTTTACAAGATGGGCACACTGAATTGAATATCGGTCACCAGAAAGTAGGTTTTCATAGAATGCCTGTTCTTGTCTACTATTTTGAGGATGAACTACGAGTCATAGCGGCTCATGAAGATTACTCCGAATTGCTGGGTGCCAGGGTCAAAACCATTGGTGAAACACCAATCGAAGAAATCTTCGAAACGCTCAAGATGCGAATGTCGGCCGATAATGAAATGGAATACTTACATGCTGGTCCTGGCTATCTGATTCTTACCGAACTTATGGCATGCATGGGTTATTCCGATGATCCATTGGAAGTCAATGCATCGTTCGAACTCATTAGTGATGAAATAAAGAATTACACATTTAAGGGACTGACGAGTAAAGAGTATCAGGATGGTCCATGGGAGTTTGTGACTAAGAATGAACGACCGTTATACCGCAGCAATACAAAGGATTGGTATTGGTACAAGTGGCTACCTAATGAAGAGACGATGTATGTCTCCATGAGTCGGATGAACAACCAAAAAGGAGCTCAATCAATCAAGAAGTTTACATCTGTGCTTTTTAAGGAGATTGATTTATTAAAACCTTCAAAGCTTATAATAGATGTAAGGAGGAATAATGGGGGAAACTATGGATTGACAAGACCCATTGTTGATGCGATCAAGGACCGTGCATGGCTCAATCAAAAGCAGAAGCTATGGATGATTACCGGCAGACGAACATTCTCTGCCGCCAGTACCATGGCCATATTTCTAAAGAAGGAAACGGAAACGATCCTGATAGGTGAACCAGGGAGAACCCATCCTAATCTGGCAGACAACAATGAATATATGAACTTACCCAACTCAGACTACTTGATTGAGTATACGACCCGAATTAAGCAGCATTGGCCGGAGCGACCCGAACTTACCCTAATACCAGTTGATGTAGAAATTCTTCCGGATTTTGATTCTTATCAGGAAGGTAGAGATCCTGTGATGGAGTATATATTAAATAACTAACAGTTAAACTGCTTGAGATTGCAAGTAGAAGGATTGGGTTTTATATTGAGGGAAAAAATCAATCGCGTACCGACTCATGCAATATTACGATCCCAAAACCTTATCCTTTCTACTTGCTGATGTTCACCACCTGGAAGAGCTCTTAACAGCAGAACGTTATGCAGCTTATGACAGACAGTCCATAGATCTGTTGTTAGACGCAGTAAAAGACTTTAGCGACACGTCATTATTCCCATACATCAAGGAAATGGATGAAAAGCCATCTGTGTTTAAAGATGGTCGCGTGACTATACATGAGCAGTTTGGGCCAATCATGAAGAAAGCCGGGGAAATGGGATTGATTGGCGCATTCATGGATGAAAAAGACAATGGCTTACAGCTACCCATGATGATATTCAATGCCTTATACTTCATCATGGAAGCGGCAAACAATCATGTGACTGGCTATTTAGGGTTGACGGCAGGATCAGCAAATTTGATTTTAGCTTTCGGATCTGAGGAATTAAAGCAAAAGTATGTCCCCAATATGCTTGAGATGCGCTGGTCTGGCACCATGTGTCTAACTGAACCACAAGCAGGAAGCTCTCTCTCTGATATTACTTCTTCAGCCAAGCCGAAAGGGGATGGCAGCTATGCCATCAAAGGACAGAAGATCTTTATTTCTGCCAGCGACCATCAGTTTTCGGATAACTTCATTCACCTGGTATTAGCTAGGATAGAAGGGGCACCGGCAGGCACGAAAGGGATCTCCTTATTCGTGGTTCCGCAATATCACGTCAATGATGATGGGTCGATTGGCGACTATAATCATGTAGATATTGTTGGAGAATTTGAAAAATTAGGTCAGAGGGGGTATTGTACCAATCACCTGGCATTTGGCGATAGTGGTGAAAGTGTGGGATACCTCGTAGGACAGGAAAATAAAGGCTTGAGCTATATGTTCCAGATGATGAACGAGGCACGAATCGCCACAGGTCGGATGGGCACTGGTATTGCCTCCGCAGCTTATTATGCTTCATTACAGTATGCCAAGGAGCGTCCGCAGGGACGCAAACTCCAAAGCTCTGGTGAAAAGGATATGAATGAAGAACAGACATTGATTATCAATCACCCGGACGTAAAGCGCATGCTTCTACATCAGAAAGCGATTGTAGAGGGGAGCTTAAGTCTCATCTTGCAATGCTCCTACTACATTGATAAATCGATGACCTCAGAAGGCGATGAAAAGAATAATTACCATTTATTATGTGAGATTTTGAATCCTGTGGCCAAAACCTATCCTTCGGAGGCAGGTAAAGAGGCCGTTGATATAGGACTTCAGGTGTTGGGAGGCTACGGATATATGATGGACTTCATATTGCAGCAGTACCATCGTGACATCCGCATCATTTCGATTTATGAAGGAACCACTGGAATTCAATCGCTGGATTTGCTTGGGCGCAAGGTGACCATGATGGAGGGTGCAGCACTAAATTTACTTGCCAAGGAAATTGAAACTACCGTCATGGCTGCAATGAGTAAGGAAGAATTAAAGCAGTACGCGATGACATTGGGAGAGGGGGCCAAATTGATAGAAGCAAGCATGGCTCATTTGATGCCACATGCGATGAAGGGAGATCACGAGCGTTACCTGGCAGATGCAACGATTTTCATGGATTTGTTTGGTACGGTGGTTATTGGCTGGCAATGGTTGAAGATTGGATTAGCTGCTCTTGAACAAGATGAAGCGTTTAAGCAGAGCAAGCTCCACACGTTAGACTACTTCTACAAGTATGAGATGTCTCGTTGCAAGGGTCTGCAAAAGACAATATGCGATGATTCAGAGGTGACGATTAAGATGGAAGCAGAGTTGTTTTAGACTGTTTTTCTTCACTTTTCATAGATTTTTTTCCAGAAAAAAAGCCAGCTGATCACAACTGGCCTTTAAGGAATATGTAAACCTACTAATTAAATATGTTCTTCCAGGGTGTGGTGGGTATCTATGAGGGGACCACCATTAATGATCTCTTCTGAAGCTTCAGAAGCGAACTTGTCAAAGTTGAGGTGGAATGAATGCGCCAGGTGAATGGCTTTGCTCACGTAGGCACTCTTATCTTCCCATGTGTTCATTGGATCCAGCATCTCTGCAGGTACGTTCGGGCACGTCTTCGGCATGTGTAATCCAAAGATTGGATGTTGTTCAAATTCAACTTTATCCAACTCTCCATTCAAGATCGCTGTGATCATCGCACGGGTATATTTCAACTTCATTCGAGATCCGGTCCCATAAGGACCACCGCTCCAACCGGTATTGATCAACCAAACATTCACACCAGCTTCCATCATCTTCTTACTCAACATCTCTGCATATCTAGTCGGGTGTAAGGGCATAAATGGTTCCCCGAAGCATGCAGAGAATGAAGGTACCGGCTCATTGATGCCGGCCTCTGTTCCTGCCACTTTCGCCGTGTATCCGGAGATGAAATGATAGGCTGCTTGTCCTGGTGTAAGTTTAGCTACCGGGGGAAGCACACCAAATGCATCACATGTCAGGAAGAATATATTGGTTGGGTTATCCGCGTAGGAGGGAACCTGGATATTGTCGATGTGATCCAGCGGATAGCTTACTCTCGTGTTTTGAGTGATGGAGCTGTCGCTGTAGTCCACCTCCTTTGTTCCTTCTTTGTAAACGATGTTTTCCAGCAGTGCCCCGGGCTTAATTGCCCGATAGATGTCCGGTTCTTTTTCCTCTGTAAGATCAATTGCTTTTGCATAGCAACCTCCTTCGAAGTTGAAGATGGTATTTTCTGCTGTCCACCCATGCTCATCGTCCCCAATCAATTTTCGATCAGGATCTGCTGAAAGCGTAGTTTTTCCAGTGCCTGAAAGTCCAAAGAAAATGGCGGTATCGCCTTTTTCACCAACATTCGCAGAGCAGTGCATGGGTAGCACGTTTTTATCAACAGGCAGAATGAGGTTCAAAGCAGAGAATATGCCCTTTTTCATTTCGCCGGTGTAAGCAGACCCTCCAACCAAGGCGACTTTACGCGTGAAGTTCAGTATGGAAAAATTCCCTTGTCTTAGACCTACTGCTGCAGGATCCGGTGCTTCATAACCGGGAGCACAAAGTACCAACCACTCTTCTTCAAAATTCTCTCTTTCCTCCTCAGTCAGTCTTAAAAACATGCTGTTGATGAAGAAGTTGGACCATGGATATTCGGTTACTGTTCGAACATTCATCCGGTATTTTGGATCCGCACATACATATCCATCGCGCGCAAAGATGTCTTTTCCGGATAAGTATTTTACTACTTCGTCGTACAGTTTATCAAAATTCTCTGGTGAAATGGGTTTATTGATTCGACCCCACCATACACGATCTTTGGTGTAATCATCCTTTACAAGAAAGCGATCTTGTGGGGACCTTCCAGTAAACTTACCGGTATTGATTGCCAGCGTACCATTAGATGTTTCGGTACCCATTCCAAGATCCAAAGTCAGCTGTTGCAACTTTTCTGGAGTTAGGTTCCATTGAACATTGGCATCCTTGATACCATATTTGGTTAAATCATAATCTGTTGTGATTGCCATTGTTTCTTCCATTGCTTTAAAGGTTTAGTAAATAATAGCACATACTCATTGGATATTCGTTTTTCTTAATTGGTCAATGAGGGGTGTTGATTACAGGATCAAAACTAGATGTGCAGCGAATGGCATGGACTGACCTTTGTCACTCGGGCGTCTGATTGTGGTCAAACACAATCGTTTGCGGAGAAAATATTACAGGCGGAGAAGTTGTTAATACCATTTAAAAGTATGGTATATCGGTCAGTTTGACTTTATATCAGCAATACACCTGAAGCCAATATAAGGACTGCTTTCGTTGTATTCTATGGTTTCAATCCGATTCTCTTCCATTAACAATTGCTTGTTGTTTGCTCCTTTTGCGATTCCTTTAGTAGCTGTCATTTCTGAAACATTACCGAAAAGGTCGTAAATCTTGTTCTTGGGAGATTGCCGACTAATTAAGCCAGGTTCAATTGAATTATCTGCTAATTTCTTTTGATATCCTTCACGCTCCTTATCAATTTTCTTTTTATTCTGTTGGATGATGATGTCAGCAATTTCGTTCCATTCAGATTCAGTAGGTAGTCTGAAGATCACCTCCATACCTAATTGTTTACTCACTACTTCTGACCTCCATTTACAATAATCAACTGCTTGTTCATATGTAATCAAAGTAATTGGCTCATACCTTCGATCTCGATCTTTATACCAGGTGTTCGTACTATCGGGAATAAGCTTTGAGTGTACTGATTCATCCAACTCCTGCTTTTTATAATAGATATACTCTAACCAATGGATATTTAGTATCTCGGTTTTATCAACATAATAGTTGCCAATTTTCTTTGTACCGATCGGCTGACTTTCTTGAACGAAAAAGAGAAACTGAAGAAAGACGAAGTAGATCATAACTAGTATAAGAGCTTTAGATTTAAGGTGAACAATTCAGGCCCAATATACCGTTTTGTATGGTCTTATCATAGCCTCTATACGTCCATCCTTGTGCTTAGGAGCATGCCCTCAAGACGATTGGCTACCTGCTCAACATGACTCGATTGTACCAGTCTGTTGAATCCTCGATCGCCATGCGTGAGCATGCCAACAAGTGTGTTTCCTTTCTGCTCTTGATAATCAATGATTCCATCCACCAATGTGAATGCATTTAGAATGATTTGATCGTGTGCCTTTATGTCTAGCTTCTGAGCATAGCTATTCATTCGTGCTTTCATTTGTTTGCTACTGATGAAATGCCCGGGTGTATTCACAAAGAGAAAATCCAATTTCATTCCCAATGCTTTAGCCAGTGCCATCTCTTTGAAGAGGCCATTGATGGAGTAGCTCTCAGGGGTTCCATTGCCATCTACGGGGAAATCAAATGCCAAGGTCATTCGATCCATATTCATGTGTTTAGCATCGCCTTTGATAGCAATAACAGGTACTTCCGACAAGCGAATGACCTTTTGTGTGTTAGATCCAAGAAATAGTCCTTTGAGGCCAGAGGCACCATGCGTCCCCATGACTACCAGGTCAATATCCTGGTTTTCTATTCGTTCAATGACGTTTTGGTAGCCTTGATTATAAGCTAAATAGGAGGTAGCCTTGATGCCGGCCTGTTCGCTTTTTCTCACCCATTCGTTGAGCTGGTCCTGGCATTGCTTGATACGTTTGTCCACATCTGAATACATCTTGTTATCATCTCCAGTATCCAGCTTTACCCAGTCAACAGGGATTTCGGTATAGTGCATAAATTCGATTTCAGCATCCAGTTTCTTGGCGATTTCCATTGCGATGTTTGCTGCATTGTTTGCACATTCTGAAAAGTCCGTGGGTACAAGAATCTTGTTCATGATAATAGATATTTGATGTAGGAGTAAAGTACCTATCATCCATGGCTAAATCATTGACCGTCATCAAAGCTTAGCTTGATTTTAATCAGTGAGCGATTTTGAATGATCAATCACCAACTCGTTGATCCTTATACTTCTTGGGAGTTTGAGAGGTACTTGACTTGAAGAAACGGATAAATGCACTGGTTTCTGAAAATCCAAGCAAATAGCTGATCTCGTCAATTGACTTTTCATTTTCTTCCAGATACGTTTTTGCCAACTGTATTTGTAGCCCGCCTTCTACCTTTTTGAAAGTGGTGTTTAAGGCAGCCAATTTTCGTTGCAAGGTCCTGGATGATACATGGAGATATGTGGCAGCTTCAGCTACTTGGATGCGTTTTGGCTTATGGTTTAATATGCATTTCTTGAGTTCGAAAACAAAGTTGTTTTCAAAACTTAGATGACTGATTTCGGCAGCAACTTTTTCCTTTAAACCATCGAGTAATCCAAGCCTTATTTCTTTGGAATGCATACCTAATATTCGGTGATCATAAACGATCTCAGTGACGGTTTGATTAAAATGAATACTGCAATTGAACAGGCGATAGTACTCGTTAATGAGTTTTGGTCTTTTGTAGGCGAAGTTGACCCGAATGGGATAATACGTATGGTTGGCATAGGCGGCCAAAGATTTCACATTGGATAGAAGTGCCAGATCCAGAATTTGCTTTCGCGCATAACCCTGATGAACATACCAGTTTGGATTTTCTTCGTAAGTAATTGAATAGTACTCATTTGTTTTATTCAACGTGCATTCCAGTGCATCGCTGATCACCTTAGAATATTCAATCGCATTCTGAATCGAATCTTCCAGCGTCTTACTATTCAACATGATTCGATCTACGGGAGCTGTTGCACGCAGCGACATCATCTCACCGACATGCAACCCGAGGTTTTCATCATTTAATTCTTGATTAATGAGTGCGAGGATTTTGATCATTGTATCATAATTCACACCATTACCCAATCCTAATTGTTGCTTCAGGTTTTGTTCTGGTGATATGACAACCCCTTTCAATGCTGCATATTCAATGAAATCATGAATAAGGTTTGACGCAAAATACATGGTTTAAAGATGGCGCAAAATGTCAATTTTTTCAACTCGGCAGCATCTAGCTTTGAATATCAATAATTAGACAATTAAAAATTTACTACAATGGAAGAGCGTCAATTTCCTAAGGGCATTTTACCCGTGTTACCTGTTTCAGATATCGATAAAACGGCAGAATTCTATACCGATGTGTTAAAGTTTCAAGAGGCTTTTCGCCAGAAATCACCGGAAGGAGGTTCAACGGATTCACAGCTTGCTTTTGAAGGATCTACTTTGATGTTGAATTTAAATCCGGATAAAGCCCCAATGGAAGGGGGCGGCGTTTATCTATGGATCAGGCTTTATGATAAAGACATCAATGAATACTATGATCAATTAATCGCTGAAGGAGTAACCATCGTAGATCCCATAAGAGACCAATTTTGGGGAGACAGATCCTTCGTCATTAAGGATTGCAACAATTATCATTTGGCATTTAACCAGGCCATATAGGATAAGGCACTAAGTTTTACTTTTTACTCAACCAGCGTCAATAAGGCCACTCTATGGAGTGGCTTTTGTCATTTACAGTAACCATTTTCAAATAGTAAATCAGTTTTTTTTCTGATTTAAAACTAAAGTGTTATACTTGCGTATATATACAGTATATACACTATTAACAATAATTACAATTTTGAATTTTATTGCACAATAGATGAAGATCATTATTTCGAACGCATCACCTGAGCCCATCTATGAACAGATAGGCAAACAGATTAAATCGCAGATCATATCTGGAGATTTGAAGGAAGGCGAGCCACTTCCATCCATTCGTAAGCTGGCCCAGGAACTTCACATCAGCGTGATTACGACAAAACGGGCATATGAAGAATTGGAGAAGGAAGGTTTCATAGACACAGTCGGTGGAAAGGGAACCTTTGTCGCCATTCAGAACAAAGAATTGATGCGTGAGAAGAAAATGAAATCCATCGAAGACATGATGGCAGAGATGGTCACTGAAGCCAGAAAAATGGGCATAACAGTAGCCGAGTTACAGGAAATGCTCATCATCCTATACGGTGACAATGAAGAATAAAATGAATGAGAAGACACTGAATCTAAAAAGAAAACTATGACTACCCATACTCTCGAAATATCCAATCTATCCAAAAGCTACAAGGGCTTTCAACTAAACAATGTTTCATTCAGCCTGCCCACTGGCTACATCATGGGCTTAATAGGTCCGAATGGGGCAGGAAAAACTACGATCATTAAATCCATCATGAATTTGGTGATGAAGCAACAAGGTGAAATCAAGGTTTTTGGTCTGGATCATCAAAAGGCAGAAGTTGAGATCAAAAAACGTATTGGATTTGTATATGACACGCCCGGCTTCTATTCACACCTCAATTTGAAGCGACTGAAAAATGTCATTGCGCCCTTTTATGAAAAATGGGATGATACGGTATTTAATGATTTGGTCTATCGTTTTGGTCTACCACTTAATAAAGCCATTAAACAATTCTCCAGAGGAATGTCGATGAAAGCATCCATTGCGATCGCCTTGTCTCATCATGCCGACTTCATCATTATGGATGAACCTACTTCGGGACTTGATCCGGTAGTTAGGAGGAAGATGTTGGATCTTTTAAGAGGCATCATGCAGGACGAAAACAAGTCGATCCTTTTTTCCTCTCATGTGACTACTGACATAGAGCAAGCAGCAGATTACATCACCTATGTAAACCGTGGAGAGGTCGTTTTTTCTAAAACGAAGGATGAAGTAAATGAGAATTATGCCCTTGTCAAAGGTGGAAATGATCTGCTGGATGACGACACGAGAAAAAGCATGGTGTCGGTTCGAAAAGGTGACTTTGGGTTTGAAGGGTTGACCGATGATCTTGACAAGGCAAGGAAACTGTTTGGCGATCAGGCCATCTACGACAAAGCTTCGCTCGAGGACATCATGTTTTTCAATAATCTTAAAATCAAGTAATAGATGCTTAAACTGGTTATAAAGGATTTTCAGGTAAGCAGGATCTATTTGCTTTTGCTGATCGCAGTGCTCGCTTTAATAAGTATAGGTTATACCCGCGCATTAGGCAGTGGTGAGAAAGTAGAATCTGAATTATACGTCATTGTGGTTCTTTTAAGTGCGATGATTTCATCAAAGCTATTTCTCTTGCAAGAAGCGGAATCTAATTCAGAGACGCTGATTGCAGGTCTTCCACACACGCGTAAACAAATTGTTATTGGAAGGTACGTTTCTTCATTTCTAATGATCCTGGTGGTACTTGGAGTTCACCTGATTGCTATTCAGATAAGCTCAACCGATGCATTACGGAATGAAAACTATATCATGTATCATCCTGAGATGTGGATTATCTCCGGACTTGCACTCATGCTGGCCGATGCAATTGCATTTCCATATTATTTCAAATTCGGATTAGGTCAAGGTGCGCTCATGTATGGAGCAACCATGATATTTTTATTCTTTCTAACTGTATTCACGCTTGGTAGGTATGATCGGAGCATTTGGTTTCGAGAGTTTATGCAAGCGGTATTCGAGCAACCCAAAGTGCTGCTTACCATAGAATTAATCATACTCTTTCTGCTCGTACTATGGAGCTCATTATCTATCTCAATAAACGTTTATAAAAACAAGGACTTATGAATAGGACGAATATCATTCAACTGATTTACAGAGATTTCAATGCGTACAGAGCGAACATAGTATTGCTATCTCTTTTTATGCTTACTGTAAGCATGTTTATCACTTTCATCAATACCAATACACTGGGCGTATTTACTTCTGGGATTGGAAATATCATCATGGTGGTCATCGGAGCATTTGCGATGGATCAGTCTGGAAGTGTTGTACGAATGCATACAGCCAGTTTACCGGTGACCAGAAGAGAAGTGGTCTTTGCTCGATTCGGTACCACAGTGATGATAGTATTGATCAACACGATTATCCATTTTATCATTTTCAACCTGCTGACCATGATCATTCATGATCAACCGGTATTTACGGATTTAGGAATTCTGATTTTTGCCTGTGTCTACGGCATATTCCAGCTATCTATCTACTTCATTATTTTCTATCGGGTGAATCTGATCGTATCGGTGATCATCTTTGTAATGCCAGCTGTCTTATGGACTGCTGTTTCTCCTAAATCAGGATTTTTGAATGATTATGTTCCAGGAGATATAATGGCGTTAGGCACTTTCACGCTTGCAACGATTTTGCTGTGCTTACTTTCTTATTACAGTACAGTTGCCTATTTCAATAAGAAGGATTTATAGGCTTACTTAATCACTGAAACAACATAAATATGATCATATCAACAACAGACTCCATACCTGACAAAGAAATAGAAGAAATAGTAGGCATTGCCAGAGGAAGCACGGTTCGTGCTCGGAATATTGGTCGGGATATTTTCGCCGGACTCAGAAATATTGTAGGAGGGGAGATTGATGAATATACCAAGTTGCTTGCTCAATCACGTGAGCAAGCATTGGAACGCATGGTTAATGAGGCACAACAACTGGGAGCTGATGCCATCATTAATGTACGTTTTACTACATCAATGGTGATGCAGGCTACCTCTGAGATATTGGCTTACGGAACGGCTGTTCGCCTGAAATGAATCCGGATCAATTCGAAATTGCTTTTTGGAAAGCATCTAATTGATCCTGGAAGTCAGTTTGCAACGCTTCATCTGAAATTCCATTATCAGCATTGAAATGCTTTCCGAAAGAGGGTAGAGAAAAGCTACCAGCAACTTGTGCTCCCTGATAGGGATACGTTGATTTGGCTGTGGCCAAAACACCTTGCCCACCTCTACCTCCGGGCGATGTTGAAAGGAGAAGCATCGGTTTGTCTCCCCAGGTTCCTTTTTCAATACGGGAAACCCAATCAGTAATGTTTTTGAAAGCAGAACTATAACTTCCATTATACTCAGCTAGTGAGAGGACAACACCATCAGCGTTCTTGATCAATGATTTAAAATCATGGGCCAATTGTGGAATACCTTCTTCGGTTTCTCGATCGATACTATAAATCGGCATTTCAAAATCATTAAGATCTAACGTTTCAACAGCTACATTATCGAGTTGATTAGCAGCCCAAGTAGCGAATTCCTTGTTTATGGATTGTTTGCTATTACTTCCGGCTATTGCGAGTACATTTTTCATTTTTATTTTCCTTTGAGTTTTTTAATCAATTCTGTTAATTGTTTGAGTTCTTCACTGGTCAGATTATGGATCATCGATGCATGAAACGTATTCAGTTTTTTATCTAATACTTTTAGAAATTCTAATCCATGCTCAGTAATCGTAATGTCCATTTTTCTTCTGTTAGAAGGACATTCATTCCGTTTGACCAATCCCTTGTCCAAAAGCTTATCAATGATTCTTGTCACATTACTTGTTCGTTGAACCATCTGAGATTGAATCTCCTGAACAGTTACTGGTTGATCTCCTCTTCCCCTCAATATTCTTAAGACATTAAACTGAGGTTCTGTGGTGTTATATTCCTTCAGCTCAATCGATACCTGATCGGTGATCCAATGACCCGTCCTAATGATCTCAAATATGGCTTTATAATAATTATCCATCTATACAACTATTGTATGTACAATAATAACGATTGATTTAGGAAATGGTTCACTTTACCATTGTTTTAAGAAAGTGTGGGTATGCGCTTTGTAATTATCGTCAGCTAAATCATCGCTTAACGATTTTTGTCTTGAACGACTTATCCCCAGCGTTGACATTTAATACGTATATGCCGGCTCTTAATCCACTGGTATTAATTGAGAAGGAGTTAAGGCCAAGTGAAGTTTTTATCTTCCTATTGAAAATCTCTCTACCGTTTAAGCTTGTAAGTTTAATAAATGCCTCTCCACTAAAAGGTGAGTCGAGTTCGATGGTTAGTTGATCATCTACTGGATTTGGATAAGTAGAAACAGCAACTGATTGTTCAAATTCAATGGATACCTGAACGATTTGACTCAGTGCAGAGGTACCGTCGAAATCCACCTGTTTCAGTCGATAATAGACCTGCTGACTTGTGAAACGAGTATTGTCATTAAATGAATATTTCAGCAACTCATTACTATTACCTGACACTGTTTTGGAGTCGACTATACCTATGACTTCCCATTTATTTTGATCAACGCTTCGTAAAATCTCAAATCGATCGTTATTGACCTCAGTTGCAGTTGACCAGTTCAGTTTAGTTACACCATTCGCTCGAACAGCATTAAAATCCTTCAGCTCCACCGGAAGAGGTGCTGTAGCAGTACCAAAAGTGGTTTGGCTAAAAGAGGTAATGCCATTAAAGACCGCTTCACCAGTCCCTACATTGACAGAGTTCGCTGAAATGGTTGTGCCCCACGTCCCATTGGATTTGCTAGGTCTTTTGAATAGATATACTGTTGCGGGGTTGGTTTGGGTAAAAGCACTGGCACCGTAGGTATAAGTCAAATTGGCACTTGTAAACGTACCGGCTCCGAAGGTTTCAATAATCCAATAGGGTGTATTAATGGTTTCGTCTAGCATATTTTCGTCTCCAGGCAGTGTGCCGACTGGAGTGCTGTTCATCTCAAAAGCGACAATATCAAACGAGCCGGATACCCCAGAAAATTCGACAGAAAGCCCACTATTTAATACAGTCGTTCCATCACCACTTATCGTTGCACTGTAGCTGGTTCCTTTACCAACAGGAGCAGATGATTCTTGCCATGCTGTCCCGGCAAGGGTGCCTTCATTACTTGTAATAATGTTTTCGGTAGCACTGCCCAGATTCTCATTGAACTGCCAGTAGCCGATCAAATCTGTATTTAATCCATCTGGTATTAAAAACATGTTTTCTCGAATTTCACTTTCGGTTCGGACCGTATTCCAAAGTTTTAATTCATCAACGGTACCACCAAAAAAGTCGGAGGGAACACCTACGCCATCCCAATCCTGTCCAATTACCCAGTCCAGTCCATCAGGATCCCCGAGTACTTCAGAAATGGTGTTTTGAAAAGCCTGAATGCCATCTTGATACACCGTGATTTGAGAGGTACTTACCGTCACCTTATCAACAGTTACTGCAATATGCTGGAGACCTGTAGCTTTGGTACCTCCGGAAGTTGTGGTTCCCCGAAGATCTACTTCAATGGCTCCGGCGTTAAACCCAATCTTGAAGATATCATTGCCACTGGCATCATGTTTGGCCAGGAAGGTTTGACCGTCATCTGTCGTTGTAGGAGAGATCCACATTTCGGTTGTGAACGATTCGTTTACTGCCAAATTTGAAAGTGTGGTGTAATCATCCGTTCCATCGAAAGATAGGTGGGTACCCGGATCATTTTCGGTAACGTTTACGTTGGCTGCATTGGTTGGTCCTGAGATTTCAAAATCATCGATCATGAAGCCATCATTTGCATAACCGGTGGAGTATCCTGCATTAACGTAGAGAACAAAACGAAACGCGACGGTGGAGTCACCGGCGAGGAAGGATACATCTCGACTGGTAAGTTCGTTAGTATAATATTCTCTGGTTCCATTAGCATTATCAAAGCTGGCACTAAAGCCATAGCGATCATGAATGACATTAGTGGCATAGCCATTTGTTGAATTAGGACCCATATCATACCAGGCTGTTCCGGCTCCGTCATCGTCTCCGAGTCTTGTCCAGTTTTCACCATTATCTGTCGAGTACTGTACCTGTATCCCAAATGGGGCAAAAGAAAACTGACTTTCCATGCTCTTTCTAAAACTAAGCGTGTAGGTTCCAGCCTCTTTAAAGTTAAAATTGGGTGAATACAGCGCGCATGAGTAGTCGGCTTGGGTAAGGTCTGATGAAAGTGACGTTTTCCATGCGTTAGTTCCGGAATTAACCGTTGTAATTGCGTTAGTGGGTGTTCCGAGCTCCCAGAGGTCAATCCCACCTGTCAAATCATCGGATCCAAAGTAATCCGCATTCGATTCAAAATCTCCTCCGTCCGCGGTGGTGAATGGTACAGCCACATTGGGTAGCACATGGATAAAGCCGGACTTGGTTTGTGATTCAGCCCCACCATTGATCGTAAGTGTTACGTCATAAACGCCCGATCGTTTGTATGTGTGTGTTGGGTTTTCCTCTGTAGAAACACCACCATCACCAAAATCCCACTCCCAGGAAGTAGCCTTGTACGATGCGTCGGTGAAATTGATGCTGGCTTCCGCATAGATCGTGTTCCGATCTGAGGTAAAATCAGCATGTGCGGCAGTAAAAATATCGGAGGTGAAAATCCCTCTTCCATGAGTGGCTGCTACTACCAAATTATCAGAAGAGCGGATTTGTAGCATATCGGTTCGAACGTTGGCCAGCCCGTTATTGGAGGCTTCCCATACGGTTGATGCACCATCCAAATTATCAGTGGACCACACACCAAGTTCAGTGGCAATCAATGCTTGATCACTGTTACTTGGGTTAAACAAAGCCCATCTTACCGGCATGTCCGGGAGGTTTCCTTCCACTTCTGTCCAGGAGGTTCCACCATTGGTAGTTTCCCATATACTACTTACACCATAGTTTGAATAGGTTACAAGCAAGTGATTATCATTTCCATCTTCGATTGCAATACAAGAAACTGATGCACCTGAAGGAAAGCCTGCATCGCTGATGTTTGTTGCAGAAATTGTTGAAGCAGCATTATTAACCCTAATTACCCTTCCATCATTTAACCCTAGAAATAGCCTCTCTGCTGTGTTTTGAGAAACGATAACAGAGGTGACCTCAGCGCCAAGTCCGGTCACTGAACTAACAGTGGATAGGGAAGAGGCGTCAACTATGTAATAATATCCTCCTGATTGACCGCAATAATAATTATCGGTTGCGTTTTCATAATCTGAGGGGTTGATAAAGGCTCCATTCGGTTGGTTCATTATCAAGTCAAAGGTCAATCCTCCATCTGTAGATCTGGAAAGTGTAGCACCGGTAAATGCGGTAAATTGAAAATTGGCGTTGTCCTGATCGATATGCGCAAATCCACCATCTCCACCAGTTACCTCCACGATCGATGAAACTCCCAGATTTGTCACTTTGGTAGAGCCATTGTCCTGTGTTCCTCCGATAAATCCAGGATCATAAGCTGTTGGTTCCATGGCGATGGAATAGAATTGCGAAGTATTGTATCCAAACTCTTTGCGGTAAAAAGTAGGATTCGCAGCACTACCATCATAGGTGACATAAATGCCACCATCATTACCAAAATAGATAGTGTCAGAGTCCCCAGACTCATACAAAATAGCATGCTGATCCGCGTGGACTTCAGGTAGGTCACAATTTCCTGCCCAGTTGGTCAATTGCGTCCAGTTTGCACCACCGTCAGTCGTTCGTAACAAATCGATTCCTCCGATGTATACAGTATTTTCATCGTTTGGGTCAACCGCAGCAGTCAGATCATACCAGGCTTGATTTCGAGTGAAATCAGTAGATCCGGTCACACATTCCTGATCATACCACAATGGAGTAGGTTCCCCAACATCCAGCCAGTCTGTACCAGCATTGATTGTCCGCACAATTCGGTTAATTGTGGCATCATTTTCCTGAATCAGTGCATAGACATAATTGGAATTGCTAGGAGCCGTTGCCAGTTCAATTCGCTGTTCGCTACAAGATGAGGTAAACACATTGGACCAGTTGGCTCCATCATTGGTAGATTTCCAAATTCCCTGGTTTTCAAATATTCCGAAACTAACATAGATATCTCCGTTTGCTGCTATCTCTATATCTGAAGCCCGACTTCTAAAGTCACTACCAGTACACGCATTATTTCCTGTGAATCCTGATAAGACATTTGTCCAGCTAGTGCCACCATTAGTTGAACGCATTAAGCCACCACCAAAATTGGTGTATCTGCTTCTTGTTGCTGCAAGAATCGTCCCTGTACTGGTTACAACTATCTTGTTCACATAAAGGAAGTCACAAGCACCTGTACCTGCACATGTAGACGTGTTGGTAGTCACAGTAGCAGCAAGCTGGGTCCAGTTGTCTCCTCCATCTGTTGATTTCCAGATTCCATTTCCTTCCACCGCATCTACGTTGAAATAACCTTCTCCTGTTCCGAAATACATCGTGGTAGTGGTATTTGGGTCATAGGCGATGGTTGTTATAGCCATATTTTCGAAGAAGTCATTGACAGAAACCCAATCCGGGTTTTCCTTGGTGATATCTGTGGTTTTCCATAGGCCTCCGGAAATACTAGCCGACCATATGGTTTTGTTGGTTGCATCATTTGGATCTACCATAATGGTACGCGTTCGACCACCCAGGTTATTCGGCCCACGCTCTTTCCATGAAACCCCAGTAATAGCTGCACGCTGCAATCCTGAACGTTGGGCAATCATTTTTTCCTTGAGTTTGAAAGCCTCATACAGTCTGTTTCTGGGAACAATGCCAAGAGCAGGATCTTTGGTCCGCTCAAACTCCTGCAAGGCTGCAAGATCTGCACGCGTACGCTTGTCCAGTTTTTTGTATTGAGATTTTTGATGGGTAATTGAAATCGTAGTGCTGGAGTTGTCTCGATCGAGTAAAATGATCAAAGCGAAAAGAACAGGGATTAGTAGAATAATCCTTTTCGGTGGTTTCATCATGTGCTGCTGGTTCTTCAAAGACCTAACGTTTCGGTCAAGTTCAATCTATAAATACTACTAGGTTTTCTAACCTTTAAATATAGAAAATGGAATAGGATATTCCTTTGAAATTTTATGATTTTTTTAATTGAATTAGGGGGCCAAGATGTCTAATTTATTCATAACTATTTGTGAATCAATCACCTCATTGTTTATGATGAAAGACATACTGTAATGGTTAATAAAATAGCCTGATAGAATTTCCATCAGACGATATTTTTTTGATTTTACCCTTCATGATAAAAACATATTTAGGAAGCAAACATCCTTAATCTCTTACACAAAACGTGATTTACCACCAATTCTACTTGTTTTGCATGTCCAATGGCAATGAGATCAAAATTGCACATTGTAGTCCGTCGGAAACTGACCAGGAATATCTTCTTTTTTCTCGCCAAGGTTTTGTCTCAGGTCAATTTCAATGCCCCTTGCAATGGTAGAAATTGGAACGTCATTGGAGGTGCCCTCAAAAGGATTATCTCCTGTCCGTCCAATGCGTTCCATCGTGTGAAACACCCAACCGATGGCGGTATAAACCGGGATGGAGAACCAAATGAATAGGTTGCCAATCAAGGGATAGGTATCATTCAAGCTTGCGCCAATTTCCATAAACTGTGGCACCAGGGCCACAGGTAAGAACATCAGTAAAATCCACATGAAATAGTGATTGAGTGTCGCAAACTGACGTGGGTAGGGGAAGTTCTTGATACGCTCACTTTTGCCTTGAAGGTCGAATAGATCTTTTTGAACGCCTTCCAACTCGAGGAATGCAAACTCCCATATCAGTCCTGCTTCTTTCAGTTTCCTTAAATGATGGGACTGTTGATAAAGCAGAGCCGTTTGCTTATTATCCTTGGCGAGTACATCATCCAAATCTGCTTTGGTGAGGTATGGTTTGAGATCTTCTTCTAATGTGGTCAGTCTTTCCGGAGGTCGAATACCCCATTCCTTATTGGTGCGTTGGTCCGTGGTGGTCTCCCATTGTTTCTTCGCGCGCATAGCATGGCGTAAGGCAGTCATCCAGGCAATGTGTCGGTAGGTGAGGGTCTTGACTTCACTGTGAATCGCCGTATCTGATAGCTTTTGTTCAGCACGCTCATTAGTTACCATGTCTTGCACAAACATTCCAAAAGTGCGGGAAGTGTTGACGATGCCTCCCCAGATCTTACGCGCTTCCCATATACGATCATACGTGGCATTATTTTGAAAACCAATGATAAAGGCAACTGCCGTACCTATCAAAGCGATCGGTGTCCAGGGTATTTTTAGCCAGTTCAGGTCAATGAAGTAATAGGCGAGCACCCAAATGGAGATGATGCTTAGAATCCTTAGGGTATCGAATCGGGTCCATATCGCTAGCTCGGAAGCTCTGTAGGTTCGTCTGGTATACATGGTTCAGTGATTGGATCAGCATACACTAAAATAACGAGGATCAGTGAAACGATTGAACCACTCATGAGTGGTCCTATTAGATTCAATCAAAAGTATTGACCTTTACTTCTCATCCAAAATTTGAATCAATCTGCGGGAAACCGCTCCATCAAAGCGGCTCTGATACCTAAGATATGTCCGGCACCTTCCATGACAATGGCTCGCGTCAGAAAGAAAATAAACCGATCAACAGTTTGAACACTTTTATAATTTTGAAAGTTAATAGCTTCAATATGAGAGAGCAGAAAGATTCAAAAAATGAAAAAGTCAATTATTTTGACTTTAGTGAGGTCCTAATGTATTTCTTTCGAAAGAAAGACCCCAACCGTCCGAAGAGCTTCAATTTGAAGGCCATGCACACCATCAATAAGATCTCGATCCTGATGTTTTTAGGAGCGGTAATTGTCATGATTGTTAGAGCAATTTCCAGGGCATAACACTTTCCGGATTTTTACTTCTCAATCCATTATGTCATGTGAATACGTTTGGCTTATTTTGAGCCAATGAAACACTTATTTACGCTACTATTTATTCTGACCGCTGCGAGTGTATTGGCTCAGGAATCTGAAGCTATCATAACCGACCGACCGACCCAATCTGCCTCATCTATGGTGATGCCGAAGGGAAATGTGCTGATCGAATACGGTTTTATTTCTCAAAAGGCGGGCGATGTTACCACCACAACCATTGCTAATATTTTGGCCAGGGTCGGCATACTGAAAGGGGTAGAATTACGTGTGATTCAAGACTATGTACAATTAAAGGATGATTCGGATAATACAGACGTAAACGGATTATCACCGATTACCTTAGGGACGAAGGTCCACTTGAAAGAAGAAAATGGGGCTTTCCCACAAACCAGTATTATCGGTCAGGTTACCTTGAGAAGCGGAGATGAGCCGTTTAAACCGTTGGAATCAATTCCTGAAGTACGCCTGAATTTTTCCAACACCTTGTCTGATAGGCTCTCATTAGGATACAACCTGGGAATGGCCTTCCCTTCTGACAACACACAAACGATATACACGGTGGTATTAGGGTATTCGCTCGCTCCGGGATGGACAGTCTTTGCTGAACCCTACGGTTTTTTGGAAAGTGGAGATTCAGACCACCGATTCAATACAGGTGTGATCTATCTTTTAAAGGACAATTTCCAGCTGGATTTAACCGGAGGATTTGGACTATCCGATATTGCTCCTGATCATTTCATCGGTTTTGGGGCTGCGATAGGATTTTGATTTCATTTCATGTATTAAGAAGAAAAATCCAGGCGATCTCACAGATTGCCTTTTTTATTCCCCATTAGGAGATTTTTATTTAGACTAACTCACTGCAGTGTCCAACTGATGCCAAAGTAAAACTCTCGTCCATGGATGGGAGAGTAAGCATAGGCTGTATCGAAGCTATCGCTAAATCCGGTGTTGGAGTTGGGATCATTGGCTCCTGTCAGTGGGGACCAGGGCTGCACATAGTCAAAGATGTTTTGCATCCCGCCATACACGGACCAGCCTTTTGGCAGATCCTTCGCCACCTGCAAGTTGTGTATAGCAAATGACTCAGAAGTGGTCGGTCTTGGGTTGGATAATGGGTCTCCATTTTCGTCCAGATCAAAAACTTCTGGGAGGGCCATCGGTCCGGTCAATCTGGCCGTGTATCCGATGGTCATCTTCCATTTTTTCAGGTTGTAATTTGCCGTGAGCACACCCGTCCATTTGGGTGCAAACTCTATGTCGCGTTTCTCACCATCTTCTTTTTCGCTGACATCCTGGAAGTTGAGCCCCAGGTTGAATGCAAGCGGAAACATCATTTCCTGTTGAATATTGAATCCAATGCCCTTGCTCACGGCATAGCCATCCGTATTGGCGTACCGGATCTCACCACTATTCTCATAATCAGGCGTGATCTTATTGGTAAAGTGCGTGTAGAAAAGGTCCACATCTACCATCCCTTGACTCTGACCAATGGTATAGATGTGATTCACATTCACCGAGAAGTTGTACGATTCTTCCGGCTGCAGTTCTTCCTCTATGATTACTTCCCGCTGGCCGGTCACAAACGCGTGATCCTCCGTGAAGAGATTGACAATGCGGAATCCGGTCCCAAAATTGGATCGGAGAGTGGTCCAATTGGAAGGCTTGTATTTGACACTTAATCGGGGAGCAGGGATAATCCCATGATCCTGGTAATGATCGAGCCTGATGCCTCCCAAAGCAGTGAATCGATCACTCATCTTCCATTCATCTTGCATAAATACACCGGGGATGTACTGATCATCCGGTGCGTTTTCGCCATTCTGCTCGGTGGCCACCGTATTGTCATCGTACGATTGATAACGAGAGGTGATCCCTGTGGTCACATTGTGATTGGAAAGCTCCTTGTTCCAGATCAGGTTGGTGAATGCGATGTTCTGCGAAGCTTGGTAATAGTCTGCTCCATAGTAGCTGTCCTGATCATGCGTGCTCAGTGAATAGTCGATACGGATGTTTTCTGCGAAATTGAAGGCATAAGTACCGAACACTTCGAAACGTTTGGTATAGATGCTTTCTCCATAGATCTGATCATTGCCTCTCAGCGTGCGATAGTTTCGATTCTCCAGAAACTCTTCCACGCCGTTTCTTCGGTCTTCATAATAGTACTTGCCTGAGATGGTGAACTTCTTACCGGAGGGTCGGTAGACGTCCCACTTGGAAAACAAGGAGATCCGGTCCAGGTTGATGTTGTCCCCAAACCCATCATTATTGCGATCGTCAAAATCGTTGATGTAAGCGTAGTTCACGCCAATGAAGCCGGAGCTCTTCCCAATTTTTGGTGCCAAAGAGAAGTTGCCAAATGACTCCAGGTGGGAAGTACCCATCACGTCGGCAGAGAATAATGGCTGCTGTGAAGGATCCTTCGTGATGATGTTGATCACGCCTGCCACAGCCTCAGAGCCGTAGAGCGTGGAGCTTGGCCCTTTGATGACTTCAAACCGGTCGATGATCATGCTGGGGATCCCGTTGAGTCCGTAGACGGAAGCAAGGTTTCCGTAGATAGGGGAGCCATCCATAAGTATGGCGGTATAAGGTCCGGGTAGCCCATTGATAGAAATGCTGTTGGTGAAGCAAACGCCGCAAGCTACCACTTCCTGCACACCGTTGACCAGGGAGATGCCTTCTACCACGCTGGTAGCTGCTGCAGGAATGTAGGTGTTGAGGTGCTTTGACGTCACCACCTCCACCTTTACCGGGGATTGTGACACGAACGTGGGCTGCATCGTTCCGGTGACCACCACCTCGTCCATAGTAAGGGTACTTTCTTCTAAGGTAAAGTCCAGCTGCTGTGAAAGGGGCAGCTGAATCGCCATTTTGACAACCTTAAATCCAACAGAGCGGATTTCGAGGGTGTAATCTCCTTCAGGGATATCAGTAATTTCAAATGAGCCATCAGCCTCGGTGATGGTACCAAAATCCGTATTCACCAATTGCACCGTAGCACCTGGAAACCCTTCTTCATCAACCTTAACTTTCCCTTTGATCACCTCCTGAGCGGATAGCTGGAAAGAAATGAATAAAATACCGATAAAAGTGAGTATCATCAATTATTCTTCTTGCGACTATGCAAAACTATAAATTAGTTTAAGCAAAACAAAAATTTAGATGAGTCTAAAAATAATTTAGGCTGTACTTTTAAGTTACTTGTTTCAAGCTTCAAGTCGCTAGATTAGTCTAAATGAGATCTCTCGCCCTTGTTCGTGTCCTCACGAAACGTGCGTGTCTAGTTTACTAATCCACAGATCAACTCATCCCCAGATTAGTAATAAGTGATAAGTGGTTAGTGGCTAGTTTTGAGTTGCAAGGTTCAAGCTTTGAGTCTCTAGTTTCAAGTCTTTGGCTGCAAGTTTCAAGTTTCAAGCCTCTAGCTCCGTAAACATCTCCAAATCAACTAATCCACTTATCACTAATTGCTTACCACCAATTCACCAATCACTAATTAACTACTTCACTGATCACTAATCAGCCAATCAACTAATCATCAAATTTCCAAATCATCAAATCGATAAATCCCTAAATCAAATACCTTGTTTATAGCTAAAGGAGTTATCTAAAAATAAAATCACCGGTTTCCTTTTTTCTAAATGAGATCCGAAATATTATTGTCAACTGATAATGTTTACCACTTAAGTATGAAGCCACTCACCCCACTCTTGGTGTTGCTCTTTGCGATGCTGACGAGTCATTCCTCATATGCCCAATCCCCCAACCAGCTCCATGGCACATGGACCATCGATTTTGAAGAAACGTTAAACATTGTACCTGCCGACCGAAGAATGCAGTATGACACATTGAATGCAGAAGAGCAGAGCCAGATTCAAAGTCAGTTATTGAATCAACGTTTCATTTTCAATGCAGACTCCTCCTTTTTGATGGGAACCAATGGCTGCAAATTCTACGATGGAAGCTGGATATTGGAATCTAACCTACTCAAATTGACCTTCAACCAGGGAAGCATTATTGAATATCCTCTGGAGTTCGTCAATAACGAAGCGAAGTTGACGGTTGTGAATGATGTGACTTCAGCGGCCCTGTTTCACCAGTATTACCTAAAGAAATCACCCACTAACTAAGCCTGACGCGCCGAATGAATTTTTATAAACTCACCTCCTTTCTCGTATTTTTCTTGGTATTAGGTTGTTTGCAGGTAGCTGCACAATGTGCCCTTTGTCCCCCAGATGATGATGGTGGAGGTGGAGGTGGCGGAGACCCCATAGGAGATCCTATTGGAGGTCCTCTTGACAAAGGCGGAGGGGGTTCCGGTGGGGGGTCTGGCGGTTCCGGTGGAAACTCTGCAGTACCTACCGCGCAGGAGGAAACTTCAAAAACGACGATGAGTTTCAATGCGAACTGGAGTGCAGTGACGGGAGCTACACACTATTACCTGGACGTGTCCACCAATAGCTCATTTACGGGGATACTTAGCAACTACAACAATGTAGAAATTGGTGGAGGCACAGGAAGCGGCTTGGAAGGTCCTAATGGAGAACCACCTACCGTACATTCTGTACTCAATTTGACACCTGGTAAGAATTACTATTACCGGGTACGTTCGAAAGGTTCAAATGGTGTTGTTTCCGGTAATTCAAATACCATTACAGCCAATACCTTAATTTCTGCTCCCAATGCCCTTCAGGAAAATAGCCATACAACGACTTCCTTCAAGGCGAGATGGAACAGTGTAGCTGGTGCCCAATCGTATCGGTTGGATGTTTCGACTTCCAGCAACTTTTCTACCATTTTATCTAACTACAACAATAAATCTGTTACGGGAACAAGCAGGACCGTTTCTGGATTAGTGCCCGGTCAGAATTACTATTATCGCGTACGTGCGGTAGGAGTGCACCATACCTCTTCAAACTCAAACAAGATTACAGCAAACACAACCATTGCGGCTCCTGCAAAGATTGAAGAAGCCAACCGAACCACTACCTCATTTCAGGCTAGGTGGGGAGCAGTTTCCGGAAGACAGTATTACATGCTGGACGTATCAACCTCCAGCACGTTCAACAGTGGCATGATTCATTCCAATCTGAATGTGGGGACAACTACTACTAGAACCATCTCAGGCCTGGTACCTGGAAAGAATTACTATTACCGTGTGAGAACCCAAGGCCTACATGTTACCTCTGGTTATTCTGCTAAGGTTACAGCGAATACCAGTATCTCAGCGCCAACTGTGGCAGCAGAGAGTGGAAACAGTACCAGCGGGTTTACGGCCAACTGGAACCCGGTGACTGGGGCAAATGATTACCTTTTGTATATTTCAACCGTCAGTGAAGACTTCAGTACAGCCAATCTGGTTTCAGGTTTCAATGGTAAGGTTATTTCAGGATTGAGCGCTTCGGTCACAGGATTGGCATCAGGCAAGAATTACTATTACAAGGTTAAGGCAAGGGGGCCGAATATAACCTCTTCTTTCTCTACACAAAGAACCGCTTACACATCCATCGATGCTCCCGCTACACAAGGACAGTCAAGCACATCAAACAATGGATTCACCCTCAATTGGGAAGCAAATCCGGATGCGGACTCCTATTTGGTTCAGGTTACCACAGTGGTGGACAACTTTGCAAGTGCCTACCTGCTCGTAGGCTATGAAGGAACTTCTGTGCCGGGCAATAGCATAACCCTAACAGGCTTAACACCAGGCAAAAGCTATTCATTCCGGGTGAAGTCCGTAGGGACTGCTAATTCATCTGCTTATTCAGCGCCTCGTACGGTTACAACGACCATGACCATTCCCACAGCTGTTGAAGCAAGTGATCTGGTGGCAAATGGTTTTACCGCGAATTGGCTAGCGGTGGAAGATGCTCAATCGTACAGACTTTGGGTAAGTACATTAGACCTCAATGGCGATAGGGTAACGCTACCTAATTATGAAGGTAAAGTCGTTACTGATACCTCTGAGGTAGTTACAGGACTGTTTACCGGTAAAAGACATTACTATAAGGTGCAGGCGACAGGAGAAAACACGACATCCACGTTCTCCAACGAGATCATTACGAACTCTGCGATGCAGGTACCGGTGGTGCTTGAGGAAACCCTATTAGGTGAAACTTCTTTCATGGCCAATTGGCAACCCATCCTGGGAGCATATGGGTATACCGTTCAGGTTTCCAATGTTCCGGATTTTTCGGTGGTGTTGTCAGAATATTCACTTTCAGGTGCCGGTCATGATGATAAGTTGGTCAATGGCTTAACCTATGGAACAACCTATTACTACAGGGTGAAGGCGTACGGGGAGGACGCAGATTCAGAATATTCTCCAGCCATTACCGTACACCCGTTAGTAAAGCCTGGATCCATCAGCTTCACCGGTGATGTGTGTGCGGGTGATGTGCCCGGACAGATCGATGGCGAACCAGCCATAGGGGGTACTGGCACCTACGAGTACAGCTGGGAAACATACAACGGTAGCAATTGGGTAACGTTAGCGAGCGCTAGCAATCAGAATTACACACCAACGGCTGCTTTAAATGCAGATACACAATACAGACGGTTGGTGCGCTCGGGAGATAGTGATTGGAAGATTTCGAATGAAATCACAATCACCGCCTATTCTGTCATCACAGACATAGGAACTTTATCTGCTACGGGCAGTACCATTTGTCCAGGTGAATACCTGGAGTTTACCTACACACCCACTGAAGGCGTTTACACCGATCAAACCAGGCTCATTGGAACCAAAGGAGGAAATGAGATCGATTTTGGAGTGATTTCTTCCACCAAGTCCATCAATGTACAGGAAGGATACAGCTATTTCGTGCGCTACGACCAGCAATGTACCACCGAGAAGTACCAGACTTCCTCTGTTTCTTTCAGCTTCTATACAAATTGCAACATTCCGCCTTCCATGGATCAAAACTTTGTGAGAACAGAGGTGCCTAAAGTGCCGGTGTCCTCTCAATACGAGCTTTCCATCCTGGATGCAACGGATAAAGCTACCTCATATGCCTACTCGGATGGGTTGGGCCGACCAACCATGAGTGTAGCGGTGCAGGCCGGTACGAATTTCGAAGATGTCATCCAGTTTAGTATTTACGACGAAGAAGGGAGAGAAGAATACACCTACCTGCCATACATGGACGTCAAGCCCATTCCGGGCAAGCATTTCGGAGTATATACTGCACGATCGGAACAATTAGATTTCTACGATCCTGCTACATCCTCGCATGCAGATATTGGACACGACACCAAACCATACTCGAGGACAGAGTGGGATGCGCGCGGACGTGTAAAATCTGTCATCGCACCGGGCGAGGCATGGCATGCAGGGAATAAGAAAACAACCTATTACTACGATGTATTTAATCCTGCGCAAGCAGGAAGCCCTGCGAGCATCCATGCGGATGTGTATAAATGGAAAGTGTCTGGAGGACTGCCTGTTCGAGAGGGTACCTACGAGGCAAAGCGATTGTCGCTTGCTACAGTGACAGACGTGGAGGGCCGTGTCTCACGATCCTTGACCGATACACGTGGTTTAGGGATCACGTCACAAATCTTTGACGAAGACCAGAACAAGTGGGTAGGATCCTACAATGTATATGATGATTTTGGTCGAGTGGTATTTGTACTTCCACCAAGATTAGCAGAGATAGCAACACCCACTCAAGAACAGGTGGACGAACTGGCGTTTCAGTATGTCTATGACAATAAAGGCCGGGTGATCAAGGAACGAGCACCAGGGGCAGGTTGGGTAGAATATGTGTACGACTACTGGAATCGATTGGTGCTGACGCGACACGCTGCACAAGTTGGAAACTGCGACAGCAACGGGGAGAATTGTGACAACTACTGGACCTATTTCAAGTACGATGCACTGAATAGGGAAATCATGTCTGGGGAAATTTTGGATAACCGCACCCGACAACAACTCAATGACACCATTGCTTTGCTCAACACAGAAAACGTACGGTATGAGCAATGGGACGATACCAATACTGACGGCTACACCAATAATACGGCATTCCCGAAATCCAGCCTTTACGCTGGAGCAGACCAAATGAGGATCTACACGGTTAATTATTTTGATAACTACGAATTCCTGGACATTACCGGATGGGATGCGGAAGGGCAGGACTATAGCTTAACCAATCCGGCTGGCTTTGACCACTTTGGGTGGGGACCGGCAGGTTATACATTGTTGACGGAAAACCTGGTGATTGAAGATAACCGACCACTGGAACTACCGGGCGGAACGCCGCCTCCTGGGGATTATGAGCACAATGGAAAATACGCGAAGCGTCCGGGTGTGACGATCACCTTTGGTGAAGGTGCCGTGCCTGGACCGGAATACGACGAAGTGGACGCCAACCTGCCATATGCCGCAGTGGTTGGACAATCGACCGGTAGTAAAGTGAAAATCTTGGGAACAGACACCTGGCTAAATACGGTCGTTTATTACGACGATAGGGGTAGGGTGCTACAAAGCATTACCGAAAACCATAAAGGAGGCACGGATCGTCTGACCAACCACCAGGACTGGAAAGGTGAACTCCAAAAAATGCTGGTGGAGCATAAAAGTGGAGCTAGTATCAACGAAGAAGTTTCTTTATTGAGTGAGTATGAATATGCGCACAATGGTGAACTGGAAAGAACCTATCAGACCCTCAATGAAGATCCGAGAATTTTGGTGGCGGAATACCACTACAACATCCTCGGCGAGTTAGTAGAGAAAAACGTTCATAAAGAAGATGGTGATACTCAATTCTTACAATCCATGGATTACCGCTACGACATCCGGGGTGCAATGACCCGCATCAACGATGCAGAACTGGGTGATGGAGAAGGTGACCTTTTCGGGATGGAGTACTACTACGAAACCCCATTGAATATCAATGGAACGAATACGCAACCACGCTTTGATGGAATGGTGAATGCAATGGTATGGAATGCCGACAATCATCCTACCGGTACCAGCGACTTCACGAAGACCGGGATTGGCTTTGCTTACGACAAGCAAAGCAGGCTAAGCAGTACCGTATATGGAACGGGGGCCTCATTGAATGATGCCGCAAATGCGGATGCCTATGCCATGTCCGTAGGAGGATACGACGATAACGGCAACATCCAGTCATTGAGTAGAAACTCTGATGGAGAAGAAGTGGATCAGTTGACGTATGGCTACAACGATGATTCCAATAAACTGAAAAATGTGGATGATGGTAGTATTAGCACCAGCAGTGCAGTAGGTTTTGATGACCCATTGGCTTCCGGAGGAACTGTTAGCGAATACCAATACGGTGCAATGGGGAATACAACTGAGGACATCAATAAAGAGATTCAGAAGATTACCTACAATCATTTGCAGTTGGTAGAATCCATTGAATTTGTAGACGGAACTCAGGTGCAATACACCTATGATGCAGCTCGAAACCGACTGGCCAAAGAAGTGGTGGATGCAGACAACAATTCCATTGCCAAAGTAGATTATGTGGGAATGGTGGAATACCTGGATGATGAAATTAATCAGGTATTTACTGCAGAGGGGCGTGCCTACAAGCAAAACGGGGAATACCACCACGAGTATTTCTATACCGACCACCAGGGCAACAACCGGGTGGCGTTTGGAATCCTACCGGAGCGCAACGTGTATACAGCGACTATGGAAGTCTCTCGAGAATCCTACGAAGAAAGCTACTTCCAATTCCCGAATGACATCCGCAGCAGTGCGGAAAACCACACGCCACTGGGAGTAGGGAGCGTAGCCTTGAATGGGACGCTTCCGGGACGGGAAATTGGTCCGGCGAAGGTGCTAACCATTGCCACGGGTGATGAAGTCGAGATCGAGGTGTGGGCAAAATACAACTCGGCATTTACGGATAATAGTGCGGTAGGAGGAATCGTTTCGGCTCTTACCTCTGCATTTGGAGACGCAAGTGCGGGTACAGGACTGGAAGGACAAGGGACCGCATTGACGGATGCGTTGGCACTGCCAAGTGCTTCATTGTTTGCCAATGATAACTCCCCTGATAATGAAACGCGCGCGTACTTACAGTACATCTTCTTTGATGCCAGTTACAACTTCAAGGAGGAAGGTACAAACTACCAGGAGGTGAACAGCACCAGTCTCGGCAAGTTTGCAAAATACGAATCGGGCACATTGACTTTTGATGAACCTGGGTACCTGTTTGTGTACCTGGTAAACGAAACCAATGAAAACCAGGACGTCTTTTTTGATGACCTGAAGATTACTCATAGCAGTGCAACGGCTAGCTTCAAGGTAACCCAGGTGAATGACTTTTATCCGTTCGGCTTACCTACAGCAAATTCCTGGCGTTCGCAAGGGTATGTAGATCCCGGATTGATGTACCAGAGTAGCTATGCCAGCTACGACAGCCTGACCGGCTACTACGATTTCCTAAGCAGAAGCTATGATCCGGTGTTGGGACGATTCTTTGCGGTAGATCCGGCTGGACAGTTTAGCTCGCCGTATGCAGGGATGGGGAATGTGCCTCATATGGGTGTGGATCCCGATGGGGAGTTTTTTATACCTCCATTTCTATTTAAAGGATTGTTTAAACTTTTATCGGCGATGGAAGGAGCAACACTTTTAAACACTGTCACGGTCACAACAGCTAAGGTTTCAGGAGTTGCTACTGCTTTTAAAGCAACAACGGTAGTCGGCGCTACATATGTTGGAGCTAATGCAGTTTCTTTCTCCTCTCCGCATACTTTTGATCCAATGACACATGATTTGAAACAGACGGAATTTTTAAATGGAGGGGATTATTATGGTAAGAATTTTTACAATGGAGAATCTCTAAATTATCAAAAACCACAAAAACCACAAGCTCCTAATTTAGAATCCAAAGGTATTTCTCAACCTCAACCAGCTCAAAATAATTGGGTTTTAAGAGAACACAAACCAAGTTTTGTTCAAAAGTGGAGTCAAAGTAGCAATTTAGCTGCCAACGCTACATATGAATTTGCAGACGCTATTTACACGGCAGCTCACTTTTTTATGCCATGGAAAGATCCAACACACTTGAACGGAGAATGGGCAACTCCTAACGACAGAGCGGCCGCATTTGGTGGAACAGCGCTTACTGTAATGTCTGCTGGTATGCCAACTTCTCAGGTTACTGCAACATCTTGGAATACATTTCAAAGATTAACAGCTGGACAATTTACTTCAAGAGCGGAGGCATCAGCAGCTTGGACAGCTTATAAGCAAGCAAATGGTATTGTTACAAATACTGTAAGAAGTCAAGCTCAGAAAAGTTTGTTTTTAAAAAATGCCGCTGATTCTGGTATGTACCCACGGTGGATGAATCAATGGCTAAAAAGAGGTAAAGTCCCTCCAGGCTATCATGTAGACCATATTAAACCATTATCAGTTGGGGGTAAAGATGTACCTTCAAATATGAGATTATTAGATATTGATTTTCACATTAATATTCATCATTATTTTTATCGACCTTGGTAATAGAAATTGAAATAATATGAAAACAAGAAAATTATTAGCACCGTACGATTTACAGAATCCAAGTAAGAAAATAAATAGTTTTTTATATCCAGATATTGACTCAAATCAAAACAATTTTTTTACAGACATAAAAAGTCAAAAAAAATGGGAGGCAGGTATTGTAGTTTTTATTCAAAGCGATATATCAAAAAATGATTTTTTTGCAAAAATTGTAGATTCTGGAAAGGCAATAGAATCGGTTAATGTGCTTCTTGAAAGCCTTGACAATTATTTCGAGCAAATATCATCATTTAAAGTCGGTGACGTTATAGGATTGCAATCCTTAGAAAATGGCTTTGAACTAATAAAACTTAAAAAGCCCTCGAGAAGGAAAAGACATATTCCATGACTTTTATCTGGTATACCTCTTATCGCGCAAGTCTTCCAGCATGGGGTCTGTGAAGGAGTGACTTGTGCGTAACTAGAAAGCAGAACTAAAAATGAGTAGTAAATCTCTTTATCGCGCAAGTCTTCCAGCAGGGGAGGTGTGAAGGAGCGACTTGGGCGTAACTAGAAAGAAGAATTAAAATGAGTAGTAAATTCAAAATGAATAATCATCAAGAAATTGAAAATTGAGAATTTCAAAATTGACAATAAAAATCACTTTACATAACCCCTCTTATCGCGCAAGTCTTCCAGCTAAGGAAGTGTGAAGGAGTGACTTGGGCGTGACCAGAAAAGATGAATTAAGAATGAGTAGTAAATACAAAATGAATAATCATTTAGGAATTGAAAATTGAGAATTTCAAAATTGACAATCAAAATCACTTCACTAAATCACCAACCAAAAAAAATAATTAACTCATTACTGAAATGAAAAAACTCTTATCGCGCAAGTCTTCCCCCATTATCGCCCCATTATCGCGCAAGTCTTCCAGCTAAGGAAGTGTGAAGGAGTGACTTGGGCGTAACTAGAAAGAAAAATTAAAATGAGTAGTAAATACAAAATGAATAATCCGGATGGAATCTATTTCTTGTCTACAGCAGTAGTCAACTGGATTGATGTATTTACTCGAATGGAATACAAAGAAATCATGCTGGATAGTTTGAGGTATTGCGTGAATAAAAAAGGGATGATAGTGTATGGATATGTAATCATGACCAACCATATCCATTTAATTATTGGACGTACAAAAGATGGAGCAGAATTCTCTGGCATGATTCGAGATTTTAAGAAGTTTACATCCAGTCAAATTCTAAATGCGATTCAGGAGAATCCACAAGAGAGTCGACATGACTGGTTACTCTGGATGTTTGAAATAGCAGGTAAGAAAAATTCAAATAATAAGAAGTACCAATTTTGGCAGCAAGACAATCACCCCATTGAACTGGAGGGAGATTGGATCGAGCAAAAGTTGGAATATGTACATAAAAATCCGGTGGAAGCGGGAATCGTGAGGGAACCGGAAGATTATAGGTACTCCAGTGCCAGCAATTATGCAGGAATGGGAGGTTTAGTCGATGTAATATCAGTTTATGATGGAGAAGAAATATGATTGTGGATCTAGAGTTTAGCACAAGTCGCGCCAACGCTTTACCGCTGCAGGAAGACTTGCGCTATAGGGGGTAGAATAATTGAAAGCACTTCAACAATTATTAAGAATTAATTATGGAATTTGAGATTTTTTTTAAGGTAGAATTAGATAGTTCGAAACACAAGCGAACCGGAAATACAAAGCATTTTGTAGGGGATTCATTAATAGAGTCATTACCAGCTTATCTTCAAATTGAAAATAATCCTGAAGTTGAAAATGAAGTTTATTTAATTCATTATGATGATAATGGGAATGAAATGGCCGATACGTTACATGATTCAATTGAGGATGCTATGGGGCAAGCAGATTGGGAATTTGGCGTAAAAAATAGTGAATGGATAAAAATTTAACTCTATGATCCCCTCTTATCGCGCAAGTCTTCCCCATTATCGCGCAAGTCTTCCCCATTATCGCGCAAGTCTTCCAGCTAAGGAAGTGTGAAGGAGTGACTTGGGCGTAACTAGAAAGAAGAATTAAAAATGAGTAGTAAATACAAAATGAACAATCATTTAGGAATTGAAAATTGAGAATTTCAAAATTGACAATCAAAAAAATCACCAACCAAAAAAAGAATTAACTCATTATTGAAATGAAAAGATTACTTGTACTCGCCTTATGGATGCTAAGCGTTTCGCTTGCCGCTCAGGTTATGCCTTCGCCGGATGCCGCTTCACTCATCAAAAACATCAATACCCCGGTCAATTTGTATAACGGAGTGGCTTCTGTATCTATTCCCTTGTATGAAGCGACTGCCAATAATGGAGCTTCTGTTCCGGTAGGTCTGACCTATACGGCGGGCGGAATTAAAGTCAACGAGATCTCTGGAGTGGCCGGACTCGGCTGGCAGCTGTCTGCCGGAGGTTCCATTACCCGAATCGTAAGAGACCAACCGGATGAGCACGCCATCTTTACTACAGATTTAAACTATCAAACATTACGAAACATCGCTAATGGGCAGCAGAAGTTTGACTTACAAAAAGATGTCTTCTTTTTCACCTTCCCCGGTGGTGGAGGCAAGTTTATTTTCTCAACTGACAACTTATTTTTCAATGCAGGTGGAAGTTTTCGAAGGGATTGTATAGGTAGCTGCGGTTCACTAGATGCGGCTTGCCTTGCAGCATGTGTCGAAACTTATGGAACATCAGAAAATGGGTTTATAACGCCTGATGCATATAGTACGAGTGGAATCGTTACACTTCCTTCCTCTGATATCCGGATTTCATTTCATTTCGAAGATAAACTGGATTCCTATTTTGTAATCACAGATACTCAGGGTACTAAATACTATTTTGGTCAGACAGCCGAGGCGCGCGAAAAGACCACCAACAACTTCAAAGACAACTTCAACAACGAGGAGTACCAGTACAAGAATGAGCGTGAATTTATCTCCACTTGGCATTTGAGCAAGATTGAATACCCCAATCTTCCACCGGACGACGGAATCACCTTCTCGTATGAAAATAATACCATTACCAACGAGATGGTGAATCGCATGGTGCCTGCACGTTCTGACCTGAACCTATATGCGGAATGTATGGAGGCAAAAAGTCAAGGCGAAAACTGTGACGATTGCATGGATTTTAATGGAGAAGTTGACAACCCACACGAGGAAGGATCTTCTGCATACATTGAAATTAATAAACATAACAAATACTATCGTAACAATTTCGTCACTCAGAAATCGACCATTGAAACCAAGCTCATTTCAAGAATTGCGTTCACGAAAGGGTACATCGAATTCGAGTATACCCCGGAAAGAAACGATTTGGAGAATGGGAAACGATTGGCTGCTGTCTCAATCGGACAGGGGAGCACCATTGTAAGTAAAACAGTGTTGGATCATTCATTCTTTACTTCCAGCGATTCCTATTACAAGGGCGGTACATTGAATGTGGTGACACATAAAGGTTCCCGGTTAAAACTGGATGCAGTTATCCGTGACGGCATACCGGTTGCAGAATTCAACTATATCAACGATCAATTTTTCCATCCCAATGGAGCGGATATGTATGAACTTCCTCCCAGGGATTCGTACTACACGGATCATTGGGGCTATTACAATGGAGGACCTCATCAAGGTGAGACCTATACCTGGCACGGTCAGGCAGTTGTAGATGGTACCACGTTTGCCGGAATGGATAAGAGCATCAGTGAGTATGCAAAAGCCAATATCCTAACCAAGGTGATTTACCCGACGGGCGGATACAAGGAATTTATTTACGGGATACATGCAGAGCACGGAGGCGTTCGCGTGGATACGGTGAAGATCTTTGATGGGAATGATCAAATCGTATCGGATATGTCTTACAACTACCTGGATGAATACAATCCACTGGATTTTGAATATGTAGCTGATCACATTGTGACGGTTCCTCAAGACCGAAATGAAGTTACCGGGAAACAAATCCCGCATATTTTCGAAAGCTCACACACGTTTGTATTTGACTTAAATGGTCCATCGAACGGATATCGAACCGTTGAAGAATACAACAATACCAACGGGACTAAATCAGTGCACGAATTCATACGAACCGGAGATACGGATAGAGACATCCAGTATGCTTCCAAGTCATACGCGATCGTTGATACGTACCAGGATACTTTCGATCCATTCGATGATCGACCGGTTTATGATGCAGATAGACTAACTATTTCACATTATGAACCCTTGGATGATTATGCGTTTCCATACACCACTCCATCCTTGGTCTATTTTGATCGAGGAGTAGAGAAGAAGGTAACGAATTACGACAGAACGGGTAAAAAAATCAGTGAGGTAGAAAACCATTTCGTGCACGACACAGTATCAGATTTTTCTGTAGCGAACCATTCGTTCCACCTGGAATACCTGGATGAAGATGTTGGTGCACTTCAAGATAATAGCCTGGAGTTTTGGTATGTCGTTTCCAGGTATGATATCTCCACACGAAATTTAAAACTGGATCACTCCATCGCTAAAAGCTACGATGATCTGGGACTTCTGATCACAGAAACTCGTACCGATTACACCTACTCCAGTGAGTATGAAACCCTGCCAATCCTGGTTAAGAGTGAGACTACCGATGGGACTGAGGTCATTCAAGGAACGGAGACTCGCACGTACTATCCATTTGAGAAGGATGATATCACGATTGTAGAAACACCTACAGTCCTTGATATTATGCATGGCATCAACATGATCGCTGTTCCGGTTCAATCGGAAAGTAAAGTGCTTTTACCTGGTGAAACCCAATATAAGTATTCCAGTAACTCACTAACCACCTTCAAGGAAAGCAATTTGATGTACTTCCCTTATGAGAGTTATGCGGTCTCAATGAATGAATTGAAAGACGAAAGCTACGTATTCCAACCGAATGATTTTGAACCGATATCAACGGTAGAGTACGACGATCAAGGTTGGATGACTTCCCAAAAAGGTCAGGATGGGGTTCTCACGACCTATGCCTATGACAGTCGAGGATACGTGACCAGCAAGACCATAGATCCGGGTGTAGCGTCACTGAAGCGTACAAGCTACTATGAATACTTTCCGCTGGGTCGGCTTAAGAAAGTTACAGATCCTAACGGGAAAAGCATATCGTACGTGTACGATGCGCAAAACCGGTTACTGATGACCAAAAATTCTTATGGTGCCATCCTGAAACGGTACCGATACAACACCGTCAGAGAGAGTGAATCGGGTCTTTCAGTTGATATTACAGGTTATGATGGCTACAACCTAACCGGAAGCCCGATAACCTTAAAAGCGACGTTAACAGGATCAACGTATGGGAGTCCGCAATACAGTTGGACGAACGATGTTTCCTCGACCCGGTTTGCAGAATATACATTTACCGATGCAGGAAGCTACAATGTGACGGTGACCGTCACTGATTTGGAGCATCCAGACCTTTCCACTTCGGATTCATACCCGATCGAGGTATTTGATAACATCGCAAGTCTGACCATCGATGGTCCTTCCAGCGTAGAATACTGCCCGGATACGGGAGATGATCCTGTGATTGAGGGTCCTGGGGGAGGTGAAAGTGACCCTCCAGGCGAAACAGGAGCGTTCTACAGTGGATCAAGTTTATTCTCTTATGGCTTTAGCTACGGCGCACGCTGCTGGGAAGGGTACGAATTTGTGAAGTTTGAATACAAGAAGAGCGGAATCGACTGGACACGATTTGGAGAAGCAGGAGTAAAGACGGCAACCTTGCCATTGTCGGCTTTTAATCCAAGTGCAACGTCAAGCTACAACATAGATGTACGGGTGACTGTGAAAGACCTATGCGGCAACTCGGAAATGACGGAAATGACCTCCATTACCGTCAACAGGTGTAGAGGCGGAGTAGGAGACGGTTTAGGTGGTGATGGTGATGGCAGTGGGGATACCGGCTGGACACTTACCTTGTCTCCAAACACAGCAGAGCTCTGCCCGGATGGGAGTCCATCATCTGTTTCATTCACTGCAACCGCTGGTGATTTGCCAACGTGCTCTACAGGCTTTACTTACAGCTGGGAGTATAAAGGAGTCGGTGAAAGTAGCTGGACGGCTCTTTCCAGTACATCGAGCACAGCTACTGTTACCCGAAACACCCTGACCAATGGAGGTGCTGTCACCAATGGAAGTTGGGATGTAAAGGTGACCGTAAGCGATGGATGCGGAGGTACAATCGTGAAGACTTCACGCGTGAATATCCTGTCTAACTGCTCGGGAGATGGAGTTAATTAGGTAAAGGCTTCAAGCTTCAAGTTGCAAGCTATAAGTTTCAAGCTGCAAGCTTCTAGCTGCTAGTTTCTAGTCTCTAGTTTCTAGTCTCTAGTCTCTAGTTTCTAGTCTCTAGTTTCTTCAAGTTGATGTACATAAGTATGATTGGGGATCTTGAGTTTATCACAAGTCGCGCCAACGCCTTACCGCAGCAGGAAGACTTGCGCTAAGGGGGGATAAGTAGAAGACTTACTTACTACTTATTACTCACTACTTATCACTACTTACCTAATTACCGATATACTATTTCACTTGTCACTAGCTACAATTTTCAATTATCAAATCAACTAATTCACCAAATCCTCAAATCAACTCCATTCGTTCAACAGATCATACACTTCGTCCTTGATTTCCTACACTTTATTCATTGGTCCCGCAAACGTTTTCAATTGATTAGGTAATTGTAAATTTTTGTAAGTGATGTTTTTACCATTCATATAAGAATAGATGTTGTTCATCCCTTCTTATCATGAGTTAATAGAAACATCATTGCGACAGAAACCTAATCGTATGAAGATACTCACCAAACAAGTGGTAGTGCTAGTAGCATTACTAAGTTCAGTTTTAACGTATGGACAAAGAACCATTATTGGAGATCCGGGAGATGATGATTGCCTGATTTGTGGCACTCCCACCGTTACGATTAGCGGATCTACCAACGTCAACCTAAATAGCACCTATTCCTACAGTGTTACCGCCTCCGGAGGATTGCATAGCGCAACAAGCTATACAGTTTCCGGTGGCGTTATCACAGCTCAAAGTCGAAATTCTGTTTCCGTACGCTGGACCTCTACCGGGTCGCGCTGGGTGCGCGCGAATGCCACCGTGAGTGGCTCTTTGGTAAGCTCTACAAAATATGTGACGGTCAGCTCTCCCTTGACTGGAGGTAGCGTCAGCAGCTCCACGGCTACTTCGATTTGTAACGGCGGTAATCCTGGCACCATTAACAATTCCTCGTCTCCTTCAGGAGGTAGCGGCTCTTACAGCTATCAATGGCAAATTCTATCCTCCGGATCGATAGGAGGCGGCGGAGGTGGAGAGCTCGAGCTTGATCCCATCGGAGGGGGAGGCGGTGGATCCGGCACCTGGACCAATATAAGTGGTGCTTCGGGTTCTTCCTATAACCCACCAAGCTTGTACACTAACACTTCCTATAGACGAAGAGTAACTTCGGGAGGTCAGACGGCCTACAGTAACATCGTGACTTATTCCATTGTGACTGTATCCGCGGGCTCTATTTCCTACAGTGGAGGTAATATCAATGTGGGAGCTACTCCTTCCAAGATCAATGGGACCAACGCAAGCGGCTCAGGTGTGGCATACCAGTGGCAACGAAAAATCGGGACGGCCTCTTCGTTTTCGAACATTTCAGGCGCTACCAGCCGAGATTATCAGCCGGGCAGCCAGACCAAGACGACCCAATACCGCAGACGCGTGGTGTCGTGTGGCCAGACGAAGTATTCCAATACCATCACCATCCGTGTGAACTTGAAGGCAGGAGCGATTGCTGCCTCTTCGACAACAGCTCCATGCTACAACGGGAACCCATCCACGATCAACAACAGCACCACCCCGACCGGTGGAAATGGCTCGTATAGCTACCAGTGGCAACATCGGATCTATTCGGGCAGCTCTTACGGATCGTGGACCAACATCTCGGGCGCGACTTCATCGACATACAACCCACCGGCCTTGACGGCTCACCGTAAGTATCGAAGAAGGGTGCAATCAGATGGCCAGACGAAGTATACCAGTGAGATCACTTACTCGGTAAAACCGAACCTGAGCCAAGGTTCGATCTCGTATTCGGGCAGTCGCACGCTTAATCCGGGTGGCAACCCGTCGAACATCGCAGGTACCAATGCGAGTGGCGGCAATAGCTCGTATGCCTATCAATGGCAGAAGAAAACCACCGGAGGCTATTCCAACATCTCAGGAGCCACCAGCAGGGACTACAACCCAGGCGCACTTTCAGTGAACACGACCTTCCGACGAAGAGTTATTTCATGTAGCCAAACCAAGTATACGAACGAGATCGCCTTTACCATCAACCTCACAGGCGGTACAGTAACGGCATCCACCAGCACGGATATCTGTAACGGTGGCAACCCGGGCACGATCAACAATACGACTTCAGCGGCCGGAGGAGTCGGCGGCTATTCGTATCAGTGGCAGCAGCTTCAGAGCGGCGGATTATTGGAACAGAACGAAGGCGGCTTACAATCACTGGAAGGTGGTGGAGGATCCGGCATCACCTGGACCAATATCAGCGGTGCGACCTCTTCGACCTATAATCCACCTGCACTCTCAGCCGATCGTGTGTATCGTCGACGGGTGACTTCCGGTTCAAGTGAAGCATACAGTAATTCGATCACCTACAACATCGTGACCGTATCCGCGGGCTCTATTTCGTATAGTGGGGGCAACATCAATGTGGGAGCTACACCAGCGCAGATTACCGGCACCAATGCGAGCGGGTCAGGTATCGCTTACCAGTGGCAACGAAAAATAGGAACGGCGAGCTCTTTTACCGACATTTCTGGAGCTACAAGCCGAGACTACCAGCCGGGCAGCCAAACGAAGACCACTCAGTACAGAAGACGTGTGGTATCGTGCAGTCAAACCAAATATTCCAATACCATCACCATCCGCGTGAACTTGAAGGCAGGTGCAATTGCTGCTTCTTCGACGACTTCTCCGTGCTACAATGGCAACCCATCAACTGTTAACAACAGCACCACCCCTACAGGAGGTAATGGCTCATATGCGTACCAGTGGCAGCATAGAATCTATTCGGGCAGCGCGTACGGTTCGTGGACCAACATCTCAGGCGCGACCTCTTCGTCGTATAACCCACCGGCCTTAACGGCTCACAGAAAATACCGTAGACGTGTACAATCAGATGGTCAAACCAAGTACACCAGTGAGATCACCTTTTCGGTGAGTCCGAACCTGAATCAGGGTTCGATCTCCTACTCAGGTGGCCGTACGTTTAATCCGGGCGGCAATCCTTCGACGATCTCAGGCACTACTCCAACGGGGGGCAATAGTTCGTATGCCTACCAATGGCAGAAGAAAACCAATGGCGGCTACAGCAACATCTCGGGAGCTACGAACAGGGACTACAACCCAGGGGCGCTTTCCGTAAACACCACCTTTAGACGCAGAGTGATTTCTTGTGGTCAGACCAAGTACACCAATGAGATAGCCTTTACCATCAACCTGGTAGGAGGTACGGTTACGGCATCATCAAGCACCAGTATCTGTAGTGGAACGGATCCGGATGTGATCGAAAATACGGCTTCAGGTGCTGGAGGAGTAGGTGGCCACACGTACCAGTGGCAATACTTCCTTGAAGGCGGCGGACTGATTGAGCAGAGCGAGGGTGGCATCGAATCACTGGAAGGCGGTGGTGGAGAATCCTTGACCATGGAATGGCGAGATGTGAATGGAGCTACATCTGCAACATTCAACCCTCCGGTATTGACTGCCAATCGAATCTACCGTCGACGTGTTAGGTCCGGGACCGCTGAAGCGTATAGTAACTCCATCAGCTATGCCATAGCAGCGCCGGTAAATAAGGGCTCGGTAAGTTACAGCGGAGGGGCGATCAATGCAGGAGCAACTCCATCACTCATCTCAGGAACCACAGCTACCGGAGGGAATGGCATCAGCTACCGCTGGCAGTGGAAGAGAGGCACAGAAACCTCTTTTACGAATATCCCATCGAACCTGGGGTCCACTGTTACCTCTAAAAACTATCAGCCACAGGCTTTGACGACTACCACATCCTTCCGACGCAGGGTATCATCGTGTGGTGAGAACCACTATACCAATGCAGCGACGGTCATTGTAAATCTGACGGCTGGCTCCATCAGCGGCAACCAAACGATCTGTAGCGGTTCAGATCCATCGAACATCGCTAACTCAGTAACCCCAACCGGAGGAAATGGCAGCTACAGCTATGTGTGGGAGAAGCGTGAATACGTACCGGTAGATCCATCACCGGGAGGTGGGGGCCCTACGCTTGAAGAACCCCTTGAGGGTGGCGGTGGCGTGACGGACCCTGTTTTACCTGGTCCGGGCACCCAGTATGTGTGGACCGGATGGACGCAGTTCTCTGCAGGCAGCAGCCACAACCCCGGACCGATTACATACAAGACACAGTATCGAAGAAAAGTTACTTCGGCAGGGGTGACGAAGACGTCCAACACGGTAACCAAAGATGTGTATGCCCCGGTAGATCCGTCGACGATATCCTATACGGGTGGTGCGATCGCTGCAGGCGACACACCGAATGAAATCACCGGAGGAGTAGCTAGTGGCGGGAGTTCTGTCAGCTACCAGTGGAAGCGTGGCAATGTCAATATTGCCGGAGCGACCAGCCAAAACTATCAGCCGGACCCGTTGACCGTCACCACAAAATTTGTTCGTATCGCTACGACCAACTGTGGCAGCTCATTGCCTTCCAATGAAGTGACGATCGTTGTACACCTGAGTGCAGGTACGATTGAATCGGGCAGCGAGATGATCTGTCGAGGCACGGATGCCCCTGCGATCAACAGTTTAACACCAGCCAGCGGTGGATCAGGCAACTACCAATACCAGTGGCAGATGCTGTCTAGCCTGGAAGGTCCTGTCGGAGGGCTGGAACAGATAGATGACGGCTTGGGGAATGAGCAGCTCACGGGTGACAACTGGTTTGACATCCCGGGGGAGACCAACCTGACCTTCGATCCCGGCTTCCTGAATATGGACATGACTTACCGAAGGAAGGTAACATCGGGTGGAGCTGAAGCATTTACAGCTGCTAAATTCTATACCGTTTCCTCGCCATTGACAGCAGGATCGATCAGCTACTCGGGTGGAAACGTGAATGCGGATGGCAACCCGGGTAACATCTCAGGCACGCCAGCAACGGGAGGGATCTCACCTATTTACCAGTGGCAGCAAAAAGTAGGCACTGCGACGGGCTTCTCCAACATTACGGGAGCAACCAATAAAGACTACAACCCACCTTCGGGGATCGATTACACAACCACTTATCGTCGAAGAGTAAAATCATGTGGAGCCACAGAATATTCTAATCTGATCACGATTCAGGTGAACTTCAATGCAGGATCGATCAGTGGCAACCAGACGATCTGTACAGGTGGAGACCCGGCCAACCTCTCCAGCGGCTCACCGGCCAGAGGTGGGGTAGGAGGTTACGACTACCAGTGGCAGGAGAATGTGTATCTGCCGACGGATCCGGTATTGGGAGAGGGCCCGATCGGACAAACTGGTGGCGGTGGTAACGCCACCTTAGAAGGTGGTGGCAATACGTTACCGAGTGATCTCGTGCTCGATTATCAATGGTCGGGATGGAGAAACATTACCGGAGCGAAGAGTACTTCTTACAATCCCGGCACACAGAATTATGTGACCCAATATCGACGGGTCGTGACATCAGGTGGTGTATCGAAAAATAGCAACACGATAACCGTGGATCTGGAAGAACTTCCGGATCCCGGTACCATCACCTATACCGGAGGCACCATTACCTCGGGCACTACGCCTGCACAGATTAAAGGAACCACGGTCACCTCAACCTTCAACTTCGAGTACAGGTGGCAGAAACGAGTGACCGGACAGTTTACCGACATTCCGAGTTCGAACACCAAGGATTTTTATCCCGGTCCGCAAACTCTTTCGACCACCTATCAGCGGGTGATCGAGAATGACTGTGGAGAGATTGAGGTGTCCAACACGTTAAAGATTCCGGTACTTCTGGTGGCGGGAAGTTCCTCGACGAACCACTTCGATGTGTGTTTTGATTGTGATCGACCGACCTTGAGTCCGGCAAGCCCAATAGGAGGTAATGGAAGTTACTCCTACCAGTGGCAGATGATACAACCTGGATTGATTGAGCAGGGAAGTGGATCTTCCGGCGGCTCGACTGGTGGTGGACAGCCCATAACTTCCCTGGAGGGTGAAGGTAACGATGTGATACTACCACCTCCTGGCAGCGAGTTTGAAGACATCTTTCAGGCCGATGATGCGACCTACACGCCAATGGAAATGCTGTGGGTAGGAACACGTACCTTCCGACGTAAGGTGACCTCTGATGGTCAGGTGAGTTACTCGGCACCCATAACGATTACGGTGTATCCTGCCTTACAGCCGGGAACTATCGCGTATAACACAGAAGCATGCCAGGATGTTGACTTAAGTACCATAGATGGAACATTGCCAACTGGCGGTAACAATGTATATGAGTACCAATGGCAGTATTATACGGGTTCAAGCTGGAGTACCTTCAGCAATTCGAACCACCAATCTTTTGATCCAAACTTTGTTATTTCATCTAATACCAAGTTCAGAAGGAGAGTACGATCAGTAGGTAGCGAATGGAAAAAGTCCAATGAGCTGACAATAGAAATTTACCAGATCATCACCAGTGGCCAATTAGGAAGCTTAAGTGCTCCGGATGATAAAATTTGCTCGAATGCGCTGGTAGTGTTTACTTATGCGCCAGGTCCGGACGTGAATACCAATAAATCACGACTCATTGGCGAGAAAGATGGAGATAAGATTGATTATGGTAAAATCAGTGGCACGAAATCCATTCACGTTAGAGAAGGATTCACATATTACGTTCGATACACGCAACCGTGTACAACAGCAAAATATACGACCAACAGTGTATCATTCAGTTTCTATGAAGATTGCAATGTCCCTCCCTCTTTGGATCAAAATTTTGTAAGAACTGAGATTCCTAAGATACCGGTTCAGTCGTCTTATGATCTATCAATTTTAGAAGATACGGATAAGCATACTTCCTATGCCTATTCAGATGGATTGGGAAGACCAACGATGAATGTGGCAGTAGGTGTCGGTGAAAATTTTGAAGATGCGATCCAATTCAATAAGTACAATAATAAGGGCCGACAGGATAAATCCTATTTAGAGTACTATAATGGCAAATTAGCGCCTGGAAAGTTTGTGGATGCAGATGATGCAATAGCTGCGCAAGCTGAATTTTACAATACTGCTGAAAATGTAGCCCATGATTCAAAACCCTTTTCCAAGACCGAATGGGATGCTCGTGGACGTGTGAAATCTGTTACGGCTCCTGGCGCTGCCTGGCACAACAACAATAAAAAGACCAAATACACCTATGACGTTTTTGATCCTGCATTAGCTCAAGGTGATCCGTCCAGTATTCATGCACCGGTGATTAGATGGCAGATTGTAGGTGGCTTACCACGTCATTACAGAGATCACACAAATACCATTCATAAATACAAGGCGAAAGAGCTTTCAGTTCTTGTTGTCACGAATGTTGAAGGTATAAAGTCACGAAAAATTACAGACTCAAGAGGGCGTGAGATAACTAGCCAGGTTTACGATGCGGACCTACAAAGTTGGATTGGATCATATAACGTTTATGATAATCTGGGAAGAATTAGATTCGTCATTCCTCCATTATTGGTAAACATCGAGACACCTAGCCAGGAACAAGTAGATGAGTTGGCTTTTCAAAATATTTATGACAATAAAGGCAGGGTTACGGATGAAAGTGCACCGGGAGCGGGTTGGATAAGATATGTGTATGACCATTGGAATAGACCAGTTTTAACAAGACATGCTTCTCAAAAGCAATGTGATGTAAACGGTGAGAATTGCGAAAAATATTGGTCATTTTATAAGTATGATGCTTTAAATAGGCAGATAATGACTGGGGTGGTGCATGATGAAAGAGATAGGGATCAACTTCAAGTGCTGTTGGATGGAATTACCGAAAATAGTCAACGCTACGAAAAAGTTAATACAGGGAATAGTCGGGGATATACGAAATATCGATCATTCCCTGACTTGAACAGCGATTACAGTTCAGCTGATTACGAAATCCATTCCATCAACTACTATGATGATTATGACTTTTTATCACTACCTGATTGGGATGCCGAAGGACATTCATATGAATACAACGCACCAATAGGATTTACCGGATTGAACTCAGCAAGCTCAACTGATTATAGTACTGGAAGTAAGGTTAGAATACTTGGTACTAATAAGTGGTTGAATACCGTCATTCATTACGATGATAAGGGAAGAGTCATTCAAACCATATCTGAGAATCAAAAGGGAGGACTTGACACCTTCAGTAATGAACTGGATTGGAAAGGAGAACTTAAAAAGAAGCTGGTATCACATTTTAGTGAATCAGATACAGTTGATGTTTTAGAGGAATATGACTATTTGCACAATGGCCAGTTACTAAATACTTATCAAACCATTTCCAGGCCAAACCAAGAGGGCGAGCGTATTTTATTGAGCAATTACGCATACAATAGTCTTGGGGAGTTAACCGAAAAGAATCTACATTCTAATGACGGTGTAATATTTCTCCAATCAATCGATTATCGATACAATATTCAAGGAGTAATAACACGTATCAATAATTCTAATTTGGACGACGGTGAGGGTGATTTGTTTGGAATGGAATATTACTATGAATCTCCGCTAAACATTAATGGACAAAATACTGAAGCAAGATACGACGGTATGGTTAATGCCATATCCTGGAACGTCAAAAGTTCGGCTATACCGGATGTGAATTTTTCAAAAACTGCAATAGGATTCTCTTACGATAAACAGAACAGACTTAAATCTACTACATATGCTACCGGCTCATCCTTAAATGAGAATACAAATGCATTTAGCATGTCAGTTAACGAATATGATGTTAATGGAAATATTCAATCATTAAACAGAAATGCGGATGGGCAACCCATTGATCAACTTACTTACGATTACCAAACCAACTCCAACAAGCTAATTGGAGTCACAGATGATGCATCAGGACCAGGTGGGCTGGATGACTACTATCCAGGAACAGATTATTCCTATAATGAAATGGGTAACATGACCTCTGATCTCAATAAACAAATTGTCTCGATTAAATACAATCATTATCAATTTGTTGATGAAATCGAATTTGGAGATGGTATTAGATTAAAATACTCTTATGATGGTGCTGGTAATCGTCTAAGTAAAGAGGTATTTGACGCTGACAATAATTCTATTTCCAAACTGGAATTCATTGGGATGATTGAATATCTCGATGATAAAATCAATCAAATTCAAATTCCGGAAGGTCGAGCCTATAAACAGAATGGGAAATATCATTATGAGTACTTCATCACAGATCATCAGGGTAGTAATCGAGTAGCATTTGGAAATTTGCCTGAGCGGAATGTTTATGTGGCTACGATGGAGATAGATCGTGAATCCTATGAAAAGAGTTATTTCAAATTTCCGAATGACGATATCCGAACTGAAGCGGAAAACCATACCCCTCTGGGCAAAGGAAGTGTTGCCTTGAATGGAACACTGTCGGGTAGACAAGTTGGACCAGCGAAGGTTTTGAATATTGCTACAGGTGATGAAGTAGAAATAGAAGTTTGGGCAAAGTATAATGAAGCTTTTACCAATATTGTTCCAGTCGGTGGAATAGTAACCGCCGTTGCTTCGTCATTTGATTTAGCAAGTGTTGGAACCGGATTAGAAAACAACTCTTCTGTTTTAACTGATGCGCTCGCTTTACCAAGTGATAACCTATTTGTAAATAATAATTCTGCAGACAATGAAACACGTGCTTATCTACAATACATCTTCTTTGATGCGAATTATGAGTTTAAAGAAGAAGGTACCAATTATCAAGAGGTAACCAGCAGCAGTTTAGGCAAGTTTGCAAAATACGAGTCGGGAACACTCATTTTCAATGAACCAGGCTACTTGTTTGTATACCTGGTAAATGAGACCAATGAGAATAAAGACGTATTCTTCGATGACCTAAAGATTACACATAGCAGTGCAACAGCCAGTTTCAAAGTATCCCAAGTGAATGATTACTATCCGTTTGGTTTACCAATGGCCAATAGTTGGAGATCTCCTGGATATATTGATCCAGGACTGCTTTACCAAAGCAGCTATGCTACTTACGATAGCTTGACCGGTTACTACGATTTCTTAAGTAGAAGCTATGATCCGGTGTTAGGTAGATTTTTCGCCGTGGATCCTGCAGGTCAGTTTGGATCACCATATGTAGGAATGGGTAATGTTCCTCATTATGGTGTAGACCCGGATGGTGAATTCGTTCATATCTTGATTGGAGCCGCAGTAGGAGGACTCATTAACCTTGGAGTAAAAGCATATCAAGGAAAAATTAATAGCGTCTGGGATGGTGTCAAGGCATTTGGAATTGGAGCAGCTGCCGGAGCTGTTGGAGCTGCGACTGGTGGCGCGGCTTTTGTAGCCGCTGGTGGTGCAGCAGGAGGAGTCGGTGGTTTTGCAGCTGGGGCCGTTGCAGGAATGGTTGGCTCTGCCGTTTCAATGCCTATATTGAGTCTGGGAAATCACGTGGGATTTGGAGATCCTTTCATGACTGGTCGCGAATACTTAACAGGTATATTAGTTGGCGGAGTTCTAGGAGGGTCGATCAACGGGATTAGTGCATTAGCAAATGGACGAAGTTTCTGGAACGGAACATTGAGAGGTCAGGGAACAGTTCCTAATGTTACGCCTGCCCCAACTATTCAAAGAAAAGGCATAGAACCTCTTAAAGAGGCAGATATACCTGAGCCGACTTTGAACCGTGTAGAAATTAAAACTACGCCTAAGCCAGCACCAAATAATACTCCAAATAATACTCCTACAAATACCTCAAAAATTGATACTCGTGGTATTAAGTTGGGAGGAGATGGTTTAGATGATGGTTTCAACTTGAAGCCATTCATTAGAGAAAACTTCAGAGAAAATCTAAAAAGATTGACAGGAGTTAATCCAACGAGCGATATGCATGCACACCATATAATTCCTAACCAATTTGCGAAAAATCCAAATTTGGTTAACGCGGGTATAAATGTGCAGAGCCCTGCGAACGGAGTTTGGGTTCCAAAAGCTGTACATCAAGCTTTGCACAGAGCTGGATATAATGCTGAATGGAGCGCTTTCTTAAGTGTTGTGCGCACGCCAGAACAAATAAGATTGTTTTCGCAGCATATGTTGATTAAATATGGTCTCTATTAATTTGGTTATGTGAGAAATGGATTTTGAAAAAATATACTTGTTGGATGAAGGGTATAAAAATGGTGCCCTTAGATTATCTCCTCAAAATACGATTACAGACTTCAGTTATGTAACGAATGGTGAGAATTTGGAGGAATTAATCCTTAAAAAGGATGAAGGCGAGATTCTCAACGATGTTGTTTCTCTTGGTATTGGTGGTGTGTTTTTATTGTCTCCTAAGGCATTGTCAATTCTTGAAGAAAATGACATTAAAGGCTGGGAATCGTATCAGGTCAATTTAGACAATGTACCAATTGCTGCAATAAAAGATTATATGGCACTTTCGATTAAAGGAGAATGTGGCGCCATTGATAACAACCTAAGCAAAGCTGTCACCCTTCCTCCTGTAGTTCCAAATGGACCGGAAAGAAAGACATTCTTGGGCATGCTTTTTAATAAAGATTCTTGGGATGGTAATGATTTTTTTTCACCGGAAGGAACAGCATTTGTTTATGTAACGGAACGTGTAAAAAAAATATTTGAAGTAAATAATATAAGTAATTGTTCATTTAAGAAAATCACGGATTTAGAAAATTACGACCTGGTCCTCGGTTTTTGATTTTCTTGAATTATGAACATTTATTAAGTCGTTGAATCGTCAAATTATGAAGAAAAAACTCACCCTACTCAGTTTAATAATGTTTTCCTATTCTTTGGTAGCTCAGGTAATGCCATCACCGGATGCATCAGCAATGATTAAAGGAATTAATACCCCTGTTAATCAATATAATGGAGTAGCTTCAGTTTCCATCCCATTATATGTTGCCTCCTCGAATAATGGAGCAAAAATCCCTGTTAATTTGCAATATCAAACTGGAGGAATCAAAGTTGAAGAAATTGCAAGTGTAGCCGGCTTAGGATGGCAGTTGCATACAGGGGGAGCAATTACTCGTGTAGTTAGAAGTCTCCCAGATGATCAGGCAAAGTTTACCACACAGCTCAATTATGATCAACTAAGAGATGTAGCTCATGCATCTGAAAAGTATGATTTTGAAAAGGACCTATTCTTTTTTTCGTATCCCGGAGGAGGGGGTAAATTCATCTTCTCATCTAATGTCTTCAATGATGCCACCAAATATGTAAGATGTAATGAAACGGGCTATCAAAATTGCATGGATGCCTGTGGGACTTCACTCAATTGTTTTGCTGGATGTGATGAATCATTTGAAAGGAATAAAGCCTACTTATGTGGGAATTGGTCTACCAATAATATAGTAACACTGCCATCCTCGGATATTGAAGTTGAGTTTTTCTACAATGGAAATCTAGATTCATACTTCGTTATTACAGATACAAAAGGAAACAAATTCTATTTCGGTCAAACCTCAGGAGCAAGAGAAAAGACCATTTTAAACTCAAAAGATAATTTCCATAATACCACGTACAAGAATGAAGATAAGAAGGAGTTTATTTCAACCTGGCACCTAAATAAAATTGAGTTTGCTTCTCAACCTTTAAGTGATGCAATCACATATAGTTTCACAGATGCCTCTATCACTCAGGAAATTGATAACACGATTGTACCAGCTACTCCGGCTTTTAACCTGTATGTCGAATGTATGGTAGGGAAAAGTGCAGGACAAAATTGTGATGATTGCATGGAATTCAATAAAAAAGTGGATAACCCATATAACATATTTGATAATCCTGTTGAGTATACCAGATACAAAAATCATAACAAGTACTATCGAAATAGTATTACCACTCAGAAATCAACCATACAGTCAAAATTTGTATCAAGGATTCAATTTCCAAAGGGAAAAATAACTTTCACCTACGGAAGTAGATCTGATCTCACCAATGGAAAACGTTTAACAGCAGTTTCTTTGTATGATCACCGGAATAAATTGGTAAGTAAAACAGAACTGGATCAATCATATTTTAATTCATCCGATTCGTATCACAAAGGAGGCCGAAGAGGTCACGTTGGTGAAAAAGGCTTGAGATTAAAATTGGATGCTATTCGAAAGGACGGTCTGAACGTGTCCGCTTTTGAGTACATTAATGATCAGCAGTATCATACAGGTGATATTGATAAATTCGAACTGCCACCAAGAGATTCATACTACACCGATCATTGGGGATACTACAACGGTGGACCTCATCAAGGAGAAACCTATACCTGGCACAAAAAAGTAACGGTGGATGGTCATGCGATTGCTGGCATGAATAAGGGGAAAACGCAATATTCAAAGGCCAATATACTAACCAAGGTGCATTATGCAACCGGAGGACATAAAGAATTTATTTATGGATCACATGCGCATCATGGGGGTGTCAGAGTGGATAGAACAATTGTGCGTGACGAAAAAAATAATATCGTAGGGGATACTAAGTATACCTATAATGATGAGTACGATCCTGCAGACTTCTCCTATGTCGAGAATCATGTACTGACCGTCCTTCAAGATAGAAATGAAGTAACAGGTAAGATCATTCCACACATTTTCGAAAGTTCGAAGACGTTTGTCTTTGATCTCAATGGCCCAACCAATGGATATGGTAAGGTGACAGAAAAAAATGAAATTACCGGAAGTAAAGCGGTGCATGAATTTGTTAACGCCGGAGATCGACCGATTCTATATGCTGAGAAGTTCTTCGCCACTGTGGATACTTATCAAGATGAATACTGGTTTAATACCACGACCCCAATAAACAAGTATGCATTTCCTTTCTCTACGCCAACCAATGAATTTTTTGATCGCGGTATTGAAAAGAGGGTGACTTATTACGACGAGAACAACAAAAAAGCAAGAACGATTGAGAATTTCTATGTCCATGACCCTAGTATGGACTTTAGTATAGAAAATCATAGTTTTCATCTATATCATTTGGATGAAGATGCAGGCTTATTCGTGGATAATAGTTTTGAATACAAATTCATTGTATCCAAATATTTGATTAACACGAGAAACATGAAATTGGACTATTCGATCACAAAAAATTACGATGAATCCGAAGTGTTAATTACAGAGAGTAAAACTGACTATACATACTCCAACGAGTTTGAAACAATACCAATTATTGTTACAAATGAAGTCAAGGATGGAGCAAAAGTGCTTTATGGTGAAAGGGAATGGACCCGTTACCCGTTTGATAAGGACGAAATAAGCATTGTTCATTCTAATACAGTATTGGATGAAATGGTAGATAAAAACATGATCGCGGTACCAGTTCAGACCATTAGTAGCGTTAGAGAACCCAATAATTATCTTTATCAATATTCAGGTAATTCAGTCACTACATTTAAAAAGAGTCACTCGTTAATTGTACCCTATCAGAATCATGTTTTTCCGATGACTGGTTTAATAAGTCAGATTCTATATACGTTTGATCCTTCAAAATTTGAATTGGTTTCTACCGTCAATTACAATGAGAATGGCTTGGTTGAATCCCGCAAAGGTCAGGACGAAATAAGCACTGAATATTTTTATGATGATCACGGATATTTAGATTCTCTTAGAGTTAATCCAGGTGATGCATCCATGATGAGGACGACCAAATATGAATACTACCCTTTAATAGGGATCAAGTCGACCACTGATCCAAGTGGACGAAAAATAAGTAACGTGTATGATGATCAAAACAGGCTATTACTAACAAAGGACAACGACAATAACATAACCAAAAGGTACAGATATAACCTGGCTGGCGAACACAATGGCATGTCCGCCAGCATGGAGATCAGTGATGGGTATAACAAGACCTGTAGCCTGTTAAGTTTTGTGGTGAATGGAACCGAAAATCTATATGGAAGATCAAAATATACCTGGAATTTTGGAGACCAAAGCAATACCGAAACCTGTGGGGGAGGCGGTTTAGGCGGCGGCCTGGAAGGCGGCAGCTTGGAAGGTGGAGCCGCACCTGGTCCAGCCAATAATAGTACCTATGAATCTTTCAGTAATTATGCTTCACATCTTTTTACAGAACCTGGCACCTATACAGTTTCAGTGAAGGTTTATAATCCGGAATATGGAGAGGAGATAGTTTTAACTAAAAACATTACCATTTATTCACTTGAAGCATCTGCAAGAGTCTCTGGTCCGGATTCACGTGAATATTGTCCAGGTAACGGAAGCGAACAATTTGACACCAATAATACTTCTAGTGTTGGAGATGAATCAATTGCTCCACCTGACGGTGGTGATGGAGGAGGAAATGGAGGTTATCCTGATGCCTATTTTACTGTAGGATTTAGTGGTACTGGAGCTAAATGCCAGGATTGGGGAACATCCTTCGCCTCCTTAAAGTATAAGAATGCTTCTGGGCAGTGGATTGACTTTGGCGATGAGGGTAGAGGTTATTTACCTTCGGGTGCCTTCTACAGTTCAACTACCCCTTATAACGTTGAAATAAAAGGTGAGATCAGAGATAATTGTTCTTCTCTCACAAAAACAGCCTATCATACATTCAGGGTGGATCCATGTGACAATTCCAGCAGTGGTGGTACGGGAGGAACAGGAGGTACCGGTGGTACTGGTGATGGCAGTGGAGGGCTCGGCAATGGTGACCAACAATTAGATAACGGCAATGGCAATAATTGAGATTAGTACAAGCTTCTAGTCTCTAGCTACTAGTTTCTAGCCTCTAGTTTCTTGCAACTGATTACTGATCCACTTATTAACTAATCAACTAATCAACGATTTCTGATTTACTATTTCACTAGTTACAAGCTTCGAGTTTCGAGTTTCTAGCCTCTGACTACTGATTACTGATCCACTAATTCACTAATCAACTAATCACCAAATCACCAAATCAAATCCATTCGTTCAACAGATCATACACTTCGTCCTTGATTTCTTACACTTTATGCATTCGTTCCGCAAACGTTTTCAATTGATAATGTAATTGTAAATTTTTGTGAGTGATAATTCTACCAATTCATATGAGAATTGATGTTGTTTATCTCTTTTTATAATGAATGAATAGAAATATCATTGCGACAGAAACCTAATCGTATGAAGATACTCACCAAAAAAGTGGTAGTGCTCCTGGCATTACTAAGTTCAGTTACAGCTTTCGGACAAAGAACCATCATTGGAGATCCTGGAGATGATTGCTTAGTCTGTGGAACTCCCACCGTTACGATTAGCGGATCAACCAACGTCAACCTAAACAGCGCCTATTCCTATAGTGTTACCGCCTCCGGTGGATTGCATAGCGCGACAAGCTATACCGTCTCAGGGGGCGTTATCACAGCTCAAAGTCGAAATTCTGTTTCTGTAAGATGGACCTCAACCGGTTCACGATGGGTGCGGGCTACCGCAACAGTGAGTGGTTCTTTGGTTAGCTCCACAAAATACGTGACGGTCAGTTCTCCCTTGACTGGAGGTAGTGTCAGCAGCTCTACGGCTACTTCGATTTGTAACGGAGGCAATCCTGGTACCATCAACAATTCTTCATCCCCTTCAGGTGGTAGCGGTTCTTACGGTTACCAATGGCAAATCCTTTCTTCGGGAGGTGGCGGAGGCGGAGGTCTCGAGCTGGATCCCATAGAAGGCGGAGGTGGCGGACTATCCGGTACCTGGACCAATATAAGTGGTGCCTCAGGTTCTAGCTATAACCCACCCAGCTTATACAGCAACACCTCCTATAGACGAAGAGTCACGTCCGGAGGCCAGACAGCCTACAGTAACATCGTAACTTATTCCATTGTGACCGTATCAGCGGGCTCTATTTCCTACAGTGGCGGTAACATCAATGTGGGATCTACACCTTCCAAGATCAATGGGACTAATGCCAGCGGCTCAGGAGTTGCTTACCAGTGGCAAAGAAAAGTCGGGACGGCATCTTCGTTTTCGAACATCTCAGGAGCTACCAGCCGTGATTATCAGCCGGGCAGCCAGACTCAGACCACCCAATACCGCAGACGCGTGGTTTCGTGCGGCCAGACGAAGTATTCCAATACCATCACCATTCGTGTGAACTTGAAGGCTGGTGCGATTGCTGCCTCTTCGACAACCTCTCCGTGCTACAACGGTAACCCATCCACGATCAACAACAGTACAGCCCCTACAGGAGGCAACGGATCGTATGCCTATCAGTGGCAACATCGGATCTACTCGGGCAGCTCCTATGGATCATGGACCAATATCTCAGGTGCGACTTCATCGACGTACAACCCACCGGCATTGACGGCTCACAGAAAATACAGAAGACGAGTAATTTCAGATGGACAGACCAAGTATACCAGTGAGATCACTTACTCGGTAAGACCCAACCTGAACCAAGGTTCGATCTCGTACTCGGGCAGTCGTACGCTAAATCCGGGAGGAAATCCTTCAAACATTGCAGGTACCAATGCGAGTGGCGGCAATAGCTCATATGCCTACCAATGGCAGAAAAAAACCACCGGAGGCTATTCCAACATTTCAGGAGCAACTGGCCGAGACTATAACCCTGGAGCACTTTCTGTGAACACAACCTTCCGACGAAGAGTGATTTCTTGTAGTCAAACCAAGTATACGAACGAAATCGCCTTTACCATCAACCTGACAGGTGGTACAATAGCTGCATCAACTAGCACTAGCATCTGTAATGGAGGAAACCCAAGTACAATCAACAATACCGCTTCAGCAGCCGGAGGTGTGGGTGGCTATGCGTACCAATGGCAACAGCTCCATAGTGGCGGATTATTGGAGCAAGGAGAAGGTGGTCTTGAACCTATCGAAGGCGGTGGTGGCGGACTTACCTGGACCAATGTGAGTGGTGCCACTGGCTCCACCTATAATCCACCAAGCTTAAATGCGCATACTTCATACAGAAGAAGAGTGATATCTGGTGGTGTAACGGCTTATAGTAATATTATTTCTTATAATATCGTAACAGTAACGGCGGGCTCTATTTCTTACAGTGGCGGGAACATCAATGTTGGAGCCACCCCAGCTAAAATCACAGGCACCAATGCCAATGGTTCAGGAATTGCGTACCAATGGCAGCAGAAAGTAGGCACTGCTAGCTCATTTACCGATATTTCGGGAGCCACGAGCAGAGACTATCAACCAGGAAGTCAAACCAAGACGACCCAATACCGTAGGCGTGTGGTGTCGTGTGGCCAGACGAAGTATTCCAATACCATCACCATCCGTGTGAACTTGAAAGCAGGTGCGATTGCTGCCTCTTCGACAACAGCTCCATGCTACAATGGCAACCCGTCCACGATCAACAACAGTACCACCCCGACCGGTGGTAATGGCTCTTATAGCTACCAGTGGCAACATCGGATCTACTCGGGCAGCTCTTATGGTTCATGGACCAATATCTCGGGTGCGACTTCATCGACGTACAACCCACCGGCCTTGACGGCTCACAGAAAATACCGAAGAAGGGTAATTTCAGATGGCCAGACGAAGTACACCAGTGAGATCACTTACTCGGTAAAACCCAACCTGAGCCAAGGTTCGATCTCGTATTCGGGCAGCCGCACGCTTAATCCGGGTGGCAACCCTTCGAACATCTCAGGTACCAATGCGAGTGGTGGCAATAGCTCGTATGCTTATCAATGGCAGAAGAAAACGACTGGAGGTTATTCGAATATTTCTGGAGCTACCGGCAGGGACTACAACCCAGGCGCACTTTCAGTAAACACGACTTTTAGAAGAAGAGTCATTTCTTGCAACCAGACCAAGTATACGAACGAGATCGCCTTTACCATCAACCTCACAGGCGGTACAGTAACGGCATCTACTAGCACAAACATCTGTAATGGAGGCAACCCCGGCACGATTAACAATACGACTTCAGCAGCCGGAGGTGTAGGTGGCTATTCCTATCAATGGCAACAGCTCCAGAGTGGTGGACTCCTGGAAACTGGGGAAGGAGGACTTGACCCCATCGAAGGCGGAGGTGGAACAGGTCTTACCTGGACCAATGTGAGTGGTGCGACCTCTTCAACCTACAATCCTCCATCGCTCACAGCAAATCGTGTGTATCGTCGACGTGTGACTTCCGGTTCAAGTGAAGCATTCAGTAATTCGATTACCTACAACATTGTGACCGTATCAGCAGGATCTATCTCGTACAGCGGAGGCAACATCAATGTAGGCGCAACACCTGCACAGATTTCGGGCACGAATGCTACCGGTGCAGGCATCGATTACCAATGGCAACAGAAAGTTGGTACGGCGAGCTCATTTACAGACATTACAGGAGCAACGAACCGAGATTATCAACCCGGTAGCCAAACCAAGACGACCCAATACCGAAGACGTGTGATCTCATGTGGCCAGACAGTATATTCCAATATTGTTACGGTGCGAGTGAATTTGACAAAAGGTGCGATTTTGGCTACTTCAACCACTTCTCCGTGCTACAACGGCAATCCATCCACAATTAACAACGGCACCACCCCTACAGGTGGCAACGGATCATACGCGTACCAGTGGCAGCACCGAATCTATTCAGGCAGTTCTTACGGATCTTGGACCAACATCTCTGGTGCAACCTCTTCAAGCTTCAACCCTCCTGCCTTGACGACTCATAGAAAATACAGAAGGAGAGTAAAGTCTGATGGCCAGACCCAGTATTCAAGTGAAATCACCTACACGGTAAGCCCTAACTTAAATCAGGGTTCTATTTCATATTCTGGTGGCCGAACTCTTAATCCGGGTGGCAATCCTTCGACGATTACTGGTACCACTGCAAGTGGAGGTAATAACTCTTATGCATATCAGTGGCAGCAGAAAACTAATGGAGGTTATACCAACATCCCAGGGGCAACGAATAGGAACTATGATCCTGGGGCACTTTCTGTGAATACCACCTTCCAGCGACAAGTCATTTCCTGCGGCCAGACCAAGTACACCAATGAGATAGCTTTTACCATTAACTTGGTAGGAGGTACGGTTACTGCCACTTCAAACACCAGTATCTGTAGTGGAACGGATCCGGATGTGATCGAAAATACCGCTTCAGCGGCGGGAGCAGTAGGAGGTTATTCTTACCAGTGGCAATACTTTCTTGAAGGTGGTGGATTATTGGAACAAGGTGAAGGAGGCCTGGATCCCATCGAAGGTGGTGGAGGTGGTGAACCTCTAACCATGGAATGGAGAGATATTGCAGGAGCTACATCCGCTACGTTCAACCCACCAGCGCTGACAGTTAATCGCGTGTATCGTCGAAAAGTGACTTCTGGTTCTAGCGAAGCCTACAGTAATTCCATTGGGTACATCATCGCAGCACCGGTTAATAAAGGCTCGGTGAGCTACAGCGGAGGGGCGATCAATGCAGGAGCAACTCCATCACTCATCTCAGGAACCACGGCTACCGGAGGGAATGGCATCAGCTACCGCTGGCAGTGGAAGAGAGGCACAGAAACTTCTTTTACGGATATCCCATCAAATCTGGGTTCTACGGTCACCTCGAAAAACTATCAGCCACAGGCTTTGACGACTACAACTTCTTTCAGAAGACGAGTATCGTCCTGCGGTGAGAACCACTACACCAATGCTGTGACGGTGGAAGTGAACCTGACTGCTGGCTCCATCGGTGGCAACCAAACGATCTGTAGCGGTTCAGATCCATCGAACATCGCTAACTCCGTAACCCCAACCGGGGGTAATGGCAGCTACAGCTATGTATGGGAGAAGCGTGAATACGTACCGGTAGATCCATCACCGGGAGGTGGAGGCCCCACGCTTGAAGAACCCCTTGAGGGAGGCGGTGGCGTGACGGACCCTGTTTTACCTGGTCCGGGCACCCAGTATGTGTGGACCGGATGGACGCAGTTCTCTGCAGGCAGCAGCCACAACCCCGGACCGATTACATACAAAACGCAGTATCGTAGAAAAGTTACTTCGGCAGGGGTGACAAAAACCTCTAACACCATAACCAAAGATGTGTATGCCCCGGTGGATCCATCAACGATATCGTATCCGGGTGGTGACATCAATGCAGGCAGCACACCTGGTCAGATCACAGGTGATGTGGCTTCCGGAGGAAGCTCGGTCAGCTATCAGTGGCAGCAGAAAACAACAGGCGGGTATACCGATATCACCGGAGCGACTGGTCAAAATTATCAACCGGACGCATTGTCAACAACAACGAGATTTATACGAATCGCTACCACTAACTGTGGAAGTTCATTACCATCCAATGAAGTGATCATCGGTGTTATCTTGAATCCAGGAACGATTCAGTCTGGTAGTGAAACCATCTGTTTAGGATCTGATGCTCCATTGATCAACAGTTTAACACCAGCCAGTGGAGGATCAGGTAGTTACCAATATCAGTGGCAGGTATTATCGAGCTTGCTGGAAGGCCCAGGTGGTGGTTTAGAGCAGCAATTGGAAGGCCCTGGTGGTGAGGAAATTACAGGTGATAATTGGGTAGACATTCCAGGAGAGACCAATTTAACCTTTGATCCTGGCTTCCTGAATATGGACATGACTTACAGAAGGAAGGTAACATCTGGTGGAGCAGAAGCATTTACCGCAGCTAAGTTCTACACCGTTTCCTCACCATTGACAGCAGGATCGATCAGCTACACGGGTGGAAACGTGAATGCGGATGGCAACCCGGGTAACATCTCAGGAACGCCAGCAACGGGAGGAATCTCCCCGGATTACCAGTGGCAGCAAAAAGTAGGTACAGCGACGGGCTTCTCCAATATCAGCGGAGCCACGAATAAAGACTACAACCCACCTTCAGGGATCGATTACACAACTACCTATCGTCGAAGAGTAAAATCATGTGGAGCCACAGAATATTCTAATCTGATCACGATCGAAGTTAACTTCTCAGCAGGCGCTATTAGTGGTAACCAGACGATCTGTACAGGTGGAGACCCAACCAATCTCTCCAGCAACTCACCGGCCAGAGGTGGGGTAGGAGGTTACGACTACCAGTGGCAGGAGAATGTGTACCTGCCAACGGATCCGGTATTGGGAGAAGGCCCGATCGGACAAACCGGAGACGGTGGTAATGCGACTTTAGAAGGTGGTGGCAATACGCTACCGAGTGATCTCGTGCTCGATTATCAATGGTCGGGGTGGAGAAACATTACCGGAGCGAAGAGTACCTCATACAATCCCGGCACACAGAATTATGTGACCCAATATCGACGGGTCGTGACATCAGGTGGTGTATCCAAAAATAGCAACACGATAACCGTGGATCTGGAAGAACTTCCGGATCCCGGTACCATCACCTACACGGGAGGCACCATTACCTCGGGCACTACGCCTGCACAGATTGTGGGTTCTGATGTTACCTCAACATTTAACTTCGAGTACAGGTGGCAGAAGCGAGTGGCTGGGGGATTTACAGATATTTCGAGTTCAAACACACGTGATTTTTCACCAGGACCTTTGAGTCTTTCTACGACATACCAACGGATAATCGAGAATGACTGTGGAGAGATTGAGGTTTCCAATACAGTGAAGATTCCGGTACTTCTGGTAGCAGGCAGCTCAACTACCTCGAATCATGATATCTGCTTCGAATGCAGCAAACCAACGTTAAGTCCGGCAAGTCCGACAGGCGGCAATGGACAATATTCTTACCAGTGGCAAATATTAGGATCAGTGTTGATTGAGCAGGGAGGTGAACCTTCAGGTGGTGGTCAGTCTATTGAGCCTCTGGAAGGAAGTGGTGGTGGAAATGATGAAATACTTCCTCCACCAGGAAGTGAATATGAGGATATTCCACTTGCGGATGATGCTACATATACACCCACTAATATGCTTTGGGTTGGAACACGTACATTTAGAAGAAAAGTTGTTTCCGATGGGCAGGTATCTTATTCAGCACCGATCAATGTGACAGTTTATCCTGTTATACAACCAGGCACCATCTCCTACAATACGGAGGCCTGCCAGGGAGAAGATCTCGGAACGATTTCAGGGACACTTCCAACTGGAGGAAATAATACCTACGAATATCGTTGGCAATACTATACGGGCTCAAGTTGGAGTACCTTTAATACTTCTAACAGTCAGTCTTATGACCCATCTTATAACCTTGCAGCAGATACCAGATTTAGAAGGCAAGTAAGATCTGTAGGTAGTAACTGGAAAAACTCTAATGAACTACTTATAGAGACCTATGACATCATTAGTGGTAACGATTTGGGAAGTTTATCAGCTACTACTGAAAGACTGTGCCCGAATTCCAAGACTGAGTTTACGTATACACCCGGAACAGATGTGAATACCAACAACACTCGTCTGTACGGTGAAAAGGACGGTAACACAATCAACTTTGGAAAGATCAGTAATACCAAGTCGATTCATGTGAAGCCGGGGTATAGCTATTATGTACAGTATTCACAACCATGTACTACAGTTAAACATACAACAGTTAGCATATCATTTGATTTCTACGAAAACTGTAACATTCCGCCATCTTTGAACCAAAACTTTGTGCGAACTGAAGTACCTAGGGTACCAGTTAGGTTGGAATATGACCTTACAATATTAGATGCTACAGAAAAATCTACGTCATATGCATACTCTGATGGGTTAGGCAGACCTACAATTACCATAGATGCTGAAGCTGGAAAAAATTTCGAGGATTTTATCCAATTCAATAAATATGGTGACGAAGGTCGACAGGATACAACCTATATGGCCTACTATTACAAAGCATCAATTCCTGGTAAATTCATTTCGACTGAAGATGCTATTAACCAACAGGAGGATTTTTATAATTCTTCAACGTCTAACTATGCCGACATTAGCCATGATAGTAAGCCTTACTTAACGACTGAATGGGATGAGAGAGGTCGCGTGAAAGCCATGATGGCGTCTGGAGAGGTGCGGCACAATGGAGATATAAAGACGACTTATGAATATGCAGCCATATATGATCCTTCGTTAGCAGGAGAAGACCCATCCAGCATGCATGCTCCTGTGATTAAATGGGAGATTATTGGAGGCTTACCCAGGCACTATAGAGATGATCAAAATGTAGTTCAGAAATACCTGGCCAAAGAACTTTCTGTTGTTTCAGTCACCAACGTTGAGGGTCGTAAATCCAGAACGATTACTGATGCTCGAGGCCTTACCATTACCAGGCAGATCTATGATGAAGACCAAGAAATGTGGGTGGGCCCTTACAACGTTTATGATAATTATGGAAGAGTTAGGTTCATAGTTCCACCATTATTACAATCAATCGAAACTCCAACTAGTGATGATGTAAAAGAACTTGCATTTGAATATAAATACGATGGTAAAGGGCGTGTGATAAAAGAGCGAGCGCCTGGTTCTGGTTGGATCAGCTATGTTTTTGATCAATGGAACAGAATAGTACTGAAAAGACATGAAGCGCAATTTGTGAAAATTGGAGATGGACCCTTCCCAACCGAAGAAGGCTACAAAACATGGACATTCTTCAAGTACGACGCACTTAACAGGCAGATTATGTCAGGGGAGATTTATGAAGAACGGGAGAGGCAAGAAATGCAGAACTTATTGAATCAAAATTTGGTCGGCGATCAACGCTATGAGACAACCCACACTAGTAGCAGTAGGGGATATACCAAGTACAAATCCTTCCCTGACTTAAATACTGATTACAGTATTTATGAAATTCATTCTGTTAATTATTTCGACAATTATGACTTTGTAGGAATACCGGGATGGGATGCAGAAGGACATGATTTTGGATTAAACACACGTCCCGGTTTTGGAAACTTTGGATGGGCACCTGAAGGGTATGTACTTGTAACTGAAGATTTGGTTATACAAGATCATCGATTAGTAGTTGAAGGGGGCACACCTCCAGAGGGAGATGTAGAACACAATGGCAAATACGCCAAAAGACCAGGTGTGACCATTACGTTTGAGGAAGGAGTTGTACCAGGTCCAGGGTATGAAGAGATTGATGCAACTGAGCCCCACGCCAATGCAGTTAATCTTGCAACTGGTAGCAAAGTCAAAATTTTAGGTACTAACAAATGGCTTAACACAGTAGTATATTATGATGAGCGAGGAAGGGTTATTCAATCCATTGCAGAAAATCATATAGGAGGCATTGATCGTGTGACCAATGAACTAGACTGGAGCGGCGAAGTTCAGAAGACGTTAATTGAGCACGAGAGCAAAGATGAATCTGGTGTTTTAGTTGATCAGGTTACTGTACTAAACGAATATGAATATTCACATAACGAACAGTTGATCAAAGCTTATCAAACCATAAATGAAGATCCAAAAGTTCTCATCGCGGAATACCACTATAACATATTAGGAGAACTCATAGAGAAAAACTTGCATTCTGAAAATGATGGTACTTCATTTCTTCAGTCAATTGACTACAGATATAACCTACAAGGCTTGATGACACACCTGAACGACGTGGATTTGAGTGACGGAGAAAATGATGTTTTTGGCATGGAGTACTATTATGAAACATCAGTTTCAATTAATAATGAATCTACTCAACCACGATTTGATGGAATGGTTAACGCGATAGCTTGGAATGCAGACAATGTTATTGGTGGAGAAAGTAATTTCACAAAAACTGCGATTGGATATTCTTATGATAGGCAAAGCAGATTAAGATCAACAGATTATGGTGTTGGTACTTCCTTTAATGATGATGCTAATGCGAATGCCTATACTGTTCAAATTGGGGAGTTAGGGGCAGATGGTAAGTATACTGGTGGTTATGACAACAACGGGAACATATTATCTCTGGATCGGATTTCTGAAAAAAATCCAATGGATCAATTGACATACAACTATGCGCTTAACAGTAATAAACTTGATGGGGTAGAAGATGATGCAACCAAAGACGGATTCAATGATTTTAATGCACCAACTGATATCAAAACGTTGGGTTCCGGTGAGTATACTTATGATAGGATGGGAAACATGATCTTCGACTCTCACAAGGAAATCAAATTGCATTACAACCACTTACAGTTAGTTGATAGAATTGATTTTGTGGACGATGAGGAAACATTGACAACAATTGTCTACACCTATGATGCAGCTAGAAATCGCTTGAGTAAAGAGGTAGTAGATGCTGATAACAATTCCATTGCGAAGGTGGATTACGTTGGAAATATTGAATACTTGAATGATAAAATCAATCAAGTATTCACAGCTGAGGGAAGAGCCTACCAACAAAACAATGAATACCATCACGAGTATTTCATACTCGATCATCAGCAAAACAATCGGGTAGCATTTGGACACCTTCCGGAGCGAAAAATCTTTACTGCTACCATGGAGCTTAAACATGAGGATTATGAAGAAACTCACTTCAAGTTTCCAAATGATGATATACGTAGTGAGGCAGAGAACCATACACCACTTGGCAAAGGAAGTGTAGCCTTGAATGGAACCTTAGTTGGAAGACAAATTGGACCGGCTAAAGTTTTGACAATATCATCTGGCGATGAGGTAGAAATCGAAGTTTGGGCTAAGTACGAAACGGAATTCGCAAATAGTACCGCCGTTGGTGGGATCGTAACTGCTGTCGCCTCTGCATTCGATGGGGCAATTATTGGAACAGGTTTGGAAAACGATGCAAATACCATTAACACAGCGCTAGCTTTGCCGAGCGATAAGTTGTTTTCAAACGATAACTCAACCGATAAAGATACTCGAGCCTATTTGCAGTATATTTTCTTTGATGCGAATTATGACTTCAAAGAAGCAGGAACTAACTATAAAGAAGTTACCAGTAGCAGTTTGGGTAAGTTCGCGAAATACGAGTCAGGAACACTCACTTTCAGTGAACCGGGATACCTGTTTGTATATCTGGTGAATGAAACGAATGAAAACCAATATGTATTCTTCGATGATTTGAAGATTATGCATAGCAGTGAATCTGAAAGTTTCAAAGTATCACAGGTGAATGACTACTATCCATTCGGACTGCCAACTTCCAACTCATGGAGAGCGGAAGGGTACATTGATCCGGGTATGTTATATCAAAGCAGTTATGCTAGCTATGATAGCCTGACTGGTTTTTATGATTTCTTAAGCAGAAGCTACGATCCAACCTTGGGAAGATTCTTTGCAATAGATCCGGCGGGACAGTTTAGTTCACCTTATTTGGGTATGGGTAATGCACCTCATATGGGGGTCGATCCGAATGGAGAATCCTGGTTTGGTGATTTCTTAATTAATCTTGGCGCTCAATTCGCTTGGAATACCGCTGCAAATGCAGGTCAGGCATGGGTAACCTCACTAAATGGGCATGGATCTTTTTCAGATAATTTCCAGGCTCAGGGTTTTACAGTGAATACAACCTACAACACCGGAGCAGGCTTCCCGCTGAATTCTTCCAATGGGTATGGCGGTGTGACCTCTTCACAAGGCGGAGGTAGTCCTGTATTTCCTGGACTTAATTTGCCTGACTGGGTAGTAGGAGATGCCTGGGATGATATTGAATATGGGTGGTTTATTCCAGGAATTCCGAACCCTAATACTGAAGTAGGGGGATATCTGGATTATGGCCATGAACCAGTTCCGGATCTACGCCAGGCATTTTTGGCCCTGAGAAGTGGAACAAACCCTTGCCCTAGCTGCCCGGATGCAACAATGTCGGCAGCTACTGCATCGAGCCTTACATATGACGGGTTAAAGTGGGCTGGTGGTAAATTCGTTGATGCGGCTTCAGAGTCAATTATTCAACAGGGTATAGCAAATAATGCCGCTGCTGGAATAGACGCACCGGTTAAGGGTATAAAAGTACCTAAAGTTGTAAAAGTAGGGGGGCATTTAGTAGGAGGTGCTTTTGCGCTTTGGGAGTACAACCTTATTGAAGATCAATATGCAAATGGTGAAATAAATAAGAAATGGTACTATGCTGAGCATATAGCTAATGGTGCTGGGACAATTCCAATTGTAGGTACAGGTGTTACGATTGGCTGGGAATTGGGTAGATGGATAACGCAGCGAAGATGGTATCAGCGATTTTTCCATGGGAGGTATTATCCACCTACAATCGACGATTGCATTACCTGTTCCAGGTACGACTAGAGATAATGTTAGAGGAGATAAATAGGTTTTAGAATAAAAAAATTGACTTGGGTGGAATACTTGAAGAAGAATAAAAAATAATATGAAATTATATATTCAACTAATCACATTAATTGGTTTTCTATCTGTACTTTCTGTAAAAGCACAGATAGCGCCCTCTCCAGGCGCCATGACTACCATTAATCTCAGTAATTCTGAAGATTTGTATCGAGCTCAGATAACAGAGAGCGTTCCGATATATACCATTGAGGCTGAAAATGGCTACCAGGTCCCGGTTCAGTTGTCATACCAAACTCGAGGTATAAAAGTAGATGACGTAGCTTCCTCTGTTGGTTTGGGTTGGGATTTAGTAGCAGGTGGTGCAATCACACGTGTAATGAAAGATGAACCGGATGATCAGTCTACATTCATTGAAACGCCATCCGCGACTTCTGTGCGACACAGTGAATACGATAAACTTGCAGGAAGGGATTACCAGAAAGATATCTTCTACTTCTCTTACCCTGGTGGAGGTGGAAGCTTTGTCAATACTGGGAACAATATGAATACCAATGTAGCGGAGAATAGTGATTTCTACGGACTTCCTTACACAGATGTAAGCATCAAATTCTACCGAACAAGTAGCACTGATTCTTATTGGGAGCTTACAGATACGAAAGGTATAGTTTATCGTTATGGAATGAATTCGAAAGCAAGGGAATTGACGGTTACAGAATCTTATGAATCTGGCAAGCCTACCGAAGATAATGCTAAATTCACCTATATATCCACGTGGTACCTGGAAGAAATTCGTTTTCCAAATTTGCCTTCATCCAGCAACATCATCTTTGCTTACGAGAAAAATGATGACTACATCAATACAGTTTCACGGTCTCAATCGATCATTTTTGACCTGGAAGAAGACAGAACGTATTGGTACTACACTAGGCTTGAGGGTGATGAATCTTTCGTAGATTATTTTACCTTATATGCGCGCCATCGAGGTACGCAAGTAGGCTTTAACTATGAAGTACCAAATACCGGTAATGTACGTACTCCGGGATCTACCAGTGCTGTTGTTATTGATAATGTTCCAGGACTATATGATTATAAGTTGTTTGAAGAAGTTTGTATAGAAGGTGCAAGACCACATCTACTGGAGTGTCATCAGACGTTTGGTGGGACTAATGGGGGTTCATGGGCGAGATTGCCTTATGCAGATAATTTTATTGACAATTTAGTTCACGAGGGAAATACGACCGGGTATTCAGAGGATCCATTCACTACTTATAAGAAGTCATCCAATGATCCACACAGTGAAAAGACCTTTATTACATCTACAGACATTTACACATCGAATTTAGTTTCAATTAGAAGCTTAAAAGCTGATGTGATATTTAACCATCAACCTAGACAAAGTCGTCCTGGTTTAAGCCGGATTCAAAATATTCTTGTAAGAGATCATCGCAACCGAGAGGTCTTTAACTATGAACTTGGTCATGAGTATTTTGATTCCCGTGATCATCATGAGGATATTTTAGAACTAGGCGATCATTACAATAAACGACTTAAGTTGTCATCTATTAATCGAAATGGACAATTTTACCGGTCATTTAACTACATCAATGAACTAGATCCTAATTTTGAATTGCCAGCCTGGGGAAGTGGTAAAAGAGATAAATACGGTTATTACAAAAGATCAGTAACATCACCTTATTCACCATTCACGGTAAAATATCGTATCACAGAACCTTTTACGTACACTTATGATATTCCAATCAATTATGGAAACAACCGTAATCCCACCGAGGATACAAAAGCCAATATGTTATGGAAAGTAAACTACCCTACAGGAGGATACAAAGAATTTGCCTTTGGTGCAAAGGCAGGAGGGGGAGCCGCAATTGGTTGGGTGAAGCTAAAAGATGAAAATAATGAAGTAGTCTCATTTAATTATTATAGTTACGGTGGTGCACGAAAGATGGAGGCTGGCCTGCATTCCGTAAGTAATAATCAAGTAACATTCTTTTCTTCTTCACCTTATCTTACTTTTGATCATCAAAGTTTAGCCGGCTATGAGTATGTAAATGTTCATAATATGTTGACTGGAACTTACACCAGTCATAGATTTTGGTTACCTACAGTGACAGATGAAAGTGCAAAATCCAAATGGCGATTGAATGGCAGTAGTTGGACAGATTTAAATGATGACAAGGTGACAAAAGGAAGTGCACCCATGATGTCGCCACCAATATCATTTAGAACTGGATTGCCAAGAACGATTCAAAGATATGATGGTGTTGATGATGATCCCATAAGCTATGTCAATTATGTGTATACTCATGGAGATGTGGAACAAACCATCGATGAACATGAGTTTTTACAATCTGCTGAAAACGGAGGGCATTTTTATCTAGGCAAGTCACCACTTAAGCTGAGGACTTTTAATTTGAGTAGCAGCCTTCAAATTGCTTACGAAGGTGAGCAATCTGTCCGAACCAAAACCACATATTCCTATCACGATACTTATAAAACCCTGATTGATTCCACAAGGACGTTTGCCGTCGATAAGAATCAAAATGAAGTAGTAAATAGAGACGTTGTAAACACCAGAAGCACGATCTACTACCCTTCGGATGCGGATGCGGTTCGTTCGTATTATGGTGAAGAATCCACTACACTAAATAAACTCATAAATAAACACATGATTGGGATTCCCATTGCCACTGTTTCAGAAGTGGACCTTCCGCATGATGGACACGAGGGTTACTGGGTTAACGGAGTTAGCTTTTCCAAATATTATGAAAAAGTGGTAGATGCATCTACTAGATTTTTGTTCCCATCTACCCAACATCAATATGTAATCACACATCCGGATCCAGAGTGGTATAGCGAGTTTCATTCTGAAATTTTGGAAACAACCACGTATAACAATAGCGGACTTTTGGCTTCAAGAACTGGTCAGGACGACATTGTCACAACCTACTTATATGATGATCAGGGATACATGACCAGTATGACCATTGATCCGGGCGTAGAAGAGTTAAAAAGAACGACTTCATACACACACTATCATTTGGTAGGTCTAAATACACAAACCGGACCTGATGGAAGAAGGCTTACTTATAAATACGATGATCAAAAAAGGCTTTTACTTACAAAGGATAATGAAGGCAATATCCTAAAGCGTTACAGATATAACTTCGTAACACAAAGCGAGGAGAGTTTAGGGGTCTCGATTGACATTAGCTCAGGATATAATGTCGTTGATCAATTTATTAACTTATTAGCTGTAGTTAGTGGTTCGGATTATGGAGGAATATCGTATAAATGGAATGATGGCAGTACAAATTCATCCAGAAGAGTGATCTACAATACACCAGGTAATAAAAACGTTTCTGTTGACATTACGAATCTGGAGCATTCAGACATCAATGCAACGGCCAATCGAACGATTGATATTCACTCGGAAATTGCACAGCTTCGACTTAATGGTCCTATTTGGGTAGAGTATTGCGCAGGAAATACCTTTGATCAGCAGGGATTCAGTGGTGGAAGTGAAGGATCTTCAGGTCCATCAGCAGATTACGGCACACAAAGCAGTTTTTTTGGAGCATCATTAGGGAATGGCGCCAGATGTCTTAATTACGGGTACAAGGAAAGGTCCTTAGAGTATAGCAAGGATGGTGGAACTACATGGACACAGTTCGGTCAGGAAGAAGGTTTATTTGCGGAGCTGCCTATGTCAGCTTTTCACGTTTCTTCATCTGACTATACCATTATAGTGCGCGCAACCTATAAGGACAATTGCATGGGAAGTTTTGAAGATCGGCAGAATATTACAGTAAAAAGATGTAATTCATCTGGTGGTACAGGAGGTGGTGGTGGCTCCGCTTGGGCAATTGGAATTTCGCCAACCAATAGTAATCTCTGTCCATCAGGAACTCCCTCATCCGTTCAATTAGTTGTTAGTTCAAGTGGTAATCACAACTGTACAGACCCATCTTTATCTTATTCTTGGGAGTTTAAAAAGGTCAATGAAAGCAGTTGGGATCCATGGCCAATATTAGGTGAAGGCCCAGCATCGCTTAATGTTACAAGATCTGCGTTGTCCGTCGAAGATCCAGCCAATCCGCAAGGCTCATGGGATGTTCGAGTGACAGTGACCGATGATTGTGGTGAAACCCGAACAGCTACTTCCAGGGTGAATATTGTATTCGATTGCTCTAACGGTGACGGTGGTACGGGAGGTACAGGAGATGGATTAGGAGGAGATACTGGTTCTGGAGGAACTGGAGACAGTGGTTTTGATAACGGCAACGGTGGTTGATGAATTAACTATTATTGTATCATGTTGAGGGTTGGATGCTTGTGTTTATTTCTGTTGGTGCTGCACGGGGGACTTATTGCCCAAATTAAGTTTGATGTCAATGTATCTGACAAACACCTAAAGAAAGTAGAGAACTCGGACGATGCACGATCCAAGCTAAAAACCTATAAAGAAGTCTATCGGAAAGACAGCATCAAGGCTGCCAGACGCGCATGGAAGGATTATAAGAAAAACAATAAAGATAGCCTCAAAGCCGAAGGAAGATGGAAGGAGGCACGTGCACACAAAAAAGAACTACTTCTCGGTAAATACCGACTCAAAAAACCAACCAAATACATCGTGGATTATGCAGCTTTTGGAGAACCTGTGGACTCTACCGATTGGGCCATACAGCAGCTTTCTAAAAATGAGGATTATGTTCAGGTTCAGAAGATTTATGAAGCCTATGGTCAGTATGATTCAGCGTATCTGGATGAGTTTAAGGCTGACATTATGAAGCTGGATAGCTCTACCCTTTTGAATCGCTTTGATACAAAGAAGCGTCTGGAGTCCTATCTACCGCCAGAAATGGTCGAGGAGAGCAATTATAAGATTGCACAGCAAATGAAATATGGGGAGCTGAATGAATATGGTAAGCTCATGAAAATCGACCGCTCCGGGGTTTCAGATTTTTTTAAGAATATATCCCCCGAAGAATTTGCCAAGTCGCAGGTGGCATTGAAACAGGCAAAAGAGAAGTATTCCGTAATCCCTGATCTCTCAAAAGAAGAAGAGGGTATCAAACGGCAATCCTTGAAAGGATCCCCATTGAAGGATCGTCTGTTTCTCAATGGAAATGTCACCATTCAATCCACAAGTCCGGTGATTTTAGATGCAAACATTCAGTTGGGCTACATGTGGACCAAGTCGTTCTCTACGGGAATTGGTTTGCTACTTCGCGAGCAGTTTAGCAATCGGGACTCAACCACTTTAACAGGTGATGCACATGGTATAAGTTCGTTCGCTAACTATGACATCATGAAAGGCTTCTTTATCTATGGAGAGTATCAACTAGTGAAGAACAAATCCCTGTTTCAGGAATCTCCCAGGAAAGCTACCTGGCAGTATGCAGCTCTTTTAGGGGTGGGTAGACGCTTCCAGGTATCAAACAAAGTCAGTATCAATGTCTCATTATTGTACGACTTCAACTACAAGAAGAATACGTTAAACCAGCGACCCCTTGTTCCACGGATCGGGTACAATATCACATTCTAAATCTTTAAATCACTCAACTTAAATGAGAATCATTATTGCATTAATGCTTATCGCATTTTCTATATCAAGCTTTGCTCAAAATCCTGAGTTACGGCAAGAAAAAGGTCATTTTTATGTGAATGATAAAAAAACACCTATCAAGGATTTTGTCAGTTACATGCAGTCAGACTCAATAGCCTATGAATTAGCCTTAGACGCTCAATCAGACTACAACAAAGCTTCAGGATTAGGATTTTTTGGAGGTTTCCTGATCGGCTGGCCAATTGGTACCTGGTTAGGGGGTAAACGAAAGCCGGAGTGGGTAATGGCAGGAGTGGGAGTCGTTTTTTTACTTTTCAAAGCTCCACTTGTGAAATCTTACAAATACAAGATGCATGTGGCGCTAGAGCTCTACGGAGAACAATCCAAGCCAACAAGTCAATTGGACTTTGAAATCATGCCTGGAAGAATGGGCTTAGTGTATTCGTTTTAGTCAATAATTAGGTTTTAGGATGTAACTGATTACTTGCAACTAATCACTCATTAACTTATCACTAAAATGAACATAGAAGCATTTAGAGAATACTGCCTCAACAAGCCCGGAACTACCGAAGAGACTCCTTTCGGACCGGATACGCTGGTGTTCAAGGTGATGGGGAAGATGTATGCACTCACTGGCATAGATACCTTTGAATTCATCAATCTCAAATGTGACCCTGAATATGCGATCGAGCTACGCGAACAATACGATGGATCCATCCGTCCGGGCTATCACATGAATAAGAAACAATGGAATTCGGTGGATACCGATGGGAGGGTTCCAGATCAATTGGTCAAGCAGTTAATCGATGATAGCTACGATTTAATTGTGGACAAGCTGCCTAAGAAGTTGAAGGAAGAATTATCAAATTTGGAGTGAATAGAGCTTCAAGTTAAAAGCTTCAAGCTATAAGCAACATGTAGCAAGCTTCAAGTGGCAAGCTTCTAGTGACAAGCTTCAAGTAATAAGCTCCAAGTAAATGAACGATAGGCTAAGCTTCAAGAACGTACTTCAATTTCACTAATCACTCATCAACTCATTGTCTAATTAACTAATAACCAATCAACTAATCCAACAACCTGTCTTCTATCTTCTAATTTCTAACATCTAGCATCTAGCATCTAATAACGCTCATAATTAAACGCCCTGGACCACTTGGCTACTTTGGCACCAGCGGAATACGAGGATTGAAGAAAGTTGAGTAATTCCGCTTTCGGATCTTCGGTTTTTATCAAATCATCATACATAAGCATCGCCATCGGGCTGCCGTTTACTTCTTGCCAGAAAGCGGATTCTGGGAATAGTTTTTCCTTGTCAATGCCATCTGGAGAAGGGTAGGTGTATGAATAAAAGGCGGCACCCCTGACGTTTTCATCTCCGGCCCAAAAACCTGCTGAGATAACTTCATGAGAGTAAGCGTCTTTATCCGCCTCAGTTGATCCTTCGGGCAAACCCGGTCCCTTCTTTCCGGAAAATCGTGTGACCGCTAGATCCATGTGGTGCCAGTAGATTTGAGAGGGACTAACCTTGCCATAAAACCTTGAAGAGAATTCTTTAAATACATTGTCAATCGTCACGAGTGCCTTCCAAAATTTCAGAACATATTCACGATCATAAGACTTGTGAGTTTCACACTCATGAAAAGGTTCTTTACAAGGGTGATCATAAGGTACGGGAGTGATTCTAGCAGGAATCTCCAATCGATATAGGATGTCAAAAAATTGTTTGTGAAATGCTTTGACAGAAAGTCCATCCACCAGATCAAATGATTCATTAGCTCCCCAACTGGTTATAAACTCCAATTTGTGGTCCACAAAATTGAAATCCACTTGAAACGAGCCACGCTCATCCGGGATAATTCCTGAAGTAATCCCTTTTGGACTCACAAAGAAAGTGATGTGCCACCAGTGATTTTTGCGAGGCACCAGGTCCAGTTTGATTTTACCGACAATCTGCATCCATAGATGTAAGGTGATTTTTGAATCTTCCCATGCTGAAAGAGGCAGTTCCGGAAATTGATCTGATGTACTCATTGCTTTATTTGTTTACCACTCATCAAGGTAATGAAAAATAAACGACGAGTATCCTCGCCATGGTTCGTGTCCTCATGAAATATCATCAAACTTATCGAGCACCGATCACTAATTAACTAATCACCAATTCACTAACGAGCTAAGCAACATCTTCTACAGCATAAATTTTCAGATTTTTCTGCTTGCCTTTGAGTTGAATATCACCCATCAATTCGTATTTATTATCAGCAATTTCGCTCAATGCACTCTCAAGATTTTCAGAAATCAAAACCTTTCTGTTGAATTCATTGCAACATGCTTGAATACGTGCCGCTGTATTCAAAACGTCCCCATGATAAGCGATCTCCCGTTTGATCTCGCCAACCTCAGCCACCATGACACTGCCCATTTCCAGTCCTGCTTTGAATTGCGGTACAAGCCCAAATCGTGATTCATAATAACTCCTTCTACTTTCAAGCAGATCTCTATACTTAAAATAGAAATTGATACAGTTTAGGTCCTTAAGGCCATCTTCGATGGACCAGCTCAGCACAATTTCGTCTCCCACATATTGATAGATGTCTGCTTTATGGGCAATCACAAGGTCAGAGACATCCAAAAAACAACTTTGAATCAATTCGCTGTACTTGTTATGTCCCAATTGTTCGGCGATTGTAGTAGAGCTTTTTAGATCAAGAAACATGAAGATTCTATTATCTTCCTTTGGATGATAAAATTCACCTTTTAGCATCTTCCACAAGTTACCCGGACCGAATTTTTTATCAACTTCCCGTATGAAGTCGACCAGGATACCAACCAGGAATATATACAAGGTAAGCAGTAACATCTGCCCTGAGAAGATGAAGTCAAGGTAGAAATCCCAGCTAAGATCCATATCTATGATTCTGGAAAAGGCACGAAATCCAAAGGTCACTAGGATAAAAATCGATATCAGGTAGCTGATGGCCCCAATCAATATGGTTTTTCCAAAAGAGACCCGCTTGTATATGTACCTTTCATAAACAAATTCCAATGTGCCAAATAGAATCCCTGCTATCACGCCAATAGCCAGGTGAAATTTAACTTGTTGAATAAAAGTTAACGGCTCCAAACCGCCTGGACGTACGATATCATTGTCAAACTCCCTTAGAATGGTCCAAAAGGCCATGGCTGGGGTCCAAAGCAAAAATTGCCGTAGGATAGCTTTTAAGTATTTAGATTTTATTGAACGATTCAAAACAGTTGCAAGTTAGGATGGTAAGAATTTAAAACAGGAGCTATCTTTCAGATATGAGCTTTAAAATTATAAACGAAGAGTCCGATACAAAAGGATCTTATTTCATTGAAGAAAATAATGAAAAAGTGGCTGAAATGACGTATTCGGTCGCGGGCACTGATCGAATTATTATAGATCATACAGAGGTGAGTGATGCACTTCGAGGAACCGGTGTTGGAGAACAACTGGTTCGAAGAGCAGTAGATGATGCAAGAAGCAAGGGCATAAGTATTGTTCCTCTTTGCCCTTTTGCACGTTCTGTTTTCAGCAAAAATGAAGAATTGAGGGATGTGTTATAGGCTTTAAACTGCAAGCTTTAAGCTTCAAGTCTCTAGCTTCAGTCTCTAGCTTCTAGCTTCTGGCTTCTAGCAACTGATTACTGATTACTGATTACTGATTTACTATTTCACTAGTAACTAGCTTCGAGCTTTAGTATCAGTCTACTGTCTATTTCGTCATAGTCTATAGCCCATAATCTTTATTCCAGTATCTATCGTCTGTAGTCTACATTCATAGTCTATAGTTCATAGTCTACAGTTCACAGTCGTCTATCGTCTATTGTCTTTTTTTCTACTGTCTACTGTCTTCTATCTACTGTCTATTGTCTACTGTCTATTGTCTACTGTCTACTATCTACTATCTACTGTCTACTGTCTACTGTCTACTGTTTATTGACATATATCAACCCTGACGAAAGCATAGGTCATAATTAAAACCACAGTCAATCAATAGGTTTACTATCATCTACAAACCTTATTGATTATGAAGACTTCAAGCTTAGATCCTAAAACGATAAATGAACTCGCGCAAGTCAATCAAAAGATAGTTGCGAAAAATAAGGAGGTCATACTTCATGAAGGACTTATTGAAATAAAAAGGGAGCGAAATGCGCGTGAACTTGCTTTGCGTCCTTTATTACTCAATGTAGGAATGGCTTTCAGTATTCTTTTTGCCATAGTTGCCATTAATTGGAGAACGAGTGCAGAAGGTGATTTGGTGGATCTGGGTGAAGTAGAAGCTGACATGAACGAAATCATCGAAATTCCAGTAAGCCAGCAGGAGCCACCTCCACCACCGCAGCAAGAAGTATTTCAAATCGTTGAAGTGAAGGACACAGAAATAATTGAAGAAATAAATATTGCTCTTGATGTAGAAATTACAGAAAATGAGTCTGTAGAGGTCATTGAGATTACAGCAGAGGTGGAGGAAGAAAAAGTGGATGAAATTTTTGTCATTGTAGAGCAGGAGCCTTTACCTAAAGGGGGCTTTGATTCTTTCTATGCCTATTTGGCGGAGGAACTTAATTACCCTGCAAGAGCATTACGATTTGGTCTGGAAGGAACTGTTTTTATTCAGTTCGTCATTGAAAAAGATGGAAGTATTACTCAGGCCCAGGTTGTAAAAGGGATCGGTATGGGCTGCGATGAAGAAGCCCTTCGGGTCATTGAGTCTGCTCCCGCCTGGGAACCAGGAAAGCAAAGAGGTAAGGCTGTTCGAGTAAAAAAAGTGATTCCGGTACGCTTCAAGATGGCTAAAGATTGATTGAAGGATTTTATAAGTCGTGATTACGGGCAAAATATTTATTTTGCATAAAATCCCTAATCATGCGTTTCTTAATCATTTTATCCTTCTGTTTTTTAATAGCTTGTACTATGCAAAAGAAAGACTCAATGAGTGGAGATGGATTTGTTCATCTCGCACTTGGTGATTCCTATACCATTGGAGAGGCAGTCAACGTAGACGATCGATGGCCGGTTCAGCTAGCCCAACGACTCAGAAAAGATTCCATCAAAATTGATCCGATAATCGTGGCTACAACCGGCTGGACGACCGATGAACTTCAGTCTGGAATTGTAAAAGCTGACGTTGAAGGCACTTATGATTTTGTTACCCTGCTGATAGGTGTTAACAATCAATATCGAGGATATCCTATTGATCAGTACGAGCGAGAATTTAAAACCCTTTTGGATCAGGCCATCCAGTTTGCAGATGGAAATCCTTACCATGTTATGGTGGTGTCCATTCCTGATTACGGTGTTACCCCGTTTGCAATGAAGAAAATGCTGGACGAAGAAAAGATTGCCAGTGAGCTTGACAACTATAATGCCATCGCAGAGAAGATTGCAAAACTTAGAGATGTTAAATTTATTGACATCACTCCAGGGTCTCGATTGGCTAAAGATGATCCCTCCTTGATAGCATCTGATGGGTTACATCCATCCGGTAAAATGTACAAGATGTGGGTAGATCAGATGTATGATCATGTATTTAACAATCTTTCGTCCAGATAAATCTACTAAAAATTCAATTTCGTCGTTGATTCCTAAGTATATAATAAAATACACCTATTTTTGATCCAAATCACTGCTTTGTCACAACTAATCTCATGAAGAGACTGTTGATCATTTTGTGTTATGCATCCTTAATATCCTGTCAGGATAAGGTGATATGCCCTGCATTTCAGAGTACCTACATTCTGGATGATTCTACGCGCAATGCATATTTCTCATACGTCTGGCAATTGGATGAGAACACAAGAAGTCAATTTCTTGCGCAGCAGCGAGGAGGGGATCCTAACGACACCATTGGTATAGTTGCACAGCCAAAAACTGATTACTACGCGTATGCTGGTGAGAAGGTGGTTCCGTGGAGGTTGCAGAAAAAGACCAAGTACGGAATTATCAAGGAGCCCATACATCCGATCGTAAAGAACTATCAGATGCGTACAGCACCTATGGAGAATGTTCATGCTCCCGAAGAAATTTCAAATGAATTTGTGGCTTCTGATTTTGCAGATTCATTAGGCGTTGATTCATTGTCTATTGCTATGGATTCACTTTCACTGGATTCAGTAGTTACCCAACCAGTTGTTGCAGAAGAAGAAACCAAATATCTGTTTCGGTATGATCCAAGTGATAATTTCAACGTAGAGCAAGAATATTATAACAAGTATTTCGGTGAGAAATTCATTGACAATCGACCAAAACCAGAACCCAAGCCCGTAGCGCTTGACTCTCTGGGAAATCCAATTGCCGATACGGTTCAAACAAAAGAACCCTTCTTTAAAGGGTTGTTCAAAAAGAAGAAAAAGACGGAAGATCCTGTCGAAGTTCCCGAAGAGGAATCCGAAACACCTGCTGAGAGTGAGGGAACCACCGAAGAAAGCGAAGAAGAGAATGGTGAAGAAGGTGGGAATGGATGATTCCGCGCCACTCGTTTCTGTCATTCTCCCATTCTACAATGCTCCGTACTTAAAAGATGCTATTGACAGCATTTTAAATCAAACCTATTCCAATTTTGAATTAATTCTGATTGATAATGGAAGTACAGATGATTCGGTCAATGTAGCGAAATCTTTCATCGATCATCCCCAGGTAAGACTTGAAATTGAACACCGAAGAGGGGTGGTATATGCAGCAAACAAGGGGATAGAACTAGCAAAGGGATCATTCATTTCAAGAATGGACGCTGATGATATTGCTCAACCCCTTCGCATTCATGCTCAAGTGGAACATGTAAACAAGTATCCAACACTACAAGTAGTTTCCGGCTTAATTGAATACCTGGGGCCTCATGAAAACCAAGGATTTATTCAATATGTCGACTGGTTAAATAGTATTCGATCATCGGATGAAATTCGAATCAATCAGTTTGTTGAATTTCCAATTGCCAATCCAACCATGATGCTGAGAAGAGAAGTCTTTGAACAGTGTGGCAGGTTTAAGGAAGGAGAGTTTCCGGAAGATTATGAGTTTTTCCTCAGACTTCAAGCTGCGAATGTGAAGATGGCAAAAGTTAATGATGTAGTGCTTTCCTGGCGTGACACCGAAGAAAGGTTGACACGCACAGATGATCGATATTCGCAAGACGCTTTCTTTCGGATAAAAGCAAAATACCTGGCTAAATGGCTGTCTCGTACCAATCCATTTCATCCAGTAATCTATGTATGGGGAGCTGGAAGACTTTCCAGAAGAAGAAGCGACTATTTATTGCAAGAAGGTATTGACGTAGTTAAATACATTGACTTTAAGGAAAATGACAAAGTCATCCACTATCAGGACATTCCGAATGCTAGTGAAGCCTTTATCGTTTCGTATGTCGCTAATAGAGGAGCCAGGGATAACATACGCCAATTTCTCAACCAAAAAGGATATGAAGAGGGCTTGAATTATATCATCGCATCATAAAATATCTAAAAATTTTAGTATTTAATATTTTTTACTAAATTTAAGATCAAATTGTAATGATGCAGTTAGCAAAAGATTTGATATTAGACGATTATTATAAGCTTAGAATCACCTCTAAGAAATTAAATTCTGGTCGTTATCAGGTAAAGTTTTTTGCAACTATTCGCAACAAAAAGCAGCTTTATGGCTATGTGTTGGTAGAAGCGAATGAAACATTAAAATCAGTAATTAGCAGAATAAAGAAGCCTCTAAAAGAGCTTGATTATGGATATGAAAGCAATCATTTCCATTTATATAATCTAGGACAAGGATCTCAACCATCAAACCTTTTGATTTTCGAATAATGGCCAAAATTCCAAATAACATTAAGTACCTCAGAAAGAAGAAGGGATTTACACAAGAAACTTTCGCACAAGCTTTAGGAATAAACAGACCTTCAGTAGGAGCATATGAGGAAGGTAGGGCAGACCCCAGACTTACTACACTTTCTAAGATGGCGGAGCTTTTTGAAGTTTCTGTTGATGAATTAATCAATGAAGACTTAACACGAGAAAATCGAGTTCCCAAGCAGAATGTTAAAGTGCTTGCCGTTACAGTAGATGAGAATGCAGATGAAGAATTCATTCAACTGGTCCCTACTAAAGCTGCTGCAGGATATACGAATGGATATGCGGATCCTGAATATTTGACTGACTTACCAAGATTTCATCTTCCGGTTTTACCTAAGGGTGGTACATACAGAGCATTTGAAATTGCAGGAGATTCCATGTTACCAATTGTTTCAGGAAGCATTGTTATTGGCAAATACATTGAGCAACTGGATCACATTAGAAATGGCAATACTTATGTGCTTGTCACACAAACAGAAGGTGTGGTTTACAAAAGAGTATTTAACTACATTGAAGAGAAGGGTAAGCTCTTTCTTGTTTCTGACAACAAGTCTTTCAGTGCCTACGAACTTGATCCGTCAGAGGTAATGGAAATATGGGAAGCCAAAGCATATATTTCTGTTGAGTTTCCAGATCCAAATGCGACAGATGATCTTTCCATGGATCAACTAATGGGTATGATAGGCAACTTGAGAAATGATGTAGAAAGGTTAAAGAAGAGTTCAGACTAGCATCTTTTTCAACATCTTTCAAACTACCTTTGATCCCGTAATGCGTGGATCTGCTGTAATTCTTATTTTGTTTCTAATTGGTTGTACGCAAACATCTGATAATAAGATAGTTGTGCCTAAACTGCATGCTGAATTTTATTCAGACGCATTGGACAGAATTGACAAAGAACTTGAGTCATCCCCAGATAACAAACGTTTGCTGGATCAGAAGGTATTCTATTGCGAACAACTTGATTGGCCAATTACCTGCATCTCAGCTTTAGACACGTATAAGAAGGTGAATGGCATGACCAATCAGCTGGTTGAGCAATACATTGCTTATCATAAAGAACACGAACAATACCAATTACTATTGGAGGTGATTGACACCTGGGGAAACGAATATGACCTGGATAAACGCCACAAAGAAACGTATATCGACTGTCTGACTCGATTGGGTAAAAAGGCGTATGCCACGATTGAATTAAAAGAGTATTTAAAATTCCATCAAGATCAGAATGCCTTCGCATTCGCAGCAATACAATATTTAAGGCTGAATGATACTACTTTGGCAACCTATAACTTAAGTAAACTCTATCGAGAGGATCCTACCAATGACCTTATGTGGAATTATGGCTCTATCCTTGTTTCTCTTGGTTATGATGATAAGGGGTTTGATGTCATGGACCAGTTTGTATCCCAAAACGCTGACAGTTTTGACATTCAATTTATTTATGCGCAACTACTTAAAAATTCTGATAAGAATAGCGAGGCGAGAAGGGTATTGAAACCATTTAGTGATGTGGATAGTGTCGCATATACGCTCTCTGAATGGTTTAAGGAGGATCAAAAATGGGATTCCGCGGGTTATATGTTGAGCACTGTGGTTGCACGAGATTCGTCAAACAGAACACCCATATGGAAGTTAGGTCGATTGTATGAAGATCGAGGGTGGTTTCTTGCCTCCCTTCCATATTTTGAATACTTGATTGAGTTAGATCCTCAGGACACATTAGCAAGACAAAGAATAGACCTTATACAACGAAAAATTGCATATTTGCAGCGCTTAAAATTTGAGGAAAACAAACGTCCTACAATAGAATTACAACCTAAAAAAATTGAAAATTAATGAGTGATCAAATCACCATTACCTTACCAGATGGTTCTAAGAGATCTTATGATAAAGGATCTACGGCTCTTGATGTAGCTTCTAGTATCAGTGAAGGGCTTGCCAGAAATGTATTAGCAGCCAAAGTAAACGGTGAAGTAAGAGATTCATTTCGCCCGATCGAAGAAGATTCTGAGTTACAATTACTAACATGGAACGACGATGAAGGTAAGTCAACCATGTGGCACTCATCTGCTCATTTGATGGCCGAGGCACTTGAGGCCTTATATCCAGGGATTAAGTTGGGTATCGGCCCACCCATTGAGAATGGGTTTTATTATGATATTGATTTTGATGGAGTAGACTTCGATGCTGACAATTTGGAAGCCATTGAGAATAAGATGCTTGAGCTTGCCCGTCAAAAAAACGAGTATACCAGAAAAGAAATTTCAAAAGCTGATGCAATTACCTATTACACCGAAAAGGGTGATGAATATAAGCTGGAATTGATTGATGGACTGGAAGATGGTGACATCACCTTTTACACACAGGGAAATTTTACAGACTTATGTCGAGGCCCGCATATCCCTCATACAGGATATATCAAAGCGGTAAAAATCTTAAATGTTGCTGGAGCCTACTGGAGGGGAGATGAAAATAGAAAGCAGCTTACCAGGCTTTATGCCATTTCTTTTCCTAAGCAGAAAGAGCTCAAAGAGCATCTGGAATTACTGGAACAAGCTAAGCTTAGGGACCATCGTAAAATTGGTAAGGAGTTGGAACTATTTACGTTCTCGGAGAAGGTAGGCAAAGGACTTCCTTTGTGGCTGCCTAAAGGAGCAGTACTGAGGGATAGATTGGAGAGTTTTCTTAAAAAAGCGCAATTGAAAGCCGGATATGACCAGGTGGTTTCTCCGCACATTGGGGGCAAAGAACTTTATGTGACCTCCGGACACTACGCTAAGTACGGAGAAGACTCATTTCAGCCAATACACACACCTGCTGAGGATGAAGAGTTTTTGCTTAAACCCATGAATTGCCCACATCACTGTGAAATTTTCAAGTCTAAACCCCGCTCGTACAAGGACTTACCGGTTCGATATGCCGAGTTTGGAACAGTATACAGATACGAACAAAGTGGTGAGCTCCATGGATTAACTCGCGTAAGAGGGTTTACACAGGATGATGCACATATTTTTTGTAGCCAGGATCAGGTGAAAAGCGAGTTTTCCAATGTCGTTGATCTGGTATTGTTTGTGTTTTCAGCACTCGGATTTGAGGATTTTACTGCACAAGTGTCCTTACGAGATCCTGAGAAACCTGAAAAATACATCGGAAAAGACGAAGATTGGGAAAAAGCCGAACAGGCCATTAAGGAAGTAGCAGAGGAGAAAGAACTCAACTATGTCATTGAGTATGGTGAGGCAGCATTCTATGGTCCTAAGTTAGATTTTATGGTGAAGGATGCTTTAGGAAGAAAATGGCAGTTGGGAACAAGCCAGGTGGATTACAGTCTGCCAGAGAGATTTGAACTGGAATATATTGGGAGTGATAACCAAAAGCATCGTCCGGTCATGATACATCGCGCACCTTTTGGATCGATGGAGCGTTTTATTGCGATATTGATTGAAAACTGTGCGGGCGATTTTCCATTATGGTTAGCGCCGGATCAAATGGCAATCCTGCCTATCTCGGAGAAGTATCATGATTATGCAAAACAATTATTCATCGATTTGCAGGAAAAAGATATCCACGGGTTTGTTGATGAAAGAGACGAGAAGATTGGAAAAAAGATAAGGGATGCAGAAGTAAAGAAAACCCCATTCATGCTGATTGTGGGGGAGAAAGAAGCTGAGGAAGGCACTGTATCAGTCAGACAACACGGTCAGGGGGACATAGGATCGATGAAAAAGAGCGAATTTGTTGATTTTTTCCACAATAAAGTGGCTGAACTTATCAATTGATTTGTTGTTAAGAATAAAATATCACGATATTTGCGTTTTGTTTTTAATGTTCAACTAAAATAAAGGAGTACAATCGCTAAACTAAGAAGAAGAGGCCCTTCCAGAATTAGAAAAGAAGAGCCTTACAAAGTCAACGAAAAAATCACCGCACGAAGAGTAAGAGTGGTTGGAGACAATGTGAAGGTTGATGTTTACCCAACAGAGCAGGCAATTAAGATAGCACAAGAACAAAATCTTGACTTGGTGGAAATTTCACCGAATGCTGATCCTCCTGTTTGCAAAGTGATTGATTACTCTAAGTTCAAGTACGAACAAAAGAAGAAGCAAAAAGAGATTAAGGCAAAAGCGCAAAAAACCGTGATCAAGGAAATTCGCTTTGGCCCTAATACGGATGATCATGATTTCAACTTTAAGTTGAATCATGCCATTAAATTTTTAAAAGATGGAGCTAAGGTGAAAGCATACGTTCACTTCTACGGAAGAACGATTGTTTTCAAAGACAGAGGAGAAATCTTACTACTCAAGTTTGCACAAGCACTTGAAGAGTTTGGAAAAGTAGAACAGCTTCCAAAAATGGAGGGTAAACGAATGATATTGTTCGTGGCACCTAAAGTGTTGAAGAAATAAATTAAACGTAGAATAAAGTAGAAATGCCGAAACTTAAAACAAACTCTAGCGCCAAGAAGCGATTTAAGCTAACTGGTACTGGAAAGATTAAAAGAAAGCATGCATTCAAAAACCACATTCTGACTAAAAAGGAGACCAAGCAAAAGCGAAATCTTCGTTACATGTCTGTTGTGGACAAGGCGGATGAACCAAACATCAAACGCCTTTTGAATCTGTAATTTTTTAATAAGAAGAGGCCCAAAGTGGGTCGGTTAATTTTAAACCCGGTTATTGGTTGAAAGACGCTGACAAAAGTTGACGCACCAATCGCCAAAACAAAAACAAAATGAGATCAGTAAATCATGTAGCTTCAAGAGCTCGTCGTAAAAAGATGATGAAGCACGCCAAAGGATACTTTGGTCGAAGAAAAAACGTTTGGACCGTGTCCAAAAATGCCATTGAAAAAGGATGGCAATATGCTTATCGCGACAGAAAAGCAAAGAAAAGAGAATTTAGAGCCCTTTGGATCCAGCGTATCAATGCAGGAGCCAGAGAGCATGGAATGTCTTACTCTGTATTCATGGGTAAATTGAATGCAAAAGGAATCGAAATCAACAGAAAGGCGCTTGCTGACCTGGCAATGAATGAGCCTAAGGCCTTCAAAGCAGTGGTTGATGCTGTGAAGTAAGTACCTTCAAAAATCACATTAAAAGGGGAATCTGTTACAGATTCCCCTTTTTTTTGGGATATCTCATCTAAGGCAGTTTTGTTTGATCCGATTGTCGTTTTTTGGACTAATTCAAGAATTTTTTCGATAATTAACCGAATACGCCGGTTTAACAGACTAATTATCAAGTGATAATACTTAATTTTAGGGCTTAATTATCACCTAATTAATTCGTTAGTAATGGGAAACCGTTCATTAAGAGCTAGAATGTTCTTTCTAGTCTTATTCACTTCAATACTATTTATTGATTCGAGGGCACAAGACTGTAATTGTGTTGCATCATCCACAGACCTCACGGTAACCAGTGGACAAACAGTAGTGGTAAATGCCTATTATCCGGGAAGTTCAGATGCTTTGGCTGGAAGCACAAGCATTGATTTGGGTACAAAAAGGACCATCCCGGGTGCATTTACAGATAATGGAGGTACTATCGCAAGTGGAGACCTATTGCTGGTTATTCAAATGCAAGGTGCTGAGATTGATCCCACAATTCCTGATATTACAATCACTATTAATCCTGGAGTTGCAGATACGTATGAAACCTCCGACTATGGTGATGGTGCAGGTGGACTTGATCATGCCGGATTTTTAGATAATAGCAGTTTTATTGCGGGTCAATATGAGTTTGTAATTGCTACCAATGCCATTGGTGCTGGAGGAGGTACCTTAACCATTCAGGAAGGACTTACAAATTCTTACATTGCAAATACAACTCCCACAACAAATTCGGGAAGAAGAGCTTTCCAGGTTATTAAAGTTGGTAATTATAATGACTTGACGATTGATGCAGGTGGCGAAATAACCACTGTTCCATGGAATGGTTCAACAGGTGGGGTAATCACTATCGATGCGCTTGGAACTTTAAACTTAAATGGAACCATTGATGCAGATTTCGCTGGTTTTAGAGGAGGTCACCTTGATTTGAGTGGAGGGCAAAATGGTGATGAAGATAATGGGATAAGAGGAGAGGGTATCGCAGGAACTCCCACTCAGGTGTTTGGATATAATGATGATTTTACAACCATCTCCGGTACAACAGGACTAGCGACTGGCTATCCTGGAGGAAGTTCAACTGTACTTATTGATGTCGACCTGGGAGGTGTGGTGTTTTTTAATAGAGATCATACCTGGGATGCAGACAGAGGACAAGGCGGTGCTGGTAATGCTGGTGGAGGCGGCCTTTGGAATGGAGGCGGAGGTGGCGGTGGAAATGGTAGCACCGGTGGCGGTGGAGCCAATGAAAACGCCCAGGAATCTGCTGGTGGTGGCGCAATAGGTGTTGAGAACGGTAGCAGGCTAGTGCTGGGAGGCGGCGGTGGTAGCGGTGGTCAGACCGATTTGGTAAATGATGGCTTCCCTGAAGATGTTAATAGTGGTAGACCCGGAGGGGGTTCAATTCTTATTAGAGCTGATGTTTTTGAAAGTACAGGAACAACAGGTGTAATTAATGCCAACGGAGACGATGGAAATACATTCACAGCAACAGCTAACCCATCTTTACCTGATGAAGATGGCTCCGGTGGTGGAGGAGGGGCCGGAGGTACGGTAATCGTCGTAACGGCCTCAGAAGATATTTCAGATATTACCATTAATTCTTCAGGAGGCGATGGTAATGGGCTTAATGGTATTCAACAATACCTATCACCTGACGGAGGTGGTGGCGGCGGAGCAGGTGGTAGTGTTATGCTTGTTCGAAGAGGAGGAGAATTTTCTGCTACACCTACCATTGATGTTTCTGGGGGAGCTGCTGGTGCAACCCAAGGTACGCCATCTGAGAACTCTACAGGAGGCACCGGTGCTGTGACACTGTTAACAACACCTCCAGCTGCCAACCTTGATTGTCCATTAATCACATTGCCTGCACCAGAACCAGGAGGAGTTCCGGGTTCTATTATCTGGTTCAATCCGACTGAGAATGTTACCTACAATGGTACACATCAAGTTAATGAATGGAACGACTTCAGCGCTAGTAATTTTACATTGACGAATACGGCGGTTTCAGGAATTACAGGTACCACACCGGACTTCATAGAAGGATCTTTTACTAATGCTACCAACGCAAATTTCAATTACAATCCTTCCATTTCATTTAATGAAGGTGCAGATCAGGATGACTATTTAGCTTTTGCTAATTTTTCGAATATCAGTACTTCAGCCATTACAACGATTGCTGTTGTAAACATTCCTGCTCTAACACCAAATGATCAAACCATTTATTCCTACCTACCTGATGATGTTCAAGATGACGAATTAGATTTAGGCATCAGTGATGATACTGGTTCTGATGGAATTAGGAAAACAACCTTAGATGATCCAGCAGATAGGGTAGGAGATCTTCGTGATGGCATTACACGTATCATCGCGACAGACTATGACAATACAGATGTAAATATTTATTTGAATAACGGAGCAGCTACAAATGTGGTGCAAAGTGCAGGGACATTTGACGTAAGTGGAACTTTTGTTCTTGGTCAAGATCTTGATGATTTCTCTACGCCTGCATTTGATAATACCAGGGAGCTGCAAGGACAACTTGGTGATGTCATGTATTTCAGTCGAGTGATCACTGACACGGAGCGTCAACAGGTTTCTTCATTTCTAGCTATAAAATACGGAATTACACTTGATCAGACAACAGATCAAGACTATTTGAATTCAATTGGTGAGGCAATTTATCCGGTGGTTACAGAAACTGCCAACTACGCTTCGTACGATAATGACATTGCAGGAATTGGCCGAGATGATGGCTCTCGTTTGAGTCAGCTAAGATCAAGAAGTATCAATTCAGATGCCATCATTACAGGAAGTCATACGGACGGTTTTGCAGTGGATCGCCAATTTGTCATTTGGGGAAACAATGATGGTGGAACGACATTCAACACCACTGAAATAAGTACGGGTATTACGAATAGAATTCAGAGGGAATGGAGAGTGGCAGTTACAAACACACCCGAGCCAGTAGATTTTTCATTCGACTTAATTGGTACAACAAGCACCCCGGCAGCATCAGCAAATCTTGCGCTTGTCATTGACGATGATGGAGATTTCAGCAATGGTTTTTTAAGAACCGTATCCGCAAATACCTGGGATGGTAGCACAGCAACCTTCAACGATGTAACACTAAATGATGACGAGGTAATTACTATAGCTGAAGTGCCCGATGCTGTGGGCGGAGCAACTTCTGCAAGTCTCGGTCTATGGCTCAAAGGAGGTGCAGGTGTAACCGGAACTGATCCAGTCACTGCCTGGGCTGATCAAAGTGGAAATTTGAATGGAACAACAGCAACTGGAAACGGCCCGGCTCTACTCACTGATGGGATAAACTTCAATGATGTTCTGGATTTTGATGATACCAATACGGAGTTCCTCCGTGGAGGAAGTGGGGGTGCTTACACAGCTAGTTATTACCTGGTTGTTCAACCGGATGATCAAATTACAGACGCATCAGCAGCTCAGGTTCCTTTTGGATTTGATACACCTAGTGCCAATGATAACTTTGGAGGGCTTGCATTTGGTGGTATCACAGGAGCTTTTGCAGGGGAGGTAGTGACACATGTGGTTGGTGGTACCTCTCCAAGGTATCGTACCGGAGTTTCGGGTATTACGCTCCAGGCAGGAATTCCTATTGTTATAGGCGTGCGAGACGATGCAGCAGTCGCAACAATTTCAGATATTTTTCTTGGAGGGGTTGATAGTGACGACTTATTGGCTGAAACAATAATTAGTGAATCAGATCAAAATTACGATGTAGGAAGGTCCAACACAGGTAATACTTTCAGTACCAATTATTTTGATGGTAAAGTGGCCGAGCTTATTACTTATACCAGTAGAGTGAGTGATGCTGATCATGAAAAAATACAATCTTATCTAGCTCTCAAGTATGGGATTACGTTAGATGGTGATCAAACGGACTACATCGCCTCTGATGGTAACTTCATTTACGAGACGGTAATTGCACCGGGCGACTACAATAATGATATTGCAGGAATAGGAAGGGATGATATCAGTGATCTGGATCAAAGAAAATCTTTGAGTGTTAATACGGATGCCATTGTGACTATTGCACTAACCGATAATGCTGGCACGTTTGCCAGTCCTAACACCCCAAACGCTAACCTTTCTTTCCTGGCATGGGGTAACGATAACGATGATGATGGAACTATAGAGGATATCACCACCGAAGTACCATCCAACGTGATTACCCGACTGGATCGAGAGTGGAGAGTACAGGAGAAAGGGACCATAGGCAATGTGACAATGGAGATCGATATAAGTGGCGTCACTCCTAATGGAGGGGGTGATTTTACAGGAAGCGCTGCTACTGACTTTCTATTGTTGATTGACGATGGTGGTGATTTCAGCAATGGCATCACACGAAGCATTACTGCAACTTCTTATGATGCCGGCAATGAAATTTTGACATTTGATATAGATTTTATTGATGGAGATATATTCACAGTAGCAACTTCATTGGCACCAAATGGACCGGGTGGTGTGACTACTAATCTCAATCTATGGCTGAAGGGTAATGTTGGAGTAACATCAGTAGGCGGTGACGGAACAGAAGTTACTAATTGGGCCGACCAGTCAGGCAATGGTTTAGATTTTGCAAGTCAGGTGTTTAGTCCGGGAGAAACGCAAATAGGACCAACTTTGGTAAGCTCTGACCCAAATTTTAATGATAATCCATCCTTTACTTTTACGGATAATTACTTAGCAAGGGATCCATTCAACTTATTTCCTGGAACAGATTTATCAACAATTGTTGTAAGCCGACCGGACGTATCGACTACCGGAAATAACCAGGCCTTGCTTAGCTATGGAGCGGAAGTATTTCAACTTAGAAACCTGGATAACCTAATTATTGAGTATAACAATGGAAATAATACGATTGGCTCTGATTTGCTGGGTTCTACCAATATTCTATCCATAACAGCTGATGATCTGAATGACGAGACAGATGTGTTTCTAAACGGAACGGCTGATGTAGGCAACCCAAGCGCTACAACACTAGCAGGCTTTGCCAATAATGATGAATTTGTGATTGGGTATGATTCAGACAGTGATCAGTCTCTTGATAATAATGAGGAATTTGTGGGAAGTGTTGCTGAAGTAATTCTGTATAGCTCTGAACTTTCGGCCACAGAACGAACGAGAATAGAGTCTTACCTTGCAATCAAATATGGCATAACACTCAATAGTGGAGATTATGACTATGAAAGTGCTAACGGCACAATATTTTTCCCAGGAAATTCAGATGCAGACTTTGCCTTATTTAGAACGGACGTAGCGGGAATTGGGCGAGATGATAATTCAGATTTTGAGCAACTGACCTCTGGTTCCATCAATAGCACTGCTGTGTTATCAGTTACGAAAAATGCTGTATTTGGAGGAAGTGATCAATTCTTTACCTGGGCACATAATGGTTCTGCAATAGCCTCCTCTGCTGCAATAGACTTCCCGTCTGGTACCGAAGGTAGATTGGATAGAGTATGGAAAGTTAAGCTTACAAATGCACCGAGTGGCACCATGGATATGACCTTTGATCTTACGGGTGTTACCGTGGACAATGCGAGTGATTTGAGAATCCTAATCGACACAGATGGTGACTTCAGTGATGCCGTGCTCCACAATCCTACTGTAGCGCAAAATGGAAATGACTATACGTTTTCCGGAGTTGATATATCCGATTTCACAGATGAGTCGTTTTTTACGATTGCCAGCATTGATAATGCCGAATCACCGCTTCCATTAAACTTTTTGTCTTTTGTTGCCGAAGAAGTCAGTGGTCACTCTATACTGCGATGGACAACGACAAATGAAGTAAATGTGGACTTTTTCACGATTGAAAGGAGTGGAAACGGAGTTGACTTTGAGGCCATTGGACAAGTGAAAGCTAACAATGTGTCTGATGCTATCAATGCTTATGAGTTTTCAGATAGTCAACCTTTAAATCAGATTAACTACTATAGAATTAAACAGGTCGATTTTGATGGTGCATTTGAGTATACCGATATCGAGTTTGTCATTATTTCGGGTGAAAAGTGGAGAGTTACTGCATATCCAAATCCTACTGCAGACCATTTGAATATTACAACCTCGCTTCCTACATCCGGTAGAATGAAAGTTATAGACTTGTCCGGAAGGGTAATCATTGATTATCCAACTACCGATGATACACTTAATAGAGTGGATGTCTCTGGTCTACCGAATGGGATCTATCACTTGGAATTTGATTCCGTTGTAGGTGTTCAACGCGTGAGGTTCGTTAAGAACTAATTGTAGATTATCTGATTCCTTGTTTAGAATAACATGAGGCCCTACTTTTTTTGAAAAGTAGGGCCTCAATGTTTCAATTCGTGCTCAATCGGATTAGTATCTTACCTGTTTGATCTTGTCCGGCTCTAAAATGGAAATTGCACTACCGTTGATTTCAATCCAATGGTCTTTTTTAAACTCTGACAGGATTCTTATAACAGATTCTGTAGCAGTACCAACCATACCCGCCAAATCAGCTCTTGAAATATCAACGGTTACGGTTTTATCATTGCCCGAGTACGTTTCATAAAGTTTGTAAAGTGAATCAGCGGTACGCTTTCGCACGGTATTGTACGCCATCTCCATGAGTTCATGCTCCCGCTGTGAAAGGTTATTGGAGAGCAGTTTGATGAATTGTCCGGAAACTTCACGGTTTTTAAAGATTAATTCTTGAAAATCGCTTTTTGGGATTAGCAGTAATTCGGTTTCCTCCATTGCCTCAGCAAATTCGGTCCGGGATGAATCCTGTATCGTTGCTCTTTCTCCTAAGAAGTCGCCTTCCTTTTTAATGTCATAAATGAATTCTTTGCCGTCTTCATTTATCCGATACGTTTTGACTTTACCTTTTTTAATTCGATAAACGAAAGAACCTAAATCACCTTCCCGATAAATAATATCTTTCTTTTTAAAGCTTTGTGATTTACGCTCTTTTTCTAATTCTTCAATGTTTGAGTATTTGGCTGCCTGAACAACCAGGTCATCAACTTCGGACACCTGACTTAGATCACCATACTTTTTTAATCTTCGTTCAATAGCCCCCAGAAGTTCCATTTCTTCAAAAGGCTTGGTGATATAATCATCTGCACCCATGTTCATACCTTTTCGAAAATCAGCCTTTTCAGCTTTAGCAGTAAGGAAAATGAAGGGTAATGATGCTGTATTAGGATTTTTTGATAGTAGATAAAGTACTTCATAACCGTCCATTTCAGGCATCATGATGTCGCACAAGATGAGGTTTGGAGGGGTGTCTAACGCTTGTTTTACGCCTTCTTTACCATTTGAAGCTGATGAAACTTTATAATTAGATAGTTCAAGAAGTTCAACGATGTTTTCTCTTACATCTTCCTGATCTTCTATAACTAATATGTGCTGTTGTGTCATATTTATAGATTACTGCTCAGCCAAATTAGCAAAACAAGTGATGATAATCACTTCTTCGGCTAAGTATTGTCATGAATGAATTCAGCCATGCTTAGTTCATTTGATAAAAAGTTAAAAGCTATGAATTACTGGGTATACATAGGAGTTTTTGCGGTAGCAGTAGCCGTCTATTCAATGATCAATATTCTCATGGCACGTTTTTCTTTAAACAAGAAGATGCTTTGGTTTGCAATAGTTGTATTGATACCTGTGCTAGGGCCAATGATTTATTTGTTCAGCAGAAAATCTATTGATGCTTCAGAGGAAGCGAAATCGTAAATGTACTTCCGTTTCCTTCCTCACTTTCAAATGAAATTTTTCCGTTGATGAGTTGAACATACTTTTTTACAATGTTCAATCCTAAACCAGTTCCTTGAATATTAGTGGCATTTCCTGCTCTGAAAAATCGCTGAAACAGTCGTTTTTGCTCTTCCATTGGGATGCCTATTCCTTGATCCTTCACATGAATCAAAAGATTGTCTCCTGACTCAATGCTAATTTCTATCGTGTCGTTTTCACCTGAGTATTTAATCGCATTTGAGACAAGATTGATAAGTATATTCCTTAAAATGTGAGCATCAGTTTGAATGATAGGAGATTCTCCATCAACTTGAATCTGTTGTCCTTTCTTGAGATTGTTATTCATTTCATCAATCAAATCCTCAATAAGTGATTTAGGATTGACTTCCTCAGTTTCAACTTTTTGAAGACCACTTTCCAGCTTCTCTAAGGATAAAAAGTCGTTAAGTATGCTGGTAAGATTCTCCACACTTTTGCGTATCCGATCGATGTGTTTTTCGCGTGATGCCTGCTGATCACTCTCCGTATATTTAGCGATAAGATTGGCAGAGGAAAGTACGGTAGTCAATGGCGTTCTGAATTCATGACTTGCCATGGATACAAATCGGGATTTCAATTCCCCAAGTTCCTTTTCTTTTTCAAGCGATTTCAAAATCTCCTGCTCTGCTTTTTTAAGGTCTTCCAGGCTTTCCTTGAGTGCATCTTCCGCCAGTTTTCTTTCCTGGATCTGACTTTGCAATCCCAGGTTTAGATGTTCCAATTCACTGGTTCTTGCTTTTACTTTTTGCTCCAACTCCGTGGTATATTCTTTAAGCTGAACACGCTGTTCTTCCAGGATTTTTTCGTTCTTTTTTCGTATTGTAATATCTGTGACAAACGCCACAACCATCCGTTGATCGTTGTGTTGAAGGTAGCTTAAACTAATTTCTATAGGGAAGGTGGATTTATCTTTCCTTACCCCAGAAAGGTCTCGACCAACACCCATCTGTCTAGGGTGGGGATCTTTTAGATAACCTTCTCGATATTGCTTATGATGTTTCCGAACATCTTGAGGTACCAGATCTTCGACTTTTAGCCCATCCAACTCCTTTTCGTCATATCCAAACATTTCCCTGGCACGTGGATTTGTCATTTCTACCTCACCATTGGCATTGAATAACATAATGCCTTCACCAGAACTTTGAAACAACTTTTCAAGTAGTTCAAATCCATCTTTAGACATGATATCCTGACCGCTTAGCTTCATAAATTATGACTTATGATGGTAAACCTAACACTGTAATCTGATAAAATTCAAGAGAAGACTTGATGAATGTCAATACGAGGGAGAAATAGTCCCTCTAAGTTTGATTCTTAAACTTAAACTGCGTGATCTCAAGTATACTTATCCCTACAGATTTTTCGCCGGCTTCCTGGCACGCCACCCAATTCGGGCTAGAGCTTTCCAGGCTCTACACGGATGCAAAATTGTCATTCTTGCACGTCTATCCTGTTTCATCCAAACAGCTAAAAGTTGGAAATCAGTCAGTGACAACCGAACGAATGGAGCTTATGAAAAATCGAATGAATCAACTTGCACATGATTTAAGTGAGAAATCAGAGGAACTTATTAGTAATGTGGTGCTCCCAGGAAACGTCGACGAAGTAATGATCGAATTCATTCAGGACAATAATTTTGACCTGGTGATAGTAGGGATCAATGGAAATGGCCAAAACAATGACATAGGCAGTCATACCATTCACGTAATCAAAGAGAGTGGAGTTCCAGTGATGATCGTACCAAATAAACCTGCTGATGGAACAACTATTAGTTGAAGAGTTAAAGTGCCACCATTGCAGCGATCCGTGCGATGACTCAATAAAATCCAATGAATATCATTTTTGTTGTTATGGTTGCAAAGCGGTTCATGAACTACTCGATCAAAGCAATCTCAATAACTATTATTCGGAGACTTCAATTGAAAACAAGTCATTGTCAGAAGTAAAAGCTGAAAGAAAATATGCTTTCCTTGACAATGAAGACATTCAAAAACAACTATTGAGATTTAAAAGTGAGGATGTATCTGTCATCAAGTTTTTTCTCCCCGGTATTCATTGTAGCTCCTGTATTTATTTGCTTGAGCATCTTCCAAGACTTGAAAGTGCTGTATTGCGATCCGAGGTAAACTTTGTGAAGAGAGAAGTGACCATGACCTTTGATCATCATACAAAGTCACTCAAAGATCTCGCGGTACTGCTATCTCAACTAGGATATCCACCTGGAATATCCTTGGAAAGCTTAGACAAGACTAAGAAGCAGGTAAGCAAGACAAACATTGGGACCAAAATTGCAGTAGCTGGATTTTGCTTTGGTAATGCCATGCTTATGAGTATGCCGGAGTATCTGGACAGAAATTTCTTGTTGACCGATGATTTTCGCAACGTATTCAACTGGATAAATTTTGTACTTGCTTTTCCGGTATTACTCTATTCAGGAAGCGATTATTTCTTGAAAGCCTGGAAAGGCCTTAGGTATGGTACCATGAATATTGACGTGCCCATAGCACTAGGCATCTTGACACTTTTTGGAAGGAGTGCTTATGAAATTATTTCTGGCACAGGCATGGGATATGTTGACTCCCTTTCCGGCCTTGTCTTCTTTTTATTGATAGGGAAGTGGTATCAGGGGAAAACCTACCAAGCCCTGGCATTTGATCGCGATTTCACCTCATATTTTCCTGTATCAGTCACTTGCAAGGTTGGTGATGAGGAAGTTCAACGAACACTAAAAGAGCTCAAGAAAGGGGATTTAGTACTTATCCATAACGATGAGTTAATACCTGCAGATGGTATCCTCAAGGAAGGTCAGGCCAACATTGATTATAGCTTCGTGACTGGTGAGTCCAAACCGGAGCGGAGAGGAGTGGGGCAGCAGCTTTATGCCGGCGGTAGACAAAAAGGTGGTGAGCTTACGATTGAATTACTCGCTAGTGTTAATAATAGTGAACTGACTAATGTATGGAATTCGGATTCCTTCAATAAGAAAAAAGAGATGGATCTGAACACGTGGGTGGATAAGATCAGTAAATACTTTACGGGCACCATCATATTGATCGCATTGTTAACAGGCGTTTATTGGTGGTTGAATGATCCTGTGTTGATCTGGAACTCAGTAACAGCAGTATTGATTGTCGCATGTCCGTGCGCATTAGCACTTGTACTTCCATTTGCTTATGGCCATGCTATGCGTAGATTAGGTAAAGAAGGACTCTATTTAAAAAATGCGGAAGTGATTGAACGATTGTCTCAGATAGAGGCGATGGTATTTGATAAAACCGGGACGTTAACCAAGACCGAGGCGGGACTTCAATACAAAGGTGATACCCTGGATGATGAAGAACTGGCTTACCTAAGGTCTGCTTTGGGAAATTCAGCCCATCCTTTGAGTAGAGTCATTCATAGAGAATTACCGGAATCCATTAAATATCCGATCACTGATTTTAAAGAGACGACTGGAAAGGGGTTCGAAGCATCTGTCAATGGAGTAAATATTAAAGTTGGGTCGAGGGAGTTCTTATCGGTGCTTGATAATGACACTCAACCAAACGAATCTGTTGTTTATGCAAAAGTGGGTAATAAGAAAGGTCGCTTTAAACTTCGTTCAGTATACAGAGAAGGAGTCTTTAGTATGCTGGAGGAATTATATTCATATTATTCGCTTGCGTTACTCTCAGGTGACAATGATGCTGAAAAGACAAAACTTCAACCATATTTCGACGAGGTTTATTTTAAGCAGAAGCCCATGGATAAACTGACGTATTTAAAACAACAGACTACTAATCAATTGATGGTGGGGGATGGATTGAATGATGCGGGTGCATTGCAAGAAGCATCTGTAGGAATTGCTGTTTCCGAAGATATTCATCAGTTCTCTCCAGCTTGTGACGCCATTCTTTCTTCTGAAAGGGTGACCAGTTTACCACGCATTATGAAGTTTGCGAAACAAGCCATTCGTATTGTGTTTGTAGCATTTGGAATTTCATTCCTGTACAATATCATAGGGCTTTCGTTTGCTATGTCAGGGCACCTAACTCCCTTGATTTCGGCCATTCTTATGCCAATAAGTTCGGTGACCGTCGTTGGCTTTGTGACCTTAATGGTAGCCTGGATGGGAAAGAAATTGAGCTAAGGGTTGACAGGTAGATCTGAGGGTAGTCCCCATTCACTCCACGATCCGTCGTAAACGGTAAGGTTTTGATTTCCAGCTAGATGCGCTGCTAATAAAATTATGCAAGCTGTTAATCCTGAGCCACAAGAGAAAACCAGTTTCTTGTTTTGGATACCGAGATTATCAAATAGCACTTTCAGCTCCGAAGTTTCCTTCATTCGATACCCATCGAGTACCCCGGAGAAGGGGAGGCTTATTGATCTTGGAATATGGCCACTCCTTAGTCCAGCTCTTGGTTCAGGTTCGGTCGCGTTGAATCTACCGTATGAACGAGCATCTAATATTGCTATGTTCGAATCTTCAATGCTCTTAAGTACTGTATCAGCATCACAGAAACTTTGATCGGAAAAAGTAGGTTCAAAATCTCCCTTTTCTGTGCTTTCTTCTTTCTTCTTTTCTGTCTGATATTCTTTTTCTATCCATTCTGGTAGCCCACCATTGAGCACAGCCACCTGATTCAATCCCATGGACTTTAACATCCACCAGGCACGTGGAGATGAATAAACGCCATGATTGTCATAAACCACCACTGTACTGTTCTGATTGATTCCCAATTTTCCGGCTTCATCCTGAAATTGAACTGTATCACACATCATATGGGGTAGGTTGATGGAATGATCAGAGAAAGCTCCATCAATATCAAAGAAATGGGCACCAGGAATTTGAAGACCTTGATGTGGAATTTCACCAGCTGCTTTTGGTTTGGCAAGCGTGGCATCTAAGACAATAAGATCCTTATTGCCAAGGTTTTGATTAAGCCATTCTGTAGAAACTAGGGAAGGTATAGACATACCTAAAATTAGGCACTTTCTATGGCCTGCTCCAACATATGCTTGGGTATTGCTCCTGACTGCCTCCAGACTTGTTGACCATTCTTAAATAGAATGAATGTTGGTACTCCTCTCACATTGTATTTATGCGCAGCAGCCTGATTCTTGTCAATATCTACCTTGATGATCCGAGCTTTGTTTCCTATCTCTGATTTTAGTTCTTCCAATATGGGTGCCATCGTATGACATGGACCACACCAGGTGGCATGAAAGTCAACCAGCACGGGCTGATCGCCATTGATTAATTCATTGAATTTTGACATAACAGAGCTATAACACTGGCAAAGGTTCAATTAGTTCTGTTGACCCTGAATCGTATATAGTTGAACGCTTTGCGACTTACCTCTCAGATCAATCTGACCTAGGCTTTTATAGGCTTGAGGTTCAAGACTTAGCTGATCCAATAACTCATCAGATATGAGTACATCCACACCATGCTCATTGCATTTTGATTGAATTCGAGCGGTGGTATTCAATACATCTCCAGAGTAGGCAATTTCGCGTTTGATCACGCCAATCTCACCCGCCATCACATGCCCGTAGTGCAGACCTGCTTTGAATTCCGGTTCAACCCCATAAATGGATTGAAAATGCTCCCGACTTTGAATCAGTAATGATTGAGCATCGAAAAAGGCATTGATGCAATGGTTGTTTTTGATTCCGGCTTCTTTTTCCCAACTGATGACCATCTCATCTCCCACGTACTGATAGATCTCTCCTTTGTTTTGAAGTATGGCGGGCGTCACCGTTTGAAAGACCTCTTTGAGAAAATAGAAGTACCGTTCTTCACCTAGCTTTTCAGCAATAGTGGTCGAGGAACGGAGGTCTAAAAACATAAACACACGTTCCTCGCGGGTAGGATTGAAGTACTTACCTAGTAAGAATTTACCAAAGACACCGGGACCATATTTATCATTCACCTGAAGAACGATAAATGTTCCAATTACAATGATGAGCCAAAAGAAGAACGGAACTAACAGGCTAGGACTCGCATATGCTTCTTCTACTTCTTTCCATGCCTCCAAGCTTAACATGCTGAACTCCTTGTTGTAAGAGTTATTGAAAAGAATGACCGGGACGGAGACAATGTTAAAGATTGCGATGTAACTAAGGAATATATTCCGCAATGTCCATCCATAGGATTTCGTTCTTAACCATCGTTCCCAGAAAAAAATCACGGCACTTCCTCCAACAATGCCAGCGCAAATTCCGATAAGTACACTCACATAAAACCCTTGCCAAAAGTCAATCTTACTAATGTCATAATTGGCGTCCCATATGTAATTGGCATCAATGACAGCAGCCATGCCTATCATGTAGTTCGATAGGGAGACCAAGGTCCAGGCCATCATAATTATTAGGATTTTTTTGAGCTGTGTTAATCTCATGAGTTTGCATTAAACGCTCTAACAATAATACATAGTTACAATGGAAACCTATAAATGATCGAATAGGGTATAACCTTCCAGGTATTCTGGGATGGTGACATTCCACCCTCGACCCATCAGCCGGTCTTTCAAAATCACCGACTGTTCCTTTTCTCCATGTATCAGGAAAGTCATTTTAGGTTGTTCATGAATATGACCACTCCACTTCATCAACTCATCCTGATCGGCATGGGCGGAGAGACCATCCAGTACTTGAACATGTGCCTTTACCGCCACATCTTCACCAAATATTTTGACTATTTCATTCCCATTCGCAATGTCTTTGCCCCGGGTACCTTCGGGTAAAAAACCTGTAAATAGGATAGTATCTTCTTTATTAGGCAATCGGTGATACAGATGATGCAGAATTCGACCTCCTGTAGCCATACCACTCGCTGAAATGATGATGGCATGACTTTTAATGGTGTTGAGAACTTTAGATTTGCTTTGCTCGGTGACATAATGAACATACGGAGCGTCGAAAATGTGATGTCCAAATTCACTATCACTTTCCAGCCGATGATAGCTGGTATACCTCTTATAAAGCTGTGTTACGCTAATAGCCATGGGACTGTCTACATAAATGGGACGTGACCTCATGTTTTGGAAGATCTTCCACAAATAGTAGAGCACCAGCTGAGTTCTGCCAAGTGAAAATGCAGGAATTAAAAGACATCCACCGCGTTTATCGCTTTCCATGATCAGTTTTCTTAGTTCGCTTTCCAGGTTTTGATCGCGATGATTCCTGCCCCCATAGGTGGATTCCATGAATAGAATATCTGCTTGAGGTGGTTTAGCTGGAGCTAAATGTAAAGGGCTATGCATGGGTCCCAAGTCTCCTGAGAAAACCAGTGATTTTACTCCTTGACTTGTATAAATTTTAATTTCAATGCTCGCGGCACCCAAGATATGCCCAGCGTGAAAGAAGCGTACCTCTATGGTGTCCTGGATACGAAAGGTCCGATCAAAAGGGTGCGCTTCAAAAGCCTGAAGCACATCACGAGCATCCTGTATTCGATAAAGTGGCTTAGCAGGGTGGTGTCTCGAATATCCCTTCTTGTTGGCAAATTCAGCTTCTTCCTCCTGAAGTTTGGCACTGTCTGAAAGTAAAATTTCAGCAAGTTCAAGGGTGGGTTCAGTACAGTGTATTTTTCCCTCGAATCCATTTTTGTAGAGGAGTGGGAGGTAACCGGAATGATCAATGTGTGCATGTGTGAGCAGAACCGTATCTATCGAAGCGGGATTAATAGGTAATTCATCCCAGTTTCTTGTTCTCAACTCTCTTAACCCTTGAAATAAGCCACAGTCAACTAGTAAATTAAAGTTGTCAACGGTGAGTAAAAATTTGGAACCGGTGACTGATCCGGCACCTCCAAGGAATTTGATTCGAATATCCACACTTGAAGTTAATGATTTAAACAGCAGTACTTCCATCAAGCGAACTGATCATTATCCATCGATTGACTGACTATCATCAGCAATAAGGAAGTTTTGATTAATGTCTTTTGCCTTCCAAACAAAATCAAGTCATGGAAGCACATATTTACAATGTAGACATCAATTGGGACGCAGATAGAAAAGGAGTGATGTGTTCACCTGAATTAAACAAGGATAGCAACAGTTGCATTGATGTAGCCACTCCTCCAGAATTTCCGAAGGGAATACCAGGTATCTGGTCTCCGGAACATTTGTTTACAGCATCCGTCAGCAGCTGTTTGATGACCACTTTTCTGGCGATTGCAGAAAATTCAAAACTTGAATTCGGAAGCTTCAGTTGTAAATCAAAAGGGAAACTGGAACAAGTAGATGGAAGATTTCGGATGACCCAAATAGTCTTAGAACCTACAGTGACAATTTTCAACGAAAAAGACAGAGAACGAGCAGAACGTGTGATAATTAAGTCTGAACGAGCTTGTCTGATTTCTAATTCAATAAAGTCTGAAATCGTACTGAAACCGACAATTGAAGTATTGCAGGAAGCCTAAATCAGGATATTCGGATTAGGCTATGCAAAGAATCCATAATACCCAAAGATGAGCCCAAGCATCATTACAGTAGGTAAAAAGTAGTTCTGAATACCTCTAGGAGTAAACCACTCTTCAAACGCTCGTATTACTCTTGGAAATGCTAAAAGCACGATTCCTTTTAAAAGGATCGTCCAACTAATGATAGTTATTAGCATCCTCCAATCATTGACCCAGAGATTGTGAATATGTACCATTACAGCACCCATACAAGCGGCAACCCATCCACCTAAGAAGAGGTAGGTAGAGTCATTTACAATCTTTTTGAATGCTTGATTATAGTAGGATGAGCTGAATGCAAAGCCGATGCCTACTGACAAATAAACGATGCATATCATTCGTGCAATTATTATCGAAACGTCCATAAATTTATCTTATTTGGTTCCCATCAAATATGTCAATTCGTAACTCCTTTTTGAATGATGCTTGTCAGCTCAAGGTCTGATATTTAGTGGAAAAAAAGTGTGTTTAAAGGCATTATTCAGCGATCATTTAAATACCTGACAAAAGTCATCCTTCACGCTAACACCCCTCATTAGCTAACCTGTTATGCTCAGCTAATCTTGTCATCGGATTATGAGTGTAATATTTATCCTTATCGCATGTAGCCTGCTGCTGGCAGGAAGTTTCCTCGGAGCATTTCTTTGGGCTTCTCGGTCTGGGCAGTTTGAGGATGACTATACACCATCGGTCCGCATTCTGTTTGAAGAAGAGTCGATGACTCCTCCAACCTTAAGAGTAGAGACTCCTGCCAATCAATCGGCAGGGGATAAAAAATCAAGTACAAAACCTAGTGACCATGTCAGAAAACAACGAAAAAGTAGGTCTTGAGACCTTCCACTATGACAACACCACCGTCCGAAACTTCCTGATCGCTGCGACGATCTTCGGAATTATCGGAATGTCGGTGGGACTTCTTGTTGCACTTCAATTTGTGTGGCCGGAAGCCAACTTCGGATTACAGTATACCACCTTTGGACGTGTGAGACCACTGCATACCAATGCGGTGATTTTTGCATTTGTAGGGAACGGAATTTTTGCCGGGGTATACTATTCCCTTCAACGATTGTGTAAAACGCCAATGTATAGCAATCTCCTTAGTAAGATTCACTTCTGGGGATGGCAGTTAATCATTCTTGCGGCAGCAATCACACTCCCTTTGGGTCTTACCACAGGAAAAGAATATGCGGAGCTCGAATGGCCTATTGACATTGCAATTGCTTTGATATGGGTAGTGTTTGGACTGAACATGTTCATGACCATTATCAAACGTCGCGAACGTCACCTATATGTAGCCATCTGGTTCTACATCGCCACTTTCGTGACAGTAGCCATGTTACACATTGTGAACTCCTTCGAGCTTCCAATAGACTTCATGAAAAGCTACTCCTGGTATGCAGGTGTTCAGGATGCCTTGGTGCAGTGGTGGTATGGCCACAATGCAGTGGCATTTTTCCTTACCACACCATACCTGGGTTTGATGTACTATTTCATTCCTAAAGCTTCAGGTCGTCCGATTTACTCCTACAGACTTTCAATTATTCACTTCTGGGCCTTGATCTTTATCTACATCTGGGCGGGACCACACCACTTATTGTACAATGCATTACCGGACTGGGCTCAGTCACTAGGAGTTGTATTCTCAGTGATGTTGATTGCTCCATCTTGGGGAGGAATGTTGAACGGTCTTCTCACCTTGAGAGGTGCATGGGATAAAGTTCGTGAAGATGCCATCTTGAAGTTTATGGTCGTAGCAGTCACCTGCTATGGTATGGCCACTTTTGAAGGACCCATGCTTTCCTTGAAAAACGTGAATGCGATTGGTCACTTTACGGATTGGATTGTGGGTCACGTTCATATTGGTGGATTGGGCTGGAATGGCTTCTTGACATTCGCGATGCTTTATTACTTGATTCCTAAGTTATACGGAGCAAAACTTCACTCGCAAAAGCTTGCCAACGTCCACTTCTGGATTGGCACCATGGGTATCCTTTTCTATGCGATCCCAATGTATTGGGCAGGCTTTACTCAAAGCTTAATGTGGAAGCAATTCAACCCGGATGGAACATTGGTTTACAGCAACTTCCTTGAGACCGTTACTCAGATCATCCCAATGTATGCGCTTAGAGCATTTGGCGGACTTCTATACTTGTCCGGTGTGTTCGTAATGGTTTATAACCTCGTTAAAACAGCGAAAGCTGGAAAATTCTTGCCAACTACAGAGGCGCAGGCTGCTCCATTGATGAAAGATTACAAGCCTGAGAAGAGCGAACACTGGCACCGAAGAATATTCGAATGGAAGCCTGTTCGTATGCTCGTATGGAGTTTGATTTTGGTAGCTATTGGTGGAGCCATAGAAATCATCCCAACATTCCTGATTCAGAGCAATGTACCAACCATCTCGACCGTGAAGCCATATACACCATTAGAACTGAACGGTAGAGACATCTATGTAAGAGAAGGCTGCTATACCTGCCACTCACAGATGATCCGTCCATTCAGGTCGGAAGTGATGCGATATGATCCTGTAGACTTGGAATACTCGAAAGCTGGAGAGTTTGTGTACGATCACCCATTCCAATGGGGATCTAAACGAACTGGTCCGGATTTGCATCGAGTAGGGAAGAAATACCCGGATAGCTGGCACTTCTACCACATGCTTGAACCTACCAGTATGTCTCCCGGATCTATCATGCCGCCTTATCCATGGCTGTTTGAGCAAGATTGGGATAAAGCCAGAACTCCGGCCAAGATTCGAGCGATGCAGACCCTTGGGGTACCATATCCGGAAGGGTATGATGAGCAAGCCGTTGCGGATGCTGAGAATCAAGCGAAGCTGATTTCTCAGGGACTGGAGTTGGAAGGAATCAAGATGAGTAGTGATGCGGAAATCATTGCCTTGATAGCGTACCTGCAACGACTAGGAACAGATATCAAGAATGTAGAAGGTGTAGCTGAGGGGAACTAAAAACATTGAATTATGCTGAAATTTATTAAACATCATATGGAGACCATCGCAGGGATAGAGATCTATCCCGTGATCTCCTTTGTCATCTTCTTCGTCTTCTTCATCGCACTCACAGTGTATGTTTTGAAAGTAGATAAGAAGCTCTTTAATGACATCTCAAATATTCCTTTGGACTCAAACGAAACCGACCATGATGAAGCTTAAATATATTTTACTGACCCTTATCGTTGCGTTGCCCGGGCTTTCCTTTGGGCAGGATGCAGCAACCCCAAGCTTTTTTGAGCAGTACAAAATAGAAATTGTACTCGGCTTGACCGTGTTAATAAGCATAGTCGCTGTAGCTGCCATGTACATACTGTTGATTGCTTTGAGAATGGTTCTTAAACTGAAAAGAGCTGAAATGGGCATCGAGGAAGAAGAAAAGGAATTGATTCCGGCAATTGAAGGGGAAGAAGGCGTTGGATTCTGGAGAAAATTCTGGAACCGATTCAATGATTCTGTACCCGTTGCAAAAGAGCATGAAGTAGCTACCGATCACGAGTATGATGGAATCCGGGAGTTGGATAACCGATTACCACCTTGGTGGTTATATGGATTCTATTTCACCATCGCTTTTGGAGTAATCTACTTGATCAACTATGAAGTTTTAGGAACTGGACAACATCAGGACGAAGAGTTTCAAGCCGAGATGATGCAAGCGGAAGAAGATGTGAAAATTTACATGGCTTCTTTGAGCAATCTCATTGATGAAACCAATGTGACACTTGCAACTGAATCTGCAGATATTAATGCTGGTAAAGCAATCTATGATGCGAATTGTGCGGTGTGCCATGCAGCAGATGGTGGAGGGGGAGTTGGTCCCAATTTCACGGATCAGTATTGGTTACACGGCGGAGACATGCCTTCCATCTTTAAAACGATCAAATATGGTGTTCCTTCCAAAGGAATGATCGCGTGGGAAGCTCAACTTTCTCCTAAGAAAATGATGCAAGTAGCAAGTTACATCTACATGTTGGAAGGTAATACATCTGCCAACCCTAAGGATCCACAAGGTGATCTTTTTGAGCGAGTAGAGGAGGCAGGAGAGGAATCAGGTGATGAAGATCCGGAATCTAATCCCGATTTTGTAGATGACGAGGCAGCTCTGGAAGGAGATGAATGCTGTTAAACCTATTCAGGATTAAACAGACATAGACGATCAATCAGGGCATGACAGATGTAAAAGACATATATCAGGAGCAGGAAAGTGCTGAGGAAACCTTTCGTGATCACCTATCTACGGTAGATAAGGAAGGAAAGCGTGTGTGGGTCTATCCAAAGAAACCAAAGGGTAGATTCACCAACTATCGCAACCTTGTCAGCTATTTACTGCTCTTGTTTTTGTTTGGTGCTCCATTTATTAAGGTGGATGATCAGCCATTTTTACTCTTTAATATTTTCGAAAGGAAGTTTATCATTTTTGGCCAGGTATTCTGGCCTCAGGATTTCTTCTTGTTTGTGATAGGGATGCTCACTTCCCTGGTTTTCATCATTCTGTTCACCGTTGTTTTCGGACGAATTTTTTGTGGATGGATCTGTCCACAAACCATATTTATGGAAGGAGTCTTCCGACAGATTGAGTATTGGATAGAGGGAGATTACATGGCTCAAAAGAAGTTGGATAAGCTGCCTTGGAATAAAGAGAAGATTACCAAGAAATCGATCAAGCATACCTTATTCATTCTGGTCAGTGTGTTGATTATGCACACGTTTATGGCCTACCTGGTTGGGGTGAACGAAGTGTGGGAGATCATTCAAGGCGGACCTGGGGAACATACTGGTGGCTTTATTGCGATGATCGTTTTTACAGGTCTCTTCTACGGAGTATTCAGTCAGATGCGTGAGCAAGTATGTACCACCATTTGTCCTTATGGCCGGTTACAAGGTGTTCTACTAGACAAGCAGAGTGTGGTAGTCGCCTATGATCATGTACGAGGAGAAGAGCGCGGTAAGTTTAGGAAAGATGAGGATCGGGATTCACTAGGGAAAGGTGATTGCATTGATTGTAAACAATGCGTATTTGTTTGTCCTACAGGTATTGACATTCGTAATGGAACACAGCTGGAATGTGTAAACTGCACAGCATGTATTGATGCGTGTGACTCTATCATGGATCGGATAGGGTTGCCGAGAGGATTGGTGCGTTATGCATCCGAAGAAAACATAGCAAATAAGAAGCCTTTTCAATTCACGAGTCGGATGAGGGCATATTCAGGCGTATTGATTGTTTTGTTGGGTGTACTGGTTACACTCTTACTTGTCCGATCGGACTTTGAAACGACCATCTTGCGTACACCAGGTATTTTGTATCAGGAGAGAGAAGATGGAATGATTACTAACCTGTATCAGGTGAAAATGGTGAATAAAACCAATCAGGCCATGGATGTGAGGTTTGAGTTATTGGCTCCTAAAGGAGAAATAGAAATGGTAGGTGGGGATATTGGCTTGGAAGAACAAGGCATTGGTGAAGGGGCTTTTTTCATTATTATGGATCCATCCACCATTACAAAAATGAGCACCATGATTTCAATTGGTGTGTATTCAGGGGATGAATTGGTGGAGAAGGTTGAAACTAAGTTCTTAGGACCTTCAAATTAGAAAGATGACTATTAAATAAGTGAATTATGAACTGGGGAAATCGAATTGTACTAGCATTTATACTCTTTGCAGCGTTTATTGGATACATGGTCGTTAAGGCTTTTCAGGAAGACTTTGACCTTGTAGCCGAAGACTACTATGCGCAAGAGATCAACTATCAGCAAAAACTGAATAAACTTTCCAACACAGCTAATGACGGGAAGGCAGTATTAGTCAAACAACGAGGAGGTGAGATCCAATTGACATTTCCGGACGAAGAAGCCACAGGAAGTATCCATTTTTATCATCCCTCCAGAAAGATATTCGATCGCACATTTGAAATTTCTCTAACAGATCAAATGCAAAAGATTGATCGCTCAGAACTAATTGCAGGAAGCTACCGGGTCAATATAAGTTGGAAGACCGGTGAAGAAGATTATTATCAACAGTCAAGCATCTACATACAATGATTGGCGCACTCATCATCGGCCTTTTTGGAAGTTTGCATTGCGTGGGAATGTGCGGGCCTGTGATGATGGTATTTATGGGCCCCAAGCAATCCAGGTCTGGATTTGCACTTTATCATAGTGGACGAATTTTGACGTATGTATTACTAGGGACTTTTCTGGGGCTCATTGGAGCTACGGTTGCCCTGTTCCAAATACAGCAAGTCCTTGCATTTGTGCTCGGTTTTGGCCTAATCCTCCTTTATGGAATTCCCTCAGTTCGTCATCGACTGGAAAGATTCTATTATGAATCTAAGTTCTATCAATTTTTGAAATTCTTTATGTCCAATAACCTGTCTATGAGAAGGCGATGGTTTTTGAGTGGTGTTGCCAACGGATTCTTTCCTTGTGGCTTGACTTACGTGGCAGCAGCAGGTGCTGTGGCATTAGCCAATCCAATTCAAGGAGCTGTCTTTATGATTTTATTTGGATTAGGTACGTTACCTGCACTGATAGTATTATCCTATGCAGGAAATGTGTTCAGGGGGAAGTTCAAAGCGTTGATCCCTCACTCCGTTCCAGTAATTGCCATTCTTTCCGGTTTCATTCTGATACTAAGAGGGTTACTATCAGCCTTTCCTCAATTCAACCAAATGGTCCAGGCCAATGCTTCGGCATTAATTACAGTTTGTGGGTTATAATTAACTGAATTATTAGAAAAAATAGCGATTTTAGAGGTACTCGCAATCTAAAAATGCTATTAACCAGTGGTGCAGCTAAGGGAAATAAAATCACTTAAGAGGATATTCCTGTCCTTAATCGTCAGCCTTTCAATCATGGCTGGATCCGCTTTTCTCTACATTTATTATGATGCAAAAAGAGATCAAATGAATGACCTGATCTACACTGCTAAGGTTATTCAGAGCTATTACGATCTTAGTTTTCATCAGTGGGAGTTAAGTTTAGTAAGTGTTGGCAATAGACTTGTTGAAATTGAAGATGATAGCTTAAGACTTGCATTTGCTAATAGAGCCTTGGAGGTATATGAAAAGGAACTTTTGGCATTTGGACTGGGTGACACCACGGGCCAGGTCATAACATTCACTGGTCAAATGGTTAATGACTCTTTGCCCAATCTTAGAAAACAAGAACGATCTCGAAGGTCATTTGAATTGTCGCTTAAGCACGAAGGGATTACACTCGGTGAAAACTATTATTTCGAAAATGTATCAGATTGGATTTTACCTATCAGGGCTCCAATTAAAAACAGTCAAGGTGATATCATAGCCGTAAATACCTCTGCAATCGATTACCGCTCAATGATCGGTGAGCTAGAGAAATTTGGATTCAGTGATAAATATGATATCCATCTTGTGAACAACTACTTTAATACGACTCAAATTTATTTTCCGCTGGATAGATCCCGCTATTCTGAGGTATTAGGATCTGATGCTTTAAGCTATAATCCTGTAGACACCCTTGAAAAAAGTGATGGTATTCATTTGCTTTCAGGCCATGATCCACTTACTGGAAATGAAGATTTGATTGCCTGCATCAATATCGAAACAGTAAATCATCGATTAATAATCTCAATCGAAAAATCTTCATTGGTCTTTTTAGCCTTGGACCGGTTCAAGTTTGTCTTCGTGATTTATGTGTTATTAGCCATTGCTTCAGTATTTCTTTACCGTTATATAAAAGGAAATCAACTACAATCAATTCAGAGCTTAAGGGCTGAAAGAGCGAACCTAAAATCCATCATTGAAAGTACTTCTGACATTATCGGACTTTTTGATCGACAAAAAAGATTAGCAGAATTTAATCAGGCATTCAATGAAGCCTCCAAGGTGACAGATGGCTTTGAGCTTTCAAGGGGGATGGATTTGCTCAATCGAATCAAGCATAGAGACAAGGCCAAGCTATTCGAAGATTGGATAGGTCGCGGACTCAGTGGGGAGAAATTTCAGGAGGAGGTGACCTATCCGGGTCCTGAAGGAGATCTTACTTTTAGATTCACTTATAATCCTGTATATGACGAAGATCAGGTGGTTGGTCTGACACTCTTTGCTGAGGATATAACGGAGATTAGGAGCTATCAAGAGCAGCTCGAAGCTTACAGCAAGAATCTTGAAAAAAAGGTGCACGAACGCACAAAGGAGTTGGAAGAGAAAAATGATCAACTGGAACGAGGGTATGATAAGCTGCAAACCACGCAACAGCAGTTGATAAGGGCAGAAAAAATGGCTTCTCTTGGTATACTGGCCGCAGGAGTTGGTCATGAGATTAATAATCCACTTAATTTCATCAAGCATGGAGCCATTTCACTGAAAGAGCAATTGAAGAAGGATCACAAGGATTTGAGTTACGATGAATACTTCTATGCGATTGAAGAAGGTGTACGACGAGCAGCGAAAATTGTATCCGGACTCTCTCACTTTAGCCGGGTAGGTGAGTCAATGGATGAACCCAGTGACATTCATGAAATCATAGATAATAGTCTCACGCTGCTGAATAGTAGAATAAAGTCCAAAGATATCAAGGTCATAAAAGCGTATGATGCAACCTCCTCTACTGTTCTGGGAAATGGGGGAAAGCTTCATCAGGTATTTACAAACATCATCAATAATGCAGAGCAGGCCATAGAAAAGTCCGGGGAGATTCAGATTAATACTCGAAATAATAATGGACACATTATTGTCGATATAATCGATACCGGAATAGGTATGAGCAAATCAGTAACGAAGAAAATGTTGGACCCGTTCTTCACCACCAAAGAACCTGGGGAAGGGACAGGATTAGGAATGTTTATTTGTCAGATGATTATCGATGAACATGATGCTCAGATCGAGGTAAAATCCAAGAAAGGTGAGGGCACACACTTCACACTTGTTTTTAAGACAAATTGACAAAAGTCATAAGCCTTCCTTCCTTTCATCACGCATCTACTCACACGCTGCAAATAGCTTTGAGCAAAATTTGATAGATGCAAGACTTGAAGAAATACGATATCCCGGTTCCACGGTACACAAGCTACCCAACAGTTCCATTTTGGGAACCAGAAACCTTTACCATTGAATCATACCAGCAAACCATTCAGTCTGCCTTTTGGGAGAGTAGTAAGGAAGTGAGCATCTATATCCACCTTCCTTTTTGCGAAAGTTTATGTACCTATTGTGCCTGCAATACACGGATAACTAAAAATCATGAGGTTGAAGGACCATATATCGAACATCTCCTAAAGGAATGGGAGATGTACCTTGACATGCTTCCGGCCAAACCACTAATTCGGGAACTGCATCTGGGTGGAGGAACACCGACGTTCTTTGCCCCAGAAAACCTGGATAAACTTTTATCTGGAATTATAGGCAAATCACGACTTTCAAAAGGCTTCCAAATGAGCTTCGAGGGACATCCGGCAAATACAACTGCTAATCACCTTGAGACATTACATTCAATTGGGTTCAATCGAGTCAGTTTCGGTATTCAAGATTTTGATTTGAATGTTCAAAAATTGATCAATAGGATGCAATCTTTTGAACAGGTAAAAGCAATCACTGAGAAAGCAAGAGAGATTGGATATACCTCGGTAAACTATGATGTAGTATATGGACTTCCAGGTCAGTCTATTGAATCAGTACAAAATACGCTTAATCAAATAATTCAGCTCAAACCCGAACGGATCGCATACTATAGTTATGCGCATGTACCTAGCTTGCGACCAGCTCAGAAATCATACGAATCATTCTTACCTACGAGTGATGAAAAATGGGAATTCATGCAACTAGGGAAGGAGATGCTGATGAACGAAGGGTATGAAGAGGTTGGAATGGACCATTATGTATTACCTGGAGATGAGCTTTTATCAGCTCGGAAAGATGGAGAGCTGCATCGGAATTTTATGGGGTACACTCCATTTACGAGCAAACTATTGATAGGCCTGGGAGCCAGCGCTATCAGTGATAGTTGGTCAGGCTTTGCCCAGAATGAAAAAAGTATCAACGATTACTATCAACGATTAGAGAAAGACAAACTACCGATATCAAAAGGACATATTCACTCAAGAGCTGATTTGTTTTTCAGAAAGCACATCCTGAATTTGATGTGCGACTTTAAGACAAGCTGGCATGAGTCAGAGTTTTTAGAATACGGTGTACTCCTAAACTATGAATTGCTGGATCAGCTACAGGAAGAAGGATTAATTTCCTATGACGAATCCGGTCTTGAAGTACTTAATCAGGGTAAGGAAGTTATACGAATAATTTGTTCGGCACTTGATAATAGGTTGAGTCAAAAAAAGCAGTTACCTCAGTTCAGTAAAGCAGTATAATTCGTTGATTAATAGTCAACAATGATAAAGATTTAAAATAATAAAGGATAAATTAGTCCGAAATTAATTTGTGTATTAATTTGCAGCTAAATAAATAGGGGAGAATGTTTTCAAGAGCCTGCGAATATGCCATAAAAATCATGATCTATATCGCTGCCAATGAGCAGGAGGGGCGGCGTACGGGGCTGAAAGAAGTAACAGAGGCTATTGCATCTCCAGAGGCATTTACAGCAAAAATTTTACAGCAATTGGTAAGGAGCAAACTATTGAACTCCTTTAAAGGTCCATCAGGAGGTTTCGAGTTAGTTGAGGGTAAGGAAATAAGGCTATTAGATATAGTCTTGGCTATTGATGGTCCAAAGATTTTGGATGAATGTGTATTGGGTTTTGAAAATTGTTCGGGAGATCAACCATGTGCAGTACACGATAAATTTGTATTGGTTAAAGAACAATTAAAGAACTCGCTATTGGCAACAGATCTGAGAGATGGTGCATTAATTCGTAGTGCTAGAAAGCTTAATTAACAAAATTATTAAATTAATAAAGGATAAAAAGGTCTTAATATCTTAAAATAAAGCAAAAGTCATATAAAACATTGAAAATCATCAGTGTAATTGATAGAGATGAAAAGAATATTTGAACCCATAAATAACACAACTATGAGAAAGCTAACTTCTTTAATGATAATCATGTCCGCATTGATCTTGATCGCATGTGGAGGAGGAGATGGTAAAAGTAGAATTGATCAAATCAAGGAACAAGCCAAAATGGAGCCTGCGGATCCTTATGAAAATTGGGAGAGCAATAACGGGGTAGGACCCATTAAGACATTAACACTTAGTGGTGAGATCAATCAGGATATGGCCTTGAAAGGACAGGAGGCCTATGAAGCTAAGTGTACAGCCTGCCACAAAGTAGAGAAGAAATTTATTGGACCTTCTCCAAAAGGAATTTTTGAAAGAAGAACCCCAGCATGGGTGATGAATATGATTTTGAATCCGGAGGAGATGGTGCAAAAAGATCCAATGGCAAAACAGCTCTTAATGGATTATAATGGCTCGCCGATGGCAAACCAGAATTTGACCGAAGAAGAAGCAAGAGCTGTTCTCGAATATTTCCGAACCCTTTAGCAACCAAAAACCAGGAATATGAAATACTTTAATAACCTAATGTTGATCCTGCTCATGATAGTCGTGGTAGGATCATGCACCGCACCGCAGGGAGAAAATGCGAGTACAGAAGATCAACCTAAAAGTCATCCAAAAGGTCAGGCTTCAGTGGTTGATGATGAGTCTGCAAAGAACATCCTTCAAGTAGCCATGTCTTCCGATGCTCATACCACACTTGTAGCGGGAGTTCAAGCCGCAGAAATCGAACATGTGCTCGTGAATGCTGGACCATTAACAGTCTTTGCACCTACAAACGATGCATTTGACGCCTTACCTGAAGGAACATTGGAAAATCTGTTAAAGCCTGAAAACAAAGGCGATCTCGCAACGATTATCACACGACATGCGGCACCAGGATCATTTGATGTCGAAGGCCTTAAAAAAGAGGCAAGTAAAGGCCGAAAGCTCTATATGGCTACAGGTGATTACTTGGAAGTAGTTGTGAATGGAGATGAGATCACCGTAGGGGGCGCCAAAGTCATTGGGACCATTCAAACGTCCAATGGTGTGATCAATGTAGTCGACAAAGTCATTTTACCTAACTAATAAAACAATAATTATCAATCATGAAAATTAAGATGAACATATTTTCTAGCGCATTGATGATTGCAGCTCTCTTTATTGTTACAGCATGTAATCAGGGTGGTAATCAATCGGGCGCTTTAAGTAGCAACATGGCTGAACGTTCATTTGTACCACCTGGAGAGCATGACGAATTTTATGCCTTCATTTCCGGTGGATACAGCGGTCAGCTTTCCATCTATGGCCTTCCATCGGGTAGGTTATTTAGAGTAGTACCTGTCTTTTCAGTAGATGCTGAAAAAGGATATGGCTTCAATGAAGAAACCAAGCCATTATTGAACACATCTTTCGGTCCAGTGCCATGGGATGATGCACACCATCCGGATCTATCTCAAACCAATGGAAAAGTTGATGGTAGATGGTGCTTTATCAATGGTAACAATACACCTCGTATTGCTCGAGTAAGTCTTTCAACGTTCGAAACGGAAGAAATTATCGAGATTCCAAACAGTGCCGGTAATCACAGTTCTTCGTTTGTAACTGAAAATACTGAATACGTGGTTGCAGGAACCAGATTTGCAGTACCTGTACCACAACGTGACATCCCTATCGATGAATACAAGGGAAATTTCAAAGGCGCCCTCACCTTCTTAAGCGTAGATCAGGAAAGTGGAAACATGGATTTAGCATTCCAGGTAATGATGCCGGGTTTCAACTTCGACTTAGCACACCCAGGAAGAAAAAAATCTCATGGTTGGATGTTCTTCTCAACTTATAATACAGAGGAGGCCAACACATTACTTGAGGTTAATGCATCTCAGAATGACAAGGATTACATCGCTGCGATCAATTGGAAAAAAGCTGAGGAGCTTATCGCTAGTGGTCAATTTGAAACCATGGAAACGGAGTATGCTCATAACATCTATGATGAGTCTACCCATATGGCGACTACAACGATGAAGAAAGAAGTGAAAGTATTGGATCCTTCCAAGTATCCGGGTCTTGTATATTTCTTACCAACTCCTAAATCTCCACACGGATGTGATGTAGATCCTTCAGGTGAATACATCATTGGTAGTGGTAAGCTAGCAGCAGCATTAACTGCTCACTCGTTCACAAAAATGTTAGACGCAATCGAGAATGAAAGATTTGATGGTGATGCATACGGTATTCCTGTGATCAATTATGATGATGTGGTTGCAGGAGTTGTTCAAGGTGCTGGACTGGGCCCATTACACACAGAGTTTGATTCAAAAGGTAATGCCTATACGACCTTCTTTATCAGTTCTGAGGTTGTGAAATGGAAGTTGGGTACCTGGGAAGTATTGGATCGTCAGCCAACCTATTATTCAGTTGGACACTTAATGATTCCCGGAGGTAACTCTCAGGAGCCATTCGGTAAATACCTTGTGGCAATGAATAAGATCACAAAGGATCGATACTTGCCAACTGGTCCAGAGCTTGCACACTCAGCACAACTGTATGATATATCAGGGGATAAAATGGAGTTGATACTTGATTTCCCCACCATCGGTGAGCCACACTATGCTGCAGGAGCGCCGGCTGATTTAATCAAGCCAAATCAAACCAAGTTTTATCAGCTTGAGGAAAACATGCACCCACATGCTACGAAGAGTGAAAAAGAGGCACGCGTAGAAAGAGACGGTAATGAAGTGCACATATACATGACCACCATCAGAAGTCACTTTGCACCTGATAACATTGAAGGGATCAAAGTAGGGGACAAAGTCTATTTCCATATCACGAATTTGGAACAAGACTATGACGTTCCACACGGAGTAAGCATGATTGGTGCGAATACTTCGGAGCTACTAATTATGCCTGGTCAGACAGAGACCTTTATCTGGGAACCAAAAAAAGAAGGCGTATGGCCATTCTACTGTACTGACTTCTGCTCTGCGCTACACCAGGAAATGCAGGGATACGTCAGGGTTTCTGCAAGAGGTGCTAACGTACCATTGAAGTGGAGTTTGGACGGAGAGTAGCAAGTTAGGTTTATCATGCGGCTGTCCACAATTCGTGGGCAGCCCATAATTTCTCACCATAAACGGAATATCATGAAACGATCTCAATTATATATGTTGGTTGGTGCTATCCTGCTTGGAGGCTTGTTTCTATGGCCCATGTGGAACATCACACTTGAAGCTCCTCAATACCCTGATCCCATCGGGATGGATATTCACATCAATAAGTTTGAAGATGCCAATCCAAACGACATCAAGAATATCAATATCATGAATCATTATGTGGGGATGAAAGATATTCCTGAAACAATTCCTGAGTTTGGAGTATTCCCAAAAGTGGCAATCGGGATGATTGTTCTTGGAGTAATCATAGCCTTTATCGGAAAACGACCATTATATATTAGCTGGTTTGCTGCTATGCTCGTTTTAGGCTCTATCGCCATGTATGATTTCTACCTTTGGGAGTATGATTACGGCCATGATCTCAAAGAGAATGCAGCGATCAAGTTTACGGATGAAGATGGTCAACCTATGGCTTATCAACCACCCTTGATCGGCAGCAAAATGATCTTGAATTTCAGAGCTATTTCAATGCCCCGACTTGGAGCATACCTCATGTTCTTAGGAATGGCTTTGTCTGTGCTTGCATTTATTCAATCAAAAAAGGAGAGAGTAAGTATTCATGCAGTCGCTATGTTGCTAGCGGTTGGGCTATTTACCGGATGTTCTTCCGGACCTCAGCCGATTGAATATGGTCAGGATGCGTGTGTTTTTTGCAAAATGACCATCGTAGACAAGCAACATTCGGCCCAGCTGGTAACAAAAACAGGTAAAGCATTCAAATACGATGCAATAGAATGTATGCTGAATGATTTAAAGGAATGGGAGCATCCAAAAGTGGAATATTACCTCGTTGCTGATTATACCAACCCAGGTCAATTGGCTGATGCTGTAAATGCACACTATCTCATATCGCAATCAATCCCAAGTCCAATGGGGGAATTTTTAACTGCATTTCAAAATGAAATCGACCGTGAGGAAATACTGAAAGATGTAAATGGTCAGTCCTTGAACTGGTCAGAGCTCAAATCTGAATTCGAAATACAATAAAATTTATCGACATGAAATCACTAATCTCAATCATAACCAGTTTGGTTATCGTAGGATCTGTTTTTGCTCAAAATGTGATCGACTTGGGTAAAGATGCATGTTCACTTTGCAACATGTATATCAAAGATCAAAAGTTTGTAGCTATCGCAATTGATGAAAAAGGTACTTCTGAAAAGTTCGATGCAATCGAATGTCTAGTTAATTATTTGAAAGAGGAAGACGAAGGTACTTTCAATCAATTGCTTGTTGCTGACTATGAAAAAGCAGGAGCTTTGATCAACGCAAAGACTGCTAGTTACCTTAAAAGTAAAAACATCGCCAGTCCTATGGGTGCGTATTTGTCTGCCTATTCATCTATTGAAGCTGCAGAACGGGTACAAAAGTCCAAAGGAGGTGAAATTTATGACTGGGAAGGACTTAAAAGGCTATTTGAAGACTCCAGATTTGGATTGTTGGATCACCCGACGCACCACCACAATCGTCCGGATGCGTATGCCCCAATAGGAATTATGGGAGATCACCTTCACCACAAAGGAGGACTGATGTTTTCAGTAAGATACATGACCATGTCTATGGAAGGCAACCTACAGGGGTCTGATGACATTGAAAACATGGCCATTTTTCAGAATTACATGGTAGCACCACAAGCGATGCGTATGGATATGCTCATGATCGGCGCGATGTATGCACCTTCAGATCGTGTGACCATCATGCTCATGCAAAATATTCTACGTAATGAGATGGACCTATCCACTATGATGGGAATGAATTTCACTACGAAAAGTCAGGGGGTAGGTGATATGAAAATCAGCACACTGTATGGCTTGATGAGTAGGTCCAATAGCTCATTCCATATCAATTCAATGGTGAGCATCCCTACGGGAAGTATAACGAGTACAGATGATACGCCTATGGCAGAAGATATGCGATTACCTTATCCCATGCAGCTGGGTAGTGGTACATTAGATTTTACACTCGGTGGTACCTATAAAGGATCTAGTGAATCGATAAGTTGGGGCGTACAGCCATTAGTCACCTTAAGAACAGGAGAATCCTCAGAAGGCTACCGTTGGGGTAATGAATACGGCATGAATACCTGGGTGGGGTATAACCTAACAGATTGGATGAGTGCAGCCGTACAGATAGATGGTAGAAAACAACTAGGAATGACTGGTCGTGATGAAACACTGAATCCCATGATGGTAACAACAGCAGACACTGAGAATACAGGATTTACTCGAATCAATTCTACTTTTGCATTAAACTTTTCATTTGGAGACCAACCCGTATTGCGAGATTTCAAAGCTGGCATTTCCTATGGAATTCCGGTCTATCAAAATGTAGATGGTATCCAGATGAAAGCTGTAGATTCATTTACACTGGGACTTAGATACTCTATTTAATCATGAGAATACTGCTTGGTATAATGCTCTTCTTGATCCTGGTATCAGGTTTTGCAAACAAGCTCAAGGTTTGTAAAACATGTGATTTGAAAGACCTTAGCCAGGCAGTATTACAAGCTGATAAATGGGATACCATTCAACTAGAACCTGGTATCTATCCTTGCGAAAATTTGGAGATTTCTAAACCGCTTACGATCCTCGGTGAGCAAGGAGCCATCTTGGATGGTCAAATGACTGGATATGTGCTGAAACTTCTATCTGATAGCATCACAATTTCTGGTTTGAAAATCATCAATGCTGGTAGGAGTTACACGAAAGACTATGCAGCCATTTACACATTCAAAGCGAATCACTTTCTGATCGAAAATAACATCATTGTTGACCCCTTCTTTGGACTCTTAATTGAAAAATCTAAATATGGGGTAGTCAGAGATAATTTGGTGTATGGCACATCTGTAAAGGAAGATGAAACCGGTAATGGCATTCATGGATGGCATTGCTCAGGGCTTGAGATCTATGATAACGAGGTTTATAGTATGCGAGACGGGATATATCTTGAATTCGTAGATGATAGCAAGGTAGAAGGTAATCATGCCCACGATAACATCCGATATGGTCTTCATTTTATGTTTTCCAATCGTGATCAGTATCTGAATAATCGTTTTGAGCGGAACGGTGCTGGTGTTGCGGTGATGTTTTCCAAGTTCATTGTAATGAAGCAGAATGAATTCGTGAATAACTGGGGACCCGCTAGTTATGGGCTGCTTTTGAAAGAGATCTACGACGCTGAAGTAACCAATAATACTTTCGAAGAAAATACCATGGCTGTATTCATTGATGGAACTACACGTATAAACTACACTGGAAATGTATTCAGAAGCAATGGATGGGCGATAAAAGTATCTGGTGGATGTTACACCAATCGCATTTATGGAAATGACTTTGTTGGTAATTCGTTCGATGTTTCATACAATTCCAAGATGAACGATAACACCTTCGATGGCAACTATTGGGGAGATTATACTGGATACGATTTAGACAGAGATGGAACGGGAGATGTGCCCTATCGTCCCGTCAAGCTTTTCTCCTACGTAGTGAATAAAACCCCTGAAACCATTATCTTACTACGCAGCCTATTTGTTGATATCATGAACTTCTCCGAACGTGTATCTCCAGTTTTTACGCCAGACAACCTGGTGGATCAATCACCTTCAATGCATTCATTTCGATGATAGAAGTAAATAACCTCACCAAGCATTTTGGAAAATTAGAGGTATTAAAGGGTGTCAGCTTTACAGTTGATCGACCTGGAGTCTTTGCAATATTGGGTCATAATGGCTCAGGAAAAACCACCATGCTTAAGATTATTCTAGGAATGGTAATGCCAAATGATGGAGACTTGAAAGTGAATGGAGAGATCATAAAGAAAAGCTGGGAATACCGAAAGGATATTGCTTACCTACCTCAGATTGCCCGCTTCCCTGAGAATCTTACCGTATCTGAATTGATCAATATGATACTGGATATCCGGAATCAGAAGGGGAGAGAAAAAGAATTGATCGATCGTTTTGGTCTCGGATCATTTCTTGATAAAAAACTGGTAGATCTTTCTGGCGGCACCAAACAGAAGGTGAATATTGTTCTTGCATTTATGTTTGACGCACACATCTGCATTTTGGATGAACCCACAGCCGGTTTAGATCCGGTCGCGCTGATAGAACTTAAGCACCTAATAGAGGAGGAGAGACAAAAAGGAAAAGTGATCCTCATCACCACACATATTATGAGCTTAGTGGAAGAACTGGCTGAGGAGATCATCTTTTTATTAGACGGTAAAATCCATTTTCAAGGAACCCTCAGTAAGTTGATGGAGGAAACGGAGGAATCTGATTTGGAACATTCAATCGCCAAAATGCTGAACGATGATTAAGATTTTAAAATACAGCTTTTACGATTTGATTCGAAGCAGATGGAGCTACGTGTATCTCGCATTTTATATGACGTTGGGATTTGTTCTCTTGTTTCTTAATTCAGATTTGTCCAAAGCCACCATTACACTCATGAATATCATCGTGGTGCTCACGCCGATGATTGGGACCATTTTCGGAATCATGTACTACTACAATTCACGTGAGTTTACAGAACTATTACTCTCTCAGCCAGTCAAAAGATCTTCCATTTTTACGGGCCAATATCTTGGGCTATCACTATCGCTATCGATGAGTCTGATTATTGGCTTAGGTATACCTTTTTTAGCGTATGGCATCAGTCAATCAGAGGCAATTGGCAATTTTATTACCCTACTTATTTCTGGCACTTTCCTCACCTTCATTTTTGTGGCTCTATCATTAAATATAGGACTTAGTAATTCCAATAAGATCAAGGGTTTTGGGTACGCTATCTTGATGTGGCTATTTTTTGCTGTAATCTATGATGGGTTGTTTATGATCACACTTATTGTGTTTGGAGACTATCCGCTAGACAGGTTTGCCTTGGGTGCGTCGCTTTTTAACCCCATTGACTTAAGTAGAATCATGATCTTATTGAAACTAGAGATCTCTGCCTTGTTGGGATATACAGGCGCACTGTTTCAAAAGTTCTTCGGTACCGGATTCGGCTTTATTGCTTCTGTCACTATTCTATTGATATGGATCGTAATTCCATTCATGTTGATTCTCAGAAAGGCGGGGCGTAAGGATTTCTGAGGAAAATCAGGAAGTTAAGCTTCCTGATTTAATAGATTATAATTCTTGTTTTCCCAGGTGTCTACTACGGTGCAGTCAGATTTGGACTCATCATAAACCTGCCATTTATTGACTGGCTTTCTATAGACATTTAGACTTACCGAACGGGCATTATGCGCATTGGAATAACGGTGAATGCCTACCTGCTTCATATAAGAGAATTCATCTGTACCCAAAATAACACTGCTCACTTTTTCCAGGCGGTCATCATTTGGATTGATTTTAAAGCATTCTTCCCGTAGAATACCTTCAACAGGATGAATCCAGGCTTCTTGTGCATCAAAATCGTGAATCGGAGAGGATTGGCCATTTTCCCAACAAATCAATAAGACTTCAAACTCATCATTTCTGGCCAAAACATTGCGAGCATATTTATCATCGCTCCAGGAATAATAACGCTGAAATTCAGTTCTTGGAATTTTCGTGCTCTTCATCACGTCAAGGACATGAGGTCCTTCCTCTTTGCACTTGCTAAGTTCTTGCACCAATTGTTCTACTGTAGTTATGGTCTCCATAGTCTTTCAAATTTAGAATAGACAAGGTAGTAGTGTGATTGGAAAATCAGGCTGATGATTCCTAGTCCCTAAGATGATCTTCGTCAGCAAGGTGATTAAAATCAACTGATGGGGTTGTAAATATCATGCAAGACCCTACAGAGAACCTTTAGCTTTGAATGAATCAAATTTTAGTAAAATGAAAAAGATCCTTGTGCCCGTAGATTTTTCAGATGTTAGTGAGCAAGCAACTCGTTTTGCGATCGAACTCGCTGAGAAAAATGATGCTGAAATCACTTTATTGAATAGTGTTCATTTCGAATATTATGCAGACTATCAGTTTGGTTCTTTTTCAAGCGCCAAAACATTGATGGATGAGGTCCATGATTCTACTGTTGAAAGCATGGCGGATTTTGTTAAGAAATTCGATACAAGTGTGACTATAGATACCAAGGTTGATTATACCTACTTAATCACGGCCATTAAAGAAATGACGAAGAAACAAGGGTATGATTTAGTAGTCATCGGTACAAAAGGCTGTTCGGGACTTGAAGAAGTACTGGTAGGTTCCAACACAGAGAAAATAGTCCGCAATGCAGATTGTCCGGTTATTTCAGTGCCTGGCGGAGCCTCAATGGAAGGGATTAAAAAGATCTTAATTCCACTTGACATTCGTGAAATAAAAAGTAGCTTCCTTAATGAAGTGGCACAACTTCAACAGAAGATGGGAGCAAAACTGGAATTCTTGTGGGTAAAGACGCCACACAACGTGGAGAACGAAGAAAGAGTAAGCAGTGAGTTAATCAAGATCTTTAAAGAACATCAAATAGCCGATTTTGAATTCGCTATCGTTAACAATGTATTTCCTTCCGATGGTATTCTTGAGCGTGCCGAGGAAATCAAGGCGGATATGATTGCGATGCAAACACACGCGAGAAGGGGAATCTCACATTGGTTGGCCGGCAGCCTTACGGAAGATACGGTCAATCACATCAAAGTACCCGTGTGGTCATTCAAGTTGGACAGAAAGGAAAAATCCATATCTTTAAATAGTGTCAAAGATGCTCACGGTAAACCGGAGTATAAAAAAATTAAAGTTTTAACCTCTTAATCTAAACACTACCTAAATGAAAAGAATCATAGTACCGGTCGATTTTTCCGACCTGGCTTCTCATGCACTCAATTTTGCTATTGAATTCAATGAAAAAGTCAAAGGAGAAATTTTCTTGGTTCATGTAATGGATCTGCCTGTTGGTCATGTGAGTTTTACCGGTGAAGTAGATAATCCCTCAATAGATTCATTTTACACTGGACAGTTCATCAAAGGGGTTCATGAAAAGCTTGAAGAATGGTCTCAACGGGTGAAAGATGCTGGACAAAAAGTATCCACTCATATAAAATTTGGAAATGCATTTACCAGTATCAGTGAGATCGTCTCTGAGGATAAGTCTTCCTGGATCATAATGGGATCAAAAGGTGCGTCTGGATTAAGGGAGGTCTTTATTGGATCTAATGCTGAGCGTATGATACGACATGCCAAATGTCCGGTGATCATTATTAAAGGAGAGACCCATTTAAAGGGAATGAAAAGCATGGCTTTCGCTTCTGATTTGAGCGAAGAACAGGACCTGATTGCTAACTATGCAAAAGATGTTCAAGAGTTACTTGGTCTCAACATGCATCTGGTCAAGGTAAAAACCCCTTATAACTGGCTGGATGAAGGACAAGCAAAAAAGCAATTGGAGCATTTTGCAGAACGTAACTTTTTGAAGGATTTTACGATAAGTACAGTAGATGCAGATTTTGCTGACGAAGGAGCTGTGAAGTTTGCAGAAGAAGTTGGCGCAGGATTGATCGTGTTAGGAACTCATGGCAAGAAAGGTATTGCACATCTTATCGGAGGATCCATCGCCGAAGACATAGTGAACGAATCTAAGGTTCCCATTCTGGTATTTAAAATACCAGATATGTAACTCAATAATTAATGATTAAGCCCTCTCAACTGAGAGGGTTTTTTGTTGGATCTTATCGTGTCTGATTATTTTTAACCAGTTAATGCGAAGAGTAATTCTGATTTTATTATTTGGCATCTCAGGATGTGCAATTCAACATGGATCATTGAGCGAGGAAATTGAACGTGTACGCCTGGACTTCAGAAATTGCATACCTGATCTCAGCTACAGTTTTATCGATATCAAGGTTCCTACAGGCCATAAACTCTTTAAGACAGGAGAACGTGGGTTCTGTGAGTACATGATGACCTTTCCGGATAAATCGGTGTTATACGTTTCCAGTAACATATATGCAGGATCTTCTCTTAACTATCTAAACAGGTTGAACATGAATATTATGACGTATTCAACCAATAGAAGTGAGAATGATACGATCAGAAATAATGGAGTGGAAGCAGATGGTAAGTATTGGCTGGAGTGGATCGTTGGCGATTATGTGGTTGGATACATCAATACGATCGATTCGGCAAAGTTTAACCAATCTCTTGGCACCATTGAACTCATCGATAATCATTAATATCTGGCAGATACAGGTAGGGGATAGGTATAGGGTACGCCCTCCCAAATAATGGCTCTTCCGCTTTTCGCTTTCGTCCTTAGTTTCATCTTCATCTCCTTACGTATCATGTTTTCGTGATAGAGCGCACGAACTTCTCGTGCAGATATCACTTCTCGGTATACCATCATCAGTTTATCATCGAGAAGACCATAATTGGCGTCATAAGCATGTGCCAACTCATGTGCCAGTTGGATGGGTTTGTTGGTCGAACTCCATCTGATTTCGGCACCACTGCCTATCTGATCAAACGGTGCATAATCAACAAGTAGCTTTTCACTTTCAATGACTTGGAAGGCATAGGCGTTGTTGTTAAGTACACCCAGTCTGCCATCAGGTAGCGGGAATAGTGTATAGCTGTCATGGGCCTGTATTAGCGCAATCACAAACTTATTCGTGGAGCTTTGAAGTGTTCGTATAATGTTTCTGGCGTAATTTGAACGTTTTTCCAGCCTAACCAAGGATCTATAGGCTTTTTTCAAAGCTAAATTGTAGTCATATATGTTGAAATTAACCAATTCGTTATTTTCATTTAGTAAGTGGATTCGTCGATCCTTATATTGAAAGAGCTTATCACCTAATTTTATCCATAATCCTCTTTCAAGGGGAGAAGTTGGTTTGTCTAGGCAGTGGTAAGTTTGATTACGCATGGACTGTGCTTTGGGGCCCAGAGGATTGAAAAGATCGTGATATTCGTCGAGTGATGATACATTGCTGGATTGGTCAAGATTGGAAGTAAACAGCGCAGCGAAAATATCTTTATACTGCCCAGAGGAGGCGGTGCCTGCCAAAATAAATACACCAAAAATGACTGTTCTGAGTTTCTGGGATATGATCATTTTTCTTGTAGTCGTAAGTAGCGTTTAGACTTTAAGAAACGACCATGATCATGTAGAAGCCATAAAAATGGAAGAAAATTTGGTTTTTTGTAAAAAAGAAGATGAAAAAGTAAGTGCTAGTCCAGTTTCAAGTGATGAATATGTTCATCAATGATGTCAATGCGATAGGTGATACTGTTGAGGTATTTCACTAATTCCTTTTCGAACTTCTTGATATCCTTTTCATATTGTTTGATGGTCTTCTTATCAAATGTATCATCGATCTCTTTGAGCATCGTACATTCGTTCAATATGAAGGCCTTGAAATTTTCAGTAGAATATTCAGTCTCAAGTTTTTCAATATCCTCAAGGGTAGCGGCAGCTTCTGCATCTTGAGTTCCTTCATACTTTTCCTGCACTGTGAAATAGAGGGTGGTATCCCAATGATGAATTTCGTCAAGGAGATCAATAGTTTCTAATCTAGACTTTTCTGAAGAGCAAAAATTTTGAATACCATAGTAGTCTTTCAAAGATATGGCCGTCTCATCCCATTGAACGGTAAGGGCATCAATTACTTTGACAATTTTGGGCTCTTCTTGAGCGGTTGCACAAAAGGTTAACGAGACTAATAGTGCGATTGCTAGCTTTTTCATGAATGGCGGGAATAAATGATATTATTAAATGAAGATAATTTAAATATTGTAATTATTGATCTGGTGGGTTCATAACAACTATCTGTGACTGGAGCCCTAGTTTTCTTGATCAAATAACTATGGGAATTGTTAACCGTCATGTTAAAACTATTCTTTATATCTTCAGGCCGTGCCATTGAAATTAAAACTTATTTATTTATTTCTTGCGCTCTCCTTTTCGAGCTTGAGTCAACCAATAAATCAGATACAGTACACGACAAAAGATGGTTTACCATCAAACACTGTTTATTGTGCCGTACGTGATAATCAAGGGTTTATCTGGTTTGGAACTGATGCCGGACTGAGTCGATTTGATGGTTCTGAGTTTAAAAACTTCGGTTTACAAGAGGGCCTTCCTGACATGGAGGTGCTCAATTTTTATAAAGACTCATTTGGTCGCATTTGGATATACACTTTTAATGGTAAGGTATGCTTCATCAAAGATGGAGAGATCTATAATTCTTCAAATACCCCGTTTTTAGCCGGGGCTGACTCTGATTCTAGAATAACCAGCATCGTTGAAAAAGATGGGCTGGTCTTTATCACATTTTATTCACGGGGAATTGTAATCCTTAATGACTCAGGTGTTGTGGCTAAAGAAATTACCAAAGATCCGGACTTTAATTATGTCTCGATAATCGATGATAAATACTATTGGATAGTGATTTCAAGAGGTTTGAGGCTGATTTCAGGGACTATTGATCAAAATAAGCCAATCTTTAGTAGTAGAGAGGAGCACTTGATTGTTGAAAAAATCAGGCCTTCGTTTTCCTATATGATTTCATGCGATGATGATTTAATAGCGCTAACATATTCTCGTAATCTACCAGGTATTGTCAAGATCGATCCAATAAAGAATATCTACGAGACTAAGAGATTTGATAGTCTTATCGCGTACAACTTGAAAAAGTTGAATGGTGATATTTTATTGTTTACAAATGAAGGGGTTAAGAAACTCCACAAAGAATCGTTGGAAATAGAAGATTATCTGAATCACCCTGAAATAACAAACCTGGGAGAAGATGCAGAGGGTAATATTTTTTTTACAACGTTGAAAGACGGAGTTTTTTTTAGACCCAAAACGGAGGTCGTTCCATTAAATAGAAAGCAAATACACGAAGTAAAAGCACTTCATCTCTATAATGATTCATCCATTTATTTGGTATATAATGACAATCGCGTAGGAGAAATAGATAATCAAAATGAGTTGTCATATTTGTTTACACTTGAAAATAAATCTTTTCCAAGATCCATGTATGTTGACGCGGATGAGCAGGTTTGGACACTTCAGTACGCAGGGATGTTTGTCAATGGAGAATCATTTGAATTTAAATATAAAAGAGCCAGATATAGTTACTTTAAGGATAGTGTGCTCATCTTTCATGCTGATAATTCTATTACGTATAGAAACATATTTCAAAAAGAAGAAATCCTTCTTAAAGTTGGGAAACTTGGTAAAATATGGGACTTTCAGCAACTTTCACAGGATGAATTTCTAATTGCCAGTGAAAAAGGCCTATCGATATTTAACATCAAAGAAATTAGTCATAGGATCCTGGAAGGCTTTGAGAATATTCGGATAACGGATATTGAGGTAGATAAGTACGGAGAATTATGGTTGGCAAGTAACGGCTTTGGTTTAATGCGCATGAACCAAAGCTCAATAGAAAGCTTGACCTCTGAACAAATAAGGAACCATCGAATAAACAGCTTCTCAGATGTATATACCCAAGCATTAGTTATCGATTCAATATTATATGCTGCTACACCAAATGGTGTAAGTAAAATATTATTTGATGAAAATGGAGTGATCGATTACTACCACATCTCGCAAACAAATGGACTTGACCCAGGACGTGTAATTGATCTTGTATTGTTTAATGATCAGATTTATGTAGGGCAAGAAAATGGACTTTTCTCATTTAGTCATTCAGAACCTTTCATGGAGAGTGCTGATTTTCCTCTCATTATCGATGAAATAGTTGCTGATGATTCTACTTACCTCAATGGAGGGTCGCTAAAGTTTCCACATGATATAGATGTTGTTCAAATTACTTGCAAGGCTGTCAATTATAAGCATCAGGATAATTTGGAATACCAGTTCCGGCTAAGAGGTATTGATTCTCCACAAAGTTTGGAATGGAATACAAGTCAGGGAAATGAGTTTATTTTTTCCGGTCTATCACCAGGTCGCTATACTTTTCAAGTGAGGGCGAAATCAATCAATAGTACCTGGACGTTGCCAGTCTCTCGCAGTTTCGAAATTCAAACCATTTACTGGAAGACTTGGTGGTTTAAATTATTACTGATTTCTCTTGTTTTAGCTGGTATCGTATTTGTTTATGTGCTTTTTACCGCTGGGCGAAGACGAAGAAAAATCTTAAGGCAAAAAAAAATAGAATCAGACTTAAAAGCCCTTAAAGCGCAGATAAACCCGCATTTTATCTTCAACTCAATGAATTCGATCCAATCGTTCGTGTTGGAAGAAGAAAATCAATTAGCCGAGGAATATCTGGTAAAATATGGTAAATTGATAAGAATAATACTTAATCATTCCAATGTCTTAACAGTTTCGATCGAAGAAGAAATGGATGCCCTGAGGATGTATGTTGAGTTGGAAAAATTAAGGATGACCAATCCTTTTGACTTTATTGTTCAAACCGATTCAATTGATACCCAATTGCAGCGAGTACCTTCCATGATCATTCAACCCCTAATCGAAAATTCAATTTGGCATGGAATTCAGCCTTTAGGTAGACCAGGTGAAATTAAAGTTATGTTTGAGAAATTGGACAAAAAAATCAAAGTAACCATCCAGGACAATGGCTTGGGATTTAAGGATCAACCGGGGATAAAGTCCAGAAAGCCAAAAGGAATACAGTTGGTAAAAGAACGGATTGAGCTAATCAATAAATTGCAAGGATATAATGCAAGCTTTGAGGTTCATTCTAATGAAGAAGGGGCCAAGATTGAATTTGTGTATCCGTCAGACCTGAAAGAATTATGATAACATCTCTAATTGTCGACGATGAACCAAGAGCGATTAAAGCACTTGAAATATTACTTGAAAGGCATTGTCCTGAAATTACTGTATTAGGGAAGGCCTCAAACATTAATGAGGCCTACGAAGAGATAGTGAAGAAAAAACCGGATCTTGTATTCTTGGACATTAACATGCCCAATGGGAGCGGCCTGGATTTGTTGAAAAGGATAAGTGATACTGAGCAAACTAAAGTGATTTTCACTACTGCCTATGATGAACATGCAATTCAAGCATTTAGACTTTCAGCCATAGACTATGTACTGAAACCAGTAGATAAGGATGAGTTGATTCAAGCGATTAACCGATACAAAGTACAATCCAATCATTCAGCACATGGAGAGTACACGCTTTTGTCACAGATACTTGATAAGCAAAATGAAAGAAGAATAGCTGTTAACACCACCGATGGAGTACATGTGATAAATCTGGAAGAAGTATTCTATTTGTCTTCTGAGAAGAACTATACCACCTTTCATTTCCATGATTCAGCAATTGTTGCTTCCAAACCATTAGGGGACTATGAAAAGCTATTGGCAGAATTTCAGTTTGTCAGGGTTCATCGATCGTACCTAATTAATCTCAAAAAAATACGAGAGTACAATAAAAAAAGAATGGGTGTCGTGTTGGAAAATGATGAGTTTATTGAAGTTTCCAGAAATCGAAAAGACTTTCTGATGAATAATCTTAAGATTGTTTAAGTCCGTTCGTTCAGTCAATCATACACTTTATCCTTAAAAATGCGTCCTTTATTCATTGAATGGACGATTATGCTATTTCAGATGGTTGGGGAATTAATTTAGCAGTATGAGAATTTCACAACCAATCCCACAAAAAATTGAGTTAATTGTTAAAATGACTGCAATTGCTTGTTTGCTTGCTCAATTTGTTTGAAGCCCTTGATGTAAAATCAAAACATGGTAGAGACAGCATGAAATGGGGCGCACTTATTCTTTTGTCTTTATCCATGTATGGGTGTTCAACTCCTGAAAACCTCCCGGAGATAGAATTGGATGAGTTTATCACAAATGAATCCAATGGGGTATCCAAAAACGTAGATATTGGAGAGATTAATGTCAAGGTCACTTTCAAACCATCTGACATGGCAATTTGGAAGGACGTTGAAAATGAATCGGATCCGACAAAGATCAAAACCGCCTTCGACTATCACAATCAATATTGTTATTTTGTGATGAAGCTCTCTACCGGTGGTCGTGATGCACTTTACGGAGCTTCTCATGGACACGAAGATTTCACCGAAAAGCTCCATACCCTTTCATTTCGGATGAAGGATTTTATCAACATTACAACCTCGGATAAAGACACCATCCAGCTGGCTGATGCATATTACAGTCGCATTTTTGGTAAAGGGAAAACAAGCGATGTAGTCCTTCTATTTGAAAAAGAGCGAATTCAGGATGTAAGTTGGCTATCAATCAATGTTCAAGAGTTTGGCTTTGATACCGGAGACATTTCCTTTTGTTTCAATCTGGCAGATATCAACAATGTGCCTGGTTTATTGGAGCTTAATAGCTACAATACACTTTCAAAATAGATTGAAAAGCAGTTGTTTGGCTTGCTAAGAATTTATTCGGTCTTAGATTTCAACTTTATGTGTTGTGTCGAACCCACGACCTCCTAAAACCAAAAAAACCCACCTCAAAAGAGATGGGTTTGTGACTTTTGCGGTCCGGATGGGTACCGGCACGCGTAGTGTCGAACCCGCGACCTCTTAAAACCAAAAAACCCACCTCAAAAAGAGATGGGTTTGTGACTTTTGCGGTCCGGACGGGACTCGAACCCGCGACCTCCTGCGTGACAGGCAGGCATTCTAACCAACTGAACTACCGGACCGTGCTACAAAAGCGTTGCAAAAGTAAGTGCTTCTATTTTTCTATACAATAGCTGAAAGCTTATTTTCTTAAGAATATTTTAAAATCGTTTAATCCTTTCACAGTAAGTTTGTCCCTGCAAATTCAATCCTATGTTATTAGACTTTGAGAAACCAATTGCCGAACTAGAATCCAAACTCACCGACATGAAGGAACTGGCAAAAACCAGCGACGTTGACGTGTCGGCCACAGTCGATCAATTGGAAAAGAAAATATTGAAATTGAAAAAAGAAACATTCAGCAACCTGACCAGGTGGCAACGTGTACAACTCTCACGTCATCCTGAGCGACCATATACGCTGGACTATATCTATGAAATCACTGACGATTTCATCGAGCTACATGGAGATCGTACGGTCAAAGACGATAAGGCCATGGTGGGTGGTTTTGGTACTGTAGGGGGAGAGTCCGTGATGTTCATCGGTCAGCAGAAAGGGCGATCTACCAAGCAACGTCAGATGAGAAACTTCGGGATGGCCAATCCGGAAGGATACAGAAAAGCCCTACGCCTGATGAAAATAGCAGAGAAGTTTAATAAGCCAATCGTTACGTTGATCGATACACCAGGAGCTTTCCCAGGACTGGAAGCAGAGGAGCGTGGGCAAGGTGAGGCAATCGCACGTAATCTTAAAGAGATGACCATGCTAAAGGTGCCGGTGATCTGCATCATCATTGGTGAAGGAGCTTCGGGTGGTGCATTGGGGATTGCGATTGGTGACAAGGTATTGATGATGGAGAATACCTGGTATTCGGTAATCTCACCAGAATCATGTTCGTCCATTCTCTGGAGAAGCTGGGACTACAAAGAGCAGGCTGCAGAAGCGCTTAAGCTTACTGCCGATGATATGCTCAAAAACAAACTCATAGACGGAATTATCAAAGAACCTTTGGGAGGAGCCCATACAGATCTTAACAAAAGCTCAGCTGAGTTGAAAAAAGTGATCCTAAAGGAACTGAAGGCTTTGTCTGCGATGAAGCCACAGGACAGAATCAACGATCGCATCGAGAAGTTCTCAGCAATGGGTTCCTATAAGTAAGAACGACAGGAATGCAATGATTGGTAAGATTCTGGCAACGGCATTTAAATGGGCAGGTTGGAAGGTGGATGGCACGAAGCCAGACCTGAAGAAATACGTGATCATCGTTGCCCCTCATACCAGTAATTGGGATTTCTTTGTGGGATGGACAGCCAGAAATCTTATAGGTTTTCGTCCCAATTTTCTAGGGAAGAAAGAATTATTCAAAATTCCAATTGTGGGATGGTTTCTATCTTCGATTGGAGGGGTTGCTGTCGATAGAAAGAATAAGCGAAAGAGTACACAACTGGTACAACAGGTGGTTGAACTGTATAAAGAGCGCGAAGAGTTTATCATGACCATCACCCCGGAAGGAACAAGAAGCTATGCCCCAAAATGGAAAACGGGCTTCTATCGCATAGCACAGGAGGCAGGCGTTCCCATCGTAAAGATTGCATTTGATTATGCAACAAAGACCGTATTCATTGATAAGCCATTTTACCCATCAGGAGACATGGAAAAGGAGATGGAAGAGATCAAAGACTATTACAGACAGTTTAAAGGAAAGAACCCGGAAAATGGAGTTAAATAAAAAAGGCTACCATTCGGTAGCCTTTTTTAATGTCTTTGAAAGTTAACTTACTTCTTGGCAGTAGTCGCTTTCTTTCGTGTAGTTCTTCTTTTTGGCTTTACTTCCTCTTCGATTACGTCTTCCACATCTGACAAGATTCTGCCGCAGTGCTCACACACGATGATTTTCTTTTTCTCTCTGATCTCAGCTTGTTTCTGAGGAGGTACCACGTTGAAACAGCCACCACATGCACCTCTTTTTACAGGAACAACTGCTAAGCCATTTCTCATATTAGTTCTTACCTTGTTGTAAGACATTAAAAGTCGCTCTTCAACATTCTTTGCTGCCTTGGTGCGATCTTTTTCCATCTTCTGCTCATCAGCCTCAGATTCTTTGACAATATTTTCAAGCTCTTCTTTCTTGCTCTTAAGATCTTTCTCTCGCTCAGTAAGAGTATTCTTGGTTTCATCCATCTCCTCTTTCTTCGCGTCGATCTTTTCGTGAGACTCTTTGATTCGCTTCTCAAGAATTTGAATTTCGAGCTGCTGCAACTCCATTTCTTTGGTGATTGCGTCGTACTCACGATTGTTTCGTACGTTCATTTGTTGCTCTTCGTACTTCTTGATTAGTTTTTCAGCATCCTTGATTGCAGCCTTGTTGGCGGAGATTGCCTCTTCTAATTCTTTCTGCTCCTCGTTTTGTTTTTCAATTCGAGTCTGGTATCCTGCTATCTCATCTTCCAGATCCTGAACCTCTTCAGGGAGTGCGCCCCTGATCTTTTTTATCTCGTCAATTTTTGAGTCTAGTGCTTGTAGTTTTTCTAAAGCTTCCAGCTTTTTAGCTACTGTATTTTCCATTCAGTTTTCTATAGATATTTGATCGGATTCGTGTCTACCTTCGACAAACGGAACGCAAACTTAGTGAAATTTTTAGTTAATGCATCTAGTATTAATTCTTTCGTGAACACTTCACTTTCATAGTGACCAATATCGGCAATGATGATGTCACCATTTGCCTCAAAAAAGTCATGGTATTTAAAGTCTGCAGTGATGAATATATCTGCGCGCTTAGCGATGGCCTGATTCAACAGAAAGCTGCCCGATCCACCACATAATGCAACAGTTTTTATCTCTTTTTTTACTGCCTCCGAATGACGAATCACTTGCAAATTCATTTGCTTCTTCAGATGTGCCAAGAATTTATCTGTAGACATGGGCGCTTCAAGTAAGCCGATCATTCCGGAACCAATCTCCTGATTTTTGTTAGTAAGTGGATGTATGTAATGAGCCACCTCTTCGTATGGATGTGCTTCAGTCATTGCTCGTACCACTGAGCTTAGACGATGATTGGGTACTAATAACTCAATTCGAGCCTCATTCACCTGTTCGTCTTCACCCGGCTGACCAATCGTTGGGTTGCTCTCTGAATTACCTCTAAATGTCCCTGTACCATCCATTTGAAAACTACAATGATCATAGTTTCCAACATTACCTGCTCCAGCATTGAACATAGCATTGAGTACTTTTTGTTTATCATCAACAGGAACAAACACAACAACTTTTGATAGGGTGTCGCTTTTGGGCTTTAAGATTTGCGTGTTTTTCAAGCCTATCATCTCAGCAATTTTATGATTCACGCCAGTGTGAACATTATCTAAGTTTGTGTGGATGGCATAAATACTAATGTCATTTTTGATAGCTTTTCTAATGCATCTATCGAGCCAGTGGGAATTTCCTATGCGTTTTATTCCCCTAAATATGAACGGATGATGGGCGATAATAAAATCCGATTGGGTCTCAATGGCTTCATCTAAGACCTCTTCAGTAAGATCTAATGTAATGAGTGCCTGGTTAATCGTGGTGTCCTTTTCACCAATTAGAAGTCCTGAGTTGTCGTAAGACTCTTGTAAAGAAGGAGGGGCCCATTGTTCTAAATATCCGGTGATCTCTTTTAGCTGCATGGTCAGATTGTATTCGTGTTACTAACTACAATAATATAGATCTCTAAGCGAGTTTTAAATGGGATTCTTATTTATTCGGAATGCTTTTTGTAATTGAGGTGCCAATGCATCATTTCCATAAAAAGCAATCATTAAATTTGCGCGTGCGGATATTTTTATTTCTAATAACGGTATGTTTTATTGGTTCTTTGTCGGCCCAAATTGTTGACGATTCTACGCAACAAGTGTATGGCCCTAAGACCACCATATTTACGACTGAAAGTAATCTTCTCAATAACATAGGTGAATATCAAAGCCTGGATACGACAACCTACCTATTTGAAAGAAAATCATTTTACAATAGATCGGGAAGAAGATTTCAAGACTTAGGAAGTTTTGGAACTGCTACATTTTCAATATTTCATACTCCTCAAAGCCAGATTGGAGCAACCTCAGGTTTCAATGCCTATAATAACTATGCAATAGATCCAACTGATGTTAGGTACTACAACACCAAATCTCCATTCATAGATCTATTCGTATTCCTGGGCGGTGGTAATCGTAACCTTGTAAATCTGGGATTTTCCCGCAATGTCAATGAAAACTGGAATTTAGGTTTTGACATGAAGAAAATAACTACCAATAAGCAGCTAGCACCGGAAAGCCGAACAGATAGGCAGGTTGTTGGAACTTCTTTTGTTGGCTACACCCATTATAGACATCCCAAGATTCCTTACCAGATCGCAGCAAACTATTCGAGTATGACCCATAAAGTGGTTGAAATAGGGGGTGCAAGACCCACTTCGGATTCATTGCGAACGGACTTCTTTTTGTTTGATAATGTATTGGTAAGACTTGATGGAGCGCAGGGGATTATTAATGAGAGTAGGTGGCATGCCTATCAGGATTTTCAAATTGCGAGTCAATTTCAGTTGTATCATATTTTCGATTATTATAATCGGACCAATGTTTATAAAGATTTTGTTGGAGGAACGGGCACTGGTGGTTATGATCCTTATCGGGATTTTTACCCGGAGTTTTTGATTGATCCGGATTCTACACAAGAGAGGAATGAGCTAACCACGCTTTCCAATGAAGTCGGATTAAAAGGTAATTTATCCTCTGTTTTTTACCGGTTTTATGGTAGAGTTAGATCGGTCGATTGGAATTATCTATTGTATGATCCTGGAAATTTGGAATTGGAGAAATACCTGGGTGGGTTTGTACGATTTAACTGGAAAGAGAAATTTGCTGTTACTGGAAATGCGGAGTATTTGATCGGAGGCGAGTACAGATTTGGAGGACAGGTATCGAGTGATTTGATAAACGTTAACTACTCCTCATCAAAAGTAAAAGTACCTTTGGTTTATTCGGATTATTTTGGAAACCATCACGAATGGCACAACGATTTTAGTGCAATTTTCAGTAATAAGCTGGAAGGACAATTGAATTTCAAGGTTAAGTCATTTGAAATCAGACCAAAGGTAAGTTTGACGGCCTACAACAATTACATCTATTTTGATCAGAACATTGATCCAATACAAACTACGGATGGACTATTAATCACATCATTGGGAGGGGATTTCAATCTTCGACTTTTTAACGATAAGAACGAGGGGTGGCATTTAGAGAATGAAGTACTGGCGACTAACGTGACCGGTACAGATTCTGAGAATATCAGAATACCGGATCTCTATTACAATGGAAGATATTTTTGGAGAGGCCATTGGTTTAAGGATCTTGTTCCTGTTGAATTCGGGATCGACGCCCATGCGAGATCTTCTTATTTTGCTAACGCTTATGCGCCTGAAATCCAACAGTTTTATGTCCAGGATAGACAGGAAATATTTGGATACCTGGCTGCTGATTTATTTGTGAATATGAAGATCGATAAGTTTTTCTTTGCCTTAAAATGGACCCACTTCAATGAGCCACAAGATGATGGCTATTTTGTGACTCCTAATTATCCGGGACAAAGAAAGGTTATTGATCTGATGGTTAGATGGATGTTTTTTGATTGATGGAACCTAACAAAACGACACTGGGACTTGAATTGCCTACAGATCCTCGCTGGGCAAATGTTGCGGAGAAGAACATAGAAGATATTTTGGTGGATCACGCATACTGCGAGCAGAAAGCTGCTTCATCATGCATATCGATGATCATCATGTTTCCGGAAAGAGAAAAACTGGTAGAGGTACTTACTCCTGTGGTTGCTGAAGAATGGGCGCATTTTGAATTGGTGATTGAGCATCTTAAGAAGCGTGGCTACCAATTAGGGAAGGCACGAAAGGATGAGTACGTTTCAAGACTCAGTAGCATCATGAAAAAAGGAGGGACACGCGATGAACAGCTCGTTGAACGGCTGCTCTTAAATGCACTCATAGAGGCACGTAGCTGCGAACGTTTCAAGTTGCTATGGAAAAACCTTGAGGATGAAGAACTGCAACGATTCTACTATGATTTGATGGTTTCAGAAGCAGGTCATTATCATAACTTCATCGAGCTAGCAAAGGAATACATGCCTGCTGCCAAAGTGGAAGAGCGTTGGAGGTATTTTTTGGCCGAAGAAGGTAAAATTATGAAAGAGCTAACACCACGTGCAGATCGTATGCACTAAAGTGTTTAGTATGTTTTTTAGAGGCCATTGGTCAAGGATATTACACCTTATAGCATTCTTCCCTTTAATCGAATGAAGTAAATCAAAACCTCGTAATTTTAAGATATTTCCTATTTTTAGTTCAACCGTCTCTGATACAAGTCATTGGAAAAAAGAAGAATTGCACGATTTCTAGCCAGATTAAAAACCTATTTATTTACCTACAAGGACGGTTTCTTTGAGTTCCCTTATTTGGCGAGCTCTCCGAAGGATATGATAAAAGGTTTTGATCTTACACCTGGTGTAAAACATAGAAAAAACACTGGGTACATGTCCACAAGCAACTTGTTTATGGATGCATCAATCATATACCATCAATTAGAAGAGAGGTTGTGGGTGATGTTGTCAGACGCAACGTATAAATCCAATGTCAATTTCCGTAGGGTTATTGATAAGAATTACCCGTCAGATTTTAACGTATTGAGCCTTGTTATCACAGAGAAAAAAATCAAAGCTCCTGACACGATGATTAATGGAATACCCTATTCCAATTTGTCATGGTTACTTTTCAAGCCGGAAGCTAGTGATGAAAATTCCTTCTACAAAGGAGTGAGACAGACTTCTGTTATGATCTTTTTTGATGAATCCTATCTCCGAGGTACACTAAACAAGGATTCAAAATTCTTGAACAGTGCCTTGAAAGGTTTTTTTGATTCCAAGGAGGACATCATTCTTTGGCCGGAAAATAGCCAGACGGTTCGCGATTTAGCTGATCCGATCATTGAAATTCTCCATGCAAAGAAGAATGGATCCCCACTTATAAATCCCGAATTACAAAGCCTCATTTACGCGCTTTTTCATCAATTCATTGAGTCGTATGATGCTACAGCTATTGGTAACACGTATGTATCTATTTCTGATTCAAACAAAAAGAAAGTACTTAAAGCGGAGAAAATATTAATGGAACAGGTAGGGCAACCTTTTGAAGGACTGGGACCTCTGGCAAAGAAGGTTGGAACATCTCTCAGTTCCTTGAAGTCCGATTTTAAGACAGTGTTTGGCATACCTATCTACCAATATTTCCGAAAACATCAATTGCTTTACGCAAAACAACTTGTGATTGAAGGGAATCTTCAAATAAATGAAATAGCCCACACGATCGGATATCAGAATGTCAGCAAGTTCTCAGCAGCATTCAAAGAGCAGTTCGGTCAACTTCCCTCCGAAATCAAGCTCGAAGAAAATATATAGGGCTTAGCTAGTTAGTGCTTCACTAGATTTTTTTGGCTTTTCGGGCTACCGTAGCTACGTAAAAAATTACCTTTTTTACAAGGTCTATTTAAACACTAAACCGAAAAAACATGAAAAATACCGCTTACATGATTATTCGTTCTCTTTTCTTGGCTGCTATTTCTATGGGCATCCTGTTCTTGATTAGTTGTAAAAAGGAAGAAGATATAGAGAGTAACTGTTCATCATATAAGTTAACAGTTGTAACATACCCATCATATATTGAAATAACTACTAACAATGGAGTAGAAATAGAAACCTTGAAGACCGGCTATGAATTATACCTTCGTACAGTTGATGGTGGCGATGGTTTTGTAGAAAATGTCAGCGTTAGGTTAGTAGGCACCGACTTTCCGCTTGGAAACGGCCCTGTTGGTGTAGACTTTGATAGATCAGTGGAAGTGAGCGAAGGTCGTGGGGCACGACGGCTGTTGATGGAGGCAACCGGTGTAGATGGAGTTTTCCCATTTTCTCAAGTGATTATTTCATCGGAAAGTTGTAAAGAACTTGTTAAAGATGAAGATGATATAGCAGCAGATACGGAAGAACTCGAGTGTCCTTTTAATGATGATTTAAGTCTAAATGAAAAAAGATGTGGAGAGACATACACATTTAGCTGGTCTAGCAGTGCGGATCTTTCAGGGGTATCGTATAAAATATATGGACAGGTGATCGACCTTTCAGACGGCACTTCACAGTCATTTACTAAAAGTGAATTGGATCTAAATGATGAAGTTGGAGAAATTAATGATAATGGCAGTGTTTGCGAGTTAACCTCTACTTCACTCACTATATGCGGGAGCACAGGAGTTTTATCGCTCACCGACCCATTAAACTCTGGCGAAACCTTAATAGTCACATTAACAGATGGGGATATTGATACTGACTCTGATAATGCTGAAAAAATAACCGTATCTGTTTCAACTGACAAAGGAGAGAGTGAGAGTCTGGAATTGACTGAAACCGGGATCAGTACCGGGATTTTTTCGAATACATTGGAAACTGTTGATGAAACCACCGCAGGAACCAACAATGATGGTACCCTCAATGCCAATGAAGGCACGGTGATAACTGCAACTTATGAAGATGCATTGGATGATGATGCAGGAACAACCACTGTTACCAAAATGGTTACTACAGCTGCCCCACTTCCAACTTGTGATGATGGCATTCAAAATGGAGACGAAGAAGGCGTAGATTGTGGAGGATCGTCATGTGAAGCCTGCCCAACCTGTGATGATGGTATTCAAAATGGTGATGAGACTGGGGTGGATTGTGGAGGATCATGCGCTGCCTGTGCTCTTGCAGATGGAGAAATTACCTTTAATGGGACTGTCTACATAATGGATGATAATTTTGCTTCTATTCTTCCCTCAAGTGCTGGCGGAATAGATTATTTACAGCTGGACATGGCATCCAATGATGGAAGCGGAAATACAGATACAGGAATAACACTTGAATTTTATTCAAGCACAAGCGTAGGCAGTGGGACGTATACAGTGGACGGAAATCCGGATGGTGTCTCAGGCGAGGTATCCACAGGAAATGGAACCAATTTTTTTGCTGTCACTGGAGGTTCTGCGTCAATTACAATTACTGACGGAGTTTACAAATTGACCATGGATCTAACTACCGAAGGAGGGGATTTAACTGGCACGTATACTTTTCCAGAATAGGACTTAGCACACAATAAGATAGAAAGACCTGAGTTTATCTCAGGTCTTTTGCTTTTTCTTCTTAGCAGCAGGGAACAGGATATTATTCAGAATCAACCGATATCCGGGAGAGTTAGGATGTAGATTCAAATCAGTAGGAGGTTCATTTACAAAGTGTTGATAGTCTTCCGGGTCATGTCCTCCATAAAAAGTCCAGAAACCTCGCCCGAGTATTCCATGAATGTATTTCGCTTCATTTATACTAGGCGTTTGTCCCATCACAATGACATCTCCTTTTACCATCTGTTTTTTGAAACCAGTGGTTTGTCCCATAAAGCCATGGACAATTTTTTGGTGGTTTTGAGTAAGCATCGTAGGAATAGGATCCCATTTTGCTGAAAATTCAAAAAGGGTGAAGTAGTCATTGTTTTCTACTAAGCCTCGTTCGTTTGCCTGATTGTCAATATTAGAATATTCATAGCGCATTGGATCACGCTCTATGGCGAAATTTTCAAAGGCCATTGTTTGCGAGAAGTCGAGTTTGGATTGGGCACGAGGATCTGCCGGATCACCATCATAAATGCTTTCTACAATATCCAATCCTTTGGCTGCAAGGGCAATATCGTATGTGTCAGTTGCTGAGCACATGGCAAATAGAAAACCACCACTTGCTACGTACGCTTTGATTTTTTCTACCGTTGCAAGTTTCAGTTGTGAAACCTTGCTAAAGCCATGTTTCTTTGCGGACTGTTCGTATTCACGTTGTTGCTGCTGATACCAGGGAAAGTGATGGTACGCGCGATAGAATTTTCCATATTGACCAGTAAAATCTTCATGGTGCAGATGTAACCAATCGTACTTAGGAAGTTCTTCACCCATTATTTCATCATCGAAGATTACATCATATGGAATTTCTGCGTAGGTGAGAACCAATGTTACCGCATCGTCCCATGGCTGCTTACTTTTCGGAGAATAAACAGCGATTTTCGGGAATTTTTCGAGCTTCATCACATCCATGTTGGAGGATGGACTTGCAATCACATTCAGCATATCATTAGCTTCTGCATCGGAAATTACCTGATAAGAAACACCCCGAATGATACACTCATTTTCAAAGGCCTGGAGATGTTTAACCATGAAACTACCGCCTCTGTAATTCAACATCCAGTCAACTTCAACTTCCTTTGTCAGTATCCAATAGGCAATCCCATATGCTTTCAAATGGTTAGATTGTGTCTCATCCATTGGGATAAGGATATACGCCGCCTGGCTGGCTATACAGACATTTAAGAAAATTAGTAACAATATTCCCCTCATATGCATCACTTTTGTCTATACAACGTTAATCAAAACCGTGTGTTTTACTAATATCGATCAATGAACATTCGCGAAAATATCAAAGAGGGTATCAAATCTATCAAAGCCAACAAGTTAAGAACCTTTCTAACTGCTGCAATTATTTCTATTGGTATTACCTCCCTGGTCGGAATTCTTACAGCCATTGATGGAATTCAAAGCTCAATCAATAGCAGCTTTTCAAGCTTGGGCGCCAATACATTTGATATTGAAGATAAACGAAGATCGCGCGGCTCGTCTGATGGAAAGAAGCAAAAGACTTATCCCAAAGTCACCTATCATGAACTATTGACCTTTAAGGAAAAGTATGAGGGAGCAGGAGTGGTATCCATTTATACGGTGATCACCGGACAGGCAGAAGTGAAATATGGTTCTAAGGTGACAAATCCAAATCAAATTGTAAGAGGAGGAGATGAAAATTATTTAACAGTAGATGGTTATGATGTTGATCAGGGAAGACCTTTTTCTGCCAACGAAAGCACAAACGGTAGCTATGTAGCATTGGTTGGAAGTGACGTAATAGAAGAATTATTCGAAGACGGAGAGAGTCCTGTTGGGAAGAAGATTAGTTTGATGGGATCCAAGTTTAGAATTGTGGGAACAATTGCAGAGCAAGGAGGCGCTAGCGGTACTACAAATATTGATCGAACGATCATTATTCCGATGCAAACTGCCAGAATCATAGCTCCGGAGCGAAATTTTGGTTACGAGATCGCTGTTTCTGTTCCGGATCCTACTCAGATGGATAACGCCATGGGAGTGGCAAGAGGTCTGATGCGGGCAATACGTCAAGACAGGCCGGGTGAAGAAGATTCATTTGAGCTTTCGGCAAGCAAGTCATTGGCGGAGCGAATGGGAGAAATCACCGGTTATCTAAGAGTTGGTGGCTTCACCATCGGGTTTGTGACATTAATAGGAGCCTCCATAGGATTAATGAACATCATGTTGGTTTCTGTTACGGAACGAACACGAGAAATCGGAGTGCGAAAAGCATTAGGAGCAACACCCCTTAAAATTCGTCAACAGTTTTTGATTGAGGCGATAGTAATTTGTCAAATGGGTGGAATAGGGGGAATCGTGCTTGGTATGACCATTGGAAACCTCACTTCATCATTGATCTTCAATTCTGGATTTGTAGTTCCGTGGCTTTGGATGATTGTGGCGGTTGTCATCGGAATTGTTGTAGGGCTTATTTCAGGTTATATCCCTGCATACAAGGCGTCAAGGCTTGATCCGATAGATTCGCTAAGATTTGAGTAATTAGGCGCTTAAGACAGGAGATAGCTTCATTAAAAAGCTATCAAGTTGTCCTTGCGTCACATGATCCATTACCACGATCTTAAACCAATTAGGATTTTGGTTATGTGTATCAGGCACAAGCATATATTCTCTTGCGACTTTAGGATCAATATAAGATGATTTAATCGTCACAATGTTCATATATGAGTTGCGATAATATTCAATACCCATTTCTGAAAGTTGATCGCACAGCCTGTTGGTCTTTTCAAGTAACTTATTGATCTTCATTATCCAACCATTACTTCCATAAGTGCGCATGATCATCCAAACAGCAATCGCATTAGCTCCTGATCTACTCCCAACCAGCGTATAGTCTTTGCCCTTCACGTAATTAGCCTCTTCGGTAAGCGCATAATCCATGTATCCTTTTCTGGTTATGTAAATGCCTGTCCCGTATGGCGACTGAAGCATTTTATGTCCATCAAGGGTAAATGAATTAATCTTTGGATGGTTGAAGGTAAGCTTGGATTGAGGGTCGGAAAAAGGATAGATGAATCCGCCAAATGCACCATCTATGTGAATCTTATAATTAAGATTTAATTGATCGGCCCAATTCGTTACCGGATCAATATCATCAACAGAGCCAAACATGGTGGTACCCATATTTAAGACGATGATGAAGTATTTCTTTCCATCATTTTGCGCACTCGCCAAAACATTAATTGCTTCAGGAGCGATCTGCCGGGTTTCCTCATTTATAGGTAGGACTACTCGATCCAGGTTGAGTAATGAAGCACCTTTGGGCATTGAGTAGTGGGCATCTTCTGTATAAACCAAAGCGATTTCAGAACAATTAGCACCGTACTCCTGCTCATAATATCGTTTCAGCACCCAAATGGCCTGTATGTTTGCTTCTGTTCCTCCTGAAGCAACATATCCATCATACCCATCGTCCTTGCCATCAAAGATTTCTCGGGCACAAAGGTTGATTAACTCAGCTTCAATTTTTTGCGTACCCTCAAACGCAGCTTCTGATTCGTTAAGTGTGTGGCATCCAATGTGATTGGGATTGGCAATCATTGCTGATAAGAAGGGAGCATCTTTCAAAAATGGTGCATCATGATAGAATACTTCAGTATCGAGGAATGAGGCGGGTAGACCCAATACTGTTTTTTGACGGTAATCCAGGTTTTGCTCTAAAGCTCCGAATATGAGGTCCTTTAATTTCTTATGGCTGTATGAATCCCAATGCATAAACGATCTTTTTACAAAAATAGTTGTTAATGCAACTAAATAAAATTAATGATTAAATTTTAGGGTTTGTGTGACCCGTCCTAAAATAAGTTGACGGTTTTTAAAAGAATTAAGTAAAGCCTGTGGAGTATTCTTCACAGGTTTTTTCATGTATAAAATTAGGTGTTTTAAAGTTGAGGCTCAGATGTGGTCTTCGGTTATTGTAAGTGTCTATAGATTCTTTGATCAATACTTCCAATTCCTTACCAGTATTGCATTTGTTGATGAGGAATTCACTCTTCAAAATCCCGTTCATTCTTTCTGCCAATGCATTTTGATAACAATCATATCCATCAGTCATAGAAGGAGTGATTTGATGATTACTCAATTCGGCTTGATAAATAGAGGAACAATATTGTAATCCCCTGTCTGAATGATGAATGAGTCCTCGTGTTGTTTTCTTGTTTTTAACAGCAATTTTCAAAGCTTTAACCACATGTTCAGCACTCATGTCATCACTGAGGTAATAACCCATGATCTTTCTGCTATATGCATCTGTGACAAGCGAAAGGTAGTGTGTTCGTTCCCTGCTTTTGATGTATGTGATATCACTGACAAATACTTCTTCGGGACGGACAGCTTTCCTGTCCTTTAAAAGATTAGGGTACTTCCTTAGCCAATGCTTACTGAAGGTAGTCTTTTTATAGTTCTTCTTAGGCTTAATGAGCAGGTGTTCAGTTCTTAAATAGTCAAATAAAGCATCTCTACCCACCTTTATCCCCAAACGATCAAAGTCTTCTTTTAGGAGGTGATATAACTTTCGTGTGCCTAAACGGGGCATTTGCATCCTGATATTGCGTACAAGTGGTTTTATCTGAGAGAGTTCCAGCGCACGTTGCTGAGTCCTAGCTCTGGCTTGATAAATCGCTTGTCTGCTTAACCCAAACAGCCGACAACAACGTGTGAGACTCACATGTTTTTCTTCTCGGATGCACCAGATTGTTTGGGTAATATCTTTTTTCTGATCGAAGTACCATACTGTTGATCAGCTCTGTCGATGGTCATATTGAGGATCTCATTCTTCAACCGCTCATCGGATAATTCCCTCTCCAATCGTTTGATCTTTTGGGCAGGGGTTTCTTTTGATTTTGGGCCCATGGCTGTTTGTGGATTGTACCAATCGAATCTACTATGCTTTCGTAACCAAACCAAAACTGTACTTCTGCCTTGAATACCATAGGTTTTCTGTGCTTGCTTGTAGGTCATCTCGCCTTTTTCCACTTGAGATACTACTGCTAGTTTAAAGCCCATGTTGTAATCGCGTTGAGTTCGCTTTTTGACTCCTAGAGAACTCTGCTTGTCGTCTTTCATAATAAGTCATATTTGTGTCAACTTATTTCAGGACGAGACAGTGGAATAAAAAAAGCCCCATTTAGGGGCTTCATTTATTTGAAATATACTTTCTCTTTTTTGTTGTATTTGTTTCGATAGTTGAGTCGGAATCCATTCTTACCCCATTTCTTTATAGTATATACGTAAGGTATTCTTCTTCTTTCTTCTGTGAAAGAATCATAAGTCAAAATCAACTTGCTACCATCTAGCGACCATTCGCCACCAAGTTTAGCATAGTTATTTCGGTCGTGATAAAACTGTCGGTCCACTCGGATAGTGAAAGTTTCTCCAATCTCAAAATAGGGTCTTTTGCTTTTTACGTCTATTACTGACCACTTTTGTTTGGTCTGTAATACTTCCTCAATTTTTGAGAGCTTTTGAGCGCTAGCGGTAGTAACGCTGGCGAGAAGGACAATGAGTATAATTGATAGCTTTTTCATATCTATAGATGTTTTAGTGGTCACATTGCTCAAGCATGTTGCTTGTTTCATGTTGATTGAGTTTTTTAGCATTGTTATTTCAAATACTGTGCCTCAATTTTAAAACCTATTTTTTTCATCGCAAATGAATCTCACAGAAAGAATTTCTCAATCAATACGTACCATTCCTGATTTCCCAAAACCTGGCATAATGTTTAAAGACATAACGCCATTATTGAAGGATGTAGCGTTGAGTAAAGACATCACACTAGCTTTATTTGATTATTGGAAATCTTACGATCTGAATGCTGTTGTTGGTATAGAATCTCGTGGTTTTATCTGGGGTAACTCCCTTGCTCAGCAATTAGGGATCCCATTCATTCCAGTTAGGAAAAAAGGTAAACTACCCGCAAAAACATACGCTTACAAGTATGATCTTGAATACGGTACCGCAGAAGTGGAGATACATGAAGATGCTTTGCTTGAAGGACAAAGAGTATTGATTCATGATGATCTATTAGCAACTGGTGGTACGGCTATTGCTGCAGCAGAGCTTACCAAGATGTCTGGTGGTGTAATTGTTGGTTTTTCTTTTCTAGTTGAGCTTGGCTTTCTGAATGGTGTGAAGGAGCTTGAGAGTTATGCTGCACATATTCATTCATTGGTTACTTATTGAGGTTCCCTTAACATAACCTGTACAAGATTAGCTCTTCCAATCGCATTGAATCTGACCGATAGGTATTGAATGGTCTCATATTCTCCACATGTATCGGGAGGGGTGAGCCGATAGTGAAAGAACTTTTGATTTCGTTCGTATAACTCATGTTCAGCGGCTTGTCCCAGCAAGCTTTCGATTTCATTTTGCGTTCCTTCTAAAAGGATGTCTTGATTATCTATGATCATTGCTACATGATCCAAACGATAGGTATTGCAACCACTTGTGTTCACCCATTGAGTTTTGTCAAAACCATCGATGGATAACGTTTTATAGCATGATGACATGGAAATTAGGCAAAGGATAAAGAGGATATTTTTCATTTTTTTAATCGAACAAAAGCATAACAAATAGCGAAAATAACACCGGATACAGTAACAATGGCACCGGCTATTGATCCATTTAATAAGTAGCTTAACCAATAACCGAAGAAGGCACTGAGTATTCCGAAAATGGAACTTAGTATTAACATTATTTTGAGTTGATTGGTTATAAGGTAGGCTGACGAGGCAGGTGCTATCAATAAAGCAACGACTAAAATTGCTCCCACCGATTCAAACGATGCAACAGTAGTCAAGGAGACTAATCCCATGAGGACATAATGCCACGTATTAGTCGATATTCCGATGGCCTTCGCAAAAGAAGAATCAAAGGTCGTGAGAAAGAGTTCTTTGTAAAACAGAATAACGAATGCCAGAATTAGTACCAGGACAAAACTTAAAATAATTACAGCTTTTGGGCCGATGGCATTTCCATCAGAATCGTATATCAAATCGATAGGAACATATGCAATCTCACCATGAAGGATGCAATCTTGGTCAATATGTGCATTGCCTGCATAGTAGGTGACAAGAATTACTCCCAGTGCAAACAACCAGGTGAATGTGACACCTATCGAAGCATCGGTTTGTAATCTACCTTTTTGATGAAAAAATTCAATTAAGAAGGTGGTCAATACGCCTAAAATACCGGCGCCAACCAACATCCAGATGGATTGCATGCTACCTGCAATAAAAAATGCAATAACAATTCCCGGCAATACCGAATGTGAGATTGCGTCTCCAACCATTGACATTTTTCGTAAGATGAGAAATGACCCTAAAATGGCACAACTTACGGCAACCAGAGAACCCGTCAATATGATTAAGAAAGCGTCCATTATTTCGGTATGGTTGATTGGTGAGGGTCGGAGGTAGGGTACTCCAATAGTCGTTCTAGCTTAGCTTCCAGCTCTGGTGTAATGACATGCTCAATGGTGTCCGCATCTTCATGAACATGATCAGGTGCAATTCGCAGGTATTTGGTCAGATATAATTCCCATAACCGATGTAAACGTGTCACTCGTTTTCCTTTTTCAAATCCTTCTGGTGTCAAAAGCCACGCATTGCTATTTTTTTGGACGTATCCATTGATCCGTAATTTTCTGAGACCTTTTGCGAGTTGATTAGGGGAGAAGTTGCGTATAAGCCTAAGGTCATCCAAAGCTATTGCGCCGAAATGATCTCCGCTGTTTTCGCCAATTCGATAGAATGACTTCAGCAGGTTTTCTTCTAACAATTGCCTTTTGATGGAAAATCGCCTCCATTGGCGAATCACAATTCCCTTTCCTGGTGCAAAGAAGAAGGAGATTAGTGCAATGATGGAAAGAATCATAACCATCCACGGTCCCGTCGGCATTGATGGAGCACTATAAGAAATATAAGCACCACTGATTCCAGAGAAAGCTCCAAAAATTGAGGCAAGCATGATCATCCTGGAAAGCCTGTTGGTCCAAAAACGAGCAGCCGCGGCTGGTGTAATGAGCATGGCAGCCATTAAAACTACTCCTACAGCCTGGATGCCTGTCACAACTGCCAATACAGTTATAGACGTGAGAATCATTTCCAACCGCTTGATTGGTAGTCCGATCACCCTGGCAAACTGTGGATCAAAGCTGATCAATTTGAATTCCTTATAGAAGAAAAACACGGTCAACAGAACGACGACCGCTATGATGCTAAATGCAAGAAGATCTTTTCCTACGAGTGCTGCAGCTTTTCCAAATAGAAAGGTATCTAGTCCACTCTGCGCAGCATTGCCGGAATGTTGAATGTAGGTCAACAACAAAATCCCAATTCCAAAAAAAACGGAGAGGGAGAGTCCTGTTGCAGCATCTTCTTTGATCTTGGTGTTTTGAACGATGGCATCCATCACTAAAATAGATATCCATCCGGAAATGAATGCGCCAATGATTAATAGAAACGGATCTTTGCTGCCTGAAGCCAAGAACGAAATACAAATCCCTGGAAGAACAGCATGTGAGATAACATCTCCCACCAATGACTTTTTCTTGATAAAGGTGAAACATCCAACAACGGCAGAGCTGATAGAAAGCAAAATCGTACCAAACACCACATACTTAATATTTGGATATTTAAAGGAGAAGAATTCGATCAGCGTTTCCATTATTGCTTTTCTCTTGCTTCGAATTCCCCTTTTTGAACCAACTCTCCAACTTCTGTAAGTAGTGTTAGCTTTCCTCCGTACGTTTCTTCTAGAAGTTCAGGCGTAAATACCTTTTCTGTTGGACCAGAGGCTACAAGCCTTAGATTCAATAAAATCACCCATTTAAAGTAGTTTTCAACGGACTGTAGATCATGATGCACGACGATGATTGTTTTGCCTTCTTTCGATAGATCTTGCAGGATCTTGAAAATAGCCTTTTCTGTTGCAGCGTCTACACCTGCAAATGGCTCATCCAGGAAATAGATTTCCGCATTCTGTGTGAGTGCCCTGGCAAGAAAGACCCTTTGTTGCTGTCCGCCTGAAAGTTGAGAAATTTGACGTTTCGCATATTTATCCATACCCACCATCTCCAGGGCTTTCATTGCAGCTTCTTTGTCTGCTTTTCTTGGGTTCTTGAAAAGGCCAAGATTCGCATATCGCCCCATTAGCACCACGTCCAATACTGAAGCTGGGAAATCCCAATCCACGGATTCGCGTTGAGGTACATAACTGACTTTTTTTCTTACCTCATTAAGCGATTGGTCAAATAGCTTAACATACCCTGAGTTCATGTCCACCAAATCCATTATTGCCTTGATCAACGTGGACTTACCAGCGCCGTTTGGTCCGATTATACCACAAAGAGAACCTTTGGGAATTGAGAGGTCAATACCCCACAATACAGGCTTTTTATCATAGCTTACGGTCAAGTCATGTACTTCTAAAACAGGGTTTTTTACTTGTTGAATCATTTCAAGGCATTTACAATGGTTTCAATATTCTTTTTGAACATACCCACATAGGTGCCTTCTTCAGTTCCAAACTCTCCCATGGCATCTGAATAGAGATAACCTCCGATTTCAACCTCGTGACCTTTTTCTTTGCAGCCGGTAACCACAGCATTGATCGACTTCTCTGAGACACTGGTTTCGACAAATATTGCCTTAATGTTATTTTCAATGATCAAATCGATTAATTCAGCTATATCTTTCAAACCAAAATCTGCAACTGTTGAAATTCCTTGCAGGCCTTCTACACGCATACCGTATGCATCTCCAAAATAGGTGAAGGCATCGTGTGCGGTGATTAGTATTCGCTGACTTTCAGGTATCTCCTGAATTCTAGCCTTGACATATTTGTCCAGGCTATCCAATTCAGTAAAATACTTTTGTGTGTTTGCTTGATAAAATTTGATATTAGCTGAATCAAGACGGATGAGTGCATGACTTACTGCTTTCACAGCGTATCTCCATCGTGAAACATCAAACCAAACATGAGGATCGTAGGCGTCTTGATAGCCAACAGCTGACTTTAACATTTCTACTGGAACAGATTCCGCGGCAGGAACTGTAGGCTTTTGTCGACCAAGCTTCTTCAATATCTCACTCATCTTGCCTTCGAGTAGAATGCCATTGTAGATGATCATATCAGCCTTATTAAACTTTGATAAATCTCCTTGCGTCGCTTTATACAAATGCGGATCTACACCAGGACCCATGATTGCCTCTGCAGTGACTTTATCACCTGCTATATTGATCACTGCGTCGTAGAGCATTCCTGTTGTTGCCACGATGTGAGGCTTCTCTTTCACTTGCTCGTTTTGGGTAGTGCAACTGATCCCTACAATTAAAACAATGAGAGTGAATACTATTTGCTTCATTTTGTTTCTGTCAATGTAATCATCAAATTTTCTGCTACAGGTTTTGATAGAAATTGCTTTGGCCCCTCATCAATAGAAATAGAAACTGATCCATCAAAATCCATACGATCAATAACATTAATTCTTGAGCCAAGTTTGATTCCGAGTGAATCGAGATGTTGGAGTAGGAGCGTGTCATCATTATTCACTGCCACTACAATACCTTTAGAATGAACGGAAACTTCTGCAATGGAGGCGCGACGGGTTTTTTTCATTATGCCTTCCTCGTTTGGGATAGGGTCACCATGCGGGTCCATAGAAGGGTGGCCGAGAAATTTATCTAAACGCTTTATTAAATCAGGAGATTTGATGTGCTCCAGTTGCTCTGCAATTTCATGAACTTCATCCCATTTGAATCCTAATTTATCCACCAGGAAAACTTCCCAAAGCCGATGTTTTCTCACGATACTTAAGGCAATTTTTTTTCCCTTGTTTAAGAGGGTGGCCCCCTTGTATTTTTTATATGCAATCAGATTTTTCTGAGCCAACCTTTTGACCATATCATTAACTGAAGCAGGAGTGGTGTTCATACTTTCAGCCAGCGCATTGGTGTTCACACTTTCATTGTTCTCAGCAGATAAATGGTATATAGCTTTAAGATAGTTTTCTTCCGTAAAACTTAGTTCTGAAATCATTTTGCAAAGCTATATTTAATTTAGATTAATCTAAAAATAAATTTAGTATAATATTTTAATGAATCAATAAAGTATTGTTAATCAGTATATTTAACATCAACTAATTAATGTATTTAGTGATACGATTAATTGGGTAGATTCAAATTCCCATGTTGATTGGTTGGGATAGATTTTTGGAAACAACGACGCGCTATTTTTGATGATTTTTACCAAGTTTTTGCAATTCGGATTATCAAAATCTGTAGGAATAGCTCCTCCTAATTTAGTTCCAATTTCACTCCATTTGGTGTTAGCTTGAACAAGATACGGAAGATGATACCTGGAATATTCGTAGAGTTTTGTGGGGATTTTTTCTTTATTAACCAAGTTGGGTTCATAACCAATCACTCCAAGATTTGCATTGGACATTGCCTCCAGAATTTGTTGATATGGAACTGGGTTCTCAGACACAGTTAGTTTAATGGAAGGGTTTTTATCTTTTTCCAATATCAGCCAGTTCATCAACGCTTTATTGTGTACTTGGCCGATGATATGGAGATGCGTAAGAATATCAGTTTTTGAACATTCCTTAAAAAGCTTAACCGCTTTTTTGACCCCACTGTATTCTGAAATTGTTCCGGAAAAAAGAAGTCGAAGTGGTGTAGAATCCTTCTTTGTAATCGAATATTTAAAAGCCTTATTTTCCAATGTCAATGCTTTGCCTTTTGTGAAAGGAAGCTCATGGTGATAACAACTCTCAGCAAGCCAATATTGATCAATGTATTTTTTACTTAGTTTTTCTTTCAAGCGTACGAGTGTACCTAGTACTTTTCTTAATGGCGAAGAACTAATCATTGCAAGATTTAACTGATAATTCTCCTGCACATCATAGACCACCTTACATCTAATTAACCATTTTACCAATACTGCCGTCATGATCAATTCGTGGGTCGTGATGATGAAAAGAGATGGCTTTATCTTCAGGGTGTTTATCAATATTAAAGGACGAATAAGAATGCGTTTTGTCCAATTTCTTCTTCTAATTTGGTGAGCATGAAATTTGATATTCTCGGAATAGGATTCTTTTTTCCCTTCATTTCCTATGATATTAACTTCATATTTATTTGTTTTCGCCATTGATTGAGACAGCTTCCAGTAGGAACGTACATCATCTATGGGTTTTAGCACAGAAGCAATCACAATCTTTTTCTTCATGTCACTGTAAATATTAGTTATTAGATGGAATTAAAAAACCTCATTGAGGAAGCATGGGAAGACCGATCACTTGTGAGCAAAAAAGATGTTTCGGTAGCGATTAAAACGGTTATTGAAGAGCTCGACAATGGCAAACGAAGAATCGCAGAGCCAAATGGTGACGACTGGGTGGTTAATGAGTGGCTGAAGAAAGCAGTTATTCTATACTTTCCATTGATGAAAATGCAGTTGATTGAAGTTGGACCGTTCCAGTTTCATGATAAGATTAAACTAAAATCTGGTTACGATCAACTTGGAGTCCGTGTGGTCCCTCACGCCATTGCTCGTTATGGAGCATTCATCCAAAAGAATACCGTGTTGATGCCAAGTTACGTAAATATTGGGGCCTACGTAGATGAAGGAACCATGGTCGATACATGGGCTACTGTAGGTAGCTGTGCGCAAGTTGGAAAGAATGTACATCTCAGTGGAGGTGTCGGGCTTGGAGGCGTTTTGGAACCGGTTCAGGCAGCTCCAGTCATTATTGAGGATAATGCTTTCATCGGTTCACGATGTATCGTTGTTGAGGGAGTGCGAGTTGGTAAAGAGGCGGTGTTAGGAGCAAATGTCGTGTTGACTGCAAGTTCGCGAATCATTGATGTTACGGGCTCAGAACCCAAAGAATACAAAGGTTATGTTCCTCCAAGATCTGTTGTAATTCCCGGAACAGTTCCAAAAAAATTCCCAGCGGGTGAATATCAAGTACCATGTGCTTTAATTATCGGTCAGCGAAAGGAAAGTACCGATAAAAAGACTTCATTAAACGAAGCTTTGAGGGATAACAGCGTCTCAGTTTGATAATGGCATCTTAGTTGCGGTGATGGAAAGTGTACCAACTCTTAAAGTCATGAAAACTTTAGCACTATTGCTGTTCGGGTTGATTGCAAGTGCCCAATCAAATATCGTTAATGAGAAACCAGTAAGTATAGGAGAAGAACTCCAATTCAAGCTCTCATATGGTTGGTTTACAGTCGGAAGAGGCTCATTCAAGATTTCTGATGAGTATGTGCTTCGGGATGGAAAAGAGTGTATTGAGATTAATGTACATGGAAAAACCGCTGGTCTCGCTGGAGTTTTTAATAAAGTAAATGATAGATGGGGAGCGATAATTGATAAGGATACCTTTTTGCCATATTACTCCTATAGAGACCTTTCTGAAGGCGATAATGATTTGGATGAGAAGAGTTACTTTGATTATGACTCTATGGAAGTAAGAGTCGAGAGTTCGTCCATTTCTGATCCAGAATCTAACGAAACTAAGTATTTTGATCTTGACGGCACCAGTTATTTTGATATGATGGGAGGCCTAATGTACGCCAGGAGCATCGATTATAATGGACTGAGCAAAGGGGATACGATTCGTCTTAATGCCTTCTTTGATGAAGAATTCTATGATTTCAAAATGATTTATCATGGCGTTGAAAGAACCAAAACAAAGGTTGGTAAAATTTATTGTCATAAGATAGTTCCTATTATGGAAGAGAATAGTGTCTTCAAGGGAGAGGATGCAGTTAAATTCTGGATTTCGGCGGATACCAACAGGCTTCCATTAAAAGTTACGGCAAAAATGAACTTTGGGAAGGCCTCTTGCGAACTTACTTCGTATAAAAATGTTAAAAGCGGTATCGATTTTAAATAATCGATCTACTTTTGCCGACTTTATGCATTACATGAAAAACATAGTTATACTTTTTATCCTTTTAATGGCGGTAGGCTGCAATAGTGAGGAATCGATTAATGGTGATGACCTTTTTGATGATGGAAAATATCAAGAGGCTATTAAGGCATATACCTCATATTTATCTACTCATCCGGATCACAAGAAGAGCATTTATAATAGGGGTCGTTCATTCGAAGAAATAGGAGAAGTTGAGAAAGCCATTAAGGATTTCGAAAAACTCATTGACATTGACCCGAAGTATATCAACGCTTATTTGAGTTTAGCAAAAGTTTCTTACAATCGTAAAGATTTCAATAAGGTGCTCATTTACACGGGAAATGCAATAGACCTCAATGAGAACTCAGCTCAAGCTCATTTCCTTTCTGGTAGAGCCGAACATCAGTTAGGCTATTTTGATCAGGCACTTGAATCCTATAATAATGCAATAACTATCAATAGGGACTTTGGTGAAGCCTATTTATATCGAGGTGCTGTAAAAATTGGTCAAGAGAAATTTAGATCTGCTTGCGAAGATTTCAAGTTCGCTAAATCTCTCGGTATTCCGGAGGCTGATAAAGCCATCAAGGACTATTGTAAATAGATTCAGAATATAAATCCAGCGATCAGGTATAAGATCACAGAAAGGGTACCCGTAAAAAGGGCGTAGGGTAGCTGCGTTCGCACATGGCTAATGTGATCGCATCCTGATGCAACAGAAGCAATTAGCGTTGTGTCAGAAATAGGAGAACAATGGTCTCCAAAAACACCTCCACCCAATATTGCGGAAATAACAAGATAGATGTTTGCATCTACAGCGAAGCTTAAGGGTACTCCAATCGATATCATAATTGCGAAGGTTCCCCAAGATGTTCCAGTGGCAAAGGCTATAAAACTACTTATAATGAAAATCAGCGCAGGTGCGATCTCGGGTAATAACCATGAAGACGTCACCCTTGATACATAGATCCCCGTCCCCAATTCATTACAAAGATTTCCAATCGCAAATGCAAGCACCATTAATACAGCCATTACAACCATATCATTCATTCCTTTGAAGGATTGATCGATGAATGATTTAATGGTCAATACTTTCTGAAAGAAATACATTATAGCTGCTACCAAGAATCCAGTGAAGCATGCATTTAGAACTGCTTCAGATCCTGAGCCATTGCTTATGCTGGCCCATACCTTTTCCGAGAATCCACCAGCTACTGAACCATCCCACCCCCCATAAATCAGAAAGAAAGGCATGCTCAATACCATTACTGCAATTGGAATTACCATATTGGCTGGAGATGAGGATTTCTCATTGCTCAAAGAATCATCATTTTCAATTTCGGATTGACGTTCTGCCACCTTTTTCATTTCACCGTACTCTTTACCTGAAAATGAAAGCCAGAAAACAAAAATTAAGGTAAGAATGGCGTAGAAGTTAAATGGTATTGAAAAGACCAATGTTTTGAAAGGGTCCAATGTCGGAAAAGCTAAAAGTAATCCCATGACATATGCACCCCAGGCATTTAAAGGAAACAAAACACAGGAAGGAGCTGAACTCGAATCTGCAAGATATGCCAACTTCTCCCTTGGAATTTTATGCTTATCAAACAGCGGTCTGAAAATGGTTCCGACGGTAAGGATTGAAATGTTGGATTCAACAAAAATCAAGAATCCGGTTAGTGCCGATGATACCTGAATCTTCCCTTTGAAGTTCTTTTGACCCGCCAGCCTTTTTTGAACCCAATTAATAAATCCATTGATTCCACCGGAGTATTTGATCAATTGAATAAGCGCACCAATGATTAGGGTAAGTATGATCGTACGGGTGTTGCCTTTACTTTGAAAAACATCCACGAAGGCCGTGATTGTAGATAAGAAACCTTCAAATACATTACCCCCCTGGATGATGAGATACCCAACAAATATCCCAAGAGAAAGTGAAAATACAACTTGTTTTGTTTTGATCGCTAAGCCAATTGCAAGAAGGGGTGGTATCAATGACCAAAAGCCATAATCTGTCATTTGTTATCGTCTTTCTTTGAGGTACTCAATGTTTTCAATGTTTCATCCGGTTTACTGGATTTAGCATTGTAAGGGTAGGTGGTAAAAATGTGCCCCACACCTTTTGCAATCGCTTTAGATACTTTTTTTTCCTTTTTCTGCTGGCCCAGATCATAGCTACCCTGCCATACCAATTTTTTTCGTTGGTCAAAAATTTCAACCAGGAGAACAGATTCGTAAATGGTTCGAGAAGTTGGAGGAGTAAAGAATGGTCCTGCTTGATTGTTATCAATCTCTATCCGTTTACTGGCAGTCACTTCATACCTTAAGGTAAGATCAGGTGAAATATTTGATACTTGATACGAACGCCGGTTCATTTCATTATGGATGTTTTCTTTAATGAGATCAAATACCAGTGTGCTCTCCGGGGTTACGTTCTTGGACTCAGCTTTTGTACTCACCAATCTATAGGTTTCGAATTGACTGAATTTAGCTTTAGAATTCAGATAAGACACTATCCTTGGACTGCAGCCGGTTAATGTGATTAAAACAAAAATTATCCATTTGTTCATTGCAAGCGAATTTATGTATTTACCACGATTATTGGTGTGGGAGTTTTATACACGGGAAATTATTTCTTCAGGAATTAGATTGATGTGAAAATATGAATATTGAATCTTCAATTAATTCAAATAAGTAAAATTTAGATGGGTTATTACGCATACTCATCGAAATAATTCATACTTTTCAGAGAGATAGCATCATGTTTGAAGTGGTAGATCTCAAAAATTAAAGATGTATAAGGCGAGGTATTCTTTTTTGGTCTTGGTACTCACCGCATTTACTGTATTTGCCCAGGATACGACTTCCTATGAGACTAACCTTGCAGGAGTATTTCAGGGGAAAACTTTGTTTGTTCAGAACCCATTTAATAAAGCCAATCGGGAGTTTTGTGTAGAGAAAATTTATATCAACGAGGAAGTTGTAGATATGAATTACATGTTAAGTGCACTCAAGATTGATTTTGAAGGTTTCGATCTGTATACACCGGTTAAAATCCGTCTCCTGCACAAAGATTCAATTTGTTCTCCGGTTATTATAAATCCTGAGGCCATTCTGTTTCATACGATTTTTCGGTTTGTTTCAGTATCCCTAAGTGATAGCGCATTGGCCTGGACCACCAAAGGTGAAACTGGAATCGGTGAATTTAAGGTGGAACGATTAAGAAACGGAATATGGATCGATCAGGAGATTATTGAAGCTTCGGGTAAATATGAAGGTGTAGCGTATAGTCATTTCCCCAACCTGGAAGAAGGAGCGAACAAATACAGAATCAAATATAATTTTCCACAAGGATCAAGAGTTGGCTATCTCTACTCTTGGGAGGTTGACTATGATCATTACCCCGAACCCGTTGAGTTCACACCTAAATCCGCCAAAACAAAGGTTTACTTGTCAAGACCAACCCACTATGAAATTTATAATGCGGCCAGAACTCTTGTTTTGGAAGGGCAAGGAAAAGTGATAGACGTAACCGTCCTTCGCCAAGGACAGTACGTCATTTATTTTAACGGAAAGGATCCTGGTACTTTTATTAAAGAATAATTAGAATAGCGTTATTCCAAAGAATCTACCAAGTACTGTAAACACAAAAACCAATGTCAGAAGAATAGGGCAGAGGTAGCTCACCGCAAAGTCAATATACTTTTCTTTCCATGTTCCCTCAAGCTTAGGATTCCCAATTCGAAGCTCCTCTATAAGGTTGTGCTTCTTCCAGACATAAGCCGCAAAGATTGTTATTAGCACACCTCCAAGCGGTAGTAATGTATCGCTTCCAATGTGTTCCACAAATGTCATGAAATTGGTAGGTGCAGATGCACCAATATACGTGATGAAGTTTGTAAACAGCCCTGAGTAACCACTCGAAAGCAGAGAGGGCACTCCAAGCAAGAAGATAATTGTAGCGATAATCCATACAGATGTTTTACGTTTCATCTTATATTCATCAACGACGTATGTTACCGGCACCTCGAGAAGGGAAACAGTAGATGTAAGAGCTGCAAAAGAAAGTAACAAGAAGAATAGTGCACCTACAATGACCCCTAACGTAGTTCCCAAAGATTCAAACACACCAGGAAGCGTCACAAAGATGAGTCCTGGTCCTCCTGTGAATCCGGTCATCGTTCCTTCAGTCAAGTAAGCTACGAAAGGAAACATCATTAGACCAGCAAGAAATGCAATACCTACATCAGTCAAAGTGATATAAGCTGCAGATGAAACAATATTATCTTCCTTGGAGATATAACTACCATAGGTGATTAATGCTCCCATACCTAAGGATAGAGAGAAAAAAGCCTGACCTAGTGCATTGTATATTACTTCTGGTGTTACTTCACTAAAATCCGGAATTAGGTAGTAAGTGATCCCCTGGAACGCATTTGGCAATGAAGATGCGTAGAAGGTCAATAAGAGTATCATTATCACTAAGGATGGCATTAAAAACTTGGCAGCTTTTTCAATACCGCCAGATATCCCCTTCGAGACAATGAATGCAGTTACACCCATGAATACTAGTCCGTATGAGCCAACGTATAGTATGTCATTTTGGAATTGAGTAAAATTTTGGCCTATGCCAAAATTGCCTTTGATCATTTCGAGAAAATATCCAAAGGCCCACCCGGCAACAACATTATAAAAGGAGAGAATAAGAACGCCGCTCAAAATCCCCATCAATCCGAGGAATTTCCAATTCTTGAATCCCAGTGATGCGTAGGCACCAACAGGATTCTTTTGAGTTTTCCGACCAATGGCGATTTCAGTAACCATGACTGGAAAACACAAGATAAATGCAAAAGCAAGGTAAATAACAACGAATGCTGCTCCTCCACCGTCGGCAACTTCAAAGGGGAATTTCCAAATATTACCTAAACCAACTGCCGATCCGGCAGCAGCGAGAATGAAACCAAGTTTACTGGAAAACTTTCCGCGAGCACTCATATACTATATTTTAGATTTTGCTTAAAGCGCCAAATATAGCAAAAGGAGGGTACCCGCAAAGGGCATTTTTATCAATGGTTAAACCAAATCTTCCCCGTCCATTTCGATTTCATAGGGGTAGTTAAAAAGGTGATTAGTTTTGATGGCTTCAGCCACTCTATTCGGTACCAAATCTTCCCAGCCTTCTTTGTCATTTTCGATCATATCTAGCACTTGATCGGAAATGATGTGTAGGTTATCAGTCTTGGCATCAGGGATGCTCAAGATTTTATGGTTTTCAATGAAATAATAGAATAGGCTGACCAGATGTCGGTCTGGAGTGAAGTCATTTCCTGTTCTAATTTCTCCGGTAGCCGCATCAATAATCGGATATACAAATAGTTTAACATTACTACCAAACAGGCGTGCAAATGATTCCAGGATTCCTCCGTCAAGATTCTGGTAGTACTTCTCATCAAAAATCTGTGTTAGGTTATTGAGACCAATGATGATACCTAAGGTTTTATCCTTGATAAATTGTGATAAATAGCTTGCAAGTTTGTAGTGCTCCTGATAGTTGGATATCATCACGTTTTGACCAAGCGAACACAAGAGATCTACTCGGTCCAGATAATCCTGTTCATCCAGCTCGCCGGCAAGAGTCAAATCTCGAAGTGTAATTTCAACCACAGATACAATATCCTTGGCGTGACCAAGTTCCTTCTTAAATGAACGCATGCCGGTAATCATCATGTCAACATTTACATGGGTAACCGGACGAAACCTGCCACGTAAAACAATTGCATTTTTACGGTAGATGATATCAGATGGCAAGATTACATTTTTGTCTGGTCCAAACATAGCCACTTTTGTAAGGCCATTTTTAACCAACTTAAGCGTCATCAATCGATTGTCAACATGGTGGAAATCTGGACCAGATATGCTGAACATATCTATTTCCAAACGATCTTTTCTAAGATTATCCACTAAAGAATCAATGATTTCTTCAGGTGTATTTAAAGTGTAGCACGAGTGAATCAAATTCACACCAACAATTCCAAGTACCTGCTGCTGCCACTCGGCATCCCTGTCTTTCAAACTAACATGTATGATGCATTCGTTGGGCTCAGCGTTTGAATGACGTTGAAAACGAAGCCCCATCCACCCATGTCCAATGTTGCTCCGGTTGTAGTTGATTACTTCGACAGTATTCGCAAAAGCGAAAAAGGTGCTCTTCTTTGCACGGTTTGTTAAACGTTGATCCAGTAAAGAGTATTCTCTATCGAGCATACGCAGGAGCTTCTCCTGCGAAACGTAACGATCACATTTTCCATAGATCGCGTCACTAAAAGTCATATCATAAGCAGACATGGTCTTTGCAATGGTGCCTGATGCTGCGCCTGCTTTGAAAAAGTGTGCTGCTACTTCCTGTCCTCCACCAATTTCGGCAACTGTACCGTAAATTCTATTGTCGAGATTAAGCTGTAAGGCTTTCTCTTTCGTGGTTAATTTCTTCTTGAATTCTTCCATTTTTGGATGCGATGCCTCCGTCACAAAGCTATTTTTATTTACAGCTAAAACAAACTGTAAATAAAAAAACCGACCAAATGGCCGGCTTTTATTCTTTACGTAATTGTCAACGAGTTAGTTGTACAATGAATACGGGAATTTATTCTCATCAATCATGACATCTGCGATAGCTTGTCTAATCTCTTTAGTATTGATTGGATCCATTTTAGTGAACCGTTTCATTCCCATCAACATTACCCTTAATTCATCGCCTTCTGCAAAACAAGCTACAGCCTCATCTCCAGCATTTTTTACTTTTCGTACTGCTTCGAATAAATAAAGCTTGGCCATATTTTGGTACAGAGAACTTCCTTCATCACCGTATAAATTCATTAGCTTTTCTGTGCGAAGAATAGCTGACTCAGCCACATAAACCTCGATCACCATATCGGCAAGGTTCATGAGTACTTCTTGTTCATGATCCAACTTAGGTCCGAATTTTTCTGCTGCTTTACCAGCAGCCATTAATACCGCCTTCTTAAGATTTTTGATCACTTCTTTTTCTTTGGCTAATGGAGCAGACAAATCTGGTGTTTCAAATGATGGTACACCGGTAAGTTCTTTTCCTACTGCCATTGCTGGTCCTAAAAGATCAATCTCACCTTTCATGGCTTTCTTGAACATCATACCTACGAGAAGCATTCGATTGATTTCGTTAGTGCCTTCATAGATACGTGTGATTCTAGCGTCTCTGAATGCTCTCGCCATTGGGGCCTCTTCAGAGAATCCCATACCTCCATACACTTGTACTCCTTCGTCAACACAGTAGGCAAGAACTTCTGATCCGTGAATTTTGATCATTGCGCACTCAATCGCATACTGTTCTACACCTTTAAGCTTCGCATCACTTGGACTCAATCCATCTTCTTGAAGTTTAGCAATCAGGTTTTCTATGTCCTGACCTGCTCGGTAGGAGGCTGATTCAGTCGCGTAGGTTCTAGTCGCCATATTTGCCAACTTCTGCTTGATCGCTCCAAAGCTGGAAATCGAAACACCAAATTGTTTACGCTCATTTGCGTACTCGGTAGATTTAGTAGCAACATCCTTACATCCATTGATACAACCAGCACCTAATTTGATTCTACCTACATTCAAAACATTTACTGCAATCTTGAATCCATTTTCTCTTTCTGAAAGTAGGTTTTCAACTGGCACTTTTAAATCATTGAAGAAAACCTGTCTTGTAGATGAACCCTTAATACCCAGTTTCTTCTCCTCATCATTCATTGTAATTCCATCCCAGGTGCGCTCCGCGATGAAAGCAGAAAGCTTTTTATCGTCATCTATTTTTGCGAAGATGATAAGTAGATCAGCGAATCCTGCGTTAGAGATCCACATTTTCTGACCGTTGATTACATAGTGTTTGCCATCGTCAGAAAGCGTCGCTTTCGTTTTACCTGAATTAGCGTCAGAGCCAGCATCAGGTTCTGTTAAACAGTAACAAGCTTTCCATTCTCCTGTAGCTAGTTGAGGTAAGTACTTTTTCTTTTGCTCTTCCGTACCGTAGTAAAGTATGGGTAGGGTTCCAATTCCGGTGTGAGCACCGTAAGCGGTAGAAAAAGAACCTGCCACGGCCATGATATCAGCAATAAGCATCCCTGTATTGAAGCTCATGCCTAGCCCTCCATATTCTTCCGGAACATTTACTCCAAGAAGGCCAAGTTCTCCAGCCTTATCCATTAGACCTGACATCACGCCTTCCTCCATGCTTTCAATACTTTCGGTAATTGGGGTGATTTCTTTATCAATAAAGTCTTGCGTGGCAGCAGCCATCATTTTTTGTTCTTCCGAAAATTCTTCAGGGATGAAGATGTTTTCAGCGTCCGTTTCTTTTACTAAAAATTCGCCTCCTTTGAGTGTCTTATTTTCTATTACCGCTTCCATTTTGATGTTTATTTCTTGATTTTTAAGTTAAAATACTCTGCATGCATAACAAATATATACATATTTACTCTGCATGCATAACAAATTTAAAAATATTTCAATCTTCTATGCGCTATTATTGCTGTTAGAAGTTCGAATGACGACTCAGCTCTAAAAATCGACAGTTGAGTCAGTTAAAATTGATCCTTGGTTCAAGTTGGCAGCAACTTTGATCAAAATAAAAATTATGAGGAAAACAATACTATTGATAGGCCTTCTATTCGGATCCACCATATTGTTGGCGCAAAGCTCATGCGAGTTAGTGGTCAAAGTGGAAAACATTAAGAAGGTTAAGGGTAGTTTGAAGATAGCATTATATGATCATGAAGATCATTTTTTATCGAAGGAAATTGCCAGTGGGGGAAAAATGATTGAGTCAAATGAAATCAGTTTTGTTTTCAATGGGCTGGGTGAGGGGACTTATGCCATTTCACTTTTTCATGATGAGAATGATAATGACAAGCTAGATTCTAACTTTATTGGTATTCCTTCAGAGCCTTACGCCTTCTCCAATAACGCAAAAGGGATGTTCGGACCTCCAAGTTTCGAGGATTGTAAATTTGAAGTTAAAAATGGTGCACAAGAAATAGTGATATCACTATGAAATTGTTGAGAAACCATTTTGTAAGTGCCATCTTGATTTTCTTTTTCGGCGGCATAGTGAATATTACACTTCTCTGCTCGGACTGTTTACAAGAACCATTTTTTTTGTCACGAAACTTTTACATCACATTTTGCTATAGCGGACTTGCATGGGTAGCCTTGTGGAAAGGAAGTGAATTTTTGGTTGAATTATGGGATGATCGAGTTCCGTGGTTAGATGCACCCCTAAAGCGTTTTTTAGTCAGTCTCATATCCATTATAATATACGTTTATTTCGTAGCGTGGGGCCTTGACTTATTTTTTGACTTGCTGATATTTAAAAAGACTCTTTCTGAGAGTTTACAAGCTTCGAGTACTCCATTTTTTAATGTTTTAGTAATCACTCTGCTCATTAATATCTTTATGCATGGAAGAGGATTCTTGTTGTCATGGAGACAAGCTTCTATTGACATGGAGAAACTTAAAACGGAGCAAATAGCGTCTCAATATAACAGTCTTAAAAACCAGGTCAATCCACACTTTCTATTCAATTCACTTAATGCGCTCAGTTCACTTGTTTATGATAATCAGGACAAGGCGGTAGAATTTATTCGTAAGCTATCACAAGTGTATCGGTATGTCCTGGAGAGTAAAGATGAAGAAGTGGTTGAATTAAGTAGCGAAATGGATTTTGTAAAGAATTTTATTTTTCTTCAAAGAATCAGGTTTGGTGACAATTTAAAAGTTCAAATAGATGAGAATAATCCAAATTTATTTGTACCACCACTAGCCATTCAAATACTTGTAGAAAACGCAATAAAACACAATGTTATAAGCGAAAAAGACCCCTTGTTTATAGAGATTGAGATGTTGGATGAATATTGTGTGGTAAAGAATAGTCTTAAAGAGAAAAAAGTAAAAGATTCGACGGGCATTGGTTTAGAAAATATTAAATCTCGATATCAGTACTTAACAAATCGAGAAGTTGTAATAAACAAGACTGAAGATCTTTTTGAAGTCAAAATCCCACTTTTAAACATTAGAAAATGAGGTTCATAATTATCGAGGACGAGCAACTTGCAGCTAAACGGCTGAGATCTTTAATTGATTCAATTCGACCTAATTATGAATTTGTGGCCAAATTTGATTCGGTTGAAGCTGCGTCGATATCTCTGCCAGCACTAAAGTATGATGTGCTATTTATGGATATTCAGCTTGCCGATGGCTTGTCGTTTGACATTTTTGATCAAATTAAGGTTGAGAAGCCCATCATTTTTACTACTGCATATGATGAATTTGCATTGAAGGCCTTCAAAACGAATAGCGTAGATTATTTGCTTAAACCCATTGCTGAAGAGGAACTTCATGTTGCCATTGAGAAGTTGGAACAGAATTTTGGCAAGCAGCCTTCATCGCAACCAGTTACAGATTTGGATCAATTGATAAAATCCATGCAACCGTCTGGAAAGGAACGGTTCGTGGTTAAAGTAGGGGACCATTTAAAAACTGTGGAAGTGTCTGATATTCAATTGGTTTACAGTAAAGACAAAGGCACATATCTTTTCACTACCTCTGGAAAACGTTTTCTCGTTGATTATACTTTAGATAAAGCCGAAGAGCTTTTAAACAATTCTCAGTTTTTCAGGGTTTCAAGAAAGTACATGGTCAACTTGAGTTTTATCAAAGACATCATTGCTTTTACGAATTCGCGTTTAGAAATCGTAATTGATCATTATGATGAAGATCAGATTATAGTTGCCAGGGAGAGAGTAGGAGATTTCAAGTTATGGCTTGACAGATAAATCTGCCGTTGATCAAAATCATATCGATACTATAGCGTTTCTTCTGTACTTTTGGAAAATATTTAAAGCGAAAATATGTCTGTAGCAACGATGGGCCGCAAGGTCGTCAGATTCAAGAATAATTTACACGAAGAGTTTAACAAAACTCTTAATCAACGCGTCAATCAATATTTTAAGAATACTAAGTATGGGCGTTATGCAAATATGGAAATGGTGATTAAATCCATTTTTATGTTTAGCCTTTATTTGGTGCCTTATTTTATGTTTCTGTTTGGTGTGGTAGAAAACATCTGGGTCTTTTATCTTATGGCCTTCCTTATGGGGCTTGGTAAGGCAGGGATAGGCCTTTCGGTCATGCATGATGCGAATCATGGAGCATATTCTAAAAAGAAGTGGCTTAACAATGTCATTGGTTATTCATTAAACTTAGTGGGTGCTAACGCCACCAATTGGAAGATTCAGCATAATGTAAAGCATCATACCTATACGAATGTAACAGGGATGGATGAAGACATCTCTCCGAAGGGAGGTGTGCTTAGGTTTGATCCAAATACTCCTATCAAACCCCATCACAAATGGCAGCATATTTATGCCTGGTTTTTATATGGATTGATGACCATGAGCTGGATCATCGTCAGAGACTGGAGTCAATTGGCAGAATATACAAGAGACGGTCACTTGAAAAAGCAGACCAAAAGTATTACCAGAGCCTGGGTATGGCTGGTGTTGACGAAGATGTTTTATTACTCCTATATCCTGGCACTACCTATCTTATTTACTTCATTACCCTGGTACCATATTTTGCTTGGATTCGTCCTTATGCACTATGTAGCAGGATTTAGTCTGGCGTGCATTTTTCAACCTGCGCATGTCATGGAGGATCATTCGTTCGAAAGTGTGGATGATAAGGATATCGTTGAAGAAAACTGGGCCGTTCATCAGCTTAAGACTACCTGTAATTTCGCCCAAAGAAATAAGATACTCTCATGGTTTGCTGGTGGATTGAACTACCAAATAGAACATCATTTATTCCCTAATATTTGCCACGTCCATTACCGAAAAATTGCTAAAATAGTAAGGAAGACCGCCGAGGAATACAATATTCCATACCGGTCTCATCCTACCTTCATTTCAGCATTGGTATCTCATGGCAAAATGCTTTATGCATTGGGTAGATAGGCAATGGAAAATTTGTTAAAAGAAATTAGGAGCTGCACTGTGTGTAGCTCCTTTTTTTTGCATGAGCCGAGACCTGTGGTAAGTATTTCGGAAACAGCTAAACTCCTCATTATTGGGCAGGCACCGGGTAAGAAGGTTCATGAATCAGGCATACCATGGGATGATGCAAGCGGTAGAAATTTGAGACAATGGCTTGGAGTGACTGATGAGGTATTTTATGATTCCTCCAAGGTGGCATTAGTGCCTATGGGATTCTGTTATCCTGGTAAAGGGAAATCTGGGGATCTACCACCGAGACCCGAATGTGCTCCATTGTGGCATGAAAAGGTTTTAAGTGAATGTAAATCGGTAGAATTGACATTACTCATCGGTTTATACGCACAGAATTATTACTTAAGAAGTCGAGCCCAGAGTAAGTTAACAGACACGGTACGTTCATACGAGCAGTATTTACCCAAATATTTGCCTTTACCACATCCTTCTCCAAGAAATAGAATTTGGATGAAAAAGAATGAATGGTTTGAGGCTGATTTATTACCAAAGTTGAAAAGTCGCATTCAGAAGCTTGCTATCTAATGAGTAAGTAGGTAGAAGAATTACCCAAAAATGGGTATTGATATTCAATTATCGTCAGTCGAGATTAGCAAAACATACTAATCGAACTATGAACATCTCTATTATCTCAACATATAAGAGCGAGGTTTCTAAGAAAACCGAAGCTTCTAAAGTTTCTAAAGTTCTTCTCGAGCTCGCTGAAAATAATCTAATGTGTCCTGATACCAGTCATTATATATCAGAGGCAGGAGTTGAAAAACTCAGAAAGAAAGTCAAGGGGTGAGTAAACCCCTTTTAGTCCGAAAGAAATCTACTTTTCTAAGTTTAACAAATAGCCTATGGAGAAAGTAGATTGGCTATCGAAAATGTACGAGTAGGTTGGCTCTAAGTAAAGCGCATTATAAATAACATTAGCGGCTTTCAGTTTTTCATTATTTGTTGGATAGTCGCCTGGAGATTTTAACACAAAGTAGCGTTTATTGCTCTGATCAACTTTTTCCTTTTCAAATTCGTAGATCATTCCACCAAGCATGAAGCATAAGTTTCTGTTTTTTTCTGGAATCTCTAAAATTGCATCTCTTACTTCTCTAAAAACCGTGGTGTCATGAACATCACTTAGAAAATACTTTGATCCGTGTATATCAATACTTAACGTGTCATTTTCTTCAATCCAGGAGAGCTTTGTGTTTCCAGAGCCGACATCAACCAAAAATGATTCATTGACAAATTCCTGCGGGATTGTAGCAGTAAGTGCATAGTAACCTTCATCTTCAGCATTAATGTATTCAATGCTTAGATTATATTCTTTCAGATCAATCTTTAACTTATCGATGATGTCTGATTGGATTGCGCTAGAACTTGCCAATATATGAATGCGATCTTCTCGAACATTGTTCTTCAAAATTTCATCTCGAAACTCTAAAATCTTATTCAAAATTTCTGTTGGCGTATTCACTCCATAAATGATATTGCTTCTGGCATAAGAGGAAGATTTTAAAGACCATCTATTTTCCTCATCAATTTCAGCAATGAAATAATTGAGACCCAGAGACCCTAATTCAATTGCGGCATACAACTCCCCATTTTCTGGCTGTCTTGGCTGATAATCAAAGACCTTTTTAACATCAGATTTTATTAAGGGTTTAGGTGTTTGTCTAGAACTCGCATTTGAAGATTTATTATCGGTATTACAACCAAAAAGTACAAGTGATATTAAACAAACTTTAGCCAGGTAATTCATTATTAAGGACTGTAATTATGCTAGTTCTCGCAAATCTACCGGAACTACTTTAGACACCCCTTGTTCCTGCATTGTTACTCCGTAGATTACATCAGTGCTTGCCATTGTTCTCTTGTTATGAGTCACAATAATGAATTGTGACTCTTTAGAAAATTTCCGTATAATCTCATTAAACTTATCAATGTTCGCATCATCAAGTGGAGCATCCACTTCATCGAATATACAGAATGGTGCTGGTTTAAGTAAGTAGATTGAGAAAAGAAGCGACGTAGCAGTTAATGTTTTTTCTCCTCCTGATAACTGATTAATGGTTAGAGGGCGCTTGCCTTTTGGCTTAGCAATAATATCGATTGAACTTTCCAGCGGTTGGTCGGGATTGGTTAAAATAAGATCACAATCATCCTCTTCCGTGAAAAGTGTTCGGAATACTTTGATGAAGTTATCCTTAATGTGATGAAAAGCATCCATGAAGGTCTCTTTAGCAACTTCATCGATTTCGCCGATGGTGGTAAGAAGCGATTCCTTCGCGTTTAATAAATCTTCCTTCTGACCAATGATAAAGGTATGTCTCTCCTGGATTTCTTCAAAAGCTTCCATCGCCATTGGATTGATAGGTCCCATATTATCGAGCCTGTTCCTTAGCTTGTCTACTTTATTTCTTAACTCTTCAATGGAGAATTTTTTGTAGTCAGAGACCTCCTCTTCTTTGATTTGGTCAAGGTTGATATTAAACTCAACAGATAAGCGGTCCTTAACGGAATTTAATCCCATCTTCGCATCATTGAGCTTGTTTTGCCACTCCATTAATGCATTGTCAATTCCTTCCCGAGTCCGTTGTGTTTCCCTCAAGTTCTTCTCTTCTTCATCAATGGTGCCGCGCGCTTCATAATATTCCTTCTCCGCTTCATTAACGCCATTTTCTAAAGACTCCTTCTCTTCATACATTCCTACTAACTCGTCATCGCTGGCCGTGCTTTTTTTAACTAGCTCATTAAGATTTGCGGTGGCATTCTCAAGCTCTTCCTTGTTGTTTTCAATTCGCTCGAGGGAAGATTCATATGACTCCTCCTTAAAAGATATTTCCTGGAGAATGCTATTTAGTTTGTTTTGACGCTGATGGAAAATAACATTTTCCTCATTGTACGCGGTTGACTTAAGATCCAAAGCTTCTTGTAAAGTGCCTGCTTCTTCCTTCTTGCTTTCGACGCTTTTTTCTAACTCCTCAAGTTCATTTTTTTCCTTAACCGCCTGTGGATTTAGATCTTCAAGTGCTTTCTCTAACTCAACAATTTGTTGTTGTATGTCTTCTCTTCGGTTTTTATTTGAAGTCAGTAGCTCAGCAAATTGCTCTTGCTTCGTCTGAACAGAGACTTCCATTTCTTTGATTTTAGCAAGCTCTTCGTTGACCTCATCAAGCTGTGATTCTTTTGATGAACGCCTTAATTCTTCCAGCTGTGCCAGGTGTTTTGATATAACTTTCTCAGAATCGCTTTGCTTTTTCTTGAGATCTTTGATCTCAATTTCGAGTTTTTCGAGATTCTTGGCTCGACCGATTCTTTTTCCTTCAAATAAACCGATAGAGCCTCCGGAAATGCTGTATCTTCTAAAGGTAACTTTTCCTTCACGGTCAAGAATAACAGTGTTTTCGTCACCCGCAGATTCAGGGTTATTCGAAATGAAAACATTCCAGAGCAGGTGCTTGATTAACTTTTCATACTTATTGTCATAGTCTATAAGCTCAAGTGCAGAAGTTGCTCCAGATGGCGCATTGATTTCTTCGGCCGTATGTTTTTCCAAATTCTCAAGGATGAAAAAATTGGCTTTCCCCCTTGTAGATTCACTCAGTAGATTGACCGCATTGAGGGCATCTTCCTTGGTATCTACAATGTAGAAGTTCATGAAGGGTTCAAGGAAGTTTTCGATGGTTACCCGGTATTCTTCCGGACAGCTAAGAATGTCTGAGAGAAGTGGTGCATCTTTCCATTGAGGATTCTTTTTCAAGAACTTTATCGCTTCCGGAAAACCTTCCAAATTGTCTACTAAAGATTTGGTAAGGCTGAATTCATTTTGACGCGCGTCTAGTGTTCGATTGACTTTCGCCAATTCTTCTTTTGCATTTGAAAGGCGTTCTTCGGTATCACTTATCTGCTCTTTTAAACTTTCTTCACTGGACTTTAGCTCATCATATATCGCTTGTTTATTACTTCTTTCAAGTGCGATTTCTTCAAGACGATTCTTAAACTCCTCAAGGTTCGCACTTTTCTCACTAGAATCTTCACTTGTTTTGCTCAACTCAGAAAGCATTGATTTAAGCTGAATGTCTTTAATTTCAATTTCCTTGGTGAGTTGGAATTGATGTTCTTTCTTTTCAGCGTAATACAGATTAAGTGAATTCAGTTTTTCCTGTGCCTCAGAAGTTAGATTTTTTTGTGTTTCGTAATCAGCTTTTAGAGTTTCCACTTTAGAAAGAATGCTTGTTACATCCTTTTCTGCTTGTCGAGCCTCGTTTCTAAGTCCATCTAGCGATACCGCAGCTCGTTCGCTGCTTTGTTTGTCTTGACTTATTTGTTCTTTAAGGCTGTCAATTTTATCATTTAAAAACTTCTGTCGTTCGTTTTTAATCTTCTTGTCACTCTCGTATTGACGAATGGTACTTACGTGTTCATTTAGTGTCTTTTGACGAGAGGAGAGGAGCTTCTCCTTTGCTATCAAGTCAGCCTTTGCCTTCTCAATGGCTGCCTCTTTTTCACTTACCAATGCATTCAATGCGAGCTTTTTATCATTCTCTTCTTGAATATGTTGTTGTATAGAATCAAAATGCTCTTGCTGATTATTCATGGACATTTTGGCCAAAGCAACGCTCGAGTTTTTATACTCGTCTTTTAACTCATAATACTTCTTTGCTTGAGTAGCCTGGCGTTCCAGGGATTTAAGGTTTTTTTCGATTTCGAATAGCAGATCCTCCACTCGTTCGAGATCCGCATCTGTGTCGCTCAATTTCTTTAGCGTCTCTTTCTTTCTAATCTTGAACTTAGAAATACCTGCTGCCTCTTCAAACAATGAGCGCCTTGAGTTATCCTTATCGTTGAGTATGTCATCAACCATTTTTAACTCAATGATTGCATAGCTATTTGAAGCAATACCTGTATCCAGGAATAGGTTGGTAATATCTTTTAGTCTGCAAGTGATTCCATTGAGTAAATACTCACTTTCACCGGATCGATAATATCGACGGGTAATTGTGACTTGTGAATATTCTGTTGGAATTAAATTTTTGGTGTTATCAAAGGTCAAAGAAACTTCAGCCAGCTGTGTAGGTTTCCGGGCTTTTGTACCGTTAAAGATGACATTCTCCATTTTATCGGATCGGAGCACCCTTGACTTCTGTTCGCCCAGAACCCATCTGATTGAATCCACGACGTTGGATTTCCCGCATCCATTTGGACCTACAATTCCCGTAATACCATCATCAAAATTGATAACAACACGATCCGCAAAACTCTTAAAACCTTTTATTTCTAATTTTGTTAACTGCATTGGGAAAACATTCGATCCAAAACGGTGAAGCGGACAAAAATATAAGATTCACAAGCAACAAGGAGATAAGAAATTAAAATTGTTTCATTGATTTATCCACCATTTTTCCCCATCGCCTCAAATATTGGTGTAATGGTGTGTATTCATGTAAATATTTAAAAGATTAATCGAATGATTTAGCGAATTTCAAATGTTCGTTGCATTATTGTAACAATCACAAACCAAAAGTGAGAATAACTTAACTTTTTGCAAAAAGTCATTTATTTTTAATTAACATAGACAGCAGGAAAAACTAACATATGGATAAACCCACCATACTGTACGTAGACGATGATCAATTCAACATCACGTTATTTGAATTCAATTTCAAAAATGAATTTGAAATACTTAACGCTACGTCAGGTTCTGAGGCGCTATCTCTCATTAAAGAGCATGAAGAAATCGCTGCGATTGTTAGTGATGTGCGTATGCCTGAGATGGATGGGATAGAGTTTATAACCAAAGTAAAGGAGACCAAAGAAAGTCTTCCATGTTTCTTGCTCACAGGATACGGTGGTGCCCAGGAGGTAGTCGATGCAATCGATCAAAATCTCATTGTGGGATATTTCAGTAAACCTTTCGACAAGGAAAATATCATCACTACGTTGAAGTCTACAATCAACGATTAATCACCTTTTTTAATCGGATGATTTAGCATCTATTTCTCTATCTTAGCTGGTATGGACGATTTTAGTTTTTGGTGGTACATCATTGCAGCTGTTATTTATTTTCTTACCCGAGGTAAGAAAAAAAAGACACAACCAACGGATTCTCGTCCGGGTTCTGAAAACAATCCTCCTTCCGGTCAACCAAAATCATTTGAAGATTTATTAAAAGAGATAACTGAGGGCAGATCTGAGGGACCACAAGTTCCGGAACAGAAACCTGTTGTCATTGAAACTCCTGATGAGGAAGAAGAGAATATCAGGCTTGAAGGAGAACGTAGGGCCTTCGCTGATGATGAAAGCAGAAGGGTGTACGAAGAATCAATTAAAATGGCTGAAGGAGCAGATATTGAATTCGCCCCTGATGAAAATTTTCAAGAGCCTCGTTTGTTTAAAGGAACCGCCAGAGACGAAGAAGAAGAGGAATGGAGTATCGCAGATGAAATTCGCGATGGTTTAAATTCTTCGGAAGCAAGGAAAGCTGTGATCTACAGCGAAATTATTAATCGAAGGTATTAAGGTTTATCCAGGTCAAAGGCATTGGGGAGAAGTTCGCTCAATTGATGAGTTGTGGTTTTCTCTGAATCACACACGCTATGAATTTTCGGATTTCCAAATTCATGAATTACCTGCCGACATGCTCCGCAAGGTGGAGTGGGTTTTGGAGTTGGTGTGTATACAACGAGTGTCTGAATCTTGATTTCTCCTTCTTCAATGACGGCTTGAGCAATTGCATTACGTTCAGCACATACAGTAAGTCCGTAGGATGCATTTTCAATATTACATCCAGCATAGATATTTCCGGATTTTGTAAGAAGTGCACAGCCCACTTTGAAGTTACTGTAAGGTGCATATGCTTTTGAGGCAGCTTGAATGGCTTTTTGTTTCAATTCGTCAATAGAAATCATTCAATTTTTCATTTACATGAATCACAAATATTACATATTTTCGGCAAGTAACATTTTAACTTACCAGAATGAGAAAATTATTTGGAGTACTAATCATACTTGCTATGTTCAGTTGTTCAGTCGATACTAACCAAAAGATAGTAGACGCAAATGACTTGTCAGAGTTGACCGATATTCAGAAAAATCAGTGGGTTAAAGCTTATTTAGAGCAAGATACCGCTTTATTGAATGTGTTATTGCATGAAAGGTATCAACTGATCGATGATAATGGAGATAAGTATACAAAGCAAGATGAAATGACTTATGTATCTAATTATCCACCATCATATTCATCTCAGGAATTTGAGATTTTAGAAATCGATATAATTGAAATGGGAGCTGCTGTGGTACTAGCAAAGTCTACTCTTAAGGGCACTGATGGCAGTGAAGCTTATATTACTACGTATACTTCAAGTACTTCATTTGTAAAAATTAGCGATCAATGGCAAGCGATTAATTGTCATGTGAGTGGGGTCAAAGAGGAAAGGTTTCCGATGGCACCTTCGGAATAATCATTAACTAAGTCACAACAAATCCAATCACAGTGACTTATTGTGACCCGTCCTAAAATAAGTTGACGGTTTTTAAAAGAATTAAGTAAAGCCTGTGGAGTATTCTTCACAGGTTTTTTCATGTATAAAATTAGGTGTTTTAAAGTTGAGGCTCAGATGTGGTCTTCGGTTATTGTAAGTGTCTATAGATTCTTTGATCAATACTTCCAATTCCTTACCAGTATTGCATTTGTTGATGAGGAATTCACTCTTCAAAATCCCGTTCATTCTTTCTGCCAATGCATTTTGATAACAATCATATCCATCAGTCATAGAAGGAGTGATTTGATGATTACTCAATTCGGCTTGATAAATAGAGGAACAATATTGTAATCCCCTGTCTGAATGATGAATGAGTCCTCGTGTTGTTTTCTTGTTTTTAACAGCAATTTTCAAAGCTTTAACCACATGTTCAGCACTCATGTCATCACTGAGGTAATAACCCATGATCTTTCTGCTATATGCATCTGTGACAAGCGAAAGGTAGTGTGTTCGTTCCCTGCTTTTGATGTATGTGATATCACTGACAAATACTTCTTCGGGACGGACAGCTTTCCTGTCCTTTAAAAGATTAGGGTACTTCCTTAGCCAATGCTTACTGAAGGTAGTCTTTTTATAGTTCTTCTTAGGCTTAATGAGCAGGTGTTCAGTTCTTAAATAGTCAAATAAAGCATCTCTACCCACCTTTATCCCCAAACGATCAAAGTCTTCTTTTAGGAGGTGATATAACTTTCGTGTGCCTAAACGGGGCATTTGCATCCTGATATTGCGTACAAGTGGTTTTATCTGAGAGAGTTCCAGCGCACGTTGCTGAGTCCTAGCTCTGGCTTGATAAATCGCTTGTCTGCTTAACCCAAACAGCCGACAACAACGTGTGAGACTCACATGTTTTTCTTCTCGGATGCACCAGATTGTTTGGGTAATATCTTTTTTCTGATCGAAGTACCATACTGTTGATCAGCTCTGTCGATGGTCATATTGAGGATCTCATTCTTCAACCGCTCATCGGATAATTCCCTCTCCAATCGTTTGATCTTTTGGGCAGGGGTTTCTTTTGATTTTGGGCCCATGGCTGTTTGTGGATTGTACCAATCGAATCTACTATGCTTTCGTAACCAAACCAAAACTGTACTTCTGCCTTGAATACCATAGGTTTTCTGTGCTTGCTTGTAGGTCATCTCGCCTTTTTCCACTTGAGATACTACTGCTAGTTTAAAGCCCATGTTGTAATCGCGTTGAGTTCGCTTTTTGACTCCTAGAGAACTCTGCTTGTCGTCTTTCATAATAAGTCATATTTGTGTCAACTTATTTCAGGACGAGACATTGGTCAAAAAAAAAGCTCGTTTTACAACGAGCTTTTTTTTCCATTTCTTCGAGATTATCTCTTTGACATATCTACATAGTCTCTCTCATTCTTTCCGGTGTAAACCTGTCTTGGTCGTCCAATTGGCTCACCCTTTTCTCTCATCTCTTTCCATTGTGCGATCCATCCTGGTAATCTACCAAGGGCAAACATTACTGTGAACATATCAGTAGGGATACCTAAAGCTCTGTAGATAATTCCGGAGTAGAAGTCTACGTTAGGATAAAGCTTTCTGTCCACGAAATATTGATCGCGAAGTGCTTCTTCTTCCAGGCCTTTGGCAATATCCAATACTGGATCTACAACACCTAGTTTATTCAATACGTCATCCGCAGCTTTCTTGATGATTCGAGCTCTTGGATCAAAGTTTTTGTACACCCGGTGTCCAAAGCCCATCAATCTGAATGGATCATCTTTGTCTTTTGCCTTGGCCATCCACTTCTTCGTGTCACCACCATCTGCTTTAATATTTTCAAGCATTTCAATCACCGCCTGGTTTGCTCCACCATGGAGTGGTCCCCACAATGCATTGATACCAGCAGAGATCGATGCCCAGAGGCTAGCCTGACTGGATCCTACGATTCGAACCGTAGAAGCTGAACAGTTTTGCTCATGGTCAGCGTGAAGGATGAGCAGTTTGTCAAGTGCATTGGCTACTACTGGATCAACTTCATATTCATCCGCAGGAAGCTTGAACATCATATTCAGGAAGTTTCCACAGTAATCCATTTTGTTGTTTGGATATACCACAGGATGACCTACTTTTTTCTTGTATGCCCACGCTGCAAAAGTTGGTAGCTTGGCTAGTAGTCTGATAATGCTAAGTTCTGTTTCCTCTTTAGATCTGTTTGGATCCAGGCTATTAGGGTAGAAGGCAGTCTGTGCTGTAATCAAAGAAGAAAGAACACCCATTGGGTGAGCTGCTGATGGGAATCCATCCAAAATCTTCTTGATATCCTCGTTGACCAATGTATGATGAGTAATGTCAACGGCAAACTTGTCAAAGGTTGCTTTATTTGGAAGCTCGCCATAAATCAGCAAGTAGGCAACCTCCAGAAATGTTGAATTATCAGCTAACTGCTCAATCGGGTATCCTCGATACCTAAGTATCCCTTTTTCACCATCAAGAAATGTAATGGCACTTTCGCAAGATCCAGTATTCTTAAATCCTCTATCAAGTGTGATTACTCCTGATTGTCCTCTGAAGGAACTAATATCGATGGCTTTTTCTTGTTCAGAACCTTCCGTTACCGGAAGTTCATACGATTGACCATCAATGGTTATTTGAGCGGTTTCTGACATATTACTTATTCTTATTTGCTGACTTAAAAATTTCCACGAAATTAACGATTTAAATCCATATTTAGAAGGTTAATTGCTATTCAAAATCAGAGGTAAACCGTCGCCTCCACTACCAATTACGATTACCTTAGAATTTGGAGAATTAGCAATATCCTTCGTTGCCTCGATTCCTCTCATACGCAACAACTCAGGAGTTAAACTGCTGTTGATAATTCTGTTGGCAGCAGCTTCACCTTCAGCAGCTATTCGTTTTCTTTCTGCCTCACTTTCTTCCTTATCCAAACGGAACTGATAGGCTAAAGCTTCTTGCTCTTGCTTCAATTTATTCTCAATAGCTGTTTTGATTTGTTCTGGTAGTTTGATGGATCGAATGAGCAGGCTCTTCATTTCTACCTCATTTCCTTCTGCCCCAAGGACCTCACGTGTCTCTTCAATGATTGCTGCCTCAACTTCAGGTCGCTTCGTTGAGTAAATCTCTTCTGCAGTATACCTTCCCATAACTTGTCGTACTGTTGACCTAGCTTCAGGGATAACGAGTCTTTGTATATAATCTCCCCTAAAATTTTCTTGAATTTCTCCAATTGCATCATACTTTGGATGAAATCTTACCGTAACATCTACGCTGATATTCAATCCATTTTTGTCAAGAACGTCCATCGTTTCTTCAACTTTGTTCTCTGATACTTCATACACATATTTTTCATTCCAGGGTGCTTTTACATGCCAACCAGGACCTATAATATTTTCTTTATCTAATTCTCCGGAAAGGGTCTTGAAGATTACGGCTCGTTCTGATGCCTCTATACGATAAAATATTCTATTGAAGGCTGATAATAGAACGATGAAAGCAATGATCGCAATGATCACAAATGGTAAGTATTTTCTGTTGTCCATGATAGTGTGATTATGGTTAAATCTATTATTGACGGTAAAGGTAACATTCGCTGAATGTGTAGGGTTCAGTCTACGGTCTTAAGTACTAATTTATTTTCAGATTGTTTGATCAAATCGTGATTCATTATCATTTTTCTAAATTCCCCATCGACAAACATCTTCGCTTGATCATCATAGTAAGGGCTGAAATAGTTGCCTGATTGACCCGTAGGCAATATGCTCCAGCTATCGTTTCTGATGTCTTCAAAGTTTATAATTCGACGAGTTGATGGTCCAAAAAGAATGGTTTGTTCAGGAGATTCATTGTAGGTATATCCCATGTTATTGAGCACTTCGTTGGCTCCTGAAACTGGAAATTTTCCGACATTTAAGAAACTTACCACATCACCCATCGCATGCTTATGGTTTAGTTTATGGGCATCCCCCCATTTCCATTTGGTATAATCATTACCCCAACTATTGGATAGTTCATTGAGTGTTGATTCAAAGGTTTTGCGAATGATTCCATCTCGTGTTTCTTTCAAATCAGTTGATATGTCATCCCACCATGGAGTCTTTTCGTTTATGATGAGGTGCTCGATTGAGACTTTATAAGAATGTGACTTTTTATAGATGGGCCATAGTTCTTCACCAATTTCATCTTTCATTGCTGCTTTTACTATTTCATTTACCCATTTTTGAAAAATGAGCGGTCTGAAGTCATCTTTGTTAAAGTCACCTTCCCACTTCAAGAGCTCGCGAAGTAAGTCGCCTCTATCGGTGTCTTTGATGGCTTGAAGGAGAATCCCTTTAATCGCTTCTTGCATCATTGACTTGTCATCTATTAGCATGCTTTTAACCGTTTCTATATCTGATTGGCTCGCTTGATCCAATATTTCAGCTATTCGTTCGCCTCTGTCATCTGGCAAATAGTAACCCGAATAAACCACGCCATCTACTGTGTCCGGCTGATTGTTGGCGCTATGAACATATCCCCATGGTGGGTTGATGGCATGAGGATTTTTATTGAAACTATAAGATGAGTCTGGATCATCCAACCCGGTAGAGCCATCATAAAAAGTTTTACTGGCCAGCTCATTTCGTCTTTTAAGTAGTTTTCCAACAGCCCACCAGGCAACGTTGCCTTCCGTGTCCCCATACATGATGTTCAATCCGGGACCATGAATTTGTGATGCAGCGTTTTCCATGTCCTGAATACTGTTGGCGGTAATAAAACCATATACTGACTCGATCATGTAGTTCGTGTGACTTGAAGTCACCCAATGCATACTGACGATATCATTTAGAGGCTCATCTTGAAGGATATCTGAAACGATTGGACCGTGCACAGTAGATCGAATCTGGAATTTGTAATCATCGGCGCCTTTGACTTTGACGATTTCATCTTTCGTTTCAATTCCTTTCCACTCGCCACGATGCATATACATATTAGAATCCTCTGGATGGATTTCTTCTACGTAGAAGTCCATATCATCATTTTCAAACATGGTTAGGCCTGTGGCTTGACGTTCGGAATGCATGAGCAGGGGGAAAGGCGCTCCGGGGATGTGGTAACCATAATATTCATTTTTCGGAGTAGTAAGATGTGATTCATACCATACAGATGGTTGGGAAAATGCAATATGAGGGTCATTGGAGAGAATGACCTTTCCACTTGATGTTTTTGCTCCGGAAATCACCCAGCTGTTACTTCCAATGAATTCCGGAATATTTAAACTGTTGAGAACCGCTAGCGTTTGTTTCGCCTGTTTTGAATATCTGTCATCAAACGATCGAAGGGTCGATTCTCCTTTGTAATGGTAGATGTTTAAGTCTGCCAAGTAGGTAGTGTCAAGTTTATTTGATAGCTCAGTAAGTACCGGATCGGTAATGTGAGCATTAGAAAAACTGAAGGACATGTATGTTAGGGTTTCAAATACATTTTGTATGGTGAAAGGTTCAACATCTAATCCCAAAATGGTGTGTTCTAATGGCTTTGGATTGTTAGAAATGTAGTCATTAATGCCGTCCAGATATGCCTGTACCAATGGTAAGCTTTCATGGTTTCGTTCAATGTATAGCTCAGCAGATTCTCTGGCATATCCACTCAACCCCATCGTTCTCAGATATTTGTCGGCACTAATCATGTCACTTCCAAAAAGCTCGGACAGCCGTCCACTTCCTACGTGACGAAGTAGATCCATTTGCCATAGACGCTCTTTAGCATGTATGTAGCCCAATGACTTATAGGCATCTGCTTCACCTTGAGCATAGATGTGCGGAATACCATATTCAGTAAAGTATACCTCAGCATTGTCATTTAGACCTTGAAGGGTAACCTCTCCTGAATAAGTGGGCGTGAGTGTGTATTTGATATAGAATGCATAGGAAAATACACCAACAGTTATCAAAAGAATTACCAGACCAAGAATTTTAAGAAACTTCATAAAACAGATTTTGAGGTAAAATAAAAAAGCCGACTCAATTTGAGTCGGCTTTCTGTGTTACTCTTCTTTTATTTCTTCATAATCCTTGAAAGGAGAGGTGTCCAGGTCCTCAACTGTTGATCTGAATTCAGGCCATTTGTCTTTGTAATATCCATTTACCATTTCCATCGCTTCTGCAAGGTCTTCCTCAAACTTCTTGATGAGTTTGTTTTCAGTTACCCCGGGAGCATGAAGTGCATTACTGGTATATCTGGATGCTGAAAAATATGAGTTATTTACACTGTTAGGGTTCCCTCTTGTAATCCCCTGTCTATCATCTTGTTTTCCCAGAAATACATCTAACATGGTATTCAAAGTGTCAATAGTCGTCTTACATAACTCAAGTTGTTCCTTAAACCCTTCTTTGTCCTTCTTCTTCAAGTCTCCTTGAATGCCCTTGGCAATGTCCAGGCTTTCTTTCAATCGATCCACGGCTTTGACGCCCATTGCATATTTTGATTCAAGGGCTTTTAGCGCATCGTATTGAGCTTTAATTGCTGCATCAGATAGTTCAATTCTTGGATCGTACTTGACTTCAATATTCGTTGAATCTTTCTGATCACCAAAGGTGAATCTGACTTTATACGTACCTGGTAGCACAGTAACTCCTCCTGGTTCTCTGTTGCCATTTCTATTTCTCCTACTCATGAAATTAGTTCCCTTCTCGTTCATGTACCAGAATGTTCTGTGAATACCATTCTCTTTTGGCGCTTTTGATTTCAGCGTACGAATTAATTCATCTCCATTAAACACCTCGATCGTCAAAGAATCATAGGATACCTTTTTCTCTTCTTTTTCATCCATTTCGGAATCATCTTTCTTCTTCTTTTTGCTCTTTTTCTTATCATCTGTTTCTTCCTTCTTTTCTTCCGGACGATTGATGGAATAGGTGAGCATTGCTCCATATGGTCTGTTTTCTCCATTGTAAATGGCATCTCCTCCGAATCGAGTACCCTTCGGTTGCTGGTTTTGGGCAACATAGGCTACTGGCGGTGCATATACATTTAGGACTTTATCCAGTGATGATTTTCCTTCTGTTGCTAATTCTCTTAAAGGACGAATGTCATCCATTACCCAGATAGCACGTCCAAATGTTCCTATCACCAGGTCATGTTCTTCAGGGTGAATCACAAGGTCGTATGCATTGGTCGTTGGGAACCCTTCGGTCCACTTGGTCCAATTGGCTCCAGCATCTATTGACACGTAAAGTCCATCATCGGTGCCAAGGAATAATAATCTTGATTCTTCCAGGTCTTCTACGATAGAAAGCGCATAGCTGACTACATCATTACTGTCTACAATACGTTCCCACGTCTGTCCATAATCTTTGGTTCTGTAGGCATAAGGGGTGTAATTAAATCTTCGATAGTCATTTGCAACCACCAGTGCTTCACCTTGATTTTTATTGGAAGCTTTGATTTGAGTGATCCACGTTCCGCTAGGTAAGCCAGGAAGGTTTCCACCCACATTGGTCCAACTGTCTCCACCATTTCTTGAAAGTTGAATGTTTCCATCATCAGTACCTACCCAAAGGAGATCTGAATTGAGAGATGAAGGCTCAATCACGATGATGGTACAATAGTTTTCTGCACCTGTAGCATCCATTGTCAATCCACCGCTTTCTCCCTGTTTCTGCTTCTCTGGGTCGTTTGTGGTTAGGTCAGGAGAAATGATTTCCCAATTTTGACCACCGTCGGTACTTTTATGTACGAACTGACTTCCGAAATAGACAACTGCAGGATTCTGAGCATCTCTTGCCATTCCCACATTCCAATTGAAACGTAATTCTACATCTCCATCCGGGTAAGTTGGACGTACGCTTTCATTGTATCCTGTTTTTCGATCATAGATGGAAGCGAATCCTTGCTGGGCTGTAGAAATACCATAACGGCTGTCTCTTGGGTCAGGTAGTACATCGAACCCATCTCCAAATGAAACTTCCTGCCAATAGTGATTTCTGATCCCCTGCGCTTTCCATACGTAAGCAGGACCGGCCCATGAGCCATTATCTTGCATTCCTCCATAAACATTGTAAGGAGTTTCATTGTCAACGTTGATGTGATAGAATTGACCTACTGGAAGATTCGAAACAAACCTCCATGTTTCACCTCTGTCTCTGGTGATATTGAGTCCCCCATCATTGCCATCTATCATGAAGTCTGGGTCATTAGGATGGATATACCATGCGTGGTGATCTGGGTGAACTCCATTATCCACCCCATATGCACCCATCAGCTGCGAGAAGGACTTACCTCCGTCCACTGATACATTTACATATGTGAAGATGCTGTATACACGATTTTCATTTACTGGATCAACATAGATTTCCGAGTAGTAAAAAGGTCGATTGCCTATGTCACTTTTATCGTTGATTTTTCTCCATTTAAATCCTCCGTCATCAGAACGATATAATGCGTTCTTTTTAGACTCTATCAATGCGTATACCACGTTTGGTCTTGAAGGGGCAATTGCTATTCCTATTCTCCCCAAATCTCCTTTTGGTAGTCCGTCCTCATCGGTCCGCTTTTTCCAGGTTTCGCCTCCATCATGAGTGATATATAGTCCAGAACCCGGGCCTCCAGATTTGAAGAACCATGGATCCCGTTTATGTTCCCACATTGCAGCGATGAGTTTGTTAGGATTGCTAGGATCCATGACAAGATCTGCAGCACCCGTACGAATGTTTGAAAATAGTACTCTTCTCCAGGTTTTACCTCCATCAGTGGTTTTGTAAATACCCCGTTCTTCATGCTCTCCCCATGGGGATCCAATAGCTCCTACATAAACCGTATTAGGATCATCTGGATGTATAATAATTCTGTGAATATGTCGGGTTTTTTCAAGGCCCATTTTTTCCCAGTTCTTTCCACCATCTAGTGTTCGGTAGATTCCATCTCCACCATTTAGGGAATTTCGAGGGTTTCCTTCACCAGTTCCTACCCAAACTACCGATGGATTGGATTGCTGAATTGCCACTGCTCCAATAGAAGCTGTTGTCTGGTCGTTGAAAATTGGTTCCCAATCAATTCCTCCGCTTGTTGACTTCCAAACACCTCCGGAAGCCGATCCCACATACATGACGTCAGGTTGATCGGTCACCACATCTATAGCGGTGACTCTACCAGACATTCCAGCCGGACCGATGTTTCTTGGTGCCATGTTCTTAAAGTCATCCATGTCTAACTTTTGAGCAAAAGCTGTGGCACTTAACAATAGAAGCATGGTGAGTAATTTGTTCTTCATATCTTTTAGGTTTCTGTTTTAAGAGACACAGTAATTTAAGAAGGAACATGGAGATCGGAAGTGCGATAAATGATGAGTGGTTGAAACGAAAGATGGGTGATCGAAACAAGGAGCTTCGATGTTCGTTAACTCTAAGCAGTGCGCATCTTGACGACCATATTCTTAACTTTCATTGCATCTCAATCTTTTGCCCAAGATCAGCAGCAAGCATATATATTAAAAAGTATCTACTTCGGAGGAGGAAGCTATTTCATTGATGAATTGCAAATCGAAGAGCTAAAGTCTCTGGTTGATTCTGTTCGGGATATCCGCGATTATACCATTACCATTCACAGTCATACCGATAATATAGGAGGAGCGGAATACAATGAGTGGCTCTCCCAAATGCGTGGGGATGCAGTCATCGAGCGCCTGTTGCAAATGGAGTTTAAGTCTAATCAAATTGAAAAGCGGGATTTTGGCCAATTCAATCCTGTCTATGATAACCGAACATGGGAGGGAAGACGACGAAATAGACGAGTAGATATCATCTTCTGGCCTATTGTCATGTAGTAAGTTTTAATGATGTCCAAATATGAGTCTAAGCATTATAAAACCTACAACCAATACCAACCACCAGTAATTCAATCGATTTGTAATAGAAGCAATTGGCTGAACCAATCTATTAGACTCAATTAAATATCCCTTTTTGGGTACTGTCTTGATGGTATCATCACCGATCTTTTTACGGATCATTGAAATAGAATGTGTCAGAAGCTCCTCTCCACTGTTGTAGTTCCCCCAAATGGAGCGGATGATTGATTCTCTGGACACAACGCGTCCTTGATTCAGCAATAACATTTCTAATATTCTTGTGAGTCGTGGTTCCATATGCGTTCGCTCACCATTTTCCTGATTAATGATTTCATTCCGTTCTACTAACAATTGGATTTTTGAATTATTCGGCATTTTCATTCTCAAGGTTTTCTCAAGGTTTTCAAATAGGAAAGTTTGAAGCTCTCTCAATAGGTTTGACAGCACTTGAAACGAAAAGGTTATTATGAAATTCAAAAAAACATATATCCGGGTAGCGATATCAATACTATCCGTATACTTAATTACCTCACTACATCATATTTATGGGGCCTGGTTGTATGAAACTCCATGGAGAAATCATATTGCTTATCAAGGTTTCACCTGGCTGGTTATTTCATTTGTCATACTGCTGATTTCCATCAAATGGGACAGGCTTTTAATCAAATGGATCTTTGTCCTGTTTGCCGGATTTTTCTTCGTTGGTGCAATCGGTTTTTACGAAGGACTGTATAATCATGTGCTGAAAAATTTCCTTTATTTCTTGAATGTTGATCATGATATATTAAAGACCATGTATCCGCCACCCAAGTATGAATTACCTAATGATCTTCTATTTGAGATTACTGGTGTATTGACGTTTTTTATAAGTATGTGGTGTTTGAAAACTATGATCAGATACCTGAATAAATGAATATTATTCTTTTGGTGGATTGATCATGATGTGAGCCCGATGCGTCCCTGGATCCATGATCCATGGAGCTCCAGGTGCTGGTGGGCTTAGTGGTATTCCGGTTGATTCCTCTGTTGCATAAGGGATGTATACTACATATCTGGTATATAAATTTTCAACTTCTCCTGTTTCTTCGTTTTCATCTCCCGTGGTAACATAAAGTGTAGCTCTGTCAGGCATTTCGAGGGTTCCTGCTGCTACCTCTTCTTCTCGTTTATCAAACACTTCCTTTGCATTCATGCCTTGAGCTTTAAGCTCTCGACCCCTCGTCATGAAAGGTTCAAGGCTTCTGTGGTATGCAGCCACGCTAAATCCATCGCGTGACGGATTATCAGCGATGCATACAAAGTCATTGGTTCCTTCTTTCAACTTTACAACTTGGCCATTGCTGTCGAAACCCAAAACCGTTGCGTCAGCACGCTGATGCTCTGGCGCAGCCAGCACCGCCGTTTTCAACTGATATTCCTTGTTAGGGATTTCCTGTCCATTGCAACTTAGAAGTAGAAGAAATAGAACGGAGAGTGAGGTCAGGTTTTTCATAGTAGGGGCCTTTGATTCTTACTAAAGTTAGGCGATTCCTCTATGAATTCAATTATTTTGCGATCATGAATTCACAATCGGAAATGGAGCGATCCCTTAGACATATCAAGGTTATCATGATGATTTTTTTAGGAATCGCTGTGTTGTACCTCATGCGAGAACTTTCAAATCTACTGATACCCTTGTTCTTCGCACTTTTCTTCGCGGTACTCTTTCAGCCTCTTGTGAATTTGTTTCAGCGTGTATTTCCTGTCAGTGTCAGTATCGCACTCACTACACTTTTTACCATGACCGTGTTTTTCTTCATTGGATTCGGTCTATTCAATGTTATTCAAGCACTGGTTCAGAATAGTGATACCATACTTGATAGCATTTCCAACGACTTACGACCTTTCATCAACGACTATACGGTTTACTTTGGGATCACTTTCAAGGAAGGAGAGCTTCGCACGTTAGTAGCAGACATGTTACAAACCAGTCAATTCTGGACGGTTTCAGGCTCTTTTATAAATACGGTTAGTGGGAAGGCCGCAGAGCTCTTAATGACCATCTTATACTTTGCCGGATTATTAGGCGCCATTACGCAATATGATCAAACGATCAGTTACTTAATCGGATCACCTGATAAAGACAATGGAAAGTCAATGGAGATGTTCCATAGAATTAAAGACTCTGTTGGATCTTATATCAAAGTGAAGACTTTGGTAAGTTTAATGACAGGAGTTGCTATAGGTTTGATCTGTTGGTTCTTTGGAATCGATTATGCCGTGTTATGGGGTTTCTTAGCATTTGTGCTCAATTACATTCCATACATCGGATCCTTAATTGCCATCATTCCTCCATTGGTGTTAGGAATCATTGATTCTAGCTCTGTTTCTCAAGTGCTCGTCATATTCGTTTGTTTGGAAGGAGTACAGCTAATTATGGGAAATGTGATTGAACCTAAACTCATGGGCGATTCATTCTCTATGAATACTGTAGCAGTCCTCTTTGGATTTGTATTCTGGGCATTCTTGTGGGGGACCGCAGGAATGTTACTGGCAGTACCCCTAACATTCCTATTTAAGGTTATCCTCGAAAATATGTCCGATGCAGGCGTTGTAGTCCGACTGATGGAAAAGAAAGAACTGGTGAAGAAAAAGTGAGTTAATTCACTTTGATCAGGTAGTAGTTCTTCTTACCTCTCTGCGCCAAAAGGTACTTATTCTGTAGCAATGAAAAATCAACCGATTGATCTGGAGCCAGAATCTTGGTCTTGTTGATGCTAACTCCACCTCCTTGAATCATTTTTCTAGCCTCACCTTTAGACTTGAAAATGATGTTCTGTGTGGTTTCACTCAAGAACGTAGTGACATCCGTTCCTTCAAGATCACTGCTCTTTACCTCGGTTTGAGGAACCCCTTCAAATACTTGCAAGAGCGTTTTCTCATCCAAACTCTCTAGATCTTCAGTGGTAGATTTTCCAAAGAGGATGGAGCTTGCCTTGATTGCGGTATCTAAATCTTGCTTTGAATGCACGCGCTCGGTGATTTCCTCAGCAAGTGTTCGCTGCAGTAATCGCTGATGTGGGGCTTCTTTGTGTTCTGCAATTAATGATTCAATCTCCTCACGTCCCTTTAGACTGAAGATTTTGATGTATTTCACCACATCTTCGTCTGAAGAGTTAATCCAGTATTGGTAGAACTTATACGGAGATGTTTTTTCAGCGTCCAGCCAAATATTGCCACCTTCAGACTTGCCAAACTTAGATCCGTCAGCCTTGGTGATTAGGGGAGTAGTCATTGCGAATGCTTCCCCCTGATCCTTTCTTCGGATGAGTTCTGTACCTGTTACGATATTTCCCCACTGATCTGAACCACCCAATTGAAGCTTTGCGTCTTTGTGTTTCCACAGGTAGTAGAAATCATATCCCTGAACTAACTGGTATGAAAACTCAGTAAATGAAAGGCCTGTTTCTAATCGTGACTTAACCGAATCTTTGCTCATCATGTAATTCACCGTGATGTGTTTTCCAACGTCACGAATAAATTCAAGGAATCCAAATTCTTTGAACCAGTCGTAATTATTAACAACTTCAGCAGCATTATCTCCATCGAAGGATAGGAAGCTTTCTAGTTGTTTCTTAACACATGCAAGGTTGTGATTCAAGGTCTTTTCATCCAGTAGATTTCTTTCAGCTGATTTCCCGGAAGGATCACCCACCATTCCTGTCGCACCGCCTACAAGAGCCAATGGTCTATGCCCACATTTCTGAAAATGAACCAGGGTCATGATTTGCACCATGTTTCCGATATGTAGAGAATCTGCAGTAGGGTCGAAACCAATATAGGCAGTGGTCATGCCTTTGTTCAATTCCTCTTGGGTGCCAGGCATAATATCGTGCACCATTCCTCGCCATTTCAGTTCTTCTACAAAGTCTTTCATTGTGTTCATTTAATGAGGTCGCAAAAATAGAAGTGTTGTGCCTATGGTTCAACTTAAATTGTCCCAATTATGGCAATTGATGCGTATTTCTGATGAGAACAATAGATTCCATTAAAATACTGAAAGTCAATAGGTTAAATCTTTTGATAAGTTGATATTAACTGTTAGTTTAATTTATATAATCAATTAATAATCAATATGTTATATATTATCACTTTGATTAAAGATTAAAGATTTTTAATTTTCTGCCTAAATCAGTAAATTCATACAATGCGAGCGATCTGGAAAGGACATATTCGATTCTCTATGGTAACCATCCCCATCAGGATATACAATGCCATTGACACAGCGCAGAAGGTTCAATTCAATTTACTTTCTAAGGAAACTAACAATCCAGTGAAGTATGAGAAACGGGATAAGGTTACGGGGGATGTGTTAAGACAAGAAGATATTGTTAAAGGATTTCAATACGAGCCTGGACAATTTGTAATCATAGAGCCAGATGATTTTGAAAAGGTAAAACTGAAGAGTACCAAGGTAATAGAGATCGAAGGGTTTGTAGATGCTAAAGAAGTTCATGAAACGCTTTATGATTCACCCTACTTCGCCGGACCGGATGGAGATGTTGCAAGCAAGACCTACGCATTACTTAGTCAGGCGCTTCGTGAGTCTGGGAAAGTTGGTGTAGGCAAAGTGGTGCTTCGAGATAGGGAAAGTGTAGTTTTACTTACCCCACATGATAGGGGGATTATGATTTACAAACTTCGGTACCCAAATGAGGTTAGAAGTATAAAAGATGTTCCCAATGTTCGCATAGAGGAGGAGGCTGAAGATGAGCAGCTGAAATTAGCGAACATGCTGATTAAGTCGATGACGAAGAAGTTCAAGAAAATTGAACTCGAAGATAAATACAATGATGCGCTTCGAGATATGATTAATAACAAGATCGAAGGAAATGAGGTGGTTTCATATGTGGAAGAAGAACCAGAGGTTGTAGATATTATGACAGCCTTGAAAGCAAGTATTGATCAGGCGAAGGAGTCTAAGAAGCCAATGAAGAAAGCTGATAAAAAGCAGAAAGAAGGAGAGAAAGAGGTGAAGCGTAAAGCAAGCTAAACAAATGACAAAAGTTGTTCAATTTCCGGTCAACCCTCCGAGAAAACTTGGTCCTAAAAAGGCCAGGAGGAGGAAGAAGCCGAATCTGGAAGATTACGGACAGCTAAATATGTTTGATCAATTGGCAGATCAAACGCCGGTTGTGTCATTGCCAAAGGCGGGTTCTTTTTTTGAAGAAGCGCTGGAGTTGGATGAAGCTGGTAACGCAGAAGCGGAGAAATTTTACTTGCTAGCCATCGAGAACAATCAATCTGTTGAAGACGCATATTGTAATCTCGGCATTCTGAAATCAAGTCAGGGTGATCTCACCAAAGCCATCGACTACTTAACCCAATGCCTGACGAAGAATCCCAGGCATTTTGAAGCACATTACAATCTTGGTAATGTCTATTCTGATATCGGTAATTTAGAACTAGCGAAAATTCATTATGAGCTCTCTACGCAAATAGAGCCAGAGTATCCAAATAGTTTTTATAACCTTGGATTGGTCCTCATATCAATGAAAAGGTATAGGGATGCCATCCAAAGTATCAATAAATTCGTTGAATTAGCTCCCAGGCAAGAGCATCAGGTAGCACACGAACTCATCAAAACTTTAAACGCAATAGCCAAATGACCAAAGACAAACATCCAGTACTCAGTGAGCATTTCGAGCGGCTAAAAGAACTCATGCCAGATGTTTATGCTAAACATTTTCGTGAAGAAAAAGAGACAAAGAATCAGAAGCTATTTCGAATGTTGAAGCATTCATTGGGCGTTATTGAAGCCGTCTATCTTCAGAATAGTGATAATTTTTCTCTTTCGAAAGCTGAAGAGTACAGTAAGATTATTGATGAGTTGAAGGAGTTAGGGTACAGTTATTCCGGACAGCCAGAGTTAGTTAATCTTGCGACTCAATTTATGATCATGAAGGCGAAGAAGCCAATGGAGAAAGCCAAAGGAAACACTCAAAGAGAGAACGACGATCGCAAGGCGATGTGATCGGCTACTTTATTTGTCATACCCACCTAAAGATCAATGAGCGATATTCAGGAAGACCAGATAGAAGGCTGGCTAAAAAAATTAGAGCGAGAGAGCTGGCAACTTGAATTGCTGGTATCTGCCTTCACCATATTCTTACTTATCGGAGCTAATTCGGAATTTGATGAATTTCTGGTCAATGTGCAATTCAAGTACAACTTCTCAGGACCGATATCCATTGCATTTGTATTTCTCATCTTACTTCAAAAATCGATTTCAGCATTAACCATATGTCTGGTTATTCATCTAATGTTACGTGGATTTTGGATTGGTGCTATTGGCCTAAGATCAGTACAATCTTCCATAGATTTTAGTAAGCTCAATTACAATGATTTTTTCACTGAAAAGCTCAGAAAGAAGGTAGTAAGTTTGGACAGGTTGGTCATCATGTTGGATGAAATATGCAGTGTGATTTTTGCTTTCTCATTCCTCATCATTTCTATCTTACTTGCATTTGGAATGTTCCTGGCATTCCTGGCCATCAGTGGCTTCATACTGAGTACGGTCCTGACTGCATTACCGGAAGGTAGTTTTAGCACAACACTATCATTAATCATAGCCATATCATACGCGATCTTTATTTTGATGGGCTTGGTATACATGATTGATTACTTTACCCTAGGATTTTTCAAAAAGATCAAATGGTTTGCAAGGATCTACTATCCGGTCTATCGGTTTTATAATTTCATTACGCTTTCAGGACTAAGCAGGAGTATCTATTATTACCTCATAAGTAAATTCTCGAAAAAGAGAATTCGGTTTATTTACCTGATAGTTGGTTTAGGTGTGGTATTTGTGTCACTCTTTTCGTTTGACCAGTATCAATACTTTCCTGAAAGTGACGAAGCAAATGTAATGAGTGCAAACTATTATGATGATGAGCGACCAGAGAATCAACATGTGGGAAGTGTTAGTCTAAAATCAAGCTTTGTAGGTAAGCCTCATTTTCAGGTTTTCTTGCGATATGATCCTTTAGATAATCCAATAATTGCTGCTCAATGCCCTGATTTTGAACCTTTAAAAGACGATGGATTGAATTTCATGATGGGTATAGAGGCAGAAGGTGGCAATTTTCAAATTACGGGTGTCGATTATTCAGAAGAAAATCCTGAGATGCTTCTTGAATGTCAGAAATCGATTTATGAAATAAGCGTGAATGACTCGGTTTATTCTTCGCTCAAATTTCACTTTTATGTTCATCCGGCAAAAAGGCAAAAAGGACTGTTAGCCACTATTCCTACGGATTCATTTAATATTGGCGAAAACCTGTTAGCGGTAAGAAAAGTAACGAACGATTCAGCACTTACTTTCAATAAATTTGTTCAGATCCCTTTCTGGTATCATCCGGATTAATTTATTTGGCTATTGATCCATGCTATTGACTCCTGAACAAGATAATCCATCACTTCATCCTTAGTCTTTCCACTCTTTTTTGGCACGTTAAAGGAGTGATCTCCGTATTCTATAACTCGCATTTCGGAAGCTGATAATGAGTTAACTACCTCTTCCATCATTTGAACGTTTGCCAGTTTATCATTGGATCCTTGAAGGAAAAGTTGTGGGACCTCTATCTTATCCAGGTGGTCAGCACGGTCCTTGGAGTCTCTCCCAGGAGCATGCAGTGGAAAGCCGAAATAGATGATTCCCTTAATCGATTGGGGAGTGACCTCAACCAGAAGGTGAGATGCCATACGACCACCGTAAGATTTACCTGAAAGAAAAATAGGGACGTTGGGATAGGTAGATTGGATATGTTCAACAACTAATTTCCAAGTTTCAATGTTAGCCTTTGGTGAACCAGGGGATTTCCGTCCTTGCTCCATGTAAGGAAAGTTGAAACGAACTACTGTGATAGTATCACTAGATATAGCATCGGAAATCGTCTTTAAAAATGGGTGATGCATTCCAGCGCCGGCGCCATGTGATAGGATAAGTATAGCTTTTTGGGTTGCTGATTCATCAACTTCCAAGCTTATTTTTCCAAGTTTATCATTCAAGAATAACTCCATTGGGTAAATTTAGCGAATGGAATTAACTGTACTTGGGTGTGGAGATGCATTTGGAAATGGGGGAAGAAATAACACTTCTTTCATGCTAACAGACGGTGATGAGCGAGTGCTATTGGATTGTGGGGCAAGCACTTTGATCAGGCTAAAGCACGAGCAGATTAAACTAGAGTCTATCTCAACGATAATAATATCTCACTTCCACGGCGACCACTATGGAGGTATTCCATTCTTTTTAATAAGCAGTTTATTTGAGCATCCACGTCAATCCCCATTGACCATAGTTGGCCCAAAAGGAGTGGCCCAAAAGGTATATGATCTCCAAGAAGCCATGTATGCAGGTACAGCCGATAAGGTGATGGAATTAGATATCTCCTTCTTAGAGTATAATCAAGATACCCCGCTTGAGATAGGTGATAAGATTATCAAGGTCTGGACCGTTGAACACAGTCCTCCTTCATTGCCGCATGGTTTTCGTCTGGAATGGAAGGGTAAGAAAGTTGCTTTTTCGGGGGACACCTCATGGTCAGACAATCTCATCCCTCTTTCGAACGATACTGATCTTTTTATCTGTGAATGTAATTTTCAAGAAGCAGTTAGTTTCGGACACCTAAGCTATAAGGAACTCCTAAAAAAACAATCACTCTTCAAAACCAAAGCTTTATGGCTAACGCATATGGCAGATGAAGTCATTGATGCTAAGGATTTCCAATTAAATAGATTGTCGGATGGACAAAAAATAATCTTCTAAAGTGAATAGTAAGATCATTTGGTTTATCCCTGCTGTTGCAGTAGCCATAGGTATTTTTATTTTATCAACATTTCTCAGTGTGCCTTTCCAAGTGGAGGGTATTGACTACTTTGATAAAGTACAGCATTGCTTCGCCTATTTTGTATTAGCATTCAGCTTCTTGATAGCCTTCCGAAAATCAGAAATGCTTAGTTCGAATAGATCACGATTCATTTTAATTGCTGCTTCTTTGTATGGTCTGGGACTGGAATTTGCACAATATTCGTACTTTCCTAATAGATACTTTGAGTGGATAGATGCTGTAGCAAATGTACTTGGAGTTTTAATAGGCTTTGTAGTTTTTAAATTATTCGATCGTGAGTAGAAAGCGACTTTATTTCATCATCAATAAGCCATACAAGATTTTAAGTCAATTTTCGAATGAGGGAGAAAATGAGGGATTAAAATCCGTATTCAAAGATTTACCCAAAGATGTTTATCCGGTGGGAAGGCTAGATCTTGATAGCGAAGGTTTATTGATTCTGACGAATGATAAATCCCTAAACAACAAACTACTTAACCCTAATCACAATCATGAGCGTACGTATTTAGTAGAAGTGGAAGGAACGCCTGATACAATTGCACTTGATACACTTAATAAAGGTGTTGAGATTAACTTGAAAGGGAAAATACACATTACAAAGCCAGCTAAAGTTGAGATTGTTCAGCCTAAAGTTGAGGAAAGAAATCCAGCGGTTAATTACACAAAACATCCTGTTAGAACCTGGCTTGAGATTAAACTGACTGAAGGGAAGAATAGACAGGTACGACGAATGACAGCCAAGGTCGGGCATCCAACCCTCCGGCTTATCCGAAGTGCGATTGAGGATTTACATTTAGAACCATTGAAACCAGGGGAGATTACACAAATCAGTGAGAAGGCGATTTATAAAAAATTAAACCTTCTTTAACCTCCAATCAAGCGAATACTTACCACTACCTACTAAGAAGATCCCAATGAATCCAACCAGGTATAGTAATGGAAATTCTTGATTCTTCCAGGGGTCGTTTGCGTGAAATACAAAAGCAGCGACTATCATGGTTATCGCCGGTAAAATGGTTGCAAGTCGAGTTTTAAAACCAATGATCAAAAGAATGGGGGACACAAATTCGGCTAAAACCGCAATGATTAATGTGGGAGCTGACCCAATTCCTAGTGGATCTGGAAACGAAAGGTTCCCTTCGATCAGGTTGATAAATTTTCCCCATCCATGCGTCAGCATCATACTCCCAAAGCCTATTCGCATGATTAAAGAGGCAAGATTTGAATATACCATTGATTATCTGTTTGATTTTTTGATTTTGACTGCTCGCTTATATACTTGAGGTGACCCAATCATTATTAAGAAGGTATCCCAGAATCGTATCCATGCGTTTGGCCTGCTTTCATCTTTCTCTTTTGTCTCAAAGAACTTGATGAGTTTCTTCAGCGTATTATCCAGAAGCGCTAAGTATAAGACGATGGTCATGAACCATACAAAGGCAATGTTGAAATGGAAAGTGGGTACTTCCCAACTTCCTAAGATTTTATATGGAGCGTAAAATTGAGCCCTTCCAATCGAGGAATATGGCCTCATAAATACAGGATCTTTCTTTTGAATTAGTTGATCTTCACCACGATAAACCATGTCAAGATGAGCCCTGTTCATCAATAAATCAGCTAAAAACTCATTATGATATTTCTTTTCTAATTCAACGAAGCCCTCTTTTCCCATTTCATCAACTAAATTTTGATAGAGTTGATCTCGATCTTGCTGGGCTTGGAGGTACTTGTCTGAAAAATGGGTTTTTGCAAATTTCAGGTAATCATCAAGCCTTTTAGAAATTGCCACACTGTAATACTCTGGTGTTATTTGATCGAGGTAGGGAAACGAACGTAAACCATGCAGGTTCGTAAGGTTTCCAACCTCATTTTGTAGTATTTTGAATGATCGTGTTTTGTCACTCCAGTCTGCACTATCGCGTACAATTTCTTTATTAATGGTTAATAACTCGGGTACCATGAAAGACCGATATACAGAATTCTTGCTTATCTCTTTATTTACCTCGAAGAAGTGCTTTTCGTAATCATTGTATCGAAATTGTGCGACCGCCAGTGCCTCATATGCCCATCTTGAGGCCATCAAATCACCTACAATGGGTACATTTTTTTGATTGTTTAGTGAATGATGAAGTTCATCAAACTTGATCATTGCTCCACCTAACAATAATTGTGGAACCAGAATAAATGGAATAAGGATATAAATATTTATCACCGAATTCAATGCTGACGAAATATTCAATCCAATCAAGTTGGCAAAGCAAGAAACGGTAAATAGCACCACCCAGTAGTAGAGTGTCATTCCATGAATCTCCAGGATATAGTTTCCAATAAGAACAAATGAGAGCGTTTGTATGCCAGAGAGAATAAAAAGATAAACCACCTTGGAGTTGATGTAGCTTAGACGTGATAGGTTAAGAAATGACTCTCGTTCCAGAATTTGCCTGTCTTTGTAGATTTCCTGAGCGCTTACTGTGAGACCCATGAATAGTGATACTACGATAGACATAAACAGGTATACAGGTAGGTTGATATTCTCTGAAAATGCATAGACCTTTTCAGGAGAGTATTTGGAGAAGTATCCCAGTATAAAGGCCAATAGGGGTGCTTCCAGCAGATTTATAAGTACATACTGTCTGTTGGAAATTTTGGACAGCAAATTTCTTTTACTAAAAATTCTAAATTGATTCCAATTATCCGGAATTCGGAAATTGGTAGGAGGTAAGACTGAATCGTATTTGAGTCGTACCAATTTAGGAAGAATATTCTCCTGATATTTAGAATACCAAACCGAAGGGTTTACGCGGCGTTTTTTAGTTGATCTTCCTCTCTCATCAATTTCTCGTGCCTCAATGATTTGGAGGATTTGCTCCGGAATTACATTTCCACATCTGGGGCACTCACTCTCTGCAGCATTTACTTGTGTATTCATGGTTTTGAAATACACCACTGCGTCTATTGGATTGCCATTATAAATTGGATATCCTCCTTTGTCTAGAATCCATAGTCGATCAAAAAGCTTGAATATTTCCGATGAAGGCTGATGAATAATGGCTACAACCAGTTTTCCTTTACGGGTCAAATCCTTTAGCAACATCATCATTTTTTCAGAATCCATAGAGGAAAGACCAGAAGTAGGCTCATCTACGAATAAGACTGACGGTTCTCGCATTAATTCCAGTGCGATATTAAGACGCTTTCTCTGTCCACCAGATATAGTTTTGTTGAGTGGGTCACCTACTTTCAGATCTTTGATGTCTTCCAGATCCAGATCATCCAATACTTTATGAACAGTCCGGTCAATTAAATCCTCTGAAAAATCGCTGAAACATGTTTTTGCATTGAAGTACAGATTTTGATACACTGTAAGCTCCTCAAAGAGAAGATCATCTTGAGGTACATAACCAATTACACCTTCCGTTGAAGCTTGCTCCAACGAAAATCCATTGATATGTAAGCGTCCTCCATCCACTCCTAACTTACCATTTAGGATATTCATGAGGGTAGTCTTCCCTGTCCCTGATCCTCCCATTATTCCGACAAGTCTTCCTGAATCTTCAGAGAAGGAGAAGGGTTTCAATCCATTGCTACTATTTCTAAACTTAAATTCTACTTTATCACCCGCAAGAACTACACGCGTACTCGTTTGATCTTGAATAAACTGCTTGGTTATTTCGGACTCATAAATGGAAGAGATGTTTGGACCTTTTATGATAGATCCTGGCTTTAAAATGTATGATTTAGTCGGAATAACTTTTATCCCCTCGAGGTAAAGATTGAGTGGGCCGTCGTAACGAAAAACAAAAGTTTCAACGCTACTCAAATAGAGGACAGTAATCTTACCAAATAGGTTTTGCACAAATAAGTGCCTGACCTGGTTATCTGTTTTTTTCTTGCGTATGATCCAGGCCATTTCTTCTGGCCATTCCGTTTGTTTGTTGTCTATTATCAGTATCCGTTCCTGGTTGATTTCCTTCTCATCTGGTTTGAGAATGAAACTTTTCAGATTTAGAACGTCCTCCTGGTCCAGGTTGAAGTTCAATGCAACAAGCGCAGCAAATTCTTCTTCCTTTGCAGTCACCTTCTCGTCAGCTCTGATTAATTCCATGAGCTGCATGAAAACAATGAGTCTTTCTGAGTGAAGCAACTCTTTATTGAGCTGATTGCAAATCTTTGCAATTTGCAGGATACTCGTGCTGTCAATACTTATTCCTTCCTCGTCTTTTGCTGTTGGCTGCTCTTTGTAGAAATTGAGGTAATCATAGAATAATTTGATGTATTCTGCAGTGAGTGTCTCGTTGTTAAGATTCTTTTGAAGGTATGGCCGAATAACCAACTCACCTGAATCAACAACACCAGTATCCTCTTTAGCGCTTTCTATGATGGCTAAAAGATGTACAAGTGCATTAATTATTGATTCGGTCATAGGATATTGTGTACAAAAAAGCCTCAACTTTCGTTGAGGCTCTAAAAATATAGTTTAGACAATGATTATCCAACGATGTGATCTCTCATCTCTTTTACACTGTTGGCAATATCCGAAAATTGTCCATCTGTCATTTCTACACCGTCTCCTAGTTGATCATAAGTGAAATTGATAAATCGAAGATTAGGCAACACCTTACTTACGTTTTCATCTTCCTGATGATCTTCCATCAATTCCACAAGTTTCACTACTTGTGCCTTTTGATTTGCTAAGACAGCCATGAGTTCACCTTGATTTTCGCTCATTTTTACGAGTTCGCAAGTGATGTGCAAGCCTTCAATTACGCTACCAGCTATTACCAGGATTGAGGTTTTTTCTTCTCCGTTGGCATTTAGGTAGTTATATGTATCATAAAAAGACTCTGTAACGATGAAGATAAGCGAATCAATATTATCCATATTATTTTCAATTCGCTGAGCCATCGAAGCGTTAAAAGCAGAAGTGATATTTAAGTCATCGATGAGTTTTTTGGAAACATCCAGGTAGTCAATGGTTTCCTGCGTCTTGTCAAAAGTAGCAGCATAGCTTAAGTCAGCGCCATACACACCAAGGTTTGCAGCTTTCTGCCAGGTAGCAACATACTGATCAGCTTTTGAAGGATCATTAACGATCTCAGAAGAGTATGAGGTATTCGCGTTTCCAAGCATTTGTGAAACCTCAAATGCGGTTGGGAGCGGATAAGTAAACTCTTTTTCTACAAAACTCTCAATCTCTTCCTTTTTTTCGGCAGAGGACTCTTCAGATGCTTTGTTTCCTCCACTACATGAGATTAGAAAGAAGGCTGCAGTAAAAAATGGAAGGTATATAATTTTCTTTTTCATGAGATTGGTTTGTTTATCATCAATTCGAATTCAAGATTAAGCTTTTAATTACTTTCATCAAACACTTATCGTGCCTATTTACCCCTAACTTCTTTTTTTAGGCCAAATGAGGATGCATACCAGGCTCTTTCATGTAGATAATAAAAAAGCATTTTTAGTACGACTTCAATCAGTGCAATACCTGTTGCTTTTTCCATCGCATTCGGGTCTTCACGAAAAATAAAAGAGGCAATTAGAAAAGTTGTAAGTGAGGCGGTAAACCTCCAGGTTATGGTTTTTAGCAAGTGCCTGATACTACTCCTTAAATTCATTTTGAATTTGAACCATATTCTTTCATGGTAGTAGTACAAGGCCATTTTTAGTATCGTTTCTATTACAGCTACCCATGAAGCTTTTTCTGTTGCATTTGGGTCTTCTCTGAAGAAAATCATCGTTAGCGTAAAGGTTGTAGCCGTGGCGATGATTCTCCAGGTAATGGTTTTTACAATATGTCTTTTCCTGCTGTCCATTTTAAAGCAGGCAAAAATATGTTACAGATTGATTCGCTAACTATCATTCAATAAAAAAACCATCGATAACAAAGATATATTTCTTAATTACCAGCAAGATTCTCTACCGATACCATAGTTTTGCATTTCATTTTAAAGCGCGCTCTTTGAACAATTTTGAAAAACTAGGACTATCTCAGTCTATTATTGATGTCCTGGATAAGATTGGGTTTATCGACCCAACACCGGTACAAGAACAATCCATTCCGATATTAATTGATGAAAATCCGACAGACTTTATAGGGCTCGCCCAAACCGGTACAGGTAAGACAGCAGCTTTTGGCCTACCATTGATTGATTTGATTGATGCAAACGACAGTCACACACAGGCATTGGTAATGGCGCCAACTCGTGAACTTGGTCAACAAATTGCAAAGCAATTAAATGATTTTGCTAAAAGTAAAAAACAGTTAAATGTTGAAGTAGTTTACGGCGGTGCTGCTATCATGAATCAGATAAAAGCACTTAAAAGACCTACTCAAATTGTCGTTGCTACCCCCGGCCGTCTATTAGATCTAATTAAGCGAAAGGCGGTAAAGCTGGATTTGGTCAAATATGTAATATTAGATGAGGCTGATGAGATGTTGAATATGGGCTTTCAAGAAGCCATAGATGATATCTTGTCCTACACACCCGATGATCGGGTCACTTGGTTGTTTTCTGCAACCATGCCAGCTGAAATAAGAAGGATCATTAAGAAATACATGTCAAGCCCTAAAGAGGTATCAATCAATACTTCTGAAAAGAGTAATAAAGACATTTCGCATAAATATGTTGTGACCAAGGTCAGCAATAAAATTCCAGCAATAAAACGCTTTCTTGATCGAGAGCCTGACATGAGAGGCATCATGTTCTGCAGGACTAAGCGTGAAACCCAGGAAATTGCGGATACTCTGGGACAAGTAGGATATGGTGTGGAGGCTTTACATGGTGACCTTTCTCAGTCTCAACGAGACGCAGTAATGAAGCGATTCAAAGCTAAATCCATGCAATTGCTAGTCGCAACAGATGTAGCGGCCAGGGGGATTGATGTTAATGATCTTACGTATGTCATTCATCATACACTTCCTGACCAGCTGGAAAGTTATACACATCGAAGTGGTAGAACCGGGCGTGCAGGCAATAAGGGGGTTTCATTGGCATTGATTAATCCCAGAGAGTCAAGGAAGATTAGTGAGCTTGAACGAAAAATCAACGTGAAATTTGAGCGTGTGGAGGTTCCTAGTGTCAATGAAATGCAAAGCTCAAGAATCAAAAAATGGGCCGAGCAGTTGATTGCCGTCGACATTGATCAGGAGGCACCAAAGTTATTTGAATTAGTTAAAGAGTCTTTCGATTCAATGACTAAGGATGAGATTTTGAATAGACTTATATCGCTTCAATTGAATCAGTTGGCCATCCAATCGGGTGAAGAGATAAATCTAAATGAGTCCATTGGAGCATCTTCGGAAAGATCAGCTAATAGCAAATTCCGGAAATTCTTTATCAATATCGGATCCGTAGATGGATTCCTTAAAAGTGATATGGTTCATTTATTGTCGGATTTATCTGGAGTAAACAAAAAGTATTTTGGAAGTATCCGAGTGCTTAAAAACCGTTCCTATTTTGAAGTGGATAAAACGTATGAGAAAGGCTTTGGAAATAAATTCGACGGAGTTGAGTTCGAAGGGAGGGCAGTCAGGGTACATCCGGACAATGAATCAGCCGCTGATCGAACGAAATCCATAAAGGATTTCAAAAAGAAAAATGACAAAAGACGCTCTGGAGGTCGAAGAGAGGGAAGAAGATCAAGTCGTAGAAAGAAAAGGTAATTGGTTATACAGGTTGATACAAAGCAATTGGCAGTCTTTTAAGATTGAGATTGATAAAAGGCAGACTGTTCGTTTGAAATCTTACTCAATTTACGCCTCAATGGCTGTAATTAGACGAAAATTTGATTCAACTCATTATTTTACTGAGACAGATATAGGTAAAAGTCATTGTTATTTAGTTTCTTAGATCCATCATATTTACGTCTATTACTGAGTGATGGCATTAGGAAACAATCTTACTAAGAAAACCGATGATGAAAAATCCCCAAATTTACCTGGGGATACGGCTGTGGAAGAAGCAGTTTCTGCTGATAAACTGGAAGCCGAGAACGCTGGGTCAGATGCTTCAGCAGAAGTCCAGGAAGAAAGTTCTCATCAATTTTGTGTTTTCAAATCACAGGGTGAAGAGTATGCTATCCCGATCAACTTAATTAAAGAGGTCGTTCCATTTCCTAATATTGCACCTGTCTCACAAATGCCTTCTTACATTAAAGGCATGACCAATGTGAGGGGGAATATATTTGGTGTTTTGGATTTAGGTCATTTCTTCAGTAATGATGCGAACCAAGCTACAGAAAATAAATACCTACTTGTATTAGAGCATGAGGAATTTCAAATGGCCATAGCCATCCCGGATGTTCCCGATACTTTAATGGTTTCGGAGGGCATGATCGAACAGCTTTCAGCTTCACGGCTGAAGTCTGTAATGGGGCAGAAATACCTCAAAGGAATTATTAAAAAAGATCGACGAATGATTATCCTATTCGATATATTAGGATTGATTTCAAGTGATAAATTCACCGAAACGGTATAGGTGCCTTTATCTTCGATTAGATTAACCGCGATCAAAATGCTTAAAAATTTTACAATTAGGAGAAAGATGATGGTGTTTATCCTCGGGATAACGGTACTTATATACATCATCACGTTGGGGTATATAAGCTATAATCTTCGAAATAATGCCATAACTGAAGCAGAGAAATTGGCAGACTCATACGCACAAAAAAAAGCAAATACCATTAAGGCAATCATCGATGAAGATCTCGCAGTTGCTCGAATTATGGCTGATGCGGTGGAAGAGTATACCTACATGCCGGATGAGCAGCGAAATGATTTAAGGAAGACCTTTTTAGAAAAAGTATTGCTACGGTATCCCAAATATGATGCAACCTGGATGAGCTGGCAGCTAGAGTTTATTGATCCAAATTGGGATAAGAGTTACGGCCGTGAAAGATTCAACTCATACATGGATGGTGATGAAGTAAAATCATCACTGGAACTGGCTGAGCTTGATGGACGTAAAGCAAGCGCTATCTACGAGCAGTTTAAAGCAGATAGCGAGATTAAAGAGCTCCTTAGCGAACCATATTGGTATTTGGATTACGATTATTCTTCCAATACACGAGACTCATTATTAGGGATTTCTCCCACGGTAAGATTAGAGGTTGATGGAAGGTTTGCGGGCGTTGTTGGGGTAGATATGTCTGTAGATGATTTTCAGGAAGTGGCTGAAGTGGATTTTTATGAAAGTGCTTATGCACTTTTGATTTCTACCGGGGGTGTCATTACTGCGCATGCAGATCCCGGAATGTTCAACCAACCCATTGACACACTCAGTGTCTTAAAAAACAGTCCTATTGATGTATTATCAAAGATACAAGCTGGTGAAGGCGACGCTTACAGGTCTTACGATGAGTTTCTTGATGATGATGTGTATGTTTCCTTTGCCCCAATTCCAGTCGGAAGATCGGGTCAATCCTGGTCTGCAATGATTGTAGTTCCGGTTTCTGAGATAACAGCTGCATTTAGAAGTACCTTTCAATTCACCATTTTAATCGGACTGTTAGGTTTGGTAATCCTAACATATACGGTCTGGAAATTGGCGAATAGAATAACTGACTCTTTAGACTTGTCAAATAATCTACTTAAGGATTTGGCAAGAGGTGAGTTGGATGAGTCCAAGCGAATAACAACCATTTCCAGAGACGAGCTTGGTGAGATTGCTCAATCCGTAAACACTTTGATGGATGAGCTGAATAGCAAATCAGAATTTTCCAGGAAGATAGGAGAGGGTGACCTCAATGCAGATTTTGAAATCGCTGGAGAGAACGATGTGCTTGGTGCTTCTTTGATCATGATGAGAAATAACCTCCGATCCGTAATTGATGAGACCAATGATGTGGTGAAGCACGCTGAAGTCGAAGGGGATCTTAGCTCTCGAATGAATCCACAGGGAAAATCCGGTGCATGGTTGGAGTTGAGCGAATCCATCAATAATCTCCTTGGATCTGTTTCTAAACCATTTGTGGTTTTGAATGATATCGCTAACAGTATGGCTGAAGGTGATCTTTCTGTACGTTATACTGAAGAAGCAAAAGGCGACATTCTAAACCTGGCGGAAAACCTTAACAAAGCGCTCGACAACCTGGATGAGCTTCTTGATGGTATAGTTAAGAATGCGAATGTCATAGGAGATTCATCCATGGAGATGTTGACAGCTAGTGAAGAAATGAATACCAATACAGGTGAAATAGCTTCAGCAATTGCTGAAATGAGTAGCGGAGCACAAACGCAGGTGAGCAAGGTGGATGAATCTTCAAACCTTGTAGAAAGTATTCAACGCTCTGCCACCAACATGAGTAACCAGGCGGAAGAGATTAATGTGGCAGCTCACAAAGTATCTGAAAGTTCAGATGCTGGTTTGAAGATGGTAAACAAAGTTGGGTTTAGTATGAAGGATATCAAAGCCTTTGCTAACGATACCAACAAGTCCATACAAGTCCTTACCGAGCGATCAGATGAGATTACGCGTGTGCTTGGCATCATTACAGATATTGCAGCCCAAACGAACCTATTGGCGCTTAATGCAGCGATTGAAGCCGCCCAGGCTGGAGATGCTGGAAGAGGTTTTGCTGTTGTGGCTGAGGAAATCAGAAAACTTGCGGAAGACTCAAGAAACTCTGCTCAAGAGATTGAGAAGCTAATAACAGATGTACAAAATGATACAGCTGCTGCCGCTAAAGTCATAGAGGTAATGAACGAAAGTATCCTTGGAGGAGAGAGTGCTTCCAATGATGCTTCGATGGCCTTTAAGGAGATTGCATCTTCCTCCAATCAAAATCTTGAAATATCAAAATCAATTCTTGAAGCCACCAAAGAGCAAATGGAAAGTATCCGAAATGTGGTAAGCATCACAGAAGGTATTGTGGTGATTGCCGAAGAAACTGCAGCCGGTACAGAACAGGTGGCGAGCTCAGCAACCGAACTTTCAGCAGGAATGGAAAGCTATACTCAGAAGTCAGAAGAAGTGACTGAGATAGCAAGAAACCTCAAAGAGAAAGTGGGAATGTTTAAGCTGTCTGAATAATATACAATATTATCACTTGATAATTTAATTTTCATCTCACTTTTGATGGTATGTATGTACACTCTTACTGTCAAGATTTTTCCAATCATAGAATAATAACCCTTATTGTAGTTCAAAAAGGCGTTTTAAGCTTATTTTTAATAAGTATTATGACTAGCAAATACTTAAGGTAATTACCTAATTTCAAAACTTATTCTCCAAGTTATTGTTTTATCAACAAATAATGTTTTGTTTAGTGATATTATCAATTGATAATAAAATATAGTTGATAATAATTAGCCAAATAATGATCTACCACACCACCAAATAATAACCGCAATGAAAAATCCAAACGCTTTCTAACTAGATGATATTGACATATCTCACCCCTTGGTGTCAATAGTTGTCGTCCCTTCTAATTCTTCTAGCCCTGGACCTTCCCTTTATGATTAATTCTTAGAGCGGAAGAGGTATGTTTCGTCCATAAAATTGAATGAAAATTTGAGGCTATGGCAGGAACACATTTTCGATTAACCACTACCAAATATGAAAATCAAAACCAAAATGCGTTTTTGGGGAATACTGGTATTTCTACTATTATTTTCCAATCATGCCAATTGTCAACAAAGCAAGTTTCACGCAATATTTCTTACGAAGTTTTCTGAGAATGTGAGGTGGCCCAATAACATCAATCAATATGTAATTGGTGTTATCGGGGAATCTCCGGTATATGAACATTTGGAGGGTTTTACCAAGATCAAAACGAACATCAAAGTGATCAAGGTGCAATCTGCCTCAGAAGTGGATCAATGTCACATTTTGTATTTACCGAACAATGAATCCAAAAATATTGATGGTTATGCCAATGCTATTGGCACACAGTCCATATTACTGGTGAGCGAATCTGACAGATTAGTGGGAGATGGAGCAGACATTGGCTTCTATCTGGAAGATGGAAAATTGAAGTTTTTAGTAGGTAAGGCTGCTATGGACTCCAAAAGCCTGATAATGGGATCCAATCTACTTGGAAGAGGAAAAATACAATAACCACCAAACGAAAGAAACGAATGAAAACTTTACATATATATCTAATAATAGGGTTAATGGTTTGTCTCTCTACACCATTAACAGCACAAAATCAATCTGATGCTGAACTTCTAAATATGTCTTTAGATGAACTCATGGACATTCAGGTTGTAAACGTATCCAAACTGAATCTTGAGAATTTATCAGAAGTGCCTTCAGCAGTAACTATCGTTACATCGGAACAAATTGAAAACAGCGGAGCCAAAAATATGGAGGAGGTGATGCGCATGGTCGCCGGATTCGACGTAGTGAGAAACGGGAATAATGCCAATACAAGTTTTGGCGTAAGAGGCCTATTCAGTACAGAAGGGACGAATAACAAGATCCTGTTTATGATCGATGATCACCCGGTAAGATCTGTATTTTTTAATGATGCAAGTGTGTTCATCGGCAACTTGCCATTAGACAATATCAAACAAATTGAAATAATCAGGGGACCAGGATCCACACTTTTCGGAGCTGGAGCTTTCCTGGGAGTGATCAACGTAAGAACCAAAGATGCTGATAGAAATGCTGAGATCAGTGTTGCTGGCGGAAGCTTTTCGACAATGGAAGGTAGTGGGCTTTATACGTTCAGAAAAGGAGATGACCTTAAAGTGACCCTTTCAGGAAAGTACTATCAGACCGATGGAGCTGATGTAGAAATTAAGTCAGATGTTTCGGGTGAAGTGATAGATCCAGTAGGAGCCACTGTAGGCATGTATACAGGACCAACAACTTCCATAGCCCCTGGGCAATTGAATTACGATAGGACCACCACCAATTTCAACCTACGTGCCAATTTCAAAGATTTTTATTTATTGGGGGGACTGTTAAACTCCAACGATAGACCACCAGTTGGAGTTTATGAGGCATTAACAAGGAATAACGATGTTGATAATGAAGGTTCCTATGTGGAGCTGGGATATAAGACCTCTCTTTTCAATGATCAAGGTGAAGTTTTAGTTAAGACCTATTACGACCACTATTCCTATGATGCCCGAACTGACCTTTGGACAGCCGAGGGTTCATTGTTGTGGAATCATTTCGTGGGAGGAAGATACTTTACCGATCCTACACTGACAAAAGCTCCATCATTCTACGCTGACGGTGAGGCGCAGATGTATGAAACGATTGCCAAAAACGACGATATCGGCCTGGAACTCAATTTTGCCTACAATTTCCAAAGCTATGTGAATGTATTGGTTGGAGGTATGTATGAGACACACCGCTTGTTTGATGCAAAGACCATAGCTAATGGAAATGTTTTCTTTGAATCAGATGGATTTATGACTTTTGGTTCTGAATCATTTGTAAACCTGGAAGCATTTGGAGGAGTCCGTGATATATCTGAAAACTACAATTGGATAAGAAATCAGGAAAGAACTGTGGGAGCAGGATTTGGGCAAGCAGATTTCAATATGAAGAACATTCTGAAGACTTTCTCGTTGGAGCATTTTTCCATAATAGCGGGAGCTCGATACGACTATTACAGTGATGCTGGCGGGTCCCTAAATCCGAGAGCAGCTTTGTTGATCGCACCAATGTCAAAAGTATATTTCAAAGCACTATATGGAGAAGCATTCAGAGCGCCATCATTCGTGGAGTTGTATCAGCAGAATAATTCACTCTTTCTTGGAGATGCAAACCTCGACCCTGAGACAATAGTCACCAGAGAGCTAGTCGCTGGATATAAAATAGACAAGAAGGTAAATGTGACATTGACATACTTCAATACGAGAATCTCTGATAACATTCAACTTAGAAGGGTAGCAGATCCCAATAGTTTTGGATCTCAATATGCCAATGCAGGTGGAGTAAAAACCAGCGGTATTGAAGCTGAGGTAAGATATAGCTTCAAAGAAGGCGCATATCTCCAAGGTAGTTTCACGTATCAGGAAGTTCTCGACATTTCAAAGGATACCATTCGAGCATCCAACTATTTGACATTTGAGACCTTAGAAAGCGTACAGGGAGATTTTAATCCGGGTAAAGTACCAACTGCGGTTTTTAACCTCACAGGTAATTATCCACTGACAAAAAATATTAATCTGAATTTCTCTGCCAATTACATTGGTGAGCGTAATCGAACGGAAGCAACAGAGTTTGAACTTGATGCTGCTCGTCTTCCTACAGGTAATATTGTTTCAGTAGATCCAAGAGATGCAATTGACTCCAGGTTGATTCTTAATGCATCCATAAGGTTAACCGATTTTGATTTCGCGCAAGGGTTTGAATTCCAACTGACCGGTCACAATATTCTTGATGCAACAAACTATAATCCAACGCAAACGATAAGAGGGGATGATCTGCTTCGTGAAGGTGCCAATTGGAGAGCACGCTTAGTTTATAAATTTTAATTACCCTGATTGGAGCAATTGATGACTAAACTAATTTCTTTAGGTCTTTACCTAACCGTGATCTACAGCACTTTTTCCCAGTCTACACTGGAAGGAGTGCTGCTAGATCAAAACGGAGAACCTATCCCTTTTGCGACGATTGGGATATTTGAACTAAGTATTGGGACCATTAGTAATGAGGATGGGTCATTCGCTTTACAGCTTGATGACAGTTTGTACGATAGGAAAATTACATTTTCTGCGATTGGGTATGATCGGAAATCCATATCCATTCAAGATCTCATGCTGATGGAATCAATTAAAATCAAGTTATCAGAGTCTATTACCTCACTGGAAGAAGTTGTTGTTTCTAGTTCAACCAAATATCTGAAACGAATACGCATGGTAACCAAAGGAAATTTTCTTTCCAATACGGGAACCATGCGTTTAGATCGCAATCAAAATGGAGGAGCTATGGCATTGCTTGTGGAGCATGATAACATTCCGTACTGGGTCAGTAAGGTGAAACTCAGAATCAGACACAACTCGCTCGAGCAATTTAAGGTCCGAGTGCGATTTATGGGAGTGGATTCAGTTACCGGAAAGCCCACCGACGATTTGATATCAAAAGACCTGATTTATGAATCTGATATTAAAAGCGGGTGGCTAAAATATGACTTAACTGAGGAAAATATTTGGCTGAAAACCTCACGATTTTTCATTGTTTTTGAGTGGATCATGGATAAAGAAACACGTGTTGAATTACAGGAACAACTTGAGCTTCATCTATCCCAAACACCGGATGCAGTGAGCGAGAGCACGGCATCCATTGGAGGGGATCAGGTAAATGAACGAATGATAAAAGATTTTGACCAGGGAGTTTGGTTTGCAACTCTTCTTGATCGGAGTCTTTCAAAAAGTCACAAATGCTACTACAGACTGAACAGTTTGGACGATTGGAAACCATCACTGCCTGTATTGGCGGCAGAAGTCTTATTGTCCGACTACAAGAATTAATTTGTTATATGTAAACTATCAAACCATCATGAATTTTAGCCACCTACTAAGACGGAGATTTGAGTTAAGCAAGAAGATCTTCTTGGGTTTTGGCATAGTAATTTTACTATTCACCCTGAGCACGATTTATAGCAATTATGCGTTAAGAAAAGCACGATCCATAGACCAGGAAGTAACAGATATTTACTTACCCTTATCTGGTAAAGTAGAGCAATTTCAAAGTCTAATTACAAATGCTGGAAACCTGACTTATAACTGGATTTATCTTCCGAATGAAGCTCATAAGAAACAGTTACGAAAGCTTCACGACCAAGACTTTCCATCATTTAAAAAAGAGCTTCAATTTCTAACAGAAAATATACGAGGAGATCAGGAAGTAGATAACCTTAATCAGCTTATTGCTCAATTTGAAAAAAACCTTGGATTGCAGTCGCAAATCATGAACAAGCTTGTGTCATTTGATGACTATGACAATGATGAGCTGTTATTTCTGGAAATCATGCCGATTTATGATGAACAAATCAGTCCCCAGTTGGAAGAAATATCGAGCGCCGTACAAGATGTGAATGGCGGTATCCAATCTAAGGTGGATGGGTTTGTAGAAAGCAAATACAAGGCATTTGATTCGCAGGAGTTTATAACGATTATTTTAACTGTATTAGCTGTTGTTCTAGCTATTGTCGCTTCGCTATTCTTAATTAAAGGCATTTCAAAACCGATTAAAGTATTGAATAATCTGGTCGCGAAAATGAGTAAAGGAGAGCTTCCCGACATTTATGAAAGCAGAAGTACCGATGAGGTAGGGGATATATTCAACGCCATCAAAAAATTGAGGGATTCAATGGAACTAAAGGCGTCTTTTGCTTCCAGTATTGGGCGGGGTGATCTGAGCCAGGAATATGAGTTGCTAGGTGAGCATGATGTGCTGGGGAAATCTCTAATTACTATGCGAAGCAACCTGAAGAAAGTTATTAGTGAGACCAATTCCATTGTACGTGTGGTAACAGAGGAAGGTAAGCTTGATAGCCAAATGGATCTGGATGACAAAGAAGGGGCTTGGGTAGAGCTCAGCGCTTCAATCAATGATTTGTTTCAATCTATTTCAAAACCGATTAAGTCTATTGAAAGAATCCTAACCTCTATGGCGAATGGCGATCTGAGTCAACGATATGAGGAAGAGGCAAGAGGAGAAATTAAGGAGCTAACGGATAGCTTAAACCTGGCACTGGAGAACCTAAGTAAGCTGCTCAGAGAAATTTCGCAGAACGCTATTGTTATCGACGAGTCAACGACAGAAATGCTCTCGAGCGGAACGGAAATGTCTAACAGTACCGGCGAAATTGCAAGTGCCATAGCGCAAATGAGCAATGGAGCACAATCTCAAGTGCAACAGGTGGATCAATCCTCCCAGTTAGTGGAAAACATTTTACGAACCTCAAAAGAAGTAGCAGCTCATTCGGATGCAATTAATGGAGCTGCTCAAAAAAGTGTGGACGATAGCGAGCGAGGCGTAGAAATGGTAAATAATGTCACTTCGTCGATCAATGAAATCAAAGGAGTTTCTCTATCTGCCAATGAATCAATGCAAGCCTTGTCTCAACGTTCGGGTGAGATCGCTCGTGTTTTAGGAGTCATTACTGATATCGCTTCCCAGACGAACTTATTGGCTTTGAATGCGGCCATTGAAGCCGCACAAGCAGGTGATGCAGGTAGAGGTTTCGCAGTAGTTGCTGAGGAGATCAGGAAGCTGGCGGAGGACTCACGAAAATCAGCCAGTGAAATTGAGCGATTGATAAAAGATGTTTCTACTGACACAAAAAATGCTGCTCAGATGATGGAAGCTATGAATCAAAGTGTTGAAAAAGGAGTGGGCGCTTCTCTAGAGGCTGCCTCGGTATTTAATGAAATGTCAGCATCTTCCTCACAGACGCTAAATTATTCTGAGAAGATATTAAGCTCCAGTCAAGAACAATCGGAGAATATCATGAGTGTGGTAAACATCACCGAGTCAATCGTTGTGATAGCTGAACAGACTTCTGCAGGTACAGAAGAGGTTGCTTCTTCGGCCTCTGAATTATCGGCTGGAATGAACAATTACATTCAAAAATCTAATGATCTCAACGATATTTCACACAAGCTTAAAGAAGGATTAAACCAATTCAATTTGGTAACAGATGATTCAAAAAAGGTTGTAAAACTCCGTAACCATGAACAGAAATCCAGTCTTAGAACCGGATAGTGGATGGGAAATGAGGACTGTAGATTAACCCACCGCTCATTAGTGGTAGGAGTCCAGGTGGGAATCTAAATTCAGAGAAGTCTATTAAAGGCCAGGCACAAACCATTGTGTTTGGTCTCATTTCCCGTTGAAAACGGAATCGAAAAAGCATGAGTAGATAATTGTGAATGAAGACATGATACTTTTTAATAAAATTATCAATTGATAAATAGTATTCAACGGGTTAAATATCCGTTTTAGCGCGTTATTACGTTATCTATCGAATATTTATAATCTCTTTAATCTTTCCTATTATTATTGTATATTATCATTTGATAATATTTAATGAGTGAGATAAACGATTAACGAACAATTAAAACCTACTAATTATGAAGAGATTAAACCTACTCAAAAAGCTACTTCTATTAATAGTAGCTCTGTCAACTTTTAGTCTTACAATGGCTCAGGAAGAAGATTTCAATGCCACTGTAGAAGAAGATGACAAAAAAACTGCTACCGGAGGATTTGGAGCCGATTTGTCAAAGAACGCAAGCTTTGTAAACTTCAATGGGTATATCACCAATGAGTTTTTTTCTCAGCAAGGCAAAAGGACAACTTTTGACAATCATTATTTTAACATATTTATTTCATCGCAATTGACGGAGCGAATTTTCATTGAAGGACAGCTGGAATATGAGCATGGAGGAGAAGAAGTAGAATTACGGTATGGATATGCGGACTACAAAGTGTCAGAGGCTTTTGTTGTCCGATCAGGTAAGTTTCTTGTTCCTGCAGGTGAGTTCAATGAATACCTTTATCCTGAATATCTAAACAAGACCGTGAGCAGGGCCTATGTAAACCGTGAAATTTCTCCTTCTGCCTGGGGCGAGATCGGGGTTCAGGTAAGAGGTAGGATTGCTACCGATGGAAATGCCACTCCTTTCTATGCTGTATATGTTGTAAATGGACTGAATGGTGCTTCCGGGGATGGTATCAGAAGCCTAAGAAACAACTTTAGAGATACGGATGGAGGCAGTAATGACAATAAAGCTGTTGGTGGGGCATTTGGTGTGGACTTGGGTGATGACATAACCATTTCTACCAACTACTATTCAGGAAAGTATACAGAAGATAATGAGTTGAACCTGTCCATTCTTGGTGCATCATTCTACATGAACAAAGAGAATTTTAGCATTTGGGGTGAGTACCATATGGCTACCCAGGAAGCCTACAATGACCCGACAGATGTATCGCTTGGAGTGACGGATCTAAATAAAAATGGATTCTATATTCAGGGCGGTTTCATGGTTACGGATAAGTTTGAACCAATTGTGCGGTATGATGAGATTACCTTGGATGGTGCTCCAGAAGGAGACAGAAGCAGGATCACTTTTGGTGCCAATTATTACCTTGCAAAAAATGCAGTGGTGAAAATAAATTATGAGTTGAGAAGCGATGACGGTGCTGATGCAGACGACAATCTCTTTGGTGCTCAGATTTCTATAGGATTTTAATGAAGGAATCATGCGAAGAATAATAATATGCATTGCTATTCTGCTGATTTCTTGTTTTGGAAATAATCTCTATTCTCAGGTTAACAAATTCCAGGCATTATACCTGATCAACTTCACGAAGAATATTGAATTTTCAAGTGACAACATTACGATAGGAGTAGTAGGGAATACCAAAACCTTGATAGAATTGGAATCTCTAGTTGCAAAATATCCTAATATTTCATTGAGAAAGATTGCAGGTACTGAATCAATTGATAAGTGTCAAATGATCTTTTTACCAAGTGCACAAACTCGAAATTTTGATTTGATTCAAAATAAAATAGGGAGTTTGCCAATCGTGTTGGTTTCCGAAGATCAGAGTCTAGCAAGTAAAGGTGCAGAGATGTCATTTTACATGGAAGGAAACAAACTCAAGTTTGTGGTAAATAAGTCAGCATTCAGTGATGCAGGAATCGTTGTTGGCGATAAGCTGCTAGCTATTGCAAAAGTCATAAATTAATTATTTGGCTGTTCAATATTAATCAAGGCAGCTAAGTCTAGCTGTCTTGATTTATCACCCTATTTCTAACCCTTAATTTCATGTCATGAAAAATTATTTTTCATTTGATTCGATGAGGTTTACTATCTCAAAAAAACTGGCGCTTACAAGCTTCATTGTGATTTTCTTGGCTTGTTTCAGCGGGGTCTACAGCTTAATCACACTAAGATCCAGTCGAAATATTGATAACGACTTATCCAATGGGTATTATCCATTGACAAGTCAATTAAAAGACTTTGAAGATCTAGTCAATCAGACGAATAGTTTAACAACAAATTGGGTATATCTGCCTAATCCTGAAGATAAATCAACTTTAAATCGCATTCAATCAAAGGAGTATCCAGATCTGAAGGCGCAAATACTTAAATCGCTAACGATTTTTAGTGATTCCGAACAAGTCAAGTCTTTGGATTATTTAAATCAATTCGAGAAAGTACTCCCTCATGTTCAAAGAATACAAGAAAGTTTGAGTACTGAAGAAAGCTACCAAGATGACTTCCTATTGTTTGAATTAATACCCTTATTGGATGATGAAGTTTCAGCACCGTTGAAGGACCTGGAGGCACAGTTGGGAACTCATATAACCGGGTTGGAGCAAGAAAGAGTGGAGCTAATTGAAAGTAAGTTCTCGGCATTTGATGGTGTCGAGGTGGTGATAATAATCACAACCTTAATGGCTATAGTTATTGGAACAATTGCTACTTATTTGTCTACCAAATCCATTGTTCGTCCAGTTAGAAAAGTAAACCAACTGGCTAAAAGTCTTAGTAAGGGGGTATTGAAAGATATTGAAATTAAAGAGCGTAATGACGAAATAGGAGACATGGTTGCATCCATCAAAATTTTACGTAACTCACTTGAAGAAACCTCAAAATTTGCAGATGAAATAAGGAATGGAAATTTAGAAGCTGAATATCAACTATTGAGTGAGAACGACGCCTTGGGTCTCTCGCTGATTGAGATGCAAGAAAATTTGAAAAGCGTGATCCAGGAAACAAACACGGTAATTCTCTCAGTGGCTGATGAAGGTAATTTAGATCAGCGACTTTCACTGGATGGCAAAGATGGTGCATGGCAGGAAATAAGCGGTTCGATTAATAATCTTTTCGAATCTATTTCCAGACCCATACAACCCATGCGGTCAATTTTAGAAGCAATGGCCGCAGGTGACTTGTCAGTTAGATTTGAGGGAGACTTGAAAGGGGATTTCAAAAGCTTGACTGATAGCCTAAATTTTGCATTGAATAATCTGAATAATTTTCTTGGTGACATTTTAGAGAATGCGAATGTAATTGATGATTCAACTACAGAGATGCTATCGAGTGGAACAGAAATGTCTAACAGTACAGGAGAAATAGCAAGTGCGATTGCTCAGATGAGTAGCGGTGCACAATCGCAAGTGCAAAAAGTTGATGAATCCTCTCAGTTGGTGGAGAATATCCTTAGCACCTCTAAAAAGGTATCCACACATTCAGATTCAATCAATAAAGCAGCGCAAAAAAGTGTTGATGATAGTGAGCGAGGGGTATCAATTGTAAATAATGTTACGGCTACTATCAATGAAATCAAAGGAGTTTCATCGTCGGCCAATGAATCCATGCAGGCATTGGCTCAAAGATCAGGTGAAATTGCCCGCGTTTTAGGGGTAATTACGGATATCGCTTCTCAAACTAATTTGCTAGCATTGAACGCAGCAATTGAAGCAGCCCAGGCGGGTGAAGCCGGTAGAGGATTTGCAGTAGTTGCTGAAGAGATCAGGAAGTTGGCGGAGGACTCGCGAAAATCAGCTAGTGAAATTGAACGCTTGATTAAGGATGTGTCTACAGATACAAAAAATGCCGCTCAAATGATGGAAGCCATGAATCAAAGTGTTGATAAAGGAGTAGAAGCCTCCACCGAGGCAGCTTCAATGTTTAATGAGATGTCTACTTCATCATCTCAAACCTTGAACTTTTCCGAGCAAATATTAAGCTCAAGTCAAGAGCAATCAGAAAAGATCATGAATGTTGTAAACATCACAGAGTCAATTGTTGTGATTGCAGAGCAAACCTCTGCAGGAACTGAAGAGGTAGCTTCCTCAGCATCTCAATTATCGGCAGGAATGAATAATTATATCAAAAAATCTAATACTCTGAACGATATTTCTGTGAAATTGAAAGATGGATTGAGTAAGTTCAAGCTATCATAATATCACAGACCTAATATGGCAGTCATTTCAATTGTAAATCAAAAAGGAGGGACAGGCAAGACGACCACCTCGCTCAACCTCGGGGCAGCACTGGCCAACATGGGAAAAAGTGTCCTGATTATTGACATGGATTCACAAGGGAATTTAGGATATAGCCTTGGATTAGATGAGGGTTTGACGATTTCAGATGTATTTGAAGGAGAAGCAAAAATTGAAGATGTCATTCAGCAACGGGAAAATATGGATATAATCCCATCAGATATTAGGCTTGTAGACATAGAGCTTTCCCTTATCGATTTAGCAGATCGCCACGACATGTTGAATTCAAAAATCAAAAGTATTTCTGATCAATATGATTACATACTTATTGACTGCCCACCGTCACTTTCAATATTAGCTGTAAATTCGCTTTATGCCTCTGAAAAAGTAATTATCCCAATGCTTATGGAGGTATTAAGTTTGCAAGGTCTGGATCAGATTATTCAAACAATAGATAAGATAAATAGTACTTATAAAAAGAAATTGAAAATAACGGGAATACTACCAGTAATGGTTGACAAACGAAGGAAATTAAGCGAAGAAGTTAAAGACTATATCAAAGAAAATTATGATGTAAGAATTTTCAATTCAATGATAAGAAACAACGTGAAAGCGTCTGAAGCACCATCGTTCGGACAAAGCGTAGTGGCTTATTCACCCAGTTCAAATAGCGCAAAAGACTATATGGCTTTTGCAAGTGAGATTGCAAAGTTAAATTGAGAATCGTATGGCGCTCGGAAAAAACCTAAAGAAAAGAAAATTAATCTCCGCAGAGACAGATACCGAAAAAAGTAAGCCCTCGGTAAAAGGCAAGAAAAGTGTGAAAGCAGATAAGGAGCTTATTGAAAAACCAAAACCAAAAAAGAAACCGAAGACCGCAGCTGTCAAAGCGAAAAAATCTGTACCCAAAAAGACTGCTGCAAAACCTAAGAAAACAGCACCAAAAAAAGTGGTTAAATCGAAAGCGCCACTTCCAGCGCCAACACCGCCTCCACCTACGATTGTTGAGGAAAAGAAGCCAAGCTTAGATCCGGGGTTGCCAATATTTATTGCAAAAGAACTTCATGAGTTAAAGACCTCATTGAGAAAAAGATATGAGGAAGATATCAATAAACTGAAAGGCATTGTAACCCAATTTGTCTTACTCCAAATAGGAGGAGAATTGTATGCCGTAGACATTGATTCTGTAAAAGAGGTGGTGCCTGTTTCCCAACTTTCCAAAACTCCCAACACACCTGATCACATTAAAGGGATCGCTAATGTTCGGGGTTCCACCTATGTAGTTTATGACCTTACCAAGAAGTTCAAACTAGATATGGTAGAAGAAACGCAATATCTGTTGGTTCTTGAAAATGCGGGAGTAGCTGCAGCTCTGTCATTGAGTCATTTACCTACGACCCGAAAGGTGGATGGTGATAATATATCAAGCAAACTCCATATGATAGAGAATGCTTCGTTGGACGTCTCCTATATCAAAGGCTTAATTCAGGATCAGGGTCAATTGATCTATTATCTGGATATCATAGAACTTTTAAAGAACGACAAAGCCATTGTGGTACCCGATAATTTGATGGATCTGAAAGAATGAATGCAAAGTTGAAGATATTAGTTGTAGATGACTCAGCATTCATGCGATTGCTGATTACAGATTTGCTTTCTGAGGACCCTCAAATTGAAGTGATTGGCACAGCTACCAATGGACTGGAAGCTGTTAACCAGGTAAAAGACTTAAAACCAGACGTTGTTCTTCTGGATCTGAACATGGCCGAATACGACGGCTTATATGCGGTGAGGGAGATTATGAATGAACTTCCAACACCCATTCTGATACTAAGTTCAGTCGGCAACACAGATCTCCAGCCAGTATTTGAAGCCCTCAAAAATGGAGCCGTTGATTACATCAACAAACCGGACCGTAACAAGTCCAAAATGAGGGAGCTACAAGAAAAACTTATTCAAAAAATTAAGAGCACCTCTCGTGCAAAACCCAAAAAGATATCGCAGCAAAAAGCACAACCCAAAGTCGTTACTCGAAAAAGAAGAGCTAGCTCGAAGCATCAACTGATTGCGATTGGAGCTTCTACAGGAGGACCTACCGCCATTGAGCGGGTCATTTGTTCTTTGCCCAGTGATTTTGACGTGCCGATCATTGTGTGCCAGCACATGCCTACTATGTTTATTCCTCAGTTTGTTCAACGATTGGGATCGCTTACAAATTTGGAGGTCGTATCTGCTTCGAAAGGTATGACACCCACGGCTGGAGTGGTAATGTTTTGTCCGGGCCACGCGAATCTTATTCTTGTTGAAGAAGATGGTGAAGTAGTGGTTGACTTCACGGATAAGGTGTTTAAGGAATATAACAATCCTTCCATCAATGCAATGATGCAAAGTGCGGCTGAAGTTTATAAAAATAAGATGGTCGGAGTATTGCTTACCGGGATGGGTAAAGATGGGGTGAAAGGGATGACTGCCATCCATGATGCTGGAGGCAAGACAATCGCCCAGAACAAAGAAAGCAGCGTGATTTATGGAATGCCTAAGGCTGCCTCTGAAGCTGGTGCAGTGGATATCAAACTTGACATAAAAGAAATTGGAAACTATTTGGTTAATGGCCTATGAAATCCAAAGAAGAAGAATATCGCCAATTATTTCTAACGGAAGCTCTTGAGAACTTTGAGGAGCTGAATCGGTTATTCGTCGACCTGGAAAAAGACATGTCCAGCAAGAAAGCCATCACCAACATTTTCCGCATTGTACATACATTAAAGGGCAATGCGATGGGAATGGGGTATGACAAGATTGCCGATTTAGCGCATGTGATGGAAGATGTATTCGGAGCTGTTAAAAATGGCGAGGTAACACTAGACAAAGAACTTGTAGATAGCCTATTCCGAGCGAATGACAAGCTAGGGGGGCTTATTAATGCTGTATCAACCAATGAAAGGGTTAGTTACCTTGGCATTAAGACCAAACTAACCGTCTACCTGAAAAATGCTCGAGAAGAGCAGGCTGCAGGAGGTAAGCAACCTGTTGAAGAAGAAGAATTTGAAGAAGCAGGAGAAGAGATTCAAGAAGAGACTGAGGCGGGCGATGGTGATCATGCAACAGGAATAAAGTTTGCTGATGTCGTTCAAATTCCGGTAAGAAAAATGGATGATCTCCTGAATATGGTAGGAGAGTTGGTAATAGAGCGTGATCGGTTGATATCATTGTTCGGTGCAGAGGGTAAAAGCACCCTGGAGTTTGAACGCATTAAGAGAATATCTTCAAACCTTCATTACGGAATAATGAATGTTCGAATGGTTCAAATGGGGTTCCTATTCAATAAGTTTCACCGAGTCCTTAGAGATGCAGCTGCTGCAGAGAAAAAGAATGTAGAATTGATATTGAAAGGCACTGAAGTAGAAATCGATCGAAACATATTGAAGATCATCAGTGACTCAATGGTGCATTTGGTTAGAAACGCCGTAGGACATGGCATAGAGTCAAAAGAAGAAAGGCAGGATTCTGGAAAACCTGCAGCTGCAAGTGTGACGCTTTCAGCTACCTTGGAAAAAGACAATGTAGTAATCACGATCTCAGATGATGGAAAGGGAATCAATACCCAAAAGATCAAAGAGAAAATCGTTAAGCAAAACATGGTTACGCAAGAAGTAGCCGATCAATTACCTGATAAAGAGATCATAAGATACATTTTTGAACCAGGTTTTTCCAGTGCCGACAAAGTGACTGAGATATCGGGTCGTGGTGTAGGAATGGATGTGGTGAAAAAATCTGTTGAATCCATCGGAGGACAGGTTTTGGTTGATACTGAACTCGGATTAGGTACCTCGGTTCATCTGCTATTACCTTCTTCATTAGCATTAAAAGGTGCGCTCTTATTTGAGGTTGAATCTCAAGTCTATGCCATTCCTTTGAATTATATAGAATCTGTTACCTATCTACATAAGCAAGATATTCATTTGGTTGCCGATAGTTTAATGGTTGATCACCAGGAGCAGTCCATTCCGCTTGTCTTCCTCAAAGGATTGCTCGACCAGAAGAATTTGGACAATGTTAATCAATTAGCGATCGGTCAGAACATTTTAAAAGACGTAGCTAAAGACCAGGAGTTAAACGTCATCATAACCACGCATTCGGGTAGACTGCTCGGTCTTGTGGTAGATAAACTACAAAGACAGAAAGAAATTATAGAGAAGAAATTGCCCAAACCTCTTGATACCAGTAAGTTATTAAGTGGTACCACGATATTGGGATCCGGACATGTATGTCCTGTTTTAGATGTGGCTTCAATAATGGATGTATTGTTTCAATCAGCAACTAAAAAAGTAGAATCATAGCCACCTTAACAACCGATACCATCAGTGATGAAGAGCTTACAGCGTTGATGCAAGCGATCAATAACCGTTACGGGCTCGACTTTACAAATTATGAACGTACATCACTCAAACGAGGAATCATTCGTTTGATGATGAAACATAACATGGAATCAATCATTGAGCTTTGGTCTTTGATTTTGAAGGATAACGAGTTCTTCCTTGAATCCATTGATGATTTGCTGGTAAATCTTACCGAATTATTTAGAAATCCAGATGTGTGGATTAAGCTCAGAGACAAGGTGATCCCTGAGATACCCAATAAATCCATGAAAATATGGCATGCCGGATGTTCTACCGGGGAAGAAGTTTATACCATGAACATCGTCTTAGAAACCTTGGGGCTTCTCAATAGAACACGGCTGGTAGCTACTGATTTGAGCACAAAAGCATTAAATAAGGCAAAAAAGGGTGATTATTCCAGAATCACATTAAAACAGTACCTGGTCCCATTCCTGAAGTTTTTCCCAAATAAAAACATGGAGGACTTCTTTGATTATCATGATAAGCATGCGACGATTAAATCAAAGTATAAGGCGAATGTGACATTCAAGAAACACAACCTGGTCATGGATCCAATGGTTGATAAGTATGACATCATCTTCTGTAGAAATGTGATGATCTATTTTGATGAATCATTGAAACATCGAGTGCTGGATCTATTACACAGTTGTTTAAAAGACGATGGTTACCTAATCATTGGGTATTATGATATTATGCCGGATTATGGAAAAGACAAATTTGGCATTTACGACGTGAAAACGCGCATTTATAAGAAAATCTCATCCACTAAATAACGAGAAATTATGCGAGTACTTATAGTAGATGATTCAACATACATTCGATCAAGTCTTCGAACATTACTTAGCGAGCAGGGTTATGAGATTGTAGGAGAGGCCAAGAACGGAGAGATGGCCATCGACTTAGCGATGGAATTAAAACCGGATGTGATCACACTTGACAATATTCTTCCCGATATGACCGGTTTAGACGTTTTGAAAACCTTAAATACTGATGATTTTAAGTCAACAGTGATTATGATTAGTGCGGTAGGACAACAATCAGCGATTGTAGATGCAATGGATAGTGGAGCTAAACATTACCTCGTAAAGCCATTTGACAATTCTGAGTTAATCGGCATTTTCAAGCAACTCGATGAAGATTCTTAATTGTTCGCCTAAAACATTAATTAGATTGAAAATAAAGGACTATTTTGACCAAAAAACCAATTAAAACCTAATATCCTATGATGGCAGATTTGAATGATAGTGAAATGAAGGTAGCCACCAAGCTCATTTTCGATGGGCTTTCCATGGCCAAGTCTTCCATGGAGCAAATTCTCCAAAGTCCAATTAACATAGAGCAGATTGATTATGTCAACGCAGAATTAGACCTGGACCGTTTTGGTGGGCCAAATCAAGATGTGCATTTGATCAAAACCGAGTTGATGGGTGAACTTAAAGGAACAAGCCACTTGATTTTTTCTGAAAAAGAAGTTGCCAAGCTTTATGAAGCTTGCCTACCAGAGAAAATAGCGAAAGACAATTCGAAAGAAAGTGTCATTATGAAGCTTGGTTTCCTTACAGAAATTGATAATATGGTATCTGCCGCCGTTATAACAGAATTTTCTAACTTTTTAGATGTGGAGATATACGGAAATGTGCCATCTTTGAAAGTATTAAAAGCAACGGAATTAAATGATTTTATTGTTAATGAATCAAGTGAATTTGAGTCCATAATACATTTCAAGGCAGTTTTTCATGGCAAAGAGCTGGATATCTGCCCAGACTTTATATGGGTGTTTCACAATAAATTTGTAGATAAAATCAAGAACTTGGTGTAATTACTCTATGTCACCCTATTCCGCTATGAATAGGATGGTAATCGTTAATTAAGTGATAAAAAAGTAATAAGAATTAAAATGAGCAAGACAGTATTAATCGTTGATGACTCCATTTATATGAGGTCATTAATAAAATCAGCAATGGAAGGCGCTGGTTATGAAGTTGTTGGAGAGGCCCAAAATGGTGAAAGTGCCATTGACCTGGCAGTCCAACTACAGCCGACACTAATCACACTAGACAATATTCTTCCTGATATGATGGGATTCGAAATATTGAAGGTGTTAAAAGACGAAGGTGTGCCATCTAAGGTAATCATGGTAAGCGCCGTTGGACAACAAACTGTTGTAAATAAAGGATTATCTCTCGGAGCATCTGAGTATATTGTAAAACCTTTCACTGAGGAAGATTTACTTAAAGTTGTAGAACAAGTGCTTGCATAACCCCATGCATTAATTCATGATAAAGCGACTAACCAACTTACCAATACGCCAAAAATTTGCGGTGATTATTATCCCGCTTATTGTTATCATTTTGGCATTCGATTACTTACAGGTGAGGTACCATTACCTGGATTACTCCGATAGTGTCCGTCTAAATAAGGCCATTACAGTAGGTATAGAAATAAACCATGTAGTACATGAGATACAAAAAGAAAGAAGTATTTCCTCTGGTTTTTTGGCCAATCAAGGTGAAAGCTTTGGTGTAAAGCTGAATAAGCAAAGAGAAAGAACGGATAGTACGCTCCAACAGTATTACAATGAACTTAAAAATGGAGAGCTTGATGAATTAATGGAGCTCCACCGGACAGACATAGATCAACTCAATGCCTACTTTGACAAATTCACTGCCTTAAGAAAAAGTATTGATCAGCATCGCATCTCCTCTGAGGAATCCATTGATAAGTTCTCTGAAATCAACAACAACGCACTCAATATTGTAATAAAGCTGATAGATGAAACCAGGGACAAGGAGATCGCTCAACAAATACATGCAATTATTTACTTCCTGAAATCCAAGGAATTCGCGAGCGTTGAGCGCGCCATAGGTACACAGGCATTTTCTTTCAGTCATATAGATTTCGATCTGTATAATAAGTTTACCACACTCGTAGCAAATCAAAATGCTTACCTGGATGCATTTAATATCATCGCCAATCAGGAATCTGTTGCCTATTACGAGCAAATCGTAAGAGGAGAAGAAATAGAGGAAGTGAATCGGATGCGTGAGGTGCTTTTTGCCAATGATACACTCTCTGAAAATCCTGATCATTGGTACGAGTCGAGTACAACAAAAATCAACAGACTGAAGGATGTAGAAGACTATATGTCGGATAGAATTCAAGCGCGTACAGAGGAAATTGCAGCAAATTCTGTTCGGAGTTTCTGGACTTTTCTAGCACTGGATGTAACCATAGGAATTATTGCTTTTTGGCTCATGACAACAATTGTGAGCAACCTGTTAAAGAACGTTAGCACGCTGGAAGCGTATACAAGAAGAATTTCGGCAGGTGATATGACCAAAAAGGTGGTTATTCCTACTCATGACGAGCTAGGCCAATATGCCAATACCTTTAATCGAATGGTATTGGAAATTCGGAAATCACAATTTGCGTTGAGAAAGCAGCGGGATAAGGCGAAGTTTCTTTATAAGAATATTTACGGAGTTTCACTTGTAGTTTTTGAAAACATCCAGCAGGGTATTTTCCTTTTGGATAAAGAATTCAAGATCTCTAAGTTTCACTCCAAGGCCATGAAGGAAATTTTTAGCAATGATCGAATTGCTGGAGAAAATTTTGCCAATTTCATGCGTCCCTTAATTCTTCCTCGTGAATTAGAAGCATTGGAAATGTTCATGAGGCATCTTTTTAATGAAGACATGGACGAGGAGGTAGTGAATCAACTAAACCCGATCGATCAAGTTAAAATTCACACTGAGCAAAATGGTATAGTCGCTACTAAATACATTCGGGTCGAATTCACTCGAATATTCAGAAAAGAAAAGATTCAGAATATCATGGTCTCTGTTTCTGATGAGACAGAGTCTATCTTACTACAGCAGCACCTGGATGAAGCAGAGAAGAAGAAGCAACAGGAAACCGAAAGAGTGCTTAGTATACTTAAGATAGATCCATCCATCCTGCGAGGATTCCTTCACAATTCCCGTAAAATGCTTAAAAGCATTTCTGAACGGTATGAAAAGAATGAAAGCGACGAGTATAGCGAACTTTTGAGCTTTACATTTGACATCATTCACAATTTAAAAGGGAATGCGGTTGTAATTGGAATGGAACTGATGGCAAATAAATTCCATGAAATTGAAGAATCAATTTCTACACTTCAAGCTAAAGAAGTTCGAGGAAAAGACTTCCTTGCGGTTCTTTACGAGGTAGATGAAGCCGATCGAATGATTGCTGAGATAGCAGAGATGCTGTACAAGATCATTAATATTTATAAGAAATTTCCGGCAGAAGGCGATTCCGTGTCTAATATTATGGTCATTGATGCGCTTGAAAGAGGAGCTGAATTGATAGCAAAGGAATTGGGTAAGACTGTTAACTTAACATTTGAAAATATTGATAATGTAGTTTTACCTGAAGCCTACATTGAGTCGTTTAAAGACATGATGATTCAGCTTATCCGAAATTCAATTGTTCATGGTATCGAAGCACCGAATGCCAGAATGAATGATGGAAAAGTTATTATGGGCGAAATTCTTATTGAACTTTCAAGAAGCGATAATGAGTTGTTTATACGATATAAGGATGATGGTAAAGGATTAGATATTGAACGTATCAAGAGACAAGCCTTGGATCATAACCTGGTTACTGATACTGATTTAAAAGGGATGGAGGATTTTGAAATCTCTGACTTGATTTTCCGTGAAGGATTTTCCACCGCTGATAAATCCGATGCACATGCAGGTAGAGGTCAGGGAATGCATTTGGTTAAGAGTATACTTGATCAGCATAAAGGAGCCTATAATATTACATCTGTTCCCGGAAAGTCCTTTGAAATGATCATCAAACTTCCGGTATTAGAAACTACTGAAAAAGAAGTTGAAGAATGAAGAGATTATTGATAGTTGACGATTCTTCTGTTATGAGAAGAACGATTGAGAAAAATCTCGCGGACTATGATCTCGAAATAATTGGTCAAGCAGCTAATGGAGTTGAAGCAGTTCAAATGGTTATGGATCAAAAGCCGGATGTCGTCACTCTTGATATCACCATGCCAGAAATGGATGGTATAGCCTGTTTGGAAGAAATCATGAAGATCAATCCAGAAACCAAAGTGATGATTATAACTGCTTTAGCAGATAAATTGACAGGGCTAATCGCCTTGGATAAGGGTGCAAGAGGGTTTATGTATAAACCTGTTAACGCCGATGATTTGGCAAAAGCTTTTGATAAACTTTTGAAAAGGGATGGAGAGTAGGAAAGAAGAATTCGAAGCGACCTGTAATATGTTCATCAATTCTGTGAGCAATTACTTCAAGCACCTCACTGAAATCGATTCCAATATGAAGGTGCCATACCTGAAAGAATCGGATGGCCTTGTATTGAAAGATTTTACTGGAATGATAGGAATATCAGGAAGTAGAAAAGGATTTGTTTATATATCTGCCAATAGAGAAATGTTTGCTGACCTTATCAATATGTTCATCGGGATAGAAGATCCTTCAGAAGAAGATATTTTAGATATGGCTGGTGAAATATCTAACGTAGTTGCTGGTAACGTTAGAGCAAATTTAGGAGCGAATTTTATGATTTCTGTACCAACGGTATTTGAAGGTATGCCTGCAGAACTAAATATCCCAGAAAACGTTTCTATGTATGTAATTCCTATCAACTGGAATAATCATGAAGCTTTTGTAGTATTAGGACTTGACTAATAGTCGAAGAGATGAGCCAGCAGCCCAATGAAAAGAAGATCAATGAAACCAATTGGATTATCAATTTTGATAAAATTGAGGATTCGACCCGTCGTAACTACTTCTCAGTTCTTCCTGAAGAGAATAGATTAAATGAACAGTTTTCTGAAGGCTTTGTAATTAATAAGCCTAAAGGTCGGGTAGGAGGTGATGGATTCTGGTTGCATAATCATGGCACTGATATTTACTTGGCGCTATTTACCTGTGTGGGTGAAGGCCATCTGGCATCCATGATGATCCGCATTTATATGAATGCGCTCAAAAAAATGGTTGACGGCTATTCCATAGACTTTCCTGGCTCAATCCTTCAATTTTTACACAGAGAAGTTCAAGCTCGATTTAAAGACAAAAACAACATACTCCTAAATACCAATGCCAATGTTGGTATAGTGAAGCTGGATACAATAACCAAAGAAATGGAATTTGCAGGTGCTAACATGGACCTGATTCAGGTAAGCAGTAATGGCGTAAATATCGTTGAGGGTGAAAAAAATCAGGTGGGAGAAAATACAGAAACCCGTCATAGCTATTCGTCAAACTCTTTGAAGGATCCGGGTAATTCAAAATTCTATTTATGTAGCTCTGGGGTCTTTAATCTTATTGGTGGTCCGGAGTTTAAAAAATTATCCATCGATAAATTAGGTGATTACCTGCTTCAAAATAAGGATGTATCACTTTTCGATCAAAAGTCGATGATGGAACAATACCTGGTCACCTGGACTGGAGCAAATCGTCAAAATGACGATATCATGGTTATAGGATTTAAGTCCTAGGAGCCAGCTGCTATCAATTTTTTCTTCTCAAGAAACTCATCATATGTACTCAATGTATCGGTATAACCATCAGGCCTAAGTTCTAGAATCCGATTGGCTACCGTTTGAGTAAACGTATGGTCATGTGAAGTAAATAACACAGTACCAGGAAAGTCTTTCAATGAATTATTCAATGCGGTGATTGACTCCAGGTCAAGGTGGTTGGTAGGTTCATCCAATATTAACAAATTGGCACCTTGAAGCATCATTCTTGAGAGCATACAACGCACCTTTTCTCCGCCGGAAAGAACACTGCATTTCTTAAGCGTTTCTTGACCGGAAAATAACATCTTACCCAAAAATCCACGGATGTAAACTTCGTCTTTATCTTCCTCGTCATCTGTGTATTGTCTTAACCAGTCAATGAGGTTATCATCAGATTTGAAGTATTCTGAATTTTCATTTGGAAGGTAAGCGTGCGTAATGGTTTGACCGAATTTGAAGGACCCTGCAGTAGCTTCTTGTTCCCCCATCAATATTTGAAAGAATGAAGTTATGGCTAAACTATCATCTCCGACGACAGCAATTTTATCTCCTTTGTTGACAAACAAATCAATATCCTTAAAAAGAAACTCACCATTGACCTCTTTTGATAAACCTTTGGTCTCTAAAATCTGATCACCGGCAGTTCTATTTTGTGAAAATATTATGGCCGGATATTTTCGATTGGAGGGTTGGATCTCTTCAACATTGATCTTATCTAGTAACTTTTTACGACTAGTAGCTTGCTTAGACTTGGAAGCATTGGCACTAAATCTTGCAATGAATTCCTGTAATTCTTTTTTCTTTTCTTCTGCTTTTTTGTTTGCAGCGGATCGCTGACTCAAAGCCAGTTGACTGGATTCATACCAGAAGCTATAATTACCTGTGAATAACTTGATTTGACCAAAATCTATGTCTGCAATGTGTGTGCAAACAGTATCCAGGAAATGTCGATCGTGCGAGACAACAATTAATGTATTGTTGAATTCTAACAAATAATCCTCCAACCAGGATATCGTTTGAATGTCAAGATCATTGGTTGGCTCATCCAGGATAAGAATGTCAGGATTGCCAAAAAGTGCTTGGGCAAGTAAGACGCGAACTTTTTCAGTTCCATTCAATTCCTTTACGGTCTTATAGTGATCTGCTTCGATAATTCCCAAACCACTTAAAAGTGCTGCAGCATCAGATTCAGCGTTCCATCCATCCATGTCTGCAAACTTTGCTTCCAGCTCGGAGGCACGATTACCATCCTCCTCTGAAAAATCGGGTTTCGCATAAATAGCATCCTTTTCTTTCATGATATCCCACAGCTCTCGATGCCCCATCATTACCGTATCCAAAACCTGTACTTCATCGTATTCATGATGGTTTTGTTTGAGTACAGCCATTCTCTTTCCCGGTTCAATTTTTACTGATCCTGAATTTGCGATTATTTCACCTGAAAGTATCTTGAGAAAAGTGGACTTACCAGCCCCATTGGCGCCAATAATACCGTAGCAATTTCCAGAAGAAAAATTGATATTCACTTCGTCAAAAAGTACACGTTTTCCGTATTGAAGAGAGATGTTTTCAGTTGAGATCATAGTTATTTGGAATTGAGCCGCGAAGTTAATGAGAAAGTTTCCTAGAATAAAGTCCCAATCATTAAATTGATTGAATGACCAATGCATAGTTGACATTGAAGAAACATATGGCTCCTAATCTTAAATTTTGAAACTACGTCGTGTGTGTCCTTTATTCTATCGAAATGGATATGAATTAACCAATTGTATGACGTTATTTGCATAGAATCTCTGTTGAAACCTATTCGCAGCTGGCACCAACTTCATGCAGAAAACCGCCGAAAAATACTCGGAACTGAACGTTCGGAAGCTTGTCGTTAAGATAGTTCTTGCATTCATCGCTGGAGTTACAATGGTTTTGGTGACCACCTTCGTTGCCCACCGTCAAGTACAAAAAATTGCTGAATTAAATACAAAGCTTGATGAAATCGTACGCTTATGTGGTACACAGAGTACGTTAAGTCAATATTTAACAAAACAGGCGCTATTGCTGGAAGAAGATTCTACTTATCAGAATGAAGCCGTCCTACTGCTAGATTCCTCCTTAGCTTATTTTCAAAAAAACCACCAGTTCATTGAAACTTCTAACAGAGTGTTAGAATCTTCCGGATTAAATGTTTTTAAAGCTGATAGCCTTTATTTCCAATTAACCCCCTCAGTATCTGAATTGATACGCAGCAGTTATGGAATTCAGGAAGCTTCAAATGTTAGTGCCTTTCGTTCTAATATTCTAAAGCATGAAGAGACCTTTTTACCGTCGATGAAGCTTCTGATAGATGAATATCAAAGACTTTCTGAATTTACAAATGAACGTTTGACGGATTCGATCACCTCCAAGTATATTCTAATAGGTATTTCGGTTTTGATTGCAGCTTCACTAGTTCTTGTATTTACTGTTCAGTTGGTGAAGATGAGAATATTGTACCAACGGAAGCATTTCAAGGAAGTCTTGAGTTCGAAAGAGCGCTACGAGCGTGTGGTAAATGGTACCCATGATATCATCTATGAACTCAATTCAAAAGGTGAATACACCTATATCAATCCGGCATTTGAGAAGTTTAGTGGGTATTCAATTGATGAGATTAATCAAATCAATTGGTTTGACAATGTGGTGCCTGAAATGCGCGCTGAAGTGATCGGATACTTTACCAAAATTCTAAAAAATAAGACTACATCAAGCTATTATGAATTCCCAATCATTACTGCTAAGGGAGAAGTAAAGTGGGTAGGCTTAAGTGCAGATTTCACGTATGATGACAATGGCAGAATTGAACATGTTTATAATGTAGCTAAGGATATTACCGAACTCAAGTCCTCGACAGGTAATGAATCAAAATATAAAGATGGATTGAAGCTTCTAAACGATTTGAATACTGTTTCCGATTTAAGTATTCAGGAGCGTTTGATTCAAGGGTTAAAGTTGTGTGTCGAATATTTAGAAGTTGAGACGGGCATTGTTAGTGCGATCTGGATGGATGAATATAAAGTTTCAGCCTTTTATCCAGAAGAAAGTGGTTTTGAAGTCAATCAAAAATTTAAGCTTGGTGATACCTATTGTGATATAACCCTTTCGCAAAAAGGAAGGGTATTAGGCATCGCCAATATGTCTGATTCAACTCAAAAGGGGCATCCATGTTTTGAGCAGTCAAAACTTGAAACCTACATTGGTGCCGCATATCGGGTGGATGGAAAAATCTATGGGACGGTAAATTTCACCAGTGCTGAAGCTAGAAAAGAGCCATTTACATCCTACGAGTTAGACTTCATATCGCTGGTCGCTCAATGGGTTGGTAGTCTCGTAGAACAACAGCAGAATAGCGACAAGATTTTAGAGGAACAAAATCTATTAAAGACTTTTATTTCCAGTGCTCCGGCAGCAATCGCAATGCTGGATAAACATATGAACTACATTTCTGCAAGCAAAAGATGGTATAAAGATCAAAATATAGTAGGTGATATTATTGGTAAATCGCATTACAAAATATTTCCTACCATACCTCTAGAATGGAAGAAATTGCATCAACGTGCGCTAAGTGGTGAGATTGTGAAACCGGGCATCGAGAAGTTCAATCGAGCAAATGGTGATATACAATGGATCCAGGGTGAAATTCATCCTTGGTATACTAGCAAGGATAAAGTGGGTGGTATTATCATTTTCACCAATGACCTTACTGAAATGAAAAGACAGGAGGTTGAATTGAGGAAGGCAAAAGAAGAAGCTGAGGACGCAAGTCGAATCAAAGAGCAATTTCTTTCTACTATGAGCCATGAGATTAGGACTCCACTTAACGCCATAATTGGTACTACCAATTTATTAGAAATGGAGCATCCTGAGCTAGAAAATAGCAGTAGGCTTAAGATGTTAAAATTTGGAAGCAATAATTTGTTGACTTTAATCAACGATATTCTCGATTTTAATAAGATTGAATCTGGCAATTTGGATATTGTAGAAGAGGATGTAAATCTGCATGAGTTGATTCAAAACATCATTGAAACCTGGCAGTCTGTACCTAAAACAGAAACCAGCGGTGTCAGATTAAAGCACAAGTATGCGGATGTTCTAGATGATCATTATATCTGTGACGGAATCAGACTTACACAAATTTTGAATAACCTTATTAGTAATGCGCTGAAGTTTACTGAACAAGGTGAGGTCGAGCTAACTGTTCAACCAGGTGAAGATGGTGTTATTCAATTTACAGTTAAGGATACAGGTATTGGAATACCAGAAGATAAACTTGCAACAATTTTTGACACATTTAAACAAGTAAATAATTCATACACTTCGAAGGTTGGTGGTACTGGATTGGGATTATCGATTTCAAAACACCTGGTGGATTTAATGGGTGGTAAACTCGAGGTGGTATCAGAAATTGGTAAAGGGACATCCTTTTATTTCTCATTACCTTTTGGCAATTCAGAGACAAAAACCACACGTAAAAAGAAGTTAAGACTCGAAAAGACTGACCTTGGTCTCCATGTCTTATTAGTTGAGGATAATCGAGCCAATCAAGAAATCGCCAAAGGGTTCCTCAATCGATGGGGGATAACTGTTGATCTGGCTAATAATGGAGAAGAAGCTTTGGAGTTGATTGTAAGTAAGGCTTACGATATGATGATCATTGATGTGAGGATGCCAGTAATGGATGGATATGAGGCTACAAGGCAGGTGAGAGCAATGAATGACGAATATTTTAGAAAACTACCCATCATTGCACTCACAGCAAGTACCTTATTGGAATCTCGATCTAAAATGGAGCGTAGTGGAATGAATGAAATTGTATCAAAACCTTTCGATCCTGAAGATCTATTTGAAAAGGTGAGCAGATTGGGTAATAAGACATTTAGAAAGGTCCTTGCGCAGAAGAAACCTATCGCTAAGTCTCCGAATGCGAAAGATGTACCATTTACTTTTCTGCATGAATTGCTCGGTGGCGATGAGGAAAAAGTACGGATGATTGCCGACATGGCTGTTAAATCAATCAGTGAAGGAGTTATAGGCTCTCGCGAAATGATGATCATTCAAGATCGTGAAAAAGCTTATGACCACCTCCACAAGATGAAATCTAATCTTGCTAACCTGGACTTACGGGATCTAGCCTCAAAAATGCCTGATTATCGCTCAGACAAGTTTTGGAAAAAGTTGCCAAACTTTTTGAATAGAGTAGAAGAAGAAATTGACAAAATCAACGAGGTGCTCGTTGATGAATAATTGATATATAAGATAAGATTTTCCGGGGATTAATTAGATACTTTTAGGTATCTGGAATCAAGCGCTTCTTTGATATTGATCAGGATGAAATTCAATAAACTTAAAAGGAAGATCAAGCAGATCGCTGTAATCCTCTCCAGCCTCTAGCATATCCTCATCATCTTCTTCATAGTACCACCTTACTATCACCTCTTTACCCTTATCGGAAAGCGCTTTTATCTCCTTAAGGAGATCATAGATACACTTCGAAGAGCTGGTATTGAAGTATTCCATTTTGATTCTTACATCAAACGTGTCACCATTGATATTATTAGCGATGACGTCTTTTATGGGATCGTAAAACTGAATGGAATTCTCAGGACTAGATCGACCGAATATTTTAAAAACACCTCGATTCGGATCGAGTAAAACTGCTGGTGTATTTCGAGTAGGCTGTATTTTGATTGGTTCCATTGGTTACTTTCTAGTATAAAAAGAATAAAAAAAACGGAAAACATCTATTCTTTTTAGGTGAGAAGTTAGATATGTTCGTTCAGTGGTTTATCTAAACTGATAAAGTTGATTTTTTTGATATTAAGTGACCAAATACCCTCCAACTTTCACTGTTTAATCTTCACAGACATAACTTCTAATTCTTATTTCATAAACGACGATAAATCCTTGTTAGTTCTAAAAGGCAGTAATGATTCGCTTAAATTTTTTAGGACTGTTAATCCAACTTTAAATGATGAACATGCTCATCGATTAAATCAATTCTTTTCGTCACATTAATTACGTATTTGCTTAGTTCTTTTTCTAATTTCTCTACTTCCTTATAATAGTCAGAGCCGCTTTCCTTACTATATGTCTCTTCGATTTCTTTAAACCTTGCACATTCATCGCCAAGAAATGCTTTGAAATTTGGAGTAGTATAATCTGTTTCAACGGTTAAGATATCTTTAAGCGTGGCGGTAGCTTCTTTATCTTTTACGTTTTCATACTTTTCACTAACAATATTATAGAGTACTGTATCATAATGATGTATTTTATCTAACAGCGATACGGTTTTATCACGATAGATTTCTGAATTACAGTAGTACTTCATGCCAGAGTACTTTTGTAATGACTCGGCTTGTTTGTCCCATTTTATGGTCAAATCATCAATAATAGCAACGATATCTTCATCTTGCCCATAAGAAGATATTGCCAGAAATATCAGTGAAGTAAAAAATAGATTCTTCATAGTTTGATGGTTAGATTAATTGTAATTTGAAATTTAGAGCATATGAATCATAATTAATGATTTTTAATCGAGAGAAACCCATGTTATTTCGAAATATGAGCAAGTACATCCGAGCATTTTTACTTTTCTAAGTTTCGTTTTATTCTTAAAGCCGGTACCTTGTAATTACACCTTTTTAATTGATACCAAACATAACTAAGTCATGAAAAAATTAGCATTTCTCATCGTTGTTTTCCTCTGCCCATTTCTTTCTAAGGCACAGGTCAATACAGAATTTAAAGTGGTGACTATTGTAGAATCCATTGTGCCAGCCGGACTGGGCAGATCCAGGATCATCGAAACTAAATCTGACTTGGATGTTGATCAATATTCTGCTGATAGAACGGATGGAAAAAAAAGCGAAATGAATTCTAAAAGGAAAGATGTCAGGGTTGATGAGTTTAGTGAATCTTTGCTACTCAACTTTTACAGTGCCACAGGAATAAATTTTCAGAATATTGCTTCGAATGATGCATTGATAACCTCCAAAATCAACGGCTTACTTTCTGAAGGTTGGGAGTTGGCTTTTGTGACCAGCGGGGTTGAAAGTGATGCTGGAGTATCCAAAGGTCTGGGAGGGGGACAAAGCGATGGAAAAGGTATTTTTATCACCCGATTGTTTTTCAAGAGAACAAACTAATAATATTTGAGGTTTTAGTGGTTAATCCTACGAAAGTGCTTAAGCCCGATAATAGACTATGGTGCCACTAATACAGTTAAGTAAAGTAGAAAAAAGCTATGTTTCACAAAAGCGTGCTTTTCGTTGTAATGATCTTTCTTTTGAAAAAGGGAAAAAAGTAGCTATTGCAGGAGCTACCGGATCCGGAAAATCTACACTACTTCGTATCATAGGAGGTTTAGAAAAACCGGAGAAAGGCAGCGTGTTTTTTAAAGATGAATCCGTTTACCCAAAGCTAGATCGCCTCATTCCAGGTCATCCAGACATGTCATACCTGTCTCAGATGAATGAACTCTCGAAGTTTATACCTGTTGAAGAATTCCTTGATACATATACTTATGGTGTAGAAAACATTGAACGAATTGCCAGGCTTTGTGGTATCGATCATTTGCTAGAAAAGGATACACGGGCATTGTCCGGCGGTGAAAGACAAAGGGTGGCGTTGGCGAAGGTATTGTTGACCGAGCCAGAGGTGCTTTTGCTGGATGAGCCTTTTTCGAGCCTTGATCCGCACCATAAAAAGCTAATGAAAGAGGCGGTCAATAATATTGAACAAGCCATTGATGCTACGGTAATCATTGTTTCACATGATCCTATTGATGTTTTATCCTGGGCTGATGAAATCCTTGTAATGAAGTCCGGAGAAGTCATCCAAAGAGGGAGGCCCAAGGATATTTATTTTCAACCATTAAATGCCTATGTTGCCGGTTTGTTTGGCTTGTTTTTGGAAATATCAAAGCGACGTTGGCTAAACGGAAATAGTACAGAAGAAATGATTTTCATTCGTCCTGAACAGTTTGAGATAGTGAAGGAAAATCAGGGAGTTAAAGGTCAAATTAAGCATGTTACTTTTAAAGGAAGTCATGATTTACTCACCATCGAAAGTGAAAATGGGATGGTTCAAACATTAAGCCCAGTAGATAAGTACGAGAAGGGCAAAGAAGTATTTATCAAATTCAATCAATACTCTGTCCATTCCTGACTTCCTTACGAATTTTTATCGCAATTTGCCTGACAACTTGATCGATTTCGGTGGAGCAATTCTTAATACTTTCTACCATGTTGTTTTTTCCGTAATCTTCAAGATCATCGGTTTGGATGATTTGGGTTAGGCCTATTAATCTGGCTATTGGAGCTCTAAGTCTATGTGCATTGATAAATGCGAATTCTTCCAGCTTTCTATTCTTTAATGCCAATTCACTGTTTTTATCATATAATTCTTTCGTTCTGGCTGCAATTTTTTGTTCCAATGTCTCATTGATTGCGCTAAGAGATTCATTTAACTCCTGCACTTTATAAGCTTGATCAGCTAACTCTAACTGTTGTTTTTTAATCTCGTTATTTAGACTTCTTAGACGGCTATTGGCTCGAGTCTTGCGTAAATAGTTATAAAAAATCAATGCAGATACGATAAGCATTAATATAAAGCCACCGATAAACGTATCTCTGATCCAAAGTTGCTGGACCCTATTTCGTTCGTAAGTCATTTGAAGATATCGGAGCTCTTTAGGAGATAGGCTGCTATTGGAATCTGAAGATGAGATTTCTGTTTTCTTATTGACAACATTCAATTCATTATCACCCTGAGCAGGTGTATTCCCCATAAATAGGAGCAATATGATATAAACGTACGTTATCTTCATTGGCTGGTTGATAAATAACTAACGCATAACGAAATTGTTGGTTGATTTTTTTATTTTGTTATTAACGCTATTGGTCGAAAAAATTGCTGATAAACGTAACCTTCATTTTACACCTAATTTTCTTCAAACTGACGTTATAATTTCTCAGATCTGGTGATATCGCAAAAACACCGATTATTTTTGCGCGCTGAAAAAAACTTCATATGAATAATCGATTTATTCTGCTTTTGATGCTTGCTGTCTTAACAATGATGGCTTGTGATACCAATGACGAATCAGGACCATTTACCATTACCGGGCTTTTTCCCTCGGAAGGAAAAGCTTTTGATACGGTTCAGTTGATAACAGAAAATGATGGATTTGTGCTAGAGATGCAGATTGGAGATCAGATTGTACCCATTAGAACCATTGTGAGAGGGAGTCATGACGTAGTGATTCCTTTTTTGCCAGTAGGAGAAAATGCTGTGAGTATTACAACCGCCAGCGAAGAAATACCGGTGGCAGAACCATTCGAATATCTACCACTAAAAATTACGGGTGTAAACCAACAATATTTTCCGGTACTACCTAATGAGAGAGATAATCTTTCGGATACATTAATCATTTCTGGTGAAAACTTTCCTGTTCATCCTGAATCGTATCAAGTGTATTATGCTCATTTTTTTAATAATGATTCAGTATTGCAGACCTTGGGTGAGGAAGCAATCGAATTATTAGAAGTAGATGATCATTCATTAACCTATTTGATTAAAGTGGCTCTGCTAAACAATGCAAATGATGTGTTTAAAGTTTTTTTAGCTTTGGATGGTGAATTTTATCAACTCGATTATGAGTTTGTTGGAACCTATCGTCTCAACGAATCTTCCATTGATAATTACCCGGACAATGAGATAATTCTTGAGCAAGGAAATGTCTATTTCAATGAAGAGGTGTACCTCGGTGATGTTAAGCTCGACAAGCTATATGAGGATCCTCAAAGCCCCGATGATGATGGTTTTGGGCGAATTCATTCTTATCGAATTCCAACAGATCTGGCTGCAGGTTCCTATGAGCTATCAGTGTTTGAATCAGATGGTATCACACCAGTGGTTAGTGCAAATTCTACAGAAATAACTATCACCGATATTTCTTATTGCATTGAACAAAATTCCTATCAGCGAACAGATAATGTTCGCATCACGGTAGATCAGGATTTTTATTTGCCTAGATGCTACAGTTGCCCGGTTACTGCTGAGTTTGTAGATACATCTGGAGATACACGATTTACGGCTGAAATCGTAGATGAAGGTATCATCGATGATGTGGTCTATTTTGATATTAGCATCCCTGATGATATACCACTTTCACTTTTTAGTCTTGAGCTTACAACTCAAAATGGGTACAAGTATGTTCTTGATCAGGAATGTCAAAATCCAATTGTTGAGATACTTCCTTGATTTGAAGGATGTAAATTCAATCACAATTTAAACTTTCTGCTCTTTCGGTAAAACGGCGATAAGTTTATTGAAATAATCCTGGCTTAATGTCCTGAATTGACCAAATACATAGCTGTTGATGGTTGCATTACTGGCTGAAAAGTAGTGTGTTATTGCTTCGTAGATTTCGACTTTGCTTAAGACACCATCTTTATTGACATCCAATTGTTTAAAGGCAAAAATGGTATTAGCTCTATTCAGACCCAGAATTTGATAGAGCGATTCAAATTCATCAAAATCAATAAAGCCATCATGGTTGTAGTCAAATAGGTCAAAAAGGAATCTAACCACAGCCAGAGAGAACCAGCGGATGAAATAGGATTCTTTCCCCGCCTCATTGTTCTTTTTGATGATATTGATCCATTCCCTAATGTTGATCCTTCTTTTCTTTCCCTTGGTTGCTTCAATGAGTAAACGATCAAAATTCTTGAGTGCAATGTATCGTAGATGGTTCGCTTGAGATTTACTGAATAGTTCAGGCTTGGCTGTGATCAAGCGATCAATGATTTCATCGATATCCGAAGGTTCTAATACGCCATCACGATTTACGTCTAGCACATAGAAAAAGAACATCCATTTTTTTATCTTATCCTCGAGTCGCACGTGTTATTGCTTCTAATACTAAGCTATCAAAGGTTTAGGACATTTGGAGGGTTTTTGCCCATTCAATCTATTGAATAACGGCATGGATAGGGTTTAATTGGCTTTCTTTAATCTTAGATTATCTTTTATCAGGATCTACTTCCTCACATGCAACCGGTATCCAATCGAACGCAGATTCTCTATTTTGATTTTTTGATCAGTGCTTAGATACTTTCGAACTTTGGAAATGAATACATCCATGCTTCGAGCCACGAAAAACCCATCTTTCTCCCATATGGTTTCAAGGAATACCTCTCTATTAATCACTTGATTGGGGTTCTCGAAAAGTAACTTTAGAATTTGATTTTCCTTGTGAGTCAAGCGATAGGTAGCATCCTGTACTTCCAGGCTTTGATTGTGGTAATCCAGGCAAGAGTCACTGATTCGGATGTGATTATTTGAAGCTACAGCTACCGCTGAAGTTTTCGTTTGATTTGTGAAATAGAAATAGATCCAGGAAAAAGTAACCAGGAGTACGAAGACAATCAGCAAAATATCCGTTTGAGCAAAAATGTAATTCTTTCTGGTAGGGAAAAGGATGGCGAAGTTTTTATTAATGGCGTCTGACTCTTCACATTTCGAATGAGTTAATAATCGAGTCTCTGAAGCTTTCACATAGCTTCCATAAACCAATGAGTCATCTTCTGCATTGTAAATACCTATTTCATAATCTAGTTCTAGATTTCTGGCCTTAAACTCTTTCTCAACAAGTGTGTCAATTTCTTTATTAGAAAGCCGACTGTTGGTTGAAACATAGTATAGGTTTGATGAGCGTTTCTCTATCGTTGCTCGCTCACTCATGGTATCAGCAACAGCAAATAATGCGACTGAGACGGAGTGATCAAATTGTGAGGCGTTGGCTTCAAAGGATTGTGATATCCAATATCCTAAAATGCCAACAAGAGATACTGCAATTATACTTCCGGTTACAACTAGCTTTTTCACAGGATTTTATTTTAAAATTAGACTGAACAGGTCTTTGGTGAAAGAAATGACGCCTTTTTAACTTTCATTTAACACTTCTTTACATTGCTTAACTAAGCTTTTTTGCTCGAGCAAATATGCTTGCGAGATGAAATTAACAACAGTCAATCGCAGAGCAATATTATTCATAGGAGCAATTCTACTTCAACTAGCCGCCTTCATTTTAATGTCACTCGACTCAAGCCCGCATGGCTTCAGTTCACTTTCACTGGATGTAGCACCCGCTTTATTAATGGCTGGAATAGTGCTGCCCATTTTCGCCCTTTCAACGAGTAAAATTTCAGCAAGTTGGATTCGAAACCTAATTAAAGATCCAGTCAAGTCTATAGGTTTCATTCTATCTTTCTTAGTTGCACTTGTAACCTATGTATTTACGCTCGAACCAACAGCCTCAATTTGGGACTGTTCGGAAACCATTGCTACAGCCTTTAAGCTGCAGGTTCCTCATACCCCGGGAACCCCTTTGACGCTACTATTTGCCAGGTTGTTCTCAATGCTTGCACTTGGTGATGTTTATCAGGTGGCCTGGTTTATAAATTTCATGTCGGCACTTTTTTCGGCTCTAGCCATTGGTATTATATTTCTCATAAGCTGGGATTTTGGAAAGAAGGTCATTCAGGATAAATGGGTGATCTTGATTGGAAGCCTGGGTGGGGCGTTTAGTCTCACCTTCTCAGATACTTTTTGGTTTTCAGCAGTTGAAGCGGAAACATACGGTCCTTCGATTTTTTTCATGGTCCTGTTGATTTGGCTTTCTAGCAAGGGGTGTTTACTGGATGAGAAGGACAGGAGCATAAAGTTATTGCAGCTTTCATACCTGGTTGGATTATCGTATTGTATTCACCCCATGTGTATTCTTATTCTACCGGTTTGTGTATTGGTTTGGAGGTTCCATACACGCTCATTCACCTGGAAACAGGTAGCGATATCTGTTGGAATCGGCGTAGGTATCATACTATTTATCAGTAAGGTTATCGCCGTAGATCTTTTTGAGTGGGCCTTTCAGTTAGATCTGTTTCTGGTCAATAAGTGGTCATTTCCATTCTACTCGGGTGTGATTGTTCTGGTTTTCTTATTAGCCGCAATTGGAACTTTCTTGTGGATTAGGGTTCAGAAATCGCGATTCATTCTACAGGCGGTATTGATGATTTTGTTTGGTTTCACTCCCTATTTGATGCTGTTCATAAGATCGGCCAAACTGCCACCCATCAATGAGTTTACACCCAATAATCTTGCGAAAATCAAACCGTATATGAACAGGGAATCTTATCCCAGTCGTCCTTTGATGTACGGGCCCTATTTTGATGCTAAGATTGAAGATACTTCACCCAAGGCCAGTAGTTATGTTGTTAAAGACGATCACTATGAAGAAGTAGGTACTGTTCCAGCTTATCATTATACCAAGGATCGGATGACTATACTTCCTCGAATGTATAGCAATGAGCCGTCGCATATAAAGGTCTACCGTCAATGGACAGGTTTACAACCAGGAGAGGAACCGGGATTTTTAGACAACCTCAAGTTTATGATTCGATACCAACTTGGTGAGATGTATATGAGATACCTCATGTGGAATTTTGCAGGAAGAGCAGGGGATGTTATGCATTCAGATTGGTTGTCTCCATGGCAAGGGATGGCGGATCGCTCAGCAATCAGCTATTCTAAAGGAACCAATCAGTATTTCATGCTGCCTCTCATTTTGGGGATTTTGGGGATATTGATACAATTCAAGAGAGACCGACAGGGGTTTGTAACCAGCCTTTTATTCTTCCTTATCACAGGATTCTTATTGGCCATATACTTAAATGCAACTCCCAACGAACCACGTGAACGTGACTATATCTTTGTCGGTTCCTTTGTAGCTTTTAGTGTTTGGATCGGTTTGGGCATTATGAGGTTTGCTGACCTGATTAATCGTAAGGAACTCTCTTACGGACTGGCGGTTGTGTCGCTCTCAGTGCCATTTTGGATGTTGTATCAAAACCTGGATGATCACAATCGTTCGGATCGCACGTTTCAATTGGCCCATGCACGAAGCGTTCTTGACAGTTGCGAAAAAAACGCCATTTTATTTACTGGTGGAGATAATGACACATTTCCTTTGTGGTATTTACAGGATGTTGAAGGTTTCCGCACCGATGTAAGAGTTAAGGTGATGAGCTACTTCAATGCTGATTGGTACATCAATCAATTGAGTCGTGAGTATTATGAATCTCCGCCAGCAAAGTTGACCTTAATGGAAAGCCAGAATCAATATGGTCCGTACAATCCGCTTTACATTTATGAAAAAACGAAGGCTCCCATTCTTTTTGATAAGTACATGGAGGCGCTGATTGCCAAAAACCCTCAGCTTATGCTATCAGGCAGAGGAGAGGAAGCGTTTTTTTATTTACCCTCACGTCACCTGGATATTCCTACTTCAAAGGGAGAGGTCGAGGTTACAATAAATGGCAACTACCTTCCAAAGAGTGAACTAGCTATTTTGGATCTCATAAGTAGCAATGATTGGAATCGACCAATCTATTTCAATTTCACAGGACTCAATAGCCTTACCATGGATTTGAGGCGTAATATGATTCAAGAGGGATTGGTATATCGACTAAATCCTGAGATGAATCCTGATGGCGAGATACCCCTTGACTTAGAGAAATCCTATGAAAACCTAATGAAAAAGGGAGATTATACAAATCTTGGAAACGAAGCGGTCTATTTCAATCACGAGGATTATGAGTCGCGGATGATCATGCCCATCAAGTTTGCCTTCAACTCTTTGATTAAAGCTTATTTGGATGCGGGACAACATGACAAGGCAAAAGAACTTGTGAAATTTGCTCGTGAAAACCTGTATCACGATCACCTGGAATCTTCCTATGCTGATATTCAGCTGGCTGGAGCCATGAAATTGCTTGACATGAATGAGGAAGCTTCAAAGCTTGTCCATAGAACGTTTGAGTTCTTTGATGGCAAAATATCCAATCAATTGAAATTGGATGATAGTTATGCTCAGAATGATCTATTGATACTTCAAGAGGCTACTCGATTTCTTCAGGATCCTCAAACCTTAGCGAATTATCAAACTTTAGTGGATCGGATTAAGGATTCTTTATAACAGAGCTCATTATGAGTTGATTGTTGTGTTTATTTGGACGCTCCAATCAACCAAGCTTTGCAAAATTGGAATTGACCAGACAAATACTTCAAACCACGGGTGCTTCTTCAATCCGAGACATACAATCCATTCAAACGCTCTGGAGCGGCTATGGAGAAATTAAGCGAGTATACCTGGAGAGCGGAAAGTATTCAAGTGTAATTGTAAAGCACATTCAACTGCCTGACGTCAGCCGACACCCAAAAGGGTGGAATACGGACCTGTCACATCAACGTAAGCTTCATTCATACCAAGTAGAGCGAAGCTGGTATCAAGGGCTGTCTGGTCAGACAGATTCAAATTGTCGAGTACCTGAAAGCTATCATGTGGTGGAAGAGGACGCTGAGCTTTTGATCATCATGGAAGATCTTGATGCGCAAGGATATGAGATTCGAATGCATCACGATGAGGTGACGTTAGCCATTGCAAAAACATGTCTGACATGGTTGGCTCACTTTCATGCAAAGTTCATGGGGATTGTAGATGATCATTTATGGGAAATCGGTACTTATTGGCATCTTGATACGCGTCCTGATGAGTGGAAAAGAATGCAAAATCAACAATTAAAAGAACACGCAAAGGCCATTGACAATCGACTGAATAGTGCCAGGTTTAAAACGCTCGTTCATGGAGATGCTAAACTTGCAAACTTTTGTTTTAGCGAAGGTGGTGAAGTAGCTGCAGTCGACTTTCAATACATTGGTGGAGGATGTGGAATGAAAGATGTTGCGTATTTCATTAGCAGTTGTTTTCATGAAGATGAATGTGAGGAATATGAAAAAGAGTTGCTTGATTTTTACTTCAATCAACTTGAGATCAGTTTAGATAAATCCTTTGATTTTCAATCGCTTAAAGAGGAGTGGGGCTCACTGTATCGATACGCCTGGGCTGACTTCTATCGTTTTCTGGATGGGTGGAGTCCCGGACATTGGAAAATGCACCGATACAGTGAAAAAATTGCCAATCAAGTCATTGAGGAACTAGCTGTGCAATGATGTTAAATAGTGATGATTTAAGCGTCTTATGTCAAATTGCCAAGAAAGCGGCAATCGAATCAGGAACTTATATACAGTCCCAAACTGAATCTCACTACGCGAAGAAATCTAAAATAGATGGAGGTTCTTCGTTAGCTTCCCAAGTTGTTACAGCCGTGGATTTACTCGCGGAAAAAATCATCATCAGTCATCTACAGGAAACCATAGCAAAATATGACCTGGGATTACTTACCGAAGAATCCAGTGATGATCATTCAAGAAAGAATAAAGACTATTTCTGGTGTGTAGACCCAATGGATGGTACACTGGCTTTCACTGAAGGACGGTCTGGCTATGCGGTTTCCATAGCACTGGTTTCACTCAATGGAGATCCTCTGATTGGCGTGGTGTACTTGCCAGATCATAATGACTTGTATGCGGCTATAAAAGGAGAGGGTATATGGTTAAACGGTAAGCCATTTACGCGAAAGTTTGCAACTGTAGATGATGAAAAAATTCACTGGTATATGGATAGAAGCCTTCAGACTGATCAGAATTATAAAATCATCACATCGAAACTAGTGGAATGGTGCTCAAAAAATGAGCTTAGCGAAATAGAATATCACTCCAATTATGGAGCTGTTTGTAACGCAATTGGTGTCATGCAATCAAATACTGCCTGCTATTTTAAGTTTCCTAAGCGAAGTAAGGGCGGAGGAAGCATCTGGGATTATGCCGCTACCCGTTTATTCTTCGAAGAACTTGGAATACCTGTGTCTGACGCACTGGGCAATACATTAAACCTAAACCTCCCGGAAACTACATTTATGAATCAAAAAGGGATCATTTATACGACTTCAAGCGAGCTTTCAAAATGGGTTATTAAGATAGGAGCCCACATTCAACATCATTAAAAACTGATTGATTATATGATACCTGTGCTAGCTAAATCCTTCTAGGCATCACCATAATTGACTAACTTTCGGTAAACACCACGTTAAATGTCAATTAGTCATATCGTACATAAGGGTACTAAAATTATGTTTGCTGACTATCGAGCTTGTAAACTTCCTGAACAGCAGTTGGAATTATTAGACGAAGTAGCAAAGACCATGCAAGCACAAAAGAAGGAAGTACGTCTTCTGGTAGACTATGATGGAGTGACTGCCGGCTCTGAATACATGTCAAAGTTGAAAGCTTACGGGAATACGGTTTTCAAAGAGCATATGAAGTGCTCTGCCGTTTTAGGAATTACCGGTTTGAAGAAGATTCTCTTCAATGGTTACAACCTGGCAACAGGAGCTAAGAACGTAAAGGCTGTAGCGAATAGAGAGGAAGCTTTGGATTGGTTGGTAGCCTATGAATAGGGTCGTTTGCTATCAATCATTGATTACTGATGATTCACCTTTTCGGCTTTGAATAAGTTATTCCTGAACGTTTTGGGTGTCTTCTGATGCACCTTTTTAAAAGAAGTATAAAACGCGGAAAGTGCGCTGAACCCACTTTCGTATGCAATGGATTCAATAGTAAAATGACTCTTGGTTGGATCTAACAGGAGTTGTTCTGCTTTCTTGATTCTATACGTATTGATTAATTCCGGGAAGCTCTTTTCGGTATATGAATTCACAGCCAAGGAAACAAGGTATGAGGGAACCTCCAATTGTTTGGCAAGTAAAGAAACACTCATGAGCGGATTGGTAAAAATCTCTTCATTTTGAAGTGTTTCCTCTATTCTCTTACCCAGCTGCTCTACTTGCGGCATGGTATTCTTAACTCGAGGTTCATACATAAAGAGCTTAACATTTTTAACCGCAACCAGCGTCAGAAAATACAACACGAAAGTTGAACCGATGATGATTCCTTGATAAATGGTTGAATCAAAAAAGAAGGATTGACTGATAAACAATGTCAGCAAACCAGCCATCCCCAGGTTAAAGTTTCGTGTCCATCTCCATCGTATGTTATCCATTTTATTAAAAGAGTTAGTCTTTTTGAATCTTATAAGTCCGAGGATCACATATATCAGCATGGTCAATAAGGCAAAAAGATATAAGCCGAAGGCTATTTCTATTGTGAGGATTGGAATGGGTATTAGTATTATTAATACGCTCAACAAGTGTAATCCATGTTTAGGAAGCAGTCGAAAAGCTGGATTCCAAAGACTATTCAAGTAGAAATAATGGAGAGGTCCTACCACTGCAAAAGCTATTGCTCCCAGATATAAGCCGACGAATTCCAACTCAGAATAAATCAATCCAGCTATACATCCCCCCATTCGAATGGATAAAAACAGGAGCAAAGCAGCTAATAATCGGTTAGACAGTTTAGTACTTAACCTTGTCAATACTGCGATTAAGAAGAGGCAATGGATAACAGCCGCTGCTCCAAACATGAGGGGAATGAGGTTCAGAATCATTGTTCTTTATTTCACTGCTCTGTTTTTTCAATGAAAGTAAAGTAGATGAAAATTGGCAAATGAGAACTCCTGATTTACGAATCAGAAGTTTATTGGCGGTTCAGCATTCTATGTTTGATTATTCACAATCAAGACTATCATGCCTAAAAGAAAAAATATCATTTACATAGTTATAATATCGGTATTGATGTTTGTCCTTTCCATTGTATTCCTGACCATCTTTGAATACACTGCGGTTGCTGATATCAAAGAATCATTTATTGATGTTGATGAGCAAAAGACATTGGAATACGGAAAGGTGTTATTTGAAACCCGAGGATGTCAAAGTTGTCATGCCATCGTACCGAGGACAAAAAGTTTAGGGCCAAATCTATTCGGAATTTCTAATCGCAATTCAGAGGAATACATTCGTCAATCCATCGTCTCACCAAGTGAGGTAATTGTTGAAGGATACACCGAAGTAGTCATGCCCAATTTTGGTGATATCCTTGACAAAAGACAAGTTCAGGCGCTGACCGAATATTTGTTAAGTATTAAATGAGCTCAATAATTAGAGTCCATCAAGACTTTCCAGGTACCATCTTCCCCTTTTTTCCAAAGTAGCATATAGGGGAGTGGATAGGACCCACTGCATCGACCGATCTCATAGGTTATGTCAGCGGTTACGAATACAGAATGCTTGGGTGTTAGATTCAGCGAATATCCTGAGCTATTCATGTAACTGTACTCCTTACTGATTGCATCCGTTCCTTGAAGTAATCTACCTCTATTGTAATAGTAGGCGTCTTTCGTGTAAAGCTCCTTAACTAGCTCACTAGCATTATGCGCATTGCACAATTTGACCCACTCGTCTCTTCTTTTGTTAAGGATGCTTTCTGTTTTATCTTCAGGATTTCCCATTTTATAAATCACAAGAAATTCAATTTGTGGCCCAGAATCACCATCTTTTCGTTTGATAAACATTACTGAAAACATCTGATCACCAGCCCTAATTTCACCGATCTCATAATCAAGTAAAGCGTTTACCTGAACACTGTAATTACTTTTATATCCTACAATTGATCCATTTGCTTGGTTGAAATTTGATATGAACGATTGGATATCTTTATCAGCTCTGATCAGACCACTCTCTGAAATGATTAGTGCATCCTTTTTCAGATAGGAAAAGAAAGAATTACCAATGTCATTTTGCGCATTTACCTTGAATATTATAGATCCAAGAAGTACGAACGGTAGTATCAGCTGTTTCATATAGGTAAGATAATCGCCGATCAGTAGAATCGTGTATTTCGTTTTATTGTTTATTCGAAAGGATAGAGGTACGAATAGATAGCTTATCTGAAGAAGAAACAACTCCTATTTCAGGATAATAAAACAATTATTATCGAATATGCTATCCCTAAGTACCTTTATAAATCATACGATTTTAATTATTGAAATGCCATACGTAAAGAAGGAAGTTAGAGATAAGTTAGATGCGATCGTGCAACTGATGCATGAATCGCAGATTGAAGCCAATGGTGATCTGAACTATGTTTTGTATGCCTATTGCAAACGACATATAAGCCCATCATATAATAACTACAAGAATTTTATTGGAGAATTAAATCAATGCGCCACCGAAATCGAGCGAAGGATTTTAGCACCGTACGAAGATGAAAAGATCAAAGAAAATGGTGACGTTTGATTTTGCCGAATAGATTTAGTTCTCAAAAATGGATTTGATCCTGTTGAAGTGGATGTCTTCATAATCTCTGATGACAAGATCTGCTTTGCTGTAATCCTGGCTTTTGGTATGTTCACTATCATATCCAACGCAGAAGATATCGGCAGCCTTGGCAGCCTCTATGCCATTTGTGGCATCTTCAATTACCATACATTCTTCTACATCAAAACCAGTCGATCGAGCTGCTTTTATGAATATCTCCGGATGAGGCTTGGACTCCTTTAAGTCTGCTCCGCTTGTTTTTGATATGAAGTAGGCATCTAGTTCAAAACGTTGAAAAATTCGATCAATGCTACGCATGGAGGAAGAGGAGGCTAGCGCAAGGGTAAGTCCGTTCTTTTTATAGTCATGTATCAAGGTTCTAACTCCATTGATTAGATCAAAGGTGGAGTCATTTTCAAAGATCCAGTCATAATGCCGGCGTTTGATACTAACCAGTTCTTCAACATCAAGTTGCAAATCAAAATGGCTTTTGAGCTGTTTGCACAAATTGACGGTTGATTTACCTGTTAATGAATCATAATACGCGGGTGTCACGTCAATTCCGACTTCATCGAACATGGCATAATAGGCCTGATGGTGTAAAGGCTCACTGTTGACAATTACACCATCCATATCAAAAATTACGGCTTTAAGCATTGACTATTTTATTTGATTGCGAAATTAGAATTTCGAGTCAAATAATAGCTATGGATCAATACATAATTAGGAATAGGCCCTGATGCCAGGATCTGTTAATGCTTTTCTTTGAAGCTTAACGATGGACTTAGTGGACCACTTTCTAAACCTGCTCCAAAAGAGCTTTTGAGACCAATCCCAAAACTTGTAAAGTGAGGGTTTAACATAAGAGCTGATTGTACAAGTCAATTTTGTAGCATCATTCATTTGCTCAGAAGCAAACTCCAATCTAAAGGGCCTTATCCAGTTAAAGCTTATGGCATAGCTGCCATAGAAATATTGAAGATCTCTGTAGTTGGGTTTGATTGAAACTAGTTTCCCGGCAAAATTGATGAAGGGTCCACTGTGGTTGGTTAAAACGCCCTCATGGAAGCCGTTAGGAATTGTGTTAGGATCTGGACTATAAAATTCAACTTTGTAAGGCCAGTATTGTGTATCGGTAAAGGTTTTCGGATCGTTGAGCCATAACCAAACCATGTCTTCGGAGGCAGGGATTTCGATTGAAAAAGAGTAGGTGTGGGTTTTATAACCCGGTGGTTGCGGTTGTATCATATTATTATGTTCTGATGTTCCGTTTGATTTTCAACTGGGTCCGACTGACTTCCCAGGTATATCTTAAAGAAACCGACTCCCAGATAGGCTACTTCAATATTTCCAAATTGATAGCTAAAATGACTTGCTATGAGCCATGATTGGTATGAACTGGATCCCATTGCATTGAGTTGATCCAGGGTGAGAGTAACGCCGGGATGGACGTTTGCAAAATCGATATGCAATTGTTTCTGAAATTGAGCTTCTGAAGGATTTCCTATGACCAACAAGAGAAAGGCAGATATGAAGAATAGTATTTTGTTGCGCTTTTTCATACCAAATTGTTAAGCCAAGGTTAATAGATTGGAGATGGAGTGATGAGCCATTGCTGCTGCAGATTCTCCAGATGCCATGGCTGCATTGAGTGATGCATTTAACTGATGGTCTCCCGCAATAGCTATTCGATCTGTCAATAAAGATTCACCTGAACCTCCCTGGTACTTTAAGTTTTGAAGATCCGGCAAAGCATGATCGATGGAGTAATGCTTAAGGAAGGTTGTTTGGAGTATGCCGAACTCTTGACCTAACTCATCTTGAACCTTTTTCACCAATTCATCTAAATCCAAATCATGATCTTTCACTACCGTTACAGATAACAGCTCATCATTACCACGACTTGATGTTTCAATGCTTGTAGGAAAGAAAATGTTGTTGACCAGGGTATCGTATTGGGTGCTTAGACCTATGATAGGTGCCTGTATTGTTCGAGTAGGAACGGTAAAATAGAGCGAGTCACATCTTTTCCATTTGAGGGTAGAGACATAATTGCTCAACATTTTACCCGGGTTTGTTGCGATAATGGTAAAATCAGAAACAATCTGTTCACCATCTTCAAGGTATATCACGTCATTGGTAATTCGTTTGACTTTACAATTCAATCGTATACTCGTCTTTTTAAGATTTCCTGCTAGTTGATTGGCAATGGCTCCAATGCCAGCTCTAGGTATCATAGCCATTCCTTCTCCAAACATTTTGTAGACGAAATCAAACATCCGATTTGAAGTGACTAGATCCGGCTCCAGGTAAATACCGCTAAAAAATGGCCGAAAGAATCGATTAATCATCAGATCCGAGAATCCCAACCGTTTCAAATGCTCAAAGGTGGTCACTTCTTTCTGACTGAAGATCTCATCAAGATCTACTCCTTGAAGACGTTTATTAAGTTGATAACTTTTCCATTTATCGTTTAATGTAGCATCCGAAGAGAGTACCATCGGAATAAGGAAACGACGATCTCGTAGAGGATCACCAAATGGCTTACTTTTCCCATTATCGAATAACAAAGCACCAGGATCCAGTGGTTGAAGTTCAAGCGCTTCATAATCCAGGTATTTTCTTGCTTTTGGGTAAGCCTCCAATAAAACCTGAAAACCACGATCTAATTGATAGCCCTCTACAAGATCTGTTTGAACCCGGCCTCCAACAGCAGAATCGCTTTCCAATATTATCGGTTTATATCCCAGCTTTTCAAGTTCAATGGCTGTAATCAAACCACTTATGCCTGCACCTATGATATGTATTTTAGCATCTCTGACACCATTCATACTTATACAAACTAATAAAAGGTACTGGTGTTTGCTCCAGGTAGAATTCTACCCTTAGTTGTATACTTTATTTTCCTTTTTGAGGCCATAGTTCACCAGATTAACTATGACAAATGACCTTGATTTTCAATGCGAAATTTGGTAACTTATAATGCATGTAGTTGATCAAAAAAAATAACACAATGAAGGTTGATTTAAAGGAATACATGGAGGAGCGTGATCGATTAAGGGCACTTAGTTCGCAACCAGGTCCCTTTGTCACCCTTTCCAGGCAGCTAGGCTGTGAAGGCGATAAGTTAGCAGAAGCACTAATCAGCAAAATTCATGAAAGACAAGAACACCTGGATCAGAAGATTGAGTGGAGATATCTCAATAAAGAGATTATGGATGAGTCTGCTGTAGAACTAAAACTTTCGCCAGACCGTGTCAAAGAGCGTGTAGTAGAACACGGGATGAGCGTGGTTGGAAATATGTTTAGCGGTTTTGGCGGGCAGTCTCAGTTGCCTGACGAAAAGATCATCAAGACCGTCAAAGAATTGATGGTTGATTATGCGAAAAGCGGTCACACAATTATCGTCGGTAGAGGTGGCGCAGCGGTCACACAAAAAATTCCCAATTCCTTACATATTAAGCTAGTAGCTCCGCTAGAATGGCGGATTGGAATTCTTATGCGCAAGCACAAACTCACGCGTGCACAGGCCATGGAAATGATCGAGGATGTGGAAGGTAAGCGCAAATTATGGGCAGAGCACTTATCCGAACTACCGTACAATGACGACCTTTATGATCTTATCCTCAATTGTAGAAAGTTGAAAACTGATGAAATTGTAAATATCATCATAGAGGTATTGATGGACCGGAAAATGATCGCATCATCAATACTGGCTTAATTTAAATATTAGCTGATTCTTAAACCTTTTGCTTATATGTGCATCTAAGCATGAATGAAACTTACCCAAAAGCAGATACAGCACTTTTTTCTCAGGGCTGGATTTGGTGCTGAGCTCCAAACAATCGAGCAATCGGAGGGGAGCACACCGAATATACTCTTCCAATCATTATTGGATCAGAGCAAGGCCGTAACAAAGGTCAGTACTGAACTACCAGAAATTGATTTAAGCAAGATCAGAAGTATGTCTGCCAAGCAAAAGAAAGAGCTTCAGACGGTGGCCAAAGACACCCTTATCGATCTAAATACCCGATGGATTGGAGAGATGGTCAAAACCGACGCTCAGCTGCTTGAGAAAATGGCCTTCTTTTGGCACGACCATTTCGCGTGTACCTCCAATAACCCCATGTTCTTGCAATCCTACCTGGAAGTTATTAGAAATAATGCATTGGGAAATTTTGGAACACTATTGAGAGCAGTATCCAAAACTCCTGCCATGTTGCAGTATTTAAACAATCAGCAGAACAGAAAGGCATCTCCTAATGAGAATTTTGCCCGCGAAGTGATGGAGTTATTTACACTTGGGAGGGACCAGGGCTATACGGAAAAAGATATATCTGAAGCGGCTCGGGCATTTACGGGCTGGGGTTTTAATAAAGATGGAGAATTTGTGTTTAGAAGATTCTTCCATGATTATAATTCGAAGACGTTATTGGGAAAAACGGGAAATTTTGATGGAGATGACGTTATTGATATCCTCCTTAAAAGGAAGCAAACAGCACTATATATCGCACAGAAGTGGGTCCGCTTTTTTATGGATTATGATGGAAACAAAGACCTGGAGAATCGTATAGCGAATGAGCTCTTTCGAACAAATTATGACATCAAATCCGGTTTAGAGGTCCTTTTTACCTCCAATGAATTTTATCAAAATCATTATGTCGGTCGAAGAATCAAAAGTCCGGTGGAGTTAATCGTTGGCATGCAGCGGCAACTGCACTTGGAGATAACAAATAAAGAAAGTTTGATTTTCCTACAACATACCCTTGGTCAGATGTTGTTTAAACCACCGAATGTTGCGGGATGGAACGATGGCAAAGACTGGGTGGATAGCGCAACTTTGATGTTCAGAGTCAATCTTCCTCAATTAGTATTTCGATCGGGTCTCATTGACTCAGAGTCAATCTCTTTTGACGATAACGATGCCTTCAACCTGCGAGGCAAGCTTAAGCGATTGGAAACTGTTCTCGATTCTGAGGCTATGAATGATCGTTTTTCGAAACTTTCCTTTACAGATTTGACGACATTCTTGCTTCAACCTGAATTCGAAAGTGCTATACCTCAAGGGGATTTTATTGATCATATCATTTTTCTTACTTCAAAACCTGAATATCAACTATGTTAAAAAGTGAAATTTCCAGAAGACACTTTCTTAAGCAATCGGCGGTAGTCACTGCTGGTTCCATGCTTTTGCCTGCTTTTTTACAAGGAAAGCCACTTTCATTAGATAGTGGTAATCGCCTGGTTGTTATTCAGTTATCTGGCGGCAATGATGGCTTGAATACCGTGATTCCATTTCGGAATGAATTATTGGAATCTGCGCGTCCCGGGTTGTTTCTCAACAAAGACAAAGTGATCCAACTGGATGATGAGATTGGCATCAATCCCGTAATGAAAGGTTTGAATCAATTATACGATCAAGGGGATGTATGTATACTAAACTCGGTAGGGTATCCCAATCCTAATCGTTCACATTTCAGAAGTATGGACATTTGGCATACCGCTAGCGGGTCGGATGAATACCTCTCATCCGGCTGGCTAGGAAGATACTTAGATAGTGAATGCACAGATGATGATCCGATAACAGCGATAGAAATGGGAAACATACTCAGTATGTCGATGAAAGGAACGAAGCGGAAAGGAATCCCATTGACCAATGTTCAACAGTTTTATAATTCGTCTCGAATGATTGCTTCTGATCAAGTGACTGATTCTAATAACGGCATGGTGGACTTCCTGTATAAATCCCAAAGTGATATCAAACAAAGTGCGGCATACTTATACGAAAAGAATAAGATCTATACATCAAAAAAAACTTATCCCAATCATACATTTGGCAAACAATTGAAGGAAATAGCTGAAATGATTATTTCTGGGGTTGATTCCCCGGTTTATTATGTAAGTCTTTCCGGGTTTGATACCCACAACAATCAAAAAGCAAGACAGGAAAGGCTATTGGAAATGTATAGTGAAAGTGTAGCCGTTTTTGCTGATGATCTGAAACAAAATAATAGATGGAATGACACCCTCGTCATGACCTTTTCAGAGTTTGGGAGGAGAGTTAAAGAAAATGCGAGTAGAGGTACGGACCATGGTAAGGCGAATAATCTATTTATCATGGGTGGCAAGCTCAAGAGCCAAGGAGTTTATAATGAAATGCCTGACCTTACTAAACTGGATGATGGAGATATTTCGCACAAGATTGATTTTAGAAGTGTTTATTCCACCATTTTGAATCGATGGTTGGGATCTGATTCAAATCTCATTCTAGGTAAATCTTTTGATCACTTATCCTTTATTTAGAATACTCTTGTTCTTAAGGACTCATCTAGGATTGCGTTGAAAATTAAGCGATCTTTAATTACATGTCGGGACGAGTTTTGGTAATGGGAGATATTCATGGAAATCTTCACGCTTTCGATCAGTGCATGGTTAGAAGTGGGTTTGATTATGAACATGATTTACTTATCCAGTTAGGAGATGTTTCTGATCGGTTTCCGGACACGGCCAGGATAGTGGAAAGACTACTGACGATCAAACATTTAATTGCATTAAGGGGAAATCACGATCTATGGACCAATCAATGGATTTTGTCCGGGATCATAGAACCATCGTGGCTGGCCAATGGCGGCCAAGCTACCATAGATTCCTATGAAAAATCTGATCTAAGTCCATTTGATCACAAGGAGTTTTTCAGCCTAACTCAAATCAATTATCATATCGATACAAATAATCGAATTTTTGTGCATGGTGGATTCAGAAATTCCAAAGGACCCGTTTATGACCCCAACGAAACAGATTGCCTATGGGACAGAAGCCTCTGGAATGAGGCCATCATAGGCCAGAAAATCAGTAGAAAGCCGGAGATTCTAACAGGCTTTGAAGAGATTTATATTGGTCATACACCTACGTTGAATTGGCTGGAAACAGAGCCAATGAATATTTTCAACGTTTGGAATCTTGATACGGGAGCAGGTCACCCCGGAGGAAGATTAACGATTATGGATGTCGATTCTAAGGAATTTTGGCAATCCGATATTTCCAGCAATTTATATCCTTAATCCTTCATAAAGGATGATGGAAATTAAGCAGGTAAACACATACCTTAGCCATAGAGAAACGAACCTGCTTGTATGGAGGAAAATGAAAAAGAACCACTTTCGGAATCCACCGAATCTGCTGAAAGAGAACCTGAAACAGAAGTTATTCAACCTAAGCCTAAGAAGTCTAAAAAGAAAAGAGCCTTCATTTGGATTTTTGTCCTGATAATTGTCTTTGGTGGAGGGTTTTGGATGGTTCAAAAATTTATAAATCCAACCAGTGGTGGTCCAAGGTTGAACCCTCTGAATCTCGTACCTGCTGATGCGTTCTTCATAATGGAAACGGAGGAGCCGTACAGTGTATGGAGCAAGTTGGCCCAAACGCAGATCTGGAAAACCTTATCCAAGGATGAAGACTGGAAAGAGTACGGAACGTTATTAGAGAAGATCGAAGATCAGTTGTCTTCATTTAACACGGTACTGGATATTGTGGATGATCGCTCCATTTTTATATCAGGGCACCTTTATCGACGTGGCAGCTATGACTATCTCTTTGTCTTTGATATGGAAGGAATGGGAGTGCTAAGGTCGTGGCTCAGTACGGGAAACAATCTTACCCAACGTACTTATGAAGGTTTTACGATTTATGAAAAACTGGATCGGGATTCAAAACAGACGCTCTACTTTGCCTTCATAGATAATTACTTCATTGGCTCATACACGCATACGCTGGTGGAAAAATCTATTTCCGGACACCAGGATGCGATGCTTACACGTTCCTTCGATTTTATCGAGGTACAAAAGAGGACCATTGGTGAAGGAGTAGTTCGACTATTTCTAAATTATGAAACGCTCTATCCGTATTTGGTTAACAGTTTAGGCGCGGATTATACCCAGGTGATGAAGGAAAACTTACCGCTTTTTCATAGTGGGTTTTTCTTTGATTTGGAGGAGTCTTCCTTGCTTCTGGAGGGCTATTCCAACTACAACGACACCCTGGCAACCTACCTGAAAATCTTTGAGCAATCAGGAACTGGTGGGTTGGATATTGCTAAAGTACTCCCAACAAATACCTCCATCTATTTCAGCATAGGTTTCGATCAATTTAGCGACTTCTATGAGGCGTTGGATAACCAACTAAGAGAGGATCCGGTGTATGGGGAGGAATATGCTCTTTATACCAAGAAGACTGAGAAATTTCTGAACATTGATATCAAAGAAGATGTAGCCTCCTGGATCGATGATGAAATAGCTGTTGTTCAAATTGAGCCAGAAAACAACTCGTCCAAAATTGCACTGGTTGTCAAGGCAAAAGGAGACAAGCTGGCGAAAGAGAAGATGGAGTTCCTGAGTAAGCAGGTAAGGAAGAAAACTCCTGTGAAGTTCAAAACAGTGGATTACAAGGGATATGAAATCAATTTTATGTCGGTGAAGGGATTTTTCAATCTTATCCTTGGCAAGCTTTTCAATTACTTTGATCGACCATACTATACGGTCATTGATGAATATGTGATTTTTTCAAACGAGCCATCCAGTCTTCGTCTTTTTATTGATACCTATTTATCAGAGAATACGCTGGATCGCAGTATTTCATTTAAAGGCTTTGTCAGGCAACTGGGAGAAAAGCACAGTGCGATGTTATACCTACAACTTCCTGAACTCGTCAATACCAAAGGCGGCATGTTGGATGATGCCACTATCAAACTCCTACAAAAAAGAAGAAACGTCATGGAGGACTTTCCACAGATTGCATTCAGTATGTATCCGTCAGATGATGTGTATCAAACACGTGCATTGATATCCATCGACAACATGCTATTCCCTGAGCAAGAAGAAGTGATGATGACCGTCGCGGCAGATACTGTTAACTATGATTCTCTCTTGATTCAAGTAACAGAAGAACAAATTGACATCACGGCAATTGATATAGAATTGGAAGATTTGGCTGCAAAAAGCCAAACAGATGAGTATGAAAATGGGAATCCAAGGTATGAAGTAAGTATTAAGAACGGACAGAAACATGGTAACTACTTCGAATACTTTGAAACGGGCGAGTTAAAAATCAAAGGGAAATACAAAGATGATCTTAAGTCAGGCACCTGGAGGTATTATGATGAAGAAGGAAACCTGGTGAAACGAGAAAAATATAGGAATGGAGAGTTGGTAGATTAATTGCATTTTTTCAAAATAAACGGAATCAATAATGGCAAACAATAAACTCATTGTAGATGAACATCAAACGGATCTGGGCAATTTCATGGTCGGTCGATTATTGCCTTTTAGGAAAAAGAGGCAAGTAGGTCCGTTTACTTTCATCGATCACATGGGGCCAGCTAAAATAGGAAAAGGAAATTATGTAGATGTAGACCAGCACCCTCATATTGGACTGAGCACCTTGACCTACTTGTTTGAAGGGAGTATTGAGCATAAAGACAGTACAGGAGTCACTAAGGTCATTTCTCCCGGAGATATTGGATTTATGACGGCTGGGAGAGGAGTCGCACATACAGAAAGGACGCCAATGGCATCCAGAGGAGATGATGAGCATTCGCTTCACGGTTATCAGGTTTGGGTGGCACTACCGAAAGAGCAGGAAGAAATGGCACCTCAATTTGATTTTTATCCAAAGGAAAGTATTCCACAAACAGAAACAGATGACTATCAAATCAAAGTAGTGGCTGGAAATGGTTTCGGCAGTTCTTCACCTTTAAAGGGCTTCTCACCTTTGTTCATGATTGATTTGTTTGCTAAAAATGATACGAGGCTTGACCTAAGAGGACAAATAAGTGGTGAAGTAGCCTTTGTTATTGTCAAAGGTTCGATCGTAAGTCAGGACCAAAAAGTCCATGCGGGTCAAATGTTGATTAGCAAGACGGACGATGAATGTCAAATTAAATTGGAAAAGGGTTCTCAAATATTACTATTTGGAGGAGAACCATTACCAGAAGAGCGCTTTTTGTCGTGGAATTTTGTCTCCCACAGTAAAGACAGATTGAGAAAAGCGAAAGAAGATTGGATGAATAAGGAGTTTCCTAAAGTCCCAGGAGACGATACCTATATTCCATTTCCCATCTATAAGAGATAGGGGATAAAATGAAAAGCCCCGCCATAAGCGAGGCTTTTATGCTTTATGTAACTGATTGTTCCTTAATCATTAATGGTAATAGTTAAGGTATCATCAATAACGACTCCTCCAAGACCTGCTGGGAAGAATTGTAATTCAATCGTTTCAGCTCCTTCACTGATACCGTCATCAATTACGGTAATGATTCCATTAACTGTATTATCCAGGCTTACAGAAGCATCATATTCATAGTAATAGCCATCTTGTAATAAGAATGGGCTAAAATCGAGGATCGTGATAAGGTTGAACTGATAGTCTTCACCTTCTACTGCCGTCCCACCGACTACTCTAATCCCGATCTGGCCCGACACCTCGTAAAATGCTTCACCTTCATCAAAAATCTCATCAATCAGATTTTCCTGACGAATGGTAAACTCCGGATCACCACCTTCATTAACGGTGATGGCATCTTCAACCACAATTGCGGCTGTGCTATTCTCTCTTGGTATGTTCGGTACACTTTCATCTTGATCACAGGATGTGAGTGAAACTGATATACAAACCACTATTGCCAAAGCAATGCTGTATTTAAAATTTTTCATTTCTTTCATTTTAATTCCCATGATATGATTAGTTAACATCCCAGAAGATTTTTGATGTAAATGCATCATCTCTCACTTGAGGGATCACATTATCCGAATTACCTGAGTACTCAGAAGCCGGGTACATCAGTCTAACAGGAATGTTGGGATCTGTCAAAAGCAACGGTAGAGGAACTCCGGCAGGATATCCTGTTCGGTTGTATTCGATCCATAATTCTGCACCTGATACACTAGTAAGTGAAATCCACTTTTGCGTCAAAATCGCTCCAATAGGATCACCTCCGTTAAATCCTAAAACCGGATCCGTATCAATGCTTGTCCTGTATGCTGCTGCGCTACCTGCACCTAAGCTGGCAAAGGATGCATCAATTCCCTGTCCAAAGAGTGTTTCCGCATTACCCGTTAAGTAACCTCGCTGTACCGCTTCTGCTTGTAGGAAATAAGATTCTGCCGCAAGCATGATTGGTAAATCAGCATCAGCTCCAACCAAGATGCCAGGACCAATGGAAGCAGCACGTCCTGTTCCATTTTGCTCCGTACCGTTGAAGTCACCTGCATTATCCTGCCATAAAGCAGTCAAACGAGGATCTCCAGCGTTATCCATTAAAGTAAAAGCAAAATCTGATGGACTCGTTTGTCTGCCCTGGTTAGTAGGTACGCCTGTAGGATTTGCCCCATATACTTCCCAGAAAGGGTTCTGTCTATCGTCACTATTGGCATATCCAGGATTTACGGTCACATCCTGAGTCAGGAAGGTAGCCCCATCCAACTCTGCGAATTCAGCATTCACAATATTCAAAAGCGAAGCATCTTGTTCTGCTACCAAAATCAGACGTACGAGGAGTCTCAATTTAACAGTATTCGCGAATGCTGTCCACTGATCCATGTCACCACCAAAAGTGATATCCGCAGATGCAAATGATACCAGATCCGCTCCCGAGTTGATTTGTGCAACAGCTTCATCAATGGAATTGATCAAACTGATGTAGATATCCTGTGCATCATCGTACTCCGGGAATAGAATGTTGCTTCCATTGAATGCTTCTGAATAAGGCGCATCTCCATACAAATCAACAATGTATTGAAAGTAGAAAGCCTTCAGGATTTTAGCTGCAGCAATCTGGTTATTCCAATTGCCTTCACCTGTATAATTCTCAATGGTTGCAAAATTGGAAATGTTCGTATACAAATCGTCCCAAACATCATCATAGAATGTACTTGAAAACTGATAGCGACTCTCTAATCCATAGGCATCGTTGAAGTCCAGATAATTACCAGACCATGCCACACTCATCCAATTACCTACCCGGTTCAATCGATCTGAGTAAGTCTCGGCAGTCTGAGCCATTGCACCAACGATTAACTCATTTGGAGTCAATGCACTTAGGTTCGGATTGTCGATGCTATCATTCACATCTAAATAATCATCGCAGGCAGTCATCCCTACCACGAGTAATAATATTGAAAATCTTATATAAATATTTTTCATGATTCGTAGGTTTAGAGTGTAGCGTTTAAAGAGAACGTGTAGTATCTGGTAGGAGGGGTTATACCATAATTTCCTATACCGAATCTGCCTGCAAACTCTGGATCGTTATAATCCAGGTTATCAGCTGGCAACTTCGTCCAAAGATTTCTTCCACTCACGCCCACATTCAACCTTGTCAATTTCAACTTCTGTGTAATAGTAGCCGGGAAATCATAGCTTACAGATATCTCTCGTATCTTAAATGCAGTAGCATCTGTGATGAAATTTTCATCGATGCTGTTATGATCTCCGGTGTAATACGAGTACGCATTGTTGTATGGATGCACAGTAGGTGATGATCCATAGGTAACAACAGATGTATTATCCGTACCTGTTTCTGCAACTGTAGAGTTAGGGAATACGAAAGGAATCCTGTCGTTGAATGTACTCTCGATGGTTCTACCCTGACCAGAAAGTTGGTTTTTAATACCGCTGTAGAAAACATGTCCTGTTCGATAATCTGCTACCGCAGCAACTCTTATCCCTTTATACTTGGCATTCAATGCAAAGTTCAGTATGTAGTCAGGAGTCGTTTGACCGAGTACCTGAAGCTCAGGATTAATTCGTGGTGTGCCATCGGTGTCTACTACCACACGACCCTGGTCATCTCTTTGATAAGCAGTTCCGAGTAACAATGGAAATTGCTGTCCTTCAACTGCAAATGCCCCAATGGTTCCTGTGGTTCCAAATACCTCTACTCGATCAGATTGATCAGTAACCTTCTCAACATTGGTTCTAAATCTACTGTATCCGATCAAACCATTTAATTCAAAATTGTTTGTTCTGATTGGCGTAAATCCAAGGTCAATCTCCACGGAGTTAGACTTGGTTTCTCCAAGGTTGATCAGTGTATTCTGGAAACCAGTGGCTGAAGAACTGGATATGTTTAGGATCTGATCCGTGTTTCTACTTGACATAAATGAAACGTCCAAAGTAGCTCTGGGACCATCTACATTTAATAACTCCAAATTCAAGTTTGCTTCGAATGAATTGATAAACTCATTTTTTACGTCTTGATCCACTACTGACGTGTTAGACGCTAATGATACAAGTCCCGTAGAAGGATAGAATGTATCTGTAAGCGCAACGACAGACACTTGTTGCGGGTCTAATGCGGTTGCATTACCTGTTTTTACATAACTGGCTGAAACCTTCGCTTTGTGCAAAACAAAACTTTGAAGTCCATCTACCGCACGTGTAGGAATGAAAGACACACCAACTGCCGGGTAGAAGAAGCTTCTGTTTTGCTTAGGAAGAACCGAATTCCAGTCATTTCTTCCGGTAATGTTTAAGTATAAGTAATCTCTATACCCCAAATCCACTTGACCAAAAACACTGACAGATCTACTTTCCTGATTGATTTCAAAATAGTCAGGAATAGAAGTGATGTTTGATAAATGGAAGAAGCCTGGTATTGCCAAATCAAAACCTCCATTGACTTTTCTTGAATATTTGAAGCTACGGTTATTAAAACCAACGTTTGCTTTTAGGGTAAGCTCATTGGTCAGGTTATAATCGAAATTGACCAAGAAATCTGTATACGTACGTCTTTCATTATCAAAGTCCAGTTGGTAAAACGAGCGAATACTTCTGTCTCCGAAAACAAAGAATTGATCATCTACAAATCCATTTCTCTTGATTTCATCTTCGTCCTGGATGTTTCTAACAGAGGATCTTAAGACTGCACTGATATTATCAGTAAATTCATAACTAAGTTCTCCGGTGAGGTCAACCACTCGTCTTTCCCCAAGTCGTCGATCATTCTGCAAGGACCAATACGGACTTGTTTCGTATATCGTCCAGTGATCGTTATTGTCCCCACTATTGAATGCTTCGATTGGTACATTCCCTGGAGTATTGGCCAATTGCTGATACATGCTGATGACAGGATAAGTGTTGTCAGCGCGCTTATTGTCCACGTCCCGATCGTTTACCTGATCTGTTTTCTCTTCAGTAAATCTCGCAATGGTCTGTGCGGTTAATTTACCAATTTTCTTACCAGTAGTAAGCGCGAAATTGTTCTTTGTGAGATTACTTGTAGGAATTACTCCATCTAAGTCCTGTCTTTGGTAGCTTAAATTGACGAACCCTGATTCAAGTGATCCTCCGGATAGCGAAATGGAATTCTGGAAATTGTACCCAGTATCGAAAAAAGGCAATATGTTGTCTTCAATGTGCACGTATGGAAAATTTCTGAAATTCCCATTTGCATCGGGCGTTCCAACTGAAATGATTGCGCCATTATACGGCACACCCCAGGAACCCTGGTCAACAGTCTCGATATTGCCACTCCAACCTTGTCCAAATCGGTTTTGCGTTTCTGGTAAATAAGCAACTTCTTCAATGGTTACAGATGAAGTCACATTCACCGTGAATTTATCACCATCTTGAGCTCCTTTTTTCGTCGTAACGATCAATACTCCAGCTGCGCCCAACTCTCCATAAAGAGCAGCACCGTTTGCACCTTTGATCACATTGATAGATTCAATGATATTCGGATCAATGGTTGAAAGTACTTCAGCAGATGAAACAATGTTATCAATCACGACCAAAGCATCATTGTTTCCTGAGATCGAACGATTACCACGCAAGGTGATCGATGTATTAGGAACCAATCCTGCAGAAGTTGTATTAATCTGTAGACCCGATACTTTACCTGCAAGTGCCTGAACTGCGTCCGGGTTGCTTGCCTGGTTAAGCTCATCTGATTTTACCACTTGGTTTGCGGTGGTAATCTCATCAGGTTTCCGGACGATACCGATGGCCGTTACAACCACCTCCTCGAGCTCTGTAGCACCACTCATTACCATATCTATGGTGGTTTGTGATCCAACAGTTATCTCTTTTCTGTCAAAACCAACGTAACTAAACACCAAAATGGCGTTATCATCGGGAACAGATAGACTGTATCTTCCGTTAATGTCTGTTGTAGTGCCTTCCGTCGTACCTTTGATATTGACGGTTACACCAATTAAACTCTCACCGCCTTCATCGGTGACAGTACCGGATACCGTTCGCTGTGCCCAGGCCTTGGGTACCGTCGCGAACGAGAACATGAAACATAGTAGTAGTAGTAGGATTTTCCTCATAAAAAAAGGGTTTTAGATTATAAAAAATACCAAATAGTAATCTAGCGATTAATCTCTTAATTGTTGGCATAACAACTAATATTGATGTATTGCCTGTAAAAAAGCTTGTGGACTCCATAGCGTACTAGATTTTGGTATCTAAACTTTAGGGACAACCTATGACATGAGGTAGTTGGAAAACCCTTTTGGTACCGGTCTATCTTTTCCCTTGGATTGGAGAAGGGAGCTGAATGCTTGATGTAATTAAATCTAATGCTCCCTCTGCAATATCAGACTTTGTTCATCCTTTAAAGCGATTCATAATTACCTTGTTCATTCCCATAGACAGAAGGCCGCCGAGCGCATACATTACAGCGATGCCTATAAAAATTCCGCGGATTCCGTCGATTTCTTTGCCCAGGTAGATCGCTGGTAAGCCCAAAACCAGCATTTGAACAACAATTATTGATGAAGCCTGTAGTGGTTTGTTGATGGTGTTTAGGTTGCTATTTATGATGCTTAATACCCCTTGGAGGCCGAATCCAGCAGGTACAATCCATAGGAACAGCTGAACAGTCTGGATGACCTCTTCATGGGAGTTAAATATTGAGGCAATAAATCTTGAACCTAGTGCTAAAAGTCCCCAGGAAACCATTCCCCATGCAATGGCAAATACGCTACTGATTTTAACGGACTCTCTAACCCGATCCAGCCTTCCTTTACCCAGATTTTGACCCACAAATGGTCCAATAGATGCTGCAAGTGCAAAAATGAGACTGTTGGCAAGAAACTCTACCCGGCTACCTACTCCATATGCTGCTACCGCAAATTCACCGTATCCTGCAAGCAATGCAGTTATGATTCCGGTTGCAATGGGTACTACGAGTCTGGCGAGTCCGGAAGGAAGAGCTATGAAAAGGATGCTGGTCCAACACCCTGAGATGACCTTCCAGGAAGGTATTTCGAATGTAATAAGTCTATCACGTCTGATGAGAACATAAAAAGAAATCACCATGGTTAATCCACGCGAAATGGCGGTGGCAATAGCGGCACCCTTTAATCCCATGGCAGGGGAGCCCAGGTATCCGAAGATGAGAATAGGATCAAGTATGGCGTTGACGATCACTGCGAAGAGCATAATGTACGTTGGAGTCTTTGCATCGCCTGTAGCTCGAATGGCGCTATTGCCAACGAATGGTACGGAGACGAAGAAAAGCGCAAAGTACCAGATCTGCATATACTCTTTGGCCATGGCTGCAGTATCTCCATCCGCACCTAAAAGTGCAAACGTAGGCCCTATGGTGAGCAGACCAATGGTGATAAAAAGGCCTGTGAGCAATAAGGTAAGCATAATGCTATCGGTGGTTTCCCTCGCTGCTTTTTTAAGATCGCCTTTACCAATTGATTTAGCTATAAGCGCCGTAGCGCCGATGCCCAGTCCCTGGATGATACTAAACACCACCATGATCACCGGGAATGTGAAGCTTAAAGCTGCCAGTTCTTGTTCGCCAAGTTTTCCAATGAAGTAGGTGTCAATCAGGTTAAACGCTACCATGCTAATCATACCTAGCATCATTGGTAGGGTAAGTTGAAGCAGCCTTCTAGGGATACTCCCGGTTGTTAGGTCTCTTTTACTCATTCTGGAATGAGCGAATCTAAAGGGAATAATTTACAGATAGTGTAAAGTGGTAATAGAATGTCTCCTCTAGGCCTTAATCGATTGTCCAGGTCCGATTTCCCTGGATGAGGTCATTCAAATTTCCATTATTAACCTTACTCACCATTTCATCATGTTGCCCTTGCAATAGGTCTTCATAGCAATCACGTTCTTCTCGATAAATGATTCCAAAAGGTCTTGGGAAAGGCATTTCGTTACTCTTCAGGTCATCCAACTGGCAAAGTATGGAGGCTTTGATTTTATCGTTTTCATCATGAATCCACAAATCATCAGCTTGAGTCTCTTCCAAGGAAACAATTACTGGTGTTGTGCCCTCCAGCTTGATACCCCATTCGTCGTTTTGACCAAATACCAATGGTTCTCCATGGTGTAAGTAGACACCTCTTTGCTTTTTGGTAGACTTATCAGTAAAGTCAAAGAAGGCGCCATCGTTGAAGACATTACAATTCTGGTAGATCTCTACGAAAGATGTTCCTTTGTGATCATGCGCTTTTGAAAGGAGTTCACGGAGATGTTTTGGGTCCCGATCCATGGAACGTGCTATGAACGTCCCTTTGGCTCCTAAGGCCAGTGCAATCGCATTGAAAGGATTGTCAATAGCTCCATTAGGAGAAGAGCCAGTCCGTAATCCAACTGGAGAGGTAGGAGAGTACTGACCCTTCGTAAGGCCATAGATCTCATTGTTGAACAAAAGAATATTCAGATCGAAATTCCTTCGTAATACATGTATGAGATGGTTGCCGCCAATCGATAAGCAATCACCATCTCCGGTGGCTACCCACACTGAGACGTCCGGATTTATAGCTTTTAGTCCGCTTGCTATCGCCGGGGCTCTTCCATGAATGCTATGCATGCCATAGGTCTTCATATAATAGGGGAACCTGGCAGCACAGCCAATGCCGGAAATAAACACCATGTCATCCGGTGATCGACCGATATCTACCATGACTTGCTGTACCTGTTTCAGGATGGAGTAATCACCACAACCTGGGCACCAACGGACATCCTGGTCTGAGGCAAAATCTTTGGCTGTAAGTGTCTGTTCGGCCATGGTTTATTCGGTTAACAGTGATTTGATTTTTTCCTTTATTTCAACGGATGTGAAAGGGATACCCTGAATTTTATTCATTCCGATGACAGGGACAAGGTATTTTCCCTGTATGATGTGCTTTAATTGTCCCGTATTCATTTCAGGAATCAAGATCTGATCGAACTCATGAAGCAGACTAAAGAAATTCTTGGGAAATGGATGCAAATACCTAAGGTGGGCATGTGATACACTCAATCCCTCTGCGATGGATTGTTTCACAGCTGTTTTTATGACTCCATAGGTAGATCCCCAGCCCAAAACCAATAATTTGCCCTTATTCTCGCCTGAATCAATTTGCTGCTCCGGAATATGATCCGCAATTCTCTGGACCCGTTCTTCGCGTATCTTCACCATCTTCTCGTGATTTTTTGGGTCATAGGAGATATTTCCGGTGATGTCTTCCTTTTCAAGTCCACCTATCCGATGAGCCAGCCCTTCCATGCCTGGAATGGCCCACGGTCTGGCCAATCGATCGTTTCTTTCATAGGGTAAAAATGGAGTCCCATTTTCACTTTTCTTCGCCCATAGTGGGTGTATTTCGGGTAGGTCTTCAGCACTTGGAAATAGCCAGGGCTCCGCGCCGTTGGCGATATAACCATCAGATAAAACAATTACAGGGATCATATGCTCGATGGCAATCCGACAAGCTTCGAATGCAACTTCAAAACAATCAGAGGGGGAGTTTGCTGCAATTACCGGGATAGGTGCATCCGCATTACGACCGAAATACGCCTGGAATAGATCGGACTGTTCGGTCTTGGTAGGTAAGCCTGTAGAGGGCCCCCCTCGCTGTATGTTGCAAATCACTAATGGCAATTCCAGCATCATTGCCAAACCGATGGCTTCTCCCTTTAACGCAACACCCGGACCAGAGGAACCTGTAACTCCAAGTGCCCCACCAAAAGATGCACCAATCGCAGCGCACACAGCAGCGATTTCATCTTCAGCCTGGAATGTTTTGACATTAAATTGCTTATAGCCAGATAGCTGATGCAAAAGATTTGAAGCTGGAGTTATGGGGTAGCTACCATAGAATAGGGTAAGTCCTGATTTCTCTGAGGCAGCCACAAGCCCAAGACCCAAAGCTTGATTTCCCATCACATTGCGATAGGTGCCCGGTGGAAGCTTGGCCGGTTTAACAGAAAATCTTGACTTAAACGTTTCAGATGTTTCCCCGTAATGATAGCCTGCTTTTAACACCTTTATATTCGCATCTCTGATCTCTGGATTTTTATCAAACTTATTTTTTAGGAAGGCAAGTGATTCCTCCAGGCTTCGGTCAAACATCCAATAAACGAACCCAAGAACAAACATATTCTTAGACCGGTCTATCACCTTTTGACCTAAACCACTTTCTTCAAGTGCTGTACGTGTCAATTTGGTTACATCAATGAGATGAAGGTCATAATCATCCAACTCACCCGTTTCTAATGGGTTCTCCTCACACTTCGCGAGTCGGAGGTTTTTGTCATCAAACCCGCTGCTATTGGCGAGGATAATTCCCCCTTTTTTGAGGCTATGGATATTGGTAATCAAAGCAGCAGCGTTCATGACCACCAATACATCACAAGCGTCACCGGGAGTGTAGATGTCGATGCTGCCATATTTTATTTGAAATCCAGAAACTCCTGCTAAGCTGCCCTGAGGAGCACGTATCTCTGCTGGGAAGTTTGGAAATGTGCTCAGATCATTTCCAAATTGGGCGTTAGTATCTGTAAACTGGCTTCCTGTCAATTGTATTCCATCTCCAGAATCGCCAGCAAACAGCACGGTGACATCTTCTTTGATAATCGTTCCCATCCGTTGTAGCGTTGATCAAGCGTCTTATTAAAGATACAAAGAATGTGGGTAAAAAGGAGGGATTGATTTGTTGATTGAGATCTTGGTGGCAAAAGATGAGTAACACGCTTTAAAAGAAGTGATGTACACCCCTTATAAGGGGTGCACATACTAATCATAAAACAACCTTACTTATAGTTTTTACTGGAATCACTTGATCATTTTGAAGAATAGCATTCTGTTCACTGAGTCCTATGACTTTAGCAATCTTCACACGGTTTCTTCCAGAGTTATCGACATACTCAATGCTACTTTCCAGATTGTAAGTGGTTCCAAGGATAACCGCTCTTTTTAAATCGTGATATCGTAGAATCTTCTGATCATTTCCTATTAGTACATCATTCTTATTGATGTTTGGCAATAGGGTATTTTCTCTATTTGAGAAATAGTGTTTTATTTTCATTTGAGACAATTTGAATTTATTAAATGATTTGAGCTGCGATGATGGCTTTGCTCATTGGTAATAAATCAAATTGCAATACAATAAGTATTTAGCGAGCCTTTCGAGAACAACCTCTTTTGGAATACTGAAAGGCCCTAATGATCGCCTGGGTATTAAAACTAACCCGGGAGATGTCTTGGGTTTTTGCTGAACGTGTTTACCAACCTGAAAATACAGCCTTACTTCCTCCGTATCCTCAATTTCCTTTACGGATTCTTTGGATTCCAGAGGATGCGCTGCTGCCATTAGCATGGCTAGAAGCCAAACCAGAATGGTTTTAAATAGACTAGTATTTACCTTCATCTTGTTACCTCTATTGCAAGTAAATAAAGGATTGTTTATTAATATCGATTTTTCCATTTAAAGAATTAATGGTTTGCATAAGTGATGGATTATGTGAACAAGCAGTTCCTCCATTTGAGTAATGAATTAATTAGTGCATTTAAACACTGGGTCTATTAGTCATAATCATTAAATTGAAGTCATTCAACCCTTAAACTCTTGACCAAATTTTCCTACTTCCACGTTTTTGAAAGCATCTTATATGGTTTAATGTTGGCCAAATGGCTGCTCGACACGAACAATCTGTACACTTTTCGAGCGAAGATTAAGTTTTATTGGCCACATACCTTACAAGTATTTATCATATTGGCAACCATTGTGAATAATTACCATTTCAATTTGGATTCACCTGTTTACGACGCGGTAGATGGTGATAATGGAGAATGGTATTTCCTTCATGTGATTGTGATACCACCCTTATTATTATATTCTGTCGTCCATCAACTGTTTCCTTCGCATTACGATCAGGTTGATTTCAAAAGCTATTTTCTTGTGGAAAACCGAAAGATCATCTTTGTCCTGGGCGCATTGACACATGCCTTTGGAATCTATCGATTTTGTATTCATCATAGTCTTCGAACTGGCTTATCTCCCTGGGAAATCTATCTGAAGACATTGGGGGATCTATGGTTTTACATGCCCCATTTGGGAGTGGTATTGTCATTCGTTGTAGCCTTTTGGAAAAATGAAAGCTTCCTTAAGGTCATTATAATTTTATCATTAACAGCTACTGTATTCGTTTACTTAGTATAAGTATTATATAGTATTTGATTTAGCCAATTGATATGATTTGTTGATCTGACGCATTTGGTTACCTTTAATCTTCAACATCAGTTATTTGTATGAAAAGTCGTATCACAATAGTCGTTATTGTCATCATTGCTTTGCTAGGAGCATCAGTTGCTATTTGGTACTGGGGTATAGAGAAGCCCGCACAGGAAGCAGCGGAGAAAGCGCGCCTGGAGCAAATAGCCAAAGAGCAGGCGGAGCAGCGGAGAAAAGAAGAAGCGGCTCAGAAACAAGTCCAATACGATCAGTTGATTGCAAGTGGTGATGCAGCATTTGATCAGGAAAGATGGAACGAAGCTTATTCATTTTATTCTGATGCGTCAGCAACACTTCCAAATCAGCAATACGCGAAAGATCAATTGGCATTGGTTAGCGTAAAGTTGGAAGAAATTGCAGCTCTGGAAGCCAAGAAAGCGGCGGGATTTGTTGAAACACTTGAATCACCAACCGGGCGATTTTACGTCATTGTTTCCAGCAGCTTTGATGGTGATCTGGCGATGGATTATGCAACTAAATTGGCCAAAGAAGGAAATGATGTAAAGATCATCCCACCTAAAGGAAGTAATAAGTTCTTCCATCGTGTATCTGTTGGCGACTATGATACCTGGGATCAGGCAGTAAGTGCTACCAGCACATTCAGTTCTTTTGAAAGTGAGGTATGGGTTTTAAAGTACTAAACTTTGACCGTAGTTACTCAGCCTAATATTTAGAAATGCCTATCAATGCACTTATTGAGTACTTTAACAGTATCCTAAGACTTAATGAGGAGGAAACTTGTATTCTTCACGAGGTATTTTCAGTCCGTAGGGTTAAGAGAAGACATTTCATTTTACAGGCTGGGGATGTTCCCATACTTAACACATTTGTGGTTGAAGGGTGTTTTAAGATGTATTATGTGGATGAGAATGCCAAAGAGCACAATCTACAATTTGCTACAGAGAATGGTTGGATTGGGGACATTAGCTGTTTTTATAATGAAGAGCCCACCAAACTCTATATTGAAGCAATGGAGCCATCTGTAATCTTACAGATATCGAAGGAAAATCAAATAAAACTTTTTGTTGACTATCCAAAGTATAATCGCATTTTCAGGGTGATTACAGAGAATGCCTTAGCAAGCGCACAAAGAAGGATCATCCAGAACATTAGCACCACGGCTGAAGAACGATACATTGATTTTATGGAAAATTCACCTGATTTGTTCAATAGAATATCTAGCGTCCAAATTGCCTCTTATTTAGGGGTTACTCCCGAATTTTTGAGTAAGATCAGAAAGCGAATGGCCAATTCTTAAACTAGTTTAAGTCTGTTTCTTAAACAATCTTATTGATCCAAACCAAGGTCACTGGTGACTTTTGTCTTATTGTAAAACGTCACACGACATGAAGAAGTACCTCACTTTTATCACAATTCTGGCACTAGCACTGCCAGGATGTGAGCAGAATCAATATACAGAAACAGAAAACGGAGCAATCATGCAAAAACAAGAAAAACAGAAAATAGAAGCGCTCTTGAGTGAATACAAAAAGTCTTTAAATACATCTGATGCAAAGCTGGCACAAAGCCTATACACCAAAGATGGAATATTCATGCCAACGGAAGCGCCATCAGCAATCGGTTCTGAAAACATTTTGAAATCATATGAATTCATTTTTTCTCAGATTCAGCTCAATATTGATTTTTACATTGACGAAATTGAAGTCGAAAATGACTTTGCATTTGCTGTTACCAGTTCAAAAGGCACAACACTCATTCATTCCACTGGAGATACTATTCCTGAGGCAAATAGGGAACTGTTTGTATTTGAAAAGGTGAACGGTGAGTGGAAAATTGCAAGGTATATGTTCAATAAAACCGAACCCAAATCATAACCAATGAAAGCAGCAGTTACAACTCAGGTAGGAGATCCAGAAGTTATTCAGATACAGGAAGTACCCAAGCCTGATGTAAAGTCAGGTTGGGTACTTATAAATGTCAAGGCATTTGGTCTCAATCGATCTGAGATTTTTACTCGAAAAGGGGATTCTCCAGGTGTAGAGTTTCCACGCATTCAAGGCATTGAATGTGTAGGTATAGTGGATGAAGACCCATCCAATACATACGAAAAAGGTCAGCAGGTTGCAGCAATCATGGGAGGGATGGGACGCTTCTTTGACGGAGGCTATGCCGAGTACGTTTTGGTCCCTCTAGAAATAGTATTTCCATTCAACAGCAATCTTCCATGGAATATATTGGGAGCCATCCCGGAGATGTTTCAGACGGTTTCCGGTTCGCTTAATCAAGCACTTGAAATCCAGTCGGGAGAAACACTTTTGATCCGTGGCGGTACCTCATCGATTGGGATGTTGTCTTGTCAACTGGCTAAAACCAAAGGTCTCACAGTCATTTCAACCACACGAAATCCAGATAAAAGTCCATCATTGATGGACAATGGGGCCGATCATGTGGTGATTGACAATGGTCAGGTGGAAGAGCAAGTAAGGTCCTTATTTCCTGAGGGAGTAAACAAGGTACTCGAGTTGATTGGAACTCGCACACTGAAAGATTCTTTGAAGTGCATCGCTCCAAAAGGAATGGTTTGTATGACAGGTATCCTTGGCAACGAGTGGACCATGAAAGAATTTACCCCTATGGGCGATATTCCTTCACTTGGTCGGTTGACAGTCTATATGGGTGAATCAAAAAATCTGTCAAAAGAATTACTTCAAGAATTCATTGATGAGGTTGAAAAGGAAAACATCAAGTTAAACATCGACACAGTTTTCAATATCGATCAGGTTGCTGAAGCACATCAATACATGGAGGATAATAAGGCAAGAGGTAAGCTGGTAGTAACGATCTAGAGAAAAAGTTTATTCTAGGGGGTAGGGTGCATTCAAGTCTTCTGCGTTCTCAATTCAATCACGGCAATACGACTTGCTTAAATGAATTTGAGAATGAAACGATTAAACACCATTTTATCCCTTTTACTCACCTCACTGTTTATTTTTTCCTGCTCTAAAGATGATAGCATCAATGGTCCTGATCCTGTCACAGAGCCAGGGGAACCAATAACTTCAGATTTACGAACGTTCTTTTTCGGCCACAGCTTAATTAGTCACCTGGAACAAGTCAATATCACTCCAAGTGATGAAACATCTATTCCACACTGGATGTATTTGATGTCGCAAGAGGCCGGTTACTCATATAACGCTATAGGGCAGTTTGGATTTTTAACCACACACAGGAATTTCCCGCCGGAAGCAAATATGATCTTTGATTTAATGCCAGGGGTTTGGGATTCTGATACGCAGGATTTTGGTGAAGGTGATTTCAATTCCGTTGTTCTGACCCCTGCAAACTTTATTCAGTATCAGCCAGCCACGGATGACTATTTCAACGAATCATTTTCACCAGTAGATGCAACGGTTGAGATCTTTGATTGGGTCAATCAGCAGGAATCTGGAATGACGATCTACCTATATGAAGGATGGCCGGATATGGCACCTTTCATCCAGAGTTTTCCACCGAGCGCGGCAGAGTTGGAAGAATTTCACGACTATACCACTGGAGAATTTCATGAATGGTGGCTTGATTATCAGGATGAAATTATTCGCCTAAGACCAGACCTTAACGTACGAATGATTCCTGCGGGACCAATTTTAGAACGTCTCCTTAATGAAACCCCATTGAGTGATTTAGAAGTGACTGAAATATATGAGGATGATGCACCTCATGGTCGTGCTACGCTTTATTTCTTGTCAAGCATGATCACATACATGGCGATGTACGGAGTTGAAACTCCAGCAACTTATGAGGCACCAGCAATTATTCATCCAGTAGTAAATGAAAATTACGCTTCAATCGTATCCATCATCTGGGAAGAGTTGGAGGCTTTTAATCATAGTGATGGCTCTAGCAGGGTCTGGTAAGATATTTCCTTAGGTTAATTATGGTGGTTAATCTGCGAGTCTGTCAGTAATGGCAGACTCGCGCTTTTTTATCCCTATTGAATTTGAAGTTTTAACCCAATATTTTTTTTACGCTTGAAAACGAGAATGCCAAAAGTATTACGAGGTATAACATTCCTCCAACAAGCATTTGAGTGAAGTGGTTGATTGGTGCCAAATATGGACGAACAATCCAAAGAATTATAATGGCAATTAGGATGTAGGCTGTGGTTTTGGAGAAAAAGGATAATAATTTTAACGGTTCCAATTTTAATGACTTAACAGCCACTGAGATTGAAATCATGAAATAGATTACCGAGCTAATTCCCAGGGCTATTCCAAGGCCTTCGTATCCTAATAATGTATAAAGAGTAGATGCAGCAAGGATATAGACTGCCAGACTAAGTATCGAAGAACTAAACAAAACCTTTTTGTTATTCTTCAGATAAAAATACCGATTGAGGAGTAAGTTCATCGCTCCAAAAACAAATACAATAAGCTCCCAGCGTAGGACTATATAGACCGAAAAGCTATCCTTTTCGCTAAAGCTACCTCTTTCGAACGCCACTTTGATAAATTCGAATCCATAGAGAAAAAGGAATCCAGCGATTCCGGAACAAAATATGAAAATAATCTGAAGGGTTTTAAGTACTTCCTTCCTGAGACTAATTGCATCATTCCTCGTGTGTAGCAATGATATACGTGTATAGAATGTCGTTATAATAGAAGCACTTACCATTGTTAAAAGAATGAGGACTATTCTATAGCTGTAACCAAGATACGAAATGGTTCCGCTTGCATCATTCGCAACAAATAGTGGTTCGATGAGATGTATGGTTAGCCCAATCATGGAGATTGATATAAATGGTATAACCTGTTTGAAAAAATTCCATATCGGAATTAGTTGGTTCTTTACATTCAAATCTCTAATGAAAGATTGAAACTTACCAATCAATAAAAAGCAGAAGCAAATAATATTTCCGATCAAATAGCCCCAGGCAAGTACTTCAATACCTCGATCATGAAAACAGTAAACCGAGGTGATCATAGTTAAGACTACAAATAATTTTTGGGACGCCGGAAAGATGAATTGATTGTTGCTGTGATATACAGCTGACTGCATACTCGTTCCAGTCTGAAAGACAAAACCTGTTAATAGAATGATTAACAGTTTAAAAAGAAAATCAGAGTTTCTAAAGGGTGAATAACCTGAAGTAATTATTAAATAGATGAGCAAAATAAGCAAAAATGAGAGTAGAACTATGAGGACTAAATATATCCACACAAAGCTGTAGGCAAGTCCGCGTTTTTTGTTGCCATTAAGGTATAATACATGTTTGGGCAAGAAAAAAAGCACCACAGAACGGTAGTGGATGGTGAATAGGAAGACGATCAATGTATTGGCAAGGAAGTAGGAGTCTCGCTGTGCAGTTGCACCAAAATAGTTTGCCACCTGTACCTGGTTGAATATCATCAATAAGATATCAAAACCAGTTATGCTGAGTAGTGCTACATTATTTTTTAGTAGGTTCACCTCGAATGAAATTATGTAAGTTGTGCTTCATCGAATAATACAGCCTTTTAACCTTGTATAGGTTAATCAGTCGCTTACTTATTATAGCGATTAATTGCTCAAGCCAAAATTCAGTGAACTTTAATTTTAGATCGAATAATACCTGGTTGTCCTCTATCCACAAAGATGATTGGAAAGGCCGATCTCCATAAAGTTTTTTAGTGTTATATATTCGTCTTCCTTTACCTACTTTATCACTATAACCAAATTCTCTATGCATAAGAGCAGTGTTGGAATCAAATAAGAAGTTAAATGCTTGACCTACATCAATTAGAAATTTGTTTTCCAATTGCTTGTGCAGATGATAAACCCAGTATACTGAAATGGATCCTGCCGCAAAAAAGTATATCGGTGGTTTAGCCATTTGTTCAAATTTTTGATGCATTCGGATGATCTGGTCCATTGTTTGAACCCGATTTTCCGATGCATTACTTCCATGAATTTGGATATGATGATAATTATGAAGTTGGGCCATGCTTCCAAATGATTGGTAATGAGGGGGTCCAATCAAAACAACCGGGTGATTTTCAATTGACTTAAAGAATGTCCAAATCTCATTTCGATAGGCATACAACTTCCATATCATCGCATCAAATAATGGATAGTTCTCGCGGATGAGAAGTTTCATTACCTTTTGACGATCCCCGAAACGCACTTTATAGTAATTCAAATTATCTTTTGTTGGCAATAACTTGAATAAGCATTTATCTGGAAGGCAGAAGCTATTTGAACTGAAGGGAGGAGGAGATTCCGGATAGAAGTAAGTATCACTTACTCCAAACATAAAACTGGAATCAGTAGGTTCTAAGTTTTTGAGTATATCGATTATTTCAACATAAAGTCCGGGTTCATAATATAGGCCCTCTATAATTTTCTTACTCTCCGACATTGCCAATGCCAATTTTTGGATATAATCATAATCCGCTAGTCTTATATTTCTCAGTTCGGGCTTTAGGATCCATGCAGCAATTACAGCATCCCATAAGCCGTGCATTTGCCTTGTGAATGAGAAATAATCGTTTTTGTTGATCTTATCTACAAAATATTTGATCGATGGTCGATGGACCATAATATCTGATTTTTGACAAAGAGGGCTAGATGTTAAATCCTCCATTCTAGCTTCCAAAGGATTTAATTGTATCTATAATGTAAGAAAGTTCTTCATCTTTCAATCGAGGATGTAACGGAATATTCAACCCAGTTTCATTAAGCTTCTCTGAGTTGGGTAGCACATGTTTACTATTGAAAACAGGATTCAGATGTAGCGGATGGTATCGGAGTGTTGTGTATATATCATGAGCCAGTAGGTAATTAGCAAGAGCATCTCGCTGATCTATCTGGATGAAGTAAGTAAAGTAACTGTGCTGTTCATGAGATGCTTTGTCAATTGGTGTGGTAATCCAATCAAGCTCTCTCAATTCCTCTTGATAAGTTTGCCATATTTTTTTTCGTTTTTTCTGATTTTTGTTAAGCTTGTTCAGTTGTACAATCCCTAAGCTTGCTTCAAGGTCGGTGGGTAGCATCTTAATAAATGGTTCGCTAACGTTGTATTCCCACCATCGATTATTTGAGTGTTCATTCGCTTGTTGAAATCCAGATTTGCCAATGCCACAATATCGCATTTTTTTGGCCCTTTCCATTTTTTTAGGATCTTTAAACACCATACCACCTCCTTCTCCCATTGCAAGGTTTTTGACAGAGTCAAAGCTAAATACCCCAATGTCTCCAATGGTCCCGCAAGCATTATCATAATATGAAGAGTTAACGGCATGTGCGGCATCTTCGATGACAGGTAGTCCAAGCGCTAAGATTGGATTTAAATCTACTGGCTTACCAGCATAATGGACAATCATGATGGCACTAGTTTGCTCTGTTAGATGAGGATGAATCGTTTCAACGTTTACATTTTGTGTTTCAATTTCCACGTCACAAAAGATGGGTATATGACCAGCCATGATTACAGCCTGAGCGCAAGAGACCCAGGTAAATGATGGAACAATGATCTGTGATTGGGGTGGTAAATCCAGAAGCTTGACGGCCATAAATAGGGCATTTGAGCCAGAATCAACCAATAAAAAATCATCATTACTCAAATACTCTGCGAATTGTTTTTCAAAAGTTTTTACATTTTCACCAATGCCTATCCATTGACTTTGGATGGTTTTGGTAGCAGCTAATACCTCTTCTTCATCAAAATTGCTTCCGAATACTGAAATCATAACTCTTTGATTATTTTGGCTGGCGATCCCATGGCGAGAACACGTTCTGGAATGTCCTTGGTAATAAGAGATCCCGCTCCGATAATACTTCCTTTTCCTACTTTCTTTCCATCGAGAATTAATGAACCCATTCCTATTATTACCTCTTCAGCAATTTCACAATGCCCCGCAATATGTACTCCAGGGTTAATGGTGGTAAATCGAGAAATTTTGGAATGATGGCCGATACTTACGTTTCGATTGATTGACACAAAATCATCAATTTCAGCATAAGGGGCAATTGTTGTTAAAGGGTTTACTTGAATGCCGTGTCTTAAATCGGCCGTACTTGAAATCTCCGATTTTTTATGAATGAGGTTTATGAAATTCTTGGTGAAAAATTTATATCTGTCGGCAAAGTCATTATATATCAACCTTTTGGTATCTGGTCTATAGGCTCCCAAGAAGATTTGATCTGATAAGCTTGTCACTTCTTCTTTATCAGTGACTTTATATTCTACTCCATCCACTGCAAATGGATATTCCAGCTTAATTGGTTGATTTTGAATGACTCTTAACGAAACTTCTTCCTTGATGAATTGATCCTTGATTAGTTCGAAAATCATACTTAAGGTCGCAGCGCTTGCACCTAATATATCGATGCGCTGTTTCACCTGAAATAGATCTTAATTTCTAACATGAGGCCTCTTCATTTGGTGGTAATGCTCTAAATAGTATGAAAATGAGCTCTATTTCTAATTAGTATAAATAGATATTGCATAAAATGATCAATGCAAATCTTCAAAAACCCTTCAAAAGACTCATGAACTATAAAGAATTCACCTATCTGTTTCCAAAAATAGTGAACCAAGATATAATGTATGGGAAAATAGACTGGACTCCCCAGTTTTATATCGGCCAATTAAAAATTTTCAAAATGGACCATAAAGACTTGATGAATGATTTTTAAAGTAATTAGATAGCATGAAATATTGTTAAGTGATCTTATATTAGATGCATTAGCGTAGAGATTACCTTTATTATAGATCAAATTACCAATGGACCGCAGGAAATTTCTTAAGGCAGGTGTCTTAACCTCTTTGGCTGCTACATCTCCTGGATTTTTAATTCATTCTTGTAATCAAAAAAGTGAGAATAAACTAGGTGTGGCTCTGGTAGGACTAGGCAGATATAGCACCAATCAGTTAGCACCCACCTTACAGCTTACTAATTATTGCAAGCTTTCTGCAGTTGTATCTGGCACCGAATCAAAGAGGATCAATTGGGCTAAAAAGTACAATTTGGCAGATAATAGCGTGTATACATATGAAGAATTTGATCAGATAGCTACCAATGATCAGGTAGATATTGTTTATGTAGTGCTTCCCAATTCAATGCATAAAGATTTTGTAATACGTGCAGCAGAAGCTGGCAAGCATGTCATTTGTGAAAAACCGTTGGGGGTTTCAAGTGGTGAATGTTTGGAAATGATTGAGGCATGTAAAAGAAACAACGTTAAGCTATCCGTTGGCTATCGATTACACTTCGACAACTACCATAAATATGCAATGAGCATCCGTGATAAGTCAAGAATTAGAAATATTGAAGCTGAGTTTGGTTACGTGATCACAGATCCAAATGAATGGAGAATGAAGAAGGATTTGTCCGGTGGTGGTGCTTTAATGAATTTAGGAATTTATTGTATTCAAAGTGCCTGCTACATAACTGGTCAGACACCAACAATGGTGAGTGCTCAACCCTTTAAATCAAATCCAGATTTCTTCTCGGAAGTGGAGGAAACATTGGCGTTTCAATTGTTCTTTGAAGATAAGATTTCGACAAATTTTACAACCAGTCATAACATGAGAGCCAACAGACTTTATGTAGATGCAGAGGATGAAATCTTCGAAATTTCACCTGCTTTTAGCTACAAAGGAATTGGATTTAAATATGAGTCAATAAATTTTGCTGAGGTAAATCAGCAAGCATTACAAATGGATGATTTCTGTCAATGCATCATTGAGAATAAAAGCTCAATAGTCTCCGGAGAAATGGGGCTAAGAGATTTACAAATCATAGAGGCGATATACGAGGCCTCAAATACTGGAAAAAGGGTCAATGTTCAACGTATCTTACCTTTTTAAGGAACACTTTTTTGTTAAAAAAAATCTTTTCAACAAAGACTAAGAGCATATTTAGCAATAGCATGAAGTAATTGGGTTGGTTCCAATTAAGTCGATAATGTTTGAGAACTTTAATAATAGCATTCCATTTGCTATCGCTTATAAATAAAGCATACTTAACAACATTATAAAAGTTATTGTCACTCGTAGAGATTTTATTGAAGTACTTGGTCATTTTTCGGTCTATCTGAAGGCTGTCTAATCTCTTCAATATTTCAACAGGAACATTTGCTATATTCTGCTCATTTAAATAACTCAGCCCACGTTTTACCGGAAGTGATAGCTTACAATCATTTGTATAATCTATGAGTAAATCCCAATTTGAAATTTTGCTATCGATAATTTTGCAGGCATCGCACATCCATCTGATTGGCCGAACTACATTGAAACCATAGCCATGCACTATAGTGTCAACAAGATGCAACTCTTTGGGGATGGTCCACATTTTGTCTGAAATAATCAAATTATTATAAATGTATTCAGTCCATTTTGTTGGTATTGGATGATTTGTCGGACGCCAGTGTAGATCGAGTTCAAAACGATTTTTTCTCAAGGTAGTGGCATGCATGATTGAATCTTGAATAGGGTTGAGGTGCCAATCAACTACACTTTGCCACCCTTCTTTTTCTCTTGCTACAAGAAAGGATTCGATGTGCTCTTTTCTTATGACAATGTCTACATCGCTAGTTGGTCTTGAACCATAATCTCCGTAAAACATGCTTAAATAAACCATTCCTTTACGTACAAAATATGGAATACCTTGTTTTTGAAGGTTATCAATAACAGTTTGAAACTCGTTGCGCAGCATGTGATTACGATAGCTAGTGTATCTGTAATAGCTGACAAATTGATTAGCTACCGGGTGGTCGATATGAAGTTTTCTGAAATTGCTGTATACCAAAGGAAGGAGTTTTTTGGAGCCAATTTCCAACGAATCATAGACATGAGGTAAGATTTGATTTTTGTTTAAAAGGCCAACATTGAAGTCGTAATATTTGAGCCATTTATTGAAGTTTAGCAAAGCAAATTCCGGGTCATTGCTCGTTGCTGTATGTATCAAATACAACTCATCTTCGGTCGGCAAAAAGAAGGATTCATCTGATTTTGACATGGAAATCTTCAAGTAACATAATTTGATCAGCAATTTCTTCCAAAGACTTATCATGACTTATGATAAGAAAAGTAGTCTGTTTCTTAAGTCCAGCAAATGTGGAAGTCATTTTCTTTATGAATTGTGTATCTAAATGATTTGTCGGCTCATCAAGAATGATAAAACGGGGCTCTCGCAAAATTGCCCGGGCAATCACCAATCGTTGCTTTTCCCCTCCGGATATTTTACTCGTTAGATCACTTACTGACGTATCAAGTTTGAGTGGTAGTTGGTTGACCCAGTCTTTCAAACCTACCTGTTCCAGTACATCTGCAATTTTGTTCTGGCTGGCCAATACACCGTACAATAAGTTGTCTTTGATGGTCCCTTCGAAGAGTTCATTTTCCTGCAGTACAACACTTGTTTGATCAATAAAACTTTCATAGTTCAGCTCTTTGTTATCTACACCTTCAATGCGTATAGAACCTGAATCCGGCCTCATATGTCCTAGTATCAGTCGCATAATTGTAGACTTCCCAACACCATTAGCCCCTTGCAATAAATTAATCCGGTGTGGTAAAAGTGAAAACGAAACATTTTCAATTAACTTAAATCGACTGTTGTAGCTAAAACTCACAGCATCAAATTCAAGCGAACCATCAAAGGTTATTTCATGAGCTAATTTTACTTTTTCGTCCACCTCTGACGGGGATAGCTTGTCTTCTAGTTCCTTTAACTTGTTCAATGAGATGTATCCTTCAGTTATATTTTGAGCATGAAGAGAAATCAATAGGAATTGTCTCCTTACCACATAGATTAAAAAGAACATTGCAAATACTGCCTCGATTTCTATTCGACCTTGATTTTTCATGAAAGCAGCAACAAGTAAAATAATAACGAGGAGTGTGGACTGTCCAAGTTCTTGAATCCCTGTTGTTCTTGTGTAAGCCATTTCCATTCTAACACCTTCAGATTTCAGTGATTCAAGATTGTTTTTAATGGTTTTGTGTTCCTCATTCCTCATTCCTTGCGTATAAATCACATCCCTGAATCTCAGTATGAAAAGCACCATCTTGTTAAATTTTGAATATTTACGGAAATAATCTGATGTAATTGAGTCTCTTTTCCTTTTAAAAACCTTAATGGTAATTAGAATGAGAAGTGATAATCCAGCTACCCAAATCATTAAAAAAAAATTGATGTAGATCATCATGCTAAATGCAATCAATGAAATGCAACCGGCAGGGAGGATGTTTGTGAGAAGGGAATTAAAAAACCGATCAACCATTTCTGTGTCTGTGTAAACCTTTTTGTGAACGGTCGAAATGGTTTCACTGGCCAGATGATTAGCTGAATACAGATACTTGATCAAAAGGTTTTCTCTTAGCTTCTGAACGGAACTCCGAATGTAATGTACAAGAACCTTTCTAGAGAATAATATTATTGTGACCTGTAGTAAAAAAATGGCAACAAGTACCGCCGAATAATTAATCATTTGGTTCAGATCAATTGTATATGCTTGCAGCTCTTTAAGTATGTCTCGAATAATTATTGGAATCGGTATGTAGCTGATGGATACAACTACAATTAGAATGAAAGCTGTTATTTCCTTGGCTGTTACAACTCCAAGAAAGTGACTAACAAGGTGAATTTTCTTTTTCATTCGTTTGACCTTCTTCGATCAAGAGCTTGTTTTAAAATCGATGGAAATTTATTCGCCATTTTTCTTTCGGAGCCTAAGGTTATGTTTTTACCATGTATTCTCCTTTTGGCAACAACCTGATCAATGATTCTGACGTCAAGATTTTGTTCTTTTGCTCGTATGTACCATTCCAGGAATTCTTCCGAAATAAAGTCAGTCGAAAACGGGCCAACCTTATTGAATGAAACTCTGTTAATTAGCATGGTAGATCGATGGACACCAGGTAAAAATTGCCTTGGATTTTCCAGTCTTGATTTTAACTCATCTTCAATTTCTTCGTGAAACGATTGTTCAATTTGTCCAAATACAATTCCAGAATACGAAATTTTTTCAAATTCCTTCATCTGGAGCATAAGCTTATCTTTTACCCACACATCATCTGCATCTAAAAATGATATTAGTTCTGAATATGCATGCGCAATACCAGCATTTAAGGAATCCCCGATACCTGTATTTTCTTTATTTACAACAGTGATCCCTTCTATGGTATCTAATATTTCCTGAGTTTTATCTGTAGAGCCATCGTTAACCACAATAACCTGAGATGGTGCGTAAGATTGTTGCTTCACACTATTGAGGGCATCTTTAATAAACTTTTCAGCGTTATATGCTGGAATTACAACGGCTATTGTCTTTTTCATTTATTCCGTTTTCGTTCTAGTGCTCTTCTAATAACTTCCGTGGTACCGAGACCTTTGAAGTTCTTTCCAGCGGTAATTCCATTTTCGTGTATTCTGTAATGTAGAACCGAAGAGTCAATCACGTGATAGTTTATTCGATTTTCCTTTACTCTTAAAAACCAGTCAAGGTCTTCACCAAGTCTTAAAGATTCATCAAAGTAGCCTACTTTATCAAATACTGATTTTCGTATCAAAATGGAAGATATCAGTGAATGTTCCATCGCCTCTTTGGAATAAAATGATGAGCGATATTCGCTTTCAGGCATAATCTGATGATTTATTAAACCACCTACAATTTCTAACTGCGGGTCCTTTTCAAACGTTTCCATTTGAAGCCTGGTCTTGTCTTTGGTCCATTTATCATCAACATCGAGGAATCCTAAAATTTCATGTGAGGCCAGGGATATGCCTTTGTTTCGGGCAGCAGCGGGTGAGGAGTTTGTCTGATAATAATATATACTGTTTGGGTAAGCTTTCTTAATGATGCTGGCTGAATTATCTGTCGATCCATCATCAATAAATATGATTTCAAAAGGCCAATCCTGATCTTCAATGCTTTGAAGCGTCTCATGGATGTATTTTTCACCATTGTAGCATGGAATAATTAGTGATATAGGTGATTTCACTTGAATTGATTGATATTTAAACAATCATTGAGTTCGTATAAATATACTACCAACAATTGGGGTTGATACGATTGCTCAAATTTATGGTTGTTTGCTGTAAACAAACTCTTCAATGGCATCATTGATTTCTTTTGGTTCGTTGCCTAATAAAATGCGATAGGTTTCTAGTGATTTGCACAGATTTCCACACTTACGGAAGTTGGATTCCTGAAGCCGTGGTAACTGAAAAATCGTTGATGGAGCCATTTGTTTGAAGCCCTCTGCAGATGCTGTAGACTCAATTTGGGTCGAACTTGAGAAGTTAATAGATGGTATGAAATGATATTTTAATTTGCCATATGTTAGCATTGAATCTTCAATTTGATCATCCAAAAAGAAAGCCATTTTATCTTCGTTAATCTGCCCTACAGTTTCTAATGAATGGTCAAGTTCTGGGAATCTTTTCATGGCCTCATGTCCCAGTTTTCCAGTTCTATATAAACTGTAGCCAAAAGCATTTTTTGTATCCACAAGTATGTAATCCTCGCCAAGCGTCTTCTTGCCTTGAAGTACTGACCCCAAGGTTGTTGATGATTTTCCTGACCCTCCTTTGCCTGAAAGTAAAATTCCAACTCCATCAAAATCAAGGTGTGCTGCATGTATGACCTGATAATCTGTTTCTTTTGTCCACCAATGAATGATGTTTCTAAACGGAGCACTTAACTCCCAAAATGGAAGTAATGATGCATCACGCACTAAATAATGTCCCAGGTTTTTGGCTTGATCATAGAAAGAGTAAGTGTCCGCACCATGTTGAAATGCTGTGAAAAAATTTGTGTCATTGTACCCCTCCAGCAAACCCTGTCTTTGGTAATCTTCTTTTTGGAAGGGTAACTGTATATCTTCTTCCAAAACCATACAGTTTATTCTAAAATCGGCGGGCACTGCTAATGGAACTTGAATATGCTCAAGGCTTTTTCCGAACAAATGATCCAAATTATCATAGAATGTGACACCTAAGATTTTTTGACCCACTTGATAGTGATTAGTGGTTGTGTTTTTAGTTAGTTTCTTGGTTAAATGCTCTTCAAGAAACTGAAACTTGTGTCTACTTAAGGTTGGCATTTATGCTTTCTTATGGGGCCATCCTTTTTCATCGACTTCATGGATAGGGTCCAGCATTATCAATTCTTCCATATCCTTGTATTGCTCAAACAATATTTCTGTGAAATCCTGTGGCGATGGATCAGAATGTTCCTTTTCATCAGTCTTAACAATGAGATTGGCATCCCTTAGTTCTTTGACGAATGTCGATATTTGAATTTCTTGATCATCGGAGAGGTTAGTAAACATTGACTTAATACTTTGATCGTCAAGACCGTTTTCGCAGCATTCCCAAATGAAGCATGCACTTCCTCGAAGCGAGTAGTAAATACCAGTTTCGAAATCCACTATGATTGTTTCATTCTCAAATTTATCAACGGCTAGTTTGGTTTTGCGAGTTGTTAGCATGGCAGATTAAATTGAATTCAAACATAGAAATAATTAGTAACAGACAATTAGCTATTTTGCTAATTTTTAATTGATCAGTTTGAATAGAACCATATATACTTTTTGGGAACCAAGTCACACGATGCATCCTTACATACAGCTTTGCATGGAAAAGTGGGATCCATTCATTGGTGGGTTTGATCACGTTTTGCTGGATTACTCCAATCTTTTTGAACATATACCCAAAGAGTTACTGGACTTAACTCAATTGCGTTCGATAAACCCCGCATTACAAAAAGATATCATACAGTCTGCTGTGCTAAAGTATAATGGGGGAATATTCATGGATGCGGATATGATTATCACTCAACCTTTAGAAAAAGTTATGGACTTATTGAATCGATATGAGGTTGTGACTTTTTCTTCGCATCTAGCATTCATGATGGCCAGGAAAGAGGCTAAGCTTACAAATTGTTGGTTTGATGAAGTAAGAAAAAAGCTTGATCAACTTGATGAGGATATTAAAGTAAGGTGGGATCATTTTGGAAATAGCATCCTAGACAGGTGGTTGAAAGATCACAGCTTTAAGGCATTTAAGATCGATAAGTATAAAGCCGCATTTACACCGGAGCTCAATCATTTTAAGAATAGGGGAGACGTAACGGATAACTACTTAAAATTTTGGTTCTCTGAAGATCGCTCATTAGAGGATGTGTTTTATAAAGATCAGATCTTGATAGCGCTACACAATTCGTGGACACCCGCATGGTATCAAAACCTTTCTCGAACAGAAATACTTGAACATCCTTGTCTATTATCTCAATTACTACGGAGCGATATTCGTTCGATTATTCCGGATAATCCTCGTGATTTGACTTTAAAACGCCATATACATATTGTAGTAAATGCAAAAATTAAGGGGTTGAAGCGACGAATAGATAAGTGGATGAGGCATTGATTTTGAATGGATTAAGATTTAAAACCGTTTTCTATGTTGTTTTAAAATTTATTGGGATTTAGTAGAAATTGCACTTTCTTACACTAAAGATCATACTTCACCCTATGACTTGTAAGAAATCCCTGCTTTTATTGCTTTGGTTTAGCTTTAACCTTTCCATAGCTCAGCATACCTCTGTAGAAAAGCTCCTCTTGCTATCGGATTCTTTACTTGATACCCAACCCAACTCGTCACTACAAATTTTAAAATCGGTAGACCCACATGCAATAGAGCAATTGAACGACAGTTTGAAAGTTCATTACCTTTTTGGTTTAGGCAAAGCACATGATTACAGTTATCAAATGGACAGTGGTCAGCATTACAATTTCAAAGCGTTAGCACTGGCCACCGAACTTGGTTACAAAGGACTTCAAGCTAAAATCCTTTTTAACATAGGAACAGACCATCTATATACAAATAACCTGGACTCGGCCATTCATTATTTCATGATAACCGAAAAAGCCTTTCTCGATCTAGGTGATAGCCTTACATTATCCAAAGTCTATAATAATTTGGGAATTCTATTTAGGAAGACACGTAACTATTCAGGCGCGATTTCAACCTATAAAAAATCTCTTAATTTAAAAAAACAACTATTTGATAGCCTTGGCATCATCAATAGCTACCTCAACCTCTCTTACGTCTATCTAAAGTTGGATTCGATATCAGGATCTTTTGATTATGCCAATACTGCCTATGATCTTTCCATAGAATATCATTCCCCTGTTCACAGGGCTTCCGCGCTCTCACAATTGGGTCATTTGGCCCTCATAAATGATGAAATAAGCGTTGCATTGAAGCACTATTTGGAAGCTGAATCCATCATGTCATATGCTCAGGATGTACACCTGGAACTCACCATACAAATAGCACTCGGTGAAACATATACGAAGTTGAAAAATATGGAAGAAGCTTCATTTTATTTAAATAAGGTTAAAAAAGGGGTACTTCAACTGAATGAACCCGAACTATGCGGATCTTACTATCAAGCAAAAAGCAACTTTCATGAACAAAACAGGGAGTATAAGTCAGCCTTGCATTACAACATTCTATCGTATGAAAAACAGTTAGAAATCAGGGAACAAGACTTGATGAAAGAAATCAAAATCATAGAGAAGAAATATGAAACCGCTAAGCAAAAGCAGGAGATAGCTGAGCTAGCGGCTCAAAATAAAGAGGCTAACCTTGTATTATTAAGCAAAGACTCAGAACGGAACCTTTGGATTACCATATCCGCATTTCTTGTTATGGGGATGATAGCTGGCTTTAGCTTATATCTAATCAAACAACGTCTATCCAAAAGACTTAAACTTCAGAATTTAAGACTGGACAGAGCATTGACAGATAAAGAGATGTTAATGAAGGAGATTCATCATCGCACAAAGAATAACTTACAAATGGTTTCTAGCTTATTAAAGCTTAAATCAAATCACCTGGAGAATACAGCAAAGGATGCGTATCAGGAAGGTCGCCAAATGATCAAATCAATGGCAATAATCCACCAAAAACTATATCATCAGAAAACACTTACTGATATTGTATTTTCTGATTATTTGGAAGAGCTAAAAAACTATTTTCAAAATTCTTACGCGAAGACCAGACAACCTGTACAAGTGAGCATTGAATCTGAATCTTTGAGAATCGATATCGACACGGCTATTCCATTGGGATTGATAGCCAATGAATTGATGCTGAATGCCTTCAAACATGCTTATTGTGATTTAAACAAGTGTCCTGAACTATTGATTAAATTTCAATCGAATGATCAAGAACTCAAACTTGAAGTACAGGACAATGGAGTGGGTTTTGATAGTGACAATAAGAAATCTTCATTTGGGATGCAACTCATAGATAGCCTTCTCTATACCCTTAAAGGCAACATTAAGTTCTTTACAGAAAACGGAACAAGAGCATGCGTAACAGTAGCCAGGATATGAGTAGTACTATGATATCACCACCAAGATTATATATTGTTGAAGACGATGGACTCATTCTAAAAGACATACAGAATACGGTAACAAATTTAGGCTACAGTGTGAGTGGTTATAGCCCTACCGCTGAAATGGCCCTGAAATCCATTGAAGACAATCAGACCGATTTGGTACTACTTGATATTAATCTTGCAGGTAAAATGACAGGAACACAACTTGGAGCCGAACTTCAAAGTCGATTAAAAATTCCCCATTTATACCTTTCAGCATATCATGATAAAAGAACGCTTGAAGAAATTAAACAAACTGAACCTCTAGGGTTTGTGCTCAAACCTTTTGATGAAAACGATATTAGAGTTGCATTGGAACTTGCCTGTTTTAAACTGAATCAGCTTACCAAGCAAATGGATTATCCTGATGAAATATTTGTAAAATCCAAGCATGAACTTATCCCTCTAAATTTCAGTCAGGTTTCTTACATTCAGTCAAGTGACAATTATTGTGCATTACACTGTGAAGGAAAGAAATACCTTGTTAAGCAAACCATTAGCAGTTTGGAAAAAAGTTTAGCGTGTAAAGGATTTGTCCGAGTACATAGATCTTACCTGATAAACCAAAAACACATACAATCCATTCAAGAGGGGCATGTTTTTGTGGAAGAACACCAAATTCCAATTAGCTTATCATATCGATCCAACTTCTTTCAGAAAATAAAGGTTTTGTAGCTTAACTCGCCACCAGAGTTCCGTGATTCGCCAACTTTTTGGCTTATCTCACCAATTTCCATTTCAATAAAAGGTTTAGGTCTTCCAAATTGGTATTAAAGAAATCTCACTTAAACACCAATTAAACTATGGAAACCGCTTCAGTAAAAACACTCAATAACTTAAAATCTTCTGAAGAATTAGCAGCCCTAAACAAGATGAACATACATTCTGTCAGGGATCTGGCAGAGTTTACCCCCTGTCGATATGCTGAAATCTTAATAACAGCCCTTCAAAATGGAAACTTGACAAATCTGGCTCTAAAAGAATATCTGGACAATCAGTACCTCGATTCAACTGATTTTGAAGCAAGTAAATTACCAAAAGCATCTATAATCCATGTGGAAGGCATAGGAAGTGCATATGAAAAGATATTTAATGATGCATTCAATATCAAAACAATCGAGAAGCTAGCTACTTTTCCAGCGTATCTGGAAGCAAGACAACTGATTCAAAAACGACTAGAAGATCATTTTTATGAGAAACCATCAGCGCCTAAAGAATTACTACCCGAAATGATTGGTAGCACGCATACTCAGGTACGATTTTCCAATTTTGTCAAGGAGAAAGATCATGAACTTGAATATGCCAGTCTCACCGGCATCTCGAATATCGACGAACCCTCACCAGCTCTTGAGTTACTTCAAGCATTTGAAAGAGGGGTATTTAAATTTCAACTTGGATACTTGGCACTAATCAAACAGAAGTGGGTGAATCTGGGGACACATCTTGGAGAAGTCCTTCATAGCCTTGCGCTAGCTCCGGGTGAATCAAGAAATATCGCTTTTATCGAATGGTACAAACGCCAAAAAAGCCAACGCTCAGAAGATACAGATGTGGCTGAGTCACTTTCTAGTGAATTTACTCAAACACGGGCGCTATCAGAGGTTGTGCAATCTACGGCTACTGAGCATCTTTCCGGTGAAACGGAAATTGATGCAACCACACGAACCACTGGTGCAGGCGTCACTGGAGGAGCAGGAGGTGGGCTTTCTGTTGGAGCCAGCGGGAAAGCCAACTTAGAATCGCTTGGATACCCTGCAGAGGTAGCAGGAGGCGCGCTAGGATCTGCTGCGGGATCGTTAGGTACAAGTGTTGTATTTTCCAAAGGCAAAGTGCAGGGAACTTTGAAATCGGAAACCTCGGGTGAACGATCTGTGACCGCTGAACTCGTACAGAATATTGCTGATAGTACCATTCAAAACTCCTCGAGTATACGCTCGCTCATGTCTACAGTGGTTTTGGAGGATGAACAAGTAGGTGGCCAAAGCGCAGAAACAAGAAACATCACTAACTATAACCACAGCCATGCATTGACCGTGCAGTATTTTGAGGTTTTGCAAAACTATCAGGTAAGTACTTGGAGTGATCAACTTCAACCAGTATTGTTTTTGCCATTTAACCCGATTGAATTCAATATTGAATTAATCAGGAAGTACTGGTATTTACTACAACAACCATTAAAAAAATCCGCCATCAAATCTCGATTTAATGAATTTGACCAGGTAGTGAAGGATTTTAATCCCGGAAATGGAGCATTTGACGCTTCCGGAGACGTACGAATTGATCGTATTGTCATCAATCGAACACGGAACTATTCTGCTAATGTTAGGGTGAATCTGACAAACGCTAATCCGAAAGTAGATCTCCGGATTTCTGCAACGGATTTAGACCGAGCACTGGATTTTGCAATAAAAGGCACAGCAAATTATTTGGAATATAAAATCCTCGACGATCCAACAATTAACTTATCAAGATTTGGAAGTGCCGATTCGTTTGAAATAGATGAAGGAATCACAGCTCATATTAAGTCGAACTTTAAGAAAGAGCTCAAGAAAAAAATGAAATGGTATCTGGATAAGGATAGTGGGAAGACCAAGAAGAAAAGACTTGAATTAGACCGAGAAGACAATGAATTAGGGTGGACTAATAATCGGGATAACCTGCAACAAGATGTCGAAGATGGTCTTTATAAAATTCTCAACAGTAATGAGAAAGTACATATCAATCTGGATCTTCAATATTTCCTTGAAGACAGAAACGGCCAGCGGACGGTGGTTACGCATAACTATGCACAATCATTTACATTCAAACAATTACATGATGGTTATGATAAAGAAGTGTTTGATGCCACCAAGCATATCGAAAACCAGCTAAACTCTGTTTCTGATATCAATCCATCCAATGTCATTGAAGATTTGGAAGGACATTTCCAAACCAGAAGATATGCCTACACAAGGTATTTAATTTTGAATCTTGAGTTGGCTGAAATAACCGACTTGGTTGAACATCTGGCGATTGATACACTTTTGCATGACATTCCACTTCGATATTTGGTAGATCCTGCTCCAATAGGTGTAGTGGATAACCAGTTGATTTTCAAGCTAAAAGAGATGCCTGAAGATTTGCCTAATGCCATAGGAGAAAAGCTTGACTTTATTGGGAGTGCCAAGGCTAAAAGTGATTCAAAGGACCGTAAGTTTGAAGGCTTTGGTAAGAAGAAAAGGATAGTGGCAAAGGGCCAACCAAAGATTCAGTTTGCTTTGTCCGGAGAGCGTTTCTTCAATAAGATGGATAGTAATATCAAGCATACCAACTTAAACTTTAGCATTGGTCAACGAAAAAATAAGAATGGAAAATACCCGGTAGAAGGAATGTTGGATGCCTATTATCAGCAAGGTATGATCGACCAAGCACTGCATCTTTCTGTGACTGGAGAAGCTGACGATCCTGAAGGAGCGGGGCTTGTTTTGAAAGTGAAAGCACCTCAAAAATCAGCTAGTAGTGATGATTCAATAATCATTCCTTTTCAGGAAGACACCGAAATGAAACTTGACCTTAAACCAAAAAAACCATTGAAAAATGGAATAAATGGATTGATCAATGATTACTTGGATGAGTTAAAGGAATACGCAAATACCGTAAAGGAACAGATCAATATATCCAAGGTATTCTTACCTACCCCCGGGGTATTTGGAGAAGCAATCCTTGGAAGATCCAACGCCTCTGAGTATTTGGATATTCGTCGATTTTATAACTGGCAGGATTCACCAATCCCAAATAGTGCTCCAATGATTGCAGATTTAAATATCAATGAGAATCCTGCAGGAGGTATTGATGAGGCAATAAATCCAAATATTCCGGTGAGTGTTTTGAATCAGATTTCGCCACAACAATTACCAGCTCCAACAGGCATGACTGGCGTGCTGCAAGCCATCCAAAACGGAAATATGTTTAGAGACATGTCGAAAGCAGATCAGTTCGTCTCAGCATTGAGTGATCTCGCGACTTTGGCCAATAACTCGGCACAGTTGGCCGGAAATCTATCGGGAGAGGCTGGTAAAAACGCCTTGAATGCAGCTGTCGAATTAGGTAAGCAAGTAGCTAGTATGGTTAATAATGCGATGGGGCAGAATGTGGGGCCAGTTCCCGAAACCCCAACCGAACAGGGTGCTGTTAAAAATGAATTGGAGCGCATGGCAGAAAACCCTACTCCGGATGCTCCACTATCACCGACAGACCATGCGAATGCTCGTCAATTGGGGGCTCCAGTGGGGGGCGATGAAAGCTTTCCTCAGGTGTCTGAAGGCAATGGATCTGGAGGTACTGGAGGTGGCACAGGTGGATCAGATGGATCCGGCGGTACAGGATCTTCCGGAGCAGGATCGGGTACCGGGTCAGGATCGGGAGAATCTGGAAATACCTACGAACCTGGTGAAAAGGGAACGTATAGCACCACCAAACTTAAGTATGATACACTCGAGCGCCATTATTCCTACTCTGAGGGTGTGCCTTCCAGTTGGGACTTTTTTGATTATCTCCTATACGGATTTGGTATCGATAAATATGAGGTAAAGGAGTCCTATATGACTACTGAAGCTCGTGATGGTTTAGACGATCTTTACGATCGTATGACTAATGGATTCATGAAAAGTGGAGACGATTTGTATGGACTTCATTTAGCGGTATTTGGAGTCACCGATAATGTCGGTGAAACTGCGGCTAACAAGACCCTACGTCTAAACAGAGCACTTGAGACATTTGGATACCTCAGCGATAAAGCATACGCTGACAGTGATTTTCCTCATCCGGAAAGGATTGCATTTTTTGATGCAGCATCCTCAGATTACTTTGTTACTGACAATAGCTCACCGGAAGAAAGGGAAAAAAACAGAGGTGTAGTCATAAGAGAATATTGGGCAAAGATGCCAGAAGGGACACCTGATCCAAGAACTGTACTAGGAGATTGGGAAGCGGCAAAGGAAAAGGGTGAGAAGGTATGGAAAACCGTATTCGCTAATGCAGTTGCAGGTGGATACCTGGGAGCTGATGAAAAGAAAATTTTAGATAACCTGGAAAATGGTACAATCACAGATACACTTTATTTCAATAGGCTTTATGCAGTAAAATATATGAGTGGTAATATCTATGCGAATACTTCCGGAAAAGTAACTCCTGAGCAATATGCATTAGATTTTAAAAACTACTTATATATCGCCGCATACAAACACGAAACAGATCCGGAGGCTTTTGCTGGAGAGATGAGAGATTTCATTCTTAACGTAATAAATCCTGCCACTGGTGAAGTAAATAAAAGGTTGCACCTGCTAGTCACATCAGAGGAAAATATTTCCACAGTGAAACTTGCCGATTTTATCAGAGATCGCCAGTACAACTCTAATAGTATTTACTACTACATCTCAAAAAGGTAGTTGTTGGTTGTACCGCAGTACCTGTATTTAATGATCCTGTCTCCATTATGGGGAGGCAGGATTTTTAATTTCAAGAAGGTTAATGTGAAGATTTATTATCTTCATTCGTTTGAACTTTTTTCTATGCGAAAGATCCTTTTAGTACTACTGTTGCCACCCAGTATCACAAGCTTTTCTCAAAGAGTTGAATTTGACAGTCCTCCAATTGATATAGAAGGAAGATGGAGAGAACGAGAGGTACCCATCCGTAATCATCGAGATAGGGATGATAGAAATTCCAGGAATAGCAATCGACCCGGCAATACCAACAATACTCCACCATCTTATGTATATCCTTCAAATCAAGTAGAACAGGAAATGAATTTTACGCTCGATTACTTCGCGATGTACTCGGAGCTAGATAATTACCTAACAACAATCGATGGAAATAGAAAAATTACAATTACTGCTTTGGACGCTATCGACATTTGGGATCAACCACAAGCAGAGCCGGTGACTGATGCCAGTCCACCAGAAAAATTACGGATTGACGATTCAAAATCTGAGTTTGCAGCTGAGATTAATCGCCTGGTTAGCAAATCGAATGACCCGGCAGTATCGAGTGTAAAAAATAAAGCAAAGGCGTATTCCGATTATATGATTCAGAAAGAAAAGACAAGAAGAAGTAATGAGGAATTGTTTTTCAGCAAGGTTACACAGCTTCAAAACCCCATCGTAAAAAATGCAGTAGCACTTCATTTTAGTGGAAATTTGACGTTTAACAATTTGGATATTCAGTTACGTTACGGACAAAACATGGATCCATATAAAAATCCCATCGAACTCGAAGCTGCTCGAACTTTATTCAATGCATATACGATGACAGCAATTAGAGTGATGAATCCATATTCCCTGGCTCATCTTATGGCCAAAGATGGAGGATTAAATACGGAAGATTTGGCATTGGATCTTTTAAAGACGGCAACTGAAATTATAGAATTTTCTAAAGGATTGAGGGATGGAGCCAGACTCACATTATTAGAACTAACCAATACTGGCTTAGAGATTAAAAAAATATTTATAGCTGCCATATACAATCCTGGTATGGCTTTGTCATTTGCTTGGGAATTGATTCGTCAAATTAATCCGGAGGCCTTAATGACTGCAATGTATAATCACTTTCATGATCAGTTAGATATACTTGAAAATGGAACTCCTCATCAAAAAGGTCAGATTATTGGAGCATTTGTCACCGAAAGCTTTTTGATTGGAATGTCTGGTGCTGCCATTCGAAATTCTCCTCTCAAGTATGCGTTTCCGCGTGGAGGAGAGCTAATGGATGAGACGTTATCCATTTTGAAAAATGAAGATGGTGGCATTCGCCTAAGTAATAACCTCGTCTTAAGCATGATTAAAAATCGGACCATTAAGCAGGTGGATAAGATTAGGATTAAAGACACTCAACTCAGAAAGAAAATTGTTGCACATGGTGAAGATTTTGGAATTACTGATCCAAACAATGCCACCCGATCAAATCTGGATGCTTTTAAAAATGCAATCAAAGAACACCTTAATGATAGGAGTACAATAGCTATAAGTGGCACTTATCTTGATGGTAATAAAAAGAAAAGTGTTATTCATTATTACAACAACAATTCAAGGTTAAATGTGATTATAGATCAGCATAATAAGTTCGTGAGTGGGTGGAAGCTGGGCAAACGTCAAAGGAATGCTTTACTCAGGAAAGGACACATTCCCGCTCAAAACTAATTTTTTACTTTCACCTTCTTCTTTAAATAACTAACCAGTTTATCATAATTGGTATTCTCAAGATTGCTGAGTTTAAGCTTTTTGCCATTTGCCAGACGGATGGATAACTGTCTGTACTCAGAGCTTTTACGTTTCACAACTTCCTCCTGCCAATTGACAACATCAGAGATTTTATGTTTTCTATTTGAACCAAAGAGATACCGATAGGTGATGCTATTGTTACCCATTGTGAGTATTAATGCGGAGGAGTAACTTTTGACTGCCACTGCAATGCCGATGACAAGAAGTGTTGGTGCTAAGATCAGTTTAATTAAAAAGTATGATTCTGGATATTGCAACAATTCCCAAAACAACCATACGTCAACAGCAATGACAGCCAATAGGAAAAAACCAATGGATATTAATGAGTTGGATTTTGGTTCTGATTTTGTCATTTGAATCCAAATTTAGCATGCAATTATACCAAACAGCAGGATTCAATTTAGTGACGTCAATCAGATTGTATCAAATAAGTTTTTATCATCTTAAAGATGCCACATTATGCTACTCAAAAAATGCTTGAATTTAATTGACCCTTAATTTGGGTGTTTGCAAAGGCTAAGCAAACCAGATATTTTTGAAACCTATCTCAACCTTGAACTTTAACCAGAAACTCGTGAAAAATACGCTTTCAATACTCATAACGATTCTTAGTGTAACAGCATGCACAATCAAATCACCGGAAAATGAGATATTGGAAGTTGATAAGGAGATGTTACTTCGGAATGTGCAGGTGTTGTCGCATGATTCACTAGCTGGTAGGTTCTTTGGGACCGAGGGCAATTATAAAGCCCAGAAATTCATTGCCGATCAATTCAGTTCGCTTGGAATTGCCCCGGCATTTTCAAGTGGAAGTATCCAAAACTTTGATCACACTTTTCAGGGTCGTATGAGGCAGTGGATGTTCCCAATTGAAAATCCGGCAGAAGACTTTAGCAACGTTCCGGATACAACAATAACTGGAGGGAACGTGGTGACCATGATTAAAGGTGCCACAACAGATAACGCCATCGTGATAACAGCCCACTTAGATCATTTAGGAATACGTAAAGATTCGATTTACAATGGAGCAGATGACAATGCATCAGGAGTGGCGGCATTGATTGCAATCGCTGATTATTTTAATAAGAAAGAGCCCAATCATACCTTGATATTTGCTGCTGTGGATGCCGAAGAAGTAGGTTTTCATGGAGTTGAATACCTTCTGGATAATTTCCCGATTGACCTTTCCAAAGTGGTATTGAACATCAATATGGATATGATCTCTCACAATGACTCTTCGGAGCTTTATGCAGTTGGGTTGTTTCATAATCCGGACTTAAAAGAACCTTTACAAAGAGTGAAATCTGATATTACACTTTTGTATGGGCATGATAATCCAGATGATGAGGAGCTAGATGACTGGACCTTTTCGTCTGATCACGCAGCGTTCCACAAAAGAGAAATTCCATTTATCTATTTCGGAGTAGAAGATCATCCGGACTACCATCAGCACACGGATACCTTTGAAAACATCAATCCTGACTTTTATGTAGAAGCGACCCGATTGATTATCCGTGCCATCAAAGAATATGATGTGTCTCTGTTAAATGAAGATAATGATTAATACGCTTAGTTTTCAGCAACAATAATGAAGTCTAACTTAGTCATAAAGTATATAAGCCTTTGCTTGATATTCTTTCAATCCTGTACCTCGGAAAAACATGAAGGGAATAGCAAGAGTCTACCAAATGATTCGTTATCTATCGGATCATTAAGCAAAAAGAGTTTAGGAAAAGGTGATACTCTTACAGTTTTCAAGGCAATAAGTATTCCTATTGATTCCTCGCTTTTGACTACAAAGAGGGATAATACCGCAGATACAAAAGCAGCGGCGGATGGAATAGACCATTCCATGATTGATACTTTGATTACTGTCATCGATACCAATATAAAAACTGACCGATGGGTAGATTTTGAGCGATATGTAGGTGGAACGAAACATATTCTCTCTATAAAAGGAAAAGATGAATTGACATTTTATTACCAATTCCAAATAATTAAGGATTCAGTAGTAAATAGAGAATTTAGTGGCGAAGTGACCCGTGTTCCTAGAAGGTCTGCCATAATTCCATTAAAATATCGAAGCACTTCTAGAGGACCAATCTTTGAGGATTTAGATTCTTCGAAAGAATTGGTTTCATCATCCAGTCTTGATAACAACACTGATTACAGAGATGTAAAAATTGTCATTGAACAAGATTCTAGTAGATACGCATCATTTACATACATAAGCGAAGGCGAGCAACAGGTATTTCCTGAACTCATCAGAGTGGGGGCTATAGAACCGTACAACAAATATCTTGCTAAGATAATTGAACCAATCAGAAATTTTAAAGCTGCTATTGATCGTGCTAAAAAATCCAAGGATGGTCATATTTACGGATCAGAAAAATTTCAAGCTAAGTACAATAAATTAATTTCTGATGTTTGGAAAATACTCGATCAAAATGATGTTGATGGCGCAAGTTATTTGATCCAGACGGATACTATTCTTTTTGAAGAAATTCGACTGAGTAAACTTGATTCGGTGTTTAATATTCTTCAATCAAAGGGTTTTGTTTATCCAGAAGATCCACCTCTAGTCAATTCATACATTGCAAAGGGATACCCTTACAAGACTGCCATAACTTATAATTTTTTAACTAATTCTGTAGTTAAAATAGAACAGGTATCTAATATTCGAGATAGGAAAAAATCCAAGCGCTTTAGTCTCTCAGAAAGCTATGTGTCCAGTCAATCTTTCCTTCAGTTTGGAGAAACGGTAATTTGTATGTTAACGAGTGGTTTTGAAACAGTGACCCACGTTTTTACGCAATGGGAAATCACTGGAGATAGTCTTAAATTCATTCGGGTGCTGGATGGTTCGGTATCTGTTGGTATAGGCGAATTAAATTTGGAACATATGGTTATAACTCCAGATAAAAGAAGGTTTTTCTTTGGTAATACTTTTGGAGGTGATGGAGGTGATACCTGGGGATCCATGTGGGTGGGTGAATGGACAGAATCAAACCAACTCAAAACGGTTTTTGAAAAGAAGTATAGCGGGCAAGAGATTTATAGAGATTTCCAATATGAATTTCTGAATGACTCTATTTTCCGACTGAAAACAATGCAGAAATATGCTAAAAAGGATTCTACACTTTCAGTTGACTTAATAAATATGAATGAGTTTTAGAACCATTTCGACTTCAAGTCTTTGTATTTGGTTCTTCCAATCGGTATCGTCGTTCCATTCATTAGTTCAGCCATATACTTGCTGCCGGATGATACAAGGATTCCCTTTACTTCAGTCATTTTCACCAGGTAGGATTTGTGAATGCGCTCAAAAGAATTCGCTAACAACTGTTCTAACCTTTCGAGTGACTTATCATGTAGTTCTTTAGTTCCATTGGTGAGAAAGAGTTCAGTATATGCCCCTGCACCTTTGATGTAATGAACATCTTTAACAGGTATCAACTGAATTTTCCCTCTCTTTTTCACTGCTAAATATTTAATTGTGTGGAGTGCATTATTTTCTTTTTTAGTGACTCGATTAAAGGCTTGCTCCAAGCGATCTTTATTAAAGGGCTTAGGTACAAAATCTAAAACTCCGTATTCAAATGCGGTGATTGCCTGATCTTTGTATGCTGAAATAATAATCGTGTGAAATGACTCAGAAACAGCCTCACTGAGCAAATCAAAACCATTGGCCCCATTTAGATTTAAGTCCAGAAGTACGAGATCTAGTGGATTGCTATGTATAATTCGTTGAGCTTCCATAAGCGTGTCCACTTGACTGAGTGATTTCAACTTATCACCAAAAATTTCATTGGTCATTCGTTCAATTCTTTTAGCTATACGAGCTTCATCTTCAACAATTAAGATGTTCATGTTCTTATGGATTTATTTTTATCATCGATTTCCATCCGTGATGTGTCGCTTCTGAAATAAACTCCCAATTTGAATCATAACTTTCTGTTAGCCTGGCTTTTATGTATTTAAATCCAGTACCTTCCTCACTTACATCTGATGTAGATTCCACGCGTTTTGCAAAGGTCAAAAACGAGTAAGTTTTGCAACGATCACTACGCTCAAAGATCAACTTGAATTTGATGCTGTTATCATCCAATGGCAAGCTATGGGTAATTCCATTTTCCAATAAGGTGTGCAAAATCGCAGGAGGAATTTTCTCTTCAGGATCTATACCTACTTCTTCCCAGGAGTAGTTGATTTCTTTTCGAAACTCCATTATTTCCATATGCGTCCGGCAAAGCGCTATTTCCTGAGAAATAGGTATCAATGTTTCGTTTTCCATCTGGTTGATAAGATCAAACTCTTTAGCCAATGCTTCAATAAACAATACCCCTTTCTTAGGGGCTTCTTCTACCCAATCCATCAATGAGGTCAGGGTGTTCATGAGGAAGTGGGGTTGTATGTTCTTCTTTAGCAACTCAAGGCGAAGACGTGTGGATTGTACCTGCGAAATTTCGTAAGCTAGTCGTTGCTCCTTAATTCTGAGAGTTAGTAGGTACATCATGCTCAACAAAATGAGACTAAACCCGGCGAACAAGCCAATGCTGAAGTAGCCAGAGAAAAGTCCAAGTGCGAGACAAATGAGAAGTATGAACGCGACCAGTAACGCCCCTTTGGCTCTTTTATATACACCAAACATGACAATGCCAAAAGAGAACACCCATAGACTTAGGGCCATGTTCAACACGGTGAAATTGAAGAAATGGTGGTTGATCACAAAGAAGTACATAAGTATGCCGACGTAAATGCCCAACAGAAGCTTACGCTTGGGGAAAGGAAATTGCATAGAAAAGTAGAGGGGGATTAAGAATGAAATCCCAAACATCAGACTGGAGACGACTTCCAATCGAACCACATGCAGTCTATAATGGATCGGTACGGCAATTCTAACAAACTGAGTCATCGTAAAGAGAAAAAAGAGGAAGCAGCTGGCACTAAATACAAGCATAGGATACTGTTTCTTGTCGCTTAGGAATAGAAAAAGATAGTAGATAGATGCGATAAGAAAGGCGCCGGCGAACGTATTCATATACGAGGTTTCAATGAGCTGATTGGTAAGCAGATCCTCATAATCAGCGATCTCCATATCGTATCGACCCACGTGATCTGGAAAATAATAATTACTCAAACGTAAGGCTAGCACGTGGGCTCCTTCCGTTGTAAGGTGTGCAGGAATACTGAAGGTAGCCCACAATTCACCTTCTGGAGGAAGCTCTGCCTCTTGTCCCGGGTTTCCATTTTTCCCTATTAGCACTCCATCCCAAAAGATTTCATATTCTCCATAGGCATCGATTTGAAGACCATAGGGACGGAATTCTTCAGGAGCTTTTAATATATCAATCCGGGTCCTCGACCAGAAAATCTGTCCTTCCGGAATGAGTTTTATCCTTCTTTCCCAATTATGATCATTCCAGACTTTCTTCGCCCAGGCCGGATTATCACCTATTTTAAATACTGTACGATGTTCTTTGTAAACCACAGGTGCTTGGGTACAAGAAGTTGCCAGCAGTAAAATGCTCATCAAAAGGAAAAATGGTGAGAATCTCAAATCTATTTTGGCTTGATTTTGCATTGCAAAGTAACCTGATATCAATGTCTTTTTCAGCAAGTGTTGAGCAGTTCATTCATGCACAGAGCAGTTGAGAAGGTAAACAGCGATTAAACATAACCTTAGGAAGAAGTTTGAGGTAGAAGCTTCAAAAACCAAACCTGTTATGAAAATCTCTTTAACTGAGTTCCGGAAAGAAGTGGGTAATACTAAAAGAATCAAGCTTTTACTGTTTGTAGCGTATTTGATGACACTAAACACGGTCTTTGCGCAAGAAAAGACAGAAAAAAATCCTGATTCTCCTCGCTCAACAGCGCACAGTAAACCGGCAGTTACCTTAGGCGAAATATCTTCACTTCAGTCAAAAGTGTTAAATAAAACCATTCCACTATCCATTCATCTGCCTGCGAATTACGATAGTGATAAGAAATCCTATCCGGTGCTGTATATGCTGGGTTCAGATTACCGTGCCCGGTTCGCCATGTTAGCTTCTACATTAGACTACATGGGTGAGGGACAAATTCCAGAGATGATCCTCATCGGTATAGATTTGCCTGAAGGAAACGGTATTTTGTTGCCAAAAAGGGATAATAAGGATACAACCATACCGGATAATTATATTGATTTCATTGAAACAGAGCTGATACCACACGTTGATATAAAATACCGGACGGCTCCATTTAGAGCGCTTTTTGGCGCTTCCAATAGTGGTTTTTTTACTGTCTATACACTGCTTAAAAAGCCCCTTTTGTTTAATGGTTACTTAGCCAGCAGCCCTTCTCTTATGCACATACCAACGGAGCTTCATCAAAAAATCAAATCAGGTCCGTTACAAACACTTGATGAAAACAGATCTCTACACATCATTTACAGTGATGAAGAGGGGGAACTACCAAATTTTGTTTCTGAATTCTCTCGTGTTCTAGCAGATCACAAACCAGAGACTTTTACCTATAAAGTGGATGAACTAGTAAACCAGGGTCATGTGCCGGCTATAGATTTCACCATGTTTCTTCTGGTGCTATACCCTGATTTTAATCCAATCGAAAATCTGGACTCCTTGGACAAAGTGATAGAACATTTCGAAATGTTATCAAAAAGATACGGATATGAAATCCAACCACCTGTATCAGTCTTCATGGACCTTGGTTTTGACAACATAATAAGTAAGGATTTAGCTGTCGCCGAAGAAGTTTATGAATATTCCTTACAAGTGTATCCAGAAGCCAAGATACTCTATGTTGGAATGGGAGTTGTACGAAGAAATCAAGGTCAGCTTGAACAAGCTAAGGCCATGTTCGAAAAAGCCTTGGCAATAGACCCTGATTATTCGCTGGCCAAAAGGTGGCTAAAAAGACTTGACGACTAAAATCTGACTTTACTCACATTGCAAGAAGGCGAATAAGTAAGGTGTCATCATTAAATCAGACAAGCCTTTTCAATGAAATCGTATCACAGGTTTTCAAACAACTGTGGCCTGCGAATTTATGATCATTGATCTTACATATAATCACAACGATACACATGAAAGTACTAACACTATTGATAATCATCGGCACCTTGTCGATCAATTCCATCCTTGCTCAGGAATATCCCAATATCGATTCCAATATAAGCTTATCCGGTCCGTATTTCGGACTGGAACCACCGGGTGAAACTGCTGAGGTGTTTGCGCCAGGAATTGTTTCCACTGAGTTGTACGAGCTTTTCAGCGCGTTCACACCGGATATGAATGAGTTCTATTTTGTTCGGTACGACAAAGAAGATAAACCGACCATGATTGTCTACCAATTCGAGGACAATCAATGGCAAAAATCCATCACCGGGCCCAGAGTAGGAGAGCCCTTCATCTCACCGGATGGTCAGACCATGCACCTTGGTAGGAGCTACATGGAACGTACCGATACAGGCTGGTCCGAACTCAAGAGTCTGGGTGCTCCCTATGAGGACATGCGGATCATGCGTTTGACAAGTTCATCCAAAGGAACATACTATTTTGATACAGCCGGCGAAGAGCCCATTCGATATTCAAGATTGATTGACGGGAAACGTGAAGAGCCAAAAACACTTGACATAGACCTTGGAAAACACAACGCCCATCCCTTCATTGCTCCTGATGAATCCTGGTTGATCTGGGACGATCAACGCGAGAGTGGATACGGCAGGGCGGATATTTACATCAGTTTTAAACAGGAAGATGATTCATGGGGCCCTGCCATCAATATGGGTCGCAAGGTCAATTCGGCTGAATCAGATTCCTACGCCACCATCACTCCAGATGGTAAATACATGCTCTTTAACCGTCGCATTCATGAAGATAATGTAGACATCTACTGGGTTGATGCAAAAATCATTGAGACCCTTAGAGCTGATGATCGCAAATTTCCGGTACTTGAAGGTCCATATATGGGGCAAAAGCCGCCGGGCATGGTAGCCGAACCGTTTGCGCCCGGCATCATTTCTTCGGAAGGCTGGGAAGTAGAAGGTACCTTTTCGCAAGACATGAAAGAGTTTTATTTCACCACATCCTCTAATGAACCTTTTCGACCCATCGTCATTGGCTTCCGCCAGCAGGACAATGCGTGGAAGAAGTTTATTGAATTTCCACGCATGGGAGAAATCTCCTTTTCACCGGATGGTCAGCGCATGCATATGGCAGAAGGTTATAAAGAACGTACCAATGATGGATGGTCGGAGCGCAAAAGCCTCGGTCCGCTATTTGATCGCGAGGATTGGGGGATCATGCGTCTCACCTCATCAGCCAAAGGGACGTATGTATTTGACGATTATAAAAGCAATGACGTAATCCGCATATCAAAGCTCCGGGACGGCAAACGACAGGCCCCTGAATTGATGGGGCCGGTGGTCAATTCAGGTCAAATGACTGCACACCCCTTTATTGCCCCAGATGAGAGTTACTTAATATGGGACAGTGAACGCGAAGACGGCTATGGAGATTCTGATCTGTACATCAGTTTTAAACAAGAAGATGGTTCCTGGGGCCCTGCGATAAATATGGGAGATAAGGTAAACTCCGACAAGTGGGAAGCCTTTGCCACTGTGACTCCCGATGGAGAGTACATCCTGTTCAACCGTGGCGTAGATGACACAAATGACAATATCGATATCTATTGGATCGATGCCAAAATTATCGATACACTCAGACCTTAATAGGCAGTCATCAAACAGCTTTTCCGCAAACAGGTTTGAAAAGTATGAACTGTTTGGCGGAGTTGGTGGAGTAGCTACCCAGTGATAATGGATTAAATACTGATATCAGGTTTGAATTAAGCTTTAATCACCGCAAAATGTAGGAAAGGCGGATTTTTTGTATCAATTTTAAGTCAGAACCTAACTATTATTGAAATGAAAAAGATACAAATCAACCATGCTATTGGACTTTTAATAGCAACTTTTGTGCTGGTCAGCTGTACTTCAAACCCTGCAGAATCTCCAGAGCATAAGCTAATGGTCAGTGAACATGAGGCCATGGAGAAAGATCATCAGTCAATGTCAGATGCACATAGTGAAATGGAGTCAATGCACAATCAGTTAATGGCCGATCATCAAGAAATGTCTGGTGGTGAAGTGGATAGCAGTCATGTAGCTATGGAAGATTCTCATAACGCCATAATGACCGCTCACGAAGAACTTATTGCTAAGCACGATGCATTGATGGCAAAGCATAAAGAACTAGAAGAAAAGCATGCGTCCGGAGAAATTGATTCTGAAGCCATGAAAGCAGAACATGAGAGCATGAAAGCAGAGCATGAGGCTATGAATGCTGAACACGAATCTATGGTTCAGGAACACGAACAAATCAAAGCAGATCACGAGCAGATGAAAGCCGATCATGAGAGCTCTGAATCATAATCTTTTAACAAACGAATTCAAAGCATGCACCTCGGTGCATGCTTTTTTTTTATGACTAGGAGATGAAGAAAAAGTACCCTTCAAAGGTGAATTATGCCAATCAAATGATTGAGCTTGATAGTTAGGTGCCTCACTGCTACATTCACGAAAAATAGTGATTATGAAGAGGGTATTTTCATTTGTTATTCTTGCCAGCTTGATGCTTACTGCCTACAGTCAATTGAAGACACGGTATGAGCAATCAGGATTTACTGAATCAGCAACATATGAGGAGGCAATGGCCTTTTATCAATCGCTGGATGGGCAATATGATGAACTCTCAATCATCACACATGGACAAACAGATGTCGGAATACCACTGCATACGGTATTGATCAATACCGGCAGCGAAAAAACACCTCAAGAGCTGCAACAATCAGAAAAAGCCATCTGGTTGATAAACAATGCCATTCATCCCGGCGAAACAGATGGAGTTACTGCCAGCCAAATGTTTGCAAGGGACCTACTAAAGAATTTAAATAAGAACCGTAAGGTGCTAGACAAGGTAGCCATCGTTATTATACCATTTTACAACATTGGAGGTGTTTTAAACAGGAATTCAACCACAAGGGTAAATCAGAATGGTCCTGTAGAATATGGATTTAGAGGGAATGCCAGACATTATGACTTAAATCGGGATTTCATCAAATCTGATACGCGCAATTCACAATCCTTTCAGGAGTTATTCCAGCTTTATGATCCGGATTTCTTTTTGGATACACATGTGAGCAATGGCGCTGATTATCAGCATATTATTACCTTGATTAACTCTCAAAAGGATAAGGTTGGAGGTGAGCTTGGCGAATTTATTGAGGAAGTGCTACTGCCATTTACTTATTCAGAAATGAAAAATAAAGGTTTTGATGCCATTCCTTATGTCAACGCCTGGGGCAAAACTCCTGACAAAGGATGGACCCAATTCATTGATTTACCACGCTACTCAACTGGTTATGCAGCTCTCTTTCATACCATAGGCTTCATGTGTGAGACCCACATGTTGAAAACCTACCAGGAGCGGGTAGAATCTACCTACACATTAATGCAAACAATACTTGATTTTCTTGGCAAGAAAGGAGGGGAGTTAATAGCACTTCGGGAAGAAACCAAAGGGTCGGTTTCAAATCAAAGAACGTTTGAAGTCTCATGGTCGGTAGATACGAGCCAATTCACGCCATTGATGTTCAGTGGGTATGAGCCAACCTTTGTGAAAAGCGAAGTATCCGGACTCAGACGATTGAAGTATGATCGAAATCAGCCTTTTACCAGAGAGATTAAATTCAGAGACGATTATGTTGCCAGTAAAGTGATCACTGCACCGAATTACTACTTGATACCACAACAATGGCGAAGGGTCATTGAGTTATTAGAACTCAACGAAATTGAGTTGACTCAACTATCAAGAGACACAACAATACTTGTAGAGGCATACATGATCGATAATTACAAAACGGTCAGAAACCCTTACGAAGGACATTACAGGCATTATGATGTAACCGTTTCAAAGCAACAAGTCGAGATTAAGTTTAGAGAAGGAGATGTCCTTGTGCCTGTTAACCAATGGAGAAATCGATACATTGTGGAAACATTGGAACCAGAAGCACCTGATTCCTTTTTTGCCTGGAACTTTTTCGATGCTGTCCTCCAACAAAAAGAACATTTCTCTTCGTATGTGTTTGAAGATCATGCGGTAAAAATCCTGGATGAAAATCCAGAAATCAGAAGTGCATTAGATGCAGCAAAGGCAGAAGACCTAAGACTTGCGGAAAGTGCCAACCGCCAGCTTGACTTTATCTATCAACGGTCTGTTCATCGTGAACCAGAATACATGCGATATCCGATATTTAGGGTGATGGAATAATGTTCTGGAATAAATGATAGAGACAAAAAGAAGTGTCTACTTTGGTCAAATTAGTCGATGAAGAAATAAGGTGAATTGCTCTTTTAATTCAAATATTTTGAGAATTGGATAGCCGATTGGCAACCAAACTGGCTTGATTGTTGTTTAAACATTCATAACCAACGTATTGCCATTTGATACAGTCGATCCTGAAAAAGATATTCCAGTTCCTATTGATGCTAGCCATCGCATACGCTGGCAGTTTCCTTATGATGGAGGAAACCTCGGAGAAAACTGAGAAGACTGAAAAATCAGAAGAGGCTTTACATAGCATTTATCACGGTTCCGGTTTTCAACGGACCATAGTCAAAAAGAAATGCGAGGTTAATCATCACCCTTTATCTAGACTAACAACATATCAGACCTTCAGTATTGGTAAGACCGATCAGTCTGATTACAACATCAATCATCTTTATTTTTCAAGCTATTTGAGACTTTCTAGTTAGTACAACCTGACCGAACAACTGTTTGATTAACTAAATAAGAAACTCATGAAAATTTTTAAATACTGCTTATTAAGCGCAATAACAATAGTGTTAATTTCTTCTTGTGCCGTTGTGCGTCAAGGTGAAGTGGGGGTGAAACGTAAATTGGGGAAGTTGGATCCCAGGACGATCGAGGCAGGTGCACAGGTTTACAATCCATTCACAACCACTATTCTTCGTTTACCAATCCGAACGGTGAATGTGGAAATACAAAGTAATCTTCCTTCAAAAGAAGGTTTGAATGTTAGGTCGATCATTTCGATTCTTTATCACATAAAGAGAGAGAATGCAGCGGAAATCATCGAGAACATAGGTACCAACTATGAAGATGTTGTGATCAAAAGTGTATTCCGCTCCGCTTCAGCAGATGTATGTTCTCGATTTTTCGCTAAGGACATGCACACTTCCAAACGTGCGATCATAGAAGAAGAAATCAGGGCTAGAATGCAGGAACTGCTGGCTGATAGAGGATTTGAAATAGAAGCTGTATTACTTAAAACCATTCAATTACCCTCAGGTCTTGCTTTGGCTGTAGAGAGCAAGCTGGAAGCTGAGCAAGAAGCTCAACGCATGGAATTTGTCCTCCAGCGAGAACGATTAGAAGCACAGCGAAGAAAAGTGGAAGCAGAAGGAATTAGAGATGCACAGCAAATTCTTCAGGAGGGTATCAGTCCACAGATTATCCAATGGCAAAGCATTGAGGCCTTCAAAGAACTAGCGAATTCGCCAGGGTCCAGGGTGATCATTACGGATGGTAAGGCACCCTTCCTTATTGATCCCAAAGGAGAATAGTACTCACTTTCTTAATGAAAAAGCCAGGCACGTATGCCTGGCTTTTGATTTTGAAATCCCCTAATTCATAAGATAAGCTAAGGATTGATTCATCCGTCATGAGGTCGGTCTCGATAATAGTCAATTAGCAGACATTGATCGATTATTGAATGAAGTCACTCAACCTGCCACATGTTTATTCGTTTTTGTACCCATTGGTTTAAAATAAACGAAAGGTTATTAGATGAGACTGATTAAGTACATGACACTTATTAGTAAGCTTTCAGCAATTGAAGGCCGGAAAGAATCACTTGTTGGGCAGCACAATTTTACGACTAAATTGATGCGGAGAGGGGAGATCAATCAAAAGTTATTTCTCCAGCAAGAAGAGACCTTTCAAAGTGAATTAAGAATGTTAGCGCACGAGAAAAGAGCCGCGTTAAGACATTATATTGCTGCGTAGGATGATTTCCTTCAATTAGGATCTAATCTTGGTAACCTTCAACTCTGGTTACTTCCCAATCATTTTCGATACAACACAAAAAGAAATACTTTTTAGTAGGATAGATACATTAAAATAGTATTCTACAAATAACGGATAGAACAATTCTCGTTTTTCTTCAACTTTATCTTCTGATTATCATAGAGTTAAGTGAAAAATACCCTCACTAGGTATTGGAATTCTTGTTTGAGCAACCGATATTAACCATTTAGATCCTTACTAACCAAAACACCCGCTTACTTATGAAATGGTCAATAGGAGACGATCACATGCTCTCCGGTACACCGGAAGTCAATAAAGAATTTGATGCTCACACTAAAATCAACAGGCATAAGAAATCTGTTAAAATGCCGGATTTTGACCTGAAACGTCTGGATACCATCATCATTCATTATACTGCAGGTGGGAGCGGTCGTTCTTCTGCTGACTGGCTTTCCAGGGAAGAAGTTGCTGCTTCCGCACATTTAGTCATCGATCGATCAGGTCAGGTTTTTCAACTTCTTCCGTTTAATAAGAAGTCATGGCATGCAGGTCCGAGTAGTCTTGGCGAGAGAAGTAATTTCAACAATTTCTCAATCGGAATTGAATTGGATAATGCAGGAATATTACAAAAGATTGGGAATCGGTATCAGTCAAGCTTTAGCAGAGAATACGATGAGAGTGAGGTGCTTAAAGCCACACATCAAAACGAAAACAACAGTAAATACTGGCATAAGTATACACCAGCACAAATCGAAGCCTGTGAGTTGATTTGCGTATTGCTAATATCAAAATACGGCCTTAAATACATTTATGGGCATGATGAGATTGCCGTTGGTAGAAAGACAGATCCCGGACCTGCCTTTGCGATGGATGCGTTTAGAAACAGGCTACTAAATACTGATCGTGAAGATTCTGAGGATTTTGAGCCTTTCAATGGGTTTGTGTCAGCCAATAGTTTGAATATTCGAAAAGGTCCCGGGACTCAGAATCCTTTAGTTGCTATGCCTTTAGAACAAGCTCAGCAGGTAGAGGTTGTAGGTGCCCATGCTGACTGGTTGGAAGTTAAAACCACCATTAGTGGTTGGGTGAGTGCTAAATACATCCAGAAAAAAGCATGAGTAGGATAACCGCACTCTTATTCATAGGGCTAATTACATTCATCCTGGTGTTATTAGCTACAAATCCTGATTTATTCGAAAAAATCTACCTGTATTTCATCGGATTGGCAGGTGTAGTCATTGAAGCCATCAAAGGCCTAATAGAGAGCATCAAAAAGGCAATAAACGGGAACAACGAAACTGGTGCTCGCGAAGTGAAAAAGACCGAACAATCACCGATTAACATCCATATTCAATCAGAAACTTCGGTACAGAAAATTGAAAAGAATTTCCATCAACCAGGAGCGGTTGGATAAACCTATTAAGTCACTTAGATATGGAAGATATTTTATTTTGGATCATTGGAATAGTACTTGTCATAGGCGGATACGTACTATTCAGAAGAATACTAAGATCAGAAGTTGATAAAAATGTAAATGACAAAAAATCAAATTGGGTGCATGTGAGATCCATTGTCTTCATGATCCTGGGCTTTGTTGCTTTGCTGTTTGTCGTTGGATTTGTCATCAATAGATTTTCGAATGATGTCAGCATATTCAAAAATATAGGAGCATCATTGATCATTAGCTGGGTGATTTTCTTAGTAGGATATTATGTATGGGCCATTTACTTCTACAATGTCAATTATGGCTGGGAAGAAAACGACTGGAATGAATACAATCGAAAAAAGGATCTCGGACTAGAAACCGACAAAGCACCGGAAGAAAATCCACATGCAAAGGATTCATTAGGACTACCTCCGGGTACCATTCGAGGAACCATCGCAATAACGGTTCTTATAGGAGGACTTGCAGTGACAATACAGGCCATCAGTTTTCCGGAAGAATACAGTGGTAACAAACTGATATTTGATCATTTTACCTTTTTTAAAGAAGCCTTCTTAATGGTAATTGCCTTCTATTTTGGTACCAAGGGCCTGGAGATTATCCGTCAAAACAAATCTGAGAGTGCAGTCGCCACGGAGGTTTCGACCACTCAACCTGAGATGAATGAAAGCATCTCTCAGGAATCTTCTACCAGTGAAGAATCACCAGAATCCTCTCATTTCCAACAAAAAGGAGCAGTAGGATAAATGAGAAATGCATTAATCATAGTATGTATTTTTTTACTCTTCGGGTGTACCGATGAGAAGCATTATTTGGCAGTAAGTAAAATCAAAGGAGCAGCGAAGCTAGCTACTACGGAGACGGTTATTCATAAGGTGATCATTGCCAATCAGGAACGAAGGTTTTTAGGAATTGTTCGTTTGGGGAATGCCCATTTCGCAGCTAGAACCAAAGCCATTGTCAAAGCAGGAATAGACTTGGACGAGTTGACAAAGGAAGATGTAAAGATCACAGGTGATCGTATCGAACTTAACCTACCAGCTGTCAAAGTACTATCCTTTGATTACCCGTTTGACTCCTACGAAATTGATTATGAAGTGACACGGGATGGCTTTCTCAACAAAATTAAAATTGAGGACCATGAAAGGCTCTATCGAATGGCGGAATTGGACATCCGACAAAAACTAGAGTTGACAGGTTTGAAGGCCTCCACAGAGGATAAGACCAGATCGATCATGGAAGGTATTTTAAAGGGGATCGGCTACAAAGAGATCTATATCACTTTTAAGCCGGGCAAATTCATTGAGGCACCACGGTTAGACGAAGAAGATATTATCTGAGCTATGTTTTCTAAGGCATTTACGTTTCTTATTCAGGCAGTCCTTGTGATAGGAGCAGTCCTCGTATTTAGCTTCTTTGATCCTTTCAATATTTTCAATACCAAGAGGTTGCGAATGAGCGATACCAGTCTTATTGTAGAAAGCACCAAAGGTATAGGTGAATTGATAACCGCTGAATTTTACGGTGAAGTAATGGTGGGCAGCAAAGAAACCATCAAGTTGAATTATGATACACTTGTTACGGATACCAAAGCTGCAATAGATCCAATTCATCAGAATTTCATTGAGGCGGTAAAAAATCTGAAGGTGGGTGTTTTTCCAAATTGGAAGAAGAAATACCGGCAATTTGAGCAAGATCAAACAGTACTCATGAGTGAAGCTACTTTCGATGACTACTGGGAAATCCTTAAAGTGCACACCAATGAAGATGAACCTCATAAAGTGCTTCGAAAAATTAAAAATGATTCCAAATGGATGAATGAATCCACAGATGATATTGCAAAAAATTATGTGGAAATGCGCTATTCAGTTGAGCCTAGTAAGAGAAGAAGACGTCAGCGTTTGGTCATGCTTGGTCGCGGATGGGTGCGGGCAGGCATTGATTTTACAAATTTTGATGAAAACACATTTGAGTATGACGCTTCCAAGGGTATGATCAAACTATTTGGCAATCAACCCAGGATTATTAGTGCAAGCATAAACCCCTGGCTTTCACCAGCCCACGGCATTCCGGGTTGGGAGATTGTTGAAGTCAATAATAAAGCCCGAAAGAATGGGCCGGAACTTGTACGTGAGGTGAAAAAAGCAGCACTTTATAAGTTAAAGCAACAGGCTGAGGCTGCTGAAATTCTGGAGAATGCACTGAAAAATGCTGAAACAAACCTATCAGGCTTTTTTTCACTTGTGCTGGATCGTGAAGTAGCTGTGAAGATCTATGCCAATGTGTTGGATGCCTATCTGGATGAGTTGAATGCCGCAGATAGTATCAATAATGAAGAGTTGAAGGCCGCTGCCTCTCTTATCAAGTCTCATATTGATGACCCTGCAATATTTGAGTTTTACAAAAATGTAGATTTGAGGATTCGAGAAAAGGATGCTGCGAAAATGAAATCCAAAGGACTACCGCTGCATTATCAGTCCATGGGACTAAGACTTACAGAGAATAATATTCGGGATCAGACAGACTCCATTCAAGTGTCAAGTTTGGATACGATGAATCTTTTACCCATTGATTTCTTTTATACTGTGGTGCAAGCTAGCGACTCTACTGTGCAAGCATATTCAAAAGCATTGGAGGTTAAATCATTATGGAATGAAGTTTACAAATGGTATCAAAACAAGGCTGTACCTAAACAAAAAGGCATTAATGAGAAGGAGCGGCGGCAAATGGAAGAGCATATCAAATCTTTGGACATCTCTAAAAAACGACAGTGGGTGAAAACCTTGAGAAAGGTCATTATGGAAGAACAAAAAGATGCCATAGAGCCTATTGACACGAAATCCTCAATATTAGTCGCCAATCAGTAAATAGAATTAAGCAAATAACGGATTGAACAATTTTCTGTCCTTCTACAATTGAATCTTCTGCTTCTCACAAAGGAAAGTGAAAAATACCCCAAAGGGGGTATATGCTATCAATAGTGAAAGAGGTAACTTAATATCAAGATTGCTAGCCAATACCTAACTAACCAAATACCACCCTGATGAAAAGTCCAAAATTCCAAAAAAAAGGCTGGATGATTATAACCACTTTAATCATCATTATTTTCATTTTCATCTATTACTTTCTTGTTTATGTAAAGCAGCAGGAATCAACGATGATTCGCAATAGCCTTCGGGTGCTCACACAGATTGGTGACAATTACAGAGATCTGGAGGCTGGATATTATAAGAATGCTGATGTAGCATCCAAGGGATCTGGTGAGCAAAATCCCATTATGAATAAAGTAGATGGTAGATCTGCCGATACCTTGTTTCATCAATGGAATGTGGCATTAAGCCACAATAAACTCTGGATGAAGGTTATTAATAGAGAAAAAGAAGACAGTACTTACTTCACAATTAAACTGGAAGATATCTTCAATCAAAACATCATGAAGCGTGATGATATTTTCGATTTTGTTGCGATTCATAACAACAGCGGGGAAACCCTATATACGAGCAATCGATTAGGCGATGTGCATTTTAAGAAAGATGCAGCAGATAGTGTATCCTTTTACGAGCAAGACCTGGGTTACGATCGTTTCTACGTTTTCAGCATCCAACTGAAGGAAGTACAGAATATTTATTTGTCGGGTTTTATTAATGAAAAAATCTTCAATAACAAGAAGCGAGAAGTGCGCCTCGGAACGATCATACTTGCCAGCATATCAGTGATTCTCGTGATTTTATGTTTACCCCTGATTAAGCTGAAGATCATGAGCAATGCAGAACGTCTGTACATTTATGATGTATTGTTTTCAGGTGTTTCCATCGTCTTCATACCTGCCATTTTGATGTTACTAACCATCGGATCACTCTCTTATTTTCATTATTCAAAAGATACAGTAGAGAGTGAATTGAAAGACTTTTCGAAAAACATTGAAAAGAGTTTCAATGCGGAATTGGGTGCGATTATTAGTCAATTGGACACGATAAAACTTTTGACGAAAAACGTAAATTCACTTGACGACCTACGCGGGGTTCTTGGTAGTCATTTACCAAATGAAAAATATTTTGATAGCGACAGCATAGAAAATGAGAGCCACGAGTCTTTTGCTTATCGGAAAATTAACAATCAACCACTCTTTAATCATTATAACCTGTTCAATGCCATTTTCTGGGCTGACAATGGAAGTGAAACAAAGTCACTTCTTACGATGAAAGACAACACCGTACTCAACCTTAAACTGAATCACCGAACGTATGTTAGTGATGTGCTCAATGATAATTTAATAACATTCAAATGGAACAATCAGGAGCATGAAATCGCGATCCAGTCCATCCGTTCAGTTAGCGATGGCTCCTTTGAGGTGGGCGTGGGAATGAAAAGTGAAATTAAGTTCGTTCCGGTGCTCGCATCCAGTGGCCCCATGCGATCACTGATGCAGCCTCTGGTAAAAAATGGATTTGGATTTTGCATCATTGACACCAAAGGAAACACCTTATTTCATTCAGACATTTACAAAAACTTGAATGAGAACTTCATGGAAGAAACGGAAGGTTCAATAAGCAAACACCTGCTAGCGCAAACTGAACGATTTAAGAAGGTAGACTACAATGGAAAGGATCAGTATGTTTTTAGCCGTCCTTTAAATAGTCTGAAAGGCATGAATATCATCACGTTTGTAGATACCCAATACGTACACACCAAAACCACTATCTCACTTTATACCACACTTGCACTCTATTTCGTCTTTTTGGTTATCCTGATAATCATTTATGCAATCATTTATGCCCTAACATATCGACCAACAAAACTAAAACAGCGTGTATTCCCATTTAATTGGATTAGACCTTATGATACTGACAAGCATCGCAGGTTATACAAGTACTTATGGTTTTTCAATACACTGTGTATTTTTTGTTTGTTGATTTCCACATTACTATTCATTCAGGAAGAAGCTTATCTGCTCAATTCATTGATGATTGTATGTGTGGTTTCTATGTGTGTTAATTACCATTTGTTGTCGATTAATATGCCTGTACAAAAACGTATTTTCAGTGTCTATTATTCCGAAAATCATCGTGTACTCTTCCCAATGTTAATGGTGGTTTTATCTATTTTGATAAAGTTATTTTGGGACCGTATTACCTACTACAAGATCACACCAGAGCTGCTTATATGGGACGGGTTTATGTTCATATTATCGACCCTACTACTAGCAGCATTATGGTCATACAGAAATAACAAATTCCCTGATTTCATTCAGAATTCAATTAAATGGATACGTAGTGTACATCAAGGTAGAAAAGCCTTGTTTATGGCATATAAAGCATATACACTGTCATGGATATTGCTTCTCTCACTCGTACCTATCTTTATTATTTTCAGTATTACTTATCTCAAAGAATCAGAAATTTATTTCAAGCAATATGCCTTTGACTACCTGGAATCAAAATCTCAATGGAAGGATAAGAAATTGCAGCCGTACACGGATTTATTTATTAAGACAGAAACCAAAAATTATATCGATTCTTTGATAGGTGCGACTAACCTGATTGTGGCACCTAACAACGACACGGTCGATTATGATTATGTCAACCTAACACCTAAAAAACATAATCCAGTTGATACAACGGTTGAAACGGAAGGATTTGATGAGCTTTACTCCAAAATTAGGGTACCATTAAACCAATATGGAGACAATACTTCCGGTTTTGTACTAAACAAGCATGAGTCATGGGCCTACATTCCCAAACGATCCGGTGGCCTGTTTACTTATGATGACAATAAATGGCATTTTGCCTCAGAAGAGACCAAAGGACGTTGGTTTGGAAAAGAGAGTGACTTTGCATCAGGAGTAGGATACATTATCCTGGCACTTTTGGCGGTCATGTTAGTAGTAATTTCCATCATGACCTTCGTTGTACATCGTGTTTTTGGATTGGACTTCAAAAAAGATTTCCAGTATCTCACATTCAAGAGCCCGGATCAGTTTAGGGAATACTTCATTGATAAGGGAGTGAGTAATGACAATGGACAAAATAAGCCTATTGTCGAACGTTTACTTACTCAGTCTGAATTGCAGCCTGTCAACTCTTATAACAACACCATGATTGTTGGAGTCAATGCCTCACATATATCAGTTATTAAAAATCGGTTTCAAAACCAGGACAAGAAGGGATATGTCTTTTTATTGATGGATATGTATGACATTGACTACCTGGCCCAATACTTCTATGATGATGCGGTTGAGGAGCGACAATGTATGGATACATTCCTCCAGGCCGCAGATAATGAAGATGATGACATAAACGATTTGCTGGATATGCTTTACGGAAGCCTTGCTGAAGAAAAAACTGATCAAAAAAACTTTGTTGTCTTCATTGAGCATTTTGAATTTGCTTACAACGATCCAGAGCTTAATAAAATCAAGCTCAAAATCCTTGAAAGACTAATAGATCATGAATCCATTGCCGTTAACCTGTCTTCTGAGATCAATCCAATCAATATCTATGAATACTATGAGCAGGAAATCCAGCGACTTGAAACCGTATTGGTAGCAGAAACAGAATTTTATGATGGCTGGTTGGAACTAAGAGCCCTATTGCAAGAATTCAAAGTAGACTATAAGAAATGGCTCAATTTGTTGGGCAGCTTCACGAAGATCACGGTACCTCTACAGTTGTTTGATGATTCAGAACATGGGGCAGGTGAAGAAAGCATTGAGGAAAGTTTTAAGGATTCACTTAAACCTCGTGTGACTAACCTTCTTGAGAAGGAAACACTCAACGGTAATTACCTCTATAATCTACGATCGTATTTTGATGGGTTATTCGCCATTAATGAAGACGAGAACTCCGATGATTATTTCTCCATTCATGAAGATCACATCATCAAAGTACAGGAAATGTCTTATGCTTATTATTTTTCGATTTGGAACTCACTATCCAAAGAGGAACGCTACATCGTATATGACATAGCCAAAGATAAATTTGTAAACACGAACAATACAGATGGTATCCTTGATCTCATTAACAAGGGAATCCTGGTTTATGATCATTCGCTTCGTTTGATGAATGAGAGTTTCACCAACTTCGTCCTATCTAAGGTCAATAGCGATGAGGCACTTGAAAAAGAGCTGGAAAGCAGGAAAGAAGGAAGCTGGAGTAAGACCAGTGCGATACTCATACTGGTCATTGTGGCACTTATTGTTTTCATCTCATTTGGGCAAATGTCAATACTCGATGATGTCAATACGCTCATCGGTTCGCTTGCAGCGATGTTTACGCTGTTCTTGAGGGTAAGCGGATTGGGATTCAAGAAGTCCTGATTTAGGAACTGATTAATCATAATCTCAAATAAGTATTAATCAAACACTTCGAATCACTATTTCGAACAACCAATCTTTTTTATTTTCGTTATACATTGAAGTTCAATGTATATTGAATGTTCAAATCTGATTGCTTTATGATATCTAAGAACCTTACCGCGGCATCCACAAAACCCATCATCCTTGGAATATTGAAACAAGGAAATAGTTATGGATATTTAATTATTAAGAAGATCAAGGAAATATCCGGAGGGAAGCTTGAATGGTATGATGGTATGCTTTATCCCGTTTTACACCGTTTGGAAAAAGAAGGATTGATTAAATCCAATTGGAATGTATCTGATGATTCAAGACCAAGAAAGTACTATGAAATCACAGAAGAGGGAAAGCAAGCATTACTTGCGGAAAAGCAGCAATGGGTAGATGTAACACAGGTACTGAATCAATTGTGGGGAGCTTCTGATACCAACGAGCTAAGTCATGTTTGATCTGGAAAAATCCATCCAGAAGTGGCTCAGGCAATTCCGGAGACACAAGGAGTTTAATGATGGCTCAATCAAGGAGATGGAATCCCATCTACGAGATTACATTGACGATCTCAGGGCAAACGGACTAGATAGTCAAGTGGCGTTCGAAAAAGCGGTTGCTGAATTTGGACCCCTTCAATTCACAGCCAGAGAAGCATTTAAAAGTCAAAAACCAAAATACAAATCCAATACTGCCATGTTAACCAACTACTTCAAGATTGCGTTCCGAAATTTTTGGAAGCATCGCTCATATGCAACGTTGAATATTGCAGGTCTGACCATTGGCCTCACCATAGTATTTCTCATCGGATTATTTGTCAATGATGAGCTGAGCTTTGACCAGTTTCACGAAAACAAGAAAGATCTTTACCGGGTGGTGGAAAACCAATATTATGCAGGTCAGCCGGTATTTCCTGTAGCTGTGACACCAACAGCATTGGCAACTTCGCTAGAAAGTGAGTATCCTGAAATAATCAAGGCCACACGTGCATCAACAGAAATCTATAACTTCAAGCTTGACGACCAGGAAATTATGGAAGATGGTGGGCTCATGGTCGACCACCAGTTTTTCGAAATGTTCTCTTTTGAATTGCTCAATGGAAGCCTGAGTTCATTTAAAGAACGATTGGATGCGCTTGTCCTTACCGAAAGCATGGTTGAAAAGTACTTTCCGGATGGAGACGCAATCGGTAAGTTCATTGAGTTGGATGATGGAGAATATGAAGTATTAGCTGTCATGAAAGATGTTCCAAAAAACTCCCACCTGGACTTCAAGTACTTGACGAACTTTGAAAGTTATCTGGCTGGTGATTCAAGTAGAGCCAATAACTGGAGTTCCAATTGGCTCTACACCTATGTTCAATTGACTCCAGATGCCGACCATCATTTGGTTAATGAGAAAGTGATTGGGCAAATTAAGGCGAACAACGAAAACTCAGTGACTGATATCTATATGCAACCACTTTCAGATATCTATTTGGGTGAAGTAAGTTTCACTGTTGAGGTATCACGCAAAGGAGAACTTCTATATGTGAGAATTTTCTCCATCGTTGCCGTATTTATCTTGCTTATTTCCTGTATCAATTTCATGAACCTCTCCACAGCTCGATCTTCAAAGCGGGCAAAAGAGGTTGGGTTACGTAAAACCATCGGGGCAAGTAGAGGTCAATTGATTGTTCAATTTTTGAGTGAATCGGTTTTTTTAACGCTTGTTTCAGTGTTGCTTTCAATTGGCTTTGTTGCCTTGATCCTTCCATATTTCAATCAAATCGCGAATAAGGAATTCACCCTTCAATTGTTGTTTCAGTCACAAACAGGACTGAGGTTGTTAATTGGAATGTTTGGAATCGCGATTGTAACCGGTTTTTTTGCTGGCAGTTATCCGGCAGCTTTCTTAAGTGCGATTAAACCCATTCGAACGTTAAATGCAAACGCTACTTCAGTACGTGGTGGCTTATTGAGAAAGGTACTCGTCGTGTTACAGTTCACCATATCCATTGTGCTTATCATTGGTACATTGGTCATTTACCGCCAGTTTCAATTCATCCAAAATGTAGATCTGGGTTACAACAAAAACCACCTGATCTATCTATTTGCACCCAGTCAGCAATCCAGAGTATTTGCCGATGAACTCAGAAAAATCTCCGGTGTAGAAGGGGTAGCATTATCAAACAGACACCCGGCTTATGTGCTATCCAGTTCCTCGGGCTTTAATTGGCCTGGCAAGAATCAGGATGAATCGATTTTGCTTCATTACATGGGAGTAGATGAACACTACCTATCTACGATGGAAATGAAGATCACAGAGGGAAGGGATTTTCTTAGTACTGACTCAGCTACCTTGATTATCAATGAAAGAGCACGTGAGATGATGGGGTTGGAAAATCCTGTTGGTCAGACAATTACTGCTTATGGTGAACACCGAATTGTCGGGGTAGTGGATAATTTCAATTTCAAGTCCATTCATTCCGAAATAGAGCCGTTAGTAATCTTCCGACTTTTCAGGCCTAACAGGGTCTATGTACGCTTTGATCCAAAGGAAGAAGCCAACATAACTTCAAAAATTGAAAAGGTATGGGCTGATATGTTTCCAAACAGTGAGTTTAACAGTTACTTCCTGGATACCGACTTTAATGAAATGTACGAGGCGGAGGAAAGGACAGGAAGGCTTTCTACTTATTTTGCAGTCTTAGCAATCATTATTTCTTGTTTGGGACTCTTTGGTTTGGTGTCGTATGCAACAGAGCAAAGAAGGAAAGAGATTGGCATACGTAAAGTATTGGGAGCTTCCATCCCGGGGCTCTTTGTGCTGCTTACCACAGATTTCACTCGATTGGTATTGATTTCATTAGTTATCGCGATTCCTTTTAGCTGGTACGCCATGAATGGTTGGCTGGAAGGTTATGCCTATCGGGTGGATATATCCATATGGATTTTCATTGCATCCGCAGCATTGGCAATGCTCATTGCCCTGGCAACAGTAAGTTATCAATCCATCAAAGCTTCCATCAGCAACCCGGTCAATGCACTTAGGAATGAGTGACAATCATTAAAGGTATCAAAAAGTTAGGGTGTAGGGGGAAACCTGAACGAGAGTGTCCTTTAATAGCAAGGGCAATGAATACCTTCTGATGGATTTGACTTCTTAAGACAAATCGTTCATTCGAAGTAGGTAACCGTTAGCAATGAGATGCTACCGTATACCTTTTGAAACGAGCTAATCTGAGGGTTTTTAGCTACCTTGTACATATTATCTTACCTAAAACAAAAAAGTAAAGTATGAAGAGGATTTTACTACTTACTGCTTTGTTCTTATTTGCTATTACAAGTGTGATGGCACAAAGGACAGTGTCAGGTAAAGTCACCGATGATACCGGTGAAGGCTTACCTGGAGTGAATGTTGTGATTAAAGGCACAACGACTGGTGTTACAACCGACATTGACGGAAATTTCACAATTTCTGTTGAGGATGGTTCAACACTTGTGTTTTCTTATGTTGGTTTTGAGCCTCAGGAAATTGAGGTTGGCACCAGAACCACCATAGATATTACGTTGGGTGGTGTGACAGAACTGCAAGAAGTTATAGTTACAGCCTATGGAACGAGTACTAAAAAGGATTTCACAGGTTCGGCGCAAACCGTTGGATCCAGAGATCTGGAAGCCAGGAATGTGACCTCTCCAATCGCTGCGATTGAGGGAAATGTTTCAGGCGTGCAGTTTACCTCCCCAGCAGGACCTGGTGAATCACCGGGTATCGTGATTCGAGGTGTGGGAACATTGAATGGTTCGACCGATCCTTTGTTTATTGTTGACGGTGTCCAGTACAGTGGTCCACTGAATACAATCAACCAGGAAGATATCGAATCTTTCACGGTACTTAAAGATGCGGCATCCACTTCTCTTTATGGTTCAAGAGCTGCAAATGGAGTGGTTATCATCACTACGAAGAAAGGGACCAAAGGAGGAATCAAAGTCAGTGCTTCGGCCCAGGTGGGTCGCGTATCTCGAGGAGTTCCATTTTATGATCAGGTGAGCCCGGGTCAGTATTATGAGACTTATTGGGAAGCACTTAGGAATACCTCTGCAGCAGGCGGTGATCCTACTTTTGCGTCTCAAAACATATTCAGTCAGTTAGGATACAATCCATTTAATGTTCCGGATGATCAAATTGTTGGAACAGACGGTCGCTTAAATCCTGATGCTGAAGTAGTTTATCAAAGTCTGGACTGGTTTGATCAATTGCAGAGAACTGGAATCAGAAGCAATTACAATGTCAATATTTCTGCCGGAGGCGAGGATCATTCAGTGTTTTTGTCACTTTCCTACCTGGACGATGAAAGTTATGTGATACGTTCAGGTTTTGAACGATTAACCTCACGACTCAATGCTGAATTTGATATTCATGAGCGCATTACAGTAGGAGGTAGTGCGAATGTTGCATTGACTGAGGCCAGGGGGCCTAGCTCGGCGGGTACTGGAAGTATTGTGAATCCTTTCGGTTTTTCGCAGAACATGGGTTCGATCTATCCGGTTTTTGTCAATGACAGGGATGGAAATATCGTAAGAGATATAGATGGTAATCCAGTGTGGGATAGTGGAGAAGGATTTCCAGAGTTTGGAATTGGTTCCAGACCAAGAAATCAAGGCCGTCACGCCATTCAAGAGCTTACGTTAAACAATGAGTTTGATGATGATAATACCTATGGTTTTAGAGCTTTCACAGACTTTAAGATCATTGATGGTCTTAATTTCAGATTGACCTACGGTGGTGATTTTAATGACTTCCTGGAGAGTGAGTATGAAAATGCTGTGATTGGTGATGCCCAACCTGATGGTAGATATAGCCAAACAAGGCTACGTCAAACGATCTTGAATTTTAACCAGATCATAACATACACGAAGGATTTTGGCAATCATACCATAGACTTAACAGCAGGTCATGAAAGTACCGAGTGGGAGAGATCCTTCATCGATGGATTGAAGACCATTCAAGCTACAAACGGAATCTTTGAATTTGCGAATTTTTCAAATATCGTTGATCTGGATGGAGCAACGTTTGATCGTGCATTAGAAGGATATTTTTTCAGAGCCAATTACGATTACAACAATAAGTACTTTTTTAGCGCGTCTGTAAGAAGAGACGGTTCTTCGGTTTTTGATAGAGAAAATCGATGGGGTACCTTCTATTCTGTTGGCGCATCCTGGTTATTGGATCAAGAAACCTTTATCCAGAACATCCCAGCAATCAGCCAATTGAAACTAAGAGCTTCTTATGGAGAGGTTGGTAATGATAACCTTGGACTGGAAGAATGGTATTTGTCACAGGCATTATTTGGCATTACCTCCAATGCAGCCAACCCTGCAGTTTTGATAGATGCGATAGGAAACTCGGAGTTGCTATGGGAAACTTCTGCAAACTACGATGTGGCAGTTGATTTTGGGTTGTTTGACGATTTCATAGAGGGTTCCATTGAGTACTATAGAAGGAATTCGACTGATTTGTTATACTTCCTTCCAATAGCTCCAACTAACGGTATTAACGAAGTACCGGTAAATGCAGGGGACATGGTTAACTCCGGTTTGGAACTTTCTTTGACCGGGCATCTTATTAGAACACAGGATTTGAAATGGGACATAACTTTATTGGGTACCACATTTAAAAATGAGATTACCAGCTTACCTGCTCCATTCATAGATGGTAGCAAGAGATGGACAGAAGGACGTTCCAGATTTGATTTCTTCTTGTATAGAACTGCAGGAGTGGATCCAGACACGGGTGATCAGTTGTACTTTCAGTATGATTTCGATGCAAACAATAACAGTGTGCCGGTTCTCGATGCAGAAGGCAATCATTTGACCACTAATGATTGGTCGACGACCCAGAGAGGTTACACAGGCGATTCTGCTGTTCCGGACTTTTTAGGTTCCATTTCGAATAGAGTGAGTTACAAAGGCTTTGATTTTAACTTTTTAATCACGTATGGAATTGGTGGAAGTGTGTTGGATAATGCGTATGCTGGTTTAATGCTGACCAGTGATTATGGTCGTGCGTTACACCCAGACATTCTGAATGCATGGAGACAACCAGGTGATGTTACGGATGTGCCTAGATTAGAGGTGGGTAATCCTGATTTGGTTCAGACACAATCTGATCGATTCATTACTGATGCGTCGTTTTGGGCACTTAGAAATGCCAGCGTAGGATATAATTTTAGTCCTGAGATCCTGGATAAACTAGGTCTAAGCAGCTTGAGAGTATCCGTTATTGGGGAGAATTTATTGCTTCGAAGCAAGCGAGATGGATTAGATCCTCAGTATAACCTTGCAGGTACTGCACCTGGAGATGACTTTGTTCCTGGTAGAATTGTTTCACTAGGGTTGAATTTGTCCTTTTAATTCGATTTAAAATATTTGATTATGTCATATAAATTAAAAACTTCATTTTTGGTGTTTTTTGTTTTTCTCCTGACATCATGTGAAGATGATTTTCTGGATAGAACACCAACAGATGCAGTAGCTGCGTCTGAAGCATTTTCCAGTGTAGATAACATGCAACTTGTACTCAATGGAATACATAGAGGTTTATACTCTCAGTCTCAAACGGTATTTCCAGGTGGTAATACCCAAAGAGCCAATAATCACTTTTGGGTTCCTATGGGAGATAATTTGGTTGGATACCTCATTCACTCTGCGAATGCTAATAATTTAGGCTGGAGGAATACCATGCAATGGAATGATCATACCATTCCTACCTCACTGACCAACGAATTGTTGTGGTATCACAGGTATAATATCATTGCACATGCCAATCTTTTGATTGATGCAATTGAGGAAGGTGACTTTACAGAGACTCCTGAACTTTTTGAAATTTTAGGCCAGGCTTATACGTATCGAGCTTATGCATACTTATCATTGGTTCAGCATTTCGCGAGAGGATACATCATTGGTAATCCAGCCACAGATCCCGGAGTTCCAATAATATTGGAGCCAATAGAATTGCCTTATACGAGTGCTCCAAGATCAACTGTTCAGGTCGTTTATGACCAGATAGAAGCGGATCTTAATTCAGCCATTACAGCTTTTGGATCCGGCTCAGGAAGAACTGGAAGTGGAGCCGAAGCTAAATCGCAGTTGAATATTAATGTAGCGCATGGTTTAATGGCCCGTATGGCTCTATCTACCGGAGATTGGCCGACTGCTGCTAGTTCTGCAATTTTAGCACGAGATGGATTTGATCTACTGAATGAAACGGATTGGCTTTCTGGATTTAACTCAAACACACTTTCTGAAGTAATCTGGGGAAGTAACGTGATAGATGCAGAAACCACATTTTTCCGTTCCTATTTTTACCTGGCGAGTAATACCTTCAATGGTAGCCAGATTAGAAATAATCCAAAGATTGCGGATCGAAGACTGGTTGATGCCATTCCAGCAACAGACTTTAGAGGACAGGTATTTGTAATTGATGCACCAAATTCAAATACTTCAGCGGCAAATGGTGAGGGTGGTTTTGAAAATAATACCAACCCTTTGTGGACCACTGAGGAGGAGTTTGATAATGCAATAGATAGCATTAAAGGCGTGTATGGTCTGGTATCAGGACACAATACACACCCTTACATGCATTTTAAATTGAAGCAGGCAAACCCAGGTACCATTGATCCTGACGATGTAATCTACATGCGAAGTGCAGAGATGTACCTGATTGAAGCCGAAGCTGAAGCCATGCAGGGCAATATTGGTCCTGCTCAAGCAGCTTTAGCCGCTTTAGTAGATACACGAGATACAGGTTTTGATGAAACCATTTATACTACGCAAGCGCTTTTGATGGATGAAATTAAATTCCAGAGACGCTTAGAGCTTTGGGGCGAAGGTTTCGGATATACAGATTTTATACGTTGGGATGAGGCCATTGACCATGCAGCAAATGGTGGTTCAGGAGCTTCTGAAGTATTGTATCAAGATGCATGGCAAATAGAAAGACCTTCACTTAATGATGATTGGATTTTCAAGATTCCTCAGGCAGAAATCGATGCGAATCCGAATCTGACCGGTGATGATCAGAATTAATATATTGAGCAATTAATTAAAAAGGCCGGCCCAGGTATTTACAGGGCCGGCCTTTTTTTAATCTTTAGTCAGCCACTCATGTAATCAAGTGCAACTTGGGTTTCTCCTAATACGTCAGTTTTTTCACTAAGAAAAATCATTAGATAAAGTATTTAGCAGATGATCCTTGCTCTTTAAACTTTGGGTAATTCAATATGAAATGAGGTTCCTCTGCCAACCTCAGAATCAAAAGTTATTATTCCATTCATGAGTTTGACAAACATATGGACATTGGACAATCCCAGACCGGTAGAAGGTTCACCTTGCGTTGGTCGTGCACTCAGCTTTTGATACTTCTTAAAAACCATCTTCTGCTCTGATTCAGCAAATCCTGGCCCTTCATCAATGATATGAATGAGTTTCTTTTCATCAATCTCAATGCTTACCGTGGTATTAGCTTCAGAGAACTTAATAGCATTAGAAACCAGGTTTTCAATAACCTGACCCAAATACACTTTATCGGCCTTTAGAATCACGGGCACTTCAGCAAACCTGGTTTGGATGGTTATACATTTGTCCTTTGCTTTTTCCTGATATGCACTGACGACATCATTGATGATATCCATGGCATTAACATCTTCTATTTGCAGGTTTCTTTCCTTGCTTTCGATCGCTTCAACGTCTAAAATTTTTGTTATGAGTGTGTCCATTTTCTCTCCATCTTTAAGGATGATTTCGAGCATTTCTCGCTTATCCTTTTGCCCATCCTCCATCAGTAATTTGGTAAAACCTACAATTCTACCGATTGGAGATCTTAGGTCGTGAGCCAGGACTTTAATTAAATGACTCTTTTCCTCATTTAAGCTTGTTAACTGTATGTTTTTTGACTCAATGATGGCCTGTTGGGAGGCAAGTGTTTGATTAGCAAATAATTTCATTCGGTACCGCATGTAAATAACCCCGGTAATTAGCAGTACCAGAACAATAATAGCAATCAACAAACTCAATAATCCTTTATCTTTTTTCAACTGGAGGTTTTGATCAAGTAGCTCTTCGTACTGAAGTTCCAGCTCTCTGGTCAATATCATGATCTCTTCTTCCGGTCCCATATTAACTGAGTTCGTAATTTGATCCAGTAGTTGGATGATCTCAGGTTCAAAATAATTACCAATGATCCTTTTCTTGTCTTGCTGAAATTGCTGACTTGTGAAATAGGCTTCTACAGGTTCATTCCAGTCACTGTCTTTGGGAAACGCGAAACTCAATCCTGGAAATTTCAAAGGGAAAAAATGCTGTCTTCGGACAGTAGTTCCCTTTTCGAATTCCGTAAGAAATGCTTGAACATCTACGTACCCGAACGCATTTGAGGTTTTTTCGAGTGTAGGTATTAATTCTGAGATGCCATCGATGTAGGTGATTTCAAAGGAGATGTTATTCACACGCTGAATATCAAGAAGTTCTCGTTCAAATATGGATCCCTTGACTGTAATAGCTGTAAGATCTTGAATGGCTTCCAGGAATCCGTTCTTAGTATACTTAACAGGAACATCTCTGCTGGAAACCAATACACACACGTCGGGTAGGTGGGGAGGAGTAAATTGAATAACCTCTTTTCGGCTTTCGGTGATCGACAAACCAGTCATTCCAAAGACCCCTCCAGTTTGGTGACGAATATTATCTAACAGGTCTTCAAATTTTTCTGCTCTTACCCAATTTTCTGATAAGCTTATTTGGTATTCTTTTTCCAGGTAGTTGACAAATGAATGTGCAATATCATGTTCGAGGCCCGTGAGGTTCTCACCGTTCTGATAGATGAGCGGACGGGCCGGATACCAATAAAAATTAACGGTTCCTTCTCTTTCCTCAAGCACCTGGCTCCATGAAATAGGAGTTGCTGAAGACGCATCCTGTGCGATTGTTTCTGAAAACAGCAGAAGCGACAAAAAAGATGCTTTTACAAGCCTATTGACGGTTATCACAATAAGAATTTAATGAAAACTACCCGGATTTTACCATTGAAATTCTGCAGTTTTCATCATAAAATTCTAGATAATAAATATGGCACAAAAGGTATTAGGTTATGAGAGAGAGCTCTTTGTTTACTTCAGTTTTAGACCTTGTGAATAATTGATAAGCACGTCTTCAGCACTTGATTGTTTGCTTTTTAGAGTAGTTCGTTCATGCATAGAGCAGTTGGTAACTTAAACCGCGTTTATTCGAAACTGACCTCAGACTTTTGAGGTATAAGCTCCAAAATTCAATTCATTATCATTTTAATGAAATCAATAAAAACCATAAATAGTCTTAGCAATGAGAAAAGAGTATTTTATTCTAATGCTTTCAGGAACTCTATTTTTAAATGGCTGCAATTCAAAAAAGTCATCTAATGACTCTAATTTCCCGCTATTAGAAGATCGTTATTTTGGAGAAAAACTACCTGGTTTGACTCCTAAGCTTTTTGCCCCTGATATTGTTTCTCCTGATGGACTATTTGAAGGTGGATCATATTCCCCGGATATGAAGAACTTCTATTTCTCCAGGAAGAATGGCAAATATGAAAAACGGACCTTTTTTGTTATACGATTCGAAAATGGTAGTTGGGGGAATGAATCTGAGACCGAAATTAAAAGCCCAAAATATTCCAGCGATGGTACAATTATGTACAAAGGAAATAAATATCGGGAACGTACAGAATCTGGATGGTCGGAGCTCAAAAGCATGGGACCACCTTTTACGGACAAGCACATCATGGGCATATCTGTTTCTAATAAAGGAACCTTTTTCTTTGATGAGTTTGAAAGGCCAGATACGGTTGGCGCGATCAGTTTTACTCGCCTTAAAGACGGCAAATATCAACCTCGTCAAAAATTGGGTAAGGAGATTAATACGGGAACATGGATTGCTCACCCACATGTAGCGCCGGATGAATCTTATTTAATATGGGATGTTGAAAGAGAGGACGGATATGGCGGGTCTGATATCTATATAAGTTTTCAGCGGGAAGATGGTTCATGGTTGCCAGCGATAAATATGGGAGCTCAAATAAATACTGAACTTCATGAGAGTGGTGCTAAAGTGTCTCCCGATGGAAAACACTTATTTTTCTCGAGAGGAAAGTGGGAGATCAAGGAAGATGGTAGTACCAATTGGGTAGGAAAGCCTTACTGGGTTGATGCCCAGGTGATTGAGAATCTCAAACGTAAAGTTACTTCCAATTAATCTTGGTTACATCAATCAACATAATTCTAATGTTCTGTAACCTTTTTACTATTTTGTAGTATTTATTCTGATTGTGTTTTACATTTATACTACTAAATAGTATTAATAACTATGTCAGACTACAAAATCGGAGAATTTGAAGAGATCGTTATGTATACTGTGGGCATCCTGCATGGGAATGCGTATGGTGTAACAATCAAAGACGAGATCGAAAATCGTGTAAAGCGAAAAGTGAGCATAGGGGCCCTGCAAGTCACCCTGAGACGGCTGGAGAAAAAAGGACTACTCAGCAGCCATCAGGGAGACACAGAAGATTCGCGTCGTGGAAGACCCAAGCTTTTCTTTTCACTCACGGCACTAGGAAAGAATGTATTGATCAGCATTCGGGACAACCGAAATCAGCTGTGGGATGCTTTACCTCAAGTCGTAATAGATCTCCGATGAAGGAAATGACAAATCCACCGAAACTGCCATGGCACTTTCTGAAATGGTTCTGCAAACCAGAATACTTACCCGATATCGAAGGGGATCTGCTGCAGTACTATGACAGGAGGGTAGGCATATATGGTAGCCGAAAGGCCAATTGGATGTTTGCTCGTGACGTGCTGCTTTTGTTTCGTCCGGGTATGATCCGATCAATTAACGAATCTCAAAACCTCAGAATTATGGACTTACTCTTACACAGTTTCAAAGTATCATTACGCAATTTTAACAAGTATCGAATCTCTTTTTTAATCAATCTACTCGGCCTGTCCACGGGGCTGGCTTGTGTACTTTTCATCTTCATGTGGGTACAGGACGAACTGGCAATGGATCAATTCCACGTCAAAAAAGATCGTCTGTATCAGCTCCTGGAAAATGTGGATCAGGGGGGAGGCAGGATTACCCGAACCACTACAGCTGGACCTACTTCTCCCGCACTTATGGATGATTTTCCTGAAATAGAGCAGGCGGTATCTACCACATGGAATAGTAATAGCACCTTTTTTATTGGAGACAAGAGTGTGACAGCCGACGGATTTTATGCACACGATGGCTTTTTTGATGTGTTCAGTTGGGAAATACTTGGAGGAAATCCTAAAGAGTTACTAAAAGATCCTAACAACATTGTTCTTTCAGAAACACTGGCCAAGAGCCTGTTTGGTGAAGAGAGCCCCATAGGGAAAACTGTAGAATTACAGGGAGAAGAGTCTTTTAAAGTTTCGGGTGTTTTTAAGGATGTATCGGACGAGTCCACCATCCAATTTGAATATGTGATTCCATTCTCCAAATTCTGGAGTGACAATGAGTGGTCGCAAAATTGGTACAATACCGCATTCAGCACCTACATTTTGTTCAAAGAAGGAGCAGACGTGAAGGCATTTAATGATAAAGTCTACGAATACATTCGTGAAAAAACGGAAGGAAATGCTAATCATCGTTCACCATTTGCAACGTTGTTTGGTGATCGCTACCTGAATGGAAAATATGAGAATGGAGTGCAGGCTGGTGGCCGGATCGAGTATGTCCAACTGTTCAGTGCAATAGCATTGTTCATCTTATTGATTGCGTGTATCAACTTTATGAATCTATCCACCGCTCGTGCCTCCAGAAGGTTAAAGGAAATCGGCGTGAAGAAAACGATAGGCGCCAGGCGTCGATCGTTGATCATTCAGTTTCTAAGCGAGTCAATTTTGTTGATGGCCATCTCTATGTTGATCGCACTATTGATTGTCTGGTTGTTACTTCCACAGTTTAATCAGATCACTGAGAAGACATTGGCATTTGGCTTTAGTGTAGAACTGATCACGGGTATTTTAATCATTCTTTTTGGAGCAGGCCTGTTGGCAGGCAGTTATCCGGCCTTCTACTTATCCAAATTCAAACCAATAGCCGTGCTTAAAGGCACGTTAAGTGCTTCAACTGGTGAAACATGGGCCCGAAAGGGATTGGTCACGCTACAGTTCACCTTATCTATTATACTTATTGTTTCAGTGATTGTGGTCTTTGAGCAAATACAGTACACTCAAAACAAAAACCTGGGTTATGAGAAGGACAACATCCTAATCATGGATGTGACCGGTGGACTTGCAGATAGTTTGAAATATTCAACATTTCTGAGTGAGCTTTCCCGGATTCCAAATGTGTTGGCAGCATCTGGCTCGAATCATGACATGACGGGTCATAATGGAGGATCTTATGGCATTTTCTGGCCGGGCAAAGATCCCAACGATCGTACGGAGTTTGAACGCATTTTTTGCAAGCAGGGCTTTATTGAAATGATGGACATGGAAATAGTAGACGGACGTTCTTTTACGGAGGATTTCATGACGGATTGGGGTAAAGTTATATTCAATGAAGCGGCGATCGCTTACATGGGCATTGAAGACCCGATAGGAAGGAACATCACCATGTTTAGACAGGATGTAGAGATCGTCGGTGTAGTGAAAGATTTCCATTTTGATTCATTTCATGAGCAAGTGAAGCCCGCATTTCTTTACCTGGAAGATGACGACACCTGGTACATCATGGCCAAGTTAACGGCAGGACAAGTAAAAGAAACGATCATTGGAATCGATGAACTGCACCAACAAATGAATCCGGGCTTTGAGCTTAAATATCGATTCCTGGATGAAGACTATCAAGAGTTGTATGAGGCAGAAAACCGAGTTTCGATACTGTCAGGCTATTTCGCAACAATTGCGGTAATTATTTCATGCCTAGGTTTATTTGGACTATCCGCGTTCAGCCTGGAACGAAGAAGTAAGGAAATCGGTATTCGTAAAGTGCTGGGATCATCAGAGTTTAGCTTGTCACAAAAGTTGGTATTCGATCTCACCAAAATGGTCTTTATTGCCGTGTTGATTGGCTTACCAATAAGTTACCTGATTGCTGAGAACTGGCTTCAAAGTTTTGCCTTCCGGATCTCATTGGAAATCTGGTTCTTTGCTGCAGCTGGTCTGATCACGTTGATGATTGCATTGCTAACAGTCGGATTCCAGGCAGTCAAGGCTGCAAAGTTGAATCCGGTGCAATTCTTAAAGGATGAATAGGACATAGTAGCTATAAACTTATTGGAGCGTTGGACAGTTTCTATTAGATGTCTAGTCTCTTAGCGTTTACATCCAGTGGTATTTATTGTGGAAAAGGGAATTTCTTCATTGATCCGTGGAAGCCTGTTGATCACGCTTTAATCACCCACGGACATGCTGATCATTCCCGCTATGGTAATAAAAACTACCTGGCTCATCAGGATTCAATACCAATCATTAAGCACAGGCTTGGTGATATAAATATTCAAGGGGTACCTTATGGTGAATCATTTGTCAAAAATGGGGTAAAAGTTAGTTTTCATCCGGCAGGGCATCTACTAGGATCTGCTCAGATCAGGGTAGAGCATAAGGGTGAGGTTTGGGTAGCTTCAGGTGATTATAAAGCCACTACTGATCCGATTGCAGAAGATTATGAGCCTGTAAAGTGCCACACATTTATTACTGAATGTACTTTTGGCTTACCCGTTTACAATTGGCCGGAGGAAAATCAGGTAATTAAAGAAATAGAAGACTGGTGGAAACAAAACCAACAGATAGGAAAGGCTAGCCTGATTAGTGCATATTCACTGGGAAAGGCACAGCGAATCCTTGCACTCGTCAATGAAGATATCGGGCCCATTTATTGTCATGGAGCTGTCCAAGCGATGAATGACGTATTTAGAAAATCAAATCACCTTCATAGCAGGTCCAACTATTTAGATGATGGTGTTTCTAAAGAAGATCTTTCACGGGCATTGATTATTGCACCGCCTTCAGCAATTGGTTCTACCTGGACAAGAAAATTAGGACCTGTTTCGGTGGGAGTTGCTTCTGGTTGGATGATGTTGAGAGGCTCAAAGAGACGTCAAAATGTAGATCGAGGTTTTGTCTTGTCGGATCATGCAGATTGGGAGGGCTTAAATGAGGCCATAAAAGCCACCGAAGCAAGCCATGTCATATGCACGCATGGTTACACCGGTGTATTTAGTCAGTGGCTAAATGAAAACGGATATAATGCAGTAGAGGAAAAAACCTTTTTTGAAGCAGAATCAATTGACGAGGGGGTAGAAGGATGAAGAATTTTGCTTTACTGTTTCAGCAACTGGATCGAACAACTAAAACGAATGAACGCATTGCTGCCTTGGTCACCTACTTTGAAAACTCAAGTGATCAGGACAAGCTTTGGATGATAGCGATTCTTTCCGGCAACAGGCCAAAAAGAAAAGTGAACTCTACCCGTATGAAGGAATGGGTAGCGGAGTTAGCAAATATTCCCATGTGGTTATTTGAGGAATCTTACCAGGTAGTTGGAGATCTTGCTGAAACAATTTCACTCTTATTACCCGAAAGCAATACAGCAGATGTCTCATCTAAAAGCCTCACTAAATGGATTGAGGAGATCATTGAAATAGGTGAATTAGACGAAAGCGAGAAAAAAGTGTTTGTCTTGAATTCGTGGAAGCAGCTTAACAAAGGTGAGATATTTGTTTTTAACAAGCTGATTGGCGGAAGTTTTAGGGTTGGGGTTTCACAAAAAAATATGGTGAAGGCACTGGCTAAATTCACAGGAAAAGATGAAAATGAATTGGCGCACCGGATCATGGGGAAATGGACACCCGAAAACCAAACATTTCAATCGTTGATTCTGGATGAAAATGAAGACGCTGATGTATCAAGGCCTTATCCTTTTTATCTAGCCTATCAATTGGACGAAACGGCCGATTTTAATGCGAATCCAGCACAGTGGTATGCAGAAAGAAAATGGGATGGGATACGTGGGCAAGTAATTAAGCGTAAAGGTGAAATCTTTATTTGGACCAGAGGAGAAGAATTGGTCACAGATAAATACCCTGAGCTTGCGGCACTAGGTGAAGTACTTCCGGATGGCGTTGCGATAGATGGGGAAATCTTAGGCTTTGATGATAGCAAGCCACTTTCGTTTAATCATTTACAAAAACGGATTGGGAGAAAATCATTAGGCAAAAAATTACTTCAGGAAGTACCCGTAAAGCTTGTGGCATATGATCTTATGGAGTTTGAAGGATCAGATGTTAGAGATGAGCCTTTGGATCAAAGAAGAGAAAAGCTTGAAGGATTGGTGACCGAAGCAAATCATCCCAATCTCTTGATCTCGGAGTTGTTGAGTTTTCATAATCTCGCAGACTTGGCAAACATAAGAGAAAATTCTCGTGAACACCTTTCCGAAGGCCTTATGCTCAAAAGAAGGGACTCATCTTATAAGGTAGGTAGAAAGAGAGGTGATTGGTGGAAGTGGAAAGTAGATCCATTGGTGATTGATGCTGTACTAATTTATGCGATGCGAGGGCACGGTAGACGCGCCAACTTATATACTGATTATACTTTCGCGGTGTGGAATGATGATCAGTTGGTTCCTTTTACAAAAGCCTACAGTGGTTTGACAGATGAGGAGTTTAGACAGGTAGATCGTTTTGTGAAAGCGAATATCATTGAAAAGTTTGGGCCGGTGAGGAGTGTTACACCTGAGTTGGTATTTGAAATTGCTTTTGAAGGAATTGCAAAATCCAACAGGCATAAATCCGGTATTTCTTTAAGGTTCCCAAGGATGAATCGATGGAGGAAAGACAAAAAAGCCGAAGATGCGAATACACTCAATGACTTAAATGAAATGTTGGAAGCATTTGGGTGATCCTCAGAACTGAATAATAAACACTAACAAATGGAGGTGGGGTGATTGTGCTATTTCTTATTACATAAGAATTGGAGTAATTGTAAAAGGGATAGAGGTCAAAACAAACAATGAAAATTGCTTTTAATGGAGTTCGGGTAGACTTAAACCAGGGCTTTATACTTATTTCTCTCAATTGGCTGAATTGAGAAAAGACCGGAACGCTTTGATCCTCTTTCTATCCTTTCAAATCCTAATTTTCATCAATTAAAAGGATGATATGTTGGAAAACCTAAATAAATACCTGTGGATGATTCTAATCATATTTACTTGCTGTGGCGATGACGATTCAAACACTGGGAGGAGTGCTGTTGATGATGAGCGTTCACTTTACCAGGTAACTACACTAACAGAGCCATTTGATGGGAGTGGGGGACTATCAGTTGATGCGGATGGTTTCATATATGTAGCTGATTTTGGTGATTTCATCAACAATGCAAATGGGACTTTTGTCTCTAGGATAAATCCCAGTACCGGGGAGGTAACTGAATTTGCAAATGGACTTGTAGGTCCATCGGGTAATGCATTTTCCGAGAATGGAAGTTTGTTTCAATCCAATATAGCAGGAAATTCCATTAGTGAAATAACACCTGAAGGTGTTGTAAAGCCATTCACAAATCAAGGACTAAGTAGTCCTGTTGGTTTGGCATTTGATAAAAGTGGAAACTTATACGTTTGCAATTGCGGGTCAGCATCCATTCAAAAAGTAACATCAGATGCTGTTTCTACCAGGTTTGCAAGTTCAAGCTTATTGAATTGCCCTAATGGACTGACCATCGATGGCGATGGCAACCTATATGCTGCAAATTTTAACAATGGCAACATTATCAAAATTAGCCCTGATACTGAGGCACAAGTTTTTGCAACCATTCCAGGAAATAGCAATGCCCACCTCGTTTTTAGGGATAACAATATTTATGTATTAAGTAGAGGAGGAAATAGACTCTATAGAGTCAACCTGGATGGAGAGGTGACCCTCATAGCTGGTACAGGATCTGCAGGTAATGATGATGGAAGTGGAGATGAAGCCTCATTCAATATTCCAAATGGAATAGGTGTTAGCCTTAAAGGAGGTAAGATATATGTGGTTTCAAGAGTTGTAGGATCAGGTACTCCGTTGAATCCTGTACTGGTTAGGGTTATTGAATTGAAATAATTAGCTGATAATGAATGATTTAGGGGTTCTTCCTTCAATTTTTTTAAACACCCGATAGAAGGTCGCTTGACTGGCAAAACCTGATTCATTGGCAATGTGTTCAATTGTAAATTGTTTGCTCAGAGGACTTCCGAGCCTCTTCTTGGCTTCTTCGATTCTGAATTGATTGACATAATCTCTGAAAGAAAGCTGTGTATGTATTTTGATCAATTTCATGATATGATGCTTAGAATATCCCAGCTTGCTGGCAAGATTTTGAATATCATATTCAGGGTCTAAATAGGGCTTGTTGGCTTGGAGGTGTTTGCTGATCTGCTGGAAATCCTTTAAGGTATCCAAAGCCGAAGTATTGAAAGTTAGTGGTCTGCCAATTAGGTAAAGCGTTTTCGGAGATTTAATACTCCTAACGAATAACATAACCAGAAAGAGGGTAAGTGATATGTAATACAGGTTACTGGTCCAGCCACCAAGCACAGGATTATTGAAAACAAGCACCGTAAAAATACTTTGCAAGGAGATAACTCCAAGTGTAAAAATGAGTTGAAAGAGCCATCGAAGTTCACCTTTTACTGGCTTCTCTTCTCTTTTTAATTGAAGCATGGACCAGCATACACCCAAGTAGGACATGCATTGGATAGAGAAAATGATGTAATTCAGGTTATGAATAGGATGGATCTCACCATTCTTAATATTTTCAAAATAATTGAGTTTTACTTCTGGCGGTAGTTGATAGAAGTTTAAGGTATCAGTAAATACAATAATCATAGGTATAAAATGCCAGAAATCAATCCATCTAACATTTTTATCCTTTACATACAGCCGAATGTAGAAGAAAAGCAACGGTCCAAGTGCATACCAAAATGGACTGAAAGCAAAGATGAGGTGGGGGAATTTCTCATATCCAAGAATGGACTCAATGAAACTTTCTGTCAATACAATTGCCGATAGTAAAGAAAGGAGAGATAATAGCCACTTTGCTTGAATTGATCCATGACGGAAAGTCGGAAAAATGATAAAAAGCAAGAGCCCTTGAATGATTGAGTAGGCCAGTATACTTGACCAAATAAGTTGAAATCCTATTGTCATCTTCCAGATAACAGTCTGCTTGATGAAAGCACTTATTCGATGCATATTTCATCTAGAAATGAAGCAACCTGAGTTATAGAACTTTCATCAACTGATCAGCAATGCGTTGACCGTAGTTATTACTATTCTGGAAGTTACCGCCGGTCGTGACTATTACTACGTTTCTTTCTTCATTAATAAAAATAAACTGTCCGCCCCATCCTCTTGCAGAAATCGTACTCCCTGGGCCATAGTGCCACCATTGATACCCATACCTGTTTCCATAATTCTGTGTTGACTCATTTAGCCAACTTTCTGAAACGATGTTCTGTGATTGACCATCCTCGAGGAATAAACTACCGATCTTCACCAAGTCTTTTGGTAACAAGTGAAGTCCCCATCCAGTATTGGTTAAATCATCATAAAGTCCAGTGTCCCATTGCCAGTCCTCAATACCTAGCGGGTTGAAAAGAACATCTTTAGCAAAATCCTCCGTAGATCTGCCAGTAGTACTTTCAAGGATCCCGGACAAAAGCATGGTAGCACCGCTGTTATAAGTAAAGCGCGTTCCAGGACTTGCATTCATGGGTAGATCCAGCATGTGTTTGATCATATCTGAACTTCCGAACAAATGATAAGTATCGTTGCGAGGGTCACCGTAGGGATAGCTCCACTCATCCCATACCATTCCTGTCCGCATCATTAAAACATCCCGTACGGTTATGGCTCTTTTTCGTTCATCCAGGTTTTGGATGTCTGTGTATTGAGGAAAAAAGTCTAAAAGTTTTTGATCAACACTTTGAATAAATCCTTTGTCAATGGCGATCCCAACCAAAAGAGAGGTAATGCTTTTTGTGACAGAATAGAGGTAATGGATCGAGTCTGAATCAAAAGGTTTGAAGTATTCCTCTGCAAGGACCTCACCATTTTTAACGATTAGTAAACTATGGGTTTCACCATATGATCCACTGTGAATGTCCGAGATTATTTTGTTAATCTTCCCGGCTTGAGTCTCGTCATTTACCTGAAGCGTATTAGACTCACAGTGTATAAACAACAACGCGATCATGAACCATTTGACCAAAAGACTATTGACTACCATTTTAGTAAGAGTTTAGTGTTTATCGAACTTATCTATTTGTAACACTTACTCGCACACAAACACTGATTCTGCTTTTCTCATTTCTTGAATTTGAGAGAAGGTATGCTTTATGATGGTAAATCAGTCTTTTCTTGACGCTCTTTTAGTAATGACTTTATATTATCAATTGATAATTGAAAATTGATTTTCGAAATTGAGCATGATCTTACTTTTTTCAGTATTAAAAATTAATATCAGCAACTATTGGATCTTCTGTAAATATTAAGTGATAACCACTAATGCTTTGCTCTTGCAATTATTATTATCAATAGATAATTATTGTTTGATTATCGAAAATGCTTAAATAAGGACAATATAACAATTATCTTAACTTCCAAATCAACCACCAGCCTAAAGTGAACACCCCAAAAAAAGCCATAAAAGAGCCTCGGTTATTATGGCAATTGATGGAAACCCATCCTGTAAGTCTAAGCGCCTTTTGGCAGTACATTTCCAATCTTGGTTTAACCAAAATAGACGATCCCCTCGAAAATCATTCTGTTAAACTTACCAACCGGATTGCTTTCATTGCAATACCCGTAATTCTGTCATTAGTGATTATTCTGGGATTGAGTCAATGGAATAGAGAACCATTGTTTGTTTTAAGCACGTCCATTTTCTTTTTACTCATCCCCATTTTAAATGCTAAAGGTTACACAGAGGCCGCTAGATTGGTTTTATGCCTTTTACTGCCATTGCTCATTATGGGTATGTCCATTATTTGTAAGACCATTCCAAACGAAGAAATTACCAACACAGAGTATTTCGATTACCGCTATGTCTTAATTGCGTCCTCAGTTGTCCCACCCATCGTTTTTAATTTTCAACGTAAGCTGCTCTTGTTCCTGGGAATATCACCATTCTTTTTATCGCTGGTATTCTTTGATCAGTTGCATGAATTATTCAATGTCGGTTTTTATCAAATTGTGCATGATATTGATTCATATCCAACTACGACATGGGTTTCATCACTCATGTTTCTTGTCCTGGTAACGGTGTTGTTTATGTTGAGATGGTCCTCCGATTATCTCCAACAGGAAAATACTAAGCTGATTCTTTCGCTGGAAGCGGCACATGAACAAATCAAGTCGCAGAATATATTGCTCAACAAACAAAATGAGACGCTTTCGGAGGATATACAGCTTGCTAATCAGGAATTAAAGGAAAGCAATGACGAACTTATTAAACACAATAATGAACTCAAACAATTTTCACACACCGTTTCACATAATCTGAGGGCACCGATAGCCAAAATACTTGGAATAGCGGAATTGCTTAAAATCGCTCCTGAAGACAATAAAAAGGAAGACTATTTAAATCACATGTTTAAGTCGGTCAGACTCATGGATTCAATTATCAGAGATCTGGGCTCTATTCTCGATATACGTAGAAACATTTTTCGTATCCGCAAAGAGGTATTGTTCAGGGAGTTGTTCGATGACATTTTTTTCAATTATGAAAACGAGATCCACAAAAATGATGTCACCATAGAGACTGTTTTTGAGGTAGAAACCATTTATACCATCAAACCTTACATCGTCAGTATTCTCGATAACCTTTTTAGCAATGCGCTTAAATATCATTGTAGTGAACGACAGCCAAAAATCAGGATTCATACATTACGAGAGGGCAATAACACCATTATCACTATTTGGGACAATGGAGAAGGAATTGATCTTGACGCTCATGAAGATGACTTGTTCAAACTCTATGAACGATTTAACACCCAAATAGAAGGAAAAGGAATCGGACTTTATTTGGTAATGAAACAGATAGAATCACTTAGCGGGGAAGTTGCTGTTAACAGTGAGGTAGATGTCTTCACCGAATTCACCATAAGATTACCAGACGTTGAAGCTGGATAACACTATGCCTCATCCTTAAAGCTTCTCATCTAGATGTCGACTAACCATTAGTTGCGAGCGATACCACACAAACGAAAAATCAAGCCGCTTGTCATTTATTCCATTTAATACCTATGCAATTATGTTGCAGAAGTCGGCACTTGTTCTACTTTCGAAGCATAATTTAAAAGACCCTATTCATGAAAAAGCTTCTTTCATTCTGTTTGCTAATCGGATTAGCTACATCAATTATAGCGCAAGATCTAAATGACCTTTGGCATCATAAGGACCTATCTAATGACAACATTCCTGGAGTCAGCCTTAAACAAGCACAGGAGTACTTGAAAGGCCGGCCCTCCAAGAAAGTCATTGTGGCGATAATCGATAGTGGATATGAATTGGATCATGATGCTTTTCAAACCAACATGTGGATGAATGCCGACGAAATCGCCGGAAATGGGAAAGACGATGATAGCAATGGATATGTTGATGATGTCAATGGATGGAATTTCATTGGTGGAGCTGATGGAAATATCATCAACGAGAACCTGGAGCTGACCAGGGAATACCGAAGACTTAAACCCAAATATGAAAATGCACCTGAAAGCCGGTCCGCGGAGTATAAATATTGGAAAACAATTGAAGAAGATTACCTGGCTGAAAGTAGTGAAGCAATTGCATCTGCTGAGGCATTTTTTAGTCGTTACAATGGAGTGACGCATCAATACAAACTGTTGGCGGGTTATGCAATGGTTGATACACTAAGCATCGAAACATTAAAGGGAATTGAATCCCAGGACTCAGTTGTGATCAGAGCAAATGATTACCTCACACGAATCCTTAGTTATTTGGGAGGAAAAGCAACGCAAGAGCAAGTGCTTAGCTTATTTGCAGGCGGACTGGGTTATTACGACTATCAAGGCAACTATGCCTACAATTTAGAATTCGATCCACGAAACGTGGTAGGTGACGATTCCAAAGATTTCAAAAACCGAAGCTATGGCAATAATCAAATTGACGAAGTAGGAGGATATGGAGGTAGCCATGGAACGCACGTCGCAGGAATTGTCGGTGGAAAAGTAGGAGAGACCACCATAGGAATTACTGAAAATGTTGAATTCATGTTTATCAGGGCGGTGCCAAGTGGTGATGAACGAGATAAGGATGTTGGCAATGCCATTCGATATGCTGCGGACAATGGTGCCCAGGTTATCAATATGAGTTTTGGTAAAGAGTATTCCCCGGATCAGGACTATGTACGTAGCGCAGTGAAGTATGCAGAATCCAAAGGGGTATTAATGGTTCATGCAGCGGGAAATGACGGCAAGAACAACGATGAAAAACTTTCCTATCCGGATGGCTCCATATCTAAAACGAAGAAATCAAAAAGCTGGATCGAAGTAGGTGCATCCTCCAAAAATTACAATGAAGGTCTACCTGCTGGATTTTCAAACTATGGCAAGGGCAGTGTAGATCTTTTTGCTCCAGGGGTGAACATCATGTCGGCGGTACCGGGCAATACGTATGAAGCAAATAGCGGTACCAGCATGGCGGCACCTGTGGTAGCAGGGGTTAGCGCGTTGCTGTTGAGCTACTTTCCTGATCTTGAAGCTGCAGAAGTGAAAGAGATCTTGATGCAATCTTCTACCAAAGTAGATTTAGAAGTAACAAAGCCCGGTTCTGAAGATAAAGTCAACTTCTCTGAGCTTTCTAAAACAGGAGGGATAGTCAATGCTTATGAGGCTGTGAAATTAGCCGACCAACGAGTAAAAATTCAAGCGAGATAACTTTCATAACACAGTGCCAATGGAGGGATGGGGATCCACCCCTCCAAAGGGCAACGTGTCTTTTAATTATTCGTATTCAGCCCAGGGATCGTAAGATCCAAAGTTCCATATATGTCCTTCGGGATCTTTGCATGTATAGACTCGTCCACCGTAATCTTGATCTTTGATTTTTATGAGGATTGAGGCACCGGCATCAACGGCTTTTTCATAATGTTCATCAATTTTCTCAACTACGATATAAGGAGCCTGCGTATTGTGCCCGTTGAGACTTTCAGGCGATTTTACCAGTTCTCCATATTCGTTTTCTATTTCTGAACCTAACATTATCATGGAATTACCATAGGTTAATTGCGCGTGAGCAATGGTGTCATTCTCACCTTCTACCATGAGGCGAGTTTCAAATCCGAAGGCATTGCTTAGCCAGTCTATTGCTTTTCGGGCATTCTTGTATCGCATTGTCGGGATGATGCATGCTTTATTTTCTTTCATAATTTTGGATTTGTTTCTGTATGATCATGTTGCTGCGAAGTGTTGCTATCAATTGAAATGCTGTAACAATCAATTCATAGCAGCAAATCAATCATTCCTGCTAGTCTGTATCTTTAAGTTAGTCTACTTTTATAGATTACTTCAAATAATATTCATGAGGGATAAATTTAAGCTGATATGTGTGTCCCTGCTCTTATCTACTTCACTCTATGGTCAAATCAAGGAGGAGTTACTAAAAGAAGTGGATGCGCTGGCTCAGTTACCCGCTGACAGTGCCAGTCTAGGTAAACTGAGCGACCTTATTATGCCTCTGCTGTATTTTGATATTGACACTGCCTGGCACTATGTGAATTATACCTACGAAGCTTCAAAAAGTATTGGGTTTGTTTCAGGACAAATATCAACCCTGGGACACATGAGCTTTATTTTGTACAACCAAAACAAATATGCCGGAGCCTTGGATTACGCGTTGAACTCACTTGAATTGGCGCAATCCTACGGTAAAAATTATGATTACATTGTCACTCAGCAAAATACTATTGGACGCATTTACGATGATTTAGGCGACCATGAAAAAGCTCTTGAGTTTTTCGAGAAATCCATAAAACATCTTGATTCAGTCCGTGGATTTGGTACACGGTATTTTACCTATTTCAGCATTGCCAAAGTGTATAGGAATATAGAAGATTATGATCAGTCAAATAGCTATTTTCAACAAGCCAGGGCCTTTGCTGAAGCATCAGAGAACCCCTCAAAAATCGCTAGGGCCATCAATCAAATAGGTAGAAATTTTTTCTTTCAAGAGGAGTATGATTCGGCACTGATTTACATTCACAAGGCCATCGACCTTAGAAATGAGACACAAGATTATCATGGACTTATAAACTCTGAAAGGGATCTGGGAGTGGTTTACGGTCGCATCAATCAATTTGATCTTGCGTTGGAATATTTGTTTTCCTCATTGAGCAGAAGTGATTCCTTGCAGCTACCATTTGGATCCTTGCCTACCTTAAAGCAAATAGCAGATGTTTATAAGCGATCAAATGATTGTGAAAGTGCCATTAAATATTTGAACACGGCATATGAAAAGGCAGCCACGGTAGGACGATCTAATGAAATGCGAGAAATTTTAAAAGAGCTGATTGAAAATCACACAAATTGTGATCAATTTCAGAAGATACCGCCACTTTTCAGCTTGTATGATTCACTGGTTCAATTAACACATGACGGGAAGGATCTGATGACCATGGAAGCCAGGTATCAATTGGAATTGAATCAGAAAGAACTTCAACGGAAGAATGAGGCAGTCTATCTTCTCAGTAAACAAGAGCAAGCCGAACAAAACTTCAATTTGGTTTTGATGATTAGCGTTTTCCTTTTATTGGTCTCCCTCGGATTAATTTATTTAAGATATAGATCCAGTCTACAATCCCGGAGGGTGTTGCACACAAAGAACACCATGATTGAATCTCAAAATCAGCAAATTGAAGAGATGAATGAAGTGCTGGAACGAAAACTATTAAGGGCTCAAATGAATCCACATTTTGTATTCAATGCACTCAATTCCATCCAACATTTTATCACAATTAGCGACAAAAAATCAACACTTAATTACTTATCGAAGTTTTCCAGGCTGATAAGGCAAACCCTGGAACATTCATTGGTTTCGTGGGTCTCCATTGCAGAAGAGGTCAGCTTGCTAAAGAACTACATTGAATTAGAAATGCTTAGGTTAAATCATGCATTTGATTATCATATTGAAATTGATGATAATCTTAATATTGAACATGTTGAGATTCCCTTTCTAATCATTCAACCTTACGTAGAAAATGCAATTAATCATGGATTGAGGAGCCTATCAAAACCTGGATTCCTACTTGTGAAAATTGAGGACCATGTCGACAAAATAATTTGTATAGTAGAGGATAATGGCATTGGCAGGGAAGCATCCAACGCTATGAATAAAAAGAGGCAACAGAAATCCAGAGGAATGTCAGTAACAGAAAAACGTATTGAATTACTTAATGCGGATTTTCAAAATGCAGCTTCTGTGAAGGTATTTGATTTGGTTTCGGAAACCGAAGCTGCTGGAACAAAGGTCGAGATATCTATTGCAAAGAAAATGAGTAAAGTAGAAGGAGTGATGGTTAATGCTTAAAATAAAATCGAAGAAGGACACAGATGTTAAGAGCAATTATCATAGAGGATGAATGGCACAGTCAAGAGGCCCTTCGCAACATGATTGAAGAATTTTGTGATGGCTTGGAGGTTGTGGCTGTCGCAGATTCCATTGCTTCAGGAATAGCGGCCATCAACGCGCATTCACCTGCTGTGGTTTTTCTGGATATTGAGATGAAGGATGGAACCGGATTTGACCTCTTGCAGCAGTTTCTCACGGTGAGTTTTGAGGTGATTTTCACCACGGCATACAATGAATATGCAGTGAAAGCTTTCAAAGTCAATGCTGTGGACTATCTGCTGAAACCAATCGATCTCGATGAATTAAAACTTGCCGTTGAAAAAGTGAAAGAAAAGAATAACAAGGCAAACCAACAGCTACAAATCGAATCCCTTATAAACGAATTCAAAACCAAAAAATCAGCCAACCAAAAAATTACGATTGCTACGTCCGAGGGCTATGAGTTTATAGCGATTGATTCTATTGTTTATTGTGAAGCAAAAGGAGCATATACCAAATTTGTACTTGAAGGTGGTAGGAAAGTGCTCGTAAGCAAGCACCTTAAAGAATACGAGAACATACTCGGTCCGTTTGGCTTTCATCGATCCCACAATTCATTTTTAATAAACACCGCTTACGTAGATAAGTATGTCAAATCCGATGGAGGATATTTAGTTATGAAAAATGGTGATGCAGTTAGCATCTCCTTGAAAAGAAAGGATTCATTGTTGAAAATACTGTTTTCTTAATAACTATTTATCCCGCTTCACTCTTTTAAGCATCTCTAAGAGCTGATGTTTCAATATCGACTCTTCAACTGATTCGAGGTTATTAGCTCAGATCCCCAATCTATCAATCAATAGCGCTATTGTATTAATTGTCAGGGTTTTTAAATCCGTGATCTGCCTACTATTACTTGGAAAAACAATCCGAGGAAGTATTCACTTGGCATTTCCAAAATTGGTATTCCCTCTGTGGTGACAAATAATCCTCTGAAGTTCATGAATGATGATTTTAGCATGATAAACTACAACAACTGGCATTTGCGAGTCATACAATTAGGGATAATGACACTCTTACTTGCTCCTTATATATGTTTCTCTCAAACGACTCATTCAGTATCGGTAGCAATCAATCAACCTGATGTTTGTGATACTCAGCCCGTACTTGGTTTAGAAAATGAAGACTTTACATGGATTATCTATCCCAATCCTTCCAATGATTATGTGTTTCTAAAATCAGATGCTGGCTCTGGAATCATTCAAATTCTAGATTTATCAGGTCGTCTGATAATCCAAAAAAAATTCTACCGTAAGGATCCATCATTGGACATAAGTAGTGTGCCACAAGGTATTTACTTGATTCTGCTAATCACCGATCAGACAGAAAGCATTCAAAAGCTTAAAATCGATTAATCAACCAGTTACCAAACGCATGAAAAGAATAACTTCTTCCATCTGCATTCTCATCATTATTCATGTCGCTTTTACACAACAAACGTTTGTTGGTGAGGTAGGTGACGAGGTTATTTTAGAGGCTGACAATTTTTGCGGTGAAATACAATGGCAGCAATCTGAGAATGGTATTTCCTGGCAAAATATTGCTAATGCACGGCAGTCCACTTCGTCGGTGACAATATCTTCTTTGCCAATGATGTATCGAGCTGAAATAAGTTTTGAAGAAAATGAACTTCACCACTCTGAAATAATCACGTTTCTGAATTCAGAACCACTTTTTTGGTCCGATCCTGATACCTGGGCTCCAGATGCCAAGCCCATCGCTGGAGAAGATGTAACCATCCCGTCCGAAAAACACATCATTTTGGACGAAGACACGCCAGATCTTGGTAATCTGACAATTGAGGGCACACTGGAGTTTGATCGTAGAAATCTGGAATTGACTGCTGATCGGGTAGATGTGACAGGAAGACTGCAGATAGGAGATCCCAGCTCCCCATTCGAGCAACAAGCAATCATTACTTTGACGGGCACCGATACGGAAACAGAGGTGATGGGAGGAGATCGAGGATTAATTGTAAGAAGCGGCGGACAACTTGAACTTCATGGAGCAACTCCTGAAGTAGTCTGGACGCAGATTAATGAGCATGCCGAAACCGGGTCAAACCAGTTGACACTGAAAGAAGCAGTTGATTGGCAAGCCAACGATGAATTAGTCATAGCTCCAACCGACTTTTTTGATAGAGAAGGTAATTCACAAACGCAGCAATTGACCATTGCTGAAGTCTCGAATCCCAATCAACTGACAACAGTTGAAACACTTACGGCATTTCGTTGGGGAAGATTGCAGTATGTAACAGAAGATGGGATAAGTCTTACCCCAGGAAATTTACCGGATGGATATCCAACGGATATGCCGACGATACTGGACGAGCGTGCAGAAATTGGCAATGTCAGTCGCAATATCATCATACAGGGTTTAGACGATGATTTTTGGGCTATCTCCAATTTTGGAGCACATGTGATGATTATGCAAGGAGGATGGGCTCGAATAGAAGGTATTAGGTTCTTACGGGTGGGACAGGCTGGTAAACTTAGAAAATACCCTGTTCATTGGCACATGCTAAGTGTCTCTGTGCCCAACCGAATAGCTGGCAATACAGACGGTCAGTATATAAAGAAATCTGCGATTACGCATTCCAGAAACAGGGGTATCGTTATTCATGGCACGGACAGTCTGGAGGTAACAGACAACATCGTTTATGACATCAAAGGAATGGGAATTTTTACTGAAGATGCTGCAGAACAAGGAAATCAAATTCATAGAAACCTCGTTTTGCGAGTCACCAACCCTGAATTAGAAGATGTGCTCAAAGATTTTGAACGACAGGGAAGTTCTGGTTTTTGGATCAGTAATCCCAGAAATTATCTAACAGGAAATGTGTCAGCTGACTGTAGAGGAAATGGTTTCTGGATGGCATTTACCTTTCAAACCTGGGGTGAGAGTCTAGGGTTGGTCTCTCAAGAATTTGGTGGTCGTCCCCTGGTGCCAAGGTTGTTGCCATTCGGAGCCTTTGAAAATAACCGGGCGCATTCCAATGATCGGAGAGGTATGCTCTTCGATCTCGGAGAGATCGATAATACTGGCAGGGTAGGAAACACCCGGTACAAACAAACTTCTACAATGGAAGATTTAGGTTCCGGCAATTTTGACAATGTAACGAGTCATACGCTTTTAGGATCACATGTTTTCAAAAACGGCTTCCAGGGAATTTGGCATAGAGGAGACTCTGTAGTCGAGAGGCACGCTGTAAATGCTGATAACGCAGGGCGCTTTTTTGCAGGAGCAGGTTTTAGAGGCACGATTCGAGAAGTATTGGCCATAGGAAGAAGTCTAAATGTGAATAGGACGGAGGCTCCTGATGCTACGCAAGTGGATGTTTTAGATAATTTTGGAGGCAATAGGTTTCCCACTGGATTTGCCACCTACCATCATACGTATACGGCAAAAAATTCCGTCTTCGTCAATTTCGAGTTAGTGCCTGGAGAACAGAGTGGCATGGCCTCTACTACCGATTATTATCTGCGGCCAGTAGAGATTGGAACGGTACAAAATGAAGGGTTGGTCTTAATCAATTCGCATCCCGGATTTAAAAGCAGGTCATCCAGAGAATACATCACGTTGGCGGGTGCCTTGTGGGATCCATTTGGCCTCTGGGGTCCGGAAGGAAACTACATCGTTTATGATGATCCCTTTTTAACATACAATACAACACCTGTTCCTATTGAAGGAAATAGCGATGCAGGTGGGGTGAGTGTAAACGCGCATTACATCGGGATAGCAGATTTTGTGCTCTACGGTCTGCCTTTCGCCGGAGGAGGAAAAACACAAAACATTAGTGCTGGCGATCCCTGGAGCCTGGAAGTGAATAGAAGGTTGGTAGCTGACCATTCCATCGTGGGCACTTTAGACGTGCGTGCAGCACAAGAGGGAGAAACCTTCTTACCTTTTAGCAGGCATGCTGCACTCATGATGGATGATGAATCCTATTACGAAATTTCTTTTCCTGAAGAGGAAGGCAATGTTGAGTTAGGCCTTCCCAATAATCTCCAAATTGCCATAGATAATATGCTGAATGAAGATCAACATATTTTACTTGGTGTTCATTTTGATGGAAATGTCACCAATATAAATGTCATTACCGCTCGCAGAGCAGGTATCGAGGAAGATGGCAATACGTTTTATCAAGCATTAAACTCATTCGAAGAGGTCCTGAATTCTGCGGGGAATACTTACTACCAGGATACGGATCAAAACATGGTATATGTGAAAATTATCGGCGGTTTTAATTTTGAATCCGGAACACCACTTCTTACAAATACCGGTGGGATCAATGGTAGAGGGATTTTAAGTATTGCCCCGACGGATTAATCTTAATCCATTGGTGCGAAGTGAGGGCTGACTAGTAGTAGACCTTGTTGCCTTTTTAAGCTAGCTTTTTTCATACTCAATCTTAAGAATTCGCCAGGTGAATTTTGCTATTTTGGTTTCTACAATTATTTCATCACCGACTTTTTTATCGAGCAGAGCTTTTGCCATGGGAGAGTCCATTGAGATGTAATCTTTATTGCCAATCAATTCTTCATAGCCTACAATTCGTAATCGCTTTTTTAGTCGCTTTTCCGCATTTTCTATCTCCACCCATGCACCAAAGGACACTTTATCTTTCATAACAGGGTGATATTCAATGACCTTGAAATTGTCGATGCATTTTCTGAGATACAGCAGTCGCTTATCGATTTCCCGAAGACGTTTTTTGTTGTAATGATAATCCGCATTTTCAGACCGATCTCCCAGGCTTGCGGCCCACGATACTTTATTTGTAATATCAGGCCGCTCCACTCGCCATAAGTGATCATGTTCATCCCGCAATTTTTGTAAGCCTTCGGCAGTAATCATTTGCGAGCGTTTAATTTTTGGTAGAGTTGATTCTGGGATTTTTCGCCTCATAAGTAGATGAACTTATTTTGAAAACTTTCGCAAGATAATATAATGATGGACGCCAGGAAGAATCATTAAGTGTCGAGGATAAATAGTAAAACTTCCATACTTAGTAAGATCATAACAAAAAACCACTCTGAATTCTGAGCGGTTTTTTTATGTAATCTAAACAGTTTCCATTTCTACTTCTAGGGAATCATCGGACGTGTCTGCATGACTGGGCGTACGATGGAGGCCACACTTATTGGCAAATCTAGTCTGACATGATTTCTTTCCTGAATAGCGTACCCCAATCCAAAAGCTCATCAAGCATTTTAATCAAAGACTTACCGAGGGGTGTTAGGCTATATTCGACTGAAACTGGGACGGTTTCGATTTCCTCTCTGGTTACAAGTTTGAAACTCTCAAGCTCCTTTAATTCTTGTGATAACATCTTTGGGGAAATATTATTGGTATCATTGATTTCATTGATGTTACGTTTGATCTCGCCAAACCTTTTGTAGCCATACATTAAACTTATAACGATTGGGATGCGCCATTTGCCCTGTATCACTTCTAGAGCATCCCAGGTTGCACGTTGACGAATAGCACAGAGAATTCTTTGTTGTTCATCCATAAGTAATTGACTAAATACAAATAATAATAAATGCCCTTTTTAGAGCATATTCAATTTAATTCTTGTCTTCGAATTGATACCCTCCAAATAAAACATGTATTCCAGTCATTACCTAAAAGTAACTAGTTACCGAGAGGTAACTAAGGCCATTTTTATTCATTTCACCTCATATGTTTGCGATCCGAAAATGATTTGATAAACCAGTTTAAAATTCAAAATGAAACATAATAAAATGGAAAAATTTACGCCACAAAACGCAACGATTCTTTTGGTGGATCACCAGGATACCATAGTGTCCTGGATTCATAGTCTGGATCAAAAAACAGTAGTTAACAATGTTAAAATGATTGGCAAATTAGCCAATGAACTAGATATTCCGGTAGTTGTTACTTCGACAAGAGAAGATCATATAGGCCCCAATATTAAACAGGTTCAAGAGACGGTACCAACCGCTTTTGAAAACAGAATAAAAAGAGGTGGAACGTTATGTGCTTTTGATGACGCTGATTTCGTTGAGGCAGTAAAAGCTATAGGTAGAAAAAACCTTATTATATCCGGTTTAACAACTGATGTATGTCTATTTCATACTTCTGTTGGTGCTTTAAGAGAAGGCTATAATGTACAAGTGGTTGCAGATGCTTGTGGAAGCGGAAGCACACTTACTGACCAATTGACTTTTGAACGCCTTCGAGCATTAGGGGTAACAATAACTGGAAGCCTTACCATGCTTACAGAGCTATATACAGATTTCTCAACTCCTGATGGAAAAAAAGCCATGGAAATTAGTATGAGTGCAATATGATGTAAGCCGTCGCCCTATGGTTACAATTGGTTAAAACACATATGCACTATTTGTTTGATGCGCTTAGGCCACCTTGTATGTAGGAGGCTTATGCTTGTCATACATTCACATGAAGATTCACAGAAAGAATTAGAAAGATTATGGAAAGAAAAATTACTCACAGAACTTTTGGGCAAAGGCATGGATTTATCAATCGAATGATCAGTCCGTCTGATATTGGTGAACATACCAAACCTTTTGTATTCCTTGATTACATAGACGGAGTGTTGCCGATGGGCGCTGGATTTGGCTGGCACCCACATTCGGGTATTGCCACTTTTACGTACCACATTGAGGGTGGGAGTCATATCGAAGAAAGCACTGGAAACAAAGTAACCTTTGGGCCCGGAGATGTGGAATACCTTCAGGCAGGCTCAGGTGCCTGGCATACAGGTGGTCCTAAAGTAGGTTCTCGAATAAAAGGATTCCAACTATGGATCTCATTACCCCCAGAGCTTGAGGAAGAGGATGCAAAAAGCACATTCCTTAAAAAGGAAGAGTTTGAAAAGAATGATAATGTCAAAGTTTTACTTGGGGAGTATGACGAGATGAAAAGTAAAATTATCCCTCCAAATGATATGAACTACCTGGAGGTTTCCATTACCGATCAAAACCATTGGACCTACACGCCTCCAGAATCTCATGATGTATTGTGGATACTTGTATTTGATGGAAAGCTTAATGGACATATTCAGGCAATTGAAGGTGAGTTGATCGTTTTTGCATCAGGATCAACACCAGTAAAGTTTGAGACTACCAGTAAAGCCAGCTTTATTCTGGGATCAGCCAAAAAATTTGATTATGAACTAGTACTGGGACGAAGTTCTATCCATACATCTGAGCAAGCACTTCGCAATAGCCAGCTAAAGATCAATGAAATCTACAGCGCGTTGATAAGAGATAACAAACTTTAATTCCATTTCCATATAAAATGATGCTCAGTAAAAAGTTCAAGCCAGTGGTAATGAATCTAGCTCTCGCTATTCCATTTAGTGTAGTAATGTCATTGGTGGGTATTATTTGGAGTGCTGGATTCTTTCAGGGTTGGTATATCGTATGGTTAAAAAACCTAATAGTTATGATTCCCTTAGCGTATCTCTGTGGGCTCATCTTCGTGCCAATGGCTCAAAAAATAGTATCAAAAATCAAATGGAAGTGAGGCAGAAATTTATTTTAGCCATTATTTCAATAGTTACTTCGTACATCCTATCGGCCCAGCAAAAAGGAGAAGCTCCTATCTTGTTTGAAGCGATGTTTGGAGATGAGCGCTATGGCATTCAATCGATTGTAAATCGCTCATTTCCAAGAAGTGAGAAATTATCATTTTTTTCGGTTACGTCAATTCATAACAATTACTCATATAATGTTGATAAGCTTGATTTCGTTAACACCTCTCAATTGGCCTATAACGTACACAAAGGTTTCGGTTTGACAGGAGGATTAAATGTAAATAAAGTAACTGGCCTGTCTCCAACACTAGGTGTACGGTATGTATATGCTTCTCCCAAGTGGGCAATCGTTATTACTCCCGATTATATTTTCACTGGTGATAGAAATGTCGCTATTTTTTCATTGTTTGAATTTCGTCCTGAATTGACAGAAAATCTAAGACTCTACAGCAGAATTCAAGGACTTTACAATCATAATTTAAACTTGAATGATCATCAAAGAAGCTATTTACAATTGCGTTTAGGAATTGGTTTTAATGAGTACAATTTCGGCTTAGCTACCAACCTGGATTATTTTGGTCCAGACAAGAATTTCACCGAGAACTACGGTGTTTTTATTAGAGCCGATCTTTAAAATGATGATGGGTGCCCACACCAGCTAGGCAACCATTTCAAACAGAAATGCATTTCTCCATATTGAGTAAATCCTACATTATGAGATTATTGCTGTTGTTCCTGCTATGTGCACCATTGATTATCCAGGGTCAGGAATTAAAAAACCTTACAGTAAATGGTGATGTAATAAATAAAGCTGACCGTACTCCAGTACCTCATGCTCATATTCGTGTGAAAGGCAAACCGATTGGTATTAGTGCGAATGGCGAAGGAAAGTTCTCATTAAGCCTTGACAAGGCCTTGGAGAACGAATTTCTTATTTCTCCTCCATAGGTTATAAAAGCAAGGTTGTCAGCATTCAGGATGTTTTAAAAGACCATAGTGTGTTACTTCAAGATACGATCATTGTCTTGAATGAGGTGGTGGTCACTCGTCCCGATCCAAAGCAAATTCTCCTTTCTGCGATTAAAGGTTTTGATGAAAACTATTCAAAAAATCCATTTCGATTAAAAGGATTTTACAGGACAGCTTACAAAGAGAATGATGTTTATGCAAGACTTCTGGAGGCGTCCATAACCATCGCTGACAAGGGCTTCAGAACCACTAATGGGTATCAAGCGGAAGTTGAACAAAATAGGCAGAGTAATGATTACCGCGAATTCAAATGGCAGCAAGGTGGGAATTTTCTGTACAATTATTTAAGAAAAGATAACATCCGTAATCAGCGGTTCTTCCTGGATAAGAAATCTATGGAAAAGTATAATTATTACCTGGAAGGACTGACTGAATTGGATGGAGATGAAATTTGTCACATCAAAATTGATCTCAAGGATACCACTTCGGTAAGCTATACCGCGGATGTCTATGTTCGTAGTAGGGACTATGCTGTTATACAAGTCAATGATGCTACCGAAATCAAAAACGAGAGAGGATATAAAGTTGCTGACAGCCTTTACATTGTATTTACAGGCGGTTCAACACAAACCAAATATGTCGAGGTTGATGGTACCTTCTATCTTTCATACAGTTCGGCACTTTCGAAGCATGATGCCTTTGATCAGGCAGGTAAGAAAAAAGGTACAATAGATCTTGAAGAAGAATTATTGGTATTGGATGTCATTCCCGGAAGCTTTAAAATCGGTGGTAATGTAAGAAGGCAGGGAGATATTTATCAAGCTGCATATCCTTATGATCCACAGTTTTGGCAAAACTTCAACTTACCAGTCGAGACACAACTTTACAGAAGAATCAAAACAGATCTCAATAGCAGAGAAGACCTGAACGAACAGTTTAAGTATAATGGTCTTTTTAAATGAGAGCTCTTAGGTGCATTTTGGCAGGATTACGGAGAACTTGATTTATTGTTATCAATTACAATGAGCAGTATCGCTGCAGCCCCCCATTCGCTTCATAGAAGCGATCAAAGTTAAAATCGCGGGGATAGCCAAAGGGTCGGCCGGGATTTGATTTTAACTAGATTTTCCCGCCCGTACCGAACGGTACGTTCGGGCCGGTTGAATACTTTTGGGGCAATGCCAAAAGTATTTGCCTGCCCGGCAAGAGGGCATAAGCAGTATCTCAAATGGTAAGTGTGAATTGATTATTTATATAGATTTCATTCAATAGCACAACCAATAAGAGTCTTCGAAGAGTTGATGAGCAAAGTAATTCAAAACTATATACTTACCATCCAAAAGTACCGACACCCCCTTTGAACGGTCCAACGATCGCCTTGGTAATCCAACCTCCGTAAAAGTCACCTTCCTGGGCCTGCACTTCCTCATCGTTTACAAAACAAGCATCCATCAGATGCGCGTAAACGGCAACCGTGTTTTTAAGCTGAGGATATGCACTTGATGGTTTTTTATATCCCCATCCAGCACGATGAGCAATTTGTTGATCTGATTTGATATCGTAGTAGTGTGCACGACCCTTAAATTCACAAAAGGAATTGCCACCTGCTTCCTGCAAGGATCCTTCCTTGAAATCATCAATCGGGATGTAATAGGTAGGAGGGTGGCTGGTTTCCAACATTCGAAAGCATCGATTGGAATCCGCGATAACCGTCCCTCCAAAAACAATTCTTATGTGACCGCTGAATGGCTCAAGTAAAGGAGGACGAGGATAGTCCCAAACCGATTCCTGTCCAGGTCCAGGCTTGATCTTCTTTTTAAACATAATGATATCAACCACCATTCAAAAGAAATGTTGTGGCGGGCCAGACTTATAAGAATAATCATTTCATATTGAATTATTCCTATAAATAGAAACTTTGAAATTAGATTCGTTTTCAGAAGGATAATAAATTATTACTTTAACCACATTGCAAATAATGGCTAAGGAGTTGTAAACTTGAGTGGTGACATCCTTAGCTGCTAGGAGCCGGCCATAACCTTACTTAATGAATACCATCAAAACCCAACCTGAAACTGAGGTAGATCTTGATGAACTGTGTCAAAAATGTCTTGAAAAGACGCACGTTTCTCATGATCTAAAACGTAAGTTTTATCATCCACGACTTAAAAACCTCAACCGACTTGAACTGCACAAGTCACGAACGCATCAAGGGCTGCTAGCTCGGTTTGGAATCTTTTGTGTTGAGTTATACAATGGCTGGTTAAGTTTTTCCAAGAAGGCGCACAACTGGATATTTCCTCGCCGAGATAAAATCTATGGCAATCCCAGTCATGATAATGTGATAACCGGCCACCTAACATTCGGTAGCAGAATGGCTGATGCAGACTCACCCATATTTAATATGCATCTGGAGGTATGGGCAAGAACGCATTGGGGAGGATATCGAAAGCTTAGCCAAGGCAAGTCCGATCGCGAAGGAAAATTCAGTCTTCCATATGATCTTTTTTATGTCCATCGGTTCTTCATTCGAAAGGTTTGGTTGGCAGTCTACCAAACAGGCTATGATCATTTCGCAAAAGATGGGCAACATGCTCCGGAATTTACCGAGTTCAAACGTATACCCATTAGTAAGTCAGATTTAGTTGGGATCGACTATTGCTGTCGTCAGGTTCAACTTTTCTACTGGGAATATCGAAAAGATACCGCATTACCTCGGGTGGTTATTAAAGATCATGACAAGGATGCGCCCGATAAGTATTCACCCGGTTTTGATAAAGCCCTTGAAGAAACATTTGTGCCTATTGAGTTGATCAAGCTCAAGCACCTGGAGATGATTCGGATGAACGCGGGGCTTACTTACCAGAAAATCGTTGAGGACTACCCCTTGAATTTAACCGTTTGCATGGATAAAAAGATTCCGGGAATCACTCGAGGTGATGACTGGTTTGGCCAGCGAATGCTGAATGGTATGTATGCCTGTGATTTTGATCGCGATCCTAAGAATCCAGACCTATACTGGGTTCACCATCATTGGGGATCATATGATAAGAGGCATCACTATTATGCCATGCCAGATGTAGACATGTGGTTTAAACTGAAGGAGGATGGCTTGCCAATGCCAGTGAAGATTACACTCACAGGACCATTAACTGCTGAAGAAAAGGATGAAAGACAAAAAAGAACCTTTACGCCTGCCGATGGTGAGAAATGGTTGGCGGCCAAACGCGTCTGCCGTGTGAGTGCCGGTCTTAATGCGGAATTATCGCATCATTTCGCCGGAACCCATATCAATTCTGAACAGTATGCCATTGCATGTTTTAGAAATTTGAGGCTGAATCCCATCTCCGGATTACTTAAATCCTTCTTGCGCTCTGTCGTTTTGGTGAATCACACCGCGGACCGAATTTTAGTAGGTAATGGATACATCACCTCTGCGTGTGCACTTACACCTAAAGGAATTGACCAGGTCGTTTATAATACCATGGGTACCTTAGATTGGAAAGGATTTCAACCCATGCAACCGATTAGCGAAGGACATACGTATGCAAAAGCATCTAACCTATTTTGGGACATTGTTTTTGAGTTTGTTTCGAACTACATCGATGATCCTGTTAATAAAGAGCAGATTTTGGCACATTGGTTTGAAATTCATTGTTTCTCTGAAGACCTGGTTAAGCATAGCGTACCATTTTTCCTATGCAATTACCTTCAGCGCGCTTTGTTAGACGGTAAGGGGAAGCTAAAAGGTGACTCTGACTGGTACAATCAACACCACAGGATGGATTTAAATGACGATCGACCTGAGGTGGACGGAATCAAAAAGGCTGTTTCAAGAATCACTGATAAGACAGATGGAGAAAACGTCACAGATGAGGATCTCAATCAGCTAAAACAGGCATGCACCTATATGATTTATCAAGCCACTTTTGGCCATACCTGGTCCAATTCCAAGCAGTATGATGACATTGGCGAAGTGCTGTATTGCAGCCTGGGCATTCGATTCGGGGACGGTCCGGATGGAGTTATGGGTCCTGAGTCTGATCACTCGATAGCGCCGGATCTTACCCGTTCCACACAAATGATGTGGTGGAGTAATATGCTATCACGAACCGGATATGGATTCATCATCGCTGATGAAGATGAAGATGTACCTCCTGATTTGAGAGAAAACCTTGAAAAACATCGGAAAGCATTTGCAGACCTTGATTTAGACATAGACATCATCCAGTCGCGAACCAATATTTAAGAGAAAGAATGAAAGCAAATCGAACTCCAGTTTATAAGTTAGTTGGTACGGCCTTCCATCGTTTTTTTGGAATCATGATGCTATGGATCTACACAAAGGCATTTACCTGGGCATTGACGATCGTTGGAAGTATCTTCATGCGTTCGAAAATGTCCCATAATAATGGGATTGCAGCGGTTGGTTCAATACGTTTTGTTGATAACCCCGGATTTCCATTGCATCCGTTCTTTGAACCGGGAAAAACGCTTCCATGTCGGGTCAGACATGCAGCGGCATCCTTTTATGATGATGCCATGCGGGTGGTGAGAAGCATGTCCATCAAGATGGCGGATACTCCCAAAAAGAGCCCAATGGATATCGAATTGAACACTGGTGAAACAGCACTTTTTTGGTCCATCGCAAGCTTCTTCCGATTTGCCAAGTATAAGAAAACGCGCTTTGGGATGCAATACGAAGATTACTACAGAAAATACCCAACCGGGGTGGAAGGTGCCCACGTGGGAATGAGACGGGATCCCACTTCATTTTCCAATTTGAGGTATCACACCCAGACTCCACTCCTGTATGAAGCAACCGATAATGTATTGCGCTACATAAAATACCGGGCGATTCCGGCCGAAGATGTGCCTGAGTCCGGCCTCTTAGATGATTACGACATGCTGATTCCTACAGAGAATCAGCGTATTTTACCGGGAGAAACGCGGGTCAGGAATTACCTCAAAGAAGAGTATGTGGAACGTCTTCGGAAGGGACCCATTAAATATAAACTTCAGGTTCAGCTTCATGAAGCATCTGATGACGATGATGCAGAGGTGTTTAATTGCTGCAGAAAATGGGACGAGGCGTCACATCCATGGATGGATTTAGCTGAAATCACCATGAACAGGCCCCTGGACTGGGCTGAAAGTACGCGGATGATCTTTACCATGAAGAATCTACCAAAAGGATTGGGCATCATTCCTTCTTATTCTATTTATGATTACAATTCACTCAATTTTCTTCGGAGGCATTCAGACCTGGCAAGAAATGCTCGAGTGTGGGCCATTAAGATATTTGGAATGCCTCCAGAGATCCCTGATAATGATGTACGGAATTCAAACAGCGCCTAATTGATTATGGCAGAAGAACTACTATATGAAAGTAAAAACTCGAAGGTCTTTGTCAAGGATGACAAAGAGCTGAAGACCAGGGTTATTACGAAGATCCTAAACCAGGAATTCCCTTCTCCGGAGGCGATTAGCAAATTTTACAATGAATTTGACCTTACACATGGACTTTCGATAGAAGGCGTTCGTGAAAGTTTTGAGCGAAGAAAAGTGAACAATCGTCACGCAATTGTGATGAAGTATGTTGCGGGCAAAACCATCAGAGAAAGGGTAGGAGATGAAGTTTTTAGCATTCCGGAATTTTTAAAATATGCAATCCGAATAGCAGGAATCTTATCAGAAGTTCATGAGGCTAAAATCATCCATAAAGATATAAGTAGCCATAACCTGATTATTGATGAAGAGAGTGGCAAGGTGCACCTCCTGGATTTTGGTATTTCTACAAAACTGAACCTGAAAGAGCAAAATCTTGAGAACCCGGAAAAGCTGGAGGGCTCATTGATGTACATTTCTCCGGAACAGACCGGTCGAATGAATCGGATGGTTGATTACCGAACCGACCTCTACTCTCTAGGCATTACTTTTTACGAAATGCTGACCGGCAAATTGCCCTTTCAATATTCAGATTCCATGGAAATGGTGCATGCACACCTCGCCAGCCAACCGCCCGCGATTTCTTCCCTCAGAGAGGATGTCCCGGAAATGATACAACAGATCGTCAGCAAGTTGTTGGCTAAAAATGCTGAGGATCGTTACCAGTCGGCGAGGGGGCTGATGAAGGACCTGGAACAATGTTTAAAAGCCTGGAATAAGTCAGGGAAGATTAAAAACTTTGAGTTATGCCAACACGATTTTTCCGGTGATTTCCAACTTCCACAGAAACTCTATGGCAGGGAAAAGGAACTCAGTCTTTTAATGGACGCATTCAGTCGCGTTTCTAAGGGCAAGTTAGAGACCGTTCTAGTGGGTGGATACTCGGGGACTGGTAAATCCGTATTGGTACATGAGACCCATCGGCCCATCACGGCTAAAAAAGGATATTTTATGGAGGGGAAGTTTGATCAGTTCCAGCGATCAAAACCCTACCTCGCTTTTATTCAGGCTTTCACCAGTTTTGTGTCTATTCTTCTTACTGAGAATGAATCAAGGCTAGAACCGATAAAACAACAGATTAATAACGCCATAGGAGATGAAGGCAAAGTACTCACAGAGCTTATTCCAAACCTGGAATTATTGATAGGACCACAACCGGATATCCCCAGGTTGGGTGGTTTGGAGTCACAAAACCGATTAAACTATCTATTTAGCTCGTTCATCAAGGCCATAGCTACTGCTGACCATCCGGTGGTAATTTTTATTGACGATTTACAGTGGGCAGATAGCGCATCCTTATCTTTACTCAACGCTTTGATGTCCAATAAGGAACTCAGTTACTTTATGTGTATCTGTGCTTATCGTGACAACGAGGTGAGTCCCGATCATCCGTTCATCATTACAGTCTCGGAAATTCGTGAAAAAGAAGGCACCGTCAGTGAAATAAAAATCGGGAACCTGGGAATGGCAAATACCCAGCAATTGATTGCTGATTCTATCAATTTACCCACGGATGACATTCATTCACTTTCGAATTTGGTTTTTGATAAGACGCATGGAAATGCCTTTTTCGTCACTCAATTTCTTAAGAACCTGGCTGAAGAATCACTTTTATATTTTGATTATAAGGGCAGGAAGTGGAAATGGGATATTGAAAAAATCACCGAACGAAACATTACCGATAATGTCGTAGAACTGCTGGCGAGTAAGATCGTCTTTTTACCGGAAGAAACCCTGGAATATCTCAAGGTGGCTGCATGTATTGGTAGTCAGTTTGATACGGAGACACTCAGAGCCGGCCATAGTCAGAAGGCTGAGGTCGACGATTCATCAGCAGAGTCTGACCCTGTTTTAGACGCGCTTCGGGCTGCACTGGCAGAAGGATATATAACTCCAACGGAGCATAGATTCCGCTTTATTCATGACCGGATTCAGCAGGCAGTATACTCATTGATTCCTGATGAGGAAAAAAGCGCATTTCATTACAGAATAGGTACACTGTTGTTGAAAAAAGCATCTGATGAGCAACTGGAAAGTCAACTTTTTGAAATTGTCAATCAATTGAATCAAGGGCTTGATTTGATTGATTCTGAAGAGGAAAAGGAAATGATTGCAGGTTTAAACCTGAGAGCTGGAATCAAAGCCAAGGATTCCTCTGCATTCCAGCCCTCATTGGCTTATTTTGAGACCGGTATTGGATTGCTTAAGGTTGATCACTGGAAATCCCAATATGAGCTCAGCCTTGGGCTTTATACAGAAGCAGCTGAATCTGCATATAACATGGGTGAGTTTAAGCCCATGAATGAAAAACTTGATATCGTATTAGCGAATAGAAAAGAACTGATGGACGTGGTTCGGCCTTATGCGATACGTATCAATGCGTTGAAAGCTCAAAATAAGCTACAGGAGGCCATTGATACCGGTCTTGAGGTATTGGAGCAGCTAGGGGAGAAATTCCCTAAGAAAGGACCGGTTCCACTGGTAATGCTTGATTTGATCCGAACGAAGATTAAGCTGACTGGTAAAAGAGAGAGCATCTCATCGATGAAAGAGATGACCAATCCATACAAAGCAGCGGCTTTAAGGATTTTGAATGACATTGCTTCTCCGGTTTACTGGGCCAGACCAGCTATACTACCTTTCATCATTTTTAGAATGGTGAGGCTTTCGCTGAAATATGGGGTGACAGAGATTTCTGCCTTCGGGTTTGCGACCTATGGGCTACTGATGTGTGGCGTGTTAGGCGATATGCGTGGCGGTTATCAGTTTGGACAGATTGGATTGGCATTACTGGATCGATTTGAAGCGAAAATATGGCTATCGCAGATCTACACGCCGATCTATGCCCTTATCAATCACTGGAGTGAGCATGTACATAAATCACTTGAGCCTTTTTTGTATTCATACAAAGTTGGTTTTGAGACAGGAGCCATTGAGTACGCATGCATCAATGTGAATATCTACAGCAATCACATCTACCTGGGAGGAAAACCGCTTGCCAAGTCTGAACGTGAGATGAAGATGTTCAGTGAGCAGATGCTGAAGTACAAGCAGGAGACCAACTACAATTACAATGAAGTCTACCGACAAGCTGCACTGAATCTTTTGGGCCGTTCTGAAGATCCAACCATTCTGGTAGGAGAAGCTTATGATGAGGTCAAGATGGCGCCTGTTCATGAGTCAGAAAATGATCGTGCGGCTACCTTCCTTATTCACATCAATAATTTGATGCTAAACTACCTTTTCCACAATTACGACATAGCGCTTGATCATGCAAAACTGACAAGACCTTTACTGGATGCGGTATTAGCAAAATATGACGTGGCAATCTTTTGGTTTTATGAAGGTCTGGTGAGTATTTCATCTGCTCAAAAGGTAAGTGGGAGCAGAAAGAGTGCGTTAATTCGTCGGGCGAAGAAGAATATTTCTCAGTTCAAAAAGTGGGCAAAGTTCTCTCCCGAAAACCATCAGCACAAGCTTGATCTGCTCATTGCTGAGATGGCCTCATTAAAAGGCCATGACGATAAGGCACGTAAACACTATGATTTAGCCATTAAAGGCGCTGAGAGCGGGGAATTCCTCAATGAGGAAGCACTTTCACTGGAGCGAGCAGCCATCTACTATTTATCAACCAATCAGGACCTGGTTGCTGAAAACTATCTGCGTAAAGCATATCAAACCTATAAAGAATGGGGTGCGATTGCGAAAATGCAGGATTTGAAAGCACGTTTTCCAAAGTTATTAATTGGTTTTGAAAAGGAAAGCTCTACCGTTTCCAACACGGTAACTGCTGGTAGTGGTACGCTATCGGAAAGTTCTTTACTTGATCTGGAATCTTTGGTGAAAGCATCCCAAGCGATTTCCAAAGAGATCGTGTTGGAACGATTACTTAAAACCTTGTTAAGCATTAGCATGGAGAATGCGGGTGCCGAATCCGGTTGTATTGTACTAAAGAAAACCGATCAATGGTTCATCAGGAGTTCAAAATTCACGAATGCAGAGTCAGGAGACGAGCATGTTGAAATTCCCCTTCATGAAAGCAAACGGGTACCTGAAAGCCTGGTACAGTACATCCAAAATACCAATCAAAGTCTGGTCTTAGACAACATCTCCAACGATCCGCGGTTTACATCTGACCCTGTTGTTGAGAAATACAATCTCAAATCCGTTTTGTGCCTACCCATGCTCAATAAGGGAAAGCTGGAGGGAGTGCTTTATTTGGAAAACAGCTCGCAGGAATCCGTGTTCACGGAAAACCGTGTGCGTTTTCTTGAGTTGTTGTCCGGACAAATTGCGGTTTCCATGGAGAATGCGCATTTGTATGAAAACCTCGAAAATAAAATTGAAGAGCGAACTTCTGAGCTGAAAACATCATTGGAGGATTTAAAGTCTACGCAGAAGGAACTGAGAAGCGAGCGTGACAAACTTGACATTGCTAACAAGACAAAGTCAAAGTTCTTCTCCATTATCTCACATGACCTGAGGGGCCCTATTACCAACTTAATAGGCTTTAGTGAATTGATTAAACATCATTTGACCAAAAGATATGATGTAGAAAGCGATGAGCAATTAGATGAGATTTCCGGCTATCTGAAGACCTCTACCAATCAGGTGGTGTCTCTTCTTGACAACTTGTTGAACTGGGCCTTAAAAGAAGAAGGAGTGATGCCTTTTAATCCAACAACCCTTAATGTGAAAGCGTGTTTGGATGAAAACATTTCTTTGATGTCACCACAAGCCCAGGCAAAGTCCATCGACCTGGAAGTAGCGTGTGATGAGTCTCTGGAAGCTTCTTTAGATAAGAATAGTTTCATGACCATTCTGAGAAACTTATCAGGTAATGCCATCAAATTCACCCCTGAAAATGGAAAAGTGAGTTTTTCTGCCTGGGTGGAAGAAAAAGAACTCCTGCTTACCATCACGGATACGGGGATAGGAATTGAAGAAAAGAGAATTCCTGAGATTTTCGAGCTGAGGGATGATAAAGTGACCTGGGGTACAAAAGGTGAAAAGGGGACAGGTTTGGGCTTAAATTTGGTTTATGATTTTGTCCAGGTAAATGGGGGAAGTATCACTGTTGAGAGTGAACCGGGTAAAGGCACAGTATTTAAGATGAAATTTCCGTTGGGTTAGGCTCAGTCAGGACTGAACTTCAGTATAAAGTGCTAGTGGGATAAGCACCAGCAACTACAAAGTTAGATCTTAACGATACATTCTTACTTATTATTTAATCCTTCTCTTTTAACATTTTCAAAACAGATCGCGCTCATTGATGGTTAATTAGGGGTAAAACACAAACGATCATGAGAGATTATCAAGTTCATTTTAAAGACGGGACTACTAAAGAAATAGAGGTAGGGGGAAGAAAAGAGCTAATCGATTTGCTATTCAATGGCTCAGAACAAAAGCTAAAAGATAAGGTTTCTATGCTTACCTGGGGATCCGTAAATATGTCATTCTCAGAAAATGTGCAAAGCGGTAAAGTAGAATCTACAATTACGACCGCCGACGTAAACCCGTATGGATGGCGCTCCGAATCTATGTCAAATAATTGATGAAGTGATCCATCACAATCAAGGATCCAAATACAAGGTGAGCTCCAAAATGTTGACTTGATTCATTCACTACGTAACACTCACTTTATACACCAGAATAGCGCCATTGACTTTCAGTTTTAGATGATGCTGAAACCGCGTGACCATATGACTGTAGCTCGCTGCACCAATCGCATTTAGCTCTTCGAATAAATCATCAATAATTTCATTTTCCAATCTTGATACAGTGTTTTAGATGCATTTTTCTAGCATCGGCCACCGTATGCCCTTAAGACTTATATGAGCTCATGAAAAACAATTCTATTGATGTTTACCTTTTCCGAAATAGTCAATTAAGAAGGTGAAGCATTACTAAAGAAACTTAGTTACATGAAGAAATATCTTGATATACTCGCGGATTGGTTTTCTCTGTCTTACTGTTGCCAATCGACGATTGCATGTGTTGGAAGTTCCTTAGCTAACCGCCAGCGGAATTGTATGCCATTGTAATAGAAATAACTATCAAAAATCTTTCATTAAAGCCTAAACATCATGAGATTAATAAAACCTATATCACTTTCAGTTCTTATGTCGCTTGCATTGAGTTGCAATGTTGAAGATAATCTGACTGAAGTAATAAAAATTAATGAGCCAGCGGCTCAAGAGCAAGTAAATGATACGTTTTGTGGTACCAATTCCACGGCACCTGTTTACAAGGGAGTCTACCTTGAAAGTTCCAGTACCAAGTCGTCTTCAGAATCATTTTGCCTCAGAGTATATATGCATGTGATAAGAAAAACTGACAAATCAGGCGGTGTAACTGAGGCACAGGTGGATGAATCATTTTCCATTCTTGAGAATGATTTCGCGCCACACAATATCCACTTTACGCGGATTGACTCGATTAACTATGTCGATCAGGATCATTATTACTTAGCAAAAAAAGCAGGGACTATGGCAGAAATATTTACGGACCTCTCAGTGTCAAGGCATTATGACGGCATAGATATTTTTATATTTCCGGACGATGCACATCTTGCTATGGGTATTGCAGGAGAAGGGGTAGGCTTAACTTCTGCCCTTTTGGTGAGCGGTTCACGCTTTGAAAGTTGTGCTACTTCAGTATTATCCAGAACGTCAGCGATCTCCCACGAGATGGGCCATGTTTTAGGGCTTTATCATACACATATGGGATTCAAAAGTCATGGAGTAGAAGATTTTGATAGCAATACATGCAGAGAATTAATTGACGGTAGCAACTCCACGATATGTGGCGACTACATTAGCGACACACCTGCTGATCCTTATTTGCGTGGCGAAGTTGATTGCACTTCTGGTGTATGCATTTATGATGGAGATGCCGTCGAACCTGGGAGAGGAGGAAAGGCCTATAATCCAGATGTAAACAATTATATGTCCTACACAACACCTACGTGTCTCAGTCAATTTAGTAATGGTCAGGTTTCAGCGATGAGAAACGCGATTAATACGATTCCCCATCTACAGTCTACTCGAATCATTCCACCAAGCACTAGTGATTTGGACTTAAAGACAGGTAAATTCGACATTGATTTGAGCTCCAAAAATTGGACGCCAATGGTAGTTAAATCGGGCGGAAATGAAGATGAGTATCAATGGTATTGGTCTGCTCCTGATGCATACATACTGTACAATGAGAATTATGAAAACAATTCTCTGATCTATGTGAAGCCTAAGTCGACTTTGACAAGCTCGGTTACAATAGGGGTGCGAGGTGAAACTCCATGCGGCCAAACATCAGGCTGGTACTATGAAACGTTTAGCGTTTCAGGGTCGAAAGCAATAGCAACAAGACTTGAATAGTAAGGTATGTGCAGTAGTATTCTCGAAAGGATTAAACCTGGAGTTCTTGTTTATAAACTAGAATGCTACTGCACTATCAATTTATAAACCAAGACCGTCCCATTGACTTTCAGGTTCAAAAAGTATACACCAGTCTTTAGTGGGGTGTCGGTCTGAACAATCTCATTGATACGTCCATTGCCATCCGCCTGAAGGGACGTATTGTGCACTTCGTGACCATCCAATTGATATAACGATAATGGCACTTCTACCTGACTTCCAATTCCTGATAAGTTGATTCGGAAGGAACCATCAGTTGGATTCGGGTAGACAATCACATCGCTAGCATTCCATGACACTCGAATCGTATTTGAATAGGAGGTTGATCCGTCAAAATCTACCTGGCTCAAACGATAATAGCTGGTTCCGAAGAGGGGTGAGCGATCAGTGACCTGATAGTCAATGGGTGCGTTACTGTTTCCGGCACCATTTAAGGTTTGGATGGTCTCAAATTCAACACCGTCCAAAGATCGATCTACTGTGAAGTAATCATTGTTCACTTCTGAGACAGTGCTCCACGTCAACTCGACGGTTTCACCGGTATGAGTGGCCGTAAAATCTTTCAATTCTATTGGTAAAATGCTGGGAGAGGATCCACCACCTACGGGACTGAACTCGTCTACTCCTGAAACTGAAGCTGTATATGGGTCTGATCCTGTGGCACTTATGCCAATTCCATATACCTTCCAATCATCCCCATTGTGGTGACTGATAACCATATCTGATCGGTCAAAGTTCGTTAGCTCATGGGTGCCATCCCATTCGATGGTAAGCGTGATATCTGACCCACCCGATGTACCTTCATCTACAAACCAGGTCCGATCGATGGCATCTTCTGTTTGTTGTATACCTGAACCAATATCACCGCCAGAATAAACGGTTTCTGCAACTCTCGCACAATAATCATCTTCTGTTCCTACATTGTTGATACTGATGGGGTTATAACTAGTAGCAGTGGGCCCAATGGGGAATACACGGGTACCATCTACATTATCAAGTCCATTCTGGCAAAGCTCGCCCGTACCGTCTGTCACAAGATACGCAGTGCTGCTGCCCCCTGAGATTGACGCAGTATTTTCGATCGTAAGAGTGTGGTCATTCAATGAAAGGTTACCCAAAGTCAGTGTCAGTTCGTTTCCAACATTAGCAGCAAGTCTTAATTCCGCGGCAGATCCCGTTTTGTTGATTACCACATTATGAAAGGTCGTATTCGTTGATCCGGTGATGTCTTGTTCCACACTACCGGTGAATTCAATCGTACCACTGTTGGTCGTAAGCGTACCATCATTGATAAAGTCACCTTCCAATGTAAGTGTAAAGCCTGCCAGATCCAGCGTAGCTCCAGATTCAATGTTGAGAAGACCAATCGTTCGGGATTGATCCAACACCGGATAGTCCGTTAATCCAGTAGGAATGATAATGTCATTAGTTGCACTAGGAACAGCGCAGAAGCTCCAATTCCCAGCTTCATTCCAATTGGAGTTACCATTGCCGCCGGTCCATTGGTTTTCAGCCGTTTCTGCTTCTATGCTATAAAAGTTATCCGGATCACTTTGGTTGTTGTATTCGGTTTGAATCCAGCCGGAAGACCTGGCTACATCGGAGACCTTCACCTCATCAATGAGCCCATCGAACTCATTTCCATTCCATCGTGCAATCTCCAGGTTGTTAGCGGCTGTTGTCAATGCTACCGTGGTGTTATCAAATAAGACACCATCATAATACAACTGCACAATGCTTCCATCATAGGTCAGCGCGTAATGATGCCAACCACTGGAGCTACCACTTAATGTGAATTCATCATCATTCCCATTGTACTCAATGTCCCAGTTATCGTTGGTCCCGTTATCCGTATGCAGGGAGAAATCATTGGCTATGGTGCCACCTTGAAATACCCCACCATCATCAAAAGCATCTGCTTGTGCCCACAATTCGATTGTTCTTGTACCAGCACCCGTGGTTTGAGGAGCAGTGCCTAAATCGATGTAATCATCCGTACCATCAAAATCAAAGCCGTCACCCACCTGTCCCGTAACAACATCAGCGCCGTTCATGGTACCATTTGCGGTACCATCATTGGTATTTCCGGTGCGATCATCAACAACGGAAGTCACACCCAAATCATCGTTGAAATGATAGACCCCTAAATAATTTGCATTGAAGGTTGCGGTCACAGATGGATCTCCACCTCCAAACCCACAATTTCCATAATACATGAACAACTCGGTATCTGCATTGACAAACAAAGTAGGAATACGAATCCAGGCGATATACTCTCCGGTGGTTCCATCGTATTTCTCTATGTCAAAATCCAGACTGGTCCCATCTGCAAGCGTAAACAGGATATCATATCCATTGGCATCCTGCACCTTTCCCGAAGCTTGCGCCAGGTCGGTATCTGTAGTGCTGAAAAGGATCGGAAAGTCAGTTAGATTGGTACTGCCAGCCACTTTGCTGTTGTCTATCGTGATTTTCTTACGGAAGGAATAATCCGCGATAAAGTCAGCTCGAACACTTATCTGAACGGTATTAGAATAGACGATACAGGTTCCATTGTCTACTTCTGCTCTAAAGTAAGTAGTAGTGGTAAGATTACCTGTATTTAACGTGTTTGAAGTCGCTGCTACAATGTCTGTAAACGTAGAGTTATCTTCAGAACTTTGCCATTGAATGGATCCGGTCTCACCTGCAAGAGTAATGGGTGTACTCGTATTATTGTCGATGGTGGTATTTTCTGCAGTGGCAGTTCCGCCATTGCCATTATAATCTTCCGTTCCCAGAGAATAGAAACTGCTCGGATCATTCTGATTGTTGTATTCGGTGACGATCCAGCCATCCGTTCGGGCCACATTTGAGATTCTCAATTCATCCAATGCGCCACGATACCTTCTGTTATCTAATCTGCGCCCGATATACAATGGGTTCGTGTTGTCACTTAAGATGTTTCCATCAGCATTGTTAGATGCGGTCAGTACGCCATCCACATACAATTTCAACCGAGGGTTAGCGGCCAGGTCTGCGTCATAGGTCAGTACAAAATGGTGCCAGTCCGCATCCACCGAGCCATTGTCATACCGAAAATGTCCGGATCCGGTAGTTACTCGCTGGTTAAGGGCGGCAGGGTTGGTACCACCATCGGTTCCAAGCATATATCGCTCTTGGTTGACTGCAGGAGACTTCATGATGAAAGGGGCGTCCTGAGGCACAGGAAGGAAGTATCTGGCCCAGGCTTCCAATGTAACCTGGTTCGTAATATCTGTATCAATACTCGCACTGTTGGTAACACTGATCCAGCTATCGCCATTGTCAACTCCGGTAAATCCTCTGCCATGGGAGATGATGCCAATTTCGTCATCGGTGCTCCCTGCCGAGCCTTCCGTACCGTCGTTATTGTTAGAGGTTGCATCCAACAGGTTGTCCTCAAAGTGCCAGATGGCTTTGAAATTGCTGTCCCAGGTGGTTGTGACGGATGGATCCGTAACCACGGTTGAGTTTCCATAGTGCATGTAAAGCACGGTATTTTCGGAAGCAGAGACCGTAGGCACACGTACCCACGCAATGAAGTTTCCAGTGCCTGCAGTGTAGCTCTCAATTTCATGATCCAGCTCGGTTCCACTGGCATCAGTGAATTTGATGTCATAGCCATTGGCGCTGGTTACCTGCCCATTATTGGCGGTTGTACGCAAGTCGGGATCTGTAGAACTGAACAGCATGGGGAAGTTGCTCAGGTTAGAGCTTCCGCTCACTTGACTCGCATCGATGGTGACCTTCTTTCGGTAGCAATACCCAGTGAGATAATCCGGTTGAACGGTGACCGTAGCAACTGTAGAAAAGGCCTCACATCCACTATCGGTGACTTCAGCTCTGTAGTACATGGTTGAGGTCAGATTACCGGTGTTCAGCGTGGCTGACGTCTCACTAACTATGTCGTTAAAGGTTACATTATCCGTCGAAGACTGCCATTGAATCGTGCCTCCGCTTTCCTCACCCGACAAGGTGATGGTTGTGCTGGTGTTGAAGTCTATTTCGCTGGAAGTAGCAGTTGCGATACCGCCATCATGCGGATACTCTTCCTCGCTGAAAGTGTAGAAAGTAGATGGACTGCTTTGGTTGTTATATTCCGTCGTTACCCATCCTGCAGTATGGGCGGCTTCTGAGATCCTTAGCTCATCCAATATACCTTCAAAAAATCGCGTGCCGGTTAAATCAGCTCGGGTCCCTAGGAGCACCGCCTCACCAACACCTGCCTCGATGTTTGTCGTGAATCCTGTTGCGAATTGCTGCACGCCATCCACGTATCCAATCACATTGGTTCCATCATATACCACTACGGCGTATGACCAGGTAGTCGTTGGAATCTGGCCACCCTGAAAGTTGTTGCCGCTGTTGTTGATCCTTCCTCGAATCTGCTCATTACTCGCTCCGGCATCATTGGTACCCAGCATGTAACTTTCGTCGTTATTGGCACCTTTGAGAATGAAACCCTCATCATTGTCCAGATCGCCTTCCGTATCTACCCAGGCACTGAGCGTAATGGTATTGTCTGTGACTTGCAGACTGGCGGCATCAGGAACCGTGATATAATCGTCCGTACCATCAAAATCAATCGCATTACCCATTTGGCCTGCTACCTGATCTGCGGTCGTCATGGTACCTTGCGGCTGACCGTCGTTACTATTGCTGGTTGCATCCAATATAGACCCGGCAACGTCTCCATTTGGATCTTCTTCCAGGTGCCAGACCGCTACATAGTCACTGTTCCAGGTAGCCGTAGTGGATGGATCTCCGGATACGCCAGAGTTACCGTAATACATGTAGATTTCCGTGTCTGAATTGTAAGAAACCGTCGGTACATTCACCCACGCCACAAAAGCTCCCGTTGTGGCTGAATAAGAACCGATTTCATGATTAAGGCCTGTCGTGCCATCGGAAGTGGTAAACGTGATGTCGTAACCATTGGCATTTTCCACATTGCCATTATTGGCGGTTGTGCGAAGGTCCGCATCCGTCACACTGATCAACACCGGGAAGTTGGTCAAATCTGCAGACCCACTCACCTGATCACTATCGATGGTTACTTTCTTTCGGTAGCAATAGCCACTGGCAAAAGGCGGGAGGACGGTGACTGTTGCGGTTGTTGATAATACCTGGCAAGCACCAGAGCCGACTTTCACGCGGTAGTAGGTGGTGGCTGTTAAAACACCGGTACTCAAGGAGGTGCCAGTTTCTCCTCCGACATCTGAAAAGCTGACATTGTCAGACGATGATTGCCATTGCAGTGGGGTCGTGTTTTGACCACTCAGGGTAATGGTGGTCGATTCTCCCGATCGTATCGTGCTTTCGGTGGCGGTTGCTGTACCGCCTTCTGGGACGGGAGTACCACATTGTTCTTCAGTACCTACCGTGGAGACAAATCCCGTTGGATCATCTTCAATGTTAAACTGAGTCAGAATCCAATTGGCAGATCGCGCAACATCAGAGACCCGCGCCTCTTGCAATTGACCATTAAAATCTCTGCCACCACCCGGTATGTTTCCAATAGTGGCAAAGTCTGTTTCTGCGGGCTCACCGGTTATTGCAAGGTTTGCACCAACAAGTGCTCCGGTTTCCACCTCAGTGCCATTTAAGTAGACCCGAACCGTATTGTCTGAAGCATCCCAGGTGTAGGTAGCCAAGTACCACGTTCCTGTATTGTATGCAATTGGGTTATCATCATCATCTATTTCAGCATCATTATCTGCACCGCCATTGTTCACATTGGTTCGACTCCCAATATTGCCTCCGGATTGTCGCAGGAGCCATGTCTCGTCATCCGCTCCGGTTCCCCAGCATTTACCAAAGACCCGATCATCTCCGGCATCATCCGGGTTGATCCACACTTGGATCGTAAAAGCAGTCCAGGAATCATCATTTATCGCCTGTAGGCGAATACGATCATCCGTACCGTCAAAATCTTGCGCAAAACCAAACTTACCGGTCGTTTGGGTAGGGGTGGAACCACTATTTCCACTATTGGGTAATCCACCGCCTGTTCCATGAATCGAATTGGGAGAGGAATCGACAAACTCATCGGTAGAGCCATTGCCTGACTCCTGAAGGTGTAAAACCGCCTCAAAATCATTGCTCCAGGTGGCAGTAGAAGAAGGGTCTGTGGATGCATCACTTTTGCCATAATACATGTAGATGGTTTTATTGGTGGCATTGGTGAGGTTGGTCTTCACATAGCCCCTGTATGCGCCTGTTCCGCTTGTGTAGGAAAGCATTTCATGATCCAACAGCGTAATACCGTCATCGTCCGTAAAAACAATGTCAAAGCCATCAGAGCGAGCGCTAGCTGCTAGTTCTGCATCAGAGGCAAGTTCATAAAGCAAAGGGAAATCGGTGTGCGTACCGCTTATTTGTGTACCATCCAGTGTGATTTCTTTTCGGTATTCATAGCCAGAAAGCCATGATTGAGCGTAAATGGGGATAAAAACTAAAACGAATCCACAAGCAAGGATTGCCTTAGTAAATAAGTTGTAGCGAAGCATGATTTGACGGTTATAATTTTCAAGATATAACCTTATTAAGAAATATTTTAATTTTTTCGATCAATTGATGGAGGAATAATATTGAAAATCAGCCTTTGGAGCCTTTAAATGATGTTTCTTAGATAATGGTATTGTAATTTTTTTACAAAATATGCTCGATTAATCCAGGATATTGTTTGTTCTCGCGGTTGGATAGCTTGAATCAGCTGGAGTAATGATTGTTATTGGGTTGAGTCGTACACATAAATGTTTTGATAGCATTTCCTTTCATTGTTCACCGAGTGAAATAATTCCATGCTTTAATGCGAAAATTAGCAACCCTAAGCAACTTTTCAAGTGAGGATATTAATGGAGAGCAGATCTCCTTTTTATCTAAGGTAAAGAAAATTAGGAATCTCTCATTAGCAATACAAAAGACATTCCTGCAACACTATTGCAAATAATCCCTCTAAAAGTTGGAAATCAATAAAAAGTGTGTTACACTTAGTGGTTTCTTAACCTAATCGATAAAACAATGATTAAACACAATCTACGGATGATTGCGGTCGTCTGTGCCCTTTTTATGAGTAATCTGTCGCATGGACAGAAAGTATTTGAAATTGGAGAAGCATTTGATACGGACATTAAAGTCACTCAGATGTATAAAAACTTTAGACCTCCGAATCCTAACCAGACTAAAAAAGAAGTAATCTACAAGAAGGAATTCTACTCCGAAAAATCGGGGTATATCAAGGTTTACTTCAAAAACTTTGATTTAGCGCCAGGAGACTATGTTGAAATGACAGGTGCCAAAACCCAGGAAACCATCATTTATGGTGGAAAAGGTAAAATTATCGACAGCAATCTGAAGACCATAAGTGATTTCTGGTCCCAGGTTCTTTTCGATGAGAGAGTGACCTTGAAACTGTATTCCAGTGGTAATGCTTCTCGTTACAACGGATTTGAAATCACAAAAGTAGCTTATGGTTTCAGTCAGGAAAAACTGGATGACATCTACCGACAAAGTCAGATGCAAAAGTCCATATGCTCCGGTGATGACAAAGAACAGATTGTCTGCTACAATGGTACCGATATCTACGACAAAGGAAGAGCCGTATGCCGACTGATCCTGAATGGTACCAGTTTGTGTACCGGTTGGTTGTTGGGCAGTGAAGGTCATTTGATGACCAACAATCACTGTATTGGCAATTCAAGCACAGCGTTAAATACAGATTACGTCTTTAACTATGAAAACAGCAACTGTAGTGGAACCAGTGCGAGCCCTCAGGACGTAGTAGCTACTTCTGCTACTTTCATAAAAACAAGCAGCAGTCTGGACTATACGTTGGTAAGACTTCCTGTGAACCCTACCAGTACATATGGTTACCTAAGCATCAGTCCGGATGTGGCTTCAGCTGGAGACAGAATTTACATTCCTCAACATCCGGGAGGTAGAAGAAAAGAGGTGGCTGTAGTTACTAGCAGTGGCAATGCAGTGGTCAACTGTTCGGGTAATTGCGGGGGTAGAAGCATGACCTATTTTGCAGATACGGAGGGCGGAAGTTCCGGATCGCCCGTGATCGATTATAACACGAATCTCGTCGTTGCCATTCACAACACCGGCGGATGCCCGAATGGCTCTTATGGAAGAAGTGATCAATTGATCAGTAGCATTGGAGGTGATATGCCTGCGAATGGAATAGGAGGGAGCGGAGGTCCTGATCCGGATCCTGGCTGCTCTTCAACAGTAAGTAGCTTCCCTTATGCGGAAAGCTTTGAGTCGAATGATGGATGGACGCAGGTGACCGGTGACGATGGCAACTGGGTGAGAGATTCCGGAGGAACACCTTCTAGCAGTACTGGGCCGAGTAGCGGCGCTGATGGATCTTTCTACATGTTCCTCGAAGCTTCTACCAATGGAAGCCCTGGCCAGGTAGGTCCAAATGCAACTGTCATATTGGAAAGCCCATGTTTCGACCTTTCTGGTGAGTCTGCGGCAAGCTTCTCCTTTAGCAATCACATGTATGGTGCCAATATGGGAAGTTTGAGCTTTGAAGCATCCACCAACGGAACAAGCTGGACGGTGCTTTGGAATCAATCAGGGAATCAAGGGAACCAATGGAACGATGTTTCAGTGGATCTGGACGCCTATGCAGGTCAAGCAGAGTTGAAACTGAGGTTTGTTGGGACAACAGGTTCCAGTTGGCGAAGTGATCTGGCGATAGACAACCTTGAGCTTACCACGGGTGGTGGAGGCCCTGGTCCATCATGTCCGGCCATCGACTTTAACAGTTTCACGATCAATTCTTTCTCTAATCAGGATGCGGTTGGAACGAATTCCGTGAGTGGAGATGGATCTTCACTTACCTTAACGAACAATACCTGGAAATACATTCCATTGAATTATACCGTCACTGCAAATACGGTGATTGAATTTGAGTTTAGCAGTACCAGTCAGGGTGAAATTCATGGTATTGGTTTTGAGAATGACAATAGTTTGACTTCCAGTAGATACTTCAAAGTACATGGAACCCAGAATTACGGTATCACCAACTATGACAATTACTCCGGCGGAACGACGACCTATGTGATTCCAGTGGGAAGTTCTTACACGGGAAGTATGGATCGATTGGTATTCATCAACGATCATGATGGAGGTTCCGGAAATAACTCGACGTTCTCCAATGTGAAAATTTATGAAGGATCTTGTGGGGAAAGTTCATTCGTGTTAGAAGAGTTTAACCCAAGAGTAGACATACTGGGTGATGAAGATGAGGATGCATTGGCTGCCATTACGCTAGCGCCAAACCCGGTATTGAGAGGCTCGGCGATACGATTGTTAGATCCTGAAAACAGCCTGCCAGGTGCTAACTATTCCATTATCAGTATCACCGGACAAATACTTGAACAGGGGAGTATCACTGATGACGCTACGATTAATGTTGATCTGAACGGAGGAATTTACGTGTTGAAAATTGAAAATTCTTTCACGAAAGTCAGTAGACGATTTGTCGTGCTAGACTGATAGCAATTTAAATAGATTCCTGTTGTTTTGATCAGGTATCCATAATTAAGTAAAATAGCATTGAGGGCAGCCTTGATGCTATTTTTTTGTGTTATAATATGTAATCAGCTCAATCACAAAATCTTCACATAAAGAACAGATAAGAATGCTTTATTTGAAAATCTATATATAGAGTTTTAAGCTTATGTTAATTGAGATAAAGAGATTACCCCGATTCATCATAAGTGTACTTTCTGTTATTACTCTTATGACCACCCAATCTTGTGCTCAAAATTCACAGGTAGATCAGGTTAAATTATTTAAGGAGATTGAAGGTGGTTATAATTTTGAGTTTCCGAATGGTGGGACGCTGTTTTTAAAAGTTTACACGGATAATGGAAACCTGTATGGTAGCCAGGGGACTGAAGAACCCCGAATTCAATTACAAATGCTTGACGCGAAGAAATTGACGTTTGTGCATTATCAACCGGATGGCGGCAGAAACAAGTTTGAATTCAGTAGAGATAGGCAAAATAAAGTAACGAAATGTGTCTTTACTGCGCCCGATGGAATGAAATTGACAGGTCTAAAAGGGGTAAAAAAACAGTTAAGCAAGGTTCAAGTAACTGAGGTTGAATTTGAGAGTGAAGGAATCATCTTAAAAGGAAAGCTTCAAATTCCGGAAGGAGAAGGGCCTTTTCCTGGTGTAGTTCTCGTCCATGGATCAGGCAAAGTAGGAAGGGATGAATACGCCATTCTTTATGAGCCATTATTAAGTAAAGGAATTGCCATACTGTCGTATGATAAAAGAGGTGTAGGAGCGTCTGGTGGCACATTCCAAACCATCAGTCTATACAATGATGATCAGTTTATCTTATTGGCAAAAGATGCTTCAAATGCGGTGAGTAAACTAAAGTCATCCGATAAAATTGACCCCATGAGAATAGGACTTATTGGGATCAGTCAAGGAGGTTGGATCATGCCCATCACTAATTCACTGAGAGATGATATTGCTTTCATCATCAGTCAGGGAGGACCCACTGTTACTTTTGGTGAAGAAAACTATTATAGCCAACTCACGGGAGAAAATTCAGGTACTCGGTCAAACATGTCACGCGCGGAAATCTCTAAAAAATTGCGTGAAAAAGATCATATTGGATTTGATCCTATGCCTTATTTGATAAAAATGAAGCAACCCAGTTTATGGATTTATGGAGCAGATGATATTAGTGTCCCTGTACCGGAAAGTGTAAAGATTCTTAACGACATAAAACCAAAATATAATCTTGACATTGAATATCATGTGTATGAGAATGTGGGTCATGCCGTAGTTTTTGGTGAAACATTTTGGGTTGATCAATTTAACTTCTTGAAGAAACATAAAATCATTCCACAGTAGAACCATACGCTAAACCCTTTGTGAATCTTCGGTTTTTTAAGTTTACTTCTTTACGTCTCGGCGGGCTGTATTACTTTCGCTTCACGGTAGCGATCAAGGTCAAAATCACGTGTAGGCCAGTGGGTAAGCTGGATTGATTTTGACTAGATTTTCCCGCCCGTACCGAACGGTACGTTCGGGCGGGTTGAATACTTTTTTCGGCCCGACGCTTCGGTCAATGAAAAAAGGCTGCGCGCCCCGGAAAAAGCCACCACGGCTGGAGTGGGTCTAAATATCTTTTTCAAGTCAGAATATTAATGGTGAACGATACTCCTTTTTGTCAAGAAATCGGAGATTCATGAAGAGAAGTGTGTATGGACAAGAGTATGAATAAAAAGAAGGTGCCTCCCCGCCACGCCCGGATGAATATCCGTTCGGACGGGGCACAAGGGTATAAGAATATTCTTGAAATGATATGCCAGCTTAACTGTGATTAATCGTTGGTAGCCCCTTGTTCAAGCAAATAATCTTCAATTCTGTCATGGCCATTTTTTCTTGCCATTTTAAGTGGAGTGCGAAGACTGGAGCTAAAGAAGTTTCCATCCCTGGAGGATTTATTGACATCAGCTCCACTTTCAACCAACAGCTTGACCAAATCAAAGTGACCTTGTTCACAAGCGTTGATGAGTGGGGTCTCATCGCCGGTTACTTCGTAATCAACATCAGCACCTGCTTTAATCAGGTAGATCACCACATCTTCATGACCATACTTTGCTGCCATGATCAATGGATTGCCATCGCCGCTCACCCCTTTATCAATATCAGCTCCAAGTTTCATCAAGCCCTTGATCATTTCCAGGTCACCGTTTTTAGCTGCCTGAATCATGGCATTGCCATCTCCATCAAAACTTTCGTTGACATCAGCACCATTTTCTATCATCAATTTGACCATTTCCAAGTCGCCATTTCGTGCTGCAAGCCATAACGGGTATCCATCGGAGCGGGTACCGCTGGTTGGATCTGCACCATTTTGAATAAGTACTTTCACAATATCCCTATGGTTATACTCCACTGCATTGCTGAGTGCCGTTCCATCACCCCACACTTTTTTATTGACATTTGCTCCTTCACTGATTAGCAACTTAACGATTTCCAAATGTCCATGACGTGATGCTAGTAATAGGGCGGTTCCGTCTCCCATTTCTACCTCATTCACATCAGCGCCTTTATTGATCATCGCCTGGACTACTTTTAACATGCCACTACCGGAGGCAGCCATTAATGGAGTCTCATCGTTGCTATTGTTGTATTCCACGTCCGCACCAGCATCAATAAGCAGGAGGGCTATTTCTTCGTGACCTCTTCGTGAAGCGAGTACTAAAGGCGTCCGGGGATTACTGTCCGAGTCATTACAGTCAAGATCTACAGATTTGATAAGTTCCTTGACTTTGTTCACATCATTTCTTCTGATGGCATTCAGTAAAGAAGAACAGCTCTGACCCATGATCTGATCGGAGAAGAAAAGGAGTACGAGTAGTATTGTTAGTTTTTTCATTGTATTTAGTTGTTTTTGATCCTTTGAGTTTTACACGATACAAATGTGACCAAAGAATGGAAGCACATCTTAGAATAAAGACCGATGCTGTGTATTCGAAGAAGTTTAAGCGATTTGCGCGTATGAATCGCATTGACGGTCAGAATTTGTTCATTTAGTCACATTATCACGGTCTTTGTCGACGAAATGATCCTGGTCTGCAGAAACACCCTATTTTGCGTAGAGCAATAAGACAAATGGCAACTCAATCACATCTATTGGATCGATTTCTCAAAGCCAGAATACTCAATCACATGGTGTTCTGGGTGGTGGTGGTGTTTGGGTTGGCGTATCATGGCAGTTTATTTGGTGGCAACCTCAGAGAAAACTCCATCAATATGATGGCACTGCTGCCGGTTCAGATGATAGCTGCCTATATTCTGGTCTACTATCAGATTCCTCGGTTGTTCAATAGAGGAAAATACCTGCTGTTTATTGTGAGCTTACTGGGTTTTGCTTATTTACTTTCTGCGTTAGGCAAGTTGTCCGTACTTCATATTGCTCAACCACTCATAGGCGTGGAAGCACTGGATGAATCGCTAGGAGAGGTGCTTACCGACCCAGTGTATTTGATCAAGGTCTTCACTACTTCCGTTTACATTCCGGCCGTATCCCTCTTTTTTCTCAAGATGACCAAAGAACGATTCATGCAACAAAACCTGCTGATTACACTTGAAAAAGAAAAACAGAAAAGCGAGTTGGATTTCCTGAAAGCACAAATGAACCCGCACTTTCTTTTCAACACCCTGAACAACATCTACAGCCTTTCAACGAGCGATTCTGAGAAGACCCCCGAAATGATTCTCAAGCTTTCTGAGATATTGGACTATACGATCTATGAATGCAATGAAGCGACTGTTCCAGTCATGAAAGAATGGGTGCTGATAGAAAACTATGTGGACCTTGAGACGCTGCGTTACAGTGACCAACTGACCATTCTGCTTGAGGAACAAATTGACGACAAAGAAGCACGAGTAGCTCCTTTGATATTGATTTCGCTGGTGGAAAATGCATTTAAGTATTCACTCAAACGAGTAGATGGCATACCTACCATAAAAGTACAACTTAAGGTAGAAGAGGGGCTATTGAATTTCGAGGTATTTAATACCAAGGGGATGAATCTACCTGAATCACAAAAGAAGGATAAAGGCATTGGTGTTCAAAACATGAAAAGGCAGCTAGAACTCCAGTATCCTGATCGCCATACCATTGATGTTGAGGACAAGCCTGATTCATATCTGGTGAGATTAACCATTAAATTGTAAACACATGAGCACCTCTATTAAATGCCTGATTGTAGATGATGAGCCTCTCGCAGTAGAGGTAATCAAAGGGTATGTGAAGCAGGTACCTCAACTGGAATTGATAGATACATGCCATGATGCGATGAGCGCATTTCAGATCCTTAACGATCAATCCATCGATTTGATTTTTTTAGATATTGAAATGCCAGGCATCAATGGAATCAGCTTTATTAAGTCGCTCACTGACCCTCCCGCAGTTATTCTCACGACCGCTTTTCGGGAATATGCCTTTGAAAGCTATGAGATTGAAGTAGTCGACTATTTGCTAAAGCCTATCTCATTTGATCGGTTTTTCAAGGCGATCAATAAACACATGAAATCCAAGACGGAACCTGCGGAAGCTCCGGCTTCTCCGGCAAAGTCAGGGGGTTCGATCTATGTCTACTCCAATAAGAAGAACCTAAAAGTCTATTTCGATGAAATACTTTATATCGAAAGTATCAAGGACTACATCACAATTCATACGATTGATGCTCAAATCATTTCCAAGAATACCATTACCAATTTTGAAGAGCTTTTGCCTTCGATCTTTCTGAGAGTACATCGGTCCTTTATTATCAATACAGCCAAGATCACCGCATACACCCATCAGGACATTGAAATAGGTGAAAAGGAGATCCCTATTGGTACAAGCTACAAGAAAACGGTGCTTGAACAATTGAAAAGCTGAGAGCAGTGGATCAAGAAGCACCTTATAGATAGGATTTAAGAAACAATATAGCTGGATACTTTAGTGTATTTGCTTTTGCCATTTTTCTATGTTTAGGATTACTGATTTATAGAATAAAATACTATCTGATGAGTTCATCTTGTAAAATTTAAAGGTCTCTTCCTCAGTTTCAACAATTTTTATTGGATGAATAGACATATTTTTTTCAAAGGTCTTGAATTCTCTCAACGCAATTGATAATTCTTCGAGTTCTTCGCCGGTCAGATATTTTAGCTCGACAAGTAAAGCATTTAAGGTTCTATGTTCATACTTTTTATAAATTGATTTGAACATGTAATAATCATTAGGATTTCTTTCCCCATCGAATCCATAATAGGCAGCAAGCACACCAAAGTATTCTTTTTCCCAAAATTCTACTTTATTCATTTCTTTTATCAATTCTCCTCTATAATTCATTTCGTTAGTTAATTGATAAATTTCCTCATTCTCTCTTTTCTTTGACTCAATGTATGTTATGACTTGAGATGCTATGAATGAACCAAGTGATACGAATATGGTTGAAAGAATAAAGATCCCAAGAGCCGAATTAAAAAAATTGAATGCCTTCTTTTTTGAACTTAAATCATCAGATAATTTGCCCTCGAAAATCTTTCTTACCTCATCCCTAACTACTTCTTCTTTGATAATTTTTAGTATCTTTTTATCTTTCATTTTGATCTTCTAACCGCCTGAAGGGGTAAACTTGGGTCCCCTAGAATAATATTCTTTTTTCTTTTTACCAGAAGGAGATTTGACTTTAATTAAATGATTTTTGATCTGATCTATGGTTCTACGATTGTCATTGTGAATATCAACCATGAAAGGTTTGACGTTGCTAGGAACTGAATAATAATCATTTATATAGCTATAGGCCAAATAGAACACTGGTGCATAGTTTAATTGGGTATTCTCTTTGCTTTTGGAGATTAGGTCCTTCAATACTTTACAGGTTGTTGCTATTTCTTCGGTGCTTTGCGAATATGTGGGTTGAAAACCCAATAAGATTGCTATTAGTAGTGTTAATAGTTGCTTCCTCATATTAATGACTTTTTGAGTTTAATAAACCAATGATCAATTCTCCAGATGCAGCATTAGGAACTGCAATTCCTAGTAGTTGACAAAGGGTTGGTGCAATATCTGTGATGTTTGTAATAGAGAAGTCTAAAGTTGGTTTTATTCCACAGCCGTAGAAAAGAACAGGAATTTGTGTATCGTAGTTAAAAAAAGATACGTGATTGGATCCTTTAGTACTCCATGACGAATCCATCCAATTTGGACTCAGCACAACTATTAGATCTGCTGATCCATTCGTAGAAGGGTAAATGCTGTTTTTTAAAATTCTTTCAATATTTTTTGGAAGATTCTCCCCTTCAATATTGGTGAGATCTACTACCTTATAGATACCGTCAACATTTTCAAGTATGCTTTTCAAATCTTCAACTATCTCATTTCTTGTAATACCAGCTTCTTGCATGGATGTATGATTAAGGTAAACATAGGGGTTATCTACATTGTCAATCCAATTGAAGTCGCCAAACTTAGCCTTTAACTCAAAATCAACATCGGTTAATAATTTCTTTGTTTTAAGGGTCCCTGAATAAAGTTTCTTCTTCATCAAATATTCTGGAGCCTCCAACATCCCATGGGCAGATGTGAGAACCAATAAATAATCTTCCTTTTTTATGAAATGATTTAGAAATCCTATAAATGAACTAATTAACTGATCTAGCCTTAGAATTGAATCTTCGATTTCAACACTATTTGGACCATACGAATGTCCAATGTAATCAATAGCATTTAGGCTAATATTAAGTAAATCACTGTATTCGTCAAGTCCTAAAGATTGATGTGTAATTAATTTTTGAGCTAATGAAAATGTCGATTCCATGCCAACGGGTGAAGTGCGTATCCATCGACTTAGGTTTTGGTATTCTTTTGGAAATGTGGGTGAATTTTTGTTTTTAGATAATTCACTTTCCCACTCAACATCATCAAAAGTGCTTAACGTATAGCTCTTGGATGGATAAAGAGTTTCCCACTCAAAGCTTTTAATACTTGAGATTGAATCATTTACCTTCTTTATCCAGCGTGGTAATTCGTCTATGTAATAATCTGAAGACACCCACTTAGCAGATTGTGTATCAAAAAAGTAAGCAACATCGGCACCTCTCCCCCCAGATAAAATTGCAGCTCGATCGCTGACAGAAATGGAAACAACTTTTGACTTAAAATTTGTGCTAATCTTAAGTTGATCGCCTATTGTATTGGCTTTGAGATTTTTTGGTGAAACTCCAGCTCTATTTTCCTTTATCCCCACATACCTAACTTCTGGATCAGAAACACAGTAGGTATACATTTCATGTGATTCATTAAGCCAGGTGTTACCTACAATTCCGTGTATTGACGGCACTGCTCCTGTAAATATCGAAGCATGACTAGGAGCACTAGAAGGCTTGATGTAATTAACTCTTGCATTTTTACAGTAATAGCTACTATCAATAAGTCTCTTCAATCCATTTTCCGAGAATCTATCTTTAAATCTAGTCAAGTAATCAGCTCTTAGGCCTTCAACCACAATTGATACAATTAATTTAGGATTACGTTTTGATAATTCATTTGTTTTTGTTGCAAAAGTTAAGTTGAAGAGAGTCAAAAAGACTATACAAGTAACGGTCCTATAATTTCGCATGCATTCAATTTACATAAAACTGATTTTAATCGAAAATACTAAGATGTATCGATTGAATGAGTTAGCACCATACGTTTTAGTTATGTTATATAATGGCCTGCGTTATGTTAAATCAGTAGTGGTTGGGGTAGGAATTAATAGTGAGCGTTGGGTTTCCTATCTAGAAGCAGTCTCTTTCAATTCCCAGATGCACTAAGCACTCTTTTGTCATTTTTGGATTGAAGGTACTACTTCAGAAGCCTCCATTTATATCATTCTTAATGCATCTTTCTCTCACACCAATCAATGGGGGAGAATAGTAAACATGCCAAATGCGTGTGTTTACCTGAAAAGATAGCAGGAATTGTCATGACTTCACAGCCTGGATCGGCGCGAATTGCGGCAAGAATAAGTGATATGGAGAGGAATGTTAAGGCTCCTGTAGCAGCTGGCCCTCCATAGCCAAGTATAAAAATGGCTAAGAATGGCCCAAATGCTAAGACTGCCCCCAGGACTCGGTTTATTTTTGGAGTATATCGAATAACAATGAAATGGAGGATTGCATAAAAAACTAAAAGACCTAGCGCCCATGATAATCTTAGGAAGACTCCTTCCCAACTCACATCAAGATACACGGCCCAAACTTCCGTTACAAAGTATACACCAAGGCAAAATCTGAATACCCGACCAAGAAGGCGCGCTTTATATGGATATGTCTCTGTAGCACTCATAGCTCATTTTGTATCTTCAAGTATCATTTGTGATGGTGAACACTTCTTTGTTCCATAGCTACAATGGACGCAACAATCACCTTGCTTTGGCTTTAAGACCTGATGGCAGTTTTCACATTCATAGAAGTACTGGCATGCATCAGTAGGGACGATTTCTTCTTTTTGATGTCCACAGTTAAGACATGTTATTGTTGATGCTAAAGTCTTTAGTTTAGTCATTCTACAGGTGCTGTTTGGTGCTGTTTCAAAAGACGTTCCATCACAGGTTTAATAAGTTGTACATTATCATCCACGAGCGAATAGAAGACAGTTTGACCTACTTTCTTGTCCTTGATAAGTTTACCATCCTTGAGCTTCCTTAAATGTTGTGAGACACCACCTACTGAAATATCTAGAATATCACTAAGATCACAGGGACACATTTTACCTTCTTTATACAGAAGAAAAAGAATCTTAAGCCTTGCTGCATTTCCTGAGAGATTGAAGATCTGGGTGACAAGGTTGAGATCTTCCTCCATTTTGTTTAAGGTTTCTTTGCAATCCTTTATCTGCACCGGATCTGCTAATACTCTGATACAAGTACTCATCATTTAATGTTTTAATAATTACTAAAACATCAAGTTAATAAGAAATATTTAAGTATTTAAGTGAATACTAAAATATTAGTTTATTCGTACAAGTGTCGCCTGAAGTATAACCGCAAAAACCTTCTCTTTGATGTGAATAAGTAGATCAGAACATTTGTGTCAAACAAAAATCAAATGACACAAATAAGATCTATTTCGATTCTTTTACTACTATCATGTTCACTCCTGTCTTTTAGTCAGCCTATCCAGAAGGGAACCAAACTGATGGGAGGAACGGCAGAGTTTAGAGGTATCCTGCCGGATGATGGCCCCAATACCTTTGCCATTGACCTCAATCCAATTGTTGGTGTATTTGTAGCAGATAATCTGGCGATAGGTCCTGGATTGACTCTGGCCTATAGCAATACATCCGACACAGATACAAAGCAGACCAAGTTCGGAATCTCTCCATTGATAAGATACTATATCGGAGAAGGAAACATCAAATATTTCGGTGCTGGAACGCTTGGCTATAACTGGGTGGACCAGCAAGTAGGTGACGTTTCCACTAATTCAGATTTCTTCAATGCAGGTATTGGGATGGGTATGGCCATGTTTCCGGCCCCTCCAATTGGTTTGGATGTTCAATTGCTCTATCTGGTCAATCCACGCTTTTCCGAAGATGTAAATGCGATCATGCTACGGATAGGAATTTTCGCATATAAAAGACCAAAAAAAGGATAATGAATAATCAAATAATTAATCAGGATTCACTTGAATAAAGTGCCTTGCAATAAAATATGAAAGCAATTTACAATGGTCAGGTGTTGGCCGAAAGTGACACCACGGAAGTCGTAGAAGGAAATCATTATTTCCCGCCGGAATCCCTCAACAAGGAATACTTTGAAGCATCGGATTACACTACAAGGTGTCCATGGAAAGGACTTGCTTCATACTATACGCTAAATGTAGGTGGAAATAAAGGTGAAAACCTCGCCTGGTATTACACTCATCCGAGTGAACTCGCACTCCACATTAAAGATTACGTCGCTTTTTATCCACAAGTTAAAATATCAGAATAATGACAGAACGATTAAAAACATTAGTGCTCAATTGTACCATTAAATATAGTCCCGAGGTTTCCAATACAGAAGCCCTGGCGCAAATGCTGAATAAACGTCTATTGGAAGTTCATCCGGATATGGATCTGGAAATGCTTCGGGTGACAGACTACAATGTCAAATTCGGAGGTGCAAGTAACGATATGGGCGATGGGGACGAATGGCCTCAAATACTGGAAAAAGTAAAGCAAGCAGATATCTTCATCATGGCCATGCCCATATGGATGGGGGTCAGGTGTTCTGTAGGACAAATGGTCATTGAGCGTCTTGACGGAACCACCAAAGGAGACGAAGCACAATTTCCGCTATACAATTCAGTAGCCGGAGTAGTGGTAACAGGAAATGAAGATGGTGCACACGATGTGGCGGCCAATACCCTATACAATCTGGCGCACTTTGGATGTACGATTCCGCCAAATACAGACGTCTATTGGGTCGGAGATGCCGGACCTGGTGCCAGTTTCATCGAAGCAAAGGGAGCGCTTAGTCCCTATGTAAACAGGAACATAGAGATGGCAGCTCAGAATTTAGTGCATGGTGCATTAATGCTTAAGAAAATGCCTTATCAATTGGATTATCGTCCCATTAAAGAAAAAATGATGAAGCAAATGAAGGTGAAGATGCAAATCCTGCAGGAAGCCATGCAGCAAATGAAACAGCAAATGGATAAAACTAAGTGATATGGAAGCTATCAAAAACCTATTGCCTTTCATAGCAGAGACCATCGATTTGATCGGAATCGTCATCCTGGTTATTGGATTTATCAAATTCCTTATCAAATACCTGAGGCTGGAGGCCAAAAGCAAGTTGACGCAAACTCCCATTAGCGGGTTGCAGGTCATTCGGTGTGACATTGGTATCTACGTGCTTTTAGCACTGGACTTTCTGATCGCATCAGATATCGTCAACACGATGACGGACATTTCACAGTCGGAGTTGATTGCATTTGCAGTACTGGTCGTCTTAAGAACCGGAATTGGATACTTCCTGGGAAAGGAAATTCAAGAAATTCATGAATCAGCGACCAACATAAAATAAGCATAAACATGGAGGACAATTACGCAAGCTGTCCTCTGATGAATGTGTATGGTCGCTTACATATGGAATAGAAATAATAAACAAATGAAAATACAAGAAATCATAAAAGAGGTAGGTATTGCGGATGTAATAGATGCCATTGCTATGAAATACCATCATAAGGCACACATCATACATCTTGATTCTCCTGATCCATCTAAGATACTTTTTGGGCAGGCGTTGACGATCGGATATCTGCCGGTACGAAAAGATTTGATGGATCCGGAAAAACACAGTTTGGGACCTGCTTTTTATCGGGCAATTGCCAATCATAATCCTGAAGGCAAAGTATTGGTGGCTTCCAGCTCCAATCACCCAAATACCTCGATTGGAGGGGGCACCAAACTTTCCAGGTTGCGAAACCATAAAATGGCCGGCATTCTATGTGATGGTCAGCTACGGGATTATGAAGAGTTAAATGAATATGAATTTGCAACCTACTGCAAAGGGGAGACGGTGAAGGCCGGTGGAGACGAGATTCAACCCTACTTGATCAATACCCCCGTGAACCTTGATGGTATTACGGTGATTCCAGGCGATTATGTATTTGCCAAAGGTTCCATGGCGGTGGTTATTCCGGAAAGGGATGTGGAAGAAATTCTGCAAAAAGCACACCTAATCATGAACAAAATGGATCAGGCAAAGGCCAGCTTTATCAATGAAGACCCTCAGAAAATACTGCAAGAAGGCAGCTCAGAGCTATAATACAATAGATAAATGAAAGCATCAGAACAATTAGTAAAAGCCCTTGCCAATGAGGGTGTTGAATATATTTTCGGTATTCCGGGTGATGAAAACCTTCACTTCATGGAAGCCGTGCGAGCCGATGGACGCATACAGTTTATTCTCTGCAGACATGAGCAAGCTGCAGGATTTATGGCCGCTGCTTACGGAAGATTGACTGGGAAGCTAGCGGTAGTAATGTCCACGTTAGGGGCAGGCGCTACAAATACCACAACGGCGGTCGCGCATGCTTACCTGGCCGGAATGCCCATGCTGGTCATTACAGGTCAGAAAGCGATCAGAGATAATAAGATGGGACTCTACCAATTGGTGGAAGTAGTGGATATTATGAAACCCATTACCAAATACACCGCCAAAGTACCCTCAGGCAAAATGCTAGGGTCTATAACCAGACAAGCCATGATGAGTGCACTGGAAGGGAGAATGGGCCCCTCACACCTTGAACTTCCGGAGGACATCATGCTGGATGAAGAGTTAGGTCACATGGTCCCATGCAAACATGGAGACCATCCTGTTCCTTCACAGGCCAGTATTAAACAAGCGGCTGAATTGCTGAGGAATGCCAAGAGCCCATTAATTATGGTAGGGGGTGGCACCAGAGCCAACCGACCTGAAGTAGCAGAAGCGCTGCGCAGATTGATTGATCATACACAGATTCCTTTTGTATCAACTATGATGGGAAAAGGTGTTGCATTAGAAAAAGGTCCCCTTTATGTGGGCACCACGATAATGCCGGGGGATTATACCCATTGTGCCGTAAAAGCTGCTGATGTGATTTTGAATGTAGGGCATGATGTCATGGAGAAACCTACTTTCTTGATGAATCCTGAGATGCCTAAAGCCGTAATTCATCTGAATCCATTCCCTGCGCATGGAGATCCGGGTTATTTCCCTCAACATCAAGTGGTTGGGGACATGGCTGCCGCATTAAACGGAATCAACGAACACCTGGATCATAATCCTGAATGGAACCATCAGATGATGTACAAAGCTGCCAAAGGCATGCAGGAGAGCATTAAGAAAGGATCGGATGTCACATCCTTCCCTGCACACCCTTCCTTCATCGTGCATACGCTGCGAAGCTTCATGGGAGAGCATGATATCCTATCACTGGATAATGGTATTCACATGATGTGGGTCAGTAGAAACTACGGTGCATTTCAGCCCAACACCATGCTCATCGACCATGCCTTAGGAAGTATGGGGATCAGTATTCCGGCCGCCATTGCAGCTAAGTTAGTGTATCCGGAGCGAAAAGTGGTTGTGGTAACCGGAGACGGAGGGTTCATGATGAACAGCCAGGAAATCGAAACAGCGGTGCGATTGAAGCTGGACATTACTGTGATCATATTCAATGACAATGGTCTGGGAATGATCGATATGAAGCAAATGGCTGATGGTTACGGTAAAATCGGAGTGGACTTTACCAATCCTGATTTTGTAAAATACGCGGAGAGTTTTGGTGCCCACGGTCACCGATTAGAAAACCCTGCGGACTTTTCTAATATACTCAAGGAGGCCGAGGATCATGGAGGCGTTCATCTCATAGATGTACCCATTGATAAGAAGCAAAACATGATGCTCATGAAAGAAATGAAATCAGTAGACTGCTCCAAGCTAGAATCATAGAACACTGCATAGTAATGAAAATACAACATAAAAAGTCTGGTGATCCGGTTCCAAGTATCGCGGAATCGGACGCTACCGGGGAGATAGCAGAACTCTACCAGGATATTCGGGAGACGCTGGGGATGCCGTTTGTTAACCTGATATGGCGAGCACTCGGCGCCATTCCAGGTGGACTGAAATGGACGTGGCTTTCCATGAAACCATTGTATGAATCGGGAGAAGCGTATTGTCATGCCAACCAACTGCGCGATGGACAATCTCTTCCGAAAGTACCAACACTTCCTATGTCAGCTTTGAGAGCGGTCGGCATTGATATAGCGGCTGAACGTGCCATCAGAAATTCCATTGATGGATATGATCGTGGGAATCCATTAAACATTGTGACGTTCTCGGCGCTGCTGGGGAAAATTCAAAACAGGGAGCCAACGAAAATGGAGCCATTGGGTGTACCGTGCTCTCCTTTGGGGACCTCAGGAAAAAGCCTGAGCTTAATGAATTTTGATGAGATGAATGAGGCTACTGGGGACATGGTGCGTGCTGTCAATCTCTTAGGTGCAGAAGGAGAAGCGAAAACAATTCAGGTCAGCTTGCCAAGAAATTTGGCCCACTATCCGGGTTTTCTTACGATTTATTGGACCTTGCTGGCACCTCTCCATGAAAATGGTGCTCTTATTAAGGCGGTTCACGAAGTGCTGGCAGAAGGTCAAAGAAGAGGAGATCAACTAATTCATCTTCTTGGAAACCCTGAAAGGCCTTCTTATGAGATTATAGAAGAAGTAAGGAAAACGCTTGAATTGTTGGTGCCCGGTGCTATGGGACGCATGATCCCGGTGGTTAGCTTGCTGAAGCAAATGTTAGGTGATGCAGCATGAACAAGAAGCAAGATGAGAATCAGAACATTAAAAAATAATGAGCAATGTTGGTTAAACGATTAGAACAACTAGGATACCACTATAAACCTGCTGACGTAGAGGTATACGATTTTCATCAGGCTGTAAAATCCGGCAATCTTGTTTTTACCTCCGGACAAACACCGGCACTCAATGGGGTAGGGCCAAAAGGGAAAGTAGGAGATCAAGTCGATCTGGAAACAGCCTATCAGGCTGCAGAAGTTTGTGCGTATAAGTGCCTACAGGCAGTCGGCTCAGTATCTGATATCAACCACATCGTTAGGATTGTTAAGGTATTTGGGATGGTCAATGTAAGCCAAAATTTTACCAACACTTCAGGTGTAATTAATGGCGCGACCCACTTTCTGAACAAACTCTTTCCAGGAACCAGCCATGCAAGATCTGCAGTAGGCATGCATATACCAAATGACTGGGCAGTTGAAATTGATATGATTGTTGAAATCAAGGAAACATTATAAACCAAATTATATACACATGAATAAACTAAAAGAAATGACTGAAAAAAATTGCCAGGAGAGCAGTACCGACTTTTCTGACCTAGAAGCAATATTTTTCAATTGCACCCTGAAGAAAAGCCCTGAACTATCACATACCGAAGGGTTAATTAAAATCTCACAAGAGATCATGGAAAAGAATGGTGTAAGCACAACACTCATCCGGCCAGTGGATTACGATATCGCTTTTGGCGTGTATGGTGATATGACCGAGCACGGCTGGAAAAAAGATGATTGGCCGCAGCTCTATGAAAAAGTACGCAAAGCTGATATTGTTGTGGTTGGAACTGCCATTTGGCTAGGCGAGAAAACCTCAGTATGCACCCAACTCATTGAACGCCTGTATGCAAATTCACATATCCTTAATAAACAGGGACAGTATGCCGATTATGGAAAAGTAGCAGGATGTCTGGTAACAGGAAACGAGGATGGAGCTAAACACTGTGCGATGAATATTTTGTATTCAATGCAGCATCTTGGCTATGTCATACCACCTCAGGCTGATGCTGCCTGGTTGGGAGAGGCCGGTCCCGGACCCTCTTATTTGGATGAAGGTTCCGGTGGTCCCGAAAATGATTTCACTAACAGGAATACCACCTTTATGACCTGGAACCTCATGCACATGGCCAGAATGATCAAGGATGCCGGAGGTATCCCCGCACATGGCAACCAAAGGTCTGACTGGGATGCCGGATGTCGATTCGATTTTGATAATCCTGCCTATCGTTAAGATGGACAGCACCTTCGGAGCTGTCCATTATGGGCTTCACAAAAGTCAATTATTAAACTACCTGAGTACGATGTAAGAACTTAATAGAAAGACAAAAAAACCGTCTTTCAGAGGCGGTTGTGATGATTGTGTGTTGGCAGCCGTAGGAATCTTATGAATTAGGAGACTCCACGCCCTCTTATTTGTAAAAATTAAATGGCAAGAGGGCTCTGAGTGACGAGATTACGGTTTTTTGTTTTGATTATATCGAACTCGGACTAAACTAACAAACTATGAATAAGATACTTACGCTACTTATGATTTTTAGCTGTAGTATGCTCCATGCTCAGCGTTATAGTCTGGGAATCGGGGGCATTTATGGAGATGATATTGAAAATGTAGGCCTCCATTTCAGAAGCTATTACAACCTCAACGAGAAGATCTGTTTTGGTCCTGAGTTTTCCTATTTCTTTACCACTTCGGAATCCATTGGCTCGGAAGAAATAGAGCGATCGCTTTATGAAATCAACCTAAACGGTCACTATATATTTGAGCTGAGCGAGTCATGGGGGATCTACCCTTTGGTTGGCCTTAATTTGAGTGTTGAAGACGAAACGATCACTCGAAATGGAGAACAAGAAAAAGAAGCAGTAGAAGTTTTCGGTCTTAATCTCGGTGGAGGAATTCACAAATCCTTCAACCGTACCATTGTTTTTGCAGAATATGACCATCTGCTCAGTGATCTGAGTCAAAGTTCCTGGGTCGTAGGGCTACTCTTTCATATTGGTGATGAGTGAATTATTCTTCGCATCATACGTTGACGGCACCTTTGATATCTTTAGCGTTGAATTAGCTGCTTGTATCTATGCGATTAACAAAATATTGGTTTTTAGAAGATTCATTTAACATGATGAAGAGGCTTGGAATGAGGAACATGATGAATCTATGCGACCTTCTGGAAATGAAATCCTACAAGAAAGGGCAGGAGATTCAAAAAACGTTTGAAACCAATGACCTCATCTATTTCATCAAAAAAGGACATGTGAAAATCGGTAAGATCGTGGATGGAGAATTTAGCCTGGTAGACATGCTCGGCAAAGGCAACATCTTCGGCGAATCCAAAATCGTCATGGGCGAGGAAAGTGAGGAATTTTTAGCTATTGCAGCTTCCAATTGTGTGATTTGCTTTATCGAAACAGACCTGATGGAAGAGCTCATGGAGCAGTATCCCAAGCTGCATTCTTCCATTCTGAAAATTGCAGGAGCAAAATTTAAGCGGATAGAGAGAAGGCTGGATGATATTCTATATAAAGATGCAGAAAGCCGTATTTGGGATTTCATCGTCGATTTTGTTGACGAGAATAGCGAAGAAGAAGGGGTAAGGAAAGCGAAGAATATTTTTAGCCACAAAGAAATTGCAAAACTCACCTCTACCAGTCGGCAGACCGTCAACAACGTCATCAGCAAGCTGCGACAGCAAAAAATGCTTGAATACAATAGCCATGAAATCATAATTAAATGAGTCAGAATGAAAAAATAAAGATCACCCATGTGCCAACAGGCGAACTACTTGCCGAGGGCCCTAAAGGGTGGGGGATGTTTCCTTTTGAAGGCAACTACTACATATCCAGGAAGTATTTGAAGACCGATGGGTTCACCTTTTCAGGTATACCTGGTATCTGCCCTTATAAATTCATTTATTTCTGGTACCATTTTAAATCGAAAACAGGGAAGAAATCTACGATGATGGCCTGGAAATATTGGCTTCCCAACCCCCTTTTTCCATTTATCGCTTTTAGGATCGCAGTACCTCAAAATCATCCGGAATTAAAATTTGAAAAAGAAAAATTATGAGCCTGATCACAAAACTATTCGGCAAAAAGAATCATTCGAAGCTCTTTACAGATACCGAGCTCGCACAAGCAGGTGCCTGTCCCAATTGCTGGGGACAGCAGGAGTATGATGGAAAAGTGAGGGAGTTGATTGAAGATAAGCAAATTGATGTCAACAATCATGAGACAAAACATGCGTTCATACAAGATTTTGTAGTTAACCACGTAAGCGGTATTCATCTCAAAAAAGGAGAAAGTTCACTTTCTTGTCCACGCTGCAAGAGAATCTACGAATTGGATCAGTAGTGGGCATCCTTCAGGGACTAGCTGTTCTTTTCCTGGTATCTGCCGGGCTTTCATCCGTGCTTTTGGCGATCGCTCTCCAATTTGATGAAGAAACGTTCAACAAAGCAGGTATAAAAGGAAGAAAATCTGTGCCCGGAATCATCAGGTCCTCTCGACTCTTTAGTCTGGCCGAGAATCCTAAAATGCAAGTGCTGTACTTATTCAGCTTGATTTTCGTTGTTTTTGCCTACGCGGCAATTGTCCTTTTGGTGATCCAATTGATCACCACCTTATTCTTTTGAGGGGTATCTGGATAGCAAATCCTCTGCATATTGGCCTTTCCTTCCCGTCAACATCCACCGTCTCATCCATGCTTGCCAACTCAAAGATGATCTTCCGCTGTGTAAACTCATTCGCCAACTGGGGATATGCAAGCTTGCTCCGGGTTTTGGCACGCTTTTCTTTCAAAACTGTAGTCTGAAGTACATCATGCAATTAACACATTGACATCTATCCATTGAAATTCAGCACATTTGATCAATAGATTTTTATAAAGTATCAGAATGATTGCACCTTATATACCAGCAAACGAAAATGAACGATTGGCAGAGTTGTTATCCCTTAACCTGTCAAGGAAAAAGGTAGAAAAGCAATTCAACGGGGTAATAATGATCCTGTCCAAATGCCTCAATGTACCCATCGCATATATTTCGTCAATAGAAAGTCAGGAGCAAAAGATCCACTCTTCGTGCGGATTGAATTTTGAGTCGTCAGATCGATACACCTCTTTTTGCGGACATACCATTTTGCAAGATGAGATCCTACTTATCGAGGATACCCTGGAAGATGAAAGGTTTCATGATAACCCCATGGTGGTAGGTGAGCCTAATATCAGGTTCTATGCGGGATATCCGTTGGCTAGCGTAATGGGTAATAATATTGGATCATTATGTATCGCTGATACGGTTCCCAGAAAGTTGGAGGGTTCTGATCTGGAAGTGTTCATGATAATGGGCAAACTGTTGACAGAACGTATCCGGCTAAACAAGTTAAGTGATATTCAGAAAGAAATCAGTGAGTCGAAGAAGCAGTTGGAGCAACTAAACAGTGAGTTGTACCAGTCCAATCAATTTGTCAAACAAATGTTTGGCCAATACATGAGCGAGTCCCTTTTAGACGAGTTGGTCAAGAATAAGAAAGAAACACAACTTGGTGGCGAGGAACGATTTGTGTCCGTGTTAATAAGTGATTTGAGGTCTTTTTCTCCACTTTCGGAGAAGTACAGCCCGGATGTGGTACTTGAGATACTAAACACCTATTTTGAAGAGATGATTGATATCATACAGGAGTACGAAGGCTATATCAATGAAATTCTTGGCGATGGTATCCTGGTCATATTCGGTGCACCTAAGAAACTAGAGAATTGTGCATTGAGGGCTGTGCAGTGTGGGCGAGCTATGCAACAGGGGATTGCCAGGGTCAATGAGAAATTAAAAATCAAGGGGCTGCCATTGTTGCAAATGGGAGTAGGCATCAATAGCGGTAACCTGATCGTTGGTAACATCGGCTCTAAGAAGAGGATGAAGTATGGGGTAGTTGGTGAAACCATAAACATTGCCTCCAGAATTGAAGCATTCACCATACCAGGTCAGGTCTTAACCTCAGAGGCCACCTATAAGTTGCTCGAGGGAGAAATCGAGCCCATAGGAAAGATCAGATCAAAGGTCAAAGGTTTCAGGGAGCCCATCATGATTTATGATGTGACGGAGGAATGATTATCAGCTCCACAACTTTTGTTAAATGGTCATTGATATTATTTAAGTGGAATCAATTCTACATCTTGGTGGGCTGGTTAAAATAATATGATTGTATAATCAAAGCACACAGATCGCCTCAAGCAGCGAAACCTTTTTTAGTTAAATAATGTCCTGCGTTATGTTAATATAGCGTTGATCCGAGGGCGGGATTAATAGTGGGGAAGGCCTAATTCATTAATCAGAGAAAAATCACATCAATTAATTGTAGTGACGAGCACTCTTTCAGCATTTTAAAGGGTGGGATAGATGAAGGTAAAAGCTGAATGTGTGCGGAACTAAAACGAAAGAAATTAAATATCTTTACATATGGCCACATTGAACGAAATAAGGAATAGGGTAATTGATAGTTTGATGTCAATTGACAACTCGCAATATCTACAGGCTCTGGAGAAAATGATTAAATCTTCCAACGTCGAGCATAATAAAATTCCTTTGACCGAAGAGCAAAAGGTCATGTTGGCCATGAGTGAAGATGACATTCAAAATGGAAGAATGATTGATCAAGATTCACTCACCAAGCAAGAGCTTCAATGGCTAAAAGAAAAGTAATCTGGACTCAAACTGCTGCGCCAGGCAGAGAAGAAACATTTTGGAGTATTGGGTCGAACACAACAAATCAAATTCTTTTTCACTAAAACTTCTCAAGGCCAGTAATTCGAAAACTGAATTAATTGCCAAAAACCCCAAAATTTTCAGAGAAGCTGATTTTCCTGATACTCGTGTCGCATCCATGGGACATTTCAGCATTTTCTATAAGTTCAATTCAAAAGAAGTAATTATTACAGCATTTTGGGACAATCGACAAGATCCCAAAAAGCTTTTGGAACTATTAAAAAATTCTAAATAGCAATATGATACGATGCTCAATCGTTCATGCTATTTAGCATAACATTATTATGTTTAACGAACGTCAGTTCGTTACATAATGTCTCGCGTTATGTTAATATAGCTTTGGTTTTGGGTGGGGATTAATAGTTTAGGGCAAAGGCCTAATTCATCAATCAAAAGCAATCACATCATTTTATTGTAGTAACGAGCACTCTTTTGCCACTCCTGCCGAGCGAGGAATTGCTATACCGCAGTGAGGGACGTTGGACAGGAGGGAAGGAGAGTGGCCAATGTGTGCGGTGATTGCTAGCTAACATTATTAAATGTCAAAAGGGATTACTATTTACACTTTAAATTAAATTACAATGTGCGGTTTTACCCTGACAGAAAAATGAAAATTAACTAATAGATGATTGATAAGAAAAGAGAAGCTGGTGATAAAACCAAAGGGTTCACTTTACAAAAGCAAAGGGCTATCATCCTATTCTTTGATGTACTAAAATCTAATCCGAATGCACATGTGAATGTAGCAATTGAGTATGAGGGTGATGTCTATTTACAAAATGATGAGATAGGATACGTTGAAGAGCAAAAAAATTATGATAAGGAATCATCATTCTCATTCAACTCTCATCAAATACTAAATACCCTTGCTTACTTTCTTGAGATATGGTTTAGAAATGAGAAAAGTGAAAATTTGATTTTTGGATTTTATTCTACCAATAAGATAGCAAAAGAGAAAAAAACTGATACTACTGAAGAGTTGAATATCTCTTTACCTAAAGAGAGCATTTTAAAACTCTTAATAACAAATAATTACGAAAAAGAGAATCTACTAGATAGCGTAAAAAAATATTTGATCTCAGAATATGAGAATCAATATGGAAAGGATATAAGTACTGAACTTGATGATGATGCCCTTATTTCATTTTTGGATAAAGTCAACTGGAGATTCGAACAAGAAAATGATAAGGAATTGAAAGGATCAGTTATTAAAGCCTTAACAGAATCAGAAATGGGAAAGGGCTTAAAAGGCAATCAGACCGATTTCATTTATGCTTCAATAATGTGTGCTTTGGAGGAAAAGCAAGATGAGAAAGATCCATTCATCAAATTTCTTAATAAAGAAAGTGTAGAAAATCTTTGTCTAAAAATTAGAGATATTGATGACCTTCCAAATAGAGCATTTAAATATGTAGACTTTGATTACTCTGAACTGCTTAAGAAAACCGCTAATTGGTTAAATGTATTTCTAAATTCAAAATATAGCGCCAATGTAATCAATAAGAAATTACCTGATTTGATCGCGAGAAAAGTTGCTAGGCACAATGATGAGATTAAGATATACGCACAGAACCTAAAAAGATCAGATCCAAAAGAAGCAGCGCAACTTGAGGCAATTGTTGGTGAGCTACACCAGCTAATCCATGACCCTAAACCGACTTTTCTTTTTGGAGAAATGGGGAGTGGAAAGAGTACGATGTTGGCGCGATTTTTTCTTGAAGAGATCAAAAAAGACAATCTTTTAATATTTATTCCTTCAAATTTTATAAAGGGCAGAATTGATAGCGAATTAAGAAATCTAAAGGAAAAAATAAATGAGTTTGTAAACGAGGAGATTGACCTTGAAAATAAGTCATTCAATTTATCTGAGAGCTTAAGACTAGGTAAAGAAATAACACTAGCATTTGACGGACTTGATGAGTTAGATAAAAGTGAAATTATCCAATTAATAAAGCATATTGGAACTCTGCATAGTGAGTCAAACCGATTAAGAATTATAGCTACCGGAAGACCAATTGAGTTAAAAGGTTTCGTGAATTTTAATAGTTGGAATTGTTTAACAACTCTTGATTTGTCAACTGAGGAAATAAAGAGAATCCTCAAGAATGAAGCCCGAGCAGAGGGTCTTAATGAACAACTAGCGTTAGCAGATGCAAAAAATCGTTTTGAACACCTAAATCGAAAAGGTGAACTACTATCAATTGCAACTACACCCTTAATAATTTGCTTGATCAGGGATTACTTAACTAGTGAATTTGAGAGCAAGACAACAGCTGAAATCTTATATGAGGTCATCAAAAAGAAATTAACTTGGCATACAGTTGATCAAAAGGAAAGTCTAAAAGATTTTATTGATGCCTATCCAAACTCATATCAAAGAGAACACTATTTAGGTGAAATAGCATATCGAATATATAGATCTGAATCAGGCAAATTAAATAACAATGAGCTATTCGAATGCATTAATGATCTGACCCCTGAAGGAGAAAAAAAGAATAAAATTGTCGATCAAGTAATTACTTTTTTCAAAAGTATCTTTTTGCAGGAAGATAGAGGTGGTTATTCATTTCAATCTCATCAATTATGGCAATTTGTTCTTGGAATGTCATTGTTGGAAAAGCTGAGTTCTGGATTCGAATTTCACTTTAAAGACTCAAGTCGTATTGAGTTTTGGCGTGAAATTTCATTTGCAGCTGGCTTAGCTAGACTCAAAGGAAAAACTAATAAGATTAAGGACTTTCTTTCATCCATATTAGATGAACTTATGTTCTCTATTGACAATACAGCGGCTGCCTCAATTTTATTAGCAGAAGCACAAGTTGGCACTTTGAATATTCAGTTTCTATCCAGAGTTCAAAATCTAGAATTCAGACCACTTAGATTCTGGGGCAGATCAGACTTTATTGTTCCGTATGCATATGCATACATTTTCAAGAACTTAGGTGATGATGGATTTAATTGGTTTTTTGAAAGTTATATTAACCCTGATCACCCTTCGCATCACGGGCATAATGAAGGAGCTGTCAAAATCTTGAGTCATTATCTAGTTATATCTAACTATCAACTAAACGTCAATGAAAAGAAGAAGCTAATATCTGCGAAGAATCCACATATCGCTGCAAAGACATTTTCATGCCATGACTTAGTCCCAACGATTGCCACAGTGATTCCTGAGGAATTTAAATTAGACGAATGTTGCATCCTGCTTGCTGATGCTTTAAGTAATCCAGTAGTTCATGAAAAATCCAAAAGCATTCTAACTAATTATTACAATGAAGGTAGCGAGGCTGAAGTTTTAAATGCTCTAGAAATTGTATGTCGGAATAAGAACTATAGCTTCAAAGAGGCCTTAAAACTCTGGTTAAGCCTCTGTAAAGAAAATCTTCCAAATACACTACTAAATCGATCGATTGATTTAATAGCAAAGGGAGATTTCGAGATGGTTGAAATCATAAGACAAAGAATTTCTTGGGATAATCTAATTAGCTATTTGAGATTTTGTTGTCTCTACAGAAATGAAATATGCGTTTCAGCAGCAATTATTCTATTCGAATTTGAGAAAGAACGGGATGTAAATCTTGTTGGTTGGCCACTATTATACCAAAGTTCGAGACTTGATGATAACTATGTAAAGGTTGAAAGCATTTTGAATGAATTGATTACCAATACTCCTAGATCTAAAGAACTTGTTCTTTCAAATATTCGCGAGCCCAAAAATGATTCGTTAGGTATAGAAGAAATATATCTCGAACACTTTCTAGAAACACTTATACAGGAAAAAGAAATCTATGAAAGTCAATTTCTACATGTAGTACGCCACTTAGGCAAGTTTACATTAGATCGGTATCCAAGCATCAGGGACAAGTTCAAGAAGGTCCTTTCGAACGAACACTACTATAAAACTATTAAGAGTTCACTGACGCATTTAGATAGTCATTTGCGCTATAATTCTGCTTGCATTTTACTTACCTCTTTTCCCAGACAAGAAAAGGAATCACTTGAAATCATTATCAGATCATCTTTCCCATGGCATTCGGAGCACCATGAATGGTTAAGGTTTTGCTTGAAATTAGACTATAGCAACGATATGCTAGATCTCATAATCGAACTTCTAGATGACTTAAGTGGCATACCTAAGATATACGCGATTAAGATTCTCTACCATAACAATGAATACAAATTACAAGATTCTCATTTGGATATTCTGATAGATGGGATATTTGGTGAGGCATATTTTCTTGATTGGAGTAGAACGTTGATTGGAGATGATATTCAAAAAATTTCTGAAGAAAAGAGGTTTTTTGATCGAGTAAAATCACAACTATCATCAGACAATATTTCTTATAGAGAAAGAGCAGCTAATTATCTAATAAGGTATGAATCAGAACTCTGCTTGAAAGAAAGGGCCCAGTGTTACGTTTTGAATGTTCGCTACTCAGAGCTCAATTTCCCCTTATTTCATCAGAAATGTATGGATTTGTTTGATATGTCGGAGTTCACAGATGAATTGATTCGTTATGAAGGTGAGCTTATTTCAAAGTTTAACATTAAACATTTGTTACTCCCTCAATTTTACAAATGCATCAAATTGAACGGTGACTGGAAGGAATTTTTTGTTTGTTTATTGAATCATAGAAATCATGTTGATCATCATAGATTGGAGACAGTTTATCCTTTACTTATCAACTATTCTAAAACCGAAGAACATTCAAAAAAAATTGGGAAATCATTAGTTGAGCTAATGTCTCTTCCAGCATATTCACAAGACGTTCAGTACAATTTCATTCTGCCATACTTTGCTATTTTGGCTGATCAGTTTAATTGCCTAAAAAGACAGGAACTTCTTGACGTCTTAGCTAAGTATCGCATAAATCATGATGAATTATTGTGTGCCATTCTTTCGAGAATAGGAAGTATACCTGAGACATTTGTATCACCAAGGGGGCACATTGAACACATATCTCTTTTTTCGACCAACCCAATAAAGGAGGCCAAAGCTTATACCACAGATGAGATTGATAAACTGTTATATGATGGTGAAGATATAGCGGTAGACTTAACCAATGGAATTACATGGGTGCTATTAAATGGTATTTATTCTGAAGAAGAACTCCAACAACTTAAGAAAAAAGGAAATTTAGCAACGTATTTTGGTGTAATTGTAGCATTTTCTCGTAATCAAAGATTGTCTTTAGAGAGTTTTCTAGACGGTGATGAAATTGGAAGTTATAAGCACTTTGCAAAAGGAGCGACCAGGCACCATAAATCCATTCTACATGCAATAAAGGCAATAGTTTTAGATGATGGAACTTACCGTTCAGAATACATAGAAATAATAAACAATAGCATTGGAAAAGGTGGTAAGAGAGAAGATATTGATTTAATAGAGGAGTTAATTGATCTGTCAACAGCGTTCTCACCAGAGTTGGTAGTCAAATACTTTGAATCACTTTTAGATGTTCCATACAGGCTAAAACTATATCATTTATACCATATCAATCAACACATATTAGGGTTTGAAGAACGTGATAGACTGGAGCTAATTAAGCCTATAAGGATCATCTTGAATTCTGTGACCAGCATTGGTTTTGAAAGAAATGAAAGCGAATTGGAGCTATTGGCGTGGGAATTGTCCCTAATTGCTTTGTTTATCGAAAATAAATCTGACGATTTGACTGAAAGGGGGTTTCTAATAGGTTTGAGAAACGCATTCATACAAAATTCAGGTAGGGAATATCAATCCGGGAATAATAAGATTTCATTTAAAGGCCGAGATATGTTTGTTCATTGCTCTGAAATACTCAATGAAATTGACAGTCATGTAATAGCTACAATAATTAAAAGAGGAGCAAATAGTGATGTACCAGAAATAAGAGCAGTTTGTAAATTGATTAGATCACTTTCAGTAATTGCGAATTAAATGTCAATTATTTGGTCTCAGCTCCGCCCACTTTCCAAGCTAGATCAGCTAGCAGAGACCATCATGAAAACTGCTTTCTTACTCTCTGAAAATCATCATGTTATCCAAAGTTACCTAAATCACAGGGGAGCTCATTTCAGAGTTGCAAATCGAGTAGGGGAGCAGGAGTACGATATTCTATGTCGTCAGATCAATATCGAGAAAACAAACTATGCTTTCGTCTCAAAATCTGATCTTGAAGGAGGTTTAAGAGATGATCTCTGGATTGGTTTAGTCTTGTTTGTTGATGGTCAGAAACCAACTAAGTATTTGTTTCCGAGCACTGTATGGAATGAACCTAATCAGTTATTCACAGATTCAGCAGTTAAGAATCCTGAATACGGGATAAACCTGAATAAGAATACGATTGAACAGCTTCAAGAGTATAGTTTTGAGAATCAAATCGCCAGAATATGAGTCCTACAAAAAGTTCTGAACTAAAGAGTCTCCTCAAGAAATATGGAATAATCCTTATCGTCTTTTTCATTTTGAACAATTTTATTGTTGGGGGTCTAGCAAGTTGGATTAGTAATTTGATCTATCCAGATAATTTCCCGAACACATTTGGCAGGACTTATTCCTTGATAGTCAGCTCTGTATCAATTCTAATTAATTCTTTGATAGCAGTAATAACTCTAGCAGATACACGTAAATCAGATCTCAGATGGCTTATATTTTTTATAACCCTAGTAGCTCCATCAGTTGGTGTTATATTTCTGTTTGTATCAAAGTTGATTACTACAAATGATGATGAACCCACAAGAGTTTGAGAAACAATGGTTGTCTATGCCAGATGAAAAACTTAATAAATTTGACATTCAATTATTCAAGCCATATCGAGTAGATAACTCTACACTTGAATTCTTAACTACCTCAGGACTTCCTGATACAGCAGCACCATATCTAAATTTTGGACCAGATTACTTTCAGGAGTTCAATAGGCTCTTAATAATAGGAGTACAAGGACAGGGTGACCTTATTGGAATTAGCCCTGAAAAATCAGATAAAGTCTATGCAACCAGTGTGCAGGGCGGAAGGCCTTATTTCGTTAATTCGTCTGTTCAACAACTTGCCTCATTTCTCTTAATCTACAGAGCATTTGTGACTCATATAATTTCAGAAAGAGGTGAAGATGCCTGGATAAACTGTGATTTCACGAAAGACGAGTTCGAATTGATGGAGGCAAAATTTATAGAAGTTGATGAGGATGCACTAGAGTTGAATACGCTCTGGAATGAAGATTTAGGCATTTTGGTAAATAACATGAAGTAATGAATTACGAAAGAATCAAAATCAATAGCGATGCGATTTAACACTTTGTTTCTTGCTTTCATCTCATCTATTCTCTTTTCTTGTGAAGTAAACAACAACAAGGAAAACACTTCTGAGATCAGGTATGATACTATCCGATTTGGATCATATTATGGTACCGAGTTTAGCGATATTGTCAGGTTTCAACTTCGGAAAGAGGATGGGAGTCGTCTTACAAGTCTTCATGATGATAGCACCTACACGGTAAAATTGACTCTTGGCAAGCTAACTAACCTAAAGCCTATTCTTGTTTCCCAAAATCAAAATGTGGCTATTAGACAAGTTGGCAATAACCGCTTTGAATTAAAGACCAATAAAGTCACAGATTCAGATGATGATTATGACGCTCAGTTAGCAATGTTAAATACCTATGATTCAAGTGGATACATAATAGTCAGAAGAGATTCAACTGAAACCGAGATTGGATATAAGGAATTAGAACCGTTTAAAAATCTTGATACTACAGTTCGTTTTAAGCTCAAAATCAAAGAAAACAAGCTAATCAACTCTTCAATCTTTGATATTAGACCAGGTCTTTGGAAATATGCTTCCATCAAAGTTGAAGCAATCAAAAAGAGTCTTGGAGATTCAACCAAATCAATTTCAAATAATGACTTCAAATTCTTTCTCGAAGAGTATGTATCAACTATAAATAGATTGAATGATATCCTATATGAGCACCCAGACTATGAAGAATTTAACTCAATTATCTATGCAGACGAAAGCTTGCATAAACCAAAAGCGATTGATTTTCAGAGAAAGGTGATAGAATATGGGTATCGAGTGGCATCAACTGAAGGAGCCATATTTCTAGAAAGAAATACTGAATTTATAAAAGACCATCTTGGTCAATATCTCACTAATGATATGACGGCTTTTTTTGAATTGTATGCGATTGAAGCCAATCAGCCTTATGGAGAGGATGGTGGAATATTCTTGCCTCTGAATCAATTAGTTGATAGGGCTATCAGATGGGAAAAGTTTCATAACTCCAATTCTGAATTCATTTTCAGTGAATATGCTAGTAACGAACTACAAGCATACAAATATTTCCTTATGATGGGTATGGATAATACACCAGCATTTGGATGGACGAATCAATTTCAAGATGAATTCAAGAATGCTTTAGAATACTCGATTAATACATATCCAGAATCTAAACTTTCTAAGTTGTTCCAAGATTACCTAGAGCTTTTGGAGGAAACCGATTTCAAAGAAACGGAGAAAGTAACGCAATTTGTAAAGCCATACAGACCTTGGTAATATGATTCTAGAAATGAAAGGAGAGTGGAAAGGAGTTTACACTCAATACCTCAATGAGAACGAATTTCTTGAGATTGATTTTGAAATGATGCTGAATGAAAACGAAGATGGATTTAATGGAATATGTCAAGATTTAGAAATAGAAATTGGTACTAAAGAGAAATCTTCAATAAGAGGGTTTTGTGAGGATAGTATGATAAGCTTTATCAAAGTCTATGAAAATGCTATCTATTTAGATCGAGATACAAATGAGTTTGTATTAGATCAAGAAAACTCGGGAAGGGATATTCACTATTATGGAACCTATAATCACGATACAGAACAGTTCGAGGGTTCATGGGAGATTGAAACTTCTGAAGATCAAATAGCTGAAGAGAAAATGAATATCGGGATCGAGTATGGTAGCTGGTTCATGAAAAGACAATCCTGAATATTATGTTAAGTAGAATCAAATCTACGCCTTGGCGGGTTGGTTGACAGAATAGCGGGCCATGCGTTGGCCATGCGGGTTGAAGCTTTATTCTGTCTAGATTTTTGCATCCTTTTCATCAATGGAAAAGGATGAGCCCAGCGGCTTGAGCGATTAAGCGAACACAGATGAAAAACTGATGACCCGTGAGCTATTCTAATTCTGCTACAAGCGTCAAAGAGATTCTCACGTCATCAGTAGCCTTTGGCTTTACTGATTCCTCAGAATGACGCTTGAGGTTGGCTTGTGCTGTGAGCCAAACAGAGCGTTGGCCAGCAAGTGTTTTACAGGCAAATTCCTAATCGCTGAGAATGGCGTATTTGAAATCAAACTTACCAACCGTACGGATAACGAAAAATAGAACGACAGACTTTGCCTGGAAATCTCTTGCATTTGGGCTGGTCATCAGGTCTTAGCCTGAAAGCGGGTGGGAAACTATTAATAGCCGTTTGGTCAGGAAACGGCCGAGCGATGGAATGTGCACTGGCCGAGCGGCTATTTAATATAACGTCTAATTATATAACAACCTCGCTAGAAGCACTGCACCAAAAAAATCATCAATCAGAAACGTGCACGTCAATGTCCAGCTTTGCTGGTTAACATAATATCATTATATAATCTAAGCTGACAGATATTCGTCAAACAGCGTAGCAGTAATAAAACACAGCTTTGTTATATAATTTATATTATGTTAAGTTAAAATATAGCGTATGGCTCCCTACTGCGGGGTTTCTGTGGTTTTCATTGTTCTCTGTGTGCTGTACATCAACTCTGATAAGTCTATAAAAAACAAAACCCTCCCGATATTTATCGTGAGGGTTCGTCATTCTCCATATCTAACTTCTAGCTATTCTAAAGTCTTAGTTCTTCTTATCTTTCTTAGCTTCCGGAATAATAGAATCGCTCGTTCACGATCTGTCCACCCTTCCATCGCTGTACTCCTGTCTGTTCCATATGTACGCGGTTGCCATCTTTGAACGTAACCTCCATAGCAGTCTCGTGAATCACTACTCCGGCTTCTTCGTCTGAGGTAATAGCTTTTACATCCAGGTTATGAAATTCCTGTATGCTGTTTAGGAATTGTTCTTCGTATTCACGGCACGCAACCTTGCCTTCACGTGTTCCCATCGGTTCAGTCATTACTACGTCATCTGCATAGTACTTGTCAAAGGCTTCCATCAATTGGCCCTGGCCAATCATGTTGTAAATGTCTTGGGTCTTTTCTTTTAGTGTCATAATAATTAATAATGTATGTATATACATTAAATAACGGTACATACATTTTTTAGTTCTATTCCTTATTAAAAATTTAAGGGAATTCCCTACCTGGTTTATTTTTATGGGTATGAGCAAATCCTCCATCAACCGGCAGCAGCTAGTCCTCGAGTTTCTATCCATCATATTCGCCGTTTTATTGGCCTTATTGCTGAATAGCCTACGTGAAAGCCTGGCTACTGAACGTGCCCTCGATCGTGTCACGCAATCGATTCGTGCAGAGATTCTCAAGAACGACAGCACCATCCGGAAATCCATGGAATATCGTAGAGAGCTCATCTTAGAACTCTACAACAATGAACACCTGGTCATGTCTATGCCGGTAAATGACCTCCCAATCGATGCTTCTAACGACCGTCAATTGGAGAACTACCTTAAACAGGTCTTACCGTTTGCTCAGTCCACTCCTGTTACGTACTTAAAGGTTCAAAGCATTGAGGATAACCGCATTATCTCCATTAACGAACGTACGATGACACTCTACCTTCAGGACGATAGGCTGTTGTTTTATGGGCCATACAACATACAACTTCGTACAGCAGATATCAGTAACCGCTCCTGGGAGATCGCTAAAGCCACTGGCACATTGGTTGAAATGGATTTGGAGCTCGTAGACGCGCTGAATAACGTGTATACGCTCAATAATAACTACCTGGAAACAAGCGATAAAGCGATCGATCAGATCTATGCGGGCAAACCAAGCATTCGCTCAGTCCTGGAGGACATGTACCACTTTGAGACCCAAATCGTCAAGGCGGACTCCATCCTACTCACCATGTTAAATTCAGATGAGATAGAATGATGTAACTTATTGTTTTACAGATACTTACAACACTTTATCTTATTTGTGTTTGGTTTCCTTCGAGCTTACGCCAACAGAATACTTGGATTTAAAGCCGTCCAAATTCATTTAGCGTGACAAAAAATGGATAAGAGTTTGAATCGTCTGATAATCCTAAATTAGTTGTAGCAGTTGCAAATAGAAGAAAACCACCAGTGCTAGAAGGATATACGCCAGCTACTTTGTTATTACGAAAATCATCATATGGATAAAATCGATTGTGCCACAAGTAATAGCCATTGTTATTGAATTCATATATTCCCACTGGTGTTTGGTCAGCACCTGCTCCTCCGGCGATTATAACACCACCATTTTCAGTGATATATAAATCTTGTAATTGTGAACTTATTTTAGAGTAATTAGCGGAGTTAACCCACAATGGATCTCCCTGGGAGCTAATTTTTCCTACCACAGGGATTGTTCCTGTAAAAGGATAAGTAAAGATTGCTGATGCAATAAAGTAGATCCCATGTCTGGGATCATATTTGATTCTTTTTACAAGAAATCCATCAGGAAAAATAAAATTGAGATTTGTGGACCATTTAATATTTCCGTTAATATCAGTCATCATTAAATAGTCTTCTCCTGATTGATGATCTTCGTTTATAGAAATAATATATTCATTTGAGGTAGTCAATTCAACATGAGAGACTAAACCGTGGAAGTAAATTGAATCGATGACATTAATTATTCCATCTTTGGAAATACGAGTAAAATATATACTTGAATTTGTATTGCTATTGTCACTAAAAGCAGCAATATATTCACTGCCATTCCATTTTAAATCTCCACTTTGCCAAGCACCTCTATACAAAAAATCGTATACAGAAGTATTTTGGACAAGAGTCTCTGAAGTTAAGTTCCCAGAAAGATCGTAGTGCCTAAGGATAAGAGAATTTTCCTTTTTTATATATAGGATGATTTCAGAATTAAAGGACTCTAAGTTGACGACATGTTCCCAATCTCCACTTGCGGAAAACCCCACTTCTTTTCTCCATATCTCCTCTCCTTTGGAATTGAGAAATAGTAAGTCTTGCAAAATTCTAACGCCTTCATTTCTTTCAAAAACAAGCAAAAATCCATCTTGAAATTCTATGCATTGTATAATCTGATTATTTGCATCATATCTAATAATGTCAGTTGGTAACGTTGATCTAAAATCAATATCTTCAGTTCTAAAGCCTGTTGATTGTGTTAAGCTAGTGTCACTAGTTATGGCTTCTAATTCTATTTCATAGTACACCTTTGGAATAAGTATTTTGGAAAATACAATAGAAGTGTCCATATAATCAAGAATAACAAGATCATCAATAACTACCGAGTCACCTACAATTCTTGGTCCTTTGAATGTGATTGAGTAGTTAACCTCAGATAGGTTATTATATGGATTATTCCAATGAATTGTAGCAGAGCTATCTTCTATTGTTAGAAAAGAAACTTCGAATGGTTGAATTGATTCTTCAAGAGTTATCTGTGGTGATACAGAATCAGATTCTGTACTGCAAGAAGTAGAGACTAAAAAAACTAATATCGGTAATAATAGGGTTAAAGCCTTTTTGGCAGTGAAAGTTTTAAAACGAATACTCCAGTAAAAACTAGCCATATGAGATATTTAAATTAGCGGCAAAATTATATCACGTTAACGGTTGGATTAACTTATGAAAAAGAAATCTATATAACGTATTGCTATACAGCTACTTACGTCGCTTCTTCTTATTGGCGTTTTTGTCTCCTCGGGTCTTTGGTTTCTTGTATTTCTGCGCCAGCTTTCGTCGGTAAGAACCACCCAAATTCACCTTCTTGTTCTTATCCTTTTTCTCGTGCGTAGACTCTCCTTTGGCTTCCTTCGCGCCAATTTTATCAGATAGCTCTACTTGTTTTGATTTAGGACGTTCTTCAGGCAACAGCTCATTGGAGATTTCTACAACCGCTGGAAAATCACTTTCCGCAATTGGTTGATTCATCAAATCCTCGATTGCATCCTTATACACACGCTCCTTTTCCGTGTACAGCAAAATGGAATGACCTTCATGCTCTGCACGGCCTGTACGACCGATACGGTGCATGTAGTTCTCCGGATAGATCGGGACATCCATATTAATGACATGCGTTACCTCATCCAAATCCAATCCGCGGGCTATGACGTCCGTAGCGATAAAGATACGCTTGTCACCCCCATTGAATTGCTCCAGGGAGCGCAAGCGGTAGTTCTGGCTCTTATTAGAATGAATGATGCACATATCCTTCCCTAACACCACTTCCATGGATTCATACAAGCGATCCGCATTGCGTTTGCTGGATACAAACACCAATACTTTCTGGAATTGCGCCTTATTGACCAACAGATGTTGCAGCAGATTGACTTTCGTGTAGAAGTTACGCACTGCATAGCTGGTTTGCTCAATGTTCTCCAACGGCGTACCACTTACTGCGATGGTAATCTTCTCAGGAGCCACGAAGTAATCATCGATCAGTGCATCCACGTCTTCGGTCATGGTAGCAGAGAACATGATGTGCTGTCGCTTGGTGGGCAGTAAATCAAAGATATTGGTCAGTTGGAATCGGAACCCAAGATCCAGCATGACATCCACTTCATCAATCACGAGCTTCTTCACATTCTTCAGGGAAAGTGCATGGTGCAAAACCAGATCATAGGTTCGTCCGGGCGTTCCTACTAGCACATCGGTTCCTTCCCTGAGCGCAGGTTTTTGTGAGTTGATATTTTTTCCTCCGTATACACCCAATGCACGGACATTCATATATTTCGTGATGCTTTCGATCTGCTCTACTACCTGAACCACCAGCTCCCTCGTAGGCACCAGGATAAGAATCCGGGGGTTGATCTCTTTCGAAAACTTCAGATCCTTTAGCAAAGGAATCAAATACGCAAAGGTCTTTCCAGTACCTGTCTGTGAGATACCCACCAGGTCTTGTCCGGAGAGAATCGCGGGGAATGCACGGGACTGGATGGGTGTAGGTGTGGTTAACCCTAAATCTTCTAAGGCATTATTAAGCGGTGTGGTTAGATTCAGGTCGTTGAAATGGCTCATACTGCAAAAGTACGCCTTCCATCGCTCTGCAACGAGCCATCACGAAGGGAGATTCGCTTATTGATGATGCGGCCCTTCATTCTTAAAGATGTAGTAAACAAACGCGATGATGCCAACAATGGCGAGAAGCAATATAATGGTTAGTAACATGCGTCAAAGTAACACCATTTAATGCGGAAGTCTGTTCTTCAACCGTCCATATATATAGGTTCCGAGTATCGCAGCTAAAATGACGACAATGAATACGCCCACTCCATTGCCTACCAGGATGAACAACGGCCCCGGACAAGCGCCAGTCAGTGCCCAGCCCATACCAAAAATCGTCCCTCCGATGATGTATCGGTAGAAGCTTCGCTCCTTAGGCGCAATTTCAATGGGCTTCCCTTCGATGGATTTTACCTGCTTGCGTTTGATCACCTGGATGATGATCATGCCCAGCACTACCGATGATCCAATAACGCCGTACATATGAAACGACTGAAAGCGGAACATCTCATAGATTCTGAACCACGAAATGATTTCTCCTTTGGTTAGGATGATGCCGAACAAGATGCCCAATATCAGGAACTTGATGAATTTCATTGAATCGGTTTTAGAGGTTTAAAATATAAGGTAGCACAAGATAGGTAACGGTGAGACCACCGATGAAGAAGCCAATCACGGCAATCAATGACGGCAGTTGAAGATCGCTAAGTCCACTGATGGCGTGTCCTGACGTACATCCACCGGCATATCTTGATCCAAATCCCACCAAGAATCCACCTAAAATAATGGTGATTATACCCTTGGTAGTCAATAAGTTATCGAAGTTGAATACTTCCATAGGAACAAGTGTTTCTCCGGGGTTTGCCAAGCCAAAGCTTTTCAACTCTGTCACGGTTTGTTCACTTAAAATCATCTCTTCCGGATTCATCATCCATTGGTTGGCGATCCATCCGCCGAGGAGTAATCCGAAGACAAACACCAGGTTCCAGGTTTGGTCCTTCCAGTTGAAATCGAAGAACTCACAATTCTTTCCTGCACCCATCATGGCACAGACACTTCGGAGGTTGCTACTCAGTCCAAATCGCTTCCCTGAGAGTAGCAGACTTAACATAATAAAGGCAATAAGTGGCCCTGCCACATACCACGGCCATGGTTGGCTTATAAATTCCATCGATATAGTTCGTTTAGATTTCCCCTACCAGAAGCTTATTTCTGCGTGGTTGGGCATACAAAATTAGTGACCGGAACATCGGTTGCTTTGATGTCCTTATACCCACCAGCTACGTCTATCATGTTATGCAATCCCCTGGATTTCAGGATGGATATAGCGATAACCGATCGGTAGCCTCCCGCACAATGTACGTGGTAGGTTTTATCCGGGTCTACTTGGTCCATTTGCTCGCTGATGTAGTCGAGCGGAATGCTTTCCGCATTTTCTACGTGCTCAGCTTCAAATTCTCCCGGCTTACGCACATCCATCACGTGGATGTTACCTGAAGCATATTCACTAGCAAATTGCGATGCAGGGATAGATTCCATGTCCTGAAGCTCTTTTCCTGCTGCAGACCATGCGTCGATTCCCCCTTTAAGGAATCCAAGGGTATTGTCGTAACCCACACGTGAAAGTCGGGTCACCACTTCTTCTTCACGTCCCTCATCCGCTAAAAAGACAATGGGCTGTTGAAGATCAGGGATCAAAGCGCCTACCCATGGTGCGAAACTTCCGTCGATTCCAATGAAAATGGAATTCGGAATGTGTCCCTTGATAAAATCTTTTTGATGACGGGTATCCAATACTAATGCCCCTTCATGGTTGGCCATTGCTTCGAACGTGTCAACATCCAAAGGGACATTACCTTTTTCAAGTACCGTGTCCAATCCAACAGCTGCCGACTTGTTCATGGCTACATTCTGAGCAAAATACTGTGGCGGTGGCAACAATCCATCGGTTACTTCTTTGATGAATTCTTCCTTTGTCATATCCGCTCGTAGTGCATAATTGGTTTCTTTCTGGTTGCCCAACAGATCATGCGTCTCCTTGCTCATGTTCTTGCCACAGGCAGATCCTGCTCCGTGAGCCGGGTAAACGATCACGTCATCCGGAAGCGTCATAACCTTGGTTCTCAGGCTGTCATACAGCATGCCTGCCAGGTCGTCTTGCGTCAAAGTCCCTTTCTGGGCCAGGTCCGGACGTCCAACATCACCGATGAATAAGGTATCTCCACTGAAGATGGCGTGTTCTTTACCATTCTCATCGATTAGTAGATACGTGGTGCTTTCCAGTGTATGTCCTGGGGTGTGCAATGCCTTGATTTTGATATTACCGAGCTCAAATACTTCGCCATCTTTCGCTTCGTGGAAGTCATACTCTGCCTTCGCTCCCGGTCCGTAAACGACCTTCCCTCCTGTCTTATTCGCCAAGTCCACGTGTCCAGACACAAAGTCTGCATGAAAGTGGGTTTCAAAGATGTACTTGATGGATGCTCCTTCCTTCTCCGCTTTCTTGATATAGGGTGCTGACTCTCTCAGCGGGTCAATGATCGCTGCTTCGCCTTCACTCTCAATGAAATAAGCGCCCTGTGCAAGGCATCCGGTATATATCTGTTCAATTTTCATATCTCAATCAATTCTGTACAAAAGTACGTCGGTTTGTATTGGGTGTTTGTAACATTTGTTACGTTTTCACATTTGTTTGCAGTGTCACCTTCTTATAGGGATCCTTAGCGCTTGTCAAGACATTCTCAACCGCTTCTGTCAGGCTCAAAAACAAGTTCTTTTTCCCAATAATCTTGGTCAATCCTGTCTGTTTCATCGTGTCTCTTACGGGCCCTATAATGTCGCATAAAACTAGCCTCACGCCTTTCTGGTTCAATTCATTCAGCAATTCATGCAATCCTTCCGCAGCAGTGGCGTCCAGGTGGCTCACCGGCCCCGCGTCGATGATAATATTTTTGATTTTAGGATCATTAACGACCAGGTTTTGGATGTATTCTCTGATTCCCTGGATGTTGATGAAGCTGAGTGGTGCATCGATACGCAAGATGGCCAGCTCGTCCCAGGTTTCAAGCTCTTCGAAGCGGGTCACGTTTCTGAACTCATGGTGGCCTTTGATACGTCCCAACCGGGCGATGTGTGGATAGGCTGCTCGATATAGAAATACGAGAATCGAAAGCACGATACCGGTCACTATGCCGATCACCATGCCGATGTTCAGTGTCACTAAAAAGGTGAATAATAACACGAGAAACTCTTTTTTGCTATCGTGCCACAGCTTTTTCATGTAGCTGTAATCAAATAAGCTGCTGACAGCCACCATGATAACCGCAGCTAAGATGGTATGTGGCAGGTAGTAAAACAATGGTGTGAGGAAGATCAGGGTCAAGGCCACGAGTATTGCACTGATGATGGATGCCAGAGGTGTATGCGCACCCGCCTGATGGTTAACAGCCGTACGCGAGAATCCGCCGGTTACGGGATACGATTGAAAGAGTGAACCCACGATGTTGGCGGCTCCTAGCCCAATCAATTCCTGATTAGAGATGACTTTGTGTTCCTTCTTCTTGGCTTCCATGGCTTTGGCTACTGAGAATGCCTCCATGAAGGCAACGACCGATATGGTGAATGCCAGAGGAAGCACTTCACCGAACCTTCCCAAAGTGAATTCTGGTAACTGGAAAGCTGGTAGCCCTTCTGGAATGCTTTGGACAATGCTTACTCCTTGTTCATGTAGATCCAATAGCGATACCGTCACGATCCCGATAACTACGGCTATCAGTGCTCCGGGAATGTTTTTATTCACCTGCTTTAACCCTTTGATTAGCACGATACTGGCAACGCCAATCAGGAACGTAATCAAATGTGTTTCATTGACCTGGTTGAAGGCGTTGATGACCACCTCATAAAAACGGTTGCTCTTGGCAATATCAGTGCCTAGCAGGTATTTGAGCTGATTGAAACCAATAATCAGGGCTGCGGCTGAGGTAAAGCCGCTAATGACTGGTTTAGAAAGCAGGTTGGTGATAAATCCGAGTCGGAATACGCCTAACAAGAATTGAAAAGCTCCCATGAAGAAAGCAAGCAGAATGGCAAACGCAATGTACGAGTCGGTCCCTTCGGTCGCCAATACGGACACCCCTGCTGCCACCAATAAGGAATCCATGGCTACCGGAGCCACAGAAAGCTGCCGGGAGGTTCCCAGGATTGCATAGATGATTTGGGGAACAATCGAGGCATACAGGCCATAAACCGGGGGTAATCCTGCAATCAGGGCGTAAGCCATCCCTTGAGGGATAAGCATCACTCCCACCGTGATTCCTGCAAATAAATCGCCATTTAAATGACTTCTCTGGTAGCCGGGTAGCCACTGTAAAATTGGGAGGGTTCTTTGGAGACGATTCATGGGGCAAAAGTACCAGTAGGCAAGCTAGTGAATCGTAACAATTGTTACACGCGTGTGCTAAAGTATTTCCACCCTATTTCGGTGTTGTTCTATGATTCCATCCATCTCCAATTTCTTCAAAAGTCTGGAAACAACTACACGTGAGGTGCTGAGCTCCGTGGCAATTTGTTGGTGGGTTTTGAAAATCTCAAAGGTGCCGGTCGCTTGCTTCGTATCCAGCAGATATTTCACCAATCGTTCCTCCATGTTGGTAAATGCCAGGCTGTCGATGGTTTCGATGAGTTCATCAAAACGTAGCTGATAAGAAGCAAACACAAAACGTCGGAATGAGGGATACTTCACGATCCATCGATCCAGGTTGGTATTGGGGATCATCCAGATTTTAGCATCTTCTTCGGCCACTACCTGGATGTTGCTGGAGGTTTTCTTTTCTAAACAACAGGTGATGGACATGGAGCAGGTTTCGCCCCTTTCCAGGTAATACAGCAGCACCTTACTCCCATCCTCTTTATATCGATAGACCTTCAGCAGCCCTTCCAGGACAAATGGAATGTCTTTTTCCGGATTGGTTGAATTAATGATGTGGTCATCTTTCTTTACTTTTTTCAGGTAACCAATCTCTTCAAATTCCTGGATCAGGCCCGGTTCAAAGCCGTAAGCAGACAGTACTTCGTGTATCATATCAATGTAGAGCAACAAAAAAGCCGATCAAATCGATCGGCTTTCAAAAATATTTCTTAAAACTTAATTAGTTACTAATGGCATCCAGCTTATCCTGGATTTCTTTGGCTTTAGAAGTCATATTCAAACCTTTGTATACATAAATCAAGCTACCCATTACATCCGCATCGTCGCTTTTCAGCGAGTATAGTTTTTCCCATACTGGAAGTGCTTCTTTTAGGTTCACCTCAATTTCAGCATCCAAATCGTCATACTTCTTCTTCTCTTCTGCTGTATATCTGGCTTTTCCAGGATAGTAGTTAAGACTACTTTGCTCTTTCACCAATGTGTTGGTTTTGTTAAATAACATCGCACCAATATTGAAGTAAGAGTTGAAGTGGTTTGGATCAATCGTGATGGCTTTCTTATAAGTTTCCATAGCACCTTCACTGTCTCCGGTCTCATCCTTCAATACACCTAAGCTGAATAGTAAGTCTGCATTATTCGGATCTGTTTCGATGGCACTTTCCAGCTCTTTCATCGCATCGTCCGAACGCTCCAACTGAATCAATAGAGTGATTTCGAATTTCGCAAGTTCTACATCATCCGGATATAGCTCTCTTCCGCTTTTGATGTACGCCAGTCCATCTTCGTATCGCTCATCCTTGATAGAAAGGTTGTAAAGCTGAAGGAACAATGAACGATCTTTCACACCCGCCTCTAAGGCAGATTTGTAGCTTTCTTCCGCTTTCTCATCAATTCCAGCCGCGCTGTAAGAATACGCTGCATTCAGAATTGCATTGGTATCACTTGGTAAAATGTAGAATGAAGTTGCAAAATTCTCTGCTGCGGATTCAAAAGATTCGCTGTTGTAATCAGCAATCGCCTTGTTATAGTAGAAGGCATAGAATCCCTGTTTTTTAGATTCAACATTGCTGATCTGGCCAGTGGTGAAATCTACTGACTCGATGGACTTTTGCTCAGGATCCAATTCCAATGCTTTATCAAAGGCCTTCAGAGCTTCATCAAATGCTCCTGGCTCGCTATTGGCAGTATCCAGTGAAGCATAGATTTGTCCTCTGTAGAACCATGTCTTAGGGTCATCTTTGGTCTTCTCATGCTCAATGGCAGCATCTATGATAGATTTAGCCTCAGCAAGTTCGCCCTTCTCCATTGCAGAGAGTGCCTGATTGATTTTTGGCTTTTTCTGCGAGTATCCTACTACACAAATTGCCGCTAACATTAGGGTTAAGAATGTTCTCATTATTCGTTTCGTTAATTTATTCTTCGTTATCCTTTTGGTTTTCGCTTTGTTCTGAAGCTTCAGAGCTTTCCTGCCCTTCTTCTTCATCATTTCCGATATTAGAAATTTTTTCTACAGCCGAGATCTCATCTTCATCGTTCAACTTAATAAGTCGAACACCTTGTGTGGCTCTTCCCATTACTCTCAGGTTGTCTACAGACATCCTGATAGCAATTCCGGATTTGTTGATGATCATCAATTCATCACCATCAACCACATCTTTGATTCCAACAAGTTCTCCTGTTTTATCCGTTACATTGAGCGTTTTTACTCCTTTACCACCTCTTTTGGTGATTCTGTAATCTTCAAGGTCAGATCGTTTGCCGTATCCTTTCTCAGATACTACTAATAGGTTTGGAGGGTTCTTATAATCAACACAAACCATACCAACTACGAATTCCTTGTCTGTAATATTCATTCCACGCACTCCTGAAGCCATTCTTCCCATGGAGCGTACATCTGATTCATGGAAGTTGATGGCCCTGCCAGTATTACATGCAATCACGATGTGATTATCACCGTCGGTCAGGCTTACATCCAGCAGCTTATCGTCTTCACGGATGGTAATGGCGTTAATTCCATTCCTTCTAGGCCTGCTATACGCTTCAAGAGAGGTTTTCTTGATGATCCCCCGCTTGGTACACATCACAAGGAAATTGTTATTGATGTAATCCGGATCATCCAGTGTATCCACATTGATTACGGATCGTACTTTATCCTCGGATTCGATATTGATCACATTCTGAATCGGTCGTCCTTTCGAGGCTTTGCTGCCCTCAGGTAGCTCCCATACTTTGATCCAGAATACCTTACCAAACTCGGTAAAAATCAATAGGTAATTATGAGCAGAAGCGATGAACAGGTGTTCCGTAAAGTCATCATCCTTTGAAGTAGCAGCTCTACTTCCTACGCCCCCTCTTCCTTGCGTGCGGTACTCTGTCAATGGCGTTCGCTTAATATACCCTTGATGTGAAATGGTAATAACCATGTCTTCATCAGGAATCATATCTTCTGCTGTGAATTCATCGGCGCTATGCTCAATGTCAGACCTTCTTTCATCTCCATATCGCTCTTTGATCTCCGCTAGCTCGTCTTTGATGATCTGCATACGACGATCTTCGTTTTCAAGGATATCTTTCAACTCCTTGATCAACGCCTGAATTTCTTCGTATTCCTTCTGAATTTTGTCTCTCTCAAGTCCTGTCAGACGTTGGAGTCGCATGTCCAGGATTGCTTTTGCCTGAATTTCTGTAAGGCTGAACTTCTCGATCAAGCCTTCTCGTGCCTCATCCGGATCTTTGGAATTACGAATCAGGTTGATCACTTCGTCCAGGTTATCCAATGCAATCAGGTATCCTTCGAGGATGTGCGCTCTTCGCTCTGCTTCCTCTAGTTCATACTCCGTTCTTCGGATAACAACCTCATGTCTGTGGTCAACAAAATTGACGATTAAGTCTTTGAGGTTGAGAGTCTTAGGTCTTCCTTTTACAAGTGCTACGTTATTTACACTGAATGAAGATTGTAGTGCTGTCTGCTTATAAAGGTTATTGAGTACAATGTTCGGAATGGCATCTCTTTTAAGATCGTATACAACCCGCATTCCAGACTTATCCGACTCATCTCTGATATCGGCTATGCCTTCAATTTTCTTGTCATTGATCAAAGCAGCAGTCTTCTCGATCATGCTTGCCTTATTGACCTGATAAGGGATTTCAGTTACGATGATTTGCTCACGACCACTGCTGGTAGTGTCAAAATCCGCCTTCGCACGTAGTACTACACGTCCTCTTCCGGTCTCAAAAGCTGCTCTTACCCCCTGATATCCATAGATCGTTGCGCCAGTTGGAAAATCAGGTGCTGTTATGTGCTGCATTAATTCTGGGATCGTAATCTCATTGTTGTCAATGTAAGCAGTCACGCCATCCACAACCTCAGATAAGTTGTGTGGAGCCATATTGGTCGCCATACCTACGGCGATACCACTTGCTCCGTTTACCAGGAGGTTCGGGAATTTTGCAGGAAGTACACTAGGCTCCTCTGTACTGTCGTCGTAGTTGGGAATATAGTCTACCGTATTCTTGCGAATATCGGCTAATAACTCCTCTGATATTCTTCTAAGTCTTGCCTCCGTATAACGCATCGCTGCAGGAGAATCTCCGTCGACAGAACCAAAGTTTCCTTGCCCGTCTACCAATGGATAACGCATGGACCAATCCTGGGCCATCCGTACCATGGTATCATAAACTGCGGTATCGCCATGCGGGTGGTACTTACCGAGTACATCCCCGACGATTCTTGCACATTTTTTATAGGATTTATTGTAGTTGACTCCCAATTCATCCATCCCGTAGAGAATGCGTCTGTGGACCGGTTTAAGGCCATCTCTTACGTCTGGAAGCGCTCTTGAAATGATGACACTCATCGAATAATCGATGTAGGCACCTCTCATTTCTTCTTCAATATTTATTGGGATAATATTCTCTTGGGACGAGGATAGGTTATCGTTATCTCCTTCTGCCATTTATGCTTATTTGGGTTAGCCAAAAATCAACCCGCAATTTAGCAAAATTCTAGGTGAAATCATTGGGTTTATCGCAACAGAATTAGATTTATAAATACCTCTTCTGAATTACCTTTTTCGTCGCTTTCGCTTTTTGGTTTTTTTGCGATTTAAGCTCTTGAGCGTTCGGTGATTTTCGCCAATTTTTGGGTTTTGGCGCTTCCAGATTGGTTGGCCTCTCACCTCCATGAGACGACCGGTCACTGGATCGGTATAGACATGTTTCAATTGAACGTGATCACTCTTCATGGGTGACCGTGGAATATCCGGAATGTTGATGCTTATACCCGCCTGAATAAAGAAAGTTGGATATCTATGTCGAACAGACGATCCATCCGGAATATTGATGTTGTAAGATTTAAAGTCTACACTTGGCCGAATAATCACCCGAAAATATTCAGACCAATTGTTTTCAATGCTTACGCCCAGATTGGCATACAAACCCCTGGATATGGCACTTCTATTGAATTGCTTGCCGGCCGTAATTCTTCCCACCTGCAACTCTGCAACAAAATCGTAGCTCCAAAAGGAGTAAAACTTGTATCCGGCAGTAGCAAACAGTCTTGAATACCTGGTCTTGGTGACATTAGGCTGATAATTGCGGACCCGATCCACAAATGAGGTTGGTTTAAGTTCACGTAAGAAGTGCAATTCGTACGAATAGCCGATCCCCACCCGAAATTTCTGATAATTGTAATGAATAGAGAGTGTTATAGGTACTCCTTTCGAACTGCCTTTAAAACCCAGATCAGCAGTATCTGTATCTACCAGAAATGTCTGATTTCCCAATGCCGGGTTAAAAACCGGGTTTTGTAAGTAATCAAAAGGTAGGTCAAATGGATTCTCTGTGGAAGTCTCAAATCCCAGCTGTGGATCATTGAGCCAGTCGGTGTAGCCTGAAAAGGTACTTCCCAGGTTTTCGATATCATTGGAAAAGATGAATTGATTGGCTGCATCCTGATAGAAATAGACCCCTTCTAATTGATGCGAATAGCTGGTAACGCCCACTCCTGTTGTAGCCGTAATGCTAAACTTGTTCATAATTACCTTAACAGGATTGCGGTAAATGTTATATTTCTGATAGACATCTTGACTCAACCCTTGGAATGACGCAAGTGTGATGATGATGAACAGGCGATATCGTTTGGCAGTAGCGAACAAACTATCTCAAAATTAATCGATTAATCTACACGTGTAATCTCAAACAGTAAAGTTCGATAAGGTGGTACACTGAGCACATAATCGGGTATGATTTCATCGGTGACTAACTCGTTGGCAATGAAGTTTGGAATGACTAAGGCACTTTCTCGGTACGCTTGTGATGAAGGGATCATAACGAGGGCTTGTTCTCCGGTTTGCATTCTGGACACACCAAATTCGAATCCTACCAAAAGTTCACGAGGATTACCTGATCCAAATACCCATTGAAAGTCCGTATCGTTGCCAAAAGAGGCGTTGGTAATGAATCTTCCGGTATAGTCTACAATTATCGTGTCTCCATTGAGTGGAAGTGGCCCCATCCCCGCTCGTAATCGCTTAAATGAAATACCTGAAGCAGGAAACTGCACCACGGTATTGAGCGGATTTGTTAACGTGTCATTTAGGTTGTTGGCAGTTATGTAATCATCAATGTCGATCAACTCCTGCGCTATGAGGTCATTCTCGCTATGCACGGCTGTCAATTCGATTTGCAAGTGTGCAACCAAATTTGGATCTATCGTTCCTGAGGTCAATGTTTGGTATGCTTGCGAGGGCGGTAGGATGAAATTATAAATCTCACCTACACGCATGATGCCTACACCAAAATCTACACCCAGTGGATAAACTGCAGATGCTCCGACTTTAAAGATCAACGAATCGCCGTTTGAGCGTTGATGTGAGGCAATCACACCACCATTAAGGTCTTCCAGGGTGTAATATATTGCTGCAACTGATCCAGAAGAAGCCTGAGCGCCTGCGGGATTTAGGCTATCGGCGTAGTAATAAATCCCAGTGTTATCGTCGCGTGTTGCTGAGATACCGGCTGAGTCGAGCCATGCTTGTATCTGTGTATCTGAAGTGGTGGTTACCGTGTCATCACCGCCGCAAGAACTCATTGCAAAACCAAGAATTAATAGGGCTATGTATCTCATCACTACCACCAACAACGCATTAGTTTATAATAGATTATTGGAAGGTCTTACAAAACATCTGGTAAACCGGAATTTTATCCAATTCCAATTTCTCACCGATGAGAATCAAACGTTGAAATTCTTCCTTTCCAATCTTGTGATTTTTATTGATGATGTCTTCATCGTTTTCAAGGAAAAAGCTAGCGATAAAACGTATCAACAGATATGGAGAGTGCAATACTGCCTGTCTGTATTCATTATAATCAACTTCTCCGTCCTTGGCTGGAGGCCCAAGATCGAGACTATCCAGGCCACAAGTGACTTTAATGGTTGTTTTCAAAACATCCATGAATTTGTCCGACCAGTTGTAGTAGTTCTTAATCAAGAACTTCATAGCATAAACAACCGGGTCCTTCTTCATAAAATATCCACCTTTCGAAAGTTTTCTTGCTTTCTTGTTGAGTGCCATTTCCTCAAAGAGTGTGATTTTACCATCAGCCATGGCAATACCTATTGTTGGTGCCATGATCACCAATGAGAAAAAATCTTCATCGTTTATTTCTAAGTATGGTGCTTCGGTCTTTAAGAAATCCTTTTTAAGTGTTTTAGTGGCCTCCTTTACTTCAGGATACTCAATCATGGACTCTATTTCGTACTCGGTGAACATATTAGGGGAAGGTTAATTTATTTAGCCTCAAAATAAAGCCTTTTGACTAAATAGGGAAAGCTACTTGGCTAAATGTTGATCAATTATTTGACTTATTTCCTTCAGAAGTGATTATAGTATTGAATACTTTGAACAACTTGGCTTCTGTTATGGTAAGAATTAATTCAATGCATAAGCTATTTACTGTTATTCTAATATTGATGACGTGGTTTTTCCAATCGTGTAGTCCACTGGGCGAGCCGGTAGATAAGGCTGTTTCCGATAATTTTTATTTTGACAAGTCTGAATCTGACATCATTTATAGTCCCATGGGGAATTGGTTTGAACTTGGAGAAACTGCATTAAATGCGCACAGTGAAAGTTTTGAAGTGTTGAATGCCTACCTGGGAAAGGATAAGCAACATTCGTATTATAAATGGTATACGATTCCTCCTACCGAAATTGACCATAAAACATTTGATGCAAGCTATTCAGATTGGATGTGGCACGTAGGTATGGACCAACATCGGGTTTACGCTTTTGACGATGATGTGATCGATGGAGAGTGGCAACTGATCATGCAGGTCATTGAGGGAGCAGATCCCGAAACCTACGAACAAGTGGATTATGAATGGTCCAGGGATAAAAACAACCATTTCTACAGGTTTCGAATGATAGCGGTACTACATGATTCCTTTGAAGTGATCAACGAAACTTTTGCTCGAGATCGTGACAGTGTCTACTTGTACTATCAAAACAGGTTTGAACGTATTGACGCTGAATCGGACTCTTTTCGTCAAATCGATCGGTATTACGCCATGGATTCGAGGCACATTTACTTCTTTCAGGATTATGCTTTTGGAAAGAAAATCGAACGACTTGAGAAAATCAAGTACAGGGAGTCTAATAGCATTAAGGTTTTGGAAGACAACTTCTTGTTGGTTGATGATTTAGTATTTTATCGCGGTACTTTAATAGAAGGCGCCAATCGAGCGAAGTTGAATGTTATTAGCGGTGATTTTGCCAAAGATGACGAGCACGTATACTATGGAAGCATCAAAATTGATGGCGCTGACCCGGAAACATTCAAGTATGACGATGAAATCTTCGGATATAAAGATAAGTTCAGAATCTATGATACGAATGAACTTGATAAACGAACGAGTAACCAAAATTCCATGCCTTCAGAAGAAGGAGCTTAATTTCAAATTTATGACAGATAAAGACATCCATCTGGCCCTTCAAGTGGTACCACTAGATGGTAGTGCTGAAGTGTATTCAATGATTGATGAGGCGATACGAGTAATCGAAGATTCAGGACTTAAGTATATGATCACCCCGATGGAAACGGTTATGCAAGGATCGTATGAGGATGTCATGCGAGTGTCGAGAAAAGCACAAGAAGCATTAATCTCTAAGGGCTGTACAGAATTTCTGGTGAACATCAAGATGCATATTCGTACGGATGCTGATGTGACCATGGAGGAAAAGCGATTGGATCGGTAGCTAGAATGCGATGTTGCTCTCCAACGACTGATACGTTTGGAACTGTGTCTTACCTTTTTGACCCACAAACTTGAAAGTTTGGGTGCTTTCCGCAGACCTGGGGGCTTCCGTATGAAGAACCACTTCATTTTCTCCTGCTGCTAATGGCACTCGGCTGTAATGAATACTGTGAGGGATGGTTTGCCAGTTTCTGGTGTCTGCCTGCTCGGATGCAAAGTTTACAAGACCGACTAAAAAGCCTAACGTCTCGTCTTCTTTTCGAACCTGCTTTTCTACAATCTTTTTGAGGGCCACCCGTAATAACCCTTTTCCCAGTTCTTCCAGCATTCGCTCTCTCAAGGTTTTGAAAGCAATTGCATTTATGTCCTCAGCTTTTTCTAATGGATAATAATAGTTATTGATTTCGAGGCTTGCCGAAGTAAAGAACGGCTCACGTTCCACGTACTTAGGGAAGGCTACGCGTGTACCTGTTAGATCGGTAATACTTGCGTTTCCTTCTTCATTTGTGTCGTAGTAAAACGGGAAATTTAAGCCAAACTCTTCGTTTTGGAAAAAGACCTGGCCCCCATCCCCTTTGACCGCTACAAAGTTGATGGACCATTCATCTTTAACCGGCGATAAACCATTGTGCCAGAAAAACAAAAGTTCGCCTCCCTCCGAGGGTTCTTGCTTCACATAGTGCATCCCGAATTCCGCACTGAATCGATCCAACTCCTCAGGAAAACCAGCGAGAGAAGCTGTCCTTAAAAGGTCTTTTTTAAGTTGTTCGGGCGCTGTTAGTCCAAACATCTCCGCAAATTCATTTTGGTAGATCTCCAAGGCATTTCGATAAGCGATAAATGCATTGTTATAGTCACCGGATGCATCATAGATGATTCCCATCAGGTTGTGTACAAAAGCATCTTTTTGGTACTTGTTCTCAGAGATGTACTTATCCCCTAATTCATATAAGCGTTGGTTCAGCCTTCTGCATTCTACCAAGGCAGACTCAAAATCTTGCATTTTGAGGAAGTTTAGGGCCTTGTAGTAAAGTAACATAAGATGTTCATGATCCTCACCCGGATACACAATCAGATTTGGATTGAGGAAGTACGAAGCGGCAAAGTTGAGGTAATTCTTGTGATAATCTTCACCAAACAAGTAAGCTTGTTCCAGCCAGTCGTTGCTTTCCTTATAGTTACCCAGCAGGTGTTCGACTACCCCCTGGTTGGCATAATAAAGAAATCTTGTTTTGCTTTTTGCGGCCTTTTTGTTTTGATCCAGGATGCTTGCGGCTTCCTCTATTCTGCCCTGCTCAAAATTCTTATTAAATTCGTAATTGAGCTGATAAAAAGAGGCACAGCTTGTAAGAGCAATCAAGATTGCCAGTGAACATATGGTCTTTGTTGAAACCATTTAGATGTGGTGATTTTGAGTAAAGTCTAAGGGTTATAAATGCCACAAGCCCAGTGAGTGAGGCTTGTGGCGAAGAAAGTACTAGTTCTTAATGTACTTCTTAATCTCTTTGTCTCCCAACCATACTTTTTCGTTGCTCTCGATATTCGAAAGTTCAAGATTCACTTTGTAGTTCACCACTTTCTCTTTTTTGTAAGAATCGGTAACCGCAGTGATTACACCAAACATCATGAAATCTGCACCCAATTCTTTTCCCCATTGGGCCTGCGTTTCCGGAGAGGCAAATTCTCCTTGTTCAGCTCTTTCTTCCCGAAGCTTTTCGCGGAATTCAGCGTTGGAAACCACTCTTACAAAGCCAGAGTTGATGAACTCTCTTTCAATATCTTTTATGAACGTCTCGGATTCGATATGTTCCGCACTTTTGTTTTGGACGTACCCCACAATAACCACGGGCTTACGGTTATTCTCTATCTTGAAGTTATTGTGCCATGGTCTTCCCGTCACATCCTGAATCATTTCTTCAGCAACTAATTTGGAATCTGTATCATTCCAGCGACCGCTAAGATCAACCTGCTGATCTGGATTTATTCGAGTAACTTGTCTGGAACAGGATGCCAACACTACAATGGCGAGTGCCAACATGGATAATTGAGTGATTCTTTTCATTTTGATATACTATATAATGGTACAAAGATAGGTGATCCTTCACCTAAAAGTCTGCTGATATTCTGAAATTCAAAAACCTTGCCGATAATGAATTAGGTATGGCTAATTGTGATCCGGTGATGTCCTGGATCCAAGAGTATGAGAGGGTGTTGTCTGCTCCAAGTATGTTGAGCACTTCTGCTCTTAACCATAAGGTTTTCAGATACTTATGATTCTTTAATTCAAAAGATTTTGACGCTCCCATATCCACTCGATAATATTCATCACCGGAAAAAATATTTCTTGCATTTATTTCATTAGGTGGTCCGAGCGGATAGCCAGACCCGAAGACAGTGTTGACGTAAACACGCATGCTGGGATCACCTGGTAAATGATCTTCGAAGTAAAAAGCCAGGTTGATATTCTGATCAGTGGGTCGTCGGATAAAGTCTTTGTCGTCCTCGGCGATATCTTCCTTGGTTTTTAAGATTCCTAGGCTGAACCACGACTGGGTGCCTGGTATAAATTCGCCATTTATCCTAAAATCAAAGCCATAAGCAAATGCTTCAGCATCATTGTTGGCAAAGTAGCGTAAGCGGACATTGTCAATGTCATAAGCAATGATGTTGTCCATAGATTTGTAATAGACCTCTGTTGAGAATAGAAATGGCCGGTTCCACCAGTTGAACACACGTTCCATTGCACCTATAATGTGGATGGATTGCTGTGCTTCCACGTCCTCTTGTATTTCACCTGAGGGGTTTCTCAATTCCCGGTAGAATGGTGGTTGACTGTATTTACCCACCGAAAGTCTGAAGGAGGTTTCCCTTTTCCATCTGGGTTTAAATCGATAGATCACCCTTGGGCTGAAAAGCAACTCTCCATTGTAATCCAAATGATTGAATCGGCCTCCGAAATTAACGGCGTGCATCGAGTCTTTGCTGAATATGGTGGCTTGAAGGTATCCGGTGATTGAATTAGTGCTTAAATCAAGCTCATTGAAGATGGTCTCATTTGGATTGAGGTTGATAAATCCGGCAGAGTCCAGAAAGGCATATTCATTGATCTCATCGTTGATGATGTTTCGATTATAACCTACTCCAGCCTCCAGAACTGACCAATCCGAAAGTAAATATTCGTTTCTCCATTCGACATTATAAATCTGCGCTTCCAGGCGATTTCTTCCATAGTTGTAATTGGTTCCAACGCCTCTTACCACAGCACATTCATTGAAGGTGTTAGATCCTGGATTATTGTCAACATCACAGATCCTGTAACTTCCCTCTACATTGTAATTTTCCCTTTCCGAAGTGTAAACGCCCGAAACGATCCATCTGCTTAAAAACTTGTTGGACCAGCGATGTGAAAGATTAATTCCACTTTGGTAGGTGTCATAATCCAATTGTTCCCTGCCATCAAATTCTGTTCGTATTCGCAGATTTTGAGAAACGGAACCAAACTCGGTAGTTTGAGATACTGGCAGCGTGAGGTATCTATTTCTGCCGTAGGCCAGCAACCAGTTAAGCTTTGTCCGATTGATTTGCTGACTGCCTTTGCCGGATAGATCAAAGGTCAGAAACGCTTGTGCATCCGTATAGGATGGTAGATACTGACCATCTGTTTCCAGGGTGTTTAATAGGTAGCGTGAATCTCTATGGCGCGCCCCAAATAGGTATTGAATGTCTTCATTGATGCGGTTTCCGATGTATGCGGTACCACCAAGTAAGCCCAGGTTGATTTGACCTTCCAGGGACTCAGGCTCCTTGTAATCAATGTTGAGCGAGGAAGAAAGCTTATCTCCATACTTTGATTCCCACCCTCCGGCATAGAAGCTGATGTCTCCTACTAAATCAGGGTTAACGAAGCTCAATCCCTCCTGCCTTCCCGCATTGGCAAGAAACGGACGATATACAGGAATGTCGTTTACATAAACCAGATTCTCATCAAAGTTTCCACCACGCACATTATAAGCCGATGACAGTTCATTATTTCCAGCTACTCCTGGTAGGGTGAGCAGCACTTTGCTAAAATCACCAAATGCTGAGGGTAGATTCTTTGCTGACTTGGGATCCAGCTTAGTTGCCGGATCTATTTGGTCTCTTTCACGTTCACCTTCGACCTGAACATCGTCAAGTTGTGTTGCCTGAGGTTTTAGCGTGACGATAAAATCAGAGACACCTGTTGGAATATCTGACAACTCATATGCACCATATTGAACGTGTGAGAAAATAAGGTTATAGGTGCCGGCATCAAGTTCAAGCTTGAAATAACCGTCCAAATTCGATATGGTTCCTTTGGTCCGATCGGACTTTACCAACACATTCACTGAAGGAACAGGATCACCATTTTCATCAACAATCCTTCCTTCAATCACCGATTGCTGAGCACAGATTGAAAAGGCAATAAGGGATAGTATTGAGAAAACCAGCGATCTCAATGGATCAGGAGTTTTTAAGATTGGCAATGGTTTGGGCTGGATCATCAGACTTAAAAACGAAACTTCCGGCCACTAGCATATCTGCACCTGCATTAAAAAGTTCACCCGCATTCTGATCATTAACCCCACCATCGATTTCAATGATGATTTCCGGGTTCACTTCATCGACCATTTTCTTTAGCTTTCTCACCTTGTCAAAAGTGGTTTCAATGAACTTCTGACCTCCAAATCCCGGGTTTACGGACATGAGAAGGACCAAATCAACATAAGGAAGGATCTCTTCCAATGAACTTACAGGTGTATGAGGATTGATAACCACTCCGGCTTTGGCTCCCAGCCTTCTGATTTCAGTTACTGTGCGGTGTAGATGTCGACAGGCTTCCTGATGTACAGTAATGATCTCTGCTCCTGCTTTCATGCAATCTTCCAGGTATGGATCGGCATGTTCGATCATCAAATGGTAGTCCATGGGTTTTTTCGCATACTTATGGATGGCCTGGCATACCGGAAAACCAAAAGAAATATTCGGAACAAAGACTCCATCCATGATGTCTATGTGGATGTAGTCAGCGTCACTTTGATTGAGCATTTCTACTTCCTGCTGGACGTTTCCGAAATCAGCAGCTAGAAATGAAGGGGCGATTAGTTTTTTGGACATTAGAAATTAATGAGTTTGACGACTTTCTGATTATTTCCAGTCTGCAAGAATAAGAAATAAACTCCTTGTTGACTACCGTCAATCCTTAATTCCATATTTTCTTTTATTTCTTTTCTCTTAAAGTCTTTGTTGTAGATCAAGCTTCCTTTCGGGTCCATGATACGAATGCTCATTCCCTCTTTAAATTCGCCATCTGTTGTTAAATACAGCGTATCTCCGATAAATGGATTGGGATAGAAGACGACCCGATCTTCGAGGATGTCATTGACGTTAAGTGCACGCACATCTTTGGCAAAGGAATAGTTTGGAACTCCGTACCCAACCAATGAGTCTGGATTACTTGCTTGGTGGGCTGAGGTTTTTAAAGCCGCAATCACTTCGTTGACGGTCCTTTCCGGATTTAATTGCCAGATACATGCCGCAAATCCGGCAATTAACGGAGAGGCAAAGCTTGTACCACTTCCTCTGGCAATGTTCCCATTACCGAATGAAACAGCTGTAGCTGATCCGAATGCTGAAACATCAGGCTTGATTCTTCCATCTGAGGTGTTTCCAACTGAGCTAAATGAAGAATAACTAAAGTCTGCGTTTACGCTCCCTACTGTAATTATTCCTTTTGCATCAGCAGGTGGCGTAATTCGTTGCCAGCTTTTATTTCCTTCATTTCCTGCGCTTACGGTAACGATTATGCCTTTACTGGCGGCCATGCCCGCTGCGATTGAGACAATGGCGGTTTCACCATCCATATCGTTAAAACCATAATTATGACTGGATATATCGAATAGATTATAGCCCAAAGAGCCATTAATTACATCTGTTCCCAAGCTATCTGCAAATTCTGCACCCAATAACCAATTATACTCTTCCAGCCTATTTTCCGCTTGATTATCTTCTGTGATGCAGAGGATAAATTCAGCTTCATGCGCAATTCCTATGAGATCGCCATCAGGTGATTCGTAATGAGATGCGATGATTGAGAATACGGAAGTTCCATGGCTACCAAATTGATAGACGTTTCCTGAATTTTGCACAAAATCCCGGGTAGCAATGATTCGATTGTTTTCCCATAGATGTTGAAACTGGGTGTATTGATTTACTCCGGTAAATCCATTGTCCAGCACGGTTATAAGCATCCCTTGCCCCTTGATATCTTCCGAATGCATTTGATCTGCGCCCAACATTGCTAATTGAATGTCCGAATCACCGTTCACGATATCTGGTTCAGTGAATGCAGTAGGTGGATCAATCAAATTTTTATCACTGCTTAATCGGGTGGTGTCTGCAATCCACGCTATGCTATCTACATAGGAGAGTGCAGCAATATCATCGAGCAGAGTAGTATCAGCGTTAACTAAGGCCCCATTGAGCCATCGGGAAGTAAAATACACTTCAATTCCTGCCTCCCTGAGTCCCTCCACATAATCCGGGTGGACCGGTAAATCTGATTCGTTGACATTTATATATTGCCTCGTCCGCCGATCTATCGCCCTTTGAGTTAGAAATTCAGTAGGATTCTGAAGGCTGTAAGGATAGTCATTACCTGCTTTGTCTGAGAAATAAATGAAATATCTGTTTACCTGGCTAATGCCCCCAATTGGCGGAGACTGAGACCAGGTGCTCAAACTCATCAGAAATAATAATGTCACCAGAATGCTATTCTTCATTCCCAATTTCTATTAAAGTTTGCTTGAGTGAGCGTCCACCAATTACTTCACCAAGATCCACGCCACAATCGCTGGAAGTACATCTCCTTTGTGACAAATAGTCCTTTTCCACCAGGCCAATACCCGCTGCATACACTTCACTTCTTAAGTCAACGCCTGTAACATTTTCCTCAACGTCTTCTATGATGACTCTCATGTGGTCCTCATTGTTTAAAGTATCAATTAGCTGGTCACTAATTGGTTGGTAGTAATAAGTCAAAGCACTACGTGTATTTAGGCTGTTTCCGTCCCACTCTCTTCCTGCTGTTACAGGAAAAGTCAATTTGATAAATGGAATATTATTTTCGGTAATCGCTAAATAGTTATCCGTTCTTGAAACAGACCAAACCGAATCACTCTCCCACTCGCTGAGCACATCCGGTCGAATGTCTCGTCTCAACAAATAAGTGGTTCTGTTTTCTGACTGGATGGTGTCAAAAATGGTTTCACGAAGCTGATATACAGCGGTATCAAATCCCGTAATTAAATAGTTAATTTCAACAACATCGTATACACGATATTCACCAAGATTGAGTGGATAGAAATTCAATCCTAAGGTATCAGGACCTACATCCTTTGTTTCATTACAACCGGAGAGGCATATGACAAGCGCAAGGAAAAGTACCATACTAGCTTGCCAAAAGTCGTTAAACAAAACCCTTAATCTATTTAATTTCAATTTTCTCTATTCTGATGAAAGCTTGAAGTTATCCAACCGCCGCCAATCACATCGTCATCTTCGTAAAAAACTGCAGCTTGCCCCGGCGCTATTGCACTCACTCCATTTCCAAAATATACCTTCATGGTATCACCTACCTGCTCAATAACGGCGGGATTGCCATTGTCATTGTAGCGAACCTTGGTTATTGTATCTTTCCTTTCTCCCTCTATTGAAGCATATTTTTGCATGTTGAGCTGCTTTACGTACATCCCATCTCGACTTAACTCATCAAAAGTCCCTAGCACAACCCTATTCGTATCTTTCTGTATTTCAGTAACATAAACAGGATAGCCTAAAGCAATCCCCAGTCCTTTTCGTTGGCCAACGGTGTAAAATGGATATCCTTCATGTTTCCCAACAACTTCACCCGTTTCCAGTACAAATTCACCTCCGGCCACTTTTTCTTCAATCCCCTCAACTCTTCGCTTCAAGAACCCCCGGTAATCATTATCTGGTACAAAGCAGATCTCATATGACTCGGATTTGGTTACCAGCTCATAGAACTCTCGCTCTCTTGCCATGTCATAGATTTCAGACTTCTTCAAGTGTCCCAAGGGGTACTTCGTTCGACTTAAACTTTCCTGAGAAATCCCCCACAACGCATAAGATTGATCTTTATAACCGTCAGCTCCTCTAGACACAATGAAGCGATCGTTTTCTTCTCTAATCTTCGCATAATGACCCGTCGCGATGAATTCGCAATCGAGCTTATCAGCTCTACGCAATAAAGCATCCCATTTGATGTGCGTATTACACATGACACACGGGTTTGGAGTTCGCCCGGCCATGTATTCATCCGTAAAGTAGTCGATGACTGCATCGCCGAACTCTTCCCTGATGTCTATGATAAAATGTGGAAATCCCAGATTTACCGCAATGTTTCTTGCGTCGTTGATAGAATCGAGGCTGCAGCAGCCTGTTTCTTTTCCATTTCCTCCTGAGGTTTGATAATCCCATGTTTTCATGGTCATCCCTATCACCTCGTATCCTTCTTCGTGTAGCATCACTGCTGCGAGTGAGCTATCTATGCCGCCACTCATAGCGACTAAAATTCTTCCTTTTTTACTCATTTGTTTCGTATTTCGCCGGGTTCACAGCCACGGTTTATACATATGGGTGCAAAGGTAGGTTAAACAAATGAAGTAAGGTATAATTAGTTGTCTATAACCAGCCGTTGGTTAACAGGAAGACCATTTATGGTTCCTTTCAGCATGTAAATTCCTTTTTGAATAGATGGAATAACCACTTGAATTTTGTCAAATGCTGTTTCAATACCCGTTAGTTGGATTATTCTTCCAGCAAGAGAGATAAGTTGAAGATCTTTCGTTTGGATCGTTCCCCAGATATTGCTGATGTTTAGCGTTTCTCCCGTCTTTAAAGCAGTTGGATATATCTTTTGTTCAATTGTCTCCAAAGGTTTGTGGGTCAAGGTATGCGTTGCAAACTGCTCTGAGCTTCCATCATAATCTATTTGTGTCATCCGGTAAAAGATCAATCCAGCAGTCTCAGGGTGATCAATAATCGAATATTCGATCAATTCATTGCTGTTTCCAGCTCCAAATGTTGTATTTACGATCTCGAAATTGTTGCCGTCGAAAGATCGTTCAATGATGAATCTATCATTATTGATTTCACTGACTGTTGCCCATTGAATAGCCACCCCTGCCCCTTCAGACTCCAAACGGAAATACAATAACTCTACAGGTAAGGTTACGAGTCCCTCACTATTCAGCATTGTTCCGGTAGCATCGCATTGTGCGCCGCAGCATCCGTTTGTACAGTCCTGATCAGCATTACCAGCATTGTTAATAACATCGCCTGAACCGGTTATAGAATTTGCAGCGACTGTTCCACCACTTTCAATGGTAAGATCGCCATTGGCATCATTAAGTTCTATTGCATCTGCTTTTAAAACAGCACCATCAGAAACGGTAATGTCTCCATTCTTGTTGGATAATGTACCTCCAATACTTAGACCTCCGGAAATGCTTAAGTCACTATTGCCATTCTGCGTGAAGTCACCTCCTACAGTTACAGTTCCTCCAGAATCAATATTTCCATTTCCGTTGTTGAAAAAGTTGCCACTGATATCTACAGCTCCATCAAGAAAATTAATTACAGCGTTTCCATTGTTAAAGAATTCTCCAAATACAGTAAGAGAACCTCCACCATCAATGGTAACCACTCCACTACTTTGATTGTCAAAGTTTCGTGTATCATCTGCATCCCCATCTGTTCCTGCTGTAAAGCTTCCATTATTTGTTATCGTAACATCTCCACTTGTTTTGTTCGTGAACTTGCCCGTAACTATTACCGTACCACCGTCAACAAGAAAAGTTTTTCCGCCAACATCGTAATCAAGGTTGCCATTTATGGTTAATGTCCCTGTTACGGTTATGTTTCCGGATTTTATAAGAATATCCTCGTTTAGTGTACAATTCCCGGAAATGGTAACGTTTCCTTCATCAATTTCTCCACCGTTAACGGTGGGGCATTGATTAAAACCTCTAAAAGAGGCACAAATGATGAGTATAAAGGCAATCTTTTTTTGCATTTGAAGGTCTATTAACTGTGCAATTTTACGGTGGATAAAGCTTATTGCTCAGTTACTTTCGACTAAAGAGCTTATTAGCTCCTTCATCTAACCTAAATGCTAGTTAAACCGTTGTGCCTCCACAACTACTCCCTGCACCGGCTGTGCAACCATAACAATGTTGGTTGACAATGATTTCTCGCTCGTTAAGCTTTGATTCAGAGAATTCGGAAATATGTTGTGGCCCATTGACTTTTAATTCCAGCATCTGATTGAAATCACAGTCATACATATAACCATCCCAACTGATGCTAATGGTACTTCTACACATAACCCCTTGTGCAGCCATCGGGTTAAAGGCATTTACCAGCTCTTCCATGTAGTCCTCGTATTTCTCGGTTTTCACCAAATATTCAAGGAATCGGCTGATGGGTAAGTTCGTAATCGCGAAAAGCTCATTGAAAACAATGTCATAATCAGCAAGCTTTCGTTTGAATTGATTCTCAAGGGCCGATTGATCTCCGGGTAAAAAAGCTCCAGCAGGATTGTAAACCAGGTCCAATTTTAGACCAGAGTCCGCTTTTCCATAGCCTACTGCATTCAACATTTGCAATGCCTTGATTGATTTTTCAAAGACCCCATCCCCGCGTTGAGCGTCTGTTCGTTTGGCCGTGAAATACGGTAAACTTGACACTACATTGATCTGATGTTTCTTGAAAAATTCAGGTAGGTCGTTGTACTTAGGGTTGGCTAGTATAATAGTGAGGTTACATCGTACGATGATTTTTTTACCGAGCTTACTGAGTTCCTCTACAAACCATCTAAAATGAGGGTTCATCTCCGGGGCTCCACCGGTCAAATCAATCGTGGAAATATCCGTCCCATTTAGCGCTTCCAGGCATTGCTTCATGGTCTCACGCGTCATGATCTCTTTCCGATCAGGGCCTGCATCCACATGACAGTGTGTACACACCTGATTGCACATCTTGCCAACATTAATTTGAAATATGTCGATTCCCGTAGGCTTAAGTGGCGAATGTCCTAATTCATTAAGTCTACTTTCAAAAGACGGGATATTGATGGCTTCATGATTGTCAAGCACTTCAATTTGTCCTTGTGGGCTGGCCAGTGGATGATTTTGACGCTGTAAAGACTTGATCATGATTACATTAATTTATCATTCACATTATTCATCATTTGAACCCCATGTACGAGTACGGCTCCACTTTTGATAGCAGCAGCCACATGAACAGCCTCCATCATTTGTTCTTCATCTACTCCTTTTTTCAGGCAATCAGATGAATAGGCTTCAATGCAATAGGGACAATGAACGGCATGTGAAACTGCCAGTGCTATCAGCGACTTTTCCCTGGCTGTTAAGGCTCCTTCATTGAATACGGTTCCGTAGTAATCAAAAAATTTGTCACCAAGTTCTTTTTGCCATTCTGTGATCTCACCGAATTTTTTCAGATCATCTGAGTTGTAGTAGCTTTTATCTTTCATCATTCACATTTTAAATATTTCTAGCAGCATCCTCCCCCATCGTAGAAAAAGGTACTTTCACTCACGTATATGTCTTTATTTTCCAGGTTTTCGAGGTTTCCAGCCGTTTTATCACACACAGAGAGTGGCTGATTGTACACTAATACATGCCCTGCATGATCATCAAAGTATTCATTTTGGCCCGTGTATATCGCCGTACGACCGGTGAAAACACAAGGACCGTCCGCAGGCATCGGATCTTTTATTGCGCAAACTTCTACACTGTCAATATGGATCGGTAAGTCCGTTTCATAGTGTTCGGTATCAAGAATTCGATATGGGCGCTTTGCTCTGATCTCTACGGTTCCAAAGCCAACATCGGTGATCATTTTGATATAATCTTTTAAGGGCAATGCCCCGCTCAGGCACAATCCTCGCAGTTCCGGATCATTCTTAAGGTTTTCTGGCATAGCATCCTCACTTACAGGATCAGATAGTACCAGTCTGCCATGAGGTTTTAGTACGCGATACATTTCTTGTAATGCTTTCTTCAGGTCTTCTTCATGAAAGATGTTGAATAGGCAATTTTGAGCAGCTACATCTATGCTTTCATCCGCTACTGGTAGGTTTAGCGCATCGCCTTTTCTCAGGCTTACGAAATTTGGTTTAAACCAGTCATTCGCGGCTTCTGCCTCTTTAAAATTTTTCTCGCAGGCTTCCAGCATTTCATCTACAACATCTACACCTATTACGCCCTCTTCTTGTCTGCTGAAATACGAAAATTGTAGCAATTCCATTCCCCCGCCAACACCGACGTAAAGGATTTTCGGGTCATTAATCAAATCCCTTGGGTGCACTGTGCTACCGCATCCGTAGTTCATTTGTTGCATGATCTTGGGAATATCAAGACCTGGAAATGCCCATATGGGCGTAGTGGTGCAACATAACCCTACATCGGGGGTTTCGGCTGCACGTTTGTAAATATCTTTTGTTGTATCTAAATATGTTTCCATTGAATGAGTGTGCGAGTTCACGCGATTTGTTGTAAGTAAGAGACAATTCCTTACCAGATTCAAATGTACAATTTTGAACCTGGTGAAAGGAAATAATACCGGATTTGTAAAACGTATGTCGGCTGGAATCCCTTATGAGATGGAATTTCTAACTCTGCTGGTGTATTCCCGTAGCGCAGTTTTAAAATCTAGATCATTCGATTCCATTGCTTCAATGATCTGGATCGCTGCATAGGCGTGCGTTAGTTGTTCACCTTCATCATCTCCAACAATTTCAATGGAAGGTGTTTTCTCTTCAGCAATGTCCGCCTCTGCCTGAATCAACTCCTCTTTGGAATACTTCTCAATTAAAGCTTTAATAACAGGTATTTTCATCTTTAGAGTGCGTTTATCATTTCAATCACTGCATCCTCTTTGCTTGTTGGTATTCCAGAGATTAGTTCACCGTTTTTGAAGGTTGCAAAAAATGGAAGGTTAGTAACACCAGCCAATTTTCTTGCTTCAGGGCTTTTTTCTGCGTTCACATCCAAGAAGGTAACTCCAGAAAAGTCGTTGTTTTCCGACATTCTTCGAAATTTGGGAGAGAATAATCGGCAGCTTCCGCACCAATCTGCATAGTATTTCACTATTACCTTCTCATTTTCTTTAATTGCTGTATTAAAATCTTCGTCTGTCTTAAGTTCTACTGCCATTTGAAATTTTTTTGCTGCAAAACAACAAATTAATTCAAATTGTTTCCTTCCCTGCACTTTCTTTGTGACTGAAAAAAATTAATCTCATGAGCTTAAAGACATTCGTTAAAATCAGTAACATTTCTAACCTCTCAGACGCGCGTTATTGCGCAGGTATGATGGTTGACGTTATTGGTTTTAATGTTGATCCAACCTCTGAGTCATTCATTGCCGAATCTGACTACAATGAAATTACTGAATGGGTTGCAGGTGTATCATTCGCGGGAGAATTTCACGGAGCGAATGAAGATGAGATTTGTGAGACAATCAAGAAGTATCCCGTTGATTTTATTGAAATTGCTGACCTTGATTTGGTTGAAAAAGTAGGATTACTCGGCAAACCTCTGATCGTACGACTAGATATAGATTCGTCCGCGAATCTTGATGAATTAAAATCAACACTTAGCTACCTGGACGAGCTAGCTAAAGTGGTTATTATCCGGTCAAATAATCCGGACCTATTTGACGCGTTAGATGCCCAAATCGGTTATTACAATGGAAACCTTAAACTCTTAAAGGGCTATTCCGTTTTAACGAATGAAAATTTAGCTAAATTTCCGGGACTGGAACTGGAAGCCACTGAAGAAGAGCGGCCTGGTTTCAAAGATTATGGTCAAATCATGGATGTTCTGGAGTCTATAGAAGAAGATTAGACGCTAATCTAAATTTAAAAATCCACCTCTTTTTTATCCAAAGTTTCATTAACTTTTATCAAATGATAATAAGGAAAGTAGTGTATTTTGCCCTATTGTGGGTTTTTAGCTTAACCGCCCTTTCTCAGTTTTCAGAAATCGAAAGGAAATTCAAGAGTAAACCTCAAACTGAAGAAACAATTCTATGGCTAACTGATACTGCATTTTCTTTTGTCGGGAATAATGCAATGCTAACTAAGCAACTTGCCTTGTTGGCCTTGGAAAGAGCGGAAGAAATTGGTACAGATTTAGGGAAAGTCAAGTCTTACAATGTGATTGGTGTATCCTTCCATGCACTTGGAAAATATGACGAAGCATTAGAATATTATATAAGAGGTCTAGAACTTTCAGATAAAATCGAGAATCCAAGAGTTAAGGCCATCATTAACATTAATGTTGCTAGAATATACAATAATTTGAATCGAACGGATAAGGCTAAAGATTACTTAATAAATAGTCTTGCCCCTCTTCAAGCAGCAGGAGATACTTTAAACCTGGGAAGATCTTATGGGAATTTAGGACGTATCTACTCCAACTTAGGAAATAAGGATTCAGCTATCTATTACTATAACGAAGCCCTATCAATTAGAATGGCACGAAGTGATTCTGTGGGTATAGCTAACGTATTTTATAATATGGCCCTGAGTTATTCTGAAATATCGTCAGACCCCAAGTTAGAACCTGTTCGTGCCGATGTGTTGCAAGCATATAAATATCTGACGGAAGCACGTAAATTCATAAAGGAAGGTAAACGAGATGTATTACTTAGTAAAATATATATTTTTCAAGGCAAAACGCTATCTGAATTAGGGAGAGACGAAGAAGCGATTAGCTATTTAACGAAGGGTTTAGATTTAAGCATCCTTATTGAATCCAAGACAGCCCAACAAGAGGCATTTATACACTTAACACAGTTTTACATTAAAAAAGGTGATTACAAAACAGCTTTTGACTATTCTACTGAAGAATCGAGGCTGGACAAAGAACTGCGAAGTGCAGACGTGTCTAAGCAAATTGATAGACTAAACATCAAATATGAAACCGCTCAAAAGGAGAAAAAGCTGGCAGAACTGGCGCAAAGAAGCGCAATAGACAGAGGAATCCGTAATGTGTCCATTGTAGGTGTACTTGCGATACTTGTAATTGCTGCTCTTTTTGTGGCTTATATGGCTCAGAAAAAAAGGAAAGATATGCTTGCCTCTCAGTTGAAGGTGCGAATGCTTGCCGACGAAATCAATGAAAAGAATAAGGAAATCACCGCTTACACAGTCAATTTTCTACAGAAAACTCAATTAATGGAAGAGCTCAAAGTACGCATCAATGAGATGAAGAAGACCTCAGATATTAGTACCAATAAAGAGCTTACCCGATTTAATCGAATCGTTGAAAATACGTTCCGTTCGGATGAGGAGTGGAAAACATTTGAAGTGACTTTCAATCAAATGCATGATGATTTTTTTACGGAACTGAAAAATGCATACCCCGATATCAGCAACGCTGAATTAAAACTTTGTGCCCTGTTGAGGCTCAACATGAATTTGAAGGAATCTGCTAAGATGTTAGGCATTGCCCCGGATAGTGTGAAGACCGCAAGGTATCGGTTGAGAAAGAAACTAAAACTAAAGACAGAAGATAATCTGATCGATTTCTTATTGCAGTTTGAGAAAAATTACATGAAAAAAAAACCGAAATCTTAGCTTTGAAAGTCTACATGAAAGGTGGTTCCCTCACCCAATTTAGTGTCATAAGAAACTGTCCCTCCCATTCGTTCGGTAAAAAGCTTAACAATAGAAAGTCCCAACCCTATGGATTCTTCTCCGCTTGTTGGCTTTGCGCTTAGTTTTTGATATTTCTGAAACACCCTCTTTTTATCTTCATCAGATAATCCAGGTCCCTGGTCGGCTACTGATATTCTGGTCATGGTCCCTACAGAACTGGTTGAAACCTTTACCGTAGATTTCTCTCTGCTGTACTTGATGGCATTCGAAATAAGATTGTCAAGGATCTGAGCAGTGTAGATTTTATCCGCATGGATGTACAGCCCATTCTCCAAATTTTTATCCAGAGTTATGGATTTGCCTTCTGCTTTCGAATGGTTGTCTTTTAGCACTTGTTCTACCACATTATCGACCGCCAATTTTTCAATATTGATGTTGTGTTTACCTGTTTCGATGGCTTCTACGTCTAAGATTTTCTCAATCAACGAGCTCATCTTCTTCGATGATTGTAGAATAAACCCCAAAAGCGTACTGCCCTGATCACTAAGTTTCTCGTGTGATTCAATGATTTGTGATCCGTTTAAAATATTTGAAAGTGGTGATCTTAAATCATGTGCCAGTACTTGAATGAGGTTGTTCTTTTCCTCATTAAGCGATCTGAGTTGAGCATTCGTTTCTTCAATTAACTTTTGCTGTTGGAGTAGCTTATTGGTATTCTGGGATTTGATACGATACAAGGTGAAAAGCAGGAAAAGGATGACCAAAGCTACGATGATGATGGAGATAAGAATGATCGTTAATCTTTCTGAACGTTGGTCCCGCTTCGATGCTTCTAGCAACTGTTCATATTGAGATTCTTTCTCCCGATTGGAAAGTACAATTTCTTCTAAGGGTCCAAATTCAGCAGATTTGGAAATTTGTTCTATGATTTCAGTGGCATTGGATCCCAGGTATTTCTGAATGATTTGATGCTTATCATTTTCGAATTGACTGCTGGTAAAATAGGCATCTACAGGAATTGTCCAGTCACTGTTCTTAGGAAATATCATCGCCAACCCTTCCAATTTCACCGGATAGAAAAATTGTCTTCTCACGCGACTATTGTTTTCTATGGCAACCAGGAAGTTTGCAATGTCAATGTATCCAAAACTATTCGACTGATTGCTGATGCGATCAATAATATTTCCACTGTTTCTTACAAAATCGATGTTAAAGTCTACATTAAGGTGTGCGCGTAGGTTTTTTAAAGATTCTACCAGTGTGGTGTTGGTGATGGATATGGCCGTATTTCCCTGAAGTGTCTGCTTAAGCTCATCTTCGGTGAGTGCGATGGGCAGACTAGCATTCGTAATCATCACCGCAACATCTGCCAGGTATGGCGGTGTGAAATTGAAATAAGTTTTGCGCTGTGGAGTAATGGAGATCGATGATGATCCGAATGTTCCACCATTTCCTTGCCTTACTGTTTGTAAAACCTCACCAAAACTATTGGTTTCAATCCAGCGCAGCTCTATTTGAACATCATACTTTTCATTAACATAATTGATAAATGCCCTTGCCAGATCATGTTCTACACCATCGATGATGTCCAGGGAATTTTCAATGACCACATTGTTGGGATACCAATAAAATTCAACGGTTCCTTTTTTCTCGCGTACGATCTTCTCCCATGCATCTCCATTTGCATAGAGTGTCAGTGAATGGCTACTGAGCAATAATAGCACGATAAAGAATCTGAGGAACATGCGATTTAAAGGTGGCTTTCATCTTTAAAAATAGGATCAAAAAGCCATTAATTGGAATTCATTTATTAAATCCTTTATATATAAACTACGAAGTGGGTGATGATATGGATGAATGAATGGCCGAAACCGTTAAGTAAAGTAAGATTTAGCCCAAATTTTCGCAAATTCAGCACCTCAACTCTTAATTTTAAAGATATGGAGTTGGAATCGTTTTCTGCACTTGATTTTGAAACTGCAACCTGGAATCCTGCAAGCATTTGCCAGGTAGGATTGGTGAGAGTAGAGAATGGATTGGTGACTGAAGAAGTAAATCGGCTGGTACAACCACCGAAGAACGAATATTTCTATAAGAACATAGAGGTACACGGAATAAAGCCAGAAGATACCATTGATGCTCCATTGTTTGAAGATGTTTGGTTCGACTTCCGACACTTGATTGAAGATCAAGTGGTTGTCGCTCATAATGCGGCATTTGACGTGAATTGTTTGCAAAATGCGCTCGCATATTATGATATAGCTCAACCTCATTTTGAGGTAAGGTGTACGCGCGTAATATACCGTCGCGGCCTGGCATACCTCAGTAAGAAATATAAAATTCCTTTAAATCACCATGATGCGTACAGTGATGCGAATGCCTGTGCGCAACTCTATCTGAAGCACTTGAAAAGGATGGCCTTACCAAAAACCGGTTCTTTGTTTTAGTTATTTCCAGTCCTCCAGGATCCCTGGGACAACTACCTCTCTCCCATTTTTTTCGCGCATCGGCGCAGGTACGCTTGATCTTATTTTTTCATTTAGTGCGTTAAAAAGATGTTCTTTGCCCGTCAGTTTTCTTGTTACGAATCCTACTTCGCGTACTTTCTCCTCCAATAAAATGAGGTTCTGTTCCTGATCGGAATCCAAACTCAGGGTCGTCAGTTCGGGTAATATGGTAATCCCTCCCTGATGATCCACCATCCGAATCAAGGAATCAATGGAACTGCAATGGTAGGATATGTGTGTACGTGTTTTTTCATCTTTTAGCGAGCAAATGTCGCTGACTTGATCTCTAAAGCAATTTCCTTCCTGCAATAGCCAAAGATCTTTTAAATCCAGGTTAGATACTTTGAGAGATTTAGAAGAACTTCCCTCATCTTCCTTGTTGTGATACATATAAAATGATTCATAGAAGAGTGGCGTAACGGTAATACCCTGGCGTGCAAGTGGAGTAGAAACAATGCCTCCATCAAGGTCTCCTAATCTTATCTTTTGCAAGATCTCTTCGGTGAGAAGTTCATGAATTTCGAGCGATAGTTCCGGATATTGATTCAACATTGAATCCAGGAATAAAGGAACTAAGTATGGGGATAAAGTGGGTATGATACCAAGCTTTAATTCTCCACTAAACTGGCTCCCAAGTGTAATTGCATATTCTTTTAGTTGCTTTCCAGCCATTACAATTTCACCGGCTTTTAGTAGAAACTTAAGTCCATGTTCAGTCGGCTCAATTCGCGATCGCGATCGATCAAATAATGAAATTCCAATCTCATTTTCCAGATTTTTGATCTGAAGACTAAGCGCTGGCTGAGTCATGTTCAGCGCGCGTGCAGCGCTGGTGAATGAGCCTAATTTCTCCAATGTCAGTGCATATTCCAGTTGCTGTAAATTCATAAGTAATTTCTATGGAAAATTAAAAGCTATAAATATATCATATTAAAGTGTTGACATATTTTTTAGTTCATGTTTTCCTCATGAAAAATTCACTACAGCAAATGAATCCGAATTCACGTTTAAAGAGTAATAGAACTTATAGCTATTCCTAACTTTAGCCTATGTCTCAGCAAAATTATTATCTCGGTGAGTGGTTGGTTGAGCCTGCGCTCAGGCGTATTACCAAAGACGGACAAATGAGAAAGCTAGAGCCTCAGCTCATGGACGTTTTACAACTCCTGGTTAGGAATCGAGAACAAGTCGTATCAAAAGAAGAGCTGAATGACACCATTTGGGCGGACGTTTTCATCACCGAAAATGTGATCACACGTTCCATTTCATCTCTTAGAAAGCTACTGGATGATGATCCTGCAACACCTAGCTACATTGAGACCATCAGTAAAACGGGGTATCGGATCATTGCTGATGTTCATGAAGTAGTAGCTCCGAAAGTCGACAATTCGGTTACAATAAAACTTCCATTGAGGCCTGTTTTTTTAGTTTTTGCAGTGATAATTTTTGTTGTGTTAGGGGCTTTTGCCTTGCGTAATGCATTTCTTCCATCAACATCTAACAATGCCTTTAATCCGCTGGCTATTAGTAACAGTGCTACATCTGAATATTGGCCTGCAATTTCTCCAGATGGACGTTTTGTTGCTTATGGCTGGAAAGGAAAAGAAGATGATAATTGGGACATCTATGCCAAGCTCATAGGGACGGAAACAGTTTTGCGACTTACCGATCACCCAGCTACTGAATTGCGTGCCAAATGGTCGTCCAATGGAAATTATGTCTATTATATCAGATATGAAAATGGAGGATCTACGATTTATAAAAAACCTTTGATTGGAGGAAATGAAATACGTGTTTTGGATTCGCCTCCTTTCAGTTTTGGAGATTTCGATATTTCTCCTGATGAAAAGTGGGTCAGCTTCAATACAAGATCTGACAGAAATTCTCCTTTAAGGATCGTGTTAATCTCTTTGGAGACCGGCGAAGCGACGATACTTACGGATCCTTCAGATGGAAATAATGGTGATATTCATCCACGTTTTTCACCAGATGGAAGCTCACTTGCCTATATCCGTGAGAAAAATTCAGTCAGCATGTTTCTACACATCATCAACCTTCAATCCGGCAATATTGAGCAAGTTTCTGTCGAGCCTATTTCCATCAATGGATTTGATTGGTCCCAGGAGGGAAACTCACTCATCTATGCTTCCGATGTTTCAGGCCTTTACAAGTTATACGAAGTAAATCCGGATACGAAGAAATCTATTCCGTTGAAATCAGGAGATTACCAGATGGTGATGCCAAGAGTTGCTGCGTCGGGAAGGATCGCATATGCCAAGATGAGAGATAATGTAAACATCTGGTCTTATGACAGAGAAACACAAACCGCAAATACCTGGTTTGCCACCAATGAGTTAAACTTAAATGCAATTCCATCACCAGACGGATCTCTGGTATGTTTTACCAAGCCAAAGAATAACCGTTTTGAAGTTTGGGTTTCAAAGCCTGATGGATCTGAAGCAATTCCCATCACGAATTTTAGCGGTCAGTATTTAACGTCACCCAGATGGTCTATGGATAGTGAGTCCATCTATTTCCAAGGGTATATGGAGGGTCAATCTGATTTATTTAAGGTAGATGCGAAAGGTGGCATCCCCATAAACCTGACCAACACTTCTTATGACGAGCACACACCCTATTTATCCCCTGATAAAAAGGTATATTTTGCATCAAATGAAAGTGGTTTATGGAACATTTGGAGTATGGATGAGGACGGTGATGATCGAAGGAAGATTTCGAACCTTGAAGGATATAGTCCTCAATTGAGCCTTAATGGTTTGACATTATATTATTTAAAAAAGACGCAAATGGGAATCTGGGAGTATGATCTTCAATCACAAACTGAAAACCTGTTGATACCAGATTTCCACCCTATGTATAGCGGTGCTTTAGCAGTTGCTGAAAATGGTATTTTCTACTATCATTCTAAAAATAAACGATTCGAATTTTATGACTTTGAAACCCAGCAAACAGCATTGGTTTATCAACCGCAGCGAAGAATACCAAGAATTGGCATTACTCTAAGCTTTTTCCCAGGAAACCAGCTCCTCCTGTTCTCACAAATCGACCAAAATGATGCTGACATCATGCTATTGGAGGAGCAGGTCAATTAGTTCGGATCTGAGGGTAAAAGTTCTCCAGTTTTCCATTCCCAAACGGCTTTGGCTATGACTTGTGCCTTATTTTGTTGTTCAAGTGCTTTATCACCACTGACTCTCCAATTGTAGGTGGTAACAATGACCAATTCTAGATCAGGAATAACCGCAATGGTCTGCCCGCCATAACCCATAGCCATGAATGCTTTTACCCCATCCACGTTGATGGTCCACCAACCATATCCATATCCTTCTTGAATATTCTCTTCTTCATAGACATTAAAGCTATATTGAATGTCTGTTGATTCTTCAAGGTATTCAGAAGATATGATGCGTTTACCATTATAAAGGCCTCCATTCATACAAAGCAACCCGAGCTTAAGCATGTCCATAGGTTTTAATTGCAATCGTGATCCTCCCGACGTATACCCATCCCCAAACGTCTGCCACTTGAGATCCATAATACCCAATGGGAAGAAGAGATTTGATTCAGCAAATTCACGGGTTGACTTGCCAGTAGCCTCAGTGAGAATTACTGATAACAGGTGGATATCTCCCGTACTGTAATTCCACGTTGATCCTGGTGAATTAGACATGGGAAGACTCATCATGTGATTGAGTGGATTGCCTGAATCGATCATGCGATTGTTGTCGTTGTATCCTTCTCCTTCATTCCATTTAATTCCACTTGTCATGTTAAGTAAGTTTTGGATTTTTATGGAGGTCTTGTCTTCGGGAACAGTTGAGATGTACTTACTTATAGGAACCTCAACACTTTCTATAAAGCCTTGATCAATGGCGATACCAATTAACAAAGACATTATACTCTTAGTCGCAGATCGTAGATGCTCCAGACTGTCATAGGAGTACCTGCCGTAATACCGCTCTGCGACTACCCTGCCTTCATTTGCAATAATTATGCTTCGTATATTGGATTGTGCTCCAGCAATTTCGTAGATATCCTGTAGAGTCTGAGCAGGAAGTCTTTCGGTTTTCTGGCTACATCCATACAAACAGCTTGATATGGCAAGCAGGGCAATGATTGTTCGTCGTTGCATCATTTCATATCCTCCATTTCAAAAGATCCGTCAAGCAACATGATCATGTGGGGAATATGGGTAAACCTGGCTCTTGCATCCAATGATCGCTCTTTTTTGAAATGATTCAATGCATCATCATGTTGGCCGGCTATGGTATATGCATCACCCAGTCTCAAAAGTGATGGAAGGTGTCCAGGATTTTGCTTTAACGCCAACTCATAAAACGGTAGAGATTCTTTTCCATAACCATCCACCATTAATATCCATCCGATATTAGCAAGGTTCATGGGCCAGTTATCTGATTTGTAATTATCATCCTTCATCAACTTTTTTACCATTTTCAATCCACGATCTGCTCCGTTTGTCTTTACTTCATTGTACACCATGCCCACAGGGTTTTTCACACCTTCCGATTCATTAACAAATGCTGCCTGCAAATAGTCGATGGTATAGCTGCTACCCATGAAGCTAAATTCAACTTCTACTTCATCACCCAGCATGGGATTGGATCCCCATGGACCTGTGGTTCCAAGCTCAAAGTCTTTTCTATTGATTTTGACGCTTCCTTGTACCATCATCAGATCCTGTTTGTTCATGGCTCCCCGCATGATGGTTGGCTTTTCAATTTGGATAGTTACCGGTTTTGAGATGTTCTTGATATTCAACATACCTGTAAGGTCCAGACCTTTTTCAGTGACTTTCACTTCATTTCCCTGAAACCAAATGCCCGGATATTTGGCGGAATTAAGGAAGTACTCCCCTTGCAGTTCTTCATCTCTCCGATCGTGAGCAGTTGAGAATCCTGCAGAGCCAAAACGAATGGTAGCTGAGGTACTCATAAGATCCTCCGGATCATAAAAGATAGTCGCTTGATATGCCTTTAAGGAGCCTCTAATAACTGGGAAGCCTCCCATTGTCGTTTTAAAGGTGATATAGGATCCGTCCTTGTTGATCTGGAACCGATTACCCATTTCGATTTTTTGTTGTGCCTGAAGTGGAAGCGTTGCTAAAGCAAGCGCGGCTACCGACCAACCTTCTTTAAATGCATTAATTAATGTTCTAATTACCATTTTATTTCCATTTTGAGTTTGACATGAAATCAAGTTGGGATTCTATGTCTGGAAATTCTGCATGGAATTATGAAGGTTTTCTGAAAAAAAATAAATGAGCTAGAATAAACCTTACTAGTCGTTGAACCTAAACTTCATGTACTTGATCTTCTCTCCTTTCTCTGTCCAGATCTTTTCATACTTGGTTTTGATGCCATAATGTTCTTCTAGCAACGGCGAGTTGTAGAGGTCAAATGTGAATTCATGATCTTTTATGTCAAAGTCGGCCAATACCTGAAGACCATACTCAAACAATGACGTGTTGTCAGTCTTAAATCTAAACCATCCGTCTGGTTTCAAGATCTGGCGATACTTTTCCAGATAGCTTTTATTACAAAGTCGATGCTTCTCATCACGATCCTTTGGCCGGGGATCCGGAAAGGTCAACCAAATCTCATCAAGCTCATTTTCATCAAAGGATTTGAGGATTTCAATGATATGAGTTCGTAGGAAGGCCACATTCGTTAAGTCGTTCTTTTGTGCATGTTGACTTCCTCTCCAAACCCGGTCACCCTTGATATCAATACCGATGAAATTTTTGTTTGGAAACATTTCAGCTAAAGAGAGGGTGTATTCCCCCCAACCACATGCCAGTTCAACAACGATTTCATTATCATTACCAAAGAATTCATTCCACTTACCGTGAATGGATTCGAAAATATCTTTTCCGGGTTCAATGACATTCTTGCTTGCCATATTTTCGGAAAACTTCGTTAACTTATTTTTTTTAGCCACTTTGTTGTGATCAAGTAAATCCTATCAACCATGAAATCAACGCTCCTAGTATCCTTTTTTTGCATTATCGCCACCATATCACACGCTCAGGAAGAGAATGAAGCTGATGTGGTGAAAGCAATAGATGACTTAACTATTAATTGGGACAATGAAGCCAAGACGCTGCAAACATATGAAGGGTTAGGCAGTTTTTGCGGCGAATCTCAGTATAGAAAGAAAATCATTACCATGCTGGATGCCATCCATCATTACGACACCCTTTTATATGGAATTGTAACCAGAAAGTTCAATGCAAACGGGGATAAGGAAGCCAAAGCTACTTTGGATGATATAGAAACGCTCGAGGTTGATTACACAACCAAATCATTCAGGAGATTTATTCACCAGGAATGCAACACATACAACGATATAGAAAGAAACTTAGGTAAAGAGAAAGGCAAAGAGTATAAAGAAGAAGTGAAAGCGCTCGAGTCAGAACTGAAGAAGTATGTGATAGAGATTACCAAGCAAATCGATTTGATCGATGAACATGTGCATCATTTGCATCTGGGAGAAGATTAAAGATCATTCACTTCTGCTACCACAAAGGTGCTTCCAGTTACGATGATTAGATCTTCTGGGAGCACTTTTTCTTTTGCCTGTAAAATGGCTTCATTCACATCTTTGAAACATTCTCCTTCCAGCCCGTGCATGACGCCAGCTATTGCAAGCTCTTCTACAGGCAAGGCACGAGGGACTTTTGATTCAGTCCAGTATAGTTTCGATTCATCCGGAAAGATGTTAAAGATGGGTTTCAGCGGCTTGTCTTTTACCGTTCCAAAAATCACATGGATAGTCCCTTCGCACATTTCCTTCAATTGTTCAAATAATAACTGCAAACCATCTTCATTGTGACTGACATCAGCGATGATTAATGGATCATCACTTATGGTTTGAAGCCTCCCCTTGAATCCGGTGAGATCATTCATTTGTGCAATTCCTTTCGAAATATCTTCGTCTGAAACCTGCCATCCCTGTTGCTTTAGAACTTCAATAACAGACTTTATACCGGGATGATTTTTAATGAGATAATTGGGAATTGAATGATTTGAATTCCCATTGGTTTTTTGAGACAAAATCAAAGGAGCCTTAAGCCTTTTTGCTACTTCTTCAAACACAGGGAACGTTTCTTCCTGCATCTGGCCAAGGACCACAGGTACTCCCTGTTTAATAATACCCGCCTTCTCTCCTGCTATTTTCTCAAGTGTATCACCAAGCATATCCATATGATCATATCCGATGTTGGTAATCAGGCTTACTTCGGGGGTGATCACGTTGGTACTATCGAGTCTGCCCCCTAATCCCGTCTCAATGATGGCAATGTCCACCTGCTCATTCGAGAAATAGTCAAATGCCATGGCGACTGTTATCTCAAAAAATGAAGGCTTAATTTCTTCAATTTTATTCTTGATCCTATCTACAAAATCAATAACAAAGTCTTGCGGCACCTCTTGCCCATTGATTTTTATTCGCTCAGTAAAGTTCTTGAGGTGAGGCGAGGTATATAATCCTGTTTTATAGCCAGCTGTCTGTAAAACAGCAGCAATACCGTGCGCGGAACTCCCCTTACCATTGGTTCCTGCGATATGAACACTCTTGAATTTCATATGAGGATTATCCAGGTGATCTAATAGTTGAAGGGTATTCGTAAGGTCCTTCTTAAAAGCGGCCTTCCCTACTCGTTGGTACATCGGCAATCGAGTAAAGAGATACTCGAGCGTCTCAGTGTATGTCATCTCGACTTGATAATAAAGGTAATCGTACCCGTTGAAACTGGAGCAGCTTGGCTTTGGGTGGTCTTACTAAACGTAAGCTCTCGTACTGCCTTTTCATACTGTTTTAGAACTTCAGGCTTTACCGTAGAAATTTTCGTAACGATTTTTATTATCTCACCTTGATCATCAATTGTTATCTCAAATTCAACCTTACCTGCATCAGTCGAATTATCGTTAGGCTGTGGTTTCCTATCCCAAGTCCAACCAGTCATGTTTAGGCTTGCACCTTCTGATTCTCCGGTATCTGATCCCTGGCTGCCATATATGGCTCTTTGATCTACCTCCTGTACCACTTCTTCACCTTCGGTCGTACTGTCACCAGTTTCATCTGTCTCATTTTCTGAAGATTGCATGACTGCTCTTTCGTCTACCGTTTCCTGCGTTTGTTCTTCCTGGCTTTCAGTATTTTCAGCAGGTGTAGCTTCTTCGCTTTTTGATTCTTCTACTTCAACAGGAGTTTCTTCATCTGATACCGGAACATCTACTTCCTGAACATTTTCTTCTGCTTCCACTGATTCAGATTCGTCAGGAACAGGTTCTGACTCAGTTTGAACCTCTTGTTCTTGAGGTGCTTCATCTACTTCAGGAGTTTGTTGAGTAGAAGCTGCAGCAGCAGGTGCCCCGGAAGATGTAGTAAAACCAAGTTCAATGCCATACTCCGGGATGGGTGGAAATGGCTCTTTCCAGGCAACAATGAAATAGAATAAAATGAGCAGAACCAGTTGCACCCCCACTGAGGTTAACCAGCCTATACGCTTATTTTGCTCTTCTTTCTTTTCTCTCTCGTCCATCACTCAGGTTTCGTAGCTATTGAAACTTTGGCTTTTAGTGAGGTAGCAATGCCAGCTACTTCCACCAGTCTTTCCACTGGAACCGATGCATCACAATGAAGCACCACAATGCCTTCTTTTCCCGATAGGTTATTTCTTAAAACGGATTCCAAAGAAGTTCGATTCACACGTTTGTTGTTAACGAAGTAAGTCAAATTCTTTGTTATGGTCACGCTGACCTTCTGGAGCACAATCTCTGAAGACTTTGATGAGGGTAAATTCACAGGAAGTCCTGATGGAGTAATAAAAGAAGCAGTGAGCATGAAAAATATCAATAATAAGAAAATGATATCAGTCATAGATGACATGCTGAAGCTTGCATTCACCTTATGTTTAGATTTTAAATCCATTACTTCTTGGGTTCCTGTAGAAGATCAATAAAGTCTATCACATTAGACTCCATCGTATGTATCACTTTTCCAACCTTTGAAACCAGGTAATTGTAACCAAGGTAGGCTAAAATACCAACGAACAATCCTGCTGCCGTGGTAATCATGGCTTCATAAATGCCTGAGGACAGCAGTTTCGGGCTTACAGCGCCTTCCTCCTGGGCTATGGCGATAAAGGCTTGAATCATACCTGTAACGGTACCCAGGAAGCCTATCATTGGTGCAGCCCCGGAGATTGTAGCTAATAGATTTAGGTTTTTCTCCAGGCGATAAATCTCCAGCTTGCCTACATTTTCAATACTTACTTCAATATTCTTGAGCGGATTTCCGATTCTACTAATCCCCTTTTCAATCATGCGTGCTACAGGAGTTTCCATTTTGTTGCAAAGCATGAGTGCTCCGTTAATGTCTCCCGAGATAACCATCGACCTGATTTGATCTTTAAATGACTCTGGAGTTTTAGATGCAGCATTTAAGGTACGCGATCGTTCCACGAAAATATAGATGGCAACCATCCAAAGTACAAGGATGGGAATCATCATGTATCCACCATTGGTCAGAAGTTCCAATAAGGAGATGGATTCTGACTCCAGATCCTCAACTAAGGGATCTTGCATAACACTAATAAGCATAAGTTCCTTTTATAATGAGTTAATCGAGTGGTTACCCACTCAACAAAACTGAACGAAATAACTGAAGTATTAGTGCTTTAATATTTCAATATCCAAATATCCTGTCCGAATTCACCTTTAAATCCATTAATAGCATTTTGCGATTCAGCAAGTGTTCCAAATCCGGCAATTGCGACACGGTGTGTGACTGCTTTTCCAAACGGAGGTATGATGGAAGGGCTTCGACCTTGATTGGAAAGATCGGTCGCATGATCCATCGCCATGTCTCCATCTAAGAAGCTTGCAATGATTATGTAAAAGTTGCCTGTACGGTCTGTCAATGAATTCACGGTACCAGGTGTAGCGGCAACCGGTTGACTTGCAGCAGGCTGAGTCGTGGCAGGTCTACTAACAGGAGTGCTAGCGGTTGGCTGACTGGTTTGTCCAGAATCATTGTCAGTAGTTTCTGTAGGCGTTTCGTTTTGAGGCTGCTCTTCAGGTTGCTTTTCCGGAGTTTTCTCTACCGGTTTGGGAGTCTCCTGTTGAGCAACGGGCTGAGCTTCTTCCTCTCCACCACCAAAAATATCTGAGCCATACATAAATGCAGCTCCTAATGCAGCAAAGATCACCACACCGATAATTACTACTCTGGCAAATTTCCCTTTACTTTCTGCCGGTGCAGCTTCCTGAGGTTCGTAGGAATCCATGTCCCCCATATCTCCCAATTCTTCGCCTTCCGTTTCCATTAGCTCTTTCTCAAACTGAGCAAATTCATCCTCATCTAAGACGTCACTATCAAAGACAGAATCTGGAATTTCTTCATCTCCCTCACCTTCTGTACCACCAAAATCATCGAAAGATTCCTCTTCATAGAATTCATCCACTGGTTCCTCAACCTTTTCTACTTCCTTCGGTGCCTCCTCTTTAGGCGCATCTTCAATTGCCTCTGCGGATTCTTCTAAACTTGGTTCTTCGATATCAGCATCTAATCCAGCGTCATTATCAGTATCAGACATCACCTCATCAAACGTATCTGACAAGGAGTCCTCATCAAAATCATCTAATGAACTATCATCAAAGTCGTCCAGAGAGCTTTCGTCAAAAGCTTCATCCAATGATTCATCATCGAATGAGGTCTCAAGCTCTTCATCTGAAATTTGATCGGGTATGTCGTCCATTGATTCATCATCAAATAATGCGTCAGTTTCTGATGATGCTTCTGGTTCAGTTTCTTCTACTGGGGTTTCTTCAGCGGTAGGTTCTTCGGCCTGGACTTCTGGAGCAGATTCTTCACTTGAGTCGTCATCGTCCAAAGCCTCATAGTCTAATTCTGGTAATCCAAAATCGTCATCATCTCCGAAGAAATCGTCCTGATCTTTTTGATCTTTGTCGTTGGTGTTGTCGTCTTTAGCCATAGTTTATTTTATTGACCGAACCAAGATAAAATAAATTTCAATACTAAGAAATATAAAGGTCAGAAACGGTACTGACCACCTATTTTGAACGTAAGTCCTCTGGTCGGGTACCCCAAATATCGTTCGTATTCGCTATTCAACAAATTATTCACCGTAATGAATGCGGAAGCTCTTTGAGTGAATAAATACTTTGCACTTAACCCTAAATCGGTAAAAGCATCAAGTTTAACGTATCCAAAATCAACGTTTGCAGGTCCTCTTATACCTCCCATGCTGGTGAGATAAGCCGAAACAATTAGCTTTTCTTGAATATTATGGCTGGTAAATGCCTTAAGAATATACGATGGCTTATGCCAGGGCCTATCTAATGATTCAACTGAATATCCATTTATTTCAACCTCTATACCATAGGTGTTGGTTGCTGTAGGCATAAATGAAAGCTTTGATTTTAATGAGATTAAGCCAACGGACTCTGAGTCGTAGGCTATGGTGAAACGTGATGAATCTGAATTCGATGGAACATAAAAAGGGAATCCTTCAATTGAGCTGTAACTAAGGCCTGCTTCCAAAAGCACATTCTTTACAGGAGATCCCTTAATACCACCTCCAAATTGTGAAGTTATTTCTGACTGGACAATATTAAGTGAGTCGTCCAAGAATTGGTTCTCATTTAAAAGGCTGTTTAATCCATTCCATTGCTGACCTCCTGAAAAGAATCCATAGACAGACCATGTCTTACTTAGGCTGTAATCAGCTCGTAAACGAGGATAGAAACCTGTTTTAGTTGCATCACCTACTTTTCCAGAAGAGAGCATAAAACCAGCCCTAATCAATAAATTGTCCTTATTATGTTTGATCCACGGATTTACATTTACCAACGACCGGTCCAAAGCGATTCCACCATCATAAGATGCTCTTTGGAGGTCTAAATCAAATCCAGTAGTAAATTTCTGGTCTATTTTGTAGTCAAGTGTACCAGATATTCCGATGTTAGTTTCTTTATTCTGACTCACCTCATCTTTCACATTTTGATTTGTGTGAGCAATGATTGGACGGATGGTATATGAAAATTCCTCCTTCTTTTCTGAGAATTCAACATCGAATTGAATAAAATTCAGAGAGACTTCAGTCGAATCGTTCAAATCGAAACCTGAATTCACTCTATCTGAATTACCATAAAAGCTATATTGATTGTTTTGATAGCTTAATCCCGGGGTTATTGTAAAAGAATTTTTGCGATATGTGCTGGATAATTCAATGCTTCCAATTGAATTACCGCTGTTTTCATCGTTAATAGGTCCTGATTTAAAACTTTCGTAAAAGATTTTAGCCTGATTATCAAATTTTCCAGTTTTCTTGAATAGCCCTGCTTCGAATATTGGAGACGAGAAATTACCAAAACCAAACTTCACATAATTCTGATATTTTTCTGTAGGATAAACCTCTTGAATCGTTTGGAAAGGCACATCAGATTTGTAGTCAGGCCACTCTAACGAGGGTTCTTTCACCTGAAATTGAATGTCTATCGGGTCATTGTCAAATGATCTTGAATTACTTCTAATGTAAATTTTATCTGCTTTGGGAAGCGTTATTTTTTTATCCTTTTCGATGATTACTTCTCCAGAAACAATTTCTCCTTTCGTGCTTGTACTGTCATTTTGAGCGGACAGAAAATACGCCAATAATAAAAATGTGAATGTTAGTATGATCCTCATATTAGTCCTTGATTTGAGTTGAATCACCAACAGCGTCGGCCTGTTCTATTTCTGTTAAGAGAATCCTTGATTCAGCTATAATATCCTCATTTTTAGCGTATTGTATTATTGATCTTAAAGTTGCTTTGGCTTGAAATAATTCTTTCAAGCCGATATAATTCTTAGCAATCAGCAAGTACGATTTATCTACCCACATCGAATAGCTTCCATAATTGGTATTCAAGTCAAAAAGGATATCCAGTGATTTTTCATATTCTTCATTCTTATATGCGATCAATCCAAGCAAATAATTCGATTCTGCACCGATGGCCCCCTCACTCGTTTTTAATAGCAGAAAGTTCTCTTGGGCTAATGGAAGCTCATCTAATTCAAATAAAGATTTAGCTTTTGTAAGCATGGCTTGTTGCTCTGCATTCAAAGGTTTCCATTCTAATGCTATGATTTTGTCCCCGATGTTAATGGCATTTTCATATTGCTGGACATCAAAATATAGAAGCATTAATCCCTGTAAACCATTATAAGTGTCTTTAGGGGTTAGATCAAGGCTTATTAGCAGGTTATAAGCCTCTTCCGATTCCTTGGTGTTATTCAGGTATTTATTGATTTCGCCTAATCGATTGAGTATTCTTCCGGTAAATGGATTTCTAACGAATTTCAGTTCATCAAAAGCAGATTTAGCTTCTACAAAATCATCACCACGATAATAGGAATCTGCTTTATAGTACTTTGCCTCCATCTTATTACCACTTGCGGGATAGTCTTTTAAGAATTTGTCAAAAGCCTGGGCGGCAGGCAGGTAAGAAAAGCTAAAATAAAGCTGTTTCGCAGCTTCAAACTCGATTAGTTCAAGGCTACCGTCATCAGGATGAGCCTTTTTATATGTCTCTATATAACTCTTCAATTTCCTTGTTTCTAAGCCAGATTGTTCCAATTCCTGTAATCCAAGAATTGCATTGAAAGCAATATCCGATTCAATGTGATTTTCCAAAATATTTACATAATCAGATTGAGCATTTTTGAGCTGGCCCTGATTCTTCATGGAAATTCCCCTGTTGAGAAGTGCATTGACCTTGAATGATGAAGTTGGGTGTTTTTCTATCACTTGAGAAAAGTATGACTCGGCAGAAATGAAGTTTGCAGATTCAAACTCGATCATACCTGACTGATAAATGGCTTTAGCACTATACCGACTGTTGTTCGCGATACTTTTAAATGTAATGATTGCTTCGTTTCCTTTACCAAGATCTTTTAATGCTATCCCTTTTTGATAGGTCAGATAATCCGAATCGATTCTTTTAGATAGTCCATTATAAATGTCGTATGCCTCTTGATATGATTTGGTTGCATACAAGCAATCGGCAAGACGAACAGAAGCATCATCTTTGATATTACCCACTGTGGACAACCGTGCCTTCCTGAAATATGGTATTGCTTTACCATATTGCTCGGTATTGTAGTAAGCATACCCTATTCCATAGTTTGAGTTTGCGTCCAGCGTAGATTGATTCTTATACTGCTTGATGGCCTGGTTAAAACTACCTGCGCGCATGGAGATTTCAGCAAGATGAAAATATGAACTGTTGCTTAAAGTGACGTCAATTGCATATTTCAGGCTTTCTGTAAACCATTTTTGGGCTTCACTAAAGTTTGCATCATTGAAGGATAGAATAGCCTTTTGATACGTTACTTTCTGATATACCTGTTTTTGAGTAGTGTTGGAAATGCCCGTGTTAGTTAAATGTTCAATCGCCAGGTCATAATTTGATGTTCTCAGATATGATTGTGCGATGAGATTTTGCATGTACTCACTTTTTTTGGAGTCCTTGTAATTTTTAAGGTAATCAATGGCATACTTTATGGCTTGATCGAATATTTCCAGACGAGCATTGATACTTGCAGCTTGATATAAGGATTCCTCTTTTATGACTTCATCACTTGAGGTTGAAGCTTCGATGTATGCGCTTAAGGCTTTCTCATATTCATTTTCTTTTAGATAAAGACGCCCCAATTGAAAAGCACTGAGCTGTGCATACTCACCACCCTGAAGGCCAGACTCTGTCAGGAATTGAATGGCCAGTCCTTCATTTCCTATTTTGAATTTGGCTACTCCAGCTTGATAAAAGAGTGCTGCAGATGGCCTTCCGGGATGTAGTTCAATGGCACGTTCAAAAAATGCATCTGCCTTAGCCACTTCCTCCTTGCGTGCATAAGCCTCACCAATGAGTTGATAAAAACCTGAATTGGTTACACTTTTTTCGTCACTGAGCTCGGTTTGAGCAAGTGTAAGTACCTGGTCAATTTCTCCCGCATCCAGTCTAATCTTCGCGATGAAGAATTTTGCTGAATTACCAAATCTCTCTGAATCTCCGACTTTGTTCAAATAAGCCAATGCTTGGTCCTGATCACCCAAATGATAGGATGTGAATCCTTGATAGTAGTCAAGCTTTTCAGGTGTGTCAAAATCATTATTCCTGGAAAATTGAAACAGCTTTTGAGCATCGGCGAATTTGCCCTTATCCAACTTTTGTAATCCGGCCAGGTAACCATAAGAGGCTTTATCTTTTTTGGGGAGGTCGGTGGCTGAAACGGATGAAAGATACCTGTTGCTCTTAATCGTATCTTTTTCATAAAAATAGTATTCACCTAAATGATAATAAACGAATGGTTTTATTGGATGATTGGGATTCTCATTCAACCATTCTTCTGCGGATTCTGCGCGCTCCTTGCCTGTTTTTAGCTGGCTGAGTATGTAGAGAATTTCCTCGTCTTTGGATCTATCCTTAGCCTGCAGATCAACGATTACACTTTGGTATCTTCTTGCCTGAAAACTCTCAAAAGCAGAGAGTTGTGCAAATTGCTCAAGCGAGATTGAACTTTGAGCAAAAGCCGTGTGTATAGAAAACCCAAAAAACAGAATTAGGTAATTTCTCAAATTGAAATTGTTCTTGACCATCAAATGCAACGAATATTTGATTTGAAATTGTGTTAATTCATCAATTTATATACCAATTCTGTCAAAACCGGACCTTCTTTTTTAGTGGCATAACCAATTCCCTTCGATTGCATGTCAGCTTCGTGTAAATATTTGATGTTCTGAGCTACTTTATGTACCGGATAGTTCCTTGCTGCTTGAAGATATTCTTTAACGAAAAAAGGATTAACTCCAATCAGTGAAGCTATGGCCTTATCATTCTTATTGTCTGCATGGTGTATGAGCAGCAACTTGCTGAAATAGGAAAAAAGGCTGTAAATGGTAAGTACTAGCGGATTATTGCCAGGGTTGGAGGCGAAGTAATCGGCTATTTTATGCGCTTTGAGCTTATTCATGGCACTTAGTGCTTTTTGTAGCTCAAAGATGTTATACTCTTTACTTATACCTACGTACCTCTGTACCATTGATGCATTGATTGGCTCGTCTCCTTTTATATTCAATAGCAGTTTTTCAATTTCATTGGCTAGTCGTTGAAGATTGTTTCCAATGTTTTCTGATAGCATCATCACAGCTCCATCTTCAATTTTCACCCCTTTAGCAATTGAATAGGACCTTATCCAATCCGGTACCTGATTGTCATAGAGCTTTTTCGCATTTAAAAAGGTGGAATTCTTTTCAACGATCTTACCAAACTTCGTTCGCTTATCTACTGATTTGTATTTGTAACCAAAGACAAGGATGGTACTGGATAATGGATTTTCAAGATAGTTTACTACAAGCGTTTGCTTATCTTCTTTTGTCCAGTCACGCATTTCTTGTGCTTCCTTAACAATGACAACTTGCCGATCCCCCATCATTGGGTATCGACGCGCGGCACCAATGACGTCTGTTAGGGTTGTATCCTTTCCATATAAGACCAGTTGATTGAAACTTCGTTGACTTTCATCCAAAGCTGAATTTTCAATATTTTCTATGATATTGTCAATAAAGAAGGTCTCTTCGCCTTGCAAAAAATATACAGGAGCGAAAGTGCCATTCTTAATATCACGAATGATTTCGGTATAATCTGATGCCATATTTTTCAAAGGTAAAGGCTACCTTAGAAATTAGTAATGCGGAAATTTCTATTTCTTTTATTATTTGGTTTGTGTTACCATCAACTTTATTCACAGACCAAGGACCTGGACAGTCTAAAACTCGTTTTAAGTAAGCTTGAAACAAAGGATATTACTTATGTCAATGTGGTAAATGATATTGCATTTCGTCTTAGTATAATAGACCCTCAACAATCGATTTATTATATCAATCTGGCCTTATCTGTAGCGAAGGAACTTTCTTATGAAGAAGGGCTTTTAAGAGCAACAACGATAAAAGGCAATAGCTTTCTCATTATTGGTATGCCAGATCAGGCACTGTCCTACTACCTGGAAGCATTAAACTATAATCCGGAAAACTATCCTTTGGAGCAAGTTCGGCTCAATAATAATATAGGAGAAGTTTTTAGAAGAAAGAAAGTGTATGACTCAAGCCTGAAATACTTCAATAGAGCGCTGCAATTAGCGATTGAGAATGTAGATGATTACAAACCGGTAATCATTTACTCGAATCTTGGTGAAATAAGCTTGATGCAGGGCCAAATAGAGGAAGCCAAAGATTATTTCAACAAATGTCTAAAGAACTCGCTGGCAGAAAACCATATTAGAGGTCAAGGCTATGGTTATTTCGGATTAGCGGAGTGCGCTTTTATAAGCAACAATACACATGAAGCCATTGATTTAATGAAACGGTCCATTGGTGCAAGGCAAGAAGCAAAACATCAACGAGGTGTCATATACTCCTACCTTAAATTAGGAAGCTACTTCCAGCATTCTCAAGCTGACAAATCAGACAGTGCGATTTTTTATTGGAAAAAGGCGGAAATGTTGGCCAGGGAATATGAGACAAAAGATCTTTTGGTTGAAGCATTTAACCACCTCTATGGATATTATTTAGATCAATCAGATCTTGAAAAAGCTGCCTATTACATGGATTTACATAAGAATCTTGCGGATAGCATCAGGAATGCTGAGTTTATTTCAAATGTTGACAAAATGAAATCCGCTCTAAGCACAGAGCTCGTCAATGCTGAAAATCAATTATTGAAGCAAGAGCGATTACAGTCCGAAGCTGAAGAAGATGCCAGGCTTATTGTTGTAGTTCTTGCCTTTCTAATCGTCCTGGGACTGGCAGTTGCCACTTATCAATACCGGCACAGACAAAAGGCCTCTAAAGAAGCAGAGAATGAATCTCAATTTACAGAAACGCTCCTGACCCTTTCTAATGACTTAAACAGCAATGAATTCAACCTGGAAGAATTTATTAACAAGTTGCTTGCCCTCTCTCAAAAAACACTTGGGACTGATCGTGCGACCTACAGGAGATTTGATCAAAGAGACGAGTCCCTTTATATACAGTCTAAAGCTCAGAATAAACGAGCAGAAGATATACCTGTAGTTACCATTCAAAAGGATGAAATATTAAGCTTCTTTAATGAATTTCTTTCTAATCGAACGGTGGCAATCACGAATGTTAGTAAGGAAAGCAGGCTGTCTGAACTTTACGGTAAATACTTTAAATCCATTGGAATTGAATCCGTTTTGAGTGGTCCCATCTTAATTGATGGAAGCTTTGAAGGATTTATTTCTTATGCCATGACAAATAAACAGGTTCGTGAATGGAACATGCAGGAACAACGCTACGTGGCCTCACTGGCAGATTTGATCGTAGTTGCTATCGGAAAACACAAGGGTAATATTCTTAAAAAGGAAAAAGAAGAACTGATTAGTAAATTAAGGTCCAGGAATAAGAGCTTACATGAATTTAATAGTGTCATTAGTCACAATCTGCGCGAACCACTCACGCAAATCATTGGACTTTCTGATCTGCTGAAGGACGATCAGGGCAATGGAGAATCTGAAGAAATTGTTAGACTAATTTCTGACTCTTCCAACCGGATTGATAAAGTAATAAAAGAACTTAGCACGGTTTTAAATGAAACTGAACCTAAGCCCTCCGATTTCAGATTACTTTCAATTGAACGACTTGTAAAAGAAGTGTTGGATCTATTAAAAAATGAAATCAAATCTCGTAAGGTAACGATTGAGCAAGTCTTCGAAACTACAAAAATACGGTCTTTCAAAGCTTATCTGATTGATGCAATGTATCATCTACTCTCCAATAGTTTGAAATTTGCAGACCCTGAGAAGCGCCTTCATATCAAAATACACAGTTATGAAGATGATTTAAAACAATACATTGTGATTTCAGATAATGGTCGGGGAATGAATTTAGAGCGCTTTGGGGATAAAATTTTCAAAATGTATCAACGTTATCACATCGATGTTGAAGGAAGAGGAATTGGCCTTTTTATCGTCAAGAACAGGATAAACGTTTTGAATGGATTGGTAAGTCTTGAGAGTACTGAGGGAGTTGGGACTACAGTTAAAGTTGAATTTCCAAAGTTTAGTGCGTCACTCAATTAAGGTAAGAGGTAACCAAATCCTGAAGCATCTCTACAGATAAGGGCTTAGATTTATAATCAACTATCTCATTCTTCTCATCCGCCAATTGTTTATCGGAAGGATTTATCGAAGAAGTTAGCATTACGATTTTATTAGACTTATCTCCTTCCATTTCACGATAATGATCCAGGAATTGCCATCCATTCATAATTGGCATGTTGATATCCAGTAAAACAAGTGCATCTGTTGTAGAATTATTGGTGTTGAAATAATTCAAGGCTTCCTCTGCAGAATTGAACGTAAGTACTTCATCAACCAAATCAGATCTTTCAATGATCAGTTTATTCAGATAATTGGTGGTTGGGTCATCATCGATCAACACAATTCTTTTCATATTTTCCATGAACCGCTGGTATATGTCCAATATGCAATGATATTCATTTTAGTAATCAAAAAAAGAATTAATCTACGTAAATGCAACTAAGTATAATGATCAAAAAATGATGAATTTGGTAACATCAAACCATCATATGTTAAAGGATTATTAATTAGATATAATTCTTCCATCAAGAAGTATTAATAGTGATCGATTAGCGTGTAATTATGACTCTCTTTATTTCAAATAACCAGCTATGAAGTACTTCCTTATATTTTCGATTGTAATTGTATTCAAAAGCTTCTCGCATTCGCAATCAGATGCAGACAATGATTGGGGATACGCTATTGTGAAAGCAGATACCATTTATGGAATAATAGATATGAATTTTGATTCAGGAGCAATTACCATAAAACAGGATTCCATTAACCGAATGTACCTGGATGGTATTGAGCGAATTACATTGCTAAACGAACAGCGAGATACCTATTTGCCAGTTTCCCTTGAAAATAGAAATACCTTTTTCAAGGTTTTAGTGGATGGTAAATACCCACTTATTACAAGTGCTGAGTTGAACTTTGCATTAATTGATAGTAAACCAATTATCATAAAATCGGAGAAGGATATCTATCAACTCTTTGGAAAGCGTGAAGTGCGGGAATATATCTTTCTAAGAGCTTTAGATATAAAAGAAAAGCAAGATCTAATAGATGTTTTTCAATACTTCAATGAAAACACAATCTTTTAGGAGTGATCTACGATTTTTTTAAAAACAGGATCACGGAAAGTTCCATTATCAGTAATCATAGAGTATTCTACTTCACACATCAATGCAGGTTTTAGCCAGACCGTTTTCTTTTCTTCGTGGGCTTCACCATCAATCGGTTTCTTTTCTGATACTAATTCGCCAAAATCCTTTGATAATGATTTCAATAATGAATCATCAAAGCCTGTTCCTACTCGTCCCCTATACACCAGTTCACCAGAAACTTCTTCTGCCAATTGTAAAGAACCGAATGTCATTTCCCTCTCTCCTTCGCCCTTTGTAAATCCAATGATTCTACAATCTTTTGTATCCTTAACCTTTACCTTAATCCAGGCATCACTTCGCTTTCCCGGGGTATATTTTGCATCACTTCTTTTAGCGACTATCCCTTCGATCCCATGAGCTTTGGTGGCTGCAAAAAGAGCTCTGCCATCCTCTTCGGTCTGGCTGATTCTATAGTTGGTCTCTCCTACCCGAAGAGAATCTATGGTCCACCATCTTCTGCGGTCTTGTGGATCATTCATCAGAGATCTTCCGTCTAAATACAGACAATCGAATAGATAACAATAGGCTGGAGTTCGCTTTGACTGTAGATCGAAATTCTTCTTACTCATCAGTCGTTTGATTACTTTCTTGAAGTTGGCTCTGCCTTGTTCGTCCAGGCAAACGATTTCACTGTCAAAAATGGCGTTGTTTATTCTAAAGGCTTGTTCCGGTACATTGAGCTCTGGAAATTGTTCGGTAATGTCATTTCCATTTCTGCTATATATCTTCAATTGACCTTCATTCAAATAAATAAGTGCTCGGATCCCATCCCACTTTACCTCATAATAATAATCCCCAATCGGTACGCGTTTGGAGGCATCAGCTAACATCGGTTTGAGTACCTGTTCCAGTAAATTTTGCTGAGGAACATCGACGCGCTCGAGTAGCCACTCTTTATCTTTCATCAAATGCATACGATATTCGGCACTTAACTGCTTACCGGAAAGACGGAAATAGAAGCCATTCTTTTTCTCTTTTGTAATCTCATATCTTCCGGTGGCATATACCCACATCATACCACCACCATACTCACCTTTCGGTATTTCTCCTTCAAATGTGAGGTACTTTAACGGATGGTCCTCCGTCTGAACAGCCAATCTTTTAACTCCAGGTATGGGCGGCATACCTCTGGGTATGGCCCATGACTTTAAGACTCCATCTTGTTCGAGCCGTAAATCATAGTGTAAGTGCGAAGCATGGTGTCTTTGAATACAAAACCTACTCCCAGCTGCATCACCATCTGATAGCAAAGGCTCAGGTGTTTTGTTGAAGTCTCTCTTTTTTTCGTAATCTTCAAGCTGTTCAGGAGTTTTATGTCGTTCGTTAGGTGGTAACTCCTTAGCCGCAATGGCGGTCTTATCTGTGTGAAGAGGCACGGCCCATCCTCTTATTTGTTCCCAGGCATCTCCTTCAGTCAGCACGCGATTCAGCGTAGTTTTAATATTCCAGTATGACAGATCTTCCAATGCTTCCAGTTCTTCCCAGCTGATTGGAGTTGAAGCTGTAGCTCCTTTACGACCTCTAAGACTGTAAGGACAGACGATGGTTTGTGAGGGCCTATTCCTATAAATATCTACCAGAATTCTTCCTTTACGGGATTCTTTTTTGATATGAAGCGTAGTACGCTTGTCTTTGTTGATAAAATCAGAAGCGATCTTCTTTGCGGTCTGGAAGCATTCTTCGAAGGTGTATCTGGGTTCTATGGGTGTTAAGAGGTGAAGGCCTTTTCCTCCGGTTGTTTTCACAAATACATGATAATTATATCGCTCCAAGTGCTCCTTAAGAGCAAAAGCAATATCCTTTAGCTCACTCAAGGGGTAAGAGCCATCCTCTGGAGGATCCAAATCATAAACAATATAATCCGGTTTGTCACTTAGCTCTGTAAAACTATGGATCTGATGAATTTCCAGGCACGCAAGATTGGCGAGCCAAACCAATGTTGCTTCCTCTTTAGCCACTACATATTCCTTCTTTCTTTCTTGTCCTAGTCGTTTGTAGTCAATCCAGTCCGGCGTCCAATCCGGACGGTGTTTCTGAAAGAATTGCTCACCATAAATTCCATCCGGGTATCTGACGAGGGAGAGTGCCCTACCTCGAATGTGGTTTAGGATAGTGGGTGCTAATTTGAGGTAGTATTCAATGATCTCGGCCTTTACTATTTCATCTTCCGGATAAAGAATCTTATCCAGATTTGAAAGCTCAATCACCCGCTTTCCCACTTCCGCATGAATCTTTTGCTTGGCCATCTTCTTATCTAAGATACTTTGAATAATTCATCTGCCACAATCCTAAACAATATCAATTAGGATAATTTTAACGATTGAAAACTAGTGCTTAATTAGATATACAAATGGTAATCTAATCAATTTGAATTCTTAATAAGCGTGGATAAAAAGTGCAACGAATTAAATTGTATGTTCAGTTAATCAAATTAGTCTTTTTGTCATAATTTGAAATTAAAAAAGGACTTCAAAAACGTTTTTGATGGAAGCAGCCGAATTAGCCGCCAGCTATGTAAATAATACCAATCGCCACATATTTTTGACAGGTAAAGCAGGTACTGGGAAGACGACATTTCTTAGGAATATCATAGTCAACACCTATAAGAATGCAGCCGTAGCTGCACCGACGGGAATTGCAGCTATTAATGCTGAAGGCGTGACACTCCACTCACTTTTACAATTACCTTTTGGAGTTTTTATTCCGGAAGAAATACCATTTTCAGACCGAAATGTCCAGGTAAATACTCCATCTACGTTATTTAAAGAAGCAAAATTTGGAGCTCAAAAACGTAAGCTCATCAAAGAACTCGAGCTGCTGATTATTGATGAAGTCAGCATGCTTAGGGCTGATTTATTGGATTGCATTGACCACACGTTAAGAAAATTGAGAAAGCGCCCGTATGATGCTTTCGGGGGGATTCAAATATTATTCATTGGAGATTTGATGCAGTTGCCACCCGTGGTAAGAAATGAAGAGGCACAGCTTTTAAGACAATTTTATCCATCTCCTTATTTTTTTGAAGCACGAGCCTTAAAAGAAAATCCTCCGATTCAAGTAGAGCTTGACAAAGTATTCCGGCAAAGTGATCAACAGTTTGTCGATTTGCTAAACCGTCTACGTCACAATGAACTTAGTCACTCGGATGTGCAATTATTGAATGATCATTATGAACTTTCAGTAAGCGGTCGTGAAGGTTTTATCCATCTGACAACCCATAATCATAAAGCGGATAAAATCAATGCCTCTCGCTTGGCCGAACTTGAGGGATCTTCTACTACCTACAAAGCTGAAATTCAAGGAGAATTTTCGGAAAGCGCGTTTCCAAATGAAGTTGAATTGAACCTGAAAGAAGGTGCTCAGGTCATGTTCATAAAAAATGATCCTACCGGGAAAGGCCAGTTTTTTAACGGAAAGATTGGTACGATTTCAAGCTTAAGTGATACAATCAAAGTTTCATTTGAAGATCACACAGAAATTTTGGTTGATAAATACACATGGGAGAACATACGGTATGTTCTGGACAAGGAAACAAAAGAAGTAGATAAGAAAGTAATCGGGACGTTCGAACAGTACCCGCTCAAACTGGCCTGGGCAGTTACAATTCACAAGAGCCAGGGACTGACATTTGAAAAAGCCATCCTGGATTTGGAGGGCACTTTCGCAGCTGGACAATTATATGTTGCCCTTTCCAGATTGACGTCTCTTGATGGCCTGATTCTATCGAGCCCCTTGCCGGAAAAGGCTCCTTCAATAGATGAACAGTTGAACTACTACATCAACAGTTTTGATCGACAGGATCAATTAACAGAACAACTTGCTACAGAGCAATTGAGATTTATTGGCGAGTTTGCCGAATGGGCCTTTGAATTGGATCCTATGTTTCGTGAATTGGTAAATCATAAAAAGACGTTTAACAAAGATGAAAACCGATCGCTGAAACAAAAACACTTACCCTGGACAGACGATCTTATAAATGAGGCTTTTCCTCTGAAAGAGATCGCAGAAAATTTTCTTCGGCAAATTCGTAAGATCCTTCATAGCCAGGATCTGCATTTATTAGCGGAGCGTATGTCTAAAGCTTCTGAATATTTCGGAGATAAACTTTCTGAGGTGATTGATAAAATTGTGCAGCAACATCGAACACTCAAAACACAAGCGAAAGCAAAAACTTATCGATCGGAATTAGCAGAGTTGAAAGAATTGGTGGCCAATCAGCTTCGACAGATTGTGAAACTTAATTTGGTGGTTCAGCATATGAATGAAGGAGTTCCATTATCGAAAGAAGCACTGAAAAAGAATCCATACATTCAAACGATTTCAAAATCTGTTGCTAAAGACAAGACTCCCACATCAGAGATTAGCTTTGAAATGTATAAAGAAGGTAAATCCATAAAAGTGATTGCTGAAGAACGTGGGCTTGTGGAAGGGACCATCGAAAGTCACCTTGCACAATATGTAGAAAATGGCACCTTGGATATCAAAGATTTTTTGAAACCTGCGAAATTAAAAGCCATATTAAAATGCTATGATCAGGGCATGACCAAATCCGGCGAAATCAAGTCCGCACTTCCGGACAGTTATACCTGGGGAGAAATTAAAATGGGATTGGCTTACGCTACTTCAAATGACCAATCTGATTAAAGTCTCGAAGAAAAAAAGATCCACCTCTGTATCCTAAGACATAATAAGAACAATTCTGGTGTGGGAAACCATCCATGTAGTTTAATGGATAGTTTAATACCCAGCACAATAAGACTCTCATGGCTCGTCCATGCATGCAAATCAGGGTATTTTCTCCCTCACTTTCCAATACCGCATTCATAGCGTCCTTTTGTCTTTGCATCACCTCAATGGGATTCTCACCTCCCCCAACATTCAAGTGCAATTCACCTTTTCTCCATCCATTAACTGTTTCCGCATAAAGATTCTTTGCATCATAAGAGGCTACTTTTCCTTCTTGATTACCCCAGCTTATTTCATCAAATCCTTCATGAGCCATTATTGGTGTACCGTTCAGTGAAAATTGATTCACAGTTTCGCGTGTTCTGATAAGTGCAGATGTAAAAACATGATCAAATGGGATGCTCGATAGATGGTCACCAGCCTTTTTTGCCTGTATGATTCCATTTTCATTCAGAGAAGCATTAACTCCCCTTCCTTGCACCATCCCCTTTCGATTAAATTCTGTTTCACCGTGTCTAAGAATGTAAATGGTCTTGTTTTTCAAATTTGCTTTACCTTGGTTTGCCATTAAATAATGGCAAAAAAACAAATTTTCCCCGAATACCTCGAACTAGAAGCGCTCAATAGTATGTCCAAAGGATGTATGGTTGAGCATTTGGGTATAGAATTTACTGAAATTGGTAACGATTATCTGGTTGCAACAATGCCGGTGGATCACCGAACAAAGCAGCCTATGGGATTGTTGCATGGTGGAGCATCCGTGGCATTAGCGGAAACAATGGGAAGCGTAGGATCTACTGTGACCATTGATTTAAATAAACAATTTGCTGTTGGGTTGGAAATTAATACTAATCACATAAAGTCTGCGAAAGATGGACTTGTCACAGGTGTTGCAAAACCGGTTCATTTAGGACGAAGCACTCAGGTATGGGGCATTGAAATTAAAAATGAGGATGATCAATTGGTGGCTGTAAGTCGAATTACACTGGCCATCTTAGACCGAAAATAGTGTGAAAGAGCTTCAAGAGATACTGGAAATATTCAAAGTAGATCAGCTGGTGGAAAAGCTTGAACGATCTAACTATGCATTTGCAGCATGGAGATTACCTAATACCTCCGAATATCAGTTAATCATTTCTCTGGATGAGATTGAATCATTAAAAGAAGTTCAACTTTCGGAATTAAATACCGGATTTATAATCAATGAGTTTGAAGAAAATCACCCTGTAAAACCTTATTTTATACAAGCTGACATTGTTATTAAAGGAGATGAATTAACCATAAATCCCCGTGTTAAATCATCCCAGATTGATCAACTTAAGCGTGATATTGAATCGTCGGATCAAATCAAGGTTACAAGAACTTCACAGGCTGAAAAAACTGTAAATGCTGACTCTTTCAAATCTTCCGTTGATGCCGCGGTTCAAAGTATTAGACAGGGTCATTTTGAGAAAATCGTATTGTCAAGATACAAGGATGAGCAATTACCTGAAGGTTTCTCATCTTGGGAATTCTTCATAAAAATTTCTAAAAATTATCCCAATGCCTTCATTAGTCTGACATCAATTCCAGGTAAGGGAATATGGATCGGTGCTTCACCTGAGTTGTTATTATCAGATAACAAATATCAATTCAAGACGGTATCATTGGCCGGCACAAAAAGGTTGGAAGAAAATCAGAACTTAGGTGAAATAGCCTGGACACAAAAAGAGATTGAGGAACAAGCTTTCGTAAGTAGATACATTATTAACTGTTTTAAGAAAATCCGGCTTAGGGAGTTTAAGGAACATGGTCCAAAAACCATTGCTGCAGGTAAATTAGCTCATTTAAAAACCGAATTCATTGTTGACTATGAAGAAGTTTCCTTTGATCGCTTAGCAGATCAAATGCTGGAGCTATTACACCCAACCTCAGCGGTTTGCGGTATGCCCATCGAACAAACCAAACCTTGGATAAATCAGGCAGAGAACTATGATCGTGCATTCTATTCTGGGTTTCTAGGTCCAGTTAATTTTCAAGGCGAAACGAGCCTTTTTGTAAATTTAAGATGCATGCGAATTACGGGGGATTCCGTACGCTTTTATGCAGGAGCCGGAATCACAGAAGATTCTGATGCCCAGAAAGAGTTTGAAGAAACAGAGATGAAAATGAATGTATTGAAATCAAACTTGTTTTGAGTCCATATGATTATTGAGAAACGCATCCATCATTCAACTTTCAACCGAAGCTAGTGCTACACTCGACTGTATTTAACACTTCACAGATATGCCACCAATTAGGAGTCAAACACGCGGTATTGTCTCCTGGCTCTCGAAACGCTCCGCTTACGATTTCATTTGCTCGTCAGGAGAAGATAAAGAAGTGGATTATTCCGGATGAGCGCACTGCAGGCTTTATTGCATTGGGTATAGCTCAACAAGTTAAATCACCTGTTGTCTTATGTTGTACGAGTGGTACCGCATTACTTAATTACGCTCCTGCAATTGCAGAAGCCTATTACAGAGAAATTCCACTGATTGTACTCTCTGCAGACCGACCTCCGGAATTAATAGATCAGCGGGATGGTCAAACCATTAGACAGTTTGAAGTACTAAAGAATCATGTAAAAGCCTCAATTCAATTGCCATTGGTAAGGCATGACAAGGATGCAGACATTTATGCATCAGATTTGATTCATTGCTTGAGAATGGCCAATGAGTTACCTCGGGGACCTATACATATCAATGTGCCTTTTAAGGAACCGTTCTATCCAAATGCGAATGACGAACTTAACTTTCAACCGATCGATATTCAACATCAAGAGCATGAGGAGCAAGAGACAGGTGAGGAAGTTCAAATCTCATCTTATGCCAACATCTTGATACTCATAGGTCAACAGCCTTTGGATGAGGAATTGAATCGTTTACTAGGTGAAATTTCACAATACGTTCCCGTTTTAAAGTTTCCTCTAAACAACATAGAAACCGGGATTGAATTCGCAGATCTATTTATTGATCAACACAAGGATTTAAAACCTGATCTATTGATTACTTCTGGTTTATCGGTGCTTTCAAAGAAGATGAAGACATTTCTACGTGTAAATAAACCTTCACGACACCTTCATATCGATCCGGCCGGTATTGAAGTGGATACCTATGAGTCAAATCCTGAAATGCAAAAATGTTCGTTGTCCGCTTTCCTGAACGTTTCTGATTTTTCTCAAGCCAATGTTTCTTTCCGAGAAAAATGGGAAGTTTTTAGTAATGCGACGAGGCATGCGCTGAATGATGTTAGCAATGCATGGGAATTCTCTGAATCACTGGTTGCGCAGGTAATCTTGAAATCCATACCCGATGGATCAAACCTGCACCTCAGTAATTCCATGCCGGTGCGTTATGCAGATATGTTTGGAGTCCCTAACAAGGTCGAATGTTACAGCAACAGAGGCACCAGTGGTATTGATGGATGTACATCTACAGCTTTCGGTACGGCAATGGTTTCGGATAAGCTAAATATACTAATGACAGGAGATCTGGCTTTTCTTTATGATCGGAATGCCTTTTTTCACAACCATCCTATAAATAACCTGAGAATTATCATACTCAATAATCAGGGAGGTGGAATATTTAGACTCATTGACGGTCCTTCAAATCTTCCTGAATTAGAAACCTATTTTGAAACAAGACATAATCGAACAGCGAAATATATTTGTGCTGAAAATGGGTTGGATTACGCTGTGGCTCATGACATGGACACTTTGAAAGCTGAGCTTGCCAAATTCTTTGAGCCTTCCAATCAGTCAAAAGTAATTGAAGTATTTACCGATCCGGAAACGAATCAAAAAGTATATAAGAAACTAAAAAACTATATTAATGAGCGAGTCAAAAATTGAATGGATTAGCGCTGAAGGATTTGAAGACATTACCTACAAAAAGTGCGGTAAAGTAGCAAGAATTGCATTTAATCGTCCTGAGGTTAGAAATGCATTCCGACCAAAGACTGTAGCTGAACTCTATAAAGCCTTCCATGATGCTCGGGAAGATGTAAACATTGGAGTTGTTCTTCTTAGTGGCGAAGGTCCGTCCAAGAAAGATGGAGGCTGGGCATTTTGTAGCGGAGGTGATCAGAATGCGCGGGGACATCAAGGCTATGTAGATGATGATGGAATGCCCAGACTTAATATCCTAGAGGTACAGAGACTTATTCGGTTTATGCCGAAAGTGGTAATTGCTGTTGTTCCAGGGTGGTCTGTTGGTGGTGGTCATAGTTTACATACGGTCTGTGACCTTACGCTTGCAAGTAAGGAACATGCCATATTCAAACAGACAGATGCTGATGTAACCAGCTTCGACGGAGGATATGGTTCTGCCTATCTGGCAAAAATGGTTGGGCAGAAACGTGCTAGAGAAATTTTCTTTTTGGGAAGAAACTATTCTGCTCAGGAAGCTTATGAAATGGGAATGGTCAATGCGGTTATCCCACATGAAGACCTTGAAAATGAAGCGTTTCAATGGGCTCAAGAGATATTAGCCAAGTCCCCTACTTCCATTAAGATGTTGAAATTTGCTTTCAATCTGACCGATGACGGCATGGTTGGTCAGCAGGTTTTTGCGGGCGAAGCAACGAGATTGGCCTATATGACAGATGAGGCAAAAGAAGGTCGAAACGCCTTCTTAGAGAAAAGAAAGCCCAATTTCAATGATATTAAGTGGATACCATAAAATAAAAAAGGGGTGTTTAGCACCCCTTTCCTTTTAGTATCGCTTGATTATCTGAATATTCGTATTGTATCCCGAAGGTTCTTGCAATAATCTCTATTGCATCCTTAGGCTTTTTCTTATTGAATTTTGCTGTGAGCTTACAATCTTTAAATGCCGGGTTATCGAATTTTATATCTATGCCGTACACATCTTCGATTACTTTCTCTACTTCGGCCATGGTAGCCTCATCAAACACAATCACTTTGGTCTTCCAGGCAAGGTAATTTAAGTCGCTAATGTTCTTTTTGATAATGCCTATGTTGGTATCGCTAACCAGCCCAGTTTCACCTTTGATTAATTTCACAGAAACATCACCAGATGTGGCTAGATTCTTTGTGAGCTCTACCACGCCAGACTCAACACTTACTTCCGTTTTGGCACCATAAGTATCTACGACAAATGAAGTTCCTAATACTTCTACTTTGGCATTTGATGTATGAATGATGAATGGTCGGCTTTCATCCTTTGCTATATCAAAATAGGCTTTACCAGTAACCTTAACTTCTCTTTTACTTTCATCAAACGAAATAATCTCAATACTTGAATTCTCATGCAAAGAAACTTTGCTGCCATCAGCTAAAGATTGATTGATGATATTTGAGCCATCGTCACGTTGGTTCAAAATAAAGAGGAGTGAAATTGCCAGAATCAAAACAGCAGCGCTTGCATATTTTACCCAACTCTGCATGATAAATGGAACCTGTTTTCTTTGAGGTTCATTTAAAATTTCGTCTAAAATATGGGCTGGTGGTGCTGTCTCAGGTTGTGAAATCACCCATGCAGATTTTGCTTCAAAAAACGATTCTGCATTAGTTTTCGATTCCGATCTCCACTTTTCAACTAAGGATATTTCGTCCTTGCTTGCTTCTCCAGAAAAATATTTCGCTAGTACTTCTTCCATTTTCTTCTTATCGTCTGGTTATTAACAACTTACACACCATATACCCCCTATTTTTTTTCATAAATTATCAAATTTTGGGTCATAATTTATTGGTACTAAATCTGCCGTTCTTTCCCAGGCCCAATAGCCGTAGGTAGTAAGTCCAAACCGATCCATAACTTCACCCGACAAATCTAGTCTAACAGAGCTTCGCAACAATCTCAAAACTGAAATTTGATTTACTGGTTCTTTAACGAGAAAGCCCGCAGGACCAATATATTCAGCATTAGATACTCTTACAAAATCGCTGCTCTTCAAAAAGTCCTCACTTTCCTGTTCTTTCCGATACTCAATGGCAAGGTAATTTTTGAAATCAAGTTCATAATGATCTCCTTTAAAGACAAGAATATCAGATTCTGTCAGCTCATTTTCTTTTTTGATTTCAAGATTATTGACATTCTTGATGCTATAAATTCTAAATCCTTCTTTTTTTAATTCTCCGCTGAGCAGTGATTTCTTGAAGTGGTTAAAAGAACCATTATAGCTTTTTTTACGGTTTTTCTTCCACTTTCTTCTTTCCGCTCCATTCATTGGAGTAATGTTTCTGAATCGAATTTTCCCTCGAAACCTTAATTCAGATTCCTCTTTCTTAAAAGACTCCAAAAAGTAATTGATACGGTATCCGTTGGCATCATTCCTTATCTGTAAAGGTTCCTTTGCAAAAGCGTGCAATACGTTGTTGTCTTCATCGAAGGTAAATCCAATCGTTTCCGGATTCTCAATAACAGATTGTTGTGCATTTTGAGATTGACCCAAAATTTCCTTTCGAAATACCAAATAATGTTGCTGCCAATTACTTTCGGACCTTGTGATTCGATTGGATATCACCTCTACTTCTTCAAGCTCACCAAGGTCAAGCACCATCCGATGTGTCTGGATCCTCGCTCCCCCATTGGTTTCAGAAATTTGATACACGGCATTTTGGTATCCAACATGTGAGAATACGATATTGTAATATCCCGGAGGTATAAACTCAAGTTTGTAATTTCCATCTATATCACTCGAAATTCCAATGGTGGTTCCATCTAAAAACACATTAACATCATTCAGTGGATTGCCATTTTCATCGTATACGGTACCGGAAATTGAGAAGAGGTTTTTCTTTTTTACTACTTGTTGTACCGTTTGATAATTAAGGATGATCTGATCTTTGTAGAAAGAATACTTCAGGCCTGTTCCTACCAATAATCCCGAAAGAAATTTATCAATCGGAGTATTGTCTGCGGTTATGGTGTATAAGCTCCCCTTTGGTAGCAGGTCTGAATTGTAGCTAAAGTAATAGTTGGTTTGTGCGCTCAGGCTGTCAAAAATCACCTCGAGGGGAACGTTTTCGAACTTGCCATTAATCAGATCATTCTTTTGACCAAATGCAATATTGATTAGGAAACAGCATGCTAAGATTAAACTAGCTCGCATCTCTGAGGTTTTTTAGATCCTGAAGACTTTCGCGTAGGACTTTTAGCGCCTTTCCCATCTGTACTTCGACTGTTTTTACAGAGATCTCTAAATGCTCCGCTATTTCCTGATATTTGAGGCCTTCAAACCGACTTAGTTTAAATATCTCTGCACACCTTGGTGGAAGCTTTTCTATTTCGTTCTCGATTCTTTTTTTTAGGTAGGCAGGATCCTTTTCATTGTATTCATTTTGGTAAGTAGATTCCATGAAATGGATCATGTGCTGCCTGTATCCATCTTTCACTTTTTCATGTTTTATGGTATTCAAACATGAGTTGTGTACCGACCGATACAAATAGCTTTTAATGGAAGAATCTTCAGACAATGTTTCGCATTTCTCCCAAAATTTAACGAACACATCTTGCGCAATTTCCTCAGCTTCTTCTCGGGTATCCATAAATCGCGCAGCATACAAAACCATGATGTTATAATACTGGTTGAATACGAGTTCGAAAGCCCGCTTATCTTTGTTTATTAACCGATGTACAATTACCTCTTCGTTTTCCAAGCGCTGTGATTATTAGATCCAATAATTTCGTCCTAAAGTTAGAAGAAATTCTAAAAGATAAACTTCCAACAGAAAGATATAACGAGCACGAAAATATAGTGTTGAAGATTATTCGTGAATGGTTTTCACCGGCAGAATTCTTCACTCACCAAACATCCGGCTCAACAGGAAGACCCAAGAAAATAGCGATTAGTAGGGATAATATTGAAATCAGTACAAAAGCAACGCTTGATGCTATTGATCCAAATCGGTTGATACGAACTTCGCTGCTTTGTCTTGACCCAATGCATATCGGCGGTGCTATGGTTATTTACCGGGCATTGATTGCGAAGCATGACTTAACGATTGTGAAGCCTACATCAAATCCAATTGAACAAATTGGTGCGGCATCTTTTGATCTGGTATCCTTGGTCCCCATGCAATATAAGAGTTTCACCGATGCTCAATTGAATCAATTTGGCACCATTCTGATAGGCGGAGCTCCGATGGAAGTGATGAAGACGAAAAGTACCGCAAAAATTTACTCGACCTTTGGGATGACAGAGACGGTCTCTCATATCGCGCTAAGACCCATCCAAGATGAGATATTTAAGACTACCGGAGATACAATCATTGCTACCGATGATGAGGGCATACTGAAAATAAAGGGTTCGATAACAGGTAATGAATGGCTTATTACCAATGACCTTGTTGATGCAATTGATCAACATTCATTTAAATGGAAGGGTCGGAAAGATTTTGTCATAAACTCAGGAGGAATTAAAAATAACCCTGAGGAAATCGAAATGCAGCTAAAGGATAAGATTGGAGGAGATTTTATGGTGGGTTCTCTGCCTGATGAAGTTTTAGGAAGAAAACTCGTACTGATTTTGGACGGGAATACTCAAGCGATAGATTTTAGCCACCTGGATAAATATAAACGTCCAAAAGAACTCTACTTTAACCAGATAATCTATAAAACACCAAGTGGTAAATTAGACCGAATGAAGACCCAAAACTCTTTCGAACAGTCCTTATGAATATCATTCTTTCCTTCCAGCCTCAGCAGCTTCCTCCTCCATTTGCATATGCCGCGGTAATGAACATTACGATTCAGAAGAATCAGACAAGCATGGCATTAGAATTGACTTATCTTGATCGGGAAAGTGTTTCTCCTGATGAACTCCGTGCCGAAGGTTTTACCGAGAACGATGACTTTAATTGGGAAGGTGAAATCAGTTCAAGTTGGAATTTAGACCTTAAGTTGCTCGCTCAATCAGCATTTAATGCGGATCCTAACAATGAAATTTACTTGCATGTGGAAGTAGATAATATAAAAAAGGGATTTCCTGTAGAGATAAGCAAGGCTGAAATGCTGTTTCAGGAGTTGATGCAAGCCGTTCTTGAAAAGTCACAAATAGAGGCCCCATTGCATCTCCAATGCTCGATAAATCATGAGATGTATTCATTCGAATGGAGTTTTGCTAATCGATCAATCACAGCAAACGATAACATTCTGAAAGATCAGTGGGAAAAGGGACGTGAATTAATGAAATTGATATTTTCACTTGATTTTGAGACTATGGATGCTGATAAAAAAGCTGGTAAGTATGCTGTTAATCCCGGTGACGGATGTTGGTATTCGCTCACAAATGATCGCTATATAAATCAGCTTAAGTCACAGATAGAACAGATGGTTTCTGATGGTTGATGGTGCTCGAAACTTTTGTTATTCAGCCCTGAAAAATGTAACTTGAAAGTGATTAACGATTCAATTTCAACCTTTAACCCAACCTTATGAAAAGCTTAGGATTTCTTGGGAAGCTTATGTACGCTGGCCCCATGGCAATGTTTGGCATTTTCCATTTAATGGGAGCCGACAATATGACTGGAATGGTACCCAGCTTTCTTCCTGCCCCAATCTTTTTTGTATACTTAACCGGACTGGCGCTTATTCTTGCGGCTGTTGCCATTATTATCGGCAAAAAAGCAAAATTAGCAACGCAGCTCTTAGGATTGATGCTTGCTTTATTTGCTCTTTTGATCCATTTATCTGGTTTTTTAAGTCAAGATCCTGTAAGTTCGTCCATGTTTTTAAAGGACATTGCATTGGCGGGAGGAGCATGGTTCATGAGTACTCATCTCAACAATTAAAGATAAACAACCTTAATCTAGATTCTAGATAAGTATGAAGAGAGGCCCTGACAATTCTTGTCGGGGTTTTTTTGTTAAAATAGACTGTAGCTACCCCCTTTTCTGAAGTGATCGGTAGTCAGCGGCTTAAAAGATCGATCTCCAAAATATTTTCTCTTGCTGACATCAAACAACTTTCTGATGATCTCTGATATTTTCCCATCACCGCTCATCCGTCTTCCGAAATTTGTATCATTTACAGCGCCGCCATGTAGCTCTTGAATCTGATGCCATACTTTATTCGCACGATCAGGAAAGTTCTTGTGTAGCCAGTCTTTAAATATTTTAGCAATCTGACCATTTAATCGAACAACGGTGTAGCTGGCAAATGCTGCACCAGCATCAGCAGCTCTCTTAAGAATCTCGGGTATCTCATGATGATTGAGACCTGGAATTAGTGGAGCGTTCATTATACCTACAGGAATATTCTCGTTTGCTAGCATCTCCATTGCATTCAGTTTCTTAACAGCACTAGCAGTTCTAGGCTCCAGGCGTTGTCTCAGCTTTTCATCCAATGAGGTTATGGAGAAAATGACTTGTACCAGATTATTTTCTGCGAGCTCTTTGAGAACGTCTATATCACGGGTGATGAGCGAATTCTTAGTGATGATCCCTACAGGGTTTTGGTATTTATTGAAAATTTCCAGGAGATTTCTAGTGATTTTATACTTCCTCTCTAAAGGTTGATAGCAATCTGTATTACCGCTGAGCATAATCACCCTAGGTTTATATGAGGCCTTTAAAAATTCCTTTTCTAAAAGAATGGGTGCTTCAGGCTTGACAATGATTTTTGTTTCGAAATCTAATCCTGCATTAAATCCCCAATATTCATGGGAGTTTCGTGCATAACAGTAAACACAACCGTGCTCACATCCTTGATATGGATTGATTGATGAGGACATACCAACATCTGGACTGTCATTGTTTGAAATGATTTTTTTTGGAGTTTCCTTGAAGATTTCAATCTTGGGCTTTTCGAGTAATAATTCCTCGTCTAAACCATCCGAATCGCTCGTATCAACATCATAGGTTTGAAACCTATTCGCAACATTAATTTGGGCTCCCTTCCCCTTCAAATAATCCATTCATTAAAATTACTAAAAATATTAGTAATTTCTTCTTTGGGATTTTGATAAGGTATATGCAGTAACTAAACCAACTACTGCTCCCATGAGATGTGATTCCCAACTGATACGTTCATCAAAAGAGAATAAGCCATAGGCCATGCTGCCATATGAAAATATTACTACAGCGCTAATGATAACTGATTTAAAATTCCTGTTGAATAAACCATAAAATACCAGGAATGAAGCGAGCGCATATATTAGACCGCTTGCACCGATATGATAGAAGGACCTTCCAAACACCCATACAAGAATGTTTGTAAAAAAGTATGCTTGCAGAAATACCCTTCTGGCAATATTTGGAAAGAAAAAAAATAAACTTCCTCCGAGAACCAACAATGGTACCGTGTTGGAGGCTAAATGATTAAAATTTCCATGAATGAGAGGTGCCATTACAACCCCGATCAAACCAGTAAGGTGTCTGGGATATATTCCTAATTGACCAAAGTCTAATCGCAAGTAAAATTCAATCGTGAACACCAGCCACATAAAGAAGCATAGCCTGAGGGGCGGTACAATTCCTGACTTTGGCATGCAGGAAAATTAAAATAAAAAACCCTGACCTCATTAAAGAAGTCAGGGTCATTTCGTTTGTTAATGTATTTTTATGCCAACTCTTTAATCATCTTAAGCTCCATAAGCTTAGATTCTTCATAGCTAACAGAAAGGTATCCAAGTACTCCTCCGGATGCTTCTGCAATTTTCTTTGCCAAATCCTTCAAGCTTGCATGATACTTAACTGCAAAGTTTTTATCAATCTTCGGTAGAATGAAGTTTAATTTTCTTAATTCTGTTGTTATGGCAGATATCCTTTCATCGGTACCGGACGGTAATTCATCAATTAGTTTATTGAAGTTCTCTTCAAATTGCTCGCCTACCAACTTATAAAATTCATGCAGTTGCTCTCTTGCTCTACTTTGCTTGCTTCTAGCTACTTCAATAGCTTCTTTTCGCTCAGATTTATCAATTTTTCCATCTGCTCCAGCGATTAAAATAGCTACGTAAACTGGTGCTTTGAGCACTACATCAATCTCGTCTTCTCTTAGGGGTTCAAATTCTGGGATCATTCCTTTGTGATTTCAAATTTTCGGCTCGAAAATACAAAATAATTTCTGTGAAGAAGCGGACATCTCACCTAAATTTTGGTATGTTTTTTACCTAGATGGTATACTTTTATGATAAGGATTAAGCATAACTATGGCAAAAATTGATTTAACATACCTGGAAGTATTAAGTGAAGACGATGAAGACTTCAAAGTCGAGTTTATTGAAACATTTGAGTCTACCTATATCTCTTTGACCGCAAAGATGAAGGACGAGTTGAAAGCCGGTGACATGGAAAACCTTTCTAAATCAGCTCATCAGTTAAAACCTTCAGCTAAGATGATTCAACTTCCGTGTGCAGAAACTTTAGAGGATATTCAGCATCACCCTGAAAACGCCAGCAAGGAAGCTTTGGATACCATTACATCGGAATGTGAAGATGCTCTTAAACAATTGAAGAGTTGGGCTAACCTCTGATTGGTAATTCGATCTCCTCCCCAAGGTATTTTGGCTTACGCTGAAATACATAAAGATCAAGTACAGCTACTGTACGTGCCAGCACCTCTCTTAGGGCCAGGGAGTTTCCTATAGGTCCACCATCATCGGCAGAAACTGCAATGGCCTCCATTCCCAGGTAGTTCGCAATAAACAGTGACCGGTAACAATGGAACTCTTGGGTTACGATCGTTACTTTTCGTTGTCCGAATACCTCACCACAACGTACAACCGAATCAAGCGTACGCAATCCTGCAAAATCCAGGGAAATGTCTTCCTCAGGTATGTTTAAATCACCAAGCGCTAAAAGCATGTCCCTTGGTTCATTATAGTATTTTGTTCGATTATCACCACTAACCAGGATGTGTTTCACTTTCTTGATCGAATGAAGTTTTGCTGCAGTCTGCATTCGTTCCTTAAAGAACCGATTTGGATTACCCTCCGAAGTTCTCTTACTCGTACCAAGTACGAGCGCGACATCATTTAGAGGAGCTTTGTCTGAATGGTATATGTTGGATTTAGTGGATTGTACTACCCAAATATTGGTTCCAAGTACAAATAAGAATAAACTCAATCCTGACCACAGTATAAATCGAATGATCTTTCTTAATCTTTTCTTCATGTCAGGACTCCTTTTGTCTTTAGAATCAGATCGGCTTCTCGTACAATTTTCCGATACCATTCAGCTCTTAAATCCACCTGTTCTTTTGATGTCAGTTTTGGCCATTCCTTCAACTTGGATTTTAATACTGTCAGGCAGATTGCTGCACTTACAGATAGATTGAAACTTTCAGTAAATCCACTCATAGGGATATGAACAAATCCATCTGCTTTTTCCCCAACTTCCGGAGTAATTCCATCAGACTCAGTACCAAAAACAATGGCTGTTTTATCTCCGGGAGCTAAGTCGTAGATTGAACGTGAAGTCTCATGCAATGAAGTAGCATATACTTTGTATCCTTCTCTTCGCAACGAGTCAAAGCAATCACTAACATTATCATCTGATTGGTCATAATGTTTCAAAGTCACCCACTTCGCGGCCCCCTGTGTGATCAACGGGTTTACTGAGTAACTCTTTCGATTCTTAATAAAATGCAAGTCCTGGATCCCCATACACTCAGCAGTACGCAATACAGCGCTTACATTGTGCGGCTTATCAATGTCTTCAAAGACCAACGTGACATGCTTTGTTCTTTGCTGAAGTACACGGTCTATATGAGCTTGCTTGTTTTCAGAAACAAACTCCTCAAGAACATTGATGATGGCCTGTGAATCCATTAATCTTTCTTTTCACCAAATAAACCAAGCTGGTTCTCTTCTTCTTCTACCTCTGTTTGTATCGTACTTTTTATGGCTTCAATATCAATCGCTGGTTCGGGCTTTTCATTTTGGATCAGCGCGACTGAGATTACCTGCTGAACAGGGAGCTTGTTGCCTATGGCCTTCCATCCTTTAATATCAATCAGGCTCATTAAATCCAACTTCTTCTTCTCGTGCTTACGGCCTTCCTTATATGTCACTTCCACATCCGTCTCAATACCTTGAGAAATAAACACCAGCTTAGAGCTTTTTGCTTCTGTAACAAATGAGAAGCGTTTGTTTAGCGTATTCGTCTCTATGATGAAACGTTTAACGAAGAATGTCTTGGTTTCCCCATCGTAATGAATGGCATTGAATGAAGTGTCCTCATCTAATTTGTAGATACCCATGACACTGTTGAACTCATAGTGATTGGTCAATTCAAAAGAAGTCGTTTCGTAGCTTCCGTCCTTGTAGAATACCGCTATTTGGTTGTCTGACATAAAGTTGCCCAAATAGTCTCCTCGCTCCTCTCTATTCAATCTACCCACCGTAGGATCATACCAAATATCTACACCTCCTAGCGTTGACTTGCCTTCTTCTTTTAAAACCACTTTACGTACCGGATGCTTGGTGAGGATGTTTCCTCCTGCACCACGCCCTTTGATCTCAAGTTCTGCAAAATCAAAATCAAAGACTTTTTTTCTCGCTTTACTTGCTTGTGTCAATGAGACGGTCACAAGCTCAGCTTCACCGTTTGGATTGGCTGTGAAGTAATGCACTTTTCCTTTACCGCCTTTTGTGAGGTCGTATTCACGGTCTCTGGTAACAGAGAGTACCTGAAAACGCTTAACATATGTGTTACCGGACTTAGCATCTACATAAGCCATGTTGTAGACCATACGCTCATCGTTCTTCTTGAACACACCTGCATAAAGAATGTCCTTTCCAACAAACGTCTTATCCTGGATCTTTGTAACCACACACTTTCCATCTTTGGTAAATGCAATGATGTCATCGATATCAGAACAGTCAGAAACAAACTCATCTTTCTTTAAGCCATATCCAATAAAACCATCTTTGCGGTTTACATAAAGCTTAGCATTGTTTGCTGCAACGACAGTGACGTTGATGGTATCGAAGTTGGTAATTTCAGTTTTGCGTTCCCTTCCATCACCGTATTTCTTGAGCAGATTCTGGTAATAGGCGATCGCATAATCCGTTAGGTTGTCAAGGTTGTAATCCACCTTTTCGATTTGCTCGGTCAAATCGTGGATCTGAGCATCTACTTTACTTGTATCAAAACGAGTAATACTGCTTAATGGCTTATCGATTAGTCGCTTGTAATCTTCGTTTGTAATCTCTCGATAGAACTGATCAAAGAATGGAGTAAACAACGTATTCAACACCTCATAGCATTTCTGCAGGTCACCTGAATTCTCATAGTCCGGATGCTTATACATTCCTTCATTGATGAAGATCTTAAGAAGGTTACTGAAGAAGATCTTTTCCTTTAGCTCAGCTTTCTCTATTTCAAGCTCCTGTCGCAACAGATCTACCGTCTGGTCTACTGACTGCTTTAGAATCTCAGAAATCCCCAGGAACATAGGCTTATCGTCTACGATCACACAGGCATTTGGAGAAATAGATACCTCACAATCCGTGAATGCATAAAGCGCATCCATGGTGATATCCGGAGAGGTGCCGGAAGCTAAACTCACCAGTATCTCAATATCTTTCGCTGTGTTATCTACTACTTGCTTGATCTTGATCTTACCCTTGTCGTTCGCCTTGACAATTGATTCGATTAACGAGGTAGTCGTCGTACCATAAGGGATATCTTTTATGACGAGCGTAGACTTATCGCGTTCTTCGATTGTTGCTCTTACCCTTACCTTACCGCCACGTTTGCCATCATTATAGTCCGTTACATCAATCTTACCTCCTGTAAGGAAATCCGGATACAGCTTTACTTTCTTCCCTTTCAATGTGGCGATACATCCTTCCAGGATCTCACAGAAATTGTGAGGCAGCATCTTGGTTGAAAGTCCTACTGCAATTCCTTCTACTCCTTGTGCCAATAGCAATGGAAACTTAACCGGGAATGTAACCGGTTCCTTTTTCCTTCCATCATAGGAAAGCTGCCATTCGGTGGTTTGCGGGTTGAAGATGACTTCCAGTGCAAACTTGGATAGCCTGGCTTCAATGTATCGAGCTGCGGCAGCTGAATCACCCGTTCTTACATCTCCCCAGTTTCCTTGTGTATCAATGAGTAAATCCTTTTGTCCCAGGTTTACGATGGCATCTCCGATGGAGGCGTCTCCGTGCGGGTGATATTGCATGGCACTACCGATGATGTTAGCCACTTTATTGTAGCGACCATCATCCATCTCTTTCATGGCATGAAGGATACGTCGTTGTACGGGTTTTAGGCCATCATTAATGGCCGGAACTGCTCGTTCCAGGATTACATAGGATGCGTAATCCAAAAACCAGTTTTCGTACATTCCGGATATCGGAATGACATCATGTATTTCTTGCTCGTGTTCGTGTTCTTCTCCCATTTATAACTCTGTATACTATCAGTTAATCCTTTGACTATTCTTATCCAGACTATCTTCCATCAATCAAGTGATGTATTAGCCCTTTACACAATAAATATTCGTTTATGGAGAGGCTTTTACGCCTTCTCCAAAGTGAAGACTCATCTTTTGATTGAATCTTAGCTAATGCCTTATAATCATGTCCTTGCAAGAATCCTGAAACCGTACTGCGGTCTTTTGGATGCCAGCCATCTATGAAGTGCTGTGTGACTTTCATCATTTGGTTGATTTGATCACTGGCGTTAATTGAAACCAAAAAACGACCATTTTCCTTTTTCATCCCATTCAGCATGTTGCGGGCATCTGTCAAACCCGGCCCGAGCATTTCATGCGCATTATCTGTATTGACAGGTGTCTCAACTTCTCCTTCATTCAATACATATCGAAGCTTAAAATCAAACTCTTCTTCCAATATGTATTCTTCTATGGCGAGAATGATGTCCACTCCTTTGGAGGCCGAAGTAACAATGCCCTGAAATTCATCACCCAATGTTATGGTCAGCGGAGACTCGATGGATTCTCCATAGATTAGATTCGCCCACTTTACCAATGCCTGAAATTGGGACATTAATGTCTTACTGTCCTTTTCGTGACTGATCAGAATATTGGCCATAAGAATGAACTTGTCCATGATCTTAATTTATAAGACTCAATTTATTGTATTTTTATTACAATAAGTCATTTTTTGTATAATTACTGCAATCAATTGCTTGGTAATGCATGATTCAAGGTGTTTTCTTCCTTATAGTTATGATGCGCTTTAAGTACTAATCCCCTAATTCTATTTAATTCTGCATCTATTTTCTTGTAATTCAAGGGATACCAATTGGAAGGTTTACAGATCACCTCGTTTCCGAATTGATCGTGATGATAGAGCGTAAACTTATATAGGCCATCTAAGCTCATGATTTCAATGTCTTTGACTTCATAAAAAGGTATCTGAACCTCATAATCTCCCTCCTTCACATACAGATTTTCTTTGTCGTAAGAGACCTCTTTGATCTTATTGAGAAAGTCTTTAAACCTTGGCCAATAGACAAATACGCCGAAGTTGAGATAAACCGCTGCAAAAACCCAACTGGACCAATTGTCACTAAATCCTAATAGAAGTATGTAACTGATGACCATCACAGAAATAGCGGTAACGGTTATCAGCTTATACCTTCGAATAGATGAGATCGACAGTGATTTCGAACGTTCCATTAAGCGATTTCTTCCACCAGGTCTTTCTCCACACGAAGCTTGTCAATGATGAATTGTTGACGATCAGGTGTATTCTTACCCATGTAGAAGGTTAATAGGTCCTGAATACTGGTGTCCTTTTGCAGAATCACCGGATCCAATCGAATGTTATCGCCTATGAACTCTGCAAACTCACCAGGACTGATCTCTCCTAAACCCTTGAATCGTGTAATTTCAGGCTTGTTTCCTAGTTTCTCAATGGCATTTCTACGCTCTTCTTCCGAATAGCAATAGATGGTTTCTTTCTTATTCCGTACCCTGAAAAGAGGAGTTTCCAATATGAATATGTGATTGCTTCGAACCAATTCAGGGAAGAACTGTAAGAAATAGGTTAAGAGAAGTAAGCGAATGTGCATACCATCCACATCGGCATCAGTGGCTATGACAATCTTTCGATATCTCAGGCCTTCAAGACCATCCTCAATGTTGAGCGCATGCTGAAGCAAGTTGAATTCCTCATTCTCATAAACCACCTTCTTGGTGTGTCCAAAGCAGTTGAAAGGCTTACCACGCAATGAAAAGACTGCCTGGGTTTGTACTTTCCGTGATTTGGTGATAGATCCACTTGCAGAGTCACCCTCCGTGATGAAGATCATCGTTTCGTCTTTAACCGTCTCATCCCCCTTCTTATCATTGAAGTGCACGCGGCAATCCCGAAGCTTTTTATTGTGCAGATTGGCTTTCTTAGCTCGTTCGTTGGCTAGTTTCTTAATCCCGGCAATCTCCTTACGCTCACGTTCGGATTGTTGAATCCGCTTAAGTAGAGCATCTGCAGTATCTGAATTCCTGTGCAGAAAGTTGTCGAGCTCTGTCTTCACAAAGTCATTGACAAATGTCCGCATGGTTGGCCCTTCAGGTCCAACATTTTGAGATCCAAGTTTGGTCTTTGTTTGACTTTCGAATACGGGCTCTTGAACTCTTACAGCAATCGAACCAATGATGGCAGACCGAACATCTGAGGCATCGAAGGTCTTACCATAGAATTCGCGAACGGTTTTAACTACCGCTTCACGAAATGCAGCCAAATGAGTTCCTCCTTGTGTTGTATACTGACCATTCACAAAGGAGTAGTATTCCTCTCCATATTGGTTTGCGTGGGTTAGAGCAACCTCTATATCATCCCCCTTCAGATGGATGATTGGATAGCGAAGGTTTTCAACATCGGCCTTTCTACTTAGTAAGTCTTTTAGGCCATTCTCCGAGTGGTACTTTTTGCCGTTGAGAATGATCGTAAGACCAGCATTCAAATAGGCATAATTCCACATCAAATTGTCGAGGTACTCAGGTATGAAATGGTAGTTCTTAAACACTGAATCATCAGGTTCAAAGATGATCTGAGTTCCATTTCTGCCTTCTACTTTTTGGACCTTTGAATCATTGGTGATCTCTCCTCTTTCAAACTCAGCTACTTTAGTCTCACCATCTCTGTAGCTCTGTACTTTGAAGTAATTAGATAAGGCATTCACCGCCTTGGTACCCACTCCATTCAGTCCAACAGATTTTTGAAATGCACCGGAATCATACTTACCTCCGGTGTTGATTTTACTTACACAATCCACGACTTTACCTAATGGAATTCCACGTCCATAATCACGAACGGTCACCCGGTGATCAGTCACCTTTACATCGATCGTTCGGCCGTGTCCCATCATGTGCTCATCGATACTGTTGTCGATGATCTCTTTCACCAATACATATATTCCATCATCCGGAGAGCTACCATCTCCCAACTTACCGATATACATCCCCGGTCTGAGTCGGATGTGCTCCTTCCAGTCCAGAGATTTGATACTATCCTCGGTATAAATCGCTTCAGCCATCTAGTAAATTCGTTAACAGTGATTTAATGATCCTTATTTCAAAGTAATGATAAAAATCCAACACTTACACGTAACAACCTAACCTATAAAGGCAGCTTTACTTGAAATAAGACAAATTAAGAAACTGAAATAGAGTGAGTTCTACTTCTTTTTAAAAATGAAAAAAAACAATCCTCCAACCCAAATAACCAAAAAAATCGGTCCTAAATAGTTGAGATAACTATAGCTGGACGGATTGATGTGACCCGTGTTATTGAGCACTCCAATGAAGCCAATAATGGAAGCTAAATAGAAATTAACAATAAATAATATGGAACGTATCCATGCCCTTAAATCTTCAGATAATGTGCGTGACCCTAAAGTGAGTCCAACTCTTAGAATCAGGTTGACAACCACAAAGCTTCCAAAAGCATAATAAAAAAACGTTTGCTTATGCACGTCCTTCACTCCTTCAATGTTGAGATCCACCATAATGGGTAAGTAGGCATATACTAAAAGTAGGATCACTGAGAACAGTAAGACCGAAATTGAATTGAAAACTTTTATCGCTTTGACCATGGCCGCAAATCTAACTACGGTTTAACATTTAATGACGACCAATTGTTAATTTTGAATATGGACTTTAACCCCGTAATACTTTCCATTCCCCTCTATTTTTTGTTGATAGGTTTTGAGCTGGTTTATCAATTAATCAAAAAGGCAAAAATCTATCGTACAAACGATGCGATTACCAACATCAGTTGTGGCATTTCTTCGCAGGTAACCAATGCTATATGGGGTGTGATGTCCGTGGCGATGTATCAGTTTGTATACCAGTATGGTTCCATAACTCAGATACCCGATACCTGGTGGAGTTATTTGATCCTTTTCCTCCTTGTAGATCTCTGCTATTACTGGTTTCATCGTGCCAGTCATGAAGTAAATTTTCTATGGAATACGGCTCATGTGGTCCATCATCAAAGTGAAGACTACAACCTGTCCGTGGCTTTGAGGCAATCTTCTTTTGGTGGAGTTTTCGCAATGCTATTTTATCTCCCGTTAGCAGTCATTGGATTCAATGCTTATGCTTTCTTAGCCGTCAAAGGAATCAATCTGATTTATCAATTCTGGATTCACACAGAAGCCATTGAAAAGCTTCCTAAATGGTTTGAATATGTTTTCAATACGCCATCGCATCATCGCGTACATCATGGCAGAAATCCGAAATATATCGATCGAAACCATGCCGGCACGTTGATGATTTGGGACAGAATGTTTGGAACGTTTCAAGCAGAGGAAGAGCGACCGACGTATGGAGTGACCAAACCAACGAATACCTGGAATCCTGTATGGGCCAATGTATTGCCCATTGTGGACATGACGAATCAGGTAAAAGCTACTCCCGGATTCATGAACAAACTGAAGGTGTTGTTCTACAAGCCTGGCTGGCAACCAGATGAGCTAGGAGGATATCAGATGGCTCCAGAAGTCAACAAGCAATCCTATCATAAATTCGACATTCACCCACACATGCCGATGATTCGGTACGTGTTTGTACAATTTGTATTGGTATTGACCTTTACTGCGCTGTTCCTATTTACCCAAGCCAATTATGAATTCAGTATGAAGCTAACATTAGCAGGTTTCATCATGTGGTCCATCGGTCAACTGGGTATCCTTATGGAAAACAGACCCAAATGGATTCCATTAGAATACATAAGAATCCTTCTTTCAGGTGCCATAATTGTGTTCATGATCGGTGGACTTACCTCCTACCTGATAGCAGGAGGCTTTGTCATGATCTTTAGTCTTTGGCTGTTTAAATCTTCTCCTCGCTAGTTACTCAGACGCTGAGCATAATCATTCTCAAACGCCATATGTACCGACCAAAATCCTTTAGGATTACGATCATTTAGTAGGTCAATGAGTATGCCTAAGTGTGTGTGCCAGCCTGCCATTGCACCAGTGCGCGTTTCAGGATCGTCTTTGATTTTATCGTGGGTCAATACCAACTTGACCTGATCACCCATTTCGCTCAACTCAAAGGTCACCACCCCATCCCATTCGATTGAAAATAACGTAGGCTTTTGAGCTGTCTGTACAACCGCCTGACTTTCGAAACCATCTCCAAATTCCTTGTACTTGTCGGGAGTTGGATCCGGAGGTGAGCCTAACTGAGAATTATTAAAAATAAACTTAATGGTATCTCCTTTGCTTTGTTCGGATGATCCTCCGCAGAACCATTTAGCTCTTTTTTCAGCATTTGTAATGTACTCCCAAACCCGGTCAATCGGTCCTGGCAGCATTCGCTCGAATCGTAAGGTGGTTGGTTTTACTAATTCTCCATATTTTTCCATTATTCATTGGGGTTAAGTTTATTAAGATCGATTTTCAAAAGGAATAATTTCTCCTTTTTCTATGTAGGCCTTTAATCCGTTGAGCAGATCTGCCCAGCATTGAGAAGAGGTTTTGAAATGATCATTCAGATGTGGCCATCCAGAATGTCTAAAGCGGAGATAGACTGTTCCTTCTCGCTTTTCCATATCGAAACCAAAAGTTGTAGGATCCCAGTCCTCATCGGATTTGGTCATCTTGATAAAGAATGATTTCTCATCCTCAATTTTTGAAACCTTTCCGTACCAATTATACTCCGGACCAAAGTAGAAATTATATTCCTCATTTAGCTTAGGTACTCCAGTGCATTTTAGAGGCCACCAGTTCTTCAGATGGTCGGGTTGGCTTACTGCGTCATACACTTTTTCAATAGGTGCTGAAATAGTCAGGTCATGCTGTATTTCAAGCCCTTTCTTGTCTATTGTCGTATCCATGATATCAGTTTTTTTCATCTCTAAGTATCTCTTCAAGCTTGTCAAGGCTTCTGTTCCAGAACCGTCGATATTGATGCACCCAGAGTGCTATTTCGCCTAGCTTTTCCAAATCAGCATGACAGAATCGCTCCCTTCCTCTTTTTTCAATCTGGACTAAACCACATTCGCGGAGGATTCTTACATGTTTAGATACTGCAGGACGACTCATATCGAAATTGTCTGCTAGCTCATTCACATTCAATGATTGATGGGAGACTAATCCTATGATTTCTCTCCGTGTGGGATCAGCAACCGCCTGAAATACATCTCTACGCATAATTTGTAACCTTTCGGTTACAAATATACTAAAAGAAACCAAATGGTTACATAAAGTCTGTATTTATTTAGTCAGTTCTGAGCTTATCGACTGGATTGGCCCGTATTCCTTTTATGGTATGCCAGCTCACGATCAATACTGTCAAAACGATTATGACAATGGCCACTTGGGCAACCATCCAAAAGCCTACATTAATGCGATAAGCAAAGTCATCCAGCCATTGGATCACAATGTAATAGGCAATGGGTGTTCCAATGAATAATGAGATTCCAGCAAGTACAAGGTATTTTTTGACCAGTAATTGATACATGTTTATGATCCCAGCTCCGAGCACCTTACGGATACTTAATTCTTTGCCCCTGCTATTGATACTGTAGCTTACCAATCCCAGTAACCCAATCAATGCAGTCAACACAGACAGACCTGTGAATAGGCTGAATATTTGAGCCATCTTTTGCTCCTTCAGGTAGAAGTCATTGAAATTTTGATCCAGAAAAGTGAACTCAAAGGGTCTTCCAGGAGCGAATGTTTCGTATTGGGTTTCCAGAAATTCAATCGTCTGTTTGAGATCACCCGCTCCGATTCGGATAATCATATTGGTCATGTAGGAATCCAGGAGATGAATAGCTACCGGCTGAACTTCAGAACGCATGCTTTTCATATTGAAATCTTTGACTACTCCAATCACTCTACCCTTCTTCACTGAATCGGGGTAATTCCAATGGTTCCAATGAATGCTCTCACCCAATGCTTCTTCAGGACTCCCAAGATCAAACGTTCGAAGCGCTGCTTCATTGAGAATAAAACCTTGCGCATGGTCGGAACTATTTTCTACGTTAAAATCCCTGCCTGCAATAATCTCCAGCTCAAGTGTCCGGATGAAGTTATGATCCGTTACAAACACATTGGTCGATTGTTCTTTATTGCCGAGGCGTGGAATTATTATCCCGTCTCCGGCGACAATACCACCCGGCACACCGTAACTGAAACTTACATTTTTGACATTGCTGTAGGTACTAAATGAACTCCTTGTATTAGCTAAATCTCTATTCATGGCCCCTACCGTTTGTACCAGGATCAGGTTTTCTTTGTTGAAACCTAGATTAGCTTCTTGCATGTAGGTATACTGCTTATGGACTACAGCTGAGATTAAAATGAGTCCTATGCTCAGAATGTATTGCAGTCCAACCAATAATTGCCTTGGATCAAAATATGCTGTGTGACGACCCCATTTGACCCGATAAGTTTTGAGTCCCCTAACAATTCGGATGGCTTTTATTTTAGTCAATACGGTAGCTGGATGAGCACCGGCTAACGTCCCAAGAATGATTAATGCTGACACATACACTAATAATCGACTGGGAGAAAATAGGACGGATAACTCAAAGTTTTTCTCCGTAAACTGATTGAATGCTGGCAAAAGGATCACAAAAAGGGCTAAACTTATCATGCCCGCCATACTGACATAGAGCAATGACTCGATGCTATGTTGAAGAAAGATTTGCCGCTTCTGTGCACCAACAAACTTTCGAATACCTACTTCTTTGGCTCGACTGATGATTTGAGCAGAAGTTAAATTGATGAAATTGAGGCATGCAATTAACAATATAATGATTGCAGCGACTCCCAAAAACAACACATTCTGATAACTATTTCTGTCAGCTACATCTGATTTAAATTCACTCGAGTGAAGGTGAATGCGTTTCATCGGTTGAAAGTGTGTGGAGTAGGTGATGCCTATCGAAGCAAGGTCCTTTGCTGATTTCTCTTTTACAAATGACTGTATTTCAGTCGTAAATGCTTCTAGATCTGTACCTTCTTCCAATTCTACATAGGTAATGAACTGGTGCCACAACCAGCTTTTCATACGTTTCTCAGGTGTTTGATTGACTAACAGATCAAATGATATCAGGTAATCCGGCCGGATATGAGACTGTTCAGGAAAGTCTTCAAATACTCCTCCAACTGAGAATGTGTAGGTACCCAATTGCACTGTTTGATTATCATATGGAACATCTCCAAAAAACTTAGTGAATAACGATTTTGAAAAAAGAAAGGACAAAGGTTCGTTAAGTGCTTCTATACTTCCGTCGATGATGTTAACATCTAATATTTCGAGTGCGTCAAATTCCGCATAGAAACCATTCTCTTCTGAAAATACTTTGTCTCCCACACGAAAGACCGTGCCTCCATAGTCGACATACAAACGACCTGCTTTAACAACTTGCGAAAAATTGGATTTTAAAGCTGGACCTATTGGTGGTGGCACCATTGGAATGGTACTTACTTTCCCACTTTCCCGAACCATGATATCGAACACCCGATACTTATTATCAACTTGTGCATAATGCTGATCGTAATGGGTTTCATTCCACAAGTAGATACTTATGAATAGTACAGCAGTAATACCCAGGGTTATTCCCAACAGGTTGATGAGTGCAAATGATTTTCTTTTTAAACCTGACCGAAAAGCCATTTTCAAATGGTGTATTAGCATGTCCATAGTATTTGAATTTTTATTGAATGCATTGAGTTTGATGACAGAGCCACGCATGAGTGATAGCATATCAAATAGGTAAAACCAATTGGCTACTCGATGGCCATGTGTAGTGACCCTTCGCTCGTATAGTTCATATAAATCACCTTCCAGGCCCTCTAACTGCTTCTGTTCACAAATCCAGCGAAAGAAGCGTTCGGCCCATTTTGGTGGATCGTAGCTTTTCATAAGTTGCCAAGGTTTGGAATGAGCTGAATCATCTCAGAACGTTGCTGATAGATGCTCGTTAGAACAGATCTACCACTTTGTGTAAGCCGATAGTACCGCTTTCTTCTGCCCCTTCGCTCTTCAGTAGGTCCTTCCATTTCTGATTTTAAGAGCCCTTTGCTTTCTAACCTATTTAAGGCACTGTGCAGGGCACCGATACTAGGTTTTCTGCCGGTTCGTGTCTTTAGCTCGTCTTTGATAGATATGCCATAGGCCTCTTCCTGTAGTATACCCACGGTTAGTAAGACAAGCTCTTCGAATTCACCAATGTTGCTCCCTTTCATTTAATATTTCCTATTTGTATTCTAATCAATGTTTCCTATTTGTATACTTAAGATATTCAAAGAGGTTACATCCAATTTGAAAAAAGTATTGAAAGCATTCTGAAGAAGTCGTAAACAACTTCCAGTTTCTAGTCATCTTTGCAGCATGTCTCAGATCAACGATACCATCACTGCATTGGCGACTCCTCCCGGACAAGGCGCATTAGGAATCATCCGTGTTTCAGGATCAGAAACCATTCCAATCGTAAATGGACTGTTTAGAGGTAAAGACTTAACTAAAGTAGATTCACATACCATCCACCTGGGGACGATTCGTAACGCTCAGAATGAAATCATTGATGAGGTATTGGTGTCCATATTTAAGGGACCTCACTCCTACACCAAAGAAGATGTGATAGAGATCTCGAGTCACGGCTCTCAATACATTTTACAGAAGATATTAGGTCTACTTGTCAGCAAAGGCGCACGCCTGGCAAAGCCGGGAGAATTTACCCAAAAGGCCTTTTTGAACGGACGTTTTGACCTGACTCAAGCGGAAGCTGTTGCTGACCTCATTGCCTCTGAAAATGCAGGCATGCAGCAGACGGCCATGAAGCAAATGCGCGGCGGATTCTCCGATGAAATCAAAAACCTACGAGAGCAGTTAGTTCACTTTGCCTCGATGATTGAACTGGAGCTGGACTTTGCTGAGGAAGATGTGGAGTTCGCCGATCGAGGCGGCTTATTGGAGTTGATCAATAAGATCCAGACATTAATCCAATCACTAATTGCCAGCTTTGAGTATGGAAATGTGCTTAAGAATGGCGTTCCTACAGTGATTGCCGGTAAACCCAATGCAGGGAAGTCCACATTGCTGAATGCCCTGCTGAACGAAGAAAAAGCCATTGTTTCAGATGTGGCGGGAACCACCCGTGACTTCATTGAAGATCAAATCTATCTGGATGGGATTGCGTTTCGTTTTATTGATACGGCTGGTATTCGAGAAACGGATGATAAAGTCGAAAGCATCGGTGTAAAGCGTACATTGGAAAAGATGAAGCAAGCCGGACTGGTCATCTACCTCTTTGATCTGGTGAATGAATCCCTGGAATCCATTGAAGAGCAACTAGATGGTCTGAAGACTTCTGAAGTTCCCTATATCATTGTCGGTAACAAAGTGGATCAAGCAAAACCAGCTTTGAAGGATCGGCTAACAAAAGAAGAAGCTGTCTTTATCTCCGCGAAAGCCAAGGATAACCTCGAGATGCTCAAAGAACGACTCAAAGCATTCGTAGACGTGCCTACCCAGAGTAATGTGGTAGTCACAAACACTCGTCACTTGCAAAGCTTACAACAAACCGATGAAGCGCTTAATCGTGTAGTGGAAGGCATCAACATGCAGATGAGTAACGACCTGGTCGCTCAGGACATCCGTTCTGCCCTCTTCCACCTGGGAGAAATTACTGGTGAAGTGACAACTGACGATTTGTTGGAGAATATCTTTAGCAAGTTTTGTATTGGGAAATAGCTACATTCATACAGTTTATGGATAATTCTCTATAGTCCATTTCCATTTTTTATCCTCAATTTGAAGGAACTCTTTAAAATTAGTTGGACCTTTTTTTACATATTCTCGCCAAAAAAATATTTTTCCATTCTTCACTTTTATTATCGCCACGCCCACATCTGAAATAGCTTTCCCGTCACTAAATGTAAATTCACCGGCACCTACTTGATTTGCTTCATCAAACATAATAGTATGAAAGAGCATTTGATGTTTGGATTCTAGTGCTTCAAAGTAAGGCCGAAGTTGTTCGTGTCCTCTGTAATATTGGATGTTTGGAGGTTCCATGTAAATGGCATCCACGTGAAAACTGCTTAAAGCCAAATCAGTATCTTGCTCTGACCAACCATTAGAGATGTTTAGGAGAAGATCTTTAAACTCTTGAGTTGTTATTCCCTCCCTACTTTCGGAACATGAAAGCAGTGTAATTAATAAGAAGCCGACTATTCTCATCGCAATTAAAATTAGATAAATCTATACGGCCTAAACCAGCGATAAATCTGACATCATTGAGAATCACAATTGTATATTGAATTTCACATAAAGTGAACACCGGGTAGCGTCTCTATTGCATATCTTAAAACAAGATATTTATAATCATGAGACAATTCAAATATTTTAAAATCCGAACATCGCTATTAAGAAATAGATTACTTCTATCATTCCTAATAATCGCATCAAGTTGCCATCAAGTTTCAGATTTTGATCCAAATGAATTATTACCAATCATTAAGAAGAATGGTCTTAATTGGAATAAAGGACTTGCTGATCAGAATATTGAATTAATAATGGGTAATTACGATACCAACGCTCACTACATTCCTAATATTGATAAGGCATTACATGGAAAGGATGAGATAAGAAAATATTGGATTGAAACAATGCCGGTACTTCGAGATCTTGTTTTAAACACGCACTCGCTTGAAGGCCAAAAAGAACTGCTCTATGAAATCGGTACGGGATCGGTAAAACTCTATTATGATGAAAAAGTGGTAGATACGCTTTTTTTCAAATACACCAATATATGGAAACTACAAGCGGATGGTTCGTACCGTGTAGTGGTCGATATGTTTAATGAACTGAAATGATTTTGGCCAGCTTTTCTTCGATGCTCTTTAGTTTGACTATGATTCAAATTGCTGTCAATGATTTTGAGTACACACTCCCATTTCCAGTTGGTAAAGAATATACCGTACTTCAAGGAAATGATAGCGATCGCACACACTCCAAGCGTTTTGCCAACGGTGTGTTTACAAAGGCTTATGACTTTATGATGCCAATGGGTGATCCGGTAGTGGCTACACGAGACGGAATTGTGGTTTATGCTATCGATTCATTTTCTGATTCTGACCGCACGTATGGGCATGAAAATGTATTGGTAATTAGACATGAGGATAATGTTTCGTCACGATACATACATCTAAAACAAGGTAGCATAAAAGCTGAATTAGGTTCCTTTGTGAACCGTGGGGATACGATTGCCTTAAGTGGTAATTCAGGCTTTACAGCAAACATTCCACATCTTCATTTTGATATTATCGAGAGCTCTTCAAATGCTTCTATTCAAAGCCAAACAATCAATGTCATTTTCAAGAACTCACATGCTTTTCCTAAATCACCGCATACATGGCAATCGGTAAAAGCCCTGGAATACATAATTGACCCTTGAAAAGGCATCTTAAAATTTCAAAAACGAATTAATTGATAACCATAAAATAAGATTTCAAATGAAAAAACTAACATTGATTTTTGGAATAATAATTTTCTCCACAACCTCCATGCATGCGCAAGAATTAGATACAGACAAGGAAGCACAGGAAGCCATTTCCCGTTTAAAATTCATTGTAGGTGATTGGGCCGGGAATGGCTGGAGGATGGGACGTAATGGAGAAAGGAATATGTTTGATCAAACTGAAAAAATCAACCTTAAGCTTGATGGAACGGCAATTCTTATTGAAGGAATGGGAAAAAGCAATGGAAAAACGATACATGATGCGCTAGCGATAATTTCATATAATAAAACCGATAGCAGCTACAATTTCCGATCATATCTGTCAAATGGATTGAGTGGAGATTTTAAAGCTGAAGTTATTGAAGGAAAGCTGTATTGGTATCCTCGCGAAAACATGCGGTATGTAATTGATGTGAACGATGAAGGTCAGTGGAATGAAACAGGAGAGATGAAAAGAGGAAATGATTGGTTTCAATTTTTCAGCATGACCCTAGAAAGGCAATGAATTGGCTCAATAGAGGCTTCCGGATCGGAGGTCTCTTTTATTTGAACCTGGTCTGAATGCTTGCCCGCACCATTGATTCACTTCTTTCTTCTAACTTGAATATTTCCGTCATCAAAAGAAATGTTTTCAATAATCCCCTTATTGTCAATTTCAACAATCGCTTCATATGAAAATCGCTTCATATTATTTAGCCCGGGTTGAACGATGGCAAGAGTCTCAAGTGATTCTGAACTTGCTATTTTTCTTAGTGTGTAGGTTGCAGGTCCAGCAATGTGATTTCTACCCCATTCTTCTGAATTTAAACCAATTCTGTTTGCAGTAAACGAAAGTGAATCTTTCGTTTGGTTGTAATACTGGTTTATGATGATTTGATAATTAGCAATCAAGTCCATATCAGCATTGACAGAGCACAAAGGTCCAAGGACTAAATCAGAAGACAGATTATCGTTATTTAAATTAAATGAACCTTTGCCATAGATTGGAAGATCATATAGAAGCTCATCCTTTTCTGCATTGTATGAGACCGTAGTAATTCCTTCATCTCCACTTCTTTTTAGGCGTACAAAAGATAGAACATTGTCTTTAGTAAATGACCACTCCATTTCATTTGCTATTGATCTCATCGGATCGATGATGTTCTGTGTGATCCATTTTGTTTCGTCCAAGGTTGAAAAAATTCTTTCCGAACCGATGGTTGTTTCCCTATACATAATTTCATATTCTGCCACCAATAAGTATTGTTTAGAAGGATTTACAAACGTTTTGAATCTTTTTTTACTTGACTGTGAATACATGTTTTGGATTTCATCCAGCATGGCATCTATACCTGCTTTATCGAGCATTCTGCCCCTTAGAAATACACGATTAATTGAAGCTATATTTTCAATATCCTCAAGTGGATTTTTATCAAGGATGATTAAATCAGCAACCTTCCCTTCTTCAACCGTCCCTCGGTCGTCTAATTCGAGGAATCGAGCTGCATCAACAGTGGCCGCTTCCAATATGTCTTGGTTAGTTAAGCCGGCATCTCTCAGATTCCTTACTTCATCGAGATAAGAATAACCAGCTACCACAAAAGGAAATCCTGCATCGGTACCAATTAAAATGCCTACACCCGATTTATGTAATATACTAACCACTTCTCTGGCGTCCTTATAGACATAGTTTGGAGCATTTAATTTCCAGTATGCTTGTTGCCGAGGGCTGAGGTATTCCATTTCCGGCCTCTCTCTCAGACTGTCTTGATTGTTGGTAAGCGATCTTATTTTGTGAATAGTAAGGGAAGGTATTACCACCTTTTGACTTAGTGCCAATTGGGCAGCAAAGTCTGGAAGATAAGTTTTTGGCAAGTACGAGGTTCCGGTTTGTGTATTAATAATACTTACCAAATTCTCAAATGACCGCTGCGGTCCTGATGTATACGTTTGTGGATTGACCATATAAGGTACATGACCTTCCATTTTCATATCCATGTTTCTTGCAGATTCAATCAACCTATCATACAAGTGAGGTTCAATGGTTGCATAGACAAAAACGGCATCATAACCCTGGTTTCTGATTTCTTTCAGTGCCAAATCAACATCTTCAGGTTTCTCAATCAGTCCTTGGGTATGATAATAGGGTCTTGATCCGGCAATGGGTGGACTGGTGCTGTAGATGCTTGGACCAATCAATCTATTCTGGTCAATTTGCTGCTTCAGTGCGTGCTGAAAAAGCGCTCCCGGTGCATTACGAACAGTTGTTATTCCATTAGCAATAAATAGTGGTAGATTTTCTTTGTTGATGTGAGCATAGCAATCAATTAGCCCGGGTAAAAGATATTTATCTCTGCCATCAACTTTTATGACCTTCTTTGGCACATCAATTTTTTCAGAACTTAGCTGAGCTATCTTTCCATCGACGACATAAACATACACATCATCATTTGTTTGAGAATTGGTCAACGGAACCAGATTGATTTTTTCAATTAAATAGGATTGTGAATACGTAGTAAGCAATAGCCCAAGTAATGCTAGGATGGTCAAAGAAAGTCTCATTTATCAGAATTTTTAAGTTTGATTGTGAGAACGGATGATAACTTCGAATGGCTTGACATCTACACGGTTATATTGAGCTTCACAAGGATTAAATCTATTTGACCCTACTAGTTATGAAATTCCGGTTGTTCCTCTACAACGAGCTACTATTTGATCCTTTTCCCTATTTTTAATAAGATGCATTGAAGAATGATAAGATACGCTTTATCCTTTTTGTGCTTGGTTTTTAGTTTACAAATGGTCCATGCTCAACAGACTAAGTTTAGAACAGCAAAAGACCATGTTGTTCCTCTGACTAATTGGGAAGTTCGAAATTCTAAAGTTTCCGAGTGGAAAGTATTTAATCCTGACTCAGCGAAATATTTGAAAGGATATAATGAATTCAGAACCCAGGTTTTAATAGAAGGTGATCTTGATGAATTTGAATATTTGGTTTTGAGATTCTATGGGCCATTGTCTTCTTATCAACTGTATTGGGACGATAGGCTGCTTCTTGAAAACGGAATCGTATCTAATGAACCCTCAAAGGAAAAGCCAGGCCAGTTACTTCGGACAGTCAAGCTACCGCGGAATGAGAGTTTACCCGGAGTTCATACTATAAGACTTCATGTTTCAAATTGGAATGCTGTGGTACATCCTTTCCTGAAAAATGATTTAGGGCTGAATTATACTTATGTAGGATATGGCCATTTACTGGTTGCTTCAGAAAACAAAGCAATTTTATTTATTAGTCTAGGAGCTGGAGTACTGGTATTGACCGCTCTTTTTAGCCTGGTACTTTTCTATTCAGGAAATACCTTTCGATCGTATGTATTGCTTTCCATCTTTTGTCTCCTGAATGTGGCAGTTCTGCTTCTGCAATATGTAGAACTCTACTTTGCTGTTAACATGGCTTATTTCACGGCTTTATCACTCCTCTTAATTCTACTTTCTGCATTGCAGGGAGTCTATCTATGCTATTTTTTTATTAGTCACTTCGAACTAACGTGGAAAAAAATATCATTCGTTGCCTTATTGATTGTATCCTTTGCCACACAAGTGTTTATAAACTTTGATTACAATTTTTACGCGATGACTGGAATTGCAATACTGCTTTCAGGGTATGCGTCTTATTTGAAAAAAATAGGTTCATTAAGTGCATTGATCGGATTGATAGGGATGCTGATCATTTACCTGTTCACAAGAGAATTGCCTTATGCTCCCGGATATGCCTTTGGTTCCATATTTTTTGCTTATACCATGATTTTCTCGATAGGGAAGCAGATCAAACACACGAATCAGTTGAAGCTTAATCTCGAATTGAAGTCTGCACAATTAGAAATGAGTATGATCAAGAAAAGCATTCAGCCACATTTCATAATGAATACACTTTTGTCAATTATATCATGGCTTGAATCTCAGCCTAAAATTGCCATAAAGCTGATTCAAGCGCTAGCAAGAGAATTTCGAATGATTAATGATATCTCAAGTAAAAGTGAAATTACGATTCAGGATGAATTGGACTTGTGTACGAATCACCTGGAAATAATGAGTTTAAGAAAAGGAACTAAATACACTTTAATGACGGATAACCTACCGCTGGACTATAAACTGCCACCTATGATATTTCATACGCTAATGGAAAACGCGTTGACCCATGCATTTCAATCCGGAGAAGAAGGAATCTTTTGGCTAAGCCATAGCTCAGATGATAGTTTTGATCGTTTCACTTTGAAGAACAATGGATCGCAACTCAAAATCAATGGTAGCTCCCAGGAGGGAATGGGAATTACTTTTGTGAGATCTCAATTGAAAGCAAGATATGAACGTAACTGGACGTTGAATGTAGGAATGGAAGATGAATTATGGGTCGTTGACATAAGGGTGCACAAATCATGAAGATTCTGATTATTGAGGATGAGATTCCAATTGCCACTTACATAAAAAATAAGGTGATATCGATACTGGAGAATCCGAAGCTCAATATTACTATATGTCATTCCCTTATTGAGGCAGATAATTTGACAAACTCGAGATCAATAGATCTTTGCTTGCTGGATCTTAATTTGAATGGAAAAGATGGTTTTGAAATTCTTAAAAAAGCTACCGCTCATGCTTTTTCAACGATCATTATATCAGCGAATGTAGATAGAGCAATAGAGGCTTTTGAATATGGTGTGCTGGATTTTATTCCTAAGCCTTTTGAAACAGAAAGGTTGAAATCTGCATTAGATAGATTTTTTAATACTAATTACAGGAGAGGTAATCAATTAAAGTACATTTCATTTCGAAAAAAGGACGGTTATCATGTATTGGAAATTGAAAATATAAAATATTTCAAGGCCTCAAATATTTATATTGAGGCACACCTCTACAATGGATCTTATGAGCTTTTGGACAAGACAATGGAAAGTATGGATAGACTACTACCCTCCTATTTTATTAGAATTCACAGATCATACATTGTTCGAATCTCTGAAATAATCAGTTATAAACATTCAGGTGGAGGTATTTATCAGGTAACACTGAAAGACGGTTCAATGCTACCTCTAAGTAGGGCAAAGTACAGGCTCTTGCAACAAATCCTTGATGACTATAGAACTTGAGGATGTTTTCACTACATAACACTACTAATCACCCACTTTAACGTATGCCAAGGTATTCATCATTAAGTAGTTGTGAAGACGATTCATTTACCCCTGTACCAAGTTAGGAAACCTCACAGCTTCATGGTTTGGTATCGACCTTATAAAGCATAGCTCTTAAATGGGGAGTACTAATTGTAACCTCTGTAGTCGACATGTCCAGCGTATATTTCAATATCCCATCACTGTAAGCCAATTCTCTTCTACTAGTCAGTGCCACCTTCGTCCCCTCATCATTTCTAATTGATTCACTAACAAACTCGATTTCAAAGATTTTAGCCTCCTTATCCAGCTTTTTGTACTTTCCGTAGGTGATTTCAATTCGGCCTGTATTATGACTTATATAAAGCTGAATTTGATTATTCCCGTCGGGTTTAAAATAACCTGTTTCCCAATGTTTAAACACCTTTTCTTCTTTCTCGATAGTCCAAGCCATTTCCTCAAAATGAATAATGGGTTCATCTTCAAAAGCATCCTTGATGATCCTAAATCTCATATTGTTTTCATATCTAAAATCATCATGAGTTGGAAAAGAAGCCTTGCCTTCCCCCTCCCAGATGCCATTAAGCCATAGAAGTGGCTTCAAAACTTCAATTAGTTCAATGCTTGGCTTCATAGATACTCATCTTTGGTCAACCACAATTCTTCAATTCTATACATATGAAAATGATCGTGCATGAGCGTATGCCGCAGAAGGATTATTGGATTATATACTTTATATTCTGGATGGGAGGCAGACTTTTGCCAGTCCTTTTTGCGAAATGTAAGAACCAAATTCACCAACTCACTCCTTAGTAGTTCATACCTGCTCAATTCTGTTTGGAGATTCATATCTATTAACTCCCTGGTTTCTACAATTTTATCTGGTAAATAAGGCTTAAAATGAGGCCTGTCCTCTTTTTTAAAGATTCTAAAACGATTTAAGATCATGTCTTCAGCCTGTGCCAAATGACATGCATTCTCATGAATAGACCATTTACCTATTCTTCTATGCTCCTTCAAAATAGCTTTTGGCACCTTCCTGATTAATTCTTGGAGAATGAATGGACTTTGTTCCAGGCAGTTGATGATTCTATCATTTTCTGACATTGAATTAGACATGGCTCAACGCACTTTTCAAATCTTCAATAATGTCTTTACTGTCTTCAATACCCACAGACAACCTAAGCAACCCGTCAGTTATACCAGCTTTCTTTCTTAGTTCTTTTGGAACAGAGGCGTGAGTCATGCTGGCAGAGTGTTGAATAATAGTGGTTACATCTCCTAATGATACCGCCAGAGTACAAAGTCTCACATTATTTACTAATCGCCTTCCTTCATCAGCGCCTCCCACCTCAAATGAAATCATCCCTCCAAAACCTCTCATTTGTTTCTTGGCTAATTCATGTTGAGCATGTGACTCCAATCCGGGATAATGCACCTTTTTAACTTTGTTGTGGGTTTCTAAAAACTTGGCAATGGCAAGTGCATTTTCATTATGCCTTTCCATTCTTAAGGCCAAAGTCTTAATCCCCCTATGAGCTAACCAGCAAGTCATAGGAGCCGGAACACCACCAAAATACTTGTTAGTTGTCCATCTGCATTTTTCAACAAATTCTTTGGTACCAATTAAAGCGCCCGCAAGAATATCAGCATGTCCACCGATGTATTTAGTCATACTATGAACAACCACATCTACACCAAAAGCAAGTGGGTTTTGATTGCAGGGAGTAGCAAACGTATTGTCCATCATGGTTTTGATATTGCCACTTTTTGCGATCGCAACAAGTTGCTCAATGTCACACAGTTTCAGCGTGGGGTTAGCTGGTGACTCAAGGTAAAAAACCTTGGTGTTTTTTCTTATCTCTTTTTCGTAGTTTATAGGATCAACCGCATCAACAAATGTCACATCAATTCCAAAAGACTCTTCCAGGTGTTTCAATAAACCACTTGTAGATGCATAAATTGATTCTGGAGCGATCACATGGTCCCCCCTATTTAACAGTGTCAATAACCCGTTAGAAATGGATGCCATTCCCGATGAGAAAACGATACAATCTTCACCTCCCTCCAGTTCAGAAAGTCCAGATTCCAGGGCCTCTTGAGTGGGGTTATTAATCCGACTGTAGAAATATCCAGGAATTTCTCCCTCATGTATTGCAGATCCTTTTTCTGCATCAGGAAAGGCGAATGTCGAAGCATTGTAAATAGGAGTTGACAATGCTCCATAATTTAGTTTATGATTGGTGCCGGCATGTACTGCTTTCGTACTAAATGTTCTTGACATAGGCGTTAGTATTATCTATTCACTTAGCAACAGTTTGGTTTCTCTTCAACCTCCATCTTTTCTACTATTTCGACCGGTGTTGAATCACAGCAAGAAGAGATTTTATCCTGCTCAACTACAAGCTTGTTCGGATCTACAGCCTTAGGCACCCCACAAACACCCGTTTCTGGTAATTCTAAATGAACTTCTTTGGCTGCATCCCAATCCCCCACCAATCCAGCTACCACCGAGCGTACCTGTTCATAGCCGGTAGCAAGCAGAAACGTTGGAGCACGACCATAACTCTTCATACCAACAATGTAAAAATCTTTCTCTGGATGTCTTAATTCGGCTTCTCCGTGAGGTTTTACCGATCCACAACTATGGATGTTTGGGTCAATTAGAGCGGCAAGTTTTACAGGACTCTCCGTAGCCTCATCTAGGGTAATCCGGATTTCCCTAATCATATCAATATTAGGTTTTAATCCGGTGGCCACTATTATTTGATCTGCGTATACTTTGTCCATTGAGTCAGAGGTTTGTCCTTTTATTGCTACTTGATCAGCGTTTTCCTCCATTGATTCTACAAAAAATGGAGTATGAGCATTAACGATTCCAGCATCTACCAATTCTTTAATTCGCTGACCCACCTTTCCTCTACCTGGCAATTCATCGTTATCTAATCCACCATATGCGTCAGCGACATTAGCTTTCGTCAGAATCCAATGCAGTTTCATATTTCCAGATTCTTTTTTTAAATCCGCAAGCTCCAGTAAAGAGTTAATTGCAGAATGTCCACCTCCAATAACAGCTACATCTTGGTTGATATATCTACCCTTATCTTTACCCAGAATGTCAGGAATACCATAACTAATTCGGTCTTGGAGCTTTTCCTCACCGATCGCTGGCAAACCATCAGCCCCAGCTGGTTTAGGAGTTTTCCACGTGCCCGAAGCATCGATCACAGCCTTAGCTTCAATTATCTCTTCACGGTCTTGTCTTCTCACCCGTATAACAAAGGGTGCATTTTCTCTTCCATGATTCCTCAGTTTACTTATTCTTTTACGGCTTATTGATATTACTTCTGAGTTTAGCTTTATATAAGGTTGGAGTTCACTTGTCTGTGATAATGGCAATAAATATGCTTCGATAAGCTCCTTACCAGTCGGAAGATGATAACTCTTAGGCTTCCTCCAATCATACTTTTTTAAAATGTTAGCAGCTGCATTATCTATATTATATTTCCATGGTGAAAACATTGGAACATGTTCCCATTGGCGAATACTATCAGCTATTTGTCGTCCCGCTTCTAAGATTATAAATGGCTGGTTTCTAAGGCTCAAATGTGATGCTGCAGCCAACCCGATAGGTCCTGCTCCTATAATGACAGTAGGTAAGTCTTTCTGGCTCATATTTATATATCGTTTAATTGCGATATACGAATATAATGCAAAAGATGTTACCAATTCTTTAATAATATCGTTTATTTACGATTTAAAAGAATGGGCTAGAAACAGCTATGTTGATGAACGGAATTAGCTTGTTAATTACTTATTAGTTGGTACGAGACTGGAAATGAACCCGGATAGTTCCTCCATTAATATACGATTCAAATAATAAAATGTGAATTTATCCTTTGTCTCGGTGAGAAAAAGTCCACAGTCCTTGAGAATTTTAACATGCTGCGAGATGGTGGATTGCGAATAATCAAACATTTCTACCAGGTCTTTATTGCATGTAACATTATCCAATCCATTTCCTCCATCTTTTTCATTTAAATATCTCACTAACGCTACCCTTAATGGATGGGCCAAAGCATTAGCTAGTTCTGCAATTCTTTGATCTTTTTCCTCGATGTAGGGACTGGAGATGGTGCTTCGTATCCTCATATCTTAAAACGTATACTACAAATATACAATTTGAGGTCTCGATTTTTTTCATGAACAACATTCCTACCCTCATTTCCAACCTATCCTGCCAGGTAGATTAGACACCCACCCAGTATTGAAATCAAGATCCCAACCAGCTTCGGCTCACCAAACTTCTCACCAAGAAATTTTACTCCAAGAAATGCCCCCACCACAATACTTAATTGCCTTAACCCTCCTACGTAAGAGACTTTGCTCATGGTTAATGCAGTCAAAACCAGGATATAAGTTAAACTATTAAAGAAACCAACCTGAACTATTCTATTCCGGTTTAACTGCCATTCTTTTCTGATTTCTTCCCTCTTAAATCTCACGGAAATGATCACTGAATAAATTATCCCTACCATGCAGGTATACAAATAGAAATAGAGGAAGGGTTCCAACCTTGTTATGGCTATCTTATCCCACAAGGTATATCCAGCAACCATCAATGCTGCCAGAAGCGCATATAAAGTGCCTTTGGTATTCATGTTTTTGAAGATGGTTTTTATGCCTGGTCTATCAATGGATTCCATATGCATTAAAAAAGTACCAATCAAAATGAGGATGATAGCCAAGTATCCAACGCTATCAATTGTTTCTCCTATTGAGAAAAATGCAATGAACGGCAAGAAAATTATGCTTGATCTTGATACAGGATATATCAGCGAAAGTTCTCCATATTTATATGCACTCGCTAGAAAAAAGTAATTCATAAAAGTGACTATTGCGGCAACAACGATGAACAGCCAATATTCTGAATGAAACTCCAAAGTAATCGCAAAATAGCTTGCTGGAATGGCAAAAATGACAACTTCTGCTACCTTACTTAAACAAGTGAAAACATGCTTGTTTTCGGAGCTTTTAATTAGGTAATTCCAGTAGGCATGGGTGAATATTGATATTAGTACTAAACTAAAGGGTAGTAGTTCCATACAGGACTGCCTAGATTAAAGATTCCATTCTGATTGAGCGTATTTAACACTCTTTAAGAGTATACCCAGTTGTTTTTGGATCTCTTCAATATCCATCTCGTTAAGCGGTAGGAAATCATCGTAGAATCCAGTCTCTCTAAAAGGAAAACTGCATGCTTCACCATATTTCTGAACCTTGGAATTTTTTGCTCTTCCGTATAGGTGAACATGCATAAAAGGACCTTCAGGCTTAAATACGCTCCAATTACCGTTGTCCTGATAATTGATTCTTCCAATATCAATTCCCCGATTTTTTAAACCTATCGACATGGCCTCTCCTACAATTATTGTTAAATGCATCAGCTCAGTAGCAAGTGTAGGTGCAAGTAACGTGCGATCCTCAATCCTCACTTTCGGTGAAATAACCACATGCCCTCCTTCTTCTCTTGAAACCAAGGGACGCTCCTCAGATTCAACGATAAAATTTGATGTGTCAAAAATGTAAGCCATTGCAGTTGCTATCTCTATAACTTTATACTCATGCCATCATAGGCACATTCGAAGTTCAACTTGTCAGAATGCATGAGTACTTCCTCACTCATATGCGTAAGTACTATTCTTTCGCAGCATAATAAATCCTGATTTCTTTCCAAGGTCTCATAGTCCATATGATTTCTTTTGTGCTTCAATTTAAAAGCCTCACATATAAATAAGTCAGCATCCATGGCGGCTTGAATCAAGTCATCATTCCATTCGGTATCGCCAGAATAGGTAATTACCTTATTTTCAAATTCGATTCTTAGAGCATGAGGATTTGTTCCTCTCGTATGAATCATCTGAAAAGCCTTCAGCTTGATATTTCCAATAATCATTTCTTCTCCTGTCTGATACTCTTGAACATCGATTGGAATGTTGGAATTTTTAGCAGTTGCTCCAGGGAAGAAAATTTCAAGTGCTTTATTTATTCTTTCCTGAGTCTCATCAGGCCCTACAACCAATAGCGGTTTCTTCCGGTCCGTTTCAATTTGAGTGTAGCGTTCCAGAAAGGGAATGCCTCCAAAGTGGTCTCCATGCAAGTGCGTTAAGAAAATGTTATCAATTGAAGAGGGATCAATATTAAACCGTTTCAGTGCGATTAGCGAAGACGCTCCGCAATCAATAAGGAATTTATCAGTTTCCCCTTCTACGTAGAAACACGTATTGAACCTCCCTCCACTTCCAAAGGCATCACCACATCCCAAGATCTGTATTCTCATATTGTTAATTAGTTTGTGGCTTTAACTTGTGGAATGCAATTCCCATGTGATAAGTCTAATCCGTGCTCTCTTTGCCATTTTTATTCATAAAAGTTTCTACTTCATCAAAGAATAATTTGGGATTTTCCAGATATGGAAAGTGGCCTGCTCCTTCAATATATTCTAATTCACCGTTGGAAAAACTCTTGTAAAGACTTCTTATCGTCTCTTCCGGAAAAATGCTTTCCTGTCCATAAAGAAGCAATACAGGCATGCTTAATCTCTTTAATTCTTCATGAATGTCATACCGACCCAAATCTCGACGTATTGCTGGGTAAACTGTCTTGTAATTGATTAAAACCGAACTATCGAAATTCAACCGCAGTTTGCCGGAAAGATCCCGGTTAGCAAGGTAAGACCTTAGAAAGACCAGCATATGATTTTCAAATACCTGAGGGGATTGATCCCAGCAGGGAATCTTCTGAAGCTCTAAAATCTCTGTGCTATCTTCCTTCGTCATCCGATTTCCAAGTATTTCCCTAAACCGAACCCATTCGTGGTAACTTGCTGGATCTGATTCTACCAGAATCAGCCGATCAACACGTTCGGGGTACATAATGGCATATTGCATTGCCAATAGCCCGCCAAATGAATGTCCCAGCAATACCAATTTTTCCTGGTTAGTTCTTTTCCTGATTTGCTCTAAGTCATCAACAAATACATCCATGGTTAACTTAGTGCTATCATTTAAAGAGGAATGACCAGCGCCCCGCTGGTCATAAAAAAGCAGTTGAAAATGAGCTTTTAAAATATCAGATAGTGCTTTCTTTAAGTAGCCGTAGCCCAACCCAGGCCCGCCTGGAATAACTAAGATCACTGGATTATTGAAAACCGATCCATATCCTGATACTTCATAATTTATCGAATCCCCTTCAATATATAGTTTTCCGAAAGGAGGATCTATTACTGGTTCCTGATGCGGAATACATCCAAACAACCACAACATAAAGACTAGGATTATCAACGCTCTCATCATGCTATTTCTCAACTTGATCTAAGTCCTGCTACTTTACCTGAATCCATTTGTACTACATTCTTTTCGAAATCCAGACAATTATTATCAAATGCTTAATCGATGAAGTACCAGGCACGTGTTATTTTATTCTCATTTATTTCGTAAATACCCATTGCGGAAGAGGTAACTATTTGGCCTGCCTTGTTCTTATGCTCAACCACCTCTTTAAATGAAATCTTATTTGCATGTATCGTGTATTCTGCCACTGTTGATGTTGCAGGACTCTTCAAATACTTGTAATACTCTTCCATACTTTTTCTGAAATTCTCTTTCCCTTCCACCTCAAGCAGTAGCGTATCCGAGGTGATATAAAACCACTTAAAATCCTCAGATACATTGTCTACCAGCTGATCCACATCTTGATTATTGTATGCTACAAATTGATCATCAAAAATTTTGAGTATTTCCTCTTCGCTGGATTGTGCGAGTATCAATTGTGTTAGAAATAGTCCTAAAATTGTAAGTGTAATTCTTTTCATGATACATGATGGTTTATAATTCTAAAAACATGATATAAGCATCTACAAAGCCAAGTTCCTTGTGCTTAAAACCATTGGGTATTGTACCTATAATCTGAAAACCAGCCTTTTTCCATAGCCTAACTGCTGGCTCATTAGTACTCACCACAATGTTGAATTGGATTGCTTTAAAGCCTAAGTACCTCGCCTCTTCTATTGAATGTGTACTTAATAACTGTCCTGCTCCTTTTCCTTGGTAATCTGGGTCCACCATATAGGCTCCATTTGCAATGTGTGAGCCATAGCCTTTCTGGTTGGGCTTTAGCATGTATGAACCTATCATTCGTCCATCATCTTCTAACACATAAGTTGTCATTTCAGCCTCCAACCAATAATTCTTGAAGTCTTTTAGGCGTGAATTAGCCTCCCAAACAAATGAATTACCTTTCTCAATGATCTTTTTAAATATCTTGTACAGATTATCTATATCACTCTCAGTTACACTCCGAATTATCATTGATTTAGTCTCATTTATTCTCAACATAGTTTTTGAAAGCTTCTTCAAAAATCATTTGCCAACCTTGCGCTATTTGCCTTTGACTTTCTTCATCCACTGCGCCCATTACATGGTCTGATACATTCATTATGGTACTATTGCCATTTTCTTCCATAGCCAATCGTAAATAAGAAAATGCCGGACCTCCAAACTGTGGAGAAAGGTTGCCTTTAAATTCAATTATCCTGGGTGAGTCTACCAGAAGCACATCAGCCCACACCATTCCTTCATTGTTACCGTAATCCTCATACATTCTGCCACCTGGCTTTGCTTCAATATGAAATGCCCGGGTCTTTGGACTGCTATAAAAATCTTTGCTCCACCATTTGGTGGTCTCATTTACAAGATTGCTCCATACTTGGTTAATTGAAGAGTCAATTTGGAACTGAAATTCTATTTTGATTCTTCGCATATATTAATTAGAGTTACTTAACTAGTTAATAAATATACTTAACTAGTTAATTATATACTAGATTATCAAACAATTATTTTCTATGCAGAACATATTTCAACAGTGAATTTTTACTTCTTTTGAATGAAGCCTTATTTCAATTGGGATAGATAAACACCTGATAGAATTACACTACCACCTAAGAATGAATTAAAACTGGGTAGTTCACCTAACATGAAAAATGAAAAAAACATAGTGAATACTGGCACTAAATAAATGTACCTGGAAGCAGCTGACACATCCATTTTTGTGAGTACGTAGGCCCATAAATTGTAACTGATTGCTGTAGGTACTACACCTAAATAAATGATTGATAAATTGGAAATAAATGAGGATTCAAATGCTTTTTCAATTAATGATGAATCAAACAATACCAAAATAAGTGAACCTATTAAGATGGTGTAAAACATTACTTCATAGGGTTCTAAAGTTTTTAAAAGAGGCTTTTGTAAAATAAAGAATAGTGATGACGACAATGGAATGACAAGTAAGACTATTGTACTCCATTCAAAGTCGAATCCATCATTATAATTCAATATGGCCACCCCTATCAACCCAATTAAAAGACTTATCCAACCCAACAATGGGGTTCTTTCCTTAAGTAAAATACCGGAAATAACGGTAATAAAGATGGGTAGCGAATTAGCCACAAAACTCACGCTATTTGCCGAATAATGTAGTGTTGAAACATTCAGTGCTATATGATAGGTAGCAACTCCAACGGTAGAAATAACGCAAAGTACCAATCCCTCTTTCAATGTTGGAATTCGTATTTTTTTTAAAAAAACTACTGGTAACATTGTGAGAGATGCAATAATAAACCGATAGCTGGCTATTTGACTTGGACTAAATTCATGTAATCCAATCTCAACAAAAACATAAGAAGATCCCCAGGTGATAATACAAAAAAAAATGAAAAGATTGACGACTCTTGTTCCCACACCTTCTCAATGTTTTGCTCTTGCCATTTTCTCAAGAGGTTCTAGCTGTTGATAAATCGCACTATTTATTGGGGTGCTTATCCCATAACTTTCACCAAGCTTAACTACCACGCCATTTTGAAACTCAAGTTCAGAGGGTCTTCCTTCCCAAATATCCCTGGCGAGCGAAAAAGAGGTTTCGTGAGGCAGTGAATCAATGAAGGATATCGTATGGTTGATGAAGTGATCACCCAAATGAATTCCGATTCTTTTAGCAAGAAGATATATTTCGGTAATCAGTTTACTTATTTTCTTCCTTGATTCTGGATTTTCTCTCAAAGTCCCTAATGATACATGATGGACAGCCAACAGCCCTCCAACACATATAAAAGCGAACTTCTTCCAAATATCAGTCCTTATGTCTTCACTTATCTTACTATATATTCCTGCCTGATCAAATAGCGATTTGAGCTTTTCGACTTTACTTTCATCTGGGTTGGCTCCCAAATGTCCAAAAACAATAGACGGCTCAACACCAAAATGGTTAATTACACCAGGTGATTCTATTTTGCTGAGAATCTTGCAAGTCCCTCCTAGTACATTTTTACTGTTTAAAACTTTCAAAAGTTGATCTGATGTCATCACTCCATTTTGAAGTGGTAAGATCAATCCATCTTTCTTTAAAATAGATTTAACATCTTCAACTACATCCTCAACTTGCCATGCTTTCACAGCCAAGATCACAAAATCAACAGGACCAATATTGTCCAATCTATCTGTGGCAATACATTGCTTAAGATGAAAATCACCATTGATGCTCTTAACTTTCAGACCATGAAGTTTTATTTCATTAAGGTGTTTACCTCTTGCAGCAAATGTTACATCCAACCCCAATCTGGCTAGCTTACCTCCAAAGTATCCACCAACACCTCCTGTTCCTATTATTGCAATCCTCATTACAGGTGATTTATCGTATACCCATGATCCAGTATTACCTGTACAAATCTCCCTTGAGATAGCGCCATCCCGAATCTATTATTACTGTTACTACGGTCTTTCCTGGTCCTAGTGCTTTAGCTTTTTGAATAGCAGCCCAAACATTAGCTCCACAAGAATAGCCACCCCAAATACCTTCTAGCCTGGCTAGATTCCGAGCTGTTTCATAGGCATCTTCATCTTTGATATGCATGATGTCATCAATGAGGTCTGTCCTGAGAATTGATGGAATGAAAGACAATCCTATTCCCTCCAGTTTGTGAGTTCCGGAAGTATCCCCACCCGAGATATTCCGAACGTAATAAGGTTCACCAGCAATACATTTAATTCCAGGTATCTCTTTCTTAAATATTTCAGCGTTCCCTGAAAAGCAGCCTCCCCCACCTGCCACAGTGACAAATTCATCTATTTCTGTCCCTAATACATTCATTATCTCTCGAGCCATTGGATGATATCCATTTCGATTATCTACATTGTTTACCTGGTCACACCAGAAGGTATTATCCATATCTTTTAGCTCAGCCACACGGGCTATCATATTGTCAATTACTTTGGCAGTAAGCTTTCCATTATCACTGGGTAGAACTTCAAGATCCGCTCCGAAAGCCTTCATTGTGAGTAATTTTTCCTCAGCAAACGCCTCAGATGATACCAACTTTGCTTTATAGCCTTTCATAGCACATACCATGGCCAGGGAGCTCCCCGTACTACCTCCGGTATATTCGATTACTGTTCCACCGGGTTTTAAGTCTCCTCGCTTCTCAGCACCTTCAACCATCGATAAAGCCATCCTGTCCTTCATACTTCCAGTAGGATTTACACCTTCATATTTCACATAAATATCAGCCCAGTCCGGCCTGGTCATTTTCTCCAATTTTATCAAAGGTGTATTTCCAATCATTCGAAATTTTGTGGATTTGTCCTTTCCCATTTGAAGTTTTTTCTGATTATAAGTGAAGTAATAAAACGGAGGATTGGATAATAAAAATGGCAAGCAACCAATAGTTTTTATTAAATCCCTACGCTTCATTTGAATAAACTTAACTAGTTATGTGAATTTATAAAAATAAAACATAACCTGTTAAGTTTTTAACCAAAATGTTAGCTATTTAGAGCTTTTCCAATACTCGATCCTTGAAGCTTTTTTCTTCAAGTTGCCTTTCAATGTTGTCTAGCTGTTTGGTAAAGGTTCTATTCTTTTCTAGTAAATCTGCTATTGTTGCCTGACCACCAGCCCATACCTTTTCGAAGGTTGGTAATTGTTTCTTAGCTTTTTTCGATAATCGAAGAAGCTTTTTTCGACTGTCATTGGTATCCACCACCACTTCCAGGTATCCATTCTTTTTCATCTTGTTAATCATTTTCACTACAGCAGGTTGTGAAAGGCCTAATGAGTCAGCAATCTGAGTCATGGTACTGGTTTTATGTTTCTTTAAAATGAGAAATACTAAATGCCAATTGGGTTCAATTTCAAAACCCTTCAGTTTATACATATCTCTAATGCTGTAGAGCATATTGTCACTCAATCGCTTCAATCTGGCTATTAATCCAAGGTGTTCTAATTCTTTAAGATAATCTTGATCCATTATTCATTAACCTGTTATGTAGTTACAATATAATAATTAACACGTTAAGCAAATAAGCAATCATTTTTGGATGTTAAAATTTTTCTAATCTTAACATCCAAATCCTATATTGGAAACTTTCGAATATTATTCCTGAACCAGTACTTTCACCGGATTGGCCTTCGCACTTACAGTCCTATGATAGATTATCGAGGCTGACCAATAAGGGTGGACAATACGGTGAGCATAAAGATGATATAAGGTATTTCTGTTCTTTAAACGTAATTGCCAAGCCATTCATTTGCGCTGCGGCATATACTTTTTGCCTTCCTAAATTTCTCAAAGCCAGAAGTGGCATTATTTTAAACATGATTTTTCATTTAGTGTGAAGTACGCTCAGATAAGGTTCCCAGGGGCCCACTTTAGATCTTAAGTTTTTGGCAATCACTCTTGATATCTGGATTATATGCCCTAAATCATGCACAGCCCAGGCCGATATAAGCTCATTAAGCTTAACCCGACCCAGGTTTGCATGATTGCCTATCAAGGACAAGTCAACTCTACTAAGACTTGCTTCTAAAATCTCCTTAATGTTATTTTCACGAATAGAGGTAAATTGGGAGATCAATTCATTGAGTGAATAAATGTCAACATCATCAAATTGACCTTTCTTTGGAAACGGAGCAAATGCATATGGACGTTGTTCCAGTATCACCCTAAAATTTTCAATCCAATAAGCTTTGTCACCTCGGATTAAGTGACAGAGTACCATCGCTGGACTCCACGTATTTTCTCCTTCATCTATTTTGGCCCATTCCTCAGGACTATCAGAAAGAATTGACCGTAGTAACTTGGCTGTACTACCCAAAATTTGAAGAGCATTTTTTAAATCATTCATGATTACTCTTGGGATAGTATTTCTACCGGATTGGTCATCGCTGTACGTATAGCGTGATAGGCTATCGTAATAAGTGTAACGATCAAAGTCACACTGAGAGCAAGAGCAAATACTCCATGAGGCATATTTGCCCTGTATGCAAACCCTTCAATCCATTTGTACATAAGAAAATATGAAACAGGTATTGCTATAAGATTGGCTACCAAAATCAATCTTAAAAACAGCCAGGACAACTGCATAGTCAATTGCTTTTCTGTAGCACCAATAACCTTTCTGATACTCATTTCTTTAGCCTTTTCAAACGCTAAAAATGAAGCCAGTCCGAATAGGCCAAGCACTGCCACCACGAGAGACAGAATGGTAAATATTTGGAGTAGCTTACCTAGCTGCTTATCTGCCTCCATGTAAGCAGCAAACTCCTTGTCAACAAATGAATAATTAAAGGGTACTTCCGGATAAAGTTTTCTCCAGGTGTTTTCCAGATAGGTAATGGTTTCATTAATTCCTTCAAGCGATACCCTTAGTTGTATACTTCTGAAATTATTGGGTAGAATGTATATAACCAGAGGACTTATTTCTGTTTTTAAAGATTCAAAATGAAAATCCTCAAATACGCCTATTACTTTAAGTTTGGCATTTAAATAATCAAGTATAATTGACTTTTCCAGAGGGTCACTTTCCCAGTCAGGATCAATATTAGCGAGAAAACCAACAGCAGCTTCATTAACTAGAATAGCCATAGAGTCAGAGTATATCTCTCGATTGTAGTCACGACCTTCAACCACTTTTACGCCATAGGTTTTTAGAAAATCATGATCAGCAAATATGGTGGACATGGAATGACTTTCTTCAGCTGTAAATCCCTCAGGAGTATATCTCATTGACCAGGTTTGCCTTCCCGGAAATGTATTGGAACTGGTTACAGTTTGGATTTGATCAATACTTGTCACCTGCTCTCTAAATAGTTGGGTCTTTTGCGGATTCGAAGATACTTCACCACCATCCTCAATCACCATGACCTGTTCTTTAACAAATCCCAAATCCTTATTACCCATAAACTTCACCTGATTATAGATCACCCCCGTTGAGATCAATAACATTACAGTCAAGGTGAATTGTGTCACAACTAAAACCTTCCTGGCCTTAGCCCCTTTATTCCGTGCAGCTGATCGAGAACTAAGAATACTTACAGCTTTATAAGATGAAAGCAACAACGCAGGATATAGCCCTGAAGCTACACCTACGATAATTGATAAACTGACAAGGAATAGCACGTTGCTCAAAGTGGTTAAATCAGAAAGAGTGAATTCCTTGTCAGTAAAATCATTGAAATAAGGTAGAATAAGTATGATAACGATTACACTTACCACAACTGACAGAAAAGATATTAGGATTGATTCACCTACAAACTGTTGAATCAGGGTACTCCTTCTTATACCCAGGACTTTCTTGAGACCTACTTCTTTGGCTCTTCTTAAAGATTGTGCTGATGTGATATTAATGAAATTGATAAGAGCCATGAAAAGAATCCCCAGGGCTACAATTCGCAATATTCTTATATTCTGTTCATTGCCTCGGGGTTGAAAATCAAAAGGGAAATCTGTGCGTTGATAAATATCTAGAAATGGTTGAAGTTCGAGCGTATAGGTTTTACTTACATCCTCTCCGGCATGATTTAATAGAAACCCTTCAAACTTCTTTTCTAACTCATTCACATTTACATTTTCAGATAGAAGCAGATAAGTATTTACAAAGTGAGCCCTCCAATGTTCATATGCCCACGCATTGTTTGACAGTTTTTTTACATGGTGAATAGGAATAAGAAAATCGAATGAAATATGAGAATTTTCAGGACATTCTACTACTCCCGCCACTTCATAATTGACAAATGTCCCATAGTGATTCATGTCAATCCTTTTACCTATAGGATTTTCTCCAGCAAAATATCTTTCGGCAGTCTCAGGAGTCAGAATAATTTTATTCGGTTCATGAAGAAAATCTTCTTCATTACCTTCAATCACAGGAAAGTCAAAAATTTCGAAAAAGGTGCTATCGGCAGTGATTACCTTGTCTTCGGTAAAAACATCACCTCCCAGTTTGATGGTAAGTGACAGTATTTGAAAGGTGGTATAATTCTCAATTTCCGGAAGGTCATTTTGTAAATACTGCCCCCAGACGTAAGGTGTAATTCCCCCTTTACGCTCTTTATTAGAGGAAGTTAATCGATAGATTTGATCTTTTTGAGCATGAAAGTCATCGTAACTGTTTTCATGTGCTACATAAAGCATGATCAGAGAGAAAGAAAGAATACCTATCGTCAGCCCTACAATATTAATGGTGGTATACAATTTTTGCTTTATAAGGGATCTGAAAACCGATTTGAGATAAAGTTTGAACATAAAAGAAGATGAATAATTAGTACTTAATTCCATTCATTTTTAGCTAGACCCAAATCCTTCTTGAATGAAGAATTCTCCATCATACTTGTAAGCATCCGATGAGCAAGCACCCTGGCTGCCTCCTCATCACTGGGGTAATGAATCCCCATAATCTCTCTTGATTCCCCAACCTCATATGCCAATGCTAAAAATTCTTTTCTTTTCTTGGGAACAAGCTCACTCCAGGTAAACGCCTGTATATATGCCCACAAAGTGTGCCCGCTTGCGAATGATGGGGTGTTTATGAAATCGAGTGGTTTTAGGTCTGCACTCAAATGATATGGCCTGGGTCTAAGAAGAAAATACTTTACAGTAAATTCCATCATACGCATATCCCGTGTAACTCCTGCAAGCAGTTTTCTTGTGGCAGGGTAATTCTCAGAATTACAGGATTCACCTAGCACTTCGCTTCCAATAAAAAATAAATCAGCTAGGTTACTCTGATACCTGCTGTGCGTAGAAATTATGTCAATATGAGGCCAGTAACCAATGGGAGCTAAAACATCTACAGATCGTGTAATCTGGTCATTAGTCCTTTTATTTTGCCACTCCAGAAGGTATTCAATCTCTGCTTGTGTTTGTTCAGAACTATTCGCTGGAGGAATTACGCTAAGCTTAAGTTTCTCAACTTGTTCTTTGGTTAGGTAGTACGGAGGAACTAATAAATAAACCAGTGAGCCACCGTTATATTGATTACTTGGATAAAATATTCCATCTAATTCCCCTCTTTCAGGGTTTGGACTGGCATCAAGCATTTGCAATTCTTTATAGTGACCTGAAACAGGCTCTAAAGGATGCAGCTCTTGTGATTTTACTGAAGGTCCAATTAGAATTACTACTGAATAAAATATCGCATAGAAGACTTTCATAAACAAAACAGGTAATGTTGATTATTACTACGTATAATATACTTAACTAGTTATGCAAATATGACCATTTTACTTAACTTGTTAAGCAATTGCATGATTTTTAATCAAGTGGAGACATGACGACTGATGAATTGTTGGAGAATATCTTCTCGAAGTTTTGTATTGGGATTTAATTTACATAGGCAAAATAAAAAGTTGGACATGCCAATTAATAGAACCTATGAAAAACGCAGCTTACCTAATCCTAATTATTGCCGGTATCATTCTACTACTTATTCTTGGTAAGGGATTGTTGATTCCTTTTGTGTTTGCACTCTTGTTCTGGTTTATTACCCGAAGGATCCGACTGCTTATCGATAAGGTGCCACCAGCAAAGAAATATCTACCGGACTGGAGCAAGAATGTAATCATATTCGTACTCATCATTTCAGCATTTGGAATGGTAGCTGATGCCTTGAGCATCAACATTCGAGCACTGACTAAGTCATATGAAAGTTATGAAGCTAACATCCAGGGGATCCTACAACAGGTAGAGTCCCTGATCAATCTTGACATTAACGACCTACTATCTTCAGATCAATTGGATTATGGGACGCTGTTTGGCAACATCGCGACCGTGATCACAGGCCTAGTAGGTGATACATTCATGATCATCATTTATGTGCTCTTCATCTTCCTGGAAGAAACCAGTTTTAAAAAGAAAATGCGACAGTATTTTTCCAAGAGAGAAAATGATGACCAAATCACTATCACACTCAACAAGATCGAGGAATCAATCTCTAGTTACCTCATGCTTAAAACCCTGGTCAGCTTACTGACAGGCTTATTCTCTTACCTGGTGTTATTATTTGTTGGCATAGACTCTCCATTGTTTTGGGCCTTCCTCATCTTTTTGCTCAACTACATCCCTACTATTGGTTCTCTGGTTGCTACGCTTTTCCCTGCGATTTTCAGCCTGATCCAATTTGGTGAATTCACCCCCTTTCTCATCATTGCAGGAGCCGTTGGGGCCGTCCAGGTGATCGTAGGTAATATTGTCGAGCCCAAGTTGATGGGAAAATCATTAAACCTGAGCCCTATTGTCACCATCATGGCGCTGGCACTTTGGGGCAAGATCTGGGGTATCACAGGGATGATCCTGTGTGTTCCCATCACGGTTATCATGCTGATTGTTTTTGCACAATTCGAATCGACACAAACTGTGGCCTTGATCCTATCTGGGAATGGTAAAATAGGTAAAGAAAAAGACGGAAAGGAGTGATTACTAATCTAACTATTTAACCAGCTTCACTTATTTTCACGCTTCTAATTAAACCTGTAGCTCTTGCTGATTTCTATAATCAAAATGCTATTTGCTGTGGGGATTGGCATAAATATATTTGTCATCATCCAGCTGATACGGAAGGAACAACTTCCCTCCCAACCGGCCCGTATCGGGTTGGCCATCGCAACACTATGGACGTTACGGTTTTTCTTTCTCTATGTAAAATTCGAGCCCTGGTCACTTCAGTATCCTGTACTTCTTGTGGTAGACCAAAACTTCTTTCTATTGGATCCTGTCCTGCTGTGGATGTATGCAAGGTCAATCATTCGACCCTTAAAATGGAACTGGCGCACGCTATTGCATTTCTTGCCTGCTTCCATTGGCCTTTTTTCAGGAATTAGAAGCGCTGTCCTTTATCCTGCTGCAGTTGTAGATCAATTTAATCAATCTGTGGATGGCTTGATGCAAAGCGATCCTTTGGTTTCAACCGGCGTGTTTATAATTATATGCATCATTCTGTCCTTTTCTATTTTTTATTTCATCAGAAGTGTACTGGAAGTTAAAAACTACGATGCCTCACTAAAGGATAATTATTCCAACATCGAAAATCTTAAGGTAGGATGGGTTGTAACTTTTCAGCGATTATGGATAGCCTTATTTCTTGTTCCGCTGCTACTCTACTTTTCCAACTACCTCTTTCCAGCCATTGATGTCATGATTACAGGGGGAGTTCTGATGGCTTCTTTGATTCTGCTATCTATCTTCTTCCACTCTAATCTATTGCAACAGTCCTACATCCCTAATCCCATCGCTAAAACTAAGACCATTGAGCAAGAATCTGCGGAAATGAGTCAAGATGATCAGGCGCTCATAGATAAGCTCCTGAACAGGCTTTCTACAGAACGATACTATGAAGATGAACAAATCAGCCTGGACCAATTGGCTGAATACATTGAGATCAAACCTCTTGAATTGACCGAACTTATCAAGAAGAGCGAATACGACAACTTTTATGACCTCATTAACTCCTTCAGAATCGAGGCAGTTAAGCAATCATTGGCGGAATCTGCTGAACAAATCATCATCATTGCCTATAAATGTGGCTTTAATAGTAAGTCTGCATTCAACAAAATCTTCAAAGAAAAAACGGGCCTCACACCTCGAGAATATAGAATGTCTTTGAAATAAGTCTATCTAATCTTAGATGGACGTCTGTATCATCCCAAAGCATGTCCTTAGCCAAAAATTAAAACTCAATAGACATGAAAAATCTTTGGAACAAATTACCGGCATGGTTGAAAGCTATTTTACAGGGGATCGTTTTGTTCGTACCTATTCTATTCTTCAACCAGATCATGATTTTCAACAACCTTACATCGGGCCAACCCATTCCATGGGCCTTGCCTGTTGTCATGATTGCGCTATTCGTGTACTGGAAAATCGTTAAACGATTCGATAACTATAAAGGTGAAAATGATATCAAGATTGACTTAAAAATGGAATTGAACAAGCTATCCAGCTGGTACGCCATTTTGGGTCTAATGTTTTTAACCTACTCCACAATCGCTCTCGTTTATATGATCGCGCCTATTGAAAACACCCCGCAGCAACAGATGCTTCAGTTGTTCAGCAATGCCGAGCCCATAGTCGTTGTGCCACTGCTCTTAGCGCTGGCATTACATGCAGGTGTGACAGAAGAAATAATCTACCGCGGGTTCATGCAGAATACCTTGCAGCGTCAATACACAAAAATCGTCAGCTACCTGCTCATTGGAATTCTCTTTGCAGTTTCACACTTATTACCCCTGGAACTGATCGTTCCTTACTTATTGGTATCTATGGCCTTCAGCTATGTTGCGGATAAACGTAAGTCTGTGGGAGTTAACATTTTTAGTCACTTTCTGACCGACTTTGTGATCTTCGCAGGAGCCTATGTAGGCATCATCAAGATTGGTACATTCAACTGGGTGGACGTATCCATCAATCTGATATTACTGGCCTTAGGACTACTTTTCGTTTTTGGTAAAAGGAATGCAAGTCGGAAGCTCAGTTCGTCATTGGGATAATAAATAGATTAAGGTACTATGCAAAATACCTCTCGCTTCGAGAGGTGTTTTTGCATTAGAAAGAGACACGGCTTAACCAAAGCATTATATCAGTATCCAAGTGTTCTCTGTAACGACAGAATAGTTAATTTTCGGATTTGATTCAACGAAACCAAGCGACTCATGATTAGCAGATTTATTCAAAGTAAAAAAGCAATTACTTCCTTATTGTTGATGTCTTTTTGTTGTTTTTTCCAGAACTGCAACACGAAAAAAGGCAGTTCCAATGAAGAGGAATCTGAATCATCAATCAAAGAGGCATTAACCTTCTACAGCTCTTTCGATAATGGAATTAAGGCAGATTTTTCGCTGGGTGATCATCAATTATATACCTCCCCGATCAAATCCATCGACTCGGCTAAAGTAGGACTCCATAAATCAGACATCCGTATTGCTGAAAATGAAGGACTCATCGGAAATGGTTTAAGGTTTACAGAACGGAGTTCCGGATACATTTTTTATCGTAGCGAAAAGAACCTAGCCTATGATACCATTGATTGGAGTGGTGCTGTCTCTTTTTGGTTAAGCCTTGACCCGGCTGTCGATTTAGAGCCCGGCTATTGTGATCCGATCCAAATAACAGATGTGAGCTATAATGATGCTGCAATTTGGGTAGATTTTACTAAGGAAAACCCACGAGATTTCAGGCTTGGCGTTATTGGTGATCGGGATAGCTGGAATCTTTCACCAGATGGCCCTGACAATGAAAATCCAATTTTCATCCAACAGCTACCCGTTGTAAAAGCGCCTCCCTTTGCGCAAGGTAAATGGACGCATGTGTTAATCAACTACAACCATTTAAATACAAATAATGGAACAGCGAGTCTTTACCTGGATGGGAAATTGGCTGGTACAAGATCCGGTATCGTTGATCCATTTACCTGGGACTATGAAAAGTCTAATATTTTACTGGGATTGGGATATATAGGCCTCATGGATGAGATTTCGATTTATAACAGACCACTCACGGACAAAGAAATAATTACACTCTTTCAAGAGAAGGATCACGTAAAGGAGCTTCTGTAAGTCGGCTAGTATTTCTTCGAAATTATGAATTGAGGAGCGATCAGCTTTTCTACTTCTCAGAAATAATGGAACATTGTAATGATCATTTTCGAATACAATACTTAAGCTCACGAGTAGATTTACGATAAGTGTCTAGTTTAATTGAAGGAATATACGTTTGCATTATGCTCCAATTGTTTTTGCTGGGAATCGTGAATTTCTGGGAAAAACAGACCCAAAACCGTATTCTAGGCATTTTTATCTTATTGATCATCCTATCCATGGTCAAGGCTGGTTTTTGGATTTCATTTAAGAACTCAGCGTTTTATTGGATTTTGGGTGGACCACATGAATTGTTATTTGGTCCGGTTTTGTTTATGTATCTACTCTGTATTAGAGGTGATCAAAAGAGCTGTCAAAAGCCTCATCTCTTGTATTCACTGGCGGTCTATTTAGTTATCCACCCTATCAGGATTTTGATTTTTGGTTCGGATGCTTCCCCACATATTTCATCATTGCTATATATGCTTGTAACTATTGTATTTATTACGGCATACTTATTTAACGGCATACAACTAATCAAGAATGATCTAAGAAATAGACTAAAGAACAATCAGGTGATTAGGATCTCTTTATTCTTTGGAGCGATTAACCTATTCTTCCTGATAAAAATGCTGATAAAGTCTCCGTTGGTTATCAATCAATTGTATCAAAACTCGGCAATTACGGTATTTAATAAGGATTACACCTTTCCTGTATATCTCTTCATTGGTAAAGTCATTTTTGTTTGGTTTTGCTTAGCACTTATATACTACATGTTCACTGAGATTCATGGTTTAAAGAAGCATTTTCTGCGTCCGGCTTTAGCAATGAAGCCAACTCCTGTAGATTTTATCAAAATCAACCAACTACAGGACAGGTTACTGTCCAATGAATTTTCAACTCAGGAACTAAACCTGCATGGTTTTTTAAATGAAAACCAATTAGATCGAGCCACTTTAAAGACATTTCTTGAGTCGAACGGTTATTCCAATTTTTCTGAATTGGTCAATGCGATAAGAATCAGGAATTTCAAGGAGAAATTATGGTTGGAAGAGAATCATAAGTTTGATTTGCTAAGTCTAGCAATGGAATCAGGATTTAAATCAAAAGCCTCATTCTACAGAACATTCAAAAATTCTGAAGGAGTCACCCCTTCTGAATACATCAATAGGTTAAAATCAATCAAGAAGAATATTTAAAGTCTCAAAACATTTTTCTGAGACCATAACTTCAAATTTTATCCTCAATTTGAGGCGTGCCAACCTTAATTTGATGAGTATAAATCAACGCTCTCAAAATGAAAGGTCTACTCTCAACAATTTTCGTTTGTTCATTTCTTCTATGTTTTTCACAGTCGACAACATCTCCGCTTTGGTGTGATTTAGTGCCAGGAAAGTATGATGTGGGTTTAAAGGTCGAATATTTGATCGACACCACTAGGACAATGATGTCTACTGACTCTTTACCGCATGCACTCAATGGAAAGCCCATAAGGGTTAAACTTTATTACCCGGGTATCAAGAGCTCATCCAGCTATCAATTGAGTTTTTTAGATCAGATAGATATATTTCCTGTAAATCATCAGTTAGCTACTTACAATGCGATTTTAAATACACGTGATCGACGGCTTCAAGGTCAGTTTAGCCCTGCTTCAGATTCCTTAGAACGGGTACTTTTCGATCTTCAAACAATGGCTTTCATGGATATAGATCATGCTGAAGGCAAATTCCCTTTACTCATTTACTTGCTAGGTCTGGATGATCATCAGATGGAAAATTCTGTCCTATGGGAATACTTGGCCAGTCAAGGGTATGTCGTTGCTGTTTTGCCCAGCTTTGGCATAAGCCTGGAAAGAATAGATGTGCCATACAGACCTGAAGGCATAACTACTGTTTATGATGATGCAATGTTTGTTCTGAATACATTTAAATCTAAACCCTATGTTGATGGTCAAAAAATCGGAGCGGTGGGTCACAGCTTTGGAGGTTTAGTAATCAATTATCTTGCAGCTAAGCATCAAAATATTAAGGCATTAGTTTCATTAGACGGTTCTTTTAATTTGGAGAGAGGTGTTAAACTAATAGATTCTACAGGCCTCAACATTTCTAACATCCGTTCTCCCCTATTGAATCTCTATGTAAAATCTCCAAGCCGTAATTTGTCTTATGTAGATTCTCTAAGTTCCCCAGTTTATAACGTCGGATTTCATAAAGCTACACACTACGATTTTCAAAACTTTGGTTTGTATGCATTTGTAACAAACTCCTCAGACCCAAGGGTTGAAAGAAGACGAAGTGCCGCCGAAGCAAAAGACATTTTGATTAGTTCAATCCGATTGACGAAGTACTTTCTTGATTATACATTAAATGGGATTGCCCAGGGTGAGCAATTTGCAAAAGGCATTAGTCAAGAAGCTAAATCCATTGTGGAGATAGCTGATTTTTCAACAAAAAATGTTGTCAAATGAACACTGATAAATTTTGAACGGTCTGGTAAGTCAGGAAAACTATTTGCTTCGATCATCATCTAGACCACCCACCTCCTGATTAAGCGCAATCAACTCCGATTCCTCTCCTAGTCGTTCAAGGATTTTTTCATGATTCTGTTCAACCAATTCAGAGACTTCTGCTTGCCTGCCCATCGCTGCATAACATCGGATTATTTCGATCGTCGCACGGAGGTCCATATTACCCTTTTCGCCAAATGCGTCGAGATGTGCTTTTTTGGTTTTTTCGAACATTTCTATGGCCTTATCATGCTGGCCAAGGCCCTGCCAGGCTTTGGCAAGTCCAAAGCGGCCATTGTTCAAGCGTACCACGTCGTGAGATACGTATGTCTCACGTAGATTCACCAGGCTATCAAACTTAACTGCAGCTTCTTCAAACTTGTCCAGTTCAAGCAAGGTTGAGGCGTAGTTATGATAGTAAACAAGCGAACTGTTCTTTGGAAGATTGATTTCTTGAGCAATTTGCCAGCAGATCAGAAAGGTAGATCGGGCTTCCTCATACTTTTCCTGTCTCTTAAGTACCTGTGCTAGATTATTCAAGTTGTCCAGCGTAGAAAGATTATTGATGCCGAAAATGTCATTATTGATTTCATAGGCTTGCCTGAAAAAAGCTTCTGCAGTATCCAATTCACCCAGATCAAGATTCAATAGGCCTCTATAATTAACGATACGGGCATAATCCGTGCGCTGTGTAGTATCCAAACCTTTCTCTAGAAATAACTCATTGGCAGCTACGTAAAGTGAATCGATTTGCTCTTTGCGTCCCGGCAGATCATAATAGTTCAGAAAGCGACCATACCAGGCCATCTGATTACCCAATGCACGATAGTCTTCGGTTACAGACAACAAGTCTACAGCCACTTGATACAGGCTATCTGCCAATTCATAGTTACCTCGGTTTACTTCCAACCAGGCCAGGCGACCAAACTGATAGGCACGGTATTCGTCTTTCGTTTCATTGATCGCACGATACTTCTCTGATTCTACCAGGTAATAATAAGCCGAATCAATCTGCCCCAGATCGATATATATGTTGACCAATTGGGCCTGGGCAGCAAAAAGCAGGTTCCTACGATCACTATATGTACTGCTATCTTGTTTTAGGTAACGTATCGCTTTCTGATAATAGGGCTTAGCCTGCTCGCTATTGTTGTATCCCAGGTATATTTCGCCAATGAGTTGAGCAAACCTTCCACTCAGGAGTTCACTTTGAGACTCTTGCAGCAAACTGTCTCCTATATCCAACAATTCGAACATGGTCAAGGTATCCCCTTGAGAATATGAAGGGTATGCTTCTGAGAATATCCTTAAAAACAGGCCTACGCTGGATTGTGCCATGTTTTTTTCAAACAATGCGCGTTCATTGGCTCGCTGAATACGAGTAATGTATATCGTGGTTGAAATAATCAATACCAACAGAATAATCAAGGAGCTAAAAACGCCAACTCTGTTACGCTGAATGAATCTGGAGGTCACATATGACCAGCTTCGCTGCCTGGCCATCAATGGGCGATGGTAAAGTGCGTTATAGGTATCAAGGATTAAATCACCAACCGTTTGATAGCGCTTCGAAAGATCTCTGCGCATCGCCTGCAGCATCAGAAATTTCACATCCTTTGGCACCTTTAAACCTTTCAAAAGCCGCTTCAGCACTTTTCCCAGCTGGTATACATCGGTTCGTACATCTACCTTTGATTGCTGTAACTGTTCCGGGCTTGCATAACCCGGGGTGAAAACAGGTGTTTGCTCTTCTTGCTCCAGATCCATCAATTGAGCGATACCAAAGTCCATCAGTTTAACCTGCCCCCGATCGTTGACCAGGATATTGGAAGGCTTTATGTCGCGGTGGATGATCAGATTTTGATGGGCAAACTGAATGGCTTCACAAGCTTTAAGAAAGAGATGTAGGCGGTCTGCAGCGGATAAACCTCTTCGGTCAGCATAAGACACGATATCTTCACCCTCTACCAGCTCCATCACGAAATACGGACGACCGTCAGAGGTAACGCCTCCATCGATAATTTGCGCGATTTTCTCATGTTTCAGGCGTGCAAGTACATTCCTTTCCTGGGTAAAGCGGCGAACAAAATCATCTGAATTCATTCCCGGCTTCAATACCTTGACTGCCACTTCATGATCAAAAACACCGTCTGTTCTTTCTGCCCGATAGACGACCGCCATGCCCCCTCGACCAATTTCATCCTTCAATGCATACCGATCGATGGAAGGCGTACCAAGTACCTGATCTTCACCCGTAAGTTGATGCTTAAGTTGTGTCAGCAAATGATCTTCATTATTACGGATCAATTCAAGCACTTCCGCCATAAGGTCGGGTTGATCCTGTAATTGAGTAGAGATGTATTCTTCCTGCTGTTCTTCCGGGACATCCAATGCCTTAAGGAACCAGGTCTCGACATCTCTTAGCCTTGCCATCTCAGGCTGATCTTTTCAATGAATTAGAGAGATAACTTCTGGCAAATGTCCACTTACGTTTGACGGTGGCTGGAGAAATCGCCAATACCTGGGCAGTTTCATCAATCGTCAGGTCGGAAAAGAAGCGACATTCTACGATTTGGGAAATCAATTGATCTTCGCTTTCCAGTTTCTTCAACACCGTCAAAACAGACGATAAATCTTCTTGCGTCTCCTCACTTATTTCCAGCGCTTCAGGGTGTTCAATATTCACCTGCTTAACAGAGGCGCCTCGCTTTTCGGCGTTCTTTTTCTCCAGATAATCCTGCAACATGTATCGCATGGCACGACCACATAGCCTGAAGAAATGCAACCTGTTCTGTGGCGTTAGCTGATCGTTGCTCAATACCTTCAGGTATGCTTCATGAACCAGTGCGGTGGTGTTCATGGTCTCTGCCGTCCGCCAATTGAAGCGGACTTTTCGGGCAAGGCCCCTTAAATCCTGATATAAAACCTCAAACAGCTGATCCTGAGCAGTTTTATTTCCTGCTGAGGTCTCTTGTATCAGGCCTATCACATCAGTTTTTAAAGCGATCATAGGATGAAATTAAAAAAAAATCACAAAAGAGTGAGCCAATCTTTAGCTGAAATCGGAATAGATAGTATGAAGACAAACCTCATCTATATCATGAATTACATCAAGTACATCCTAGCCCTGGTAAGCATTTTTGCTGTTTTAGCAAGCGCCGGGCAATCAATCTCGATATTCGTCCCGACAGTTCGGATCGCGGATAATAATTTCAATGCTCCTCAAGGAGATAATATTTATGCCACCATACAAGAAGCTGTGGATGCCTCTGAGCCGGGTGATATCGTGTACATCCAACCCAGTCCGACCAGTTATGGGTCTGTCACACTGGAGAAAGAAGTTCACCTGGTAGGTATCGGGTTTAATCTGGACAAGGATGCCCCACATATCAGTCAGACGGTTGATGTCGTTTTCCAAAACAACGTGGATAACACCAGCAATCCATCCAACAGTACCGTGACCGGTCTCAAAATCCGAGACATCTATGTGATAAAGCAAAGCGGTACAGCAAACTATACATTGGAGAGTGTAGAAATTACGAATTGCGAGATCAGAGAGATTCAAAATGCTTGCTGTAACTCCTACATGCCGATGAACAACCTCGAGTTATCAGGTAACTCCTTCTCACAAGAAGTCCAGCTAGTCAATCAGGCCACCAACGTGCTTATCCGCAATAACCTGTTTCAGAGCGGTGTTTACTTCCTATCGACAAATCCCAACTCTGGAGTAGTCAGTAATAACATCTTCTATGCGCCTCTTTCCAAATATTCGCAGGGTGATAATCTGATAGTACAAAACAACAATTTCATCGGTGTTACCGGCAGTTCCCGCGCCTTCATCACCACCATGATTGATGTCATCATTGCCAATAACATTTTCTATGGGAGGACGCCTAGCATCGAAGTTGCGGGTGGAAGCTCATCCACTCAATTTCAACGCAATACCTTTACTAATAACATCTCTTTTAGTACTGGAGATGATTCACTGCCACCAGCCGGCGGAGGTGCCGGTAATACGGGCGATGGAAACATTGAAGGCTCCTCTCCTCTGTTCACTGACGTTCCGTTACTAAATACCTGGTCATCGGATTACGACTTTACCTTGACTGGTGGATCTCCGGCAGAAGGCGGAGGAAGCGATGGGTCAGATATCGGTATCACAGGAGGTCCTTACCCACTCACCAGTCCCAATTTCTTCCTGAAGACCACTCCGCTCCCCACCATCCAGACCTTCAATACCAGCACCATCATCAATCCTGATGACGATCTGGATATTCGAGTGAAGGTAAAAGCAAACTAAGAGGCAATGAAGTTACTTAAACCCTTTTTCATTGCAGTGTTTCTGGGATTCACGGTTGAAGCTCTGTGTCAATCGAATGATATTATAGCGCTCGAATACTATGTGGATGTTGACCCGGGAATTGGATCTGCTACTCAGCTGACCATCACACCGGGCCCTGAGATCGACCAACAATTTACCATACCCGTATCCCTGATGGGTTTAAGTCCGGGATTTCACCTCTTAGTCATAAGATCCATGGATGCGGGAAGAGAATGGGGCATGTATGAACAGCGTGTATTTTATATCCAGGAAGATGCTGGTACACCACCACCCGTACCATCGGATGTTGCCGCCCTGGAGTATTTTATAGATGAGGATCCGGGAGTTGGAATGGCCACAGCAGTGGCCATAACTCCTGGCTCAGAAATCGACATCAATGAGTTGGTATCCTCGATAGGTTTGACGGATGGGTTTCATTCCATCGGTGCACGAGCCAGAAATGAAAATGGATCCTGGGGATTCACGGAGCGGAGACTTTTTTACATTCAGAATGAGGATGCAACAGCAGGTACTCCTTCAGATGTGAGGGCTGTGGAATATTTTATCGATGAGGATCCCGGACATGGAAATGCGACAGAGTTACCAATCTCACCTGGACAAGTCATTGAATTTAGCGAATTACTGGACGGCACCGGTCTGGAAAACGGTTATCATACCGTCAGTTTGCGTGCCAGGAATTCAGATGGAAATTGGGGAATGAATGAAACGCGTCTCTTTTACATACAAAGCTCAAACAGTAACGTTGTAGTGTCACCCATTACTGCACTGGAATACTTCATTGATGAAGATCCGGGAGCAGGAATGGGTACACTTATTCCGGTTAATCCGTCCATGAACGAGGTGGATATTCTCAGTATGCCGGGAATTACCGGAGGTGGTTTGACCATTGGAGAACACACGCTCACCATCAGAGGACAAAATGAAGATGGATCTTGGGGACACCGGGAGACGGTCACGTTCCAGGTGGATGGTGATTGTCCCATTGCCAACTTTTCCATTCAAAACGCCTGTATTGAAGAGGAAATAGTACTCACCAATGTTAGCACTGGGGTATTAGGCACTGCAGAATACAGATGGTATGCTGACGGGCAATTGATCAGTACTGAGGAAGATAATGTCACACACTCCTTTAATTCATCTGGCATGCATTCGCTATCTCTGGCAATCGTCAATGGATCAGTGTGTACCGATAGTACAGGCGTGATTGTTGAGACAAAGGCTAAACCCTTTGTGGTGTTCAATGCTGCAACAACAGAAATTGGAAACTCCACGGTCTTTGATGTAGACGCATTTAATGTAGATCCTGCTGCTAGTTGGTCCTGGGACTTTGATTCAGATGGTATTGTAGATGACACGACTCCTGGCAATACGAGTTATGTTTTTGAAGACACAGGAACTTACACTGCAGAACTTATTATTTCGGATGGAGAAGGATGCGGGACCTCTTACACGAGAGAGGTGACGGTAGTGCCACTCGGTATGATGCCTGATGCCTTGTTTGAAGCCAATGTCTCTTGTGTGGGGAAGGCTATTTCGTTCATCGATCAATCTACAAATATTCCAGCAGGTGCTTTATGGTCCTGGGATTTTGATGGGGACGGCCTCATGGATGACGACACTCCGGGTGATGCAGCATTCACCTATACTACAGGAGGTACATACGCGGTAACATTATCCATTGAGCTTTCAACGGGAGAAGTGATCAGCTACAGTAGCGATGTGACTATATCTGAAGCTCCTATTGCGGATTTTGAGGCCTCTACCGGTTGTCCGGGTGAACCAATAACTATAATAGATTTAAGTCAGCATACAGAGCATGCAAATTGGGAGTGGGATTTTGATGGGGATGGTGTAGTAGACAGTGAAACTCCAGGCGATGTAAGTGTCACCTATGAAGAAGCGGGTATCTACACGGCTACACTGGTGCTTGATAATGGTGTAGGATGTTTTGACTTCAAGTTCAAGAACATTATTATTCAAGATGCTCCTGAAGCCAGCTTTTCGTTTACCCATTTTTCTTCCGGGACCTCTGCCTTTGTAAGTTTTGAGAATGGCACAGAAGGTGCTGATACCTATAGCTGGGACTTTGGTGATGGTACCACTTCAACAGACATCAATCCCGAGCATGAATTTGAGAATTTCCTTGGCCAAACTTTTGAGGTCTGTTTAACCACCTCCAATGGATGTGACACCAATCAATATTGTGAATCTGTACTTTTGACGATCACGGGTTTAAAAACGTTAGATGAAGTGGGAATAAAAGCATACCCTAACCCAAACGAAGGTCAGCTATTCATTGATTTCAGTCAGGCTGATAAAGGAGACTACCGAATAGAAATCTTTGACATTACCGGTAAACGGATTCTGAATACTTCATACAACTCTCTTCAATCAGGATCCATCGTTGAACATCAAATAGACAAGGCAGGTAATTATTTAATTAGGATTACTGCTGACACTTGGGATGTACAACAAAAATTGGTTGTGAGGTAACGGGCAGCTTCCTACAATCAAAGGGCACCTAAAGTAGGTGCCCTATTTTTTTGTTATCTACTATCTCCCCCATCGTTGTTATTGCTGCCTCCTTGTTTCAAATCATCATTGGAGATCTTCTTCACTTTCTTAGACGCACGTTGGGTGAGCTTTCCTATTCGATAGCTGAAGTTAATTCTGAAATTCAACAGTTGAAGTTCCCGCGTGCTGCGTTGAATTAACAGCGGGGTGGTAACTTCAGAATCCAGATTGCTTCGTGGCGTTGCAAAATTGTTGGCACCAATGCCGATGCTTCCTTTGTCATTCTTGAAGTTTCGGTTGATACTCAAGCTGTAGATGTAGAATGGATTAGAAAATCCTTGCAGCTGCACCCTGGAGCTTCGGTAGAACCCAAACATCTGAATCGTCCAAAGCTTGCTAAGCTTATAGCTACCAAACATTCTACCATTGAATACAAATCCTTCATTCTCAGCATTGAATAACGGATCATCGATGTTATTGGTCAGAACCGAGTAAAAGGCATCTATACCTCCATTTAATGTCAATTTGCCTTTACGCACACTACCAAAAGCATTCACACCATAGGCATCTGCCTCACCAATATTCTGGAAAGTAGTAAATACGGTATCCTGTCCGATGGTTTCTCTCACGGATTGAATACTACCATTCGTAGATCTTACAAAAACAGATACATTTAATGATGTTGTACGCTTAAACCGACTCAATGAAAGTTCCACCTGATCGGTCATTTCCGGTAGTAGGTCCGGATTACCTTGAGAAATGTTCAACGGGTTGGCTGCATTGATATTGGGGTTTAGAAATTGCAGGCTTGGACGTGCAATTCTTCTAGAGTAGCCAAGTTTCAGGGTCATGTTGTTTTTAAGCTTCTTGGACATGTTGATGCTGGGAACGAAGGTTCCATAGTCACCAATTTCAAGATCTTCGCCGCCGGCAAAATTTGCTCGAATGGTGGTGTACTCATATCGCCCACCAGCCTGAACGGTGAAGTTTGAAGGAAGCTCCATCAATCCGGATACAAAGCCCGCAGAGACGTTCTGAACGTAATTGAAGGAATTGTTGACACTGGCCCCCTGCACCTCAGCGAATGGATCGGTTCCTTGTCTTCTGAAGAGTGTGAAATCACTGGTCACATTTCGGGAAATGTTCTTGACTCCTGTCTCGAACCTGGCTTTATCTCCCATGGGCTCCACATAATCCAGCTGAACAGTGAACTCCTTATTGGTACTGACATTATCATTTTTGATGCTCGATGGATTAGACTCTGATAAATCATCAATGGTGAAGTCATTGTTTCTGTTATCCTGGCTGTACAGTGTGATCAAGCTGATCTCCTTTCCTTTTTCTTCGAAAGACCGGATGTAGTTGAAGTTGATGTCCACACTGTTGGAATTTGACAAGGTAAAGACATCTTCGACCACTGAACTGGTACCTGCTGTACTTGTAAACTCCGTTAATCGGTCATTCTGATCACTTCTTGAATCAAAAATTCGATAATTGACGCCCCCACCGACGAAGTGATACTTGTTAAAAGTATAATCCCATCCAAAATTGTAGCGCCCGGATATTCTTGAGCTTACGGTTTCAGCGAACTGATAGGTTCTTGACAATTCATTCCCTGACTCATCCGTTACAATCTGGGTGTTTTCCAAAGAACCCAGGATGTTATACCCCGCAAAGCCATTACCTCCTAGTGATAAACCTAATTTACCTGTTCTGTACCCGGCATTTATGCCCAGGTTTGAGCCTCGATAACCGACGCCCGTATTTACAGAAAGTGTTCCCCCCTGTAGGTTATTCTTTTTTGTGATGATGTTGATGATACCACCTGTACCCTCTGCATCATACCTCGCGGATGGTGAAGTTATCACCTCAACTGACGCTATTTCATCTGCAGGTATCTGGCGGAGTGCATCTGCCAGGTTGCCAGCGGTGATGGTAGAAGGTTTTCCGTCAATCAGTACTGTGATATTACTACTCCCTCGTAAAGAAACGTTTCCTTCGAGATCTACTGACAGCAATGGCACCCTTCTCAACACATCTGAGGCATCGCCTCCAGCCGTTGTTTTGTCCTGTTCTGCATTGTAAACGATTCGATCTACTTTGTCTTCGATTAATTCTCGTTGCCCTTCAACCACTACTTGCTCCAATTCTGTTGATGAAGAAGCCAAAACTGAATTTTCTAAGGTATGAGATTCCCCTTTACCGGTTACCGTGTACGGTCCTGCCGTTATCGATTCATAACCGATGAATGAAATGACAATTTTATATTCCCCTTCCGCCACATTCTTAATCACCCATTTACCATCATCTTCGGCGATGGTACCATTAATGAGTTTGTCATCGTTGGCTGATAAAACACGGATCGTAGCATACGGTACTGGTTCATTATTCTCATCGATTACCGTCCCACTGAATTTCCCATAACCGACAGCTGGTCCTTGCTTCTTCTGATAGCTTCCCGGAGGGCCTGAAGGTCGTTGCGCTATTGTTGCAGAGATGCAGCATCCTGCCATTAATCCGAAAAGGATAAGTTTAGTAAAGTGTCTCACTGTGTTTGGTTTAGTCACCTAGAGAGACAATTGAACAGCCTATATTGTTTTGGACCAACTTTTATTTGTGATGAAAGGCAACCTGACCACTTAAGTCGAAAATAGCCGATATTAAGCGTATTCTACGATTAAACGCTATATCTCGAATGTACCAAGTCGGTAATGAAGTCTTCCGGATGCAGGGTAGTCTTCTGCTTCAACCAGGTGAGTGTTCTTAAACACCTCACTTTTATAGATCATTTCATCACCCTTAAACAATTTGAAGTAGATATCCGGATATTTCTCCAGTGCAGATCCCCCAAAACGATAGTCTTTTTCATGCACTACAATTTGGGCGTGACCAAAATCATCCAGTGTGGACTCACCTAAAAAATCATCCACCACCAGGTCTTCATCATAGAACTTGACTACATAGTCGCTTCCTGATATCGGCTCTTTATTTTCATTGCTGACCAATTTAACATGTAAGTGTACATCCTCTTTCTGTCTCATAATCATCTATTTTTCAAGTCTTTTCTTCAAGCGTTCCATAGGGACTTTTGCGGGCATATAGCCCATCTCAAAAGAAGTGGTAAATGCAATCAATGCCTCTTCGAGATTCTTTCTTTTCTTCTTAGGTGCAAAACGAATCTTCTCTGCGAGTTCTTCTAACCCCTCTCCCTCAGCAAAGTAGATTTCCGCCTCATTCAACTGGACCATCTCCATGAGTCCCGAAATTTCCATTTCGGCAAGCGCCACATCCATCCGGGAGAAGTCCAGTGATTTTTGTGTTTCTATCAATGCCGCTTCTGTTATTTCAAGTCTTCCCTTTAAAGAGTCTCCTGCATTTCGATAGGTATTCACACTTACTTGCAGCCGACTGATTTCATCATTCTTCTTATTCACCGTCGACTTTAGCCGATCAATTTGAATGGAATACGATCCACTAATGGCTTCCAATTCCCGAATGGCCCACTCGGTTTTTAGGAAATATTGGTTCAGGTTTTTCATTCGCTGGATGTAGTCTCTGTCATCCAGGCCAACTTCCAAATCAACCAGAACTGACTCTCTTCGTTCATCAATGGAATCGAGATACTGGCCAACAACTTCAAGAAGTCCAATGGCATATTCACCGGTTTCGAGTACCGCTTCCAGCGAATCTACCCGCGACTGCAGTTCTTTGTTCTCTTCTTTCAATGAAGAGCTACACCCATTGAATAAAAGGAGAATGATCAATACAAGTAATACTTTTAAGGATACCGGGATATCCGGTTTTGTAGTGTGGTTGAATGTACGAATTTTCATATATCAGTGAATTGCTCTTAAATTGATTTCCTCTTTTGCCAGATCCGTAAGCTTTTGATCCGTGTTCTTTTCTTCCTCCAAAGATTCCCGCAACAGTACAGCTACGTTCTCTTCTGCCAATTCATCTGCGTACGTACTTAGCGTTCCATAACTTGCGATATTGTGATGATTGAGGTGCTGAATAGACGTAATGATGCCAGCATCTTTTACATCTTCATCTTTGCATCGCTGCTCTAGCTCAAAGGCCTCTTCAATGAGTCCTTTCACACCTTTATTTGACTCCCCGTGAATGTTTCTACCTAATAAGGAGAAGATATTCACTAATCGCTCCATTTGCTCGCGCGTTTTTCCAATGTGTGCGTCAATTACTCCTTTGAGCTTAGTCGATACGGTCTTTTCCCGCAGCTTCTTTAATGCCTCCATCTGCTGTCTCTCACCATCATTTTGCTCCTTTAGCTGCTCCACAAAAAGCCCCATAAAATCAATAATCTTTTTCATAGTCCTTTTTATTTAAAGCTGAGAATCATTTTAATATTATTCCATGATCAGCTTCATACAATTGAATGATTATACTCATGCGGCATTTGTTAATTATTTAATCAAAGTGCTCATCACAACTACCACAGATAACCACTTGGATTGTTGTAGAATCTTGCGATGGATTCGACTACTTTTATCTGATGAATATTGGACTTTTTATCGCTATCGGATTATTTGTCGTACTTCCAGGGTTGCTCCTTGTTTTAGGGGCCAGACGTTTAAAAAATCTGATCCATGAATCAGGAGGTGTGTTAATTCTTATTGGAGCATTATTTATTCTTGTTCACCTTGTATCTGAAAGCCTCACCTATTATCACTCCTTCTTTGGTTCAGCAGAATCACTTGCAGCCTATGCGTTGAACTGGGGATGGATAAGTCCGGTTACTGAATACATAGGCTTGGTATTAATTGCTTCAGGAATGTTGATTTTAAAAAAGAATTAGTTCGTTCAGAAGTACTAAAATCCTACTTTTGCGCTTGAGATCCACCTAACCACATGAGACTAGGACAACTTTCAAGAAAATACGACATTCCGGTACAAGAGATAATTTCTTATTTGGAAGAGCAATCAGGCGCTGAGGAGAAATTTCACGCCAACTCCAAACTGGAAGAAAGCACCGAGGAAAACATCTTCGAGTACTTCAATATTGAACGAGATGAGGTGGTAGAAGCCCCCATAGAAGTTGTGGAAGAATCCATTGATGAAGTTGCTACTGATGATCAGGAAATAGAAGATACTTCTTCTGAAGATGATTTTGAGGTAAAGGAAGAGGTAGCAGAAAGCACCTTGCCCGAGACACCCCTGGATGATATCGCATCAGTTGAAGGAGAGATCGAAACCGTTCATGAAGAAGTACAAGAAACAAGATCAACGCTTACTGAAGAAACGGAAATATCAGTGTCAACTCCGGATGAAGATGAGGTGATACAAACCGATAAGCTGTTGGAGCTGTTGGAGTCGGAAGATGCGCCAGCGGACCTGGATAAGATCAAACTGATAAAAGCACCTAAACACGAATTGTCAGGGTTAAAAGTGGTTGGCAAAGTAGAGTTACCGGAACCAAGGAAAAAAGAGGAAAAGAAAGAAGAAGAAAAAGAGGAAAGTGAGTTTGTAACTGAGAAGGATCTAAGAGCCTATAGAAATCCGCGTAAGAAAAGGCCACCATTGAGTGAGGAAGAGAAGGAAAAGCGCAGATTAAGAGCTAAGCGAAAACAAGAGGAATACGAGGCACGCAAAGAAAAGCGGCTCAAAGCCCAGGAAGATCAACGTAATAAGGCACGCAAAGAAGCACACTACAAACAAAAGCTGGAACAGGCAAAGGCTGTTCAAGTGAAACGCAAGATCAAAGAACAGGCACCCCCTGTGGCTGATGAAGGTATTAAACGACCTGAACCTAAAACGTTATTGGGAAAATTTTGGCGTTGGATGAACACTTAATAGATACATCCACAATTGACCGCTCCACCCAAACAATCTACTGAATTTTTGGTTTCAATTGGTATAATAAACTACATGGTTGATCTGAAATGAATTATCGTCCATCGTATTTTTCATTTTACAGAGTTTCAGAATTGTAGCAGACTTACTTTTTTGTTATCTTCAATAACCATCAGCCTATAACTTATTGAGTCTAAGAGTCTTTACTATATCCACTTTATGTTGCATTGCAACTACCCTTTTTGCACAGTCGAGGGTCGATAGTCTTTTGCGTGTTGTCGAAGAAACGGAAGACCCTATTGTCAAAGTGGATGCACTCAATGAGATCGCCTATATCCTTGAACCTACCAACCCCGACAGCACCTTGCTTTTAGCTGAACAAAGCGAACGCCTGGCTCAAGCATCAGGGTATAAATTGGGGATTGCAGATGCGAAACTTCGTAGTGCGATCGCGCATACTAACCTGGGTAATTTTTATCGTTCATTACAGCTCTACCTTGAGGCACAATCCTTTTTTGAAGCCACCAACGCGAGAGAGCGGATCGCATTTTGTATCAACAACATCGGAAGGTTGTACCACTTTCTGGACGAAGAAGATCGAGCCTTAGAATATTTTGAACAAGCAGCGGTCAAATACGCGGAATTAGAGGATATCAGAGAAGGTGACATATTAAATAACATAGGATATATCTATAAACTCAAGGAACAGTATGATTTGTCCATTGAATACTTACGGCGATCATGGGCGATTGCTGATGAAGCCCAAAAGCCAAGTAGTTCATTATTCCCCATTTATAATATCGGTAGTGTCTATATGCGGATCAATCAGTTAGATTCAGCAAAAATCTATTTGGATAGCTCGATGGCACTTGCCAATCAATTGCGCAATCAGTACATCTTAAGTCTGACCAAGATCGATCAGGGCCAGATGTACCAGAAGCTTAATCAAATTCAGAATGCTGAGCGTGCATATAAGGAAGCTTATCAGGTGGCTTTAAACGCCGGAATGCGATTTGAGCTGAGGGATGCGGCAATGCATCTTTCGGATGTGTATGAGCAGCAAGGGCGACTAAAAGAAGCTTTACATTTTCATAAAACATTTAAAACGACCAATGACTCATTATTCAACCGAGACCTGGCAAGACGAATCGCTTTTCAGGAAGCGGAATATGAATACAACAAAAAGCAAATTGAGCAGGAGATTGCGATGGAAAAAGAACGGTTAGAGCAAAAAGGTGAACTTGCCTATGCTATCTGGACCCGTAACACCCTAATTGTAAGTTTTCTTGCTCTCAGTATCATTACTTACCTTCTTTACCGCAACTTTAAGCGCAAACGTAAAGACCATGAGGAACTTCAGGCCTTGCATTCGCAAATCGAAAAACAAGCCAGAGAATTACAGGAGGCCAATCACGAAATCATTGTGATGAATAACAACCTGGAGAAGATCGTCAATAAGCGCACCGAAGAACTAAAGCTTCGCAACCAACAACTGAAAGAATACCTCTCTTCCAACTCCCACATTGTGCGAGCGCCTCTTGCTCGTATTCTAGGTTTAGTGGACCTCTATGACCCCAATGACTCAGTAAATCTCCCTTTCATCAACGAAAGCCTTCAGGAGTCTGCCAATGAGCTCGACAATGCCCTCCGCAGCATCAATGAAAAACTAAGTGATGAACAAGAGGAGTAATCACCAGCAATGCACCATCCTGTTAGCTCTCCTTCAACTTGTCATTTCGAATGCAATGAGAAATCTTTACCTTTCACCCTTCATTCCAATGAAGCATCACCAATCAATCGATCATCCCACCCTGTCATTTCGAATGCAATGAGAAATCTTTACCTCTCACCCTTCATTCCAACGAAGCATCACGAAGCAATCTACTCTCTACCCTGTCATTTCGAACATCGTGAGAAATCTTTACCTCACATTCGTCAGACAGGCTACGCGAGAAATCCTTACTCCTTACCATCATTACAGAAACAGCGACTAAGTATTCCTTATCCCTAATCTCCTGTCATTTCGATCGCAGAGAGAAATCTTTACTTATTATTACCCTTCATTCCAAGCAAGCATCACGAATCAATCCATTTTCCACCCTGTCATTTCGAATGCAATGAGAAATCTTTACTTATAATTGCCCTTCATTCCAACGAAGCATCACCAATCAATCGATCATCCCAACTTGTCATTTCGAACCTGCCTCGTCGGCAGACAAGCGCAGCGAGAAATCCTTACTCCTTACCATCATTACAGAAACAGCGACTAAGTATTCCTTATCCCTAATCTCCTGTCATTTCGATCGCAGAGAGAAATCTTTACTTATTATTACCCGTCAATGCGAGGAAGAATGACGAAGCAATCCATTCTCCACCCTGTCATTTCCTTTTTATTCCATGCAGTGAATGATATGGTCCGATGAAGTCATGCTACTGGAGCTCACATGATCGCAACAAGCGAGCTCCGTTAAAATCACGGGGAGAGGAAATGGGTTGGCCGGGATTTGATTTTAACAAAGGCTTTTTCTTTCTTTTTGGCCTTTCAAAAAGAAAAGAGAAGAATCTTGCATGATCAATTATTCCACCAATTGATTAAGTTCATTTCGAACCTCACCAATCAATCGATCATCCCAACTTGTCATTTCGAGCACAGCGAGAAATCCTTACTCCTTACCATCATTACAGAAACAGCGACTAAGTATTCCTTATCCCTAATCTCCTATCATTTCGATCGCAGAGAGAAATCTTTACTTATTAGTACCCGTCATTCCAAGGAAACATCACGAAGCTATCCATTCTCCACCCTGTCATTTCGAGCACAGCGAGAAATCCTTACTCCTTACCATCATTACAGAAACAGCGACTAAGTATTCCTTATCCCTAATCTCCTATCATTTCGATCGCAGAGAGAAATCTTTACTTATTAGTACCCGTCATTCCAAGGAAACATCACGAAGCTATCCATTCTCCACCCTGTCATTTCGAGAGCAGCGAGAAATCTTTACCTCTCATTCGTCAGACAGGCATCGTGAGAAATCTTTAATTATAATTACCGTCAATGCGAGGGAAGCATGACGAAGCAATCTACTCCCCTTTGCCTGTCATTGCGAGAAAGAATGACAAAGTAATCTACTTTCCAACATGTCATTTCGAACGCAGAGAGAAATCTTTACTTCTTACCTGTCATTAACGATCTCTCACCTCCCACACGAATGCTGCTCCGAAGGAGCGGACTTGGTATTCTTGTTCAATGTCATCCAATCGGTGCGCTTATTACAATCATGACAAAGTGGTACGATCCGCCAGGAGTTATCTCCGGCTTTTCGTTTGACATGTGCGCCTACCTTTGCCGGGTTGGTACAGTTCTTTGTGCGGCAGGTACCGACATCTTCTTTCGTGATGCACTCCCAATGCTTGAGCCATGAGCTGCAACACTCGCAAGCACGTCCGGAATTTCGGTGTATTACTTTTACTTCCATAGCTGGAGTAAGATAGGGAATTGAAATGAGAGGTTTGGCTGTATAGATTCGAATAATGTTGTAATAACCTTATTTGTAGACTAAACTTCGTAACTATAAAAAGTGATTTATAAGAAGTGATTTTGCGGGATTAATGGTGTTATTGCCATCCTATGCTCGCAACAAGCGAGCTCCGTTAAAATCACGGGGCTTGCATCGTGCGTAGGCCGGGATTTGATTTTAACCGCATCGGCGGTCCGAATGATTTTCTCGCCCGTATTGAACGATACGTTCGAGCGGGTTGCTTCGTTTTTCAACGAATCGTCGGCCCGGCTAGGAAAAATGAAGAGCCCTCCAGCCACGCCCGGATGAATATCCGTTCGGACGGGGCTTGAGGGAATGGAGTCGGATCTTAAATTAGAACAATGAACCACGCTAGATTTTGGCAAACAGGATATAAGCTGAGTTTCATTCTTTGAATGAAGCCTTGTCATATCTTATGTCCATACCCCAAGTGATTCCCTGCATTGTCATAAACCTCGAAACGATCTGCACCGATAAACGTACCATGTGAGGTTAGTTGGGTGGATTTGAAGTCGTGGATGTTGAAGCGATCCTCTCGCACAAACTCACCAAAAGAAATGGTATCTCCTTCCAGGTCAAAGATGGTCAATCGATTGTCGTCCTCCATCCTCCCGTAGGAGATCTGCTTTCCATCTAATTCATAGATATTGAAACGATCATTGAATTTAAATCTATTCATGGCAGTAAGATTTATAGTGAACAAACTCATGAAGAATTCATGCTCAATCAATGAATTAAAACTCGACATCTCCTTTGCCCTGTACAATGACGATGATCAATGTTAGGACTATTAAACGTCAGTTGTCATCATCAATGGATGACCAAATCAATCAATAATCCAAACTTGTCATTTCGAATGCAATGAGAAATCTTTACCTCTCACACATCATTCCTAGCAAACATCACGAATCAATCAATGATCCCAACTTGTCATTTCGAACCTGCCTCATCGGCAGACATTCATCACCAACTAACATCCCACCCTGTCATTTCGAGTACAGCGAGAAATCTATACTTATTAGCAATCCATTCTCCACCCTGTCATTTCGAAACTGTCTCGTCGGTAGACATTCATCACCAACGATCATCCAAACTTGTCATTTCGAATGCAATGAGAAATCTTTACCTCTCACCCATCATTCCAAGCCAACATCACGAATCAATCAATGATCCCAACTTATCATTTCGAGCCTGCCTAGTCGTCAGACAGGCTCCGCAAGAAATCCTCCCTTTTATTCCATGCAGCAAATGATGTGGTCCGATGGAGTCATGCTACAGGAGTTCCCATGCTCGCAACAAGCGAGCTCCGTTAAAATCATGGGGAGAGGAAATGGGTTGGCCGGGATTTGATTTTAACAAAGGCTTTTTCTTTCTTTTTGGCCTTTCAAAAAGAAAAGAGAAGAATCTTGCATGATCAATCATTCTACCAATTGATTAAGTTCATTTCGAACCTCAACAATCAATCAATAATCCCAACTTGTCATTTCGAACGCAGAGAGAAATCTTTACCTATAAACCTTCATTCCAAGCAAGCATCACAAATCAATCAATGATCCCAACTTATCATTTCGAACCTGCCTCGTTGGCAGACAGGCTCCGCGAGAAATCCTCCCTTTATTCCATGCAGTGAATGATGTGGTCCGTTGAAGTCATGCTACTGGAGTTCCCATGCTCGCAACAAGCGAGCTCCGTTAAAATCACGGGGAGAGGAAATGGGTTGGCCGGGATTTGATTTTAACAAAGGCTTTTTCTTTCTTTTTGGCCTTTCAAAAAGAAAAGAGAAGAATATTGCATGATCAATTATTCTACCAATTGATTAAGTTCATTTCAATTGCTCCTTAATCTTCCAATCTGAAATTATGGTGAATCCGGCCATATTTTCCTGTCATTTCGAAACTGTCTCGTCGGTAGACATTCATCACCAACGATCATCCAAACTTGTCATTTCGAATGCAATGAGAAATCTTTACCTCTCACCCATCATTCCAAGCCAACATCACGAATCAATCAATGATCCCAACTTATCATTTCGAGCCTGCCTAGTCGTCAGACAGGCTCCGCAAGAAATCCTCCCTTTTATTCCATGCAGCAAATGATGTGGTCCGATGGAGTCATGCTACAGGAGTTCCCATGCTCGCAACAAGCGAGCTCCGTTAAAATCATGGGGAGAGGAAATGGGTTGGCCGGGATTTGATTTTAACAAAGGCTTTTTCTTTCTTTTTGGCCTTTCAAAAAGAAAAGAGAAGAATCTTGCATGATCAATCATTCTACCAATTGATTAAGTTCATTTCGAACCTCACCAATCAATCGATAATCCCAACCTGTCATTTCGAATGCAATGAGAAATCTTTACCTCTCACCCATCATTCCTAGCAAACATCACAAATCAATCAATGATCCCAACTTATCATTTCGAACCTGCCTCGTCGGCAGACAGGCTCCGCGAGAAATCCTCCCTTTTATTCCAAGCGTTAAATGATGTGGTCCGATGGAGTCATGATACTGGAGTTCCCATGCTCGCAACAAGCGAGCTCCGTTAAAATCACGGGGTTAGGAAATGGGTTGGCCGGGATTTGATTTTAACAAAGGCTTTTTCTTTCTTTTTGGCCTTTCAAAAAAGAAAAGTGAAGAATTTTGCATGATCAATTATTCTACCAATTGATTAAGTTCATTTCGAACCTCACCAATCAATCAATAATCCAAACTTGTCATTTCGAACGCAGAGAGAAATCTTTACCTATAAACCTTTATTCCAAGCAAGCATCACGAACCAATCTACTCTCCACCTTGTCATTTCGAACCTGCCTAGTCGGCAGACAGGCGCAGTGAGAAATCCTCCCTTTTATTCCAAACGGTAAATGATGTGTTCCGATGGAGTCATGCTACTGGAGTTCCTATGCTCGCAACAAGCGAGCTCCGTTAAAATCACGGGGAGAGGAAATGGGTTGGCCGGGATTTGATTTTAACAAAGGCTTTTTCTTTCTTTTTGGCCTTTCAAAAAGAAAAGAGAAGAATATTGCATAATCAATTATTCTACCAATTGATTAAGTTCATTTCGAACCTCACCAATCAATCAATAATCCAAACTTGTCATTTCGAATGCAATGAGAAATCTTTACCTCTCACCCTTCATTCCAAGCAAGCATCACGAATCAATCTCTAATCCCTAACACAGACCATAACAGCCCATCCACAACATCATCCCCTAATGATCTTTTAACAACCCCCTCCTTTTCAAATCCTTACATACTATTTCTGCGGCCTTCTTACCCGGCACCCTAAGCAAAACAGGCAAGGACCACACCATTACCGGAATCGCCAAAACAAAGGTGACTATGGCCAAAAGGATGGCAATCACCTTCCAAAGCCCATGAAGTATGCGCTTCCACCACGCCGGTTTATTGCATGCCTCGTCCTTCTTTTTGGATGGCCTCCTTACCAACAGCCAAATCATGTTTCTCACACGTTTATTCAACGGACGTTTGATGGCAGATATATCCTTTTTGGTGATCTGAGGAAGGTCCGGCAAATCATAATGCCTGGCCTGGTCCTTACTAGTATATCCATCCTTCAGCATGTTCATGTCAGGAAGCAGCGGAAGAAACTGCGTGCCATCCGGGAATCGAATCAGGAAACGATCACGCATCTCCTGCGTCCAATAAGGCTCCCGATGGAGCGGATGTACGATCCCTTTGTCAGGGTAGTAAGGCACACTAAAGTAAGACCTCAGATACGTGCGGGCATTGTTCCGACCAAGGAAGTAGTCATGTATTCTAAAATCAATATCCAGAAATCCACCGAAGGCATCCAAAGAGCCACAAGCGATCGGATGATTCAGTTTCTTCCCATCACGTCCGTACTTCACAGGAAAGATGGTACCTCTAAACATTTTATTATCAAACTGGAGCTTCATTTCCCTTCGTTTGATTTTGGCTTGATCCCACAAGGTTCCGATAATGCCCGGTATGATCTCAAGTAAATCTTCTGCGTGATCATACGGTGCCCTTCGTTCATAGAAGTCCGGGAAGGGATCAATCATTACCATCCCCTTCATTTGATAGGAATCATGTTCTTCGAAGGGCTCTTCAGGGCTGGCTTTCTTAAAATCCGCAACTTGCTTAGTCGTATATTCCTTCTTCGCCCGCTCATCATACTTTCGCGCTTTTATCAAAAACTCCTTTTCCTCATCTCCTTTGGTCAGTAGGCTGAGCACTTCACCATACGGTTCATTATTGATGGCTCCACCATCCACGCTGTTGCTCAGGTATTTGTCCAGCGAACATTCATCCCAGTTGATCTGGTGTTTGATATCTGGAGCAGCAATGTGCATTTTTCCTTCGATGACCCGTGATAAGACGTTCTTTAAATATTCCGGATTGAAATCTTTGAGATCAAACTCCCGAAACTTGAGCCCGATCGGAAAAGCACCCGTAGCAATTGCCGCTTTCGTCAAATGGGTCTTTGGGCTTGCGGCGTATGGATTTAGCCAGATGTACTCATCTGCATTTACATCAACGCCTTCGTTAAGGTGAAAATGTGAAAACAGCTGATGCTCATAGGTGGAGTGAGAAGGTGCTGTCTTTAAACCCGCACCTCCCGATTCAAATAATACAGCTAATGGAATCCCCCGTATCATGGTGTGCGAGATCAGCATTTCCAGATCCCCAGAAAAGTATGCGGGCAGCTTGCTGGCAGGATTCGGATCATCAGGTGTGGGCAGCGAAAATGCATTTTTGGCGATGTTATCAATGAATTCCGTGTTTAAGCCGGACAAGATCTTATTCGTCTTCTTCAGATCCCCGGTTGAGAGTGCTTTGAGCAGTGTGGGCTTATTCACTTCATCATCCAGCAATATCCAGCTGTCCCAAAAGATGTTGTCTTTCTTTTCCAGGTAATTATCGGACGGAGGTTTGGTTACCGGCTTGATTTCATTTTGTATGGCATAGAGTGCCGACATGATGGTGGTCATCCCTCCGGCAGAGTTTCCGCCCATGGCATCCACGATGACATGATGCTTGGGGACCAACTTCAGATCTATACCTTTCAAGTCTTCGGGAAGGTCTTTTTCCGATTTGCAAGCCTTGGCACGCTCCCACTTATCCAGTGCTTCGAAGAGGTAATCCATAACTCCTCCCGTATATGCGCCGGCTGAAACGGCACCCGCCATCGTGAGGCCGAGGTGGAAGGTATCTTGAGATATTGGAGGAGGTAAGCCGTTCTTCATGTGATTCGATGATTAGTGTGATGAATAACGTTAAGTTAAAGAAAATCAAATAGAATCTCCGGCTAAATCATGGATCGAATACAGTGTAAGCGAAATAATGATCGAGTGGTTAGGCCAACCCCATTATTTTTTAATAAATTGATGCTTATGGCAGTAGAGCTAAAATCAAATTCATTCGGTACATTGATTGCCAATGTCATTCCCGGATTCTTTCTGTTGCACGCCTTAGCCTACTACATTCCAACATTACAAGCGGCGTTTACATCGTTTTTGAATGCAGAGTCCAGCATAGGACTGTTCTTTCTAATGACGTTTTTAGCGATCGCGTTAGGGCTTTTAGTCGGTTCGCTGCGATCCTACATATTTGAAGGCTTGATTTATCATCAGGAAGCATCGGACGAAGAAGATGATGAGACCAGTGATGAAACAGACGACGACAAATCCAATGAATTGAATGACTCCAAGGTGGTATTTCTCCGAATGGTTGTAGATGAGCAATACAGGTATCATCAATTTTACGGAAGCATATTGCTTGTGCAGCCTTTCTACTTTTACACCATCGCTGGAGATGTGGTCCCGCATAAATATGTTTGGATCCTGGCGTTACTGGTCATTTCACTGACCGGTTATGCGACGCACAGCTCATATCAGCGAATGCTGGCTTATCTGGATAAATTAAAATACTAAAAATATGAATGGCTTACCCCCACCTGGCAAAAGACGATACCAACAACTCATCGATTTAATTGATTCGCTCGAAGCTGATTTCAGCAAGTTTTACGACAAGGGCAATAATGCGGCCGGCACACGCATCCGAAAAGGCATGCAAGAGCTTAAAAATATGACGCAGGAGATACGCATAGAGGTTCAGGATATTAAGAACAAGGGGTGATTCATAGATTCTCCTTGTTACTCCAGGGTTATCAAATCTTTACCATGTGGCGTCAAGTATAACCATTGTCTATTGGTGTAGTATACAATATAACTGTTGTATGTTCAATCCTATAAACAATAGACACATGAAAAAGCTAAGCATATTATTCATACTTGCGACGGTAGCTTGCATCACATGGTCAAGCTCAGGCGGTGGAAACGGCGTTGCTGCAACGTTGGCAGACGGAGATAAAGCCGGCAATGGCATCCTGGGAACAGGCTCGGACGGATTGTTAGGTGAGAAAGAAAGCGGAGGCATTGCATGGGGCGATGAAACCCACGGAATACGTGGAGTTGGAGGGGCTGGCAATGGTCTACTCGGTTCCAAAGATGGAGGAAATGGCATTGCCTACTTGGGCAAAGAATCCGGAAACGGTATCCTAACTAGCGAGAAAGACGGCTTTCTTGGTAAGGACAGAGATGGTTTCTTAGGTAGAGAAGGTCATGGACTTACAGCCAAAGATCATGACGGATTTACGTACGCATCTAAAGGTGGGCACGGTTGATACCAGAGCCCCTATCGATAAATATGAAAGGAACGCTGAGGTGTTCCTTTTTTTGTGGGTTAATGATGGACACTTTCTGAAAGCTTATCCAATACATCTGATCCAATTTCAAGATTTAAAAACCCGTCTTTAATCAAGTCTACGAACATCAGACCGCAAGAAATTCCGCTAAACCTATCCTGATCCTCCCATCCATTACCAGTAATGTATTCATTGATTTATTCTGAAAGCTTATCCAACCCCACTCCTAAAGCATCCGAAATCAATTTAGCCTGGGCGATTGAAGTCGCAATCTCCCCTGCTTCTATGCGTTGGATCTGACGAATGTCTGTTTCAGCTTTAACTGCCAGTTGCATTTGAGTCAGGTTCTTTTCTGTGCGAAACTTTTTTACATTTTCTCCAAATGCAATTTGAAAAGCTTTTTGATTCACCCGATCCATGAGATCCGAAGTTAAATAGTAAATCGAAGGATCTAAAAATCCATCAACTCCTTGATTGACATTTTAAAAACTTTTGCAATTATCTCAATATTCTTTAATGACAAATTGCGTTCACCCCTTTCCACACGTCCGATGTATGTCCGGTCAAATTTGCATAGTTGAGCCATTTTCTCCTGACTCCACCCTTCTTGCATTCGCAAGTTTTTCACACGAGTACCGAACTTTTTGAGGATATCTTCCATGGTGGTAAAGAAGCCTATAAGTCACAACGCATTCAACGGCCAATAAGTCACATTATGTATCGTGCCAATAAGTCACAATGTATATATTTGGATAGACAATCAAATCATATGGACCTACTTAACCAATTTGAATACGAACAATGGCTGCTCGACCAACTGAAAGAGCTGTTTGAATGTGTGCCACCAGCCGTACTGAGAAGAAATATTGAGGATCTCTTTTTCTACCTGCTTACTTCAAACGAGGAGTATCACATTAGCAAGGAGGTGGCACACCATATCTATCTCTTGATTAATTTTTTGAATGAGGTGGAGCCGTTGAGAGGGAATGATTGAGTGCATATCCTTGGTGAGTCCCTGATGATCATTAATTAATCTTTAGATGTTCTGCCATAGAGTTGTTTTTGATTAAATTAGAAACAAACCCCACCATGATGAAACAAAACCTAATTGCACTCCTGCTATTTCCGCTATTCACTTACGCGCAAATACCCAACGAAAAGTTCGGCAAAGACCATCAACTGGAAATTGCCACATGGAACATTGAGTGGTTTGGACATACTTCCAAAGGTCCGGACGATGAAGACCTGCAGCTTGAAAAGATCAAGAACTTCATAGCATTTCTCAACTTCGACATCATTGGCCTGCAGGAAATTGTGAAGCAAGATCATTTCGAAGATTTGGTGGCTCAAACCAGCATGGAAGGAAAACGATCCAAACCTTCTTCCAATCGACAGGAAGTAGCACTCCTTTGGAATCCGGCTTCCGTAGAGCTTTTAGACGATAGGAAAATCCTGGAACCGGACAAACATAGCTTCGCTCAACGACCACCTCACCTATTCAAGTTCAAGGACAAAACCGGTGCATTGGGTGACGATTTCTATGTGATTGTTCTGCACCTTAAAGCGCACATTCCCAGTTCGTCCAATGCGGATAAGTTAGACTCCTACAATCGACGCAAAAAAGCGGGAGAGTTATTGGCCGACTATGTGAACACCAACTTGGCCAATGAAAATGTGATCATACTGGGCGATTGGAACGATGATGTGGACGTTTCCAATTTCAAACCAAAAGAAACCCCGTTTAAAAGTCTGATTGCAAGTCCCAATTTTGATTTTGCGACCGCTCACCTTTCCTGGGCAGGCGCTGCAAGTTCAAAATATGGGAGCGTCATCGATCACATACTCATCAGCAACGAGCTCTTCGATGAACAATATCAGACCGGTATTGTGTCTCTGAAGACGTATGATAAGAATTACATCAAAGAAGCATCCGATCACTATCCAACGTATATCATCTTCAGATGACCGCATCAAATTTGCAACGTTAATCTGATGGCCTCACTTCATCAATAGCTAATGCATGTGTGAGGGTCACGTTGATCGGTGTGAAGAACGCTATTTGTTTATCAACTTTACGGAGCTAGAAACTAGAAACTAGAGGCTTGCAGCTAGAAACAAGAAACTTGAAACTTGAAGCTTGTAACTAGAGACTTGAAACTTGTAACTAGAGACTTGAAACTTGAAGCTCGAAGCTAGTAACTAGTGAAATAGTTAATTAGTTATAAGTGGATTGGTAAACAAGTTGCCGTTGTTTTTTGAGGACACGAACCTTGGCAAAAGGTTTTTAAGCTTAACGCTGGCAACACCGGATTTCTTCACTTCTTCAGTGTTTGTCAGAGATATTTACATCAAACTTGATTTGTCCCGACAGGGAAAGCATCCAATTTAACAGCCATACATGGTCTAAAGAAACGTACGATAATGCAAGTTAGATTCCACCACCACCCGGCGGCTCAATTCCTCCGCCACCGGTTTCACCATCTCCAGTATCTCCGGTATCCCCTGTTTCTCCAGTACCCCCTCCTGTATCTGCTCCTTCGATACCTTCATCTCCATTGCAGGTAGATAGTATGCTCACACGCGCTGTGGCCGTTTTGGTCGTTCCACATCCATCACTTACGGTCACTTTCACATCCCAGGCTCCAAAAGGCGTTTCAGGGCTCGTTAGGAAATCTCTATCCATAACAATGGAATTCAGATCATCTCTCAACACCGGATAAATGGTCCAATCAGTGACCCCAACACCTTTATATTCCCAGGCAAATGTAAAGCCTGAAGAGCAGGCTGGTAATTCACCGGTGACCGCAGCTACATTTACCGCTGATGGGTCACCCTGCGAGCATAATTCAGAAGTTGCTGGAGTCATCTGTAGCGACCATCCTGTATCACCATTTCCATCATCAGGATCTCCGCCCGATCCATTGTTACATTTGTATACTGTTATGGATTTAGTACTGGTCAATGTTTCATTGTTGCAGAGGTCTTTCACGGATACCTTAACTTTTATATCATAGCTAGTCAAAGGATAGGGTTCGAACGCTGAGAGTGGCAATTCGGCGATACCTGCGCCACTTTCTCCAAATGTTGTCCATGTAGCTCCATCATTGTTGCTGTACTCGTATTTCTGAATTTCATACCCTTCATAGCAGCGTGCACCAGTACTAAAACCAAAAGAGAAAAGGCTGGAACCACTGTAAAATGCGCCAGTTTCTCCACTGCCACCATCTGCACCTTCCAATCCACCATCAACTCCACCATCGTGGCAGTATTTCACGGTAGAAGGTCCACCAATGGTTAAATCCGCTTTTGAAGCAAAAACTTCAATGGGGTATGATGCACTTGTTTCTAGTTCTGGGTGTTCTGGATCGGTTACCACTAATAAAATATTGTAAGATCCTGCATTTTCAAACGTATAGGTAGCAAACTGACCGGTTGGTGAACCAGTCCAGTCATACTGTGGAGAACCGTAGGTTGAGCCTGATAAATATGCAGCTAATGTAATGGGACTACCGACCAGATTATATCCATTCTCACCCCTAATGTAAACCGAAAGACCCTGCTGGCTTTCCGAGAGCGTATTATACCGATAACGTTTGATGATATTATTTTCATTATCTCTAGTTAGGAGCAACCGATTTTGATCATCATATCTATATGATACCTTTCTACCATTGGCACCTGTAACTGATTTCAATCCGATAAGCGGGTAATACTCATAGGTTGTTGTTCTTTTTAAGTTATCAATACCAGGATCTGTGGTCATACTAGTTGTATAGCCCTGATCATTATAGCTATAGGATGTGACAATTGCATCCTGCCCAACACTCGTCGCTAAAAGCCCTTTATCATTATAAGTAACAGTTTCGACTATTTCAGAGCTGAAGGCATTGTACCATTCATCTTCAGGATGAGTAATAATGTATTGATGTTTGGTATGGGGTACCATGAATGTTGTTTCAGCATCGACAACATATTCATCATACTTTGAAAAAGCTACGCTATTTGTCCAATAACCATCATAATCATCATGAGGTAAGTCCACTTGATTGACTGAGGCAAGTGGAACACTGATCATGTGTTTCATTAAAAGTCTATTTAAAATATCTGATTCATTACCATAGAATGAAAGCATGGCAACCTGATCAGCGGGATAGTAAATGGTCTTTTTTGAGTTAATTACATCCCTATCTAAAATGGGATTACCTTCTGAGTCTGTTACAATTGTTTCAGTTTCTGAAATCAAGGTTCGATATAGACTATGATTTTGAAATGTCGTCTTGGTCCAAACCTCACTATCATCTTCTTTTGCCATAGAAAGTGTACTTGAAAGATAAAGTGGTCTCAACTTCAAAGAGGCCTCACCTACAAAAAACTGATTTTCATCTTCTGCAGTAGGTAAAAAGGCAAATTCTTGTATCGTTGCACTAGTCCCACCATTTTGGTAAACATTGTGAACTTCACTTATTACATTATCTTCTCTGTCCAGATTTCTAATTAAATATGGAAGTCCTGTAAATGCACTAAATGGTGCAGCCATTATTGGTGCAATATCATCTCCCATTTTATCCTCAAGTTCGTCCGGTGCTTCAACCTCCCTCCAGGTATCTGCAGTGTGATTCAGTTCATATTTAGATTTAGTACTCCAATCTGATGTAGGTCCCGGATGAAAGCTATACTCACTGTAATTTTTAGTTATTTCATCTTTAACTGTTACGTTTTTGTAACCCGCCACATTCATGTGATCAAAAGTCAAATACGGAGAGTCTGAAAACAAGATGACTTTAAGGTCTCCAATCGCGTGCATTTTGCTACTAAATCGAACTGGATTCAAATATGAATAGCTTCTATGTGATCTAATCTGATTGTTTTCATCTTTGAGAATAACCGATGATACCGCCGTTCCACCTCCGGTTTTATTGGTGAATGTAAATTCTTTAGATCCACCAACGGGATAATTAATCTTCCACAGCATGTTTGCTCGAACATCTGTGCTCGATGACCTAATGTTGCCTGAAGGACCTGCACTTTGAAAATTCACTGCTGCATCGTACATGGGGTGATTTCGATCTCCGTACACCCTGAAATCAAGCCTTGAAAATTCGCTATATACCAGATTATTAAAAAACCCATATCTATCTATCTTCTTTGATGATCTACCTGGCAGCTCAAGATTCGGGTCCATTTCATTCATGTACTGAAAACTCCTATACAGATAATCATTTTTACGAATAGAAATCAACTTTAGTCGTAAACAGTTTATATCCGAATCGCAAGTTGTGTGCTTATCTCGAGCATCGAAGTAGTCATATTCCAGGGAGAAATCCTCCACCACACGATTCATGTGATCTTTGACTTCTATACTTGATACTTTTTGCATTCCGGCAATGTCCTGCCTATTGCTTGTATTAAACTTTACTTCACCCTTCAGACTTTCTATCCGTACCAGGTGTGAGGCAGTAGTTATTGAAGTTGAAATGTTGGTTTTTGTCTCAAAAACGTCATTATCAATGATGTAAACTTCGATATCATTTTCATAATGTGCTGGAGCTGCAGCATTTATATTATCCATTAAATATGGCTTTTCAACAGGATCTAATGGCTGTGTACACCCTCCTTCATCTAAGTCGCACCGATCACGTCCCCTTCTATAATCGAATAATCCTGTAATGGATCCCCCAGTTGGACCAACAATTCTTTTTGGTACATTTCCACCCATCGGTATTTCATAAGGCACAATAGTGAAATCTGTCGTGTATTCACCGGGTACTTTCTTGAGCAAACTAAAATATGGATAGCCATCTTCCCTGGAATAATACCAATAAGTTGCATCATGTATCAAATCGTAGGTACGTACCTTGGACTCACTTATGGTTTCAATTTCGTTTTCATTCTTTTCGTAGGTGAACTTGATGTTGCTTTCTGAAGGCAAATTAGGAAAGACAATTTCTTCTAAATACCAGGTAGAAATGTAAGTATGATTTTGATTGTCTTTTGGAGTTTCCCCTTCTTCATTGGAATATGCATGCGTTATCTCACGAGCATCTTCAGTGCTACCAAAAATATATTTCACACCTGTTACATCCGTGATGACCCAGCTCGATTGATTAAAACCATTGGGGTTAAATTCAATTTTATTGTCAGTATACGGCAAGCCATAAAATTCAGAGCTTCCAGTCATGATTGGATCTACCGAGATGAACTTTCCACCCCCGCCAGGAAAAGAATAATAAAAAATATCTTTTTCGAAATCGTACCCATCGTTTCCTTCAATGGAATTCCAATTAACAGTGGTATAATCTGGCGCTGAAAAGGTAGCTTGATCATCAGGCTGCCCTCGCATCACCCTTGTGATCGCGCCTCCTGCTGAAAGATTCCAGCCAAGACCAACAGAAGAAGCTACTTCAGCTACACGTATGCCCCTGGTTTGATATTGTAATGAAACAGGTACCGAAAACCCGTTTTCAGCAACCAGACTATAGATGGGGACAGATTCTGTTACATATCCCCTGTATAAATCTTCGGTACTACCAGTAATTGTTGACATGGCATCTGGCGAAGGGGTAACCTGAGCAAAAAGCAATAGGTTAAGAAGAAACAGCGAAGTAAATAGTAAGTTTTTTTTCATAATTATTAGGCAAGTATCATTTGATCTGGTACTTCAAATAGAAATGGTAAGTAGACTTAAGAAATAGTTTGGTAGATGAATCTTTGGTCAGATCACTTATACCTGTGAGGTATCTCACTCCAACACCAACTTTTTTCAAAGGGTTATATTCTAGCCCTCCAATAAAGGATAATGTAAATCGATAATTTTCATCGGTAGTTTCATAATAAATTGGGTCGCTACCTGGATTATCAAACAAGAGATCGGTGCGTAGTAAATAACCTAACTGTGTTCCAATATGAAAATTGAATTTATTTAGAAAGTGATATTTAATAACAACGGGTAACTCCAGGTATTGAAAACGTCGATCTAGAAAACTTCCATTGCGTGAGAATTCAGCACCATTACTCGTATAATGAAAATCAATTCCAAGGCTCACATTTTTTTTGATGTTTACATTAGCAGCAACTCCAAAAATTCCCGAAAAACGTTGATCATAATTAACAACCGAAGGTTCCTTAACAATTTGATTCGTTGAGTTTAAGCCAACCTTTATGCTAAAATCAACCTGTGCTAGCGCTATTATACCTATAAATAGAAACAGTATGGTAAGTATATTTTTTATCATAATATCAATAAATGATCTTAGTTGGTCACTATAAAGTATTTCTCAAGAGCTTATAGTGCTGATCTTTCTGCCGAGATATAACGTTGGCGAGACATACTCCTATATCAAATAACAACTTCTTCATTTCACATTTTCAATTAAAATTTTCTTCAAGTTCATTTTGTATTTACTACTCATTTTTATTCTTCTTTCTAGTTACGCCCAAGTCACTCCTTCACTCTTCCCTAGTGGAAGACTTGCGCGATAATGGGGACATGGCATCTGGCGAAGGGGTAACCTGAGCAAAAAGCAATAGGTTAAGAAAAAACAGCGAAGTAAATAGTAAGTTTTTTTTCATAATTATTAGGCAAGTATCATTTGATCTGGTACTTCAAATAGAAATGATAGGTAGACTTAAGAAATAGTTTGGTAGATGAACCTTTAGTCAGGTCACTTATACCTGTGAGATATCTCATTCCCACACCAACTTTTTTCAAAGGATTATATTCTAGCCCCCCAATAAATGAAAGGGTGAGTCTATTGATTTGATCAGTGCTATCGTAATAATTTGGTGGACTTCCAGGATTATCTATTATTAATTCAGCTCTCAATAAATACCCTAATTGGGTTCCTGCATGCACATTGAATTTATTGAGAAAATGATATTTGATAACAACGGGTAACTCCAGGTATTGAAACCGTCGATCTAAATAGGTACCACCATCACTATAAAATTCTGCACCATTGCTTGTATAATGAAAATCCACTCCCAGGCTAAAATTTGATTTAAGCATTATATCAGCAGCAACCCCAAAAATTCCCGAAAGACGCTGGTCATAATTAATATCTGGACAACATTCGAATTTTGTAATTTGATTCGCTGAATTAAGGCCAATCTTTATGCTAAAATCAACCTGGGCTTGCGCGATAATACCTACAAATAGCAACAGTATGGTAAGGATTTTTTTTGTCATAATATCAATAAATGATCTTAGCAGGACACTATTAAAGTATTTCTCAAGAGCTTATGGTGCTGATCTTTCTGCCGAGATAAAACGTTGGCGAGACATGTTCCTATATCAAATAACAACTTCTTCATTTCACATTTTCAATTATCAATTTTCTTTAAGTTCATTTTGTATTTACTACACATTTTTAGTTCTTCTTTCTAGCTACGTCCTAGTCACTCCTTGACACTTCCAAGCTGGAAGACTTGCGCAATATCGGGTTTGACTCGTTTTCAAACTGCACATAAAACTCGCCCCATCTCGTTTTACATTCGTATAAAAACCAGTTAGTTGCAAAAATTACTTGCGCAATATCAATCCTTTATCATTTATTTGATTCGATTATCAAATTCAATAAATTTTTCTCCTATTGAATAATCTAGTGTTAAACTATCAACTATCGCATGACTTAAAACACCCTTCATTTCTAACCGATTTATAAAGGTGTATTCATTCATTATTTTCATGAGTTTATTTAATGATTCCTTTTCTATCTCATTTAAATTTGGAGATTTTAATCTATTCTTTATAATCAATAGCAAATCATCTTTCTGCTTATTAAACCCATCCATATTGGTCATTTTAGTCATTCTAATTAATTCAACGAATCAAATTACCTAAGTCATTCACATACATTTGGTAGCTACCACCTGTAAACCTTCCTCCTTGTGAAGCCGCCCTACCAAATATATAAGTCGCACCTGGCCTTATTTGGAATTGGGATATACCAGTCATACTATTCCATCTATATGGTAAAGCTAACCCTACGCGATTTGTGTAATTGGTGAAAGTCGGAAATAAGTATCTACCACTAGCATTTGCACTCCCTCCAAAAAACCTTAGCCCAAAAGTGCTATTACCAGCTGTTCTCAAAGAAATTGTTTCTATATTAAAACTTTGCAAAATTTGTTTTCGATATACTCTAGGAACTCCTGCCTTCTGCAGATAAGAAGATGCGGCTCTTACCCCATCATAGGCTGATCCTGAACCCCTAGCGGCAGTTGTAGTACCAGTCTTTATAACTTGATTGCCAACAGATGCACTTCCAAGTGTAAATAATTCAACTGCACCAGATACAAAAGAAATACCAGCACTTTTATAATCACCCTGACTCATTTGATAACTCGATCTAAATGTAGAACCGAGAACAGGTGTATACTTAAAGAAATTTGCCAAATCACCCCAAGTGTTTCCTCCTAGATTGCTAGACTGTAAGCTTAAAATTGCGTCCTTATAACCAGGAACAAAAACTGGATCAGCTCCATAATCAAGAAAACTACCTTTATCAAGTGGGTTCCAATGAGGGATACCAGGAACATATGCATGTGTGTATTCCAAACCATTCCAAGAATCACCTACTGTCCAATCATTGTAATTTAAGCCTGTAAAGAATGGAATTCCGCCTCCTTGAGAAGTATTAAACCCTCCATAGCCATTTGCAGAATTCAAATTCCAACCAGATCCAGTATTAAATCCAACGCTCGTACTTATTCCAGAAGACTTGAGGTTATCCGAAATGGAACCATTCCCATTCAAGTAATTAACGGTTGCTTGTCCTAGCGCTGCAGCTGTATTCCAAAGCAAGCCTCCCAATAGGCTAATTGCCGGACCAAATACTTCACCATTAGGATCTACTCCCATATGTGGGATATTCCCCATGCCTGTATACGGTGAGCTAAATTGCCCGGCCGGATCCACGGCAAAGAATCGTCCCAGTACCGGGTCGTAACTTCTGCTTAAGAAATCGTAGTAGCCGGTCAGGCTGTCGTAGCTGGCATAGCTGCTCTGGTACATCAAACCGGGATCTACATATCCTTGCGAGCGCCAGGAATTGGCCGTTGGCAATCCAAACGGATAGAAGTCATTCACCTGGGAAACCTTAAAGTTGGCTATTGCACTACTGTGGGTAATCTTCAGGTCATCGAAGAAGACGTCCTGATTTTCATTGGTTTCGTTTACCAGGTACACAAACAGGTACCCCGGTTCATCAAAAGTCAGTGTACCCGATCCGTACTTTGCAAACTTGCCCAGGCTGGTACTGTTCACCTCCTGGTAGTTCGTTCCCTCCTCTTTGAAGTTGTAGCTGGCATCAAAGAAAATGTACTGTAAGTAGGCACGGGTCTCAGTATCAGGGGAGTTGTCATTGGCAAATAGTGAAGCACTTGGCAGTGCCAAGGCATCTGTCAATGCGGTTCCCTGTCCTTCCAGTCCAGTGCCCGCACTGGCGTCTCCGAATGCGGATGTAAGGGCCGAAATGATGCCTCCTACCGCACTGTTATCTGTAAACGCTGAGTTGTATTTTGCCCATACCTCAATCTCGACTTCATCACCTGTAGCAATGGTCAGTACTTTTGCCGGGCCAATTTCCCGTCCCGGAAGGGTTCCATTCAGCGCCACACTCCCCACTCCCAATGGCGTATGGTTTTCCGCACTGCTGCGTATGTTGTCATTTGGGAATTCAAAGTGGCTTTCTTCATAAGATTCTCGTGAGAGCTCCATGGTGGCTGTGTACACGTTTCGCTCCGGTAGGATTCCAAAGGCTACCCGGTTGTTGCCCTGGTGGTCCGTATAGAAATACTCGTGGTGGTATTCCCCGTTTTGCTTGTAGGCACGCCCCTCTGCGGTAAATACCTGATTAATTTCATCATCCAGGTATTCCACCATCCCTACATAATCCACTTTGGCAATGGAATTGTTGTCTGCATCCACCACTTCTTTAGCGAGTCGGTTTCGGGCCGCATCGTAGGTGTATTGCACCATGGTACCGTCAATAAACACAATGGATTCTACCAACTGCAAATGGTTGTAGGTAATCTTCTGGATCTCTTTATTGACATCCATGGTTGTGTTCCCCATCAGATCATATTTGTATTCGGTCACCGAACCTCCGGATGTCATTGGGTCATCAAAGCCTACCGCACTACTCGCACTAATGCTTCCATCATCAACGCTTTTCAGTTTGTTGGAGTGATCGCTGTACGCATAGCTTAACTGATCCACTTCTTCTCCTTCGGAGTTTCTACTCAATGACTGGATGTTCCCGTTATCGTCATATCCTCCTACGGACATGGCATAGGCATCTGCATTGGCGGCATCATTGAGTGAAGCCCCCGTTCCATATACGGTACTGCTTAGTCTGCTTTGCTTGTCGTAAGCAAAACCAATTCCGGTCTTGGTGAAGTCACTGGTCCCGGTCGGATGATTGTCTGCATTCCACACCATTGCATTCACCATGCCATCAAAGCGTGGTTGCGTGTTCGTGCCATTGATGTTTAATGGAGTTTCGTAGTAGTACTCCATCCCGAAAAGGTCTTCTTCTCCATCACCCAGGTCTGCATCGTTGATGCGAGTCATCGCACCTCGAATGTCGTAGCGGTAGTCCATGGATTGTAAGAATTGCAGACCATCGTCTTTTGAATGAACGTTTTTCTCTACCAATTCACCGAGGATGTTGTAGTGGTATTCCGCCACCAAAATTCTTGGATCTTCATTGAGGGTCTCATAGGTCCTGAGCAGGGCTCCATTGTGCGCATATTCATATTCGCTTAGCAACCTTAATTCACTCTCGGTCCCTGATTGATCCGTGCTTTGGTGCTCCAACACTCTTTTCTGAAGTTCGCCTTTCCAATCCTGATCATTGGTAACTCTATCAATTCCACCAATATGATTTTCACCAACTGTTTGAACTACCCTTCCACGTTCATCATAATAGATTACGGAATTCAGGAATGTTTCAGCTCCTAATACCTTTACTTTGCTACCCGTTGGGCGATTGACCACATTTGCAAAAGGAGCAGTAGCATTAATTACCTCGAATTGAGGTCCTGGAACAACACCTTCAGCAAAGGTAATGGTCACACCCGGTCGTGTTGCGTACTTTCCATTGTGTTCAACATCACCTACTGGTGGATCCTCGCCCACGACCACAAGTCTATGATCTTGTATCACTTTGTCTTGGGTAACTAATTCATAGCCGTCAGGTGCCCACCCAAAATCATCAAATCCATTTGGGTTAGTCAAGCCATAATCCTGACCTTCCGCATCCCATCCGATAATGTCAAGGAAATTATAGTTGTCAAAGTAATTGACTGTATAGATCCTCATTTGGTCTGCTCCAGTGTAAAGGCTGGATTTCGGGAATGCGGTATCATTGGTGTAGCCGTCGGCATTGGTATCGTCCCACTGCTCATACCGCACATTTTCTGAGTTGAGTAAAGCAATCGCGTCATGTAGTTGGTCACGGTCTCTGTCATCCTGGATTTCCCCTGTTATGATCTGACGATTTAATGCATCGTACTTGAAATAGGTCCAGTAGTTATCACAATTATTGCCCTCAATATCGCAGTTTTCTACCTGCGCGGCATGTCGTGTCAGCACCAATCGGTTCCAGTGGTCATACACGTATTCTACCCAACCAGCTCCCGGTGCTCGTTCTTTGATCACCCGACCTTTCTCATCGTAGACGTACTGAAACGCCAGTTCGTCCACCTGTTCTTGTGTGGGAACAGCTATCTCTGAAAGTCGTGGAGGAATCACAAATAGCACTCGACCATAATCATCGTATACATTGTAAGATCCTACCCACTTTTCTTGATCTGCATCGTAGATCTGGGCTGTAATCGCTAACCCTCGAGAATCGGTCAATGAACGGGACGTTCTACCTTCCACATCCGTTACCGCAGAAATGGTAAGTTCCAATGCTAGATATGGTTCAATTGTACTTGTTTCATTTACGAAATAACGTGGCAACCCATTGTGGACTTCCCATTTAATCACCGGTGCATGAATACTGGATGGATCGCTTTCTGCCTGTGAAGGATCAAACACATCATAATCATATACGGTTTGTTTGCTTCCAGCATGCCACGCTTCTCCTGGAGCCACAACTGATTTTACTCTGCCCCGTAAATCCCACTCCGTTTTTGAGTAAGGCTTGGTATCATGTCCAATGTCTGCATGTGTGGATGTCGCAGGATCGTAGAAGTTAGCTTGTTCCGTTTTAGCCGCATTGGTTTCAATGTAAGCGCCTGGAATTTCTTTAACATCCATGTACGGCAGGTAGGTATATTCCTGTCGCCCTTCTTCATCATATTCATTGAATTGAATAACATCTTCAAAATTTTGACCAGCTTGTACTGCTACGCTCATGGTTGGACGTCCTAATCCATCCGAGTAGGTATAGGACATAGATTTTTCCGTGGCATCCAAAACAGATAGTTCGTATTGTGAAGTCACTGGAATTTTAGGTACCTCCGTTCTCACGAAGTTTTGATCCATTGATGGTGGCACGTTGCAATTCTCATAAAAACTAAAGGAGATTGAACTTGTCGTGTATTGCTGTGTTGTGCATTGCTGTTCTATATACCTCACAAAATAGCTGTAGCCTTCCTGCACGTTGATGGACTTGGTTGATGAAATCGTTCCAAAGTCAATCTCATTCCCTCCTTTGACCCCTATCAAATGGGTTTTACCTGCATTAACACCGGCCGCTGCGGCATAGCTAAATTCGAGGTATTCTCCGGGGCAAATCGTGCTTGAGGTTGCGGAAAGCGTACCTATGTTTGTGATTATATTGTAAACCTCGATCGGAAGCAAATCAGAATCTTCCCAATCACTATCGGCGGATCGCACACTACGCTTAAAAAGCGTGCTTGAATTGATTGCCATTGTTGGTGAATAGTTCTGAAGGTTTGGCCCTTCTGCTAAAATCTGCCATGTGCTACCATCATAATACTGCCAGCGGTATTCATAGCTACCATTTCCACCCACAGGGGCCTCGCCTGAAATTTCACCAGGCGCATTCCCCTCGCACACCTGTTCTGTATAACTAATATTCCCTGGTTTGACCAGTGGATATACCGTGATGGCATTCGAATATTCAGAATCTGCATCCTCACCATATGCCTTCACCCGATAGTAATAGGTCGTCCCGTAGGTCAGACCAGTGATGGTTTTATGATCAGAACCGATACCAGATAGTGCATACTCCGAGAGTACTATTGAAAAATCCGGAACGTTTGAGACCTGTAATGAATAGCCAGTGGCACCTAAAATGGGTTGCCAGTTTGCTCGAAAAGAAGTCTCTGAAACCAGTGATTCCTCAAGCACCACAGGTACCTGCATCGCAGAATTCGTAATGATCTCGTTGGAGAAGGTAGATGTCGTATTTTCTCCTGTCGCCTGAACCTTATAGTAATGTCTTTTACCGGTAAATAATCCTGTAACTACTTCAGAGGTACCTGTCACAACTTTACCTTCATAATTTGGAAGTGTTACCTTATCGCCATTGAGATCTAATGTACTTACCCAAAGTCTGTAGGATTGTGCGTGTTCCACTGGCAACCAATTTGCGGTAAACCCATTTGCAACAAGATCACTGCCTTCAACCGCAGTGGGAACCGTCATGGTTGTACTTACTGTAAGCGGATGTGAATAGCCAGAGGAATGTGCTGTACCTACCGACTTCACCCGGAAAGAATAACTCTTACCTGGTGTCAATCCTGTAATGGATACACTATTTCCAGGCACAGAAGTTCCTTCATAACCAGGCAGGAGGTTGGCGCTTGCAAAGTCTCCAACTACGGTAGAAACCTGAACCAGATAGGAATCCGCATCGGGGTTTGCCTGCCAATTAAGGGTGAATCCATTCGTTGTTGTACTCGACTGAATATCAGGGATGGGCGCATTTATGGTCGTGTATGCCGTTCTTTGGTTTGAGAAAGAAGATGTGATATTGGGTCCTCGGGCCTTAACCTTATAATAATAGTTTTTACCAGAGGCCAATCCCGTAACCGACGCACTTAATCCCGAGACATTCAACCCATTATAACCATCTACCAACTTTTCAGCACTAAAGTCTTCATCTGCTGTTGAGACGTATAAATAATAATGATTTGCACCTGCTACAGAATTCCATTTCGCTGTAAACCCGGAAGGACCATTATCACTTTCTGCAGCAACAGTCGGTGCTGAGATACTGGTATTTGCTGTAACCTTGGCTGAATAACCCGAGGTAACATGTGCACCTTTGGTTCTTACACGGTAATAGTAGTTCTTACCCGGAACTAAACCTGAAATGGTTCGGGTGGTAGCTGTCCCCACATTCAGATTGGAATGAATCATCCCTCCACTGAACGTGCTGGAGGTTGACACGTCCAACATATAATACTGTCTTCCGGAAACTGCTCCCCACCTGGCTTGGAAGGAGTTATTCGTACGATTAGCTTCTTCAATCTTCGCAGGTGCATTGATGTTGGTATTTGCCGTAATCTTGCTTGAGTTTGAGGAGGTATGGTGCTGACCTACAGCGCGGACACGATAGTAATAATTGCGCCCCGGCACCAGGCCTGAAACCGTCCTGCTTGTTCCCGTAACAGATTTATTGTTGTAGTTAGATAAAATGCTAGAAAAGTTGCTAGAAGTTGAAACATCCAACCGATACGATTGGGCACCAGATACACTATTCCATCTAGCCTTGAAAGAAGTCGTTGTATGGCTATTTTCCTGAAGGGCATTGGGGGCATTAATTAGCGTGTTAGCGGTAATCGTATTCGAGTAGCCTGACATCACACCATTGGAACCTTTCGAGCGCACCCGATAGTAGTAGTTCTTGCCAGGTGTTAAATTCAATACTGTATGCACGGTGGCTGGTTCCCCATTGGGGCCTTCCAAGCCGCTTCCTGTGCCTCCACCAATCTCTACACCGTTATAGTTACTCAGATTGGTAGTAAATGAACTATACTCAGATACATACAGGTAATAATGTGTAGCTCCGGAAACTCCGTTCCAGTTTGCATTGAAACTCATCGTGGTTTTTGCAGTCTCTTCCTGCGCCGTAGGTACAGCAGAGTTACCACCGGAACCGCCACTTCCTCCGCCAGAACCACCTCCGCCTCCGCCTTTGTCAATAGGGTTGATTGGATCGCCTAAACAATTACCTAAAATATCCTGGATGCAATCACCGTCACCATCCGGTGGGCAGAGGGCACATTGTGCAGCTACTTGCAAACAACCTAATACCAGGAAAAATACCAGAAAAGAGGCGAGTTTATTCATATTCATTCGGTGAGTAAGGCTTAGTTAGAAGGTGATTTTTTTAGGTAATACTGGTGAAACAGGGCCGCTGAAGTTGCATCATTCACAACCGTCAACTTCGCTTCGTTATTGACGAACTCCAGGGGATATTCAATGGTGCTTCCCTGGTTGAAGGTCAACTTGAGCTGGTTAGATTCCATTAACCAGCTTCCATCGTAGAATTTGCCGCCATTCGTTCCCATCAAAAAGGAGGAGTCGGCATTGAAAATGAAGCGTTGACTCAGTAACTGACTTTGAATCTGGCTCTGCCCCTCTGCATTCAATGTGTCATACTGTATTCTTCTGTCGGCAGGTACAATGTTTAAGGTTTCTTCAAAATCGATGGTCCATGTTCCATATAGGTCATTTGGGGATTGGGCATTTGAGGAATGACTCATCAGCATTGCAAAGAGCAACACCAAGAGTGGGGTGAGTAGCTTCATACTTTCGCGGTTAGACTATTATCAATTGACAATAATATTTCGGAACCCATTTAGAAAAAAGGAAAACGGTGATTTTATTTTTAGATAACTCCTTTAGCTATAAACAAGGTATTTGATTGGGGGATTTATCGATTTGATGATTTGGAAATTTGATGATTAGTTGATTGGTTGATTGGTTGATTAGTGATCAGTGGAGTAGATAATTAGTTGATTGGTTGATTGGTTGATTAGTGATCAGTGGAGTAGATAATTAGTGATTGGTGGATTAGTGATTGGTGGATTAGTGATTAGTGGATTAGTGATTAGTGGATTAGTGATTAGTGATTAGTGATTAGTGATTAGTGATTAGTAGTAATGGATAAGTGGATGAGTTGATTTGGAGATTGGTGGATTTGATAATTGAAAATGGAGAATTGAAACTTGAAACTTGTAGCTTGAAACTTGTAGCTTGAGGCTAGTGAAATAGTAAATCAGTAATCGGTAACCAGTAATCAGAGTCAGTATGAATTGATTAGGAGTGAGTAATCAGTAATAAGTAGTCAGTAATCACGACTTGAAACTTGAAACTTGCAGCCAAAGACTTGAAACTTGAAACTTGTAGTCAAAGACTTGTAGCTTGAAACTTGTAGCTAGTGAAATAGTAAATCAGTAATTAGTGGATTGGTGATTGGTGAACTTGTGGTAAGTGATAAGTGGATTAGTTGATTTGGAGATGGATTGATTTGATGATTAGTTGATTTGATGATTTGGAAATTAGTTGATTGGTGAATTTGGAAATTAGTTGATTGGTGAATTTGGAGATTTGCATGTCATAAAATGACCACTTCTACCTGTGCAAGGCCCGCTCATCGCTCTGCAAAGACCATTTTGACCGTTGCAAAGACCATTTGGGGTTATGCAATGATCACTTCAACCGCTGCAATGACTGTTTCAAGTCGTGCAAAGACCTCTTCGACCTCTGCAAAGACCACTTCAAGTCATGCAAAGACCACTTGGACCTCTGCAATGACCGCTTTGAGCGGTGCAAAGACTACTTCGAGTCGTGCAAAGCCTCCTTTGACCGGTGCAATGATTCATAAATAATGGAATGTATACATGTAGTATACCTATGTTTCCGCTCCTTGTGATGTACACCCTTCTATCTTGGCTGCTCAATTCATTACAATTAACTCATACATTATGAATCAGCAACAAATCAATCGTCTGGAAATGATGCAGACCACCAACGGATACTTAGATTCGAACAGTGCCATTTGGAGTTCCATACCCATCGTACCTACGTATAAAAATCAATTGACGCAGGCCATCGATGGGATACGCAATGCCGCATCCGATCAGGATAAAGCACAAGTCTTTATAGGGACTACCCTTCAGCAACTAAAAGTACAGGTGGCTGAAAAGATGGACATCCTCGATGATGTACTGGAAGCCTATGCCGATGACACAGAAGATGCAGAGCTGCTTACCAAAGCCAAGAACTCCAAATCCGATTACCTGCGCTTAACACATGAAGATTTTGAGACGAAAACCCGTAACGTCATCGACCTACTGGAGGTTCATGTAGCAAACATGGCTGATTACGGCATCACACAGGATCAGATTGACGATGCGAAACTTACCTTCGGCTCGTTTCAGGACAAGCGCAACAAACCTCGTTCTTATCAGATTGCATCGCGGGTTGCAACTCAGAACCTTGCGGACCTGGTAACGCTGGGAACCAATGCCCTGGAAAAACTGGATCGGGTAATGAAACGCTTTAAGAGATCGAATACGACCTTCTACAATGGTTACATCGCTGCAAGAAGCATTGTGAATGATTAAAACATTTAATGTCTCGTTAACCTGAGAGAGAAGCTGCATGATGAGCTGTCAACTAACCTGGCTTATCAGCAGCTTCAATTTTAACTATCGCACTTGTTGAATTTCTGCATTCTGTGCAGATAGTCCGGGAAACCTGACTTACCATTTCTTAAGAAGGATCAACCACTTCAAAGGTTCCTGTGGCTCTCAACTCGTTTCCATCTTCATCCATTGTCACGGCTTCAAATGTTACAGGCCCACTATACCCTCCAAAGGTACCTGGGGTAAAGAACACACTGCTAATACCCGAGGCATTGGATGTCGTTAACGCTCTAAAGCGGGTGGAACTATTGGATGAAAGTGAATCCGCCACAATAAATTCTACGGCTGTTCCTTTACTTGCCTTTCCATTACCTGATTTTAGGCTTGCTGATAGCTGAATTTCATCTGTAAATCCACGTGCCACGGCAAACTTGCTTGCACTGGTGCTTATCCCTGTTGGAAATGCCCGCTGGAATAATATGTTTTGCTCACGAAACCATGTGATCTCCGGGGCTTCAAACAATACCTCAAAAGAGCCAGCGGTTGTTGTACTAAGCAAGCGCGCTGTAAGGATGAACTTAAGCCCATCGATATCTTCTACAGTTCGCCGAGAAGTTGTAAAAGTCTTTTCTCCATTCTCAATGAAGGTTCCCACACTTGTAGTAAAGGTTCCTTTGATTTTGTCAAAATCAGATGCGATAGGAAACACCATTTTAATGGTCATGGTGTCTGAGCCATTGGCATTTACAAACGGTGCAGGATCAAATTCAATCTGAGGTAACAGGTCCGTGTCAAATTCATCTAATCGATCACGTGTATCGTAGCACGCCACTAGGGGCAGTATCAGAATTAATATTTTAATCTTTTTCATGTGATTCTAATTAAAGCCTAAAGTTGAAATAACGCCTCCGAACAAGTCTTTCAATTGCAGATCTACAGTGGCAGAGACATAGAGAGTGGAGACCAGATTTTTCTGATCATCGGAAATGAGTTGATTCGGGTTCAATTCATTAAACAACAATTGCCCAACAGATAATTTGACCCCATCGAACATCTGATATCCGACGCCCAACATGAGGTTGTTGCTGCCAAAGAGATCAGACCTTGCTCCTTCTTGTGCCAGTGAGTTGAGTGTCACTCCCAGTATCAAGGACAGCCGTTGCGGCGATAACGCCGCGTACGTTCGTACGGGAATATCAGGATCTATGGCTCTTAAGTGATAGTGGACTCCAAACATTAAGCTCCATTTCACGAAAGCATCATCACCAGCATCGAAAATCACTGAAGCAACACCAAATTGCGGAGATAGCCGTGCCTTTGCTCGAGATTCCAATTTGGCAGGTACTGAGGTGAAATAATACGTTTCTATCGAATCCTTTTTACTACCCCAGGTGATTTCCAAACTGTAACTACTCCCAGGTTTCAAGTTGGGAATTTCAATAAACAGGTATTCAGAACTCGGCTTTTCCTGATAGACCTTCCCTTTTTGATTATTGTGACTATACGTACTTGCCACAATCTTTTGAGTATAATCTTTTCCTAGTAGTTCGTTATCCGGAAGAATTAATCGTTTCGATGTACGGGTAAGAACCAATGATTTGATTGTGTCCGCCTTCTTTGCAGTAGTTGTATCATACTTCGTTTCCTCTTTTTTCAAAGACCATTTATTGGTAACTAAAGTGGAATCGGTTTCTTCAACCAGAAATAGTGAATCTGCCAGGGTTGTTTTAACACCAATAGACTTTCCTAAACTTCCGGTGGATTTACGTTTGATCTTTAGAAAAAAGGGCCGATCGAAGGGGACCGTTTCCTTGGCGAATTTTAAAATCGGATCCGTTTCGATGATCTTCAACTTCAGGAACTCCGTATTCTTTCCCCGTTTGGATATTCCCCGTGAATATACGTCTTGTGATAATGACTTATGTGGCAAAATAATTAGCAGTGCAAAGCATGCCAACACCACCATTTTTTTAGTTTTTCTCCATTTCATAGCAAATTAATGGTTAGTTGATACCATAAAGTTGTTGGAGTTAGCCGCCTATTCCAATACCCCTAAGGAGGTATTTTAAATAACTGTATGATAATTTAAAGAAGGAATTGTATAAAGAATTAAAGTCGTTAAAACTGCTATTTGGATAATAACATTGAGGTGTATTTTGATTATCATCTGTCCTAAGATCTATTGACTTTTTGTTAATAACGGATTAACTTAAATAACGCAATTTGTCACCAACTACAAACCGATACCACCTTGAAACGCAGAACTACAGGCTTTCTGATCATTATCCTCATTTCAGCATTACTTGTATGGCTTTATAGTTCGTCAGAGGGCTACATTCCTCATGCTGGTTACATTTTACTCTATACTGGGATTGGCTTAATAACGGGTATTGGATTCTGGTTGACGACTGATTCAAGCGCAACAGTCGATATAAAATCTTTAGGGATCAAACTTGGTGGTGGTGTTGCCGTCGGTGTAGCATTTATTTTGGTAATCAATCATTTTATTGTTCCGACTGAAAATTATAAGATTATGGATTTGCCTGAAGAATTTCATGATAGTTCATTCAGTATTACCGGCCATGATGATCACATCAAACTGACATGGATATCCGAACAACGATTACTGATAGAATTTTACAACAACACGGAAATCGGAACTTTCGATGGAATTAAATATGATGCTGACTTAAAAGGATTTAAAACTTATGAGTTCGTTGCTAAAACGAGTGGAAGCCCTTTGGATTACTCATTAAAAGACGAATAAAATGAAAAAAAGACTTCAAATATCGATTTTTGGAATGTTCATTCTTTCCATTTGTTTTTCTCAATCTCCACTACTATTGCTTGATTATGAACTTAGGGCGTTGGAAGTTATTGATCCGGAATTAAAAGATCACGTCGAAGATAGGTTGTTTGACAGAATTCATAATCCAAGCACACTTGTCATATCTATCTCCGAATCAGGCGCTGTCCAATTTCGACTCGCGAGTGAGTCATCTCATATGGATGATTTGTCTGGACAATATGCAGACGATTATGAGCACTTAGACAGCCTATCCTCATTACAAGTATTTAAAATCGCCTCAGAAGGAATAAAAGCTAAACGATCCGGATCTGTTACCAAAGTGAACTTTTTAAGGGAATATTTACCGCTTGTTCAAAGTAAAGATTACAAATTGGCAGGGTATTTTGGAAGCTATATTTCAGACCTCTCACAAGAAGAAAAGACTTCATTGTTTGCTGATAATGAAACCGAATTAGTATCATCGTTTACATATGCAATGGAGAAACACAATGAAAACGAGAAAGAGACCCTAAGCATAATTGCTTCAGGATTACCAGGGCAACAGATTCAAATAAACTCATTTAAACCATTACACGGGTATAGGTCCATTTCTGGAACAATAGCCACTCCAAGCAATACCAATAACTCCACAATAATTTTCAAATGGAATGACCCTGCTCGCGTGGAACCATATAATATCTATTTGAAACTAACGAAACCTGAAGGTGCCGATTGGGGAACAACACTTCCAAGCCTGACACCAGGCACTAAAGTTCTGAATATTAGTGATTTGGCTGCAATTAGAGAGGCAGGTATTGAAATAAATTCTTACTATATGACATCAGGTTCTAAACCAAACGTGAATACATTATCTACATTCGATTTTGGTACCTAAAATGTAACTTAACCCGCTTTGAGTTTCGAATCTTTCTCAACTCTATATGCCGCATTTTAATTATTGAGGTCGTTCATTTAAAAAAAGAAGCTGCGTGATAAACCTGGAAATACATCCAGATCACCAGCAGCTTCGATCGTATATATACTTATTGAGTGCTTTGAAAGATTACCTTAAAGTTGATGGAGATAATTGCTTTCTGCAATACCTCAAAATAGGTATTTTTAATCAGGTTGTGTTTGTACCAATATGAATGGAGAGGGGTTATAATTAAATGACATCAGCTTCTTTGCCTTCTTTGCAAATAAATAAGTGCATTAAAAGGCTACTTGAATTCTACATACGCCACTTCAAATTTGAAGTCACCGGCTCGCTTCTCGTTAGTGATAAAACCGATGCGGATGATTTCATCTTTGGTGTCTTCGGTAAAGGACTTTCCTGTTGGATCGCCTAAGCGATATTGCTTGAAGTCTTTCAACTGAAAAGTTTCGGTAACCCAATCTTCACTCGTCACCAGGTTCACTTTGTAGTTGGGGATCCACCAGCGTTGGCTGGTTTCCATGGTAAATGCCAGTCGCATCCCTTCGCTTCGATATTTGATGGTTACCTGCTCATATTCCGTGAGGTCATATCGCTGCCAGGGTCCACGGTATGAGGTGAAGCCTCCGTTGTTTTCCAATGATACACTGCCATAGAAAACCATGCCTTCGTCTGTTTCTGTAAGCTTTCCCTTGGATAATCCTCCCATTACACCGTCATTGAGGATGTACCACCCTTTCAGCTTTTCGTCTGAGAAATCAATGGTCATGGGTTGAATGGTAAGGAACATAATAAGGATCGCAGCTGTACTTTTCATTTTTCATTCGTTTGAAGTATAACCACCCATAACGTCTATTGTTTATGAAGAAGGATTTTGTGGCTTGGCAAAGAGCCGGGCTTTTAACCGTGACAGTTCTTTGTCCATTCCATACTCCAATGAAATATAGAGCAACGTGATCATGCTGAAAGCGATCCACAGTACATCATCCAAACTGGTGCCAAAGACGATACGGGTGATCATCGCACCAAGCATGACAGTGGCCAGTGTAAATGCGGCATACTTGTTGGCTTTGGGAATCAAAATGCCAATCCCTCCAAGGAATTCCAGTACGCCAATGAAATACATGAAGTACAAGCCATACCCCCATCTTTCGATGAAAGCCGTGGACCAAAATCCGTCCGCATCAAACTTCTTCCACCCATGCGTGATGTAGGTATTGGCAAAGTTGGCAGACATTAAAAACAATAAGACCCTTTTTAATACATTCATCCTTTTTTTGAGCTAAAGATGTCTGATTAGCAGGGAATTTTGCTTCCATTCAAGCGATTGTGGGACGAACTGTTGCTGATTTGGGATTACCTGCTGCCGGATTGTTTGCTGCCATTCGGCCTTTAATCTGATCAATGGCTGCTTTGTAAGTTTTACTTGAAGTGAGTGGCTTGTCATCACTCATTATGACCAGGTATTCACCGTTACGCCAATGCTTTAATTGTTTGATGTGTTGCCTGTTTATAATGGTGGATTTATGTATGCGATGGAACTCCTCTCCCAACCTGGCTTCCAATGACTTAAGCGTCATCCGTATACGATAACTTTCATCCATCGTGTGAACCATCAGGTAATTCCCTTCCGATTGTAAATAGCAAATGGAAGCCCATTCAATCATATGATACATGCCACTTCCTGAACGAACCGTAAGTGTCAATGCATTGGAATCTTTCCGATGGAAAACGTAGGTAATAGCCAGGATTACCAGGATCTTAAATGCAGCTGTTGGCGTAGAGAAAAGTACAACCAGCCACACATCATTGAGAATTTTGAAAGGACTTGAACGTACCATCCCCAATACATTCTTCAGGCTGTAATCCACCAGAATATCAAACATCCGTACCAAAGGGCTGAGCAGCAACACTGCGACCAGTATGAGAATCACGTTCTTTCTAAGGAATCCCTGCGACAACAGCCCTCTTTTCGCTAATCTGATCGAACCTATGGTGAGCATGGTCCAGCTGAGCATGGGCGTGAAATAATAAAAGGATATGTCAAATAGTTGATAGGCTGTGGGAGAGTCATTCTGGTGAATCAACCCCAGCCAATTGGACAGGAACTGCACAATGGCCAGGCCTAACCCTATCCACATGGACCATTTGAATGCTTGTTGAGGAGTACTGTGGATTGGCATTGTGTGATTCAACATTACAAGTTATACCTCTCTGTTTACGTAAATCAAATACTTTTGGATTGATAAATGAGATTGCTACGCTTTTGCTCGCACTGACGGTGCTATGCTAAACTCAAATCATCAATTCCGGAAGCTCATAGATGGATTGATATAACCCGGCCTTTTGTACATACTCGATCATTGCTGCATAGAATGAATCTCCTCCAAGTGTTGCTGAATCCCCTACCATCACCAGTCGCTGCCTTGCACGAGTCATTGCTACGTTCAATCTTCTGTATTCTTTCAAAAAGCCGATTTCTCCACTGGTATTACTCCTCACTAAGGAAATGTAAATGGCATCCCTTTCTTGCCCTTGAAATGCATCTACACTATTCACATTGATTTGATCATTGAAATGAGCCAGGGTTTCTGATCGTGCAATCAGTCGTTTCAATACTTCTACCTGTGCTTTATATGGAGCAATCACACCCACTGAGAGCTCATTGAGATCTTCTTGTTCCATGATTCGAACAAGTAGTCCGGCCTCTTCTTCATTGTAGGTGCTGAGGGTTTCTTGCTTTACCTTCTCATCATACCCTGCTCCGGCTGTATCAATGAACCGAATGGCCTGTTCAAAACGAGAAGTACGAGAAAGAATAGAAGCATCGGCCAATAGCTTCCCCTGGTAAAATTGTTCACTGGAGAATCCCATGATTGGAGGATCCATTCGATACTGCGTCTCCAGCATCACAACCCCTTGAGGCTGAGCTTCTAGTCCCCTGGCAAATAAAGTATGTTCTAAGCCATCTTTAGCAGCCTCTCGAGACTTGATGGTCGGTGGCAGCTGATAATGATCGCCTGACATAATCACACGTTCAGCACGAATAATGGGTATCCAGGCAGCAGCTTCCATGGCTTGAGAGGACTCATCGATAAAGACGGTCTTGAACCTTCGATCTTGTATCAGTGAATGGGCGGCACCGGTCAGCGTACAAGCAATGACCTGTGCATGGTCAATCAGGCTTTCGGAAATGTAGTTCTCCAAATGTCGTGATTCAGCCTTCAAAGCTCGTGACTCTTTGTACAACATGTCACGCTGTTGCTTTTCCTGACGACCAAATTGACGTTTGTATTTGCCTGCAAGCGAACGATACTCCTCGGATTGCTTACGCATCTCTTTCAGCCGATTGAAATCCGGGTGCTTGCTGATTCGTACGTCGAGGCTGTTTTCTACTACGTCCGGCGTTAACCGTGCAGGATGTCCCAAGCGCAATACATTGATCCCTTCCATGGCTAATCGTTCCACGAGCAGATCTACAGCGGCGTTGCTTGGTGCACAGACAAGCACTTGCTTCTCTTCCCTCACCGTTTCTTTGATACACTTGACCAGCGTGGTTGTCTTTCCGGTACCGGGTGGTCCATGCACAAAAGCGACATCTTCCGAATGGACAATACGCGCAAACGCACGATTCTGACCTTCATTGAGTGCAGGAATCTCAAAAGCATGACCATTGCGAAAGGAGGCGTCCTTTACTCCATACAAAATGTCCCTAAGCTGAGCGAGTCGATCATTGGATGCTTGCATGACGGTATGAAGTGCCTTATTCATCTCCCGATAGGTACCGTCATCAAACAGCAAGTTCACACCTAATTTATCTTCATGAACCCAATCCGGAAGATAGGACTGATTCAAAACGATCCGCATGGTGCCTTCTTTGAGGTAGCCAACAACTCCACCTAAGGCTTTGTCTTTCTCTTCAGTTCCGGAAAAGATGCTCACCACGCCCCCAACCTGGAAGGCATGTTTTTGATCCGCATCCGTATTCTTCTTGATCTCCAGCGTGATTCGCTCTCCCGTGCTTATGAAGTCCTTTTCTAAACGAATGGGATACCAGGTCACCCCGTTCTTTACGCGATCTTTGATGTTGGTATTCATCATGCGCTCCTGATAAAGCGCATAGTCTGCGGCCTTCTCCTTTTTAAGTAATGAAATTTGATGGGTAAGGCTGTCCTGGATCTCTTCTGTGGTCATACGGGAAAATAAACACAAAAGAGTGGAATAAGTTGTACCTTATTCAAGCCCCCTGACAACCAGATCCATTACTTCCTTTTGATCTGACAATGCCTTGTTGCCAACCTGAACAATTTCTGTTGGTTCCTCGGCATTCAATTCTTGGGTAACATATACAGGTGTTGGCACCTTAATGACCCTTTCTATCCAAAGTGTATCCACCTGCGTGACTTGCACAGTATCCCGAATCATGACTTCTACAATCCGATCTTGAGGAACAATTTTTTCAGGTCTGGGCATGAAGAAGATCAGATACACAATTAGGGCCAGCGAGAACACATGGGTGTACGCCGGTAGTTTAAATTGGAAGAGCGAATAAACAGGGCTGCGATCTTTTTGCTTGAATTCCTTCATCAACGATTGCTTCACATCCTTACGAACGTGGAGCTTTTCTCCTTGCAACATCTGCATACTCATCCGCAATTCCTCGTAGGTCTCCTGAGTTAATTCCTTATCGATGAGCGAGCGCTCTGCTTTTGTCAGCTCATCATAGGTTTTACTTTTCAATAAAGACTCAATTTTTTCAAACGCTTTCATCTCAGTATTTTAATGATGTTCGTATTTTCTCTTTGGTATAGAATATTCTCGACTTGACGGTGCCTTCTGACAAATCAAGCATCTCTGCAATTGCCTGAATCGGCAATTCTTGTTGGTAACGAAGCAGAAAAATCATCTTTCGCTCCTCTCCCATTTGATCCAATAGCTCATGGATCTGATCCGTTAAGATCACTTCATCCAAGTGATGGTCGGGCATTTCAGTAATAGGCTCATCGTGAAAATGTGCCTTGTTGTATGCTTCTTCAAAGCTTCGTTTACGGTAAGCATTTTTGCACATGTTGGAAGCAATCCGAAACAACCATGGCTTCACTTTGTAGTTTTCATCGTAGAGTTCTGGCTTGTTAATGATCTTCGAAAACAAATCATGCACAAAATCTTCCGACATTTCACGATTGGACCACAACATCCTGAAAAAGAACGCATTCAACCGATCGGCATACCGATTGTATAGAATAGAAAAAGCCTGATGGTCCTGGCGTTTCACCAGTACCATCAGCTCTTCATCCGTCCTTTTTAAATGGCGATTGAATATCATTATTCTTCAATCACTTCCATAAAAAGTCTGAAACCCACACGTATGTCTGAACCTTCATAGTTATATACACTTTGAATGGTGGATTCTTCAGCTGGATGATTCCAGCTTCCTCCCATAGCTTCTCCTTCTTTTTGAGTCATTTCAGCAACATTACCTACCACATCATAAAGTCCGAATAGGTTACCGAAGTACGTTGCAACCGGTGATACAAACGTAAACCCATCTCCTTTGATCCCTGCAGCACATACCACATTCTCAGGGACCTTTACATTGGCCAGGTAGCAGTCTTTGTCGTTGGTAATCTTGTTTCGCAGCTTCCAGGCATTCAGTCCCCATGGATATGAGATCGTATGGTTGGCAAGGCTATAAGACTTAATGGGTGCCTTACCTTCCTGTTCTTTCGCTTGAATGGTGTTCTGCTCAAAGGTCCAGGAGGTAAAGTCCTTATATCCTAAGGCGGCAATCATCCACTCATCCTTTGTTGGAAGTCTGAAAAGAACCTTTTTGAATTTACGTTTCTCCTGAGCATTGTATTGTACGGTCAGCCATTCGCAATAGGCTTTTGCGGTTTCATGCGTAATGTCAAGCACCGGATAGTCAAGGTAATTGCCCCCACGATCGTTCTTAACCGACTGAGCATTGGCGGGGCTGTATTGATAGTTGTAAAGCAGTGCCTTGGTTACATCGTCATAGCCGGAAACATCAGGTTTAGCACTTTCAAAAAGCTCATCATATCCGTTCGTTCTGAGGTACTCCATGAAAAACCAGAATTCCTTGTTGCTCAACTCCACATTAGAGGCATAAATCTCATTCTTGATTTGCTTCATGCTCTTGTCATATTTCTTCGTTTCCATCTCGATGATCTTGAAGGTGCTTGGAGCCTTTTTGGCATTCAAAAGCAGTTCGACACGGGTCTTAAACTGTGAATCGTGAGCAATTGCAAGTATTTGATGCTTGATTTCCTCGGAACGTTCCTCATTATTGAGGTTATCATAAAACTCCTTAAGTAGTAGCAGAGGAACAATGTAATTGGACGATAGCACATTGCCCGTTGCGGTCTTCGGTTCTCCATTAAAATCGATGGTGAGATAATCCATCAGGAACCTTTCCTCAATATTCTCCTTCAGCACCTCAAAGTGATTGAAGTCATCATTACCATTCGTAGAGGCAAGCCCTATCACATAGAGGTGATTTTCAATCTCCTGCAATTGTTGTCGAGGTAAGGTAAGCGCATAAAAGACTTGTGTTTCATTCTTGCTGCTGAGTAATTCATCTACGCTTGCGTTGAGATTCTTCGTTGCCAGCACATTCGTTACATAAGATTCCTGAGCACGAGCCAATTCCAGGTTCAGGATAGTCACGTCTTTACGTACCCCCATGACATCCTGCAATACCCAAATCGGAATAGTCGTGTGAAGTGCATCTGTAATCAGAATCCCGTTTTCACTGACTGACATTAGTAAGTTGTAATTGTAATTCAATGTACTCGCATGAATCAATCCGGCGTTGAAGACTTGCTGAGCCGATGACAAGCGATTGGCGTTATCCTTTAAATAATCGAGAATTAGCTGGTCTTCGAGCGCATATTCTTCAGCATCTTTCATTGCCAATGCCTTTTTAAGGGCTGCAACACCTTCGTTGCTCCAACCCTGCTCTCGAAAGGACAGGTAGTAACTGGTGAAGCTACCAGGGAATCTTTCCTTAACAGTATTGGCGATTAAGGAAAGTTCAGGTTTGGATTTCCCCGCATATTCTGAGGCTTTGTAATAATCGATCCATCCCTTTTCATCAGTAGGATTTTCATACAGGTAGTGTTTCCAGGATTGTGATATTTCCTGGTACCAGTTTTTGGATCTAAGCTCCGTGATTTTAGAAGGGACATTTTCCGGTTTGTCAAAAGCTAAAAGTACCGAGCTACTTAAAATGGCTATTAGGTAAACTAGTTTTTTCATTTCGTTGATTTTTGATCGTTTGAATAGCCATACACTCAACCAAATACCAGGTTCAATTTACGATAAAGTTTTTTCAACTTTTTTTACTAAACTGCCCTTATCAGCATAAACAGGGCATTCAATCCCTGATTCCAAACGGCTTAGGTTGAAAATCAGGGGACTCCTCGTCCTTCTCTCCACGTGGCTTGGTCGTTGTTGGCTTAATGGCCAGGTCACGATAGAATGGAATAATGGCATATACAACTGAATTATCAGGCTCACTTATGGATACTTTATGCATGCCTTCTTCTAGCCCACTTATATTTATGAACGTTAAGTATCCACGCTGCTTGGTGATGTATTTGTAATGAAACAACCAGTCAGTTTCAATGGGCTTTTGATCGATTTCCACTTTATAGTACTCCTTGATTACATGTAATTCCAGGGCGGCGGTTGCGGTATCCGGATATACTTCTTTCAAAGAATCAAGGTTAGTATGTTCCAATACTTCATCTTCCCTGGATATATGTGCAACGAGAAATAGTTTCAGCACATCACCTGTAACAATATCTGATTGAATGTGGGCTTGTACGGAGGGCACTTCTTCATTTTGATCATCGTAATATCCGGAATATGCTGTGTATCCTCGATCTATTCCCCAAAGAGTAATTTTGGAATAGTTGTCTCCGGGGTATGTCGTGTTTACAATGGATCCAGCTCCGAAAATGCTTCCAAATGAGAATATCAGTAAAAATACAAATAGCACCCATTTGTTAAAGTTGGTTACTAATCCATAGTATATGGGTCGATAGAAGCGAGCCAACGTCAGTGCACTGATAACTTGATGAAACGGCCAAAAGATTTTAGCCACCCATTTAAATCTTCTAAAATATCCGAGGGTCACAAAATCCAGAAGTCCAATTAGTCCAATAGTAACAATCGTAAAAACATATATCTGGAATGCCTCAAAGACAGGTCCTTCGAATCCCATATCAAAATACAAGTACGCGGCAGTGAATGGGATGATCACAAGGATGAGGAAGAATAAATACCCTCCTATCAAGCTCATAAAAAGCATGAAAGAAACACTAAATAATGCACTGCTTATCTTTTCCAATCGTATGACGATTTGCTCATAGGATGGAATCTTTGATACTTTGCTCTTGAATTTCCCAGAGTAATGAACCGCATCTGACTTAATGCCATCAGGAAAGGTATAACTCAAACCTACCATCCCAATCCAAATACCTCTGCATATTAGATGCAGTATGAGCCCCCCTATTAGCCAATAAATGCCCATTTTGAAAAGAGCGATGAGATTATCAATGTCCTGTGAATTGCCAAAAATGTTAAGTTTAAAGAATCCCAAAAAGTCATCAAGTAAGTCGGGTACTTTGAACATCCCATACAGGACGATACCAGACAGTAGAATTTCAGGTTCCCAGCTTTTTTGTTGTAACTCTTCCAGCCACTTAGGAACAATCGATTGTTTATCCTCATTCATAGCTGATAAAACTAATGAGAAATGCCCTTATGAAGAATGGTGTGAGGATGTAAATGCGAGGAGCATTGCTTCAATACTCCTCGCTTCAAATGAATTATTCTGTTCGCAATAAGTCAGCAGGATTGACTTTGATCGCTTTATTTATTTGTCCGGCCACAGTGATGATAAGGGTTACTAATATGATGGTCATCGCCACTATAAATGGCAGTGCTGTGACTGCTTCCGGGTCCGGGAATATGGCAATAACCAGATTGATCATACCGAATGCTCCCAACGGTGCTCCTATCAGAAAAGAAATCAGTAGCACCCAGAAATACTGTTTACTAACGATTTTGACTAATACCCTGGGTTCAGCACCCAATACTTTTCTTACGCTGAATTCCTTAAGTTTACCTTGCACATTGAATGAAAGTAAGCCATACAATCCAAGACAAGCCAAGACAATGGCAATACCCGAGATAAAAAGGAGGATTGACGTGTTTGCATCATTTTCCTGATAGAAATTGTTAAAAGTATCCTTTTGAAAAACACGATCAAACGGGTCGTCAGGTGCAACACCTTGCCATACTTCTCGTGCGAAAGCCTCTAATTCGGGTAGTTTCTCAGGTGAGGCCTGTATTGTTAAATAATGTACATTGTTCAAGTCTAATCCATAAAGCATTACAGGCTCTATTGCAGAGAAAAAGTCATCGTAGTGAAAATCTTTCACCACTCCCACGATGGTTCTTCGAATGCTATCATCCATAAAAGTTTTACCGACAGCTTCCTCCCATCCCATAGACTCCACAAATTTCTCGTTTACGACAACACCCATCTGTTGATCGGATGCCATAGCTGATAGCGCTCTTCCTTCCTTCATCTTCAATCGAAATGTCTCGATATAGTTATCTGTAATTGCGATTTGTCTGACAGGAAGCTGTTTATCTTCAATTTCCATAGAACGCTTGGTGATGCCTCTGCCAATGAGATGATTGGATGCTGTATAGTGATCAACCGCGGGATGGTTAATCATTTCATTCTTCAATACTTCATACTGTTCCTTGTCATACACATAAATTGACATGGTGCCGGACGGATCATATCCCCAGTCTTTCTTACCCAGATAGATGTTTTGCTCTGTCATAACGAAGCATCCAACAATTGTCATGATGGCCAGGAAAAACTGAAAGCCCAACATGATCATAGAAAACACATTTCGCGAGCCAAACTTTTGATTGCCTTTGAAAATGGTAATGGTATCGAATTTGGCGATATAGAATGAAGGATACGCTCCGGCAATTATTCCAACCGCAAATAGTAAAGTTACCAGGAACAGTATCAGGGTTAGTGGATCTGCGGTTCTAAATTTCAAATCCATTTCCGGGATCATGTAATCAAACCATGGAACAAGTAGGAAATAGGCTAGTAATGCGCCAACGATTAAAGCGAAGAAGCATTGCAGTAGATTTTCTGTCATAAACTGTTTGATGATCTCTGCTCGAACACTTCCCATTACCTTACGCAAAGCAATTTCCTTTAATCTTTTAGATGCACTAACTACGCTGATATTCATAAAATTGAAACAAGCCATGCTCAACAGGAAAATGGATATAATGCTGAGTGCTATTCTTCCAGCAGGATGTCCTCCACCTGAAACAGAACCTACGATTTTAAAACTAGAGGTGGATAATTCTGAGAGCGGGACAGCTTCAAAAGACTTTATTTTCCATTCCGGATTACTGCTGTGTTGGAGTTCTTTATAGCGATCGTAAGTCTCAGAGATGGATGCGATGTTCTCTCCTTCTTTCAGCAGAATGAATGTGGCGTCCGTCATAAATGACCAACCTTTGACATTCTCATATCCTATGTCATGGAAACTTTCCATTGGAAGATAGAAATCAAACACGATGCTGGTATTGTAAGGATATTTATCAAGCACGGCTCCTACAACGTACCGTTTGATCACTCCATTTACGAATTTTACAGACATTTCCTTCCCCATGGGGTCCTCGTCATTGAAATATTTAACAGCCATATTCTTACTGATGACGATGTGATTTTTGTCTTTAAGAGCACTTTTGTTTCCATTGAGCATCGGAAAATCAAACATTTCCAAGTATCCGGGGTCGACAAAAAGCACCAATTCATCAAACACATCAGAACCTGACCTTACACTGGCCCCTCTAAATTCAACTCGTGAAAAATTTTCAATGGCAGGATGGCTGGCAGCCAAGTCAGGACCTAGTTCAATGGGTGAATCCCCCCACAGTTCTTCACTGCCATCCTGCTCCACGTAATTAGTGAGCTGATATATGCGATCGCCTTTGGTGTGATATCCATCCATATTGAGTTGCATATCCATGAAGATGAAAATGGAAATAGCAAAACAGATGGCTATGGCGAGCCCGAAAATATTGATTGATGAGGTTACCAGGTTTTTGCGAATATTTCGCATGCCTAGTTTTAAGTAATTACTAAAAAGCATGAATTGATTCATAGTAGCGAATTTTGAGTTTGACTTTTTGATATTAGACCATCTGAAGAAGCGAAATACGTCCCAGATGAATTTGACCTTAGCCACTTTCGGGCTCTGAACTTCTACCCGTCGATCAAAGAGCTCATAGATGTCCCCTGCTATTTCCTCTAAAAATCTAGGATTGCAATACCACCTCAAAAACCGATCGGCCCATTTTGGAGGCTGAACGTTCATGACGCGAAATTGTAAGTGATATTAGGAATTCGTTCGTAAAGAGATTGTCGTAATGCGATGCTATTATCTAATGCAAGCTTACCTTCTTTTGTTAGTGTAAATAGTCGCTTTCTTCTACCTCCACGCTCATTTGTTGATCCACCCATTCTTGATTTTAATAGTCCTTTTTCTTCAAGGCGGCGCAATACCGCATGGATGGCACTGATGTTCATATCTCTACCTGCTTTGATTCTTACTTCGTCCATTACTGCAACTCCATAAGCTTCATCAAATAGTGATCCAACAGTCAACAATATGAGCTCTTCCAATTCACCAATATGTGATCCTTTCATGTATCCTAAGGTTATTTGTTGTACAATACGTGAAAGTAATAAATTTGTTGTACAAAAAGTATAACAAATAGCCTAAGTTGTTATTTATCAAATCCTTAGAAGGACTGTTTTCTATTATTGCTAACAAGGATTATAAAAATGAGATGTCTACATGTGGTATACTCTTCATTTGTCTTTCTACCGCAGAAGTTACTTAGGTTACATCATGTTTTGTCTTAAAAGATCTTTTGATATGAGGTATAGAGCACAAACCCTAAAAACATACATTTCTATGGAAATCTCCCCATTGGGATGGGCAACACTCATTACACGTGCATTGCCTGAATTGTTGGAGCATAATAGTAGATTCTCCGCTTATCATATTACAAAAAGGACATTGTGGAGTGAAACCGAAATCGATATCATCAACTGGTACTTCAATAAGATGTATCAAAAAGAAATGCCTGCTCATTTGTTAATCAGTTGCACTTATCAAAGCAATAATCACTGGAGTATTTCAAATCTCTCAATTTCACAGGCTAAAAAACAATGGTCCAGAAACGCAAGGAAAATTTTTAACTGTTGCCGCTAAAACTGACTGCTGTGCTTGAAGGTTAAGATTCTAATTGTTTATACTCTTGATGTTCGCTTTTGGTAACTTTTGAAGGCTCCCAGTCTTTCATTGGAAGTGTGAAATGAAATACGGAACCAACTCCCTCCTGTGATTCAAACCAAATAACGCCTTTATGCAACTGAACTATTTTTTGACAATGGGCAAGTCCAATACCACTTCCCTCATAATCCTTTCCATGTGCTCGTTCAAATAGTTTGAAAACACTTCTACCCTTACGATCCGGAATTCCGATTCCATTGTCTTTAATAGATATTTGATGTCTATGAGTTTCTTGCGAAGACTTATAAGTGATGCTTACATGGGGTTGTTGACTTTTATTCGAAAACTTAATACCATTCGTGATCAGATTTTGAAACAACAATGACAGCTCTATCGGTGAACCCTTAACTTTTGGTAAATAATTTACGTCCAGAATAGCTTTAGTTTCTTTAAATAGTTGGCTTAAATCTTTTCTAAGGTTATTTATAAGCTCATTTAAATCAACCTCTTCAAATTTTATATCCTTTCCCAGACGTCCATGCTCCAATAGACTATCGATCATGGTTTTCATGCGATTAGCACTTGCAACCATATGTGTCGCGATCTGTTGCGATTGCTCGCCAAGCTTAGCATCAATTTCCTCTTTAATAATACTCATACAACTGATCAGCGTATTTAAAGGTGCCTTTAAGTCATGGCTTGCTACATATGCAAATTGCTCGTTTTCCTTACTTTTTAACTCAAGTAAATTCGATTTTTCTTCAATCTCTATCTGCTTGGCTTTCAGATTTTCCAGCAGCTTCTTTTTCATTAGGTAACTTTTATAGGCAAGTCCGTAGAACATCAGAAACAAACCCGCAAAAACTAATGCATACACAAAATTCAGATTAGCTCCTTTTTGCTTCTTTTCAAGGAGTTCAATCTTAATTAAATATTCATCATTCAATTTTTCAAGTTCAGTAATCTTGGATCGTTGAGCATCTTTAAGAATTGGTCTGGAATCATCCTCATGAGAAAAAGATAAAAAAGCATTTTGAAAGGGAGATTTTATCAAACGTTCATTTTGAAAATGGACGGAATCAGACATCAGCTGGTTCTCGTTGCTTGTCAGCTTTATTGAATAGAACACAAAAAATGTGTACAGTAAATATTTAATCACAATAAATGACTTTTGGCTAAATCATCAATCTTTTTGGGTGTTATTGCATCGAATTGCAGGAAAAGCATTGACTTCTGAATGATGGTCAAGCACAAATCACCATGAAATATTCTTCCTGTTGACACTATCCGGGTAGGTATTCAGTCCATGTACACCTATTGTATCCTTTAATGATACGATTTATGAGTAAAATACCGGGGCAATTGTTGGTCCTATGAAGAATGTTCGAAGGTTATTAAACGAAGTGTCGGTAAGACTTTCAACATGTTATATTATTGCCATTTAATAATTGCAAACGGTTTGAAAAAACGAACGAGAGTTATAGGTATTTGCGTGATGGTGATTGGCTTATTCAATCTCTCGTTTGCGCAATCCGATACGGTGCTCATACATCGAAACCAGGTTCTAATAATCTCAGACTCGCTGTTCAAACCCAAAAACGATACATTCTTGATCGTTCATGATAGTGTAGATTATCAATTATTGAGCGATAAGTACGTCCTTTCAGAAGGCTTTTACGATTCTGTCTATTCAGTAGCGAAACAGAGGAGAATAACCCGAGAGCTTTTTAATTTACTCATTGTTAAGAATCAGCCCCAAGGCAATGTTTCTGATACGGATCCTATAAAAAGTGAAGACTTTTTTCGAGACTATGAAAATAAGGTGATTACTGAAATTAAATATGTTTCAGTAGATCTATTTGGAGGTTCTATTAATGATACTACACTGCGAGCTGAGAGTGGTATTGGGAAGCTCAGTAATCGGCTTCATAGAAACACGGCCTTTGATGTGCTTGAACAATACCTATTGTTTGAGGTTGGCGATGAAGTGGATGTCTACAAAATGGCTGACAGTGAACGGATTATTCGATCGCTGGATTACATTGTTGATGCCAGGATTCGTCTAACAGAGGATCCCAATAATGCAGGAGAAGTTATAGCCACTTTGATTGTCAAAGATCGCTTTCCTTGGTCAGTAGACTTTTCTTTTGATGATAATTCTGCTATTCAATTAGGATTTACGAATAGAAACATCTTGGGTACTGGTAATGAATTTAGGGTTGGTTATTTAAGAAATAAAAATGAAAGTCCTATTCATGGATTTGATGCCCAGTATATCCTACGTAATATCGAGAATACTTTCATTGACGGGACGGTGTTTGTCTCTGACAATTACCTGGGCAAAAGTAAGGGGGTAACGTTCAAACGAGATTTCATATCCCCAGAAATCAAGTACTACGGAGAGGCGACCTTTGAACATGTACAACCGATACAGGATCTGGTTTTCGCCGACTCACTTTATGAAGAAAATTTCAGCATTGAAAGGTTAAGTTACGACACCTGGGGAGCACGCTCCTTTCAACTAAACAGTAGAAAAAACCTCAGCATTGCATTAAGAGTTAAGCATGATAATTTTTCAGAAAGACCTGAAGTTCAGCAGGATAGTAATCTTGTATATCAAAACCATCATTTTTTAATCGGAGGTGTTTCCTACGGTAAAATCAACTTCTTGAAATCCAAAAATATTTTGTCATTCAATATCACGGAGGACATACCTGTAGGTTGGATTTATTCCGTTCTTGCCGGAAAGGATTTCACAGAATTTGGAACACGGGATTATAGAGGTTTTAGGGCGAGTTATTCATTATATAATAACCAATACGGGTACTTCTTATTCAATCTGGAGACTGGTTTTTTCAATAGTCAGGACAGAAGGACAGATCGGGTATTTCAATTGGACGGACGTCACTTCACCCCGCTCATTGATCTTGGGGGCGTATATTCAAGAATATTTACAAGGCTCCATTTTTTTAACGGAAATAGACTTTCCGTGCCTCAGGCACAGAGTATCCAGGGGGAAAACAGGATCAGAAACATTACCGGTAATCAAATAGTCGGTGATCGTACGTTTACCTTATCTACGGAGTATGTTGTATTCCAACCTTGGTATTTCTATGGTTTTCGGTTTGCAACATATGCTCATTTAGGGGTTGGTCATGTGAGGGAGAGTAGAATTGCAGATCCTTTTTCAAGAACGTATTATACGATGGGTGGTGGCATTCGAATTAGAAATGAAAGCCTGGTATTTAACACCTTTGAATTTAGGGTTTCTCTGATTCCTGATCCACCAACAGAAGGTCAAATTTTCTTCTTCAGAGTCTCATTATCTGCGCCTAAATTCTTCGAGAGTCCGAATCTGACCAAGCCAAAGGTTGTAGGATTGGAATAACTACCAAAACACTCTGAATACAAGATTAGGGGTGATTCCCAGCGAATATACACGTGTATCAATCAGCTCATTTTCGAGCGAGGGTGTTGTTCTGAATTCTCTATTCAAGAGGTTCTTCTTGTTATAAACATTAAGCACAGATAGACCAAGTCTATATCGCAAGTTAGGATGTTGAGCAGAGCCAAATTCTTTCATGACAGACATATCCATGCGATGGTATACAGGAAGGTTGTTCGCGTTCAACTCATCATAAAATATTTGAACAGGGCCACCTTCCGCATCCAAAGTAGAAACATCAGTAAATGACTTTCCAGTATGCCACAACCATCCCAGAGAAAATTCCCAATCATTAATATTCACGATGTTGGACCATCGAATGGTATGTTCGATACTCCAGCTACCAGGAAACGACTGATTATCATTGATATCATCGAACGTATTTTGTGTTCTTATGTATGAGTAGCTGATCCACGATTCATACGAATCCCAAGTGCGCTTTACCAAAAGATCTGCTCCGTGGATTTGGCTGTCACCCTCTCTGAATTGATTTTCCAAGCCATTCAAGTAGCCAAAAATCAAGGTTGTTACACCGTTGAGCGCTTTTCTATACCCTTCTAACTCAGCAAACCACTCTTTGTATCTATAGCTTATGCCGGACGAAATCTGAAAGCTTGTAAGTACAGGAAAACGATTTGGAGAGGCCAGTGCCCATACCTTATTTTCCAATGAAAGATCACTAACCACCGATTCTTTGATCTGGCTGGCAATTTGGGTTCTATACTCGCCTGATAATGATAAGGCTATATTATTTGGAAAACGTTTTTGAACATAGAGCCTTGGCTCAAAGAATTGCTCATTTAATTGGTTATAATAGTTGAAACGGATCCCTGGCTGCACGGTATATTGATCATTTTCGAAGAGATATTCAAAATAACCTGAATGAGTCTGGACGGTAGAATTATCACTATCCAGGATGATTTGATAAGAAGGTGATTCGGTTTCATAAGCATATCGAATTCGGACGTCAGAAAGATGATAACCAAGTTTGATTCGACTATCTGAATTAAGCGTATAATCACCATTGAATTGATAGGCAGATTCTTCCACGTAATTCTTCTTGCTTGATTGGGTGATGGTATCAGAAACTGTCTGAATGAAATCATATCTGAGAATATACCTGGAGTAACTCCCATTTAGATCAACCGTAAACTTATCACTGAGGTTTCCAATCCATTGCAAGTTTGCCCCCTCATTTGCATGCAAAAGTTGATCGTTGAACGATTGATTGGCTATATCGCTTTCAGATTCAAAATCCAATCTATTACGATTATATAAACTATTGAATATCAATTTATTATTGGAATTTATTTGCCAAATTGAATTAGCCGAAAAATCCGTAAAATAGAAGCTGTTTTCTGCTTGTTGATCATCAGAAGTCACATCCCCGATCTTTGTATTCTGAAACACACGATCAGAGATCTGGCTATAGGTCGGAGTAGAAAATACATCAGTAAATGATCTACGACCTGATAATTGAACAGAAAGTTTATTATCTACAAGGGGTATGTTCAAATAGCCATCTGCGTACAACAGATTAGTACCAACTCCTCCGGATAGTTTATTAGATACGTTATTGGATGAAGTAATATCGATTACGGAAGATATCCGATCTCCGTATCTTGCTGGTGTGCCGTTTTTAATGAATTCAACCTTATCTGTTATATATGGGTTAAATGCGGATATCATTCCAAAGAAATGTCCGTGATTGTAGGTTTTAATTCCATTCCAAAGGATCAAATTTTGATCCGGTAATCCACCGCGAACGTGGATACCTGCAGCTGTTTCAAAGGGACTGTTCACTCCAGGAACCTGTTGAATGCTCTGTAAGATATCAGGCTCGGCAAGCCCTGCAAGCGTTTTTAATGTATGCGGATTGAGTTGAACGGAATTTTTTACTTTGGAAATTCCAGCGGCTAAATAATCGATTACAACAATTTCTTTCAATTCTTCAATTGACTCAGCCATCTTTATGGGGATACATTCTTTGAATGACAACCTTGAGACTTTGAGTTTCTTTGTTGAGTAGCCAACGTATCGCAGGGTTAACCACGAATCATACGGAATGGAATCTAACTTAAACGCTCCCCCCTCACCCGTAAAAACACCTTCTGTGCTTGAATAACCTATAGATACTCCAAGAAGCGGATTCTGATTATAATCTGACACCATGCCACATAAAGAAACTTTATCATCAGGTCGATAATTCCTAATGACAATGTAGTCTTCATTCAAGGTCTCAAACCTAAGACGTGAAGCCAATTCAAGGGCGACGATGCTTTCTGATATGGATAGGCTGGTGTCTATGTCCACAGACTTCCCATTAATCACTTCATCAACGTATGAAAATTGAACCCCGTGTTTATTAGCTAGTGCAGAAAGTACATCTTTTAGATTTGTTTTTGCAGTATAATCCTGTGACCAGGTTATCACTGGCGACAATAATAACAGTAGCAACAGGCGATCGAATTTCATCAATTTGAGCTGAGAACAATAACGTTTCCTTTCTTAGTGTAATTTACATTCACTGCATCTAACACAATTTTCAATGCCAGATCCAGGCTGTCGTGAGGAAAAGATCCATTATATAAGAGTTCATCTACATTGGTCTCTCCTTCAAAAGTGACTCCATATTGATTGTTAAGCTCTTTTAAAACATACTTTAGTGGGACACTTTCAAAGGAAGATTCGTTGCTGAATACTGATGGTTGTGCTGACTTGAGCGTTCTTCGCACGAAACGAGTACCTCGCAGTTTTCTCAATCCTGTTTTTGGTTTCAGGATATCTGTCTCATCTTCACTGGTCACTTGAACACTTCCTTCAAAACACTTTACTTCAAAAAAATCATCGATTTCCTGAACGGTAAATTGGGTACCTAAAACCGATACTTCACCTGATGTTGTACGCACTACAAAACGCTCTCCTTTTTCAACATTAAAATAACCTGCACCTACCAATTTCAACTCCCGATTTTCCTCCCAATCATCTTCAGAATATGTTAGAGAAGAATTCGAGTTAAGTATCACCTCGGAACCATCGGGCAATATGATCTCCATCTTTTGGCCGATGGTCGTTTGGTAAGTAGTAAGTTGAGAAGAAAAGAAAATACCATAGCATGCGATGCCTAGCAAAATCAGTATGGATGCCGCTACAGTGTATACGCGCCATCTTCTTGCAGGCCTCACCCCGATATTCAATCGTTGTTGCTGCTTGATGTTATCCAGAACCCTTGCAGAATCAAACTCGGCAGCATCAATTTGTCCAGCTCCTTGACGAATCTTTTCAAAAGATGCATACTCAGGGCTTTCTTTAAAAGCCTTCAGCTCTTCTTCATTGAGTTCGTTGTTTAACCACCTGGCTAAAAAAGTATCGTCTTTGAATTCACTCATATTTCTTTCTTAATACCCAAACGTCCATATAATGCTATTACCCTACCCCTATATGTCGCCTATTTTGTCACGTAGCTTCAATAACGCTTTATGCATGGTTTTTTCAACAGCCTTTACAGACACTCCGGATAATTCTGCTATTTCTTTATAAGTCTTCTTCTCTACTCTGTTCATTAAAAAGACTTCTCTCTGCTTATCCGGTAGCCCTGATATTACGTCAGTCAGTTTTTCCATAAACTCCTTTTCTAAAATCAGAAATTCAGGAGACTCCTTGTCTGATTCATTTTTGACAACTTGTTCTGTATATTTCAGATGGACTTTTTCTGATCGCTTGATGCTGGTGCTTAAATTGATAGCTACCTTATATAAGAATCCTTTGGCTGTTTCCAATGTGACCTTAGCGCAGTTTTTCCATAACCGAATGAAAGACTCTTGCACTACATCATCCGATTGTTCAGCATCTCCAAACTTATAGTAGATAAAGTTTCTTAAAGCCTTGGCTTGCGACGCATAGAACGCATCAAATTGCTGCTCATCACATAAAGGTTTTTCAATCTCTTCCATTCAAAAACTAAACTATCCGATTTTAAGTCAATGCAAAAATGAAAATGCCTCAATAAAGAAATTAAAATCTGGGGGTAGGGTCAATGAATACCGCGTGCGTTCCAAAGTCAAACCAGGGAAAATCCCTGGATTAATTGCTAATAAAATGAAAACACCCATGAGATTACTAAAATCATACAGCATGCTGACGGTATTAACCACTGTTTTGCTAATGAGTGCCTGTACAACTGAAGAAAACCCTTGTCCAGGTGTAAGTTTAGAAGTCGATATTGACAGTGCCAATTACACCGCAAATGTCCAGGCAAACGGGCTCGGAGATTTAGCTTTTGATCTATTTGTCAATGATCAACTGATTAAATCCATTGAAGTTGGACAGTTAGATTCTGCTGATTTAGCCTTCCAATTTGAACCTGGTGAATACAAAATATGTGTGGTGGCAGAGTCTGAAAGTTGTGACCAGCGAATTGAAGGTTGCATAGAATTCGTAATAGAAAACCCTAATAAAGAAGAATGCTTAGGTCTGGAATATCGGAAAGAGAAGATCGACAACTACTACTATAAGTTCTTTGCAGGTTTTGAGAATATCGAATCGATTGCATATGTGTGGGTAGTTGATGGAGAGGTTGTGAAAGAAGAGCCTTTGACTGATGACCGAACCAATTTCCTTGAATGGGATTTTGAAGCAGGTGAGCATACGGTTTGTATAGTTGCAGAGAATGACGAATGTGGTGAAGTAGAATATTGTGAAGTAATAATCGTTGAAGATGAATGCGTTGAGGAAGTGGGATTTGAAGCCGAAAAAGAAAATACATTCACTTATAAGTTCTATGCTGATTTTCCAGGCAAAGAAAACACGAAATACAAGTGGTATGTAAATGATGAAGTGGTTGAGGTTGAGGTTCCTGGAGAGGAAGAAACTGATCACAAACTTTTCTGGCAATTCGACATTGGTGAGCATAATGTATGCCTTGTAACAGATCAGGAAGGCTGTGAAGAGGTGGAATATTGCGAAACCATCATTGTAGAGCAAGAAACGGCTGAATGCCTGGATCTGTCCTATACCGCTGTATTAACGGAAACAGATTCAACAGATTTTTACACATTCACTGCTGATTTTGAAGGTAGAGATGAAGTAACCTACATCTGGAAAGTGTTTATCAACGATGACTTCCAGGACTCTGAAGTACGAGAGGCCGGAAGTGATGATGATCACGCATTTGTATGGCATCTCGAACCAGGTGTAGAATATGAAATATGCCTCAAACAAGATGGTTGTGAGGACAACCAGGTTTGCGAAATCTTTGCAGTAGATTAACTCACTTTCTAGGTTAGTTGATAAGGGGAACCTGCCTTTCCATTCGGCGGTTCCCTCTTTTTAAAACCTAATAACATTAATTTCGCATAAGTAAGAGCAATTCATGAAAGTAGAAGCAATAGTGAAACAAGGAAAACTCGGAAGTGTACTTCTGATGGCTTTGTTAATGCTTTTTACTCAATCATGTGTTTCTGAAGACGAAATAGACCTACCTCCTGACGATGATGAAATTGAAACTTTATCCGAAAGTATTGCCATCGTCTCCACGCTACGAGCCATTGAATCCACAACCCTGGAGGAAGATGGATGTTTTCAATTCCTCTTTCCTCTTCAACTCGAATTCAACAACAATATTCAAATAACAATATCCGATTTTGAAGGATTAAAGGAAGTAGCTTCAAACGCAACAATTAGTCAACACATCGACGCTGTTGAGTTTCCTTTCACCGTTACCAAAAGTAATGTCATAAGAAATATTGACGATGAGAAGGATTTTATAGACCTACTTGATGATTGTGGAATTTTGACCCTTCGTGATGAATTTGATCCCTTTTTTATACAATGTTTTGATCTGGTCTACCCAGTCACCATGATAGACATTGACAGTAACCAAGTGATTATCAACAATCAGGTCGAGTATTTTGAATTTGAACTTGCACAGGGATTTGATAAACAGCCAAAATTCGTTTATCCCATAGCATTGTTTGATTATGCCCAGCAAGCAGAAATACCAATAGAAACGCCTTTTGAATTATTTAAAGCCTTTGACTCCTGTGATAAATGTCCTGATCTGTTTTTTGACATTGATACGCTGAAAGTGAATAGGTTCTTATTTACTGCAGACTTTGACAGGATTAGTGACATCAGCTACGGATGGTACATCAATGACGAAAAAGTAGAGGAAGATGGCGGTAATACACTGGGAGATAATATTTTAACGGAGACTTTTCCATCCGGCACCTATGAGATTTGTATCAAAACTTCCTTGCCGGAGGGCGATTGTTTTTCCGGAACTGAATTCTGCAGAGTACTCACAGTAGATGCTTGTCCATTCGTGTCGTTTATTACAGAAGAGATCAATTCAAACACCTTTGAATTTATTGCAAACTTTGACAAAAAAGATCTCATAGACTACTCGTGGAACATCTTCCAAAATGATGAACTTATATTCTCAGAATTTGAAGATCGCACGGGCGATGATAAACTCATCTACCAGTTTGACCAGGGAGAATGGGAAGTTTGCTTACAGGCAGAAGTAGATGGTTGCCCTGAGCTCTTAAGTTCCTGTACAGTAATAGTAGTTGAATAATAGCCGTTACTTAATAGGAAAATGAACCACTGTCATCAACTCCTTTTCCGGAGTAGCTTTTGGGTCATTTAAATAAATCTCAAACGGATATATCTTTTTATTGCTTTTGAATTCCTTATTACGCATCATGGCATATGCCGTACTCCAGGCATTACCCAAATGTTTATATGCACCAATATGTTTAATCTTTTCAACATTTGTGGCAGGTATTTCACCTGTAGAGAGGGCGGAATCCATATTATCAGGTACTTCAGTAACTGGAATTGATGCGATATAACCAACCCGGTTTTTAATCAAATCCCATTTCTTATAGATCGTAAATGGAGCCCCCCCGATAAGATCTTTATTTGCATCCGCAAATGCATGAACTTTCCCATAATCGGATTCCATCTGTGTAGCCATGTCATCCATTGAACAAGAAGTTTCAACACCGACCCACTTACACCCTTCAAAAGCAGATTTTCCTTCAAATTCCAATTTTGAATGTATCTCCCCCTCTTCTACATACGCTTTCAGCATATCTAATCCCCTTTCATAATCGGCGCCTATGAATGCTGTCATCATTTTTTTCATAAAGAATAGGAAAAATGGTAAGCTACTATCCATTGTCCATATTACTTCAGTTCCTCCTTCAACAGACTTTAATTGCATGCTTGTTTTATTGGCTGATTTCCAAGGCTTTATAAAGTTTAAATCAAAGTCAATGTATTCATTTTCTTTTTCAGTCTTCCGATGCATATTACCGGTGCCAAGTCGATCCCCCTCCCAAGAGTAGGACTTACCATCATCAGAAAACGTAACTTTTGCTTCTGGCTCCATTAATAACCACGGAGACCATACGACCCACTTTTTAAAATCATTAATTGCAGGATAAACTACTTCAGCAGGAGCATTAATTTTGATCGAACGTTGGACGGATATTTTTGGCATGTCAACTATGAGTTTAGTGTGATTACCAAGATAGTTCACCTAAACATTAATGAAAAGGAAGAGTTATACGAAGATGTTAAAAATTGCATGGTCAAGTATTTATAATCACCCACTTCCTGATGGCCATCGTTTCCCCATGGAAAAATATGACTTACTTCCCAAACAACTCCTTCATGAAGGCACGATAAGAGATGAGAATATTTTCGCTCCCAGGGAATTAACGGAAGCTGAAATTTTGTCTGTTCATAAAGAAGAATATTGGCAAAAGCTTCAAAACCTTGATTTTAGCCGACAAGAAGAGCGAAGAAGTGGATTCCCAATCACCCATGATCTGGTGAAGAGGGAAGTGACGATTAATGCAGGAACTATACAGTGTGCAGAATTTGCATTAGATCATGGCATTGCAATGAATATTGCAGGAGGAACGCATCATGCTTTTACCGATCGAGCAGAGGGATTTTGCTTACTTAATGATATAGCGATAGCGGCCCGGTACCTCCTTGATAAGAAAAAAGCTTCCAAAATATTAGTCGTGGATCTGGATGTTCATCAAGGTAACGGCACAGCTGAAATATTCAAAAACGAATCGCGCGTTTTCACCTTCAGTATGCACGGTGAACATAACTACCCACTACAAAAAGAGCAATCGGATTTAGATATTCCGTTAAAGGACGGCACTGACGACAAAACCTATCTCGGTATTCTAGACCAGACACTGAAAAAATTGATTCAGGAAGTCAGCCCTGATTTCATTTTTTACCAATCCGGTGTGGATGTCCTAAAAACCGACAAATTAGGTCGACTAGGACTAAGCATGGAAGGGTGTCGACAAAGAGACCACATGGTTTTGTTGGAAGCAAAGAAGAACAACCTTCCAATCGTTGTTTCGATGGGTGGTGGATATTCTGAGCACATCAAAGATATCCTTGAAGCACATGCAAATACGTACCGTGAAGCTCAAACCATATTCTTTTAGCACAGATTTAAACATTGAGTCTCATTTATGTGTTGGTTAGATATGAAAGAGATTCAGTTCCCGATATCACTTACATCTTCAGCCTTACTGTTATATGTGGTTTTTACTTACTTCAATATGCCCTATGCATTGGTTTTCACACTTTTTCTTGTAGTGAATGTGCTATTCATATGGATGATTATTAGAATACTCAAAGATGGAAAGCCATCAGAAAAATCATTTGACGATTACTTCTACGAGGATTTTCCCGAAAAGAGAAGCTAGTCAGTAGTCAATTCTTAACTTTGTTGCCATAACAACTTTTTCATTATGGCAATAACCCCCGAAGTATTCCATTATGGTGAAGATCACCTAACCGCCAGCATCGCAATTTCCATATCAAAAGGTACAACAAAAGGTATCCTTTCCGACGCTACCAGAGATGTGATCAGAAAGAGCGCCAATGACGTTAAGAAGATTGCTGATGGTGACAAAGCAGTATATGGAATCAATACTGGATTTGGGCCACTCTGTACCACTCAGATTTCAAAGTCAGAAACCAGTACTCTCCAGAAAAATCTATTGATGAGTCATGCTGTAGGCTTGGGAGATCCTATTCGAAATGAGATCACAAAGCTGATGATGATTCTGAAGGTTCATGCGTTAGCTAAGGGCTTTTCCGGGGTTCAGGAAGCTACCATTGAACGTATCATCTTTCACATAGATCAAGACATAACTCCATATGTTCCAGAACAAGGATCCGTTGGTGCTTCCGGTGATCTTGCTCCTCTCTCCCACCTGTTTCTCCCCTTAATTGGATTGGGAAGAGTGAATGTAAATGGCGAATTTGTTTCTACTGAAAAATGGATGAGAAGTAATGGCATTGAACCAATCAACCTGGGAGCAAAAGAAGGTCTTGGTTTAATCAATGGCACTCAATTTATAGCTGCACATGGCATCATGATCGTAGAGCGATTGCAAAATGTAATGGTGCATGCGGATATTTCTGGTGCAATGATGATAGAAGGCTTGCTTGCATCTGTTAAACCTTTTTCTCCAGAACTTCATGAAGTTAGGGCTTACAAAGGAAATCGCCATGTAGCTTCTTTCATCACCAAGTTATTGAAAGGTTCAGAAATTGTTCACTCACACACTAACTGTGCAAGGGTCCAGGATCCCTACTCGCTTAGATGCATCCCACAAGTACATGGAGCATCACGAAATGCATGGTTACACGTAAAAGAAATGCTGGAAATAGAGATTAACTCAGTTACAGATAATCCCATAGTCTTTAATGAGGAGCATACGATAAGTGGCGGTAATTTCCATGGTCAACCACTAGCATTGCCGATTGATTATGCATGCCTGGCGGCTGCAGAAATTGGCAACATCTCAGACAGAAGAATATATCTCTCTCTTGAAGGCGATACACCTGGTGTCCCAAAACTACTCTTAAAGGAAACCGGGACTAACTCCGGTTTTATGATACCACAATACACCACTGCTGCACTTGCTAGTGAAAACAAAGGCCTCTGCTTTCCTGCTAGTGCCGATAGTATACCAACATCATTGGGTCAGGAAGATCATGTAAGCATGGGATCAATTGGAGGAAGAAAGGCATTGCGCGTGGTAGAAAATGTTGAAAAGATCATTGGCGTAGAAATTTTCTGTGCTGCACAGGCTATCGATTTTCATCGACCATTGAAGTCCAGCCCAATAATGAGCGCTATTCATCAACATGTTCGATCCAAAATTGATCATATCACGAAGGATGGAGTTATGAATGAAACCATGGAAATTGCCATAGAAATGGTGAAGAATAAAGAGCTTCTTGCAGTTGCAATGGACGAAGCTAGAAAGCATTCATTGTCGCTTGAAACGGAGTTTGCATCAGATTTTGATCGTTATTAAAAATCGAACATGACATTTAAAGAACAAATATCACAAGGTATACCAGCTACTTTACCTGCTAAGAAAGCTTTGAAAGAAGGTATTAACAGAGCACCCAAACGTAAAGACATACTCTCTCAGGATGAAAAGAAGCTTGCCGTTCGCAACGCCCTTCGTTATTTTCCAAAGGAATGGCACAGTGAGCTTGCGAAAGAATTCTTTGAAGAACTAAATAATTTTGGAAGGATCTACATGTATCGTTTCATGCCTGATTATGAAATGTATGCAAGACCAATACACGATTACCCCGCACGTTCAAAGCAAGCAGCTGCTATCATGTTAATGATCCAGAATAACCTTGATCCCGCTGTGGCTCAACATCCTGAGGAACTAATAACTTATGGAGGTAATGGAGCGGTCTTTCAAAACTGGGGACAGTATTTACTCACCATGGAATACCTCTCCAAGATGACGGATGAGCAAACATTACATGTTTATTCAGGTCATCCCATGGGTTTATTTCCTTCACACAAAGATGCTCCACGGGTTGTCGTGACAAATGGAATGATGATTCCCAATTACTCACAACCTGATGATTGGGAAAGGTTTAATGCGCTTGGAGTTACCCAATATGGTCAAATGACCGCTGGATCTTACATGTACATTGGACCGCAAGGGATTGTACACGGAACGACCATTACGGTTATGAACGCTTTCCGTAAAAAGTTGGGCTCGGGAGTTATTCCTGCTGGAAAGATTTTCCTAACTGCGGGCCTTGGAGGCATGAGTGGAGCACAACCTAAGGCCGGTAATATCGCTGGTTGTGTCACAGTTTGTGCTGAAGTAAATCCAAATGCAGCTCATAAACGACATCAACAAGGATGGGTAGATGAAATCATCGAGGACATTAATGACCTAACTGAACGAGTAAAGCAAGCAAAGGTAAATGAGGAAGTTGTCTCTATTGCGTATGTCGGTAATGTCGTTGATGTATGGGAATACTTCTATGAACAGGGAATTTTGGTTGAATTAGGTTCTGATCAAACATCTCTTCATAATCCCTGGTCCGGTGGTTACTACCCGGTTGGATTAAGCTTTGAAGAAGCTAATGAGATGATTCGAAATCAGCCGGAAGCTTTCAAGATCAAAGTTCAGGAATCATTGAAGAGGCATGCAGAAGCCGTGAACAAACATTCTGAAAGAGGCACCTATTTCTTTGATTATGGTAACGCATTCCTCCTTGAAGCATCCAGGGCAGGAGGTGATGTCATGGCTGAAAATGGAATTGACTTTAGGTACCCCTCCTACGTTCAGGATATTTTAGGACCTATGTGTTTTGACTATGGTTTTGGCCCTTTTAGGTGGGTGTGCACTTCTGGAGCTGCTGATGATTTGAGAAAGTCAGATCAGATCGCATTGAAGGTGATGAAAGAGATTATGGAAGTATCTCCACCTGAGATTCAACAGCAGATGCAAGACAATATACGTTGGATTGAGGAGGCTGAAAACAATCAGTTGGTAGTAGGCTCGCAAGCAAGGATCTTATATGCTGATGCTGAAGGAAGATCTAGCATTGCGGAGGCTTTTAATCGAGCCATTAATACCGGAGAGATCTCGGCACCGATCGTTTTAGGTCGGGACCATCATGATGTGAGCGGTACTGATTCACCCTATCGTGAAACGAGTAACATTTATGATGGAAGTAGATACACTGCTGACATGGCGATTCAAAATGTTATTGGAGACAGTTTTAGAGGAGCTACCTGGGTTTCTATTCATAATGGTGGTGGCGTTGGCTGGGGAGAAGTAATCAATGGAGGATTTGGAATGTTCCTTGATGGAAGTGAAGAAGCTGATCGGAAATTAAAATCAATGCTGTTTTACGATGTAAATAATGGTATTGCCAGACGAAGTTGGGCACGTAATCAAGAAGCTCTTTTTGCTATCAAGCGTGAAATGGAACGAACTCCCGAACTACAAGTCACTTTACCAAACTTGGTTGATGATTCTATTTTAGACAAATTGAGTTAAATGTCAATGACATGTGGTTCAGAATCCCAGTTGCCGAAAATCCAATTTCCGTGAAGGGTTGGATCATTTGAAGCAAAGAACTCTTCTACTGCAGTCATCAAGTCATATCTGGAAAGTCTGTAACTCTGCGTCTTGTCTAACAGACTAAATGCTTTATCACAGTAAGCTCTGTCTATGCCAAAAATATCGTAGAAATCCTCATATTCCTTCTTGGAAATATATCCATCCCTGTTTTGATCAAAGAAGTCGAACATGAAGTTAAAGATCAACTCTTTGTAATCATCCAAGGTATCTTCATCGCCGGAAAGAATCACTTTCTCCAAAAAGAAGTCTACCCATTCGCGTTCCGTTACCTGGTTATAGGAAAATGGCTTGATATCTTTTACAAGACTATTAAATAACTTGACAGCTTTGTCAGTAATTCGTTTATGCTCCTTGCTGTTGGGTTCATAATCCTGTCGAACACGAACCTTCTCCACCATTTCGGTAAAGTCATCCATTTGAAGGCAGCTATTACTATTCAGGTCCAAAATCCTGAAAAAATATCCAAGCTTTTTACGTTGAAAATCAGCAGACATAGTGAGGGATTAGCCCACAAAAATATGAAAGTTAGAGATAATCGCTAAGCACCTTTTTCAGTAAATAAAAAAAGCCTGCTACCGCAGGCCTATTAATTTCATTATACGGGTTCTCTTTTTAAAGGAAATCAACCTTACCGCTTCCTAAATTATAGAAAGCCGTTACGATTTTAAGATTACCATCATCAACAGCTCCTTTTATGATATTGGATCTATCATATAGATCTTTAGCTGCTAACTCTGCGTTCTTTTTAACCACTACATTAACATCCCCGTTTCCTGCCTGAGCCTTTGCCGGCTCGATCTGAGCGAGTAGATGGTTTAAATTATAACCATTGTCACCCCCTGCCAACGCTGCTCCAACGGCTCCACAACTTTCATGGCCCATCACGACAATAACACCAGTTCCGAGATGTGCAACGGCATATTCGATACTTGCAATTGTATCTGTATTTGCAATATTTCCAGCAACTCTAAGTACAAAAAGCTCACCAAGACCAGTATCAAATGCATGTTCAGGAACAACCCTGCTATCTGCGCAACTTAAAACGATCGCCCAGGGAGACTGCCCTCCAGTAAGCTCAGATCTTCTCTGTGAGTCTTGAAGCTCTCCTTTCAAGGAATTACTGGCAAATCTTTCATTCCCTGCCTTAAGGCGCTCTATAACTTGGTCTTGATTCATATTTCTTATTTGTTAATTAACCGCTAATGTAAAATAATATAACTATTTCAATAAAATTCGTTCTATTTGCATCAGGATTCATCACCAATTATTAATCTTCTCATAATAAAAGATGTTGGATCTGTACCGCTTCGTGTTACGGAGCGGTTTTTTATTTTAGTTTTCTCTCCCATTGAAAGGCTAAGCGCTCTTTCTTGATTCTTTGCACAACCTCTACATCTTCAAAGATATCATTCTTTGGCCCTTTTGAGGTAAAATGCCAATTTCCACATTCTAAACAGCTATATACATTAATTGGACCTTCTTTTTCTCCGAATTCATTCATTATATGATGCTGAATAAGCGCTTCTATAGCGATTGATTCGTTTTCATAGACCTTTTTTCCTGTCACACAAGTTTCATTCCGTATCATATCCTTTGGACTGCCAGTCTTTAAAACCTCCGGAATAATCATAAATCTTCGTAAATCCCGCTTTTTGAAGTTGTTTCGCAGCTTTCCCACTTCTTCCCCCAACCGCACAGTGAATAACTATTGGATCATTATTATTCCATTTTTTCATCTGATTTATAAAGTCTGAAGAGAGAAAATCTACGTTAAAAACGCCTTTTATGTGACCTTGATCATATTCTTTCTTAGTTCTCACGTCAATTATCGGGACACCTTCTTGTTGCAACTCAATTAACTGTTCAGCAGTTATGTATTCAATGCTATTTTGGCTAGTATCTGAACACCCAAATAGAATAATTAGAAAATATATTGATCGAATCATCGTAATAATAGGAAAAAGTATTAGGAACTCTCAGTCAAAAATCGGGTTTTATACGTAGAAGAGGAAAAATACTAATAGTTACCTTAGCAACTAATGCTGCAAAGAAATTTTGGAGCGGAATTTGATTAACCATCGATATTACTAAGCTTAAGAATAATGAAAAGTATCTTAATAGGATCGTTTCTGCTTTTTACAATAAATCTATTTGCTCAAGAAGACGAGCAGCGATTGGATGATAAAATTGATGAAATTACCTATGATTGGGATTTAGAAGCAGACAAGTTGTCCTCCTATGAAGGCCTTCAGGAATTATGTTTCGATGAAGAATACCGAAATAAGATACTTACGCTTCTCGATGATATTCATCATTACGATACGATTCTCTACAATGTACTGACTAAGCTTTCCCGAACCAATGATGATAAAGAAATAAAAAAGACCTTAAAGGACATCAAAAAGTTTGAAAGTGAGTATGACTCAAAGAGCTTTATCCACTTCATGAACGGAGAGTGTAAAGCAATGAAAGAAATCGAAAAGAATTCTGAGGAAACAGCAAACGATGTTGGAATTAACTCTTACTCTGGGCAGGTATACTTACTTGAAACTGAACTATTTAAATACGTTAAACACGTTACAGCACGGGTAGATAAAATTCGACTGCATGTGCACCATTTGAGCAAACACTATAACTAAGCAAGTTTCTCTGCAAAGATCTTTTTGAATTTCTCTACTTTAGGAGTTACCACAAATGCACAGTATGGTTGGCTACTGTTCTGATTGTAGTAGTCATCGTGTTCTGTCTCAGCTTCGTAGAATTTATCCAAAGGACTGATTTCAGTCACAATTGGATCCGGCCAAATACTGGACTCTTCCAGCTTCTGTTTGTAGTTCTCGGCCAGTAATTTTTGATTCTCATCGTGATAGAATACCACAGATCTGTATTGGGTACCCACATCGTTCCCCTGACGATTCAATGTAGTTGGGTCGTGAGTTTTCCAAAAGACTTCCAAAAGCTCATCGTAACTAATAATATTCGAATCGTAATCTAATTGAATGACTTCTGCATGACCTGTTTCACCACTACATACTTGCTTATACGTGGGATTTTCAGTTCTACCTCCGGAATACCCTGACTTTACATTAGAAACTCCATTCAAGCGTTGAAACATCGCTTCCGTACACCAAAAACATCCAGATCCAAACGTGGCTTTTTCCATCTTAATCATAATAATTTGCCCAAACTAACTTCTAAATAAAGCAATTAGTTCCACTATTGTTTTCACATGTTTTGAATTGTTAATTTAGTCTACCTAATCATAACAAATGGAGTACTATATAATCATTGCGGCCTCATTAATAATCATCCTTTCTTACATATTCAATCGGGTTTCTGCCAAGTCAAATATCCCTTCTGTTCTGCTCCTTATATTTCTGGGAATTGTTGGAAGAGAACTGGTGGGGTTATTTGGTATCGATAAGGAACGCATCCTCGAAATTTTCACACGAATCAGGATCTTAGAAGTGCTTGGAACCCTCGGATTGATTCTAATCGTTCTAGAAGCGGCTCTTGAACTAAAGATCGCAAAAGATAAACTCAAACTAATCTCCAAATCATTCATCATTGCGTTATTGGGCCTACTCATTTGTTTATTCAGCATAGCAGGAATCTTAATCATTGCTTTTAAGGAAATGAATTGGAACACAGCTCTTATATATGCTACTCCCCTCTCAATATTAAGTAGCGCGATTGTAATCCCGTCTGTAGCTAACCTCAATAAATATGACGAGGAGTTTCATATTTATGAAAGTACATTTTCTGACATACTAGGCATAATGGCATTCTATTTTTTAGTGGAGCTTGGAAAGTCTACAAGCAATGTCATGGTTTTAGGAGATTTTACATTCGGGCTGGTGGTAACAGTTGTACTTTCTGTTATTCTATCTTATGTCTTAATCTACATTTTTCAAAACCTTGAGACCAAGGTCAAGCTCTTCCTTATGATAGGAGTTCTTTTTCTACTATTCAGCATTGGTAAGCTGATGCATTTATCTTCACTGCTTATCATTCTTGTTTTCGGACTAATTCTAAATAATTACAAACTATTTTTTATAGGCAGATTAAAGAGATATCTAAGACCGATGGCGATAGAGAACATCAAAGAAACTTTCTTGATGATTACTATTGAATCTGCCTTTGTCGTACGAACGTTCTTTTTTGTCATATTCGGCTTTTCAATAGCTCTCTCTACCCTTATGGATGTAAAAGTTGCTATTGTAAGTGCAGCGATTTTGTCCATTATTTACATTAGCCGATATGCATCCTTTCTGCCTTATAAACATGATAATGTTCGAAGAGCTATTACAATTGCTCCGAGAGGTTTAATCACCTTGCTTCTCTTCTATTCGATCCCACAAGAGTTCTATTTTGAGGGATTTCGATCAGGCATACTACTTTTTGTAATTATTGTTACAAGCCTTGTGATGACTTCCGGGTTAATAAAGAAGGATGAAAAAAAGAAGGAAGAAGATTCCGAAGTTGAATAACTTAGCCATACACCGTTAGATTACTACGCATGAAAAAACTTAATGCTCTGGCTCAAAAAGGTAAAATCAACGAGAATGCTGGTATTCGAGATTCTCATTCCACAATCATCAACGCAGATATCGACAAAGTCTGGAGCATTTTAGTAGATATGGAAAACTGGCCTACATGGAATCCAGATGTTAAAAAAGTTACCATAGACGGAGAAGTAGCAGTCGGAACAAACTTTAAGTGGACCCAAGGCAGAACACATGGAAGTTCACAGATACAAAAAGTAGATAAACCACATATACTTTCCTGGACCAGCAAAGCAAAACTCGTTAAAAGAATATACGTTTGGACGCTGGAATTCGATGAAGGTCAGACCATAGCAACCATAAGTGCCTCATTTCAGGGAGCGTTTGTGGTACTTGCAGAAAATCATCAGAAAGTTTATAATGAGCTCCTCAAATGGCTGGAGCTACTAAAAAACAAAGCCGAAGAGGAGTAAAATTACTCGTCTTCAGCAGGTTTTGTCAATTCTCTCAATTGCTGTTGCACAATTTCGAATCCTGGTTGCATTTCCAGTACTTCAAGAAATTTGGCTTTTGCACCTTCTATATCCCCTTGTTCTTGAAGAATCATTGCCTTTACTCTATGCGCTGCAACCTTCAATGTTACCTCTTGCCCGGTACCTGCAGTATTAGGAAAACGAATGGTATTTTCTAGCGCCTGAGGATCTCCAATTATTATGTCTAATGAGGTATTGGATTCGGTAAAGCGATCCAGCTCCATCTGAAGAAATGCCACCTTGTAAAGAATATTGATATCGCCACTTGCTAAATGTAGCTTCTCATAGTTTGTGAGTGCCTTGTCTTTAATGCCCAGGTTATCAAAACCAGTAGCAGCTATTTCCATAGCAAATTGATTTTGCGGATTAATCTGAAGAGACTGTTGTGCAACTAGTGCTGCAGATGCACTTTGATTGTATTGCAAGTAGGATAATGCTAAAGAATCATAAAGCGACGGATTTGCTGGATTTTCAGCTAGTAAACTATACAATGCCATTCGAGCAACTAATGGGTCATTAAACAGCTTTGCAGAGTTGTAAATAAATGATTGCTTCCTTAATTCCCACGGAATAGAGTCACCAGGGGCTACTTCCATGCTTTGAGAATGAACGTAACCAACGGATAAAACCGCAATCAATAAAAGTATTTTTTTCATTTTAAAATGGTTGTTTATCAATCATCGAAATGGTTTTCGAATATTATTTTGTTTCACAGTATCTAACTCTCAGGGATCGACACTTCTAACAGCGTGCAAACATAGTTATTTGTCTTTGGAGCCGGAAATGTAATTTGATGAGCGTTTTAAACCGTACTTCTTTCCCAGTTTAAGCATCAATTCAAAAGCTTCATTTTCATTATTTCTTATACGTCCGTCGAGAATGGCATCTTTAATTTCGTTCTTAATATCCCCAATTACTTTTGAAGGTTTTATTTCAAACACCTCAATAATTTGTTCCCCTGAAATAGGTGGTTGAAAATTCATCACATGGTCCCTCTCTTCTACCTCTTTTATTCTTTGCTCCACTTTTTTGAAGTTCGCCTGATACTTTTTCACACGTTCCGGGCTTTTGGAGGTAATATCTGCTTTACACAAGGTCATCAAATCCCGAACATCCTTTCCTGCCTCAAAGATCATTCGTCTCACGGCAGAGTCGGTCACCCGATCATTCACCAATGCTATTGGGCGTAAATGAAGCCTTACCAGCTTTTGTACATACTTCATGCGTTCGTCCATGGGCAGCTTAAGCTTCTTGAATATGCCTGGCACCCATTTAGCACCCAGGTCTTCATGACCATGAAAGGTCCAACCTACTTTCTCATTGAAACGTTGAGTGGCTGGTTTGGCAATATCATGAAGAATGGCAGCCCATCTAAGCCAAAGATCATCAGTCATTTCACTGATATTATCCAGGACTTGAAGCGTATGATAAAAATTATCTTTGTGCCCCTTACCATTGATTTTTTCAACCCCTTGAAGGTCCGTCATTTCCTTAAAAATGAGTTTTAGAAGACCACTATGAAACAAAAGCTGGAAGCCATATGACGGCTTATCGCACAGTATGATTTTGTTAAGTTCATCAGTGATGCGTTCTTGCGAAATGATGATGATACGCTCTACATGATTGACAATTCCTTCAAAAGTGTCCGGCTCGATATCAAAATGCAGCTGGCTTGCAAATCGGATCGCTCTTAGCATACGTAATGGATCATCAGAAAATGTAATTCCTGGATCCAAAGGCGTCCGTATGATCATATTGCGAAGATCCTCCATCCCATTAAAGGGATCAATCAAATGCCCGTAGTTGGAATCATTCAAGCTTATGGCCATGGCATTGATGGTAAAATCTCGCCGATTTTGATCGTCTTCTAGGGAGCCATCCTCAACAATGGGATTCCGGGAATCTTTTCTGTAGGATTCCTTCCTTGCACCAACAAATTCATATTCAAATCCATCATGATGAATGGCAGCAGTGCCAAAATTCTTGAAAGTGGACAACCTAGCTTCCGGACCTAATCGTTTGGCTACCTCTTTTGCAAGACGTATTCCACTCCCGACACACACAAAATCAAGATCTTTAGAAGGTCTTTTAAGTACTAAATCACGCACATATCCACCAACAACAAAGGATTCAACTTCAATCACTTTTGAAGCTGCCGAAACCAATGAAAAAATAGGATTTGAATTAAGATGCGCTAGAAATTTGTCGTGCATGGAGCAAAGATAGTTTTCAATCAGCCATATGCTTTAGTCAGATGAGGCAGATTATCGTAAAGTTCATCAAATTGCTGGGTACCTTTCTTAGAAAGCAGTCCACGAAAGAAGCTTCTCAACTGTTTGGACAACAAGACATGAAATTCTTTTTCCAGCTTGACGTCTGAATAATCAACAGGTTTACCAAACAAAAATGAACTTAAAGTCTCCTTATACATCATTAGTGAAACCATTGGATCTACCCGATCATCAATCATTTTCTCTTCATATCCTTGTTTCAGTAAAACTGAAAAACGATCAAATACCGCTCCATGGATATGATCAGAGATGATTTTTGTCAAAACACTGTTATCGTTAAACACATCTCGAAGCACCTCAATACTCATATGTCTGACATACTCATGCATCATCTGGAGGTAATCAATGAGTTTATTGATAAAATCTTTGTCTGAGGATATTATTTTCTCAGATAAGCTTATAATTCCTTCAAGCTTCATCCTACCTACGGCAATGAAAAGCTCCTCCTTATTCCTGAATTGGAAGTATATTGTTTTCTTACTCATTTTCAATGACTTAGCTATGTCATTGATCGTAGTACCACTATAACCCTTGGTTGAGAAATGGGCATAGGCAGCGGCAAGTATACGTTCTCGCTTATCTAACAACTTGGTGAATTTGTTATCAAAATTAGTGGCTAACAATTCATGGACAAGAAAAAAAAACAAAGGATTCTCGATGAATGAAATAGATTTGTTTTCGATGGAAAAGGAGCAAGCAAAAAAGAAGATTGAGGCACTTACTGAAGAGTTAAATCACCACAATTACCTCTATTATCAAAAAAGTGAGCCTGAAATATCTGATTATGAGTTTGATACAAAGCTAAAGGAGCTCGAAAAACTGGAAAACGAGTTTCCAGACTTTAAACTACCCCACTCCCCAAGTTCAAGGGTTGGAGGAGACATTACTAAGGATTTTGAAACAGTTTCGCACAAATATCCAATGCTATCATTAGGCAATACCTATTCAAAGGAAGAATTGGTAGATTTTGATGGACGGGTAAAAAAGGGTTTGGGCACGGACGATTATGAATATATATGCGAGTTAAAATTTGATGGGGTTGCCATCAGTCTAAAGTATGAAAATGGCATTCTCGAAAGGGGGATTACACGCGGTGACGGAACAAAAGGGGATGATATAACTACCAACGTTAAGACTATTCGTTCGATACCTTTAAAAATTCAAGGTAATAATTTCCCTGAATCCTTCGAAGTAAGAGGTGAAGTATTCATGCCCAAGGAACAATTCATAAAATTGAATGAAAGTGTTGAAGAAGAAAATGCGCAACGAGAGGCAGAAGGTAAAACCCTGATTACCCGATATGCCAATGCTCGAAACACAACCTCAGGAACCTTAAAAATGCAAGATTCCGCAATTGTCGCGAGCAGAAAATTAGATTGTTACCTGTACTCCTATCTTGACGATATCAATACATTTGATACACATGAAAAATCTTTAAATTTTTTGGAGAAATCTGGCTTTAATGTGTCACAGACCTATCAAAAGTGTCAAAATATTGATGAAGTAATTGAATACATCAATCGATGGGATCAGGAACGTCATAAACTAAGTGTAGAAACCGACGGAATTGTCATTAAGGTCAATAGCATTGCACATCAATCTGAATTAGGATTTACCGCTAAAAACCCACGTTGGGCGATCTCTTACAAGTTCAAAGCTGAGTCTGCTGTTACAAAACTTAATGACATCACCTACCAAGTCGGTAGAACAGGCACCATCACGCCCGTTGCAGAACTTGAACCCGTTCTTTTGGCAGGTACCACCGTGAAAAGAGCCTCTTTGCACAATGCAAATGAAATCGAACGATTAGGCGTTAGAATCGGTGATAGCGTCAATGTGGAAAAAGGTGGAGAGATTATCCCTAAAATCACAGGAGTAAATCTAGAAGCCAGACCAGAAGAAGCTGAAGAGATCATATACCTCTCTAATTGCCCGGAATGTGGTACATCTCTTATTCGCAAGGAAGGCGAAGCACAGCACTATTGTCCAAACAAGGAAACATGTCCGCCCCAAGTACTAGGTAGGATCGAGCATTTCATAGGTCGTAACGCCTTGAATATTGAATCTTTAGGTCCAAGAACAATCAAAGGATTCTTAAGCAAAGGATTGATTAGAAATGCTGCAGGACTGTACGAACTAAAGTTTGAAGACATAAATAATTTACAATTTGAAGAAACGGATGAAACCACAGGGGAAATATCCAAACGATCGATCAAAGAAAAGTCCGCTCAAAACATTATCGAATCCATTGAGAATTCGAAAAAGATACCGTTTGAAAGAGTATTATTTGGGTTAGGCATTCGATACGTAGGCAAGACTGTTGCAGAAAAACTAGCTCAACATTTTGTTACGATCGATCGTCTTATGAGTGCATCGTTCGATGAAATAGTTCAAGTTCACGAAATTGGGGATCGTATTGCAGAGAGCATAGTTGCTTATTTCAATGATGCAGAAAACCTTCAAATGGTCAATGCCTTGAAAACCTCAGGGCTCTCCTTTGAAGTAGAACAAAAAGAAGGAACGGATGATACCTTGAAAGGACTTATATTCGTCGTTTCAGGTGTTTTTGAAGGATTTGGTAGAGATGAATTGAAGAATGTCATCAAACAGCATGGTGGAAAAGTTGCTAGCAGCATTTCATCAAAAACTAACTATTTAGTAGCTGGTGCCAATATGGGACCAGCAAAAAAAGAGAAAGCGGATTCGTTAGGAATAACTATTTTGAACGAGTCATCATTTAGAGAACTTTTAGAAAATGATTAAAAACATTTTCCTTAACCACAAAGGCAAACCAACCAATGCCGACAAAGATCATTGCACTTATAAGGAGGCTTCCAATATTGGGATACTCTATAATGGCGATGAATTTAGTTTAGATACAATCACTAAACTTGAAGAGCTGCTTAAAGGTGATGGTAAGTCTGTCGCTAGAATTGGATTTATTGAAAAGCCATCTGAAGATCCATTAGTCTTCAGTAAAAAGGATATATCCGGTACAGGAACGATCAAAAAAGACAACCTCACGTTCTTCATCAATCAATCGTTCGATTTTCTGATTTCGATGGATACTTCAGAAAACATCAACTTCAAGTATGTACTTGCGCTAAGCAAGGCGACTTGTAAAATTGGGTTTGAAACTGAACAGTATTACGATTTGTTACAGCTCTCATTAAAGATGGATGAAAGCCAACCAAAAGCTGTTGCTAATATGGTTCGTTATTTGAAAATGATATAAGCGGTCTTGCGCTTAACCCAAATTATCACCTTTACTGGAAGTTATGGTGATCAGAATCGTGCGAAGCAATAATTTTAAGCATTAAATGAAAGAAGAATTGAAAGGTACAGGAGTGGCCCTTGCCACACCAATGAAAGCTGATTATTCCGTTGATTACCCTTCTTTAGGTAAACTATTGGATCACATCATTAATGGAGGCGCAGACTATCTGGTTGTTCAAGGAACCACTGGTGAATCTCCCGTTTTCACCTGGTCAGAAAAACTCGAAATACTACAGTTTGTAATTGATCGCGTATCAGGTAGAAAACCTATCGTTTTTGGACTGGGAGGCAACAATACTTTCGATTTGATAGAAAAGTCAAAGGACCTGAAGGATTTTGATTTAACAGCCATCTTATCGGCAAGCCCGTACTACAATAAGCCTTCTCAAGATGGTATTATAAGACACTATAATCTGCTTGCAGATGCATTTCCACACCCTATTATACTTTACAATGTACCGGCTCGAACTGCATCTAACATGGAGGCGCCCACAACTATTGAGTTGGGGGAACATCCTAACATCATTGCGATGAAGGAAGCTTCAGGTGACCTGAATCAATGTAAAGAGATCGCTGAAAACAGACCTAATAGTCTAATGCTTCTTTCTGGAGATGATGCGTTAGCATTAGATATTGTTAAGATGGGCGGAGAAGGTGTTATTTCTGTAATTGGTAACCTTATGCCTTCTGAGTTTACCCATATGATAAATACGTGCCTTGATGGCGATTTTAAGCTTGCTGATAAATTAAATAATGACCTTCAGGTAGCTTATGAAATGCTTTCTGAAGAAGGAAATCCAAGTTCACTCAAGGCAGGCTTGGAAGCAATAGGCATAGGAAAAAGAACGGTGAAACCTCCATTATTTGATGCGTCTGAAGGCTTGGTACAGAAGTGGAGTAAATTCCTAAAAAAATAATTCGAGTTACTTCAAATTGCGAAGCAACCTTTCATATGCTATGATCATTAATAGTAAAATCATTCCTGTCGATTGGCAGGTAATTTGATATAAACTATTAAAAACTATCATGCGAATCATATCACCCATTCTTTTCATGCTGTTTAGCGTGATCATTTCTTATTCACAACAAGGCAAGCGCATATCCGGTAAAGTTATCGATCAAGAAACCGGAGAACCTCTTGCATTTTCTCATGTAGGGATTTTCAATTCCAGCTATGGAACTGTTTCCAATCTCGCAGGAGAGTTTTCATTGATTATTCCCCCTGATTATCATTCACAAAAATTATCCGCTTCCTATTTGGGGTACGAATTAAATTCAATTCCGGTAACGTCGATAAATTCAGATAAAGAGTTGATCATAAGATTGAAATCGACTGTCACTGAGTTGCCAGAACTTGTCATAAGAGCTAAAGAAAAAACAATCATTGAAGAGGCTATCGAGGCAATACCCCAAAATCACGATCAAAGTGAAATGATGCTTCGCGCGTTCTGGAGAGCTTCTATATGGCATGAATCAGAAGAATATGTTCAAATGACAGAATACGCTTTTGATATGATTCGTCACGGAGATTCAGGAGAAGAGGAAAATGCGATGAAAATTCTTAAAGGACGTGTAGCGAGAGATACCTCATTCTTTGCAGATATTGGTGATCTTCAAATTGGAGTAACCCCTCCTACTTTATTTGCCAGTTCACTCTTGAAGGAACATCCTATTTTAAGTAAAAAAGTAACAAAAAAGCACGCATACAAGATTACAGATGCTACCTCTTACAATGGAAGAGCCGTGTATGTTGTGAGCTTTAAACCAAAATCTAAGGCGAAAGGAAAGTTATTTGAAGGACAAATCTTACTTGACACAGAGTCATTGGCCTTTGTGAAAATATCTTTCAGAAAGCTGATTAGCCCTGAAGAACCAGAGAAAGTATTTGGAAGTATGAGTATGGCATCAATGCTGGTAGGCTTAGGTGGAAGTACACTGGATCGTTACAATAATGAACTTAACTATCAATTTGTCAATGGACGTTGGTATTTAAGTCACGCTAAGTATGACATTGACTGGACGATGAGAAAAACAAAAGATGATGTAACTAAGCCGGTAAACTTTAAGGCTGATTTTGTAGTAACCGAGATTCAGAAGAAAGACATTGTGGTCCCTCCAGAAGAAGAATTGGCTTCTAAATCTATCCTAGAGCGACAAGTAACAAAAAATTCTGATGATTTCTGGCAGGACTACAATTACTTGAAAGCAAGCAATGATTTTGAAGAACTATTTAAAGGAATACTGACAAGAAATTGACCATAAAAAAAGGGAGTCAAAATTGACTCCCTAATTTCTTTTTCTAGGAAACAATCGATTATCCTTTGTTCTTGATATCCTGAACTTCAAGTCTGATTTCCTGAGCAAGATTTTTCATTTCTTGCATACCTTTTCTTACTCGAGTACCAGCGGCATTGTTTTGCTTATCGTAGAACTTTTCGAAATCAGCTTCTAGTGATTCAACCATTGACTTTAGTTGTTCAAATCTTTTCATGTTATGAGGTAATTAAGGTTATCGATAAATTTTATAATTGGGGGCAATATAGCCCAAAATCGTAAATAACACAGTTTTTATGGAATAAATATTAAGATTTTGCCAACATGGCACCTTCTACTCCTGCTTCCTTATAAACTCCGTTATCTAATTTTTCTTTTATTGCTTCAAACGCATTTAAGGTTTCTTCCACATCTTCCAAAGTATGCATCGCCGTTGGGATAATTCTCAAAATAACCATACCTTTTGGAACGACCGGATACACAATCATCGAGCAGAATATGTGGAAGTTTTCTCTTAAGTCTACCACCATATTACATGCTTCAAGCACATCACCATTCATCACAACCGGAGTGACCGGTGAGTCAGTTGTACCTATATTAAATCCACGCTCCTTGAAACCATTTTGCAATGCATCTACAATGGTCCATAACTTTTCTCTCATCTCTGGCATGGTTCTCAACATATCCAATCGTTTTAACCCACCAATTACCAATGGCATTGGAAGAGACTTGGCAAAAATTTGAGATCGCACTTTATACCTTAAGTGATCAATGACATTTTTGTCACCAGCGATAAATGCGCCAATACTTGCCATTGACTTGGCAAAAGTTGAGAAGTAAATATCTATGCCATCTTGACAATCATAATGCTCGCCCGTTCCGGCACCGGTCTTACCCATTGTTCCAAAACCATGCGCATCATCTACAAGAAGTCTGAATTCGAATTTATCTTTAAGAGCAACAATCTGATCAAGCTTACCGGTATTTCCACTCATTCCGAACACACCTTCAGTTATTACTAAAACACCACCACCTTGCTCATTTGCTAGTTTTTCTGCTCTTTTCAGCTGTTTTTCACAGTTCTCAATGTCATTATGAGGGAAAACAAATCGCTTTCCAAGATGCATTCTTAATGCATCAATAATACAAGCGTGACATTCAGCATCATAAACAACAACATCTTTTCTATCAACAAGCGCATCAATTACTGACATGATCCCTTGATATCCATAATTAAGAAGCATTCCTGCAGGCTTACTTACAAACTCAGCAAGCTCTTGCTCCAATTGATCATGATGATCAGAATTACCTGTCATCATTCGTGCACCCATAGGATAACCTAAACCCCATTGCTCTGTAGCTTCTGTATCTGCTTTTCGAATATCCGGATGGTTAGCAAGACCGAGGTAGTTGTTCAAACTCCATGCAAGGACTTCTTTTCCTTTAAACTTCATTCGAGGGCTAATCTCACCTTCTAGCTTTGGAAAGAAATAGTAGTTCACATCCTCATCTAGAAAGGAGTATTGTCCTAGCGCTCCCTTATCACTGAGTAATTTCTCAAATAAATCCATTTACTTGTATTCTCCTTTTTTCAAACAAGTTGCAAATTTAGTAGGAATACCCATATAATGAATGTCGGCTTTTCAATAAACTTGCGCTAACGATTGAATTATGTCTATAAAGAAAATATTAGTTGCCAATAGAGGTGAGATCGCCATTCGGGTGATGCGATCCGCCAAAGAGCTGGGAATCAAGACAGTAGCAGTGTATAGTGAAGCTGATAAACTGCTTCCACACGCCTCATATGCGGATGAAGCAATAAATATTGGCCCAGCGGCAGCATCAGAATCTTACCTTGTACAGGATAAAATTATTGATGCTTGTAAAAAAACAGGTGCTGATGCCATCCACCCAGGATATGGATTTTTATCGGAAAATGCCTCATTTGCTGAAAGGGTCGAAAAAGAAGGAATCACGTTCATCGGACCATCCCCACATGCTATAGAGGTTATGGGAGATAAACTTACGTCAAAACAAACGGTACAAAAGTTTGATGTGCCGCTAGTCCCAGGAATGGATGAACCCATCAATGATGTAGAGAAAGCAAAGAAAGTAGCTAACGATATTGGATATCCTGTGATGATTAAGGCCAGCGCTGGTGGAGGTGGAAAAGGAATGAGAATCGTTAATGACCCGAAAGATTTTGAAGAGCAAATGGATCGGGCTATGAGTGAAGCCAGAAACTCTTTCGGGAATGATGAGGTCTTCATTGAAAAGTTTATTTCTTCACCTAAACACATTGAAGTTCAAGTACTTGGAGATAAGCATGGGAACATTGTTCACTTGTTCGAACGAGAATGCAGCATTCAACGAAGACACCAAAAAGTAATTGAAGAGGCGCCATCTGCATTACTAACACCAGAGCGTCGTAAAGAAATCGGTGAAGCGGCTGTTAATGTCGCAAAATCATGTGACTATTTTGGTGCAGGTACAGTAGAGTTTATTGCTGATGAAAACCTTGATTTCTACTTCCTGGAAATGAACACAAGACTACAGGTTGAACATCCGGTGACAGAACTTATTACTGGGGTTGATCTCGTGAAAGAACAAATCAAAATCGCTGAAGGAGAAAAACTAAGCTTTAGTCAAGACGATTTGAACATTACGGGACATAGTGTGGAGGTTCGGGTTTATGCAGAAGATCCTGAGAATAACTTCTTACCTGACACTGGTAATCTCAAAACCTACATACGACCACAAGGAGCCGGTGTAAGAGTAGATGATGGCTATGAGCAAGGCCAGGACGTTTCGATATTTTATGATCCCATGATCGCCAAATTGATTACGTATGGGAAAGATCGGACAGAAGCTATTGATCGAATGCGGAGAGCTATTGCTGAATATCAAATTTCAGGAGTCAAAACCACATTACCATTTTGCGATTTCGTATTGACTCATAAAGAATTTGTGGATGGATCCTTCACTACTAAGTTTGTTGAATCTCACTACGATCCAGAGATTCTCAAAGAAGATATATCGTCAGATGTCGCAGAAGTCGCAGCATTGGTTGCCAATGAGCTAATGAAAAGCAACACAAAAAGTGCTGTATCCTCACATTCCAGCGAAAGTAAGAGCAGGTGGAAAGATCGAATGAAGAGCTAAATGGCAGAGATTAAACCACTTCGAGCCTGGAGATATAACTCAGCATTACAACAGGATATTGATAAATTGGTATCCCCCCTATTTGATGTGGTTTCTGAAAGCCAGCGAGAGGCACTTTATGAAGAAGAATTTAACAGTATTCACCTCTCAGTTCCTCGTGGTGAAGATTCCGCAAGAGGTGCCGCCAAAAGACTTATTCAATGGAAAAAAGATGGTACGATTAAGCAAGATGATCTTCCTTCGATCTATGTCTATTATCAGTACTTTACTTTGCCTGGATCAGATAAGGAACGCATACGAAAAGGATTTATAGCAAACCTTCGTGTCTATGATTGGGATGAAAAGGTGCTGTTGAGACATGAAAATACAATGCCATATTCGGTAAATGATCGAATGGACATCTTGGACTTAACCCAATTGAATGTGAGTCCTACGCATGGTTTGTATACCGATCCCGAACATGAGATTGAAAAATACCTGGATGAAGCAATCCTTAATCCTTTGTACGAAACTGAAGATTATCAAGGGGTTAGAGATGTTTTTAGTGTCATTCACGATGCACAGATCATCAGAAGAATAATTCAGATCATTGAGGACAAACAAATCATCCTTGCAGATGGACATCACAGGTATGAGGGCTCTCTCCTCTATCAAAAGCAAAGAGCCAAGAACAACCCAAATCATACGGGCGACGAAGGATACAATTATCACCTGATGTATTTCACCAATACGGAAGCCGATGATTTAAGAATTCTACCAACCCATCGATTAGTTAATGGGATAGATTCATTTTCGAAGGAAGAACTTCTCTCAAAACTGGATCAATATTTCTTCATCAAACCAATTGCAGAAGCTCCGGATGTCAATGAAGTTATTTTAGGTAAGAAATGGGCGTTTGGTTTATTGATTGAAGACGAAGCTTACAAAGTAAGACTTAAACCGGAAATGATCGATGAAATCACCTGGGACTTTCCACAGGCCATCAAAGAACTTGACTTGACGGTTATGCACTATTTCATCTTTGAAAAATGCCTGGGTATTCCCGGAAAAAATCAACGCGATTGTAAGAACCTGACTTTTGAGCGTAATTTCACTAAATGCTTGACCTCCGTGATTAAAGGAGATTCGCAATGTGCAATTATTACCAAGGACATTTCCATTGATACGGTAAAAGAAGTATGCTACAGTGGTTTCACTTTACCTCAAAAAAGCACTTACTTCTATCCTAAGGTAATATGTGGATTCCTTTTTGGAACCATTAAAGAAGACGAATTCAATTCTTTTTTTGATGAAGCATTTCAATAATCTTATCCTCGCCTCAAATTCTCCAAGACGAAAACAATTGTTAGAAGCAGCTGGGTTTGATTTTAAGGTAAGGGCGGTAGAGATTGATGAAGTTTTTCCCGAAGAAATGGATGTGATGCAAGTAGCAGAATACCTGGCTACAGAAAAAAATAAAGCAAATAGGAAAGCATTTCATTCAGGTACAATTATCAGTGCTGACACAGTAGTAATCTTTAAGGATCGTATACTTGGAAAGCCAAAAGATGACGATGAAGCGAGACAGGTGTTACAATTCCTTTCGGGGAAGACTCACTTAGTCGTTTCGGGGGTTTGTATCAGCGACAATAGCAAAGAGATCTCTTTTTCCAACGTCACAGAGGTAAAATTCAGAAGTTTGAGTGACGAAGAAATTTCGCATTATTTAGTCGTTGCGCCACCCCTTGATAAAGCAGGAAGCTATGGTATCCAGGACTGGATAGGACTTATTGGTGTAGAGTGGATCAAGGGGTCATTTTACAATGTTGTTGGATTACCAGTCGATGAAGTTTATCAAAAATTAAAAGAACACTTTTAAGTTGAGGTTTATCATTGATGAAAATCTCCCCCCTGATCTAGTAGTAATATTTAGGTCCGAAAACCTTGAAGCATACCACGTCAATGAAATGAAAGGTCATCAAAAACAGCGCATTATTGATGACCAACTCAGAAGATTATCAATTCAGAAAGGTTATATCATTGTCACTAAAGATGATGATTTTGTTAAAAGCTATGTGGACCGAAAGGTGCCAAATAAATTGATTTTCATACATGGCCTGGAAAACAAAGAATCACTTCTTACTCGTTTGAAAGAAGTGATTCCTGAAATTAAGTCGCTAATTGTGCTCCATGATTTTATTGAGATTGGAGCAAATTCAGTTAAGCTTCCTTTCGCTGATTAGAATTCTACAATAACAAACTCTGTTCGCCTATTGGCCGCCCGACCTTCTTTGGTATTGTTATCTGCAATAGGGACAGTTTCTCCGTAACCTTTTGCAACTAATCGAGTGCGCTCTATCCCAGCGAGCACCATATACTCAACAACAGACTGAGCACGCTTTTGAGAGAGACTCAAATTTGTAGCATCCGCTCCTTGACTGTCCGTGTGCCCTCCTACCTCGATTACCATGGTAGGATTCTTGGTCATAAGGTCAACTGCTTTGTTTAGCTCCACATAGCTAATGGGCTTTAACTCGGCTTTTCCTAACTCAAAGAATATGTTGTTCAAAACCACTTTGGTTCCTTTTTCAATTGGCTCCAACGCAATATCATTCACAATCTCAGCGTAGGTTGTATCTTTTGGAAGATTGAAGTTTTGAGAATAAAAGAAAAACCCTTGTGAGCTGGCAGAAACACTATAATCTCGACCTGCGGGCAAAACAACTAGATATTCACCTGTTTGTGAGTTTGATTTATTCGTTGCTATGAGTTCTCCAGAGTTAATATCTTCTATGAGTACCAATGCACCAAGCGGTTCCTGATTGATCGCATTGCTAACCACACCTTGTACAACAATGGTAGGTTTAGGTTTTAGCTCATCTGGCAAATCCACCTTGAATATATCGTAGTTATCTTCATCTAATCTTGATGATGCCATATAGGCATTTCCGGATGCTGAAATACTGAAATTTGTATCATTTCCGCCTGAGTTAATAGGCTTGCCAAGGTTTTTGGGTGTAGACCATTTTCCATTTTCAAAAATGGTGTAAAAAATATCTGCCCCTCCCATTCCCGGATGACCGGTTGATGAAAAATAGAGCGTTTTGCCGTCAGCTGCAAGAAATGGGCTGTTCTCACTCAATGGTGTATTGACTATGCTACCCAGATTTTGTGGAGTTCCCCAGAGATCTAAATGATTCTTTTCAATCATATACAAATCAGAACCACCATATCCGCCAGGACGCCTAGAGGTAAATATGATTCGGTTACCATCAGCATTAATCGTCGGCTGACTTTCCCAATCCTTGGTATTCACAACATTCCCCATATTCACGGGAACACTCCATGTGTTTCCATTCAGCTGAGTGATATAAAGGTCACAACTTCCGATAGCTCCATTTTCATCACACCTTACGAAAACCATACTTTGTCCATCACCGGTAAATGAAGATCCAAAATCATTGGCCATCGAGTTTATGGGTTTAGGCAGTAATTCTGGCGCACTCCATTGTCCATTAACCAAATTGGAAAAGTAGACGTCCTCACCAAAATCAAGTTCTGCGCTGTTCTCATCTTTAAAATCAAAGCCGCCTTTTCTTACACTCGTGAAATAAAGACGAGTTCCCGTTGGATTTACTTGCGGCATATAATCGCCAGAAACACTATTTAATGCGTCAATAGGTACCGGTTCGGTTGTATTTGGAGCTTGTGCCCTAAGCTCTGCACCTATATCCACGTAGTTTAATCGATTCATGGCCAAATGAATAAGTTTGGCTGATTTAGGACCTTTGGGCGCTTTTTGCAAATACCTTTTTATGTAAATTCTTGCACTACGTAAGTTGTCAAGATTGATATAGGACCTGGCAATATCATAATAAATACTAATGTTATAATCAGCATCGACTTTTTCCAGGTTTCGATACGCATTGATAGTCTCCTGGTCACGATTGAGAAAATCATACGTTTTACCTAAATAATACCAGGCATCTGCATATTGTGGATTGAACTTGATGGCCTCTTGAAACTTCTTAATAGCTGTTTCATAATCTTCGTACTTTATCGCTTGCCTTCCTTGACGAAAGGCATCTTTGTCTGATTGAGCCATTACAGAGAAAGCTAAGAGCAATAGAATAAGAGAATAGCTGATTCGACGAATTTGCATGGTTGTTTTCTTTGATAATTACATGAAATTAGAAAAATAATGATAGAAATAAGATTCCTTCGTTATCCATTAGTATTTTAATCCACTCAAAATAGAAAAAATGAAAAAGATCCTGTTACAAATACTCATTTCATGCTTTGTTTTCATCGGGTGTCTCAATGGTCAAGTGGGAAATACTTTCCCTGACATGGAAGCCGAAACATTGACGAACGAATTTGTAGACCTTCCTTCCGACATAAGTGGAAAGTACAGTTTGGTTGGTTTAGCCTACTCCAAAAAGGCTGAAGATTATCTCAAGGGTTGGTTTGAGCCTATATACAATCAGTTTATTTACAAAAATCCCAATCCGGGAATATTTGATTTTTCATTTGATATCAATACCTACTTTGTACCCATGTTTACCGGTGCGAAACGTCCGGCATACAAAAAAGTGATGAACAAACTCAAAAAAACCATTGATAAGCGTATGCTGCCCAATGTGTTGTTTTACAAAGGCACATTGAAAGAATACAAAGAGGCATTGAATTTTGACGGCAAAGACCTCCCGTATTTCTACGTACTAGACCCACAAGGCAAAATAGTGTATACAACTTCAGGCAGGTTTACTCAACGCAAAATGCAAGAAATCACTGATGCTGTTAAGAGCGCTATGAGCGTCGATTAAATCAAAAATCCAATTCTTGATGGAGCTTAATCTAAATTAGCAGATCAATGAAAAAGGGTACTCATGGAGTACCCTTTTTTGAATTTAATGCAAGCCGAAAAGTTATTGATTGAGTGGATTTCCATAAATATCCAAGATAATTGGATCGCCCATTCCTAGTTTTCTTACTTCTTCCAATTGAGTGGCTCCATCACCTACAACCAAATAGATCATCTTGCTTTCATTCATATACTTGCTAATCATCTTTTTATAATCATCAAGCTTCATTTCAGTAAGCTCAGCTTGTTCTTTTTCCATGAAATTCGCTGACTTTCCAAATTTACTTATCTCATGAAGCATGTTGAGTTTTGCTCCCAGGCTCTCGAAAGCTCTTGTATTGGCCTTCAAAACTTTGGTTTGAGTAACCTCAACATCTTCCGCTGTAAAATTCTCACCATAGTTGGCAATCATGTCTTTCATGATTTCTAATGATGCCAGTGTAGCATTGGCACGTACACTTGTTGTGGCTGTAAATGGAGATACTTCAGTTCGTTGCTGGACAAATGCATAAGCACCATACGTATAACCTTTCTCAATTCTTAGCGTCTGGAATAACTGTCCGCTTGACCCTCCACCCAATTTTTCATTGGCATATGTTAGCTCATTATACTCAGGATTTACTCCAGAAATTGCCTGCTTACCAATGTAAATGACTGACTGCTTGGCACCAGGAAAGTCAATAAAATACAACTTCCCTCCATTGTTGTTTTCAGGTAATTCATAGGATACTAACTGAACATCTTTTGACTCCCAATTAAAAGCGTTTAATTGATCCATTACTACATCTTGATTGATGCTTCCTGCTACATGAAAGCTGGCAATGGAAGGAGAAAAGTTCGCTTCATAATAGTTCTTTAAATCGTCGAGGGTGATACTCTCAGCCGACTCTGCAGTTCCAATCGTTGAATATCCCAGTATATGATCTTCACCATACAGCAACTTATTGTAAACCGTAGAAGCAATGGCCGTTGGACTCGCTTCTCTTCCTTTCAGTCTTGTGATCCGAGATTGTTTCAAACGATCAAATTCCTTTTCATCCCATCTTGGCTCAACCAATATTTCTTGAACCAAAGCGAACGTTTCATCAAAATTTCTGGCAAGACATGAAGCTGATATGGTGATATCTTCAGATCCTGCATACATATTAATTGATGCACCAAGCAAACCAATTGCTTCTTCTAACTCAGCTGGTGTCCTGGTCTTTGTTCCCTCTGTCATTAAATCAGCTAGTAAAGCCGCTACACCGGGCTTATCGATTGGATCGTGATAGTGTCCACCCTTCAATGTGATGTCAAAATATACGAGAGGCAGCTCTGTATTTTCGATTCCAAACACTTGCATCCCATTGTCAAGATATGCATTCCAAACTTCAGGAGATTTTAACAATGGTAATTCCCCAAAATCTGGCTCGGAACGATCAAATTTGGAAGGCGTCTTTTCGTACTCCGCAACTTCACCACGAGAAGTATTTTCCGATGCTACATCCGCTACAATCTCTTCAATATATACCTCGGCCTTTTCCCCTCCTTCAACCGCTAATTCTAACTGCCCGGCAGGTACTACACTTGTCATTACATAGTTTTGACCTTTAATGTATTTATTAAACACGCTCATCACGTCATCAGCGGTTACTGCCTGTGTCAATTCTGCAGTTTTAGTGATATAACTAGGATCTCCACCGAATTCATTATCAGTGACTAATTGAAAGGCCTTATTCAAAACGGTACTTACTCCTTGATATAAATTAGTTTCAAGTTCGGCTTTGATTCGCTGTAAGTCCTTCGCATCAATGCCATTCGTTTCAAAGCGCGACATTCCTTCCTCAACGGCAGCTTTTACCTCGTCCAAATCTATCCCGGCATTGGCTCTAACTCTAAACACAAATTCCCCAGCAACCTCATTAGAACTTTGATACGAAGAGGCATTTGGAGCTAGTTTTTTCTCTTCAACAATTACTTGATACAACGGAGCCTTCTTACTCCCACTCAGCAATTGACCTAAAACATTAAGCGCATACATATCCTCATGATAATCCTCAACCGTTGGGAATACCATTCTTAATTCAGGAAGCTTAGCGAAGTTATCTTCAAAATAAAGGGACTTACTCTCCGAAAGAGTCACTGGCATTGGCTCAGGCTTGGCCACTTCCGGGCCTTTTCTGATTTCACCAAACCACTGCTTTACTTTTTCTTTTGTTTCTGCAGGATCAATATCTCCAGCTATCACCAGAGTTGCATTTCCTGCACCGTACCACTGTTCATAAAATTCTTTTACATCGTCAAGCGTGGCAGCTTGTAAGTCGGGCAATGAACCTATAACCGTCCAGCTATATGGGTGACCTTTCGGATATAAATTCTTTCTAATGATTTCATCGGTATAGCCATAAGGAGCATTGTCAACTCTTTGGCGTTTTTCATTTTTAACTACTTGTTTCTCCGCTTCTAATGCATCCGCTGTAACCGTATTAATCATGTAACCAAACCGATCTGAATCGATCCATAAAATCTTATCAAATGCATCCTTGGGAACTACTTCATAGTATATGGTTCCATCTGACCAGGTGCCTCCGTTGCGACTACCTCCCCACTCGGGAATCATTTTTCGATTAGCGCCTCTTGGAACATTTTCTGAATCGTTGAATGACATGTGTTCAAAGAAATGAGCAAAACCAGTTCTTCCCGGTTTCTCTCTATTGGAACCTACGTGCATTAATGTGGCCACTGCAACTATCGGATCCGAATGATCTTCGTGAAGTACCACTTCTAATCCATTATCAAGCGTGAATTTTTCATAATCAATCTTAAATTCCTTGGTTTCCATGTCTGATGTAGTTCCTGAGCAACCGACCAAAATGGCTGCAACAGCAAGTGATAACGTGTGTGTGAGTTTCATAATATTTTGAAATTTGGAGGCACAATATGATCCAATGACTTGAGAATTAAAAGAGAAGATGTGATAGTCGGTCAATAAACGTGCATAAAAAAACCCGCAATGGCGGGTTCTTTATTTGTTTCCTAAAGTAAATAATTATTCTTCTGATTCTTCAGCTTCTTCTTGCTTCTTACCATCAGACTTAGCTTCGATATCTTCTCCGTCTTTCAAGCGCTTAGAAACCGCCAGGAATGGTCCTGAAACAACTTCAGTCCCTTCTTCAACACCAGAAACAATCTCTATTCGATCAAAGTCACTGATGCCGGTTTCAACCTCCGTTTTGACAGCCTTACCTTCAGCCATCACAAAGACAACTTCTTTCACCTCTTCTTCTCCTAATTCATCACTTGAGGAGTCATCGTCGCCACCGCCTCTTTTGTTTTTGTCTTTCTCTGATCTCGTAGTAACTGCCGCCAATGGAACGGTTAAAATATCTTTTTTCACCTCAGTTATGATATCTACACTTGCAGTCATGCCAGGTCGAAATGGATACTTAATACCTTCTTCTTTCACCAGGTCCTGATATGAACTATTCAAGATTTGAATTCGAACTCCAAATTCAGTTACGGCATCCGCAGAGATCTTATCATTAGCTGTGTTTGCAATGTGCGTCACTACTCCTTTGAAAGTTTTGTCTTTATACGAGTAAGAATCTACATCAATAACTGCTGTGTCACCCACTGTAATTCTAATGATGTCATTTTCGTTTACATCTACTTGAACCTCCATTTTTGAGAGATCAGCAATACGCATCACCTCCGTACCTTGAAATTGTGACGTACCCAATACAGTCTCACCCAATTCTACCGGAAGTTTAGAAACAATTCCACTCATAGGTGCTCTAAGGCTCGTCAGTCTTAAATTTTCTTTCGCATCATTTACTCTTGCTTGAGCGCTATTCAAGCTATAGTTCGCAGCATTCACACTTTCCTTTGCTGATTCGTAATCTTGCTCAGCAATTTGATAATTAGCTTCAGCCAGCTGGTAATCTGCCTCTGAAATCACCTTCTCCTCAAAAAGCTTCTTTTGCCTTAGAAAGTCTTGTTCAGACCGCTTGAAGTTTGCCAGCGCTCGTGCCCTTGCAGCTTTTGCCTGCGCGAGAGCAGCGTTTTGTTGATTAAGGCTTGCATTTGCCTGATCCAATGCCGATTGGAAATTGTCAGGTCTAATCCTTAATAAAAACTCACCCTTGCTCACACTATCACCTTCTTCAATATCCATTTTGATAATCTCGCCGGAAACTTCAGGACTCAATGAAACTTCAACGACCGGTTGCACTTGCCCAGAAGCACTCACCTTTTCGATAATGGTGTTCTTTTCTGCCTTTGCTATTTCAACCTGTAATTTCTTCTTCTGTCCTACCCATCCTTGTGACTTACCAACTATTGCGAATAGGATAAGGACACCTACTAATCCACCTAGGATGTATAAAATTTTATTATTTGATTTTTTCTTCTTAGCCATGATTTTAGATATAAATGATTGGGATAGGTTTAGAATGTTAAAGGTTTACCTTGATAAAACTCCAGGACTTTCTTTCGAAAGACATAATCAAATTTAGCTCTTGAAAGATCTGTTCTTGCCTGGTAAAGATTGTTGATTGCCACCTGATAATCTGTAAAGTTAGCAGCTCCATTATTGTATTGATTTTCTACTGCGCGCAATGTTTCGTCCAGAGAAGCCACTTGCTTTTGAGACGCAGAATATGTTTGAGCAGCTGCTACCGCATTTCTGTATGAGGTTTCAATTGTTTGGTACAAGGTATTTTCCTGTTCTTTCTTATTGATCTCCGCTTGCTGTAGAGCGATTTTAGATCGCTGTACGTTTGCTCGAGTTCTGAAGTTGTTGAATATTGGAACGTTCAGATTAAGAGATAGCCTTGTATTTAGGTTATTGTCATACTGCGTAGAAAGTGGAACGGTTTCACTAGCAAGTTGCACATCGAACTCTTGCTCAAAGATGGGCGTACCATCTTGTAGTTGAAGAGTAGTAGCCTGTAAGTTGCCAGTTGGTGTCGCATTAAGTACTGAGATGTCTTGAAAGGCATCAGAATAGTTGGTGCTCATTGATCCATTTAAAGAAAGAGTTGGATACATCGCTCCTCTCGATACGTCCAAGCCAACATCTGCACTTTCTACTCTCAATTCGGCACTCTTAATTTCCGGCTGGTTTGCCACTGCCTCATTATATAATTCAACTATTGAAGTTTGCTCAATTTCCGCTTGATCAACCGTAATGTCCGGAATGGTAATATCAATTTCATCACCAGGAGGCAATAAAAGCCCCTGCTTTAAGGTCAAAACTGCTAAATCTAAATTGTTCTGTGAGGTAATCAAGGTAACTTCATTGGTTGAAACCTGGCTTTCCAATTGGAGCTTATTCGCAAGTGGTAAGGCCCCTGATTCGACCAATAATGTAGTTCTCTCTAATTGTTGCCGACTTGATTCTAACTGAAAACGGGCGTTTTCTAAAAGCTCTTTATTAAAAATTACATTCACATAATTCAGCGCCGTACTTAAAGAAATGTCGTTAGAGGCTTTCTTTAGATCGTAATCTGAGGCTTCTCTATCAAGTTTACTCTGCTTAATAGAGTTATGTACCTGCAATCCATTGATAATGGGTAGTGAGGTGCTTGCACTTAAACCATTAAAATTGATTCTTTGATCAATAAACTGGTTGGTTGTCGGATCAATACCTCTACCCCAGTTATATCCAAAGTTTCCATTCGCATTCAATGTAGGATACCTCTGAGCTTTTGCCTGCATCAGTCCAACTTCAGCTGTTCTCAGATTCAACTCGCTACGTTGAACTGTTAAGTTATTTTCAACAGCGATCTCTATGCATTCCTCGAGTGTGAGTATTCGTTTTTGCTGACTGACAGCCATAAAGCATAGCAACATCAGTGCGGTGATTAGTCCAATTTTAGTTTTCATGTCATTTATCAATATCAGGTATGTAGATGACTTCATGCACCCACTTCCTCTTCTTTAAATATTCTAAGGTTATTTCGTCAATGCCTGAATCCATTTCAAGAATCAGACACGCTAAATCGTTTCGACCTTTTCTTGAAACTGTCATAGTGGCAATATTGCATTCATCTTGGGACAATACCTCTGTAAAAAATGCAATGCTACCTTTTACATCATCAGCTTCAATAATCAATGTGTGCAGGCTTGCGGTAAAATTTGAATCAAAACCATTGACTTCTTTGATTCTAATTACTCCACCTCCTCTACTCTCCCCCATAACCTCCACGCTTTTATCTCCTCTCCTGGCAATAACTCTAACCGAATTGGGATGTACTGTTGAAGCACTTCCCACGGATTTAAAGGTGTACGAAAGACCAGCCTTTTCGGTCAAGGCCAACGCATCTTTTATCCGTTTATCATCCGTTTTGAAGTCCATTAAACCGGCTAGAATTGCTCGGTTGCTGCCATGTCCTTCATAGGTACGCGCAAATGAATTGTAGAAAATGATTTCTGCATCATTTGGAACGCCACCAAGTATCCTATTTGTCACTCTTCCTATCCGAACCACACCAGCAGTATGCGAACTGGATGGACCTATCATCACAGGACCAATCATATCAAATATTCCGCTGCTTTCTGCCATTCCTTTACGCTTAGTTGACTACTTTATGTGCTAAAATGTTACACTGCTACCGCACCTTTTATGTGCGGATGCGGATCATAATTAATTAACTCAAAATCATCAAACTTAAATGAGAAGATATCCTTCACATCAGGATTAATTTTCATTGTCGGCAGTTCACGAGGTTCTCGTGAAAGCTGTAGCTCTGTCTGCTCAATATGATTGGAGTACAAATGAGCATCTCCAAACGTGTGAACAAAATCGCCAGGTTTTAAATCACAAACCTGCGCCACCATCATAGTAAACAAGGCATATGATGCGATATTGAATGGTACACCTAAAAATACATCAGCACTTCGCTGATATAACTGACAACTTAGCTTTCCATCAGCTACGTAAAATTGAAACAAGGTATGACATGGAGGTAAGGCCATTTCATCAACATCGGCAACATTCCAGGCACTAACGATATGTCTCCTGCTATCAGGATTATTTCTAATCCCATCAATTAATTTCTTTATCTGATCAATACTTCGACCATCTGGTGTCTTCCAACTTCTCCATTGAACCCCATATACTGGTCCAAGGTTACCTTCCTCATCTGCCCATTCGTCCCAAATAGAAACACCATTCTCTTTGAGGTATTTTATGTTCTGATCCCCCTTTAAAAACCAAAGCAATTCATGAATGATCGATCGAAGGTGGAGTTTCTTGGTTGTTACGCATGGAAAGCCTTTGCTGAGATCAAATCTCATCTGATACCCAAATACACTTTTGGTTCCGGTACCCGTCCGATCTTCTTTATCCGATCCGTTCTCCAGGATATGTTGCATTAGGTTCAGGTATTGTTGCATTCTGTTCGTAGTTTGGTAACAAAATTAACTTTTAAACGAAGAAACTCTGAACCAACAATTGGATAAATATGTCGAGCGGTTAATAACCCTAAAGGGAAAGGTGATAATGACCTGCTTATTGGTAGTGATTACCGCTTTTTTTGGCTGGAATCTTCAATATCTAGCTTTTGATTTTGAATTTGAAAAATTCTTTCCAAAAAATCATCCGGACAGCAATGCTTACAAAATCCATACTGAGCAGTTTGGTTATGATAATGATTACTTACACATTATCCTGGAAGAAAAATCAGGAGTTTTCAACCCTGATTTTTTATATCGGGCCAGCCAATTTGAACGATCATTATCTGAAATAGATGATGTAGAAAACATATATTCTCCATTGTCTTTGCAGCATGTCATAAAAAGCCCGACAGGTCTCGTTATTTTTCCCCTCATTCATTCAGACAAACCGACCGATTATCAACTCAACCAGGATAGTTTACGAATATTTGGAAACCCATTTTACAGATCTGCATTTAGTGCAGACGGGAATGCCATTAGTATTTATCTAAATCATGCACATTTTGGGGATCAGGCCAGAAGTGAAAAGCTCTTAACTGCAATCAAGGCGAAGGCAGAAGAATTCGGTATAAATGAAATTAAACTGGTTGGTAAACTTAGTGCCGCAGGTGTGTTCATTAATTACATTCAGAATGATTTCGGCAAGTTTTTGTTTGGTTCCCTTGCATTAAGTTTTGGGCTTCTAGTTCTGATCTTTAGAAATTTTAAATCAGCGCTACTGCCATTTTTAATAAGTCTTGTATCCATTATTTGGCTTTTTGGATTGATCGGATTGCTTGGGGTAAAAATCAACCTTCTCAGCTCGCTACTTCCTCCCATTTTATTTTTTGTATCAATGTCCGATGCTGTTCATTTAATCAATGCATTGAATAAAGTAGAAAGCAACGAAAAGGCCGAAAATCTAAAAGGGGCACTTCAAATTGTTTGGACTCCAACCTTATTAACTTCAATCACGACAGCAATAGGGTTTTTGAGCTTAATTTGGATCAACACTGAGCCCGTACAAATACTTGGTTTATTTGCTGCCATTGGTATTTTAATTGCCTTTATCGTCACCTTTAGTTTAGGATTACTTATTTCTTCGTTTATCACATTCTCCTCAAATGTTAAAGCACTTGAGATCCCCGAAAAATGGCTCCTATTCATTTCAAAAAAGAAAAGTTTGGTTGTCTTCGGAATGATTGTTTTGGTCTCAATATCATTACCCGGAATGGATCTACTTAAGATCAATTCTTTCCTTTTGGATGACCTTCCAAAAGATGCGCAAGTAAGACTCGATTTCGAGTATGCTGATGAACAATTAGGAGGATCCAAACCCTATGAAGTCCGGGTGGAAGTCGCTGATACATCGTTGACTATTTGGGATAAGGAGGTGATGGACGAGATCGTGAAAATTGAAGAATACTTACTCAATGAATATCCCATAGTCAAAGTACAATCTCCTGCCACCATCGTGAAATATTTAAATATGGTTAATAATGGTGGATTAAATGCAAACTTTGTCTATCCACCATCTGAATCGGATTACTTAAAGACCTTGCGACTTAAAAATCGAATAGATCCAAAAAGATTGGATAAGCTGGTAACAGAAGATAGCAAAACAGGTCGGCTAATTGGTTTCTTTCCGGAACTTGGATCTTATGAAACGGACGTTCGTAATAAGAAGATGCTCATTTATCTGGACCAGCACATTGATAAAAATATCATCCAGTATCGCATCACAGGCACTACTTACCTTATTGATAAAAGTCATGAACTACTTTCCATCAACTTATTAAAAGGCATTTTCACGGCCATTGTGGTCATTGGTGTAATCCTGGGTTTTTATTTCAAATCTTGGAAACTTCTAATTATCAGCTTGATTCCAAACATTATCCCTTTGCTGATGGTTGCTGGTATACTTGGCTGGCTGGGAGTTACGCTAAAGATGACTACATCGATCATCTTCACCATAGCTTTTGGAATAGCTGTTGATGACACTATCCATATGATGAGTTATTATCTAAGAAGCAAAGAAAGTACACCTTTCAAGCGCATGGTTGACACATTCAGGCATGCTGGAAGTGCAATGCTGATTACTTCTCTAATAATGAGTGCTGGATTTTCACTTTACCTGCTCTCAAATTTCGGAGCTACTTTCTACATGGGATTGTTTGTCAGTTTATCCTTGCTTTTAGCCTTGCTCGTAGACATAACTATTTTACCGCTTTTACTAATCCAATTTCAGAAGAATGCTAAGTAAGGGAGATTTAATTCCAGATATCACACTCGAAGATCAAGATGAAAAAATGGTGAATTTATCCGATTACAAAGGGAATCCATTAGTCATCTATTTTTATCCAAAAGACAACACGAAAGTTTGCACAGCGCAGGCATGTGGCTTCAGAGATAATTATGAGGATTTCAAAAATGCTGGAGCAGAAGTCATTGGAATTAGTGGAGATAGTACCCGTTCACACAAAAAAGTATCTAACAAAAGAAAGCTTCCATTCATTCTCCTCAGCGATCCAAAGAAGAAGGCCCTTAAAGCATTTAAAGTACCAACTGGTTTATTTGGTTTAATCCCCGGCAGAGTAACTTTTGTGGTTGATAAAGAAGGAAAAATTGCCCACACATTTAGAGCAGACTTCAATGCCGATCGACACATCAAAGAAGCTCTAAAAGTATTAGCAAAGTTGTAATTATTCGTCTTTCAACACTTCTGATGGATTCATTAAAGAAGCTTTGGTAGTCTGAAGTACCGAAATAATCAGCGATATAGCTAAAAGTATACCTAATGAAATGAGTAATGTATCAGCTCCTATACTTATTCGATATTCAAAATCAGACAACCACATTTCCATGAAGTAATAAGCAAATGGTGTGGAAATCACGAAGGCAAAAAGTAGGAGCTTAACATAGGTTTTCGAAAACAAGATTACGATACTAGATATTGAAGCTCCAAGCACTTTGCGTACGCCAATTTCTTTTAACTTCTGCTCTATGGAGAAAACAACGATTCCAAATAACCCCAATGAAGCAATGATAATTGTCAGTAAAGCGAAGAAGGAAAGTACACTACCAAAGCGTTGCTCAGTTTGATATGAATTTTCAAAGAAATCGTTCAATACCATATGCTCAAAAGGTCTCCCAGGTGCAAATTCAGTCCATTTCTCCTCTACTGAACTTTTCAAAAGTTCAAATTCAGCCTGGTTTGATCTCGACTTCACCATAACCCTTCTCAATGGTCCGCCACCCGTAGCGTTAGATTCAGCATGGAAGACTGCAAAAGGCTCTATTGGTGAACGTAGTGAGGTGAAATTGAAGTCTCTAACAACTCCAATAATGTGGTATGTTCCACTCCAGTTGGTTATTTTCTTATTTAAAATGGAATCGTCAATTTTCCACCCAATCGTATTCGCTGCAGTCTCGTTAATTACAATCCCATTAACGTCATCTGAATATTCATCATCAAAACTTCTTCCCACAACTACTTCTATTTGAAGTAAGTCAATGTAGTCTTCACCTCCCAACACATAATTAAGTGGCAGTGACCCGGCATCTACTTTATCGGGAAGAAATTGATCCCCATTGTAAACTCTTAATGGAACTGCATCACAAATAGCAGTACCAATTACTCCATCCAACTGGCTGATTTCATGAGCAAACTCTTCCTGCGACCCAGTCCAGTGTGCATTTTCAACAACCAAAATGTTATCTTTTTCGAAACCCAAATCAGCATTCATAAAGTGATCCAACTGCTTGTAGATCGTTATGGTACAAATAATCAAAAGAAAGGAAAGCACATATTGAGTAGTGAGCATTCCGTTTCGAATGAATGTCCCTTTCTTTCCTGACCTTAACTCACCTTTCATTGCCGATACAGGCTTAAATCGATTAAAGAACACAAACGGGTAAAATCCAGCTATTAGGCTAACAACCGAGATGAGGAGCACAATGAATGTAATTAATAACGGTTGATTAATAATGCTCAAAGATAACGAGGTACCTAACGACTGATTAATTGAAGGAACGGCATAATACAAACCCACGATGGCAACCGAACACGCCACTAAACAATAGGCAAAGGCCTCACCAAAAAAGCGTTTTATAAATGAGGCTTTACTTCCACCCAATACTTTTCTTAGCGCAACATCCTGGGCCTTATTCGTAAACTGAGCGGTACTAAGATTAATAAAATTGATACATGATAGAATAAGCAAGAAAATAGCGGATCCAACTAAAGCAGTTACAATTGTGATATCCCCCACTTGGTTGATTCTATTGTAAATGTTTCTGGAGTGAAGATAAATATCTTGAAAGGGTTGAAGGAATAAATTCCACTCTTTCCCTGCTGCAATATATTCTTCATACGTATAACCCATCATTTGAAGTGTTTGAACCGCATGTTTCTCTGGAAGCTTGCTCAGTTTCTCGCGAACCAATTCAGGATCAGTTCCTTTCTCTAGTTGGATAAAAGTTTCAAAAGTGGTCCACATCCAGCTCCAATTACTTCTTTTGACACGATCAATGCTTCCCATAGAGATTAACAGATCAAAATCAATGTAGTTGTTCTTCTGCTCGTCTTTTACAATACCTGTAATCTTATAAGTAGCTCTTTGTCCGCCATCTCCTAAATCAACCAGTCTCCCCATAGGATCCTGATCTCCAAAAAATCGCTTGGCAGCCTGCTCTGTTATCACCATTGAATGAGGTAGATCTAATGCAGTACTTGGATCACCATTAAGCAATGGATAAGTAAATACTTCAAAAAAGTTTGAATCAACCGCAAGTGCAAACTCATCATTAAAAAACCTTTCTTCTTCTCCATCCTTAAATCGGATTGGAGATAAATAGGGAGTATGAACTCTTACCAATTTCTTAACTTCAGGAATATCTTGAAGGATTGCATATCCAACACCGGGACCTGTGCTTGAAAATTGAAAAGGGTTATCCTCTCCCCAAATAAAAGTTTGATTGATGCGATAGATATCTTCTCCGTTGACATGGTGGTTGTCATAGCTCAATTCATTCTGAACATACATGTAAATCAAAATGGCAGAAAAGAAACCGACAGTTAGTCCCAGTATATTGATCGATGAAAAAAGCTTATTTCGTTTAAGTGATCTGAAGAAGAGTTTGAATGATGTAAGCATGAATTAATAATAGGTTTTCATTTTGATTTGGTCATAAAAGATGCCAAAAATCACAACACTCTGTTAATCAGATCACTATAAAAATTTAACCTTAAGTATTTGTGCGGAAATGAACAAAAAATCGTACAACATACATCTAACAATATTATTAGAATAATTATATTTTTTAGTAATAATATCATATTGATTAACTTGCGTATGTTATAACTCACCCGATCACTACCACTATGAACAAAATCAGCTTTAAAACACTTAAAACTTCACTTTTTACCCTATTTACAGTATTCATATTAAGTTGTACCGAAGAAGGCGCAGAACCTACAAACGGAGTTGACGGTATCGATGGATTCAATGCACTTGTAGAAGTACAAAATGAAGAAGTTGGAGAAAACTGCGCCACTGGAGGTGTACGAATTTCCGTTGGTCAAGACTTGAATGAAAATGGTACACTTGATGAATCTGAAATAACTTCCGTTAGCTTCATATGTAATGGCGCTGAAGGTACGAATGGAACTTCAGGAGAAAACGGATTAGACCTGGTCGCTCGAACATCACCGGAAAGTCCTGGAGAAGATTGTGAAAATGGTGGAACGTTGGTGGAGATTGGTGCTGATTTGAATGGCAATAACTCACTTGATAACAACGAAGTTCAAACATCATTTTTTGTTTGTAATGGCACCGATGGTGCGAATGGAGGTGCAGACGGAGAAAATGGCCTTACAAGTTTGATAAGAGTTTCTCCAAGCGAATCCTGTGAAAACGGAGGGATTGAAATTGAAATCGGATTAGATACGAATGATAATGGAGAACTGGATCCAGGAGAAATTGATGCGTCCTATGATATATGCAATGGCGCAGATGGAGCCAATGGTACGAATGGTGCAAACGGATTTAATACTCTATCCAATGTAATCACTGAAGATCCGGGTCCAAATTGCCCGAACGGTGGAATCAAAATTGAGCTTGGACTGGACACGAATGAAAACGGATCATTGGATAACGATGAAGTCGTTTCTGAAAATTATGTCTGTAATGGAGCAAACGGATCGAATGGAAGTGACGGATCAAATGGTTCCAATGGTACTGACGGATCTGATGGCTCTGACGGAACCTCAAGCATAACACGAGTTTCAACGGAAGATCCTGGACCAAATTGCTCAAATGGAGGTCTTATCATAGAAATTGGGATGGACGATGTAACTCCCGACGGAGTATTACAAAATGAAGAAGTTGATTACACTTATTATGTGTGCAATGGTGCGGATGGAAGTGATGGGGCTAATGGAGGTGATGGAAGTGACGGCTCCAATGGTGCGGATGGGTCTAATGGATTTAATTCGCTGATTCGAACTACCACAGAAGACCCTGGAGCTAATTGTAGCAATGGTGGATTAAGAATAGACATTGGTCTTGACCTGGATAACAGTAATACGCTGGAACCTGGTGAGTATATGGGTAGCCCAATATATGTATGCAATGGTGCAGATGGCACCAATGGATCTGACGGTTCCGATGGTGCGGATGGAAGAAATCTAATTGTAGTTACAAGCACGGATGTCTCATGTCCAAACGGAGGGGTTGAATACACATTTGGCTATGATGACAATGACGATGGAACCATCGATGAATTGCTGGAGATGTCATTAATCTGCAATGGAAATAACGGCTCAGACGGAGCTGATGGAAGTAATGGATCCGACGGGACCAATGGTTTAAATTCAATTGTAAGATCGACTCCTGAGAATCCAGGGCCCAATTGTGGGAATGGAGGAACACTCTTTGAAGTAGGAATTGATGATAACAGAAATACTACGCTGGATCCGGGAGAAGTAGACAGCTTCTTCTATGTATGTAATGGAGTGGATGGCAGTGATGGTTCGAATGGTAACAATAGTCTAATTACAGTCAGCTCTTTTTCTGGTAGTCAGGGAGGGTGTACAAACGGGGGTCTTTTTATTAGAACCGGCATTGATGATGATGGTGACAGTATTCTCGATCCTGATGAAATAGACGCTACCTCCTATGTATGCAATGGAAATAACGGATCCAACGGATCTGATGGAAATTCTGATAACATTTTTGAATTCTATTTCCAGGAAGGGTTTGATGCCTACACAGGAGTTTTAGATGCATCAATTTCTGATAAGAATCCTACAGAAGTTGGAGAATCATTTAGTGTAGATAAAGGTACAACTGACAGTCATGGTTTGATTTTCTTTCCTGAATTAGAAACCGTTTATGATCGAGTTGGAGAGGACTTTCAAATCGTAGAAGCAATTCTCTACTTAAGAGGAGCTTCAGGCAGAGTGGATGGACAAACACAAGGCAACTGGATAGGTATCAAAACTTTAGTCCCTTCTGCCCCACTTTTTGAAGAGGATGCTGTAAACTGGACCCGTGCTAATTCTGCAGATGAAAACTGGTCATTACTTGGAGTAACCTCTCAAAATCAAGATGGTGATGCAAATGGGTATTCCGACATGTTCCAATTACCAGCCACTGGTAACTTTGCTTTCAATGGCTACATCCCATTGAAACTAAGTATAGCAGATATAACTGTATGGTCAGATAGGGATACAGGAAAAGAAAATAACAAAGGAATGGTGCTATTAATGGCTAACCCAGGTATCCAATATGAACTGGATATCTTTTCTTCCAACTATAGCAAAGATTCAAATTATCGACCGTTACTGTACTTAAAAGTGAAAACTGGTATAAAAGGCAGATCAACAATCAACCAGTTGGACAAAGCGTTTAGCAACAGGTGGAATAAATTGACCTACAAAGAAAAGTTGGCTCCATTGGGTAGAAAGTAGCGTCAATTAGGACTTACCTAATCGTTTATCAAAAAAGCCCCAATCTTCCGAAAGGGGCTTTTTCATTATCTATTTATCATGTTTAAAATCCGCCGATTTTAAGTGTGATGAAGTAATTGAGCTTATCAAAAGCATCTGTTTCTGTATTGATCAATTCTAAATCCTGTGTGAATCGCTTGCTGACCCCCATTGCTAATCTGAAATTCCTACTAATGTTGAATTCTAAATTGGCTCCAGGCTCAATGTACCAAAACACGTCACTGTCTACTTCCTTGTCGAGTGGGGAAGGCATCGTATTATCCTCGTTGGTCAAACGGTATCCTAACCACCCAGCTCCGCCAGATACAGGAAATGTGACGTGAACTACCTCATTTGAAAAGAAAATCAATTCTAAAAACATACCTCCATAGCCACCCAAAATATTGACTTCCTGGCCGGTTTCTATATCGTCAAATTTTGCAGTAGGAATTATTCCATGACCTTCAACTCCAATGCCAAGGGTTCTGTTAATAATCCATCCCCCTCTGAGTCCACCAAGGACTAGCGATTCATCACGAAACTTAGTGCTTCTAAAAGAGATCGCCCCAAATCCACCACTATGACTCATAGAACCACTCAGTGTTTTTATGTCTCTTCTTCGATCTTTCCTTCTCTCCGGTTCAGTGCTCTGGTAATAGATGATTTTCGGAGTATCATCTTCAGGCTTAACTTCAGTCGTTTCCACAGGTTTAGGTATAGTATCACTCACAATAGGCTTTTGCTCCGTTTTGGTGGTGTCACTTTCCTGGGCAATTGATGCACTTGAAATAACTAGCGCAATCATAAAAATCCAAAGTTTATTCATTCCTTCTTACTTAATTGAGTTTGTTTAATCTATAGACAGGTGAAATATGTAATGGTTTCCTCTAATTGTAAACCTATTTCTTATTCTCATCTTTTACCTTTGCGAGCCTAAAATTTTACTACGAACGAATGGCTGAATACAAATTTCAAGAGGTAGAGAAAAAGTGGCAAAAACACTGGACGAAACATGATCTTTATAAAGTATCTAACAAATCAGATAAGCCAAAATATTATATCCTGGATATGTTTCCATATCCATCTGGTGCTGGCTTGCATGTTGGACACCCCTTAGGCTACATTGCAACAGATATTGTGTCTAGATTCAAAAGACTGAACGGGTACAATGTTCTTCACCCAATGGGGTTTGATAGTTTTGGCTTACCTGCGGAACAATATGCCATTCAAACAGGTCAGCATCCTGCAATTACCACGGATGACAATATCAATCGCTATAAAGAGCAATTAAAGGCATTGGGATTTTCATATGATTGGTCCAGAGAACTAAGAACAAGTGACCCTAAGTTCTACAAATGGACACAATGGATTTTTAAATTAATCTATAATAGCTGGTACAATAATACTACTGATAAAGCTGAGCCAATAGAGTCGTTAATCTCTATTTTAGAAAAGCAAGGAAATATTGGTATTGACGCAGCTTGCGATTTAGATACTCCAATTATCTCAGCTCAGGACTGGAATGGCTATTCTAACAAAGAACAACAATTATTTCTACTAAAATATCGACTCACTTACCAAGCAGAGACTACAGTAAACTGGTGTCCAGCGTTAGGTACAGTGCTTTCAAACGACGAAGTGAAAGATGGCTTCTCAGAGCGTGGGGGTCATCCAGTGATCAAGAAAAACATGCCCCAATGGAGCATGAGAATTACGGCGTATGCAGACAGATTACTCTCCGATTTAGATAAGATCGACTGGCCGGATCCGATCAAGGAAATGCAAAGAAACTGGATTGGCAAATCCAATGGAGCTGAAATAGACTTTAAGGTTGCTGACTCAGAAAGTACTATTAGGGTATTCACTACCAGAATAGATACGATTTTTGGAACATCTTTTATGGTAATCGCACCTGAGAGTGATTATACAAATGAATTAACGACTGCTGAACAACGAAAGGAAGTTGAGGAATATGTCAATATCGCCAAGAATCGTTCTGAGCGAGAGCGAATGAGTGATGCCAAAAACGTTACCGGGGTGTTTACCGGAAGCTACGCCATTCACCCGTTCTCTGGAGATCAGATCCCAGTCTATGTTGCAGATTATGTGTTGGCTGGCTATGGAACAGGTGCTGTGATGGCCGTTCCAAGTGGTGATCAGCGTGATTTCGATTTTGCAAAGAAATTTGATCTTCCAATACCGATAATAAACGATGCACAAAAGCTAACAGAAACTGAGGCGGACCCAACCAAAGAAGGAAAAATTATTAATTCTGATTTCTTGGATGGGTTATCTCCAACTGAGGCCATGGAAAGAGGTATTCAGGAAGTTGAAAAGCAAGGCATTGGTGTGAGAAAAATAAACTTCAAACTGCGGGATGCCATATTTGGACGTCAACGTTATTGGGGAGAACCTATTCCGGTATATTATGAAGGAGATATCCCTAAACTGGTGCCGGACAACGAACTCCCGTTAAATCTTCCGAAGATTGATGAGTATCTTCCGACAGAAGATGGAGATCCACCATTAGGTAGGGCTGACAACTGGAACTACAGGGGAAACTCTTACGAGTTATCTACCATGCCAGGTTGGGCAGGTAGTAGCTGGTACTTCTTTAGATACATGGACGCTGAAAACGAAGATGAATTCTGTAGCAAAGAAGCAAGAGACTATTGGAAGGATGTGGATCTGTACCTGGGAGGCAGCGAGCATGCTACAGGTCACCTGCTCTATTCGCGTTTTTGGACAAAATTCCTATACGACATGGGAATCATTGAAGTGGAAGAGTTTGCCAAGAAATTAATAAACCAGGGAATGATCCAAGGGCGCTCAAGCCTTGCATACCGAGTGAGCGGAGAAAATAAATATGTTTCCAAAGGATTGAAGAACGATTACGACACCACTCCCATCCATGTTGATGTCAATATTGTAAAAGATGATATTCTTGACATTGAAGCGTTTAAGAAATTTAGACCGGATGCTGCTGATGCTGAATTCATTTTAGAAAACGATGTATTCGAATGTGGCTGGGAGGTAGAAAAAATGTCAAAGTCTAAATACAACGTAGTGAATCCAGATGACCTAATTGAAAAGTATGGAGCTGACACACTTCGGATGTATGAAATGTTTTTGGGACCCATAGAGCAAAGCAAACCATGGAATACCAATGGTATCGAAGGTGTCTACAAGTTCCTTAGAAAATTCTGGGGGCTATTTCATATTAACAACACCTTCAATGTTTCGGATGAAGACGCTACCAAAGAAGAATTAAAAGTTCTTCATGCCACACTCAAGAAGGTGCAAGAAGATATCGATAATCTTTCTTTAAACACTTCTGTCAGTACCTTCATGATAGCGGCTAATGAATTATCGTCAGCAAAGTGCAACAAGCGAAGCATACTGGAACCTCTTACCATTGCTCTCTCCCCTTTTGCGCCACATATTGCAGAAGAACTTTGGCACTTGTTGGGACATAGCACTTCTGTAGTGGATGCAAACTTTCCTAAATATGAAGAAAAGTATTTAGTCGAAGATTCAATCGAATATCCAGTTTCTGTGAATGGTAAAATGCGCGCAAAGATTAGCTTTCCAGCAGATGCGACCAAAGAATTCATTGAAGAAGAAGCACTAAAAAATGATGCGATTCAAAAATGGATGGATGGCAAAGAACCAAGAAAGGTGATTGTGGTACCAAAAAAGATTGTCAATATTGTGGTCTAGATCTACTAGATCGGAAACAACTAAAAAAGCCGCTGATGAAATCATCAGCGGCTTTTTTAGTATTCTATTCTGTCATTTAGTGTATGACCATAACACGTTTCGTTTGTGTCTTACGATCTTCACCATAAAGGTGGATGAAATATAATCCGGAAGGAACATCCGATGTTTGAACTGTCATTGTCGTGGTTCCTCTTTCAATAAAACCTTTCATTACCTCACGTCCGGCCTGATCGAAGATTACCCATTCACTATCTTCTTCAATTCCATCAGCAAACTCTAAAGTCACTTCTTCATCAGCTGGGTTAGGATATAGCTTAAACGTTGGCAAGTCGTCAAGTCCTAGTACATTATTAGAAAGCCCTGTAGCTACATCCTCAAATGTTGCCTGGTAAACCTGTTGTGACTGCAAGTCCTGAACAAACGCGATCACACGAATATTGGATGGATCAAACATGTTATTGATCGGCCAACTAAGTGTTTGGATACTTCTCGTATCACCCGCCGTAATAGGACCAGTCTCCCACTGCCCGGCAGCTGTTGGTAAAAGTTTTCTAAAGACATTTTCAATCTCGGCTCCTGCAGGGTATAATCCCATTCGGGTTGGTAGCGTAACTGTTGGCTCTACAACTGCAATAAATAGCGCAAATTCCGCATCCGGACCAAGGTCTGCAGTTGCGGTAAAGTCAGCATCAACCACAAGATTTCCTTCACCATCTACAGACGTATTTAGTGTGATATCAAAGGCAGGATTATTTAACCTTGCATTTGCAAGTTTAGCGTTCAACAAAGAATATGGATCAGTCAATGGATCTACCACGTTGATATCTCCTGCGATTGATAAACTAGGAACTTCTCCAACTCCATAAAATGCCACTTTAGCCCCAGGATCGGTCATGTTCTTCTGATTAATTTGATCAACCGTTTCAGGGAATGCTGGATTTTGTATCCCATTTGCCAGGTCTGTAAAATAGTTAATCTTCAATATATCGGCTCCTGAATACTGTGGACGTGTATTAACCGTATCATTCACAATTACACTTTTAGCTGTCAAAGTAGACGAGAATAATTCAAGTAATACGATCTGATTACGTTCATAAATTCGAACTAAATCAAAGCCGAATCCATTAGTCGTTTTTACAGTAGCCTGTGCTGACATAGCAAACCTAAATCTTACAAATCCACTTTGTGCTGGATCAATTTCAATTGGTGAGATGGCCTCTTGCCAATCGCTATTTTCAGCCCAACCCACTTGTTCGCTATTTGTAGCAGTTGCAGAACCTGGTGCTACGACTCCAGGACTACTGGAAATACCATCTTTATTGTACCAGCCTGGTGTGGACGCTAATCCTTCATCTTCTAACTCATCATTAAATGTACCAACTGTTTGCCAGGTTCTACCATCATCTACTGAAACCTGGAATACAACTCCATCTCTGTCTGTTTCAAAGTCCTCATATCTGAGGAAACTGACAGTAGGTGCAGAAAAGCTGCTCAAATCAAATGATGGAGAATACACGAACGAAACTTCTGACTCTTTATAACCATTTACACCCGCATTTACTGTATAAACAGCTCCAGTACCATCAATACTAGCTGCGGTTCCTGGAATCATATTTCCTCGTGTCCATGAAGTCGCTGTATCGTAGTAGGTTTTGCCATCAATTGAAAGTGAGTCTATGAGCCAACCACCTTGAGTCAAATCAAATGATGAAGCATTTTCAAAAGACTCAGAGTATGATGCAGCAGGACTGATTGTAGTCAAATGCGGCAAAATCCTGATGTTTCTGCTGACTGTTACATTACAACCTGCTGTGGTATTCATAGTTAGATTCACCACATATTCTCCCGATGACCCAAAGCTGTAGCCTGGGGTGCTAGGATCGTAGTTGAAATCTAATGGGAATGTAGGGCTGGTAGTACTCAAAACGACGGTCCCATCAATTTCGAGTTCAACAAAATCCACATCTCCATCTGGAAGTGTCGCATTGTCCTCAGTGATGGTAAAATCTGTACCGTTGGCATTACCTGCGGTGATTCCGACCCATGAGATGGCCGGAATTGGTTCGGCTCCCACCGTAATTGATTGATTTTGAATGCTAGCCTCACAATTGGTGGTAAAACCAGCACCGGTATAAGTCGCTATCACTCCAAAGTTCGCAGATAATTGACCTCCAAAGTTGAACGTAATTCGTTCATCATTGTCAATTCCATCTTCGTCAATTACATCGACACCATCTACCTGGGCACCATTAACAAACCACGTAAATGTGTAATTACTTACCCCATCTGTCATATCGACGAACAATTCCACACTTGATGTCGCACAAGTACTGGCAGTTTGTATCGCACCACCCACAAATTCAGGTCTTGGATTCACAAAGAAGGTTCGAGTGATAGAATTATCACAACCTTTACCATCGGTATAGGTATAAACAATCGTATGACTCGTCTGAGCGGCAAAAGGATCGCCCCCATGATAGGTGTCAGCGTTGATAATCGCTGAGCCATTTGTAGAAACCGTACCTCCATTGATAGTGATTGTTCCATCATTGTTAGGCAAGCCTGATGCTACATCAATACCCGTTATTTCAATGTTAATGTCATCATAACAGAACTGAAGGTTATCCGCATCCACTCCATTTAATGTAATAGAAATATCCGGATCAGGGTTTACAACGATGGTTTCAACCACCGCATTGGTACAAGTTGTTGCTACACCTTGATACGCTCTGCTTGGATCCTGATAGACTACTGTAATTCTATGATACGTAGCATTACCTCCTACGAGAGTTCCAGGCGTTACCAAAGTTCCATCCGTATGCCATGCATCCAGATCTACAGTAGGCAATGCACCGGTACCAGCATCAATAGTAACAGCTGATGCCACTCCATCTGCCTCATTATATGAGTCAACTGAGTAACTTACAATATCGCCAAGTGCAACAGTATTTGGTAAACTTTGCCCGTTGAGCGTCGCATCAGTTAATCCCAAGGCAGGATCTCCATCGTTCACACAATATGATGAAAGAGCTGTGGCGCCAGCCACAAGAAAATCTTCAACGCCCGTGATATCCAGATCCGGTAATGATTGCAAAGTATGGGTCTCACTGAAAGACTCAGAACAACCATTCAAATCCGTAACCACTACCGTAATATTGAGCGTATTCGATGGAGGAACAAATTCGATGGTATTGTCTAAACCGTCTAGATTTAAATCGGTAACTGTACTACCGCCAACTGTCCAGTCGAATGTATAGCTTGAATAGTCGCCTTCTTCATCTCCAGGTGTTGGCAAATCTACTGGATCAATAATCTTTATTTCAGCAGTAACTGCAGTTGATCCTTCACAAAAATCTGTGATGCGAATAATGTTTGGATTACCATCTGCAAGATCCGCTGGTGGCAAAGCAGGAACAGCTAAAACTTCAGGTTGAGGATTCACCAATAAAATGGTATTTGTGGTGTTATCACAACCGGTAACAGGATCCGTATAATTGTAGGTAATCGTTATGCTCGATTGGTTGAGGAACTCACCGTCTGTACCGCCTACCCCGTGGAAACTGTTATGCTCATTAATGGTGTTAAATGCAGCCGAACCATTTACGGTGGTTAATGCTCCGAGTTGAGAACTAACGAAAGTACCACTATTTAATGTGGTCCCATCAGCTAATGCACCTTGCAAGGTAATTGACCCATCTTCATAACAAAACTCGTTATCACCTGCTGCGAATGCAGCAATATCAGTAAGTACCCCTCCAACCTCTACAAAGAACGTGATATCCGGATCAGGATGAATCGTTATCGTTTTGGTAACAGATCCCGCACATAAAGTCACTGGATCATTGTATGTCATTGTAATAACATGTACCGTTGGCTCACCACCGACAGCTTGAGAACCGGTTACCGCATCATGAAGTGCATCAAAATCTAAGGTAGGGTTACCAGGAGTTACAGGTCCGTCGATTTCAGGTGATCCTGGAGTTGCAATAAATGTACTCTGCAGGTAAGAATCTATATCATAATCTACATTACCTGCTCCAGCGGAGGCACCACCTGCAAATAAATCAACATCAATGAAACTTGGAGAAGTCTCATCTCGACAAAATACATCTCCAAATACTAAGTCGGTCGCGTCATCTCTTAGCTCTAGTGCATCTTGAGGAGAAATATCAATTTGCACGAATCCAGATTCACTTTCGGTACCTTCAAATACATCTGTATCTGTTATTTGTACAACTTCAAAATGCCTTGAGATTGTTACGGAAGGACTTAATCCAGCAATTTGTAATTGCGTGAATGTCGGCGCGTCGGTAATTGCAAGAGGTGTTTGAGAAATACGAACCAAACTTGCATCCACAGAATACCATCTAAATTCTCTACTTGCACCACCATAAAGAGGTTCTGTAGCCCTTAGCTGAATATCAGACTCTAATTGATCCACACATATCGAAAAGTAGTGATCTGCACCATTCGGTGAAACTCCCAAATCGGTGAAAGGAGTGGTGCTTATTCCTGAATTGGTGTTATCAGATGCCACATCTGGTTGTCTTTGAATAGAATGTACGGTTATTTGAACATTTGTAGGTCCTGTGCTTTCACAACCCACAAAGCCAGTTTCCGCATTCTCACCAGACAATCTGGTCACGTAATAATCATATACGTCATTAACGTACTGAACGCTTACCACAGAAGGATCAAACCCATCACCATTAAGTGTGGTCTCCAGCATCTCCTGACCAGTCAAGATATCTGGCCCGACCTGACCTGTTGGAGTTGGATCGTTATACCAGCGATACTTTTCAACAAGGCCAAGCGTATGCGCGATATCACCCAATGTATTACCCTCAGCAACATGGAATTGTATCACACCGGCATCAAAGTCAGCGGTAGTCACATCCGTTGGAGTAGTTGTAACCTTGATATCAAACTGTACCAAACCACTCTCGCATCCTTCGAATGGAAGCAAAGTCGTGCCCACTCCATCAGGAGTTTGATCATTCCATAAATGAGAGATGTAGATGGTCGTATCCTGTGTTCCTGCTGGTAAGGATATTTGAGCCGCTGTGATATTGGAGGTATTAATCGTATCTCTTCTTATGAAATCACTGCTATATAGGAAATACCTGGCCGAAGGATTTCTTGAAGTCGGGTTCGATGCAGCAGCGCTTGGCCCTGTTAATTCGATTGGTACATAAGTATCGCAGTATTCAAATACATACCTGTTGGCATCAATCATGGTTCCATTGTTGGTAAGATATGTTGGGTCTGGTTCAGGTAAATCCGTGTCCTCATAAATGTACACCGTAATTTTCTTCAATGCAGACTCACAACCATTCTGTGTGGTAGCAAAATAGAATACCGTTTCTGTACCAGCAGTAGGTGTTTCTGTCACACCTCCGGTACTTGGGTCATCGAATGCTACTGCAGTTGAGATGAACCACTGATTACCTTGTAGAAGTGTCATTCCATCTGATGCATACCAGTTGTATAAGATGCCGGAGTTTTCTCCCACAAAGAAGCTCAGATCAGAAACCGAACAAAACTCCATCACATAGCTATCAAACCCATTTTCCGGATCAGTTGTATCAATCCACGGCGCTCCTCTCCAACTGATATTATGATTGACGTTTAGAAATGGCTCGTTCGGAGTAGGGAATAACGTAAATGCCAATGTATCTGAGTTTGTACAATTGGCATCCCCTTGAGGTGTACTCGTATATATCACCCTATACTGTCCGGGACCAGATCCACCTTCTGAAATTTGTAGGTCGAATGGGTTTAAGTTTTCATCTGGATACGATGCTTCAGGTATCCAGGTGATTCCATTAAAAAATTCAAGTTCAAAACCATTCGTCATAAATCCTGTGGATCCGTTGACGGTTGCTTCCAATTGAATATTTCCATCCTCATTTTCACATAACCCTCCGAAATTAACAATGCTAACGGTTGGCAATGCTTCAACATTCAATGAGAATACGCGTCTTTGTCCACGAGCTCCATCCCCTATTCTATTATACTCTAAATAGATATCGTAGCTTGCTCCTGGATCCAAAGTGGATAGATCCAGATCCCAATTGGTATTTGGGTTGTGACCACCTAGAGGAAATGGTGCTGGGGTACCTGCACCATTGTTCTGATTGGGATCTGCCGGATAACTAGCTCCTCCAACCGCAGGAAACGCAATCGGAAAAGTTGTGTAAAACCCAGGTCCTGCAGTTTTCAAATAGGAAAACCTAAAAAAGTAAGCACTCGCCAACAATGAAACCTCAGTTAGATCTGCATCGAAAGAAAGTATATCTGTTTCGCAATAGTCTTCTCCGGGTGCAGCATCAGGAACTCCATTTCTTCTAAATTCTTGAATTAAATCTGAAAGCGCTTCCACGGTGAATGAACCAACGACGGTTTGAGTTTCTCCCAGTTGATTCTCCACAGAATAGGTAATCACGTAGGTACCTTCAGCCACCGTAGATGGGTCAAAGACAGCTTTTAGCGTTCCCACCTCGCTAATATTAGCAACAATACCCGATCCACTTACTGAAACGGTGTGGTTAGCCGGATTTGAAAAGACCATGGTATCCGGATCATCCGTAGACCTAAACGTTCTTTGCAAAAAGTTATCGGTTCCATTGTCCGAATAATCATAGACTAGTAAGTTAAACGTGATTGGGTCGCTATCACAAGTGCCGTCATTGTTAGATAGGAAGTAAGTATGCAATCCTTCTGTAACATTCAAATCAGCTTGTGTAGCTATTGGACCAACAAATTCCGGAGTACCATCAAAAACATTCTCATACCAATTCAAAGTGGTAGGTCCTTGGTCCGTAGCATCTAAACTAAAGGTCGTACCTAGTGTGATTGTCAAGCTGGTAATATCATTATCTCCCGCTACTGTTTCATCAAGTGAGGCAATCCCAGGTGGTTCTGCATTACTTGCTAAAGTTGCGTAGTTGGTATCTGTTGTTGAGAGCGCAGCAGTGCCTCCAGCTCTTTCCAAATTACCCCCTGCACCACCAGTCACAGCTTGAACTTGCAAGTTTTCAATGATTACATCATCAATACCGTCATCAGAGCCATCGTAAGTAACTGTGATCTCTAGTGTAGCCGTACCTATGAAGGCATAAGCAACAGTTATATCTATGAGTGTACTGCTACCGTCGGATACTGCAGGTACAGCAGGATTGAATTCGAATCCAGAAGGTAGTGTCAGTAAAATCGTTCCTGTGGATCCAAAGTCTCCATTACCCGTTTCAAGTATTCGAATGTCACCCAATGCTTGGAATCCATCAGAAACACAAATACCAGTCAAGGAAGCAGGTGTAATATCAGCACCTCCATTTATGGTCAATTCGGCTGACGTTACATCTGTTTCAGTATTACCATTAGAATCCACACAAATTGCAGTTACTTCTTGTCCTGCTCCCAGAGGAATGCCCACGATGCTATTGTCAGGAAGCGTCCAGGTTCCATCACCGTTGTTAGTAGCAGGCACGGTAGAAGTGCCAATATTGACAAGTATTGTTGCATTCGGATCATCCACTGATCCAGTTATCTCTGGGCTTGTATCATTTGTAGCAAGTACATCCACTTCACTGTAAGGTGCTGCACCATCTGATGTATTAGTAAAGGTTTGTGCAGGTGTTAACGCCCCTGCCGCATCATCACCGTAACCTGCTGTAATGGTAACATCAGGAGTGATGTATGTGTCTTTTCCAAGAACGGGAGCCGGCCATGAACCATTTCCTGTGAATGCACCCTCGGTTATTGCTAGAGTTACTTCATCTGCTCCAGGGCCGGGCGTTGCAGTATTTACCGTATAACTATCACCGCCTGCATCTACAGAGAAAAACGTTTGATCACCAAAAATGGTAGATAAATTTTCAGAGAACGTAACTAATATTTCATCGATAAGTCCGTCCGGAGTAGCTTCAGTATCCAACGTCAATGCATCAAGAATAACCGGTCCTGCACCATCAGTGATGGATGCCGCATTTATGGTGCCTCCATTACTTGCATTTGCGGCGGTATCTAATAGCGAGGTTCCGGGAGTATACACAAAATCTCCTTCAACAGCTGTTCCATTTCCATCAAACAACAGTGTAAAGCTTTCATCCGTATTATCAGAATTTGCAACACCGGTTGCAGGCACTCCATTGTAGGTGAATTCGGCAGGATTAATTGCTCCATCATCTATATTATCTTGTGCATCTATTTGAATCCGATCCACGTTTCCATCCGCATCATCATCAAGGATTGTTGCGGAGAAATTCACAAATCGTGGTGCTGCTCCGTCAGAGTGAATTTCAGGAGTATCACCATTTAAGGCATCATCTTCTGTGGATTGGGACTCTATTCTGTCGTTGGCAGTTACATAAGTAATCTGCAGATTAGCAACACTCGTACCAGGCTGGGGATCACCGGCAAATGTTAACGTTTCAAAAGTTCCTGCGTCATAAAATCCTGAACCATTAGTACCTGCTTCGTCATAATCGAAATTATCCTGTGTAATAGGAGTAGCTCCATTTGTGACTACAAAGCAATCCAACCCATCAGAATTATCACCACCTCCTGGTTCATCAATATCCCAATCAATGTCAAAAGTGAAGGAAACTGCATCAATCATTCCATCCGAGTTTTGATCCAGCCAAATCACTTCCGATAGATTTGGAACATCGGGCGGATCTAACGTACCTTGATTGCTAGGTGGAAATTGAGTGGCTGCCGCTGTGTTTGTCGCATCATCAAATATGTTTCCATCGGTGTCCATAGTTATTGTTTCACCGCCGGTATTTGGTGGAGTAAAGGCAAAAAATACCTTAATGGTTGATTCTCCCCCTACTAATACATTTACGGCATCATCAGATTCTGTCGCCGCGGTAGTTTTAACCGAAACCACATTCTCGCCAACAACTCCACCATCTATATCAAAAGTAAAATTTGCCGTTGTAACAGGAAGTGTTGCTCCTACATTTCCATATATCCCTTCACTAAAGGTTAATGTGGCCACTGAGTTGGTGCTAATTATGGTCCCAATAATGACTGGAGATGCAGCATCGACATTGTTTGCACTTGCATCACCGATACTGGTAAGACCCTCTGCATCCTCCCAAACTCCGTTTACTCCGGTAACACCCAATGACCCAATTGACGTGTTTTCTGTGATTTGTTCACCAATGTTAGATATGGTTAAGTAACCATATGTACCGTCATTAGATAAGATTACATCACCATCTACTCTATCAGTGGACTCCACCAATTCTGCATCAGGAAGTGTAATGGTTCCAAACTCTGTGGCTTCAGCAATGTCGTCATTGTCCACATCAGTAACAATTTCGCTAAATGTATAAACTACACGATCTATAAAACCATCATCGTTTGTATCTTCAATCTGAACATCTGTTAGAACAGGTGGTGCCACATCAATAGTGGTAACGCTACCGAGAGTTGCTGCCAGGTTCCCGGCCTCATCAGCTAAACTACCCTGATTATAAGCTATCGTTTGGTCATCAGTTGTTCCTAAATCTACCGCCAGAGTAATGAAGTTATCGGTTGTATTCGCATCAACACCATTCCCAACAGGGAAACCGGTATCCACGAAAAAAGTAGTACCTCCGAATCCTGCAATTCCGATATTAAAGTCCGCGTCACTTACACTTAATTCATCAATGTCTTCTGAAAACTCTAATAGTATTTCATCCACAGAGCCATCACTATCTGTATCATAAAATGTAGCGTCAACAAAACTTGGATTCTGAGTATCAATATTGAATAAATCAGGTTCTGTATAGTCTCCAGTAATGGCATTACCTACAGCATCTTCTCCACCGCTTACTCGAACATCAATATTTGCCAATTCTAATCCGGTATCAGTAATATCAAATACCGCCTCATAATCGTTCCCATTCCACATACTCAAACCGGCATTGAATGCTAAAGCTGCCCCAGGATTCTCCACTGGAAAATCTACCGTGGGGTCCACGCCAGTGTTCATAGTCTCATCAAAACTTACCGTGAATGTCACCGTGCCCGGTATGTCACTATCCGATATCGTTCCTACTATACTCGTTGCAATAGCTGTGGCTGATGGATTCTCAGTATCAATATTAAATAAGTTTGATTCTGTATAATCAGCAGAAAGCGTATTTCCTGCTGCATCTTCTCCACCACTCACGCGAACATCAATGTCTGCTAAATTCAGATCTGTGTCAGCTATATCGTATACTGCCTCATAGTCATTACCATTCCACATACTTGAACCCGCATTGAATACCAAGGCAGCTCCTGGATTCTCCACAGGAAAATCTACCGTAGGATCTACTCCCGTATTCATCGTCTCATCAAAACTTACTGTAAACGTCACCGTTCCGGGGATGTCACTCTCCGATATCGTCCCTATGCTCGTCGCAATTCCGGTAGCTGAAGGCCTGTTTGCATCAACTGCAGTTGTGTTACCATCAGTCCAGGCAATTAACGTATTTGAAACATTACCATTCACATCTTCAAGCACAATACTTAATGGAATTGCACCAGCTGCGCGATCAGTTTCAGAAGCAGAAACAGTATAAGTAAAACTGTATGTACCATTCGCATTGTTAGTGAAAAAAGTACTAACATCTACGCCGTTTATGGTTGCCGCATTTACTGAAAGTGTGGCCTCTGCACTTCCTTCGGTGATAAGTGCTGTTAGTGCATCTGTTATTGCAAGTGTACCTGTTGATGGAGTCGCTGCTGCGGCTGTTAAATTCGGATTCTCAGTATCGATACTAAATAAATCTGACTCAGTATATGCAGCTGACAAGGCATTCCCATTCGCATCCTCTCCACCAGTTACGCGCACATCGATGTTCGCTAAATCTAAATCTGTATCAGCAATATCAAATACCGCCTCATAATCATTCCCATTCCACATACTTGATCCCGCATTGAATACCAATGCAGCTCCCGGATTCTCTGCAGGAAAATCTACCGTAGGATCTACCCCAGTGTTCATCGTCTCATCAAAACTTACTGTGAAAATCACCGTGCCCGGTATGTCACTCTCCGAAATCGTTCCTACTATACTCGTCGCAATAGCTGTGGCTGATGGATTCTCAGTATCAATATTAAATAAGTTTGATTCTGTATAATCAGCAGAAAGCGTGTTTCCTGCTGCATCTTCTCCACCAATCACACGAACATCAATGTTCGCTAAGTTCAGATCTGTGTCAGCTATATCGAATACTGCCTCATAGTCATTTCCATTCCACATACTTGAACCCGCATTGAATACCAAGGCAGCTCCCGGGTTCTCCGTAGGAAAATCTACCGTAGGATCTACTCCCGTATTCATCGTCTCATCAAAACTTACTGTAAACGTCACAGTTCCGGGGATGTCACTCTCCGATATCGTCCCTATGCTTGTCGCAATTCCAGTAGCTGAAGGCCTGTTTGCATCAACTGCAGTCGTGTTACCATCAGTCCAGGCAATTAACGTATTTGAAACATTACCATTCACATCTTCAAGCACAATACTTAATGGAATTGCACCAGCTGCGCGATCAGTTTCAGAAGCAGAAACAGTATAAGTAAAACTGTATGTACCATTCGCATTGTTAGTGAAAAAAGTACTAACATCTACGCCGTTTATGGTTGCCGCATTTACTGAAAGTGTGGCCTCTGCACTTCCTTCGGTGATAAGTGCCGTTAGTGCATCTGTTATTGCAAGTGTACCTGTTGATGGAGTCGCTGCTGCAGCGGTTAAATTCGGATTCTCAGTATCGATACTAAATAAATCTGACTCAGTATATGCAGCTGACAAGGCATTCCCATTCGCATCCTCTCCACCAGTTACACGCACATCGATGTCCGCTAAGTCTAATCCGGTATCAGTAATATCAAATACCGCCTCATAATCATTCCCATTCCACATACTCGAACCCGCATTGAATGCTAAAGCTGCCCCAGGATTCTCCGTAGGAAAATCTACCGTAGGATCTACCCCAGTGTTCATCGTCTCATCAAAACTTACCGTGAACGTCACCGTGCCCGGTATGTCACTATCCGAAATCGTTCCTATTATACTCGTCGCAATAGCTGTGGCTGATGGTAGTACATCGTCTACCGTGTTATCCTCATTATCTTCTGTGGTACCTCCACCCGCTGTAGCTGTTACAGATACTGAAACATCAGCAGTCGTGGATTCTGTGACACCAGAAGCAGGCATTACATATGTTGCTTGATAAACATCTCCTCCAATATCTGATGCCAATACAGCAGCACCACCACCAAATTGTGTAAAATCAAATGTAACAACAGTAACACCTGTAGCACCGTCTATTCCATTGTCCCATTGAGCAGTTACCGTATTACCAGCAATAAAAGCACCTCCATTACCAGTCGCTCCGGATACAGTAATAGCAACTGTTGAAGGTTGTGCAACCGAAATGAAATAACATAAAAAGGAAAAGAGACTAAGTAGTGACTTTTTCATAGTTGAATTGGGTTTAAGCGATAAGCGTTATTAGGTCTCGTATGGTGGTAACAAGGCATAATTTACGTCAAAACTATAGCAAAAGTGAATTTCCAGAAAGGTTTATTCAATTCAAAAACCTATATCACTTTTTCGATATAGACTTGAATTATGGGGATAAGAAAATTAGAGGTAAAACTTGTACTATTTGAAGATTATTAGTCCAGAGAACCATCTGCATTTAGTTTGATAACAGAGATTAGTTGTATACCTCCACCAAAATCAATATTGGCGACAGCAACAATCTTACCGTCAGGAAGGGTAACCGCATCAACAATTCTGTCATTACCGTCAGCTAATCCAAAAAATGTCTCTGCTCCATCAACCGGTTGTGCGGCCTGATCAAACTTCACAAACATTCCTTCCTCACCTCTCGATTGGTTTTCAGCGGTCAGCGATTCATATTGTCCAACCATAATGATGTCATTATTTGCCGCTTGAGTAACTCCCAATCCCTGTGTTTGAACGATTACTTGATCAGTAAGATCATTATCAAATCGGGAATTGATATGATTGGTACCACTCAAATAAATGCCATTGTTACTCAGATTCATAACGAATGAGTAGCTCTCGTCTGTTGAAGTCGTCGAGGTTCCAACCACCGTAAAACCGGAGGCCGTTTTGATGACATTATTTACTTGTTCATTGTAAACAACACCGTCATTGGGGTTTTCAAAGCCATAAGCTGCAAAATTTATTGGTACACCATTTGATGAAACTTCTAAATAATACACATTGGTGCCATTATTGCTCCCATTTTCACCCAATAAACTAGGTGCACTACTATAACCTATAAAGACAAGATTCCCATTTGCTTTTTCAAAGGCACGAACCAATACATCGTCTTCACCAGTAACCCCTTGATTTTCCTCAAAGATTACCTGGTCATTGGCTAAGTCAAATTTTAAATAGTAGTTGTCAAAATCAGAGGTTGCTCCTCTATCAATTTCTTTCGAACCAGCAATTAAAATGGCACCATCTGATAATAAAATGACATCATTACCAATTAAATCAAGATCAACATTATCAATGGCCGATGATATAACGAGCAGTGAATCACCAATGACATTTAAATCATTATCCAGAAACCCCAAGTTCAATAGTTGAAAATCAGAAATATTTAAAACCGTTTCGTTGATATTGGAGGTTCCTATGATTATGAATCCTCCATCAGCAAGAGGTTGTATCTGAGCAGATGTTTCTTCTCCCCTGAAAACATCAGGATTACCGTCACCATTAAAATCTCTGAATGTTTGGTTCACGAATCCAACAGATGTCGAATCGATTCGATTTCCATCCAAATCTGTCGTTAAGATAAAAAAATCTTTATCTCCAAATTGATTGACCTTTGTTCCAAAAACAACCAGACCTTCAGCTATTTCACCAGTAGCATCATAGACGATCTCAATATCGCTTGCTTCATAGCTGGTAAGCTCACCAAAATATTTAATGAAAGTTTCATCAGGCGTAGGTGCATTGTCATCCTCTATCTGGCATGAAACTACCAAAATAGTAGTAATTAATATTAGTATTAAGTATCTCATATACTAGCGGTACTGCTTACGTTTTCGTGGAATATAAAGTGATCGGGTATAACCAAAAGAAATTGAAATGGTATTAAGCGTTAAATCATCTTCAACATGACCTATCCCATAGTTTAAATCTTCATTTGCCCATCTGTTGTCCGGATTAATGTAATTGAGAAGTGAGTTGTCATACCTCAGTTCCAGTGAAAAGAAATCCACTTTAGCTCGACCCACGCGGAACCTGGTACCCAATCCTGCCATGATTGACACGTTGGAAGTTCTTACCTGATTCTCCGCCTTTAGATCATCGCTTCCTGCAGGCAAAGTATATGCTGTACCTCCGGTCCTTCTTGCATCAACATATTTGGCACTTAATGTCAAGTCAAAGGAGCCCCCGATAAACACATAGGGGAGTAATCCAATCCGATTCCCATCTGAATCTTTCTTATCGTAATTAAGGCTGTATCTCACGAGCAAAGGAAATCGCAACATGGTGCTTGTATTCTTAGCTACATAATTAAGATCACTCTCAATCATCTCCCCTTCAATTTCATAGGTTGTCACTCTATATTGAAGCCCAGCTCCAACCTCAATACCTTTGGTTATGTGTCGTTCTGCAAGCGCTTCTACCCAAAACCCAATTCCAAGTCCGGTGTCGTTGCCACTTTCATTGTATCGTTTTGATCCATCTTGAAAAGTATCGAAATTTTGTATAACAGTAGGCAATGATTTGTTGAACCCACCTTTGACTGCCACTCTAAGAATAGGTTCAGTCTTAAACTTGTCCTTCAACAAATAAAGCTCCGCTGGATCCTCAGCAGCCAATTGATGTTCTTTATCAACCTTTAATAGTTTCACAAACATCTCTTCTGCTTTTACCTCATCATCTTGGAAGAGATATGCTTTAGTTAACAACTTGTATGCTCTAATTTCCTCATCTACAGAGAAAACATCTTGATCCAGACATCTGGTGAATCCACTATTCTTATTTTCATAGTCGTCGATGATATCTGAAAGCCTTCCTTGCTCAAAAGCCAATTCTGCCTGAGAAAGTGCTCTCGCACATTGGGAAGAAGATTGAGCTGCAGCCCAAAAGGCGCAAAAGGACAAACTAATAGCGATTAGGTGTTTCTTCATATATTAATTTCCTCGTTTAGGTAATCCTTCACACGTTTCTACATACGTGATATCACCCCCCACATATTGTTTCCACTCGTTATCAGACATGTTTCCAAGAGTTATATGCGAGCAGATCTCTTCCGCCATATCGGTTGCCTTAGTTGGATAGCGCCGGATGTTACCATCACCAGCGGCAGTCACGAAATAATTGCCGTCAGGACTGAAGTCAGCATCATACACCCAGCCTCGATCACGAACACCTTTGTAATCTTCAAGTACAATTGGAAGATCAAACAGATTCTTCATGTCCCAAACACGTACTTGACTATTTGTGGAAGTACCCAACAATAACCTGTCATCCGGACTGAATTCGATATCCGTAATAGGAGCTCTAAAACCTGTCAGTGTAGGCTGCACCTGTTCATTTAACTCCATGTCCCAAATAACCAAGCGTCCGTCCGCACTACCATAAGCTAACCACTTTCCACTATTACTGAACTTAACAGATTTAATTGCCTTCATGGTAATCGTATTGGTTTCTGATTCTTCAGATTTATTAATTAATGTTGTAGCCCCGGATCCAATATCAGTTAAATCCCATATGTATACATTACCATCTTCACCTCCTCCTACTAATGTTTTTGCATCGGGAGAAAGAGCGATTTTTTCGATCTTAGTTGTGGATTTAGCCAACTCAGTAGATGTTCTAAAATCACTTCTTAAAATTCGATTATCGACACCTACCGAAATAAACCCAGAATTATCTGGCAAGAATAAAAGATCATATACTTTACCACCTTCATGGCCACTGATCTTATTAGGCTCCTGATCCAAATTCTTCACATTGAAAAGTAGGATATTGTTCTGATCGGTTCCACAAGCCAGGAACTGTTCATTTGGACTGATATTTACCACTCGGGCAATATCATCGTCCTGGAAAATCAAGTTCCATGCACGAGTCTCAACATTCCATTTAATCACTTCACCATTTGCATTCGCTGAATACATGAATTTTCCGTCATTAGAATGTATAACAGATCGCACTCCAATATTGGTATTTTCAGCGTCCGGATCGATAGGTTTATGGTATTGATTAAAGATTGAATCACCTTTTTCTTGCAATAATCCCTCATTAACCGCTTCTCTTTCATATAACCCTTGAAGTGCGTTGTAAACACCGGCATAAATATCACCGTTGTAATCCTTTCCTTCATCTTTATACTCATCGTAGAATAGGTAAGCTTGTCGGGCAACAATAGCCTTAAGCTCTGCTTGGTCCTGGTCTTCTGAAAGAATGTTCTTTGCTTTGATGGCCATGGACTGTGCAATTGCCTGATAACGCAGGCGTTCTGCACGTTGTGAGGCCAATATTGCTTTTCCTCTTTGAACGTCTGCTGAGTCTTTCTGAATTCTCGCTTGCTCCGCAGCCTCCTGTGCTTCCACTTTAGCCTCATCTGCAGCTAATCTTTGTTGATCTGCTATCGCTCTTTGTCTGTTGGCTTCTTCAAGGTTGATGTTAGCTTGCTTCGTTGCTTCTTCTGCTTTTCTTTGTTGATCTTTAGCTTCAGCTTCATTCTTTTTGGCCAATGCGGCAGCATCTAGTGCTTTCTGTGCCTCTGTATCAGCTCTTTCAGCTTGCTCAACCGCATTTGCCTCAGCAATTTTCGCCGCTTCAGCTGCTTTTTCAGCTTCATCTGCTTTAATGAAGGAATAGATCAAGAAACTTAAGGATACCAATACCGCAATCGCCAATACCACGGCTGTGGTACGCATCCTTTTCACCTGACGTTTTTGCAGAATTTCCTTGTTTCGTTGCTCTGTCAAGTAGGCTTTCTCAGAAGTCTCAAGGAACACCATGGTTCGCTCGAATGCAGGATTGTAACGCTGACCCCAAACGAGGGTAGGTCTGTTTTCTTCTCTCCAGTTTAAAGCCAGCTGTAAGTCTGGCATTTGCCATAGTCCGGCCTTACCTTCCTGATATCTTTCAGCAGCTTCTGAAAGCTTTAAGTACATTTCTGCTGCCTTAGATTCTTCATCTAACCACCGCTTCAGACGTACCCATATACGCATCAAGCTTTCATGCGAGATATCAATGACAGTCTCCGACTCAAGCCTTACTCCAAACGGAGGCATCAACAAAGATCTTCCCGGCTCTCGGAAACGTTCAACCACTCTTGCTACTTCATCTTCATTTACTCCCGCAATTGCAGCTATCGTTGCAAGCTTTGTTGGTCGTCTAATTCCCTGATTCTCAGAGCCTCGCTCAGTAAGGGCTTTGAACATTACCTCACAAATCTCTTTTTCTCTTTTACTCAAAGAGTCAAATGCCTCATTTGCATGTTGAGAGAGGGCCTCTCTTAATGTACCAATTGAATTGTAGTGTCTCAGATCAATTGGCTCTCCGATTTTTCTATTTTCCGTCCAGTAAGACCAGGTTCGCATTAATGCGTGCTGTAGAATTGGAAGTTGATCCGGATTATCTCCTACGTCATTCAGGAGTTGCTGAGTCAAACGTGGAGCTATCTTACCTCCTCCTACCGCAACCGGCCCTTCAATAGCTGTTCTCTTCTGATCCCTCGTCATCTGAGGAATCAAGTAGTGAGAATCATTAATCATTTGTGTCAGATCCGGAAACTGTGCACACTCTCCAATAAAATCTGAACGCATGGTTAATGCGATATACACAGGCTCATCATACTGATGAATGGCTTCAAGGAGCAGATTAACGAACGCTGATGATTCATCTAAATCTGATGTTGCCGATTCCAGCTTTCTATACCTAAATAGCTCTTCAAACTGATCGACTAAAATCAGGACGTTTTGAAAATCGTCGGTTTTAAGCTGCCTAACTACTTCTACAAGTCCTAATGAACTACTTCGAAGTACGGTACTGATGATGGTTTTGCGAATAAGTTTATCTTCATCGCCAAGATTCGAAAATTCTTTGTCTTTGATGAGAAGTGCTTCTGCAAGATTATCTATTGGCCCACCACCAGGCCTTGTAACAACAATCCTCCAGTTTGACCCTGCCTCTGTCATAAAACCTCCGTAGAGTGTTGGGATCAATCCGCAGTACATCAAAGAAGATTTACCACTACCTGATGCACCCAGAATGGCTACAAACTTGTTTTCAGACAATTTGACAAGTACTTCATCACTTTGACCCTCTCTACCGAAGAACAGGTGACTTTCTTCGATCCCAAACGGCCTTAAGCCCGGAAAGGGGTTTATTAATTGGGTAATGTCAACAATATCCTGGGTCTCTTGACCCTGAATATCTATTTCTTTATCGCTCATCAGCTTTCTATTTTAGTTAGAAAAGGCTTGAGATGCTCCGGTGCGAAAGTTCCTCCGTTATTTCCCAAAACCATAGCGTTGTTTTTCTTGTAGTGCTCCATGTCTACATCTTTCTGTCCCTTGAAGTAAACCGCTTTAGCCGTTAAAGGCTTTTCACGGCCAAAACCAGGAGCTTTAAGAAGGTCCTGTAATTTCGTTTTGATCCAATCTTCGGTGGCTTTACCAAAGTATATGATAGATGCATCGCATCTTCTTAAATTTTCTTGATGAATGTATCTCAAGTCAACCAGGTCTCCTTCATAGCTCGGAGAAACCACGTTAAACCCTTTCTCTTTGAGGTAAGATTGAATGTCATCTATCTCATTTACATCTCTTTTATCAGCGATGAGATAAATCATCTTCGTCTTATCATCTTCCGCCTTTTCATCTAGGCCTTTAATGTTTTTACGAACATTAAATCTTCCTCCAGTTACGAGCTCTTCGCGAATGATGGTCTTAAGCTCTTGTAAAGAGATCTGCAGTACTTCTGCTTCCTCTAAAGCTGCTGCATCACTCTTAAGGTCTTCAATAAATATCTTTTGACGTTCAGTAACATTTTTCAGATCTGGTGAAACCCAAATTAGACGGCTGAAGAGTTCCTTATCATCTTCTTTTGCTTTCTTGTTTTTTTCTACCATCTGGTAGGTATGATCAGAGGCGATTCTGTTTTGCATATCTACTACCGAAAGCTCAGATCCTCTAGGCTTATAACCATAGTCCTCGCCAACCAAATGTATGGAAAGCCTGCACCTATCCAAATCATCTCTAACCATCCGATCCAAAGCTTTTGCTTCTTTAGGTAAACTATGATCAGGTAAGACTTTGTATCCATGGCGGATTAGCTCACGCTTTATTATATCACGCTGGATCACCATATCAACCCCAGTACTGGCAAGGTATACAGTCTTCTCCCTTGGAATGGTCTCATAAGTTCCACTTCCTTCTTCAATTTCCTTGGCATGAAGCACATGATTGATGTCATATGCCATATCCACAAGCTTCATCCAATAGCTACGCTCAGCATCGCTACCAAAGAACCTTGTAAACTCTTGTGGATCACCTGTAAGTGGATCTACTAGATAGAAATCGTAAGTGAGAAGGTCCTCGAGTTCTTCGAGGTATTCGTCCGGATCAAAGGGTCTTTTAAGAACTTTGAAAAACCTGGCAACTCCATCGGCAACCAGACCATTTTTAGACTTTAGCTTTTTACCGTGTGAATTGAGCGCACTAATAAGTACTTTCTCCTTAACTAGATTGGGAGTTAAAACGGCAAGTATGGCACTGTAATCATCTAATTCGGTGGCGGAGAAATTAGATTCAGTGATGAGTTTAATCTCAGGATTCTCTCGGGTGATTTGGTACATCAAAGTGGAAAGAAACTTGTGAAAGTTTGATACCCACCCTTTTATTCCTCCTTCGATCATCGCATCGTCTTTCTCTGAATAAATCAATGCTATGGTGCGATTACTACTCATTGGTGCGGTTAGGATGTTTTTATTAGTGAATTAACTTATTTTTTTTCTCTCTTCAAAGGACGTTCATCGAAATGTCATCCAAACAATACGTCTACAATTTCTTTAGCTTCCTGATCAATAACCCCGTTCATTATATCTACCCAACAATCCAAAATTTCTATGTGCTTTGACATTAAGTTCAACAACTCTTCCTTTCTCATAAGCAAGAGCGTGCATTCTGTTCTTGCCAAAGCAGTAAATGTGAATGTATCAGATTCCGTAATATTCTTCTCACCGAAAACTCCGCCCACTTCCCTTTCTGCTACCTTGTGATCTCCTTCATAGATGTCAATGGCTCCATCAAGAACAATGTACATTGGTTCCATTCCACTATCACCTTCTCTTATAACGGTTGAGCCCAACTTAACTCTCACCTCTTCAAGACTTTCAGCCATGTAGGTTATGAGCTCTCCAGGAATGTTTTTAAACATTTCGTTCTTCTTTAACTCAATCACACGCTCAATTAGCAGAAGCTTCTGGTGATATTCCTCGTCTTCGTTTCTAAATACAGGAGGCAATATGGCTTTATCTAATTCTTTCTTGGTGGCGGGCCTAAGTCTTTTTGTATGCTCGTGATATGCTTCTTTATTAATATTATAAATAACGAATGCTGCTGTTTGTAGCAATAATGTATCTGGATTGAAAAGGTTGGCTATCAAGTCTGCTGTAACATGATTACTTAGCTGACTAAATCGATACATTGCTAGGGCCTTAGTATATCGATTAATTCTATTGTAATCTCTGTTGATAATCTGCAGCAACAAATCTTCGTAAGAATCAAAATCTTCTGGTGGATAATGATTTTGAAGCTTGGCTAGCCTTTCAAGAACTTTAAGTTCATCCATTACAGGAATCAGCTTAGGCTTTAATTCTTCCTCGACGAAAATATCCATCATTTCCACAGCAAATGTGATACTTTCAGTAGTGCCATTTTGAATATTTTCTCTCGCTAACAATACACTTTGAGGATCATAAATCATTCCCAATAGCATGAAAATATTGTCATAATTCTTTATATCCTCTTCAACCATCGCTTCTCTTATTAAGAGGTCAATGGAATTTTCTTCGGGAATTTCTTGTGTGGATTTAATATTCCATGCGATATCACCAATTTCTCCCTCAACAGCAATTTTGATTCTTGCAGCTTGAAAATCTCTAGCCACAAATCCTATATAACTGAGGGAAAGAAGTAATTGAGAAACAATTTTCCTATCTGGAAAATCGATCTTTTTCCAAAGCAATTCAGTAGCACCACGCCCTCCAATTCTACCCAAAACCTGTATGATTCTAATCATGGTTGGGTGATATTGGCCAGTCTTATAGAACGCAGTATCAACGGTATGGAATGCCGCTTCGCCAGATGCTTTCAATGCTGACATTGCTACATTTCCATAAGTGGCTAAATGAAGGTTTTCAATCAATATTGGCCAAAGCTCAGGACGTCTTACTTTTCCTGCCGAAATCATAGCTGCCGAACGTACATTAGGATTTATGTCCCGCAACAATTCAATGATATAAGCTATGTGCCGATCTTCAGTAACTTTAGCCAGCAACTTCGCACCCTTTTCTCGATCACTTGCATCTGTAGATCTAACCAATTCTTTTATTGCTACATCAGTTAATTCAAAACTTGCAGCTTCTTTAAGTTTCTTGAAAGCTGCTTTTGCAACTTTTAGAACCTCTTCATTTCCTTCTGTTTTAAGGTCTTTTTCAATAATTTCAATGGCCTCCCAACAAAGCCTATCCCCTAGTTTTTGATAGGCGTAACTACGAAGTATTGGGGATCGATGATTTAATAAATCAAGAAGTACAAATTCAAACTCAATCGGTTCTAGCTTTTCAAAAAGTTTCAATGCATTTAGTACCCTCTCGATATCCTTCGACGCAACTTCTTCCTTGAGGATATTAAGTGTATTGTTTTCATTTCTTTTTCCTTCTCCCTCTAAACCTGCTTTTTGCTTTTCAAGTGTCTTCTTAAGCGTCTTTTTGTATTCTTCGAATAATTTACCCGATAGATAAATAACGCCTCCTGCAAGTGCCAAGATGAAATATGAATAGTGAATGAGTTTAAAGAAAACCAAAAGGCCAAGCGCCATTTGCGCTGCTCCTGCAACGAATACTGCAATTTCATTCACAACACCTTCAATCCTGGTTTGAATATCAAACCGTATTTTAATGTCGAGCGGAAGGAAGAAGAGTTTGAAGGCAGGATTTTCAAGCGCATCTTTAAGTGCAGCCGTAAATAACTTTCCTACGGCAGTAAGTACGAAGAACATAATGAATTCACTTGACTTGGTTTCATAACCAAATATGTGCCCTACTATAATTGCTCCTAACGTAAAGAGAATTAAAATTAGTGGCATAGTCATTAAGGCCACTTTTAATCCAAACTTTCCAATGATGATATCATTAATAAAACTTTGAATGAGAAAGGACACTACTATAACAGTTCCTGAAAAGAAGGAAAGAAAATTTGCTAAATCTTTTTCATCTGGATACATCGTTTCCGTTGCACTCAAAAAAGTGTAGTCTACGAATACTGCAGCGCCCATTGAGAATATGAGGAAAACTGAGAGAAGCCTTAAATATTTATCTTTCATTAGGCTTACAAAACTTACCTTCTCGACTTCTTCTCCAGCTAAAATTTTTGTAGCTCTATTCAGGTTATAATTAATGACCAAGAGCAATGTGAATATAAAAACTCCTAATGCGGCAATCCCAGAAACAAATAATAAGTCGTAAGTCGCATTAATAATATAAGTGGTCAAAACTGGAATACTGAAGAAGGCAATCATTGTTGCCATCAATTGTCCTGTATCTATACCACCAATAATCCGCTTACTTGCTCGTAAGTCAAAAACCCGTCCAAACACCCCCCAAAAACCTAATAAGGTGATGGATGTTACCGGTCCAATCATGACAAATAGAATGAAAGGTAAAAGCTGAAATTGTCCTGATACTGATGCATCGTATCCAATGAATTCAAAGGCTACTCTTATTCCACCAATGAATAACAGGATGATAAACGTTGTAGAAATAACTAATGTTGAAAAATTGATCTTTCGCTGCAGATAAACAAACAATGCGGTTGATACTATACCTGCGGCTCCAGCAGAGAAAAAAGCATCAGCAAGATATTCGTCTCCCAAAACACTTAAGAATAGTGTTTCTGCGCCAATTTGATAGGTTGCAAGAAGAATTCCCATGAAAAATCCTTTTCCGAGCAAAAGCAACATTTGCTTTTCTTCTCCTTGTTCTCCACCTAAGAATTTTAAGAATGCTTTTACCACAGTAGTGAATTTTACAGGCTAGAAAGTTTAAGTTAGATATTTACCAGTAATTGTAGGAATAAATCAATAAATGATGATGTTTTAATGGTATATAACTTGAAATAGTTATATTAATTCTTCTTTTTCTTCTTTTTATTACTTTCCTTATTACTGCTTTTACCTTTCCTCTTAAGTTCACTATTATATCCGAACATGTAAGCCACTCCCAATGTCGCAATATTGTGATAGTACTCCATATTTTCTCGGTAAAAATCTAAGTCACCAGGTGCTCCCCTAATAAGATTCGTATCTCTATTACTGTTGGTTGCCATATTACTATGAACCCAGGTGTATCTAAAATCGAGTTGGAGCCGACTACCTGAAGCTAAATCAAAGTATACACCACCTCCTAGGGTTAATCCAAATTGGAGTCTGTTTGGACGATCAACTAATGCAGTACTAAAATCTCCAGGAGAGGCATTATCAGAATCAAATTTAAGTGTATACTCAATTGGCAGAGGATTCCCATCTTCATCGATTAAAAATTCTTCGAACGCAGCCAGTTCATGTCTCCCACTTCCTCCGACCCAATAGCTGAGCCGTGGACCGCCATTTATGAAATAATGAAAAGGAACTTTACCAAGTGTAATTCTTAGCATAACCGGAGCAGAAATAAAATGATTGGTCATCTTGGATAAAACTAGATCACCGTCAGTTTCTTTGTCACGCAACGTTTTTCCCACCCTTTCATATACCAACTCACCGTAAACTGAATACTTATCCGTGGCAGAATAGCTAAAGGCAAAGCCATATTGCATGTTAATATTTGTATCTACATTGAAAGAATCACGCTCATATGTTTTGTCTTGGTAAACGTGATCAATGTAGCTAACCCCGATTTTAGGCCCAAACCAGTATTGACCATAAGAGACGAAGGAAGCGATAATTGCTAGAAACAATGTTAGAGACTTCATAAGATATCTTTATTTAAGATAATGTAATAATACAAAATCATAAGGAGTACGTTAATTCAATGAATGTAAATTATTCAACTATTCGATAATTTAATCGAACGAGCTGATCAGTATTGATTCAGATATTTGTTACGGGTGCAACAAAATGCAATAAATTCTCTAATTTAGGGTTTAGATCAAGAAACCATCAATATTTGAAACGATTAACTCTCTGCAAAATGGTTCGTGTGAATAGGGTGCTAAAAATATCCCTAATTTGTGCTTTTGTCTTAACTCTTTTCACAGCTAATTCCCAGCAACCCCAGGTCTACAACCAGTTCTTCATGAACCCTTATATGTACAATCCCGCATATGCGGGTGTAGAAGGACACGCTGCGATTTTTGTCATGTACCGAGACCAGTGGACCAATGTAGAAGGTGCTCCTCAAATCTCTCATGCCAGCTTTCATGTTCCTTTGGAAGGTGGAATTGCTTTAGGTGGTGCCGCCTTTAATATTACTCAAGGACTATTAACGACATCTGCCGCAAAAGCATCGGCTTCTTACCTTATTAATATCGATAGAACCCATTTTTTGCGATTCGGAATGTCTTTAGGTGCAGGGATAAACTCTGTGAATATTACAGAATTTGATTCTCCTGGTGACTTGGCCTTTGAAAACTTTCTGGATCAATCCACATTCTTTATTGGCGATGTAGGAGTGGCATATCACTTCGGACATTTCAATGTTGGACTCTCCCTTCCGAATCTTTTCAGCTACAACCCGATTACTCAAAAAGAGGTAGGTGATGTTGAGTTTGCTCCTACCGACAATGCAATTTTGAAAATGAACTATAGAGGGCATATCAGTGATGATTTTGCATTTGAGCCGCACATAATATATCGATATAGCAATGTAATTCCACATCAAATTGAAGGTGTTATGATTGCTCACCTTTATCACATTGTGTGGGTTGGTGCAGCTTACCGACAGGATGCAGGAATAATCGGATTAGCCGGTGCCAAGGTTAAAGAAAAATTTGCGATTGGTTTCGCATACGAATTAGGCAACAATAACATTACCTCCGAATTAGGTCCTACTCTCGAGGTTAATCTTGGCTATCACCTTGGGACAAAGAAAGATCATGCAGAGCATGTTTCCTCCTTTATTAAAAGTCATAGGTTATCTGCTGAAGAAAGAGCGCGCAAAGCCGAATTGGAGAGACAAAAGCAACTTGCAGCATTGCAACAGAGTCGGCCATCAAGCGAAAATGATGAAGATGCCTTATCAATTGCATCACCCACCATATTGGATTCTCCGGACGCAAATGCAGATATTCCAACCGAACAGGCAGATAGTTGGGATCATCAAGAAGATCATGAAGAACTCAGTAGAATAAATCAATTTGGTGAAGAAGAGACCGGTATAAGACTTGAAAAACCCGCTGAAGATGGAGGAAAAAATGTCGTAATAAGCTGGGTGCCAAAAACCGAGGCGGCAGGTTTATCTGTTTCAGAAGATGGTCACCTGGAAAGAACACTTCCTGACGGAACAAAAGAAGTTGGTATAAAATATGATAAAACGCTTCCAGATGGAAGTGTTGAGCATATAGTGAAGTGGGATAAAGCCATTAATAATGCTCAAGCAGCTGCAATTGTCGAAAATCCTAACTTGACAGAGGAACACCATGATGAGGTTGCTAAAGGCGATCCGGAGTTAACTCAAGACTTTAGAACACTTGAGGAGCTGGGATCATCTGACAAGCCCATGGTTACTAAGAGAGGGAATCACCTTTTAGAGTTACCTGTAGGCAATTATGTTATTGCCGGTGCTTTTGAAGTATTTCAACACGCTGAAGACTATAGTGATGAACTTTTCCAAATGGGATTTCATGACACAATCGTAGGTTACAATAGTGGCAGAGGATATTACTATGTAGTCGTGTATGAATCTGGAAGTATCAGACAAACCAGATCAAAAAGAGACGAATTTAGAAAAATACCAAAGCTCTCAAAGGCTTGGGTACTTCAAGTGACTGAATGATGAGAAAGATATTAGCGATATTATTATTTTGTCCAATTATACTAATTGCTCAAAAGCCTTTTATTAATAGCATCTCCCCTACCAACGTTGAAGTTGGGGAAACGATAACCATTTCTGGTTCCAATCTATCAGGTACTCCTAGAGTTTTCTTTGGAGGAGTAGAAGCTAGTGCGGTAAATGTTATTTCAGCAAACCTTATTGAGGCGACTGTTCCAGCCGGTGCAACACAAGAGTCAATTATCGTTCTCAATAATAATTTGATTGCGCAATCAAGCCAACATTTTTTCATCAGCTTCCAGGGGTCTGATATATCAAATTACGATCCTGAGTACGATGATATTTCTACTACAGAGCAAGCTGCTTCGGAAATCTGTATGTGCGATTTAGACTCCGACGGGTTAAATGATCTTGTAATCGTACATCTTCTAGAATCAAACACAAATGAAGTTACGATCTACCGAAATAACACCTCGGGAACCGGGGCTTTCTCCGGACCAACCGATTTTCAATTAGACCAGACTTTGAATAACAGCATCAACCTGTCGGGATTTAACTCGGTTAGTTGTGTCGACTTGGACAATGATGGTGATAGAGATCTTGCATTTACATCAAATTTGGGTACCAATCCTAGAGACATTTATGTGTATGAAAATGAAAGCACACCCGGAACAATCACGCTGACCGAACTTAATATCAGTCAATTGGTACTCCCTAATACATCTGGTGGCGACCAACGTTCTCCCAGATCAATAGTGGGCGCAGATATGGATGGTGATGGAAAAGCGGACTTAGTAGTTGGGAACAATACAGACGCCACCTTTCATATTTTCAGAAATACATCTTCAGCTCCAGGAAACTTTTCCTTTTCATCAGCCTCAGAAATTGCTACAAATGGAGAACCAACCGGTATTCTTGAAGTTGCAGACTTCAATGGAGACGCATATTTAGATATAGTCACACTTACATTTCGCGAAAGCAATAGTGACATCTACTTTTTTAAGAATACCAGTGTAATTAATCAATTCAATTTTGAACAAGAAGAAATTGTAACAAATAGCGGCCAAAATACTGATGTATCTGTAGGAGATTTAAATAATGACGGGCTTAATGATATTGTTGTTGCAAGTAATTTAACTGGACTACTTACTTTTTTTGAAAACCAAACATCTGGTGGAGACATAACTTTTGGATCGTCAAACAATATTACAATAACTGGCTCAAGCGCTACGGGAGTGAGTTTGGCAGATATGAATGGAGATGGACTTCTTGATATTACTTGTTCGAATGGGGCAGGAAATATTTATGTGTTCGAAAATACTACATCGGGTACGATATCATTTGGTAATGAGCAAGAGTTAGCAACTGCAAGCACAACCTCCTATGTAGTTACCGGAGACCTAAATTCAGATGCAAAACCAGACATTGCTTACACCCAGAATGTGGGCAGTACACAAACAGGTAATTTAGGAATCATATTGAATCGTAATTGTGTCGAACCACAGCTTTCGCCAGGTCCTTCAGACGGTGGAGTCTTTTGTTCAAACCCAGAAACATTTACGCTTGTAGCAACAGCTTCTCCTGGTGCAACATATGATTGGACGGTGACGGGTAATACAAACGCTGGTGGGAATAGTTTTAGCACCGGCACCGCCAATTCAGCTACTTTCGATTTAGCATCTAATGCAACTACAACTATCCAGGTGACAATCAATCAAGATGCAACATGTGCCGCTCAGTCCGACACAGAAGTTTACACGATTGCCGCCTCTGTAACTGGCACACCAACTATTACTGCGATTGGCGGGGTGCAATGCGCTGGCGATGACGTTACATTGAGTACAACAACAACATTTGAAAATTACTTTTGGACCTTACCCGATGGATCAACACTGACCTCAGCTACTGTTCCTCTTAATTCAATTGCTACATCAGATGCTGGCACCTATACATTGCGTGTTCAAAATTCTGGAAGTTGTTCAAGTAGCGAGGTATCAATTGACGTTGAAGTTAGTGAACCTCCCCTACTTGAAATATTAAATAACGACTTGGATAATTTTTGTGCAGGTACCAATATTACATTGGAAGTTCCTGATTTTACAGGGGATTTTACTTATGAATGGCAACTAAATGGAGCTGATTTTGGAGCAGGAAATGTAGCTTCAATTTCAACAAGCCAAGGCGGTAATTATACTGTAGAAGTTACCGACGTGAATACCTGCCTGACAGAGACTGCTGCATACACCGTTAACTCTATTGCCTTACCGACTAGTGTTGCCAACGGACCATCCGAAACCTGCGTAAGTTTCTTAACCTCATTTACATCGGCTTCAACCGGACAAGGAGGATTTACGCTTGAGTATGAGTGGGTTGTAGAGGATGCTAGCAATGATGTAATACACACGGCAACAACCCAAGATTTAGATTTCACATTTCCTGCAGTAGGTACATATGAAGTTATCTTGAACACCAATTATGATCCAACGGAAGTATATGCTGGGCCCGGTGCAGGTGACATCTGTGTGAGTTCAGATCCATTGACGATAACAGTTTCAGATGCTCCTGCTATTGCATTTAATGTTGCTGATGGTACGCAAAAATGTCAGGCTGAAACACTCAATATACAGCTATCAAGTCCCGCAGCTGCATCGATTTCAACCTACACATGGTCACTACGAAACGCCGTTGCATCTCCTAATGATACGATTATATCAAATAACCTTTCTACAGCAAGCGCAATAGATCTATCAATACCTATTGGAATTGATTCTGCTTATGCCGTCGTTTCCATCTCTACAACCATAGGATGTGATGTCATCGATAGTGTCTTGATTCGAAACTTCCCATCTAATGCTGATATAACATCCCCCGATGTTGATGCAAGTTCAGATTTAATTACTTTGGATGAAGACAATTTTGTTAGACTAACTGCGTCAGGACTGACCAATGTATCTTGGGAGCCCGCAGATATTTTTGATAATCCATCTGCAATTGATGTCACAGCTTTTCCAGATCAACCTAGCACAACGATTATAGTGACAGGTACAGATGACAATAGCTGCACGGTGTCCACCCAATTAGTTTTGACGTTGGATAACTTACGACCAAAACGTACATTTTCACCAAACGGAGACGGGATGAATGACTGCTGGGAAATCCTAAATTCTTCTCAACCAAATACACAAGGTTGTAAAATTTATGTCTTCGATTCAAGAGGTAGAAATATTAAAGTGGCCGATGCACCTTTCGAAAATAATTGTGTTTGGGATGGGAATTTTAATGGCTCTCCTGTACCGGAGGGAGTATACTATTATGTCCTCAAATGTGACATGAGTGAAATGAGCAAGTCAGGAAGCATTCTTTTGGCACGTTGATCCACAAATGTCAATATTTTAACCCCAAAAACAGGTAGTTTATCTAAAATTACACTTTAAATAATTATATTATTTATTGATATAGTTCATCTTTTGATTATAGGCCTAACTTTACCATGACCCATTATACCTTTTGATTTTCAGAGGGTTTATCTAGATTGCTAGAGGGTTACATTAAGCCTTTAAAGTGTATCTATGTCAGTATCCATTTCAACTAATGCCATGAATAGCTTTTTGAAGCCAATCCTTTTTTTACTTATCACTCTCACAACCACCATCGTAAATGCCCAAGAAGATTGTTCGAATGGAACTGATGATGATGGTGATGGACTTATCGATTGCTTCGATAGCGATTGTACCGATGATGGTGCATGTGAAGACTTCTTCTTTGGCAACACAGTTATCTGCGCAGACGATATAGATGTAACCACATTTGCGATAAGAGAACAGTGGGGATCCGCAGATGAATCAGCTACTAGCCACGTTACCCCTGCAATTGGAGATTTGGATGGAAATGGAATTCCTGAGGTAGTATCTGTTAACAATTATGGATCGCTTGACCTGTTTGTTTTAAACGGAGCGACTGGGGCGACTATCGCTTCCATAGATATTGGGTTTACTCCTGAAAACGCACCTATCGTAGCTGAAGTTGACGGAGATGAAGTTGGAGACATCATCGTTTCTCAAAATAAGGGTGATGACCTGGCGATGTATAATGTGGATATTACGACAGGTACACTGACTCAGAGATGGAGAGAACGCGCTTCAGTGAACCAATCCATTGGATTACCTGGGGTTGCTGATTTCGATGAAGATGGAGATGTAGAGATATACTACCGAAACGAGGTAATGGATGCCTTAACTGGTACAGTAATTATAGCGGGTGATGGAAACTGGGAGACTGATTACACACATGGATCAATTGCAATTGATGTTTTACCCGATGCAGCTTGTGCAGATTGTGCTGGACTTGAATTAGTCAGTGGTAATGAAATTTGGGCAATTAATGAAGCTGCTGGTACCAGAACGCTGATAGAGGACATGGATGATGATATCCATGATGACATAGATCCCAACTTAAATTATTACCCAAAATACTACCCCAACTGGGATGACCAATGGTCCACAGTATCTGCTGCCGATTATAACCTCGATGGTAACATAGACCTTATTATGACCGGAGCATTGGGAACAAGCACTGAAACATACACCGGTGAAACGACCATTTTCTTCTGGGATGTAGCAAATCAGAATGTGATCACCTATCATGATCCTACAAACAACTTCGTACGGGGCCCTGGTAGGGTAAACATTGGAGACGTAGATGGTGACGGACAACTCAACGCCAACTTCGTAATGGATCAAAAGCTTTACTCGTTAGATGAGAATTTTAACATTCACTGGATCCATCCTATTAAGGAAGGGTCTTCTGGTTTTACAGGATGTTCATTATTTGACTTTGATGGTGATGGGGCTGTAGAAGTGGTATACCGAAGTGAGGAATCACTTCTTGTTATTGACGGAGTTGGGAATGGAGACAACACCACCAGCGAAAGAAATGAAATTGCTTGTGTTTCAAGAACGCAAGAGGAATACCCGGTGATTGCGGATGTCGACGGTGATGGTAGTAGTGAAATTTGTGTGTCATGTTATACAAATAACTCTACACCATTTAGTCCTTACAGCAATACAAGATTTTCACAAATTAGAATTTACGAATCCGATGGAGAAGCATGGATGCCAGCAAGAGGCGTTTGGAACCAGCACGGATATTACAATGTAAATATTAATGACGACTTAACAATTCCTGCAGAAGTTCAAGATCATTCTGTGGTATTTTCAACCGCCGGAACTTGTGAATATTCCGATGGTTCAACAATTCCATTTGACAATCGTCCCCTAAATACGTTCCTGAATCAAGCGCCAATCTTAAATGAAGAAGGTTGCGTTGAATTTGCATCCCCGGATATCGAATTTGTAGGAATTCTATCAGCAACTGATGCCTTATGTCCTGATGCGGAAATAACAGTCGATTATGAAATTAGAAACCGGGGTGATATTGACATATCCGGAAGTTTACCTGTTTCATATTATGCAGGAGACCCTACCACTTCAGAAGGTGTTTTGCTTGATACTGAAGTGGCTTTGCTGGTTAACTTTGAAGTAAATGAGACATTAACCGTTACTCAAACATTTTCTGGAATTGGAGGAGAATTCGAGCTTTTTGTAGTTATCAATGACAATGGTGGAACACCTCCCCTAACAATTCCTTTACCTACTGCTACAATACCTGAATGTGAAACAGGCAATAATATTCAAAGCACTCAAGTTGGGTTTCAAACCTTTGATCTTTCAGTAGAGAAAATCAATGATAACAGAAAATGTGAAGACACCTATATTGATGGTCTTGGAAATACTGTCGTCGTTCCGGATAATGGTCAGGCAAGAGCTTATTACTTCGGACCAACACCAGGTTCAAATGAGACTTTCTGGGTTGAGAATTTTGAAGACAGAAATAACGGAGATCAATCCGACACTGATGACACTGGATGGACTTCTGATCCCGGAACTGAAAATCCTAGTGCGTATGGAGTAACTAGCTATAATGGATCAAAAATGTTCCATGCCAATAATACTGGTGGTGCTTTCGATGCTGGAATTGTAACCTGGACATCAGAAGATATTGACATATCTGACCATACAGATGTCAATGTTACCATGGATATTTTCGAAAACGGGAATCAGGAAGGTTCCGGTCAATGGCGTGATTTTGTAAGAGTAACGTATGAAATTAGAGACGACAATGATGTTGTAACTGAAACTGGTCAATTTGTCAATGGATTCCAGGTAGGTGATTTTACCTATGCGCAGGCATTTCTATCAAATCTAAATACAGACGGTCTTGATTCTATTCTTGTAATTACTGCTGAAATTCACAGTACAGCAAGTTCTGAATTCCACTACATTGATAATATTTCCATAAGTGGAACAGGTCCTGACATACTTGGTGAGTTTACAGAGCCTGATGGTTTCGACTTCTTCTGGTTTGATGCTGCGGATACCGATTTCAGCGACACACTCAATAGTTCCAGTACATTCTCTCAAATGCCTGACGGGACATACAATGTCATCGGATATTTCGGTACAACCGACTGTTATTCAGACACCGTCGAAATCGAAATTCTTCGAACCAATCCAATCGTTCATGTTTGGGCATATGAAATCAGTCCATTAACTGTATGTGACGACCCAGATGGTTCAGTAGGTGCATTTGTTTATACTCAAACTCAATTGGGTACATTCCCAGCAAACGATACAGATAATCTTCCACTGGATACACTTTTAGTTGCCGATGGATATGAATTTAATTGGAGAGATAATGATGATATTACCAACACTGTGTTTGCAACAGGAAATGTAATTGATAAGCTATTGGCGAAAGAGTTTGCTGTAGATGTAATTGATCTTCAAACAAGATGTACAAACACTGCCTTGGTAGAAGTTTTAACCAATACAGAAGCAGTTAATGCCCCTAATATCGCGATTACACACATTACCTCATGTGGGGGTACGGGACAACTGGCTGCAGATATTGATGGTGGTACAGCCGGATATACATTTGAATGGTATGATGGTTCAGGAACTAAACCAGCAGCGGATTTTACAGGAGATACCTATGTGGTTTCAACAGATGGAGAATATACAATAGTCGTAACTGATGATGATACAGGTTGTGTGTCTGACCCGGTTACTGTTACATTAAACGATAATTCAATTGCTCCTAATGCAACAGCAACCCTTGAAGATGATAATACTTCATGTGTCGCCGGAAATGGAAGAGTTAGTGCTGATGGAGATGGTGCAGGTACTGTATCAGGATTCACATTTGAATGGTTCCTGGGATCCAATACCCTACCAGCCAATGCCCTCCCGGGAACCGCTGCACCGGGTGCATTTTTAGTAAGTGACAACCCATATGAATTGGGTGGTCTGGAAGGTGGAACCTACACAGTAAGAGTTACTGATAATAGTACCAGCTGTTTTAGAATAAGAACAGTCGATGTTTCCAATACGCCTGGCTCGCTTACTGTTACTGCAGGGAACCTTATTCAAAATGATATCAATAGCTGTGACGCAGCAGTCTTAGGATCCATAGATGCCTCAGGGGTGGTCCCCACCAGTGTAACTGCTGTATCCATAGGAAACATCAATAGCAGCTTTGAAAACCTTGATATTTTAACTGATAATAACCATAGTCAATCTTTTGATGGTGGAAGAATCAAAACGTATCAGCAAGATTTTATCGATGGCTGGAGCACAACTGCAGGCGATCAAAGAATTGAAATTTGGCATAACAACAACACTGTAAGTGGATCAATTCATGATGCTTATCATGGAGATCAATTTGCTGAAATAAATGCAAATCAAACGGCTGCTCTTTATTTTGACCTTGCTACGGTTCCTGGCTCGCTTCTAAATTGGTCATTTGCTCACAAAGGTAGAGCTGGAACAGATGAACTTTCTGTAAATATTGGAGCACCCGGTGCTGAGGTTGTTCAGGGTAATTTCTCTACTGGAAACACTGCATGGGCATTTTATGAAGGAGAATACACAATTCCTACCGATCAATTTACTACACGCTTTCAATTTGAAGCAGTATCAACTGCAGGTGGAAATAACTCCGTTGGTAATTTCGTAGATACTGTCTCGTTCGTTCTCTTCCCTTACAGGTTCGAACTTTACGAAGGAGCAACGGTGTCTGGTACCGCAGATTTCATCAACACAACCGGAGTCTTTGGTAATTTAGATGATGGTGACTATGTGCTTGTTGTATATGATAACTTAACGGGATGTGGTGCGGTAGAAATTCCAATTACAATAACAAGGTCTCAAGACCAACCAGTCATAGTTACCTCTGTCACTGATGATGACAATTGCGATATTGACGCAGGAAGTGTTGATGTAACCGCATCAATGCCGACAACTGAACCTGCCTCTTATACTTATGAGATTTTTGATGGTCACTCTTTCACCTCTCAAATAGGTGCCGATGAGACTGTTGCTGACGGGTCTGTGCCTTTTACTTTTTCGAATCTTGCTCCAGGTGATTACCGAATCAGAGTAACAAATGATGATACGCAGTGTACTGATTTTGAAGACATTGTTGTTGACGACATCACTGTTATTCCAGCCTTTGCTGTTACTCAAACAATAATAGACAACAGTTCTTGTGATCCAGCAGCTCCTAATGGGTTCCTCTCTGTTACGATTCAAGGAGATGCGGTAGCCAATTACGCGTTCACGTGGTACGATGGAGTTAATTCATCAGCTCCAATCCGTACAGGACCAACTGTTGGAGATAATGATCTAAGTGATTTGGAGGCGGGTGACTATACTGTGGTGGCTGAACACATTACCACGGGTTGTGAAACGGTTGAATTAACCTTGACCATCGCGGATGACCCGTACTTGCCAAACATTATAATTACTGAAGACGCACCTCAAACTGATTGTGGTACTGGAAATGGAATATTAAGCGCTTATGTGGACAATAACCCTGATTTCCCTCCTGGAACGAACGACATCACCGGTTTCTCATTCCAATGGCAATTAGATGGAGTGAATTTGGTTGATGGTGTTGCCGCTGCAAATGGATCCGTTCCATCAGGATCTCAAACAGCCACAGTATCTGGTTTAATTGCAGATGAGTATACCCTCGTAGTGACGCATACCAACACTGATTGTCCAGCTACAGAAACCTTTATTCTAACAGAGAATCAAGTAATTCCATCCTTGGCATTAAATGGAACGCCAACAGATAATACGAATTGTATGCCTTCTGCATATAATGGCGCGGCTTCAGTTACTGCCACTCCAGTGGGTACATATGACTATGATTGGTTCTATTCAGATGGAACACAGGTTGTAGATGGTGCCCCTGTTACAGGTAGCAACACTGAAAACCTTTCTGGTGTTATTGATGATACATATAAAGTAGTAGCCACATCGACTTTAGGATGTAGCTCAGACACTCTGGTAGTAATAATCGGAGCTGCACCTCCTACCCTTGGTGCGGGTGAATCTGGTCTCACTGGAAACTCTGTCTGCGACCCGGCCCTTAACGATCCAGGGAACCCGGACGCAAATGGTGCGGTAACGCTCACCCCTACAGGTGGTACTGGGGCAGGCACCTTCTCTTTCGCCCTGGAAACTTCGGGTGGAGCAGCCATCGATAATGCGGGAGGTACTCCTGGATTCGACGATGTAACTTACAACAACGCTGCAGTGACAGCTACTACTGTCAATGGACTGCCGATCGGTAACTATGTGATGACCATCACCGATGAAAACTCCGGATGCTCCATCGACCATCCATTCGCCATTGGAGATGCTACCGTAATACCTACACTCGATGTAGCAACCATCAACGCGAATACTACAGATAATACTTCATGTACACCAGGTAGCTTCACCGGTACGGCTACTGTCGCACTGGCTGACATCACCGGCGCAGGCGCTGCGCTGACTGATTACAGCTTCTTCTGGGCTACGGCCGCTGATCCTGGTACACAAATCGATAACGATGAAGTCCTCGATGATGATGCTTCTGGTAATACAGGCGTCGAAGATGGAGATTACATCTTAATCGTGACGGACCTTGTGACTGGTTGTGTGACCGCTACTGCGAATGTTACCATCAACTCCGGACAGCCTACCCTTGGTGCGGGTGAATCCGGTCTCACTGGAAACTCTGTCTGCGACCCGGCCCTTAACGATCCAGGGAACCCGGACGCAAATGGTGCGGTAACGCTCACCCCTACAGGTGGTACTGGGGCAGGCACCTTCTCTTTCGCCCTGGAAACTTCGGGTGGAGCAGCCATCGATAATGCGGGAGGTACTCCTGGATTCGACGATGTAACTTACAACAACGCTGCAGTGACAGCTACTACTGTCAATGGACTGCCGATCGGTAACTATGTGATGACCATCACCGATGAAAACTCCGGATGCTCCATCGACCATCCATTCGCCATTGGAGATGCTACCGTAATACCTACACTCGATGTAGCAACCATCAACGCGAATACTACAGATAATACTTCATGTACACCAGGTAGCTTCACCGGTACGGCTACTGTCGCACTGGCTGACATCACCGGCGCAGGCGCTGCGCTGACTGATTACAGCTTCTTCTGGGCTACGGCCGCTGATCCTGGTACACAAATCGATAACGATGAAGTCCTCGATGATGATGCTTCTGGTAATACAGGCGTCGAAGATGGAGATTACATCTTAATCGTGACGGACCTTGTGACTGGTTGTGTGACCGCTACTGCGAATGTTACCATCAACTCCGGACAGCCTACCCTTGGTGCGGGTGAATCCGGTCTCACTGGAAACTCTGTCTGCGACCCGGCCCTTAACGATCCAGGGAACCCGGATGCAAATGGTGCGGTGACACTCACCCCTACAGGTGGCACTGGGGCTGGCACCTTCTCTTTCGCCCTGGAAACTTCGGGTGGAGCAGCCATCGATAATGCGGGGGGTACTCCTGGATTCGACGATGTAACATACAACAACGCTGCAGTGACAGCTACTACTGTCAATGGACTGCCGATCGGTAACTATGTGATGACCATCACCGATGAAAACTCCGGATGCTCCATCGACCATCCATTCGCCATTGGAGATGCTACCGTAATACCTACACTCGATGTAGCAACCATCAACGCGAATACTACAGATAATACTTCATGTACACCAGGTAGCTTCACCGGTACGGCTATTGTCGCACTGGCTGACATCACCGGCGCAGGCGCTGCGCTGACAGATTACAGCTTCTTCTGGGCTACGGCCGCTGATCCTGGTACCCAAATCGATAACGATGAAGTCCTCGATGATGATGCTTCTGGTAACACAGGCGTCGAAGATGGAGATTACATCTTAATCGTGACTGACCTTGTGACTGGTTGTGTGACCGCTACTGCGAATGTTACCATCAACTCCGGACAGCCTACCCTTGGTGCGGGTGAATCCGGTCTCACTGGAAACTCTGTCTGCGACCCGGCCCTTAACGATCCAGGAAACCCGGATGCAAATGGTGCGGTGACACTCACCCCTACAGGTGGCACTGGGGCTGGCACCTTCTCTTTCGCCCTGGAAACTTCGGGTGGAGCAGCCATCGATAATGCGGGGGGTACTCCTGGATTCGACGATGTAACATACAACAACGCTGCAGTGACAGCTACTACTGTCAATGGACTGCCGATCGGTAACTATGTGATGACCATCACCGATGAAAACTCCGGATGTTCCATCGACCATCCATTCGCCATTGGAGATGCTACCGTAATACCTACACTCGATGTAGCAACCATCAATGCGAATACTACAGATAATACTTCATGTACACCAGGTAGCTTCACCGGTACGGCTACTGTCGCACTGGCTGACATCACCGGCGCAGGCGCTGCGCTGACTGATTACAGCTTCTTCTGGGCTACGGCCGCTGATCCTGGTACACAAATCGATAACGATGAAGTCCTCGATGATGATGCTTCTGGTAACACAGGCGTCGAAGATGGAGATTACATCTTAATCGTGACGGACCTTGTGACTGGTTGTGTGACCGCTACTGCGAATGTTACCATCAACTCCGGACAGCCTACCCTTGGTGCGGGTGAGTCCGGTCTCACTGGAAACTCTGTCTGCGACCCGGCACTGAACGATCCGGGGAACCCGGATGCAAATGGTGCGGTAACACTCACCCCTACAGGTGGTACTGGAGCAGGTACCTTCTCTTTCGCCCTGGAAACTTCGGGTGGAGCAGCCATCGATAATGCGGGGGGTACTCCTGGATTCGACGATGTAACATACAACAACGCTGCAGTGACAGCTACTACTGTCAATGGACTGCCGATCGGTAACTATGTGATGACCATCACCGATGAAAACTCCGGATGCTCCATCGACCATCCATTCGCCATTGGAGATGCTACCGTAATACCTACACTCGATGTAGCAACCATCAACGCGAATACTACAGATAATACTTCATGTACACCAGGTAGCTTCACCGGTACGGCTATTGTCGCACTGGCTGACATCACCGGCGCAGGCGCTGCGCTGACTGATTACAGCTTCTTCTGGGCTACAGCCGCTGATCCTGGTACCCAAATCGATAACGATGAAGTCCTCGATGATGATGCTTCTGGTAACACAGGCGTCGAAGATGGAGATTACATCTTAATCGTGACTGACCTTGTGACTGGTTGTGTGACCGCTACTGCGAATGTTACCATCAACTCCGGACAGCCTACCCTTGGTGCGGGTGAATCTGGTCTCACTGGAAACTCTGTCTGCGACCCGGCCCTTAACGATCCAGGGAACCCGGATGCAAATGGTGCGGTGACACTCACCCCTACAGGTGGTACTGGGGCTGGCACCTTCTCTTTCGCCCTGGAAACTTCGGGTGGAGCAGCCATCGATAATGCGGGAGGTACTCCTGGATTCGACGATGTAACTTACAACAACGCTGCAGTGACAGCTACTACTGTCAATGGACTGCCGATCGGTAACTATGTGATGACCATCACCGATGAAAACTCCGGATGTTCCATCGACCATCCATTCGCCATTGGAGATGCTACCGTAATACCTACACTCGATGTAGCAACCATCAATGCGAATACTACAGATAATACTTCATGTACACCAGGTAGCTTCACCGGTACGGCTACTGTCGCACTGGCTGACATCACCGGCGCAGGCGCTGCGCTGACTGATTACAGCTTCTTCTGGGCTACGGCCGCTGATCCTGGTACACAAATCGATAACGATGAAGTCCTCGATGATGATGCTTCTGGTAACACAGGCGTCGAAGATGGAGATTACATCTTAATCGTGACGGACCTTGTGACTGGTTGTGTGACCGCTACTGCGAATGTTACCATCAACTCCGGACAGCCTACCCTTGGTGCGGGTGAGTCCGGTCTCACTGGAAACTCTGTCTGCGACCCGGCACTGAACGATCCGGGGAACCCGGATGCAAATGGTGCGGTAACACTCACCCCTACAGGTGGTACTGGAGCAGGTACCTTCTCTTTCGCCCTGGAAACCTCGGGTGGAGCAGCCATCGATAATGCGGGGGGTACTCCTGGATTCGACGATGTAACATACAACAACGCTGCAGTGACAGCTACTACTGTCAATGGACTGCCGATCGGTAACTATGTGATGACCATCACCGATGAAAACTCCGGATGCTCCATCGACCATCCATTCGCCATTGGAGATGCTACCGTAATACCTACACTCGATGTAGCAACCATCAACGCGAATACTACAGATAATACTTCATGTACGCCAGGTAGCTTCACCGGTACAGCTACTGTCGCACTGGCTGACATCACCGGCGCAGGCGCTGCGCTTACTGACTACAGCTTCTTCTGGGCTACCGCCGCTGATCCTGGTACACAAATCGATAACGATGAAGTCCTCGATGATGATGCTTCTGGTAACACAGGCGTCGAAGATGGAGACTACATCTTAATCGTGACTGACCTTGTGACTGGTTGTGTGACCGCTACTGCGAATGTTACCATCAACTCCGGACAGCCTACCCTTGGTGCGGGTGAATCCGGTCTCACTGGAAACTCTGTCTGCGACCCGGCCCTTAACGATCCAGGGAACCCGGATGCAAATGGTGCGGTGACACTCACCCCTACAGGTGGTACTGGGGCAGGCACCTTCTCTTTCGCCCTGGAAACTTCGGGTGGAGCAGCCATCGATAATGCGGGAGGTACTCCTGGATTCGACGATGTAACTTACAACAACGCTGCAGTGACAGCTACTACTGTCAATGGACTGCCGATCGGTAACTATGTGATGACCATCACCGATGAAAACTCCGGATGTTCCATCGACCATCCATTCGCCATTGGAGATGCTACCGTAATACCTACACTCGATGTAGCAACCATCAACGCGAATACTACAGATAATACTTCATGTACACCAGGTAGCTTCACCGGTACGGCTACTGTCGCACTGGCTGACATCACCGGCGCAGGCGCTGCGCTAACTGATTACAGCTTCTTCTGGGCTACGGCCGCTGATCCTGGTACCCAAATCGATAACGATGAAGTCCTCGATGATGATGCTTCTGGTAACACAGGCGTCGAAGATGGAGATTACATCTTAATCGTGACGGACCTTGTGACTGGTTGTGTGACCGCTACTGCGAATGTTACCATCAACTCCGGACAGCCTACCCTTGGTGCGGGTGAGTCTGGTCTCACTGGAAACTCTGTCTGCGACCCGGCCCTTAACGATCCAGGGAACCCGGATGCAAATGGTGCGGTGACACTCACCCCTACAGGTGGCACTGGGGCAGGCACCTTCTCTTTCGCCCTGGAAACTTCGGGTGGAGCAGCCATCGATAATGCGGGAGGTACTCCTGGATTCGACGATGTAACTTACAACAACGCTGCAGTGACAGCTACTACTGTCAATGGACTGCCGATCGGTAACTATGTGATGACCATCACCGATGAAGCATCTGGATGCTCCATCGACCATCCATTCTCAATCGTAGATGCTACTGTGGATCCTACACTCGATGTAGTGACCATCAACGCGAATACTACAGATAATACAACTTGTGATCCAACCAATTATACTGGTACGGCTACTGTCGCACTGGCTGACATCACCGGCGCAGGCGCTGCGCTGACTGATTACAGCTTCTTCTGGGCTACAGCCGCTGATCCTGGTACCCAAATCGATAACGATGAAGTCCTCGATGATGATGCTTCTGGTAATACAGGCGTCGAAGATGGAGATTACATCTTAATCGTGACTGACCTTGTGACTGGTTGTGTGTCGGCAACTGCAAACATTACAATTGGTATTAACTTACCAAGCATCACTCCTACAACTCAGCTATTACAAGATAACTTCAGCTGCGACGTGGCAAATCCACTAGGTAGTGCCACGCTAACAGTGGCAGAAGGTGCTAATACAAATTATTCGTTTGAGTGGTATGTAGGTACAAGCACTGCAGGTACTCCTTTTGATACCGATGATCAAATTGATAACCAATTACATGGAACTTATACCGTATTAGTTACTGACAATGCTACTCTTTGTACAGAAACGGCACAAGTTGTAATCGGTGAATTCGTTCCTTCACTTACAGTTGGGTCTTCATCCAGTGGTGATCATTCTGATTGTTATCCTGCCAATGGTCAAGTTTCAGTTACCCCGAGTTTGACGTTTAATCCAGCAGGTCCTCCTACTGGTTTAAGTTCAACATTTACCTACCAATGGTATTTTGGAACCAGCGCTACTATTGGCAATGAATTGGTTGAGGGTGTGGATCCAGGAAATCTTTCAACACCAACTAATGTGACCACAAATACCGTTACTGGTCTTGCGGCTGGTGATTACACAGTAGTAATTACCGAGACACAAACTGGTTGTGTAAGCGCAATTGAGACTGTTACGGTTGCGGATGAGGTCTCTCCATACGCACCAACTATAGCTTTCACGGCTGATATTATTCCAAGTAGCTGTGATGGAGAAAATGGTCGAATTACTGCTGAAATTACAGCTTTAGGTGCAGGAGCTCCAAACGTCGATGGAGGTGGATTGAACTTTACTTTCGAGTGGTATGAAGGTGCTCAAGATTTTGCTTCATTAGAACTTACAGGTTCAGCAGCAGCTTTAATAACAGGAGACTTCCTTGCAGCAAATCCAATTCCTGGTAACTCGGTGATTGTAACCGATAATGGAGATACAGATGTTGGAGGTACCACTACATTAGATCGAATTGTATCAGGCCTCTACACAGTTGTAATGATTGACCAGGCAACAGGTTGTAGATATTTCGAAACATTTGATCTGGGTTTCTCCGGACAACAGGTTACCACAACACTTACAATTGACAATGTAACAGAATGTCCTGATAACGGTGCTGCACGCGTTGGTTTAGCAGATAATATAATACTTACCGTAGCGCCTCAAAGTGGCCAGTTTACAGTTGGAGAAGCATTTACAGCAGCTCCTAGTGGCGCGACTGGAATTATTGGAGCCGATCAGTTTACTGGAGAAGTTCAAGTTACACTTGATGCTGCATCTCCTGCTCTTGCTATTGCGGATGTAATAAGTGGAACGACTTCAACTGAAACAGCGACAATTACAGCAATTAATAATTTAGGCTATGCCACAGGACTAAATGAGTTTGATGATATCTCTCAATACACCATTTTCTTATATGCTGGATCTGGTGTTCCTGCTGATCGATTTGCACCATATACATTTGATGGCCGAGTATTCCCTTATACTTACAACCCACTTACTGGTGATCGATTAGATGGTAATGGAGATCCGTTGGCTAGTGGTGCAGGTCCAATCTTAAATGCTGGGGATGAGGCTGAATTCCCTGATTTGCCTGCTGGTGATTATGTTGCAATTGCTCAAGAGATCAATAATCCAGCATTTAACCCTGGTTCTACATCCAACTGTTGGACTGCTGCATCAGTAGATGAAGAAATTCTTGACCTGGCATATGAACCCATATTGGAAAGTAATATTATTACCAATAACACTAATTGCGATATCACAGCAGGGAATGGAGCTTTATCTCTAACCGTTATTGAAGATCCAGCAGAAAATAATAACCCAGTTCCTGATCAACAACCTAATGGATATAGATTCACCTGGGTAAGAGATGCCGATGCAATTACTGTTTTGACCGAAGATATTCTAACAGAAACAGCAACATCTAATCCAATAGGTTTAAACCCTGGTGATTATACTGTAACGGTTCAAAGACTTGGAGGCGCGGGTAATACGCCTAATAATTGTGAAGTTTCAACAACATTGACTGTTGGACATAATCCTGAACAACATGAGATCACGAATGCAACGATTGCTCCAAATCAAGATTGTAGTCCGTTAGATGGTTCTATTTTGATAAATGATGCAGACATTACTGATAACGCCGCTGATTATCAATTCACTTGGTATACGACTTACATCGACCCAGGAAATCCTGGTAACGTACTTCTTAACGATGCGTTTGTCGATGGAGGTTTGAATAATGGTGACTTAGGAGCTAACAGCGTTTCTGGCTTAGCTGCAGGTACATATTTTGTTGAAGCGACTCAAGCGGTAAAAACTTGTGAAACACCTGTATTTGAGATAGAAGTAGAAGATCAAACTATTATCCCTGCATTCAATGTCGTTCAAACAGCACAGGATATCGTATGTGACGATGCTACCTTCACGCCTACAGGGCAGGCAACGGTGACCATCACCAATGGATCAGCCAACCCGGCTGACTACACCTTCTTCTGGTTTGAAGATGCAGGTGAAGCCCAAGCACTCGATAATACGGGTGTAGTTTCTACTGCGATATTCTCTGCCAACAACAGCGTCGTAGATGGGTTACCAGCAGGTGACTACTTCGTCAGAATTACCGACAACACAAACCCTGGGGTGGGATGCGCTAGCACCCTACAGCAGGTGACCATCGAGCAGTTTACTACAACCATCTCAGTGGGTAATACTGTTGGTGTAGACTTCAACATCTCTGCTTCCGATGATTGTGCGCCAGACAATGGCAGCTATGAAATACTGGACATCACTGAAACCAGACCTGGTGGCACTACCGTATCCATCGGTGGAGGAGATTACGCCATCGGTGACTATACCTTCGACTGGTTCGAAAATGATGGTACTACCCCATTGGCAAATGCACTTGTCGTTGGATTCAACAATGGAGATGCTGGTGCTAGCCAGGTGGCTGGACTCGCTCCAGATACCTACTACGTACAGATTACCAATGTGGCCGCTGCAAACGGTACCGGTTGTGCACAGCCGACCGCAGACTTCATCGAGTTCGTCATCGAGGATGAAACCGTGATCCCTGCATTCAATGTTGCACAAACCGCTCAGGATATCGTATGTGACGATGCTACCTTCACGCCTACAGGGCAGGCAACGGTGACCATCACCAATGGATCAGCCAACCCGGCTGACTATACCTTCTTCTGGTTTGAAGATGCAGGTGAAGCCCAAGCACTCGATAATACGGGTGTAGTTTCTACTGCGATATTCTCTGCCAACAACAGCGTCGTAGATGGGCTACCAGCAGGTGACTACTTCGTCAGAATTACCGACAACACAAACCCTGGGGTGGGATGCGCTAGCACCCTACAGCAGGTGACTGTTGGTGTAAACTTCAACATCTCTGCTTCCGATGATTGTGCGCCAGACAATGGCGCTAGTAGGTATCTGGAGCGAGTCCAGCCACCTGGCTAGCACCAGCATCTCCATTGTTGAATCCAACGACAAGTGCATTTGCCAATGGGGTAGTACCATCATTTTCGAACCAGTCGAAGGTATAGTCACCGATGGCGTAATCTCCTCCACCGATGGATACGGTAGTGCCACCAGGTCTGGTTTCAGTGATGTCCAGTATTTCATAGCTGCCATTGTCTGGCGCACAATCATCGGAAGCAGAGATGTTGAAGTTTACACCAACAGTATTACCCACTGAGATGGTTGTAGTAAACTGCTCGATAGTCACCTGCTGTAGGGTGCTAGCGCATCCCACCCCAGGGTTTGTGTTGTCGGTAATTCTGACGAAGTAGTCACCTGCTGGTAACCCATCTACGACGCTGTTGTTGGCAGAGAATATCGCAGTAGAAACTACACCCGTATTATCGAGTGCTTGGGCTTCACCTGCATCTTCAAACCAGAAGAAGGTATAGTCAGCCGGGTTGGCTACTTCGTCAGAATTACCGACAACACAAACCCTGGGGTGGGATGCGCTAGCACCCTACAGCAGGTGACTATCGAGCAGTTTACTACAACCATCTCAGTGGGTAATACTGTTGGTGTAGACTTCAACATCTCTGCTTCCGATGATTGTGCGCCAGACAATGGCAGCTATGAAATACTGGACATCACTGAAACCAGACCTGGTGGCACTACCGTATCCATCGGTGGAGGAGATTACGCCATCGGTGACTATACCTTCGACTGGTTCGAAAATGATGGTACTACCCCATTGGCAAATGCACTTGTCGTTGGATTCAACAACGGAGATGCTGGTGCTAGCCAGGTGGCTGGACTCGCTCCAGATACCTACTACGTACAGATTACCAATGTGGCCGCTGCAAACGGTACCGGTTGTGCACAGCCGACCGCAGACTTCATCGAGTTCGTCATCGAGGATGAAACCGTGATCCCTGCATTCAATGTTGCACAAACCGCTCAGGATATCGCCTGCTGTAGGGTGCTAGCGCATCCCACCCCAGGGTTTGTGTTGTCGGTAATTCTGACGAAGTAGTCACCTGCTGGTAACCCGTCTACGACGCTGTTGTTGGCAGAGAATATCGCAGTAGAAACTACACCCGTATTATCGAGTGCTTGGGCTTCACCTGCATCTTCAAACCAGAAGAAGGTATAGTCAGCCGGGTTGGCTGATCCATTGGTGATGGTCACCGTTGCCTGCCCTGTAGGCGTGAAGGTAGCATCGTCACATACGATATCCTGAGCGGTTTGTGCAACATTGAATGCAGGGATCACGGTTTCATCCTCGATGACGAACTCGATGAAGTCTGCGGTCGGCTGTGCACAACCGGTACCGTTTGCAGCGGCCACATTGGTAATCTGTACGTAGTAGGTATCTGGAGCGAGTCCAGCCACCTGGCTAGCACCAGCATCTCCATTGTTGAATCCAACGACAAGTGCATTTGCCAATGGGGTAGTACCATCATTTTCGAACCAGTCGAAGGTATAGTCACCGATGGCGTAATCTCCTCCACCGATGGATACGGTAGTGCCACCAGGTCTGGTTTCAGTGATGTCCAGTATTTCATAGCTGCCATTGTCTGGCGCACAATCATCGGAAGCAGAGATGTTGAAGTTTACACCAACAGTATTACCCACTGAGATGGTTGTAGTAAACTGCTCGATAGTCACCTGCTGTAGGGTGCTAGCGCATCCCACCCCAGGGTTTGTGTTGTCGGTAATTCTGACGAAGTAGTCACCTGCTGGTAACCCATCTACGACGCTGTTGTTGGCAGAGAATATCGCAGTAGAAACTACACCCGTATTATCGAGTGCTTGGGCTTCACCTGCATCTTCAAACCAGAAGAAGGTATAGTCAGCCGGGTTGGCTGATCCATTGGTGATGGTCACCGTTGCCTGCCCTGTAGGCGTGAAGGTAGCATCGTCACATACGATATCCTGAGCGGTTTGTGCAACATTGAATGCAGGGATACTGTTGGTGTAGACTTCAACATCTCTGCTTCCGATGATTGTGCGCCAGACAATGGCAGCTATGAAATACTGGACATCACTGAAACCAGACCTGGTGGCACTACCGTATCCATCGGTGGAGGAGATTACGCCATCGGTGACTATACCTTCGACTGGTTCGAAAATGATGGTACTACCCCATTGGCAGATGCACTTGTCGTTGGATTCAACAACGGAGATGCTGGTGCTAGCCAGGTGGCTGGACTCGCTCCAGATACCTACTACGTACAGATTACCAATGTGGCCGCTGCAAACGGTACCGGTTGTGCACAGCCGACCGCAGACTTCATCGAGTTCGTCATCGAGGATGAAACCGTGATCCCTGCATTCAATGTTGCACAAACCGCTCAGGATATCGTATGTGACGATGCTACCTTCACGCCTACAGGGCAGGCAACGGTGACCATCACCAATGGATCAGCCAACCCGGCTGACTATACCTTCTTCTGGTTTGAAGATGCAGAGAATATCGCAGTAGAAACTACACCCGTATTATCGAGTGCTTGGGCTTCACCTGCATCTTCAAACCAGAAGAAGGTATAGTCAGCCGGGTTGGCTGATCCATTGGTGATGGTCACCGTTGCCTGCCCTGTAGGCGTGAAGGTAGCATCGTCACATACGATATCCTGAGCGGTTTGTGCAACATTGAATGCAGGGATCACGGTTTCATCCTCGATGACGAACTCGATGAAGTCTGCGGTCGGCTGTGCACAACCGGTACCGTTTGCAGCGGCCACATTGGTAATCTGTACGTAGTAGGTATCTGGAGCGAGTCCAGCCACCTGGCTAGCACCAGCATCTCCGTTGTTGAATCCAACGACAAGTGCATCTGCCAATGGGGTAGTACCATCATTTTCGAACCAGTCGAAGGTATAGTCACCGATGGCGTAATCTCCTCCACCGATGGATACGGTAGTGCCACCAGGTCTGGTTTCAGTGATGTCCAGTATTTCATAGCTGCCTACTACGTACAGATTACCAATGTGGCCGCTGCAAACGGTACCGGTTGTGCACAGCCGACCGCAGACTTCATCGAGTTCGTCATCGAGGATGAAACCGTGATCCCTGCATTCAATGTTGCACAAACCGCTCAGGATATCGTATGTGACGATGCTACCTTCACGCCTACAGGGCAGGCAACGGTGACCATCACCAATGGATCAGCCAACCCGGCTGACTATACCTTCTTCTGGTTTGAAGATGCAGGTGAAGCCCAAGCACTCGATAATACGGGTGTAGTTTCTACTGCGATATTCTCTGCCAACAACAGCGTCGTAGATGGGCTACCAGCAGGTGACTACTTCGTCAGAATTACCGACAACACAAACCCTGGGGTGGGATGCGCTAGCACCCTACAGCAGGTGACTATCGAGCAGTTTACTACAACCATCTCAGTGGGTAATACTGTTGGTGTAGACTTCAACATCTCTGCTTCCGATGATTGTGCGCCAGACAATGGCAGCTATGAAATACTGGACATCACTGAAACCAGACCTGGTGGCACTACCGTATCCATCGGTGGAGGAGATTACGCCATCGGTGACTATACCTTCGACTGGTTCGAAAATGATGGTACTACCCCATTGGCAAATGCACTTGTCGTTGGATTCAACAACGGAGATGCTGGTGCTAGCCAGGTGGCTGGACTCGCTCCAGATACCTACTACGTACAGATTACCAATGTGGCCGCTGCAAACGGTACCGGTTGTGCACAGCCGACCGCAGACTTCATCGAGTTCGTCATCGAGGATGAAACCGTGATCCCTGCATTCAATGTTGCACAAACCGCTCAGGATATCGTATGTGACGATGCTACCTTCACGCCTACAGGGCAGGCAACGGTGACCATCACCAATGGATCAGCCAACCCGGCTGACTATACCTTCTTCTGGTTTGAAGATGCAGGTGAAGCCCAAGCACTCGATAATACGGGTGTAGTTTCTACTGCGATATTCTCTGCCAACAACAGCGTCGTAGATGGGTTACCAGCAGGTGACTACTTCGTCAGAATTACCGACAACACAAACCCTGGGGTGGGATGCGCTAGCACCCTACAGCAGGTGACTATCGAGCAGTTTACTACAACCATCTCAGTGGGTAATACTGTTGGTGTAGACTTCAACATCTCTGCTTCCGATGATTGTGCGCCAGACAATGGCAGCTATGAAATACTGGACATCACTGAAACCAGACCTGGTGGCACTACCGTATCCATCGGTGGAGGAGATTACGCCATCGGTGACTATACCTTCGACTGGTTCGAAAATGATGGTACTACCCCATTGGCAAATGCACTTGTCGTTGGATTCAACAATGGAGATGCTGGTGCTAGCCAGGTGGCTGGACTCGCTCCAGATACCTACTACGTACAGATTACCAATGTGGCCGCTGCAAACGGTACCGGTTGTGCACAGCCGACCGCAGACTTCATCGAGTTCGTCATCGAGGATGAAACCGTGATCCCTGCATTCAATGTTGCACAAACCGCTCAGGATATCGTATGTGACGATGCTACCTTCACGCCTACAGGGCAGGCAACGGTGACCATCACCAATGGATCAGCCAACCCGGCTGACTATACCTTCTTCTGGTTTGAAGATGCAGGTGAAGCCCAAGCACTCGATAATACGGGTGTAGTTTCTACTGCGATATTCTCTGCCAACAACAGCGTCGTAGACGGGTTACCAGCAGGTGACTACTTCGTCAGAATTACCGACAACACAAACCCTGGGGTGGGATGCGCTAGCACCCTACAGCAGGTGACTATCGAGCAGTTTACTACAACCATCTCAGTGGGTAATACTGTTGGTGTAGACTTCAACATCTCTGCTTCCGATGATTGTGCGCCAGACAATGGCAGCTATGAAATACTGGACATCACTGAAACCAGACCTGGTGGCACTACCGTATCCATCGGTGGAGGAGATTACGCCATCGGTGACTATACCTTCGACTGGTTCGAAAATGATGGTACTACCCCATTGGCAGATGCACTTGTCGTTGGATTCAACAACGGAGATGCTGGTGCTAGCCAGGTGGCTGGACTCGCTCCAGATACCTACTACGTACAGATTACCAATGTGGCCGCTGCAAACGGTACCGGTTGTGCACAGCCGACCGCAGACTTCATCGAGTTCGTCATCGAGGATGAAACAGTAGATCCTATTATCAATCTAGCAAGTGCAATCGTTGAGGATACATTCTGTGACAATGCAGGAAATGTTGGAGACGGTTCCATTGCGATCTCAATTACTGATGATGGAGTTGCTGCTACTCCAACAGATTTCACCATCACCTGGTATAGAGGTGCAGTGGCCGCTGCTAATGAAATCTTCCCTGCAGATGCTGGAACCAGAGGTTCCGCCACTGCCAATGGAACATTTACAACCGTTTCTGATTTAGCAACCGGAGATTATTCAGTGGTTATTGTTAAAGATCTTGGAGATACACCAGGAACAGGTAATGAGGGATGTACCTCTACAGCTGTATTTAATGTTGGATCCATGGATAATATTCCAACACTTGACGATGTAGCTATTCAAGCAAGAACAGCGCCTGATACACTTTGTATTGGTAATAGCGGTACATTAATTATTAATGATATTGATGTTTCGACGGGCGATCTTACAGATTTTGAAATTAGCATTACGCAGGGGTCATTAGCCGGAGCGCCATTGGCTGGTTCTCCATTTACAAATCCTGCGGCTACTTCTATTTCTTATACTAACCTGGCTGCAGATGATTATTTCATAGTTGCAGAAAATACCACAACAGGATGTATTGCGTCAACAGCGATAATCAATGTGGGAGATTCTACCAGAAATCCTCAAGTTGCATTAATCAGCATGACACCAGATGAAGATTGTGGTGGTGGAATAAATGCTGGAGGTTTAGAGGTATTGATTGATGGTCAATTCGATCATACTGATCACTTTACCTTCTTATGGGAAATCGCAGGAGGTGGAGCTGTTGGAGTAACTGACAATGAAGCTACATTGACTGGAGTTGCATCTGGTGATTACCAAGTGACGGTTACAAATACAAATACCGATTGCTCTATCACGCGAACTTATACGATTACCAACAATCCAATAACCCCAAGTATATCCAACTTTGCGGTTGTTGAAAATAACATTTGTGATGACGATAACGATGGGAATCCTGTGGATGTTGGTTCATTCGAGCTCTTGGAAGCGACTTTCGATGGAAATACATTGAATCAAGCGGCAATGGCTGGCAATTATCAACTTGAAGTTTATGATAACCTGGCTGATGCAACTGCTGGTAACACAGGAGCTCAAGTTGCTGATGGAGATGGAGACAACACCAACTTCATTCACACTGAGCTTTCTGCAAATACTTATTTCGCTATTGTAAGAAAGCTTGATTCAGATTGTTATTCGGATCCTTTAGAGTTTGATGTAGTGGATAACGTACTTCGTCCAGTTGTAAGTATTGCTCTACAAGTGGCTGACTCAACTTGTGCAGCTGGAGGAACTCCTAATGGTTCACTAAGAGCGACTGCAACAGTTGGCGCTACTTCCGGCATTGATGATACTGACCCTGACTATACTTTCCAATGGTACTTAGGTTCAGGAACTGGCACTCCGTTAGTTAATGGAATTGACCCAGGAAATGGTTCAACTCCAGCAGGAGTAGCAACGTCAAATATTTCTGGATTAGCTTCAGATACTTATACAGTTGAAGTAACGCGAATCTCAACAGGTTGTGTGACGCTAGAAGAATTTGAGCTTCCTAATGTTCCTACCGATGTTGAGATAACAACTATCTCAATTGTAGACGCTACTAATTGTACACCAGGAAACGGTTCCATAACAGTTACGGCTGTAAGTAGGGATAATGTATCAGATTATAATTTTGATTATTATAATACAGATCCAACTGTAGGTACCCCTGCTCCGGTATTTACTGGTAACGCTGGTGCGGCTTACACTACAGCTCCTGCTGGTACCTATTGGGTGATTGGAACGAATACAATCGTTAACTGTACAACGCTTCCATTTGAGGTTGAAGTAGGCGAAGATCTTACCTTCCCTGCTATTGAACTTGATGATTTTGATTTCCAATCAAATTGTGATCCAAGTAATCCAAATGGAAGACTGTTAGTTCTGGCGGATGGACAACCTGAAAATGCAACCTATGACTTTGAGTGGTACTTCGGTACAGATACCGGTGATCCATTAACCTCGGATGATTATACAGGTGGCGGCAATTTAGCTGGTGCATCAACTAATGAAGTTTCAGGACTAGCACCAGGTTTCTATACCGTGGAAGTGACTAACACCACAACTGGTTGTATTTCACTTGAGACGTATGAAATGACTGATAATATTCCAAATCCAATCGCAATTTCAACGTCTACATCAGCAAATACGAGTTGTGCCATTCCAAATGGTAAAGCTGCAGTTTCTGTAATATCTCCGGCTCCAGGAAGAGCCATCACAGATTACAGCTACTATTGGTTTATTGGTGATCTTGCGACAGTTGGTACTAATCCTAATCCTGCCAATGCGGATTATACAGGTACGCTCGTTGAGAGCCTAGCAGATGGACCATATGTGGTTTATGTTCTAGATAACATCGACAACTTCTGTGAATCTGAGGCAGTACAAGTAAATATTGAGGACGGAACGAATAATCCAGATTACACCCTTACTACAAGCGATGTGACTGTGTGTTTCGATGTGAAGGATGGTTTTGCTTCTGTAGATGTACCTGATCTATCCACAGTAGATATTCAATGGTTTGATGATTCGAATGTGTTATTAGATACTACGTTCTTCGTGAATAATTTGGATGCCGGAATGTATCGATTGGTACTTACACACGTGATCACCGGATGTATTTCTGAAGAAATATTCGAAATCCAAAATAATGCTGTAACTCCAAGTGATCCATTTGTTTTAGTCAACAATGGAAGAACCAATTGTCAATTTGCAAATGGTAGTGCTATTGCAAATGTGGACGGAGTTACCAATAACTTCTTGTTTGAGTGGTTTGATCCAAGTGACATGACTACACCATATGCGACTGGATCTGAAGTATTTAATCTTGACACAACCACTTATTTAGTACGTGCAACGAACCTCGCAACAGGTTGTGAATCAGCATTTACTTCAGTAGATATTGGCTATGAGGTGGTTGATCCGGTTTATGATGTGGTATTCAACAATTCTGTATGTTTAAGAACTGAAGATGGTTCCACTAATCAGTTTACAGGTACTGCCATTATAAGCTTTGAAGAATTCCAGCTTGCTTCAGAATATGAGTGGAGAGATCAAAACGGAAACATTGTTGGCAATGATTCTAGATTGATTGATGCTTATCCTGGTGATTATACAGTCACTTTTACTGCAGAGAATGGATGTGAATATTCTGCATCGTTTACTATTGAAACATCTTTAACCATTTATAATGGAGTTTCAGCGAATGGCGATGGTAAAAATGACTTCTTCCTAGTAGATTGTATTGATTATTTCCCTAATAACAATTTGAAAGTCTTTAACAGAGCAGGTCAAAGAGTTTATGAGGTAGATGGATATAACAATACATCGGTTAGGTTTGAAGGAGTGAGTAATGTAGGAGGCGGAGGTCTTCGACTTCCTGCAGGAACATATTACTACATTATTGATTTAGGAACCGGTGAGGATCCTGTACAAGGATTTTTAGAATTAGTTAGGTAATTTTAAGAAAGATGAAAAAGTCCTTATTTGTTACAATATTCATGATTTCGGTTTTTGTTGCTAGCTCACAGCAAAGACCGGTCATGTCCACATACATGTTTAATGGACTTGCGCTGAATCCAGCCTATGCCGGAAGTCTGAATATTTTGAGTGCAAGTTTCTTGCATAGAAAACAGTGGATCAATGTAGATGGTGCACCAGTTTCCAATATACTTTCTGTACATAGTTCGTTTTATGGAAATCAAATTGGTTTAGGTCTACAAGCCTCACAGGACGTTATCGGTGTGCATAAAGAATCCGCTGTTTATGTTAGTGGTGCATATAAGATAAAAACAAGTGCAGGTATTTTAGCCATGGGTCTTTCTGGGGGTTTTGATAATCGGAGATCGGACTTTGACCAGTTGAATATTTTAAATCAAGAAGATGAATTACTAACCGGTACCCCTACCCGTTTCACTCCTAACTTTGGTACTGGAATTTATTTTGCCAATCCAAGAATGTATGTTGGTTTATCCGTTCCATATATTTTGGAGAACAGCTTATTTCAGGCAGAAGCAGATGGAACAACATCTGAGGCAAAAGAAAGTAGATATTATTACGGTACCGGAGGTGTGATATTTGATATCAATCAGAATATTAAATTCAGCCCTTCCGCGCTAATTAGATACCAAGAGCAAAGTAGACTTGGATGGGATCTAAATGCAACAGTCATTTTTGATGGGATAGCCTATGCTGGCGTTTCTTACCGAAGTGGCGATGCACTGGTATTCTTAACTCAACTTATTCTAAATGAAAACTTTAGAATTGGCTATGCATATGATGCCACTGTAAACGCGCTTAATAATAACTCCAGGGGTACCCATGAAATCATGCTTAATTATCGAGTTAAGTTGAGAAACTATAAGAAAGATCCTCAGTGTCCGGTTTACTTCTGATTTTGTTTGCTTAAATCTGTAAGTAACGAGTTGATTATCGATAAAAGAAGGCTAAAAATCAATGCCCACCAAAATCCGTTGACCTCAAATCCCGGAATAATCGAATCTGCTATCAATATTATTATGGCATTGATTACGATTAGAAATAAACCAAGGGTGAAAACGGTTAGTGGAATTGTTAGCACTATCAATACCGGCTTGACAGTAACATTTAGGATGGAAAGTAATACAGCAATAACAACTGCAGTCAGGAAACCATCCACTACTACACCGGGAAGTAGATAGGACACAATTATGACTCCAATTGAGGATAGAAAGATTTTCACTAAAATGTTCATTACTATTCGTTTTCTTTAAACCAACCTGCATACATGGAATAATTCCCAGCAATCCGACCTAACATTTCTTTATTCTCATCATCTATTTGCTTCAATTTCTTGCCTGGAATTCCTCCATATATGGAGTTTTCTTCGACGACCGTATTTGCTAAAATTACGGTACCTGCCCCTATAATGGAGCCAGATTTAATGATTGCATTATCCATGATAATGGCTCCAATTCCAATCAATACATTATCCTCTATGGTACAGCCATGAACTACCGCATTATGTCCGATTGAAACATTGTTTCCAATGGTGGTTCCAGACTTTTGGTAAGTACCATGTATAGTTACATTATCTTGAATATTTGTATTGTTACCGATTCTGATGTAATTGACATCACCCCTAACCACGGCTCCAAACCATACAGTACAATTATCCCCCATTTCAACCTCGCCAACAATGGTACTATTTGGTGCAAACCAGCAATCAGTTCCATATTTTGGTTCATATCCCCTTACTCCAATTACATGTGCCATTTTTCTTTTTAAAACTAGAATAAATTCTATTCTACAAGTGCTGACAAAATGTCACGACAGTTTCTATCTTTGCAGCATGCAAGGATTGATAGCAGACATAGATTTATTAGAGGAAGATAAGAATCAACCTGAATCATGTGAATTTAAGACAACTGAAGATGATGGTAGTAAAGCCCAAAGAAGGCTTTACATAGAAAGCTATGGTTGTCAAATGAATTTTTCAGATAGTGAAATCGTGACTTCTATTCTTAAGGAAGAAGGTTTTGGGACCACCTCATCTCCCGAGCATGCGGATGTTATTTTAATAAACACGTGCTCAATCAGAGAAAAAGCAGAGCAAACTGTTCGGAATAGATTGAATTTTTTCAATGGTGTCAAGAAAAAAAATCGTGAAGTTACTGTTGGAGTATTAGGATGCATGGCAGAACGCTTAAAATCCAAACTACTGGAAGAAGAGAAAATTGTGGACCTGGTACTTGGGCCTGATGCTTACAGGGATCTACCTAAGTTGGTGAAACAAGCTGAAGAAGGTGAAAAAGGGATAAATACTTTTCTCTCGAGAGAGGAAACTTACGCAGACATTTCACCGGTTAGACTAAACTCTAACGGTGTAACCGCATTTATCTCTATTATGCGGGGATGTGACAATATGTGTTCTTTTTGCGTTGTCCCTTTTACAAGGGGCCGGGAAAGAAGTAGGGATCCCCAATCAATCATAAACGAAGCTAAAGAGCTTTTCAACAAAGGTTATCGAGAAGTCACGCTACTTGGACAGAATGTAGACTCCTATAAATGGTCTGCAGAAGAAAATAACAAAGCAAGACTTAATAAGAAAGACGTAGATGAAGTGGTAAATTTTGCTAATCTCATTGAGATGGTGGCCAATGTTCATCCAGACTTAAGGGTTCGGTTTTCAACCTCACACCCTAAAGACATCACAGATGAGGTGCTTCATACAATGAAGAAATACGAAAACATCTGTAACTACATCCATCTACCTGCGCAAAGTGGGAATTCTCGCGTGCTAGAGCTTATGAATAGAACGTACAGTAGAGATTGGTACATCAATCGTGTTGATGCTATTAGAAGCATTTTAGGCGAAGATTGCGGCATTAGTTCTGATATTATTGCAGGATTTTGCACTGAAACTGAGGAAGAGCATCAGGATACCCTGACGCTCATGGACTATGTAAAATATGATTTCTCCTACATGTTCTTCTATTCTGAAAGACCTGGAACATTAGCAGCGAAAAAGTATGAAGACGACATCTCTTTGGAAGTTAAAAAAAGAAGGCTTCAGGAGATCATTGAAAAACAAAGAGAACTTTCATTAGAACGCAATAAACAGGATGTGGGGAAAGTCTTTAAAGTATTAGTTGAAGGCACCAGCAAACGATCCGACATTCAAATCCAGGGACGAAACTCAGCTAATAAAGTCATCATTTTCGAGGGTGACATACCTAAAGGCACATATGTAGATGTAAAAGTCAAAGACTGCACTCCGGCAACTTTATTTGGAGAAATGGTATGAGTTTAAAAATTGATTCAGAGGTTCAAGCGATAAAGCAACGATTTGAGATTGTTGGCAACTCATCAAAGCTAAACAACGCTATTCGTGTGGCTATGCAGGTAGCTCCCACAGATATGAGTGTGCTAATTACTGGAGAAAGTGGAGCCGGTAAAGAATCATTCTCTAAAATCATTCACAGTTTATCTCACCGTAAGCACGGACAATTTATCGCGATAAATTGTGGAGCAATTCCTGAAGGAACCATCGATTCTGAATTGTTTGGTCATGAAAAGGGTGCTTTTACCGGTGCAACAGGTGATCGAAAAGGCTACTTTGAAGTGACGAATGGCGGCACAATTTTTTTAGATGAAATTGGAGAAATGCCTCAAAGTACGCAAGCAAGGTTACTTAGGGTATTAGAGAATGGCGAATTTATTAAAGTAGGATCCTCCAAAGTACAAAAAACAGATGTGCGAGTGATTGCAGCTACTAATGTAGACCTACTTGATGCTGTGAATAAGGGCAAGTTTAGGGAAGATTTGTACTACCGATTAAGCACAGTACCTATTTATGTTCCGGCGTTAAGGGAACGGGGAGATGACGTGGTGCTACTATTCAAAAAATTCGCTTATGACTTCTCGGAGAATTACAAAACCGAACCTATAAAATTGTCTGATGAGGCCAAGCAATATTTAAAATCACATCGTTTTCCGGGAAATATTAGACAACTAAAAAATCTGGTAGAGCAAATTAGTGTTCTGAGCATTGAGCGTGAAATCTCTATTGACCAATTGCAAACCTATTTGCCAAGATCCGGGAGCAACCTGCCTGCTCTGGTAAGTAAAGATGAGTCTAATGATAATTTCACCGAGCGTGATATCCTTTATAAAGTGCTTTTCGATATGAAATCCGACATGGCTGAGTTGAAAAAGCTTGTCTTTAAGATGTTGGATGGAGATAATGATGATAAAGAAATACTGGAAGATCATAAGTCTCTCTTCAAAAATATTGACACTTCACAATCTGCCCGGCTGGATGAATATCAAGAAGAACATGAACCCAGCGCAGACGAGCCAACTTTGATTATTTCGTCGAATGAAGATGAATTTGACAGTGAGGTAGAAGACATAACCCACGAGATGGAATTTGAAGACTCGTTGTCCCTTGAGAAGAAAGAAAAGGAATTAATAATTCGAGCGCTGAAAAAAAACAATAACAAAAGGAAGTATGCTGCTGAAGATCTCGGGATTTCGGAACGAACTTTGTATAGGAAGATAAAGCAATATGAACTTGAAAACCTTTAGTCTTATAGCTCTTTTCATATCCGTTGGGCTATCCACGGGATGTGGAGTCTATAATTTTACCGGCGGAACGCTATCTCCCGATATAAAGACAATATCTATCACACAATTCTACAACAATGCACCATTAGGGCCTTCCAACATGAGTGCAGTATTTACTGAAACGATTAAGGATTATTTTCAGCAGAACACAAGTTTAGAATTAGTAGATAATAATGGAGACTTACAACTCGATGGCTTTATTACCAACTACACAATAACACCTGTTGCAGCTACAGCTGGTGGTCAGGGTCAGGCAGATTTTTCCGCTCTTTCACGAATAACAATCACAGTTTCCGCGACTTACACAAATATTAATGATCCCACTTTCGACTTTGATAGAACCTTCTCATTCTTCAAAGACTTTGACAATTCAACCAATTTGGCTTCAAATGAAGAGTTATTTGTTGAAGAAATATTCGATCAAATTATCCTAGATATCTTTAATGCTTCAGTGGCAAATTGGTGATTTTGGTTAATTTTAGCTTAAACACCATCATCTAACCCTGTGAACAAGTCCGAGTTAATCACCTTTCTACGCGATCCAAACAAGCTTTCTCCTGAGCAGCTCGAAGAATTGGAGGAAGTTGTGAATGAGCATCCCTACTTTTTAAGTGCTCGGCTCCTACTTGCTAAAGCCAGTAAAGAACAAGGTCATCCCAAAACGAAAAAGAGGGTTGCCTCAGCGGCTATTTACTCAACGGACAGAATTCTTTTAAAAAAATATCTCAATGGAAATCTTTTCTTCCTACAAGAACCTGCAAAAATTGAAGAAGAACCACCTGAAGTTGGTGTAAGAGCAGATGTCACTCCACCAGTAGAGAAAGTGGACAAGAAAATACCTATCGTCAGCAAAGAACAAGAAGTAAAGCACACTGAATCGAAAGTAGCTGAGGTAAAAAAAGATAAAATCAGTGAGGACGAAAAGTCTGCAAGTTCGGGTGTCAAAAGTACAAAACCATCACTCCCAGTTTCAAAACAGGAAAAGGAAAAAAGTGCTGACCTTGAAAGAACGGACAAAAGACCATCCGCACTAAAATCGAAGGAACAAAAGCCACTTCCTGAGGTACCTGAATTGCCAAGTGGGGAACTCGATTCTATTCTCGACGAGCTGGAAAGAGACATGGAAAACCTCAAGGCCTCCAGGGAAAAATTTGCAGAGGTACAACAAAAAATTGAAGAAGACGATGCTGTATCTGAAGCACTAAAAAAGGCCTCCACGACAGAAGTGAAAGACAAGGTTGAAAGTGAAGGTGCATCAGCAACCTCTCAAGCAGCTGATGAGAAAATAGAAGATTCGAAGAAATCTGCCGCTGAGATAACCATGCAAATTCTTGATGCTGCTAAAAGAGCAAAAGAAGAAGTGGCAAGAGAAGAAGCTCAAGAAGAGGCAAAAGAACAATCTTTAATAGAAAAAGAAGAGCCCTCAAAGTCTGTAACTGAAGAGTCTGCTCAGGATACTCCTACTCCTGTTACCAGCTCTACTGAAAATGTCGATGAACTAAAATCTCCATCAATAGAAGAATCTAAATCAGTAGAATCACTTGAAGAAGAAATAAAAGTTAAAGAAGACGTTGAATCTAAAGCAAAAGATGAGGAATCTAAAGCAGCAGATGATGTTGAATCTGAAGCAGATGAGAAAGAAAAATCTACACCACAGAAACCTGCTGAAGAGGATGCCGATTCAAGCCGTGCTGAGCGTGTAATCAGAGAACCTAGATTCTCACGATTTGCCACGAGAAGCTATCTAAAGCCGCCAGAAGATATTGATCCAAGTGGATTCCTGGATGAAGGTGATAAAGAGGAAAAAGAAGTTAAACCCCAAACAGAAGAAACTTCATCTAAAGCGAAGGAAGAGAAAAAGGAACCTGATAGTTCAAGTAAAATAAAACTTCCGGACCTTTCAAAAGCCAAGGCTGTTCCGCGGAAGCGCAAGAAAAGCACTAAAACTGAAGCTTTGGATGAGCCAAAAGAAGCTGAAAAGGTTGTTTCTGCAAGTAAGGAAGAAACAGAAGATAACATTGCAGATAAAGCTTCAGATACCAAAAAAACCTCAACTCGCTCAAAGAGTAAATCCACCAGTAAAGATTCTTCGAAAGAAGTAGCTGAAAAAGAAGACAGTAGCAAGACGGAGAAGAAAAAAGCAACTGAAAAAAAAGAAACTAAAACTGAAGAAAAAAAACCTGCTGTGAAGAAAACAGCTGCGAAGAAAGCGACTGAAAAGAAGGCCGCAGAAAAGAAGACTCCTGCAAAGAAAGCTGCTGAAAAAAAACCTACTGCCAAGAAAACAACAGTCAAAAAAAAGACAACTACTAAGAAAGCAACAGCAAAGAAAGAAACACCTAAGAAGGAGACCGCTAAGAAATCTACCCGGTCGAAATCTAAAACTGATAAGAGTTCTGATGACAAAAAAGAAGACGGTAAAAGCGACCCCAAATCCCAAAGTGACTTAATCGATAAATTCATAAAGGACTCTCCTACCATCAAGTACCAACGCAAAGATGAAACAAGCACAGAAGACTTGGCTGAGCAAAGTAGCTCGTGGGATCCGAACCTCGCATCTGAATATCTAGCTGAAATATATTTGCATCAGGGAAATAAAAAACGTGCCATTGAAATCTATGAGGCCTTAAGCTTGAAATATCCGGAAAAAAAATCTTACTTTGCGGACTTAATTTCAAAACTAAAATAGATGTACGGAGTAATTGTAACCCTGATTGTCATTGTGGCTGTGTTGTTGATTCTTGTTGTGTTAGCACAAAACCCAAAAGGAGGCGGATTGTCAAGTCAATTTGGTGGCTCTGGTACCTCTCAGTTAATGGGAGTTAAGAAAACCGGTGACCTTTTAGAGAAACTAACCTGGGGATTTGCAATTGCACTACTCCTACTTTCAGTTTCAACTAATTTCGTTCAACCTACGCAAGATACTGATGCATTATCAAGTCCAAACATTGACAATGCGCAGACAACACAACCAGTTATTCCTCAAGGAATCCAGCCGGCAGAATCGAATACTTCTGACCTTGATGACTTGACCTCATCTGAAAGTGATTCAGTTGAATAATCTATTCTTTTAGCTTTTCGATTGAGTAATTGTAAATTCCCTCTCTAGAAAAACTTTCAAGGTTTATGCTATGATTAGGATTTAGTATGGACTTGTCTAATTCATAAACCTTTCTGGAACCAAAAGTAAAATCTGAAATTGTTGAGGATTGGAATTGATCCGATACTTCATTGTTAGATACATTAATGGTATATCCGGTAAAGGCTTTAAAACTGGGGTCTAAATTTTCTTCTGATACTTTATAACTACCACTTTTAGTTTTTACTACAATAATTCCTTTAACAAAATTCTTCCCTATTTTTCTAAGAGTTTCTTCATTATATACGGTCTTTATTGACTCGATCGAGTCTAATGGAACCTGAAAAAGAGGAAGGGTATTTGCCAATACTTTGTTATCTAAAATGATAAGTTGTGGCCTATCAAAATTACCCTCTGAATAATTGTACATTTTCAAAATTTTCTGACCTTGCTTTTCTGCAACGCTTACGTTCATTACAGCCTCCTTTATAAATTCTTCGAAGTTTTCTATACCCTTGTAATAGTCTGATAATTGCGTTGATTTGTCAAACTTTATGTTATCCCAAAAGAACCATTTTTTATCCTTAGCGGTCGAATATGTAGATAAGATGTACTTGAATTCAAGACTTGATTTGAAGATATCATCAGTCATCTCTTTCGGATAAAACTCAAGATTCGAATTATAGGAGAAGTCCTCGAAATCCTCAAACACAATTTCTACCTTATCGGAAACATCCTTCGCATCATTGTTCAAAACGGAAGCCTTAAAGTAATCTTGTCCAGAAGGGAGAATAAGTTCAACAGAGAATGTACCATCAAGTGCCAGCCTTTTTGTTATATCTAATTGATTTTCAAAAAGATGTATTGCAATATTAGATTCAGCTATCAATGTTGAATCTCCTATTACCCTACCACTTAATCGAATATTCTTTTCGGGAAAGTATTTAATACCAGAATCTTTCCTTACTGATTTTAAAACGTCCTTCCATTTATTAAATGAGTATTTTGAATACTTAAGCAATGTTGTGTCATCTATAAGCTCTCTGTAACTCAAAGACTCTAATGACACATTCAAAGGAATATTATAAAAGAGGCGATACATTCTCTTAAATAATGACAAAGAATCGGTATTCAAAACCCCATTCTTCTGAATAACAACCTTACTGATCAAATTATCAACTATATCTACTTCAAGTTTATTTTCTACGAATTTCTTTCTGGCAATTGACTTATCACTTTCTAAATAAAACGCATGAATGGAAACAACCTCTAAATCTGAATTCAGCAATATGAATCGTTGAAAACCACTCTTAAATTGTGTAGTTGGTAATGCAAATTTGGTAACAGGTCCTGTGGGTGAGAGTTTTGCAATTAATTGAACGGATTTTAGCCCCTCGCTTACTAAATAATAATCATTTTCAGAAGGGGTTTGAATCTCCAGTGTAATTGCTTTTGGTCTTTTATAAATTTCAATACTGTTCTCATTTATCAAACTACCGCTACTATCAGTAGATTCTATTTGGTATTGTATTTCTTTTGCTACTCTATTAGTTCGTTCATCCAAAACATTTTGGATATATATAGGTACTCTGTGTGCCTGGACTTCAGTATCATAATTCCTCATGAAATGCGTGTAGGCCACCATTTGATAATTACCAGTTGGAATATCCTGTGGAATACTAATTCTTCCCTTTACCTGACCAGACTCCAATCTAAATATGAATTTTCTATTTGTTTCTTGAGTCTCATGAACCAGGTCTATGTGAATGATCTTACTAAGATCTGATATAGAAAAGTATTGATTCAAAAGTACTGCATCAAAGTCCAGACTTTCCCCGCTGTAGTATATTCTTTTATCGGGCTTTAAGTATGCAAACTCTTTAGAATTGTAATATTGATGATCCTTGAACAGCTGATTAATCTCTTTTTCCTTCTGCGCAATTACTACGTAAAAGGAGGATATTAATATGCAAGTAGCTAACAGTTTCATAGAATTGTATTTTCAGTATCAGTTGTTTCAGCGACGGTTCGGAATAATCCGACAATCTCATTTTGGCATCCTACGCAAGAAATATTGCCTGAAAGAGGAAAAGGAAATGTATCGAAAATTAATCCGTCATTATTGGTGAGTTGTTCTATTTGGGTCCAGTATTCAAATGAGGAAACGGACATTGCCTCAAGATAAACCCTAAATTCAGCAATCCAATCTTCCTGAAAGAGACAACACGGGGGGATACAGCCATTAGATAAGTCTACTTCTCCATCAATATTGAGACAGTCAGCGATGGTGGGATTAAGAAAAAACCAAGTTTGTTGAGTAGTGAGACCAACAGCAACACGAGTAGAATCAGAACTACAGCTGGAACTTCTTTCGCAAGAATAAAGTGCATATTGATCTTCATCTGTAATTGTTTCCACTTCAGAGGTGAGAACATTGACGTATGAATATTCAAACCTTAATCTGGCACGAGAATTTGGCCTGGTTGGAATTTTTGCGATGGCAGCTGTCGCATCTACTTTCTGTATCAAATTCAATGGTGTTAGAATTGAAATGAAAGTATCAACTACCGCAGTTTTTAGTGGTATTAACTCAGGAATTAAGTCGAAATTCGATTCGATCGTGACATTCTCATTGACCGCTTCCAGCCGATAACTTCTGCCTACTTCACCAATAAAGTCCGATGATTGTGGTATATATGTACCAGAGGAATAGCGAAAAGGAAACACATCTCCTTCATCTGAGATCACCGAAACATTTAAATCAAAAATCGGATTTTGGATACTATCGTTAACCTGTTGAAATATCCTGATATAAGATTGTCCTTCAAGTGTAGAGATCTTGCCATCAACCACATCAAGCAATTCTCTATTTTCTACAAGTTCGAATGGTTCTGTACAACCAAACAGAAAAACGATCAAAAACGAGCTTAGAATTAAATTTTTCATACGATCAAAATTCAAACTTGTAGGTTATGGTGGGAATCATTCTTCCTACATTGACCAATGCAAATGGCTGAGATGGTCGGTTATTCTCACTTGAGAAGAAAATTGTTGCAATATTGTCTCTTCCATAAACATTATAGAGAGCAAAGACCCATCGATCATTATTTTTCTTCGTTTTCCTAATTCTACTCTTAAGGGTAACCACCAGATCAAGTCTATGATAATCCGGGATTCGATCGGAATTTCTACTTGAAAAATATGGAACTCTTACACCATCAACCTGAAACACATTGATCGGGGTGCTAATAGGTGCTCCAGTTAAATAAGTGAAATTCGAGGAAAGTGTCCACTTTTTAGAAAGCTTAAAATCAAAGCTTGCTTTGAAGTTATGAGGTCTATCTGAATAGAATGGATATTTTTCTCCATCATTGATTTGAATTCCCTGACGTTCATCATTGACAGTAACAAAAGTTCTCGAATAGGTATATGATGCAAGGCCTGAAAAAAACCCTTGCTCCTTTGAAATAAGGAATTCCACTCCATACGACTCCCCTTTTCCCCTCAGTGTTGCCTGTTCCAGGTTTTCATTAAGAACCAATTCTGCTCCGTTCCTATAGTCAACCAAATCATTCATGATCTTATAAAATCCATCAATGGAGATCGATATGTCCTCTTTTACCAAATTATGTTTATAACCAAGGGAGAATTGATCAATTTGAGTGGGTGGAATAAATCTATCACTGGCTTTCCAAACGGTAGAAGGATTAATTAAAACCGTATTGGAAATCAGATGTAAAAACTGATTGATTCTTGAATATCCAGCGGTAATTGAGTTTTCATTGATTTTATATTCCAGACCTACCCGAGGTTCAAGGGTATACATTGAATAGTTCGATTCACCTTCACCAACCTCCTCTTGTCCAACGACATTATCTGGGGTGAAAGGTCCACCATTTCCATAAATATTGACAGTAGAACTTCCAAGATTCATGAAATAGTTAAATCGTAAACCTGTACTTATTTCGAAGTTATCAGAAAGCTTAGTCAGATAACTTGCATGAACACCAAGATTTAATGCGTCCTCTTCATCTAAATTCCGTGGTTCAACAAGCGAATTAGAGCGAGTGGGACTAATCTCACCCAAAGCAATATCAAATTTAGTAATGTCGATTCCAGCAATAATTTTATCACTGCTAATCATACTTTTGAATGAAGCTTCCGAAATTCCGTTCTCGAAATCAAATTCATCATTGAAAGTCAGACTCTCCGAATTATTGCTCAATGTGCTGGATGTCAACTCGGTCTCTAAAATCCAGTCATTGGAGAATGCCCGGGTCCATTTGAATTCGTTATTAAATGTTGACCATTGATAAATAATCTTATCGGAAAATCTGAAGAAATCCTCCCCATAGTAGCTGGAAAAGAATATGCTGTTATTGTCATCGATTCGATACCTCGATGACAAATTGGCATCTCCAAATTGTGCTGAGCTCTGCAAAATATCCTTATCAGGTACAAGCCCCAAAATCCAGTTGATATAGGAGATTCTACCACCAACATGTAAATCTAGTTTATCATCCAGCAGCTTTGTCTTCACACCCAAATTTGAATTGACAATCCCCAGACCGCCGTAAACGTTCCACTTTTTCTTGGCCCATTTATTCATCTTCACATCCAAAACTGACGATGCACGCATTCCGTACTTGGCAGGAATATTACCTTTTAGAATGGACACATCAGAAACAAAGTCTCCATTAAATACTGAAAAGAATCCCAATAAATGTCCGGGGTTATAAATGGTGGTATTGTTCATTTGAACGAGCGTTTGATCATTGCTACCACCTCTAATATTCAAATACGATGAGCTCTCCCCTGAAACAGTAACTCCGGGCAATGTAGTCATGCTCTTAACGATATCAATGTCTCCCGAAAAAGAAGCAAGCTTCTCCAACTTATCGATTCCTATTCTTTGAATTCCAATGGCAGGCCCCAGATTATTACTTGAAATTGCTTCTTGCTCTACCACCACCTCGTCGAGTATCCTTGAATCTGGAAAAAGCGAAATACTCAGGTCGCCAGATGAGTATAGAGTCACTAATCGGGTTTCGCTTTCTAATCCGATATAGCTGAACTCTAATTTATAATTACCCGGTTTAAGCGTTAGTGAATAAGCTCCATTCTCATCTGTTTTCTCCACCAATCTACCATTCATGATGATGTTAACTCCAATGAGAGGATCATCTAATTCATCGGTTACGACTCCCGCTAAATTATAGGTAGAATTTGCGTTTACCGCAGCAGGATTTCCGATTCTCACATTTTCAATAGCTTCAGAGCTTCTCGCATTGCTACTCAAAAAAGCTTTGCGTTCTATTTCTATCTTATTTGGATAGATAAATACGTATCGATCGTCTTTAACGTACAAGAGCAATCCAGCTTTAGATATTGCCTTCTTGATGGTTTCAATAAAGTCTTCATTAGTACTTTCATCAACTCTGATTGAATCAATCCAGTTTTTCTTATAGAAAAATTCCTTGTTTGTGTTTGACTCCAGCCGGTCTATATATTCCGAAAGGGATATTTCGGTTTGGCCATAGGACAACACTGTTGCCAAAAAAGCACTTATTGTAAATATTCTCTTCATACAGGGTCAGGTTTAAAACTAACAATGCTTCATCTCTAAACCATTATTCATTGAACCATTAAGCGTTAGTATCATTCTTTTTATAACTATTTATAGAAATAACCTCTTTATTTCAAAGTATTACAAGCTGTTCCTTTGTCGTTACTGCAGAAGTCCTGAGCAAACCAAAGAAATCTCCTTCACATCCCTGACACTCAACATTCCCTTCTATTGGGAAAGGAAAAGTATCAAAGATCAGTCCGTTATTGGAAGTGAGGCTCTCTAAGTTTTCCCAAAATGCATATGATTCTTCAGACAAGGATTCCAGCTGAATCTTAAATATCGTTGGCCAATCATCTCTATACTCACAACAACCCATTGAGCTTGCATTGCAATTTTCCACAAAATTTATCTGAGTTACAGACGCCAGACTATCACAGAATCGATTTCTTAAGATAAAGAACCACTCAAAACGTGTAGTGAACCCGGCTGTAACGTCCACATCTTCCTGACAGTTATTTCTATCATCACACGAAAAAAGTACTACATCATTGTCACGAACAAAAACAGTATCTAATGAGAAAAAATCCATGTATCGATACTCAAAATCTAGCCTAGAATAAAGTGATGTGCCATCATATGGAAAGCTTGCAATGGCACTTGTCGCCGATCGCTCAATTGGCTCATTAGCTTGAGATACCACCGTAACGGTGGTATCTCCAATGTTGAAATCGAAATCAATCTTCTCCGCGACGTAATCAAACGTTGATTCCAAAGTCATACCATTCTCTCGTGTGGCAATGACCTTATATCCGACTCCCTCTCTCCCAACAAATCCAAAGTTTCCAGGACCAAAAGAATTAGTGGTTGTATCTAAAGAAACAAATGAATATTCCTGACCATCAGTATCGATAACTCTGATATCAAAATCATTGAAGCTGGTAGTTGATCCATCTTCATTTATGTTATAGATACGTATGAATGATTCGCCAATTTCGGTGGAAATCTTTCCATCCAAAATAAGTAATGATCCCCTACTTCCTATTTCAAATGGTTCTGCACAGGAGAATAATATTAAGCTCCAGAGCAAAAAAAGACCAGAAAATCTCATAGCCAGGTTATTGGTTTTAAGGTGGTTATTAGTTGTACAATAATTAGTAGTGAAGTAGAGGTAGAAGTTAAATCAATTGATATCAACTGAAAATTAAATCATCAGTTTCAATCCATTTAAATTACTTAATTATTAACAAGCCAAAATTTGTTAACCCTAGCCAACATTAAAAAAAGTGGGAATTCATAATCTTACTAATGCAATGTAAGATGTCTGACCAGCATTCGTTTGGCAACAGGCAAGACGGTCTCGTTAAGAGGAAATTTGAGCTTACTACTTGCTAGATAAGTTGCCGGATTTGGTAGCTCCGTGAATTGTTTTATCAAGCCTATTTTAATGTTTTCAAAAGTTTTAGTTACTCCTCGAATTTCATTCATCAAAAATTGAGTGGTCATACTCCGAAACTTTTCTTCGGCATGTTCAAAAAAAGTCATCTGATAACGGAATATCGATATATCGGACGAGGATTCTTGATTGATAAAGAGATATCCTTCATCTGAATAAATGGGTGAAACACCCACAGGTTGAAGCTCAATATTTTCCTCCACAAATTCATATAACTCTTTACCCTCTTCCAGCATATCTTTTACTCTTGGAATTGCAAATGCGATGATCTCTTCAATTTGTCCCATGACCTCATCATCATTTACAATTTTGCTATATGTTAATCTCAGCTTATTAAAATCAGCTTCAGTAAGAGACTCTGGAAAACTGTCATACATAAGTTTCTTACTTTCCCTTACCTTGATGAGATTTCGATAGTGGAAAATCAAATCAGACATAAATGGATAGAGCTCAGATTTATTAAACCTACTTCCAACATCCTTTAGATACGCCAAAAGGATGTACTTCTTATACTCATAATCAATGAGTCCCTCTGTCAACCAGTCGTGTTTCAAATTATCCATAAAGTCTACTTTGTCACAAGAAATTAGAAATCAAATGTCAGTTTGTCAAAAAGATTAACGTGTATTTAGAAGAACCTGGCATATAAGTCTGCAAAAATGTCAGATGCATCTATGAACCAACCTGACATAAGCGTCTTGGCACACTAAATGTTGAATGATTTTGGCAAAAGAAATTCAAATAAACTTAAACGTTTAACAAACATGTCTAAAGTAAATTTCAAACCACTTGCTGACAGAGTTCTTGTAGAACCTGCTGCGGCTGAAGAGAAAACAGCGTCAGGAATCATCATTCCTGATACTGCAAAAGAAAAACCTCAGAAAGGACAAATCGTGGCTATCGGTACTGGTAAGAAAGATGAGCCGATCAATGTAAAGGTTGGAGATCAGGTACTGTATGGAAAATACTCAGGTACTGAAGTTACCATCGATGGTAAAGAGTTCTTGATCATGAAAGAATCTGACATTTACGGTATAGTATAATTAATCACATAACTGAAAAATCAATAAATAATGGCAAAAGATATATTCTTTAATACGGACGCAAGAGACAGCATCAAGAAAGGTGTTGACGTATTGGCAGACGCAGTTAAAGTAACGCTAGGACCAAAAGGAAGAAATGTAATCCTTGACAAAAAATTTGGTGCGCCTAACGTAACAAAAGATGGAGTTTCTGTAGCTAAGGAAATTGAGCTAAAAGAGCCAATCGAAAATATGGGTGCTCAACTGGTAAAAGAAGTTGCTTCAAAAACTGCAGATGACGCTGGAGACGGTACTACAACTGCTACTGTTTTGACCCAAGCAATTTTTGGTCACGGTATCAAGAACGTTGCAGCTGGTGCTAACCCAATGGATCTTAAAAGAGGAATCGACAAAGCTGTGACAGCAGTTGTTGAAAACCTTCAAAAGCAATCAAAAAATATCAAAACAAATGATGAGATTGCGCAGGTAGCTTCTGTATCTGCAAACAACGATCCAGAGATTGGTAAAATGATCGCCGATGCAATGGAAAAAGTAGGTAAAGACGGTGTGATCACTGTAGAAGAAGCTAAAGGGACTGAAACTGAAGTTAAAACTGTAGAAGGTATGCAGTTTGACAGAGGATATCTATCTCCTTACTTCGTTACCAACACAGACAAAATGGAGGCTGAGTTAGAAAACCCATACATCTTGATCTATGATAAGAAGGTTTCTAACATGAAGGAATTGCTTCCTATCCTTGAGGCTACAGCACAAACTGGCAAGCCTTTGTTGATAATTGCAGAAGATGTAGAAGGTGAAGCACTTGCAACGCTAGTAGTAAACAAAATCAGAGGATCTCTGAAAATTGCTGCTGTAAAGGCACCAGGCTTTGGTGACAGAAGAAAAGCAATGCTTGAGGATATTGCCATCCTTACAGGCGGTACTGTAATCTCTGAAGAAAGAGGATATAAACTGGAGAACGCGACTATTGATTACTTAGGTACTGCAGAGAAAATCAACATCGATAAAGACAATACAACTATTGTAAACGGTGCTGGTAAGAAAGCAGACATCACTGCTCGAGTGAACCAAATCAAGCAGCAAATCGAAAATACGACTTCTGATTACGATAAAGAGAAGCTTCAGGAGCGTCTTGCAAAGCTTTCAGGTGGAGTAGCTATCCTTTACATTGGAGCAGCTACTGAAGTAGAGATGAAGGAGAAGAAAGACAGAGTGGATGATGCACTACATGCAACAAGAGCGGCAGTACAAGAAGGTATCGTAGCTGGTGGAGGTGTTGCCTTAATCAGAGCAATGAGCGCGCTAGACGGTCTAACTCTTGATAACGAAGATCAAAATACCGGTGTAGCAATTGTAAAATCTGCTATCCAGGCACCATTAAGAACCATCGTTGAAAATGCAGGTGGTGAGGCTTCGGTTGTAGTAAATGAAGTAGCAGCTGGCAAAGCTGATTACGGATTCAACGCAGCAAACGGAGAATACGTAAACATGTTCAAAGCAGGAATTATTGACCCTACAAAGGTGACAAGACTTGCTCTTGAGAATGCATCTTCTATTGCTTCACTTCTATTGACTACCGAGTGTGTAGTTGCAGAAGAGCCAGAAAAAGAAGGCGCTGCTCCAATGCCTCCAATGCCAGGCGGAGGAATGGGTGGAATGATGTAATTCATTCTCACAATAAATATCAAAAGGCTGCCCAATTGGGTAGCCTTTTTTTATGAATGAAGATAATCCTTGAGCTCTTGATATGAATTGGAAATGCAGATTGCCTTCTTTTCCCTCTCAAACAATGGACTTGTATTTGATGGAAGACTGAGAGCTGCTCCAGTAGCCACATTGACAACATCCAAAAACTTGCAATAATGTGCCGTTCCCAGAAAAACACCTTCCTCTCCTTCTTGCAACTTATTTTTTAAACCCTCATATGCTATTGCACTGTGAGGATCCATCAAATAGTTATTTTGCGAGCTGGAGTGACGAATTGCATTTCTGGTTTCATCATCATTCATCACAAAGCCGCTGGTCTCTTTTATGATTGATTCAAATGAATCATCATATAAAGTTCGGAGTCTTGAATAATTGCTGGGTTTGCTGACATCCATCGCATTTGAAATAGTAGGAATTGTATCCTTAGGATCATAGTTTCCACTTATCAGATACCGGGGAATCACGTCATTTACATTAGTAGAAGCAATAAACCGTTTAATTGGTAAGCCCATTTTTTTTGCTAAAATCCCAGAAGTAATGTTTCCGAAGTTGCCACTTGGTACACTGAAAACCAGATGGTTAACAATCCCTCTTTCAATGAACGGAACATAGTAGTAAACTGACTGTGGCAACCACCGGGCAACGTTGATAGAATTAGCAGAAGACAGATTATGTTGTTTAAGCTCTTTGTCGAGAAAAGCCTTTTTCACCATGGCCTGACAATCATCGAAATCTCCCTCTACTTCGAGTGCCTGAATATTACCACCGAGTGTCGTCATTTGTCGTTCTTGCAAGGCTGTCACTTTTCCTTTTGGGTAAAGAATCACCACTTTGATACCAGGTTGATTATAAAACCCGGACGCAACGGCTCCTCCTGTATCTCCTGATGTCGCTACCAGAATGGTCGTTTCCTCATTGTCTGACTCTTTGAAATAAGACAATGTACGTGCTAGAAATCTGGCACCCACATCTTTAAATGCCATCGTTGGTCCATGAAACAATTCGAGGCAACTGATCTTATCCTCTACCTTTTTCAAGGGTATGTCGAATACGAAAGTATCAGCAATGATCTCTTCTAACTTATTCTTGGGCAGGTCAGCTTTACAAAATGGCCAAAGAACACAAAATGCTGTTTCTGTAAGTGTTTTTGTAGACACAGAATTGAAAAAATCATCGCCAAGTGCTGGTATTTCTTCCGGAAAGAATAATCCATTGTCATCAGGTAAACTTTTCAAAACAGCTTCTCTAAAGCTTACTTTCTCGGACTTATTATTTGTGCTGAAGAATTTCATGATATCACTCTACATCCTTTAGTATCCATTTTAGACTTATAAAGCTTAAAATCAAATTGGCTTTCGCTATACAGGTCTTTTATTTCATTCATTGCGGATTGCATATCACCTGAAGCATCAAACAATGCAAACATACTTGGACCAGACCCTGATATATTAAAACCAATGGATCCATGCTTCATCACAATCTTTTTGACGTTATTGTATTCCGGAACAGCACTTTTGCGAACAGGCTCAGCAATGAAGTCCGTAATTGAGGATCTTAATAAGTTGGTATCATTTTCATGAAATGCATGAATAAGACCAGCAACATTACCCCATTGATTTCTGGCGACTTCTATTGAAATTTCCGCAGGCAATAGCTTCTTGGATTCTGCTGTTTTGATCTCGACATCAGGGAAAATGATCAGCACATCATAATTTGTTTGGGGAGCAATTCGAAAGACATCCAATGGATCATAGCTACGTATGACTTGGAGACCACCCAACAAGGATGGAGCAACATTATCTGCATGGTAACATTTGGATGCAAAAGCCTCTCCCTCTAAGGCGAATGGCAGCAGATCTTCTTTTTTGAAGGGACGATCAAGTAATTCATTTGCAGCAAACACAGCTCCCGCAGCACTACTTGCACTCGATCCTAGCCCGCTACCCGGCTTGAAATACTTAGTGATCCATAAATCAAATCCTTGTTCCGATTTCAATTCATTCAACATCGATTGAATGGCTATGGTGGCCACATTATCTTCAGCGACCATTGACAGATCTGCACCAACAATATCCTGGATGACCAATTGACTGTCTTTTCGATTTCTTAGTACAATTTCTTCTCCAATTGAAGCTATTGCAAAACCCATTGTATCATATCCACATCCAACATTGGCTACTGTTGCAGGAGCGAAAACTTTGACTTCTTCCATCTTAATTGTCCGATTGGGCGATTCTTAAAACATCTGCAAAAATACCGGAAGCAGTAACCTCTGCTCCTGCTCCTGCCCCTTTGATAACCAGGGGTTGCTCTTCATATCGGTTCGTATAAAATAATACCACATTATCTTTCCCTTCCAAGTGATAGAAAGGATGGGCCTCTGACACCTCTACCAATTCTACTTTACCTTTCCCATTTTCAAAAGAAGCGACCACCTTCAATCGGTTATTCTTCTTCTTAGACTCTTGATATAAATCTTGAAAGTATGGTTCTTCAGCCTCAATCCTCGCATAAAAATCATCCAGGTCTTTACTATTCTTACAAGATTCTGGTAAAAATGAGGTGATTTCAATTTCTTCCATTTCCATTGAATAGGCGCTTTCTCTTATCAAAATCAACAGTTTCCTCATTACATCTTCACCTGAAATATCTAACCGCGGATCTGGTTCTGTGTATCCCAATTCCTTTGCTTTCTTAATTACTTCGCTAAAAGGGACAGAACCATCATATTCATTAAAAAGGAAATTAAGTGTACCAGATAAAACAGCCTCTAATCTTTTTACCTGATCACCGCTTCTAATCAAATCATTCAATGTTGAAAGCACGGGTAAACCTGCGCATACATTCGTCTCAATGAGAAACTGACTTCTATATTTCCTACTTGCCGCTTTTAACTCCAAATACTTTTGGTAAGATCTTGTTGCGGCAATCTTATTGGGTGTTACAACTGAAATGCTCTGAGCTAATATTTCGGGGTAAAGCTCTGAAATTTGATCGGATGCGGTAATGTCAATAAAGATACTATTTCTGAAATTCAACTCATTCATAGTCGCTATGAAAGCCTCTTTACTAAATACTTCACCTTCCTCCAGATATTTCGACCATTTCGAAAGTGGTATACCATCTTTCTGAAAGGCCATTTTTCTTGAATTAGCAATACCAATGATTTTGACATTCAAATGGTGATGATCTTTTAAAAAGGAAAATTGTCCCGCAATTTGATCCAGAAATGCTTTACCAACATTCCCAGTACCAATGATGAATAAGTTGAGCCTTCTCATCTCTGACAAGAAAAAGCTTTCGTGAAGCACATTGAGTGCTTTACTTAAATCTTCCCTTGGAATGACTGCTGAAATATTACGCTCAGAGGATCCTTGTGAAATGGCCTTTATGCTTATCCCATTCTTACCAAGGACATTGAACATTTTACCACTTACACCTACCTGATCTTTCATTTTTGAACCGATCAAGGCTAATAATGAAAATCCATCCTCTAATACCGCAGGGTGTATCACTTGACTTTCATCCTGGTTTCTAAACTCTTTCTTCAGGTACTTTAATGCCCTCTTTGCTTCTGAAGCCTTAAAACCCAGAGTAACAGTATATTCGGCATTACTGTGAGTCATAAAAACGATTTCTACTTGATGGTCCGCTAATACCTTAAATAATCGGGGAAAAAAGTCATTCCTATTTAGCGAATCGTTTCCACTAATAGACATAATCGAAATATCATCTATGCTAGAAATTCCTTTGATTAAGTTACCATTGTTATCTTCAGCAGTAATCAATGTCCCGGGATCTTCAGGCATGAAGGTGTTTTTGACAACTACAGAAATACCGGCATTAAATACAGGAGAAATACTTTGCGCATAAATCACCTTAGCACCAAAATGCGAAAGCTCTAAGGCTTCCTCATAGGATACTTTATCCAGGGTATGCGACCGTTTCACTCGTCTTGGGTCAGCAGTCATTATACCTGCTACATCAGTCCAAATTTCCAGTGTTTGAACATTCAAAATAGCAGCTAGTAAAGAAGCAGTATAATCTGACCCTCCCCTTCCTAAGGTGGTAAACTCTACGCTTTCTGTTCCAGATATAAATCCTGGAAATACATTAATATCCTTGAATTGTCCTTTTACTTGATCTACTCTTTCAGCAGTCAAATCAAAATTGACGTGTGCTCCTCCAAATGTATCATCTGTCATAATGATTTTTCGAGCGTCAAACCATTGAGAGGTAACATCATTACTTCCGAAGAAACTTGACACAATTAATGAAGAGAGTAACTCGCCTGAGCCAAGAATAAAATCCAGGCTTCTATTAGTAAGCTCCTTGAGTAAGTAAACCCCTTCTAGTACCCTTAGCAGTTTCTCAAATACCTCATCTAATGAAGGTAACACTTCACCACAAAGCTGGGTTGACAGTAATAGATGCCTCTCCCGAATCTGACTAAATATGTCCAGATATTCCGAATCACCATCTTTCGCATGATTTGCAATATTGTGTAACTCATCTGTCGTATCACCAATTGCAGAAACCACTACTACCAATGGGAAATCATTATTACAAACGATTTGCTTAACCTGTCTAATAGCTTCCTCATTGCCTAGCGAAGTGCCTCCAAATTTTAAAACCTTCATAGTTTATGCATAAAAAAACGCCATTCTTGAAAGTAAGAATGGCGTTTCGGTTATCTAAATAAGCAGCAACTACCATCCTTTCCATCTGGTGGTGCCAGTGGTGGTAATGATTGTAGATGTGCTTGTTGTTTTCATATTAGCTTAAATGTAATAGTGTCAGACAACAATCAAAAAAAAATTGATCAATTCCTTATCACTCTTTTATAATTTAGATACATGAAGAAAAAAACGCTGGGCCAGATAGCATTTGAATTTGTCTCAATAGTCTTTGCCGTCTTGCTTGCCTTAGGCTTAAGTACCTATAAGAATTCCATTGATCTTGAGAACGAATCAAACAATGTTCGCCAAAACATTATTTCGGAGTTTAAAATAAATCTTCAAAGAGTTGATTCTGTTATTGTCAATAACACCGTTTATTCAAATTACCTTGACTCACTAGTCAATTTACCCGCAGAAGAGGTACAATCATTTTACTTCAATTATGAATTTGAATTATTGCCACAAAGTGCCTGGGACATTGCTCAAAATAGCAATGCGACTAACCTGATAGAAACTCAATTCTTACTCGACGCTGCAGACATTTATCATCAACAAGAATTCTTAGAAGGATTTGCTGGTAATGTTTTTGAAAACATTGGCAATGCCATCATGAGAAAGAATGAACTGCAAGAATATAACTTGGCCCTGAGTGTTTATTTTAATGTAAGCTTGATGAATGACGTGTCCAATAATTTGAAAAATGATTATCTAGAATTCCTGGAAAAATATGACACTTCTTCAACTAAGGATTGATCTCGATTTAATCATTATCTTGCCACCCCAAATTTAGAAACAACATGACCTATCTGATAGTAACCATTGGCTACATCCTAATTCTTGCAGGAATCATAATTTATAAAAGTAGATCCGTCAAAAGCGAAGAAGATTTTGTTGTTGCTGGTAGAAATGTTCCAGTGTATCTACTGGTTGGAACGTTGGTTACAACATGGATTGGATCAGGTAGCTTATTTGGCACTGCTGGATTAACCTTTCAGGTAGGATTTTCAGAATTATGGTTCTCATTAGGTGCATGGATAGGTATTCTCGCAGTTTATTTTATAGCTGCACGTGTTAGAAGAATTTCACAGTATACCCTCACCGATATTCTTGAAAAGCGCTACTCACCGCTTGCAAGACTTCTGGGTACAATTACAATCATAGTGGCCTATTTGATCATTGCAGGATATCAATTTAAAGGTGGAGGTCGATTCCTATCGATTTTAACTGAAGGAGCTATCTCTGTAGAGCAAGGAACCTTAATTACTTTTCTGATTATTATCGCATTTACGGCACTTGCTGGTATGGTCTCGATTGTCTCCATTGACATTTTCAATGGAATAATTATGATATTGGCCATAATCCTGGCTGTACCATTCGCCATAAATGGCTTTGGCGGATGGGGAAATGTTGTTGACACCATTAATGAAGTAAGCCCTGACCATCTTTCCATTTTTGAAGGTCATGAACCTCAGTGGTACATTGGGATCATGCTACCCACTCTTATTCTATTATTAAGTGAAAGCAGTGTTTATCAAAAGTTCTCATCAGCAAAAGATGCTAAGTCAGCAAAAAAAGCAGTTATGGGAATGTTTATCGGAGTTGTGGGCATTGAATTCCTGATGTGTCTACTCGCAGTGGTCGGATTTGCTATTTATGCTCATGATCCCAGGTTTTTTCTTGCAGATGGATCTGTGAACGCTCCAATGTCCGAGGAAATTATATTACGGATTGGATTTGAACAGCTACCGGCGTTTGTAGGATCTTTATTATTCGCAGGTGGTGCTGCAATCATTCTTTCTACAGGAAATACATTTTTGATGGTAACGTCAACAAATGTCTCAAGGGATATTCTAGAAAAATACTACATCAAGAATCCTTCGGAGAAGAAGAAGCTGATTATACAAAGGACAGCTATTGTTATACTCGGATTCATAGCCTACCTCATTATGACTCAATTTGAGGAAATTTTAGCTATGGCGTTCATATCTTACACCATGATTGGTGCAGCTTTAGCCCCCCCTTTGTTGGCGACATTCTTCTGGAAACGAGTGACGAAACAAGGTGGAATCGCTTCAATTTTAGCTGGAATGCTATCAGTTATAATCATTGAAGTTCTCAATAGAAATAATGTGGTAGCTGATTTAGGAATTATTTCATTCCCGTTTGACTCGAAGATGGTAGCCATTCCAGCATTAATAGCCTCGGTACTTGCTTTGGTTATTGTTAGTCTTCTAACTAAGCCAACACCAAAAGAAATAGTCGATCCTTTTTTCGAGAAAGACTGAGTTAAAGTAACTTCGCGCAAACGTTTGAGATAGGCTTTTAATTACGCTTCAATAAGGCGGGTTATTAACTATCTGGACACAACTATTTGTAACCCACAAAATAAAAATGCAAGAATACGGCGTAAAATCCACCAAAAGTGATCTTTCAGATTTAGGTATCAAAGTAAAAGAAGCACATTGGAACCTAAGTCAGTCCGAACTCATCGAAGAGACACTCAAAAGCGGAGAAGGTGTATTAACATCAACAGGAGCTTTGATGTGCGATACTGGCAAGTTTACCGGAAGATCACCAAAAGACAGGTTTGTAGTAAAAGATGCTAAAACGGAAGATTCTGTTTGGTGGGGCAATATCAACATTCCGTTCTCTGAGGAGAATTTTGATAAGCTCTATCAAAAAATGGTTGCCTTTATTGAAGACAAAAAGGTGTACGTTAGGGAGGCTTATGCCGGGGCAGACAAGACACACAGACTCAGGGTGAGAGTCATAAACACAATGGCTTGGCACAACTTATTTGCCTACAACATGTTCTTGAGACCTGAAGCATACAAGGTGAAGGAATTTGAACCAAATTTTACCATCCTATGTGTGCCTGAATTCAAAGCTGACCCGGAGGTGGATGGTACACGCCAATCAAACTTTGCGATTATCAATTTCACTAAAAGAATGATAATCATTGGAGGAACGGCCTATTCAGGAGAGATGAAAAAAGGCATTTTCTCAGTTTTGAATTACATGCTTCCTCATGAGGATAATGTACTTAGCATGCACTGCTCCGCAAACATGGGAATCGAAGAAAAAGATACTGCAATCTTCTTCGGACTATCCGGAACAGGTAAAACCACACTTTCCGCAGATCCTAACAGGCTCCTCATTGGTGACGATGAGCATGGCTGGACAGAAAAAAATGTATTCAACTTTGAAGGTGGCTGTTATGCAAAAGTGATCGACCTGACGGAAGAAAAAGAACCAGATATTTATAAAGCAATCCAATTTGGAGCGATCCTGGAGAATACAAGATTTAAAGAGGGCACTCGTGACGTTGATTATGAAAATTCATCTGTAACAGAAAATACTCGAGCGTCTTATCCTCTTCACCATATCAGAAATGCTATGGAGCCTTCAATTGGAGGTATTCCCAAGAACATCTTCTTCTTAACGTGTGATGCCTTTGGAGTCATCCCTCCTATTCAACGACTGAGCAAGGGACAGGCTATGTATCACTTTATTTCAGGGTATACTTCAAAAGTTGCTGGTACCGAAGCAGGAGTTACAGATCCGGAACCTGTATTTTCCGCTTGTTTTGGTGCCCCATTCCTCCCGCTTCATCCTACCAAATATGCTGAGATGCTTGGCGAAAAAATGGATAAGTATGATGTAAACGTTTGGCTGATCAATACTGGTTGGACAGGTGGTCCTTATGGTGTAGGTAATCGAATTAGCTTGAAGTATACACGAGCAATGATTACGGCTGCACTTAATGGAAAACTCGATAACGTAGGATACAGAAAGCATTCCATCTTTGGAGCTGAGATACCAACAACTTGTCCGGATGTACCGAGCGAGATTTTAAGCCCTCGTGAAACCTGGAAAGATGACAAAGCATTTTACCAGAAGGCCAATGATCTAGCTTCCCGATTTGTTGAAAACTTCAAGAAGTTTGAAGAGTTTGCTAATGATGATATTATGGCTGGAGCTCCTAAGCAAAACGAAAGCTATAGCTGATAGCCCTTACTTCATCAAAAACCCTGACCGTTTTGGTCAGGGTTTTTTTATGCCTAAAAAAAATTAAATTCATACAACCATTAGACCCTTCCAACATCCTACTTACAGAAAACGCTAACTGATCGTGACCGAAACGCAAATAGTCTGGATAAATCAATTGAAGAAAGGAAACGAATTGGCAGCATTCAACCTATATAATAGTTATTCAAAAGCGATGTACAACACTTTGACAATGATGACCAATGATGCTGAAGTAGCTAAAGATCTACTGCAAGAAGCGTTTGTCAAGGCATTCAAGAAAATTCACGATCTCGAAGATCCCAATGCATTTGGAGGATGGTTGAAGCGAATTGTGATAAATAAAGGATTGGAACATGCAAGAAGGAAAAAATATTATTTCGAAGACATTGATGATCAGGTAGAGACACAAGATACAGGGGTTGATGAATCTCAAATTGATGATCAAACACTCCATCGTGCAATTAAGGAGCTGCCGGATGGATGCCGCACAGTTCTTTGTCTCCATTTGCTTGAAGGATATAAACATAAGGAGATTGCTGAGCAACTAGACATTTCAGAATCTACTTCCAAAACACAGTTTCGTCACGCAAAGAAATTATTGAAAACTAAACTTCAACATCATTATGAATATTGAAGATTACATAAAAGAGAGGAAAGACAACCTCAACATAGATACGCCCCCAGAAGGGCTATGGAATGAGATTAAAAAAGATTGGAAACCCGATAAATCATTTTCATGGTGGAAAGCAGCAGCAGTCATTTTTATTGCAACATCTCTGGGTCTTCTCTTACACAATATTTCCTTACAAAATCAGGTGGAAGAATTGGCAACACTTGGCGATATCTCCGAGGAGTATCGGGATATAGAGAATGACTATTTACAACAAATCAACACCCTGGAATCTGCTATTGAAATTAATGAAGCAAAGAGCCAAGAAGACTTCAGCTGGGTCTTTGAGGAGCTAGACGCACTCGATGATATTAATGAACTGTACAGACAAGATATTGGAAAGATTAACGAGGAACAGCTGGTAGGAGTATTGGTCGACTACTATGAAAAGAAAATACGCCTACTCAAAAAATTAGAACTCGAAATAAAAAGGACAAATAAATTCAAAAACAATGAAGAAACTAATACTGATAGCATTAATATCTAGCCTCAACTATTCATACGCCAATGACGGAGAGACTAGAACCGCAACTGTGAAGGTAGAAATATCCAGTACCGATGATATTAACATTCAAGCAAAAAACACGGATCTGGTGGTGGAAACCTGGGATAAAAATGAAGTCTTGATTGAAGCTACGGTAAGATATGACGGAAAGATGACTGATAAAATGGAAAAGTTCCTAGATGAATTTGAGCAAAGGGTGAATGATAAGATCAGTCGCGGTGCAGGAGAACTGAAAATAGATACAAACCTAGACAGACCCAATAAAGTCCAGATCGGTAGTAAACATGTTGGAATTAATATATCCTATGGTGATGATGAGCTTAAAATCTTATACAAAGTAAAAGCGCCAGGAGCCAACAAGTATGTCATAGCTAATTCTTATGAAGATGTTCGTTTGATTGGACGCTTTGAAAAAATAGAATTCACACAATATTCTGGAGAGTTGGAAGCTGAAAACATAGGCACAGCTACCATGAACCTAAAATATGGTTCTGCTAATATTCAAAATGTGGATGAAGGTAAATTTGAAATATACGAACAAGAGCTTGATATTGACAAGCTTGGAAATTTGGACTTGAACACTAAATACTCAGATTTAGAGTTTAAAGTGGCCAGGGAAATTGATGCGGTTTCTTATGAATCAGACTTTGATATTGGTTCGGTCGGAGAAATGAATGGAAACTTTAAATATGGAGAAATCAACATTTCAAATACACTTGAAAAAGCAGAATTTGTATTCTATGAGATGAAATTGGATGTAGATGAAGTTCAAAGTTTGAAATTGATGGGTAGCAAATACAGCAAATTTGAATTTGATAGAATTCGTTCTCTCACATTCGATCAGTCTTATGAAGACGAAACAAACATTGGCTATTTAGGAACATTTAAAAGTGAGAATTCAAAATACGGGAATCATTCAATTGATCTGCTTGCAGGGAGTTTAACCTTGCTCGCATACGAAGATGAAATTGAGATTGATGAATTGGGTAGTGATGTTAAGCAAGTAACGCTTGACGGCAAATACGTTGACGCAGTAATTGGAATTAGCAATTCCTCCTTCATTCTCACAACAAGCTTAAAATATGGTAAGGCCATATACGATGAGTCAGACGTGGATGTTAGACGCTACATTAAAGAAAATGATCGCTTAGAAGTAGAAGTACATTCTAAATCAAAGTCTGACAACCCTACACGAATATCTGTTAAAGGATATGAAGTAGATATTAAACTCGACTAATTGATTCCTTCTAATGAAATTTCAAAGACCAGAGGTGTGTAAGGTAAAATATTAGTTGCCCCTCGACCAGAATAACAATAGATAGAGGGTGCGTAGAGTCGGATAGAACCACCTTCTTTCATTTCCGGAAGCATGATCTGCCAAGCGTCGATTAATCCAGCTAAGGCAAGTGAAACAGTAACATCACTACTGTCAAATATGAAACCACTTAGCAATTTCCCCTCATACCTTACAGAAACAAAACTTTCGGCTGTTGGAGAGTTCCCTGTCCCTTCTTCAAGCGTCACATAGCGTATTCCTGAGGAATGAACTTGAAAATCAATGTTACTCTCGTTTAAGAACTCATCTATTATCGCTAATTCCGTTTCCGTTTGTTCATCATCAGATATAATATTATTCAAGAGTTCAATTTCGAAAATGATATTTTCATTGGGCGGAATTGAAGAGTTTCCATTTGGGCCGTAAGCATAACCAGAAGGAGAGTAAATGGTAACAGAACCTCCTTCATCAATAGCGAGCGGTAATATGATCTGCCAGGATTCGACAACAGGATCTTCAAAATTTATCGTAAATCCGATAGTATCAGCTAAAAGTAGACGCCCTCCTAGCGTTGAGGCCGTAAATTTAAGTGCAATCCGACCTCCAAGGACCGGATTATCTCCATCACCCGGATCGTTAACCACATACCTGATTCCCGTTTCATGAACTTCTGCAGCAATGTCATTATCAACAAGGTACTGGCTGATCTCCGCCACATCAGCTGCTAATTGATCAGAAAAAGAAACTGGCTCCGGGATATCATCGGTCAGACATCCTGTAAGTACCAGTGTAGCAGAAATTGAAGCAATTAAGAGTATTCTTTTCATAATATTATCCAAATAAAGCACCAGCAATTGTTGCTGTCATCATTGTAGCCAGTGTCGCAGCAACCAAGGCACGCACACCGAGTTTTGACAGGTCCGCCTGTCTGTTGGGAGCCATCCCTCCTATTCCTCCTATCTGTATGGCAATCGAACTAAAATTCGCAAAACCACAGAGGGCATAAGTGGAGATGATGATTGATTTTTCCGATAGCAAGTTATCTGCTTTCATCTCGGCCAAACTTAAGTAGGCAACAAATTCATTAATTACCGTCTTTTGTCCTAACAGACTACCAACTTTAACAGTTTCACCCCAATCTACCCCCATAATAAACGCAAATACTCTAAATATCTGGCCCAGGATGTATTGAAGTGAAAATCCATCGAAGGCTCCATCAGTAGAACGGACTACAAACTCATTCAAGCCGGTCCATTCTCCAATTCCATCTACGAGGATCCAGTTTAAGGCAAATATCACAGCAATGAATGCGAGTAACATACCAGCAATATTCAGCGCAAGTTTCACTCCATCTGAAGCTCCACTGGCTAACGCATCAACAAGGTTTACTCCAATATTTTCTTTGTTTACCTTGAGGCTGCTATCAATTTTTTCTGGTTCATTTTCCGGCAGAAATATTTTAGCCATCACTATCGCGGCAGGTGCATTCATAATCGAAGCACTTAGTAGATAGGTCGCAAATATTTGTTGTTGAACCGGATCTCCGCCACCTAAGAAGGAAACATATGCCCCTAAGACACTTCCTGCGATTGTGGCCATACCTCCCGTCATCAGACAGTTTAACTCCGAGTTCGTCATCTTTCCGATGAATGGTCTTACAAGCAACGGAGCTTCTGTTTGACCAAGGAAAATGTTTCCTGCGGCAGACAAACTTTCAGCTCCTGACAGCCTCATTGTTTTTGCCATTAACCAGGCAAATCCGTAAACAATCTTCTGAAGTAGTCCCAGATAGTATAATCCAGCCGTAACGGCAGAAAAGAATATGACCGTAGGAAGTGCTTGAAATACAAACAAAAAGCCAAGGCTATGCTTGGCATCTACTGCATCACTATTTTTAGCTAAATCTCCATACAGAAACTCCGCTCCTTTGAGACCGAAATTGAGAAATTTAACGAAGCCTGCACTTACCCAGGAAAATAACTGATTAACAAATTCGACATTGGCGATCATCAAACCAATGACGACCTGAATTGCGATACCTATTCCGACAAGTCTAAAGTCGACTTGCTTTCTATTGCCAGAAAGTACCCACGCAATTCCTACTAACCCTATTAATCCGGCTATTCCTCTCAGGTAATCCATATTAATTGCGCTTGTTTAGCACGTCCCTGATTCGGGCAGCCTTCTCATAGTCTTCTTTATCGAGCGCGTCGGTGAGTAGTTTCTCCAATTCACTTGAGGACAGATCTTCAATACTGGTTTTCTCCATCTTAGGAGGATCTGATTGGGTGATTTCCTCTTCAAACTCATCGGTTAGAACAATTCCAGCCTCTGTAAGGATGCTCTCGTTGGTATAGAATTCCACATTGAAACGAAGACCGATTGCAATCGCATCCGATGGACGGGAATCTATTTCAAATACTTTCCCATTATGCTCACAAATAATTCGAGCAAAGAACACCCCTTCCTTTAGGTCTGAGATATAAACTTCTTTTATGTCAATGTCAAAATTGTGAGAGAATGCCTTAAAGAGATCATGCGTCATTGGACGATTGGGTACTATCTTCTCAATTTCAATGGCAATGGCTTGAGCTTCAAACATACCTATGATGATTGGGAGCCTTCTGTTCCCGCCAGCCTCGCCTAAAACAAGGGCAAAAGAGCCTGATTGGGACTGACTCGAAGACAGCCCCAATATCTCTAACTTTATTTTATCATCGGCCATTAACCTTGTGCCTTCTTGATTGCCTCCGTAAGTTTTGGAACTACATCGAATGCATCTCCAACAACACCATAATCAGCAGCCTTAAAGAAGGGTGCTTCAGGGTCTTTGTTGATAACAAGGATGTACTTTGAGGAGTTTACTCCAGCTAAGTGCTGAATAGCTCCAGAGATTCCTATAGCAATATACAGAGAAGGGCTCACTTTAATTCCCGTTTGTCCTACGTGCTCATGGTGAGGTCTCCAGTCCATATCAGAAACCGGCTTACTGCACCCTGTAGCGGCACCTAGTGATTTAGCCAGATCTTCTACCATACCCCAATTTTCAGGACCTTTCAATCCTCTTCCTCCAGATACAACTAAATCTGCCTCCGGTAATAGTATATCACCTTCAGCCTTTTCAACTTTTGTTGTTTTTACTGTGAAATCTGAATCATTTAAAGTTGGAGAGAATTCCACTACTTCAGGAGCACTACCACCTTCACTTATTGCAACTGCATTTTTCTTGATGATAATTACTTTTTTGTCTCCATCAAGGTTTGTGTTGGCAAAAGCCTTCCCGGTGTAAATGCTTTTCTTGACAGAGTAATCACCTGACGTATCTGGCAACTCGGCCACATTGGACGCAAGTGCAGCATCCACCTTAATTGATACTCGCGCAGATACAGGATCTCCCAAAGAACTTTTTGCAAGTACTAAAAGATCCGAACCTTCTTGATTCATTGCTTCGGCAATGGCAGAAGCATAGGCCATAATGTTAGGTGAAGCTAATTTTTCATCAGTAACGTGAAGCACTTTGCTTGCTCCAGCCTTTCCAATTTCTTCGACATCTGATACTTGACCAAATACAACAGCTGTGACATTTCCTGCAGCAGCTTGCGCGTAGCTAACAGCTTCTAGTGATGATTTTTTTACTTTTCCTTCGTCGGTTTCTACAAATGCTAATGCTGCCATGTTATATAACTTTTGCTTCGTTTTTCAATAAATTAACTAGTTCGTCCATATTCTCAGGATCAATCAACTTCACCTCTCCTTTTGCAGGTGGCAATTCAAATTTGCTCACTTTCGTATTAGCTCCATCTCCTGTTGGTTCTTTAACCTCTAGCGGTTTAGTTCTTGCACTCATAATCCCTCTCATATTAGGAATCTTCCACTCAGCGATTGGTTCTTGACAACCTGCTACAAACGGAAGAGGAAGCTCCATGTATTCTTTACCCCCCTCGATCTCGCGAGAAATCTTTGCAGTATTACCGTCAACATCCAATGTCATCACTGGAGAAACCGAAGGCATCCCTAGTAGTTCTCCTACCATTCCATGTACTTGTCCTCCATTGAAATCAATAGATTCTCTTCCCATTAAAATCAAATCATAGCCACCATCTTTAGCAACAGCGGCAATCTGTTTGGCAACAAACAGTCCATCCTCTGGGAATGCATTAACCCTGATTGCATCATCTGCACCTATCGCCAAAGCTTTTCTTATGGTAGGCTCTGTTTCTGCTTCTCCTACGTTTAGTACAGTAATGCTACCTCCTGATTGTTCTTTTAATTCTACTGCTCTTGCTAATGCATAGTCGTCATAAGGACCAATAATGAACTGAACACCATTCTTATCAAACTTGGTGTCACCGTCGGTGAACGCGATGCGCGATGTAGTATCTGGCACATGCGTAATACAAACTAATATCTTCATTTATCTATCGAGTGTTTTTTATAAGAAACAAGCAAGGAGCGAAACGGTTCAACCCCTCATTTTTTCGAACCTCGAAGTTAGTAATAATGGTGAATTTGGGAAGCCTGATTCAAGGCCTTTTAAAGATTTTTCAATAATCAAAAAATGACCGTATTGATTTGCTAGGTAAAATTATTCAAAAACAATATTTTCTTTTATAATGGTTTTATCTTCCCAAACTATTTTTTATCTTAATCCCTAAGAACCAATTATTATTTACACAATGAGAAGATTAAACAAACTGGGGGTACTCACCCTCATGATGGGACTGCTATGGTCTTGTCAAGAGAATTCAGAAAGTCAAACTCCTCAACTTGAGGAAATTCCAACTGAAGTGTTAGCACAAATTGCAGATTTAGGTTTCAACGCAAATGAAGTCAAAATGTATGAAGGTCAATTGTTTATTGAAGGAGATATTCTAATTACACTAGAGGAATTAGAAAACATGTCTCCTAGTAGAGGATTAGCCGTGGAAGAACATTACCACACGGACAATCTGGTAACCGGCACACCTCGCACCATTAATGTATATGTTAATATGCCACAGAAATATCGGGATGCAACGGACATAGCCATTGCCAGGTATAATGCTGAAAATTTGAACCTCACCTTCGCAAGAGTAACCAGTTCAAGTCAGGCAGATATCACGATTCGTGCGTCTCCATGGTACTACTATTTCTTTGGGATCCTTGGATCAGCTGGATTCCCTGCCAATGGTAATCCACATGGTACTATTTTAATGACTCGTGCTTTTTATGACAATGTTTCAAATATCAATGGACTTGCGACGACAATCGCACATGAAATGGGACATTGTATTGGATTCCGCCACACCGACTATATGGATCGAAGTTATAGCTGTGGAGGCGCACCAGATAATGAAGGAGATGGTGGTGTTGGCGCAAATTATATCCCAGGAACACCGTCAGGGCCTAGCGCCAATAGCTGGATGTTGGCCTGTGGCAGCCCGGAAGGTGATCGTCCATTTACAACAGACGATGTAACTGCTCTGGAATACGTCTACTAGATAATTATATCACCAATTAGTTAAAGGGTACGATTTACACGTACCCTTTTTTTTATCAAATCATGAACTAAACATGTTGAAGAAAATTAAAATATCGCCTCTTAAAGCACATATGACCATTTGACGGGTAAATGACGGGTATATTACGATTGATTTTCTTGTCGAGCATGTACCATTGCGCGTACACTTGCTCAAAAAAACAATGGATGACATGAGACAACCTGAATTGGGAAAACGATTAACAGAACTGCGTCAACAAAAAAGTCTTACTCAAGAAGAACTTGTTGAGGCATGTAATGTAAGTGTAAGGACAATCCAGCGCATTGAATCAGGTGAAGTCACGCCACGAACTTCTACGATCAAGATTTTATTGGCCGCATTGGGAGAAGATTTTGATAAATTCAAAAACACGGTAGAAGCCAATAAATCCAGTGGCTATCTAAGTTCAATGGAAACTTGGCTTCAAATTGCATGGATCTCAGGGATAGCATACTTCGTATTGGGTTTCTTAGATGGAATATTGGAATACGAGAGATTTGAAAATTCTTACGAAGTGGATTCGGTACCCTTTTACATCACTTCTAAGATCTTTTACTTCGTCTTCTACTCCTTATTCTTATTTGGATTTGTCAAACTTGGAGACTTCTTTTCCAACTATCTGGTAAAGATCTCTTCGTATATATTGATTGGACTTTTCGCCATCTGGACCTTCTTCGACATTTTCACAATTTACTATGAAATGAGCGACCAAAACCTACTTTCATTGGGTGCTGGTGAATCCATATGCTATGGTGCCTTGACAATTGTATTTGGTATTGGCTTAATGAGACTGCAAGATGGTATGGGACAATTAGCAAAAATTGCAGGAATACTAGAAATAATTGCAGGGTTCTTCTTCGCGATTGTCATCCTATTCTTCCTTGGTTACTTAATGCTGGTACCAGCAACAATCATCGAAATCATACTTCTTTTCAAGGGATTCGAATTCGTCAAATCAGAACGCCTAAAAGTATAATCTAAATGAAAAAACTAAGTTTATTACTCGGACTCATCGGTCTGGGATCGGTAATCTATGGCCTTTTCCAACCAATTTTCAATCAGTTCTTTGGTTGGGAAGAAATACCTAATGAACAATTCCATCAACGGTTTGAAGGCATTCGTGATGTCAGATTTGATACGGAAATTAAGTATTCCGAAGCTATCATCGACAGCATTCAATCAGTGTCAAAAGCGCCTTCGATCTCGATTGCGGCAATGCTCAATGGTGAGATGGTGTGGAATTACGCAGTGGGCTATCAGGATATCTCCAATAAAATTGCAGCAGACACGACCACTCAATATCGTATTGGTAGTACCTCAAAGGCGCTTACCTCATTAGGACTGGCTAAGATGATAGAACTTGAAAAAATCCATCCAGACTCATCCATTCAATTCTATACGGATAAGTTTACAAACAAACCACCCATTTCAATTCGACAACTGGCTTCACATCAGTCAGGAATTAGAAATTATGGATGGTGTCCTTGCTTTCCTGTATGGGAATACTTCAGAAATAAACAATTTACCAGCATTGAAGAAAGCGTAGAGGAATTTGAATCAGATAAGCTCTTGTTTATTCCAGGTAATGGCTTTTCATACAGTTCATTCAACTTTACTGCATTGAGCCTGGCCATGGATAATGTCTTTGAACAAGGTTATTTAGTCTTTATGTCCAAAGAAGTCTTTAAGGTATTAGGAATGAAAGGGACTCATCCTGATTGGAAAGACCAAGACGTATCAAGCAAAGCAACCCAATACGAAATCAATGACAACTTATACAGAAAAGCCACAACTGTGAATTTGAGCAATAAATGGGCAGGCGGAGGTTTTGTCTCTACGCCTTCGGATTTGGTTAGAGCTGGAAGCGTTTTGATTGATTCCAGCTTTATAAGCAATGAAACAATAAATTTGATAACAAGTCCGCAGCGATTAAGTGATCGTTCTATAAATGAGCAAAACTATGCCATGGGCTGGAGGCATGATTTTTCAAAAAGATATTTCAATGGAGAAAGAGACGTTGAGGTAATACATCATGGCGGGATGGCTGTTGGTGGGCTTGCGTTATTGGTAGTCTATCCTGAATATGATCTAGTCATAGCAATTACACTGAATAAGGGTGAAGCACGTGGCAACTTTAGATTATTCGATTATATCATACCAATCGCAGAGTTATTTATCTTAAAACTTACAGGAAGTGATATGATGTAATAACTTTGTGAAAAAACCTGAGTCATGAAATATCAATTGAAATCGATCTTACTACTTGTTACCCTTTCTTCAACTTTAATAATCAGTTCTTGCGGAAGCGACGATGACTCGGGTCCATCCTATGAATTCATTGATCAAAATCTCCAGGGTACGATCGACGGAATCAGTTTCAACAGCAAAGGAGGATTTTTTGATGAGGGGTTTGAAGAAGGAACCATCAGAATGAGTATATATGATATTTCGGAGGAAGGTGATGTGTGTGATATTTTTGGAAGTGAATCCGTATTTATCCTTTTTACCATACCTGAAACCGTAGGGCTTTATGAATTATCCTTTGACCTAAGCTCTTTCGATGGACAAACAGTAACACTTGTAAATCCAAATGGCGAGGGAGGTATTCCTCAAAACAACATCGCATCTACTGGAGCAGTTGAAATTCTAACCGTTTCAGAAACGGAAGTTACTGGTAGAATGGATGCCAGACTAGACGGAGATAATAGTGTGAACGGGAACTTTTCAGTCATCTTCTGCACTGAATAATTCTAAACACTTCATATGAGCCAAAACATTGATGTTTTGATCGTTGGTGCAGGACCAATTGGTCTTGCATGTGGTATCGAAGCAGAAAAAGCCGGAATATCTTATGTAATCGTTGACAAAGGTTGTCTGGTCAACTCATTGTACAATTATCCGAGAAATATGACCTTTTTCTCCACTTCTGATCGACTGGAGATAGGCGAGGTGCCTTTTATATCTCATAACCCTAAACCCACTCGATCAGAAGCCTTGGAATACTACCGCAGGGTGGCATCTTCATGGAAGTTGAATACCAGGCTCTATGAACAAATACAACAGGTAAGCAAACAAGAAGGTGGTTTTGAAATAGTATCCAGCAAAGAGACCTACCATGCCAAAAACATAATCATCGCTACGGGATTCTATGATCTTCCATATCTGTTAAATGTACCTGGAGAGGAACTACCAAAAGTTAAACACTATTATGACGAGCCCCACCCCTACTACGATATGGATGTGGCAGTGGTAGGTGCAGCAAATTCTTCTGTAGATGTTGCATTGGAAGTTTACAGGAAAGGTGCAAAAAGTGTGACCATGATTATACGCGAAGAGGAAATCAATCCTCGTGTCAAGTATTGGGTCAGGCCAGATATTGACAATCGAATCAAAGAGGGATCAATTAAAGCACACTTTGAAAGTAACATCACACGAATAGATACGCACTCCTTGGAGGTCAACACTCCTGATGGAGACATCACCATTCCAAATGACTTTGTGTTAGCCATGACAGGGTACCAACCTGACTTTTCATTTTTGAAAAGCATAGGCATAGAGATTGGGAAAGATGAATTCATGACACCCACTTATGACGAGCGCTCAATGGAAACGAATGTATCTGGTGTTTACCTGGCCGGTGTAATTTGTGGGGGGCTTAAAACCAATGCGTGGTTTATTGAAAATTCGAGAGAACACGCCGAACGAATCATAGATCACATCACGAATAAATAACTACTTTGGAGCAATTCATCGGCTACCTGGCCGCATTTTTAACCACAGTTTCTTTTGCACCGCAAGCCATTAAAACAATCCGAACAAAGAGCACTGATGGAATATCCTTAAGTATGTATGTCTTGTTCACTACCGGAATTGCTTGCTGGTTGATCTACGGAATCTTTTTAATGGATCTACCAATCATCCTCGCCAACTCCATTACGCTAATTCTCAGTTCGATTATACTTGGTTTTAAAATCAAACATGGAGACTAATTTTTCATCTTACCTCTCAGGACACTAATATTCTGATTGATTGGGTTTCCATTGGTTCTTCTTAGTGTGATGATCTGCCCGACATGATTGATGGCATCTGCTATAGGCCCGTTTAGTAGATTCCAAAAAGGATATTCATTACCAGATGAAAAAATCATATCATACTTCGCAAGGTCCTCAGCTGTTGATGATTTCAACCTCTGGCTTGCTAGTTGGATATTTTCCAGCGTCATTGCGCGCTTCTCTGAATAAGACAAGCCTTCCAAATCGACACCTTCAAAGGGTCTCTCATTTACAGCATCTTTAAGAATTTGTGTGAGAGAAACAATGTGATCGATGGTTTCTTCGATACTTCTAGCCCCTTCGATTGGACGGAAAACTAGATTCTCTTCCGTCAATCCCTCTGTCGCCCAGTAGTACCTAAATCCTAATCCATCCACTACCCTGGCGGAAACGCTCCCGGCATGATAGGACTCAGGATAATCTGGAATTTCATAGTAATAGTCTTTTTCATCGTCTTGACTAAACGCCCAGGATGAAATTAAAACAAGTATTGTGATGTGGATTGATTTCATGCGTTAAACATAATCAAGTCCACACTCTTATTAAATCATGAATTTAAATGAACAGAAATGGTAAAGAACAATTTTTCATTTTAATGATTATATATCTTTGTATAAAACCACTAAATGCCATGAACTTTATATCGCCAGAATTAGACATTCAATTAATCAAAAACACGGACACACCTAACGATTGTCTATACTTTAAATTCAAGGAAAAATTCACTCAAACCACCTCAAAAGCCGGATCTGATACCTGGTCCAGTTATATGGACGAGCACGCTGATAGTAAATTTGAATTTGTATGGGATTGTGTAAGCATGACCGGATTTGAGCTTCAGGCACGCAAAGAATGGTATAATGCCATTCAAAAACACAAGAATCAAATAGTAAAAGTATACGTCATCTCCGACAAATTGATGATTCGTAGTGCTGCTAAAGTGATGCTTCAGTTTTTTGGCATTCCAGCAGATATCAATCGTTCAAGTGATCAACTTCCAGCTGCCATCCGTCTCTAATTCATTTGTTAGCTTCGCATCATGAACAGTGAGCGAATCAATTTGCTGGAAAAGTATATTGAAGAGGAGCCTACCAATCCATTTAATAAGTACGCGCTTGCAATGGAATACTATGAAGAGGCTCCGGATAAAGCATTACCAACACTCAGAGGATTAATCGTTCATCATCCGGAATATCTACCCACCTACTTTAAACTTGCTCATTTACTGTGGGAAGATGAAATATGGAAAGAAGCAGCAAGCATTTTTCAAAAAGGGATTGACTTAGCTGACCAACAGAATGATCAAAAAGCCTTGCAAGAATTGAAAGCAGCCTATCTAAACTTTCAATTTGATTACGATTAATTTTGAGCCATGAAAATGGCTAAATCTCCAGAAGAATACCTTTCGTGGCATCCACAGTATGAAGGGCTGCTTAATAAATTACGTTCTATTATCACAAAAACAGAACTTGTTGAAACAATGAAGTGGGGTATTCCTACCTATTGTCTTTCAAATAAGAATGTCATTGGAATCGGAGCATTCAAAACCTACGCGGGGATTTGGTTTTTCAATGGGGTATTTCTCAAGGATCCGAAAAGTGTACTTATCAATGCCCAGGAAGGAAAAACAAAAGGCTTGCGTCAATGGAGGTTTGAGTCAACAGAAGATATCGATGAGGAGCTACTCCTTTCGTACATAAAGGAGGCTATCCAAAATCAGAAGGACGGAAAAGAAATCAAGCCGGAAAAGAAACCTTTGGTAATCCCTGATGAGCTTAAAGAAGTACTTGCCTCGGACAGCCTGCTCTCAGAAGCTTTTGAAGAATTGACCCTCTCATGTAAGCGGGAGTATGCCGAATATATAGCAGAGGCTAAGCGAGCAGAAACCAAACTAAAACGGCTCGAAAAAATCACTCCAATGATTATGGAGAAGGTTGGCCTGAACGATAAGTATAAGTGAAAGCCTACGATGGCATTTTAATCACAATCTTTCCAAACGAATCCGGTTCCTTAAATCGATCAAAAGCCTGAATATAATCAACCATTTCAAATACCCTATCTACCGTCGGCTTGATTTGGTATTTATTAACCCAATCAATCATTTCAGCAAATTCCTCATCACTTCCCATCGTCGATCCCATGATCTGAGCCTGTGACCAAAACAATCGAAAAACATCCAACTTTTCCGGGTGACCGGTCGTACTGCCATACATGACAATTTTGCCGGCAGGTTTAATGATTTTTAAGTAGTTATTCAACTGATTCCCTCCGGCACTATCCACAATGGTATCAAAACCCCCTATAGATCCCGCTGCCTTAAACCACTTTTCATCTTTGTAATTGAAACCACCCGTCACTCCAAGTTCTTTTACCCGCTCTATCTTCTCATCACTTCCACTTGTCACATATACTTCGGATCCGACTGCTAAAGCAAATGCTATAGCAAACTGACTCACTCCACCACCTGCACCCGTAACAAGTACCCTTTTTTCAGCGCTTGCAGCTCCTTTTTTAATGGTAGCCCTAAATGCAGTTAGTCCCGCAAGTGGTAAAGCAGCCGCTTCTTCCTCACTCAAATGAGCCGGCTTATCATGAAGCCTGTGAGCTGGAACTTTGATGTATTGAGCAAGTGTGCCGTTCGTTGGCATGCCAAGTACAGAGTAATCACTTGACTGAACTTCAGGATTATCCCCCCATGCTACATTCGGGTTAATGATCACTTCCTTGCCTTTCCAATTCTCCGGACCTTCTTCTACGATTCCACATCCATCTGAACCCAGCACTGTACCGAATTGAATCCCGGGATACATGCCTTCCCGGATCCACTGATCCCTCCGATTTAGTGCCGAGGCTGATAGCTTAACCAGACATTCATCCCCAGAGATTTCAGGCTTGGATATTTCAGACAATTGAATCGGTTCCGATTCCTGCGTAATCGTAATTGCATTCATGAGTGCTCGCGTGTTTCGTTAAATGTTTGTGTGTTTTTAGAATGGCGTTTCGTCACTTCCCTCTCCTTCATCATTAGCCTTGCTTGGGAGAGTAATTGTGAAGTCTGAATTTGTAGGTCCTGAGGTCGGGAAACCTCCAAAACCATCACCCTGGTCGCCATCCCAATCTGTAAACTTGGTGAACTTACCAATGAATTTCAGGTTTACTGTATCCAATGAACCATTCCTATGCTTAGCGATGATAACCTCACCAAGTCCTTGCAGTGGCATCCCGGACTCATCTGTGTCCAGGCCATAGTATTCCGGTCGATACAAGAACATTACCATATCTGCATCCTGCTCAATTGATCCTGATTCCCTCAAATCCGAAAGCTGCGGTCGCTTATCTCCCCCTCTGGTCTCTACCGCCCTACTCAACTGTGATAGTGCGAGTACAGGCACATTCAATTCCTTGGCAATTCCTTTCAAGGCCCTCGAGATGGAAGCAATTTCCTGCTCCCTGTTCCCGCCACCTTTACTGCTATCACCACTCATCAACTGCAGGTAGTCAATGATGATCAGCTTGACGCCATGTTGTGCTGCCAATCGACGGCATTTGGCTCTAAGTTCAAGAATACTTAGTGCCGGAGTATCATCAATAAAAATGGGCGCCTCAGAAAGCTTGCGTGTCTTATGAATCATCTGCTCCCACTCATAGTCAGCCAAATCTCCTTTTTTGATTTTTTCACTCGGTAGCTCTGCTTCGGCGGATATCAAACGATTGACAAGCTGAACAGAAGACATCTCTAACGAGAAAATAGCCACCGGCGTGTTAAAGTCTATCGAGGCGTTTCTAAGTGCGGAAACCACAAATGCCGTTTTACCCATACCTGGTCGAGCAGCAATAATCACCAAATCAGAAGGCTGCCAGCCGGAAGTCACCCGATCTAAAGCAGAGAAACCACTCGGTACACCAGTCAATCCATCCTTACGATCTTTTCTGATCTGAATCTCATCGATGGCCTGGTGCATCAATGAGCTCATCTTATCATAATTCTTTCGAATGTGTGATTCGGAAACATCAAACAAGGACTGTTCTGCACGATCCAACAACTTAAATACGTCGATCGTATCCTCGTACGCATCTTTTTGAATCTCTGAGGAGATTCGAATCAACTCCCGCTTGATGGACTGCTCTGCAATGATCCTGGAGTGATATTCGATGTTTGCCGCCGAATTTACTTTGGTCGTAAGCTCTGCCACGAAGTGTGCGCCACCTACAATCTCAAGCTTGGCTTCTTTTCTCAGTTGATGCGTGACCGTTTTGATATCAATCGGTTGGCTATCGTTGAATAGCGTAACAATCGCTGCATAAATTTCCTGATGCGCATCCTTGTAGAAACTTTCCGGATGAAGAATATCAATGACATTTGAAAGTGCATCACGCTCCAACATCAAAGCACCTAATACGGCTTCTTCAATTTCAACCGCCTGTGGTGGAAGTTTGCCTAAATGTTCTGTTACTGTGGAAAGACCTATTCTGCGGCTTTTAGTAGACGATGAAGATGATTGCTTAGCTCCTTCCATTTAGGGTATTATTATTGGGTTTGATTTGTAATACAAACTTAGTCTTACATTCATCAGCAAGCATTGTAGTATTCCACAATTTCTCCCCACTTATCCACAACGAAAATTCGACCGCTTTGGTGCAAAAGATTATCTTTGGTCACTTACCTTTTAACGACAACATTTTGTTCAAACTCAATCTAAAAAATCCGTTGGTAGTCTTCGATCTGGAGACCACCGGCACCACTATCTCTCAGGATCGTATTGTTGAAATGGCCATGGTCAAAGTCATGCCGGATGGTACGATTGAAGAAAAGTGCAGAAAGATTAACCCAACCATTCCAATTCCAGCTGAAACCAGTATGATTCATGGAATTTATGACGAGGATGTGAAAGATGAGCCAACCTTTTCTCAAATCGCCAAATCACTGGCACAATACCTCGAAGGATGTGATCTCTCCGGATTTAATGTGCTGGGATTTGATGTGCCTATGCTGGTGGAGGAGTTTCTTCGTGCCAATGTGGATTTTGATACTGAGAACAGGAAAATAGTAGATGCTCAAAAGATTTTCCATCTGATGGAGAAGCGTAATTTGACAGCTGCTTATAAATTCTACTGTGGTAAAGATCTTGAGAACGCCCATAGCGCCCTTGCCGATACCAAGGCAACCTACGAAGTGTTGGTCTCACAAATTGAGAAGTATGAAGGCCAGGATGCCATAGATACCCTTGGAAATAAACTTGCGACCATTGAAAACGACATGGGAATCTTGCACGGATTAACCACTTCTTCACGTGTAGATTTTGCAGGACGAATGATTTACAAGGATGGCATTGAAGTATTCAATTTTGGTAAACACCGGGGCAAACCTGTGACAGAGATCTTACAAAAGGAGCCCAGTTTCTATGATTGGATGATGAAAGGAGACTTTCCTCTAGACACCAAGCGCAAATTGACGAAAATTAAGCTAAGAGGGTTTAATCAGTAAAGATGAAGTTTTTCATCTTTAGACTTGTTTCTAATACAAAATGGTGCTTTTCTAGCTGGATAAGATGCTTTCTTGTTGCTTTTATACTAGGTCTTGGATTTAGTTTCCCATTAATTTTGAATTCTGATAGATGGATATACGGCTTTGAGGAGGCTGTCCTTATGTTTGCTACGTTCACTATACCTCTTATCTTCTTATTGAGAATCATGGGATGGGGTCTATTCGAATACGTACCTGATCCCGCATGGAATATTAAAGTAGGAAAATCAACGAAAGGAGTTGTTTACTTGTGCCTGCTATCACCATTGATACTACTATTGATTCATATTGTAGATTCAAAAGTCTTTCCAAACACAGCATTCTGGGTGATTTCAGAAATGACTATGTTGTTTTCAGTTATTCTCTTTTTAATCTTAAGGAAACCAATAATTCCAGATAAGGAAAGCCGCGAGAAATATGAGAGAAAAATTCAGAATAAGTTGAACAATTAAAGAAGCAAAAGAAATAATTGCTGAATCTCAAATTCAATCTGGATGCATTAATTAAATTGAAGTAAACTTGGTTGCTATCGAATCACTTCGACTCACTGATATCTTTAAATCCTATGGCGAGAAACAAGTGCTCAAAGGTATTTCACTGGAAATTCAACCTTCAGAGAATGTTGTGTTGCTTGGACCCAGCGGTTGTGGTAAAACCACCCTATTAAAACTAATTAATCGCTTAATTGAACCGGATAGTGGATCGATTGAAATTGGTGGTAAATCCATTCTAGAAACTGAAAAGCATACGCTGCGTCGCAACATCGGTTATGTCATCCAGGATGTGGGCTTACTCCCTCATATGACAGTAGAACAAAACATTTCACTAGTCAATCGAATTGATCAAAAACCCTTCTCTTCGGAAAAGCTTAGCGAGTTAATTGAACTGACCGGCCTTTCTGCGGATTTGCTTTCTAAGTATCCGGCACAGTTAAGTGGAGGTCAGCAACAGCGTGTGGGAATCGCACGTGCATTGGCTAATGATCCGGATGTGATCTTGATGGATGAACCTTTCAGCGCATTGGACAATATCATTAGAAACGAACTACAGAATGATTTTTTGAACATTCCCGTGTTGAAGGACAAAACCATCGTTATGGTCACTCATGATGTGCAAGAGGCATTTAAGCTTGGGGACCGAATCGCCTTAATGGACCAGGGGAAAATTCAACAATATGGTACACCATCTGAGCTACTGTCTCATCCAGTCAATGAATTTGTAAGCTCCTTTCTTCAAAAGGATCGTCTCATTCTCTACTTACAAAACCAAACCATTGGGAATCAAACGGTTACCGAATATCTCGGGGACGAATCCATTGATCCTGAGAAAAAGCGCCAGCGTTTGACCAAGATTCTAAGCACCTACAACATATGAGTTTGTGGGAGTTTATCATATCGCACTGGAACGAGGTAGTAGATCAAACCCTACAACACTTAACCCTTACCCTCATATCTATGCTCATTGCATCCGTTGTTGGGATTTTAGTGGGTATCCTGATTACAAAGATTGAAAAGATAGCATCCGTTACGCTTGGGTTTGTAGGAGTGATTCAAACCATCCCTAGTTTGGCGCTACTAGGATTTCTTCTCCCAATTGTGGGTATTGGCACCACTCCAGCCATTATTGCATTGTTTCTGTATGCATTGCTCCCTATTGTCCGAAACACCTATACTGGCATCAAAGGAATCGAAGCATCAGTAAAAGAGGCCTCCATCGGAATGGGTATGACAAACACTCAATTAATGAGATTTGTTGAGCTACCTCTTGCCTTCCCTATCATATTGGCTGGGATTCGTACGTCTACTGTGATCAATGTAGGTGTTGCCACACTTTGTGCACTCATAGCAGCCGGGGGCTTAGGTGAATTCATATTCCGAGGTATCTCATTAAACAATACCAACATGATTTTGGCAGGTGCAATTCCTGCATCGTTGCTAGCCATCCTATTGGATGGAGTATTAGGGTTAATTCAAAGGTTCTATAAGAGCAAGCGTCTATGGACAGCTATCGTTAGTCTAATCTTACTTTTATCTATTGGAAGTATGTTTCAGACTGACAGTGATAAAACAAGGTTGGTTGCTGGCTTCAATTCTGAATTTATAGAAAGAAGTGATGGCTTTATTGGACTTGATTCACTGTATGATCTACCGATCGAGATCCGTGAAATGGAAATTGCATTGATGTATCGAGCATTATATGAAGGTGAGGTGGATCTTATCGATGGGTTCAGCACCGATGGTAGAATCAAAGAATTCAACTTAAAGTCATTGGAGGACGATAAAGGCTATTTTCCTCCATACTATGCTGTTCCGCTGGTGAATGGGAAAACACTGGAAGCCCACCCGGAACTCATTGAATGCTTTCGAAATATTGAAAACCAGATGAGTGATTCCTTAATGGCTGTATTGAATTATGAAGTCGATGGAAAAAAAAGATCACTAAATGAGGTGGCCAATGAATTTCTGAAATCGTTGAACATCTATTCAAACCCTAACGCCGGAAACGCTGATTCGCCTGACATCATCATTGGATCGAAAGCCTTCACGGAGAACTTTCTTCTCGCTCACATTTTTGCTCAGCTTATCGAAAATAAAACGAAGTTAAAAACGAAGTTGCAGCTTGGTTTTGGAGGCACCAAATTAGTTTTTGATGCGCTTAGATTTCAGGAAGTAGATATTTACCTTGAGTATACCGGCACTGCATATTTGGTACTTTTAAACAAGCAACCTACTGAAATTGAAAATTTCAATGATCCACAAAGTGTACTGGCAAGCATTACATCAGAACTTAAGAGCAAACATGATATCGAAGTATTGAATCCGCTAGGTTTCAACAACACTTTTGCCTTGATGATGAGAAAAGCTCATGCAGATTCTCTTCAAATAACTACAATCAGTGAATTATCTGATTATCTTAGGAAAGAATAATGTAATACATCACTCTAACTACTAAGTCATAATACATCTTTAATATGTTATATTTGACTTTTACCTAGCCTATGCCTACTACCTTTAAAAAGAACGCAAGTCTCCGACTTTTCCTTCTCATTGCGCTCGTTTTGATCGTCTATCTTGCGTTAGTTTGGTTACTCGTTTATGTTGAGAAGGATAGTGATCAATCAGCATTAAATAATTACGCGAATGCCTTCTGGTATTCTTTGGTTACACTTACCACGGTAGGTTACGGAGATATTTTCCCGGCTACAGTATTTGGTCGGTACATTTCGTTAATTTTTATCCTTACCAGTATTGGTATTTTCGGTATTTTAATAGGACAACTTACTACGCTTATGACGACAATTAAGGAAAACAAAAAGCTTGGTTATTCCGGAACAAATTTCAGCAATCATGCGGTCATTATTGGATGGAATGAATTTGGTTGGCATGTGGTGGATCAGCTAGTCGGGGTTGGCAGGCGTGTCGCTGTGATTACGAACAAGAAAGATGATGTGGATTTGATTCGTGAGAAGTACAATGCCAAAAGTGTGTTTGTACTATTTAGTGATTATAACAATCACGAAATGATAAAAAAGGCCAATGTTGATGGAGCTACCATTGTATTTGTGAATATGCTGGATGACACGGATAAGCTTGTTTATGTTCTGAACCTTAAAAAGGTATTTCCTGAGACAGAGTTTGTGGTGACACTGGAAAATGGAGACTTAAAAAACACGTTTCTTACTGCTGGTGTTAGCAATACCATTTCTACCCAAGAAATATCATCTAAGCTGCTGGCGTCTTACATGTTTGAGCCTGACGTTGCCACATACAGTGAGTCAATACTGTCCTATGCTAAATCCGATAGTGACTATGACATCAAGCAATTGCTGATTACTCCTAATAACCCGTACAATGGAAAGGCCTATCAGGATGTTTTCTTTGACCTCAAGAAAAGATATAATTCTGTACTTATCGGTATTACCAAGCGGGATAAATTCGGACAAAAGAAGTTAATCAAAAACCCACTGGGTGATTTAAAAATTCACTCAGGAGATTATCTCATTATCATACTCAATGGTAAAGCATTCAAGTTATTGAGGCGCGTATTTGGGGTAGAAGAAGGTACTGTTAAAGACCGCAAGAAATGAAAAAGTTAGCATTGGTTTCGCTCCTTGCTATTTTGGTAGGTTGCGAGAATAAAGACATCAACGAAGGGGAAGAATTCAGACCAAGAGCTGTGAAGGATAGCTTTGAAGACACCCACTTCACCATGGTTGTGGTAGATGGAGTAGAATATATCCTAACAGAGCGTGACAATAACAACCCGCACGAAGGTTTCGGATTTATGGCCTTTCGAGCTAATAAACTGATTGAAAAACAGGACACGCTAATGGCTTACCTCAAAACCATGCAACACTTTCAAAACAAGGTGTATGCCCGGCTCTACGGTATTTCAGAAGATTCTGGTCAGATCGCTTTCGAAGCAAAGCTGTTTGAGTTTTTGGCAGAAGAAACAAGGGAGCTCGAGGAACTTGAGCGTGAAGACTTAGTCAATTCTTTAAATTCACCAGAAGAAGAATAGTCTCCTCTTCTGGCAAGATTAAGTCAACCTTAAGAGAAGAAGGACTTCAATTCACGAAGTGCATTTGCTAAATCAGCATCAACCCCTGACCTATCAATGATTTCTTTACCTACTTTCTCTGCATCGATGAGTTCATCTTTGTCTTTGAATACTTCACTAAGGATATTGCAATCGTCAATAATAGAAAACAACACCGTAAATGCCGGAGATGGTTTAGCACTTTTAAAAACGATGGCTTTCAGATTATTTCTGATCTCTTGCTCAAACGCATAGTTAGCATTATCCATTCGATCAGAAAGTGGGATCCAAAGAAGTTTTGTTTCTTCTTTTTTAAGAATACCTCTTTGAACCAGAAGTGCGTTCAAGTCTTCTTGAATGTCCTTAAACTTACCAGAAAGTGTTTTGATTTGATCAATCAAAGAAGGACCAGTTTGAAGTTTCTTCAACACATTGTCCAAAATACCATTCCCAGTACCAATGGTATCAATTACTGAAACATTACCGCCATCGAGTTTTATTTTCTTAAGCAAATAAAGCTCTAAAATACATGCTGATATTACGCCAGGTACAACTGTCTTCTCAGCTGCTGCTAAGATTCTTCCCTCTTCGTCATCTAAAGCAATTAGATAAAATCCTTCAGCGATACTTAATTTCATAGTTGGTTAGTTTTAAAAAATGCAAAGTTTACTCAATCAGCGAATTTCATAAATTTTACTTTAAAAGAGTAAACCCAAAGATTATTTTTTCAATAAGGACCCAATCGTTAATCCTTGAACTAATATTGAAAATACTACAACGCTGTAAGTTGAAAATAATATGGTATCCTTCACAGCATCCGGAAAATCAAGATCAGTAAGTGAAAGTGCAAGTGCTACAGAAATACCTCCTCTTAAACCACCCCAGGTTAAAATTTGAATGGTTTTAGGCTCAAAGGTTCGGAAAGGCCTCATAGCCGTAATTGGAATACTTACTCCCAAAAAGCGAGCAGATAATACGATCAAAATCGCAATCCCACCAATTGCCAGATTATTCATGGTGAATGATTCTGCAATCACCAGCATTTCAAGACCTATGAGAATGAACAGAATCGCATTCAATGCTTCATCAAGCAAGTGCCAAAATTTAAATACGTATTCACCTGTTGCATTCGCCAGTTTTTCATCCCTTCCTTGATTTCCAATAAATAAACCCATTACTACCATAGCTAATGGAGCGGATACATGAATCATTTCAGAAAGTCGCCCTCCAACCATCACCAAGGTCAGCGTTACCAATACTTCAAGTTCTACGTGATCATTATCAATAAAGTCGAGCAATTTAAACCCGATAAATCCAAAGGCAGCACCAAGTGTTAATCCTCCAAAAACTTCTACGATAAATAGTAAAGCAACACTTCCTGCTGTAATTTCTTCACTTCCATGCCCCCCTGCATCATGAATTCCTGCTTGGGCTTTCGCAATACCCAAAATGGTCAAGAATATTACTACGCCTACCCCATCGTTGAATAGTGATTCCCCAGCAATTTTGATTTCTAATTTTTTTGAAAGTCCGTATTGCTTGGTCAATGCCAATACAGCAATAGGGTCAGTGGGCGAAATCAATGCACCAAACAACAAACAGTAGATCAGGTCAATTTCAAAGCCCAAGATTAATGGGAATATTTTGTAGACTAAGAACCCCACAAGAAACGTGGACATCAAAGTTCCAATCGTTGCGAGAATTACAACGGGTACTCGTTCTTCAATTAGCTTATTCAGATTGGTAGATAGTGCTCCGGCAAATAGCAGGAAATTGAGCATAACATTCATCAATACCTCCTCAAAGTCAAACTCTGCGATTATGTGTTCGGCACCTTCTGTGATTGAAGGGGCAAAATACCCCAAAATCAATATGGTTATTGACATTATCAGCGCAATGAACATCAAGCCAATTGTCGATGGTAGCTTTAGTACGGTTATGTTGATTAGCGTGAATGCTGCGGCAAGAAAAATGAGGAGTGTGATTAGTTCTAAAATACTCATTGGTTCAGCGGGTAGAAGTTTCTTTCGGTTTAGATTAGTGAAGCAAAATAAATAAATAAAGAGTACGAAAAAAATAGTGCATTGAGAGTGGAAAAAAGCTTTAAAATTGCAGAAGTCATCAATTCAACCCATGAACCAATACTTTTATTGTAAAGAGAAAACTGAAAAAAGTCACTCCATATTTATATGGTCTATACTGGTATTATTGATGATTACCAGCTGTGCAAGTGTTAAGCAGCTGGCCGTTGGGAATGATGCTGAGCAGTTGCTGAAACAATCGGAAGTTTTCTCCAACCAGTTTACGGGTTTCAGTCTTTATGACCTGGAATCTAATGTCTTTCTTACCAGCTACAACTCCACTTTAAAATTTACACCGGCTTCAAACACCAAATTATTGACCATGTATGCCACACTCCGGTCTTTTGGTGATTCCATCCCCTCTTTACTGTATGAACGCTTGGATTCTTCTGTATTAGTTCATCCAGTTGGAGATCCAACCTTTCTATATGAACCATTTTCAAACCAGCCCACAAAAGACTTTCTGAGTCAGTTTAACAAGATCTCAATCACCTGGCCAGAGAAAGACCCGACAACCTTTGGTTCAGGCTGGGCATGGGACGACTATATTTATGGATTTCAGACTGAACGTTCCTGGTGGCCTATCTACGGAAACGCTGTTACCATCAAAAAAGCTAATGACACATTGATTGTAAGTCCTTCATTTTTTACCGAGGATGTTGAAGTGTATGAAAAGAATGATGGAGACAAAACTGCAGACAGGGAGTTGAAATACAATGTTTTTAGAGCGTATCAGAAAAATGATACCTCAACTTTTGAACACGCCATTCCCTTCGAATATTCAAACGAGCTTCTGCTAAAACTTCTCCGGGATACCATTAGTGCAGAAATAGCCTTTTCGGAAAGGGAAATTTTGAGACCAGACACATTATATTCTCAACATGTTGATACGGCACTTGCTAAAATGCTCAAACCGAGTGATAACTTCCTGGCAGAGCAATTGCTATTATTGGCAGCCTATAAGAATGGATATTCAGAAATTGAACCCTTCATCGATCAGATTAAGAATTCCTGGCTTGTTAGCTTAACAGATATGGTTTGGGTAGACGGTTCCGGACTTTCTCGTTACAATCTCATTGCCCCGGTAGACCAAGTGCGTCTGCTTAAAAAATGTCTCGACGAATTTGGTTGGGATCGAATGACATCTATCCTACCCACAGGTGGTGAAGGTACACTTGAAAACCTCTATCTGACCGAAGAAGAGGAAGCTCCATACATCTTTGCAAAAACAGGAACATTGAGCAACAACCACAACCTGAGTGGGTATCTAATTACACGTTCAGGCAAGCGGATGATATTCTCCTTTATGAATAACCACTATACTCGCCCAACAGAAGAAGTTGAAAAAGCGATGGAGGAATTTTTACTGCAAATTCGAGATTCGTATTAGTTATATTCACTTACCAGTCCGCCTGTCAATCTTAGAATGGTAATCTTGGAATCAATCAGGTTATATACAGACTGTAATTCTTGAATTGCCGAAACCAAATACGTGTTTTGAATAGTTCTGTAATCAAATGAATTGATGGAGCCATTCGCAAATTTATCCGTATTAATCTCCAGGTTTTGCTGAGCCGACTCTCTTCTTCTTCGATTGATTTCAAGCAAACTCTTCCGAGTATTGTATTGGTCATAGGCCTGCTTCAGATCCCTCCTCAAAGATGTTTTTAACCGGTCAATCCTTATTTCTCCTATGTTCTCATTAAGTGAGGCCCTTTGAATGGCACGATTGATCTTACCACCATTGAAGAGTGTAAACGAAATGGTGAAATTACCACCCCAGTTTACATTTTCATTGGTTCCCGAATCCCCGCCAATGCTTTGCCTGATTTCCGCGGGCCAATCACTGATATCAACCTTTCCATTGGTGTAGGTATAATTCGCTCCTAACGATAAAGAAGGAAGTCGATCACTTTTGCTTAACTGATAATCGGATTTCAAAACAGATTGTGTCAAATATAGGGTCTTTAAATCTGCGTTATCTGCTTCCATTCGATTGATCAAATCTTGAAATTCGAGATCTATAATCTCATAATCAAGCGAATCAATTAACTCATACTCAGGAGCCGGTTCCTGGACACCTAAAATGAAATTAAGATTGGAAATTGCATTTTGGTATGCCAGCTCCTGGTTCATGAGGTTCGTAGAATCTGTCAGATAATTCCCTTCCTCAAGCAACAAATCGGAGGTTATAGCACTTCCCAAATCCTTTTTAATCTCCAGTTGTCGGTATTTATCTCGGCTTAAATCCAGTTGTTCTTGAAACTGACTTAAACGTTCCTTCTCTAGCACTGCTAAATAATACCCCAATATGATTGACTGAAGCGTATTTTGAATAACAATATCTGCATTACCTTCAGATTGGGCCTGAAGCTGCTCCAACCTCCGTTTTGAGATCTTAATATCGTAGAGCTGCAATAGATTCCAGTTTAGATTGAGCGAAGGTTGCGTCTGCGTCGTATTGGTAGTAGCAAGAAAAGCAAATGGGTTTACCAATTGTCGGTTGTCTGAACTATTGTAACTACCTACGAAAGAGGCGCTCAATGTGGGGAAGAGATTAGTCTCTCCCCAGTTATTGTTTAGTCTTGCCACTTCGACATTATTGTTCTCAATAACGATATCATAGTTGTTTTCAAGCCCCACCCGTATCGCATCACTCAGCGACAATTGATTCTGGGCGTTTGCCTGAAAAAGGCATAGTATTCCGAGTGAAAAAAGTAGATTCTTCATGTTGAGTAGTAGGTAGTTAGTTTATGCAGATTCCTTATACTTTTCTATTCTCCGCTCATCAATAAGCACGCGTTCCACATCCTCTCTGGTTGGCTTCTTGCCTGTCCACAACCATTTGGCAGCCCTTCTGATGTCATTAAATAAGACAATGAATACCGGGAAGAACAATAGAATTATGAATGTTCCAATGAGCACTCCATATGCCACTGAAATAGCCATCGGAATCAGAAATTGCGCTTGAAAGCTCGTTTCTTTAATGAGCGGATAAAGTCCTAACACAGTAGTCAGGGATGTCAGCATGATCGGTCTGAACCTGGAGAGTCCCGCATTATAAGCCGCCTGATACACAGTCATTCCTTCATTCTTAACCAGCGAATTGAATTTCGAAAGAAATACTACTGCATCATTGATGATTACCCCTGAAAGAGCCACCATGCCCCAGACACTCAATAGCGAAACCGGTAATTCTTTTCCTGGAGAGATCCAATCCTCAATTCCATGACCCAAAATCGCACCAAACCATCCCAACGGAATCATCATAATAATTAATACCGCTTGATAATAAGACCTAAAAGTGATCATCAGAATGAAGAAAATAAGAATAAATGCACCTCCAAAATACAGTCCTATTTCCTTACCGGCACGAGCGCTTTGTTGTGACTGTCCGCCATAGTCTACAATAACGGACGGGTACTTGGCTTGTAGCTCAGGTACAATCTCATCTTTGATTTTTGCCAATATGGGTGGAACCTCACCGAACGGATCAATCATTTCCGCCTCCACGGTAATCGCCCTGGAAGTATTGTAATGCTTGATGCCAGAAACCCCACGTTCGATCTTATAATCAGCAAGCTGTGTCAAAGGGAACTCCTCTCCTCCTGCTGTTTTGATCTTGATATCTTCCAGTTGGTTGATGCTTTTTCTTCCGGATTCCGGATATCTCACCCATACTCTCAGCTCGTCGTTGCCTTTCATGAAACGCTGTACCTCTTCGCCAAAAAATCCTTGCCGCATCTGCTTGGTAATATCGTTGTGATTCAGACCAAGGAAATAGGCTTCAGGCCTTAGGTCAAAGAGCATCTCTCTTCGTCCCACTGGCACATTGTCTTCAATTTCCTTAAGATCAGCAATCCCCGCTAACTCTTCTTTCAGAAACTGCTTAGCTTCACCTAGCTCTTCGTAGTTTTTACCCATCAAACGCATAGAAACAGGCTTACCAAACCGGTTACCACCACCAATCGCAAACTTTTCAGCTTCGGTTACTGGTCCAATTTCAGCTGTGATTTTATTGATCAGATCGAATTGATTTAACCCATAATCATCCAACTCTTTGTAGAATATATTAATAGAACCTGCATGAGAGCCTGACTCCCACTGTGAAAAACCAACATTCGTAAAAGTATTGTTGATGATATCCTCTTCCATACCCAGTTCTTCTTTCATATCATCATTGACCGCCCATATCGCTTTCTCAAACTTGGCAAGATATTCTTCTACCTTTTGTTCTCTTTCACCAGGCTTAAATGCAATATTTACATTGAAGCTGTTGAATGGAATCTGTGGAAAGAAGGTCGCTTTAATTTGTCCGCCAGCAAGAAGACCCATGATGATAATTAGGAATCCTGCAAGCATTGAAAGTGAAACCCATCTGTTTTGCATGGTAAACCTCAACCCTCTTCCGTAAATATTATCACGCATATAATCAATCGTGCCATTGAGCGTCTTTCTTACTTTATAGCTGCGTGTGTTTTCTTTTTTCACCTTTAACACACTCTTACTCGCCAGGTGTGCGGGTAATACAAAAAATGCTTCAAGCAATGAGAAGCCCAGACTGAAACAAACCACGAAAGCCATATCCCGGAGGAACTCGAAACCACCAGTAAGTAGCAGAAGTGGAGTAAAAGCAACAATTGTAGTCGTTACAGAAGTAAATACCGCAGGTAATACTTCAATGGTACCATTTACCGCTGCTTTTATCGGGTTGCCATGCTTCTCAAAATGTGAGTAGATATTTTCAGCAATTACAATACCATCATCCACGAGAATTCCAATTACCAGGATCATCCCGAAGAGTGAAATCATGTTGATGGTAAGGCCAACAAAAATCCCAAGAATAAACATGCCCAGGAAAGAAGATGGAATACCCCATGCTACCCAGAAAGACAGCCTGAGACTCAAGAAAAGACCCAACGAAATGAGAACGAGCAATAGACCTATAATTCCATTATTGGTAAGGAGGTCCAGACGCTGAGTCAGCATACTCATAAAGTCCCAGGTCATGTGAAGCTCTACCGCATTATTCTGAGCATTGAAGTCATCAACATAGGCGTTTACTACTGTTGAGATTTCCTCCAAATCTTCGGTCTCCAGTTTTCTCACTTCAATAAATACCGCTTGCTTTCCACTCAATAATGCCTTCGAAGGAACATCCGCGAATTGTTCCTTAATGACCGCTATGTCTTTAAGCAGCACTTCACTCCCATCCTGATTACTTCTCACGATGATATTAGAGATGTCAGAAGCTTCTGTTTCTTTGGCCTTAGATCGGATTAAGATTTCCTCTGAAGATGATTTCACAGAACCTGCAGATATATCCCGGTTATTTTGCCGCACGGCATTAGCAACCTGATCGAAGGTGAGATTGTATCTCAAAAGATCTTGTTCGCTCACTTCAATGGAAATTTCCAAAGCTGGAAACCCAGTCACGTTCACTTGAGAAATGGCCTCCATTGCTAAAAGATCATCCTCGATCTCTTCGGCAAATTTCTTTAGGGTCTTAAGATCAACATCACCTGTTAAGCCTAACCATTGAGCAGTGGATCGTTGTTTCTGTTTGAATACAATGGGTTTTTCAGCACCCGCAGGAAATGAATTAATCCCATCTACTGCATTCTTGACCTCTGTATAGATATCATCAATATCAAAATTATCAAACGTGACAAGTGTGATAGAGGCTGAGTTTTCGGAAGAGGTAGAAATGATTTCATCAATCCCCGCAATTGAGTTAACGGCCTCTTCAATTTTCAGTGTAACTCCTTCTTCCATCTCCTCAGGAGAAGCTCCTGGGTATGAGACGGTTATATTGATGTTACGGTCGCTTCGTGTGGGAAAAAAGGACTTCTTCGTATTGGCGATCGATACCACCCCTCCAATCAAGGTTAAAGCAATAAGAATATTTGCCAGGATTGGAAACTTAACGAAGTACTCTACAAGGTTTTTAATAAATGTCATCGTCTTTCAGTTTAGTTTGATGCAGCAGGTCTTTGTCCAGTGCTTGTCACCTCCTGACCTTCTCCAAGTTCAAGGTCTATGTCTTTGGTCTCTCGCTTTTCAACAACCATGTTATTGAATGCTCCAATCAATGGTTCAATCACAAGGTCTTCGCCTCTATCTAATCCACTGATAATCGCCTCTTCATCTGCCAGGCGAATCACTTTGATCTTTCGTACCTTAAGAAGCGTATCCTGCACTACAAAAACCTCATTCCCATTGTAAATGGCATTCCGAGGCATAATCATTCCATCTTTCACCGTTCTGGCAGGAATGGCTGCCTGAAAGAACTGACCATCATAGATCTTTTCTCCCGATGATTGAATGGCAATAAAAACATCCACCGATTGGGTATTCTGATTGACAAAGTCACTGATTCGTGACACCACCCCATCCCAGTATTGATCCATTTCATCTGAGTAAATTTTAACAGGAGAATTGGTTCTTATCCAGGGAATATCTTTGGTTTCTACTGCTACTTTCAACTCATGAACCCCTCTTCTCATCACTCGACCGATACTTACTCCCGGGTTAATGAAAGAACCTGACTGCAGGTTCACCTGCATAATGCTACCATCAAAAGGTGCGTAATAACGATGTTTGTCTAACCGGGCTTCAGCGCTCTTGATGGAATAAAATGAGCTGTATATCCCTTTAGTTGCAAGGAAGATCTTTTCTTTCTCAGAAGCCACCTTGGGAAGTGCTCCAAACTTCTTATCGATATCTAACGTGCTGAAATAGTTGTTCCAAGCTTCAAAGTTGTCACTAAAGTCAATCTTAAGATCTGGTAGAATTCCGGCCAAATCCCTCAAAAAATTACTCTTTTGGGATTTTAAATTCAATGAAGGTTCCTTGTCATCCACATAAAAAATTAAGTCTCCCTTTTTAAATCTTTGTCCCTCTTTGAGTCTCACACTTCCTTGATACATTCTACCAGAAACCTCTGACAATAAATCCAGCGTCTGAGCGGTCTCAACACGTCCATACGAAACCACATCTGTTTGTATGGTCTGGTAATTTACCTTCTTGGTCTGTACTGTTTTCTTGACCGTAGGCGGCCGTTGGTCCTTAGGATCTTCTTTTTGTCCAGCAAAAAAGCCTGCGAGTACGACAGCCAGGAATAAGATCCCTACTGAGGATGAAATGATGATTAGTTTTCTCTTCATGATTAGTAGAATAGTGTCAACTACTTAATGCTGAAAAGTGACATTTAGTTACATGAATTTTAACATATGTGATAAGTGGCCAATTCAATCCTTGAACTGTTTTATCTTCGTATTAGTTGGTACTACCCAGAACCCTTTAAATTCTCAGAAAAATGGAAAAAATCAACAAGAGCGAAGAAGAGTGGAAAAAAGAGCTCTCTGAAGAGCAATACCACATTTTAAGAGAAAAAGGTACTGAAAGACCATGGACTGGGGCGTTGCTGGAAAACAAAGACAAAGGCATCTATGAATGTGCGGCTTGTGGAAATGCGCTTTATTCTTCTGATACAAAGTACGATTCAGGTTCCGGTTGGCCTAGTTTTTACGACCCAATTTCCGCTGAAGCTGTTGATTTTGAGAAGGATACCTCTTTTGGAATGGTGAGAACAGAAGTTAAATGTGGGCGATGCGGGAGTCATCTAGGTCATATCTTCCCGGATGGACCGCAACCAAGTGGACAGCGCTACTGCATGAATTCTGGTGCTCTTAATTTTAAGAAAGAGTAGCCTTAATGATGGCATCCATAATACCTCCGGCCACTGTAATGTTCTGCCTCTTGTTCAAAGAAATTGCAGTTATGAGTATCTGATTGAAACTTATAGGCATAGAAAAATATTGGCCCGTTTAAATCAAAGTAAACAACCTTGGAAAGTTTAGTATATAATCCAGATTTTTCTTTGAACTTTTTATCCAATCTTATTGCAAACGCATTTCCGGCCACTTTTCTGTCGAATTGTAAAATATGCGCTACTTCATGTGCGAAGATACTGTAGTAGTCAGGCCCTGAAATAAAACTTCCCATTCCAACTGAACTGACCTGCCCAGTAGCAGGACCTTCAAGCAACTGACTCCTAAAATTCTCATCCGATTCAAAATAGATGACACCTGATTGTAGAGATTTCGAAATATCAAGTCTTGCATTACGTCCAGCAATAAGAATACCGTAGATGGAGGATGTAAACAGACGTGCCTTAATTTTTCTTTTAAACGGATGATACTCCAAGCGACTGACATACAAATTAAAGTGTATTTGTTCCAACATTCGATTATTGGAGGCAGCATTCAGGACAATTGATGATCCAAATGCATTGACAAGACGAGCTGGCCACGCATAGGCTATTTGTTCTTTCGTTCGTATCAGACTTGTCATAGAAAAACCTACATGGCTTACTGCTCCACCGATCGCCCCTCTATAAAACCCCTTGGTGAATGCTTTCCATGTATTCTGATTTTCCTTTTTGTTAATCATACTTCCAACACCCCCTACGAGTCCATTGAATCCGACATTAAAAGCCGTAAATTGAATACGCTGCTTATTAAAGTCCTGTGAAAAAAGAAATATTGTGTGAAGAAAAATTACTGTAGTAAGGATGATTCGTGGGTGCATTCGATAGTCAGGTTTGACTTAATCAAGCAAATTTTAAGCCACTGTATTAAGCTTAGTTACCCGGATGAAGTTATCGTCTATCATCCAAAGGAAGTGTGGAGCAATGTTTACGACAGCACCATTGAGCGTAGAATTAACGAAGAAATTGGTTTTATTCAATTCATTTTCATTCTCCAGGTAAGCATTTACCAACTCTCCTTTCATGTTTCTGACGATTGGCACCTCTCCTATCACCTGAACTCCAAGGAACTCAGAAAGTGCAGCAATGGACATGTTGGCTATGAGATTCTCGATTTCAGACATGAAATCATGTTTCATCATCTTAGTATGCGAGTTTCGAGATCCGGTAATATCATCGGGTAAACAAACGCTGTTGATCAAATCCATCTCGTGGTTATTGATCACGAAATAGAAAGCTCCATTGATTTCACCATTAAAGGCTACTTTCATCAAGTTTACTTTGAATCTACCAAGATCATCAAACTCGCGAATGCTGTGAAGTTGGCCCTCTCCAAATTGTTTAAGGTCTGGATTAACGCGAATTTTAAGCATTTGCTCCATCGATTGGGCCGCCTTATTTAGCGACTCAGTAATCATTTCTTCAATGATTTCTAGGTGTATTTCGGAAAGATTGCCTTTGCTCACAATTTAAGTTAGTGGTGAAACTTATTGCATTAAAAATATGGAAGGTAAAACTAAAACAACAATAAAAGTTCCTTAACCCATCCAAACGAATAAATAACCTCTAGTGTAGGTTACTATCAAAAATCTAATGTCATAAGTATTAACTTCAAATCAAACTAAAACCTAAACGTATGAAGAAGATCATTGTAGCGCTATTGATGGTAACATTCGTTGCTTTCGATGGGACGGCACAACGTCGAAGAGGAAAAACTTCCAGCAATACAATCAACTATGACAGCAAGCTTTATGAAGGCATGCAGTGGCGAAATATCGGCCCATTCCGAGGTGGTAGATCCGCAGCGGTAACAGGTGTCCCTGGAAAACCCAATCTCTATTATATGGGCGCCACTGGCGGTGGTGTGTGGCGAACAAAGGACGCAGGTAGTACCTGGGAAAACATTTCAGATGGATTTTTTGGCGGATCCATTGGGGCCGTGGCGGTAAGCGAATGGGACAACAATGTCATCTACGTAGGTGGCGGAGAAGTAACGGTAAGAGGAAATGTGTCTTCTGGCTGGGGCATGTGGAAATCCGTTGATGCCGGCTCTACCTGGCAAGAGATCGGAATGAAAAATTCTCGTCATATTCCACGTATCAGGATTCATCCAAAAAACCCTGACCTGGTCTATGCTGCAGTAATGGGTGATTTGTATAAATCATCCACTGAAAGAGGTGTCTACAGAAGCAAAGATGGAGGAAATACCTGGGAAAGAATCTTATTCGCAAATGCAGATGCAGGGGCTGTAGATTTAACTTTTGACCCTAATAATCCTAGAATCCTTTATGCATCAACCTGGCGGATCAGGCGTACACCTTACAGCTTAGAAAGCGGTGGAGAAGGATCGGCATTATGGAAAAGTACAGACGGAGGAGATACCTGGACCAATATTTCTAAAAACGAGGGCTTACCTGGTGGCATTTGGGGAATTTCCGGTGTAACTGTATCTCCGGTAAATTCCAATCGTGTGTGGGCGATTATTGAAAACAACAAAGGAGGTGTATATCGGTCCGATGATGCAGGGAAAACCTGGAAATTGATCAACAAGGAACGAAAGCTTAGACAGAGGGCATGGTACTATACACGCATCTACGCTGACACACAGGATGAAGATGGAGTATACGTGATGAATGTTCGTTACCACAAGTCCACAGATGGCGGTAAAACTTATGAGACATACAATGCACCTCATGGTGATCACCACGACTTCTGGATTGCACCGGAAGACAATCAACGGATGGTGATCGGCGATGATGGAGGAGCTCAGGTAAGTTTTGATGCGGGTGAAAATTGGTCGACCTATCGAAATCAACCAACGGCTCAATTTTATCGCGTCACTACAGATGACTCATTCCCATACCGAATCTATGGAGCGCAGCAGGACAACTCAACGGTGAGAATCGATCATCGGACCGGTGGACGATTTATTGGCGATACCGATTGGGAATCAACTGCAGGCGGTGAAAGTGCGCATATTGCCCCTAAGCCTGACAATAATGATATTGTATATGGAGGTAGCTATGATGGTTTCCTGACGCGAGTGGATCACTCTAAGGATCAGGTTCGAGCCGTGAATGTTTGGCCCGACAACCCGATGGGACACGGTGCGGAAGGATTTAAATACCGCTTCCAGTGGAACTTCCCGATCTTCTTCTCCCCTCACAACCCTGATAAATTGTACACGGCCTCAAACCAACTACACGTAACTACAAATGAGGGACAAACGTGGGAAATCATTAGCCCGGATTTAACGCGTAATGATCCATCAAAATTGGGATCATCCGGCGGACCGATTACCAAAGACAATACGAGTGTAGAATACTACTGTACCATTTTCGCAGCAACAGAATCGTATCACGAAGAAGGTGTCATATGGACCGGTTCAGACGACGGTCTTATGCATATCACCCGAGATGGTGGTGACAATTGGACGAATGTCACTCCATCAGGAATGCCCGAATGGATGATGATCAACAGCGTTGAAATAGATCCATTCAATAAAGGAGGACTTTACATTGCCGGTACCCGATACAAACTTGGAGATTATGCTCCTTACCTGTACAAAACCGAAGATTATGGGAAGACCTGGAAAAAGATCACGAATGGCATTCCTTCAGAACACTTCACCAGGGTAGTACGTGCTGATCCAAACAAACAAGGACTGCTCTACGCCGGAACGGAGGCAGGCATGTACGTTTCATTTGATGATGGAGCAAGCTGGAAACCCTTCCAAATGAACCTTCCGATCGTTCCAATTACTGACTTGGCCATCAAAGACAATAATTTGATTGCAGCCACACAAGGAAGAAGCTTCTGGATGTTGGATGACTTGACCCCTCTTCATCAGTTAGCGGAAGCAAATGGTAAGTCTCATTACCTCTTCAAACCCATGGATAGTTACAGAATGGGTGGTGGAAATGGTAGAACCTCCAAAACCTCCGGAACCAACCATCCGGGAGGTGTATTGGTAAACTATTTTGTGAAGGATACTGCTAAAACGGATACGATAGCCATCAGCTTTCATGAAAACGATGGGGATTTGATCAAGCGTTTTTCAACGCATCCCAATAAAGAAGAGAAAGAAGGTAAGCTTGAGGTTAATGTAGGATACAATACCTTGAATTGGGGAATGCGCTATGATGGTGCGAAAACCTTTGACGGCATGATCCTGTGGTGGGCGACAACCAGTGGGCCCACGGCCATTCCGGGAGATTACAAAGTTAAAATGACCGTGAATGGAAACGAGAGTCTTCAGGACTTCAGCATCATGGCAGATCCAAGAGCTGAGGCTACACCTGCTGATTACCGAGCACAATTTGACTTCCTGATGAGGGTGCGAGATAAATTGACGGAAACGCATGAAGGAATCATCAATATCAGGAAAGCCAAGGGTCAGATTAATGATGTGATGAAAAAGGCTGAGAATGACGAGATCAGCGAACTTGGTAAGGCCATTATCAAAGACATGACTGAAATAGAGAAGGCACTTTACCAAACGAAGAATGAAAGTGGGCAAGATCCGCTCAACTTCCCGATCCGATTAAACAATAAGCTGGGTCATTTGGCCTCATTGTCGGGTGTAGGCAGCTACAGACCCACTGATTCATCATTGGCCTTCTATGAAGAAGTAACGGCCAAAATTGATGAGCAATTGGCTCTGCTTAATGATATTTTGGATTCCAGAATCAAAGAATTTAACCAGAAAGTAAAGGAAGTAGATGTTGACGCTGTTAAACTAGGTAAGTAGCAAATACTTACCAATGTGAAATATGCGCTTAGACTTTATGTAGTACTTATATCAATTGTAATTATTCAAAGTTGTGGTTCTGACGATTCTAGGGATCTGAACCAATCACAATTAATGATCAATTTCTCTGAGAATTATTTACCAGAAGGTCAAAGCGGTCATGTTTATCTAACAGATGAATCAGGAACTTTAATCTCCGAAAGCCCGATCCAAAACGGGCTTTCGGTTATTTTAAGCGCCAATTTTGGTTTACCTGATAAGAGGTTTGATTTGACCATTGTACGAGAGATAACCTTCCTTGATGGTTTCAATTCTAAGGCAGCGACTACCTACATTGATGTAGCGCCTTCAACCATAGATCTTGACATTATCAGTGCGACGGAATTTGGAGGAAACGCAACTGTCGTAATTCAAGACACAGGAACTGCATTAGAGGATATCTGCTGTTTTTCAGGGCGTGGCACGATTTCACCTAACCAGGCTGAATTACACATTAATATGCGAGCAGGAAATGACATTTACCTGGTCATCCAAAACGAAACTGAAAGCTTCAAAAGGTATTTTTTAGAAAGAGGTGTTGCTGATAATTATACCAGGACTTTGCAATATTCGGAACTGGAAATCCTTGACAACCCCACAGGGATAACGATCCCGTCAAGTGATCGCTTTCTTAGCAAAATTGAGGGCAACTTCAGCCATAACCCTAACACAGATGATCTAACTATTTCTTCTGTTTCAAGTGACGGTCCGCTTGGAGAGACCCTATCCATGCATTTCATTCCCGAAAATACATTCACCATTAGCAAAGTAGAACACATCATTACTGTAGGGTCCAAAACTTATGGAATAGAAGATTTCAGTAATACAATTCCACAAAATGTGACGCTTCCTAATTTCGACCTGAATGTAACAGAAGCCTCTATGGATAACTTTACAGCATCCACTACCGGGAGTTTTGACTATTACACCTTAGGGTTCCGCTTTATCAACGATTATTTTTTACTTACCTGGGGTGTTGTTGGAGCAAGTGATGAACTGTCAAACGTCTCCGTACCAACGGCTGTTGGAGAGGTCATACAAAGCCAATTTTCTGATTTCTCCATCCATAAACTAGATTTCTTTGCCGGACAACTTACCAACTATTCTGGCAGTCCCACATTAGAGGAAGTTCTGGAAGGAAAGCGTCACGATAGAATTGAATATGTATCGAAAACCTATTAGCATTTCCGTAAGAATTTCTAAAAGCCTGTAATAAACACCCCCTTTTTGTTACCTACTTAATAAACAACTACTTATTGAGATGGTACAGTCAATCAACTTCCGCAAGCTCATATTCCTACTACCCGTTGCTATTGTGTTAGGGTGTATTTACGTGGCAGGCTCACCCCTATTCCTGGAAAACCCTCATCAACTGGCCATGGCCATCACTTTTGACTTACTGGTCAGCACTCCGGTGATCTATTTCCTCATTATTCGAAAGACCACCATTCCGAAAACAACGGTTGTTCCGGTTTTCATATTAGGTCTTGTAGTGGCATCAGTTATACTTCCTGCAGAACATCAAACCCATTTATCGCTGGTTAAGACCTGGTTCCTCCCTTTTCTTGAGATCGGCATTATCACCTACTTGATTATAACGATCCGTAAGGCTTTCAAGAAGATCAGACAAAATCAGAGCGATACCCCTGACTTCTTTATCGCAGCAAAAAATGCCGCCGACAGCATTTTACCTAAAGGTGTAAGCGCTGCTTTTGCAACAGAACTTTCCCTCTTCTACTACGGGTTTGTGCATTGGAAAAAACGTGTGCTACAACACAATGAATTCAGCTATCACCGAACCACCAGTACGCGAATGGTTTTGGGTGTATTTGTCTTTCTGATCATCATAGAAGCGTTTGCAGTGCATCTTCTGCTACAGGGCTGGAGCCTTGTCGTCGCCTGGATATTGACCGGACTCAGCATTTACGGATGTTTCCAGGTGTATGGCATTCTACGATCACTGAGTAAACGACCGATCTCTCTTAATAATCATACGCTGAAACTGACCTATGGAGTGATGGGACACGTTGAGATTCCGCATGCTCAAATCAAATCCATAACCGCACAAACCAAATCTTTGGACGCTAAAGAGGGACTGATTTACCTCTCTCCATTTAAAGATATGGAAGGTCACAATGTCTTAATTGAGGTCAAAGAACCGATGAAACTATCCGGATTTTACGGGTTCAAGAAGCCTTTCACATCCATTGCTGTTTATGTGGATGAGCCGGAGCGTCTGATTGAGAAACTGTCGAGTATGGCAAAACCTTAGATTCAGGCAAACACATACGGTATCAGGATGCAACACTTTCTATGCAATGGCTACATTTGTCTTGGCGCTAGCTATAGAAATCCTACTACTTATGACTTTCAAAGACAAACGAAGGTGGAAAATCATCTGGCAATATTGTTTGGCCTGGACCATTGCCTTCCTATTCCTGAGTATTGTTAGAGGTGAAGGCACGAAAGAACTCGGTTCCGTTCAGTTTGAATTCTGGGATTCCTTCATCGCATCTGTTACCATGGGTCCGTTCTTTGGAAGCATCTCCGGAGCTGCGCTCATTCTGATGGAAGAATATGGGTATAAACATGTCTCTCTGCCGAAACTGCTCTTGATGCGCTTGGTATACGTGTTCCTGTTTTTAACCTCCATGATTTTGTTGGCTTATTGGGTGTATGGCGAAGACCTATCCTTGATAGAATTTGCCTTTGAACCCGGAAGCCTTGCCATTTACTTCTACATCGTAATTGTCGATATTTTCTTATTTGGTCTCCGGCAGGTAAGTCTGCACTTTGGGAGTAATAATCTGTACAAATTGCTATTTGGACAATTCTACAACCCGCGAGAGGAAGAACGAATACTCATGTTTCTGGACCTCCAATCTTCTACGCATCATGCGGAAAGGCTGGGTCATATCACGTACAGCAAGATGATCCAGGACTGCTTCAATGACCTGGGGGTTGTGATTGAGAATGAGGCAGAAATCTATCAGTATGTGGGAGATGAAGTGATCCTGACCTGGAAACTTAAGGATGGACTTAGAAACCAAAATTGCCTGAATGCTTATTATAATTTTAAAGGTCAAATAGACAAACGGGAGCAATATTATTTAGATCAATACCAATTCAAACCTCATTTCAAAGCCGGCATTAACGATGGTCTCGTGACCGTGACAGAGGTAGGTAAATTCAAAAAGGAAATTGCTTATCACGGAGATGCCATCAATACCGCTGCCCGGATCCAAGGTAAGTGTAATGAGTTTAAACAGGGACTCTTGATCTCGGAGGGTTTAAAAGAAAAACTGGATCCTTCTGGCTATGACTTTGAGAATCTGGACAGCCTGATCCTGCGAGGAAAAGAACAACAAGTGTTGATTTATGCGGTGCATCCGAGGAAGTAAGGATCATCTTGCAGAATAGAGCTTGATAGCCTCCAATATTTTTTGGAAATCGAGCATTCGCATTTACCCCCTCATTTGGTGGTTAAACGTGCATTGCCTCAAAAAATCAAGGTTTAAAAGATGTATACGGCCTTTTTTCTAAATTGCGTTTATATAATTGTTACATACAATTTCCGCTATGAGCGAAGGGAGCACGAGAGATAATTTTGATAGTAAAGTAGTAGAAGCGCTGGCTAAGAGAGCTTCATACATCTGCTCAAATCCAGAATGCAGATGTTTAACAATAGCTGCAACTAAATTAGACGATGAAAAATTCACATATATTGGTGTAGCAGCTCACATAACTGCTGCTTCAAAAGGTGGCCCTAGGTATGATTCATCATTAACATCCGAAGAAAGAAGCTCAATTAATAACGGAATATTCTTGTGTGGTAGTTGCTCTATTATGGTTGATAAAAATAAAGGTCTTGATTATTCTGTCGAGCAATTAAACGATTGGAAGAAGCAACACGAAAATTGGGTGCAAGAAAATTTGAACAAAAAGATTTCAAACCAGGCACAAACAATTATTAACGTATCATCTGAAAATCAGTCCGGTGGAATTACAGCAGGTATTGTTAACATCCAACATTCATCAAATTACAAGTCTCCTAGCGAAGAATTAAAATTCCAGTTGTCGAAACAACTGGAATCCTTAAACAAAAGTATTCAAGTCAAGTTTCCAGAATTACTATTGAGGTTGAATCTGGCAACACAAAAAGAGTAAAAGTTGCACAAGATTTGGAGAATATTCTAGCTGGTTTTGGGGGACAATATAGACAGGGCACATTTATGGGAAGATATCCTAATGATCCTATTACAGTCTTCGGAAACAGTTCTAATGTCGAATTCTTTAAGGAGTTACAAAAAGCCTTGTCGCACTATATTGATTCATTCTGGAGATACCCAATCGAAGAATCAATGAACAATGAAGAATTGAGAATATATATAAATGGAGAGCCCTCATTTAATAATAATGGGCAAGTTAAAATTGAATAAATAGTATGTAACAGACGCTAAAAATGAATATGCGAAGTGAGCTATTTGAAAGAGCACAGAGAAAAGCAAACATCTATGCTATTAGATATAGGGCGCATACTCATTTTAGCTAGACGTTATCTCTCATGTGCCTTCTAGCATGAAACATTTAGTAATCATACTTTTAATATTCACGAACTTTCAACAGATGTCAGAAATTGATAGAGTATTGTCACTGGAAAACGAAACAGACATAATTCTTGGAATTGGTCAACTTCTATGGGACAAAACGAAAGATGATGAAAACTTAGAATCCCTCAATCAATTTGAGAAGAATGTGCTTTTTCTTGATATGCTAGAAGGACAAGTAAATAACGGAGGATTCGATCAATATTTCTTCAATAGTTCTGGTGAGTATGCCCACGAAACACTAACTGCCTTGGAAGAAATTGGAGCGTATAAAACGGCTGAACTCTTAGAGCAGGCAATCAAAGTATTTCCACAACTTCCTATTCCCAAAGACACAGAACAGCGCAGAGAACTCATGAAAAACTTACCACAGCAAGTATCTGATGTTTGGGGACAACTAGACGATGAATTCTACGAGTATCCAGATAACATCGCTGGCTTAGCAATTGAATATGTTAAGAACAACAAGAAACAATTCGAATAAGGAGAGATAGCATTATTTATAAGGCATGTGCTTACGTGCTTTCTACAAGCTGCATCTGAACTTTACCGTGAGTCTGCCTCCGAGAAAGGTTGATGCTGTTTGGAGACTTCAGCGTGCGGGATTCTTTCACTTCAGAACGCAGTGCCATTTACAAACTTTGTAAGCACCGGCTGACTTCCCTCGCTAGCGCAAGCTTGTAGCTTGTGCCTAATAGTATTGACATTTATCTCCTATACCTCTTTGAATAACCCCCTACAACCATTCCTTTAACCCTTCGAACGATTACTTTAACCCTTCGAAGTATCAACTCAATCCTTCGAAGTGTAGATTTAGTAACCAGAAGGCTTAAACCGAAGGTTCCCACTATATTGGTAGCTAAATGGGTATTGGTATTTCTTAACGAGGCTTAAATGGACCTGAAGTGGCATATATTTATATTGATATAATTGTTGCCTGCAATCACTGCACTTCGCATATTGCTTCTCAACTTGAAAGCACAACGCAGACTATATCGAATAATCAGAGCCCTTATAGCCTGTATTTGGCTGGTGAACGGTTTCTTTTGTAAAGTCTTGAACCTAGTTCCAAGACATCAGCAAATTGTCGAGCAAATTTTAGGAACTGGACACTCCAGGATGCTAACAGTTTTCATAGGAATTTCAGAAATTGTCATGGCCATTTGGATTATTAGCGACTATAAATCAAGACTCAATGCTTTAATTCAGATCTTAGTAATTGCAACCATGAACATTTTAGAGTACCTGTTAGTCCCGGACTTGTTGTTATGGGGAAGGACGAACATCGTATTTGCACTCATGTTAATTGTACTGATTTACTACAATGAATTCAAACTTAAGAAAGGAACTGAGTGATTAGCTTTCTGAAAAATCACCCCTTCCCTGTCGAAGCGTTTTTTGAGCGTTCACTCGTCCTAACCTTTGCCTTACAAAAAGAGCAACTAAGTGGCCTCATTCCGCGCAAACTAACTCTTGATACATTTCAAGATGAGTGGGCTTTCTTAGCGATAGCGATGGTACAGACACATTCATTAAGACCCAAGGGATTTCCAAAGATGCTGGGCAATGACTTTTTCTTAATTGGGTATAGAGTTTTTGTCCGGTATCAGAACCTTGCAGGTAAAAACCTCAGAGGTTTATTCATCCTAAAATCTGAAACGGATAAGAAAAAAATGCAGTATTTGGGGAACGTATTCACGCATTATAATTACACCACCACAGATATTGAGATTATAGAAAATGAACAATTAGAAACAATAAAATCTAATCGTTCCAACTTTAAAGTCTCAGTAAGCAAAGAGAAGAAGGATTTGGTCCTTCCAGAGTCAAGCCCATTTGATTCTTGGAAAGAGGCCAGAAGATTTGCAGGACCTTTACCATTCACATTTACTTGCAACGATCACGACAAGTCAGTCTTAATCATTGAAGGCGTACGTAACAACTGGAAACCTGAGCCTGTTCAGGTAGTAGATTACAGCTTTGACTTTATAAACAGGCCTGAATTAAAAGCAGCGAAACTCGCTAGCGCTTTTGAAGCCAGAAATATCCCTTATCATTGGAAGAAAGGGAAACTTGAAATATGGCAGTAGGAAGAAGTCGGTTTCAGGGCGTTTCAAATGTATTGCGCTTTAACTGGCATTTCTATGTATATGCAGCAATTGGAATAATGATTTTGCTTCTTTCATCTCAATACTTAAGCAAAGATTGGATTTGGATTCCGTTAGCCGCTTCAAGCTTGATATTGCTAACCACGCTAGTCTCATTATTCGTTACTTACTACATCTATGATCTTTCTAAACTCTATGAATTTAAATGGCTTGATGAAATTGCAAGAAACAGTAGAATCAAAATATTAAATATCAACGCTGGGTTCGATGAGACCAGCCAAATCTTAGCAACTAAGTTTAAAGATTCTGAATTACACATTTGTGATTTTTATGACCCAAAATATCACACTGAAATTTCAATAAAACGAGCAAGAAAAGCATACCCACCCCACCCGAAGACCAAAAAAGTAAAAACAAACTTTTTGCCTTACTCAGTTGGAGAATTTGATGTAGTATGCGTATCATTTGCCGCCCATGAGATCAGAAACCTCGAGGAAAGAAAATTATTTTTTCAAGAACTTAAAAGAGTGATTAATCGAGATGGGATAATCTTCGTGACAGAACATCTAAGAGACATAAGTAACTTTTTAGCATATACAATTGGATTTCTCCATTTCTTTTCAAGAAAGACTTGGATGAACGTTTTCAAATCAGCGAACTTGAACCTTATTCAAGAAAAGAAAACGACTGCCTTCGTTAGTACATTTATCTTATCATCAAATGGAACTGCATCTTAAGATCATTGGAACGCTACTGATTACTTTGGGCTTGGTTCATGTAATCTTCCCTAAGTACTTTAACTGGAAAGCTGAACTCAAGTCTTTGTCATTAATCAACAGACAAGTCATGATGGTGCATACCTTTTTTATTGCCCTAACTGTGATCCTAATGGGTCTACTCTGTTTGAATTCAGCTAATGAACTTGTACAGACATCTCTGGGGAAAAAAGTCTCGCTGGGTTTTGGGATTTTCTGGTGTTTTAGACTTCTTATTCAGCTTTTTGGCTACTCAACTCAACTGTGGAAGGGTAAGAAATTCGAGACGTTGGTTCATATTGTCTTTACAAGCACCTGGATATATCTGAGTGTAGTATTTCTAGCTGTTGGACTATCGGACTAACAGAAAAGAAAGCAGGTAACAGACACTAGCACCATAAGCCTGCGCGGCCCGGATTACTGAGCTATTTGCACGGGCTGGTACTATCCAATACTTTAGTATAAATATGAGAATTCCAGCTTACGGATGATCGCTTGACGTTAGAGAAAATTGAATAGAGAAAGTGTTAGGTAGATTAGCCAATTATATATTAAAACCTTTTGGACTAAGGATAAGTGCGATTCCAAATCGTACGGATTTAGATCTTGAAGACAAACTATTCCTGGAACTCTATGAAAAAGTCAAAGCGTACACCATGACTTCCATTACAGATGTATATGCGCTATACACTGCCTTGAACTTTATTACCGAAAATGAAATAGCAGGCGATTTTGTTGAATGTGGAGTGTGGAAAGGAGGTAGCGCTATGTTCATGGCAAACTACCTGGTTGCTAAAAATTTGACTGATAGGAAAATCTATTTGTTTGATACGTTCTCTGGAATGACAACCCCGGGTTCTTTTGACATTGACTTAAATGGTAAGTCAGCAAATGATAAAAGCGTAATTGCTTGGGAACCAGCTTCATTAATAGAAGTCAAAAAGAATATGTCAGCAACCAAATACCCATTGGAAAATATCATTTTCATTAAAGGAGATATAATTAAAACGCTAAAGAATAATATTCCGAATAAGATTTCCCTGCTGAGACTAGACACAGATTGGTATGAATCTACATTGACTGAGCTTAAATATCTCTACCCACAACTTTCAACCAACGGCATACTCATTCTGGATGATCATGGTCATTGGCTTGGTGCTCGGAAAGCAGCAGAAGAATACTTTAGTCAAATAAATGAGGCACTATTTCTTAGTAAAGTCAACTACTCCACCAGGGTTGGAATCAAACTCTCTCTAACGAAAGCTAAGCCCCATTAGCTAACCGATCCAATTGAAATGAGAAATGCGATGTAAATGGCATTTATTCTATATTGTGTTATAATTGTTAACTCTCATTAAATCCCAAGTCATGGCAGAAGTTACAGTAGAAAAAAATGAGCAAATCGCGAAAATGAACTTCGGATCCATTTATCCTCACTACCTGAATCGAATAGAGAAGCATGGTAGAACGAAAGAAGAACTCGATCAGGTTATTTTATGGTTGACAGGTTATGATCAGGAAAGATTAGAATCCTTTATTGGGGGCACTGGAACCTTTAGGGATTTTTTTGAAGGAGCTGAAATCCATCAAAATGCCCACATGATCAAAGGTGTAGTATGCGGATACAGAATTGAAGAAATATCTGAAGAGTTTTCCTTATACCGTGATTGCAGACGTATGGAAAAGCTGATTGATGAACTGGCCAAAGGTCGTAAAATGGAAAAAATTTTACGGGAGGAATAAAGGTAGAAATTCGCTGCAAACCGAACCTAAATTGCCAGCCTGCTGGTCCCCTGCTGACTCAAGCTTTAGCTTGTGCCCTATTGCTCGTGATACTTTATGACTTGTACAACACTTGTACCCCTATCTCAACCCTTTCCAACCATTCCTTTAACCTTTCGAGCGATCACTTTAATGCTTCTAACCATTAAATCAAGGCTTGCAAGGCCAAAAAGAAAGGCCTTACCCCCATCGATGAGGGGGTAAGGCCCCCATTTTAGGGGTTTTATGCCCTCAATCAACCCATTGAAGCGTTAATTCAAGCCTTCGAAGTATGGATTTAATAACTAGACGGGCTTAAACGATGGGTGTATTCAGCATCCATGAGGGTATAATGAGTTTGCTTGGGCCTTTAATCTCCCGTGAAATAAATTGGCTTAATTACTTTGATTCAATGAGCTAGTTTTGGGAAAACGGTAATGAGTCATTAGTACTAAGAGCCCATTGCAATGAAACAATTCAACTTCAAAAAAAGAAACCTGTTTTCAGGGCCTCACCTACTTGGCTCCCTTCTGCTGCTTGCCGGTTTATTCGCTTTGATCAGTCCAACCTTTTTGGAAAGTGGTAGCTCCATTGAGCGAATATTAGCTGTAGGTATTGGAGCTGTGCTCGTGGGCCTCTTGATTGTGTCTTCGTATAGCGGAACCCTGATTGATTCAACTCAAAAAAGGTTTAAGGAGTACTTTTCTTTCCTGGGTTATCGGTTTGGTGAATGGAATGCATTGCCCGAAATAGTGAAAATCAAAGTGATCTCAACCAGCTATATGAGCAGCAATACACCGAATGGAATACATCCAACGCTTTCCGGGAAAGTAACAGACTACAAAACCCTTGTATATTCAGATGCACCTAAACCTATTCTTTCATTTCGATACTCAAAAATGAGTAAGGCAGTCAAACACGCTGGGTGTTTGGCTTCAGATTTGAAAGTTGAGTTGGATCTCAGCATTCCAGAAAAAGAATAGGAATTTGACTATTTAGTGATAGCAATTAATAATTCAACCTGACTTGCGAGCCAATACCTAAATTTGTCCGAAACAATTAAAATGGAAAAAGTGCATGTCGAAGTGCTTCCGGGAATTGGACTCGGAAAACTCAAGTTTGGAATGAGTCGTGAAGAGGTAAAGGCGATCTTAGGCGAACCCGATCACCAGGAAATCACGCACTATGGAGATGATGCGTCCGATCAAAGCGACGCCTGGGAATATCATCCACTTAGACTGGATTTGAGTTTTGAAGAAGCGGAAGACTGGCGATTGGTCATCATATCTGTATCATCAGAAGATTACACCTTCAAGGGGTCTTCACTTATTGGTCTTGATATGGATGAGCTCATGGAAGAATTAGATATGCTCGGTGTAAATGACCTGGAGATTGAGGATATGTCCTCCGAAGAGCATCCTCAACAAAAGCTCATTTCTTCTGAACAATTAGCCCTTAATTTTTGGCTTCACAAAGACATATTGGAGGAGATTCAATGGGGTCCACAGTTTCTTGACGATGAAACTATCCAGTGGCCCGAATGAAAAAATAGTCGTATCCTTCGCTATCCAATTGGTAGCACCGATATTTGCGGGCGTTAGTCATTCAGGTATATGTATAATGTTGTTGTGATTGGTGGTGGCATAGTTGGATTAGCCTCTGCCCTTAAGATCAAAGAAAAGAATCCGACCTACAAAGTAGCCGTTATTGAAAAGGAGCGAAACATCGCTCAGCATCAAACAGGTCACAACAGTGGGGTTATTCACTCGGGACTCTACTACAAACCCGGCAGTTTCAAAGCTAAGAATTGCGTGGATGGCTACAACATGCTGCTCGACTTCTGCAATGAAGAAGAGATTCCATATGAACTATGTGGCAAGATTGTCGTTGCAACGAGAGATTCGCAAACAGAAGCATTAAATACACTCTACGAACGAGGAATGGCCAATGGGCTTAGAAATATAAAAAAGCTCAGGGCTGAAGAGCTAAAAGAATATGAACCCCATGTTGCTGGTATTGGTGGGCTATTCGTTCCTCAAACAGGCATCATCGATTATAAATTAGTTGCAGATAAATATGCTGATAAGTTTAAGCATTTTGGTGGGGAAATATTCTCCTCAAATAAGCTGATAAGCTTCAAGGAAGAGCGTGGCTTTATCCATGTGAACACAGAGAATGAGCGGCTAACCACACGTGTAGTGGTCAACTGTTCCGGGTTGTATACGGATAAGATTGCCAAACTTTCAGGTGCGAAGATTGACTTCAAAATTGTTCCCTTCAGAGGTGAATACTACAAGGTCAAACCAGAGAAACAAAGCCTGGTGAAGAATCTCATCTACCCTGTACCGGATCCAAACTTCCCTTTCCTCGGCGTCCATTTCACTCGTCACATTGATGGAGGTATTGAGGCCGGTCCCAATGCCGTTCTAGCATTTGCGCGCGAAGGATACAAAAAGTCCCATGTCAACATGAAAGAACTGCTGGGTACACTCTTCTACCCTGGCTTTATGCGTGTAGCTTACAAATATTGGAAGACGGGGTTTGGCGAAATGTACCGTTCGTATTCGAAAGGTGCCTTTACCAAAGCACTTCAAGAATTGATCCCTGAAATTCAGAAAAAAGATCTGATCAAAGGCGGCGCCGGCGTTCGAGCTCAGGCTTGCGACAGAAAAGGCGGCCTGATCGATGATTTCCTGGTGGTTGAGCATGATAAATTCATTAACGTGGGTAATGCTCCTTCACCAGCGGCAACTTCCTCTTTAGCCATTGGAGAAAGAGTGGCGCAAATGGCGATTGAAAAATTGAAGTAATGCTTATCCGGGAAGCTTCAGCGGATGACCTGGATCAGATTCTGACACTTTTTGAAGAAACGATTAAGTTCATCAATTCGAAGGACTACTCCAAAGACCAAATCCGTGTTTGGTCCGGTGCAAAAAACCGAAAGGTATGGCTTCAAAAAATAAGTGACCAATCGTTTTATGTGGCCACCAGTAATGATCAAATCATAGGATTTAGCTCAATTGACACTGAGGATTATCTTGACTTTATGTATGTCCATCATCGGTTTCAAAATCAAGGAGTAGCTAAAGCGCTTTTAGAAAAAATTGAGAATAAAGCTTTAGAGGATCATATAACCAGAATTTGGTCATCGGTTAGCATTACTGCTCAGCCCTTCTTTTTAAAAAATGGCTTTTCACATTATGATGACGAGCACAAAAACCTAGAAGGTGTTGCCTTCACTAACGCTCTCATGGAAAAAATGATTAATTAGGGAAGGTGTTAGCTCTGCCATGTTCGATATCTTTATCAAATGCAATATGATAAAGAAAAGTCCCTTGAGATACTCGAACGGACACCCAAAGTCTTGCGGACACTTTTAAGTGATATAGATACAGATTGGACCTCAAACAATGAAGGCCCCGATACCTGGAGTCCGTTTGACATCCTTGGCCATTTGATCCATGGAGAGCAAACCGATTGGATTACAAGGACAAAAACCATCCTGGAACATGGAAATTCAAAAGCTTTTGAACCCTTTGATCGGTTTGCACAATATGAAGTCAGTAAAGGAAAGTCTATGGCTGACTTGCTTTTGGAATTTGAAAAACTTCGAGATGCAAATTTGGAGGAATTCAAATCATTGGACGTTACAAATAATTTGGATAAAAAAGGCAAACATCCTGAGTTGGGAGAAGTTACTCTTAAGAATTTATTAGCGTGTTGGGTTGTACATGACTTGGGGCACATCTCACAAATTACCCGAGTAATGGCCAAACAATACAAAGATGAAGTAGGTGTCTGGACCAAATATCTGGGTATTTTGCATTAGTCCGATCCAAGACGTTTGCGTTTATCATTGAAACTGAATACGATAGAAATATCGTTATTTAAACCATGAAGCACATGAAGAACTTAATCATCCTTACAGCGGTAACGCTTTCATTTATTTCTTGCGCACAGCAACAAAAAGCTGAAAAAGCGGCTAAGAGCATAGATCTGCCATTTGAAAAAATTGAAAAGCCGGAATCTGAATGGAAAAAGCAACTTTCGGATTTCGAGTACTACGTGTTGAGAGAAAAGGGTACCGAACGTGCTTTTACCAGCGATCTACTAGGAAACAAGAAAGAAGGTACGTATGTGTGTGGTGCTTGCGCACTCCCACTATTTAGCTCTGAAACCAAATTTAAATCTGGAACGGGATGGCCTTCATTTTATGAACCCATCAACGAAGTAAACGTTGCAGAGGAAGATGATCGCTCTTATGGCATGATTCGAACCGAGGTTCTTTGTGCCCGATGCGATGGGCATTTGGGACACGTATTTCCTGATGGCCCTGCTCCTACGGGTCTTAGGTACTGTATCAATGGTGTTTCATTGAAGTTTGAGGAGAAAGAATAACCTCATTGATAAATTTTTCTGACCCATATTCTATGTAGGTGTATTTATCATTTGGAATGGTAAAGCCAACATGGCCACCGAATGCAGGATACTCAACATACAGATACGGATGATTTTCCACAAGCAATTCAGGGTAGCAATGATCGCCAAGAAAAGGATCGTTCTTGGCATTCAATACATACACTGGTCGATTGATTGGATGAATAAAATTTATGCATGAAGCTTGGCGATAAAATTCTTTAACGCTTTTAAAATTGAACAATTTGATGGTGACAGCTTCGTGCAACTCATCAAAGGTATTGATGGCGTCCAGATTTATATGACGTAGCTGCTCATGATTTTGAGCAAGTTTAGCAAGTGTTTTTTTATGTTGATTAAGAAACCTTCTGCCATAGAAGCCCGAAAGTTGGGTTTCTGCCATGCTGGATGTATCCCGAAGGTCGAAAGAGACTGAAACGCAACAACTTCCCAGGACACGGGAGTCTACATCATTTGATCCGAAATATTTCACCGACTGGCATCCACCCATGGATAGTCCCAGTATTACAACAGCTTCATACCCTTCACTAAGACCCTTGTTTACCACTGAAGATAGATCTTCGATTTCTCCATGATGATAGGTCCTTGGAGTACGATTGATCTCTCCCCCGCATCCTCGGTTATTCCATGCAAGAATGTCCCACCCCTTTTGATGGAAGAACTTGGCCGGTCGGCGTACATAATGACGGTCCGTGCTCCCTTCCATCCCATGGCTAATAATGATCAATCTTTTGAACCCGCCTCTCAGCCAATCCAAATCTAAAAAATCACCATCCGGGAGTTCTAATCGTTCACGTTCGTAATTAACCCCACCAACCTTGTTGAACACCGAAGGCATAATGGTTTCCAAGTGTGCATTAAAATAATACCACGGTTTTTTTACATATTCAGAACTAGTAATAACTGGCATATTCCAATATAAAAATATCTGTTGGACAATTTGGGAATTAGATTGAATAAATATCGTTTGTACCCCTTTTGTACAATCCATGTTTAAACCATCTTCTGCTATCTTTAGATGGTGTTCTACCTATTATTCATCGTCACACTCGGGTTAAATTCATTTCCGAACTCTTACATAGCAATAGCGCAAGGCCATGCCGATGAGATTCCGACTACCTGGACGTCTATAGAAAAGGTTGAAGATGTTTCCATAGGTAACTCCTACTGGGCCAAGGTGCATGTCAATGCTGATACAGGTGATAAGTTCACCCTGCAAGGAGGTAATTGGTATATGCAAAACATTCAATTTTATAATGGACATGCAGAACTCATACATGTGGGTAATTACCTCTCATTCGAAGCAACTGAAGAACAAACGTTTTACTTGTATTACGATTTTCACGATGAAAAAGAATCAGATTTCTTTAAGATAACACTTACAAAGACTGAAGACTTTCTGGCTAGAAAATACGCCAAAAACATCTTTCAAAGTGCCTTTAACTCCATCTTGATTTTCGTCTTGTTGGTTTGCTGCTTTTTCATTATCGGGAGCATGAGCCGTATTTACGGTAACTATATTCTTTACATCCTCTCCATACTTGTTTTCTTCTCGTACCAGTATGGACTACTTGGTGAACTCGTTCCGATAGTGAACAAAATCCCTCCTACCTGGATGTGGATTCTTTCTGCATCCATCTCATTCACTTATGTTCATTTTTCAAGATCGTTTTTGGATATGAAAACGAAAGATCCACTGAATTATAAGGTGACTACTTATGGATTATATTTCATTCTGGCTATTGTTTTTACAGAATCTCTGGCTCGGATTTTTAATTATGACATCCTGCATCAGGTGTGGTACAAGACCCTTATCCTCACCATTGAATTTGGATTAATGGTCGTCTTCATCACACGAATAGCAATGATGAGAACCATCATTAGCAACATATTCCTTATTGGAGCTTTTATTCTTTTACTTTCTTCACTAACAGGCCAGATTGCTTCTACATTTAAAATCGCATATGAAACCAACTTCTTCGTGCAAATTGGGCTCGTGTTGGATGTGTTTATCTTATCCATTGGTATAGCTACGCGTGTCAACATCATCCAAAAGGAGCGCAGAGATGCCCAACAAAAACTCATTGAGCAGCTAACCCTGAATGAGGGGTTGCAGCAAGAATATTTAAAGAAACTGGAAAAAGAGGTAGCAGAGCGAACCTCAGATCTCGCCAAACGCAATACTGAAAATGAAACACTACTAAAAGAGGTGCATCATCGGGTAAAGAATAACTTGCAGATGATCACCAGTCTGCTCAATATGCAACAGCGAAGGTTAAATGAAAATGCAGCTAAGAATGCGCTTAACCTTACCAAGAATCGTGTAAAATCCATTAGCCTGATTCATGAGCACCTTTACAAGCATGATGATTTCTCCAAGATTAACCTGGCAGATTACGTTGAGGAGTTGACCTTCATGTTAATAGATTCTCTTTATAAGAGACCCAGAAAGATTAAGACTAGCATTCATGTAAAAAACCTTCAAACAGATATAGAAACGGCCATTCCTGTGGGCTTGATACTCAACGAGTTGATTACAAATAGTATAAAATATGCCTTTCAAGAACATGATGATCCTCGATTAAGTATTTCGGTAGAATTTGTTAACGACCTACTTGAAATAAACATCATTGATAATGGGAAAGGGATTTTAGAAAATGGAATATCTACTGGTTTTGGATCAACCATTATTAATACCTTGATTGAAAACAGTGAAGGTACATTGGAGTACCCAGAAACGACTAATGGTTTGCATGTGCGCATTCAACTTAAATCAATCAAAGTCATCGATGCGCCTGACGAAGTAGGTACACTTGATTAACTTAGTTGGCAACTAACTCACCAACCAATCACCACTATGGAAGTGAAAGTTCTAATTGTTGAGGACAATCCGCTTACCTCACAAGACCTGAAGGAAATCATTCAAGAGCAGGGAATGGAGGTCACGCAAGTAGCCAAAAATAAGTCTGATGCGATCCACTCCATCAATCAAAACAAGCCGGACATTTTGCTGGTAGATATCAACCTCAAAGATGGAGATGATGGAGTAGAGCTTGTAGAGGAGCTAGATCAAGGTGAAAAATTTCCAGTGATCTATCTAACTGCCAATTCAGACCATGAAACGGTAAATCGTGCATTGAAAACACATCCGGTCTCTTACCTGACCAAGCCCTATGATGATCGGGATGTAATTATTGCCATTGAGTTGGCATTCAACAATTATTGCAAGCGAGTGATTTCTACTCCGGATACTCCTAAAGTCTCGTTCATTTTTTTAAAGGCTGGTAATCGGTTTGAAAAAGTGAAAATGAAAGACATACAATATATGCAGGCTGAGGGAAGCTACACCAAGTTTTTCACGAACCAGAAGGAATACACATTGTCTGGCAATCTCAACAATACTTCAGATAAAATCGGTCATCCTTCATTCATCCGTATCCATCGATCGTATGTAGTGAACATTGATAATATTACAGGTATTGACAATGATTACGTTTTCATTGGAGACACTCACCTACCAATCAGTCGATCTCATAAAGAAGAAGTGTCTAAGGTTTTACGAAAGATTACATAAAAAAGGCAGCTCAAATGAGCTGCCCCAGGATTAAAAGTTCCCATTTGGATCGAGAACTACAAGCAAAAAATCATCACCATAGGATCCAGCGGTCCCTCCAATGGAACTATCTTCAGAATTTGAATATCCAATTATATAGTGATATCCATTGTCAGCTTCTAAGATTCCATATGGAGTTTCATTCTTCTCTCCCCCTATAGTTGTCTCCCAAATTATGTTTCCCGAAACATCAAGTTTTAATGCCCAAAAATCAAAACCTCCATAGTTTAAAGAGACATCTCCATCATTAGAATCACTTAATGCAGCTATCAAAATTCCCCCATCGTCACTAAGTGAAATCTTACCTCCCATATAGTCGTAACCACTACCTCCGAGTACCTTATTCCAAATCATATTACCGAAATCATCTGTTTGTATAACCCAAAGATCGGTTGAGCCCTTATAACCTGGTAATTCAGAGGAGTCTGTTGATCCAGCCAAAACAAATCCAACATTGTTTTTAACGACGCTATTAATACCGTCGATCCCGCTACCCCCAAATGTACTTTGCCAAATAATATTACCACTCACATCTAACTTTAACATCCATGCAGTATGTCCTGAATCAGCACCAACAACGTCTCCATCAATAATTCCTGCAGAACCTACAACAACGTAATTTCCATCGTCATCTTGTAAGATTCCCCTACCCGTATCGTATCCCGATCCTCCATAATTGACCGTCCATTCTTGATTTCCATTAAGGTCCACTTTCGTAACCAATAAATTGAATGAAGAATTAACAGTGATGCTACCTGTAAGGACACAACCTCCATCATCCGTCAAATCCATATCATGAATACCCTCATTGGCAGGGGTTCCGAAGGATTTTTCCCATATTATGTTACCCGATGGATCCAATTTTATTAAGTAAACATTGTTGGATTCTGATGGGACATATTGTATACCTCCAACCAGATAATTTCCATCAGGATATTGCATGGTTTTGTAGCTTATATCTTGTTGAATACTTCCGTAGTTCTTAGCCCATTCAATATCTCCTGAAACATTTATCTTGACCAACCATATGTCCTTGTCACCGAAATTGCTTTGCACATCACCATCATTTGAGTAAGACATACCAGTCAATAGCATCCCCCCGTCTAAGGTGTTGATGATATCATATCCATTATCGGTGAGACTACCGCCATACATTCGAGCGAATGAATCTCCTGACTCTTCTCCAATCTCAATTACCTCCTCCTCAAAAGAATCATCGACAATCAGATTAAAAACGATTTTCCCATTCGCAAGTGAAGCATCCACCATCACTTTATATAGCGTCTTTGGTTGAGCATCAATGTTTGCAGTGAATGTGCGGGTAATATAGGATCCGTCTAATTTGGAATAGCTTAAGTTAACTTCAACATATAAAGGTTCTGGTAAAAAATACCCTTCTCTTGTTTCCCCTTGATTATAATTTAATTTGGTACCAGAGCTTACAACTTCAACACTGCCACTGTAACTATCAAATGTTTCAATTAAAATATCTGAGTAATGAATAGATACTTTACTATTGGCCAGCTCTGCTACAATATCGATTGTCTTTAGTTCTTCCTTATCTATTGTAAAGTTGTCTGACCTTCCATAATAGTAAGGGTTATCGAAGGCTGCTTCTTCCTGGTTATCACTATGGGCAACAACATAATACTCTCCGGTTATCAATTCAATTTCAGGAGGAGCTTCTGACAACTTTTCATAAGAAACAATTAGGACATCATTTATATCATATACTGCTATAAAGAAGTCATCTACATTACCTGTTGTCGTTCTCCCGGAGGCAGATTCAGACGCTACCGAAATGGACACATTCATTGATAAATAACCTGAATCATCAGGTGTAGGCTGATCGTCATCCTTGTTGCATGCCAGTAACAATACACTTATTAACAGATACAATAGTTTAATTGAAGTTCTAAATTTTTTCATGGTAGTAAATTTTAAAAGGGTAAAAAATTCGCTCCTTTGTTGATGGTGTTATAAAGAGGGTCATTGAGGAATGAGGATCTTAAATTATTGCCCCAAATAGTTCTCTAGATCAAGACACCCACTATAAGGGTCTGGATCTGATAATGTCAATTCATCTCCATGAATTTCATAAGTATAAACATCTAAATAGTCACTTGTACCGTCACTGGTAACTATGGTCAGTATATCACCCTCAACCAAATAAGAATATGTAAATTGATCGAAAGTGAAATCTGGATCTGTTGACACAAATGATCCGTCTTCATTGAAAGACATAACTTCACAATCCGCTGGACATTGAAAGAATCCATTGTAAATTGGATCATCACAATCAATAAGCTCCAAGCTTACCAAAGTCCAAGTGGTACCAATAAGAGGAAGATCACCTGTTGTTTCACCAATATTAACTTCCTCTTCATTGAAGGAATCATCGACAATCAGATTAAAAACGATTTTCCCATTCGCCAGTGACGCATCTACCATCACTTTATATAGCGTCTTTGGTTGAGCATCAATGTTTGCAGTGAAAGTGCGGGTAATATAGGATCCGTCTAATTTGGAATAGCTTAAGTTAACTTCAACATATAAAGGTTCTGGTAAAAAATACCCTTCTCTCGTTTCCCCTTGACTATAATTTAATTTGGTACCAGAGCTTACAACTTCAACACTGCCACTGTAACTATTAAATGTTTCAATTAAAATATCTGAGTAATGAATAGATACTTTACTATTGGCCAGCTCTGCTACAATATCGATTGTCTTTAGTTCTTCCTTATCTATTGTAAAGTTGTCTGACCTTCCATAATAGTAAGGGTTATCGAAGGCTGCGTCTTCCTGGTTATCACTATGGGCAACAACATAATACTCTCCGGTTATCAATTCAATTTCAGGAGGAGCTTCTGACAACTTTTCATAAGAAACAATTAGGACATCATTTATATCATATACTGCTATAAAAAAGTCATCTACATTACCTGTTGTCGTTCTCCCGGAGGCAGATTCAGACGCTACTGAAATGGACACATTCATTGATAAATAACCTGAATCATCAGGTGTAGGCTGATCGTCATCCTTGTTGCATGCCAGTAACAATACACTTATTAACACATACAATAGTTTAATTGAAATTCTAATTTTTTTCATGGTAGTAAATTTTAAATGTGGAAAAACTTGCTCCCTTATTGATGGTGTTTCTAAGCAACTCCCTCCCAACTGGAAGGGAGTGCTCTTAGGCAACAAATCTCTAAAGCTGACCCAGTCACCTAAAGAGGTCTTGGATGGTTGGTGAAATTTGAATCACATTTTCTTGGCCACTTTCTTGGCCAGCTTTGGCATGTCTTTTTCCATGTCCTCAAGCATTCGCTCAAATGCATTTTCGCACATGGGCAAGATCTTTTCAATCTTCATTACCGGCACTCCGGCTGCAATACCTACGGACTTTTTCGAGTTGGCCCCTTCACGATATCGGAAGACCTTCTTTCCTTCTTTGTCAAATAGCTGGATCCAGATCATGGATTTGATTCCTGCTGTGCCGGTTCCACCTACAGCGAGCTTCTGTTTAAATTCAAACCACATGGTGACAAACATCACTCCGTCTGCCTGATCCCCAAAAATCTCCATTAACCGGTTTTGATCGCGTTTTTCCTTGGGATCAAGCGCTCCTCCTTCTCGTAGATATTTGTAACCGTCATAAATCTTGTAGAAAGACAAAATTTCATCATTGAGCCCTTTGTCTTCATCAAAATTCAGTTCATAAGCTTTGTACTCCGGATGATCAATCACGGTAGCTTCGGGTAGAATCTCAAAGGGAAGGTCTTCACCTAAATCTCCAAAAAACTCATCGTGAAGCCTTTGTAGCATCGGTTCCAGGCTAAATGCAGGATTTTTGGCTAGATCTGCGGCTTGCTTCAGTGCTTCGCCTCCAAGACCTAAATCACCAGGCTGGACTTTCTTATTCATGATGAATGTAGCAATAGCTACCTTCTTTTGTCCTTTCTTCTGAGCACATACAGCAGAAGAGAGCATCATACATGCGATAATAGCATAGGCGGTAAGGGGTAGTTTTTTCATGGTAGTCAACTTTAGAGTTAATAAATTTTATAACTCCAAATTGATCTCATGACAGGTTAAGAATGAAGACGCTGTTTATGAGTGTATCCAAATTATTTGTGAACGACACTAATTCTTTGCAAATGATTGATTTAATATGACCTCTTCAATAAACGCTTCAGCAGCATACTCCATATAGCTCCACTGATTTTTGGGAATGGTAAAGCCTACATGCCCACCCCTTTTAGGCATTTCTAAAAAGATGTTTGAACTTTTTTCTGCCAGCTCAGTGGGATAACAAGGATCACCCAACATCGGATCATTCAGTGCATTAACGATAAGAAGCGGAACTTTAATGTTGGGCAAAAACTGATCACTGGTGATCCTAGCATAAAAATCAGAGGCATCCCTATATTCTGTGTGAATCTTCAAGGTAAAAGCTTCATCAAACTCCTGAAAATTACGAACGTCCTTAATTACGTCAAGGTCGACCGGTATATCAATGTGGCGAGATTTCTCCAATATTTTTTCCTTGAGTTTAGATATGAATCTGTTCTCATAAATTCTACCTGCCCCAATCTTCAGCATATCAGCACTATTCTGGACATTACAAGGGACTGAAAACGAAACAGCTCCAATGATTCGCTCATCTGGTTCACGCTCTCCAAGATATTTTTGCTGCATCCCGGCACCCATGGAATACCCCATCAGTATAATTTCCTCATATTCTTCTTTCAGCCCCCGATCAATCACCGCAGCTATATCTTCGGTTGCCCCATGGTGATAAAATCGAGGCAGTCGATTCATCTCTCCGCTACAACTTCGATTGTTCCATGCGAGGATATCCCACCCTTTATTAGAAAAGTATTGAGCGGGACGTTTGATGTAATGTCGATCAGCACTTCCCTCCAAGCCATGACTTAAGACAATTAGACGTCTATGGCCTTTTTTTATCCAATCTAAGTCAAGAAAATCACCATCAGCCAGCTCCAAACGTTCACGTTCATAAGGCACACCACCCACATCGTAAAACAAGGATGGAATAATCGTCTCGAAATGACCATTAAAAAAATACCAGGGCCTTCGGTGATATTTTGATTTAATTATTGGCATGAACGGCTCAATTTTTGCATAAATATGTGAAATTCGCATCCGAAATTAAATGATGAATGAGACTTAATCATAAGATTACCTTTCTTCTTCTTTTCATAGCTACCTTTTCCTTCTCACAAAACGCAACGATTGTCGATGAGGCAACAGGAAAGCCGGTGGTTGATGTTTTCATTTATCATGAAGATAAAGAGGATATTGCCTATACCAACGAAAAAGGCGTTGCTGATCTCTCCGTGTTCCCTAAAGGGTTGCTTTTCTTTCAACATCCCTCCTATCACCAGCAGTCGATTGCCTATTTAGGTAATGACCTTAAGGTTGTTTTAAAGGAAAAGATCATGTCTTTCAATGAAGTGGTCATCTCAGCAAACAAATGGGAACAAGAGGAAGAAAGTGTCTCCCAAAAAATCATGACGGTCAATAAGAAGACCATCCAATTCCAAAATCCTCAGACATCTGCTGATCTCCTTGCTAATTCAGGACAGGTGTTTGTTCAAAAGAGTCAGCTAGGTGGAGGATCTCCCAAGATCCGTGGATTTGCTGCTAACTCAGTACTACTTGTGGTTGATGGTGTTCGAATGAATAATGCTATTTTCCGAAGCGGTAACCTTCAAAACATCATAAACATTGATCCGAATGCTCTGGAAAGTTCAGAGGTGATCTTTGGTCCGGGTTCAGTTTTATATGGAAGTGATGCGCTTGGAGGAGTCATGGACTTCCACACCATACAACCAAAGTGGTCCAGCGACAATATCACAGATATTATAGTAAATGGACTAGTAAGATATAGCACAGCTGCCAATGAACGTACTGGACACGTTGATGTGTCCGTAGGACAAGAGAAATTTACGTTCTTTCATTCATCCACCTACACTGCTTTTGATGATCTGAGGGCAGGCGGCAGAAGATCCGGAGGATATGAAGGAGAATTTGAACGAAACTTCTTCGTAACACGAATAAATGGTGAAGATCAATTAATTGAAAACGACGATATAAATACTCAGAAATTCTCAGGATATAATCTCTTCAATACCTTATCCAAAGTAAAATATCGAATCAATGAGATTTCCGATATAAGCTATGGTTTCTATTTCAGTACTACATCAGATATTCCCAGATATGATAACCTCACTGAAACCATTCGAACGGATACCGATTCTCTCGCAGCCGCAGAGTGGTACTATGGACCACAAAAATGGCAGATGCATAACCTCAGATTAGGCATCTATCGTACCAATGTATTATTCGATCAGGCCCGATTTACATTGGCCTATCAAAACTTTGTCGAGAGCAGAAATGATCGTGATTTTGGAGATGATCGCCTCCGAACTCGAGAGGAACAAGTGGATATGTATTCTGTCTCGCTCGATTTTGACAAGGCTTATAACAACTCCAATCTCTATTACGGTATTGACTTCTATCATAATGATATTTCCTCCGGAGCTTTTAGAAGAAACCTTGAGACGGGTGAGGTTACACCAACAGGAAGTCGATATCCGGATGGTGGTAGTGATTTCACATCTTTCGCTTTGTATGCAAGTTATGTATCTAAACTTACAGACAGAATCACACTAAACACCGGACTTAGGTATAATACCTTAAGCCTTAAAGCTGAAACAACAAACACACAAGCACTATCAAACAATGCTGCCAATTTAGATCTTAACAATTCAGCCATAAATGGATCCCTGGGGCTGGCTGTAAATTTGAATGACCATAATAAGATCACTTCCAATATCTCTACAGGTTTCAGAGCGCCCAACGTTGATGATGTAGGTAAAGTCTTTGATATTGGCAATAGCATCATCGTCCCTAATTCCAACCTAAAGCCTGAATATTCTGCAAGCTATGAGTTATCATATCAGCGAAAAACAGAGCGTTCACTTTTTAAGATTGTGGGCTTCTACAGTCGACTTTTTGATGCCATTGTGGATGGTCCTTTTACTTTAAATGGGAGTTCTACAGTCGTTATTGATGGAGAAACATTGAATGTATTCTCAAAAGTGAATACTGGCGATGCTGAAATCTATGGGGGAAGCTTAATCTTTACTGCCGAAGTTGCTGAAAATTGGGCGGTATCAAAGATGATTAGCTATACAGGAGGCAGAGACCTAACCAATGGCGAACCACTCAGACATACGACCCCAGTATTTGGAAGGGCCTCAGTAACGTTTAAGAAAAAGAAACTAAGATCTGAGTTTTACATTGAGTATAATACCGATAGAGATCGTGATGACATTCCTTCAGCTGAGATAGATAGAAAGCCATACCTGTATACATCCTCAGGTTCCCCCGGATGGTACACATTCAACTTAAAATCAAGCTACCAACTAAGCGAACACTTCAATGTTAATGCAGGTGTTGAAAATATATTGGACAAACACTATCGTCCATATACGTCAGGAATAAGTGCACCAGGAAGAAATTTCATCCTGGCACTCAGAGCTAATATCTAGCCTTTCCTGGGTCTTAAGTCGAACACACGGGTGATATTGAAACCATAATGGATATCTCCGTCCCAAAAACTATCGGTTGTTTCTCCTATGAATCCACGTTCGTTCATCTGTACTGCATTAGTAAAATGAAGTTGGAATACGTGACCACCTGTTTCAATATCCACGCCTACAGCAAAGGAGTCTTCAAACTGCGATGATTTATCAGAAAGTTGAGGATAATACTCTGTTACAATTGCAATGCGATTCGAAAGTTTGTATCTAGCACCCAACCCAATAGCAATTAGCAAATTATCATCTTGAAGTGTTGGCACAAGGTTCCTTTGGATAACCGTTGGAGCAATTTGAAAACTAAATTTTGAGTTAAACTTCCTCGCCATTAGAATTTGGAACGTATAAGAATTTCTATCCTTTCCTTCTAAACCTGGCTGATCAACCGTTTTTCTTGCAATAGAGGTAAAGGCAGTTGCAGTAAATGGGAATGTTTTTGATTGCCTTAAAAATCGGTATTTGGCAAATGCATCAACAACCTTATCAAACGAAGCACGACCTATGCCAATATTTAGATCATCGGTAAATCCATATTCCAGTCCTAATCTAATGGTTGAAAAATCCAGCCCATAGAAATCTTCATATCCTGAATTAATGGTACCGAATCTATGGCCAATGATAAATTCTAATGTTCCATTTGAACGTGTTTCAATAGAATGTCCATTAATCACTCTTGTGCTCTTAAAGGTTGCTGTCGCATACCCTTTATCATCACTTTCTGAGAGCAGCTCCAGCAATTCTTGATCTTGTCCTATGGCACTTGCAGATAAAACAAGAAAACAGATGATATTAATTATTCTTTTCATAGGGAGCATATTCAAAATTGGCAGTTACTTCTACTTCTTCAGCTATTTTATAAAAAACAGCTTTGGGTATTTTAACTTCATAATCTTCAAGTCGCACATTAAAAACCGTTGATAATTTTAGGATGTTGCCAGATAATTCTAAGTCACCTTCTATCGTCACGTCTTTGGTAACTCCATGAATTTCCATTGTACCTTCCGCAGAAGCTCTTGTTGACCCTTCACTTCCGTCCCAATCCACCAACTTACCTTTAAAGATTGCATTTGGGTACTCATCAGATTCTAAATAATTTTCATTGAAGTGTTCTTGCATAAGTTCCTTTTTAAAATCAAATGATTTGATTGGAACTACAATAACAATTGATTTAGTACCGATATCTACAATACTTGTAGCAGCGCTATTGATGGCTTCAATATCTTCCAAAGGGGCATCCGAATAAAACTTTATATTCGATTCGGCGCTCTTATACCTTTGAGCGAACCCGGTAAAGGAAAAGATCAATGAAAGTATAATTAAGATTTTCTTCATGATAGATGTAGATTATTTATGATTATTTGTTGTTAATTGTCCAGCGCTCCATTGTCTACCCAGCATGCAATCAAATCAATTTCGTTTTGACTCAGAGCACCTGGAGATCTGGGCATAGAACCATTCTGAGTGCGTGCCTTAATTGCACCCGCTTTAGCTAAAACATTGGCCTTATTAGTCCAATCCCTACTTGAACCATTATCACCATTGTGGCAACCAGAAAAAGTACATTCGGCAAGCAATAATGGCATAACTTCAGTTGCTAAACTTACCTCTGTATTGTTGCATGAAACGTTCATTTCATCTAATAACTCTTCCTCGCTATTGTTGGCACAACTAGCGAATAATAGAGACAAAACGAATAATGCATGGTATGATTTGATCTTCATAATAGTGACTTGAAATTGCATTTAGGAACACTTACGAACCCTATTAAATATTGGATGTTTGGATCTAGTTTACAAGCCCACCATCATCCACCCAACAAGCGATCAAATCGATTTCAGATTGGGTTAGCGACCTATTTCTAGGCATACTTCTGGCTTGAGTCTCCGACTTGATTCTCGCAGCATTTGCAGCAACCTCAGATGGGGTAACCAGTCTTGGAGAAACGCTACCGTTATGACATCCACTAATTGCACAGTCCTTCGAAATAATCGGCATAATGTCTCCACTTAAGCTTGTGTTGGTCACAATTTGAATCGTCTTGGTAACCTGACAGTCATCTTCGTCTTTTACAGTGACACTATGAACACCAGGGCTAACTTCAGAATATTCACTGGTTCCAGTGAAAGCTCCTCCATCAAGTGAAAACTGAAGTTCCCCCACTCCCCCAGAAGCATCAGCTGAAATCGTTCCGGTATTACTTGTACAATTGGATTTTTCACCACTAAGATTTAATGTGATTCCGGTCGCCTCAGACGGAAGTGTAAATGACACACTGGCTATACATCCGAGGTTATCTCGCGCCGAAAAACTAAATCCACCTGCAAAAAGATTTTCAAATACCGGTGATGACTGAAATGAAGTACCATTTAATGAGTAGCTGTAATCAGACGCTAAATCAACTTCTCCACCTGAGGCTTGTACGGTAACTGAACCTGGAATCGCACAATCAGATTTAACAAAGTCAACTATTTCAATCCTTAAATCGGACGAACTACAATCAATTCCTACTTCCTCAGAATTATTTGCACATCCATAAAAAAAAATTAGAACGGGAATAACAAGATATTTTACTCTACTCATAATAAATATTTAAACCTCACTACCAGATGATGTGTTTGAATTCAAGATTCCGGAACCATCTTTTGCCCCAACGTCGGATCTGTTGAATATGGTTGCGTGAGAAGTTTAAAAAAAGTAGAAGCGCTTAATTAACCAGAGTATTTTTGGATAGAAGCTAGTAATTATACTCTTTATTATCTGTTTTGATAATCTCCCAGGTATGGTCAGAGAGAAGCCTTACTTCAGCTTCGAAGATTTCATAGGGAAAGCTTTTTCCCCACTCGTCAGGACTGACCATTGATAACAAGTCGCTACCATCTTTTTTCTTGTACAAATAATAGATTTTACCAACGACTGGTTTAAATGGTACAGATGCCTGATATATTCTTTCAGACACATCGACTCTGTTTTTTAAGTATTGAGCCTGCTCTATGAGCTTCTGCATTTGCTCGTATAACTGTCTAAACTGACGATCAGTCTGATCATGCATGGCAGCAACTGCATTGCCTTTAATTCTGCCTTTATCTTCTGGTTTTATGATTGCACTTCCAGCATGGTGGGCATATTCAATAAGACCAGGAAGGTCTGTTATTTTTTCTCTTTCCTTATCTAAATCAATTTGAGAAATATCAACCTTCTTCTTGTTCATTATTTTGTTCTATTTTATTCCTTTCCCACGGAGCTACGGTCCTATTGCTTATATCAATTGCGATAATTATCAGAATAATAACGAAAATGATAGCCCCAATCAGGAAATATTTCTTAGACTTTGTCATACTTGCAGATTGAACTGTCAAATTTGTAAAATAGTTTAGAAAAATTCACATGATAGTAGAAGGTAAGATTGTCGAGAAATACGACACACAGACAATAAAGGACTCTTTCAAAAAAAGAGAATTTGTGCTAGAGTACGCAGAAAACCCGCAATATCCGGAGTTTGTAAAGTTTGAACTGATTCAGAGTAATTGTGACCAATTGGACCCCTTAAATATTGGCGACGAAGTAACCGTAAACTTTAATTTGAAAGGAAGAAAATGGACGGATCCTCAAGGAGAAATTAAATACTTCAACAGCTTGCAGGCATGGAGAATTGATAAGAAAAGTGGTATACAGCAAGACACTCCCCCTCCGCCAACACAAGAATGGGCCAAGGAGGATTTCTCACAAGATGACGACCTACCGTTTTAACGACGTTTTCTGAAGGTAATAGGAATGTAGTCGTCAGTGGGTAATCCAATATGTGCCAGATCCCATCGGTCGTCATAGCCATTTACGAGCTGGCGGATACATTCAACCCTATCTTCTGTTGGATACGGGCAATCGTCCCAATGAAATATTTCTACACGATATTGATATTGCTTTTTGATTCCGTTAACACGAACCTCAACTTCAATATCTTGTTCTTCGTTAAGCTGTGGTATTTCGATACCTATAATTCCCATATAATTAGTAGTTTTTCAAATTAAGATGGCAAATAATATACCTAAATCTGTAACCTACTATTTTTCAGTGCGTTATCGTCTAACCTAATGAAAGCAAATTTTCAATTTCGGACATTTTTTCGTTCAAAATCAACCAATGCCTTGCTTTTGCCATTGTGTTGTTTGATAGCCTATGGCTGTTCTTCTGACCCACAAAACCGACCTTCTCCTCTCCGGTCCGATAGTGCGTCTGTACATAACACTTCAGCTTACATCGAATTCAGCAGCCCTGCAGTGAGAGGAAGACAAATATTTGGAGCGGGTAGCGATTTCCTGGTTCCCTACGGCGAAATGTGGAGAACTGGGGCAAATAATGCGACTTTCATAAGCATTGCCGGAGACCTGGCCGTTGATACCTTTAAGTTGGACAGTGGAAGTTATTCGATTTTCACAATACCAGATCAGGATCATTGGGTGATCATCTTTAACAAAGAATGGGATCAATGGGGGTCTTATGACTACAAAGATTCATTGGACGCTTTTAGAATCAATATCACACCAAAATACGCCGATCAAACGCAAGAACGAATGTTGTTCTATTTTGCCGATGATTCATTAAAATTTAGATGGGATAAGGTTAGATGGGCTATACCAATCAACCGTCCTTAAGCGCCTCATTAACGACTCTAATTTTAAGTCGTGACATACTGGATATAATATCGTCACATTCTTGAAGCATGAAGCGTTTCTTCATGACCTTCGGATCGAAGAATCCGATATATACATCCTCATTTTCTTCCCACACTAGAATTTTCATTGGTAGATCAAGAGCTGTGGTTTGCCGACATGAAATAAGTTCAATCATTAGATTAGGATCCTCGAACAAAATCATTCGAGTTGGAGGTATTTCCACACCATATTCCGTGGCAACCTTATCATGAGCAACAGTTTCAAAGTAGGCAAGTTTCTTATTCTTGATAATTTGAACCAATCGATCTACAGTCTCATCCACAGATCTAGAACTCCGGTAGATGGTCATGTTTTGAGCTTCAACACAAAGGGCAACTGAAATCGCAAAGGCGAAAATGAAAAATCTCATTGGCGGTGTTTCTTTACAATGCTAAGATAATATGACTAAATATAAGAATCCGTATCTAGCCATATTGACTTTCACTCTTATCACATAGATTAGCAATGCGAAAAGATTTATTTTTACTGTCGTCAACGGTTAACCCCTATATATGAATATATACGCAAAGCTCACCATCCTCTGTTTATTCCTGGTTTTATTCACGGCTGGTGTCCTATCTTTTTTTGCTGATCAAAAAGTAGAGCAAACGTTGAAAGAAGAGATTGTGAGTAGCATGACTCAGCAATCTAAGGGAATCAGCTCCGATATTGGCAGGTTTATGTTTTCCCGATTAAATGATATAAGGATGGCTTCTAAAAATCCTTATTTCAGAAATTTAAATGTTGATCCTGAACAGTTGACTCAGCGTCTCCAAGAACTCGAAAACCTCAACGACTTATACTATTCCTTCTCACTCTTCGACACAAATCGGGTAAGAATTGCTGACAGTAAACGTATATCCATTGGAAAGCAACACTCTGAGAGTTTATATTGGATCAGCTTGAATGCAGGTGAAGAAATGGCTGTTGATGTTTCTAAATCAGAGTCTGTAGGACGGGTAGTTATTCACTTTGCTTCCAAGGTGACCAGTTTTACAGACAATAGTGAAGTAGGTGTTTTAGTAGGGAGAATTCTTATCGATGAGCTTTTTAAAATTGTTGGAGAGTATTCCTTAAGCTCAGATACTTCAAGAAACCTGGATATTAACCTGATTGACAAAGATGGAATTGTTCTTTATTCGAATACAGATCCTTCCCGAATTCTCAATGCTAATTACTCCAATTACGAGTTAATATCAACATTGAATGAGCCGGGCGTCAATTTCTTAGAGACTCAGGATGCCCTATATTTTGTTTCCAGAGAAACAAATTATTTATCATTTTCAGGTAATGATTGGACACTGATATTAAGTATCCCTAAGGAACGCGCATTTTCACCCTTAGCCCAAATCCGTGAGCAAATACTGTGGGCAGTACTGCCTGTACTTATTCTCACCATCGTGCTAGCGCTAATTGCAGCCAATATATTTGTCAAACCTATTGTTAAATTGAGTTTAGCTGCAGAGGAACTGAGCAAAGGTAACCTGGATATTGAGCTACCTACTGGTTCAAAAGATGAGATTGGGAAGCTAGCCAGTCAGATGGCTCAAACTTCTCAAAGTTTAATTGGACAAATAGAGGAACAGCGTCAAACCAACAAGCAACTTATCGATCAGAAGACTCAGATCGAAATGCAAAAGAATCAGTTAGTTTCTGTTTCTTCTCAAATTCGGGATAGTATCAGTTATGCAGAGCGAATTCAAAGGTCCACGCTACCTCCCTTGAATACGCTGCAATCGGTATTTCCAGATTCATTTGTAACCTATAAACCAAAGGATATTATCGGAGGAGATTTTTATTGGTTTGAAAGAGTTCGAAGGGGTAACAATGAATACATGATTGTTGCATGTGGTGATTGCACAGGCCATGGGGTACCAGGTGCCATCATGTCCATCATGGGCAGCAACCAACTTACAAATATTGTATATTATCAAAATTATCTGGATCCCAAAAAGATTATATCCAGACTAGATAAGGTTATCAAATTTGAACTACAACGAGATACTGACGAGGTAAACAGGGATGGAATGGAGATTGGGATATGCGTAATCGACCTGGATACGCTAAGAATGGAGTTTGCTGGAGCTGGAATTCCACTTAGACTCATGAAGCATGGAAGCAAGGAGCTGACGATTTATAAGACTCCAAGACAGATGGTTGGTGGTATTGAAGGAGATGAGCAAGAAGTATTCGCTCAGCTAACAAAGGAAACTATTCAGCTTGAGGTAAAAGATCGTATTTTTCTTTCTTCTGACGGATTTCAGGACCAATTCGGTGGTGAATTTGATAAGAAGTTTATGTCTAAAAACTTTAATCGCTTGATAGAAAATTCTTCAAGCGGAACCATTGAAGAACAAAAGAAGGCCATAGAAAAGACTTTCAGTGAGTGGTCCAAAAACACGAGTCAAACAGATGACGTTTGTGTTCTCGGCTTTGAAATCAAATAATAAAGCTATAAAAGAGAAAAATTACTAAAGCTTTAATGCGTTAGCTGAGTTGACGCTAGTGCGCAGCAAGAGACGCTTCATCCACAGTCATCTCATATAGTTCTGAAAGGGCCAGATTAAGAGACTCCAACAATTCTGCATCAATCTCTATATCAGGATTTAAATCCTCCATCTCTTTAAGAGTATGTCCTTTACCGCGTATATCATCTACGCGTTTAAGACAAATTCTTGTCCATGATTGAGGACTTATATTTTCTGAACACCAATTTTTAAAACTACTCGCCTTTGTCGCCATCCAAATATTAGAGTTTAAAGCCTATGATAGATATATCATCATTTAAACTTGATCCTGCTTTCCAAGTCTGCAAGTTACTCATCAGGAATTCGCGTTGCTCTTCCATCGTCTTATCTTGAGCAGACTTTAACATTTCTTCAAACTTTTCATAGGTAAACCTTGCCCCGTCTTCATTCATTTGATTGTAGTACCCGTTTGAATACATATAATAAGACGCGTCTGGTTCTATTCCTATTTTATCTGCGATTGCATCTTCAAAATGATCTCCTTCATCTCCCTTAAGTAAGGTCGTTTTTTGACCATTGAAAACAATCATGTCCTGGTTGATTCCGCTAAATTGCAACGTTCCGGCGTTATGATCAAATACTGCAACAGAAACTTTCAGATCACACTGCAATTCATCAGATCCTGCGGCATCTAACTCATATTTCAATTCGTTGATAATCTCTCCCGAATGAAAAATCTTTCGGTCGTGAGTCAAGTAGTTTAGGACAGAATCTGCTATTAATGTTTTAAGGGAACCCACGATTCCTTTTCCATCAAATTCGATCAAAGCAACCACAGTATAATCTTCTGACCTGAAATTGAGTCTTGTTGTCCACACAAATTCCTCACTGAAAAGATACTTAGTTTCGAATATCACAAAATGGTCCTTGAATTGTCGACTTAAATATCGATCATTGGGAAGCATCGACTGCTGCAGGAGTCCTGCATATCTAATACTATCAATCAAGCGCTTATTAATCTTATTCAACTCTACAGTACGCTCCCTAACTCGACTTTCCAACTCGACGTTACTGTCCTCTAGTTCTTTGATGTGTTCTTCACTTTCCGCAGCCTGCTGATACGTATCAATAGCTCTTTCCAGCACCCCCTTCATCTCATCAAAATTCCACGGCTTTGTGATATACTTAAAGATGCCACATCGGTTGATACCGTCCTTGATTGCTTCGATATCAGTAAATCCCGTTAAGATGATTTTAATTACATCCGGATGATCTGGTAATATTTTCTCCAAAAATTGAGTTCCAGTCATTTCGGGCATTCGTTGGTCTGTTACGATTACTTGAATATCCTCTTGATTTAGGATATCAATTGCCTCAATAGGATTTGTAGACGTATGTACATTAAAGAACTTCCTGAAATTGGCTTTGAATACTCTCAGATTAGTAGCCTCATCATCTACATACAGTAAAGAAAACTTCTTCTTCTTTACCGAATTATCTATTTGTGTCTGGTCGTGAATCTCTTCCATCCTTCCCTAAGTATAATGTTGTTAATGGTTAATTACTTTCCTCCGCTACCTCTTCTTCTTTTTTCTCAATCGGGGTGATTTTCTTTGGTAAGGTTATGACAAACTCAGTCCCTTTACCGACTTCACTTGCTAAATCAATTTTACCTCCATGCTTTTCAATGATACCGTAAGTAATGGACATCCCTAAACCTGTACCTACTCCAACCTCTTTGGTTGTGAAGAAAGGTTCCCAGATTCTGTTTTTAAGTTCATCTGGAATTCCGATACCGTTATCTTTAATTCTTACATACACTTCATTATCGGCCTCTTCTGTATAAATCGTAATTTCAGCATCCTTTTTGTCTTCCGGCATTGCTTGTACCGCATTATTAAGTATGTTCATGAATACTTGATTTAACTGGCCAGGATAACATTCAATGTCATGCATGCTTTCCTCATAGTGCTTGGTAATCTCAATCTTACCTTTGGTTTTGTTTCGAAGAAGCGTAAGGGTTGCATCAATGTTCTCATTGACATTTGCATTTTTCGCTTCTTCTTCATCCAGTCTGGAGAATACACGAAGCCCTTTCACGATCTCAATGGTTCTTGTAACCCCGTAATTAATGTCATTGATCAAGTCATCAAGTTCATCAACTATCTCATCGTACTCATGCTCATCTTTGAGTTCTTTAACTGACTCAAGTACATCGTTGGCATCATCTCCATCATCTATTCTTGTATACTCTTCTGCAATTTCACGCATAGCCTCAATAGACATCTTAAGAGACACCATACCACTTGAGATAAAGTTAATTGGGTTATTAATCTCATGAGCAATACCAGCAGTTAACTGACCAAGAGATGCCATTTTTTCAGAGTGGACTAGTTGAGACTGTGCACCTTTCAGCGATTCTAATGCATTAGATAATTCCTCTTTGGATTTTTGCTCATTTTCAAGCAATGACTGTAGCTTTTTCTCAGCAAGGAATAATTTCTCATTATCCTGTAATTGCTTATCCGCAAGCTCTCTAATCTCAACCTCCGAATCCTGTAGCTTTTTGTAGGCTAGATTCAATTCATCCTGTGCCGATATCAACCTTTCGTTAATCTTAATTTGCTCCTCGGAAGACTTCAGCAACTTCGACTCAGACTCTTCTAGTTTGAGGTTTTTCTCTTCTAGTTCTTTACGTGAGAGATAAAGTTTCTTGTTGATCAACTTTTGTTTCTGGAAGTTGATTTTCAGCTGTTGCTCAGATTTTTTTACTTTGATGAATGCTTTGTTTGCTGACAAATAATTATCACTTGCTAATTTGACCAACGGTCTGAAAATGAAAAATCCTTGGACAAGGAATATTCCCACGAAGATTGAAAATCCAACATATTCTGCGAGGCCCAAACTAGCACCTCTATTTTGAGCGTTTCGTACGAAGTAATCAGTTATATCAGCTGTTGCAGCATCATACTTCCTTATTGTATTTACAAGCGCTTCAAATGAACGCTGAAGTGCCAAGAAGTTTACATCTGTTTTTACACCGGTATATTTAACATCCAATATGTTGGATGTATTTGTATTCATATCAAAAAACAAAAACTTAAGCTCTTCCTGAAGTGCCAAATACTCATCGGTTTGGGAAGGCTGTGAAAGATTTAATTCTGCATCTCCACTAATGAGGGCCTGATGTCCCTTTTGCCATTGCGGATAAACCCTTCTGAGTTCGTTTCTGAAAAAGTTAAAGTTGCCCGAGCTTTCGGCATACCTCATACCCATGGCGGCCTTCACCATTTGCTGCCCCATCTTGGACTGATTGGCAGATACCTGTACAACTCTGGGGTCTTGGTTGAATGAATTAGTTATTTCTTTCTGCAGGACAAAGACATAGTAGGCGACGGCCCCTATTAAAACCAATGCAGTCAGAAAGTAGACATTGGCGTATAAATCCTTCTTTAACATACCTTAAACGTAGTTGGTTAAAACTCTTAACTAGTTAATCTATTGCTTGCTATAAGAAAAATCCTATTGGCAAGTCCCTCAAATCTATACTAAAAATACTATTATTGGAAATATCACATTTTTATACCGATTTACCTTTAGGAATGACTAACAATAATACCTAACCTCTTTTCGGCATTGTCCTCCTATACTAAAGTAATAAAGAAAACCATAATTTGCCTTTTGATAAAGTTTTAATCTCATATGTGTTGGACATAACATAATTTTACAATCAGAATAATTTTGGGTTGGAATGCTGGCCACCTTAATCGATTGATAATCACCACAAAGTTTTAGGTGCTTAAACATTTGGTTTAATTAGTCATAAGTTCTTACTTTTCCAGCCCAAAGAAAATTACCCCCATAAATGGATTATCTGAGGAGCTATAAAAATATTTATGACCAAAACATTATTCTAATGTTTAAGGGAGAGCTGACCTTCGATCTGGTCACTGCCATGATTGGAACATTGGAGGAAAGACTAGAGGAGTTAGAAGAAAACAGGAAGGTGAAGAAGAAGTTTTATAATGTAGCTACCGAGTGTATTCAAAACCTGTATTACCACCTAGATGAGGTTAATGCTGATGACATGAAGGTCAGTAGTTATGATTCAAACTCTGCCTTGATAATGATATCCGCAAGGAAAAGGTTTTACAGTCTTCAAACGGGTAATTACATTCCTGCCGATAAAACCAAAGAGATTCAAAAAAGACTTGATGATATTAATGCAGTTGATGCGGATGAGTTAAGAGCTTTATATAAGAGAGTATTGGCAGAACAGGAGTTTTCGGACAAAGGAACCGGAGGACTCGGATTTATTGACATAGCAAGAAAAACAGGTGGGCAAAAGCTTAGATATAAGTTTCAGCCCGTAACAGATAAAGTGAGTTATTTCACTTTTCAAATTAGATTACCAAGAATTGAAGGATAGTACCAAAAGATTAACTTACAAACCGTAGAGAGATTTATGGAAAAAGTATTCATCGAACCGACACGCACCACGCCCCTGATCAACTTTGATCCGGATGAGGGTATACTGGAGATGAAAGGGAGATCCAGTCCGGAAAACTCTATTCAATTTTACCAGCGCGTCCTAGATAATCTTGATGAATACGCAGCTTCTGAAGGTCAGGCGTTTACTGCCAACATCGCATTTGAATATTTCAATACTAGCTCCTCTAAATGCTTGTTTGATATTTTCAAACGGTTAAGTAAGATTGAAAGCACCGGAAAAACCATCACCATCAACTGGTATTACGAAGAAGGCGATGATGACATGATGGAGGCTGGAGAAGATTATAGTGATTTACTTGACCTAGACTTCAACTTCTTTGAAATCGAAGAGGAATGATTTGTGATCACGATTAATTAGATGGAGAAAAATCAGGAGCTTTATTATGATGAGATAGATAGTCTCAGAAAATTCCGATCAAAGATCGAAACTCACGCTATCTACAAAGAAGATCTAGACTCCTTTTCTGACGAATATGAAGAACTTGTGGCTCAAGCCAAAGTGATTACACGAGTTTCAGACCGACTTCAGAAAAAGCTTGACAATGCGAATCTCCAAATTAGAGAGCAAAACGAAGAAATTAAGGATAAAAACATTCAGCTTGCTGACACTGTTGACCAACTCGCCAAGGCTAAAGTTGGAAGGCGTGCATCTACAATCCTATTTACAGTTGCAGTAGCACTTTTCATATTGGAGCAACTTCTCCTCGAGCCAATTATCGAACAATACTTTGAGACTCAATATATCAGTATAGGTGTTTTGGGCCTTTTATTCATTCTGGTGAAATTTTCAGAAGGCGCCATGGAATCATATTTCATGAATCGAGAAAAAAGGAAAATTTTGGAAAAAGAGGAAAACGGTAAAAGTTAAATGGAGCTCAATAACAAGCAACTAAAGCTGGCCTCTCAAGTGAAAAGCAGCCTCAAGTTTTCATTCTACTTAATGAAGAGCTTACCCATGGGATGGCTTGCCGGATTAAGAATTCGAGAACTTACTCCTGAAAAGTGTACGACTTCTGTCCCTTTCAAAAATCTAAATAAAAACCCATTCAAATCCATCTATTTCGCAGTTCAAAGCATGGCTGCTGAATTATCTACTGCCTCACCCTGTCTCTTAGCAATTACAGGACAAAAACCATCTGTAGCTTTTATCATTGTAGATCTTAAAGCAAACTTTACTAAGAAGGCAACGGATCGAGTATTCTTTACTTGTGAAGATGGGGTAAAAGCTTTTGAAGCAGTTCAAAAATGCATTGAAACCGGAGAGTCTGCTGAAGCCACCTTCAAAACTGTTGGCAAGATGAAAGACGGAACGGTGGTTTCTGAGTTTGAGTTTACCTGGTCCTTCAAGCAGCGAAGATCATAAGTCCTTCAGCAATACGTTGCTACTACTATTCTTCCATTTCTCCCTGATTTCTTTTAAAGCATTTTCGATGCTTTGAAAAGCCTCAGATTTTCTTGGATCGAAATCTCCCATGCCTTCTATTTCGTATTTGGTCAAAATGGTGTGAAGATCCATTTTATTGATATCGAAGCTAGGTTGATAAGCCACATCATCTCCACTAACACGGGTGACTAGCTTGGATTTCTCCAGTTCATAACAGATGTCTACTACATACCTTCTTGGGATATTCACACTACCCGCTAAATCATTTAATGTCAATGGACCTTCGCTTGCTTCAAAACTTTTTACAATTCGATAAAGTAAAAGAAGCATCAACTTCTTTCGATGACTTAAACTAATTTTTAGCTTTTCAGAGTTCATCTCCCATTGATCAATGTATTGCATGCCATAGCATATTTCAGCACCAAACAGTACAATCAACCAACTTATTTGTAGCCAAATGAGGAACAAGGGAAGAAAGGCAATACTTCCATAAATCGCATCATACTTAGCAAAAGCAAATTGTAATGAAATGAATGCTTGCTGGTTTAATTGGTATAGCGTACCTGCAACGATACCCGCGAATAATGCAGGCCAAAATTTTACCCTTGTATTTGGGAATATTAGATACAGTCCAAATAACAACAACCACAGGATCGTATATGGCAGCAATTTCAGAAGAAAGAAAATACCTGACTTTAGCTGACCCAAAAACTCAATACTGGCAATGAAATCTTGTATGGTATCCTTAACAAAAATGGTAGCACTACTTGCAACAATAAGTAAAACAGGGCCTAATAAAATAACTGCTACATAATCAGAAATCTTGCGTTCCCACCTTCGACTCTGCTTAATATCCCACATATCATTAAACGCTGCCTCAATATTCATCAGCAACCTGATTACAGTAAAAATCAAGAATATAATTGAGACTCCTGTAACTATGCCACCGCTAGCTTCATTGAGCATTTTATCTGCAAAGTCCAATACGTTGTTCAAAATCTCCTCTTGACCTGAAAAGTATTTATTGAGCTCCCGCGTCATCAAGGTTCTAATTCCAAAAGCATCAGCAATTGCGATAACCATTGCAATTACAGGTACCAATGAAAGCATAGAAAAATAGGTTAAGGCAGAGGCCTTTTCAGCGCATTTATCATGGATAAATTCCTTGATGGCAATTACCCATACACGTAGAAATCCAAAGAGGATTCGTTTCCTTTTAGAGAGAGATCGAAGTTTTACTCTCCATAAATCCACCTCAATGAATTGGCGTATCTCCTTCAGCTTTTTTGTCATGAATTGTGATTTGGGTGAAAAGATATAAAGGAAAATCAATGAATCGTCATAATTCGTCATAAACAGAAAAAGGGGCTGGCGCCCCTCTTTCACCTAATCACCTGTAAAATCACCTATCGTCCTATGACATGAAAGATGTATTTATAACACCTATATGAAGGACTACCCTATTTAAGATCTTTTTAATTCTAAAATGGTAATTTCTGGCAGTATTCCTATTCTCCCCGGATACCCTATAAAGCCATATCCCCTGTTCACGTATAATGACTGATTTCCTTCTTGATACAGATCTGCCCATTGCTTGTATCTATACTGTACCGGACTCCATCTAAAGTTTCCTATTTCCACACCAAATTGCATCCCATGGGTATGCCCGGAAAGGGTGAGATCTATATCAGAATGATTTGGCTTTATTTGTGCGTCCCAGTGACTTGGATCATGGGATAATAAAATTTTATACTGCTGATCTTCAGTACCTTTTACGGTCTTTTCAAGATCGCCATACTTTGCAAATCTTCCACTGCCCCAGTTTTCGCAACCAAGAATAGCTATTTCCTCACCATCCACTTTAAGCGTACGATTCTCATTCAAAAGTAAATCATAACCCATGTAGGCATGCATTTCGTGAATGTTCTGGATGTCCTTCATTTTAGCTTGGGGAGACTCCCAACTTGAGTAATCACCATAATCATGATTACCCATTACTGAGTAAACACCTAGAGGAGCATTCACCTTCTTGAATATATCTAAGTAGTCCCTGGCTTCTTCGCTTTTATTGTTGACAAGATCTCCTGTAAAAAATGTTACGTCAGGTTTTTGAGCATTCAATAGGTCTACTCCACCTTCCACAGCAATTTTGTTAAAAAAACTTCCAGTATGAATATCTGAAATTTGAGCGATTCGAATTCCATCGAATGCTTTGGGCAAATTCGGAGACGATACAATTCTTTTCCTGACCCTGTAATCATGTGCTCCAGATATAATCCCGAAAGACATTGTAGCGACAGGAATTGCTCCTGCTATCAGAGCTGATTTTTGCATAAAATCAGATCTGGACGTAGAATACTTTTCCTCCACAAAAGGAAAAAGGTCCACGATCCATGTGATCCCTCTTCTTAAGTCTTCAAGCAATAAAAATACCGTAGTAAATAACTTTCCAGTGAAGAGAACGAAGAAGAAGGTTGTGATGTAAAGTCTTAGGTCACCTAGGTGCTTAGGGTCGATTTGTCGATAGAGTAATACTCCAGTAAAAGAAAGTATACTAACTACCCAATACAGTGTAAAAATGGCTCTTCTCCAAATCGGATTAAGTCCATCTGCAACTGACCGAATGGCCATAAAGACATATACATCTAGAACCAGATATATAGAAACTAGAAAAACGACAAAATATACTCTACTCATAATAAAAAATCCCCCCGGCAACCGAGGGGAAATTACTATTAACTTAAACCTAACCGACGATATTCTCTATTAGAAGAATATTCGATGTAATTAACGTATATGTCAAATAAAAGGTTAATCATATCAAGCTGCTTTCTTGCTATATGTCATCTCAGCCTCTGCTTGATTTTTACCTTTTTTAGCAAACAATCGATATTTCATTCTGTACGAAATTGTAAACAAAACGGGTACGATAATAAGCGTTAAGAAAGTCGCAACTATCAACCCGAAAATCACCGTCCAAGCCAGTGGACCCCAGAAAATAACATTGTCTCCTCCAATGTAAATCTTAGGATCAAACTCCGTGAACAAGGAGAAGAAATCAATGTTCAAGCCAATGGCTAGTGGAATCAGTCCAAGTACGGTTGTGATTGCCGTTAATATTACCGGACGTAACCTAGCCTTCCCTCCCTGAATCGTCAATCTCATTACTTCATCCTTATCCAAGAACTCTGATTCGCTCATACCGAGTTCTTCTTTGCGCCTATCTATCAATATCTGTGTGTAGTCTAATAACACCACCCCATTGTTAACAACAATTCCGGCAAGAGAAATAATTCCCATCATCGTCATCATGATTACAAATGGCCATCCTGTGATCATTAAACCACCAAATACTCCTATCAAACTCAAGAAAATCGCAATCATAATAATGAGTGGTTTTGAAAGACCTCCAAACTGGAATACAAGCAGTAAGGCAATGAGTCCAAGACCGGCAAAGAATGCTCCCATTAAGAACTCCATTTGTTTATTCTGCTCCTCGATTTGACCGGTATAATCAATTTTCACACCCTTAGGGAGGCCGTTATAATTCGTCATTGCCTCCTCAATTTGAGTCACTATAGCAGCTGGATCGGTGAAGCCGGGCTTCAGTCCTGAATAAACAGTCACTACACGTTTTGTGTCTCTGTGCTTAATTGCACTAAATCCAGATGTATTCTTTTGTGTGGCCACAGCCGATACCGGTATCTCTTTTATCTTACCTGAAGACTGATCTCTGAAGGTAATATTCTGATTGAAAAGCGCGCTGGTGTTGTACCTTAGATCCTCATTAAATCGGATATTGATATCATAATCTTCACCATCTTTTTTATAGACACCTGCCTTCTCACCGAAAATTGCTCTTCTTAATTGGCTACCCACTTGGCCCACGGCTACTCCTAATTCTCCCGCCTTCTCACGATCTACTACAACTTGCATGGTCGGCTTCCCTTTATTCACATCAATCTTCAGCTCTTCAATTCCTGGAATGTTCTTGCTATTAATGAAGTTACGCATTCCTTCAGCCGTCTGAATCAATTCATCATAGTCTCGCCCTTCCAATTCAATATTAATTGGATACCCTGCCGGTGGTCCAACCGGATCTTTTTCTACTGAAATGGCCACTCCCGGATAAATACCTGTTAAAGCCTTTTGTATTTTTCCACGCAATTCTTCTGAATCAAGTCCTTGACGGTATTTGAATTCACGCATGGAAGCAGTGATTTTACCTCTATGCGGCATCTCAGCTGCAGAGCCACCATCCGTGAACGGATTTCCAGCCCCTTCTCCAACTTGTGAAACAGCAGACTCTACCAAAATATTTCTTCCATCTTCCACGTAAACACCCTCTCGTATGATCCCGTAGACTCTATTTTCTATTTCCTTGGTAATGGAATTTGTTTTTTTAATTGCCGTTCCCTCCGGATATTCGATATAAACAATGATCTGATTTGGTGTATTGTCCGGGAAGAATTCTACTTTGGTTCTCCCTGATCCCAGAGATCCTCCAAACATCATAAAGGTGGCTATCAACAAGAAGAACGTAACCCCAAAGTACCAAAACACATTACCACCTCTAATGGCGTGCCTAATTCTTCGCTCATACATATTTTCAAAGCGTGTGAGGATTCTTCGTTGAAATCCTACAGCTAAGCCCTTGATCACATATTTATATAGCCAGAATAAGATATTTGTGAAAATCATTAAGGTGCCCAAGCCCCTCATTGGACCCCCGAACACCATGATGAATATCCCAATCCCTGACAAAATGAAGGTCAACCTCCACAAAGCTTTTTGGGAAAGCTCTCTATCACCTGTTTCCATAAATTGAGAAACCAGCATAGAGTTCATAAAAATTGCCACAAACAAGGATGACCCTAGTACAATGGAGAGTGTTATTGGGAAGTACTTCATGAACTCTCCCATTACTCCTGGCCACATACCTAGAGGAACAAAAGCTGCCACTGTAGTAGCAGTGGAAATCATAATTGGGTAAGCAATCTCACCAATACCTTTTTTGGCAGCCTGCAACCTAGTCATCCCCTCTTGATCCATCAACCGGAATACGTTCTCAACAACCACAATACCATTATCAACCAACATACCAAGTCCCATAATCAGACCGAAAAGAATCATGGTATTCATGGTATATCCCAATGCGTTGATAATCATGAAAGACATAAACATGGACATTGGAATCGCGAAGCCCACGAAGAGTGCATTTCTAAATCCTAAGAAAAACATCAAAACGGTTACTACCAGTATGATACCGAAAATGATATTATTGATCAAGTCACTTACCTGGTTCAATGTTCTTTCGGAAGAATCGTTGGATATGGTAATCTCAAGATCCGATGGGAAATAATCAGCCTCAGCAACACTAATGATGTTTTTGATTTTGTTTACTGCCTCGATCATGTTCTTTCCTGATCTTTTCTTCACATCCAACATTACCACGTTTGATCCGAACTCACGAGCAAAAGTTGTATTGTCTTCAGGTCTGAAGCTCACGGAAGCTATATCCTTAAGATAAACCGGTGAGTTGTTTTCAGATTTAACCACAAAGTTTTCTAACTCTTTTGGATCCTGAATTTCGCCTAAAATTCGAATCGTTCTTCGTTGCCCACTTGCCTTCAGGTTTCCTGCAGACATGGTCATATTACCATTGCCAATCGCTCCAAGTATGTCGTCAAAGCTTACTTTAGCGGCCATCATCTTATAGATATCCACAGCTACCTCCACCTCTTTTTCTTGAGCTCCCCTGATATCAGCTGCCTTAATCTCCGAAAGATCTTCTATTTCATCCTGCAAGTACTCCGCATAATCCTTGAGTCGATCCACCGGATAGTCACCCGTAATATTGATATTCATTATCGGAAACTCCTCCGACATTCTGAGGTCAAAAACGCTAGGTTCTACTTTAGCTCCGTTGAAAAGCGGCCAGTCCTCACCAGCCGTTTCGCTATCTACCTCATCTTTTACCCTTTGCTTGGCTTCCTCAACTGTAATATTTTCATCAAACTCAACTGTAATCATGGAGTAATCCTCCTGAGACGTAGAGAGAATTTCAACCACATTACTTACATTTTTGAGCTTGTCCTCAAGCGGATCTGTAATCAATCGTTCCATATCCTCAGCCGTGTTGCCAGGGAAAGGTGTACTGATATAAATCTTTGTTTCCTTTATTTCCGGGAAGTCCTCGCGAGGCATAGCAAAATATGCCGACAGCCCCATGATGAGAAACAAGCCTATTATCAAATAAATAACAGAAGGGTTTCTGATTGCCCAGGATGAGGGACGAAACTCCTTGTCAACTTTACTTTGATTCGCCATCGAATTAGTATTTTAAAATTTTAACTTCTTGTCCATCCTTCACACTTCTCGCACCCTCAATAATGATGCTTTCACCATCATCTATACCAGATAGCACTTCGATGATATCACCTTGTGTCTTACCTGTGGTTATAATGGTCTTTTTAGCAAAAGCTACATTGTCACTGCCAATATCAGTAACCGTGTATGCATATTGCTCACCTTCCGAATTTTCTGAAATTGCACTTTGAGGAATCAATAGTGCTCCTTCTTTTTCATAATCATTAATGTGCACCCTTGCCGTAAGATTCGGTTTTACATTACCACTTTTATTAGTCACCGGGATTTCCACAGTGAATGATCGATTGTTCGGGTTAATGAAGTTACCAGTCTCTCTAACGTAAGACTCCATAGACTCATTTAAAACCGGAAAGAATACCTTCACCTGCTTTCCTTTTGTTACAGACGTAATGTATGTCTCAGGAACAGCAGTCTCAATATACATATTCGAAAGGTTTATTACCCTGAACACTTCAGAACCAGGACCACCAGGTGCTACCACTGTACCCTGATCTTTTACGACATCATCTACCACCCCCGCAAACGGCGCACGAATGGAAAACTTAGCCAGTTGAGATTCCATCTGGTCGACAGCTGCTTTTTGAGATTCATAGTTGGTCTTCGATTGTAGGTATTGAATCTCCGAACCAATTTCCTGCTCCCATAGCCTTTTTTGACGTTCGTAAGTTGTTTCAGCTAAAGCAAGTTGGGTCTTCATTTGAATCAATTGATTGCTAAGTCCTCCATCATCAATGGTTGCAAGCAATTGACCTTTCTTTACATTATCCCCCTCTTCAACATGCACTTTTGTCAACGTCCCTGCCACTTCAGGATAGACCAATACATTTTGTCTAGTAGTTACATCTCCCTGTAACTCTACAAAGTGTACAAATTTTTGACCTTCAACTTTCAAAGCTGTGATCAGAGGAAGATTCTCATCTCCACTATTCGCTTTGATTGCTGAATCCAGTAATGCAATATCTCCTTCTACTTGTCTCAGTTGAGCTGCAAGTTCTTTTTTCTTTGCCTGAATGATCTCCATGTCTCCTCCGGCGAGGACATCACTAATGGAAGATTCATTGCTGCCACCACACGAAACAATTGTTAGTGTGATTATTAAGGTTAGTATTTGATTGATCTTACGCATGATCTTAGTAGTTTCTGTCAAGTATTTTTGTGTCGTAATAATATTTTATTGTTAATCTCGCTTACCAATTGCTCTTGTTAAGTCTATTTTGGCTATAACCGCATCAAACAATGCATTGAAAAAGTTGGTCTGAGCCTCCTTAAGATCGTTATCAGCATTTACAACCTCCAGGCTGGACCCCACACCTTCTTTATACTTTATTTCTGAAATATCAAATATGCTCTGGGCTAACTCCATATTTTCCCGTTGAATGTCTAGATTTTCATTTGCATTTTTCAACAGCACTCCTTGCTCTTCCACCTCTATTCGTACCCGGGTTTCAAATTGTGAAATGGTATTTTCCAACTTCTTGATTTCAACTTTTTGTTGCTGTATCTGGTAATTTCTCTGCAACCCAGTGAACAATGACCAATTCAGCCTCAGCCCTATTACTGAATAAGAATACCATTTATCAGGACCAACTCCCGCGTTTCCTTCAAAATTGCTTTCTTGTCTGAATAGTCCTCCGAAAGATGCAGATTGAGTTGAAGCTCCATACGTCCCAAAAGCTTGAATTACCGGCAACCCACTCGCATAGATATTCTTTAAATTCAACTCCTCTAGTTCTTTGCCTGTGACTGCCGTCTGATAATCGCTCCTATTATTCAGATCGAAATCTTGTGGTATATTTTTAATTTCACCATCCACGAAATCCGAAATTGAACCCTCCAACTCCAAAGGTTCGTCTAGCGGGTAATTCATTTGAAATTTTAACAGCTTCATAGAAAGGTCAGCCAAACTCTCATAGTTACTCTTCTGAGTTCGGGCGTTATTTAAAGTTACTTTGAGACGGTCAACTTCAATTTTTTCTGCAAATCCTGTATTATAAAGTTCCTGCGTCTCATTGAAAAGTGTTTCCATCCTTTCTAAGTTGGACGTGTAGAGCACTAATCTTTCTTCATTTATTAATACAGAAAAATAAGCTTTTGCCACCGCAGCTTTCAATTCACTTTGTGTATAGTCTTTTTGTTTACTCGCAAGCTTTTTGTAAGCACGTGCAGCTTGCAGGCCAACAATGTAAGATCCGTTAAAAATCAGTTGGGTGGCTGAAAGATTTATATCACCGTTTGATTTTAATTGAAAAAAGTTGGTAGCCCCATATACATCTCCAGGTTCTAGCCCAATATCTTGGGCGTCATCGTCTGAAATGCCAAAACCAGAACCAGGATTGTATTCTGAGAAAAACCGTGGTAGATCTGGGTTATGTTGGACATTAGCTGATCCATTTATCTGAGGAAGCCCTATTCCCACAGTTTCCTTCACCCTTAATGCTGCTATTTCTTCGTCAAGTGTGGCATTAACGGAATTGGCTTCATTCTCTACAGCATAGGTCATACACTCCTCCAGATTAAACTGTTTGGTCTGACCGAATATGTAGCCGCCTGCTAACAAAAGAACAAGCTGAATAGGCAATTTAAATCTCATAATTTGATTAGTGTTAAAGTATGTGATTGGTTGATTCTAGATTTATATATTCTTCGTATTTCTTTCTGCCCTTGTCTGTAAGTAGTCCATGAACAAAATGATCAAGTATTTGTATTTGTACGCTTGCAAAATCAAACTCCCCTCTGGGAAAGATTTTCGGATTGAAAACCAATTGAACGCCTTCTACTCGTAAAATCGAAAGCACCTTTGCATCTAATTCTTCTCTAAAGTAACCTTCCTTTTTCCCTCTTTCAATGTTGCGCTCAATATGTCCTCTTATCGTAGATTGCTTAAACTCCAGGTAGTTGTCCCAAGCCTTACCATGATACTTTTGCATATCATATAATAATGATGGGTTTAATTTGAAGACATGCTTTCTTAAGCATTGAGACACTAGTAAAATCTCATGGATTGAGTCAGTGGCTACATCATAAATTTCTTCAAATTCCTTCGCCTCTTTATCAAAATGGTTCAGCGCAACCTCAGAAACCAAACCATCCTTATTATCAAAATACTGGTAAAGGGTCTTCTTGGACATGGAGGCTTCTCTGGCCACATCATCCATCGTTACACTTCGGATTCCATATTGGATGAATAATCCCTCTGCACTGCTCAATATCTTTTCCTTTGCTTCCAAATCTTCCGTTTACCTGAAGTTAATATTTAGACAAAACGCAGGAAACTTTTAGTAAGTCTAAAGTTTCCTTCGTGCAAATAACGTCAAGGATTGGAAATTGTTCACCATTTCTGTAATTTTTTTTTCGGTATGAGAAAAATGTTTCATTTTTCAGGTTGATGACGAATATTGAAGTTAAAAATGGACGCTTATCATATGTAAAATACCCTGGAGGTCCTAAAGTAATTTTCGCCTTTCACGGGTTTGGACAGGATAATAAGGTTTTTCAGGAGTGGGTAGACATAATCAAGAATGAATATACTGTCTTTGCCTTCGATCTTTTTTACCACGGAGAAAGTAATAGACCTTACGGCATACTATCAAAAAAAGAATGGCAGGTATTTCTACTAGCTGTACTAGAAAGAGAGGAAATCAATCACTTTTCAACAGTTGGATTTAGTTTGGGAGGAAGGTTTGCCATTGCATCTGCGTTGGCCTTCCCCGAAAAAACAGATGAGCTAATTTTGATAGCGCCTGATGGTGTTTACTTATCCATCTGGTTCAAATTGGCTACTAAACCCTACACTAAATGGCTCTTCAAATACTTAATGCTTAACCCGAATAAACTGGAAAGTCTAATTGCCTTTAATGAAAAATATCGAATAGTAAATCCATATATCGGAGATTTTGTAAAGAAAGAAATGGGTGATGCTATGAATCGAAAACGTGTCTACATTTCCTGGAATTATTTCAAATCGCTTGGCTATTCAAAAAAGGAGTTATTCAAACAATTCAACCAATATCCGTTTAAAAGAAGAATTATCCTTGGTAGTAAGGACAACATCATCAAGCCATCCAAGATTTTGCCAATCATTAACAAGATGGGTGACTTTGGTGTTGAAATTCTACCCATGAAACACCACCAACTAATAAAACCTGAAGTTGCAAAGTTGATCATTTCTACAAATCAATCCCAGTGAAAGCATTCATATCCATAATATTTGTCTTATTGCATCTTCAAGGGTTTTCTCAGCCTTCAGAAGAACAGATTCGTCAGGTAAAAGAGGAAAAAAAAGAGGTTAAAAGAATGAAAGGGCAGCAGTTCCCTTCATTCGAATTCACCACGATAGAAGGTAATACTTATTCGAGCGATGAACTGGATGGTAAGATTCTGATGGTCAATTTTTGGTTTTCACGTTGTGGTCCCTGCATCCAAGAAATGCCGGAAATGAACGAAATGGTAGAGAAATTTCAAAGTGAAGAGGTTGTTTTTCTAGCCCCAACTTTCGACGATACGGAACGTGTCAGGAGTTTTTTGTCAAAAAGAAATTTTGACTACCAAATCGTACCTGATGTTAAAGATTTTTGTCTGGAGCTAAATGTAAGATCCTACCCTACACACTTTATTGTTAATCGTGAAGGGACCATTGAAAAAGTAATCATTGGCTATTCAGCAATGACTGTCGGTGTCCTTCAGAAATCACTCAGGAAATTGTTGAAATCAGAGTGAGTCAAAGCATACAAAAAGGTTAATTTTGCGGACTTCAATAAGAGGTCTATAAATGATTCAATTCTTCCAAAATTCTGAAGACGCTGTTATCGCTGTTGGCGTCTCAAATAAGTTAACATCGTCAGAAATTTCTAAGTTGGAATGGCTCTTTTCAGATGCTAAACCAATTGACAAGGAAGAGATCACAGGGAAGTTCATTGGTCCGAGAAAAGAAATGATATCCCCATGGAGTACCAACGCCACAGATATCGTCCATAATGCAGGAATCAGCTCCATCAATAGAATTGAAACTTACCTTACTGAATCCACAGCTGGTGCCTTCGATCCGATGTTACAACAAGTTTATGAAGGATTGGATCAGTCTATTTTTACTTTGGATAGAACACCAGAACCTATTGAACACATTGAGGATATTGCCTCTTATAATGAGCAGGAAGGTCTTGCGCTCAGTGCTGAAGAAATCGAATACCTTGAAGGGGTAGCTAAAGAAATAGAACGACCACTTACAGACTCTGAAGTATTTGGTTTCTCACAAATCAATTCAGAGCATTGTAGACATAAAATCTTCAATGGAACATTCATCATAGATGGTAAAGAACAAGAGCTCTCTCTCTTTCAATGGATCAAGAAAACCTCTAAGGAAAACCCGAACTACCTCGTATCTGCGTACAAAGACAATGTTGCATTTATTCAAGGGCCGTCGGTTGAACAGTTTGCTCCCAATACGCAGGACAAACCCGATTGGTTTGATACCAAGGAATTTGAATCCGTCATATCGTTAAAAGCAGAGACACATAATTTCCCTACTACGGTTGAACCTTTCAATGGAGCGGCCACAGGTTCTGGTGGAGAAATCCGAGACAGAATGGCTGGAGGCCAGGGAAGTATTCCTTTAGCAGGCACTGCCGTTTACATGACCTCTTATTCTCGATTAGAAAAAGCTCAAAAATGGGAAAAACCAGCACGTAAATGGTTGTATCAAACTCCTCAGGAAATTCTAACTAAAGCTTCCAATGGAGCCAGTGATTACGGCAACAAATTCGGTCAGCCATTGATTTGCGGAAGTGTTCTAACCTTCGAACATGAAGAAGGTGGCAAAAAGTACGGCTATGATAAAGTGATCATGCAGGCCGGAGGTATTGGATACGGAAAGAAAAAAGAAGCGCAGAAGAAATCAGTAAGTGCAGGTGAAAAGATTGTCGTGATGGGCGGAGATAATTACCGCATTGGTATGGGTGGAGGTGCAGTTTCATCCGTAGACACCGGAGCATTCAATCAGGCACTTGAACTTAATGCTGTTCAACGCTCAAATCCGGAGATGCAAAAAAGGGTATCGAATGCTGTACGCGCAATGGTAGAAATGGATGAAAATACCATTACATCCATTCACGATCACGGTGCAGGAGGGCACTTAAACTGTCTTTCTGAATTGGTAGAAGAAACAGGCGGCGTGATTGACCTGAAGAAACTTCCTGTAGGTGACGAAACCTTGTCAGCGAAAGAGGTCCTTGGAAACGAATCTCAAGAGCGCATGGGCTTGGTGATAAAAGAGCAAGATGCTGCATACCTTAAAAGAGTATCTGAAAGAGAGCGAGCTCCTTACTATGAAGTTGGAGAAGCAGATGCCAACAATGAACTGAAATTTGAGAATAACGGAGAAGACTCTCCCTTCGACTTAAAACTGCATCACTTATTCGGTTCATCACCGAAAACCATTCTGGAAGATCAAAGTCAATGTTCGAACTTTGAACAGTTAAGCTATTCTGAAGAAAAAATAGATGAATATCTCCAAGAGGTACTGCAACTCGAAGCAGTAGCTTGCAAAGACTGGTTAACCAACAAAGTAGATCGATGTGTTTCAGGGCGAGTGGCAACTCAACAAACGTGTGGGGAACTACAGCTACCACTTAATAACGTGGGGGTGATGGCCCTGGATTTTAAGTCTAACAAGGGAATTGCCACCTCCATCGGACATTCTCCTGTTCCAGGTTTGATAGATTCTGGAGCAGGATCCCGACTGTCAATTACAGAGTCCCTATCTAATTTGGTTTGGGCGCCGTTATCGCATGGCTTAAAAGGTGTTTCCTTAAGTGCCAATTGGATGTGGCCAGCAAAGAACGAAGGAGAAAATGCACGCTTATATAAGGGAGTAAAAGCTATCAGTGACTTTGCATGTGCATTAGGCATCAATGTACCTACCGGAAAGGATTCCATGTCAATGACGCAAAAGTATCCTGACGGAGAAAAAGTCTTCGCTCCAGGTACGGTAATCATTAGTTCAGTCGCCGAGGTATCTGATATCAATAAGACGGTAAGCCCGGTTATCGACTACTATGCAAAAGAATCCAAACTGTTGTATGTTGATTTCTCAGGAAGTGATTTTGAATTGGGTGGATCCTCTTTTGCGCAAACACAATCAAAAATTGGAGCTAAGACTCCTGAAGCAAAGGCTGATATTGTAGCAAATGCTTTCGAGGCAATTCAGCAATTAATTAAGAAAGGTTTAATTCTTTCAGGTCATGATGTCTCAGCTGGTGGCTTGATTACCGCATTGCTTGAAATGAATTTTGCCAATGCAAAGGGAGGCCTTAAAGTTGATCTATCTGGTTTAGGAGAGTCAGACAGCATTAGAGCATTGTTTTCAGAGAAGCCTGCTTTACTCATCCAGGTTTCTGGCTCAGAGGCTTCTCAGATATTGGAAGAAAGTGGCGTAGACTACCAAGAAATTGGTGAGCTAATCGACGATCGCAATATTGAAATTACCAATGGAAGCTTCATCCATACTTTTGACATTGAACAAGCTCGTAATGCCTGGTTTAAAACTTCAGGCCTTCTTGATCAGCATCAAACCGAAACCAACGTTTCAAAGGCAAGAACAGAATACCGTTTCAAGCAACCCCTCTCCTACTCTTTCCCTGAGAGATTTGATGGAAAAGCCTCGACGTATAACCTGGATTTTAACAGAAAAGGAAAATCAGGCATAAAGGCCGCAATCATTAGAGAGCAGGGTGTAAATAGCGACCGGGAAATGGCATACGCTTTATGGCTGGCTGGATTTGATGTCAAAGATGTGCACATGACAGACTTGATTACCGGAAGGGAGGATCTTAGTGAGGTCAATGTGATCGTTTTTGTTGGAGGATTCTCTAATTCTGATGTGCTGGGATCTGCCAAAGGCTGGGCTGGATCCTTCTTATTTAATGAAAAGGCAAAAGCGGCATTGGATGCTTTCTATGCAAGAGAAGACACTTTGAGCCTGGGTGTTTGTAACGGATGTCAGCTCATGATGGAGCTAGGCCTTATTTACCCCGATTTAGGAGAAAATCACCCTAAGATGCACCACAATTCTTCTGGTAAGTTTGAGTGTGGTTTTGTCAGTGTAGCTATTGAAGACACTAATTCGATCATGCTCCAATCAATGATCGGTTCAAAGCTCGGCATTTGGCTGGCACATGGAGAAGGTAAATTCGAATTATCTGGAAAAGAAGAAGATTATTTGATACCCGTTAAATATTCGTATTCGGAGTTTCCAGGCAATGCCAATGGAAGTGACTTTGACACTGCTGCATTAGTGTCCAAAGATGGAAGGCATCTAGCAATTATGCCACACCTTGAACGATCCTTGTTTCAATGGAACTGGCCATTCAAAGCTGGCCTGGAAAATGCGGAAGTATCCCCCTGGATGGAGCCTTTTGCTAATGCTTTTGAGTGGGTGAAAGCAAATTCCAAGAAATAAATCATAAGTAGCTGGCAGAAAATCTTCTCAAAAAACAGCTTATACACATTCTAAACAGCATCTAAGTATAAGGTTCACCTGATGTTCACCACTTTCACTAGTTGCAAAATGGGATCAATTCGTTCTTTGCATTATTGAATTAATCAAAGAATAATTATGAATTTTTTAAAAGGACTACGACTATTTTTCCTTTGTGCACTTTCCCTCAGCTTATTGATAAGCTGCACAAAGGACTCTTCTGAACCCAGACTCACGCTCGAATATCAACTAGAACAAGGACTTCTTAACAATGTGACAGGACTCGTTGAGGAAGAAGCACGTACTGTATGGTTGAGTGACTCGGACGGGAATCAGCTCACTGACCCGATGATCGCTCCAGCAGGTGAAATTATCACCATAGAAATCCCGGCTAGTTTAGATGAATTTACTGTTAACGAAATTATACAGTATCCATACGAAAACTCAGAATTGACTATTCTGTATACCACAGCTAATGTTACTCCTGGGGTCTTTAAGAGAAAGGAGCTGAATGATAATTTCCGAAGAGGAGAAGAGATTGGAACCGTAACATTTCAAGCGTTCAATAGGCCTGATAATTCCAGCGTCAGCTTCAGTGCTGCCGGATACTTAGGGTCTAATGTCTGGAATTCTAACGATGAAACTTTCGAGCTTCCAATATACGATGAAGCGAATTATGCATTCATTCTATTAACAGAAACCAACGGAGGTGAAACCGATAGAAGCATGTATTTTTTCAACAATTTAACTGATGGTGATGTCATAGACGTTCAATTTGATGCAGCAGGAATTGACTTTGAAGCGATCGACTATTCAGAAGTTGAAATTGAAGGGTATTCGCTGAATACTTTCACTTCAAACGCCTACCTACAAAGCAATACCTATTTGGATGGAGAATTACGATTACCGAAAGGCACTAATGTATTTTATGTTCCACAAGACGTTGAGGATCTGAAAGATTTCGCGTTCTCATTCAGCGCCCAAGACGATGCCAATAAGTTTTACTCTATGGAGTACTACGGAGAAGCTCCTTCACCACAATCATTCAATCTACCGCCAATGGATATTACTGTTTCAAACCCAGATTTTGAAGATCTTGAGATCTCAATAAACGGAAATAGTACCTACTTTGACTTTCGAACCATCCAGGGAAATTTTGGTGATCCTGACATCAAGTTATGGCTGTCAATCTCCAAAACACCTTCAGACCTTGCATTTCCAATACTACCAGAAGAGATTAAAGAAGTTTTTGAGGTAACCGATATAGCATCATTTAGTGGAACCTCGACCGTCTATCAATCCGTGTATTTTGATCACCTCGATTATTCCGAATTCATTAATCGACATCATGGACGGAAGAATGAAGAGGTATTTAATGGAATAAATGAGTTTAGAGGTCACGTTCGAATAATAGACTAGTTTCACCTAATTGCCGCTTAATCATTTACCCACTTTACAGTGGGTAAATGTGTACCTCAGTAAAAAGTGTTATTCTGAAACCACTTAACAACCTTCGACTCATTTCCTACACGCTTTACCTTTTTTTCAAAAGCTATATCTAAAGATGCGAGCACCCTTTCGATTGACCTTTTGGTAAACAAAAATTCCTGAATTCGATTGCTTGAGTCTGCAATGAAATAATCTTCATCGCTAAACATAAACGAAGCTTCATGCTTGACCAGCGATACCGATTCTGATGTTGCACTTCTTTTGAAATGGTACTTTAAAACAGAGAAGTTTGGGTGTTCGAAAAGCACCTGAAAGTATTTGCTTGGTCCGAGATCGGTTGGTTTATATTCGATTACCAAATCACTAATTTTATCACTCGCACCCAAAAACTTCTTCAGTCCAAAAACTTCATTTCGAAAACCGGTGCGTAAATGGACTATCATTTCCGTATCATTATTTTCTACAATTTCTAAGCTCTTGATCTTAAGATTCTGATATTCTGAATACGTATTTAGATATTCCAATAGATCCTGAGATGAACCTTCAAAAGTTGCCTTGATATTTGCACGAAATGCTTCAGCAGCAAACCCCTTTTTGAATTTTAATAATTGCTGATCCTGAACAATCTGAAAAGACTCTAATTCAAAGTTTGAAATTCGATAGATCTGATTTTCCCTGAGCAGGTATAGGCTATTATTTAATACATTAAAATTTAGTTTTAAATCTGCATATTCGGCATTCTTCGCTTTGATGCTCCCCTTATACCAAACCACTTTTCCTTTTTCAACCTGATGGTTGAGAAACTGATTGATGTGCTCGCGCATTTCGGATGAATCAACTTTAACTGCTTTGGTGGCCAGGAAATTCTCTAAGCCAGTTTGTTGCTGGGCGTAGAAAAACGATGGCAATAAAAAGAAAATCTGAAAGTAGAATATCCTGAGAACCGATGGCATAGTGAGAGCAACTAATCAGTTTTTATACGACAATCGCACGAATTATGATTTCCGAATCTCCATTTGGAATTTCTGCCCTTTAAGATTCTATTGTTTTCTCACCTCTTCCAAAAACCTAAATGTGACCTGCAAACTGGCTTCTTTGGCATCTTCATCATAATTAGCACCAGCATTGAAAAGCTTTTGTGCGAAAGCGTGCCGTGCTTTTGGATAAATAAACAGACGGACGGTCCCGGAGGATGCATTGACATTATTAAAAAAATTAATGGCTCCTGCAGGGTTGTCCATTGCCCCCATTACCATCAAAGCAGGAAAGGTAATTTTGGCAATTTGTTCTTTGTCCTGAGTAACATTTCCATAGAATAAAATTAAACCATCGATTACCTCATTATTTCTGATTGCCAATTGTGATGCAGGCACAGTTCCCAGACTAAAGCCCCAAACAAAAATCTTTTCATGATTTTCTCCAGTGGTTTTCAGAACATTTTCCAGGTACTCCCACATATTGGCCTGATCAATCGAATTCATCAGCTGGCCTGCCTCTTGATTAGTGGCTGCCGATTTTCCTTTATATAGATCTATAATGATCACATCTATCCCTTTCGCCACTATCCTTTCCGCCATTTCATAACTCAAATCTGTAACACCAAACCAATCATGAAAAAGTATTACCACTGATTCAGATTGTATGGAAGATTCATGATACTGAAATGATGTAGTACCTATATCTACGCTCCTGGTTTCTAATTCAATTTTCTGAGCGTATGTTTCGATAATACATGATAAGCATCCAATGAGTAGAATTATAGATTTCATAATTGAGTAGTTATATCCAGCAATAAGAAATAAATAATTGTGAATCCAACGAATTGGGGTTTCTGAATATTAGTGAAATTGAAATATTGGCAATCTATAATTAACACGTTGTTCAACCATAGTTAGACCAAATCACAAGCTATTTTGATACTGAACTCTGCGTTTGTAGCTGCTAGGTGTATCACCTTCGATTTTTTTGAAAGAGGAATTGAAACTAGAGACAGAATTGAATCCAGCCATCTCAGCGATTGCTTCAAGTGTCAAATGATTTAATGACTTATCCGCGAGTAATTTTTTGGCTTCTTTCACACGCATCGCATTGACAAGATCTTTGAATTTTTTCCCGTAGGAACTATTGATAGCTTGAGATACATAGTTGGGATGAACTCCTATCCTTTTCGCAAGATCAATAAGATTTAGTTTCGGATTTTTAAATAGTCCCTCATCTCGTAGCAGGTCATAAGTCTGCAATGCAATGGGCTCAGTTTCAGACCCTCTAATTCCAGATGTTGCATACTTCTTGCCTTTTACATACTGAAATCTTAATTCAAAGAAAATCAAGAGTGGAAGGAATGTCGTGAAATGAAACCACACAAAAATTGAAAAATTCGTAATTTGAAATACCACCCTCACCATATCCATTACCCAAATCAGAATAAATGCAAATGATATAAATCCAACCAACTTATCAATTTTCGTTCTCTTTGATATAATGAGGTAAAGAATTCCAACGACGTAAAGAAATTGATGAATCCTAAATATTAAGCTTGTTGGTATTGAATCTACGGTTTTGCCTCCTCTCCATTCATGATATAAAGCAATTTTTTCCACACTGGGCATCACGTAAAATGGTAGCAAATAAATAAACATGAAGACAGCTGGTATAAGATGTATACTATCTATCAATCGGAATCTCTCGAGGTTTTCAAGCCTGCTATATATGTATAAAAAAAATGCAGGTGCCAAGAGAAAACTCAACGGACTATTTACACGCATCATAAAGGGAACATCCACTATGTATTCAGTGGCAAACAACCACATCACACACAGCTCTATACTTATGATAAGTATCATTATTCTGTATGTCAACGCTTCTACATTGAATGATTTCTTTCCAAACGAAATTGTCATCACATAGCAAATTGCAAGGATCGCTGAATACAGTAAAACTCCTTTCATCAATTAAGCTTATTCTTGTTTGAATTTCAATGCTGAGATATCCGAATAAATTTAAATTTTTATATCGCAAACTACATTTTATTTATTGTCAATTTTTTCTACTTTTGCCGTCCGTTAAAACGGAAGTGGAGGGAAACACTTAAAAAAATATCCGGTATTGGCCTATGGTGTAACTGGCAACACGTCTGATTTTGGTTCAGAAGAGTCTAGGTTCGAGCCCTAGTAGGCCAACTTTAATCCCGCTAACACTGGCGGGATTTATTTTAAAAAGATGTCGTCAGTAAAGATATTTTCAGGCTCTGCCCACCCGGAACTCGCAAAAGCAATAGCGAACAATTATGGCAAGCCTTTAGGTCTAAGTGAAAAGCAAACCTTTAGTGATGGCGAAATGGGTGTCTATTTTACTGAGTCCGTACGTGGTTCAGATGTATTCATTATCCAACCTACCATCCCTCCTGCCGACAACATCTGGGAATTACTTCTCATGATCGATGCAGCTAGAAGAGCTAGTGCAAAATATGTGACAGTAGTGGTTCCATATTTTGGATATGCAAGACAAGATAGAAAAGACAAACCAAGGGTTTCAATTGCAGCTAAGCTTGCTGCAAATGTTTTAACTTCCGCTGGTGCCGATCGCATCATGACCTGTGATCTACATGCTGGACAGATTCAAGGCTTCTTTGACATTCCTGTAGATCATTTAGATGCATCAGCAATCTTTCATCCATACCTCAAAAGCTTGAACCTTGACAACATGATTATTGCTTCTCCTGATGTTGGAGGAACTGCTCGTGCACGGTCATACGCAAAACTTTTCGAAGTTGATATGGTGATCTGTGATAAGCACAGAAAGCGAGCCAACGAAGTTGCGTCCATGCAAGTGATTGGAGATGTTGAGGGGAAAGATGTCGTTCTCGTAGATGACATGGTAGATACAGCTGGAACTATAAGCAAAGCAGGAACACTACTGAAAGAAAAAGGTGCCAATTCTGTAAGAGCTATCGCGACACACGGTGTTCTTTCGGGTAATGCGCATAAAAACATCGAAGAGTCAGCACTTGAAGAGTTGATCATCACTGATACAATTCCACAACAAGGTGATTCTTCAAAAATTAAAGTTTTGACTGTGGCGGAGCTATTTGCTAAGGCAATACGTAAAATCCACGATCACGAATCCATTAGTTCATTATTTATTAAATAACCATATTTTAAATCAAATTCAATTATGAAAACTGTTGAGATTATAGGGTATAAAAGAGCAAATCTCGGCAAGACAGAAGCGAAGCGCTTAAGAGAAGAAGGAATGGTACCATGCGTTGTATACGGTGGTGACCATCAAATTCATTTCTACGCTCCAATGATCTTGTTCAGAGACCTTGTATACACTGACGAAGCGCACTTTGCTTTATTGACTATTGAAGGAGAACCAGAACCATTTGAAGCTATTATTCAAGATGTTCAATTCCACCCGGTGAGTGAAGTCATCATGCACGCAGACTTCTTGCAATTGTTTAGAGGTACACCTATCAAAATGAACATTCCAGTTCACCCGGTAGGAACTGCACCAGGAACGCAACAAGGAGGTAAATTGATCAGAAAGATTAAATACCTTCAAGTAAAAGCCCTTCCTAAGAACATGCCAGAATACATCGAAGTAGATGTATCAAAACTTGGTCTTGGAAAATCTATTAAAGTAGGTGAGCTTGAAGTAGGAGAATATGAAATTCTAAACAGCCCGCTTGTAACACTAGCTGGTATCGAGGTACCTAGAGCACTTAGAGGTAAGGAAACTGAGGAAGAAGAGGGTGAAGAAGAAGAAGGAGCTGAAGGAGCTGAGGGAGCAGATGCACCAGCAGCAGAGTCTTCAGAATCTTAAAGATTTCGAAACTTTAACTTTAATCCCGACCTTCGCGTCGGGATTTTTTTTGCTCAAAATGAAATACATAGAGCCCAGACTTTCTGATATAGCCATTTGTATGGCCATGATAAAGGATTTCTACAGCATTGATAATTATCCATTCGAAGAGGTTAAGGTTAAGAGGTGCTTTGAAGAGATACTACGAAACAAAGAACTTGGCAGGTTTTGGATGCTCAGTGATGAGGACAAAATTATCGGGTATCTAATATTATGTTTTGGATATAGTTTTGAATATGGAGGCAAAGATGCGTTTATTGATGAGTTTTATCTTATCCCTGAAGCTCGCGGAAAAGGACTAGGGACCCAGGCATTGAAATCATTAAGAGTGCACGCAAAAAAACTGAATGTCAAAGCCATCCATCTGGAGGTCGAGAACACAAACAAGATCGGAAATAAGCTTTACAAAAAACTAGGATTTAAAGGAAATGACCGATCTCTGCTAACGCAATTGATTAGATGAAGTATTTAATAGTAGGACTAGGAAACATTGGTGTTGAATATGAGCTCACCAGGCACAACATAGGGTTTTTGGTGCTCGATCGACTTGCGGATGAGCAAGGCGCAAAATTTGAAATGAATAAGCTCGCCTATACCTCGGTTATCAAACACAAAGGTCGGACACTTCATTTGATCAAGCCAACAACCTACATGAATCTCAGCGGAAAAGCTGTAAATCATTACCTGCAACAACACAAAATCCCTAAGGAAAATCTGTTAGTAATTACCGATGACATTGCCCTACCTTATGGTAAAATAAGATTGAAAAAGAAGGGCTCCGCTGGCGGTCACAATGGACTCACTAACGTTGAACAATTGACAGGTGGACAAAATTATCCACGACTCAGATTTGGAGTTGGGGATGCTTTCTCCAAAGGACGTCAAGTAGATTATGTGCTAAGTCCATTCACCCAATCAGAAATGGACGAACTGGTCTTAAACATGGATCGCGCCATTGAAGCTATCTATTCATTCTGCACGATTGGTATCGATCGTACCATGAATCAATTCAATTAAGCGCAGACAAATATTTTCTTTGAAACTTTTATCAACCTAATCACCTCTTTGATAAGGTTATGGTTAAATGTGTAACCATTCCTAATCGTTCAGGTAATTTTATGGAAAGCAACTAATCATACATTGTTGTGTCTTTGGATAAATCTCTTGCTCTACTAATATGAAATACTATTTAAGAATCACGCTTCGAAACTTCTTAAGACATAAAGTTTCATCCCTTATCAACTTGATTGGTTTAACCACGGGATTGTCTTGTGCTTTCTTCATTTACTTGTGGGTACAGGATGAACTACAGGTGAATAAATTTCACGAAAAAGATGACCGACTTTACAGGGTTATGGAATTTCAAACCTATTCCAATGAACGGTTCGCTACCAATTCTACTCCCGGAATTTTGGGTCAAAATCTTAAGATAGATTTTCCTGATATTAAATATGCTGCAACAACGACCTGGATTGGCAAATCACTGCTGACAAGCGGAAGTACCTACTTTAAGGAAAATGGTTTCCATGTTGGTGAAGACTACTTCAACATCTTCTCTTATCCCCTATTAGCTGGAAATCCGGATGATGTCCTTAAGGACAAGAATTCCATATGCCTTTCCAAAGAAATTGCTATCAAGTTCTTTGGAAGTATAGAGAATGCCATGGGAAAGACCATGCGTTATGAAGATGATAGAGATTTCATGGTGACAGGAGTATTTGAAAATATTCCTAAGAACTCAACATACATCTTCGATTTTGTACTCCCCATGCAGGATTACCTGGATCAGAATGAGTGGGCCACTCAGTGGGGAAACAATGGACCTCACACCTATGTAATTCTTGAAAATGGGGCAATTGCAGAGGATGTAACTCAAAAGATATCTGGATACATCAAAACAAAAGAAGAGGACAGCAACGTAGATCTGTTTCTTAAAAAATATTCAGAGCAATACCTGTATGGTAGATACACGAATGGAATTCAGGATGGCGGTAGAATAGAATATGTTCGACTATTCTCGATCATCGCTGTATTTATCTTAATTATTGCTTGTATCAATTTCATGAATCTATCCACTGCCCGTGCATCCAAACGTGCACATGAAGTTGGGGTAAGAAAGGCCATCGGCGCCGATAGGAATATGCTCATTCGCCACTTTATAGGTGAATCAGTTATGATCACACTATTTTCAATGGTACTCGCCTACTTGATTGTTCTTCTTTTACTACCTCAATTCAATGTCATAACCGATAAGAGCATCACACTTCAATTGACGTCAGAGTTACTCATTGTTTCACTCTTGACTACAATAACAACCGGCATATTAGCTGGCAGCTATCCGGCACTTTATCTCACTCACTTTAATCCAGTTAAAGTTTTAAAAGGAGAAATAAAAAGTTCAGCTGGTGAGATATGGGCACGAAAAGGACTTGTAATATTTCAGTTCACCATCACTATCATCTTGATTGTAGGGGTGATTGTTATATACAGTCAAACACAGTATGCATTCAATAAAAACCTCGGTTATGATCAGGAAAACGTAGTTTTCTTCAATCAAGATGGATCCATCTATGATCGAAGTGAGGCATTCTTTGCAGAGCTGAGAAGACTACCAGGAGTAGTAAATGCAGCTGGAACAAGTCATACGATGACCAGTCAAATGAGCAATACCTCAGGCTTAAAATGGCGAGATAAAGCTCCTGAAGCAAGAATACTCTTCGAGAACATTCGGGTGAATGAAGAATTTCAGGAGACCATGGGAATGACCATGCTTACGGGCCGATGGTTTAGTCGAGAATTTGGCGCAGACACCACAAAGATGGTAATCAACGAGGCTGCTGCACGTGTGATGGGTTTCACACCGGAAGAGGCCATTGGTGAAAACATCCTTCTTTGGGATGAATATGACTTAGAAATCATTGGTGTAATGCAGGACTTCCATTATCAGTCCATCCACCAGGAAGTATCTCCTGCCTTCTTCCGGCTAAGAAATACCTGGAATGTAGCTGTACGTTTGGAACCAGGCAAAGAAGTAGCAACCATGGGTGCGATACAAGAACTGTATGAAACATTTGCGCCTGGATTCATCTTCGAATATGAATTTCTAGACAAGAGCTATCAAGAATTGTACGATTCAGAATTAAGAGTAGGGACGCTTTCCTCATACTTCGCCGGGTTTGCAATTGTCATATCGTGTCTGGGACTATTTGGACTTGCCTCCTTTACAGCAGAAAGAAGACTCAAGGAAATAGGTATTAGAAAAGTGCTTGGAGCATCGGTTAGCAACATCGTAATGATGCTATCAAAAGATTTCACCCGACTGGTGGGAATCTCCATTCTCATTGCGATTCCTATCTCTTATTACTTTATGGAAAAGTGGTTAGAAAGCTTCGCCTATAAAATTGACCTTAGTTTCTGGATTTTCTTAGGCACAGCAGCCATATCATTACTTATCGCATGGCTAACGGTAAGTTCTCAAGCGTTAAGAGCGGCGCATGTTAATCCTTCCAAGTGCTTAAAGGATGAATAGAATCAATGGAGAAGGTCTAAAAAACCTTGTTGAATCTGCTTGGTATAATTGCCGATTAAGCCTTCTCCTACTTTATTCCCATCTATCTCAACGATGGGCATTACCTCTTTGAGTGTACTGCTAATAAACACTTCATCCGCTTGCTTTAACTCATCAAGTGAAACCGGTTGAACTGACAGGGGAAGGATGTTTTCGGTAAACTTCAGGATGTTTTTCCGTGTAATTCCTTCAAGGATATTTTCAGAAGGGGTCAGAAGCTCTCCGTCTTTAATTACAAATACGTTGCTTCTTGATGCCTCGCTTATGATTCCATTGTTATGATATATCACATCAATAGCATTTGCCTTCTTCTTGGCTTGATGGAGATAGTTGCTTGTTAAATAATTGATGCTTTTGATGGTTGGGTATTCTCTGAGATATTCATATAATATGACTTTCCCGGTTTCAGGGTTTTGGTAATTAGAAATATCTGAATTTGTGATATAAAATAAGGGCTTAAGTATCGCTTCAGATTCACTACCATCTGCTAACAACATAAGTCTAAAGGTGGAATGTTGAAATCCATTGACTTTTTGAAGTTGACCAACCGCCTCTCTGATTTCATCCTTATGAATCAGTCGATCTAATCCCAAAAAGGTTTGAGAACGATGAAACCGTTCCAGATGGTCTTCCATAAAAGTGGGTTTCTGGTTTCTTCCTCGAAAAAGGTCAAAAATTCCAAAGCCTCTTTGCAGACCTAAATTGTGTATAGATATTGATGCTTTTGACTCATCAATAACTTCTCCTTTAAAATAACAATATGCCATACCGAAATTATACCTCCCAAATTAAGAATCTTTCTTTAATTCTTTAGTTAATTGCCGATGTGAAGATCATTGTCATAGGTGGTGGAGCAGCTGGTTTCTTTGCTGCCATAAATATTGCGGAGAAACATCCTGGTTATCAAGTAACTATCCTTGAAAAGACAAACAAACTTCTTAGTAAAGTGAAAGTGTCTGGTGGAGGTAGATGTAATGTAACTAACAGAAGAAGCAAGCCTTCAGACTTAGTCTCCTTCTACCCACGAGGAGGCAAGAAACTTCACCAGGTTTTCAAAAGATTTTCCACTTCAGATATGGTCGATTGGTTGGAATCAAAAGGTGTAAACACCAAAGCGGAGGAAGACCTTCGAATGTTTCCGGTGAGCGACTCTTCTCAAACGATTATTGATTGTTTTCTTTCTGAGGCAATGCGATTGAACATTGAAATCCTTCAAAACCAAAACATGACCTCACTCAAACCTGTCGATTCAAAATGGGAAGTAAATACCTCAAAAAAACAATATGAGGCAGATAAAGTGATCATTGCTACAGGCTCCTCACCTGCTACATGGAAATTACTTGCCGATGTAGGATTGGAAATCACGGAGATTGTTCCCTCACTCTTCACATTCAATATCAAAGATGAACGACTTCAAGATTTACAAGGAGTTTCCTTTGCTGATGCTCGTGTCAAGGTTACAGGAAGCAAATTGGAAGAAAACGGACCTTTATTAATCACACATTGGGGATTGAGCGGACCAGCCATTCTTAAACTTTCAGCTTGGGGTGCATATGAACTTGAAGCGGCTAATTATCAATTTGATATCTTAATCAACTTCTCACGTGATTTACAGCCTGAATTAATTCGTGATCATATCATTCAATACAAATCTTCCAATCCCAAAAGAAAGATCATCAATTATCCGCTTTTTAACCTACCCAAACGTTTTTGGGAACGAATAACAACTTACTGTAACATAGGGGAAGAAACTCCATTCTCGGATCTTTCAAAAAAGCAGATTAACAAACTTGTGGAGGAACTCGCGCAGGGCAAATATTCTGTAAGGGGAAAAAGCACGTTCAAAGAGGAGTTCGTCACTGCAGGAGGTGTTAAGCTTAATGAAATTGAGCTTGAGACATTTGAATGTAAACGATTTCCAAATCTTTACCTGGCAGGTGAAGTGCTCGATATCGACGCATTAACCGGAGGGTTCAATTTTCAAGCATGTTGGTCAGCCGCATGGACGATTTCGGATAATGTCTAAATCCTCTCATTTTTATTACAAAAACACAAGCTTTATCAGCATTTTCTGCCTAAAATGATTCACAATTGGGAAAAAGTAAACGAAATTACAGTTCTCACCGATGTGTAGAATATGAAATCACCGATTGGTTCGATACGTGCATTTATAGGAGCTAAGGACTATAATAAATCCAGAGAGTTTTATAAAGCCTGGGGTTTTGAAGAAGTGGTCACGTCTCAAAAGATGTCTTATTTCTCGATTGATAATTTTGGCTTCTATTTACAGGACTACTACGTGAAAGATTGGATTGAAAATACCATGCTATTTCTTGAAGTTGCTAACCTTTCAGATTATTGGGAAATATTAAAAGCAAAAAATCTTCATCAAAAGTTTGAAGGAGTTAAACTAATGGAGCCAACTACCTTTGATTGGGGCAGCGAAGCTTTTGTTTATGATCCATCAGGTGTATTATGGCACCTTGGTGAGTTTAAGAAATAGACTTTATTTTATTTCTACCTCGTTTCCTTCGAAAAATACATGGTCTCCAGATCTCAATTTCTTTCGTCGTTGTGTTTCTACGGTTCCATTTACCTTAACTAAGCCCTTATCTATAAATTGTTTGGCCTCCCCTCCTGAACCGACCAATTGCATAATCTTGAGCAATTTATTCAGTTCAATAAAGTCATGTCCCGCTAATTCGAATGTTTGCATACCACAAATCTAATCCATGCGAATCAACATTAATTCTTAAAAATAGAAACATATTAATTAGCATTGCCGTATGATTAATTCTTAAAAGTAGAAAGTAATTATATGAAAGGATTTATTGGAGAGTTTGAAGAGCTCGTGCTACTTACGATTGCCAACCTGGCAAAAGATGCCTATGGAGTGGCTATTCTCAATGACATTTCTGAAAGAGCCAACCGCAAATTAAGTATTGGCGCATTACACTCAACACTCACCAGGCTGGAAGAAAAAGGATACATTTCCTCCTACCTGGGAGAACCAACTAATGAAAGAGGTGGTCGGCGTAAAAGATATTTTGAGTTGACAGATAGTGCTGTTGTTGAGCTTAACAACATGAAAGCACTCAGAGATCAACTATGGGCAGGTGCTAAAATAAATCTCTCTATCAAATGAAAGCCTCTCCTCAACCACCACGATTGGCTCAGCGAATACTCAAAGTCTTTGCTGGCAGGGCTGAAATCGAAGACCTGCAAGGTGATCTGGATGAATTGTTCTTGGATATTCATCTAAAACAAGGAAAAATAAAAGCTAAAGCATTCTATTGGCTGCATACGATTTCGCTACTCTTTTCTTATGGACTAAAGAAAAGGAAATCAAAGTCAGCATACTCTGCATACTACTCAAATAACACAATGGCTATGTTCAAAAACTATTTCAAAATTGCAATACGCAACTTCTCAAAACACAAATTATTTACTGCCCTCAACATCTTCGGTCTTGCGCTTGGAATGTCTCTTTGTTTACTCGCATTGTCGATGGCTGTTGCGATATACAGTTCAGATTCCTTTCATGAACATAAAGACAGAATATTTCAGGTAAATACTGAGATTTCTGATGAAGAAAATAGCAGAACCTTAGGCTCCACGTTTTACGCAGTAGGTAATTACCTGGAACAATACCCTTTCATTGAAAAGATTCTCAAAATTCAATCTACATTCAGCCCGGAGATAAATCATCATGGCAACCTAATGAGCTTTCATGGTTACTATGCGGATCCCTCATTCTTTGATGTGTTCAGCTTCGAAATGATTAGTGGAAATCCACATTCAGCGCTCGAAAATCCATTCAGCATCATCCTTACCGAATCGATAGCACAGCGCCTTTTTAAAGACGAAAATCCGATAGGTAAAGTACTGAAAACCAAGGAAGGCGACTACACGGTAACCGGAGTAATGAAAGACTTAAAGCAAACTCATCTATACTTTGAGGTTTTAACTTCCTACTCCACCTTTACTCATCTCAGCAATGAACTTAATCTGACTAATAACTGGGAGGTCCATCGTGGCAACTATGTATATGTTCTGCTCAAAGAAGGTATTGGTTCGGATCAATTGACTGCAGCTATCAATCAGATGTCAAATGTTGCAAATGACTTTCATCATGAAAACACGATTGCATTCGAAATCATTGATTTAGTAAATGTTGTGCCTAGATGGAATCTTCTAAATGCCCTGGGTATTGGATGGGATCAGCCCTCGATTATCTTCTTCCTATTTATCGGATTTCTTGTATTACTTCCAGCAATATTCAATTATACAAATCTCTCAATTGCAAGAGCATTGAAGAGGGCGAAAGAAATTGGCGTACGAAAAGTGGTAGGAGCTCAAAAATTTCAAATCAAAGCTCAATTCATTATTGAAACGATGATACTGACATTATTAGCCTTATTAGGATCTATTGTAATCTTTCTTCCTATCAAGCAGGAATTTCTAAGTATGGTGCGTGCAGCAGAGGTATTGGATACTTCTATGAGGCCTAGTCAAATTACCGTTTTCATCATCTTCACCTTATTGATCGGATACATAGCAGGGATCTTTCCTGCGAAGTTCTTTTCAAAATTGAATCCGATTCATACAATGAAAGGTGACATAAACAATGGGAAAGTAGATGTTTCAAGTTTTAAAAAAGGTCTATTCGTATTCCAATTCTTCCTATCATTAGTTTTCATCATTGGTGTAGCTACAATCGCCAGGCAATATTCATATGTACTAAATGCCAATCATGGATTTGAATCTGAGAATATACTTACTGTTCCATTCAATGATATAGATAAGCAAATAGCGCTCAACGAACTTGCCAATCATCCCGATGTAAAATCAATTACAGCCGCATCTCACTTGCCGGGCATTGTTATTTCATCAAGTGCAGAAGTAACTTCCAATGATTTAGACACCATTCTTGTTAACGAAGTATTTATAGGTCCAAACTTTATCAAGAACATGAATATGAAATTGGTTTGGGGTGAAAGTGAAAGTATTAAACGCTCAAACAAAAGTGAAGAATTGGTTCTCGTCAATCAACAGTTTCTACAATCAATTGCAGTATTCAATGCCCAAAAAGATTCATTAACATTTACGCTTAGCGATGGTACTCAATGCCGAATTATCGGAGTGATGGAGGACGCAAATTATGAGCCCATGACTCAATCGATAGATCCTTTGGTCTTTAGATATTCTTTAGATCGAAGTAATTACGCACTCCTCACAATAAACTCAAAAGACATCAAAAAAACCATCAATGAACTGGATCAGATATGGTCGAATATTAATCAAAATACGCGTTTTGAATCAAGTTTTCTCGAAGAAGAGATTGAAGATGCCTATTATTTGTTGATGGCTCAAATCAAATTCTTTACCGTTTTAAGTACTCTCGCTATCACCATCTCCTGTCTTGGGCTATTAGGAATGGTTTCTTACACCACTGAAAACCGAACCAAGGAAATAGCCGTGCGAAAAATCATGGGTGCTTCTAATAGAAGTTTATACTACCTTCTTACGAAAGATTTTTTGAAATTAATATTGATTTCAGCTCTCCTCGCAGTTCCTTTCTCATACTTTTTTTATGATAAGTTATTTCTGTACCTACTCATCCGCTATGGCTTAGGACTTGGAGCGGGAGAAATTCTGGTTAGTATTCTCTTTCTTTTTTTAGTTGGTTTTGTTTCTATCTATTGGCAAACATCAAAAGTTGCCCACGCTAATCCAGCGGGAAACTTAAGATATGAATAGTGTGAAAATGTACCTGGAGCTATCTTCGTGTCATGTCCAACACCTACTTCCAGTTCAAGCAGTTTCGAGTAGATCAGGAGCTTTCAGGAATGAAGGTTACGACAGATGCATGCCTCTTTGGTGGCTGGGTAGTACAAACACTGAAAAAGAGCATTGAGCCCAAACAGGTATTGGATATTGGAACCGGAACAGGTCTGCTCTCCCTGATGGTGGCTCAAGCAACCAACACCAGCCACTTCACAGCCATTGAAATCAACGAAGATGCTTACAAAGAAGCCTCTTTTAATTTTAAAAATTCACCATGGTCGGAGCGGCTAACATGCATTCACACCTCCATTCAAGCATTTGAAACGAAAAAGAAATTTGATTGTATTATCTGCAATCCACCCTTCTTTCACAACAGCCAGAAAGGAGAGAATTTGAATAAAAACCAGGCGCTTCACTCAGGAGACCTCACCACCCAGGACTTGCTATCCGCTGTATGCCGTCTCTTGCATCCGGAGGGACATTTTTACCTCCTCTTGCCGGAGCACGAAATGAATGCGTTTATTGAATTGGCCAATTCAGCAGGTCTCTTTACTTATCAAGTGGTCGTGGTTAGAAACATACCCGGCGCTCCTGCTTTCAGAAAAATAGGAGTTTTCAGCTTTAAGAAGTCTATGGCTCAAGAAGGCGAAATCATCATTCGTACGAGCGATAGACGGTATACTTCAGCAAGCTGGAACCTATTAAAGAGCTACTATTTGGAGTATAACAATCCAAAATCATAAGCCAAGTTCCAACATGTTTTTTAAGAAGTAGCAAGTAAGAAAAGGCTATTTTAATCCTTTCAAAAAAATAGTATGCAGATGGATTTCTCCTACCTGATACATTTTAATCGGATGAACGTTTTTAAAAGGTTCAGGTAAATCATACTTCAGCATTAAATTTTTGCCTAATACCCTTACCATATCTTTGCCCTCTTCTAATAGTTTATCTTGCGCCTCCCATGCTTCCTTTAAATACGTTTCTCGCTTCGCTAGCAATCGATTTTTTGCCCCAATATATCTATTCCTGTATTCCTGAGCATCGGCCTTTGAAGTCCCCCGATAGGGATCATGTACAGATGGCATGGCATCTATATCTGCTTGTGAAAGGGGCTTTCGTCCATATCTGACAAGTGCAAAATCAGGGTCAGTTTTCCACCACGGGCATTTCTTATTGTTATGAACCAATGATCCCGTTTGTCCCACATAATAAGTACTCAAACCATCTACTGAAAAATTAAAAACCGGGACATCCAGTACTTCTTTATCCATCTTCTTTATTGAAGCTGTGCTTCCATCAGCTAACAAGATTTTAAAACCTACGTCCAGGTGCTCAGCAGCCACCCATTTTGGACCTTGCGCATTATTTGTATTAGCGGTCATCATCGCAATGACAACCATGAGATACGGCTTGTAACATACTTTCATATTGAGTGCTGTTTAAGTTGTTCGAATCAAAATGAAGGTTAGCATTATTATGTAGATATATAAAAAGTGCTTGCCTTTTAATTCCTTATGAAGACAACTTGTATACTTACTTCAATCCATATCCTACTTTTGGTTAGGTCACATTCAATGAATCATGCACATTCATTTCCTGTTTATGGCCGATACACAAAAGAAAGCTGGATCTATTTAAGTACCATTTGGATTTAACGACACGAAACTTAAATTTTAAGTTAATCTTGTTTGAAGTACTAATCAGGTTTAAGGCTTTTCATAAATAGAATAAAAGATTGAATTTGATCCGTTTTATGTAATTTAATCGGATGAATTTTGGCATGTGGGTTCGTTGATTTTCCTACCAAGGCCATTTTAACTCCTTCTTCTAAGTGATAATTTTGAGCTTCCTGAGCTTCATGCAAATACCTGTCTTTCTTGGCTAGCAACCTATTCTTTGCCGCCATATAATTATCTCGGTAGGCCTGTGCGCTAATCTTCGCGCTCCGGTATAATGAATTTTCAGAGCTTGACATCCCATCGATTTCTTTTTGAGAAAGTGGCTTTGGACCATCCCTGACAATTGCCACATCTGGATCAGTCTCCCAAGCACATTTCTTATTATTATGAACCAATGATCCCGTTTGTCCCACATAATAATTACTCAATCCATCTACTGAAAAATTAAAAACCGGAACATCCAGTGCTTCTTTATCCATCTTCTTTATTGAAGCTGTGCTTCCATCAGCTAACAAGATTCTAAAACCTACGTCCAAGTGCTCAGCAGCCACCCATTTTGGACCTTGCGCATTATTTGTATTAGCGGTCATCATCGCAATGACAACCATGAGATATGGCTTGTAACATACTTTCATATTGAGTGCTGTTTAAGTTGTTCGAATCAAAATGAAGGTTAGCATTATTATGTAGATATATAAAAAGTGCTTGCCTTTTAATTGCTTATGAAGACAACTTGTATACTTCCTTCAATCCATATCCTACTTTTGGTTAGGTCACATTCAATGAATCATACACATTCATTTCCTGTTTTAAACATCCAAGAGTCAATTAGTCATTATTTTCACAAATCAAATTAAAACCATGCTATGCTAGGATTATTTGGCAATACAAAGAAGATCAAAAAGTACCTCAAGGAAGGGGCTACCATATTAGACGTTCGATCGGAAACCGAATATGAGGGTGGTCATATACCAAAATCAATCAACATTCCTCTAGACAATTTACCTAAACAACTTGGTGGGTTAGATAAAAACAAACCAGTTATTACCTGTTGCGCTTCAGGTATTCGGAGTGGAACTGCCAAACGTATGTTGAAAGCTCAAGGATTTGAGGTTATCAATGGGGGTGGCTGGATGAGTCTTGAGAAGCACGGCTTATAAACCCATGTATCACCTGACCTCCGAAGGTCTGAGGGAAATTTTCATCACCTGGAAATCCTAACTCGATATCTTTTCCACTTCCAGGAATGTAATTGGTCTTGAACAAATAGTCCCAGATACTCAAGGTTAATCCAAAGTTCACGCCGTAGGTGCGATCTTCAGGAAGTGCTTTGGCATGATGCCAAATGTGCATTTGAGGGTTATTGAAAATGTATTTGAAAACACCCAGATTCAGTTTGAAATTTGAGTGATTAAAATGACCTACTGCCAATGTGAAGATGTGGATTACAAAGAAGTCTCTTAGACCTATTCCAATTAAAGCTAAGGGCAAGTATTCAATCGTACGATAAACGATGGTTTCCATCCAATGAAAACGCAGGTGCGCTGCAAAGCCCATCTCCTTCACACTGTGATGTACTTTGTGAAACTCCCATAAGAATGGCACACGATGCAAGAGCCTGTGTGTCCACCACTGAACAAAATCTCTAACAAAAAAACCGAGGACCAAATGTGCCCATGTAGGCCAGCTCATTACCTCAAAAGCCAACAAATTGGTTATACCAATACTTGCTAAAGCATCATTAAAGAACTGAACCACTACGTTTGAGGCAGCATTGTATATAATCAATGAGAAGATGAAGAAGTTGAAAAACATGTAAAAGAAGTCCAACCAAAAATCTCTTCGAAATTTGGATTGATTCTTCCTCCAGGGCTTGGTCCACTCCAAAACCAGAAAAAACAGAGAAACTCCAACCAGCCAATAGAAGTAATTATGCCAGCCCGGCTGAGAAATCTCTTGAATGACATAATTGAAGTATCCAACGTATGAATCTCTAATCAATTCCCAATATTCCATGGACAATAAAGTTAAAAAACACTTTTATGGTTCAGATTATTTAGACCTGTAAAGATCAATCCATGAATTACTAAGCACGTTTTATTGCCAACTCAATAAGTTGATCCAACAGATCCGAATAGCTTACTCCTTCTTGTTCCCAAAGCTTTGGATACATGCTGATGCTGGTGAATCCTGGAATCGTATTGATTTCGTTCACATAGATTTCACCGGATTCCGTTAAAAACATGTCAACCCTCGACATTACCTCACAGTCAAGTGATTGATAAGCTCGAACGGCTGTCTCCTTTAGACGTATCAGATGCTTTTCATCAACTTTAGCAGGTATCTGAATTTCAGCAACAGAAGCAGCATCATATTTTTCTTCATACGAATAGAAATTTCCGGATTGAACTTCACCTACTCCACTTGCTTTAGGATGCTCATTTCCCATCACAGCACACTCCAATTCTCGTCCCTCAATCAATCGTTCTACTAAAACTTTTCGATCATACTTAAATGCGTCATTGATAGCCGCCTCCCATTCTTCGGAATTTGTAACACGATGCACCCCAACTGAAGAACCCATATTTGCTGGCTTTACAAAGACCACACCTCCAAGTTCCTTCTCGATAACGCCATAGTCTGGAATCTGATTTCCCCTGAGAAGTAGTAACCAATCTGCAACATTAATTCCTGAATCTCTTAGTAGCCGCTTTGTTACGTCCTTATCCATTGAGGCGGAAGAACCCAGAACACCTGGACCAACAAATGGTATTTTTAAAAGACGAAGCAATCCTTGAATCGTTCCATCTTCACCGTTTGGGCCATGCAAAACAGGGAATATCGCGTCTATGGTGCCCAAGGAATTGCCGTTACAATGAAAAGGATCCTTATTTCCTGGGATAATGACCACTTCTTCACCTACCGAACTAACCTCTGTACCTACCTTATCTATATTATCCAGCAACCTCCATGACCCACTTTTAGAGATTCCTACCAGGATTACCTTGTAATTTGTTGGATCAAGTGCATTTAAAATGTTCCTGGTAGACCTTAGAGATATCTCATGTTCGGGAGATTGGCCACCGCAAAGTATAAGCAGGTTAATCATAATGGTTGGTTAAAAATCAAAGTTTGATTATCTCAGTCATAAATTTCACGAAGTTCAAAATCTTCTCCCCTGCCATATTTTATGAGGTCACTCATTAAATAGTTTTCCATTGAAAAAAGGTCTTTAAGCTTGTAGTCATTCCGCCCGATTACTTCCATGAGCACAAACTCACTCTTCTCTCCGTAGTTGATCAACCGGTACTTCTTACCTACACGCATACTTGAAAATGCCATTCCTCCCATATCTACGGCAATATTATTGCGACCAAATTGATTTATTTTTACAATATGAAAAAATTTGTTCCATTCTTATTTATTACATGCATCTGGATGATTGGATGTAGTGATGACGATTCTTTAGGAAACTTTGTAGGAACCTGGGTTGCGAGTAGTGTTACCGTATCAAATTGCCAGGATGAGGCTAGAAATGGAACAGATCAGGTTTCATGCGATGATGTAACCTGCACCCGTTTAGAACTGAACTCGGATAAAACCTATTCATTTCAAAGAGGTTTGTCCATTGAGAGAGGAACCTGGGACGGTGGCAGCTCACTTGAGCTTTGTAAGGACGAAGAAGGTGAGATCATTTGCGAAAGGTTTGGTGTTCAATTTAGTGGGATTAGCTTAATCCTAACTACCGATTCTACCTCTTCCGGATGCATTTCTTCATTTATTTTCAATCCCGAAATACCCGCAGACACCACATCTAATGACCCAGAATAATCAGGAAGCTGATATTCATGGAGAAAATAACCTCTTCAGCCGTTTTCAGGATTACCTGGGAGAATTTGTATATGGTGGAATTGATGGCAGTGTAACCACTTTTGCCGTTGTGGCAGGTTCCGCAGGTGCCAACTTAGAAAGTTCCATTATCATCATTCTTGGATTTGCTAACCTGATAGCGGACGGCTTTGCAATGTCTGTCGGCAGTTATCTATCCACTAAATCTGAAAAAGAAAAGTACCAAAAGCACAAAAACATAGAATATTGGGAAGTAGACAACCTTCCTGAAACGGAACGTGAAGAAGTCCGTGAAATCTATGCAGCCAAAGGATTTGAGGGAGACTTACTCGAAAAAGTGGTCGATATAATCACTGAAGATAAAGACCGCTGGGTCGATCTTATGATGAAGGAAGAATTGGAGATGGCGGAAGAAACGAAATCTCCCTTCAAAATGGGCGCTATTACCTTCCTTAGCTTCCTCTTATTGGGGTTTATACCACTTGGGATCTATGTGATCGACTATGTTAGGCCAATAAATGCAGACCTATTTCTGATTTCCTCGATTCTAACAGGCTTTTGTTTTATTGGAATTGGCTTTTTGAAAAGCGTGGTAACTCACACCAAAAGACTTAAAAGTGTATTAGAAACACTATTATTGGGAGGTGCCGCCGCAATTTTGGCCTATTTCGTTGGAGATCTTTTAGAGAATATGCTTGGCTAATCCTCTACCAACTCACCCATTCGATATTCATATTCAATCGAAAGGTTGCCTTCTTCATCATACCAACGGGCAGTACCGTCAATTTTTCCATTGACGTAATTTTTCTCCTCCATTTTAATACCATTCACATAAAACCGCTGCTGTAACCCCTCTAATTGATTTCCGCTGTAGTTTCTACGTTCGACAACAGTTTTCCGATTGTAAACCAGGTATTCTCCACTTAATTGATCATTAAAAAAAGAGGCTTTCGTCTGAACATAGCCAACATTATCAAACACGAGTTGAACACCTTGTTTCCTACCTTCATAATAAGTAGTAATTGACTGGAGTCTGCCATCAGACCCATAGCTTGTCCAAGTACCGTGGTATTGCCCATTAAGAAAGTCACCTTCACCAATGACAACCTCACCTGATTTTACAATCACCTTCTGAAGACCTGGTAGCCCTGGATAATCCATGACAATTGCCCCACCAGGAATTTGGGTTTCGCCCGCTGATGATAGGGTATTATTTGAACCTCCACATGCAACTAAAGCAAATGTTAGAATCCAAATGGCTTTCTTCATTTTCTTTTAAAAATTTTGGGTAATACTTCTGATACTATTTTGTCCTTATTATGGACAACTACAAACAGACCGCTCAAGAAAACGATCAAGGCATAGTAAAACAATTGCCCCTTATCATCCATAATTTCTATTCCTAAAATTGTCAGGTGCATTGAAATCGCTCCAATCATGAGGCCTACCGCGAGAACACCACCAGCCCATGCAGTTCTTGGAACTAATAAAAGCACACATGCTATCAATTCTAAAATACCAATTAGCCAGCGCCCCCATGGCTCCATTCCTACCATTTTAAAAATGTACATAGACTCAGGAGAACCTGTAAATTTGAAATATAGCGTCTGCCCCATAATAAAAGCAGCCGCAATCCGTGCGATGATGTAAGTGATTTTTCTTAACATTAGGAGAGTGATTTAAGCTGAAAATTAATAAGAATTTGAAAAGGCTTCAGAAATTAAATAGAATCTACTGGATATATGGAGGCGTCATGGGCCTGTTGATGATCATACTACAAGTCATCGAATATCGAACCATGGTGAGAGATATAAACATGGATGTATATGGTGGGATCATTGGTGTACTGTTCCTGATTTTTGGAATCTGGCTCGGGTCGAGCCTATACCGAAGAAAAAACAATGATCAATATGACGGAAGAAAACTAGGTCTCAGCAAACGTGAGCTAGAAGTTCTGGAACTACTATCACAAGGATTTTCAAATCAGGAAATTGCGGATAATCTTTTTGTTTCATTAAATACAGCAAAAACCCATATCTCCAATATCTATTCCAAGTTAAATGTTAAGCGAAGAACTCAAGCCATTCAGAAGGCCAGAGACCTGGCTTTGATCCATCCTCCTAAAGTGTGAAATCAATGAAATCACCCAAAAGGATGAAGAATAATTGGTTGTTTTAATCGTGGTTTGAAACAAAAAAAACATGAAAACAAAAATTGCACTTAAATACGGTTTAATAAGCGGAGCACTAATTGTTGCATCTTGGTTCATTACTATCGGATGGGATGAAAATCCAGATTTTGCTTTTTCAGAGGTCATCGGATATGCCATCATGCTTGCAGCACTTACAGCTGTTTTTCTTGGCATAAAAAGAATTCGAGACGAACAAGGATCTCTTTCATTCAAAACAGCATTCTTAAATGGTCTAGGGATTACAACAGTTGCTTCCATTATATATGTGGTTGGGTGGATGATTTATATGCCCACTTTCGCACCGGACTTTATCGACAAGTACCAGGCATCTCAAGTAGAATTAATAGAAAATTCTGAGGCATCAGATGTCGAGAAGACCAAGGAGATTGAGGAAATGACGGAGTGGATGGAAAGCTATAGGAAGCCTCATATAATGGCAGCTATGACATTTACTGAAATTTTCCCCATCGGACTTCTAGTAACGCTTATTTCATCTTTGATTTTGAAACGGAAATAGATTCTATCTAACTTTCCTGCATGATCAAAAAACTAGCTATCCTTTCTATTTCAATAATAATTCTAAGTTGTAGTAGCTCGGAATCAGAACAGCGTCAAAGAATACCTGATGGTACTTACAGACCATCAGGTTTTCATGCATTCATCAATCATGGTGAAGAAAATATTCCCATAAGTCTGGTAAAAGCTGACACACTATATCATCTGTTTTATACCACTGGTACAGATGAATGGGGGCATTTGAGTAGTAACAACCTACTTGCCTGGACACCTGAAATTTCATTTCCAGCCGAAGAGGACTCGTATGGCGAGGTAGTTTGGGATGAAAATAATACCACGGGATTAAATGCCCCATGGAATATTATTCAGAATAATGGTGGAGATTTAATGCTCAGTTATAGTTCTAATGGCATTGATTGGACTACATACGAAGGTGGTTCGCTACTCAGCATTAATGGAATACCATCCATTCAATGGAATTCCGATATAGAGCTGTGGATTTTGACTGTAGTAGATGGAAAAAGCATTTCATTTTTCACTTCTCAAAATCTTATGGAGTGGAATAGTGCATCCACATATTCCTCAGAAAATGAATCAAAGAAGGCAACACTTTTAAGTGATGATGGTCAATGGATGTTGATACTTCAGAGCGATGAGTTAAACTATCAACTTGGCCAGTTTGACGGCAATGCATTTGAACCCGTTGGATCAGTTGAAAAATTTGATCAGTTGAATGCAGAACTAGGTGCTATTTTAGGCACTGATGATGAGAATATTTTCGTATTCAAAAACTCAAGTACTAATTCACAATTGCCAACGTTTTCAACTCCGCTTTCTATTTCTCTCAATGAGAATAAGTTAAGTCTATTTCCTGCCAGTACTTTTCAAGATGAAATTGTAGGGAAACGGAGAACAAAATTGGCCAGGCTATTGACGGATGGTCCATCTTGGTTCAGCTTCACGATTGATCAGGAATTTGAAAAATTGGAGATACTTATTTCAGACGCCTCATCAGAGGTCAAAATCACATGGAATGAATCAGACAATAAAATAGTACTGAGTGGATCTGCACTTGCATCAGCAACAGAAGAACAAAGACTTGAGACAGATATTAAAACTTCCAATTTAAAAGTTGACATACTAATCGATCATGCTTCTGTTGATCTGTTTTTCAATGATGGCAAATACGCAAACTCCATTCTCACCCTTCCAGATACTTTCTTTTCCAAGATCGAAGTATATCTGGATGGTACAAAGTATGATGCACGTGGTGTCTTGTATGATATTGGACTCTAACGGAACGTGCAGTTTTATTTCGAATGGTCAATATTTTAATCCCCTGTCAAGGTTCTATTTAATCCAAAAAACATGTAAACTTGACATAAGAACCGAGATAAATAACCTATGAAGTCATCGAATAAATCCCTAATCATCTTTGCGCTTGCAGCGTTCATCGTAAGTTGCAGTGGATCATCATCCACCGAAAATGAGAAATCCAAAGAAGAATTAGCCGAAGAGAAAACGATTCATGATTTGGAAAAATTAATGGATGATCTTCCCGATCCATCATTAGTGCCATTTACGCTAAAGTCCATTGGTGCCGGGTTTGATAAAGCACACATTAATACACTGGATAGAATTGAATCTTACAAGAAGAATAGGGATAAAATGGCACTAAATATGGGAGTTTATGCCTCAGACATAAGCTATTTAGCTGCTTATGGACATGAAGAAGATTGTATCAATTACCTAAAAGCCTCCCATAAGATTGCAGAATTTCTTGGAGACTCAGCGATTTACAATGAGGATGATCTCAATGAATTTCGTGGACACATTTCCTCTCAAAATGAGGAAGAAATCTCTAAAATTCTTGGAAGACTATTTTTAGAAACCAGCGTAAAAATGGAAGAAGATCATCACTTAACAATGGCTGGTTTAGCACTCACCGGAAGTTTTGTTGAAGGATTATATCAGGCAGTTATTACAATTGAAACCTTCTCCGATACTGAAGAAAATCAAAAACTCCTCGAGCCATTGGTAAAAATTGTTTTAGGTGAAGAGCAAGCGCTGTTGGATATCATTGAAGTTTTAGACGACCTACCTTTTGATGATACGATCGCTGAGATGAAAACTGAGCTTTCTATCTTGGACCGACTTTATAAAGGAGATTTAAAAGAAATTGAAGAGAAAATGAAATCTGATCCTGATTTCATACTAACACGTGCTTCCATGAGAGATATCACCTTAGAAGTAAAAGGAATAAGAGAAAGAATTACAGAGATGTAACACCTATTTCACCTAATCACTAAATGCACTGACTCAGTCGGTGCTTTTTTTATGGCACAAAAAAACCTCCTGAAGATCAGAAGGTTCTGTTTGGCTTGATAAATAAGGATAATTACTTATCCTCAGTCTTTTTTGGAGCTGCTTTTTTCTTAGGAGCAGCCTTTTTAGTTTCTTTCTTTTCTGCCTTAGGGGCTGCTTCTTTTTTCTCTGCTTTAGGAGCTGCCTTTTTCGGAGCTGCCTTCTTAGGTGCAGCTTTCTTTGTCTCTTTTTTTGGGGCTTCTACTACTTCAGCTGCCTCAGCTTTTGGAGCTGCTGCTTTTTTTGGAGCTGCTTCCTTCTTTGGAGCTTCTGCTTTCTCTGCTTTTGGCTCAGCCTTTTTCGACTTTGCGTTTTTAGCAAACTCAGCTTTTATTTCTTCAATGTCTACTTTTTTGATAGAAGGAACAGCGTTCAAACGCTTCATCGTGTTCACTCTATTCTTAGCAACATTTTTATTTTTTCTTCCTTTTCTTTCTAATCTTGTTACGGCCATTTTCTTGGTCTTCTTACTTGAAACGAGCCGCAAATTTAGGTTATTATGTAGTTTTGTCCAAAACGAATTCTCAATGTCTAAAAGTAAGCCTACACTTCCTCGCGGTACCCGCGATTTTGGTCCCGAAGTTTCTGCAAAACGTAGCTACATTATTGAAAAAATTAAGCAGAACTTTATTAAGTACGGCTTTAGTCAGATCGAAACCCCAGCGATGGAAAACCTCAGCACATTGACTGGAAAATACGGTGAGGAAGGCGATCAGCTCCTTTTCAAACTTTTGAATTCTGGAGATTATCTAAGCAAGGCAACGCCTGAAGATATTGAAGCGGGCAGTAAACAACTGACCTCCGTAATATCAGAAAGGGGATTGCGCTATGACCTAACTGTACCATTCGCACGATTTGTTGTAATGAATCAGAATGACATATCATTCCCTTTCAAGAGGTTTCAAATTCAACCTGTGTGGAGGGCAGACCGACCACAAAAGGGTCGTTATAGAGAATTCTACCAATGCGATGCAGACATCATTGGCAGCAATGGAATTTGGAATGAAGCCGAATTGACTCTCCTGTTCAATGATGTATTTGAGGATCTAAACCTGGAAGATTACATCATTAAAGTTAACCATCGCGACATTCTTTTCTTGCTGGCTGAGTATGTAGGACTTAGAGAGCTTGCAGTTCCCTTTTGCGCAGAAATTGACAAGCTAGATAAAATCGGTCAGGAAAAAGTGATTGAAAATGTAATCGGATTAGGAGGAGATCAAGACAAAGTCCAGAAAGTAATGGGCTTACTTTCTTTGACAGACAGACAAGAACTAGTTGAAAAAGTGAAGGCAATTGATCCAGACAATAAAGGTGTCAAAGAAATCATTACCTATTTCGAAACGCTTGATCAGTTTGAAGATAAAAACCTGAAAGTAGAATTAGACCTGTCGCTTGCAAGGGGTCTCTCCTACTATACCGGTGTTATTTACGAGGTGAAACCAACAAGTGTTAAAATGGGAAGTATCTGTGGCGGTGGTCGCTATGATAATCTAACGGGTGTTTTTGGCCTCAATGGAATCTCAGGGATTGGTATTTCATTCGGACTTGATCGAATCTATGATGTTATGGAAGAATTAAAACTTTTTCCACAGCAGATTACACAACCGCTTGATATTCTAATCGTCCATTTTAGTGATACAAACCTCAAACACGGACAAAAAGTGGTTATGAGTTTAAGAGCCGCGGGAATTAAAGCTGACCTTTATCCAACTGCCGATAAGATTAAAAAGCAGTTTAATTACGCTGATAAAATCCAAACTCCATACACGCTAGTAATCGGAGATAATGAAATGGAGTCTGGCGAATACATGTTAAAAAACATGCAAACGGGAGAACAAAAACCGTTGAATCTGGATAAAATAATAGAGCACTTTAAAGGTTAACTTTACAGAGATTGTTCTGAAACCGATAGATGCGCCGCTGGAAACATACATTATTCCTACTATTACTTCCAATTCTTGCTGATGCCCAAATCTTAAGCAGTAAAGGACGCTTCGCGGTGGAATTTGATCGAGGATGCAGCCCGATGACCGTAAATATTACTGAACTTGACACCTTTGGGGTAGTAACCCGGCAATATTACTATTTCGAAGGTGCGGGGATTACCAACAATCAAACATTTACCTACCAGGACCCGGGAGTTTATCAAATTGTTCAAGTGGTCGGTCAAGATGGTATCGATGATAAAACTGATACGCTCTTTGTGGAAGCGTTTTCATCCATTAAACCTGTCATTGATATAAGTAAGTGTAATGGTTTAGAAGTGTCTGTAACCTCAAGAGATACTTATTATGATAGTATTCGGGTTTATTTTAGTTTGACCGATTCAATTACGCTTACGGCAAATCAAACAGCAGAACATACCTATTCAATAGCGCAAAATGAGGCGATTGGCTTGAAAGGCTTTTTCGATAATGCGGATGAAGTATGTGCTTCATTTTTCGAAGAAATCGTCCCAATACCGACTTTAGAAGCCCCAACCATTGTAGACGCATCGATTAAAGAATCGTGTAAGGACATTTTTACTTTATATCTGACTTTAGATGCCATAGATACGCTAACAAATTATCGCATCAACCTAATCCAAACTGCCACTTCAAGAATCTACGATGGTTATTTGGATCAAACGACACTTGTTTTTACAGACATCCCATTCATTAAAGACGACTATTGTTTAAATATCGAAGCCTTTGATCCTTGTAATAACTTATCAGAATTTAGCTCCGATTTTTGTTCGGAATCAACCGACCTTTCTTTATCTCCTTTTGAGTCACTTTATTCTACGTACGACAGTTCAGGAATCTACATCAATCTAGACATTGTAAATGCTGGGGCATTCAATATTTACAGAAAGTTAGAAGGTGAAGAATTTGAATCCATTTCTTCACAAACAGGCTCCTTTACAGATCCAATCGGTTCTGTTGGAAGAAAATATCTTTACAGAATTGACTATGTAGATAGCTGCGGACAAGTGCTATACACAGCAGACACAAATCCTCCATTCGTGGATGCTACGCTGGAAAGTACCAATCAATATGTGGTTCAATTCACACCTCCCGATAACTCACTCATTGACATTCCGGAAAATCGATACCAATCCGGAAACAGCTTCTCGCAAACTGAGGGTGATATAAACAGTCAAGAGTTCTCTGTTCAGTTAGATGCCAAAGATGGAAGTCCGCGTCAATTTATCACCGCCACTTCAACCTATTCTAACGGAATAACTTTACAATCCAATTCCTCGACGGTTCGATATGAGCTTGTGATTTATGTCCCAACAGCATTCACGCCCAATGGTGATGGATTAAATGATACACTTGAGTTGTTTGGTCTACCTACCGAGATAGCTACAACAAACATATACACTCGTTGGGGACAATTGATTTATTCTTCAGATCAACCTTCTCCAGGATGGGACGGGATGATTAATGGTTCAATAGCGACCGAAGGAACTTATTTATATGAAATAATCTTTGAAACAGCAGACGGTAAAAAAAGAACGCAAAAAGGTACTTTTGCATTGATAAAAAAATAAGAAGGCTATGTTTGATATGATGAAAATGATGGGTAAAGTGAAGGAGATGCAGTCCAAAATGAAAGAGGCTCAAGATCAGCTTAAAGATCTTTCAGCAGAGGGCGAATCCGGGGGAGGAATGGTTAAGGCAAAAGCCAACGGCAATAAGGAACTAATCGCACTGGAAATAGATAAAAGTCTTGTGAACAGTACTGATAAGGATATGATGCGCGACCTCATCATTGCCGCTGTTAATAAGGCAGTAAGTGAGGCTGACACATTGGCAAAAGAGCATATAAAGAAATCGACAGAAGGAATGATACCCAATATTCCCGGGATGGATTTTTCAGGAATGATGTAAATGAGCAAGACCGCTGTTGTCATACTTAATTATAATGGTAAAGCATACCTGGAGAAATTTCTTCCTTCAGTATTGACGCATACACCAAATGCTGAAATTGTCGTAGCAGATAATGCATCGACAGACGATTCAGTAACTTTTCTTAATAATCACTTCCCAGAAGTTAAACGCATAATCTTAGAAAAGAATTACGGTTTTGCAGGAGGATACAATAAGGTATTAAGTCAGGTAGAGGCTGAATACTTCCTTCTTCTTAATTCAGATATTGAAGTAACGGAGAATTGGCTCGAACCCCTAGAAGCATTTCTAGATGAGAATAGTGAATATGCGGCTTGTCAACCAAAAATTAAGGATTATTATCACAAAGCTCTATTTGAATATGCGGGTGCAAGCGGGGGATTTATTGACTTTTTAGGTTACCCATTTTGTAGGGGACGTATTTTCAATAAAATAGAAACTGACTCTGGTCAGTATAACGAACCATTAGATATTTTTTGGGCATCCGGAGCATCGTTGATGATTCGATCAGAGATTTTTACAAAAGCCGGTGGTTTTGATAACGACTTCTTTGCGCATATGGAAGAAATAGATCTTTGCTGGAGAATTCACAGTCTTAATTACAAGATTAAATGTATACCGCAATCAACGGTCTTTCATGTTGGTGGTGGGACCTTGGCAAAATCAAGTCCGTTCAAGACTTACCTAAATTTCAGAAATGGACTTTATCTCCTAATCAAAAACCTCCCACTTCAAAAGCTGTTGTTAAAATTACCCGCAAGAATCCTGTTGGATTGGATTGCTGCCATCAAATTCATTTTGGAAGGAAACCTGAAACATGGTATTTCAGTCTTCAAAGCCCATTTATCAGTGAGCACCAATTTGACAAGAACATTAAGAAAGAGAAATCTGGTTTCTTTGGCGCCAAAATCAAAGCTGCTGATTTTCGAATATTATATCAGGAGAAATAGAAAGTATAGCGATCTTTAAATCAATAATACCACAGGGTATTATTTCTTCTTCGAAGAAGCTTTCTGAAGTTCATTATGAAAGCCAGCCCAAGATAGATGATCACAGGGGATCCAAAAGTCAGAAAAGAGGTGTAAATAAAGAATAATCGAATACTGGATGTCGGTATACGAAGTTTCTCACCTAGCCGTGTACAAACACCAAACGCATATTTTTCTATATAATCTTGCATCATTCAATTATTACTGCAAAGATAATCAAATACATCTTTTAGATAGTTGGTTCAATAGTACATGAAAATCATAAATTCGATTAATTTTGCGTGCACTATAAACTAAGAATTATACTATTTATTGTTTGTACAATTAAAAAACTGAATCAAATGAAAAAATTTAACCTAGCCATGGCTTTTGCAGCGGGAGCAATTTTGCTTTCTGGTTGTAAGCTTGATAAGATGATAAAATTGGCTCAGGAGAATGACCTTCAAGTAAATCCTAACCCACTTGAGGTACATGGTGGAAATGTTCCTTTCGAAATAAGCGCTGAGCTTCCTCCGAAAATTCTTCCTTCAAACACCAGCTTTACATTAAACACTATTTATGTGTATGGTGATCAGGAAGTTGCTGTTGGATCTGTAGAATTCCTAGCTTCTGACTTCCCTAACAGCTCCACTACTACATCAAGAAAAGCTGCAAACTTCACATTCCCTTACCAAGATGGAATGAACCCAGGAACACTTTATGTTCAAGGAGTAGCAACTGATCTTAACAATGGTAAGACTGCTGAGACTGAGCGTTTAGCAGTTGCACAAGGATTGATCATGACTTCAGCATGGGTAAAAGACGTTGCTCTGGTATCTTATGCAGATCACGGATACAATGATAAGGAGGAGTTGATTCCAACAAATGTTGATTTTTACTTTGATCAAGGAAGATCTAATCTTAGAACTTCATTGTCTTATGATGGAGAAACAAACGCTTCCAGAAGAAACATGCTAAGCGGGTTCATCGCTGAAAAGAACGTAACTCGAACCGTTACTATCACTGGTACTCACTCACCAGAAGGTACCGAAACAGTAAACAGCGACCTCTCAGAAGACAGAGCTGCAACTATCGAAAAGTACTACAGAAATAGAATGGATCGATACGATTACCAGGGAGCTGCTGATTCAATTGACTTCATCCTTAAGCCTATCGTTCAAGATTGGGGCGCTTTCAAAGCTGCACTTGCTTCTTACGATGGCATCAGTGATGAGGATAAAGCTCAGTACAACAACATTATAAATGGTTCTGGATCTTTCGTTGAAAAAGAAAAAGAAATGAAGAAGCTTTCTACATACAAGAAAGTATTCAAAGATGTTTACCCGGGTCTAAGATCTGCTAAAACTGAAGTTTTAACTGTTAAGCCTAAAAAATCAAATGCTGAGATCGCTGTTCTTGCTAAGGCAATTGTTGGCGGAGAGGCTGAAGCTGATACATTGTCTATTGAAGAATTGATGTTCAGCGCAACACTTACTCCTTCATTGGAAGAAAAAGCTGCTATTTACAAAGCTGCTGCTGATAAGTCAGGCATGTGGCAAGCACATAACAACCTTGCTGCTACTCATATCGAGATGGCTAAAAGAGGTGATGCATCTAAATTGGATGGTGCTGCTACTCAACTTGAAATCGCAATGAACAAAATGGCTAGCGCTGGAGAGGTGCAAGCTAACATGGGCGCATTACAAGTGCTACAAGGTGATTATGAAGCTGCATACGAAACGTTAGGTGGAGTAAGCTCTTCTGATAACGATATCAATGGAAGAGTTAGCGCTATGAAAGGGGCAGTTGAAGTTAGAATGGCTGAGTATGACAAAGCAAAAGCTACATTCACTTCTGCAACTAACACCGATAACGTTAAAGTTGACAGAGGTCTTGCTTACCTTCTAAGTGGTGATTACACCATGGCTGATGCAGAGTTCAAGCAGGTGGAAAGAGCTGATGCTTACTATCTACTAGCTGTTTCTTCTGCTAGACAAAACAACGCTTCAGATGTTGGAGCTAACCTTAAGAAAGCTGTAGATGCTGAGCCTTCATACAAGGACATGGCATTGAACGATCTTGAGTTCACCAACTTCGCTGACGCTGTAAACGAAGCAGTTAAGTAATTAACAACCAATAAAATATCAAAGCCCTGCTGTTAGCAGGGCTTTTTTTGTTTCTATTCCTCCAAGATTGGAATTCAAAAAGCAGTTCCAAATCCCAATTAATCACACTTTCATCATTAATTTAGCACACCGAAAAATACGTATCAAACAATGAGAGAAATTCAATTCAGAGAAGCCCTTGGCGAAGCAATGAGTGAAGAAATGAGAAGAGACGAAAATGTCTTTCTTATGGGAGAAGAAGTTGCAGAATACAACGGTGCTTATAAAGTGAGCCAGGGCATGTTGGATGAGTTTGGACCTAAACGGGTGATAGACACTCCTATTACTGAGTTGGGATTCGCAGGCATTGGCGTTGGTGCTGCAGTCAATGGTCTACGCCCTATCATTGAGTTTATGACTTTTAATTTTTCGCTGGTAGCCATTGACCAGGTGATCAATAGCGCTGCAAAAATGCTCTCTATGTCTGGTGGCCAATATCATGTACCAATCGTATTTAGGGGCCCTACCGGAAACGCTGGCCAGTTGAGCCAGCAACACTCTCAGAACTTTGAAAATTGGTACGCAAACACTGCAGGTTTGAAAGTGGTCGTTCCATCAAATCCTTATGATGCCAAAGGGCTTCTTAAAACGGCCATACGTGATGAAAATCCAGTGATCTTCATGGAGTCAGAATTGATGTATGGGGACAAAGGTGAAGTGCCTGAAGAAGAATATCTACTCGAAATTGGTCAAGCGAATATCGTTAGAGAAGGTTCAGATGTAACCTTACTGTCTTTTGGAAAAATGATGAAAGTCGCTAACCAGGCGGCTGATGAATTAGCAAAAGAAGGAACTGATGCAGAGGTGATTGATTTGAGATCTGTAAGACCCATAGACTATCACACCATTGTGGAATCTGTTAAGAAAACTAACAGACTTGTCATCGTTGAAGAAGCATGGCCATTGGCATCCATCTCCTCTGAGATTAGCCACCATGTACAACGCAATGCATTTGATTGGTTAGACGCTCCCATTCATAGGATTACCAATAAGGATGTTTCTCTTCCATATGCACCGACGTTAATTGAGGAAGTGCTACCAAATGTTTCTCGGACAATCGAAGCTACAAAACAAGTACTTTATAAATAAAAGCTAAAAACGTTATATTTAAAGTTTAATTTTAAATATAACTTGATGAAAAAATTAACAAACAAAAAACTCGCTCAAGTTCAGGTGGTCGGTTCTTAGGTTGGCAGGTACTAGTTGCGTATGCTGAAGTCGCCGCTGATGCCGCTGAAGCATTTTACGATGGCGTAGTAGATGGTTTCAACTCTGGTGGAAGCTAATATTATCAAACCCCTCATTCATATAATTTATTTGAGGGGTTTTCTATTCAAGCAGCTTAGAAAAGGATATTCAAAATATTCTTCAATCAATTTCAACTAGTGTACATTCATTTCCAGATTGTTTCGGAAAGCATATCCAATGAACTTGACCTATTGCGTTCCCTTATTTATAGTCAACACTGGAATCGTTGATTTCTTGGTCAATCTCGTCGCAAATGAATGCTGGAAGAACCTATTTAAGCCTCCCTTAGCTTCAGATAAAATAACAATCATCCCGGCGTCTGTGCCTTCCGCATAATCAAGTAATGCAGCGTTTGAATCACTATCCTCAATAACATCCACCATGTAGTTTTTTAGACCAGCAATCTTTGCGATCTTATTCAATGTCTCCATCATTTTTTCATTGTCCTTCGACTTAGTCACATCAATAATATGAAGTGTAGATCCTAACGCCTCACAAATGACTTTCACCTGTTCAAATGCTTTTTGAGTGTATTTTTCATCTTCAATATCCAGACCCATTACAATATCTTCTACCGGGTGAAATTGTTGATCTTGAAGAGATAAAACAGGAATATTTAAATGCTCGATTAGCTGCTCGGTGTGGTTACCGCTAAAAAATTCTTGAATGCTTTCCTCGCCAGTCGTTCCAATAACCACCAGGTCAACATCGTGATCTGAAACATAATCTTGAATACCTTTTAAAAACCCTCCCCCATGCTGAAAGGCTTTCACAGGAATTTGCTTTGTCCCATATTTTTCCTGTAATTCATTTAGCTTTTGTTTATTCGATCGGAATAATTGAGCATTGTATAATGAGTCTTGAGAAATGGTGCTTCCCCCTGCTTCTCCTGATAGGTGAAGAGACAAATCTCCCAGTGGAACTTCTTCCAGATGAATTAATTCAATATTTGCATGCAAAGGCTTAGCTAATTGAATAGCGAAATCCAGTGCCTGCTCTGATAAATTAGAAAAGTCTGTAGGTACGAGAATAGTTTTCATAGCTTCTATGCATTGGTTTATTTAGCACCAATGTAGAAACCAAATAATGTCCTAAATAGGATATAAATCAGTCAAAAGAGTGTAATTGGTCAAGAATGAAATTATTTCATTCCTCCAAGCATATTAGCCAGTGCACGCTTACCTCCCGACTTGTTCATCATCTTCATCATCTTTCGCATCTGCTCAAACTGCTTTAGAAGTTGGTTTACTTCCTGAATTGAGGTTCCGCTACCCTTGGCGATTCGCTGTTTACGAGTGCCGTTAAGAATTTCTGGCTGGGTACGTTCCTTTGGAGTCATCGACTTGATAATGGCCTCAATCGGCTTCAATGAATCGTCATCAATGTCAATGTCTTTAATGGCCTTACCCATACCTGGGATCATACCTAACAGGTCTTTCATGCTTCCCATCTTTTTCATTTGCTCCATTTGAGCGAGGAAGTCATCAAAACCAAATTGATTTTTTCGAATCTTCTTGTTAATTCGTCGAGCCTCTTCCTCATCATAGTTTTGCTGCGCACGCTCAACCAGGCTGACAACATCACCCATACCAAGGATTCTGCTAGCCATTCTATCTGGGTGAAAAAGGTCGATCGCGTCCATTTTTTCCCCGGTAGATATGTATTTTATTGGCTTATCTACCTCTTTACGAATGGAAAGTGCAGCTCCACCACGTGTGTCACCATCAAGTTTGGTTAACACTACTCCGTCAAAATCGAGACGTTCATTGAAAGTAGCTGCAGTGTTGACTGCATCCTGTCCAGTCATGGAATCAACAACAAATAAGGTTTCTGCGGGATTTACTGCTTGCTTAAGTTCAGAAATCTCATTCATCATCTGTTCGTCTACAGCTAGTCGACCAGCGGTATCAATAATAAGAGTCTTCTTACCATTTTCTTTGGCGTGCTTGATAGCATTTTTTGCAATCTTGACAGCATCTTTATTCTCAGGCTCAGAGTAAACTTCAACTCCAACTTGTTCTCCAAGTACCTTAAGCTGGTCGATCGCAGCGGGTCTGTAGATGTCACAAGCGGCTAGCAATACCGTTCTACCCTGTTTCTTCATCATGTTTGCCAGCTTACCGGTAAAGGTGGTTTTACCAGATCCTTGCAAACCGGAAATAAGGATGATATTAGGATTACCTTCTAAACTTACCGGGACATTAGTTTCTCCCATCAGCTTTGTTAGCTCCTCAGAAACAATTTTGGTAAGTAATTGTCCAGGAGAAACAGAAATCAAAACATCACGGCCAAGCGCTTCTTCTTTGATCTTATCGGTTACATCTTTGGCAACTTTGTAGTTGACATCCGCATCTACTAATGCACGCCTGATCTCTTTTACTGTACTCGCAATATTGATCTCAGTGATCTGACCTTGCCCTTTTAGCGTCTTAAACGCCCTATCCAGCTTTACACTTAAACTATCAAACATATTCTCTTAAATCTTCACTGCAAAAGTACTAAATAGTGTGTTGTGAATGATAGTTTCAATCAAATGAAACCTTTCCCCATAAATCTAGTATAACTAGTACCTTGCATAACAAAATACACCAATCAAAATGAAAAGGACTATTACACTATTTACCTTGGCTTTGTGCTTCGCAATAGGCGCTCAAGCTCAGAGGGTACAGGAAAAAGATATCATTGGTACATGGAAATTGATCATTGATATTGAAGAGGAAATGGAAGATGAAGCTGAAGAAGCAGACACCATGCTGGAAGAGATATTCATAAAAGCTGTGTCTGGATTTGTCGGTGGGATCATGGAAGACATTGAAATTTACTTTGAGTTTAAACGTAACAACGACTTAAAAATCACGGTGAATGCCTATGATGAAACCGAAACGGAAACCGGATCATGGTACATCAACAAACGTGGATATTTGGTCATCGAAGACATTGATGAAGATGATGACAGCTTCAGCATAAGCACAGACAATGATGAGTGGAAACTTATTGATGGGATCCTGGTCAGCGAAGAACATGAAAAAAACCGCAACGTCTACATGACAAAAGTAGACTAGAATACAAGCACTACTCTACTATTAGATAAAGAGGCAGCTACTTAGCTGTCTTTTTTTGTGTGAATTGGTCCAAGCTAACATATCCTGAACCATTAAATAACATAAAAATGGCACCTGCTAACATGGAAATGGCTGGATAAATCGCCGGATATGGATCATTTAGGTGCACCAGGAGAATAGCAACCAGAAAATTTATGATCATAACTGCTCCTGCATACCTAACCTTCCAACCCAATATGAAGAGTATTCCACAGGCAAATTGGGCATAAACAGAAACGATCGCTGAAATCAGTGGCCATGGAGCACCGAATGATTCCAGAAAGTCTTTAAACTCTAACATTCGCTCCCAAGAAAAAACATTGTCTTGGGTTCCATAGATTAAATGAAATCCAACCGCAAGTCGAATGGGAACATCGGCATACTGTTTTAGCTTATTCATCCTTCAACAAGGTATCGACGATTACTTCTGCCGCTAGTCTGCTGCCTTTTGGAGACGGGTGAAATCCATCTCCACTGTAGAGTGAGTAATCTTCGGTATTATCAAAATATGCCTTCCAAGCCTCCCCTACAGGGCATAATAGGGCTCCATTCATTTTTGCAGCGTCCCGATGATTCTTTATTACGCCCTCAAAAGTATGATAATATGCCTGAGATGGCCAGACCATAAAATAGACCAATTTGGAACCACTTTGCTCACATAATTTCTGCAGCTTATTTCCGTCTTCAATCAACATTCTCCTGCCTTCACTTTGAGAAGATGGCCCTTGCTGGATGACTACAAAATCGTATTTTTCACTTTTTATGTACTTCTGAACTTCACCATCGTTCCAATGGTCTATGATTGCGTAGTTGGGATATGCCAGCATCAGCGTCTTTACTTTTACTCCTCTGCTTTTTGCTTCCTCCTCTACGAGAGTTGGAAGACCATTGGTATAGGTTAGGCTATTACCTACGAACAGCACCTTAGTGGTTTGCGCCAGTACATTTAGCGTGATTGAGTAGAGTAGTATGACCAGTAGAGATCGCATTGCATTCCTAGAACAACACAGATAAGATCACCCCTATTTATCAAGTATCGACTTTAAGTCGGCAGGGGAATAGTTGATTGACTTAAGTGTTTTATCATCTCCTTCCCTGTAAACCAGCCACTTCCCATCCCTTTGCTTATAGTACGCATTCGTATCTCTTTGTTCTTTATAATGAGCTACGGTTTGCTTTGCTTCCTCTTCAGAATCACAAGCCTTACTCATATTTGAACGTTGCACTTCCTCGAATAACTCTCGAAACTTGTCTCCCATACCAAATTCAAGTATTGCGCCGGACAAAACGTATTGAATATCACAAAGTGCATCTGCAATTTCAACTACATCTTTATCATCAATGGCTTCTTGCAATTCCTTAAGCTCTTCGGCAATGAGTGACACTCTAAGCTTGCACCTTTCCTCAGATGGAATTTGAGGAGAGTCTAAAATGGGATGTTTAAACGTGGTATGAAATTCAGCGACTTGATTTAGCGGATCAATCTTATCCATAAATAGTTATCAATTAAATGGTGTTTAGTATTTGGTTGACTAATTGAAAAATTATAGTCACTGAGCAAAGATATTTTAGTTAATTAAAAACTTAATTAGCTCCATTTCTAATTAGTCAGTTATATTTTTCTTTTTTCTTTCCTAATGGCTTTGGTTAAGAAGTAAATGAATCCTCCCACAACTATTGTGAGAATAATAATCATACTTATGATAGTGCTTGTACTCATTTCTTTACAAATTTCTTATATAGATATCCATTCAACAGCAGTCCAGCAAAAATGACAATTCCCCATTGTGTAATGGTAGATGCATTGCTGTAGGTGCCGAAAAGATCCCACTGTCCCTTTTCGTTGAACCATGTGGAACTGTAATCCTGAGACAACCACCAATAAATCAGGAAGAAGCCTATTACGATATTGGCAGTGATTGCAATTCTAAAGAATCCCGAAGGAAGAATCATATCTGACCCAATGTCAATGGTCGATTCTTTAAACTTCACCGGGTTATTCATAGCCACAGCAATTAAAATGAAAAGACCGGTTACAATCAATCCAACACCCCAAACCCAATCTTGATTTGAAAAATAATCAAGTGACCAGGCCGAAGGGAATCCAAAAACAATGAAGCAGACAATAACAAAAAACAAGGTATTCCTTTTAGATATATTCAAATCTGCTACGTTCTGCATAAAGAGTTCAATCATCGGCAACAATGAGCTAAATGCGGCCACAAATAGTGCTAAAAAGAACAAAACCGAAAGGAAGTCCCCGCCAGGCACATTGGCAAAAAGCATAGGTATAATGGTGAATGTGAGGGCTTGATTGCCTGTTTGTAAATAGGATATGGCCTCAGTGTCCGAAGCTGATAAAGCAAATACGGCAGGTAGAATGGCCATCCCTGAAAGTAGAGATGCTGTATTGTTGCCAAATGCACCTATGAATGTATTAAGTGTTACATCCTCGTTGTCTCTCGAAAACGCAGAAAGAGTCATCATTAATCCCCAACCCGCACCGGTGCTCCATGCGGACTGAGACAGTGCCTCAATCCAAATAGTGGAATTGCTAAACAAAGACCAATCTATGGCAAACATGTATTCCAATCCACGTATGCCTCCTTCCATATTAAGTGAAACAAATACAATAATGACTAGAAGCACAAAGAGGCTTGGGATGAGTAGTTTATTTGCTTTCTCAAGCCCATTTTTTACTCCACGGATAAGGATAAAAGCGGCTAAAAAAATAACTGATATATATACAAGTACCGTAATCCAGTCTCCATTTGAGATGCCATCCCAAAAATTGGTTAAGTAATCTGGATCGGACTGCAACTTCTGAAGGAGTGTGCCTTCATTAAAAATATTCTGAAATGAAAATGTAAGATATCTGAAGGACCATGCAGTTACGATTGAATAGTAAAAAGCGATACCTAGTGTACATAATGTAATAAAGAAGCCCATCCATGTGTACTTCTTACCTGCAAACTCGGCAAAGCTGCCAATAACACCTTTCTTGAATTTCTTTCCAATCGCAAATTCTGAAAGTAAAAGCGGAATCGACCAAATGAAAAGAAACAATATCCAAAGTAAGATAAAAGATCCTCCGTACTGTCCTGCAAGACGAGGAAACCGCCAAAGGTTACCCGCACCAATTGCCATCCCCAGGGCTGCTAACACAATACCCCATCGATTGCTAAACTGTTCTTTACTCATATATGACTTTTTCACAATTGCGAATCCGCCAAATATATGGAAAGTTTAGCTGGCTGAAAGCTTCTATTTTTTAAATGGATAATGCAGGTAAAACCATCGCTACTGAGCCAGATTTTAACAACAATCTACTCGTCTTTCAAAGTTGTAGCTGGATTGATTAGGGCCGTGCTAATAGTTCTATGGCTAACTGTTATTGCAGCAATGATCAAAGTAGACAAAAATGCGAGAGCAAAGAATCCAACCCCAATTTCAATCCTAAACTCATAGTCATTGAGCCATTGCTCGAGTATGTAATATGCAACCGGGGCAGCTATCAGAAACGCAACAATTACCAGGATAAATACTTCTTTTGTAAACTTCCCAATGATACTCATGATTGATGCTCCAAGTACTTTTCTGATTCCCACTTCCTTAGTTCTATTGGCAGCAATGAAAGCGATGAGGCCATACAATCCGAGGCATCCAATAATTATCGAAACCGCAGAGAATGTACTCATAAGCGTTGCCACACTTTGCTCCTGCTCGTAATTTTCTGCTAATTCTTCATCATAAAATTGCCAATCAAGGACAAACTCCGGATACACCTTCTCCCACGTATCTTCGAAATGCGTGATAGCGGCGTTAACATTCGCTCCGTCTTTAGTTTTGAATGCTAGTTCGTAGTAAATTTCAGGATCTCTCAATAGCATCACGTACTGGAAATCCTCACTTAAATCCTGAGAATGAAAGTCTTTCATTACTCCAATTACTTTAAGATTTCCACGGATCCATCCAGATGTTAAACTTTCACCAATGGCTCCTGCATAATCCTCTTTAAAACCCATCAGATTAGCGATCCTCTGATTGACAATGACATAATTTGAGCTATCATCTTTTTGAATATCCCGACCTGCCAGGATTTCCAGGCCATAAAGATTTACATATTCCTCATCTGCTGGCTTATAGCTTGCATTAAAGTCCTCCTCAATTTCTAACGGCGGATAGTTAAAATTGGAATGTGAATTGGAATTACCGGTTGGCGAACTGAGTGAAAAAGTAATGTTTTCAATGGCTGGGTTACTAAGCATCATTGATTTGAATCTTGAATTTTTCACCTCATCTCTCTCTGGCAGGTAGCTTTTGATAATTGCCTCCTTTTCAAATCCAAGGTCCTTCTCCATGAAATACTTCATCTGAGCTGCAATAATCACCGTTCCAATAATTAAGAATTGAGAGATGGTAAACTGCGCTACCACAAGCGTCTTTCTCAGGTTCAAGCCTCCGGAGTGATCCTTAGCGGTGATTTTGCTCTTCAGTGCCTTTACAGTGTTCATACTGCTGAGCAAAATTGATGGATAAAATCCCGACAAAAAGCTTACGAGAATCAAAAGAATAAAGAGAAAACCAATAGTCTCAAAATTAGAAAATAGATCTAATGTAAGTCTGGTACCGATTACCGTTTCCAATTGCACGAATAAAAACTCCGCGATTGCTAATGAACAAAATAGCGCAACCAATGTAATAAGTGCAATCTCAGTAAAGAATTGGATGACCAGTTGCTTCGAATAGCCACCAATAGCTTTTCTTATTCCTATTTCTTTTGATCGATTCGCTGCCTGGGCGGTTGCCAGGTTGATGAAGTTGATACACGCTGTTAGGATCAGAAATATTGCAATTATGGTAAGCGCTTTTAAAAGCGCAGGAGAGGTGGAATAAATGTAATTACCATACTCTTGATCAAAGTGAATATCTGCCAGTGGTTGTGTAACAAATCGTCTTCTCTCTGAAGCACCTTCTTCATAATGCTTCTCTACGAAATCAATTAATTTCCTATCGAATGATTCTGATTGAAACCCTTGTCCCACTAATACATACGTATTGGTACTTGAGCTAGTAGAATTCCATCTCTTTGCCTCCCCAAAATATGGATTGCTTGCTCCTTGAGCATTATATTCAAGTAAGACAGTAAATGGAAAATTTGTAGACTCCGGCGGATCCGAGATAACTCCTACGATTTTGAAATCTTGTAAATTCCCCACATTCAATGTCCTTCCCATTGCTTCAGACTCCTTCCCTTCCTCGAATCCAAAAAACTTTCTGCTTTCAGCCTCAGAAATCACAGCTGTGTTTGGCTCTGTCAAAGCAGTTTCAGGATCGCCTGCCACAAAATTGACAGAGAAAATATTGAAGTATGAATGATCCAAATAGGCAACACCTTCCTCTAAAAGAAACTTCTTGACTTCAGATCCTTCTTTCACATTGATTTGATCCCCACCTACATAATGCGTGCGTGTTACATGCCGAATTTCCGGATAATCTTCTCGTATTGCAGGACCAACAGGATGTGGTGTACCCATCCCCTTGCTAACTTCTCCTGCTCGTATACCCTGTCCAACAACCCTATAAATATCTTCGTAATTCGATTGATGCTTGTCGAAACTGTTTTCAAAAACAATTACTTTGTAGATAACAAGTGCACAACCGATACCAAGAGCTAGTCCCATGATGTTTAGGATGCTGTATACCTTGTTACGAGAAAGGTTTCGGAGTGCGGTTTTAAAATAATTCTTAAGCATGGGTTATGAGGTTTTCACTTTTATGAGAAATCAAAATCATGCCAGACTACTTAACTGCCTGATACACAAAAAAATACACCTGACTCGATGTTAAAAAGTGGAGTCAGGTGTACACTTATTACGTTCGTTTCCGAACAAATTATTACTCTTCTTTGGAAACTTTTACCACTGTTCTGAAAATAAAGAATATAATCAAAGCAAAAATTATAAGTCCAGGCCAGCTGCTCGCATTCTGGAAGATTCTCAATGAATTAGGATCACCTCCAGACTTCATGATTCCAACGGTAAGTCCAGCACCCATAATTCCCATCAGTGCTTCTCCTGTAATTAAACCAGAGGCCAAAAGAAGGCCGGAATTATTCGCCTTTTCTTCATTATTACTAGCCTTAGTCCTTTTGCTAAGAAAATAAGCTAAAACACCACCAACAAAAATGGATGAGTCTAATTCAAACGGAAGGTAGAGACCCACTGCAACAGCTAGTACCGGCATTCTAAATTCTGACCCCTTAGATTTTAAATATTGATCAACCAGGATAATTGCAACTGCGATGCCAGCTCCAACATAAATGATATTCCAAGGAAGGCCTCCACCAAAAATACCTTGTGCCACACTCATCATTAGCGTAGCTTGAGGAGCGGCCAAAGCATTTGGTTGCTCAGGGGTAGGTGCTCCTATTCCATTTCCTATCAATAAAATATTAAGAACAATCGGAATGGCTAATGCTCCGGCAATTACTCCTACCATCTGCATAATTTGTTGCTTTCTTGGTGTGGCTCCCAGAATATGACCAGCCTTTAAATCTTGCATGTTATCACCAGCTATAGCAGCAGCACAGCATACAACTGCCCCAATCAAAATTGCACCTGCAGCACCGGCTAATTCATTTCCTGTGCCCATTAAGGTTAACAACAGCAATGAAGCTGATAGGATGGTAGCAATAGTAACACCTGAAATTGGGTTATTCGAACTTCCTACTAAACCTGCCATATAGCCTGCTACAGCAGAAAAGAGGAAACCGGCAATCACCATAATGATAGTCATTGTTGCAGTAATACCCACTTCTGAGATGGCTGACTGATAAATAAAAAAGATTGGAATTGTCAACACACCAATACCTATCAACACCCATGACATAGGTGTATCTAATTCAGTTCTCACCTGATCCTTCAATGAACCTCCTCCCTTCTTGAATGCCTGAATACCCGCTTTGAAAGCAGAACCCAAAGAACCTGCAAGACTTAGTAACGCCCAAAGTCCGCCAACGACCATTGCTCCAACACCCAAATATCTCATTTTGGCACTCCAAAGTGCCCCTCCGATATTATCAACCGTGACATCACTGATGCTCGCGAACTTTCCAAGCTCCACCAATTCCGCGGCGACAGCATCAAAGCCATTCGAGCCGATATAAACTGGCATCCCAATCCACCAGGTAATGACACCACCAAAGAATACTAAAAATGCGATATTCAGCCCTACAATATATCCCACTGCCACCAGTGCAGGCGAAAGGTTTAAGCTGAAGTATCCATAAAATTTTTGTCCGATTAATGTAGCTTTCTCAAAGAGTCCGCTCCATAGATTTAAGGTCGAATCTGCCAGCTTAAAAAGAAGTCCAATTACAGATCCCCATATAAGGTATTTAACTGATTTACCACCTTCTTCACCTGTTTTAAGCACCTCGGCAGTTGCTACGCCCTCGGGAAATTTGAGATTTTCTTCTACTATCAAAGCTTTTCTCAATGGAATGGTAAAAAGTACACCAAGTACCCCACCACATAAGGCAATGGTCACAGTTTCGAAGTAATTGAATTCCTCCCAATAGCCCATAATCACTAAAGCCGGGATGGTGAATATTACTCCGGCCGCTAAAGACTCACCTGCCGATGCTGCTGTTTGCACCAGGTTATTTTCAAGAATATTAGAGTTTTTGAAGACTTTTAATAAAGCCATCGAAATAACTGCAGCTGGTATCGATGCTGAAACGGTCAATCCTGCAAAAAGCCCAAAGTAGGCATTCGCAGCTGAAAGAACGATGGATAAGACTGCACCAAGAATTACAGCTTTAACGGTAATTTCAGGTAAGCTGGTATTAGAATCAATGTATGGTTTTTCCATTGCTTTGGGTTAGGTTAAAAGTTGATCGCCGACAAAAATGTCTATTTGTGGGGATAAAACAAAAAAAGGGTAACCGATGGCTACCCTTATTGCAATTACAAGTTTTTACTATTCATATTCTTGACTTCCACTTGAAGTGGTGCCAGATATTTTAATGCCTCCTCTATCTATCACCATTCTTTTCTCTCCTGATCGAGATCCCACTTCCAAATCACCGGAAGTAGCAGTTAAGTCAAAGCTTAAATCATCGAGATCGTTTACAAAATCAATCTCAATATCTCCTGAAGTAGCATCGAAATAACAATTATCATTTAGCTCAATTCCATATCCATCGATATTACCCGAAGATGTTCGGGCCCTAATACTGCCAAATCCTTTTCTGATCTCGACATCTCCGGAAGTAGCCTGAACCTCTATTTTACCATTAAAGCCAGATATCGTAATATCTCCAGAGCTTGCTCGAGTCTCAATATCGCCTTTGGTATTAAAAATATCCTGATCGCCACTGGTTGATTCAATTTCTGAATCTCCGGTTAGACCATCTATATCAATATCTCCGGATGAAGTTTCTACTTCAAGATTAGCGATGATGCTTCTTAGCGTAATATCTCCACTCGAGGCTTCAATTTTGGAAGATGAGGCTCTCAAGTTTGCGACGTTAACATCACCTGAGCTATTATCAATATCCAGTTTAACTCCATCTACGATTGTAAGATCTATCCTTGATTCTGTGATTCGATAGTTTCTCCAACTCCTATCTCTCTGCCGATCTACACGGATGACCAATGTCTTACCTACAATGTCTGTTTCAAAGCGATAGTCACCTTCATCCCCACTACCGGTTATCTCACCTTTGAAATATACTCGGTCACCCTTTTTGACGAATACATCGACAAAAGAGCCTTCGATTTTAACTTCATCAACATTTTCTGCTTCAAGTTCCGCTTTGGCAAGGGTATTTTGCGTCCAGGCAGTGGTGGCACCTAAGATCGCCAGCATATATATATACTTCTTCATTACTTATACTTAAATGGTTTAGTATAAAGATGAAGATTTTCTTAAATGGTTGCTAGCCTACTTTGAATTTTTTTATTGCTGCTAACAATCGGAGGCCCTCTTTTAGGTACGGGTCGTTTTTAAGCTTTTCATCGATTGCTTCTTGATCACTGATATCACTGTTATCAACGCTAGTTGCTAAATCATCATCACTTTCATTATCAGCCCGTCGAGTTTCGAGATTGAGAGAAACAGACTTTCTATTTCTACTCTCTCTTGCTTTTTCTATATCACGAACCAGCTTCTGAAGATCAGGATCACTATTTAAATCCTGCCTGTAGATAGCGTTTAAGTGATCCAATAGTTCTTCTGAAATGGTATTGGTTGGATCAAAATTGGCGCTTGCTATTTCATCCCATGGTAATGCATTCTCTCTGCTAGCCTCTCCAAAATCTTCTTGAGAATAGATGGAAGGAAATTGAACATCAGGGGCAATTCCAACACGCTGATTACTGCTACCAGTTACCCGGTAGAATTTAGCTAAAGTCATTTTGATCTGGCCTAGGTTAAGTTCTGGATTTCTAATATATCTACTAAGATCTATTACGTTTTGAACTGTTCCTTTACCGAAAGTGCTTTCACCAATGATAACTCCCCTGCGATAATCCTGTATTGCTCCTGAAAAGATTTCTGATGCGGAGGCACTACCTCTATTCACAAGAACAGCCAACGGACCATTGTAGAAAACTTCACCTCCATCTTCATCATCCATTTTATCAACCGATTGATCATAGTTTCTTACCTGTACAACCGGACCACCAGGTATGAATAAGCCGCTCATCTCTATAGCTTCCTGTAAAGATCCACCGCCATTAAATCGAAGATCAATCATGAGTCCATCCATTCCTTGCGCCTCTAGTTCTGTGATTAATTTTTTGACGTCTCGGGTAGTACTTCTGTAATCCTCTTTACCTGCTCGGAGCTCTTCAAAATTCAGATAAAAACTAGGTACAGTAATTACTCCCAGGTTGTAAGTTCTGTTTCCTTCAGTAATTGGAATCATCTCAGCTTTTGCTGCTTGTTGCTCCAGATTGATTTTATCTCTCACCAACCGTAAGGTATCCGGAAGGGCGTTTATTCCTTCACTGGCTTTTAGGATCTGAAGTCTTACTACTGTTCCCTTTGGCCCACGGATTTTAGCTACAACATCATCCAATCTCCATCCAATAACATCTAAGAAGTCACCATCATCACCTTGGGCTACTCCGATGATTCTGTCGTCTTTATTAAGTTGCTTGCTCTTGTATGCTGGACCACCCGGTATGATTTCAGCCACTTGGGTGTAATCTAAATTTTGCATCAATCGAGCGCCGATGCCTTCCAAAGATAGACTCATATCAATTTGAAAATTCTCTGCATCTGGTGGTGAGAAGTAGTCAGTATGTGGGTCATAGGCACTCGTATAAGCGTTCATGTAGCTTTGGAAAACATCTTCGCTATTGTACTGGTAGATGGCCTTTTGAATTCGTTGGTATCTCTTTTTTAAGCTTTCAGAAATATCCTCCCAATCTCTGCCTGCAAGCTTATAGCTTAAGGCTGCGTTTTTGATGATCTTTCTCCATACTTCATTTTGTTCCTCTTGCGAGGTTGGCCAATTAGCATCCTCTCTATCAAAAACATAGGATTCTTCTTTGGAGAAATCAAATTCGGTTTCTAACAAGGTGAATACATAATCAATTTGATTGAGTGCTCGTTCACGATAGACATCAAAAACATCGTACGCGAACTGCAGTTCTCCAGCAGGGATCTGGTCATCGAGTTCAAATCTTAGCTTTTCAAATTTCGCAACATCCGATGCAAAGAAGTATGCTTTGTTTGGATCTAATGATGAAAAATAGTTGTCATAAATCACAGAGGAAATAGAGTCAGAAAGTGCAAGCTTTCGATAATGAATACGTTTCAGCAAATTAGTAATCACATAAGCTTCACTTGGATGCTCTTCTTTTGGTTTTAGAACTTGTAATGTATCTCCCTGAATGAACGTTTGAATATTACCTTCATATCCGGAGGACACTCCAAATGAAGTTAGAATTACAAACCCGGCAATCAACAACAACTTTTTCATAGAAATTCTTTTTAGACGTATTCTTTCAACGCAATGTTGAAAGAATTGATTTTAAAAATAATCGTTTTTTTGTGAGCGGTAAGACAACAAAGATTAAACCACTATTTTTATAGTCCAACGAAAGGCCTAATCATATAGATATCGATTTTGAACGCTCAAACAAAAACCTAATCATGAAAAAAAATATCATCATTGTTATTCTTGTACTTATTAATGTCTTCTTCTTCTTCTACTCTTATATCAAAGCCAATGAAGCGCAAAGGGCTGCACAAGCCGCACTCGAAGCAAAAAATGAAGCTACAGTTCAGGCTTCTAGAGCAGATCAGGAAAAGTTAAAAGCGCAGGATGCTGCCGCTATGGCAAAAAAGAATGAAGCAGATGCTTTGAAGTTGCAACGAGAATTAGACAAATGTCAAAATAATTAAGCCACCATGAATAAAAATATCATAATTGTAATCCTTTTAATCATCACTGTTTTCTTTCTTCTCTATGCATTTATTAAAGCGGATGAAGCAGCTAAGGCTGGAATGGCTGCTAACGTGGCTCAACAAGAAGCTGCTGAACAAACAAACAGAGCTGAAGAACATTCCCGGATTGCCTTAGAAGCTGCAGCATTGGCTAAAATGAATGAGGCAAAAGCGTTAGACCTGGAACTTCAATTGAAGGAATGCCAATCAAAATAACAAGCCATGAAAAAGAACATTTTAATCATAATCCTGTCAACAACTACCTTGTTTTTTCTTCTTTATGCTTTTATTAAAGCTGATGAAGCAGAAAAAGCGAGTCTTGCAGCAAGTATGGCACAGCAAGAGGCAGTCGAACAAGCAATGAGAGCAGACGCTGAAGCTGAAAAAGCTATGGAGGCTGCTATGGAAGCAAAAAGAGCCATGGAGGAAGCTCATGCACAAATGCAACGCGCCCAAAAAGCACTTGACGACTGTAAATCTAAATAGTACCGGAGAAGCCTAGGAAATGCTAGGCGATTTGATCTTTGATTTTTTCCTCACTTAATACATCACTTACTCTGCGTATGACCTGATCCAGTTCCAAAGCAGAAGATTGAAGGTTTGACCTAAACTCTTGTCTTTGATCTTCGGTGAGTTCACTATTCATCAGAAGTTCTACTAGCCCTAAGATTCTGGCAAGTGGTGCACGAACTAAATGTGCGTTAGAGAAGGCATATTCTTTCAACTTCTCATTCTGAGCTAATATTTTTGTGGTTCTATCACGCACCTTATCTTCCAGCATCTGATTCATGCTATTCACTTCAATATTAGTTGCTCTCAATTCATCGGCCTGTTTCTTAAGAAGTATGGCTTGTTCTTCAATCTCGTGATTCTTCTGCTTCATCATCCTGATCGTTCCTTTTCTGTTTTTGATATATCTATATAAGAGATAAGCGTACCCAGATACCAGAATCAAAACGAAGATTGTACCAAAAATAAGGAGCGACTGTCTTTGAAGTTGTAGTTGACTTTTGGCAAGTTCAGCTTCATTAAGCTCATTCTGATTATTTAGTTTCAGGTTGTCATTTTGAAGCTGCTGAAGTTCTACCCTATTCTCATAGGTTACTAATTCTTTCTTATTCAGTTCGGCCGTCAAGCTATCATTGTATTTTTTATGAATTAATAGATAATCCAAGGCTACTTTATAGTTTGAAAGCTTTTCGTTTGTCTTATATAGAATCCAGGATGCGGAGGTTAATTGCTTTTTGAGACCTAATTCTTTTGAAATAGCAAGAGCTTCGGCTCCCAAATCTTTTGACTTTCTATAATCACCTAATAAATAGTATGCCTCTGCTCTTAAATTCGTTACCTCAAGAAGGTCGGATTTATTATTAAGTTCAAAAAATATTTCCTCGGCCTTACTTATAAACGGTAGCCCTTTTTCCGGTTCGTTATTTGAAATGTGAAGCCTGCCAATATAATAATAGGTATTAGCCTCAGTAAGCTTATTGTTCTGCGCTTTGGCTGACTCAAGACTCTTTTCAAAGTAACTCAGAGCCAAAGACGAATCTCCAAGACTTTCATGCGCGGTTCCCAGTGCCTGGTAGAGTTTCCCCATACCCAGCATCTTATTTAGTGAAGAGTCGCTATTCAATGCTGCTTCATAATATTGAACAGCTTTATCAAATTCTTCCATCTCGAAATAGAGTGTTCCTATATTGGAGTTAGTAGAAAAATAACCAGCATTGTCGCCAATGGATTTTTTAATTTCAAGTGACTCTACATATGACTCAATCGCTTTTTGATACTCACCTAGTTCATAATACACTGATCCAATGTTATTAAGTGTGCGAGCCTTTCTTAAATAATTACCATGTTGTTCAGCAAGTGCTATTGATTTGTTGCAGTAATTCAACGCCTCAAAAAAATTACCAATCTTTTTCTGAACGATACCCAGATTACTTAACCCAGCTATCATACCTTCTGTATTGTTGAATTTAAGTGCCACGTCATAGCCTTTTTGAAAAAATTCCGTTGCCTTATCAAAATCTGATCTTGTACTGTAGTATATACCCTTGTTAGAGTATCCTTCCGACACGCCTTTGTGATAATCAAATTCTTTTGCAAGTTCAATTCCCTTATCCGTGTAATAAAGAAATGAATCTTTTGACATTCTAAATGATTCAAAACCGATATCCAGAAATAACTGAGCTTTTACAGAGTCATCAGGTAAGTTCTTTAACTCATCTCTTAGGCTATCCAAAGAAGACTGACCCTGGCAAAAATTGCCCAATAGGCATATCAGTAAAAAGAGCAGTACTCTCATGCTTTGATGGTTGGTAATCAATCTAAAATATATAAAGAATTACCATTCGTTTTTCGAGTTTAAGATGAAACCGCTTAATATCTCTTCGAACATTTATTTCCGAATAATTAATGGTTATCTATTTCCTGGAATATGCACGAATTCTACTCATCCTTTTAGGTGATTTTAGACTTTGTTTTTCTGGATGTTATTTTTCTCACTTTATTTGACCCAAATGAAAAGCACATGAAAAAAAGAGTTACAGGAATTGGTGGAATCTTCTTCAAGTCAGAAGACCCGGAAAAAATGAAAGATTGGTACGGGAAACATTTAGGAATTGAAACGGATCAATATGGTGGTCTCTTTAAATGGAGAGACATGAACGATAAAGAACAGATATGCACAACAGCCTGGGGACCATTCAAAAAAGACACTGAATATTTTGGTCCAAGCAAAAAGGAATACATGTTTAATTATCGCGTAGAAAACCTTGTGGAGTTACTGGAAGAGCTAAAAAAAGAGGGAGTAGAAATAGTTGGCGAAATTGAAGAATTTGAATACGGAAAGTTTGGATGGATTATGGATCCTGAGGGAAGAAAAATTGAACTTTGGGAGCCTATTGACAAACCATTTCTCTGAACTTCCGAACTAAATCATGATTTTATTCTTTACTAGCCTCTTATCAAGGTATTGAATAAGCGCAATCAGTATTCCAGCCATAACAGCTAGTGGTACAATATTGGAAATGCTGTCATTAACGGTACCAAAATTTTCGAACATCGAAGGGAGGAAGTAAGCAATAGTGGCGTACCCAAAACCAAAGATGACCAAAGTACCAAGTGCCATCCAAAAATACAGTTTTCTTTGACTGCTTCTCTCCTGCTTTCGTATGGCATGGACCACCCGATCTTTGAAGTCTTTTCTTAACTGAAAAATAGGCTCCGTTTTAAGCGCCTCATCTATCATTTTTTCGATATCTTCTTTCATAATAATGCTACCTCCTTTCGTGCATGATCTTCTACAATCTTTTTCAATTTAACTCTTGCCCGATGAATATAGTTTTTAACAGTTCCTTCTGGCATATTGGTAATATCAACAATTTCAGGGTAACTAAATCCATCCAGGTAAAAGAGCGTGAGAACCGTCTTATAATTGATGGGTAATTGATCCACTAATTTGAGAATGAATTCTTTCATATCCTCTCTTTCTGTAACTCCAACATCCTCATCTGGAACGAAAACTACTTCATCTAAATCTACTTGGTTAAGTTTCTTTTTTTTAGCGAAGTTCACCGCCATGCGATATGCTATTGTCGCTATCCATGTAGAAAGTTTAGCATCGAAATTGAACCCTCCTAATTTGTTGATGACTTTTACAAAAACATCTTGACATAACTCTTCACGGTCCATATCATCAGTAACTACACGAGCCACCATGTGTATTACAAGTCGCTCATATTTTGTTATAAGCAGCCTGATAGCTGATTCGCTACCTCCTAAAACCTGACGCACAAGTTGTTTTTCATCCATGGATACCTATTAGTCAATCCACCTTGTAAAAATGTTGCAACGGGAAAATAATTTTCTTGATCTGCAACATTTCTTAAATCACCCATTGTCATAAGGGAAAAGATGTTCAATAAAAAAAATTAAACAATTATGGACGAACTAATTCCAATAGTAGCAATCATATCAGTATTTGGATCTGTAATACTATTTGTTGTTACGCTAACAAATTATTCATTGAAAAAGAAGCTAATTGAAAAAGACATGGTGAATTCAGAAACTGCAAATCTCTTCAGCAAAAAGGACAGCCGACAAAGTGCATTAAAATGGGGACTGATTGTTCTATTCGGAGGCCTTGGTTTGATCGTAATCGATGCAATGGGATTGGATAGTGATGATGCAATGCCTTATGGAATAGAAGCAGTTAGTATTGCAATAGGATTTCTTATCTATTATGCACTCATGAAAAAAGAAATTGAGGACTAATGAAAATTGGCGCAACTCAAAGGTCAAAAATCTCAAAATCAGCGGGTTGCGCTATTTTATTTATCTATAAAAATAGACCATTCATCTATAAATAACCTTTTTTTGAAACCTCTTTAAACCATTACCCCTCAACATGGGTCTAATGGATCCTATGAAGAAGTGGAAAATCCTAATCAAACTACTTTATCTCTTAGTCCTGTTCGCTATTGCAGCTTATAAATGGGACAAAGAATCGCAGCTCATTGATTCCGATCCAAAGATTGATCCTACCTCAATCCAGCAAGCCTATAATGAGGCTTGAAAGTCGTTTTCATTCCATCTGCTAGAAGTTATATTTGCGGAACAAAATTCTGTTTATAACTCACAAATTCTTTTAAAATGAAATTCAGACCTGGTGTACTGACTGGACAGGAAGTCACAGACCTTCTTAATTATGCGAACGAGAACGACTTTGCACTACCTGCTGTAAACGTTACTAGTTCAAGCACTGTAAATGCTGTTTTAGAAACTGCTAGAGACATTAAATCTCCAGTTATGATTCAATTCTCAAATGGTGGAGCAGCTTTTATGGCTGGAAAAGGTCTTTCCAATGATGGACAGGCAGCAGCAATTGCGGGTGGCGTCTCAGGCGCCCACCACGTACATAAAATGGCCGAAGCTTATGGTGTTTCAGTGGTTCTTCATACCGACCATGCCGCTAGAAAGCTTCTTCCTTGGATTGACGGACTTCTTGAGGCCGGCGAAAAACACTTCGAACAAACTGGCAAGCCTTTGTATTCATCACACATGCTTGACCTGTCTGAGGAACCTATCGAAGAGAATATAGGAACCTGTGTTGAGTATTTCAAACGCATGGCAAAAATGGGAATGACGCTTGAAATTGAACTTGGAGTAACCGGTGGTGAGGAAGATGGAGTTGATAACTCAGATATAGATAACTCAATGCTCTACACTCAACCTGAGGAAGTGGCATACGCTTATGAGAAATTGAAAGAAGTAAGTGACAACTTCACAATCGCAGCGGCCTTTGGAAATGTCCATGGAGTTTATAAACCTGGAAATGTAAAACTCACCCCAATCATTCTTAAAAATTCACAAGACTTTATCCAGGAGAAATATAACACATCATCTAATCCAGTAAACTTCGTATTCCATGGTGGTTCTGGTTCTTCAAGAGAAGAAATAAGAGAAGCCATTTCTTATGGAGCAATCAAAATGAACATAGACACAGATCTTCAGTGGGCCTATTGGGATGGAGTAGGAAGCTATTACAAGAAAAATGAAGGATATCTACAAGGTCAAATCGGAAATCCTGAAGGGGACGATAAACCTAACAAGAAATTCTATGACCCAAGGGTATGGATCAGAGAGGCTGAAAAATCTTTCAACGATCGATTGAAGGCTGCATTTGAAGATTTGAATTGTGTAGAAAAGAACGCGTAATAGATGAAAAATGTATCAGTAATTGGGAGTGGTACCATGGGAAATGGTATAGCCCATGTATTTGCTCAGAGCGGATTTAACGTTTCGCTTATCGACATTAACGAAGCTGCACTCGAAAAGGCATTGGCTACAATTTCTAAAAATCTGGATCGTATGGTTCAGAAGGAAAAAATTACGGAAGCAGATAAATCTTCTACGCTCGCAAATATTACCACATTTACATCCACTGAAGAAGGAGTAAAAAATGCGGATCTTGTAGTTGAGGCAGCTACTGAGAATTTCGATATCAAGAAAAAGATTTTTGAAACAATGGATCAATATGCCCCGGAAGGAGCCATTCTGTCCACAAATACATCTTCTATATCGATCACGAAAATTGCCGCTGCAACAAAGCGCCCGGACAAGGTAATTGGCATGCACTTCATGAATCCAGTGCCAATCATGAAGTTGATTGAAGTAATTAGAGGGTATGCTACCTCCAATGAAACTACATCGACAATCATGGAGATGAGCAAAAATCTTGGAAAGGTTCCTGTTGAAGTGAACGACTATCCGGGTTTTGTCGCTAATCGAATACTAATGCCTATGATCAATGAGGCGATTATTACGCTTCACGAAGGTGTTGCCGGTGTAGAGGAAATTGATACGGTAATGAAGCTCGGAATGGCTCATCCAATGGGTCCACTTCAGTTGGCTGACTTTATCGGACTAGATGTTTGTCTTTCTATCATGAATGTGCTTTATGAAGGCTTTGGAAATCCAAAGTATGCTCCATGTCCATTATTAGTAAACATGGTTACCGCTGGATACCTGGGAGCTAAGACAGGTGAAGGATTTTACAAATACACTCCGGGATCTAAAGAGCTTGTGGTGAGTAAAATGTTTTCATAACAAATAACAAAATATAAATAACCAAGGCAGGTATCATACCTGCCTTTTTTTGATTCTACCGATCATGTAAAACCAATTAGGAAAATTTTATTTGATTGTGGAACTTGCCCGGCACAAACTCACTTCAATACAATGAAATATTTAAAACTAGTCACGCTACTTACCGGAATCATTTTTCTGGGAGCATGTACCAAACAAACAACTGAAGAAAAACCAATGAGACCTGACGCACCCGTTGCAGCAAAGGCTGATACCATACTCAAAGAACATGGGCAATCCAGAGTAGATCCTTACTTCTGGATGAGACTCACAGATGAACAAAAGCGAGCTGAAAATCCAGACGATCATACCAAGGAAGTTCTTGCATATTTAAATGCAGAGAATGATTACACAAAAACTGTAATGTCCCATACCGAAAATTTGCAAGAAAAACTCTACGAAGAGATCGTGGGTCGTATCAAACAAACGGATGAGTCTGTCCCTTATCTCTCGAATGGATACTGGTATTACACCAGATATGAGGAGGGTGGAGAATACCCAATTTATTGTCGTAAGAAAGGATCATTAGAAGCGAATGAAGAAATCCTGCTAAACGTTAACGAACTGGCTGAAGGTTATGACTATTATGCCGCAGGAGGATTGAATGTAAGTCCAGACAATAAAATTTTGGCATTCGCTGAAGACACCTTGAGTCGACGTATTTACACCGTAAGATTTAAGAATCTGGAAACTGGGGAGATGTTGGAAGATCAGATTGCTAATACCACTGGAGGTGGAGCATGGGCCAATGACAATAAAACATTTTTTTACACCTCCAAGAATAAAGTTTCATTACTGTCAGAAAAAATCTACAGACATGAGCTTGGATCGCAACCAGAGACCGACGTTATGGTTTACCATGAAAAGGATCCTTCCTATTACATCGGTGTGTATAAGTCAAAATCTGACGATTATGTAATCATTTGGAACAGTAGTACCCTGGTAAGCGATTACCACATACTTGATGCAAATAACCCACGTGGTGATTTTCAGCAATTTATTCCTAGAGATGAAAAAGCGCATGAGTACAGCATTGCCCATTTTGAAGATAAATTTTACATCGTTACCAATTGGGATGCTACCAATTTTAGACTCATGGAAACTCCTGCCAATGCTACAGGAAAGGAAAATTGGAAAGAAGTTATTGCACATAGAGAAGACGTTTTGCTTGAAGGCATTGAACTTTTCAATAATTACATGGTGGTTGATGAGCGTAAGAATGGATTAAGCAACTTGCGAATCATTAATCAAACATCAGGTGATGAGCATTACCTTGACTTTGGCGAGCCAGCCTATAATGCATACATCTCAACAAATGCTGAATTCAACACGGACGTTCTCCGATTTGGATATACTTCCATGACGACTCCTAACTCAACCTTTGACTACAACATGGGATCTCGTGAGAAAACATTAATGAAGCAACAGGAAGTAGTTGGTGGACATAACCCGGAAGATTATGTGACAGAAAGGTTATGGGCAACAGTTAGAGATGGAGAAAAAGTGCCTATTTCGATTGTCTACAAAAAAGGATTCAAAAAAGACGGTAATGGCCCGGTACTTCAATATGGCTATGGATCATATGGAGCCACAATTGATGCAAGTTTTAGTTCAGTTCGTTTGAGCCTTCTAGACCGAGGTTTTGCATTTGCAATCGCACATATCCGCGGTGGTCAAATGATGGGTCGGCAATGGTATGAGGACGGCAAAATGTTCAAAAAAATGAACACATTCAACGATTTCGTTGATTGCTCTAAGTTCCTTATTGAGAAAAAGTATGCCTCAGCAGAAAATCTTTATGCACAGGGAGGAAGTGCCGGTGGGCTTTTAATGGGTGCAGTTGTAAACATGGCACCTGAATTATACAATGGGGTAATGGCGGCTGTGCCTTTCGTTGATGTTGTATCTACAATGTGGGATGAAACGATACCTCTAACGACCAATGAATTTGATGAATGGGGGAATCCGAAAAACCTGGAATCTTACGAGTATATGATGTCCTATTCACCTTACGATCAAGTTTCTGAGCAAGACTATCCTAATATGCTTGTAACTACCGGATTATTTGATTCACAGGTTCAGTATTGGGAGCCCGCGAAATGGGTGGCCAAACTTCGTGACAAAAAAACAGACAATAACTTATTGATTTTGGACACTGACATGGAAGCAGGGCACGGAGGTGCATCAGGTAGGTTTAAGCGATATAAAACCACTGCACTTCAATATGCTTTCTTACTTGACCTGGAAGGAATATCGGAATAGATTGATGAAATTTGAAACTAATCGGAAGAGTCTTGAAAGTGTTTCAAGACTCTTTTTTTCATTTTTATCAAAACCTAATGCTGATTAATCCGTGTACATCTTTTAAATGCTTAAAATATCGTTATTACGGCATACTATTTGCTTAGTTTAAAAAACATCTATCACCACTCATAATACGATTAGGTTAAGCTATTAAGAGCTGATAGATTAGCCCTGAAGTAATTCAGGGCTTTTTTTATTTAGAGGGTTTCGATATTACATAGCTCTAATTATCTTACCCTTCTAAACCTAACCAAACCACTTTATGAAAATTGACATTAAGTATCAAGACCGATACTCTCGAGGAGAGCTATTGCTTCGTTCACTCTTTGGCGGTATTTACATTGTCCTCCCCCACCTGTTTATTTTGATATTTGTTTCTCTTTGGGGTGCTATTTTATCATTCATTTCCTGGTGGATCGTTCTATTCACAGCTAAGTATCCTCAAAGTTTTTTCGAATTTCAGGAAGGGTTGTATCGATGGAATTTAAGATTGAATGCAAGACTCAATAACCTAAGCGATGGGTATCCTCCGTTTGGTATCGATGCTAAGGATGAATATGTTACCTTGGAAATTCCATACCCTGAAAGACTGAGCAGAGGAGTGTTGCTGTTAAGACTACTTTTCGGAGGCATCTATGTGATTCTCCCACATGGATTTCTGCTAATATTCAGAACCATTGCATCACTGGTTTTACAATTTCTTGCATGGTGGGTCGTACTATTTACTGCAAGTTATCCTCAAAGCTGGCACGAGTTTAACGTGGGAACTATCCGTTGGTCCATGAGAGTTAATATTTACATGTCATTTATGACTGATGATTATCCCCCATTTTCTGGTAAACCATGAGCGAACAATACCATCCTATTCCCCAACCAAACGAACTTAGCGATCGAGAAAAAGATGATGCTATGGGTTCATACCTTATGATGTTTGCATCAGTGGCTGTAGGACTTCCACTACCCATCATCAATTTGATTGCTGCAGTAGTCTATTACTTCACAAACAGATCGAAAGGTCTGTTTGTGCATTTTCATTCCTTACAGTCACTCATCAGTCAGCTACCTACGACTATTATCAATGCCGTTGGCGTATTCTGGGCCATTCGTATTTACTTTTTCGATTGGGAACTCACGGATAATTTTCGGGGATATGTAATCATGGCGATAATCTTTAATCTCGCATATTTCGTATTTAGCATTGTTGGTGCCGTTAAAGCTCGAAAAGGACGTATGTATTATTTCCTGTTCTTTGGCAGATTGTCCTACGAAGCTGTTTTCAAAAAAAAGGACACCGATGGAAATGAATTTAAAAACCTTCCACCAAAATGAAAATTTGGCGTGAGCTACTCATACTGGTTTTAATTTTTGGACTAATATGGCTAGCCTTTACATGGAGACCTCTCAGTATACCAGGCACTGATCTTAAACTAAGCAAAGAGCGTGAAAAAGATCTGGCAGCGTTAATCATGGATGATATTGAAAAACAGTATGACTTCTATGATGATTCTGTTGTCAGCCAAATATTAACGCCAATCTCATCAAGGCTGCTGGACTCTTTAAATCCAAAGGCATACGAATACAAATTTCATCTAATAGATGCTAGCAATGAGATTAATGCATTCGCGACGCTCGATGGAAACATCTATGTTTTTTCAGGACTTATCAAGTTTGTTGACAATCCGGAACAGCTTGCTGGAATTCTTGCACACGAAATAGGTCATCATGAAAATGGAGATGTTGTGGACAGACTGATGAAAGAATTGGGATTGAGTGTCTTAGTTGCAGTTCTTGCAGGAGGTGATGCGGTTATGATTTCTGAAATCTCCAGACTTCTCATATCCACAGGATTTGACCGAAAACAAGAACGTGAGGCAGACGAGTTTGCCTATCAACTGATGGCTAAAACTTCAATTAATCCAGCGCGACTTGCTCATTTTTTTACCAAGCTTAAGACGGAACAAAAGTCTTATCCCGACGATCTGGAAATTATCATGACCCATCCAAATTCTAAAAATCGAATTGAGGGGGCACTTTCCTATAAACTCCCGATTGGATTTGAAGAGAAGGAGTTCGGCTTGAATTGGAAGGAGTTGGTAGACGCACTTTAATCGCCTGAAACCATACAACTTTCTTGCGATTGTAACATCCTTTTAAATATGGTTGTCTAACAACCTGAAACCAAAACTTAAAAAGGATGCTAAAAAACTACCTCATAATCGCGCTTAGGAATTTATGGAAACACAAGCTATTTACCGGCTTAAATATCTTCGGATTATCACTAAGCATGTCCATTTGTTTAGTGTTGATCTTACTGGTTTATGATCATTTTCAATACGACAAATTTCACCCTGAAGGCGAAAACACTTATCGAATCACCACCTACTTCAATGGTCAGGAGGGTGCTTTTGATGAAGCTTATGCTACCTCTTCTCTACTTTTCAAAAAGCATTTAGTTGACAACTACTCGTTTGTAAAAACAGCAACTAATCTCAATAATGATTTTAATGGTGAAATAAGATCACCACACAAAATTCTCAACATTCAATCCTTATATGCTGATGAGAATTTCTTTGAAGTATTTGGCTTTGAACTGATTGAAGGCAATAAAGAATCAGCTTTGATTGAGCCTTTCAGTGTGATTTTGAGTGAAGATCTCGCTGATAAACTTTTCCCAGAACAATCAGCGCTTGGTCAAACGGTTGATTTTGAGGATCATGGAAGCTACAAAGTAACAGGAGTCCTGGCCCCAGTTTCCGACAACACCCATGTGGTGTTTGAAGCACTAGCTTCATTCAATACCATCCCAGTATTAGCTGAAAAGGGTATTTTATCCAAAGAATTTGATAACTGGGAAAACATCTGGGACAGCTACAACTACCTGGTCTTGAATAGCTCCGAAGATCGACAAAAAACAGAGCAGATTATCAATGAAATAGCTGATGAAAATCTAAAATTGGATGAGGACCATTCAGGATATGTATTTCGTCTTCAAGCAATCAATGAAATTGTACCGGGCAGATCCATGTCTAATGAAATAGGTTATGCACTTCCATGGTTTATTTTGGCCTTTTTCGGATTGCTTGGCTTAATCGTACTAATCACCGCATCCATTAATTATACCAATTTATCAATCGCCAAGTCATTGAGCCGAGCGAAAGAAATTGGAATACGAAAAGTAAACGGAGCCAGAAGAGATCAGATTATCGCCCAGTTTTTGACTGAATCTATTCTTACAGCACTCATATCATTGGTCTTCTCTATGTTCATTTATCGATACCTGATTGTAGCTTTCAATGAAATATGGATATTCAACATCATTGGTATTTCACTTGAAGACTCTGTCGGAACCTATGGGTATTTTGTGATTTTCACCATAATCATAGGGTTGTTTACCGGAATTGGACCCGCAGTATTTCTATCCAAATTGAAAGCGATAAATACTTTAAAAGGCTCTATTTCAAAGAATTATTCCAAGAAGCGCTCAGTATTCTCCTATATCATGGGTAAAAGAACCTTGATAAGTGTTCAATTTTGCCTTTCCATACTCATGCTTGTCACGATTCTTATCCTCAATAAGCAAGCAAATTATTTAACCAATGCGAACTATGGATTTAATGAATCCGAAGTTTTTTATGTGAATACACATGACCATGATCCAGAACTCATAAAACAACATTATGGTGCAATGACAGGCGTAGAAAATATCACTTTTACCTCGCATCATCCAGCAATTGGACGATCGCATGGAAATGGTGCTCACTGGAAAGAGGGTCAAGAAGATATTACACTCTACCATTTCTATGTGGATCATAACTATGTAGATGTCATGGATCTGGAGCTTATTGCTGGAGATGATTTTCCCCATAAGGCTTCGGATAAAAATGAAAAGTTTATAATCCTCAATGAAACAGCAATCGAATCTTTTGGCTTTGAATCTGCAAATCAAGCAATAGGTGAGGTCATGAAGATCGACACACTCGCGCTAACTATTATTGGTGTACTCAAGGATTATCATTGGGAGCCTCTCATGAAATCAATTCGCCCACTGGGATTAAGGATTGAAACCGACCGATATGAATATGCTTATCTAAAAGTGTTGAGTAATAACCCCATCAAAGAAGGTAAAAAGTTTGAAGAAGCCTGGTCTTCATTCGATGCCTCCAGAGAATTTGAGGGAGGATTTCTGGATGCTCAACTTGATGAATTCTACCAATTCTTTTATGACCTGGGAAACATCCTTACATACATTGCCATGATTGCACTATCAATAACAGGGTTAGGATTTTTGGGAATGGTAAGTTTCGAATTAAAGACCAAATTGAAAGAAATAGGTATTCGCAAGGTCCTTGGTGCTTCTTTTCGGTCATTGACGTTCTCAATGTCCAAAGGCTTTATAATCATGATCATAATTACCTCATCCATTGCTATTCCATTTGGAATATGGGTAAATAATTTATGGGTAAATGAAATGGCTTATCACGCTCCTGTAGACGCAACCGTGGTTATGCCAACTGTATTAATTATCTTTGGGATTGCGGCCGCTACCATTTTATCACAAGTATGGATTAACGCCAATAAGAACCCTACCGAGACTCTCAGAGCAGAATAGTTATTTAAAAATACATTCAGCGTTAGCCTTAGAAATTTCGACAACAGCTTCCGGGATTTGCTGATCGCTGAATGTATTTTTCATCGCTTTAATCCTGATAAAGACAATACCAGAATCTTTAATATCTAACATATCCTGTTCTGTCATCTGAAATGTGATATCATACCGCGTAATCTTACTACCAAAGTCCTGGATAATCTCTGAAGAAATTGCTTCTATGGATTGCATGCGAATAACCTTACCATTTCCGGCTCGCATCACTAGTTCGGTTCCTTTGGGAATTGTCACGTTTACTTCTTCGTAATCCCCTACTTCTACTCTAAATTGATAATCACTCCCATTCCTAATGTAGGAAAAGTAATAATAAGGAGTAGGTCCGGTCAAACGTGTTTTAACAGTCCGAATGATATCATCTGTGATAGGATCCTTCTCATTGATTACATATTTGCAAATTTGAGCGCTAGATGTAAAACCCAGAAAGAATAAGGCAATTATTAAAAGATACTTTGATCGCATGTATGATTACTTGATAGTTTAAACTAAAACAATTCAGAACTAGTGTTCAAGTATTAAAGCAAAAACATAGCCTAAAATCACTGTTAAAGGTTAAAAACTCTGGCATACTATATCAAACCTCTTATTAGAAGGATTATGAATCAGTCAGCACGTTCAATGATCCCCAGTGAGGGCGTGATTTAGTGAGCTGAACAAACCCATTTATTGTTACATTCTCAGATTTGTATATTGCTATACCAGAGCATTACAAAAGTAAAAACAAAGATTCTGATTAAACGGTGCAAAGCGCCTGGAATTTATTGGATCGAAATTGCTATCGTCTCAGCATTAGTTCCACTCTTTCTCCAATTCTTCTAATGACTTTCCTTTTGTTTCAGGAATAAATTTATAGGTCAGAAAAAAAGTGATCAGGATGAACCCGATGAATATGAAGTATGGAAGGGATTGATTCCAGAAAGGCCCCTGATTTGCATCACTTTCCACTACAATTGGAAAGGACTGAGAGACCAGATAGTTCATTCCCCATTGAGCAGCCACCGCTACAGACATGGCCAGGCTTCTAACTTTATTAGGAAATATTTCTGACAGTAGTACCCATACCACAGGCCCCATTGATAAGGCAAAAGAGCCAATGAATATCAAAATTCCCATCAATGAAACTATTCCTACCTGATCTACCTTAAGTGAAATTCCTAACATCAAGAACCCTACAATCATCCCGATACAGCCTAAGTAGATAAGTGGTTTCCTTCCAAATTTATCTACTGTTCCCATCGCAATAAATGTACATAGCAAGTTTACTCCAGCGAGTAAAAGTTGTTGTTGCAGCACATCTTCTTGTCCGAATCCCAAAGCTTTCTCGAAAATATCAGCACCATAGTACAACACCGCGTTGATTCCTGTTAACTGTTGAAGCGCTGAAAGTGCTGTTCCAATTAAGACAATTGGCCATATGCCTTTTTTCAGTAATTCACTGAACTTTGGATTATCTGTTTTATCTATTGACAAACATATTTCACTAAATTCTCGCTCGGCTTCTGATTCACCATGCAGTTGTTGGAGTATCTTTTTGGCTTCTTCGTCTCTTCCTTTCATAACAAGCCATCTTGGACTCTTGGGTACTATGAAGAGCAAAAAAAGAAAAATAAAGCAGGGTAAGAGTTCAGACCAGAACATAAGTCTCCAACCTTGATTTAAGTTGTATTCCAAATCACCAGAATTTCCAATGGCGTATGTTACGAGAAATACCACAAAAAATCCAACGACTATTGCAAGCTGATAATACGTTACCATTTTGCCTCGAATATTGGCAGGAGACAGCTCAGCTATGTAGGTAGGGGCATTCATTGAGGCCACGCCGATTCCTAAACCTCCTATGATTCTAAAAAAGACCAGTAATGGAATTGATTGAGGTAAAAATGAAGGCAGTCCTGAACCCCATGCCGAGATGGAAAACAAAATTGCTGATAGTATTAATGAATTTTTTCTACCATAATTTTTACTCACAATGCCTGAAACCAAAGCCCCGGCAAAACACCCAACCAGTGCACTACTAACTACCCACCCCTTCATGATAGCGTCTAACTCAAAGTACTTACTGAAGTAAAATTGAGTTCCATTTATAACGCCTGTATCGTATCCAAAAAGGAGTCCACCTAGTGAAGAAACTACAGTAATTAATAATAGCTTTTGATTTCTCATTATCTAATTGATATCTATTGATTTGGTAAGAAGGTCTCTAGAGTTGGAACCCACAGAAATCTTGAATTCTCCAGGTTCAAAAATTAAATCTCCGTTGTTATTGAAAAAGGACAAGTCATCCTTACTGAGCGTAAACTCGATTTTTTTTGTCTCTCCTTTTACGACTAACATACGTTGAAATTTTTTCAACTCTAAAATAGGGCGTGCGAGCGAGGCATGTACATCTTGAATGTATAATTGAGCTACTTCTTCACCATCCTGGCTGCCAATGTTGGTAATATCAACTGAAACCTTAACATTTTCTCCAGATAATGAGATTTCCAAATTCTCAAATTCAAACTCAGTGTAAGTCAATCCAAAACCGAAGGGGTATAAAGCTTCATTAGGGCCATCCGTGTAGTGGGTCCAGAAGACGTTCTCATCACGATTGATTGGTCGACCCGTACTTTTTTGACTGTAATAAAGGGGTTCCTGACCCGTATGAACAGGAAAGGAAACAGGCAGTTTTCCCGACGGGCTATAGTCACCGAAAAGGATATCGGCTATGGCATTTCCTGATTCCGAACCAGCAAACCAAGTCTCAAGGATGGCGCTGGCTTGTTTAGAAACTTTCGGAATGGCAACCGGACGTCCGGTCATCAAGACTACAATGATATTTTTATTCACTTTTTTCAATTCATTGAGAAGATCCACCTGGCTCCCTTTCAGGCCAACATCCATTTGACTTCTACCCTCTCCTGATTGATAGCAATCTTCACCCATGGCTAAAATTACCACTTCACTTCTGCCGGCTAGCGCAATTGCTTCCTCAAATCCACTTTTATCGTCATCTATTATGGTCAGCTCTTTACCAAAGCTTCTATGACCAACCGTTAACGTATAGCCTTGCGCAAATGCAACTTTCGTTCTATCTGATACCGCATTCTTAATTCCCTCTAACAGTGAGACCGCAGAGTTTGGAACCGCTTGCGCTCTCCAGCTCCCGAGTGGGATGTCTTTATCCGCTGCTAGCTGACCAATTACAGCGATGGATCTGGTATCTTTATTCAATGGTAAACTATTGGCTTCATTTTTCAGCAATACCATTGATTTTCTTGCAGCATCTCTTGCAGCCGCTAAGTTCTTTGCGGACAAAAGCTCCTCTTTTTCTCTGGCTGGATCTGAGTACCTGTACGGATCGTCAAACAATCCCAGCTTGTATTTTAAGGTAAGCACTCTTCTGACAGCATCATCGAGAAAATCCTCATTTACTTCCCCTTGATTGATTTTTTCTTTTAGGCCTTTCTCATAAACTCTCCCCTCCATATCCATATCACTGCCCGCATTCATGGCCATGGCGGCAGCCTGGGCGGTATCCTGTGCGTATCCGTGAAAGATCATTTCGGGAATGGAGCCCCAATCCGATACCATCATACCATCATAGTTCCATTGCCCTTTTAAGATATCTCGTTGAAGGAATTCATTTCCTGTTGCGGGTACGCCATTTAAATCATTGAATGCGTTCATAAAGGTAGCCACCCCTGCATCACTAGCGGTCTTAAATGGAGGTAGTATTACATTATAAAGTGTTTGCATAGAAACCTCCACTGTGTTGTAATCTCTGCCTGCCTCCGCAAATCCATAGCCGGCAAAGTGCTTGGCACAAGCAGCAATCGTATGATTTGCTGAAAGGTCATCCCCTTGATAGCCCTCGATCCACGCTTTTGCCATGACGGATGAAAGGTATGGATCCTCCCCTGCGCTTTCCATGATCCTGCCCCATCTGGCATCTCGGCTCACATCAATCATTGGAGCAAATGTCCAGTGCAACCCTGCAGCGGAGGCCTCTCTTGCTGCCACTTCTGAACCCTGCCGTGCCACTTCTCGATCCCATGATGCGGCCTGACCGATAGGAACTGGCAACATTGTTTTGTATCCATGAATCACATCATAGGCGAATAACATGGGTATTCCTAATCTGCTACTATCTACCGCCAATGCCTGCGTATTTCTGATTTCTTCAGCAGTAAGAACATTCAACATAGCACCCACTTGTCCATCCTTTATCTTTTCTGCCTTCCATCTAAAACTTCCGGAAGTCGGGCCGGTAAACTCCCAGGTACCATTATACATGATTGTCTGACCAATCTTCTCTTCCAATGTCATTATCGATAAAAGACTATCTACTTTTCGATCGAAATCGGTACTTGCTGTTACATCTTTTGATGAATTTTCACAAGATTGAGAGATAACAACAAACAATAATAAAATCGAAAGTGAAAGCAGTTTTTCAAGAAAGAAATGCGTTTTCATAGTTGAAATGATTTGAAATCTAGAATTTAGGCTTTTCATTTTTATCCCAGATCCCCCAGTAAGCACCAACATCTCCTTCATCACCCGTCTTCCAGGATTCATCAAAAGAAGAGAAGTAAAATATATCAATATCTTCTTCTTTGGACCATAATTGGGTATTGATAAAGTATTTCATAGCATTCTCAAACGATGGTTCAGCTCCATGAAAAACTTCTCCTTGATCAGGCCAGCCTGTTTCAGTGATGATCACTTTTTTTCCATTCCCGGCCATCAGCGCACGTCGGAACATGTCTTTCATATAAAGTAGCGAGTGATCCAGGTGACAGCCCTCCCAATAGGGATAACAATTCGCTAAAATCACATCACAGGCTTCCGTAATTCTCGGCTTGTTACCAAACTCGTAATAAGCATCTACATATCCTGCAGGAATATCCGGAATGGCTTCTTTTACCTGGTAAATGAAGGATAATAGTTCATCTTCGGAAAGATCTTTTCGATACAACACCTCATTGCCTACGGCTACAATATCAGCATGTCCCGCCTTAGCTACCTCAATGACACCAGCAATTTCTCGTTGATTGATTTCATCATCTTTACCTAACCATGCACCAACCAGCGTTTTCAATCCGTACTCCTTTGCGATTGCTGGAATCATTTCGTTTCCATCGGTACAAGAAAAAGAGCGAATCCACTTTGTATATGGTTGGATGATTTCCATCCGTCTTCGGATTTGTTCCTCACTTAGTTGATCACCCGGAGATTGGCCCTCTTCATATGGACTGAAACATAAGCCATGCATCCCTTCCTTCAAAAGTTCATTGTAAAGCGCAGATAACTCTGATGTGGACTTTCCTGATAGATCCTTTCCTGCTAAGGACAAAATTTCATATCGTGCTGACATAGTGGTTAATTATTGTATGACCTTAATTTTCTTAATCTTACCTGTTCGGCCAAAGATGTGTGATGAAGCTTCTTTGTTCAATGACCTTCCCGGGTTCAGTTCCATTTCTTCAGTTTCATAGGTTACTTCAATTTGCTGGCTAATGCCTTTTTCGTAAATGATCGGAACCTGACAATATGTAAAAGCAAGCTGATCAGTATGGATGTCCAGACTGGTTTTCTCTCCTTTCAAATTGAAGTATTCAAACTGTCCGGATGTGGATAAATATTCTTGTTGGTTTAGGAAAATTGGAGCAAATTTGATTTCTCCATTTTTCACATATACCCCAAGTTCAGCCCATCTATTCAATACATCTTCCTTTACCTGTCCAGTCATTCCCGGCTGCTGCACTCCTCTACCCCCCGGAGTATGAGAATATGGGTCTGTCGGAATAGAACCGTATAAGTCAGGATCTTTATTGATACCAATTCCAGCCCTGATCTCATAGTAGTGATCGACCATTCGACCCATCTCTGAAGTTCCCTGGTATTCTTCCCAACCCCAATAAATGTTTTCTTGAACGGCTAAAAGCAACTTACTTACCATGTGCCAATAAATGCTTCCCAGGCCCTCGTAACCAAAAAACGTCCCGGACCTACCCGTAAATGCTTTATGATTGAACATTTGTTCGAATACTTCAAGGTACCTATCATACTCCTCCTCGACGAGATCCTTATACCCAGACTTCTTTAGTTTTTCCAGAGCAGTTCGTAAACTCCCCTCGTTATTGAATGATCCATTGAAGTGAAAACCACCCTTCACATCTGAATAGATGAGTGCCTTGTTTCCATCGGATAATAATTTTTGAGCCAATTTTGATGAATTAACAAAGTCTGTTGGGATATTATTCTTTTCAAGGAATCTAGGTAATGTTCGATTTGGATAGAGCATGTAACTATACTGATCCTCTCGATAAATCTTGCTTGCCTTCAACGCATCAAGCACTTCAAGAGCTTCTTTCATATCCAATAGCCCGGAGCTAAGAACAGCAACCTGACCTTCCAACATTTCATATAAATGATCAATGGAAGCAGTTTCCTTCTCAAAAGATAGAAGATTATATGCATGAAAGAGATGGTCCTTTCTTTCATTCGCTCTGATGGAATGATCGATGTGCTCTATGACAACCTTATAAAGCTGCTGGACCGAGGTAGCTGTTAGCATTGAGTGCTTTCCAACAAAACCATGATAAGCTTTCGTTCTATATGATTCGCCAATTCGTCCTAGATCATCTATCATTCTTTTCCGATCCTTATTGTTTATCGAATCGTTTAACAGCCCCAGGTTATCACTAAATACCTCATGGATTTGATAAAAGAAATCAGCCACTTCTTTATTCACGGAAAATTCCTGATTTGTTTTATCTAATAACTTATACATAAAGGTGGCAAACCGCCGCATGTAGCACAGTGTGACCATACTTACACCATTGCCGACTAAAGCATTGTTTGCATCATTCCATTCAGGTCTCTGGGTATTGAGCCAAATTCCACCCTCCGGAATATAGTTTGAAAGCTTTGTTAAAGATGTGACAAGTAATTTTTCAATCAGATTCGCTCTTAGCAATTGATCCCCTTGAAAAACTAATTTCCCATCTGATCCAAACTCATTCACCCTGTTAACCACCTCATTTTCAACACTATAATCATAATCTATGGTGTCTTGAGGATCATTTACTATTGCTTCATAATTTTTGATTCTATAAGGAACGTTTGCGTAAACAAACTGATCATCAGAAAGTAATTCAAGAAGTTTATCTTCATGATAGGATCCTGCAATTTCCAGCAGTTTTTCCAAGTAAATGATTTGATGATCTCCCCAATATCCTATGTACGACCATGGATCATCAGGTTCAATCACCTCCCAATCAATACCCTCTCTGGTAATTCTGTAAGGATTATATCCGTCAATAGTAGAGGCATTGACGAATTTTGTAATCATGGAAAAAATATAATTCGGATAAGAAATTGCTAACGCTTCCCAATTTTGAAAAATATCTCTCCAGTTTCCTTCATATGTCCGAAGTTTCTTTCCTTGTTCATCTTTGATATTAATATTGAATTTATTCCAAGGCCGACTGGGATCACCATGCCTCCGACTAAATGTGAGGGGTAGATATTCTCTACAAAGTCTAGTCACATCACTGTTTCCAAGTGTTTCCGCTTTTTCAAGCAGTATTTCATAATTAATCCTCTCCCCCAGTGATTCAAAGAATGTGGACTGATCTTGAACTAATACTTGATTAATCGTTAAAGCATATTCTTTAAAATCCTGAACATCAATGTCATAGTCCTCATCGAAGATTCCACCTCGCATGATATTGAATAGGACATTGGAATAGTGTCTGCCCACACTTAATTTATCATTTGTATGCTGGAGTCCGTCCGCTTTACCTACAAGCTGTAATAAGTGATTTTTTCCAGTACCAATATCCTCTTGGAGATCTTCAATTAGCTTTCTCTCATCATTAAGTGCCTCTATTAGCTGAATCACATCAGAATGATTTTGATCTACATCTGCAACAATCCCCCACTTATGCACTTGATCAGGCTTTAGTTGCAATGCATCATAAACGAAATATGCTCCTCTCTCAGCCTTGATATTATCTTCTTTGTTGAGCTTATCTCCATTTCGAAAAGCATTCAGCTGAAGACTTGATAATAATATGAGATCATTTTTCAGACCATAGCTCCATACAGTAGATGTTCTAAGTGCTTCGCTTGGCTCTGCTTTATCAACTATGATCGCGCTTAGCATGAATAGGCCAAGGCCTGCCCCATCAATCAATTCATTCTTTTTATAGGCATTAACAAGATTGCTTGCTCTGGATTGAAGGGAGGAATTTACACCAGAAGGTAAAATATTTTGTAAGCCGTCTAATACTTCGATGGAAACATTTTTCGCTCCATTGTTATTAAGACTTGCCTTTTTTACAAACCCATATTTCTCCGAAAAGCTCCATCCATATTGAAAGGTGAGCCCAAGATCATGATTGACTTCCTCAAATATTATTTTGTTACCCGTTCGATTTTTGTAGAGGTTTCTGTTTGTATCGTAGGCGTTTTGAAACCTGTTGGAAAAAGGCTCCCAAAGCATTTCTTTATCATCTACATGAACTCTGAAAATGGTTTTACTTCCTGTCACTTCAGACTCATCTCTAATCTTGTCATCCGTGTAATAGGGAAACAACGCAGATTCCTCATTTTTGCGCCCGGCACTTAACCCTCCAGTAGTTGAGATGAAGAGCCAGTGATCAGAATGACTAACCAAACTCATGAAGAACGGTCGCATTTGATCGTAATTCCGTATTAAATAGAATTCCTCACCATCCACTTTGATAAACTCTCCTGTTGAACCCTTCGCTGATTCAGCCAGCTTCAATTCTTTTAAATAGGTTTCCTTATTTTTCATGCGTTAGTTACTCGCCTCGTTCCTTAATAAAATTGTTTGTAATGCTTTTCCTTGAATGGCAATCGGTCTAGATTTACCATTCATCTTTAGTTCGAATTCAACTCCTTCATCCCCCATGTTCAACACCATGACCGCAATAGATCCATCTGGATTTTCAACAGCAGTTGTCATTAATCTATCATCCGAAATTTCAAATCCTATTCGAGTGGCTCCCGGTCGGATGTATCTGCTAAACTGGACCATGGTATAGTAAAGTGGTGTATAATAAACTTCATTGGCCTCAGGATCTACAATTACAGGAGCGACGCACCAGTTTTTAAACCAGTTTGGACCACCTTGTCTATCCAGCACCATGTTCCAATCCACCCAACCATCTACCCAATTGTTGAGACTTCCAATGATGTCTCTTGCATATCTGTAAACTGGAACATATTTGGGGTGATCTTTCTTCTCGTGCTCTGGGGCCCAATCCCAACCCCAATCCGTGGCCTCTTTACTCCAATACCAGACATCATCTTTCCATTTCGGAACTTCTGCATCAACGCACCCCTCAGATTGTATTAAGTGCTTGTTTGGAGACAGGTTATGTACTTCCTGAAGTGCTTCACCATACCAATCCACGGTACTTGCATACCAGTGCACTGCGGTACCAGCAAAGTATTTGGATGTAGCTTCATTTTGGTACATAGCTTCCGTCCACTCTTTAAGTTCTTTGCCGCGGTTCTGATCGTAACCCAGAATCTTAACATCATAACCGTCCTTCTCCAGTTGAGGACCTAAGTGGTTTTGAACAAAATCCACCATCTCTTCAGGCGTGTAGTGCATGCTTTCCCAATTGCTCCCATTTCCAAGTGGCTCATTCTCAAAAGTCACTCCCCAGATATCTATGTCTTGTTCTTCATATACCTCAATGTATTTTGAAAAGTATAGCGCCCAGGTTGGATAATGCTCCTTAAGTAATTTGCCTCCTACCCAATCATTATTATCCTTCATCCAGGGTGGTGCGGACCATGGTGAAGAAATGATCTTAAAGCCATCTGTAGAAACTGACTTGGCATCTTTGATCATTGGGACAATGTCATCAAGGTCTTCCTCTATTGAGAAATTCTCCAATTCTATATCTTCTTCCTCTGCATACGCATAGTTGCTTAGTGAAAAATCACATGAATTGATGTGTGTTCTTGTCAACGAATATTTAGCTCCATCTTCTCCGAAATAGGCATCAATAACTTCCGCTCTGTTCTCCTTGCTCAACTGATTCAGTAGATAAGCGGAAGATTCGGTAAATGATCCGCCAATACCTGTAATTACTTGAAATTTTTCCTGAGGATTTAAAATGATTGAAACATCAGGGTTTTTTGCGTCAAAATCCACAAGTCTTTCATGGTTATTTCCACTTGCAGAAGTTTCGTATACCTCAACATTCATTTCAGTTTTTTTTGCATTGCAGCCAACAATAAGTGCTACAATGGTGATGAGCAAAAAGTAGGTCGGTTTCATAGCTGATCTTATTTTTTGACATAAAAAGGTATGTTGGCATGTGCTGCATGTCCATTCCCATCAAACACATAGGCAAACAGTCGGTATGCTCCTTCTTCCGTTGGGGAAATAATATTTATAGTAGGTTCTTTGGCACTTTCAATAATTCCTAGCTGCTCCGGAATCTCTTCTTCATCACCACCTTCTTCTGTGGCTGTACTTTCCCTCATGACTACCCATTTGTAAGTCAAAGAATCACTTTCATAATCGTGCACAAAAACAGAGGCTTGATAATCAGTTCCAGGGCTGACGTAAACACTCTGACGAGAATTTCTACCATCCAACGTCATTGAATCAAGTCTTGGTGTTCTATTCGCAGGCCACTCATCATTCCATATGTAATGCATCATATCCACAGCCTCAGTTTCCTCACCAGTCTCAAGGAACAGCCCGTACCAGGTAGGCGTGCGTTCTTGCTTTTGACCCCACAGAAAAACATAATTACCAATGCATTGCTTTGAAAATGGCTCTATTGACTTCTTATAGCCTTTTAAATAGGTACCAGCTTTTTCGGTACTTGTCTGCTCTACTGGAGCGCCCCATTCTGTAAATTCCATCTCCCAATGTCCGATAGTGCCCCATTCTGTAACCATGTAGGGTCCTGTCCATTCAGCCTTATTTAATAAATCTTCCAACGCGAACAGATCTCCATATACCTGAATGCTTAAAACATCTAGATCAGAAGCTCTTGTTCGAATCACGTCGGCAAGCCCTTTAGGATCCGGATTCAAAGAAGCTACCGTTGTGGTTGTAGGGTGATTGCGATCAACCTCATGGATCCATTTTGAGATCTCATTTACAGCGTCGTATACTTTCGGATTCTTATAATTCAGATTCAATTCATTACCGATACACCACATCAGTAATGCTGGATGATCTTTCAGCTCTAATACTTTCTTCTTAATATTTTCGAATTGTTCGGCTACCATTTCCGCATTGTCATAATCCATTCCATGTCTTTCCGGTTTCACATAGAAACACATCATTACGGTCATATCATTTGCTAGCGCCTTATCCAGCACTTCTCTTCCACTTTCGGTTTCATTCCCCACACTCCAGGTCCTAAATGAGTTGGCGCCATGTGCCTTTAGGCTTTTTACATCCCCGGTAAGCCCGGCACCCTTTATAGTATAGGGTTCACCTCCTCTAAAGATTTTAAAACCTCCATCTACTTGCTTTATCTCTACCTTGATAGGTTTCATTGTTTCACTTGAGTCGCTTTCATTACCTTGATTTGAACACCCTACTGATAGGAGAACGATCAGGATGAGGACTGGATATTTAATAAGAGAAATGCGGGTGTTATTCAACAAACCGAATGTTCTCATAAAACGGTGGTTAATAAATTTCATTCAATCCAAATTTTAATTTGACAAATATGGAATAGCAACTAATTTTCCGTCAACTCTAGCACATTGGGAGGAAGAACCGTTTTCATCAACTCCTCTTTATCTCCATTGAAACTCTTCGTAATCGGAAATCCATTTCTTTTAATTCCCTCGAACACACCCTTATCCACCAGGTCCCACAATGCATACTTAGCCTGACCGTTCAACTTGATCAATCCGAAATGATTTTCTGATCCTAAAGGGTTTCTGGCGTCCTTCCACTGTTCATCAAAAATTTCAAAATAGAAGCAAGACATACCATTGGAATTGGTCCACTCTCTCATGTGGTCGTAGTAAAGCTTTTGCTTGTATTCATCAGATGCTTTCGATCCTTCATTCCCGTAGAGTTCATTGGTCAAACTTGCCCAACCTGTCTCTCCAATGTGTATCGGCTTATTAATTCCAAGGCTTGTCATATAGTCTAATGCACTTTGATACTGTGAAATAGCATATTCCTTGGCTCGAACCATCGCTGCATCTACTTTCTCCAAATCTGTTAACGAGGTGTCATCTTCCACTATCCAATATTGAGGCGTGTAATATGTATCATGGTATGGGTAGGTATGAAGTGAGACATAATCCACCGCCTGCATCAACTTTGTTAGATCTTCTTTGTGATAGCTTGAATCACCACCTCCCCAGGAAGCAAAATTGTCCGAGCTGGTAATCCAAATATCTTTATACAAATCACCTGAGGCTTTTAATCCCTGAAGGTGATTTACCCATTTTAATATGATGGTTGGACTTACAAAATACGCCTCTGCCCAATGAACCATTGCCTCGTTTCCAACAGCTATGATTTTAACGATCTCAGGATATTCGTTTGCTAACCTAACCGCTTCATTGATCTCTGCTTCATTATTTTCGAGGCTTTCTTTTTCATGGTTTCTCTGATCTGTCCAGGCTCCTTCGCAATCAATCCAGGCTCCAAGCATGACATACATCTCAAACTCCTCATTCTCTTCTTTCATTTCTTTGATCGCCTGCAAGAGATTAGCTGCATGTTTGTACTGCTGAGTATTGTATGTTCGAAGGATTTTGACATTCATGGCTGACAAAACCCTAAGCCCTTCTTTTAATTCATTTACTGAAGGCACCGTATCTCTTGACATACCACGATACCCTCCAAAAGAAAATGCTTGGTAGTTCGGATTTCCTAAGATTTGTGCTGCTGTTTTTGTTTGTTTCATTGAGTCTTTTGTTGAGCAATATTCAAAACCTAACGCGAAGAGAAGGCATAAATACAAAACGAATGTGTTCTTCATGTTATCAATTTTTATAGCTTCCCTCTTCTCTTTAGGAGCGTTGTTTTAATTTCTTTAACCCTTGCTTCGGATAGATCATATCCCCATATGACCCAAATCGCGAGCGCTGCAGTAACTATGGGTATGATAATATCTGCTAACCGAAGGTTAGTCATGGCCTCAGTGGTTTGCGTGGCTGCCCCTGCCTCAAACCCAACCAGTTTTAAGACAAGCCCTGCAAGAATCATAGCCAAAGCCTGTCCAATCTTGACCATCAGCCAATAAATTGCACCGAAAGTCCCCTCCTTTCGAGGCATTCCGTTTTTCAATTCATCCAGATCGCAAACATCTGCAGTCATGCTCATCATCAATGTAAAGAGTCCTCCTATACCAAATGACATCAGAGGAATGGGCATAAAAATGAGCCAGGGATTTGTGGGATTGAACCCCCACCATTTCAGTGCATATCCAAAAATGGAAATGATTGTTGCAATAATAAATGCATTTCTTTTTCCCCATTTGTTAGACATCATGGAAATGATAGGGATTACAAGAAAAGCAGTAGCTACCGCACTAAGCGTTGCAAACCATGCAGGCCATGTCCCAGTTAGTCCATAGTCTCCATTAAACATGTAAAAAACGATGATAAAATAGGCAAAACCTGAAATGAGCTGAAATCCATTAAACACAAGAAAGGTGGCTCCACATAATCTTAAGAAAGGAATATTGGTAGAAATCTGAACAATGCTCCTCCATAAGCTTGCCATGTTACTGACCATATTGGCCATATTAAGTTTGGCTCGGTTTTCCATGTGACTCGCATCAATCCCCTTACAAAACAAACCGGGCAAAATCCCCAATAGCATACATGCTCCACCTACAACAATAGCCATCGTTCTTACTCCTTCGTCCTGAGCTGCGAACAGGTTAGGATCCGCTACAAGTACCCAAAACCAAGGGACTATCATCCAAGCGATTTGACCCATCATCTGAGCAATGGCCATCAGCCTCGTCCTTTCATTATAATCAGAGGTCATCTCATAGCCCAGTCCAACAAATGGCGTTGCGTACATGGTATTACCTATCGTGAACATGAGAGAAAAGACAAGAAAATACCAAAAGTTGTAAGTCTGAGAATTATCTGCGTTAAGCTGCCATAGTAGAGCGAAAATCACTCCGCTTAAAAATGCTCCAATTACAATATATGGTCTCCTTCTTCCCCACTTTGATTTTGTATTATCGGTGATGAAACCCATGATGGGATCAGTGATAGCATCAAATAGCCTTGGTAATCCTCCCATAAGTCCTGCCAAAAATGGGTCTATTCCAAAAGCCGTAACCAGAAAGAACAGAAATAAATTAAGTGATGCAGGTAATAAGTTTAAAACTAAGTTACCAGTACCGTAGGCTAATTTTTGACCCATAGGCACCATGTCGGTGGACGTAGTTTTATCTTTTAAGTATTCGATATCCAGGGTTTGTGTGCTATCGCTACTCATATTGTTTATTTTTTCAATTCTTGGGCAAAATCATCCCTGAAAATGCCTCCAAAGCAAAGTTTTATTTTGGTATAATGAGCCTCCTAATTGGGCTGAAATACCCTTACATAATCAACAATCATATGCTGTGGAAATACCGTCGTTTGATTCGGTGAACCAGGCAAATTACCGCCAACTGCAACATTGAAAATGAAAAAGAAGTCGAGATTAAATTCCTCCATATCTGAAGAAAACTGTTTACTCGTATATTCTATGTCATCGACATACCATGTGATGCTGGTAGCATCCCAAATAATGCTAAATACATGAAATTCATCATTGAAAGTACCAGATGGTAAGGTGTAGTCATGATCTTCGCCGCATGTACAGTTGTACGTTCCGTTGTTATCCCAATGAAGTGTTCCGAACACATTGTTTTCTCTACCAGCACCTCCTATCATTTCCATGATATCAATCTCTCCGCAGAAAGGCCATCCAATGGTATTGAAATTATCACCAAGCATCCAAAGTGCCGGCCATAAGCCTTGACCTTCGGGTAAAATTGCTCGAATATCTATTCTACCATATCTAAATGATTGATCGCCTTCGGTTATGATTCGTGAAGAAGTGTATTCGCTTCCACCAAATGCTTCTTCTTTGGCCGAGATGATCAGATATCCATCATCTACAATCGTATTTTCTTCTCGATAATACTGCAGTTCATTGTTTCCCCATCCACTACTTCCTGTACCAATTTCATGGGTCCAATCGGCTGAAAGGCTTGTTCCATCAAATTCGTCGTTCCAAACCAGTGAATAATCACTGTAAGATAGTGGGGTTGAATAACCTTCATCTGAAATTTCAAAATCTATAGTTATTGTTACCAATTCTGAAGTTTCAATGAAGTCATTCACTGTTGTATTGGCTCGAATGGTAATTGTATAATCCCCCTCTTGAAGGTATTCATATGAAACACTACCATCATCATCGCTAACAAAACCATCACCAACACCAAAATCGAATTGATAGAAATTAGCATTGTCAGCAATAGCCTGTAGCTGAACATTTCCGTTTTCATTGGACAATACACTAACACTAAGATTGGAAGGCAATAGTAGATCATCTCCATTCTCGTCACTTGAACATGAAACTAAAAACAGTAGAGCTATTGAAAATCGAACCAGGAATCTCATATGTACTTAATGCAATTTTTTAATCTAAAATAAGAATGGGATTGCCCATTCTGGGCAATCCCATATCACTATTTATTCTTTAGGAACTAATACAAAGTTCCACCAAGTTCCTCCACCTACTTCAATTCCTAGAGATAATTCTTCTCCTGTAGCATTCTTGAAGTAATCCAGTACCTGATAAGTAACTGCTGCATCCATACTCGGAGGTGCCGCTGTATACTCACCGCCATTAAAGGCTTTAGGTAGCACGATGAATGCTCCATCTCCACGAACCGTAATTTCTGCATCCTCTGTATCTGTGGCCGGATTAAGGGAAAACGAGTGAATTCCAGGTCCCCAATCTTCAGCATCCGTACCAGTCAGGTTAGCATCTGTTTGACATCCATCGGTTAATCCCATATAGGCTTCACCAAAGATATCTCCATTTGTAATGTACTCATACTGACCTCCGGTTTTAAATACAAACTCGTCATTCCAAAGACATGGTCTGTCACCGGAGATATCCGCACCATTAGGGAAGAAGTTGTCCATCCCTGGTCCGCTTCCTACTCCGAATGAACCAGCACCGTCTCGTAAGACCCAGGTTTTGGTATTACCGCCGGTCAAAAGATCCAAGGTTATTTCAGTTGCTGATTCTGTGGCAAATCCAATATCATCAATGTAGAAAGTACCACCTACGTTGTTATCGGTATCTGCAAAAACAACGAGATTTTGGAGATTTGTTTGAGCTCCTGTGAAATCAAATGTGACTTCAACCCATTCGTTTGCTGATGGAATACTCACGTTATCTTCTGTAAACGTACCAGCGTCACCTTCTGCCTCTAGCTTCAAAATGACATTGGTAGCCACTGGTGACCAAATCTTCATTGAAAGTGTTGAGTTTGCTGAAAAATCAACGTCCTCATCTAATAATACAGCCAATCCAGCAAATGAAAAATCAGTTCCTTTTACAAATTCGCCCACTCTTGAAGAAGTATTAATTCCAGTAGGATCCGGATTATCTATTACATTGAATACGGAACCTCCAAACTCACCAAAATTGACATCTCCATCTTCAAAGGTGATAGGAAATGCTTTTGGTACCGTTGAAACTGTGACTTCTGCCGTTATCACCTCTTCCAAACCAAATCCTGAAGCTGTCAATTCCACGGTGTAGGTACCTTCAGCTGCATAGGTATGTACTGGATTCTCATCTGTACTTGAGTTACCATCTCCAAAATCCCAGCTATAAGTCTCAGCATTCAATGATGTATTGGTGAAGGTCGCCTCTAATCCATTCGTAGCAGTTGTAAAAGAAGCTACAATTGGAGCGAATCCTTTTCTAATAAATCGTTGATACCATACCAATCCCGTGTTACCTAAATCGAGATACCGAACATAAAGCTCGTTTTCATTAAGATCTAAAATCTGATAGCTCCTTGAACCCGTAAAAAACCCCATGAATCCGGGAGATGAAATATTGATAAAATCGTCACCTGCTTCATTAGATGATATCGAATAAGTCAAGCCCTCTGGAGCGGTGTAAGGAGCTACAAAATCACCTGCAGAATTTACTACTGCACCAGGGAAGTCACCCGCTTGTTCTCGTCGCACAAATACATCACCATTGGTTTGTTGTATAAAAACGCTATTGTCAAGAATAAAGGTGAATTCATCATCATAAAGTCCAAATCCATCTTGTTCATTAGGACCTGCCGAATAAAACTCCGGGAAGAAGTTTGTGGGTGGTCCCAAACCAAAGTGTCCTGCTCTTTCGGCGTCCATCACCCAGGTTTTTCCTTCCGTAGCATCACAACCACCCGTCAGAAATTGGAGGATTTCCACGTTACATATTTCAGGATCTGTAGAATCAATATCAACCGTTTGCATAGTTGATGCAGATCCACCACTGGTGAACACAGTCAAGGTCACATCATAGGAACCTGCGAATGGGAAATAAGCCGTTACTTCAGCCCCTTCAGCTTCTGTCCCGTTTCCGAAATCCCATTTATTGATGAATCCACGCGACTCAGTTGTGAACGTAATATAATTCTCTCCCTGGGTCGAAACCTGAGAGGTAAATACCGCATCAGTCTCCTCAGGAGGAGCCTCTGACAATTCAAATGTTTCCTGCGTACATCCTAGCATCAATACTGGTAGGATGATCCAAATCAGTTTTTTTAATTCTTTCATCGTTTTCATTATTAATAGTTAGGATTTTGTACCCATGTTCCTCCTGCTAAGTCTATCTCAGACTGTGGAATCGGGAATACTTCATGTTTACCTACTTCAAATCCAGTAATTTCCGCTGCTGCTTGCCCGGTGCGCACCAGATCAAAGAATCGTAATCCTTCTCCTGCTGTCTCCCATCTTCGTTCCTGCCAAATGGCGTCTGTTAGCGCCGTACCTGTTGCGGTTACATCTGTAAGACCTACTCTGTTTCTCACCATATTCAAATACATCTGAGCCAATGCATCATTTGGTGCTGCTTTTCTGTTATGAGCTTCTGCTGCCATCAGCATAACTTCAGGCAATCTCAAAACCCGATGGTTTCTTGGGCTTGTCAAACGGACATCTCCTGCTCCGGTCTCATCTGCACGACGCATATACTTGTGGTTGTAATAACCCGTCCATCCTCCGGCTCCAATGACAAAATCCACTTCAGGATTTGCCGTTTGAAATGCCGTAATATCGAAAATGGAACCATCCCTACGGATATCTCCAGCAGCGAAAGAGTTGTATAGATCTGCAGTTGGTTGATTGTAAGCATTTCCATCAGCGTAAATTGGCCCGCTGTAATCCTTTGGACTGTGGAATCCTACTGCCCAGTTACTTTCAGCTGCCTGAGGAGAGCCAAAATCGGAACCCTGCGTACCTATATGCTGAATTTCGAATACGGACTCAGAATTACCTTCTTGCGCCACACTGAATAGCTCCACATATTCATCAGATGTTGTTACTGTTATTAGACTATAAGGTCCTTCATTGATCAACTCATCCAAAACAGTAGCTGCTTCGTCAAACTTGTCCTGATACAAATACGCTCTACCTAATAGTCCCAGTGCAGCACCCTTGGTCACCCGACCTTTCTCAGGATTTGTATATTCCAAACCAGCAGCAGCTGCAATGAGATCTGCCTCAATTTGCGCATATACGTCAGCCTTAGGTGTTCGTGGCAATGAAACTGCCTCTTCATTACCTAAACGTCTATCAACCACTAATGGCACATCACCAAAAACTTTCACTAACTCCAAATAATAGTAAGCTCTTAAAAAGTGAGCCTCCGCAAGCAATTCTGCCTTACGATCAAAGTCCAGGTTATCCTGAAACTCAAAAATGAAGTTGGTTCGAGTAATACCGGCATAATTGAACCTGAGAATTCGTAAGAACTCTTGTCCATCTTCTGATGATGGCGTATGGATCATTTCATCCACATCGTGCAATGACCGTGTATCATTAGGGCTTTCTCCCCCTGCAATGGAGTTGTCAGAGGCAATTTCTCCCAAGAACAATGTTATGAAACTTGGCCCCAACATATCATAAGCACCAATCAGTGCATTTTCAAAGTCTTCCTCTGTTTGAAAGTAGCTTTCAGCATCTTGTGCAAATGGCGGATCAACATCCACAATATCCTCACAAGAGAAAGCTACAAGCATTAAAAAAGATAGTATTATGTATTTCGCTTTCATTGCTATTAAAATTTAATGTTAAACCCTCCCATAAATACTCTGGCTTGTGGAAACCTTCCATTATCAACACCAGAGTTACCTAAATCAGGATCATACCCCAGGTATTTGGTGAAAGTCAAAAGGTTAGATCCACCTACGTAAAACCTTATGGAGTTTGCTCTCAAATAATCGCTTAGTTTCGATGGTAGTGTATAGCCTATCTGTACGTTTCTCAATCTTACAAATGATCCATCTTCTACATAAAAATCTGAGAATACATTATTGGTAGTTCCACCTGTGGTTAAACGTGGATATTCATTCGTACTACCAGGTCCAGTCCATCTGTTTAAGTTGTAGGACAACTGGTTAGCCAATGGTTGTACACGCTCATAATTTCGAATGATCTCCTGACCGAATGCTCCCCAGATATTAGCCGTTAGATCTAACCCTTTGTAAGCTAGATTTATGTTAAAGCCTATGGTGAAATCAGGAAGTGGAGAACCAATTTGTGTTCGATCGTTTTCATCGATCACATCATCTCCGTTTACATCAACAAATCTCAAGTCACCTGGGCTTGGAGATGATGCTCCAAGTGGATCAACAGTACTTGCATCGATCTCCTCTTGAGTTTGCCAGATGCCATCCGTCTTATATCCAATGAAGTATCCAATAGGGAATCCAACTTCTAGACGAGTCGCGACTCCACCTCCAATTCCGAAGGTAGCACCAGGCAAGAAGTCACCTAATCCAGGTGCTACTTCCGTTACCTCATTGTTTATAGCTGTGAAATTTGAATTAACAGAGATCCTCAATCCATTAGCTAATTCAGTATCATACCCTAAGTCTAATTCTATCCCTGAGTTTCTGATATTACCGCCATTGACAATTGGAGGAAAAGATCCAGGACCATAGGTACCTAAAACAGATAAAACATCAGGACTAAATAGTAAGTCATCCGTATTTCTTACAAAATAGTTGGCAGTCACATTAAATTTCTGGATAAGATCAAGGTCCAGGCCAACATTAAACTGTCTGTTTCGCTCCCATTTCAAGTCCGGGTTACCTGCTCTTCCAATGGCTACACCTCTTAAGATGGCATCATTGAAAACATACTCTCCTTCACCTCCTAATTGAGCTCGGAATGGAAAATCACCACCACTTCGATCGTTACCCATTACACCGTAACTCACTCTCAATTTGGCAAAATCGATGAAAGCAGGCGTAAAGAAATCCTCATCAGAAATTACCCATCCTGCTGAGATCGAAGGGAATATCCCGAATTTATTGTTTGCTCCAAATCTGGTGGAACCATCACGACGAATTACTGCGGAGATGAAATATTTCTTTTCAAAATCATACTCTGCTCTCAGGAAAGTAGAAACCAATCTCGATTCTGATTGAAAAGAGGTTGTATTATTCAAAAAATTTCCTGTTGCCTGGTTAGTTGAAATATCCGCTAAATCAGGATCATTATTCGGTACATTGAAAGCCTGTCCGAATAGTCCATTACTATTTAAAGCAAAATAAGAAGCTCCAACAGTTCCTTTTACGGTGTGTGAGCCAAATGTTCTTTCATAGTTAAGAAATCCTTCAAAATTGTAATCCAGAAATGTATTTCTAAACTCTTGAACTTCAGCACCTCTGTCTACAGTGGTACCTCCAATATCTACCGTTTGCGGATTTAGATCCTCATCGATCGCTGTACTTTGTGGTTTACCTGGTCCATACCATACCAATGGGAAAAAGTTCTTTCCGTCAACGATCGAATAATTATATCCTCCTCTTCCTGTCAGTGTGAAATTGTCATTGATTTCGTAGGAAACCTCTTCTTTTCCTGTAAACTTATTGACCCTGCTTTCATTGAATGTATTTTGAATTAGAGCAACTGGGTTAATGATATCTGCTACTTCAGTTAAATAGCTAAATCGATTATTTTCTTCCGCCACTCTTACAGGTGACGTTGGAGGCGCATTATTTGCACTATACAATATCGATCCAATTCCTCCTACAGGTACTGTTTTACTTGTCTCGTTCGTATAAAGCAACACACTGGTTAACCTTACCTTAGGAGCCAATTCAGTGGTGAAATTGATCCGACCATTGATCCGTTCAAAATTTGCTTTATCCTTACCACCAATAATACCTTGCTGTCCGAAATAGGATCCCCCGATACTGTAAGTAGTCTTTTCAGTACCTCCTGTCACGGTTAAGTTATAATTCTGAATTGGAGCTGTTTCGAATACTTCGTCCTGCCAGTCAGTACCCTCCCCTAACGCTGTGTTAGCAAACGGTGCTGCCTGACCTCCTGCGACAAATGCTTCATTCTTAAGAATAGCATATTCTGTAGCGTTTAAAAGATCAAGTTTTCTTTCAGCTTGCTGAATTCCATAATAACCGCTGAATTCAATCGATGGCTTGGTGTTCAAACGACCTTTTTTCGTCTCTATAATAATTACCCCGTTAGCAGCCTGCACACCATAGATAGCGGCCGTTGCATCTTTCAATACATTGACAGACTCAATATCATTCGGGTTCAATGCATTCAATCCTGCAGCATCATATCTGACTCCATCCACCAGAATTAGTGGATCTGCATTTCCATTGGTACCAATACCTCTAATTCGAATACTTGAAGACCCACCAGGTGCACCGGAATTGGTGGTAATGTTAACACCTGCTGTTTGACCCTGCAGTGCCTGATCTAGTCGAGGAACATTTCGCTTCGTAATATCCTCCGCCGCTACTTTCGTAGTAGCACCTGTTAACTCTTTAGATGTTGTTGTTCCATAACCAACTACAATTACTTCTTGTAGCTCAGCTAAATCTGCTTCTAGTTGAATATCAACCTGTGTTCTACCCCCTACGACAATCTCTTGGGTGATGTAGCCTAGGTATGAGATAACTAGCGTTGCACCATCTGGAACGGATAATGTGTAATTTCCTTCCAAATCGGTAACCGCACCATTAGTAGTGCCTTTTACCTGAACGGTGGAGCCAATCAGCTCTTCCCCCGTCTGAGCATCTGTCACTTTTCCTGAGATGGTATTCTGCGCCTGAGCATTTCCGATGATCAGAAGCAGCATGACCCAAGAAAAGCCAATTTTTAAATACTTCATATTTACTATAGGTTTTTAATTGAATAAAAAAGCAAGAACCTTCGCTAATTGTTTAATCAAGGTAGTGCTTCAGTACCCTAAAAAGGCAAAAACACACTACATCAAAAACTCATCATGCCAATTAAAACACTACATCAATAGGAATAAAAAACGTACATTTGAAGGGTTGAGCAATATTTTTATTTTCTCAATTATTTCTTATTAAAAATCAAAATACGCTACGATGAAAGCCAAATTATGGTGCATAATTATGAAATTAATAATTTCGGGGGGTGCCCTCTTTGCACAAGAAAATAGTATGGAAAGGCCCTCATCAATCCCGCTTATTACAACATACACTCCACTTGACTATCAAGCTGGCATTCAAAATTGGGATCTGGATCAGGACACCACAGGCTATTTATATATAGCTAATAACTATGGCCTTCTTGAGTTTGATGGAGCTAAGTGGACCACATACGAAATTGTAGGATCTACAAAAACACGTTCTGTTTTGGTTGACAGGAAATCCAATCGAATCTACACAGGTGGTCAGCGTCAAGTTGGATATTTCATACAATCTGATTCAGGATTTGTCTATGTAGATCTTATACATCTGGTACCGGATGATGTTCCAATTGATGAGGTTTGGAATTTGATAGAATACAAGGGTAGAATTATTGCCAACATAACCGGAAGAGTTGTTGGCATTTCTGATAGTTCTTTTATGATGTTTAGTGAGCTACGAAATGTGGAGTTTATTAATACTGTCAACGACAGATTACTTGCCGGATCAACTGAAGGTCTATTTGTCTATAATGAGCAGCTCAATAAGTTTGAGAAGTACTACAACAGTGAAAATTATAGGTATAGAGGCCTCTCAGCAAGCGATCTTGGCTATTATGCATTTACCTACGATGGCGAAATTTTTGAAATTTCGAATGGAGAAATAAATGAATTAAATCTCCCAATAACCAATTTTTTACGAGATGCGAAAATCAATAAGGTTCTTACCTTGGCGAACGGAAATTTAGTTGTGGGAACACAGAATAACGGACTAATAATTCTAAGTAAGAATTTGAAGTTCATTCAGCACCTTACAAAAAATAAAGGTTTGAGTCATCGCACAGTCGTTGCGTTATACGAGGATAACTTTAACAATTTATGGGTAGGATTGAACAACGGAATTTGTAGTGTAGAGCTGGGCTCACCATTTTCCTTGATCAATGAAAATGTGGGATTAGAGGGTACTGGTTACTCAGCCATTATGCATAACAATACCTCTTACTATGGAACGAGCAGTGGGCTATTTATGCCCAAAACCAATAGCAATAAAATTGAAGATACTAAAGGCTATCAAGTCATTAATGGTACTGAGGGACTGGTAAACAAACTCAATACAATTAACAACAATATTATCATTAGCCATCATGAGGGTGCGTTACAACTTAACAATAACCGCGTAATTAACTTTTTTGAAGAAACTGGCACCTGGGAATTCAAACAAACAGCATCTGGCGAGGTATTAGGGGGGACATATTTCGGTTTCTATCTTTTTGGAAAGAAAAATTCGCTTACACCGATTAATGAATTGAGTGGACTGAATGAATCATCCAGAATATTTGAATTTGAGAATGATACAGTCCTTTGGATGACCCACGGCTATAAAGGAGCATATAAATTAATATTAGCAAAGGATTCAATCAAGTTAGTTAAGCGTTATGGAAAAGAAAGTGGTTTTCCTTCAGATGTATTAATAAGCGTTTATAAAATTGATGATGAACTGATATTCACGGCTGAAAATGGCATCTATCAATACAACAGAAATACAGACAGTTTTGAACCTCACTCGTTTTTAAACAAGTGGTTTGAAAATAACCATGTGAGCAAAATAATACAAGACTCCAATGACAACATATACTATATAGCTGACAGAGAGGCTGGTGTGTTAGAAAAGGTGTCCATTGGTGTTTATGAAAGAAAACAGAAGCAATTCAAAAAAATCAATCAGTACTTAAGTGATGATCTTGAGAATATTAATATCCTAACGAATAATGCAATCCTTTTCGGAGCTAAAGAAGGGTTTGTTCTGTATGAACCAGGTATTGATTCTGAGGCCGACCGACCATTTAAGGCTTTCTTAAAAAGGATATCCTACACAAACATTGATGATGTAACCAAAACAATTATGGGTCCCTACTTCATCGACCAATCCTTCGAGCGACCCAAAAATGTCAGATTTGAATTTTCATCACCGTTCTATAATGGAAGTGAGAACCTAACTTATTCCTATCGGTTGCTCCCCTATGAGGATACTTGGTCGGGATGGAGCAGCACAGAATGGAAGGAATATACTAACCTCCCCTACGATGATTACTCCCTTGAAATAAAAGCGAAAAATATATACGGGGATGAAAGTATAGTAAGCTCCTACAGCTTTGTGATAAGTCCTCGCTGGTACGAATCTGATACAGCCTATGTTTTTTATTGGGTTACGATTATTGTTCTTTTTATGGGAGTTCTCTACTCAAGAGAAAGAAAACATAGGAATGAAAAGGAGAGTATTCATCAATCTAAAAACGAGGCACTGAGGTCTAAAGATCTAGAGATCGTAGAATTCTCAGAAAAAACAAATCAGCAAATTCAAGCTTTGAGAAATGAAAATTTAAAGAAAGAGATCGATCACAAGAATAGTCAGCTCGCATCAATTACTATGCACTTGCTGAGTAAAAACGAATTCGTGATGTCGATTCGTAAGAAGCTTGGTGAAGCATTGAATGTTAAAGACAATACAGAACCTCTAAGTAGAATTGTAAAGTCCATCGATAATAATATCGATAAAGATGAGGCATGGGAAACTTTTGCTTATCACTTCGATCAAGTGCACGGAGACTTCCTAAAAAACATTAAGGAAGAGGTACACCTGACGCCACAAGAAACGAAGCTCTGCGCATACCTGAGAATGAATATGAGTACAAAAGACATTGCCAATCTTATGAATATTACCATAAGGGGAGTTGAGCTAGCTCGTTACCGTTTACGAAAGAAGTTGGATCTGGAACGAGATCAAAATTTGGTTGACTATTTACTGCATATTTAGTGGAAGTAGCCCCCTCGTGAAACCCCTAAAGTCGCTTTCAAACCAATGCTTGGTTCTCATCCGTATAAGGACATAAAAAAACCCACTCTAAAGAGTGGGTTTTGAGAGCCCCCAGTCGGATTCGAACCAACGACCTACTGATTACAAGTCAGTTGCTCTGGCCAGCTGAGCTATGGAGGCAATATTTTAAAAATCCCCTTCATCAAGGGTGATTTATTTCCAAGTCAGTTGCTCTGGTCGAAACGTCGAACCGCAGCTGAGCTATGGAGGCCTTTCCTCTTGTTATTAACAAGGCTGAAAATCGGTTTGCAAAAATAGCAGTGTCAAACTATTTAGCAAATCTATTTTATGAATTTTATGAAGAAATTGCTGCAAGCTGGGATCTTAAATCTTGCAGTTCTTCTTCAGCTTTATCAATACGCTTCTGCATATCCGCTTTAAGCTTATCTGCAGTTGGAGAATTTGCAAAAAATTCCATATTCGTATTCCATGTAGAAATGTCGTTTTCGATTGAAGAAATCTTACGTCTAATTGAATGTTCTTTGCGATTTAATTTTTGAGCACCTCCTGGTGAACTCTTTAATCGTCCCATTGAAATATGATTTCGTAGATCAGTACGATCATCCTCATGAATAGCTTCATTGGCTAAAACCTTCTCCTTCACTTCATCAAACCTGCTTCTCACCTTTTTTATTGCATTTTTAGGCACAAATCCGACTGAATTATAATTATCAACCAAGTCATACAAATCATCAAGATTCACCTCAGCTGATGTTCCTGCAGTTTCCAGTTGATCACAAATTTGAAGTTTCAACTGAAGGTTATCCTCATAAGCTTTAAACTGCTCTTTATTTTGATCCCTTCGCTTATTGAAGAAATGATCGCAAGCCGCTTTGAATTTCTTGTAAGTCTCATTCCTTACCTTTTCTGGCACAGGGCCTATATCTTTCCATTCTGCCTGAAGGTTTTTCAGCTTATCAGCCGTAGAGTTCCAATCTTCACTGTCTTTAAGTTCATTTGCTTTTGCGATGAGCTCTTCTTTCCTGGCAAGGTTTTCTTCCCTTTTGGATTCAAGCTCTTTGAAGAACTGATTTTTATGCGCAAAGAATGACTTAAATGAATTCCAGAATGCTTTATTGGTTTCTTTCGCTTTATCACGAGGTACTCCTCCAATGGCCTCCCACTGCTTTTGAATTTCTAATAGTTCTTTGGTTTTACCGTTCCACTCGGTTATTCTATCAGAATTAAACTTTGTAAACTCGTCTAATTTGTTAATCAGCTCCTTTTTCTTAATAAGATTAGCCTCGAACTCAACTTTAAGCTCGTCAAAATAATCCTTACGCTTGGCATAAATAGCGTCTGAAGCTGCCTTGAATCTTTGCCAAAGCGGTTCTTGATCATCTTTAGGTACCGGCCCGACATGCTTATATTCATCATGAAGCTCATTCAATTGAATAATGGCAGACTTCATATCTTCTAACGAATTCAAAGCCTCTGCTTTTTCGCAAAGTTCCTCCTTAAGCTTTAAATTCTTCTTTCTATCAAGATCTTTAAGCTCGAAGTAGATGCTTCTATTGTCGTAATATCGATCCAATAAAGCATTGTAGTTCGCCCACAAGGTCTTATTCTGTGCCCCAGGTACTGGACCGATTTTCTTCCATTCCGACTGCAATTCTCTAACGGAATTGATACTACTTGCAGACTCTTCACCATCTACAATTTTACGCAGATCTTCCAGGAGATTTTCCTTTTGCTTTAGGTTGCTCTCCTTCTGACTTTCCAGGTCTTTGTAGTGCTTGTTTCGTTTGGCTCTTAGCTGACCATACAGTGTAAAAAACTCTTTATCAATCTCGTCTCCGTGATACTCAAAAGAATCCGCTTCGTTTCCATCTGAAACAAATTTTTGAAGAGCTTCATTTTTTGAGACCTCATAGAGTTCATCAAATCTTGGCTTTATTGCCTTTAGGACTCTGTCGAGAAATCGAATATTATCTTCATTCTTTACTTCTCGAATTTTAGCAATTACTTCGTCCTTAGTGGCATGGTCAAAATCTAATTCTTCTTCATGCTCTTCCTCATCCTCATTGGTGGTATCCTCAATATCTTCTGAGGCTTCTTGTTCTGCTATTTCTTCAGCAGGTTTTGAAGAATTGGGTTCTTCTATTGAAGTTTCTGCTTCAGCTTGGCTGTCTACAGCCTCTCCAAACCTTTCACTTGTTTCAGGTGACTCTGATGCAACCACTTCTGATGCATCAACTGCTTCAGGTTTTGCCTGTACTTCTTCAGCCTCCTCAACTACGTTATCACCTTCAGACTGTACTTCAGGTTGTTGTTCGTTACTTAATTCAGCTTCATTCTGAACTTCTTCAGGCGTTTCATTAGTGACATTATCTGAAACGTCCTGCAATTTCTCTGCATTATCCATTATTGGAACCGGTTACTATTATCTCTATGACACAAAGCTAACCAAATACCCTAATTCAATCTGGGATCTTTTGGATAGTTTGATATGAGTCGGTATTTCCCACCCATGGTTTTTAGACACGCTTTCCATAGATCTTGGTTGTCCCAATCAAAAATCATATCTGGACTCGTGCCTTTTAGAACAATCCAGGATTTAGCTTTCAGCTCATCCATCAATTGCCCTGCCGCCCAGCCCGAGTAGCCAACGTAAAACCGGACATCTTCAGGTTGGATCGTTCGTGTATTCATCATTTCGGTTAATTGATTGAAATCACCACCCCAGTAAACACCGGGTAATACTTCCCTGGAAGTAGAAGCTAGTTTCTCCTCGCGATGCAAGAAGTGCAAGGTATTTTGCTCCACAGGACCACCAACAAAAAGCTTTGCCTGATAATCACCGACCTCATCAACAAGTTCATTTAACTCAACTTGAGCCTTATTATTGAGGACAAATCCAAAAGTTCCATTTTCATCGTGCTCACATAAAAACACTACTGTTCGCTCAAAATTTGGGTCTGGCAAATATGGTTCTGAAATGAGAAGATCTCCTCTTTCCGGTGATATCGATTGTTCTTGCGAAAAATAGTCCATATTAATGTAAGGCTGCTCTTATGGGGAGTCCATTCAAAATAACACCCTCTTTTTGTTTCATTGCATCCAATCTATCATACACTTCTTGCTCGTCAAAATAATTGAGAGCCATTTTCACAAAGACTTCTCCATGTCGCGCCTCGGAGGCCCAAAGTCTATGGTAAAATTGTTTCATGCTCCCTTCTTCTAGTGCCTCATACACCAATTTAAATCTTTCTGCACCTCTCGTTTCTACCAGCGAAGCTAAAAGCAAGCGATCCATAAAACGTTCGTTTCTTCCATCTCGGCATATTTGAAGCAATTGCTTAATGTACATATCTTGTGGAATTTCATGACTCAGTTGGATTCCCCGCTGCTCCATTATGGCGTAAACATCTCTAAAATGCTCAAGTTCTTCTACTGATGTCTCAATAAGCTCAGGAATTATTTCAGTCCGATTAGGATACTTCGCAACCAGGCTTAAAGCCATTGCAGAGGCTTTACGTTCGCAATCTGCATGATCTTGCAGAAAGCTATCAAAATCATTAATTACCGCTTCGACCCATTCTTTTTTTGAATCTACCGTCAAGTCAATTCTAAACTTCATCGCTTTTTGATTTTAACCTTTTTACCTTCGCTCTTGTTGAGTTTCAAAAGTAAAAGGAAAGCTGAACATGAGAGAAGATATAGCTTCAATCCGCAAGGAATATACACAAGCGGTATTAGATGAAGAATCAGTGTTAAAGAATCCATTCGAGCAATTTGAAAAATGGTTTCAGGAAGCACTAAAAAGTCAGATTATTGAACCAACAGCCATGATACTCTCCACAGTTGACCAGAATGGTCAACCCTTTCAACGGACAGTATTATTAAAGACATTCAATGAAGAGGGTTTTGTATTTTACTCTAATTACGAAAGCCGAAAAGCCAGCCACTTGAAATCAAACCCAAAGGTTTCCCTCCTATTTCCGTGGTACCCACTTGAGCGTCAGGTAGCTATCACTGGACAAGTAGAAAAGGTTTCCACCAAAGAATCGTTGAAGTATTTCTTGTCGAGACCGGTCGGCAGTCAGCTGGGTGCCTGGGTTTCCAATCAAAGCGAGGTGATTAGCTCCAGAAGTATCCTGGAAACTAAACTCGCTCAGATGAAACAAAAATTCAAAGAAGGTAAAATTCCTCTTCCGGATCACTGGGGTGGCTACAGAATCATTCCGGATTCAATCGAATTTTGGCAAGGCAGAAAAAGTCGCTTGCATGATAGAATCATTTTTCAAAAAAGGGCTGATAATGCCTGGAATATAAGTCGACTTTCTCCCTAATGTCAGTGTATTTGGATCGGTATGCATCACCGAAAGAATTGTTTCCAAACTATAAACCACCAAATAACTTATCGCTTGTGGTTGTCATACCCTGTTTTAAAGAGCCAGATTTGATTGGTGCTTTAGACTCCCTGAATGCCTGTAAAAAGCCTCAACATGAAGTGTTGATTATAGTTGTTGTCAATGAATCTGAAAATGCCACAAAAGAAGTTAGCGCCGCAAATTCTTATACACTTGATCAGCTAAAAAAATACAGAAGTGACTATCCCATACTCGTGTCTCACAAAAAATTACCTCACAAAAAAGCAGGAGTAGGTCTGGCAAGAAAAATCGGAATGGACGAAGCTGTTAGAATTTTTCGTAAGTCAGGTAATGATGGAGCAATTGTATGCTATGATGCAGATTGTAGATGTGACACTAATTATTTAGATGAGATTGAGATTTCTTATTCCAACCCTTCGATTCAATCTGGAATCATTTTTTATGAACATCAGCTACATCTTCAGTATCACGAAGCTATTGTGGATTACGAACTCTATCTGAGGTATTACATCGATGCATTACGATATGCCAACTTTCCTTATGCCTTTCAAACACTTGGATCATGTATAACAGTACGCGCATCGATGTATGAGAAAGTCGGAGGAATGAATACAAGAAAGGCCGGTGAAGACTTTTATTTCCTTAACAAAACGATCCCTCACGGAGGGTTCGTTGAAATTAACTCAACAACCATCAGACCTTCTGATCGAATTTCTGACCGTGTACCTTTTGGAACTGGGAAAGCGGTCAATGAATTGGTCAATTCCGATTACGAATATGAAGTATATCATCCGAACACTTTTGAAGATTTGAAGCTTTTTTTCGGAAATTTGGAATCATTCTGGAATTCGGAAGATTGGAAATTACCAATGACAATTAAAACATTTCTTGGTGATGATTGGAAGGAGCAAATCACAGCAATAAAGAATCAAGTCGGATCATTGGAAACATTTAAAAAACGCTTTTTTCATTGGTTCGATGCGTTTAAAATTCTAAAGTATGTCCATTTCTGTAGAGATGAATTTTACCATAATGTAGAGTTAGTGGAGGCACTGGAATGGTTGAGATCCAAACACTATTTTCTTAAAGGCACCAAAGAATCTTATTTAGTTCAGCTTAGATATTTGGATAGAAACTACAGGATTGGTGATTAATTAATTACGATAAAAGGATCAATGGATATCTAAACAATTACAGAATGTATCCATAAGAAGTCCTTAACCGTTTATCCTCAAATGAGTCCAAAATCCCCACTTTATATAATTCCAGTTCTTTCTTCATCGGACATAAAACGAGACTTAGAATGGTATAATAAACATACTGGATTTCTACCAGTGTTTGGTGATGACGGTTACGCAGGCCTTCAACGTGATAATCATGAAATTCACTTGCAATGGCACCATGCTAACGAAGATGATCCAGTCTATCCATCAGTTATAAAACTTTTTGTTTCGGACATTACGCCTTACTATGAGGAGTTTGTTGAAAGAGGAACAATCGCTAAGGATAAACTAAGAATGAATACTCCATGGGGAACACATGAATTCGGCTTTTATGATCTAAATAACAATGCGATCTTTATTGTCCAGGATATTTAATACAAGTCAAACAAGTTTTTAATCCCCAAAAAGTGTTTAACCTTGAAACCTTCGGCATACTCTACGCCTATCCTTTGTCCCCATTCCCTGGTGCGGGATTCTAACATTGACATAAAACCTTTCGAGCTTATAAAAGTCTCAGGCTCAGCACTGTTAGGATCATAAAATTGTGATTTGAAAGCATTGATTGCATTTCTTCGCTCCTGGATTACATCAGAAATATCCACAAGTAAATCAGGCTCGTGCGCCGTACTCTGAATGGAAAAATATAACCGATCAGGTCTGTAGGCCTCCTGTTTCTCACCATCCCATTCAGTAACCACGGCTTTTAATCCCGATATAAAACATGCAGATTCTACAAGTTGAGCGCCACGTGTATGGTCTGGATGTCTATCATAAATGGAATTTGCAATTATAATTTTGGGTTGAAACCTTCTGATTTGCTGAGCCACTTTAAGTTGATTCTCCTTACTGTTTTCAAAGAATCCATCTTCCAGACCCAGGTTTTCACGAACTGACAACTTCAATATCTCGGCTGCATCAGCAGCTTCCTTCGCCCTAATTTCGGGTGTACCTCTGGTTCCTAATTCACCTTTCGTCATATCCAGAATACCTGTTTTGTATCCCATTTTCTGATGAGAAAGTAGTGTTCCCCCAAAGGATAATTCAACGTCATCCGGGTGAGCGACTATTGCAAGTATGTCTAGTTTCATTGGGTCGTGTTTATTGCTCGGTGCAAAGAAATAGTATATATACTTCTTTACATAAAATCGTACCCAAGCTAACAAAGTATTTGAAACACCACTTATATAATAATGGTTTTCGGGGACATAGAATTTTCTAACTTCAAAGGCCAATTTCTAAACCTAAAGTAAAAACCTATGCAAAAAATTGACAGCTTTTTCAGAAGCGTCGTCCTTGTTTTGCTGATGGGCTTAATACCCTTTATCAGTACATCACAGGATATCGATCTGAAGCCTGTAACAAGTAAGTATGCTATTAAAAATGCAACGATTGTTCAGGCGCCTGGAAAAATCATCCAAAATGGCACTATTCTTATTGAAAATGGAATCATTAAAGCAGTCGGTTCAAATATTTCTATACCGACGGATGCATGGATTGTAAATGCAGACTCCATGTTTGTATATCCTGGCTTCATTAGTGGGTTATCTAACATTGGAGTCGCTAAGCCAGAAGAAAAAGACACCAAGGATGATAGAAAACGGACAGGTACCCCTACCGATGAACGCGCCGGAATTACCCCTGGCAATTCGGCTAGAAATATGTTGAAAGCCAATGATAAATCTATTGGTGATTTTAGAAAATTAGGATTTACAGCTTCACATAGTGTGCCTCATAATGGAATGCTACCCGGAATGGGCGCTATCGTTTTATTGGGCGGATCCGAGGGAGAGAATATGATAATCAAAGATGAAGCTTCCATGTATTCACAGCTTTCTGGAGCAAATAGAGTGTATCCGAACACAGTAATTGGAGTGATGGCAAAGTATCGTGATTTATATAGAAAATCATCGCAAGCCCAAGAATATCAAAAAAGGTATGATAGCAACCCAAATGGCATGGAAAGACCTGCACCGAATGCAACACTAGAGGCGCTGTATCCCGTAGTCTCCAAACAAATGCCTGTATCGTTCAGAGCCGAAAGTGTCCGGGATATCATGAGAGTAATCGCTTTACAAAGAGACCTTGGCTTCAAGATGACGCTTGGAGAAGTGAAGCAAGGTTGGGATGCTATTTCAGCCATTAAAAGCACCGGTGCTTCCGTTTTCCTATCGCTTGACTTACCTGAATGGAAAGATGAAGAGGAGAAGGACGAGGACACAAAGAGTGAAGAAGGTGATGACAAAGCAGAAAAAGAAGAGGAGGAAGAAAAAGAGGAAAAAGAACCTACGCGGGCTGAATTGGAAGAAAAAGCACTCAAAGAACGTCAAATGGCCATGATTAAAAATTATTACACCCAGGCCGGAAAGTTCAATAGCAATGGAGTAAAATTTGGATTCTCAACCTTAAATGTTAAGTCTAAAGATTTTCGTTCCAACCTATTGAAAGTAATAGAAAATGGACTTTCAGAAGATCAGGCGCTTGCAGCACTCACCACCACTCCAGCCAGTATACTCGGGGTTTCAAACATAATGGGTTCTATAGAAGCTGGTAAAATGGCTAACCTGATGGTTTCTGATACCGCTTACTTTTCGAAAAAGGCCAACGTGCGGTATGTTTTCGTGGATGGTGTGAAATATGAATACGAAGGAAAAGCGAAGAAGAATAAGAAGAAAAATGGAGAGGAAACCGTGGATGCATCTGGAACATGGGATTATATCACTAAAACTCCTCAAGGTGAAGGTAGCGGTGTAATCACCATTAAGGGAACCCCAGGAAGCTACAGTGGTACGATTACAGTCAACTTCAACGGCAGCACCAATGAAATTCAAGATGTGGAGGTAGATGGTAACAATGTCACATTCTCATTCAAATTAAAAATGACTGAAGAGGTTACCGTTGACATCAGTATGGATATTGATGGCGATACATTCGAAGGAACGCTATCCGTGGCCAATTTTGGAAGTTTCCCAATGGAAGGAACAAAATGTTGCAATAGATAAGGTCACACTCAATCAAATACTATTAAAATGAAGAAATTACAGTTAATAATAACCCTACTCCTCACCATTACTATCTGTTTGGCTCAGGAAAAAGGTAGTGTACTTATCAAAAACGGAACCGTATTGACCGTTACAAATGGTACACTTGAAAACACAGATGTTCTGATTAGAGATGGAAAAATCTCAAAAATCGGACAAGGCCTAAACGCACCAAGTGGGACGAAAACAATTGACGCAAATGGGATGTATGTTATGCCAGGCATCATCGATGCACACTCTCACCTTGCATTAGATGCAGTAAATGAAGCTACTAATCCTGTTACAGCGGAAGTATCGGTGGGTGACGCATTAAATCCACTGGATATCGGTATTTATCAAGCACTGGCCGGTGGAGTCACCGCTGCCCATTCGATGCATGGCTCTGCCAATGCAATTGGTGGCCAATGTGAAACAGTGAAGTTTAGATATGGAGAGATTGATCCTGATAAGATGCGCATGGCTGGAGCACCACGTACCATCAAATTTGCTTTAGGAGAAAATCCTACAAGAGTTCATGGCAGTGGTAATGGCATCCTACCCCGCACGAGAATGGGTGTAGAACATGTGATACGAAGTGCATTCCAACAGGCTAAGGAATATATGCAAGCATGGGATGAGTACAATGCCGGAAAAAATAAGAAAGGCTTTAAAGGAAAAGCCCCGATTTATGATTTAAGGAAGGAGACTTTAGCAGATATTCTTCGTGGAAATATCATCATTCACTGTCACTCCTACCGTGCAGATGAGATTTACATGCTTATGAAGGTATGTGAAGATTTCGGTGTAGATAAACTGGTATTCCAACACGTAAATGAAGGCTTTAAAGTAGCTCCTGAGCTTGCCAAATGGGGAGCAGGAGCATCAATCTTTGCCGATTGGTGGGCCTATAAATTTGAAGTTTACTACAGTACAGCATATAATGCTGCAATTCTTACGAAAAACGGTGTTACAACCTCTATTAATTCTGATTCTGGAGAGCTCATTCGACACTTGTATCACGAAGCAGCAAAATCTCAGAAGTATGGGGGATTATCCGATGATGAAGCGTTATCGCTCATCACCATTAATCCGGCAAAACAACTAGGTATTGATGACAGAGTTGGATCACTCGAAGAAGGCAAAGAAGGCGATGTTGCAATATTCAACAATCATCCCCTATCAATCTATGCCATTCCTATGATCACCATTGTTGACGGTATTGTGAGGTTTGATCGAGAAAATGATGCTGAAGACATGCGAATCTATCCGAATCCTGAGGAGAAAATTGAAGTCACTCATTGGCAGGCGGAAGATCATGACCGATGCATGCAAAACACAGAATTTTTGTTCACTGATAAATAAAACATCATGATAAAGAACATAAAAAACATACTTACAATTCTCCTGCTACTGGTCGGAAGTATCAGCATTGGGCAGATACCTAGCGCAGAGAGTGGAACTTTTGCATTAACCAATGCAACAATCGAAACGGTAACGAATGGAACCATACAAAATGGCACAATCGTCATTTCGGATGGCGAAATTGCAGACGTTGGAACGAATGTAGCTATTCCACAAGGGGCAAAAACAATCGATTGTTCAGGTTTGACTGTTTATCCAGGATTGATTGATGGAGGAACTCAAATAGGTTTGGTCGAAGTTAGTTCTGATCCCAGAACCAGAGATAATAACGAACTTGGTGATGTAATTCCACATATTCAGGCCCTGACAGCAGTGAATCCTAGTTCAGTCATTCTTCCTGTTACTCGTGTGAATGGAGTGACCACAGCATTAACAATGCCTTCCGGTGGATTATTTCCTGGAACCGCTGCCCTGATCAATCTCCATGGATACACGCCTGATCAGATGTATGCAGATTTTAAAGGTGTTGTCTTGAATTTTCCGGCAACCGGAAGAAGAGGTCGTTGGGATAGAAGGTCGGATGAGGATATCAAGAAAGCTGCAGAAAAGAACATGAAGAAGTTAAATGATGTTTGGACCAAGGCTGTCCAGTATCACAAAATTGATTCAGCATCTGGCGGTAAAGAGCAAGCTTATTATCCCGAGATGGAAGCGCTATTGCCTGTCGTGCGGAAAGAGATGAAATTATTGATAAATGTGAATGCAGCAAATGATATAAAAGCAGCTTTGAAATGGATTGATGAAAAAGGAGCGGATGCCATTTTAATTGGCGTGTCTGAAGGCTGGAGAGTGGCTGAGGAAATCGCTAAAGCAGATATTCCTGTAATCACAGGTCCGGTCCTTAGTAATCCAACTAGAAGCTACGATCGATACGACAGGCCGTATGCCAATGCAGGAGCTATGCAGAAAGCTGGTGTAAAAGTAGCCATTCGAACAAATGAAGTTGAGAACGTAAGAAATCTACCTTTTCATGCCGGATTTGCTGCTACATATGGAATGGGTAAGGAGGAAGCTCTAAAGGCGATTACCATCATTCCTGCAGAGATCTTTGGAGTAGCGGATCGATACGGATCGCTGGAAAAAGGCAAGGTTGCTAATCTTCTTGTTTCTAATGGGGACCCATTCGAAACAAGTACTGAAATCAAATACGTTTTTATCGACGGATGGAAAATTCCTATGGTGAGTAGACATACACAGCTTTACGATGAATATTTGAATAGAGCCCCTGGTGTAAATAAATAGTAAACACTGATGACAATAAAAGTCTCTTGAAAATCGAGAGACTTTTTTTATTTCTATACACCTGACTACATTAGAAAAATGTTAGGAATCAAAAGGAAAAAATATAAGCTGGGAATCGCGCTTGGAGGCGGAGGTGCAAGAGGATTTGCTCACTTGGGGGTAATGCAGGCTCTACACGACCGAGGTATCAAACCTGATATTATTTCAGGTGTTAGTGCGGGTGCAATCGCGGGTGTTTTTATTGCTTCCGGCTTTTCACCGAGAGAAGCATTTGATATACTTAAGGAGTATAAATTCACAGGAATTTCGGGACTAAATGTCCCAAAAACCGGACTTTTAAGTTCAGCTAAAATGAAATCTAATCTTCTTAAGAAGATTCCTGTAGAACGGTTAGAAGATCTCAATATTCCAGTAATAATCTGCGTGAGTAATATGCTTGCTGGAAAACCTGAATATTTAAGAGAAGGTCCTCTTGGTGATATTGTTCAAGCCTCCGCTTCTATTCCGGTTCTTTTTAGCCCTGTGAATATAAACGGTACGTTATATTCCGACGGAGGTATCTTTGATAACGTACCAATTAAAGTACTAAAAAAGGAATGCAATAAAATTATTGGAGTCAGCATTAGTCCAATTCAAAAAATCGAGGAGCTGACAAACCTTGTTCAAGTCTCTACACGGATGTTTCAACTAGCAGTGAATCCAGGAAGAAGTCAATTGGAGCACAAGTGTGACTTGTTCATAGAACCAATGGACTTGTGTAATTATGACATCATGGACACAAAACACGCTCAAGAAATTTTTGACATTGGCTACCGTCATACATTGAGCTTGAAAATAAAGTTATGACCTAGTTCAGGTTGTAACGAATACCTGTCTTCAAGGACCATTGTTGATTAATAAAGGTATCCGAGAAGTCATCAAAATCTGAAGTAGTATTTCTAAAAATAGCGTTTGCTCCTATCCCAATGGTTTGAGTAAGGCTTAATTTATCGTTTAAATTCCAAAGTACACCAGCACTTGCACTTATGAAAATATTGTTATCCACCTGCTCTATATTATTGGGCACAAAAACACCACTATTCGTATCAAAAATTTGAGAGTCCTGTACATCTTTAATTCGTTGTGCAATGAAATCAAACGAATGGAACATGTTCCATTTTGCACTCTTCCCATGTAAGAAGTTTTCATATCCGATTGTGATTCCTGTTAGTTTCACAGATTCACGCTCTTCAATCTGATCTCCAAAAGAAAACAGTAAAGCAGGACCTATACTCCAACCGTGATTATTGTAATCAAATCTTACGGCAGGGGAAACAATGAATGCGTCTTCTTTGTCAAGTTTATTAAAACTTAAATCTGCAGAAGACAATCCTTGAGAAAATACAGAGGTTGACAAAATCAAACAAAGTAGAGCAAATACATTTTTATTCATGCCCAAATTTATCAATGAAAACTATTCTCACGAGTCATATTGGTGACATTCAAATAAGAGATATCACAATATCTTTGATGTATGAGAAATCTGTTAGTTCTATTACTGATTGTTTTGGTCGGTTGTAAAGAGACCTATGAAGTGCCTAATCATACACCTGGTGTTATTAAAATAGTAAATGGATTGGTAATGGCTGCCTATGGGGAAGGAGGATTAGTGATATCTAACGAAAGTACAGGACAATTCATTAGCCAGATTTTCCCTCCCCAAGGAATGAATAGTATTGATGATTTTGATGTTGATGGAAATCTGATTTTTGTTCTTGATTCCCGAGGTAGAGATTATTTAGCAGTTTTTTCATTTGATGGATCTGAAGTAGAACTAGTTCGTGAACCCGAAACAGTGCAGGGAGGACCTTTTAACGGTATTTCTGCCGTATCTGGAAATTTAGTTGTATCCGGTGGAACAACTTTCCTGAACCGTTTCACTTACTCACAAAACGGCGATATTCAGGGTCCGGTCTCCTTTGGACGCGATAGAGGTCATCCGGATGTATTACTGTCACCTGATGGTCAAGCTGCCTTTATTTCTACGGACTTTGATGGAGGGGTTAACGGTTTTGGAGTCACTTCTCTTCATATTGGAAACGATTTATCAATACCTTTTATAATTTCAGAATTACGAATTATGGAAGCTGGTTTTAGTCCTGGTGTCACTTCACCCGTTGGATTCCCAATTCAGACAACTGTATTTAATGACAACCTGATTGTTGCACATGGCGGAGGATTGACAATTATTAATCTTACTGAAGGCTATGCGTTTAATTCTAATTCAAATGTCGATATTGGTATTGCGGCAATTACTGTATCGATAGATGCAAATATTGCCTATGTTTTAGGTTATCAGGGAGATGCACCTGCTTTGGTAAGGCTTGATTTATCGGATATTAATAATCCGAATATCATTAGTACCGAAACACTTCAAACAAATGAAAGCATCCCTACATCAATTGCTGTAGGTCTCAACGAGCTATATATAGCGGCTGGCAATGAAGGGATCATTCAACTTCCAAAGTAAGATTATCGAAATGGACTCATGATTTCATTATCTTTAGATTTATGAGTGCGACCCTGATTATTATTAATCTCTTATTTGGACCATTACTTCTGATAATTGCTTTATTTCTAAAGGCTTATCCTCCCAAGAAAATCAATTGGATATATGGCTACCGTACTACTAGATCAAGGAAATCCCAAGAAGCTTGGGATGCTTCCAATAAATATGCGAATGATCTTATGTTGTGGGTAGCTATCATTACTACAATATGTCAGATCGTTCTTTATTTTGTCTTTACACCTGAAACTGCACTCCTAATTGCCTGTTCAATAATGACTATTCTATTGATTGCAGCAATATTCGTGGTTGAAAATTTTCTTAAAGAAAATTTCGATAGCGAGGGGAAAAGAAAAATATCCCAATAACTTAAGTACCAAATATTTTTTGAAAAAACCCTTTCTTTTCTGGAACTATTTCTGTTGGGGCGTTTATCATTAAATCGGATATAAGAGTAAATGCTGTATCCCATGCCTGAATTGTTGGTGTATTATCTCCAGAAAGGGCATTGTCAATTGTGAACAACAGAGCTTCTTTCATGAATCCATATTCTTCATCTTTTATCTTCAATTTTTGATGAATAGTTCCAAGCTTTCGAATTGCCCCCTCAATGTTTTCAAACCTGTCCAAATTACCTACAATGAATCCTAGCGTATAAGCTAATTTCTCACTTTGCTTTGTAAGGTCCGATGGAAAGTAATCTTTGGTTTGAGGTGCTATCTCAAACAGCTTCTGGTAGAATGATAGAATTAAATTCGGATCTTGAGAAATTTTACCCCATGATTTAGTTATTAAGTCTATTTGTTCAGTAGTCATATGTTAATTTAATTTTAGTGATACGTGCTTTAGGTATACCAATTCCTAATTGCTGATCAACTCCTGATCGCCCTTCGGAAAATCTTAGGATATTAAAAGATTGGCAATGAGAGTCTAACCGTTGTCCCGAATCTCTCAGTGCTTTCTATTTCGATGGTCCCATCTAGAGATTCAACTTGTTTTTTAGTGATATAAAGTCCGAGACCTTGTCCATCGCTTTTCTTGTTGTCGAATCTCGCTCCGACCTTAAATATTTGATGAGCATGCTTAATGGTATCAAATCCATCTCCATAATCAACAATTGAAAGAATGACTTTTCCACTGAGTCTTTCGGCTTTGATTGTAATTCGTTTGCTTGATTCGTTGATACCGTACTTGATGGCATTAGAAATCAATTGAAATAAAATATTGTCCAGATAACTTGGAAGAGTATTTAACAGAATTGAAGAAGGGACTTTATTTTCAATAATAATCGCTTGATCCATGATAACCATCTCCAAACTTTTCAATACTCGATCTACAGATTTTCCAACATCGCAAATCGTTCTCTTGAGAAGCTCTTGATGATCTAAATGAAGAATGTTGTTGATATTATTAATACTGTCATTCAACTTTTTGACAGTTATATCCAGCATTTCAAGATACTTCTGTGAAAAATCTTGGTTCATTAGATCGGTCAGTGCAACAAGGTTTGCGACTGATGCACGAATATTATGAGATGTAATGAATGAAAAATCTTTGTGCTGCTTCCCTTGTAATGTTACCTGTTCTATTAATTTTTTAAGCCTTATATGACCATTAGCTCTTGAGGATATGCTAGCGATCATATTCGCAAAAAGCTTTAGCATTGAGATAACATTTTCAGAATATTCGAGCGAGAAATTATGGATTGAATCAAATGCCACAAAACCGACACAATTACCATTTAATTTCATTGGGATTGTAAGTGTACTCTTCACGTTCTGCCCGATCAATACTTCCTTTAAAGGTGAATTTGGCAAATTAGGAATCGAGGGATAAAAAAGGTGCTGGCCTTGTTCGTGTAGGAAGACCATTTCCTGTATTAACTCTAATGGAAATGAATTATTTTGGATATTGATGGAGGGAACATTGTTCGTCCATTCGTGCGAAACGTGACATTTCCCACTTTCAAAATTGTAATCATGAACTTGAAGTCGATCGGCCCCTAGAAATTGCCCAATTTCTTTCAAAGAAGTATTAATGACCTTATCAATATCATCAAGATCCGCATCCAGGTAATTTGAGGATATTGATAGTAATATATTTTGGATTTCAGACTGTTGCTCGAATTCAAGCTTTGAACTGCGCTCTGCAGTAATATCACGAATAACCCCGTCAACGTAATCATCATCTCCTTTATTAACAAAATTCGCACTGAGATGACCATAGAATATGTTACCATTGCTTTTCCTGAACTTCACTTCCCCTGAGAACGACTTTCTTTCACTTTTCAAGAATTTGTTAATGGAATTGATTTTCAGCTCATCACAATAGAAGGCTTTTGCCTTTTTACCTATCAGGTCGTTGAGATCTTCAACTTCGAAAAGACTAATAAATGCCTGATTAACGTAAAGAATTTGACCATCTGACGCACATCTAAATACGGCTTCTTTTAAGTTTTGATTAACAATCTCAGCTAAATCCTCATCAGCCACATTGGTTCCAATATCAAGAGGATTTTCGAAATACAAGCTTGCACCTGTTGAATTCATAGTAGTAGTAGATATGTAGTTTTAAGAAATCCTTTGTGCGAAGCTCATTCTTTAGCTACTCCTACACCAAGATTTCAAGGTGTACAAATCGTCTACAAATGCATGTTGCCAACTATATCAGGTGTTTTGCCTAATTATTAAATGATGTTATTCAAATAAATTTCTTCCGGATTTCAACTTCAGTTTGTTGATTAGAAGGCATAAAAAAACCCCGGAAAAATCCAGGGTTCATGTTTTAAGTAGCCTCAAATTTCTAGGCCTCTTGTAGTTCAACTTCCTTTTCGGCTATCCACTTCTCAGCATCAAGAGCTCCCATACACCCGCTTCCTGCTGCCGTTACCGCTTGTCTATATATTTTATCCTGAGCATCTCCGGTAGCAAACACTCCCGGGATGTTGGTTTTTGAAGTTCCCGGTATTGTCTTGATATAGCCCTGTTCGTCCATATCTAACCAGTCTTTGAAAATGTCAGTGTTGGGTTTATGACCGATAGCCACGAAAAAACCCTGTGCATCTAAAACTCGTTCTTCTCCCGTTTTATTGTTGATCACTTTAACACCATTAACCTCTTCATCACCCAGAACCTCTTTGGTCTCAGTATTCCACAAAATTTCAATATTAGGAGCATTTTTAACTCGCTGCTGCATGATTTTAGAGGCTCTCATCTCATCGCGTCTTACCAACATGTACACTTTTTTGACAATCTTCGAAAGATAACTTGCTTCTTCAGCTGCAGTATCTCCAGCTCCAACGATTACAACATCCTGACCTCTAAAGAAAAAGCCATCACAAACTGCGCAAGCAGATACTCCTTTACCATTCAATCGTTGTTCGCTTTCCAGTCCCAACCACTTAGCGGATGCCCCTGTTGAAATAATTACAGACTCTGCTTCGATCTCAGTTTTTTCATCGACGGTAACTTTATGAGGCCAACCACTGAAGTCTACTGATGTGATCATTCCGCTTCTAACATCTGTTCCAAATCGTTCAGCTTGCTTTTGAAAATCTACCATCATTTGTGGACCCATCACACCATCAGGGTACCCAGGATAGTTTTCCACGTCGTTTGTGATTGTCAGTTGGCCTCCAGGTTGACCACCTTGATATAATACAGGTTTCATTCCGGCTCTTGCTGCATAAACAGCAGCAGTAAATCCAGCAGGTCCTGATCCTACGATTAATACTTTAACTCTTTCTGTTGACATATCTGTATTTCTTTAAAAAAAATGGTGTCCTTCGCAGAACACCATCTTATTACTTTTCGTGCCATTAAGGCCTATTAAAAAATCTAATGTGTCCCTTAGCTTACCCTTCGGTCTTTTCTACAGGTTTTTCTTCTCTGGGAGGGCGAGGTAATAGCACTTTTCTTGAAAGTTTGAATTTTCCAGTTCGTTTATCAATATCAATAAGTTTGACTTTGATTTCTTCACCTTCTTCCATTACGTCTGCTACGTTCTCCACACGCTCCCATTTGATCTCAGAAATATGAAGTAACCCATCTTTCCCAGGAAGGAATTCAACAAAGGCTCCAAATGGCATGATTGATTTAACCTTACCGTCGTACACTTCACCTACTTCAGGTTGCTGAACAATGGCCTTAATTCTTGCTAGTGCGTTATCTAACGACTCACCATCAACGGCAAAGATGCTTACTTTTCCTCCCTTCTCGTCTTCTTCAATATTCACTGTAGCACCAGATTCTTTTTGAATCTCCTGGATGATTTTACCACCTGGCCCTATCACCGCACCGATAAGCTCACGATCGATTCTCAGTTGCTCCATTCTTGGTGCATGAGATTTAAGCTGTGTTCTTGGCTCCGTAATAGTTTTTGCCATCTCGCCAAGAATATGCAGTCTGCCTTCTTTCGCTTGATTTAATGCTTGTGCAAGCACATCATAAGAAAGTCCATCAACTTTAATATCCATTTGGCAGGCGGTAATACCTTCTGTGGTACCTGTCACTTTGAAGTCCATATCGCCAAGGTGATCTTCATCACCCAAAATATCTGAAAGGATCGCATACTTGCCGCTCTCACTGTCTGAAATCATACCCATTGCGATTCCAGAAACAGGACGTTTTATTTTGATTCCTGCATCCATCATTGCCAATGTTCCTGCACATACAGTAGCCATTGAAGATGATCCATTCGATTCCAGGATATCTGAAACTACACGTACTGTGTATGGATTGCCTTCATCTTCGGTAGGTATCATTGGCTTTAAGGCTCTCATTGCAAGATTACCATGTCCAACTTCTCTTCTACCCGGTCCTCTATTTGGTCTTACTTCCCCTGTTGAGAAACCAGGAAAATTATAGTGTAGAATGAACTTGTTATATCCAGAGAACATCGCTCCGTCAATCATTTGTTCATCAAGCTTTGTTCCCAACGTAACAGAAGTTAGTGATTGGGTCTCACCTCTTGTAAAAACTGCAGAACCATGTGCAGAAGGTAAATAATCTACCTCAGACCAAATGGGTCTAATTTGATTGGGTTTTCTTCCATCAATTCGCTCTTGTGTATCAAGAACAAAATTTCTTACCGCCTCTTTTTCAATATCGTGGAAATATTTTCCAAGCAAGAAGTCATTCATTTCCTCCAGTTGCTCCTCAGAGAATTGGCTTATATATTCCTCATATACAGCTTTAAAAGACTCTTTTCTTTCTGATTTATTCGGATTTTTTTGAGCCGCTACGTCATAAAGTTTTTGATATACAGCTGCATGCATTGAAGCTTTTAGCTCTTCATCTTTTGGCTCGTGATCATACTCACGTTTTTCAGTAGTTCCTGCTTCCTTTGCAAGTTCTTCCTGAATCGCACACTGAATCTTGATTTCCTCGTGTGCTTTTTTGATGCCCTCTAACATTTCAGACTCATCAACTTCCTTGGATTCCCCTTCAACCATCATGATATTATCTGAAGTACCTGCCACAATTAAGTCCAGAGTAGCAGATTCAAGTTCTTCCGGTGATGGATTGACTTTATACTCACCATCAATTTTAGCAACTCGTACTTCTGATATCGGTCCGCCAAACGGAATGTCAGATACTGAGAGAGCAGCAGATGCAGCAAGTGCAGCGAGTGCGTCAGGCATAATGTCTTTGTCCGCCGAAATCAATTGAATGAATACTTGTGTATCGGCGTGATAATCTGAAGGAAACAATGGTCTCAATGCTCTATCCACTAATCGGCAAATCAGTACTTCATAGTCAGATAGCTTTCCTTCTCTTTTCAGGAAGCCGCCAGGGATTTTTCCCGCAGACGCGAATTTTTCCTGATAGTCAACAGATAGTGGTAAGAAGTCCACTCCTTCTTTAGCTTCCTTAGAGGAAACCACAGTAGCCAGGAGTTTGGCATTTCCCATACTAACAACGACAGATCCATCTGCCTGCTTTGCAAGCTTTCCTGTTTCGATGGATACTTCCCTGCCGTCAGATAGTTGGAAGGTTTTAGTAATTACGTTCATAATAAATTAATAATAGGGACACGTTTTGCCCCTAGGTGTTTACAATCAAAAAAGGGAATCAGAAATTTGATCCCCTTTATTTTTTATTTTCTGATGTTAAGCTTTGCGATGATGCTTCGATATCTTTCGATATCATTCTTGTGTAGATAGTCAAGAAGCCTTCTTCGCTTACCTACCAATCTTAAAAGACCTAATCTTGATGCATGGTCTTTTTTCTGGGTTTTTAAGTGGTCAGTCAGATGGTTAATACGGGTTGTAAACAACGCTATTTGAGACTCTGGAGATCCAGTGTCTTTTGCTGACTTTCCGTGTTCTTTAAAAATTTCTTCCTTTTTTTCTTTTGCTAGATACATTCTAAAATCGTCTACCTCTTTTAATTTGAAGCGCAAATTTACGATTTGTTCTTATTCCGAGCAAATCTACGCTTAAGCTTTTCAAAACCGATGCGATAAGCATCAACGTCAAATAACCGTGCATCCACCCTTGCTTGTTTTAAAAAGAACAAACCAAATGGTAAAAGAATAGCATCTGACATCCAGGCGGCTACAAAAGGATCCATTGCGCCTTCCTTTGCCTGCTTTTCACCAATACTCGTAAAAACATAATATATGATAAAGAAGAAAATGGCAATAATCGTTGGTACTCCTAATCCTCCTTTCTTAATAATTGCGCCTAAAGGTGCACCAATTAAGAACATTAAAATACAAGCAAGTGCTTGGGCATACTTCTTTTGCATTTCAATGGTATACAAATTCGCATCTTTCCGATAACCATAAAGTCGGGCATTTGCTGAATTCAAATTGACTTTAACATTCCGTGCTTTGTTTAATGCATCTGAATAAATGGGTTTCTTAACTTTAAATTTATCATCCAAATAAGCATTGAATGAATCCCAAGTAAGTGTATCAATCTCTCCTGTGTGTAACTTCTTACTTCTTCGATTTTGAGCTTTTTTCTTTTTGCCTTGAGGGATTTTCGTAATCACTTCATTCTCAATACGTAGATAATCTGAGTTCTCTAATGAGTCCTTAGAAAAAACAGAAATTGAATCTTGCTCCGCTGTTTCTTGTGGTAAGATCCTACTCTTCTGCTTAGCACTTGATTTCTTACTTAGTTGCTGACTAAAAATATTCACAGGGAAAATCAAAGCTTCAACAGGTTTAACAACAACCTCGTCCTCCTCCATATCCTCACTTTCAATCTCGTCTTTTTTATATTCCCCCTTTTGGATGATTTTACTCTTATTATCCATGTGGTATTCAAAGTAGCGACGTGTCGTTTGAATAAAATTAGCTTTTTGCTTAATAACCATATTCTGGAATGAGTCAATATCTAATGCTAATTCACTAATATTTTTCATCTGCCGATTATTTTGAAATAATTCTTCTTTCCTTCTTTTCAAATCGAAAGATGACAAGCTGAACACCATATCCATTCTTTCATACTCAGTTCTATAAAATCGATCAACTGAACTCTCGGGGATAGCTTCTTCAGAATAATAATGTCCATCATAAAGTTCTAATTTCAAATATCTGTCATCCATGATCGTATACATCAGACTAGAATCAGCAGCAATGAGTATTTTATTACCACGTCCTGCCGTATGGTCATAAATTAAGACATCCAAGAGTGTTTTACCATCCGGTAACTTGTCTTTTGCTTTGATACTATAATTGGGTATCCCAGCATAAAACGCTCCTGATTTTATATCTAGCGCAGGCTTCGTGTGTTTGATATCATATAGGAGACTGTAGGCTTTTAAATTAGCGGCTGGAATCGTGTAATTATTGAAAAAATATGCTCCAAATGACAACAATACAACAAATAAAAAAATTGGTCTCAGAGTCCGAATTAATGAAATACCAGAGCTTTTAATAGCCGTTAATTCAAAATTTTCTCCTAAATTTCCGAAGGTCATCAATGAAGCTACCAATACCCCCAGAGGTAAGGCTATTTGAAGCATATTCAAGGAGAAATAGAACAGTAACTCTGCAAAAACAGTGAAGCCCAAGTTCTTGCCAACGAAATCATCGAAATACTTGAGGAGATATTGGATCAATAAAATAAAATTGGACACAGCTGTAGTGAGCAAAAATGGTCCAATAAATGACTTAAGCATCAATACATCCAACTTTCTCATAGAGGCGCAAAATTAGGAAAATGGAAGGTAGCAAGAAAGGTACCAGACTCTCTGTTACTAAAATTTAGCCTCCAACAATTTCCTTTAGATCATGAATGAGTGACTCCCAAAGTTCATTAGCTTCTTCTTCATCCATATCAGAATAATCAGTAATCCTGACATAAACGGACTGAGTCAATTCATTCATATCGATTTTGAACTCAAAAAAGTTGTTATCATCGTCATCGTCTACCACATCGAATCGAACGTGATGGTTGGTTCGGTTGGAGGTTAATTTGGCTTTGGTTTCATCGCCATCCCAGATAAATGTATAAACCTTATCCTCATTATTGATATTTACATCATCAGCAAACCACTGAGCCAAACCTGATGCGGTGCTGAAATATGGATAGAGCATCTTCTTGGATGCATTGAACTCAAACTCACCTACATATTTATGTTTAGCCATACGCTATGAAATTTTTGATAAGGTAAAAAAAAAATCTATTTCGACAAGCCCATGGAGAAAAAGAAATCTTTTATAGATTTGCGTTCCTTTTTGAAACACCCATACAAAATGTGGGTATAACGGTAGTCAAAATTGGAACATCAATGGCGAGGTAGCTCAGTTGGTTAGAGCGTCGGATTCATAACCCGGAGGTCGGGAGTTCAAATCTCCCTCTCGCTACTCTTTTTTGTCCTTCCCCTTTTTCCTTTAATAGATTTCACCTGATAGATGTCAATTTCATATTTAGAAGAAAGTTGTTGTGCAGCGAGGTAGCTCAGGCTACGCGCCCCGGTTGATTAGAGCGTCGGATTCATAACCCGGAGGTCGGGAGTTCAAATCTCCCTCTCGCTACTCTTTTTTGTCCTTCCCCTTTTTCCTTTAATAGATTTCACCTGATAGATGTCAATTTCATATTTAGAAGAAAGTTGTTGTGCAGCGAGGTAGCTCAGGCTACGCGCCCCGGTTGATTAGAGCGTCGGATTCATAACCCGGAGGTCGGGAGTTCAAATCTCCCTCTCGCTACTCTTTTTTGTCCTTCCCCTTTTTCCTTTAATAGATTTCACCTGATAGATGTCAATTTCATATTTAGAAGAAAGTTGTTGTGCAGCGAGGTAGCTCAGGCTACGCGCCCCGGTTGATTAGAGCGTCGGATTCATAACCCGGAGGTCGGGAGTTCAAATCTCCCTCTCGCTACTCTTTTTTGTCCTTCCCCTTTTCCTTTAATAGATTTCACCTGATATATGTCAATTTCATATTTAGAAGAAAGTTGTTGTGCAGTGAGGTAGCTCAGGCTACGCGCCCCGGTTGATTAGAGCGTCGGATTCATAACCCGGAGGTCGGGAGTTCAAATCTCCCTCTCGCTACTCTTTTTTGTCCTTCCCCTTTTCCTTTAATAGATTTCACCTGATAGATGTCAATTTCATATTTAGAAGAAAGTTGTTGTGCAGCGAGGTAGCTCAGGCTACGCGCCCCGGTTGATTAGAGCGTCGGATTCATAACCCGGAGGTCGGGAGTTCAAATCTCCCTCTCGCTACTTACATAATCCCCTAATAATTTAATTAAATAGCTTACATAAATACGTGTTAAGTTTCATCCAAAAATCAGAATAAGATATCCCATTGTTCTAAGCTGACTTAAATTCCAAACGGTGCTCTTCACACGCTGCTGGCATAATGATAAAGTACACTAGGTGTATACACCTTTTTTAAGGTATTCAATTTTAAGAACTGTACTCTTGTCTTTATTCAATAATTGAACAATAAGATGGATTTAAAAAGTCATGAGTTCCTTCTGAAACTGGAGAGTTTCCTGTTTATTTCTATATTTTTTGCAATGATTACGGAGGTTTGGAGTAGTAATATGCATCCTGTGATTTTCGTTATTTCAACCATTGTATTAATTACAGGTATGTTAGGAATTATTTTAATTGAACTTATAAAGTTGCAAAGGAGACAGAAAAATCGACGTTAAATTTGATTTAGGTGTAGGTTTCCTTCAGTCTCACCTCAATCAATATTCCCTCCTGAAGGCCTCTTTATCAACTTTTTGAAGATGGTATGCATCTACCTCAATTACCGCTCGCTCATTGATCTTTTCAAAAAGGTGATGCTTTTCAATGATCCTTATGAGTTCCTTATTTTTAGATAAGAGAATGATATAATAAAAGTGAACCTGAACCTCTTGTTCCGTAAAGTGTGATTTGAGGATATTGTAGTAAAATACAGGATCATGGCTCTTATTCTTGATGAAGAATAATAAGGCCTTGTAGTTTTCTAAATAGTGTTGGAATGTATTCTTATAACCTTCGAATACAGCCATAAAGGTATTTTCAAATGATTCATCTGATAGTCCAAGCGAACCAGCATCAGCCTTTCTCCTTCTTTTTAATTTAGCTGTTTCTTTTTTAAAGTCGGTGTACAGTTCATCAAATGCATTTTTTGCTTTAGTGTTTGCATTGATTTTGGTACTTCTAATGATATTGGCAGCGTTAATATGAAAATTTAGGAGCTGGAAGAACGTATTTTCAAATTGCTGTATTGCAATCGTTTTGGATTGACTCTCCATGATTTTTCTACTCTCATGAAGCTCCATTCGCTGAAGTACCAATTCTCGTTTTTGATAAATGAGTGCTAGAAAAAAAAGAATTACTCCCGCAAGTGCCCAAATTGATCCGACCGTACCTCCCAAAAACTCTCCTGCCATTCCTAAAGTCGTATGATCTTGCCAAACCTCAGGACTAAATCCATTCATTTTAACAACAAATAGGTAGCAAAGCCACAACCCAATACCAATAGCAACAAATGCACAAATAGCTAAGAGGTTGGCAAAGATGTCACCCCAGTTTAGATTAGGTTTTTCAATTTTCATAGGTAGGTGGTTTAAATAGCTTGAGAGCTACTTGTCAAATTCTACTGATTTGTGGCTGCCATCGCAGTAAGGTTTATTGGACGAAGCTCCACATCGACAAAAAGCTGTTACCCTGTGTTTGGATGTTTGTGAACCATCGTGATACTTCACCCTTATATTTCCATACACCATAAGGGGTCCTCCTTTAACTACTTCAACTATTTGCTCTTCAACGACTTCATTTTGATCATGAGTATCACCCTTCAATTTATATGAAAGGGCACCAGAGGGACATCTGTCAATAGCTTCTTTAATTTCCTTGTCAGAGGCGCCATCTACATTTACCCATGGACGTGCTTTTGGATTAAAAACACTTGGTAATCCTCTGAAGCAATTTTCTGAATGGATACATTTATCAGGCTTCCACACTACTGTGAGATCCTTACTTTCATATTCCTTGATTTTCTCTGCCATATCACAATTTAGCTCCTTCTACTAATAATTGACGATAATCATCAAGATGTTTTATAAGAAATGATTTCACAAATGGACAGAGAGGGACTATTTTAAGATTAGCCTTCTCAATGATTTCCAATGATTCCCGAACCAGTTTATGACCAACTCCTTTTCCTTCCAGTTCTCTTGGGACTTCTGTATGAATCAAGTATATGGCGCCTGATTTTCCAATTTTATAGTCAATGAACGCCATTGAATGATCAAGCTCGAGCTCAAATCTATTCTTTGCGCTATTTCGAGTGGTTTTAAGATTTGCCAGATCCATCAATTAATTGCTTTATATAATTAGGAAGCTGTCTATTTGGATTTAATTGTTGATCAATTTCAGCTGCTCCATAATCTTGACTCAATGGTATAATACCACACCATGGTGCATCTTCTTTCATAGTGATGTCGACATCTCCAATTCTTACTTTAGCCGCAGCATTATCTAGGGACAATTTGGCTATTTTTGTTATTGCTATTTGTTCATCCGTAGCCTCACCAACATCGGATATACGTCCTGGAATGTATCTATCTGTAAACAGACTGAAGAATCTTCTTTTTTCTTCGATTTCCGTTATTTCTTCAACTGCTGAAAAACCGATCACTGACCTGTAATTAAAAGAATGATCAAAAGCTGTTGGTGCAAGAACTAATGCATCCAGATGGGTAACCGAAAAACTTACCTTTTGGTCAATGATACTTTCAATGAACCTACTTTTCGCAGATGCATGTATGTATAAATGATCATCAATTCTAGCAAAGCCAGTAGGTATTTGGTGCGCAATACCATCTCTTACAAACGCTATAGTACAAAATAAACCTTCATCCAGTATTTTATAAATAGTTGCTTTATCCTCAGTTCCCCTACTCGGATATCTGGACGGTCTTGTACCCTGCATTTAAGTGATAATTATAAGGAGTAATAATATGATGATGATCGCCCCGATTGAGATTGAAACTTTTGTATCAAGGCCGCCTTGCTTCAATTCTTTTTTTATTTCTTTTAACTCTACTTTCAATGCAGCTTTCTCTTCTTTCTCCATATCCGAAAAGTCCATTTTCCAGATCTCGTTCACTCGCTCTTGAAGTTGTTCCACTCTATCCTTCGAATCTTCATTTTTTGGATCAGTATCGGCTGCAGAAACAGAAGTTGCGATCACAAAAACGAATACACAAATCAGGTATTTAAATTTTTTCATAAAGAAATATTTAACCATTGAATAAGGCTTAAATGTAACAAAATCAGCAAAAGAAGATCTCACCAACAAGGCCATTAAATGTTGATAAAATGATTCATGTTATTTCATAGAAAAAAATTCTTACCAATGCTGAATTTTAATCATTGAATTTCTACATTTGCGTTCCGTTTTGGGACGGGGACTTGATTTACAGTTGTCAAGTGGATTTATCGGGGTATAGCGCAGTCCGGTTAGCGTACCTGCTTTGGGAGCAGGGGGTCGTAGGTTCGAATCCTACTACCCCGACTTTTAGAAGCCTGAATTCTTAATGAGTTCAGGCTTTTTTTATGTCCTTTTGAACCTACGACACGTCGTAGCACTAGCCGTGCGCGTTCGAATCCTACTACCCCGACTTTTAGAAGCCTGAATTCTCAATGAGTTCAGGCTTTTTTTATTGTCCTTTTGAACCTACGACACGTCGTAGCACTAGCCGTGCGCGTACGAATCCTACTACCCCGACTTTTAGAAGCCTGAATTCTTAATGAGTTCAGGCTTTTTTTATGTCCTTTTGAACCTACGACACGTCGTAGCACTAGCCGTGCGCGTTCGAATCCAAGTACAGTCACATATTAAATATGTTTTTGAAATCGAGGCCTATTTTAGGCGTTTCTTCTCAATGCAAAGAATTTATTCCTAGTCAAAGAAGCTATAGAGCCAGATGATAATTAAGGCTGATGCCATCACTATGAAAAGAATATCAATTATTCCTAAACTTTTAATCTCTTTCATAATTCAATTAGGTGGCTTGATTAGGAGTACAATATAATCACATAATGTCTTAATAGACACCAAATTATCTAAGCCAAATAGCTATTGTAATGAAAGCTTAAAGACTTTCTGACGAAAATTTGTGAGTACCCTAATGAATGTAATTTGATTTTTAATCGTACTCAATTCCAAATTGTTTTCATACTCTCCTATCAACTCACCCTTTTGAGAATACGCTTGAATGAATTCAATCTTTTCATTGTTATTCAACCCTATAAAATTGAATCTACTTGTTTCCTTATCGAACAAAATTTCAAGACTGGATGAGTTATCAAAAGAATGGACATTGATAATACCGAGCGCTTCCACGGTTCCATCAAAATCTATCTGACTTAATCTGTAAAATTGAGTATCCTGCAGCTTAGAATAATCTATAAATTGATAATAGTTTTCTTCATTTACTGTTCCATGTCCATCAACTCTTCCCAGATGAGCAAATGTGATTCCATCAATTGACCTTTCAATATTGAAGTGGCTATTATTGAGTTCAGAACTCGTAATCCATTGTAGACTTACCTTTCCGTCTTCAATTGCTCCTGTATAACTGACCAAACTCACGGGGAGCGTATTAGTACCATTGATATTATTGCCAATTGAGAGCTGTCCATTGAATGAATTAAATGCAGTTGGTGTGGATTGAGATACAATTGATCCTGCCCCATTTCCGTTTGCAACACCACCCAAATTTTGCCAGGCGTCTACCCCATCATACTTTGCAATAATCAGATTTTCGTAATCATCAACCTCGTCTTCAACTTGGTAGTGAAGATTGATAATGGCATTACCTGATAAATCAGTTGATGGACTATTTGCACCACCGGTAACCATCCTGTCAATGTTCCAATATTTCAAGGCAGATAAATTGGTAATGGTTGAAGGTAAACTAAATCCAAGAGCATTTGCTGAAGCATTAAATACTTCTGCTAAATAGGTATAAGATGTTGCACTAGAGTGATCGATTGTAAGTTCGAATGGATTGTAACTACCGGCTTTTCCCATTGGAAAATTTAAAGTAATGCTTCCTGTTGCAGCCCTTTCGTATGCAACCCTACCGTTCACATAGGAATTGATATTTCCTAAATTAGTTGTGGCGCCATCCAATAAGAATAAAACTGCATCGGTATCCGTCTCGAGAACGCCGTTGGTAAGTAAGAGACTACCTGTTATTTGAATAGAATCTTGTAAAAAAATATCATCTAATCCTCCTGCTGTATTATTTACGACTACATCGGTAAATGACTCGCCACCAATACAAGCTGAACACTGTACGTTCTGCTGTTGACTACCAATAAAAGTAACTGTCCCTAAATTCAAGACACCATCATTGGTGCTATTATTGTTTATCCAATCTCCGCCTATTTCTATGTTGTTTGAGTCAAAATTAATTGCACTCCCGTCATCAATAATAAGGTCACCTCTAACATTTAAATCATCATTGATATTGAGTTGACCAAATCTATTAACGCTGACAATTAAAGTATCCAGGGTCATCAGGCCGTCCGGACTAGTCAAATCTAAACTTAAACCCGAGGGATTTGCACTAATCATATTCAATGTACTACCATTGGTTCGTGTATCTACAATTCCATCTTCCAAAGTCCAATCTCCGAAAACCGTTATTATATTTTCAAGTGTGAGCGTTCCTGAAGGCTTACTAACCACCACATCTGGCACAGATCCAGACAATAGTGCATCCCCGCCTGAAAAAAGCTGAGCTCCATTTCCGATGATTTCGATAGCCCCTGTACCAATGCCCAGTCCAGTATGGTCAATATCTATATCCCCTTGAATTGAAATTGTATCACTATTAATCGTTATGTTATCTGCACCTGAAGTGGTGAAATTACCTGCAACTAAGAGGCCTTGTGAAAGTGTTAGAACAGCCGGACCAGAACTTGAATTAGATTCAATACTCAAATGACCATCTAAAGAGACGTCAGCAGTTATGTCAAGGAAGCCAAATGAACCAATGAAGTATAAGCTATTTAGTGTGTGAGGATTACCAGCAATGAGTGAATGAACAGCACTATTATTAATTGCATTGATAGCTATAGTTACCCCAGTCAAATCGAGTATTCCCTGCTCATACTGCCAAGACCCGGCTAAATTAAATACACCACTATTTGCAAAACTTAAGGTACCCGTCAAATTGATATACAAACTTGGGAACAAACCCTCTCCCACGTCTAATCCGGTATCAATAGTGATCAATTGGGAAGTCCCATTTAATTCCAACACCCCTGTACCTCCACCACCTGTCCCAGAATGGGAAATATCTATATTACCTGCTATTGCCAGGGTGTCATTATTTATCTGGATATCTTCTGTACCAACAGTTGATAAGTTCCCGTTAATCATGGACTTTTGATTACTAGATATATTAAAAAAAACATCTGATGAAGCATTGATATTCATATCATTATTAAGAACAAAAGGGGCATCAATATCAATATTTGTAATGTTTGAAGGGATAATATCAAAATCTCCTTCTATCGTAAGTGCAGCTGAAATCGAAGTAGTTGTAAAATTTCCATTAATCGTAAGACTATCTAACGTATGTGCGTTACCTGTAATCTCGGAGGTTCCATTCAACACAATTTCGAAAGGATCAGGATGATTTAAGGTACCAGATAAATATTCCCATATTCCACTATTGAGTGTGATATGTCCATTTACCTCCAACTCATTACACGCAATTTTTGTATCGGGTAGTGGACAAAATCCTGAAGTACTCGGTGCATTGATGATTTGTGTTCCAGTACCAGAGATATATAATGAAGCGGAACCTCCGCCACCGATCGAACCTGAAAGTAGATCAATTGTACTCCCTTCAAACTTTAAAGTTCCAATATCGGAGTCTCCATTATCAATATCAATAGATTGACTACTTGAACCTGTATAAGCCAAATTCCCTAAGACGGTAAGTGTATCATGTAAGTCGACTTCTATTGACCCATTGGTATTGTTAATGGTTATATCATTTTGCACCTGTACGTTATTGAATATGTCAAGAGTTCGATATCTTCCATTTAGGAATAAATCATAGAAAATAAAATCACCATATACTCCTGTAGAACCTGATGTGATACTGAACCTTACCAGACCACCATTATGATTAAAAATTCCAGCCGACAAACTAATGTCATGCCTACTATTGTCAGAACCCTCAAGAAAATTTAAAGTCGCAGAAGTGCTTGTAAAATCGGTTCCATTGATGGTGAAACTTTCAAGTATTGTTATGGTTTGATCACCTCCGTTGAATGTTCCTCCCTCAAAGCTTGCTCCGTTATTTACCTGCAAGGAAAAACCGGCATTTTGGGTTATAATGCCATCATAACCATTTTCAACACTTATTGAATCAATGGTTACATTGATATCTATTTGGCAATCAAAATCACTGGTATTATCAAAAATTACAATATCAGCAGAGGTAGGAACACCATTCGGAGTCCAATTTGGAGCGGAGTTCCAATTACTGTTAGCTGATGCATTCCATGTCCGGGTCACTTGTCCCGACACGCTGTTTAAGGAGAGGGTTATCGCAACAATTATTAGTAAAGAACTCAGACATTCTCTAAAATGGTGAATGACCGAAATATAAATAGGCATGATCTGATTTGAGTTTTCAGTAATTGAAATGGTGGCTTAAAGCTCCATTCTTAAGACTGAATTACAGAAAATCTGATGTGATCAAATGGTGGACAAATTAAATTGTCCTGTGCTGTTACGCCACTCCAATAAAAACGAGCCAAACTGCTCCGAGGAAATGCCAGAACATAAAAACGTTATATGCATATTGCCTGGACCGGGAATGCACCCGATACTCTCTAATTTTTCTAAAAACAGAAATTAGGAGTACAAGTCCAACGAAAACATGAATGAAATGTACAAAAGAGAAAGGAAAAAGAATATTTCTGTGTGTCATGTTGGCATTCAATAATTCTTGCCACCCAATTACCTGCATAATTGAGAATAATAATCCAAAAAACAGCCCAAAGCCAGTAAAACGGAATGCCTTCTCGATTTCATCTTCTCGTATATTCAGCTGCCCCACAATGATCAGCGCACTGCTAACGAGCATAAACCAGGTAGCAACCTCATAAATGACAGGAATTGTGATTAGAGGTAACTTCTGAAAAATCCAAACAACAATTAATGTGAAGAAGATTAATGAACTTGTAATTATAAATAGCCTGGTCATTTGTTTACCAGCTTTTATCATCTTCTGCTTTTCTAGAAGTCTTTCTTGAATTATTTCTTTTTCGCTCATACCACCTGCCTTCTATAACCCAAGATTTATAAACAATGTTTCAAATAAAACGACTTGATTTATTGATGTTTAAATTCAGGCGGTGAGTTTAACAAAGAATGTGCTTCCTTTACCAATAACTGATTCCACCCACACTTTACCACCTAAATCCTGGACATATTTTTTGACAATGGATAGTCCTAAACCTGTAGATATTTCTCCTCCTGTTGGTTTTGCACTTAGCTTTTGAAAGCGATTAAACAATTTCTTTTTGTCTTCTTCTGAAAATCCAGGACCTTCATCACACACTTTGAAAACTACACTGTCATAGGCACATTCTGCCCTAAGTTCTACCGTTGATTCTGGATCAGAAAATTTTACTGCATTTGATACCAAATTTTCCAAAACAAGTAGCAAAAGCAAATGATCGGTTCGGATTATATTATGATTCTCACAAAATCCAACCGCAAGATCTATATTCTTCTTTGCAGCTACTGGTCGATATCTTTGAATGACATCACGCATGATTACCCGAATATCCACACGCTCTTGAAGCACTTTTATTCTATTCCCTTCCAGCCCATCCACATCCAATATCTTGGTTACCATTTTATTTATTCTTTCAGCATTGGCTGTCACTTGATTGAGCATTTTTGCTTCAACTTCAGAAAGGCTCTCACTCATTTTTTGGTTAACAATATCAGTCACCATAATAATCTGACTAAGAGGAGATCGAATGTCATGTGCTAAGATTCTAACCAGATTATTTTTTTCCTCGTTTAACGCGACCAGTTGCGCATTTCGATTCATTAACTGCTCATTTTTCTGGCGAATATCTTCCTGTTGATCTTCAATTTGATCTTTCTGGCCGACCAGCAAGTCAGTAGTTTTTTGATTTTTATAAAACAAGTAACCAATGACAATTAGAAAAACAAAGGTGACTCCTATGCCAGTTATTAAAATCCTACGAGTAGCACTTTCCTGTTCCAATCTGAGGTTTGCGTTTCTAATCAGGGCTAACTGCATTTCTTTTTCTTTGGTCAGAATTGAAGTGCCCAGTTCATCCCCAGCATATAATTCATCTATAAAACGATATAACTCTTCACCCAAGTAATTGGAAATAATGGAAGATACCTGCTCACGATATTCTACATTAGCTAAGAACTCATTAAAGTAGTCTTTCCATTTGCTATCCTTGGTTAGCATGTAAGAATATCCAGCTCCTTTAACCGTGAAGAAGTTTTGTCGTACCACCTCGCTTCCATTTTCAATTTGAATGAGGTATACAGGTAAGTCTATAAAACCGAAGCAATTTTCAGAATCATTTACACCCTCCAAGACATTCTTCTCGCTTTCTATGTAGTCGATTTCAAAATCGAAACCAAAACGATTGCGAAGGTCCAACAACATATCCTCATACTTAGTATCTTTGATCGTAATGGCCCTCATAGTGCTCATCATCGTATTAATTTCATCAAGAGACCGAACGATGGGAGTACCATTACTTGAAACTAGGACCGTGATATCAGGTAGGTAAGGTTCCGGAAAGTCAGCGTATTCCTTACGATTTTCAGTGATAGACAAAGCTGATACTCCAAAATCATTTTCATCTTCTGAGTTCTTGATGATATCGAGAATATGGGAAAAACTATTAGTCTTTACCCAATTCAATTCTACATCAAGTTGTTTTTCATCCTTCAGGAAAGATTGAAAGATTCGCATCATATCCGGCTCTATTCCTTCTAGTTTTCCATCTTCATTTTCGTAGACGAAAGGCTTTGATGTAAACCAATAAAGGTTCAACTGATCTGCACTGGTCGATTGACCAAAAACTGGTAAGTTAGGCGAGAATGCAAGCAAGAAAATTATGCGATAAAAAAGGTGGCGATGCATGTATTAAAGATGGCAAAATTATGTCTCATCTAAAATTTACAAATAACGTTTATATAAAATATTAATATCAAAAAAAATTATGTAAAATATTAAACCATTGCAGCCATTTACGAGTTTTATAATTGATTAAATCAATGATCATGGCAAAAAAGACCGTTTCAAAAAAATCAATACAAAAAGGTTATCAGGACTTTCTATTGGAGGAAGGTAGAAAGCCAGAGACCGTTAGAATATTTACAAAACACCTTAAAATCTCGGACGATGATTTCTATAAGCATTTTGGGTCATTAAAGAACATTGAAAATACCATTTGGGCAGATTATTACACCAAAACGTTGGAAGTAGTTTTGAATGATCCAGACTTTGAAGAGATGAGTGGAAGAGAAAAGCATTTATCTTTTCTATACACCTTTTTAGAGGTGGTGAAGTCTGATCGTTCATACATTCTATTTAAACTAGAAGGAAGAAAGCCTCATGAGTTACCATCCGAGCTTAATGACACGCAAAAAATCATTACTCAATCCGATATTGATTGGGCCAAAACATTTGAATTTCTTCCTGAAAAAGCGCAATCTGCTACATACGCTGCATATAAAAGAGTTCTATGGTCGCATAGTATAGCCATGCTACTATTTTGGGTGAAAGATGATTCCGGGAATGCAACAGACACTGATGTTTTCATTGAAAAATCTACCCGAACAGCCTTCGATATAGGGGAACTTCCAGCCCTTGATTCAATCCTTGATCTAAGTAAATTTTTCTTACAAAAAATGGGCTTTTCAAAAGCTGCTGTCTAATGTCAAAAGAACTCGATAGAATTCCTGTAGGTAAGGTAAAGCGTGCCAGTAAATTTGTCACAACAGGTGCCAAGGTAGGTGCCAATTATGTTAAAGCGTACAGTAAAGCTGCTATTAAAGGCAAGCTTGACAAAGAAGAACTGGACAATGACAATGCTCGCGATATTTATGATTCACTAAGTGAATTGAAGGGCAGTGCATTGAAAATGGCACAACTGCTCAGCATGGATCAAAATGTGCTCCCAAAAGCTTATTCAGATAAGTTCGCAATGGCACAATACAGTGCCCCACCCCTATCTTACCCATTGGTTAAAAAAACATTCAGTGCCAATCTCGGCAAGGAACCAAACGAAGTATTTGACTCTTTTGGTAAAAGTGCAAGTAACGCGGCCTCCATGGGTCAAGTACACAAAGCCGAACTCGATGGAGTTAAACTTGCGGTGAAAGTTCAATATCCAGGTGTTGCAGAAAGTATCAAGAGTGACTTAAAACTTGCTAAACCATTTGCTCTTCGCTTGATGAAGGTGAAGGGTAAAGAGGTAGAACCCTACATGAAAGAGGTTGAAGGTAAATTACTCGAAGAAGCTGACTATGGATTGGAATTAAGACAGTCGATGGATTTTGCAGAAAAATGTAAAGATGTTTCGGGCGTATTCTTCCCAACGTATTTCCCAGAACTATCCGCCCCTCAAATACTTACCATGAGCTGGCTGGATGGTGAACCTATCGGTGCCTGGATGAAGCGAGAACAATCACAAGAAGATCGTGATAAACTGGGACAAATCCTTTGGAACTTCTATATGTTTCAAATGCATCAATTACGAATGATGCACGCGGACCCACATCCTGGTAATTTCATCATCAATGAGGAAAACAACCTTGGTGTCATTGATTTTGGTTGTATCAAGCATATTCCAGATGACTTTTACAGTGCCTACTTCGAATTAGCGAGTTATGAAGTTTTGAATAACCCAAATCGAGTTGATGAACTATTCAAGGAATTGGAAATTATTCGTCCTTCTGATTCTGAAAAAGATGCACAGATTGTGACTGACATGTTTACCAATCTCATAAAACTCTTAAGCCGTCCATTCAATCAGGGAGTTTTCGATTTTAGTGACGAATCCTACTTCACAGAGATTTATTTGAAGGGAGAAGAAATTTCAAAAGACCCGGAAATGAATAGATTACAGGCTCGTGGATCACGTCATTTTATTTATTTCAACCGAACATTTTTTGGGCTCTACAATATTTTACATTCATTGAAAGCAAAAGTTGATTGCACCACAACTGAGTTTATGAGTGTATCTTACTAGCATGAAGTCATTCATCGCCATCATTGTCGTTGGTTTGTGTTATTGTTGTGATAGCCCACCATCCAGCAAAAATGAAACATTGTTGTACTTGTCCGTGAGAGATAAGGATTACAATATTTTTAGCAATGATCTAAATGGCAATGAGAAGCAACTCACAAACAATCCGGGTTTCGATTATGCGCCCAATTGGAATGCATCCTTTGAATCCATCATCTATTACTCGTATGAACGTGATTCATTTCTAATTGGAAACATGAGTCTGGATGGAGAAAAACTTGAGATTGAAACCTATGGTCAGAAAGAGTTTAATTTATCTCCAGATGGAAATTACCTCGTTCATCAGGTGAATTTGGGTGATTATTCCGCCTTGGTTTTGACTGACCAGAAAGGTGTTTTAATTGATACAATTTCAAACACTAACTCATACAATGGTCGAGCTAAATGGTCGCGTCAATCGGATCAAATTGCTTACATATCGGATCGAGAGGGAAATAATGAAGTGTATCTATTTAATCTTAAAACGAAACAAACAACGAGATTAACCAGTAATTCTACTTCTGAAAAATACCTGTCCTGGTCTCCTGATGGAAATCAGTTGGCTTACACTACACAATATTATGAGGAAGGAAAAGCCGATCGGAATGATGTTTTTATCATCAATTTAAAAAATGGTATTTCAACCCAAATTACGGACAACGATTTCAATGACACTGAATTAGATTGGTCTCCGATTTCCAACCGAATTGCTTTTCATTCAACCAGGGCTGGAGAAGATCACATATTTATCATGGATGCTGACGGCTCTAATGTTAAACAGATTTCGACTAATTCAGCTTATCATGGAGAACCCTGTTGGGCATGGAAATGAGGCTAAACACGTTCATTCAGATCTGTTGCAGGATATTGCCCGGTTTAGTTGTCCTTATATTGTGAAAGCCCTATTTTCGAGGGTTCGTGAAACAACACACTATGACAACAAAGCGAGAACCCACCTTACTAGAATCATTCATCCCAATCATCTTTTTAATACTGGTCCTGGTAGTCAATGTCGGGATATTTGGCAGTGCTGCTCTTGATGGGTCCAATCAAATCGTATTGATTCTTTCTGCAGGTGTAGCCACGCTTGTAGCCATTCGGATCGGATACAAATGGGAAGAGATTCAAGCTGGAATCGTAAAAAGTATCAGTTCAGCCATGGCCTCAATTCTTATCCTTCTGCTCATAGGAGCCCTAGCTGGAACCTGGATGCTTAGTGGTGTGGTCCCTGCGATGATCTATTATGGTTTGCAAATCCTTAATCCGACGATCTTCTTAGTGGCCGCATGCATCGTTTGTTCTATTGTGTCTATCGCGACTGGTAGTTCCTGGACCACTGCTGCTACTGTTGGAATTGCTTTAATAGGAATTGGACAGGCATTAGGAATTTCAGAAGGTTTAGTTGCTGGTGCTATACTTTCCGGGGCGTACTTTGGCGATAAAATGTCGCCATTATCCGACACGACTAACCTGGCTCCCGCTATGGCTGGAACAGACTTATTCACACACATTAGATACATGACGATCACGACGGTTCCATCAATTATCCTCGCACTTTTGATCTTTCTCGTGATTGGATTTACTAATTCTTCAGACGGGGCAATAGAAGGAAAAGCAGCCATACTTTCAGCAATCAGCGGAACTTTCAATATCAATGGATGGCTATTTATAGTTCCTGTTGTGGTTGTGGTACTGATTGTGAAGAAAATGCCGGCATTACCTGCATTGATGATAGGCACCTTATTAGGAGCAATTTTTGCGCTGATCTTCCAGTCTAAACTGGTGTATGAGGTGGCGGCTACAGCATCATTTGATGGTATATTATATGAATCATTTTACAGCAATTCCCCAAATCTAACCAACTCATTTATTGGCACTATGCAGGCCATGTTTGGGAACATATCATTTACAACAGGTAATAAAATTTTGGATGATCAAGGGTTGTTAAGCGCCTCCGGAATGTCGGGAATGTTGGGTACGATTTGGCTAATACTGTCAGCAATGATTTTTGGTGGTGTAATGGAAGGTGCAGGAATGTTAAAACGCATTGCGAAATCCATTATTTCCAAGGTTAAGTCTACAGGATCACTCATTAGCTCTACTGTTGGAACGTGTATATTTTTCAATGCGACTGCCTCTGATCAATACCTTGCGATCGTTGTGCCTGGACGAATGTATGCCGACACTTATCGAGAAAAAGGACTTGCTCCGCAAAATTTGAGCCGATCTCTCGAAGATTCGGGAACCGTTACTTCGGTACTAATTCCATGGAATACGTGTGGAGCCTATCATGCAAGTGTACTAGGCGTTTCTACTGGTACCTACCTTCCTTATTGCTTCTTTAATATTATCAGTCCGTTTATGACCATGCTTGTGGCGTATACAGGATATAAGATTAAAAAATTGACTGATACAGGTGAATAGTCGGTTTGCTAAACATATCTCAAAGGAAGATATTCAATCACTTCCTTTATTAGCATTCGAAGGCAAGATCCATACATTAGATACGGAAGAGGAATGCTATGAAGCTATTAAGTCGCTTAGAAAGTTTGATGTCATAGGTTTTGATACTGAAAAGAAGCCAACCTTCAATAAAGGTGAATATAATCATACTGCGATGGTACAGCTTTCAACTATGGAGGATGCTTACCTATTTCGATTAAATAAGATGGGCTATCCCGGATCTCTTTTTGATCTCATGGCTGACAATTCCATTCTTAAACTTGGAATTAGCATAGATGATGATTTGAAGGATTTAAATAAAGCGCGAGCATTTGATCCAATGAACTTCACAGACCTTAACGACGTAGTTCGTGAACTTGGAGTTAAGCATATGGGTGTCAAGAAACTGGCTGCTGTTTTTCTTGAATCCAGGATTTCCAAAAATCAACAGGTATCTAATTGGGAAAGCGAAAACCTATCTCCAGCCCAGCTGAAGTATGCGGCTACCGATGCCTGGATATGTCTGGCCATTTACAAAAAACTGGAAAGTCAGGGATACGTTTAGTTTCTAAATCAACCCAAATCATTCACATGAAAAATTTTCTACTACTACTCATGGTCATAGGAGTATTTTCTTGCTCAGACCAAAATGGATTTACCGATGCTGATGAACAAACCATAAAGGAAATCAGAAGAAACTATATAAATGGCTGGCTTGCGAATGACAGTGAAACTGTGCTTGGATTATTCACTGAGGATGCAACGATTGTTCCAAGTGGACTTTCGCCGATAAAGGGAGTCTCAGAAATCGAAAAGTATTGGTTTCCAAATGATAGTTCCATCACCACGATACATTCATATGAAATTGAGCTTCTTGAACTCGTTGGAACTGACTCGATAGCTTATACACTTGAAAGAGGAGTCCTTAATTTTAGCTACGAAAAAGGTGATTTCAGCATGAGCAAAGAATCAACCTCCCATGCAACCACAGTATATAAAAAAAATCAAGAAGGAAAATGGAAGATTATCTCAAGAATGTGGACCAGTCTAAACCAATAAAATGATGGCATTTACAAATCTAGAATCAATTACACCCAAAGAAATCTTACCCGGATATTCTGTTCGTTTTGTACATACTGAAAATATGACTTTTGCCTACTGGGATGTCAAAGCCGGTAGTCCTTTGCCAGAACACTCACATCATCATGAACAGGTGGCTAACGTACTTGAAGGTGAATATGAGTTAACGATCGATGGGGAAACGAGAAGATTAAAACCCGGTGATGTCGCTGTCATTCCGTCCAATGTCCCTCATTCTGGTGTGGCAATAACACCATGTAAACTCATGGATGTTTTTTATCCTGTAAGAGAAGATTACCTGGGCACCAATGAATAAAAAAAGCGATCCTTAACGGATCGCTCATTTTCGATATTTCGTTATTTATTAGCTAGACCAAGTACCTGATTCAGACACTTGACCATCGGTATAGTATTCATACGTTCCGGATGTACCGCTCGAATTCCAGGTAGCTCGATAAAATAGTGCTCCGTCTAAAGTATAAGAGATGGTACCGGAGTTATCGGCATTTACTGATATTTCCATCAAAAACCCTTGTTCATCATCGGAGACCGTGAATTCGAAGGTTCCATCCGCATTTTCTTCCCACGTGTATTCTAAAACTACACTACCCCCTATCTCTGCGTTTGGATTCGTCGCAAATAATTGCATAAATCCACTTCGTAGTTCACTCTTAGATTCTTCAGCGTAAATGATTTGATCAAAGTCACTGCCGTTTACCGACCAGAATACGCGGAATATGTATTTGTCACTTGTTTCACAGATTTGGTATGCAACCGTAAATGATTCTGTCCCGGCAGTGCTTGTCCAAGAGTAAGTGACCGAATTGTCACCACAAGAACCTAATGGCAGATCAACTTGAGTGGCTCCGGTAGGTTGATTGAAGTAAGTGAGCCAAATGGTCATCAAATTAGCAGTTGAAAGGTATGTCCCGGTCAACAGCGCATTGGGATCATCAGACATTACCATGTTATTGATTACCGTCTGTTCAATAGGTGGATTAGATTGATCAAATCCAAATTCAACGGATGAAAGATCCGGAGAAGCGTCATCATCTTTGCTGCAAGAGATACTAAATAATAGCGCGATTGCAGCTAGCAGTAGTGTGGTTTTTTTCAGGTGTTTCATTTTTATTATTCTATTAATAATCTAATATTTTCTAAATTAAATGCAATAATAGTTTCAATTGTTGAAATAATTGCTCTTTTTGATACTTTTAGCTGATGGAAGTAGATGAGATAAAGCAAAAGATCGAGGAAGAGATAAGTAAGACCGAAATTCTAATCGCTGATTACAGAGAACAATCCAAACCAGTATCTCTAGATAATTCCATTGGTCGTATTTCTCGTATGGATGCAATCAATAACAAAAGCATCACTGAAGCCGCATTGCGACAAGCTGAAAATAAACTTTCAAAACTTCATCAAGCAATGGACAACATTGGTAAGCCAGATTTCGGGAAATGTATCTCGTGTAAACAACCGATTCCTGTTGGAAGAATTTTACTCATGCCCGAGAGTAATAAATGTGTTAACTGTGCCAGATAATCCTAAAACCGTTTTCCATTGGAGTTCAGGGAAAGACTCAGCCTTAGCACTGTATTATCTCCAACAAAATTCTGAGTTTAAGATCAATCATCTTGTCACTACAGTAAATCAACATTATCAAAGGGTTACGATGCATGGAATCCCAATTCCATTGCTCGAAAGACAAATTAAAGCGATTGACCTCTCCCATAGTAAGATTGAGCTCCCGGAAAATACATCAATGGAGATTTATGAAAAATCAATGAAAAAAGCCATGAATGAGCTATTTGAGCAGGGATTCAGATATGCCGCTTTTGGAGATATTTTTCTGGAAGATCTGAAAGCATATCGGGAGCGAGAAATGCATTCGTTTGGCTTTGGAACCGTTTTTCCTTTATGGAAGAAGGATACGAATTTGTTAATCAATGAATTTATCGAATTGGGCTTTAAAGCGTTAGTGGTGTGCGCGAATGAAAAAATGGGTAAACAGTTTCTTGGGAGGACCATTGATCGAGCTTTTATAGAAGAGTTACCAGAAGGTATTGATCCGTGTGGTGAAAATGGGGAGTTCCACACCTTCTGTTATGATGGTCCTATCTTCAAAGAGCCAGTCGCATTTCAAAGAGGTGAAACTATCAAACGGTCCTATCCTAATCCATCTGGAGAGGGTTCCGTTGATTTTTGGTATTTAGATCTTACTGAGTGAGAACCATTTTTTTCTAAACACAGTTACTTCTGTTTAATGAGCAAAAACAAAAACGTAACCTTCGCCTGGGCGGTCAAAAATATTATCTGGCCAAGAAGAAAAACCATCTTTATCGGGCTATTCCTAATCTTTATTACTCGACCTGCTGGATTGGTATTACCCTGGTCCACTCGATCCTTGATTGACGATGTAGCTATAAATGGTGATTTGATCCTGCTCCGCTGGCTCTTACTCGCAATTGTTGGGGCACTCATCTTACAAGCTGTCGGTTCATTTTTACTGACACGAATTTTAAGTGTCGAAGCACAATACCTCATTTCTGAATTACGAGTTAAGGTGCAGAAAAAAGTCTTATCCCTCCCCATCAGTTTTTTCGATAATACAAAATCAGGAGAGCTCGTTTCCCGGATTATGACTGATGTCGAAGGGGTTCGAAACCTGGTAGGAACCGGCCTGGTACAACTGGTTGGTGGCATACTAACATCAGTCATTTCAATCTTCTTTCTTATAAAGATGAACCCGATTATGACTGCACTGACACTTGTTCCTGTGAGTATTTTTGGATTCGTTGCCCTCAAAGCCTTCGGTAGAATCCGCCCCATTTTTCGTGAACGAGGTAAAATCAATGCAGAGGTTACCGGTCGACTTACAGAGACACTCAATGGAGTTCGGGTAATAAAAGGATTCAACGCAGAAGCATCCGAAAACAAAACATTTGAGCAAGGAGCTATCAGGCTCTATGAAAATGTAAAATCCAGTCTGACCGCTACTGCTTTCGTTTCAAGCATGGGAACCTTCCTGATAGGCTTGGCTAGTGCAGGCGTGCTTGGCTTAGGGGTTTACTATATTATCCAAGGTGAAATGAAGCCTGGAGAGCTGCTTTCGTTCATCTCCTTTCTTGGTTTTATGATTGCTCCAATTGTCCAAATGAGCAACATAGGAAGCCAACTCACAGAGGCCTTCGCGGGATTGGACAGATCCGAAGAAATCATGAAAATGGAACCAGAGGATCAAAAGGATATACGACCTATTGTCCTGGATGACATCCATGGAGACATAGAATTCGACGATGTATCGTATTCCTATGAGGAAGGTAAAGAAGTCTTACGTGGGATTAACATCAAAGCGCCCAGAGGATCGGTCACAGCGTTGGTTGGAAGTTCCGGTTCAGGAAAATCAACCACAGCAAGTCTGGCTGCCACTTTTCTAACTCCTAAATCAGGCCTTATCACCATTGATGGTCAGGATCTTTCCAAAGTAAACCTTGAAAGTTATCGAAAGCACTTGGGAGTCGTACTTCAAGATGATTTTCTTTTTGAAGGCACCATAAGAGATAACATCATCTTTCCACGACCGGATGCCACTGAAAGTGAAATACAGGAAGCTGTCAAAGGTGCTTATGTCAACGAATTCACCGACCGTTTTGATGATGGGTTGGAAACGGTCATCGGAGAAAGAGGTGTAAAACTTTCTGGTGGTCAACGTCAAAGGATTTCTATTGCCCGGGCACTTCTTGCAAACCCAAAGATTATCATCTTAGATGAAGCCACCTCCAATTTGGATACGGAAAGCGAGATGTATATCCAAAAGAGTTTGAATATATTGATGAAAGACCGCACCACATTTGTGATTGCCCACCGACTTAGTACCATCAGACAAGCGGATCAGATTCTGGTAATCGAAGAAGGTAAAATTGTTGAGCGCGGAACCCATGATGAACTTATTGCCAAAGAAGGACGCTACTTCGAGCTTTACACCTATCAAAGTAGGATTTAATAATCTCATAACTGAACTTTGATTTTAAGGTACCTGGTAGACTTTCTACTATCTTTAGTACATGGATGAATTACATCAGGCACTACCATTCTTAGACAAGAAACTGCTCGAAGAAATCGATCATTCAGCGGTTATTAAAACCATCCCAAAGGATACTGAGATACTTCGAGAAGGTCAATTTGTAAAAGTCATTCCTATTGTTCTATCCGGACTTGTAAAGGTATTTTCCAGGTTTAAAGAAAAGGAACTCCTCCTTTACTACATTCGGCCGAAAGAAAGCTGCATCATGTCCTTTGCTTCCAGTTTAAAAAACGATCCGAGCAAAGTGCATGCAATCACTGAGGAAGAATCAAGAATCCTACTATTACCTGTGGATTCGGTAACCTCATGGATTCAGCAATTCCCTAGCATTAATACCCTATTCTATGGTCAATACAACCTTAGATACAGCGAGCTCTTAGATACCATTAGCCATGTAATTTTTGACAAGATGGATCAAAGGCTTTTCAATTATTTAGTAGAAAAATCAGCACTAACCAATCAAAACCCTATCAAGATATCCCATCGTCAAATAGCCAATGAACTTGGTACTGCCCGGGAGGTCATTTCTCGAGTGATGAAAAAGCTTGAGAATGAAGGTAAAGTCATCCAACATTCCAACAACATAGAAATTACTCAACGGTGACAAATGTCACTGTTTCTCAGAATTTGAGAACCTAGCTTTGATCTATGAATAGGGAAAAAGCTGCAAAACTTATTGGTGTTTGTATCATCTGCATCAGCATCGTTTATGGCATAGTCCTTATTCTTGAATTTTTTTCCAAATAAACGACTATGAAAATGAAAAAGAATATGGGTTCTGCAGATCGAGTGATTAGACTAATCCTCGCTGCCGTTATCGCTTATCTGTATTTCACTAATGTGGTTGCAGGTACACTAGGTCTTGTTTTGCTTGTACTTGGGGTTGTATTTGTATTAACAAGTTTCGTTAGCTTCTGTCCCTTGTACGCTCCGTTTGGTTTGAGTACTTGTGCAGTGAAAAAAGAAGATTAAGGCTAGCCTCTTTTTGAGGCTAACCTTTCTACCATGATTAAGAATTAAAGTTATTCGTTGCGAATGCTCTCTGTAGGATCTGCAATTGCGGCTCTATATGTTTTCACTGAGACTGTGATCAATGCAATAAAAACGGTGATAACTCCTCCTAGAAGAAATACATACCAGTGATTTAGTACCTCGATTCGGTAGGCATAATTCCCTAACCATTCTTTGATGAAATACCATACCACCGGCAGTGCTATTATGGATGCAATAAGCACCAACCGTACAAACTCTCTTGATATTAATCCAATTATTTGCCTAGCAGTAGCTCCCAATACTTTTCGAATACCTAATTCTTTTTGTCTCTGCTGAGAAGCGTACGCAGCAAGACCAAAGATCCCGAGGCAAGCAAGAAATATGGAAAGCATTGAAAAGGAAGCAAATACTCGCATTTGCTGCTGTTCTTTTTCATACAAATCTCTTAAACTATCATCCAGAAATTCGTAAGACATTGGAAATTGAGGTGCAATTTCAGCAAATGTTTTATCTACGAATAAAAGTCCTTCTTTTAAATTGGACATATTGATTTTAATGGCCATCCTTCGATGGAAACCGCCCGATAAAATTGCTAATGGTTCTATTTCATCTTTTAATGTACTGAAATGGTAGTCCGCTACAACTCCAACAATCGGTGCATCGTTGACACCCCATCCTGGCATGGTTACCTTGCGTCCAATTACTTCTTCGGGAGTCAATCCTAATTCTAAAACCGACCTTTCATTTAGCATCACTACGTTTTCTTCATCCGTGATTAGTTCATTGGAAAATTCACGACCTGCCACAACATCAATCCCCAGAACCTCAAAAAAGTCAGCATCTGTAAACAATGTGCGCATCCGATGGCTTTCAGAAACACCGGTTACGTCAAAGCTAGAAGCATCGTGAAATCCTCCGGGCTCTCCTGAAATCATTGTTGCCCCAGTAATATTCGCATTAGCCAATAACCGATCTTTAAATTGATCCCGATTTGAACGTATGGCTGAATTATTCAAATCCACCAATACAATTGCTTCTTTATCAAAGCCCAAATCTTTGGAATTCAGATATTTAGTCTGAACGGAGATTAGCATGGAAGCCACAATCAAGAAAATAGATATCGCAAATTGTGTAATCACCAATGCCTTTCTTAGCCCGACATTTTTCCCTGAGGCAAGCTTGCCACCTTTTAATATCGAAACAGATCTGAAAGAGGATAGTAAAAATGCAGGGTAAACACCCGAACTTATAAGAATAATCAAGATCAAGGCAAAGAAGAAAACCAATACATTGGTATCCATCCAGTTCAACTCCACCTCCAATCCGAAAAATGAATTGAATACAGGATTAAGCAGTTCACATAATCCAACCGATAATGCAATTGAAAAGAATAAAATCATGAAGGATTCGCTTAAGAATTGGAATACCAATCGCCATTTAGATCCACCCAGGATTTTACGAACACCTACTTCTTTCGCTCGCATGAATGACTGTGCTATGGACAGGTTGACATAATTGAAACATGCAATAAATAGAATTGCAATCGCCACTGCTCCCAAGGTCAGGATCGAAGAAAAACTTCCATGTTTTGAGAAATCATAGCGGGTCTCACTATTGAAATAGATTTCATCCATTTTCTCCAGTTCCAATCCGATTTTATTCCCCGATCTTGCAAAATCCTCACCGAGGTATTTGTCCATGAATTGATCGAGTTGGCCATTCAGGTTTTCTGCTAATTCAGGTGTAGGGATTTTGACGTACGTGTTGAGGCTATTATTCCACCAGCCACCAAACCAATCAAAATTTTCCATTACCTCTAAGGGTAAGACCAAGCTAAAATCGAGGTGTGAATTACCCGGAATTTCATCTAAAACCCCAGTGACAATGAACTCAAATGAGTTGTCTATTTCAATGATTTTACCCATCGGATCAGTGTCACCAAAGTACTTTTTCACGACATCCTGAGAGATGACCACCGAATTGTTTGTAGATAGAACTGATTTCGGATCGCCATATTTAAGAGGGTATGAGAAGAATTCAAAAAAATCAGAATCCACAAATATTAATTCGTCTTCCTGGAATCTTTTATCCTCAAAGGATACTAACCCTTCTTCGAAGGCAACTCGCATTGTAGCCGTGACATTAGAGGGATAATCATTCAACAATGCCTCGGCGTATGGAACAGATGTCACTCCCACTCGGTAAGGAGTTCCATTCATTTCTGATACTCGAACTGTCCGATAGATTTGATCTCTTTCTTGATGAAAATGATCCGTCGTTACTTCAGAGTAGATATAGAAATAGAGAAAAATGGTAGCTACCAATCCCATTGTAAAGCCAAAAAGGCTAATCAAAGATGTAGAGAGGTGCCGATATAAGTTTCGAAATGTAAGTATTGGATTAAATATGAACATAGGTCCTGAATTTGAGTTTTTGAAAGATTTAAGTGTACTTGGCCTCAAGTAATTGAATACCTGATACCAATATTTTAGTCCTTTAAAAGTGTCCTTTCTTGTTTGTAAATAGTATTCTTCAAGATCACCTTGTAGCTCCTCCACCAAGTCATCTTTGCAAAACCATCGAATAAGGTTTAGTGAAAATTTCGGTGGCTGCGAAGTGCTAGACATGCAAAAACTTCAGTTCAAATGAGGGAACCTGATTCCATAGATTAGCACGCATCTGCTTTACCTCATTCAATGCAGCTTTCCCATCTGCGGTGAGGTCATAAACACGTTTTCTTCTTCCACCTCTCTCCTTAGTGGCGCCTCCCATCTCCGACTTCAAGAAGTCCTTTTTCTCGAGTCGTGCCAGCGTAGTATGAAGTGCACCCATCGAAATGGATCTATTTACTTGATTTTTAATCTCTTCTTTGATGCGAAGCATATATGCCTCTTCTTGTAAAATGAGCACAACCAATAGCAAAAGCTCTTCAAACTCACCCAGATTAGTTCCTTTCATATCAATTAGTTTCTATTTTGCAGTATTACACGAATGTAATTAATTATTTGTTACTATAAAATAGAAAGAAATAGGTTTGGTTGGTAAAAAACTTACTTTTAGCAACTAATTAATGCTTTCCTTATGAGATCCCTTTTAATATCAATAGGCCTAATGGCATGCATATCGCAACAGGCACAAGAAGAATTTCCATATGAAGCATCACTGACTGATATTGAAGGAAATAGCGTTAATAGCACTTCTTTTTCAAACAATGGAAAACCAATCATTATTGATTTTTGGGGAGCATTTTGTAAACCGTGCATTGTGAAATACAACGCGATGAAAGAAGTATATAATCAGTGGCAAGCAGATACGGGCGTAAAAATCATCATTGTTTCAATTGACGATGAACGAATGCAGTCAACGACTAAAAAAATAATGGAAAAATTTAACTGGCCTTTTGAAGCATATTTCGATGGAAATCAAGAGTTGATGAACCAGTTAGCAGATGGGAACTCTGTTCCAAGAACGTTCATTTTTGATGGAGATAATCAACTCATGTTCAAAAAGACCGGGGCTAAAATCATCCCGAAAGATGAGGTTATGGATCCAAAAATGATTGGTGAAGTTATGTACGGAGGGGGTTCTATGGAATCAATTACATGTGACCTTAGCGAATATGAGGATGTCATTTATAAACTTTCAAAAAATTAAGGCTACATCCTATAATTGAATGAATCGAATATCTGTCAGTCAAATTAAAAAGGAAGTCGAGGTATCAACGGCTCGAAGTGGAGGTCCTGGTGGTCAACATGTAAATAAAGTTGAAACGAAAGTTATTCTACGATTTAATGTCCTTCAATCACAGGTTTTAGGTAATCTTGAAAAAGAACTTCTAAAAACTTCATTGGGAACTAAGCTGACGAAAGATGGTGAATTAATCGTCGTTTCAGATGGGCAACGATCGCAACTAAAAAATAAGGAAATAGCGTTCAAAAAACTTGACAGGCAGCTTGCAAAGGCTTTTACAAAGAAGAAAGTAAGAAAACCGAGTCAACCATCAAAAATGGCTAAGAAGAAACGTTTGGACGAAAAGAAAAAACACAGCGAAAAGAAGAAATGGAGACAAAAACCTATTTAACGTTATTAGTCAGTCGTTTCTTTGAAAATAGAAACTCCTAAAAGATATGAATTCACAATAAGGTTCTTATTTTCCTTAATCGTATTTTTTAATGAATCAAAAGAACTTGTTCTAGCAACTTCTCCCTGGTTTTGATTCAATCCCTGTACCATTACAACGCCACTCACCAATAGCCCCACTACCACAACTGCTACCTGGATGTTTTTAGACTTTTTGAAGTATCGTTTCATTTGATTGGTGTTTAGGTAATTAGTACCAAGTTCAACTGATTTATTACACTAACGGGTAAAAAAAAATTAAGATTCCTTAAAATTAATGAAGATTGTACCTTCGGCAGTTAAAATTATTCATCAATGCATGAGGAAATCGATGGTTTTTATTTGAATAAAGAAGAGCCCAATAAAAGCTGCCTATTGGCATTGCGTACCATTATTCTTCGTCAAGCCCCGGAAGTAACTGAAACAAAAAAGTATGGTATGCCTTGTTTCTGTTACAAGAAAAAAATGTTTTGCTATCTGTGGGTGGACAAAAAAAGCCAAGAACCCTATATTCTTTTCGTTGAAGGTAATCGACTTAATCATCCGAAGTTGGAAACCGGATCACGAGCAAGAATGAAGACCTTCAGGGTAAACCCTACTCAAGACTTACCCATTTTAGTTATTGAAAAACTCCTGAATGAAGCACTGGATTTGTATCGAAAGGGTGTAATCATCATTAAATAGAAGATTCGAAAACCCAAAACCATGTTCACCAAGTGTCTATTGTTTTTGGGAACCAAGAAAAGTAAAATGAGTTAGATGAGGTTATGAAAATATCCGTCTACTTCATTTTTTGCGTCATAATAGTTTTAGGATGCAATAAGCAATCAACAATCGAAGAAACTAGCAGCAAAAATAATTACCGCACAATTCCGATGCTGGCGGTATCCAATAACCAAATATCTATGGATTGGATCGATGCTTTGAAGAACAGACAAAGCCATGACTACATTGAGCAATTAAGCCAAAACACCCGATCACTAACAGCAGCCGAAAACGCCTGGTACGAACTAATCAAATTTCAGAGTCTTGGATGGAATTCGATAAAAGACTCATTAAGAGTTCCGTTTGGTGAAGTAAAAATTAGCGATACCACTTTTGTACTAGTAGGATATCAGGGTAAGGATGATGCTTTTACTTATAAGCATCAAACGGTATGTTTTGATCTTACCGCTCTGGAGAAATCATACGGACCTGCAACCGATTCTATAAATGCAGATCGCATTGATAGAATCTTCGCTCATGAGTACACGCATCTCCTTCACAAAGGATGGGCTCGACGATCAAACCTAAGACTTGATAATTTCAAGGATAGCATTTTGTGGCATTGTCTTTATGAAGGGATGGGGATGTATAGATCTATGTCTTCAAAATGGTTCCCAATTGACGACCAATTATCTCCAAAATCGAAAGAGACTTTTGAAACCCTCTACCCCATTTTTACTGATAAATTCATCGCACTTTTCAATGCTGATACGTTGACCAGCGAAGAAAAAGTAGCACTTGAGCATCACCTTTCCAGAGGATCGATGACTCAGAAATGGGGAGCTTTGCCTGTAGGGGTTTGGTTGGCTCTGGAAGCAGATGGTGATGATAAAAATCTAATTCCGATTATTGATAAAGGGCCCGATGCCGTCGTAGACCTGGCCAGCAAACATCTTACCGAAGGCAGCCAGATACGATTCAAAGAAGCAATCAAAAAATATCACTAACAAATTACGTTATTTCATAATTGGCTTTACCGTATAGCCGGCATCCATCAATAATTGAATGACTCCTTTTTCACCTCCTAAATGCCCAGCTCCTACGGCATAGAATGTCGATTTTTCCCTGGAAAACTGAGTCATCCTTTCGATCCAATTTGCATTTCTTTTATGGAGCAACAGATCAACTTCAGCGTCATCGAAATAATCCAGACTCTCAACGTAGAGCTTATTGATGTCTTCTTTTTTATACAGTTCTATCATTCGGGCAAACAGTTCCTCCATATTGGATCTGTTCCTTAAAATATCCAGTAAGTCCTCCACTTGCTTCTCGTAAGGAATTTTATCAAACACGCTAACCTGATCGGCTACCTCCTCTAATCCTTCCATTGGCATGGATCTGTCCATAGCCATTTGCACAAAGGTCATTTCATAGCTGGCTGGAGTGCCTTCAATAAATGTTGGAAGTAGAAAAGTCTCAACCATGAACGGTTTAAAGGTATTGACCTGACTTGCTGTGAGATTAGCTGCTGCCATCAGTTGCTCATTCAATATATCAAGATCCTCTTCCGTCATGAATTGATCCAACGTCTTACCATCCTTCATTTGGATATTTTTCATCATTTCAACCTGCATCCCAGGATCATCCATATCCAATTCCATGACAATCTGGTCGACGGCTTGAAAAGCGATTTTAACTTTTTCTTTTAACTCAAAATCATCCTGTGGAAGCATGTGGAAAGTCCCAAATACGTAGGACTTTTGAATCTCATTCCCCTCGATACTCCACAACAATGATTTTTTTAGCTTTTGAGCCTGACTATCATTTATTGCAAATAGACCGATGAAAATGCCCAGAGTAATGAATACTCTTCTTAACCAACTTCTTTGGATGAATTCCTCTTTCATAATTAACACGTTTACCTATTGGTATTTAATTCGATGCGATTATTACACTTCTGCGAAGAAAGTCAATCTTCCACTATTACGATTGGGAAATCTTGCCCCCTGGAAAATGTATGTGGATATTGTGGACTTCCTTTATGTAAAATACTCAACTCAGGTACCTGATCATCTAGGTATCCTTTCAATTCATAAATGGTAACTTTTCCATCTTTTGGAGCTCCATCGGCTGCTCCGGCAAGACCCTTTAACAAGGCGTATGTAAACAAGCCATGTCCTAGCGACTCGAATTCCGTCGCATATTGTTCACTACCCGCTGCGGCCATTACATGTATACCCGAACTTCGAGATAACTGAGAAATGGCTTTCTCTTCAGGTGCTCCGCGCTGAGCTAATATTTCTACAGAACCCCCCGATTGACAGGCGTCCATAACGATTAATTGCTTCAATGCCTTTATCTCCAACATGGCTTCTTGTAAGACCGAGGCTTCGATACCATATTCATCCATTTTATCTCCGTCATACAACCTACTCGCACTTGAGGATACCAAATAGAATTTACCATCAATCATACTTCCATGCCCTGCATAGTAGAAAACAAATACATCGTTCACTGAGATTTTAGATTGAAGCTCAGAGACTTTTTTAAGAATGTTTTCTTTCGTCGCTTCTTTATCAAAAATCTCATGCAGCACGACATTGGAATAAATTTGCTGTCCTTGTTTTTTCATCTGCTGTGCGAAGGAATTTGCATCCGTTTTGGCATAATTAAGGTTAAGGGCCTTGTTTTGATACTCATTGATACCAACAGCTAAAATGTGGCAGGTGCTACCCGGAATTTTTGAGTCAGAAAATAAGGTAATGGACGCACGGTTTGACTCCAGATTGGCATTTGATGATGCGACCGCTGCGAATTCATTATGACCTGCCACCAGCGGAAATTCGATGGAGTATATTTTCGCATTTTTATCAGACCTCACTTTCTGAACTTGTGGTTCAAGTGAAACCCGTCGACTGTTATGATACAATCTCACTTCCTGGATCCCACCACCCATATCTTCTGCCTTGAGATAAAGCTTTGCCGTTTCATCTTGCACCAATCCAGATAATTTCAAAACAGGAGGTGGCTGTTGATCAAGAATCTTACCCATAGATTTCTTACCTGCCCTATTTGAACTGAAAATATCTTCAACAAGTCCAGGTACATAAAACTCTTCCATGAGCTGATCAGCTCCTATAGCTTTCATTCCTCGAACAAAATGAATATGTGATATGGCATCATCCGTAGCGTCAAAATAACCATCAGGTGTCTTAACCATCCAGTCATTCTTACCAATTTGAATGTGTTCAAAAAGCTCTTTCTTCTCACTTAGGTCCCAAAATTTAGTAACACCATCCACATCGGATGTCATCATTAAATCACCCGATATGTCAATTCCATTTATTTCTGCTTGATGGCCTTTTAGTGACTGAATAAGTTTACCAGTGCTTTTATCCCAAAAACTAACTTTACGATCAGATCCAGCGGTCACAATCTGATTGTCCAGCATGACTCCTCCAAATACGGGCTTACCAGCATTCATTCTTTGTTTTATTAATCCACTGAATAAGTCCCAAAGGATGATCTTTCCGTCCCAGCTTGTGGACAGAATCTCATTACCAATCACCTGTACAGTTGTCACATTTTCTGTGTGCCCAACAAACTCTTTTACGAAACGCTTGGTCTCGATCTCATATAATTTCAAAGACTTATCAAGCATTCCGACCACCAGGTAAGCGTCATTCGCTGTAAATGCCAGGCTGTATGTAGATGATCCTTCGCTATAGACGTAGTTGTAACGTTCCCAGGTGTCCGTATTCCAGAGACTGATCACCCCATCCCATGCCGCACTTGCCAATAATTTGCCATTATGGCTTAGTGCAATATCAAAAATGGGCTCACGATGAGCTTTGAATTCTTTGATTACTTTTCCAGCTTTCTCATCCCAGATAATGATTTTACCATCTCCTGCTCCGGTTGCAATTACGTTATCATTGATTCGTTCAAAACATAACACGCCCTTTTCATGACCTAAATATTCCATTTCAATGGAGGCACTCTTCACATTCCATTTCCGAGCCTTACTGCCGGTCTTACCAATAAAAATTGATTTCTCATCCAGCATCCTGGCGGACTTATACTTTACCCATTTGGCTATGTAATGCTGCCAATAATTACCCAGGTCATAATCGAGACCTGTACTTGAATTATTAAGGATACCATCGTATCGTGTGATCTCATTTCCATTAAAGTCCGTTACAATTACAATTTTATCCAATGCAACAACTATGGCCTCTTCGGTTGGATGGAAGGAAGCTTCATTGATTTCTCCGTCCATAAACCATTTATTGACTAACTCTCCCGTCTTATTAGTGTATAGAAAAACTGAGTCTTCATTTGATGCCAGGTAATGATCCCCATTCTTTTGAAAATCAACACCAGAAATATCACGAAACTCTCTAGTTCCCTCCCAAAGCATTTTTCCTGACTTTAAATCATATTTGGTAAAAGTGGTCCCATTGCTAAGCTTAAGCAATTCATCATTTCGAATGGCAGTAAGCGTTCCACATCCTCCACAATATCCTTGTTCAGGTTTGAATTCGTAGGTCAATGCCCAATCATCAGTCTTATAAATTTTGGCTGTACGGTCATCTTCTCCAACCACTAAATACTCCCCATCCGATGTAAAATTGACACTCACACCATAGCCGACCCCACGATCTGAATTAGCCTTTATCTTATGATGAAGCGCATAGTCAACAGAGTTAAAAATAGATATTGCGTCAGCATAGCTACCTACAGCCAAAAACTTACCATCCGGACTAAATGAGACAGAGGTAACAAATCCTCTGAATTTCTGACTTTGCCAAAGAAGTTCCCCTGAAGTGATGTTCCAAACTCCAACTGTACCATCTGCACTGCTCGTTGCAACAGTGTTTTCATGAATACTAAAATCATTTACGGTATGATCATGACCGATAAGTGACCTGATCTCTTTTCCGGTTATTGCATCCCAAATCTTGACTGTTTTATCTCTGCTGGCAGTAATCAGAAAATTCCCATCTGCTGTGATTTGTGCCGATTTGACAACTTCTCCATGCCCCTTTTGAATAACGGCTGTAAAAGATTGAGCCTCTGCGATGCAGAGGCTCAGAGTCGTAAGGATATATTGAATGAGTCTCAAGTCCTAATCATTTAAATGAGCGGTCCATACTGGTACCTTAGAATGATTCACCACATCTTCTGCAATACTACCTGCAAGAAAGTGGCCTACTCCCTTGCGCTGATGTGTCCCGAGAGCAATCATATCGGCTTCAATATCTTCTGCATAATATATAATTCCATCTTCTTCATTCTTGTAGTTGTAGATTTCTGTTGTGAAATTTTTAATGGAATATTTTTCAACAAATGCTTCCATTTGTTTCGAATCATGTCTCGTAGATGTAAAACTTGCAGGGGTATTAATTTTCACGATGTTCAATTGTGCATCAAACGTCTCCTGCATGTTTTTAAGCTGAGAAACAAAATTGTCATCGGTATGCTGAAAGTCAGAAGCAAAAACAATCTTTTCAATAGGTTCAAGTTCGCATTTATTTTGAATCGTGATGACCGGGCAAGTTGCCTTCCTCACTATTTTCTCAGCATTTGACCCAACAAAGAATTCGTTCAGACCTTCAGATCCCTCCGTTCCTACGACCAATAAACTCATTTCTTCCTCCACAATTTGATCAATAATTGTATTGAAAGGATTGCCGAGTTGAATCTTTGTAGAAATCATATCGTCGGCATACTTGGTGGCTGTAACAACATCATTCAATTTATTCTGAACTATTTCATACATCTTTTTGATATACAGTTGCTCCATCGGTTCCACATTTTGTATTCCTAAAGTTTTAAATGAGTCAGCCGTTGGATGCTCTATTACGTTTAAAAGCATAATTTCACTTTGTACTTTATCAGCGATTTGACAAGCAAAATCCAATGCATGTTCAGAGACTTCAGAAAAATCGTATGGTACTAATATTCTTTTCATTTCTTGGGAATTTTATACCAACCCAATTTAATGAAAAATGCCTTTCATCTTTCTAATTTGATAAAAATCATTAAACGGAAAATCTTTTATCAGCCGGTCAAATTAGGACAATCCCTGACCCAAAGAGAATAGAATGGAAAACAAGAAGGTAGAGATGGCCATCTGCTTAAGGTAAGGATCCAATTCATTGAGCGGCTTGGCACTTACGGCTTTAATATTTTTCAAGAACAAGAGGTTGATTACGATAAACATCAATGGCCAGTACGACTGAAAGTTGAGCAACACAAAGATGATTGAAGCTATCATACCACCCTCCAGTAAAAACGCATGATAGACTACAGCTTTTTTTCTACCTATTCGCACCGGGATGGAGTTTTTCCCAGCAGCCTTATCCGATTCAATGTCTCTAATGTTATTCACATTCAATACACCTACACTAAACAATCCAAGGGAGGTTGCCGGTAACATTACCATCCAATTGAGTGATTGAGTTTGCAAATGGTAGGTACCAAAAACCAAAACAATGCCGAAAAAGATGAAGACAAATATATCTCCAAATCCGACATATCCATATGGGTTTTTGCCCACTGTATATTTGATCGCTGCCAAAATTCCAATGATCCCAATCGTCAGAAAAATTAGCGCTGAAATGCCATCTTTAGGAAAGGCCAATAGAATTAATGTAGATCCTGAGATGAGTGAAAGCAATCCAAAAACGACCATCGCTTTTTTCATTGCTTCCGGCGTGATCTTTCCGGAGCTTACCATCCTTTCCTCCCCTTTGCGCTCTTTGTCAACACCTGATGTAGCATCGCCGTAATCATTGGCAAGGTTTGACAAAATTTGAAGAAAAACAGCGGTTATAAGCGTCAAGGCAGCAATGCCATAATTCAGTCCTGATTCATTAGCAGCTATTGATATACCCACCAGCCAGCCAGAAATGGCAAGAGGTAGTGTACGTAATCGAAAGGCTTTGATCCAGGACTTCATTGACTTACATTCTTTCAGGTACTTCTATACCTAATAAACTCATGCTTTGCTTAATCAGTTTAGCTGTAATAGCAGAAAGTGCTATTCTAAAAGCAAGCTTGTCCTTGTTTTCCTCATTGAAAATTGGGACCTCCTGATAAAACCCGTTGTAGTCTTTAGCTAAATCATAGGCATATTGTGCCATTATTGCCGGAGAATAATCGCGAGCAGCTTCCTTAAGTGATTTGATGTATTCCGTAATTCTGAAGATAAGATCCACTTCACGCTTACTTAATTCTCCAACATTTTGAGGATCAAAAGTTGTCTGAACTTCCAATGACTTTCCCCTTCGTAAAATTGCAGATATCCGGGCATGGGTGTACTGAATGAATGGTCCGGTATGCCCTTGAAATTCGATGGACTCCTGAGGATTGAACAACATCCTTTTCTTGGGATCTACCTTAAGCAAAAAGTACTTTAGGGCACCCAAGCCCAATACCTTGTATAAATTTTCGGCTTCAGCATCCTCCATCCCCTCAATCTTACCTAGCTCACGCGTATGCTTCTCAGCAGTATTAAACATCTCCTGAAGTAGATCGTCTGCATCCACAACTGTTCCTTCCCTGGATTTCATCTTACCTGATGGTAAGTCTACCATTCCATATGAAAGGTGATAAAGACCATCCGAGTAAGATCGACCGAGCTTATTCATGATAGCAAATAGCACTTTGAAGTGATAGTCTTGCTCATTACCCACCACAAAAACGGATTTGTCGAAGGGAAAATCCTTGTGTTTCATATCACACGTTCCCATATCCTGGGTCATGTAGACAGCTGTCCCGTCACCTCTAAGGACCAGCTTCTCATCCATACCTTCTTCAGAAAGATCTACCCACACAGAACCATCTTCCTTTTTGAAAAATACCTTCTTATTCAATCCTTCCTCAACGAGTTCTTTACCTAACAAGTAGGTATTGGATTCTTTGTACATGGTGTCAAATTGAATCCCCATCGTTTCATACGTCTTGTCAAAGCCTTCATACACCCAACCATTCATTTTTCCCCATAGAGCAACTGTTTCAGGATCTCCACTCTCCCACTTTTGAAGCATCTCCTGCGCTTCTTTGATGGATTTGGCCTCCTTCTTAGCGACTTCCGGGTCGATTCCTTGCTCAACCATTGCATTAATTTCTTCCTTATATATCTGATCGAACTTCACATAGTACTTACCAATCAGGTGATCTCCCTTCATTCCCGCACTTTCTGGTGTTTCTCCGTTGCCTTCTTTTTGATATGCCAGCATTGATTTACAAATGTGAATGCCTCTATCGTTAACCAGATTTACCTTTTTTACATCATACCCATTAGCTGCAAGAATTCTCGCAGTAGAGTCTCCCAGGAAGTTATTTCTCAAATGTCCAAGATGTAACGGCTTGTTGGTATTTGGTGAGGAAAACTCTACCATAACCTTTTGGCCGTTTAGGGGCAATGTCCCATCAAATTCACTAGCTGATATATTGCTAAGTGTCTGGGCCCAGATACTATCTGAAATCTCAAGATTGAGGAAGCCCTTAACTACATTGTAGTTCTTGATAAAATCTGTATTTGCTAAGAGCCATTCTCCAATTTGAGCTCCGGAATCTTCAGGCTTTCCTTTCGTTATTTTCAGATATGGAAAAACAACAAACGTGTAGCTTCCTTCAAACTCTTTCCGAGTAGGCTGAATTCCTACCTGATCTTCCGGCAAGTCATGATTGTAGAGCTTATCAAATGCGTCCGATATTCCTTTCTGTATTTTGCTATCCAGCATCTTTTGCTTGATTCTTATTTCTTCGGATTAAAAATTTCTGCCATCATACATCGGGCACTTCCCCCACCATGCTTCTCGATGGTATGGATGTCGCTGTGGACGAGCTTGCCATGCTTTGATAGCTTGGTAATCTGTTTTTCATTAAGGGAATTGAACGCGGCAGTTGACATTACCACTAGTCTGACCCCATCACTACCCAGCACTTGCAGCATATTTCCAGCAAACTGCTCTTTTTGCTTCTCCGTGATCTCGATTATTTGCTTACCCGTAGATTCAAGCTTTGAAGCTAGCTTGATTTTTTCTAGTGCATCATCAATACTGTCCATACAAACTACGGCAAACTCCTCGCCCAAACACATCATCACGTTAGTATGATAAATAGGAAGTCGTTTGCCTTTTACGGACTGAAACGCATGAAACTTTACCGGTTCATATCCAGCTTCTTTACAAAAATCTTCAAGTACTTCCGGCATGGTGCGCTCTGATATTGCAGCATATGCAAGCTTGTTTTGTCTGTCCAGAAGCAAGCTTCCCGTGCCCTCCAAGTAAGCACCTTTAGCTTCCCAAGCTGTCAAGCTCACTACTTCTCCAATCTCAAATGACTTTTTCAATCCTTCGATGATATCTTCCCTTCTCTCTAATCGCCTATTCTCAGCGTACATAGGATACAATCTGAGTTTTGTATCTTCATGAAACGATATCCAGTTATTAGGAAAAATGGAATCCGGAGTTGCGGGCTCTGCCGTATCATCAAATACCGTGACGTTGACACCCTCATTACGCAAGACATTGACAAACTGATCAAACTGGCTAACCGCCTCAGATTGAATTTGTTCAGCTGTACGTCCTTTCGCTTTTTTCTGATAATAGTTATTGACTGCAGTTTGCTCATTCATCCGAAATGCAACCGGACGAATCATCATCAAATTATTTGTTATTTGATTACTCATAGTTTCTTCTCAAAGGCATAGTTGTACATCTAAGCAATCCCTCCATCTTAGCAGTTTCACGGTATTTTACCTCTTCAACCGTCAAGCCCCAGGCTCTCAATTGATCATTGAGTCTAATGAAGCTTGAATCTGAGATCACAATTTGTGGACTGATGGAGAAGAAGTTGGAATTCATTTCATACATCTCTTCCTTGGTGATTTCAAATACGTTCTCCTGACCAAAGAAATTGATGAGGTACTCCACGTCTTCAGGGTTTTTAAATCCGCCTCGATAAATGACCGCTTTATCTTTTCCTACCGGCTGAAAGCAGCAGTCTAAATGCAATGCATTCTCTCTAGGATCGTCATCCGACTTTTTAAGTTCAAATGCTTTGATGGTATAGTTCGGAAAGGTCTTCTCCAAGTATTTTACCGCAGCTTCATTGGTTCGTGAAACTGTATATTTTTCAAAATCTTCGGCTTTCGAGTATCCAACGAAAATATGATCTTTCCATGGCATGATATCGCCGCCTTCCATACGCTCATGCTCATCTGGTAATAGCACCTGGTCAACCTGATCAATGATGTACTGAATACCGTCAGATTCAAGTTTTCTTTCAGGAGTCACGCATGGAACGACCAATTTATCATCGATTACAAAGGCAATATCTCTCGCAAAAATCTGATTAAGACCCTCGATACTATCCGGACGATAGACTTTAACTCCATGCTTCTCAAAGACACGAGCAACCTCAGCCATTTCGGCTTTCAAATCCTGTTCTTTGGGAAAAGTACCTGCAAGAATGTGCTCTTTGGATTTTGGGTCATAGGTTTTATTGATATCCGGGATCCCTCCCATGCTATCTGCTGTGCCTAATATGACCGCTTCGAGTGGGGCTGTTTCGTCTAGAACTTTTACGGTGATCATGTAGTTTAAAAATTCACGCAAAATTAAACTTTAAATTGATGGTATCCTCACCATAAAGAAAGGTTTCAACATATTAGATTGGTATTTTGTTTATTTCTCAAATCAAGGTTGATTTTCTTTTATGAATCCTGATTTTATCAGATAATTGCATCGATTTTTTTAAGCGGACTGATGAGAAAATATGCGGATTTAATTGATCAGACTTTTAATTTTCCAACTGAAGATTTCAGGGTGGTAAAAGACCAACTTCATTTTAATGGAGTAAACCTCATGGAAATCATAGAGGAATATGGCACACCACTTAAATTAAGTTATCTCCCCAAAATCGGGCAAAATATCAAGTATGCTTATCAAATATTCGAGAATGCAATTAAGAAGTATAAGTATGAGGGTAACTACACTTATGCTTATTGTACAAAAAGCTCACATTTTCGATTTGTTGTAGAAGAGGCCCTTTCTAATAAGGCCCACATCGAGACATCTTCAGCTTACGACATTCCTATTGTTAGAAGCATGGAAAAATCCGGAAAGCTTTCAAAGGAACATTATATAATATGCAACGGATTTAAACGACCACTATATCTTCAAGAAGTCACTGCCCTATTAAATGAAGGATATAAAAATTGTATCCCCATTTTGGACAACTTAAATGAGTTGAATCACTATAAGGATAATGTTAAAGGTGACTTCCAAATTGGCATTCGAGTGGCAGCTGATGAAGAACCCAACTTCGAATTTTATACCTCGCGATTAGGCATTAGATACGGCGACATTATTCCGTATTATACAGAGTCAATAAAGGAATCTAAAGCAAAGCTTAAAATGCTTCATTTCTTTATTAACACAGGAATAAAAGACTCAGCCTATTACTGGAGTGAATTGAGTAGGTTTATTTATAAATACTGTGAACTTAAGAAGATTTGTCCTGAGCTAGACACTGTAGATATTGGTGGTGGATTTCCCATTAAGAATTCATTACACTTTGAATATGACTATCAGTACATGGCTGAACAAATTATTGAAAACATTCAATGGATTTGCAAGAAAAACCATGTCCCTGTTCCCAATATTTTCACCGAGTTTGGAAGCTACACGGTTGGCGAAAGTGGCGCTACTATTTACTCTGTTTTGGACCAGAAACTTCAAAATGATAAAGAGCTATGGTATATGATGGATGGTTCCTTTATCACCCACATGCCTGATGTATGGGGCATGAACGAAAAATTCATCATGTTACCTGTCAATCATTGGAAGAACCCTTATCATCGTGTAAATCTAGGTGGATTAACATGTGATAGTATGGACTATTACGACTCAGAGGCCCATATTGGCGAGGTATTCCTCCCACAATTCGATGATCAGGAAACATTATATTTCGGCTTTTTCCATACCGGAGCCTATCAGGAATCCCTGGGAGGATATGGAGGCATACAGCACTGCCTAATTCCGGCACCAAAGCACATCATTATTGATAAAGATGAGAATGGAAAAATATCGCATCAGCTTTTCGCACAAGAACAGCGGAGTGAAGAAATGATGAAAATTTTAGGTTATTAATAAATAAAGGAGATGAGTGATCTAAATGAGCGAGTTCAATGGATTAATCATAATGATAAGAAAATCCTGCTGGCGGACTATAGTGGTTTGAAAGGTGATGACTTAATGACAGTTTTCGCAAAAAGTAAGCAAACACAAATAAACGCTGGTAAAGATGTTTTGCTAATCGTGAATTTTACAGGTGCAACCGCTAACGGGGAAATTGTAAGTGCATTGAAACAGGCAGGTCAAGAGCTGGATAAGGACATGAAGCGAACAGCTGTGATAGGATTAACTGCGCTTCACAAGATTTTTTACAACGGGTATATCAGGGTCACCGGTCAGGGAATCAAAACAAAAGTTTTTGACAAGGTCGAGCAATCTCTGGATTGGATTACGAGTGATTGACTGTTGATTTTCACATCAAAGTCCCTAATTTCACAAAAGGGATTCCAAAACCGGAAGTAATTAATGTCTAAAAATCTTGTCGTAATACCCACCTACAATGAATCTGAAAACATTCGAGATATCATCTCAGTGTCGAGAGTGATTACTCCGTCTTTTGATGTCTTGGTTGTTGACGATGGTTCACCAGATGGCACTGCGGAAATTGTGAAGGAGGAGATGGAAAAGGCGCCGAATCGGGTTTTCCTTATTGAACGTGAAGGTAAGCTTGGACTTGGGACGGCCTATATCACCGGATTTAAATGGGCGTTGGAACATGGATATGATTACATCTGTGAAATGGACGCTGATTTTTCGCATGATCCCAATGATCTGGTAAGATTACTAAAGGCCTGCGAAAACGGTGCAGATGTGGCTATAGGAAGTAGATATGTAACAGGAGTCAATGTTGTCAACTGGCCCATGGGGCGAGTCTTGATGAGCTATTTCGCCAGTTTCTATGTTCGGTTAATTACTGGAATGCCATTTTTAGACAGTACGGCGGGATTTAAGTGCTACCATCGAAGAGTTTTTGATAAAATAGACCTGGATAAGATCAATTTTATCGGATATGCCTTTCAAATAGAAATGAAGTTTAATGCATGGAAGCATGGTTTTCGAATTGTGGAGGTACCAATAATTTTCACGGATCGAACCAAGGGTGAATCTAAAATGTCCAAGGGAATATTTAAGGAAGCAATTATTGGTGTTTTACAAATGAAGATAAAAAGTCTCTTCAAGAAATACGAACCCGTTTCTTAATCGAACCGAATAGCTTTCACTGGTTGAACCCTGGTAATAAATGCGACAGGGAGCAAAAGCGTAAGCCCTATAATAGTCAGCATTAATACGTTTAGTCCAAGGATCGTTGGGATATCAATTACAATTGGAACATGACTCATGTAATAGTTTGCTTCATCTAGTGGTATAAGCTTGAAGTAATCCTGAATGAGTCCTAGTGAAATACCAATTAAATTACCCCAAATCAATCCTCTAACAATCAACCCTAAACCATTATAAACAAAAATTCTTCGTATTATTCGATCTGAAGCACCGATCGACTTTAACATCCCAATCATTTGTGTCCGCTCCATAATCAAAATAAGCAGAATGGAAATAATACTTGTTCCGGATACGAACAAAATAATTGCAAGCAGAATCGCCACATTTCGATTGAGCAATTTGAGCCACTCAAAAATCTGCGCGAATCTATCGGTAACCTTATCAACATAAAGATCGATGTCTAAAATGTTAAACAACTCAGTCTCTGCTTGATCAAGTTTGTCTGTATCAGAAATGAAAACTTCAATTCCCCCTGCTAGTGTATCAGGCCAATTATTGATTCTCCGTACCAGGTCCAAATCCCCGATTATGATTTTTTCATCAAATTCTTCGAGCCCCGTTTCATAAATACCAGTTACCTGCAACCTCCTAAAGCGCGGAGGGTTTTGTACAAAATAAATCAGTACCTCATCGTTGACCTTCAACTCCAGGTAATTAGAAATTCGTTTACTTATTACAACCTCAGTAGAATACTTTTCACCATTAAAATTCGGCAACCTACCCTCTATTATGTGCTTACTAAAGCCGAGGGTATCGAATAAACGGTCTACCCCTTTCACAATCACTCCCTGAACCTCATCTTCTGTTTTTAGCAAACCCGCTTTCATCGCATAAGGTTGAATGCGTTCTGTCAGCGGATAATTATTCAAGTCATCAATTAGGGCGTCATTAACAACGATGGAGCTCTCCTCGAAAGAGGTTGAAAGTGTGTATTTACTGACAATCAAATGTCCACTGAAGCTATAGATCTTATCTTGTATAACCTTTTTAAATCCGAAGAGCACCATGAATGAAAGAATTAAGACCGCTAAGCCCACACCTATACTTACCACCGCCACACGATTGATGATGCTGGAAAAAGAGCCTGCCGACTCTTTTGATATTCGTTTTGATATAAAAAAAGGTAAGTTCATGTTTAATGCAAAATAGGGTTTTCAATACTGTAAGAACAAGTTAACTTGGAGATTAATATGCTAAGACTATTCACTTTACTTCTGCTTACCCTTTTTAGCTGTTCGGGCGACCCTGCTAAGAAGTCTGAGAATGTTCTTACAGGCGCAGATCAGATTCATAACTACATTCCCCTTCTTCAGAATAAAAAAGTTGGACTTACAGTTAATCACAGCTCAAAAGTTGGAAATATTCATCTTACTGATACGCTTCAAAAGTTGGCAATTGATGTAGTCAAAGTATTCACGCCTGAGCATGGTTTTAGTGGTACCATAAGTGATGGAGTTAAAGTTGAATATGATTCTGCACAATCCACATACGAACTCATTTCACTGTATGGAAAATATAAGAAACCTTCGGAAGATCAACTTACCGGACTAGACGTCATGGTTTTTGACATACAGGATGTAGGCACTCGATTTTACACCTACATAAGCACAATGTATTATGTATTAGAGGCATGTGCTGAAAATAATATTCCCGTCATTATCCTGGATCGTCCAAATCCAAATGGCAGCTATGTTGATGGACCTGTTTTAAATATGGAGCTATCTTCATTCGTTGGCATTGCTCCAATTCCAATCGTACACGGCATGACTGTTGGCGAACTAGGTCAAATGTTTAACGAAGAAGGTTGGTTCGAAAACGATGTTAAATGTGACCTTCATATTATTACCATTCAAAACTGGAAGCACTCAAAGCCATATTCGCTACCCGTAAAACCATCACCAAACCTTCCGAATGACCTGAGCATTTCACTTTACCCAAGTCTGTGCCTATTTGAAGGAACAATCATGTCGGTAGGCAGAGGTACTGATTATGCATTTCAACAAATCGGTCACCCAGAATACCCTGAAGCTAAACATGCTTTCACACCAGTTTCAAAGGAAGGTGCTAAGTGGCCACCATATGAAGACTTGGTATGCTATGGAAGAACATGGATTGGTCAAAAACCTAACTATGTTTTTACGCTCGAACCGCTAATCGATGCCTATAATAAAATGAATCGTAGTGATTTTTTTAACGATTACTTTAAACGACTGGCAGGAACCGAGCTACTTCAAAAACAAATTGAATCTGGTATGAGCGAGAAAGAGATCCGCCAAACCTGGGCTGATGACCTCAGTCAATTCAAAGAAAAAAGAGCTAAATATCTACTTTATAATTAAACACAGGATGGAAAAAAGAAATAAGATTATCTATTGGATTTCAACTGGTCTTTTAAGCTTAATGATGATCATGTCCGCAGGCATGTATTTCATCAACACCGACCAGGTAGGTGAAATATTTGTAGCTCTCGGCTACAATGAACGTATTGTCATACCACTTGCGATTTTAAAAATTTTAGGCATTATTACCATTTGGACAAACTTTTCAAAAACCATAAAAGAGTGGGCCTATTTTGGATTTCTTCTGGATTTCCTTTTAGCACTCGAAGGTCATCTATCTGCACAAGACGGGGGTCATGTAACAGCGATTATAGCAATAATTTTGTGGTCAATTTCTTATTTATATAGCAAAAAGGTAGCTACCGTCTGAAGCACGTTCTAATTGATTGGGTTTCAATTTAACCTTCTCGAATCTTCTCATAGATTTCTGGAAGGGTTTTCCTAACTTCAATGCAGAATTCAAAGTCCACTAATTATGAGAGCAAATTGGTTTGAACTTCCAGTAAATGACATGGATCGTGCGAAACGATTCTATGAATCAATTTTTGAGATCCAAATGGCTGATAATATGGAAATGGGCACTTCCGTTATGTCTTTCTTTCCTTTTGAAACAGATGCAAGTGGAGCCACGGGAACTCTGATAAAGCAGGAAAGCTACACCCCTTCTCACGAAGGAGCATTGGTATATTTTTCTGTTTCAGAAATCGATGATGTTTTGCCCAGAGTAGCATCATCGGGAGGAAAGGTTATTAATGAAAAAAGTAGCATTGGGGAGCATGGTTTTGTTGCTCATTTCGAGGATAGTGAAGGAAACAGGGTAGCACTACATCAGCAGGCTTCATAAAATATGAATCAAGATCCCACCCAAAATATTGTCGAATTACTTCTCAATAAGTCTTCGGTAAAGCAGAAGACTTATCGAAATGTTTGTAAGGCTTTTAAACTACTGGAAAAAGAAGCCAAGGATCTCATCAAAGACATCAATTCGAGAACAGCTGAACGTGACAAAGACATCAAGTTAAGTGTTGAAAATATCAACCTACAAGAGTTTCATATACGTATCGCAGGTGACTTGTTAGTGTTTGTACTACACACCAATATCATCACTTTGCCTGAAGATTATGAATATAACAAAAGTAGTTACGTAGCAGACCAACCACTTCGTAAATACATGGGTCAAATAAATGTCTACAACTTTATGTCCGATTCTTTTGAGTTTAATCGACTGAATGATCCCGGATATCTAGTTGCTCGCCTTTTGATAAACTATGAAAACTATTTTATCGTTGAAGGTGATAGGCAGATTGGTTTCATGTTTGAGTCTGTTTCGGGTAAACCACTTGAGAAAATAGACTTAGATGTTATGATCAAATTGATCATAACTCAAGCTGCTGAAAATGACCTTGTTGTACCTCCTTTTCCTCAGATCCGTAAAATTACAGTTCGGGAAAAGCTAAATAAAACGCAATCGATGGGAGCTGGCAATAAAATCGGCTTCCAAATGAGTTACCAAAACGACACTAAATCATAGTTAGAAAATGAGCACCATACAATCCAATTTCGTTGGGATGACTATCATGCAAAGGCTGAAAGTAACCGGCCAGTATGACGCATTCAAAAGCGCTTTAAAAAAGAACAAAGACGCGGCTAGAAAAATGCTTGAATCATTAAACCTCGATCAAAAATCAATCGAAAGCTTTTTGAAATCGAAGTTTTAAAAAATGAATTTTTCACCGCTCTCTTCTCCTTAAGGCAATCGTACTTCTTATATTCATCACCCCAGAATAATTCAGTGAAACTTCGAAAGATGTTTGAATACGAGAATTTATTGCATTATTGAAGGTTAGGTAAATATTGAAGTCAACAGAAGGCGTGTGTGTAATCCCTACATACCTGTCACTTCCCAACTCTTCATTACCTCCATCTATCAATATTCGATCGATATCAACCTTTAAGTCACTTTCAATCAAGTTACTGTCTATCGAAATTCTCCAATCGGTCTTTACTTGACCCACTACAAAAAAATGGTGAGCAAGGAAAAGGAGTATTAAGCCGAACTTAAGAAACCTAGACATGGCTTATCTAAACTTTGAAAAGAGGGCACGATCCACGTTTAGACCAAAAGCCCTAGGTTTTGAGGGCTTAGGTTGTTTGGTTGTGCTGATACCAAATAGAATCAAAGCTGCACCCATCAATATCCAAATTGAAACTTGTTCATCCAGGAAAATCACACCAAGTACAACGCCATAAATTGGCATTAAATAAGTCACTAATGATGCATAGGACGCACTGGATCTTTCTATTAACTTGAAGTAGACGATGAACGCAATGGCAGTACCGAAGAAAGCCAATATTACTATTGCACTCCAAGCAGAATAACTGACCTCAAAAAGGCTAAAGTCCGAATGAGTCAAAAAGGCCAGAGGTACGAGGTAAATACTGACCGACAAAAGCTGTGCAGCAGGCGCTTTGAATGAAGGTGTTTTGGCAAAATGCTTCCGAATGAACGTGAGACCAACACCATAGCTCACAGCTGCAATCGTGATGGATAATATACCCAGTAAGCTTCCCTCCACGCCTTGCATCAGACTTGGTGCCACCAGGACTAACAACCCAGCAAATCCAAGTAGCACCCCAAACAATTTCCGATTGGTCAATCGTTCCTCTTCAATCATGAAATGGGCGATCACAATCGTAAACAGTGGCATTAAACCATTAAGTACTGACGCAAGCGAACTATCAACATACTGCTCACCCCAATTGATTAGAATGAATGGGATGGCTTGAGCAAACAATCCTGCAACAAGGGTTTTCTTCCAAAAACTCATATCAGTAGGCAGCCTCTCACCCTTCAGGATTAGAAGCGCATTGAGAATGATTGCCGCAATTCCAATACGAAGCGCCGCCAACATCACCGGTGGAACTTCACCCACTGCAATTTTTATGAACAAAAAAGATGGGCCCCAGAGACTAGCTAATAAAATGAGTAAGTGGATATTCTTGATTTTCATAGTATAGCGTTTTAGTATTCTTCAAATTGAACGCTATTCAAAATCGAATGAACTATTAATTGGATGAATTGATTTTATCAATACAATTAATTTTACTAATATCGCTTTATGGAAATCAGACACCTTAAGCTTATTCGCGAAGTAGCAGAAACCAAAAGCCTGACAAAGGCAAAGGATACCCTTTTTCTATCTCAATCAGCACTTAGTCATCAGTTGAAAGAAATCGAAGGGCAGTTGGGCACTCAGCTGTTTCATCGGGTTAATAAACAGCTAATATTGACGAATGCGGGCAAAATGGTATTGGAATCAGCGGAGCGGATTTTGAAGGATTTGGAACGTACGGAGATGTCCATAAAGAAGTATGTTTCAGGTACCAGCGGAACACTTAGACTAGCAACGCAGTGTTATACGTGTTACCACTGGCTACCTTCTTTAATGAGCGATTTCAAGAAAGAATTTCCTAATGTGGAAATTGAAATTTTCCATAACAGTGAGTCTGATGTTGAAGATCAAATCCTGGATGGAAAAATTGATTTGGCCATTATTTATGAAAGTTCTGATCGCTCGAATATTGATTATCATGAGCTTTTCAGAGATGAAGTTTTTGCTCTGGTTCCGGTAGGTCATCCCTGGACCAAGAAGCCATTTGTGGAAGCAAAGGACTTTGAGGGAGAGAATATCATCATCCACTCCTATCCATTGGAGTCAGTCTCTCTTTTTTCTCAAGTGTTGATTCCTGAAGGAATAAAACCCAAACGCGTCATGCAAGTGCAAGTGACGGAAGCAGTCGTAGAAATGGTCAAAGCAGGGATGGGTATAAATGTCATGGCAAAATGGATCGTTGAGCCATTTCTAAAAGATAACAAATTAGCCCTTGTACCTGTGACAAAGAGAGGTATTCACCGGAATTGGCATGCAATCACGTTATCGGATGAAAACAGTCCTCAGTATCTTCAAAATTTTGTTCAGCACCTAAAGTGTAACATTGGTGGACTTTGCTGTGTAGATAACTAAAGGGTTTTGCACGCTTTACTTGTTATGGTTCAGTTCTATTTAGAAAACTGATATTTTCAACTCACTGTCTCAATACAAAAAAACTATGAAGAGTTGCCTCACGATATTCATTTCGCTTTTAATCTTCGGTTCATGTCAACAGACTACATGCAACAATTGGCACATAGGACTTAAAACCGACAAAAATGGTCAAGTACTTGAAGGCAGCAAAGAACACCTTATCAAGGCTTTGAGATCAGGGGCTGATCTAAAAGTTGGCTGGGGATGGAAATACAAAGATAAGAGTCTGGAACACATTGCCGAACCTTCATGGATTGGAATACTCAATGAAAAGGAGGTATATGTTTATTTAGATCCACAAGTTCTATCGGGTCTCTCATGGGAAGATTTAACTGCTAATTTTGCGGATTCCTCACTTGTTAGTCAGGAGTGGCGAGTAGCCATAAACTCCAATGGTTCTTTTGATGCCGTATGGATTGACCGAAATAATCATGAGGTAACCAGAAGATTACCCCAAAATCATACAATGACCTGGTGGGTGAATCAACCTGTCAATGAAGATGTAAAACCTTACTTTTTGGAATCCAATCCATAAAAGCTAACCTACATTTTACTTAGCTCCTCCTCTGTGAAGTCGGTAGGCTGGCCCAAATCTCTATGCTTTTCTATTTCCTCCTTAAACTCCTCGAGTCTAATGCCAATACGCTTGTATGCGGGGCCACCTAATGGTAAATGTACGGGTGGGTTATCCAAAGTAGTGACTTCATACATTGCCTGGGCAGCACGAACAGGATCCCCAATCTGATTTCCGCTCACCTCTCGAATGCTTTCCATGTTTTTGTTGGCACTTTCATTGTACTCTGCGATCGAGGATTCATTAAAAGTTGCAGATCTTCCCGCCCAGTCTGTGCGAAAAGGACCTGGTTCAATGTTGGTAACTTTAATACCAATATGCCTCGTTTCAGCGGCCAGCGCCTCTCCTATCCCTTCAAGTGCAAACTTGCTTCCATTATAAATACCAACACCCGGAAATCCATTTAGTCCAGCAATTGAAGTGATGTTCAAAATATTACCACTGCGTTGCGCTCGCATAAAAGGTAAAGCCAGCTTAATCATTCGGACACATCCAAATACGTTGACATCAAATTGTCTTTGGATTTCTTCTTCCGAAGTTTCTTCTATGGGACCTAAGGTGCCATACCCGGCATTGTTCACCAAAACATCCAACCTGCCAAACTCATTTTTAATGAAATCTGCCGTTTGGTCAATGGTATCTTGTTTTTGAACATCCAAAACAACTCCTTTTACCAGATCCGGGTTGATAGATTCAAGATCATTTATCTGTTCTTGCTTTCGGACGGTCCCAATTGCGATTTCCCCTTTCGCAGCTACAACCTTCACCAATTCTCTCCCAAAGCCAGTGGAACATCCTGTGATTAGCCAAACTCGTTTGCTCATAATAAAGTGTTGTTTCAGCGCTAAACGCTCTCCCACATAAATTTGTTCAATAGAGAGTAACAATATTAAAACTTTCAATAATTCCACATATAAATTGGCGCGCTTTGTCCAAAATCTTCTTCAATTAATCAATCTTTATTTGAGCATAAGTGCACTTTTTGCGATCTTATATCAATGAAACTTTTTAACTTCATCCTGTCATTACAAAACAACCAATGTCATGAAGAAACTAACCTACCTACTACTATCGCTTTCATTCGCTTTCACTGCTGTTGGACAAGCACCCATAACAAGTATTCCATTCGAACTTTTTGGTGATCATATCATCATTCAAGTGAGTGTGGACGATTCCGAACCACTTGATTTCATTTTCGACACTGGATCCGGATACACGGTGATTGATGATGATGTTGCTGAAACATTAAATCTATCAGGCAAAGAAATCGAAATGAATCAAGCCTCTTCAGCCTGGCACTTGATCAAGCACAATACCATAGCCATCAATCATTTTTTGATGGAAAAAAACACAAAAGTTTACTCCACTGATTTGGATCACCTGGAAATCAGTTTGGGTATGGATCTAGACGGAATCATAGGATACGATCTTTTGAGGCATCATTCCATTTATGTGAATTTCGATACCAAAACAATGAACATTTATGATCATAGTAACTCACCAAAAAGAGGTGATGCGATTCCATTTACCTTACACGTTTCCATCCCTGTAATTGAGGGATCTGTGGTTTTAAACAATGATGAGCCACACGATGGTACCTTCTTCGTAATGACAGGTGCAGGCACCACATTGGATTTCAATTCACCTTATGCTGAACAGTGGGATGTCATTCATAAGACCGGCAAGCACTATTCCTACCTGGTGAAAGGTTTGGGTGAATATGAAACTCCCCATTATGAGGGACATGTGAAGTCATTCAAGTTTGGTAATCAAACTATCGAAGATCTACCTATTGGTATCAGTGCTGCTAAAACTGGAATTCAAGCAGACAAGAAAGTGGCCGGAATCATTGGTTCTCAGATCTTAAGAATGTACAATTTCACACTTGACTATGGTACCAAAATGCTTTATCTGGAAAAGGACGTCACGTATGATGCAAATTTCAAGGTTAATTGTAGTGGAATTGATGTTCAGCTTTCCAAAGACAAAGGCAAAGTGCTCATTCACCAGGTTTTTGAAGACAGTCCCGCCTCTGAAGCAGGAATCAAAGTAGATAGTGAGTTGGTGAGAATCAATGGCAAAAGTATGCTAGAAGTGAACCTTGCTGAGGTGAAGAAGATTTTGAAAATGGAAGGAGAAACTGTTGATCTGGTTATCAATGAAGGAGGATCGGAAAAATCATTCTCTTTAAAGCTGAGATCTCTTATAGATTAATTTGAGGTTTGGTTTCTTTGCAGCCATATGAGCAAAGAACTTCGAATTGTATTTCTAGGAACACCTGATTTTGCTGCTGCGAGCTTAAAAAAGCTTGTGGAGCATAAGGTGAATGTAGTAGCAGTTATTACTGCCCCTGATAAGCCAAAAGGGCGTGGAAAGAAACTCGGTATGTCTGCTGTCAAGGAATATGCACTTGAAGTTGGATTGCCTGTTCTACAACCGACTAATCTCAAGTCACAGGTTTTTTTAGAAGAGCTGCAAAGTTATCATGCAGATTTACAAATTGTGGTTGCTTTTCGAATGCTTCCGGTTGCAGTTTGGGACATGCCTCCACTTGGCACATTCAATTTACATGCTTCACTATTGCCGCAATATCGAGGTGCAGCACCCATTAATTGGGCCATTATGAATGGAGAAAAGGAAACCGGTGTCACTACTTTTTTTCTCAAACACGAAATTGATACAGGAGAAATCATCTACCAGGAAAAAGAAGCGATTCTTCCTGAAGATAATGTAGGGAGTCTTTATCATCGACTGATGCATAAAGGAGCAGACTTAGTTTTAAAGACTGTAGAGGCGATTGCTGCGGATGATTATCCTCAAACCCCCCAAAATACGGAAGTCGATATTAAATCAGCCCCCAAGATTTTCAAAGAGGATTGTCGCATCAACTGGGAGCAACGTTCAGAAAAAATTCAAAATTTCATCAGGGGATTATCTCCCTATCCTGCCGCATGGACAACATTTGAAGGTAGAACCATGAAGATTTTCCAGGTTAAAGCTGCAAGTGCCGGAACGAACAAACCAGCCGGAGAACTTTATTCCGATGGAAAAAACTATTTACGTGTAAATACTAAAAGCGGAACACTGGACATCCTGGATTTGCAACTAGAAGGTAAACGGAGAATGTCAGCACAGGATTTCCTGAGAGGTTACCAGTTTACCAGCTAGCTAGTCTGCGATCCACAATCCATTGTACCGGCCAACTCAATGGTCCTATTAACAGGGATAATGTGATCCAATGATAAGTTCTCAATTTTTGGATGTGGGAGATTAGGAGGTTTCCAAGAATGGAAATGGCGATTAGAAATGCAAAAGCAGTAAGCATAGTGTGATTAATTTTAAACCCATTACGCATTTAAGAAAAAGAAAGTTATATGATTATATCAATGATTGCTGCTATGGGTAGCAATAGAGTGATTGGAAAAGACAATGATATCCCCTGGCACCTGCCCGATGACTTCAAGTATTTTAAAGAAACCACCAAAGGACACCATGTAATCATGGGGCGTAAAAACTGGGAGTCTCTTCCCCACGCATTCCAACCTTTACCTGGCAGAACGAACATTATCATTACACGTCAAGAAGGCTATGATGCCAAAGGGGAACCTGTAGTATCAACCCTGGAGGAAGCGCTTAAAATAGCAAAAAACAACAACGAACAAGAAGTTTTCATCATCGGTGGCGGCGAAATTTATCAACTGGGATTGGAATATGCAGATAGAATCTATTTAACAGAAATAAATGGCGTGTTTGATGGCCAGGTGACTTTCCCAGAATTTAACAAATCAGATTGGGTAGAAACTTCAAGGGAGCACCACACAATTGACGAAAAACATAAATTTTCATTCGATTTCGTCGTATATTCTAAAAAATAATACTGTTATGGATTTACAAGCACACAAACGAACATTGGGAGTCATTCACGTTGTTTATGGATTACTCCTGGCGGTTGCATTCTTATTTATCGGAAGTTTTGTGACCATGTTGTTCCCAATAATTGCTGAAGAGGTGGCTGACGAGGTAGGGAACGATGCAGATAAGGTATTGATACTTGTAGAATCAATCATACGTACAGTCTTTATCCTACTTCTGATATTTTCTGCCTTGCCGTCTATCATTGCCGGAATCGGCTTGTTACAGCAAAAGAACTGGGGAGTAACACTTGCATTAATTGCTGGATGTATTTCAATATTCAGCTTTCCCTTTGGAACAGCAGTAGGCGTATACAGCATTTACGTTTTTGTAGAAAACAACAAGGCTAACCGTGACAAAAGTCAAGAATAAGGTCGTTTGGCTTACCGGAGCAAGTTCAGGGATCGGTGAAGAACTCGCTTACCAACTGGCGAAAGAAGGAGCTAAACTTATTATATCAGCCAGGAGAAAGGACGAACTGGAAAGGGTTAAATCCAAATGCAATTCTGATACTGTTGCAATCCTAACAATTGATCTTGAAGACAGCTTTGCGCTACCACAAAAAGCCAAAGAGGCAGTCACTTTTTTTGGAGATATAGATGTCCTCATAAATAATGGAGGTATTAGTCAACGTGACACCATTTTAAATACCAGTTTAGAAGTAGATCGAAAGCTCATGGAGGTGAACTATTTTGGCTCTATTGCATTATCTAAGCATCTTTTACCACGTATGGTTGAAAGAAAAACCGGACATCACGTGGTTGTTACTTCGACCGTTGGTATCATCAATACTCCCTATCGTTCCGGCTATGGTGCCTCAAAACATGCACTACATGGTTTTTATGACGCGCTCAGGGCTGAGCATCACAGAGACAACATAAAAGTCACCATAGTACTACCAGGATATATCAAAACAAACATCTCTTATAATGCACTGGTAGGCGATGGAAGTAAGCAAGACAGAATGGATCCCGGCCAGGCATCAGGCATGGCCGCCGATAAATGTGCTCGTTTGATCGTAAAAGCTATACAATCAGGTAAACATGAGGCTTATATTGGTGGTTTGAAAGAGAAAATGGGCATCTACCTCAAGCGGTTTTGGCCAAGGGCAGCCGCTAAGGCAGTGAGGAAATTGAGAGTGACTTAGTGAGACGTTTTGTTTACATACTTGTATTTACATTAATTGGTTTATGGTCCTATGGCCAAAAAATCAGCTCTCTAAAAGCTGCTGATTTCAAAGATCAAAAGATCAATGACCAATGGATTTATGTCAGATATAAAACTGGTGCTCCATCAGATTTCTCAAAATTCAAAGGGGCGAAAAGGCTTGGAGATTCAAAGGAGAGCACAGCATTCAATATTCTAAAGGTAAGAGTACCGGCTGGTAAGAACCCCATAGACTATTGCAATGAGTTAAGAAATAACTCCAATGAGTTGTTGTATGCAGATCCTATTCTTACTTATACCCCCCTTTCCACTCCTTCAGATGCACTATTATCAAATCAATTCTATCTGGATAACATCCGAGCTTATGATGCCTGGGATGTGACCACAGGAGACGATGATATAACCATTGGAATTATTGATACGGGTATTGATCTTGATCATGAAGACATCACCACCAACCTGTGGGTGAATACCGATGATCCCGTAGATGGCATTGACAATGATGGTAACGGATACGTCGATGATTATTGGGGGTATGATTTCGCCGATGTTGATACTGACCCTTCGATTCAAAATGGCAATCACGGCATGATCGTCGCAGGTATTGCGGGAGCTTCCACTAACAATGGAATGGGAATTGCAGGTGTAGGTTACAACACAAAAGTTGCAGCATTGAAAGGTTTTCGCTCTTCCAATGGGCAAAGTGGCGGGCTATATGAAGCCATCATCTATGCGGCCGAAAATGGATTCGACGTAGTTAACTTATCATGGGGAAGAATGGGTTCCCCTCTCCAATCGGAACAGGATATCATCAACTATGCAGTATTAGATCACAACATGGTTGTGGTTGCTGCAGGTGGCAATGAAGGAGGGAAATCAACCCAGGAAAATAAATGGTATCCGGCTAGCTATGACCATGTCTTGGCAGTCGGTGCTTCAGATGCCGCAGACAATAAGTCGTCGGGATCAACATTCAATCATGCCATTGATTTGCTGGCACCTGGTGTTTCCATGTATTCAACTGTAAATGGAAACAGCTACTCAAATGGTGGTCCAGGGACTTCATTCGCATCTCCTCAGGTAGCTGCTACCGCAGCATTGGTCAAAGACCAATTTCCTGAGTTATCAGCAGTTCAAATCATGGAGCGCATAAGGGTTACCGCTGATGATGTTTATGATGTCGGTAGCAATTCAACTTATGAAGGTAAGCTGGGTAAAGGAAGACTGAATGTATTACGAGCGGTAAGTGAATCAAATGTAAAGTCGCTAAGAGCAGAAAATCCAACCCTGACATCAAGTTTTGGTGAATATGTGTTTTTCGGAGATACGGTCCACGTATCGGCTACAATCACTAACCACCTGGCAGCTATTAATTCATCCCTAATTACCATTTCCTCTCCCGACAATGACTTTTTAGCTTCAAATGGTAGTTTTGAGCCCGGATTTTTAAGTTCACTTGAAACAAAGGAAATCTCATTTTCTGTCGTGTTAGATGAAGACATTGAACCAGGAACTGATATTGGAATCCGTCTGGATTTTTCGGCAAGTGGTTATAATGATTTTCAATACCTGGATTTCACCACTTCACCTGACTATGTAGATTTTGGCAACAACAACTTGAGCTTAACCATAAGCGGGGATGGTGATCTGGGGTTCGATGAGTACAACCCCTATCTTGGATCGGGATTCAAGTATTTTTCGGATACACTCATGACGTATTCAGGACTTGTTTTAACAACAGGCGCATTTGATGTTTCCGACAATATCGTCTCCAGTTATTCCGGCCAAACAAGAGATCAAGACTTTGTAGTGCAACAATTTTACAAACTCTATCATCATCCGGGAGCGGATCACTTTGGTTATTCAGAGTTTACTGACCTCAATAAATCATTGCTCATCGAACAATCCAACATCGCATGGGAAAATGAAGATTACCTGATCATTCGTTACCGAATCGTGAACACCTCAGCCTCTCCTATAACCAATTTATCGGTTGGTATTTTTAATGACTGGGATCTTGACGATGCTAGCGCAAATTATGCGGAATACGATATATCAAACAATTACATGTTTGCAAGGAATAACTCCAGCGATCTTTTTGCGGGCGTTCAAGTATCAGGCGGTGACAGCTATGAATACAGTGCTATGGACATGGATGCGCTGAATGGAAATGCGATCGATATTGATGATATATTCAATGACGCAGGTAAATACAACTTCTTAGTCACACAGAATCTTGCAACAGCAGGAAGTACTGGAGCTGGAAACGATGTTGCAACTATTAACGGCATTACAATCAACCAACTGGACCCATATGCTGAAGAATTTGTGAATGTGGTTTATGGAGTGGCAGACTCTCAGGCAAACCTGGAGCTTGTTTTTACAGACGCATTTACCAAACTCAATGCATTTCAACTTAAGCCACGAGTACTGGAAACATTTTCAGTTTGCGCCGGGTCCTCCTTGACAATCAATCCTGAGGATGGTGATATGTATGAATTCTATGAGGATCCACTGGCTCAAGACCATATCACTACGAGTAATAGTTTTACCCCTGCGATAATCACAAAAGACACTGCATTTTATGTAAAAAACATTGATAATAATTATCCAACAGACATTTTTGAAATCAAAGTGAAGCTTTTCAATGAGATAGCAGATTTTACTATGTCTACAGATACACTGTATCTTGATAACCCTACCACAAATGTGGTTCAATTCACCGATCAAAGCCTTGATGCCATTTCCTGGAATTGGGATTTTGATCAGGGAACCTCCTCTAACATTCAAAACCCAGCGCTTTCCTTTGCTTCAACTGGCACCTATACCATATCACTAGAGGTAGAAAATGCACTTGGTTGTATTGATACATTTTCAAAAGACCTGGTGGTTGCCAACCGACCATCTGCACCTGTTATATCGGATATTACCATATGTCCTGGCGAAGAAGTGGTCCTTAATGATCCTTCAGCTGAAAAGCTTCATGTTTATATCCTGGAAAACAGTTCTGAGCCATTTTTGAGTGGATTCAATGTAACATTGCCGTCCATCATTCAGGATTCAACTGTCTATATCAGTGGAGTATATGGGTCATTTGAAAGCGCAAAAGTTCCGGTTAATATTGACGTTTTGGAAGTTGAGGGAAGCATCCTTAACCTCCCTGACACTACAACTGAAGATCATCGCATATTATTGGTAGCAGATGGTGTTGAATCAGGAAGTACAGTTGTCTGGACCGTCGATGGTATAGCTTCAGGTACATCAAGTCAAATTTCAATCCCTGCATCCTCTGGTCATCAAGATATTTCATTGGAAATCACCAGTTTGGATGGGTGTACGATTATTCTGAATAAAAATATATTGGTCAGCACCTCTCCCTTTGCATCTCAGCAAGATTTGGTTTCTTGCTTTGGCGGAAAAGTGAGAATACAACCAGAAAATGGTACTTATTTCGGCTTTTATGAGGATCCGGATCTAAATACGCTCATCAAAAAGGGAACCGAACTTGTCACCAATGAACATAGCCAGATCTATGTTGTAAATCTGGATGATGGGTTACCAGGCATGCCCATAGAGGTCAATATTGTTGATGAATCGTTGGAGTTTGCGATTGATTATTCGGTAACCAAAATAGGTTCAAAAAACCAAGTTGATCTAGCGATTAGCACAAATAATGAAATTAGTACTCAGCTTTGGTACATCAATGGTGAGTTGGCCGAAACATCACCTTCAGCTACCTTTTTCCTGGATAACGAGATATATGATATCGTGTTGGAAATTGTGGGGACTTCCGGATGCCAAAGTTCTGATACACTAACGTTAGACTTTACGCCACCTTTATCTGTTGAAGACAATCCAACCTTGAGCATTTATCCTAATCCAACCAATGGCATCATACAATTGATCTCAAGTGAGCCTGTAGAAGAACTCCAATTGTTTAGCCTTGATGGCAAAAAAATAGCCAACATAAAAGCACCAAAAAAGCAACTAGATCTCTCGAGATTTCAAACAGGATTATATCTCTTAAAGCTACGGGTTAATAAAGTCATTCATGAACGATACTTGATCATCCAATAGACTACTCGATCATTTGCTTTACAAATTCTTCATCATAAGTCATCTGATATCCCCAGTATTTCATTTGAGTCTTAATCCATGTGACTCTACGCTGTACATATCTACTTGGAGCTACAGCTGAATATCTTTTAGGGCTTGGTAAAACCGCTGCAAGTCTCGCCGCCTGGGTTGTACTAATTTCTGATGCTGCCCTCTTAAAATAGGTTTGAGAAGCAGCTTCAGCTCCAAAAATTCCATCACCAAATTCAGCAACATTAAGGTAAACCTCCATGATGCGCTCTTTACTCCAAATCATTTCTATGAGCAATGAAAAATACAGTTCCGCTGCTTTCCTGAGCCATGTGCGATCCGGCCATAGAAATACATTCTTGGCCACTTGTTGTGTAATGGTGCTAGCACCTCTTACTTTCTCTCCTTTTTTATTGGACTCTGCTGCCTCCTGGATGGAACGAAAGTCGAGTCCATAGTGAAGCAAAAAATATTGGTCTTCAGCACACATCACCGCCAATTGCAACTTTCCCGAAATTTCTTCCAGATCCTTCCATTGATATTTGATCTCTTTGGTCTGCCCTTCAATCATCATAAGCTTGGTGATGGGTATAGGAATAAAAGCATAAATGATCACCCAAATCAATGCAAACACATTGAATAGCAGGATAAGTCCAGCCAATGATTTGATAATATGCTTTATGACTTTTTTCAATCTACTTCCGTTAATTTCGGCATTATGAGATTCATCCTAATTACCACCGCTCTACTGATTGCTTCATTTTCCCAAGCTCAACAAGGCGATTTCCTCCTTACCCACCATTTTCCACAGAATTCTAATATAGATAATTCAAACTTCGAAATTACAAGTGATAGCTATGGAAGACTTTGCATTGCAAATCGTTCAGGGATCTTGAAATATGATGGAGAAGCCTGGGATTTCTACAAAACTCCATCTGCAGCACTTTCATTAGCAGTCGATTCCAGTGATGTGGTTTATGTAGGATGTATTGGAAATGTCGGGAAGATAGATTTCCATGAAAGGAAAATCCAGTACAAGGCAATTTTTGAAACAGACACCCTTGATGATCTATTTCTTCAAACCAATTATCTGAGAGGTCATGCATACTTTTTGGGTAGCAATAATCTGATTGTATATAACATAGAGACCAAGGAGGTTAAGCAACATTCAGGAAGTTTCATCAACATGTATGAGCTGGATGATGAAATGATCGTGAATACCGTGGATGATAAGAGCTATGTCATTAATGACTCTCTTTCTTTGATAAATCCAGCAAGAAAAATAGCCTCTTCAAGCAGGCGAAATGGAAAACCAGATCTGGCTATCGGCTATGATCAACGCATGTATCGCTATGAGGATTTTGATTTCATTGTTCTTCCTCAAAACCGTTTTCTTGAAGACTATGGCTATGAAGTCAAAGAAATCCAATGGCTCAACGATTCACTTTTTGCTTGCTCAACGTTTGAAAACGGAATCATACTATTCAACGAAAAAGATCCATCGTACGCTGAAGTCACCAACTACAATTCAGGATTACCTGATAACGAGGTTTATACGTTTCATACCGATAATACAAACAGCATTTGGGCCGCACATCAATTTGGAATCACCCAAATAGCGCCGCTCTTTCCAGCATACAGCTATTCTCAATTCCGAGGCCTAAACGGCAAACTAACAAGTGTTTATAACCTTAACGATGAATTATGGGTGACCACAAGCTTAGGACTTTTCTATTTTGATAGCGATACCATTTTTGAGAATAAGGTGTATTATGAAGTAAAACAAAAGAAAAAATTACCCGCTCAGAATACGCAAAAATCCAGCCGTTCAGGCAATAACAATAAAGGATTAAAAAGGCTTTTTGGTAAAAAGCAAAGAGCACAGGGTGTTCAGCCCAAGAAGAAAGGTTTTCTTAATACCATTTCCGACATTTTTGATAATGGGGCCATAGAAAAAATTAAGGGTAAGCTGAACAAGAATACCAAGTACGTAAGAAAGGTCAGAAAAGTACCAGTAGATATAAACTACACCTTCCGACAAGTAGATGGTGCTAACGGGAAATTTCTTTCTGTCTTAGCCTATAAGAACAAAATCTTAGGAATTAGCACCAAGGGAATTTATGAGTTAACTAAAGAAGGAGCACAAATAATTATTTCAGAAAGTGTGAGATCATTTATGGTGAATAGTAAGGATCAATTGGTTATCAGCACCTCTGACTTATCAGTAAAACTTTACAGTCTATCCGATGAAATTTGGATTGAGCAAAATAGCACCCCCATGAATGATATCATCGTGAGCATGCAAGAAGACGATCATGGTAATATGTGGCTGGCCGGCTCTGGATCTATTTACAAAACCACTTCGACTGACTCTACATTCTACATTGATCAAACATTTGATTTGAATAACATCTTCCTTGACAATGTGAGTATTCTCAACAGAAATGACACCTTATACTTTATCAACTCTCAGGGTTACTACTTTCATGATGTTGCATCAGATGAAGTGATAGAGGATGAAAAGATCAAAGCAAATCTTGGACAACCTGTTCATCACCTTTATGATCCTGTAGAACAGAGTGTTTGGGTCTTCAATGGCAAAGTATGGTCACATCTAAAAAAAGATGGAACAATAGAAAATTCGGAATATTTGGGGCTTTTTCCTGACCTCAGAGCCATTTCTATTGACAAAATGTCAAACCATCTTTGGTTAATTACAGAATCTAATGAGATCCTCAAATATGATCCCCAAAAAGCTGGAGGGATGGAAAGTTTCAATTTTTTCCTGAGAAGAGTATCCAATGAAGGTGGAGAATTAGATCACTCGAAAAAATTCACATTGAGCTACGATGAGAATTTCCTGAACATTGAGCTTTCAAAACCGGACTTTTTGGGATTGCTTAATCCTGAATTTCAATATAAACTGAAGGGCTTGCACACAGATTGGTCGGAATGGGCACGAAGCAAATCCATTGATTTCAGCTTCCTTCCCGAAGGTAGTTATACGCTACTAGTAAGGGCCAGGGATGCTTTCGGAAGAATTGAAGAAGGTGAAGTGATGAGCTTTTCTGTAAAGCCTCCATATTGGCAAACCCCCTGGTTTTATGCGATTCAAATCATATTTTTTGGTGGATTGGTTTATTACTCTACGAAACTCAATCAAGACAGCTCGAAAAACAGACTGCTCCGAAGTGGACTTACACTCCTCACACTGGTTCTCATCATTGAGTTTCTACAAAGTGCAATTGGATCATTGTTCAGTTTTAAAAGTACACCGGTCGTAGATTTTCTATTAGATGCTTCCATCGCCTTCATGATATTCCCTCTAGAACGTTTACTACGAGAATTGATGACTCAAGGAAAAGTGAAAGTAAAAATCAATAAAGAGAATATACCGCTAGTTAGAAAGGACTCCACGCCCAAATAACCAATTGCCGGGAGCGTCGGGATCATTGCTTCTGAAAAACTCTTTAACGGCACTTATCAGTTCTCCCCGGCTGATGAGGTCGTCGTGATTGCGATCCAATTTTCTAAAGGACTTTGCTGCAAAGCGCACCTCAATGCGATAGCCTACCAGGAGGTCAATGTATTCATCTAAATTGATGTATCCGTCACTATCCGTGTCGAAGTTGTCAAAGATTTCACCAACAAATTCATCAACATAGCTACTAAATATGGTCTCATCACCATTAACAATTACTTGCTCCGCAAAGTGTATCCAATGATCCCAGTTGGCCTTCCCGTCATTATTATTAACGAATAGATTGAAATGGTTCCATCCATCCTCAAATCGTGACTTTATGAGATCATACTTCTCTTCTCCTTCACGAATCCTCCAAAGAATACACAGGTTTTCAGCGATTCCTATAAAGTCTTCTTTTTCAATGATTCCATTTCTATCATAATCCAGCACGTAAAAGAAACGTTCCAGCTTATCGATTTGTAGATCTGTGAGCATAGTAGATGATTTTGATGCGAAATTAATTAATCCTTGAATAATAGCGTTTCCTAAGACATATCTACGGAATAAGTAAACCTTCTCCGACATTGGCTTGTTAATTCCCCAGCTTCTTCATTATGTTAATCTTATTTTTGCCGCTGATTTAATCTTAACATTTGATTCATCAATAACTCAATTTTCTATGCCTGCAAAAGCCATTCTGATTTCAATAGGAGATGAAATCCTATTTGGTCAAACATTAGATACCAACTCACATTGGATCAGTGGAGAGTTGGATAACCTCGGGGTTCGGGTAATAAAGAAGGTGACAATTGGAGATATCAAAGAAGAAATTCTCAGCAATCTCAAGGAAGCCGAGGCGCACGCAGACATTATTTTGATTACTGGCGGCTTAGGGCCCACAAATGATGACTTGACCAAGCCATGTTTAGTGGAATACTTCGACACCCATTTGATTCGAAATAACGAGGTTCTGGAAAATATTGAAAACCTATTTGCAAAAGCAGGTCGAGAGATGTCTCTCTTGAATGAACAACAAGCAGACTTGCCTGCCAACTGTACCGCAATACCGAATGTGATAGGCACAGCTCCTGGAATGTGGTTTGAACGTAATGGCAAGGTATTCGTATCAATGCCCGGGGTTCCTTACGAGATGAAACGCATGATGCGTGAAACCATCTTACCAAAACTTAAGGCTCATCATATCAAAGATGGGATTTACCACCGCATGATCCGCACTATCGGAATACCGGAATCGAAGTTGGCAGAAATAATCAAAGAGTGGGAAGATAATCTTCCAAAACACATCAAACTTGCCTACCTCCCGACCATGGGTAACGTAAAGCTCCGGCTCACCACACTAGGTGACGATGATGCCAGAAAGAAAGAAGTTCAATCCGAAATAGATAAAGTACTTCCGCTCATTGATAAATATGTATATGGATTTGACGATGAAGAAATTCAGGAAGCCATTGGAAAGTTATTAATGGATCGAAACTTGCAATTAGCAGTTGCAGAAAGCTGTACCGGAGGATTTCTTTCCCATAAAATCACCTCGGTTCCGGGCAGTTCACAATGGTTCAAAGGTGGATTTGTCCCCTACTCCAATCAACTTAAAAACGAGCAACTAAAAGTTGATGAAAAAATCCTTAAGGAAGATGGGGCGGTCAGTGAATCTGTTGTTTTAGCTTTGGCAGAAAATGTGAGAAAAGAGTTTCGGTGTGATGTTGGTATTTCGGTGAGTGGCATAGCCGGCCCTGGCGGAGGCACAAAAGAAAAACCTGTGGGGACTGTTTGGCTAGGTTACTCGGATAAAAACAAAACTGTAGCCAAGAAATTGCAGTTAACAAAAGATAGAGGTATCAATATCCAATATAGTGCGATTGCAGCACTAAACATGATTAGAATAAACTTAGATAAGGATAAACAAAATTATTATCTTTGAGAGCAAAATAAACAACCTAAAACAGAATATAATATGGCAACTGTAGAAATGGTCATGCCTAAGATGGGCGAAAGTGTGATGGAGGGAACCGTGCTCGCATGGTTAAAGAGTGTGGGTGACACGATAGAAGAAGATGAATCAATCCTTGAAGTAGCTACAGATAAGGTTGATACGGAGATTCCTGCGACACATGCAGGTGTATTGAAAGAGGTCCTGGCACAAGAAGGTGACGTAATTGAAGTAGGAAAACCAATTGCCATAATTGAAACTGACGGAGAAGCCGGAGGGTCCACCCCAACCCCTGCAGCAGCACCCAAAGAAGAGAGTCCGGTAGAGCGCGCTGAAGAAATTTTAGAAACTGCAATTAGCACAGCCTCTGCCAGCAATGGGTCTGCAGTTCCACGTACCTCAGATTCTGGAAAATTCTTCTCACCTCTAGTAAGAAGTATTGCCAAAGAAGAAGGTATTTCTGTTTCTGAGCTTGAATCGATTGCCGGATCTGGCAGCGAAGGAAGGGTTACCAAAAATGACATTCTTAATTATGTAAAAAGCAGAAAGCCAGGAGCAGCACCAGCACCAGCACCAGCACCAGCTGCGTCGCCAGCACCTGTCATGCAATCTGCTTCTCACCAACCGATGCCAGTTGCTGTTGATGGAGGTGATGAAATTATCGAAATGGATAGAATGCGTAAGATGATCGCTGAGCGCATGGTGGCATCTAAGCATATCTCTCCACATGTGACTTCATTTGTTGAAGCAGACGTATCGAAAGTGGTTGCCTGGAGAAACAAAGTAAAGAATGAATTCTTGAACAGAGAAGGTGAAAAACTTACTTTCACTCCTATCCTGATTGAAGCTATCGTTCGTGCGATCAAGGACTTCCCGATGATCAACGTTCAGGTTGATGGAAACAACATCGTAAAGAAAAGATCCATCAACATTGGAATGGCTACTGCACTTCCTACTGGTAACTTAATCGTACCTGTCATTCACAATGCTGATCAACTAAGTCTCGTAGGGATTACGAAAAAGGTTAATGACCTTGCCAAAAGAGCGCGTGAAAACAAATTGAAGCCGGATGAATTGCAAGGCGGAACCTATACAGTATCCAATGTTGGTTCATTTGGAAACGTAATGGGTACTCCAATCATCATGCAGCCACAAGTAGCGATTATGGCGCTTGGAGCCATCCAAAAGAAGCCTTCAGTGGTTGAAACACCGGAAGGCGATATGATTGGAATCAGAAGTAAAATGTTCCTTTCTCACAGCTATGATCACCGAGTTGTTGATGGAGCCTTGGGTGGTATGTTCGTAAGAAAGGTAGCAGACTACCTTGAAGAATACGATGTAAACAGAGGCATTTAAATGCATTGAAGTGGGGCACTCGCACCACCATCACGATCATTCAGAAGGCAACATCAAAGTTGCCTTCTTTCTTAATTTAGGTTTTGCTTTCATAGAACTCATTGGAGGCTTGTGGACCAACAGTGTGGCGATTTTGTCTGATGCTCTGCACGACCTTGGCGACAGTCTCACATTAGGGGTTTCCTGGTATTTTGCCAAGGTTGCCAAAAAGGATCGCAGCCAGAACTTCTCGTACGGATACAAGCGCTTTTCAGTACTTGGTGCGATAGTAAACTCAATAGTTTTAGTCACAGGGTCAGTTTTTATCACTATTGAAGCCGTTCCCAGACTTTTCAATCCAATAAATCCCAACACGGAGGGCATGATCTATCTAGCGATTGGAGGGGTTTTGGTAAATGGTTTCGCAGCGTTGCGTATGAGCAAAGGATCCAGTTTAAATGAGAGAGCTGTTTATGTACATCTTCTGGAAGATGTGCTTGGATGGATAGCAGTTTTAATCGGCGCAATCGTAATGCACTTTGGCGATTTTCCCATAATTGATCCGATACTTTCCGTTTTGATCGCTCTATTCATACTTTTCAATGTATTTAAGAATTTAAAGGAAAGCTTCCGAATTATTCTTCAAGGAACGCCCTCCGATATCAGTATCGAAAAAATACATCAAGAAATTTTGGAAATCCATAATGTAGTAGATGTACACAATTGTCATACCTGGTCGTTGGATGGTGAATATCATATTCTCTCCATCCATCTGGTTATTGAAGAGGATCTCAAGCTAACAGACCTTGCGGTGATTAAAACTGAAGCGAAAAAACGAATTTCAAAATTAGGTATCAACCACGCGACGATTGAGTTTGAAACAGTGAATGAAATCTGTGATCCTTGCTAATTTCGCAGCGATGAGAATTATTGTAATTATATCATTATCAATTATGGTCCTATCTGCGATGGGGCAGAAGAAATACCTGACGAGAGAACTCCAGGTGGAAAACGATAATGATGCTTATACGCTTAACTTGTCCCGTGATCAATATTACAGCAACGGGGTAGCTATTCGCTATCGAATGCTCCTGGACAGTACTTCTCGAAAATCAGGGATTGCAAAGGTGATTCGTTCCTATGATATCAATCATCGTATCTACAGCCCTCGCCATTTATTTTGGGAAAATGTAGAAGATATGGATAGACCCTACGCTGGTCAGATTACGCTATCGGCCTCCAATCAATATTATTACAACAACGAGACCTTCCTTAAAGCCAAGATTGAATTGGGGTGGATGGGACCCTCATTGCGAACCGGAGATCTTCAATATCATTGGCACAAAACTTTCGGGATGCAACTTCCGCAAGGATGGGATTATGAAATCAATGATGCTCCCATCATCAACAGCTATTGGACCTTTGCAAAGTCTTTAGCTAATAGTGATCACCTCGAACTTTCTAGTGAATCAAACCTGGCTCTCGGAACCACATTTACACATCTAAGACAGGAATTCGTGATTCGTTTTGGGACATTTAAACCCATTCATGAATCCACCATGTATAATGGAGTATTGGGAATTGAAAATAAGGGTCCTGGTAATCATGAATTTTATTTTTTTCTCAGCCCAGGCGTTGAATATGTGGCCTATAATGCAACCATTGAAGGAAATCTAATAGGCAAAGCGTCCATTTACACGGAAACTCGAGAGCCATGGGTTTTTCAAATGCGCGGAGGGATCATGCTAAGCTGGACGAAGTTTGACTTAGCTCTTCTGTATTACCGACGTACAAAGGAAACCTCTGAAGCCACTTATCATAAGTTTGTTGGCATTCGTTTAAATCAACGTTTCTGAAATTGAAAAACCGCTAGAAATCATCCCTTATTCACTTGATTTTAGGGGTTAGGATGGATTTGTGATACCTACATCTAATCATCCTCACTACACATATGCAGCAATTCGTCTATTTCCTATTAATGATAAGTTTGGCTAATCAATCTTTTTCGCAGTATTCGAACAATATTGATTCTTTAAGCAAGAAGGAAATCAAAAACTTAATACTGGAACTAGAGCCCCAAAGCGAAATGCGTATTAAGCTGAATAGGTCTAAAAATGGCAAAGCAATAGGAGTCTTTCTATTTGCCTCTGGTGCGATGTTATTATCAACCATCAATAATAGCAACTCTGATAGCGACGAAGCAGACATCAATTCGATTTACAAACGGATATTTGGCTCAGCTATCTCTATCTCAGGCATAATCACATTTCTGATATCGAACAATCATCAGAAGCAAATCATCAATGAATATAAAACTCAGCATAAGACATCTGAGGCATCATTCATTCGAGAAGAAACAAAAGGATTTAAACCTCTAAATCCCACGCTTCATTGACCTGGGCGATGGCATGATGTCCGGTCATATCAAATTGACAAGGAACGATAGATACATAATTATTTGCCAATGCCCACTCATCATTGTCTTCTCCTTTATCATGATTTACAAAGTTTCCAACCATCCAAAAGTAGGTTCTGCCATAGGGATCTTTGCGCTCATCAAAATCTTCTTCCCAATTGGCATTTGCCTGGCGACAAATCTTAATGCCTTTTATTGGTTCAATCTGGTGGGCTGGGAAATTCACATTTAGTGCTATTCCTTTAGGAATTCCATTTTTTAAAGCCTCTTCTGTCACCTTCTTAATGTAGGTATCAATGTGGTCCATATTAGCTGAAGGATCATAATCACACAGGGAAAATCCAATGGATGGAACCCCTTCGATGGCCCCTTCAATCGCAGCACTCATCGTTCCGGAGTATAAGACACTAATGGAACTATTGCTTCCATGGTTTACTCCTGAAACGACCAAATCAATCTTCCGACTATTTAATACATAGTGCTTGGCTAGCTTGATGCAATCTGCCGGCGTGCCACTGCATTCATAGGCCTCAATATCTCCAAATAAATCACTTTTGGTCAACCGTAAGGTATCACCTACAGTTATCGCATGTCCCATGCCGGATTGTGGACTATCTGGAGCAACTACGATCACTTCTCCCAATTGCTTCACCACATCCACCAACTTTCGTATCCCCCGAGAAGTTATGCCGTCATCATTGCTTACCAGTATTAATGGTTTTGTCATAGTTTAGATTGAATTATAAAAGGCTGTTATCCTAACCAGGTCGGCTAATTTATCGGTATCTAATTTATTATCCTTAATAAACTTTTTGATATCAGATTGCTTCTTAACCATGAAATTTAACAATTCCTTCTTTTTGCCTGTAAAGAAGGTAATGGTTCCTTTACTGTCCATAAAATAGAATGAGTATTCGATGACCAGACGTGTGCTGTTTCCACCACCCCAATAGGCAGAAGAGGTGTTTACTGTTTGCGCTACTACATGCTCACGCGTTAAAAGGGAAAGCTTCCCTTCATAAACCAACTCGAAAAAGACGGGAATCTTATATCCGATGTTTACAGTGTAAGGAACGCTGTAAAACTGACGGTAGTTATTTAAGATTTTATCAAAAATTTCGAAGTAGAAAACCTTGTGGCTGGAGAATGATTTTGTCTTTCCCTTATGAATAACCGTGAGAATGTTGGCATCCAGGTCATACTTCAAATCTCCTTTAATGGTATCTCGTTCAGTTGTCACCATAAATCCCTCATGGAATATCTCATAAGAGAAAGTTTGTGCCGAAATACTTAAAGTGGTGAAGATTAAAATAAAGACGTATATGTATCTCATTTCAAAATCTCGTGTCCTAGTTTGTCTCTTTTAGTTTCCAGGTACTTTTGATTATGCTGGTTTGGAGTAATTTCTATTCCAATATTTTCTACAATTTCCAGACCATAGCCCATCAACCCCACACGCTTTTTTGGATTATTAGTAATCAGTCTAAGTTTTGTAATGCCAAGTTTTCGAAGAATTTGCGCCCCTACTCCATAGTCTCTTTGATCCGACTTGAATCCCAATTCCAAATTAGCTTCTACCGTATCCTTACCTTCCTCCTGAAGTTTATAGGCTTTCAGTTTGTTCATCAAACCGATCCCTCTTCCTTCCTGATTCATGTAAAGCACGACTCCTTTACCTTCTTTTTCTACCATTTTCATTGCCCCATGCAATTGTCCTCCACAATCGCATCGGCAAGAACCGAAAATATCTCCAGTTACACATGAACTGTGAACACGTACCATAACAGGTTCATCCTTCTCCCAAGTTCCTTTAACAAGAGCCAAATGTTCTTCGCCGGTGTTTATTTGTTTGAATGCTTTCAATTGAAAGTCGCCCCAATTGGTTGGCATTTGGACCTCAATCTCCTCCTCTACCATGGATTCTTTCTCCATTCGGTATTCGATGAGATCAGCAATGGACACAAGTTTCAATCCAAATTTGTTGGCGATTTCACGGCAATCGGGTAGTCTGGCCATCGTTCCATCATCCTTCAAAATCTCAACCAAAACACCACCAGGTGTGAGTCCTGCAAGACGAGAAAAATCAACAGCCGCCTCGGTATGTCCTGCTCTTCTGAGTACACCTCCTTGTTTGGCTTTTAATGGAAAGATATGCCCGGGTCTACCAAGATCTTCAGGAGTTGTTTCAGGATTGACTAACGCTTGAATCGTTTTCGCACGATCAGAGGTTGAAATGCCTGTTGTGGTTCCATGTCCAATTAAATCAACAGATACAGTGAATGGAGTTTCATACGTTGCTGTATTTTTCCCAACCATCAAATCAAGGTCCAATTCCTTACATCGATCTTCCAGTAGCGATGCACAGATCAAACCCCTTCCTTCCTTGGACATGAAGTTGATGATATCCGGCGTTACCTTTTCTGCAGCACAAATAAAGTCACCTTCGTTCTCACGGTCCTCATCATCCACTACTATGATCACTTCACCATTCTTAATGGCCTCTATAGCCTCTTCGATTTTATCTAGCATTACTTATCCTACTAATACGTTTCCTAATATTTTAGCAATCTCTACCGACACCTTCTTCAACTCATTTATGTCATCCAAAAGTTCATCTACCTCTTCTTCATTTGTGGTGTGTTTCAACTTATCCGTTTCTTCTTCGATCAGTTGTTGTACAATTCGAAACTTAAGCCGAAGCACATTAGAATAGGTAACGTCCTTTAAGAATTCCTTCTCCCTCGGTACATAAATTTGATATTTCTCACTCCAGTTTTCACTGATTTCATACTTTTCAGCGCTCAAGTCGATGACCGTATTCCTTACATCCTCATCTTCATGATTCAATAAGAATTCACCGTCAATCACCTCACCTTCTCTCAGCTTTTCCTGAAACACTTCTACAATTTTTCGGTATGTCTCATTGGTAAACTGAATTTCATCCGCTTCGTTCAGAAAATAATCAATTAAGTATTGATCCTGGAGCTCACGCGTTTGAATTTTGTTCTTTCCGTAGTTCACCAACACCCTGACGCTTTCACGTTCCTGATATTCGATGATTTTGCTAATGTCCAGTCCATCTACAAGATCTTCTTGCTCCATTGGGAATGGAGGCATTTCTTCGGGAGGCGGTGGATCTTCTCTTTTTTGCCCCTTACGATTCTGAATGAGAATCTTATTTTGCTCAGCAATCAACACCGACTCAGCAATTCCAAGCAAATCACTGCACTCTTTGATATAGACCGTTCGCTTTACAGGATCATTGATCTTTGTGATGCTGGACACAATGTCTTTTATAACTCCAGCCTTTTTGATAGGATCATTACCTGTTTCATCCAACAGGACCTTAGTCTTGAATCGGATGATGTCCTGAGCTTCTTCAGCAACATAATCCCTAAAACCGGAAGCACCTAGCTGTCGCGCATAACTATCGGGATCCTCTCCTTCAGGAAGTGCTACTGCCCGCACATTTAAATCTCCTTCCAAAAGAAGGTCAATGCCACGCATCGAGGCTTTTATACCTGCCTGATCTCCATCAAAAATTACCGTTACATTCTCACTATACCTTCGTATAAGCTTGACCTGATCTTCTGTCAGCGCAGTTCCGGACGATGACACTACATTTTCAATGCCTGCCTGATGCATGGATATTACGTCCGTATATCCTTCTACCAGGTAACAGTTGTCATCTTTTCTGATTGCATTCTTACCCTGGTACATGCCATATAAGACCTTGCTTTTGAAATAAAGCTCTGTCTCAGGACTGTTGATATATTTGGCAGACTTATCTGTACTTGATAGCTTCCTTCCTCCAAATGCAATGGTTTTACCTGACACATTGTGAATCGGAAACATCACTCTGCTACGGAATCGATCGTACGTTTTACCGTCCTTATCAATGATCAATCCTGCCTCAGCAAGTAACTCCTTTTTGTATCCTTTATTAGTGGCTTCATTGAGTAATCCATCCCAAAGTTCTCTGGAATAACCCAGTTCAAATTTCTTTATGGTCTCTTCGGTAAAGCCCCTTTCCTTAAAGTAAGTGAGTCCTATTGACTTACCTTCCTCCGAATTGTGAAGAACGTCTTCAAAGTACTCTTTGGCAAAATTCAGGACAATAAAGAGGCTCTCGCGCTTGTTTTGAGCCATCAGCGCTTCGTCAGATTGCTCTTCCTCTTTTATTTCTATGCCATACTTACCTGCGAGGTATTTAATTGCCTCTATGTAACTCAGCCCATCGACCTCCATTACGAATGAAATGGCATCTCCTCCTTTCCCCGAGCTAAAGTCCTTGTAAATACCCTTGGATGGCACTACATAAAATGAAGGTGTCTTTTCGTTACTAAACGGACTTAAGGCCTTGTAGCTCGATCCGGACCTTTTTAAGGTCACAAAATCCCCTACCACTTCGACTATGTCGATGCGATTCTTAACTTCTTCAATGGTAGAGGGATGAATCATAATGGGACTGCAAAATTACCTGATTAATAGGACTATCAATCAATGAAAACTACTCGATTTATCGATTAAGAACTATTGTGAGATCCGATGGTTAAGTAGGTTGTACAAGTATTAGGATTTAAACCATGATGAATCGAACTGATCTCATTAATACTTGGTTGATTTAAGGAATATCGATTCATTACTTTATTAAACAAATGAATTAAATAGTGGGATTCCACTTAATTTGCGTCCTCAATGGTATTAACAAAGGAAAATCTCTTAAAAGCACTTAGTGAAGTCATAGATCCGGATTTAAAAAAGGATCTTGTTTCATTAGGAATGATTCAAAACATTCACATCGATGGCAATAAAGCCGCATTTGATGTAGTGCTTACAACACCCGCATGTCCACTCAAGGAAGTTATCAAGAAGGATTGTGAGGAAAAGATCCATAAACATTTAGGTGATGAGGTAAAGTTAATCATCAACATGACCTCTAATGTTACAACAAAACGAGATGAGGGTCCAGTCCTGCCTGGAGTGAAGAACATTATCGCCATTTCTTCAGGAAAAGGAGGAGTAGGTAAATCAACGGTGGCTTCCAACCTGGCGGTGGCCCTGGCAAGATCTGGTGCAGATGTCGGTTTGATTGATGCGGATATTTATGGCCCTTCTATTCCTACCATGTTTAACTGTGAGTATGAACAACCTGGTATTGTTCAGGAAGATGGCAAGAACAAAATTGTTCCAATTCAACAATATGGAGTTAAACTATTGTCCATAGGATTCCTTACAAATAGTGAAGATGCGGTAGTTTGGAGAGGCCCGATGGCCAGCTCAGCATTAAGGCAATTCATTACTGACGCCAAATGGGGTGATTTGGATTACCTATTGATTGACCTTCCTCCCGGAACCAGTGATATTCATCTCACACTTGTACAAGCCGTGCCTGTAACAGGGGCTTTGGTGGTAACAACCCCTCAAAAAGTAGCATTAGCGGATGCTCAGAAAGGAATATCGATGTTCAGACAGCCGCAGATCAATGTTCCGATACTAGGATTGGTAGAAAATATGGCCTGGTTTACGCCAGAAGAACTTCCTGATAATAAATACTTTATCTTTGGAGAAGGAGGTGGTACAAGTCTTGCGGAAAAGAATCAGGTCGAGCTGTTGGGACACATACCGATTGTTCAATCTATTCGTGAGAGTGGAGATAGCGGATACCCTGCTGCCATGAAGGATGGTGAGATATCTGATTCATTCAAACAGCTTGCTGAAAGCGTGGCACAGCAGGTAGCCATAAGAAATGCCACGCAAGAAGAGACTAAAAAAGTAGAAGTGACCGTTTAGCATATGTCAGAACTAGTAGAAAAAGTAGAAAAAGCTTTAAACACCATTCGACCATATCTAGAGGCAGATGGTGGAGATGTTAAGGTATTAGAGGTTGACAGTGAAAAGAATGTTATACTAGAACTGATGGGTAACTGTGGTTCTTGCCCCATGTCTACCATGACGTTAAAAGCAGGTGTGGAAGAGGCAATCAAGCGCGAAGTACCCGAGATAAAAAGTGTACATGCTGTTAATGTTACTGCGCCAGACGATCCAAACGCTAAACTCCCATTTGTTAATTAATGGGCCCATGCGTATTGGGGTACTGTCTTTATTCGTTTTTCTTTCAATAAGTCTTCCCGCTCAAGACCGCTGTGGTACAATCGCTCCTTCCACTGGTGAGTTTGAAAATTGGATAAGCAATAAAATTGCCCAGCGTCTGAAAAGTACCAGAAAGCCGCACGCCCCACTCTACCAGATTCCAGTGGTTGTTCATGTTTTCCATAATGGTGAACCTGTAGGGTCAGGTATAAACCTCCCCGAAGACCGCATCAAAGAACAAATTGATTCTCTGACTGCTGACTTTAGACGCTTAAACGCGGATGCCATTAATACCCCTGCCGAATTCCTTCCAGTTGCTGCAGACATAGAAATTGAATTCGTATTAGCTAAGCAGGATCCAGCTGGAAATCCAACCAATGGAATTGTCAGGCTTCGGGGCTCAAGAAATACCTATCGTGCAAGTTTTGATCGCCCGCTTTTGAGATCAGAAAGTTCATGGCCTGCTGAACATTACCTCAATATTTATGTCCTGGATCTACAAACATTTATTGGATATGCCTCTTTTCCAATTACTGATCTGGAAGGCATAACTAATGATAGTGGAGATTACACCTTTGACGGTGTATTGGTAGACTATCAATATTTTGGAGTGAATTTATCTACACCAACTTTTGATAGTTACGGAAGGACATTGACACATGAAGTCGGGCATTGGCTGGGATTACGACATATTTGGGGTGATGGAAATTGCTCAGCTGATGACTTTGTAGCAGATACACCGCTGGCTGACGATGATAATGGTGATTATAGTTCTCCTTGTACATTTCCAAATCCTGATGACAATGAAGTATGCGTTTCCGGTGAACCTGAGATGTTCCAGAATTACATGGACTACACCGACGATATCTGCATGAACCTATTTACAGAAGGGCAAAAAACGCGTATGCGGACGGTTATGGACAATGCTCCGAATAGAATTTCGCTGATCACTTCGCCGGGACTCACTGAACCTACCCGATTTCCCGACGATCTTGCTGCTGTTGATATCATTAGCCCTAATTATGCAGAATGTAGTTCGAACATTATTCCCATTCTACGTGTAGAAAATTACGGAAATACTGAAGTGACCTCTTATGATGTTCAGCTTTATATCGACGGAAGTCCAAATGGAAGTCCTCAAAGCATTGTAACCTCTCTACTCCCGTCTGCAGCAGATACCGTTACCTTCTCCGCCAAGGCGGTTACCAGCACGCCATCATCTGTCTCATTTGAAATAACCAATGTCAATGGTGGCACTGATGGTAACACCTCTAACAACCTTATTACCAGAAATATATCATCAACCGTAACCTCCAATCTCCCATTTATAGAAGATTTTGAAGGAACAGCATCGGTGCTGGGTGAAAACGGCGCTACATTCCCCTGGGAGATTGGAAGTGCACCTAAAAGTACCCCTGTCAATCAGGCATTTATATTCAAAGCACATGACAACACGGAATGGTTCGGTGAGTCTACGATATTCAAAACACCCGTATTTGACCTTACAGGCTTACCATCGGGCGACTTAGTTTTCAGCTATGCCCATGCAAATCCACCGAATGCATTTTATGATGGGTTAATGGTCAAAGCGAGTATAGACTGTGGTGAAACGTTTCCCGATGTGATCTTCTCAAGCTTCGGTCCGAACTTAGCAACGGCGCCTGAAACCGATGATTTTTTTACGCCTTCCAACCAATTAGAATGGATTGACACCTTGCTCAGTATCACTAACTACAGAGATATTGACGGTGTTCAATTTGCATTTATCGGAATTAATGGGAGTGGAAACAACATATACATTGATGATGTGCAGGTAATTGAAACCAATCTTTTCGAAAATGACATAAAACCCACCAGCTTAGATGCTCCGTTGATCACATGCGCCGAGTTTTCAGAACTAGATCTCAGAATTAGAAATGTTGGTTCTCAGGTCATTTCTTCATTTGAAGTGAAGTACCATGTGAACGGTGACACTACGATTACTTCATTTCAAGGTCTAAATGTCTCATCTAAGGATTATCTCACCGTTTCAATTAACGCCGGTAGTTTAGTTGAGGGCAATAATGACATTGGCGCTGAAATAACCCTTGTCAACGGCATAGCAGATGAATCAATCATTGATAATCTCATAGAGATTAACCTAACGAGAAGTGAAATAGAAGATGAATATCCGCTTACGATTGATTTTGAATCGGTTGACAACTGGAGTCTCGCTACAACAGCTTCATCAGAACTCTTTATTAGAACTCAGACAGGCTCTAATGGAGTTTTGAGAGCGAATGGATTTGATGCAACAGAATTAGGCCTCTCCAGCTGGTTTATCAGTCCTAAACTAAATACGGGCAACTTGGATAGTGCAGGACTGTACTTCAGGGCATCTTATGCTTCAAGATCAGGACTGAATGACCGACTCCAGGTGTTATTATCTACCGACTGTGGAGAATCTTATCCAACCGTACTTCTGGATGCTGATTCGGATTCCCTGGCGGTAATGACAACAACCACGAAATGGTCCCCTTTGACGGATGATGACTGGAAGGAATACCGCCTGGATCTTGGGTTCTCGTTTTTCTTTGACGAAAATATCAGAATTGCTTTCGTGTTTACTCCAGGTGGTGGGAATGACCTATTTATCGATGATATTAGCATCAGAGCAAATGAACTTCCTGTATATGAAGATGTCATACGTGCCTATCCGAACCCTGCTATTTCGCGTTTCAATCTTGGCTTTAACCTTCCCCAAAAAGAATCAGTAACAGTTCAGCTTATTGATATTAGCGGAAGAATTATTTTTGAAGATCAAATTGAAAACGCATTAAACCAAATCATCGAATATCAGGCTCCAAGTCAAGTAGGATTGTATTTTTTGAATGTCGAGGGCAGTCAATTCAACACCACTCAAAAACTGTTTATAAGTCGCTAATTGATTAGGTTTATCCCTTCATTAAAAAGTGTTATGTCATTTCTAAAACCGACCAGCTTAAAAGATTATCTATTGCACCTGGGTGTACTTATTGGAGGATCACTTCTTATCACAGTAATTGTGTTCTACGTGTGGCTTCCTATCACTACTAACCATGGTGAAACGATTACAGTACCGGACATTGTGGGTAAGACCGTTGATGAATTAAATGATTTTCTAGGTAAGAGAAGCCTGAGATATGAAGTTACGGCTGACTCCAGTTATTCTCCGGACCATCCACCCTTGGCTGTATTGAGACAAGTACCTGCACCAAACACCAAGGTGAAAGAAAATCGAAAAATCTACGTTACACTTAATGCGGAAAAACCTCCAATGGTTAAGTTTCCAGATTTGATTGATAAGTCATTAAAATCGGTTCAATTGATACTCAAGTCATATGATCTAAAAATAGGCGATCGTATCTGGATACCAGATCCAGTAGCTTTTGGTACCGTTCATGAAGCAAGGATCGATGGCAGGATTGTTTTGGAGGGAGAAAATATTGAAAAAGGATCTGTCATTGATTTGGTTGTTGGTGATGGAATCGGAAATACAATTTTTAGATCACCAAGACTGATTGGTCTGGAACAGGAAGAAGCAGAGACAGCTATCATTGGATCCGGGCTTAGAATTGGGAAAATCAGATTAACCGACAAATCACTTGCCGGTTTTGATGCTGTGGACTCCCTAGGAAACGATATTCTTGAATATAGAAACATTGCACCAGGAACTGTACAGCAACAATATCCCAGACCCGACCGAAGTGTGAAAATTGGAGATCCTGTTGATATATGGGTGTATAAACCTGATTCAATTAGCAATACCGCTACTATCCTGGACAATCAATGAGAAATATATTTATTGTCATATTCATTTTCATTACTCAGGTAGGCGCTGCTCAACTTGCACTAAAACCAATTCCAAAAGCCAAAGAGGTGAGCCTCCGGAACCCGAAATTGAAAGTAGTGAATCAAGCCACTTTACCTTTTTGGGATGATTTCTCCGTTACAGAAGATTCTCCTGAAAGTATTAGAATCTGGGGTACTGATACCACTACGCAATGGAACTACGAATTAAGTAAAGATGTCTTCGTCAACGCAACACTGGCAGTCAATCCCCCATCTTTTAAAGTTGCTACATTTGATGGCTTGGATGTAAATGGAGCTTTTCACGCAGGAACTGATGTTGGATTGGCTGATGAACTGGTTTCTGATACCATTGATCTACAAGGTCGTGCCAATGTAGTGCTATCATTTTACTGGCAGGCAGGTGGGAATGTGGAAATACCCGAAGAAGGTGATTCGTTGAGGTTACAGTTTTATGATCCAGTCGCTACTCCTGAACCATGGATTACCGTGTGGATAAAGGATGGTGGTGATCTTGAATCTAATCAAGATTCTGTATTCACGCAGGAAGCTATCCAGGTCCCTTCCCAATTCCTGACGCAGCAATTCCTTTTTAGGTTTCAATCATTTGGCGACAAAGACGGTCCGTTCGATGCCTGGCATCTCGATTGGATTTATTTGAATGATAATAGAAATGTTAATGAGGCTATTAATGAAGGATATGAAGACGGTACATTTACTTCAAATCTTAGTTCCCCTTTCAGTCCTTTTAGTTCAATTCCAGTCAATCAGTTAACAGCAGATAATGACTATATCGTAAACCAAGAAGTCTCTGTCAGCTACCTTAAAGAGTCACCAGGGGTAATCTTCCCGGTAGATATTACCTATAATTTAAGGTTACTAAATAACAACCAACTATTGGCCAATGACAGGCGAGGTTCTGATATTTTTATTCAAAGAATTGACACCACTCTCTTGATAGGGTTCACGGAAGAATTGTCTGCTTCAGATCCTTTTGTTCTGAGCGATCAAGACTTTACGCCTATTCTTGGTTTGGATTCTGTTGTTCTTGAATCCGAAGTTTTTCTTTTAGATAGTGTCCCTGTCTTATTAGATGGAAATTTTATAGACCTTCGAGTCAATGACACCATCCGAACAGAATATCTACTTCACAATTATTATGCATTCGACGATGGAACCGCTGAATATGCGGCTGGTACCAACATTGACGGAGCACAAGTCGCCGTACAATATTGGTTGGAAGAAGCAGATACATTGACACATATCGATATCTACTTCCCAAACATTGACCCTGTAAGTGGTGGAAACCTTATTGAATTGCGAATTTTCAAAGATCTGAATAATGAACCCATAAAAACTCAGGACGTAACCGTTATTAACGCAACGGAAATTGATGCCTTTACACGGTATCAATTGTCCCCTCCCATTTTGCTTGCAGACACTTTCTACATCGGATACGAGCAAAGCATAAATGATTACATCGGAATTGGATTCGACGCGAGCAACCCTGAAGCGTCCCAGTATATCTATGAAAACAAGACCGGTCAATGGGAACAGAATGTAAGGCTACAGGGCGCATTGATGATTCGCCCAGTCTTTGCTGATGTTGATAGTCTTGTTTTAAGCTCAAAATCAGAAGAATTTTCTTTCAAGGCATATCCTAATCCTACCACAGGGTTGATACAAATTGAAGGGAGCTATCATGGGATTTCATTAACGGACTTTACCGGTAAACAATGGGTGCAGGAGGGTGCAAAGCAAATGCATGATTTTTCAAATTTGAAGGCAGGATTATATTTGCTTACCATCCATCGCAAGGAAGGTGATCAAACACTTAAAATCATAAAAAAATGAATGAAGATATCACGTGTCAGGAAGTAAAGTCCCGATTGGAAAGTGGTGAAAAATTTAATTTCATAGATGTTCGGGAAGAGTGGGAATACGAAGAAAGAAACATTGGTGCTCAGCTTATCCCTCTTGGAGAGCTGCCGGACCGGCTTTCAGAAATTGAGCAAATGAAAGACCAGGAAATCATAGTTCATTGTAAATCCGGCGGGAGATCTGGTCAAGCCAAGAAGTTCTTGAACAACCAAGGTTTTAGCAATGTACGAAACATGCTTGGGGGCATCACAGCCTACGTAAAACTTTAAAGTCCTTCTATCACGAGTGGTTGGGGGCTGAAGGATAAAATGAATATCACAAGGGCCACCCAACCTAATATCTTTCTTCCTGTGGTCAATGAGCGATTATCCACAACCGGAGGATGATCTACCCCAATAAACCTTCCAATCAATACGGAGAAAAGTAGCCAGCCTGTATAACCCTCCACTTTAAAAATCGAGGCAATAAAAAACTGGACAGTTAACATCACTGTAGCATACAAAAGCCGGTCTCTTTTCTCCCTGAATACGCTATAAGCACTCCAATACACCACTGCCAGATAGATACCAATACTTATCAGAAAATTACCAATACTTTCAATCGAAGTATTGACCAGATCAGCAGTTGTCACCCATCCAAGGCCCGCATAGAATAGAAAGCCGGAAAAAAATACCCTTGAAATTATTGCATGGTTCTTTGGTCCAAAAAGGCCAAAGAGCACATGTCCCCCATCTAATTGCCCGATGGGTAATAGATTAATTGCTGTAAAGAAAAAGGCTAAATATGCTGCCAGCAAAACAGGATAGTGCATGAGCTCCCTCGAGCTGGGTACGTACCGATCATCAGGAGCAATGTACTTCCTCCCAAGGTTCATCAAAATATTGTCTCCAAAGAAAACCGAACCTCCCCTATCCGTATAAATGGAATCCGGAAGCTGGTCATATAAGAGCCTATCAGCATTTAAGTCCTGCTTGAGAATAAGTGTGTCTAGCCCCTCCATGCGCTGCTCGAAGTTTTCACCAAAAACTTCATACTCAGGATGCATCTCAAAAATGAATTCCGTTTCCGGGAGCGTTCTAAAGCCATAAACTAGAAAAGCTACCGCCACGATAAAACCAGCAATCGGTCCGGAAACACCAACATCGAAGTATTTTATCCGGCTAATGATGCTCTCTTTAATACGGATGAATGCTCCCATGGTCCCCATTGATGCCATCCCGATAAACCCGAACCAAAGCGGGATGTAATAGGGTAAGGTCACATTTATCTTATGATAGCGTGCCGTGAAGTAATGACCAAACTCATGAACAGTGAGGATAAGAAGAAAAGGAACAGAGAAGTTTAACCCAAACAAGAAATCATCCCAGGTAATCCCTAAGATCACGAATTTCCCAATGGTCCATTCTGCCCCGGCAAATGTTGTGGTAATGAAAGTAACAATAAATAAACCCAGTTGAATGAGTTTAGTCTTTAAGTGTCTATCCAAGCCCGAATATTTCGTTTAGCTGTTTGTCTGCATCAAAAATTTGTACGGCTTTCATCCCTGCTTTTTTGGCTCCTTCCACATTATCCAACCGATCATCTAGAAACAACATCCGTGATGCATAATTATCTATGTCGTCTATAACATGTTCGTAGCAATTGAGGTTCGGTTTTCGGAGACCTATTTCATGAGAATAATACACTTCATCTACAAAATCCCGAAGACTTGGTCGGCCGGTTTCTTCCATGATCATTTCTTCGTAAGCAATCTCATGAATCATATTGGTGTTGGAAAGAATGTAGGTTTTGTACTTCTCTCCAATTTTCAGCACTTTGTCCATACGCTCTTTCGAAATCGACTTCAGCATGCTATTCCAAATACTCTCAAACTGACGCTCTCCCATCTTGGTACCTAGCAGCTTGTTGATCTCTGCCCTGAACTGATCCGGGCCGATCATCCCACGCTCAAATTGTTGAAGAACTGGTGCGGTAACGACCATTTCTTCAATCTCGTGTGTGTTCTTCTTTGCTACTTCTGAGAATCTCCTAATTACCCTGGGATAGTCCAGGTCGATGAGTACATTTCCAAAATCAAAAATTATGGCGTCTACGCCTTGCAGTAAGTCTGACATTCGTTGGCTATTAAATCGCAAATATGTAATATTGCGCTCCCTTTTGAAAGGCATTTTGATGACCTTTCGATTATTTAGCTTTATGGCTAGATAGAAAAGATTGGGCCTATAACCTACCTCCGGTAGGCAAGCTCAGTTTAAAAAGGTAAAAGTATTGGGCCTATAACCTACCTCCGGTAGGCTGGCTCAGTTGGTTAGGGTAGCTGACCGGGGCGCGTAGCCTCATAATCAGTAAGTCCCATACCGCTAATTTTTTATGGGCCTATAACTCAGTTGGTTAGAGTAACTGACTCATAATCAGTAAGTCCCAGGTTCGAGCCCTGGTGGGCCCACAAACTAGCACAACGTATGTTGTGCTTTTTTTATTTAAACACTGTCTCGTCCTGAAATAAGTTGACACAAATGTGACTTATTATGAAAGACGACAAGCAGAGTTCTCTAGGAGTCAAAAAGCGAACTCAACGCGATTACAACATGGGCTTTAAACTAGCAGTAGTATCTCAAGTGGAAAAAGGCGAGATGACCTACAAGCAAGCACAGAAAACCTATGGTATTCAAGGCAGAAGTACAGTTTCGGTTTGGTTACGAAAGCATAGTAGATTCGATTGGTACAATCCACAAACAGCCATGGGCCCAAAATCAAAAGAAACCCCTGCCCAAAAGATCAAACGATTGGAGAGGGAATTATCCGATGAGCGGTTGAAGAATGAGATCCTCAATATGACCATCGACAGAGCTGATCAACAGTATGGTACTTCGATCAGAAAAAAGATATTACCCAAACAATCTGGTGCATCCGAGAAGAAAAACATGTGAGTCTCACACGTTGTTGTCGGCTGTTTGGGTTAAGCAGACAAGCGATTTATCAAGCCAGAGCTAGGACTCAGCAACGTGCGCTGGAACTCTCTCAGATAAAACCACTTGTACGCAATATCAGGATGCAAATGCCCCGTTTAGGCACGAAAGTTATATCACCTCCTAAAAGAAGACTTTGATCGTTTGGGGATAAAGGTGGGTAGAGATGCTTTATTTGACTATTTAAGAACTGAACACCTGCTCATTAAGCCTAAGAAGAACTATAAAAAGACTACCTTCAGTAAGCATTGGCTAAGGAAGTACCCTAATCTTTTAAAGGACAGGAAAGCTGTCCGTCCCGAAGAAGTATTTGTCAGTGATATCACATACATCAAAAGCAGGGAACGAACACACTACCTTTCGCTTGTCACAGATGCATATAGCAGAAAGATCATGGGTTATTACCTCAGTGATGACATGAGTGCTGAACATGTGGTTAAAGCTTTGAAAATTGCTGAGAGAATGGTATTGCGATTCATACAAAGAAATTCAAAAATCATCTGGAGCTGAAATCAGCTGATGTAATTTCCCCAGGATGGGATGAGGTGTTAGAGCAAATAAGATTGATGAATTCAGAATAGTGACCTATTCTAATCTAAATTGTTCTAGTACCCATTCGTGAACAGTACTATGAGGTTAATTATACTAATAGATATACCAAATAATGCAACAACGTTACTGCCGTTTCGAGAAGCTCTTAGCCCAATAACCAGTCCAATTACTTGGCTTAAAATAAGAAGTCTTCTATTGGTTTTTCCAAAGACGTAATATTCAACTATCTCACCAAGTCCCTCACTTTTAAGATTAAAATGATAGAGGTAATATTGAATAATCAAGAAACCAATTATTGCAATAGATAAAGAAACAATCCCTAATTTTTTTTTCATTCCTTCAAATCTCAAATATATCTGTAGCCTCCTAGAGTGGTGACTGTGATTATCCATCTAGTTATTTTCAAAGACGATAAATAGGATGGATGAGCCTAAAATTTCATCAGATACCAATCTCCTGTCCTGCTTTCAACAAAAATATCCTCCTGAAAACTATCATTCTCAGACTGCAACCGCGCTTCTTGAGAATGTAAGGGTGTAAATTAAGTGTCCAGAAAGGATAGAGGTACCTCGCCGGATTCACTTTCAACCGGATATCAAACTAATTTTATTCTTTAAGTTTAGAATAAACATTTCTTCACATCTTATTTCTTCTCAATCCTATGAACCACTAAGAATTCTTCAGTCAATCCAAGTTCCTGATGAGGATTATCCAAAATTTGACTAGCGGATGTGATATTCTTTAAATACCGATCAAAGAAAGCTTTTGTCAATCGACAAATTGTTTCATAGCCTAACTTAGCGTCTCCGATTAAGGGCCAGCGATTGTAATTTTTTACCAGGTGCGAGGCAATCATCCCAGACGAAGTTTGATCTCCATGATTTAGCTCCATCATCCGAAACTTTAGCCTATCTGAGTTGGGAAGAAACTCAAAAGCCAGACTGTCAGCTTGAGCACTTTCTAGACTCAATTTATTTTGATGATTACTGAAGAAAGCCATGACAGGAATATTGATATCTTCAAGTTGATCACTTCCCAGAATTTCAACTAATTGATTTCCCGGTTGACCATCCAAAGTGACAATGGCATCAAGATTTCCCTCATTGACCTGATGAAATAAGATAGCACCTCCAGCTCTACTAAAACCTAAAGATCCTATTCTGGAAATTGAAAACTCCGGCATTGATTTAAGCTTTGCTATGGCCAATGAAATATCCTTTCCCAAAGCTTCCATGTTTTGTTCCTGGGAATTTTCTCTCCTGTTGGGGCTAGCGTAGATGTCTTGGAAGGAAGCTACTAGATAGCCATGCGATGCCAGGTATTCATTTAGAATAAAATTGGTATAGGCCGGTCGACCTCCACCTTGTAGACTAATGAGCAGTGGAAAGGTCTCATTTAAAACGCTTTCATTTTTAATTGCTTTAGTGGAAAGTTTCAACAGATCTTTTAATGCTTGTGTATCTGCGCCTCGTTCTGCAATTTTTTTAATGAATTGGGTGCTTACATCGTCTTTTTGAGCTTGATTCAATGACTGCATGGATACCTTGGCACCCTCAGTAAACAGGTAATCTTCAAATAAAACTCGATCCGATGCTTCATCTAATGAAGCAGGAAACCAAACGGAAAGTAGCAGTGGTCTGGGTTGACCGTTGTATGTTCTTTCGGTATCTGATATGGCAATTGTTCGGTATCCTACGTCGTAGGAACCCGGAACCAAATCACCCCAGAAAGAATCTTGTGCACTTAGCTTGAAAGTGAAGCAGACTAAGAGGACGAAATACACTTTTTTCATTTCAAAGTATTTTATTTCAATTACATAGCAAGTTTTTACTTCTTAAACGCAATATCCAATACTGATTCCTCTCCTTGATAAGCTTGAAGCTGGAAGAAAGATTTGTCTATACTTAAAACTCTCTTTCTGGATTTATCTCGACTAACAAGTGTAAGGGTATCATCTTGAAGTTGTCCATAGTAGATCTCTGCTTTTTTACTTCGGGTATCAAAAACCAGCTCTTCATATATCTGAGCGAAGGTGTTGAAAGTAAGAATGGAGAATTCACTGTAGTCATCGGATTCAAGCATTGAGATCATCCCGCACCCTTCAAGCACGCCATATCGTCTGAGTTCTGCGCCTTTACTAGTAAGTATATTATCGGTGACCATCTCTTTGATCACATCAAAACTCTCTAACGAACACCTGGTGGTAATGGAATTGGTGTGGTTCTGATTGCCTGCCTGTAGGTCTGGAGGAGCAGCACTTTTCCTTGTAAACTCCATAATCCAGTTGTTGGTCCAGGTCTTTCCTCCATCACGGGAAAAGGCATCATCCCATCTGAGGCTGTTTTCGGTAACATCAGAAAAGGTGTATCTACTGATAACAGCAGTAGAATCTGTACCACTTCTTGAGAAGAACTCTCCACGACCGTGTCTGAATTGACCTTTTAAACTTGAAGATCCAGATCGATTCAATCCCGGCCAGTTTAGCCATAGCACCCACTGATCCAAATCAGCATCGTAGTAGCGTAAGCTATACCCAAGAATACCATTAGGTCTCCCCTGCTCTTCCCACAATTCAAGAATGGCACTACCATCTAATATGGAATGAATGTGAGCAATCGATTGATGTTGATCTTTCCAGGTTCCGTCGGCTTGCTTAACTCGAAGGTTAACATCCCATGCACCGATCCAGAAGTCAAACTGTCGATGCTTCGAATTGACGTCCTGTGAATAAAGTAACTGACTAGTAAGTAAGAGAGAAATTAGGATCCACTTCATAATAAGGTCGGTTAAGTTGTGATTTAGTTCGATTGAAGAATAAAAATCTGCCAATAGCGAGGTTTCCAGTTCTGATTGTCTTCCGAACGTTCAATTCTACGTACGACACGCCCTTCCGATTCTAATACCCAGGATTGACGGCTATAGAATACTTTTCCATTATACGTAAACTGCTTGTAAAACCAGAGCGTATTTTCGGACAGCTTACTTTCCCAGGATTGGGCATTCAAATCATCGATATAAAACAGTCTCCATCGCTTGGTTTCCTGATCGAACGCCCGAATGACAGTGGCACTTACATATTCTCCATCGCCAATGAAGATGCTCCAGTCCTCAAGAAATGCATTTTTTCCATCCATTTTTTGAACAGAGAAGCTGTCCTTTTCCTGAATCGTATCCTGGTTAAAAATGGTGATTTCTGAGGTCCACTGTCCACTTTTCCAGAAATTAAAGTAGTCAGAATTTTGCTGTCCAAAACCGGGACACACGGAAATCAATGATCCTGATAAGATGATCAGCATCACTTTACTAAAGCTCTTCATTTAGATTAGTTGTTAGAGTAGAACAATCGGGAATCCCCAATCCCATACTATTTCAAAACCCTGGAAAGCTCAAGAATGGTTGATGGGTTTGCCTCTCCTTGTTGATACTCCTGCCGAATCAAATAGGGCGCCTGATCCGAAACATAGCAAATTACCTTTGTGCCTGCCGCTATTTCCACTTCGTAAATGCGACAATCATATTTCTCCCTTCCCACGATCACCTCTTTTTTACCATTAAGAACAAATGGCGCTGTTGACAATCCAACAACCAACCCTTGCGGGGTTTGCTTCCACCTTCTTAATACGAAAGAATCTACGGAGGGATCTATTCCACTGAGTTGCCAGTAGGCAAAGGTTCCATCGAATACCGGTTGTTCGGTTTGTTTTTCATTCTTTTCAACCCCTTCATTAGTAAAAGATTCGATCAATATTTTATCTATCTCATAGCGGACTCGGTTAAAGCTCCAAGCAGGTAACATCAAGTGGAAATCTCGATAAGCAAACGATCCATCTGCTGCAGAAATCCCAATGACATCCGTAATGATCCGAGACCGATTGGAAAGATCGGGCATACTCATCGTTACATTATACATCGATTGATCTGAGGAAAAACTGGTGGATACAATAAGATTACTGCCCATTTGAGCGTACTCAGCCGTAAATGACTCCATCCTGAAAGCATGCGAATCAGAGATTGGATCTATTTCTGTTTGAGCAATTGAAAAAAGAGAGAACGATAGTAGCGCTGATATCAATAGAAGTTTCATAGGTCAATTATTTGAGATGGTAAATGCTTTCGTGGAAGTACAGTAGCTGGCGCCGTTTTGAACTCTAGATTTAATTTCAGCAGTTTGAGGTGTATCTGCATCGGTAGCAATCAGTGTGATTTTTAATGTTTCATCATTCTGAATGGTCCAACCTAGTTCACCCATAGAAATGCGTATGGATATTACTTGTCCACTTATCTCAAGCTCGATGAGATCAATCGGCCGGGATGTCCTTGAAGTCATGGAGCCTGTATTTTCCCACTGTACCTCCCAACCAGATTGATCAAGTGGTCGTACCCAGCCCTCATAAAATGATTTTTTGAAAAACAGTCGAATCCCCAGACCATCGTAGAAATACATCAGGTCTTTATCTCGCGTCACCCCTTCAGGATCTTTCCATCGGCGAATTTCCTGTGAGATAGGCTTCGAATCGATGACTTCATCATTCCAGTCCAATTGGATTACAAGCGAAGACCTACGCAAAGTCGTGCTAATTCGGGCCAGTTGAGCACAGTTCAAAGAGTCACGGGTATGATAATGAGATAAAGTGCCCCAAGCAAAAGGCTTGCTGGAATCCACCTCAATTACCTCATTTTGCCCATGGCACCATGAACATAATAACAAGAAAAAGAGAAAGAACAGCTTTTTCATTGCATCGTTTTCAAATGGGTGACTATTTCCTCGACTAAATCTTCATATTCAATATTTGGTATCGAACCAGCAATTTTTGGCAATGTCATGGATTGAAGAGAAGTAAATTGGGCATGGTTAAAATCAAAGGTTCTACTTATGTTAATCTTGTTCGTGAAACGATTGAGTAGTCTCAAATCTTTTCCATAATCCATGGATGAACCGGTATAGTGAATGACAGAAAAGTTCCATTCAAATTTATCCACTAGACCTTCCAAAAGATCTATTCCATACCCATATCCAATGGATGAATCCAGGCTAATGAAGTGATTGGCCCCTAACTCCTCTGCTAATTGCAAGGTTGGAACCCCTTCAAAGCTCCAGGAGAGAAAGGATATATTCGAAGTATCCGCAAGCTTTTTATTTTGCAAATAGGAAAGAGTAGCTACAAGATCTTGTTTATACTCCTCAACCCCCTTTGCAGTAAAAGGTAGTCGCTCCCCTTTTTTTATGCCAGATCTTGAAACCGAGAGAACCGCAAATCCAGCTTGAGCCAGCTTTTCAGCCAACTCAACGAAGTAGATGGGATGTGCACCTGATAACACTACCAAGGGAGTCCTCTCCGCTGGTTCTGCAGCCTCAAAATCTACAGGTATTCTAGTTTCCAGATACTTTTCTGAAGAAGTTTGCCTTGTGGAATCATTGATTAGCCCCTGAACTATTCGATTGAACGTCTCTTTGTTCTCTTCTTGACTCTTATCGAGGTTGATATACTTGAGGTATTCTCTTGTCGTAACATAGCCTGATTGACCCCCTGATAACGGATACCAAAACCAGGCATTTATGGGTTTCTCACCTTCTACATTCCATTCTTTGGAATATCTATTCAACGATAAATGCCTGAATCCGATTGTTTCCTCTCGAAGGAATTGCTTAAGAAAATCATTGAGTGGTGGCCAGTCCTCTTCTTCACTCATTAAAACAGAAGCTCCGTGCCTTCCAGCCGATTGATGCATAACCACTTCAGATTCAGATGGAATTGCTGCACGAACTTCTTCAACCATCTCACCTTCACCCCTTCCGGAGGACATATAAACAGGAATGGTGACCTGATTGGCCCAAAGAGCCAACATATCATCCTCTTGCGGATGGTACTCTCCTGGTGAAAATGCTACTATTCCATCAACCGGAAGGTTGTCTGCGACCATCTTGAAAACCAACATTGCAGAAAATGACGAGCCAATCGCTACAATTTCTTGATCATAACCGGCTCTTTTTAAATAGTTGAGAGACGCTTTCATATCATCGTATGCCTTCCAGATAATGGGCCATACGCGATTGAGTTGATATTCTTTGCTGTCTTCATAGTTGTCAACAATGGAATAAGTGCCATTTCTTCTTGCTGTTTCATTAAACACCTTGTTCCAAAAGTCTTTTTTACCCCATCTCAAATCCACTGCCAGGCAATTGAAACCCATCTTTTGAAGCCTTGGTGCCAGATCGCGATACTCTCCTCTACTTGAAACAGACTGATGAAAAAGTAAGAGTGTAGGACTTGCTTTGCTTTGATGATATAAGTCGGCAGTGATACTTAAACCATCACTGGAATGGAATTGTACTTCTTTTGGCTCTTGACCATAGACGTTTAAAGCAAACGTAAGTAGGCCCATTAGAATCCCTTTGAACAGGCAATTTTGGAATTTCATGATCCCAAACTAGAAGTCCTTTCGTTGGTAAATGGAATTCTGATAGGAAAGTGATTGATTCAGCTGTGAAATGTGGAAAAAATGATATCAATAACTGCAATGATGTGTATTCAGCCTATGTATCTAAACTCCTTAAATACTTTTTTATGTACAGCTTTGTTAAGTTATGACTAATCCTACACGATTTTCCACACTTCAAATATTGCTCGTCTCCTGGCTATTCATATGCATTTTAGGTGGTATTGAAACCTCCCTCATTTACATTTTCAAGCCAGAAGCCATAAAAGCAGATAAGATGTTTTGGTTACCACTCATGCGAATTGTTAATGGTTTTGTCGCGATTTCTTTCGTACTTCTCCCAGGTCATAAATTGCTTAAGTCTAAAAGTTGGTCGACCAGAATTATTGGCTACTTCTTTCTCATGCTAGCTTTTACTCTGATCTATCTATCCGTATCTGTTTTTCAATTTCAATTGGCATTCATGACCATTCGGTTAGAATTACTTCTTGCTGGAATTGGCGAAACATTGATGACAGATCTCCATCATATCGCTTCTTATTTCTTGTTTCTCCTTTTTATCATCCTAGGTAAGGAATATTTTGAAGAACGAACAGATGCTTTGATTAGGAAAGAACAACTTGAAACCGAGCTCAGCCAAACACAACTAAAAGTATTGCAAAGACAGATTCAACCTCATTTTCTTTTTAACACACTCAACAATGTAGTAGCCATCATTGACGAACGGAAAGATGCGGCCCAGGAAATGTTGGTTGACTTAAGCGAGTTACTTCGTGTTTCCATGGAAATGGACTTTTCTAAACAGATCCCGTTAGCCAAGGAAATGGAAATTCTATCTACTTACCTTTCGATAGAAAAGAAACGATACGAACATCAACTTGAATATGAACTAAACTTTATCGGCTGTGAAGACGTATTGGTTCCACCCTTTCTTTTGCAACCCATGGCTGAAAATGCAATCAAACATGGCTTTAAGGGCGGCATTGACAAGCTTCATCTTCTGGTGAATGCTATAATCGAAAATGGTTACCTATCGATAAGGATTGAAAATGATGGTGCACCCATTAAGAACATAGAATTTGGGCTGGGATTAAAGAACTCCGAAGAAAGACTAACCAACAGCTACGGTAACGATTATACCTTTAAAGTGATACAAGAAAATCACCTGGTTGTCAATGAGATTAAAATTCCGATTGCATGAAGATCAGAACAGTCATAGTGGATGATGAGGCTCCGGCCAGAAGACGCATAAAAAAACTCCTGGAATCAATTCCTGACTGTCAGTTGATTGGAGAAGCAGAAAGCGGCACCAAAGCCATTCAGGTCGTTGATCAACTGCAACCGGATCTTATATTATTGGATATTCAACTAAAGGACATGACAGGGTTTGATGTCATGAATACTTTGAAAAACTTAGAGTTAAACGTGATTTTTGTTACGGCCTACGATTCATATGCAATTCGCGCATTTGAAGAAAATGCCATCGACTATTTATTGAAACCGTATAAAGATGCTCGTCTTTTTGAAGCCTTTGAGCGAGCAAGGATGAGACATAATACTGATTACAATCAGTCTATTAAGACTTTCATCCACAAGATTTCTTCGTATTCAGCCCAGAAAAAAATTCAAATACCAGAAGGCAAAACGATTCACCTATTGGATGGCGAGAAGATTGATTTCATCCGGTCAAATGGCTACTACAGCGACTTTCATTTCGAGGATCAAAACTCTAAAATGATCCGAGTATCACTTAAAGCCCTTGAAAATATTTTACCTCCTCATTTTGTCAGAATTGGTAAGTCTGTTATGGTCAACAAGCATAAAATATTGAGTTTGCGCCACCTGAAAAGTACCATTGAACTAGAGTTACCAAACGATCAAAAATTTAGCTTAAGCAATAAAAATTCAATCATCGATCGATTGAGAAACGACTAAATATTCACCGATTTCCATTTTCCCTCATCCTTTAACGCATTAAACGGTTTAATTTATATTTACCGCATAACCCACTAAGATGCCCGTTTCATACATTACCCACCAAGGCCGCAAAATTCTTCATGTAGATTTTAAGGACATCAAGACCAAAGAAACTGTCATGGAGAACATTGATCTGATGGCCAAGCTTTATGAAGAAAGTACCGAGAAGATCTATCTCTTACTGGATGTGAGAGGAACATTTACCGATCCTGATGTTATGGACAAGCTCAAACACTATGGTAAGACGGTTTTCAATGGAAAATCTGAAAAAAGAGCTATCCTCGGTGTTGGAGGGATAAAAAAGATACTTCTTCGGGCATATAGCATGGTTACAGGCACCAAAGTGACACCTTTTGAGGACGAAGAAAAGGCAAAGGACTACCTGGCAAAATAATAGCCCTATCCACCCAACTTATTCTGAAGTTTCAGCCACTGATCGATTATGCTATACACTTCTTCCGGAGCATCTCTTTGAACAAAATGACCAGCATCTGGAAGTGTGTAAAGCGAAAAACCTTTCTCAGCATATTCCCAATGATCATTCAAGACTGGCGGTGGAAACGCAGTGTCTTTTAATCCATGAATCATTAAAATGGGACATTGAATTTTTTTCACAGATGCACTATTCGAATTGGAACCAGAAGGTTTAGGATAACTCACTTTGTAGTAATTGAGCATGCTTTCAATGCTTGAATGGCGAAAAGCCTTTTTGTACCACTGCTTCATTTCTGCATCATCCACCCCAGCCATTTCCAATAGTTTTTCTTCTGTGTAGATACTTAGAGCATTATCCGCAGTGAATGCTGTGGTATAACTTGCTGTCTCTGGTTTTTCACTTAAATGTTTGAAAAGGCTTGTGGGGTGAGGGATATTACATGCAATCATGTATTTCACTTTATGCGGAACGAACGTCGCTACCTGCCAGGCAATCGCACCTCCCCAATCGTTTGCCACCAATATGACGCGATCATTGGGGCTCACCTCGTTTATAACTGCCAATGCATCGCTGATTAATGCCGACATAGCGTAACTATCAACTCCAGGTGGTTTATCACTGAGATTATAACCTCTAAGATCCATCCCTACGACCCGATAACCTGTCCCCGCAAATCTCTCCATCTGATAAAACCAAGTAAACCAAAAGTCAGGAAAACCGTGCAGGAACAGGATAACGGGCCCAGATCCTTTTGCTACACAATGGATTTTTACGCCTTCATTGTCAACTTTGAATGATTCAAACGTTGAGGGTTGTGCGGAGACAAATGACAAAGCAAGGCAACAAAGAGCCTGGATTAGGAACTTATGATACTTCATTCCTCCAGGCTCTTATACACCATCTCGACCCAAACGTCTTCAGGGACCAAAGCACTGGCCCAGTGCTCCCATTTACTAAGTCCATTGTTCTTGATGACTTCAATCGCTTTACCTTTCTTCTTCTGTTTTTTTACATAGGCAATCGTGCCATCTACCATTTTGATGTATTGATTTAGGTAGTCTTTGTCAAAGGTGGCGCCATGACCGGGAACAAAAACTGTTTGTTCGTTTGAGAGCTCTTTAAGCTCCTGCAGCGACTCCAAAAGATTCAAAGCGTTGCCTCCATTGTGGTTATCGGTGAATGGAAACGTCTCTGGCCATATGAGATCACCAACATGAATAACATTCTCGGATACGAAGTGAACAATTAAATCTCCGTTGGTATGACCTTTCAGATGCCTGGCAACGATTTCTTTGCCATCAACATTCATACTATAGTTGTCTTGAAAAGTCTGTCCGGGCAATCCCTGGGTAGCTCTTGCCGGAAGTTCTAGGACTTGTCCCACCTGACCTAAGCCAAACCCTTTTTGAGGTTTGCGAAGCACCATTTTTACCTGCTCATGTGAAACAACTTTGGCATTTCCACGCCAATATTCTATGCCACCGGAGTGGTCAGGGTGCCAATGGGTAATGAATACCGTATGCAAGTCAAGCTTTCCCTCTGTAAACTTTTGCTTTACCTGCCATTGTATGTAAGAGGCAAGTTGTGGACTGGGAAGATGACTATCTACCATAACAATCCCTTCTCCGGTTTTATAGAGGAGCATATTCGCTCCCATGGGAATTTCTCCATTCTTGGCTCTTACAATACCTAGATGATCTCCGATCTCTTCAATTTCAATGGTTGGTGGTTGTTGTGCTACCATTATCACCGTGATAAGGCACATCCCAACCATGAATATGTACTTCCTCTTCATAACATATCTTTTAATTTGATTTAGCATGGCAATACGAATTGCCCCATTTAACATTCATCAGAGCTATGTGAATCTAGATTGAATTTACGGTTCCTAAGACGGGATTATCCAAATAAGGCAGCGAGTCCCACTGTTTTTGCAGGGAACCTATCAATCTGGTTGACCATCGGAAATAATCATCTTCATGGTATACATCAGCAAGGCCCGTTATCAGTACCGTTCATCTATTATTCCCTTGATTAATTCTATTTTTTCTGCCTTATTAAGTACCATAATCATCCAATCATGAAAAAAACATTAGCATTCATTCTTCTTTTTAGTTCGGTATGGAGCGTTTGCCTGGCTCAAACTGATGAATTCATCCAAAATGCACTAGATAGCATTCAAAAAGCCGCAGATTATCCTGGTGTAGTCTTTACATACATAGATACCAATGATCAGGTAAGGGCCTTTGCTAGTGGGTGGGCGGATAAAGAGAATAAGGTGCGCATGACCACCTCCCATAAACTCCATGGAGGGAGCACAGGCAAAATGGTGGTCTCGGCTGTTATGATGCAGCTGGTGTATGAAGGAAAAATAAAGCTGGATGACAAAGTGTCAAAGTACCTGGGTAGCTATGAGTGGTTTGAACGACTCGCGAATGCTTCAGACATCACCATCCGAAATTTACTTCAACACAGTTCCGGAATTGTTCGATACGAATTCAAAGAGACCTTTTTACAAGATCTTATGAAAGATCCAGCCAAGGTGTGGAAGCCCGAAGAGCTAATTGCTTATGTCCTGGATGACAAACCTCCGTTTGAAGCAGGGAAAGGATTTACCTATGCTGATACCAATTACATATTACTTGGGATGATCATCGAAAAGGTCACTGGAAATACGTTCTATGATGAAGCTGAAAGCCGGGTACTTAAACCACTTAAACTGACCAGCTTCTCTCCTACCAACGCCAATGATATTCCATACATGGCTCAAGGGTACTACACCGCAGGCTCTGAATATGCCTTAGGGTTTAAAGCTCCATTCTTAGTAGATGGTAAAGCGCAGAACAACATGCAGTTTGAATGGACAGGTGGAGGATATTTCTATTGGAACATGGATTATGCAAGGTTGCTAAAAGGAATTTTTGATGGAAGAGCATTTAATATGGAGTACCTCAGAGATGACTATTTCAACTTCATCGATGCCCCGGAACTCCAGGGAAGCTATGGCCTGGGGATCATCAAGTTCGAAATCCCAGGGATGGGTACATTCATGGGTCATTCAGGCTTTTTCCCAGGATACAATACTGCCGGTTACTATCATGAGGATTCTAAGCAGATATTCACCATGCAAGTCAATTCGACAGATATGCCTCACTTACGCAGATTCTTTGCTGATTACCTGGGACTGGTGCGTTTGATTAATGCCGAGAATGAGTCTGACTAAACATATTTAATAATCTGGGCGCCAACTACTTTTAATCTCTTGCTTTCCCTCCTATTTTTGACTTCATGGGAAATCAAGTAGCATTTCAATTTAAACTTCCGGCTGGAGAAACAAATATCTTCACCATCATGTCCAAACTTGCGACGGAGCATAAAGCCATTAACCTTGGCCAGGGCTTTCCGGATTTTGAATGTGATGATAAACTAAAAGCACTCGTTTCGAAGTATGTAACTGAAGGAAAGAATCAGTATTGTCCACTTGCAGGATTGCCACAGCTTAATCAAACGCTAAGCACAAAAATGGAACGGGTATATGGAATGCCCATCAATCCATCCACCCAAATATGCATTACCGCCGGAGCTACCCAAGCACTTTATACCGCAATCATGACCTTCGTGAAACCAGGTGATGAAGTAATCATCTTCGAACCAGCATACGACTGCTATACCCCTCAGATTCAGCTAGCTGGTGGTACGGTAAAGCCATACCAAATGACCTACCCGGACTATGGAATAGATTGGAATAAGGTGAAAGATATGGTCAATGATCACACACGAATGATCATCATCAATACCCCACATAACCCCAGTGGTACCATCCTTAGTAAAGAAGATATGCAAGCATTGGAAGACATTGTAAATGGCACCAATATTATCGTTCTAAGTGATGAAGTTTACGAACACCTTATCTATGATGGCGAAGAGCATCAAAGCATCATGCGCTTTCCCAATTTATTCGAACAGTCAATGGCTGTGTTTTCTTTCGGTAAAACACTCCATGCCACCGGTTGGAAAATGGGATATGTGGTCGGTCCGGAATACTTAGTTGATGCTTTTAAAGCAGTGCATCAGTGGAATGTCTTTTGCGCAAACTCTTTCGTTCAGTTTGCCATTGCTGATTACCTGGCGGAACCTGAAAACTATGAATATCTCCCCTCCTTCTTTGAAAAGAAAAGAGACGTCATTAACGAACTTCTAGCAGATACACCCTTGATCCCAAAAGTGGCTAAAGGAACCTATTTCCAAGCCTACAGTTATGAATCTATCAGTGATATGCCTGATCGAGAATTTGCCAAGTACTTAACTTCGGAAATTGGAGTTGCTGCTATCCCAATGTCTCCGTTCTACACAGAGGATCCTGGCGATAAAGTCATACGTTTATGTTTTGCAAAGCAAGAAAAGACGATTGAAGCTGCCGCAGAACGATTAATGAAATTGAAGGGTTGATTAACATATGCAAGAGAGTTTAAAGAGCACCTACTTCTTTGATTACGAAAGCTCCATTATTCAAGAGTTGATAGAGGAATTCAAAGATTCTGAATTGAATGAAACGGAAAAGGCGATCGGGCTTTATTTGAAAGTTCGGGACGGATGGAGATACAATCCTTATGACATCACATTTCGGAAAGAGGCATTGAAAGCCACTTCCATCGCAGAAAAAGACCATGGTCACTGCATCGATAAGTCCATCCTCTATATCGCCGGACTTAGAGGCTTGGGGATTCCAGCCAGGCTTCATTTAGCGAAAGTGAAGAACCACATCGCGGTAGAGCGACTGACAGAGAAATTTGGTACCAACGAACTTACCCCCCATGGCATGGTGGATGTGTATCTCAATGATCAATGGGTAAAAGCAACACCCGCCTTTAACAAGGAGCTGTGTCAACTTACTGGGGTTGAACCCCTTGAATTTGATGGTAGCAATGATTCAATCTTTCAGGAGTACAGCACAGAAGGAAAAGCATTCATGGAATACCTGGACGATTATGGTTCGTTTGATGATGTACCCCTTGATTTCATTGAGCAAAACATGAAAGAAAATTACCCCAAGCTGGAGAGCTTATTGAATGCAGCGGGTGAACTAAAATTATAATCGATAGTTTTGATACTATGGCAGAAACCAAACATTGGACCGGATCTGAGAAGTATTTATGTGATCCGGACTTAGCACAAGCATTTCACATGGCGCGTACCTTAGGTATGCCGCTTCTTATCGAAGGAGAACCGGGAACAGGTAAAACGGAGCTTCCTATTCATTACGCAAAAGATCGAGGACTTGACCTGGAGGTTTACCCGGTAGGTTCAAAAAGTAATGTGGAGCAATTTGTTGCTCGCTTTGACCATGTGAAATATTTGCGAGACTCTCAGATTGAAATTTTGAATGCACAGCGTGAAGAAAAAGGACTTGAAACCAGGTTGTCTACCGGTCAAAGAAATCCGGAAAATCTTGGCGACTATGTCGTAAAGGGGCCAGCAGCTGTCGCCTACAGTAAACCGAATTCAGTTTTGCTGATTGATGAGATAGACAAAGCTCCAAGAGAGTTCCCTAATGACCTGCTCTATGCACTCAGTCATAGAAAATTCATTATGCCGGAATCTGGTGAAATCATTGAGGTATCTGAGGATGATATGCCTGCCATTGTTATAACCTCCAATCGTGAACAAGAGCTGCCTACAGCATTCAAAGGCAGATGTATTTATCACTACATTGATTTTCCAGATAAAGAAGTGATGGGGAAAATCGTGGAGAAGCATCATCCTGGACTGGATGAAAAAGTAGTTAAAGTGGCGTTAGATGTCTTTTATCATCTCAGACGCTTGGGACTGGAACGTTCTCCTACCACCCGAGAAATACTAAATTGGTTGAAGTATATGGGTGACCATGCGCCTAAAGAGGCCGTTGAGAAAATCCAGGGACTTGAAGGTGTGGGTGCTTTGATAAAAACCCAAGCCGATATGGAACGTGTAAATCGGATGATTGGCGCAGGAGATAATTTAGGATCTTATTTAAACTGATATGTTAAGCTCATTACCAGCATCTTTTCGTAAACATGGCCTGAAGGCTGATGTGCGCACGTTGCTTCTCTTGAGAAAGGCCATGCAAAAAGGACTGGTAAAGACATTGGGTGACCTCCACAACGCATTAAAAGGAATTGTAGTGAAAGAGCCCGAGGACATTGGGCCGTTTACCAAGGCGTATTACGAGTATTTTTTGAATGTACCGATTGCTCCCGGGCAAACACTGGAAGACGCCATTTTACGCTCAGAAACCTTTAAGCAGTGGAAGACACAATACATCGATGAAGCTGACCGTGACATTGATTTGACTGAGGAAGACTTTGTAAACACCTTTCTTGATCAGGTGCATCTGACCAGTTATGACATCAAAGAGGTAATCAACGGTAAGGAAATTTGGGACAAAGACGATCCAGATCTTGAAGATAAGGACGCCCAGGAAACCGATGGAGAACCTACAGAACGTGTGTTAGATAAAATGGCCGACTACTCAGACCTTTCACTGGAAGAGCTACTGGAACGCATGGAAAAAGTAAGAGACCAGCAACGATCCAATCACAACGGTGGCAGCCACTGGATCGGAACTGGGGGGATCTCTCCATATGGTCACGGAGGTGCAGCTAAGAATGGAATTCGTGTTGGTGGACAAGGGGGAGGAAAAATGGCAAGAAAAGTAATTGGTGATAAAAATTACTTTCCCGTTGATCGTGATGCGCTTCTGAATGATAACAATGTAGATGCCGCACTTGCCTCCATCAAAGGAGTGATTGAAGAAAGTGCCATAGAAAAACTAGATGTCCCACAGACCATCAAATCAGGGCTGAAACGCGGAGGTCTATTCCTTCCTGAGCTTACCAGCGAGAAGTTTGAGGAATTAAAGATTATCGTACTGATCGACAATGGTGGCTACTCGATGGCACCCTATGTCCGCAGTGTCCAGGAGTTATTCAGAAAGATGAAAACGCGCTTTGCGCATGATTTGGAGGTGTATTACTTCCATAATACCATCTATGATCGAGTATGGATTGATGAGCGTAGGTCCACCTACATTTCTATTGATAAGCTGCTCATGCACAATAAAGATTATCGGGTCTTTTTCATTGGAGATTCGGCTATGGCACCTTACGAATTGAGCCCCTTGAGTATTCGAAACATTCAGGCGATCACCAAGAAATTTAAGAAAACAGTTTGGCTAAATCCTGAGCCCTTGAGGTATTGGCCGGGAACCTACACCATACAGGTGATGAAAGAATTGGTTCCTATGTTTCCTCTTACTCCTCATGGCATTGAACGAGCGGTAAGAGAAATGAATTCGAAAAGCACCGAAGGTTAGAGCTTCATTCGAAACCCTAGTACAGGCATACCCACCTGAAAAAAATCCAGGTCTTTAGAACGGACAAAACCCATCTTTTCATACATCCCCCATGCTACTTTCATTGCATCTGTGGTGTGTATAATCATTTGCTTTAATCCATTGGACTTTGCTTTTTCAATGCAAGCGTTGGTCAATAATTTACCAATACCTAGTCCACGCGCATCATTAGAAACTGCCAATAACCGAAATGCGGCACTATCCTTCTCCTCTTCCAGGTTGATATTGGCACTATAGTCTGCCAGATCATTGATGTACACCACAGCACCCAGGATCTTTCCATCCTTCCTGGCAATAATTATATCAACACTATCCTTCTGGGCAAATTCTCCAATGTTTGCTAACACGTGGTAATATTCAGGTTGCTCTTCCGGTGACGGGAATCCTTCCAAACTCGCGTAAACATCCACCATCAGCTCCCCTACCTCTCGATAGTCCTTGTCCTCCGCTATGGATACGTTGATTAACATCTAAAAGACCTGTTTTATGGTTTCAACTATGAGAACAAAAAGTTCACCTAATCCGCTGATGGTTTGTATCGGACTACTAAATAGTCTAAAAAAGAAATTTGGAGAAAGAAACTCCATGATGATGGCTACTAGAGGAAGTAGTAGATAAAAATGAAACTTGAATTTATAATTAGTTCCAATATTACTACTTATTGCATTCCACATAATCATGATCCTATCTCGATAATGAAGAATAATCAATCCATCTAGAAACAGGTAATATCCAAGCCTCCATGCAAAAGAATTAGCCAAATATGTTGGCATAAAAGTCAAATCTATAATCAGTATTGTAAGCACAATAGGAATGAAAAAGAATGCTCCTATTAATGCGGTTCTATTCCAAATCAGTAGTATGCCACTAATAATTTGAGATAATCCTATAAATGTTTTGAATGGTTCAAAGTCAAACAAATACCATGAAACTCGAAATAGACTTAATTCCTCTAATGGGGTAGCCAGCTCTTCAGGGCTAATACCAAACTGTCCAGCTGATAACTTAGAATACCCATACCTTAAGAAAGTCCATCCCAGCAGAAATCTTGCTGCCAGAATGAAGTAGTCCCAAGACTTTGAAGCTAATATCTTTTTCAAAATCATTGTAGGTTAATACCTAAATTTCATACAACAGAAGCCATATCCCACAGCAAGTAAACGGTCATAATGGATATGATAAAATACGTAGTTAAGGTAGCTGCTCCTACGTAATCCTGAGCGATTCGCTGACCAAAGAATAACGATAGAATAGAAAGTGCTGAAAGCTGAGCGCCAATCAAGCCAATCTCGGCACTACCGTCATACAACAAGAAAAATATCCCAGTCGCACTTAAGGCCCCAGCTGCCACTTCCAATAGGGTGATCACTAATGTGAGCAATCCGACCAACGGTCGAAGGGGACTCTTGGCAAAATGGCTTTCAAACCATTCCTTATTCCCTTGATAATTGAAGACTTTGTCCAGTCCGGATTGTAAAAACAGAATGGCTAGAAATGCTAAACAAAAAACAGGTGCTGAAAGAATTAGGATTTTCATAGGTATTCAGGTTCAAAAAAATCGAGCCATCAAGATATGAAAAAGCAAACAATTGACCTCTTTCTTTATCTTCGTTTTATGTCAGCTTCGTTCAGAAATTCGATCTTCATCCTGGCACTTGCTGTGCTTTTGCCGATCGCTATCATATCGGTAGTAGAAGTGTCTTCTCTCAATGAAAATGAAGAAGCTCTTGAGCAGGTGTATCGTGAGCAATTGGATGGAATCATCTTCAGTATCAATCAATATTCCGCTGATTTATTTGATTTCTACATTCAGCAGATTGACTACACTTACCGACAAGGTGGTGTTGAATCACTGCGTTTACCCAACGCCATCAAAGGGAATTTAGCCATCGAGCTTATAGCCTTAAAAGGATCAGATTCAACAGTATTTGTAGATTTTAATGATCCATCCCCAATTGCAAACCTGAACATCGATAGCATTTTCAAGGATAATCAGGAAGTGGTTGATCGTCTTATTCGATACAAAGAATCTGATTACATCAAACAGGAATTGATTAGTCCAACACAAAACATTGGTGGTCTCCGTTTGAGTATGATTGTCATTGGAGAGAACACACCTTGCTTAATGTTTATTGATCCTGTCGCATTTGTCGAAGACTTGCTAGCACCTAAAATCCAAACCATAACTACACAATCAATCAATGTATCGGTAAGTGATTCCACCTCAAATGAGATGATCTATCAATCAGAAGAGCCTCCCTCCGGAATCATACAATCACGTGATTTAGTAAAAGTTGCAGGTTATAAAATTTCTGTGAGCTTACAAACTCAATCAGTTGGAGACCTCATTGCCTATCGAACCAGACGGAATTTAATCACCCTGGGAATTATGGTTCTGGTAATTATACTGGGCATGATATTAATGATCCGTAACCTCAGAAAAGAGATGCAACTAAATAAGGCAAAGGCAGATTTTGTAGCCAATGTCTCACATGAAATACGGACTCCCCTATCGTTGATCAGTATGTTTAATGAAACACTACTCCTCGGACGCGTCAAGGAAGAAAAGAAAAAAGAGTACTACGAAATAATTTCCAAGGAATCGGCCAGGCTTAAAAATATCGTTAACAAGATTCTATCCTTCAGTCAGATAGACGCCAACAAGAAGTCTTATAATTTCAGGGTCTTCAAACCTGATGATGTGGTGAAAGATGTGGTGAATTCTTACTCCTATCATCTGACAGAGAGAGGATTCAGCCATCAATTAAACCTCCAATCCAATGCGACAATCAATGCAGATGAGGAGGCATTTGTTGAAGTGTTGATCAATCTCATAGACAATGCCATGAAATACAGTCCGGATACGAAAGACCTATCCATTGAGTCTTTCAGTGATGAATTTAACTATACAATAAAGGTTGCTGATAAAGGAGTTGGTATCAGTAAAAAGGATCAAAAAAGCATTTTTGATAAGTTTTATCGAGTAGAAGGTGGTGATGTTCATAATACCAAGGGGACCGGTTTGGGCCTCTCCCTCGTTTTAGAAATGGTTAAAGCACATGGCGGAAGCATATCAGTAGATAGTGAGCCAGGCCATGGCACTACTTTCACCCTTAAATTTCCAAAAATATGAGTGTGCACATTCTAGTTGTAGATGACGAAAGCAATATGCGGAGAGGATTGAGAGATAACCTTGAATTTGAAGGTTATGAGGTGACAGAGGCGGAAGATGGCTTGAATGCATTGGATGTACTTAAAGAAATTCAACCTGATTTAATCATCCTGGATGTGATGATGCCCAAACTCAGCGGATTTGAAGTCTGCAAGCAACTGCGAAAAGAGGGGGATGAAACCCCGATCATTCTACTGACTGCCAGAGGAGAAGAAATAGACAAGGTGCTGGGTTTAGAAATGGGAGCCGATGATTACGTCCAAAAGCCCTTTTCCATTCGAGAATTGATTGCTCGAGTAAAGGCTATCCTGAGAAGAAGTGCGACTGTCAAAGAAGAGTCAATCATCACCATTGGTCAGTTACAGATTGACTTTAAGAAGTATTTAGCGAGCAACAATGGAAAAGAAGTAAAGCTTTCACATAAGGAATTTGAAATCCTTCAATACTTGCATCAACATACGAATGAGATTGTGGATCGACATGAGTTATTGAAGAACGTCTGGCACTATAATGAGCAACCAACAACCAGAACGGTAGATAACTTCATGGTAAAACTTCGTCAAAAGATTGAAATAGATCCAGCTAATCCCAAACACATCATCACTGTACATGGTACAGGTTACAAACTTGTGAATTAACCAACCTGTGACAACTTTTTACAATCCTTTACGCAGGGGTGACATCTGCTGATTATTCCGTTCGTTGATTTACATCTAATTAATGCAACGAACTAAAAATGAAAGCACTAACGACTACTCTCCTCCTGGTTTTCTTTTCAATCACCCTATTTGGACAAGAAGTGGGTTATGTGAAAATGAAAAGCTATAAGAAGCCAATCATTCAAGCAGAAATCAATGGAAAAAAAGGATATTTCCTAATTGATACAGGATCTGATATATCTGTCATAAACTCCTCCGATTTAAAAAAGTATAACCTCGAAGCTTCCAAAATTTATGGTGATCATAGAAGAGCCATTGGTTTCAATGGAGAAACAACAGCTGTAATGAAAGTTAAGAATGCAGATGTCGTCTTCGGTGAGCAATATGAGCATAAAGAATTTTATTGCCTTAACATGGTAGATTTGGTAAAAACGGTTGAAGCGAAAACCAATCTTAAAATCAGTGGTATCCTGGGAGCAGATCTACTTACAAAATACAATTGTGTAATTGACTACAATCAAAGGCAACTTATCTTGGTAGATAGCCGAACGAAACGGAAATTTGCATACCGATGAAATTGACCAACCTCATCCTTATACTTGTTGTGCCACTCATTGGACAGGCTCAAAAGACCAAAATCCTTAGCTTAGAAGGCGATTGGAAGTTTACCATTGGAGATCGTGAAGAGTATGTCCTGGTCGACTATGACGATTCCGACTGGGAAGAAATTTGGGTACCTTCTCCATGGGAGAATGAAGGCTTTGCCAATTATAACGGATTTGCATGGTACCGATATACTTTTGATGGTGCTGACCTCAAAGGATTCACTAATCTCATGATCAACCTTGGGTACATTGATGATGTGCACGAAGCCTATTTAAACGAGACATTGATTGGATTTAAAGGCTCGTTTCCTCCAAACTATTATACCGCTTATGATGCGCTCAACGAATATGCACTACCAGAATCGGTCATTAACAGAGATGGTGAAAATGTAATTGCTATCAAAGTATATGATTTAGTGAAAGAAGGAGGTTGTGTGAAAGGGAACCTGGGTATTTACTTCGACGCAGTAATCAAAGAAGATTTTTATTCGTTGGAAGGAGTCTGGAAATTCTCTACCAAGCGAAGTGCCTATTGGGAGCAAGTTGGATTTAGAGATGATGAATGGGGAAATATTGTAGTCCCAAGCTTTTGGAGAAGCAAGCACATCAAGCATTCCAATGGATCGGGATGGTATCGAAAAGAATTTGAACTTCCAGAAAATCTTAAAGATTCGGATTTATTACTATTCCTCGGTAAAATAGATGATTTCGACTACACCTATATGAATGGGAAACTCATTGGTCGAACCAAAGATTACAAACCTTTTGGAGAGAGTAATAGCTGGAGTGAATTCAGAATATATGAGATCCCGAAAGAGCTACTAAAGCAGAATGGTAAAAACATCATTGCTGTTCAAGTTGAAGACATAGGCATTGATGCTGGGATCTATGAAGGTCCTATTGGAATCTCCAGGAAATAAGATCCATACCTATTCATTCCCGCGATTCGCTTATATATTCCATAAGTTTTATTAATCCTAAATCTAAAACCCAGAACTACTCGATTCGTTTATAATAGCATTACTATCATTTTAAATAGTTATGCTTCTAAATATAATAGTTTTACACTTCTCACTGTTTACTACTGGTAATTTCACCGTTGGAGAAAATGATTACTGGATTCGTCAAGGTGATCGAGCTTACAACCAGCAAAACATTGAGGAATCCATCATTCACTATACAAGAGCCATAGATGAACGACCCAAAAATCCAATTGGCTACATCAAAAGAGCAAGATCTTATCGCGCATCCGGCTACTTATTAAAGTCGGCCGAGGACATGCGAAAAGCTATTGAATTAGATCCTCAATTCACAAAGTCTTATTTGGAGGTCAGTCGGAATCGAGCTACCCCACCCAATTAAAATAGTATCAACTCAAACGTCAATGTCATGAAAAAGAGAACAATAAGCAGAATCTTAGAAGGTATATTCCTCTTCACACTTATTCTAATGATGTATGCGCTATCGATTTTTTCGGCAGAAGGACAGATGACAAAGGAACTTACAACTCCTGATGAGTTGATACTTTTTTATGAAATTGAAGAGTTAAAAAGCAGCTCATTTAAGAATCAGGTAATCGATGAAGTCGCTACTCCCTTCTTTCATAATTTCAACCAAAACGAAGGGCATCCGTTTATCCCGGATTATCTTCAAAATGATGGTGAAATTAAATTACGAAAAATCCGTCTACCAAAACCAGACATGCGGAGAAGAAAAATGAATGCGCTGCAGGCACCTTCATTTGTGATCCCAATCAATTAAGTATTCATAACCTCTACCAATCGCATTAACTCGTTGCTTATTGGTTTGGTCTTACTGATGGCTAACTTGAAGCTTGTATAGGTTACCTCATCATCGATAATACCGGCCATCACATTGGCTTTGCCATTAATCAATCCCTCCACCGCAGCAAGCCCTAGTCTACTCGCCAGGATACGGTCCAGTGATGTAGGAGACCCTCCTCTTTGTAAGTGACCTAATGTGGATACACGAATATCCAACTTAGGCAGTTTCGTCATCACCTTGTTGGCGATTTCATGTGCATTTCCCTGCTCATCACCTTCTGCAACAATCACAATGGCTGAAGTTTTTTCTTTATCTCTTCCTTTGTTTAACGTATCAATAACATCTTGAATAGTGGTAGATGTCTCAGGTACCATGACTAACTCTGCACCCCCACCAATACCACAATGAATAGCGATATAACCGGAGTGACGGCCCATCACTTCTATAAAAAATACCCGATCGTGGGAATTGGCAGTGTCCCGTATTTTATCAATCGCCTCAAGTGCAGTATTTACTGCCGTGTCAAAACCAATGGTATAATCGGATCCGAACAAATCATTATCTATCGTACCTGGAGCCCCTACCGTTGGTATGCCGTACTCTTCGTAAAAAATATTTGCGCCTGTAAACGTTCCATCGCCTCCTATTGCAACCAAACCTTCAATGCCTTTTGCTTTTAATTGTTCATAGGCTTTCTTGCGACCTTCTTTGGTTCGAAAATCTTCACTTCTGGCAGATTTAAGAATGGTGCCGCCTTTCTGTAAAATATTACTCACTGAGTACGATTTCATCAGATACATATCACCATTGATGATTCCGTTGTATCCATACCTGATACCGTAAACGTTCAGACCTAGACTGATGCCGGAACGAACTGCAGCACGAACGCAGGCATTCATTCCCGGTGCATCACCACCCGATGTGAATACTCCAATATTTTTCATTTATGTAATTTCTTTTAGTTCTAACATGTAATTGGCAAAATCGTTATCCTGATTGAGGATAAACAGTTTACCAATCAACCGCTCTACTTATCTAAATATTTCCAGACAAGACTTGAAGCACCCAATATGGGGGCATCATCGTCTTTCAATCCTGAGGGTTGTAGTTGTATCTTCTTATCAAGGAACAAGGGCATCATATATCGTTCCATGTTCTCTTGAGCGGGGGTAAAGATGTGTTCTCCAGCTTGTGCCAGACCACCCAACAAAAATATTGCTTCGGGATCAGTATGAACAACAAAATCGGATAATTTCATCCCCAGGACCCTGCCTGTATATTTAAAGGCTTCTATTGCAATTTTATCTCCTTTAGCTGCCGCCTCGGTAATCGTCCGGGTGCTCAAATCATCAAAACTGATGGACCTCAAAATGCTGGGTTCTGTATAGTCAGCCAAAAGCTTATAAACAGTTCGTCTAATCCCTGTAGCGCTTACATAGGTCTCTAGACATCCCCTTTTTCCACATGCACAAAATCTTCCATTAGCGTTTACAAGTGTATGTCCCAATTCACCCGCAAACCCGTGCTTCCCATAAACTAAATCACCATTGATCACAATTCCACTTCCTAATCCTGTTCCAACGGTCAGGACCACAAAATCCTTCATGTTCTTGGCCTTACCATACACCATCTCCCCTAGTGCCGCAGCATTGGCATCATTCGTTAAGACACACTTCATTCCAAACACCTTCTCGGCTTCCTCTGCAAATTTGGAAATCCCTTTCCACGGCAAATTTGGAGGATTTACGATGGTTCCATTATAATAATTGGCATTAGGCGCACCTACTCCAATCCCAATCACATCATCAATGGGATGGATTTTTTCTATCTCTTTCTTCAAGGTTTGAAGAAAGAGACCATACTCCGCAAACTGCTGCGTTTTAATTCTGGATTGTACAAGAATGTTTCCATCTCTATCGGCAATTCCAAACTTGGAATTAGTGCCACCGATATCTATACCTAGGGCTAGTTTCGTCATTATGTCCCCGAATTTACACCTCTCCTTCCTTCATTACAACTTCATCTCGATCATCGACACGCAAACAAAGTATTCCTCCGATAATCATGGATGCACCTCCGATCACAATGGCAAAGATGAATTCGCTTTCAAAGAAGGTAGAGACCAGAAATCCAAGAATACTGGCTGCAACAATTTGAGGGATAACGATAAAGAAATTGAAGATACCCATGTAGTAACCCATCTTCTTTGGAGGCAACGAACCCGATAGCATGGCATACGGAATAGAAAGAACACTGGCCCAGGCAATGCCTACTCCTACCATGGAAAGAACCAGCCACATTGGATTTTGAATAAAGTAAAAGGATATCAATCCAACTCCACCACAAGTCAAGGCAATCATATGGGTTACTTTTCTGCTTGCCACTCTAGCCAGTATAGGAAGTGCTAGGGCAGCCAGTGCCGCCACACCATTGTAGCCCGCAAAAAGTAATGATACCCAATCGGCCCCATCATTGTAAGCCGATGAGGTTGTATCTGTAGCATTGTATATGTGCGAAGTAACCGCAGAGGTGCTGTAGATCCACATGGCAAAAAGTGCAAACCAGGAGAAAAACTGGACATATGCCAGCTGGACCATGGTCTTTGGCATGTTCTGAAAGTCGCGAACGATCTGTACAAAACCATTGTGGTATCGATCCCTACTCATTAGCGCCGATGCAAACGCATAGGAAAAACCAAATAGTCCAAAAATCCCGCATAGCACATATAGTTGAGGATCAAAGGACTCTAAGGTAAACCAGGTAGCAAGTGCAGCTCCAATGACAATAAGAATGAGTCCCCTCATCAAATATTGAGTTGGAGTAAACTTGATATTGAGCGGTGGCGGGGTTTTGTCCTTCTTGAGATCTTCTTCAGATGGTGGATACTCTTTCGTCGTAAATACTGTCCACATGACTGCTGTGATAAAAGCAATGCCTCCTACGTAGAAAGACCACTTTACTGAATCTGGAATCTGTCCTTCAGATGCCGTATTACTTACCCCAATTAGGTTGGTAAAGATCCAAGGTAGTGCTGATGCGACCACAGCCCCTACTCCAATAAAGAAACTCTGCATCGCAAAGCCTTTGGTTCGCTGGTCTGGAGGGAGCATGTCTCCAACAAATGCTCTAAATGGTTCCATACTGATATTAATAGATCCATCCATGATCCAAAGCATTCCAATAGCCACCCAAAGCGTCGGAGAATTAGGCATCACGAAAAGTGCGAAAGTTGCAAGAATGGCTCCAATAGCAAAAAATGGTCGTCTTCTACCCCATCTTGGGTGCCAGGTACGATCACTGAGATAGCCAATAATGGGTTGAACGATGAGCCCTGTCACCGGTGCGGCTAACCAATAAAACGCTAGGTTTTTAGTATCAGCTCCTAAAGTTTCAAATATTCTACTGGTGTTCGCATTTTGCAAGGCAAAACCAAACTGGATTCCAAGGAACCCAAAGCTCATATTCCAAATTTGCCAAAAGCTTAACCTTGGCTTTTCGGAGTCTATAGAAACGTTACTCATCCCACTACTAATTAAGATCCAACATAGTATTGATAGGGCTCCAGCTCACTTATCGATGAAGTGATGGTTTCCCCGGAAAAGAAATCAACAAATGAAGTACCCTCCGGTACACTTATATTTTGCTTCTGATCAGATAAGTTAATGATAGTGGTAACCTCGTTATCGTCTTTTGTGCGTTTAAAGGCAAGAACCATCGGATTTCCTATATTCAGAAATTCAGGTATGCCACCATACTCACCATTGTGAAGTGCGGGATTTTCATGCTTGATATCTACCAGCTTCGAATAGAAGTCCTGGTACTTCACGTCACTCCAGTCAATGGTATCTTTATCAAAAAAGACCAGTCGTTTATTAAGGCCTGCCTCCTGTCCACTGTAGATCAAAGGCATCCCCTGAGCAGTAAATGTAAAAACCGCATAGGCTTGGTGGCCTTCTCCAAATCGCTCGAAGACTGTTCCATTCCATGAATTTTCATCATGATTGGTGGTGAAATTCATTCTGAATGCTTCAGCCGGATAGCGTTCCAGATCTTTTGTAATGAAAGAGGCCAGGGAATCCGCATTCTTCTCTCCTTTTGCAACCCCATTCATATAGTGATGTAATCCCCAACCGTAGGTCATGTGAAACGCATCTTCATGCATCTTAGGCTCATCCCACTCCGCAAGCATAAACAAATCCTTATCTACGTCAAGAGAGTCTTTTGCTCGTTGCCAAAATTCCATTGGAACAAATCCGGCAACATCACATCGATAACCATCTAAATCCGCTTCTCTTACCCAATACCTCAATGCGGCAATCATGTCATTTTGCATATCCATATTATCATAATTGAGGTCGGCTACATCGGTCCAGTCAGTTCCTTCGGGCCAGGTTACATTGCCAAGTGAATCGGTGTTGTGATAACCAGGTATTTCTGTCCATGCATGATCGAATGAGGTATGATTTGCCACCCAATCCAGAATGACTATCATTCCCTGATCATGTGCCTTTTTCACCATAGACTTAAAGTCATCCATGTTTCCAAACTCAGGGTTAACTGATGTATAATCCTTTATGGAATAGTAGCTACCAAGTTTACCTTTTCGGTTTTTCTCGCCAATAGGTTGGATTGGCATGATCCATAAAATATCAACTCCTAATTCCTTCAGTCTTGGCAGATGCTCTGCAAAGGCATTAATCGTTCCCTCCGGAGTATATTGCCGGATATTTACTTCATAAATCACCATGTCCTTAGCCTTCTCCGGGTAAGAAATTGGTACGTCTACGACCTCCTCAGTTTGCGTTTGCGCTGTACACGCTGACAGTATAATGGATAGAAGTAAGGTGAGATTAGTTATGGTTTTCATGTATATGGGTTCTTTTGGTTAGTGAGTTAATCTTTGTATGTGATCATTTCGAAGGCATACGCTGGAAGGGAAAGTTTTCCATCATTTATTGATCCACTGAAGTTGGTAGTTCCACCAGAGGGAATACCAATATCGATTGGATCATCGCCAGTGTTGAATACTGCGATTACTTTGTTATCAAAATAGCTGCGCGATATCACCATGTGGGTTTCACTTTCTTCTACTATTTCTGTGTCTCCATAAATCAATGCCAGGTTATTTTTTCTGATATCGATCATTTGCTTTGCTCGCTCCCTAGTGGCTAACTGATGTCTATCTAAATCCTCAAACTGCATTTGACGCCTGTTATCGGGATCATTTCCTCCAGGAGAACCGTATTCATCACCGTAGTAGATGCATGGGATTCCTGGAATTGTCATCATATAGGCAGTCAAGGCCGAGAGTTTTTGATAAGCCAGGGTGTCTTGTATGCTTATCTCCCGATTCCAACCTGCATATTTTGTGTCTTCTCCGAATTCGAGTGAGCCATCTGCATAGGAGATAAATCTCGGACGATCTTGATTCCCAGTGATATAGCCCATCAGGTTATGATCCCCGTAATATTTGATACTTTCTCTGAGCGAATTCGCCAAATCCGAAAGTGAGCCGGCACCTGCAAAGGCGGAAACCGCCCGATCATACATATTGAAATCAAATTGTGCATCAAGCATTCCCGTGCTGATATAGCTTCTAATTAACTCATGACTTCCATACGTTTCACCAATCTGGAAAACAGAAGGTTGGCTTTCTGAGATTACCTGCTTTTTAATTTTACTGGTCAAGGTCCGCCAGAATATCTCTGGGATATGTTTTGTCGCATCATGTCTAAATCCATCAATCCCATATTCTGTCAACCAAAACATGGCCGAATCAGTCATTGGGTCTACGGTCTCCATTCTGGATAAGTCGAGCGTTGGCATGAAGGTGTCAAACCAGGTAGTTAGTCGGTGTTCGTCCCACCGTTCTGTGTTGAGTGAGCCGTCAGGTAAATAAAGATCCGTAGCCCAATCAGGATTTTGCTGATAAATTGGATGCTGTTCATGCACATGATTTGCTACATAATCTAGCAGCACATTCATATCTGAATTATGTGCCTCACTTATCAGCGATCGAAATTCTTCAGCCGTACCAAATCGATCATCCACTTTCAAGTTTGAAATTGGCCAATAGCCATGGTATGCGGAGAAACTAGTTTCCGGCTTAGGATACTTACCAAATGCTCCTTCCGGATTCTGAGTGATTGGAGAAAGCCAAACCGTATTGACTCCCAAATCGCTAAAATATCCATCATTAATTTTTTGCGTTACCCCAGCCAGATCTCCTCCGAAGTAGTCAGCTTTTGGATGAACCTCAGGGATATTGAGCGGTCGATCATTTTCTTTATTCCCGTTATTAAAACGATCCACCATCAGGAAATACATGATCATTGCTTCATAATCACTCCTTTCGATTTGATCCGGAGATACAAGCACCTGGCCATCATGCAGCGGTATTAAAACATCATTGCTGACACCTTCCTCGTTGTACGCCCACATTCTAATCGAAGATCGTTGCAATGTTTTGGCGTTATCAGGGATGGTAATCCTTATAGAGGTACCGTCAACTTGAATATTTTTTTCCGGTAGCAGGGAATTTCCCCAGTACGCATAAACCTTTTCAATAGAATTGTTACTCTTCAAACTAATTTGGTTGGCACTGTAGCTTTCAGACTTCAGGCTTGGAATAAGTTTCGGGTCTGGACCTGCTATTTCAATGACCGAATTCCACCCTCCCATTCCATTGCTAATGGAATCATTATTTTGTGGATCGAGCATGTCTTTCCCATCTACCACAAACAGATATTGATAGGTGCCGGGGCTAAGAAGTTCGTATCCGGTATAGCTATCGCCTTTCTTCTCTAAAACCGTATTATTTGGATTCCACGCATTGAATTCACCTTTGATCTTAATTTCACTTTCACCTGCGGTTGGCTCATATAAAAATGAATACATGGTCTTTTTGGTACGCTTTAGAAGGACACTTTCTCCAACTCCATTTGACCAAAAAGTAAGATTATAAAGGGGAGATTCAGGTCTACCTGTAATCGTGAGCATCCCATCCTTAGTAGCTAAAGAAAAAGGACCATCTGACGTTACAGAATCCAGTCTTGAAGGATCGACAACATAGTCTTCAATTGGGAGTTGAGTTACCTCCAATGCCAGGTTTACCGGACTGGCTTTTCCTAAAATCAACGGAGTGTCTAACGTTTGAAGCTGATTGGAATCGCAAGCCATCAGCATGGCGACTACACTACCAACTAAAAACAATCTCTCCATTGGTGTAGTCTTTTTCGATCGTAAATACGTTTTCAGATTTTAGATTATCTCTTCGATCATTTTCAAATGGATCAAAATTCGAAATAGGTTGAACAAAGGCATGGGATTCTTTTTGAAGTCCATCAACCTCTCCGGCCCCAAATCCATGCAGTACAAGTTTCACTTTCTTGATTTGACTCTTGTAGCCTCCCTGTGCTTCTTCCAGAGTAAGTGTTTTTTTATCTGGATTGAAAGAAACCTTCCTCCGGTGATATTTACCGTTTTCGTTGGCGTATGAAACACCATCATCTTCGTAGTACTCGGTTTGAGAATTGGCAGTGCCATAATAAACATGTAACTCCAAATGCTCTCCTATGTCTTTCGAATTCTGCTGAGTATCGGAATAAATCGGAATGATCGATGAGGCCTTTACAAAAAGTGGAAGATGCTCCAGTGCATATTCACGGATCATTTCCTTTCCACCTTCTAATCGCTCATCGGTAAAGAATTCGAACCACTCACCTTCCGGTAAGTAGACTTTACCATATCGTTGATCACTCGCTAGCGGAGCTACAAGAATACGCTCACCAAACAGGTATTGATTCTCAAAATCAGCCTCATAAATCTTATCATCCTGTGTGTAATCAATGCATAAACTTCGAGTAACAGGTGTTCCAAGCTCAGAAGCTTTCAAGAAAGCACCGTAGATATAAGGCATCAGTTTGTACCGAAGACGAATGTAATTTTTTGAAATCTCCTCAACTTCTTCGCCATAGGACCAAGGTTCCGAATCGTGTGAATTGATCATAGAATGCCCTCGGAAGAATGGTGAGAACGCTCCCACCTGGATCCATCGGGCAAAGAGATCACTTTGACCATTTCCGGCAAAGCCACCGACATCATACCCTGAAAAAGGCACGCCCGATAAACCTAAGCTATTGACCATCCGAACGCCTAAAAGCATGTGTTCATCATTCGCCACATTGTCACCGGTCCAAAGTGCACTGTATCGCTGAACTCCTGCAAAACCTGCTCTCGTAAGAATGAATGGCCTTTTGCCATCTAAGTTGGATTTTGCACCTTCATATGCACTCCGTGCCATCTGATGACCATAAATATTTCTTCCTTTTCGTGAGGTAGCACCCTCACCTTCAAAATCAAATTCGATATTTTCTGGTAGCATCTGACCCCAGGTCGCAATCTCGTTCATGTCATTCCAGAAGCCCTTTATACCAATCTTGGTGTAGCTTTTCATCATTTCCTTCCACCACTCCCTGCTTGCTTCTTTGGTAAAATCCGGAAAGTGACACCAGCCCGGCCAAACTTCACCTTCATAGTATTCTCCGTCCGGATATTTTAGAAAGACATCATTCTTAACTCCGGAAGAATATGGCGTATAGTTGTCTTCCTTTTTTATGCCTGGATCACAAATTACGACCACTTCAAATCCCATTTCTTTCAATAAATCGACCATTTGGTCAGGATATGGAAAGCGCTCCTTGTCCCAGCTAAAGATCTTGTATTGATCCATGTAATGGATGTCAAGGACAATGACATCCGCAGGAATGTCTTTGTCGCGAAATTTCTTTGCTACATCCAAAACTTCAGTGTCCGGATAGTAGCTGTATCGACATTGTTGATAGCCAATGCTCCACATTGGTGGTAATGACATACGACCTGTAAGCCAGGTATATGATTCAATAATTTCTGAGACCGTACCCGCAAAGAAGTAGTAGTTCAGATCGCCGGAATCAACCGAAAAACTAGAGAATCGATTATTTGAAGCGCCAAAATTGAAATGGCTCTTGTAACTGTTATCCAGGAAAATACCGTAACTGCTATTGCCATGAATCCCGATGTAAAAGGGAATAGAAGCATATAGTGGGTCAGCTTCTATGTGGTAGGCAAAGTGATCGGTGTTCCAATTTTGATAGCCCTTGCCTTTTCGATCCAGCGGTCCGGTCTTTTCACCAAGGCCGACAAAGCGCTCACCGGCTTGCAATTTTTTGTAAACGGTCTTTTGTTCTCCCTGAATTTGAGTACCTAACCCAGGATCATCTTCATTGACAACCTTACCACTTTTATCCAGGAAAGTAAATCGGACAGGAGATTTGTTGATGACCAGATCAACAACTTCTGAAGTAATCACCAATGACTCATCGTGCTCCTCAACGGAGAACTTAGTGCCTAAAGGATTTTGTATCACAGAGTATGGATTTTCATCCGCTTCACCCTGTAACTGATGTATTCTTACCGTCCGATCATTATAAAAAATTACCTGATAGGTAAAGTCCTCTGTGTGTACATCAACACCGAGTTTATTCGTCTTGAATGATTTGAAAATTCCACTCGTCACTATCCTGTTTTTTCCCTCTTTTTTGATGATTTCCAACATATTTTTAGCCCATCGTTAGGTTGTCGTGTAGGTCAAATTAATGAATATTCTAAGAGGGAAACGAAGGAATATTTCAAAAAAAATAACGCAAACGGTTGCGAAAGGGCCTGATTATGAAGATTTTGTAAAGAATTATGATTTTTTGGATGAATCTCGTGCCAATAGAGTCGTTGGCAACTTCACCTTTTCGATTTCAATTTCATCATCACTTTCTATTTGTTTGAGTAATAACTCAGCAGCATGTTGTCCCATTTCAAATCCGGGTTGTTCTATGGTTGAGATGGATGGGTTTGTAAGTGCTGTAAACTGCCAATTACTGAATCCCACTACTCCAAAATCTTCAGGCACCCGCTTTCCATTTTTCTGTGCGGCCTTGATGGCCCCCATGGCAGCCAGGTCATTGGAAGCAAACAAAGCATCAATGTCTTTTGATTTAAGAAGTTTCATGGTAGCGTCATATGCTTCACTTTCATTTGACGCCTGGTTGAATACAATCAAATCTTCATTTACTGCGAGACCAGCATCCTCATGCGCTTTTCTGTATCCATTCAATCGTTCGTTGGTAATATCCAGGTTTTCGGGTCCGGCCAGGTGGCAGATATATTTATATCCCTGCTTGATCAAGTGTTCGGTTGCCTGGTATCCTCCTAAAAAATCATCAACGGTAACATTGCTGGTTGTCAAAGTCTCTGCGACCCGATCAAAGAAAACAATCGGTAGACCTTTTTGCATAATCGCTTCGAAGTGTGAATAATCGAATGACTCTCGCGAAAGGGAAACCAGTACACCATCCACGCGGTTATTGAAAAGGGTTTGAATATTCATCATCTCTCTTTCCACAGATTCATTGGATTGGGTGATGATCACGTTGTATCCCCGGCTTTGTGCAATGTCTTCGATCCCACTGATAACGGTAGAAAAAAAGAAGTGTACAATTTCCGGAACAATGATGCCAATTGTATTGGATTTGCTGTACCTCAAACTTAGCGCCAGAGAGTTCGGCTGGTAGTTCAATTCTTTTGCAACACGCCTAACGGCTTCCTTGGTTGCTTCACTGATTTCAAAATGATCTTTGAGTGCACGCGAAACCGTTGATGGTGAAATACCTAATTCTTTCGCTATGTCTTTGATGGTCGTTGTCTGCCTTTTCATGGAAGAAAGATAGCCAAATGAGTCAATTCTGTTGAATACCTTTTGTAAAAGTCTGAAACGCAAACGTTTGCAGGAAAAAAAGTTCGTAAAAACTTCCTCAAAGTGTTGTTTGGAATTTTTGAATTTGTAAAATTCGATAGAGCGGCTTGTAAGAATTTCACTTTTTAGAGGTCGATTTTAGTAAAATAATTACTCAAATAATACCACAAAATATGGAGCAAAATTACCTTAAAAAAAGTGGTCTTTTGAAGCCGAAAATTTGGCTAAAAAAGGTAATGAACTTCGCGTTCATTATGGCAATATCGGTGCTTCCGATGGCCGCTACATTCGCCCAAAACATTACAGTGTCTGGAAAGGTCGTTGACGGATCCGGCGAGGGTCTTCCCGGTGTGAATGTTTTAGTCAAAGGAACACTCAATGGAAGTGTCACAGACATTGAGGGAAACTATCAACTTTCAGCACCAAGTGATGCAATACTTGTATTTACATACATTGGATTTGCCACTCAGGAAGTAGCTGTCAATTCTCAAAACACTTTAGACATTACCCTAACAGAAGACTATGGAGAATTGGATGAAGTGGTCGTTATTGGATACGGTACCACGAAGAAGAGTGACTTAACCGGTGCAGTAACTGCCATTGACACTAAACAATTCAACAAAGGACAGATTAACACCCCTCAAGACTTATTAACGGGTCGAATAGCTGGTGTTAATGTTACGAGTTCTGATGGGCAACCGGGTAGTGGCGCGCAAATCAGAATTAGAGGAGGTTCTTCGCTTAGTGCGAGTAACGACCCACTAATTGTTGTTGACGGAGTGCCACTTACTACTGATGAAATTGGAGGAATCAGAAACCCTCTAAGTACGATTAACCCACAAGATATTGAGACAGTGACAGTACTCAAAGATGCCTCAGCAACAGCCATTTACGGAGCAAGAGCATCCAATGGGGTTATTTTGGTAACTACCAAAAGAGGGCAAGTTGGAACTGGTATCACAGTAAACTACTCTGCACAATATTCGTTATCGACATTACCTAAAACTGCGGACAATCTGACTGCTGCAGAGTTTGAAGCGCTAGTTACAGAAAGTACAACGAATGGCGACTTATCTCCAACAGCGGCTACCTTATTAGGATCTGCAGCAACTGATTGGCAAGATGAAGTCTACCAAAGAGCACACGGAACCAATCATAACATTTCGGCTACAGGTAGTTTTCAAGGAGTTCCATTCAGAGTATCTACAGGATATTTATTCCAAGAAGGTATCCTAAGGACGTCATCGTTCGACCGTACGTCTGTTTCCATTGGCGTTGATCCATCATTCTTGAATGACGACTTGAAGGTAAGTATCAATCTGAAGGGAAGTCAGACAAACAATGGATTTACAAATGATGGTGTCATTGGAGCTGCAGCAGCATTTGACCCGACCCAACCAGTATTAGATAGTGAATCTCCGTTTGGAGGATACTATTTCTACAGACAGTCTTTGAATCCAACTGACCCAGGATATGTTATTCCAGATAACAATGCACCCAATAATCCGGTTGCTCTATTAGAGCAAACCAACAACGATTCTCGGGTGAACAGATTTATTGGTAATGTGAATTTCAACTATAAGCTCCCGATTGAAGGCCTTTCAGCCAATGTCAACATCGCAACAGATCGAACAAGTACGGATGGATTTGAAGTGGTTGATTCCCTCGCTCAAAGTGAAAGAAGAGTGTTTGATGGAAACGTTATTTACGGAAAACTCAACAAATACGACAACAAGTATCAAAATGACCTATTTGAAGGTTATCTGAACTATGCCAAAGAGCTACCTGGATTGAATAGTAGATTTGAGATTATTGGAGGGTATTCTTATCAGTACTTCTTCAGAGAAACCGGAAGTTCTGAAACGGATTTTGCTCGAACGGTAACTACAAAGCCTATCAATTTAGATCCTTCAGAAAACAAATTAATCTCCTTCTACGGTCGTTTAAAGTACGATTTAATGGAGAAATACCTGGTGACCGTGACTGTTAGAAGAGATGGTTCCAGTAGGTTCCTGGGTGACAATCAATGGGGAGTATTCCCTTCAGCTGCAGTTGCCTGGAGAGTTAAAGATGAATCTTTCCTGACGGATGTTGATTTCATTTCTGACTTGAAGTTCAGAGCAGGTTATGGAATTACGGCTCAGGAAAATATTGGAGAGTCCTACCCAGCATTGGCGAGAATTTCAATCGGAGAAGATGATGCAAGGTATCAATTAGGAAGAGACGGGAATGGAGATCCAGTCTTCATAAACGTGGCTCGATTTGAAGCATTTGATCCAAACTTGAAATGGGAAGAAACCAGCACGATCAACGCTGGAGTAGATTTTGGATTCTGGAATGGCCGAATCAACGGATCATTTGATTGGTATAAAAGAGAAACTACCGATCTGCTAAATACCATTGATATTCCGGCTGGTACCAACTTTAGTAACCGAATCTTGACGAATGTTGGTTCTCTTGAGAATACCGGTCTAGAATTCACTTTGAATGGAATTGTTGTTGATAATGCAGATTGGAGAGTGGATTTAGGTGTTAACCTTACCAGAAATACAAATGAGATCACGAAACTTACCAACGATGACAACCCTGACTTTCTTGGAAATGAAACCGGAGGAATAAGCGGAGGAACAGGAAACGTCGCGCAAATCAATAGCGTTGGATTCAACACACGAACCTTCTGGTTGTGGGAGCAGGTGTATGATGCAGATGGTAATCCTATAGAAGGAGTATTTGTTGATCAAAATGGTGACGGTCAATATACCAATGCTGACCGTGTAAGATCTAAGAATCCGGATCCTTCCGTTTTTATGGGATTCTCAACTTTTGTTTCTTACAAAAAGTTAAGCCTGGCGATGAATGCAAGGTATCAAACTGGAAACTACGTATATCACAACGTAGCATCTGCTAATGGTACCATTAATAATTTGTTCACGAATAGCACACTTAGAAATGTGCATGCATCAGTGCTTGACACTCGCTTCGTGGGAACAGATTTATTGAACAGTATTTTGTCAAATTATTACTTAGAGGATGCTTCATTCTTCAGAATGGATAACATCACCCTAGGATATGCCATTGACAAATTTGTTACTGACCGTTTATCAGCAAATGTTTCATTCACTGTTCAAAATGCATTTGTAATCACTGATTACTCAGGTCTGGATCCTGAAGTTGCTGATGGAATCGACGATAATATCTATCCTCGTCCACGCGTATTCACATTAGGATTAAACGTCACTTTTAAATAAAAAATGATGAAAAATATATTCAATAAATTATTAATTATACCCGTTGTTGCAACAGCCATTTCCTGTACGGATTTGGATTTAGTTCCAATCGACGAGGACGCTTCAACTTCGGCAAATTTCTTCGACAGTCCTGAAGCGTACGAGCAGGCTTTGGCCAAAATTTATGCTGGACTTTATCTAACTGGAAACGACGGTCCTTTCGGAAATGGGGACATCAATACGCCTGATGAAGGAGCCACAGGTTACCTTCGAATGTATCAATGGCACCAGGTGCTTTCTACGGAAGAGGCATTTGTAGGATCAAACTTTGGAGACTTAAACATACGAGATTTTCAAAATCACCAATGGACGGCCAATACCTTCCCTATGGGAGAACTTTTTTCTCGATTCTACTACCAGATTGCTAATGCCAATGCATTTGTCGCTCAAGCCGGTGGATCGAGCGACCCTGAGATTCAAGGATTTGTAGCAGAGGCAAGATTTCTTCGTGCGTTGAGTTATTGGCATGCATTTGACTTATTCAGAAACATCCCACTTATCACAGATGAAGATGGTGTAGGAGCATTCTTGCCTGAGCAGGCTGAGCCAATAGAAACATTTGAGTTTATTGAGTCCGAATTATTGGCTATTGAGGATCTATTACCAGATCCAGGAGACGGAACCTATTACCCTAGAGCAACGAAGGGTGCGGTTCAAATGCTTTTGGCAAAATTGTACATCAACGCTTCGGTTTATATCGGTGAAAGTCACTTAGATGAGGCAGCTACATACGTAAACCGAGTGATTGGTCACTCCTTCTATGGATTGGAAACGAATTATGATCATCTCTTCTTGGCTGACAATGATCAGTCTAACGAGTTGATTTTTGTGGTTGCTCAAGATGGAACTGCAGGTACTTCTTACGGTGGATCTGCGTTTTTTGCGAATGCTGCGGTTGGTGGTTCTATGCCACGATCAGATTTCGGTGTAGGTGGATGGGGCGGTATTCGTACCACTTCCACGTTCGTTGACAAATTCATAGATGACAATGTAGACGATACATTTGATGAGACTGCTGCATTGGATAATCGAGCAAACTTCTGGGTGAATGATCAAGGAGGAGCCGACATCACGGACCTTGGTAACTTCCAGGGTGGTGGTTATGCAATTACGAAATTTAAAAATGTAGATCGTAATGGAAATGCAGGCGCAAGCAACGAATTTGTAGATACTGATTATCCCATATTCCGATTGGCAGATGCCTACTTGATGTATGCGGAGCTCTTCTTAAGAGCTGCAAGTGGTACCAATGCAACAGATGCCCTTCGATATGTTAATGATCTACGGGAAAGAGCATATGGAAACACCAATGGAAACATTTCAGCCAATGAGCTTACACTCGATTTCATCATTGATGAAAGAGCAAGGGAGTTGTACTGGGAATCTCACAGAAGAACGGACCTGATTCGATTTGGACTGTTTAGCGGAGGGGCTTACGTATGGCCATTGAAAGGTGGTGACGCTAATATATTAAACGGTACGGCTACTGGTCCGGAAAGGGACTACTTCCCTATTCCGGCAAAAGATTTGAATGCGAATCCGAACCTTGAACAAAACGATGGATATTAAAATTATAGACATGAAGAAGAATATTGTTTTAATAATGACGGTCCTATCAATCTTCGCGATGAGTTGTGCGGAAGATGTTGACAGACCCGTCTTAGATACAGAAAATGCAGTTACCGCTCCAGCGGCTTTCACGAGTCCATTAACTTCTGATGCTGTTGCGATTACGTTAGAAAATCTTGCAGATACCTTTGAGGTTTTTGAGTGGGATCCTATTGTTTATGGTGTTGATATCGCGGTAAACTATACATTAGAGCTTTCTGCAACAGAGGCTTTCGATGGTGAGATTACCAATCTCATTACCACCAGATTGACTGAGTTTGCGATTACCAATGGAGGATTGAATGATTTGTTGGTAGCTGCTGGATTCCCTGTAAATGAGGAAGTTACCTTCTACTTGAGGTTAAAGTCTGTAGCGACTAATCCCGCTATTGCAGATGTTATTTCTGAGACGATTACCAGGGTTGCTACCACCTTTGCGGCAATTCCAGATCCACTTTACTTCGTGGGTCCTGGTACTGCAGCAGGTTGGGATAATGCAGGAACTTTTGGTTCTTTATTCCCAGATCCGGCGAATCCTAAACTTTATCATTATCGAGGTAGATTTAATGGAGACTGGAAATTACTTACGATTCAAGGATCCTGGGATCAGCAATGGGGCAAAGTGAATGGTGAAGCCATTGCCAACACAGGTAATGCGATTGATAAAATCAGCAATAATGGAGGCGATCCTGACACATGGGTGTTCCCCGAAGGTGACGGCTACTACGATTTTAGCCTGAATATCAACACAAACGTCTACACGTATGCTACATATGATGCGAGTGGCGACGCTGTGTACACTTCTATGGGAATCATTGGTGATGCAATCGGTGGCTGGGATGATGGCAGTGAACTGGATATGGTTCAATCTACATTCGATCCGCATATCTGGAGCTTGGAAGATGTAGTATTCACAGACAACATCTTCAAATTCAGACCTGATGATAATTTCGATTTGGGATATGGAACTACCGGAGAAAATGGAAACAACGGATGGCCTGCTGGACAAGCGGTTCAGAGCGCTACTTCAGCCGCTTTGGGCTCCAAAGCAGGAACCTACGATGTTTGGTTCAACGACATCTCAGGTAGATTCTTTATGATAGAAAATGAATAAACGTTAATTACTTGTAATAAAAAGCGTAAGATATCTTACGCTTTTTTTTTCTCTTTCAATAGTCAGTCTAATACGATAATGAAACGTGTACCCCTATTAGCATTCATCCTATTTTTTGGTTGTAGTGAACCAAATAAGGATAAAATCTCAGAAACCAATTCTGTTCTTTTTGATCTCCTCTCTCCTGGCAAAACCGGAGTAAGATTTTCAAACAACATTACTGAGACTTCTGTCCTGAATATTTTCACCTTCGAATACTTATACAATGGTGGTGGAGTTGGAATTGGTGATATCAACAATGATAACCTTCCGGATATTTACTTCACCTCGAATCAGGAGGAGAATAAACTTTATCTCAATAAAGGAAACTTTCAGTTTGAAGATATTACCGCCAATGCAGGGGTTGCCGGTACCGGTCGATGGACCAATGGGGTCACTATGGTAGACATCAACTCCGACGGATTGCTGGATATCTATGTTAGCAATTCCGGAAGAAGCCAACCTGAGCTTAGAAAGAATGAGCTTTTTATTAATAATGGCGATCTCACTTTTACAGAAAAAGCTGCTGACTATGGCATAGATTCAGAAACCTGCACAACGCAATCCATCTTTGTTGACATTGATAATGATAATGATCTGGATCTTTTCTTATTGAATAGGCCAACAGCCATCTTCAATTCGTCTGAAATTCTCGCACTGAGAGGTCATGTAGATGCGGAAGCTGGAGATATTCTTTATCGAAACGACAATGGCAAGTTTGTCGATATCAGCAAAGAAGCTGGAATATATCAAAATGGTTTGGGTTATGGACTGGGGGTTGTTGCCTCTGACTTCAATAAAGATGGTTTTATCGACCTCTACGTGACCAATGATTATGTAGAGCCTGATTACATGTACATCAACAATGGAGATGGCACTTTCAAAGACATTGGAAGGACAGCAACAAAACACATGTCCAACTTTGGAATGGGTGTGGATGCGGCCGACATCAACAACGATGGCTGGTCCGATGTGTTCGTGGCAGACATGTCAGCGCCGGATAATTATCGGCAAAAGACCAACATGAAGGCAATGGATCCCAGCCAATTTTATCAAGCAGTCTTCTACGGGTTCCATCACCAATACATGTACAACACACTCCAGCTCAACAATCAAGACCTCACCTTTAGTGAGATCGCACAGTTGGGTGGTCTTTCAAGTACCGACTGGAGCTGGACCTCTTTGCTTGTAGATCTGGATAATGACATGTGGAACGATATAATCGTGACTAATGGCTTCAGAAAAGACTTCACGAATAAGGATTTCTCCAAGATGAGGGATAAAAAAATGAAGAAGGCCATTGAACAAGGACCAAAAGAGCGCATGGCAGTAATGGAGGAACTACTGGAAAAACTCCCGGAAACGAAAATTGGGAACTTCATTTTCAGAAACAAAGGAGACCTACTTTTTGAAGATAAAAGCAGTGATTGGAATTTCGCCACCCCCTCCTACTCTAATGGAGCAGCGGTTGCAGATCTGGACAATGATGGGGATTTGGATGTGGTAGTCAACAACATTGACGAACCAGCTTTTATTTACCAAAACAACTCCTCAAATAATTATTTAAGACTTAAACTCGACGGTCCTAAAGGAAATACTTCTGGGATTGGCACTAAAGTGACCGCTTACATCGGAGATCAGATGCTCTTTCGAGAGCATGTACTGACAAGAGGTTATCAGTCTTCACATGAAGACCATGTGCATTTTGGACTTGGAAACAATACGGCTGTAGATAGCATTCGCATTCAATGGCCGGACGGTAAAGTGCAGTTGGTTGGTTCCACATCATCCAATCAGCTTTTAACTGTAAAATACGATGAAGCAATCGAGGACGAGCAAATCCCGAATGCACCAAAGACCTATTTAGCTGATGTCACTCATGATTTAGGGTTAAGATTGGTTCACAAAGAAAACTTCCATGACGATTTTTCAACTGAAATCCTCCTGCCCCATAAAATGTCACAGTTTGGTCCTGCCATTGCGGTTGGAGATGTGAACGGCGATGGAAGGGATGATTTCTTTTTCGGAGGAGCGTCAGGTAATCCGGCCAAACTGATGATTCAGGGAGAAAATGGATCCTTTGCCGCGGTAGATCAGCCCTATTTTTGGTCCGATGCAAAGTACGAGGATGTTGGAGCTGCATTCCTGGATTTTGATGGCGACAATGATCTTGATCTGTATGTTTCTACGGGCGGGAACGAATACTTCCCCAATAATCAACTTTATCAGGATAGGCTCTACATCAATGTCGATGGCACTTTTTCGAAAGTGAAGTTACCAAAAATTGTAGGTAGCAATTCCATCGTCCGACCATTTGATATAGATCAGGACGGTGACCTGGATCTTTTTGTGGGGGGTCGTCTAAACCCCATGCAGTACCCCACGCCAGCAAAAAGCTACGTGCTGATTAATGATGGAAATTCCTTTACCGACCAGACCAGTGAATGGGCACCAGCCTTTGAAAAGCTGGGCATGGTGACGGATGCGGAATGGACCGATATCAATAATGATGGAAAATCGGAGCTGGTGGTGGTGGGTGAATGGACTGCTATCAACGTTTTTGAGCTATCCGATGGAAAGTTCATAGATAAAACGGAAAGTTTTGGTCTTGATAAAGAGTCGGGATGGTGGTATTCCTTAGAAATTGCAGATATCAATAATGATGGATTTAGTGACATCATCGCTGGTAATCTTGGATTGAACTATAAGTATAAATCCACCTATGAAGAGCCGTTTCATGTTTATTACAATGATTTTGATGGAAATGGCAGAGGCGACATTGTACTTGGATATTACAATGAAGGAGATCTATTTCCTTTACGGGGAAGGCAGTGTTCCTCACAGCAGATGCCCGCTCTTGCCGACAAGTTCGAAACCTATGATGAATTTGGACAGGCTACGCTGGAAGAAGTGTATGGCGACAACAAACTGGAAAAATCCATTCATTATGAAGCAAACACTTTTGCTAGCAAAGTATACCTAAACGATGGCAGCGGTGGTTTTACGCCGATCAGTCTTCCCAACCGATCTCAACTCTCATCCATCAATGCGATACTCATTGATGATTTTGATGAGGATGGAAACAAAGATTTATTGACTGCAGGAAATCTTTACCCGGTAGAAGTAGAAACCATTCGAAACGATGCATCCTATGGAGGATTACTGTTGGGAGATGGAGAAGGTAATTTCGAACATCTTATAGGTGTAGAATCCGGATTCATTGCCGACGGTGACGTCAAGCACCTTGCATCAATTACGATTAATGGAACACCATCCATCCTGGTGGTTCGCAACAACGGACCTTTAAGCATTTATCAAAAAAAGAAAACAACCAGTAACCTATCTGGATCGCTATGAAAAAAATACTTATTGTACTCACTATCACTTTTGGATTCATCTCACATGCCCAAAAGGTTGTAACCACTCCTGAGTTTCCTACGGGAGACGAAGAGATCACTTTGGTGTTCGATGTAACTCAAATGCAAGATTCAAGAGCCACCAGTCTTTTGGGTTTGACCAGTGGTGTTTACTTATGGTCCGGAGCTGGCACAACCGAGAATGGAGACGCGTTTGAATTTGAGCCAACCGGGCAAGATGATTTTAATGCCGCTTTTGAGCCTGGCGAAATGACTTCTATTGGTAATGATAAATGGGAAATAACGCTTACTCCAAGGACTTACTATGCTGTACCTGAGGATCGCGACATTGTAAAGCTTGGCTTATTACTAAAAAATACTACTGGCTCAGCACAGACTGAAGATATCGTTATTGAACTTCGTTTGGCTGACGAATTTCAATTAGCGATCAACTCACCGGAACTCCCAGCTTTTTATGGTGAAGGAGAAAATTTTGATATCGATGTATCCACTTCCGATCCAGCAGCAATTACAATTGTAATTGATGGAGTTCAGGTAGGGAGTGCAACAAATGCTACGAGCTTGACCGAGACAGTAACAGCTACAGGAGGTGGTGATCACACAGTACTTGTATCTGCTGATACCGGTGAAGAAGTGGTGGAAGAAACGTTTACCTACCTGGTTCGTGAAGCAACAGAAAACGCAGCACGACCTGCAGGAATCCTTCGTGGAATCAACTACAATGAAAGCGATGATACCAGGGTAACCCTATGTCTGCAGGCTCCTGATAAATCATCGGTTTACGTGATCGGTGACTTCAATGATTGGACGCCTAAGTCCCAATACCAAATGAAAAAAGACGGAGAGTTTTTCTGGTTGGAAATCACGGGGCTAACGGCACAAACAGAATACGCTTTTCAATATTTGGTAGATGAATCCATATACATCGGTGACCCCTACTCGGACAAAACATTAAGTCCATTGGATGAATTCATCCCTGACAACATCTATCCCAATTTGAAGGAATATCCTGCCGCTGCTCAAAATCCCATTGGCTTTTACAATACGGTATCTGTTCTGGAAACGGGTCAGGAAGAATACCAATGGACCGTTAATGACTTTGAACGTCCTGCCAACAGCGACCTAATCATATACGAACTACTGGTAAGAGATTTTTTTGCTAACGGAGAGGAAAGTTATTCCAACCTAATTGATACACTGAGCTACATCAAAAGTCTCGGTGTGAATGCCATTGAACTTATGCCAATTACCGAATTCAATGGTAATGATAGCTGGGGATATAATCCCACCTTCATGTTTGCTCCTGACAAAGCATATGGCACCAAAAATGAGCTAAAAAGATTTATTGACGCTGCCCATGGCTTGGGCATGGCCGTCATCCTGGATATGGTATTGAATCAGCAAGAACAACCTTCACCTTTGGTATTGCTGGATTTCAACACCGCCACCTCCCAGGTTACCGCAGAAAATCCATATTTCAATATCACTGCAACACATCCCTTCAATGTGTTCTATGATATGAATCACGAAAGTGACTATACCCAAAGTTTCGTTGACACAGTAAACCATTACTGGATCAACGAATACAGATTTGACGGATATAGGTTTGATCTGTCAAAGGGTTTCACGCAGGTTAATTCGGGAAGTAACGTAGGTACCTGGTCAGCTTACGATGCTTCGCGGATTGCCATTCTGAAGCGAATGGCCACTGAAATCTGGTCATATGATCAAGACGCTTATGTGATATTGGAGCACTTTGGCGATGCAACAGAAGAAAGAGAACTTGCCGCGTTTGGGATGATGCTTTGGGGAAATATGCACGGAGCCTACAAAGAAAATATGTTGGGCTTTGAAGGTGAAAAAACCGATATCAGGGGTATTTACCATGCCAACAGGGATTGGATTAATCCGCACCTCGTTGGATACATGGAAAGTCATGATGAGGAACGCCTGATGGTAGAAACCCAAAACTTTGGAAACAGCACACCTGTGTATTCAACAGCAAGCTCCGCACAGGTAAGAATGCGTGCTGCCTTTGCATCCCTTCTTACGGTCCCAGGTCCAAAGATGTTCTGGCAGTTTGGTGAGCTGGGGTATGAAATCAGCATCAACGAAAATGGCCGCACCGGGCAGAAGCCCACACCGTGGGATGATTCGGAAAGCAATAACTTATACGGGGATCAATCCAGACAGGTACTTCGCCAATATGTCTCCGAAATAAACAATTTGAGGCTCGATCATCCACAATTGTTTGCCAGAGGAAATGCTACGTTCACCAACAACAATGAACTCGTTAAAATTATTACTATCGAATCTAATGCCAGCATTGAAAATCCATCATCCGCTGATGAGATGAGTGCCGTTGTGGTGGCTAATTTTACTTTGGATCAGCAGGCCATAGAAGTCGAATTTCCTTTCAATGGAACATGGCACAGTTACTTTGATGAAACTTCGGTTACTGCTTCGGAAGGTACTGGTAATATTGATCTTGCTCCCGGTGGTTTCAAGATTTTAACAAACTTCGAAATTGAAACTCCTGATCTGATTTTATCCGCAGGTAATGAAGGGAAGCTAGAACCCACTTTTTATCCTAATCCCACAAAAGACTTTGTGGAAATAGCTACCAGTGAAGAACCCCTTTATTACTTCGTTTACAATCTCAACGGCAAGGAGCTGAAGCGAGGTAAATTTCAAGGAAACCGTCAAATCGATTTGAGAAGTGTGGATTCCGGCTTATTAATCATTGAAGTGATTAGCAGAGAAGGTAATCGTACGATGAAAAAAATCATTAAAGATTGATAAAGGGGATTCAAATATCATTATTAGCGATCGCTGTGCTTTCTGCTTCATGTCAGCCCGAACGATCAACTTTTGTTCGGGTTGACAACTTTGAATCTGTGAACATCGATGATCGGCCGATTCAGATTTACCTTCCCCCCTCTTATCAGCATTCTAAAAACAGCTACCCGGTGCTTTATATGCACGACGGTCAGATGCTGTTTGACTCTACTACCACCTGGAATGGACAAGAATGGGGGGTTGACGAAACGATGGATCGATTAATCAAGGATCAGGTAATAAAAGAAGCAATCATAGTGGGAATCTGGAATGGCGGCAGTGAATTGCGACATCCAGAATACTTTCCTCAAAAACCATTTGAAAGTTTAGAACTGACCACTCAAGACTCGGTTTATGCAATGACCAGAAACGTAAACACATCATTATTTGGAGTCAAAATAAAGTCTGATGCTTACCTCAAATTTATTGTTGAGGAATTAAAACCATACATTGATTCGACCTACCGGACATTACCCAGTCAACCAAACACCTTCATCTCCGGATCAAGTATGGGTGGACTGATTTCCATGTATGCCATTTGCGAATATCCAACAGTGTTTGGAGGAGCAGCATGCCTGAGTACCCATTGGCCCGGGATTTTCACAACAGAAAACAACCCAATTCCTTCGGCATTTCATAGCTACTTAAATGACAACCTGCCGGATCCCAAGAATCACAAATTATATTTTGATTACGGGACTGAAACGCTGGATGCCTATTATGAAGAATTTCAATTAATCGCTGACAGCATCATTCGATCTGGAGGCTACACAAGCACCAATTTTCAAACCAAAAAATTTGAGGGCGATGCGCATGACGAAAGAGCATGGAATCGCCGACTTCACATCCCATTGACCTTTTTATTAGCAACTGACTAAGACATGAAAAAAATACTATTCCTTCTTTTGATTGCCGCTCATAGCAGCTTTTCTCAGAACCAGCTTCAACACATTGACCCACCCTTTTGGTGGGAAGACATGCCCGTTTCCAATCTTCAACTGATGCTACATGGAGAAAATATCGGCAACCTAACCCCTGAATTCAGTTACAAGGGAATTACGGTTGATGAAGTAACCAAGCTTGAAAATCCTAACTACCTGGTTATCAATATGTCACTGACAACCGAAGTGGAAGCAGGCACTTTTCAGATCAAATTAAAGGACGGAAAGAAAACACGCGTGAAATTTGATTATGAGATTAAGGAGCGCAGCAAAGACAGTAATCGGAATCTAGGATTCAACAGCAGTGATGTAATCTACCTACTCATGCCGGATCGGTTTGCCAATGGTAATCCAGACAATGATGTCGTAGAAGGAATGCTTGAAGGAGTCGATCGATCAAACCCTGATGCAAGACATGGTGGAGATATCAAAGGAGTGTCAGATAACCTGGACTATATCAAGTCTCTCGGAATGACCGCAGTGTGGCTGACTCCTACTTTCGAAAATGATCAAACACCGGAATATGGTGCCTATCATGGATATGCTGCCACGGATCTGTACAAAGTAGATCGTCGATTTGGGTCGAATGAAGAATTTAAAGCCTTCGTCGAAAAATGCCATGGTATGGGCATGAAGGTCATCATGGACATGATCCACAACCACATTGGAGATCAGCATTATTGGCTGAATGATCGTCCAACCGATGATTGGCTGCATGACATTGAAAAGTATGGAACCACAAGCTTCAGAGGTGAGGTACAATCCGATCCTTATGCTTCACAATATGACAAAGACAAGTTAATCAAAGGCTGGTTCGTGCCGGAGCTTGCTGATTTAAATCAGCAAAACCCCATTCTTGCGGATTATCTCATTCAAAATTCCATTTGGTGGGTAGAGTATTCGGGGGTGGACGGTATACGTATGGATACCTACGTGTATCCATACAAAGAGTACCTAACACGCTGGGTGTCTGAGGTATTGGATGCGTATCCAAACTTCAACATCGTGGGAGAATCCTGGGTAGAAAAAGTAGCACATGAAGCCTACTGGCAGGAGGACAATCCTAACGAAAATGATGGCTATGATTCCAAACTACCGAGTGTCACAGATTTCCAAATTGCGTTTGCTACGGAGCAAGCATTGAATGAAGAATTTAGCTGGACTGATGGATTGATGAAGCTCTATTATGTGCTTTCACAAGATCGACTGTATTCTGACCCAATGAAGAATGTGATTTTTCTAGACAATCATGACCTGGATCGATTTGCTGGTCGCGTCAAGAACGACCCGGATCTTTTCAAAATGGGATATGCATATCTAATGACCACCCGGGGAATTCCGCAAGTCTATTATGGAACGGAATTTATGTGGGCCAACACAGAAGGTGAAGGCGGATGGGGAACAAAGCGAGCAGACATGCCCGGTGGATGGACGGAAGACTCCCGATCCGTTTTTGCTGAAAGTGGCAGAACGGCCAGAGAAAAGGAGGCTTTTGAGTTTGTGCAAAAAGTAACAACCTGGAGAAAAAATGCGAAGGTCATTCATGAAGGCAAGCTGACCCATTTTATCCCTGAAGACAACACCTACGTTTATTTCAGACACCTTGAAGATGAGGCTGTCATGGTGGTGATGAATAGAAACGAAGAGACGAAAACATTCAAACGAGACCGATTTGCAGAGTTTTTAGATAAGTATCAAACGGGTTCAAACGTCATTGATGGCTCCACAATCAATGTAAACTCTGACTTTCAGGTTGGGCCCAAACAAACAGCTATTTTCGAATTAAGTAAATAGGGGTAACCATAAAAATGTATTAGGGCTTAAACTGTAATAGGTAAAATTTCTAGTCTATTTTCAGGTAAGCCCTGATATCATATGTATGAGTATTTCATTCAGTTTGTGCTACAACTAAATGAAATACTATGAATGACAAAGACAAATTCAGAATTATGGTCCAGCTCGCTTTGGTTGACAATCAATTCGAGGATACGGAGCGTCAATTCATCCAGGATCTTGCAGAGCAAAGCAGTCTTTCAAAGGAAGAGCTAGATGAGGTCATCCAGGAAGAGCTAACGAAAAAATCGTTCGATATGAACATTGGATCAGAACTTGGATTCGATCAGAAAATTGAAATTTTGGCTGATATGGTTCGAGTGATGAAATCTGATGGAAAAGTCTATCTAAGTGAAATCAAATTTTGTGAGATGATTGCTAAAGTGTTCGGCTTCAAAAAGAAAGCGATTGGGTTGATATCTAAAATGCTACAAGGCGATGGATCAGCAAATTGGCCCGCACTCAAAACCAATATGGAACAAATGAGAAAGTAATACCTAATTACACATTCATTAATTTGGGGAACCACCCCCCTTTCTCATTATTTACTCAAAAACACCTTCCCTTCTTTACCTTTCAGAACCACTTTAAAATTATCATCTTTTTTCAAAACGACCTCTCCGGTTAATGCGTCTACATAGCTTTTGGCCTCACTACTCACCGAGACAGACTGGGCATCGTCTGAAATGTTAAAAAGAGCGATTGCCTCCTTTCCATCCCACTTACGGGAATAGCCGAATAACAATCTTTGATCATACTGCAGCACATAATCCAAATCTCCATAGGCGAGCACCGGATTTTCTTTTCTTATTTGAATCAGCTGTTTGTAGTACTTCAAAAGTTCTTGATTAGACTCAACCTTATCAGGGGGCTCGACTCGTTCCCTATATGGATGAGCAGCTTCATCTGCAAATTCAATATCGTCCCACCATATGGGTTTCCGCTCATCCGGATCATTTGCACCCCACATGCCTAGTTCATCTCCATTCCAAATATGTGGGGAGCCGATAAACGAGAACTGATGTAGCAGATACATTTTTAACAACTTCCAGGTCGCTTCATCTGGTCGATGTACCTTATACGCTGGGTTCTCGGAAATTTTGGACCCTTGATCGAATCTGCTCTCATTGAATAGACTAGTGCTGAGTCTTGGTGTATCGTGAGTAGCCACAATGTTCATCATGGCCTGTTGATTTTCAACGTCTATGTTCGTGATTAGACTATCGTACCATGTTACAAACTCAGTTGGCTTTAGTTTAGGACCGTTCTGTTTGAAAAGTCCGCTGGATAGCGCAAACCAGCGATAATTCATAAGGCCATCAAAATCACCCTCTGTGATCATCTTTTCAGGACCTGTCAGATCCGGCCAGTCAAACCACCAAACTTCACCAATGAGTAGGGCCTCAGGATTTACAGACTTTACGAAAGCGCTGTAATCTCTCCACCAACCCAGGGTCATTTCTGAAGCGACATCCATTCGAAAACCATCAACACCATCTTCGAAATTGCCATCTCCATTAGGATCCAGCCATCGTTGGGACACATGAAACACATGCTGTTTAAAATCTTCAGAAACTACATTCCCCTCGTGAGGCAATCGTGCATCTTCATTTTCTACCTTTTCATTGATCAGCGGGAGATATTTAAATCCCCACCAACCTGAAATCTTCGTTTCATCTTCATCAGTGGTTGGATCATCGAACTGCTCCACATCATACCAATCACTATACTTTGAATTCCTGCTGTTTTTCCGGATGTCATTTACCGCCCAAAAATCATATCCGGTATGATTCCATGAGAAGTCCATAATTACTTTGATGTTCCGATCATGTAATTCATCGATAAGTTTCAAAAACATCTGATCAGCTTCCGTCCACTGCCAGGTGGATGGATCGATGGGATTCTCAGATTCCATTATACGCACATCACCATCCGGATTGGGACCAAAGTTGCGGTCGATGTGCCGCCAGTTCCTGGGATCGTACTTATGCAAGGAAGGAGCATCATTCAGTGGATTGAAGTAAATACCGGTTATGCCCAATTCCTCCAAATAATCCAGCTTATCAAGGACCCCCTGCAAGTCTCCGCCATATCTTCTGAGTTGAAGTTTCCCATTGAAATCCAGATCAGGAAGGTCCTTCATCCAGGCATCTTCCTCATACCAGTCTGCTCCCCAATCGCTGGTCATCCATGAGGTAGGTATGGTCTCAGGGAAGGTCCGTTGCATGTCCTCGGGTCGAGGATCATTGCTTTGATCTCCATTTCGAAATCGCTCGGGAAATATTTGGTACCAAATAACATTCCTTGACCAGGTAGGAACATTCGTTTCAGACACAATTTCTTTGGCTGATCTCTTACTTCTCTCACAAGAAAAAAGTGTACTGAGGAAAACGAAAATGAGAATTTTTTTCATGAGTTTGAAGATAGCAGAATCTCTCATCAAAACCCCATTCAAAACTTGTCTTAAGCCTCTTTTCTGTTCGAGTGCAGTTAAAACGCAGCCTCCTTTCCACTTATGTAACTTCCTTGGCTCTTCCCTATATTTTAGAATATATTGGCCGACCGTTTAACCTAAATTGACATGCGAAAACTATTTGTATTCCTGCTTACCACCGTAAGCCTACTGGTACTGGCACAAGATGAAAAAAAATCTGATGCAGACACTACCAAAGAAAAGAAAGCAACCAAAGAATTACCCTTAGAGCCTGAGCGAACCATCAGACTGAAGACCACAGAAGGAACCTGGATCTCCCTGGATGTGCATCCAAATGGTCAGGAGATCATCTTCGATATGATGGGTGATCTATATACGCTACCTATCTCCGGTGGCAAAGCCAAGCAAATTACTTCAGGGATGGCCTTCGATGATCATCCGCGTTACAGCCCCGATGGTAATTCCATCGTCTTTTCTTCAGATCGGAGTGGCTCAGAAAATATCTGGACCCTCGACCTAACCGATGAAGAAGCGGAACCCAACCAAATCACCAAGGACAAAGACAAATACTACCAGGCAGCAGAATGGTCCAATGACGGCAACTACATTTTTGCTGCAAAAGGAATCCGAACACTTAAGATTCACATGTACCATAAAGATGGTGGAGGCGGAATCCAGATCATTAAAAAGCCGGATGCACTTCAGGCGATAGAACCTGCCTTCGGCAAAGATGATCGTTACCTGTGGTTTTCCAGAAGAATTGGTGCCTGGAACTACAATGCCCAGATGCCACAATATCAATTGGCAACCTACGACCGGGAAACCGGTGAAATTGCCAATCAGACCAATCAATATGGTTCGGCGTTTGCCCCTACGCTCTCCTCTGATGGAAAGTGGCTGGTATATGCTTCCCGATACAATACCGAGACTGGGTTAAGAAAAAGAAACCTGACAACCGGTGAAGAGGCCTGGCTGGCCTACCCGGTACGTCGTGACGATCAGGAATCACGCGCACGATTAGGTGTGTACCCGGCAATGGCATTCACTCCCGATAACCAATCGGTGATCGCATCGTATGGTGGCAAAATATGGAGAATTCCGATCAATGGAGGCAATGCCACAGAGATCCCGTTTGAAGTAGATGAAGAGTTGGATTTCGGACCCATGGTACAGTTCGACTACCCGATCTATGACAGCACCAAAATGATTGCCAACCAGATTCGGGATGCAAAAAGATCTCCTGATGGCAGTAAAGTAGCATTCACCGTCCTCAACAGGCTCTATGTGATGGATTATCCAAATGGAACACCCAAGCGAGTGACTAAAAATGACTTTACGGAGGCGATGCCTGAGTGGTCCCCGGATGGATCCATGTTGGCATTTTCTACCTGGGAAGGGAACGAAGGACATATTTACAAGGTGCGTGCTTCAGGAGGAAGGGTGACCAAACTCACCAATCAGGGAGGTGTTTACACCAGCCTGGCATGGGACAAAAAATCGAATCGCATAGCCTTCCTATATGGAACTGCTAAAGCTTATGAAAATGCGATAGGCCCATTTGCCTTCCGTGCACAAGAGAACATTGGCTGGATCAGTGCAGACGGTGGAAACGTGAACAAGATCAAAGCGGCAAGTGGACGAGATCTTCCACACTTTGTAGAAAAAGACAACCGCATCTACATGTATCATGGTGGGAAGGGATTGATCTCCATGCGCTGGGATGGAACAGATGAGAAAGAGCACTTAAAGGTTTCGGGTATCATGACTTATCCTGCACTCAATCATGATCATAATCTTTACATGGAAGGAGGACCCAGCGAACCTCAACGTCTACCAAGCAATGCCGAATACGTATTGATGGCACCTAAAGGAGACAAGGCATTAGCCAAAATCAATAATGATGTCTTTGTCGTAACGGTTCCCCCTGTTGGTGCCGAGACGGTAAAAATTTCCGTTTCCAATCCGGAAAGGGCGGCGTTCCCAAGCTGGAAGCTCACCACCTTTGGTGGTGAATTTGCCCATTGGAACAAGGACGGAAACATAGTGAACTTCACCTTAGGAAATGCCTACTTCGCCTATGACCTGGCCGAAGCAGAGCGTGTGAAAGAGGAGCTGGAGGAGAAAAAGAAAAAAGAAGAAGAGGAAAAGAAAAAGAAAGAAGAGGAAGAAAAAAAGAAAGAAGATTCGGAAGAGGAAGAAGGTGATAAGGATGAGGACGGTGATAAGGAAGAAAAAGACGAGGATGGAGATGCCAAAGAAAATGGAGACAAAGATGAGGAGGAAGAAGACGAAGGATACAAGCCTAATGAAATCAGGATTAAAGTAGAAGTAGAGAAGGACCTACCTAAAGGAACTATTCTTTTGCAGGGTGCACGGATCATTACTATGAATGGTGATGAAGTGATCGAAAATGGGGATATCCTCATTGAAAATGCCCGAATCAAGGCGGTTGGTGCGTCAGGCACCCTGGATGCCGGGAATGCGAAGGTGATGGATATGAGTGGTAAAACCATCACCCCGGGATTTGTAGACACGCATGCCCACATGTGGCCCAACTGGGGATTACACAAAAACCAGGTATGGGTATATGCGGCTAATCTTGCTTATGGAGTGACCACTACACGAGATCCTCAGACCGCAACCACCGACGTACTGACTTATGCTGACATGGTAGAAACTGGGGATGTGTTAGGACCCAGAGTGTACTCTACTGGTCCCGGCGTTGGCTTCTGGTACTACAACATCAAAAGCCTGAAACATGCACAAAACGTATTGAAGCAGTATTCCGAATACTTCAACACCAAGACGATCAAGATGTACATCACCGGGAATCGCCAGCATAGGCAATGGATCATCCAGGCAGCTAAAGAACAGGAATTGATGCCTACCACTGAAGGGGCACTTGATATGAAGCTCAACCTGACCCAGCTGATCGATGGATATCCGGGTCATGAGCATGCCTACCCGATCCATCCAATCTACAATGATGTGTTGTCGTTGACCGCTGAAGCACAGATGGCCTATACGCCTACCCTGCTGGTATCTTACGGAGGTCCCTGGGCAGAGGAATACTACTACGCGACAGAAGATGTTCAGAACGATGCAAAGATCAATTTCTTCACACCGAAACGTGAGTTGGATCAGAAGTCGAGAAGAAGACGCGCATGGTTCATAGAAGAAGAACACATATTCCCTCGCCACAGCGAGTTTGTAGGCGACCTGGTGAAGGCTGGTGGTATTGCCGGAGTAGGATCTCACGGTCAGCTACAAGGCCTGGGTTATCACTGGGAATTGTGGTCGGTACAAAGCGGCGGTATGCCAAACCTTGACGCACTGAAAGTAGCAACCATCCTGGGAGCCAAAGCCATCGGATTAAGCAAAGATGTCGGCTCAATTGAATCGGGTAAGCTGGCTGATGTTGTAATAATGGATAAAAATCCACTGGATGATATACGAAATACCAATACCATTTCTCATGTAATGAAAAACGGTCGTTTGTATGATGGGAACACCTTAGATGAAGTATATCCCCGACAGAAAAAAGCGCCGGATTTTTATTGGGTAAAAGATGGACCTGACAGCATGAAGCTACCGGGTGAAAAATAATAATTTGTGTCACCACACCATGTACAATGTAAAAGCCGGATCGTATGATTCGGCTTTTTTGATACGAATTTTGAAACTTTATCTCATCCTGTGACTTTCTAGTCTCCATTTGTTTGTCGCTTGCACGCGCCTATTCATAATTAACGTTGTGAGAATTGAGTTCCTCAGCTATTTTAGCGCTTTTTAAAGCTGGCTAGAGAATACCAGCTTAATAATCAATATTATAAAACCAATGAAGTTAAGACCCATTTCCATTTTCTCAATCTTGTTGCTAATAAGCGTTATACTTATCTCTTGTGAAGATGATGAAGCCACTCTCAGCTCTGACAACAGCATATTAAATTTCGCAATATCGGACGGCTCTACTCAAATAGATCTTCTTATTAACAATGACAACTCTACAGTAACCGGTAATGTCCCATTTAACTTTCAATTAGAAAATGTATCGACTGAAATCGTCGTTGCAGATGGAGCTAGTATTTCTCCTGCGCCCAATGTTGAACAAGACTTCACTAACCCAGTGACTTACACAATAACCGCAGAAAATGGTGATACCAAATCGTATGTAGTTGAACTAACTGTTGATCCTAACAGTGAAAATCTAATTCTGACATTTTCAATTGAAATTGCAGAAACGTCTTATGAAGCCATAGTTAACAATGCCCAGAATCTAGTCACTGCGACACTCCCTTACTTAACGGATCTTTCAGCGCTATCACCGGTTGTTACCATTTCTGATAATGCTACGATTAACCCAGCTTCTGGGATTGTACAAAATTTTACAAGTCCGGTTACTTATGAGGTGACTGCAGAAGATGGAACAACCCGGGAATACTCCATCGAAATTGAGAATGAAAAAAGCCCTGAAAAAGAAATTTTATCATTCGGGATTACGATAAATGATGATTCGTTTTTTGCTTCAATCAATACAGAATCAAGAATAATTAGAGATACACTTCCTTACTTTTCAAATCTTGAAGCATTATCTCCAATAATTACCGTCTCTGATAAAGCTTCAATTAATCCAGGGTCAGGGGAAGAGCAAGATTTCACCAATCCGGTAGTTTATGAGGTGGAGGCAGAGAACGGAACCACACAGAGTTACACCGTTGAGCTTTACAGAGAAAAAAGCCCGGAAAACGATTTATTGGCATTTTACATTGATGAGGCAGAAGCATCAAATATTCAAGGCATTGTAGATGAGACTTTAGACCAAGTAACATTAAGGGTGCCAGCTAACCTTGATCTATCGAATGTTATACCCACTTTTGAAGTCTCAGATCGAGCAACCATTTCAAATGATCTGGGTAGCGGAATTGATTTAACGTCTGCTTACATCTTAGAAGTAGTCGCTGAAAATGGGTCAACAAAAAGTTATACCATCCAATCAGAGCATATGGATATTACGGAAAGCATTTCATTTGAAAGTGGAAGCGCAAGTAAATGGTTTGGTGGTGACAATAGAACTTCAATTGGACCTAGAAATATAGGAACTGGACAGTCAATATTAATTTCAGATAATGTACACTTACAATCATTTGCTGTCCATTTCCAAAGGAAATTTGATTTCAGTGAAAATCCTGAATTCACCGGACATGAAGTAGAGATCAATTGTGTAATCAGAAGTATTGAAGGAGACTCGCTTACCAGCGCATCAATCATTAATCCAGCAAGTTTTAATGGTGGCTGGGTTACGTTCGACTTCAGTAGCCGTTCTGTTTACCTGGAAAGTAACACAGAATATATCTTCACATGGTACTTACCGGACGGTTTTAGCGACGGCTATAATAGTGGCTCATCGGGCGATACTGACATGGGCTTTACCGATGGAGCAGGTTATGACGTAAGAATAGTTTCTGAAGGACAAATGATAACCGACTGGAATAATTGGTTCGAGCATGGATGGGATTTTTGGTTTCGTTTTGAAGGCTTCAAATAGTTATAAGCAAAGCAATATATTAATAAAGCGATGAGCTCAATGAGTAGTTAGAGATTTGAAGAAATTTCATAGAATCTTCAACCACTTTGATTCACATACTCATCAGCTTATCCGTTTTTAGATGGATGGTCCCCGAAGAAAAAACCACCGGATTTTTATTGGGTAAAAGACGGACCTGATAGTGTGAAGCTACCGGGAGAAGAATAATAATTTGCGTCACCACACCATGTACAATGTAAAAGCCAGATCGTATGATTCGGCTTTTTTTGTGCACTTCATGTATACGCATAATTCGAGTTCAAATGAAATCCTCGGTATTTATTGCTGGATGAATTCTAAAACCATTCGAAAATCGTATAGATCTGCGCTACAGGAAATTTCTACAAAACTTATCGTGTCCAGATACAGTGAGTCTACACGAAGGGTATATCGGCATATGTTTATTGAGTTTTTAAAATTCCTATTTCCAAAACCATTAGAAAAAATTAGTGAATATGATATTCTACAATTCCAAGAACATTTAGTCAAGGATAAAGGCGTGTCAAGGTCATATCAGAATCAAAGCATCAATGCGATAAAGTTTTATTTGGAGCATGTGACAGGTCAAAATCGTCAGGTCTTTGAAATTGAAAGACCAAAAAAGGTTGAAAAGCTGCCTCAGGTATTAAGCTTAGAAGAAGTTCAAGCAATTCTCCAATCAACTAAAAATTTAAAACACAAATCAATTTTAACTACGATTTACTCCGCTGGATTACGAGTTGGAGAATTAATTGAATTAAAGATTACGGACATTGATTCTACCGGCATGCGCATATGGATCAGGGAAGGCAAAGGGGTAAAAGATCGTGTAACAGTACTCTCTCCTCACTTACTTAACCTACTTCGAGATTATTACAATTTTTACAAACCTAGAATCTATCTATTCGAGGGTAAAGCAGGTGTTCCCTATTCAGCTTCAAGTGTTAGAAAAGTACTTAACAAAAGTGTTGTTGAAGCGGGTATTATTAAGAAAGTTGTCCCTCATACACTAAGACACAGTTTTGCTACTCATTTATTGGAGAACGGAACAAACTTGAGATACATCCAAAGTTTGTTGGGTCATACCAGTTCGAGGACCACAGAAATTTATACACATGTCAGCACTAAGAAACTGAACGAAATAAAGAGTCCGTTAGACTTAATGAAATGAGGGTATATTTGAAAGGTTAATAACACGCACGAGTGCGTGTTATATTATTGTTAGGTGGAATTACTGCATGGACGAAAGAGCATTCAAATCAATAATAGAGTATTTAGAAAGAGTTCCGGCAATTGAGAAACCTATTTCAACTGGAGGAGAGAACGGACTTTGGTGGGTGAAGTTCTCGATCGATACTTCGCATGAACTTGCTTGGCATGTGGTTCAAGAATTTGGACATGTACTCAATTACCTTTCTCTCGATGAACGCCTGCCTTCTCGATTCTACCCTGTATCTCCACCACCATATATGAACGGTGGACCTTCTGACTTTTTAAGTTGGGTAATAGAAAACGAAGACAAAGATTTCAAACCAGGAACATTGAAGAAGTGGCTAGAAGGACGACTTCCTAACCCAGTGGACGATCTTAACGAATGGATCACTGAATGAAGGGTGCAAAGTACATCTTGACCATAGTAGGAATCGCTGCGCTAATCCTAACTGCACTTATATCCTATCCCTACATCCGTTGGCATCTCCAACTAAAAACTGAAGAGAAAAATGCAGCACAATCTTTACACGCAGTGATGGACGAAATAGACGGAGAACATTATGACTGGAATGAAGTACTAGAACAAGACAAGTCTGTATTGATAGTTGACATTAAGAACTGCACTAACTTCCAAAAATCACAGTCACTTGTTAACAAGTCAAGGTTCTCAGCTGAACGACTGACGCTTGCAATTCATGATAACTTCTTTGATGAAGTGAAATACAGATTCTGGGATCGAAATAACAAACTCGATAGTTTAGTTTTTGATGCTGAAAAAGACTTATTCCAAACCCAATAAAACATCCACCTAACAAGCGATATGGTCGCATGGCCTTACTTAGCCATATACCAAAAACCTGCTGAACATCCCGCTCATCTACCGCCAAGATTCTGTTGTGCTTTCTACCGTCTCCTGCTTGTGGGAGTTTTTTATTTGTATGACGCAGTGCCTATCTGATTCTTTGAATGCACCGGCAGATAAGCTACTTTTATCGGAATTAATTGAGCTCGGAGGCCACAGCGCCATATCTGAGCGATATCTATGGTAAAATCAAGTCATTTGCACTTTATTTTGTCCAATTCTTTCTTGATAAGGTGTTCCCCGTTTTACTACTGCCACAACCCGATGTAGTAACTTATTCCTGATCGCATTCAGAATCGTCATCTTGCCTTTGCCCTCTTCTCGTTTCCTCAGGTAGTACGCCTTCAATTCAGGGCAATGTCTGATCGCACTCATTGCTGCCATATGCAAATGATACTTCAATATTTTATTTGCAAAACTGGAGGTGCCCGGGCTTCCCTTTATACTTGTACCACTACTGTACTCAAATGGTGCCACTCCACAGTAACACGCCAGCTTCTTGCCGTCCAGCATACGGGTAAAACCATGCGTGTATACAATCAAGTCTGTAGCCAATACTTTGCCAACACATTTGACAGAAGTGATCAACTCATACAAAGCTCTCACCTCTCTGTCCATATGAATCACTTCCAGCATTTTCTCTTCTACCTTCTTCAATGATTTTGCCAACCCCTCCAAGGCTGTTTTGCTCAACCGCTTCATTTCACTGGCAGCCTTCTTATCAAAATGCTCTGTCTCACCGATGGCCAGTTCCTGGCTCTGCTTACTCTTTAATAATCGTGCCCTCAGACGCATCAGGTACTGTAACCGCGCTAAGGTCGGATGTGTCAGCTTTACCAGCTTTGCCTCTCGCTGATGTACCATCGCAAACCTGGCTATTCGATCCGCATCTATCTTGTCACTCTTTCCCCTCACCAGACCAATGCTTCGTTTGATATGAAGCGATGATTCCAACCAGACTTTCCCGCCTCGGCTCATCAGGTATTTCACCAAATTCTGAGTGTATATCCCCATGTGTTCCATGCAGAACAAAGTCCCCTCATGGGCATCATTACCATGTTGTTTCATCCATCGCTTTAGCTTGGTATACCCTTCCGAGGTATTGGTTAAAACAACATTGAATTGACGCTGGGTGACCATCTCGATCATGCATACGTCCATACTTTCTTTACTTACGTCTATCCCTACAATAAAGGGGTAAACCAATTGGGGAGTTGCTGATTTGTTCATAACTTTTCTTTCTAAACCTTGATAGTGGGACATTCAGCTACTCACTGAATCCCGAATATCTATCTGAAACTTAAGATGGAACAGCAGGTACTAAATCGCCCAATAGGTCTGATCCTGGTTAGCGCTTAGTTCTAACCTGCTGTTACTATCTTTAAGTTATTAAATTCCGCTTCTTGGAATATTTATAGGACAGGAAGCTAAAGGTTATCAGCAATCTCTGCAAGATGAAAATCATCAAACTTATTTTTGCAACACTCATTTTTATCGGATGTTCTGACCAACAGCGCATTGACGAACTAACTTCCAAGCTCAAAAAGGCGGAGAAGGCGAACGATTACAAGTCCGAACAAATTGAAAAATACCTTGCCGAACTGCAGCAGATTAGAGACAGCATAAGACCAGAATATGCATATGCATTCGAACCAACTTCTGAATCTAACATTGTAAAACAGACAAACAAGCCTTCTCAGGCCATTGATCAAATAACGTTATCTGATTCCGTTGATACTGAGTATGTTTTTGACCACACAACCACCATTTCCCAACTTAGGGAACCTCGCTTGAACTCCTTGTTCACAACGTTTAAAGAAACCAAGGAGATTGTTCATCCAGGAGGCGGGAACATTTTCCCTTATGTCGTCCGAACATTCATTTTATGCGAAGAGGACGATCTGCCAATTGAAACGGAGAACTGCACTGACAACATCTACATTTTGGTACAACCAACTGAACTAGGTTACGAGAATAACTTATTCAAGATTTCTCGACTCTTTAACTCCGAAATATCTGAACTTAAGAACACCAACGATGGTGTTGTGCTAACTCTGGAACACAGCCGATTTCCCCGAACGCAGTTGAACGTCTTGATTAAGCCTGAACTGGTCAAATTCCTAGAATAAAGCTGATAACAGTTGCTAGCACGAATGCGCCAGAGTGCTTTCTGTAATTTTCATCTGATCTTCACCGCTCCGCTACCCATTCTGAAAGATCCATCTCCCCTAGCGACTTTCTTGCTTCTGGATTTTATCTTCTGAAAGCAGTCCTACGTAGTTGCCATTGTAGGTGTTGGCTAGCAGAGCTATCTTAGTGATTTCTGCCAAGTTCGGGGCACACTCCTGCTAGCTTGGCGTTATACCTCATTGTTGCACATGATGAAATTATTCAGAAACATTACTATCCTTTTTTTTATCATTCATACAAGCTGTGGCAAGGAGGAAGTCATCCCCACTACAGACAATTTTGAATCATATTCGGTAGGTAGTTGGCAATTAACAAAAATGAGCAACCAGTTAGATCAGGAATATGTAATGCACATCGCATTTGGAAATGATAATGTAGGATTCTTCACTGAGTTTCATGAAATCTATAAAACGACTGATGCAGGAAATACTTGGGAAAAGTTGGATTCAATAACTCATTTTCATGCTAGAGATATCCAATTTTTAGATGAGAATGTAGGATTCATTTCAGGAAACTCAGTCGTCGGAGCTTTCCCAACTTGGGGTAGAATCGATGGCATTCTGCTTAAAACTCTTGATGGTGGAACTACATGGACATACATAATCTATCCTCCACGTAGAGAATTCAGTAGTAGCAATCCAGACTATCTAGATCAAATTCTCTTTCTAACAGAATTAGAGGGTATGGCTCTAATTGATGAAATTCAAACTGATTGGGAAAATAAAGAAAATAGATGGTTTCTTGGTTATACAAAAGATGGAGGAGAATCCTGGACTAATCTAGGACTTACAACCATTTCTAACCAAAGAGATATCAAGAGAGTCGATAACTCTATTTACTTTCTCGCCGATGATATATCATTCCATAAAAGTGATGATAATGGAAAGAATTGGACAACTAGAACAATCCCCATTGATAAGGTTAAACAATTGTTTTTTGTCAATAACAAAATCGGTTATGCGTCAGATGGATACATTTTACTAAAAACAACAAACGGAGGTGAAACTTGGGATCAACTCAGTTTTAACTTTACAGGTACTGAATTTATCCATTTTATCAGCGATACCGAAGGAATCATTTTAGACTATCCCGATGGAACCAATTGGACTTTTGGTGGTAGAGGAATTTATATGCGTACTACATCTGATGGAGGTATAACCTGGACAACTTCTGATCTAATAGAAGATATAAGTTTTATACAACCCTCATTTCCAGATGGTCAAATTGGCTTTTCTGCATTTAGAAAAGATTTCTACATCTTAAAACATTCTCATTGACTAAGTAAATCACGAGGTATAACAGTTGCTAGCACGAATGCGCCTGAGTGCTTTCTGCAACTTTCACCCGAACTTCACCGCTCCGCTAGCCATTCTGAAGACTCATCTCTCCTAGCATCATTCGTGATTCTGGATTTTCACTTTCTGAATGCAGTTCTTCTTAGAAGCCATTGTAGGTGTTGGCTAGCAGAGCTATCTTAGTACTTTCTGCCTAGCTCGGGGCGCACTCCTGCTAGTTTGGCGTTATATGTAATTTGGACTGCCTTGAGAGCTACTTTCACCATATTTATTGCAGTAACAGCATCAACAGTTTTTAGCCAAGAATTTACCTTCGAGTATGGTGACGAGAACTATATGAACTGGCACTATAACTGCTCAATTGACTATGGATACACGTTCAAGAAGAAACTACCTGATGGCAAGTACATTGGATATCATCCTAACAATCCAGATTTAATCCTTGTAGTAGCCCATTATGTTAACGGTAAGAAAAACGGGATTTGGACAACTTATAATCCATCATCTAAAATTCAGGAATTTAGAACCTATCAGAACGGGCAACTTAACTCAGAAAAAAATACTGACAGTTTGGGGCGGACTACTATGGATGTTGAACACCGTAATGGTGAGCAATTTGGAAACTACTATAGTTTCTATCCTACTGGTCAACTCAAAAGAACAGAGGAATTTTGGAGAAAGAATAGAGTATCAACTCAAATAATTACCAAATACTATCCCAACGGTAATATAGAAAGCACAATCAGGTATAAGAACAAACGAGGGAACTCCGTGCCAATTGGAAAGTGGGAATACTTTTATGAAAACGGCCAACCTAAATCATATGAAGAATTTGGCAAGAACTGGAAACATATAGGGGTTTGGAGAGAATGGAACTCTGAAGGAGAAATTATAAGCGAAACGGATTATACTAAAGAATAACTACATACAACAAGCGGTAAAAATGCATGTGGCTGCTGCCTATCTGCTACTATCAGTGCATCTGAACCGCGATTTCTGGCTTTTGGAGAGAGTTGTGCTTTCTACTTCTCTTACTGCTATTCGGAAAAATGCTGAGGAACCTGCCTGCCGGCAGGCAGGTGTGCTGTATCTGAACCGCTGTGAGTTAGAGCTATAAACGCTACTTTAGTGCCATTAACATTTAAAAGCGCTAATTATGAAGTTAATACTTCTAAATTTCATACTGATTTTCTCTATACACTATGCGAAATCTCAAACCACATCTGATAGACCCAGTCTTGATAATTTGAGAATAGCGTATGTATCCTATAAAACAGGAACAGCTGATATATTTTTAATGAATACCGATGGAAGTAATGTTGAACAAATAACTAATTCCAAAGAAAATAACAGTTTTCCTTTTCAAATAGATAGCAGAACCATCGGATTTACAAGAACAGACTCCCTAAGAAATCAATCAAAACTTAAAGTCGACATTTTTACAAAAGAAATATCTGAAATCAGGGAAGAAGAAATTCGCCAATGTAGTAAATGGCAAATTGAGAGTCCAGATAAACAATACTGGGCATTTGTTCGCTCAGCCGATTATAATGATCGTGAGTTGTTTCTCTTTAATACCCGAAGTGGCTATGAAAAACAACTAACAAATAAAAATGACAAATCTTTCAATACGTATTCAATCAATCATCAGTGGTCTCCAAACGGAAAAAAACTCGCTTTTATGAGTGGACCAGACTGGTACAATCAATTTATAAGAATATATGATATTGAAAAGGATATCTTACAAACAATAACAGAAATAGGATATATGAACTCCGGCCTGAAATGGTCGAATAACAATACCTTAATTGTCAATTTGAAAATTAAAGACAAAACCAAGTACGAAATTTTCAGCGTTGATATTATCACCAATGAAATGAAACAGCTGACCAATGGTTTTAATCTACACCCAGATGTTTCACCAGATGGTAGATGGATTGTTTTTGAAAGTCAAAGACACAATAATGATGGCGAAGTTTACATCATGAAAACAGATGGTTCGAGTCAGATTAGGTTGACAGATAATCCAGATTACAATGGACGTTGCATCTGGTTCAAAATGTACTGACTTGAAGAGAATAGCCCTCGTTCAGATTATGGAAGTAGAGATTTTAAAATTGAAAACTCCTAATGGATATATCCTTTGCTTTGGACAGAAAACGAACAGCAACGGAAAGAAGTTTGGAATAAATTGGCGCTAACACTTACTTTTCTAAAACATCAACTTTTGTAGAGAATCATTAAACCTGGTTCATGATGTTTCAGGATCAATTGGAATCCGATATGGGAACTCACTTAAGAAATTGACAGACTTTCAAATTGAACTTAAAGCAGCACAGGTTAAAAAATAAGACTTTGTCTCACACCACTTAAGTTAATAATGCTACACATGAAGACCCATCATCAATTATTTAAACTCTTCCTATTAATTGTAGTTTTTGTCGGTTGTCAACCAACCAATTCGAATGATCAAATTGGCCGACATGAACGAAATCGGACCCTCCAAAATACCCTTGACAGCATGGCGGTCATTGATCAAATGCCTTATAAGCTTTTGACCTCATCTGAAAATCTAAATCGAGACAGTATTTATGATTTACAAACGAATATTTTTATTAGTAACTGTCTGTTAGCTCAAGACATTCTTGATGAATATGGATATCCGGGATTCGATCTGGTTGGAGAAGAGTCTTCAAAAAATTACTGGTTAATTGTCCAGCATTGCGATACATTCCCGGATTTTCAGGAAAAAGTGCTTGCTGAAATGAAAAAGCATGTCGATTTAAAAAATGCAAGCGGACGAAACTATGCGTACTTAACCGACCGTGTAAGAATCAACGCCAACCAACCCCAGCGGTATGGCACTCAGGTTCGTTATGATCTTGACGAAGGAGTGGCTCTACCTAAAAACCTGGAAGATCCTGAAAATGTAAATGCCAGAAGATTAGCGATCGGTATGGAATCACTGGAAGAATATCTAGATCTTGTAACAACCCAGCATAGGGAGATGAACCGCGGACGGTACGAAAAAATGGGCATTTTAGCGCCGAAGGAAAAGGAATAAAGGAAAGAATTAAACGTTGGCTAATTAGTTTAATCCAATTCTCTTCTTTTGAAAAAGAAGTATCAAATTCTTCTAATCGCTGTATTCATTCTCGCACTGGCTTTGATCTACTGGCCCAGGCGATGGCAGTATATCGTGATTCATCACAGCGCTGGAAAGTTTGGAAACATCGAACATCTCCAGAAAGTCCACAGCGAAAGACAACCCAACGACCCCATTGATGCAATCGCCTATCACTACATCATTGGGAATGGGCATGGTTTGGAGGACGGTGCCATTGATTCCGATCTTAGGAAAAGATATAACCTCTGGGGAGTACATGTTCGGTCAGTAAATTTTGATAAGAACTTCCTGGGAATAGGGATTTGTGTTGTAGGAAACCTTGACAAAGATGAAATAACAGATAAACAGTTTGCCAGTCTGGTGGAACTGACCAAGGAACTGATGGCTAACCACGGAATTAAGGAAGAACATGTTCTGTTTCACGGAGAAATTGAACAAGAACAAACCGCTTGTCCTGGGAAGCATTTTCCAAAGAAGCGTTTTCTGGAGGCATTGCAACTCAAATGATAAGCTTAAACAGCACTTATTACGCCTTAATGCTACCTTCAAGTTTCATATCTTAGTGTATGTCGATAGCTGTCTTGAAAACATAGTCTTAACTTAAATCCGGCGACTGCTTACTCACTTTATCTAACATCAACTGTGAAAGAAAAGAATTTCTGTATAGGTCTAAATAAAACAGGATCTACATCTCTGCATCATGCCTTTTTAATGCTCGGATACAATAGCGTCCACTATCAATGCAAGGCAGGAAATCTGAAAGAGATCATTAAGAACAACTATCAGAGCAATAACCTCTTACTGACAGGCATTGAGGATTACGATGTTTACCTAGATTGGAGCAATAAACATACACATCATTTATTCCGGGAATTAGATAAGCAGTATCCGGGTAGTAGGTTTATTTTAACCACCCGAGATTTGGAAGATTGGTTAATCAGTCGAGAAAAACATGTAAACAGAACTCCTAATATTCGGCAGCTTCGCCAACAATTTCCGAACGACACCTGGTACAATTGTGATAAAGAAGCCTGGAAAAAAGAGTATGACAGGCATCACGATGAGGTCAAGAAATATTTTAGTGAAAGAAGCCGCGATTTTCTTGTTTTCAATGTGTTTAAAGGAGATAGTTGGGAAAAACTTTGTGCTTTCCTGGGTAAAGACGTTCCTGACCAACCGTTCCCAACAACCAATACCGCCAGGCAAAGTAGGGTTCTAAACTTGATCAGGTCGAAGAAAGATTGATCATTCCCATGTTTCATTATTCCACATTATAAAAATCCCATATTATGTTAACCCTTCGAATACTAACGATCCTAATTTCAATAGTCTATCAATCAGAGAGTTGTGAAGAGCTTTCAATTGATGAGGCTTACAAACAAGCAGACTACATCTTTATTGGTACCGTGGAATCTGTCTTTGACAAGAAGGACACAAAATTTGTTTCATTATTTATAAAGGAACAATTCAAAAGCAATTTCTTCGCTCATTATGAACTGGCAATCATTATACCAAATACTAATAGTGACTGTGCAATTCCATTTGAACGTGCAGTAGATTATTTGATTTACAGCACCGGCTCGAGCCTAGATGAACTCCAAACAAGTCATGCATTGAGATCAAAAGAACTCAAAAAGGCACAAGCTGAATTAGATTTCTTGAATGAATTGCCTTGCAACGAGGGAAAAATATCTAAACGGGCTTGCTTCCGACATCTTAGTCCCGTTTGTGGTTGCGACGGAGTAACCTATGGCAATGCCTGTGGAGCAAGTAACGCCGGAATCACACAGTGGAAGGAAGGAGAATGTCAATGAGAAGTGACAGTTAATAATAGGCCACTTCATAGACCCTAATTAGGATTTACCGGCTCTTTTTAACACATTTGATCTATTGTATCTATAACCATTCAATACTTTTCTGATCATTGGGCTTTTTAATCCAAATGAATATGAGTGGAGAGCAAGAAGCAAAGAAGAACATTGTTCGTGATTATATCGAGCATGTTGTTAATACTGGAAACACCAGTTGTATATCTGATTATATTTCAGATAATTACCAAGAAGAGTACAATGGTGAACGCTATCCACTTGGAATTAAAGGAGCAATTGACCACATTGATGGAGTTCGAAAAACATACCCTGATCTGAAACTAACCATTGATAAAATGATCTGTGAAAATGATTGGGTGGCCACATACTACGTTATGGAAGGAACGCATAAAGGTGAGTGGATGGGAATCAAACCGACCCATAAGAAAATAAAGATTTATGGCGTAAACCTGGATAGAATTGAAAACAATAAGATAGTTGAGCATTGTGGAGCAGCAAATCTTCTCGAACCGCTAATGAATATTAATGCGGTGGAAATAAAAAAGTAAATTGACCAGGTATCACTTAGTCTATTTTACCCAACGATACCATTTCTAGATACTAGATACTATTTGAATGTATAACCTTCACTACGCTTAATTCGTATTTGTTTTACAAATGGGTAAATAATTATGAAACTTCAATTGGGAGAATTTGAAGAAGTAGTATTGCTTCTGGTTGCCGTGCACCATAATGACGCTTACGGTCTCTCTATAGCAAATTCTATTGAAGAGAAACTCAATAGAAAGGTCACTTTAAGCAGTGTACATACAGCTCTTTACCGATTAGAAGAAAAGGGATTCCTGGAGTCAGAGGTAGGAGGTGCTACAAGTGAAAGAGGTGGCCGGAGCAAGCGCATTTTCAAAATCACCAGCTTGGGCAAGCAAGCCCTCAAGTCTTCCAGGGAATCGCGCAATATGCTATGGGATATGATTCCAAAAGTCACATTCGAAGGCTTATGAAAAAGCATCCGCCATATCTTGCCCAACGATTCTTCAGCTGGTATTGCAAAAACCATCTTCATGATTCCATCCTGGGTGACCTTGATGAACAATTCCTTCAAAATCTTGAAAAATACGGAGTTCGAAGAGCTCAATGGCTTTACTGGATGGGTGTAATTCGATTCATCAACCGATTTACCCTGAAGCGTGAACCGCACGGCATTTCTTATAACTACTACTCAACAAGCATGATTAAAAACAATCTTATTAGCTCCTGGCGATTCTTTGGACGCAACAAAGGCTTTGCCACCATCAATATTTTTGGATTAACCTTGGGTCTGAGCAGCTTCCTAATGATCTTGTTTTTTGTCAACCATGAGCGTTCGTTCGACCAATTTCATGAAAACAGATCCAGTGTCTTTCGAGTCAATTTCTCCTACCAGGACAATGCAGGAAATGTCACTACACTAGTTAATTCCCCTCCTGCCCTGGCAAAAGGTGTTTCAGGCCTTTTCCCGGAACTCCATAAGATTTCCAAAATGCGTTACGCCATGAATGGGCTCTTTGCAAATGGAGACGTCCGCTCCTATGAAGATCACGGGTATTACGCAGATTCATTGTTCCTTGAAGTCCTTCAATTTGATCTGATCTCCGGAGATGGAAAAACAGCTTTAGATGAGCCGAACTCCATTGTAATTTCTGAAGACCTTGCAATCAAGTACTTTAAAAATTCGGATCCACTGGGTTCTACCCTACTTTACAATAATTCAATCCCATTGAAAGTGACCGGTGTCCTTTCAAACCTACCTGCAAACTCACATTTGAATTTTGATTTCTTAATCTCTTTCTCTACCTATTCAATCCCTGACGGATATGCCTCAGATTTAACCAGTTGGAGTTGGTTGGGGTTCTTAACATATGTGGAACTGAAGCCAAATGCAGACCCCAAGTTATTTGAAAAAAAACTGGTTCAGCACTTTCGGGAATTGAATCCGGACAACCCCAATCCCATGCTTCCTGAGGTTCAGAACCTATCCGATATCTATTTGGGTTCAAGTGGTATGTCAGATGACCTGGCCAGTCACATTAGGTCTGGTAGTCAATTCAGCGTCAATGCACTCATGATGGTCGCGTTTTTGATTTTGATCATTGCCGGCTTCAATTTCTCCAATCTTACCAATGCACTAATTATCAACAGAAGTAAGTCGTCAGGAATCAGAAAGGTCCTGGGAGCCCACAAGCGGAACATTGTCTCGCAAATACTTACTGAGTCGTTACTCCTATCCATTTTCTGTCTGCTCCTATCTTTGGGTTTGGTATCATTGCTTTTCCCAAGTGTATCATCCTTTATGGGTTGGGAATTTGACATAGGACTCTATGAACTAAGACAAGCACTACCGGTAATCATTTTGTTTGGTGTTCTTATTGGAGTATCGGCTGGAATTTATCCTGCCCTCACCCTTGCCCAATTTAACATCATCAAATCCCTTAGAGGTTCATTAAAAATCGGGTCTAGAAATCCTTTCCAGGTCAAGAATATTCTTGTTATGCTTCAGTTTTCGATATCCATCGGTCTCATAGCAACCACACTTATCATGACCAGGCAAATCAATTACCTTAGAAATAAGGAGACTGGTTATCAATCAGAAAACATCATCTTGGCTAAAATGCTCCCGGAGGATCTGTCGAGACACTATAGCGTTTACAAAGAAGAGATGGAAAAACACGCATCCGTCATTAGCCTTAGTAGAAGCGAACGTGTGGTTGGCGATCCCTGGCCATGGAGTGTTATTCAACGGGTAGATCAAGGGCCGGAAATGAGTAAGCGAGTGTTTTTCAATCTCGCCGACTATGAGTACTTCGAAACCATGGGCATCCCGCTGATCGATGGACGCACATTCTCCAAAGAATATGTGAATGATTCATCTCGTGCGATCATCATCAACCAACAAGCAGCAGAATATCTGGGATTAGAAAACCCTGTGGGTAAACAAGTACATTTCTTTGAACAGGATGGTCCGCGTACAATCATTGGTGTCGTTGAAGATTTTAATTACGCCTCCTTACACCAGGAAATTCATCCGGCAGTCGTGATCCTTCCTTTTATCGATCAGGAGTTCATGTATGTGCGATTTGCACAGGGAGAACTTACGGATCACATTGAACTTTTGGAAGACACCTGGGAACAAGTAGCTCCAGGAACTCCATTGGAGTGGCGGTTTTTAGATGATCAGCTAAATCAACTATATCAATCGGAGGAAAAAATATCATCCATGTTCCGGGTATTTACAATTTTGGCGATTGGATTGGCCTGCCTGGGTCTCTACGGGATGATCATGTTTATGATTAACAATCGAATCAAAGAGGTTGGGGTAAGAAAAGTCCTGGGAGCTTCTTTAGGTTCACTCTATGCTTTGTTCATTAAAAGTTATCTCTACCAGGTTCTATTGGCCTTGATACTCATTATTCCACTGATACATTATTTACTCAATACCTGGCTGCAGGATTTTGCTTATCATGTTCAGATTCATTGGACCATTTATCTTGTGTCCGTATGCTTATTAATAATCATGATTTTGTTGACGGTGACGTATCAAATAGTGAAAGCGGCTCAGATAAATCCAACCACACTATTGAGGAGTGAGTAATAGTTATACATCTTCTAAAACAAGTCTGCTTTTTCTTTCTTTTAAGAGAATAAATTCGGGGGTACTCTTGCTACTTTTATGGGCATAAATTGAAAGTAACATACCTCCCTCATTTATGATGAAAATCAAAGTATTAGGATTCTTGATTATTACAGTTTTACTTTCTTCATGCGGCTCAGATATAGAGACTACTGTAACTGTTGAATATTTCAGGACAAGCATTACAAAAAGACCAAATGCGAACCAAAGATTGGGTCAGATTACAGCATCCAATATTGACCTACTAAGCTTTTCTATTATAAATCAAACCTATGATAATGCTCTATCAATTGATCAAAACACTGGTGAAATTTTCGTTAATGATTCGGCAAGATTTAATATCAACGATGTGAATAAAATTGAAGCAGAAATTGAAGTTATCTCTGGTAAAAGCGTTGAACTTACGACAGCAACAGTAGTCATGAATCTACCTGAATCCACGATTGAATATTTCAAGGAAATAGCATTGGGTTTTGAAAATGGTAACAGCTCAGAAATAGTAAGAAAGTGGAAATCCACGATGAAAGTATATTTAGCAGGAACCCCATCGCCCAGCCATATTTCCAAAGTCCAGCAATCAATTGATGACATTAATAATTTAGCAACTGATGGATTCTCGGCAAGAATTGTTCAAAGCCAAAGTCAATCAAATTGTTTCATGTACTTCGGTACTGTTTCAGACTATGAAGACCTTTTCCCAGGAACAGTAGTTGGATCCAACTTTGCTCTTTTCAATGTATGGTGGTCCAACGACGTAATTAGGGAGGCTAGAATTTTTATTGATATTGAACGAACTACCTCAACGCAACAACAAAGTCTTATTCTCGAAGAAATAACTCAAGTTCTTGGCCTTGGAAAAGATTCGCCAAGATTTCCAAGCAGCATTTTTTATGAGACTTCAACGAACGGGGGTTTCGCTACTGTTTACACAGAAATGGACCAAGAACTTGTTAGACTTTTATATCATCCTGATATGACCATTGGGCTTGATGAGTTTCGCACCGATGCTGCTCTTAGGAATATTTTGAAATCTGAGTGGTAACTTAACTTTAAATCAAACACATAGCGATTCGATTCAGAAACTTGCTAAATGAATAATTTAGCTATGCATTAATGCGGATTCCCACATGACCATCGAGGAGAACAAAATTCAAACAGACTATAAAAACCGAATCAACAAAGTCTTCGACTTTATCGATCAAAACCTCGACTCCAAATTAACACTGGAAAAGATCTCTGAAGTCGCCTATTTTTCACCCTATCATTTTCATCGGGTATTCAGGGAAATCTCTGGAGAAACATTGAATGAATATATCACCCGTCGAAGGATTGAAAAATCTGCTTTAGATCTCATCCACAAGAATGACAGCCATACGGAAATATTCATCAGATATGGATTCAACGATAGCTCTTCTTTTTCAAGAACATTTAAAAAGTTTTATGGGGTTAGCCCCTCTGAATTTAGAAAACAGAATCCTGATAAGTTTAGCAAGATTGGTCAACTTCAAAGCAATAATGGTCAAATCGACGCGGACCGAGAAAAATACATTTGTGCCATTGATAATCTTAAAAAATGGACGCAAATGAATGCACAAATTGAAATAAAAGAAACCCCTGAATTACAGCTTGCAGCGATCACTCACATAGGTACCAATGGTATTGAAGGAGCCTTTGATCGATTATTAAAATGGGCGAATTCTAAGCATCTACTCGAAGACCCGAATGCTAAAGTGGGTCGACTGTTTTATGATAGCATGAAAGTGACAGCACCTGATAAGGTTCGTATGAGTATTTTCTTAGTAACCGACAAACCCATCGAAGTTGGAGGAGAAGTCACCAAATTGTTGATCAACAAAGGAAAATGCATCGTCGGAAGGTTCGAGATCACACCGATGGAATTCGAAAAGAGCTGGACAGGGATGTTTGTCTGGATGAATGAACAAGGCTACAAGAAGAGTTCCGAGTACCCTTACGAAATCTACCACAACGATTTCCGAAAGCATCCGGAGCATAAATGCATCGTGGATTTGTATATTCCGATTGAATAACGAACAATGAAGTCGCTCGTATTGGAAAATTGTAAACCAATACGAGTGGCTCATTAAATTGTATATTGTAGGCATTCAACTCACGCTCTTTTAATAAATGCCCAGTAGTCCCCTATTAATATTCGATTTGGATGATACAATTTTTGAGACAAAGACCATTGGTCATCATCACGTGTCATCTGCCCTCAATGACTTTGAAAACAACATCAAATCATTTTTCTCATCAGAAGAAGTTGATAGGATCATGAGTGATTTGTGGAAATACCCATTTGATCATGTTGCTAATAAATACAACCTCACCGAATTCATTAGAAGACAATTCTCCAATGTAATCAATAGCCTGGACTACAAACTAGATATTCAAGTGTTTAGTGATTTTGAAATTGTCCGAAACATTGAAGCTCCCAAATTATTGGTAACCACCGGATTCAAAAAACTTCAACTAGCTAAGATTGATGCGCTGAAAATTGAAGATGTCTTCAACGAGATCCATGTAGATGAAATTGACTCTGTCAATAGAACAGGAAAACGAGGCATATTTGAACAAGTACTATCTGCAAGTCAAAAGGATAAAATGGACTTCATTGTAATTGGTGATAACCCGGAATCAGAACTTAAAGCAGGGTATGATCTAGGGTTGAACACTGTTCAAGTGGCGAAATTTGATCAACCCAAATCTGAGTATGCAAAACATTACATTAAAGATTTCCAGGAATTAGTTGAAATTATTGGAACGAGTGAATAATGAATTTAAATATGATTCAATGAATCATTTAATGTTAGGAAACTGAAGAACTTGTCTTCCCTCTCCTCCACTTAATGAACACAACTACAATAACTAGAATCAAAATTCCATATAAAATGGACCTGTAATTACCGGTTGATTGAACCTCATCCATCGTATAACTGTGAGAAGCAAAATCAAAGGTTGCCAACCGCTGGTCTTGATTAAAATAGTGAAGATATCCCTCCGTTTCCTTGGTCACCCGAAAGAGAACGATTGAATGCTCATGTGCATCAAACGCATCTGTTTGTATGGTGAGATAATCTGGATCACCGGGTAAACCTTGCACAGAGAAAACAGATTCAAAACTCAGACCACCATACTGCATCTGAATTGGTTTCAGTCGCAATAAATCACCACGGTATCTTAATGTCAGATTAGTAATGATGTGTTGGGAAGTTGCCTCTTTGAAAACATCCGAATTTAAATTGATTCCTTTAAGGTCGGGTCTCGTTTCGTAGATAGCATCTCGTAGATAACTTGTCTTTTGTTTGAAGGAAAGTACCCACTGATCATTCTCATAAGAAAGTGAATATTCGGAAAGTACGATATTGTGAGCAGTACAGTTAAAACTGCCTGCAAAAGCAATCAAACTAAGCAATACGATAAAAAAATGCGCCCTTAAAAGGGCGCATTTATCTTTTTGTTTCAAACTAAATACCATTAGTTGTTAGAAAAATCTTCGCTTGGTGTTCCATAAAAACACCTTGGAATCGAAGGGTAGGTATCAGTGATCACATAGATATAACCAAGGGTTGGATCTTCATAACCATTACACTCATCCAAATCTCCAAGTCCATCCACATATTCATAATCCTGTGTGTATGTTCCATCCGGGCAACCACTTGGTGCAGAGACACCATCTCCACCTCGATCAGTAGTTTTCAATTGATAACTTGAAGTCAATTCAACAACTGATCCATCCTTATTACCATACTTATAATAAATAGGGAACCCATCTGCCGCCCAACCAATTTGAGTGGTTGTTGAGCTAGTAATATTTCTGTCAGCAACATAGGCCGAAGGTGTAGCATGATGATGATATCTACCATTTGGAAACACATGTGAGTTGTTACAATCTGTACCCAGGTTAATATTTGAACTTAGTGCATTTTCGTTCCAATCCGTGTTATCATCACCCGTACTGGTGTTTGTGAAAAATTCCGCGGCAATTGGCGCCAATATCACACTGTTATCAAGAATTCCAAACCAATAGCGCGGTTGACCGGTGCCAGTCGTCAGGCTGGTGGTTTGATTATTCTTGGTAGGTGTAGCATCTATAGTGAACGTAGCGTTTTGAACAGAAATCGTATTAGGATTACCCATGTTTGGGAATTCACCGATGTTGTGATCAGGGATTCCATTGGAAGTAATTGTTCGATTGTCACCCATAGTAGAGACGGTAAATTCTGATGTCACACCTAAATCCGTTTCCGCACTTTCCGTACAATTTGATGCATCCAAATCAATCGAGTAAGAATCTGCCGTTCCAGCACAAGACGCAGCGGCTTCATCATCATCCATAATTGTCAAAGATATGGACCCATTGTTTCCGACCACAACGTTTGTATTGTCGGGGAATGAAACGGTGATGTTTATAGTCTCATCATCTTCATCATCACTATCATCGATGGTCGTTACCGTCAATAATGAGGTAGCGCTGCCACTTCCAATCTCCGTCACACCAGAGGTAATTGTATAATCTTCACTAAATACAGCAGTACCTCCTATCACCAACTCATAAGGAATGGCATCACCGTCGTTTGGGATATCGAGTGATACGGTTAGCACGGATGTTCCTCCATCTTCTGCCAGCGTAGCAGAAGTTGCCGTAATGGATGCATTAAAAGTCGTTTCTCCGGGATCGCCATCATCACCTCCACAGCTAGTAAGTAGAAGTGTGGTGGATAGCATTCCTAAAAGTAGAAGTAATAGTAGATTTTTCACTGTCTCAGATTTGGTTAAAGTAGAAAACTAAGGAAATTGAAATTTAACGGAAAGGAAATTCACCTATTATCGATCAATCCCAATTCATGAAGTTAGACGGTATTAGAAAAAAAAACTTGTGCCGTTTGTGATATTTTTTGAGATTGTGCGACTAATACCATAAATAAGTATCTCTGTAATGGGAATGGTACCGCAGGAATTTGTACAAATAATACGCGAGAACAAGGGCATAATTAGAAGTTTATGCAAGATCTATTTTCAGTCCAATGAAGATCAGAAAGATGCATTTCAAGAAGTCATTCTTCAGTTGTGGAAGTCCGCTGACCGCTTCCGGGGAGATGCTAAGATGAGCACTTGGATATATCGAATTAGCCTGAACACTATACTATCACTTAAAAGAAAGAATACGATTTCCGTCGAACCCATTGATGTTGATTCGCAAGAAATTCAAACCGTGCTTGCCGACGATAATCTCGAACTACTCGGTATTATCATTCAATCATTGAAAGATATTGACAAGGCGATAGTGCTCCTTCACCTGGAAGGATATAGAAATAAAGAAATTGGAGAAATGCTCAAACTATCCTCAAGTAATGTGGCTACACGTTTTAATCGAATTAAGGCCCAATTAAAAATGAAATATAACCACCAACTACATGCAACTAGACCGTCTTAAATCCGCTTGGCAGCAAATGAAGCTTCAAAACTCCATGCATACGATGGACGCACAAGAAATCTTATCGATCATTGAATATTCAACACTTTCATCTAAATCAAAAGTGCAGAAAGTCCTCTACAACACTTTTGTATTCATAATTCTGGCAATAATCTGTCAAAGCGGATGATCGGAACCATCATTTGGGACATCGACCCCAAGGTCTTCTGTGGATTTGAATTTCTGAGGTGGTATGGGATCTGTTGGGCACTGGGAGCAATCGCAGGATACCGAATCATACTTAAGATTTACCAAAAGGAAGGCACATCTATGTCTGAACTTGACAGGCTTCTCACATATGTAATAATCGCCGCTATCATTGGGGCTCGACTGGGTCATGTCCTGTTTTATGACCCAATCTACTATTTAAGCAACCCCATAGAAATTCTGCCAATTCGAATTAATCCTACTTTTGAATTTACCGGATTGGCAGGGCTGGCCAGTCATGGTGGAATTTTGGGAGCGTTGTTCGGACTTTTTCTTTATAACAGAAAATTTAAAAAAGGATATCTCTGGCTTCTGGACCGATTGACCATTGCAGGGGCTGCATTAGGCGCCTTCATCCGACTGGGTAATTTACTCAACTCAGAGATCATAGGAACTCCTACTACACTACCATGGGCTTTTGTATTCACACGAGTTGACCAAATTCCGAGACATCCTGCACAACTTTATGAAGCAATCTTCTATCTGACAATTTGCTCCATCCTCTACTTTATATGGAAATCAAACAAATTCTACCGTAATCACGGGTTCATCTTTGGCTTTGGACTCTCCTTAATATTCTTGCATCGATTTCTAGTTGAATTTGTAAAAGAGAATCAGGTAGCTTTTGAAAATACACTTATGCTAAATATGGGGCAAATACTGAGTATACCTCTAATTTTCCTAGGTTTCTCAGTAATGTTGTGGGGTTTAAAAGTTTCACCACATACTCGTGAGTAATTGAGTATAATCTCAATCTTTTTGGGATTTGTCATCGTCAGTCAGGGTATGGATGAAAAGCCTGCAAGCAGTTGGTGATCGAATAATACGGCGTTGATTGTAGGTGCTGCGAATGTTTTTTGTCTCCTTAATGTTTTTTGAACGGTTAAGCCTCCGCCAATCACACAAATTGATACCGAGGTAAACCCTTCGATTTCATATACTTGCAAATTCAAAGAAAAAGGTGATTCTCATGGTGGAACAAGAAGTGAAGAATTTTATTGAAGACGTCCTGAAAAATATGCCTAATGATTGGTTACGATTAACCACCCACCGGCTGGATATCTACAATGAAGAATTAGCAAAAACAGAATTTCTGGAGCAGTTTGACGCTTTATTTAAATCAAATGATACTTCGACTGATGCACTTTTTGAATTACCAACAGCTTACGATTACATCAGATTGGGGCATCCCCTATCCAGTGTATTAGAATGGGCCATTGCAAAATCACATCACCTAAAACCTGATGGTGTCATCAGTTTCTCATCGATTACAATCCCAGTGCTAGCAGTGCTGAGAAAGAATTTGCTTGAAAACAGAGCTACAAAAGTGTTTTACACTTGCCAACTACCTGAAACATTCGACATTGATGTTGTTAAAAACATATACGGTTATGACTTTGAGCTTGCTCAGGTTGAAAAAGCATCAGATGTAACCGCGTTTAATGGCAGTACCATTTTCCTTTCGCAAGAAAATCAAATAGCCGAAGCTGAACTTCTTCCTTCCATTGATTTCTATATCAATGTTCACGATCAGGTAGGGAGTGTTATCCTGGTGACTGGAGCACAGAACGAAAGTTATATTTCTGAAATCCAGCATGTCCGCAGAAGAGAGACCATCGCCATGACACCCGCAAACTGTTACACCGCATTACAGATGCTGATTGGTCAAACTCCTAATCCTGAACCTGTAGACAAGGCATCTGCTAAAGTATCTGTTTTAGAAACCATTCAATCTATTACAGGCACAGCCTCAAATGGACTTGTGGCATCCAGTGGACTATCCATTCAATATGCGATCATGATGGGGCTGGTACACCATGCCCGGGACAATCATCAAGGTAAACCGATTCGAATCATCGTGCCCCCCAACTGCTACGGTGGTACGAACGATCAGGCAAGAAGATTAGCAGCCTGTCTCGAAGATGTAGAAATTGTGGATTTTCCGGTAGATGCTGGCAATGACATGGTTCGTAGTGTCCATTCGATTTTGGATGATATGGCCGCTGAAGATGCTGTACCATACATCATCGCTGAAATACCTACCAACCCCCGAGTGGAAGTTCCGGATTTGGAGAAGTTAAGAGATGCGTTGAGCAAAGAACGTCAAACAAACAACGGGGAGACAGCCATTGATCCGGTATTTATATTGGACCAGACCTTTTGCCCAAATTTTCATTTTTTAGGAGATAACGATATTCTATCCAAAGTCCGAACCATCTCATATGTAAGCGGCTCCAAATTCCCAAGTGGTGGATTATGTACCGCTGGGTATTGTGTGGCCAACAGGAAAGCTGAGGGGCTGATGTCGATCATTGAGCGCCACCTCTTACTCTGCGATAATGAGGCGACGGATCTGCAGTACGATATTCTTGCCAAACAGATGCCATCGATGATTCAGCGGATTGCCGATGCTTACAAGAACACACGAGAATTTGTCGACTTTATCGAAGAAAAGCTCCCTACCGCGAAGATTAACTTTGTATCCCATGAATTGGCCAGTCAAGGATTCACGCCATCCGTATTTTCATTGGACCTTCCTACCAAAGGAGATACAGAAGTGGAGAGAGAATCTTATAAGCGGGCGCTTAATCTTAAATTGATCAATTTGATGATTTCGGAAATTCCCGAAGAGAGTAAATACTGTGTGAGCTATGGTCAGTTAAAAGGATGCTATTGGACCATTCCAGCTACTTCCACGCAGGGAACCACTAAAGAAGGTGACAAAGACTACATTGCACGAGTAGCTGTTTCAGCAAACCTGGATCTTGAGCGACACAAGCAAGTATTCGCTGATTTTGTGAAGTCTATTTGACGACTTCAGAGCGATCTTATCCGGTATATGAACTATTTGTATGGTTGCTATCTTTTAGTACATTAACCATAAAATCTTATCATGAAGAAAATCGGAATTATTGGATCAGGCATCGTGGCTCAAACATTGGGAACCGGGTTAAAAGGCTATGGGTACGAGATCATGTTGGGTACTCGAGACACACAAAAGCTCGCTCAATGGCAACAAGAAAATGCAGGTACCCACGTGGGAAGTTTTTCAGATACAGCGAGTTTTGGTGAACTACTTATTCTCGCGGTTAAGGGTACAGTTGCCATCACCGCATTAGAAGGTATCGACGGTGACCTTCTTTCTGGTAAACCGATCATGGATGCAACCAATCCGATCGCAGACGCGGCTCCAGAAAATGGTGTACTGCAATTCTTCACCAACCAAAATGAGTCCTTGATGGAGCAGCTCCAAAATGCGTTTCCTCAGGCTAATTTTGTAAAAGCCTTCAACAGTGTAGGTAGTGCAAAAATGGTAAATCCAAGCTTCGAAGTAGCACCATCTATGTTTATCTGTGGAAACAATGCAGAAGCTAAGAATGCTGTTGCCGATTTGGTTAAACAATTGGGCTGGGAAGTCGAAGATATGGGAGCCGCAGAATCGGCAAGGGCTATTGAACCACTCTGCATGCTTTGGTGCATTCCCGGATTCCTACATAATCAATGGACACATGCGTTTAAATTGCTTAAGTAATAAAATCATTAGCTAACCTAAAACCATCCACATGCCTAATAAAAAAGCAAAACGGATATTTCAAATAGTTTTAATATCCACCAGTATTGGTTCCTTATACTTCGTCCCATGGATATTGGTGAAGGCCTGGATTCTCCCGCTACCAAGCACGGTACAGGAGCAACTAGATGAAGCAATTGATCATGGATTTGAGGGAATGATCGTATACGTGGATCAGGCAGGAAAGGCACCCGCATTTTATGCTTCAGGTTGGCATAATCGGGAAAATGAAATACCTGCCAATCCCCGAGCATTATTCAAAATTGCTAGTATCAGCAAGCTCTATACGGCCATTTCAATTGCCAAGTTGGTAGGTGACGGACGATTATCCCTTGACAAAACGTTGGGCGATTACTTTCCTGAGCTGGTTGGAAGAATTCAATATGCAGACAGAATCACACTGAAATTGATGGTCCAACATCGAAGTGGTATTCCCAATTTCACTGATACGCCTGATTTTTGGGGAAATCCTCCTGAGAGCACTCAGGCTGCGCTGGAGTTGATTCTTGATCAGCCAGCAAATTTCAAACCTGGAGAAGACTATGAGTATAGCAATACCAATTATTTGTTGCTAACTGAACTCATAGAAAAAGTTGTGGGATACCCTAAGTTCCAATACATCAAGGAAGAAATATTGACACCATTAGATTTAAAAAACACTTTTGGTTCAATAAGCGAGGTTAACATGGATAATGTCATGAGTGGATATCATGTGGGATATCCTCACGATCTTAAAGCAGATGAGCACGGAATGATGGCTACCGCAGAGGATGTGGGCATATTCTTAAGAGCATTGAACGATGGATCCATATTTAAAGAAGGAGAACAGGAAATCTACACATCTATTTACGAGTACAAACATGCAGGATGGGTCCCCGGTTATCAGAGCTTTGCGGAATACCATGAAGACATTGATGCGGTAGTTATTCAATTTTATAGCACCACCGATCGTGATCTGTTGCTTTGGAACTTATCAGAAATCGTGAACAGTCGCATCCATAAGATTTTGAAAAATGGATCACTATAATAGAACCATGCAATGAAATTGGCGACTAAAAAATAGAGACTTACATCAAATGGAAAAAAAGCATATCAATCCAAGTACATTATTTGATTCAAGACCCTATGGATTCTCTCAAATTGTTGTATCCAGTCCCGGAAAACATGTTTTCATATCAGGTCAGGTGGCATGGGATGAAAATCAAAATATCATAGGTAAAGATGATTTAGCCGTACAGACCCAAACGTCCATTGACAACTTAAGAATAGCACTTCAATCTGCAGGAGGTTCTTTGGAAAACATTACTATGCTCAGGCTGTACATAGTCAAAGATCACATTAAGAATAGCGAAACCATTAGCGAGGTATTGATTCAGAATTTTGGTATCGATACCCCTCCAGCTTCCACCTGGCTAAGTGTCGAAGGGCTGGCAAATAAGGATTTCATGATTGAAATCGAAGCAGAAGCGGTCATTTAGTACTTTCTTAATGATAGACTTTGCATTGAGGATTCGATTTGAACACCTTCAATGTGTCTTTAAGCAGTTTTTCATCCTTTAAGCCACTAAGGGTATCCAGTTTAATGGATTTAAGTTGGTTGTGCAGCGTTTGAGCATAGTACTTAGCCAGATATCTTAGGTTATTTCGATGATATTTTCTCATCGTTTCCGCCTCCTTTTCAGCCATCGCTGTATCCACCAATCGTTGCACTGAATTTAAGTCAAACTGCTCTCTTAGAACAGGTATTATCTTATCAAAAGGTTGATGACCACCTAGTCGTCGCATCTCTTTTTTAAACTCCTGAGTGATTACCTTTTTGACATTCAGTTTTGTGGCCATGGATTGAAAGATAAATGAGTCGTGCGGTTAGTGCAAATCATATACGCTTTTTCAAAGTCCCTATAATCAATTGGCACGAACATACTATTTCAGTTTCACCAACGCATTTTGATGCAAGTTCTTTTTAAACAGATAATACACTAGCAGGCTTACGGTTTCTACAACCAGGATTAGTAGAGGAATACCAATAATGGGGTCCGCAAGAAATTGTTGTTCGAGCAGCAGCCACTCCTCCAAAAGAAAGCCGGCAAAAACAATGACAAAAACAAACGGCAATATGAAGTATCCGAGGAACCACAAAATTCTCCCTTTTTGATCAATGGCCCGATAAGCAGCGTACAATGGAGGAATCGTAAAAAGACAGACGATGATGTTGGTGACCCAAAAAGCGACCTGGTTATCCTTACCAAATAGTGTGGCTGTCACGAACTGTTCATCATTAAAACCCATAAAGGCAAAGAGTAGCCGATTGACAGGGAAGTTGGCAAATATGAGTGCGAATCCCAATTGCTTCTGTTTTACATCTACTTTCCGCAATTGATACAGACCTAGCCATAAGAGAAAGAAGGTGAATAGTGGTCCAACAACAGTCGCAACAATCCAATACGGGTTGGCCTCCATACACCCTTGACAAAGCTCAAACGAATTGAAGGTTTTAAAACCAAAGCAGCCACAGATCATTGCGCCAGCAAAATGATGAGCAAACTCATGGGAAGTGCCACATAATATGGTCAATGCAATAAATGGTATCGAGTATTTAAGTCTTTTTCTAACTTTCATTTCCAGATCTTTTCCGCATGAGATCTGGTTGAGTGATCAGATGTTGCACATGGAACTCATTAGCAGGTATATTTGAAAAGTGAATAACAAGCATGAGTTCCGATTATATAATTAGTAGTTAGTGTTAAGTTTCTTCTAAGATGCAGAGATTACCAACTTTAATTTTTGTACTTGTAATTTCTTTCCAACTTTTTGCACAGAATGAAGAGGAATACCCAAGTTCAGAGGAAACTGAATACTACAAGTCAAGGACTTTCACTCCGTTCAAACCTGTCTCCAAGAAGATTGTAAAAAGGTATAAACCTCTAGGTGCAACAATCAAAAAATCACCGAACAGAACAAACACTTTTAGCTCTGTATGGGATTTAAGCCCATATCAAGAAATCTTTTCCAATCTGAGAGATTCTTGCGTTAGTCGAGCAAGAGAATCCGAAGACTGGAAATTTTACTCATCATGTATGAGGAACATTGATAGCCTGGAATATTCGGACAAAATTGGGGACATCTCGAGATCAATGATTTTACGAGTTAATTCTGAAACAAACCCAAGTGTGATCCTCTATCTTGATGGAAAATTTGAGAATCGAAATCTGGGCTATTGGATTGGCGTCCTTAATTATGGTGAATGGAACTACTATTACACAGGGCTAACTGCAAATCATTATTTATACATCAAACCTATTTCTACAATTGACTTCCAAAGTTCTTCAAACATCCTTAAAGTTGAAGCAGCATTTGTACGTCTCACTGAACAGGGAGTTTTACCATCCGGTCCTCCTGAATATGAGCTAGTTAAAGACAATTTGATCCTTGAATTCAATTTAGATGCGATCAAAAAAGATTCTGATCAAGATGGACTAACTGATATTTTGGAATCAAAACTTCGAACTAATCCCAATAACCAAGATACTGACCAAGATGGAATTGACGATTTTAATGACAATGTCCCTTTGTCTAAAAAGTCGACTTCAGATCTAATTGCCGTTTACAACTATCTTTTGAACAACCCCACTGATAGTTGTTCTACTAAAGGAAATGATTTTTCAAGCTGTCAAACATCAAATGATGAGTCATTATTTGATCAGACTTACCTTATTGTTTCTGATGAACAAGTCTTGAAGTCAGTAACATCCAAATCGGATCGACTAATCGTATTAACATCAAAAGAGTTTGAAGAATACGAATCTGTTTATCCAGTTTCACTTGAACGTTTTTATGTATCTCCTATGTTTAAAGTCGACGACAAACCAAACACCTATAGAATCACAATTGGCGGAACATTATGGGACCATGAATATCTGATTCAGAAAACTGATAATGGTTGGAAAGTTATTTTAATAGGTATGACAATCATTTAACAACCCTTACTAATGATATAATACATTATCATATTTCAGAAAATAAGAAAAAGACTGCCTAAGATGAAGTCGTTCCAAGAGGATGTACCCCCAGCTACCTTCCTGAGTTTATTGCGATTGAAGTGGCAAAACTGAAAGGTTGTTGATCGTGTCTTCGTTCTCCACGAAAGCAGCTATTTACACTAAAAATCCATTGAAAATTTCGCAAAACGGAAACGTTTGCGTGTTAGATGAGATGTAAATTTCGCCTCTCAGGGGGCACTAAAACTTCCAATCTCTTAATTCCACCCTTAGATCTTGGTAGCTTAATAATAAGAATCAACTATTATTATTATGAGAAGAAGTAATCAATGGTTGGCAGTAAGTGCAATATTCTTACTGGTGACCGCCTGCTCCGAAGAGCAGGATCTGACCGAGCTTGAATTGGCTCAGCAATCATCCAATATTATTCAGGCCACTAATCACGATGGAAGACCCTTCAGTACAGGCTCTCAGCCTAAAGATATTCGGGGATCCTTTACTCCTGGCCCGGGTGGTGGTGTCATGATGCAAGGGTTTTACTGGGATGTGCCTGCCGGGGGAACCTGGTGGAATACCGTAACCAGTAAAGTTTCGGATTGGTCCAATGCCGGGGTTCAAGCCATATGGCTTCCGCCTGCATCAAAAGCACAGAACGGCCCATTCTCCATGGGTTATGATCCCACCGACTATTTTGATTTTGGTGACTTTAATCAGAATGGCACCGTAGAGACCCGGTTTGGGTCACGAACTGAATTGGAAGCACTCATCACGGCGGCACATGCCGAAAATATGGAAGTGTACGCAGACATAGTCCTCAACCACAACAGCGGTGGTCAGCTTCAAGCCAACCAATACACCGGGACCAACACCTGGACGGACTTTTCAGCAGTAGCTTCTGGTAAGTTCACACGAACCCAACATGACTTCCATCCTAGCTGGGCAAGCCAAAGTGATTTAGGTGTGTTTGGTGGGTTCCCTGATCTGGATCATGATGTTCCTTATGTTCAGGATTGGTTGTGGAACCGATCCGATGGGGTTGCCAAATACTACAAAAATGTGATCGGGTTTGATGGCTGGAGATTTGATTACGTAAAAGGCTTTGAGCCCTGGGTAGTAGCGGCATGGAACAATGCCGTTGGCGGGTTCTCCGTGGGCGAGCTATGGGATGCCAACGTAGATTACCTCAACTGGTGGGCCAATGAAGCGAACAGTACCGTATTCGATTTTGCTTGCTATTACAAGATGAATGATGCGTTCGATGGAAATAACCTCAATGTTCTGAACGATGACATGATGTGGAAACGCAATTCCTTCAAAGCAGTGACTTTCGTTACCAATCATGATACGGATGAAATCTGGAATAAGATGTTGGCCTATGCTTACATCCTCACGCACGAGGGATATCCTACGATCTTTTATCGCGATTATGAAGAATGGTTGGATAAGGACAAATTGAATAACCTGATATGGATTCACAACAACAAGGCCACGGGTAACACGAGTATTTTGTACACCGATAACGATGAATACATTGCCAGGAGAAATGGATACAATGGCAACCCGGGACTTATTGTCTATATCAACAACTCCAACTCGTGGCTTGAACGATGGGTGCCAACCAATTGGAGCAGCACACAAATCAAAGACTTTACCGGAAACTCTGGCTGGTATCCCACTACTCAGGGAGGCGGATGGGTAAAAATCCAATGTCCTCCCAAAAGCTATAGCATCTGGTCACCCAATTATTAGGTTTTTAATACATAACTAGTTAAAAATGCCGCACCTTTTGGTGCGGTTTTTTTGTTCAATCTATTCTGTAGTGAGCGTAATTGCCTAACTTATTTATATGAATGCTGAAGTTCAGTTATTTAATGATAACCTGGCCGAATCCGAAAAGCTTATTTGTAATCGGCTTGCTTCGATCATTGATTCTCAGATGCCTGAGGCGGAGAATAAGATCTGGCATAGACACCCTGTATGGTTTCTTAAAGGAAATCCCATCGTAGGATACAGCAAACAAAAAGCAGGCATTCGACTGATGTTTTGGAGCGGGGCATCCTTTGATGAACAAGATTTGAAACCAGGAACTGGTAAATTTAAAGATGCCTCTAAATTTTACAACAGCATCGATCAAATTCAATTGACAGAAATTGAACGTTGGATTTCAAAATCAAAAGAAATTCAATGGGATTATAAAAATATCTATAAGCGGAAAGGTCAATTAATTCGCCTATAATCTCCCCCTCTTCAAATCTGAGTTTAGGCGAGAAAAACGACTCATTTAATGGTATAGGTCAGCTAAGTGGTTATCATCCTAAACCTGACCGTATTATGAGACTAACTATATTCTTAACCATTGGAATGATTCTTCTAGCATGCGGGGGTGATTCTGTGAGCGTCGAACCAGAACCTACCATCCGATTCACCACATCCCTAAAATCAGAAATAGACCACAATATCGTGTATTCATATACCTATCGTGCGGAAAGCGATAGCTCGGAATTAGTAACCTATAAAGTACTACAAATTCCAGACTGGTTGGAACATGATGAAGCAAACAGCCAGTTGACCGGAATGCCTGGATGGGAAAACAAGGAAAAATCATTTTTGGTACGGTTGCTTGCAACAGATGGAATAGATACTGCCATTCAAGCCACAAATGTTTCAATCGCTTTTGCCAATATCATCTGCGATCAGGATTTTGGGGAACCGTCAGATTCTCCTTACATTCTCCCATTCAAAAGAGGCGTTTCGTCAGAGATTATGCAGTCGTACTGTAACCCGACCAATAGTCACAACAACACATTCGCGTACGATTTTGTATTGGAAATGGGTGAAGATATCATTGCCTCACGTAGTGGTATTGCAATTGAAATTCAATCTGGCTTCCCTGACGGAAACGGTGTGAGTGGGCAAGAAAACTTTGTTTATGTCCAGCATGACGATGGCAGTGTGATACGTTATGTTCATTTGATGCAAAACAGTGTGCCTTTTGGAGAAGGCACGAGCGTCACACAAGGTCAGGTGATCGGAAAAAATGGACTTTCCGGGGGGACCCCAAGGCCTCACCTTCATTTCGAATTATTTAGAGAATTTACCTGGAGCGATAAGCGTTTTGCGCTACCTATTACTTTTAAAAATGCCCAGGGTGATTTGGACAACAATAATGGTCTGATCAATGGAAATGTATATTCAGCGCGATAAGCAGCTCATATGTGACATTTGACCAACCATTTTTGATCCAATTCGTTGAAACTCACTGAATTTCACCTAAACTGATCCATGGAAGTATTCCTAGAACTATTATATGCCATCCTATCTGTCGATTGGAGTAAGTTCAAAAAAAGGAAACCGGCTCCTATGCGCAAGTAAGCGATGGAATGCATCTCAATTCTGAAAGCATAAAATCAACAATCCTTTCATAATCAACGAAACTTCAATCAATGAACATTGAATTTAAACAACTATCCGAAGTTGATAAATCAGACATTATCAACCTGATGAATGACCCGCTGGTCAGACGGCAAATGCCCTTGCTAACCGGTGATTTTAGTGAAGAAAACTGTGACAAATTTGTGGCATCAAAGGAAAAGCTATGGAGCGAACATGGGTACGGACCTTACGCCTTTGTGGTTGATAATAAGTTTGCCGGATGGGGCGGAATTCAACCGGAGGATGGAGAAGCCGACCTTGCCCTGGTATTACATCCGGACTTCTGGGGGATGGGGAAAGTCTTGTATAAAGAGATAATAGATCGGGCATTCAATGAAATGGGACAGGAGTCTGTGATTGTCTTATTTCCTCCTACCCGGACACGTATTCAAGGATTATTGCGACTTGGATTCAAAGAAGATGAGGAACTGGAGATTGGCAACGAACGTTTCATTCGATTTCGATTGAAGAAATCCGACTGGATGAAAAGCAATGAAGATTAACGCACATACGCTTCGAGTGATGGGATCGTTAGAAAAATACATTTATGAGGCTCTTAACTTCTTTTCTTTTCCTGGTACCAATACTGGCCATTTCTCAAGTTGACTTTTACGCTCAACTTGCCGATTCCGCTGAAACATTATCTAAAGATCAAGTCATTTATGACCCCAGCTATTTTTCCATCTCATACCCAAATGGAGATGTCCCAGCAAACAAAGGAGTGTGTACCGATGTAGTTATCCGGGCCTATCGTAAAGTGGGCATTGACCTGCAAAAGGAAGTACACGAGGATATGAGAAACAACTTTCAATTGTATCCAACCATTTGGGGGTTGACAAAGACAGACCGTAACATTGACCACCGACGGGTACCAAACTTGATGAAGTTTTTTGGTCGACATGGAATCACACTTCCAATAACCAACAAAGCAGAAGATTACAAACCCGGCGATATCGTATGCTGGAACCTCGGTGGAGCCGTCACACATATCGGCATTGTTTCAGACGAATTATCAACCAATGGAAAGAGATTCAAAGTAGTTCATAACATTGGCAGCGGGCAAGTCGTAGAAGATATGCTATTTGATTATCGAATCATTGGGCATTACAGGTACAATAAATAACCTAACTTAGTTTCTACTAAAAACCGGGTACAGCAATTTCTCGGAACCCGAATCTTTTAGGGTATGTGATTCTTCATCAGTTAGCATAGTATCTAACCACAAGACCATGAAGCGATTCTTATTCATCTTGCTACTTTTATCGGTACTACCTCCTACAAAGGTTCAAGCACAGCTGCAAACTGATCTGATCGATACGACCGAATATTACAGTTTCCATCTCAACTACTGGTTCAATATGCATCACTTCCTCTGGACGGAGGCATTCTTAAATGTCAAAGCGGACAGCTCAATTGTAACCATTGATTTGAATGCTAAAGATCAAACTCGCTTAAATACGGCATTGGCTTATTACAAAGAGAAGTTGGTAGATATGGATCTCAGAAGAAGCGATTACATGTCTTCGTTCAAAAAATGGATCACACAATCCCCTGATCTTAAGGCCTTGCCCGCCGAATTTCAAGCACACATGAACACATTGGTAGCTTTTGATGAGGTATTCACAAAGCAGTTTTGGCCGGATCAGAAAGAGGAGATCTTAGAGGTGTTTAATGAACATATTGATCTCATTAGAAAAATCGAAAATCCATTTGTTGAAAGAATTACTAAACTGACCAGGCACTTTTGGCAATTTGACCCACCAAAAGTGCGAGTAGATCTTACCTACTTTGCAAAATCAACCACCCGAAGTTTCAGTAGCAACCCCTACACCACCTCCTTCCCTACGCATGTGGTAATGAGTGTAGCAGGGGAAAATGACATTGTAGGTAATTGGCTGGAGCTTCTTTTCCATGAATCCGCTCATGGACTCATCCTGGGAAGGTCTTACTTCGTTGCAGGCACAATTAGAGATCTTGCTGAGGCAGAAAATCTAAAGTTGCCGAGAAGCCTGGAGCATGTATTTCTGTTCTACTTTACCGGTAAGATCACCAAAGACCTACTCAAAGAGCAAGGTATCAACTATCCGAAAATGTACATGGAACGAGGCGTGTATTCTCAGTACTACCAACTGCTGGAAAAACATTTATTGCCTTACATAAATCGCAAAACCTCATTGACGACAGCCACTAGAAACTTCTTATCTGAATGGAACAGCTCGCAATCAAAAGACGAAGAAGGTTCAGAAGAGGTCTCCAATTTGAGTACGGATTCTATTAGGAAGGTGATTATGAGCTACAGTCAGGGATTTGTTGATGCTGATTTCGATCTCATCAAAAATTCAATTGGTGATCAACTAATTATGCTCAATGGAAATTTTTCTGGAGAACCAACAAATTGGCAAGCTCATCAATTTCTAAACGGTGAAGAAATTAACGAGTGGATTTCAATGATGCTTTCAAATGCGGGCCCTTTTGAAAACAAAGTTGAAATTATCAAGGTCGATATTCGGGGGAATTCCGCGCTTGCTGTTACCAATGAAAAAGGTAAGAACAAATTCAGAAGTTGGGAGAAAGAGGAAGTCGCATACATGTTGGGTAAAACAGCTGGTAAATGGAAAATCATGGGATTCTTCATCAAAAACATCAAGAATCCAGATTAATGATCGGAAAAGTTGTTCGGAGCGCTTAGAAGTAAAAGCCTTAAATTCACTTCATGTCCAAAGCGAAACTGCTCAATATTGGTTTGATTGCAACATCACTTATCGTCTATTTTGAGTGGGGAGAAGACCAATCGAATTTTCTATTTCAAATTGAGTGGGACTTATTAACCAAGTTATTCAAGGATCCGGTAAGTGTGCTTCACCCGTTTACTGTTTTGCCGCTCATGGGCCAGATAATTCTGGCAATTTCCATTTTTCAGAATCCACCAAACAGAAGACTTTCCCTCATTGGCATGCTATTGATCGGATTTTTGATCTTTTTCGTGCTGTTTATCGGCTTTCTTGCATGGAACATCAAAATCATCGGTTTTGCATTACCATATGTAATCGTGAGTTTTCTCACAATAAAACATCACCGGCAAAGAGGTTAGTGAGTTAAATCCATCTTCTCACCTTACTACAATAGTCTTTGTATTCATCTCCAAATAGATCATTGAGCGCTTCCTCTTCGGGTTTGATTTGAAATTGAGTCAAGTACCAAACAAAGAACAAAAGTCCCAGGATTGTAACAGGATTCCCGATTCTGATAATGCCACCAACCAATACTAGTGCCATTCCCAAATACATGGGATTACGCGTGAAAGTATAAACGCCTCGCGTTACGAGAGAAGAGGCTTTAGACGGGTTAGATGGATCAACAGTTGTCCCCTTCAAACGAAAAGAAATGATACCGGAAAAGGCCACAAGAACACCCATAGCCAGAAATATCCTTGACAATAATGTTTGATAACTGAACTTGTATTCCAGATCAGGTAATACGAATGAAATACCAAAGATGATACCTAAGCTTAGAAATAGAATGACTACCGGTGGGATCTTTAGCTTCATTATTTATATCGTTTTCCGTCCTTCATAATACAAGCAATTTCATACAGTGCCTGGATGTTCTTGGAAGGATTACCCTGAACAACAACAATATCTGCAAGAAAATCCTTTTTCAAGTTTCCTAATCTGTGTAATCCAAAGACATTTGCGTTCACCGACGTGACTGATCTCAGCACTTCCATTTCATCCATACCATAGTCCACCATCAACTCCAATTCTCTTACATTTTCTCCATGAGGAAAAACCCCTACATCTCCTCCTGCCACTATAGTCACCCCGCTTTCAAGGGCCAATTGCATCATTCGACGCTTATTAAGAATTTTTTTAGGTTCAGGAGATTTCCCATCCCATCCATCAAAATATTGGGTAACCGCATGAGTTGCTGCTAAAGTCGGACAAAGTGCTACTTCATGATCTCTCATCAACTTCAATACATCTTCGGTGGCATCCGATCCATGTTCGATGGTCTTTACACCCGCTAAAGTAGCCCTTCGCATCCCTTCTGCAGTGCTGGCATGAGCTACCACATCCCTCCCACTGCTTGCGGCAGTTTCAACAATTAGTTTCAATTCATCAATGGAAAATGTGGGCATGGCCGCTTTATTTGGACCCCACCGATAATCGGCATATACTTTGATGAAATCCGCACCTTTCCCAATCTGATCCCTTGTAACTTTAATAAGATTATCACCATCTGCCGGTTCAGCGCCTAGATGTACGTCAAAATCCGAATGAAATCCTTTGGGGCCATAACTTCCGGTGGCTACAATCGCACGGCCCGCCACCAACATTCGAGGACCCTCAATGATGCCTTGCTCAATACTTTGTTTTATTGCAACATCTGCATAACCGGCACCTTCCGATCCCAGGTCACGAATGGTAGTGAAACCTGCATGCAGGTTTTTAGTCGCCATCTTGGCACCGCGTATCGCTCGCAAACTTCTGGATTCTTTTAATACCTGGTCATTCCACCCCATTTGATTGTATGGATAAAGTAATACGTGCGAATGACCTTCAATCATACCAGGCATAATGGTCCCATTGGGAAAATCTAAAGTTTCGTCTGCCGCTCCTAGTCCATCAGTTGGTCCAACTTCTACGATCTTGTTTCCCTCGACAATTAGCCCCCAGTCGGAGTTCATCTCCTCCCCATCGAATAAACGTTCCGCAGTGATTTTAATACGCTGTGCGCTTATCTTCAATAAGCAGAAACAGCATAAGATTGTAAGCAATATTCGCATGGATTTTGAATTTCTATTCTAAGATAATGTCATTCGATCACTAAAATAAAAAGCCCTGTCCGCAGAGCAGACAGGGCTTCGATTAGGTTAAGTTATGGTTAGTCTTTAATAAATTTCATCTGGAAGTTCTTTCCTCCAATATCTACAAGGTTGATGATGTACATACCTGCACCCAGGTCTGCAACATTCACCTGATTTCCTCTCAATTGACCTCTGCTAACAATTTGACCATTCAGGTTTGTGATGGAGTAAGAAGATTCATCTCTAGTTGAGCTGATGGTTAGTTGATCGCCAACTCTGTAGTTAGGATACATGCTCACACTTACCGGAGTTCCTTCTGAAGAAGAAGACTGGATGGCAAATGATGTAGTAGCACCTCCAACACAGAAGTTGGTAGTTTCACTAGATCCAAATGCGCCGCCAGAAGCAAGCGTAGTACTTCCATCCACTAAGCTGTACGATCCATTTCCATAAGAACAGCAGATACCGTCACCATAGGTATCACTGATTACGAAATCGTAACATCCAGGAGCTAGTGTAATATTTTCAACTACAGTAGAGCCATCAGGCTGAGATCCATAAGTTCCACCGGAAGCAACAACTGTAGCTCCGTCTCTAATCTGCCAGCTGGTTTCTTCAGGATAGTTATCAAGTACGATAGTTAATGTTACATCAACATCTCCACCAGTCGTACCAGCACTTACAGATAAGTCATCTATCGCAATGTCACTTGACCAACCATTTCCAGTAGTTCCTACCATTCTAAGAATGATAGTAGATCCAAGGTATGATGCAAGATCAACATTTGCTGTCTGCCATGAGTTACCTTGATTTCCGGAAAGTGTCCAAATGTTGGTCCAGCTAGTACCATCAGTTGAAGCTTGAGCTGTAAGTGATCCAACATTGTTTCCGTACATATGGTACTGGAATGAGAAAGTAGCAGAGCTCTCACCAGAGAGATCGAAACAGTTACTCTCAAGGATAGCAGTTGCATTACTACCAATTTGTCCTGGACTATTGTTAGAAGAAGCTTCAAGGAACATATAGAATGATCCATCAGCTCCTGAGCTAGGTCCTGTGTTTGATGAAGGCGTTCCTCCTGAATCTCGTACCCAGTTACCATCGTCTCCAGTTACCTGGGTCCAACCGTCATTGGATTCAAAACTTTCACTATATGGAAGTGTTTCAGTTCCAGAACAAGAAATGCCATCACTAAGTGTAGTTACGTTTACCGGAGCACTTGCAGCAGACACATTGCCCGCAGCGTCTCTTGCACGAACAGTGAAAGTGTAAGCGGTTCCAGCAGTTAAACCAGTAATGTTAGCTCCAGTTCCTGTTACTGTGCCAAGATTAGATGCACCTTGATATACGTCATACCCAGTTACCCCTACATTATCTGTAGAAGCATCCCAGCTAAGACTTAAAGTAGTTTGAGTAACATTCGAAGCAGCAAGGTTTGTTGGAGCAGTAGGCGCTTGCGTATCAGCACCACCGCTAGTAGTTACTGATAGATCATCAACTGCAATGTCGGAAGACCATCCATTACCTGTTGTTCCAACAATTCTGATTTTAACGTCACCTCCTACATAAGATGCAAGATCAATGTCTACTGCATTCCACTGGTTACCTTGGTTACCTGATAGTGAGTATAGTTGTGTCCAAGTTGCACCATCATTAGAGGCTTCAATTGCAATTGAACCAACGTTGTTTCCATACATGTGGTGCTGGAAGGAGAATGTTGCTCCACTTGCCCCTGAAAGATCGAAACAATCACTTTCAAGTATAGCAGTTGCATTATTTCCAATTTGTCCCGCACTTCCATTTGTAGAAGCTTCAAGGAACATATAGAATGATCCATCAGCTCCTGAGCTAGGTCCTGTGTTTGATGAAGGAGTTCCTCCAGAATCTCTTACCCAGTCGCCATCATCACCACCGATCTGATTCCATCCATCATTGGATTCGAAGCTTTCAGCATATGGGAAAGAAGAGATTGTAGTCGTACAAGATAGGCTTACTGTTCCTGTAGTGAAGTTTACAGAAGAACTATAGGAAGAAGTAGAGCTGTCTGGGCATCTGCTTCGTACTTGAGCTTCATAATCTGTTCCACTTGATAGTCCTGTGAGATTAGTGCTTGTTCCACCTACCGCAACAGTCGTCCAAGATCCACCTACAGGTCGGTATCTTACATCATAGCTTGCGTTTGCTACGGCATTCCAGCTAAGCGTAGCAGTTGTAGTTCCTACGTTAGAAGAAGATAAACCTGTTGGAGTAGTAGCATTACACACAGGAGGAGTACCAGTTACACCTGTTACTACTAAAGAGAAATTCTGGCTTCCACCTGAAAGTGAACCCTTGTGAGTCACTGTGATGGTATATGCTCCAGAAGCTCCGCTAACATCTACTCGCTCGTAAGGATCCACATTGTTATCACCAGTTCCGTTTGAGTTAATTCCAGTTAGTCGGTAAGGATCATATGTTGTTCCTCCTTTAGTTACACGAATATCCAAATCGTTAACAAGTACCGGAGTGGTAAGGTTAGCCGTTCCTGTATTTGCTGCTCCTGCCGGATCTGTCCAAGAGATTGAAGCGATTAAAGGGCTGCTTCCATCAGAATCAACATTTAGTGTGTAAGATCCTCCATTTGAGAGGGTTAGCTCATCAACCACAGAACCATTTCCATTATCAGAGATTGCTTCTGCAGCAGCTTTTGCATTTAAAAGTCCCCATCCAAAGATTGCATCAGGACCTGAAATACCAGCATCGTCAGCAGTGTGAAGCGCCACACCTTTAAGAGTCGCAGCTCTCATGAAGCTACCATTCACATTATTGTAATGCTGTTGAAGAAGTAGTAGTGTTCCAGCCACATTTGGTGATGACATAGAGGTACCACTAATTGAATTATAGGCCGCATCACTGTTGTCATAAGTAGAGTATACACCAGTACCATTTCCTGTAATGTCCGGCTTAATTCGGTAATCATCAGTAGGTCCTTCACTACTACTGCTATTGATTGAAACAGAAATCAATGAACCATCCGAGCCAACATTAGCATCCTGCGCATTTGCAACTACCATGTTGTTCTTGGAGTTTGCAGTTCCAGTCAGCTTATCAAAAGAAGACTGTCCTGCAAGTGGGTTCCCATTTGAGGAGTTGTCATTACCGTCATTACCCGCTGATACACACATCAGGTAATATGGAGAGTTGTACATCAACTGATCCCAGTCTCTCGCGTCACTGATATAGGCACCAAAATACCAATCAGGAACTAAGCTAGCTCTAAAACCATACGAGTGGTTAGAGATCAGCATTCCATTTGCTGCAGCAGTAGTCGCTTCAGAAAGATCGTTGTTCCAATCGTGCGTTAATGCTCTGGCTTGAGGAGCCATTCCTTTGGCTGCCGCCTGAACACCTGAAGCTACAATCGTACCTGTCACGTGCTGAGCGTGGAAACTGTTACCATCTAAGGTAGTGTTACCATCATTGATTGTTACACGATTGTTTCCGCCCGGTCCATCAAATTCCTGGTGTGTCGGTCTGGTAGGTCCACCATCCCAAACATGGGCCGTCATGTTCTGTCCGTCAAGACTCAATCCAAGTGAACCACCAATATTTAGGTGGATAGCTCGGGTAGATCTTGCCGCGTCAGCATTGTAAATAGAATAATAGAGTGGTTGACCGTCAGAAGATACGGCCATCAACTCGTCTATAGAACCATCATTGTTCTTTTTTCGAACTTGCCATCCACGGAGTGCTGCCATGTTAAGAGCTTCTGTCTTCCTGGCATTTTGCTTGTCAGTAAAGTCTCGTTGAAGTTGGGAAAGTTTTGCTTTGTCGTAGCTGTTGCTGATCTCTTGCTTCTGAAGTGGGGTTTGAGCAAAAGAAGTAGTAGTGGACACAGCAAAGGCTAGCAACAACGCCTTTACCAGTCGCTTGTTTCTTCTCATAGTAATACGATTAGGTTTTTAATTAATCCGACGAATATAAGGTTATTTTTCAGCGACTTCCAATAAGCTTTGTTCAAAAAAAATAAAATAAATATTATATTCTGTATTTACGATATTTTCAAAATTTTATAAATATTCATTATTAAAATACAACATTGATGTACCTACACTTGTATTTATGGAAGGTCAATTTGTATTATCAAATGATGATAAATGTTTCACATCATCGACCAATTGCAGAATTATATAGATGAAATTTGATAAATTATGAAATATTCCTTGATTTTACGGACAAAAAAGCATGCATATAAAATCCATTGAGTTCACAATTTTATTCTCATTTCTACTTGCTTCATGTGTTGCACAAAAAGTTTCTGAGCCAAATGGAACGTTGAAAGGAATAATTGGTATTTATGAGGGCAACTGCATGCCGGGGCCAGGGATTGAACCATGTGTGCCTCGTCCAATTTCTACAGGAATATTGATTACCTCAATTGCTGAGAAATACGATGAGTCCTTGTTAATCAAAGAAGTGATATCCAATGATGATGGAGAATATGAAACGAAACTACCTCCCGGAACTTACAGTCTTTTTCTAAAAGATAATAGCAAAGTAGTTTGCACACTCATCCAATGTCCAGATGTTTGCTATTGTCATCCGTTTAAGATCGTTTCAGACTCTACCACGGTGATCGATGCAAACTTAGATCACGCTACCTGGTGACTAAAGATTTTTATGTGATCCATCACACAAACCTGGATTGGCAGTGTGTTTACACATACACATATAGGCAGTTTTAGTTTCTTCAGCTTTAAACACCTTGGGAGAAAACTCTGTTCCCGCGTGAGACCCATCACAAAAAGGTTGATTTTCTGAAAGTCCGCATGAGCACCAGGCATACGTTTTACCTTTTTCAAGCTCAATGGGTATAGGTTGCTTATCTGCAATTGTAGGATTTGCCATCTGAATTGGTATTAGTTATTAATATAAGCTCATATCCTGTCTGATTGTTTGAAGTTATCTCATTTCAACCCCGGATTTTCCATTTCATTACAGGAACAAATCTTCAACCAATGACTACAAATGGTGTACAATTGCTCTATAATTCCTAACAACGGAATATTTAGCTCCATCAATACCAACATTTGCCAATAGTTAATGACACATTCATCCGTCACGATGAGTGATTTTACATCTTAAAATTTATCATAATGAAAAGTCTAAAGAACAGCGTACAACTTATCGGGAGATTGGGAAACAACCCTGAAGTAAGAACTTTTGATAGCGGCCGGAAGATGGCAAGCTTTTCTCTTGCCACCAACGAAAGTTACTACAATCAGGAAGGAGATAAGGTAACAGATACTCAATGGCATAATGTTGTGGTATGGGGAAAGAAAGCTGATGTAGTAGAAAACTACCTGAAAAAGGGAAGTGAGATTGCGATGGAGGGTAAACTGATTAATCGTTCCTATGAAAAGGATGGAGAAAAAAAATACATTACAGAAATCAGCATGAATGAATTACTCATGATGGGTAAAAAAGATCAATAGCTTCATAAAATAAAAAGCCCATCATTAGTTACTGATGGGCTTCATTTTTAACAAACTAATTATATGTATTAACCTTTTCTTTTTACAGTTATTTGCTTCACTCCGTCTGCTCTCGAAATTGATCCCTTATCATAGCTCTTAAGCGTTTTCGCCTTCACACTTACCTCTATCTCTTCCGGCATCTCACATCCTTTACATTCAGTAAGTTTTACCTTGAAAACCAATGTCTCATCGGATCCCAGACTTTTGATGGTTCTACCGTAATCCAATAGATTCTCTTTAAAAGTCTGCTCAAATTCCGGGTACATGGCATTTACTTTTTCATCCCTTTGCTCCCTGGTCAATCCGCTCTCACCTGTGGTACGAATGGTATGCAACCCAGAGTCGCTACTGGAAGAGTAGACTTTCATGCTGAATGTAACTCCGAAACCTTCAAGGTTTGTATAACCCAGATTGCGAGATGAAATGTAGTAAGTTGAAGAAAGATCCGGCTCATAGAGTCTTGCAAAAATGGTAGCGAAGAGCTCAAGATCCTTTGACGCTTCTCCGTTTTCTTCTGGGGTTTTAAACGAAATCTTCTTTATCACTCCATCGCGATCCATCTTCCCTTGTTTGTAGGCAATCAAATCACTTTTGAGTATTTGAGCTGTGAAGCTGCTTTGCCTGCTTCTCGATTTGCTGCCACCATAAAATAGCCGATTATCTGATCCCCTTGACTGGACAACGATCCTGTCGGAAGGTTTCAATTGCCCAATCAAATCGGCATAATCGATAAGAAAGATCGTCATCTGCTCCTTTAATTGTTCTTGTGCCTCTTTAGCAATCTCCTCCCGATCTTCCTCTCTCCTCTTTACACTTTCTGCAACAACTATCTCCTCATCAGGATCATCATCTGAAGGAGCAATTACATATGCGCCAGATCCGCCGCTATAAACCACATTGCCACTTGTTCTATAGATATAGTTGACTTTAGGGATACTAAATACAACACCATATCCAGGCATATAATTGCTTTCGATGTTGCTATGAAATCGAAGACGGCTCTCTCCACTGCTAAGTGTATTCAATATATTTTCTGCAATTTTCAGGTCGCGCTCCATGCGTTTCTCATCTATTGCTTGTCCTAATGAAGTGGAAAAGGTCAATGCCATAAGCACGATTCCAACTATTATTTTACGAGTCATTTTCATTGTTTTACTTTTTACCTTTTAATCAATACTGGTTAGGTTCCTGAGTAGGTTCTTCAACTGTTGAAATAAGATTTGCAAGAATTTGATTGGTTTGAAATTGATTCAATTCTGCATTGTCTTGAATATTGTCAAAGCGTGTTTGAAATACCTGCAAATCGTTTTGTCTTTGTATGTCCAGGAATATGGCAAAGTCTGTCATGGCCTGATCAACATACCTCTGTTGGGAAGATTCAGAATCTTCAATCAATTGCTTCAGATAAGCCAAATATTGCTGTCGCTCGAATTCAAAATCTGATTCAGTTTCCGTTTTATTATTTACCTGGCTAACCAGCTGTGTTTGTAGCGACTGATTGTTATCTAACACATAATTCTTCATCCCTGCTTCCGTGCTTGCTAGCTTTTGATCCAGGTTGATATTATTTTTTGCAATGGCATCAGCAATCATGGCCTCTACCTGTTGCTGATTAAACCCTGTGCTTTGCTCGCCGAAGGTTAACTGTAGCCCTCCATCGTCAAAAGATGCATTGAATCGGGTGAGATAACCCATGAATAGAATGATTGCAATACTTGCTGCTATAGCTAAAGATCTCTTCCAAAAAACAGCCATTGAGTGGCTACCTACTACAATGTTCGAGGAATTGTTAAAAGTGAAGGTAGGAACATCTACTTCTTTATCCTTTAGTTTAGCTATAATTCCAAGTGCAGATCGTAGCTTCTCTAGCTCTTTACTGGCTTCTTCATTTCCAGAAAGATATTCTTCCACTTTCTTCTTTTCTTCTGCTGACAACTCACCGTACAGGTAAGAAATCAATGTCGATTCTTCTGGTTTATAATTCATAACTCAATGTTTCTTTCGTTATTCTATTTTCTTCTAGCTCCTTCCTGAGCATTTTTAATCCTCTGTATAACCACGTCTTGACGGTGTTCTCTGAGGTTTGTAGTGCTTCTGCAATTTCTCTGAACTTCATTCCCTCATATTCTTTCATTATGATCACACTACGATGATCAGATGGTATAGCCTGTAAGCACTTAAATAGTATTTTTTCTAACTCCAACTGCCTGTAATTCATTTCAGGATTATAGAATGATCCCTCAGCCTCTCCTTCTTCTTTGATGATCGAATCACCTTCAGAATTACTTGTTACCGTGAAAGCTACAGTCTTAGACTTAGTCAGTTTTCGTGCTTCCTGGTAGCAAAAATTGGTAGCAATACGGTAAATCCATGGCTTAAAGCTTCCTGTATCCTTGAGCTTCTTTAGGTTTTTGAACACCGCAATGAAAGTCTTCTGCGTCACATCAGCAGCGAGATCCTCATTTGAAATTTGTTTTAAGACATAATTATAGATCCGCTTATACCAAAGATTAACCAACTGGTTAAAGGATGTTTCATCTCCAGTTTTTGCCTTCTCAATAAGAGATTCCAAGGGTACCATTGTGTCTCTTAATTGATTAGGTTGCATAATCCCTGATTCGTTGCTCCAAAACTATTCTTCATACCGCTTAGGTTTATTCAAGGATGATCCTTCTCAAAAAAAAGTTTTAGTAATTGAAAAAAAATTAAGAAAAAAATCTAACTCACTGATATTCAATCATTAAGATACAGTAAACTAACGAATTAAGACACGACCTATATGCACCTCACCATCTGCGTACAGTCGATAAATGTAAATGCCAGACTCAAAATCATAAGTTGGTATCGCATCGAGTGTACCTTGAATTTCGCGTTGATAAATGATAGCTCCTTCATGATCGACGAGTTCAAGCAATGGGGTTCTTTCGTCAAATTCTTTGGTCAACACCGTGAATTCTTCACCAGATTGAATGGGATTAGGAAAAATACGAACAGGCTCTTCTGTTAAGTAAAAAGATGTTCCAGCAGAAAGTGTCAATACTTCTCCATTAATGAAATAGATCGTCACGCGATGCTCGTTAAATCCTTGATTGGGGTTCTCGTCCAGAAAAGAATATTCTTCTTCCTCAAATGTTGAAATCGTGGCGATCTCCTCAAAACTTGACAGGTTGTTCCGCTCAAAAACTATCCGATCCATTCCGTAGGTGGTCCCAAGAGATAAATTCAGATAAATTCCGGTATCCAAAGCGATGGTTTGAAAGAATGAAAAAATATAACAATCAACACCTTGGAGTGTGTAATCGAATGTTGGTGAAGCAAGCAATGTCTTTCCTGATGGTAAATTGGGTTGGATGGAGAAATGATTGGTTGAGAGCGTACTTATATTTGGCACCACTAAAAACGTGTCGGATGTAGTTGCGAATGTTTCTAAAGTTTCTGGCCCCAAATCATAAATGGTATAACTCTCAGCATTTGCAGCCGGAGCCCATTTAAGCATCAATGAGTCTCCACAATTAAACCCAACCGCGGTTGAAAGCGGTCGAGAGACTGTAAACACTTCGGTTTCAAAACTCTCACTTCCTATTTCCATCCTGGCTCGCACATCATCACCTATCAAGGGTGGATTATTCCATCTCCAATATCCATCCGACAAATCAATATTATCGTCAAGTACGGTCCAGTTTACTTCATCCGTGGTATAAGAAAGTATACCAACCCCGGTTTTTGTAGTCGTCCATCTGAAATACGAACCTGTTTCTCCATTATAGGGCATATTATCACTTCCTGTTGGGAAATCCCATTCGAAAGTGTCTTCCAATTCGTATTGCCACGATATATAATAATCTTGACTTGTCAGAACTTCACTACCTTCCACTTCTATGGTATAGGTGGTGACAGGATTTGCAATCGTTACCTGCTCAACATTATTTAGGTTATCAACACCTCTGGTTGCTGCCTTTGCTAGATCTGCTGCATTTGGACTGCTATCTAAAACCCATGGAAGAGTGGTTGAAGTGCCATCTAAAATTCTTAAATCAAGATCATTAACTAAAGCTGCAAAATCGTTGACATTAGCAGGAGGATCTGTCCAGCAAAGTGTTACTTTCATATTCACGGCATTCGGAGGAAGGTTCAAAACAAATGATTCTATATCTCCATCTGCTACCGAACCAACGACATACCGATCATTTATCAATGCATCCAAACTCCTCCAGGCATCCACATTTCCATAACCCGTCAAATAATCAAGGCCTTGAGGCCCAACATCTTTAGCACCATTGATAATCAATGCTTTCATCAGTGCTGAGGGCATATCTTCTGAATGTTCACTTCGATATTGTTGCTGTAGCAAAGTTGCTACTCCCGATACCAGGGCTGCTGAGTTGGAGCTGCCCACAACACTGTAGGCAACCACCTCCGGTTTCACCCGCCCGTCATAAGCAGGACCCCTGGAAACAAATGAAGGAACCTGCCCAACTGTGTCAACAGAACCAACCACCAGGGAATTCTTAGACATCTTCATGTTCCCTGTTAGGTTAGCAAAACCTTGTACCCCACTGTATGTACCGTCAGTCGAGACCTCCTCACCTTGATTGCCGCTTGAAAAAACATGAAGGAGATTTCTATTTAGATATGCACTTTGATCGAATGCTCTGGCTTCTACACCATATTCGTTGGCTCGGATAATTCCATATGAATGATTTTGTGTATTGATATTAAAATCCAAATAATGTTGATCTGGATCAGGCATTGGTTCTAAAAAATCCGAGGAGATTATGGTAGTGTTAGATGCCACTCCCCTTCCTGTGACGAATGAGTTCCCATTTCCCGCAATGATCGTTGCCATCTCAGTAGCATGGTTATCCACGATTTCACTTTCCAATCCGGAAACCAGACTTCTGTTAAGAATATCAATGTCTTCGATATTAAAATTATTCTCTTGTATTGAAACTGTTTCTGTTACACCATCCAATTCTGGATAGGTATGATGTATCCTATTTACTCGGTTGGGATTCAAATTCATATCAATCACGCGACTTTCAACAAATGGTGAGTAGACCTTATTAGTGATATAATAGACCTCAGCATTAGGGAGCAGCCGTTCTTCTATTTTCTTATAGGTTCCTTCAATTAAGAAGGTGTTTCGTTCAGGGTATGCTTTGAGAATTTTGAAGTGGTCCAGCAATGATGCTTCAAAATCGCCTGAAACTACCACATAATAATTTTTTACTGATTTGTGAGGCTCAATATTTAATTTCCATTGCGGATTAACACTCCAGGACTGGTGATCATTAATAATCCCTTTGACGATATGATGATGCTTATCAATTGACCTAATAACTTCAAAACTATTTACGGAATTTCTGAGCGCTGAAATTGTACCTTCGACCAAATAGACTTGTTCCTTCCCTTTCGCTCGTGTAGTAAAATCCTCCTTGATATAGGTTCGCCAATTATTTGGATCTTGGGCAAAACCTATAGTTGTCAAAACAATCAACAACACATTCAAAATCGTTCTTCTCATAGGTTTGCCAAATTAGACAAAACACCATATATCTTCGATGAAAAAATATTATTCGTAGATAGAAGAAATTAATCAAATATTATTATCCCTTAATTGTATTTTAAGGAATTTTTATTGGATTATGACTACTTAATTCAAAATAATATATTGTTTATCACATGATAATGTTGATAAAAAAATAGAATATTGCTTTTTTTTCCAGAAACTTAACTTTTATATTGGCAGTAAATTGTTTAACCTAATATTATTATGAGAAGATTAAATTACGCACTATCGTGTGTGCTCGCTATGTTTATAGCGTTTGGTTTCACCGCATGTTCCACTGAGGATGAGCCACAAGCTGATGTTATTTCTGATGATGTTTTAGCCCAGCTTGATGATCTTGGATTTGACACTCAAGGTGTTGAAAAGATCAACAATCTAAATCCACTTACCGGAGAATCTGAAGTTAATTATCGATTAGAGGGCGATATATTAATCTCTGAGGCTCAACTCAAGGAGATGTTAGCGAGTGAAATTTTCCATTTTGGAAAAGTTAATGAGCAGTACAGAACCAGCAACCTAGTAAGCAACAACCAAACGATCTCTGTGTTAGGATACACTGGCGGATCAAATGCACTAGACAACACTATGAGAACTGCACTTCAATGGGCTGTTAATAACTATAACAGAATTAACATTGGATTGAATTTCACACTTGCATTTGGCACCAATTTCAATGCGTACGACATGGTAGTTTACCGAGTAAGTGGTGGAGGTGGAGGATCGGCAGGATTCCCTTCAGGCGGAAACCCTTACAAGTGGATTCAAATACAGTCTGGTACAAGTAGTTTTGGTACCAATGTAGTGGAGCACGTGATTACTCATGAAATGGGTCACAGCGTGGGTCTTCGTCACACTGACTACTTCAACAGATCACTTTCTTGTGGAACAGGAGGAAATGAAGGTAGCGGTGGAGTTGGAGCAATCCACATCCCTGGAACTCCTACTGGTTTCGATGCAAACTCAATCATGTTAGCTTGCTTCTCAGCAAACGAAGATGGAGAGTTTGGAAACTTTGACGTGGTAGCACTAGAATACCTATATTAATTTTTACGAATAGCCCTCATCAAAGGAAAAGCCGACTTAATAGTCGGCTTTTTTTATGAAATGCCCTTAATGGAATAGGTTACATTATTGAAAATGAAGGTCTCTCCTTTCTTTTTTCCATGCATGGATTTGGCTATAGGAGCTTCACCTGAAATGGCAAATACGGTAGTCTTTTCGACGATCAACTGACCGATCGCTGCGCAAAGAAAGAAATTGACTTTGTCTGTCTCCACTAAACATCCATAGCTTACTGCCGAATGATTTTTATCCAGATCTACACTTCTTAATGCCCCCAATTGATCACTAAATATATCAAGCTGTGAACCCAATCTATTTTGCTCTTGCATCATCATCTCTCTACTGGTTTCATACTTATCTCCCATGCTACTCTTAGTCTCAGCATTGGCAGATTTACGAACTTCTTCTAATTCGGATCTTACATCAGAGATTTTTTTCTCCATCAGATCTATGTATGCCTCTTGAATTTGGTTCTTGGAAATCATTGAAATCAAACTTAATTCTAAAAATCAGTAGGGTAAAATCCTTTTGAGCTGTAGAGATAAAGGAATGATGTGGGTAGCCTTGTATATTTGAGTTGTATTACTCAAAATGAAAGTCACCCATCCATTCAAAAAGCAAGACCTGAAAAAGCTCTACGATGAATATTTCGAGAGTTTACGAGGTTTTTTGTACTATAAATGCGGGGATATTGATGTGGCAGATGATTTGGTACAGGAAACCTTCATTAAGGTGTGGAATAAGCGGGATGACATTCAAATGGAAACGGTGAAAAGCCTTTTGTATACAGTTGCGAATAATTTATTGATGAATCATTTCAATCATGAAAAAGTGGTGAGAGAGCATCAAAAATCAGCATCTGTAGAGGTTTCCACAAATTCAACTTCACCTCAGTTCCAGATGGAAGAAGCTGAATTTGAGCAAAAGCTAAATAAGGTCATTGAAAGCTTACCACCAGATTGCCGGGAAGTGTTTTTGATGAATAGGATAGATAAATTAAAATATGCTGAAATTGCTGAAAGACTTAATCTGAGCGTAAAGGCAATAGAGAAAAGAATGAGCAAAGCGATCAGTATGATAAGGGATAGTTTAGGGATGAAGATTTAAGCGATGGATGATTTAGATAAATATAAAGATCTGCTGAATCACGAGACCAATGACGTGAATGATGAGCTCGGAGAGTTTCTCAAGCACTCCTCTCATGCCCAAATCCCTAAAGGAAGAAGTAAAGAGGATATTTGGAGTAATATTGAAGAAGCAATTGAACCAGAGAAAAAATCTATTCCTTTATGGACCTATGTAAGTATTGCTGCCTCGTTATTGATCATTGCAACATTTGTTTTCACATCCATTAATCAATCTCCTCCAGCCCTTCTCGAAGAAACCACGATAGCAGCTGAATCCAGGACCATAGATTTACCTGACGGTTCTAAGGTGACCCTAAACGCAAACTCAACAGTTAGTTATTCTGAGAAATGGAATCGAATCATCCAATTGAGCGGTGAAGCTTTTTTCGAAGTAGTTGAGGGAGGAAAATTTTCAGTAAATACTTCTGTGGGTTCTGTTGAAGTATTAGGTACCTCTTTCAATGTATTTGCGCGAGATTCAACATTTGAAGTGTCGTGTAAAACCGGTAAAGTGAAAGTTGAAATCCCTACCAAATCTGTGAGCGAACTCATTACTCCCGGTCAGTCCATAAGACTTGAGGCTGATACAGTTAAAAGAACTTCTGTTGATAAAGAGCTAGTGGGTAGATGGCAAGCGGGTATATTCTATTTTAGCGATCAGAGGCTTTCGGATGTTTTACGTGAAGTAGAAAGACAATTTGATGTTAAAGTGACACTCCCGGACACCTCCGAATACATTTTCAATGGATACTTTACGAACAAAGATGTAGAAAGTGCGCTTGAGATGGTGTGTCTTCCACTTGGACTGGCCTATGAGCAAACCGCTCAAGATGCATACGCAATTCGGGAACCTGAATAGATCAACATGCGGGCGCTTTTCACAACGACTCTCCTACTCACCGTGATAATTTTGTCTGCTCAGCAAAATTTCAATTTGTCCGTCAAGGACGAGACATTGACCAGTGTGGTGAAGTCGCTGTCCAAAAAATATAATCTAAAGTTTTCCTATAATCCTCGAGAGCTTTCCAAGCATTCTATTACTAAAGAAATAAAAGCAAGTTCACAAGCTGACCTCATCAGTGGGATATTCGAAGAACTACCTTTTGACCTGAAGTTGACGGATGGCATTTATTTGATTATTCCCAATAAAGACAAGATTAAACCGAAAAGTGCACCAATCATCGGGCAAATCTTAGATGAAAGTAGTGGAGAGCCATTGGCATTTGCTCATGTACAATCTGAATCGAAAGGCACACTCAGCTCACAAAATGGAAGATTCAATCTCCCACCTACGGCTGATACACTTACATTGACGGTGAGCTACATAGGATATAAAAAATTAGAGCTTAAGGTCCCGCCAAACCAGGAAAATCTAACCATACGATTGAATCAAAACCCACAAGAACTTCCTGAAGTGGTACTTACTGCAGAATTAGACAACTACAATCCTACACCTTCTTTTTTTAGTTTAAATCCGCAGCAGTTCAGCTCATTGCCCATGCTGGGTGAAACTGATGTTTTCAAAACCTTGCAACTATTGCCCGGCGTAAGAGCTACTGATGAGACCTCTTCCGGGCTTGTCGTAAGAGGAGGGTTGCCCTCTCAAAATCTCGTCTTGATGGATGGATTTACGCTTTACAATCTCGACCATTTTTTTGGCATATTCAGTACCTTAAACCCAAATGCTATCAATAATGTAAGTATTTATAAAGGAGGATTTGGACCAAAGTACGGAGGTCGAGTTTCCTCAGTAGTCGATGTTGCAGGAAGAAATGGTGGTGTCGATGGTTTTAGTGGTAGCGCTGGTTTAAATATGCTTTCCGTTAATACAACACTTAATATTCCCCTTGGAAATAGAACTTCAGCTCTTCTCGCCTTCCGACAATCATTCACTGACATCATTAATTCAGATTTATATGAAGAGTTTCTGACTTCAAGTAGACAAAACTATTTGGAATCAATAAGCCCAGAGCTGAACAGCATAGGCCTCTCTCCTTCCTTGAAATTCTATGACATTAATGCAAAGGTTCAACATCGATTCAGCGATCGCTCGGTATTTGATGTTAACTTTTATGTAAGCGAGGACAATTACTCTGCAAACTATATTGAAGGCGATGATTTTTCAGAATATTCGGTCCTGGACCTTTCTGATTGGTCCAATGCAGGAATCAGTTTGAACCTTAAAAGTCAATTCAAGCCGAAGTGGTTTAACAACACCACACTTAGCGCCTCCGAGTATAAAGAAGAGGAATCTTTGAGCATTACTCAGACCTTCTTTCAAGATGTAGTTGCTTTTGAAAACGACAGCATAGCAGCTAATTCAGCGCTTACCTATTTCAATTACACGGTAGGAAGCTCGGTTGGAGATGTGACCATCAAATCTCACAATGAAATTGAGATTGATGACCAAAACACAATCTATGGCGGATTGGAACTTAATTCAATCACAACAAACTATCGTACTACCCAAGGTTTTTTCGAAGAACTTTCTGTTGCTGAAGGATATAGCGATACGCTAGACATAGAAGCAAGTATTTTCAGTCTTTATGGTAATTATTTGTTTCAGAAGGATGACATTACGGCCAACCTAGGTCTCAGAACCTCTTATTATGAACCAACAGATAAATGGTACCTGGAACCAAGGTTCGATATGGGCATCAAGATAACCGATCGGTTCTCATTGAAAGGTGCCGCATCATTTCATCATCAATACATCACCCAGACCTCACTTTCCATACTACAAAACTCAGATCAATTTTATTGGATCTTAGCTGACGATAAAATTATCCCCGTCCAACGCAGCACCCATTTTATTATTGGTGGAAATTATAAATGGGACAAATGGTCAATGGATTTAGAGTATTACAACAAACGCACGGAGGGGATCATTGAAAACCAGTTCCTGGTTTTACCTCCTGAAATCATCGATGCCTTAAGCATGCAAGAGCTAAACCTGGCAGGAGAAAACAATGCTGAAGGCCTTGACATCTTCTTAAAATATCGAGACCGGACATTTACATCCATGATCAGTTATTCTTTGGGAAGATCTCAGAATTCGTTTTGGTATCGCAATCAAAACAACCCATACCCTTCTATTCAGGACCAAAGACATGAACTCAACTTTACTAACATCCTCAAGCTTGGTAAATGGGAACTTTCAAGTGTTTTGCTTCTGGGATCGGGTCAAGCGTATACACCGGCCAATCCGGAATACAGCATTGTTAATGATTCCGTTTCCTTTTATGACCTCAGTCGCATCAATCAATCCAGGCTTCCAGCCTATAAGAGACTCGATCTATCCGCTAAATATAACTTCAAGATCGGTAGCCTTTCGTGTGAGTCCGGAGTAACACTATTTAATATCTTAAATCACAGAAACATCCGATCAAGAAAGTTTACGGTGAGATATGTATTCGGTGAGCAAAGTGATATTGCCGGAGCTTCGAATGAGCTCGAAGTAGTGCCGTTAGATACTTATCTTCTAGGATTCACACCCAATTTTTTCTTCAATATTCGGTTTTAAAGGCACTTTTTTAAAAAAAGTGAATATTTCGGTAGGGTAAATTCTTCAATACCTGTACCACATTCGAAACACAATAATCGAATACTTATGAAAACGAAGAAACCAATTATCGCCTCATTATGGATTGCACTGGTAGTCCTTGTTTGGTCATGTAGCGACGAAACTGAGAACCCAAATCCATTACAGGAAAATGTAGTAGCAGAGAATATCGTAGTAAACTCAAACTCTGCCATTGATAAATTAAGAAGTAATGGTATAGGTGGTCCGATGGGAGCAATATTCGGAAACTTCCAAAATGCAACCAATGGTCGTTCTGCAAAGTCTCCTTTAGCCATGTTTAGAAGTGCGGGAAGAACTGCTACTGATACAACGGATGGAAACGAACCAAAATGCTTAACTCAGACCTGGGAAGATGACGGAAATGGAAATTACAAATTTACCTTAGACTTTGGGGATGGCTGTGACTATTATGGAGAGTTCCTGAAAGGAAAACTGGTTGAGGAGGGATCTTACTCTGAGTCAGGGTTTAGTGCAACAGTTACATATACCAATTTTGGAGGTCAAGACTGGACCATCGACGGAACATACAGCTACAGTGGGCAATGGGAAGAGATCGACGGAACATCAGAACCTGCTGACTCAGCCCAATACTTCTACCATGCCTCATATCAGTTCAGCGCTGATCTAAGTACGAGCTACATGGAGTATGGCCATGATTCAACATCTGATGTATCTACGGGCGAACGTCTGATTGAAGTAGACTATGTAGCGCAAGGTTCTGAAGAAGTAGATCAGGATGGTTACACCGTTCAGAGCAGAACAGAGTCAATAAGTGTGAGCACAGGAGAGTCTTTCAGCTCGCAGGTAGATATCCCACTCTTCTATGATTTTGATTGTGAAGATGAAGATGTATGGATCTTTGTAAGTGGCCAATATTCCGGCAGCTATACGATTGGCGACCAGACAGGCAACTATAGCGTCAACTTTGGAAATGGAGAATGTGATAACATCGTAACCGTTACAGAAAATGGTATCTCTCAAGACGTGGATTTGGGAGAAGAATGGGAAGAATGGGAAGAAGAATGTGGCGATGAAAGCTAAGAAATAGGTTATTCTCAGGTTAGTCGTAAGAGCCCGTGGAGTTTTACTCCCGGGCTCTTTGCATTTATATAATTGAAAACTCCATATCAATTTCTACATAAACGAAACATATCAAAAAACCTTTCGTATATTCACCACATATCAATTTCTACATATACGAAAGATTTAGTAAAATTGCATAAGATTGCTAGTAGTACCTGTATATGAATGGTAAGGAGATCAAACCACCGGAATGGATTCAACGATTAATTAATCGTTATTGTGACCCCTATCTCATTGAAGGTATTTACGGAGATCTGGAAGAACTATTTTTTGAGAATGTAGAATTGAAAGGTCCTGCAAAAGCCAAGCTCATCTACTTCTTTCAGGCGTTTGGCTTTTTCAGGAGAAGATTTAAGAAACGCTCAAAAAAAGTATCAAACATGAAAGCAATCTGGACCAACTACCTGCTTACCTCCTTCCGATCATTAAAGAGACATAAAGCATTTTTTGCTATTAACCTTATTGGATTAATTACTGCCATCACCTGTTCGCTCTTTGCGTTGGTATATGTTCATGACGAACTCCAGTTTGATAATCAGCACAGTGATGCAGATCGTATTTATCGTGTATACAAGCACCACATAAACCCTGCTGAAAACACCGATCATCTAACCTACGAAACATCTGGTTTGATGGGTCCAACCATGACTGATGAGTATGCGGAAATAGAAGAGTTTGTCAGGGTTTGTCCATGGTTTTCCAAAGCGATCGTTTCCTATGAGCAAAACAATTTCGCTACTGATAAGCTCTATTTTGCCGATTCGAGCTTCTTTCAATTCTTTGATTATCAACTTCTAAAAGGAAATCCGGTTACAGCGCTAACAGCTCCTTCTTCTATTGTGATAAGTGAATCACTTGCCAAATCCATATTTGGGGATGAGAATCCTATCGGACAGGTGGTCATCGGCTTGCATGATCTGAACTACACCGTAACAGGAGTTTTTGAAGATGTAGAGCGTAGATCATCCATGCAGTTTGATGCATTAATCTCCTGGAGTACTACTGTGCCAAATGTTGGTCCACTGGGTTATCGATGGATGAATAATTGGCTCGCCCAGGGAATTTTCACCTTTATCAAACTTTCAGCAGATTCTGATCCTGCAAGTGTGGTAGAAAAACTTCCTGACATGATGAATCGACACTTCGAAGAGCGCGCCGAAGTATACTTTTTACGATTAATGCCACTAAAGAAAATGTATTTATATGGAGAAGATATTAGAGGAGATAGAGGGATGAAATCCGGAAGCCTCACATTTGTATACACACTTGCATTCTCCGCATTACTGGTCTTTCTGATCGCCAGTGTAAACTACATCAACATCATGCTGTCAAGAGCAACGGAAACGCATACTGAAGTGGGCATAAGGAAAGTAATGGGTTCCACACGCACTCAATTGATGGGACGATTTGTTGCCGAGACATTCATAAACACTTCCGCAGCTACTGTAATGAGTTTCATATTATTGACAATCATCATCCCGCAGGTGAACCCGCTACTTGGAAAAGTACTTGAAATTGCTGCACTCTTTCAGCCATTTGTGATTGTTATTGCACTTTCATTTATTGTTGCGATCAGTCTTCTTGTGGGGTTTTACCCGGCATTGGTTCTCTCTTCGCCACCTATTTCGTCAATCTTACAAGGCTCCTCTTCTGTTGGTTCAACAGGCTGGCTAAGGAAGTTGCTACTAACATTCCAATACGCGATTTCGATATTTCTCATTGTCTGTACCGTCATCGTCATTCGTCAAACGACCTACCTTAAGAATAAACCATTGGGTTTTGATAAGGAACAAATCATGGTAATTGATGTCAACAACGAGGTAGATCAAAACATTGATGTTTTTGAAACAGAGCTTCTAAAAAACCCAAACATCTTGTCCATATCTACCTCGAGATCAGCCATAGGTGGGGGTAACTTCAGTACCACCGTATTCCCGGAAGGTTATTCAGATGAAGTGACCACCCGCATTTTTGGTGTCGATCAGGAGTTTTTCGATACCTACGGTATGGAGTTAAACTATGGACGTACGTTCTTTAAAACCTCATTGGCCGACTCCAATAATCTGGTCATCAACCAGGCATTGGTAGATTACCTGGGATGGGAAGATCCCATTGGCAAACACATCCGATTTAGCGAAGATGGAGAACCGGCACTCATCATTGGTGTTGTAGAAAATTTCCATTATAAATCTCTTGCTACAGCCACCATTGAGCCTATGATTTTGTATTTGAATACAACTCAAACCTGGCTTTCTTCCGTAAAGATTTCAGCGGATAATCAAAAAGAAACCATTGCGTACATTCTTAACGTTTGGGATCAATTGGCAACCAGGACCCCCATCGATTTCTATTTTGTAGATGAATGGTTTGACACGTTGTATCAAAAAGAAACCCAGTTACTTGGTATGTCCACGATCTATTCCATTATCAGCATTATCCTTTGTGCGCTTGGTTTATATGGATTGACGGCCTTAATCCTACAGCAAAAACAGAAGGAAATCAGTATTCGCAAGGTATTAGGTGCATCTGTCTCATCTATCGTATCATTAATTAACCGGCAGTTTATTCTAATTATACTAATCAGCTTCGTTGTGGCTGCACCGTTGGCCTATCATCTCATATCTAAATGGCTTCAAGAATTTGAATACAAAATATCCATTGATGCAGCTGCATTTGCTGTGGCAGGCTTACTGACGCTGCTTGTCAGTATAATTATCATAAGCAGTCTTTCTGCAAAAACTGCAAATATCAATCCTTCCAGAACGCTAAGTAGAGAATGAAATGAAGGACAATGTACAATTAACACACTTAAAAATCTACAGACATGAAAGGAACCAACCTTGGAGAACTTGAAGAGTTGATCATGCTCACCGTGGCATTACTTTATGATGAGGCTTATGGTGTTGCTATTCAGAAGGAGATTAAAAAAAGATGCAACCGATCAATTACAATTAGCACCGTGCATGCAGCTTTGGCACGCCTTCAATCCAAAGGATACGTGGACTCGCGATATGCTGGTGCTACACCAGAACGCGGAGGAAGAAGAAAACATTTGTTTCAGGTAACAAAGTCGGGTCAAAAGGTGTTGCAAGAGGTGAAGGACCAACGTAATTCCATTTGGGAGGCAATCCCAGGCATGGCATTTAATAATTAATGATATTCGACACCTCCTACCCTGATAAGGAAACCACGCGCAAAATAAACCACGCAGTTGGTCAATCGTTTTCCTGGAAAGAACGATGGAAGATGGGTGGAATAGGCTCCCGTCGGATGACTATTCATGAGATAAGCGACGAGTACAAAAAATACTTGAATGCTGACCATTACATCTCGACTGCCAACATCGAACTAAGGCCTAAAGGCATCATTGTTCACTTCCGACATAAATTACAGGCTTACTCCTGGATCATGCCCTATAAGTCTTTGCAAATCGTCTACAATAGCACTTTGAGGCTTGAAAGTGATGATCATTTCATCCAATTTAATGAGCCTGAAAACGATCGATTCATTGATCGTATGATCCAGTATCATCAAAATTCATAAAGTTTCTTTCATCGTCAATGAACTTTATTATATATTTATATGTACATACATTTAATGTAAATACTTCTAACAAACCAAAACGTATTATGTCAACAGAAAACAGCAAAGGAATTAAAGTAGCAGCTACAGTAGTTCGCTATTTAATGGGACTTATTTTTTTCGTCTTCGGATTGAATGGTTTTTTGAACTTCATACCAACACCTCCAATGGAAGGTGCACTGGGTACATTCATGGGTGGTCTTGCTGCATCTGGTTATTTCTTCCCATTACTTAAGGGAACGGAGATCATTGCCGGTGTACTCTTACTCAGTGGATTCTATGTTCCTCTAGCGATAGCAGTATTAGGTTCAATAACCCTCAACATCTTCTTTGTGCATGCAAGCATGGAGCCATCAGGACTTCCAATTGCCATTTTTGTTTTCCTTGGAAACCTTTTCTTAGCCTATGCTTACAGGGAGAATTTCAAAGGCATTTTTCAGAAGAAATAAATAGGGTCATTTGAAATTAAAAAAGCCCATCTGAGATGGGCTTTTTTATTCGAATAAAGTGGCTTCCATGATGGAATCACGTTTCACTTTGTAGAATTCTTGATGAATATCAAAAGCTGGCTCTCCATTAGGTTCTAAGTGTTGGTATGATCCATCTTCCTTCATTTCATAGGCGTTCACATTGTCCGACAGATTGAATGATAGAATATTGATGGCTTGCTGCTTCAATAGCGGATCGCTGATGATAAATAATGATTCCAATCGCCTGTCAAAAGAGCGAACCATCATATCTGCGCTACCACAGTAGACTTTCGGATCTCCATCGTTGTGAAAGTAGAAAATCCGTGAGTGTTCCAGGTATTCACCGACGATGGAACGCACGGTAATATTTTCACTTAAGCCTTTCCTTCCCGGACGTAAACTACAAATTCCCCGCACGATAAGCTTGACAGGAACGCCTGCCTTCGAAGCTTCATACAAAGCATATATTGCGTCCTTATCCTGAAGTGAGTTTAATTTAATGACAATCCCACTTGGCTTGCCGGCAAGGGCGTTTTCACGCTCATTGTTAATAAGTGCAATGAGGTCGCGACGCATCTGTATAGGGGCCGTAATCAGGTTATCGTAATTATCAGGCATAGAATGACCGGTAATTACATTGAAAAACTCCTGCACGTCATTGGCATACGATTCATCTGAAGTAAGTAAACTGATATCCGTGTACAGTTTAGCTGTCGCTTCATTATAATTCCCACTTCCCATGTGGATGAAGCGCGTTACTTTTTCTTTTTCCTTTCGGACAATCAGTAGCAGCTTGGTGTGGGTTTTCAAAGATCCAACACCATAGATCACGTGACACCCTGCTTGTTGAAGTCTTTGCGCTTGTTTCATATTGTTCTCTTCATCGAAGCGAGCTTTCACTTCAAAAAGAACAGAAACGTGCTTGCCATTTTCAGCTGCATTAAGTAATGCCTCTACCACTCGGCTATTCTTCGCCAATCGATAAATGGTCAGCTTGATGGAAAGTACGTTTGGATCCTCTGCAGCCTGATCTAATAAATCCAGCAATGGATCAATGGTATTGTAAGGATGATGGAGCAGGATATCCCGATCTTTCAAGATCTTAAACATATCCTGATTGACTGGCACAGGCATACTTATCGCAGGTTCAGGCTTCGGTCGCTTTGGCTTAAACGAATTGAATTCTTCCTGATTGACAATTTGCCAAAGACAGGTGAAGTCTACCAAGGAACCTTGTGGAGAAACAATGATATTCTCACTGTCAATTTCATACCGTTTCTTAAGTTGTTTTATCAACCAGGAGTCTGCACCTTCTCCAACTTCTAATCTCACAACACGACCGGTCTTTCGCGTTTTGAGCTTCTTCTTCATCTCTTCCAAAAAATTGGCTTCAATGTCTTCTGATTCCTCGAGTGTGAAATCACCATTTCTGGTCAAGCGAAACAATGAGCTGGAAATGATCTCAACATTCTTAAAGACACGATCAAAGTGCTCTTGTACGATCTTCTCAATCGGTACGAAAATTACCGCATTCTTTTCTTTGATTTCGAAAAAACGTGGAAGGTTCTGCGGCAACTGAATGAAGGACATCTTTTTCTTTTCCTTCGATTTTAGCGCCTTCGTCACCACTCCAAAAATTAAGATGTTGTTCATCAGAATTGGAAAGGAGTGGTACGGGTCAAAGACCATGGGTGTAAGCATGGGAAAGATGGTTTTCTCAAAATACTTACTTGCAGCCTTTTGTTGCTTCTCATCTAACTCATCGAATCCTTTGATCTCAAAGTGATGATCCTTAAACGAAGGTTTTAAATCCAGGAAAAGCTGATTTTGCTGCTTACCAAATTCTTTCAAACCAGCTAGCAACTCATTTTTAAAAGGGATGGCTTCCAGGCCGGAATAGTCTATCCGATCATTGCCATAATCAAGGTAGTTGTATAAACTCCCAACACGAATCATATTGAACTCATCAGCATTGCTGGACGTGATCGCCAAAAACTTGAGCTTCTCAAATAAGTTTCGATTCTCTTTTCTCGCCTGATCTAATACACGTCTATTGAACTGCAACCAGCTAAGGTCCCTGCTGATCAGATCACTTTTTCCGATGAGTTCTTTCGTGTTTTGCATTGGTGTAAAAAAAATAGACCTGTCCTTATACAAGAACAGGTCAGTAAATATCTATAAATATCCTTAGATAATGTTCATCTCAGAAAGTATGCCGTTGGTTTTGCTCACGGCAGCAGCACTTTCTTCGAGCTTCGATTTTTCTGCACCATCAAGCTCGATCTCTACAATCTGCTCGATACCATTTCTTCCAATAATGGCAGGTACACCAATCGATAAATCATTCAATCCGTACTCACCTTCAAGCAGACAAGAACAAGGGAACATTTTCTTTGTATCACATGCTATCGCCTGTACCATTGCTGATACAGCGGCACCTGGTGCGTACCATGCAGAAGTCCCTAATAACTTAGTAAGTGTAGCTCCACCCACCTTGGTCTCTTCCAACACATAGTTAAGCTTATCCTCGCTCAAAAACTTAGAAACTGGCACACTGTTTCTAGTAGCAAGTCTTGTCAATGGAATCATTCCCGTATCACTGTGACCTCCGATTACCATTCCATCCACATCTGAAGCAGGGCAATCGAGTGCCTCAGACAATCTGTATTTGAATCGAGCAGAATCCAATGCTCCACCCATTCCGATGATTCGGTGCTTAGGGAGCCCTAGTGCTTTGTGTGCCAGGTACGTCATCGTATCCATTGGATTGGATACTACAATGATGATAACGTTAGGAGAATGCTTGATTAAGTTTTCAGCTACTGACTTCACGATACCTGCGTTTGTTGAGATCAACTCTTCACGCGTCATTCCTGGCTTTCTTGGTATACCAGAAGTAATTACCGCAACGTCACTGTCTGCCGTTTTTGAATAGTCATTAGTCGTACCAGTGATTTTGGTATCAAAGCTGTTCAGAGATGCCGTTTGCATTAAGTCCATGGCCTTACCTTCAGCAAAACCTTCTTTGATGTCAATAAGAACTACTTCGGATGCAAAATCTTTGATTGCGATGTATTCGGCACAACTTGCGCCTACGGCTCCAGCGCCAACTACGGTTACTTTCATGATCTATTTTTATTTAAGAATTGGGATTAATTTTTCAAGCGCAAAAGTAGTGATTTAGAGCGATAATTTGGACTTTTTAAGGGTGTTTAGCGATTAAAAAGTGATTGAACATTTAGTTCTTTTATGACTTATTTTCCGCAAGCCTGGATAGGTCTTTTTGAATTTGAACAAGCTGCTTTTCCAGCTTCAAATTCTGCTCTAAAACAAAATCCTTGATGTGCTCCTCCTCTTCTTTTAAATCCTTTAACGATATTTCATTCATCGTATTAACTACAATGGCAATGAAGATATTTAACGTCGTATAAGTGGCTATGAGAATGAAGGATATGAAATAAACACCTGTAAAAGGGACTCCATCCATGATTGGTCTGGCGATTGCAGAGGACCAACTTTCCAAAGTCATGATTTGAAATAAAGTAAATATCGCCTTGCTCAGATCGCCAAAGTATTCAGGGTAGAGCGAACCAAAAAGATTTACACCGATTACTGCGAATACATAAAATACGATACCCAGTAAAACTGCAATCCAACCAATGCTTGGCAATGACTTTACCAGCGATTCAATAATGAGCCTCAATTTCGGGATACTTCTCAGCAGCCTTAAGGTCCTTACGATTCTTAATGCTCTGAATACCGAAAAAGATCCTGCAGCAGGAACAAGCGAAATGGCCACTACCAAAAAGTCAAAAACATTCCACGAGCTTTTGAAAAAACCTATTTTGTAAACGAAGATTTTAAGAAAAATCTCTATGGAGAAGAGAACCAGTATGGTTAGATCAATAACATCGATCAGTAACCCATAATTCAACATTACCGTCTCAGAGGTCTCTAAGCCAATCAAGATAGAATTAATAATAATTACAGCTGTAATGACGGTTTGGAAACCTTTGGACTCGAAGAATACCTTCAAGCTATCGCGTAGTGTTCCGGCGTATGAGAGGGTTAGAAGATGCATGAATTAGACGGTGTTTTTTAAAGGTGAAGGAAAGGAGAGTGCCCGATTAACGAAACACCCTCCTACTACTCTACTACAACTTATCTTTATTGTCCTTGACCAAGTGAATAGCCTCTCACTCCGTCAAACTCGTACAAATTTTCTGTTTTAATTACATCGATACCTTCGTCCAATGCTTTGGATAGAACCTTAGGAATGCTCTCTTTCATTGCAGGATCACCATTTTCTACTTCAAACCTGCATCTCCAATGGTCCGTGCAAAATGTTTCTTCAAAGCCTTCCGGCCATACCTTAACTCCTCTGTTAGTGATCATGCTTAACTTGATATCCACTTCCAGGTTTTTAAGTTTCATTGCCAGTTCATCTACCTTTCCTCCATCCCAGTCGACAAATACATCTACGCCTTTAAGCACTTTCGTGGATTTTTCTTTTCGCTCATATGACGGAAGGTTCAATTTCACATCTTTCGCAAATTCTTCAGGCTTAATGTGTTTTGGCAAATCACCAAGTCTGCCGATCACTTCATCGGCGAACTCCTTTGTTCCAACACGTTTCGCACTGACACCTTCTTTATAAATGTCTGCCGTATGAATACCATCTTCAATCACACAAGACCATGCATTAATGACTTTTTCTGCGACATCTTGTTGGCCAATGTGATTGAGCATCATCACTGCACCTCTTAATAACCCAGAAGGGTTCGCAATGTTTTGTCCTGCAATATCTGGAGCTGACCCATGAATCGCCTCAAACATGGCGCATGAAGATCCAATGTTGGATGAACCAGCCAATCCAACCGAACCGGAAATTTGGGCAGTAATGTCTGATACTACATCGCCATAAAGATTTGGCATAACCACCACATCGAACATTTCAGGTGTATCAGCCAATCTTGCTGCTCCAATATCGATGATCCAGTTATCAGATTCTATTTCTGGATACTCTACTGCTATTTCTTTAAAGACGCGGTGGAACAGGCCATCCGTATGCTTCATGATGTTGTCCTTTGTGAAACAACTCACCTTTTTGCGATTGTAGAGTTTTGCATATTCAAAGGCGTACCTTACGATCTTCTCGCACCCAGGACGTGTAATAAGCTTTAGACATTGAACCACCTCATCTGTTTGCTGATGCTCGATACCGGCATAAAGATCTTCCTCGTTTTCACGAATAACGACAACATCCATATCGGGGTGCTTCGTTTTCACAAATGGATGAAAACTGCTACACGGGCGAACGTTTGCATATAACCCCAGCGACTTTCGCATGGTTACATTCAAACTTTTGTAACCTCCACCCTGCGGTGTGGTAATCGGAGCCTTAAGAAATACTTTATTCTGTCGTATACTATCCCATGCGGATTTATCGATACCACTGGTATTTCCGGATAAGTACACCTGCTCTCCTACCTGAATCTCTTCCCACTCAATCCTTGCTCCTGCCTCTTTTAAAATTCTGAGCGTGGCATCCATAATCTCGGGGCCTATGCCATCTCCTTTTGCGAAAGTTACTTTTTGCATCTTGTTGTTTATTGGGTTCAGACGCAAATCAAGTAAAACTGGTTCATAAATTTTTATTTATATTTTTTATGTAATACATAAACTATTGTTATATCAGGCAACGATTTACTTTAAATGTGCATTCAACTATTAATCAATAACTATCATGCATTACTTAAACAAAGTATATACAAATGCGTATATCTTTGACAAAATGTATAGAAATGAAAAAAGAATACCTTGGTGAATTTGAAGAACTGGTCTTAACCATCGTGGTGCTATTGGGCGAAAATGCTTATGGAAATGCCATCGTGGATGAGATAAGTGAAAAAATAGGTCGTGAAGTTAACCTCAGTGCCGTGCATGTAACACTCTACAGAATGGAAGATAAAGGTTACGTTACTTCAGAAATGGGTGGTGCTTCAAACATGCGGGGAGGTAGACGGAAACGAATATTTTCTGTCTCCAATGCAGGGCTGCAAAAACTTCAATCATTGAAGCAACAGCGTCAGCAGCTGTGGTCTCTTATTCCAGAATTAAAATTTTCAAGCATCTAAATGGAACCTCCAAAGTGGATCATCAATTTCGTCAACATTTATTGTCCTCCACAACTCGCAGAGAGCGTAATCGGTGACATCTGGGAGCAATTTCTCAAGGACAAGGAGCGATTTTCAGCATTCAAATCGAAGAGACGCTTGCTATGGAATGCGCTCAGATTTTTCAGACCAGGTATCATTCTCAGAAACTCAAAAACTCAAATTATAAATAGTGCAATGCTAAAGATCAATCTACTACTTGCCTCACGAAACATTCGTAAGAATAAGTTTTACTCCAGTATAAATGTGCTTGGACTAGCCATGAGTATCATGTTTGGTCTTCTGGTATTCTTTTATGTTCAAAATGCCATCAATCATGATTCCTTTCATGAAGATCACGAATCTATATTCCGGTTTACCCTCGAATACAGAAACATGGAAACCAATGAATTGAACACCAGAAACAATACAACATCCAATCAGCTGGTTCCTGATCTAAGAAGAGAAATACCAGCTATTCAAAATATATCCAGATTGATTTCCGGGTCCGGTTACGTCAAAAGGGGCACAGAAACATTCAATGAAAAAATCATGATGGTAGATCCTGATTTCTTTGAAATATTCTCATTCCCGATCGTTGAAGGCAATTCAAAGGCTCCACTATCAGATAAGTCGATGGCGGTGATCAGCCCGAAAATGGCTGAGAAATATTTTGGCACATCAGATCCAATTGGAAAAAAGCTGGAATTGGTTGTTGGAAATGATCCCATTTCAGTAATCGTCTCTGCGGTGGCTGATCCGGTAGTAGAGCTAAATAGCCTTCCCTTTGATATCTTAATGCATGTCGACCACCTCAAAAGCATGGTGTCAGAGCCACACTTCCTGACCGGATACGATGTATCTTTTCTGGAGGTCTACATGAAATTAAGCTCCAATGAGGATGTAGCTGCAATGGAGGACTTACTCACAAGTACTTATGCTAACCTGGATCAGATAGAAGACTCCAAAGAGTTAACCTTGGTCAAACTCCAACCCATCAATACGCTTTACTGGTGGAGTAAAAAGTTTCCACAAGCAGGTGAAGCGAAGACTTACAACCCGGATTATGTATACATCCTTATTGGCCTTTCCTTGCTCGTTTTGGTCATTGCCATCCTAAACTTTATCATGCTCACCAGTAGTCAATCACTCAATAGAATAAAGGAATTTGGCATTCGTAAAACCCTGGGTGCATTCAAACGGCAGCTCTTTTATCAATTACTCTTGGAAGTTTTCATCTTAGCTTTTGTAGCTGGATTGGTGGCATTGATGGTTACCTACTACTTCATTCCGGTTTTTAATGACTTGGCCAATGCTACATTGAAATTTCGTTTGAGTGAAACATTGATTTGGTTCCTTTTGGGACTAATCTTGATCATTTCTCTTATATCAAGTATGACATCTTCAGGCCTCATTTTGCGAATAAAGTCGGTGCAGGCACTAAAGGGCTCATTACCTATCAAAAGCAAAAGTCTAACTCAAAACACCATGGTGGTTTTACAATTCACCTTTTGCATTGGGCTCATTATTGGCACCCTGGTATTTAGAAATCAGATGAACTTCGTGAGTAATAAATCACTCGGATTTGAAAAAGACGAGCTCGTGGAGGTAGCACTTCCTGGAAATACCGATAAGGAAACAGCCAAGAAAGCATTTGAATTGCTACGAGAAGAACTCATGAACCAATCCAACATAAAGAGTGTAGCAGCTACCATGACCACCATGTCATTCCCATGGACCGTCTTCAGCTTTAAACAAGAAGATGCATCCATGCTAGACTTTAATTTCAATTTGGTTTCTCCGGATTACATAAAAACAATGGGGCTGGAAATTACCGCTGGTAGAGATTTCAGGGCAAACGACACAGGAAAAGCCATCATCATTAACGAAGCATTAGCCACCAAAATGGGTTGGGAAAATCCACTTGGACAACAGATACCTAGTGTAGATTTCACGCAGACCCATGAGGTTATTGGTGTAGTAAAAGATTTCAATTTCAGTTCCTTGCACGATGAAGTGAAACCGCTCATTCTGGTTGTTGAAACAGACTACTTGTTTGAAGGAGTATTCGGCATCTCATCCTACGTTTGGCCACCACAGTACTTTACCATGATGGTCAAAGTAGCCCCTGGCAATGCAGCAACCAGTGCTCAAACGATCAAAGATGCCTGGAAAGTAACCATGGAAAACCTGCCATTCGAAATGAAGTACATGAATGATATTCTGGATGAAAAATATCGAGAAGAGAAACGCTACAGCTCCATCATCAATTATGCTGCTGGCTTCTCGCTGTTCATCTCGTGGCTCGGTCTGCTGGCCTTAACTCGACTCGTAATCCAAAAACGATTCAAAGAAATGGGCATTCGAAAAGTATTGGGTTCCTCCTCCCTCAATATTATTCTACTGGTGGCTAAAAAATTTATATTGCTTATTGGGTTGGCCACACTACTCGCCTCTCCAATTGCTTGGTGGCTGCTAGAAGATTGGTTGAATGATTTTGCCTATAAGGTTGACCTTAACCCCATCATCTTTTTATTATCAGGAGCGGCAGTTATCACCTTTACGTTTATCTCCATCAGTATACAATCGTTGAGACTTTCTAATATCAATCCTTCTGATGCGCTTAGAACTGAATAATAAGTGATTTAATAAAAAATAAACCATTTTAAAAACTTATCGTATATTTACTTTGTATTTCAAAGTACTTTTAAATGAAAGAAAAATACATCGAGGATTTAAAGGAGATAAAAGACATCATGAATCGCTCCTCACGATTCATTTCGCTAAGCGGTTTATCTGGAATTTCAGCAGGTATAACCGCGCTCATAGGTGCATACCTGGCGTATCAAACGGTCTATTTTGAACAGGATTATCTTGGGTACCGAAGGGCATTTCTCACCAGCGAAAGTTTGATGCAGTTGTTGTTAATTGCCATTGGAACCTTGTTTGTAGCCGTTGGAACAGGCATTTATTTCACGACGCAAAAAACAAAAAAGCAAAACCAGAAGATTTGGGATGCACAAACCAAACGATTGCTCATCAATCTGGCCATCCCATTAGCTACCGGTGGTATTCTTTGCCTCATTCTTATTAACAAAGGATACATAGGAATAGTAGCGCCACTCACATTGATATTTTATGGATTGGGACTTGTCAATGCGAGCAAATACACGTTAAATGAAATTAGAAGTCTTGGTATTTTGGAAGTGATCTTAGGACTGATATCCATCCAATTCATTGGGTATGGGCTATTGTTTTGGTCGATTGGATTCGGAGTGTTGCACATCATTTATGGTGTCATTATGCAATTGAAATACAAGTCGTGAAGGAGATACTAAAAGATTTAGATAAGGCATTTGAAAATAAAATCAGGCTCGGCATCATGTCAGCGCTGGTAGTAAATGAGCATCTTGATTTCAATACCTTGAAGGGGTTGATCGACGTAACCGATGGCAACCTGGCGAGTCACTTGAAGTCACTGGAAAAAAAAGAATACATCGCCTTTAAAAAAGAATTTTTAGACCGTAAACCGAACACAAAATATCATGCAACAACCAAAGGGAAAGAAGCATTTAAAAAACACATTCAAGCCATAGAACAACTCTTGAAATAATTTTTTTACCCATATACTTTGTAATTCAAAGTACTTTTAAATAAACAAAAATGAATACAGAAAACAAATCAATAGACAAAGTCAATAGCCTCATGAAAAACTCGGTAATGCTTAAACTAATTACCATTACCATACTCATGCTCCTTCTCTTGATTCCTGCATCCATGATCAAATCGATCATTAATGAGCGTGAACAACTGAATAATGAAGCAACCAACGAAGTAAGTGCCAAGTGGGCCGATCAACAGCTGGTTAATGGGCCGATCCTTACTATTCCATTGATATACGAATACGAACAAAAAGAAAAAAAATATCAAACTACCAAGTTTTGGCACAACCTACCCGAAAACCTCAACATTGATGGTAACATCACACCAGAAAAATTGAAAAGAGGAATTTACGAAGTGGTGGTTTACAAATCTCAGTTGAATATTTCCGGAGATTTCCTAATCAATCAACGACCTGAACAACAAAATCTCAAGGCTATCCGATATGATCAGGCTTTTCTCACTGTGGGCATTAATGATTTGAGAGGTATCAAAAATCAAATAAAATTCAATTGGAACGGGAAAGATTTGAAGGTGAAGCCGGGATCCAGAATACCAGACCTCATCTACTCCGGCATTACAGTGGCTGTTCCTAATATTAAAGAACAACTCGACGAGAAATCGTCCTTTGATTTTATACTGGATCTGCAAGGAAGTAAAAACCTCTCTTTTACCCCTGTCGGAAATACTACAACCGTCGACTTAGCCTCCACGTGGCAATCTCCTTCATTTGACGGAAATTTCTTGCCGGATAGTCGTGAATTAAACGATGAGGGATTCACCGCCTCATGGTCGGCACTACAACTCAACAGAAATTACCCTCAATCATGGATTGGAGATGGTCACAGAGACAAATTGAAAAATTCCTCTTTCGGGGTGAACCTAATTCTTCCATTAGACGACTACCAAAAATCCTATCGCTCAGCAAAGTATGCTGCTATGTCAATCACATTGACATTCCTAATTTTTTTCCTCGTAGAGGTACTGAACAAAAGAAAAATTCACCCTTTTCAATATGCTCTGGTCGGGTTGGCACTCTGCCTCTTCTATATCCTTTTGGTATCAATTTCTGAACACTCAAATTTCAATTTTGCATATGGCATCTCCACAATCGCCATCGTTGCCATGATATCCCTGTATTCATTGAGTGTATTCAAGAAGCTAAAGCTATCCATACTGCTTGTCGCCACGATTACTGCTATTTATGGATTCCTATTTGTCACCCTACAGCTAGCGGATTATGCACTCCTAATGGGAAGTATTGGATTGACTTTAATACTTGGCTTGACGATGTATTTCACAAGAAACATCAACTGGTATCAACTAAATATCGAACCTGAAGAATTTAACCTATCAAAATCATAATATCATGAATCAATCAACATTTGCAAACATCATCAATTGGGTCTTTGGATCCATCGTTTTCATCCTCGGAGTAATGAATATCGCTCGTGGAAATGATCCGCTATTTGGGGTGGCAATGCTTATTGCATCTGCCCTCTACTTCCCTCCTACCTACAATTTTCTCAAGGGTGCATCGGGAATTTCACTGCATTACATCCTCAGAATAATTGTTGCTTTAACGATCATATGGGTAAACCTGGCAGTGGGTGCTATCAATGAAGGATATTATCCGGAAATCACCGGTTAAAAAAGGTTCAATGAATAGTCAAACGATGAAAGAAGCTAATCGGGGGATCAAGAAAATCGTCACCTGGATACTGGGATTATTTTTTATTGTTATTGGAATAATGAATGCCTACCTGATTTACTGGGTTTTTGGCTTGTTCTACCTGATTTTAGGAGTATTATACTTACTACCCACTTATTCATTTATTAGAACCCAATTTGGATTTAATATCCATTTTGGGTTCCGTCTAGGATTTGCCCTTGTGATCATTTGGATGACATTGGCTGTCGGTGACCTGGCAGAAATGTTCGGATTGTGAAGAATGAACTAATCATTCTTTACAATCTTTCCTTCATAGACACTCCCATCTGCCAATTCCATTCTTATCAAATACTGTCCATTGAATAAGTCCGAAACCTGGATTTCTGGCACAGCAACAGTTGATATCGTCTTATGAATTTTACCTTGTAGATCATAGAAAATTACTTGATTAATGTATTTAACATCTACACCTTCTAACCGAAGTACATGGGTGACTGGATTGGGATACATAGTTACCCTCAGGTCAGATAAATCAGGAGCTACCTGGATGGTCGATGAGAATTCAAAGGTTCCATCAAAATCTACCATTCTGAGTCTGTAGTAATGAATTCCTGACTTCACATTTAAGTCTATAAATTGATAGTTGTGCCGCTCACTGCTGTTTCCATGGGAATCAACACTACCAATGGGTTCGAAACTTTCTCCGTCAGCACTATGCTCTATTTGAAAGTAGTCCGAGTTTACTTCTGATAAAGTAGCCCAGTTAAGTTGAACATCTCCATTAATGATTTTGCCATTAAAGTCTATTAACTCAACCGGAAGAGGATTGGAAAGAACATCGATTGAGTAAATAGAAAATTCACTAAAACTGGAAGTTGACGCGGTTGTGACGTAAGGGTCAGATCCGGTTGATGACACCAATGTCAACAACTCCCAATCTGCTCCATCAAATCGGGTCATTCCTAAATCAGCAGGATCAGAGGCACGATCACCAGAGCTTATCTGCAATGCCACATTGGTAACGCCCGGAGGACCTCCTGCAGAAACATCAATGTCCCAATACCTGTTATTCAAAACGCTTTCTATCGTTCCAACCGGATTTGCGCTTGCATCCCCAATTAAATCGATCATGCCAGGATTGGTGACTCCACCGCCTGTGGGTGTTGCTCCTTCAATATGAGCAACCTGGAAAGTCGTGGTTGTTGTTGGTGTAAGTGTTACGGGGCGGTGTTCACCTTCATCTCCTACCTCAAATGTAAAACTGGTGGTGCCGGTAACAGAAGCCTCAATTCTTCCCTCAAAATGGGTATCGTCTCCATAAGATGAACCAGTCACCGTTCCTGGAAGGATAAAAACCGGATCGTCAGATTTATCTCCATCATCCTGGTCAATATCAAAAATTCCGCTCGACATGGTCAGGGAATTATCAATCGTAATCGTGTTTCCTGTTACTACCATATTACCTCCATTTAAGGTCACATCATCGATGGTGGTGCCGGATGCTGGAGCAATGGATATGTTTTTAGACACGGTTAAAGATTCTACATAATCCCCCAAAGAAATCGAAACGGTACCATCAGTATTCACTAAATCATGTGCTTCCTGAATTCGGTCTCCCGCTGATTGAGTACCCGTTGTAGTGACAGTTATCGCATCAAAATCTCCTTGAAAGCCCTCAGTAACAAGATCAGTATCTGTTCCGGATGTTAAGAAAGGAGTGAAGTCATTAGACATTACCAGCGTATCGATATCTGCGATCACTGTCGTTCCAAAGAAATTCCCTGAAAGGTCAATGCCCGAGGAATTTGCATATATGCCTCTCGGATTCCCATTATTGTCAAAATTTGAGCCCGTAATGCTTAATGATGAGCTTGCTCCTTCTAAACTCAGGCCTCTGAATTCAAAGTCTGTTCCGGATGTAGTTTGCGTAGAAGGACTGGTGAAGAAAGTGTTGGTAACCGTAGCTTCAGCGTTGTTGCGAACTATCAGGTTAAAGCCATAATTTCCAAGTAGCCCAAAAGGGTCATGGCCATTATTTGTGAAGTTAGAATTTGATATTGCCGCCCGTGTATTTTGTCCACGCACGAACATACCCCTATTTTCATTGCTATCAAACGTACAACCCATCACGGTAATGTCTTGCAAATACTCGGTATAGTTTGTATTCGAAAAGTCACCACAAATAATACCTGCATAATCAGAAGTTGTATTTTCTACCAAAGAAAAACTCGAATTGGAAACCGTTGCTGAAATTAAATGGGTATTATCGCTCAATTCATCCGTATAAAAATAAATTCCAGCTTCCGGAAAATCTGTAATACCCAAGGCAGGTTCCGAGAAACTGGTAGCTGAAAAACCATCCACAGTAATACTGCTGGAAGCTCTCGTCACACCATTGAAACTGAATACTGAAACTCCCCGAATTGAGCTGGTTGTGGTATCGTTGGATATGCTGAGGACATTAGAACTGAGACAGTCGAAAACGAAGACTCCCAAAGCACTACCTGCATGTTCGTTATCACTCAGATTAACATCCGAATCCCCGGAGAATCCAGAGAGAATAAGTGAAGAAGTGAGATTTCCCGAGCCAGTGGTGAAATCAGCAGCCGTAATCATATTACTTGTAACATTCACAAACCCTGTAGAGGCAGTTACCAGTGCTATACCTACTGAATCCGCATTAATCACATTATTCTGAATGGTTATATAGGAATGCCCAACACCATAGATGGCAGCATCTGCATTACCATTTCCTATTTGAAAGCCATCGATCGTTACACTGTCTGCATCAATTTCTATAATGTCCGATGCTGTCAGTGGATTTATGATAGTTTCTGATGTACGCGAAGCATCATTTCCATCCAACCCTTCATAAGCTCCTCTTAGGTTAACCGGCTTGGAAATAGTGATTGTCTCTGTGTAGGTCCCAGCAGCTACAATAACACTACCGTTCTCTACAGCAAGATCCAGCCCTGATTGTATTAATTGTTTTGGATCACTTTGTCTTCCTAAGCCTGTATCATCTGGCGCTGATGCATCCACATATATCACGCCACTTTCTAATCCCAGTGAAGCCAGACCTTTACTAAAATCTTCCCCATCATCATCCGTATCTTGCCCTTCCTGCACTCTGAATACTGCTTCGTCTGTAACCCCAGTCGAGAGTCCATTCGGAGCCCCATCTCCATTACCATCTCCTTCAGGGTCATCCCCTAATTCTACATCATCCACCATCACACCATATGGATCTGTCAGTGTGATATACACGTTATCATCTATGGTTTGTGTACTGACAGGATTACCAAGAATCAAGTAATCACCTGCTACTGTGCTGCTAAAAGAGCCTGAACCGACATAGTTTACTACGCTAAAGGCGCCAGAACTTGTTAGATCCCCACTAAAATCGGTACCGTCCTCAACCGAGATAATCCATTTCGTCAAATTCAACCCCGTAGTACCTACATATAATTCGATCCATTCATCATTGGTCCCGGCTGTACCTCCCGGTGCAGCGTTCGTAAACCCACCATTACTCCAATCCTGTTGTGGGTTGGTGACCACCTCATTAATAAGGACTGTGCCCTGGGGAGAATTATTTGCCCCGAGTGTTGCACGTGTTTTAGCAAAATCATCAGCCTCAACATCCGTATCCGATCCGTTTGGAATTCGACATACAGCTTCATCTTCAAGGTCATTGGAATTGCCATTAAATCCTGTTCCGGAGGCGGATGCGATCTCAACTACATCGATGGTGGTTCCATATGGATCTGTAAGTGTTAACGTAACCTCATTATTCATTTCCTCGCCCCCTTGAGGATTTCCCAGAATCAAATAATCTCCAGCCACTGTGCTGGTAAACGAACCGCTACCGAAGTAGGTGATTTCCTGAAATGCTCCATCGCCTGTAGCATCCCTACTGGTGAGATCCCCTGTAAATGGGCCACCATCATCTACATCAATGGTCCATTTGGTAAGGTTCAGTCCTGTAGTTGCGATATACAACTCCACCCATTCATCTGTTCCTTGCGTGTTACCACCAATTACGCCCGGCGTTGAAGCAAATCCAACCCCTTGCCAATCTTGTTGAGGGTCTGTTACTACTTCATTGATTAGCACAACACCCGTAGGAGAGTTATCAGCTCCCAATGTTGCCCTGGTCTTTACAAAATCGTCGACCTCAATATCAGTATCCTGTCCATTAGGAATTCGACAAACCGATTCATCAGTAACACTACTGGCATTACCGGTAAACATCGTTCCGGATCCGGAAGCAATGATCACCTGGTCAACAACGGCTGACAGATCGTCAAGGAGAACAACTGTAACTGTTTCGTTAATTGCTCCACTTGTCATTTGGCCAAGCACAATGTAGTCTCCAGCATCAGTGTTTGTGAAAGTACCTCCGGTACCGGATATGTAATTAGAAACTACGAATGCGCCACCAGCAGCGATGGTCCCTGATTCATTGGTTCCATCATTCAGTTGGATGGTCCATCCCGTAAGATCCAGTCCATTAGCATTGATGTAGAGTTCAATCCAGTCATCATCAGAATCAATGGTACCTCCTCCATCCGTCCCATCAAAGCCATTCGTACTCCAATCCTGCTGAGGATCAGTAATAACTTCGTTGATAACGACTTGAGAATATGTAGTAAGAAGACTAGCGAGAAATAGAAGCAATGCAATTCCTATACGAGATACCGATCTCCGTGCGGTAGCTAAGTGTGAAAATGCATCACTTACGCTGGTGGAAATAAGTGAAGCCATAACCTGGTGAGTTTATATTAAAAGTAAAATAAAGAAAATCGATCAGAAGTTTACAATCTTCACGGTTAACATATGGTAAACATTCACTTCAGAACTATTCTTATAGTACAAGCTTTTTCTAAAAATCCTCCTATCAAAATCGGCCCCATCTAGTTAGACTGAAGCCTCAATTTTAATAATTAGCATAGTTGTCTATACAACTACACATGGTTATCATAATTATCTAAAAATCAGCGTATTATTCTCTGAAATAGATAAATAATATTCGGATTATTATAAATATATACATCTAAATAAAACTATAGTTTGCATATAAAATATATGCAATTTTTTATTCTTTATATATGCTATATACAGAATATATTTCTGTTTAATTGTAACCTTACCGAATTATTCCCCGTTAGATATCTTGTGTATTCGCTAAAGCAAATACACGAAGTTAAATGAATGTTTCACCTTAAAAATTTGAAAACCATGATCTTACTAGGAATAATTATCATTCTTTTCGGTCTGTTTATGTTTTACCTACGTCCACAATTGAGCGATCAGGATCAATTTGAAGACGGTGTTTTGATTCGAAGGAAGGCTCCCCCATTCTTCTTGATGTTTAGCAAAAAAATATCATTGGTGATTGCCGGAGCTGGTTTATTAATCACGATGATGCCCTACCTTTTTTTCTGGGCAGAGCCAGGCTACCAATACTTTCTGGTATATCCAACAGGACACAGTGATGTAGTCATGAGCCAGGGAATCAAGTTCCGTGGATTTGCAAAAGTAGTACCATGGCAGAAGTACATCGATGTGAAGGTGGTTGATCAAGGCGATGAAGTGAAGGATATCGAAGGCATCATGAAGCCCATCCCCATCCGATTCATTGATCAAGTAACTGCTGAAGTAAAAATCTCAGGTAGATTTCAATTACCAAAGGACGAGGAAGACTTCATCACATTGGCTATTAAGTATCGAACCATGGACAACCTGGTGCAAAACACCTTGATCCCTACGATACGTGAGCAAACAAACAACACCGGGTATATGTATGCCGCACAGGACTACATCTCCGGGGAAGCGCAGAGTTTCCGTCAGACGTTGGATGAGCAGTTAAAAGATGGCGCGTATGCGGTAATAAAGATTGAGCACAGAGACACGGTCTATAATGATGTGCAAAAATCAGATACCGACCGAGGGATTAAGGAAATCCGCACAAGCTATACTGTAGAGAAGGTATTGCTGAATGGACTCCCTAAGCGAATTCCGCACGAGCTGACAGAGAATAACATTATCGTATCACAAGTAATTGTAGACGATGTAGTACTCGAGCCGATCTTTAAGCAGCGACTGGAAGCACAGCGAGACGAATCTGCTAAGCGTCAGATTGAACAGCAAAAAGTAGAGACTGCAAAAGCTGCACAGGCCCGAATCATTGCCGAGGGTGAGCGTGACAAAGCTGGTGAGCGGGTGACGCAGGAGAAAGAGCAAGTGAAGCAGTTGATTGCCATCGAGACAAAGCTGAAGCAGGAGCGCACAAACAAGGAGCTTGCAGCCATTGCGCTGGAGACCGAGCGTTTGAAAGCGCAGCAGAAGAAAGTATCTGCCGATGCGAAAGCTTACGAAAATGCGAAGTTGGTGACAGCAGGACTTACACCACAGGAAAGAGCCGAATGGCAGTATAAAACGTCCGTAGGTGTAGCCGCTGAACTCTCTAAATTGACCTTCCCTTCTACCATGATCATTGGTGGAGAAAATAGCGGAGGAACTCCATTGGAATCACTGATCGGAGCAGCGATGGCCAAGCAGCTGACGACTGATAACTCAAAGTTTGGCAACTAATGCAAAGAGGCGAAAGCCTCTTTTTGTACTGGGCAACCTACCTAAGAATGAAGCGCAAAACGCGTGGATGAACAAATAATGACCTTTAAATTTTACACAAATGAAAGACGAACAACTATTCAATTTTGCCCTTGTACTAGCCGCTACCATTACCATTGGCGCACTCATCTACTTCTCGATCAGGATTGTGAAGCAACAGACCGCCATCATTATTGAGCGTTTTGGAAAATTTAAGTCGATCCGGTTTGCTGGATTTAACATGATCATACCCGGCATCGATCAAGTGGCCGGTGAACTAAGCCTTAAGATTCAACAGCTGGATGTAGAGGTGGAGACAAAGACCCTGGATGACGTTTTCGTCCGTGTCAACATTTCAGTGCAATATCAGATCATCCGAGATTCGGTATACGAGGCGTTCTACAAGTTGACAAATTCCAGAAATCAAATTACATCCTATGTATTTGACACGGTCCGGGCACAAGTTCCTACCATGAAGCTGGATGATGTTTTCGTAAAGAAAGATGAAATCGCGATTGCCATTAAGCAAGAGTTGGAACTAGCGATGCAGACCTATGGCTACCAGATCATCAAAGCGCTGGTGACCGATATCGATCCGGATCAGGAAGTGAAGAAGTCCATGAATCAAATCAATGCAGCCGAGCGAATGAAAGTGGCGGCAGAGTTTGAGGCCGAAGCAGAACGCATCAAGATCGTTGCTAAAGCCAAAGCCGATGCAGAGAGCAAGAAGCTGCAAGGTCAGGGAACAGCGGACCAGCGAAGAGAGATCGCGAAAGGACTGGAACAATCCGTGGAGATGTTGAACAAGGTAGGTATTGGCTCACAGGAAGCCTCCTCGTTGATTGTGATCACCCAGCACTACGACACGTTGCAGTCCATGGGTGAAAATGCCAACAGCAACGTGGTGCTCCTCCCCAACTCACCAAGTACGGCCAGCGACATGATGACGAACCTCATCGCATCATTGACCACTGCTGAGCAGATCAAGCAGGTGAAAGGAAGGGAGCGCGCTTAAGAATCAACAGAAATATGGATGTGTATTAGTGAAGGGGCGAAAGCCTCTTTTTATGTTTATTACAGAAGACGCTATTGTCTATATTTATAATAAAATAATAGGGAAAGAGTTCCTGTTAGATAATGGATAATCTTATGGGCAATAAAGATGAATCATACCAAAATGGGGGATTAGACCTAATAGGACTTGGTAAAACTGCCAAAGCCATACCAAAGAAGGTTTACGAGGAAACTACTCATGCATTAATCAAGAATTTTAATGAAATAGTAGCCCCAATCACTGAATTAACAAGTGGATTTGGTAGGTATCTCCGCCAAAAATTTGACAACATGGTTGAAGCTGAAAAAGCAATTGGTGCATTTACTATTCAAAATGCAATCGAAAAAGCGAATAAAAAGCAAGCGATATCTCCTCCAAAACATGCTAAGAGCTTCATAAAGTCTTTTGAGGAAGCATCAAAAGAAACTGACCCTACTTTACATGAATTGTGGGAAAACATCATTTCTAATCAATTGATAAAATTCAGAATTTCATCCTTATTATGTGAATATTCTTTCGAATTTGAGTTCTGAAGAAGCTAAACTTCTTTTAAAATTGAATCCAATTGATAAACTTGGAAAAGATTTCAGCGCATATCTTGGGTCCCCAAGAGACGCATTTAAAAATTACGTTCTCAAGAATTATGATACAAACCTCAATCCTTGGACATATTCATGCAACGTTCTACTTGATTTTGATTTAGCTGAGGTCATCGCTCCAAAAAAAGATATTTACGACTCGCAAGACCAAGTAACTATTCTTTATATAACGCAATCTGGAATCCGATTTCTTAACGCTGTTACACTAAAATAACATCCCTCGCTAGCTCAAATTTGCAACTTATACTCCTTACTATGGCCCGGTTTTAGAATGCTAGTCATTGACAATTAAACTCGTTCCTCACCAGCGCAAGTTACCTAGTACTCCCCTTCGATTTTAGTTTGTTCCGCAACTCCAAGTAAACATCTAAGGCTGCCTCCTTAGCTGTTTCGCTATCCCATAGATCCACTTTTTCGGCAAATGCGTCCATCATTTTAATGAACCAGTCCCAAAGGTCATCAGTCCTACCTTTGAATCCTGCTAACGACAGAATCACGACACCCAAATCTGAACAGTAAAGCCCTGTATCAAATCCTAAGCGGTCTAACTCTCTTGTAAACTTTGTTCCTTGTAGCTCTTTCTTGATAAGGAACAATATCAAATCCTGTCGTTCAGATAACTGGTAAAATGGTAGATCAACTGCAGCTATGTTTGATTTCATTGAAAGTAAATTACTTTATTAATAATTATTATTACTTTAAAAGTAATATATTTTAAATTGAAGATTACTCTTAAGAGAATATTAATTCCTTCAAAATAAATTGATATCCAAAAAGAAGGAATGACACGTCTCGGAGAGTACCTGCAAAAACGTTCAGCAAACAGAGCGGAAGTTTCCAGAAAAACGGGAATTAGAACTACTAGACTTCATGAACTGAGCAACAATGAACGAGCTAATGTAAAAGCTGATGAACTATATCTTATCGCTTTAGCTGTCGAAGCAAACCCTGCTGAATTATTTGAGGTCGTCTGTGGCCACTTGAAACTAAAGACGCCTGAATGAAGTCCACTAGCTTGCCCAAGTTTGAACTGTACCTTACTCCTCCCTGCTAACTCAAGTTTGCAACTTGTACCTATGACCGGCAGATCAGCTACTTTTACCGCCTTTAAATAGATCAGATGGACTCCCTGCTAGATAGCGGTATATCTGAACATTAGCATTCACTAAAATAGTATGGAACTGAGAGACTTCACCCCCGCACAAACTTTAATGCTTACAAAACCTCTCGGGGTAACTGGTAAAGACCTCATGAAATATAGTTTTCTAGACTTGATCTATCGCGGAGTTTTAAAAGTTTACAGAGACTGGAGATTGCCCAACCCTAGGGATACAAGAGAACGACTTTACACCTTCGTATCGAGAGGGGAACTCTTCAAGAATTATCAGAATTCATACCATCAAGATCCATTTATTGAACCTTTCATAAAAGATGATTATGAGTATCAGGTAAGAACATTAGTCAGGAAAATATTTAAAGAATCAGGAAAAGGATCTGGCTTCAAATCAGGAAGAGTTTACAAACAACTTAAAGAGGAAGGTTATTTTACAACTTCTTTTGGACTGAAGAATTTAAACTTTTTCTTCCTGAACAAGCATGGCTCAACTTTAAAAACAAAGTTTAAAAACATATTAAAAGAAGCAGACGAAGCATTGCCTATGTTTGCAATTTCGAATAAAGAAGAGGCCAAGAAAATAATTAGTATTCTTGGATCGAACATCCTTCTTCTTGAATGCTTCAACGACGAGTTAATTAAAAAATTAAAGCCAATATTTGGTGAGTTGGGACAGAAATATGAGCACTATTCCGATGGACCAGTTCTGGATCATGAAGATTTGTTCGAGGTATTATTCTACGCCTTTCTAGATACCATTGACTATTTCGACTCTTCGTTCAACTCATTTGATTCAAGTTTTGATTTCGGAGGCAGCGATTTTGGTGGTGATTTCGGGGCTGGTGACTTTGGTGGAGACTTTGGTGGAATTGATTAGGGGCATACCCACTAGCCCAAGTTTAAACTGTACATTACTCCTCCCCCCTTCATCCAATTAACTGATTTACTAATCACCAACCACCAACCAATTAACTGATTTACTAATCACCGACCACGGTTTTGAGGCTTCCAGACTGGATTAGATCCATCAATATTCTTCCACACTCCTGAATGCCTCCAACGATGGATGGGTGAGATGGCATGACAAGCAAAGTGCTCAAAGTAATAGATACGTTAATATTGCAACTCAAAAAAGACCCTCTATTTTAAGAAAAAACCGATGAAAAAGTTATTGATCCCTATTTACATCGTGGCTATGAGTATTATTCATTTCGCCAATGCGCAGATTAGCTTGTCAGTGGAAATGCCAAGCTATACTACTGATAGGATACTCGATGGTAGAGACTTCATAGCACCATCTGCTCTTGCCTTTGATAGTAACAATCGACCTTATTTTTTTAACGACAAGTATCCGGATCAATTTGGACTCATACATTTCCTAGACAGTACGAATCAATGGGATGCAATCGATATCAAACAAGACATCCTGGACTACCTTGTTTCCAACACACTTTGTACCGGTTGTACATCAAACGACTTTGTTCCTACAGACGATCTTAAAATGAGACATCAAAATGCAGGAGTAATGACAATTACGGCAACTAATGAACTATACGCCACTTTTCATGCACGCAATCCGATAAGCTCAAAACTTTTTCCAATACTGGTTTATATCAAAGATATACATGCTCAAAATCTCGACGCTAGCTTTCATCATTTCTGGGATGCCGATGATGGAGTCGTATTTATTGAACCAATTATAAACTCAAACAATAGTCACCCGCCTGTAGTGGGACTTTGGGAGAAATATGGTCTAGGGAAGCTTCATACATCTTTAAATTATTCGGAGCCACGAATGTTTACAATATATTTCCCCGATGTTCAATCAGGTTTGAACTTAGATGACAACATTATTTTGTCTGATTCAGCCTTAAATCACGTCACTCACTCAGGTGCAAGATCATGGGCTACCACCATAGAGAACACGACTTATGTACTTTATACCGATGTCCAAAAGGAAGATTTTGATTCAACCGATCTTAGTCAAGGACAAACTTCTATTGTATTGGCATCAATAGATAGAACTTCTAATACTCTGAAACCAGGCTCCAACGTTCTATTTAGTAAGGCACATAAACCTTCTAATCACTCTAATAAGTATCCCGATGGTCATTGCTTCGGCGAAATAGTATCAGACCATGATGATCGACTAAACATTGTAATCGGAGGTCATGGAGGTGACTTTTACTACTATCACTCAAAGGAAAATGAGAACATTTTATCCAGACTCGATTTTATACCTGATTCTACCCTTGTTGAAGATTATAGTACTAACAGTGGTGCCACATATCCCTCATTAGTCTTAGGAAGGAACGAATTGCTACTGACTTACCGGAGGTCTGCTAATCCCAATAGCAGGGGGCTTTATTTTCGCAAATTTCAAAAAACGACGACACTAGTTGACGGTGAAACCTACAGTACGTTTGCGCCAGAAAATGAGGTATTATTAGTCAAAGAAAATTCTGAAACGCCCCTTCCAGCATATGATAATTTAGTATACAGTATTTACACGAATTGGAACCACAGACTTTTCACTGATAGAACGGGAAGGATCTATAATGCAAATACATTGAGAAGAAGATATAGTGGAAAAGATAGTGAAGGAAAATCAGTTTGTAAGGCAGGTGATGAAACCTGTGAACAATTTTACCCATGGATGCTCATGCATTCAGATGATGGTGGAATTACCTGGAAAGAAACATACCGGCATTCATTTGTTAACAATAACTTTTCCGCCAGTTCTCCACTTGTACCAATCGAAGATTCATACGTGAGAGACGGGAATTATGCTAACGAAAATTTTAATGATGAGGGAATTCTTGGGGTAAAAAATAATAGCACTGGTTCAAATAGAATTGCCTTCCTGAAATTTGATCTAACGAATAAAATAGCCAATAATGCATGGCTCGAATTACAGACCAGTTTTGTGAATACTGATGCCACAACCACTGAGTTCGAAGTACATCTGGTAACTGACGATAACTGGGATGAGGATTCAATTAAATGGAACAACAAACCATCGTATGTTTCCCAAAAAATAAGTTCTGCATGGGGGAAAACCGGAAAAATGATTTGGGATCTGTCTGATATTGTAAGGAAAGAAATGGCAGGAGATGGTATTTTAAGTATTGCCATAATAGGAATACAAAATGGTAGCCAGCGAAACATTGCTTTCTATTCCAATAATTCAGCGAATGACTATGCTCTTATGCCAAAAATCTATTTTCAGGAGTTGGCTGAAGAACCAGTTGCGGATGCCTATGTAAGAGGTGGCGGTTACATGTATGATAATTTTGGTTCGGATGAATCGCTAGGTGTTAAAAATGATCATAATTCATCTTTACGACACACCTTTCTGAAATTTGACTTATCCGATAATCGATATGCCTCTCAGGTATTCCTGACGCTAAATGCAAGCAACATCAATGCGGAAGGCCATAGCACAAATTATGAAGTTCGATTTGTGGATGATGATAGCTGGACCGAGCAATCCATATCATTTGATAACATGCCTTTATTTGATCCTGCAGTTCCTGGAGATCCACAATTAGGATCCTGGAATGTCATGAAGTGGGATATAACGGATGTTTACAACCAGGAATTAGCTGATGATCAGGTTTTAAGTCTTGCTGTTATAGGCATTGAGAATGGATCTAAAAGAAATATTAGTTTTCATTCCAAAGAGTCTACAGAAACTGATTTAGTACCGAAATTATATATCAATGAAGCACAGATTTATCCTGAAGCAGATACCTATGTGCGTGGCTCCGCTTATGAACATGATAATTTTGGGTTAGACGACATTCTGGCCGTAAAAAATGATCATATTTCATCTCGCCGGGAAACATATTTGAGATTTGATCTGACAGGTATGGGAATCGCTTCTGAAGCAATCTTGAGTTTAAATCCAGACTTTGTAAATACGGACGCAACCTCTACAAACTATCAGGTAAAATCAGCTTCTGATGGAATTTGGAAAGAACTTACTCTTACGTGGGATAACAAACCAACGCATGGATCTGCAGGTGATTCAGTCTTGGGTTCAAACTCACAAATGACCTGGGATATAACCGATTTATTCAATCAGGAGTTATTGAATGATCAGTTCCTTGACTTGGTTATTGTCGGAATAGAAAGTGGATCACAGAGAAACATTACTTTTCATTCAAAAGAAGTTAATGATAGAGCGCTTTGGCCTTCTATAAACTATGTACCACAAAGTATCCCTTCCGCAAGGCTAGGAATTGATAATGAGGTCGTACTAGACATTAATAAGACCATTACTGTTGTATACCCTAATCCGCTAAATGATAAGCTTACTATAGAAAGCGAGCATGTGATAACAGGCTATAAGTTGGTATCTCTTGATGGAAAATTAGTGACTGAGAAGACTACAGATGGAGGTCAATCCAAAATCCAACTCAACGATATGGTTATGGAAAATGGCGTCTTTATATTAACTGTGTGGTTTAATGATGATACATCCAAAGTATTCAAATTAATAAAAGGTACTAAAGAATAGGGGCAGTATCATACCTACCCCACCAAATCTTTATAGACTTTTCCATCCCACACCTGGCAACGAATGGGGCCTCTGAGCACCCTGGGTTTGAAGAGTGGCTTGCCCATGAGTATCCTTCCACACTCCTGGATGCCTTCAATGATGGATGGGTGCGGATGAATCAACTCTGCAAGCTCCTTGATGCTTTTGTCTTGAGAGATAAGCAATGCAACTGCCTGAATGGCACTGGAGGCATGCTCACCTACCACACGCATACCTAGAATGTTCATCTCATCATCGTTGGTAACCAGCACCTTGATGAATCCTTGTGTATTTCGCATGGCAATCGCACGAGGAATGGTTTCATAGTCCAGGCTCACGAGCTTATACGCTAATCCGGCCTGCTGTGCCTGGATCTCATTCATCCCTACACCGGCAACCTCTGGATCCAAAAACATAATGGTCGAGATATTCTTATAAATCAACGGTTGCTCAGGTTTGCCAAAGATGCGCTCAATGGCATAGCGGCCTTCTAGTTCACCCACGTTTACCAGAGAGATGTCCGCAGTGATGTCCCCTACTGCATAAATATTTGATACGGAGGTTTGGGTCAGATCATCTTTGATCCCACGATTATCCACTTCAACTCCGAGGTTTTCGTCCAGTAACTTATCATATTGAGGGACTCTACCAATAGAAATCAGCCCCTTCTCTACCCTGAAGCTTTCTTTTTTGCCATCGTCGTATTCCAAAACGTATACCACTTCCCCTTCATCGATCTTCATTTCAATCAACTTCGAATTTCGGTGGATGAGCACTCCTTTGGCTTCCAGGTTCTTTTCTATCACCTTCACCACATCTTCATCCTCAAATGGAAGAATGCGATCTCCTTTATCAATCAAATGAACTTTGGTGTGTCCAAAATTCGAGAAGATGGTGGCAAATTCACAGCCAATCACCCCGGCTCCAACAATTACGATAGACTTGGGAAACTTCGTGAGATTGCTTAGCCCGTCAGAGGTAAATACAATTTCTTCATCAATAGGGAGATGAGGCAATTTTCTTGGTACACTTCCGGTCGCCAATACAATATAATCCGCTTCTATCGTCTGATCATGGCCATTTCCCGTGATGGCTACTTCATTTTTCCCAGTCACGCTCGCAGTTCCACGTATGTATTGAAACAAGTCTTTACCAATCCCCAGATTGATATTCTCCATGTGATGGGTAAGTAGGTTCACCCGATCGTCGACAGCCTCTGCCACCTCTCCTTTCACTTTTTCGAAGCTGAATTCAGTGCTGCTTAGATTCAAAGCGCTTCCGTGTAGGTTGAGCATACGTGCTTCACGGGAAATTTCCCACCAGGTTTTGCTCCACAGCGCTCCCTGATGGATTCCTGCTCCCCCTAATTTATCTTTTTCTATTAATGCAACACTTTTACCGAAATCGATGGCTCGCATGGCTGCTGCGTATCCAGCAGGCCCACCACCTATGACACAGACGTCAAATTTCCTCATTTGGCTAGGCGATTGTTTCCCTAAAGATAAGAATTTGACTGATTTATTGGATGTGGAGTGAGATAAAGGTCTATAAAAGCAAAAAGGGTGAATAATCAATGAATGATTTTCACCCTTTCAATACTGCAACTGCCGAAGCAACTGCAATATTTCAAACTACTGTTCGGATCCTTTTCAGATGCGTCTCCGAAGGGTTGCCCCTGCGGTCGTTTTCTTCATCAGTCTTTCAAACTTCGTTGACCCAAGCCAAACTTAAAATCAACTTCCCTTTGTCAGACTGGAAACTTGCGTTTCAGTTTCCTATCCCTTGTTTGATGATACTAATGTAGACCATAACTTTACATCTCCAAAAAATGTAACTCCTTAGTTTTCAACAAGTTTTCCATCAGTTTTCCACGGGTTTATCCACATTCCCCGTTGTGATTGTTTTAGAGAATTCGTAACTTAATATGCTCACCCAACACATTAGGCTATGAAAACTCTAACCATACTCATCGTTAGCCTCCTAATTTCATTTTCAGGATATACTCAGAAAAACACCGAATTCACCATAGGAGCAGGATACACATTGGTTGATTTGGATAAAGTTGTAGAGAAGGACGAAGTTACTGGCACACGGCTAGAAGATTGGGATCAATTCAGCATTGGTTTCAGCGCTCAATATTTCTTTACAACCCTAGGGAATTTCGAATTTGGTCTGGAGGCCATGTACCAGCATCTGTATTGGTATCGTGTCATTGTTCCATTCGGATCAACCAACATCGATCGAGAATATACTGTTACCACATTTCGTATCACTCCGCTTTTTCGAATGGGCGAAGAAAACATAAATGTCGACATTGGCCCTACATTGAATTTTAACGATGGATTGGAAATAGGCGCAATGATTTCAGGAAATAAGTATTTTCCAATATCAGATAATATAGATATCCCGGTCAAAGTGCGTCTTGATTTCATGAATAGTATAGTTCTCGTAGCACCAGTATCTATTCATGCCGGAATACGTATGGAGCTGTGATGATATTACTCCTAACGACAATCTATTAATCTTGAATAAAACAAAAAAGGGTGAATAATCAATGACTGATTTTCACCCTTTCAATATTGCAACTGCCGAAGCAACTGCAATATTTCAAACTACTGTTCGGAACCTTTTCAGATGCGCCCCCGAGAGTTGCCCCTGCGGTCGCTTTTCTTCATCAATCTTTCAAACTTCGTTGACCCAAGCCAAACTTAAAATCAACTTCCCTTTGTCAGATTGGAAACTTGCGTTTCAGTTTCCTATCCCTTGTTTGATGATACTAATGTAGACCATAACTTTACATCTCCAAAAAATGTAACTCCTTAGTTTTCAACAAGTTTTGCCTCAGTTTTCCACGAGTTTATCCACATTCTTCATTGTGATTGTTTCAGTGAATTCATAACCCTGTGAAGGTCCGCTTTGATTTCATGAATAGTATTGTAGTCGTAGCACCCGCCTCCATTCATGTAGGAATACACATGGAGCTGTGATGTCAAACCACAGCTTCCAGTTTTTCAGCAATTAGTTTTTCAATCTCAGGGATCGAATTGTACAATTGCTCATACGATTCAGTGATGAAATACTCCGTCTGAAACTTATCCTTACGATAGGGTGTATCAAGCATATGCTCAACGCTGAACGTATGTTTAGGAGGTTCCTCACTCAGAGAGAATTGAGTCTCTCCAGCGGAAGATAGTATTCCTGCTCCGTATATTCTCAGACCTTCTTTCTCTTGAATCAACCCAAACTCCACCGTAAACCAATAAACACGCGATAGCAGCTCAATGGCGTAATCATTCCCCACATAGGTCAATCCAATCTTACTTAGCGCCTCCAGGAAGTCCACAAAAGGTTGATTGGTCAATAATGGAACGTGCGCAAAGACATCATGAAACATATCAGGTTCCTCGAGATAATCCAGTTCTCTCATTTTTCTAAGCCAGGTGGTTGCAGGGAACCTGCGATTAGCCATCAATTCAAAAAACGTATAATCAGGAACAATACCTGGCACCACAGCCAATTGCCACCCTGTCGTATCCTGCAGGATCTGATTCGTTTCTTTAAAATCCGGAATGATACCTGTTTCAAAATCGGCAATCTTCAACCCCTCCCTGTACGCATGGCTCGCGTGAGTGGGAAATTGCTTCATCTGTCGGTCGAAGAGAATCTTCCATACTTCAAAATCCTCATCGTTGTAGTTATCATAAATCTGTCTCATGCTATTGTTAGTTCTCAGCCATGCTGTTTAAGGTTCTTAATTTGTTTACGAGTTGGGTCGCTTCGTTGTAATCCAGCGTCTGCTGCCCGTCAGAGAACGCTTCTTCAGGTCTGCAATGGGTTTCAAAAATTACACCGTCTGCCCCTGCGATGGTAGAAGCCATGGCAATCGGACTTACGTGATCCCTGATGCCTATTCCATGTGAGGGGTCTGCAATAACCGGAAGGTGTGACTTCTCCTTTAGAATCGGAATGGCGTTGATATCAAACGTATTTCTAGAGGCGCGCTCATAGGTTCTAATGCCACGTTCGCACAAAAGCAGTCGTTCATTACCACCAGAAAACACATATTCTGCACTGTACAACAATTCATCGATGGTGCCGGAAATCCCGCGTTTGATCATAACAGGCTTGTCAACCCTTCCTAATTCATCCAGCAGGTTGTAATTCTGTGTATTCCTTGCACCGACCTGGAAAATATCTACATAGTCATGCATAGATTCAATTTGTGAAACCTGCATCACCTCGGATATAATCTTGATGCCATTCTCCTTGGCTAATTGATGCCACAATTTTAGTCCCTCGATTCCTAGACCTCTAAATGAGTAAGGTGAGCTTCTGGGTTTATAAACACCCCCCCGCATAATCTTAATATTATTGGCTTTCAGGAAATTGATGGTATCCATGATATTCTCCTCCCCTTCGATGCTGCAAGGTCCGGCCATCAAGGCAAAGTTTCCGCCTCCGATTTTGATGTCATCTCCAAGATCTATGACCGTCGGATTTACCTTCCATTTTGCTGATACCAACTTATAGTCATCAGAAACTACATGGATGTCCTTAATTCCTTCCAGGTGTCCAATCTTTCGAATGTCGAATTGCTTTTTACCCGTTCCAATAAGGTAATTACCATATTGGGTTTGTACACGGGTGGTTTTGTATTTGAGTGATTGAAGCTCCTTTTCTACCGAACTTGCAAGTTCTCCGTTTACCCCTTTTTCTAATTGTATGATCATGGCCTAGCCTTTATCTTTTTTACAAAATTCTTTATTGCCTCATCTGAAGAGTCATTATGCAGCAGCTTTATGAATGCACTTCCGATGATTGCTCCGTGCGCGTATTCACATGCATTCTCAAATGTCTCACGATCTGAGATCCCGAAACCAATCAGCCGTGGTGTGTGGAGGTCCATGGCTTGAATACGTTGATAGTACTCCACCTGACCATCTTGAATCCCAGATTTAGCTCCTGTAATGCTGGAAGACGAAACGACATAGATGAATCCTCCGGACTTTTCATCAATTTCCCTGATTCGATCTTCTGACGTATTCGGACTGATTAAGAAGATGTTATGAATACCATTTTCTTGAAAAATGGATGAATAATTTTCCAGGTATTCCTGCATGGGTAAATCCGGCAAAATAAGTCCGTCGATGCCTACTTCTCTACATGATTCGCAAAAACGCTTGATGCCGAACTGAAGAACCGGATTGATGTATCCCATTAGCAAGACAGGTATTGAAATTTCTTGTCTTAGATCCTTTAGCTGACTAAATAGCTTTTCGACCGTCATTCCATTATCAAGTGCCCTTTGGGAACTCTCCTGGATAGTAGGGCCGTCAGCGACTGGATCTGAAAAAGGCATTCCAATCTCTAGTATGTCTGCTCCAGCGGCTTCCAACGACCGGGCAATACGTAATGTATCATCCAGATTTGGATATCCTGCAGTGAAATACACATTTAAGATGTCTTTTTTGCGGGCAAATGCCTCATCTATTCTATTCATGATCAATACTTCCCCCATTTGATATAGGTTTCTAAATCTTTATCCCCTCTTCCGGAAAGGTTTACTACTACTATCTCATCTTTCGTAAACTGACGTTTATTGAAAACGGAAAACGCATGCGCAGTTTCTATCGCAGGAATAATTCCTTCCAGCTTGCTTACCTCAACACCCGAGACCATCGCCTCCTCGTCTGTGATTCCAAAAAACTCCGCTCTGCCCATATCAAATAAGTGTGCATGTATGGGTCCAATCCCCGGATAATCCAAACCAGCAGAAATACTGTATGGCTCTACTACCTGTCCGTCCTCGGTTTGCATGAGAATGGTCTTACTTCCATGCAATACACCAGATTTGCCTAATGCGGTTGTGGCTGCAGACTTACCAGAAGAAACGCCCAACCCGGCTGCTTCTGCAGCTATCAGATTTACACTTTCATTTTCAAGGAAATGGTAAAAAGCCCCGGCAGCATTACTGCCTCCTCCCACACACGCAATCACATGATCGGGAGCATTTCTTCCTTCTACTTCCTGCAGTTGACTCTGAATTTCAGCACTTATCACCGACTGAAAGCGAGCCACCATATCCGGGTATGGGTGTGGACCTACTACCGAACCGATGATGTAATGGGTATCGTCAGGATTGTTGATCCAATGACGCATCGCTTCGTTTGTGGCATCTTTTAAGGTCTTACTTCCGGAGGTAGCAGGCACCACGCTTGCTCCCAGAATCTTCATTCGCTCGACATTGGGCTTCTGCCTGGCCATATCGATCTCACCCATATAAACCACACATTCCATCCCCATGAGCGCGCAGACAGTGGCTGTTGCTACGCCATGCTGCCCGGCACCAGTCTCAGCGATGATCTTCGTTTTCCCCAGTCTTTTAGCAAGCAATATTTGTCCGATTGTGTTGTTGACTTTATGGGCTCCCGTGTGACACAAATCTTCGCGCTTGAGATAGATTTTTGTTTGATATTTCTCTGACAATCTAGCCGCAAAAAACAAAGGTGTCGGTCTACCTACATAAGTTTTTAGTAGGTGTTCAAATTCGTTAACAAAGTCCTGCGATTCAACGATCTTCAGATAGTTTACCCTAAGTTCTTCTACATTTGGATATAACATTTCAGGTATGTACGCTCCTCCGAACTGACCATAATATCCCCTTTCATCTACGTTATACTTACTCATATCAATGCAGTTAATTTTTTGAGTAATTCAATGTTTTTCAGCCCTGGTTCTATTTCAAAGCGACTATTGACATCCACACCCACCAGCTGTTCAATTTTCATGGATTTGATTTTCGGAACGTCCTGGAGTTGCACTCCTCCACTTAAGAGAAAGGGTACATTCAGGTTATAGTTTTTTAGAATATTCCAGTCAAAATGACGACCTGAGCCCCCGTAGTTTATTGAAGCGGTATCGAAGAGAAAATAGTCAGCGATACCTTCATAGTTTTTAGCGAAGAATGGAATGGTATCCATTACACGAAATACCTTAATGATTTTCAACCCTCGCTCTTTCAGCGCACTCGCAAATGATAAATCTTCATCTCCATGCAGCTGGATGTATTCGAGCCCGTATTTGTTAGAAATCTCCAGAATGTTTTCCAACGTCTCATTTACGAAAACGCCCACCTTACGGATACTGATTGGTATTCGCATGATGAAATCTTCGTCCATCTCGTTTACATACCGAGGGGATTTATCGTAAAAAATAAATCCGATAAAGTCCGGTTTCAATTCAATAAGATCTTGAATATTATTCGGATGCTTCATCCCACAGACTTTTAGCTTAAGCTTACTCATAACAGTTGTCTTATAAATTCTTTGGCGGCCTTTTCAGGTCTGCCACTCTTCATAAATGTTTCTCCTATAAGAAACCCTTCATAGCCATATTGTTTGAGTTGTTTGATAGTTTCCGGATCTGCGATACCACTTTCAGAGACTTTCACAAATTCTGAAGGAATCTGATCCGCTAAATCGTATGATGTTTGAACGTTCGTTTCGAATGTCTTTAGGTTTCGATTATTCACCCCTATTAGATCCACCTTATCCGTAATGGATCTTTCCAGTTCTTCTTGATTATGCACTTCCAGCAACACCTCCATGCCAAGACTTTGCGCCAGTCCTCCCAACTTTTCAATTTCTGATTTATCCAAAACTGCAGCGATTAATAGAATCACATCTGCACCAATGGACTTGGCTTCAATGATCTGGTATTCGTCCAGCATGAAATCTTTTCGGAGGATCGGGCAAAAGTTGAACGACCTGGCCACTTTTAGGTCCTCTGGAGTACCTCCAAAATAATTCTTATCGGTAAGCACGGACAGTCCCGAGGCTCCGGCCTGCATATATCCAATGGAGATTCGTTCTACAGAAACATGTGGATTAATTTGACCTTTAGATGGTGATTGGCGCTTGATTTCTGCAATGACCCCAGACTTATCTTCACGAAGCAAATACTTCTTCAAAGAAACCGGTTTACTTTCAAAGTAAAGGCTATTTTCCAGCAACTTCACGGGGTAAAACTCCTTACTGGCAGCTACCTCTTTTCTTTTATTTGATACTATTTCTGATAGAATATCCATTAACTATTGACGCTTAAAAAGTTTTTAAATGATTGAATGGCTTTTCCAGCTACTAGTGCTTCTTTCGCCGCGATTATACCCTCTTCAAATGAGATTTCCTTCACTGTTGCTATCGCGAGTCCGGCATTTGACAAAATCGCTTGATTTTGAGCTTCAGTACCCTTTCCATTGAGGATAGAGGTGAAAATATCCGCTGCATCCTGAATGGTTTCACCGCCATGCAGCTGATTTTGGCTTAAAGCCTTAAATCCCAGCTGTTCAGGAGAGATCAGTTCTTCGGTTTTATTGGATATCAGCTTAAAATCACTGGTTAGTGAAATTTCATCATACCCATCCAATGAATGGACAATAGAGAAATTCTTATCGGTATTCTGATAGAGGTATCCATAAAGTCTCGCAAGTTCCAGACTAAATACCCCAACTAATTGATTGGGAGGAAATGCAGGATTCACCATGGGCCCCAACATGTTAAAGAATGTTTTTACTCCTAATTCTTTTCGAATAGGTGCCACATTTTTCATAGCCGGATGAAATAAAGGGGCATGCATAAAACATATTCCGGAAGCATCCATTGATCGTTGCATTTGCTCAGCATCTCCAGAAAACTTAACCCCGAGATATTCCAGCACGTTGGACGATCCGCTTATGGAGGAAACCCCATAATTTCCGTGTTTGGCAACATTCACACCTGCACCTGCTACAACAAATGAAGAGATCGTAGAAATATTGAATGTATTTTTCCCATCTCCACCAGTTCCGCAAACATCGATGGAGTTGTATCCCTTCAGATCAACCGCGTTGCAAAGTTCAAGCATCGCATCACGAAAACCTTCAAGTTCCTGCACTTGAATTGCCCGCATGAGATACACGGTAAGAAAAGCGGCTATCTGACTGTTATTATACTGACCGGTGGTCAGACCGGTAAGCACTTCTTTAGCCTCCACCCTGGAGAGAGATTGATTATTGATAAGTCTGTCTAATATCTCTTTCATTTTTTCAACCAGTTACTGATTAAAGTTTTACCATGCTCCGTCATGATTGATTCAGGATGAAACTGCACACCTCGCACGTTATATTCTTTATGCTTTATAGACATTATATTTCCATTTTCTGCTACACTTGTTACTTCCATACTATCGGGTAAGCTTCCTTTTTCAATGACCCAGGAGTGATAGCGGCAGACATTGAATGTCGAGGGCATACCCTGAAAGAGCAAATCGTTTTCGATAATTTCAACAGGGGTAACCATGCCGTGATAAACTTGAGGTAAGTTGAGTAAGGTTGCTCCGAAAGCTTCCCCTATTCCCTGATGACCAAGGCAAACTCCAAGAATATTTTTGGACGAAGCATATCGCCCGATCACCCTAGGCATCAAACCTGCATCTTTAGGAAGTCCAGGTCCAGGTGAAAGCAGTATATGATCATATGCTTCTACTTCTTCAAGTTCAAATTGATCATTTCTGACAATCTTCATGGCTTCACCATGCCCAAGCTCCCTTAGAATGTGCACGAGGTTGTAGGTAAACGAATCGTAGTTATCTATTACAATTACTTTCTTCATAATTTCTCAGCCTCATTAATAGCATGCTCTAATGCACTCACTTTATTATAAACTTCCTGTAATTCATTTTCAGGTTTGGATTGCGCCACAATACCTGCGCCTGCTTGGAACTTCAACACGTTATTTTTACTGAGAAAGCTTCTAATCATGATTGCATGGTTGAAGTTTCCTTTGAAATCCATAAATCCCACAGCTCCCCCATAAAATCCTCGCGGTGTATCCTCATTTTCTTCTATGATTTCCATGGCCCTGATCTTGGGTGCTCCAGAGAGCGTGCCTGCCGGAAACGTCTCTGCAACAATATCCATGAAAGATGAACCGTCATTTATTGTACCTGTCACTTTGGAAACGAGGTGGATAACGTGAGAGTAATATTGCACTTCTTTATAGGTCTCGACTTTCACATCGTTGCAGCTTCTGCTTAAGTCATTACGTGCCAGATCCACCAGCATGACATGTTCGGAATCTTCTTTTGGATCCTGTAGTAATTTTTCCGCTAATTCCGTATCGGCTTTATCATTACCCGTCCTTCTAAAAGTACCTGCAATCGGATGAATCTCTGCTTTTCGGTCATTCAGTACTATCTGGGCTTCCGGTGAAGACCCAAAAATTCTAAACCCTCCATAATCAAAATAAAAAAGGTATGGAGATGGATTGACAGATCTTAAGGTACGATATACCTGAAAATCATCCCCCTGGAAGGGAATTTGAAAGTTTCTTGATAGCACTACCTGGAATACATCCCCAACATGGCAATGATGAATGCCTTTTTTGATCATTTCCAGGTACTCCTTATCTGTCTTATTTGACTGTTTCTCACCAAGTGCTTTAAAAGGATAGCCAGGAATGTTTCGTTGCTGAATAAGTGAAGTGACTTCATCAAAAAGATCATCATCTGGCTCATCTATGTATGCCTCGATGATGTGACACTCGTTTTTAAAGTGATCCAAAGCAATTATGAATTGAAAAACATGATACTGAGCAATCGGTATTGAATGATCTGCTTCCTTCAATTTCAAATCTCCGAATTGTGCTTTTGCATCGTAGTTGAAATAACCAAACAATCCGGAACGGATATAGCCATTAGATTCGCCTGATTCAAATGTGTGGGCAAATCGCTCAATTTCTCCTTTTAAGTCTTTGTATTCAGATTTTTTCGCCACTTGGTCAGGCAACTTACATTCTATTCTTTTTGGATCAGCTTTAATGTAAGCCAATGGAGAACAGCAGATGTAGGAGAAACTATTTTCAGAACCATGATAATCTGAACTTTCCAATAAAAACGAGTTTGCAAAGCGATCACGCAGCTTCAGGAAGATACTCACCGGAGTGATGGTATCGGCCAAAATCTTGCGTTCCCGCGTCTTAATCCTTATTTTTTTCATAGGTATAAACAAAAAAAACCCTGACGAAACTGTCAGGGTTTATATATTATTAAACACAGCAGTGGCTCGTCAGCAACGATTATTGCTTCTCCACCACCAATATGTTTTTACTATCATCATTATGTCCGCTAAGCTAATTGTAATTACATTTAAAAAACAAGTGGAACCAAAATTTTGTTATCTTTTTTTGACCACTTATATAAGAGAGTCCAGCTATTGATGTTTTTACCTTAAATTTCCGCCATGTTATCGCATGAAGAACAAATAAGCATATTAGCTCACTTATCGAAAGCCGACAATGTAGTTGCTGAGGAAGAATTTAGACTCATCATGTTCATTGCTGACGGACTTGGTGTTTCTGAAGAGAAAACTGCTGAATTAGTAAACAATCCCCACCCTATCCCAAAATTGATGGATCTTCCGCCCGACGAGAAGTTCACCTATCTCTTCAATATCATCAGAATGATGAAAGCAGATGGTAAGGTTCATTCGAATGAAATCAAGTTTTGCGAAAAAATTGCTTTGAACCTGGGCTACAAACCTGGTGTTATAGCAGATCTTTCTGCATACATATACAAAGACCCAAGTATTAATTCGAATAGAAATTTTTTAAGATCAGTAGCAGACCAGCATCTAATACCCCTGGATGAACGAGACGAAGAGTAAACTCCTTTTTATAGCATTAACAATTTTCTCATTTACCTCAATCGCTCAAAACTCACCCGATGGTGTTAGTTATGAGTTGATGATGGCTAATGAAGAAATCAAAATTGATGGTAAGTTAGATGAGCCCATCTGGCAAAAGTTGCCTAGAGGAGGGGCTTTTGTACAAACTTTTCCTACAGACAATACATTAGCAACCGACAGCACCCAATTTATGGTCACCTACACAGATAAGGCAATGATCATTGGCATTATTTGCTATGACTATTTGGACGGGGACTACATCTCTACAACATTGCGAAGAGATTTTGGCTGGGGTTCAAATGATAATGTATCCGTTTACATTGATCCTTACAACGACAAAACAAACGGGTTCACGTTTCAAGTGACTCCCAACAACGTACAGAGAGAAGGACTGGTATTGTTGGGAGGACAGGTGCGTGATGATTGGGATAATAAATGGTTTAGTGCTGTTCAACAGGGTGAAAATTTCTGGTCCGTTGAAATCTTAGTGCCATTTAAGACACTGAGGTATAATAACATTCCACAGTGGAACATTCAGGTGTTGCGAAACAACTTAAAGAGAAACGTTCAAAGTGCCTGGATCCAGGTACCACAGGGCTTTAGGCCCAGCAACATGACTTTTAGTGGTAAACTCAATTGGGATAGACCACCGAAATCTGCTGGATCCAATGTTACTGTAATTCCATATGTGGCTACGAGCGCAGGAAAAAACCATGAGGAAAATGGTACAACGCAATCTGATATAGAGGCAGGATTTGATGCCAAAATAGCGGTTTCAAGTTCATTGAATTTGGATCTTACGTTCAATCCAGATTTCTCTCAAGTGGAAGTGGATCAGCAAGTAACCAACTTGCAACGTTTTGAAATTTTCTTTCCTGAACGTAGACAGTTCTTTTTGGAAAATCAGGACTTATTTGCAGATGGAGGGTTTAGGAGATCCAGGCCTTTCTTCTCCAGAAGGATTGGTATTCAAGGATCAGGTGATACAAGAAGGAACGTGCCCATTATTGCAGGTGCCAGATTAAGTGGGAAGATAGGCAGCAAATGGCGTATTGGTGCGTTGAATATGGTGACCAATGAAGATGCCACAGATCAAGAGGTATCACCAGCACAAAACTATTCTGTGGCAGTTCTTGAACGTCAGATTTTCAATCGATCCAGACTAAGCGCCATTTTCGTTGGAAGAAATAACCTGGGAAATTCCGCAGTAGAGTACGACGCGGAAACATTGGCGAGCACCGGAAGATTAGAAGATATAAACGGCAATACCATAGCTCCTGAGGATACACTCATTACGCTGAGCGACTACAACTATGTCTTTGGACTGGATTACAACCTTGCAACCGTTGACAATAGTTGGGAAGGAGACATTTTCTATCACCGCTCAATGGATCCTGACGTCAGTTCCGATGAAAAATATGCTACAGGGGCCTTCCTCAGATATCAAAAACCGGAATATGCGTTTAGGGTCAATTTCCAACGGATTGGAGAGAATCACAATGCAGAAGTAGGATTTATCCCAAGGCCAGGTGTTAGTAACTATGGATTTGGAACTGAATATAACTTCTTCACGAAAAATGGAAACATCTTGCAGCGTCATGGACCGCAGTTAAACTTAGGTGGAGTCTTAACAAACGAATGGGATAGACTGGATAATGATGCTGGTCTTGAGTATCAGTTCTCGTTTTTAAACACCAGCTACTTGGAAGTAGGGTTTAACTGGAACTTTGTTTCGCTCACCTCATCGTTTGATCCGTCAGGCTCAGATGGTCAGGAGCTTGCTGAAAATACCGAACATAGTTGGAAGAGCTACCGAATTTTCTATCGTACGGACCGTCGTAAAAACTTCATTTTTAGAGCAGGAATTAGAAATGGTGGTTTTTTCAATGGCAATAGGTTTAATGCAGAGGTCGGGCTGACATTCAGACTCCCCCCTATCGTCCAGGTAGAGCTTAATGGGGAATACAATCGAGTAGATTTACCAGATCCTTTCAGCGATGCTGATCTTTATTTGATTGGACCTAGAATAGATGTAACATTAAGCAATAATATTTTCCTAACAACCTTTATTCAGTATAACTCGCAAAGGGAAAATCTAGGACACAATACGAGATTTCAATGGAGATTCAAGCCTGTATCCGATATATTCCTAGTTTACACCGACAACTATCTGACTGATGGTTTCCAGACCAGAAACCGTGCCATCGTATTCAAGATCAACTACTGGCTAAGTCTCTAGGCAGCCTGAGCAAGCTCTTCAGACTTTATTTTTTTGATCCTCGGATTCATGATTGAAAACCAAATTGGAGGCACCGTAGCCAATAACATCATACCTGGATATCCTGTTGGCATTTGAGGACTATCATCGATATGCCTCAATATCTGGTATTTCCGACTAGCGATGTAATGATGATCAGAATGTCTTGATAATTCAAACAGCATGATTCGTCCGATTCTATGATCTGAATTCCATGAGTGGTGAGGCATTACGCGCTCGTACACGTCGCTTTTCAGATTTCGTTCTAAGCCATAGTGCTCGATGTAGTTTACGGTCTCTAGCAGCAAGAATCCCATCACGGCAGCAAGAATGAAATATCCCATAATGATCCATCCAAAAAGCAATCCAATACCTACCGTAAATCCAACTTGAATTAGCTGAAAACGAAGCATTTCATTGTGTAGGGAAAAAGCAGACTTTCCTTTCTTTTGGAGTCTTTCGGCCTCCAGCTTCCACGCGGACAAGTAAGCATATACCACGGACCTGATCCAAAATGCATACAACATTTCCCCATATCGGGCAGAGGAAGGATCTTCTTTGGTACTCACATTTTTATGATGTCCTCGATTGTGTTCAATGAAGAAATGCATGTAAAGGGAGGTGAGCAGCAATGATTTGGCCATAAACTGCTCATATTTTTTCTTTCTATGTCCCAACTCATGAGCAACATTAATGCCTATTACTCCACACATCAGTCCCATTGCTGAAATCCGTCCAATCTTATCGACGAGTGTCAGTCCAGATTCTTGCATGGAAATTAGGAACGTCGCTAATAAGGCAAATTGAATGGGTACCATGATATAAAGTTGCCAATCAAAGATTGGGTCCTTGGCTCGTTCTTTTTCGCTTTCAGGAGAATGATTTTCAGCGTTCGGCTTATAGGCCAATTCAAGCAAAGGGATGATGACAAAGGATTCGATTAACGGTAGATAAGTCATCCACCCATACGTATTGAAACTCACCCAGGCCAAAATTGGCAGAATCAGAACATTCATGTATTTGAGCGAGTGGATTTTTTCTTTATTCGTCATAGTCTTTTCCAAATGATATCATATAGCCTACCGTAAACCCAAACATCCAATGATTAGACAGATCCGGGGTTTCCGTGGTAAGATCACCAGGGTCAATAAAATTACTGAAACTATAACTAAAAAAACCTTCAACCTGAAAGGTGCCAATGGAAAGGTCCCTGAAAATACCTCCTCCTAGCCGTCCACCATAGCCAACTTCACGATCACGACCTTCATCGTACGTATAAAAATCAGCGCCACCCGAATTATTGATATTTGGTTCAGCATCCAGATCAGTATTCAGAAGAAATTCCATATACAAACCTGCCGAAATGAAGTATTTATTCTTTCCCCCGAAGTAACCAAAACCTTCAAGAGGGATTTCGAGGTAATTCATACGGGCAGTATAATTGGGTTCATTAGTCAAAAAGGTTTGCCTCCATCCTTTCTGAACATAATTTGCGCCTAATTGTATTCCTGAGTTTAGGAACGAGTCTCCCTTTTTTGGAAGGTATTTAACAAATACACCACCATTAATCCCAGGCAAAAACGTGGTGTTCATATTGAGATTGAATATCGTGTGCTCAATAAATGCCGAAGAGACATGTCCCCCTGCCTTCACTCCCACGTATGTTGTTTGGGCCACCCCTACATTAACCACCAATACAAGGCAGACTTGCCAGAAAATTCTCATTTAATTACTTCTTTTTTGACGTTTTCTTTGCGTCTTCGTTAGTTGATTTTTTATTGGCTCTCCTGGGTCTTGAAGTTCCATATGTACCTTTAGAAATCTTTCCTCTCCTGGTTTTTTTATCTCCTTTTCCCATAATTGTATTTTTTTCAAAAATAAAATAAAGATGGATATGCTCAAGGATAATGCTTATTCTTGGAGCTAATTATTAAAACCATGGACCAACCCCTTATCACAAATGATGCCGTAATTTTCGGAATGCTCATGCTCATGCTAGGTACTGTTTTTTATACCTCCTCGCTCGATCATCCATTTTGGAAAAAATTCTATTCATACATTCCTGCATTACTTGTTTGCTACTTTTTACCATCATTGATGAAGGCCGTGGGATTAATTGACCCATCTCAATCTAACCTTTATTTTGTTGCATCCCGGTACCTGCTTCCTGCCAGTTTAGTGATGCTGACCATAAGTGTTGATTTGAAAGAAATAGCTAAGCTCGGATCAAAAGCGGTCATCATGTTTGTAACAGGAACGGTAGGAATCATGATAGGCGGTCCATTAACAATCATGATATTCTCACAAATTGCTCCGGACTTAGTTGGAGGCGTAGCTCCCAATGAAGTGTGGCGTGGTATGACCACAATCGCCGGTTCATGGATTGGTGGTGGTGCTAATCAGGCGACGATGAAGGAAGTATTTGAGGTTAGCGACGAGCTGTTCTCGACGATGGTTACTGTTGACATTATTGTGGGCAATGCCTGGCTTGGAGTATTAATTGCAGGTGTAGCTGTGACCAAACTTATTGATCGGAAGCTGAAAGCTGATTCATCATCCATAGAGTCATTGAAGACCAAAATGGCAGATTATCAGGCAAGTGTTGCCAGAATTCCTACACTAACGGATTTGATGAAGGTCTTGATGGTCGGATTTGTTTGTACCGGTTTTGCTCATTTCTGCTCCGACCTGATTGTACCCTATTTAAAACAGTTTCCAGCGCTTGAGCAGTATAGTCTAACCTCGGGGTTCTTTTGGTTGGTGGTGATTGCAACCACTTTAGGAGTGATCTTATCATTCACAAAAGCAAGAGAATTAGAGGGTGTCGGTGCTTCCCGTATCGGACGTGCATTCATATACATATTGGTAGCTGCCATCGGGATGAATATGGACATATTAGCCATCTTCTCCAATCCCGGCTATTTCTTCCTAGGCATTACCTGGATTCTTTTTCATGTAATGTTGCTGGCCATTGTTGCGAAACTGATCAAGGCACCCTATTTCTTCATTGCTGTGGGAAGCACAGCCAATGTGGGTGGTGCGGCATCAGCCCCGGTGATTGCCACAGAATTCCATCCATCACTTGCTCCGGTTGGTGTACTTATGGCGGTCCTTGGATACGTATTGGGTACCTATGGAGCTTACTTATGCGGTTTGATGATGCAGGCTGTTGCTGCTGGATAAAACTACCTAATTAAAACATTGAATTTTTGACTCATTCAATTATGCAACAACACCATCTAGATGTCACGGTAAAGGCACCATACTTCACTCTGAATCAATTGACAGAAAGTACTGAACGGATTTGGCTGGTTTTCCATGGGTACGGACAATTAGCCGAATTCTTTGTTAGAAAATTTGAGGTACTTGATCCTGAGAAAAATTTCATAATTGCTCCTCAAGGATTGTCTAAATATTACCTGGAAGGCGTTTATGGTCGAGTTGGAGCCTCCTGGATGACCAAGGAAGATAGACTCACCGAAATTGACAACCAATATGCGTACATAGATGCCGTATTGAATGAAGTAGGTTATACTTCAGAGAAGCAGCTAATCTATTTTGGATTCTCGCAAGGTACGGCAACGATGGGCCGTTATGCCGCTCATGCCAAAATACCATTTCATAAAATGATTATTTGGGCGGGCACATTTCCACCTGATACAGACCCTAACGACTGGAGCTATCTCACTGGGAAAGAAGGTATTCACTACTACACCAGCAAGGAGGACATCTACTTTAAAGATGAGATGATTACCAACCAAAATGAAGTAGTTAAAAGTGCCTTGGGAAGAGAACCTGAATTACATTGGTATGATGGAGGTCATAAAGTGATACCTCACCTTTTAAATTCTATATAATTTCACGCTTACTCCAAGCTAACCCATGAGCAGTATCACTCGCCCGAGTTCAGGAAATCCATCATTAGAGCTTTATGAAGAAAACCTTGCTAAAGCACAAAGGGAATACGGTGATTGACAATTCAGTAAATTCACGTTAAAATCTACTTTTGGCATGAAGCGAATTCTAACTGTACTACTTTTTATCCCTTTGCTATCTCAGGCACAACAGCATGCAGATCAAATCAAAAAAATCTATGATGAAGCATTGACGAATGGTCGTGTTTATGAGGATTTGAGAGTTCTCTGCAAGGATATTGGCAACCGGCTCTCCGGTTCCCCTGAAGCTGCTGCTGCTGTTGAATACACCAGGCAACTTATGGAATCTTACGGTTTTGATACTGTTTACCTGCAACCTGTGATGGTACCCCATTGGGTGAGAGGCAAAAAAGAAATCGTCAGAGCCATAAATACAAAGAAGCATGGGACCATAACATTCAATGCATTGGCCCTGGGCAATTCAGTTGGAACGGGTCCGGAGGGAGTCCTTTCAGAAGTAATAGAAGTAGCTAGTATCGCGGAGGTGAATGAATTGGGAAAAAAAGTAAAGGACAAAATTGTTTTTTATAACGGAAAAATGGACCCCACCATTGTAAATACATTTGGTGCCTATGGGGGTGCAGTTGCTCAACGATCTTCTGGGGCTTCAGAGGCTGCCAAGTATGGAGCAAAGGCTATTGTCATTCGCTCGGTTACTAATCGTCAAGACGATATTCCTCATACTGGTTCTCTCAGGTATAAACCGTTGATCAATCAAATTCCGGCGGTAGCAATAAGTACCAATGACGCTGATTTTCTTAGTCAGACTTTGAAAGAGGAATCGGTTGAAATGTACATCGAAACTCACTGCAAACAGCTACCGGATGTGCTTTCCCACAATGTCATCGGAGAGCTTCGAGGTTCAGAAATTCCCAATGAAATCATTGCTGTCGGAGGACATCTGGATTCATGGGATGTTGGTGAAGGAGCACATGATGATGGTAGCGGATGCATGCAAGCCATCGAAGCATTACGGTTGTTCAAAGCTCTGGATATTACCCCTAAACGAACGTTGAGGGCTGTGATGTGGATGAATGAAGAAAATGGCCTCAGAGGTGGTAGAGAATACGCCAGGGTGGCAAAAGAAAAGGGTGAAAATCATATTGCGGCGCTTGAATCTGATTCCGGGGGATTTCAACCTTTAGGTTTTTCGACATCAGGCACTGATGAACAAAAAGCACAAATCAAAAGCTGGAGCAATTACTTCCTTCCCTACCGGGTTTGGGATTTTGACCAAAACGGAGGCGGCGCGGACATTGGCCCGTTACGGGCACAAGGAACTTTACTCATTGGATTAAGACCAAGTACTCAGAAGTATTTTATCTACCATCACACACCGGCAGATGTCTTTGAAGCTGTGGACCAACGCGAACTAGAACTGGGTGCTGCTGGCATGAGCGCCTTGATGTATTTACTTGATCGTGAAGGATTAAAATAAGATTCCATGATTATACTTTCAGGAATAATTACTGTTTCATTTGGAATCTATTTGATATCGCTTTTGATCATTTCGATTCTTAGAAAAGATACAGCAATTAGTTATTTCAGCTCATTTGCAAGTTCTGCAAAGGCTCATTACTTCGAACAAGCCTTGAGACTCCTGGTTGGATGGGGATTATTGATGTACTCTGAAAACATGCACTTTTCATTCATCTTTTACTACTTTGGATGGCTATTGATTGCTACAACTGTAGTGTTAATAATAACCCCGTGGAGATGGCACCACCGGTATGGTAAATGGGCAATTCCATTGACGATCAAATACTTAAAAATTTATGCTATTGCTGCTTGTCTACTAGGTTTTTTCATACTGTACTGTGTTATTGATCCAATTATTAAATGAAGATTCTATTACTTGGCTCAACTGGAAGAACGGGGAGATTGGTACTTCGACAATGCATTGTAGCAGGTCATACAGTAAGCTGCCTGGCTCGAAAATCTAATCGGATTCCTAAACACGATGCAGTAACTGTTTTTGAAGGAAGTCCAACCAATAAGATTGATTTAGAAAAAGCATTGGAAGGATGTGATGCAGTGATTAATGTGTTAAATATTTCAAGAACATCCGACTTTCCGTGGGCAAAGATTAGAACACCTGAAGATTTTCTTTCCAAAACGATGACGCTCTTGATTTCTGTGACGAATCAGAAAAATATCAAGCGATTGGTGGTATGCTCGGCGTGGGGCGTAGCAGAAACCAAAGGCGACCTGCCCGGATGGTTTAGATGGTTTATTGATAATAGTAACATTGGGAAAGCCTATGCAGACCATGAGCGCCAGGAGCAACTCATTGAAGCTTCCACATTGGATTGGACCATTGTACGTCCGGTTGGGTTGACTAACTCAAAAAGGAAACAGGAGGTAAAAGAGACCTTCAATAACAAACCAAAGCCAACCTTAACGATTAGTCGTCAAAGGTTGGCTCAATACCTTGTGAATTGCCTGGAGAATGATCGTTTGATCAGACAAAAAGTGGTTATTTCAAAATCTTAAATCGGTTTTAATCATTGCTCCTTTTCGTTTTTCAACTCCTTCTCTGCCTTTTCAAAAGCATTTCGAATAATTTCACTGATATTCCCATAATCCGCATATTCAGCAAACCTTGCATAATTGGCATACGTTGAAAAGTTTGCATACTCTCCAAAATCAGCATTTTTTCCATACTCACTAAACATCTCAATTAATTCTTCACTTAGGCCAATTTCTAGACCGGATAAATCAACAAGCGTTCCTTCTGACGCTAAGCTGGATAACTCTGAAAGTGCTGACAATTCTGATAGATCTGCAAGCTCTGATAATTCTGAGAGCTCGGAAAGTTCCGAGAGTTCCGATAAGTCAGAAAGTTCAGCCATATTGTATAGCTGAGACAATTGAGACACTCCCTCAATTTTTTTCAACCCGTCTTTTTTAGATTTCTTATCAGAATCCTGAGCAAATCCGGCAAATGAAACCCCAATAGCTATCAGCAGAAATGTTATTTTTTTCATCTTAGTCAAGTTTATTTTCTTAAAATACAAGGACTTAAAGGGAAGGTTACAGATCAGTTAAAAAAATTAATTGTAACCACATATAATAAACTTGCATCTGATAAAACTAAACTAAGATTTTGAAGACTCAACCTATTACAACAACCCATCACATTAGTCCGATATCAGCGTTAATAGACCTCATTCTTTTTATAGGCCTCATGTTTTTTGTTAGAACCCTGTATTTTGAATCGCTTGGATTCTGGGGCAATGCAATTTTCAAATCAATATCAACTGTAGGATTAGCCACATTACTTTTGTACTTCAGAAAGCAATCATGGAAAGATCTTGGGTTAATCAAACCCAAAAACTATGGTAGGTTATTCATCATTGTTGGAGTAACACTTGCAGGTACCATCATCACCATGCTTGTATTTCAAATATTCTTCGCGGAAATGTTTCAAAGTGAAAGCCAATCTGCCGCAAGCTTGAATACCCAAAATGCAGAAAAAACAATAGGAGCCTTTGTTTCAATTCTGCTGATTGTTTGGCTAGAGTCCATGCTGGAAGAACTACAGGATAGAGGCTTTTCACTAAACAGATTTGAATCATTGTTCTCTAAGATTCCGTTCTCAACGGTGTTGGCTGTACTAACTCAAGCAGCCATCTTCGGATTTCGACATTCCTATGATTTATCGGAACGTTCCATGACCACCGGTTTGATTGGTCTGGTGTTTGGTATTGCCTATGTTGTTACCGGAAGAAACTTATGGCCCTTAATTATTGCACATATCATCTTAAATACCATATCAATGGTAGATAATTTTTAGTTCTTGCAGTGACATAAGGTTGTCATTCGATGTTATTTCTTTACATAAGTAATCATCGTGAATCACCGAAAGGTCATACATATAGATATGGATGCATTCTATGCATCTGTTGAACAGCTGGATAACCCTGAACTGAGAGGCAAACCTGTAGCCGTAGGTGGAAACTCACAACGCGGAGTTGTTGCAGCGGCAAGCTATGAGGCTAGGAAGTATGGTGTCAAATCGGCGATGCCCTCAGCAAAAGCTGCAAAGCAATGCCCACATTTGATTTTTGTACCTCCCCGATTTTCGAGATACAAGGAACTTTCTAATCAAATTCGAGAAGTATTCTTTGAATACACAGATCTTGTCGAGCCCCTTTCTTTGGATGAAGCTTACCTGGATGTAACGGAAAATAAAATTGGCTTAAATTCCGCCACACTCATTGCTAAGGAAATAAAGAATAAAATAAAGGAACGAACTGGACTCATTGCTTCAGCAGGAATTTCTTACAATAAGTTTTTAGCGAAGACAGCTTCTGACATGGATAAGCCCGATGGTTTATATGTCATTCTACCAGAAGAGGCAGAAGATTTTGTAGCGGCCCTCCCCGTACATCGTTTTCATGGAATTGGTAAAGTCACCGCAGAAAAGATGGTAAAGGCGGGCATATTCACTGGAAAGGATTTGAAAAAGAAAAGCCTGGATGACCTTAAGTTGCGCTATGGCAAATCGGGTCAATATTATTTTAACATCTGCAGAGGAATTGACAACCGAGATGTGCAGCCCGTGCGTGAAACTAAATCGGTGAGTGCGGAACGGACTTTCGAAAATAACATCTATGAGTTTGCTGATATCATTCAGGAAATTGATCGAATCGCACATATTTCATATGACAGATATCATCGAAGCAAGGCAAGTGATGGCCACACCATAACCATCAAATTGAAATATGCCGATTTCAGGCAGATCACACGAAGTAAGACATTAGAGCGGGCTGTTAATGGAGAAATCGAATTTTTAGCTATGGCACGATCATTAATGAGTGAAGATTTACTATCAGATGAAGGAGTAAGGTTGATAGGCGTAGGAATATCCAACTTTAAAAAGGACGAGGAGCCAGAAACTCCAAGTCAACTCACCTTAGAATTTTAGCTTTCCATAATCTATTGGCGTTTCAAAAAGATAAAATCCCCCCCTTCATCGCCGGCTTGTGTTATGGGTCCGTACTGAGGCACTTGTCCATTTGGGCTGTTATTGATCACCGCAGTTTTAAAGTGTCTGAACAATTGATCGGCAGAAAGTAGTGGCGCCTGATTGTTCACCAGGTTTTTGAGTAGGTATTCAATGAAGACGCTTTCGTCAGGAACGGTCTTCAGAGTACCACTTGTCATGGCTTTCCGGCTGGGTAGTTTATAGACCTCCAGGATGGCGCGACTGTTCCCAAATACAGCCCGCTCTTTAAGAATACCTCCGCTGAAACAAGCATCAGAAATCAACAAAGTATGTTTTGATTTGATTCCTCCTACATAATCTCTCAAAGTACTGTTGGATAGCCAATAGGATTTGGAATCTAAAGAAGCATCGCTTGGTAACCAATACCCTTGATTTAGTTGTTCGTTCCAAATGCCATGACCCGCATAAAAAATCAGTAGATTATCCTTTTCAGTCACCAATCCAGTCAACCGATCCAATGCAGAGATGATGTCTTCTCTTCTTGGGTTTTCCAGTACCGTTACATTTTCCTGGTTAAATGAGTAGTGATAAGTTAAAACCCCTGCAAGTTGTTCTGCGTCGTTAATGGGGTTATCTAAATCATCAATTTCATCATCCTGGTAGTCGTTCACACCTATGATAAGTGCATAATACTTTCTTTTACTTAACTCATTGATCAGGGCTTTTCCGACAGCATCTTTATCAGCAATTTTTTCTCCAGAAACTTTTGAATCTTGAGCAATCGCTGGGGTGTTTGATATTGGTCTTTCCTTAAAGAGGGTAACCGTTCCTGAAATTAGCGGCGGACAAGTGTTGGCTTTTATATCTCCCTTCCATTTCCCTGTTAAGGTAGGGCTTTCATTATTTAAAGAATAAGTAAGAGTATTATTTGCCATACATGCCGTGCCCGATTGATAAAGGATCTCATCACCTATGAGCTTAACCTTTGTGTCCTTTATTGTACCAATAACCGTTGATTTGATCGAGTCCTTCTTATTCCTGGCGTATACAAAACCAGTTATTTGACTCCCTTTTTGAGTAAGTTCATATTTCAGCTGGGTATGGCCTTTTAGAAAGGTAGATGTACCTACCCAGGTTCCTGTGATATCGATTTTTTGAGCATCAGCAAAAAAGCTTATTGCAAATGCTAAGGTGATTAGGGTGCTTCGCATGTTTTTAATATACGATTTTTCGTATGTATGGACGAAATCTTTCGACCAAGTCAAAAGACATCCATGACTAATCCATCAACCAGTGCTACAAAAAGGAACAGCCTTCTATTTCTAAAATCAGTCCTTCTCCATAGGCTGAGGATGGAGTTTGAAAACCACTTTTGAAATTACCATCAAATACTTTTTGAGTGATTAGGACTGAAGTCAACGCTGTAAGTGTATATCCATTTGGAGTAGTAAGTCGAGCTTCTATACTATCAGAACGATTGCCTACTCTTCCCCACAAAAACATGCGTGCAGCTTCTCTTTTTTCATCTCTGGGACCATCCGGGCGTTTATCCATCTGGCGAATGAGATAATTCTTAATCATTCTAGACTTTAACACAAACGATAATCGAAGGGTCTTTTTCAGTTTATTGATTTGTTGCTCGTCAGTTCCGGAGAAGACTTCAATGTTCGGAATACCTGTGCTATGATAGGCGGTAGACACATCTCCCCACGAAATGCCCATGGAAATTTGCTTAAAATCACCATAATCAACCTCCTTCAATGACTTCCCCATCGTAACAGCTTCGTACTCGCCTCCGCGTCTTCTAATTTGCGGATCTCCAAGGTTTTCAATCATCGTTTTCGCCGTACCTCTTGACAGCTTTCCCCCTTTACTTACGAAAGCTAAAGTAAGATCCGTTGCATCTGGAAGCTTATTATGAAGGTGCTTGGCCAAGCAGTCGGACGGCACTACATCAAACCCTGCACCCGGCATTAGCATGAGATTTTTCTCTTTTGCCTGCTCATCATAAGATTTCACCAAATCAAAAACCTGATATTCACCAGTGATGTCCAGGTAATGGGTGTTAGTGGCCAGGCAGGCCTCTACCATGTCTTTGGCAGTATGTATGAAGGGGCCTCCACAATGGATAACCAAATCGCCTTTTTTAAGCCATCCTTCTAATTTCTCTCTCTCAGATACCTCAAACACATCATATTCCAAATTATGTTTTTCAGCAAATGATTTAGCTTTTTCTGGATTTCTTCCTGCTATTATTGGCTTAATACCGTTTTTAAGACATTCTGCTACGATTAGACGGCCTGTATATCCATAAGCACCATAAATAAGGAGGGTGTTCATTGTCGGGGTTCTGTTATTTCTTGAGCTACTTCTTACTTCGTTCTCAGTGCTAGGTTTTGGGATGTGATCCGTTAAAGTTCTTCTTTTTTATGGATGGTCACAAGTTCGTTTGCAATTCTCTTTCCTCATTTAAAGGATAGACAACCTAGATGACTGATTGTCAACCTGTTCAGGAATAAATTAATTCTATTCAAATCCTGTGCCGAAAAATGATACCGAAAATTAACTATTAGGATAGGGATTTTTCACAAAGGAACTTGTACAGATTAATACCAGCCACTGAGTTCAAATTTTTCTTTAGAGGAGTCGAGCATCCGTCCTTTTTCGCACTTTAGCACACGATGAGGGAACTTCTCAATGAACCTATGGTTATGTGTTGCCATTAGGACTGCTGTCCCACTTGTATTAATTTCTTCAAAAAGCTTTAATATACCTTCACTTACATCAGGATCAAGATTACCCGTGGGCTCATCGGCAAACAGGATCTGTGGCTCGTTGATCATCGCTCTTGCAATCACAACACGCTGTTGTTCTCCTCCGGAAAGTTGATGTGGCATTTTTGCAGAGATGGCCCCCAGCCCAACTCGCATCAGTACCTCAGCAATTCTTGTTTTCATTTTGGCTGGATCCTTCCACCCGGTAGCCTTCATCACAAAAGTTAAATTCTCTGCGACAGATCGATCATAGAAGAGCTCAAAGTCTTGAAAGATGATTCCAATTTTTCGTCTGAGGAAAGGAACATCTTTTGATTTCATGTTGCCAATAGGAAAACCTACCACTTCTGCATGACCTAATCTCAGCGGGAGGTCCGCATAAAGGGTTTTAAGCAAGGATGATTTTCCACTACCAGTACGTCCAATTAAATAAACAAACTCACCCTTATCGATGGTGAAATCCAGTTCACTAAGTACTGTATGGTCTTCCTGAAAAATGGAAGCATTTGAAACTCGAACGATAGGTTCTTCTGAAAACGACATTGGAAATTATAACTCTAGCTTTTGAAGCTTGCCGTAAGGAAGCCCCTGAATAAGGTTTTTAAGTTCCTCATCTTTGCCTTCAAGGCCAAACTTATCCATGCGTTTCAGCGGCCTGTCCGTCCGGAAGTAGGCAACCAAAACGAAATTCTGATCACGTATTTGGATGTAATCAGGAATCTTAGCTTTTCCCTTGACTTTGATGATGTACATTTCTTCTAAAATAAGTAAATCCAACGCTTCCATCATCAACTACGAATTAAATTATTTGTTTGACTTCTGATAATCTGCTAAAAACTTTTCAAGTCCTGAGTCAGTTAACGGATGCTTAAGCAAACCAGTTATGACGCTAAGCGGACATGTAGCGACATCAGCGCCGATTTCAGCACATTGAATAAGGTGCATATTGTGACGAATGGAGGCTGCAAGTACTTCCGTTTCAAACCCATAATTGTCAAAAATTCCTACGATTTGCTCAATGAGCGCAAGGCCATCTGAAGAAATATCATCTAAGCGGCCGATAAATGGTGAAACATAGCTTGCACCAGCTTTCGCTGCCAGCATTGCCTGTCCGGCATTAAATATCAATGTACAATTGGTACGAATCCCCTCGGCGGTTAAAGCAGAAATGGCTTTGACACCATCCTTGATCATTGGGATTTTCACTACAATCTTATCATCAATTTTCGCTAATTCTCTTCCTTCGGCTACCATCTTCTCGTACTCCGTTGCGATAACCTCCGCGCTGACATTGTCATCAACAATATCGCAGATGTCTTTGTAGTGCTTCAAAATATTTCCTTCACCAGTAATGCCTTCTTTGGCCATGAGTGAAGGGTTGGTAGTTACACCATCAAGTACGCCCAGGTCTTGAGCCTCTCGTATTTCGTCAAGGTTTGCGGTATCAATGAAAAATTTCATTCGTTAGGAAGTTAAAGTGAAGAATCGTCAGCTAATAAAAATGGCAAACGAAGCATCGCACCGCTACAACCACTTACCCTTGCTACCGTCAGGTCCTGGGGGATTCAGCAGGAGCTGGTCGTACCCGTTTGCCGCTGCAAAATTAGTAAATAGATTACTAGGATCTAAGGATTATTTTAGATTAGTATTCTTCAATTGGACGATAGTATAAATCTTCCTCAATCAACGGACTATCTTCTTCTCCAATTTCAGTGAAATACGCTGGCTCCAGCTCCATTCGATCATCGAATTCAGAACCATCATCATGAAAATCTTCATAGAATGTTTCCATGGTTCAAATGTAATTCCAGGTCATTGCCGATGAAGAGAAATAATATTAAGCTTTGGTCATGCTTCTGTTACATTCATTTGAAATCCTTAAGGATTTCTACCATTTCACTTAACATCATAGCGGTAGCGCCCCAAACCGTACGCCCTTCCAAATCAAAATATGGGCAGTTGAGCACTATTCCATTCCTCACCGTGATTTGTTTCTCTTTGAGTCGCATTGGATCGATGAGGTGGCTTACAGGAGGTGTTACAATATCATGGACTTCACGTTCTTCCGGAATAAATTGTGGTTTTAATTGAATTTTGCCAATCACGGGCAAAACCATGTAATTACTTGCGGCCACAAAAAATTCAGATAGACTTCCTATAATTTCAATCTCATCGTGATTAACGCCAATTTCTTCGTGGGCCTCACGAAGTGCCGTTTGATATTGATCCCGATCCTCTTTTTCAAACCTCCCTCCAGGTAAAGCCATTTGTCCGCTATGGATACCTTCATAGTTAGGGCGTTGAATCAGGGGGAAATGGACAATTCCATTCTCTTCATATAGTAATATTAGCACTCCCCCCTTACGTGGTGGTGTTGAATGTTTCATATTTAACGGAGCTCCACTGAGCATTTTGGGCTTCATTTTCTGGTGTGCAGCATCACCAGGCATAGATAATTGCACACGCTTCTCCAAGAATCTGGTCAGTTCATCGAAATTCATTTCGCTGCAAACTTAAGCACGACTAATTCATTTCACATTTATAATTAAATTGAACGTACATCGCTAATCACCTAATGGAAGATATCCCTAATTATGTTGCAGCCACATTCATCGCTATCGTAATAGCGGTTTTGGGTTTCTTATTCTATGCAATAAGTACTGCAAAACCAGAAAAAAAGAGCATTACTCCTTCTTTGGTTCTTACACTTATTGTAGGCTGGATATTCTTTATCAGTGTCCAAACCTTTAACGGATATTTTACCAATCTTTCCGGAATCCCCAGACTCCCATTGATGGTGGGCATAACCCTGGTGGCCATTTTAAGTCTTTTCGTGTGGCCAAGGACTCGTCGCATTCTCATGAGGATGCCGATTACTACACTACACTACATACATATTGTAAGGGTCCCAGTTGAGATGGTATTATGGTGGTTGGCAGTCTCAAGAGCGATTCCAATGGATATGACATTTGAAGGCAGTAACCTCGACATTATTTCTGGAATTTCAGCACCATTCGCAGCGGTATTTATGGTCGGGGCGAGAAGTAAAAGTAGAATAGGTGCCATTATTTGGAATGTAATCGCGCTTGCTCTATTAATTAATATCGTTCTAATGGCTATTAACTATATGCCATACTACTATACACCATCAGGAGGTCAAACAGCTAATCTGGGTGTTTTCTATTTTCCTTACGTATTACTTCCAACATTCATTGTGCCGGTGATCTTATTTAGTCACCTGGTCTCTATCTATCAGTTGATTTTTAAAAAGGATCAATCACAATTTTGAATCAGCATCTGCTGACTAGTCAATTCATTCAATTCAGCTCCTTTTTTCCAAGCATCGCATGCGGATTCATTGTTGTTTAAAGCTTGGTATGCATTCCCTAAATAGTAGTACAATTCATCAATAAACTCATTTGATTCAATAGCTCTGTTGAATAGTCCAATTGCATCATTATAGTTTTTATTCTTCATATGATAAATCCCCTTGTTGCGATAGGCCCAACCATTTTTTGGGTTAAGAACGATACTTCTATTAATATCTTCAATCGCCAGATCAAGACTGTCCATTTCCAAAAAGATAAATCCCCGATTATTCAAAAAGTAAGCCTCACCGGGAACTTCATCCAATGCCCGATTGATTTCTGCCAAGGCAGACCGAAGATTCCCCCTTTCCAACTCAATTAGACTTAAGAGACTGAATGCATTCGCATCATTTGCCTGGAGTCCTAACGCCTGGTTCACTAAAAGCTCAGCTTGGTCATAATTTTCTAGAAAATAGTATATCGTCGCTTGGTTAATAATTGTTTCAGGATTCAAAGGATTCAAGCTGTCTGCAATATTGAAACTGGTAAGTGCTTCTGTATAGTCTCTCATTTTGGTTTGCACGAGCCCCTGGTAGAAGTAAACAAAAGCTGAGTCAGGGTTTAATGTAAGAATGAATTGCACGTCTTTTAGTGCATTGGAAAATTGTCCTATCTCTTCATATGCAAATGCCCGGTTGAATAATGCATCTGCGTATTCCGGTTCTATGCCAATTGCTTTATTGTAATCCAGAATTGCCTCATACGGATGATCGGACTCTATCTGTGCGACTCCTCGGTTATTCAATGCCGGAGCGTAGTTTGGCGTCTCTTTAAGCGATTGATTATAAAATTCTATCGCTTGCTTATAGTTACCATCATTTAACGCGCGATTGCCCATGTTGAAGAAACGTTGGGTTCTTTCTTCCGAAGATTCACAGGCAAGGAGACAAAAAGAAAGGCTTAGAAGGACAATTAATTTTCTCATATAGTGATAACAAAAAAGGCCTGCAAAAGTATGCAGGCCTTTTTTGTTATTCTTAATTTCTTACGATTTCCTTACCGATCCGCCGCTGCTCGAATTTGCATCCAGATACTCCGGGCTTCCTTTATATCTGATGGAACCGCCACTGCTTGCTCGTGCATCTAATTTTTTCTGTGCATTTACCTTAACCGAACCACCACTACTGGCAGATGCTTCTACATCTTCGCTTTCAAGGTCGTAAGCATCATATTCACCAGAGCTACTGGTTTCTATGTCTTGTTTTCTAGCGCTCCCTGCGACTTCCACCTCTCCTGCACTTGAGACATCTGCTTCAATTTCATTAGCTTCAATCTTTAAGGTAGCATCACCGGCACTTGAGGCATCAATCGTCACTTCATCTGCATTCTCGATGCTTGCCTCAATATCTCCGGCACTACTCACATCGACATCAAAATCACCTCCATTTGCATCAATGGTACCCTCCGCACTCAATGAAGAGGCAGAAGAGGATGAGATAGCTTTGATGGATTTGTAGGTTACATAAACCTTCACATCGATGTTTCTGTGATTATTTCCTTCCAGATGGATCTTTAGTCTTCCCGAGCTGACATCTGTTAATACTTCATCAAGGTCATGGCTGTCAGAAACAACACGTGCCTCTTCTTTATTCCCTTCTTTGATGAAAACATCAATGCCTTCATGGGCTGAAATTTCTGAAAATGAGCTAAGACTTCTGGTTTCTTCGGACTGAGCGAACGTAGCTCCTGCTACCAGGATGCCCAGTAATGTTATGACAAGTGATTTCTTCATATCTTTTGTATTTATGAGTTAGGATGAGCCTGGGCTCAGTGTTTAACTCTATAGATTTGAAAAAATCAGAAAGGTTGCAGATCAGAGACTGGATTTATGATTTTTTTTAAAATCCTCCCATTTGGTGTTCATGTAGTAGCCTTCTCCTATGAATGTAATGATTGGCTCCATCTGATTAGGCTTTAAGTAACCAGAAATGGGTTGTATGATTCGCAGCTGCTCATCCATAAATACCGTCATAGGATAGCCACTTAATTTATTCCCAGTCACAGCATAAGCAATCGAGTGAGTGCCTTTCCTCCCCGCATTGGGTATAAATTCGAAGGTATGTCCATTGAATTCAACAGGATCTTTTTGTTCTGCATTAAACTTTATAGCATAAAAGTTTTCATTGATGTACGAGGCAATTACCGCATTACCGTAGGTATTCCTATCCATCACTTTGCACCATCCACACCAATCGGTATACAGATCGATCAAGAGTTTCTTAGGTTCCTTATCATAAAGCTCCATCGCTTCTTCAAAAGTCAACCACTTCACCTTTTCTGTCTGAGGTAGATTAAATGATGTAAGACCTAAAAGAATTGCAGTTACAAATAAATATTTTAGTGCTCGCATGATAATAAAACGGGAGCGCACCCCGATTTAGTTTCACTACAAAGATAATCAAATGAAGATCGGTCTGCTATCTGACACCCACGGTTATTTGGATCCAAAAGTCCTTAAGTACTTTGAAGGTGTTGATGAAATATGGCATGCGGGCGATATTGGCACCATTGAAGTGTTAGAAGAATTGCAAAATTTCAAGCCAACAATCGCTGTTTGGGGGAATATTGATGGGGGTAAACTGCGTCAAGAATGCAAAGAAGGAGAGATTTTTGAACGAGAAGGTGTTCGTGTTTTAATTACTCACATTGCTGCTAAACCCCCAAAATACAACAAGAAGGTACTTGCCTATGTGAACGAATACCAACCCAATTTACTCGTATGTGGACATTCACACATATTAAAAGTTATGCCTGATAAAACCAACAATCTTTTGTTTATGAATCCAGGAGCTGCAGGCAAACATGGTTTTCATAAAATCAAGACCTTACTCCGTTTTGAGCTGGAGGCAGGAGAAATCAAAAACCTGGAAGTAGTTGAATTAGGGCCACGAGCCAAGTCACTTCCATAATGGTATTCCCACTCATCAGCAGTTGATTTTTATCAAAATCTCGTGTGACGTTTATCCTTTATTACAGCTTTATCCCCGCATATCTTCGGCTCTATTAATAATGAAACGGAGACATGGGCGCGAAAAGTAATAACGGAACAGCAAAGCAGCTAGATCTGACAGCCGAGGATCTGAAGCGGATCAATACACCTTCCGGAATTAAGAAAATATTAAAAGAAAAACATCATGATATTGATAAGCTGATGTTTTCGCTCAACTATGAACACGAGCTAACCCAGCTTCAAATTGAGTTGGTAAAACTTCAAAGAGATGTTCATCTTAACAACCGCAGGGTAGCGATCATATTCGAAGGCAGAGATGCAGCAGGTAAAGGTGGTAATATTCGAAGGTTTATCGAGCACCTGAATCCCCGAGCGATGCGAGTAGTTGCTTTGAGTAAACCAACAGAAGTGGAGAAAGGACAATGGTACTTTCAACGATATGTAAATACACTGCCTAACCCCGGAGAGATTACCTTTTATGATCGTAGCTGGTACAATAGAGCTGTAGTAGAACCTGTGATGGGATTTTGTACACCTGAAGAATACAAAACCTTCTTACTACAGGTTCCTGAATTTGAACATATGCTCTATGAGGATGGTGTTGAAATCATAAAGTTTTGGCTTTCAATTTCGAAAGATGAACAAAAAAGAAGATTTGATTCTCGCAAAGGAGATCCATTAAAACAATGGAAGCTCAGCCCCATTGATGAGAAGGCCCAAGAGCATTGGGATGACTATACCACGTATAAAAAGGAGATGTTCTCCCGAACTCATATGTCTTATAGTCCATGGATCATCATAGAGGCAAACAACAAAAAGAAAGCTCGACTGGAAACCATTCGATACGTCTTAAGCCAGATGAATTATGAAGGTAAAGACAAAGCGAATATTTCTTTAGATCCGGATCCTGAGATAGCCAGAAGGTTTCACAGATCCGCAGCAAGTATTGATTAAAAATCGTAATAACCCAAACACAATGAAAAAAAGAGAAAAAGTAGAGAACGTGATGACCAAGGATGTTCAGACCGTTAATATCACCAATTCATTAAAAGAAGCCAATGACTTATTCGGTAAGCACCACATCAGACATATTCCAGTGGTTTCCGGTGATAAGCTCATCGGTATTCTTAGTCAAACAGATATCTTGAGGATTAGCTTTGGAAATACTTTTGGAGATGATCAAACAGGATCTGATGAAGCGATTTTTGACATGCTTTCAATTAACCAGGTTATGAAGCACAGCCCTGAAACCTTAGGCCCCAATGATACCATAAAGGAGGCGGCTGAAGTCTTTGCGAAACGTGAGTTTCATGCGCTACCAGTGGTGGACAATGATAAACTTGTAGGTATTATCACCACTACGGATATCATCAATTACTTCCTTGAACAGTTCTAATGAAAAAAGGCCCTCAAACGAGGGCCTTCACCCATTTTAGTTCGTTAATTCCTCCCTCTTTCAGCGTATTCATTTGATTATCTCTTAGAAACTTAAGAGATAAAATCATGCATTGCCTCAAATATTTATTCATGGAATTGCAACCCTCACCATTTCATTTACATCTATAAAAGAAATAAACTGAAACAAACTATTAATTTGATTTACATTTATGAATGTAATCAAATTAAAATCAGAGTATGAAAACCAAATCGTATCAGCTGGGAGAACTGGAAGAGCTTGTCCTCATGATTGTAGCTATTCTCAATGAGGAGGCCTATGGTGTTAAAGTGATGGATGAGATCTACAGTCAAATCGGTAGGAAGGTGAATATCAGTGCCGTTCATACCGTTCTTGATCGACTGGAAAAGAAAGAATTTGTCTCTTCTTACATGGGAGGTGCGAGTGCTGAGCGCGGGGGAAGGCGAAAACGACTCTTCAGAATTACTGCCGAAGGATCAAAAGCCATCACCTATGTGCACGAAACGCGCAATGAGCTGTACAAACAGATTCCAAAAACCATATTAGGATTCGGATGAAAAAGCACTCACCACCAAATTGGGCACTGAGCTTTCTTAGGTTCTTCTACAAAGAACGGTACCTCGAACAAATTGAGGGTGACTTGTATGAGCTCTTCCAACGAGACGGTTCCACACTTAAAGCAAAACGCCAGTTTGGATGGAATACGATCCGGTTTTTCAGACTCAGATATTTAAAAGGAATAGACGATTACGAACAATTAACCACACTTGCTATGATCAGGAATTATTTAAAAGTTGCATTCAGAACGTTAATCAAGCAAAAGAGCTATACGATTATCAATATCTCAGGATTGGCAGTAGCTATTGCGTCGGCCTTACTCATTTCGATGTATATCCTTCACGAAAAGAGTTATGATAAATTCTATCCTGAAGTAGACAGAATGTACCGTGTAGCCAATGGAGATTATGGAAGATGGACACCCACCCTACTCGCCCAAACCATTCAAGCTGAAATTCCGCAAGTAGAATCAGCGACGAAGGTGAACGGACTCACTGAATCCTTTCTGGAAGTTGGAAATCAAGGCATCCTTCAGGACGGTGGCTTATGGGTAGATGAGAATTTCCTGCGGGTTTTCGAGATCGAACTGCTCGAAGGAAGCAAGCAATATGCGCTCTCTGAACCGGATCATGTAATCCTTACTCAATCACTGGCCTCCAAATATTTTCCAGATGTAACAGCTATGAATCAAGTCATTGACATTGATGGGGATCCATTCAAAGTGGTAGGAATTGTTCCAGATCCTCCAAAAAATACCCATATCCCGTACAAATACATTGTTGCTAATCCTGTGGACCCAGAGCAAAAATATTACTGGAGTGGGAACAACACGTTCACCTATATCAAGCTGAAACCAACGGCAAGAAAAGGTGACGTATCCGTCTTGCTTGCAAAACTTTATGAGGAAAAAGTGGGCCCTGACTATATTGAATACACCGGCCATGAAACCTTCGAAGCATTAGTCAAGGAATATCCGAACCGAAATTTCGCATTTACGCTTATCCCCATGGTTGATATTCATCTCAAAAAATCAAATTTCAGTTTAGGTACCAGAGGAGATGAAGACAGTATCCTAATTTTTAGTTTGATAGCGGTGTTCATTCTCATCATTGCCTGCATCAACTATATCAATCTTTCTACGGCCAGATCTGCAGTAAGATCCAAAGAGGTGGGCATTCGCAAGTCGTTAGGCTCACAAAAAAAGAATATTATTCTTCAGTTCATCACCGAATCAACACTGATCACATTTATATCGGTGCTATTGGCCGGTTTTTTGGCAATATTGTCAATCAACTTGTTCAATCAACTTACACAGCGTGCTTTTGAAGTTGGAGACTTGTTCACTCCCTACAATATTTTGGTACTTTTAGTATTGCTGATCATTGTGGGTCCACTTTCCGGAAGCTACCCTGCCTATATCATGTCCAGGTTTAATCCCATTGAAGCATTGAAGGGGGGGATGACAAAAAATGGTAAATCACTTTTAAGAAATGTACTGGTCGCTTTTCAATTTGCCACATCCGTATTTCTTATCGCTGTTACCCTGGTCATTTACATTCAGGTAGAATTCTTAAAGTCTCAAGACATTGGAATTGATATTAAAAATACCCTTGTGATAAGTAATGGGATTCAGCTGGAAGATAAGTTTGATGTATTCAAGGGCCAGTTGGAACAGATGCCATCGATAGAACTTGTTAGCACTGCAAGCAATGTTCCATTTTATGGCTATCCTGACTATGGCTATTCCGTTCCAAATCAAAGTCAAACATTTAGTCCATACAATACTTTCATGGCGCCTGGATCCGAGAAAGTCTTTGATATGCAGCTACTTGCAGGACGATTTTTTAAAAAGGATTTTATACCAGACACTGCCACAATCATTGTGAATGAAGCTCTGGTTAAAGAACTGGGATGGGAAGATCCTATTGGTAAAAAACTGGAGCGTGATGATAAACTATATACCATTATCGGACTTGTAAAAGACTTTAATTTCACCTCGCTCAAGAGAGATGTGGGAGCATTGATCATCCGCTATGGATGGGAAGCCTATGAAATCGGCGTTTATCACCAATCATTCATCATGGTGCAGTTTTATAATGATAACCTGAGGAAAGTATACGAGGACGTAGAAGAACAATGGTTAAAGGTTTCCGGTGGTTATCCTTTTGAAGCAAGATTCCTTGACGACACCTTCCAGCTTCAATTTGAATCAGAAAAAAGATTCGGTATGACTTTTACGACCTTTTCGGGTATGGCAATTTTCATCGCACTCTTGGGCTTGTTTGCTTTGACCACCTTCGTACTGCAAAAGCGTTACAAAGAGATCGCAGTACGAAAAGTTATGGGAGCCTCGGTTCCTTCATTGATCCGAATGATAATCAAAGATTTTACAAAGCTCGTTTTAGCTGGAAGCATCATTGGAATTAGTGGATCTTTCTACTGGCTACAAGATTGGCTTCAAGGCTATGCTACACGTATTGAACTTTCCTGGTATTTATTAGCGATCCCAATTCTTATCATTCTTGGACTCACCTGGATTGTTGTCAGTGCCAAGTCTTACAAAGCTGCCATCGCTAATCCTTCCAATGCCTTAAAAGAGGAATAGTAACCTTTGCTCCTCTCCTTCCGTATTGGTAGAAAATTATATGTTCTACATTTACGAAAAATGCTAATTAAGGAGAAATGAAAGGAACACATCTGGGAGAATTTGAAGAATTGGTACTGCTGATCATCGGCGTACTCTACCCCAACGCTTACGGGTTGGCCATCAAACAAGAGATTGCCAATCAAACCAATCGATCACCTGCCATTGGTGCCATCCACTCTGCGCTGAGCCGATTGGAAGAAAAGGGATTTCTGAAGTCTCATCTGGCAGACCCCACGCATGAAAGAGGGGGTCGAAGAAAAAAGCTCTATGAAATTACGGCCACTGGAAAGCAATCCATGGAACTTAACCGATCACTGAGAAATGATCTTTGGAACCAAATACCGGCGCTAGCATGGAAGAAACTATGAAGAATCGCAAGCCCACGTTTGATCCACCAAAATCAGCTGATCGGTTTCTAGAGTTCTTCTGCAAACGAGAATGGGTTGAACCCATCAAAGGTGATCTATATGAACAATATCAGCTCGACAGAGAAGATTGCAGCAGACTAAAGTCTAACTACAGATACTGGAAAAACACGCTCAATTTCATCAGACCATTCGCTTTAAAAAGGAACGTCACCACATTAAACTACATAGCTATGCTAAGAAATATTTTAAAGACATTTTCACGACAATTGATACGGAAGCCACTCCATCATTCGATCAACATAATGGGACTTTCATTTGGTCTAACGGTTGTTTTTCTATCCATATTTTGGATAGACTATCATAACAGCTTTAATGAGCTTCACACCAAGAAGGATCGCATTTACAAAGTATTTACCAACAGCTACAGCAGCGGAGAAACTCAGACTTCACCCGGTGTAATATTGGAGGTAGCCGATCAAATGGAAGAGAGCATTTCAGGAATCGAACACCTCACAAAAATTATTGCAAATTGGCGCTGGCCATCCGAGCAATGCTTCAAAATTGATGAGAACAAATCATGTATCTATAGCAAGGGCATTTTCGCAGACAGTTCATTTTTCAAAATCTTCGATTTCGAAATCATTCAAGGTGCTTCCAATCCAATTACAAATCCCAGAAGCATTGCTTTATCTGAGTCTTTAGCCAAAAAGCTTTATGGAGACACCAATCCAATTGGTAAAGACTATTTGGTAGATAATCATTTCAAGGTCACAATTTCAGCGGTATTTAAAGACGTACCACCTACCTCTTCCATCCAGTTTGAATTTATCGCTCCATTGGATCTTGCATATTCCTTGTGGGGTGTCTCTCCCGAAAACATCCAACAATTCTCATTTATCACCTATCTGACATTAAAAAATGATGATAAAAAAGCAATTGAAAATCAAATCAACACCCTTCCAATTGCAGAAAAGTATGAAAATCACAGTGTCATACTTCAACCCCTTAACGAAGTTCATCTGTATGATAATTTCAAAAATGGAGAAGCAACGGGAGGTTTGATTTCCTACGTTCAAATAATCAGTCTTTTTGCGATTTTCATTCTTGCTATGTCCATGGTCAATTTCATCAACCTAACGACCGCTCAATCCTCGCTTAGAGGTAAGGAAATAGGTGTAAGAAAAGTGAATGGAGCCAGTAAGTCACTGCTACATTTTCAGTTCTTAGCTGAAACGCTAATAAAGGTATTCATGGCATCAGCTATCGCATTATTCTTTGTTTACTCACTACTTCCCTACCTCAATCGATTGACAGGTGATGAAATTCAGTTTCAAATCACCTATGATTTCGTTTTTCAAATGCTGACAATCGTAGCAGTTACTACCGTCCTATCCGGAGCATATCCTGCATTGGTACTTGCTAGATTTAATCCAATAAGTGTCTTAAAAAATCTTCCTTTCAAAGGTGGTGGTAAAAAGAATATTAGAAGAGGGCTAACCATTGCCCAAATAAGTATTTCGGGAGTGATTATACTCGTCACCAGTGTCTTCTACATGCAGCTGAATTACTTACAAACAATGAACACCGGGTATGATCGAGAAGGAATTTTGGAACTAGAACCCACATTCAGTCACATCAGAAATTTTAAAGCATTCACTGAGGGATTAAAAACGAGCCCATTGATTGATCACATTGGTGTGACCAATTCCAATATGATTAATGCTAATTATTTGACGGATCAGGTGTCATGGAGTGGTAAAGACCCGGATGAAAAGATTCAGTTTAAGCCCATTGGAGGAGATAATGGTCTTTTGGAAGTGTTTGAGATGAATTTCATTGACGGAACTCCATTCAATGAGAATGATACATTAAATCAGGCCATACTTACTCAAAGTGCGCTAAATCGAATGAATTTGTCTAATCCCGTAGGCCAGAGTATCACGGCTTTTGGTGAAAAGTACAGAGTAATGGGAGTGGTTCAGGATTTCAATACGGAATCATTGCATGAGTCGATGGTTCCTACCATAATTTATCAAATAGGTCCGCAAAATGCCGGGACTTTCTACATCCGATACGATCAAACACAAACCGCTGCTGCTATCGAAATCATTGAGGAAAAGTATGATCAATTCGAACCCTTCTTCAACATGAAATCCAAGATTCTGGATGATGAGTATGCACGACTTTACAAGCAGGAAAAGATCATCAGTAGTCTGGCCATTTTTGCAATGATCATTGCTATTATCATTGCCACGATAGGTATTCTCGGTTTATCAACTTTTAACACCCTCAACATGTACCGAGAAATAGGGCTAAGGAAGATTTTTGGAGCATCTGGCACCCAGATTATTCAGATTCTTTCAAAAGAATTCTTATGGATAGCCATCATTGCCAATCTAATTGCCTGGCCATTGGGCTTCTGGATTATGGATTTCTGGCTTTCAGGTTTTGCCTACAGAATCAATATTCCATATGAGCTATTTCCAGTGAATTTAATTGTTACCGCAGCTGTGATTTTGCTACTTGTTGGTATGCAGTCACTGAATGTAGTGAAACGGAATCCCACAGAGGTTATTAGAAATGAATAATCAAGTGTCAACCAGCTAACCGTCCATCATATTTTAACACTTCTCAGCGAGAAACAGCAAAGGGAAATCGGGAGGTGTGCGTAAATTCATGGTCTTTCTAAACCAAAAAAGATCATGAAGAGAACCCTCACCTTTTGCCTGATGGTCGGTGCATTATCAGTAGCCTTTGCACAACCTCAGGTAGTTGATACCGAACGTTTTGCTTTTGAAGCCAGCTTACCCACGAATAGCTCCATTACTAGTCCTAAAGATTTCCTGGGCTACGAACTGGGAGATAGCTTCACAGGCTATGCGCATGTAGTTTCATACTTCAAACAATTATCTGAAGAGTCTCCAAGAGTTATTTATAACCAGTACGGTAAAACCTATGAGGATCGACCCTTGATCAATCTGGTGATCTCATCTGAAGAGAACATCCAAAATATGGATCAAATACAGGAAACACATCTTAAACTTCTGAATGCGTCAGACGCTGAAGCTCAATCGATACTCGAAGATCAACCGGTTTTTACCTCGTTTTCTTACAATATCCACGGAAATGAAGCTTCCTCCACAGAAGCAGCCATGCAGGTAGCCTATCGAATGGCGGCTGCAACAGATGATGAATCGCTGGATGTATTGAAGAATTCTGTCATCATTATGTACATCTGTATCAACCCGGATGGTCGCGATCGATATGTCTACTGGTATAAATCCATGAAGCGCATAAAGCGACCAGGTGTTGAACCCAGAGATTTGGAACACTACGAAGGTTGGCCGGGTGGAAGAACTAACCATTACTGGTTTGATCTTAACAGGGATTGGATTTGGGGAGTACATCCGGAATCGCGCGGACATACCGGAGAATACCAAAAGTGGATGCCACAAGTTCATGTGGATTATCACGAGCAGGGATACAACTCGAATTACTTCACCATGCCTGGAACTACTCCGAGAAATAAGCTACTCCCCGATTCATACGAATCATGGTCCAAGGTATTCGGAGATGCGAATGTGGAACAGTTCGACAAGTTTCAAATCAACTACTTCACCAGAGATGCTTTTGATTTCTTCTATCCTGGTTACGGTTCCAGCTGGCCGAGCGTTATGGGTGCGATTGGCATGCTAACCGAGCAAGGCGGTCACTCCGCAGGAGGTCGAATCGTAGAAACCAACGATGGATATCATTTAACACTGCGTCAACGCATCTTTGATCATTACACCACTTCTATTGCAACTATCAAAGCATCTGCAAACAATCGTAAGGATTTGCTGAAGTACAGCTACGATGCCTGGAAACCTAGCAACAGCAAAACCAGCACCAAGGCCTATTTCTTTTCAAATGAGATGTATTCGAATGAGGTCGTCAATGTGCTCAAACGCAATGGCGTGAAGGTCTACCAGGCAAACAATAGTTTTCAGGTAAGCAGCACCAAGGACTACAGGTCTGGGAAAACAACAAGGAAAACATTGCCAAAAGGAACTTTCATTGTCCCTACTGATCAATCCCGTGCTCTCTTCATCAACAGCATCATGGAGCGAAACATGGCTATTGAAGATTCTGTGATGTACGACATGGCCACCTGGTCGGCCCCCATCGCTTATAACCTTGAGGCCTGGTCTACTAATGGGTCTTTTTCTGCCGACATGACGGAAGTGAAAGAAATGCTTAGTGCTAAGGGGGAGGTTGTGAATGCAGGTGCTCGATATGCCTATGTCATTGACTGGTCACAAAGGGATGCTCCGAAGGCCTTGGCTAAACTTTGGGCCAAAAAATACAATGTTCGTGCTGCTGAGGAGCCGTTCAGTGATGGAAGCATGAGTTTTCCTTCAGGCTCATTGATTGTATTGAAAGGCCGAAACAGAGAAAAAGCTGACGATATTGATGCAGATATGCAGGCAATTGCAAGCGAGGCAGGAGTTAAAATCGTAGGCTTCAATTCCGGTCGCATGCAAACCGGACAAGATCTGGCAAACTCAGGAAATCGTCCAATCAAACAACCACGAATTGCGCTTATGGTAGATCCACCGTTTAGCTCATACACGAGTGGTCAAATCTATTTCTTATTTGATTGGATAACCGAGTTACCGATTGAGCGGATCAGAACCACAGCTTTGGAGCAAACCAGCTTACCTAAGCAGGGATTCCGTTTCGGAGGTGCTGACTTAAAAGATTATGATGTCCTCATTTTGTCAGGTGGAGGAGCCACTTTAAAGGCCTTGTTTGGAGAAAAGGAGCAAGAACAAATCAAAGCCTGGATTCAAAACGGAGGAACACTCATCGCCACGGAAAGTGCTGCACCATTCCTGACAAAGGAAAACTCTAAAATCGTGGAGGTCGAGATGAAAAAGTCTCCAAAAGACAGCAGCGATCAAAGAAACTACCTCAAGTATGCCGACCGGGAAGATTACTTTGGAAAAAGAAGAGTTCCTGGCTCAGCAATGAATTCAATCATTGACACGACACATCCGCTGGCATTTGGTCTTAAATCAAGGCTCTATTCATTACGGTTTGGTAACGATGTATTGAAGCCTTCGGACAAATTCCATACGGTAGGATACTACCAAAAGGACCCGTCAAAACTATTGGTTGCAGGTTATGCCTCCAATGAGAACTTAGATCACATTGCTGGACAAGCATTTGCTGGAGTAGCCAATTTAGGTCAAGGTAAAATCGTGTATTTGATTGATAATACACAGTATCGAATGTTCTGGCTTGGCCCTTCACGCATGATGCAGAATGCAGCCATGATCTTACCCGGATTCTAAAATGAGTGTAGAAGATTCTAACATTATCATAAAGAAGCTGAACAGTGATGACCTTCCAACTTTCGTGAAGGTCATCAGACTTTTTGAAGATGTATTTGAAATGAAAGATTTCACCTTACCTCCTTCAGCACATTTACAAAAGCTCTTACAAAAAGAGGATTTCATGGTTTTTTGTGCCATGGAAGAAGACGAGGTAATTGGAGGAATGACGGCTTATACATTAGACCAATATTATTCAACCAGGCCTTTAGCCTACATCTATGATTTAGCGGTTGATGTAAGTAGACAAAGGCAGGGAATTGGAGGAAAGCTGATCGATGAAATCCGAAGCTATTGTCAATCCAAAGGATTTGAAGAAGTCTATGTGCAGGCGGATAAAGCAGATGATTATGCCTTGGACTTCTATCGTAAAACCAATCCGACCGAGGAAGAGGATGTATCCCATTTTTATTACCTTCTCAATAAATGAATTACCTAACCCATAACACCATGAAAAAAACACTTACCATTTTGATTGCATGCTGCGCCATTCTGGCTGTGGATGCTCAGAAGAAGAAAAAGAAATCCGAACCCTCCGGACTGGATGCTTCGCTTTATGAAGGAATGAAGTGGCGAAACATTGGCCCAACCCGTGGTGGTAGAAGCGTAGCTTCAACTGGTGTGGTATCTGATCCCATGACCTACTATATGGGGACCACCGGTGGTGGAATCTGGAAAACCGATGATGCCGGTATCACCTGGAAAAACATATCCGATGGACAGCTAAATACAGGTACCGTTGGAGCAATTGCTGTAGCAGAATCTGACCCAAACGTGATCTATGTAGGGATGGGGGAACATGCCGTGCGTGGCGTGATGACCTCCAGTGGGGATGGTGTTTATAAAAGTACAGATGCGGGAAAAGCCTGGACGCATGTTGGACTTGACCAATCGATGCACATTTCTGATGTGGTGATACATCCCTCGAATCCGGATATCGTGTATGTGTCGGTTCAAGGAGCGCTTTATGCACCAACAGCTGATCGAGGCGTTTATAAATCCACTGATGGTGGCAAATCCTGGCGTAAAGTTCTATTCGTCGCAAATAACTCCGGGGCCTCTTCCCTATCTATGGACATGAATAATCCCAGGATCTTGTATGCTGCCATGTGGCAACATCAAAGGTACCCGTGGACCGTATCTTCAGGTGGTCCAAATTCTGGGCTTTACAAATCTGTAGATGGTGGTGAAAACTGGGAAAAGATGGAAGAAGGACTACCAGAAGAATTTGGAAAAGCAGGTATCTCCGTTTCTCGAGCGAATTCAAATCGTGTGTTCGCCATAGTAGAAGCCGAAGGTAAAAAATCGGGACTCTATCGTTCAGATGACGCAGGCAAGAAATGGGCTCAGGTGAATAGCCAGCGGGTCCTTATCACCCGATCATGGTATTACATGGAAGTATTTGCCGATCCTCAAGATGAAAACAAAGTTTATGTATTAAATGCCCCCGCAATGAAATCTATTGACGGAGGTAGAACGTTCCAAAATATGCCTACTCCTCATGGCGATAACCACCACCTTTGGATTAACCCAACTAACAATAAGCTCATGATCAACTCGAACGACGGAGGTGGTAACGTGACTTTGAATGGAGGTAAATCCTGGTCCATACAACAGAATCAAGCAACTGCACAGTTTTACCGTGTAATCACAGACAATCAAGTGCCTTACAACGTCTACGGCGGACAGCAAGACAACTCAGCAATCGCTGTACCTAGCAGAACCAATGGATGGGGTATTGGATGGAAGGATTGGTATTCTGTTGCTGGGTGCGAAAGTGCGTATTTGGCCTTTGATCCAGAAAATCCGGAAGTCGTCTATGGTGGATGCTATCAAGGCATCATTGAGCGATGGGTGAAATCATCCAATGAAGGCAAACCCATTATGCAATATCCTGAAGAAAGATTAAGCGGGATTCCAAAGAACTTCAAATATCGATTCAACTGGAATGCGCCAATCATTGCTTCTCCTCATGACCCAAACACCATTTATCATGCTGGCAATGTAGTCTTTAAAACGACAGATGGTGGGCAAAGCTGGGAGACCATCTCCCCTGACTTAACCAGAAACGATACCACCCGACAGGGACCCGGTGGAGGTCCATACACCAATGAAGCGGCTGGTGGAGAAAATTACAATACACTCATGTACCTGGTAGAGTCTCCACATGAAAAGGGTGTATTGTGGGCAGGATCTGATGACGGACTTGTCCATATTACCCGTAACGGAGGTAGTAATTGGTCAAACGTAACGCCAAAAGGATTACAAGAAGGTATCATTAACTCCATTGAAGTTTCACCACACGATCCGGCAACTGCATATATTGCAGTAATGCGATATAAGTTCAATGACCTGACTCCATTGATTTATAAAACCAATAATTACGGTGAAAGCTGGACGAAAATCACGAATGGCCTTGATGATCCCAATGGATTCGTTCGGGTAGTTCGTGAGGATCCCAAGGTCAGAGGGTTGCTATACGCAGGAACAGAAACCGGGCTTTACCTCACTGATAATAATGGGGAAAGCTGGAGGAAATTTCAGTTAAACCTTCCGATTGTTCCAATCAATGACTTAACGATTCGCCAGAATGATTTGGTCGCTGCAACAGCAGGACGGTCTTTTTGGATTCTGGACGATTTGAGCCCTATCCAGCAGACAGCCGGTCAGGGAGAGATCTACGGAGGCTTGTATGCTAAAGAAAACCATTACCGAATATTGGCAGGAAGTGCACCGTTAGATGCAGGTAAGAATCCACCCTCTGGGGTTTCCTTTGACTATTTTTTATCTGAAGAGCTTCCCGATAGTATCGAATTGAGGATAGAAATTCTTGATGGTGATCAGGTGATTAGAAGCTATTCCAGCCAGAAAGACGAGAGCTTCAAAACCTGGCAGGGAGGTCCACCTTCTCCTGCTCAGCTACCTGTAAAAAAAGGCGTCAATCGCTTTACCTGGGATTTTAAGCGGGAAACTTTGCCAGCGGTGGACGGTGTTTTTGCGTTTGGTGACTATACAGGTTCAAGAGTGGCTCCTGGCACCTTTGATATTCGATTTATTGCAGATGGTGATAGCATCACAACCACCATAAATATCCTGCAGATTCCCGGACAAGAATATACTGCGTCTGACTGGAATGAGCAGCAAAACATGCTCACATCCATCGAATCGATGATTAAGGACATGCATGAAAGCGTCAACTCCATGCGATCGGCCAAGGCTCAACTAAACACTTACCAGAAGCTTTTGAAAGACAATGAGGAAGCGAAAGACTTATTGGACACTGCAAAAGCACTGGTTGGCAAGATTGTAAAATGGGAAAATGAATTGATCCAACCGCAACAAAAGACCTTTCAGGATGTAATCAACTTTGAGAATAAGCTTAACACCCAAATGATGAGTTTGAAAAGCTACATCGATGTTGCGGATCCACGTGTCACAGCTGGCGCAAAAGATCGCTATGAGGACTTGAAAGCAGAATGGCAATCCTATGCAGACAGGAAGAAACAATTGATTGATGTAGAATTGAAAGCATTCAACGACTTGTACAGAAATCTGGATTTGCCAGCTGTCATTTTAGAGGATTAAAATGGAAACCGAACGATTGTTTTTGAAACTCATTGCACCAGAGGATGCTGAATTTCTTTTTCGGCTGATGAACACCTCACAGTGGCATGAAATGATAGGCGATCGTGAGGTTTATTCTGTTGAGGATGCCAAAAGATACATGGATGAGCGTATGGATCCGGATCTTGGTGTAAAAGGATTCGTCAATCATGTGATGGTTCATAAGGAAACAGGAGAACCGGTTGGGACGTGCAGTCTTCATGATCGCGAAGGCATTGAAGGGATCGACATAGGATATGCTTTGCTATCTGAGTATGAGGGAAATGGATATGCTACAGAGGGTGCAAAAGCAATGATAGAACTCGCCTTCACTAAATATGAATTAGCGTCTGTGAGCGCCATCACAAACGATGAAAATGTAGGATCCCATAAAGTACTCGAAAAGCTAGGCTTCAAGCATTCCGGACATATTCGCATTCCTGAAATTGATGATTCTATTCGGTTATATGTGTTGAATAAAAAATGAATGCATGCATCCTTTGTTTGAGAGTCTGATCTTTATTTCAAGTATGAAACCTAATCGTAAAATTATGAGAGTTCTTTCAATAATCTCCTTTCAACTTTTTGCATTTACTGCATTCTGCCAAGAGATAACAATAGATCAGGTGAAAGAAAGTCTCGAGGCTCTCAAAAAGGATATTGAAACTTATAATCCGGCGTTGGAAGCTTATAATCCAGCGTTCAATGACAGGTACAATGAGATTATTGCCAGTCTGAATCAAGAGTCATATACGCCCATTGAACACTTTCGATTGGTTTCTGAATTGTGTACCGCCAGTAATGAAGGACACTTCGCTATGGGTAATTGGCAGGATACCCCCCACAAAGGGTTTAGAGAAAACACTTATAAGTATCTTCCAATCACCGTAGAGGTATTAAATGGTAAAATCTATCTATGGAGTGATTATTCAAATGAAAACCAACTATCAAAAGGAGACGAAATTTTATCGATAAACGGAAAATCATCACAAGAAATTCTTGACGAATTCATGCGCTATCTCCCTTCAGATGGTAGCATCGAAGGGTATGTACACCGATTCGTTAGTGCAGGGCTGAATTGGATGTATTATATGCTAATTGAAACGCCTGAACAATTTGAAATAACCTATAAATCCTCCGATTCTCAAGAAAACCAGAAGGTCACGATTGAGGCACTTGAAAGAAGTAAAATCATTGCTAATTATGAGGAAAGAGCACCTAGTAAGACTAATGAGGTGCCTGTTGAAAGTGTAGATGATGTATATGAATTTGAGATCACCGATAATTATGCCTATTTGAATCTTAAGACTTTCAACCGTCAAAAACTTGAGAAGTACAATTTGAAGTCGACCAAATTCTACCAGGAGGTTTTTGAAAAAATTAAGGAAGCTGGAGTTTCAACGCTCATTATAGACCTTCGAAACAACAATGGTGGGCTAAAGGAATTTGCCAATGATTTGGTACCCTTTATCATGCAGACCGATGGTGGTCATTCATACCTAAGACAGAGCATTTCCTGGGAAGGAAAGGAAAAGGTATTCAAGCTACCCAAGAAACATAAAAATAGTTTTCAAGGTAATGTTATTGGTATAGTGAATGCAGGTACCTTTTCCTCAGCTTCATCTGTAGCAAGGTTTCTAAAGGAATATGCCAATGCTACTTTTGTGGGTCAGGAAGCGGCAACCAGATACGAAGGCTTTTCTGCAGGGTCTAAGCAATATGTTGATGTGCTGCATTCAGATGTCAGCATAGGAATTCCAAGATATCATTCCATATTCCCTGAGTCAGATAAGCAAACCACAAGCAATCGTGGACTCATTCCAGATTACATCATTAAATATGAGTTTAATGATTTGGTCAACGAAACTGACCTTGAAATGGAATTCATTCTATCTGAGCTGATTAGATAAGCCCTGCTAACTGCCTGATGTTTAGCGATTTCGACTAATAGATCTTCGAAGGGAACTATTGCCCTGCCCTTTACAGCCATTTATCATATAAATGCTCCAATTATCAATTTGGCAAAATAAATTGATACCTGCGGTGTGTTTGGTGCATCCTATTATCAGAACAATTAAATCTTTCCTATGAATCTACTTATTAAAAATCTATCGAAGACTTATTCTAATGGCGTCCGCGCATTGAACGATGTTTCACTGGACATCCCCACAGGAATGTTTGGACTGTTGGGCCCAAACGGTGCTGGAAAATCCAGCCTGATGAGAACCATTGCCACACTTCAGGAACCCGACACGGGCAGCATTTCACTTGGCGATCTGGATGTACTCCGGGAAAAAGATGAAGTCCGAAAGATTCTGGGATATCTACCTCAAGAATTTGGGGTTTATCCAAAAATAACTGCGGAAGTTCTCCTGGATCATTTGGCTGTTTTGAAAGGAATTTCAAACAATAAGGAACGAAAAGAATTAGTTGAAACCCTTCTACATAAGACCAATTTATGGCAGTCACGCAAGAAAAATTTAGGAGGTTACTCTGGTGGCATGAAGCAAAGATTCGGAATTGCGCAAGCCCTACTTTCGAACCCTAAGCTTATCATCGTAGATGAACCTACCGCTGGATTGGATCCGGCAGAAAGAAACAGGTTCCTCAACCTGCTCAGCGAATTAGGAGAAAATACAGTTGTAATTCTAAGTACCCACATTGTAGATGATGTGAAGGAACTCTGCACCAACATGGCGATCATTAATCAGGGAACGGTGCTGTATCAAGGAAGTCCAACAAATGCTCTAAATGAAATTGAAGGTAAAGTATGGAAAAAGAAGGTAGAGAAATCGGAACTTGAAGAATACAAAAGCAAATACACGGTGATCTCTGATAGATTGATTGCAGGAAAACCTGAAATACATGTACTTGCGGATTCCAGTCCTGACGCTTCGTTTGAAAGCGTAGAAGCCGACCTGGAAGATGTGTACTTCTCACACATCCTTACCTCTCAAACAGAAGCAGTTCCTGCTTAATCTTCAATCTAAAAGAATTAAATCATGTGGTTTAAAATATTAAAATTCGAACTTCAGTATCGCAAGAAAAGACCTGCCACCTATCTGTATTTTGCGATTCTTTTTCTCATGGCTGTCTTAACCATGAGTACAGATATCATTCAAGTGGGTGGTGGATCCGGATTGGTGAAGGAAAACTCTCCCACTACTATTGCCAACATGATGGCCATCTTATCGGGCATCATGATGATGATTACCTCGGCTATCATGGGGGTGGCTGTGCTCAGAGATTTTGAACACAATACAGAGTCCATGCTCTTTACTACACCAATCACCAAATTCGACTATTTAACCGGAAGATTTTTAGGGTCTTTTCTTGTCGTACTATTTGTGTTTGGTGGGATGATGTTGGGCTTTATGCTTGGGGAATTCATAAATCCTGATAAGGATAAAATGCTCCCCTTTAATCTTTACAATTACTTACATCCATTTCTGACCATCGTTATTCCTAACCTCTTCTTTTCTAGCGCACTCTTCTTCATTACAGGAGCAATTTCGAGGAAAATGGTTACTGTGTATGCACAGTGGATTTTGCTATTCGCCGTTTATCAAGTAGCGATTATTCTAACCCGGGAAGTAGACAATCGGGCGCTTGCTGCATTGATTGATCCATTCGCTATACGGACGGTTAGGAACAGCATTCAATACTGGACGGTGGCAGAACAAAACAGCATGGTCGTTCCATTTACTGGAGTCATGATGTGGAATCGATTGATGTGGATGGGCGTTGGAATCATCACCCTGGTGATCGGTTACTTCTCTTTTAGCTTCAATGTGGTAAGAAAGTCTTGGTTTAAAAAGAAAGCTGTAAAAGAGGAAACCGCTTCAAGAACGGATATTACTATCCCATCCGTCAATTTCAATTTTGGCTTTGGTACATATTTGCTCCAACTCAGAAAGCAGACCTGGTTTTATTTTAAAACGGTTGTAGGTGGAATTCCATTCAGGGCAATCATCCTCTTCGGGTTTTTCTTAATGATCGTTAATTCATTCTTCATGGGGAGAGTATTTGGTTCATACACCTATCCCACTACCTACCTGATGGTTGAATTGATAACAGGTTCATTTGGACTATTCTTTTTGATCATCTTGGTATTCTATTCTGGCGAATTAGTTTGGCGAGAACGAGATGTGAAAATCAACCTGATTCAAGACGCATTACCCATGCCTGATTTCGTCAGTTTGATTAGTAAATTTTTAGGGTTGCAGTTGGTATTTGTGGTGCTCAATCTACTCTTGATTGGTTCTGGAGTTCTGATTCAGGCTTTCAAAGGATACTACAAATTTGACCTTCCTGTGTATTTCTATACCATGTTTACAGAGACCACTTCTTTTGTAGTCTTATTCTCTTTATTGGCATTTTTTGTACAGGTAATGGTCAATAATAAGTTCCTCGGTCATGCGGTAGTGATCGTTTTCTTTATCGCTACAGGAGTGCTTGACCTCTTAGGACTTGAGCATAGCTTATTCCAATTTGGAAGTGCCAGCTTAGGAACTTACTCTGAAATGAATGGATATGGTCACTTTGTAACCAGTTTCTCATGGTTTGATGTATACTGGATGGCTTTCAGCATCTTTCTTTTTGGAGTAGCAGTCGTTTTTGCCGTGCGAGGGTCAGAGGCCGCCATGAAGTGGAGATGGCATGTGGGCAAGTTAAGGTTGTCAAGACCTATTCTTACACTTATCATTACCACATTCCTCACCTTCGTAATGTCAGGATGTTACATATTCTTCAATACAAACGTAGAGAACACGTATCGAAATTCTGATGAACAGGAGGCCCTACAAGCGGATTACGAAAAGGCGCTTAAGCAATATGAGTTTATCCAACAACCGATGGTTACACGAATGAACGTCAAAGCTGAGCTGTATCCTTATGATCGGGATTACAGCATGGAAGGAACTTATACCCTTAAGAACTTTGAAGATCAGGCGATCAAAAGTATACATCTTCAACTTGGCCTGGATGAGGATCTTACGTACGAAAATGTAACATTCAGCAGTCCAACAACAATTCTTAAAAGCTTTGATGAGTACAGGTATTATATCCATCAATTGGAGGAGCCTCTGCAACCTGGAGACTCACTCGAACTGAACTTCAAATTTGTTTACAATACGGTCGGGTTTAAGGAGTCTGGTTCTAATACAAGCATTGTATTTAATGGAACATTTTTGAATAACAGTAGCTTTCCAAGTATTGGCTACAATGCTGCAAATGAGCTGAGTAGTGACGACGATCGAAAAGACAATGGCCTTGAACCCAAAGACCGAATGATGACGCGTGACAATCCGATTGGACTACGACAAAACTTCATCAGCGACGATTCCCATGGGGTAGACTTTGAAATCATCGTCGGTACAGTGAAAGATCAAATTGCTATTGCTCCTGGATATCTACAGCGAGAATGGGAAGAGAATGACAGACGCTACTTCCACTACAAAATGGACCAGGACATGATGCCATTCTTCAACATTGTATCAGCACGATATGCCACCGTAAAAGATAAAACTTCCATAGCGCTTACGGATTCTACGGACAGAGACATTAGCCTGGAGATCTATTATCATGAAGGACATGAATACAACCTTGAGAGTATGATGAAAGGTATGAAACACTCATTCAAATACTTCTCAGAGAATTTCAGTCCGTACCAGTATCGTCAAATGAGAATCCTCGAGTTTCCACGGTATGCCTCTTTCGCACAGTCTTTTGCAAACACGGTACCATTCTCAGAAGCGATTGGTTTTATGGTTAAGATAGAAGAAGATGATGATGTAGATGTGACTTATTTCGTAACCGCACATGAACTTGCTCACCAATGGTGGGGACATCAACTCTTCCCTGCTAATGTTCAGGGAAGCGCTGTGCTTTCTGAGACGCTATCGCAATATTCCGCCTTGATGGTGATGAAGCAGGAATATCCTCAAGAGCACATCAAAGAGTTCTTGAAAGAAGAGCTCAACAGATACTTGCAAGGACGTACGACCGAGCAGAAGAAAGAAATGCCACTGGCATTGGCTGAAAATCAATCCTACATCCACTATGGAAAAGGTGCCAACATCATGTATGCGCTCCAGGATTATATTGGAGAGGATAGCGTGAATGTTGCATTGGAACGATTGGTAGACGATTGGGGATTTGGGTCTATTGAACGAAATGGACGCTATGCCACCACTATCGACCTTGTCAAGTATTTACGTGAGGTAACCGCCGACAGTATGCAAAGTGTCATCACAGATTTCTTCGACCGTATCATTTTGTATGAAAACAAGGTGGATGAAGCGACATATGCCGAGGTTTCAGAAGACAAATACATGGTAAAGCTGGATTTGAACACCAGAAAGATGGAATCCGATAGCCTAGGGCTTTCTACGCAAGTAGAGATCAGCGATTGGATCGATGTGGGAGTTTATGCGATGGATGATGAAGGAGATGAAAAACTCATCTACCTGAAGAAACACAAGTTTACCGGAGATGAAACAACCGTCGAAGTGGAGGTGAATCGAAAACCTTCATCTGCTGGCGTGGATCCGCTAAATAAGTTGATCGACCGCAACCCATCGGACAATACAACGAATGTATCAGAAGCCACATCAACATAAAAAAGGACGATAATTAGAAAGGCAGCTAGAAATAGCTGCCTTTTTCTTTCACATCAAATTATACGTAACTTCATAATCACTTTTAACCAACTTAAATCATGAAAAAATCACTAATACTACTACTTCTGGTTATTGTCGTCAGTTGCACCTCTCCTTCCGGAGAAGCACCTGAGATAACCAAGTACACCATCAACCAATTCTATGAGAATATTAATATTGGGGGTGGAAACTTTTCTCCTGATGAATCTAAATTGCTAGTCACCAGCAATGAATCTGGGATATACAATGTGTATGAGATCGACCTTGAATCAGGGGAACAAACGCAAATGACCAACTCCACTCAGGAGTCCTATTCAGGTCAATCTTATTTTCCTAATGACAATCGATTCATCTACACCTTTGATGAAGGAGGAAATGAAAACTTCAAAGTATTCATGATGACCACTGAAGGTCAACCCAAAGACCTGACTCCAGGTGACAGTATCCGAAATGGTTTTTGGGGATGGAGCAGGGATGAGCAAAGCATGTACATCACCTCCAATAAGCGTGATCCACGATTCATGGATATCTATGAAATGAAGATCTCGTCGGTGGATGATGAAAATCCGATTAGTGAGATCATTTATCAAAACAATGACGGACTAAATGTGGGAGCAATTTCTCCTAACGCTAGATTTTATGCAATTACAGAAAACATCACCAATGCAAATGGAAAAATGTATCTCTACGATCGAGAGACTGGTGAAAAAACAGATATCTCAGAACATGAAGGAGATGCTACGTATAGTCCGCAGTTTTTCAGCCTGGACAATAAGTCTTTATTCTATACCACCGATGAAGGATCTGACTTTGTCTATCTCGCAAAAAGAGATTTAGAAAGTGGTGAAGTATCCAAAGAGTTTGAGTCTAACTGGGATGTATGGTATGCCTATGATTCATGGAATGAAAAATATCGGGTAATTGGTATTAATGAAGATGCAAAAACGGTGGTTAAGATTATCGATCAGGCAAGTGGTGAGGAAGTTAAGCTACCAGAAATTGAAGGGGGAAGTATTGCTTCAGTAAATATTTCAAAGAGTGAAAAGCTGGCAAGACTTACCGTAAGCACCTCAGCTTCTCCAAGTAATATCTACCTCTACAACTTTGAAAGTGGAGAATTGAAAAAATTGACCAACTCACTCAATCCGGATATAAATGCCGATGATTTAGTGGAGGGTCAAGTGGTACGTTATGCATCGTTTGATGGGCTAGAAATTCCTGCCATCTACTATCAGCCGAAGCAGGCAACTGCGGACAACAAAGTACCTGCATTGGTTTGGGTTCACGGGGGACCGGGTGGTCAATCCAGGCTAAACTATTTTGCGCTGATCCAATACCTGGTGAATCACGGGTATGCGATTCTGGCTGTAAACAACCGGGGCAGTAGTGGGTATGGAAAAGAGTTTAATCATATGGATGATAAAAACCACGGGGACAAAGATTTGAAAGATTGTGTCGCCGGTAAAGACTTCTTGGCCTCTACCGGTGTAATCGATATGGAGAAAGTCGGAATTATTGGAGGATCGTATGGTGGCTACATGACCATGGCCGCCATGACCTTTGAACCGGAGGCATTCAATGTGGGTGTAAACATTTTTGGGGTTACGAATTGGTTAAGAACTCTGAAGTCCATTCCGCCATGGTGGGAAAGCTTCCGTCAAGCACTATATGACGAGCTAGGAGATCCAAATACAGAAGACTCTGTTCGCTTGTATAACATCTCCCCACTATTTCATACGCAGAATGTAACTAAGCCATTGATGGTATTACAAGGTGCGAATGATGTTCGAGTATTGCAAGTGGAGTCAGATGAGATCGTAGCGGGTGTTAAGGCTAACGGCGTTCCAGTTGAATATATCATTTTCGAAGATGAGGGCCATGGTTTCCGCAAGAAGGAAAATGAAATTGAAGGGTATGGTCAGATTAAAGTCTTTTTGGATAAATACTTGAAGGGCGAAGAAGAAACCACTGAAGCCCCGGCAGGATCACTTTAAAAAGTTTGCATAAAAAAAGAAGGGTAGTGAAATCACTACCCTTTTTTAATGTCTTACCAGTTCATTCATTTGATAGCTGTTCTGGCTGCTCGATAGCCATAGGCCGCATTGCGAGGACCTCCACTCCAGGCGCCATAGGTACGAAAAGCAATAGGACTAAACGGATTAAAATCTGTGATTTCTCCCTTCTCTCCGTAGTATCCCCCTCCTCGATAACCATATCCTACCACCTCTCTAAAACCTTCCGGCCAGTCTTCTACATCCGCATATCCGTAATAGCTGATCCGACCATCTCCATGTACTCCGGTAAACGACCTCCCCTTTTCATCGCCAACCGTAATCACTTTTTCCCACATGCTGCCTGCCAGGTTCATTACCCAATAGTAGGATGCCCCGAACAACTCACGATTAGCTTCTGTCAATTGAGATTCATCCATCCCATTCAACATCAATTGTTCTTGGGTTGTAGGATCGATCCGAAGGGCCATTTGATCGATGGTGGTGGTATTCCATGGGTACTCTCGAGGCTTAGGCTTAAGCGATCCTCTGCACGCTTTCGTGAATTCCAATTCCGTGTACGGCCTAAGGGCTGCCCAGTCGGTAAAAGCCATCATGTCGTCCCAGTGGAAATACACGTTTCTTCGGTTTGGCGATCCGGCTTTATACTTCCCATCCTCAAGCTTGATCGTCCCACCGTGTTTCTTGTAGCTGGGAGAACCAAAATTTGCTCGAACGGTTGCAGCAGTTTTTCCTATCAGATTCAGAAATCTAGTATAAAGTCCCTGGGTCACCTCGTACTTCATGATATAAAAGGCACCATATCCATTGGGGAAACTGGAGGGTATCGGACCTTGTTGGTCTCCCTGGTAGATTTTCTCCTGACTTTGATAATACAAATTACCCTTTTCTGTGCCTACCTGAATTTCCTGATCCGCTGAAGTGATCTTATATAAGCCATTGAAATCACCATTGTCATCCGATTGATAGAAAGCTCCAAAATTTCTGGCTTCTTCCAATGGATCACCTAACGTGAAACTTCCTTCCGGGATGTACACCATTTCGATAGCGATCCCCTCCATGCGCTCATAGCGCCTTCTATAGTTAGTTTTTGCCGTATCTCGCTCAACTGTGATATGGTAAGTAACATCTCCGCGGTATTTTTGACCAGGGTATACAAACAGTCCTGCTCCATCTTCAGTCATTTCAATTTTCGCATCAGGCATGGCCTCTGACCCTTTCCATAACATCTTAGCAGTGCCAGGTTTCAGATACTGATGCATCGAACCATTGCTCTGCTTGAGTTTAAAAATGACCCACGAAGCATCATGGTTGCGATCATTGTTCCAGCTGTTTTTCCAGGTGACTGTGAAATTGATCGCATAAGGATCATTTTGTAATCCTCGTACCGCCTCGACATAGGTCACCTTGGCATCTGTTGCCAGGCAAAGTGTAGAAATTGTCAGTAGAAAAGCAGAAAAGATGAGTGTTATTGAGCGCATGGTTTTGAGGTTTGGTTGTTAGATTCAATTTAAGAAATATCCAACGAGGTGATCATGCATTGAGTTTTGAACAAATTCATTCATTCCCGTTCTGGCTTCATAAAATTGACAAGGTCTCCCTCGATTTATACCTTCCATGTAATCCTGTTTCTTGCAAAATCAACCATTGACTACCTTTCTGAAAATTTTATCACTATGAGAATTCTAATCGGCTTTACCCTACTCATCACCACTGTATTCACCTATGCTCAGGACGTACCGGGCTATTCCGGCAAATTCAACGACATTGATCGTTTACTTTCCCCTCCTAATTCATATCGCACCGCTTCAGGGGCTCCGGGTGAAGACTATTGGCAACAACGGGCAGATTATAAAATCAAAGCAAGCATCGATGAAAATACCAATGAACTTGTGGGAGAAGAGACCATTACTTATTTCAACAACTCACCTCACGAGCTTAAATTTTTGTGGCTGAATATTGAACAAAATGTCAATCGAAAAGGCAACGAAGATTTTGGCGATGTATTCGGTGGCGTTCGGGACTCTATCAGTTCGCTACAAATGCAATACCTCGTACGACCGATTGACTTCCCAGCTGGAACGGACATCCAGTGGATCAAGGGTGCCAATGGTAAAGCCCTGGAATACATAGTAAATAACACCCTCTTGCGAATCAATCTTCCTCAACCGCTGAAGTCCGGGGAGAATGTCACGTTTTCCATCAAGTGGAAAAACTACATCACCGACCGGGCCAACTTCTTGCTTTCCAGAGAAGGATATGAATACTTCCCCGAAGACAATAACAAAGTATTCCTGTTAGGACACTGGTTCCCCCGTATGGCCGTGTACAACGATACGGAAGGATGGCAAAACAAACAGTTTCGTAGATTAGGTGAGTTTGCACTTGAGTTTGGTGATTATGAAGTGGAACTCACAGTTCCTGAAGATCATATCGTAGCGGGCACAGGTGCTTTGACCAACGAATCAGAAGTATTAACCAAAACTCAACGTGATCGGATGGCGAAAGCCCGGAAGTCTTTTGATGAACAAATGTTTATTGTAACACCAGAAGAAGCACGTGAAAACGAGAAAACGAAGAAAAAAGGCACCAAAACCTGGAAATTTCGAGCTGAGAACGTTCGGGATGTGGCGTTTGCCAGCTCGAGAAAATTCATCTGGGATGCCCAGGCAGTAAAACTTCCTACCAATACGGTGATGGCCATGTCTTTCTATCCAAAAGAAGGATTGCCAGTTTGGACAGAAGAGTCTACCAATGGAGTGAAGCAAGCCCTGGAGGTATATTCCGAGGCGACCTTTGATTATCCCTATCCGGTAGCTATCTCTGTGAATACTTCGAATATCGGCATGGAATTTCCGATGATTTCCTTCAACGGAGGACGTCCGGTCAATGGTCAAATAAGTGAGCAGGCACGTCGAGGGATGACCAGTACGATCATTCATGAAGTGGGCCACAACTGGTTCCCTATGATCGTGAGCTCTGACGAACGGAAGTGGATGTGGATGGACGAAGGATTGAACACCTTCCTCCACCAAAGAACACTTGCTGAACGCTATCCACAGTGGTCAAGCACCACTCCGAAAGATATCATTCCGTTTATGATGGGGGATCAAAAAACCTTGCGTCCGGTCATGACAAATTCCGACAATGACTTGTTGTTCCAGATGGGCGCTAACTTCTATCAGAAGCCAACAGTAGGACTTCAGATGTTGCGACAAACCATTGTTGGAAAAGAACTCTTTGATGCAGCATTTAAGGAATATGCCAACCGGTGGAAATACAAGCACCCGAACCCTTCTGATTTCTTTAGAACGTTAGAAGACGGTACTGCCACTGATTTGGATTGGTTTTTTAAAGGATGGTTCTTTACAACCGAAACCGTTGATATTGACCTTGCTGAGGTAAAATGGTATCAACTCAAAGAAGAACAGGCAACAGTAGAAAATAAACAACAGAAAGGCAATACGAAGCGCATCTCAGGTAATAGTGATGCAGCTAATTCTAACGGATTTGCTGACGGACCACAACCTTTCACAGTGATGCCTTCTGGTTCAAACAGCTATGGTCAATTTCTTAGCAGACTTGACGAAGCTGAGATGAGAGATCAGCTTTCCGGTAAACACATCTATGAGTTGAAGTTCCAAAACAAGGGCGGATTGGTGATGCCTGTGATCATCGAATGGACCTATGTGGACGGCACCAAAGAAGTGCAGCAGTTACCTGCTGAAATCTGGAGGCTCAATGAGGCTGAGGTAACAAAAACCTTTTTGAAGGACAAAGAGGTCGCCAGCATTGCAATAGACCCTAATCAAAAACTACCGGATGTAAATCTTGAGAACAATGTCTTCCCAAGACCGCAGCAAAATGATAAATTTGAAGAAATGAAAAATGAGTAGTCAGTAATTTTGCTCTTACTGGTTACACATACCTTAGATTACGTATCAACTATTATAAACCACCGCTTATGACTGATGATGGAGATGTTTTACCACGAATAAGGTTTAATACTCAAACAGGGTTATTAAAGATTGAAGGCCGATCGACCATGCGTGACGTCCAGGATTTTTACTTGCCGATTATTGAGCAAGTAAAAAATACCACCGTCCCTACTTTTATTGTAGAAATCAAACTCGAACATTTTGATACGGGCACCATGAAATGCCTGTACCAACTGATGTTGGCATTGAAGGACAAACAAGCAATGGGTGCAATGCTGATGATTCGTTGGTTCAGCGATGAAGGCGACGATGATCACAGAGAGCTGGGAGAAGATTTGGAAAGCAAAGCTGGAATTCCATTCCAGTATGTGAATAACAAGTAGCTTGAGATCCCTCCACCTGGATGCCGGGAATCTATTATAAAACAGGCCTTTTGCTGATCTTTTTTGGTCAGGGGATCATTTTTTCATTGGTCCTGCTGGTTTTATTCATTCGATCTGGAGAGCGGTCCCTCAAATGGTTATCCATTCTTATATTGCTGGCTACTCTTTATACCACGCCCTGGATGCTTGGACATGCAGGATGGTATGCTCAGGACGGTTATCGGGAATTTCTCTTCTTTTTTCCTTTTCACCAACTCTATTTGATTGGACCCATCATTTACTTCTATGTAAAGAGCCTCTTAAGATCGGATTATACGTTAACAAAGAAGGAATACCTTCATTTTCTCCCTGCTGTCATATACCTCCTTTATACGTTGGTGGTCTTCATTACAGACTTCTTCGTATTGGAAGAGTTCTATTTCTACGCTGATAATAGAGACAAGGACCTATCTCCCTGGTACCAAATTACGGGTACCATTTCCATTCTTGCATACACCGCAGTATGTTTTAGAGATTACCAACAATACAAAGCGCGCATCCTGGATGAGGTAAGTTTTGCGGATAGTATCAAATATGGATGGCTCAAACGGTTTCTTATCTCATTGATATTGATTTTGAGCTTGAGGATAATCTTCCTCGTGGCGTTGCCTGACTGGGGAGATTTTGGCTTGAAATGGTGGTATTACTTCGCATTTGCGTGCACCTTTTATTACATCACATTTGCAGGCTATACCAACGGAGTATTGGCTTCATTCGCCTATCAACCTCCTGATCTAAGTCCTTCAATTGCAGAAAGTAACCAAACGCAAGAGCTAATATCTTCAGAAGTAGAAGAATGGAAGAATCAGATTCAGGAATATGTGATCAATGAACGTGCGTTCAAAAACCCCAGACTCACCTTGCAGGATCTTGCCAGTCAGTTGGCTACCAACCCCAGAATCATCTCTCAGTCAATCAATCAAGGATTCAAAATGAATTTCAATGATTATGTAAATGAGGCTCGGTTGGAGGCTTTGAAAGCGAAATTAGATCAAGGAGAACATCTGAAATTTACCCTCCTTAGCCTCGCAATGGACTGTGGATTCAATTCAAAAAGTACGTTCAATCGGGTATTCAAGAGCCGATTGGGCATGACACCCAATGATTACCTGAAAACCATTGATAAAGTAGGTGCCAAATCATGATTTGGAGCGCAAGTGAAGTATTGGACCTTCAATTTTATCTTCAAAAAAACTCATGAAATACATTCTACTAACCGTATTAATCGGACTATTGACTTTAGGGCAAGCACAAACGCTCGGCAGTAAGACCAGCAAAAAGTTGGATCAATTAATGAAGGACCAGGTAATGGAAAAACTAGCACCTGGAATAGCTATCGGCATTATCAAGGATGGTGAGATTATCTATGAATCATATAAAGGCTATGCTGACATAAAAAAGAAAATCCCTCTTGATAAGAATTCACGTTTCAACTATGCATCGAGTGGCAAGCAATTTACAGCCCTTGCCATCCTTACCTTGATCGAAGAAGGTAAAATGAACCTGGATGATGATATCAGAAAGTTTCTTCCCAACTTTTACCCTTTTGTTGAAGAAGAAATCCAGATCCAGCATTTGCTCACGCATACCAGTGGCATTCGTGATGTGTACGAACTTTGGAACCTCCAGGGCATCACCTGGTGGGAACAGACCTTCAACAATCAGGATGCTATTGACTTGTTAGCAAAACAAGAAGAGCTGAGCTTCAAGCCGGGTAGCAAGTACATCTACAGCAACTCCAACTATCTGCTATTGACCGAAATCGTGAAGCAAGTAACAGGTCAGCCATTCAGTGAATTCTCAGATGACTTATTCAATAAACTTGGAATGACCGACACCGCTTTTGAACCCGATCATTCCAATATTCCCAATCGCGTACTTCCCTATGGATTTTGGAAAAGGTATCGTGAGTACGATTGGAACCCGGACTTAATCGGTGATGGAGCGCTCTTTACTACCCTGCCCAATCAGTTGGCCTGGGAATTGATGGTACAAAAAGGAAAGAGTAGGCAACTTGCCAAAAAGGTGATCGTAAAAAGCCAGAAACCCATTCCTTCTGCATCCATAACCCATTATGGCTATGGCCTTGAGTTCGAAGAAGGTCGCTCTTTTCACCACGGTTCTACCGGAGCCTATGGAGCCACTTTTGCCCGCTATGTAGCGGAAAACCTTTCCATCGTAGTGATGACAAATTACAGCAATATTTTAGCCAGCTGGGTCACCGAGCAATGCTATGAAATTCTGACGGGCAAATCATTTTTTGCTACTTCTTCTCCCAGAACTCCACAAACTATTGGTGATTTTGTCTCTATCGATGACCTGTTGGGCACCTATAAAACTCCTTTCGGTTATTACTACCGGTTTGTGACAAAGTCTGACACGCTTTACCTGGAGCGTAGCAACCGTGAGCCTGTGGCACTTGAGCACGAAGAGGGAAACATCTACCATGAGATCGCAGACCCGGACTTTCAGTTGGAGTTCACCACAGATCCGGAATTGGGGAAGCAGATCACGGCTTACTACCCTACGCACGATTCATACACCCTTACACGTGAAGACATTAATTGGGAAGGCCATGACTATGAAAAGGTCAATGGCAAATACAAAAGCGCCGAGCTGGATGTAACCTTAGACATTCAATATCTGAAGGATGATCAGTACGAGGTGAAGTACAACCAAAAGACCTACACCATCCAGGTTTTTGAGCCCAATGTGATCTGGTTCAAAGGGTATAAGGCAGAAGTAAAAGACGATGCATTACTTGTAAACGGCAGTCGTAATCGAAATGTCAGATTCTCCAAAACCTACGAATAAAACAAAAAGCCCTCACTGCATGCGCAGCGAGGGCCATTCTAGCTTAGGTTAGTTTAGCTATTATTCTTGTGTGCCTTGCACGGTCACGCCGAATTGCTTCAGCTCCATACTCATGCTTGGTTTTTCTCCGGAGTTGTCAAAGGTAACTACAACTTGTCCATCAAGCGAAACCCACTTGTCATCTTTTGGCATCACCACCACATTCATTCCTGCGGCAGGCACCTTCGCTTTCACAAGCCCATCTTCGTTTTCTACCATCGCCTGGATGTTGAAGTTGGCAATGTTGTAGGTTCCATAGATAAACTCAGGCACCTCTACTCCTGCCATACGATCTTTCAATGGTGGATAGAAGTTATCCGTATCATCCAAATCAGGAAGGCTTGAATTTACAGCGACTGTCTCGATATTCTTGTAATCAGGTATTGAAACCACAAAATTGTCCTTTCCAACCATGTCTTTTCCAGACATAGAAACAGAGTAATCCGTGCCATCTTTGTAAATCACATCCACCTTCACAGGAACCGGCCGGTTACCCAGGTTAGCGACAGTTAGTTTGTCTTTTTTCAACCCTTCAATTTTGATGTTCGGGAATCCGTACTCAAAGAACCACGGCTTCCAAAGCCAGCTCAGATCTTGTCCACTTACATCTTCAAACGTATAGAAGAAATCAAATGGAATCGGGGACTTCTTCGCCCATCGATTGATGTACTCTTTATAAGCCTTGTAGAACATCTCATCACCCAGGTGGTAGTGCAGCATTGAATAAATGAATGCCGGTAGTGGATAGGCCGAGTACCCATAGTTCGTGCCATCCATGAACTGCGAAGAGGTGAACAATGGCACATCCTCGTACTGCCCTTGCATCCCTCCTACGCTTCCTTTGTAGTTGGTAAACAAGTCAGTGGTATCACCTCTAAAGAATCGAGCCGTCACTAACGAAGTGATGTAGTCAGCCCATCCTTCATCCATCCATGCAAATCGTCTTTCATTGGTGCGGACATACATAGGGAAATACATGTGGTACATCTCATGCACGGTCACTCCCAAACCAGGGCCACCATTGTAAGCCATCATTGGGAATTCCATTCCTCCGCCTCCAAGACCGATAAAGGTGGTAAATCTTGGATATGGATAAGGCACACCAGGGATATCTTCCGAGAAGTGTTTCATGGTCTTCTGCTGATTAGGTGTCATTGCAGCAAATCCTTGTGGGTTACCGGTAGGATATACCGAGCTGATCAACACGTCTTTGCCATCTACTTTTTGGGAAGCCGCATTCCAGTCGTAGTGATCACTCATCGCGAATGCAAAATCAGGAACTTCATTCGCTTTGAACTTCCACGTGCCGGACTTGTGAGCAAATCCATCCTTCAGGTCATCACCATTGATGATATCCATGGGGTCGGTAGCGGTCATTGCTTTGTTGTATCGGTCCAGGATCTCGTCATTGAAAATCTCTTCGGGATTTTGAAGGACACCCGTTGCCCAAACAGTAAATGATTCAGGTGCAGTTAACTCCACATTGAAGTTTGCCAGGTTGTTATAAAACTCAGTTCGGAATGAGTAGTTCTGTGTATCCCATCCGAATACATCATCGTAAACCGCCATTTGAGGGTACCAGTACGCGACAAAGAACGAAGTACTATCAGCCACTCCTGTTCTTCGGTTGGTGTATGGAATGAATTGCTCCCAGTTGATGGCCAGCTCAACCTTTTCACCCGCTTTCACCGGCTCAGCCAGACGGAGGAAGATGTTAGTACCAGCTCTGTTGAATGCACGGCTTTCCATGTCTACCGAATCGCCACGGACTGAAACCATGTTGAGCGTTACGCCATCATCTACATCACGTTCATCGATGCGAGACGCTCTCGGGTTACCACTTCGGTACACATCATTGTAAAGTCGTACTACTAGCGTACTCAGGTCATCCGGGCTGTTGTTGGTATAGGTAATTTTCGAAGTACCGCTGATGCCACGGGTCTCCGGATTCACAGTGAGTTTGATGTCGTAATCTACGGTGTTGTGCCAGTAGTTAGCACCGGGCTTCCCGTCATACGAGCGGGTGCCTTTGTCATACGCCTGTTTCATCTCTTTAGGCATAAACATGCGCTGTTCCTGTGCCATGAGTGACGTGCAAAGCGTCAAGGTAATAAGTGTAAATAATAGTCTCATAGGGTTTGTTATTGAATTGGAGGCGTAAAGAAAACAAATTGTGTGGGGATCTGGATGCCGTCCATCAAAAAGGGGTTAATGCGGTGTGAGGGAATGCCAAGCTCCTTACTCTCGTCATTGCGAGGGAAGCATGACCGAAGCAATCTTTTTATCTTTCATTGAGATTCCTCCATCTTCCTACGTCAGATTCGGAATGACGAATGGTGTTTGAGATCATCGTACCCTCACTCCACCAAAAAATCCAAAGCCTGCTCTTTGGTATCGAATGGAACAACCTTGTTTTTAGCAATCATGTTATACCCGGTGAGGAGCACTTTCTTCAAGCCGGTAACCCCTAGGGCTGCGGCTTTTTCCCCTCCGCTAGCGCAAGCTTGTAGCTTGTGCTTTTCTCAAAACTCAAACAAATCCGTATACGGAATGCCCAGCTTTTCTGCGATGTGCATGGCCGTAGAAACCGTCGTGTTGATCTGACCTTTTTCAATACGTACAACCGAGCTTGGGGAGATTCCGACTTTCAAGGCCAAAGCCTCCTGGGATAGTCCCTCACGGTTGCGAACCCGTTTCAGGTTCTCGCCGAAAGCTACTAGCAGATCATCACGCCTCAGTTGTTTCTTCTTTTTCACTAAACAAGTATGGCAGATATGTCAATCATTTATAATAGCACATGTGCTAGTATGGAAATATTTGACTAAGTTTATTGGAATGAATTCAAATCATCCCAATCTTTCTCCACAATCCATTGAAGCCCTGGATGATTTCATGGGATTGGTTCAGGTCTCTTCGTTCAAGAAAAATCTGCGTAAACTTCTCTTCTACTACCTCATCAATGAATATGAGGAACCGAATCTATCTTTTCGTCCCTTCCTTGAAGATTTAAGCTTCCTATTTGATTTGTTGGATGTTTTGGAAGCAGAGCAAAAGAACTAATCAATTAATAGATTCTCTAATATACTTAACTAAGTTATGTACTATATTCTGATTCTAATCAGTAAATTGGAATCAATAGAACTATACTTCAATGAGAGATCATATCGTTTTTCAAACATTTTTTGGGTATGCAAGATTCTAAAGAACCGAAGATTATTAAACGAAATCGAACATTAGAATTACTGGTAGTTGGAGTAATTCTTGGTTTTGTATGCGGTATGCCAATTGGATTGGGACTATTTGCAGATGCTGCCGATCACATACAAGGCCTATTCACTTTAACAATTTCATTCTTAATAGCTTTTTCGGTTCTTATTTTCATTACCTACTTGTTTAAAGATAAAATCTTTAAGTGGTTAAGTATGAAAATTTTAAAAGTGCCTCATGAAATGGCCTCAGAATTCACCAACACCATTCTGGCCATCCATGAAAAAGACAAAATATCAATTGAATCATCTGCTACTAAATTGGCAGAAATGACAGTTAGTTATCTTGCTTGGTTTCGATTGAGAAGATGGCTATTTAATCTACTTATTGGTGTTATACTGGCATTTACTGGTCTTGCTGGATCGGCTCTCTTGTATCAACAGAACAAAATATTAGTGAAACAAGAACAATGGTTTACGCAACAAACAGCCCATTCAGATAATCAATCAAATGAGGCTACAAGATCCAGCTTGTTTGCTCATGCAATGGAAATTCAAAATAATTTAATTCAAAACCCTGAACTGTACGCATACTTTTATTCAAGTAAGCCAATAACTAGTGAAACTGAACTCGCGACTAAACAAAAAGCCCTCATAATTTCTGAAATGATCTGTGATATGTTAGATCATGCTTCTGCAAGTAGTATAAGTGATAATACAAAGGCAGGATGGTCCGATTATGCAAACGATATGTACAATTCAAGTCCAGTCTTTAAAGAGTTTCTTGACAATAGAATTAGTTGGTATCCATCTATTAGAAAATGGATAAAAATTGAGCCTGAGGCTTATAACAAATAATTAATTAATAATTATATCAAGCTTTTATTGGTAACCTCTCGAAAAGATTCGGATAGAATAGGAACACCAATATGTATTCAATAATTTGATCAATGATTTAGAATGAAGCTACGATGAATGATTGGCTTGCTTGCCAGTGTAGCTTGTAGCTTGAGCACGATTTGAAGATCTGTAAGGACTATTGAAATAATCAAGGTTTTTGTAAAAAAGGTATATCTGGAAAGCAAAAGCGATCACATACAATATCAGAATGTATACATTTCTTGAGAAATCAAAAAAAGGCATTCCAATGGATTTTAAATAAATGAATAGGATCAAAATGTTCAATATCAATGAACTACCAATCAATATATACTCAAATGATTTTTGAACACTAAACAATGGCGAAGATCGAATTGGGTTGGCCGAAGAGTACTTGCCACTTATTATATCATGATTTAGGTCGAATTCAGATAGTATAAACATTCGAATCCAATGAATTTTTGATTCATGAGAAGCCATAGCAAAACCTTGCTTCTTCACTATTATCAATATTAAACTTCCAAAAATTGACAAAACCAATATTAGCAAAAGACTAATACTAAAAAATTCATGCGTCATATTTTCGAGATCAAAGTCCTTCAGCTGAGTAATAAAAAAACCAATTGATGCCAATAAAACCGTGAAGAAAAAAGCTAGATGTCGGGATCGAAGGTTTTCGTGATGCCTAATATGCATCACCGAATTCCTGAATTCTTCAGTTAAAAATGAGCGCAAATTCTCTATCTGTGCCATTAATTGCAAACTTAATAAATCAAATTAAACGATCGATTGAATAATCTTTGCTTAGATCACTCTACCAAAAAATCCAACGCCTGCTCTTTGGTATCGAATGGTACGACTTTGTTTTTTGCAATCATGTTGTACCCTGTAAGGAGCACCTTCTTCAAGCCGGTTACACCCAGGGCTGCGGCCTTTTCTACCTTGTGATCGAACGTGTCTTTACTGGCTTTCTTTGCTGCACTCATAAACTCCGAGTTGCCATGAATGCCGGTGAAGTCACTTAAGGTCAATGATTTGTCCGGAATTGCATTCACATAATCTTCTGATTCTCTGAGCATTTGAAGTAATTCTTCCTTCGATTTGCATTTAGTATAGTCCATGAGGACCACTTTCTTTCCCTTGTGGAGAATGGTGGATACAGGCATTGAGTCTTATTTTGATGGATCACCCAATATACATTTATTTCAATCAAAACATGATAGTAAGTAGTAGAGACTCCTAGTCCATGTGTTGGTTTTCATGACACATATCATGATCTCATATATTCTACATATACGCTATTTTAGATGAATTAACCAAAATATGCTCGGATCAAAATATGAGTGACCAGGAACCAAACAAGGAAGAATCAAAAGCTCCGCGAAAAAGTCTAAAGGATAGATTTATTGACAACTTTGTTATAGTGGTGCTGGTTGCAGCTGCCACTGCATTTATCAACTATCTTCAGGACAAAAACACAGCTGATTTTGAAACTGCCAATAAAGCCTTCATTGATAGTGTTCAAATTGCTAACCGATATTACCTTGATAGTGCGGTACGAAGCAACAAATTCAAATCTGATTCCGCTCTGCAAAATCAAATCCAGGCTCAACAACTCGCGCTAACCAGACTGACCGGACAAATAGAGAGAAGTAATGACTTTAATCGCATTCAGGATCAATTACGATCAGACATTCAAAAAATAGACTCTATCCATTCAAAAGAAATTGCTGTTTTAATTGCAGAAACAATTGAAAATAGAGAAAGACAAATCAGTCAACTTCAACTAGAATTTATTAGTCAACAACTATCCGAATTTTATTGGCCAATCTATTCAAGATTGGAAAAACATAAATATTTAAAAGAAAACATCGAAGAGACTTTTATCAAAGACCGGACAGACACGCTCCTACAGCTCAAAAACCACCTGGAAATTATTGATATTTTAGAAAGCAAAATGCACCTAGCAATTCCTAATCAACGCTTCACTGATGCTACCAATAAATACATTGAATACGTCAGTTTATTTGAGGCTTTCAATAAGATGAGATTTATTACCATCCCTCAAAACCTTGAGTTGAACTTTCCAAATGAATTCTATCTACATGTAAAAAATCGGACCATTGAACTTCAGGCATTCTACTCTAAAAATTATATTGACAAGTATGATTCCGTTGGACTATTCACAAATTTGGGAGCTTCGATTGGATTATCAGGTGATGTAGTCAATCTTGAAAAAGTCAGGCAATTAGAGGTTGAGCTAGATCGAGTGGTCACCATAAAAAAATCATGGAACGACAAACCCTACTTTAACAAAGTTGATGATGCATTTCAGGTGGTTTTTTTAGAGCATATCCTAAGTAATAATTCAGGCTATTTTGATTTTCAATTTGTTGATTCAAATGGAGAAATTGTTGAAAAGAATCGTCACTTTGTGAAGCAAGGTGATATGATATGGCTGGACCATAAAAGACAGCATTATCAAATCTATTTGGAGGAGATCTACACTACGAAAGACAATGTAATTGGCAGTGTGGTACAAAAGAAAAGGCTTGTCGCAAAATTTCGATTACGGAAGTGGTAGAAGATAGATCTGAGATAGACTCTAAAAACAAAAAGGTCCGAGCATTTCGCTCGAACCTTCATAAATCTTTGTCCCCATCCCCTACTTAGCCTTACCTTTCGGATCGGGCTTCTTAGCTGGAGTTGGTGCCTTCGATGCAGGTTTCGCTGCAGGTTTCGCTGCCTTCGACTCATCGGGTTTCAACTGAATATTTCCGGGATCTTTCGCCATGCTTCCCAGGAACTCTGGTAGATCCAAACCTGCCTGCTTTGCTAATTCATGTATTGGAGGGAGCGCACCAATGTAGTTTCTCAGGAAACTGGAAGTCGCATTTTGATCGCCACCATTCCCTCCGGAATCCCAGACTGTGATCTTATCAATTTTAAGATTAGCCAAGGCCTCAGTTTGTCTTGCCACCAATGCATCCAATTGCTCCAACAACAACAAGGTAGCTGCAGATTTGCCATCGCCCCCACATGCTTCGATGATTTCTTTATATCCCTTTGCTTTTGCCGCTAAGAGGTCTTCCATACCTTTTGATTCTGCCTCGAACTTCATCAACGTACTGTCGGCCTCTCCTTTCGCAATTCTTCGAATTTCTTCTGCCTTAGCTTCTGCATCGATGATCTGCTTCTCTTTGTTGATCTCGTTTCGGACGATCTCTTCTTTCTGCAATTTGATTCGCTCGGCTTCTTTTTCAGCCTCCAGGATATGCTTCAATGCATTCGCTTCAGCTACCTGGCTTTCTTCACGGGCCTGTGCTTTACGCTTGGCGAGCTCCGCTTGTGCCTCTGCTTCCACTGCTCTGGATTTATTCTCTCCCTGAATCGCCTCAGCTTCGTACTCTGCAACCGTGATTCTTTTCTGAGCCTCCGCTTTCTTTCTTCCCTCTTCACTCAGCGCATTTTCATTGGCAATTTGTACCGCTTTCTCTCTTTCTGCTTTCGCCTCACCCAGACTCGCCTGAGTTTCCAGTCCCGCAATAGCGACCCTTTTGGCAGCTTCAGCATCTTTCACTCCTTGCTCTGACTCGGATACCTCATTGGCTACCCGTACATCTTTCTCCTTGCTCGCCTTGGCCTCTCCCATCGCACCGGCTGCTTCCTGTTCGGCCACCTCTACACGAGCTTTGTTTACTGCTTCTGCTGCAGCCTTCTGACCAATCGCCTCGATATAGCCAGACTCATCAGTAATATCCTTGATGTTCACGTTGATAAGCTCCAGACCAATCTTATTAAGTTCTGAAGCTACGTGGGTGTTGATCAATTGCAAGAACTGCTCCCGATCCTTATTAATTTCTTCAATGGACAAGGTCGCAATCACCAATCTCAACTGACCGATGATGATATCCAATGCCTGTGTTTTTACTTCTTCCTCTTCAAGACCTAAAAGCCTTTCAGCTGCATTCAGCATGATTCCTTGCTCCGTAGATACCCCAACGGTAAATGTACTTGGCGTATTGATCCGGATATTTTGCTTGGATAAAGCCCCTTGAAGATCAATATCAATCGGTATAGGACTCAGGGTCAAAAAGGAATAATCCTGGATGATAGGAAGGATAAAGGCACCGCCCCCGTGCACACATTTCGCACTTTTTGATCCGCTGACTTTACCATAAACAACTAGAATCTTGTTGGATGGACACCGCTTGTAGCGAGCGATGAAAATAAGTAACAGCAGTGCCATAACGAGTATAATGACACCAAAAACACTGGTTATAAACTCCATTTAATTTTCTTCATTATAGGGTTCAACGACTAATTTATTATCGACCAAATCAAAGACAATCACCTTTGATCCGGTATCAATCTTATCTCCTTGAGAGATGGCTTTAACGATCTTCAATCTTTCCTGGATCATCACCTCCACTTGTCCTTCTCCTTCTCCTTTTGCTGGAATCCCCAGATATACTTTCCCGACTTTACCAATGGCATTGGTAAGCTTAACATTGCCACTCGACTCCCAATTTTTGAGTCGCTTGAGGATGAAAATACTACCCACGTAAGTGACAAGACCTGCCAATACGGATAGCGTCAACACGATCCAGGGATCAAAAACCGTAAAGTCATTGGCCAGGTAGCCGGTCCAACCACCCACACAAAAGAAGCCCACCAAAGAATTGAAGGAGAAAAAGTCAAGGCCAACATCCACTTCATCGATATCAATACCGATGATATTTAACAAGACGATTACACCCAGTATTCCGCTGGAGATAGTAGCAACATACCAATACAAGTCTACCATAGGTGGTTTATCTAGTGATTGTGGTGAAAGCGAAATGCTTACAATTAGCACTTCAAATATTCGGACGTCATGTCCTTAGCAAGTATATTTTATATCTACGTTACTTCAAATATTATTTAATCGTTTATGGCAAAAGGTGATGGATCTCTCTCAACGGAGGCTGTGAATAATTTCAAGAAATTCAGAATCTAACCCAAACCCGTTAAATTAGAAATCAATAAATAATTGGCATGGATAAATTAAAAGGAATTCTCACCATACTAGCTGCACTCACACTAGTGTTGATTCCATTCTCCCTATTGATCGGATGGAACCTCGTGACCTTGTTCATTTTCTGGCTTGTTATAGTTCCAACATTGGTCATATTCGCTCCTATTCTTGTGTTCAAAAACAAGAATCATTTTACTGAATCATTAGCTGGTATGGCGATATTTTATGGGCTTGTGATCTACTTGATCTATGATCATTACCAATCCGATTACTTTCAATTCATGATGTGGAGTGGAGCCATTAATCTGGTAGTGGTTTCCATTGTGACTTTTAGAGGAAAGTATCAAAAGAAGTCAGCTGCTTAGTGATCCGAATGACAACTCAATAATCCTGGACACATCTCACCGAGTTGTAAAGGTTCTTCCCTCCTTTCCAACGTTGCAGCTTAACCCATCGGTAGTTGACTTTCCAATCCAGTGCAGATTCTTCATCCAGCTCATCGGAAGACCAAAAGATGGAGGGTTTTTTGACATTGAATAGACTTTGATTGGTTCCATTTAGTTCTATGCTTTTTAGGTGTTGTCCAGCTTCTGCGGTACCACCATAGAGGTAAGCCAACAAATACCATTCGTCATCCGACGGAAGGTGCCATCCATCCGGACAAACACTTTTAGCGTCGTTCCAGGTGTACAGTCGACCATACAATGCACAGTCCTTGTCGGTATCACTCTTGCATTTCGACTCTTCTTTTTCAAAGTTTAGATTTTGAGCCATCCAGGTTATAGACGTAGGGATATTGTCATCAGGAGTCATTCGATACATCACTTTACCTCCGTCTACATAAGACGCGTATTCATCAAGATCGGTAATAACCTCTTGAGCAATGGTGATCTTGTAAGTCACTGTTTCGTACGTTTTCCCATCTCGAATATCTATAAACGAGCCCGTGGTTTGAGCCGTCAGATCAACACTGGCAACCAATAGCAATAGTCCGATAAGTTTCTTCATGGCATGGGTGTTTGACTTTCGCAACTTAGACCAATCCGAGAAATATCGACTGTTAAAAATATTTAAAACCGCTATTTTAGACATGCTTAAAGGACAATACCATCAATGACAATCACTGAAGCGCTCAATCTCTTCCAAAAACTAATTGATCAAACCACTAACAAAGTCGAGTCTAAGGTTTATAAAGGATTTCTAACAGTCCTAACCAGTTTGAACAATCGTGAATTTTCTAATGAGGACTTAGCTACGATTGAACAAAAACTGGAGGATCTGGAATTGACGTTCAACCCTTCTAATAAAAGAAAATACTTTTCAGGAAAATACAACGAATTGACGACCTACCTGAATAAGACATTTTCGTTGGTTACCGAAGGGCATTACATGCGGATGGGAATGCTATACGGAATGATGTTTGGTCCCGGATTGGGATTAGCCATAGGTACCGCGTTTGGTCCCATTGGTACTGCCTTAGGCATATCCATAGGTATGGGCTTTGGCATGTCAATGGGCATCGCTTTCGGATCCCTCAAAGATGCTGAAGCAAAGAAACAAGGAAATGTGCTGATCTAAATATTACCTGGTTAAATCAAAGATCTCAGCCTGTGTCGCATTATCGTGCACAGAATGAATACCATGATCCCGAGCCGAAGTAGTGGTGTACATCTGACTATTTCCTATGACTTGCTTATTGGCCGCATGAAGTACAAAATAATGCCTTTCATCCTTCGCGACTTTCTTCTCAAAATTTGCCTCGTCTTTGCTGTTCTCGGCAACAGAGTCAACACCATTTTGACAAGAAGCTTTTGCGGTGTAGCCCTGGCTAGCGAGAATAATTTCGCCATTGCCAGCTTTCAGGTGGAAAAAGAAATGATCATCTTTTCCTTTGAAGATTTCAAATTTAGGTTTTCCCATAGCAGTGTTTTTTTGGTGTATGTTAAGATACCGATTTACCAAACCGATCACAATGAATTGGGATTACGAAAAGTTTAAGAATTGAATGTGATCAAATATTTTACATAAATATTAATATTTCGAAGACATCACTATGCTCAAACTCACCGGACAAATTGGATTACTCGCTGTTTCTATTTTCGTCGTTGCGTTAATCGTTTTTGGTTCTATGCATCCTTCCTGGAGTATTCTTGAAGGTTACATTAGTGAATTGGGTGCGCAGGGAGCTCCAAATGCTTTGGGTTGGAATCTGATTGGATTTGTCCTTGTGGGCGCATTCCTCGGTGCCTTTGGATTAATGTACGGTAAAGTGCTTCAGGACAAGTTAGCAGGCATTCTATTAGCTCTTTTCGGCTTGGGATTTGCATTAACAGCAATACCAATAGAAGCGATAGATTCCAGGTCTAATTTTTCCAAAGCTCATATTGTAGCCATCTGCCTGGCTCTTGCATGCTGGTTATTTGGGCTTGCCCGAATCAGTTCAAAACATTCACTTGGAAAATCAATCCGTCTGCGCGCCAATATCGCTGCAATCTTATTGGTAGTTTCAATGATTGGAGCGGCAGTTAGCCTTTGGTCAATCCCTATCACCCATCGATTGGTTTTCGGAGTGGTCTTTGGGTGGACGGCTATTACTAGTGTGGACTTATTGAAGAAGGCCTGATAATGCTGATAGGAATATCATGGAATATCGCTGAATCAAAGTGATCTTGTGGTAGCTTCGTTGCTTTAAATGATACAATATGGCATTTGATCCTAACAATCCCTGGCATAAAGTAAAAATCGGAGATCAGTCCCCCGATGTTGTCAATGGCATTATTGAAATCCCGAAGAACACCCGAGCAAAGTATGAACTGGACAAAGAATCGGGCCTTCTGTTAATGGATCGGGTGATCTACTCTTCCATGTACTATCCGGCAAACTATGGATTTATCCCACGGACCTATTGTGATGATAAAGATCCTTTAGATATACTCGTTTTGTCTCAAATCACGGTCGTTCCAATGTGTATTGTGTCGGCAAAAGTGATCGGTGTGATGCGGATGATCGACAATGGAGAATTGGACGATAAAATTATCGCCGTAGCAGAGAATGACATGAGCGTCAGCCATATCAACGACATTGCCGAACTACCTGAGCATTTCTTTAAGGAACTCAAAAACTTCTTCGAGGACTATAAGAAACTTGAGAATAAAACGGTGAAGATTGAAGAGTTTCAAGACGCAAAAACCGCGAAAGAAATTATAAAACAGAGTATTTCAGATTATCAAAAATTGATCGATCAATCGAATGGTTAGAGAATAAGAACACAGCTTTCAGCACCATTCTTCATCGGTAATACCTAACTTACTTCTCCACAATCTGGAACGCTATGGAAGCAAATAAGTTGATAAAAATTGCCGGAGGAGCCCTGACTCTATTAGGAACCTTGCATTTACTCGCCCACTTCATGGGACCTGGAGGTGAGGAGGTCCCGGAAGTCATCCGAATGATGGAAGACTTTAAAATCGAAATGATGGGAACACATTCACTGATGTCCTTTCACAATGGATTTAGTATCATGACTGGGTTATTTATGATAACTATTGGAGTTTTTCTTATAGTCCATGCTTCAAAAATCGATCGGTCAATGCTCCAAACGTTGATGTTTTTCACATTGATCGCTTTCGCTGTGGCATTATTGTACTTTCACCCGCTTGCATATGGATTGCTGTTGATTGGGTTTGTTTGTCAGTTAATAGCATTGAGGAAATTTCACAAATAAATCCATCCGGGTCATTTTTTGAATTATGGTATTCTTGGGTCACAAGACAGTGTTCAGTTTTGCGTAGATTTAGCTAGCGCTAACTCAATGAAACCATGACACACTATTCTCACCTTATCATCGGCACAGGACAGGCATTAGGCACACTTTTAGGGAAACTCATTCCTACTGGAGACACCATCGGTGTAATAGAGGCAGATAAGGTTGGTGGCAGCTGTGTAAATTATGGATGCACCCCAACTAAAACATTAGTGGCAACAGCCAAAGTATTCTACCAGGCACAAAAAGGTGACTTTTACGGTTTTGGCACGGATGGCTTAACACTGGATTTCAAACGAGTAAGAGAGCGGATGAATGAGATCCGAAATGGCGGAAGTAATGGACTTACCAACTGGATGAATGGTACTGAAAACGTTGAGTTGATTCGAGGAACCGGTACATTCACAGGACCTAAAGAGATAGAGGTAGATGGCACAAAGTACACGGCAGACAACATCTACATCAACGTAGGCACTCGTCCCAGCGCACCCTCTATCCCGGGGCTAGATCGGGTCAACTGGTTGGATAGCGCTGGGTTGCTGGATCTTGAGACAGTTCCCAATCACCTACTTATCATTGGGGGTGGATACATTGGAGTGGAGTTTGCCCAGGTTTTTCGAAGATTTGGTGCCAAAGTGACTATTATTCAGCGGTCAGATCAGCTGATGCCCCGTGAAGATGCCGACGTAGCTCAAGCCGTTCAGGAATTTTTGGAAGAAGAAGAAATTGAAATCCATACAGGCACCAACACCCTTAAGGTTGAGCAAAAAGGAGATGGTGTTTCCGTAACCATCGAAAAAAATGGTCAATCACAATCATTAGCCGGAGATCAGCTATTAGTGGCTGCAGGGCGTATTCCAAACAGTGATACTTTAAATCTTGACAAGACCTCAATTGTGGTGAATGAGCGTGGACACATTCAAGTAGATGATTACTGCGAAACAGCTGAGCCGGGAGTCTATGCATTAGGTGATGTCAATGGACATGGAGGCTTCACGCATACTGCCGTAAATGATGCTGAGATTGTTTTGGATAAGTTGTTCGGTGGGGATCGAAAGCTAAGCGGTCGAAACCTGATCTATGGCCTATTTACTGATCCACCACTTGGAAGAGTGGGTATGACGGAGAAGGAAGCGATAAAAAGTGGAAAGCGTGTGTTGAAGGCTGTAAGGCCTATGAGCACCATCAGTCGAGCCAAGGAAATGGGTCAAACGAAGGGATTTGCTAAGTTACTGGTAGATGCCGATACCGATTTAATATTGGGAGCGTCCATACTTGGCGTTGGAGGGGATGAGATCATCAACATGTTTGCCACCATAATGCACTCAAATATTCCATGCGCGTATTACCGAAAGGTTGTGTTGGTTCATCCCACCGTTTCCGAGCTTATGCCATGGATTCTAGACGGGATAAAAGAGGTGAAGGAAAAAGATGAAATTTTGTAGTTGCCACCGATTAACCATTAACACATTCAATGCATATTTACGGTTTTAGTGCATAAAATAGATTGAAAACTCTTCTAATTATATTGGCAGTAACTGGTGGAATAATCGGATTGATTTTTCTGGGGCTTGTTATTGCAGCAAATAGAAGACGACCAAAGTTTAATAACAAAGGATTTACACTACTAGAAAAGAATCTCTTAATTGAGTTTTTTGACCTCTTTGAGTCAGACTTGTCACAAAAGCTGAAAAAACAAGTTGAATATTTCGAACCTAAACGAAAATGGAGACAGTATTGGGAAAAGAGTATGTCGGTAGAACTCTATGGAGACAATGAAAACCCTTTATCAGATGAATTACGATATATTAGAAGAGACGAAAGTAAGTTAGCCACGATTCGATTTAAAGTCAATGACGAAAAATATTCAATTGAATTTGATAATTACGATGGGCGTCTTTGGGGTTGGAAAATAAGACCTAATCCTAAGTCGATAATTAAGGTTGATTCATTTCAGGTCACAAGCAAGAATATCAATACTAACCCAAATTCATTCGCTCAACCTACTTTCAAAAAAGAAAAAATAAAAGGAATTCCTATTTTTAGCGGTTGGCTTACTAAACTGGCTGAGATCGATAAAGTCAAAGAATCATGGTATCCAATAGGCTCGGAATACCTCAAAAATTATACGAAGCTAATAGAATCAAAACTACCAGAAGGATATATGGAATTAGTCGAGCAAACAGAGGGACTGGAATTTGAGCAATATAGAATCTTAGGAATTTCAGAAATCTACGCAACGGGACTTGATGATGGTAACTATTATCATCTGGCAGAATTTGATGATGGAATTATTGGGATTAAAGAAGGTGAAAAAACTGGCAAAATGTATTTCTGCCATTATTCTGGATTATTGGATGATTTAAGTTCAGATTTCGGAAAAGAGCTAATTGAAAAAATAAAAAGTAGAACACCACAACATGGTAAATAGTATTAAACCCTTCGTGATACATATCATTTACTAGCGTTATGAGCACCCTCACAACTGTTTTAGCAATCATCCTTTGCATCGGCCTCACCCAGGGAGTGGTGTTCGCTGCGATTCTTTGGAAAAAATCGGATGAGGGCCGAAACGCAAACAAGTACAAAGCGATCCTGCTTCTCGTACTTTCTTATGGGCTATTAAACCAGGTTATGCGTCTCTTCGGTATTGGATATTACGATTGGTGGTATCACATAACGCTTGACCTAAACTGGTCCTATGGTCCCCTGCTATTTTTATACGTAAAAGCCCAGGCTACTCCAGATTTCAAGTTTTCAAAAACTGATCGCTGGGTATTACTACCCATCTTGATCCAGATAATTTGTAGTATCTATGTTCGTTCGCAAAACTTCTTTTGGGATGGAACGAGAGAGAGCCTTACCTGGCTTGGCTACTATGGTTATGCGTATTGGAGGAATTACTCTACCGTGCCCATTATTGCCAGTCTTCTCATTATTTACTTTTCCAATAAATCACTGAAACTGCTCAAATCAGTAGACAAAAAAGAAGCGGATTTAAAGAATTTCAAATGGGTTCAAAACATGGTGCGAGCCTTTGGAATCTACTATGTCGCCGTATTAATCATACTCGTTAGTGATCTCATCATCTACACGACTACAGTGAGTGTTGACTATTACTATTTTACACGTTTCTACTTCTATCCATTCTTTATTGGTACTGCCATACTGATCTATTGGCTTGGTATCTCCAATGTTATACGAAGTGATCAGCGAGTATTGAAGGTACGTAAACAATTATCTGACGAAGAACGACAACCTCTTGAGAAGGTGGCAAATCAATTGGAGCTATTAATGAAGGAAGAGAAGCTTTTTAAAGATCCGGAGTTAACCTTATCTACTTTATCGGAAAAGCTGGAGGTCAAAGCCTATCTGCTTACCAAAACGTTAAATGAGATACTTCACCGTTCATTTACAGATTATGTGAATGAATTTCGAGTGAATGAAATTGAGTTGTTGATAAAAGATCCAGCTAACGATAAATTCACCCTCCTTTCTTTGGCGTATGATGCTGGATTCAACTCCAAATCGTCCTTTAATCGAGCTGTAAAGAAACATTTGGGCATCTCCCCCAGCGAATTGAAACGCAAATCATAGGGTGTCATTTATACAATTGACACCTATAAAATATTATTGATGTGTCTCAATTAATTATTTGAGTCGCTTTTGATCATGCTCGACCACATTATTGCTCCATAATCTTTAAACTCAAAACAATCATGAAAGCAATTATTTTACTCTCAACCATACTATTAGGCACAAGTCTATCAGTCAACGCTCAGGAATCTACAGATGTATTATTAGGAACATGGAAGCTTGATATGTCTCCTCAAGATCCTGATGATTCCAATTTTGCAATGATGGAAATCACGAGCGTCAAAGACAATAAGATGAAGGGCACATTCTATCGAAAAGGTGTAAAACTTAGAAACGGAGAAATCAATACGCAAACAGATGTAATTTATGGTGCCTTGATGTCTGGCGATAATAGTGGTGAATACAATACCTCGTTTTATTACAAGGAAGGAAAGTTGTACGGTACTACCCATGCGGTGGACAGAGGCTTTCTTTCGGTTTGGATCGCTACAAAAGAATAGATAACACTAGCAATCTCACTATTGGGTGAGATTGCTTTTTTAACTCACCAGGTACTCTTTAGCACTCTCAACATCATCAAATACCCGAATATTACCTCCAACCATGCTTGTATATGCTTTTAATATGAGCTTTTTCAACCCTTGAATACCTACAAACGCTCGTTTCTCTGCTCGATCTTTGAAGTACATTCTTCCATATTCCTTCATCTTATTACTCACGACCGGATTGACAAAAGCTCCTTCTGTATTGACCAGCACCAACAATTTAGAATTAGCCGCCAGATAGGCGTCCTTGGTTTCTTCCAACAATTCCAGTGATCGAGCTTCTGTTTTCGACTCAGTTAGGTCAACGTACAGAATCTGCTTGTTTTTATAAGTAATGTATGAGATGGACATGGCGAGTACATTTTGGGGTATATGTAATATACCTATTCATAAGGATAGATTATCAATAACGGGATCATTTTAATCAATGGCACATTCCCTGATATTGTCCTGCTCCGCTGTTAAAAAATCTTAATAATTAGCCATTCAATGCATCATTTTTGATATTTGAATGCGTGCGAATCTTACTCAACATATCGATACTATTACTTGCTTTAAGCGGCTATGCACAACGGAACTACCTCTATGGAGAAGTAACAGAATCAGCAACATTGGAACCTATTATAGGCGCCCACATCAGAAATACCTCTGCCGGGCTTGTGACCAGTACAAATGTCAATGGAAAGTTTAAAATACCTGTTCGAGCGGGGGATTCGCTAACGATCACATTCGTTGGATACAAAACCATCAAATATTACGTGAAGGCCAACACATCAGATACCCTCAATTTTCGATTGAAACAAGAAGTTACCCAATTGAGTGAAGTAGAGGTGAATGTATTTCCGGAATACGCGAGATTCAAAGATTTGATATTAGAGACTCAGCCCAAAGACACTGCATTTATTGTAAGTGGATTGAGTGAAATACCCTTAGATGCCTTCCCTATACCGGTTAATGAGCAGGACATCACACCTCCAGATTATTATGCACCATCGCTGGCTGTAGGTTTTGATTTGGGGGGATTATCTAAAAAAGGTAAGGAGAAAAAGAAATTTCAAAAGATTCTGGCAAAGCAGCAGATGGTACGTATCGCCCAACGAAAATTCAATCGGGAATGGGTGGCTAATGCAACGAAATTATCTGGTGATGAACTCACAGATTTTATCGCTTTCTGCGATTTCTCTGTAGAATACCTGGTCGATGCAACCGTCTTCGACATTCATCAGCGAATGATGGCATTGTTAGACGAATTTCAAGCGGACAAAAAGAAGAAAGGCGGTCGTGACTATAATACCGGAGCCTAAATTAAACCATTCCATAAATCACTTCTTGGCTACCTTTGATGGCTATGACTGATAGAATCCAAGCGCTGGAAGAAATAGCCAGGCAATTAGAGCCCGATAAAGAGTCAAAGAATGCGCTTACCAAACAAGTATTCGAGCATTCATCTCAATACCTGGATACACTAGATGAGGCAAATGCATATTTTAAAAAACAGGAACCAACAACCCTAGACACCCTTTCCGAAGAAGCAGCTCCTCTGGATTCATTGTTGAATTTTCTCAAAACGCAGGTGGTTGAAGATGGAATTAATGCTGCTTCCGGAGGACATATGGGATACGTTCCTGGCGGTGGGCTTTATCCTTCCGCACTGGGAGACTACCTGGCTGCCGTTAGTAATAAATATGCTGGCATCTACTTCCCAGCACCAGGGGCTGCTCGTATGGAAAACATGCTCATCCGCTGGATGAATGAGCTCATGGGGTTCCCGGAAACTGCCACCGGAAACCTAACTTCGGGCGGTTCTATATCTAACCTCATCGCGGTTGTTACCGCAAGAGAAGCAAAGAATATCAAGGCAAAAGACTTTGATAAATTGGTGGTTTATCTATCTGATCAAACCCATCATTCGCTACAAAAAGCACTGCGAATCGCTGGTCTGGGAGAAGCTCAACTACGATATCTGCCCGTGGATGATCAATTCAATCTTGACATCTCAACGCTGGAAGACACCATCATTGAAGATAAATTCAAAGGATTGATTCCATTCTTCATCAATGCTTCCTTAGGAACAACCAATACGGGCACCATCGATCCCATGAAGACTTTAAGTGAGATTGCTTCACGACAAGACGTTTGGTTTCATGTTGATGCTGCTTATGGAGGTTTCTTCAGGCTATTACCAGACATCATCCATCGTACCAAAGGAATAGAACATGCCGACTCCATCACGCTGGATCCGCATAAGAGCTTGTTCCTGCCATTCGGGACCGGGGCAGTACTCATCAAAGATCTTAAATCGCTTTACAAAGCACATCGGTACACCGCAGACTACCTGCAGGATCTGGTAGATTCGGATAGTGAAGTCAATGCGGCGGATGTATCGCCAGAGCTTACCAAACATTTCAGAGGTCTGCGCATGTGGCTGCCTTTGAAACTATTCGGGCTCAAACCGTTTAGGGCGGCTCTGGAAGAGAAAATGCTCTTGGCACAATATGTTCGAAGCAAGATCCAACAAATGGATGGCTTTGAGGTAGGTCCCGTTCCAGACCTATCCATCACCGTGTTTAGATACATTCCTAAAAATGGTGATGCCAACACCTTCAATGAGAGGCTAATAAAAGCCATTCAGGACGATGGTCGCATATTTCTTTCATCTACGACGATCAACGGTATCTTTTGGATTCGAATAGCTATCGTCGTTTTTAGAACACACAAGGCCAAGATTGACCTGCTATTAAATATAATCCGAGAAAAAACTAAAGAATTGATCGGCCACTAAAAGGCCTCACTGATCCCAATATAGATTCCTGTCTGCCCCCCGCGCGCGATTCCAATATCAAAACGTGCATTAAGTTGTCGCTCAGGAATTAAAGCCAACCTTCCTCCTACGCCACCAACGTATTTAAACTCAGATAAAGTGAAATCATCCACATCAAAAGCGACATCCCCTACACCAGCAAAGATTGTCATCCCAAAACGCCAAAACAATGGTCTTCGATACTCAACCTGCGTAAACATCATCTGTCGCTCTCGATATAAACTGGCGTTGGCAATACCACGTAATCGTTCGTCTCCTCCCAATTGAGGCAATTTGTAAAACGGAGCTCCTGTACCAAAGGTAAATTGCGACCTAAACTGAATGGCCAGTATGTGTTTGCTGTCTTTTAAGTCAATGTACTTCCTAAAATCTGCCTGGTAACTGGTGTAGCTAAAATCACCAACTTCATTGATCAGTAATCGGCTGGAAATGAAATAGCCTTTAGTAGGATAGATGGTATAATCCCTCGTATCATATCGGAATGCTGGACCGATGGATATTACATTGCCTCCATTCAATCCCTCCGGCGCATCAGTTTCAAGCATTCCATCAGGAATTAGTTCACGCAGGCTGGTAAATTGAAAATCATAGGCAATCCCTACAAACATTTTGATATTAATGGGATGAAGAAACAACCCTTCAATCTGAAAGAACCGATTGGTGTACATTTCTGAAATATCGGGATCACGATCATTTCCAATACCATAGTACGAATCAGGAAAATTGGAATAACGAACAGAACTATTTAAGTACCTCCCATTGACAAAGTAATAGTCCATGTTTACAGCTGCAATGGACTGCCTTTTCAATGTGTAGATAAAGAATGGTGTCAAGGTCGACTGACGTCTGAAACCAGAGGGATCCTCAGCATTCCCTAAAACCCAAATTGCAGCACCTCCAAATTGTAAACTTGTTTCCGGAGCGTAACTTATTGCCGGAAATAAGGCAAATGAATTTTCAGAAGAAGTCGAATCCGATTCTTGACTAAAAACACAAAATGGAAGCAGGAGTATAACTCCTAAAACTCGATTCACTAAATAATAATTAGTTGTGGAATTTCACACATCTGCAGCTGAGGTAATGTCTATCTCCAACCTTCGAGTGATAGATATTTTCATCCCCTTTTTTCAATGTAATAATACCGGCAGAGTTGCTGTCTTTCAACTCATTATCCCACCAGTTACCATGAACACCGATACCTTTAAAAGTTTTATCGGGGTTTCCAAATCCACCGAACTTCATGTCCATGTCACTGGCTTTACCTTCAATGAGGTATTTACCTGAGTGATGCCACCCGCCGAAGAAGTGAAAGAGGTGTTTCCATTCATGGATCGTAGGAACATGCCATCCATCAGGACATGCGAGGTTGGCCTGCTCATAGTTATATAACCGTCCAAAAGTCTTCCCATATTCAGCGGTATTGTTATAAATAATTGATCCTGGCACATTGTACTGTACATTCTCCGCAAACCAGGTGCGTCTAATCTCTCTTCCCGCATGTTCTCGAATGAATGTAATGGTCGTATACACTTTACCATCTCTTTCGTCAGTATATGTTCCCATTTGATGGGAAAATTTCTTACTCTTTTCTTCTTTGTTCTGTGCAACAACAAACGATGTACCAATGAAAAATAGGCAAAAGGCGATAAAATATTTAGCTCTCATTTTTTGGCGATTTAAATCAGTAAATTAAAACAAGTATCAAATCTAATCCCTTACTTCTACAATCATTTCTATTTCAACCGCAATATTACGGGGCAAAGAGGCCATTCCAACCGCTGCCCTGGCGTGTTTACCTCTTTCTCCAAACACCTCTACCATTGTGTCTGAGAAGCCATTTATCACTTCTGGCTGATTACCAAAATCAGAAGCGCAATTGACCATCCCGAGAACCTTAACTATACGGACAACTTTATTTAGGTCACCAATTTCTGCTTTTAGCGCTGCCAATTGAGCATATGCAACCAATTTAGCAGCTTCGTAACCCTCTTCAACAGTGAGATTATCTCCCACTTTTCCGGTCACATAACCACCTTCTGGTAAATTGGGTCCTTTTCCGGCCATGTAAATCAAACTTCCAGTTCGTACTGCATTTACATAATTACCTGCAGGAGGAGACGGTTCTTTCAAAACAATCCCCAAATCATCAATCTTACTTTCTACATCATAAGAATACAAATCATCTAAATCCTTTTGAGGATTGTTTGGTGATTGATTGCAAGAGGAAACTACTATTAGGAATAAGGAATATGAATAAATAAAAAGGGTTCGCATGATATCAACTTATTTCGAACTAAGTTACAAGACATCAGCGAACCCATCGCTTAACTAGGCAACCGATCCAATTCAACGTACCTAGATTTTTAAATAGTAATCCATATGCAGTTTATAAATATTCGAATAAGATATCTTAGGTAATTGCCGTTATCCGCTAAATGTACCCCTATTGTCTACATCATTTACACCTTCTAGCGTTAGATATGATCTGGAAATAGAAAAGAATTCCATTTAAAAAAGTAAGGGTTCGCCCGACATCAATTCCTAGAAGAAATATGACACAAGCGAACCCTTTACATGAATTAGGCAATTAGATCCATTCAACCAAAAGGAATTCCCATTGGTTGAGGTACGAGTATAGCCGTTGTTTTAAATAAAAAAGCAGTGTTATAGCAATAACACTGCTTTTGATTACTACTTGTATACCTATGCTAATTCCCTTCTCGAATGGCTTTAAATTCTGAACCTTCTTTCCACTTCGGCCATTCATCCGAATTGGCAATATTCAGTCCGATTTCCATCATTAAGGTTCCGTCTAAGGCCATTCCATCGAAAACCCAACTTTCCGGATGAAATTCGTCCTGCGGTTGATGGTATTGATCATTTAAGTAGATCTTGTTCAAGCTATCTATGTAGCCTACTCCTTTAGTCATATGTTCGTATGATCCGGAAGCATATAGCGCAGGGATGCCAACTTTCGCAAATTGAAAATGATCCGAACGAAAGAAATATCCTTTACCCGGATCGGGATCGGGAATGATGTAACGACCTTGCTTCATCGCTATTTGCTCGGCAATATCCTCAAGCTCGGATTGCCCGTAACCAACTACCGTTAGATCTTTCATTGGCCCAAATGCGGTAATACCATCCATGTTAATATTGGCAACTGTTTGTGCCGGAGGATAGATCGGATTTTGTGCATAATGCTTTGAACCTAGAAGCCCCTGCTCTTCTGCAGTCACCGCAAGAAATAGAATAGATCGCTTAGGTTTATCCATTTTTCCCATTGCTTCCGCAATTCCTAGCATGGTAGCAGTTCCTGAAGCATTATCGTGCGCACCATTGTAGATACTATCTCCTTTGATTGCCGGCCCTATTCCCAAATGATCCCAGTGCGCAGAGTATATGATGTACTCATCCGGTCGTTCGGATCCTGTAATCTTAGCTACCACATTTCTGGATTGATCACGCTTGATCTTATTAGACACAGAAACCGAAGCATTCAATCCGAGACTAACAGCTTGGAAATCCTCACTTCTGGATTTCTCGGCAAAGTTTCTCATGTCTACATCAGAAGCTTCAAAAATCTTAATCGCTGCATTTCGAGTGATCCATCCCAAAATTGGTGGTTGATAAGAGTCTCCCACTTGTTCCAGATTCAAGTTTGCACTGGACCATGAATTCCGAACTACCGACCAATCATAACCTGCGGGAACCGTCTGATGAATAATCAGGCAGCCTGCCGCCCCTTGACGTGCAGCCTCCTCATATTTATAGGTCCATCGTCCATAGTAAGTCATAACCTCTCCTTTGAAAAAAGTGGAATCACCCGACGCAAAACCAGGATCATTAACCAGGACAACTACCGTTTTCCCTTTTACATCCAATCCCTCGTAATCATTCCAATTATATTCCGGTGCCACCACACCATATCCGGCAAAAACCAATTCCGAGGCGTCAATGGAACTTTCCTCTACCACTCGTTCAGTATATGCTACAAATTCGTCCAGTACTTTTAGTTCTACTTTTTTACCGTTTCCTTCGATAATCATGGTCTCAGAAGGTGTTGGTGTCAGCTCCACCAATGGAACATCCTGAGTGTATGAATTACCATTGCCTGGTTCAATTCCATAAGATTGAAATTGATCAACCAAATAATTTACCGTTTTTGTTTCGCCTTCGGTAAAAGGTTTTCTCCCAAGAAAATCATCTGATGACAAAATCTCAACGTGTGATTTTAAGGAGGCTTCGGATATTTCAACATTAGAAGGTTCGGAGCTTGTCTGACATGCCAACAACGTTACTCCTAATGAAAGAATAGCTAGATTTTTCTTCATGGTTTGGTATTTTCTGAGCCGCCAATTTAACTGAAATAAGATAAGTATCGATGGTCGATTCACTCTGATTGATAATCTACTTAACTTCGACGATCCCTAACCATTCAAAATATTGCTATTATGAAAAAGTTACTAAGCTTTGGACTCATCGGTTTAATTATGAGTCAATGTACTACCCCTGAAAAAACAGAAGAAGCTACGGTAGAATTAACACCTATGCAGCAAAAAGTGGCGACGTACCAGGAAGTAAAACTCACTACAGATATTAGCCAGTTGAGTGACAATGAAAAACAAATGATTCCACTGATGATAGAAGTCTCTAAAATCATGGATGAGTTGTTTTGGTATGAAGCATATGGAAAAAAGGATTCTCTTTTAGCCTCCATTACTGACCCTGCAACTGAAAAGTATGTAAATATCAATTATGGCCCCTGGGATAGACTGGATGATAATAAACCCTTTCTGGAGGGGGTAAGCACTAAACCTGAAGGTGCGAACTACTATCCTGAAGATATGACTAAAGAGGAGTTTGAGGCCGCTGATCTCGAAGGAAAAAGCAGCCTCTATACATTCATCCGGAGAGATGAGGAAGGCAACCTAATCACTGTGCCCTATTATGAAATGTTTGCAGAGCAGGTGCAAAAAGCTTCAGATCTTTTACGTCAATGTGCTGATTTGGCTGAAGATGAGGGATTAAAAACGTATTTATCGCTTCGTGCCGATGCACTGCTTAATGATGAGTATCAACCAAGTGACATGGCTTGGATGGACATGAAAACCAATGGACTTGATTTTGTAGTTGGTCCGATTGAAAACTATGAAGACAAGTTGTACAACTACAAAGCTGCCCATGAAGCATATGTTCTAGTTAAAGATAAAAGTTGGAGTGAACGTTTAGCAAAATATGCGGCATTCCTTCCTGAGCTTCAGTCAGGATTGCCTGTTGCTGACGAATACAAAGCAGAAACCCCGGGAACGGATGCCGACCTGAATGCCTACGATGTGGTTTATTATGCGGGAGATTGCAATTCAGGATCAAAAACAATAGCAATCAACCTACCTAATGACGAGGAGGTCCAGCTTGCGAAAGGATCCAGAAGATTACAATTGAAAAACGCTATGCAAGCAAAATTCGATAATATCCTGGTTCCCATAGCAGATGTCTTGATCCATCCTGATCAGCGCAAACACATCACGTTTGACGCGTTCTTTGGAAACACCATGTTTCATGAAGTGGCCCATGGGCTGGGCATTAAAAACACCATCAATGGAAGCGGAACGGTTCGCAATGCACTTAAGGAACACTCTTCCGCACTCGAAGAGGGCAAAGCAGATATTTTAGGGCTCTACATGATCACACAACTGCATGCCAAAGGGGAGATTGAAGGTGACCTCAATGATTACTATGTAACATTTATGGCTGGAATTTTCAGATCCGTTCGATTTGGTGCCGCTAGCTCTCATGGAAAGGCCAACATGATTCGATTCAACTTTTTTAATGAGTATGGTGCTTTTGCGAAAGATGATGCAACAGGAACCTACCTCGTGGATTTTAACAAGATGAAAGAAGCAATGAATGCACTCTCTGAAAAGATCCTAACGCTTCAAGGCAATGGAGACTATGCAGGTGTTGCTCAATTAGTTGAAGAAAAAGGAAAGATCGGTACCGTGTTACAATCAGAATTGGATAGACTTTCTGATGAAAATATACCGGTAGATATTGTATTTGAACAAGGAGTAGAAGTATTAGGATTATAATGGAACGTAAAGAAATAAATGGACATCCTCATGTGTCATATGACCGGGATACCTATAGCCCTGAGGAGGCTGAGAAAAGAGCTAAAGAGTACTACGAATGGTTGGACACCAGGCGGACAGTTAGAGATATCTCAGATCGTCCGGTGAGCAAAGAGCTGATCGAAAGTTTAATCATGGCAGGTTCAACAGCACCTTCAGGAGCACATAAACAACCCTGGACATTTTGCGCCATATCAAATGCTGAAATGAAGAAGGCAATCAGGGAAGCAGCAGAGAAAGAAGAATATGACAGCTATCATGGTCGAATGAGTGAGCGCTGGATCAAGGATTTAGAACCTATTGGTACCGACTGGAATAAACCATTTTTAGAAGAAGCACCCTGGATTGTTGTGATCTTCAAGCGTGTCTTTGAAATGGTAGATGGGGAAAAGAGCAACAACTACTATGTCAATGAATCTGTCGGGATTGCATGTGGAATGATCATATCTGCCATCCACAAGGCTGGTTTAGTCACGCTCACTCACACTCCTTCACCGATGAATTTTTTGACCAAAATTCTGAATCGACCTGACAATGAACGTCCTTACCTCCTTTTGCCTATCGGCTATCCAAAGGATGAAGTTTACGTGCCTGACCTTGAACGAAAGCCATTAGAAGATGTAGCGGTGTTTTATGAATGATTGGCAGGATAATGAAGCAACTTGGCAGAATTGGTAAATGCTGATCCCATAACTTCACTTTAGAAATCCACCTAATCACGCATAGCACCGTGGGTAGAATAAGCTTCCTTGATCTATTCATGGAAGCTTTTTTTATCTTTAGTCAGCAAGCCACCACCATAGTCATGAGAACGTCACTGATTCTTTCGCTAATACTTATTCCGCTTTTATCCTACACCCAGGAATTTGAATTCTGGTACGATTCAGCCGATCGGAATATTCGAAACTATGAAGTGGCTAATCCTGCCATAAATCAAGCCATAAAGCTGGTAGAAAGAAAAGATTCTGTCAAATGGATCCAAGCACTGCATATCAAAAACGAAATCGACTTCTTTAACTGGAAATCTCCATTTGCTCTCGCTCAGCGGACAGACTCAATCGCCACCATTGCCATTGCAATGAATGATTATGCCTTTGCTTGCCAGATGTATATCGATCAAGGGTATTACTTCCGTCGAAATGACAAATTGAAAAATGCAGAGGAGTATTACAACAAAGCCTTGAATCTGGCTTCAGAAAATGACCTTACCAAAGCCCTTGCAGATGCAAACAACGCACTGGGAGTAGCGAACTTTTACAGCGGAAACCATAAAAAAGCTCTTGACTATTACAAGGCAGCATTGAAGGAATACTTAAAAGTGAAAGACTCTACTCGTATCTCCAAGTCGTACAATAACATCGCCATCATCTTCAAGAATCAGAAAAACTATCCAAAAGCCATTGAGTATTATCTGGAGTCTATCGCGATATTCAGGAAAACTGGAAAAGATGCGGATCAACGAATCTTAGCCAATCGATTAATCAACTTGGCCATGGCTTACCAGGAAGTAAATGCATTCGAAGAATCTGAGAAAGCCATTTTGGAAGTGATAGAGATTGATAAAACAAACAGCGATTTTGACGACTATCTGTTTACACACGCTTTATTGATCGAAAACTATAATAAGCAAGGGCTCTTCAAGAAAGCGATTGATCTCTCCTATCGGATGGAGGCAAAAAGTGACTCCATCAATCATGATGTATTGAAATGGATCTTTCAAATCAGAAGAGGCTGGGTATTCCAGGATCATGGTGTTTATGATAGCGCCCTCTATTGGTACGATGAGGCCGTTGGTATCATTGGTCAGGATGGATCCGGAGAAGACTATGAATACTATAAAAATCGCGGAGAGGTACTTGTAGCACTTGGCAGGTTCAAAGAGGCCATCAAAACCACTGAAAAAGGGCTGGATATTGCATTGGATGTGGGTGTCAAAAATTGGATCGTTCAGCTTTATGGTCTGCTTTATAAGAGTCATAAGGGCTTAAATCAGCATGAAAAAGCCTTAATCAGTCATGAACTGTACCGCGCCTATCAGGACTCTCTGTGGAATGAAGATAAATCCATTGAAATTGGCCTTATGCAGAATGAATTTGAATTGTTGGAGGTAGAAGCAGAAAATCAATTATTGGCTTCTGAGACAGCCTTGCAACAAGAGATGATTCGCTCCCAAAACCTGATCATATTCTCCATTGGAGCCATTGTCATTCTCTTATTTGTTATTGCTCTATTGCTCCGAAAACAACTTATTGTAAGAAAAAAACTTCTACAAAAAATTGAAGGACAGTCAGCTAAACTCAAAGAATTGGATAAGGCCAAGACACGATTTTTTGCCAATATATCTCACGACCTGCGATCGCCTCTTACCTTGATTTTAGGATCGCTGGACAAAATCACCGAGCGAGAATATGAGATACTTGACAGAGAATCTAAAGAGCTCCTGGACATGGGGATAAAAAATGGGAAGCGCTTACTTTACCTAGCAGATGAAATCATGGACCTCACACGCCTGGAAGAGGGTAAGATCACGCTGGAGCTCCAATATGTCAAAATCGTCCCCTATCTCAGGCTGTTGACGAAAATGTTTAGCAGTGCAGCAGATATCAAATCCATTGAACTAAAGTTCACCAGCCATGCTGACGATGAAACCACTCTCCAAATCGACCCTCATCAATTTGAGAAGATCATTTATAACCTTCTGTCTAACGCAATCAAATTCACACCGGAGAATGGCGCTGTAGACGTGCAGGTTAATACCGATAAACAGTATTTAGAAATCGCCATTACTGATTCAGGACCTGGTATCCCAAAAGAAAGTCTGGATTTGATTTTTGACCGATATTATCAGTCCTCAGCTGCGACAACATCTCAGGCTGGCGTGGGTATCGGATTGGCTTTGGTGAAAGAATTAGTGGAATTACATGGGGGAACGATCAAAGCTTCCAGTGGGAATGAAGGTTCGGTTTTTACGATACGTTTTCCATTCAAAAAAAGTGATTGGATATCTAAAGCCATCATTCCAGAACGGTCCCTTGATGTAGTAACTCGCAATTCACTTTGGATGGATTTGCAAGATGAAAAGCAGCGTCTACAGGTTCCAGGCATTCAGAATACGAATAGTGATGCCAAAGCAATCTTAATAGTAGAGGACCACAAAGAACTGAGATCGTACCTGCAAAGCATTCTCGCAACAGAATTTAGAATCTATCTGGCAGCAAATGGGACTAGTGCACTTGAATTACTTCAAACAGAACACATAGATCTAATCATCACAGACCTTATGATGCCCTACATGGACGGTTTTGAGCTGGTAGATCACCTGAAAAACGATAAGGAGCTCCAGAAAATCCCTGTGGTCGTTGTGAGTGCGCGTACCGATAAAAAGGAAAAGCTTGACTTAATATCCAAAGGAGCAGAAGATGTTATTAGCAAACCGTTCGACAAAGATGAGTTGTTGGTGAAAATTCAAAACATCCTTGGACGAGATTGGGACAGTAACAAGGTTTTTTCAAAGCTGTATGGCGAAAGTGCTCCAGCATTTGAAAAGAACGTGATGCATCGTTTGGAGGAGTTGATCATTAAACGCATAGATGATCCTCATCTTTCTGTCTTAGATCTTGCTGATGAAATGGCTGCCAGCGAACGTAAGGTATATCGTATGATCAAGAAAATTTCAGGATTAACCCCTTACGAACTGATTAAAGAAGTGAGGTGGCAGTTTCTGGAAAATTACCTAAAGACTAACAAAATCAGAACTGCCACTGAAGCAGCACAAATGATCGGTATGAACAACGTTAGTTCCTTTTCATCTCAATACGAAAAACGCTTCGGGCGTCCAATTAAAGAGCTTTTAGAAGGTTGATTCAAGATTGGCAGGAATTAAAAGCGACTTGGCAGGAATTATAAATTAAACCATTTCAACTTAGAGGTGTCAAATTCAAATAATGCCTACCACCATGCAAGTTATTTGGTACAATACAAACTCACGATCCTATCAATTTGGAAGCTATGAAGAATACCAACTCAAGTCGACAGGGAAACCTGACGAGATTTTAGGACTTGAGCGATTTCGTAATGCCTCCGAAAGAACATTACTAAAAATTGTCTCCGAATTGAATAAATGTCAATTGTCGAGATTAAGGTAATCCCCTGACTAGGGATTTTTTGACTATAGCTGGTTGACAACCCTGACTCCCTGATGTTACTTGGGACGTCAGGGTTTTCTATCTTTGGTCCAAACACGCCCTCTACCTATTATGAAAACATTAGCCCTTCTGCTTGTGGCACTTCCATTTATGGGATACTCCCAAGCGCAAACCGCAGAAAAGCTACGTTCACAAAACTTAAAGAAGTATGAAATCAAAAGTGCTGAAATCACCTATGAAATATCTGGTGATGCTGAAGGTCAGGAAAAAATGACTTTTCACAACTTTGGTTGGACAAGCCTTCGTCAGCAGGAAATGACTTTTGAATTATACGGCATTACAAGTACGCAAAGAGTTTACGAAATCACGGACGGTGATTTTATATACCGACTCAATCCAGACGATTCGACCTATTTATCTAAGAAGGATTTTAAGTGGAGCCAACAAGCATCCTATAAAACTCCTGGTCAGGTTTCCGAGGCAATTTTATTTGCTATGGGTGGTAGCCAGCAAGCAGACGCCACATTAAACGATAAGATCTGTCAGGTCTGGACATTTGAAGGTAAGGCTATCCAGGAGATGTGGGTTTGGAAAGGCCTGGTCATGAAACGTAAGGCCAAGCTGGGTGATCGAAATATCGAAACAACAGCTACGGAAGTAAAGTTAGATATTGAACCAAACGCAGAACTATTTAAAATCCCAGATTACTTTCGCAAAAAAGAATGATGCATAAACTCTTCCTTATCATTTCAGCTATCTTCGGGATGCTAGCAGTCATGCTTGGAGCCTTTGGCGCACATGCACTCAAGGATAAATTCCAATCAGAAGGAACGCTTGACACGTTTCAAACTGCGGTTCAATATCAATTCTATCACACACTTGCGCTACTGGGAATCGCCTTATTCCTTATGAAGTATCAGAGTCAATGGCTTACCTACGCTGGCTACAGTATGACATTTGGAATACTCATCTTCTCAGGTTCACTTTATCTGTTGTGCTTCACAGGCATCAAATGGCTGGGTGCCATCACACCTATTGGTGGGTTGCTTTTCATTCTGGGCTGGGTATTTCTTTTGACTGCTGCGTTAAAAACCATGTGATATCAAAAAAAGGGGTTGGAAAATCACCACCCCCTCTTCTATTTATTGCAACCAATTATTCTGTTTCAATCGTATTTCCGTAGATGTCACTTAGGGATAGCTTGAAGTGAGTTAGATGTTCTTCACTCACGTTCCTAACTACTACATCATACACCTTTGACGGCATGCCGAACAACTCATGAACATCTTCATCTATGGGGTAATGCTCATCTGGATGATTCACACTACCGGGATAATCTTGATGAAAATCTTCCTTGCGCCTTTCGTACAAACTTGAGATCTTATCATGACCATTAAACGGATAAGAAAAAATGGATAAGAATTCATTTATGTGTGGAGTATCTCTTTCCGCTGCATCATCAATCCTTTGTCTTTCCTCAAAATTCAGTCGCCCATCTAGATTCATTTGATCATTGGTTACTTTAATTTCTAAAAGAGAAAGAATATTGCCTTTTAATGCAATTCGAAAATAGGCCTCATTCAACTCCTTATTGTACCCAATTCGGCCTATAAAGGCATCATCAGGATCTTTCAGTGCCTGATAGTAGGCAGAGACATTTGGATTGAGAAGTCTTCCCGGGTGAATGTATTCGCCATCGACCCTTAAATCCCAATGAAGGTGGCAGGTAGATGCTCCTTTATGCCCCATATATCCAAGCAATTCACCTTTGGCTACTGGAACGGCTTTATCTTCATCATCAATTTTAAATTTATCTTCTACAGAACTTTGATGGCGGTATACCATACGTACCTCAGCTTCAGTTCCATCAGCATAACGTAACGGCTCATCACACTTGATATAAATGTCATTCTTTTCTTCTCTAAAATTATATACCACACCTGCACATGCACTGTAGACAGGTGCGGGATTCGATAGATCCGACGATTCTTCATCATCCGGACAATGGAAGGAGTTATCTCCATAAGTCAGCTGATCACTGAAATCGATACCTCCATGCAGATCTTGTTGAAGCGTTTCCTCTTGATATTTTAAGAATCTTGGACCGTAACTGGCTTTGACCAGAATATTGTCTACGGTTGGATCGTACTCATTGCTGGAAAATAGATTTGAGGGGACAGGAGAAGCCAAATCAAAATCTACATTTTCATCGGATCGTTTTTCCATTTCTGTGTTGACATAATGATTAAGTACATATGAAAATGGAAATTCAATATCAGCATCGCATGCATCCCCAATACCATCCCCATCCTTATCCATTTGGCCCTCGTTTGAAGTGTCGGGGCAGTTATCGATGGTATCTGGTATTCCATCCAAATCACAATCCTCACATACAGATGATTCATCATTACTACATGAGATCATATGGATTGCTAAAGCTACCATAATGACCCTACTAATATTCTTCATTGTGTTTAATTGATTTTTATTCACAATGAATGATAAATAGACAAAGTGTGTTGTGGCCTTACCTAGGCTTTATTATATGAAGGATACACAAAAAGTCTACCTTACCTGGCAGTCAAAAAAGACGATGAAATGAAGAAGAAAGAATGCCCCTCTTGTGCGATGGACGTAGATGCAAAAAGTAAAATTTGCCCTGTGTGTCAGTATGAATTTGCTGAAATCAGCACAGGGTATAAATGGATAGCAATTCTGCTAATTATTGTAATTCTGTTTTACCTGTTTTTCTAAAAAAATCAGCCATTACGATTGAATGGCTGATTTCAATGAAAAGATCGTCTCAGTGGAAGTGTTCTGACGCTGAAAAGCGCCAGAACTAACAACCTGAATGATTAACGAAATAAACAAGCCTATGCTTGCACCGAGTACGAAACCATACTCAACCAACTGAAAAGTTTCTTTTTGAATGAATGTTTCTGAAAAGTAGGCACCTAGCTTAGCACCAAAAGCACCACCAAGGACCACTCCAATGATTAAAAATCTAATAATCTGTTTCATTATTTAGCTGTACATTAATATAACTGAGTAATAAAATGGGATACCAATCATCACATTGATTGGGAAAGTGATGCCCAATGCCATTGGTAAATACAATCCAGGATTTGCTTCCGGAATTGCTTGCTTCATGGCTGCAGGAACTGCGATGTATGACGCGCTGGCTCCCAGAATTGCAAACAGGAGCTGATTCCCAGGCTCATTGGTTATTTGCATACTTATTATCAACGCAATCAACCCATTGATAAAAGGCATCAAACTTGAAAATATGAAAGGATACAATCCTTTACTTATTATTCCTGAAAGCTGCTTACCGCTTGTAATCCCCATATCTAGGAGAAAAACTGCAAGAAAACCTTTGAAAATGTCCGTGGTAAAGGGCCTGATTCCTTCAGCTTGTTCCGCTGAAGCCATGTATCCAATTACCAAACTACCAATGATTAGCAGTACACTGCCGTTTGTCACGGAGTGCCAAAGAATGTTAGAAAGACGTGATTTCGGCTTTCCACTTTCTCTCTTGAAATAATTAATTAACAATACACCAACTATGATCGCAGGAGCTTCCATGAGCGCCATGACTGCAATCATATGACCATTGAATTGAACAGCTTCGAAATCCAAAAAGGAAGTAGCTGTGACAAATGTCACGGCACTAACCGATCCATAAGATGCTGCTATTGCCCCTGCGTTCTCCACACTCATTTTTCTTTTCAATATGAAGAATGAGGCCAGCGGGATAGCAATCGCTAGAAATAAACCTAGCCCCATGCTCATCACGGTTTCAAAATTGATCCCACTATGAGACAACTCCTGACCTCCTTTGAAGCCAATGGACAACAATAGGTATATGGATATAAATTTCGAGCTGTTCTCTGGAATTTCCAGGTCACTCTTAAACTGCACAGCAATTATTCCAAGAATAAAGAATAGCAGCGCAGGGTTGGTTAGGTTCTCAAGGATGGTGTTAAAATCCATTCTTAGTCAGAAATTTTGATTTTAAGTGACTTAGAATACGTTATTTTCTTCCCCAAACTTTCAGCTTTCAAAAGAAATGAGTGTAAAGTCATGCTGGAAAGGTTATCCGCTTGCAATTCCTTTTCGTCATTCCACTCACAGCTTTCCACAGGATATCCTTTGCTTTCCAGGGTCTTTTGAAACAATGTGTATAGCGAAGGAGATTCTGCTCTTTTCACTGCCTTCTGTTCCTCAGACATTGGACTGTTTTGCTCGTGTTCAGATTCTATTCGAATGGTCAATTCATCGTTTGATTTTTTGGTACCATTAGAATCTTCTACTTGCTTCAAGGTCTCGTTCATTTCGGACGGTGCATTCATTATCAGAGTCATGCTTTTATTTTTTGATTCAAGTGCGAAGCTAAAGCGAGTAATTCATAAATTTTTATTTAATTTTATTATACAATACATAAACTAATACTAATGAATTATACTTTACACCAACTGAAAATATTTCTTAAAGTAGCTGAATATCAGAGTATTACAAAAGCAGCAGACGAACTTCATTTAACACAACCGGCGATATCCATTCAGTTAAAAAAATTGCAAGAACAATTTGATTTACCACTCACCGAAGTGGTAGGACGTCAATTATATATTACAGATTTCGGGAAAGAGATCATGATCAGAAGCAAAAGAATTTTAGAAGAATCAGAGGCAATTAAATACACCATAGATCAGTACAAAGGTCACCTTACCGGGAAGATTAATATATCCGTAGTGTCCACCGGTAAATATGTTATTCCCTACTTCTTAAAAGCATTCATTGATCGTTACCCCGGGATCGAAATTTCCATAGACGTATCAAACAAAAACAAAGTAATTGAGGGGTTGGGTAAGAATGAAAGTGACTTTTCTTTAGTATCTATTGTTCCGGATGACTTGAAGGTCCACCGGGTTGAGTTAATGGAAAACAAATTATACCTGGTAGGTAGTGCAGATTATAAAGGACCACTTAGACCCAAGGATCTCGAAAAAGTAACGCTGTTATTTCGAGAGGAAGGGTCGGCAACCCGGAAAGCCATGCTGGAATTTCTTGAGAAGCATAATCTCACGGTAAGAAAATCCATGCAGTTGGTCTCCAATGAAGCCATTAAGCAAGCCATAAATGCAGGCCTGGGATTCTCTATTGTACCATTAATTGGCCTCCGCACCGCCCTGACAAGTGAAAACATGAGAATCTTTCCTTTAAAAGGACTGCCCATCATCACCAAATGGAATTTGATTTATGCTCAAGGCAAGAATCTTACTCCTGCACAGAGTGCGCTCATTGATTTCATCGAAGAAAACAAACTTCGGTTAGTTGAAGAGCATTTCAATTGGGCAGTTAACCCGGAACAGTACGACAGAGCTTAGCTTATTCAACCACTTGAATCTTCATCATGTTGGTGTGACCCTGCCAGTGTTGCGGCATAGAAGAAGTATTAATGAACACATCACCTTTTTTAAGATTACCAGTATCGATTAACTTCTGTTCTATCTCTTCCAACGTGGCATTGATGTTCTCATGCGAGTTGTACAAAAATGTTTTCACCCCCCAAAGCAGGCACATCTGATGCAACAGCTTTTCATTATCAGTGAATAAGTAAATCTCTGATCTGGACCGATGCATGGCTGTTCTGAAACCTGAATATCCTGACTTGGTCATACAAACCAGCGCACGCGCAGAAGTATGTTCTGCCAACCTACATGCATTACGAATCAACAGATCATTTATTCGTGTGCTTGACTCGAAATGTTTGTCGTAGTACTTGTTATATATAGAATCCGCTTCGGTCTCGACTGCCATGATGGTCTCTGACATCTTTTGAACAGCTTCTATTGGAAACTTTCCTGCAGCTGATTCTGCTGAAAGCATCAGTGCATCTGCCCCATCCATTACTGCATTTGCAACGTCATTCGTTTCTGCACGTGTAGGCCTTGGATTTTCTATCATGCTCTCCATCATCTGTGTCGCGATAATTACCGGCTTGGCTGCACGATTACATTTACGGACAATCTTCTTTTGCCAAATGGGCACTTCATGCATGGGGATTTCAACTCCCAGGTCGCCACGAGCTACCATAATTGCATCCGTCTCCTCAATGATCTCATCAATATTTTTAAGCGCTTCAGGCTTCTCAATTTTCGCAACCACTTTTGTGGCTTTACCGGATTTGGATATGATTTTTTTAAGTTCTCGGATATCGTCCGCTTTTCGCACAAAACTTAACGCTACCCAATCCAGGTCCATAGAAAGCCCAAATTCCAGATCCTCCAAATCCTTTTCCGTAAGTGAAGGAGCTGAAACGATCGTATCAGGTAAATTGATGCCTTTTCTAGACTTTAAAACTCCACCATGTATCACCTTGGTAACGACTTCATTGGCCGAAGACGAAATAGTTTCTAATTCAATGTTTCCATCATCTATCAATATGGTATCCCCTGGTTTGACATCATTCACAATTTCTTTGTAGACGGTACTCACTCTTTTATTGTCACCTTCTATCTCTTCTGTCGTTATGATCAGCTCCTGTCCGTCAGTAATTTCAACCCCACCGTCTTTCATCAGTCCGATTCGGATTTTAGGACCTTGCAGATCCTGAAGGATTCCAACGTGATAGTTTTTTTCTTTCCCTATTCCCCTGATGTGATCTTTAACAATTCGGTGATCTTCATGAGACCCGTGCGAAAAATTAAGACGTAGCACATTGGCACCAGCCTCTACCAGTTTGGTTATGGTCTCTTTGTTATTGCTCGCCGGACCTATCGTAGCTACGATCTTCGTTCGTTTTGTAATTGAACTCATAGAGTATTTATCATTTAATAAAGGAGGTTTTCCTTCGACTTTAAGGAATCAAATTTAAGGCGCATCGCGTACTCAATGATAGGAATATCTCTGAATATTGCGCTAACGTTTTCGGAATTTAACTCATCGGTTTGATCCCTGATTTTAAGTAAGAAATCGAACTGCTTTAGCTCAGGCATCAAAAGTTTAGTTTTTAAATTCCCGCTACTGACTAGTTTGTTTTGCAGCAGCTCTATTAAGACAAACTCAGTTTCATGGATATAGTTAGAAATCAAGATTGATGTGTTGTCTGCGTACTCAATTTTAATATCATCCTTTTTCTTCAAAGAAATATTAAGTGACTGATTGAGATGCCAGGCTAGCTTATATTCTTTTATGTTGCAGACAAGACCAAACAATTCAAAATCAACTGCATATCCACCATCTAATTTGTTTTTCTTCATAGAATGTGCAAGCTAAGGCCTAAATTCGCAACTAGAATATGTCTTCAAATACTAATTTGATTTTAGTTTGAGAATATATTTCTTTGCAACTCATTTTTAACCAAACATTACAAAAATGTCTGAAATAGCACAAAAAGTAACGTCAATCATTATTGACAAACTAGGTGTAGAAGAGTCTGAGGTAACTCCAGAGGCAAGCTTCACCAATGATCTAGGAGCTGACTCTCTTGACACAGTAGAGTTGATCATGGAGTTTGAAAAAGAATTCAACATTTCTATTCCCGATGACCAGGCTGAAAATATTGCCACTGTAGGTCATGCTATCTCTTACTTAGAAGAAAACGTTAAGTAAGTCAACCCACTTAGCCTATAAAATTTATGGAATTAAAGCGAGTCGTTGTAACCGGAATTGGTGCCCTTACCCCTTTGGGAAATACTAAAGATGAATATTGGGATTCTTTGGCCAAAGGAGTAAGTGGCGCGACTCTTATTACTCGTTTTGATACCGAAAAATTCCGCACAAAATTCGCTTGTGAAGTAAAAGGATTCAATGCCACAGACTTCCTTGATAGAAAAGAAGCGAGAAAGATGGATCCCAACACCCAGTATGGGATGGTTACCGGAGAACAAGCGATTCAAGATTCAGGATTAGATCTTGACACAGTAGACAAAACCCGAATCGGCGTAATCTGGGGATCAGGAATCGGAGGATTCAGCACCTTTCAGGACGAAGTAATCAACTTCGCAAAGGGCGACGGTACTCCGAGATACAATCCTTTCTTCGTTCCTAAAATGATCGCGGACATCACCCCGGGTCTTTTATCCATTAAGTATGGATTTATGGGGCCAAATTTTGCGACTGTTTCGGCATGCGCATCATCCAACAACTCAATCACAGACGCTTTTACCTACATCCAACTTGGAAAAGCAACAGCGATTCTGACCGGTGGATCTGAAGCAGGTGTGATCGAATCAGGAATTGGTGGTTTCAACGCCATGAAAGCCCTTTCCGAAAGAAATGACTCTCCGGAGACCGCTTCCAGACCTTATGACAAAGACAGGGATGGATTCGTACTTGGAGAAGGTGCAGGTGCCATCATGCTTGAAGAGCTTGAGCACGCGAAAGCAAGAGGTGCTAAAATTTATGCAGAAGTTTTGGGTAGTGGCATGTCAGCAGATGCTCACCACATAACCCTTCCGCATCCGGAAGGAGCAGGTATCGAGTTAGTGTTGAAAAATGCACTTGACGATGCAGGAATTGCCCCTGAGCAAGTAGATTATCTGAATACACACGGAACCTCTACTCCAGCAGGAGATGTAGGTGAAGTAATGGCAGCTCAACGTGTATTTGGCGAGCATGCCTACAAAATGAACATTAGCTCTACTAAATCCATGACAGGTCACCTGTTAGGAGCGGCCGGAGCTGTAGAATTCATCGCATGTTTGATGGCCATTGATCGGGGAATCATTCCTCCAACTATCAACCATTTTACGGACGATCCTGACATTGATCCGAACTTGAACCTTACGTTTAATAAGGCGCAGGAAAGAGAAGTAAACATTGCAATGAGCAACACATTTGGATTTGGCGGTCACAACACCTCCATCGTCATAGGCAAATACAACGGCTAGTGTCTTCGCTTCCGAAACGATTATCGGGCCGTTTTCTTAATTCTCTTAAATCTGAAAAAAAGCTACGTCAATCTTTTAGATTGATCACGGGTAGAAATCCGATCAACCTCGCCTTGTACAAGCAGGCCATGCGTCACAGCAGTGTCGCCTCCATCAATGAGCGAGGGATTAAAAATTCGTATGAGCGACTGGAGTATCTCGGGGATGCCATTCTTGGAATGATCGTCGCAGAATACCTGTACATGACCTATCCATTCAAGGAAGAAGGATTTCTCACCGAAATACGTGCAAAAATTGTCAATCGAGAGTCTCTGAACAGATTGGGTCAAAAAATTGGCCTGAAGGAACTGGTTCAGTATAACCAAAACTCCCGGGCACATCGATCAGTTTATGGGGATTGCATGGAAGCACTCATTGGTGCCGTATACCTCGATCATGGATTTGCGTATAGCAAAAAATTTGTCGTTCGGAAGCTGATAAAACCGCACTATGATCTGGAAGAACTTGTTTCTACCATAACCAATTATAAAAGTCGGCTCTTGGAATGGTCACAAAAGGAAAACAAAGACCTACGGTTTGAGATTATTAGTGAAGAAGATCGGAAATTTACTGCTCAGGTCTTTGTTAATGATCAAGCAATGGCCAAAGGCTTTGGCTTCAGCAAGAAAAAAGCGGAGCAGGATGCCGCACAAAAGACCTACGAGCAACTTAACTTGGACCAATAATTTAATTGTGTCAGGTAAGTCGAAATGACATAAAATGAAAAAAATAAAACTCGCAGGTGCTTGTCTCAACCAAACGCCCATCGACTGGGCGAACAACCTTAGAAATATTGCTTCTGCGATAAATGACGCTAAAGATGAAGGGGTGGACATCCTCTGCCTACCGGAGCTGTGCATCACCGGATATGGTTGCGAGGACCTGTTTCTAAGTCAATGGCTGCCTGAAACCGCATTGGAGAAACTTGTTGAAATCGTCCCTTTATCACAAGGTATCGCCGTAACCGTAGGATTGCCGATTCGATATGAAGACCGCATCTATAATACCACATGTCTCCTATCAGATGGTAAGATTCAAGGCCTATATGCCAAGCAAAAACTTGCGAATGATGGCGTCCACTACGAACCGCGATGGTTCACGCCCTGGTCATCGGGGAAAGTAGTAAACTACAAAATAGATGGTATGGAATACCCATTAGGGCACATCACCGCTGAAGTTCAGGGGATCTCCATTGGATTTGAAATATGCGAGGACGCCTGGCAGCCGGACCGACCGTGTGAGCATCTGGAGAAAAAAGTAGACCTTATCCTCAACCCCAGCGCCTCGCACTTTGCATTCGGGAAATCCGAGTTTAGAGAAGAACTCGTCATCAAGAGCTCCAGACTATTTGACTGTGTGTATCTCTACTCGAACCTTCTAGGTAATGAGGCCGGAAGAATGATTTATGATGGAGATGTACTCATTGCGCAGAAAGGAAAGTTAATAGGTCGAAACCACCGCTTGTGGTATCACGATTATCAATTGCTGACGGTTGAGGTAGATTTTGAGAATGATTCGGCAACTGAAAATATAAAACCTCATTACAGCAATCGAAATGAGGAATTTTCGCATGCAGCAGGCCTGGCGCTGTTTGACTACTGCAGAAAAAGTCGAAGTAAAGGCTTTGTGCTCTCCCTAAGCGGTGGCGCTGACTCCAGCACCATTGCTACCTTGATTGGATTCGGGGTGAAGACGGCCCTTGAGCAACGAGGAAAAGACGGACTAGAAGATAAGTTGGGTTTCAAACTACAAGGAAATACGGCTGAAGAAATTACCGGTCAACTCTTGACTACTGCCTACCAGGCAACCAAGAACTCCTCGGAAGCTACCTTTAATTCCGCCAAAACCTTAGCTGAGAGTTTGGGTGCTACCTTTTACCACTGGAACATTGATGGTGAAGTGGACCAATACCGATCAACGATAGAAGGTGCCATAGGCAGGAAACTGACCTGGGAGCAAGACGACATCACGCTGCAAAACATTCAAGCCCGGACTCGTGCACCCATCATCTGGATGCTGGCGAATATGGAAAACAAGTTGCTGATGGCCACTTCCAATCGCAGCGAAGGAGATGTAGGCTATGCCACCATGGATGGCGACACCAGCGGCAGCATCTCCCCTATTGCAGGCGTGGATAAGCACTTCATCTTGCAATGGTTGAAATATGCACAGCATGAGTTGGGATTTGATGGACTCAACGAAGTGAACGCACTCACGCCCACGGCTGAACTGAGACCGGAAGATCAAAATCAGACCGATGAGGCCGATTTGATGCCCTATGAAGTGTTGATGAAGATCGAGCGCCACGCAATTCTAAAAGGTCAGTCACCTAAACAGGTTTTTGTAGCATTAAACGGCGCATACGATCCGGAAAGCCTCAAAGACTGGATCAAAAAGTATTACCGACTTTGGACTCGCAACCAATGGAAGCGCGAACGCTACGCCCCCAGCTTCCACTTCGATGACTTCAACATTGATCCACGCTCGTGGTACCGCTTCCCGATTTTAAGCGGTGGCTATCAGGAAGAGCTGGAAGAGTTGTGATTTGGTAGTTCCTGTTATCCCCCTATTTGGATATAAACGATCACTTGGCGTTATTTGAAAGATTAATAACACGCACGAGTGCGTGTTACATTATTGTTATCAGCAATATGCGCAACTCCTTTTTCATATTTTTTCTTTTAACTCTGAACATCTGCTATTCTCAGAAGGGAACTGTGGTTCTGAACGATTCTGCAGCGCTCGCCAACATTTCTATGATTTATGAACTGGCGAACCTGACAACTTTTGAACTCTCTGACTCAGAACTTGATGAACTTTTGAACCAGGCACGGTCATTCATCAAACAGACTAACGAAGAACTAAAGAACAGAGCTGATGAATATGGTGGTTGGAACAACGCAAAAAGATATAAGATCAAAAACCTTGGAACTTATAAACTTCAGATTGTGCCGTTTATTAACGAACAGGGTGAACAGGAGGTTTGGATCAACGGGTTTTGTAGCAACCATCCGAACTGGAGGAACGAGATAGTATGGGTATTTGATGGTGGCAACTGCTATTTCACCATGCGTATCAACTTAACAACTGGCCAACTAATTTCAGCAGGAACAAACGGATATGCCTAACACAGAAGTAGCAGATGAACATCGAGTAAGAACTGCTCTCGAATTCCTTAAAGATGAACAAGGGTTCAATGTGGGAGGTCTGTATCTGTCGCCGCGAGAGAATGAAATTTGGGTTGTTGGACAAACTAACTACAATGATCCAGACAACCTTACCAAATCTATCGCTTTGGAAGAATTGAATTCTGTAAAACATGAACTGAATCATTATTTTGGCCTTGTACCGGAACTTAGGGAACACCTAAACGAAAGAGATATTCGCTACTGTCTAGCTTACGACTATGGAATGGGAGGAATTGAACTCTGCAACGAACAAGATGGCAAAATCCATTGGACTTATGACATTAAGGATTAAAAGCTGATAACATGCGATATAGCGCATGGCCTTACTTAGTAATTTGCCAAGAGCCTGCTAAACATCCCGCTTATCTACCGCCAAGAAACGGAATTGCTTTCTACACAGTTTTGCTCGTGGGAGTTTTTATCTGGAGTGGTGCAGTGCGCATCTGATACCCCGCCTGAACGAATTCATTCGGGCAGGTTTGAATGCACCGGCAGATTCGCTAATTTCATAGCTATTAAAAAGCTCGGAGGCCACAGCGCCATATCTGGGCGATATCTATGGTAAAATCAAGTCATTTGCACTTTATTTTGTCCAATTCTTTCTTGATAAGGTGTTCCCCGTTTTACTACTGCCACAACCCGATGTAGTAACTTATTCCTGATCGCATTCAGAATCGTCATCTTGCCTTTGCCCTCTTCTCGTTTCCTCAGGTAGTACGCCTTCAATTCAGGGCAATGTCTGATCGCACTCATTGCTGCCATATGCAAATGATACTTCAATATTTTATTTGCAAAACTGGAGGTGCCCGGGCTTCCCTTTATACTTGTACCACTACTGTACTCAAATGGTGCCACTCCACAGTAACACGCCAGCTTCTTGCCGTCCAGCATACGGGTAAAACCATGCGTGTATACAATCAAGTCTGTAGCCAATACTTTGCCAACACATTTGACAGAAGTGATCAACTCATACAAAGCTCTCACCTCTCTGTCCATATGAATCACTTCCAGCATTTTCTCTTCTACCTTCTTCAATGATTTTGCCAACCCCTCCAAGGCTGTTTTGCTCAACCGCTTCATTTCACTGGCAGCCTTCTTATCAAAATGCTCTGTCTCACCGATGGCCAGTTCCTGGCTCTGCTTACTCTTTAATAATCGTGCCCTCAGACGCATCAGGTACTGTAACCGCGCTAAGGTCGGATGTGTCAGCTTTACCAGCTTTGCCTCTCGCTGATGTACCATCGCAAACCTGGCTATTCGATCCGCATCTATCTTGTCACTCTTTCCCCTCACCAGACCAATGCTTCGTTTGATATGAAGCGATGATTCCAACCAGACTTTCCCGCCTCGGCTCATCAGGTATTTCACCAAATTCTGAGTGTATATCCCCATGTGTTCCATGCAGAACAAAGTCCCCTCATGGGCATCATTACCATGTTGTTTCATCCATCGCTTTAGCTTGGTATACCCTTCCGAGGTATTGGTTAAAACAACATTGAATTGACGCTGGGTGACCATCTCGATCATGCATACGTCCATACTTTCTTTACTTACGTCTATCCCTACAATAAAGGGGTAAACCAATTGGGGAGTTGCTGATTTGTTCATAACTTTTCTTTCTAAACCTTGATAGTGGGACATTCAGCTACTCACTGAATCCCGAATATCTATCTGAAACTTAAGATGGAACAGCAGGTACTAAATCGCCCAATAGGTCTGATCCTGGTTAGCGCTTAGTTCTAACCTGCTGTTACTATCTTTAAGTTATTAAATTCCGCTTCTTGGAATATTTATAGGACAGGAAGCTAAAGGTTATGCTCAATGTCTGCTGATCATGATAAAATTTCAGAAAGGGAACAATCAATTTAACTTTAGAAGTATTGCCCTTTTCATTAAGGAGGATCATATTCTAATTCAAAAAGATTTGAAAGATGATTTTTGGGCTTTACCAGGCGGTCGTGTTGAATTCTTTGAAACTTCTGCTGACACTGTTGTTAGAGAAATACATGAAGAACTTGGTTGGAAAGTACAAGTTGTAAGACCTATTTGGTTTATTGAAAATTTCTTCCAAATTGGTAAAACCAATTTTCACGAAGTTTCAACTATTTATCTAATGAAGATCTTGGACTACAATGAGTATAATCCAAATATTGAGTTTAAAGGATTGGAGGATCATTTAACTTTTAAGTGGTCGAATATATCTGAATTGAGTGAAATTAACTTTAAACCCAAAGAGCTTAAATCTAAGATTAACAACTTACCAATCAACATTGAATTTTTAACTGTAGGCCAAGATTAACTGAACGTTTAACTTTTTTACCAAGATCATTTGGTTAAGCGGAATCTTAACCTGATTCTAAGTTCTTAGATAGACTAGAAAAAGAGCATAACAGACACTAGCACGAATATGCCTGACTGCTTTCTGCCAGCTTCATCTGATCTTCATCGCTCCTCTACCCATTCTGCTAGGTTTCATTGCCCTTCCTCTTTTTGTCTTTCTGGCTTGAGAATTTTGTAGCACAGTGCTTCGTAAATACTGCCCGCCCGCATGACGCCAGTAAGACGGATTGCTGGGATTGGTCAGTTTACTCATACACACAAGCATGCCAACATCCCTCGTGAATCTCCTTTCAGTCGATTTCACTACTTTAGTGCTATACATAAAGTGAGAATCAGGCCACGAAAGGCACACGCCTCATACATGGGAATTATCGACCAAGTTATCACCTAGAAAAATGAAATATCTACTCGCTCACTTGTTGATACTCACGCTGTGTCACATCGGGATTTCTCAGCAAAAAAAACTATCCGATTTCCAGATATCTACGTTTTACACCCAAGATATCGCAGCAAAAAATGCACTGAATGATCTGGAAATTTCTGTTGATCCTATTTCCCTTACTGATATTGAATCTGATTTTAACAATCTGGCGGATTTATCATGGGTTGAGTCTGTATCAAAGAACAATAAGGTGGTATTGATCGGAGAAACTCATTATTCCGAATACATATCAAATATTAAAACCAGAATAATATTTGCGCTCAATACCTTCGACTATTTCCCTCTTATCATCATCGAGCAACCGTATTCTCTTTCCGCTTTCATCAATCATTTTGTCCATATAAAGAACGATGAGGAAGCCCAGGCGTTTTTCTACGATGAGTTAGATGCTACCTTGAATTCAAAAGAAGATTCAATATTCTTCGAACATGTCCGGCGATGGAACATTAAAAACCCCCAGAAAGATATTACCATCGGATGCAATGACCTGGAGTGGGCGTATGACGAAATGTGTGGGCAACTACTGCTACCCTATTTTAACAAGCTAGAAGGAGTAGAACCAAGTAAAGTTTCTGAGATCATTGAACTAGGCAAACGTCAGACAAACGAGTTTTTTGAAGAAGTTAAACCTTTGATGAAGGCCGCAACGGAACAGGGATTGGTAGGCAAATACGCGTTTATAGACTATGAATACATCGGAAAAGTGATTGCCAATTTTTCTTCTACAAACAACGCTTTAAGGTATAGTTTTGACTATTACAGGCAAAAAGCAATTACAGACCGAATCCAGGATGAGGAATACTTTGGATCATACTTTAAGGATCAGAAAGTCATCCTCTATGGAGGGGGAGATCACATGAAGTCTAACTTCACTTTCCCTGATGGTGGAAACTTCCTATCTGAAGGAAGCTTCTTGAATCATGACTTTGAGCCAACAGCTAATAAAGTCTACTCTATTATGATCAGTGCATTATCCTACTCCCTGGGTGAAATGCAAAACATTGATATTAACGAATGTATAGGTCAAGGAATGCAGTATCAGCGAATTCTGAAGAGAATGCAAAGTGCGTTTGATGAAGAATTACTTAGGGCTGATGATAACTATTTCCTATTTGGAAGGAGAACGGATTTCGAAAGGTTCTTAGTTAGTAAGTCTTATCAAAATCCCGATCAGGCAATCTCGATTCCAGCAGATGAGTGGAACAAAATAGAAGAATTATCTGAGACCTTTGACGTTGAATTGCGTGAGATAATTTCAAAAGAAAAAGATGCGAGTTCCATGTACGATTACAAAATATATGTGCCCTACACTCCCATTTTTAAAGCAAGAAAAAGGGTGGCTAGCAAACAATAAGCTCGATGAGTATGCTCCAACTAGAACTCAACTTATATGTATGAATTCACGAACTCTTTATAAATCACTTATTTGGATTGGATTAATATCCTTTATTGCAGGATTCGTTTGTGAGGTGAACGCAATTCCTTATTTCAGACACCTTCTAATTATTGGTATGATTCAGTTTGGAATTGGAACAATTATCTGGATACCAATTAGGTTGAAAAAACCTATCCTGTACCCTTTTGAAAAACGAAAATATAAGTCTACAGGTGATGCACTTTTTGCGTATCTATTAAACAACTTCGTGTTGGAGTTTTGGGGATTTTGCGTAGCATTTGGTATGATCATAGTTATTCTTGGTGGCTCGTTTAGGCAGAGCAAACAGTTAAAATTTGTTATTGCAAAACTCGAAGAATCAAAACAATTAACAGAGAAAATCGGGGTGATTCAGGATACTGGAATAATCGTGGAGAGTTCAATTGGTCCAGGGAACATGAAATTTGAATTTAGCGCATATGGAACCAAAGGTGCTGCTAGGGTGAGCGTTGAACTTAATGATCAATCAGGTGAATGGGAAATTAAAAATTTAAAATATGACTAACTCCATGAACACGATCCCCCAGCTGGCGCTGGTTTGTAACTTGTGCCATATAGCACCAATCATCTCAACAGCAATCCAAGCCCACCACTTCGATGACTTCAACATCGATTTTCGTTCGTGGTATCACTTCCAAACCTTAAATGGTGGATATCAGGAAGAGTTGAAATCGCTTTAGTATACCGCAAGTAGACATAAGATTTATGGCTCAATGTTCAGTTAATTGGAATTTACTTCCATATCAATCGGGAGTATTTCCCAACCTCTAAAGGAGGACCAATTAAAATAATGAACTATGAGAACGATTAAATCATTATCAAAACTCAAAAAAGGATTGCTTATTGGAGCTTTCACTTCTGTATTTATGTTAGGTTTTACGGTAAATGCAGAAGCTAAATTCTGGGGAAAAGAAACAGTAAGAATCCCCAATGAATTTGGATATGTGGAATGCGTAGAAACGTATAGATTCTGGATTCGATGGAAAACAGATTGTAGTTAAGTATTTTCAACGGTGAACCCGAAGTTATCGGGTTCACATTAAAAAGATGCCATGAAGCCGTTAATAACATTACTACTAATTACTTGCCTGATCAACCTCTATTCTCAAGATAGGGAGGACTCTCTGTTTGTTTCCAGCGAGCAACTTCAAGAAGTTGTCATATTTGGTGAAAAAAAGGTAAAATCTACAAGGTTGGGTTTTTTGGACCATGATAATTTCACCTTTAGCATGTATCTGGATTATGAAATAGGAGTATTTATCCCCAATGATGAGGGGTTTTCGAAAATCAATGATGTCATACTAAAAATAAACAACGAGCTTTCTGAATCATGTGAGGTTATTTTAAATTTTTATCAATTTGATAAAAGGCCCACTGCATTGATTGAATCAATAAACGCTAGCATTCAACCCTCTTCCAGAAAGATTCAAACAATAGTTGGTGACATCATTGACGTAGAATTTCCTGCTGAAGGAGTATTTGTTTCCCTTAAAATCAAAACAGCGTTAAACAAAGACAATAGCGCTCACCTTAGAATCTACCTTACCAAAAAGTATCCATCGAATGCCACCTACTTGCGTGGTTCCAACTACGGAAACGAATGGCTTAAACTCTCTGAACTGAATTTGGACAACGCAGACTATATTAACGCCTGTTTCGGATTGTATGGAGTTAAGTAATTGAAGGAGTTCTCAACTAACCCCGGAAATTTACTTCCGTGTACTAGCTTTTAAGTTACAGGTTTCAACAGGAATTGAAAGAGTTGTAAGCTGTTATCCTACCCACTGCGATATAGATCACTTTATTAATTTTAGCAGGTCAATATGGAGAGAAGACCTGACCAACCTCAAACCCATTGCCTCAACTGCGGTGCTGAAGTCAATGGTGCGTACTGCCACCAATGCGGTCAGCATGTTCGTGATAACCTGGATCGTTCCCTCGGCCGTCTATTGGGAGAGTTTTTAGGCAACATCTTTTTTTTAGACAATCGCTTTTTTGTGAGCATGTGGTACCTCATCCGCTTTCCTGCCCGCATGACCGTAGAATTTTTGGATGGCAAGCGCAAAAAATTCATCTCTCCTGTCACCTTGTTCCTATTCTTCAACCTGATATACTTCTTCGTTAATCCGCTCTCAGACTACTCACTTCCATTGTACGATCAGGTTTACTCACAGCCATACAGTAAATGGACCAAAGAATGGATGGACGTAAAGCTCCAAAAAGAGGGGCTGAGTGAAGATGACTATGCCATCACGTACCAAAACATGAGTGATCAAGTTTCCAAGTCCGTCATGATCATCAACGTCCCCATTATTGCGTTTTTTGTGTACTTGATGGTCTTCAGGAAACGTAAATTTTACTTTGACAGCCTCATATTTTCCTTCCATTTTTTCTCCTTGCACATGCTCAGTTGGATCATGCTCTCCTGGGTAGGAACACTTGGCAACTTTTTATCTGCAGATCCAAACTCAACGTTATCAGGTATCATTTTCAACCTGTTTGTCATGTTTATCCCATTGTCTTACGCCATTCTTAGCATCAAAAAATTTGTAAACATTCGGTGGTATTGGTCCATTCCTGCTGGACTGGGAGTGATGGTCGCGGTATTCTTGACTAACCTACTCTATCGAATCATCATCTTCGTCCTAACTTTTTGGGCTACGTAAATCGAGCCATCAACTAAGTGATGGGTACCAGGAGTAGTTGAAGGGATTTAATCCAGTATTTCCTGTTTTTCAATTATTTGTATATAAACGGCATTATTTTTGACTCAACTTGCCAATTGGGTGTAAATAGCAATAAGTACCATGAAGTACATCATTCTCTTCACAGCATTATCTCTATCCTTTACTTGCAAGGCTGACCTTGGAACTTGCTATTGTGTTAAATCAGAGATTGAATTTGAAGATGGCTTCATGGATATAGCATACTTCAAAATCGGTGGATATGACTTCTCAATTCACCAAAAAGACGATAAGTATGGTTATTGGACGCACGAAAGTAGGCAGCTAGCAGAATGGAAAAATCTGCCTCTGAAGATTAAATCCAACCTTGACTATGTACTAACTTATGATGCTGACTTTAGTCAAACCATACTCAATCTGATTAGCGATTCACTTAAATATCATACTGATTACATAAAACTCAATTACAAAATAAGATCTAATCAGCATCAAGAGATTAAATTGATTGGCGAGAAGTATGTCATCTCAAAATATGAAATCATAAAGCTTAACATCCAAAGGTTGATGCCATGTGGCGTTGGAACTACAATTGAGACTGAATTGGAATCAACTGACAAGGATTGGATAAGTGAAGTAATTCAGATTGACTATCTAGGAGGACCTGAAATGTGTGGTTACTCTTCATTACATTTTAAAAATCCATCAGATGAAATAATCAGCTTAAAGACTAATTTGAAAGAGACTCTCAAGAAATACGGAGAAGCTTTGCTCAATCCGAATCAAGCAATAGAAAAGATAAGAAGCCTGCAAAAAACCATTAATACACAAATAAATCTCTTAAAAGAACAGCAAGTCATTATAATGATGAGATGCTCCTGTTAAACCTGTCTTGTCCTGAAATATGTTTACACAATCTTATTAAAATGAAAAGATATGTAAAGACCTATAAGACCAAATGGCAAAACAAGTATACAGAAGAGTTCAAGCGGAGTGTTGATGACTAACTAATCTATCGAATCATCATCTTCGTCCTTACCTTTTGGGCCACTTAATGGTCGGTTTTTGAGACCGTTGTGCGAATGAAGTTGGTTCGCTACTTTTAATCGAAAGGAGTTGATTTAACTAGTAAAGCATTAACCGACTTAGGTTCAATCTATGCAAACCAATGATTAGGCTATTAATATTTTCATCCATTGTAGTTTTTCCGACCGTTATTTTAGCGTGTAAATGCAGATCCGTTACCGGACCAACTACTGTAGTTGACTACAACGAATTTGAAATCATTGTTTCAGGACAAGCCACCAAAGTGATCATCGATGAAAACGAAGCGAGGAATAAACAAGTGCAAATTGCTTTCAAAATAGATGAGATTTTCAAAGGAGAAGGACTTGAGAAAACGTTAAAAATTTATACAAGGCAATATGGATGCGGTCTTCCAGTAAAAGAAAATGAAGAATGGATCATTTGGGCTTATAATAATAGCGATGGATCCATTTCAACTAATGCTTGCACCAGAAGCAAAAGAAAAGATAAAATCGATGAAATTGAGTTAAAGACCCTGCAGTACTTAAAGACGAACCCAAGTACCACCGAATGGAGCAATGAAAAAGGTCAAAAAGTGGCAACGGGAAAAATGGAAAACAACCAACCAATCGGTCATTGGAGATACTACTATTATGATGGAGCAATGGAAAGTCAGGGTGGATATGTAAATGGGAAGAAAGATGGTAAATGGTTCAGTTATCTTAACCCCTCCTCCATTATTGAAAGCCTATATGAGGATAAGGTGATACCAAAGGATTCTGTTCCTGATCAAGCGTTATTCATCAACAGTGTTTCAGAAATCGGTCACTTTAAAGAAGGGCTAAGGCATGGTGAGTTTGTAGATTATGCCTATTTCTCCGTCGATAAACCTCATCGAATCAGGAATTATAAACACGGAAGAAAAGAGGGTCTAGAAATTTCGTACCATAGCAATGGACTCATCTCATATGTGTATAATTACAAGGACGGTAAACTTGACGGTCCAGTAAGAACCTATCATCCAAATGGGCAGCTGAAGATGATTGGGCAATACAGTGACTACAAACCAATCGGAGAATTCAAGCTATTTAATGAGGATGGTGAATTAGTAAAAACCACCGTCGATAAAAGGCCTGATTAAGTCGTGAATAAATCACACACAGGAAATAATAATTTAGCTCAACGTGTACAAAACTACTACCACGTCACTCAACATCATTTAGAAGTAGCTAAGCTTTCGTACTTTTAATCCAAAAGAACGAGTATCATCCTGTGAGTACCCAGCAAACACTTCAATCCGTATTTAAACAATTCTCAGGGATGTCTCCCGAAGCATTTGACCTGTCCTGGGAGTACTGGCACGAGAAAGAGTTTAAAAAAGGCGATCTTTTCAATGACTATAAAAATGTCTGCAAAGAGCTTGGATTCATTATTAGTGGTACTTTCCGTTCTTACATCATTGATTACAAAAGTGGAGAAGACAAAAACGTATTCTTTTATTCACCCAATGGGATTGTATGCGCTTACAAAAGTTTTGTCCATCAGATCCCGTGCGAATATTACACGGAGGCTTTGACTGACGCTCATATCGTTTGTATCAATATTTTTGACCTACAAAAACTCTACAAAAAATCTCATGAGTGGGAGTGTTTTGGTCGTAAAGCTGCAGAAATGGCAGCTACTATTGTCATTGATCGAGTAGAAAGCTTCCTAATCAAATCGCCAGAAGAACGCTATTTAGAACTAATAAAAGCTCACCCGGAACTTGCAGATAAAGTTCCACTCTATCACATCTCCTCTTATCTGGGCATTCAGGGCCCTTCTCTCAGCAGAATCCGAAAACGACTTGCCGGCAAGTAACGATTTTAACCTGGGTTAAAGAAATCCACAATTCAGGTCGTCAGCTTTGTATTGAAATATTAAGCAATACAAAAATGAAGTTGAACAAACTATTAATCGTTACTGCACTGCTCATCTCAGCAAGTGCTTTTTCTCAAAATCAAAATCAAGCAAACATGAAAAAGAATATCAATTCAAAAACCATCGTTTTTATACATGGGTTATTTCTCAACAACAAGAGTTGGGATCAATGGAAAACCTTCTTTGAGAGTAAGGGATATACCTGCTATGCTCCAGCACACCCAAAGCATGAAGGCAGTCCGTCAGAATTACGAGCCAACCCCCCTTCCGGATTGGAAGATGTACGATTCGAAGATTGGATTACAAATCTGGAGCAATTGATTGACAGTCTACCGGAAAAGCCAATTCTGATCGGTCATTCGTTTGGAGGACTTACTGCTCAAAAACTGGTAGAATCAGGAAGAGCTGAAGCTGCAATTCTCATTAGTACTGCACCACCAAAAGGCGTACTATCATTCAAGCCCAGCTTCGTAAAAGCCAATAATAAAGTATTAAATCCGTTCAAGGGCAGATCCGTTTTCAATCCAAAAGAGGAGAAGTACAAGAAATGGTTTCATTATGCCATCGCGAACATGTTAACCAAAGAAGAATCTGATGCAGCGTTTGAACAATTTGCGGTGCCGGAAAGCAGAAGAACACACCGTGCGTCCATTTCGAAGGCAGCCAAAATAGACACAAAAAAGCCTCATGTTCCTCTGCTATTTCTAGGTGGAACTGAAGACGTAATTGTACCAAATGGCTTAGTGAGAAAAACCGTCAAAAAGTACAAGGACGAGAACAGTGTTGTTGATGCGAAGTTCTTTGAAGGAAAAGATCACTTCATCTGCGGCGCACCCGGTTGGGAAGAGGTTGCACAATTTGCCCATGATTGGATCAGTAAGTAATTACGATCATATTGACATATTATCATCCCATGGCTTAAGGCATTTGTAAAGACTGGTTCAATCCAATACATTTATGAATGTTCAGCCTACGGATGATATGATAGCAAGAATCTGGCAAGGAAAAACCAAAGCCGAGCATTTTGAAGCTTACACGGACTTCATGAAGTCGAAGGCCATTCCCGATTACGAGAAGACCGAAGGATTTGTCAAGTTAACCTTCCTCAGACGCCTGGAAGGAGATGTCGCTCACTTCAACCTGATCACCTTTTGGGAAAACCTGGAAGTCATCAAAAACTTTGCTGGGGATGATTATGAAAAGGCAAAGTATTATTCAGAGGACTCAGACTATTTGCTTGAATTTGAAGAAAAGGTCGTTCACTATGAGGTTTTTGCTGAATCATAATTGAATGATGTAAAGAATCTGTTTGACCAACAACAACTATCATATCACGTCGATTTAGATACTATCTTTAATCACTAATTTTTATTCAACCTTCTATGAAAAAAATCAATCTCTTAATCCTCATCATTGCATTGTTCACATTCAGCTGTCAAAATCAGGTAGCTATGAACGCCCAATCACCCGATGGCGATATCAATATCACCTTTGTTTTGGACCAAAATGGAACTCCTACTTACAATGTAGAATTCTCGGGTAATCCAGTGATAGAACCTTCAAAAATGGGTTTTGAGTTTCAAGGCCAGGAATCCATGTTGGATGGTTTTCAGGTCATCAATATCGATCGTACCATAAATAATGAATCGTGGGAGATGCCGTGGGGCGAGCAACTGGAGGTAAGGAATGAGTACCAGGAATTAACCATCGCACTACTTCATACTTCTTCCAACCGGGAATTGAACATAATCTTCAGAGCTTACGATGATGGTGTCGCATTCAGATATGAATTCCCGGAGCAGGAGAATATGAACAAAATCGTCATCACTCAGGAAAAGTCTGAATTCAATTTGACTGGCAACCACAAAGTCTGGTGGATTCCGGGTGACTGGGACATCTACGAATACCTGTACAACACCACGCAATTCTCCGAGATTGATGCGCCAAGCAAATTTATCGAAGGTGATCACCTGGGGCAGACCTACATTCATAGCAACGCAGTGAATACGCCTGTGACCATGAAAACAGCCAACGGTACCTACCTCAGCTTTCATGAGGCAGACCTCACCAACTATGCCGGGATGACCTTAAAAGTTGATACTGACTCTTATCAAATGGTGAGCGAATTAGTTGGCAATGATTCCGGAATAAAGGCTACCGTGTCAGCTCCATTCAAAACCCCTTGGAGAACCATTCAAATGGCTGATCGAGCCGGAGATTTGATAGAGTCCAATTTGATTGTAAACCTGAATGACCCAAACGAAATGGGAGATGTTTCCTGGTTTAAACCCATGAAATATTTAGGTATCTGGTGGGACATGCACATTGGCACCAAGACATGGGATTATGCCAGCGGCAACCATGGAGCGACCACCGAATACACCAAAGCATTTATCGATTTTGCGGCAGAACATGGGTTTGGAGGTGTTTTGGTTGAAGGATGGAACACGGGATGGGAAGTTTGGACCGACCCGGTGAAAAGAGATGGTGTCTTTGATTTCACAACCCCTTACGAAGATTATGACCTGGCCTACCTTGCTGGATATGCCAAAGAAAAAGGAGTTCAAATCATCATGCACCATGAGACTTCTGCAGCAGTCACTCAATATGATGCGCGCATGGACACAGCCTACCAGCTCATGAAAGCTCTGGGTATCAACTCTGTGAAAACGGGATACGTTGGTGCTGTGATTCCTGAGGGTGAATACCACCATGGGCAATGGATGGTCAACCACTACCAGCGAACGTTGGATATGGGAGCCAAATACCAGGTGGCTATTAATATGCATGAACCCATCAAAGCGACTGGTTTAAGAAGAACATACCCCAATATGATTTCAAGAGAGGGTGCCAGAGGGCAAGAGTACAACGCCTGGGCAGCAGATGGCGGCAATCCGGCAGAACATATTCCGATTGTTGCATTTACGCGTATGCTTTCCGGTCCGTTTGACTTCACTCCGGGTGTATTTGATATCACTTTACCTACAAAACCTGACAATCAAATTAACACTACGCTAGCCCAGCAATTGGCGCTTTACGTGGTGATTTACAGCCCCATTCAGATGGCCTGTGATCTGATGGAAAACTACGAAGGAAACCCTGCTTTCCAATTTATCAAAGATGTTGGAGTGGATTGGAAACAAACCAAAGTGTTGGATGGAGAGATTGGAGATTTTGTAGTGATCGCCCGTGAAGAACGTGAAACAGGTAATTGGTTTATTGGAGCTGCTAATGATGAAAATGAGCGAGAAATCACCATAGACTTCAGCTTCCTGGAAACAGGGAAAGCTTACACAGCTAAGATCTATCAGGATGCAGAAGATGCGCATTTTCGAGACAACCCAACTTCCATTCTGATCAGTGAAGAAGAAATATCAAGTACGGCAAGTAAAACCTTCAAGCTGGCTGCAGGTGGTGGCTTAGCCATTAGTTTGCAGGTACAATAGGCGTGCATTTATCTTAAAACTTCTAAATTGAATAAAACCTTGACCATGAAATACCTAACCATCCTTTCTCTATTCTTTCTTATTGCCTGTACACAGCCTACGCAGCAAGCTGAAACTGAAGAGGCACCTTCACTTACCAAGGTGAAGTTGACTACTTCCATGGGAGAAATCGTTTTGCAGCTATACAACGAAACGCCGCTTCACCGAGACAACTTCATCAAAATCGTGGAGGATGGTGTGCTGGACAGCCTCCTCTTCCATCGGGTCATTGAGAATTTCATGATCCAGGGTGGTGACACTGACAGCAAACTGGCCCAACCAGGAGATACATTGGGTAATGGAGGACTCCCATACAATGTTCCTGCAGAGATCACGCCTGTGCTCTTCCACAAAAAAGGCGTATTGGCAGCAGCGCGTGGTGGTCATCCGGAGCGTGTTTCGAGCAGCACTCAGTTTTACATTGTTCAGGGTCGTGTGTTCAACGATAGCACCCTTGAGCGTGCAGAAACACGAATTAATGGTTGGCTCGCTGAGCATTACTTGAAACATGATCCAGCATATAGCCAGGATTTAGATTCATTACTAAAAGCATATGAGGAAGAGGATTGGCCAACAGCCAGCCGTATAAACCGAAGGTTTAACGAGCTTGCCAAGGATTACGACAACTTTGAAAAATATGTCATTCCGGATGAACATCGGGAAGTTTACAAAACCATTGGTGGTACACCACACCTCGATCAGAACTATACCATATTCGGAGAGGTAGTCTCTGGCCTAGCTGTAGTCGATTCTATTGCGGCTGTCCAAACCAACGATCTCGATCGTCCATTGGATGATGTGCGTATCCTTAAGGCAGAAATCATCATGGAATAGTCATTTCGGTTACAACATCCTAAGATTCGGTTACATCGGGCATGATGTGACCGTTCACCTTTGTGTCATCAAGTATTTAAAATTTAAGAAAATGACACAGAAAATAGCATTAGTAACCGGCGGAAGCCGAGGATTGGGCCGCGATATGGCCATCAGCATCGCGAAAAAGGGCGTTGATGTAGTAATTACCTACCATTCCAATGAATCAGCTGCCAAAGAGGTGGTTGCTGAAATTGAAAAATCAGGCAGCAAAGGGCATGCACTTCAACTTGATAGTCGGGATGTGAAATCATTTGATGATTTCTATCAAAGGCTTTCGGATCATCTGACTTCAACTTATGGTAATAACCATTTTGACTATTTGGTCAACAATGCAGGTACTGGACTTTTTAGTCCCATTACAGACACCACAGAGGCTATTTTTGATGAGATGATGAATATTCATTTTAAGGGGGTTTACTTTCTCACACAAAAGGCCATACCCCTACTCAATGATGGTGGAAGTATTATTAACATTTCATCCGGATTGGCACGTTTCTCATTTCCGGGAGCCTCCGCTTATGCTTCCATGAAAGGAGCAATTGAAGTATTTACGAGGTATCTTGCTAAAGAGCTTGGAGGTAGAGGGATTACGGCCAATGTGGTAGCACCGGGGGCTATCGCAACAGATTTTGCAGGTGGATCCAATAAAGATGAGCAGAAAGTTGGCATTATATCGAGCGTCACCGCTTTGGGAAGAGTGGGTGAAGCCGAAGACATTGGAAGTGTGGTAGCATTCCTATGTACGAGTGATTCACACTGGGTAAATGCGCAACGAATTGAAGCCTCTGGTGGAACTTTGATATAAGAACATGCATAAGATCAAATCAATAAGTGATTATCATCGACTGGCGGGACTCCCTAAGCCTGAGCACCCGCTGGTCAGCCTGGTGGATTATCGAGATGTGCAGTATCAAACCGAAGATGAAGAGGTCACCTTAGTATCTCCACACTACTCCATTGCTATGAAACATGGAGTGAAAGGGAAAATGAAATACGGTCAACAGCCCTATGATTTTGATGAAGGATTGATGTCTTTCGTAGCTCCTGGTCAGGTGATTAGCGTGAAAGCCTACTATGAACCAGACACCAAACCCTCAGGCTGGTTGCTGTTCATCAGCCCGGACTTCCTTTGGAATACACCCTTGGCAAAGAAGATCAAGGAATATGAATTCTTTGAATATCGGGTGAATGAGGCGCTGTTTCTTTCAGAAAAAGAGGAAAAATCCATGATTCAGATCATGAAAAACATCCAGGAAGAGTATCACTCCAACATCGATAAGTTCAGCCAAAACATCATCATCTCTCAGATAGAATTGCTTTTAAACTATGCCGAACGCTTTTATCAGCGACAGTTTATCACTCGAAAGATTTCAAATCATGAGATCCTGGGACGTCTAGAAAAGATCCTCACTGATTATTTTGACCGAGATAATTTGGCTAGCATGGGGCTTCCTACCGTGCAAAATCTATCAAACCAGCTAAATCTTTCAGCTAGCTACTTAAGCAATCTATTGAAAGTCCAAACCGGCCTCAACACCCAACAGCACATTCACGAAAAGCTCGTAGAAAAGGCCAAAGAAAAGCTGTCAACCACTCAACTATCTGTCAGTGAAATCGCTTACGGGTTAGGCTTTGAACATGCTCAATCTTTTAGTCGGTTGTTCAAACAGAAGACCAATCAATCACCACTGGAATTCAGACAATCATTCAACTGATACACCCATCAATTTTAATCTCTACTAAAACCTGAAACCTTTTTGATATCCCCTCGTATAGTAATACTATCATGATTAGATGTAATACTATATTAATTAAGTGCATTACTATTATAGTAGCGTTGAGTGTTTTCAGCTCAGCGTATGCATCCAGCTGCATCTCACACCATCATGAAGTTGAGACTGAAATTAGATTAGAGGCTTTTACTCAGAGTAGAAAGCTTGTAGCTGCTCCCCAGGATAAAGCAGTATTACAAACAGAAAAAAAATCGATTAGATCAAACACATTTGATCAACCAAAATCATATAACTCCTTTGTTCTGATAGCTAAACGACATGTTCTAGCTCAGGCATTTCTTCTTTAGGTCAATGTAAATCATGCTACAGCTCAAATAACATGATCATTCAAATTAATTCTAAAGAAGATGAAACAAGTAGAAAATCAAACAAACGGACACATTTACAAGCAATTAACCATCATGTGGTATCTGGCAATTGCTGTTTTTGTAATCTCCTTTATTGCCACTGTCAACTAATCAAGCATACTATGAGTATGTACGAGTACAGCAAGCTGATACTTTCCAAAGTCAGCTTCAATCGCTCATTATTCTGGAAGGAGTATAAAAAATTCAGATTGCTCCTTCCGGATAGTGAAGGGTTGGAATTAAAGGACTGGACCAGACAATATATTACTTCAAAGTAGGTTTATTCGGATCCCTTCAACTCAATTGAGTTGTTGGGATTTTTTATTCCACAGGATCATATCCACTTCCACCCCACGGATGACACTTGCTTATTCGCTTTAATCCCATGATGAATCCTTTCCATCCATATTTTTGAATGGCTTCCTTAGCATATTGAGAACACGTAGGCGTAAACCTGCAAGACTGTGGAAATAGCGGTGAGATCGAGTATTGATACACCAAAATCGGAAAAATGAGAATTTTCTTAAAGATGCGTTTCACTGCCGTAAAAGTACGAATCAAATTTGCAAGCCCACTAAAAAATCGTTCTGTTTGCACGTTACCCGCTAATAAAAGCAGGTAGTCATACTGATTGATTGGTGGTGAGAAAACTTCTCTTTATTTTCTTTTCTCTGAATTTCTGGTTGTGCACCTATGGCCAGAAAGATTCCACTGATCTGTTGACTGTACGTGAGATCATCATCGAAGGAAACTACAAGACCCGACCCCAGATGATCACACGTGAACTCAGCTTCCAAATTGGTGAAACTTACCAACGTTATCAGCTGGACAGTATGTTTATTTGGGACCGTAACAGGATCTACAATACCAACCTATTCAATGAAGTCTCTATTGATATGCTCGATAGTCTGGGATCGGTTGTAGACATAAAGATATTAGTGGATGAACGTTGGTATTTCTACCCGTTCCCGATCTTTCGATTGGTTGACCGAAATTTTAACGACTGGTGGGTCAATAGAAATCGAGATTTAAGTCGGGTAAACTATGGAATCAAGCTCTCCCAGTTCAATTTCAGAGGGCGAGGCGAATTTCTCAGGTTATGGTTACAGACAGGTTTTGAAACGGTAATCAATGTATTGTACCGGATTCCATACATTGACAAGAAACAGCGAAACGGGTTACTCATCAGCAGCAGTTTCTTCGAAACCAAGAACGTCCCAGTTGTTACTCGTGAAAATATCAGAAGATTCATATCATCAGAAGAAAATGTGCTTCGCAGAGCTTACACCAATTCCATTCAACACTCCTACCGAAGTTCATTTTATTCCTTCCACCGAACTACACTTGGGCATGTACGATTGGATGTCGCGGACACGGTAGCCAGCATCAATCCAAATTACCTGGGGGACAGTCAAACGCAGCAACAGCATGTATGGCTGGGTTACTTATATACGTGGGATAAGCGTAACAACAGAAACTACCCAACGAATGGTGAATGGTACCAGGTAGGATTATTTAAACATGGATTGGGTCTCTATGACGATGGCGTTGATTTCTGGCGAGCACGTATGAATTTGACCAAGTACTGGGCGTTTAAAGACAACTTCTTTTTGGTGACCAACCTAACAGGGCTGAGTACCTTTCCAGCGAAAGACCGAAGCTACTTCAACTATTATTCGATCGGTTTTTTGCAGCAGGTCATTCGAGGGTTCGACCTTCGAATCATCGAGGCAAGCTCCTATGTGTTGCAGCGAAATGAATTCAAGCATCAGCTTTTTGGAAGAAAATATGACATCAAAAAAGTGATGCCACTTCGACAGTTTCAAACCTTCCCGATTACCATTTACGGAAAGGTATACTTCGATCAGGGTTATGCAGTTGGATACCCTAACTATGACGGAAGCGACCTTCTCACCGATCAATATTTATACAGCATCGGAACAGGTCTTGATTTAGTGCTCGTTAACGACATTACTTTCAGATTTGAATATTCAAGAACGTCGCAAGATGAAACCCACTTCTTCATCAACCTGCTTTCACTCTTTTAATTGAAGTTTTTCCACTTCTTCTTCTTACCCTTGTTGTAATAGTACCACTGTCCTACGCGCTCCCCGTTCGCCCATTGGCCCTCATACTCCAGATCTCCTTCTTCATTATAGTACTTCCAAAAACCGTGTTCCAGTGCTTGTTGTAAGGTACCAACCTGATTCACTTTTCCATTTTCAAAATAGAATACCCATTCCCCCTGAGGAATTCCTTCCTGGTATATGCCCACTCGCTTCAAGTTGCCATTTTCATAGTAGAAATGCCACTCTCCTTCATACAATCCTTCTTGATAGATGCCATGCTTTTCAAGTTGACCAGAGGGATAATAATAGGTGGAGGAGTCTTGCATTAAACCTCCAGCATAGAATTCCAATGCGATCAGCTTACCTTCAAACGAATAGTACTTCTGAGCTCCATCAAGGACATCATTTTTGAAATTTAGTTCGCTATTCAGCTGACCGCCCGGATAAAAGTATTTCCACAATCCTTCTTTCATGTCTTTAGTCACAGTTCCAAATGCTTTTATACTTCCATTTTTAAAGTAGAGCGTATCAGGCTGAGCAATTACATAAAGGCTTGATAGATACCATACGACAACAAATACAGATTTCATTACCAGTTAATTTACAATTATTGAATTAAAGCTGCCAAATGCATACTTTGCGGTAATGAAAATTATCCTGCCGTTTCTGCTATTGCTCGCCTTTTTCTACTCCAACGCACAAGTCGGATCATTTAATCTGGGAGGCCGTAGTGCCGGTATGGCAGGTGCGTCTCTTACCTTAGGTGACGAATACAGCTTATTTAACAATATTGGAGGTTTAGGACGATTAGAGGATCATACGGCTTTCGCTGCCTACCAAAATCGGTACGGTGTGAGTCAGTTTCAGGTAGTAGGAGCAGGTGCTATTTATGCTTCCGAAATTGGCAATGCAGGAGTCGGTTTTTACAAATTTGGCGATGATATCTACAGTGAGCAACGTGTACACTTAGCCATTGGAAATAAAATCCAAATGGTAAGTCTATCGGTGGGTGTCGATATTCTCCAGTACAACATCTCAACGGTTGGAACCAGTAATGCGCTGGCCATTCAATTCGGAGGTATTGCAGAAGTTACTCCTCAAATTAGATTTGGCGCACACATATTCAATCTCAACCAGGCCAAATTTGACGCTGAAACCGGCGAAAGGATTCCTACGGTAATGAAAGGTGGGTTTTCATATCGCCCATCCGATGAGTTGATGTTGAATTTGGAAGTAGAGAAAGATCTTGACTTTGATGAAATATTCAAGGCTGGTATTGAATACCGCATCATTGAAAAGGTGTTTGTAAGAACTGGTATCAGCACCCAGCCATTCATTGGTGCATTCGGAGTGGGATTTCACCCAAAAAATTTAAAGTTTGACTATGGTTTCTCGAACGACTCAAAATTGGGGAGCATCCATGAACTATCTGTAGCCTATTCGTTGAAGAAATGAAGAAGTGGCTGACCATATTACTACTTCTGATATGCTTCAATACGCTTGCACAAAATGAAGAAATAGATCTTGAAGCCTTTGCAGAACGACTTTTTCAAGTACAGGATGAAGATGTAGCATATGAAGATATCTATGAGTCTTTGTTGCTTTATTACAGCAACAAACTAAATCTCAATAATGTAGAGCCTGAGGAACTCGCTTCATTGTATATACTCAGTCCTTCTCAGCTTTCAAACTTCTTTGCCTATAGGGATCAGTTTGGAGAGTTTTTATCTATAAACGAGCTTCAGGCCGTGCCTGAAATAGACTTGGGAACCATTAGACTACTACTACCTTTTGTCACAGTTAGAGAATCTTTGACAGACACTCGCCCACTGATCAAGCGAATCCTGGAAGAAGAGAATAACTATCTGCTCCTTCGATATACCAGAAGACTGGAAGAGCAGCTCGGCTATACTCCTGCTCTACCACTGGATACGACTTTCATTCGAGATGAAAATGACAATGTTGTAGACACTCTAACCTCGCCACCATCCAGATATGAAGGTTCGCCCAATAAAATCTATGGTAGATTCAGAACCAGCCATAGAAACGATTTCAGTTTAGGTTTCACCTTTGAAAAAGATGAGGGGGAGCGTTTTAGTTTTGACAACAATAGATCGGGCTTTGATTTTTATTCCTATCACTTACTGATGGAGAATAAGTTTGGATTCAAAAAAATCATGCTCGGTGATTTCCAAATGCAAGTGGGACAAGGAGTCGTATTTGGTGCTGGATTCAATGCTGGAAAAGGTGCAGAAACCGTTAATACGACCAAAAGAAACAGTCTGGGACTAAGGCCATACACTTCAGTCCTTGAATCTGGTTTTTTCCGCGGGGTTGGAATTGCGCGACAGCAAGGGGATTTTGAATTTACCATCTTTTATTCTGACGTAAAGCAGGACGGTAATATTCAATCGGACACCACTTTTTCTGAATTTGAAGAGTTTGTAAACTCCATTCAAAACACCGGATTTCATCGTACGCCCAACGAATTGGCATCCAGAGACCGTATCGACGAACAATCGATTGGAGCAGTGGCAGAGTATTCACCTCATCGAAGGCTTACCATTGGATTAGCAGGGCTCAATAGTCAGTATAGCCGACCACTTCAGCGAAGACCCAACAACTACAATCAATTTGAATTTAAAGGTGATCACAACTACATCACCTCCCTGTATGGACATTACACCTGGCAAAACTTCACATTCTTTGGTGAAGCGGCACGCTCCAAAAGTGGGGGTATCGGAGCGGTTGGCGGTCTGGTAGCCAGCTTATCGAGAACGGTAGATGTCGCTATGGTGCTACGCAACTTTGATCGGGATTTTCATTCGTTCTACGGGAATGCTTTATCGGAAAACTCTAGAAACATCAATGAAAAGGGAACTTACTGGGGGATTGCTATCAAGCCGAGTCGGAAACATAGAATCAACGCATACTATGATCGATTTGAGTTTCCATGGCTCAAGTTTCAGACCGAGGCACCTTCTGTAGGACAAGAATGGTTGGTGCGATACTCTCACCTACCCTCCCGCCAGGTCACACTTTATGTACAAGCAAGACAACAAAAAAGGCAGGTCACGGTACCCGAAGACAATTTGAACATTCTCGCTGATCAAATCAAGCGAAATTATATCTTCAACATAGACTATGCGATGCGATCCTGGTTGAAGCTGAAGACGAAAGTACAATCCAGTACCCAAGATGAAAACGCTGTATTTACCAAAGGATTTGTCATTGTACAAGATGTGAATTTTGAAGTCTGGAGGTTGAAATTCAATACTCGGATGGCATTATTCGAAACCGATGATTTTGACAATGCCCAATATGTTTATGAAAGTGATGTATTATATGCATTTTCAATCCCAGCATACAATGGCACTGGCACCAGAGCATATGCAATGGTACGGTACGACCCCATCCGAAATATTTCCGTCTGGTTAAGATATGCGCGATTTACTTTTAGAGATCGAGAAACAGTAGGTTCAGGACTAAACGAATCAGAAGGTGATACCTCTACGGAAATCAAAGCAATGCTTAGAATCAAGTTTTAATAGCCGTATTTCTTTTCTCATACTTCTGAGCTAGGTTTACTTCATAACATAACACCAATGGAATCACTGCGAAACATCTGGGAAAAAATCATCTGGTTTCTGACAAAAGTAGGTGAGCTATTTACAACTAACCTCTTTAGTCTGGGCGAAAGCAACATCACCCTGGGTACAATCCTTTATTTTATCATTGGTTTTATCCTCCTAAACTATTTAGCCAGACGATTTAAGAACCTTTTAGTAAATCAGATTTTGGTGAAAGCCAACATGGACAAAAGCGCCAGAAACAGCATTGGCCTGATTTCGCGTGTCATGGTAATGTTTATTGGATCGATCTTCATTATCCAAAGTGCTGGTATTGATATGAGCTCTTTGAGTTTACTCGCTGGAGCTCTTGGCGTAGGTATCGGTTTCGGCTTACAAAACATCACGGATAATTTCATTTCCGGGATCATCATTCTATTTGAAAAACCAATCAAGGTGGGTGACAGAATTGTGGTTGGAAATACCGAGGGAGACGTTATCAATATCTCTGTGAGGGCCACCACAATTCTAACCAATGAGAATGTCTCCATCATTGTCCCAAACTCAGAATTTATCTCTTCGAGGGTCATTAACTGGAGTCATAATGACCGAAACATTCGATTTGATATTCCTGTGGGGGTGAGTTATCAGGAAAACCCGGAAGAAGTACGAGAAGTATTGATGAACGTGGCAGAAGAAAACGAACATGTGCTAAAAAAGCCAGCACCGCATGTATTCTTTGACGAATTTGGTGATAGTTCACTCAATTTCACCCTTGCGATCTGGACTTCCTCCCATACAGATAAACCAAGAAGATTAAAGACAGAGCTTTACTTCTCTATTTTTGAGAAGTTTAAAGAAAAGGGAATAGAGATTCCATTCCCTCAACGTGATGTTCATATTAAATCTCAACCTAAAAATTAGGCAGCTTTTTCAGTGGAAGTATCTTTTTGTATTGTGGCTTCCTTATTGGCTTCACTTAGATTTACTCCTTCAAATTGTGCATCAGCTGAAATCTTTCCAGCATAGAAAAGCTCTTGTATTTGCTTGGCAGTTAATGAACTATTATCCGGACTCCATCCAGGAGGGCCAAAAATGTACATAAATGCTTCTTTGAAAGTTTTTGCTTTTTTCACATCGTTGAATATATCTACGAAAATATGAGTGTTCAGCTTAATTGGATTGTAGGTATCAGGGCTTTTTAAAATACCATAATGTGGATCTATACCCTTGATTGTATTCTGCCAGGTCCCAAAAAGATGATCCCAGATTAACAGGATACCTCCATGATTCTTATCTAGATACTCAATATTGCTCGAATGGTGAACGGCATGCACATGAGGATTATTGAATATTTTACCTAAAAACCCGAGTGATCCAATCAACTTGGTATGTAAGAAATATTGGTAAGTAGCATTGATAATCAAGGCCGAACCAATCATAATCGGCTCAAAGCCAATAGCAGCCATCCACAACCAGAAAATAGGCTTGTAGAAGGTGATAAACCAGCCATTTCTTATGCTTACAGCTAAATTAAAATTCTTAGAAGAATGATGAGGCACATGAGCGGCCCATAGTAATCGGACTGTATGACTCCATCGGTGATGCCAATAAAAATTAAAATCATCAGCAACAATTGCCAGTATCCAGGCCCACCAAGCCCAGCCAATGGTAGTATAATTTAAATACTCTGCTCGTAAAGGCTCAAAGAAATTGAATACTCCGGTAAATATTACAGCAACAGTGAAAGCCTTTGTGAAAAATGAGATAAAGGCTGCTCCCAAAGCAATCCCAAATCCCGCAAGGGAATCCTTCAATTCATAATCATGCTTGGCTACTAAAAATTCAACAACCATAAAGGCGAGAAGGATCGGGAATATGTAAATCATATTATCCCCTACGTTAAACTCTGGCATATTTTCTCTATTAAAAGGTTAGCTAACTGCGAGCAAGAATACAATAAAAATATTAAGTATTCCTTACTCTTTTACATAATCTATTTACTCAGGTTTTTGTTGTCCAAATTGATAAGTAAGTCCAACTCCTAAAACATTCTTGAATTGAACTCTGTCATCCAAATTACCTTCATCATCGGCAATCAAAATGTCTTTATCATATATTAATTGGGTATATACATTTGTTGATAATACTTTGGTAATCGGTAGTACTAATGCATTTTGCCAGTTGACATCTATCTCTCCTACGCTCTGTGTGTAGCCTGTAAATAGTTCTAGCTTACTCTCGAAAACATCATTCTTGTATTTCGCTCTGAAAAAAGAACCGAATTCTGCTCGAGACGTGCTACCAGGTTCAACCCCGTAAGCCCCTTGATCAGCTAATTCCTGATCAGTAACAATCGTGAATTTTCCGGTCAATGGAGAGTAACCAAAACTTAACTTATCATTCGGATCATAAGAAATACCGAGAGCTATAGTTATATATCCCGGGGCCAGGAAATCCGAGATCTTCACTTGGTTAGTCTCGGCATCTAAACCTTCCCAAAATTGAGATCTGAAGTCAAGTAATCCACTGAAAAACCATTTACCACTCTCTCTTCTTACCTTGTAACTATACTTTGTCACAATATTTATTAAATCATCAGATTTGATAAATCCTGCATCTCCCTGCTTTATCAAACCATACGCAAGGTCCATTGAATTTTCCCATTTCCCTCTTCCTTTAATGCGATTGGCGTAAATGCTAAAATTCGAATTAATTGCTACAGAATTTTGTCCTCCCGCAGCCCAATTCGTTAACGAAACTTGCGAGAATGTTAAAGAACTGGTTCCCCCTATCCTCCAATAAGAAGAGTCCGCTGGTGCAGTGTTTTGGGCAAATGAAGTGGCGGCAATAAGTAGTAATAAGGCGGTAATTTTTACTTTCATTCTTAGTCGTAAGTGTTCGTCTTTAAATCGTTTTCTTTTAAAATTCTTCTTAATATTTTTCCAACATTTGACTTAGGAAGTTCGTCCGTAAAAGCGATGTACTTCGGTCGTTTGTACCCAGTCAGGTTTTCCTTACAGTGTTCCAGTACTTCTTCTTCTGTGAGACTTGGGTCACCTTTTACGATGTATACTTTTACAGCTTCAGTAGACTTCTTATCAGGTACCCCAATTGCTCCTACTTCCAATACCTTTTCATTGAGCGCTATGCAATCTTCAATTTCATTAGGATACACATTGAACCCTGAAACCAAAATCATTTCTTTCTTACGATCTACAATTTTGAAGAAGCCTTTCTCATTCATCACTGCAATATCTCCGGTTTTAAACCAGTCTTCATGGAAGCAATTCTTGGTTTCCTCCGGACGATTCCAATACCCTTGAAAAACCTGGGGGCCACGTGCGCACAATTCCCCACGCTCTCCTGCTTTCATTTCTTTGCCGTCATCATCCAAAATCACAACTTCAGTACTTGGGATAGGCATACCAATAAATCCGGTCTCAGCATCTCTTCTTAGAGGATTTGCAGTTAGCACAGGGGATGTTTCGGTAAGTCCGTATCCTTCAGACACAGGTGTGCCTGTTACTTCCAACCATTTATCAGCCACGAATTTCTGAAGTGCCATTCCTCCAGCAAACGAAAATTTAACTTTTGAGAAATCCAGATTTTTGAAATTTGGTTGATTTAGTAAACCATTAAACAGTGTATTAACACCTGTAAGAATGGTCCATTGATGCCTGCCCAGATCCTTAAGGAACGTTTTCATATCCCTTGGATTGGTTACCAATACATTTCTTGCACCAATTCGTACGGTCATCAATGCATTACATGTCAATGCGAAAATGTGATACATGGGTAAGGCTGTAATGAAAATTTCTTTTTCTTCTTCAAGTCCACCATGTAGCATCCATTCACACACTTGTTCCATGTTTGCAATCACATTCTTATGCGTGAGCATCGCACCTTTTGAAACGCCTGTTGTTCCTCCTGTGTATTGAAGGAATGCCAATTCTGAAGCATCTACATCTGCTTTTTCAGGTGCTTTTTCCGCACCAACCTTAAGCACTTCCTTAAATGAAATGGCATCAGGAAGACTATACGCAGGCACCATCTTCTTAATGCTCTTTACCACAAAATTGACAATGCTACCTTTCAATCCCCCGATCATATCTCCGATCTTGGTGACAATTACCGTTTCAATTTGTGTCTCTTTTAAAATCTCCTCAAGATTAGAAGCAAAATTCTCGACAATAATGACTGCCTTTGCTCCGGAATCATTGAACTGATGAAGCATTTCACTTGGTGTATACAATGGATTGGTATTTACAACAACCATTCCCGCTTTCAATACACCATATAAAGCCACCGGATATTGAAGTAGATTAGGCATTTGAATTGCCACACGATCACCCTTTTTAAGATTGGTATGATTCTGCAGATAAGAAGCAATCTGATCGATAGCCTGACCCAGTTCGGAGAAAGTCATCTCCTTCCCCATATTTTCAAATGCTACAAGATCACCATACTTTGCAATTCGCTCATCAACCATTTCCGAAAGTGAGCTGTAGTTATCAGGATTTATTTCTTTGCTTACACCATCAGGGTAGCTGTCATGCCATGGTTGTTTGTTCATATTAGGGCTTGTTGATTTTTAAAAGCGGTTAAAGATAAGGGATGCTCGTTATCGTAAAAGCATTAAGCAATAAAAAAGGCCTTGGCACCCCTACCAAGACCTTAAAATAAACAACATTAACCCAAAAGCTGTAGAGGGAGGGTTCGAACCTCCACGGAGCAGTTAGCCCCAGGTGTTCTCTCACGATTCAAGATCGAGAGAGAACGGACCGGGATTTATCCCTTATCTCCACCCTCGAGAGAGGAGGGCATGTCTGCCAGTTTCACCACTCTACAGTGTGTTTGATGATTCAAATTTAGTATAGTGATGTATTTATTGAAAATAATTCAATAAATTAGCTGAATAAATACATTTCATTCAATTTAAAACGTTTTAAATTGAAATTTTATAAAATACACCTAAGATTATGAGCAAAAATTATGAGATTGATAATGTAGATCTTAAAATTCTGAATATCCTTTCTGAAGATGCTAAGATGCCTTACACAGAAGTAGCCAAAAAAGTATTTGTATCCGGAGGAACCGTGCATGTTCGAATGAAGAAACTGGAAGATATGGGCATCGTAAAGGGAACTACACTTAAAATAGACTATGAAAAATTAGGATATGATATCACCTGCTTTTTGGGCATTTACCTTGAAAAGAGTTCTCTATACGATAAAGTAGTGAGCGAACTGAAAGAAATCCCCGAGATAGCGACGATCAGATATACAACAGGTAACTACAACATCTTTTGTAAGATTTACTGTAAAGGCACTACCCACTTGCGAGATGTATTGCACGATAAAATCCAAAAAGTAGACGGTATAGAAAGCACAGAAACGTTTATTTCCCTTGAAGAAAGTGTGAATAAACACCTGATCTTCTAAAAATATGGTCTTACTCTGAACCTTCTTTTAAGTTCCTTGTTCTTATTTAGAATTACTATAAATAAGGTGTACCTTTGCACCTGGAATTGAAGTATACTAGATGAGCACTGACGATCAAATATTAGAAGAATTTACCTCCAAAGAATACGAGCATGGCTGGTCCGTTGATTTTGAAGCAGACGAAGCTCCCCTCGGAATTAACGAAGATATTATTCGATTCATTTCTGCGAAGAAAGAAGAGCCGGAATGGCTATTGGAATGGAGACTGAAAGCATTTGAGCAGTGGCAAAAAATGGCAGAGCCCAATTGGGCCAACATTAACTATCCAAAAGTTGATTATCAGGCTATCCGATACTATTCAGCTCCAAAACAGGAAAAGAAACCTAAGAGCCTGGACGAAGTAGATCCAGAATTGCTCAAGACATTCGAACGATTAGGTATCTCCCTCCAGGAGCAAAAGAGACTAACGGGCGTAGCAGTAGACGCAGTGATTGATTCTGTCTCTGTTGCAACCACATTCAAAGAGAAGCTTTCAGAACTAGGTATCATTTTTAGTTCATTCAGTGAAGCAGTACAGGAACATCCTGAATTGGTAAAACAATACTTAGGCTCTGTAGTACCAGCCAATGACAACTATTTCGCTGCATTAAACTCTGCAGTATTTTCTGATGGCTCTTTTTGCTACATCCCTAAAGGTGTAAGATGTCCGATGGAGCTATCTACCTATTTCCGTATCAATGCGGCAAATACCGGACAATTTGAAAGGACATTAATTGTTGCGGAAGATGACAGCTACGTAAGCTATTTGGAAGGGTGTACCGCACCACAACGAGATGAAAACCAACTTCATGCAGCTGTTGTAGAAATATATGCTGCGAAAAATGCGGAGGTGAAGTATTCCACCGTACAGAACTGGTATCCGGGTGATAAAAATGGAAAAGGTGGAATCTACAACTTTGTAACCAAGCGAGGCATCTGTTCTGGTGATAATTCAAAAATTTCGTGGACCCAAGTCGAGACGGGATCTGCAGTTACCTGGAAATATCCCTCATGTATTTTGAAAGGTGATAATTCAGTGGGAGAATTCTATTCAGTTGCTGTAACAAACAACCACCAACAAGCAGATACGGGTACCAAAATGGTGCATATTGGTAAGAATACCAGATCTCGAATCGTTTCGAAGGGAATATCTGCCGGCAAATCACAAAATAGCTATCGTGGACAGGTAGAGGTGATGAAGAGAGCCGAAGGAGCACGTAATTTCTCTCAATGTGATTCGCTATTAATGGGCGACAAATGTGGTGCACACACATTCCCATACATAGACATTAAAAACAAATCGGCACAAATCGAACATGAGGCAACTACCTCTAAAATCGGTGAAGATCAAATATTCTATTGCCAACAGAGAGGTATTGATGAAGAAACTGCAGTTGCTCTCATCGTAAATGGTTTTGCAAAAGAAGTAATGAATAAGCTTCCTATGGAGTTTGCAGTGGAAGCACAAAAACTATTGGCATTGACCCTGGAGGGAAGTGTTGGATAATCAACTCAAGAAAAACGTATGATTTCAATTAAAAATTTACAAGCCTCTATCGAGGACAAGGAAATATTGAAGGGCATTGACCTGGAAGTAAAGGCTGGAGAAGTTCATGCCATCATGGGACCAAATGGTTCAGGAAAAAGTACGCTTGCATCCGTGCTTGCAGGAAGAGAAGATTATGAAGTGACAGGCGGGTCCGTCACCTTTGACAATGAGGATCTTCTTGAATTGAGTCCTGAAGAGCGAGCGCAAAAAGGAATTTTCCTTGCGTTTCAGTATCCGGTAGAAATCCCGGGAGTATCTACAACAAACTTCCTAAAAACTGCTCTTAATCAGGTGCGTGAAGCAAGAGGCGAGAAAGCTTTGGATGCGGTAAACTTCTTAAAGTTGATGAAAGAGAAGATGAAGTTGGTTGATATTGATCAGGCTCTTTTGAGCAGATCACTGAATGAAGGCTTCTCTGGAGGTGAGAAAAAGCGAAATGAAATTTTTCAAATGGCCATGTTAGAGCCAAAGCTTTCAATACTTGATGAGACCGATTCAGGTCTTGACATTGACGCATTGAAAATTGTAGCTGATGGTGTGAATAAACTTAAGAGTGAAAATACTGCAACTATCGTGGTAACACACTATCAAAGATTATTGGATTATATCGTTCCTGATTTTGTTCATGTACTATATAATGGAAGAATTGTGAAGTCAGGAGATAAGAATCTTGCACTTGAATTGGAAGAAAAAGGATACGATTGGATTAAAGAAGAAGTAGCAGCGGTATGATAATGGAATCAACCATATTGGAAAATCTCGCAGGTACTTTTAATGGAAATCAAATCCAAAAAGATGCCTTGAAGATGCTGAGTGAGGTTGGATTGCCTCACAAAAAATCTGAAGCATACAAGTTTACACCTATATCCTCATTGCTTGAAAAAAACATATCCTTCGAAGCGAAGAAGGATGTAGTATTTGATAGCAATAAACTATATAAAGAAGAGGGAAGCCATTTTGTATTTATCAACGGTGTTCTATCCAAAGAACATTCTAATATTTCAGATAAGCTAAAGTATGAAGTTGCAGAGGTAAGCGAAGGTAAGCATGACCCATTTAGCTTACTTAATGCTGCATACGCAGCAGAAGAAGTGAGATTTGAATCCGGTTATAATGATCCTGTATTCGTTTATCACTTCAATTCGAATGGCATATCAAATCCTCGCATCAAAGTAGATGTAAAAGACGGACATACTTTTAGGGTAGTAGAAAAGTTGATCACCCCTGATGATTCCAAAACATTCACCAATTCTTACATCGAATTCAAAGTGGGAAAGAATGCGTTTGGCTATCATACCAAAGTACAGAATTACAATACCGAGACATTCAGTCATGAGACCGTTGTTGCTCAGGTGGCCAGAGACTCTCATTTCTACAATAATACCTTCTCTTTTGAAGGAGCAATGGTTAGAAATAATCTGACCATAAACCTGGAAGATGAAAATTGCGAAGGCCACATGTATGGATTATTCCTTTTGGATAAGAAATCACATGTTGATAATAATACTTCTGTTGATCACCTTAAACCGAACTCATATAGCAATGAGCTTTATAAAGGTATACTGGATGAAAAATCTACCGGAGTATTCAATGGTAAGATCTATGTTCGTCAGGATGCACAAAAGACAAATGCCTTCCAATCAAATAACAACATTCTGCTTTCAGAAGATGCGACTTTACATACCAAACCTCAGTTGGAAATCTGGGCAGATGATGTAAAATGTTCACATGGTTGCACCTCGGGCCAACTGGATGAAGATGCCATCTTCTACTTGAGAGCCAGAGGGATCAATGAAAAGAACGCAAAGGCAATGCTATTAAATGCTTTTGCTTTAGAAACGATGGAACAAGTGAAAGTAGAATCAGTAAGAGAAGAAATTCAATCTTTGATCGATAAAAAACTGAGCTAATGTCTGTTTCGACGACCACATCTTTAGATATTCAGAAAATCAGGGCACAATTTCCTGTGTTGGAACAGGAAGTTAATGGCAAACCGCTGATCTACTTTGACAATGCAGCCTCATCACAAACTGCAAATACGGTGGTCGAAGCGCTGGTTAAGTTTTACGAAAAAGATCACGCCAATATCCACAGGGGTATCCATACGTTGGCAGAACGCTCCACAAAAGATTTCGAAACGACTCGTGAGCGTGTGCATCAATTTATCAATTCAGCTGAAGCAGATGAGATCGTTTTCACCAAAGGAACCACGGAGAGTATCAATTTAGTCGCACAGGCATGGGGATCTAAGTATTTGAAGGAAGGAGACGAAATTTTGATCTCTCAGCTTGAACACCATTCTAACATTGTACCCTGGCAGCTCGCCGCGGAACGAACCGGTGCGATTATTAAGATCATTCCTATCAATGAGCAAGGAGAAATTCTGATGGATGAATACAGAAACTTGTTGAGTGCTAAAACGAAACTGGTAGCTGTCAACTACATCTCCAACTCACTGGGAACGATCAACCCTGTTAAGGAGATTATAGACCTTGCCATCGAGCATGGTGCCACAACAATGATTGATGCGGCACAAGCATCACCACATATCAAAATAAACGTTCAAGCACTAAATTGTGACTTCCTTGCACTATCTAGCCATAAGATGTACGGTCCAACCGGTGTAGGGGTATTGTATGGAAGGCGAGAAATTTTAGAGGCAACTCCCCCCTACCAGGGAGGTGGCGAGATGATCAAAGATGTTTCCTTTGACGGCACCTCTTTCAATGATATTCCTTACAAATTCGAAGCAGGAACCCCTAGTATTGGTGATGTAATTGCTTTCAAATATGCCATGGATTTCATTGACGAAATTGGGCATGAGAACATACAGGCATATGAGCACGAATTGCTTGAGTATGCCAATGCAAAGCTGGAGACCGTTCCCGGTTTTACTCCAATAGGCACAGCAGCAAACAAAGCAAGTGTCATCTCATTTTTAGTCGAAAATGTACATCCCTATGATCTGGGACAACTATTAGATGCAAAAGGAATTGCCGTTAGAACAGGCCACCACTGCACGCAACCATTAATGGACTTTCTGAAAATAGATGGAACTGTACGTGCATCGTTTGCGGTTTACAACACCAAAGAAGAAATTGATGTTTTCTGTGATGCGTTACAGAAGATAGCCGAACGGTTTAATTAATGGATTTAATCAAACAACGTCAAGAAGAGATTATCGAGGAGTTCGCCATGCTTGATGGTGATATGGAGATGACTTTGGATTACATCATGGAGTTGGGTGTTGAACTTCCTGAACTTCCTGAGGAAGATCACATCGAAGATAACATTGTAAAGGGATGCCAGTCTAAAGTATGGATGACGGCTTCACTGGACAATGATCGTATCCAATTTAAAGCGGATTCTAACACGGCGATTACTAAAGGGCTGGTTAGCTTGCTGGTCCGAACTTTGAATCAATCATCTCCACAAGATGTTATGAATGCTGAGATCTATTTCCCAAAACAGATTGGTATGGATCGATTTATAGGAACACAGCGGTCCAATGGATTTGCTGCGATGATTAAACAGATGAAAATGTATGCGCTGGCACTAACAGCAAAACAAGAATCATGAGCGAAACGCAATCAAATAACGATACACTGGCATTGAAAGAGGACATCATCCGCGCCATCAAAGGTGTGTATGACCCGGAGATCCCTGTAGATGTGTATGAGCTAGGTTTGATTTATGAAATCAACATTCTTCCTATTAATAATGTGGAGATTGTGATGACACTGACCTCTCCTTCTTGCCCTGCGGCAGAGAGCATTCCAAGTGAAATTGAAATGAACGTGAAGGCGGTAGAAGGTGTTAACGATGTGAATATAGAATTGACCTTTGATCCACCTTATGCAACAGACATGATGTCTGAAGAAGCAAAGCTGGAACTAGGTTTTATGTAATTAGTAAATAAAAAACAATACGATATGTACCCTGCGGAATTAGTAGCTCCGATGAAAGCTCAACTTACTCAAAACGGATTTGAGGAGTTAACCACTGCTGATGCAGTAGAAAGTCATTTGACAGATCATAAAGGAACGTCTCTTTTGGTAATCAACTCTGTATGTGGATGTGCAGCTGGCACATGTAGACCTGGAGTATTGCAATCTCTTAAGCAATCGGACAAAAAACCGGATAATCTAACAACGGTGTTTGCCGGATTTGACATTGATGCGACGCAGAAGGCACGGGAATTTACACTTCCTTTCCCTCCATCTTCTCCAGCAATCGCTTTATTCAAAGATGGCGAGTTGGCACATATGGTAGAAAGACACCACATCGAAGGAAGATCTGCTGAGATGATCGCTGATCACCTGGAGCAGGTATACGCCGAGTTCTGTTAAGAAACTCAACAACATTATAAAACCCTTCATTCAAATTTCGAATGTGGGGTTTTTTTATTACCCCACAATTGGATCAATTGATAAATATCAAAGTAAACCTCTTGTATACATGTCAATTTACAGAGCTGGTCCTGGCTAAATCTACATTCGCATTTTCACATCAAAATGAGCAGAAAATGATAAAAGAGCAGCTTGAAAAAATTAAAGCGTACAAAAAATGGTATCCTGAATCATTGAGGGTAAATGACGAAGGCACTTCCTCTACCTACGAATTTATGAAGAAGGTCTACAGAACCAATCAGTCCTTCAGATATGCCGAATTTGGTATTTATAAAGGTTCTACAGCCTCTACCGTCCATAGTCTTTTCCCAAAAAGTGAAATTCACCTATTTGATTTTCAAGAAACACTGGATGATTTCAAATTAAATAAATCCAATTCCTCAGATAGATATTACTATTATGGAAACAGTCAGAAATACAATGATTCATACAATTGGTCACTCATTAAGCTCATCGAAGAGAATCAAAATGAACCAATTTTTGACTATTGCTTTTTAGATGGTGCCCACACTGTTGCTATCGATGCACTTAATTTCTTCCTGGTTGATAGACTCTTAAAAGTTGGCGGGTATTTGGACTTTGATGACTACAATTGGAAACTACGCGGGTCTTCGCTAGATCCGACACTAATTCCTGAAATAAATGATCAGTATACAGATGAACAAATCGATAGCAAGCAGGTGAAAATGATCATTGACATTTTAGTTAAGCCTGATCCCAGGTATGAGGAAGTTGTCAAAAACAAAATATTCAGAAAGAATTCGGATCAATACTATTAAGCATCAGCCCTTATTCGCATTTCGGATAAGGGTAATTGTTTAGCCAAATATTAGTTTTTAAAACGATCTTATGGCACGCACCCTTGCCGTGCCAAACTTTGTCAGAAAACCTTGTATCCCAGATTCAAAATTGTAAGTAGTTGCACTACTAACGGTACCCAATTCCAATTCAGTTGAGGTCCAATAAGTGTCAGAAGCTATGGCTGTTCCACCATTGTTTGATAGTCCAGTATTAAGCGTATTGAGGTTTTCATTCATTTGAACAATTTCCTGAATAGATGGCAAATACCAATCATCATAGGTTCCGGTAAGATAATTAGAACATAAAAGGGCAGCGCTGTTACCAGAGCATCCGGCAATAATATCCAGTGTGTTTTGAGCTCCCGTACCAATCGCAGTTCCATCAGCTCCATTTAGTACAGAAGTATCATCGCACCAAACCATACTAGCGCTTTGATCCTCCATGGAACAAATTAGGCCATGTTCTCCACTTCCGTCAATGTAAAAGATGATGCCTCCTTGAAATAGAGCACCAAGTTCAATCGTATTATCCTGTCCATTATCTCCATCATCATCAGAACAGTGAATGAATAGCACTAGTAGTATAGGAGCAGGTAGAATTAATGCTTTTCGCATAACTAAATATACTATTTTCATTGCAGCAGATCAATATAACCATTCATTCTCTTATTACATTTCCAACAACCAGACTACCTTAGATTTAATAAATCTAAACCATAGGTAATGCAAACCATACTAGGTGCGAATGGAATCATTGGCGAAGAGCTGGCGAAAGAGCTGAAACTAAAATGGACCTCTGATATTAAAATAGTTGGGAGAAAACCACTAAAAGTAAACGAAGGGGATGTAGTTCATAAAGCTGATTTGAAACATCCCGAACAGGTTAAAGAAGCATTAAAAAATTCGAGTATTGCTTACCTGACGGTAGGTCTTCCATACAATAGCAAGATATGGGCTACAGACTGGGAGCTCATAATGAATAATGTGATTAATGGGTGCATTGAGAATAACACTAAGCTGGTGTACTTTGACAATACTTATGCCTACCCTCAAGATGAAGAAATTCAATCGGAAGAGACTGTACTCAATTCAACAGGTGCAAAGGGAGTCGCAAAAGCGAAAACTGCGAGATTACTTTTAAAAGCAATTGAAGAGAAAAAGGTAGATGGAGTCATCTGTCGGGCTCCTGAATTTTACGGTCCAGGGAAGACCAAAGGAATTACCAATGCCCTGATTTTTGAAAGTTTGGTACATGATAAAAAACCAAAAGTATTATTAAGGGATGATAAATTGAGAACCTTGATCTATACGCCCGACGCAAGTAAGGCTATGGCTTTGATCGGAAATACGCCAAACGCTTATGGTACAACCTGGCATCTACCGTGTGATGATAACCGGCTGACCTACAAAGATTTTATAGAAGTCATATCCCGACAATTAGGACGTGAAATTGGTTATGTAAAACTGAATAGATTCCTGATAAACCTCATTTCATTATTCAATTCCAATCTAAAAGAGACGAAAGAGCTGCTCCCAAGGTACGCAATGGATAATATTTTTATTTCAGATAAGTTCAAAAGTGAATTTCCAAATTTTAAAGTGACAAGCTATGAAGATGGCATCAAGACAATCATACAAGACAAGGGCATTAGCTGAACCACTACCGACCCAAGAATCCTTTACTTGTAAATAAGAACCAAACCACATGAATCGACTTACGTTCGATTTCAAACAGATTGGCATATAATATTTACTAGATCAAATTTTAAAGGGATTGTTGTGAAAAAATTGATTTTATTTTCGCTTATTCTTCTCCTGTTTCTGGATAAATCGGAAGCTCATCCTGGAATTGGAATTGTCATGGATTTACAAGGGAACATATTCTATACAGATTTAAATCACGTATGGAAGATATCTCCGGATGGCAACCGGACCATTGCTGTGAGAAATGTTCATACCCATGAACTTTTCATGGATGATAATGGTGATTTATATGGAGAGCATGAGTGGTATCAGGGAGAGAGAATTGACAAGTGGGGTAATTATGTTTGGTGTTTAAGGAAGAATGGGACATTTGAAAAAGTGATTCCAGATGTTGAAGGATTCTTAGATAATACCACATTGGTGAGAGATGAAAATGGTAATTCCTATTGGGCAAAAAAGTCAGGAAATGGTGAAGTTCTGATGAAACAATCACCAAATGGAAAAAGTGTAAAATTTACTTCCCACCAATTTGATGACATCCGTTGGATTCACTATTCAAAAAATGATAACAACATCTACTTAGTGGATAACTTAGCTGTAAAGAAAATTACAGCATCCGGTGAAGTAGAAGTATTAGCCAAAGATCTAAAAGAAAACAGAGCTTCATTCGAGGGAGTGAGAGACCGTCATTACATTTTTGGCATGTGGACAGACACCAATAAAAACCTATATGTCGCGGTTTATGGAGCAGCAAAAGTCAAGAAAATTAGTTCCTCTGGACAAATTTCAACTGTATTTGCTTCTCAAGAAGGATGGTCGCCATGTGGCGGTTTAGTTACCAACGATGGAGCTATGTGGATAATGGAATTCTCCTCAAGAAATGTAACAAGAGTAAGGAAGATTGTTCCTAATGGAAACGACATATTATATGGAGGGTGAGTGTCGTTAAACTTCCGTCAAATAAACTTGTTGATCTATGAAAAGACTTTCATAGATCAATTTTATTTTGCTTCCATGAAGATAGGTATAGGATTTTTTTTGTTACTGGGCTCCTTTCTCACAATGAGTCAATCGATTGAACAGATCACCTTTACGGGTAATGCAGAACTGATGATCGAGCTAACTCACCGTTATAAATCAAACTACTTGACCATTAGCCATCATCAATATCGTATGGCATTTACTGAATTGCATCCATACCAAAGTGATCTGGATGAAATAGTAACTGAGAGAAGTAAGTTTCATGGATATTCATGGATCGTAGATATTTTACCCGACTATGGCGATGATCAGGGCTTAGTGACACCCATCGGTTTCGATTATCAAGGCGGATTTTACTACAACAAAGTATTAACGGATGAGCTGGGGCAGCACCAATCTTCGATCAATTACTTGAGTAGAAAAAACAGGCTCTACGAAGATGTGGTACCTGGGATTGAAAATCACTCCGGATTGCAAAGTGGTGCGCTCTCTAAGAATGACAGGTACATGATCTTAAGTACGCAAGGAGCATTTACCAATGGAAAGGATGACCTGTATGTTATTGAATACATTGGGGATCGCTGGAGCCATATGACCAATTTAGGTACCATCGTTAATTCGAAGTACCAGGAAGTAACTCCATTTCTCGCCACTGACAACAAGACGCTCTTTTTCGCTTCGGACAGAAAAGGAGGAAAAGGTGGGTACGACATTTATATGACTGAAAGACTGGATGACTCATGGAAAAATTGGACCAAACCCATCAACGTCTCGGAAGTTAATTCAATATTATCGGAGACTTCCTTTTGCTTCATTGAATCAGATCCATTTGCATATTTTATAAGGTCAGATGAATTCAATGTGTATGGAGATATCATGCAGATCCCTATTGAGCAAAACATTCAAGAAGACTCCACCTTTGTTGAAATCTTGGACCTGGACGAAAATTCATATTTTAAGGTTGTAGATGGTACCACTCAAGAAAGTATTACAGCCGAGCTCGTTGTGGTCGAAGATCAAATGCAGATTAAAGATGAGTCCGGCATTTTTGAAGCAGAATCGTTAGTGGGGAAAACGCTGGTTTTCAAATCTTACGGTTATTTCTCTTCTAAACTGAAAATAGGCCAAAGCGTACCCAAGGGCGAAAATATCATTTACCTGGAGCCGCTAACCACCGGATCGAGTATCACATTGGAGAACGTGCTTTTTGAACGGGCTACTGCTCGTATTTTTACCAGTTCATTTGATCAACTTGATCTTTTAGCCGAGGTAATGAAAGAAAATCCTTCCCTAAACATTCGCTTGAAAGGACACACCGATAATAAGGGAAACCCTCAGAGTAACCTTGAACTCTCTCAAAACCGTGTGGATGCGGTGGCAGATTACCTTAGAAAAAAAGGCATTAGCAAAAAGAGAATCGCTGGAATTGGATATGGCGGCAAGTACCCAATTGCCAGTAATGAAACTGAAGAAACCCGGCAACTCAATCGCCGTGTCGAGTTTGAAATCATGGAATGAACGTTATAAAATTGATTTCGCTCGATTGAGATTGGGATACAACTATATATTGTGAACGGTGATCGAAAAACCGGCAGCTAACAAAATCTCCTAACAAACAGTTTGTAAATTCATGATACACTAAGTATGATATAATTAGTTAACTGTTATACTAAAGATATGTCAATAGTTAATTGAATTTCAGAAATTGACCCAAATGCTTCAAACCCTTTGGAATCGTATTTCGAATGTCGGTTTAGACAAGATACCAGATACTATCAGGTCAAGGAATGTAATGTTTACAAACCGACTGGTATTCATCATCTTTATTATTCTTTTCATTCTATTCATTTTCAATTTAAGCTACCAAGGTTGGACCGTGTTCACACAATCCATACTATTTGGGAATATTGCTGCATTCATCACCATTAATTTTTTCAATAGAATTGGATATTCGGAAATCGGCCGATTGATTTTGAGCTGGATGTGTTCCATTTACCCCTTCTATTCTTCGGTAAACGCAAAGCTTGCAGACCTGGCTTCAGTTGAAGAAGCGATGTACTATATGCCACGCTTGTTCATCATGACTACTTCAATCATTCCTATCCTCACTTTTAGCTTTAAAGAAAAACAATACTTGATTGCTGGGCTCCTTGGTAGTTTTATTCCGTTGGTTTTTTTCGATCCTCTGCATAATATGATGGGTGTAGGCTATTATGAGATAGGATTCAACGCAAACATCTATCCTACTTTCAATGCCATTACGATTGCATCCTACCTGGTGTTTCTAACAGCAACGGTCTTTTTTAAGCGGATGAATGAAAAGTACAATACCGAACTCATCCTGAAAACAGATAAAATCAAGGAGCAGGCATTTGAGTTGAAATCTGCCAACCATGAGATCATTGTGATGAATAAAAATCTGGAAAAGGTTTTAAACAAGCGCACCAAAAAACTGCTCGATCAGGCCGTTCAGTTTCAGGTATATTCATTTAAAAACTCACATGAATTACGAGCCCCGCTTGCAAAAATCATGGGCACCATTCAATTATTGAATCAACAAGATTTAAGTAATCATTCCGAGATCCAAAGGCTTCTCAAAATTCTAAATAAGGCATGCGTAGAACTGGATGTCATTGTGCATGACATCAATGAGGTACTTAGTAATGACGTGAAGGAATAAAAAGCAGCTATTCTCTTTAAAGATCATAATCACTATCTTTTCGTGATACTATCACCTTAGAATACATGAAATATTTCATTTTCATCTGGATACTTTTAATCACGATTTCCTGTCAGAAACCAGTAGACCCAATCATAGGAAAATATGCCCTTAGTGTTTCAGGGCTAAATAATACATCTACTGGTGAATTAGAGATCGTCGGAGAACAGGGAGATTATTTTGGTAAAATCACCTTCGATTCGAAAAGGAAACGGGTGTATGAAATTGGGCTCAGGTACAAGGCTGACGATTCTATATCTTTTATACTTCCAGGCAATGCTGGTTTTCTTAGACTGAAAAGGATTGATGAAATTTGGAGTGGATCGTTTAAGTACTTTGGCATTCAAGCGGAAATCAGTGCTTCAAAAACCGGAAATCCATCTGCTGAACTTCAATCTATGGTGGGTTTAAAGCCTATTGGTTTAAGCACTATTTCCACCGATCAGGAAGAGAGTTTTCCTTCATACGATGACACCAATGATATCCTATACTATGGCCGAGATCAAAAAATTTATCAGAGTCAAAAAATTGATGGAGACTGGAGCAGTCCAGTAAAACTTCCATTCTCAGATGAATACAATGATTCCGCACCTTATGTTTTCAATAATGGCAATTCTCTCCTATTTACTTCTAACAGGCCCATCAATGACTCTCTACCAAAAAAGAAAAATCTGTGGTTTGTAGAAAGAAATGGTGACGATTGGTCGTCCCCTATTCCATTTCCGTCTCCCATAAACATTGACACTCTTGGAGACTATCATGGTGGTGTATCGGCAAACGGAAATATCTACTTTATCTCATATAACCGTGACAATGGCTTTGGTCGGTCTGATATTTATCGCGGGCAAATAAATGAAGATGGCAATTATATTGTGACAAACTTAGGTGCCAGAATAAACTCAGATCTAAGTGAAGCTGATGTCTATATAGCCCCAGATGAAAAATATCTTTTATTTGCTTCAACAGGAAGGGAAGATAGCTATGGAGCGGATGACATCTATATCAGCTTTAAGGAGGAAAACAGTTGGAGTACTCCTCAAAATCTCGGACCCGCGGTAAATACATTTGCTTATGAGTATGGAGCCTGGGTCGACCAAAAAAACAACTATTTGTATTTCAACAGCTTCAGAAGAGGTACTTCTGATATCTACCGGATCAAATTAGAGGAATTGGAGTTACTTTCATCAAAATAGTTAAGATCAATGTCGCTCTTCATATCTTCAAAAGAGAAAAGGCTCTGGTTTTGGGTACTTACTGTGCTCCTGGCGATTCTGGGAACCCTATTAATGGGTAGACCTTTAGCAAACCAATTACGGGATCAGAATGTACAAGCCGTTTTCTTTGTATTCGGGATGCTGTTTGTAGCATCTGCGATTATCATTCATGCGGTAAAAAACAGTCCTGGAAAGTTTGAATGGTCTGTATTATTGGGGTTAATCGCCGTTTATGTTATGTTCATTTTTAGGCTTGGCGCACCAGAAAGAAGCCATCTCATCGAATATAGTGTGCTTGCAATTCTTATTCATAAAGCACTTATTGAAAGATTCCAATCTACAAAAAACACACTTAAAACAGGTTTATTAGCCCTGATCACCTCATTCCTCATTGGAGTTATTGATGAATCTATTCAATGGTTCTTACCAAATAGGGTCTTTGATCCTGCAGACATTTTATTCAATGGCATGGCTGTAACCTTTGCTATCAGTGGTAACGTACTAATTACCTGGGCTCGAAAGAGAAAGAAGGATAAATAGGAGTGTAACCTACTTTAGCAACCACTGATTTAACCAATACAATATGTACCAAATTTCGACGATTACCACATTAGCCACACTACTATTCTTTAGCTACAATCCAGCTAAACAGGAGAATAGTCCTCAGATGGTTAAAATTTCGGGGGGAACATTTATGATGGGACAGGACGATGGAGAAGGAGATGAAAAGCCGGCACATGAAGTCACATTGAGTGATTTTTTAATCGGTAAGTATGAAGTGACAGTTGCGGAGTACTTAATTTTTTGTGAAGATACTGATAGAAAAATGCCTAATGAGCCAGCATGGGGATGGATACCGGACCATCCGATCATGAATACCTCCTGGAACGATGCTATGGACTACATTCAATGGCTCAATAAAAAAATGAATGAAAATTTTCGCTTGCCTACTGAAGCTGAGTTTGAATATGTGATCAGGAACGGTGGTGAACCGGGTGTCTACCCTTGGGGAAATCGATTACCTCAGGACGAGAATCTTGCTGATGTTGTATTTACCAAGGAAACGAAAAGCACCCGTGCCTGGGAAAGTTACAACGATGGATTCGCTTATACAGCCCCAGTAGGATCGTTCAAGGCCAACAAGTTGGGAGTGCACGACATCAATGGAAATATTTGGGAATGGTGCAGCGATTGGCACCAGGACTATACTGATAATAAACAAACCAACCCAATGGGCCCGAGTTCTGGCGTTCATAAAGTTGGTCGAGGAGGTAGTTATAATTCGGATCCCTGGCACTCTCGCACAGCAAGTAGGGCTTTCGTCAAACCGACTTTCCAAAAGCCTGGATTCAGATTAGCAAAGGATCTTTAAATGAGCAAATATTTAAAGGCTCTACAAATTGATTACGGGTAACAAAACCATTTCGTAACCTATTTCATTTTTCAGTGCGCTAACTATACACCAAATCAGTTTTAGCATCTATAACTATTAGAAAAATGAGAAAGAAAATCCTTTTCATAATCAGCCTAGTCTTCAGCTTCATATTTGTAAGTTCAGGGCTCAATAAATTTCTATTCTTCGTCCCCGATCCTGAAAATATGCCGCAGGATCTGGCTTACCTCATTAATTCATTAAGAAACGTTGGTTGGATAATGCCACTGCTTGGTATAATGGAAATTTTAGCCGGTTTAGTATTTGCAATACCAAGATTACAAGCGCTTGGAGCTCTTATGATATTTCCAATCACCATTGGCATTCTACTTACACATATTTTCACAGACACGGGAGGTTTACCTATGGCTGTTTTCCTGATTGGTGTCAATCTGTGGGCGATCATTGAAAATAAAGAGAAGTATATGCCATTAATCAGCCGAAAACAAAATGGGGTTAGTTGATTCAGTTTTAATCTTTTATTGAAGCTTCATGCAATATCATTTTAGATATGCGCTCAATTTTGAAATGCCTTTGGAATTATGTGCCCATTCCCATTTTTACTTCATTACTCGTAGTATCTTGAGTCATTAATTTGAGACAGTGAGCGAAAAAGAATATGCATTACCCTTTCAGGAGGTAAACCCCAATCCTTCGGATTCGGTCAATAAATTCAAACATGAACCTTGTCCTATTATTTTGATTTTAGACGGATTGGAGGATGTTCGCAACATTGGAGCGCTCTTCCGTTTGGCAGACGCTTCCAGAATTGCGAAGATATATGGTTATAATATGCCTCCTACAAACGATATCAGCAAAATTCAGCGAGTCTCCAGACAAACCACTGGACATATTGAATATGAGGTTTTAGAGGATCTGAAAAGTGTAATATCTCTTAGTAAGCAATACTTCCCGATTGCATTGGAATATACCAACAAGAGTATTTCATTTAATAGTTATAACGAGAGCAAACCTTGCATGCTGATCATAGGTAATGAGCAGAGAGGTGTTTCACAAGAGCTCCTGAATATTAGTAAGACCAGTTTACACGTTCCTATGTTGGGGAATAATAGTTCAATGAATGTATCCGTTGCATCTGGTATCGTTGTTTATCATCTACTCGGTCAAATGAAAATAATTTGATTTTTATGAACCAATCGTTCCTTTTAGTTGAATCAGGGAATATCAAATGAGTGCATCTAATCATAGGACCTTCGAAATCATTGCTGTTATCATTACTGCAATAGGTAAGTTTATTTTCTACGACCTTTTGGACCTTCGACTCCTTTTTATTGTACTGATTTTCATATTCTGGGGCAGCTACATCTATAGGCGCATTCAGTTGGCTCCTGATATTCTAAGGCAATGGGGTTTCCGAACTGACAATTTTAAAATAGTACTCATGAAGGTGCTCCCATTTGGAATCATTGCAATCATTAGTTGTTTGATCATTGGGTATGCTAGAAACACATTAAACCCACATTGGCACTTCATCCCCATTTTGCTCATCTATCCAATTTTTGGGACGTTGCAACAATTTTTGTTGATGTCGTTGGTTGCTGGGAATATGCAGTCGCAAGGAAAAGTAAGTGACATCACCACAATCATTATAACCTCTATTCTTTTTGGCTTACTCCACTACCCATATGGTTGGCTAATTTTTGGAACGTTTGTGTTATCCCTCTTTTACACCTATATCTATTTGAAGCAACGTAACCTCTATGTGCTCGGAATCTTTCATGGATGGTTAGGAGCCATCTTCTATTTTACGGTCGTGGATCAGGATCCATTTATTGAAGTGTTTGGGTTCTTACTGGATTAAACCGTCAATTCGGATGTCTTCTTAACTACATTTTATTCAGAATCCCATTAAGAAATCTAACTAAAGGGTCTTAAAACGTATTTTACAGTTACCGACTTATGTAGCTATGAAAAAGATTATTTTGACATTATGTATCATTTATTCTCTGTCAGCTTCGGCACAGAATCGTGATACCACAACCATTTTTGATGCGTTCAATAACTTCCTCGTAGAGGAAGTAATATTTGGTCTGGTAGACTATGCAAAGCTTAATAAGAATCCAGAAAGACTAAATAGTCTGGTGAATGCAATAGCAACTTATAACCCAAAAGACTCTACACAAGATCATAAAACAGCATTCTACATCAATGCCTATAATATTCTTGTGATTAAGCAGGTTGCTGACAACTTTCCGATCAAAAGCCCGATGGATGTGAAGGGTTTCTTTAAAGTAAATACCTTCACTGTAGCGGGTGAAACATTGACTTTGGATGGTATTGAATTCACCAAATTGATAGGTCCTACAAAAGATCCCCGTATCCATTTTGCACTTGGTTGTGGAGCAAGAAGCTGTCCTTTTCTTTATGACAATGCATTCTACCCGGATAAACTTCAAGAGCAACTTGAATTTCGTGCACAGATGATCATTGACCGTCCCAATTATGTATATGTTGACAATCGGAATGGCAAAGTAGTACTGAACAAAATTTTTGATTGGTACAGTGATCAATTTAATTACACTGCAGGATCATTGATCGCATATGTAAATAAATACAAGTTTTACAAAGTGCCTGAAGATTATATCGTAGAATTTCAGGAATATGACTGGTCATTAAATGACCGGTAGGTAAGGGTATCTTTAGTTAGGATTTCTTTAGAGATACCTAACTATGAACAATCGTAAGCAGATATTAATAATAATTGGTGGCATTGCTATTGCTGTAATTCTTATAGTCACCAATATCAAGAAGCAATCCAGCGAACCAGAAGTTATTCCTGCTTCACAAAAAAAGCCGGAACAAACTGCCCCGGCTCTCCTTGATCATCTCCTTTAAACTTATTTTCCCAGTTTAAACAAGCTATATCCAATCGACAGTTGGAATGTTTGATTTTTTACCTCTGTTCCGATTCCATCATTGATATCCGATAGTCCAAATACATATCTTGCTGTAAACTGAAGACCAAATGGCGCATCCCAACCAGCACCAAGTGCAGCTGAAAGATCCGAATTTTTTAATCCATTCGAAATATCATCACCATCTTCGTTTTCAGCATTCAATAGAACCCCAAATTGAGGTCCAGCTTGTAGATTCAAACCTGCAGGAAGATAAAACTTAACCATCACGGGAATATTGACATAGTCCAGGTTTACTTCACTTCCTCCAGCTATTTCTGAGCCTTGTTTAGAAAACAAGATTTCAGGCTGAACACCCAGGTTTGCAAATTTCACTAAACCAAAAGCACCGGCATGTAAAGCTGTTATAGATTCAGAACCAGAGATGTTTGTATTAGCAAAGTTTGCCCCAGCTTTGATCCCTAAAGAGACAGAAGCCTGACTAAATGCAACCATTGAAACGAATACAAGAGAAAGTGTTAGTATAGTCTTTTTCATAATGTTTTTTTGTTTTGTATAAGTAATATTAAAGAGGTTCTACACCCAAAAAGAGGACAAAAAAAAAGGGTGATAATCACCCTTTTTTATAAGATTTTGTTCGCTTTTATAAGGCTACGCCAATAAACGATTTGAAGGCCAATCCCATGAGGCCGGTAATCAACATCGTAATACCAAGACCTTTCAATCCATCAGGGACATGAGAATATTTCAATCGCTCTCTTATTGCAGCAAGGGCAATGATTGCAAGAAAGAAACCAGTTCCAGATCCAAAACCAAAGGCCGTTGCTTCGACAATGGTATAGTCTCTTTGAACCATGAAAAGTGATGATCCCAAAATGGAACAGTTTACCGCAATCAATGGAAGGAAAATTCCTAGTGATCCGTAAAGCGAAGGTGAGAATTTCTCGATGATCATCTCCACCAGTTGCACCATCGCCGCAATCACAGCAATAAATATGATAAACTGGAGAAAGGTAAGATCAATGCTTTCAAAGTCAGCACCTATCCAGGCGAGAGCGCCTTCTTTTAATACTTTTTCTTGAATCAGCCAGTTGATTGGAACTGTGATTGTCAATACGAAAATCACTGCCATTCCAAGTCCGAATGCTGTTTTTACTTTCTTAGATACGGCCAAAAAAGAACACATACCAAGGAAGTATGCAAAGATCATGTTGTCAATGAAAATTGCTTTGATCGCTATATTAAATGCTTCCATAATTTTTCTTTGATTAGTGCTCTACGTAACCGTTTTTAGTTCTTTGAATCCAAATAATGACACCTAAAAGGATGAATGCTCCAATTGAATCAACCATTAATCCATTCGTTTGTAAAGTGGTGCCAAACAGACTTCCTATTGAACCGTAAACGTCAAATTCGAGTGGAGTACCCACAAATACGGTACCTCCACCAAGAAGCTCTCTGAAGAAGGCTACCACTAAGATGATCCATGCATATCCAAATCCACTTCCGAATCCATCTAATATTGAGTCGTAAGGTTTATTTGCCATTGCGAAAGCCTCCAAACGACCCATTACAATACAGTTTGTAATGATCAACCCTACATATGCACCCAGTATTTTGTACATGTCATAACTGTAAGCTTTCAACACTTCACTTACCAGTGTTACGAGTGTTGCAATAATCGCAAGCTGGACAATGATTCTAATTCTGTTGGGAATGATGTTTCTCATTACAGAAGTAATGAGGTTAGAAAATACGATCACAAAGATTACCGCAATCGACATGATCATTGTCGGCTTAAACTGTACAGTCACAGCCAGCGCAGAACAAATACCTAATACCTGAACTGTAATAGGGTTGTCTTCATTCAAAGGATCTGCAACAATTCTTTTTCTTCGTTTCGAAAATAACGGTTCAGCAGGCTCTTTTGCTTTTACTGCTACAGCTTCTTCGGTCACTTCTGCAATTTCAGTACTCATAGTTATTAGCTGTTTTGAGATTTAGTTTTTTGAATAAATGCGGAATAGCATGCCAGATAATCTTCCAGCATTGCGTTGAGTCCTTTAGCAGTCATAGTAGCTCCTGACATTCCGTCTACTTCATGCGCCCCAAGCCCAGTATTACCTTCACCTTTCACCATGGTAATACTCATTAGTTCGCCTTGTTCATTGTAGATCTGTTTCCCCACGTATCTGTTTTGCACCTTTGGTTCAGTAATTCTTGCACCAAGGCCAGGTGTTTCACTTTTATGGTCAAACGCAATTCCTTTAACGGTATTCAGGTTACCCTCTAGGGCAATGTAGCTTGAAACCCAATCCCAAAGCCCAGAACCAAATGTTGGGAAGATGTAAGATTCTACCTCACCTGATTCATCTAAAAACATGAATACAGGATATTGTCGGTCTTTAGGGTCAAATTTTGAATTCTTCTGAATATTTACTTTTTCAGCAACAATAGGATTTCCTTTAGCATCGGTAGTGATTTCATTTCCATCAATGTCGACAACCATTGACTTTACTTTTTCACTGTAGATTCTAAGAATTTCATTAGGATCCTCGATGGTAGAGATATCCATTACTGCACCTAAGATTTTCTTCTTAGTATCTAACTCCACCTGCTTGTCTTGCAAAGGCTTCAGCCCTACTGAGGTAAGGGATAGCGCACCTCCAAATACCACCGTCAATCCGATGGCAAATAGAATTACATATAAATTAGACTGTCGCACGTTTTAATCTTCGTTTTTTGTTTGCTTCAACAACATAAAAATCAATTAATGGGGCGAATACATTCATGAATAAGATCGCCAACATAATACCTTCTGGATACGCAGGATTAATTACTCGTATCAATACGGTGATCACACCGATCATGAAACCGTAAATCCATTTTCCAAGTTCAGTGTGTGAGGCACTAACGGGATCTGTAGCCATGAATACTGCTCCGAAAGCAAGACCTCCTATCACCAGGTGATAGTGTGCAGGCATTTCCATGAAACTGTTTCCTCCAGTTAAGTTGAAGAGTCCTCCCATGGCAAGTGTACCTAAAACCACGCTTAACATGATCTTCCAGCTTCCTACTCCTGTTGCGATAAGAATGAAGGCTCCAATCAAACACATCAAAGTAGATGTCTCTCCAATACTTCCAGGTATAATTCCAATGAACATATTCCAGAAATCGAACATTCCTGCGGCCCAATGACCTGAAACTGCCTGCATCATATCTGTACCATTAGCAGCTGCTTCTGCACCGTATGCTAGAATGGTAGCACCAGAAAAACCGTCTACCGGGGTTTTGTCTCCAAAATAAGTCCACACATCACCAGAAATCTGAGATGGGTAGGCGAAGTATAAGAATACCCTTGCGGTTAATGCTACATTGAGAATGTTCATTCCGGTACCCCCGAATACTTCCTTACCGATGATTACTGCAAATACTGTAGCCAGAGCTACTTGCCAAAGTGGGATTGTAGCCGGCATAATTAACGGTATCAACATACCTGACACAAGGAATCCTTCCTCGATCGGGCGATTGTAGATGACACAAAAAGTGAATTCTGTACCCAATCCTACCGCATAAGATACGGCTATGATCGGAACTACTTTTAAAATACCAATCCAGAATTTATCAAGAATGGATGCCTCTATTCCAGTAGCAATAAAATGCTGATGACCAACATTCCACATTCCAAAAATCAAACATGGAATCATTGCAATGATCACTGTAAACATCAATCTCTTCAGATCCGTTGCGTCTTTGATTTGAGTACCTTTTTTCCCGGTTATAATATCCGGTGCAAAAAAGATAGTGCGGTGTCCCTCATATATGGTGTGGAACTTTTCGAATTTTCCTCCTTTTTCAAAAAGAGGCTTTATTTGATCGAACTTATTCTGCAAAAACTTCATTCCTGCTTATCCTTCTTTAATTAAATCAATTCCTTCTCTAAGAATCTCCTGTAAAGGATTCTTAGATATATCAATAAATTCACATAGCGCGACATCTTCCTCAATCACCTCATATATCCCAAGTGCTTCCATGTCATCGTAATCTTCTGCTAAAATCGCCTTGAACAAATAGGTTGGAAGAATGTCCATTGGCATTACCTCCTCAAATGCTCCGGAGATTACAAAGTTTCTTTCTTCGCCATGTGTGTTGGTATCTACTTCGAATTCTTTCTTTCCATTCAGAAAAGTCAACATACCGAAAGCTTTGTGGAAGCTCAGCTTTTTCGTAGATGGCAATATCCAACCTAAAAATTCCTCATACTTGCCTTCAGGGATCACCGTCACCTGATTGTGATAATTACCTAAGTATCCTTCTGCTCCTACTCCTTCACCAGTAAGTACATTTCCGGAAATCACTCGATTATCGCTTCCCTCCAGATTCAGTTTGTTTAAACATGCTCCCGTATACATTTTAGCATAACCTCGCTCCTTCACTTGAGACCCTGTTAATGCTACCAGTCTTGAGGTATCGTATACTCCTTCGATGAAGAGCTTACCAATGATTGCGACCCCAACAGGATTTACTGTCCAGGCAACATCACCTTTAGAAATTGGATCAAGGTGATGAATTTGAACACCTACGTTTCCAGCAGGATGAGGACCACTCACTTTGTTGATCTGTACATTAGATGCATTGGAAAAAATCTGGGAAATTTCAGCATTTCCATCCACATTAAGATGAACAGTACCAGTTGTAAATTTCTTTAGAATATCCAGGCCTGCTTGAAAGTACTGCTCTTGACCTTGCAGTACATAATTATAATCAGGTGCTAAAGGGCTACTATCGAATGCAGATACAAAGATGGCTTTTGGATTGTCAGCAGGATTTGCTACGATACCATACGGGCGTTGTATGATATTTGTCCAGCCACCAGATTTTTTTAGTTGCTCGAGCGCATCTTCCTTGGAAATATTGGCAATTTCTGAGGCAGAGTAGTTCTTAAACTTTTCAAATTCAATTTGCTTATCTGCTAAAATCTTGACTTCAAGGACTTTACGCTTCTCTCCTCGTTTGATCTCTACAATTTCACCACTCACAGGTGAAGTGTAAAGAATATCTTCGTCACCGCGTTCGAAGAATAATGGAGATCCGGCTTTTACATTGTCACCTTCTTTTACAACTAATTTTGGACGTCCTAGTCCACTAAAATCAGTTGGTTTGAGCGCGAAAGTATCCGGCTGGGTGACTTCTATTGTTTTGTTTTCTGCCTTTCCGGCAAGGTTTAAGTTGAAACCTTTTTTCAGCTTTATTGTCTGAGACATATTTCTTTCTTGGGAGAACGTCTAAAAAACGAGGCAAACTTAATCAATATCAGTTTTAACCTCTGTCTAAATTCCAATAAAAAAGCTGATTATTCAGCTGTCATTGGTAACTAATTCTTGGTTGAATGGTTTGATTTATTCTGTAAATGCGGGCTCATTTTTTTGAAGGAAATCAGATACTTGCTCCATTAGCCAGGTAGGAGTGGAAGTTGCGCCACAAATTCCGACTGAATCTCCTGGCTGAATCCACGATAAATCAATCTCTTTTTCGTTTTCCACAAAGTAGCTTCTTGGATTATAAGACAAGCAAACATTATATAGGGCTTTGCCATTAGAACTTTTTCTACCTGCTACAAAAATGATCACATCATGCTTCTGAGAGAACTTTTCCATGTGAGGTTCTCTATTGGAAACTTGTCGACAGATACTATCGTTTGCATTGAAATCATCAGCAACTGACAATAGCCCCTCTTTCTCGATACGTTTCTCGATTTCTTCTTTGATTGAATAAAATCCTTTGGTGCTTTTAGTGGTTTGAGAATAAAGCGTAATTGGTCTTGAAAAATCAACTTTATCCAAATCTTCTGGTCCCATTATGATAATGGCTTCATTGGACGTTTGTCCTGTCAGTCCGATCACTTCTGCATGACCTGGTTTCCCATAGATTACTAATTGTCCATCTTTGCTTTTGGCCAAATCATAGGCGTTTTTGACTCTATTCTGGAGCTTTAAAACAACCGGGCAGGAAGCATCTACCAACTCAATGTTATTCTGAATGGCCATCTGATAGGTCTCTGGTGGTTCTCCATGTGCACGAATAAGCACCTTGCAATCTTTTAGATCCTTCAACTCATCTCGTGTAATAGTTCGAAGACCTTTATTGTATAGTCGTTCTACTTCCATAGAATTATGAACAATATCACCGAGACAGTAAAGCTGCTGCCCCTCGGCCATCTCATCTTCCGCCATTTGAATGGCGAATTCTACGCCAAAACAATAACCCGAATGTTCGTCTATTTCAATCTTCATAAATTATTGATTCTGCCATGGAAACAATTTTATCGATCTGTTGATTCAAAGTTAAGTGAGAAGTATCGACTTCCTTCGCATCATCGGCCATTTTCAACGGGCTATCCATCCGGGTACTGTCAATGTGATCTCGTTCTTTAAGGTTCTCTTTAATTACCTCCAAGGACTCATTAATACCCTTCTTCACCAATTCCTTTCTCCTTCTCTCCGCCCGTATATCCATATCTGCAGTCATAAACACTTTTAGTTCTGCATTAGGAAAAACAACGGTGCCAATATCTCTCCCATCCATTACAACACCTTTCTTCTCGCCCATTTTCCGCTGCTGCTCCACGAGCTTGGCGCGTACTTCAGAAATCGCACTCACTTTGCTGACATTGTGATTCACCGCCATTGTCCGAATCTCATCATCAATGGCGGTGCCATTTAAATAAATTGAAGATCCTTCGAAAGAAATGTTACACCCCTGAAGGTGCTTCTCTAAATTATCAGCTGATTCAAAATCTATGTCATTAGCTAAAAAAAAGTGTGTAACCGCTCGATACATTGCCCCACTATCTATATAATTATAACCAAGACGTGAGGCCACTTGTTTTGCCGTAGAACTTTTTCCTGTACCAGAATAGCCATCAATGGCGATTACAATTTTCATTAGCAATCTTTGATTGGGCAAGGCATCGGCTTACCTCTTTTAACTTTCTTTTTATTCTTCTTGTGCGAGGTTGAAGGGCCTTTTCTGCAGCCCTCGGATCCGATCAGAATCGCGCCTAAAAAAAGCATAAATATGATCCTTGAAAACCTCATGAGATTCCAGCTACTTCCATTTGTCTGTCCACTTTCTTCACAAGACCTTGAAGTACTTTTCCAGGTCCGCATTCTGTGAAGCTCGAAGCACCATCAGCTATCATATTCTGAACGCACTGTGTCCATCTTACAGGAGATGTCAATTGAAGAACAAGGTTTTTCTTAATTGACTCAACATCTGAATATCCTTTTGCATCAACATTTTGATAAACAGGACATTTTGGATCATTAAAGTTTGTGTTCTGTATTGCCTCCGCCAGCTCTTCGCGGGCAGGCTCCATCAATGGTGAATGGAAGGCTCCACCTACTGGAAGCACCAAGGCTCTTTTAGCACCCGCTTCTTTTAATTTCTCGCATGCTGCATTGACCGCAGCTACTTCGCCACTAATCACCAATTGACCGGGGCAATTATAATTTGCAGCTACAACCACTCCATCTGTATCATTACATACTTGTTCAACAACTTCATCATCCAAACCTAAAACAGCTGCCATAGTCGATTCTTGCATTTCACAAGCCTTCTGCATGGCCATTGCCCTTTTTGAGACCAATGACAATCCATCGTGGAAGGTCAGCACGCCATTAGCAACAAGTGCAGAAAATTCACCCAATGAATGACCTGCAACCATATCCGGATTAAAATTTTCAGAAGTTAAGGCTGCCACAACACTGTGGATGAAGACCGCAGGTTGGGTAACCTTGGTTTGTTTCAATTCTTGATCAGATCCCGCAAACATGATGTTTTTGATATCAAAACCAAGAATATCATTGGACTGATCAATCAATTCTTTAGCGGACGAATGATTATCGTAAAGATCTTTTCCCATGCCAGAAAACTGAGCTCCCTGTCCTGGAAAAACGTATGCATTGCTCATATGTTAATGTTTGTTCAATGCAAAAGTAGCTAATCAATTTAATCGATGAAGCGACTTTTTAATTCTGGTGAAGGAATCATGCATTCATCTCTTTTTCCAAACCATCTGTATCTATTTGCAGCAATATAGTCATAGACTGAATCCCTGATGAATTTTGGAATGATCATAAACACATAAAATAGTGGCCAACCCCCGGATAGACTCTTAGTAATTGTCAGAACGGCAGAACTTTTTGTTGATATCCTGTCCCCTTTTTTTAGTACGATACTTTGAAGGTTCCCAGTATCTACATAATGATCAGCTAGGTGTTCTTGAGCAAATTCTGATTGCAAGGAAGAATATTTGAATTGGGCATTCTTATCTCTTTTCAGAATAAACTGAATCGAGGAGTTGCACAGATTACACACGCCATCAAAAAAAATGATCGGTTGTTCTATCGAATGATTTGTACCCACCCATTTATAACTTTTCTGGCCTCATCTGGGTTCAATGAATTGAATTTTACTTCGGCGGAATAATAATATACACCTGGAGGTAATTCTGCACCTCCATTTAATGTGCCATCCCACTCGATAAATATGGTTTTTTCAGCTTCCTTAGAATCATGACTAAAAACTTCTGTTCCTGCTCTATTGAATACCTTAAAAACTACTTCATCCACAAATCTAGGACAGGTATCTGGCGTCTGCATGGGCCTGAATGTATCATTTCTACCATCTCCATTCGGTGTAAACACATTTGGTAAGACATACTGCGGACAGTTGTCATTACAGATGATCTCCGAAATGACGCTTTCATTACCAGATCTATCCACTGCCGTCAGATAATAGCAAAATGCCAAAGTTGTCAGATCATTATGGAAGAATTCTGTATCGCTCGTTTCTGCGATTAGTACATAATCTCCATCAACTCCATTGTCAGATGCATACACTCTGAATAAGAGAATATCATCATCACAGGCCTGATCATTGTCAAATTCCCAGGAAAAAGCATTTACCAAGCCTACACCAGAATTACCATCACGTGTTTGACACGCCGCTTGTGTTTCACAGTCCAAAGCACTATTAAATACGATGGAAATTGGAGGACATGGTGGAATGGTATCATTTGGTTGTGCACAAATGATTTGCGAATTATTTATCAGCGGTTCCGGTAGTAATTCATTGCCAAAAGAACCATTGGTAGTCACGAAATAGCAATACTCCACCTCTTCATCAAGATCTACACCATTAAACCTTCCATCATCCAAATAGGAAAGACCATCCATTGTGACATCAACCGAATCTATCAATTGAAGGGCAGTCAAGTCTCCATTGATGACATTATCCCGGTAGATATAGTGATAAGGAAACTCCTGAACAGTATTCGACCATGGCACGTTGGCTTCCCAATTGAGACGTATTCCACCAACAAGTGGTGTAGGCCCCAACCATACCGAAGATGCCTGTTGGGAAGTGTCTACTGCTTGATTGGTATTATCATACAGTACTATTCGATAGGAATAAGGGAAATCTTCAGTGTTTATTCCAGTATCTGTGAATGTAGTATCCGGAGATGGCGGCCTAACGGAAGTAAATGTTCCACCAAAACTCTGTCCTTGTTTTCTAAGAACCTCATAAGTATAGGTTGGAGGAAATGCTACGTCATCTATTTGATAGGGAGGTGTCCATCTTACCTCCATTACTCCATCAGTTTCTCCCGTTTGCACTACATCCACCATTGTGATAACGGGAACGTCAATTAAAAGGCTATCACATGCTTCATCACTTGCGATACTTTCGCCACCTGCAGGTGCTGGAAAAGTGGCCACAAGTCGGTAGCAATATTTTGATCCTGAAGACAGGCCAATGCCATCATTGGTATCCAAATAGGAAGTTTCTGAAATACCCAGTGTTTCAATGAGTTCGTACCCTGAATTTTCTGGTATTCCCGGATTGCAGGTGGGGTCAATTTCAAACTCCCCTACTCTTCTCCAAACCTGCATGGAATCTGCATTTGTACAAGAATATTCATCCCAATCAAGTTGCATTCTTCTTCCTGGTCGTGAATCCACCGTTAGCCCGGTTGGTGCTGGCCCAACCACCTGTATTCTCCAGGTCTCAAAGTTTACTTGCCCTGGCGGGTTTACGATTCCTGTGATGACGGGATCGTCGGTAGCTTTGAATTGTACCTCATAGGGTGCTGTTCTCACTTGATCACAACTCGGTGTCCACTCAAAATTCAATAGCGCAGGAGAATCTTGAAATTCGGCTGGGTTTGGGGTGAAACTAGCGGATGGCGTAATTTCGAACGGACCTCCAAAAGCTTCCAGTTTTACCTGATCACCATCGGGGTCAGTACCAGTTACCATCGCAGTAATGGGAGAACCAGCAACCACACAGGTATCCGGTGGTATTTCTAGTTCGGGAGGATCATTTGGATAATTCCAAATGATAATTTGCATATCACGCGTCACAAAACCGAGACGGATGAGCTGTCCATTTATTCGGCGCCACTCCTCAACGACAAAAGCCACATTGAATTCTCGATTCTCCAATTCTGGAATGGTAGCACCTCCCGGGGCATCCCATATCATGGTACCATCGAATGCGTTGATAGATAATGTAGGTGGCCCATCCTTCGCTTGATTGCCTTCATTGAAGTTTGTGTAAAACGAAGGATCAATTAAGGATTGATATCCGTTTACATCCAATCCTTCGTCTTGTTTAGGTATAGTGAAATAATATGAAAGGCTATCCCCATCCGGATCAAATGCTCCGGGGTTATGTTCGAAGATGCCTCCAACGACTCCCTGATCTATGGGCGGTACGGTAAAGAAAGGCGTACTATTTACAATCAAAGGGTCTACAACCAGAAGAGTTTCTACATAAAAGGTGGTGCTTATGGACCCTGCTATGTTTTGGATGTTTGCGTTTCTGAATTCTTCAATGTAGCTAACCAGGTAGTTAGAACCTCCAGCATAGGTATATGTAAGTGTAAATTCCCATCTTTCAACGCCTTCAGCAATCAGAACCGGAGTTTGCCAAGGGATTGCCTCGCCATTTTCACCTCCGAATACTGTTCCATCACCAAAGTCGAATGTACCATTACCAAAAGGAACGCCCTCAACATCGCGATAGCCAATAAAAGTAAATTGATAGGTCAGACCTGAGACTCTCTTTGCAATCACTTCACCAGCCCTGATGTGAGTTGCTTTGGAAATAATTGCGGTGAGAAAGAAAATCGAAACTAAGAAATACCTTATAAAACGCATATTGGCCAATTAATCATTGTAAAACTAAATGCTTTTGATACACAACGAACAATTACCCAACAAGAATTGTGCGCTACTAGTTATAGTTTCTAAACAATGTATACGGAATACATACTTATTTTAAAACCAAATAATTATTTAGAACCAGTCAAAAAAGAAATTTAGATTGTCCATCAAGCTTTCTGAAATTACCTTTGACGAAAATCCAATAACCTTATATAATGAGTAAGCAACTTTTTTCGGGCAGCATTGGAAGAAAATTTGCCATGGCACTTTCAGCGCTATTCCTGATCATTTTCCTTTTGCAACATTTCATGATCAATTTCACTTCGGTGGTAAGTGAAGACACCTTCAATGAACTGTCCCATTTCATGGGTACAAATCCTGTGGTTCAGTTTGTGGCGCAACCAATACTTATGTTTGGGGTAGCTTTTCACTTCATCATGGGATTTATTCTTGAGATCAAGAACCGAAATTCAAGGGCGATAAAATATGCTAAGAACAACGGAGCTGCCAATTCTTCGTGGATGTCACGAAACATGATTTGGAGCGGTCTTTTCATCCTTTTCTTTCTTGGATTCCACTTTTATGACTTCTGGATTCCTGAAATGAACTACAAATACATTGAAATGAAACCGGAAGATCCTAACAGATATTATGACGAAGTGGTACACATGTTTGCCAGTCCTGGCCGTGTCATTGTGTATTCACTTTCATTTGTATTTCTCGCATTGCATTTGCTTCATGGATTTCAATCAGCTTTCCAATCAGTAGGTGCACGTCACGATAAGTACACTCCGACCATTCAGAAAATTGGTCGCGCCTATGCATTCTTGATCCCTATCGGGTTCATTTTTATTGCTGTTTTTCATTATGTCAATTCCCTTTAAGAAATAAGAGGCATGTCAACATTAGATTCTAAAATACCTGAAGGTCCAATAGCAGAAAAGTGGACCAATCATAAAAACAATATTCGATTAGTCAACCCAGCCAACAAAAGATCCATTGATGTGATTGTGGTAGGAACAGGTTTAGCTGGTGGATCTGCAGCAGCTACACTTGCTGAGTTGGGCTATAATGTAAAAGCTTTTTGCTACCAGGATTCTCCGAGAAGGGCGCACTCGATTGCAGCTCAGGGTGGTATCAATGCTGCTAAAAACTATCAAGGCGATGGCGATTCAACTTACCGCCTCTTTTACGATACGGTAAAAGGCGGAGATTATCGATCGCGTGAGGCAAACGTATACCGTTTGGCAGAAGTATCAACCAATATCATTGATCAGTGCGTGGCACAAGGTGTTCCTTTTGCACGTGACTATGGTGGGTTGCTAGACAACCGGTCTTTTGGTGGGGTACAAGTATCTAGAACTTTCTATGCGAAGGGTCAGACCGGGCAACAATTACTTTTAGGTGCTTATTCTGCCATGTCCCGTCAAATTGGAAAGGGTAAGATTACCATGTACAACCGTCACGAAATGATGGATATTGTGATTGTAGATGGGAAAGCAAGAGGGATCATTGCAAGAAATCTTGTGACTGGGGAGCTGGAAAGGCATTCAGCACATGCGGTAGTCGTTGGATCTGGAGGATATGGAAATGTTTTCTTCTTATCTACGAATGCAATGGGCTCCAATGTTTCTGCCGGATGGAAGATTCATAAGAAAGGCGCATATTTTGCTAACCCTTGCTTCACTCAAATTCACCCTACCTGTATTCCTCAACATGGAGATCAACAATCCAAATTGACTTTGATGTCAGAGTCTTTAAGAAATGATGGTAGAATTTGGGTGCCAGCTAAGAAGGAGGATGCAGAAGCAATTCGCGCCGGCAAACTGAAGCCTACCGATCTAAAAGAAGAGGATCGGGATTATTACCTGGAAAGAAGATATCCTTCATTTGGAAACCTGGTTCCCCGAGATGTAGCATCAAGAGCTGCCAAGGAAAGATGTGATGCAGGATTTGGAGTAGGGACAAATGAAACTGGTGAAGCGGTATACCTGGATTTCAGTGCTGCAATCATGCGCTACGGTCAGGAAGAAGCTAATGTAAAAGGGCTGCATAATGCCACAGAAGCAGATATTAAAGCATTGGGAACGAAAGTGGTTGAAACCAAATACGGTAACCTCTTTCAGATGTATGAGAAAATCACTGCAGATAATCCATACGAAACGCCAATGAAGATTTACCCTGCAGTACACTACACCATGGGAGGCGTTTGGGTAGATTATAACTTGATGACGACCATTCCAGGATGCTACGCTATTGGTGAGGCGAATTTCTCTGATCATGGTGCCAACCGATTGGGGGCTTCAGCCTTGATGCAAGGTCTTGCCGATGGATACTTTGTGCTTCCTTACACGATAGGAGATTACCTGGCTGATGACATCAGAACGGGTGCTATCCCAACAGATTCTAAGGAATTCGATGAAGCGGAGAAGGGTGTAAAAGAACAAATTGACTTTTTTGTAAACAATAAGGGTTCACATTCGGTAGACTATTTCCATAAGCGATTGGGAAAAATCATGTGGAACCAAGTTGGAATGGCTCGAAATGAGAAAGGCTTGAAAGATGCTATTAAGGAGATTAAAGAACTCCGTGAGCAATTTTGGAAAGAGGTAACGGTACCCGGATCTCCTGACGGAATCAATCAAGAGCTCGAGAAAGCAGGAAGAGTGGCGGATTTTCTTGAGTTGGGTGAACTCTTCGCAAGAGATGCGCTGGAAAGGAATGAATCTTGCGGTGGTCACTTCAGAGAAGAGTACCAAACAGAAGAAGGAGAAGCGACACGAGATGATAAAAACTTTACCTATGTGTCTGCATGGGAATATCAGGGTGAGCCATCCAAAGCGAAGCTTCACAAAGAGGAATTGAAATACGAAAACATAGAACTGAAAACACGTTCTTATAAATAAGAGATTATGTCAGCAACAGAATTGAACTTAACACTTAAAGTCTGGAGACAGAAAAGCGATAAAGACCAGGGAAAGATGGAAACCTATCAGGTGTCCGGAATATCAACCGATAGCTCTTTCCTTGAAATGATGGATATTTTGAATGAACAACTTATTGCAGAGAACAAAGAGCCTGTGGCGTTCGATCACGATTGCCGAGAGGGAATTTGCGGTAGTTGTTCTATGTTTATTAATGGTGAAGCACATGGACCGGGTAGAGAAATTACTACTTGCCAACTGCACATGCGTGAGTTTAAAGACGGTGAAACGATCTACATCGAACCATGGCGTGCGAAAGCTTTCCCTGTGATCAAGGACCTGGTAGTTGACAGAAGCTCCTTCGATCGAATCATGAATGCCGGAGGCTTCATCAGTGTAAATACTTCCGGAAATACACAAGATGCCAATGCCATTCCAATCGACAAACACGATGCAGATAAGGCATTTGATGCAGCAACCTGTATTGGATGTGGAGCATGTGTGGCCACTTGTAAGAATGCCTCTGCCATGCTATTTGTATCTGCAAAAGTTTCTCAGCTTTCTTTATTACCTCAGGGAAAAGTTGAAGGGAAAGAACGTGCTCAAAACATGGTGAAGCAAATGGACGAAGAAGGTTTTGGAAACTGTTCGAACACGGGAGCATGCGAAGTAGAATGTCCTAAAGGTATTTCGCTCGAAAATATTGCTCGATTAAATCGTGAATATTTAAAAGGCAGCGTCGGATAATCGCTATCCAATGACAATCTTGAAAGCCCGCTAATCAGCGGGCTTTTTTTATGCAGATCGATGATTTAACATTTTTTTAACACCCCCTATCCCACACCACCTCCACCTATGTAACCATTGTTGCTGTGAACAAGTATTGACGTTAGCTTAATCCAAACTCAAAATTCTACGACTATGCTAAAGACGTTCATACTTATCGCACTGCGAAGCTTTAAGAAAAATAAACTATCCACGTTAATTAATGCATTCGGACTGATCCTTGGCTTCTCGACATTCGTGGCCCTTTCGATGTTTGTCTATAACGAAGTATCATACGATCGTTGGCATTCAAAATCCAATCAGATCTACCGTTTTACCACCATTGATGAAGCCCTTGGGGTCAGTAGCAATCAGGTTGCCATAACCAACCCAAGGATGCCTCAGGCTGCCGAAGAGGAGATCCCGGAAATAGAGATCGCTTCGAGAATGTTGTATGCCGGCGAACAGCGTATGGAAAAAGGTGATCTTGGGTATTATTCTGAATATGCACTATATGTAGAAAATGACTTCTTCAAAATCTTTGATATACCGGTAAGGAATCGGGAAGAAACCCTCGAAAAATTTAATCAACCCCATAAGCTTATTCTCACCGATGCGTACGCGGAAAAGGTATTTGGATCCGATGAAGAAAGTATTGGCCAAGTCCTAACCATCAATGATCAATCCTGGGAAGTAGTTGGCTTGATGGATAATATTGAAAAGAATTCACATCTTGGATTCGATGTTTTGATGTCATTATATCCTGCTCAGTCCGATTCTTCGCTAGCACAATACATAGAGTCCTGGGGTGGTCTGGGTATGTTGGGTTATGCTGTTTTATCTGAGGGTGCTAATGAAATTGAAGTAGAGAAGAAGCTTGCGGATATTGCCCTCGCTAATGATGTCAATGCATTTTGGATCCCACAACTTCAACCGCTGGAGGATATCCATTTGGGATCTGCAGAACTCCTATTTGACTACTATCATATAGAAAAAGGAGATCAAGTATATGTTTATGCACTCTCAGGTGTAGCCTTGTTCATTCTACTTATCGCTGCATTCAACTTTGTGAACCTAACAACCGCTCAATCCACCACTCGTGCCAAAGAAGTAGGCATTCGAAAGGTGGTTGGGAGTTCCAAAGCACTTCTGATAAGCCAGCACATGATTGAATCGATGTTGATGTCAGTTGCATCCATGATTATTTCATTAGGGGCTGTATACCTTATTACCACTTCCACTGATTTGAGCTTGAATATTGAATTCATGGCATTAATAAATAATGCACCATTACTTGTCATTGGCTATCTATTACTGGCTATCACTGTTGGGGTTTTGGCTGGTGTCTATCCTTCATTCATTCTCTCGAGCATAAAGTCAGTAAATATTCTGAGAGGTCGTTTCCAAACAAGTTCGAAAGGTATCTGGCTAAGAAAAACGTTAGTGGTCCTTCAATTTGTAGCTGCTATTGGTATGATTTGCACGACCCTAATTGTATCCAAACAAATCAACTTTATCAAAAACAAACACCTGGGTTTTGAAAAAGAACAGGTAATAAATATTAGCATTGGCCCTGGGATGAGCAATGGATTGGAGAGCTTCAAACAGCAATTAGACGGCAATTCCAACATTACGGGTGTGGCCTATTCCAACAACATGCCAGGTAATACCTTCGGACGGTCCGGAGTGAATATCGAAGGAGGCAATGAAGATGAACCCTGGATTGTGAGCGTTATGTCCATGGACGAAAATTATTTGGATGCGATGGGTATGGAAATGGCTGCTGGTCGCAATTATGATCCAAGTTATGGATCAGATCAACAAGAATCCATCATCATTAATGAAGCGATGATGGAATCACTAGGTTGGGATGAGGCTGTAGGCAAAAATCTGGTATTCGGCAATAACGGGACAACCCGAAAGGTCATTGGGGTAATCAAGGATTTTCATTTCTCAAGTATGAGGCATAAGATCGAACCTTTGATGATCTTTTATAACCCTGGACCAAATAATACCTTAGTGGTTAAGGTGAGTCCAAACGACATCAGAGGTACTGTGGACTTTTTGGAGGCCGAATGGAACAATGCATTTCCTAACTATCCTTTTGATTATCAATTCTTTGACCAGGAATTTGATCAAATATTCGCTTCAGATGAGCTCTTTGCTTCACTTGTCAATTCATTTACCGGACTTTCTATCATTATATCTGCCTTGGGTCTTTTTGGGCTATCATTCTTCATGGTCGAGCAGCGTAAAAAAGAGATCGGTGTACGTAAAGTGCTTGGCTCAACGATTCGTCAAATCGTCCAGCTTTTGATGAAAGAATTTGTCATTCTGATTGTGCTAGCCAATTTGATTGCCTGGCCAATCGCTTATTATTTCCTCAAGAATTGGATCAGCGATTTTCAATACAGAATAGACCTATTGGGAGTGGACAACTTACTTGTTTACTTATTGGCAGGATTTGGAGCATTGTTAGTAGCAATGCTGGCCGTAAGCTATAAATCAATTAATGCAGCATTGACCAACCCGGTGAATTCATTGCGTGATGAATAGATTACATCAATAATAAACCTAAAGCTATATCAAGAAAGATGAGCGCCTGATTTTATCAGGTGCTCATCATCTATTCATTCCTTAATGCTTCCGTTGGATTGATTCGTTCAGTTTGCCATGTTTTAGAACACACCACCAGGATTACGATCAAAAAGGTAGAAAGTGAAATCAATATCATACTGAATACACTGAGTGAGATATGATAGCTGAAATTTTCCAGCCATTTATCAATCAAATACCATGTTAGTGCTAGACCAATGACATTCGAAACTACCAGCAACTTGAAGTATTTCCCGCTTAGCAAAAACAAGGTTCCCAATAACTTGATGCCCAATACTTTTCGGATCGCAATTTCTTTTGTTCGTTCTTTTACAGCAAAACTTAATAGTGCATACATTCCGAGAATCGACAATACAATCGCAATACCGGTAAGAAGGCCTACAAGCTTGGTGGTCTGCTCTTCCACTTTGTATAATTCCTCAAACTGATCATCTGCGAAGGCATATTCAAAAGGAATATTACCCAGCACATTTGCATGCACTTCTCGAATATTATCCAATAATCTAGTGTAATCGTTGCTGGATAATTTTAATGATAACATGTTGTGCCTCGCATCATCCAAAACCCTGAGCACCATTGGTTCAATTTCATTATGAAGCGATTGATAATGGTAGTTGTTAACGACACCACGTATTGGTGCGCTGGAGTTACTTCCAGTAGCAGCAATTGGCTGACCTACAGGTTCTTCCCATTGAGCCGCTTCCACTGCCGCTTCATTTACTAAGTACACATAAGGTGAAGTTTCGACGTATGAGTTGATTGCCTTAAGATCTCCTGCAATTAATGTGATTCCGAACGTTTCCAGAAATCCGGGCCCAACTTCATTAACATGCCAATTTACATCCTCTTTCTGTCCGGGCCATGAAATTGTATTGCTCCAATTGGGGCTTCCAGGAGTAAATCTGGATGTACCTGTACTTACCACTCCAGGAACCTTCTCAAGCTCGCCAGCAAGAGCATTCATCTTTGCTCGCGAGTTTTCGTCAAATAGTTCAATAGTCAGCACTTGCTCTTCTTCCAATCCCAGCTCCGTCGTTTGCAGGTAATTAAGTTGTTTATAAATCAATACAGAAGAAAGGATAAGCACACTCGACATGACAAATTGTGCTATAAGCAAACCATTTTTAAAGCCATTTCTTTTGGATCCGATTTTGATGACACCCTTTAATGCGGTAATTGGATGAAAAGAGATCACAAAAAAGGTGATATAAAATCCTGAAATCATAGAAATAAATAGAATCAAACCAATTAGCATTGATAGCAGCATTGGGTCCAATAAATCAAGCGTACTTTTTGATCCCACCAGGTTATTGATAAAAGGCAGTGCGCTCTCCGAAAGCAAAAGCCCGATAATAATCGATAGTGTAGATAGAATGAAGCCTTCTACTACAAATTGGTTGACAATTTGAACCCTGCTCGCCCCCATAACTTTTCGAATACCCACTTCCTTAATTCTCCTGGTAGAGCTTGCAATGGAAAGATTCAAGAAATTGATGACAGATATAATGAAGATGGCCAAAGCAATGGAGCCATAGATAAACAAGTATCGTGTATCATATGACGCTTTTACATTGCCGCCGCTTGCTTGAAAATGAATGTCTTGCATGGCCTGCAAGGTCAAATCTTCAAACCTCATCTCGCGATCGTCACCAAATTCTACAACCGTGGATTTGATCTTGCTGACAACATCAGAAGTGTTTGCAGACTCATCCAACAGAACATATGCAAAATAATTGAATTGTCCCCAGTTTGAAGTAAGACTGGTATATGGTAGCACCTCCTCCAAATTCTCAAACGGCACGATGTAATCCATTTCCAGGTGACTATTATCTGGCATGGATTTGAATACCCCCTTTATAGCATAATCCCGATCACCATTGACAGTCAAGACTTTCCCGATCGGATCCTCTTCTTTAAACAGTTTTTTTGCAGCTGGTTCTGAAATGTATATGGACTGTTTCGGAACCTTTACACTAACGCCACCTTGAATAAACGCTATATCAAGCATTTCGAAGATGGAAGGATCAGCTAGATAAACCCGGCGCTCATTGTAAACAAGATCCTCATAATTTACCGCTACTTTCTTGTTGTATGAATATTCAGTAAGTCTTGCAAATTCGAGTATTTCCGGAATGTCTTTCTTCAATTTGGGTGGTATCGGTGCGGCCACTTTCACCCACCCCTCTCCCGCATCCAGATTTCCAGTTACCACCCGATGGAGTTGTGATTTTTTCGAGTAATGCGTGTCATAACTCAATTCATAGTCAACATGCAGGTATGCCAATACGCATGCACATACTCCGATAGAGAGTCCAAGAATATTCAGAAAAAAGGTGCTTTTGCTATTCCATAAAGCTCTGAATGAGGTAAGGAACGTGTTTTTGATCATGACGCTTTGGGTTTGGTATCTATCAGTTAGAGACCTACCCCAAAACAGAATGTTGCATTTGCAGTATTAAAATATTTGCAGTCGTTACAACTTACCTCCGAATTTCTTGAGTTGATACTCATAATGTGAAGTATCATCATACAACTCACGCGCCAGCTCCAATGCTTGCTTTTCCAATTCAATTGCTTGCTTTTTATTGCCAAGCTTGAACTGTAAGGAGGCATAGGTGTCAATCATGGAGGGTTCCGGTTGTTTGTCCACCGCCTGCTGCGCCCAGGAAGATGCAATTTCCAATTGATTTTTATTGCTGACGAATAAGTAGAATTTCCAAGCGAGTTCATTGAGCTGCTCGGGGTCCTGTATGTTATTCATGCCCACAAGTTCAATAGCATAAGTCGCATAATTGTCCCAATTTTCAATGTATTCTGCGTAGTGCAGATTCATCATCAATTTAAGCGTATCGGACCCGACAAAAGTCACATCATCAATGGCATGTAATAATGATCGCATTCCAAAGTCATGCAACTCCTCAGCTTCAAATACTTCCTGGTACTGTGATAAGTAGGTGTCATAAAGCTTTGCATCCACATTTTTTTGGCCAATCCTTTTTTCAAACTCAGCACGGTTTGCAAGCAGATATTGAAACTCACGGCTATATATATCCCACTGAAATGCAGCAAAAACTTCCCATGGAGTATCTTCAGTAAGTTGACTGAGCTCCAGGTCACTTAGATATTCAGAAGCAAAACGCTCAGCATCCAAACACACATCTTCAAGCAGCTCCAAATAGCTAATCATGAATTCAGTGGATCGCTCACCTTGTACATACCTATTCTCCAAGGAAAGCAGTGTAGCACTGTCTGAGAGGGCATCTTCTCCAAGGTGTAAGAATTGGGTGGCATCCATTGCACCACACCCGCGATGTACCACTTCGCCGTTTCCATTGATAAATAGGTATGAGGGAAACACCGCCACTGTGTATTCTTCAGAAAGTTCCACACCGGGATAGGCTTCCATGTCCATTAATACGTTGATGAAGTTGGCATTGAAATAGTTTGCAACCTCCAAATCGGTAAACGTATACTCTTCCATCTCTTTGCACGGCTCGCACCATTCGGCAAATGCGCTTAAATGGATCAACTTCCCCGACATGCGAGACTTTGCAACCGCCTCTTCCCAGCTTCCTTCCTCAAATTTGATTTGAGCGCTGAGTATAATAGGAACTAAACCAATGATCAGAACTAATTTCTTCATTTGGCCAATTTCATGCATTTCGGTTGAATAAAAAATTGTTAATCTGTTCGAATCTTCTTCAAATCCGTTCGTTTACGCACAGTAAAAGCAGTCAATACTTTTTGCAAGTATTTGATTATGAGATTATTACAATAATTGGCATGCCGATTGGAGTTCGAAATGCAACCAAAACCAAAATCGACATGCTAAAAAATTATTTGATTACGATCTTCCGGCAGATCCAAAAAAATAAGGTCTTCTCCTTTATCAATATTTTCGGGCTTGCGCTAGGGATGGCCGCTTGTTTGGTCATAGCCCAATACGTAAACTTCCATACTTCGTTCGATGCCTTTCATTCGAAATCCGATAGAATCTTCCGACTGGAATCCGAAGCCTTTAAGAATGGAGAATCTTTAGGTCAGGCTATTTCCGCTCCTTCCATGATGGGAGAAACGTTGCGCGAAGAATCTCCGCTAGTGACTGAGGTGGCTCGCTTTTTTGATTTTAGTTATGCCAATTCCTCGATTATCTACGACGATGGTGAAAACAGGGTAAACTTTGAACAACCACAGGTTTACATTGGTGATAAAGGTATATTCGACATCTTCGATTTTGAGTTTGAAGCAGGAAGCAGTGCGAAATTTGGCGAGCCACAAAAAGCCATTCTCACACTTTCCGCATCCAAAAAGTTTTTTAGCGACCCTGAAAAGGCCATTGGAAATTCGTTTACACTTAGTGGCAATACCGGTGCCAAAGAATACGAATTAGTGGGTGTCTTGAAAGATATACCTGACAATTCCCACATTCAATTTGGATTGCTACTCTCCTACCCGTCGCTTGACAACTACTCTGAGGCACGACTTAGCTGGTCTTCAAGTAGTATGATTACCTACTTATTGGCTGAAGATGCTTCAAGGCAATCAGAAATCCTAGATGATATCAACCGGTTGCACGAGGAAAACTCTAAAGAAGCCTTCGCCTCAGCGGGATATTCGGTTGATTACTACTTACAACCTGTCACTGATATCCATTTAAACTCTTCCAACGCCTGGTCATTCACTGAAGGTGTTGATAAAAATACGGTAGTGGTTCTTAGCTTGATTGCTGTAATTATTTTGGTTATTGCATGGATCAACTACATGAACCTTTCATTGGTGAGAACCATTGAGCGTTTAAAAGAAATGGGCATCCGTAAATGCATGGGCTCTTCCATGAAGCAGATCACACAACTTTTTATCCTGGAAGCATTTGTCATGAACCTCATTGCTTTGGGTTTTGCCATACTACTGACACAATTAGGTGAGAAATATTTAATTGAGGTGACCGGACTTCCGGTGACCGCCTTGATGGATTTGCAGGTTTTAATGTTCCTGACCGTATTGATTGCGATAGGTACTTTATTGATTGGCCTTTACCCTTACATCTTACTGAAAACCATGAATGTAGTGAACATCCTGGTTGGAAACAGAGGTAAAGTTGGCGGAGTGAAGCTGCGTAAGAGTATGGTCTTTGTACAGTTTATGATCACCTTCATTCTCATCGCCGGTACTGTCACGGTCTATCAACAAATCAATTACATGCGAGAGGCAGATCTCGGCATAGAGATCGAAAACATCCTGGTGCTCAAATCTCCTCCGGGAGACATCAACTCCAACGATCGCGAAGATGTGAAACAATTCAAAACGCTTAAAACGGAATTGTTGAAGTATGCTGGTGTAGCAGAAATCACCAATGCAGGTGAGATACCCGGTGAGCCTGTAGGTTGGGCGACCAACATCTACCTAAAAAACGAATCCCTGGAAAGCTCCGTCTTTACCGGGCTGATCTCCATGGACCTGGACTTCCCTGACTTCTTTGGAATTGACCTTGTAGCGGGAAGAAAGTTAAAACGAGGCGATAGTCCCTGGAGTAAAGGAGATGTGGTCATTAATGAAAAGCTTGCCCAGCAATTGGGTTTTGCGAATGCGGAAGATGCAATAGGTGCAGAATTATCAGGATTCTATGCTCCTCTAACCGTTAGAGGTGTGATGGAGAATCATCACCATACGTCACTGCACAATGATTATCAGCCTCTGGCTTACATCCTTAGCTCATGGACCGAGTTCTATTTTATCAAGCTGAAACTGGATGATACAAACGCTGCCAGTCGAAATGATCAACTGAAAAACCTGGTCGCAACTGTAAAATCCGAGTGGGATGATGTGTTTACTAACTTTCAAATGGACTATTTCTTCCTGGATCGTGCATTTGATGAGCAATACAAAGAAGACATCCGCTTCGGAAAGATCTTCTCCGGATTCTCGGCAGTTGCTATTTTAATTGCATGCCTTGGCTTGTTTGGCTTAACTTCCTTCAGCGTGCAGCAAAGAACAAAAGAAATTGGTATCAGAAAAGTACTGGGAGCTACAGCCAAAAATCTGATGGTTTTGCTTTCCAGGGAATACATGATTCTCGTGAGCATTGCTTGCCTGTTGAGTATCCCTATAGCATGGTACATCATGACCGGCTGGTTGCAGGATTACACTTTTAGTATTGAACTGAGCTGGTGGTTTATTGTCATTCCTGTTGCCTTTGTGGTTGGATTGGCACTATTAAGTATTTCTAGCAAAGTACTTAGCACCGTAAAGACAAATCCGGTAGAATCACTTCGTACCGAATAAAGAAACGCCCAATCACTTACTTACTCTACTAGGGCTAACCCCGCTTTCAAGGCGGGGTTTTTCTTTTCATGTATGCACATTGCATCAGGTTGGCTAATTTCGAATGTTGAAATAGCAATTATGGCAAAGAAGAATGTGTTTGGTCAGTCCATCTGGTTTAAGAAGAAGATCTTTCAAACCGTGGGAAGGTTTGTGCTCTGGTACCTACTGAAGCCCAACAAGGTGACAGTTTCCGGCAGCAAGGTGCTTACTGAAATCCCCGGCGAGAATGTGCTCTTCGTTTCCAACCACCAGACCATTTTCACAGACGTGATTGCCATGTTTCAGGCCATGTTTGCCGCCTTGAATGGTCAGATCGACTCCATCGAAGATTGGAGCTACCTAAAGAATCCCAAGGTGAATGTATATTATGTTGCTGCGCGTGAAACCATGGAAAAAGGCATTCGGGCAAAGATTTTAGCCCTGGCTGGAGCTGTGACTGTGGATCGCACCTGGCGACAAGGTGAGCAGATGATCAAGCGGGACGTAAATCCTGATGATACCAAGTCTATTGGAATTGCCATTAAAGATGGCTGGGTGGTGACCTTCCCGCAAGGGACAACACGCGTTGGTGCACCGGTAAGAAAAGGGACCGCTCACTTAATCAAGCAGCACAGACCTACGGTCGTTCCTATACGCGTTGATGGCTTCCGTACGGCATTTGACAAGACCGGACTAAAGCGACTTCAAAAAGGCACCGAGCTATCGGTGAAGTTTGGCACCCCGCTGGATATCGATTATGAGAATGATAGCGTGGAACAGCTGGTAAAGAAATTGGGGGTGGCGATTGGGGAGGATCATGAGGAGAAGTAGGTCAATTCTCTATCAGGAATACTTATGTGCCTTTAGAATGAATACCATGCTGGAAGATGCCGTATCACCTGCCCGTTCTGGTACAGGCGGGAGTACGGCATGATACGTAGGGGACATAATTCCCTCCACTAGCGCAATATGTAACTTGTGCCTAACTAACATATTCAACAAGATGTAATAGCATTAGGCACCAAGATCCTTAAAGAAGTCCTCAATTTTTGTGTCTAGAGAGTTCAGAATTCTAGCTAGAGTTTTCAAGGTGAGGTTAACTTCTCCCTGTTCTATATTCCAGTAGTGCGATCTACTAAAACCATTTTGGATGGCGAACTTTTCGTAGTTCTTTATCCCCTTGGATTCCCTGAGTGAACGAATACCTTTTCCAATTTTTATTTGAAGTTCAATCGAGTTGTTCGGGTTCTCTGAGTTCGTCATAAGATCTCAAAGATTAAATGTATACTCTTTTTAAAGTACTCTTTTTAAAGAGTGTTTCTCAAACTGTTGTTACATTTGAATATGGATTCCAATACGCCCCAGACAATCAATTTAACCGTGAAATCAATTTCAGCGTTTGATGACTTTTTAGGATTGGTTGAGATTACAATATTCAAGCGACATTTAAGGAGTTTGCTTCTCTATTACTTGTCGGAGAATTGCGAGGAACTTGCTCCCAATTATGGACACTTCATTGAGGACATGAATTTTCTGTTTGATTTCTTAGATGTGGTTGAGGATGAATTGAGTATCAAACTGTAATTTTCACACATACTGTTGTAGTTAGAGAATGGCTTTAGTAGCTTTAGTTATCTATTAATTATTTTGAGAATTCCACCTAACTCAGATTAATGCAATAATGAAAGTCAGATATTTAGTTTATGCCGGACCTATTGACTATTCGGATAGATCTAGTACTATATAGAAGAGTTTAAAAAATTGGCGATTAAAATCTTTGGAAATGAATAGTGAAGAAGACTTTCCACCTGAATTTGAATCGAAGAAATTCAGAAGTGAACGAATTAAAGAACTACAGAAATACATCCTTTGGCTAGAACATCAATATAGAAAAAGGAAGGTCTATTTTAGAGCATCGCTGTTATCAGGTATCGTCCTAATAACTATAGCAATAATGCTTTATGCATTTGGTTCATCCAATCGGAACCTTACCGATATGAGCATAGTTCTTCCAATAATCTACGGTCTTGTTGCCTTAATAATTTCTTTCGTAATAAGTCCTTCTGACTTCAAATACAGAATTTATGAGAATCAGAATGAGCTTGATTTACTAATGATTTCAAGTTCATCAATCGAAGAGAGGGCTGAAAAACTTTTTAGGAATCACCAGTTTGAGCTCAAGAGATATTACGATCAAACATTGAATCACAGTTCTCAAATATTCATTACTGGAATTATATGTATTGTGGTGGGGTTTATATTTATTGGCTTAACCTTTTACTTACTTTTCTACACAACAAAAATTGTAAGCTTTCCAGAGAAAATTCTTACCGCCGGAATTGGATTAGTATCAAATCTATTCACAAGCTATATAGGTGTAATCTACCTTAAAATGTTTTCAGAGACAGTCAAATCACTAACTGAATTTCATAACCGCCTAGTGACAACTCATAATCTTCACTTTGGAAACTTTATACTTTCGAAAATCACAGATAAAAGGATGAGGGAAGAAGGTTTAAAAGAATTCACTTTTGAAATACTCAAAAGAAAAGACGGAATCTAAAAATGAGGCCTAAATTGACAGAAGTTTGTAATTTGTACCAGTCAAATTAGCGAATCAATATGAAGTCGAAAGTTCAAATCCTATTCCTAACATTTTCTCTTCTTACCCTGTTCCAGCTTCGAGCACAGACTAACTCAAGCAATGAATTAGAAGATTTTAAGATAATTATTCAGAACACCGCCGATGGTATTTCAAATGAAAAGTCTCAGCGGAAGTGCATGGCTTGACTTGTCGTTCAGTCTGAATAATAACAATCCTCAAGCTGTAGATGAATATGGGATGACCGAGCTGGGTAAAGTATCTAAACTCAAAGACGCTAATCTTGCAGACTTCCTTTTTACAATTACTAAGACCAAAGAAGGACTGGAACTTAAAGGTATTGAGGGAACTGCCTGGAAAGAATTAAGCTTCAATCTTCGAAAAGGAAGTAAACAGGCAATCGATCAATTCGGAATGACAAATATTTAACTAGTAATACCTTACTGGAAGATACCGTATCACCTGGCTGTCTGGTACAGGCGGGAGTACGGCATGACATGTATCACAGGGGACATAATTCCCTCCACGCGTAATATGTAACTTCCGTCCTTTCCACTACTTCAAACTGAACTGATCAGGATCGTTATATTTGAATAGATGTTGATTCGTAACCATCAGCGTTTATCACAGTGTATATGATAGAAAGTGGACAACTTCAAGCATTCATGGATTATGCGGGCAGCTTTATCATAGCTGCAGCAATCATTGCCTTGGTATCTCTTGAAATCTGGTTAATAATTAAGGCTGCAAACTATTTAAGAAATAAAGTCCATAAATCAACACTTAAAAACTTCCATATCCAATCATTTGAAATTCTAAGCGCTCAAAAACAGAGGATAGCGTTAAGAGGGATGATTGACGTTACTCAAATCATTGTTATTCTGCTGGATATCTATTTTTCCCTTGTTTTTGTACTTAGTATTTTCCCACAGACCGAAAAGGTAGCCAACTCATTATTGGATTTCATTTTCATCCCAATAAGGGAGTCCTTCTATGCCTTTGTAGATTATTTACCGGATTTATTTTCTATTGTCATCACGGTAATCATTTTCAGATATCTGGTAAGAATTGTTAAATCAGTGAGTCGCGAAATCGGGAATGGTAATCTCTCAATAACAGGATTTAAACCTTATTGGGCAAGGACTACAGGAAGCATTATCATATTTTTTCTAAACGCTTTCATGATCATTTTAATCCTTCCATACCTGCCAGGATATGAGTCAATTGCATTTAAAGGCGTGGCGGCATTTTTAGGAGCATTGGTGACAATTGGGGGAAGTTCGGTGATTGCCAATTATATGGCCGGTATAGTCATCTCCTATATGAATCCTTGCCAGAAAGGTGATTGGGTTGAAATAGAAGGAACTACGGGGGAAGTGGTAGAGATCTCCCAGTTTGCTTTGAAAATTAGAACCACCAAGAAAGTTATTGTCTCAATCCCGAATACAAAAGTCCTTCAATCTCACGTAATCAACCTCAGTGGAGAACATGAAAATCACAGAACCTTACTTCATACAACTATCAGTATTGGATACGACGTTTCCTGGAAGCTGGTAAACGAATTATTGATTACAGCTGCAAAAAATACCGAAGGAATTGACTTATCTATTAGTCCTTTTGTCAGGCAGGTTAAACTTGATGATTTCTACGTGGTTTACGAGCTAAATGTATATTCTTTGGAAGTACATCAAATGTTTGAGATATATTCCGAGTTGCATAAGAAAATACTGGATGTTTTTGCTGAAGCCGAGGTAGAAATATTATCTCCTCACTATCGTGCTGAGAGAGACGGAAATTCCAGCACTGTGCCCAATATGATGGATACTAAAAATGGCTAAAATAGACCAACTAGTCCCTCTCGAACACAAGTTTGTAACCCGTATCATATCATAATGAAGCCTCCTTGTAGATGGCCTATCAAAGACTTCATGGCACGTATTGCAAACGACATTACTCGCTGCTATTTGCGTATAACTACCGGAACAAAAGTTCGAAGGATTAATTTTAATTGGTGTAGCTAAGTGTAATTTGAAACAGGGTATAATTAGTAAAAATGAGTAAATATATTGATGCGACTCCCGAGGCAGGGAAATTATTTTATCAGGCATTTCATGACAAGGGCAAGGTTGTCATGTTGAACTTGCTCCGGTTCCGATCCAAAGCAGATTATTCAAATTCGGAACACTTAAAACCGGAAGGAGAAATTTCTGGTGAAGAAGCCTACCGATTATACATGAAATATACCAGGCCGGTATTGAAACAGGTTGGCAGTCGAGTGATCTATTATGGAACAAGCGAAAGCTTTCTTATTGGGCCCCAATCGGAAAAATGGGATGCGATTTTGGTAATTGAGCATGCATCCGTGACGAAGTTTATGGAATTTGTTCAAAACAAGGATTATTTAAAAACCGCTGGACACCGGTCGGCGGCATTGGAGGATTCTCGGTTGTTGCCATCTAATGCGGGGAGTGTAATGCCTGCAGATTAATAGCTTTACACTAATGAAATACTATTTCCAATTACAGCTTTTAAGATTCCAAAGGTTTTCAAAGGAATCTGGGTTTCATCCGGCGATAGCGTTTCTGCTTTTAATTGGAATTTTCATCTTTCTTTCCCATCTGTCCATCAACACACTGAAAAGCGGAAACTGGATTTATCTGGGACTTGCCCTCTATTTGTTCTCAAAAATCCAAAATACTGCACTTATTGACCTAATTTATTCTAATCGTGAATTGCGAAAACTTCGTTTATTAGAGGCGATTATTTTTTCAGTTCCTTTTTCCATCATGCTGTTTGTTAAGCAATTTTTCCTTGAAGGTATTTTTTTAACCTTACTGCTTGCCCTATTCTCTCAAATTAGCATTAAAAGAAACTTTTCATTTGTGATACCTACCCCTTTCTATAAGCATCCATTTGAATTTATTGTTGGGTTTAGAAAGGCATGGTTACTCATATTTATAACCTATGGTTTGTGTGCAATCGCTTTGATTGTTGGAAATCACAATCTGGCACTTTTTTCAGTGGTATTGATTTACCTAACCATCATTCTTTTCTATTCGAATCCAGAACCTGAATTCTTTGTATTGATCTACGCAATGAAACCCAAGCAATTTCTTTGGAAGAAAGTAATGACTGCATTATTGCTTACTGCTACTCTATCAATACCACTTGTTTTGGCAACGTTTATTACTTTTCCAGAGAAATGGATTACAACTTCACTCCTATTCTTAGTAGGTCCTTTTTTACCGATCACTGGAATTCTCAACAAGTATTCGCAATTTCCTTCTGATTCAGAATTGATCAATTCGATTTTGATTGGCTCTTGTTTACTTTTTCCACCAATATTGCTTTTTATCGTTCCATACCTGGCCAACAAAGCAACAATTAACTTAAATAACCACTTGTGATTTCAATAGATTCCCTTTCAAAATCATATGTAAAGAATAATGTCTTAAATGGAATTACACTCTCCATCAAAAAAGGTGAAATCCATGGAATTGTTGGGAAAAATGGATCTGGTAAAACAACCTTTTTCAAATGCCTGCTTGGATTGGTGTCGAGCGAAGGAACAATCGAATTCGATTCGAAGGAAAATCTTAAGGACATCGCTGGATACTTACCCACGAACCCGCCAATTCTAACAAAGATAACAGGAACCGAATACCTAAGACTGCTCTGCTCTGCACGTAGCATTACATTCTACAAAGATGATCTTGATAATATTTTTGACTTACCACTCCAGGAATACATCGAAACCTATTCGACTGGTATGTTAAAAAAACTGGCCTTGATGGGTATTCTAATTCAAAAGAACGACGTGTTTGTTTTAGATGAACCCTTCAATGGTTTGGACTATCAAAGCTGTCTGGTCTTAACCGCTCTATTAAACAGAATGAAAGAGTTGGGAAAGACCATCTTTATCTCATCTCACATCTTTTCAACCTTGAAAGAATCATGTGATTTTATCCATTACCTGGAAAAGGGTGTAATTGTACAAACTGCAGACAAAAACAGTTTTGATTCAATAGAACAAATGCTTCAAAAACAATTGATTGGAGATAAACTAAAGAATCTTAAAATTTGAAAGAGCGTATATAATCAAGTTAATTATGACCTAATCATCCCATAATTAGAATTAGTTCATTTGAACTACCACTCAACATGGTATTATATTTGATCCATCCATTATCGATGTTACGTTACTTATCACAACTGGTATTCATATTGGGTATGAACAAAATTGTCTCCTCACTCATCTTATTGCTTCTTCTAGCATCTTGTAATAATGGATCAGATTCGAATCCAATTCCTGAGCCCAATCCTTTTGAGGATATTAGCTATGAAGTAATCAGGGAGCGTCAAGGAGTATCCTTTGCTCTGAACTATTATCGAGAAGATACCATAGGCATTCAAGTTTCATTTTCAGAGGCATTGACATTTTTGGATTCAGCCTTTGTGATCAACACCTTTGAGCCAAATAAAAGATTTTCAATCACTTCAAATGAAGAGTCACTAATGTATGCTATCAATTACCCCATTGATATTAATTATGCCTACGATTCCCTGGAGCTGGTAGCTATCTTTCGGTCGAATATTGACCTTCGCGTTCCTTTGGTGAAAGGGAGCATTAATGAACTGTATGAGACCGAGACTTTTGAGATTTTCAATATCGCAGGAGATCTGGCCAACGGACTTTATTCCGATTACTTTGATTCATACAAAATTAAAAGTCGGGTGCTGAATAAACCATTCTTAAGCCAAGAAGGTACTGGTGCTATGGATGTCTTTCTCATGAACTTCAAAGAAGGAACACTGGACAACCCAAGTTTCGAACGTTCATTTAAATCCTTTGCAAAATCTGAATTCAATAGCAACACAGAAGAGCTGTTGAATGGCAGCAAGTTTGTAAAACTCAATGCACAAATGGATGATTTTCAAACTCCCTCGCAAATTGTGGAAGCCTTCGAATCCCAAAAAGAAAATGCTGTCTATGAAATTATTGCGTTTGAGATTGGAGACTTATATGCCGTAAGAATACATGACAATAATTCGGGCAAAAGGTTTGATACCGAAAGTGAATCCTTAATTGAAAACTTCATCCCCCATCCTACTTATGACCTTCCTTATGCCATCATAGAGATTGTAGGGGTCTATGACGACATGAAAACTTCAGATGAAGGAGGAAGCGATGACGATTTTATTGCGTTGAAGCTATTGAGCTATGCTCCTCCAAGAGCAAGTCCGTTTTGATGATACTCGCTCGGTTACAACTTTGCAACTTACCTGCAAATCCATCAAACTAATAGCCATGCATTATTCATTTAAGTTGATTAACGTAATTGGTTTCTTCATGATGCTTATTATCTCTTCGTGCAGCAAGAACGATGAAGCATCTACGATTGATCGGTTGAATGATGGATGTGAATGCCTCAATGACATCCAGGTGATCGGCAGCCATAACAGTTACAAACTTGCTGTCGAGCAACCCATCCTGGATTTTCTGACCTCTCTAGATCCCTTGTTGTCACAAAGCATCGAATATGAACACATCCCGATTGCTGAGCAATTAGATCTGGGGCTTCGCAACCTTGAGTTTGATGTTTTCAACGATCCTGAAGGTGGTCACTACTCCAATCCGCAGGGATTAGATGTAGTGAGAGATGCTGGAGTTATTCCCCTTCCCTATGATGAGAATAACGTATTGGCCAATCCTGGACTCAAAATGTTTCACACCCAGGATGTCGATTTCAGAAGTCACCATCTTTTATTCAGTGATGGTTTAATTGAATTAAGGGAATGGTCGGATAATCACTCAGGGCACATTCCAATCATTGTATTAATTAATGCCAAGGATGCTACCATTCCATTGACAATAAATCCGATTCCGTTTGATGTTGATGCCATGAAATTGATCGATGATGAAATATCCAAGGCGTTCGAATCAAGCCAACTCATTACCCCTGATGATGTCCGCGGAAATCGTTCTACTCTTGAAGAAGCTGTGTTAACAGATGGGTGGCCAACACTTGAAGAATCTAAAGGGAAAATCCTGTTTGTTCTAGATGAAGGTACCACTAAAACCAACTTGTATCTTTCCAGTTTTCCCCGACTATTGGGCGCATCCATATTTGTGAATGTTGCAGAAGGAAATCCAGAAGCCGCCTTTCGCATCCTCAACGACCCCATTTCTAATCAGGCTGAAATCCAAAGACTTGTAACACTTGGTTATATGGTTCGTACGCGAGCCGATTCGGATACATTTGAAGCCCGAACAAACGACACCAGAAGATTTGAAGCTGCGATTGCATCGGGTGCACAAGTGATTTCCACTGACTACTACATCCCTTCCCAGTTATTTGATTCGGACTACCAGGTGATCTTTAGTGATGGGACGTATGAGCGGCTACAAACGAGGGAATAGTAATTGCTCCTGGTAACTATAGATTAAGAGGTTTGAAAAATAAGTGGCTCATAGTATTAACATCAATCGTATTCGTTGTAATAAACACTACCTACTATTGGGAAGGTAAGTTGGTGATCTTGGCGTTTCCGGCTTTTCTGCTCTTGGTGGTTATTTACGTTGGTCTGTGTTTGGCACTCTTCAGACAAATCTACTTGTCAGTTAAAGAAAGGTTGAGTGATAAACCAAGAATTATCACCATAGGGTTCATGTCAATTATGCTCGCCTTGATGTTTTACAAACCCTTTGGTCTAGTAAACTTTGACAAGCTTCAAGGTGAAGATCTCCTTGTTGCACGGCGCGAAGGAGTTGCTAATTGCCACACGATCATTAAGCTAAAAGACACTTTAACTTTTAGGGAGAGAGGTGTGTGCTTTGGTGTATCGGTGATTGAGGGAACTTATCGAATCTCCAACGACACCATATTTTTTGAGAATACTAAACTTAGCAATCCATTGGATAGCTACTATGAATTTGCAGTTATTGAAGAATTTAAACATTATACAGAAAACCAATACGGGTTAAAGCTCTTTAAAAATAAAGGCGACACCATAGGATTATATTTTCCTATTGGTAAAAATGATTTAGATATTAAGCCAACAAATAGTCCGAGCTTGTAACGCTGCGAATTATATAATGATCGAGAAGAGCAACTATACCCATCCATATGAAATTGCCAGTCTTCCGAATAAGGAGTATTCACTCCCTACTCATATTAATTGTTAAAGCCATCCATGAAGATGCCGTATCAAGTACGGCATAACACGTTAAGTTCGGTACGCTTAACTAAATAAAACATAAACAATCAAGCCCCGACCTTGGCCGGGGCTCATTCTTGGCAGAATACCGGATCGCGTCCGGCAGTCCCGTATCAATGTACGGAACAAGTATGACTAACACCTACGTTAACCATGTCTTAGTTCCCTCGCATTCGCTCGGGATGACTTAGGCTTGATAGCCTTAGTCTACGTTATCGTGCAAGAATTTATTATTTCCTAAAATCTGATTTTCCTCGTTTAAGTTGAACTTTGAAATGTTTCGTTCTGAAGAATGAGGCACGTTCTGAAGCTTTACCTGCTTACGCTCGTAAGCAGGAACGTCTAGTCGTTCTTTGAACTCTTCGGTTTCCATCTCATACTTCTTACTTGAGAACATTGCTTCACGCTCTGCACGTTCTTGTGCCAAACGAATCTGCTTGGAGTTTGGAGCTGACGCAAACGCATCTTCAATATTAACTTCGTCTTCTTGCGTGTGCGTTTCCTCCTCATGATCAAAGCCATTGGTGAAGTCGAACTCAAATGAAGATTGCTCTGCAGGTTGCGACTGACGCTGTTCTTCCTCTTCTACCTCTCGCTTAATCTCATCTTTGAGTGAAGTGAACTCATAATTCCAATCCTCTACTCCTTCTTTTTCTTTCGTTTCCTCGATTTCGAACATGAAGTCAGATGTATTATCTCTCTTAGGCTCCTTCTCTATTTCTCGTTGAGAGTTTAGGTCGAAACGTTTCGCTTCTTCTTCTTTAGAGATATACTCACCTTCTTCATCCACCTTACCAAAACCAGTAGCAATCACTGTAACGCGGATATTTTCGCCCAGCGAGCTGTCCACACCGTGACCGAAGATCACCTCTGCTTCGTCACCGGCATACTCCTGGATATAATCCGTGATGTCTGTGAGCTCATCCATCTGAAGCTCAGCTTCTTCGCCGGAGATGATGGAAAGGAGAATCTTCTCTGCGCCGTAGATATCCTGCTGATTCAATAGCGGAGAGTTCAGTGCTTCCTCTGCTGCCCTTCGTGCTCGGTTATCACCAATGGTTTTCGCTGATCCCATCACAGCAGGACCTGCTCCTTTCATCACTGTTTTTACGTCTTCGAAATCCACGTTTACATATCCAGGAACGGTAATGATCTCCGCAATACCTTTCGCAGCAGTGGTCAATACATTATCAGCTTGTGCAAATGCATCACTGATGGATAGATTGCCATAGATTTCACGCAGCTTATCGTTCATTATCACAAGAACGGTATCGCAGTACTTTTTCAGCTCTTTGATACCTTCTTCAGCTGCTTTCATTTTTTTCTTGCCTTCAAAAGCAAATGGTGCTGTGACAATACCCACCGTTAAGATGTCAAGTTCACTAGCCACTTGTGCAATCACAGGAGCAGCACCGGTACCGGTACCTCCACCCATTCCTGCGGTGATGAAGACCATTTTCGTGTCTTGCGAGAGTAGGTCACGAATTTCTTCTTTGCTTTCTATAGCCGCATTTTTACCTCTTTCCGGATTTGCTCCAGCTCCCAGGCCACTGGTTAAATTGTTTCCAATCTGTAGCCTATTGGGTACGGTGCTGCTTTCCAGTGCCTGATGATCGGTGTTACAAACCACAAATTCTACGTCCCGGATCCCCAGGCTGTACATGTGGTTTACAGCATTGCTGCCTCCTCCGCCTACACCCACCACCTTGATGATGGACTTGTGATGTGACGGTAAGTCGAATTGATACATATTTTCTGCCATAGTTTTAAAGTTTCGAGTTGCTAGTTGCGAGTTTCGAGTTTGCCCGTCTCTTGCAACTTTATACAACTACTATTTAAGTTTTTTAATAAATGCCATTAGCATTTTTTGTTCCTCGTTTATCAGATCCAGCAATTTGACTGACTTAACTTCTTCAACAAAACCAAGCATATTGATTCCTGAAAGAAAAGTTTCAAGTTCAAAACTCGATCCTAATGCTATTTGAAGAAATCGTTTAAAGTCTTTTTGCCTATCCCTACTGGCACCTTCAGCCACATTTGCAGGAATAGACGAAGCTGCTCGATTCATTTGAGATACAATCCCAAACTTTTCACTTTCTGGTAAAATTCCTGTTAACACATGTGTCTCTTTCCAGATCTCCATACCTTTTTGCTAAATCATCAACTTTTTAAAATCCTTCATCTCGTAACTAGTAACTCACAACTAGTAACTAGTTTATTTTATCATCAAAATCATCGATTAAAAGGCCTTTTGTCTTCTCCAGGATGTTGGAGAAAAACTTGTTGCCTTGTTTCATCTTTTTCTTGCCTTCTCCTCTTGCTGAAGGAGCTTCTGAGTAGCGTGCTTGACGGATATCCAGGGCTTTAAAGCCGGATAGTACAAGCCCTACCGTAGTTGCGAACATTGGACTCTTCGCAGCATCTACTTTACTTCTTCCTAAATGCTCGTTCGGGTATCCAATGCGAGCATCTAATCCAGTCATGTACTCAAACAGTTGGCTTAAGTTGGTCAGTTGCGACCCACCACCTGTTACCACGATTCCAGCTGCTAGCTTCTTGTTGTAGCCAGAGCTAATAATCTCGGTGTGCACCAACTCAATGATCTCTTCCATTCGCGCCTCTATGATATGTGCGAGGTTTTTGATTGAGATCTCTTTCGGAGATCTATTTCTCAACCCGGGAATGGATACGATTTCGTTCGGGCTGGCTTCTTCAGAAATGGCCTTACCAAACTTTGTTTTAAGCAACTCAGCCTGATGCTCCATCACCATACATCCTTGCTTGATATCCGAAGTGATGATGTTACCGCCAAAAGGAATTACTGCCGTGTGTCGAATGATGTTGTCATAGAAGACTGCAACATCTGTGGTACCACCTCCAATGTCTACCAGGCAAACACCTGCTTCTTTTTCTTCCTCACTTAGTACAGATAAGCTGGACGCGAGTGGTTCCAAAATGAGATTCTCAATCTGGAGCCCAGCTTTCTTCACACACTTGTTTATATTGTTGATTGCATTTGTCTGCGCGGTAATGATGTGGAAGTCGGCCTCCAACTTCACCCCAGTCATCCCAACCGGATCCATGATTCCATCTTCGTAATCCACGATATAATCTTGAGGCATCACATGGATGATCTCACTGCCCGGAGGTGTTACGATGCGGTGCATATCGCTATTTAGACGAGCTAAATCTTCGATCGTGATTTCACCTTCTGCATCTTCACGTGTAATCCCTCCATGATGCACTGCACTTTTGATGTGCTGTCCGGCAATGCCAACATTGACCACTCCTATATCGATGCCCGACTGCTCACTGGCTTCAGCGATGGCCTTCTCAATGGCTCGGACGGTTTTATCAATGTTTGTGACGATTCCACGGATCACACCATCGGACACTGCCTTGCCCATGCCCAAGATTTCGAGCTTTCCGTATTCATTTTTCTTACCGACAATGGCACAAATCTTTGTGGTACCTATGTCTAATCCAACGATGATTTTGTCTTCCATAATTCCTTTATTTCGTGGTGATTACTACATTCAATTTTTCCGTCATTCCTGTGCATACAGGAATCTCAATCTCTAAGCCATGGGATTCCTGAACTTCGCTTTGCTTCATCAGGAATGACGCTTGGTTTAATATGTTTTTATTGAAAAGCGTCATTCGCAAATAATTTGATTTTCAAACTTCAGATTTACTCTGTCGTAGGTGTTCCATCCCTTTTTTGGCAATATCTCTTTATAGAAAGTCATCAATTTTGAAAACTTGCTATCTAAATCCTTCGGTTGGCCAAACTCAATCACCTGTTTGGTCACCTGTGGATACATCTCTATTTCTCCATCCTTCTTAATGACAATGTGTGCGATCTGTGCTTTCCAAAACTCATCTCTTTCAATGAACTTTAGCAGCTCAAACACCTGAGTTCCGTATTTACTTTCATTCAGGTTTTCTTGCCACATAAATTCAAATGCTGTTTCCATGAGAGGTACCCGAGCCGTATGCTTTGCATTGGTTGGCAATACTCTTCCGTCTGAGTCGATGTATCGATCTTTTTTACCGTCTATAAATAACCTGGCAACCGGCTTACTTTGCTCGACCTTAACCTGAAGATTGCCTTTCAGATCTCTGTACACCTGGGCATCTTTGACGAATGGATTGGCCTCCACTCGCTCTTCCAAAGTCTTAGGATCTATATCTCCCATTTCCACACCAATCACATAATCCGCACTTTTATCCGTCATCAGGTCCACGACTTCTAACTGGTCGGTAAAGAATATTCCATCCTGCTCCAGGATCTCAACGTTCACTTCATCAATTTTGCGGCTGTTATTCTTGATTCCTGCAAAGGTGATTAGGGAAAGCAACAGTATTCCACTGAAGGAGTAGATCAATATGTTTTTCTTCTCTTCCTTACTCATCGTCTTCCTGTTTAGGTTCTTCTTCTGAAGGTTCTTCCTCATCCATCTTAGGCTCGAACTTATCTTTCAGGTATTGCTCAATTTTCGGCACTTCCCGATCTATGTCACCAGCACCTATGGTTACCACAATATCCAGATTGAGTAAATCCAGTCTATCAAGCAATGTATCTTTTGTTTCCAAATACTTCTTCTTGTTATCCATCAATTCAAAGATGGATTTCGAAGTAATGCCTGGTATTGGCTCCTCTCTGGCAGGGTATATATCCAATAGGATTATCTCATCTGCCTTATCCAATGCTTCCGCGAAAGCTGCCTTGAAGTCTCTTGTTCTGGAATAAAGGTGTGGTTGAAAAATCGCAGTAATCTTCCGCTTGCCTGCCAAAGACCTCACCGAGCGTAAAAACTCATTGATTTCTTCCGGGTGGTGGGCGTAATCATCAATCAGCGTAGCATGTTGACTTCTGTAGACATATTCAAATCTTCGTTTCACACCCGCATATGTTTTCATTCGCTTGCGAATTTCTTTTCCCTCCATTCCCAGGTCCAGTGCAACAGTAATGGCTGCCAGCGCATTCAGTACATTGTGATACCCGGGAACCTCTACATAAACGTCAGAGATCTTTTCCATCCCATATCTATAAGTAAACACAAATGCACCATTCACTATGCGCAAAGCATCTGCTACCGCATCCCCTTGCCTTATGGCATAAGAGGTGTACTTGTTTCCAGGGTTGATTTTAAAGCCAGCCTCCGAATACATGAGTACTTTACCATCTTTTGGTGTCTTCTTCACAAACTCTTCGTAGGTATCGAGCATCGCTGTTTCATCCCCGTAGATGTCCAGGTGATCTGCATCCAACGAGGTGATAACGGTATAATTCGGATTTAGCTGCATGAACGAACGATCATATTCATCCGCTTCCACCACAATGGGAGCCTTTGCACTGCCAATCATGAGGTTGGTGCCCGTATTGGTCATGATGCCCCCAACAAATGCAGAACATCCTTTTCGTGTCGCGCTTAATAAATGTGCGATCATTGAAGTTGTAGTGGTTTTACCGTGCGTACCTGCTACAGCAATGGTGTAATGATTGTCCGTAATCATCCCAAGTACCTCAGAACGCTTCTTGAGGTGGAAACCATTTTCACGGAAGTAATTCAATTCCATGTGATCTTCGGGAACAGCTGGAGTGTAAACCACCAAGGTGCCATCTTTCTGCAGAAATGTATCCGGAATTAAATCAAGTTGATCTTCATAATGTATTTCCATCCCTTCTTCTACCAGTTGCTTGGTAAGTTCTGATTCGGTCTTATCATACCCAGCTACCGGCATTTTCTTTGCATGAAACCAACGAGCCAACGCACTCATACCGATACCTCCGATACCGATAAAATAGACGCTATTTACTTCTTTTAATTCCATTAGGCGATGAGTTTTACTACTTCGTTTGCAATATCCATCGCAGCATTTTCATGTGCCATGGCATGAATATTCTTAGACAGCTTCCCCTGTCTTTTCTTATCGTTGATTAAGTCAATGGCTGCATCCACCAGTCTATCCATTGCTTCACCATCCTTCACCATTTCCGCAGCATCATTGTCCACCAACGCCTCTGCATTAATCGTTTGATGATCTTCAGCTACGTTGGGAGATGGCACCAAAATGGATGGCTTACCTGTAAGCATCAATTCCGCAATAGAAAGAGCTCCTGCTCGCGAAATCACCACATCAGCAATTGCATAAGCAAAGTCCATTTGTAGGATGAAATCCTTCAGCACGACCATTTCTCTTTGTCCCTCTGTCCGCTCTTCCATCTCTTCATGATAAAAGCTTCCACTTTGCCAAATCAACTGAACACCTTCCTTCTTCAGTTTTTCCAAACCACCAACTACGCTTTCGTTGAGTGTGCGCGCTCCTAAGCTTCCTCCGATTACTAAAAGGACCGGTTTACTGCTATCGAGCTCAAAATATTTATAAGCTTCTTCTTTTCGATTAGGGTTTAAAAGGATGGTTTGTCTTACCGGATTGCCTGTAACCACTAGCTTATCTGCTGGGAAATATTTTTCCATTCCTTCATGAGCTACACAAATCTTGTTCACCTTCTTGGCTAACCATTTGTTTGTCAAACCAGCGTACGAATTTTGTTCCTGAATCAGCGTCGGAAGTCCTTTCCTTGTGGCAGCCAACAATAACGGCCCACTTGCATACCCTCCAACACCTACCACTGCATCCGGCTTAAATTGTCTGAGAAGCACATATGAACGAATAATACTTGAGCATAGCTTAAATGGGAACATCAAATTTCCTGCGGTCACTTTGCGCTGGATGCCACTGATCCACAACCCTTCGATTTCATAACCCGCCGCTGGTACTTTCTCCATCTCCATTTTACCCTTCGCTCCTACGAAGAGAATTTCTACATGCTGAAGCGTAGATTTTAGCGCATTGGCAATAGCAATGGCCGGGTAGATGTGCCCACCAGTACCACCACCGCTAATCATAATTCGATATGTTCTTTCCTTTTCGATTACGCCGCTTCTTTATATTGATTTCCAATAGTTCCTCCAAATCGGTCAATCTCTCCTCTGCTTACACTTAGAATAATTCCTAAGGCTAGTCCAGCAAAAAGCTGAGATGTACCTCCCATACTTATGAAAGGCAATGTAAGTCCCGTTACAGGACCTAATCCAACAGCTACCCCCATGTTCACCAATGCCTGAATGACGAGCGCAAAACTGAGTCCTGCGGACAACAATCCTCCATATGCTCGATCATTGTCTTCTGCTGCTTTCATACCTCGATACAATAAGGCCAGGTATAAAAACAAGATGATAATTCCACCAACCAAACCATACTCTTCAAGAATAATCGCATAGATAAAATCTGAATACGGATGAGGTAAAAAATTTCTTTGGTCACTTTGTCCGGGACCTTTGCCAATGACACCTCCCGAAGCGATCGCAATGTATGCCTGCTTCGCCTGATACGGAGTTTCGTTGTTTACAAAATCCTCCACTCGAGAAATGGCGGTTCCTCCTCGCTGACCAACCATGAATGCCACTGAACCAAATGAGATACAAATGACTACCAGCATCGCTAAGTACTTCATTGGTACACGTCCAATAAACAGCACCAACATGCAGGTCAGGAATAATAAGATCGCTGAAGAGAAGTTCGTCAATGCAATCAAACCACAAATCAAGCCAATCCAGAAAAGCATTGGTACAATCGCTTTTTGAAAATCTTCGATGGAGTTTTGACGTTTAGCCAGCATGCTTGCAAGCGTTACTAATAGGGCAAGCTTAGCCAGGTCTGAAGGCTGGAATGCCTGATTGATTACCGGAATGGTTAACCATCTCGAGGCTTCGTTGATGTTGGTACCAAATATCCAGGTAAACAATAACAATGGCACGCAAAGCCAAAGTACCAACTTTGAAATCTTGGAATAGTATCGGTAGTCAATACGATGAGCAATCCAAATGGCGCCTAAACTGACAACAACCAGGATGGAATGTTTGATCAGGTAATACTCTGTATTGCCATCCATCATCTTGTATGCAAGGCTACCTGTAGCACTATATACCACCAAGATACTGAATAGCGAAAGGATGAGAACGATGAACCAGATCACCGGGTCACCTTTCAGATTACGATATGCCCAATTTTTAATTTCGTTCATGCCTCTTTCGTTTTTAATGTCTTACTCAACTTGCTGATCGCACGTTTAAACTTGTCTCCTCTGTCTTCATAGTTGCTAAATAGATCGAAGCTTGCACAGGCTGGAGAGAGCAACACGACATCTCCCTTTTCTGCCCATTCATGTGCTTGTTCGACTGCCTTCTTTGCACTATCTACTTCAGCAATTTTATCAATCCTGGATCCGAAGAAATCAGTCAAACCCTGGTTATCAATCCCCATACAGATCAATGCCTTTACCTTCTTCTTTACTAGTTTTTCAATCTGCGTGTAATCGTTGCCTTTATCGATTCCCCCGGCAATCCAGATAATATCCCCTTTCACTCCATCCAATGCATAGAATACCGAATCTACATTGGTAGCCTTGGAATCGTTGATGTAGGCCGCTCCGTCAATCTCTTTTACAAACTCCAGGCGATGAGGTGCATTCTTAAAGTTCTTTAAGCCTTTCAGTACCTTTTCTATTGGTACTTCCATGCACAATGCGCTTAGCACAGCAGCCATGCTATTGACCATGTTGTGCTTTCCTATCAAGGATATCTCAGAGAGTGGAATTTGATAGTGTTTTTCATCTTGCATATACTGATAGTTGAATATCAGATGCTCGTCTTTAAGGTAAGCGCTAAGCTTGTCATTGTTGGAAGCCGTCATGGCGAACATGCTGGCTTCAATTTTTCTTCTACTTACTTCCTCAGAAACAGGCTCAGAATCCGCACAGTAAAGGAATGCCTGCTCATTGGTAAGGTTTTCAACAATTCTAAACTTGGATGTCACGTACTTATTAAAATTATAGTCGTACCGATCCAAATGATCCGGAGTGATATTCAACAGCACCGCAACATCAGGACGGAAATTCACGATACCATCCAATTGGAAGCTGCTTACTTCAACCACGTAATAGTGGAATCCACCTTCTGCAACTAAAGCGGCCAGACTTCTTCCGATATTCCCCCCTAATGCCACTTTGTATCCAGCCGTCTTCAGTAAGTGGTAGGTTAACAAGGAAGTGGTTGTTTTTCCGTTGGTTCCGGTTATCGCTATTACCTTCGCTTTATCAATGTAGCGATAGGCAAATTCAATCTCCGAAATGACCGCTATATCATTTGCAACAATTTTTTGAATCAGTGGTGCAGAATCTGGAATTCCAGGACTTTTAACCACCAAAGAAGCATTGAGGATCAGGTTTTCAGTGTGCCCTCCTTCTTCAAAATTAATCTTATGGCTCTTCAATGTCCTTCTGCGATCGGAAGCCAGGTTTCCACCATCAGATAGGAATACCTCATAGCCCTTTTGCTGAGCAAGTATGGCTGCACCTACGCCGCTCTCACCACCGCCTAATATGACTATGCGATTATTCATTATTCTTCTTCTTTAATCTTTTGGTCAATGATGTAATCAAAACACTTTGAGTACAAGGCCATCAGGTCATACCCATCCTTAAGGAAGTCGTTAATCAAACTGATTTGTTGCTTTTTATTGGCCAATTCCAACTGATCAAGGATGAATAAAACCTCGTCTGTCTCATCTTCGAGCACACTCATAATCTGGCCAAATTTCTCCTCAGTTGTAGCCGCGATTAGTTTTGAAAATTGATCATTAATTTTTCTCGCGCATCTGATCAACATCGAGGTAGCTTGTACCAATGAACCTGAAGGGATTAGTTCAGAAAGCTGTACTGCGCTTTTCTGAAATTTTTCGTTTAGTGCATGAATTTCTGTTACTGTCATTATCTGATTTTTAGTGTTGCAAGTGTGAAAATCGCTAGCAGGATTCCAACGATCCAAAATCGACCTACGATCTTGGCTTCATGGATTCCTCTTTTTTGGTAGTGATGATGAAGTGGAGACATCAAAAAGATGCGTCTACCTTCACCATATTTCTTTTTAGTGTATTTAAAGTAGGCCACCTGGATGATGACCGATAAATTTTCCACCACGATAATTCCGCATAGGATCGGAATTAGAAATTCTTTTCTGATCACAAAAGCGAGTACTGCGATGATACCGCCGAGTGATAGACTTCCAGTATCACCCATGAATACCTGGGCTGGGTAGGCATTGTACCAGAGAAAACCAATGCAAGCTCCAACGAATGCGGTACAGAAGATTACCAACTCACCCGAGTTAGGGATAAACATAATGTTGAGGTAATCAGCGAAGATTGCGTTACCAGATAGGTATGCCAATACTGCGAGCGTCAATCCAATAATTGCGCAGGTGCCAGCCGCAAGACCATCAAGACCATCTGTAATGTTGGCTCCATTAGAGACCGCAGTTACGATGAAAATCACTACGCACACATAAAGTACCCAAGCGTAATCGGATAGAAATTCTGGTAATAGCCAATCGTATTGGAACTCATTATTAGCCACAAAAGGAATTGTTGTGAGAAGCGAATTCTCATCTTTGAAAGCTTCTCCTGAGAAATCTCTCACCACAATGTCTTCATGGAAGACCATGACCAAACCGACAATAAGTCCTAGACCAACCTGACCAATTATTTTGAATTTTCCTCTAAGCCCTTCTTTATTCTTCTTTTTTACTTTCAGGTAATCATCAAGGAATCCAATCGAGCCCATCCAAAGTGCTGAGATGATCAAAAGAAGGATATAGATATTGGTTAAGTCAGCAAAAAGCAAAGTTGGTATTACGATTCCTGAGATGATGATGATCCCTCCCATGGTTGGAGTTCCTTTCTTCTCCATTTGCCCTTCCAGCCCCAAATCACGGATTGACTCCCCTAACTGATACTTCTGAAGCATTCTAATGAGTTGCTTTCCAAAAGTGATGGTGATCAATAAGGATAGCAATGCTGCCATTCCTGCACGGAATGAGATATACTGATACAGCCCCGCTCCAGGGAAATCCATTTGATGTAGATATTCAAATATGTAATTCAGCATAACCTTAGTTTTAAGATTATAGATTAATGGAATTTAGACTGAGATCTAATCCGATCGTGTTGTCAATAAATCCTGTAAATCTTAAATCCATATTTCTTCTTCTCTTAGTTTAATAATTCTCTTAATATTTCCCGGTCATCAAAATGATGCCGTTTCCCATTTATTTCCTGATAGTTCTCATGGCCTTTACCAGCCACCAGAATGATGTCTTTATCGTTTACCAAATTGCAAGCCGTCCGTATCGCTTCTTTTCGATCTTCGATAACCATCACATTCCGCTCCTTTGATTTTGGTATGCCCGCTTTCATATCTTCTAAAATCTCTTTTGGATCCTCAGTTCTCGGATTGTCAGAGGTTAAAATGACTTTTTCACTGAAACGTGCTGCGATTTCAGCCATTTTTGGTCTCTTGGACTTATCTCTATCTCCACCACATCCAACTACTGTCACCAGCATCTCATTTTTGGTGCGTAACTCCTCGATGGTATTGAGCACATTCTCCAAAGCATCCGGTGTGTGTGCATAATCGACGATAGCCATAACATTGGAAGTATTTTCCACCTTCTCAAATCTTCCATTTGCACCAGTAGTGGTGGAAAGTGCACTTAGTGCTGCCTCTTTTTCCTCGCCTAATAGAACCGCTACAGCAAAGGCAGTTAAAAGATTGTACGCGTTGAATTCTCCAATGAGTCTAAACCATACATCCACGCCATCGAAATTTAATTCGAGGCCCTGAGTCGTATTATGAATCACTCGAACGCGATAGTCAGCCATGGTTCGAATACCCATTCTAAACTTGTCAGCTTTGGTGTTCTGCAGCATAACAGCACCTCGTTTGTCATCAGCATTTACTAAGGCAAATGATTCTGAGGAAAGACCATCGAATAATAGCTTCTTAGCCGCGATGTATTCGTCAAACGTTTTGTGGTAATCCAGGTGATCATGAGAGATGTTAGTGAAGACACCTCCTGTAAAATGGATACCTGCCACTCGTTGTTGTACCAGGGCGTGGGAACTCACTTCCATAAAGCAGTGCGTACATCCTTCTTCTACCATTTCGGCAAGAAGTGAATTGAGTTGCACCGCATCTGGTGTCGTAAAGCTGGTAGATAAGACCTTATGGTTAATCTTGTTTTCAACCGTTGAAAGCAAGCCCACTGAATAGCCCAGGTTTTGGAAAAGCTCGAAAAGTAACGTTGCACATGTGGTCTTACCGTTTGTGCCTGTGATACCTACGAGTTTAATTTTTTCTGACGGTCTTCCATAAAAGTTTGAAGCGATGATGCCAAGCGCTTCGGCAGAATGATCCGTTTGAACCACAGTGATGTCTTTGTTCAAATCCTCCTGGATCTGCTCACACACAATAACCTTAGCTCCTTTTTCTATAGCGGTTTCGATGTAGTCGTGACCATCAACTGTCAGTCCTTTTACTGCTACAAAAAGGAATCCTTTTTTTACTTCGCGTGAATCGAACGTTACCCCCTTAACCTTCTCTTCCCTGTTGCCGGTGATAGATTTGAGTGATACTCCAAACAATATGTCTTTCAGCGTCTGCATTAGCTCATTTGGAGTTTAATGGTTGAACCTTTTGTTACTTTCCCACCTGGAGTCATGGATTGAGTAGAAACCCTACCTCGACCTTCAACTTTTACTTCCAAGCCAAGATTTTCCAGCACGTAGATGGCATCACGTAGCGTCATACCTCTTACATCAGGTACGACCTCATATTTTACAGCATTCTCTTTCCAGTAAACTGCATCATTGATGACCGACGTTTTTACCCATTCCGCATCTGATTTTGAATGATTGCTTATGCCCAATTCGTTGCAGATCATCGAAAGCTCGTCTTGTTTTCCAGATTTGATGTATGGAAAAATACCTGCCTGATAGGTACGTTCTTCTGTTCCAATCTCATGCATATCCAGCTCTAGCGAATAGATCTTATCTGCTATTTCCTTGAATACAGGAGCAGACACATCACTACCATAGATCTGATAGCCCTTCGGATTGTCGATTACTACGATGCAGCTATACCTGGGCGCTTCAGCAGGGAAGTAACCAGCAAATGAGGTGTAATATTCCTTCACATATCTGCCGTTCTTCACCTTCTTGGCAGTGCCTGTTTTACCGGCGATTTTGTAATGGCTGTGGTTGATATTTTTAGCTGTTCCTCTTTCTACCACTCCCTCCATCATAAGCTTGAGTTGAGACAATGTCTCTTTCGATGCAATTCTTTTATTGATAATCTCAGAATCAAACTCCTCAACCATCCGATCAGCCTTCATCACCCCTTTCACAATCATTGGCTTTACCATCTTGCCATCATTGGCTACCGCATTATATAATGTCAACATTTGAAGGGGTGTCATTTTCAGCTCATATCCGTGAGACATCCATGGCAAGCTTACCCCACTCCAAGTGCTATCCGAAGGATCCTTGATGTACGGCTTACCTTCACCAACCATTTGAAAATCAAGCGGTTGGTGAAGATTCATGCGCTTCAAATAATTAATAAATTTTTCAGGCTCATTCTTGAAGTTATGAGAAATAAGTTTGGCCACACCAATGTTCGAGGACTTCTCGAAGATCTCCTGTACCGTTAGCTTTCCAAAGCCTCCAGGTTTGTGATCCCGCATGGTCTTATCGAAAAATTCCAGCTTGCCATCTCCTGTATCAATGGAGTCTGAAAGTTTAGTATCAGTCTCTTCCAGAAGCGCAATCATGCTTGCCAATTTGAATGTAGAACCTGGCTCTCGTGATCCCTGACTACCCACTGCATAATTGTATCTTTCGTAATAGTCTCCGGAGCTATTTCTACTGAGATTCGAGATCGCCTTAATCTCTCCCGTGCTCACCTCCATCACGATAGCTACCCCATAATCCGCCTCATGTTTTTGCAGCTCATTGAGCAATGCAGATTCAGTTACATCCTGCAGGTCTACATTGATGGTAGTCTGAATGTCCAATCCATCTACCGGACGTCTTTCTGTACCGTCATAAATAGGTTTCCAGCCTCCTCCGGCCATTTTCTGGTATAATCCTTTTCCATTGATACCCGCCAGCTGCTTATTGAAGCTGTATTCTAATCCCACCACTCCGCGATCGTTGGCATTGACACTGCCAATGGTACGGATACCTAAATGCGAAAAGGGTAGAAAGCGCTTCTCTACCTTTTCGAACAACACCCCACCTTTCAAGCGACCTTCTCTAAAAAGTGGCCAGTTTTCCATCAACTTCTTGTCCTGGTAGCCGATCTCCTTTCTATTGAGTGTGAGATAACGTCGCCCTTTCTTTCGAGCGTCATCGATTTTTCGTTTGTATTGAGTGGGTGTCAGATCTTTGTAATATCTAGCTAATAAGAAACTCAATGAATCAATATTGTTCTTGTATAATCCATTCGTAGGAATATAAGGATCGATAGCGAGACGATAGAACGGCAATGAAGTAGCTAAAAGGCTGCCATCATCTGCATAGATGTTTCCACGTGTGGCTTTCACGTTCATCGCCTGAATGCCTAGTGTTTCACCCAGACTTCTCCACTTTTCCCCTTCAACATACTGGATCTTGGCAATGCGAAACACCACTAGCCCTGCCACCAAAAAGGTGAGAAGGAATGCGATGCGTACACGTAATACTATGTCTCTTTTAATGCTCATTGGCTGATCAGCGTTTTTATGTCATTTCGAGCATCGCGAGAAATCTTTACCTGCCGATCAAAAAGGTAAAGATCTCTCCCTGAGGTCGAGATGACAGTGTGAACTTGGTGATATCGTTTGAGCTTAATTTTCAACTTCCCTGATCAATACTGGTGATTCTTTACTCTCTTTTAAACCGAGCTCTTCGGCTCGTTTTGCCACTTCTGATTGCTTGCTTTCATACATGAAATCAGCTTTCAGTGTCGTGTAATCTGCTCTCAGGTCTTCAACTTCTGTTTCCAGGTGATTGATGTCCCGAACCTTCTTTTCCGCGTAATGACGGTTACCGATGTACAGCAGACATAAGAATGCCAGAAAAAGTATTTGGGGAAGAAAACGCACGTGTATTACCTCGCTCATGGAGCTATCCATGCGTAGAAAGCGATTGATGAGACGGAATAAGCCTCCTCGCTCTTCTTTTTGGGGTATTTTGTAGGTGTTCTTCATTCTAGTTACGAGTTTTTAGTTGCGAGTTGCGAGTGATGTCTCAAGAAGAATCTCGAAACTCATAGCTCGTAACTCGTAGCTATTATTATCTCTTTCTGCCAATACGCAGCTTAGCGCTTCTCGCTCTGCTGTTTTCTTTAACTTCTGCCGCTTCGGGGACGATGGGCTTTCGGTTCACCGGGTCTAACACCCTGATTGGATTCCCATAAAAGTCTTTTTCATCGACCCCTTTAATGTTTCCTTTATTGATGAAATTTTTGACCGGTCTGTCTTCCAGTGAGTGATAACTCATCACCACCAGTCTGCCATCTGCCTTTAGCACTTCGCCAGCCTGTGTCAAAAATTCCTTGAGTGCTTCCAGTTCTTCATTTACCTCTATGCGTATGGCCTGAAAGACCTGTGCGAGGTATTTGAGATCCCGACCTTTCGGAGCGTTTTTCATGGCTATGGCCTTCAACTGCTCGTTGGTCTCTATGGGTTGGTTCATCCGAAAACTAACGATCTCTCTTGCGAGGGTCCGTGCGTTCCTAATTTCCCCATAGGCACTCAAAATATGTATCAGATCCTTTTCATCGTAATCATTGACTACTTCTCTGGCGCTTTTAGTTGCGGCTTGATCCATGCGCATATCCAACACACCTTCTGCCCTGATGGTGAATCCACGCGCTGGCTCGTCAAACTGATGGGAACTCACTCCCAAATCGGCCAGTATGCCATCTACTTCCGTGATGCCATGTAGTTTGAGGTACTTTTTCAGGAATCTGAAATTTGACTCAATAAATGTAAAAGAACTTTTTCCCGCCTTGGCACTGTGTGTTTCGGCGAGTAGTTGTGCGTTTTTCTCAGCGTCTTCGTCCTGATCAAAAGCGATGAGGTGTCCGGTAGTTAGCTGGTCAAGTATTGCTTTACTATGCCCTCCACCTCCGAAGGTCACATCCACATATACTCCGTCTGGCTTTATATCCAATCCTTCAAGGCATTCTCGTAGCATTACTGGATTATGATACATAGCTGCAAGTTTTAAGTTGCAAGCTGCAAGACTTGATGTACCAACTCAACAAATTTTCAAGCTTCAAGACTTGAAGCTTACAACTTGCTTCTTGTGACTTTACACTATTCATCTAAGAACTTCTGTGCTAACTCTGAGTATTCGTCGGCGTCTTCGATTAGGTGCTTATTGAATACTTCAGGATTCCACATTTCTATATAGTTGCCCATACCGATGAGAATTGCTTCTTTGTCTATCTGTGCATGAGCGAGCATCGTCTTGGGTACCAGTATCCGACTTGCGCTATCCAACTCCACCTGGGCAATGCTCCTGAAAAAATTCCTTTTCAGCTTTCGCTGTTCAGGATTGAATTCACTAAGTGATGAGATCTTGTGGTGTATCTTTTTATACTCCACCATTGGGTAGAGGATTAGGTTCGGCTCGAATCCCTTCCGAATTACTAGTTCTGTAGTGGAGACCTCCGGAAGGTTGTTCTTAATCTTCGCAGGTAAGACCAACCTTCCTTTAGTATCCAACTTACACTCATACTCGCTTGTAAAAAACGCCATACTGAGCCTTGAAAAATATAAACCACCGAGACAAATGTAAACAACTTTTCCTATTTTCCTCCACTTTCCCCCACTTTCATACACAAAACGCCAAAAAAGTTCATTATTGTATCTAAATCATTGATTTTAGCTCATAAATAAATGAATTGAAATTCAGTGAGATATGGATTTATACACTGAATAGAGAATTTTTCGAGAAAAAGAAGAGAAAAAGAAGAGAATATGAATTTTGGTGGGAGATCGTGGGGGAAGTGGGGTGATGTGGGTGATTTGGAAGCAGGCACAAGCGGACGCTTGCGCTAGTATGGGCTTGCACAAGTAAGTTGTAAATATTCAAGCCTTGTTTAAACAATGCTTAATGCAGACCTACAGAACATTAAAATAAATACGCTTAGAGCGAGATACTTGACTACTCAATGGGGGTTAAATAATTCTTACTGGCAAAATTTCCTATTTCCATGCCTAGTCTATTGCCTTCTTCAGAATCGTACCGAAAATGAATCCCCAAATAAAGACGTGACATAGCACATTCAAGCCCGGCATCTGAAAAACTTTCAAATGACCGCTGCTGAGGGTTCATCTTCAGCTTCCCTGACATTGGGCCAGCACTATCGACCTCTTCAATTGTCATAGTAAACGCATAATTATCACCAAATCCGAGTGTATTTGCTAATATGGTCATACCAGAACTACCTGCTGTGCCATGAGCAGAGGGATAAGACGGGAATGGATAAGTATGTTTGTGCAACGTGTTCCAGTTTATGTCTGGTTCTGTTTCATCATTGCCATCATTAGCTGCCCATCGAATAGCTGTGTAAGGCCGCCAATGGTTATAGTAAAATTTATTGTCAAACACACAGATATAGGCGTCGTGTATCGTCATATTCAATAGAGCAAATACTCGTGATGTTTCCCAAAGACCCAGATTTTCCTTTCTCACAAGTTCAGCGGCTAATCTATTTATGGAGATTTCAACAAACTCTTTCCACCACATAGCATAATGCGCTTGATCTTTAGTTCTTATTTGACTTATTGTGGCTCCTACTTTCTTTACTTCATTAAAAGCTTTGGTGTATTCTTCACTGTTAATTTCCGGTGGTGGTGGAGACCTGAATTGATCGGAACTTTTTAGTAAAAAGGTTTTGGCCTTCGACCAACCAGCTCCGAATATAAATCCTTCAGGAGTTCCACTATGTTCATTAAACTCGGCATATACACCAGGAGACATGGGATGCCATGTATAATCAACTTGTTCATTCCATGTATCATTATCCCTCAATTTTAAGATCGATAAGGCGGATTCTTTGCCAATACGAACTCCTTCGGCTCTCGCTTTGCTATCATTAATATTGTCAAGCCACTTTTGAAGTTCAAGATCTAATTCAGCTTTTTTGTTTGGAAATTCATTTAGCACCACCTCATATGCTGCTTGTGCTGCAGCTGCTATCGGATTGGCTTCCGGGGAATTCCCTTTGTAAGAATACCTGGAATATCGAATATCAATGGCATTGAGTGCGTCATGCATGGCCAGATGCATTAATGAAGCAGCACGCACGCCTTTCAGTGTTAACAGGTTGTCCTCTTCAATAGCAAAATCAATCACTTTCTTATTCCATACTGTCACCACCGCTCCTCCATCCGTTCGAGAGCTTCCTTTAGGGTTTGAGCAGCCAGATAGAAGGAGAATTATTAATACTAATAAAGTAAAGGCTTTGTGTTCTTTGGGAATTGAATTCATAGCTATTTGATGTTAGTAGGAATTCAATATTAGAGAATAATTCGAGGGAGGAATGTGCAGAAAAATTCAAATTATATACCAAAAAACTCACATTGATCATTCGTCCAATTGATTCTTCTTTTTGTAAGCCAGCGGAGAACTATTGAATCGTTTCTTAAAAACCCGAATGAAATTTGAAGCATTTTCAAACCCTGATTGCGTCGTAATCTCGTTGATGTTTAGATCAGAGGTTTCTAACAAATATCTGGCATAATTAAGTCTCTTTTCTTTGAGCCATTTCCCTGGCGTGGTTCCATAGGTATTAACAAAACCTCTGTTGAATGAGGCCAGGCTACGGCATGAAAGCTCAGCAAAATCTTTCAGTTTTAAGTTGAAAAAATAGTTTTCTTCCATGACCTGCCTAATGGATTTTTTATTACTCAATGAGATCTCTTTAAAACAGTTTTTTGCATCTGGATTCTGTTCATCGGTTGTTAAGTTGATTATTAGTTCTTTGAATTTGATCTTCAATAAACTCTGTGATGGAGGTCGTTCTTGTGAGAAGTACCCGAGTAATGAATTGAAATAATCTCGTAGGCTTTGATTTAACGCTATTGGAATGACAGAATCTGTGGACGCTACAGTTGATTCTGTCAAATTTAAATTAGTATCTCCTTTTAATACAGAGGCAATAAATTCATCAGTTAGGAAAATTAGCACAGCGCACAATTGACTCTTCTGAATTTTGGTAACTCGGTGAAGTCCTTTTCTTAAAAATATTGCATCTCCAACACGGACATCATACTCTCTGGTTGGTGTCTTCCATTTAGCTTCACCTTCAATTACGTAGCAAAAGTAATTTTTGCTCCCCAAGTAATCGAATGCGGAATCTGACACAATACAATCAAACTCAGTAAATAGAAGATTGTCAACTTTAAACTGCCTGAATGATGTGTCGTTTTTTACGGATTTATAAAAATCGATTATGTCCATAGCTACTATTCACGACTTGCTAATCGAAGAATGCTATTCAAATGAAACGAAGCGTTCATTTCTTGAAGTATTAGAAAGTTAAAGAAAAACGCAGGGTATGACTTAATTAAACTAAAATTCTATTCTTAGTCTCTAAATAATTCTAATTGCTCAATTCGTCAAACGAATCCTTGTAAGCTGCTCACACAACATGCATGAATTCATTCTGGCATGTCACATCATCCGCGGCTGAATGATTCCAACGCCATGGTTTTGTGTCTTCACAAACCACTATTGAATTTTTCGAATTCGTGGGGACACGAACCGAGGCACAGGGAATCAGATCAGTCGAGAGGTTCGTTTTGTGAGACAGTTTATTCTTTTGATTTGAGAAAATGTTTGGACTCCACAAGAAATTTTAATCTTCTTCTCACTGGCTTTCCGTTTTTCATAGCAGGAATAAATCCACTCATCTTATTGAATGCCCTTAACACTCTCCTATCCAAATCCTGATTCACGCCCTGCACAACCTTTGCCATAGTAAGACTTCCGTCCACTTCTACCACAGCTTCTATCACTATAGGGAATAAGAAGTCCATCTCTTCAAATCCTTTTGGTAATTTAACGCGACTGACTAGTTCCTTAAAAAAGTTTCCATTAGGATATTTCGGTTGTTGATCAAGTTTATTCCAATTTGGATCTTCCATAAATTTGATACCTGCATTAATTCTTGTATCTAAATGATTAGTTTCTGGTACAGAAATAGCTCTTAGACTTCCCTTGTATGCTTCATTCGGATTCAATGCCTTATTAAAATCAAGCACGATTTGATTTGTCCTAGGATTTTTAAGGTAGATAAACCTTCCTCCAGAATAAGTATCAACTCCATTAGTCGAGTCTTTGAATGGCAAATAAAGAACATTATCATTCCTAGAGTACACAATTAATTCTTGATCTTCACCATTCAACGAGAAGTGTACTTTCCCAAATTCGGATAATCTTCTACCAGGATTAAAAATCCATTCTTCTTCGGTAATTGTATTTGTTTTCTCTAGTCGTGCTATTATTCTATACGCGGGATCGACATCAAAAAATGGTAAAGAATCCAGGTTATCACGAACAAAAAGAGGAAGTGGGGACTCTTCTTCAATTAAATACACTCTACTAAGGCTATCTCTGAAAGATCGGTATTGATTTTCAAAAGTATTTGACTGTCCAAACACAGAAACGGAAACGAGAAGTAAGAAACCGATTTTTATTAATTTCATTCGTTTTGTGAGATTATTAAAAAAATGATTTAAATACGATTATTACAAGCGCTATTGTAATTGCTACTAAGTAATATTTCCCAGGAATCATTCTTCTATATTCACTCATGCAGCAATTTGTTTATAAGACTTGTGAATTCAATTTCAATATGGAAAGTAAACCCCAGTAAGCTGTTCACACACTTGCATGAATTCATTCTGAACTGCCTCATCGTCAGCAGCTGAATGATTCGATCGTTGCTGTTTGTGAAAGAAGTAGCCGCCGTTCACCAATGCTTCTGGTTCATCGCTCGTGGCTAGCCAACACTGTGTCTGGTATCCTTTCTTCAAATCACCTGTTGCTCCGGCCCCTCCCATTTTTGTGGGCACCCAACCAGGGTCGACCGCATTGGAGTACACGTCTGGCCAAAGGCGTGCCACTAACTTGGTTAGCAGTACATTATGGAGTTTAGAATCAGAATAGTTGATTTCATCGCTATTTTCAGCTAGTTGCTTCAGCTTGGGTTGTCCGCTTGAGTGCAATCCCGAACTTAGGTAGATCAGCCTTTGAGGGGGGTGTATGAGACAGGTTAAAATATATGGAGCCAGGGTATTAACATTGGTTATCATTTCACTTGACGCCTGATAGACGCCTGCGTTGTGAATGACTGCATCAAACTTGCCGATTTCATTTACAGAGGCTGCTAATTGCTTGGTTTCATCCAAGCTTGATAGATTACCTATTAAGACAGATTCTGCTTCCGGTACTGTTTTCAGGGCATCCACACCCCTTTTTTCATTGCGAGCATGCAGCACTACCTGGTGTCCCTCTTCAACCAATTGTTTGGCAGCCAATTGCCCAAGTCCATCTGCAGATCCGGTGATAAATATTCTTTTCATTATGACCTCTTTTCAATCTAGTTCAAAGCGTTCAATAGCTGGTGTTTTGTCAGTCGAAGATAAACGTCAATTCCTTCGTTAATCTAACACTGACTGCTTTATCATTTTGAAACCCAGGAGTCCAGTCTGGCATGAGATTGATTAATCGAATGATTTCATCTTGAACATTTGATGGTGGATTTTTTAAGAATTTAATGTTTTTAACTGTCCCTTTCTCAGTAACAACAAACTGATAAAACACGGTCAAACCCTTATCGCGGTTCGCGGTAACCCGGAATTTAGAATTCTTTTTCAGGAACTTGAAAAAGTCCTTTTCTCCACCTTCAAATTTTGGAGGTGTTTCTACAATCGTATATATCTCATTTGCCGGTGATACCGCTTGCTGACAAAATCCCAAGCACGGGAGCAAAGTCATTATAAGAACAAATTTGACTTTCACTGAAATGGAGATCATGGGGTAAACATTTAAAATACTACTTATACAATGGCAATTTGTAAAACTTACCAAAGACTAAATAACAATCTATGGTAGATTTTACTTTATTAGTTTGTGAAATCAATAGTAATAGCAGGAGCTACAGGATTTATTGGTCGTTGGTTTATCCACCATTACCACAAGAAATACAAAATTATTGCTTTAAGCAGAAGTAATGTCAACAGCGAATCATATCCGAATGTAGAATGGCGGAGTGTTGACCTCTATTCTCTTTCCAGTACAACAGCAGCTGTTCAGGGTGCAGATTATGGACTTTATCTGGTACATTCAATGCAACCTTCCACAAGACTCAATCAAGGAAGTTTTGAAGACACCGATCTCTTGTTAGCAGATAATTTCGGCAGGGCTGCTGAGCGATGTGGGTTAAAGCAAATTGTATTTATTGGTGGTATTCTTCCAAAGGATACATCCGATTATTCTACTCACCTAAAGAGCAGATATGAAACAGAACAAACTTTGGCAAGCAGATCCATACCAGTAACTGCCATTCGAGCTGGAATTATTATTGGCCCCGGAGGTTCGTCATTTGATATCGTTGAAAAGTTAGTCAAAAGACTACCCATCATGGCATGTCCACGTTGGTGTAAGTCTCCTTCTCAACCGATAGATATTAATGATATGTTGAACATCCTGGATGAATCTTTTGGCAATGAAACTATATATAATAAAGCCATTGAAGTTGGAGGGAAGGATACTCTGACTTACATGGAACTGCTCAGAAAAACATCCAGAATGATGAATCGAAAGCGAATTATCTTTTCTATCCCATTTTTTACATTGGGATTTTCAAAATTATGGGTTGCGTTATTTTCCGGTAGCAGCAGAACTTTCGTTTCCCCCCTCATTGAAAGTTTACGTCATGATATGCAAATCAAAGAGCATCAGCCGCATGTCTTTAATTCTCCAGGTGTTAGTGTTGAAGAGAGTATTAAAAGGGCTTTGAATGAGAAGGCTCCAAGCTTTCGAAGAAAAACTACCACAAAGGAAGAGAAAAATACTGTCAGGAGTGTTCAAAGATTGGCCAATCCAGGAAATAAATCGGTTGAATGGGTTGCCAACGCATATCCCAAATGGTTACCCACTTTTCTTAAATATATCTTGAAAGCGAAAAGCAAGGGCGACGAGATTAGCTTTCGTCTATTGGGGGTCCAACTTTTAAGACTGAAGTATATGGAAGCGCGGAGTGATGAAGAACGTAAGCTATTCTTTATCGTTGGAGGTCTGCTTGCCAAGCGAGGAGATCATGGCTGGCTTGAATTTAGGTCTGTTTTAAGCAATCGATATATCATAACAGCCATTCATGAATTTGTTCCTTCTCTCCCCTGGTATTTATATCGTTATACTCAAGCCATTGTTCATTTAATTGTCATGAAAAGGTTCAACAAATTTTTATCAAATCAGGTAGCTTGATAAAACAAAGATCCATGACTGATATCATGAGCAGACTTCTATCTTATTTTGATAACTAATTACTACCTACACAGAAGAAGTGTTACCTATAGCGTGACTGATGAGTTGTTCCATTGTCACGTAATCCAATGCCTTTTCATGCGTTGCTTCGAGCATAATTTTTGGTGCAACCCCAGCATCAAGTGCTTCTTTCCATCTATTCACGCACAGGCACCATCGGTCACCCGTTTTCAATCCGGGAAATTGATAGTGCGGAATAGGTGTAGTAAGATCATTACCTCGTGCTTTTGTGAATTCTAAAAACTCTGATGTCATCTCCGCACAGACGGTATGCGTACCGGAATCCATTGGGCCCGTATTACAACAACCATCCCTAAAAAAACCGGTCAGAGGTTGAAGACTACAACTAATGAGCGGCTCTCCAAATACATTTAACTGTGTTCTGTTTTCGTTCATCTTACAAAATTAATCGTCTATATAGGTAAGAGATTTTAACTGATAAGGTTTGTCCGCTAAACTTTTTGATTCAAAATTCCAACGCGTTGTTTGATTTAAGTGATTCAACAAGCTTTAAATGTGAATTAACCATGTACATTTTCATTGTCCTGAACTGATAGTAAGACCGCTTGTTATTTATATTCAACCGTTTAGTCTTGATACAAATAATCGATCTTTTATGAAACAGATTAACATTTTAATAATAGCATTTACGGTACTGACATCTACTCAATTATTCGCACAGAAAAAGTGGGAGATTCAAGAGGATTATACCGTCTATTTTTCAGGCACAAAGGCAGAGGGCACCTTCCGAGGCTTAGAAGGAACCATCTTTTTTGATCCTGATAATCTCAATGCCTCTACATTCAATGTATCATTGGATGTTTCTACCATTTCAACAGGAAATAAGACGAAAGATAAGCATGCCAGAGGTGATAGCTGGTTTGATGCCATCTCATTCCCTAAAATTCAATTTACCTCTACACAATTCATAAAAAAAGGTTCGAATGAATTTGAAGCTAGCGGTGATTTAGTACTTAAGGGTATTACAAAAGAAATTATCATACCATTCACCTTCACTCGAAACGCCGATTCAGGATTATTTGTAGGAACAATGAATGTGAACAGAGAAGATTTTGGAATCGAAGGTAATTTCTTTGAATTCGTTGTTGGAGATGAATTTAAAGTTGATCTAGAAATTCCCGTTAAAACTCAAACACAATGAGGATATTTCAAACAAATTCATCAAACGAATACTTATGCTTTTGTAAGATATGTGAAGTTGGTTAAAGATCTGATGGTCGGTAAATCCGACTATCAGATTGTTTTAAATGCATAATAAAGAGAAGTTGAATGAGAGTGATACGAGACACAAAAGGCACCATATTGTACAAAGTAGAAAATAACGTTATTATTTCTCACGGGCCTAGTGATATGAAAACCATACATAAAACCATAAGAGAAGGAAAAACGCACGTAAATAGATCAAACAGAAGCTAAATCCTATTAGCTATCAAGTCTTAAAATTGAAGGATCGATCCTACTCTTTAAATCGATCAGTCTTTAATTGCTTCGCACGTTCTTCGTCCTGCTCAATCCACTTTAGCATGATATTATGCATCATGGATATGTACTTTCTTGACTCTAGCTCACTATTGATTGGATTGGAGATGTACTCTCCGAGATCTTTTAATATTTGAAGTTCCCCGGGACCATCACTCCCTACCATCCAGGATCCCATGGACCAATCAGAAAAAACACGGTTATCTGTATACCCCATAACCTTAGGCTCAATACTATGATGCCTGGGGTCTTTTTTAATCATTTTAAATACCTCGACCACATCTTTTTCGTCTCCTTCCAGATATTGTAGGTATCTATTGTCATGATAGATTAATATCCCGGTGATATTATGTTTTGAATTCCAATTAATTGATTCCTGTGTTATTGAATCAATCAACTCCGGAGATACTTGATCGGATGGGATACTTTGGTAGATGATGTAATACAGCATATTTAAGATTAGATGGCTTCCAATACTTCTGCTTATAAAGCAACTTTCTCGAAGAATGCTGAAGGAAGTATTTGTACATATGATATTAACCTACCGACCATGATATTGTTAAAAAAATTGAAATAAGTCAATGGCCACAGATTTTGCTTCTCATTAGATGTGCAGTGCAATATTTTGTTTAACTTTTATATAACAAAAGTTAAACAATATTAAAGCTGGATTGTCTTATTAATATGAAAAGTCTTAAAAATCACATTATTAAGTACGGCTTACTAACGACAGCAGGACTGATTGGATTCTTTTTATTCATGAGAATAACCGGTTTGGCTGAAATTACTGAGCTAAGGTCTTTAAACGCTCTAATCATGTTTGCAGGAGTATTTTTATCCATTAGAGATTTTAAAAGACAGCAACTAGATACCGAATTTGGATATCTATCGGGTATTGCATCTGGCTTCTTCACGGGGATTATCGTTGCAATATCATTTTCACTATTTGTTGGTACATACATCACACTTGATCCGGTTTTTCTTGCTGCCATTGTCACTGATAATGCTCAAATTGATTTTCTGAATCCAATCACTGCATCAATGGTAATATTTATTGAAGCGATGGCTTCTGGCTTCCTCTTCTCATATATCTCCATGCAATACCTAAAACCGGAAATGTCTTTTAAAGCTTCAGAATAATTTAGCATTAACGATAATCTTACTATTACATTCATAACTAAATAGACCTAAGGGGTCTATTTTTTTGCCCTGTCACATTATTCAGACTGTATTCTAGCCAGCTTTCGATATTGCTGATTAAGGAATAGAATTAACACTCCAAATAAAACAGCTATAATAATCAGGATGTTATTCAGGAAACCATCTATGCTGAATGAGATTCTTATTAATATGGTTGAAATGATGAATCCGGAGTTTCGTATTACCATATAAAATCTACTGGTATGAAAAAAGGAGAAAAGTAGCAGCAATACGTCCGTTAGAATGAGCAATGTGAAGAATTCATCAAAGAAGATATTATTTAAATTCACAAAAGTGGTACCGTCGGTGGCTTTGTAGTCAAAAAATAAGCTTGAAAACCAATCAATGAAGCTATAGAGAGACATGATGATGATAACAGGAACAAGCAGCGCTGCCATAATTTTCTTCCTTTTAATAAAGACTTTAACCTTTGGAGTGACTTTATCTATCAACTTACTTGATACGTCTCTTCCATTGAGTCTGTGAAAGAAATAAATGAGTAAAAAAAGAATCAGTGTTGTGACTATATCGTAAGTAAATTGAAGGTCGTATTTATCCTCAAACCAATTAATAGATAAATCTAAATTCGCTAAATCTTTAAATATCCTTCGTATGATAATCAGTGTGATTATCTCATATTGCTTGGCAATATAATTGGAAGTTGATTGTGGTATATGATACACCAATAGATAGACCTCAAAAAGGAGTATAAAGGTAAATGGTGTATATATCGCTGAGATCGGGTTTGTAAGTAATTCTGATTCAAAGGGAGGGGAAATAATACCCGTATGAATAATTCCAATGATTGAAAGATGAATCAGAAAGCTTAGGATAGATACCCAAATTATTACATGTTCAGACTTTTCTTTTGTTTTAGGTGACAATAAAAGATCATAGAACTTAGACATGTCAGAGTAACCAAATAACTGTCTTTTTGTTAACTATGAGCCATCCCTAATGAAATCCGCAATGCTGTTAATGAACGCCTAAAAACAAGGCAACTATTCTACCATTACAAATGAGTTAGCATCATTCCTGCGAAAGTAAGTGCTAAAAAGAAGCCGAACATATCTGTAACGGTAGTAAGGATGGGTCCCGATGCTAATGCCGGGTCTACATTCATTCTCTTTAATACTAAAGGTATTGTACCTCCTAAGGATACCGCCACGACGGTATTAATTGAAAGTGCGCCACCAACCACTAATCCAAGATAAATATTCCCATTCCAGATCCAGGCCGCGGAGCCAATGAGAAGGCCTAAAACCAACCCATTCAAAAGTCCAACCGACACCTCTTGTAACCAAACCCTTGTGATTTCGAATGGACGCACAACACCTAATGACAATTCTCTTAAACTCACTGCCACCGCCTGATTTCCTGAACAGCCACTCATATCTGAGATGATTGGTAAGAAAACCGCCAATGCAATTACCGCTGATAATGTATCCTGATAAAATGCAATAATACTAGCTGCAGCAATATTGAGTAAAATATTAACGCTGAGCCATGATAATCGTCGCTTCGCTCTTAACCATACCGGCATAGTTCTTAACTCCTCTCCTCCTACTATTCCCTGTGTTTCCAGATGTTCAAAATTTATCTGTTCATTTTGGGCCTCCCTAAGATCTTTTCTTAAAATCACTCCTTTCAGATTTACCCGATCATCAATCACAGGGACACCATAGAAATCGTTCGTATCAAAGAATTTAATTAAGTCATCAAGTGTATCCGTATCTTGTACAGTTAAGGCATTTCTTAACACGATTTCAGAAAGTTTGATTGTTGGTTTTGACAAAAGCAGCGTTCGCATATTTAGCACTCCTGAAAATTGTCCCCGATGGGTCACATAGATATATTGCAAGTTGTACTTTTCATATTCTTCTGCATTCGTTTGTAAATCCAATACTACCTCACCGACTGATACAGATTCCTCAAACGCAAGAAATTCAGTAACCATCAATCCTCCTGCTGAATCCTCATCATACTGAATCAATTCGCGGAGATTTTCAACTTCCTCTTGAGGTAACTCCATCATAATTGCCTCCGCACCCTGATCCGACATTTCTCCTAAAAAATCAGCTTTCTCATCACTGGGGAGTTCGGCTATTATCGCGGCGGCATCCTTACTGTTAAGATCCTTAATAATGTCAATCGCCTGAACCCAGGGAAGATCCTCTATAAGCTCTGCGGCATCTTCTGGTGTAAGCAGTGATAATAGTTTAAGTCGTTGAGACTCATTCATGTGACTAATCGCTCCGACAATGTCTTCTGATTGGAGTTGATCCAGATATGACTTTACTTCATTAATGGAGTCCTTTTCCAAATAGTCTTTAAGTACTTCCCAGGGTTTTGATTCTGTAACCATTTCTAATCTTATTTCTTCAAACATAAAAAAGGCCTCTCATTTCCGAGAGACCGTTATTCACTTTGTTTCATGGGCATGTTTGCTTGCTCAATGCTGCTTACCCAATCACGCAAACCGATTAATCCACCTCACTGAAGCTTCTTTGAATCTTAAGTTTATTCAATTGCTTAATGATCAGGTCGATTCGTTCGAAATACCTAATTCTTAAATCATCGCTCATCTTCACTTGTTCATTTTGCAGTAGGTTGACCAGTGTCTCAAGCTCTAGAAGTTTTCTTTTGATTGACTCCTCAATCGCTAAATCAACATCCATTTCCGAATCAATCATTCTTCTTTCACAAATTCACAATCCGCATCAAATATCAACTTGACATAGTTTACCTCTTCGTTCTCAGATTCTGTGTCTTCCTCATTCGAATCATTTTCATCTGAATAGCTAATTGTTATATGATATTCTTCAGCATCAGGTGTTTCTAAATACTTTCCATCCTTAACCGAACCGTCTTTGTATGTATTCCCAACAAACTCAATGATGCATGTCATTAAATCATCAATTGGAAGTTCGGTTATGGTCTCTTCCCATTTACCATCTTTTGCAAACCTTGCCCTCTTCACAAAATCGTTGTGCTCAAAATCAACGAGATAACTCTCTTTATCGGAACTCCAGCTAATATTCTCAGCTTGTTTGTATTTATTCTTAAACGATTTTGATACTACGGTAGGTACCTCTTGATCGGATCCACAAAATGTCAATCCAAACATCATAATTAAAAAATTTATCACTCTCATTTTTTTCTATTATGACGATGATTCAGCAAAAAGTCACCATTCCACCTTTAATATTTATGCGTTATTTATCAAAAAAATTAGCCAATTATCAAATTGACTCTTCATTAACATTCGGAATAATCATTCTTACTTTAATTGCCCGTATACCATCTATCTCTAATACCTCAGCTTCAACTCCATTGCCTAGCTTCACTGTCATATTTTTTTCCAACTTGTGACCCGCCACCTCTACTATCAATCCCGATAATGTATCTGCATCTTCTGAAATAAGGTTAATGTCAAACTTGTTATTGATATCATCAATCTGTACGTCTCCTTCCACCAAAAACCTTCCATCTTGCTGCTCTACAATATCTGGTTCCTCTGCATCGAATTCATCCTGTAGGCTTCCTACCAACTCCTCCAATACATCTTCCAATGTGACGATCCCAAGCACTGTCCCGTGTTCATCCTGGACAAAAGCAAAATGCTGTTTTGCTAAGCGAAATTCTTGTAAGAGCTTTCCTATCAAGATATTTTCAGGTACCAACATCGGTTTTCTCGCAATCTTTCTCAGGTCCAAATCATCGGATTGACTAAAGCCTACCATATCCTTAATATGTACCACTCCAATGAGATGGTCTAGTGAATCATCGCATAATGGAAATCGTGTATGCCTTGATTCTTTGGCATGGGTGAGATTTGCACTGAATGTTTCATTAACATTCATGAATTCAACATCGCCTCGCGGCAACATAATCTGTCTGGCGACTTCATCATCAAACTTGAAAACAGCATTGAGAAGTCGATGTTCATTTTTTGTCAATTCCCCTTTGGAATGAGCGATACTTAGAGAAGCTCTTATTTCTTCTTCAGTCAGAGGGGTATCATGCTCATCAGAATCATGGATACCCATCCATCGTAGGAATACGTTCGTAATTCCATTGAGCACATACATGAATGGAAACAGAATAACATAAAACCCCTTTAACAGCAATGCAGAACCTAGAAATACCGGTGCTGGTTTACGAATGGCATAAATCTTCGGTACTTGCTCACCGATCACGATATGTAGCGAGGTAATGATAGTAAAAGCAATAAAGAACGCTATTCCATGAATTAGCTTCTCACTCTCTACTCCTGCCTCTTGAATCCAGGGTGTGATTAAATGTGCAATGGCTGGTTCTCCAATCCAACCCAATGCCAGAGAAGCCATTGTTATACCAAGCTGACATGCAGAGAGCGCCAGGTTTTGTCTTTTGTAAAGCCACATGGCTATCGAAGCAAATGACTTTTTTTCATTCATCATTACCTTGATTTTGCTCTTGGTAATTTTCACCAGCGCAAACTCTGCGGCCACAAAAAATCCATTTAAAAGGATAAAAATGATGGTCAATCCGATATTGATACCATCCATTGTATAGTTTGGTTCTGTCTCCATGTTATAAATGTACTAATTAAGATCAGTCTGAATCATTTGGTATCATAATGGATATGTGATGTTGATGCCTAATTGTTTCGTTAAGTATTTTCTTAAAAAATTGAGACTGAGAGATAGATACAAAGTCTAAATGACTTACTATCAAAAAATAATCCCTTCAAGTTTCAATTCTTTGAATAGTCCCCTGGCATAGATTGAGAGGAAGCTATTCAGTTCACCCGGTTCAAAAACTCTTGACCTCCCGGACCAGACAAGCTGTCCGCCCTTCAATTCATAAAAGTTTGTTTCAATGAAAAATTTAGAATACTCAGCAAAGTATCCGGGCTTGTAAACCAAATCATATGTCCGAAAGAAATAATTCCCAAACCGATTATAATACATTAAAGGTTCGTATTCTTGACTTGGTGGAATGTATCTCTCAGCTTTGATATCTATTATAGCTACGGTTAGTACACCATCGAATCCTCTTTCCCTCATTCTTGCTTTTGCTCTTTCTACATCTTCAAATGGCTTCCCAAGCTCGGGAGGAAACATAGCCATCCCATTGCTTGACTTCATCCCTGTCTTTCTAGCAGCATTTACGACTACATTCTCTACATCATTTCTTAAGTTGACATTGTTCACAAGTCCCATTACCATGATGTTTTTAAATTCCCTGTCGTATTCCTGAGTTGTGCTCCAAGTTCGCGTGAGACCCTCAGGCACACAACCTGATGCGATTATTGCCAAAATGATTAATAATGGGTTGAATTTTACAGCCATCAGCAGCCTCATCTTACTTTTATAATGTTCGTATTCGGCTCAAGCCTTTCTCCACTTTTACCTTTATCAGGATAATCCAGTTTGCTTAGCACATATCGCATGGCTTCAAGACGAGCAACATCTTTTTGATTTCCATTTATAATCACCCAGGGGCATTTTTCCCAACTTGTTTTTTCAAACATCTGGTTTTTGTAATGCGTATAGTCATTCCATTTGAGCTGTGCCTGAATATCTACCGTACTCAATTTCCACATTTTGAGAGGATCTGTCTTACGGTCCTCCAATCGCTTTTTCTGTTCTTCATTTTCGATGGAAAACCAAAACTTGAAAATATGTATTCCATCTCTCACCAACATCTTTTCCAACATTACCACATCTTCAAGAAAGACATCATATTGTTCTGGGGTGCAAAAGCCCATGACAGGTTCAACCACAGCTCTATTGTACCAACTACGATCAAAGAAAATGATTTGGCCAGGATCGGGAAGCTCCTTGATATAACGTTGAAAATACCATTGCTCCTTCTCGTTTTCGGTAGGTTTTGGTAGAGCAACGATTCTATACCCACGTGGATTGATGAATCTAACGAAACGCATTATTGCACCACCTTTTCCTGCAGTGTCTCTTCCCTCAAAAAGGATCGCAATTCGTTGTTTTGTTTCCTGAACCCATCGTTGCATAGCGATCATCTCTACTTGCAGGTTGAGATATTCAGGGTGATTTTCAAGGGAATGTAATTCCATCATGCATCAAAATGATAAGTTAAAACCGGTCGATGTGTGTGGTCTGCGACTTCCTCGGCCAGGTCTCCACCACTAATCAATCTCCGGATTGAGATTTTATGATGGATACCCATGGCAATGATGTCAGCATTTATATCATCTGCGAAAAACACAATTCCTGTTTCCTCATCTTCATGATTATAGATTTTCAATTCGTAATTTGATAGTTGATACTTGTCTGCTAATCTTCTCATACTTACAAGTGTATCAACATCATTCTCATAATTATTCCTTGTGTTTATTTTAACAATGTGGAGTTTGGCATTGAATAGTTCCTGAAACTTCTTCAATAACGCAATCAACTTTGGGTGCTCCATTTTTAAGTCAGTGGCATAGACAAGTGTTTCGATCTTTTCCGCATCGATTTCCTGATTTACTGTCAGTACAGGATAATTTGAAGCTCTAACTATTTTATCTGTTAGCGAGCCAATAAATAAATCCTCTGCTTCGCCCACTCCTTTTTCTCCCATGATGATGAGATCAACTTTTTCCCATTGAATGACATCTTTGATCTCTTTGTACGGATCTCCTACCTTTCTAATAATTTCAATCTTAACATCTTGATGAGCACCTTTAAGGGCTTGAAGTTCAGCAGTCACTTTTTCCATTAATTTGGCTACATATACATTATCCATTGCATCATCGATATTTTCTCCCATGGTGGAAAAACTCGCTGATGGTTCCTCCACAACGTGTAAAAGTAGAATTGTACCATTGGATGCTTTTGCAAATTTCTTTGCTGTTATTAAGGCATTGTGCGAGGTTGTTGAAAAATCAATCGGAACAAGAATTTTCATTAATCTAATTTTTTAAATGTTTAGTTCTTAAGACAAAGGATTCAAGAAAAGTCACAAAAAATATTTGAAAGCAAGTACGCTAATTTTTGGCATCACTGTTTGGGTCTACCATTTTAGATGCAGTCTTAGCCATATCAACCGTAAAAAGTTTACCTACATCTTTAAGTAAATGAGCGTAATTGATGGTAGTCATGACTTCCTTTTTGAGTTCAGGTGGAAGCTCATCTACCTGATTGATGAGTTCGAAAGGATTCATATCCTCTTCACTTTTTCCTTTTTGTTTATCTTCCATCTTCATACAGTTGCATCAGTTTTGCTTTCGTTCTCTTTAGTTTCATCTTCACAGCACTTTCTCCTGATCCTGTCAGTTGGGCTATGTCCTTGATAGAAAAACCATCCTGATATTTCATGAGAAGAATTGATTTTTCTGCTGGCGTCAATTTCTCAAGCAATACATTCAAGGTATCTATACTTATGTTCAACAGATCTTCATCCGAAGGTGAATCGAATTGCTGAACCTCTGTTTCTCTATTCATTTCCTCTTTTAAGGATAATTGTCTCTTCTTTTTTGCCTGATAATCTACGCAGTAATTGTAAGTGATCGAATACACCCAGGTTGAAAACTTAGATCTCTTTCCGAACTTAGACAGATTGAGGTATACCTTTAAGATCACATCATGTGCCACATCTTTAGCTTCCGATTCATCTTTGGTAAAGGATAGACATTTTTGATAGATTTTAATCGCATATCTATCATAGACCTCTTCAAAATATTCCTGCCTGCCTTGAGATAGGATTAATTCAATGAGTTCCTCGTCGGATAGCTTTTTTTTCTGATTTTCCTGCACCAAATTCTTGAATAGGCAAGCAGTAAAAAAAAGGAGAATTTCTTGTTTGATCAAAAAATTATGTCTCATCAACTGTATGCTATCTTGTTCTTCTCTGAGCTAATCAGATAAAACCTGATTACCACAATGCATTTATCAATCATCTACTCTCCAGTAATTAATTTCTTCCATTGAGTAGAAGATGAAGTGACTTAAGTTTATTAAGTGATGATCACTTTTTCTGTTAGCAACCTTTTAACGGGGACAATAATGGTTTCACTGGAAGTCTTGATCTTGCACGAGGTTATGTCTATTTGTTCAATTGTGCCCTCAACGCCATCCATTTTTACTTTCTGACCAACTTCGAAATGGTTCTTTGAATAAAAGCTTGAAAGTATATTGGTTAATATATCTCTTGACCCAATTCCAAATGATACAGCAAATGCCAAAACAATTCCACCCACAATAACCGTCACATTGGAAGTTATAATAGCCGTATCCACCCCTGCCTGATTCAATGAAGTTATGGTAATTATGACCAGGATCAGATAGAATGCAAAACTGCTTAGGATCCTTGATGAAGCGACGGCAAGAGAATCTAATATAGTTCTTAGTCCCTTTCTTACGAAAGTGGCGATGTAAAATCCAATGACAAAAATGACTATCGCGCTAAAGAGTTGAGGTAGATACGCGATTAATTCGCTGATAGAACTTGAAACAACCGACCATCCCAATGTATCTGATGCAGTGACAAAGAATAACAAAATAATAACCCAGTAAACAAATTTTCCTACAACACTTGAAGGTGTTAATGTAATATTGGCATTACGTAGCAGGTCATCCAGGTTTAGCTTATTCATCAATTTCTCAAAACCCACCGCATTTAGTGTTTTTCGCACCAAGAATGAGGTAATTCTAGCAATTATCCATCCCAATAGAATGAGAAATAATGCACCTATAATATTAGGTAATGCAGTCATAAAACTTTCCCCAAGGGCAACCAATGATTGAAGACCTACTTGAGTGAGGTCAGTAATTTTCTCCATGATGTATGATATTTAAGTTTATGATTTAAGTTGATTAATAAGTACAATACTTATTTATTCATTCAGAACTATTTATCCGTTTTGTCCTTTTGACTTTTTAACACTGAATTGGTCACATTTTTTCAGAAATATTTTCTACATCAAGTGACTTTTTTGACAAGAGCGAGTCATAAACCATGTGCATCAGATGATCATCCATTTTTACTATTTTATGCTGGTAAAGACTGTCTTTACACGTTTACTTAATCCTAATGAAATAGCTTCATACAAAACAGTAGTCTTCATTATTATATATCTTATTGATTATGCCAAAACAAACACAATCGCCCATCAACATACTCTTTGTTTCTATATCAGGATTGATTACCGATATTGCCTGGACTTGCAAAAAGGAAGGCCATCATGTCAAATATTTTATTGAAGAGGAATCTGAGCAAGAGATCGGGGACGGATTCATCAACAAAGTCGATGATTGGGAAAACGAAGTAGAATGGGCTGATTTGATCGTGTTTGATGATGTATTAGGCCAGGGAAAGAAAGCCAGTAAACTCCGGAATGAGGGTAAGTATGTGGTGGGGGGAACGGCCTATACTGATCTTCTGGAAGATGATCGGTCATTCGGACAAAATGAGTTGAAAAAACATAAGGTTAATATTCTCTCTTTTGAAGAGTTTGATTCCTTTGATGATGGGATAAACTACATAAAATCCCGTCCCGGCAAATACGTACTCAAACCAAGTGGGGAAGCTCAAAACATCAAACGATTGCTTTTTGTTGGTCAAGAAGAAGATGGCAGTGATGTACTAAGAATCCTTGAAGCCTACAAAAATGCGTGGAGTGATGAGGTCAAAGTATATCAACTCCAAAAAAGAGTGGATAGCGGGGTAGAAATCGCAGTTGGAGCTTTTTTCAACGGGAACGAGTTCATCTATCCGATCAACATCAATTTCGAACACAAAAAATTGTTTCCAGGTGAACTAGGTGTGGCCACGGGAGAAATGGGTACTACCATGTTTTGGAGCGGACCAAACAAACTATTCAATGCTACCTTAAAGAAAATGGAATCAACCCTGGCTAAAGAAGGGTACGTAGGATACATCGATATTAACTGCATTGTGAACGGTAATGGTATTTATCCTTTGGAATTCACGTCCAGATTTGGGTACCCATCGATATCTATTCAAAGTGATGGAATGATACATTCTATAGGTGATTTTTTTTACCAATTAGCTAAAGGCGAAAAGGTCCAGCTAAAGACCAAAAACGGATTTCAGATAGGTGCCAGGGTCGTGGTACCACCATTTCCCTATAAAGATGAAAAAACGTTCGATGCCTTCTCAAGAGATGCGGCTATTGTATTCAAAAAGCCAATGGCAGAGGGTATTCATATCGAGGATGTAAAATTGGTCAACGATGAGTGGCTAATCACCGGACACAGTGGTGTCGCTTTGATTGTTACCGGATCAGGACTTACCATGAAACAAGCACAAACTCAGCTCTATACCCGAATAAAAAATATTCTAATTCCAAACATGTATTACCGCACAGATATAGGCAACCGATGGTTTGAGGATAGTGACAAACTTCATTCCTGGGGATATTTGAGAGAGGGATAGTGCCGTGAGGATATGGAATCACGGAGATTTCTTCCAATGTTCTGGAGAAGAATCTTTAAGAAATGCATGGTCCATGTGAGTAAGCTGCTCCATGTATCTCCTTGGACTAGTATTAGCCACCAATTTAAAGTCCTTGATCAGGTGTGAAGTGTCATAATAGCTGAGAGATTTTGCTGTATGCCGGAGAATTTTACCTTCGTTCAGGTATTTAATCAGCTTCTTCACTTTTTTGATTTTAATATATTCCAACGGCTTGTATCCGGAGCACTTGATAAAAACCCTGCGAAAATTTCGCTCGCTCATACACACCAAATCAGATAATTCAGAAACGGTAATATCCAGATTCAGATCAATTTGATCGCTCGCGTGAGCAATTCGTTCAGTATGAAAGTTATTGTTCTGGTATAGTCGTCTAATCAGGAATTGCTCAATGGTCATACCCATTTCTTCGATATTTTTCAGTGCCCGTAGCCTTTCAATCAGCAGATCTATCTCACACCCAAACAGATCCTTCGCATCGATGGAGTGTCCGGCCAAATCCTGGAGATCTTCTTTTATAAACAACGAAGAATAACCCGGACGGAAAATAACACATAGCAATCGTGTGTTTGGGGGGTAAATGGCATGAAATGAATTGCAATAGCCTCCAATAAAATTGCTACCCGATCGGATATTCATGTAATCAGGAATGAGAGATCTGATGGGTTCGCCCAAGTTTATAATCAGATCAAAAGTCCCATCAGGTAGATGGTTTCTGATCAACTGCTTTTGGCCCCCACCGTCTGACTCCAGCTGATAGATGTATTTTATCTCTTTGGATAAGATCCGGGGTAATACCTTTTCTAATTTCATGTGCTTATTGATACGTCTAACAATTTACTCCTGTTATGACCCTTCACTCGTCAGGCAAGTCCATCAGCTCAAATGTGGCTTTTTGAGATACCTAATCACTTTATATCAGCATATAACTGTCCGAAATTTACAATTCCTTATACGTCCTTTTGACGTACTACTATCAAAAAAGTGAACCATGAAATATCTCATCCTACTCATTAGTGCATGCTGCATCAACATTTGCACAGCTCAAACAACCTCAAAAGAAGTCCAAATAAAAAGTGCGGTATTGGCTGCTCCGGAAGCCTTCAGAGCAGGTGCTAAAGTCTATGGTTATGATGATTATGGTCAGTTTGTAGTCCTCAGGGAAGGTAATAACAACTACATATGTATAGCAGACGATCCAAATAAGAACGGCTTCCAGGTAGTTTGCTATTTCAGTGATTTGGAACCCTTTATGGAAAGAGGAAGACAACTGCGAAAAAAGGGTATGAAGTTTCAGGAAGTGTACGATACCAGGGAAAAGGAGGCAAAAGATGGCTCTTTAAAAATGCCGGAGAATCCCTCTATCCTTTTCATTTATTATGGAAATGAAGCCAGCTATGATGAGCAAGCAAATGCATTAACGGGTGGTAAATTCCGCTATGTGGTTTACATCCCATTTGCTACGCAAGAAAGTACGGGATTACCATTGAAAGCCTACTTTCCGGGTCATCCCTGGTTGATGGATCCGGGAAAACACAACGCACATATCATGATCACACCTGTGAATTAGTGCGGTGATTTTTGGGTGTCGACTGAAGGCCTACAATGTCTACTTCTTCCTTTTTAAGCCGTATCGATTGTAAATCACGAATACACCTATCAGAACAGCTCCTATAAGTACCAAATATTCAACCCATTCCATGACTAAATTTATCAAGATTTAGCCGGTTATTGGAAATGCAAATCATAGTCCATGATGATTTTTGTTACGAACCTTATCCTTGCTGAGTTAACTGAAAATCTGACTAAAATTAAGGGTGGATTTACTAGCAGTCCTTTTAAGTATCATTGCGTTCCAACTTGCCTTTGTAGCCCTATTCCTTTTTCAGTCCAAAAAAGGTAAACGGATAAGCAATCGACTATTGGGGTTGATTTTTCTATTGTTGACTATTTCCATTACTGATGTACTTGCTAGTGTTTATCTGATCACTACGCCAAAGCTCATGCTGTTGGCGGATTGCTTCCTCCTCGCCTATGGCCCCTTGATCCTTTACTTCACTCAATCTGTATTGTACAAAGGTTATGTATTCAAGCAATTAAATCTAAAACACCTGGTCCCCTTCATGCTTGTTATTATTTATGTAGGCTGGTTTATTGGAAGCATATCTCCAGCTGAAGAAACTGAAATTATCAAACAGCTGGACATCAACACGTTTAGCTGGCAGCAACGACTGATTGAGTTTGGGATGCTTGCGCACATTACTACCTATTTGATCGTATCAAAACTTGAAGTTAAGAAAGCTCATAAGTCTCAAATGAACTTTCAATCACTGATTCAAGAGGATAATTACAAATGGTTAAACTTCATTCTCAACTCATTCATCTTATTCTTTTCGGTTGCAGTAATTCACTTCATTCTTCCAATCGCTGGACTCATGAGTGGTCTGCCCTATTCGCTACTTTTATTGATTGCTTTCATCTTTTACTTTGTAAATAAAGTGTTGCTAAAGATGCTCAACCAAACCACCAATCAAAGTGGTATTATAAGCATGGAAGAGCTAGAGGATCATAAGAAATATAGCGGATCCAATCTGAGCCAGGAGGAACGACAATCCATAGCATCCAAGCTGCATACCATGATGACTGAAGAACGTCCTTATTTGGAAAGTGATTTAAACATCAATGAACTGGCAACACGAATACCTTGTGCTCCCAAGCACCTATCTCAGGTTATCAATGAAGCCCATAAAAGTAACTTTTTTGATTTCATCAATCGGTATCGAATAGAGGAGGCGAAGCAACAATTGATGCATTCTTCCGAAAAAACCATTCTTGAAGTTCTCTACGCCTCTGGTTTCAATAGCAAATCATCGTTCAATACCGCTTTTAAAAAATACACCAATCAAACCCCAACGGAGTTCAAAAATTCCATCTAAAAAAGGGTTCGACTTCCTGATTTCGGTCGATTATGGCAGTCCATATGTTCAGTTTTGGCATTAAAAGGTCAAAATCATGAATATTACTTCGTTAATTCAGAAAATTCCACTTATCGTAAAAGCCATCATTTCTGGCTTTATTGTCAGCACATTGGGTATCACCCTTTGGATTGCTTTCGCTACCTACATACCATCTCCGTGGTTTTTAATTGCGACCGCAATCATGCTCTGGGCATTCTGGAAGTATTTTAGTGGGAGCTGGGGGTTGGCAAAGACAAAAGATTGGCGTACTTCTAATTTCAGGTCGAAGAGACTAACAAAAAAAGCATGGAAGTATGGATTAATTGCTGCTGCTACTTTGGTGGTTTTCCTACAATCTTCCATTGTCCTTACCTTTCGATTGGTGGAATACCCTGCCGAAAAGTTCAAGGAGGCTTATACCTTCTTGGCAGAACTACCTACTGAGATGGCCTGGCTGGTATTAATTATGTCATCATTGGTAGCGGGTATTTGTGAAGAGATTGGATACCGTGGATACCTTCAAGCCCCATTGGAGAAAAAGTATAATTTCCTGACTGCAAACATTGTCACGTCTGTGGTTTTTGTGCTCATCCACCTACATCAGGCATGGGCGCCTCCAGTAATCTTTCATATCTTCTTCATCAGCATGCTTCTTGGATACATGGCCCAAGCATTCCAATCGCTTGTTCCTGGAATAATCACGCATGTTGTGTTCGATATTTTCAACTTTTCCTATTGGTGGTCTGATATACTTGGTGAGTTCACGCTTAAACCCGTTGGCACAACAGGTGTAGATCTTCACTTTATTATCACAGCGATCGTCTTTACTGGCTCTTTAATGGGATTCTTTTTAACCATTCGTCATTTCAAATCGAAGTTGAATTTATCGCCGCAATAAATAGACATCTATCTTTGATGATTCACCTGAATCGAAAATAATGTCAATAGTACTCTACCAGGCAGCAGACCTGTTTTTCTTTGTTTTTCATACGACGCTGATCTTATTTAATATTCTTGGATGGGCATTTAAGCGATTTAGATTCTATAATCTTATTACACTGCTACTTACAGCAGCTTCATGGTTCATACTGGGAATCTGGTATGGTTGGGGCTATTGTCTGTGCACCGATTGGCATTGGACCGTTCGTGAGGAGCTTGGATATGTTGATAACACCAATTCTTACATCGACTTGCTAGTCACGAAAATTACCGGAGTGGCATTCGACGATGGTTTGATTGATACTGTCACAGTGGTTGTTTTCCTTGTTAGTATTCTTATGAGTGTACTATTGAATATTCGCGATTACAAACAAAAAAAAGGGCAACCCGCCAGATTGCCCTAAATCACCCCGTAGAGGAGTACCACCACTAACTAGACTCTTATTCCTTGATCTGGAATGTTCTGGATATGTTAAATCCTAAATGGATTCCACCATCGAAAAAATCTTCACTAGTTTCCGAAATAAAGCCCTTAGGAACCATTGATGTTGCATTGGTCAATTGAATCTGAAAGACGTGACCGCCGGTTTCAATATCGAATCCAATAGCAATGGGATCCAATGCATCATCATTTACTTTTTGCAGCTGATAATAGTATTCTACAACCAATGCCACTCGCTGCGATAGTTTTACCCTTCCACCAACACCGAGTGCATACGAATCATTATTTGTGTCTTCTTCACGAATCAAATTCTGATGAACCCATGTAGGCATGATTTGGACTGAAACACTTGAGCTTACTTTCCTTGCCAATAATAATTGGTTGGTATACGCCAATTTTTCATTGAATGTCGGATCAACTTCCGGATTTCGAAGCGTTTTCAACGCTAAAGAACTGAACCATGTAGCCGAAACAGGCATGCCACTTCCGCTGGTTTGTCTTAGTATCCTGTATTTTACAAATCCATCGATTGTTTTTTCAAACGAGCTTCTTCCGATACCCAGATAAAGTCGGTCAGAAAAGGCATATTCCAAACCCAACCGTATTGTGGCATTGTCAAGACCAAACAGTTCATAACTGCCTCCATCCAACGTACCAAAACGGTGAGAAATGATGAAATCAAGTACGCCTGCATTTCGCGTTTCAATGGAATGTCCATTGATTAATCTTGTCCCTTTGAAGGTAGCTTCTATGAGAAAGTCTTGATCATCTTGCTCCTCTTCCAGCATGCTCAGCAAATCATCCTGGGCGTACGCCTGCATTGAAAGAAGAAGAAGAAATATCGTTCTTACTAATTGTTTCATTTTTTCATGAAATTAAATTTCACATCCACATCTATCACTTCCGCGATATTTCGAATAAGCATTCTGGGAATCTTGATTTCATGATCCTTCAGTTCAACATCAAAGGATGTTTCAACTTCAATTGAATCGTCAGAAACTTGAAATTCTATCTCGCTGGTCATTGGTCGTTTTATCCCATGAATGTCAAGTTCTCCTTCCGTAATTGCTTTAAATGCACCCGGTTTTGTAAAATCCAGTTCTGAAAAATTTATAATCTTACCCTTATAGGAGGCCTTGGGGAATTTTTCGGATTCCATGTAGTTTTCATTGAAATGCTCTTCCATCAAGCTTTTGTCAAAATGGAAATCCCTAATCACGATGGAGACAGCTACCTCACCTTTATCAAGGTTAATGGCCCCTACGGCTTTTTTATTGACTGCTTCGATATCTTCAATGGGTGCTTCAGAAAAGAAATGTGCTACTCCTTGCTTGTCGACAAGCACATTCTGAGCAAATGACGGCTTATAACAGCATATAACCGCAACGATTAAAATAATAGTCTTGAATTTCATTAGTTATAGTATTTGATGGTTTTAGAATTAGAATCAATTATCAAGCGCTCCGTCATCTACCCAGCAAGCAATTAGATCTATTTGGGTTTGTGTTAGCGTTCTTCCTCTCGGCATGGATCTGTTAGCAGTTCTCGCCTTAATTCTGTTGGCGTTGGATTGAATGCTGTTAAAGGTTCGCAAGTCTGGAGATACACTTCCATTATGACATCCGGAGATTGCACAATTTGATTCGATGATTCCCTTGATTGAGTTTTGATAGCTCACACCTGTTAGTACCTGAACTGTCTGGGTAATTTCACATCCAGTTGCATCAATAGCTGTCAGCTCATATTCATCATTGAGAAGGCCAGGGAATAAGTTACTAGACTGAGGTGTACCATTATCTATTGAATAGGAATATGGCTCTTCTCCTCCCGACACTACCATCTCAAGACTTCCCTGACCTGATCCACAACCGGCATTAGTCGTTACTACCTGATCGATTACCAGACCACTTTCATTGGGAACAGCGACATCTATTTGAGAAGTACAACTGTTTGCATCAATGACTGAAATAGAATAGGTTCCTGCAGATACTCCTGAAAAAACACCCGTACTGTTTGTATTGAAATCAGCTTCGAATCTATAAGGTGCCACACCACCATCTACTACTAATGTAAAAGATCCGGTAGCATCATCACATTGAGAATTTTGCAGCTGATCAACGGCTACCTCTAGCGTAGGACAATCAATTTTTGGTTCTACTTGTTCGGATATACATGAAGCAAGTAGTAATAGCATTCCGCAGTGTATCCATTGGATACGCAGTGTTTGTTTCATAATTAAGCAGTGAATTAACAGATGCAAAGCTAGAAGGCAGTTATATCCTTCTTTGATACAAAACCGCCAATATTGACTATAAAACCGCCTTTTGATAGAATTTTAATGCTGCAACTCTGCAACAAAACAGCCATGATCTTAAGAAAGCATTGATTGTCAAACTCAGTTTGACTCATCCAATTCTTCTAACAAGTAATCAGTTCCGCTATCGGAATCCGCACTCGATTCTTCATCTTCTATTTGTTCAGAAGAAGCATCATCCGTATCCAGGTTATCCAACAAGCCATCGAGCTCGTCATTCAGTAGGTCCAATTCTTCTTCACTGATATCATCACCAGCGTTAGAAAAATTTGAGGAAATATTTCTCCTAAGCATTTCTTCTTCCAAAGCTAGTTTTACCTCCTCAGTCTTTTTAAGGCTTCCTTGCATGTGGAAGTAGTAACTCTCCACCAGGGCAATGTAATGCCGCAACCTGTTGCGAAAGAGTATGGAGAAGTTCGGGTTTTGACTAATACTTTCGAAATTTCTTATGTTGAAATTATTGATAAAGAACCCGGACCATTCGTTCCCCTCAATATAGTTGTTGAATATTTCTCCCTGATGCAGCGTGGAAACGTGTGACTTATCTAATTCAGAAAGTAAAATTTTAAATTCATGGTTCTTTAAAAGCTTCAAGTCACCGCTGGTTTTTAGGGTGGTTACCGTGTTGTTGACGGGATTGTAGTTAAAGTGAGTAAAAAGGTGCTTCTTCAACTCCAATGAAACTTCATCTTGAATCAAATCATAAGGTTGCTCAAGCAATTCCAATACCCGATCTGCACTTTGAATCTTCTCGTCATACTCTATGACCCTTCGATTCAATTGATTAAGATCTTTGGACAGATCCTGGTACATACTTGCTAAATAAGCTACTTCCCGATCCGTAAAATCCTGATTTTCATCCCATTCCTCAAGCTCGAAAGCAATGTAAATACTCCCAAACAAGACAATGAACTCGAATAGGTAGGACCAGACTTTCATTTTTTTATTACCTAATATCGTCATGTTTTCTTCACAAATGCGGCTTCAATACTTACATGTATTACCTCGGATAGTTTCTTGCTAACAATGGTGGGAATTTTGATTTTATGATCGTCCAAAAACACCTCAAATTCGGCTTTGATAGTGATTAGATCGTCATTCACTTTTATTTCACAAGGTATCTTTCTCTTCTTCTCTACACCATGAATGATCAATTCTCCTTGCGTAGACACGGAGTAATACCCATTCTTATTTAAGTCAATGTTATCGTCCAGGATCAGCCCCTTAAATATCCCTTTGGGAAACTTTTCAGACTCCATGTAGTTCTCGTTGAAATGCTCTCGCTGGAGAGCACTATTAAATCCATTGAAAGAGAAAATAGGAACCGAAACGGCAAAGGCATTTCTGTCTAAATCTAAAATCCCAACAAAAGATGTGGTACTTGCTTTAATCAGTTCCAAAGGAGCCTCCGATTTAAACTCTATTTTTCCGTGATCAATGAGACATCTATTTTGAGCAAATGAATGCTGTATGCTGCTGATGGTTAAAATCAATGGTATTAAAACAGAAGTAATTTTCATTGAGACGATAGCTGTGTTTATTTGTGAAATACTTTATTTGTCGCAATCTTCCAACTCAAGCATATTGAGAAATAACATCAGAATCCGAGCAAAATAGGTTACTCAATTCCATAACCTATATATGGAACAACGGTCAATTTGGCTGTGATGGTTGCTTGCATCATTGGACTTTATTCAAAAAGGGCCAATACTGGAATGCAAACCTAGAATGTGCTCATATTTCCAAATGGAACAAATCCGCCAATGTTAGACACAAATCCGCCGCTAATTTGAAATTCCCGACATTGAACTATGCGGTAATGGTAGAAGGGCTAACACCAAATTCCTTCTTAAAGCATTTTGCGAAGTAGGATGGATTATTAAAACCCGTCATGTAAGCTACCTGGGAGATGTTATTATTGTTTTCGCTGAGTAGTTCTTTTGCTTTATGAAGACGGACACTAGAAATAAGCTGGTTGGGTGATTTATTGGTTACTGCCTTTATTTTTCTTTGTAGATGCCGTTCGCTAATCCCCACCTCCTTACAAAGCATATCAACGCTAAAATCTTCATTCTCATAATTCTTCTCAACGACCTGAAGAATACCTTCGAGGAATGAATCACCTCGTAAAATAGGTACTCCACTTAGATCCAGCCCCTCTTCATCAGGATCGGAGACTTCATACATGATCGTACTGTAACGACTAGAAATCACATTCTTGAATTCTGTAAAGCGGATATCAGTACCAGAAAGCAGGTACTTTACAGCCTGTGTTGCAAATACCTGGTGGTTGAATGTCTTACTCAGCAAAAGCTCAATAAACTCCATACTTTCATTGCTGATCAATTGATCGCTTTTTGGTGTTCCCACCCTCATGTCGGTGACGACCGAGATATCAATACTGAGACTCTTCATGAAATTCACCAGCTCCATACCACAGTGCACTGCTTTGCTGGCACCTGTAAACGTTGAAATGAAATGACTATCATGGAATTGGATGTTGCCACCACCCGCCTTTTCAATGAGTTCAAGAATCAACCGCTCACTTTCAGATTGTGAATTAGAACCATCCAGGAACTTCCCGGCCACTATGGTAAATAATCGCTCCTCATGAATCTGTCCAGGCTCTACTTCTTTTAAGAATTCCTTCATCTCTTCGAGAACCTCTTCCGAATTTCCAACCCAAAAAAGATGATCATCACCATCAAACTCCACAAACTTCGAATGCTCGATGCGTTCCGCGATGAACTTACCTTCTTCTATTTTGACATCAATATCGTGCGTTCGCTGCATGATGAGTGTTGGCACTTTGATGGAATCCAGTATATCAATGATATCCACCTGTGTATTCATCTTTGTCAACACCAGCGCTGCACTTGGACTGGCTCCGGACCTAAAATAGCTGGCCAGCCAATTCATGAATGTTTTATCGTTAGCCTTTGAGGGAGCTAGTGATTCGAGGTACATATCCCCACTACCCCAGCTGTTTTCTATCATGTCGTATACCACCTGCCGCTCTTCATCCGTCGGTGCCCAGGGATAATCCTCACTAAACCTCCTTTTTGCAAAAATTCCGAATGTGATTAAAGAAATCGTTCGTTCAGGATATGTTGCCGCAAACAAGGCTGAAACAGATCCTCCTTCTGAATGACCAAATAACACTGCCTTTTTTGACCCTACCGCATCCATAACTGCACGAATGTCATCCATCCGTTCTTCAAGTGTGGAGAATTCCACGATTCGATCGGAGAGACCAGTACCTCTTTTGTCAAAGAGAATGACCCGAGCTATTTTACCCAATTCAAGGAGAAAACTCACCAGCTCAGGGCATGCCCACATCAAATCAATATTTGAAATCCAACCGGGTATATAGACCAGATCCCTTGACCCGGAACCAAATACCTGATAGGCAATATTTATGCTCCCACTCTTTGTATATTGAGTTGTTGGTTTTAAGCTCATATGTTGATGTTTGCTAATTTAAAAATAGCACTCGAATAGCATTTAAACTCACTTAATTAACACTAAAGAGGGACTTAGGTTGAAGGAAACAATTAGGTACAAGTTATGAGGTTATTTATACAATATTTTAATGGACTAAATCCCAACAATTTGTTTAAACACAATGTAAGCTTTTCAAACAAATGACTATGATACTTTTCTTCTTTAAAAGCATGCTTAAACTGCGACTTAAAAAATTCTTGAAATTCAAGAAAATTGGTAAAAAATTAATCCTTCTGAAAAAGTTAAAAAAGCTCAAGTATGTCTAAAAGAACCTCGATTGAAGATTTTCACCTGATAGAAAAACCGGAAGATCTTGATGAAGTTGTAAAGGATAAACGAGCAGGAAAAAGGGCTTCGAAAGAAAAAGGGAAAAGGAGAAATCGGCATTATGCCAAGACCCTTCTAAGACACTTATCATCCAACTCACTATAAAATGACCAAGAAACCAGGTAAGGAAAGTAATCTATTTTTCTACGTTTTTGCGGCTTTGCTCCTTGGAGTCTTAATCGCATGCTACTTGTTTTTGTAAGAAAGTCCATCAACTACATTGGAAATTAATGTCTGGCTCCCTTCCATGTTCCACCGTACCGATAGTATTCTTTCTTTTGACATGATGGAAGACACACTTTGCATACAAAAATCCATTCTTTCCCCTTATTGACTTGTATTCGATACATCACTGTGCTCGATTCATTACACATCGGACACACTTTGTATTTCATAGGTCTTTAATCATTGAATTAATAAATAACTGATGGAAAAGTTTTCGAAACTAAAATTAGCATCGGAAAAGCTTTTAGACTCACTGATTAAGACGAAAGGATAACAAAATGAATTGATCATTTATTTATCCCTGAGTCCAAAGTGGTTTTTACACGGATATCAGGTTGTCAATATCTTATTAATCTTTCTTATCACTCGATCCAGCTCAACTGCCGAGTCATTTATATTATTGATTAGCTCTTCTCTTTGCTTACTATCTTTAATATCCTCAAGCTGCTCTGAGATACTCAAAATTCTAGCCAATGGAGCCCGTACTTCATGTGAATTGACTTGAGCATAATCGGATAAGGTTTGCATTTGATTTTGAATTTTCTCAAAACGTATTCGGGCCAATTCATCCAGATTGGTATTTATTGTTTTGATCTCATTATTCTTTTGAATCAACTTCTTATTTAACCTCTTCAGATCATTATTGGCCATAGCCAATTCTTCTGTTCTTTGGGTGACAAGCTTTTCTAAAGTCTGGTTATTCATCATTAAGCTTTTGCGCGCTTCCATTTCCATTAAATAAAGCACTGTAACCGACATGGTTGTGATCACTTCATACTTAGCCGAATTAAAAAATGCTAGATGATATTCCAAGAAGGTTGATTCATTGGTCAATCCCATGGCCGATAAGTGAACCTCCGGTAGCATAGGCAGCCCCAGTAAATCATTTACCAAAATCCAAGTTGGCAAAACAAACACCCCATAGTACGCTATGATAAAACCCATCCAGTACAACCCTCTTTTGAGACGGGTAAATGACTGATTCTTTAACCAACTCATAAAAAACCAAGCAGCCAGTAGTCCAACAAAGTGTATCGTGAAGGTCGTGATGGGTGATCCATATGTAGTCGCGATCGATGTTATTAAACTTGTGCCTATTAAATAAAGGGGATTCTTCAAGTAAAATACATGTATCAGCAAAGGTGATTCCCGAAAATCTGCTATTCCTTGATCGGCATTGTGAAGTAGTGCCAACGCGAGTGAAAGGCTGCCAAAAAGCAGCATAAGCAACAATTCAGAAAGGACAGTTCTTTTTGATGGTATTTTAAAAATACTTCGCACGGTTGGTGGGTTTATCAACTGATAATATACTAAATCTCTACCGAAGCATTATGTTTCGATCTTCGCTTTTTTTCTTAAGGTTGGATGTTAATATGAGGTAGATTATTTCCTTTTGCTGGGATTTTATAGCGCATAAAAAAACCATCATAAACTGATGGCATCAATTGAGGAGTACATCCTCCAAATCATCTTTCCTGTCGCTGCAGGTTGGGATTTAGCACCGAAGTTCACACGCTGGTGACCAGGTTGCAAAGACTTCATAGGGCCCATTCCCTCCGTCTTTCTCAATAATTCAATTCAAATACGATTATTGTTAATAATAAGTTCCAATCGAAGATTTCAATAATGAAAAATTCATACGTAGTTAACAAACGATAGGTGATTCTAAACTCCATAACCCGATTGAGTGGAATCAGCGGTAGATGAAGAAAGTATTATCATTCGATAAAAAATGTAAAAACCCGTAGTTATACATAGTCATTTTATCTATAACTTTATACGTGTTAACCGCAATTTAGTAATGAAGCCTCTTATCATCGCCATAGCTTTATTCGTTGCATCGCCTGCCCTATCAACTGACAATGTTACCATCAAGGGTATTGTTAAGGATCAGGAAACGAACGAAGCCATCCCATTTGCCCATGTTGTTGTTGGAAATGTTGTCAATGTTTCAAACATTGATGGAGAATTCATCATCAGCGCCGCAGACTTTGACAAGGAGGGTGTCAAATTGAAGGTATCGTATATCGGGTACGAAAACTATTCGACACCCCTATCCAATCTAGATCCTTATCACACGGTTTTTTTGAAACCCTCTATTACACAGCTAAAGGATGTAGCGGTGTATTCAGGCCCTTCAATCATGAAGGAGGTCTTTGCTCGTTTTCATCTCAACTATGAAATGGAGAGACAACACCTGGTGGGCTACTACCAGGAATCCATGTCAGACTGGGAAAAGACGTATTATGTAGCCGAAGGGATTTTGGATATTTACACACCTAGCAACCTGGATAAAAACGTTTATCCACTTGTCAATCCTTTGAGAACCCGGAAGAAGGTATTCAACAAAATAGATGCCATTGATGAGGTACTGGGTGGTAATGCTAGTGATATGGCTCAATCATCGATTTGGAGAAAGCAGTCTTTTTTGAGTGTGAAGAATCGAAAGAATTACGAATATTTCTACTCGGGGGCAACATCAATCGGGGAGCAAGATGTCTTGATCATTGAGTTTGAACCTAACAACAATAAAGGCAATACCAACGGCAAGCTATATATTGATGAAGAATCCTTTGCACTCATTAAGATTGAATATGACCCTATTATCAGTGATTATTCATTTTGGGAATCTGTTACCTGGACAGAAGCATATGAGCAGCATGATAGTGTTTTTAAGTTGGTGAGTGTCCTCTTCAAAGGTACGAGCACCAATAATGCTTACGATTATCATGCCTTACTTGTGATTAACGAATCCAGGGTGATTGAAGAAATACCCTCCGATATTAGCATGATGAACATACATGACTCATTTTTTGATATGGCACAGGAAGACTTCTCTGATTCTTTCTGGACCGGGTTCAATTTCATGAAATTAGATAATGATGTGACCAGGTTGTTAAATCCTGATAAATCACAATACTAAACGAGTGGTACTGCGGAAGATGTAATAAACCTTCATTTCTTGTCAATTGCCTGGCTTTAGACCATTAACCATTGGTTTCTATGGATTGGTTTATTCTCATAACAATTCTCTTCGGCTTTGCAATACTTTTATTATCTACCACCAACCAAATGATAGCATTGGTGAAATCGAACGTTTATTGTGAGCTAAAAAAGATGATTATCACCTTTGACGCCCTGGCTCTTCTCATTACATACAGCTATAAAGCCATCAATATCAGAAAATCGTTGCATCAAAATAATCTTAAATAAGGCTTCCTAATAGAGATTTCAATCTGCCAGATCTGGCCTGATGGAGTCTGGAATGTAGTTGGATTGTAACAAATACACCACCCGGTTCATTGATGAATAAATCAATCATCAATGAACTCGATTATTTGTGAACTATCCACTCATAAAACCCACTTATTACTTCCATCTTTTCAAAGAGATCAAACAATTCATCAAGTATCCAGACTTCCAATTAAATGTGAAAAAATCCACCCGTGAGAAAGTCTACGATACCATTGGACTGTTTGTATTGAAGGTGTTCTTTCTGATTATTCTGGGGATTATAATGGCTCTTATTTCCCCCTGGTTTGATCCGGAAAACCTCTCAAAATCTAACATGTCCGAACGATTTGACTTCTTAATGTTATTACTCGTTGGTGGATTTATTCTTCCATTACTTGAGGAGATTTGTTTCCGCCTTTCCCTTCGATTCAAACCGAGCTATTTATCCGCGACGGTTGCTGTCATCTGCTACTATGTATTGACCAAAGCAGTTTACCATACTTCATTTAGTGTGGTGGACGAAAGTTTTATCCAGCGGATTACTGTATCATTAGTCACAGGTATGCTTCTCTACCCGATATTGTCTTATCGCAAAGTGAAATTTGGATTGGCGTATTTCTGGCAACAAAATGTCAGATGGATCTATTATGCTTCTTTCATTATTTTTTCATGGATCCACATTTTTAATTACGAATTGACTTCCCTCAATATAGTTTTACTTCCAATCATCACGCTACCCCAGCTCATGAGTGGAATCATTAACGGATATACACGACTGGCTTTTGGTTTTCAGTATCCACTGATATTCCATTTTGTCAATAATCTCATTGCCATTAGCATATCACAGTTATCATTTGAAGATCTGATGTTCTAAAGATCAAATCCATGAATATTTGCGCAAGTGAATACTTGCGCATATATTTGCAAGCATTCACTTGCATATTATGGAGCAGCGAAGAGATATATTTCAAGCCATTGCAGATCCCACACGGCGTGAGATCTTATCCACGCTCATAGAGGAGCCAAAAAACCTGAATACGCTTGCTGACCAATTTTCGATCTCAAGGCAGGGGGTTTCACTGCATGTGAAAGTGTTGGAGGAATGCGACATGATCTCCATCTCCAAAAAAGGCAGAGAGCGGTATTGTCACATCAAACCTGAAAAGTTGCTGGAGATCATTGAATGGCTTGAGCCATTCAAACAGCTGTGGAGGGATCGATTTAATCAACTGGATGACCTATTAAACAAAATGAAATAAATATGAATGCCATGAATAAAACCACATTTACTGAAGATCTTGAAAACAACCGGTTGATTGCGGTTCGCAAGTTCAATGCGCCTGTAGAGAAAATTTGGAGGGCCTGGAGCGATGCTGAAATTCTGTGTCAGTGGTGGGCACCCCAACCTTACACTTGCACGATTGATTTTATGAATTTTAAAGAAGGAGGGTATTGGATTTACAACATGATCGGACCCGAAGGTGATGTTTATAGGGGACGAATGGACTACTTAAAAATAGAAGAGTTTGTAAGGATCGAGGCAGAGGATTACTTCTGCGATGAAAAAGGTGAGAAGTCCGGAGACATTCCTCCCATGCAACTGACTGCAACTTTCGAGAGCGATGGAAGAATTACTACGGTGACTTCCACAACTACATTTGCTTCTCCGGAAGCATTCAAGCAAATGGCCGAGATGGGTGCTGCCGAAGGTTGGGATCTAGCTTTTAATCAATTGGAAGAACTTTTATAATCAAAGAAGATGAAACACCTGGTTACACTTATAATTCTTACTTGCATGATAAATCTGAGTTGGTCTCAGAATACACCATCGTTTGCCAGTACCACGATTAGCTTCCCTGTGACTGATGTGGAGCGTTCAACTCAGTGGTATAAGCAATTGCTCGGTGAAGTTGAAAGTTTCGCTCCTGCAGAAGGAATGATTGAATTCCAACTCAATGAATTGACCTGGTTGCAGCTATTTGAGGGTCCAATATCCTTAGGTACCATCTTAAGGCTCGAAGTAAAAGACCTTAAATTAGAACACCAACGCCTAACAGATCTTGGAATGCTCCTCTCTCCCATTGAACTGGTTCCGAATGTGGTGTCATACTTTGATTTTAAAGATCCGGACGGAAATCAATTGAGCTTTTACAAATTGGAATCTCCCTAAGATCAATGACCAACGATTCATCTCCATCAAAACTCAGTCTCTGGTGTGAGAGATGTCATTGAATATCGGTGCTTTATCGGCTAGAATGCACTATTAAATACGGTTTCAGATAAATCTTAAAACAATGGAAAGGAAATTTAAAAAAGGAGATATCGTCGTTTTAAAGTCCGGAGGTCCTAAAATGACCGTCAATGATTACGCCTGGCAAGGCAATTATCAGAGCAATGACACATTGATTTGCCATTGGTTTGATGGAAATGAGCTGAAGCAATCAACGTTCGATCAGGAGGCTGTCAAATCAGCGTGATAGCTATAGCTAAGCTTCGGTAAAATATCGTGGCTCCCAGTGTAGCCAACAATACCTTATTAAACATTATAATATTAATAGCTTAATTGGGCCATTGATTATTTCTTTCATGAAAAAAGAATGGTCAGAAATTTCATTAAAGTAGCCCTTCGTAATCTCTGGAAGAATAAGTCTTACACCTCTATCAACATTTTTGGGATCACTCTTGGATTAACTTGTTCCCTCTTCATATTCCACTACATACGATACGAGCAGAGTTTCGACCAATATCACAGCAAATCTGACAGGATTTACCGAATGGTTGGAAATTTCATGCAAGATGGAAATGGCGAGCGCCCCGCTAGCATGCCCTTTTGGGTGAGGAAACAATTGCAAATAGACAATCCTGAAACCATTGAACACATTGCCCAATTTTTCAACTTCCAGAAGAACAGCTTGCTGATCCAATATGGCGACATCAAATTCAATGAAGAGCATCTATTCGTATCCACTGGGAACGTGTTTGAGGTTTTTGATTTTGAGCTGACTCAGGGTAATCCCAAAACGGCATTAATGGAGCCGAATACAATCGTATTATCAGAAAGTATCAGTCAAAAATATTTTGGCGATGAAAACCCGATGGGTAAGATCCTGAAGTTTGAAAACAAGGCCGATTTGATCGTGACAGGAATAATGAAAGATGTTCCTGTTAATTCTCATTTTCATCCTGAAATCCTTGTGTCTTTTGGCACCCTGGAATCATTTCTACCCGAACATTTTCTTCATGGCAGAAGCCGTTGGAACCCGGTATGGTCCTATATTCTAGTCAAAGAGGGTGTCTCTCAAGAGCAGCTTGATGAGCGATTGGAAGCCTTTATGAATCAACACCACGATGAGCACACCAGATCGTATGCCAGCTATTCAGCCCAACCGATTACGGACATTCACCTTCATTCAAAACTCGATTTTGAAATACAATCGAATAGTGACGCAACCTATCTGCAGATTCTATCAGCAATAGCACTATTTATCCTTGTTATCGCAACGCTCAATTTTGTAAATCTTTCGTCTGCTCATTCACTTAGTAGGGCGAAGGAAGTTGGTATACGGAAAGTGATGGGTTCAAGCAAAAGCCAGCTCAAATACCAGTTTATCGGTGAGTCGGTCATTCAATGTATGCTTAGCGCTCTCTTATGTGTCGCAATAGTAAGCGTAGCATTACCCTACTTTAATTATTTATCAGGTTCGGGCTTTGCACTCAATGTAATCCTAAGTGTGACGAACCTGTCACTCTTGTTTCTTACCAGTATAATACTAGGTGTACTGGGTGGTTGGTACCCGGCCTTTCGTCTTTCTTCCTTTGAATCCGTTATGATTTTGAAAGGGAAGTATTCTTCAGGGCAACAATCTAAAATGTTTCGAAACGCCCTGGTAGTTGTCCAATTTGGGATATCCTTCATCCTGATCATTGGAGCAATGGTATCAAGGAGTCAACTACAATACATGCTGAATCAGGACATGGGTTTTGATAAAGAAAATATTATCCTCCTACCTCTTAATTCATCTGCTTCATTACCCATGTATGATATTTTGAAAACAAAATTACTGGCGGATCCAAACGTATTATCGATCACAGCAACCGAAGATGCTCCCGGAATTTCCTACAATACACGGGAGTACGATCCAGCCGGTGTGGAACCTACCAACATCCCCACTCTGCACATCCATGAAGACTTTGTTTCCACCTTTGGATTGGAATTGATCGCCGGGAGGGATATTACCTCCGAATACCGAGCAGATACCATTCCCAGTGTGGTTGTCAATGAATCATTTGTAAAGTTTGCCGGATGGAATAGTCCGGAAGAAGCAATCAACCAGACGGTGCAAAAAAGCAGAAACCGTAAAATTGTTGGAGTAGTAAAAGACTTCCATTATGCCTCGTTGCATCAGGCAATAACCCCCTTCGTACTTCGCTTTAGTTATACCCGAAAGTATTCCAAAGCCATTCCGTGGGACCTTGTGACCAGGTATGCAGCTGTTAAAATCAATGGTGATGAAGTCCAATCCACAGTACGTAGAATCGAAAGCATTTGGAATGAGACGGTTCCCAGCCAACCGTTCGAGATTTTGTACTTTAATCAGGAATTGGGCAAGGTCTATCGTTTTGACTTCCAGATCAATACATTGGTCAGCCTGTTTTCGGTGGTAGCCATTGCCATCGCTGCTTTGGGGTTATTTGGTTTAATTTCATATGCTACCGAACAAAAATTCAGGGAAATTGGTATTCGAAAAGTAGTGGGTAGTTCTGTTTTTGATATTGTTCGTTGGCTAATGATCAATACGCTCAAACCGATCATTCTGGCAATTGCAATTGCGTCTGTTGGTGGTTGGTTCCTCCTCAACCAGTGGCTTGCAGGATTTGCCTATCGCATTGATATTTCCTGGTTCTATTTCCTTTTGAGTGCAGGACTCCTATTAATCATTGCCGTATTAACATCCTGGACGCAAGTAGTGCGAGCTGCGAAAAGTAATCCTGTGGATGTGATTCGGGAGAGGTAAATACTCATGAAATTTCCTAAATGAATGAGGTACGGATAGATTTCAATGAAAATGATTCTCAGAAAGAAAATAACTATTCAGCGATTCACTTGGATAGATAAGCTTAATTCAAAGTAATAATGAATTTAGTTCCTTTTCCAACTTCACTTTCTGCACGGATATGCCAACCATGAATATCTACAATTCTTTTACAGGTCCCCAGGCCAATTCCATATCCTTCATAGGAATTATGAAGGCGCTGTAATGGTTTGAATATCTGCTCTGCCTTTTCCTGATCAAACCCAATTCCATTGTCTTCAACTACCACTTCTTTATTCTCATTCTGATAAATCGATATGATTGGTGAATTGCCTTCCTTTTGGAATTTCAATGCATTACCGATGAGATTATAAAATAGTTGATAGATTTTGACATTCACACCCTTATCAATTGTGGGAAGCATACGCTTCCCAACCTCAGCTTTCGTATCGTTAATTTTTACTCTATGAGCCTCAATGGCCTCCTTAACGACACTATTCAAATCCACTAATTCCATGTCTGCTTCCTTTTCGACGGAGGCATAGGTTAATATTCCCTCAATTAAACTTAAAGATGCTTTACTCTGGTTATGAATGGTTTCAAGCATCATCTTGATATCGTCATTCATCTGATCCGAATAATTCTCAAGAAGTAATTGTGAATAAGAGTAAATATTACCAATAGGTCCTTTGAGATCATGAGAAACCATCTGATCATATGCCTTTAACTCCTGGTTCTTTAGTCTAATTTCTTTAAGATAACTGGAGATGCTGAGACAACTGTTTACCCTGGCTAGTAGCTCTTGTCGCTCAATAGGCTTACGTATATAATCAGCAGCACCGGCTTTTAGCGCTTCACTTAAATCAGCTCCAGAAGATCGTCCCGTTGCCATTACTACTGGTATTTCCATTGTTTCAGGATTCTCTTTTAACCACAAAAGTGCTTCATATCCATTCATCTCTGGCATCTCCCAATCCATTATGATTAGATCAGGGTTTCTTTTCTCTGCTACTTTACATGCTACTTTACCATTCAATGCTTGAAGGAATTTAAATCTTCCCTCGGATTCTTCAAGATACTCTATGATGGTATCAGAATTATCAGGTTGGTCATCAACGATTAAAATAAGTGCCTCTTCCATCATTTATTATTTTACTGATTTATGAGTGACTTAAACAGTTCTTCATTCCCGTTATGTAAAGCCTTCATCATTTGTTCTTTCCAGTCACTTACATTCTCAGATTCTGATTCTATGCGATTTAATATCTCCAATACGTCACTATAATCATATACTTCCCATTGACTCAAATCTTGCAGGTGGCTATGAATCGACTTTTTCTCATTTTCAGTTAGCAATATGGATTGGTCATGTTCCCAATCGATAACTTCGATAGGTTTACCTTCCAAGCCTTTAACTAAAGGAATCGTGAAATAAAATTTCGATCCTTTCTGATTTTTGGATTCTACCCAAATTGATCCTTCATGAGCCTCTACTACCATTTTACAAAACGTTAGTCCCAGACCTGTTGAGCGGGCAATCCCCTCTTTTCTTGCTTCTACCTGGGCATATTTATCAAATACCGTTTCAAGTTTATCACTCGGAATACCTGGCCCCTGATCTTGGATTGAAACATTAACCAGCTCACCTTGATCTGATTTTGAAATAGATATTGCTATTTGACCATTTTGAGGAGAGTATTTTATGGCATTGGAAAGGATATTGACAATCACTCTTACAATCAAGTCATGATCAATCCTTACTTCAAATGCTTTATCCTGGCACACCTCAAGCTTTATCGACTTCTGATCCATCATGTAAGTGAGCTGTTCCGTTGCATGCTTTATCAGCCTACTTATGGGATAATTTGCCAAGGATAATTTTGGATTTGTCTCCTCAAACTTTTGAACATCAAGAATATTCATGACCATATTGAGCATGAATTGACCGGCTTGGCGAATGCCTCTCATTCGACGTTCCGTTGCTTTTCCTTCGGCAAAATTGATTACCGTATTGAGCGAATTCTTGAAATCATGAACAATCATTGCTGTCATGGATTCTTTGAATTCGTCAAGTTCTTTCAGTTGAGCATAGGAGGCTTCTAATTTTTCAAATGTTTGTGCATTTTCAATCGCAATACTTACAAAAACAGCAAGATTCTTAAGTATTCCAACATGATAATTTGAGTATGCATTCTCAGAAAAACTTTCAACAGATATTACTCCAAGAGGACGTTTTTCAACAAATAATGGAACCATTAATACCGATTGAATTGGTTTACCCTTAACAGAATATGGATACATAGGATAATCCACTCGAAACTTGTTTGTCAAAAGTGTATCCTGAATTTTGAAACATTGAACAGCTAAACGGTATGAATCTTCATTAAGGTCATAAATGAAATCTTCACTTTTTTCACCTTTTTCTATGTTTCCTGTAAAAACAAGCGCATTTTTCTTCTGATTATACAAACCAAAATAGAATGAGTCCGCTGGTAATAGCTTCTTGACATTTTCATAAACTCTGTGAATAATTGATTCTAATGAGAGAGTAGCTATAATATCAGCGCCAATGGTTGAGAGTAATTTGACTGTTTCATAACTCGATTTATACTCTTCATTTTGTTCTGATATTCTATTGTTTGCCTTTCGCAACTTCCGAGTAACCACAACCAACACGATGACAGAAGGAATAAGCAAGAGTAAAACGATTAGATAGATTGTATTTCTTGACTTACGAATGGCTAACTCATTCTTTTGAGAACCAATCTCTATGATATTTTTTTCAGCCCGTAGCTTAAGTGGAAGTAAACGAATATTTCTTGCCACAGCATCTTGAAATAGTGAGTCTTTTAGGTAGGAATACTTTTTTTGAAGGTTGTGTGCTTTTACTAATTGTAGATTTTGATCATAGAATTCAATGTATAAACTTAGATTTTCGATGATTTGAATACCAGATTTGATTTTCTTAGCTAGCAAATCACTTTTGTCCAGATAGTAAATGACAGAATCAGTCCTTAATTTCTTTAGTGCTGATTTGGCAAGCCAATAATAGGATTCTGACATTCCTTTTTTGTCTTCAATGGAAGTAGACATTAAAAGTGACTTTCTAAAAAAATAATCAGCAGAATCAAGTTCTTTATTCATCAATTTTACTTTTCCCTTACCCCTCACAGCGATGGCTCCCCAATTTACGTTTGGTATCGTATCGGCCAATAAAGAACTCTTGCAAAAGAGCTCATATGCACTGCCTAGATTGCCTAACTCAATATTGACATTACCTAGGTTGTTGAGTGAATAAACTTGATTATCATAATCACCACTATTAACTGCTATTCCCAAGGCTTCTCTAAAAGAGTTTGTAGCTTCCTCATACTCAAGTGCCTTTGCATAGGCTAACCCTATATTATTAATTGTAGAAGCCAACCCATATGCTGCATTAATTGATTCTTTCATCTCTTTGGACCTTAATAAATATTCCATTGCTGCCTCCGTACTACTCAGATCAAGGTAAAGGAGTCCTATGTTATTGAGCCCGTTATTTATAAGTGTTGAGTCTCCAAGATTTGTCGCTATTTCTAGTGCAGTAACATTGAACTCATATGAAGTTTCAAAATCTCCGAGATAGTAGTACACTCCTGCTAAAAACCGATAGGATGATGAGATCAGATAATCATTATTAAGAGTTTTGGAGAGCTCAAGTGCTTCATAACCTAACTCTTTAGCTTCCATAGGATTGCTCAACCATTTCCTTCTTACGATAGTATTTAACAATTTCACCCGCTCCTCTCCTTTTGACTTACTAAGTAGTGTTTCCAATGTATCCATTGAAAGCGTACTCAACTGATCTAAGTCGGCTTGTTCAATTGGTTGGCTTATATCACATGAAGAACAAATTAATAACGGTGAGACAACAAATATGAAGACACAGGTTCGCAAGAATACAAGTATGGTGGTCAAGGTTACTTTCATCCCCTTGCTTAGCTAGGTTACTTCTTACAAGATACCGAATCTTCGTTACTCGAAAGAATTCTTAATCTTCGACTTATTAAAAACTTATGCAACCATTTATTCGACATTTACGATTAATATATTAATTTCGGTTTTGTCGAATAAATAAAAAGCACTAACTAAATACTCACAAACATCAATTCATACATGAGAAATATTTCCTTCATTCTGCTACTTATCGCACCTTTTATTTTCACAGCATGTGGACAAACTCCATCGAACTTGGCACCTGGTTTTGTACCGTATAAAGGCATCTCTACACCAATGCATCAAGGAAATGTTGGACGAATCGTATTTATGTCAAATACACGTCCGCTTAAAGACTGTAGTGAAAGTGATTTTCTATCCTCTTTTGAGATAAAAGAAAGTGCCGATTTCAATTTCACTGCATTCATGGGTAATTCGCTGACTAATTACTTACATGAACTAGACACTACATTATCTGCTGAAGAACTTATACAAAAAGGGAATTTCCAGTTTTCATTCATTGTAGATGATAGTTTACTTTATGTAGAAAATCTTAATCTGGGTGCAGGGCTTCCAGCGCAAAAAAACGAAAATACCATCTTGCGCAAACCATTTTTAAGTAGCACCAATATTGATTCCTGGGGTCGGTTTTTATGGATGCGGTTTTATCATAGAAATGGTGGTGAAGCCGCTTTAGAAGAAGGAACTCACACACTTAAAATCGAAATACGCCCATACCTGAAAAACGACGAAATGATTGTCGGTGAAATCATTGCTGAAGGGGAAATCAACTTAAAAATGGCCGAGTTAGAGAAGGTACCAGATGAGCAAATAGCCATTCAGCCAATTGAAGAAAATAGCGGTTGGGAGCTATCAAAAGAGGGTTATGATGAAGAAAAGATTAGGGAGCTCAATGAAAAAATTGCTCAAAATAGATTTAAAAATATTACCAGTGTGGTAGTCATCAAGAATGATAAGCTTCTCATTGAAGAATATTTTAATGGTGCTACCCGAAACACTTTACATGATACGCGTTCTGTTGGAAAATCTTTTGCTTCTACTATTGCCGGTATTGCCATTGATGAGGGGCATCTGAAGAATACCAATCAAACACTTAGCGAATTTTATGACCTCACCCAGTTTACTAATTATTCAACTAAAAAAGATAGTGTAACACTACAAAGCCTCTTAACGATGAGCTCCGGTTTTGATGGTTCCGACAATGTTTACAATTCACCAGGGAGTGAAGATAATATGCAACTCACCAATAACTGGGTGAAGTTCACTTTAGATCTAGCTATGGACAACACCAGGAAGGTTGGAGAGGTATGGGATTATTTTACCGCTGGTGTTTTGCTTCTGGGCGATATTATAGACAAATCTGTCCCTGGAGGATTAGAAAAATATGCAGATGAAAAGCTATTTCAACCTTTAGGTATCTCTAATTATCAATGGGTTTATACTCCACAAAACATACCCTATACTGGAGGAGGTTTAGAAATGAATGCTTTAGATTTTGCGAAGTATGGCCAACTCTATAAAAACAAAGGTGTTTGGAATGGGAGACAAATTTTGTCGTCAGATTGGGTAACTAAGACCATGACCAATTATTTTTCAGAAAAACAAGATCAAACTCCCTACGGGTATTTATTCTGGAATCGGGCATTTGCTGTTGAAGACAAACTGTATGAAAGTTTTCTATGCATTGGCAACGGAGGAAACAAAGTGATTGTATTTAAAGATCAACCGTTGGTTATAGTCATTACAGCAACCGCCTATAATCAGCCCTACAGTCATTCCCAGGTTGATCAAATGATACAGAAATACATCTTACCAGCGGTATTGCAATGAGCAAATAAAAATCAGAAAACAAACAACATGAAAATATTTATTCTACTAACAGGTTTACTTCTTTTTTCAAATCTTAATGGACAGGGACAATCGCTTTCAGATGCTTCACCATCGGAAGTAGGTTTCAATAGTGATTCAATTGATAACCTAATCGACCTAATCTATGAAACTCCACACAAAGATTTCAGGGGTTTGGTTGTCATCAAAGAAAATCAGGTAGTCATCGAAGAATACTTCAATACCTATATGTGGAACACCATTCATGACATCCGTTCGGCCGGAAAAAGTGTCACGGCATTACTGCTGGGAGTAGCCATGAAGGAAGGTTTGATTGAAAACCTGGATCAAAGCATTTACAGTCTCTTTTCCAAGAATAAAAACCCATCTATCAACAAAGACTACAAGAAGATTAAACTTAGGCATGTGATGGACATGTCCTCCGGTTTGGATGCAGATTCAGACGATTGGAGAACCCCAGGTCAGTCGAGTAACTGGATATCCAGGGACGACTGGAAAGAATACGTACTCAACATTGAACTTAAGTCCACTCCGGGCGAAAATTTTGTCTATGCTGATATCCACGCATTGTTGGTTGGATTAGCTATCGAAGAGGCTTCCGGTATGAGTTTAAAAGACTTTGCACAGGAAAAGTTGTTTAACCCACTGGGAATTAAGCAAGTTTATTGGTTTACTAACGCTTCCAATCAAACCGGTGCTGCTGGCAATTTGTATTTGACTACCCTTGATTTCGCCAAACTTGGCCTTCTGATTACCAACGAAGGTAAATGGGGTGAGCAGCAACTCATTGAGGCTGATTATATTGATAAACTGATCAATACCAAAAATCCGGCTATTGGAGATTGGTTTTTTATGGCCGATTTCTACGGAATGTTTTGGTATAAAGCCACCAGGGAGTTTGCAGGAAAATCTTTCGATTATCTCTTTGGATCGGGAAATGGAGGAAATCACCTCATTGTAGTGCCCGATGAAGAAATGGTCATCGCCATTACTTCCAGTGCTTATGGTCAACGCTATCAGCACGGAAGATCATTTACCATATTCAGTAAAATTCTATCAGCATTGGATAGCAAATAAATGAAGACAACAATATAACAATGAAAGGAACAAACCTTGGAGAATTAGAAGAGATCGTACTACTGGTAGTAGCCAATCTTTTTGACAATGCCTACGGTATTTTAATTAAGCAGGAGATTGAAGAAAAATGCAATCGAACGATCACGATTAGTACGGTGCACAATGTATTGCAACGACTCGCAGAAAAGGACTACCTGGAGTCGAGATACAGTGATCCAACACCTGAACGTGGTGGCAAGCGAAAGTTACTATTCCGAGTAACGAAGGCAGGTCAAGTTGCTTTGAAGACGTCTCGATCTATGCGCGAAGAATTATGGTCGGGTATTCCTAAAGTGGCATTTGAATCATGAAGACCGTTCCACCAAAATTACTAACTACCCTTCTCTCCAAGTGCTGCAATTCAGCGTTATGGGAATCCATCGAAGGAGACCTAACAGAGCTCTTTTTCCTGGATTTAAAGAAGAAAGGGGAACGAAAGGCACAGATCAACTACTTCCTCAATGCACTCGCATTTCTTCGATATCACCGACTCAGAAAAAGACAAAACTCAAAAACTCTCAATCATATGGCACTTATTCAAAACTATTTGAAGGTCTCCTACCGAGACTTAAAACGCAACAAGATATTTACCGGTATCAATCTATTTGGACTCATTGCAGGAATGACGGTCTCCCTCCTTATGCTTCAATATGTCCTTTTTGAAACGAGCTTTGACGACTTCAACGAGGATGCGGATCGGATTTATCGGGTAATCAACGACCGCTACCAAAATGGCGAGTTGGTTCAATTAGGACCTATTACCTATCCAACGATCGGTCCAACTATGAAAAAGGATTTCCCTGAGATCGAGGCCTACACGCGAATGACCTATAGCGGGGAAAATTTCATTTCATTCGAAGATGAAGTATATCGCACGGGCAATTACTTGATTGCTGACGAGCATTTTCATTCACTTTTCTCTTATGAGTTTATTAAAGGAGATCGTAAAGAATGTCTGGATGCAGCATTTAAAATGGTGCTGACCAAACGTTTTGCAGAGCGTTTAACTAAAGACGGTCAAGATGTAACCGACCTCATTGGTAAACCACTCTACTTTAACAATCCTAAACCATTCATGATCTCAGGAATCATGGAAAATCCACCCAACAATTCTCACTTACAATTTGATTTCATTACCTCTTACAAGTCATTCATCGCAATCGTAGGCGAAGGAGCAGATAACAGCTGGGAATGGTCTGATTTCTATCATTACATCAAGTTGAAAGAAGGTGTTGATCCAGAAGTTCTAAATGCAAAACTGGTCGACTTTGGTGAACAATATTTCAAGGAAGGTGAGGTAACCGGGGCTGTTGAAAAATTCTATCTACAGCCTCTCAAAGATATCCATCTCGACGATACCATGGAGTACGAAATTGGTGTGGTAACCAATGGGAAAACGGTTTGGCTCATGCTCTACATTGCTATTTTCATTGTATGCATTGCCTGGATCAATTACATCAACCTAAATACGAGTCGAGCCATTCAGCGAGCCAAAGAAGTAGGTATCAGGAAATCTGTTGGCGCACTTAAAGGGCAAATCATCCGACAATCATTCACTGAAACACTATTATTAAATCTAATTGCTCTAATCTTATCCATAGGCCTGGTTGTTCTTCTACAGCCCTTTTTCAACAACCTGACAGGTTTAGAATTGGGCTTTTCAATCATTTTATATTCATCTGTTTGGGGGATTCCATTTCCAATACTGTTCATTGCCATCCTACTTGGCGCTCTGGCTATTGTAGCATTGTATCCTGCCTTACTTGTTACCCGCTTCAGTACACAAGACGTATTGAAGGGAAGCTTCAAACTTAAGGGTGAAATTGCCTGGTTGCGAAAAGGAATGGTGGTTTTCCAGTTTTCATTGGCCGTAATTCTTATCACAGGCACCATTGCGATAGCCAGACAAATCGAATTCATGGTCAATCAGGATTTGGGCGTAGAAGTGGACAACACCATGGTGGTTTATGGTCCGGTCATGACCAACTGGGACAGTACCTTCATTAATAAGATTGACCTTTTTAAGGATGATCTACACACGCTATCAGGAGTAGAAATGGCTACTATTTCTAATCGAGTCCCTGGATCCAACATGGGAAGAATCTTCCATATCACTTCTGAAGCGGATCCGGAAACCAAAAACCTGACGGCCAACTTCATCAATATCGATCACGACTTTTCAGAACTGTATCATGTTGAATTTCTTTCCGGCAGAGACTTTGAATTTACGGATCATGACTTTGATCCAAGCAAGGTTAAAAATGTGATCATCAATGAATCTTCACTTGCACTTTTGAAATTTAAATCTCCCGAAGAGGCCATTGGGAAGTCGATAAACTTCTACAATAAAGATTGGACCATTATAGGAGTCATCAAGGATTTCCATCAAAAATCTCTGCATCAAAAGATCGAACCCATTTTCCTGTTACCTTATTATTGGATAGGAAATTACTTCTCCATCAAGTTGGCCTCTACCGTAACACCAGCTTTAGTCGAAGCTGTAGAAAAGCGATACAATCAACATTTTCCAGGCAATTACTTCGACTATTATTTTCTGGAGGATGAAATCAATGCATTGTATGACAATGATGTGAGAGTAAGCCGTGTATCTAATGTCTTTGCTGCATTATCCATCATTATCGCCGTGTTAGGTTTGTATGGATTGGTGATGATTACATTGGTTCGCAAGACCAAAGAAATAGGCATTCGAAAAGTACTGGGTGCTAATCTTGGACAGCTATTGACGATACTTAGTAAGGAGTTTTTATTACTCGTTGTTATCGCTGTATTGTTGGGAGCTCCTATCAGCTATTTGGTCTTGATGGAATGGAAAGCCGGCTTTGCATATTCTATCAACATTGGCTTTGGACTTATCCTGTTTTCTTCTTTAATGCTAATATTGATTTCAGCAGTAACGATAGGTTTTCAGACAGGTAAGATCTCCAAGAATAATCCCGTTGATTCGCTGAGATGGGAATAGAAAATATTACGTTTCAATAAATGTCAATCAATAATGATTGACATTTTTTTTGGGACTAAACTCTTTCCATTACGGGAAGGAACCTCCCTTCAGGATAGCTTTCAACTTCCTCGACTTTCTTAAATCCCTGGCTTTGGTAAAAGTTTTCAGCATTGGGATCCGCCACCAACCTGATTTTCTTTTTATCAATTGCCACGTTTGAAATCGATGCATTCAGTAACTTCTTCCCGTAGCCTTTCCCAATATACTCCGGAAGCACCCAAAGATGTGCCACTTCATACGCTTCCGAATCTTCAGCAATTCCACAAAAACCTATAAGTTTTTCATCTACTTCCAGTACATGGATTTCCTGATTTTGGAGATCCCCCTCGTTTAAGGTGAGGTCTTCCAACCAGCGTTGAATCCATTCCTCAGGATATTGCCAATGTCGTTTAGACGCCACACTGATCTGATTAAGAATCGGTAAATCCTCAGGAATAGCCTTACGTATTTTCATAAATCGAACGATTTCAAATTTTAGACTGAGTGATGGGTACCACTTCACGAATTAGAAAAGTACCTATCTGGAAATGCTTTACGCAAAAAATATATGCATCACGTTCTGAGCCAAAAGATTGAACAATCTGCTCATCGTGGATCACCACAAATTGTCCCCTATACTTCTCCAGAATCTCCTGTTCGTTACGTAGGTAGAATTTATGTTGCTTGTCTAATAGCTCACCCATGCCCGATTTCTTCATTGACCCTAATCAGTATACGCAAAAATGGCCGGTTCAGATGGGATTGAAAGATAAGCGCTTTCATTACCGAGACAATCCTCACTATATTTATAAGAGTTACCAATCCACCCGTCGCATGCGTTTGATCACTTTATTTATTGCAGTTTTGTTCGCAACGTTTCTCTTTTCACAATCTACTGATCAGGAAATATTAGCAGCAGCTTATGAGGAAGACAATCCATACAAATCGATTGAGCTTATCAAGCAGATCAATCAACCAGCCAACTTTAGTGATAGCCTACAAAGTTTATACGCGCTTACACTTGGTATTGCATATGGCAAGCTGGCTGTAGAAGACACAGCACTCTACTATTTAGAACAAAGTTTGATAATTGCCAAAAAATTTAATTTCGAATACTTCAAATCAAGAGTGGGTAATGCCAAAGGATTGGTGCTTAATCATGCCGGAAAATACAAAGAGGCAATTGAAGCCTATCAGGAAGCACTAATAGTTGCTGAAAATAACTCCTTTAAAAGTGAAGAAGCTACTATTGTAGGAAATATGGGCGGTGTGTATTTTCAAATGGATGATTACGAATCAGCCATTAAATACTCTCAAAGAAGTCTCGATCTCGCTTATGAGATTAATAATCTTGAAGATATATCTTATGGTCATCTAAGGCTCGCTGTGGTTTACGAAGAAATTGACAGTTTGGAGACAAGCATTTTTCATAACACCAAAGCAGGCTCCTATGCAGAAAGCGTCGATAACTATGTTTTGCTCACTTACATAGAAAAAACACTTGGAAACATTCATAGGAAACTTAACCAATTAGATTCTTCACTTTACCATCATATTCGTGCTAGAGAATTCGCTGAACTGGAGGGTGAACAAGAAAATATTGCTAGTACCCGAATGGAGATAGCTAAAGTCTACATGGTAAAAGGAGACCTTGAATTAGCAGAGGAAGAAGCGAAAGAAGTCTTAAAGGTCTCTGATGAAAATAGTTATCCCCATCAAGCCAAGTCAGCACATGATGTTTTATATCAAATTGCAGTAAAACGAGGACAATTTCAAAAAGCACTTTCTGAGCGAAACACTTACATTATCATCAATGACTCCTTAAACGCAGTTGATACCAGGGAACGAATAGCTGAGCTGGAAATCCAGTATGAAACGGCGAAGAAAGAAAAGGAGATCGTGGAAGCAAATGCAGAAATAGAGCGAAGAGAACGCTTTCAAATATTCTTATACATCATCATTGGCATCATTTTAATTTTCGGATCCACCGGAATCTTCTTACTCATCCAAAGATTCCGGTTAAAGCGTGCTTTGCTCTCACAGGAAATAGACACCCTTCGTGTTCAAATCAATTCCATATTCGGTGGTGGAAACAAGAAGTTGGATTTGACACTAGATCAAATCAATGAAGGACTCTTCAAACCTTTATCGGAGCGAGAATTCGAAATCCTCAATGAAGCCATCTCGGACAAGACCAATGGGGAGATCGCGGAATCCGTTTTTGTATCCGTAAACACTGTCAAAACCCATCTCAAAAATGTGTATATGAAACTTGGTGTATCCAATCGTAAGGAGGCATTGGAGGTTTTACTGGCTAAAGTATAATTATCATAAAGCACTATTTTTCAGTTACTTAAGTAATCTTTCACCCAAAATCACCCGGGGTGGGTGAAAGGAAAACTTGCTAAATCAGTGAGTATTGGCATTCGAAATTTAAACATCGCAATGCCATGAAGCACTACCAAAATGAGTTAAAAAAATTAAAAACAATTACATCGTTATTTCTTGTTTTTTCATTTCATCTATCACACGCACAGGTACCAAACGTTGAATGGATCTCTCCTTCTACCAATGAAACTGATGTAGCCATTGATAAAACCATAGAGGTCAGATTTGACCGATCCATAAATGTTGACAACAGTGAGGCAAACATATATTTCTTCGATGCTGATAATTCATTTGCTATCATCCACCAATTTCAAATGAACGACCCGGAGGTCAGTACAGCAGGTCTTAGCCTTCTCATCAATCCTAACACATTTGAAGATTGGCCCACTGCGACCAACGTCGTAATGAGAATTGATTCGGATGCTATTATAGGCTGGAACGGTATATTGAGTCATCCCTTTCAAATTGAGAATGACGAAAGACCATCTCTTTCCAATACAACACCCGAATTTGGGGCAGAAAATGTTGGCAGAGTGTCTGATCTGGTGATGTCATTTACTGAAAATATTATTGTAGATGAAGCCAGCTTCATTCAAATCCGATATGCTATCAGCGGAGCCACCTACGAAAGTATCAGCTTTGGAGATCCACGAGTGAGCATTACAAATAATCAAATAACCATCACTGATATCTCTCTGGATTTTGATACTGACTACCGAGTGGAAGTGGGTGCTTATCAGGCAATAACAGATGACTCAGGATATGGATTTTTTCAACTGCACCCCGATTCACCTGAAAGTTGGACATTTCATACAAGTGCCGCTAGCCCACCACAAGTTGTTTCACTTTCTCCCCAGGATGACGCAAGCGACATTGATAACACAGGACAAACATTCACTATAATTTTTGACGAGGCATTACAAAACTCAGGATACTTTCTAATAAGAAATGCTAGCGGGGACTCATTTGAAGAGTTTCAAACATCTGACTTAACTATTGATGGAAACTCTATTTCATTTAGCCCCCAGAATAATTTTGAATTGGGAGAGTCTTATTATATCACCTTCCAAAACGTATCAGATTTTGAGGGGGCAATCGCTCAAAATATGTCCAACACATTCTGGAATTTTACCATCGTAGATGCCACACCACCAGAGTTGGTTTCACTATCCCCGTCATCCGGTGATTTGAATGTAGACACTCAAGCCAAATTAGTTTTAACTTATGACGAACCTGTCTACTTAAATAGTAACCCCGAGACCACACCTTCCATTCAGATATGGAGACTCAATGGTCTGAATTTTGAAACATATAATCTGCCATCACCAAATGTTACCGGTTTTGGAACCAATAGCATTACCATCAATCCTACCAGTAGTTTTGAAGAGAATACTAAATATTATGTTCGCGTCATAAATGCAATAGTAGATGATCTGGGAGCCAAAGCACCCAACATAATTGATCCTGCTGAATGGGGATTTGATACTGGCAGTCCTCCACAATTGATGTCCTTAACACCAGCAAACCTAGCCATTGATGTTCCAGCAAGTACCAGCTTAGATTTAACCTTTGATGAGCCTGTTTTCATAGGAACATCTCCTTCTCCCGGGATTACGATAAAACGAACAAGTGATGATGAGCTCATAGAATATATCAACTTCAATGATGCGAGTCTTGTCTCAGGCTTTGGCACTAATACAGTGACTATTCAGCCTTCATCCTATCTACCCGGAGAAACAGAAATTTCAATCACTATGAGTTCAAATTCAATTCAGGATGCATCCGGTGATAATCCTGGAAATATTATTGGCACCGACTGGACCTTCACAACAGAGGTTCTCGAAACGATTCCTCCAACGATTACCAGCTTTAGTCCTGTCAATAGTGCTACGAATGTTTCCAGAACCAATTGGGTGTATACCCTCACATTCTCTGAACCTGTGAAAGCAGGTAGTGGTCTAATTATACTAAAGAAGACTATTACCACACCATTTATCGCTGCTACAGTCGGAACATCAAGAGTTTCATTCTCCGGAAATGAGGTAATAATTGATTTCAATGCAGATGGAGGTGCCGATGGACTTATGCTCGAAGAAAACACTACCTATTTCCTTGAAATGGCATCCGGTGTAATCACAGATCTCGCTGGTAATGATTTCTCCGGACTTTCTGATACTGACTATACCTTCACCACCGAAGGCCCAGGCGACATAACACCACCGGTCCTAGTTTCATTAGATCCACCAAACTTTGCTGAAGAAGTCGCAGTGGACCAATGGGACTACTCCATTACCTTCGATGAACCCATTCAGCTCACAAATTCACCTGGGGTAGGATTCCAACTGCGTGATAACAGTGATGTACTTATAGCTGAAGTCTTTTCTTCAGGTGCATCCATTTCCGGTAATACGCTATCAGTCGACTTTAACTATGATGGTGAGTTAGACGGTTCTCCATTGGAACACAGCACCACTTACCACATTGAAATTGAATCCGGATATGTGGAAGACCTGGCGGGAAATGATTATGCAGGATTTTCTAACAATACAACCTGGCAGTTTGAAACGATAGAAGCACCCGACAACGACCCTCCGATAGTCATATCTCTCACTCCTTCTAATGGAGCCGTAGATATTGAACTAGATGCGAATCTTGTCATCGAATTCAATGAGGATATCTATCTGGACAATAACGCAGGAACGTTTGAGCTGAGAAGAAAATCTCCGGACCAGTTGGTCGAAGCGTTTGATATCTTCGGCCCGCGAATTTCCGGAGGAAACAACTCAACAACCATCACGATTGATCCTACGAATGACCTTGACTATGAAACAGAATACTATTTCCTCATTGGAAGCAATGACGTCATTATTGATGGGGCAGACAATGCGTTCGCAGGATTTTCTTCAGATACAGATTGGAGTTTTTCCACCGGAATTGAGCCCGATAACACACCTCCTTCTATCACCAATTTTAGTCCGGTAAATGGTGCATCAAATGTCGCCAACGATGTGCCTATTATCCTTACGTTCAGTGAGGATGTTCAGCTATCCGGATTTGGTCCCATTCGAATCCGTAGGGCATCCAATAATGCTAACTTGCATGAAATAGATCCTGCTTCCGGTCAGGTTGAAATTAGCGGCAATGTTGTAACGATCCAGCCTATTGGCGGTTTCCTACCTACTGAAGAAGAGGTTGAAGTATATGTGAACTGGTCCTCTACTCCATTTGAAGATTTAGCTGGTAATCAATTCAATGGTCTTTTTAGCTCGACCGATTATCGCTTCACTGTTAATAATATCAATTCTGATGTGACTCCTCCGTCCATTACAACGCTTACTCCTGCTGACAATGCAACAAATGTGGCAATTGACCTTCAAGAGTTGACCATGACCTTTGATGAAGATGTTCAAAAATTTCATCTTGGAAACATCATTATCAGAGACGAATCCGGAAGTATTCTCCATCAATATTTCCCGGTGAGTACAGATAATGATGTTTCGGTAAGTGGTAATGTCGTGACTATTGCTTTAAATGAGACGCTCGAATTCAATACCTTATACTATGTCCAGCTTGCATCAAACACCTTTGAGGATCTTGCTGGAAATGCAGGTCCAGTATTCGTCGACAGTGAAACATGGAATTTTACCACCGAAGCTGCTCCAGATAATACCCCTCCTGCAGTACAGTCACTCTCACCAGGTGACAACACCACGGATGTAGCCATTGATGCTAACTTGAGCATCACATTTGATGAACCGGTTTTTGAAGGTTTAGGAAGTGGAAACAATATCATTATTCGAGAGGCAGACGCCACACTATTTGAACACTTCCAAATAACCGATGCCAGGGTTTCAGGATTAGGTACCAACACCTTGACATTTAATCCTGACAATGATTTCGACCACAGCACCTCTTACTATATTACACTTCCTTCACAAATTGTAGAAGATGCAAACGAAAATGGAATCGATGGCTGGCTGGATGATACCACCTGGAATTTTACTACGGAAGCCGAGCCTGACTTCACTGCCCCGTCGGTTGTTTCTTTTAGTCCTGCTCATCAATCGACAGATGTTCCGATTGATATTGGACAATTGCAAATAACTTTCGATGAAGACATTCAAAAGACGAGTCCTGGCAACATCATTGTGAGGGATTTTGATAACAATATCTTGGTCCAATACTTTCCGGCTTTCGATGATTCAGATGTTACTGTATCTGGCAATGTACTTACAATGAATCTTCCCGAAGATCTAGCTTACGAAACCGGCTATTACATCCAGTTTATCTCAGGAACGGTTGCAGATCTAGCAGGAAATAATTTTTTAGGATTCAATAATGCCAGCACCTGGATATTCACCGCTGAGGCAGAACCTGATTTCACTCCCCCAACCATTACCAATTTCAATCCGGCAAATGGAGAAACTGGGGTAGACAATGATGCACCCATAATCTTGACGTTTAGTGAGGATGTTCAGTTGACCGGATATATCAATGACTTCATTCACTTCAAACGAGTTGCGGATAATCAGACCATCAAGCAAATTGATCCTGAATCTTCAGAAGTGACCATTTCCGGAAATGTGGTGACCATCCAGCCATCCGGAGGTATTCTGTCTACCGAAGAGGAAGTTGAAATTTATATGAATTGGTCTAGTACACCTTTCGAAGACCTGGCTGGAAATGACTTCAATGATTTGTTTAGTTCAACAGACTATCGATTTACGGTTGACAACACACCTGATGATGTGACACCTCCATTTATTGTATCATTTGTTCCTGCTCATCAATCGACGGATGTTTCACTCACCATTTCTGAATTGAAAATAAATTTTGATGAGGATGTACAAAAAGTGAATCCAGGGAACATTATTGTTAGAGATTTTGCCGGCACCATTATTCATCAATATTTCCCGGTATTCTCAGATCCTGATGTGGTAATCAATGGTAGTGAAGTCACACTCAATTTCCCCGAGACACTGACGCCCGGAACTTCTTATTATGTCCAATTGGCCTCCACTCCTTTTGAGGATTTATCAGGAAATCCAGGCCCTAACTTTTTGAGTGCCTCGGAGTGGGTTTTTACGGCGGAGAAACTGGACCAAAGTATCTCATTTAATCCACTGGACAACGTCACTTTTGGAGATGCTGACTTTTTATTGACCGGGTTAGCTTCATCAGGTTTGACGGTGAATTATGCAAGTTCTAACACATCGGTAGCTACAATTTCAGGTAGTACGGTCACGATTGTGGGCGCTGGAACCACGACCATAACGGCTTCTCAAGCTGGAAATTCAGCATACAAAGCAGCCGCAGCGGTCCAACAAACACTTATTGTTGAAAAAGCAGATCAAATAATTACCATAGATCCGATTGCTGATAAAATCACTACGGATGTTCCATTTGGAATCAACGCTTCTACCACTTCTGGATTGGCACTCGATTATTCCATTCTAAATGGTCCTGCGTCAGTATCTGGATCTACTATTACTTTGGATGGCAGCTCTGGGACTGTGGAAGTTGAAGTGTCTCAATCTGGAAACACAAACTACAACCCTGTAAGTGCGTCTGTTTCGTTCAATGTGTCAGATCCTGCGAAAACAGATCAGACAATCACTTTTGCATCTATTTCTGATAAAGTCTTCGACGATGATCCATTTACACTTTCAGCCACTGCTTCTTCAGGATTAGCGGTAGAGTTTAGCATAATAAGTGGTCCTGTAGATATGAATAATGATGAATTGACTATCACAGGGGTGGGTTTGGTAACAATCGCTGCGAATCAGGCTGGAGACGCAACATACAATCCGGCACCGGAAGTTACCAGATCCTTCTACGTATCTAAAGCCGATCAAACAATCACATTTGATGAGATTATCGATAAAACGTTTGGAGATGGAGCATTTGAGCTTGTCGCTGATGCCTCTTCTGGATTGAATATAGATTTTAGTATCGTAAGTGGACCAATTTCACGGACAGGAAATACGATTACTATTGATGGTGCGGGAACAGCTGTAGTAGCAGCGAATCAAACAGGTAATGAAAATTATAATCCAGCCACTGAGGTACTACGAACATTTGAGATTTCGAAAGCTGATCAGGTCATCATCATTGACTTGATTGAGGATAAGCTGGTTTCAGATGCTCCCTTTGAAGTAAATGCAAGTGTAAACACCGGCTTAGAACTGACCTACGCAATTGATGGCCCTGCTATTATTTCAGGATCTACCATCACATTGGATGGAACTTCTGGAACAATAATAGTCACCGTCTCGCAGGCTGGAAATGAAAACTATAACGCTTCCTCGGAAAGTGTTTCGTTCGAGGTGAATGATAAATCTGATCAAACGATCTCATTTGCTGAAATCACTGACAAAGTCTTTGGTGATCCGAGCTTTGAATTAACAGCCATGGCTTCTTCAGGACTACCGATTGAGTTTAGCATTTTAAGTGGACCAGTATCCATATCCGAAAATGTTTTAACAATCAACGGAGCAGGCACGGCTACCATTGCTGCGAATCAGGCTGGTAACGATGCGTTCAAAGCCGCACCCGAGGTGCATCGAATCTTTGAGATTACTAAAGCCAATCAAGTGATAATCATCGAATCAATCGATGACAAACTAACAACTGATGCTCCTTTTGAAGTAAGTGCATCCGTGGATACCGATTTGGAATTGACCTATGAACTTGAAGGTCCTGCAAGTCTCTCCGAAACAACCGTGACTTTGGGCGGGACAGTTGGAATTGTAACAATCACCGTCTCTCAAAACGGAAACGATAATTATCATGCGGTTTCGGAGCAGGTATCTTTTGAAGTCACCCAAGAGGCAGCGCTTTCTATTGAAGCTGAACAAGTATCGTTCTATCCAAATCCGGTAGCTGATTACCTAACCATTGAAAGTTTAAATCCTATTCAGGTCCATGTGATATCACTTAAAGGGGAGAGAATCAAATCCGCTCATGGTCACAATTTTCGAATGGACTTGAGTGACTTATCCAGGGGAATCTACATCCTAGAAGTGCATTCTGATGGTTCTATTTCCAATCAAAAGATATTGAAAATAAACTAAGGCGGCATTAGCTCAGGCTATTGCGATGGGACGGTCCAAAAGTTTGGATCGTCCTTTTTAATTAAATCCACTTTAATTGCATTGGTTCCTCATGAATCACATTAGGAGCCATTCCAGTGCTTCTCCTTTTTCTTCAAAGTTTTTCATTCTAATACCTGGGAAAATGATCCGAATGGCGGCAGATACTACATTGGCGAAAAGATTACCCATCGTTGTTTGTGATCGTACCGAAGCCACCTTCTCCACTTGCTTTACCAGTTCCTTCCCTCGATTTCTTAGAAGATCATCTTTGATCCACTTACTTGTTTCTTTGGTAAATTCAATCAGGTTTTTTCGATCCAATAGAATTTTATTTGCACTCCCATCTTCAATTAAATCTGCACCTCCATTTAGTATGCTTTGAGCGGTTTCAATTTCCACTTCTCCTTGCCACTCTACGAATACAATCTTATTCGTCCGGTCGACCAATAACTGAGAATTGTTTTTCTCAAAAATAAATTCCGTTGATAGTTTTAATGCTCCCATTTCGCTTAATTTTTGGTTAGCGCTAAACTATTTTATTATCAAATGATAATATTTAATTTTCGCCGACATGAACTTCGGACTCGTTGAAAGGTCATAATTGCTCTTCGACTAATTCTTGTAAAACTGATCTTTTTGGTGTGTCAATGGAGCCTCAACCATAGGAACAGCATCGATTTGCTACTTATGAAATCCAGGCAAAAGTGATAGAAGAAAATACACAAGGTCCTCAAAAATGGTTGAATGTTCTAAAGGTGTAAATTCAACAATTAACTACTCTGGCCTCATAATTGTGTAGTACAGGTTATGAAACTCACCTTACTACTTACCTCTTTCCTACTTGTCGGATGCTTACCAGATCGATTGGTCCCACATGATTTCTCCATAGAAAAGAATAATCTCGAAGCGTACATTGAGTTGGATTCGATGACCATTTCAATGTTCAATTTAAAAGTCGAACGTGATCACCTGGTCTTTGGGATGGAGATTGAAAATAAAAGCTCCCTTCCTATTTTCCTGGATATGGCTAAGGTCAGAAAATATGCGAATGATTATTCCTACCGATCGAAGCAACAACTAAAAACCTACCAGGAAGTGGTTTCTGCAATGACACCCATGCAGGTTAACAAGTTTTTTGAAATGAAAAAACGTCAAGCAGACGGTGCAGCCTTCCTCTTGTTTCTGGTGGGGGCTGCGATCAGTACCTACGATGCAATAAAAGACAATGAAGATAATAATAAATCAAGCTGGACGAGTGAAGATCAACGTAAATCCACAACACGTGATCTTGTAACTACCAGTGCTCTTATTGCAACTGACGTATTGTCTGAAGTAGCCTTTCAAAGTCATGAGGCTGCTGCAACCGAACTGCGCTATTTACCCAAGGAATTATTTGACCGTGAGGTGATCTATCCAAATGAAACCTATTTTGGTAAAGTATTATTTAAAAAGATCGGACCCCTTAAAAGACACCATCGAATCACCGTTCCACTAGAGGATGATAAGTTTCACTTTGACTTCAGAAAAGCCACCCCGAAGGAGAAGGAATTCCTTCAAAGACAATAGGGTCGATTTGTTGCACTTCAATTATGCAATTAAGTTGCATTTATATACCTTTGCGGTATGCAAAATCAGGATCGGTACGAGCGTATTCTAAAATCACATAATCTGAGAATCACAGACTGCAGATTGGACGTTGTGGAATACTTTTTAGGTGAGAAAAAGGCCCTATCTCAAGGGGATCTGGAGCATAAATTCACCCAATATGATCGTGTGACTTTGTACCGAACGCTAAACAGCTTTCTTGATTCAGGAATCTTACATAAAATACCCAACGCAACAGGTGTGGCCACCTATGGCCTTTGCCACGAAACCTGTTCCCCGGAACACCACGATCATAACCACATTCATTTCAAGTGCAACAATTGCGGGCAAATCGAGTGTCTGGATGATAAAGCAGTACCCTCAGTTTCTGTGCCCAAGGGTTACGAAATTGAAACAGTCAATATGATTGTAGACGGTCGTTGTGCAAAATGTGCTTAATATGAGATTCATTGCTCTTCTGTTCTTTATGGGGTTTAACCTGTTTGCCTCAGCACAACCTGATCAATGCAAAGAGGTCGTAACCGGAGTGATTCTAGACATTGACACAGGTGAACCCTTACCTTACGCAACTGTACGAATTCTGAACTCAGAGAACGGCACCATTGCCAATGAAAAGGGTGAATTTAGGCTAGCTAACATTTGTGAAGAGGAAATTGATTTGGAGATCAGGTTCTTAGGCTATAAAACTTTGATCCACCACCATGATTTTCACCACCCCTCTCCAGTTATATATATGGCTCCAAATGAGACATTACTTGAAAGTGTTGTGGTAGAGGAAACCAAACAAGGTGAGCTGCAATCGCTTTCTGTAAAGAAAAAAGAAATCAATAACCTATCGCTAGCCAGCTCTTCCATCGGTGAGCTTACAAATGAACTTTCAGGGGTATCCCTACTCCAGACAGGTAGTAATGTCTCCAAACCCATTATTCATGGCTTGCACTCAAATCGAGTTTTAGTAGTTAATGATGGAGTTCGACATGCTTACCAGGTGTGGGGTGAAGAAAATGCTCCTGAAATTGATCCTTCGCACGTAGATCAGATTGAAATCGTAAAGGGAGCAGGTACCGTAAAATACGGACCTGAAGCATTGGGTGGAGTTATACTTTATAATTCAAAAAGACCTGTCTTCGAAAAAGAATTGAACGGATCCGTTGTGACGGCTTTTCAAACCAATGGCGGGGCTTTGAACAGTCAGGTAAATATTGGGGAAGGATACCAGCATTTTGCCTGGAACATTGGTGGTTATGGCGTCTACCAGGGGGATCTTGATGCTCCTGACTACCACCTATCCAATACAGGAAAACGAGAGTATGGAGGAAGTTTCAGTGTTTTGATGCATGAAGACAAATTTGATCTACAAATTTCAGGTAGTTATTTTGAACAGGAACTGGGTATCTTGAGAGGATCCGTCGTTGGTAATCTTGATGATTTGCAAAATGCAATTGACCGGTCCGAACCCAACCCTACTTTCCCATCTACCTATGACCTCCAGAGTCCGAAGCAAGACACACGTCATGGATTACTAAAAACAGATCTTTCGCTTTTTCTTGGGGATCATATTTTCAATATATCCTACGCTTATCAAGATAATGACCGAAAGGAATTTGATGTACGAAGAGGTGAACTGAATGATCGACCGGTCATTGACCTTCGACTCCTATCACACAATTTTGAAACCGAGTGGATACAGCCTGAAAAAGGTCGCTGGAGTGGGAATTCAGGCATCCAATTTTTCACGCACAACAGTGTCAACAAACCGGAATCAAATCCGGCGAATTTTGTTCCAGACTATGAGGTGTCAAATATTGGAGTGTATACCGTTCAATCCCTTAATTATGACAACACACTCATCGAAATTGGGGCTCGTTTCGATTATCAAACATTAAACGTAGCGGATACCATACGAGACCAATTCATCTACGCCAATGAAGTCGATTATCTAAGTGGAACTTTCACCCTGGGATTAAAAAAGCAAATCAACGAGGGAGTTTCATTGTTTTCTAATATAGGCTCGGCCTGGCGCCCTCCTAACGTGGCGGAGTTATATTCCTTCGGATATCATCACTCCAGGCTGTCATTCGGACTTTGGAGGTATGACCTGGAACCACAAATTTCAACACCAATCGATAGTGTATTTGATCAAACACTACGTCCTGTATCTCCGGAAAAAGGTATTAAATGGTTGTCAGGTATCGAATTTCGAAAAGCCAAAACCACGGCGGAATTTATCGTCTATGCCAACCAAATCAATAACTACATATTCTTAAGGCCTTACGGGATTACAACCGGAGTAAGAGGAACATTCCCATTTTTCATCTACGACCAGACTGACGCACTCTTTATCGGTAGTGACTGGGACATCAGATATAGGCATACAAATGCCCTAACATCTGAACTAAAAGTTTCCTACCTATATGCTAAAAGTATCGAACGAGATCAACCTTTACTGGAGATACCTCCATTTAATATCGATTATGCTTTAGCATTAGAAAAGGGTCCATTTACCTACGAATTGAATTTGAATTACACCGCTCGTCAATGGAATGCTCCTGCTGTGATAGAGCCCAGTGGGTTTAATTCAGGTGAAATAACCATTGACCGAAACAACGAAATCTTTGATTTTATGGCTCCACCGGATGATTACTTTCTCATAGGAGGTAAAATCACCTACCAAAAAAATCATTGGAACGCTGCTTTCAATGTGGACAACCTACTGAATTCATCCTATCGAGTCTACACCGATCGGCTCAGATATTTTGCTGATGCCCCCGGTAGAAACTTCTCTTTCGCCCTGGAATACAAATTTTAAATGCATCATTGTTGCAAATTAGCCTTATGTGCAATAGTATTGCATCTACAATACACGTAAGAACTAATTAAACAACAAATGAAGACTAACAAATCGATTTTCCTATTATTACTACTACTATGCGTTGGAATCATGGTCGGATGTTCAGACGATGATGGCGGAGACATGGACGGTGATGATGAGGAAGAGGAAGTAATCAACGAAGTGGTATTAACCTTTACTCCAGAAGGGGGCGGGGACGCTATAACCGCCACTTGGTTTGATTCCGATGGAGAAGGAACGACCCCTCCGACTATTGATGCAATAAACCTGGTAGAAGGTCAAGAGTATGAATTAACGCTCGAGCTTGCAAATACATTAGGAACCGAAGTTGAAGATGTAACTGCTGAAATTCTGGCCGAAGATGATGAGCACATGTTCTTTTTTGCATTCACGAATGATATCTTCTCCGATCCAGCTGGAGACGGAAACGAAGACAGCAGAGCGGATGATGTGAATTACAATGATCAGGATGAAAATGGATTACCTGTTGGACTATCCACTCAGTGGACTGCAGGAGGACATACTGATGCGGCAGGTGTATTCACTGTTATTTTAAAACACCAGCCAGGCGAAAAATCAGCTGATTCAGATATAGATAATGGTGGTACAGATATCGACATTGACTTCCCTATTAACATCGTAGAAGATCCAAATGCAGAGGAAGAAGAAATCAACAGAATTGTTTTGACCTTCACACCGGAAGCAGGGGGTGACGCGATTACTGCTACCTGGTTTGATGCTGATGGTGAAGGTGTGACTGAACAACCTGTGATCGATGCTATCGAATTGGATGCAAACACTGAATATGAAATGTCCATTACTCTAACGAATACGCTAGGTGCAGAGGATGAAGATGTTACCGCTGAGGTATTAGCTGAAGATGATGAACATATGTTCTTTTTTGCATTCACAAATAACATCTTCTCTGATCCAACCGGAGACGGAAACGAGGATAATAGAGCGGATGACGTGAATTACAATGATCAGGATGAAAATAGCTTACCTGTTGGATTATCTACTCAATGGACAACCGGTGCTGCAACTTCTGCGGCTGGTGAATTTAAGGTCATCCTAAAACATCAGCCTGGTCAAAAAACAGCGGATTCGGATGTCGATGATGGCGGAACCGACGTTGAAATCACTTTTGATATAAATATTAACTAATAACGTGTAAATAATAACTAGTTCCTCAAAGTCAATATTAGGTTAAACTTTAGGTTAAACTTTAGGTAGTTATTGTGGCCATCCCAGTGGAAGCTGGGATGGTTTTTTTATGCTATTTGGTGAAGTGAATGTTTTGCCAAAAATCTCAAAACGAAAACAAATACAATTGTAGTTGAGAAGTATTCTGCAATCTTAAATACAGTAATTCGAATATCATTGATCATAATACTTCGATATTACCTTGTATTGAGTTCCAAATAAAACAACCCATCGGAAGGCACAATCAGCCGCAGATGAGGTGCGGTGTACAGAAGATTTTAGATCCCATCCTCCTAAACCAGAGTTTTGAATCCAAAGAACATTGGTTCAGAATTGTTTTAGAAAAGTCACCTTACCAATAAACTGCTGTTCTTGAAATGGATCATCCAGTCCATCAATCTGAGTGTCATTAAACACAAGATAAATGAAGGAAAGAGGCTGATATTCCCACTGCGCACGGATGTTCCATCTCCCAAGATCATCTAAGGAGTTGAATTGATAAAAGGAAGACAATTGAACACGTGGATTAAGTGCAAACCTGGCTCCTATGGTCGTTAAATGAGTTTCCAGATCTTCTTGGCCTTCACCTAACTCATTTAGGTCATTGTATTCATAATCTACGGTTAAGGCCGCATGTGGAATTGGGGCTATTCTTCCAGCTAAGCGAACAGTATTCCTGGTACCGTCATAAAAATCGCCAAAGTCATAGGCTAAGCTCAGCGACCATTTTTTAGAACGATCCGTATTGTATCTCACCAGGAATCTGGTATAGAAATAATCATCCTGGGCTATTGGAACTCCTAATGGATTAAAATCAAAATTGATATTTTGCCAGGTTGGAGTAAGAGATCCCTCCAAAAAGCTATTGTCTTTAAACCATACATAAACCGGGAAAATATATAAGCTTGCCTGTTGAAAATTGGACGGGTCTGTTGCATCATGATTGTAGTTAGCAAAAATTCCTGGGTCCCATCTGCGGATAAAATCAGTTTTGGGGCGCCAAATGTAATAGCCACCTGGATTATGACTAATCACATTCGATTGCCTGACAAATCCCATTCTAGGGTTATAGTTATCATCCGTGTACTCTGTCACCCATCCGTAATAGTACTTATTGGTAGAATTGCCAACAAATATCCTTCCAGCATACCCTGTTTCACCGGTTTCCTCATCAATTGAGGTTGTCAAAATATATTGGATGTCCCACTCACTTGTCGGACGAATTTGACCATCCATTGTGATTGTTGTGTTACTATTTGACTCAAGGTTTAGTTCACTGGATCGATCATCCGATCGTTGGGTAACCATGATTCCAATATTATTTTCTCTTCCATAGTTCCTCAGGTATCTAATGACCCCAAAATTAGAAGCCTGTGAGGTAGCAGTAGTTCCTTGTCTTACAAAAAGACCGGCTATCGCCTGCTTATCCGTGCGTTGGGTAAATCTTGCTCCTACGTCGATAGGTGCCGGAACTGCATCAAAACTGCCTTGAAGCCCTATCCTTCGACTAAAAAATGGTCGGATTGATCGCTGAAGTCCACCCGCCCAGATTCCGGAATTTTCCAAAAAAAATTGTCTTCGCTCTGGAAAGAAAATATTGAACCTTTCCAAGTTATTGACTGCACGATCTACATCAGCCTGAGCAAAATCCGTATTGAATGTCAGGTCTAGCACCGATCGGGGATTAATGGCCCACTTAACGTCTCCACCTAGTTTAAAATCACCTTCTGATAGATCATTACTTCCGTCTTCCACACGATCATATTGGTAGAGAGTGTATGGCTCAATTCTAACATTTGCTGAGGGAGGCGGGACTCTAATGCCCGTCAATTTGGCAGCATAGGTCATCCTATATGGGGTAAATGACTGAGGAATCGCAGGGTAAGATGAGACCTCAATATCTCTTCGGGCATAGCGTACCAAAGTAACCCCCCACTCTACAGGTTTACCTTCTTCGGGTAAATCATATCGAAGTGTTTTGAATGGAATGGCCATCTCAACGGTGTATCCATTTTCCAATCGTTCAGTTCTAACCTTCCAAAGTGTATTCCAACCTGTGTCAAACGAATTGCCATTGAAATTTTGAAAGTCACGTTGATTCCCATAAGGAGTTGTCTGGAAGGCTTGCGCGTATTGTTTGAGGTTTTGGGGGTCAAGTGCAATACCGAAAATATCATTTTCTCCCCAGCTGAAATCTCGCCTCAAATCCTGGACTCTTATCCCTTTTATACCCACCGAATCAGCACACCACGCACCGATATATAAGTACTTATCATCGTAAAGAAATTTTACCTTGGTTTCATATTTTATCTCCCCTCCTTGTCTTGGTTCGCGTCTGAAAAAATTGCTTATTTCACTTCCATTCATCCAATCAGCTTCCGTTAAGCTTCCATCTATATTTATGCGACCAGATGTTTTGAAAGCCTCTACAACAGGGGGATTATCAGGGGGTGGAAAGTTGTTGTCTTCTTGTGCGAGTGCATTTAAACCTATTAAAAACGGAAGTAGGCATAGTGAAATTCGCATATTTCTATTCAGTTAGTTCACTGAATGTACTTTATTACATGCAACATTGTTGCATTAAATTACACGGACGGCGAAGTACTTACATCAACATCAATCAATGCTAACATTTGATCCCTGAAGACCCTAAGATGTGTTAAATGCTACACCAATAACCACCGATTATCCATTAATCGCATTTAGGAATATGGTTGCTGCTATACCGAATCCGGCACCTGATACAAACAGGTTCCATTTGAAATGCTCTCCATTGACAACCTTAGTGTAGAACCATAAGAGCAAGGTGAATAGCAAGACAATGAATAATTGTCCCACTTCAATCCCTACGTTGAATAGAAACAATGGCATAATAATACTATCTCCAAACAGCATAAACTTGAAATTACTTGCGAAAGCCAGTCCATGAATCAGTCCAAAAACAAGCGCAATGGTGTACTTTATTTTCGTGTCTGAAAACTTACCTTCTTTTCCATAATTCAACACATTCGCGACCGCTGTAATCATAATGGTAAATGGAATTAGCGTATCGATCAGTTTAGAATTTGCTGGTATGACATCAAGTGCGCTCAAAATGAGGGTACCACTATGTCCAATCGTAAATGCAGTGATTATCACCAATATTTGTTTCCATTGAGTCAGCTTGAATGCCGCACATAATGTCATTACAAACAGTAAATGATCATAGGCATTGATGTCAACAATATGCTCCCATCCATTGATAAAAAATGAGTTTAAGAGATTCATAGGTAGAAGTGATTAGAATTGATAGTTAATTGTATAGTTCTGAAAGGTTGTTTCGCGATATCCTTCCTCAAGAAATGGAGGTATGCGAAGCGTCATTTTATTGGATTGTAAGGGTCCGAACTCTTCGAAAAAGAGTCTATTTTCAATCAAGAGATAATCTCCCTTTTTGATGGTTAAATCATCTACCCTAAATTTTAAGCTTAGTACAGTATTGCCTCCTAAGACCTGTGAAGAAGTGTAATTAAGTGTTAGCTTCCTACTATTCACCACTATACGATAAAACTCATCGAAGTAATACTCGATCTCTTCTATGTCTTCTTTAGTGAGATTCGAGGCATTCATACCACTCCTGTTCAAGGTATTTTGGAAGTCATCTATAAACACTCTACACTCAATGTTCAAGCTCTTCTTTGCTGAGTTGTATTCAAGAAGCGATGTTGTGAGTTTAAGTGGATGATTAAATGATGTTGAAACAAGCAACACCAAGATTAAAGCACTGATTGTAAATATTTTATGTTTCATATGGAATCTGATTAGTGATAGAGCTTATACCATTAGGTTACCATGTGTCTATTGAACATCTTTTCAAAGACGTCTTTTTTTAGTCCTCTGCCTATAAATACCAGCTTCCCTTCTCGATTATCCTCATCTTCCCAGGGGGTTCCATCAGTGGCAATAAATGTGCTTCTTGCGGATTGAAGGATCACGCGATTGGGATAATTGGGGATGGCGATGAATCCCTTCACTCGGTACACCTGGTCCCGATATAAATGGACGATACGATTCAGGTCAAGCTGCAAGTGATTAAGATCCAATGGCCGAGGGAAGGTTAGCGTAAACGTGGTGATTTTGTGCGCGTTATTGCTACCTTCTCCATGCTCATGATCATGATGATGTTGTACCGAAATCTTCTCGACGGAGTGTGGATTAACCGTTCCTACTTCCATGATTTCTGAAACCGGAAAATTTCCATCTACCCCTGAAAATAAATGTGCCTGAGGATTGATGCCTGATAGTAACTTCAGAACCTCACTTTGCTTTTCATCAGAAACGGTATCCACCTTATTGATCAACAAAACATCTGCAACAGCTATCTGTCTGAGGGCTTCCTCTGCCTCTTTCAGCCAATCGGCCACATTATTGGCATCCACCAGGCAGATGACTTGTTGAAGGTCGAAAGCCTTTTCCACCATTTCATTTTCTAAAAATACTTGTATAATTGAGCTCGGATCTGCTATTCCTGTCGTTTCAATGACCAATCGATCGTAGCTATCCCGACGCTTATAGGCTTCCTGCAAAATATCCAGTAACCCATCTGCCAAGGTGCAACAGAGACATCCTGCAGTAAGCTCAACGATCTCTTCTACCCCATCCATCACCAAACCACCATCTACATTTGTTGCGCCACACTCGTTTTCAATAACAAATATTCGCTCTGGCAAAGATTCTTTGATGAAATGATTCAAAAAAGTCGTCTTGCCTGCTCCTAAAAATCCAGTGATTATATGAACTGGTTTGGGAGTCATATGTCTACTCTTAAAATGATCCTTTTTCCGCCTGTATGACTAATTTCCGGGGACCGATGAACGATTCCCTTTACCGTATTGGACCTATTTGGGAGTTCTCCTTTTAAGATGCCCACTTCAAATGTTGCCATGCGCTGAATTTGTTGAGGATCTTTTATAATTAACTTGTTGGTTTTACCCAATCCTTTACGGTTGGTCGCTTTTTCCGGTAGCCATTCAGTGCCAGGCCCATAATAGGTGGTAAATAGTCTGAGTGAATAACCGTCGGTATGAAACTTTGCGCAGGAGTTATTTTCAATTACTTTGATGAGAATGGTTCCTGATCTATCCTCCGAAAGCCTTAGAAAATCAGAACTTAGACGAGCAACATCCTCCCAAAATAGATCAGCTGCTCGCATCGGTTTATTATCCCATTTCGACCGTTCCTGACCGAGGAGGACATCTAAATTGTCAAGGTCTGTATGAAACTGAATGGGATCTTGTGGATGCTCTAATAGTTGTCCCAGGTAACTTGATATCACTATATCCACTGGTCGTTTCCAACAAAAGAGGTTAACATTTGAATTAAAGATCACTTCACGATCTTCCCAGGAGTTACTGGAAATTTGTTGAGGCCTTGTTTTTATAAATGGAAAAGACAAAAGATTCATATCGGCCATTCATCTTGAAATGCATTACCTGCCTGCATTCCTGCAATTTCAATATCATTCAATAGACAGGCATCAAGATCAGCGGTGATCTTTGCTTTGTCCATATCCTGACCAATGAATACCAACTCGTTCATACGATCTCCCCATTGCTTGTCCCATTTCTGCTGTATTGCTTCTTGGTTTTCCAGGTATGCCTGGCTCATCGCTCGCTGTTTCATAGGAACACTTGCCCACCACCTTCCATATACTTCAGCCTTTAATGAACCTCCGGCTTGGCTCCATAAAACCGCCTTTTCCGGTCGTGAGGCAATCCAGAAAATGCCTTTGCTTCGAATGATCGTTGTGGGGAAGTCCTGAGCTACATATTCCAGAAATCGTTGCGGGTGAAACGGTCGGGCATTTTGATAAACAAATGAACTAATGCCATATTCCTCAGTTTCAGGATTGTGGGCTATTCCCTTTTGGGCCAGTTCCAATTCCTTTTGCCATCCTGTAGATTGCTCAGCAATTTCATAATCAAAAAGTCCAGTATTGAGGATTTCTCTTGGATTCACTTCACTATTGGTTGTTCGAATGATCTTGGCTGTCGGGTTAAGCTTCAGCACTGTTTTTTCCAATAAGCCTAATTGACTTTCGGTGACTAGGTCAGACTTGTTTAGAATGATCACATTTGCAAATTCTACCTGATCTGTAAGCAGGTTAACGATCGATCGATCATCTTCCTGATCATCCGTCATCCCCCGATCTACGATGGTATCAGCCGTACCAAAATCTTTAAAGAAATTGAGCGCATCCACCACGGTCACCATGGTATCCAATTGACTAATCTGTGTGAGATCATATAATTCGTCTCCCGTGGCGAAGGAAAAGGTTTGGGCAACTGGGATCGGTTCTGAGATGCCTGTGCTTTCTATGAGGAGGTAATCAAACTTGTTCATTTTGGCAAGTTTCTCTACCTCAATCATCAAGTCTTCCCTGAGCGTGCAACAAATGCACCCATTGCTCATTTCTACTAATTTCTCATCCGTACGCGAGAGCTTGGCTCCATTGGCAATCAGTTTCTCATCAATATTGACTTCACTCATGTCGTTGACAATCACCGCAACCTTCAGGCCTTCGCGATTATTGAGGACATGATTGAGTAAGGTGGTCTTACCGGCTCCAAGAAAGCCACTGAGAACCGTAACGGGTAACTTTTTCTTCTTCTTTAAAAGGCTCATTTTCCGTCTGTTGATAATGTTTCTAATATATTTTGTGCACGTACGTCGAGATTTAAGGCTCTTTTTTGTAAGTCTTGCTGAATCTCAAGAACCATTGCAGGTGTAAGTTCCTGAGCTGGACCGTGATCATGATTATGGTCAGGGTGGTCATGATCGTGGTGATCATGGTCATGGCCGGGTACTTCAACAATGGATGCTTGCCAGGCGCCCCAATCAGCAAGCAAAACCTTTACAGAATCTTTCATGGTAGACTTCTTCGGCTCGTCTAAATCATCTGCATAATCATCGATTTTGGAAATTTTTTCACTGATCTTTACCCCGATATTCAGGACGTCTTCATGCACCTTTTTACTTTCTTCCAAAAGCCTCTCCTCTCTTGATGAGGAACAACCCAAAATGATGATCAAAAGCATTATTTTTTTCATAGTTGAATGATTTTAGCGTCTTCCAGGATGAAAACCAGGTGTTCGTAATCGTCTTTATTGAGTTTTAGACGTCCTTTAACCGTTACCAATTCATCGAGGCGGAAGGGTCTTTGTACGGAATTGAATACCACCTCTGCAACCGACTCTTGTCCTACCCCGCCCCCGCAAAAAAAGCAGGAGGCATATGGAAGCTTGGAAATAATGATTCGATTACCTTCCAATTCCAATGGTAGGTAATGACCTGTAAGCAAAATCTCCGTGCCTTCGAGTTCTTTTACTTTTTTGCTAAACGTCGGAATTTCTACCTCTGCACCCAATTCCTCTGCCCATTGCCAATTGAATTTTGTGTCAGCAAAAATTTCCCAGCCTGATACCTGGGTGGAAACAATCAAAAAAAGACTAACCAGCAAAGGCATAGCGCTTCCATTTCAAATTTTGAAAATGTGTATATGCAATCACCAAAGCTCCGGAGATGGAAAGCCCCAATGAGACCCACTCACTGGCTACTGATTCACCGTTTACAAGTAGTAAGAAACCAGCAATAAAAAGTACCGGAATAAAGTGCTGTTTGTGACTGATATAACCGCCTACAAATGATATCAAGCCGATCAATAGTGACAAGCCAATTATCAGTCCTTCAATCCATTCCTGATCGACCGCTCTAATCAGGACATCAAATCCAAACAGCAGAAAAATAGGGATAGACAAGCAATGAATTATGCAAATAAATGATGTACACATTCCTAGCTTATCCATGATGAGATTGCTTCTTTTATTCATCTTGAGATCTTCATTTTCAATTTGTTGTCAATAATTACCATCGTTTCGCGTTCATTTACTTCCTGATTTGTTCCTATGAATAAAAAGAGACGATTCCATCCCTTTTAGGAATATAATTTTATGTTTTACTATTCAGTCATAGGTAGGTGAATGCACCCATGTGTTATTCGGTGGATTGATTTTTAGAATCAGTATAAGCCTAATTCAGAGTCCAATCAAAAGTTGATCTATCCATGCGTAAAGGGAGGTCCTCTAAGTGAGGTAGAAGCTAAACTTGCTATAGCTTGATCCTGTAAAATACAATTGCAAATCGACCTGGGTGAAAGATCATTAGATTCATGTCGTGCTACTTCCACAAAACCTACTTGACCAAGGTATAGATTACATAGTTCGCAATCTGAGGATAAAAAAGTAAGCGACGATTCGTCCGTGCGATGATCGTTTTTTTCATGTGAATGAAGTCCGACATGGCATTCAAAAAGAATTGGAAGCGCAATAAAATACGCAATCAATAGACCTGCTCCTATGTGAATTGCCCGTTTCACAAATGCTAAGGTAGCGCAAGTATTGAATTAATGCAACACTGTTGCATTGAAGATTTGTAATCATGAATAATGGTGATTTACCCTAATCAAAAAGTATGATGTAAGCTGAATTGAAGCTGATTTTTGTTCCAGTTATTGGTGGACTGGCGCATGAAGCCAACTTGTACGTTTAGACCTTGCCTAATCACATGTCCAATGGCTGAGTAAAATCGGTTGCGATCAAATACCTCTACTGTTTGTCCATCTCCAATATTTTGTTGGCCATTGATGAATAGTTCATTATAAAGTGCCAAGTAAAAAGTTCCCTTTACCATTTCGGTATTATTTAGAGGGACATTTAAGAATAAGTTGTACCTGTATCGAGTTCGAAAATCTTGATCTTCAACAAATCGTTGTTCATATCGAAAACGGTGATTGGTATGAAACCGATTTCCAAAACGTACCGGAAATAAAATTTCCTGGTAGATTCGACTTTCAGAAACAGTAGAATTAGAAGATCCCGGAGTTCCAGTAGTAATATTTCCATATCCCAACGTCAACTTGATATTGGCGTCTTCTGGTTTGTAAGTAATTCCTCCACGTATTAAAAGTTGTTCGAGATCACCGGCAATGTTCCAGTTTCTGTACTGCACATCTCCTTGAGCACCCCATGGACCATCATTAAAGGTTGTGTTGAAGAAGTACATATACCACGCACCCAATTCATCTTCATCAACTTGTGCTTTGGAGACAGTTGGAACCAAAAATGAAACAGTGGTTATTATCACAAACAATCCTCTAATTCTATTCATATGGAATTTTATAAGACCAAGCGAATATAGTTTTTCTGCATTCAATCAATAAAGTCATGAAGCAAACGTAATACCCAGATTAAACCTTTGCCAACAAAAAAAGTCAAAGGAGAAATAGTCAAGTTATGAAACGGATATATGTACTGATAATTCTCTCCTTTCTTATGTCTGCACCTACGATTCAATCCAATGCAGCGGCTCAGCATGGGAAGAAAGAGCGTGTAGCAAAGAAAAAACGATATAAACGAAAAGCCAGAAGAAAAGTAAACAGACGAGTAAAACGCAAAGCTCATGTTAAATATGCCACGATGACCAGGTATGGGGCTACCGTAGCTGTGATTCCAAATGGCGCAGTGGTTGTTCGTAGATCTAATGTCGTGTATCACTATTATGATGGAGTCTTCTACAAACCTTCTGGTAAAAAATATATAGTGGTACGGGCGATTCCAGGAATCCGTATTAAAAGACTACCGGTTAAACATATCCGTGTGGTTGCAACACGAGGTGTCTTCTACTATTACTATGGCACCTATTATCGACAAACTGGTGATGAATATGAAGTAGTTACCGCTCCTAATGGCGCCATTGTTGACGCACTCCCTGAAGGATATGAAATCAAAAAAATCGATGGTACGGAATATTATTATTGGGATGATGTCTATTATCAGGAAATAGAAACATATATGATTGATTCTGGTATCGGATACCAGGTCGTAAGCATGGGTTGATTGTTTGCGGGATGGGACGTTAGCGTTCCATTCCGCCAATCTTTACCATTCTTTAAAAGGCTTCCCCAATAAAAAAATAATATCCAAGACCATCTTCTGAAACGGCTACATCAAAGCGAGTAAAGATGTCTTTACTCTTGAAAATTAAGAAACGCACACCTGTGCCACCTGCCACTTTGAGCTTACTCAAATCAATGTCACGAACTCCATCACTCACTGTCCCAAATCCCACGAACGCTGCTGCTCCCCAACGCTTACTAAATGGAAACGGTAAAAATCGATATTCCGTCTGTGCGGCCAATAAAGTATTGTCCCTGTACCTACCCAGGTAATATCCGCGCATCAGCGACTCACCTCCCATTAACGATAGTTGACTAAACGGTGCTTCTCCCTGTACTTCGGAAAAGAAAAGTTGTGAGGCCAACACTTGGGAGTTCGTTGTGGGCAAGTAGTACCGTGCGTCCAAAAAATAGGAGGTGAATTCGAAATTGCTGCCCCACCCATCGTCATATCGCAGAAAGCCCATCTCTCCGAAGAAGCCTTCTCGTACGTTGAGTACGTTATACCGATTATCATAAATCAGCCCCAATCCCAGGCCCAGGTTGGTAAACTTTCCGATACCTGGCGGTTCTTCAAATGCTTCGTCTGAAAGACGGTTAAACTTCACATTCGAAAGTCTTTGAAGATCAGTTTCAAATCCTAGATATAGGTTGCCTTTCACTTTTCTGAGTACACGCTCGCGTATACTGATACTGCCAGCGTCAATTTGTGCGAGCTCTTCCCCATCGATATCTATTCCTGTACCGAAATAAAGTAATGGAAACTGCTGCAAACGAATTCTCCCCAGAAAAAACCATGTACTCTTGTCACTATACAATGCGTGATCCATCCACAGACCGTATTGATTTTCCAGCGTGACAAAGCTAAAACCGGTGATCTCACTTAAACGATTCCTAATATCACGATTGGCGTAATACACGTATACTGCACTCACCCCAAATTCCCACTGGGTCTCCGGTGCAAATGCTATGGTTGGATAGGCAATGAATTTTGGCCGCTCAATAGAGGTTGTATCATTAAATACCGAGTTCCATACACGCTTGACTAATCCATCATTTTGAGCCTTGGTAGATGTAAAGGTTCCAATGCTTAGAAAGAAGAGAATGGCACGAAAGCAATAAATTCGGTTCATTTGGGAGATTAAACGGCAAATATGCTTTCAATAGTTTGGATGGAGTCACAAATCCACCAACAAGTCATTTTACTGACTAATATTGAACGATTCATTTCGCCCCAATGGTGTTTTACACACCATTAGTGGATTTAAGCCCTTGATGTAGTTCCTTAATGGTATCTACTGTGAGTGGTTTTCTTTTAAATGCATCAATTTCGGGCTCTTGAAAAGCCCTCATTTCATCGGCAGGATCGAAAGAAGTGCTTAATATGTTAAGGGAAATTTGATCACGGATAGATGCATCCAACTCTTTATAAGCTTCAACGAATTCCCACCCATTCATGATTGGCATATTGATGTCCAAGAGAATAATACTCGGGATCACATCCCCTTCCTGCGTTGCCTTTTTTAGGTAATCAATCGCTTCCTGGCCATTTTCTCGAATGATTACTTGTTCAACACAATTAGCCATTGCTATCACTTTCTCATTGATGAAATTGATGGCCTCATCATCATCAACAAGCATTATACATGGTACCTTATTTTTCAAAGCTTACATGGAATAGTGAAAAAGAATTTACTTCCTTGATTCTCGACTGAATCTACCCATATCCTTCCACCGTGAAGATCCACAATTTTTTGACAGTGAGCAAGCCCAATTCCAGTTCCATGATACTCGTTCCTTTTGTGAAGTCGTTGAAAAAGTAAGAAAATTCGCTGATAATGGTCTTTATTCAATCCAATGCCGTTATCGCTTACCACAAATTCCCAAAAATCATTTTTTTGAGAGGCTTCGATATTTATTTTCAATGGTCGTGAGGTGCTTCGAAATTTGATGGCATTACTTATTAAGTTTTGGAATATCAGTCCCAATTCCATTTTGTAAGCCTTTAAAGCGGGTAACTCACCAACCTTTACCACAGCTTTAGATTCATCAATTGAAGCGTTTAAATTTGACAGGATGGATTGTACCAGCTTATTGCAATCAATTTGTTCTACTTGATGATTTCTGCCAATTCTTGAATAGTCTAATAAGCCTTTAATTAACTGACTCATTCTTGCAGTTGCCTCAGAAATGAATTCCAGGCTTTTGCGGCCTTCATCATTCAAATCATCCATGCATTCTGCTTGCAATAACTCAGTTAGACTGGCAACAGATCTGAGCGGTTCTTGCAGATCGTGGGAGGCGATGTATGCAAATTGTTCTAATTCCCTATTTTTCAATTCTAATTGCCGTGCCCTGATTTTTTGTTTCTCCACCTCTTTATCTGCAGATATGTCCCAGTTGGTTCCGATCATCTGGAGAGGATTTCCGAACTCGTCTCTCTTCACATATCCAACCCCTCGCATGTAATGGATAGATCCATCAGGGTGGATGACTCTAAATTCAGTATTAAAATCTTTTTCCCCCTTCAAAGCCATCTCAACCTCTGCTGCGCTTCTTTCTTTATCGTCCGGATGTATTACTTCCTGCCACGCCTCATAGGCCCCTTTGAATTTATTCTCCGGGATGCCATAGATCTCGTACATGGTTTGGTCCCAGATCAGATTATTTTCAGCTACATCCCAGTCCCAAATACCAATTTTCGCGGTACTTGTTGATATTTTCAACCTTTCTGTCTGTGCCATCAGGTCGTCCTGAGCTTTTTTTAGCTCCTCCTCCATTTTCTTCTGGGAGGTGATATTCACATAGCATCCGATCATTCGAACAGGATTACCATCATTGTCCCATTTGATCACACGCCCTCGCGAGTTGATCCAAATTAGACTACCATCCTTATGAAAATATCTAGCCTTGTTATTAAAAGGAATGACTCCTTTTGACTTGACGTGCTTTTCATATTCACTTAGCGTTCTTTCAAGATCTTCCGGATGAATAAGTTTTTTCCAGGTTGAAGGCTTATTAGGTAGTTCATCTTCTTTATAACCAAACGTTTGTTTGAATGATCTACTTAGAAACTCGTAATCTTCGGTAATGTGCCAATCCCAATATCCAGCTAACGTTTCTTGTAGAATACTATCCAAAATAAACTCTTTATCCAAGAGCTTATTCATTGCATCTTCCAATTGATCAAATGTATTAATTGGATCAGTGGTAATATTATTAGCACGTACTTCCATGGTGGACTGGTTGGATACAGTTTAGTATATTAAGTAATAAGAAATGAAATTGTTTTTTTATCTGATTAATTCTCTTTCATTTTTGGATAAACGCGCTTAACGGATCGTTAAACAAATTGATAGTCAGAGACTTTAATTTCTATTAAGAGGATAATATGAAGTAAAAACAGTCGATCAATTAGATCCATTACGTTACATGATATAACCCAACATTATTTAACAATCAATAGAATCAATCTAACATGATCACTATTGGTCAGGGTGGACATTAAATCTTTTTCAACCCTAAATAATCCGGGTTCCTCACAAAAGAGATTTTATTCTGATCGATGAGATTATAGCTTTAAATAAAAAATGATGAAAGTACTGAAGTGGACAGGAATTGTCCTTACACTATTAGTTATTCTGTTTTTCGGACTCAGTTTAACCCTTGGAACCATGCCAGAAGAAGATTTTATGTCATCCAGATTGGACGAAATTGAAAGATGCTTCATCCATCGTGATGTTTCCAATAAAGAAGTTTCCCAAGTGGACGTTGCCTGGCAACTTGATCACATTCTTAAAGCCATTAACAATATTGCAACGAAGTTGGAAGCATCGGATCGAGAGGACTACCAACTTAATTTCAATGCTACACGAACGGTAGTTTTCTTGGCAGGAGATTTTCCCAGAGGTGTTGCACAGGCACCCCCTTCGGTTGTACCACCTGAAGTGATTACAGATAAATCCTTAATGCAGCAATTAATTCTGGCCAGAGAGAAGGTAATTTCCATCCAAAGCCTTCATAAGCGGTCTTCCTTCCTTCATGAAACCTTCGGACTCCTGGATAGAGATGAATCAGCAAGGCTCCTGGAAATTCACACGGATCATCATTTGAAGATCATAAGAGATATCCTTGAGGCAGAGGGAATTGAATCCAATTGATTATAAAAACATTCGATTGGACTTACACCATAGGTGACCCTTAAACCATATTATTAGAACCTTTGATTGGTATAGGCTGCAAAATGACCGATTAGATTTCTATTTATTCTAATGGATTAGTTAAATTTTATTTTTCAACTAATCGTATCCCTATCATGAAAAAGTTTGTTTTTCTCACTCTACTAATCCTCTCAATCACCTACCTCAATGGTCAATCAATCCGCGAAAAACTTGAAGAAATCGCAATTATTGATCAGAAAGTGATGGTACCCATGCGTGATGGCGTTCGTCTCGCTACCGATATTTATCGTCCTAAAACCGATGAGAAGGTCCCAATAATATTTTCTCGAACACCGTATAATTTTAACTCCTGGGGTGATGGCAAAGAACGAACAAGGACCTATCAGCGGGCTTATGAGGCTGTTGAAAAGGGATATGCTTATGTCGTACAAAACGAAAGAGGTCGCTACTATTCTGAAGGAGAATGGGACATTCTTGGAGTTCCACTTACCGATGGATATGATGCTTTCTCCTGGATGGCAGATCAAGATTGGAGCAATGGTAAAATCGGAACACTGGGCTGCTCATCAACGGCGGAATGGCAAATGGCTGTAGCAGCTTTGGACCATCCATCACACGCAGCAATGGTACCTCAGGGATATGGTGCTGGTATTGGAACAGTAGGAGACTATTTTGAGCAGGGAAATTGGTATAGAGGAGGTGTATTCCAAATGTTATTTGCTTCGTGGTTGTATAGTGTTGAACATGATAAATTTAAGCCCAGAATTCCTGCAGGTGCCTCGCAGGAGGATCTAATTAGAATTTCTAGATTCTACGATCTGGCGCCAGAGAATCCAAAGATTGAAGATATGATGGCTGCCATGTCTCACTTACCTGTCCAGGATATGTTGGTCAATATGGGTGGAAAAAAGGAAATCTTTGATAAGATGATCAGAAGGAAACCCAATGACCCGGCCTGGTTTGAAGGTGGATTGTATCATGATGATATGGACATGAAGAAGCCGGCTTTCTGGTTTGTATCCTGGTTCGATGTTTCAGTGAGTCCCAACCTGGCTCTGTTCAACCATCTAAGAAATCACCCGGACGACAAAGTCGCAGACAATCAGTATTTGGTTATTGCCCCCACTTTGCATTGTGGTTATAAAAGAGCCACGGAGAATACGATGGTAGGTGATTTAAGTATAGGAGATGCCAGGCTGAATTATGATGAAATGATTTACGGATGGTTTGATCATTGGCTCAAGGAGGATGGAAAGAGTGACTATCTTGATGATTTGCCTCGGGTTCAATATTATTTAATGGGGAAAAATGAATGGAAAACATCAGATACCTGGCCTCCAAAAGAAGCAGAAATGACTTCTCTGTATCTGGACAGTGATGGAAATGCAAACAGCCTATTTGGTGATGGGAAATTGTCACTTAGCCCACCAACCAAAACCAGTCAAGATAATTATACCTATGACCCCAATAACCCAGTGTATTCTTATGGTGGGAATGTGTGCTGTATGGGTAATTCCATTGTTACAGGATCTCGAGATCAACAAGAAAAAGAAACCAGGAATGACATCCTTGTATATACCTCAGAGCCATTGGTAGAAGGAATCGAAGTTTCCGGATTTATCGAAATGTCGCTGTATGTTTCATCTGACGTTAAGGATACGGATTTCACGGTTAAAATATTGGATGTCTATCCTGATGGTCGTGCATACAATCTGGACGAAACCATACAACGTGCAAGGTATAGAGAAGGCTATGATAAGGAAGTCTTTATGAAAGAAGGAGAAGTGTATAAAATTGACTTAACACCTCTATCCACAAGTAATTATTTTGCAAAGGGTCATAGAATAAGGATTGAGGTTTCCAGCAGCAACTTCCCACGATTTATGAGAAACCTGAATACAGGTGGTAATAATTATGATGAAACCGAAGGAATTATAGCGCATAATACGATTGTTCATTCTCCAAAACATCCCTCGGAAATTAAATTGCCTATTGTTGGTCAATTGAAAATTGAAGATCGATAGTTATTCTGCTTACAGTTAAACCACTAGCTCCTCAATGTTGGAAAGTTTAATCTTCTCAACAGTATCATTGCTATGATTTTCGAAATCAAATTCTTGCTTTTCCGAATCATAGTTATCAAGATAAGCTCCACAGATTGCTTTGCCAGATATGAGATGGATTAAAATCAGTTGGCCTCTGATTAATTTGAGATTTAAAAGGTGGTTTTCGCTCATTGTGAAGCAATAGTAATCATCCAGAATCTTATTGAGAATTGAACTCGATCACTTGACAGATGATCGGGTTGAATCCTTCAAATTGCTCGTCGGGTGTTTTAGTCTATATTTAAATAATCTATATCCTCTCTACCTACCCAAGCAACCTATTCAGGTACTTTGCACGTCTAATTACCTATCATGAGAGATCCCGATTCCATCTACCACCATTTGGTAACCCAAGAGCTGCAACAGTGGAAAAATGCTATGCGACGCAGACCTACTTTCTGGAATCGTACAACCAAAACGGTTCAGAAGAAAGTCAATGACATCATCCCGGAGAAAGTCCACAATGCCATTACCAAGGCGATTAAAGAAATCACTCGAGCAGTAATTTTTGGCTCAGGATTTACTACCAAAACACGGAAAGAGATAGGTGTATTTGAAGAGGTAGAAATGAAGGTCAAAGAACGCATCAACTTTTATTCTTCTTCTGCTGCGGTAGAGGGAGCTGCTACTGGTTTTGGGGGATTTTTACTTGGTCTGGCTGACTTCCCATTGTGGCTGACTTTAAAGATGAAAATGTTATTTGAAATTGCCTCCAGGTATGGATACGATACCAAGGATTATAAGGAAAGACTATACATTTTACATATTTTCCAGCTGACTTTCTCCAGTCAACAACATCGGAATGATGTATTTGAAAAAATGGAGAACTGGGAATTGATCAAAGAACAACTACCGGACGATTTCAACACTTTCGACTGGCGGACCTTTCAATTAGAATACCGTGATTACATTGATTTAGCTAAGCTTCTACAGCTGATTCCCGGCGTTGGTGCCATCGCTGGCGCCCTTGTCAATCATAAACTCACAAACAAACTGGGTAAGACCGCCATGAATGCTTATCGGATGCGAGATGTGAAATTTAAGGAAACACGCCTACTGAAATAAATTTTATCCTCAACCAACCAAATGAGTCTCTTATTTATCAAATTATAAAAGCAAATGCTTTTGTGATTTACACCCAACCATAAATTAAAGACTTTGGATGATAGAAAGCTGGTTTCGGATTACTTGAACACGCAGAGTGAGCATGCTTTTCTAAGCTTATATAACTCGAAAACGCCTCGATTATACAAAACTGCACTCAGGCTCACTCAGAACGAAGGTCAGGCGCAGGAAATCATCCAACAGATGTGGGTCATTGCCATCCGGAAATTGGACGAATTCGAGTGGCGATCAGAACTTTCAACATGGCTTACGGCCATCTTATTCAATTTGTACAGGACCTTACGAAAGCGAGAAGAAAAGATGACTGAACTTACTTCGGATCATGCAGCGGAAATGGAGGTGATCAAATCGACTACAGATCTATCTATGGATTTGGAGTCTGCGATTTCACAATTACCTCCAGGATACAGACAAAGTATCATTCTTCATGACATAGAAGGATTTAAACATCGGGAAATAGCTGAGCTCTTGGACATTTCTGAAGGTACAAGTAAAAGCCAACTTTTTTATGCCAGGAAGGCCATCAGGGAATACTTAGACGAAAAAAATTCAAATCATGAATGAAAATCCATTATCACAGGAAGAGCAAGAAGCCCTCAGAACATTGAAAAAGCCGCTTCATCCGCCAAAAGACCTTGAAAGAAGAATTGTCGCTCAAATGAAATCAGAAGGTCTCATTAAAGCCAGTCCTTTGAAACGTTTTGTCCGATGGGGATTAATGGCTGCTGCGTCTTTGATCTTCTTCATAAGCGGTATTGCCTATGAACGACAGGCTAATACTGCAATTAACATTGATCCTAGCAACGGATTTATGCTTGTATTACATGAAAATGATGAATTCAAGGCAACTAGCTCTGTATCCGAAGAATACAGGCTTTGGAAAGAAAGCATCGCAAACCAGGGAGTCAAGATCATCGGACAGGAGTTGAGAAATGAATCCACACTTATTTCATCAAATGAAACCACAAAGCTTAGTGCCGAAAATCAAAATAGAATTACCGGTTACTTCCTGCTGGAGGCAAGTTCTCTTAAAGAAGTCTTGACGATTGCAAGCAATAGTCCTCACATAAAATATGGAGGGAGCATTGAGGTAAAAGAATACATGGTCAGATAATTGAATTTGCTATGAAAAACATCATTTCAATAATTGCCATCTTAATCATTGGTTTAGCTATTTCTCCAATTGGAGCTGAAAACACACGTGATGTTTTCAAAAGATCCTTCTACACAAAGGATCAGCAAAACCAACTCCCACTTAAAATGGCAGGTCTAAAGATCTATGTAGATGACCTTGAAATGGCAGAGAAATTCTATGTAGACTTCCTCGGTTTCAAACCACTCCAAAAGGAAAGATCTCGATTGATACTGAAGACTAACATCTATCCTATTCACATTGCATTGAGTCGAGAGAGAATGGATCGTGAAATTACTTCTGAATCACATACAGGTATGTCTCTTCTAGTTCACAAATTGCTCCCTTCCATAGAAGTGGTTCGATCATCTGGATATAAGATTTATGATTCTCTTCTTTCTCGAAATGGCGTAGGCATAGATATTCCCATTGAAGACCCCTCTGGCAACCTACTTCATCTTATCGAAGTACAAATCATGGAAGTGCCCCCTTTTGAAGGATTTCGGGTTTATAATTCAGGTATTACTGTTTCAGACATAAATCAGGCTGAAGAATTATATATTCAGAAATTAGGGTTCGAAGCATGGTCTAGAAACTATCTACCAGATGCTCTTCCACTTAAGCACAAAGATGGATCATTTGCTTTCATGCTCCATCAGGATACAAGTCTCAATGAAAACACCGCCACCTATGGGATAACTCCTCAACTAAACCTTATGCTCACTACACCCAATCTAGAGGTCACCAAAAAAATTCTATCTGAAAGTAGCGTTGAATATGTGGATAAAGAAGGTAAACTATTAGTAAAGGGACCTTATCAGAATCTGATTGAGATCATTGAGTCGACTCAATAATGAAGTTTAGTCGCTGGTCATACAACCTTTCCTTTGTTTCAAACACTAACTAGAAAAAAGTCTGGCGAATTACCAATCTATGAGACAATACATATCCATGCTTTTACTGGGCTTATTAAGCCAAGTTCAGGCACAATCATTTAATCCAAATCATGTAGTTATAGAAACGATGAAGTTATCCGAACCCATACCCGCCTTTGGGAGGATTGGTGGGGTAACTATGGACCAGTTGGGCAATACCTATGTGGCCAATTTCAGAGATGGTGTCTGGAAGGTGGATCCAGAAGGGAAGGTGTCATTATTTGCTAATGGCCTCTACGGATCATCTGGAAATGCCGTAGATCAAGAAGGAAATGTGATACAGGCCAGTTTCTTTGGAGACTATGTGGTGAAAATCGATCGAAATGGCAATCGAATTAAGAAATATACTGAGAACCTCGATGGCCCTGTGGGTGTGACTGTTGATAAAGACGAGAATGTTTATGTGTGCAATTGTAAAGGCAATTCGATCACAAAATTCAGCAGAGATGGTCAATCAGAGGTTGTCGCTCAGGGGCCTCAGTTTAATTGTCCTAACGGGATCACCATAGATCCAAATGGAGATTTATATGTGACCAATTATCACAATGATGTAATTGTCAAGATCGACAATCACGGTAAAGCATCAGAATTTGTGAATCTGGTACCTGGACAAGGAAATGCGCATATCGCCTATTTAAAAGATAATTTTTATGTCACCAAAATCAAATCCAATGCACTATTTCGGGTAACACCAGATGGACAAAGCACCATAATTGCCGGTCATACGGGGAAGAGAGGACTAACGAATGGTAATGGAGATCAGGCCACGCTTTCTACACCCAATGGGATAGCCGCAGACCCAAACAGTAGTACATTAATTGTGAATAACATTAAAGGCCCCTGGGTCATCAACAAAGTGGGTCCCAAAACCAGTATCATACTAAGGAAAGTCGACATCAAGAGTATCACCGAAATATTTGATGAAGCACTAAATACAGAAGGATTAGAAGCCGCAGTTGAAGCGTTCGAAGACTATAAAACAGATCCTCTGCATATTCATGAAGAGTTAAGTAAAGAAATTACTCCATACGCATGGCAATTACTCATTCAACGTAAATTCTCCGCATCCATTCGCATATTTCAACTCCTGGCTGAAACCTATCCGGATCATTGGCAGCCATATTATAACCTGGGACAGGTTTATGCTATGATTGGACAAATTGAAGAGGCTAAAAGGTTATATGAGCAATCATTGAAGATAAATCCCAATAATCCTGTGGTAGAAGATAAGCTTAAGAGTCTTTAATTGAGTGATCAGTTAACCCCGCATGCGTAACATTATAAAACTGATTAAATACTATAAATTATTAGTTTTACCATGCCTAAATTGTTCACTACATGAAATCTTATCCATTCATCATCTTATGGTTTGTACTGTTAGTTTCCTGCAACGATGCAACTGAAGAACCATTAATTGAAAATTTTAATGTTTCTATCTCTTCGAAAGTCGATGCATTAGACATTATTGAGGGCGGTCGCACCACCTCCGAAGAACCAATTACCTATACTGATGCATTCTATTACCTATATGATAGCACATGTAGTGAAGTAGCTTCTGAAGGTACGATGCTTTTTGGTGAAGCCCTTCCTCCTATGGTTTTCCCCAATCTTCCAGCTGGAAAGTATTTTTATAGTCTAGAAGTCAGAGCTTCCGAAGGTTTGAGCTTTGATACAACCGCCAGCTTCGTATTGGAATCTGATACCGTTCTGGAGACCGTTCTCACCAATAAGCAATTCAGATTTAAATTTGAGGACACCTCGAATTTCAATGATGCTGAAGTCGATCGTATAAACTTTAGTTTGAACTTCTCAACCATCTACATTCCCAGCCGTAACAGGTGCATTGATACCTTGAATTGGACTCCTGATGAATATGACGGTGCTGTTGAAGAGAACTCTAACTATCCTTATGTAACAGGATTTAATTACAGCTATCCAATTGACATTGTTTCTTTTCAAGCTAAGTTTTATGACGAAAACGACTTCTTGCTAAAATCTCACATTATCCCTTTGAGTCAGGCAATCGAAGTACATCACAGCTATACATTTAAAGTGGACCTTGCGTCTATCTGGTCAGGTGAAACCGAAGGTAATAGAATCAATTTCAGTATTGAAGAAGTGAATTGGATTGAGGAAATCATTCAGGTTAATTAACTCTGATTACTTTAATCAATCATTCTTTAATTTATCATCCAGCCAAACAGCAATAAGTTCGGACATGCCAGCATAGTTTTCCAGAATACGCGTAGCATGATGTGATCCTGGAATAATTAGCAACTCCACTTCCTTACTTTTTTCATAGACCAGCTGAGTGATCTCCTTGAGGTGTCGTTCATTTCTTGAAGCAATAAACAGCCAAGGCACTCCACTTATATCAATGCCATCAATGGACTCATCACTAAATGAACCCGGGGATAATTCTACATACGCCTGCACATACTGATCAATTCTGCCAGCCTCCGCCATCTCTTCTCCACTGTAACTTCCCCCAACAGATCCAATTTTAGCACCATCAACCTTTGGATGATTCTTGAGGTATTTAATTGCAGCTATCACGTCATTTTCTGCATCCCAAATGAGTGTATCATGATCGTTCTGGTAAGGAACGAATTTACCTAGGTTCGTACTGTTTCCATGTCCACGTAGGTCCAACCTTAGTGAAATAATTGAACGTTTGGCTAATTCATTTGCTAACTCTCGATACACATGACGATCACCGTTTGCTTTGTGCAATAAAAGAACTGCCGGGTAAGTTCCTGGTGCATTGGGCAAGTTCAGATCGCCGATTAAATTCCAACCTTCGCTATCCACTACCACCTCAAATTCAGTGAAGTTTGATTCTTGAGTGTAGCCTTGCCTCATCCCCGGAAATAGAAACAATATCAGAGTCAATTTTTTCATAACCAAAGCGATTTACAATCTCTTCAACGGCTTTTTTGGTTTGAAGGTGGTCTATTCGGTGTTACCTCTGCATCTGTATACCCACGTCGCTAAGCTTAATAAAATAGATATCTGCCGGTTTATTTTCGGGTTTTCCAAAACCCGCTCGGGTAAAATAGATGGCGTCTCCGGAGATTTTTGCGCTGTATTCATACCATTCAGAATTGACAGGAGGCCCAATATTCTTCGCCTCGCTCCACTTTCCATTTTTGTCCTTGTAAGAGATATAAATATCACCTCCACCATAGCCGTCCTCCCTATCAGTCGGTGTGTAGATCAAGAACCTTTCTTTTGGATCGATGGAGGGGTGAGAATCAGGTCCCTCTATGGTGTTGATTGCATTTCCCAACTTAACAGGTTGTTCATATTTACCGCTACTTAATTTACTGCAATAAATATCTGTTTCCGTAGATCCCCATCTCACAAAATACAAATTACCACTTTCAGTAATTGCCGGATGTACTTCATTTTCGTTAGCCAAATTGACTTGATCTCCAAGCCATACAGGCTCTCCCCAACTACCACTGTTTTTTTGAGAATACCAGATATCAGACCTTCTGTTAGGCGGTCCATCAGATCCATCCGTCGGTCTGTTAGAAGAGAAGTATATTCGTTGTCCATCCGGAGAAAAAGCCGGACTTCTGTCCTGATAAGGGCTCTTTGAAAAAGGTGCAAGAACAGGAGTTGTCCACTTTCCACTCACTTTCGTAGAAAGATAAATCCTAAACCCGCGGTGATCAAGATTTCTGCCACGCTTATTGAATGCCAATAATTTTGCATCCGGGGAAAAGGTGATGTATTCGTCCCAGGTTTCCGGTAGTGAAATGATTCCGGGTTCAAATATTTTAGCTTCAATGAGATTAGACTGACACCATGAAATGTTAAATAAGATGGTAAAAATTAAACTTATTATCGATCTCTTCATTTGAGGCTCATTTTGGCTAGCTAATATTTTTTAACAGGTGAAGATGTTGAAACCCCTTATCAATTGTATTTAAAATCATAATATTTAAAATCTTATGATAGCCTTTCATACAGAAGTTCCGTAAGCTTACGCTAGGAAAGTATCTGTATGTTCAACATAGACATAATTACACTCTTCGCCTTTTTTGGTACGGCACAAGGACTGATCTTCGCAGCAATTTTCTGGCACAAAAACAAAACCATCTCCAATAAGATCTTTGCACTCCTTCTGCTAGCCACAAGTATTCGTATTGCGAAAAACATTTTCGTACATCTGAGAGATTTGAATCCAGACATGTTTCAAAACCATGAAGTTTGGAGAGTTTCAGTGTATACAGGAATTTCACATCAGCTGGCGATCGGACCTTTATTCTTATTGTACTTTCTCTCCAAGTTGAACCCTAAGTTCAGATGGAACAACAAGCACTTATGGCATTTTGCACCATACGTTGCATTTGTCATTACAGGTTTTTTTGTGAAATGGTGGTTTTGGAAAAATGGAGGTTTATGGGCCTGCTATGTTTCCATATTGGTTTACTACCTATTGGCTTTCAGGGCATTTTACAGAAACCAACTTTTGGTCGATGGGGGTACCCGTTCCTGGTTGATGGGCCTGTTGATCGTAGTAGGGATTTTAATGATCTCCTACTCACCAATTTTATTTCACTATATCGGATACATTGGCGGTGGAGTGCTTTATACCATTGCAATTTTGGTTACTGGGTATATGATGATCACCAATAAAGGCAAAATCTCCATCTTCCGAACGAAGTACGAAACTTCCTCTCTAGGTCGTGATCAAGTGAGTGAAATCAAAAGCTTGCTTGATCATTTTATGCAAAACAGTCGTCCGTTTCTTGATACGGAACTTTCGCTACAAAAACTTGCAGGCCTCTTGGAAATACAACCACATCACCTATCAAGAGTCATAAATCAGGAATTCAAAGTCAGCTTTGCCGATTACATTAATGCGTTTCGCCTGGAAGAAGCTGTAGTTCGATTGAAAGATCCTAAATATGATCATTTAAAGATTTCGGCACTAGCATATGAATGTGGATTCAACTCCGTACCCACTTTTAACACCTTGTTCAAAAGGGTTCATAAATCGACACCTACTGAATATAGAAAGCTGCACAAGCAATCTTCAAGCTAAGACTTTTTGACATTGACCCGATAAGGAAACCCCTCAAACAAATACTCCTCTTGAGCATCACCTAAAATGGTTGCTTCAGTGGGGTGAACCCCAAAGCGTTTAGGATTGGGTGTGTTTTCTCCCCATAGTCTTTTCGGTATGCATAATAACAACCCTGCCTCGTCTCCCATGGACCACCAAAAGTTGCTTGATGTAGGATATGGAGCTAAATCCAGGTATTTGTTCAGCAGCTTCGCTTCGGCAGCTTGATCATCCACTACAAATGCAATTTCGCTCGCATATAGAATATCATCTTTGGTAAAACCTCCTGGCAGGGCATTATCCATATCATGACGGGCTATGTATTCAAGCAAGTTACCTGCAGGATCCCAAAAGAATACAGAATGTGCGTTCCAATGCCTGAAGTGTCTGACATCATTCGGATACCCTTGATGTATTTTGTTATGCGGGGTGGGCACCAACGGGGTTCTTTCCAGCTGCCATTCTCTTGCACCCAGTATTTTATTTTCGGGAATGTTAAAGGCAAAATGATACCAGGGGTCCCCTGCATCCTCAGATTTCATGAATGTAATGGGTGTTTGCCCTCCCATTATCGTGAGTGCTTTGCTGGTATGGCTTACTAACTCCATTTCTAAGAGATTCACATAATACTCCTTCATATCATCAAGGGACGCTGAAGTCATCAACTTCAGATCTTGAATTCTCGGTTTGTTAGAGAGGACTTTGGGCTTTTTATTGGTTGTGGTCTGAGAACATGCAAACCCCGGATGGATCGCCAACATCATTGATGACAAGGCCATGTTTCTTGTAAACAAACGTCTGGATATCTTTTTCATCGATTTTCCTTGTTACCATTCATAGAGGTTGTCGAAGATGTCCACTTCCAACCCCTTTTTTATTAGCCATTCTGAGAATTTATCATGTCCACCCATCTTGGAATGATGTAACAAGGTGTACCCATGAGGTCCATACGAATACAAGTAATTGGGGAATTGCTTCATCAACTGCTTCACTAAATCTGTATATCCCATAAAAGTCAAATTGAAGATATCAAGCCTTGCGCCACGCTCACACAAATAATCTGCAATGTCCTTTCGCCCCATATGAGAAGCGGCCCCCATCGCCGTTTCAAAATCTCCCCGAACCATTTGATCCGTACAATTAAGAATCAGCGGGAATGCTTCCAGGATTCGTTTTGTCTCATCCAAATCGCTGTGAGCCGCCACAACAAAATCACTGATTTCCTTAACGGAAAAAATTTCGTCCGCTGTACTCCCAGAGGATACGTATGGTAATGCGAGACCTCCGCTGATCAGTGCTGCGCTTCTTTTAATAAAATCGTTTCTTTTCATATTCTATCATTTTAAATCCAGAAGATTTCCTTTTTCAAAGTCTTCTTTGGTGATCCTTTGGCTATTGACCAGGCTGGAATCCCAATCCTGAGCAATTTTCCAAACACCATTTTCCTTCCGAAGCACCACATGAAATTGAGAATAACTGATGTGACGATCTTTTCCCGGCTCCTCTGATATGACGCGGTAGTATCCAACCTCATACCCCATAGTTGCTGAATAGATGCGATGTTCTAACCAAAAATCGATGGTTCTTTTTTGTTGTGTCGGCCTTTGATACGAGCGCTTAACCCGTTCCTTATATTCATCCCCAACCTTAATACCACTCCAACTACTTACGCGTAAGACATCATCGGTATGTAAATCATTAAAAGTCTTCCAATCATTACTTTCGAAAGCCTTTTTAAATGGCTTCCAGACCTGCTCGTTGATCTCTTGTTCGATTTTTGTATCATGTACATACTCTTGAGCAGTTAGCAATAAACTCGTAGAAGCATAAAGGAGGATTATAATCGCAGCTTTTCTCATGGTTTTACAATTCAAGTTTGAAATGAAATTAGAGGTGTTGGGATGAAGAATTCAATAAAATTATAATTCTTAACACCTTCAAAAAGGCAAAAGCGAGCTAGTTTGGTCTTTATGTGACCAACTCAAACAATTTTGTTAGCTTGGTGATATGTCGAGTTTTAAGATACGCCCACGATTCAAACACCTAGTTACCGGCAATAAAGAGGAGCTAGAAAAGAGATTGATTGACGGAATTGAAGAGAAGGGTTCTCCTTTCATAAGTACACACCTACCTGGGCACCTGTATATTAAAATCCACCCGGAAGAGCAACATTTCTGGTCCCCACAGCTACATCTTTCCTTTGAACAGGAAGAGGATCATGTGATTTTAAGGGGACTTTATGGACCAAATCCTACCGTTTGGGCCATCTTCTTCTTCAGTTATGTTGCGTTGGGAATACTATCCCTGTTTCTTGGTATGTGGGGATTAACTCGCTTGAGTTTGGGACTCGATTCTTCTGTTCTCTGGTCCATCCCCGTTTTTGCTGTGATCGCAATCATTCTTTACATCTCCGCACAAGCAGGGCAAAAGTTGGCCGCCCAACAGCTTTTCGACATCCATCATTTGTATGAAGAACTGATCGGCGACCGTGTACAAGTGGATTGATTTCTACCTAAACCCTATCGTAATCTCTGTACGTCTGTTCAGCTGATGCTGATCTTTAGAACAATCAGACTCAGGACAATTATTAAAGGTTTTGGTCTCACCAAAGCTGGTGATTTCAATGCGTGAAGCATCGATCCCTTTCTCAATCAGGTATTGCTTAGCTGACAAAGCTCGATTCTGTGCTAGTTTCTCATTGTATTTAATTGAACCTCTTACATCCGTGTGTGAGGAAAGTGTCACAACTGCGTTTTCAGTCTCATTTAAAAACTCAAATAGTTTGTCCAGTTCAAGCGCAGCATCTTCTCGTATGTTGTACTTATCAAAGTCGTAATAGATATTCTTAATGAGTGTTTCTCTTACAATTTCTTTTCTATCTTCTGCTAAGGCCAGTTTTAGATCATCAACAGTCTTATCATGATCGGTGTAAATGCTGTCCTCTTTCGAAATTACCTGTGTATTGATTCCATTATTCTCAACCACTATAATCTCTGCCTCAGCCTTTCTTAATGGTGTTAATGGTAGATCAAATGAGATAAACTCGAACCCATTGGTTTTCGGTAGATCTGCCGTTCCAATTTCCAACATATTTGGTACGTATCCCTCTGAGACCCCATCTACTTCAAATTTTGATCCTTTCAACGATCGGAAAACCACTTTTGAACTTTCTTCAACTGCTATAACAAACTCTTCTATTTCAGGAGGGAAGAATTCGGTAACGTCCATTCCTCCAGATAATGGTTCTCCTGTGATAGCGTCAATCAAATTAACGGTGATGATATAATCATATATCTGAACGTTGTAGATATCGTCATCACCCATTCCTCCAGATCGATTACTACTGAAATATCCGGCATTATCTTCATTTAAAGTGATTCCAAAATCATCCGCGTTGGTATTTAGGGGAAAGCCCAGATTTCGAGGCTTTCTTTCATCGTTTAATGAGGCTCTGAAAAGATCCAGTCCTCCGAGTCCTTCATGACCACTACTAGCGAAATACATCATATCATCATATAGAAATGGGAACATTTCATCTTCTGCAGTATTGTATCGAGGCCCCATATTCTCAGGTGTAGACCACATTCCATTTGTATATTCGCTTTTCCAAATATCAACTCCTCCAAATCCACCAGGCATGTCGCTGGCGAAATAAAGTGTTTTCCCATCCGAAGAGATGGTTGGGTGTCCGGTGCTATAATGATCATTGTTGTGGGTGAATTCCACTGGCTTCTTCCACTTGTTTTCGTCTTTTTTCTCCGAGTAGAAAATCTTGAGCATATTCACCCCCTCTTCTGATTCACCAGCCTTCTTTTTATGGTAATTATTCCTCGTGAAAAACATTTTTTCACCGTTTTGATAAAAAGCGGCAGGTCCTTCATGGTATCGGGTATTGATACCTCTGTGAATTTTCTCAGGTGATCCACCCTCCTTTACAACAAAAAGATCGAGGAAGTTGGTACCATCCCAGTTATACTCCGGTTTTAAAATACCAGAAGAACGTCTCCCAGTAACAAAAATCACTTCATCACCACGTAATGTTGGGCTAAAATCTTTCTCAATGCTATTGAAATAGGATTCTTGAATTTCAAATGCGATTTCATTGACGTAGAAGCGGTCTACATTTTTAAGCGCCACCACATGGTCATCCACCCAATCTTCCTTATGCTGATATTCTTCATAAATGGCCAATGCTTCATCATATTTACCATTTGCACTCAACACCTGACCAAAATTCAGCATGTCTTTATCGGTCATTGTAGTTTTGTCCAGCACCGCTCGGTACCAAAATTCAGCATCTTGCGGCTGGTTCAAGAGTCTGTAGCTATTTGCCAGCTTCAATTCAACACTTGCATCAGATTCCGTGGATTCAAGCACACGTTTGTATTGATTAATCGCTCTCTCGTAACTGTAAGCTTCATAGCTTCGATCAGCCTTCGCTTTCAATCGAGCATATTTACGAGGATTAACCTTTGTTTTAGCATCCTTATCGGCTCCTTTAAAACCTACGATAGAGGTCAATATCAATAAGATTAATGAGATGTTGGCTAATTTTTTCATGGTGGGTAGCGTTTAAAAATATCGCGGTGTTAATATCTTCTTGGTAGGCAACGCAAATACGTAATTTAACATTATTTCATGAGATTGATTGTCGATTTCAGTCAGTGTAAAGTCCGTTGCGTAGCTGAATTGCATCTGTGGTGTGATCTGAAATCCCAAAATTCCGTCAATACTATCGAGTGACCTATACGAAACCCCTATCCAGAGCACATTCTTAATCAATGCATTGGCATTCAAGTCAATTTGTAAGGGGGCGTTTTGAACGGATTTGAATAAGATATTGGGTTTAATCACTAAATCCCTGTTCACACTAAATGCATATCCTGCGAACATGTAGTAGTGTCGAATCAAGCGGGTGAAATTTCCATCAGGATCGTTTAAATCAAGCTTTTTGTTCAAAATCTGGGGTACGGATAAACCCACAAACAAACGATCACTATGTAACAGCAGGCCTGTCCCAAAATTCCATTTGAATTCACTCACATCAGCCAGGTTATCACCAAAATCAAAAACTCCATTTTCGGCCCTACTGTATTCTACTGAATAGCTATGCGTTGTAAACTGAAGACCCATAGAGAGCTGCAGATCATTCCCCACAGGTATTCGATAGGCATAGCTAAAATATCCTCCATATTCCGTGGAAAGACCTAATTGATCTCTGAAAAGCATCGCTCCCAGTGATACCGGCTTCCCATTGATTGGACTGTGAATGGATGCAAGCTGGGTGTTTGGAGCACCTTCAAAACCTGCCCATTGATTTCGATACAAAAAACTCAAACTAATACCCTCATGAACACCGGCATAGGCTGGATTCAATGAAAGTCCATTGAACATGTAATGCGTGATCATAAATTCCTGCTGAGCAGATACATTGAAGAACCCCAGGATCGCCAATGACATTATTATTTTCCTCATGATTCTCACTTTATTATTTCTTAATTACTAAAAATCCTTTTTGCAGGGCTGAACCATCACCTCTGTTGATAACGTAGTAGTACGTGCCATCAGGCAATGCCCCTTTGCTACTCAATAATCCTGTATTAGAAGCTCCTATGAAGCTCTTATTTACATCATCATTATCGTATCCTCTTGTTTCCCACACGATATTTCCCCACCTGTTGTAAATGGTGACCGTGTTGTTCGGGAAGTTCTGAATGCCTTCGATGACGAATGTGTCATTTAACCCATCACCATTAACCGTAAGTACTATGGTAGTATTGAAATCACCACATTCTTCCGGATCTAGATAATCTGGGATTCCGTCTTCATCACAGTCATCATTTCTTGGATCGTTATCATCGTCGGCGTCCTCTTCTTGCGTTTCGTATCCATCACCATCGTCATCCGTGTCCAAATAGTCAGGATCACCATCGCCATCTGTGTCATCATTGGTTGGATCACCATCCCCATCAATGTCTTCTTCATTCGTAGGTATTCCGTCACCATCATCATCGGTATCTATGTAATCTGGCACACCATCACCATCCGTATCATCATTCGTTGGATCACCATCATCGTCGATATCTTCATCTTCCGTAGGTACACCATCTCCATCATCATCGGTGTCTATGTAATCTGGAATACCATCACCGTCCGTATCATCATTTCCTGGATCCCCATCTCCATCATAATTTTCATCGATCGTTGAAATACCATCTCCATCATCATCGGTATCTAAGTAATCCGGAGTTCCATCACCATCTGTATCATCATTGGTCGGATCATCATCTCCGTCATAATTCTCATCTTCTGTTAGAATTCCATCTCCATCATCATCCACATCCAGGTAATCATCGATACCATCTCCATCGGTATCCACTGGATTCTCACCATCACCTCCTACTTCAATCGAATCATTGATACCATCACCATCCGTGTCCATCGGAAGCACAGTAATCGTGAATGTTGCTTGACCACATTTTACAGGAATACCATCATCGCATACCTCGAAAACAAAGGCTACATCTCCTTCCAAGCCCGGTAATGGAAGGTAGGTAAAAGTTCCATCGGGATTGAAGGTAAGCGTACCACTTGTTACATCCGTGATAAGCGTGAAGGTTAAGTTATTCATGTCAGGATCCACGACTAAATCTTCTACAGTACTCGTAATCCCATCGATAGAATCTACCGTGTCGTCACCATCCATTACCACCGGTTGCTCATTTGGAATTACGGTAATCGTAACCACTTCCTGAACACATTCAACCGGAGTACCATCGTCACATACTTCGTAGGTAAAGGTTACATCACCGCTATAGCCCATCACAGGAGTAAAAGTGAAGGTACCGTCAGGATTCATTACTACTGTTCCCTCAGTAGCAGGGTCTGGTTCGGTGCCTGGCACCACGGTAAACGTAAGATTATCGCCTTCTATGTCTGTTACATTGTCTGAGAGATCTCCGTTAACAGGTGTGTCTTCGTTAGTAACTAATGCTTCAGGAGTTGCCGATGGGGCATCATTGATCGGATTTACAATGATGGTTACAACCTCCTGAACGCACAATTGAGGGGTCCCATCATCGCATGCTTCATAGGTAAACATCACAGTACCATTGAAATTCTCAGCTGGAGTAAAGGTGTATGACCCATCAGGATTTAACACCAGTACCCCTTCAGTTGCGTCTGGTTCTGTTCCAGGCACCACACTAAAGCTGATATTGTCTAAATCTACATCCGTAACATTATCTGATAAATCACCATTGACCGGAACCTCTTCATCTGTTATTAGCGTCTCAGGCGTTGCAACAGGATCATCATTTACAGGATCAATGTCGATGAGAATTACTTCAGTGTCGGTTCCTCCCTTCGGATCATCGGTCTGAATGGTTAATGTGGCCTGACCGTTGAAATCCATATCTGGAGTAAACACCGCACCCTCCAGTGAATTATTTATTTCTGCAAGTGATACACCCGTAACTAGAATCGAAGTTGTACCATTTCCAGTGATTGTAAGTCCGCTGGTATTTTGTAGGAATAGTGTCCCATCTGTTACCGTAATGGTTACTGTTTGAAGGTCATTATCAGCATCTGCAATCGTGATCGGATTTCCATTCGTAGTACTAAATTCAAGCGTCTCATCCTCATCTATGGTTTCATTTGCATTAGTTATTACAACGTCCGGAGCAGAGTCATTATCAAGTAAATCAGCGTCTGCCGGAGTTGGATCTACTGTACCGCCCACTCCATTACTCAGTGAAGCTGTAAGGTCCTCGTCACCTTCAATAAGTACATCATCATTAACTACCAGCTCAATATTCGTTTGACTGTCACCATCCGAAACTGCTACCGATGTAGGTAGAGTAGTTATAAAGTCAGCTTGTTCTGATGACCCAGCGTAACCAACATCAGCGGTGATATCTATACCTGTTGCGTTAGTCAGCACCGTTCCAGCACCGTTGGTAAGCTGAACTGTGTAGATTAAATCCACTCCATCTTCTTCACCATCTTGAGTAGTAGAAATCTCAATGGTCACATTGTCATCATCTTCATCTTCAACTGTTGCCGTATCGTTACCTGTTCCGATGGTTTCTAAGCCTGTCGAAGTAATCGTCGCGCGGATGTCTTCATCGCCTTCTATCAGGTCGTCTTCATCTACATCCAGTACTACTTGCTGGGAAATATTACCGTCTCCTACATCGATAGTCGTTGGATACGTGCCTACAAAGTCGCCTTCGATCGCTTCTGAGCCTACTGCAAAGTCAATGTTTACCGTGATTGGTGCACCAGTTTCGTTCGTAAGTGGATTACCTCCAGCATCTTCCAGGGATACCGTGAAGATCACATCATCTCCACCAGCTCCTTCCTGGCCGTTCTGTGTTGCTGCGATATTTACAATCGTACCTGCTCCATCGTCAGCATCGTCAATCATCGCCGTATCGTTGCCTGTTCCGATGGTTTCTAAACCTGTGGAAGTAATCGTCGCGCGGATGTCTTCATCGCCTTCTATCAGGTCGTCTTCATCTACATCCAGGATTACTTGTTGGGAACTGTTGCCATCTCCTACATCCACGGTTGTTGGATACGTGCCTACAAAGTCGCCTTCAATCGCTTCTGAACCTACTGCAAAGTCTATGTTTACCGTGATTGGTGCGCCAGTTTCGTTGGTCAATGGGTTGCCACCCGCATCTTCCAGGGATACCGTAAAGATTACATCGTCACCTCCTGCGCCCTCCTGGCCATTCTGGGTGGCTACAATATTCACAATCGTTGCTGCTCCATCATCCGCATCATCAATCATGGCTGTGTCGTTGCCTGTTCCGATGGTTTCTAAGCCTGTCGAAGTAATTGTCGCGCGGATGTCTTCATCGCCTTCTATCAGGTCGTCCTCATCTACATCCAGGATTACTTGCTGCGTAATATTACCGTCTCCTACATCTACCGTCGTTGGATAGGTGCCTACAAAGTCACCTTCAATCGCTTCTGAACCTACTGCAAAGTCTATGTTTACCGTGATTGGTGCGCCTGTTTCGTTCGTAAGTGGATTACCTCCAGCATCTTCTAATGATACCGTAAAGATTACATCATCACCTCCTGCGCCTTCCAGGCCATTCTGAGTGGCTACAATGTTTACAACCGTAGCTGCTCCATCGTCTGCATCATCAATCATGGCTGTGTCGTTGCCTGTTCCGATGGTTTCTAAGCCTGTTGAAGTAATCGTCGCGCGGATGTCTTCATCGCCTTCTATCAGGTCGTCTTCATCTACATCCAGGATTACTTGTTGGGAATTATTGCCGTCTCCTACGTCTACGGTTGTTGGATAGGTGCCCACAAAGTCACCTTCAACTGCCTCTGAGCCTATTGCAAAGTCTACGTTTACCGTGATTGGTGCGCCTGTCTCATTGGTCAGTGGGTTGCCTCCCGCATCTTCAAGCGATACCGTGAAAATTACATCGTCGCCTCCTGCACCTTCCTGGCCGTTCTGGGTGGCTACAATATTCACAATCGTTGCTGCTCCATCGTCCGCATCGTCAATCATCGCTGTGTCATTGCCTGTTCCGATGGTTTCTAAGCCTGTGGAAGTAATCGTCGCGCGGATGTCTTCATCGCCTTCTATCAGGTCGTCTTCGTCTACATCCAGTACTACTTGCTGGGAACTGTTGCCATCTCCTAAATCCACGGTTGTTGGATACGTGCCTACAAAGTCGCCTTCAATCGCTTCTGAGCCAACTGCAAAATCAATGTTTACGGTGATCGGGGCACCTGTCTCATTGGTCAGTGGGTTGCCTCCAGCATCTTCAAGCGATACCGTGAAGATTACATCGTCGCCTCCTGCGCCCTCCTGGCCATTCTGGGTGGCTACAATATTCACAATCGTTGCTGCTCCATCATCCGCATCATCAATCATGGCTGTGTCGTTGCCTGTTCCGATGGTTTCTAAGCCTGTCGAAGTAATTGTCGCGCGGATGTCTTCATCGCCTTCTATCAGGTCGTCCTCATCTACATCCAGGATTACTTGCTGCGTAATATTACCGTCTCCTACATCTACCGTCGTTGGATAGGTGCCTACAAAGTCACCTTCAATCGCTTCTGAACCTACTGCAAAGTCTATGTTTACCGTGATTGGTGCGCCTGTTTCGTTCGTAAGTGGATTACCTCCAGCATCTTCTAATGATACCGTAAAGATTACATCATCACCTCCTGCGCCTTCCAGGCCATTCTGAGTGGCTACAATGTTTACAACCGTAGCTGCTCCATCGTCTGCATCATCAATCATGGCTGTGTCGTTGCCTGTTCCGATGGTTTCTAAGCCTGTTGAAGTAATCGTCGCGCGGATGTCTTCATCGCCTTCTATCAGGTCGTCTTCATCTACATCCAGGATTACTTGTTGGGAATTATTGCCGTCTCCTACGTCTACGGTTGTTGGATAGGTGCCCACAAAGTCACCTTCAACTGCCTCTGAGCCTATTGCAAAGTCTACGTTTACCGTGATTGGTGCGCCTGTCTCATTGGTCAGTGGGTTGCCTCCCGCATCTTCAAGCGATACCGTGAAAATTACATCGTCGCCTCCTGCACCTTCCTGGCCGTTCTGGGTGGCTACAATATTCACAATCGTTGCTGCTCCATCGTCCGCATCGTCAATCATCGCTGTGTCATTGCCTGTTCCGATGGTTTCTAAGCCTGTGGAAGTAATCGTCGCGCGGATGTCTTCATCGCCTTCTATCAGGTCGTCTTCATCTACATCCAGGATTACTTGTTGGGAACTATTGCCGTCTCCTACGTCTACGGTTGTTGGATAGGTGCCCACAAAGTCACCTTCAACTGCCTCTGAGCCTATTGCAAAGTCTATGTTTACCGTGATTGGTGCGCCTGTTTCGTTCGTAAGTGGATTACCTCCAGCATCTTCCAGGGATACCGTAAAGATCACATCATCTCCACCAGCTCCTTCCTGACCATTCTGGGTGGCTGCGATATTTACAATCGTTCCTGCTCCATCGTCTACATCATCGATGACTGCAGTAGCATCATCTTCAGTGGCACTGATAATTCCGATGCTAGGCACAACTAGTGTTGCCACCAAATCTTCACTTCCTTCAATTAGATCATCATTAGCAACTACCAATGTGATCAAATCATCTGTATCACCATCGGCAATAATTGCAGAAGCTGGGAATGTTGTGCTTAAATCAGCTTGTACCGCTTCACTTCCTGCAATAAAACTTAGTGTTGATGAAATCGGACCACCTGTATTATTCGTTTGAGGGGTTCCAACCACGTTTTCAAGTGAAACTGTGTAGGAAACATTAGTTCCTCCCTCCACACCGTCTACTGGCGTATTTATAATCCAAACCACCTGATCATCGATCGTTGCGGAGCTATTAGGTACTGTAATTGTCGGAGTAATGGTATTCACCGTATTCGGAGCTGATATAGCAGCAATTAATGATTCAGCTTCAATTGAAGCATCGTGCACAGGATCAAAAGTGATGGCCGATACGATGGTACTGCTTTCTCCGTCCGGAATAGTAAATGAGTTTGGAAAGGAAGCTTCAGTAAAATCATCGATGGTCGCTCCAGAAAATCCAATGGTTCCAGTAAATGAGGATCCCAATACATTTGTTAATTCATCTCCGCCAGCATTGACCAGTTTAACTCTGAATTCAATATCAGTTCCCCCTTCAACACCGTTCGATACGGTTTCTACCTCCATCCGAACATCTGTATCATTATCTCCAACATTGGCGATATCAGAATCAGTTGCCGGTACCAGTGTCGTCCCCACAGGTGATGACAAGGTCGCTTCCAAGGTTTCTGACCCTTCGATAAGTAAATCATCGTCTACTACTATGGTGATCACCTGGCTACCCTGTCCGCTCGGAATGACAATTCCGCTTGTTTCTATTGTAGTTAAATTGTCTACAAAGTCGGCATTGACCGCTGAAGTAGTAGAAAAAGTGATATCCGCAGTAATATCTGATCCTGTTTCATTCGTAAGGTTCGTTCCTGCTCCATCTGTCAATTGAGCAGTAAATACCACATCTGTTCCATCCTCATCTCCATCTGTTGCTGTTAACTCCAACACGATGGTTGCATTATCATCATCCAGCACATTAGCCGTTGCATCTCCATTAGATCCGCTGACAACCACCCCCATAGTCGCATTGCTTAGAGAAGCATTGAGCGTTTCTGTATTCTCTATGTCCGTATCATCATTGATATTTAATGTGATCATACTTGAGCTTGCAGTATTGGCAATATCCACAGATGCTGGGAATGTTGTAGTAAAATCAGCTTGTGTTGCACTTGCATTGGAGTATGCAAGATCAGCTGAAATGTTCAGGCCAGTAGCATTGGTTAATACCGTAGTCCCGTCACTCTCTCTCACTAAAGAAACCGTGTAAACAACAGCTGTAGAAGGCTCACCTCCATCTGCAGCTGAGATTCTGATTTCCGCATCGTCATCAATAGCAGCTGTTGCACTTCCGTTTGGTCCACTTACAGTTACTGGCAATGTTGCATGAGTTGGGGCAGATAAGGCAGCGGTAATATCTTCGATCTCTATTTCTGTGTCTACACTTGGTACCAGATTGATATTTGCACTTGTATTGCCGTTGGTGATATCGATTGTAGCGGGTCCTGCTGTCGCATCTCCGGTTGCTCCACTATACCCAACATTCACTGAGTAATTGGTCCCTGTTTGGTTCTCCAAAGGATCACCGCTTGTATTCACCAATCGAACTCGGTAAATCAAATCATCGATTCCTTCTTTACCATCTTGAATCGTGGTGATTTCGAAAATGGCCACATCATTATCAATAATATCAGCTGAAGCGTTGTTAGTGGCAGAAACCGTCGGATTTATTCCAGAATCCGAATGGCTGGCCCCAGTCAAGTCAATAGAAACTGATTCAGTCAATTCGATGAGTAGGTCATCATTAATAGGGAGTGAAACTACTCCAGTTGAATTACCAACATCGATGGTTCCGCTGGTTGGAAAAGCAGCTGTAAAGTCATCTGTATCTCCTGTGATAGAAATGTCAGCATTAAATGGTGTTAATGTTCCATTGGTTAATGGATTTCCAGCACCATCGACCAAGTTCAGGTCAAATAGTGCCGGTGTTCCATCCTCTGTACCATCACTGTTGAAAACAACTTCGATTTCAATTGTCTGTGTGCTTTCAAAGTCTGTAATTGTTCCCGTGGCTGAATTTGGAGTTCCAGTTAAATAATCGATCGGTTCCTCAGTGCTTCCCGTGATGGTTAATTGAACCGTTTCGGCTAGTTCCACGATATCGTCCCCATTAACCGGCGTTACAGTGATTTGAGAGGAAGAATTACCATTTAATATCGTGATGGTTCCATTGCTTGCGGTGTATGTGTCATCACCAGCAGTTGTGTAGTCAGAATTGGTAGGGGTTGGATCAAAGGTAGCTGTACCTTCCACATTAAAATTGACCGTTAGATCACTCAGCACATCACCATTGGTTTGGAAAGTATATACCAGAGTTCCTCCACCATCTTCGGAAACTGATCCCGGAGACACAGAGACAGATACCACGGGTATTGCGGTAATTGTGACTTCATCAAAAGTTGGGCAAACACTAGGATTTGCATCATCCTCTAATGTCCATCGGAAGGTATAATCGCCTGGTTCTAGTCCATTCATCGTGGTTGATGGATCATTTGCACTAAAAGTTGGATCCGGGGAACCTACAGGTTTACTAATGATTGTCCAAGTTCCGGTTTCACCCGTCTCTGCTGGAGTAGCTTCCATCGTAGCACTTAATCCAACTTCCGTCTGATCTGGTCCAGCATTTGCCTGAGAAACCTGGTCTACAATGGTGATTTCAACCGTATCATCAGAATCTGAACAGGAGCCGTTGGAGACGGTCCATCTGAAGGTGTAAACACCCACTTCAAGACTTGAAATTTGTGATGTAGGGGACGTTTTATCTGCAAAAAATGCAGTTGAAGGGCCAGAATCCTGCGTCCAAACACCGGAACCATCCGTTGGAACGTCCGCATTCAATGAAGGATTATCAAAAACACAAAAGGTCATAGGAGATCCAGCTTCAGCAATAGATGGTGCTGGTGAAACCGTGATTGTTACTATATCTTCAGACGTACATGAACCGGAAGTAATGGTCCATTTCAACTCATAATCCCCAGGTTCTGTAAGGTCTTCAACAGTTGTGCTGGCTGAACTTGCACTCGTGAACATAGCGTTTGCACCACTTGGTTGGCTTTCAACTGACCACATACCAGTCCCTGTTGAAGGTGTGTTTCCATTGATAGTAGGATTAGGATCGCCATCGCAGATTTCAAAATCATCGTCAACTGCCGCAGTGGTTGGAGCATCATCGTCAATGATGAGCGTGATATCATCGGTACTCATTCCACATGGGCCATTATCCACCGTCCAGGTGAAAGTGTATGTTCCTGCAGTTGTTGCAATAAAATCAGGATTTGGCTCGACAAATGAGGAAAGTGCAGAGGATTCCGGGTTTCCTGCATCTTCTGACCAGGTGCCAGGGCTAAATATCGTTGGAGTTGCACTTACGATCGCATCTGAGGCACATATATTCGATTGATCTACACTGGTAGTAGCCACCTCATTGGCATTATTGGTAATGATCACTTCAGATTCATAGGTACAAGACCCATTCACCACTTGCCAGCTAAATCGATAGATTCCGGGAGTACTTACACCATTTACGATGGTAGTAGGATCATTTTCATTGACGAAAGAAGCGGTAGCTGGTCCTTCAGTTTGTACCCAGGTACCTATACCTTCTGTAATGACATTCGCGCCCATGGTAAATGACGAAGCTCCACATAGTATCTGATTAGCACCAGCATCCGGATCGGTTCCAAAACCATCCACTTCCACTAGTACATCATCGCTGGTATTACCACAATCATCTGCGCTGGTTAATGCATATCTAAAGGTATAATCAGTGTTTGCTGTCAATCCACTTACCGTCGCGATGTTTGGAGACTCCGGCAATTGTGTAATGATTGCGCCATTTGAGGTAACCTCGGACCATGTACCATTGGTACTTTCATTACCGATCAATATTGTTTCAGTCACTCCACACAATTGCTGATCGTCTCCAGCATCTGCTTCGATGTCTACAGTAATCGTTACATCATCAGTGGTTGTCGGACATAACGCACTATTGGAATAGGAAGTCCAACGAAACACGTAGGTTCCTTTTGTCAGATTAATAACTGAGGTTCCTGGATTGAATACATCCGTAATTATTGGCGCGAGTTCAAGGGGACTTGAAACAACACTCCAAAGTCCGTACCCATCACTAATTGTATTCCCTGCCAGCGTTAATGACTCTGTTGGTGAGCAGATCGATTGATCTCCACCTGCAAAAGCAGCCGTAGAGGAAATTCCTACCTGAAAGGATACTTCATCTATACTGGTAGAAGCACATCCGTTTGATATTTCATATTCAAACGTGTAATTACCTGATTCCGTGAATGTTACAGTTGAAGTAGTTAAATCAGCATTCGCAATACTTGCCACAGGTCCTCCTGTTTGAGTCCATACAGCTGTCTCTCCTGAAGTAATTGAATTTCCGATAAGATCAATGGTGCCTCCGGAACTGATACATTGATCAACAACTGGAGTAGTTGAAGCGATAGTGACGGCACCATTTACTGAAATGGTTACCTCGTCAAAGGTATCAGTGCAACCTGAACCATTAGAAATAGTCCATCTAAAAACGTTCTCACCCACACCTAAACTTGAAACGGTCGAATTGAAGCTTCCAGGTGTATCAATCGTTCCAGATCCTGAGATTAATGTCCACAATCCTGTATCTGAGCCAGGATTGTTTCCTGCTAATGTTGTTGAATTTCCGCCTAAACATGACTGATCGGGACCTGCATCAGCCTGAATTGGTCCATTGGTATTATCTGTGTCTATAACCACATCATCCATGGTTGAAGACAGACATCCAGTAATGGTCCAGGTAAAAGTGTACGTTGTACTCGGTGAAAATCCGGTTACGACTGCATTTGGATTTGTGACATCAGAAAATACAATGCCAGAGGAAGGTGAAACACTCCATTGACCAGTTTCAGTCTCGGCCGGAGGGTTTCCATTGAGAGTATACCCTGTTCCATCACATATAGATTCATCCGTTCCTGCCATTGCTTGAGTTGGAGGATTCGGTGCAACAGATATTTTAACGGTTCTTTCATTAGCAGGACAATTTACTCCTCCATCAATTAGCCATTTAAACTCATAAATTCCTGCTAATAAGTCACTTATCATTGCCTCAGGATCATTCACATCACTTATTGTAGCGGTTGATGGGCCATCTACCTGGTACCATGTTCCTGTTCCAAGTACTGGAGTATTTCCTTGCAATGAGGTCGATGTAACACCACAAGCAAGTACTTGATCAGTACCGGGATTCGCAGCGGTTGGATCATCCGATATGACGATGTTAATGTCTTGACTTACATCTGGACAAAGGCTACCAAAAGCAGTAGTTGATACGGCTTTTACTCTCAAGGTATAGATTCCGGGATCTACCAAGTTCGGTATTACAATGGGTGATCCAGTGGCAGAGGTAAGTCCTTGTAGACTTGGACCTGCTATGATTTCGTACCTAATATCAAAATTCTCTCCTCCGACTGTCGAGTAAGGAATAGTAGCTGTATTTCCCCCACAGGCCACATTTACAAATTCATTACCACCATTAACCGTTAAAGCGGGTAGGGTAATATATTCGATACTAACCTCCGATTCTGTGTTACAAGTCGTAATAGGATTGTTGATGGTATATCTGAATATGTAAGTACCTGCGCCGCCTCCATTTAAGCCCGTTACTTCGGTAACCACGGAGTTAGGACTGCTTATTGTAGGTGTTGATGGACCGGAAACAAACTGCCATAGTACTGTTTCATCATCATATTCGGGCGTATTACCAATTAATACTGTGGATTCTCTACCATCACAAAAAACCATGGATTCACCGGCATCAGCCGAGGTAATTTCTTGTTCGGCTGGAGCAACCGTGATAGTCATCTCGTCTGTACCGCTCTCGCATGGGCCACTTACTGTCCATCTTAGCGTATATGTACCTACAGTCAAGCCAGATAATCCTGAAACATTGCTTGTAGGATCTGATAATGTGGGATTATTGGGTCCATCCACCACAGTCCACACTCCGGATTGACCTCCCGTCCCATCCCCACCATAGCTCGCATTAAGCGTAGTGGACTGAAAGGTAGAATAGCAATTATCTAAACTTTGGTTGCTACCTGCATTAACTGTTTCTCCTCCAAAATTGGTTACAGTGATGTCATCAGATGACTGACAGCCGTTCGTATTGGTTATGGTCCAAGTAAGAGTTGCTACTCCAGATGTTCCTCCATCAAATGTGATATCTGAGGTGGGATTTGTTGGATTATCAATACTGACTCCTGCTCCGCTGGAGGTCCATAACCCCGATTCGTTTACTCCAGGGGCATTACCTGATACCGTAAATACAGAAGGACCTGGGCACGCACCCCCTAAGTCCGAACCAGCATCAGCTATTGTAACTTCCGAAATGGTAAACGTAACATCCTGAAAAACCAAAGATCCATCATCGCAAGTAGCTGTTAATCTGAGCGTTATATCGCTACCTCCTACAGCCTCTAAACCAGAAAGTGTACTATTCAAATTGCTTGGATCATCGATAATAATGGATGGTCCTCCTACCTGAGACCACACGCCATTCACATCTACCAAACCATTTTCGCCTCCATCTAAGGTGATGATTTCATTGGCACAAACGGTAAATCCAACGCCCGCATTGACCGTACAGTTTTGTGCGCTTGTTGAATAGGAAATTAGTAGTAATGCAACGGTGAAAACTGCAGGAATTAACTGCAATATTTTCTTATAAATAGCAGATTTTAAGGGTGTTAGGAAGGTAGTTGATTCCATTCTCTCTCGTGGTTTCTTAATATAAAGGCAACCGTAAGATCATGAAACTGTTGGCGTGTTGTTGGGTAAATAAGACGAGAGCACCAAATAACTCGTTCATTAGACAATTAAGTCAGATAAATGGAAAAATAGATATTTAGCTCTTAACTGCTTGAGGTTTTTGTATAAATCAACTGAATAAGAGCGAGGTACGATTTTGATATCAAAAGAATACTTTTACTCATTTAAATCAAGCTGAGAACCACTTTTCTAATGCCAGGGAAAGGGAATTGTTTACGATAGGTTTACTGACGAAATCATCCATGCCAGCGTCGTAGCATTTCTCTTTATCGGCCTTCATGGATCCGGCGGTAAGGGCCACGATGGGAGTTTTCTTGTCAGTTTCAATTTCTCTGATCTTGCGAGTGGCGTCATAACCGTCCATCTCCGGCATCTGCACATCCATGAGTATGACGTCCGGATTTTTTTCTACAAATAAGCTCACCGCTTCTACCCCATTGGCAGCCTCAATGATAATCGCGTTGGGTAGTGCTTTCTTAAGCATCATTTTTACGATGACCATATTGTTGGTATTATCCTCCGCAATGAGCACTTTAATCTTATCATTGGAAATCACCCGTTTAAGCAACTTAGCATCGGATTTATCAGAATCGCCATTATTAACCTGACTATCCGAAAGCTCAAAAGCAACATCGAAATAAAAAGTACTTCCTTTTCCATGCTCACTTTCAAGCTCCAGCTTGCTGTCCATTAATGATAGCAATGTATTAGATATTGATAAGCCTAATCCTGTACCTCCATACTTTCTAGTGGTGGAAGAGTCTTCCTGAGAAAAAGCCTCAAATATCCGTTCCAGATTTTCTGGTTTTATTCCGATTCCTGTGTCTCGAACTGAAAACCTAAAGCTGACTTTGCTATCAAGCTCTTCCAATACCTCAACCTTTAACTCAATTTCACCTTCATTGGTGAACTTGACTGCATTAGCCAACAGATTTAAAAGTACTTGACGCAATCGTATGTCGTCCGCTAGCACATACTGATATTTGGTGTCAATCAGGGATAATATCAATTCGATGTTCTTTCGTTCTGCCTTGTAGCTGGTCATTTGCATCACATGCTTACACAGCTCAATCAGATCCGTATGTTCAACCACCAGGTCAAGCTTGCCAGCCTCCAGTTTAGATAAGTCCAGAATTCCATTAATTAAACCGAGAAGACCAAGAGCGGATTGGTTGACAATACCCAGATGTTTCTTCGTGGTTTCTTCAAGCTCGGTTTCCAGGATTTGATCGGTATAGCCAATGATTGCATTCAATGGCGTTCGGATTTCGTGACTCATTTGAGCTAAAAACTGGGACTTAGCCTGATTTGCAAATTCTGCTTCCTCTTTTGCGGCATCCCGTTCGACAATCTTAATTTCAAGCTCCTTCTTTTTAGCAGTTACCTTCCTGTAGAAAGTAAACACTACTACCAACAATACGATGAGTAGGATGGCCACAGCAAGGGTGAGTTTGAACAGATTATTCTGAGCTTCAATTAACTCTTTGCTTAATGCGGCTTCTTTCTTTAGGTCTTCAATTACAATCTCTTTCTCTCTGCTCTCATAGATGGCCTTCATTTTAGCGGTCTCTTCGGTCAAATTAAGTCGAGCCAGACTGTCATTTAGGATCAATATTTCTTCGTAAAGACTTGGTAAAGTATTGATTCTGTTAGCCTGCTTTAGCAACTTAGCTTTTAAAACTTGGCTATCGTAATACACTTTTAATGCGTTGATTCCTTTTGCAATTCCTGCTCCCTGCTCAACGCAATCAAGTGCTTTGGACATCATATTCATATTTGAATAGGCCTTAGCAAGAAGAATATATGAGTAAGAAAGACTGTATAAGTCTTCTGATTCTTCATCTATTCGCATGGACTGTTCCAGAAAGTTGATTGCCCGTTGATAATCTTCCAATTCCAGGTATGAATATGCGAGGTTGGAAAGGGTTATCGATCTACCACGATTGTCACCAAGCGAGTCAACGATAAGATTGGCTCTAGTAAAATATTCAAGACCTTTTTCGAATTCACCTTCTTTTTGAAAGATCTCACCCACATTGTTTAATCCATAAGCCACTCCTCGTATATCTCCTAATTGTTGTTTCAATTCAATCGATTCTTCATAAAATTTTCGGGCAGTTTCAAGATCTTCCAAATTCTTATAGGCAATACCCAAATTGTTTTTGAGTTTTGATATGCCAAGCGTATCGTTAATGCTCTCTAGCAATACCAAAGATTCCTGATAGAAAACGATTGCCTGATTGGAATTCCCTTGAATGTCGTAGGAAATAGCTTTGTTCTTTAAGGCCTGAGCGATCCCTTTTACATATTCTTTGGGTGTATCCAATGATATTGCAGTATTAAATATGGTCCTCGCTTCAGTAGGGTCTGTAAAAATGAGGTCGAATCCGAGTTTGTTTAAGGTATCAATCTTATCATTTACCCCCATTTCGTCCGGAAGGCTTGAAATTAAGCTATCTGCTTGCTGCGCATAACTATGCCTTAAAGGAAATAATATGAATAGGACAATCCATATATAGCATGACGAAAATGGCTTCACTTTACTCATCAAGCGCAATAGCTAGGTTGGTTGGCGTAATCTTTTTAAGTTTCTTGGTGTGAACGAAAACTTAAATATAGTTTCGGATCCTCTATTTATCCTGATTCACTTAGTTGAATTCGATTACATTTGATTGATTCCGTCATTGAAACTCACCATCCAGTTGATGCCAAATTTATCAGCGCATGATCCAAAGTAATCACCCCAAAATGTGTCACCTATTGGCATGGTCACATTCCCTCCTGATGAAAGCTCTTGAAAGAGTTGATCAGCCTGCTCCTTCGAATCTGCAGTTACAGATATGGAGAAATTATTGCCTTCCTTGAAATTTGCGGCCCTCCCCTCCGGTATCACTCCCCATCAAGATGGACTCCTTGCTCAAGGGTAGTGAAACATGCATGACTCTATTTTTCTGATCTTCTGGTATTGTATCTCCACCAGCTTCTGAAGGCATGTCTCCAAACCTTCCCATGAAAGTAAATTCTCCACCAAAAATTGATTTATAGAAATTGAAAGCTTCTTCGCAATTTCCATTGAATGTAAGGTATGTGTTAGCAGTGGGCATAGTTGATAAGTGTTTGATATAAAAGTTAAGAACCTCATCAAACAATATGAAAGATTCGGCTCTTTATTAAAACAACACGAGATTGAAATCAATTCAACAGAACCAAACCGTCAAATTGAAAATACCTTTTGAATGTAATGGTTTAGTCGTGTTTTTCATGTAATTTGTAAATAGCCTTCATGGAAAATCACCACCAAGATCGTTTTGAGAGGGGTATTATTAAAGTCGTTGCCCTTATAGGGTTATTGAGATTTACAATAGCGCTGATTGAAGATATTTATGTTAAGGATGGAAATGCTGATCTCTATCTGGATATTGCTTCTTTTGGCGTCTTCTTAGTCGGTTTCTTGCTGATTCAGTTTAATTCTAGCAACAAATGGATTGTTACGTTCTTCTTTGTCCCACTGATGATTTTACTTTGGTTGAGCTTTTACTTTCATAATGGTTTGGCAAGCTCTACGGAGGTTAATGCTTTTGCCATTGTATTGGTGCTGAGCCTTACCACAAAAGGACGATTACCCCTAATTTTCGTGAGTATTTTCCTTTTAGGTGTTTTTGCTGTTTTAGCTATAGTTGAGCCTAAAAACATTGAATACTTGGCTCCTTCTGAATATTACACCTTCACGTTCACGCTCTTGTTTGTATCCATCGCAATCATCGTAATGACCTTTCACGCTAAGAATGTTTTCATTCTAAGCAGAAGAAAATTGAAAGATATCAATCAAGCATTTATTGAGCGAAGCGAGGAGAGTAAACAAAAAAATAGGCTGCTGCTCCAACAAAATGAAAAGTTGAATTTATTGAGATCGGAATTAGAGGAAAAAGTATTAGAACGAACGAAGATTTTACAAAATCAAAAAGACTCAATCGAAGAATACCTTCGTCTCACGACCAGTGAATTAATCAAACCTTATCAGGAAACGATTGAGTCTATAAAGAAACTTAAAAATCCAAATGATGACCAGCTAATACACTTGATAAAAGACTCAGGTGAAAGGCTGGAAGTGGAAATGAATAAACTAAAAACCAGGTTAATTGAATCTCATGAGTAGTTTATTCCAAAAGAGAACGCTAGAAGAACGATTTTTTGGAGTGATCCTTTTTTGCTCCATACCCTATTATCTGTTCAATGTTATCACCCTCTTTGTCTTCGATGATGTAGATCCCATCTTGATTGGCATCTATGTGGTCCTACTGCTAATAAGTTCAGGTCTTTTATTCATGATATACAAAATAGGAACTAGTCCTGCATTGATTAATTTATTCATCTTTATCATCATTTCAGCATATCTATACTACCTCCCAAAAACGGCGGGACCCACGGGAGGTATTGGGTATATGTTACAAAACTTAATTGTTGTTACCATCCTATTGACAAGGGATATCATGAGGTATGTCTTTGTTTTGATCCTTTGTGCAATATGCTTTATGCTATTTTCAGATCTATTAGATTTTGGAGATGTAATCAACTACAAACAACTCATCTTTGACTATGTCTATAATCTTATTTTTATCACCATATTTATCGTTTACTTCAAGCACAATTTTGACAATGATCAAGACCAATTGACACAAAAAAATGATGAGTTGGAAAGACTTAATCAGGAACTAGAAGAACAAACAAAACAACTACAAAATACAAACGAAGAAATACAAACGATAAGAGATAATCTCCAGCAAAAAGTCATAGAGCGAACCAGGAAATTGGAAGAGGAAAATGAGAAATTATTGGAGTACTCATTTATCAATGCCCATCTTGTACGAGCTCCAATCGCTAACATTATTGGTCTTACACAATTGAATCACTCAGATCCGGATATTGAAAAAATTAGAAAAAGCGTGAATGAAATGGATGAGGTCATCCGGAAAATTGCCAAGGTGTTGGAGTAGTCTGCAGTACATAATTTCAAACCATTAACTCCTAAGTAAGTTTTGCTCATAGCATCTTTATATTTAAGATGAATTAAGCGGAACTACCCAATGTCTTTATCCAGGTCCAGTAGACAAGCATTGTCTGCCAATGCTATCGATATAATCTCAGATGCCATCGTCTGGTTTGATGAAAAATGGACCATTATTGATGCCAACAAGTCATTCTTAAGTTTCATAGGAAATAGTGGTAAGCTTTTTCAAGGAAGTTCTTTATCAGCATTTTTTAAACCCCTCGAGCAAGATTGGCAATCAGCATGGGACCAAATGATAGATTCAGATAAAGAGGTAACTATCAGTTTAGCATCCATAACCGACGGTACACAAGTTGGTGGAAGTCTGAGATTAACCTCTAAAGACGCGGGTAGCATTGGGATGCTCATCCTTAAGGACATTTCGAAGAAGCAGTCATTCGTATTTGATGATATGATGTTGCAATCCATCATAGATTTATCTCCTGCACATATCAATTACTACGATTCAGAACTTAATTTCCTTTGCGTCAATAAAGGATTTTTAAGTGACTTCAACCTCAAGAAAGAAGAAGTAATTGGTAAGTCTGTCTTTCAGGTTGTCGGTCAGTATATGACTGATTTCAGCGATCAGATCAAAAGAGATTCAAATGCTAATATTGGTGGGGAATTTTTCACCAATTTGACATTGCCAGGTGTTGGCGAAAACAGGTACTATCATGGCATTTATGAACCGCATTTCTCGTCAGATGGTCTTCTAATAGGCTACACGATGATCGTCATGGATATGACTAAGCAAAAAAGTATTGAAAATGCGCTGAGGGAAAGTGAGTCCAAGCTTAAACTATCTTTAGATGCCTCCAAGACCGGAATTTTTGAATTCCAGATCAATTCAGGCTATTCCATAGCGAGTGATAATTTTTACCACCTGCTGGGCTATGAACCGCAAGAATTCGAATTAACCTTCGAAAAATGGATATCCCTTGTTCATCCGGAAGATATCGAAAGAGCGCGCCAGCAATTCAATGACTACATAAACTCAAACAACGAAAATTATCGGTCCGAATACCGCATGCAGCGTAAAGATGGTTCTTACCAGTGGATGAGTCTGATCGGTAAAGTGGTAGAAGTCGATGAAGAAGACAATGCCCAACGGATTATTGGAATTACGACTGATGTTCATTTTCGAAAACAGGTGGAAGACGGAATGCGGGTGATTATTGACGCAACAAGTAAATATCAAGGAGCCAATTTCTTCAAACACATCACACAAAAACTCTCTGAGTTTCTCCTTGTGAAATTTGCAGTTATTGCTAAACCCGGACAGAAAGGCACAGAATCATTAGAGACACTTGCTTTGTGGGAAGTAAACCATCAAGCAGATATACTGAAATATCCTCTCAAAGGTACACCTTGCGAATTAGTCTATGAGAATAAAGAATACATTCATTTAAATGGAAATTTAGCTGCAGAATTTCCAGACGATCCATACTTGAAAGAGCATGGCATCTTCAGTTACTTTGGAATACCATTCTTCAACTCCGAACAACAGATATCCGGGCATTTATACATCATGGATGATAAAGAACTCAAACTCGAAGAGTGGATGCTATCATTGATGAGGGTATTTGCAAATGCGATTGGTTCTGAACTTGATCGGGTAGATAAGGAAAGAAAACTTGATGAACTGAATAAATCACTAGAGACTAAGGTTAAAAAAAGGACGCAACAATTAAGAGATGCCATCGAAGAGCTGGACACGTTCTTTTACCGGGCCTCGCATGATCTAAGGGGACCGATCACCACATTAAAAGGTATTTCTAATTTAATGTCAGAAGAATTACCCAATCCAGACCCTGACAGCAATTATGTTGATTTACTCTGTGAACAAATTACAAGAATGGATGCGCTCAATGTGAGCATTATTGAAGTAGGTAATATTCGAAAATGTAATCCCCAAAAAGTTAAAACAGATCTTTCTGACGTAATCGACAATGTAATGGAAGAGTTAACTCTCCCGTCCACCATTCAATTCAATACTCAATTGGATCATATGAATGTCATCAAATCTGATCCAGATTTGCTTCAAATAATGCTGAAAAGTATCATTCATAATAGCATCATCTATAGAAACAATAGTCAAAGCAAAGGAAGTATCACCGTAAAGTCTGCTGACAGTGGTGAAGAAACTCAAATCATCATAGAAGACGATGGTTCAGGCTACCCGTCCGAAATAAATGACCAGGTTTTTACCATGTTTTTTAAAGGCAGCATTCAAGGCGATGGATTTGGATTAGGTTTATACAAAGCAAAAATGGTAGCCAACAAGTTGAAAGTAAATCTTCAATTAGATAGTGTTTTGAATAAAGGGACGGTGGCGATTATTTCAATTAAAAATGAAGAATAACCGTCTAATCCCCTAATTTTTTCCATACTCAAAGAATATAACCCACTGAATATCTGATGATTAGATAGTTTTACAGAAAGAAACAACTACTTCTTGAAACCCCAAGCAACCATATTTTAAAAATCGGCGTTGGGGCTATAAAGGAAAAAAGTGATTCAAAGAACACTTGAAAAATAAGGCCAACATATTGATCATAAACTGCCAAAAACAAAAGCAAGGCAGCGAAAAGGCATTATATGAGCACTTTTTCTCTTACGGAATGAGCGTGAGTTTGAGATATACTGCAACCTATGAAGAGGCAGTAGAAATTCTAAATGACAGTTTTATGAAGGTATTTAAGTCCATAAAAGGCTTTAAGAACGATACTTTCAAAGGGTGGTTTAGAAGAATTATCATCAACACTGCAATGGATCATCACCGGAAGATGAAAAAGTTTCAATTTATGGAAGGGTATGATGATGGAAATGCAGATGCAATCTATGCTGAGGAAGTTATAACTGCTCAGCTTTCGTACGAAGATTTGCTAGATCTGGTTCAGCAGCTAACACCTTCTTACAGGACCGTTTTCAATCTCTACGCTATAGACGGCTATAAGCATGAAGAGATTGCAAAAGCACTCGGTATTTCAGTTGGGGCTTCAAAGTCAAACCTCTCAAGGGCCAGACAAATGTTGAAGGATATGATAAAAAAAACTTTAGACTATGAGTTCTCGGAAGCTATCGGATAAAGAATTTGATCGGTACACCAGGAATATCCTGAAGAAACCAGAAGACATTGCTTTTGATGAGTCTGCATGGGCTTCAATGGAACAGCGAATGGCTCAAGAGGCCACTTCCTCATCGATCTCCGGTCTTAAATGGTTAATACCAGCCACCATCCTCTTCATAAGCAGCTTGGGATACCTGGGATATCAAGGCGTTTTCAGTACAACTGAAAATACTGGTACTCCGAAGATTGAAAATATCGATACAAATACTGAGAAATCAACTATAGTAGATAACACAGCTCCGAGCGAATCAATTAATGATCCAAAAAATGAATCAGCATCAATAGCCAAGGTTTCTCATGACGAGAATACGGTGAAAACGAACAATTCCAAGCCTCAGCAGACAGAGCAATTAAATACTGAAATGACTAGTCTGCCTTCTTCCGTTTCGTCTCAAACGCAAACAAATCCAAACAAAAACGATCCGACTATTAAGCCCGTTGAAAACAGTACTTCTAAGGTAGAAGAACCTGCGGTAGTTACCGAATCGAAATCGGGAACAACGCTTAATACCGTGAGCGATACGAATACACAAGAAGCGGGAGATGCACCTACTGAACAGGTAGTAAACACTACAGCACCAGTCAGTCCAGAACCAACTAACATTACAGAAACTAGTTTAGAGCCAAGGAATCCTACCACTACATCTACAACCCAAAAGCCAGAAGAAGAGGAAGAGGAAGTAATCTATTCCGACGATTTATTAAATCCATATCCAATAAATTCCAAAAGGCCGATAGTAGTTTTAGCGAATTTGGAAGATCCAATGGCATTTCTTACTCCTCAGGGAAGTGGTCAATCAGAAAGGCCACTAATTAATTCAGAGGATGATGATGAAAAAGAAGAATTACCAACTCCATTCAATCGATGGAGTTTTGGTGTTACACTGGCTCCCGATTTTACTACTGTTGGTCAATTAAGTGAGTTTACCAAACCAGGCATCGATTTTGGCATTTCAGCGGAGTATTTTATCCTAAGAAGATTAAGCATAACTACCGGCGCCATCCTCACAAGAAAACTTTACAATACCACTGATCTAAGTGAATACACCATTCCTGCCGGATTTTGGAACGGCAATGATGGTCCCAATGAAATCGCTGCGAATTGCAAAGTGATTGATATTCCACTCAACATTAGGTATCGATTGAGGGAAGGTACAAGAACATCACTATTCGTGAGTGCAGGTATCAGCAGTTACTTAATGCTTACCGAACGGTATGACTATAATTATGACTATGGGACAGTCGGAAATGGCAACCGACCTGAAGGCTGGGAAGTAGCTAATGAAAACAACCATTTTTTTGGGGTGTACAACCTGTCTGTAGGGATAAATCGCCGAGTCACTGATAAAATATCTATAGAAGCCGAACCCTTTCTTAAAAACTCTTTGGGAGGAGTTGGTTGGGGACAAGTCCGCTTAAAAAGTACTGGAATATTATTCCATATTAAATACAGTTTTTAAAACACTATTAATTTTTAAATACCTAACGAAACTGAAAAAGGACGAAAATCCTTCCAGAAAGAATTGAATCCCAATTCATATCGTTATTTACGATAATTTATATTTTATGTATGCATTGATTATTCACACTTTTTTGATTGGTGATTGGTAGTGTAATGAGGGGCTCTTAGAGCCCCTTGTTTTATTTACATGGAACTCTGATATTATTTAAATTAGTAGAACTCACCATTATCAGAGGTATCATGATTGAACTAGACCCTAAGTACAAGCCCGTTCTCCTCGAAGCCCTGGAAGATATGATGTATAAGCTTTCAATTCAACTGGAAGATCTCAAAGGCGGCCCTCTTGATAAGGAACGAAAGGAACTCACTCAAAAGCAATCCATTGTTGAGCAAATTCAACATACTATTTCAATTGCTTCTGATTGATTCTCAAGGAAGCCAGCAGCTGCCTTAAGCGCTTATCGATCATCGATTTTGCCTGCTCTAGATCCACCTTATCATTGACATTAAACAGCTCTTCCTCATTAATAGATTTGACTCGCTTAATCTGATTCTCATTTAGAAATCTGCTTGGAAATACATCTTTGCCATTCAAATGATACTTTTCTAAAACTTCAAGTGCCGGAGGCTCCCAAATAGCTATCAATGGCTCAGGCAGACCCTTTTCAGCACCAACTAGCGCAGTAGCCATCATAGTTTGATCTCTTTCTTGAATCAATCGATCAACGGTCGAGCTCGAGATGAAAGGTAAATCCACTGCCAACACCATCCAGGCTTTAGATCTATCAAACTGATGTGCGCTCAATAGGCCATTCAATGGACCATGAACATCAAAAGCGTCCTCAATCACTAGATCAGTAAAACTCACTTTTTGTCCTTTGCGGACAGAAACATAAGTGTTCGAAACTAAGCCTTGTAATAGTTTATACACGTACACCACTTGGGGCTCATTCCGATACTGAATAAGTGATTTATCCTCACCCATTCTCGCACTTTGACCGCCTGCCAAAATCAATCCATTTAAGTCTTGCGTCATCTTATTATAAAAGTAGCCATTCGGTTAATAAAAGAGATTCCTATCTTTAACTATATGTCCCACAATCAGCTACGCATAAAGAAATCACCCAATGTATCCGTTGGTCCAGAATCGGTAACCAATGCGGGTAAGATGATTTTCAAAGCTATGCCACCCTGGAAAGCATTGAAGCTGCTGAGGAAGTTAAACCAGAAAAAGGGCATCGATTGTCCTGGCTGTGCCTGGCCGGACCCTGAAAAACGATCAAAAATTGGGGAATTTTGCGAAAATGGAGTGAAAGCCATCGCAGAGGAAGCACAGCATAAACTAGCCGGTGAAGCATTTTTCAAGCAGCACACCATCGAATCTCTCAGAAAGAAGAGTGACTATTGGTTGGGACAACAAGGACGACTTTCTCAACCATTAATTAAACGAGAAGGTGGTGTTCGTTATGAACCCATCGAGTGGAGCGAGGTATTCACATCCATCGGTGAACACCTGAAAAGCTTAAAGAGCCCTGACGAAGCAGTCTTTTATACCTCAGGAAGGACCAGCAATGAAGCTGCCTTTCTCTATCAACTGTTTGTGCGAAAATTTGGAACCAATAATCTCCCGGATTGCTCCAATATGTGTCATGAATCCAGTGGTGTTGGGCTGAATGAGACGCTGGGAATTGGTAAAGGATCTGTTGAACTTCAAGACTTTGAGCATGCAGAAGTAATCCTTATTTTCGGTCAAAATCCAGGAACTAATCACCCGCGAATGCTAAGCTCTCTTGAGAAAGCTAAACGCAATGGAGCGAAAATCATCGTGATAAATCCACTAAAAGAAGTGGCACTCATGAAGTTCAAAAACCCCCAAAAAATCAATGGATGGGTGAGCAAAGGAACAGATATTGCCGATCTCTATTTGCAAGTAAAAATCAACCAGGATGTAGCGCTGTTGAAGGCCTGGTTAAAGTTGCTGATTCGCGATGAGAGTAGCCTGGCTAAACCGTTTATTAACGACAAAACTTCTGGGTTTGATCAACTAAAATCCGACCTTGAAAAGTATTCGCTGGATGATCTGATACAACAAACTGGACTAACTAAGGAGGATGTGCTGATAGGTGCACATTGGCTACATGCAAAAAGTAAGATCATTGCTTGCTGGGCCATGGGGCTGACACAACACGTTAATGCCGTAGATAACATCCGGGAGATTGTAAACCTTCTTTTACTAAAGGGAAGCATTGGCAAAAAAGGTGCAGGTACCTGTCCGGTCCGTGGACACAGCAATGTACAAGGCGATCGAACCATGGGAATTTGGGAGCGCCCCACAAAGGCATGGACCGATAAACTAAAGGAAGTTTTTCATTTTGATCCACCGGAATCACCTGGTTACAATGTAGTGGAAACCATCGAGGCGATGAATCAAAATAAAGTGCGCTTCTTTATGGCACTTGGAGGGAATTTCCTACCAGCTGCTCCGGATACTCTGTACACTGAGCAAGGTATGAAACAGTGTGAATTGACGGTCCATGTGAGCACTAAGCTGAATCGTTCCCACCTGGCTCCCGGTAAGGTTTCATTGATTCTTCCTTGCTTGGGACGAACAGATAAACACATTCAAAATGGTAAGGAACAAGTAGTCACAGTAGAAAACTCCATGGGGGTAGTCCATGGCTCGCATGGAAGTCTGAAACCACCATCAAAGCATCTTAAAAGTGAGCCGGAAATCATTGCATCTATCGCTGCGGCTACTTTAGGAAATGAAGACATCAACTGGTCTGGATTGATCGAAGATTACGATAACATTCGTGACTTAATAGCCAAAGCTGTAAAGGGCTTTGAAAACTACAACCAACGTTTGAAGAACGAGAATGGCTTTAACCTGCCCAATGGTGCCCGAGTTGGAGAATTTAATACCCCTACCAAAAAGGCGATCTTTACAATCAATGAGTTGGCGGAACCAATTCCTGAGGGCCACAACTACATCATGATGACAATCAGGAGTCATGACCAATTCAATACCACTGTTTATGGAATGGATGATCGATACCGGGGAATATTTGGAGGCCGGGAGGTAGTATTCATGAATCGGGAAGATATGGAAGCAGAAGGTCTTTCCAAGGGAGATTTGGTAGAGCTTTCCAATAATTACAAAATCACTAGAAAAGTGGCAGGCTTTAGTGTGGTTCCTTATGATATCCCCAAAGGATGTATAGCCACCTACTTCCCTGAAGCCAACCCTCTCGTACCTCTACATTTACATGCCCGAAGAAGTCATACACCAGCTTCAAAGTCTGTTGGGGTGAATATCAAGAAAATGTGAGCTAGACTTAGCTTTCTGAGTATTTCATCTTATCGGAACTGCGATAATAAGCCGCAATCACTATGATGAATATGATCCCTACCAGCCAGTATACAAAAGTTGGTATAGGTACAGGATCCCCAGCAGCATAAGAATGCAAACCTGAGAGGTAATAGTTGACACCAAAGGATGTCATAATAATGGAAAAGAAGGCGATAACGCTGGCAATATTGAACGTGTAGGTCCCCTTAAGCTTTGGTACCAGCCTCAGGTGAAGAACCACTGCGTAGACAATAATTGAAATTAGCGCCCAGGTCTCCTTTGGATCCCACCCCCAGTAACGACCCCATGATTCGTTAGCCCACACACCTCCAAGGAAAGTGCCTATGGTGAGAAGGAATAAGCCTATAGTCATCGAAAGTTCATTGATATAGGTGAGCTCTTTGATCGCATTTGCAAACTTGCTTTCGTTACCAATCATAAACAGCAGCACCATCAAACCAAGTAAAGCTGAAAGAGCCAATGGAGCATAGCTACTTACAATAATGGCTACATGAATCTTCAACCAGTAAGACTTGAGCACAGGGACTAGATTCGTAATCTCCGGATTCAACCAATCTAAATAAGACACAAATAACAAGGTACCTCCAAATAAAGCTACCAACGGTAATACAAACTCGCTCTTACGATAAAAGATAAATCCAAACAGAAACAACGCCCACGCAACAAGAATGATCATTTCATATCCATTGGACCAAGGTGGATAGCCTCCTGCATACCACCTTAGAATCATATTGAAGGTTTGCATTAGAAAAGCTATCGCAGTTAAAACAACTCCTAGCAGATATGCCTTCTTTAAAAATGGACTGTTAGAAAATACTTTCGCCAGCGCCAAAACGATGAGGTAAATACCCAACATCCAATAAATTGGAAACAAGCGATTGAAGATGTTAAGCTTGTTATATAAAAGCTCAGCCCGTACCCTGGAATCGTCTGGGTAGACGTTCTTGCCCATCTCTTTTTGAAAGGTTTTGATGTATAAAAGCTTTTCATCAGCGGCATCAGTCTCTGCTGCTTCAAGGTATTGAAAATAAACAGGTAATATCATCTGAACAAAAACAGAATCTTCCGGTGAAAATCCAGCGCTTAGGAAATGACGATCATACCATTTCTGATCCGGATCATTCGGTTGCGGAAATATTTTAAGATAGCCTCCTGATAACGCTTGATAAAGGATATTAAAACGTTCATCCACCTTAAGAATTTCCTTTTCAAACTCAGCACGTTCGGCTGGTTTCTTGAGTTGCACTTTCTTTACTTCTTCATGTAGTAAGTATCCACCTTCTACTCCAATCAGATCATTGAAGGATAGCATTTTCTTCCCATGTAAACCGATGCCTTCCAATAAGTAAGCCCCCTTCTTTTCATCTACAGCAATGATGGGTTGCGATTGCCAAAGATCCGGGCGCTTATGAAGGGATAAAAAAACCTGGTCTGGGGTTAACTTATACATCGAGACATTGCGACTATCTTTTACCTCATAACTAGTCCTACGCGTAAGTTTCCGTAGGAATTCAGAAGCGAGGGTATTGATGGGCTTGATACGGCCGTCCATATCTTGTACTAATAGCTCGCCAAAATCTGATGCTTGAATTTCATCAACATATAAAAGGGCGTTTACGCTCTTCTCATTAACCTCACGTTCATCGTTGGCAACAGCACTGAATGCGATTAGGTTAGTTAGGATCAATACAGCGGCTGATAGTTCTTTCCCTGCCTTCAGCTTAGCAAGTTTTCTACTGATGTGTGAAAACCGAGAGTTTTTGCTGAAGAGGGTAAAAAACATACCCAGGCCCATCAAAAAGTAGCCAATGTAGGTGACAATCGTTCCCCAATAGTCCCGATTGACAGACAAGACGGTTCCCAACTCATCCAAATCATAGGATGCCTGAAAAAAGCGATATCCCTTGTGATCAAGTACATTATTCATTGAAATGCGAAAGGGCATTTGACCTTCATCGTCTATTACAATAAGCTCACTGGCATAGGAAGAAGGGCTTGTCGAACCGGGATATCGTTCCAATTGAAAATCCTTAAGATGTAATTGAAATGGCATTTCAATGATACGTGGACCATAAGAGAGTGCAATTTCGTATGGACCAATGTATGCCTTTTGCAGTGGACTAAAAACGCCATCCAGCGATGCGAGTATGACCTTTTGGGAATCCTCTTCGTGCGTTAACTCTACAAAAAGCAGATCAGCGGCACTTTTTGCCATTTCCTTATCTTGAGCAACTGCAAAGTCTAGTTTCTTACCTGGATAATACTGAGCCACTACAAAATTCAAGTGGCTTGACCGATATAGGGCTCTCAACTGTAAAGTATCCGTACTGTTTTCAGGCAATCTTCCGACTCTTTGAGTGGCCATCACAAGCCAATCAAAAGACTCTGAAGAAGTGATCAGATAATCACCTTTGCTTCCGGTAATATTGATTGCATCCTCTTTAGGGTTATTGAACGTAACTTCATGACCAGATAGGAAAATACTATTTTCAGAACCTAAATAATAGCTGATTCTATTCCCCTCAGAGGCAGATACAATCTCTAACACTTCGTCCTTATCCGTTCCCTCAACCAATCCCTGCACAGCATCTGGAACAGATCTGGTAGACTTTATGCGTATCGGAGTTTCTTCACCAAACTCAATAGAAAAGTCTGGTTGATGAAACTGAGTCAGCGAAAGTAGTTTCTGATAATCCCAATGCTTTTCCTTATTCGTAACACTTAGCGTGAAATATCGCTTTTCAGACAGTATGTGATTGGTGCTTTCCCCTTCCCTAATCCTAACCAATCCCTCCTGACCCGTATATCGGGTAATGAAGGCACCTATCAAGGTAATTATGAACGCTACGTGGAAAGTTAAAATCCCAATTTTCTCTTTTCTAAGGAGTTTGTACCTGGTAATATTTCCAGCAAAATTCAATAGAAGGATCAACATCAGAAGCTCAAACCACCAGGCATCATAGATGCTTCTTCGGGCAACAGGAGTCCCAAAATCATTTTCAACGAAGGTGGCATAAGCCATGGCAAACCCAAAGCCCAGTAGCGCTACGAGTGTCGTCTTGTTGGAAAAGACTATTCCTAAAAGCTTTTTCATTCCTTCCTACCTCTCTTATCCTTCTAGTTCAAATCTGCCGTCTTACTTCCAACGCTCGCTCCCGCCTCACGCTGTTTAGCCTCTTCCAACCACTGTGGAACGATATTCTGTTTAAATAATTTTTTTTCTTCCTTCAGCTTATCTACATCGAGCCCCACAAATGCCTGTGCTTTCGCTTTTGTAGAAATATCCGGGTATGGAACCTCTTGGTTGTATCCAAGATCAGCAAGAAGTCGTGCCAATTTGATCCTCGCATCTTGAGCAGCCTTGGTTGCGGTGCTCACGATTCTACTGGTCTCTACGGGAGAATGGAAGCTGCCTCCGTGAGACGCGACCGAATAGTCCCATCGCCATTGAGCATGACGAATATCCATCAAAATCGATTCCATCTGATCTTCTGTTGCACCCAGGTCCCAAGCCTTTCTGGCTTCTACATGAGCATGTACAAGCAGTTTCTCAAGGTCTTTTTGCGTTTCCTTGATTCGCGACTGCCTTTCGTAAACATCTGTAATCAAATCTTCTTTTTCCTGCCGGTGGCAGACTTGACATGAATTTGCCACGTTGGCAAGCGGTGATCGGATGTGATGGTCTGTGAATTTCTGTCCACCTTCTGCTTTATAGGGCATGTGACAATCTGCACAAGAAACTCCTCGCTTCGCATGAACTCCGGTTGTATATAATTCATATCCCGGATGCTGAGCTTTTAACATAGGTGCCTTACTTACACTGTGCGTCCAGTCCTTGAACTCCATATTGTCGTAGTATGCTTCCATAGCCTCCACAGTCATACCGTCCTTCCATGGGAAGGTTAAATAGGGTGATCCCTCCTTACCTGGCTTATTCTTGTCGAAGTAGTACTCAACATGGCACTGGGCACACACCAACGAGCGCATCTCCTGATGAGTGGCCTTATCAATATCCTTGCCCATTGCTTGGTAGGCCTCTATCAAGGCAGGCCTTGATATTTGAAGGCTCATTGTTTTCGGATTGTGACAATCTGCACAGCCAATCGGGTTAACCACCTCCGATCCTTTGTCCGCCCATTTACCACTGTAGAATTCTTTAATGCCCATCTCATTCATCAAGCGAGGTACATCCGGGCTTTTACACGACCAGCAGGTACTTGGCATTGGACCTGTACCTGGCCCGGTTGGGCCTCCTGTTCTTAAGGTATTGTGGATGTCCTCTACAGCATAATGATGTCCCCTTGGCTGATTATAATCTTTAGCGAAACCATATCCTGCCCACAACACCACAAGCTCAGGATTTTGATCCAGTGCATCCACTAGTCTAGAACCATTCATAGAACTAGAGAAGGTGGTATCACTGGTACGCATAAATGACTCATATTGCCGGGGATAATTCTGCCCCCATACCTCATTGCGGGGTTCAAAATCTGTGATTTCTGTTTGAGGCTGATAAGCAAACTGACTTTCTGTTTTTCTACTTACCACACTATTGAGCAGCAAACTCAATAGGAGAACTATAATCAATGAAGCTGAGAATAGTAGTACATTTTTGGTTCTGTTATTCATGGGCCTTTTTCGTTTCGTTGGTTGCTTTTTCTAGCCACTCAGGGACTAGTAACTGTTGTTCCTCCTCGATGGAAAGAGGTTCTAAATGATATCCTGTAGCTGTTAAACTCTTTACTCTACCATGTGGAATTTCTCGATGACATTCCCAGCAGGTACGTTCTGTACGATCCTGATCGTGCGTGGCGATCCAGCCAGATAATTTTGCATCCTTGACCTGATCCGTATGACATCTAATGCAGTTGCTCTGAACAACTTTCCGACCTGCCTCATGCATGATGATTGCTTGTGGTTCAGCACGTGCGGTATAAATACTCGCATGATACAGGCCATCTTTTGCTTTGAATGCATATTTCTTGATCACATTGTCTTGTGGCACATGACAGTCGTTGCAGGTAGCCACTTCTCGGTGGGAACTGTGCTTCCAGGTTATATACTCTGTTGTCATCACATGACAGTTGATACATGCGCGTGGATCATCTGTGAGATAGGATGTCACATTTGCAGTATTTGCCAGGTAGATGGACAATGCAGCAATCGCTCCCAGGACAGCAGCCACATACGGTTGCCAAGGACGAGGTGGTTTTATTTTTCTGTAGAGTGACAATTGACTAAATAATTTATGCTAAAACACGTCCATTGAATAGGTATCTGATTTTTTCCATGCGCAAGAAATAAGATATTCATGAGCATTATTATGATGAATATCATGCCAAGGAAAATAATTTATCAATTGCTCGAAATCACTCTCCTATTGATGATAAACATGCTTTTCTAACCTGACTTAAACCTCATCCTTCCCATTTCAATCGAAATGGCGGACTTGGCGAGAATGGTGAAAATAAATGCACCCATGGACCAGATACCCACGGTCACCCCTACTTCAATCCAGGTGGGCACATATTCGACAATATCTCCCCATGAGCCAGGAATAAAGCCTGGAATGATTAACCCCATACCTTTCTCTATCCAAATGGCAACAAAGAGAAATACGCACGCCACGGTCAGCCAGCGATAACTTTTCAAAATCAGGTGCATCGTGAGTATTCCTGTAGCCAGAATATTCAGTATCAACGAAGCGTAGGTCCACGGTACCAAGCCGGATTTTCCATGCAATCCAAAGAACAGATAGACAGCACTTAAGCTGTGATGTGTTTGGGCATAAAACTCTTTGAAGAGCTCTGAGATGAGCATGATCAGATTAACCTGTGCAGCCACGGTTACCACCATAGCAAGTTTAGCAAACGACTTCTCTGCGATCTTATAATCCGTATACCGAGTGATGATCTCCAATATGATAATAATCAGCGCAGGACCTGCTGCAAAAGCAGACGCTAGAAATCTGGGACCTAGCAAGGAGCTGTTCCAAAAAGGTCTGGCAGGAAGACCAGCGTAAAGAAACGCTGTGACCATGTGAATCCCTACTGCCCAGAAAACAGAAATCATGGCACCAGGGAGATAGAAGTTCTTGTTTGGTTCCCGGTTTTGGTACCTCGACATCAAAATGTACAGGGGTATGGTAATGTTGATGAAGAGGTATCCATTCAGTACAATAACATCCCAGGCAAGCATCGACTGAGGGAAGTTGAATAGGCCTACTCCGGGAATCAAGTGCCAAGCTCTTCCGGGTCCTCCCAGATCGACAGTCACAAATGCTAAACACATGATAAGGGCGGCTACAGCTAAACCTTCACCAATCAGGACAGCCTTAGAGAAATCGACATCCTTCAATACATAAGTTGGCATCACCAGCATGACAGCAGCGGCTGCCACACCAACCAAAAAGGTAAAATTCGAAATGTATAATCCCCAACTAACATTGTCATGCATCCCTGTAACTACTAAGCCTTGACTTAGCTGCTGGTAATAGCAATAAGCACCTAACAACATAAAGAAAGTGAGCACGCCCATCCAGATGTGATAGGATCGTGAACCATGCATCGAATTTGAGATGCTATCCTTAACAAGAGAACTGAATATTCTTAATTGGCTCATAATTACTTAATCCATGAAATACCAAAACTTAGGTTCGGTACCCAGATCCTCTTTGAGCCTAAATACCTTTTTATTTTCTAACACCCATCTAATCTCACTATTCGGATCCAGGATGTTACCAAAGATGCGAGCACCCGTCGGACAAGCTTCCACACATGCAGGATTTTTACCATTCCTGGACCTTTGAATGCAGAACGTACATTTCTCCATCACCCCATTTTTTCGCAAGCGATTCCCTAGGTAATGCTGGTCTTTGTTGACCTCCTCTTCAGGAACCTGAGGCTGTTGCCAGTTGAATCTTCGGCCATCATATGGACATGCGGCCATGCAGTACCTACATCCAATACACCAGTCATAATCGATGACTACAATCCCATCTTCCTCCTTCCAGGTAGCTTTCACCGGGCATACATCCACACAGGGTGGATTTTCACAGTGAAAGCATTGTGTGCCCATATAAAAGTGACCTTCGGCGGGTACTTCGTGGTAGTAATCATCTTTCGCCAGTTCAAAATTAATCTGACCGTTTTTATGCTCATGAATCCGGATGTACTGCATCTCCGAGCTACGATCCTGGTTGTTTTCCTCCACACAGGCGTTGACACAATCCATGTAGCCCTGACACTTGGAAATATTAAATGCATATCCAAACAAGACATTTTCGTTAGCACCCTTTGACGATACGTTGATCTTCTTACCGGTATTGAGTTCATACATCCGTTCCAAGCGCTTTACCGTGTCTTTTCGCTCCTTATCAGTCATCACACGGTAGTTTTCCTTAAAGAACTCATCCCACTTGAGGCCACTCATTTCTTTCGCCTCATCAGCACTAATGGCACTGCAGGCAGTGGAAGCCATGCCTGCTCCTGTAAGTAAGCCAAGTGTAAGCTTCTTCAAAGCTCCTCTTCGGCTTGTAGTAGCATCCCCTGTTTGACTGAATCCCATATCAGTGATTGGAGCAGATTCCTTATTGTTTCCACAGCTACAGTTATGTCCACATGAGTTATTCTTTTCCATAGTTTAGTGATTTTGGGCTTTGGCTTTTTCCGTGTTATACCTTGATGGCCACCGCTTTTCAAAAGCTGGCTTATGTGGGTTGTGACATCCAACACAGGTTTGTGAAACCCGTGGAGGAAGCCAGCCCTTCAGTCTCTTACCATGGGCCCCTCCTTCCCAATCTTTTGCTTGAGATGAATGACACTGTGCACATTGCTGGTACGAATGGTCAAAACTGATACTGGTTTTCGTCAAAGAGCTAAGTTCATCCGGCTTATCCATATCGTGACAAGTCATACAATTCATGGATACAGGATTGGCATGATCTAATTGAATATCCCAATGAGCTTTCTTCTCACTGCTTAATTTTTTCAGTTGTTCGATGGGCTTTGTATGACAATTGGAGCAAGGGAATTTGGTCATTTCCTGAATCCGTGAGGGCACCAAAAACTGGGAATCCCTGGATTGAATATTAGTGAGCACCGTGGCAATCTCTAAGTCTTCCAAGCGCTCGTAACTATCAAAATCATACGCAATTGTATCCGTGTGTCTCGCAATAAGATCCAGATTTGACTCTTGGTGACTACCAGAACAGCTCCATAAAATCGATACGATGACAATCTCTACAAAAAAGGCCAAGACATTCTTCATTCGCTACCCCCTTCCTCTTCTGTGGACGCACGTTCCCACGTAATCTGACGATTATTCGTCGGAGCATGACACTGCAGACAGTTGACACGTTCGGGATGACTCACCCGAATTTCTTTAGGTGCAGAGGGACCAGAATGACAAGACAGGCAACTCCCTCTTACTTGAAAGTCATGAGGGATGGGTGGAGGGCTACCATCCAATACTCCCGAACCGATAGGTTTCGGATCAGATCTTTTGAATTGACTGGATACAAAAAGCTTATCGGTATTCTTTGGAACATGACATTGATTGCAATTGAGGTAATCAGGGTGTGGGGTGATCGGAGCATACGCCTTAAACCTATCTACATATCCACCAGTGGAGTGACATTGTAAACAAGTCTTTCCGCCGATGCCTTTTTCACTTAATAAAGGGTGTGGAATTTTGGGCGGCGCCCCATCATAGGCACGATTCTCATAGTATTCAGCGAGTGTTTTTTGACTCTCTATGGATTGTAAGACACTAAAATCGATGGCTAAATCCTGAAGATTAAAAATTTCACTTTCCAACATTTCGGTTGGTAAAACATCGGAAGTTTCATCTTGTATAACAGTCGCACTCACATTGGATTGACGTATACTCAGGTCAAAGATCACGATTACTGAAATCATGAGAAGGATGACAAACAAGATGATTACCCTTCCTTTCATACCTTCTCAATTCGTACCGCACATTTTTTATAGTCCGGTTGTTTAGAAATAGGACAAAATGCATCCAAAGTCAACTCGTTGATCAAGTAAGACTCATCGAAGAAGGGCACAAAAACCTGACCCGGTGTGGGCTTACCTCGTTGATCGACTGAAGCCTCCAATACAATCTCACCTCTTCTGGAGACTATTTTTACTTTGTCACCATTGCGAATATTTAATTGCTTAGCATCGGTAGGATTTAACTCCACATAGCTCTTCGGAACTGCCTGATGAAGTATAGGTACTCTTCGGGTCATAGAGCCCGTATGCCAATGTTCCAACACACGGCCGGTATTTAACCAGAATGGATACTCGGCATCTGGCACTTCTGGTGCAGGCTCGTAAGGACGTGCCCATATCCAGGCTTTACCTTCAGGCTTGCCGTAAAAGTCATAGGTATCTCCTTTGCAGGCCGGATCGTACTTTCCGTGATATCTCCACTTGGTTTCTTTACCATCCACAAATGGCCACTGAAGTCCTGAATTTGCTTTCAACTCTTCATAAGGTGCCATTGCGTGTTTTTTCCCTTCATGGAAGCGTGAGTATTCCTTCCAAATCTCTTCTATGTGTGTTTCCTCACTCCATGGGAATAGCTTTTCATACCCTAACCGCCTTGCTACTTCAATCAGCTGCCAGGTATCACTCATCGCCTCACCAGGTGGTTGTAGCAATTGATCGAAATGCTGGGTTCTCCGTTCTGAGTTGCCATACATCCCTTCTCGTTCAATCCACATGGCGGAAGGTAAAACCACATCTGCTATGTCTGTGGTTGGCGTTGGATATACATCAGATACTACAATGAACCGATCATCCTTTTTCGCCCCATTACGGTAGCGATTGAGATGAGGCATGGTCACCATCGGATTGGTTACCTGTATCCACATAAAACGTATCTCTCCGCGATCCAAAGCTCTAAACATGGACACAGTGTGATGTGAAGGTTTAGACGGAATATTTTCCACAGGTACTTGCCATATCTCAGCGGCCATCTTGCGGTGTTTTTCATTCATCACCACCCCATGAGGAAGCTTATGTGTGAGTGTTCCTACTTCTCTTACCGTACCACATGCACTGGGTTGTCCGGTCAATGAAAATGGACTATTCCCCGGTGTGGAAATCTTTCCTGTAAGCAAATGAATGTTATAGATGAGATTATTGATCCAGGTACCACGCGTGTGTTGATTGGTACCCATGCACCAGAGCGACATCACCTTATTGTTTGGATCACCATAGAGAGATGCCAGGTATTTAATGTCTTTTGCTGACACACCGCTGTATTCAGCTACTTTCTCAGGGGTATAGTCTTCGAGAAATGCTTCATAAGCATCAAAGTCTATGGCCTTCGCTTCGTCTTTAAATTTAAAGTCTTCTTCCAATCCATAACCTATGTTAGTTTTTCCTTCTTTAAAGGCACAATGTTTCTCAACGAAACGGCTATTGGCCCATCGATTCTTTACTATCTCATAGCAAATGGCATTAGCAACTGCCAGATCGGTTTGAGGATTAAACAAAATGGACTTATCTGCTGCGTGGGAGGTTCGTGTAGTTCGTGTGGCCAAGTCAATAATTTTCACCGGACGTTTCAGTCGATTGTCTAAGATTCGAGAGAAAAGCACGGGGTGCATCTCAGCCATATTATTTCCCCAGAGTACAAATACATCTGCATGGTCAATGTCCTCATAGCAGCCCATAGGCTCATCCAGTCCAAATGATGTGAGAAAACCAGTTACTGCGCTTGCCATGCATAATCGTGCGTTGGCCTCCACATTATTTGTCCCAATAGCACCTTTAAAAAGCTTGGAAGCCACGTATCCATCGGGGATTGTCCATTGTCCAGATCCATATATAGAGATTGCATCCTTACCACTTTCCTCTATCGTGGACTTCATCTTGGAAGCAACCAGATCCAGTGCTTCTTCCATGGTCGACTCTACCAGCCTCCCATTCTTGCGAATCAAGGGTTTAGTTAAGCGATCATTGCCATATAATGCCAAGATTGAGTGGTAGCCTTTCACGCAACACAATCCTTTATTTACTGAACTATTGGTATCCCCTTTAACAGCAACCGCTTTGCCATCAGAGATCCCTACTTTAAGACCGCAGCCCACTCCACAAAAACGGCAAGGGGTTTTAGTCCACTTCACATCGATGGCTCCTAGTTTTTCGATCATTCGCTCCTGCTCCTTGGCAAATACGATTCCGGGGAACATGGTGGCCGCAGCTGCAATTGCTGATGCCCTGGCAGCCATTCGTAAAAACTGCCTTCTACTTAGATCTTTATTTTCAATTGTATCATTCATATCCGGACACCAGTGAGATGTGTTTGATGTTTCGATTAGATTCTATTTGGGAGAGCAGGATCTTATCCGCTCTTTCGTCTTCGGTATCAGTGACCAATACCAGCACTTCTTTATTTTCTGCAGGAAGAATTTCGCATCCATCCAAACCACTGATATCCTCTATCAAATGCTGCTTTTGATCTGGCTGTGGGATGATGATATAGCTCTTTATGGGCATGGATTAGGTTTGCTATTCAAGTTGATAATCATTTACAACATATAAAATGACATTTGTCATGTTCGCTAGTCATTTCGATCTATTTGAAAAAAGGTTGGCTTAATGGTTAGCATTACCCAGGCCCAGTTATTGTTAGCACCTGCATCACCACCCTTCAATAACTCCATCGATGATGAACCAAACATTTGCGAATACCCCCAGTGTATTTGGACATCTTCATAAAGCTTTCTGGTGAGAACCAGATCCACCTCTGATCCCAAGTACTTATCCGCAGCATCTCCGGTCTCCGGATCCAATTGGTCACCATGCGAATTGAAATAGTGATAAGCCAGTGTCGATTTCCACTTTCCTATTGGAGTCTTCCATTCAAGGAAAAGATCCTGTAGTCCCACAGTTCCTATATGATTGCCTACATAGAAGTAATCCATCAGCCCGTTGAACTTGTGGTTGGTGCCAAAGAAGGGATTAAATGCGCTGTTGTCGGTGGAAGAGCTCAACTCATTGTTTCCAGAGAGTACTTCGTATCCCAGCATCAAACTGGAACCCTCTTTAATTTGATAGGTGAGATCAAGTTGGTACTGGAATGCTGAAAGATCTGTACCTCCACCATCTTTTCCAGTCTGAAAGTAAAAAGTAGCTCCTGGTTGAAGGTTCCCCTTCAGATAATCTACATTACCACCTATTGTCTGACTGAAATATGTATCAATATCGGTGGGTTCGGTTGACTGAAGTCCATTGTTTAATACTAGAAAAGATGCAGTAACGGAACTCCATTTTTTCTTCATCCATAAGAACTGTAAGGTCTTGTAACTCCTTGGAACCGTGTAAAAATTGGTTGTAGACTGAACCCCATCCTGATTGTAGGCTGCTGCCAATCTCAGTGTAAATTCATCCTTTGCAGTCTCAAAAAGCAATGCATCATGGCTTCTGGCCTGTTGTGCCCATGCTACATTACCAAAAATCCTGGAATCGTCCAGGATGATCTCTTGCCTACCGGCCTTTAAGCTTGAAGATTCGCTTAATTTCAACTTACCCCACGCTTCATGTACAGCAGTAAGCGCGCCAGCGTTGTTCACTAACTGACTCTGACTACCCCATACGCGGATATCTTGCAATACAATCTTTATTGTATATCGGTCATTCCAGTATTCCGCGTTTAGTCGGGTACGTTGCTCGATGAAAAAAGCGGGGTCCTGATCTTGTTCTACAAGTGATTGAAATCCATGACGGTATTCGGAGCGGGGGCGGATTTCACCAGATAATTTGAATTGAGCCTGACATACGAAGGAAAAGGCTATTAAGAGGGTGAGGAGGGCTGATTTTTTCATGGCGCCAAATCTTGTCAAGACCAGCGGCAATGTTTATGATTTTATCCATCAGTAAACCTGATTAAAATCATTTTTCGAACTTCTATTAAAAAGAAGTTTGAACTAAGTATTCTTGTATATTTTGGGAAGTTATTACCCTGCGAAAAGTGTAATGGCGAGTATTGTAAGATACACTACCAGTAAGATTTTTTTAGCCTTCATTATTTCTATTAATTAGTCCGTAAGACTATTAACGGATTTCCATGCCAATGTTTCATTATTTAAGAGTAAAATGGTCGGAGTGATGACGAAAGGATAGATAATTCCGATGGATCCGCTTGAGAGAAATAGTAAGAATTAGGAATGCTCGATAACAGTACTGAACGTAATCGGTGATGTGTGGCTTATATTACGAAGTATGATTTCAAAACCATTTTTGCCCCATAAAGATGGAGACCATGAACTTTGCTTCAGTTGAAAATAGCTTTCAGGATCTTTGTTCCCATTTTTAACCGCGTATGCAGCTAAAGTCTTTATTGGATTAAAACAAATAACCCTTAGTTTTTCATTTTTACCTACAATGATCTTTACCTCTTCTTCGCCTGCTAATTGGTGGTACTTGACTTTCATTTCTTTGTAGTTAGGCTTTATCTACATAAAGCTGAGCTACTTACGCGATAATGTCAATACCCTATTTTGGGTAATTGATTCCGCTAAGTATTAATAATCTTATAAAGATTGTAAACGAAAGAAGAAGCACTTTGTTTGTCAAAACAATCCGCCTTGAATCTCTTCAAGCTCTGGATAGTATTTGCGCTCTTGAATTTCAGGGACATTTCCCTGATATATCCTATTGAGTTTCTTGTTGGATTTGATCGGCTGACAAGGATAGTAGTCCAGTAGTCCGTCTGGCAATGGGCGAATAAGTTCTTTCGCTTCCTCAGGAGTACCATGCAACCAGGTCTCATCGTCTTTGGGATCTACTATGAAGATCATTCGCGAGTCCGGAGAATACGCAGGCTCATTGTGAATCCATGCCATCTCTTTGTTGGCAGGTCCAGTGACAAGGGTGACTGTATCTATTGGAATACCATCTTTGGGGTCTGTAAATGTTTGCCACAATCCACCGACAAAAAATGGATCACCACTCTTTAGCTGGACGTAATGTGGATATGCTATTCCATCTTTTTTATGGTGATCAAAGAAACCATCAAGCATCACCAGGCACCTTCGTCCCTCAGCAGCTTCATGATAAATACTCCGCTCCGTGAAAATCTTATCGTCTCGCGCATTGAGTGTATTCATGGGTCGGCCATTGATCTGAGGTGCGTACACAAACGGTACATATGCCCAGTGATGAAACTGCACTTTATCCGGATGTTGATTGGTGATCACCGGCAAATCAGGCTCATCAAACCCATTGAGGTGATACATTTCCGGAAATTTCATCTTGACTTGCTCCCAGGTGCCTTTATCTCCGTAGCGCTTGGCATAGTGTTGAGCTTTTTTGGTCATGGTGGCAGCATCGTAGCACATAATCGGTGGATTTTAGTGGTAAACTAAAGATAGTTGATTATTCCTCACATCATCAACTCTTTGCGGATCTCCGGAAACTTCTTGAAGAATTCCTTTGCATCATTATCGGTTTTAAAGGTGGTCCGGTATTCACCAAGCTCATGCTTGATATGTAATTCCATGAAAGCATACATATGGCCCTTGGTCAAGTCTTTCAACAAGGCCTCCTCTATGCTATAATCCTGATCAAAAAGGAATTTTAATTGCTTGTACTCCAATGGAAACAAGGTCTGACGTTCTGCATACAATGTCTCTACTCGCTTAATCCATTCATCACGGTGTATTCCGTGGCTTTTTCTGTCTATCATCATTTTACTAATATTTTTAGTAAAATTAAATCTGAATTAATGGATATAAAAGTGAGAAGTAATGGAAATGAATATTTCTCTGAATAAAAAAGCTCCACTCAAAGAGCAGAGCTTTTTAAAATTACCTCACGTGACTTTCTATTTCTTTACCAGAATCAATGCTCTTTGATAACTTCCTGTTTTTGCTTTCACCTTTAGGACATAAAAGCCTCTTTTCAGATGACTCAATTGTAACATGATTTCATTAGCTCCCTCGTTTAGTGCAATAGTTTGATTGACTACTTCTTCTCCATAAAATGATCGGATTTTCACTTCAATTTCTGCATCCATCGAACTGTTGAGCTTCAGTGTAAGCTTATCGAGCACTGGATTAGGGAAAACGGTAAGGCCAGATAGGCGAAGTGTAGGTTCTTCAGAAGAAGAACACGCACCTAGTGAGGCACCACGGACAATCAATCTTTCAGCAACATAATCAGGAACACACAGGTTTCTTCCTCGATAACAAACCTCGACCTTTGGGCGCTTGCCCCATGTACGACATCTAACGTCTTCAACAGCTACACGTGTAGAATCTATCGCTTCAATACCACGTGCATCTGTAATAACCACCGTATATGAAGTAGATACGACAGGAGACACAGTGATAGATGAAGTGGTTTCACCCGTACTCCAGATATAATTATATGGAGCAACACCTCCTGAGGCTGACACTTCGAGAACCGCAGAGGCTGCTGGATCATATCCAAAATAAGTCGTCTGCTCTTCTGAAATACTTGTTGTTAAGGGATCGATGAGGTCGAATCTGGCAACGACAGGAAGGTGATCGGATGTCGTAAATTCATAGTTTTCTACGACATTAAAAGGGAAATAGATCGATTCGCTACCTTCAATAATGTCAGAAAATAACTCACTACTTATGGTTATATGATCGATGGTGCTACCACTCCCTCCTATGAAAGTAGGTGTATTATTCTCGCTCAAAGTCCTGCTGATCGCATCGTAGTTTGACGTGTCATTCAGAATTACTTCATAGGTCGAAGGACCACCACCGATGGAAACATCTATATCATCATTGTAATCTCCGAGTAGGATGATCGCGTCGTTTGGATAAAAAGCATCCAAGGTGTCCTTGAGTGCGGTATTGTCATAAACTCTACGTGCAAGGTCACTTGAACCAGACCCAGACTTAGCATGAATATTTATTAAGTTAACTCGCTGAGTAACTCCCTGGATGTTTACATCTGCAATTAGCTGATATGGAAGTCTACCACTGGACCAAAATGAGCTTGCTCCACTAGAAGTAGGATAATCATCCAAATCTGAAATCTGGCCAAGTCTGGCTTGTGTGTAGAACTCATCAAAAATAGCTCTGTCTGATACCGGACTTACGGTGACCGTATTATAGATGAAGCATAGCTTTTGGGGTGGAAATGGATTATTTGGGTCGGGTTCCTGGAAGGATCTGGAATAAACATCTGAACATACTAACGCATAATTAGTCATTTCATCTACAATAATCTGTAACAAGGAATCATTTGACACTTCTTGAACCGCGATGATATCAGCATTCAAATTCATCAATACCGTACTTGCATTGCTCGCTTGCAACGCTACATCCGAAGGCCCGAATCCTTGAATAGTTGTTCCAAAAAACTCCATATTCCAGGTTGCTACATCGAAAGTTTCCTCGAATGGAATATCTGAGCCTCCTGGTTCGAATGGAGTAGTACCTGGTAAATCCTGCTCAAATCGAGGTAGCAATTGGACGTTTGCATTAAATCGCCCGACCACTGCGGTAATTGAAGTAGCAGGCACTGGTCTATTTCTACCTACCAGGTTAGTATTGCCATCAATTCGAACTTGTTCTGTCCCCGTACCATCACTAATATTATAGTTTGTATTAGGGAACAAAACTCCTTCCGAAACCTCGAATGAGATACCACTAACTGTTACAAGTTGACCTTCATAGGCAGTCAATTGATCTAAGTTAACTACCGGTGCTACAATGGTGACCGCTGAGTCTATGAGGACAATAGAATCTACATCCACTAACTGAACCTGCCCATTGAATTGACCAATAGAAGCAGAAATCCAAACTTCATCTCCGATGTTAAATAGGCCATCTCCGTGTACGGACGGATCGAAGAGCGCTATTCCTGCTGTACTATCTTGCAAGTAGACAGGTCCACCAAACTGATCTGTAACAGTGAACACTGCTTTTACAACTACCTCTGAATTAAGGGCCAATTGTCTCGCTTGTGCAATGCTCACCGTATCAGACGTAGGAGGTGGAACGATGATTGAATCTCCAAAACTTTGACCTGCATTTACCAATCCAAATGTATTTGCTTGAGGTTCTCCCCACACAAAATCGGTGTACATTTGACCGATCCCTTGAAGTTGAAGGGAGAATCCGGCTGGAGTACTGCTAGATTCGGCTTGCCCAATATCTTCACTCATAATACCATCGGCTGCTCCACCAACCCCTACGAAACTTCCCTCATAGCTAAGAAACTGTACCAGACTGTCCCCTGGTGCAACTAACGCAATCCCATCAGGTCCGCCATTTTGGATACCTGAAATACCAAATGACAATGTGCCATACCCATTATCCTGATCAGGAATTGAACCATTTAATGAGACGGTATTATAAACAGCTCCACCATTTCCGTTATAAAGAACGAGTGACCAACTACTTAGATCCACACCAGCTGTTCCTGCTACCTCCACTCCTTCATTGGTATCAGTACTTGCATTGTCATAATGAAATTCATTGATGAATACTTGTGGTATAGGTGAAGAAAACGTCTGATTCGTATTGATAAGATCGTATGTAGAAGCTGCAGATGCTGCCCATGTAAAGTCATTATATTCGGAACCCGTACCTTCTAACTGAAGAGAAAATCCAACAAATGACGAGCTGCTCTCAGATACACCGATATCTTCACTGGAAATACCATCAGCAGGGCCACCTACAGCTGTGAATGTGCCTTCATAACTGATAAATTGAATGAGGCTATCTCCTGGTGCCACTAGGGCTATACCATCTGGTGCTCCATTTTGCAGTCCACTTATAGCAAAAAACTTTGTACCAAATCCAGCGTTCTGATCCGGAACTAAACCGGATAAACCGATGGTATTATAAACCGCACCACCATTACCATTGTACAATACAATTGACCAGCCATTGAGATCGAGGCCAGCAGCACCAGCTACTTCTACCCCTTCATCAACATCTGAACCCGTATTGTCATAGTGGATTTCATTTATGAACAAATTTCCAATTGTCGGTTCTGGATCCGGATCCGGATCATCTCCAAATGACTGTCCTGCATTTATGGTTCCAAAGGTGCTTACATCAGCTACCCAGGTAAATGACTCAAATGATTGTCCTGAACCAGTGAGTTGCAAAGAGAAATCTATTGGTGTACTTGATGCCTCACTGATTCCAATGTCAATACTGGTGAGTCCTGAAGCCGGACCATCTGATGCGGTTAAAGTTCCTTCGTAACTTAAAAACTGAATGACTTCATTCGAAGGATTAACAAGTGCCACTCCATCTGGTGAACCATTTTGAATTCCGGAGATTGGGAAAAACAGTGTGCCAAATCCATTTTGCTGATCATTCAAGCTTCCAGAAAGTGAAATAGTATTGTAAACAGACCCACCATTTCCATTGTAAAGAGTTAAAGAATAGCCGGTCAAGTCAGATCCTGCCGGACCTGCGATTTCTATACCCTCATTAACATCGCCACCTGCATTGTCATAGTGTATTTCGTTGATGAAAATAGCTTGCGAAAAAGTAATTAAGGGAATAAGAGTAATTAATAGTGATATGATTTTCTTCATAGTGATTAAGTTGATTTGCGGACGCCAATATATTTCCGCAATTCAACCTGAATGTTAGAGGTACATTATGTTATGATTAACGTATGTGAAAATTTGACACTTCCAGCATTGATATATTGTGACGTTATCTGTAAAATGATAATAATTCCACTTTTATCTGAATTAATGGATATAAAAGTGAGAAGTAATGGAAATGAATAATTATTTTAATAGATGTAGAGCATTTGTTGATATCAACTTTACACGTTTATAACATGAGGAATTCTATTCCAATAGTCGTATTCATTCTTCTACTCAGCTGTAAAATCAATAAACAAGCTGTTTCACCCGATGATAGACTTTACAACCATGTAGATTCATTGATGACCCAAGTTTTAGAATATGAATACAATGAAGACTCATATTTGGATTCAACTTCAATAAATATTGGCCCCCATGGTCCTTCCATATTTGTTCCAAAAAATCCAGAACCTCTAATTGTGATGAATGGCACTCTGGTCACTAAAGAATTTCTTAATAATTATTCATTGAAAGATGTTAGCGAAATCAATGTCATTAATGATGCCGCTGCTCCTGCCCTTTATGGCTCCAGGGCTAAAAATGGAGTCATTATTATAAGTACCAAGTCATCCAAACAATCTAAAAAATGAGCAAAGTTATTATTACATCAGTCCTCCTCATTTTGTTGATTTCAGGATGCAAAGAAGATGTCGAACCAATACCATCCGGACTTACCACCTTTGAGTTTGCGTCTCCCTCTGTTGGTGATAGCTACCTCATAAGGGTTCACCTGCCTGAATCGTTCAATGCTTCCAGCACTTATCCTGTTCTTTATCAGTTAGATGGGAGAACAACCACGGGAAGTGTTATTAAAAGCTATAATTCCCTCCAACGTCGGGGTGAAATTGAGGAAGTCATCATAGTTACCATCGATTATATAGGTCGAGATGAACGGGAAAGAGATTTCACACCGACTTCTCATCCAGAGTTTGACGACAGTGGTGGGGCTGCAAACTTTCTTCAGTTTCTTACTGATGAATTAGTACCTCACATAGATAATGAGTATCCAACAGATGTTGAGTTTGGCAATACCCTTAGAGGACATTCATTCGGTGGTTTGTTTGCGGCCTTTGCCATGTTTGAGGGAAATACAACTTTTAGAAACTATATCATTGAAAGTCCTTCCTGGTGGTGGGACGACAACTTCGCAATAGGTCAGGAATTTGAATACGCACAGGAAAATAATGACCTGGAGGTGAACACCTATTTTGCAGTTGGCGAGTTTGAAGGGGCTACCATGAAAGGATCCTTCGAAATAATCCGAGACCGACTAATCAGCAGAAATTATCCGAATTTCACCGCTCAATTTGAAATTCTATCCAAACAGGATCATTTGGATGTTCGTGAAAATGCAAATGGCTTAAAAGTAATTTTTGGAAGATGAGGAAAATACTTACCATATCAGTTCTTCTCATTGGATACTTAAGCTTTTCGCAAGAGCTAGGAATCATTGATCGAATTGGGTTGGATGCCTCATTTAATGCGGTTGGAGATGAAGCAGTCATTGGTGTTACGCTATATGCTGAACATGATCAATTCGAGTGGGACAGGGGTAAGTTCTATTATGGCGCTGGAATGTTTTACGGATTATTCCCGAATACCTCTGATCAGATTAATCAGTATACCAACGGCAGAACCTCGCTTTACCAACCCATTCAAATCCATATTGGCCATCAGTTTATTTTCTGGAAAGAGAAACTCATGATACGAACTGCTCTCATCGCTTCCCCAAGTTTCTTCAATCAAAAAATCACCTTTGACGATGATAGATATGATCTCAATGAGACTTTTAAATATTCTGAATTTGTTTTCACCATACATGCAAAGACTGGAATCTCTCTGAAGGCCAGTGAACGAACCATTCTAGAATTGTTTACCCACCTACCAGTACTGAATGAACCCATTGCTCCTCTGGGTGGAGGCGTTGGTGTGATCAGAACGTTTTAAGTTAAAGTTTCGCTGAGTTGAAATACGTATCTGCTTCAAAGTCAGACACATTCATGGCTATTGGAGAAACCTCAGGAAGTAATTCTTTCAATCGACAGACCATAGCCTTTGACAAGGCGGATTTCTGTTCGGTGGTGCGTCCTTGCATGATGTATCCAAACACATGCACAAACGGGTGATTCATCTTCCCTCCTACCATTGACTTTGCAAATCGCTCGATTCTTACCTTGATATCTTGTTCAGCGAATAATCCACTGGCCACGGCTTCATTGTGGATTGCGGTTAAGATGTCATCTTCTTGTTCAAGTGTAATTGCGTCGCCGGTAGTATGTAGTAAAAAATGTGGCATGTCAGTATCAATGATTACAATGATTAGGTATTAGAACATACCTCAAGTGAATGAGTTCATCAAACGACCGAAATATTATTCATTCAATATATCAATGATCTCATTCACAAATTCGTCAAAACCGAAATCTCCATTATAGGTAACACCCAATCGTACCACAACCAATTCCTCTGAAGGAATGATCATTACATGCTGACCGTGGAACCCATTCATGTAATAGGTATCCTTAGGTAAGCCCGGATATGCTGTTTGCAACCAAAACTGTCCACCATATCGACCTTGAGCCTCGGGATCTTTTGGGGATTGCTGCACAAATGACACCCAGGATGCCGGGAGAATTTGCTGACCTCCCCAGCTACCGTTATTGAGATAAAGCTGACCTACACGCGCCCAGTCTCTTGCTGTGGCCCACCCAAAAGATGAGCCGACAAAATGACCAGAACCATCGGTTTCAATTAAAAATGAATAAGCTCCAATTCGATTGAACAGCTCCTGATTTAGATAATCGAGGTATTCCTCCTGACTTTCAAAATAACCTCTCATGAGGTTCATAAGAAGATTAGTCGTGCCGGAGGAATAATACCATTTTTCACCCGGTTCAGCGTAAAGTGGCTTGTCAATAGTAGCGAAACCCGTAGTATCACTGATCCAAAGCATAATATTTGCGTCCGAGTAAGATCCATATTCTTCTTCGAAGGTCAATCCACTGCTCATCTGCAGTAGGTTTTTATAAGTAATTGATGCTTTATCAGTTCCCTCCCAACTCATTACTGGCGCAGGCGAATTCAGCTCAAACCTACCATCTCGAATCAAAAGCCCGGCCATGCTGCTTGTCAGGCTTTTAGTCATGCTCCATCCCAATAAACGACTACTTTCCGAAAAACCAGGCGCATATTGCTCACCGATTAACTGCCCTTTGTGGAGTACTACAATAGCTCTTGTATTGATGGTATTCTCAGGATCATTTTCGAAAGCCTTCGTAATAACTGAGTTGATACGAGTAGATTGATCTTTAGAAATAACCTCGGTAGTATCATTGTTTTCAAACCAATTTTGCAAACTATCCGATGCTTGATAGATGCGATTAAATGACTGTTTTTTCAACTCCTCTTCTGATATTTCATTAATCAACACACACCCTAAACCATCGCGATAAATAGCCTTTCGCGGCACCAGGCCCCATACATTGGAAGTAGTGGTCTTGTTTTCATAGTCAACAGAAGTATTCGTCAATGCTATGAATGAAAAACCTAAATCTATTTGCTTAACGAGTTCTTCATCCATACCTGCAACAAACACACAAGAGCATAGATTTTTTGCAGCATACCCATTTACAACAAGAAAATTGGGTTTCAAATAGGTGTAAAAAGCCACCAAGAATGCAGCAACAATAATCAGAAGTATGAGCGATAATTTTTTCATAGTATTCAAACATACAAACATTGGAGATGATCCAGAATCAAGTCATGTCTTGAACGAATGACTTAATTATGGTTTTTTCTTATATCTAAGATTATTATCGACAAATCAGAACATTATCATTTTATCTCCGTATGTTTAAATCGACAAATCAGAATAAAATAATATGAAAGGAGATAATCTTGGAGAACTTGAAGAGCTTGTGTTACTAACGGTGGGATCTCTATATCCTGAAGCCTATGCTCCTGCTATCAAGCGGGAGCTTGCAGAAAAAATGGATCGAAAAGTTGTTCTCAGTTCTATCCATACGGTACTCAATCGATTGGAAAATAAGCAGTTTGTTCAAAGTAAATTCGGTGATTCAACACCTGAGCGCGGAGGGAAGCGGAAACGCTATTTTGAAGTTACAACAGAAGGATTCAAAGCTTTGGAGCTACTTAAATCTAAGAGAGATGCCCTTTGGGGAAACATGGTTCAATTGATGCCTAACCTCCGTTGAACATGTCGCCCATGAAGCCACCAAAAATTGTATCCAAACTCCTGTCGAGATTCATCAGCAATGAGCTATACGAAGAAATCTCAGGTGACCTGGCTGAAGAATACCAGGAACATTATAAAGGAAAAGGTAAGCTCTATGCTAACGCCATGTATCTTATGGAAGTGATCCGATTTGCACGGATGTATCGATCCGAGAGAAAGTATCAATCTTCAAACTCACTCAGCATGCTACAGAATTACATTAAAGTTGCTTTCAGAAATCTGGTAAAGCATAAGTCTTATTCACTCATTAACATCAGCGGACTTGGCATTGGGTTGGCGTGCGTCTTTCTCATATTTCTATTTATCAAAGTGGAAACAAGCTATGATAAATTTCATGAAGATGGCGCAGATATCTACAGACTACAGCATTCATATGGATTTATTAATGCACAAGCTGCGCCTACCTATGAGCGAGACTATGAAGAAGTGGTTAGCGCCACCCGAATTCATGTGTGGAAGAAAGATCTCCCGGTATCGCTTACGAATGACGAAATCTATCATGAGGACGTGATGTTGGCAGATTCGAACTTCTTCAAGTTTTTCACTTTTCCTCTAATCCGAGGAGACAAAACCACATGCTTGAGTGATAAGAACAGCATTGTTATTTCACAATCATATGCTAAAAAATTCTTTGGAAACACCGACCCAATTGGTCAGGTATTAGAGATCGAACAGGTAATCAATGGAGCGAAGCTGCCATTTAAAGTAACCGGTGTATTTGAGGATATTCCATTTAACTCGCATTTGCAATTTGACCTGGTGGTACCCTTTGCATTACTCTATGACGATCCTACGGTAAACATTTTAGAACTCTGGCCAAATGATTGGATTGGAAGTTATGTAAAGCTGAAAGATGGAACGGAGCCTCAGTATATGGCCGAAAAATATCAGGAGATGTGGAACACCTATTACGATGCAGAGGCCGATTCAATTACGATTGACTTTATGCCGCTTGAAGACCTGTATCTTGAATCCTATCATTTAATGTCCGATTATACCGAGCATGGAAACATCAATCAGATCCGTATCTTTTCTGCCATTGCAATTATCATTCTATTGATTGCATGTATCAATTTCATGAACCTGGCAACTGCTCGCGCCTCGAAAAGATCAAAAGAGGTAGGTGTTCGCAAAGTGATGGGTGCTTTTCGCAAACAGCTCATCATCCAGTTTTTTGCCGAGTCAGCGATTATGACACTCATAGCGGTGACACTTGCTTCTCTGATACTTATCGTTGCAATTCCACCTATCAATAGACTAGCAGACATTGACTTACTCCTCGGACTCAATAATCCACTTCCTGTGGTTATTAGCTTAGTATTGCTCACGCTTCTTACAATTGTAATAACCGGTAGCTATCCGGCACTTTTTCTATCCTCTTTCCAACCAATCTCCATTTTATCAGGCACAACTTCTGCAAATGGTGGCAAGCATATGGTTCGCAAGATTTTGGTCGTTTTTCAATTTACCATCTCCATAGCCTTAATCATTGGTGCGATGGTCGTGTACAAGCAAATGGATTTTGTTAAGAAGAAAGACCTTGGTTTTGAACCAGAAAATGTCCTCGTCATGTCTTTCGGAAGTCCTCACGAGTTGAAGCAAAAGTGGTCCCTGGTCAAGAACCAGGTACAATCGATACCTGGGGTTCATTCTGTAATGGCCAGTCGACAGGTACCAGGGGATAAAGCATTTTACTGGGGATATATTTTTGAAGGATTTTCAGAGTATGAAGATCCGTACGGTGACTCCTGGTTGGGTTATTATGTTGGGTTCAATACATTGGAGGCATTAGGAGTTGAGGTATTAATGGGTCGCATGTTTTCGGAGGATATTCCTACAGACAGCTCAGCCTTTCTTCTTAACGAAAGTGCCTGGAAAAGAGCCATTGAGGAATATGGTGATGCATGGAAGGAACCCATTGGAAAAACAATTGAATACTATACGACACACAGTGGAGATTGGGCGATGGATAAAAAAGGAGTGGTTATTGGTGTTGTGAAAGATTTTCATCATCACTCATTGGAACATCCGATTGATCCATTGGTCATTCATAATACCCCAAGTTGGAGAATCTTAGTCAAGGTACAAGCTGATAAAACCAATGAAGTGCTGGGCAATATTGAAGATCTATGGCACACCTGGAATGCACCCTTGGACTTCAACTATCAATTTCTGGATGAGGAATTTGAAGCTTCATACCAGGATGAAGAACGGTTCAATAGATTCATAATCATCTTTTGTATGCTCGCTATCGCTATCGCTTGCTTAGGATTATATGGGCTTTCCTCCTTTGTTGCCGAACAACGCATTAAGGAAATTGCGGTAAGGAAAGTACTTGGGGCAAACGAACAAACTATCATTGGAATGCTCTCCATCGATTTTTTAAAGCTGGTAGGTGTAGCAGTCTTAGTTGGCGTTCCCATGGCCTATCTCTTTATCAATAATTGGTTGGAAAATTTTGCCTTCAGGATTGATTTATCCTGGTACTTTTTTGCCCTTGGAAGCCTTTCAGCAGCGATTATTGCCCTTTCCACGGTGAGTTATCATGCGATCAAAGCGGCCACCTCAAACCCTGTAAACAGTTTACGATCAGAATAAGTCTAGAATTTTTAAATAAATATTAATTTATGTTATTCATAATTTAATTAAATAATAACTTATAATTAAATAAGGGATATTTGTTAAAAAACAAATGCCATGGAAGTCCTAGAAAAACAACCTATCGAACTCGAGTTGGATATGCTGGAACAAACCAACACCTACTTAGATGATCACATTGCTATTTGGATTAATATTCCAGTTATCAATCAATACAAAAACAAAGTACATCAGTTGACACTGGCTGTAGAAAAGCTTTTAAAGAACGAACCAAGAATTCATACCGGGCAAAATATCCTTCATCTAAAAAAGCAAATCGCAGATAAGATGGACATCCTGGATGACACTTTAGAAGCCTACGCGGATGATATCGGGGATGAAGCACTCAGGCAGAAAGCCAACAATCACTATTCCGATTACTTCAGACTCACCTATGATCAATTTCTTGAAAAGGTCATTAGTATGATAGACCTGATGGAAGAAAATATTGATAACATGTTTGATCATGGTATTGTACAGGATCAAATTGATGATGTAAAACTCAACCTGGATGAGTATCAACTCAGCCTTGATAAAGAGCCAACATACGATCTGTCCACCAAGCTAGTTGAGCATTCTATTGAAGAATATATTGCTGAAGCCAATGAGTATGCAGAAAAACTTGACAAAGTAATGAAGCGATTCAAGCGATCTCATGTGACATTCTATAACGGGTATCTTGCGGCCAGAACTGTCAATATTTTTTGATGATAAAAAAGATTCAAGAAAGCACTCATAGGTTAATTATGAGTGCTTTTTTTATGTTTTTCAACCGCTTAACTATCATCCGATTTCAAGCTGAGATTCATTTTTGGCATTCAATTTGAATTATATCCTGTCATAAGGTCAACATGTTTCACTAAACGAACCGCTTATGAAAAGGCTATATATTCTCCTAATGATCATGGCAACCGGACTCTCCGGATGCTACTACAATGATGGCACCAGAGGACCAAGAGGTTATGATGGAAGGGATGGGATAGACGGGATTGATGGTGAGGAAAGTTTTGTATTTGAATATGAGTTTAGCTTTACCGCACCCGACTACAGTGTGATACTCAACCTACCGAATGATTTTACGATGCTGGATTCAGATGTAGCATTGGTATACTTCCTCTGGGAAGTCACTAATGACGGTGTAGAAGTGTGGCGAGCATTGCCTCAAACATTGTATTTCACTGATGGGACGCTTGTATATAACTACGATTTCACAAAGTTTGATGTAAGTGTCTTTTTGGATGGCACCGTCAATTTTGATGGATTGGGTGCAAATAGCACCGACAATTGGATTGCAAGGGTTGTTGTAGTACCCGGCCAATTTGGGGGACGAATTGACTACTCAGATTATGAAGCTGTGAAGGAGCACTTTGACTTGTCGCCATCTAAATTGGCAACTAAGGACTATAAAAAAAGACCTTGAGGTTACATTAATAGAATAAATGAGCATAGACTCATTTATTCTTCTCTCTTCTCAGTGGTAAATAGACCTGTATATTTACCACTATATGCTTTCCAATATCATACTAAACATCGTTGTTGGATACGATGACCTTCTCATTGTAATTGGCATCTTTCTATCTATTTGCCTGACGGTGGTGTTTGGGATTAAGACACGACAACACATCTCAAATCTTTGGTTATCTCTATTCTTCATTAGTAGCTCTACGGTATTTATTGTCAAATTTTTGTATGCGACGGGCCAAATCATAAATCATTTACATTGGTTCAAAGTCAACATTCCAGTGGGACTCTTAAGACCACTCCTTATTTACCTTTTTGTGCTATTTCTTCTAGAAAAGACCCAGAAAATCAAACTGAAGCATCTATCTCATTTCATACCTTTTCTGGCTATAAGTCTTTACTTACTCCCTTTCTACGTGCAATCGGCAACTTACAAGCTTTCGGTACTAAATGGTGAAGTTGTAAATACTATCGGTGTTTTACCATCCTGGTATGTTTATTTTCAATTCATTTATTCCGGTATTTATCTCATTCTTTTATTCCTTGTAATTAGAAGGCATGCTCCAAAAATTAGACTCACTAAATCAGGTTTGAATTGGATATACATCGTTCCAATCATTGGATGCTTTTATCTTGTATTTGCGCTTGTACTTCGACTGATTGGCATAACCGGAAACTATAATTACTATCTGTATGAGATGTTTGCAATCCTTCTGGTGGTATTGGTGATGAGGTTGATGTACCTCCAGTCAATAGAGAAAAAATGGCTTCAAAAAAAGTATGTTACCTCCCAACTTTCATCCAGTGATATTGATGAATTGTATAACCAGATAATCAGTCTTGTGGAAAAGAATGAGTTATTCAAAAAACAAGATCTGAGGTTGATTGATATTGCACAGAGAATGAACAAACCTGAATATCAAATATCACAGATTATTAATGCGAGGGCTCAATCGTTTAATGAGTTTGTAAATACCTTTCGTATTGAAGATGCAAAAAAAATGCTCACCCATGCCTATCCTAAATTCACCATTGAAGGTATAGCCCACGAAGCTGGATTTCATTCCCGGGCTGCATTTTACAAATCATTTAAGAAAATGACCAATCAAACGCCCGTACAATTTGTGAATTCCCTGAAGTAGTTTGTCTATATTCATTTAAAGAGACAAAGTCTATTTGTTGATCGGTCTGTTAGCCCAGAGTTTTGATGAAAACTCAAAATATTATCACTATGAATTTATTAAAGATAACAGTCGCATCATTCATTATTATATGCTCTTGTCGTACCAGTATTTCTCAAGAAGGGGTCGAACAATTCTATGAGAAAATAGAAAGAAGCCCTGGAAAACAGTCTGTCTTTCCAGGACAAAAGTGGACGTATTCATCTCCAGAAAATTTCGGTTATTCCAGTCAAGCTTTGAACTCAGTAAGCAGCTATTTTGAAGAAATCGGAGGAGATGCAATGCTAATTGTTAAAAATGGATATGTAATAGCTTCCTATGGAGACATAGAAAAACCTATCCCTAACTTTTCCATAAGAAAGTCATTGCTCAATAGCATTTTGGGAATAGAATATGATAAGGGGAATCTCCAATTGAACGCAACATTAGAATCCTTAGGAATTGACGATCGAGATAGACTCACTTCGGCAGAAAAAAATGCAACCATTGGGCATTTACTTAGCGCCTCATCTGGGGTCTATCACCCTGCTAATCATGAATCCTCACGACAAAAAAAGGATCGTCCACCTCGTGGCAGTCACAGGCCAGGTGAATTCTTCTATTACAACAATTGGGATTTTAATGCATTAGGATCTATTTATATGCAACTAAGTGGAAATGACATTTTTGAAGCATTTAAGAATAAAATTGCAGATAAAATTGGTATGGAGGATTTCAGCATCAACCATACAAAATATGAGGGTGGCAGTTCGAGCAAGCATTCAGCTTACACATTTGAAACATCAGCCAGAGATGATGCCCGGTTTGGGTTATTGTACTTAAACAAAGGAAAATGGAAAGGTGAATCCATTATTTCAGAGGATTGGGTTAACCGTAGTTTGAGATTGCAATCAACCACCGGGGAAGCCTGGTATTACGATTACGGATACCTGTGGTGGGTAGATAAAAGGAACAACCATTTTATGGCGCGAGGTAAAAGTGGTCAATACATAGCTATCATCCCGGATGAAAACATGGTCATTGTTTTCCGAGCTGATCCGGGGAGCATCATTAGAGAGTGGATGGGAACGCGTGTCAAACCACAAGAAAGCTTTATGATTATTCCCAAAATCTTGAGTGCAAGAAAAGACGATTAATCGTAGCATGATATGTTTTTCTATTGCAATTGGATTAAATACTTAATCCGATTGCATAACATTCATTCAACCTTAGCGTTGAAATTTTCATGAATCGCTTGAAAGAATTTTTCTGGCAATGCGCCGGAGTAAACAAAGACATCCTCAACAACTGCCCTTCCGAATCCAGCAAATACGTTGGCATTGGAGCAACCATTTTCTTTACTGGTGTGTTCGCAGCTCTAGCCGGAGGCTACGCCCTCTACACCATTTTCGATAGTTACTGGATTGCTGCCTTTTTCGGGATCATCTGGGGTCTAATGATTTTTAATCTTGATCGATTCATTGTTTCGAGTATGCGTAAGAATGGCGAACCCCGGCAGGAATGGCTCAGCGCACTTCCACGGTTGGTCCTTGCAGTCATTATCTCTGTCGTAATTGCAAAACCGCTTGAGCTCAAAATCTTTGAAAAAGAGGTAGAAGCGGAGATCTCACTCATGATTCAAGAAGATCTTGCAAGACAAGAACTAACGGTTAAACAACGCTTTGGTGACACCCGGACAAGATTGAATGATGAAATCCAATCTCTCAAGAATGAAATCAACGAAAAGGCTGCTAAAAGAGATGAATTGAGAAGAATCGCACAGGAAGAGGCTGATGGAACAGGTGGCACAAAACAGCGTAATGCAGGGCCTATTTATAAAATCAAAAAGGCAGATGCGGATCGAGTGGAAGCAGAGTTGGAAAAACTAAGCACTACGAATAACCAGCAGATACTCGAAAAGGAAAAGGCATTGGCAGCAATAGAAGCTCAAGAAAATACAGCACTTGGAGAAATGAAAGAAAGTCAGCTGACTGGGCTCGCATCACGAATTGAAGCATTGGATAGACTCACAAATAAGAGCAGTGCTATTTGGGCTGCACATTGGTTCATTATGCTTTTGTTTCTTGCCGTTGAAACCGCTCCTGTTTTTGTAAAGCTGATTTCACAACGAGGACCTTACGATTTTGTGCTTAAGAAAGAAGAGTATGGAGTTGAAGCTGCCTATTATGAAGACCTGGCGAAGGTGAATTCTGTAATCAAAAAACGTTCGGCACGTCTGACACAGGATGAGATCGACTATGTTCAGAATCGACTGGGGCTGAGTTTGGAGAAGACTTGATCTTCGATAGATTTCTCTCAATCAATAGTTATCATAAATAGACAAAGGTGAAAGAAATTTCTTCTTTCGTGCAACCTTATACTTTTTTATCAGTTTATAGACAAAGGTGAAACTAATAAACTGACACATGAAAGGAACCAACCTGGGAGAATTCGAAGAACTAATCTTACTGACCATTGGCATCTTGCATGAAGATGCGCATTCACTAGCCATCCAAAATGAACTGGAAGTTCAGAGTGGCCGGAAACCTATGATCAGCTCCGTTCATAAAGTCTTAGTACGACTGGAAGACAAAGGCTACCTCACCTCTCAAATGGGAGGTGCAACAACTGAACGAGGGGGGCGGCGCAAGCGACTTTACGAAATGACCACAGCAGGCAAGAAAGCCCTGACTACCTCCCGTGAGCTTCGAAATAAAATGTGGGACAATGTCCCCAAAGTGGTCTGGGAAGGAGGTCAATCATGAACCGATCCTACCCTCCTCGCTGGATGATGCGCCTGTTCAGATGGTTTTGCAGAGAAGATCTTTGTGAGGCTATCGAAGGCGATCTTTTAGTGGGATATGCTCAGAGACAGGTGAATCAATCAACATTCCGGGCCAATCTCTGGTATCTCCTCAGTGTTCTGACATTCTTTCAACCTTTTGCCATACGAAAAGGAAGATTCACTCCATTTTCAAACGCTACTAACATGCTACTCAATCATTTCAAAATCGGCTTTCGCGTCATGCGAAGGCATTTAACCTATTCTTCAATCAACATTGTTGGATTAGCCATCGGACTTTCTGCAGTCATTCTTATCGCTTTATTCATCAAAGATGAGCTCTCTTACGATCGCTTCCACACGAAAGGTGAAGAGATTATTAGAATTACTTACAAACTGGAAACGCCAAGCACTTCCAGAAGAGCTGCAAAGCTCCCTTTCCCAATCAAGACGGTATTGGAAGCTGAATATCCTGAGGTGAATAGGGTCGCACGATTTTATAATTGGAGTGGAGACACCCCCCTACTGGAATACGGAACAAATAAATACACGGAAGAAGGCATTTATTTCGCTGAAACTGACGTTCTGGAGCTCTTTGACTTTGAGCTCATAGCAGGGAATCCGGCTACCGCATTAAAAGATCCTAGAAGTATCATCCTAACAGAAAAAATGGTAAAAAAATACTTTGGTACTGAAGATCCCATGGGTCAGGTGATGCGCTATAAAAACGAGGACAACCTGATTGTAACTGGCGTAATGAAGGACATATCGAACAATTCTCACATCCTGTTTGATGTTTTAGTGCCCATTGAACTTCAACGTCAACGATGGATGGGTTGGGACGGAGATGGTTACGACCTTGAAAAGGATTGGAATTGGGCAGCTGCCTGGATTTACGTTCATATTTCTCCAGAAACAGATCTCAAAGCTTTTGAAAAGAAAATTCAGGCTATAGCAGAAGAATACCTGAATACGGATACTCAAAAAGGTTTCTCTCTGGAAGTTCAGCCCTTATACGACATCCACTTAAAATCTAACAAGTCTACAGAAGCCAGGGCCAATGGAAGTATGACTCAGATCTATGCGTTTGCAGCTGTCGCTGCTCTCATCCTTTTCATTGCATGCATCAACTTCATAAACCTTTCATCTGCCCAAGCCAATGAGCGATTAAAGGAATTGGGACTCAGAAAAATCATGGGTGCAGAGAAGTATCAACTTATCGCACAATTTTTAACTGAAGCATTTATACTGGTTGCTATTGCCTCTATTCTTGCATTAGTGCTCTCAATATCTACCCTTCCATTGTTCAACGACTTCATGAATAAATCGCTTTCGATTGAGTTCGATGATGTACCCTTTATCCTCAGTGCTGTTGGAGTAGCGCTATTTATCACTTTGCTTTCCATTTTAAGACCGACATTATCAGTCATACGTATCAATATTGTCCAGAAGTTTGACCTCAATAAATCAAAGCAGCGTTTTAACCGAGCTATGATCATTGGTCAATTCATGGTGTGCAACCTCCTCTTCATTGGCATTTTGGTTGTAAACGATCAACTGGATTTTCTTAGAAACAAAGACCTTGGCTTTGATAAAGAAGAGATGGTGGTACTGCGTCACGGAAGAAACTTATCACAAGAGCAATTCGAAGTTTTTGAAAATCAAATTGAGGCAATCCCGACTGTCCGTAACATTCATCGTGGATATATCGCAGGTACGTCTGCATATACCAACACATTCAAGATTGTAGGTGATGAGGACGAAGAAACATACCTTCTCGGAATCAAGTGGATTGGAGACGGTTTTACTGAGATGTTCAACTTGAACATTACCCATGGAAGAGAGTTGGATCGCGCCATATCGACCGACCTGGAATCAGGTATTCTCATAAATACGTCCGCAGCTAAAGCCTTGGGGTGGACACCTGAAGAGAGTATTGGTAAAACACTAAGCTTCTTGCCGGGAGGCAACAGTGTTCCTCAAAACATCCAGGTAATCGGTGTTCTTGCTGATGCCAATTTTGAAAGTTTGTATAACCCTGTAATTCCGAGCGTATTTCGAATGGTTGAAAATAGTGCTGGCAGTGAAGTATGCTTGAAGTTATCCCATACCAATGATTTGCTTAAAACATTGGACCAGATAGAATCTGCATGGGATCTTGCCATTCCGGATTGGCCGTTTGAATTTGTCTTCCTCGATGAGAAAATCAATGATCAATATCTCAAAGAGGAACGGCTGGCAAAAGCGACTCGCTATTTCACCTTACTGGCAATCTTTATTGCTTGTTCCGGACTGTTTGGATTGGCTTCTTTTGCTGTTCAGAGACGTACCAAAGAAATTGGAGTTCGTAAGGTGCTGGGAGCCTCGATACAATCGATCTTCGTATTGATTAGCAAACACTTTTTATTCCTAATCACCATTTCGTTCGTTCTTTCAATTCCCGCAGGGTATTACCTTGCAAATCAGTGGCTCCAGGATTTCGCTTATCGAATCAATATTGGCCCAATAGTCTTTGTAGTGGCCGGAGTTACTTCATTGGTCATGGTGCTTATTGCTGTTGGAAGTCAGTCATTAAAAGCAGCGAATACAGATCCGGTAAAGACACTGAGGTATGAATGAATCAAATGTAGGTCATTAAGGTTCTGGGAGATAATCACCCATCAGGTTCCAATCCATGGAATTGCCCCAGCCATGCCCGTGATCACTTTTGTTGAGTACCTTATGCCCATCACTCACCCGGTGATTCCCGTACGCAAGTAATGCCAGTATATTGCCTGGTCTTAAATGTTCGCTTGCCCAGGTTAATGGAGAGCTTCCATGGGCATCTTTAGCTTCCTTATCTGCGCCATTATCCAACAAATATTGGATGGTATTTTCATCTGCATAGGCTGCTGCCCTGTGTAAAGGTGACTCTCCCCTGGTTCGAACATCTCGCATGAATGCACCGGTCTCTATCCCATCAATAGTTTTTGCATTCACGTCTGCACCATTTTCTATCAAGATTTTAATGGTGTAGATGTAATAAGGTCTCCCTGCCTTGGCCAGTGCATTGTGAAGAGGTCTTTCGCCCGTTTTATCTATTATAGCATTGGTATCAGCTCCATGCCTAATTAAAAAGTCACATACTTTCCAATGACCAAAGAAAGCCGCATTCCCTAATTCGCTATTGAGGTCAATACTTGAAAGATCTCCACCAGCATCCAGTACGGCTTTCAATGCAGTAACATCATCATAGTAAACCAACCACTGACATAATTTAACAGCCCCTTCGTTTAACGCTTCTTTCCAATCAGGTAACTGGATGAAATCAAAAATAAAGTCAGTCCTCCCACGACTAATAAACTCAATAATCTGTTGTTTTTCCATGTCTACCAACGTTGATCGTCATAGAATTTAGGAAGTCTATTTCAAAACGTCAAGTAGTGATGCACTAGCTAATCCAGAATTTGAGATAATAATTGCTGATATTCTTCAAGCTTGGAATCACCTTGTTCGCGTGCGATCTCAACACTCTTTTGCAAATGCTTTTTTGCAAGTTTCTTGTTAGTATTTCCATAATAAGCCATTCCAATGCCTGCGTGCATTTCTGCGTTGTATTTTTCATCAGAATAGGTATTGATGCCCTTTGCGAAAAAGGAAATGGCTTTATCAAATGAATTGTACTTCAAGTAATACTGACCCAATCGATTTTGCCAATATGCATTCGCATATCTGTTAGTGGTAAGAACATCCGAGAATTCTGTCATAAACAGATCAAACACCTCAAAATTGTCTCTCTTCCAAGCCAACCATATGAGGCTATTTTTTGTAGATGCATCTATTTCAGTGGGTATGTTGAATCTTGCACCTCTTTGCTTAAAGTATTCAGTGAGATAAGGCATCCCCCCTTTTTCATAAAATTCTTCTATTGAACTAAAGACCAGTGATCCATAATTATGGTAGAAAAACTTAAGTCCGTGGTACATGGAGGTGTAGGCAAGTGTTTCATGCTCTTCTTCATTAAACAACTGATACTTCCATTTAAGATTTTTGATATCTGCAGCTTCAAGATCTTGTCCTACTTGATCGGTATCATCGATGGAGTAGATATCCTTTTTCGAACCAGCAAGAAAAAAATATCTTTCATCATCCAAATTCAGTGACTCCACTAAGTCCTTATTAATGTAAGCTCCACTTGCGACGATGGCACAGTCAAATGGGCTATTCTTTCTGAGAATAAGATCACTTCCTAAAAAACCACTGCTCTCCCAACCAAATATGATGTGCTCATCTTTAGCTCTGAATGATTGATTAACATATGAAACAAGCTCAGTCTCAAGGAACGTGATGAACCCATCCCATTGATTAAAAAGCTGTGATCTGTACGGTCTGTCAACCATATCAATACCCACAACAATCATTTTGGGCATAATGCGATTTCCTCGAATTGATTTCTGAATAGCCACACCATTGCTAAAAAACCAATGACCATCTAAAACATAGAGAATCGGATAATCATCATCCGTTTTCTCATAGCCTTCCGGCAGATAGACCTGCAATCTTATTGAATCACTCAGACTATTGGAATAAAGCTGGTATATAGAACCAATGCTTATTTCGTTCTGAGCAATAAGGCTTGGGGTCGTGAAAATAAGGTTAATTGAAAGTAGTAGTAGTTTATTCATGCTGTAAGGATTAGCACGAATATCATACTATTACGCTAGGCTAAGGTTTTCATTAAACGACTTTTAACAAGTCATTAACAATTAGCTGTCAAAACCGACTCTGCCAAAATTTCAAGTAGTGATCTTCGTACCGATAAGGATTATTCTCTTTGACCAGCGCATTGTACTCCCTGGCTATGCGAATGATATCATCCTCCTCGTTTCGATATCCAATGATTCGATCTCTGATCTTGTTGACCAATACAGGATAATCACTAACGAGCTTGGCCGCCTTCTTCTCAAACTTTCCAAGGTAGAAGGTATCGTCTAATTGACTTTCCTTGTAAATGGCAAAGGCTGAGGAAATATTATCCCTGGTGATGGGTGAAGTGTAGTATTCTCGGTAAATACTAATGGGGCCCTCTTCATACACGATCATGAAGTCTCCTTCAATCGCATTTCCAACCATGGGATTCTTGAAAAGATATCCATCAAAAACGATGTAGGCGATATTCTCCTTTTCGTACCGTTGAAAATCCATGTCTTCAAGTGCTTCTTTTTTGTTAATCAAATTAGAAAGTCCTCCAAAAGACCATTTGATTTCTGAAGCAGTACCATCCGAATAGACCAGCAGCAAAGGATATGAGGTGTAATAAGTGTAACTCTCATCAATCTCCCAGAAGGTCTCATCCGTGATGTTCACGGCTTTTTCGAGATAAGGTCTCTCAGTAAAAAAGTTGGACCATTTCTCACTTTCTAACAGATTTTGAGCGTGAACTACAGGAATTGTGATGATGCATATTGTGAAAAATAAAACGATTCGCATAATTGAAATTTATAACTCTTTAGACGCCCTTCAAATTACTTGTCTTGCGCAATGCTATTTTCCTTGTTTTATCCAAGAAAACCTTCTAAAAAGTAAAACCTTAATTATTTTACATACATGATTCACCGATACCTCATTCTAGCAGTTTTTATTATTCTATTTTCATGTTCCTCCGATTTTGATAATGAATGGAAAAAAGATCCATATGAAGGCACACATTTCAACAAGCTTGTTGTCGTTGGCTTATCTCATGACCTAGACAATCGAAAATTTTATGAAAAGGAAGCTGTTACAGAATTAGAAAAGGCCGGATTCCACGCCATCAAAGGGCTAGAAGTTTTTCCACAGGAAGTAACGGAACTCGACCAAAACCAAGACACCATCACCAATTTAATTGTGGAAAACAAAGTAGATGCAGTACTTATCATCAAGATCTTGCATGAGAACGATCATACCTATATGATGCCTGAAGATCACAAAAAATTCAAAATATTTTATGGTCGATGGGGACGTAGCAAGAGCTTACATCATCCAAGCATGTATTATAAAAGGCCTGATAAGTACTTCATGGTAGCTACACTTTATGATCTGAAAGAAAAACACCAGGAGAATGAAGAAACGGTGATCTGGCGATCATCAAGTCTTATTCACAATCCTGCTGAGAATCATGAAACCAAAAAGAAATTTATAGATGATGTAGTCGCGCACATCACCGACCAGCATTTAATTGAATAAAGATTTTGGGAAATTAAATGGCGCTGATGACCTCTTTCAGGCCGTGGTAGGTCCAAGGCTTATCAACAAAGCGGTCAATTAAGTTTTGTTCGATGGCTTCACTTACTTCACCTTCTGCCGCATAACCGGAGATCATCACTTTTTTTGGAGGTGCCGTGGTTTTCATCTCTTCCAACTCACGTAAGAATTCTACACCTGTCATGATTGGCATACGTTGATCGGTGAATACGAACTCAACGTCGTTACTTTTTAAATATTCAAGTGCTTCTTCGGGATAAGTAGTAGTAAAAACATCAAAATCTTTTTTGAACATCTCCTTAAACAAAAGAAGATTGATTTCTTCGTCATCTAGGTATATAACTGCCGGTCTATTTTCACTCATTCTCATCCCTTAGATTAATGCTCTGGTTAATGCCTCAAAATTAAATCATTCATGAAATACTTCAGTAAGCCAATCAAAATGATTTCGATGAATCACGCCCGACTGTTGAGCAAAAGATCCTTTAAGTTCTGATAAGACCATGGTTTGCTAACGAAGCTATCGATCAACTTGGTTTCTAATGCTTCATCAACCTCACCTTCTTGCGTAAATCCTGATATGATTACTTTCATTGAATCATCCGAAACCCCTAGCTGTTTTAGCTCCTTCAGATACTCAACACCTGTCATAATAGGCATCAGCTGATCCGTGAGGATATAGTCGAGATCGTGTGTTTTCACATAAGCAATTGCATCATCAGGAGAGGTAGTTGTGAAAATATCAAAGTCTTTTTTAAACATCTCCCTAAAGAGAATAAGATTGATTTCCTCATCATCTAGATAAATAAGCGATGGCTTTGTTTCACTCATATCAGCTTGCTAACGGTAGTTTAATTATAAATTCAGTTCCTTCATTCAAATGGGAATTGACAGCAATGGTTCCCCCGTGACGCTCTATAATCCCATAGGTAATTGATAATCCAAGACCTGTTCCAGCTCCCACCTTCTTTGTCGTAAAAAATGGGTCGAAGATCTTTTGTAAATCACTTTCTGACATGCCAATACCATTGTCAGTTATTTTGACTTCTGCCCTCTTACCATCAAAAGAAGTTTCGATATCTATCTTTCCTTCTTTTCCTTTTGGAGCAACGGCATCTATGGAATTGCTGATGATATTTAGGAAAGCCTGACTAAGCTGGCCTTTATATCCATCCACTTCCATATGCTTATCAGTCAAATTTTTATTGATACTAATGGCATCTTTATGCCTGCTGTTAAGCAATAAAAGCGCTACATCCATATCGGCATGAATATCTATTCTTGTTTTTTTCTCCGTTTCGGATCTTGAGAAGGTCCTTAATCCTTTCACAATTTCAGTCGTACGCTCAGCACCCACTTTGATACTATTGATCATCTGGTCTATAATTCCTTGTGCCTCATCATAACCAACCTCTTCGCGCTCTTTCACTAATTTTTCGATAGAGCTCTTATAATCCTTGTCATCTTCTTTTATTTCGGTGACGTGTGATATTACAGGCCTAATTTCTGTGAATTTGTCACTCAGTACGTGAATACCGGAATACACAAAATTGATCGCATTGTTAATCTCATGAGCAATTCCAGCGGTCAATGTACCCAATGAGGCCATCTTTTCTGACTGTACCAATTGCGATTGCGTTTCCTGTAGCTCATTGAGAAGACGTCCAAGGTCTTCTTTTTGTTCTGCGAGCTTTTTAGCTGCTTTTTTCCTTGCACGATAGGCAGTGAAAATAAGGAAGGAAAACCCGACCAGGACAACCAAAAATAAAATCAGGAAGACCAGTGCACTTTGTTGAGAATTTACCACGTTGGACATCTCATCCAGGCGTTCCTCTCTCTTTGCAATTTCTTCGTTCTGCTCTGCAATTTGCTTTGACTGCTCTGCCAGAATCCGATTTCCTTCGGCAACATTTTCTTTTTGTGTATCAATTTCACTCCCCAGCACAGCCAGTTCCTGCTCTCGAGAATCTAATGTAGCAGTTAAATCTATTAGCCGCTTTTCATATTCAGCAAATTCTATTCTTAAGCTATCAAGGATATTACTCTGCTGCTCAATCTGATTTTGCTTTACTTGAATTTCATTATTCCTGGCAGCTATGATCTGGTCCTGTCCGCGAACCAGTCTTCTGGCAACCGCCACATTCAAATTTAGTGAGTCAAACTGAACTTTTAATGCTTCAGCACGCAGCTCCATGGCCCGCACTGAATCTCGTACCTGTTTAAATATTTTCGCTACATCCACTTCTGAACCACCCAATTCATTGATCCCGTCTTTCAATATCAATCCTTGGTTTGTAACGTTCGCCCGGTTGATTTCAAAGGTTAACCCACCGGTATCCTTGTCCAGAAAATTAACCATCACGTCTCTCTGCTTATCATACCGATCAGTAATGAGAAGAACATTTTTTCCACCTATTCTGTCCAATAAAGTGGGGATCGTTACATTATACTGATTGGTAACAAAAATGGCATCAACATCTTCAGGTATTAAGACATATCCGGTAAAGCTAACTGCGACTTTTCTACCTGCAAATGTTTGATTTTGACTTGTAGATCGAAATTCTTGCTTAAGCGTATTATCTGTAGTAATAACGTGAATCTTGAAAGGAGTAGATTTTTGTGGCCACTCAATATTCTCAATTAAAGAGTAAGTAGTGGACACCATCTGCTTCTGGCGATCAGATTGAGCATCTGCGCAGTAGCATGCTAAAATCGCACTGAAGATAAATATTATTCTTACCCTGTATTTCATTACTAAGACTGGTGACTGCACGAAAGATAGCTATTTTCAATGGGTTCATACAAGCAATTAGATAAGTCATAGCACTGACTAGACGAACACCGCATTAATCAGGAGATATATTTTACTAAAAATATTAGTAATTTTGTACTCTAATGAATTCCTTCATTTTACACTTGGATTTGGACACCTTTTTTGTGTCTGTGGAACGGTTGCGGGATAGGCAATTGAAGGGTAAACCTATTCTAATTGGTGGATCGAGTGATCGCGGGGTTGTTGCCGCATGCAGCTATGAAGCTCGGAAATTTGGTGTTCACTCTGCTATGCCCATGCGCCTGGCTATGCAACTATGCCCGGAAGCCATCGTGATAAAGGGGAGTCATGCTGATTACACTAAGTTCTCGATGGAAGTATCAGAAATCATTCGAGAGCGTGTACCTGTCTTTGAAAAAACCTCCATTGATGAATTTTATGCCGATTTAACCGGCATGGACCGCTTTTTTGGGTGCTATAAAATGGCCTCCGAACTTCGTGAAAAAGTCATTCAGGAAACACATCTCCCTATCTCATTTGGGCTATCCATCAACAAAACGGTATCTAAAGTAGCCACAGGAGAAGCCAAACCCAACAACAAGATTTGGGTACAATCCGGGTCTGAAAAGACCTTTCTCGCACCACTTTCGGTCAAAAAAATTCCTATGATCGGGAGTAAAACCCAGCAAACCTTAAGAGGACTGGGTGTTCGAAAAGTTCATACACTGCAAGAGATGCCAAAAGATATGCTCATGCAAATTTTTGGAAAAAATGGAGTTGTGATGTGGGAAAAGGCAAATGGAATAGATCATTCGCCTGTGATTCCATATTCTGAGCGAAAATCCATCTCTACCGAACAAACCTTCAATAAGGACACTACGGATATTACTCGTTTGAAGAATATTATCTTGGCCATGACTGAACACCTGGCGTATCAGTTACGTCAAGAAAGCAAATTAACCGCCTGCATAGCTATCAAGATCCGTTATTCGGACTTCAATACCTACAGTCAACAGATTCGAATACCGTACACCTCTGCTGATCATATTCTGATACCCAGAGTGATTGAGTTATTCGAGAAACTTTACGACCGAAGGCTGCTGGTTAGGCTCGTGGGCGTTCGATTTAGCAGTCTCGTACACGGAAACTATCAAATCAACCTTTTTGAGGATTCTGGTGAAATCATCAACCTGTACCAGGAGATGGACTGGCTGAGAAAGAAACACGGTGATCGGTCGATCGTCCGGGCTAAGGCTTTGGGCGTCAATGCGATTCGTACATTCAACCCTTTCAAGGGTGATATGAGGATTTCTAAGGTGGAACCTAACACTCCCCCTTCCCCTCTCTAAAATTAGAGAGGGGTGCCTTTCGAAGAAGGGTGAGGTGAGTTTATCATCAAAATTATGTATATCAATACGCATACATATTACAGCTTCAAATACGGCACGTTATCAGAAGAAGAACTGCTAACCACTGCTCGGCAGTGTGGAATCACAGAGATGGCACTTACTGACATAAATTCCACCGCTGGGAGTCTAAATTTCGTACGACTAGCAGCCAAATTCGATATTCGACCTATTCTGGGTATAGACTTTCGGAATGGTGCGCAACAAAAATTTATTGGCGTAGCGAAAGACAACCAGGGCTTTCAAGAGCTTAATGAATACCTGTCCAAATACCTTCATGAAAAAGAGAACTTTCCAGACCGTGCCCCTAAATTCAAACACGCATTCATCATCTATCCATTCCAATTATCATTCGACCTCAAACTTCGTGAAAACGAATTTCTGGGCATTCGTCCTAAGGACATCATCAAACTTCCGATGACCAATTGGAAAAAAGACCTGAAAAAGCTCGTGATTTTGCAGACGGTTTCTTTCAAAGGTGGGGAAGACAACAAGATCCATTTCAACATGCATCGCTTGCTTCGGAGCATCGATAATAACATGTTGCTAAGCAGACTGCCCAAAGAAGAAGAAGGTGCTCCCGGTGACGTGATGCATTCGGTCGGAAGACTTTTTGAAGCCTATAAGGACTATCCGGAAATCATCGTTAACACGAAAAAATTATTGGATCAGTGCTCCATTGAATTTCAATTTAACGATCCGGTGAATCATCAAAATATGAAAATATATTCCGGCTCAGAAGAGGAAGACGTACAACTGATCACAGAACTCTGTTATAAGGGGCTACCGTATCGCTACGGAGAGCAGCCGGACCAAAAGATTCTCGATCGATTAGACATGGAACTCGAGATGATCAAATCGAAAGGATTTGTGTCTTACTTCCTCATCAACTGGGATATCCTGGAATATGCTCGTTCAAAGGGGTATTATCATGTAGGACGAGGCAGTGGTGCTAATAGTGTCGTTGCCTACCTTCTACGAATCACCGATGTAGATCCCATTGAGCTAGATCTCTATTTTGAGCGATTCATCAACCTATTCCGTCAAAACCCTCCTGATTTCGATATTGACTTTTCATGGAAAGATCGGGATGACATTACACGATACATCTTTGAACGATTTGGATCCCAGGGACAGGTATCCCTACTGGCAACATACAGCACTTTTCAAAACCGTGCGGTCGTTCGTGAGCTGGGTAAAGTGTTCGGCCTTCCGCCACATGAAATAGAGAAAGTGGGGCAAGCGGACGAAAAAGATTTGGATCATATTGGCCAGCTCATCCGCAGGTATGGCGCACGGCTTACCAATTTTCCCAGCCACCTGAGCATTCATGCTGGCGGCGTCCTCATCGCTGATAAGCCTATTCATTACTTTACTGCTACTTCACTACCTCCAAAAGGCTATCCCGTCACACACTTCGACATGATTATTGCAGAAGATGTTGGGCTATTCAAGTTCGACATCCTCAGTCAGCGAGGACTCGGTAAAATCCGTGATTCACTGGAGGTGATCAAGCGTAATTGCCCCGATGATCCTGACGTTGATATTCACAATTTCAAGTCATTCAAGGACGATCCAAAATTGAATTATAAGTTGCAAAATGCGGATGCCATTGGGTGCTTCTACATCGAATCTCCTGCTATGCGGATGCTTATGAAAAAGCTGCAAGTGAATGAATATTTGGGATTAGTGGCAGCCAGTTCCATCATACGGCCAGGAGTTGCCAAATCAGGAATGATGCGTGAATATATCTTACGGTATCGCCATCCGGAACGCAGAAATGATGCACACCCCATCTTACAAGACATTATGCCAGATACCTACGGCGTGATGGTCTATCAAGAGGACGTGATCAAAGTGGCTCACTTATTTGCAAAACTGGATTTGGGTGAAGCTGATATGCTAAGAAGGGGTATGTCTGGAAAGTACCGATCTCGTAACGAGTTTTTGAAGGTGAAAGACAAGTTTTTCCAGAACTGCCGAGATATGGGACATACTTATGAGCTTTCTGCAGACATTTGGCGACAGATCGAAAGCTTCGCTGGCTATGCCTTTGCAAAGGGGCACTCTGCCTCTTACGCGGTGGAAAGCTATCAAGCCTTATACCTCAAAACATACTATCCATTGGAATACATGGTCGCCGTAATCAACAATGGCGGGGGCTTCTATCGAACCGAATTTTATGTACATGAAGCACGCATGAGTGGAGCGGAAATAGAAGCTCCGTGTGTCAATCACAGTGAAGGGCTTACCGTAATTTTTGGTAAAACGATCTACCTGGGATTGGGGATGGTGAAAGATCTGAATCATACAACGATTGATACCATCGTGATGGAACGAATGAAAAATGGTGAGTTTTTAGATCTGGATGACTTCATCGATCGACTGGAAATCTCGCTAGAGCAGATCAAACTCTTGGTGCGAATCGGAGCATTACGAGCATTTGGTCCAAAAAAAGATATTTTATGGCAAGTGCATTTCACTTTGGGTGCTGGTGTCAGCCGGGCAAAGAATGGGTTATTCAAGATACCGATCAAGCAATGGACCCTACCTCCCCTACATTATGACAAGCGAGAAGATGCATTGGACGAGATGGACCTACTGGGCTTCCCTCTTTGCAACCCTTTTGACTTGATCAATACTGATGTGAAAGGTGTATTATCAAAAGATCTGCCCAATCATTTACATCAACGAGTAGATATGCTGGGGTATTTGGTCACCATCAAAAATACGGGCACGTCGAATGGAAAGCGCATGTGTTTTGGCACCTTCATAGACAGAGAAGGAAAGTTTATTGACACGGTACATTTTCCTCCCTCGGTTGCTAAATATCCATTTAGAGGAAAAGGCATTTATAAGTTGACAGGTAAGGTGGTGGAAGAATTCGACTTCTACAGCCTTGAAGTAGATCAGATGGAAAAAATAAACTTTGTAAATCTCGAAGATGAATCAAAAGAGATGATACGAGCTGTATCGAGATAATAATTCCGCACATTTATCAATTGATAAATCCATAAGATTATTCGTAACTTAACGCTTATAAAATCACCACCAAGCAAGATTGAACCCAATAAGAAATCTTATTCGTAAAGGGATAGATGAATCTCAGCCCCTGGAAACAAAACAACAAGCAGCAATCACGAATAGTGTCTGTTTGATCGTTGCTTCCATTTTCCTTTTTTATGCATTCTATGGTGCATATGTGAGTGGTTATCAGACGGTACTCATATCCATCTTCTTTATGCTGGCATGCCTCACTGCCTATGGATTAAATGTCAATGGAATGATGGGATCTGCAAAGATATTATTAATGACAATCGCTTCTTTTAGTGTCTTTTTTACCTATCACGTATATACATTAGGTGAGGCTGTACTCACTGTATATTTTCCTATTCTTCTGGGATATGTATTCTTCTTTGATTTCAGCCAGGAGAGGAAGCATTTCTTCGTATCCATTTCGCTCACACTATTAATGATCTTATTATGTGTGATACTTCCGAGGCACCTCCTTTATCGGATAGAAGTAACAGAAGCATTAGCCCAAATGAGTGACCAAATACACGTTATTGTTTCACTGAGTGTAACCGGAATTTTACTCATCGTAGTAATCCGAAACAAGGACCATGAACACAGGGACCTGCTTTCAGAAAAAAAGAAACTGGAAGCCACACTGGATAAGCTGCAAAAGACACAAAGCCAATTGATCAATGCGGAAAAAATGGCCTCTCTTGGTCAAATGAGTGCAGGTATAAATCATGAGATAAAAAATCCACTCAATTTCATCAAGGGCAGCCTTCAAACCATGAAACAGGACATGGATGAAAATACCCTCAAGAAGAACGAAGATTTCATCAATATCATTGAAGATGGTCTCGAGCGATTGAATAAGATTGTCAATAGTCTAAGTCATTTCAGTCATCAATCTCAAGATCAGAATCAAGATTGCGACATTCAGGAATTGATTGAGCACTGCTTGAATATTTTGGAACATAAATCGAAAGGACGAATAGACATTGTAAAAGAATATTGCGACTTCAAGATTGTAAAAGGGAATTCAGGACAGCTACACCAAGTATTTTTGAATCTGTTAGGAAACGCTATGCAAGCCATCCACAAGCGAGGCGAGATCAGTGTCACTACCCAAAAAGACTCCAACTTTCTTCATATAGTCATCGATGACAATGGGGGTGGTATATCGCCAGAAGTTCTGGATCGGATTTTTGATCCATTTTTTACCACAAAAAAACCAGGAGAAGGAACGGGCTTGGGACTGGCCATTTCATCCAAAATTGTCTCTGATCATAAGGGTAGCATCGTAGCCACCTCCGATCCGGGTAAAGGATCTACTTTTAGGGTATCATTACCCATTTAGCTATTGCTGAAACCTTCGTCTTTAGGAATAGTTGTTACATTGCCATCTCTAACCGCTCGGTAATGTGGCGACATTATTTCAATTCCAGCGCTGTTAAATTTATCCTGTATGTTGGCATGTAGATCAGAATATACATTCGACATTTTCTCAGGAGTATCGGTATAGGCATTTAATTGATAGGATACGTACCAATCATCCAGGCTTGTCTGTAAAACAAATGGTTCCTTACTGACATTTACTCCATCTGTTAGCACTGCTGCATCGATTAGGAGCTCATGTACTTTACGCCAGGGAACATCGTATCCTATGGTCACTGAGGTGTTTAAGATCAAACCTAAGTCTTTGCTACTACTGCTATAATTTACGGTGTAACCAGTAAGAATTGAGGAGTTTGGAACTGTGATATCCTCATTCTTCGTCGTTCGGACACGAGTCACCAAAAGGGATTTTTCTACGACTGCTCCGGTCACATCCCCTATCTTAACCCTATCTCCAACTCTAAATGGTCTCATGTATGTGATTACAAGTCCTGCAACAGCATTGGCTATTGCTGAGGTAGAGCCAAATGAAATTATTAGCCCCAGAAATACCGAAACTCCTTTAAATATTTCAGAATCGGATCCAGGAAGATAGGGCCACACCATTACCAACATAAATGCGTAAACAAGAAGTTTGACCAACCGAAATGTGGGTATTGCCCAATCCGGATAAAATCCCGGGACTTTCAACTTATTGTTCTCTACCTCACTTGCAATAAATTTCAAAAATCTAATCAAATACCTGGTAATAATGTAGATGACCGCTATAGTGAATATGTTGGGCAGATAATTCCAGAAACCAAACCAAATGTTTTTAGCCGGACTAATGATCCAGTCTACCAATGTCTTCGCCCAACCCTTGGTAAATGGAAAAAGACCAAAGATTAATGGGAGCGATAAGTAAAAAATAAGTGCATAAAAGCCCCATTTAAGGATTGAAACGGCTCGAATGCTAACATTAAGATGAAGGTCAGGGGGTAAAAACTCAAAGTTTCTAATCGTTATTCCTCTAAAAAATCTGGCTTTGTGAGTTACCATCCATCCTTGAAGACCATCAACGAAACGTCGGATGAAATACAGGATCAAAAGAACAGCTCCTAGAATCAGAAATACTAAACCAATTCTTGCAGCTATATTTTTTATGGTGCTTCTACTTCTTTTATCAACAATATATTGACGTACCTGCTCTTGATATAATTTGGCCAGGGTGGCCTTGCTTTCATCTTGAACCCAAAGAGCATCCCAGTCGGAAACGCTAGTCACAATTAGGTTTTTGTACATAATATCTATGGTTCCCTCATGTTCTTCAACATACAATGAGTCTGGAATGAAATAATCGTCTCTTACCAAAATCTCAATTTTCTGAGATACATTCATTGCCCGGTCCTCTGGCATGACAGGCCCTAGCTTTGTGAATATTGTGAAAAGTGAATCCTCAAAAGGTGCTACATCATATCCTCTCGTCTTGACTTTTAAATCAAGAATACGCTGTTTTTGAATTGCATTTCGAACAGAATCACGTTGCTCGATTTCCCTAATCTGTTGGCGTAAAGTTGTCTGACTTACTTTATCACTTTCCTGAAGCAACTGAATCCTCCGCATGAGGTCTACTCGTGCAAGTGAATCTTGCCTTCTTCGTTGGTTACTTTGACTCAGCAGTCTTTCATATGTTTCTAATTGCTGATTCAGGCTGTTAAGTTTTCTATTAACAGAGTCCGTATCCACGCTATCCTGAGATAATACCCCGTGAAATGCAAATAGTAAAATAAAAGTGATTAGTGGTTTATACATGAATGTCGATTGCTATGCTGCTGATTATGGAAGGTTAGTAATGAATTTACAATAAAACTGACATAAAAAAAGGGCTCAATGAGCCCTTTTTAAATCTTTTGTTTAGTTGCATCTTATCCGATCTCAACCAATTCGATATCAAATACCAGGTCTTTACCCGCTAAATCATGATTAGCATCAACGGTAATTGCTTCATCAGAAACTTCAGTTACACTTACATAGGTCTGATGCCCAAGATCATTAGTGGCTACTAGTTTTTGACCAACTTCAGGATTCATATCATCAGGCAATTGATTCTTTGGAACTTCTTGAATCAACTCCTCCCTCCGCTCACCATATGCTTCCGCAGATGGAATTGTGACGGTTTTTTTCTCTTTCAACTCCATTCCATTAACAGCCTCATCAAAGCCTTTTATCATTTGTCCACCTCCTACAGTAAACTCCAATGGATCTCGTCCTTCCGAAGAATCAAACACTTCACCTGAAGTAAGTTTACCTGTGTAATGCACTTTTACCTTGTCGTTAGCTTTAGCTTTCATTTTCTTCTTTTCTAATAAATAATAGCGCAAAGGTAAGAAATTAAATAAGGCTTCAATTTTTAATAAATAATTTATATGTAACTACATTTAATGTAAATACGTATATTAGAATGAAACATTTTTAGAAAGGATAAAACAATGAAAAAAGTAATTCATAAATCAGACACCAGGGGTAATGCAAACTTCGGTTGGCTCAACAGTAAGCATACTTTTAGTTTCGGTCAGTACTTCGATCCTGAGCGGGTAAGGTTTGGTATGCTTCGTGTGCTCAATGATGATATTGTGATTGGTGGTGCAGGATTCCCCACTCACCCGCACAGCAATATGGAAATTGTCTCTATTCCCTTGAGCGGAGCACTAGCACACAGAGATAGCACGGGTAATGAAAAGGTAATCAATACGGGTGAAGTCCAGATTATGAGTGCAGGAAGTGGCTTAACACATTCTGAATACAATGCGAGCAAAACAGACGAAGTGAATTTTCTTCAGATTTGGGTATTACCGAAAGAAGAGAACATAAAGCCCAGATATGATCAAAAGGTATTTGAAGAATCGAACAGAAAAAATGCATTGCAAACTGTTGTATCACCCAATGCCGATGACGCATTGTGGATCAATCAGGATGCATGGTTTTCGTTGACAGATCTGGATGCAGAAAAATCAATTACCTATCAACTGAATAAAAGTGGAAATGGAGTTTATGCATTCGTGATTGACGGAGATGTGGCAATCGGTGAAACTGAACTGAGAAAACGCGATGCAGCTGGTTTTGAAGAATCCAACGAATTGGAGATAAATGCAAAAACTGATGCAAAGTTGTTGTTGATTGAAGTTCCAATGAATTAATGATGTCAGACTATACAATACCCTCAGAAACCAGGATTGGACACGTTCATTTAAAAGTATCCAACATCAAAAAGTCACTGGACTTTTATTGTGGGCTTTTGGGATTCGAGTTATTGACAACTTATGGTGATGATGCTGCCTTTATATCTGCAGGTGGCTATCATCACCACATAGGACTTAATACCTGGATGAGTAAGGATGGGGTTCCACCATCCAGAGAAAACACAGGTCTTTTCCATGTGGCTATTTTGTTGCCCACCCGCAAAGATTTGGCAATTCTGGTTAAACGTTTAAGAGATGCTAAATATCCCTTATCAGGTGCTTCGGATCATGGCGTCTCGGAGGCTATCTACTTACATGACCCTGATCAAAATGGAATAGAATTATATGTGGATCGACCAAGGGAACAGTGGCCAATAAATGAAGATGGAAGTTTGAATATGTATACCAAACCTTTGGATATATCGAGTCTTTTGAAACTTGTTGATTAATTCAAAAATTCTTGGTTAGAAGCTATTTGGCATAAATTTTCCTCCAATCAAATAAAATCTTAAACCATTTTTCTAAGATTCGTTAAAATCACCTACTCTACCACTCACCTATCACATGCATAATAGAAAAAAGAACTGCATCATATTCATACTAATATCACTTCTGCTTCAATCTAGCCTCTACTCACAAGTACCCACTTTGAATCCTTTTTTCTTCGGTGAGAGTGCTCTGAAGACAAATGTCACTCCGATGAACTTAACCTCTATCGGGAAGTATTATGCAGACCCCAATTGGAATGCCGGTAATTTGTTTCTCAAAAATGGGGATTCTTTAGTTGCTTACTACATGAGGTATGATCTGGTGAGAAATCATGTTGAAATAATACTAGATACAAAAATTAAGGCGATCCATGGAAGTTTTATAGATAGTCTTGAATGGTTTAGTATTGAGCGTCTTCGTCCAGAAAAGTATGTAAATAAAGAACTCACTGGTCTTCTAAATGCTGAAGATGTTTCAGGGTTTGCCGAGGTTCTTAGCAACGGGAAGATCAAATTATATAAATGTAAGCATGTATTTGCTCCACGGCAGGCCACTTCCCCATCATTGGTAAATGAAACTGAAGATAAAGTTCAGGTTTTGGAAAAGTACTATTACGAAAAAGATGAAAGGACCTTCGAAATTGTAAACAGTAGAAAGAGAAATCTCGATTTCTTGTCCGTGAAAGGCTTAGAGCGATTTATTAAAAAGGGTAATTTAAAATTCAGTAATGAAAGAGACCTGATTCAAATCGTTGAGTATGCCAGTAGGGAATAAAAAAAGGGGAAGCCAATGACCACCCCTTTTTAAGTCTATTGAAATTATTATTGATTCTCTGCAAAAGGTGTAGGGAATTCACTCAAACGAGCATCACCCGCTCTATCCAAAGGAAGATCATCTAATCTGTTATACCTTCTTAGATCAATCCAACGATGGCCCTCTCCAAACAGCGAGTATCTTCTTTGCGTCAACATCTCATCTTCTACCTCAGCGTCCAAAGCTGGATTCGCAGTAGAACCCGCCAATCCTGCAGCAGCTCTGATAATATCTAAAACACGAATAGCTTCTGCATTATCCGTTCCAATATTTGCCTCCGCATAGATAAGAAGTAGCTCTTCATTTCGGATAATTGAAACTGGAGATGTATTGCTAGCATAAAGCGTAACTTGTCTATTACCAGTTAATCCATCAAAGCTGACAGTAATCGGACCTAAATCCGGGTCATCTTCAGGATCAAACAAACTTGTTTTAGTAGTTACACGTGTATCAAAAGGTTCTGCGTCAGCTTCGAATGAAGGGTGCGCCATATAACGCTGCTGGTTAGGTACATAGAACAATGGATTTGCAATATCATTACCAGTCAAACCAAATACGTGCGCAGGACCTAAGTCTAAACTAGCAGTTTCACTCAAGAATGAATCTCCAAGAAGATTCAACGCTGTATTTTTATTTCCCTGATAAATTGCTACTCTAGCCGCTAATGCTCTATTAAATTGTGCGAAAGTTCCTGGCTGATCAAAGCCTGCAAATCCGCTACTTAAAGCAAAATCAAACTCCCCTAATGACTCATCCGCTGCTGTGGTAGGATCATCGGTAAATTCACTTGCCGAGTTTAACAATTCAGTATTAGCACTATTCAGCATATTTGCAATTTCTGTAAGCGCATTGGCATAAGTAACAAAAGGTCCTAAGTTGTCAGGATCTGCTACATCGATACGAATACCATTATTATACTGCCTATTTGCAACCATAAGTAGCGCATATGCCTTCATCGTTCTGGCATACCCTCTATACCCATCAAGCGCCTCAGTACTTAATGAAGTAGATGAGTTATCCACTGCTGTTAACAGTAAGTTGGCTGTTTGAACCACCTTGTACCATGCTGCATAAGCTCGCGTAGTTAAGAATCCATTATTATCTAATGGGCCCACAAGTATTTCTCCGGTGTATCTTGGGTCTACCTGAGTAAGGTCATTGTATTCTCTACCTAAGATACTTACCGTTTGATAGTGAAAGCCCATATCATTTCTGATAACAGCTTCCAAACCAGTCGTTAGCAATCTCAAATCTTGTTGAGTTGCACCATCTTCAAAACTCGAAACTGTAGGTGCATTCGGGTTGTCTACTTCATCCAGAGTACACGCAGAAAGTGCAACCAGGACAAATAGGGTTAGAATTCTATTATATATCGTTTTCATAATTATTGTCCTTTCGATTAAAACTTAATATCTAAATGAAAGTTGATAAACTTACTTGCTGCGTAAGGAGTAACCTCCACAGTATTTGCCAACACATTATTACCGAAGTTAGATGCTTCAGGATCATAACTGTTGTAATCAAAGATGTTAATCAAGTTTCGTCCTGAAACTCCGACTTTCACCTGATCCAATTGAGGAATCAGAGAATTTGGTATTGTGTAAAACAATCCAATCTCACGCAATCGAATGTAGCCTGCATCTTCAATCACCGGATCCGGGTTAGCAAATGCCTGACTTGCTCTGTAAGCACCATTAGAAAGCGCACCACTTGGATCTAGTCCGGTCTCATCATAATCCCAGGTAGTCCCTGCAAGGTCATAAAGTAAAGTGGTCAGGTTGATTGCGTCGCCACCTTGCTTCCAGTGCCATAAGAATGTCAGATCAAAGTTTTGATAGCTAATAGAGTTGAACCATGACATTTGGAAATCAGGCTCAGCGTTACCATAAACTGCAAAACCGTCACCATCAGGATCACAATTGTTACAATCTGCAGGGATATACGTACCTACAATTTGAGTTGCACTTTCGCCTTCTTTAATCAAATAAGTACCTAGTGAAGCTGCAAATCCTCCTGTAGTAAATGCTGGAACATCAAGGCTTGTAACCTCTGACTTATTTTTCCACCATCTTACCGTTGAATTCCAGGTAATGTTATCGTTCTGAATAACCGTACCATTCAACCCGATTTCAATTCCTTTATTCTCAAGCTCTGCACCATTAATTACCCGATTCGTAAAACCAGAAGACGGTTCATTCTGTGCTTGTAACAATACATCCTTGATCTTCTTGTTGTAGAAATTAACGGTTAAACCGATTCTATTATCAAGAAGTCCGATATCTGCTCCAACCTCAAGTTCTGTTTGTCTTTCAGGCTCAACGTTAACATCTCCAAGTAAATTTCCTGGAGAAACCCCTGCAGTACCTCCAATGAATTGAGGATTGGTAAGTATAAACCGCTGGTTGAAGGTAGAGAATCTACCGGCTTCACCGTAAGCCACTCTAGGCTTGAAGTTGTTTAGTACAGGCACATTCCAGAAATCAAATTCGTGAAGGTTGATTGCTAAACTCGCTTTTGGATAATAATATAGCTTATCTGCATCCCCATTATTGGTTGACTTATCACCTCTAATTCCGACAGTAGCAATGATCTTATCCTGATAGTTTGCCTCTTCCTGGAAGAAGAATCCTTGATCTTCCTGAGGAGTAATAATTTGTTGAACACCTACGTTAGCAGACTGACCTAAATTCGTCTGAGAACCATTCAATCCAGTGGCTGTAGTTATTACTGTGTTCTTGTCGAAGTTCTGCAAGAAATAACCCGCCTGGCTGGTAAGACTCAATCCATTATCTAAGAAATAAGAATGTACTAAAGATGCAGTTACGTTGTAATTTGTATTAACAGTAGTACCTGATATAGAAGCACCTCCTAATGATGTAGTAGGCCTAAAATATGACAGTGTTCCAGGGAAAATACTGGATGTTCTCAAGGTGTATTGGTCTAGACCCCCTTGAAGAACTAATTTCAACTGATTATCATCTTTCCGTAGAATTTTTACATTGGTAGTAATACCTCCAATGTATCTGTTTACCTCTTCACGGTTAGTAGTCACATCTATGGTTTCCAAAGCATTAGAACCTGCAGGTGCCGCTGGGTAAACCCCGTCAACTGCTTCAAGCTGTTGCCAAGGGTATGTAAATGCCAAAGCATATCCTACCGTTCTGTTTTGGTTACCATTGTTGAAGAATCCTTTATCTGTCTGTGAATTGATGTAGTTGTTGGTTACATAGATATCTAACCAATCATTAAATCTATGACCGATATTAAGTCTCACAGACTCTTTGGCATATCCTGTATTCTCAACAAGACCTGGCTCGTCTTTAACAGTAACCCCAAAGAAAAAGTCTGTCGCATCGCTTCCTCCAGAAACCGATAGTCTGGATGTTCTGGATACGCGAACATTATCAAATATTTCAGCTTCATAATCAGTAACACCATTGTTGTTAAATGCATCGATTTGTGCCTGTTCTACAGCATCTGTTGAGGTTGGATCATCTGCATCTTCGAAGATCGCACGAATTCTATCTTCATTGTAGGTACGAGTACCTAAAAGTTGAGTAGGTGAGCGAAAGCCGATGGTTTGTGAAAATCCAACTTGCGCTTTTCCGCTTTTTCCTCTTTTTGTAGTGATGATAACCACACCTCCTGCAGCTCGTGAACCATAGATAGCAGCAGCTGAAGCACCTTTCAGTATTTCAATTGACTCAATATCTTCTGGGTCGATATCTGCAATACGGTTAGTCGCATCATCCTGGTTGGTTGAAGGGTTTCCACCACCTGCTGCTTCAGAAACAATGTTGTTTCCCAGAGAAGTAGTCGAATTATCAACATATACACCATCTACAATAAAGAGCGGCTGTTGGTCACCAAAAATTGAAGTAACCCCTCTTAACCTCATGGAAATACCTCCTCCCGGAGCTCCAGAGTTGGCACGAATATCAGCACCCAAGAACTTACCAGAAAGTGATCCATCCAGTGTAGACTGGTTGGTAATTCCTGTAAGGTTCTTAGAAGAAATTGAGGCCACTGAATTTGCCAGGTTGGACCGCTTTACTGAGGTAGCCAGACCACTTACAACCACCTCGTCCAGATTGGTTACATCTGTTTGCATGGACACATTGCCAGCATCCGCAGCTGCAACCTCAATACTTGAATAGCCGATTGAAGAGAATACAAGAGTTGAGCCTGAAGGTACAGACAACTCATATTCACCATTGATTCCTGTAATAGTTCCGTTGGTAGTCCCTTTGACTAATACAGTTACTCCCGGTAACCCCTCGCCATTCGCAGCGTCGGTTACCGTTCCACTGACCCTAACATTCTGGGCCATCAAAAAACTAACAGGTACTAATAGACATAGCACCAGTAGTTTTCTTTTTAAGTAGTTTTTCATCATAGTAGAGTTTTTAACTTAAAAAAAAATTAACATCACGATAAAACTCTCGAAATAATCGATAAATACCAAAAATCTACCAATGAATATAGTTGCTTAGACAACAACAGGTTGTAAAGAAATGCGTTTTCAGAATATAATTTCGGAATGAATTGCGTCTTAACCGACTTCCAGAACAATCTTCCCCATAACACTCCTATCCTCTATCTTTTGTAATGCTTTGTTGGCGGCAGACAAATGGTGAACTGAGTCTATTTTAGGTACAAATTGTCGGGTGGAAATCCAGCTCAGAAGCTCTTTTATGTTCTTCCTATTTTCTTCAGGAAACATTCTGAAAAAATTCCCCCAAAACACTCCGGTAATTGATGCACTTTTCAATAAAGGTAGGTTCCATGGAATAGCAGGAACGTCTCCAGAGGCAAACCCCACCACGAGATGCCTGCCCATAGGAGCGATGGCTCTAAATGCCTGTTCTGAGAAGTCGCCACCAACTGCATCAAAGATCACATCAGCTCCTTTGCCGTGTGTGAGTTCTTTAATGCTTGATTTAAGATTATCCGGTGTGTACTTATGGGCAACATCGGCTCCAAGCGCTTTGCAGAACTCCAATTTTTGGTCCGTTGAAGCACAGGCAATTACATGCGCGCCCATGATTTTTCCTAGTTGAATCGCCGCGGTACCAACTCCTCCTGAAGCTCCTAAAATCACCAATGACTCGTCTTTTTGAAGCTTAGCTCGGTCTTTCAACGCATGGATAACTGTTCCATGAGTCAATAAGACAGCTGCAGCATCTTTGAAGCTTACCTCATCCGGTAGCTTATGTGTATTAAAAGCGAACGCATTAGCCTCCTCTGCAAAACCACCAGCAGTGGTTCCGGCAACCACACGATCTCCCGGTTTAAATTCGGTAACGTCAGGACCAACCTCTTTCACAACACCAGCAACCTCTCCTCCTGGTGAAAACGGAAGTTCTGGTTGAAATTGATACTTTCCGCGAATGATCAAGGTATCCGGAAAATTTACCCCGGCATACTTTACTTCAATTCTGACGTAACCTTTTGCTGGTGGCTGAATTTCATGATCTCGATATACAAGATTTTCAGGTCCACCAAGTGTTTCAACTAATACTGCTTTCATAGTAAACTAAGTACATTTTCGGGTGGTCTTCCTAAAACTGCTTTATCCCCCTCAATCACAATCGGACGCTCGATCAATTTTGGGTAACTGACCATGGCATCAATCCATTCATCATCAGATAGCTCTTTTCCTTTAAAGTTTTCTTTAAACTCGGCCTCCCCTTTCCTCACGAGTTGTTCTGGTTTTATTCCAAGAAGCTCAATCACCTTTTTTAATTCTGATTTTGAAGGAGGATTTTTCAAATACTCTTTTACAACAAAATCACGTCCTTTTTCTTCAATCAAACCCAGGGTTTGTCTGCTTTTTGCGCATCGGGGGTTATGGTAAATCGTTATCATTTGCTTAACACTTCTTTATCAATAGACATAGTCACTAACATGTGCGGGACATCAACAACCTCCGCAATTTTTAAGTCGCCTGCTAGTGAACATAACATATAGGCATCGTTGCCACTCAATTCATATTCCTTCTTCAAGTATTCAATCATGTACTTAGTGGCTTTTTTTGCAGCCTCGTCAATGGTAGTTCCAAATGCTGTAACAGCATACACATCATCATTTTCATATTGCGGCTCCTGAATACTTGAACCTTTTAATAATTCAATCTCAACCAAAAACTTCATTGGAGCTTCAATGGCTGTTCCACAAACTTCACCCAATCCTTGTGCAGCGTGTGCATCTCCTATTGAGAATAGTGCGCCTTCAACAAAAACAGGAAGGTAGACCGTTGTTCCTTCCACAATATTGGGATCATCCATATTACCTCCGTTTGCTCGTGGTGGAATGGTAGATAGCAATGAATCTGTATTCGGTGCAACCCCTAAAACACCAGGGAAAGGCCTGAGAGGAATATTTATTCCATCTGCAAAACGAACATTGTTCTTGCCTGAAAGCTCGAATGTTTTTAAGTGAGGCTCAGTGAATTCATCTGCCAAGAAACCAAAACCTGGAAGTATCGCTGTCCAACCCCAGTCTCCAATCTCTATTTTATGCAATGTTACCGCTATAACATCTCCCGGCTTTGCATCATTAATGTATATTGGACCGGTTAATGGATGGATGGGTTCAAAACTCAAATTCATTAAATCAGCAGTGTCTGAATTCAAAGTAAGCTGACCATCAGTAGCTTCTTCAGTACTTATTTCCACAACTTCTCCTGAATTGATCGTCAGCACCGGCTCAATCGTTCGACTCCATTTATTGTGCGTTTGATCCGAAGACAATATATGATTTGCTTTAGGCAATACCTCATTGGAAGATTTTTCTTGAATTTCTCCTCCTTTAGCGCATCCTAATAGGACCACTAATATCCAGATATGCTTCTTCATATGCATAAGGGTTGGTTTCAGAATGTTTAAGTTTTATACTTACTAACTTATTAAAAAATCTAACCCCATGAGAATCATTTATCTACTTCTCTTTTTGAGCGTGACTTTTATTCTTCCCGCTCAGCGAAAGAAAAAATCCAACGAAATCCCACAACCGACTTCAGCACAAGAACGCTGGGACGGTTATCAAAGGAGAATGAAACTTGAAAATAGTTCACTTGTTAAAAATGTCCCGTTTAGAAATGTAGGCCCTACAGTCATGAGCGGACGAGTCGTGGATTTAGAGGTAGACCCTACGGATCCTTCACATTTTTATGTTGCCTATGCTTCTGGTTCACTTTGGGAGACCAAAAATAACGGAACCTCTTTTCAACCCATTTTTGACAATCAGATAGTCATGACGATTGGAGACATAGCAGTAGACTGGGAAAATGAAGTCATTTATGTTGGATCTGGTGAAAACAACTCAAGTCGCTCCTCCTATTCAGGTTATGGGATTTTTAAGTCGTCTGATAATGGAGATTCATGGGAGAATGTTGGACTCACCGAAACACACCACATTGGTCGAATATTGATTCACCCTTCCGACCCTAATGTACTTTGGGTAGCGGCATTAGGACACCTCTATTCTGAAAATGCTGAACGTGGTGTATACAAATCTTCGGATGGAGGTGAGACTTGGAGTAAGACGCTATTTGTGAATAACCGTTCTGGGATTGTAGAGCTGATCATACACCCAGACAGTCCAAACACATTAATTGCAGCCGCCTGGGAGAAAGATAGAAAGGCGTGGAATTTTGAAGAAGCAGGACCTGGAACAGCCATCTATCGCTCGGAAGATGGTGGTGAAAACTGGAATGCAATTGCTGATAACTCAGGATTTCCAGATACAGATGGTACCGGTAGAATTGGTTTATCGTTTGCTCCCTCAGATCCAAGCATCGTTTATGCCATCCTTGACAACCAAGATCGCAGAGAAAAGGAAGAAAGTGATAGTAATGAAGAGCTCACTAAAGACCTTCTCAGAACGATGAATAACCAGCAATTTATGGCTTTGGAAAATAAAGCAATAAATAAGTATTTGGACGATAATGGTTTTCCCAGATCCTACAATGCCGTCGATATTAAAAAGGATGTAAAATCCGGAAAGGTAAAACCTCTTGATTTGGTCACATTCACAGAAGATGCGAACTCCCTTCTTTTTGATACTCCAGTCAAAGGTGGAGAAATGTATCGATCCGAGGATGCAGGTAAAACCTGGAGTAAAACGCATGAAGATTACATTGAGAGCATGATCTTTTCCTATGGGTATTACTTTGGACAAGTCCGGGTGGATGCTCAAGACCCTAATGTGGTTTATACCATGGGTGTTCCTATTGTCAGATCAGATGATGGGGGTAAAACTTTTAAAAGTATTAATGAAGATAATGTCCATGTTGATCATCATGCTTTGTGGATTAACCCCAATGACTCCCGACATTTAATTCTTGGAAATGATGGAGGCGTATATATAAGTTATGATACCGGAGCAACCTGGATCAATTGTAATTCACCCTCAGTAGGACAATTTTACTCGATTGCCGTAGATATGGCTAAACCCTACAATGTCTATGGAGGCCTTCAAGATAATGGCGTCTGGAAAGGGCCAAGCACTTACGAATACTCCAGAAGGTGGTATCAGGAGGGTCGATATCCTTATGAGAGACTTATGGGTGGTGATGGCATGCAGGTCGCTGTTGATACCAGGGATAATTCAACCATTTATACCGGTTATCAATTTGGCAACTACTTCAGGATCAATACGGAAACAGGCGATAGAAAATACATCACTCCAAGACACACGCTTGGAGATGCTCCATACCGATGGAATTGGGAAGCACCGATTGCATTATCAAGTCACAACCAGGATATTGTGTACTTCGGAAGCAATCGTTTTCATAGATCTATGGATCAGGGAGAAAATTTTAAAACACTTAGTGATGACTTGACGCAAGGAGGTAAAAAGGGAGATGTTAGTTATGGTACATTAACAACCATCTCAGAATCTCCATCACAGTTCGGTCTGATATATGTCGGAAGTGATGATGGCTTAATTCACCGATCAAATGATGTTGGCGATAGCTGGACGCGAATATCCAGTGGACTCCCCAAAAATTTTTGGGTCAGTACGGTACAGGCATCAAAACATAAAGAAGGACGTGTTTACGCATCGCTTAATGGCTATCGTTGGGATAATTTCCAGCCTTTGGTATACCGAAGTGAAAACTATGGCGATAGCTGGAAAAATATCTCTGCTAACCTTCCGCATGAGCCCATTAACGTGGTAAAAGAAGATCCGCAAAACGAAAACATCATTTATGTGGGCACCGATCATGGAGTATACGTTTCTTTAGATGGTGGCAATAGCTATCAAGCATTCACCAAAGGACTTCCTAATACTCCGGTTCATGACCTCACCATTCATCCAAGAGAAAATGATTTAGTAATCGGCACTCACGGTCGAGGCATTTATATTGGCGATGTAGGACTCATCCAGCAGTTAAGCTCAGAAATCTTGGCCAAAAATTTACATGTATTTTCCATAGATGAAATCACCTTTAATTCACGTTGGGGCAGTAAAACCTGGGCTTGGGGTGAAGAAATAGAACCTAATTTAGTTGTAAACTTCTACGCTAAAAATGAAGGAAATGGAAAAATTGAAATCATTTATAAAGAGGAAGTAGTATCTTCGAAGGAGATCTCTTCGGATCAAGGATTAAATATTGTCGAGCTAGGTTTAGAAACCAGCGAGTCATTTAAAGATCTATTGGAAGGGAATGAGAAAGAAGGGTATGAAGCTTCAGAAAATGGCGACTTTCATTTAATTGCTGGAGAATATACCGTTCGAGTTACAGTGGATGATATAAACGTGGAATCACCACTTACTATAAAGAAACCGAGGGAGAGACCAGGTAGAAAGGAATAGGATTAAATGCTAATGGTACAAGAAACCACCTAGAAATTAGGTGGTTTTTTTAAATACACTTGCGTAAGTGAATGCTTACATATATACTTGTAAGTAATTGCTTACATGTTTATTATGAGTGCACGAAGAGACGTATTTCAAGCCATTGCTGATCCTACAAGAAGAGAAATTATCAATCTTCTTTCTGAAGAACCTATGAATTTGAATGCCTTAGCTGATCAATTTGACATAAGCAGACCTGCTATTTCACAACAAATCAAGGTATTAGAAGAGTGTGGTTTGGTGAAAGTTTCACAAAATGGTAGAGAAAGACTTTGTCGAATTCATGCGGCAAGTCTGGTCCCGGCTTTTTTGTGGATCGAACAATACCGTAAGCTATGGGAGGATCGCGTTGACTCCTTCGAAGACTATTTAATGGAATTAAAAGAAAAACAATCGAATAATGTCACAAGCAAACAACCCACAAAGTAGAACGATTACCATCCAACGAACATTTGATGCTCCTATCGATCTTGTATGGGAAGCCTGGACTCAAGCAGAGCATATTGTGAAATGGTGGGGACCGAAGGGCATGGATACAAAAATTGAGCATCACGAATTCAAAGTTGGTGGCAAGTGGAAATATGTGATGGCCATGCCAAATGGCAAAGATTTCATTGCTGAAGGAGAATACATAGAAATTGCAGCGCCCAATAAGCTTGTAACTACTGCGAATTTTCTGCCGATGACAGAAGGTGTGGTAATGGAGGTCCTATTAGAGGCCGATGGTGAGAAAACAGCATTCATATTTAACGTTATTCATCCAACTGAAGCGTACAAGATTCAACAAGAGAAAATGGGTGTGTACAATGGATGGGGATCTGTATTTGACCAATTGGCACAATTTCTTGCCAACCAAATCATTATTAAATATCAACAACAAAATAGTGAAGACAATGAAGACAATGACATGTAATCAACTAGGTGGAGCATGTGATCTTGAATTCCATGCTGAAACATTTGAAGAAATCGCCGAATTAAGTAAAAACCATGGTATGGAAATGTACAAAAAAGGTGACGCAGCCCATTTGAAAGCGATGGCTGAAATGCAAGAACTCATGAAATCTCCAGATGCAATGCACCAGTGGATGGAAGTAAGGAGAAAAGAATTTGAAGATTTACCCGAAGATTGATTAAGCGATCGAATAATGGCAGAATAGTGGTTTTCTGAACTCGCAATTCTTAGCCTAGTTTCCAATCTCCAAAAATCCAGTTGCCTGGCGCTTTTTCATCCGGAGACATAAAGAAGTCTTCAAAAGCCTTAACTAGCTCTCCCCCACTGATGCGCCCATCCCCGTTGATATCAAGCATATCAAATGCTTTTTTAGCAACGGACATGTACAACCCGTAGGCTTTGAACATATCTAAATACTCTCTTTCATCAATATATCCGTCACCATCCTGATCAAACAATGAGAAAAGATAGGTAGAAGATTGATTAACATAATCATTGGGCTTGGAAAGGACCACCTCCTCAAAAAACCTTTCCCATTCTTCTGGAGAAAGTTCCGCTTCTTCTTTATTGATGTCTTTCAGAATTTGAACAAAAAGCCCATGCGCCTTTAATTTCAATAAGAGACGCTCTCTTGCATTGGTGCTATAGCCAATGATATCACTCATGGTCTCACCGATGAGCTCAAAGTCGTCTTTTTCCAGCACACCATTCCCATTATTATCCAGAACATTAAAGAAATGCTGAATCTTTTGTTTTTGCAGCTCAGTCATACATTAGGCAATTTGTGAAGAAAGTTAATCATTTGATTTCGCTGAAACCACTACATTTTCGATAAAAGAAGTTTTACCTTAGGTTGAAATAGTACCAGTTAACTGCTTAATAACATGAGTTAATTCATGAAAAAATACATTTTATTGATCGTTTCACTTGCCACTATTTCCGGCTGCAATCAACCTAAGTCCGCTATGAAAGACATTCAGAAAAATGCTATAGAAAATTACATTTCCTCTTATAACTCATTCGATGTGGACGGGATGACCAAAGATTTAAATGATAAAGTAGTGTTCGAAAATATATCCGAAGGTGAAGTGGATATGAAACTGGAAGGACTTGAAGCATTTAAAGAACAAGCATCAGCAGCTACAAGCTATTTCAGTGAAAGAGAGCAGGTTATCTCATCTTGGGATTTTCAAGGTGAAACAGTTTCGGTTGATATCGAATACGTTGGGATACTGGCGATTGAACTGCCAAATGGTATGAAACCAGGAGACACATTAAAGCTTAAAGGAAAATCCACATTCGTTTTTTCTGATAGTGAAATTATTAAGATCACGGATGAAAGCTAATCGCTCGAAAGCCTTTCCATTGCTACAGCATATCCCTCAAGCCCCATCCCATTGATCGATCCAACACAAACATCTTTGACGTAGCTAACCTGTCGAAAGTCCTCGCGTTCAGCCAAATTTGAAATATGTACTTCAAATACAGGTGATGTAATACTTGAAATAGCATCACGGAGGGCTATGCTTGTATGTGTATAGGCTCCAGGATTGAAAACGATCCCATCATAACTAAACCCTACCTCATGTAATTTATCTATCAGATTACCTTCATGATTAGACTGATGGTATTCTAATTCATCGTTTGGAAAGCGGGATCTTAGCTCTTCAAAGAATTCTTCAAATGACTGGCTGCCATAAATTTCCGGCTCCCTCTTCCCGAGCAGATTTAAGTTTGGACCGTTTAAAATAAGAATCTTCAATTCTGATAATTAGTTGATAAGTATTTAGTAGACTAGTTTAGTTGTTCAGTTCAATTAATCGATGTGCATTAACTAATCACTAAATTAATTGATTAACTACTCAACCCAATGTGGGATACCTATACGAAACAATTCAAAAACTATCTCAAGTTAGAACGCTCACTGGCTCAAAATTCTGTAGAGGCGTATCTCGCGGACATTTCTAAGCTTCGTCAGTTTTTTGAGATCAAAGAAAGAAACGTATCCCCAACAAGTGTTGCGCAGCAGGACCTGATAGATTTTTTAGAGTTCATCAATGAGCTTGGAATGTCTGCATACACGCAAGCCCGGATGATTTCAGGACTGAAGGCTTTTTTTAGATTTCTAACGTACGAAGATGTCATAACCAAAGACCCTTCTGAGCTATTGGAAGCGCCTAAGTTGGGACGAAAACTACCTGACACATTGGATCTTCCTGAAATTGAAGAAATTTTCAGTGCGATTGATATGTCTACACCCGAAGGAACAAGAAACAGAGCGATGTTGGAGACACTTTACAGCTCCGGATTACGTGTTTCTGAGCTTATCAATTTAAAGATTAGCAACATCCACGACGATATAGGCTTCCTCCGGGTTGTAGGAAAAGGAAGCAAGGAACGACTGGTCCCTATTGGGAGATCCGCCCTCAAGCACATCAAGATATTTAGGGATGAAGTAAGAATTCACATTGATGTGAAACAAGGCTTTGAAGATCACCTCTTTGTCACCAAGAGAGGAAAAGCAATTAGCCGAGTAATGGTATTTATGGTCATTAAGGACCTGGCTGCAAAAATTGGTTTGAAGAAAAGCATTAGTCCACACACATTTCGTCATAGTTTTGCAACACACCTGATCGAAGGAGGTGCTGACTTGCGTGCGGTGCAGGAAATGCTGGGACATGAATCCATCACTACCACGGAAATATATACCCATCTGGATCGGGACTATTTGAAACAGGTAATTACCCAATTTCACCCAAGAAGCTGATGTATAAACTCTTAAAACCTCTCCTATTTCTATTCACGCCAGAAAAAGCACATAAAATCACCACTAAACTTCTTCACTTTGTTTTAGCCATTCCTTTTGGAAAATCCCTTATTCATTCCATGTTTGACTACAATGATCCGCGATTATCAAGGGAAGTTTTCGGCCTTCAATTCAAAAATCCGGTTGGCTTAGCGGCAGGTTTTGATAAAAATGCTGAGTTAATAGACGATTTCACACATCTGGGATTTGGATTCATTGAAATAGGTACATTAACACCAAAAAGTCAGCCAGGAAATCCAGCGCCTCGCTTGTTCCGGCTTCCTCAGGATGAAGCGTTGATCAACAGGATGGGATTCAACAATGATGGAGTAGACGATGCTGTAAAACGATTAAAAAGCCGTAAATCGAACATCATTGTTGGAGGAAACATTGGTAAAAACAAAATCACTCCCAATGAAAATGCCCTGGATGATTACCTCATTTGCTTTGAAAAACTATTTGAATATGTTGACTATTTCGTTGTAAACGTAAGTTCACCCAATACACCTGGATTACGTGAATTGCAGGAAAAGGAGCCGCTGATGAAACTTCTCAAGGCACTTCAGAATGAAAATGCGAAGAAAAATGTACCTAAACCCATTCTTCTCAAGATTGCTCCTGATTTAACAGAGTCACAACTTGATGATATTATTTCCATTAACAAGGAACTGAATCTAGATGGTTTGATTGTGTCTAACACCACTATTGATAGGTCAGGATTAAACACTTCTGAAGAAAAGGTTTCAGCCATTGGTGCAGGTGGATTAAGTGGTAAGCCAGTATTTGAAAAATCAAATACAGTTTTAAAGTATATAAGAAAGTACCTTCCTGACGTTCAAATTATTGCGGTTGGAGGTATTCATTCGGCACAAGATGCGATCGAAAAAATTCAAGCTGGTGCTAACCTTATTCAAATTTACACCGGGTTGGTATACGAAGGTCCGGCATTAATAAAGCGGATCAATAAGGAACTACTCAAGCATGTTTGATCTCAGCTAAAAACTCCATTAATTTTGGTAGCATAACCTATGGCACAAAACACTTACAAGAAGAAGTCTGAGAAGAAGGAGAAGGCAAGCCTTAAATTCAAATTCATCACCGATAGAAAGTTTCATCTTTTCATTGGCTTTACACTACTGCTTATTTCGATCTTTCTTGGAGTTTCATTTATCTCTTACCTCAGCGCGGGTCAGGCAGACCAAAGTGTGGTTGAGGCTTATACCCATACTGACATTAAAGAATCGGGAATAGAGGTACAAAATGCGTTTGGACTTATTGGAGCCATTGCAGCACATTACTTCATATTTCTTTGGTTTGGAATTGCTGCACTTTTAATTCCTCCTTTCTTATTTATCGTAGCCTACAGAATCATTTGGAATCGTGCGCTTCTGCCCATTAATAAATCATTCAACTTTGTTGTATTCTATTTGATATGGATCAGCATGGGCATGGGATATTTCCTCCTTTCGCAAGAGGAAACATCCATGTGGGGATTTCTAAGTGGTGGTATTGGATATGAACTCTCTACCATTGCTCAAAGTCTTATGGGCTGGGGAGCGATCCTATTCATGGTCTTTCTATTCGTGGTATTCAACATGTTCTTCTTCGACATCACACGAATTCCTGCATTTAGCGGCATAGCTCCATCGTTTGAGAACCTGATCAACCAGATTAAAGCGCTGGTACCGGAAAAAAAGGAAAAACAAGCCAAAAGCGCGGATATTACCTCTGTCCTCGATCAGATCAAAAAAGAGGTTGAAGATGAGGAAGCCAACAAAGACGAATCTGAAACCTGGGTCGTGAAAAAAATCCCGTCAAAACCTGCTGCAAAAAAGGAAAAGGCTGAACCGGAGTTCACCATCGATCTTCCTGAGTTTAAAGAAGAACCACCATTACCCAAGGAAGTAGAAGAAAAAGTATTTGCAAAGAAGGAGGTAAAAGAACCGTCTCCTGAACCTGAAGACACAAAACAACCTGTTTCTAGCAAAGAGGAATTCGAAGACATGTCTTTTGAAGTAGAGCAAAAAGAATTTGAGGAAGAGGTCAAAGAAGAATCGATCAACTATGACCCTACCCTTGACCTTCCGCGATACAAATTCCCAACACCGGCATTACTGATTGAATATCCGGAAAAAGATGTCACCGTTTCGAAAGATGAACTGGAGCAGAACAAGGACCGAATTATCGAAACGCTTGTCAACTTCAAAATAGGTATCTCCAGCATTAAGGCGACGATTGGACCTACTGTAACCCTGTATGAAATTGTGCCAGAAGCAGGCGTTAAAATTTCAAAAATCAAAAACCTGGAAGATGACATTGCATTAAGCCTTGCAGCTTTAGGAATTCGAATCATAGCTCCTATTCCTGGAAAAGGAACCATCGGTATTGAAGTTCCCAATAAAAACCGTGAGATGGTTGATGCCCGCTCTGTCATCACCACCGGGAAGTTTATGGACAGTAAAATGGACCTTCCTGTTGTACTGGGAAAAACCATATCCAATGAAGTTTTTGTTACGGATCTAGCTAAAATGCCACACTTGCTAATGGCAGGAGCCACCGGTCAAGGTAAGTCAGTAGGTCTGAACATCATTTTGACTTCTCTGCTTTATAAAAAACATCCATCGCAACTAAAATTAGTCTTGGTCGACCCTAAAAAAGTGGAGCTCACGCTTTTTAATAAGGTTGAAAAGCACTTTTTGGCAAAACTCCCGGATAGTGAAGAGCCAATTATTACGGACACATCAAAAGTGGTGAATACACTTAATTCACTGTGTATCGAAATGGATAATCGGTATGATTTACTCAAAAGTGCTGCGTGTCGAAATCTCAAGGAATACAACAAAAAGTTTACTGAGCGCAAGCTTAATCCTAATAAGGGGCATCGATTTCTTCCATATATCGTCCTTGTGATCGATGAGTTAGCTGATTTGATGATGACTGCAGGTAAGGAAGTAGAAACGCCTATTGCTCGTCTTGCACAGCTTGCCCGAGCCATTGGTATTCACCTGATTGTTGCTACACAGAGACCATCAGTCAATGTGATTACAGGTATCATCAAAGCAAATTTCCCTGCAAGGCTTTCTTTCCGTGTAACATCCAAAATTGACTCCAGAACCATATTGGATGCTGGAGGAGCAGATCAGCTCATTGGCATGGGAGACATGCTGCTATCTATGGGGTCGGACATGACTCGACTGCAGTGCGCCTTTGTAGATACACCGGAAGTAGAAAAAATCTGCGAATTCATTGGCGAGCAAAGAGGATATGATGATGCCTATCTATTGCCCGAATATGTTGGAGAAGGTGAAGCAGGAATTGGAGAGGTAGATTTATCCGATAGAGACGCGCTCTTTGCTGATGCAGCTCGATTGATTGTGATGCATCAACAAGGTTCTACTTCACTGATTCAACGAAAAATGAAATTGGGATATAACAGAGCCGGAAGATTAATTGATCAACTTGAAGCAGCAGGAATCGTTGGACCCTTTGAGGGTAGCAAAGCCCGTGAAGTACTAATACCAGACGAACATAGTTTGGAACAGTTATTGTCCGAGATCGAAATAAAATATTAATACCATCATATAATTATGAAAAAGCTAATCATTGCCACCCTATCAATTTTTATCCTCATTAAGGCAAATGCACAATATGATCCAGCAGCGTTAGCCGTTTTGGATGCGATGAGTAACAACTATAAAGACATAGCAGCTTTCAAAGCCTCCTTTTCACAAAAGCTTACGAATGAAAGCGCTGGCTTAGATGAGACAATTTCGGGGGATATTGCGGTAAAAGGAGACAAATTCGTCCTTGAGGTGGTAGGTCAAAAGATTTTCAATGATGGAACAGATGTTTACACTTATAATGAGGAAGTGAATGAAGTTACGATTAGCCCTTTCGACGCAGAAGAATCTGAAATCACGCTCAGCAATGTTTATGACTTATACAAAACCGGTTTTAAATATGTCCTAACAGAAACTACGTCTGCAGGAGATCGAATTATTGAGCTTGATCCGGAGAGCCGGGATAAAAGCTATTTCAAGATCAGAATGACCATTAACCCGAAAGACGAACTAAAGTCTTTTACCGTTTTTGAGCGTACTGGTAATAAATATGTTTATTCCATTAATTCATTCACTCCCACCGATCTAAACGACAGTTACTTCACGTTTGATGCCGCTAAATACCCCAATGTTGAGGTGATTGATTTTAGATAATATTGATTATTAAGAAATAACATACCTTTGCACCGTTCAAAAACAAGTTTGAACGCATTTTAATTTTTTTATTTTTTTTAATGAACATTTTTGTAGCTAAGCTTAACTATGCAACTTCAGAAGACGCATTGAGACAAGCATTCGAAGAATTCGGAACCGTAGATTCCGCAAAAGTCATTATGGACAGAGAGACTCAAAGATCTAAAGGATTTGGTTTCGTTGAAATGCCCAATGATGATGAAGCTAATCAGGCTATTTCTAGCCTTAATGACGCAGAATTAGATGGCAGAACCATCGTTGTAAAAAAAGCTAACCCAAGAGGTTAAGCACACTTAAGCAGATTCTAAGTTTTTGATTTTATATACTTGCTCGTGTGGAAACTTTTCCACACGAGCATTGTTTTATATAATTGTTAAGTACATATAAATTTTAATTGATTTGGCTAGACCCGCAACTACTCCGGTAAAACTCAAAGACGGATACTATATAGAGCTCCGACATAAAGGTGAAAGAAAAGGAATCAAACTGAGAAGTGAGACGATTCCGGAATTGCACCAGTCCATCAAAAAGTACGAGAAACTTTACGATATCCACTTCTATGGAGAAGTAAAAAAAGGAAAAGTCGTGAACGATAAGCTACCAGAGCTTAAATAATAATCTATTTTTTACTGGCTTTATGTTTCTCCTAATTGCTGGAGACAGGATAAGTACGCCCATATATTTTATCCTTATTTTAGCGAAAAATCGCCCAACCATACATGACACGTCAACAGCTTTTTGAGAACATTCAGAAAAAAGAGTCCTTTCTGTGTGTGGGTTTAGACACGGATATCAAGAAAATCCCACAACATCTTTTATCATCTGAAGACCCAATTTTTGAATTCAATAAGCAAATAATCGACGCCACCCATGAATATGCAGTGGCTTACAAACCAAATACGGCTTTTTATGAAGCCCATGGATCGAAAGGTTGGGAGTCCCTTCAAAAAACCCTCGAATATATACCTGAAGACATCTTCACGATAGCTGATGCCAAGCGTGCTGACATTGGCAATACTTCCTCCATGTATGCCAGAGCCTTTTTCGAAAATATGAATTTCGATTCAGTCACAGTAGCTCCATACATGGGATCAGATTCTGTGAAGCCATTTCTGGAATTCGACAATAAATGGGTCATCTTGCTCGCTGCAACAAGTAATCCTGGTGGTTTGGACTTCCAACACCTACAGGTAGGCACTGATGGGGATAAGCTTTACGAACAAGTCATTAAAGAGAGTTCGAACTGGGGAAGCGCTGATAATTTAATGTATGTTGTCGGTGCCACAAGACCAGAAGCACTTGCTGATATTCGCAAGTTGGTCCCGGAACACTTTCTCCTAATCCCGGGTGTCGGTGCACAGGGAGGTGATCTACACGCAGTTTGCAAATATGGACTCAACAATCAATGTGGATTGTTAGTCAATTCGTCGCGCGGCATTATATATTCGGACTCAACTGAAAGTTTCGGGTCAGCAGCTGGTGTACAAGCCAAGAAAGTACAGTTGGAGATGGCTGAAATACTGTCTCAATTATAGCTCAAAACATATCTTAGGCGACTAAACATCGCCATGGACGAGCAGTTTCTCCACTACATCTGGAAGCATCAAAAATTAGATTCAGTAAATCCTCAACTTACTGAAGGTCAACAGCTAAAAGTCTTTTATCCGGGGAATCACAATCATGATTCCGGTCCCGATTTTGAAGAAGCGAGAATTAAAATTGATGATATTGAATGGATTGGTCAGGTAGAGATCCACATCAATTCTTCAGACTGGTTTAACCACAATCACCAGGTCGACCCTGCATACAGGAGTGTAATTCTGCATGTGGTTTGGAATCATGATAGAGAAATCTATCTCCAGGATGAGGTTTTACCTGTTTTAGAACTCAAAAATCACGTTGACCTTCTTCTCCTTGAAAAGTATCAAAAGCACCTTAACTCACCTACTGAGATACTATGTAAAGGTCAAATCACTCAGCTATCACCACTAACGATTGGCTCCATGATGGACCGTACTCTTGTGGAGCGTCTTAAGCATAAGACAACACACATTCTTAATGTTCTAAGCAATTCGAAAAATGATTGGGAACAGGTTACTTATTATACCCTCGCCTCGAATTTTGGCTTCTCAACAAACAGAGAGTCATTTATTAGACTGACCGAACTTTTGCCCTACAAAAAGCTCAAAAAGTCACTTCAAAGCTCAAATGCCACTGAGGCACTTCTATTTGGACAATCGGGATTTCTCGAAAATTCAATAGACGATTACCAATCAGAATTAAAGTCAGAGTTTGACTTCTTATCCGCTAAATACCAGCTTGATACCCCTTTATCAAAGGCTCACTGGAAATATGGGAAGCTCCGACCTGCAAATTTCCCTTCGGTGAGGTTGGCTCAACTATCAGCCTTATTGCATCATCAGCCTCAACTTTTCAATTTTATTATAAAAAAGGATAACATTTTGGAATTAAAAAAGAAGTTATTGGTCAATGTTAATGAATACTGGCAACTTCATTATGATTTCGGAAAGCAACGAAGCACACCTTCGTTAAGAATGGGGAAAACATCGTTTGAAAACATCCTAATTAATTCAGTAGCACCTATTCTAGCCGCCTATTCCAAGTATTCAGGTTCACAGTTGTTCATGGATCGAGCCATAGAAATTCTTGAGTCTATTTCAGCAGAAAACAATCGCATCACTAAAAAGTGGGATTCCTTGGGCATAAATGCTAAATCTGCATTCGATTCTCAGGCACTCATACAACTTTACAAAAACTATTGTCTAAAACGCAGGTGCCTTCATTGTAACTTTGGTGTTGCAATTCTCAATAAGTGATATTCTGGATTCTACATATAATCACGCTTGGACTTATAGCCTATCTGAGTTTTAGAAAGCTCAAAAGCTCTTTTCATCCAGTCGTATTTTGGCTAGGAATGTTGTTGAAGTTGACAGCTGGAATCATACTCGGACACATCTTTTATGAATATTATGGCTCTGGTGATACTATTTATTTTTTTGACTTAGCTAATAATGGGAACCAAATAAGTCTTCCTAACCAGCCCCGAACATCATTTTTTGTAAGTGCCTTAAAACCTTTGGTCTGGTTGACAGGCGGATCATATTGGATTGTATCATTATGGTTATCACTCTTCAGTTTTCTAGCCTGTTGGTATGCTACCATCCTACTTGTAGAAGTATTTCCATTTCAAAAAAATCTAGTCGCCATTTGCTTACTTTTCATCCCAACGATCATTTTTTGGTCTTCAGGGGTTATGAAAGACACCCTATCATTTGCGGCAATGGTAGCTTCGGTGACAGTTCTCGTGAAATTTCACAAGCATGGATATGTATCAATTCAAAACATGGTTATCCTCCTTTTATCATCCATTCTTCTATTCAAAATCAAACACTACTTATTGATAGTACTATTGATCTTTGGAGGTGCTTTGGTGGCAAATTGGCTTCTAAACAAAATTGAGGGAAGAGTAAAATGGATTCTAACAATTGCTGTACTTGGGTTAGCATTGGTTTCCACCCAGCTTATCCATCCTTATCTAAAAATTACGAGAATCGCGCAAACCGTCTACGAAAACAATCAAGCTATAATTAAAAATACCAACCCGGAAGACCAGCTTGATCTTGTAATAAATGATGCCAAATTAGTGTCTGTACTAAGAGAGGTTCCTAAAGCGATACATATTGGACTTTTCAGACCTAGCGTAATAGATAATACTGTGACCATGGGATGGATACATAAGATTGAAAACTTGATACTTACTACCCTAATATTTCTCTCATTGCTTCTTTGTTTCAAATTAAAACCCACCATTGATTGGCCATTACTTTCGATATCCATTTCATGCATTCTACTGTTGGCAATCATGCTGCCCCTATCCTCTCCTAACTTCGGATCATTAGTGCGTTATAAAAACGCTTATATGCCGTTTCTTTTTATGTTAAGTGGGTTCTTGCCATATACCTACTTAACTTCAAAATCGAGCGAATAATCGCTAATTTTGCGGCTCAAAATAAAATTGTATGGACAAACCAGTAATCATTTTTGGATCGACAGGTCTAGCAAAGGCAGCCTTAGAAATTTTCAATTCGAATAATATTGTTGTGTATGGCTTTCTCGATGACGATGAGCAAACACATAATACAGAGGTCAATACAGTATCAGTACTGGGATCTACAGATGATCATGGATATACTAAGCTCATTGGTCAAAAGTGTGAGGCTTTTGTTGCTACTGATGATAACTCACTTAGAAAAGAATATGTCGAATATTTGATAGAGACGAGAAAAGTGATGCCTATGAATGCTGTGCATCGATCAGCAGCAATTTCTGAATCATTTAGTATCGGTCATGGCAATTTTGTGAATGCAGGAGCTGTTCTATCCAACGATTCCAAGATGGGTAACCACAATGTGATCAACTCAAAAGTAATTGTAGAACAAGAAGTTGAATTAGGAGATTTTGTACAGATTGGAGCAGGTTCAATTGTCAACACCAAGGTGAAAATTGAAGATGAGGTCTTTATTGGCTCAGGCGTGACCGTGGTAGCGGGTGTGACTATTGGAAAAGGAGCAAGAATTGGAGCTGGATCTGTCGTAGTTGGAGACGTAAAACCAGGCCAAACAGTATTTGGTAATCCGGCTGTTGAAGTCAAGTGATTGAAGTTTGGGAATGAGGGTAGATATACTAACTTGTATATTTTACCTATCATCCGATCATGAAAACCGTTTCAATTACAGTCCTTTCCTATCTATTGCTATTTCTGATTGTCAACCACACGATAGCTTCTCAAGATGCTAAGACTAAGCTTTTGGTGACAGTGATTGATGATCGTGGCAATAATGTAGAAGGGGCTTCCATCATTATATATTCTTCAATAGAGGATTACGAGAATAGCCAAAACATCCTGATTAAAGGGGAAACGGATAAGAAGGGACGGTTTCAATTCAAGGGGTTAGAATCCAAACCCTATTTTCTTGAGGTAAAAAAAGATAACAAGAAGAATGATGGTCAGGGCATACAAACAGGTCTACTTTCTGAAGGTAAAATCAATAAAGTGATGGTGGTGATTAGGTAATTTCTAAACATGAGATAATGAAGAACCCAACTATCGTATTCATATTAACCATTCTCTTTTCATGTAATCAAGCTGAGAAAAATCAGACTTTGCGTGAAAAAATCGAACCACAGTTTATTAAAAAGCTACAAGATGCATCTGATTATCAATTTGAAAGCTTACAAATAGTAGATACCTCATACTTAAGTGAAAGCTTGGATTGGTGGATGGAACGAGAAAATGAGACCTTATCCACACTTAAAGCCAGCCAGGATTCATCGTTTGATTTTCAAATTCAACAAAAAGAGAAATTGATAGATAGCTTGATTCAAGCAAAAAATGACATAGACCCTAACGCGATTAATCATATGCTGTTGGAGCACTCATATTATTTATCTGACAGCCTGCTCACGGATTACATTTGGGTGGATTCTACTTATCAAATCATCGACATTTCTCCTAAGAATGAATCATTGATGCGTTTACTAAATCTTAAATAAATTTGCAGCCAATATTAACACCCTGCTGAAACAGGGCCTGGTTATTATGGAAAAACACTACGTATTACTCTATTACTGCTACAGTAAGATTGAAAACCCTGAAGAGTTCAGGGAAGAACATCACAAATTTTGTCTGGACCTCAACTTAAGAGGGCGCATCATCATCGCTTCAGAAGGTTTAAATGGGACTGTTTCCGGTTCTCAGGAAGCCTGTGAGCAGTATATGGATGCGGTCACCAATGACCCAAGATTTGCTCATACGGAATTCAAGGTTGATACCATGGATAAGCCCGCATTTGAAAAAATGCATGTAAGAGTGAAGCCTGAAATTGTGCATAGCTCTCTTACCAAAGTAGATCCGACCCAAAAAACAGGTGGCTATGTGGAACCTGAAGAGTTTAGACAAATACTGAAAGAAGAAGATGAAGACACCATTATTCTTGATGTTCGCTCCAATTATGAACACATGATTGGTAAGTTCAAGAATGCGGTCACCCTGGATATTGATAACTTTCGAGATTTTCCCGAGAAAATTGAGGAGTTGAAAAAATTCAAGGATAAGAAAATTGTCACATACTGTACCGGTGGCATCAAATGCGAGAAAGCAAGTGCTTATCTTTTAGAACAAGGATTTGAAAATGTGCACCAACTTCATGGTGGAATCATTAAGTATGGTCTTGAAGCAGAAGGTGAAGATTTTGAAGGCAAATGCTATGTTTTTGACAATCGAATCGTCAAAGAAGTAAATTCAATAAACCCATCTGTTATCTCCAAATGTTATGTAACCGGAGAGCTTTCTGATCGAATGGTCAACTGTGCTAACCCACACTGCAACAAGCACATACCCATGAGTGAGAAGGGTGCTGAGATCTATAAAGGGTGCTGCTCGGAGGACTGCATGAACAATCCTGACACACGACTGTACGATGGTACCGGCTTCTATCAGAAAAAAATGAATGGATATAACCCATACAAAGGGTTGAAAAGGAAGAAAGATCAAGTTTCCTAATTACCTTTAGGAAGCTTTAGATCAAACCATCCATGCCTCACACATTTTCTGAGACAGACCTCATCCTTAATCCAGACGGTAGCGTCTATCATTTGAGCCTTAGACCGAAGGACATCTCGGATAAGATCATTGTTGTGGGTGATCCAGGAAGGGTTCACCGAGTATCCCGGCATTTCGATTCAGTGGAGTTTGAAATGAATAAGAGGGAGTTTATCACACATACCGGCAAATACAAAGGAAAACGACTGACCGTAATCAGCTCAGGTATGGGTACGGATAATGTTGAAATACTCATGACAGAGCTCGACGCATTATTTAATATTGATCTTGTGCATCGTGAACCTAAAACCAGAAAAAAGAAACTTCAAATCATTCGTATTGGAACATCAGGTACTATTCGGGACGACATTAAAGTAGGCAGTCATCTTTCCACGGAGTATGCCATTGGCCTTGATACAATCATTCAGTTTTATGAATACAAGCATCGGGGTGTTGAGAAGCGAATAATCAAAAAACTACGCGAGGAATTAGATCTGCATTATACCCCCTACTGTTTCAAAGGATCTACCAACCTACTCGAAAAGTTTAGGGATTGCACTATCGTTGGCAATACAGTTACATGTCCAGGATTCTATGCGCCCCAAGGAAGAGAAATTCGTATTCCTATCCGATATAAAGACATTATCCAAAAAATGCAGTACTTCCATGAAGAGGATATATGGCTAACTAATCTCGAAATGGAGACCGCAGGATATTATGCCTTTGCAAAGCTTCTGGGTCACGAAATGCTCAGCTTAAATGCCATCATGGCAAATCGAATTAAAGGGCAGTTTGCAAAGGATCCCAACAAAGTAATAGACAGCCTCATCCAGAAGGTACTAGATCGGATTTAATCAAAAGTTGTAACCATTTTCAATCAATCATCGTCTCTCTATTTGTTTTGTAATTAAAAAACAAATGGGTCAGACATTTATCAGTGAACTTGAAGAGCTCGTCCTGCTATCCACAGCAGTACTTTATCCAAATGCTTATGCTTACGGAATTACCCAAGAAATTAAGGGCCAAACAGGAAAATCACTCTCATTAGCTTCAGTCCATACGGTCTTATATCGTTTGGAAAACTCCGGATTGTTGAAGTCAGAATTAGGTGGACAGAGTGAAAAACGAGGTGGTAGAAGCAAGCGACTCTTTACTTTAACTCAGAGTGGAAAGAAAACAGCTCAAGAGATTCAGGAGGTACGACAGGCGATGTGGGCAAAAATCCAATCCGCTTGACATGTCAACAATCAAACCACCAAAAGGAGGAGAAATACTGCTATCATGGTTTTGCAAAGACCTGTGGCTGGACGAGCTCCTGGGTGATTTGGAAGAACAATACAAGGACAATGCCGATCAATTCGGTACGACAAAGGCTAACATCAAGTATTACATTCAGATCTTACTGCTAATCAAACCGCACATTTTAAAACGTAGAAAATCGTCCCCGCTTATGCTTAGAAACTACATTAAATCATCGTATAGAAGTTTACTCAAAAACAAAGCCTATACGTTCATTAACGTGACAGGTCTTGCAGTAGGTATCACGTGCTGCTTTCTTATCTCTCTTTATGTAATCGATGAAATGTCATACGACCGATTCTTCAATAACAGCGATCGGATCTATCGAGTGGCCCTGGAGCGAGTATATCCAACTAATACCCGATATTTTGGCTCATCACCGGTAAACCTGGCGCCTACATTACTGGAAAACTACCCCGAAGTAGAATCTGCAGGACGCTTGCACAAACTGTTCTTTCAAAATGAAATAACTGTTACTGTGGGCGATAAAGATTTTATTGAGAGCAACTATCTCTTTGCGGATAATAATTTCTTCGATGTTTTTTCATTTGAGTTCATAGAAGGGAATCCAAAAACTGCGCTTGATGGTATTGATAATGTAGTGATTACAGCTTCCACAGCCAAACGACTTTTTGGAGACGGGCCAGTCTTAGATAAGGTCTATTATTTGGATACAACCAGCTTTGTTGTTTCCGGTGTGATAGAAGATGTCCCTGTCAACTCTCACATGCAGTTTGACATCTTAGGATCCATTCATTCACTTCCTTTTCTAGAGCAAGCCGCCTCCTCAAACAGCTGGATTAATCCATGGCTATTTACGTATGTCAAACTTAAAGAAGGTGCGAGTGCTGAAGCTTTTGAAGAAAAGCTCCCGGAGATGGTCCAAACCTATGGAATGGCAAGTATTTTAAGTCAGTTATCCATCTCTGCAGAAGACTATCCTAATTCTGGTAATGAGTTCAATTATTTTTTACAGTCAATCGAAGATATTCACCTCAAGTCCAATCTGGATGTTGAAATAAAAGCTAATAGTAACATCACCTATGTGTATTTACTCATAGCTACCGTATGTTTCATTTTAGTAATTACATGTATCAACTTCATTAACCTCGCGACGGCCAGATCTGCTGAGCGAGCCAAAGAAGTGGGTGTTAGAAAAGTACTGGGAAGTAGGAAATCTCTTTTAGTGAAGCAGTTTTTGACAGAGTCAAATCTGGTTTCATTCTCAGCATTGGGATTGGCATTATTGGCTTCCTACCTGTTGTTGCCCCACTTCAATCACTTGGTTGAAAAGGAGTTAAATCTGGACATTTTAGCAAATCCAATGATCATCTTAGGATTAGTGATGTTCATTTTCATTATTGGAACACTAGCTGGCCTCTATCCTGCATTGGTCATTTCCTCAATCAATTCTGCTGTTGTGCTCAAGGGAAAATATAGCACGGGATCAAAAGGTGTTTGGTTAAGAAATGCACTCATCATCTTTCAATTCTTCATATCCATTACTATGATATCAGGTATGCTCCTGTTAAACAAGCAGATGATGTTTATGCGGAATAAGCAATTGGGATTCAACAAGGAAAACGTCATTATTTTGGATCAGACTCAGGAACTTGGTACTGATCAAAGAGCTTTCCGCAACGAAATCATGAAACTAGATGGGGTAGAAAATTTAACCTACGCGTTCGCAATGCCAGGTGACTTCATCGGAAACTTAATAACAAATTCAGAACTTCCGGATCGTCCGCAGATTAGAACCTTCACAGTGTCCGTAGATGACGAATATGTGGAAACGCTGGATATGGAAATTGTAGATGGAAGGGATTTTGATCCTCAATACAATGACTCACTCAACGTAATAGTCAATGAAACTGCCGTACGCCTTTTGGGATATGATAATCCAATAGGGAGAAAGATCATCAATCCTAACCCAGGTCAGATGCAACCTGGAGAACTTACGATTGTGGGTGTGGTCAAAGATTATCACCATCAGTCCCTTCATACAGAAATCCCACCAATGATTATTTTCAACACGAATGCCCGGGCGATCATGTCCAGAGCTGCAATGAAGGTGAATACCGATGATATGTTGAGTTTATTGCAAAGTATCGAGTCTAAATGGAACGAGTTTGGTGTAGAACGATCCATCTCGTATTCATTCCTGGATGATAACCTTCAAGAACTGTATCAATCGGATGCTAAAACAGGGGCAGTTTTCTCGCTGTTCACGGCAATCACTATCATCATGGCTTGTGTAGGACTGTTTGGATTGGCCACTTACGTTACGCAGCAGCGAACAAAAGAAATTGGGGTGCGCAAAGTATTGGGGGCATCAGTTGCAAACATTGTCATTCTACTATCGCTCAACTTTACCAAACTGATACTTATATCTTTTGGATTGGCAATTCCACTGGTCTATTTTGGGATGAGCAGATGGTTAGAGAATTTTGCTTATCATACCAACATAGATGTGATTACCTTATTCAGTGCAGGTATGCTAACGCTCGTGTTAGCTTGGATAACCATCAGTTACTATTCGATCAAGATCGCCATTCTTAATCCAGTTAAAAGTTTAAGAAGTGAATAACGGATTATGACTTGAAGAAAACACCTAAGGCTTTATTGATGGCTGCAGCTGCATCATTCATGTGCTCTCGCGCTTGAACCCATTTTTCATTCGAGTCTGAGGTTCTGTTTTTTATTTCTTCTTCCAACTTTTCCTTTTGGATTTTGAGCTTTTTAATCTGGTGCTCCATATCTTCTGACACCTTGGTACCGGCCTTTTTAGTTTCCGCCACTAAGTGATCAATTTTTTGTCCCAGCTCAGCAAGGATGTCTTCTACTTTTCGTTTCTCACTCATAGGTTATTCAGTTGAAATTGAAAATTAATGCTAAGTTCCTAAAGTTGTACTTCGTTATTAACAAAGTTTTTTAGGGGGAAAGACTAAATAACGAGACTAATAATTATCACCTAAACTTTTAGTTATGAAATCACCTACCACTCCCAAAAAGTTTATTCTCTCATTTATCTTCATCCTCACCATTATCACGGCACATGGCCAATTAATCAATGGCTGGAGGTTTCATGGCAGTGTGGTGGGTTATGGTGTTGATGTCACAGAGTTTGCAGAATCTACCAGCAACATTGCACCGGATAAGCGAGATTCAGGCCTGGGATTTCAACTAGATGTCGGATTCCGATCCAATGATAAACTATTTCATGGCATTGTATATACCAGGTATTCCGGAAGCTTATCTCAAGGTGGGGCTTACGCCATTAATAGCATTCAGGGGGCTGTAGGGTATGATATAAACATCAAGGGTGATGTTTTTAAAATCGTTCCTCAAGTTGCGATGGGGCCACAATATTTTACTAAAAAAAGAGATGGCAGAAAAAGCTACACACATAGTGATCCGTTCCAGACGAGATACAAACTAGGAGCCGAAGTGAAATTTCAATCCCAATGGTATCTAAATGCTTCTTTTCAATACAGTCACAACTTATTTGGAATCATCTATAACCATACGGTCAGCGATTCAATGCGAAACATCACTTCTATTAATTTTAGTCTTGGAATTACTTACTATCTCAGATAGCGATTATTTCTTATTATACCAGCGTGCAATAACTTTTTCAGCTGCTTTGTTTTGAGGGGTCCACTCTGTACCCCTCCATCGGTCGTATCTGGAAGTAAAATGCCACTTCCAAAGGAAACCACCTGCAAACCAAGATTCATCCATTAGTGAACGATAAGTAGCCTCGTAAGCATCCGCTTGCAACTGTTCGTTGACATTATCTGCCGATTTGTCCAATTCCCAGTGTTTGCCAGCAGCACCGTTGGCACTTTGAAAACCGTATTCTGTGAAGAGAATGGGTTTCTTCCATTCTTGAGAAAACGCAAATAACTTTTCTTTGATTGGTTTCCAGCCTTCTTCGATTTCAGTAATAGATGGATGACTGCCCTCTGCTAAAGGAAAGTAAGCATCAATACCGATGTAATCTACCGCATCCCACCAGGAAATGTTTTCGTAATTGTCCCAGTTTGAGGCATACGTTATTTTACCTGAATATACCTCTCTAATGTCTTTAATCATTGACTTCCAAAACTCTGGACGCTCTCGTGCAGGAATACGATACTCAGTCCCAATACACAGCATTTCAACATTTAGTGAATCGGCTACTTTCGCATAATTTAGGATATAGGTTGAAAAGTCTTTCTCCCACTTATTCCATTCTTTATCTGTGGTCAGGGTATAGTCTCCGGTCCATCCTTCTCCCATCACCCAGACATGTGGCTTCAACATCACCTTGAGATTGTGTGATTTAGCATATTGAATAAGCTTACATGAGCCTTCTTTTCGTTCTCCCCACCATTGTCCATTGTGATCAAATGAAACTGTCGGCTGGCCCTTTCGAGAAAAACCATAGGGTATTACTGCCACCCACTTTGCATTGATCCGCTTCACGGTACCCATCTCTTTAGCACTGATGGCTCGCGGAGGATTAACCAAGCTAACTCCATGAATCAACTCTTCTTTATCAGATGGTAAGACTACCATCGCGGCAACACCAAAAGCCAGAAAAATTAAAATGACGGTTAAACGCATAAGTGAAAGATACGACAGGATGAGTTGTGATGTTTTTGAATTTATAAGAAACGATCTCAAAATAAATATTTGTCATATTTAGAACAAATGTTCTAAAATATTTTTCACTTTAGAACATTTGTTCTAATTTTGGATTATGAAAACAAAGGATAGAATACTTGAAGTTGCCATTCAGTTATTTAATAAATATGGAATAAATAAGGTGTCTATCAGGGACATTGGAGAGAAACTTGGAATGAGCTCAGGTAACTTCGCCTATCATTTTAAAAACAAAGAAGTACTTCTTGAGTACTTCTACAATCAAATGTATGATGAAGTAGAAATTCAAACTGTACTTGAAGAACAAGAGGGGTTTCTTGAATTTCAAAATATCCTTAATGAAATAACCGCATTCATGACAAAGTATAGCTTTTTCTATACTGACATAGTGGATATTTTCAGGTCGTGTCCAGCGATCAAAAACAGCTATGCTGAAAATTATGAGGGAAGAAAAGACATTTATAAGGGATTTATAAACCATTTTATTAAAAATAGTCTATTAGAGATTTCGCAAAATAAAGAGCAAATTATAGACGAATTAACTCATACCATTTGGTTCACACTTACTTTTTGGCAATCTCAAAAGTTAATCCTCTCCTCAGGTTCCAACATGACTCAAGCCCAATTTGTAATCACTCAAATATGGAGGATTTTGATTCCTTATATGACTGATGTGGGCTTGGCTCAGTATCAAAAAATAAAATAATAACTCACTTATAATCAATCTATTAATAGGTATTCAAAATACCTAAACGGGAAAACTATGTCCAATTAAAAAGATCAAGAAAATGAAAAATATATTTAAAAGATCAGTAATCATTTTAGTAATACTTAACTCTAATCTAATTATGGCACAATCAAAAAGTCATGTTTATGACAAAGCATTCATCAAAGAGAATAAACTATCATCAGCTGTTGTCCACGAAGTAATCATTAATAGCAATAAGGAAAAGGTTTGGGCTTTAATTTCAAATTGGGGGGATGCCTATATATATACTCCTGGATTAGATAAATCTTATTGTACCGGTGAAGAGAAATCGGGCCTAAAATCAAAAAGGCACTGTGATATTGGCAAAGGCTATGTTGAAGAAGAAGTCTTAATTTGGGAAGAAGGATCACGCTTTGTCCAACAAGTTTATGAGATGGATAAAATCCCAATGATGAAAAAAATCATTGTCGAGCTGGAAGTAATTGAAGTTGGAGAAGCAAAGTCCAAATTAATCTATGCCATGGCCTATAAAATGCCTCTTGGTAAGCTAATGAAGGGGATGATAAGTAAGAATATTAAGACCAATGCGTTAGCCACTAAACATTATATCGAAACTGGTGACAGTAAAACCTCCAAAGATCCCAAACTATTGAAAAAGCTTTACCATTAGTAAGATTCCAAACAAAATATTCGAAGCGGGCGGAAGCGATGATTCCAAGCTATGGATGGATTAAAACACGCTCTGACTCGCTTCTTCCTTGATCTTCTCAGCTTCTTCTTTTCCCAAGTACCTATCGATCAAATAATGCCCCAGGTAAATAAGCGGTGTTAGGGCAATAGCAACAATGAACTTGTAGATGTAGTTGAGAGAGCCCACAGACATCACCTGCTTTACCTCCCAACGACTTTCCGCTGGAGCTAGAATGTAAAAGGCAATGGCTAGTACAACGAAACTATCAATCAACTGGGAGATAAGTGTAGATCCAGTGGCTCTCAACCAAATCATTTTCTCTCCGGTGATCTTCCTAAGTCGTTGAAAAATGATAACATCCAATGCCTGACCAATCAAAAAGGCGATCAAAGAGCCAATAATTATTCCTAATCCCTGGGTATAGATCTTATTGAAAGCAAAATCCATATTAAAGGCATTGCCATCAGCATCCACACTATTGACTTCCATCCAAAATGCTGCAGGACTCAGCTTAGTCACCAGCCATATCATCAGAAAAGCATATGAAATACACCCGACAGCAATAAAACTAATCTTTCGTACACCTGCTTTCCCAAAGTATTCGTTGATGATATCTGTCGTAATGAACACCACCGGCCAAATCATTACTCCTGCTGTCAAGTTGAAATCAAGTGTATAGCCAAAAATGTCCAGGTTGGCTGCCCTCCAACCAAGCGTTTCCTCAAGTGAAAAGATCTTAACCCCAATCAATTCAGCAAGAATGGCATTTGTAAGGAAAATTGCTCCCAGAATAATGAACAGGTTTTGCTTCTTATTTCCCATCTACAACAAATTTGGTCCCTTCTATGGCTAGTTCCGAATTCTTAAAAACAGATCGAGCTTCATCTATGATCGGATCGAGCTCTTTATACCTGGCAGAAAAGTGTCCGAGAATCAACTTTCCTACTCCAGCATCTTTTGCAAATTGTGCCGCCTGCTGAGCAGTTGTATGATAGGTTTGAATCGCCCGATCTTTCATGTCATTGGCAAAGGTGGCCTCATGATATAGGAGGTCTACTCCCCTAACCGTTTCAAGTAGTTCTGGCCTCAGACGGGTATCGGAGAAAAAAGCGTAGCTAAATCTTGGATTAGGATCCAGGGTAAGAAGCTTGTTTTCATATTTCACAGATCCATCCTCATTCATAATGTCGTCACCATCCTTCAAACGAAGGATATCCAGGTTGGATAGTTTCACATCGGGCAGGACTTTACGATTGATTCTCCGTTTTTTCGGCTTTTCCTTAAAAAAATACCCGGAACATGGTACACGATGATCCATTGGTAGAGTAGTTACTGTAAACTTAGGATGATCCAGTACCACCTCGGATACGTTTGGAGTAAACTCTACAAATCGAATATGGAAGTTGAGTGAAGTCTCCGAATGTCTTAGCTGTAACTGAAGGATCTCTTTCAAGCCTGGAGGCCCTACGAGAAAAAGCTCCTTTTTTCTACCAAATAAATGCATGGTTGATAGCAAGCCTATCAGCCCGAAATAATGATCTCCATGCAAATGTGAGATGAAAATATGATCAATTCGGGAAAGCTTCACCTTGTGCCGTTTCATCAGCAACTGCGTACCTTCCCCACAGTCAATCAAAAAATTTTGATCCTGAAGCTTGAAGATTTGAGCAGTATGATGCCTGCGGTGTGCAAACGCCGCGGAGTTAGACCCCAGTATCAATAATTCAAGACTCAAGTTATTCTGCTGAGCCTCTGTTAATTTCAGTCATCAATACAACATCAGCAGCCTCCTCTTGTCCAGCAACAATGGTCATTACCTTGTCAAGCTGACTAATAGAGATCAGTTTCATTACATGATCGGTCACATTGTATAGAACAAATGCACCAGTATCGCCAAATGATCGATTACCAACTAATAGGGCACTTAGTCCGCTGGAATCTACATATTTAACTTCCGCCATGTCTACAATCAAACTTTTCACTCCATCTTGAGCAATGTTCATAAACTCGGACTTTAATTCTGGGGAAATGGTTGAATCAACTTTTTCCTCGCTGATTTTGGCCATTGAATAGTTCTCGTATTTGTCTATTGTAAATTCCATAATTCTTTATTCTACTATTTGGGCTATTTCCTCTTTAATTCGAGCTAATTTATCTGAGTATTCGTCCTTAACAAACTTTTCCCCAGAGATGTTCTCATAAAGTTCAATGTAACGATCCGAAATCATCTTTACTCGCTCCTCGGGAATTTCAGGAATTTGCTGTCCGTCCTTTCCCTGAAAACCTTCCGAGATCAGCCATTGTCTTACGAACTCTTTCGAAAGTTGTTTTTGAGGTTGATCATTATCCAACAATTCCTGGTAAGGTTCTGCATAAAAATACCGTGAAGAATCCGGAGTATGTACTTCATCTATCAGGTAGATTTCACCGTTATACTTTCCAAATTCATATTTGGTGTCTACTAAAATCAACCCGCGACCGGCAGCTATTTCTGTTCCTCTTGTAAAAAGCTTTTTCGTGTAATCCTCCAACACCAAATAGTCTGCTTCCGAAACAATTCCTTGCTTTAAGATCTCTTCTCTCGAAATATCTTCATCGTGTCCTTCATCTGCTTTGGTCGATGGGGTGATGATTGGTTCTGGAAATTTCTCATTTTCCTTCATCCCATCAGGCATAGAAACTCCACAAAGCATCCGTTTCCCATCTCGATACTCTCTCCATGCATGACCCGTAAGGTATCCTCGAATGACCATCTCCACTTTGAATGGATCGCATTTCTTTCCGAATGTCACATTGGCGTGTGGTGTGTTTTCTACCCAGTTGGGAACAATGTCGCAGGTAGCCTTTAGGAATTTAGCTGCGAGTTGATTCAGAACCTGACCCTTATAAGGAATGGGCTTGGGTAAGACTACATCAAAAGCTGAGATTCGATCGGTAGCAATCATAGCCAATTTGTCGTCAAACTCGTATACTTCACGAACCTTTCCGGTATATTTTCCGGTTTGTCCTTTAAATTGAAAATCTGTTGAAATGATGCCTTGTGACATAGACGGCAAATATAGTCCGATGTGTACGATTGCATGAATACTGGAAAATGAAAAAAATAGTCTTTATGATTCTATTAGTGGGTGCTTGTGAATTCCGGATCGAAGATTCAGAGGCACAAAAGACTTTAGAGTCCATTGAAATACAGTTTGGAGATTTAATGATCGAATCTCGAAATATTCACTATGCCTTCATGGATCAGGAGAAAAACACCATGATAGTCTTTGTTCATGGCTCACCAGGATCCTGGAGTGCCTTCATCGATTTTTTCAAAGCAGATTCTTTACTCAATCAATTTGATATGCTATCTGTGGATCGCCCTGGATTTGGAGATTCTGGATTTGGTGAAGCCGAACCATCAATGGAAATTCAAGCGTATCAAATCAACCAGGTTCTCAAAAAATTTCCCAAGAAAAAAATGATCCTCGTTGGTCATTCATTAGGTGGTCCTGTTGTGGCTCGTATGGCAATGGATTATCCAGATGCTTACTCCGGAATAATTCTGGTTGCCCCTTCAATAGATCCCGAGATGGAGAAAGATGAATGGTATAGAAAAGCAATCAATACAAAAGTGGGTGCTTTTTTTACACCTAAAGAGTTTGAAGTAAGTAATGATGAAATTATGCCCTTGAAGAATGAGCTTAATGAAATGTTACCGCTCTGGTCACAAATTAGAGTTCCAACGATTGTGATTCAGGGAACTAAAGATTCGTTGGTGCCTAAAGAAAATGCGGATTTTGCTAGGGAAATGCTCGCTGACTCGCTGCTAAAAGTTGAGATGCTGGAAGATGTTAACCATTTTATACCATGGACGCATCCGGAAGAAATAATAAAGGCCATTCAGGGTATTGCGAATGGCCCAGGTTATTATCCATAGCTAGACGCTAAGCGTCTTTTTCATAAATATTTCGCATTTTTCTCTGCTGCCTATATACAGGATGCTAAACCCTTTCTTTACCATCCAATCACCTGCTTGTGATTTTGTTAACCTTATACGGTCCTTATCATTTCTCTTTCCAAATAACCTAAATAAATTCATAGCTAGTAACTTTTTAAGTTAAATAAATTGTATCATTTAAATATTAAACATGAATATAATAATAATTTTTTATAAATAGTTATATTTTTTATTAAAATATTTAAATTTCATAAACAATAAGGCATTAAAAAAGACAATGCCTGGTGAGATGCATTGCCCTTGGTGAGTGATCCTTTGCTGGCTTAAAGCGCGTGACTCATGTAAGTCTCACACTTATCCTTAGATCCAATATATAATACTGTAGATCCTTTTCTTACTACCCATTCCCCGCTGGCCTCTTTTTTAAGTTTAAGCTGGTTTTCGTCTGTCGATTTTCCGAGTAGAGTTTTTACAAATTTCATTTCACTTTATGGTTATGGTCATTTTTATACTTTGTTGAGAACAAATTTAACTATTCTAAGCATATAATTAAAATAATTAAATAAGTTCTTCTAAAAATGCAATTTATAATAGACCATAACATGTTTTATCGATAAAAACGTGTGTTTTGTCCAATTAGGAGTTTATCAGATGTGAAAGAAATCTACCAGCGAATAAGAGAAGAAGCCCAGGTAAATCCACTTCCGAAGGCTGCCAGACAAATAAGATCACCTTTTTTGATCTTGCCTTCTTGCCATGCTTCACTCATCGCAATCGGTATGGATGCGGCCGTGGTATTTCCATATCTCATGATGTTATTATACACCTGATCATCCGAGAGTTTCATCTTTGCCTGAACGTACTGACTGATTCGTAAATTGGCCTGATGTGGGACCAGCAAGCTGATATCTTCTGGTTTCTTATTATTTGCGGCAAGTGCTTCGCCAATTACTTCCATGAATCGGGTAACTGCATGTTTAAAGACAAAATTTCCATTCATGTAAGGGTAATAGCTCGAATCTTCAGGATCACCATCTGCAATAATTTCAGGAACCCATCTACCGGTATTTGGACCAATCAATGCAAGTTCTTCAGCGTGCTTTCCTTCTGAATGTAGATGAGTAGATAGAATCCCTCTATCTGGATCTTCGCATCGCTGAACTACAGCAGCACCAGCTCCATCTCCAAAAATGACCGTAACACCTCTACCTCTATCAGATTTTTCTAAACCACCGGAGTGATTTTCAGCACCTATCACTAATACGTTCTTATACATACCCGTTTTCACAAACTGGTCAGCTATAGATAAGCTATATACAAATCCTGAGCATTGGTTTCTGACATCCAGCGCACCTATTTCTTTAATTCCGAGTTGTTCCTGAACCATTACGCCAGGTCCAGGAAAATAATAATCTGGACTTAGTGTCGCGAATATGATAAAATCAATGTCATCAGGAGTGATCCCTGCATTGGATATTGCCATTCTGGCGGCCTTAGTTCCCATCGTAGAAGGGCTATCATCGGTCTTGGGATCGATCCACCGCCTCTCTTTTATTCCTGTTCGCTCAGTTATCCATTCATCACTTGTGTCCATCATTTTGGACAAATCTTCATTGGTCACAACATTATCGGGTACATAATGTCCTAGACCTGCAATACTTGATGTATACATGCTGTTTATTTTATCTATCTAATATACAAGAAAGCGTAATTATTATCGGACGATAATTTCTATTCTTCGATTAAGCTCCCGGCCCTCAAACTCATCATCATTAGTTGCGAGAGGTTGAGATTCTCCATATCCTTTCGCATCTAAGCGATCTGCGGATATACCATTCTTTATTAACCAATTGCGGACTGCATCTGCTCTTTTCTGTGAGACCCACTGATTGGTATTTTCATCCCCAATACTATCCGTATGCCCTGCTATTTCAATTTTCATCTGTGGATACTCGTTTAGTTTCGATTGTATGGCTTTAAGTATTGGAAGGCTATCGTCCGTTACCTGAGTATTACCAAAATCAAAATAGATATTTCGTACTATCGCTCTGCTGGCGCTATTCATACGACCTAAGTCCTGAACTTTAGACTCTTTACGCTGGGTGGGTTCTGATGAACTTCGTACTCGTCTGGCATTCGAACTATTACTTGGGGTGTTTGGTCTTGAAACATTCGGTCTGGAAACTACAGGTACAGCTGATGCTGTAGCTAATTGTGGAACTTCACCAATGTAAAAATCTTTAATATAAGTTGTATTGGCTCCTCCTGTAGAATGAATCTCGAAATCTTCGAGTGCTTTTGTCTCATGATCGCCCAACCGTACTTCCACTTTATATACATCATCAGCATTAATTACCATATCATATTGCCCTTGATCATCTACCGGTGAGAAAAAGTACATGTCTGTATACTCAACTGGGCGGAAGAAGATTCTGGCGTCGGTCACTGGCTCTCCGGTAGGACCATCAATTAAGCGTCCTTTAATCTTAACAGTATGAATTTCCCAGAAAAAGAAAATATCATAGTCTCCGATCGTGTGAAGTCTGTTAGAAGTAAAGTAACCAGACATCTGATCGTTATTTAACTTGAAATGAATCTCATCGTCCGGTGAATTAACCGGGAAGCCCATGTTTACCGGTTCTGACCAGGTAAGTGTGGCCGAGTCAAATTCCGATTTAAAGATGTCATACCCTCCCATGGTTTCATGGCCATCTGAGGCGAAATAAAGCGTCTGCTCATCCGGGCTTAGATAAGGACTGTCCTCATTGTATTCACTGTTGATGGTAGTTGCAAATAATGCCGGCTTACTCCAATTACCCGTCTCATGATCGCGGTACGATTGAAACAAGTCCAGATTTGGTTCTTTTTTGCTGCCTACGTTCTTCGCAAAAATGATTCTATCCTCATGTTCATTGATGAAAAAATGCGAGCTAAGGTGTGTCGATGATATTTTGCTGTCAAATTCTCTAGGTACTGACCATCCGGTCTTGCTGTCTGTAGGTTCACTGAAAAAGAGATCGCCTCCTTTATCGGTCCTAAATTGAAATAAACGACCATCTTCGGCTACTACCTCGATATTTGAATTATCACGAGTAAATGTTCCTACATTATATAATACGGTTGGTTCTGACCAAGATCTGCTCCCTTCATGCTTTGTATGATAAATCTGAAATTGGTCAGGTTTGGATTCATCTCTATTGGAGAGAAATAACAATTCTTCATTGTCAGAAAAATAGACGGGGCTAAGTTCTGCTGACTTAGTATTGAGGCCTTCTTCTAATAGGTGAATTTCGTAAAAATTTGGATTATCCATGAATTTCTTGGCCGCCGTAGCCCAGTTAATCCAACGCCTGGCTTCTGTCAGAATTTCATCACTTTTCTTGGCAGGAAGTTGGATAAACGCTTTCAAAGATTCAATGGCTTCTTCAAATTCATATTCTTTCATTTGAATCCTGCCCTTCCAGTAGTAGTAGAATTTATCCCGTTGAGCCATTACTTCTTCGTAATTATTAAACGGCTCCATGTTCTCATATTGAGTAATGGAGAGGAGTTTACAGATTTCGATCTTGTACAAGATATCCTCATAACCTGAATCAATTTCCTGAATGGCAAGATATTGCTGCAATGCTTCCGCAAACCTTTCATCGTAGAAGCTCTCCTCAGCCTTACCATACAGTTTATAAGATCGCTGTGCTTGCACTCCTGCAAATACCAATACCAAAAGGAAGGTGAAAAACAAACGAATTTCTTTCATCATGGACCTCTTTTCTAATTCCTCTACTACAAGTTTAATTAAATAACCGTAAACCTCTATAAATAAATAAGTTATTGATTAAAATAACCCATTCTAATTCCTACTGCAACAAATAGGCCTGAAAAATCATTTTCTCTAACACGACTTAAATCAAGGTTGTTCATTTTTTGATAACCTAGCCATATTTGAGGCTTCACATATCGAAAAAATTCAATCTCACCCACGACTCCCAGCTTCATTAAGTTAAATTCATCCCTGAGGAAATTTTGTCCATCTTCTTGATTTCTCCAGACCATATCCCCTTGATAATAGCCCGCCTTAACCAGAAAGTTGACCCAATTCTTTTGATATAACTGATAGGCAATCGCAACACCTCCATATCTGTACTTCAATTCGAATGTGTTTGGGAAAATTACAAAGGACTGAACGGACCCTTGAAAATCATTTCGACTAAACCCCAAAATCCAACGTTCATATTGTAATCCAACTCCTAAAACACTAAAAATGTTGTGATTAGGTATACTTGGTTCTAAGCTTATCCCTCCTTTCAAGTACACACCTAAATAGTATGGAGGAGGTTCAACCTCAACAGTATCTATGGACACGCTATCCTGTTCTTGTGCCAAATCTTGTGCTGAAGCAAATCCAACAGTAAGACACAGTATCCAAACTATTTTTCTCATTTTATTTAAACTTATGTGATAAAAGTAACAACAAGATGCAACCCACCTTCCCTTTGCCAGTCTTTAACATGAACTAACCTAAAAATTGGAAGCAAACACCATAAATATTCATGCCGACCTGATTGCAAGGTGTAGGAAAGATGATCGCTCAGCACAGTTTGAGATATATAAACTGTACAACAAGGCGATGTTTAATACTGCACTTCGAATAATGGGGGATGAAAGTGAGGCCGAAGATGTATTGCAGGATGCATTTGTTAGTGCTTTTCAAAACCTAAAAAGCTATCGGGAAGATGCTTCTTTTGGAGCTTGGCTGAAACGAATTGTGATAAATAAAGCGCTGAATCAGGTACAGCGCATAAAAAAAGACCTGATGCTGGCTCAAGATATGAAGGATGAAGTCAGTGAGCTTGAGCCTGAAAAAACTGAACCTAACTACACGGTAGAGCAAGTTCAGCATGCAATGAATGAGTTGCCATCGGGTTTCAGGACGGTTTTATCTCTTTATTTATTTGAAGGGTACGACCATAAAGAAATTAGCGAAATATTGGGAATTACGGAATCGACATCTAAATCCCAATACAAGCGAGCAAAAGACAAATTGAAAATGATTGTAAAACAGGAGGTAAATTATGGGTGATCAACTGGAAAAATTTATCATGGCCAATCGAGCGGCATTTGACAATGCCACACCAAGTGAGAAGGCCTGGGAAGGGATAGATCAGCAGCTTAGCAAGAAGCAATCGATCTGGCCTACAGTTTGGAAAGTAGCCGCAATGCTTTTCATGGTATCTACCATCTATTTGATAGTGGATAGAAACCAATCGGAATTGCTGGATGGCCCAATGCTTAGTGATGAATTCACTCAGGCAGAAGATTACTATATCTCTTTAATTGCTCAACGAAAGCAAGCAATTCAAGAGCAACTAACTCCTGAGCAACATGAACAATTTTTGGTAGAAATCGACCAACTCGATTCTATGTACTTAGAACTCAAGAAAACCTACCAAACCAATGCTTCCAATGACCGTGTGATGGATGCCATGATTAGCAACCTGCAGCTAAGATTGAATATCCTGAACAAACAACTGGACATTTTACAAAACATCAAAAACCAAAACAATGAAGAAGACATATCTATTGAAATATAAAATATTAACTCTGTGCCTGTTATTTACCTTGAGTGCCATGGCCGGTGATCAAGACCAGAAGAAGAAGTATGTGGAGAAGAATTACAAGGTAAGTGCCAATACTAAACTGAAAATTGAAAACAAGTTTGGCAAGGTTGAAATCAATTCATGGGAAAAGAGCGAGTTCGATATCAAGGTTGAAATTATTGGCAAAGGTCGTAATGAAGATCGGGCTCAAAGAATCTTAGACGCCATTGAGATCGATATCACAGAAGGATCCAGTGAGATTGTATTTGAAACTGAAATTGCCAGTACAAAGAATAAAAATGAAGAAGGATTCGAAATCAATTACACCGTCTACATGCCAGATGCAAATCCCTTAGATATAAAGAACAGCTTCGGTGATGTAACAATGGGAGATCGTAACAATGATCTTGACATCAACGTCTCATACGGATCGATGCGAGTAGGTGATGTTACAGGAGATGCAGCCATCAAACTATCATTTGGAAGTGGTAGTGTTGGGACTATTGATGATGGTGAGGTTACGATTAAATACAGCAAATTTGAAATGGATGGCGCTGGAGTAATTGACTTGGAACAAGGATTTTCAGATATCGAAATTGGTGATGTTGATGATCTTGAAATTGAAAGTAAGTACGGAAAAGTAGAAATAGAAAAAGCTGGAAAAATCGACGCTGACGCCCATTTCTCAGGATTTGAGATTGAAGAGCTGACAGGTAGCATCGAGCTTGACTGCAGCTACCTTGGCAATTTCCAAATTGAAAAACTTGCAAAATCGTTCACTCTTGTGGATATCGATGGAAAGTTTGGCTCCTATGAAATAGGGCTTGAAGAAGGAATGAATGCTGATATCAATGCAGAGTTTTCATTCGCAGATATGAAGTACTCATCTGAAGTTGATGCCACTTTCAATTACCGGGTGAAGGAATCAAATAAGAGTACCTATAAGGGTAGAATCGGTCAAGGTGATTCGAATAAGATGATTCGCATCGACTCAAGCTATGGGAACTTAAGGCTTAAAATGGACTAGGACATCCAAGTCTTACTACCGAAAGACATGCTCATTTGCCGAGCATGTCTTTTTCTTTTTATACTGAAGCCAATTATTGGTACTTTTCTCATCTAAATTTTTCAAAACATCTATGAGAACCGTACTCACCATTTTTACTCTTTGCGTCGCATTTTTAGCATCGTCGCAAGATCGAATGATCTCAGCAAATGAGACCATCTCCACCAATCACCAGGTAACCATCAAAGGCAAATCTGTTCCATACACAGCCTTGACGGGTACACAACCTGTCTGGAATGAGGATGGAAAAGCAATCGCTGCAGTTCATTTCACCTATTACCAACGATCTGATGTAAAAAACAAAGCTTCAAGACCTTTACTGATCTCTTTCAACGGAGGTCCTGGCTCCGCTTCCGTGTGGATGCATCTCGCCTATACCGGACCAAAAATCCTCAAGGTTGATGATGAGGGATTTCCAGTACAACCTTATGGAATCAAAGACAATCCCAACTCCATACTCGATGTGGCAGACATTGTATTTGTGAATCCCGTGAATACGGGGTACTCTCGAATCCTTGATAAAGAAAATACAGATAGAGATTTCTTTTTCGGTGTAAATGAAGACATTTCCTACCTCGCTGAATGGATAAACACATTCGTCACGCGAATGAACAGATGGGAATCTCCAAAATACTTAATTGGAGAAAGTTACGGTACCACAAGAGTATCCGGACTCGCCCTTGAATTACAAAACCGACAATGGATGTACCTGAACGGTGTGATACTTGTGTCACCTACTGAGTTAGGCATTCATAGCGGACAAGGTCGAAGGGATGGTCCATTGGGTGCTTCACTCAGAGTTCCATACTTTGCTGCGGCTGCCTGGTACCACAAAAAATTGCCGGAGGATCTACAAAGTAAAGACTTACTCGAAGTGCTCGAAGAAGTAGAATCCTATGCAGTCGAGGAATTAATGCCTGTACTTGTAAAAGGTGGATTTGTGAGTAATGAAGAGAAGGAAATGGCAGCGAAGATGATTTCAAGATATTCTGGAATCTCAGAAAAAGTTATTCTTCAATATAACCTGGATGTACCGACCTCTTTCTATTGGAAAGAACTACTTAGAGACGAAGGATTTACGATAGGCCGTCTGGACTCCAGATACAAAGGAATTGACAGAACCGATGGCGGAGATCGACCGGACTTTAATTCAGAATTGACCAGCTGGCTACATGCATTCACCCCGGCAATCAATTATTACTACAAGAACGTATTGAAGTATGAAACTGACATTAAATACAACATGTTTGGACCCGTTTATCCTTGGAATAGGGAAGGAAACAATACCGGAGAAAACCTAAGACAGGCCATGGCACAAAATCCATACTTACATGCAATGATTCAGAGTGGATATTATGATGGAGCCACAAAATATTTCGACGCTAAATACACCATGTGGCAAATTGATCCGAGTGGTAAAATGAAAGATAGATTGTCATTTAAAGGATATCGAAGCGGACATATGATGTATCTCAGAAATGAGGACCTCATCAGCAGCAATGACCATCTGAGAATGTTTATAAAACAAACCCTTCCGGGAAATAAACCTGCAAAATATTGATATTTACAATCCAAACCGTATGAATTGCGTTGGTCTAGTTGATGAATAAACGGATACTATTTTATTGTTTAATCATACTTGTATGGAGTTGCTCCCTGGGACAGGGCTCTTCCTTTGTTCAACCTGTAAGCATAGAACCAGATAATAATTTTGAAGGATACGATCTAATAGAAGTAGATAGCAACCAGGTGTTTGTTTTGGCCGAGCACTGGCATAACATTCGTATGGTACCTCAAGCGACGCTCAAAGTTTTACGGTATTTGCATAAGCATGCCAATGTAAGAATCCTGGCTATTGAGCAAGGAGAAAGTGCCGCGCATATGATCAATGATTTTTTATCTAGTGGCGACACGACCAAGCTCAGACAAATAGCCAGGAATACCATGTTTTGGGGCAAAGAAAACTGGGAATTTTTTCAAAATCTGAGAGCATTTAACCTTTCGTTACCTGAGGAAGAAAGGGTGCTCGTCAAAAGCATAGATATTGAATACAAAATGGAGTCAGCCATCTTTGTTATCAATCAATTGATTGGTAATCGACTCATACCAGATGCCCTCAAAAGTACAGTTGGTGTTTTTAGAGAACTCTTTGTGAATACCAGTGCACATCGAGAATCCTATCAAGGACTTTCTGTTATGTATTATTATGATCGCGAATTAGTCGAACGTCTGATACTCAAGACCATCGATGATATCGATCGTAAAAGTGATTTATACACAAACTTTTTTGGAGAAGACTTCATCGAATTTGCGACGATGATTTTAGAAATGGATGATGGGTTGACGTTCGATTACACCAATCCAAATAACAACTATAAGTTTAGAGATCGGCTGATTTACAAAAAATTTATTGACCTGAATGAAGAGTATCCTGAAAGTGGAGTTCTATGCGTCATTGGTATGAGACATGCCACGAAAGGATCTTCGATTTCTAAACTTGATAAGCTTTCTTTTTCACCGTTACAAAATAAGGTGCTCATCATTAAAATATCAGCACTATTCAACAAACTAATCATTTCAAGTGACCTGAGGAGAGTAAATTATAATTATCCGCAGCAGCTAAAAGTAAATCCTGCGACTTTGATCAAGCATGATGAAAGTGATGCCGCTTTAAAATCGAGCAAAGACTTTGACTTTACATTATTTATCAATAGCAATGGAGAATTGACTCCTTTTGAAAATGTGTATAAGGAAGACAACTAAACGGCAGCCCTTCGTAACCGATCGTTGATCGCTTTGCCTAAGCCTTCTTTTGGCAAGTACTCTGAAAGCACAACCTTGATGTGATCCTGATCCATCTTCCTGAGTGCTGAAAAAATATTTCTTGCTGCTTCATCGAGATCACCAGAAGCTGAAAGGATGGCTATATTCTCTTTTGGCACATCATATGACTGCCTAAATGAAATGATACCCGTCGATTTTGGATCGAGCTTAGATAAGTTTTCAGAGATGTCCCCAATGATCATTTTTCTTCCAGGAGAATAATGAGATTTTAACATGCCGGGTGCTGCAGGGTTTGAGCTCATGTTCACATTGATTTGCACTTTACCCACCACCTCTTCAATCTCCTCAACTTTGGCTCCACCTAGCCGATAAATGACAATCTCATCCCCCTTAAAACCTGCAATGGTTGATTCTAGTCCCACGCTACATTCACCACCATCCAAAACATAATGAATTTTATCCCCTAATTGATTTTGAACATGTATGGCCGAAGTTGGCGACACATAACCAAATGGATTTGCGCTGGGTGCAGCTAAAGGAAAATCAAGCACAGATAATAAATCGATGGTTAAAGGGTGATTTGGTATTCTTACAGCCACCCGATCCAAGCCTGAGGTTAACAAGTCAGGAACATTGGGATTCTTATCCAATAAAAGTGTCAGCGGCCCCGGCCAAAAACGCTGGGCCAGTTTCAAGGCCTTTTCTGGAATGTGCTTTACCAGTTGGCTCACTTTTTCAAGTGAATCAACATGTGCAATGAGTGGATCAAACTTTGGTCGATTTTTAACAGAATAGATTTTAAGAATTGCATCTTCATCAAGTGCATTACCTGCTAAACCATAGACTGTTTCGGTAGGAATGGCCACCACATCTGAGCTGGACAACAGCTTAGCCGCTTTAACTATATCGGTTCCTATTTCTGCCATTTGGATTCAATTCGCAAAGATGATCAACCTTTGGTATTTGTCATGTGACTGGTAAATACTTATTTTAGTCTAAAACCTATCCTCATGACAAAAAAGACAAAAAATATTCTTCGTGCAGTATCAATCCTACTCGCAATTTTGACCATACTAATGAGATTAGGAGTTATCCCAAGTGTCATTTATCCAGAGTATCACTTTTGGGTAATGGTAATCGCCTACTTCCTACTCGTATTTAGTATACGCTCTTAGCGACGCAGCAGCAATCTTCCGGATTTGCTTTGTCCATTATATTGGATCCGATAGAAATATATTCCATTGGCTAAGGATGTGCCAGAAGAATTATTCCCATCCCATGTCACCGTGTTTGTACCGGCAAACTGAGGGCCCCATAAAATGGTATTTATCAGGCCTCCATTGGAGGATAAAATATCTATACGGACCTCTCCATCCTCCGGTATCGAATATCTCAATTGCGTTGATTCCAGGAATGGATTGGGAAAAGCTGCAATCAATTGAAATGACTCGTCTTCGGGTTCTGCCGAGTTAATTTGTTTAAAATCAGGAATTGATGTGGTAAAAACCCCATTTCCATGAGTAGCAATGACAAGTCTCCCATCTAAGGGACGATAGTCCATCATTGTAACCACGGCACTACCCAGTGTGCCTGCTGACTCTTTGACCCAAAGGGTATTACCAGAGGTAGACGTGGTAGAAAAAAGTCCTATACTAGTACCCACAAGAAATAAATTACCGGAATTTGTAGGAATAATTTCTGCCCATCTAACGCTGGGTCCATTGCCAGTGCCATCGGTATTTTCTTCCAGGCTTCCACTAATATCCGTAAACGATACCCCACCATTCGTACTTTCAAAAATTGAAGGCACACTGTAGTTTGAGAATACAACAACGAGATGTTGATCATCTTCAGGATTCACCGCGATGCTACTAACGTAAGCACCTTCAGGAAATAGAGAAGAATTTATCTGATTCAATTCAAAAATTGCTTCATTATCTGCATTATCCAAACGAAACACCTCACCGGTTGTCGTACCGTAGTATACCTTCTCTCCGTTAAAAGAAACCTCAATGGCACTTACCAGTCCACTCGCCAAAGGTTCTGAATTAACGCGTTTCCATCCTATGGATGTCGGGGTTTGAGATCCACCCGGAATCTGGGAAATATTAGGATGGAAATAAAGATGGTTTCCTCCCGCGCAAAACATTCTGTTTTCATTGGTAGGATCTAATGCAAATGGATTGATAAAGAGGTACAGCGAACCGGCATCTGCAACCAATCCACCCGGATCAACCCTTGCAAAAGATGTAAGCGCTGAATTATCCTTGAGTGTTAATCGAAGAGTTTGACCTCTCTGGAATGACGCAAACCATAAGGTATTATTCCGGGTCGTAGCAGCAAAGCCACCATCTCCTCCAATTATTCCATTCCAAAACGTACTACCTCCACGAGATAAATCAGTGCCATTGTCCTGCATCCCTCCGATAAGCACATCATCTCCAGGAAGCTTTGATTGAGCGATAGTGAAAAATTGAGACGTAACAAAGCCATTATTGCTACTTTCCCACATGACAGAATCAGCAACAACATCCGTTGTTTTTCTTAATCCTCCGTCACTTGCGGAAAGTGCAACATCGGCATTGCTGGGTAAGAAAAGAAGATCATGTTGGTCCGGATGATGATTGAGATAAACGCTGCTTCCACCTTCCGGATTATAACCTCCAATCCAATCTATGCTCTCAAACGTTCTAAATGCATCCGTTGATCGATATAGATTGGTGCCACCAACAAAGACAATATTTTCATCTTCAGGGTGTACACGTATCATCATATTGAAAGATCCTTGTGTATCTAAATCTCCGAGTGTCCCTCCAAAATTGGGTACTACCCTTGGCTGTGGATCAAAACCATTGATTCTATCGGGATTGTTAATTTGAGAGAGCCTGTGTTCAAGGATAAAGATCGGATTTGAATCAATCATGAAATACGTGACATCCGGATTTGACGGACTTGAACCAATCACTGTTCTTCTGTATTGAGATTCTTCTGTTAGTGGGGTGATTTCATTCCAATTGGATCCGTTTGCGGAGTAGTAGAGACCTGCCTCAGGAGAATTCTCTTCTGTTGCTGAAGCCGTAGATAGTGTTGCGTAAAAAACATTGTTATCTGACCGTTCCAGGGAAGTGTAAAAGGATGCATTCGATTCATTCAAATCTGCTGACTCACCCAAATTAAATAATTCTTGACCTAGCTCCACTTGCCAGGTATTACCACCATCCAGAGAACGAAGAATACCACCAAAAGCCGCTACCAAGACTTCATCCTCAATCAGATTTGTTGGGTTGATTTCTATATTCCAAATGTACTGGAATTGGTTATTGAACGTTTGAGGGTCACTTTGAGTAGAAGCTAAAGGTTCCCAGGACTCTCCATTATCTATTGACTTGTATATGCCATCACCACGAAAAGGTGCGGCACCTCCCCTGGCACTATTACCGACAATTTCTCCGGTGCCATGATACCAGGTATCTTCTCTTCCGGGTCTGATATCCTGAACGATACAGGTTACACTATTTCTATTCAGCGGATTCGATTTTCTAACCCAGGTAGATCCTCCGTCAATGCTTTTCCAAACTCCTCCGGATACACCTCCGGCCAAAATGATATTTTCATCTCTAACATCAAAAGCAACAGCCCGCGTCCTACCTCCTACATTGTTTGGTCCTGCTGATTCGATATCCAAGGCCTGCGTTCGCAATCCAATCGTTTGACTAGCTAATTTCTTATCAAAAAGAAGTTCAGCCTTTCGGATACCTGATGGAATCAAGCCGGTTGATGGATCTGCAGTCAACATCTGCATATACTCGATTCTACCCATAAGATCCTCCCGTCCTGCTATTTCGGAAGGTGCATCTTTAACATCGATGGTGTATACTGGATGGTATGAACGATGTAAATCTCCTGTGAGAAGAGTGACTATCAGTATTAATAAAGTCTTTCTCAAACTAGTCTATGACTGTATTGACTTTATTTAATTTGCCTTCTTCCAGTTCTCCCGTTTTTACTCCTGCGGCATTGTTATTCTTATCTTCAAATTTGGCTTCAACGAAATAAGCCATTGGCTTAACCCCTTTAAATGTTACCCTTCCTTTCTTATCTGAAATCAACATGGCAACGGCATTTTCACTCGCCAGGTAATCCTTCTCAGATTCATATATGGATACCGACGCTCCTTCAACGTAATTACCTAAACCGTCTATCACGGTAATGCGAAGCTTTGTTGGAAGTAATTGCGCCTGAACTTCGCTAGCAGAAAAGGTGGTAACTAAGATTATTGCTAAAAGGGTAATTATTCTCATTTTTCTATTTTTTTATTGAAAAAATATGTTCCGCTAAATCCTCAAAGTCTTCAGCTTCTTTGTATTTCCTATCCGGATAAGAATTGGCTACTAATTTAATACGGGTTGGTTGATCGTTTTCTTCAATGTATTCAATCTGAACATTCCCATATTTTTGATCTATGGGCTCAACAAAACCTCGCTTTGGTTTCAGATAGTGCATTTCTTTTAACTCAACAACATCCCCTTTTTCTTGCATGGTATGCCTGCTCATCACCAATCGGTAATCCAGTTTTTTCACTTGATCAGCTAAATAATCAAACAGGTATTTAAAATTGCTTTTGCCATATTTGGCCTCATAGCTAATGGCAAAACCATTACTGTAGGTTGACTCATGTAAGAGGATTTGAGGATCCTTATCTACTCCCTTCTTTTGCCAGAAGTAAGACTGCCACAGGTCATTCAAAAACTCAGCACAAACATCTGAAGTTTTCCATGCCTGGAATCTTTCCAGAAATGATTGACTCCTCTGAATGATCTCATTCACTAGCACACGAGTGGATCCATTCCCTGACCTTCTAAAAAGTCTATTGTATATGTGATCAAAATAGCTCATTATCTTATAAGCGTAACGGATCCATATTGTTCGATAGTTCCCAAATCAGGGGCCAATGAACTAGAAAATTTCATAATGTAGGCATAAGTGCCCGGAGGAAGCAGCGATCCACGATAGATACCGTCCCACTGAAAATCCTGAACGTTTGAAGTGAAAACCAACTCACCCCATCGTGTATAGATCAAAATTTCGAATTCATCAACGTAATCATTGGGGTAAACAAAGAACTGATCATTCACTCCATTTCCGTCAGGAGTAAATGCATTTGGCGCCACTATGGTAGGCCTGCAATCTTCGACAACCTCTACAAGATCCGTGGTGCAAGTAAATCCATTGAACAATGTCACTTCATAGGTACCTGCCACCGATACATTAAGCACCTGGTCAGTAGAAATGATTGCGTCATCGGGCAGCAATCTCCATTCGTAAGTATTGAATATCCCAGGATCTAAGTCTACCGTCGGATCTACAGGATCTCCGGTACAAAAACTAGCCCTGGTAGGTAAGATTAAGTCGTTTTCACTGATAGGTACCACAGCGATATCCAATGCATCAGTAGCTGTACAAAGGCCTGTCTCATTGGTAGCTACAACTGTGTATCGGTCAGAAGCAGTAACTGTAAGTATAGAGTCAGTGTCAGCTAAAACAGTTCCGTTTCCATCCGTCCATTGATAGGTAACAGAAGGGTTGAAATAGTTTGTTGTTGCAATCGCAAAAACATTTCCTGTATCACAATCAGGTTCTAATGTCATGGTTACAGTAAACTCCGGCTGTATTTCAACACTTACATCTGAAGATGTAACACTACAACCTGTCAATTGATCTGAAACAGTGACGTTATAAACGCCGGTGGTAGACACCGTTCTTTGCATGGCTGCTCCCCCATCATTCCAATTGAATAAGTAGGTGCCACTACCTCCTGTTACATTGGCTACTAAAGTTACTTGCCCATCACATGCATCACCTACAACCGTTACATCGACGGTCGGGTTTACATTAAAATTCACTTCGATATTTTCTGTTCTAGGACAAAAACCAACCCCTTGATCGGCCGTGACTGTGTAGGTGCCTGCCTGATCTACAGTAATGGACGCTCCAATATTGCTCCCAACAATTCCAGGTCCCGTCCAGGTGTAGGTTGCTGCCCCTGCGGTACCGTCGGTAACGAGAACTGTTCCTTGTGTTCCACAAATCTCCTGAATTGCATCGAAGGTGAAATTGGGCTCTGGACCTGGTGCGATGGTAATTTGCTCAGTTTCAACGCAACCTGGCGGATTGTTATCAGTGACCTGAACGAAGAATGTTCCTGTATTTAGACCTGCAATCACGAACGGGTCTGCCGTGTTAGAGCCTGTTGCCACAACTGCGCCACTGGAATCCTGAACTTCATAATCATAGTCCGCCGGCAGTGAATTCAATTCGAGATCTACTGTACCATCGCAAACTCCACCAATGTTGGTAACTGTAAAATTGAAAAAGCCCGGATCTTCAACCTGCACCACCTGCAAATTGGTACATCCTGTCACCAGATTAGTGACTGACAGACTGTAAGTTCCGGGAGGTAAATTCCCCGGAGGAGCTCCCGTTGGAATGGATACGGTACCAGGTCCATCAAAATTGAAAGGTCCTGCCGTACTCGGTCCGGAAATTTGATAAGAATAGCTTCCTGCTGAGTTAAAAGTAATATCTATCGATCCATCATCATTTCCACACCCTGTGGTGGCATTTGATGCAACAGTAACATCGGGAGCATCTTGTACCAAAACTTGAATGGTATCTCTTCCTATACATCCAAATGTATTCGTTACTTCAAGGGTATATTCAAACATTCCGGCATTTGCAGTATTAATATCAAAAGTCCTGTTTGTACCCGACACAACACCATCGATAGCCCATGAATATGTAGCATTCACCACCTGGGCATCCAATGTGATGACGGGATCATTTTGACAAATGGTGCGATCACCTCCCAAATCAATATCTGGTCTCGCGTTTGCTAAAAGCACCTGGAGGGTATCCGAGGTACATCCGGTAACCGTATTGATAATGGCTACATCAATAATTGCCGGGTTGTTTACAGTAATCTCGCGTGTAGTTTCTCCTGTGCTCCAGTAGTAGTTAAAATCAGGGTTATCAACCGGCCATGCGGTTAAAACGATAGGTGTGTCGCATAGCGCGGTATCTGTTGGTACAGTGGGACTTTCAGGTATGTTATTGATTGTAATGGTCTGAGTCAATGTAGTATCCACATCGCATCGATTGCTTAAGACCAACTGAACATTGTATGTTCCGGGATTTGCGTATAAATGAGTGGTGTCCTGTACGGCAGCAGAACTCCCATCTCCAAATATCCATAAGTAGTTTTCTATTTGATTATTTGGATCTCGACCGGTGGCAGAAAATGTAGTTAATTGACCGGCGCATCCCAATGTGATATTGATACTAGGTTGAGTACTGGGTGGGGTCTGATTTTGAGCAAAATTAGGAAGACCAAGCCTACTGGTTCTCCCGGAAAGATCGAATCCGCCTACATCAAAACTTGCCCCAGCATCATCACCATCAGGGTTGCTAATGGTGCCGATGGTTCCTGAATTGTCGATTGCCATGTATATGACTCCATCCGGACCCGTCTGCAATGCCCCATAATCGGCTCCTTGTGGGTAGCCATCAAATTTGGTTGCTGAGATATCAGCTACCGGATCTGCTGAATTCAAACTGTCAAGATCGTATTGAATAAGCTTGGAAGCACCAGAGGATGTGGTCAAATATAAACGTGAGGTTCCTGCCGAAAACTCAAGTCCGTATAAATCTGCCTCACCAGTATCTATGAGCCTGGGATTCGATACATCTCCTTGATCAAAATCAAAAATCTCTACCTGATTGGTTCCCGGAATATTGACAGCAACTTGATTCAAGTTGGCAGATATCTTCATATATCCTGTCGCACTCAATTCATTCATGAAGTCGTGAATTTCTCCACTAGGAGAAAAAATGCCACCGCTTAGCCCGTTTGCACTGGTGCGGAACGCTTGAAAGGTATTGTTACCAAATCCATGAGCAAGGATCAGATCATTACCTGTAAACCCTGATCCAGTTATCCGCTCCGTACAGTTTTCCATCAACTTCACATTCTTGACAATTACGGCACCTCGAGCAGTGTCTTCTTTCATATCCACGATAGAATATCTCAATTCATACTCATCATCGCCATAAACCTGCTCCGTGGTAAAGATGTAAAACATGGTCTGATCGTTTCCAAAAGGCATGATCAATGCGTTTTGAGCAGAAGCTGTCTCACCCCCGATCGAATCTCCATTGACCATCTCACCATGTTCTCTGTTCCAGACGGTGACACCATTCGTATAGAAAAGTAAATCACCATTCACATCAGATATGGTCGCGCATCCCTCCGGGGCATCTTGATTGTTTCCATCCAGAATAGCGATCGGTCCATTCGTAAATTCAATTCCTGCTTGTTCACCAAAGTACCATTGATTAGAGGTTTGATTGGCAACTCCGTATTCCGTCACCTCAATATCATCAAAACCTGTACAACCTGTGGCAGCGGTTACTTCTACCCAGTACGTACCTGCAGTATCAACTTCTATAGTTTGAGTGCTTTCTCCAGTGCTCCATACAAACGAATTTCCTGTACCAGCATCGAGCGTAAGTATCTCATCTACACAAATAGTTGTGTCATTTCCTAAATTGACCATTAGGTTATTGGCAAGTATTTCTACTGGTTGACTGATTGTCTGTGTCACCCCATTTACTTCGGCGGTAAGACTAACGGTATATCCTCCTGCCGTTTGATACTCATAGTTTGGAATCCAACCATTAGATCCACTTCCATCACCAAAATCCCAGATCAGGTTATTCGGAACGGGCTCTACCACGGGGAAAAACTTCGTGACATTGGTTAGACAGCTATCAATCCAATAGAAATTAAGTGTGTCAAAAGTGAAGTTGTAGCCAGGGGTAAATTCTGGAAATTGTCGTGAATCAAAATCTTCTGGAAAAACGATTGTCTGATACTGCACAGAGTCAGGGATACTGTCAGGTTGGTTGATTCTCCCGAGATTGAACGCAGCACCATTGGTTTCTTGATACAAATGATAGATTCTATTGTCAGGGGCTCTTTTTAAGCCAAAGCTTCTAAAGATTGCTGCAGGTAGTATCGGGTTGACTGCCCGTGTCGTATCATTAAAGTCAATTTGGTACAACTGGCCTGTAGTACCTGAGCTTCCAAATCGTGAGAGGTAAAGTTTGGAGCCGTCACCAGACCACTCAACATCGTACACCGATTCGCCCTGATCGTCACTAAAACCCGTACCCAGGAGTGTGGTATCCAAGGCCAGAGTTCCGCTAGCCGCATCAAAGTTCATTAACCAGATGTTGCGATTACTCTGTATTGGCGCCATTACCAACTGTGCAGAATCTGCATTATATGCAAAGTGTGCGGCCTCAAACCCTGGGGTCGTACCTCCGGTAAAATCATAGTTTACCGTTGCCCCTATTCCTCCAGCATCCACTGGGGTCACGCGTACTTGAAAGGTGTTTCGATTTTGAGAAATCAGCCAAAACAATTCACCATCACCAGCTGGTATAATGATCATTCCTTCAGCCGGATTTGTGAGTCCCGTTGCAACATCCATCATTCCAGTGACTACATCTCCATATGGAAACTGCACAGTACCATTTCCCGCGATGGTGGCATCTACCACCGTATATCGTATTTCATTTACCCCTCCCGATCCGGAATTTGTAAATAAATAATACTGTCCCGGGTTATCGGTTACGGGGCAAGTCACTACCGGTACGTTAATTGTTGCTACCCCGGCAAGGCCTGCTCCATTGGGTAGAATGGTATGAGAAGCGTCATAGACATTTATTCCATCGGTATAGAAAAGTAAGTTTCCTGAGAATTGATCGGTGATGGTAACGGCTCCTGCTGTACCAAAAGGTGTGGCCTGGTCTGTCTGCAGTCTTACATCTCGACCATTCCTGTCAAAAACAAGATTTTCTGAAGAATTGCCAAAATACCACCTTGTTTCGGTCACATTCTGGGACCAGAGTGAAGTAGAAACCATAAAAAGGACGAAAAGCAAAAGCCACCGGTAACCAGCAGCCGCATAAGGGATATGATTCATAAAAATGTCCTTAGTCATACACAACACGTTGTAAAAATACGGTTAACCCGAATATTTCGGGTGTTTAATCGAGGACAATGTAATAACTCTAACATCTCGATGTATCATTATTTTGATTCAGGTTTATCCATCTTAAAATTTCAACGTTATACTCGTCGTTACATTACGTATGTGTATCAACAAAACTTAAGTTGATTTGTATTAATTGTATAATTTGCTCAAAGATTTCGAATTTAACATCTGCATGATCAAGAAGGCTTTTTGCTTCATTGTAGTAATCACTACCCTCAGTCAAGAAAACACCTTGCAGGCGCAAGACCCTCAGTTTTCGCAGTATTACGCTGCGCCACTTTATCTAAACCCTGGGTTGGTCGGCATCAATCAAAAAGGACGGATGGGTGTAAACTATCGTTCTCAGTGGCCAAATCTCGATGCGAACTTTGAGACGTTCTCTGCCTACTTTGACTATCATTTTGAGGATTATAACAGTAGTGCCGGAATCATATTTACAACGGACAAAGCAGGATCAGCTGGCTTAAAATCTACTACAATTGGACTACAATATGCATATCAACTTCAAATTAACTACAAATGGACTTTCAGACCGGGTGTGGAAGCAGCATATACTTTCCAGGATTTGAACTTTGACAAGTTAATTTTTGGTGATCAATTGAGTGCGACAGGAAATACGGGAAATCCTACCGGTGAAGTATTTGACTCTGGACTTAATGCCCGCTTTTTTGACCTTGCTTTTGGAGGTGTTTTATATAATCCAAACTTATGGATTGGTGCTTCCATGCATCATATCTTAGAACCGAATCAAAGTATTACCGGAGCAGAGGCTCCACTTCCTAGAAGAATATCGATTCATGGTGGTTATCGAATTCCCTTAAATCCCGGAACTACTAACACCTCAATTGGGGAGCGAAGCATTACTCCAAGCTTCAACTATCGTACACAGGGCGATTTTGATCAACTGGATGTTGGGGCTTATTTCACGCTTGATCCAATCTTGGTTGGTCTGTGGTATAGAGGTCTGCCCATTAAAAACACCGATGGGATCACAAATAATGAGTCACTCATCTTTATGCTGGGCTTACAAACCAACCGGGCAACGTTTGGCTATAGCTTCGATTACACGCTTTCTGACTTGGGTATAGGCACGGGAGGTGCCCATGAAATCAGTATTGCCTATTCTTTCAGCCTGGGAGATCCGCTCAAGCCCGCAGCGCATGTGAGAAGGTTGAAATGCCCGATTCCATTTATTTTCTAAAATGAAGTATATACTATTTTTTTTATGTTCATGTGCGCTTCTTATAACAAATGCACAGTCGAACTTTAATGATCATCTAGAAAAGCTATGTCAAAGTAGTTCGGTTGACTTTGAAAAAGAAGTCGTTTCTATTCTTGATAAATACTTGTTAGAGAACAAATCAATAGATGAAACATCCAATTCGAAATACCTTGATTTTGTTAAGTACTTAGTTGAATTTGATCAAGTCCATGAATTAGTAAAATTGGAAGACCGGCTAACAATCAGAGACGCATTTAAAAGTCTTGGAGTATATGAAAATAATAAAATTGATTATGATCCAATTTTAAAACTCCTTCGTCAATCAAATCCGAAAGATTCGGTGATTCGTGACTTTATGGGAGTAATTAGAGAGATTAAAAGGAATGAATATGATGTAAGCTCAGGGCTCATTGCTGATGGCATTCTATTTTCATTAAATGGCTCAACATTAGATAGGAAAGACTACAAAAACATTGCTATCTGTATCAGTGCCCCTTTTATCTTCACCAAAAGCACCAAATAATGACAGAAGAAACCATATTCACCATTTTGTTGGTGATCATCACCTTTGATTTCACACTGGAACGTGTACTGAGCTTTCTAAACAGGAAGAGTTCAAAAAAACCGATTCCAAAGGAACTTGATGGAATTTATGATCAAAAGAAGTATGCTAAATCACAAGCGTACAACGAGGAAGTTTCCAGGTTTGGCACATTTTCAGCGACCTTCAGTTTTGTTTTGATTGTATTGGCCATCTACAATGGCTGGTTTGGACTTCTGGATCAGTGGATTCGTACGTTCTCTCCGAATAGCCTGATATCTCCGTTGGTTTTCTTCGGCATTCTTTATGTTGTTTCTGACATTATCAACACCCCCTTCTCGATCTATAGAAATTTCGTAATTGAGGCTAAGTATGGGTTTAACAAGATGACGGCTAAAACATTTATTCTGGATAAGATTAAAGGATACATCCTTACCGTCATTATTGGAGGGCTTTTACTTGCAGTTTTGATCTATTTCGTCAACGCAATTGGTAGCGACTTTTGGTACTATTTCTGGGCAGTCATGACAGCTTTTGTGCTGTTTGCTAATCTTTTCTACACCTCGCTCATTCTACCATTGTTTAACAAATTAAAGCCTATTGAAGAAGGGGAGCTTAAGTCATCCATTCAAGCCTACTGCAACAAGGTGAATTTTCCTTTGAAAAATATCTTCATCATGGACGGCTCCAAACGTTCAAGTAAGGGCAATGCATTTTTTAGTGGGCTTGGTAAAAAGAAAAAGGTGGTGCTCTTTGACACCCTTGTGGAAAAGCACTCTACTCAGGAACTAACGGCTGTTTTCGCACATGAGGTGGGTCATTATAAAAAGAAACACATTGTTTTCTCTACCATCTTCAGCATTGGACTGATGGGCTTCATGCTGTTTCTATTTTCCAGGATGGCCTATAATGCTGAGTTAAGCTGGGCGATGGGAGGACAGACTTCTGCTTTACACCTAAACCTATTGGCTTTTGGCATTCTTTATTCTCCGATATCAACCATTCTTGGAATTATTGGAAATATCATGTCTCGAAAAAATGAATATGAAGCAGATGCCTATGCGAAAGAAACGTATGATGCCACGCCTCTAATTACTGGGTTGAAAAAGATGAGCTCGGATCATCTATCCAACCTAACACCACATCCGGCCTTTGTCTTTGTGCATTATTCTCACCCTCCGCTAAGGGAACGAGTAAGGGCTTTGGAAAGCTAGTTTTCTTCGATTGTTTCGAAAAAGTCTATTTCCGCTCTGAAAGGGAAGTTCATCAAATACCCATGAGCCTCCTGGATGGTCATCTTATTGTGGATGATACGGTAAAGGGTTTCTGTAATTGGACACCTCACCTTATAGGATTCAGCGAGCTGTTTCACGATGTTGATGGTTTTGATACCCTCCGCCACTTCATCCATTGAATCAATGATCTCCTCAAGAGTTTCACCTTTTGCCAGGCGATATCCGACGGTAAAATTTCGGCTTAGATTCGAGGTACAGGTGGCGATTAAATCTCCAACACCTGCAAGTCCTAAAAATGCCTGTGCATTTCCTCCAAGTGCTGTACCGATATATACCATCTCGACCAAGCCACGGCTGATGAAAAGGGATTTGGCATTTTCTCCCAGATCCATTCCCGCGATCGTACCAGCACCTACAGCAATGATATTCTTAAGTACTCCACAAAGTTCTATTCCAATCAAGTCTCTACTGCCATAAATCATGAAACGGTCATTTTTCAAAAGATTCTGACCGATTTTCACTACTTCATCGAAGTGAGATGCTACGACCGTTGCTGCGGGTTTCCTTTGATCAAGCTCTCGTGCCAGGTTAGGTCCTGCAAGACATCCCACTCTCAGAACAGAAGTCTCTTCTTTGATGACTTCAGAAATGGTCTTTACATGCTCGCGAGTCAGCGGGTTGTTAGAATTGATTTTTTGCTTCTTGGGTACAAAGAGATCAAATCCTTTGGTTCCATGGATCAGCACATGATAGGGACGTAAATGGGGTGCCAGCTTAATGATCATATCCCGAAAATTAGCAGACGGAACCATTGGAAATATTACCTCACAATGTTTGGGTACTTCCTCCAAAGCATTGGTTACTTCAATATTTTCATGAAGTTTTTGCCCGGAACTGATTCGTTCTTTGGCTACTTTTTTCGTCTTTTCAGCATCTCTTATGTAGAGGATCACCTTCGCATTATTCTCAGCCAGAATATTGGCGATAGCGGTACCGAAGCTACCTGCTCCAATGACACCTACTATATCTTTAGATGTACTTTTCAAGTCCATACCCATTCATGCGGTTGTGATAATAGTAAAGTGTATTAGTATCCTGTACAATAATCTTGTCCTTTTTCTTAATTAATGGACGTTGATCATGATATAAACCAACGTTTTGTAAACCATGTTCAATGGCGTTGGTTGCACGTTCTTTCATATGGTCCGCCATATCCACTTCTCCTTTCTTATGGATCTTGTCCAGGCGATTTCGGACTTTCTTGAAATTCTCCTTGAATTCCTCATAATCAAGCACCAAATCTTCGTCAGGTAATCTCAAGACATTGTATAAATCAAGCTTAGGATTTTTTCTTTCCAACATCTTGAAGGCTGTAAAAGCCACTAAATGACTTGCAAATACCCGATTATATTTATGATATTCTTCGATTATTCGCTTGGAAAGCACACGAACGTATTCTTTTTCTCGCTGCGCATCGAACGTAATTTTCTTATCTCTTAGGAAATAGTCCCTTACATTGATCGGGTTGCCATTTTTATCAAAACTATTTCCATCATTATCCACATAATTACCTAAGATGTCGGTCCCCCTTCCAACATTGACAGAAATATCGGATCCCTTCGTGAAAAACTTAAATAAGAATGTGCCAAGCTTGTAAGAGGTTGAAAATTCATCTGCTTCTATGTAATACCTTTCTCGGCCGGTCCTTTTTAGGTAATCACGTATCAATGATGGTGCCTCTAGAGTAAAATGGTAATTAATCACTACTGGAACGATGAAGACCTTACGTACCTCTTCGCCCTCTTTTGCGTTCAGGTACAGTTCTCTTTGGGCTTCAATGGCAGTACCCAAAAGTCCCATTCGAAGCGACGTTTCAAGCTCACCTGATCTTGAACGCGTACCACCGGGAAAGAATAGCGAATGACAACCTTTCTTAATTGCATTTCGCGAGTACGTCTTTAGCGTCTCCAAATAAATCGGATTTTTCTTCCTTCTATCTACTTTGTAAGCCCCCAGGCTATTCATGAAATAGGCCAAAAGCTTAATATTGAAAAGGTTTAATCCTGCACCATAAATGAAAGGAGGTAAACCTAAATATTGGATCGCCCATCCAATGAGAATGGAATCCAGGTTACTAAAGTGCGTGGGCACCATTACCACAGTACCTTTTTTCGCCAATGTTCGAATATGTTCTGTTTCGCCAATGACATGGACCTTGTCATCCAGATCTAGCTGACGGCTAAAAAGTGATAGCAGGCCTTTCACTCGTGCGGCATTGAGCAGGCGCGCAAAACCAAACGTGATAAAGCTCTGAGCAAATCGGTAGGCTGACTTCTTGAAGTTTCCGGCAATTTCCTGAGAATATCTGTTTATGATCTCGACCAAAAGTTCTTTCTCAAGTTCTTTGGCTTTTTCCTTCTCATCCGGATTAATATCCAACAACCTTGCTTGAATGTTCTTCCAGTATACTTTTTCGTCAGGTGGATCTACACGCCAGGGATTGGCTTTCATCCGGAGCTTTTCCCGGTGAATGGTCATCTCAATTTCTTCTCTCAGAGAGCCATTTTTGGCTTGTATTAGGTGATCGTACGTCTCACTGGTAACTTCATCAATAAATTCTTTCCTCTCTCTGGACAATTTTACAATCGGCCATTCGCTCTTATTTGGAATAATTTCCGAATACCTGACTTTCTTTCTGCGCATTTACCTGTTTTAGAAATGACCGGAAAGATAATTCTAAGTGTTAACATCTGTATAATTGCACCCGGAATGGCACTTAAATTAAAAGACATCCAAGCACCAGTAGCTAAAGAAATGGAAGAGTTCGAGAAGAAATTCCGACAATCCATGAAAAGCAAGGTGATGCTGCTTGACAAAATCACCGGATACATCGTCCGGAGAAAGGGTAAGCAGATGCGTCCACTCTTCGTCTTTTTGAGTGCAGGAGCTACCGGTCAGATCTCTGAATCTACCTACAGAGGTGCATCCTTAATAGAGTTACTTCACACAGCAACACTCGTTCATGATGATGTTGTGGATGATTCTAATACGCGTCGTGGCTTTTTCTCCATTAATGCGCTATGGAAAAATAAAATTGCGGTGTTAGTTGGTGATTTTCTTCTTTCGAGGGGCCTCATCTTATCGATGGAGAATGACGACATTGACTTGCTAAAGATCACCACAGAAGCTGTGAAGGAAATGAGTGAAGGTGAGCTTCTTCAAATGGAAAAGGCACGTAAACTGGACATCAGTGAGGATATCTATTACGAAGTGATTCGCCAAAAAACGGCGAGTTTGATCACTTCATGCTGCAAAGTGGGTGCAGCATCGGCAGGAGCTGATGAGGAAACCATCACGAAAATGGGAGAATTTGGATTAGCTGTAGGGATGGCTTTCCAGATCAAAGATGACCTGTTTGATTATGGGACGTTTGAAATCGGGAAACCCCGAGGGATAGACATCAAGGAGAAAAAGATGACACTTCCGCTCATCTATGCCCTAAACAAGGCTTCCAAACACGATAGAAAAAGAATCAAACGTTTGGTGAAGAAGGCGGAGAAAAAACCAAAGCTGGTTCATGAAGTCATTGATTTTGTAAAAGCATCCGGAGGTATTGATTATGCAATTTCGGTTATGGAAGATTACCATCAAAAAGCTAAGGATATCTTAAAAACGTTACCGGATTCTGTCTTCCGAAATTCACTGGAAGACCTTGTTCAGTTTACCATTGAGCGAACGAAGTAGCTAGCTCAGAAATACACTGCGAATTCCTTCGATAATCAATATTACTAAGACCAAAATCATGACGGCTGCTGCTGCTCCAGCCACTTCCGGCGTATCTATTTGCTTATCGGTGATACCATAGGCTGCCCAGGCTACCACACTTCCAAAGATGGGATCTCGGTACCTAATCACCATTACCGTGCCTACGGCTCCAGCCAATGCCAACTCCACAAATACCCAAACGGTCTTCGTCATGATCCAATTTTCCATTCCTATGACGGTTTGCTCAACGCTAATATTAGCCAATGTTGCAACGGTGATCCACCCTAAATAAAGACTGAATGGAATTTTCACAAAAAGATGGTCCCTGAAACCTTGTAGATTGCCTGGCAATACGTGACGATAAATTCCTATTAATGAGGTGAGAATGGCGCCCATCAAGAAAAGTGAGAGAGTAATTAAATCATAGTGCCAACAGACAATCCACAATGCATTAGCCACACAATTCACCACAAAGTGACGATTGATCCGATCAAAATTGGTTCGGTACTTATTTCGTGGGTGTAATTGATAGATCACATAGGCGATCAAGAAAAGATAGATCACCCCCCAAATTGAAAAGGTAAAACCTGCCGGAGTAAAAAGTGAAGGGTAGGAATCTGACACCTCTCCTGTAGTTCGACCTCCTATTGGTAGGAAATTCGCTAGAAAATTGACGATTAAAACTACAAGAAGTGTTAAGACCGGAATGATGCGATTCATGAGACAAATTTAGGTAGGAACAGGTTGTAGAAGTGATTATTTAAATCTTTCATTTTAAAAGAGCCTGCTTATGTTTGCGCTTCTAAAATAACACAAGCATGAAAACAATTCAGGATTACGATTTCGCAGGAAGAAAAGCTTTGATACGAGTGGACTTCAATGTGCCGCTAAATGCAGACCTTGAGGTTACAGATGAGACCAGGATCAATGCCGCCGTTCCAACGCTTAAAAAAATCCTGAATGATGGGGGTTCATGCATTCTTATGTCACACCTGGGTAGACCTAAAAATGGTCCTGAAGATAAGTTCTCGCTACGTCACATTGTGAAGAATTTGAGTGAGAAACTTGGAGTAGACGTAATTTTTGGTGGCGACTGCATTGGAGAATCTGCCAAAGAACTTTCAAGACAGCTAAAAGGTGGAGAAGTCTTGCTTTTAGATAACGTCCGTTTCTACAAGGAAGAGACAGCCGGAGATGAAGCTTTTGCAGAAAAATTAGCTTCACACGGAGACATTTATGTGAATGACGCATTTGGTACGGCTCATCGGGCACACGCTTCAACCACTGTAGTAGCTAAGCATTTTGATGAAAAGTGCTGCGGTTACGTGATGCAAGCTGAATTAGAAAATGCACAAAAGGTGCTGGAAAAAGCAGAGAAACCTTTTACAGCGATCATGGGGGGTGCTAAGATTTCGGACAAAATCATGATCATTGAGCAACTACTAGACAAGGTAGATCACTTAATCATTGGCGGCGGAATGAGCTATACGTTCTTCAAAGCAATGGGTGGTCAGATCGGAAATTCATTGGTGGAGGAAGATAAATTGACCCTGGCTAAAGAGTTGATCAGTAAGGCGAAAGAAAAAGGTGTAGACCTTCAGCTACCTAAAGATTCCATTGTTGCTGATGACTTCAATAACGACGCAAATACGCAAACTGCTGATAACTATGCGATCCCAGCTGGCTGGATGGGATTGGATGTAGGTCCTGAATCCAGAACGGTCTTTTCTGAAGTCATTAAAAAGTCTAAAACCGTACTTTGGAATGGTCCAATGGGCGTGTTTGAAATGAGCAACTTTGCTGAAGGTACCAACACCATCGCGCAAGCAGTAGTAAAAAGCACAGAGGATGGTGGCTTCTCCTTGATCGGTGGTGGAGACTCTGCTGCCGCAGTTAACAACCTTGGGTATGGGGATAAAGTATCTTACGTTTCAACGGGTGGTGGAGCTTTGCTTGAGTATATGGAAGGCAAAGTGCTTCCGGGTGTAGCTGCATTGGAAAACTAGGTCAAAGAAAATTTCGCATTTTTTTCGATCACCTTCTTGTCTTCAATGAGAATCCTCAAAGCTTCCATGATTTGATCCTGGGTGTAATTGGCCATAAGTGCGCGTAACTCCGAGATATTTCGAGGTGCTTCAAGCACCTCTTCAACCTTATCTACAGGAATTTCGCTGGATTTAAGTTGTTTCTTTTTTTCCAGGTCATTGTCACAAATGCCGCAAGTCAACGTGGTTTCTTCATCAAAGTAGCGCTGAAATATCTGCGTTCGGCAATCGGTTGATTTCATGTATTCTATTACAGCTTCAGCCTTTTCCTGGGTTAGCTTCTTGCGCCATGCTATTTGCTTACTATCGATGGGGAGCTTCTCCGCATCCAATCGAGGCGTCAGAAAAGTGATAGTGGCAGAATCTAAAGCTGGTTGGTAATCAATGACTTCATTGTCATTTAAAAACTTTAACCACTGCCTTACCTGAACTTTATCCGTCTTCAATAACGATCCAATATCTCTTTCTTTGATTTTTGAATAACCAACGAATACTTCCCCTCCATAGAGTCTGAGTAAAGTTTTGATCAGTGGGTCAAGTTTTGGGTTGGCAATTTGAAACTTATACGTCTCCCCCTTATCCAATAAAAAAGTAATCTTCGATCGTTCATAAAAACCTTCAGTCATCTGAATAAGGCCTTCATCGCTAAGCTTTTTTAATGCAGCATAAGTTTCGACCATTGGCAGGTTGTACGTATTAACAAACTGCTCATAATTAAAAGGAAAACTTGATAATGCATGACTTCCTATGGCCATTTTGAAATAATTGGCCAATGCTTGATAAGTACGCTTGATTTGATCTAAGGATACCACCGAGCGATCTGAACGATCTCTAAGCTCATCAATATCTTGAGGATGATACAGTGCCACTGCATAAGCTTTTCTTTCGTCTCTCCCAGCCCGCCCAGCCTCTTGATAGTAGGCTTCTAAAGAATCCGGCAAATCCAGATGAACCACAGTCCTCACATCCGGCTTATCGATTCCCATACCAAAGGCATTGGTAGCCACCATGACACGGATATTGTTTTGAATCCAGGCCGATTGCTTATCCGCTCGATCTTTCCCTGAAAGTCCGGCATGATAGTAGTCTGCTGATATGCTATGCCTTCTCAGCGCTTCAGCAACCTCTCGTGTTCGCTTCCTGCTTCTTACATACACAACAGATGTACCGGGTACATTGCCCAATATTTCTAAAAGTTTGCCCTCTTTGTTTTCCAACTTAAAAGCAGAATACGAAAGATTGGCTCTTGCGAAGCTTTTCTGAAAGATCTGCACCTCATTCATCTCCAACTTCTCCGCGATATCCAATTTGACTTCTTTTGTGGCTGTAGCAGTTAGGGCAATCAATCGTGGAATTCCAATTTCATTTTTAAAAGCAGCGATTTCTAAATACGGAGGACGAAAATCATAGCCCCACTGGGAAATACAATGGGCTTCATCAATCGCGAGCATGTTTATATTCATTTGCCGTGCTCTTTCAATGAATATCTCAGTCTTTAATCGCTCCGGAGAAACATAGAGAAATTTAAAACCTCCATAGATGCAATTATCTAGTGTAATGTCAATTTCTCTTTTGCTCATCCCGGAATAGATAGCCGCAGCTTTTATTCCTCTTTGTTGGAGCTGGTCCACCTGATCGCGCATGAGCGAGATTAATGGCGACACCACAATACAAATACCTTCTAGAGCCATCCCAGGAACCTGGAAGCAAATCGACTTACCTCCTCCGGTTGGTAATAATGCCAATGTATCCTTCCCTTCCAATACAGATTGGATGATGTCCTCTTGCATTGGACGGAAGGAATCATAGCCCCAGTATTGTTTTAGTATTTCAGAAGGATTCACAAAACGAAGTTACGTCGACAAATTCAAAATGAATCATCTCGAATACCATCTGGGAATTCATTTTTTCAACGCTCACTTCATGCGTTAAGAACTTTTAATCTATATGAAGTACGTGTAGATGTTCATCTATCTTGACGATCAACTTGTCAATCTTTTTCAGATACTTTGACACTTCAGTTTCCAATATGAGAATTTTACCATCGTAAGATTCCATCCCCATCCCTTTTCTCAAATTTTCCTCATTAGATTCTATTTCGTTGCGCATGTAGCAAGCTTCTCTCATATGATCAACGAATGCTTCCATTCCATACTCTGCCTCCATTTCATGCACGTCTTTAAGTGTTTTCTTTTCTTCTTTGGTATCCCAGCTGAAATAGGCAGAAGGATCCTCCAATTTTGCAATGATCAATGAATCAAATGAATGGATTTCAACGAGTAAGCGATCAACAGACTTCCTGAATGTTGGATTTTGACAATATTCATTGATACCAACATAATTTTTAAGCAGTTCTGACTTCTCCAGCCACTCATTCGTGACCACATCAAACTGATCTTCCAACGGTGCTTCTATTTCGGATTGAGCTAGGCTGACGTATCCAACTGAAAAGAGTAAACAGTAACTAAATAATTTCATAGTAATACAATTATTAATTATAGTAATAATATCAGTTGTAATAGTATTACTATCATTAACGCATGTAAACAATTATGGTTTCAGAAAATTATTTTAATCGTAATTTGATTAGGTCGGAAGGAGCATACTTCTCACAGTGACCAATATCCAATGAGGGGTGAACCAGGGAAATTATTGATTTGAATATCGGTTCTGTAAACCTTGCCAGTTCCTTAAATGGCTAGATGGGGTATTAACAGCTAATGAGTTGAGGTAACACAAATAATCTAAAAAAATTGTAGCCAGGCCTAAGCCTGGCTTTTTTTATTTCATCTCAACAACCAGATCATCCTGCTCCACCAGTTCACCTGCTTCGAGGTGAATTTTCTTCACTGTTCCTTCAACAGATGAAGAAACAGTAGTTTCCATCTTCATTGCTTCAATTACGAACAGTACGTCATCCTTTTTCACCTTATCACCTTCCTTCACCTTCACCTCTGCAATCTTACCTTGTAGAGGTGATCCAATTTCAGCCTCTCCTTCTGCCTTACGATTTGACTTCTGTTGCACTGCAATGCTCTTATCTCGGATGGCAATTCGTCGGATTTGACCATTGAGTCGGAATGCCGCAATTCGGAATCCCAGATCATCAGGTTCAGTAAGTCCAACGAGCTCAATGATGATGTTCTTCCCTCGCCCAATCTCGACCATTATTTCATCACCTTGTTTCATTCCATAGAAGAAAACGGGTGTTGGTAAGTGGCTCACCTCATCATATTCCTGGATGTGATCATAGTAATCTTTATATACTTTCGGATATAGTTTATACGAGAGGAAATCTTCAAAATCTGTTCGTGGGAACTCTTTTTGGAATTCAGCAAACTCTTTATCAAAGTCTACCGGCTCCATATTGTCGTTCGCTCTTCCTTTATGCGGCTTCTGATTTTTTAGAATCAACTTACTGATCTCAGAAGGAAAACCTCCATGTGGTTGTCCCAGGTCACCTTTAAAGAAGCCGATAACAGACTCAGGAAATGAAAGAGATTCTCCTTTCTCAAAAATATCTTCTGCAGATAGATCATTGGCCGTCATGAACATAGCCATATCCCCTACCACCTTTGACGATGGGGTCACCTTGACAATATCTCCAAACAGGTCATTGACAATCGCATAGTTCTTTTTAATGGTCTCAAACTTATGTTCCAGTCCCAATGCAATGGCCTGTGGTCTAAGGTTTGAATACTGACCTCCCGGAATTTCATGATCATACACTTCTGCTGTGCCTGCCTTCAATCCGGACTCAAATGGATAGTAATATTCCCTCACATCCTCGAAATAAGTAGAATGCGCATTCAATGATTCCAGATTCATTTCCCTGCCTCGTTCATGATGCTCGAGCGACGCTACCAATGAGTTGAAGTTTGGTTGAGAGGTCAAACCTGACATGGATGCCAATGATACATCCACAATATCAACACCGGACTCGATGGCCTTTAGATACATCGCAGACTGAATGGATGAGGTGTCATGGGTATGAAGATGGATGGGTAAATCCACCGCCTTTTTCAATTCAGAAATCAAAGTTTCTGCGCTATATGGCTTTAACAGGCCTGCCATATCCTTGATTGCTAAAAGGTGAGCACCTTCGTCTTCAAGCTGCTTTGCCATCTCCACGTAGTATTGCAACGTGTATTTCTTTTGAGCATCATCTTTGATTTCACCCGTATAGCAAATACATGCTTCGGCCAAAGCTTCGGTACGTTCTCTAACGGCTCGGATACTCACTTTCATGTTTTCCACCCAGTTTAGGGAATCGAAAATTCGAAAAATGTCCATTCCATTCTCTGCAGACTTCTCAATGAACTTCTCAATCAGGTTATCAGGATATGCTGTATACCCCACCGCGTTGGAACCACGCAATAGCATCTGGAAAAGAATATTTGGCACCGCCTCTCGTAAAAGTTGAAGCCTTTTCCATGGGCTCTCTTTCAGAAAACGCATACTCACATCAAACGTTGCACCACCCCACATTTCGAGAGAGAAGACTTCTGGATTTTGCTGCGCGTAGCTCCTAGCCACTTTCAACATATCTTCTGTCCTGAATCGAGTCGCCAAAAGTGATTGATGTGCATCTCGGAAAGTAGTATCGGTAAAATGAATTTGCGAGTCTTCTTTGATACGCTGTACAAACTTCTCTCTTCCCAATTCCTTGAGCAGATCTTTGGAGCCTTTTGGCACTTCACCATGCTTGACAAAAGATGGTGGCTTTGGCAATCGGAATTTTTTATTCGGATCGTAAGACTTTACATCCGGATTCCCGTTTACGGAAACTTCTCCAATGTAAGTGAGTGTCTTAGTTCCTCGATCAAAGCTTTTCTTAATTTTGAAAACTTCAGGGTGGTTATCGATAAATCCAACAGTAGCTCGTCCCTCAAAAAAATCAGGAGAGTAGATCACGTTTTCAAGGAATCCAATGTTCGTTTTTACCCCTCGGATTCTGAATTCTCGAAGGGCTCGATGCAGACGCTGTGCTGCTCCCTTTAAGGTTCTGCCTTTAGCAGTCACCTTTACCAAAAGCGAATCGAAGAAAGGAGAAATCTTTACGCCATTGTAGACATTGCCAGCATCCAGGCGAATACCAAAGCCTCCGGCACTACGGTAAGCGATGATGGTTCCATAATCAGGTTTGAAACCATTCTCCGGATCCTCAGTCGTCACCCGACATTGTACCGCAAAGCCCTTGGTTTCAATATCATCCTGGCTTTTGATGAAAATCTGTGGATGTTCCAGCTTACATCCAGCTGCAATCAGAATTTGAGTTCTTACAATATCAATTCCTGTAACCTCCTCGGTAATGGTGTGTTCTACCTGAACGCGAGGGTTAACCTCAATGAAATAGATGTTTTCATCCGGATCAACCAAAAACTCGACAGTTCCCGCATTGTTATAATTCACTTGCTTTGCTATGCTTAATGCATATTCATAAAGCATTTCGCGTGTAGAGTCTTTCAACCCGAAACTAGGCGCTACTTCTACCACTTTTTGAAACCTTCTTTGAACGGAGCAATCCCTTTCATGGAGGTGGACAATATTTCCATGATTGTCCGCAAGAATCTGTACCTCAATGTGTTTAGGATTCTCTACATATTTCTCCAGGAATATGGTGTCATCCCCGAAAGCTTTCCCAGCCTCTGATTTCGCTTCATTGTAAGATTTGACTAATTCATTTTCATTGCGAACCACTCGCATCCCTCTACCTCCACCACCGGCTGAGGCTTTTATAATCACTGGATAGGTGATTCGAAGTGCTTCTTTCTTTGCAATATCTTCATTATCAAGCACCTCTTGATTGTCTTCTATTACGGGTACGTTAGCAGCACGAGCTACTTTCTTTGCCATCACTTTATCACCCAATTGCGCCATCACTTCCGGCTGTGGACCAATAAAAGTGATTCCCTCTTCCCGACATCTGGAAGCAAACGTTACATTTTCCGATAAGAATCCGTATCCCGGGTGAATGGCCTCTACCTCATTTTCTTTTGCAACAGCAATGATCTCCTCGATATCGAGGTAAGGCTTCAATGGATCATCATTAGCTCCAATCTGGTAGGCTTCATCCGCTTTGTATCGATGCAGTGAATAGCGATCTTCATGCGTGTATACCGCAACAGATTGAATGTGTAACTCTGAAATTGCACGCAGCACTCGAATCGCGATTTCACCGCGATTAGCCACCATGATTTTCTTGAAGAACTTCTGATTTTCCATAAGCGACGGAAATTAAAAAATTCATTAGACAATCCATAGATTATGTAGACCACTACGTTTATTTTATTTATATTAGTGTAGTCAACTACATAAATTATGCAATACGACTTTGTGAATGAGCTAGGTTACCTGGGATTAGCTGTTCGACTCAAAAGGCTCAGTGAGGCTATGGTACATAGTGGCAGGCAGATGTATAAAGCCCTTGGGAAAGACATAGAACCCAATTGGTTCTTAATATTCAAACTCTTGAAAAAATATAATCAACAATCTGTGACTGAGATGGCAGCTAAACTTCATTTTTCACATCCATCGGTAATTACGATGGTCAATAAGATGGAAAAAGCCTCCTACCTCAACTCGACAGTGGACAAAACAGATTCGAGAAAAAAGAATTACACGCTATCTCAAAAGGCTCTTGACAATTTACCAGCGTTCGAAGCAATATGGGATGCTGGGATAGTAGGCACTCAAAAACTGTTTTCGGAAGACAGCACCTTCATGGATCAATTGGAATCACTGGAAATTCAATACAGCCAAAAAGATTTTAAAACACGAACCCTTAACGAATTAGGTAATGAATAACTCACTTGATTTCACCCCGGAGCACTTCGAAGCGCTCTTGAATAAAACTTCTGAATTGGTTTTAAACCAGCATGAGGACATGGAGAAGAAAAAAGCCTACCATTACTTCCCGCAATCGGAAGTAGAGTCCTGGTTTGATGAGGATTTACCACAAGAGGGCATGCCTCCGGAGCAAGTGCTTGATCTTTTCAAGGAAAAAGTAATGGATACGGCAACCAATAATTTGGGACCCTATATGTATGCGTATGTAATGGCTGGTGGTTCTCAGATGTCACTTTTAGGAGAAAAACTTACGGCTACTATCAATCAAAACGTGGGCAAATGGCACTTAGGACCATCTGTAAGTGAAATCGAAAAACGGGTAGTGCAGTGGGCAGGAGAGCTCACTACATTTGGGAAAAAGTGTGGCGGAGTGATGGTCAGCGGAGGATCAGCCGCAAATATGGCAGGGCTAACAGTTGCCAGAAACATCTTTTTTGAGAAACATAAGATTAGGGAAACAGGCCTGTTTGGAATGAATCCTTTTACCGTTTATGCCTCCACAGAAGTTCACGGATGCATTGATAAAAGCTTGGAAGAACTGGGCATTGGCACCAATCACTTGCGAAAGATTGCAGTCAATGAGGATTTTACCATCGATCTAGAAGCACTAAAAAAAGCCATTGAAGAAGATAAGGCTGCAGGATTTACCCCTTTCTGTCTGGTTGGTAGTGCTGGAACGGTGAATACGGGCGCAATTGATGATTTGACTTCACTGGCTGCTATAGCAAAATCATATGATATGTGGTTCCACATTGACGGAGCTTATGGTGGTTTGCCGGCATGTCTACCATCCATTCAGGAAGAATACAAAGGAATCGAATTAGCTGATTCATTGGCCCTGGACTTCCACAAATGGATGTATCAGACGTTTGAAGCTGGATGTTTGCTCGTAAATGACTTCAGCATCTTACAGCGTAGCTATTACAAACGAGCTTCTTACCTGGATACACGATTGGAAGATCAAGGACGCACCAACTTTAATGAGCACTATTTCCAGTTGACCAGGAATGCGAAAGCAGTCAAAGTGTGGATGAGCCTAAAGACGTATGGTATGAAAAAACTGAGTGCCATGATTCAGAAAGACATTGACCTGACTCATTACTTGGCCAATGAGGTAGATAAAGCGGATGACTTTGAATTGAAGAGCACTTCTCATCTTGCTGTGGCGTGTTTCAGATATACGAATAGGCTTACCGATGAAACAGCGATTGATGATATAAATCGTAAATTAATTCCAGCATTGGAGCGAGATGGGCGAGTTTTCATTACCGGAACCACGATCAATGATCAGTTTGTGATCCGAGCGTGTTTGATCAACCATCGAATGAATGAAGGTACGGTGGACTATCTGATTAAAGTGATTAGGGAAGTTGCACATGAAATAGCATAAACATGGTTGAGGTAAGACTAATTTCCATTGAAGATATAGTCCAGTTACAGGCTATATCAAAGGAAACTTTCATAGAGACTTACGAATCTCACAATACCCCTGAAAATCTGGAGATCTACCTCAATGAGCATTTTAGCTCTGAACGATTACAGGAAGAGATCAATAACCCCGAGTCACAGTATCATTTTGCCCAAATCAATGATGAAGTGGTGGGTTATCTCAAAACAAACGTGGGTAGCGCACAGACAGAAGCTATTTCGGATAAGACACTTGAAATCGAGCGCATCTATGTTTCTCAAAGACATCAGGGGAAAAAAGTAGGCCAGGCGCTTTTCAATAAAGCCATTGACCTGGCAAGAGCATACCAGGCTGAGTACGTATGGCTGGGAGTTTGGGAGAATAATACGAATGCCATTGGCTTCTACAAACGCATGGGATTCCAAGCATTTGGAACTCATGCTTTCATGTTTGGTAACGAAAAGCAGACAGACATTATGATGAAATATCATCTGAAATGATAGTCAGGGAAGCAACAAATACCGATTACGATGCAGTTTGGGAGATCTTTTTAGAGGTCATCCAAGGTGGTGATACGTACGTATTTGATTCGAATACTCCGAAATCTGAACTAAAAATTCACTGGTTTGCTACTTATATGCGCACCTATGTCGCTGAAGATGATGACGGAGAGATTTTAGGAACCTACATTATCAAACCAAATCACATTGCTAAAGGAAGTCACATAGCGAATGCCAGCTATATGGTGAAGAAATCAGCCCAGGGAAAAGGTGTTGGCCATCTTTTATGTGAACATTCTTTGAAAACAGCTCGTGACTTAGGTTTTGGGGCAATACAATTCAATATTGTGGTCTCAACAAATCAGGCGGCCATCCATTTGTGGAAAAAGTTTGGCTTCAAAATAATAGGTACTACTCCTAAGGGATTCCAACATCAAACGCTTGGGTTCGTGGACACGCATATCATGTATAAAGCATTGGATTAAATGAGCCAATCAATACATCTTTGCTATGCATGATAGATACCTCGCTGGACTCATTTAATTTTTATTTTTTCCTGGCAGTCATCCAAGGGTTTGTTTTGGCGATTCTCATCCTACTAAGAAGGCCTTCCTACAAACCGAATGTCTTCTTGGGGTTATTGGTCTTTTTATTTTCTCTTTCACTTCTACACCTGATTTTAGAATCCTCTATCAGTGGGTTTAATGCCAAATTCCCTATACCGATGGATTTTAGTTTTGCCTATGGTCCCTTGGCGTATCTCCATGTGTTGTCGCTTAAACAACCAAAAAGTCAAACCACTTATCGTACATACCTGCACTTCCTCCCTAGCCTCATACTTGATGGTATACTCTTCTCATCAGTTTTTCTCTTTATTAGAGGCAATGAGGACTGGGCGTATGCAAATCTTGAGCGTATTCAGACTTTTGCACTGATAATTATCGTTTTGGGATTAGTTCAGCTGGGGATTTATACCTACCTCATCTATCGTGAATCAAAAACCATTCAAGCAGTACCAAAAGAATTTCCTGAGATACGTAAGTGGTTTAGGATCATCACCATTAGCTGGCTACTAATTATAGGTTTTCTTGCCGTTGCAGTACCGATTGCACTAATCAACATTGAGCAAGTGGATAATAACTCACACTTACTATACCGTCCTATTGGCATTATCATGGGACTGTATATCTATGGACTTGGCTATACCTACCTGATCAAATTTGTCAATCCCATCAACAATTACTTCAGTCGATCGGAAAAAATCAAGTTTACAGTTGAGCAACTCGAAGAACGTAAGCAACAATTGTTAGCTTCGATTGAAAAGGATGAATTGTATCGGGATCAAAAGTTGAGTGTGAATAAACTCGCTGAACATCTCAGTTGGCCCATCAATGACGTATCCGTCATCATCAATGAATCTCTATCCACAAATTTCAATGATCTAATTAATGAATTTCGAGTAAAGGCTTTCAAAAAATTGGCCACACCCATTGAAATAGAAAAGTATTCCATACTTGGTATCGCGCAAGAAGTAGGCTTTGGTTCGAAGGCCTCATTTTACCGTGCATTTAAAAAAGAAATGGGCATCACTCCTACCGAATACCTCAAAACAAACCCTTAAAAGGTTTCATATGCCCATTTGAGACTTCTTCAGTTTTTATGATCAACATCTGAGCTTCAGTTTTGGTCTAAAAAATAACTATGGCTAAATATTTCTTCATCATTGGAACGCTTATAGTAAGTATAACCAATGCCATTGCACAAGGCGAAAATCTCACCATCAAAGCAAAAAAGTATAAGACTTCAGATAAATCTGTAATTGAAGGTGAGGTTGGATACCTCACGGTACCCGAAAACAGATCCAACCCTGAATCACGAGCCATTAAAGTAAAATTCATTCGTTTAAAGAGTTTGAATGCAAATCCACAAGAACCTATCATCTATTTGGAAGGAGGTGGTGGCTCATGTACCTGGCAAGCTGAGAGTCCAAAAGATTTGACGGATTGGCTACCTATTTTGGAAGTGGCAGACTTGATCTTTGTTGACCGAAGAGGCACGGATGATCGTAAGCTTATTCACATTCAGAAGGGTGAATTCCCTAAGGATTTCTTTGTTTCTGAGGAGGCAGCAACTTCCTACTATCAATCATTTGTCAAGGAAGGACTACAGGCTTTTAATGAAAAAGAAGTAGACGTATTCGGCTATAACCTGGAAGATCATGCCGCCGATATCCATGCACTAACCAATGCACTCAACATTGATACCTATTCCATCTTTGGATTTAGCTTCGGTACCAGCATTGGAATGACGCTACTCAAATTATATCCAGAAAATATTTCCAATGCTGTATTTGTAAGTGCAGATGGCCCTGGGCAGTCATTTAACTATCCCTCCCATTTAGACAAGCACTTCCAGAAAATTGCCGACTTATCGAATCAATCTGAGATTATCAACCCAGATATTCCTGATCTAAATCAACTACTTAACAAGGTGATGGAAAAGCTGGAGCAAGACCCTGCCGTAGTTACTATAAAGCATCCACTAAATAAGAAATCCATGGACGTGAAAATTGGCTCTTTTGGATTAGCACTCATATTAAGACTAGATATTGATGATTATTATGACATCCCTGTGATTCCGCGGTTGCTTTATTCAATCAATCAAGGAGATTATTCTTTGCTTCAATGGTTTGTACAAAAGCGAATAACATTGGCCTTGGGATTACCTGGGAATGGCCTCAACCAGGGTATTGCATCAGGAATGTCTTCCGAAAGAAAATGTAGAATTCTGCAAGAAGCAGAGGAAAGTCCTTTTGGCAACTCCGTTAATTTCCCTTTTGGAGCAGCAATTGACGCATGGCCAGAAGTAAATCTTTCATTCGATACCTCTGTGCCAATTACTTCTGATGTTCGCACCCTTTTCGTCACAGGTGACTTGGATTGCAGAACACCTGTAGAGCAAGTAAACGAGCTTCAAGCTGGATTTAGTAACGCTATCCATTTGGTAGTTAAGAATGCAGGACATGAAAAAGCACTTTGGAATGTACCCGTCTTTGATGAGGCAATCCCAAAGTTTTTGCAAGGTGAGGATGTCTCGGAAAGAAAAATCACATTGAAGAGGAAGGAATTCATCCCTGTACAAGGAAATGCTGAAGGACATCCATCATTAAAGTAAAAGAAGCCCGGCTGTTTTACTCAGTAGTCGGGCAACTACCTACGCTCATTCAGGTTATTGATAGCGGTCTGCAATTCACGCTTAAGCTTTACTTGCGTCTCGCGCGCTTTGTCCTTATGAGCATCAAATTCAGCGATTAACTCCTCGTGCTCTTTCTTCACCCGTGTAGTCACACGGTTGCTTCGCATAAACATGAGATATGAGATAACTCCTAGTACAGCAAGTGCCACAATGATTAACCATACCATCAAATGGTACCCTACTTTAGAAAAGGAAATGCCTAAGAAATTGATGGAATCATTTTGATTGAGGCTTTCACTTAATTGATTGCTTAAATCAGAAACCTGAGCCTCACTTGTGGTAATACTAGCCTGCTGTTCCTGTATCTTTTGACGTAGATCATATACTGTTCGATTATTTCTGCTTAAAGAATCTGATACTTCAGCCCAAAACGCATCAATCCTCGTGCGTGGGATCACTTTGTACTGCTCATATGTCTCAGTAGTCTCGATCATGTTATCGTACTTTTCCTTTAAACTATTTTGCCCGTAGGTCAAACTGTTTAAAGCATACGAAGCGGTGAGGATAAGCGTCAGTAGTAAGGATTTCATTTTGGTTAAGCTTCTTATATCAAGGGTAAATCAAATCGAAATGCGAAGTAAATTCATTTCCTGAAAACTGCCCAAAAGATCTTAGAAAATAGAATCTTTCAAACGTACATTTCTCCAAATAGCAACGCTATACAACCTCAAAAATTATTGATTAGACCAAATGAAAAATGCCGGATAAACCGGCATTTTAACTTTATAGCATTCTTTTGAATCACTCCGTTTTTGTGTACTCACTTCCAACAATCGTTCGTCGGAATTCATATCCTTTTCCTCCATAGCACAGGTGTGAACATCCGATCTTCAGCGTAGCACCACCTTCAATCAAGTATTTACGTGGAATGTATCCTTGATCACCCTCTATGTCATAATCTCCTCGGATTATTGCAGTTATTGAAGCACTGTCAGTATTGGTTAACGTCAACTGATGACCACAGTCATTTTCACCGCATGGATCAGCTAATGCAATACTCAATGAGCCCACTAAATCATTCGGCATTTCTTCTCCATGCCATTCTATACGCTCTCCTTCATCATCATAAACCATCGCTACCACATCCTGATAGGTCAACTGATCAACACTTGAAGATTCGGTTGACTCGGTTGCTTCTGTCGATTCTGAATCTTCTTGATTGGTTGACTGAGTGCAAGAAGAGCCAAGGACGAATAGAATTAAAAATGGAAGAAATAATTTTTTCATTGTAGTGTTGGTTGATGATATAAATGCATTTTGGGTCGTCACTAAATTATCCATTGATCACATATTAACATTGGAAAAACGCCAATCTCGTATTTTTATAACGAAAAGAATTCCACAAAACTCGCTTCATGCGTATCAGTAGCTTCAAAATCAAACATGCATTTATTCTTGCCTTTTTGGTAAGCAGTCTACTGATACTACGTCAATACATCGACTATTTGATCAACGATTACGGATACGATTTCAGTTGGTTTGTGGTTGTAACTCGTAATGTTATCGCGTACTTCTTGTGGGCAGCACTCTTTCCCTTTTTGCTTAAAATCGCCAACAGACTCCAGCTAAATAAGCTCGACACTCAATTGATTTTGACCCAGTTTGGTATGAGTTTGCTCATAGCCTCAATGCATCGTCTGTTGGCTGTGCGATTGTTTGACTTTTCCTATTTCGCATACTCTGGGTTCCTTAGAGGGATGTTTACTCCAGGCAACCAGGTTGCAATTAGTGCAGGAATATTCTCCAGCTTTCTGGAATATTGGATCATCTTATCGCTAATTCTGGGCATTTCCTACTATGTCCGTTATGCAAGTCAGCAAAAAGAGCTGAATGAAGCCAAGCTCAATGCGCTTCAGATGCAATTACATCCTCATTTCTTATTCAATACATTGAATTCAATCACTTCACTTATCGACATAGATCCTAAAAAAGCCCAAAAGATGCTTACACAACTCGGGTTCCTCATGCGTGAGATTCTAGAAAATGACAAAAAACACGTCATTTCATTGGCAAGCGAAATGGAATACATCAAAGCGTACCTGGAAATCGAGCATATCCGGTTTCAAGATAGGCTCTCGCTTAATTTTTCAATAGCTGATGACATTTCTGAAGCGCAAATACCAGCACTCCTATTGCAACCTGTGGTAGAAAATGCCATAAAACATGGTATTTCTAAGCGATCAGATGGAGGACAAATCAGTGTGAGTGCATCTAGATCAAATGGATCCAATGTCACGATTGAAGTCGCCAATGATTTCCAGGAAATCCATGATCCTAAAATGATTGGTTATGGCATAGGTACTTCAAATATCTCGAATAGACTTCAACAGATGTATGGAGATAATCAGAAGTTTGAACAACATAAGATTGGAAATAAGTACGTCACTCAAATCACTTTCCCACTTCAATTGCCATGATCAGAGCCATAATTGTAGATGATGAATACCTGGCACGCCAACGTGTACTTAAGCTACTGGAATCACATGATGAAATTAAGGTAACTGCTGAGGCAAAGAATGGATCTGAAGCAGTCGAGCTCATCAATCTTAAAGAACCTGATTTGGTATTTCTGGACGTACAAATGCCAGACTTTGACGGATTTCAAGTATTAAAAAAGATAGAAACCAAGAAACTCCCTTACATTGTTTTCACTACTGCTTACGACAGTTATGCGATTCGTGCATTTGATATTCATGCCCTGGATTACCTGCTAAAGCCAATCGATGAAGACCGATTCAATGAATCGGTTCAAAAACTGCTCAATCATTTCGAGACAGTAAAAACTTCAGTTTTCAATAAGAAATTATTGAAAATGATGAAAGACTTTGAGCATCCTCAGGATGACTTCATAAAGTCAATAACTATTGTTGATAGAGGCTGGGAACATGAGATCGACTTGGAAGATGTGCAATATATTGAAGCCAATGGCAATTACGTGAATCTACATACCTCCGAAAAGACTCACCTTTATCGCTCTACCATGAATACCATATCGTCACAACTTAATCCAGATGATTTTCTTCGCATCCATCGATCGATCATTATCAACCGACGTTATATCAAAAATTGTACGTACTTAAGCAATAATGAGTACGAATTCGCTATGAAAGATGGAAAGGTGTTGTTATCGGGTCGCTCCTACAAACAGGAAATCATGCACTATCTGAGCTAATTTCTAACGGTTCATCACATCATTCACGACTGATCATAAACATTCATAGGTCAGGACCTCTTACCCGTAAATCTTACCATCACAAGATTAAAAAACTATGAAAGTCATGAACTACAACACAAACAAAGTAATTGCCACTTGGACGTTAGCATTAATATCCATGTGTGCATTTGCACAAAACCTTACGCTCCCCCGACCCAGCCAATACGGTGAGGTTACACAGCGTGTAGGTATCTCAGACGTTACAATAAAATATCACAGTCCGGGCGTCAATGGGCGGCAGATATGGGGAGGTCTAATTCCATATGGTGCAATGTGGCGGGCAGGAGCTAATGAAAACACCACCATCACTTTCTCTCATGATGCAGAATTAGAAGGTCAACCCATTGCGGCAGGAACCTATGGACTCTTCATGTTTGTGAAAGACAAGGAAAACATCCGAATTATTCTCTCCAAGTACGCAAAATCGTGGGGCACCAACTATCCCCCTGAACAAGATGCGGTATTAATTGCTGATGTAACAACCAATGAAATTCCTTCTCAAGAATGGCTGAGTTACAATTTTAAAGACAGATCTGGCGATGACGTCACTGCAGCACTTCGATGGGCAGACTTGGAAATTCCATTTAACATCTCATTTGATGTGGATGCAATTGTGATTGAAAATGCAAGAGCAGAATTGAAAGGGCCGGCAGGGTTTAGCTGGAGAGGCTATATGCAAGCGGCTAACTACTGTCTCCAGAATGATTCCAATTTGGAAGAAGCAATGACATGGATTGATCAGTCCATCTCGATGAGCAGTGGATTCTCTAATCTTCAGGTAAAAGCCGGGCTACTAGCAAAAAAAGGAGAAGTTGAAGAAGCGAAAAAAGTCATGGAGGAAGCATTGCCAACAGCAAATGCATTTCAATTGAATCAATATGGATATCAACTGCTTGGTAGTGGTGATACGAAGAAGGCGATAGAGGTATTCTCCATGAACATTAAGAAGAATCCGAACCATCAGTTTATCTGGGGATTTACCGATAGTCTGGGCGAAGCTTATCTCAAAGATGGAAACAAGAAAATGGCTCTGAAATACTATAAGGAGGCCAGAAAGCTAGCACCTGAAAACCAGTATGCATACCTGGATGGTGTTATTGAAAGAATTGAAGGAAAGTAACATGAGTAGGTTTTTATCAATCGTAGTAATTGGTCTGAGTTGCAGCTGTGTAGCTCAGACCTCTAAACGAACCTTCAAAGCGTTCGACTATCAAGGCAAGCAAATCAGTTATGCTATCCAATTACCTGAAGATTTTGATGCAAGCAGGACATATCCAGTGGCAGTAGGACCGTCCGAAGCAGCTTCAAAAGATGATCAGTCTTACTACTGGAGAGATACTAAAAGTACTTACGGATGGATTCTTATTGATTTCCCGATCTACCAGGGAAACACGAAGGAAGCATCGGCATTTCTGGATTATATCAACACACAGTACAATGTGGAAGGAAATAAGTTTCATACCATTTGCTTCAGTGCAAATAGTGCAGGGATCTTCAAGTTAACCATGAGTATGCCAGAATATTTTCATTCCATTACTGGAATGGCTGGCAATCCGGGCACCCGAAATAAGGAGGAGCTCGCAAAACTGAAAGATGTCAAAGTGCGATTTGTGGTAGGCGACAAAGACACCTATTGGATGAATGCTGCAAAGGATCGACACGCCAAATTGATCGAAGTAGGAGTAGATAGCGAAATAGAAATTATCAAAAATGGCAGACATGTCCTCACAGAACTCATTGGTGAAGGGGTTCTGACCAGAATGAACAAATTGAGATAGTGTCTGACTTAAGCGAATGGGGTTTCTTAAATGAAATCTCGTTCGCTATTCACATATCATTGAATTGTTTATTCTACGACTTCAACCACCAAATTATGGTTCGTATAGATACAGATATCCGCTGCTATTGATAACCCTTCCCGTACCATTTCTTCAGCCGTGAGATTGGTCGCGTGCTTTTTTAGGGCTAATGCAGCAGACCGTGCATACATGCTACCAGACCCAATGGAGGCAATGTCATTATCAGGCTCCAAAACATCTCCCGTTCCAGACACTACCAATACTTCGTTTTTATCAGCCACAATCATCATTGCTTCCAACTTGCGTAGGTAACGATCGGTTCTCCAGTCTTTAGCCAGCTCCACGGCTGCACGCTTAAGGTTACCAGAATAATTGCTCAATTTTTCATCAAAACGATCTAACAATGTAAAGGCATCTGCGGTAGACCCAGCAAAACCAGTGACAATTTTACCATCTCCCAGCTTTCGAATCTTTTTTACGTTGGATTTTGCAACAGTATCACCAAGAGTCGCCTGACCATCTGCACCAATTGCCACTTTACCATTGTGCTTGATTGCAAGGACGGTTGTTGATTTAATTTTTTCCATTGTAGCGTCTGTTCTTTTAGTTGCAATGATTGATATGAGAGTTAAAACCCGAGTACTCCAAAACAAGTTCAGGTTCTAAATTAAAAAGGTCCACCAAGTTAAATGGTAGACCTTCTTCATCGATTAGATCAGGATCCTAACCGGATCCTCAAGTAAATCTTTAAAAGTTTTCAGGAATGCTGAGCCAACCGCACCATCAACTGCTCTGTGATCACAAGAAAGTGTAACCTTCATCACATTTCCTGGCTTCATTTCACCATTTTTCACAATAACCGTTTCCTTGATTCCTCCGACAGCCATGATACAGGCATCCGGCGGATTAATAATCGCGGTAAATTCCTCGATTCCAAACATCCCCAAATTGGAAATGGTGAATGTATTTCCGGAGAACTCATCTGGCTGTAATTTCTTGTCTTTAGCTTTTTGTGCTAGCTCACGTACTTCAGCAGAAATATGTGATAAGGACTTGTTATCAGCAAATCTTACGACAGGTACTATTAGTCCATCAGGAATAGCTACAGCAATACCCATATGAATGTGGGAATGCTTGACCATGTGATCGCCCATCCAGCTTACATTCACATCCGGATGTTGTCTTAAAGCTGCAGCGGCCGCTTTAACCACCATGTCATTGAAGCTAATCTTGACGGGGGCCACTTCATTCATGGATTTTCTGGCCTCGATGGCTTTATCCATATTGATCTCCATGGTTAGGTAAAAGTGTGGTGCAGCAAACTTGCTATCACTCAATCGCTTCGCAATGACCTTACGCATTTGAGAAAGCTCAACCTTCTCTGATCGCTCCTCTCCCACAACAGTAGGAATATTAATCGCTGGTGCAGATGCAGTTGAATCAGAAGCTACCTGCGGCTGTGCCGAAGGTGTAAATTCTTCAACATCCTTTTTCACAATTCTTCCGTCCGTACCAGATCCATTTACTTGTGAAAGATCAATACCTTTCTCAGAAGCTATTTTCTTCGCTAGCGGTGAAGCTTTGATTCTCCCGTTGCTGGAAGTTGACGTAGATACACTAGGTACTGGAGTCGCAGCTGGGCTTGCAGAAGGTGTACTCACTGGAGCCTCGGTCTTTTCTTCGGTTGCTGGAGTTGCAGATGAACCATCGCTGGTTTGTTCTTCTGCTTTCAGCAATGCTTCATAATCCGCACCCTCATCACCAATGATTGCAATCACACCATCTACTGGAACCCCACTCCCTGCCTCTACAGCTGTGTATAGAAGGGTACCATCCTCGTAGGCTTCAAGCTCCATGGTTGCCTTATCTGTTTCTACCTCTGCTAGGATATCCCCGGATTCTACCGCGTCTCCTTTTTTCTTGAGCCAGGAAGCTATCACACCTTCCTCCATCGTATCACTCATTTTAGGCATGCGAATGATGGATGCGTTGATATTGCTTGTGTCTATTTTTTCAGCGGGTACAGAATCTGCTACTGCAGGCTCTGACGTTTCACTTGATTCACCAGTTTGTCCGTTGCTTGCTTCTTCAAGAAGATGCTTAAAGTCTTCCCCTTTTTCGCCGATCACAGCCAAAACCCCGTCAACAGGGACAGATTCTTTTTCCTTTACTCCTATATGTAAAAGCACACCATCTTGATATGATTCCAATTCCATGGTAGCCTTATCCGTTTCCACTTCCGCCAATACATCCCCCGAGCTAACCTCATCACCCTCTTTTTTCAACCATGAAGCGATCACTCCTTCTTCCATGGTATCACTCATTTTGGGCATTCTTATTACTTCAGCCATTTGATCGTCTTTAATTCTTAGTCAAAATTAACCCATCCATTAAAATAAAAATTTGGTTTTGGCACAAAATGAAAATTGAGTTACACATGAACTCGTATTAAATTGCCAAAAATGTTGGATCGATACACCATAACACTAAAACCAGATGAGTTGGCTCTTGTTTTGGGAGCCGAAGTTCCTGACAACTATGAGCCTCAATTCAATGCTGCCCCTACTAAACTATTACCCCTAATCACCAGTGTTAATGCTGATAAGATTTCATACTTCAATTGGGGATTAATGGCCATGTGGTCCAACAATAAAGCCATGAGTCCAAAATTCTTTAACCTTCCTATGGATTCAGTTATGACCAAGGCGAGCTACAAGAAAAAACTAGCCACACACCGCTGTGTGATACCCATGGATGGATTCTACTTATGGAAGCAGGTAGCCAAAAAGCAGCAGGTACCTCATTATTTCTTTTATCCAGATAAGAAGGTTTTCTCAGTTGCCGGACTTTGGGAAGAAGATGATGAAGGCAAACATTCCTTCATTATGATTACGCGTCCAGCTAATGAACAAATTTCTGATTTCCAGGATGATATGCCAGCGATATTGGATGCCTCATCTACTCGGAGGTGGTTAGAATCCGATAGTCAGGACGAACTCGGCGAACTCCTCAGTAAAGAGCACAAAGAAGAATTTATATCGCATACTGTTGCACCGAGAATTAGGGATATTGAAGGGAATGATGTTTCGTTCATGAATCCTGCTCCCCCAGCGGATCAGCACGGCAACTATACTTTATTCACTTGATGCGACTGTCGATATTATTAATAGTACTGATTTTCACCTATTCCTGTCATATCAGTGACGATGTAGTACCAGATCAAGAAATCTGGGAATATGCATTACCTAATGATGAAGGACTATCAAGTCAAGGCTTATTGGAAATCAATGAGTCCATTCAGTTTAATCAATTCCTTGAAACCAATGGAGTTATTATCATCAGAAACGATAAACTCATTTTTGAAAATTACTATAATCGGGTAGAAGATCTCAATGGCTTAGTTTCTCGTAATCCTACGCTTAGAAATCGAGATGAGGCAACCAATATTGATATTGCAGGAATTGTTTTTGCCTTAACAGCCATTGGTGTTGCAGAAGATAAGAGATTGCTCTCGATTAGCGATCCAATAGCAAACTATCTACCAAACTATTCGGATATTTTCAATGATGATCTGCAAAAGGAGCAAATTACCATTGCTCATTTACTGACCCATAGAAGCGGATTAGCATGGAATGAGTCCATTTTTCCATTCAGTATCGAAAATGATCGGAATCAAATGAAATTATCAAACGATTGGATCAGATTTATCCTGGAAAAGCCGGTTGCAGCACCTGCTGGATTACAGTACAACATAAATTCAGGAATGGGGATTGTTCTTGCGAAAATTGTAGAGAATGCATCAGGGCAGGATTATGTAACATTTTTGAGAGAAAATGTCCTTGAGCTTATTACCATCGCCTCTTTCACGATCGAAGTAGATCCACAAGGCAACTATAACAGTGGTGATGGAATTGCTGTATCCTTAATTGACTGGACAAAACTGGGTTATTTATACCTCAATGAAGGTACATGGAATGGACGAAGAATTCTGGATCCTAATTTTGTACTAGAATCCACCTCTGTTCAAGATGCCATTTCCGGCACTTTTTCTCAGGGCTATATCTGGCAACAATATGGAGACGACCTATCCATGTTTTTCGGTATCCCTCATGACGAAATTTATTTTATTAGAGGCAACATCGGCCAGCTTTTGGCGGTAATTCCATCAGAAAACATGATTGTTTCTATCTTCGCGGAGAACTTCTTTTTTGGATTTCTTAATCCATCAGTAAACTTGATTGCGGAAATTACCAATACCTTTCAATAATCGATGAGCTCAGATAATGACCTTTTGCTTTTCCAACAAGTGAAAAGTAACGACTTCTCCTCCTATGAGGTCATTTTCAAGCGTTACTTCAAAGAATTGTACCGCTTTGCTTTCACCTATGTGCGAGATTCAACCATTGCAGAAGAAATGGCGCAAGAGGTTTTTCTCTACATCTGGGAAAAAAGAGAAAATATTGAAATTCAAACAACCCTAAAGACCTATCTCTATTCAGCCGTAAAAAATAAGTGCCTCAACTATATCAAGTTGGAGTTACCCAAGCAGCAATCTATGGCTGACGTCAGTGAAGTTATGCTGAGCGTGAGTATGCCCAAAAAGGATGAAGGTGAGAATGATAAATTGAAGCAATACATTCAATCCGCAATAGACGCATTACCTAAAAAATGCCGCAAAATTTTCATCCTAAGTAGGAATGCCGGGATGACGTATGAAGAAATAGCTGAAGAACTCGATCTTTCAAAAAAAACAGTAGAAAATCAGATGGGAATTGCGCTAAAAAAATTGCGAGAATCCCTCGAACACGTGTACAAACACTATAAGGAACATATGAACTAAAAAAGTGTAAAAAAAATTGGGGGTCAACCCCCATGATATTGACAGACAATTAAGCATGGCGAAAGACCTGGAAGCATATAACCACCTCAACTACAAAGAGCACTCATCTGAAGCGAAAGATGAGTTTGTTGAGTTTCTATTTCAGCATACCGAATTGGATGCTCCTGAGATAGATGAGAACAAAGCGTGGGATAAATTGAACCATAAGATTCAAAATCCTAGTAGAGGTTTTGCGTGGATGAAAATTGCTGCCACAGTTGCCATTCTGGCCATCGCCTCAATATCTGTTTACCTTTTTAATCCTACTCCTTCTCAAGTACACATTGCCTCATTAGATGAAAAGGTCAATGTTGTATTTCCTGACGGATCGACTGGTATTCTAAACAAGAATTCATCCTTCACTTATCCTGAAGAGTTTGGAGATCAACGAAATGTTACTTTTAAAGGCGAAGCGTATTTCGATATTAAGAAAAGCACAAAACCGTTCATAATCGATGTTAATGGGGTTGATGTGAAGGTATTAGGTACCGCTTTCAATCTAATAACTACTGATAATGAAGTTACTCTTTACGTTGATAGAGGATTGGTAGCATTCGAGAAAGAAGGACAGCAAACTCAAGTCCCTGCTGGAAGTGAAGCAATTTTTGATAGAGAATCTGCCTCAGTAACATTCAATGAGAGACCTTCTGAAAATATCATGAGCTGGACAAATGGTGTGTTCAACTTTGATAAAACACCATTGAGTGAGGCACTGGATCAACTTGGGGAATATTACAACGTTGATTTTGAACTCTCCAATGAGAAGCTTCAAAACTGTCGACTTACCGTCACTTTTAACAAGCAATCACTCAACGCGGTTTTAAAGACGATCAGTACTGCGTTGGATGTCAAAACTTCCCGTAAAAACAATACAGTAAAAATTTCCGGTAAAGGCTGTTAATTAGGCCATAGCGTACGCGATTCATTATTTTTGCGGGTGTGTTTATCACCTGTGCTCCCACGATACGTCAAATTATTAGCGTCGCACTCATTAGTTGTGCAGGAATTCTTTGTGCTCAACAAAATTCACTGGACCAGCAATTAACTTTTTGGGGAGAACTTGCATTATTCGATGCTTTAGACTCTTTAAGGGCGGAAGAATTCAACATTGCATACAGCGCAGATAAGCTCACCAATCAATCACTTAACATAAAAAGGGGTACCACAGCAAGACAGTTTTTTGATTATTTAAAGAAGGAGTTAATTGCTGATGTTACATTTTCGGGTAGTCAGATAATTCTATCCCCTCACATTCCTAGAAATTATACCGTACATGGAGTCTTAAAAAATGCAGAATCCGGGGAGCATATAATCGGTGCGTCAGTTCAGGTGATGGCCACCAAACTAGGTACCACCACCAATGGATATGGCTATTACTCGATTACATTGCGAGAAGGGACGTATAATCTTAAATTCTCCCACATTGGCTATCGATCCACTAAGTCTGAGGTATCGCTATTTGGAACTACCTACTTGGAGGTATCTGTGGCCCCTAAGATAACCGAGTTGAAAGAAGTTGAGGTCTCCTCGATCTCAGACGATTGGAATTTATCTGAAACGATTCCCTCCATTAATCGCATATCGATTTCGGGTGCAGACGGCCAAATTCCATACTTTCTGGGCGAGGTTGATGTCATACAAAATGCGCTTTTAAAACCTGGAATCAGAGCAATTGGTGAAGATGCCAGTGGGATTCATGTACGAGGGGGAGGTGTAGATCAAAACCTCACACTACTGGATGAGGCAACGATTTATAATCCCAATCATTTCTATGGTCTGATATCGGTGTTCAATCCGGAAGCTGTTAATAATGTTCGTATTATGAAAGGATACATTCCTCCATCATACGGCGGTCGTACGTCCTCTGTAATCGAAGTAAGACAAAAGGAAGGCAATGCCAATAAAACAAGCTTCTCAGGAGGTATTGGCATACTTTCAGCACGGGCGCTTCTCGAGGGACCCATTCACGAGGGGAAGAGCTCATATCTTATTTCGGCAAGACAAAGCCTCCTAAATCTCTCAATTGATGATTTTGCAAGCACATCGGTACGTAGAAACAGAATCAGATTTCAGGATTTGAACCTAAAACTGAACTTCAAATACAGTCAGGCCAGTACCTATTATTTGTCGGGATATATCGGAAATGACAGAAATATTGCAGGATTGAATTCAACAAGAAATTGGGGTAATCGCATGTTGAATTTCAGATGGAACTACCTGTTTACCCCCAGGCTTTTCTCGAATATCTCAGCTTTTATTTCTGAATACAACTACAAAATTGAGAGTACAGAGGAGCCAGGAGCATTCATTGGTAGGTCTAAAATCGCTGACTACAGTATTAAAACCGATCTTACCTATGTGCTGAATCCCAATAACGAGCTTTCTTTTGGTTTTAGTGCCGTTTATCATCGGCTATTGCCAGGATCTCGCGAACCACTGGATCAAAACGCCAGTAGTACAAACACAGTTGAATTAGAAAATGAACAAGGTCTCGAGTCGGCGATTCATGTAAGCCAGGAAACTCGAAAAGACAATTTCACCTTTAATTATGGCTTAAGAGTAAGTGGTCTTCACACCCTCGGATCAGGTACTGTTTTCAATTACAGGGAGGGAGTACCATTTGCAGACTCAACTATCACGGATACATTACGCTTCGATGATCTTGAGATAATGGATAAGAAGTTCAATGTAGAACCTAGAATTTCCATTAACTGGCGGGTGAATGAAAAGTCATCCCTTAAAGCGGCATTTTCAAGAACGGCGCAATATCTGCATCTTATATCTAATACAATTTCTCCAGAACCTACAGACATCTGGAAACTCACCGATAGATATATTCCACCTACCACTACTAATCAATACACACTTGGCTTCTACAAGAATTTGAATGACAACATTTGGGAATTATCCTCCGAAGTTTATTACAAGGACATTAGCAATAACATTCAGTATAGAAATGGAGCCGATTTAGTTTTTAATGAAAACATAGAGACCGAATTGATACTAAGTCAAGCCAGAGCATATGGTCTTGAATTGTATGCTCGCAAGAAATCTGGTCGTTTAAGGGGTTGGATTAGCTATACACTTTCCAGGGCTGAAAGTAGGATTCCAGAAAATGAAAGTGAACGTTTTATTGTAGAAAATCACGACAAAACTCATGACTTTGCCACTTCCTGGAGTATGCAAATTTCGCGTCGATGGAGTGCATCAACCAACTTTGTATTCAATACAGGTATTCCGGTGACACTTCCCACTGATAAATATGTATTCGAAAACAACCTGGTACCCCACTTTGAGTTTAGAAATAATGCGCGATTACCAAATTATCATCGACTGGATTTATCCGTAAAGTGGGAAGGTAAGGAATTCAAAAAAGATGGGTCCAAAAGAAAAAATCGAGATTTTTGGATTCTTACCATTTACAATGTCTACGCACGACAAAATGCCTATTCATATTTCTTTAGGGAATCACCAATCGATCCAGGCACTGCACAAGTAGTCAAATATTCAATTTTTGGCACCGTTATTCCTGCAATAACCTACAATTTTAAATTTTAGATGAAACGACTCTTAATCATATCATTGGTTGTTTTCATGGCTTGCGAAAAAGTTGTAGTCGTAGACCTCCCTCCTGCCCAAAACCTGGTTGTTGTACAAGGCTGGCTGTCCGATTCATTGGGGAATCAACCGATACGATTGACCAGATCCAATGGATTTTCTGCGGAAACCCCAGTTGTTCCCATTGAAAGTGCTGAAGTTATCATACAAGCACGTACAGGTGAAGTGTTTACCTATGACTATCGATCTGATGGCTATTACGATTCTGAGACGCCATTTAGTGGGACTATTGGTGTTGAGTACAGGTTAAGAGTAATTGTGGATGGCTTAGAAATTCAATCGCAATGGGATCAAATGCCAGCTTCTACATCCCTAGGGATCCTACAGGTTGATTCGTTTGAAGAGAATGATCCTAATGATACCGACCAGCAGATTACAATCTTTTATCCTAAAATAACCACGTCGGATCCGATAGATCAAGAAAACTTTTATCGATGGGTTTTCTATAAAAATGGGGAAGTATTTAACGAACCTGAGCCAATCACTATCCAAAGCGATCGCCTATTTGATGGAAATCTTATACCTAACAACTTTCAAATATTTGGATATGATTCGGGTGATGAAATGACCGTGCAACTCCAGTCTATATCATCCAGTTCGCACAGCTATTTATCCTTATTAAAATCTCAGATTACCACGTTAGGGACATCTTCCGGAACTACTCCAGCGATTGTAGCAGGAAACTTGTTTTATGTTGATGATAGTTCTCAGCAAGTGCTTGGTTACTTTGGTACCTTATCTAGTAGTGTAGGGTCTGTAATTGTTCCTTAAATATCGACTTTCTTTAGGGGTGCATGGCATAGGAAATGACCTTATGATATGAAAAAGAAAATTACCCTAATAATCGCATCAATAGTTATCACAATTCTTGGAATAAAAGCTACCAGGAAGATGAGAAAAGCTTAGCATTGAAAATGCCAGAAAACAATAAAGGTCATGAGTTTCATGACCTTTTTTTGCGTTTAAATTTTGCGGGGGGATAAAAAGCAAACGGAGCGCCCTCACCAAAGCAACTCCGTTCTAATTCAACCAGCTATGGATTGTCTTTGAATATCTTTATGACTCAAGGTTAGCTAAGATTTTCTTAACGAAAGTCCCTCATTCGTTCACCTCTGTGAATTATTAGATGAACATGACTTTACATCCGATTAAGGAAATTTGGATTGAAATATTCCTAGAACAATAGGAAATTAGCGCCTAATTTGAAGTTTTAGATAGTATTCTTCGATGATAGTTTATCTGACCCAAATGATAATTGAGGTGCCCATGGAGGTGTATGAGAAAGTAACTCACTGTCATCGGGTAGCCAAAAGGTTGAAGAGGATACTCATCCTGTAGCGTAGAATTTTCGACCTCAGAAAAATAATCAACTAAGACTCTTCGCGTTTCATCGATTTCAGACCTAAGTTCATCTAAGGTGACCTTGCCGTTGAATTCAAAATCACGTTGGCGTTCATACCCGGAACTCGCCAGAGTTGCACCGATAAAGTGCTGTAGATTACCACATAGATGCAAGAACAGATTACCAGCAGAATTATTAATTCCATCCACTTTGAGCCATAATAAATCTTCGTTTGAATAAGCATCAAACTCGTCCATCAATCGGCCTAAATCGCGTAAGTAGAGTTTTTCAATATCTGTAGTTGACATTATTCTTCAAATTCAAAATTGATGGTATAAAGGTCGACTGTTTTTTCTTTAAATGAAGGTATCGTATCCTTTTTTATCAAGCCGGTAATTTCGCATGTCAATTGAAAATCGCGCTTGATGACTTCTATTTCAAAATCTGCAATCAAACGTTCCGCAGTACTCATTGCATCATAAGAGAATTTCATTCTGATATTTCGAGTTTCATAAATAAGCTTTTTTTGGGTCTTTTTTAGTGCAGCTTCCGAAGCGGACTTGTAAGCATTAATCAATCCGCCCACTCCTAATTTGGTCCCTCCAAAATACCGTATCACCACCACCAATACGTTCGTCAGGTTAAATGACTTAATTTGACCCAGGATGGGATCACCGGCTGAATGTGCGGGCTCACCATCGTCATTGGCACGCCAATGTTGATTATCCATTCCTATTACCCAGGCAAAGCAATGGTGCCTGGCATCATAGTACTGCTTTCTTAAGTCTTCCTGAATTTCTTTTACCTCTTCTTCTGAGGTCACTGGGTAAGCAAACGCTAGGAACTTGCTTCCTTTTTCTTTGTAAAGCCCTTCCTCTTTTGATAGAATGGTGTAGTAATTACTCAAAGCTTTGATAATAGCTTTTTAGCTTCCGACTCAACCTGTTCGGTTTCCGCATATTTCAACGATAAGTTTAACAGGTCTTTAGCCTCTTTCTTTTCTTCTTTATCAATAAGTACACGGCCCAATCCGAGATAGCCGAAACTTTTAAAAAATTCACCATGATTAGGAATCTCTTCTCCGTAAGCCAATCCCAATCGATAGGCATATTCTGCTTTTTCTTGATTTAGGATAATCTTTTCTTCAAAGTATCCGAGGAATACGTATCCCGCTAACTTATAGTAAGGACTTTCATGCTTGATAAGCGAATAGATAATACTTATTGGAACATTTTTAAAATCCTCGGGATTCGCTAAAGATTCAAGGTATTTCGCTTTTGCGTAATAGTTATTTGGATATAAGTCGCACAATTCTGAGAGGTACTTCTGAGCCAGGGTTGGATTAAATTCATACCTTAAGTAGATGTAGCTCAGGTAAACATGTGCCTCTACTCGAGTTAAAAAGGACTCAGTACAAGCCAATTCCAACTGCTTTAACCCTAATTCCATGTTTCCACTTCTAAAAAACCAAAGCAGTGGTTTATAAATTGGATGACGCTCAGGATACTTTTCCCTAAAATAGTTATACAGCCCGGTAGTAAGCAGAAATTCCGGATGCTCATCAACAATATCGAAGCCTTTTTTCATCAAACCATATGCTCGATTTGCTTCTCCTACCGCTTTCATTGTATGATTTTGATCTGCATAATATTCAGCCAACAGGCCATATGCTGCCATCGCAAAAAAAATCATTTCGGGATCTTCCAGGTCTGAATCCTGAGCCTTTGCAAGAAAGATGGCCGAATCCAAATGGATCTCCATTTGTGCGAATGATTCCTCTGAGATTGTTGGAATATTTGACCACAAAATGCTCATCGCGCGCATGAGCGGAATTACCGGATGATCAGGAATAAACACCTCCGCTTTGGCAATATAAAATTCAGCAGAATCCGGAGATGCATTGTAAATGTGATCCGTTCCTTTCTTGACCAAATCCTGAACATATCCCGGCTCAAAAACTTGAGCAGGCAGGCAAAAGACGCCTAAAATGAATACAGTGGTGAATATTTTTTTCAAGGTGAAGTATTTAAGATTTTATTGCAAAATCTAAGATGCAAGATAACGTCCGATCCGAGCTTTGGAAAATACGATGAGGGTTAATTTTACATATCATGTCATTCACTATTCATACTGAGATAGAAGGAATCCCTGAAGAGCTTCCAATTCCATACTTTCAAAAAGCATACCATCAATCTCAAACGTATTCTCAGTTTGTTGCATACTCAGACGATAACTTTTTTATTTCATTAGACCTTCATCAAAAAAAGGCAATTAGTATTCCAAGGAGTCCTTTTGGCTCCATAATTCGACGAAATAATAACGATAATGGCTATGAGAAATTCTTAGGATCAGTCATATCAGATCTCCTAACAAGGGATATTCATGAACTTGTCATTCACCATGCATCGGAGATATATGATGAAATGATTCCAAGGGTGCTAATTGAAGCGTCGGGATTTCAAATTGGATATACCGATATAAATCAACATATCGAACTGATTCCAGATTGGAAAAATTCGATTCACAACATGCAAAAAAGGAAACTCGAATTGCTAAAAAAAGAGGGTTTTGAGTTTAGAAAAATGAATTCCGATGAATTTGAAACTGCCCATCGATTTCTTACAGTTTGCAGACAAGCTCAAGGCCTGCAAATAAACATCAGCTGGGAACAATTAAAATCACTTATGCATCGACTTCCCGATGTTTACGATTGCTTTGGTGTTTTCAGAGATGGAAAAATTTCGGCTTTGTGCATATCTGTAAAGGTGACTTCAAATGTTGCTTACTATTATTTGCCTGCTACCAGCCCGATGTTTCGTGATAAAAGCCCTATGGTCCTTTTAATTGCAGGAATGGTCAACCATTATCGAAGCGAAGGATTCAAATACCTCGATTTAGGTATTTCCTCCTCGTTAGGAAATCCACAAGAAACTTTAAGAATTTTCAAAGAAAGAATGGGGGCTTTTGAAACTTCTAAACCGACATTTTTTAAATCGCTTTGAAAATGGTTTCCAGCTTAGCAACCCATTGTTCCGGAGAGTAATTACGTTCAGCAATTTCTCTTATTACCTCAGATTTAAACTTGCTATGTGTGTTGATCATTTTTTCGATTTTATCTGCTAAGTCATTTGAATTAATATCAGCTAGATAACCTAATTCCGGAATTACAATTTCTTCCGGTCCACCACACCTGGTAGCTACCACAGGCTTCCCACACGCCATCGCTTCAAGTACGACATTTCCGAAGGTTTCGTGGCGACTGGAGAGAACATAAAAACTACATTTCTGCATTTCGGACCGAACCTCATCTCTTGAAAGTTCTCCTAACCAACTCACTTTCTTTTCTATTTTCAATTGAGTTGCTAACCGTTTGAACTCCGACAATTTGCTTCCATTACCTCCAATTCTAAGCCTATATGGAGTATTGATTTTACTGAAGGCCTTCAGTAAAATATCAATTCCTTTTTGCTCTTCTATCCTACCAATGGTCAGCATGGAAGGCACCATATTTGGTTCATGCGGGGTGAAAAAATTCGTATCTATTGGATTGTTTTGCACTGAGACTTGATTGAAGCCAAACTGATTCAGTCGATTTTTTAACGATCTACTTGTGGCTATAAGACCATTGGCATTTTTTAATGGTGAGTAGATAAGCTCTTTTAATGTCCCATCTTTGTTTATAAACTCATCAAAAGGGAACGGACTCATCCTTATTGTTACTACGTAAGGGATCTGATATTTAGTTGAAAGCTGTTGTGCCACAAGAGCTCCTGGATAAGTGGCTTGAACACTGATCAAATCTGGCTTACCAAAGTCGTGAGAGTAACACTTTAAGTTTTCTTCATTGGCTTTGTAAATCCCGCGAATGTTTCCATTGAGGAACTTCCTTGTCCAGGTAAAAGCCGGAAAAAAGTACTCCTTAAAGTTCGGTTCAATGCTTTCAATGTACGGTTGATGGGTTTTGAGAACCTTAAAATAGGAGGAAGCTGATAGTACAGGCAACAGAAAATCAGAATCTCCTTGCCCCCACCTACTCACTCCAATGTTCCAGTTTGACCTGTTTCTGGCTAGCAAATTGGCTTGTTCTCTATTGAAGGTGCCATAAATAGGATTTGACTTTGAAGGGTACCAGGATGGAATGATGAAAATATTCATTGGTTTTCTCAATAAATGAGAGCATGGTCTGGTTCTAAATCTTCTGAATATCCAACATTTGAAAACGTCTCGAAGATACTCGATGTAAGAAATGCACCATAAACATGTACTCCTTCTTTACAATACCACCAATATAATTGCTAAAAAGGTTATGTAATGTGAAATTACCAGAATGAATCAATTGCCATTGGTTTCAGTCATCTGTTTATGTCACAATCATCTTCCCTATTTAAGGAAGGCCATTCAATCCGTTTGGGATCAGACATACCCTGAAATTGAGCTGATCATAGTAGACGATGGAAGCACTGACGGTAGTAAGGAAATGATCGAGGCAATGATCAAGGGCAAATCCATTCACTACGTGGATAATCCTACTCCCATTGGTAACTGCGCATCTTTCAATAAGGGTTTTCAATTATCCAAAGGTGCGTACATTATTGATTTAGCCACTGACGATTATCTACATCCTGAAAGAGTTTTAAAAGGTATCAATACTTTTTTGAACGTTGATGCCGGCATTACTTTTTGTGATGTCATGAATATGGATGAAAACGGAAAAGAGTTGGGGACACATTTCAAGAGAGATCATAATGAGCGACTTCAAGAAGAGGTTCCTGAAGGGGATGTTTACATTGAGTTAATCAAACGCTATTTCATATCTCCTCCAGGAATGATGATGAAAAGAGAAGTGCTGGAAGAGCTGGAAGGATATGACGAATCGCTGACTTATGAAGATTTTGATTTCTGGATTCGTTCATCTCGAAATTGGAAATATGCGTTCACCAATGATGTATTAGTTTGCAAAAGAAAGGTGAGTGGTTCCTTATCTGAACAACAGTTTAAGTATAAATCGAAGCATCAAAAATGTACGTTAAAGGTTTGTCAAAAAATTAAGGCACTCAACCGCTCCAAAGAAGAAAGTTTAGCGCTAAAAAGAAGGTGTTTTTATGAGATCAGGCAATGCTTGAAACAAGGAAATTGGAGCCTTATTCCTGCATTTCTAAAGCTGATATAGCCTAATTATCATTTATTTTTTGGAGGAAGTTCAATGTAGCGATCAGCACTCTATCATTTTTGGCGTTAAAATCCTCAATAGTGTTTCTTACTTCAATATCGACAGGTGTACCTTTTCCTTCATAATTTTCCATGTCCACTGAATAATATCGCTGGTTACTGAGTGTAACCTTCCATCCATTGGGAAGTTTGCGACTATAGAGATCAGAATAAGATCCATTGGAGGGTTCACCTATCAAAGTTGCGTTCGGTAGGGAGGACATCATTAAGGCAAGCACATCTGCTGCACTAAAAGTTTGATCATTTGTGAGTAACACCACAGGTTTCAGGAATGGAACATCACCTTGAGGTAAAATGTACTTGTCTTTAACAGAACCAAACTTGCCATCATTTCTTGTCTGCTTTCTAAAACCTACCGTTTTAGCCTCTACAAACCTTCCAGCCACTTTCTGCGAAAAAGCATCATCTCCACCCATGTTGAATCTAACGTCAATGATGATCGAATGGACCCCTTGAAAGTATTCAAAAATTTGATCGAGTTGAGCATCTACAGAGGAACCTACCATTTTTGAAGGCGTACTGAAAGACCTGAAAAACCTTAGATAACCTATTTCATCATTTCTTGTATAACTGAATAACGTATCTTCTCTGTATGTAGGACCTAGTCTCTTCATCGGTTCAAAGCCATACTCATAGAGGGTTTGATTATTCATAGCCACGATATAAGGTCTTTTTCTGCCAGGTAGTGGACGGATAACCTCCTTTATTCGAGAATATCTATCTGCACTAAAAGCTGTGTCTATATTCTTCGCTATGAGATTTACATGGGCATCACCCAATGGTTCAAGCATCTTGGATAACACGCCGAATAATTCAGTATCGGTGGTATTTGGATTAACCATCGGTTTGAATTCAGCATATACTTCCCCCCAATCAATCCCTTTTTCTTCGAAACTTGCATAGCGCTCATTAAAAAGTTTCCAACAAGCCTCGAAGGTCTCAACAGGTTTATGAGATTGTGCGATTACGTAATCCGATTGAAACAGGCTAAGAATGACTACCAGCACGGTTGATAGCTTCTTTCTATTCATATTTAAGTGTTTTTGCTGGATTGAGCTTAGCCACTTTTGAAGTTTGATATCCTACTGTTAGGAGCGAAAACACCAGGACAATAAAAAGAGAGAGCCCGAGCAATATCCATGGAAAATCAATCCGGTAGGCATAGTTTTCAAGCCATCCATTCATGAGGAAATAAACCGTAGGAAAACCAACCAACGACGAAATGCCTACAAGCGATAGAAAATCTTTATAGAAAAGGAAGATAATCTGACCTTCAGAAGCACCTAGTACTTTGCGGACACCAATTTCTTTAGATTTCTGGATCGACATGAAAGAGGCAAGTCCATAAAGACCTAGAATAGCAATAAAAACCGCTAAAACTGCGAAAATCATGAATGTATCACCAAAACTTCGATCTTGATCGTAAAGTGCAGCAAATCGCTCGTCAAGAAAGGAATAATTGAATGGTGCATCGGCATAAAACGATTCCCAGGTTGATCTGATATGGTCCAATCCGTCCTTGTAATTATCGGTCTTGAGTTCAATCACTAAATCATCTGCATTAAACCATGGGAAGTAAAGGCTTGGTTCAACCTGCTCTTTTAAGGTCGTCCGATTGAAGTCTTTAATCACTCCGACAAGTGTATATCTTGTATTTGTTTCTTTGGTCCCAAAGTATAGCTTCTTCCCAACAGCCGCGGAAAAATCCGGTACATTCATTTTTCTTAAAAATGCCTCATTGGCCATCACGGCCACAGAATCAGATTTAATCTCTTCGCTAAAGTTTCTTCCAGCTACTAATTTCATATCCACGGCATCTAAAAACCCTTCATCATTGTACTGGATAAAAGTCATCCCCTCAGTCGGTTCAGCATCATCCGTAAATCGTACGACTGTGGTAGTAGAGTTAATGTCAGCTAACTCACCGCCTGGCAAATTGGACGCACCACCTACAGATTCTATTGCCGAATGATTAGCAAGCGCCTTTTTGAATGCTTTAAGTTTATTTTTTGCTGCTTCTTCCTCTGCTTCAGTTTCTGCATCAGATTCTGGCACAGTTACGTTCACCACCTGATCTATGGAAATGCCAATGTCTTTGCCCTGCATGTAGTTTACCTGTTGGTAAATTATGAATGTTGATGCAATCAATATGAGTGATGCAGCAAACTGAGCAATTACAAGTCCCTTCCGTAAAACGATTCCTTTTCTGGAATTCTGAAATTTGCCTTTAAGTATACTAATGGGTTTGAATTCGGAAAGTACCAAAGCAGGATAAAATCCAGATGCAAAGGCTCCAATCAAGATGAAGATTCCTACTGATGTTAAGAATGGCAACTGGTTCCATACGTGTAGAATTACTTCTTTTCCAACGAGTTGATTGAAAAATGGAAGTGAAAGTTCTGCTAAGCCCAGAGCTATGATGCCACTAATGATATTTACTATCAAAGCCTCACATAAAAATTGAACTATTAGCTGTTTGCGAACTGCACCGATTACTTTCCTTAGCCCGACCTCTTTCGCTCTTTCAACGGCTCTTGCAGTGGATAAATTGATATAATTGACCCATGCAATCATTAAAATGAAAATGGAAATAATAACTAAGAAGTTAACGGCCTTTTCGCTTCCAAGTATTTGAGGTTCATATGTAAAATCTGACTTGAGGTAAATATCCTGAACCGGATGAATGTCTAATCGTGTTCCATCCCTCCTCCAATCTTCATCGTTATCAACATCATTCAGGTGCTCATTAACAATATCATTGGCTTTGGCTTCAAACACTGGGACGTTCACCTTTTGATCGGTTTTAATGTACACGTAGTAATTGTTCCAGTTCCATTCGTTGTAATCCTGGCCTTCTGCTAGCGTTTTATCCGATATAAGCATATCAAAGGAATAATGGGTATTATCCGGGATATCCCTTAAGATTCCTGTCACTTTTAAAGTGGCCTTGTAAGGTGAGATCACCTCCAATGTTTTGCCTACGGCATCAGCATTCCCAAAATATGCTTTTGCCCTACTTTCAGTCAACACGATGGATAAAGGATCCGAAAGCATTGTTTCTATATCACCCTCCAATACTGGATAATCAAAAATCTTAAGAAAATTAGGATCTGCTGAGATCGCGTATGGCTCTCTGAAAGAACGCTCTCCACTTTTGATTAATACAAAATCGAATTTTTTTGAAACGGTATGCTGTATGACCTCTGGCAGACCATCTTCGAGAACCTTACCTGATGGGTATGCCGCCATAGCATCCTTATCTGTATCCATGCTGTTATGAATACGCACATAGGAAACCCTATATATTTTATCAGCATCTGTATGAAAGCTATCGTAGCTCTTTTCAAACTTTATGTATTCATACATCAGGAGAAAGCTGGTCAGTCCCATGGCTAATCCTATGACATTGATTGCCGTGAACATCTTGTGTCTGGCAAGATTTCGAATACTTACTTTAAAATAGTTTCTAAACATACCTGTGTCCTTTATTAAAGAGTTTTTGAATAGTGGCCTAAGCAGTGAAAGCCGAAATAATAACATAACATCCGAGAGATATCTTAACTGAACAAAACGACTTCCTTCCTCTAGGTGATTACTGTATAGTTCTTCCAGATCGCCTTTGATATCAGGATAGAAATCAGGATGGCAAAACCATTTAAAAATTTTGTCAGCAAGTCTCTTAAGCATTTTAGCGGATTGAAACGGTTAGGTCGTTAAGGCTAAATTTACCATCAATCCTTCCACTAAATGAATCCTCTAGAAAATCGCCTACCGCTATGCATTGTCGGGTGATATAAATGACTCTGTAGGAGCCTCTTTGGATATCGAATTTTTCTGCGAGGTTACCATACTTCTCGTGAAACTCTTTGGCTAGAATTTTATCATTCAATAGAGTCGTTTCTGTACGTAAGGCTAAATGGATATCATCTTTTCTTCGATCGATAAGCCCATCCTCCATCAATTGATTGACGAAAGCTTTCCTAAGCTCTTTTAAGTCAATATTTTGAAAATTTGAGGGTTCATTTTTTTGACCGAACGCGAACTGAGTAGTTAGTATTGCTGCTATAAGCAACAATAGTGGTGTCTTTTTCATTGGTACGATTTTAGTCCTAGTAATTTATTTTGAGATCAAGTGCTACATCCGGGATGGCGTTCCATAGCTGTGTCCTTACATCCTGAGAATATTTTAAAGCCTCTTTTCCATAGGCAGTGATGGTAAAAAATCGCTTAGGCTTTCCTCCTCTTTTTTGATTGGTTTCACCCTGTCGACTATCCAGATATCCTTTCTTTTCCATTCTTCTAAGTGCCGATTGTAAAGCACCTACACTTACCTTTCTTTTCAACCTACTTTCGATTTCCTCTTTGATAGCCACACCATAGGCTTCATCAAAAAGAACCCCTACTGTCAGTAGCACAATTTCCTCGAATTCACCCAGTTGATATTTCTTCATAATTTCAATTTCCTAAATGTAGTATTCGAATTCAAAAATAAAAGGTTTCAATAAATATCCTAAATGTAGTATTGGGATAAAAAAACAAAGCCGGATAACCGGCTTTGTTATACATTATGTTGTTTGAAATTAGTTGCTGCCAAAAACCCGCTCGATGATTGCACTGCTCCATGCAAAGGGATCATCGCGAATCTTCTTTTCCTCCTCACCTACCAAATGAAACAACCCATCTATCGCCTTGTTGGTCGCATATTCATCAATATTTGCAGGCAGGTTTACATCCAATACATCTCCAGGACTTACTGTAGAAAGTCCTAATCCTGTTGGGTCGTATTGATAATTTAAAAAACCTACAACATCCGCGTAAATTTGAATAGCACCAGTACCATTTAGTGCGGTCTGCACCTCGGGATTGAATTCATCAAAAAGCTCAACATTTGTCTCATCATAGAAGTAATTTGTGGCCGCGGTATTATTTCCATTCAGAATCCCTCTTGCGTCATCAAAGCTCATATTTGTGATCGCATCACCAAATATCGGTAAGGCCTTACCAGCAGCATTTTCAGCACCTCGATTCATGGCCGTAATGAGCTCGTCAAAAAGGTCATTTCCATCATTTTCTACCTCAATGTACGCATCGTAAACTACAGAGAGAGGGACAATCCCAGCGATACTTTCTGTTTCAATCAACGTTTGCAGGTCTTTGACCTCATCGGGTAACAAGATCTTTATCACTTCATTTTGCAGATAGCCATCAGTGCTGGATGCACTCGTCACCGAATTACCTAGACCAATACTAAGCGCCTCCTTTAGACCTTGAATAATCTCAGCTTCAGTCAGCGGATTCGTAGCGTCTTCAAAAAGTTCGCATGATACAAATGTGGCTGATAAAGCAATCAAGCAAACGACTAATACATTCTTAAAAGATTTCATGAAAATTGCATTTTAATATACTCCTCTTAATCAAAAAGTGCTCCAATTTAATAGCTATACCAAGTTAAATCTTTTAGGGAAACCATAGAATACAAATACTTGTTATAAATATGGCTACTTAAGTTGAAGTAGCATTAGGTTGGTTGTGTGATGGGGCCGCTCAATTCTGAACGGCCCTTTGTTATTTCCTGGTATCTTCAGTCCTTAATATGGATAAATAGCTTTCATATCTTCGCACAGATACCTGGTTCCCAATTGCCTCTTTGACCGCACAACCGGGCTCATTTTCATGGAGACAATTATGAAACTTACACTTTCCTAAAAACTGTCTCATTTCAGGAAAATAATGTGAAAGTTCTTCGTCTTCAATGTCAGATAGTCCTAATTCTTTAATTCCAGGTGTATCAATAATTGCAGACTTATGATCATCCAGATAGAATAGCTCTGCAAAAGTTGTTGTATGCACACCTTTATTCGCGAAATCAGATATTTCGTTCACTTCTTGTTTTGCTCCTGGTACCAGGAAATTAATCAAGGTGGATTTTCCAGCCCCACTGTGGCCGGTTAGTAGGCTTATTTTGTTCTCAAAAAGTAAACGTACCTTATTTGAAACCTCTTTATCAAATTGGCACAATTCTACCTGATAGCCAATTCGCTCATAGATATCTCGAAGCTCTTCATACAATTTTAGCTCCTTGTCTTTATAGAGATCTTCCTTGTTGAAAAGAATGATACCAGGAATTCGAAAACTTTCGAGTGTTATGAGGAAGCGATCAATGAATCCTACCGATGTTCTAGGTCTTTTTAAAGTGACGATAACGACCCCCTGATCAATGTTACTTGCGATCAGATGATCATGTCCTTTTTTACGTGGACTCTCGCGTATCACATAGTTCTCACGCTCATAGATCTTGTTAATCACCCACTCACCATCAACTTGCTCATTGGGTACTACTTCCACCCAGTCGCCTACTGCGATTGGATTGGTAAGTTTTTTATCCTCAAGCTTGAATTTTCCTCGCAGCCTGGTGACCAAACGTTCTTTGCCCGCCAACACCTCATACCACAGTCCTGTCGATTTAATTACTAACGCTTTCACCTATTTAGATATTTCCAAACTGCTGCAAAGTACGAAATAGTATACGATATCAAATAAAAAGGCTGACCACAATGTGATCAGCCTTCCAATTAATTGATCTAACTAATCTTAGTTGTTTGCCAGGTATTCTGCAACACCATCTCTTGTTGCGTTCATTGCTGTCTTCCCTTCTTCCCAGTTTGCAGGACAAACTTCTCCGTGCGCCTGAACGTGCTGCCATGCATCAACAATTCTAAGCATCTCATCAATATTTCTTCCCAGTGGAAGATCATTGATGGTTTCATGTCTTACAATTCCTTCTTTGTCAATATAGAAAGTTCCTCTGAATGCTACAGGAGCTCCTTCAAAACCTAGATTTCCTTCCTCATCATAAGACCAGTCACCTGCAAGGACACCAAAATTAGAAGCGATTGTTTTTGAAGAATCAGCAACCAAAGGATACGTTACTCCAGCGATTCCACCTTTATCTTTATCGGTCATTAACCAAGCCAGGTGTGTCTCTTCTGTGTCACAAGAAACTCCAACTACTGCTACTTCTCTTTTCTCAAACTCATCAAGTTTCTCCTGGAAAGCGTGAATTTCAGTTGGACATACAAATGTGAAATCTTTTGGATAAAAGAAGAAAATCACTTCTTTATTTCCGATGTATTGATCTAACGAAAAATTTTCTACAATCTCTTCACCATTGATAACAGCTGGTGCATTTACGATCGGTGCTTTTTTTCCTACTAATGACATTCTGTTTGTTCGTTTTTAGTGTTATTAAAAAAAATTAAATAATAGTTATATCGTCTTCCGGATCTATGAGTTCGCCATTGACCCGAAGTTTGACTTCATTGATTTTAAAATTTTTGAATCGCTTTTTTTTGAAGAATTCATTGATAAGTGTATACAGCTCTTCATCATAAAAATCCTGGATCTTATCTGTCTTCACGCAATAAAAATGTCCATGTGGACTCATATTGGCATCATAGCGCTTAGAACCTGACCTGACTAAAACTCGCTGAATCAAACCAGCATCTACCAACACATCCAGAACACGATAAACGCTTCCTAATGATATGGATGGGTTATCTGATTTTATTTCTTCGTAGATACATTCAGCGGTAGGATGATTATTGGAGGATAGTAATTCATTCAAGACCACAATTCGTGGATGAGTAGCCTTCAAACCTGCATCTCCTAATCGCTGTTTTATCTGATTAATAATTTCCATTTAGGAATAATTCTTAATTGCGAATTTAATCCATAGATATGAAGCGTACAATATTTTCGACTAATCAATTAAAATACCACGTCTGAAGAATTAGAAATCTGCAGAAATCTTGGTTAATTGCAGTATAACTAATCTCGAAATGCCTTAAATCAATCAGAATCAAAAACAATGATTATGAAAAAATCTACTACTAAAATTTTAACATTAACCTTTGTGATGACTTTCATGTTGGGTCATGCTGCAAAATCTCAAGACTTTGGTGAAGTATTTAAAGCTGGACCGGATGACGCTGAAAGGTACCTTGAAAACTATATCAATCCGATTATGCTATCATTTAATAATGGCTTAGGCAGTGGTTGGTACAATACTGCAAAGCCTCATAAATTATTGGGCTTTGACTTAACCATGTCTGTAAACCTGGCAAATATTCCTAGTGACGATAAGGTATGGCGATTCAGAAACGCAGATTTTTCAAACCTTCAATTGCAGTCTGGCTCAGAAGCAACCTTACCTACAGTTGTGGGAGGTCCTACGAATGGCGAGCAGTTGGTAGTAAGAGGAAATGCTCAAATTGGAAGTATTGTATTCTCAAATGAATCAGATCCATTTGATGCTGCAGATGGTTATGACACTGAAGATTTACCCATCGCTGGATTTCCAGTACCTACCTTTCAGATTGGTATTGGGCTAATTAAAAATACAGATTTGAAAATTAGATATGTCCCTTCTATTGAAACAGAAGAATTAAGCTTCAACCTTTTTGGTATTGGTGTAATGCATGACATTAAACAATGGATTCCCGGTCTAAAACTTGTCCCTATCGATATTGCCGGATTTATAGGTTATACCGGGCTAAAAGCTGAGTATGATATTGATGAGACCGATACTGATTCAAATGGGTACACCTACTCTGCAGACGGAACCGCAGAATTTAAAGCATCATCTACTACCGTGCAGGTCCTAGCTTCCAAAAAACTGGCGATACTTACTCCATACGTTGGACTAGGATACAACATTGCCAGCAGTTCATTTAAGGTAAATGGTGAGTTCGAGTATTCTGATGGAATTGCAACTGAAACCATACAAGATCCCATTGATTTGGATTTTAGCGGTGGTAGTTCACCTAGAGTTACGATTGGTGCAAGATTAAAGCTACTTATTTTGACACTTCATGCAGATTACTCAATTCAGAAGTATAACACTTTCACACTTGGGGCTGGGCTGAGCATTAGATAAAAATATCATTCATAAATAAAGAAAAGTCCCGTCAAAAACGGGACTTTCTTTTTTACTTGTCAAACAGGTGTATGAATAAATTTGTGTTATGCATTAGATATATACTAGATGCACAAAAAAAGTAACCCCTTTAGATGATAAAAGTTTTATTTGTTTGTTTAGGTAACATTTGCAGATCCCCTTTGGCAGAAGCAATCTTTAAGAAAAAGCTTGAAAATGAAGGTTTAAGCCATAAAATCTTCGCAGATTCTGCTGGAACTGCTAACTATCATGTCGGCGAAAATCCTGACCCTCGGACAGTAGAAATTGCAGCAAAATATGGAGTCCCCGTAAATCATAAAGGTCAGCAATTCAAAAATTACCATCAGAATGAATTCGATTATCTGCTTGCAATGGATCACTCCAATTATCAAAATATGACCCTTGAAATGGCAGGTGATCCCGAAAAACTTATGCTAATGCGTGATTTTGATTCTATGGGTAAAGGTGAGAATGTTCCTGATCCATGGTATGGCGGGATGAATGGATTTGAGGATGTTTATCAAATCCTGAATCGATCCCTGGATGAATTCTTAACTTATTTGAGGGAAAAACATGATTTATGAATGATTTCATAAATCACATATTACATACACATTTATCACCTTCCATTCGACTTAAATCATCATCATCTGTGGGTGGAGGATGCATCAACAGTGCCTCCAAAATAATTACTAATCAAGGATCTTATTTTATAAAGTGGAACAAAGAAGAGCTCTATGAAATGTTTGCTACAGAAAAAAAAGGATTAGCCATTCTGAATAAAGAATCGCCTGTAGCAAGTCCAAAAGTATTAGGTCAGGGAGTTTTTGATGGAAAATCTTATTTGCTTACCGAGCTGTTAGAGATGGGAGCACCTTCTAAAAACTTCTGGAAGAATTTTGGAACTAACCTCGCCAATCAACATCGGAAGACTTCTACCATGTACGGACTGGACCATGATAATTTCATTGGAAGCCTTGTCCAATCCAATAAAAAACATGCAAGTTGGTATGATTTCTTCATCGAAGAGCGACTGGAACCGCAGTTGCAACGCGCCTCAGCTAGGAATTTAATCTCCAACAGCCTTCAAATTCAATTCAATTCTCTATTCAGCAAGCTATCTGATTTAATCCCAAATGAACCACCTGCCTTGCTCCACGGTGATTTATGGAGCGGAAATTTTATGATTGGCAACAATGGTGAAGCAGTGATTTTTGACCCTGCAGTCCATTATGGACACCGAGAGACTGAACTGGCTTTCACGAAGCTTTTTGGAGGTTTCTCTCCAGAATTTTACAAATACTATGATGAATCACACTCCCTTGAAACCGGTTTTGATTCACGCGTGGACATCCACAACCTATACCCTCTTCTGGTTCATGTAAACCTGTTTGGATCCTCGTACTTGTCAGGAATCATCACTACCCTCAAACGATTTACCTAACGATAAAGAACCTGATAATTATTGGCCGTCTTTTGCTCCATTATGACAGATCTATTCCAGGGGAGTTTATTAAAGGATTCAGGAGTATAATTCTTAATAGTCGCTAAATTCAGTGGGCTTTCAAATGTCAAAATGAAATCACGATTTAGCAGTTCCTTTATTCTCCGAGACTTGAATTCCTTATTGTCAATGCAAAATGAAAATGTCAGCGCAGAATTCTGCATCAGGTTGATTTTGATATTCAATAAATCCAGTACCTGAAGAATCAAACCAAGGTTCTTCTCATTCATGAAACTATGGTCTTTTACCTGTGCAGTCACTAATAGCTGATTCCCTTTGAATACAAAACATGGAACTGTCTTAGTTGTATTCTCAGATGCGATGGTTGTACCAAGTTTATCCTTATCAAGAAAAGATCGTACAATTAGCGGAATACTTTTCTGAGCAATCGGCTTCAAGGTCTTCGGGTGAATCACTTGGGCACCGTAATAGGTCATTTCTGTTACCTCACGATAACTCAGTTTTTCATATTGCTCCGTTTCATCCAAAACCCTCGGGTCAGCATTCAAAATACCAGGAACATCTTTCCATACGGTAAAACCATCCGCATTTAAGCAATACGCGAGAATTGCTCCAGTATAATCAGATCCTTCCCGCCCTAAAGTAGTCGTGTTACCTTCTACATCCGACCCAATAAAGCCTTGAGTGATCACAATACTGCTTTCAGCCAGAGGTTTCAGTATATTCCCTATTTGCTTTTCAGTAACCACCCAATCCACATTGGCCTCTGTAAAATATTGATCCGTGCGAACTACAGATCTTACATCAAACCAATTACAATTCTTCTTTTTACCCAGGAAAGCGGCAATAATTGAAGTAGACATTAATTCTCCATGCGGAACTACTTTATCGTATGCCAACATAGAATCATATTGATGCAAAGTCTCCAAGGATTCTTCTAGGGATTTTTCAAACTCTAGATACCTTTCTGGAAGCTCTCCTAGCAAATCTTCAGCAATCTCGTGATGATAAGTCTTCAATTCTGCCAGGGAAGCTCCATAATCTTCTTTATTATGCGCCTGTTTGACTAACTCCTCTAGCTTATTGGTGGTTTTTCCCATTGCCGAAACAACAATGACTACTTTATCATCTGAGTACGATGACACGATCTCAGCTAAATTCCTAACTCCAGTTGCATCTTTTACCGATGCACCGCCGAACTTGAAAATCTGCATTATGCAAACGTTATAACTAGTGAATGAATTAATTTTGTGGTTTAAAATCCGAAATCAAATTCTGAATTATCACCTTTTATGAACAAAAGTAAGCTTGGCCTACCCATAGGAACAACCTTAGACCGCTTTATTAAGCAGAAAGAAGACGAGTTTTCTTCAGCTACTGGAGAATTATCTCAACTATTGAGAGATATAGCTTTGGCTGGAAAGATTATCAACAAGGAGGTTAATAAATCAGGATTGCTCGATATCACCGGAGGATTTGGTGAAAAAAATGTCCAGGGCGAGGATCAACAAAAGCTTGACGTGATTGCAGACATTCGATTTACTCGGGCTTTAAAAAATGGCGGGATGACTTGTGCGATCGTTTCTGAAGAAGAGCAGGAGATCATTCACTTGAATCCAAATTGTAGGTACGTTGTTGCCATCGACCCGCTAGATGGGAGTTCAAACATTGATGTAAATGTATCTATCGGTACGATTTTTTCCATTTACAAAAGAATCTCACCTGTAGGTGGACCTGTTCAGGAAGAAGATATTTTACAGAAAGGAACCGAGCAGGTAGCGGCAGGATACATCCTTTACGGATCATCTACAATCCTTGTATACACCACTGGTCGAGGAGTTCACGGCTTCACATTAGAGCCTAGCCTTGGTGAATTTGTATTGTCTCACGATAATATCACATGTCCTGCTGATGGGAAAATTTACTCCATCAATGAGGGCTACTATTTTGCATTTGATGAATGGGTCAGGGAGTATGTAGATGACTGCAAGAAAAAAAGCATGACAGCCAGATATATTGGCTCGCTCGTCGCTGACTTTCATAGAAACATGATGAAGGGTGGTATCTATCTGTATCCGAATACAGAAAAAGATCCCAATGGAAAGTTGCGATTACTTTATGAATGCAATGCACTTGCCTTTATTGCTGAACAATCAGGCGGTATCGCCACCAATGGAAATGAACGCATTATGGAAATACAACCAACTGCGTTCCATCAGCGCACACCTCTTTATCTTGGATCTCCTAAGATGGTGGAGCATGCCATGTCGTACGTTAAGGCTGATACTTCTGTCGTGTAATCACTTTTTGTTTTTCACGCTGAATAATTGCTCGGGCAATCCCTGATGCAATTTCCCCTTGTTTTGAGTTTTGAAGCAGTTCTTTTGTCTTCTGTTCGGGTATGTCTATGCGATATAGAGCATTAAGAAGTCTGTTCAGATCATGGTCCAACAGATAGTTTACTTGTTTAGTAAGGTATTCCAACAACCGATCAAAAGCATTTTCTTCATTCTCAAATTCCATTTCCTCCTCTAATCCGAAATCCTTTCGAACCAGTTGATAACTCTGCCTGACTAGTGTAACTTCATCCATATCAAAAGTGAATTACCATTTGCTTTACAACTTTAAAAATTGGACGATGAAAAATCTACTTATTGCTTGCTTAATGTTCCTTTTTTTTCAAGGCTTCTCTCAATCGAATGAGAAAGAAGAGGTAATGAAAGTCATTAATCAGGTGTTTGAAGCCATGCGTACCAACGATAGCACTTTACTAAAACAAAGCTTCGTTGAAAGCCCCAACACCTTCACTGCTTATATCAATCAGGAAGGGAAATCTGTATTGGCAACCGGTAACTTTCAAAGATTTGTTAGCGCTGTGGGACAGCCCAAAGAGCAGGTATGGAATGAGCCTATATGGAATGAAAAAGTAGAAATTGATGGGAACCTTGCCCAGGTATGGGTTGATTATGCATTCTATGTAGATGATCAGTTTTCCCATTGCGGAGTTGACGCCTTTCACCTTATCAATCAGGATGGATCCTGGAAAATCTTTCATCTGGTAGATACCCGGAGAAGATCGGATTGCGAAATTCCTGATGACCTGGATTAGGATTTTACCTTATCCGGGATCCATTCAAAATCATCGGACTTAATTGAATCAACCAGAATTTCACTAAGCTCTTTCGGAGGGATTGCAGTTCTACGCTTCACAGTATCCAGCCACGCCCCGTCAACATCCACTTTGGCTGATAGGTCACCATCTTTGGTGTAGATATTGTGACGGAAAGACCACTTGGAGCCGTCTCTTCTTAGCTTGGAAATCGTGAATCCAACTTCAAATTCCTCGTTCATCCTAATTTCTTTAAAGAAGCGTGTATCTTCTCGAAAAAGAATAGGTCCAATGTTCATGGCCAACAATTTCTGAAAAGGCATGCTGATCTCCTCAAAGTACATCAATCGAGCTTGCGCACAGTAGTCATTGTAGGCCGTATGACGCATATGTCCATTGGGATCTAAATCTGCCCAACGCACCTGAAATTTAAATTTGATCTCACTCACCCTTAGCCTCCTCTTTCTTAGCCACGGGTTTCTTGGTCGTTTTCTTCTTTTCTTCCTTCTTTTCCTCTTTTTTCTCCACTAATACTTCGGGTGCTTGCTTCACTAGTTGACCATACCAGCTTACCACTTTCTTTATGTCTGAAACATAAACCCTGGATTCATCATATTCAGGAAGTACAAACTTCAGGAAGGATTTCAGCTCTTCCGGACTGCTGTTCTTATCTAGATCCGTATCTCCATCAAACTCCTGATGAATTTTGCGCATCACATCCTCTAATGGAACAGCTCCTTCTGAATCAGTCGTGTAAATAGAAATTTCTGATAGGATGCTCACTTTATTGTGCATGGTAGCCACCATCTTCTTCTTGTGCTCATCCATACTTTCCAACACTACGCCGGTGCGTGTTGGCTGAATAATCTTAAATAAATTTCCTTTTCCTGAAACCGAGGCGATATCGCTAAAATCCATATGTTACGTTTTTTGAGGTGGCAAAAATATCCTATCCTGCTATCTCCGCATTAATTCGATGTATAAAATCTAAGATTTCTTCACCTCCCTGTCGTTCAGCGGATGATGTAACAAAAGTGGGTGGAAGCTCTTCCCATGTTCTTTTCATCACTTTTTTATAGTTCGCAACATTAGATTGGATCTGGGTTTTTCCTAATTTATCAGCCTTTGTAAAGACTATGCAAAATGGGATCGCATTTTCTCCCAGCCATTCCATAAACTCTAAATCTATCGTTTGAGGCTCATGTCTGCTGTCTACCAAAACAAAGACACACGCAAGATTTGGCCTTTCCTCCAGGTATGAATTGATCATTTTCTTCCAGGCTGCTTTATTCACTTTACTTGTCTGAGCCCATCCATAACCGGGCAAATCCACCAAATACCAGGTTTCATTGATTAAGAAATGATTGATTAGCTGGGTTTTACCAGGGGTAGATGAGGTTTTAGCCAGTTTTTTTCTGTTGGTCAGGTGGTTGATCAAACTGGATTTTCCAACATTAGAACGACCAATAAATGCATATTCTGGAATTGTAGCTTCCGGACAATCAGTAACATTGGGGCTGCTTTTTACAAATTCGGCTGATTTTATCTGCATAGTGAAGAAAGTGATAACAATTGAACCGTACACGGGTTTAATCCACTAATATTGCGGCAATTATGACGGTAGTACCTTACAAAGATAAGTCGGATGCGAAGAAGAAGCAGGTAGCAGAAATGTTCGACAGCATTTCCGGCAAATATGATTTCCTAAACCATTTCCTAAGTTTGGGAATCGATATCAGGTGGAGAAAAAAAGCAATCAAAATGCTTACTGACCTTCAACCTAGACAAATCCTGGACATTGCAACAGGTACAGGTGATTTTGCGATTGAATCGCTAAAACTCAATCCGGATAAAGTAATTGGTGTTGACATATCTGAAGGTATGTTGAATGTAGGTCGGGAAAAGATGAAGAAAAGAGGATATGCTGATATCATTGACATGCAATCCGGAGATTCAGAAAACCTTCATTTCGATGATAATAAGTTTGATGCCGTAATCGTTGCTTTTGGTGTGAGAAACTTTGAGAACCTGGAAAAAGGACTTTCTGAGATGAACCGGGTATTAAGACCCGGAGGGAGAGCTATCATCCTTGAATTCTCAAAACCTACGGTATTTCCATTCAAACAATTATATAATTTTTATTTTCGTTGGATATTACCGAAGATTGGTAAGGTCGTTTCTAAAGACAATGCGGCCTATACATATTTACCAGAATCTGTGAATGAATTTCCATATGGTGATGATTTTCTCGGAATTTTGGAAAAAACAGGATATAAAAACACCAAATGCAAACCATTAACCCTTGGCATCAGCTCTATTTACGTGGGAGAAAAGTAGTCCTCGCATGTTTGTTGATTTGTGGTTTAGCACATTCTTCAGTTGCCCAAAATAATCCTACTGACAATCTGCTCAACTATGAAGATCAGTGGATCCATTATGGGTTTTTAATCGGTATTCATACTTCGAAATATGTAATTAAGCATTCAGACTTCTTTACTTCACCGGCTATGGACACGGTGCATTCTATCGTTCCGGGCAATCTTGGTGGATTCAAGCTAGGCTTTGTCATCAATATGAAAGTTTCAGAATACCTGGATTTCAGGCTTCTTCCAACTGTGGGCTTTTACGAGTATGACCTGAATTATCGATTTACTAACGGTATCTCCCAACGGGAACTTAAAGATGCCACTATGGTAGAGCTCCCACTACTCTTGAAGTATAAATCAGCCAGGCGTGGAAATCTTGCCATGTACATGGTTTTTGGTGTAAATCCTTCATTAGAAGCTTCTGGAAAGGGTGATGAGCAAGACGTGGCAGAGAAACTGGAATTAAGAAATTGGCAGGTTGCAATAGATGTGGGGGTTGGTCTTGACATCTTTTATCCCTTTTTCAAATTCTCGCCCGAAATCCGATATTCATATGGCCTTCGAAATATGCTAACGGATGATCCCAATTCCTTTAGTGTAGGTTTGGATAGGCTTACCACCCAGAATCTTGGAATTTTTGTCACTTTTGAAGGAGGTCCTGGAGGAAAAAGGAAACTCGGAAAGACGGATAAAGGAAACAGCAAAATAAAAGCCCGTCAAAAGAAAAGACTAAAGGGAGGTAAAGGAAAAGGTTAAAATGAATCAACCAATCGCATTAATAACCGGTGCTACAAGTGGTATTGGAGAAGCTTCTGCACGTTTGCTTACGAAAAACTATCGCCTCATCATCTGTGGCCGTAGGAAAGAACGACTCGAAAAACTTCAAAGTGAATTGTCTGGTGACACTCAGATACTCTCGTTTGACGTTCGTGAAAAAGATGATGTGTTTGCAGCTTTTGATTCGCTCCCTAAAGAGTGGCAAAATATTGATGTGCTAATCAATAATGCAGGTAATGCACATGGATTAGACTTAATACAAGATGGCAATACCGACGACTGGGATGCCATGCTAGATATCAATGTAAAAGGGCTCCTATATGTAAGTAAAGCGGTTATTCCCGGTATGGTGATTCGGAAAAAGGGTCACATCGTTAATATCAGCTCCATCGCAGGGTTAGAAGTTTACACCAGGGGTAATGTCTATTGTGCTTCTAAGCATGCCGTAGACGCACTTACAAAAGGTATGCGCATGGATCTGAATGAGCATCATATCAAAGTGACTTCCATTGATCCTGGGTTGGTAGAGACTGAGTTTAGTGAGGTTAGATTCAAAGGTGATACTGACAAAGCCAGCAAGGTATATGAAAACTACACGCCATTAAAAGCGATCGATGTTGCTGAAACCATCGAATTTGTGCTTAACAGGCCTGCTCACGTAACCATTGGTGACTTATTGATTCTACCTACAGATCAGGCGAGTAGCACAATTGTGAATAAAAAAAACCAATAGTCTTTTCGAAAGATTTCCGATAAACACATATTTGCCGCATGCAAAACATCCTGATCATCGGGGCGGGCAAATCATCCACCGCACTTATCAATTACCTGCTTAAGCACTGCAAAGAAGAAAAATGGAACATCACCATTGCTGAAAAGGATCTCAAACTGGCAGAATCAAAAATCGATGGTCATGATCAAGCAAAAGCGGTCCCTTTTGATGTATTTGATGCTGAATTGTTAAGTAATCTTGTTGGTGACCATGACCTTATCATCTCCATGTTACCTGCCTCGCTACATATTCATGTGGCACGTAAATGCGCGGAGCAAAAAAAGCACTTCTTAACCGCATCATATCTGACAGAAGAAATAAAATCTCTGTATGGTCAGTTCAAAAATGCAGGCAAATTAATGATCATGGAAATGGGTCTGGACCCAGGAATTGATCATATGTCTGCCATGAAAGTACTTGATCAATTGAGAGATGAGGGATGCGAATTAACAGGCTTTGAAACATTTACCGGCGGGTTGGTAGCGGAGGAGTCTGTAGGTGACAACCCATGGAAATACAAATTCACCTGGAACCCAAGAAACGTGGTTTTAGCCGGTCAGGGCAGTTGTAAGTTCATTCAGGAAGGACGTTATAAGTACATTCCCTATCAAAAGCTGTTTAGAAGAACAGAGACCATTTACATCCCTGATCATGGATATTTTGAAGGTTATGCAAACCGAGATTCGCTGGCATACCTGGACATTTATAACCTCAGAGGTATCAAAACGCTATACAGAGGCACTCTGAGAAGGCCTGGATACTGTGCCGCATGGGATGTTTTTGTCCAATTGGGAGCCACAGACGACACGTACGAAATGGAGAATGTTTCCGAAATGACACATCGGCAATTTCTGAATTCTTTCCTTTCGTACAACCCCAACGACTCGGTGGAACTTAAGCTTGCACATTACCTAAACCTTGATTTGGATAACGGAATCATGTTTAAGCTTAAGTGGTTAGGCTTGTTTGACGAAGAACCGATAGGCTTAAATAAGGGTACGCCTGCTCAAATCCTTGAACACATCCTCAAAAAGAAATGGACATTGGAACCTGAGGATAGAGATATGATCGTGATGTGGCACAAATTCAACTTCCTCTCTGATGGCAAGCCCCGTCAAATTGAATCCAGCATGGTTGCATTGGGAGATGACGAGGTGCATACCGCCATGTCGAAAACCGTTGGATTACCGCTTGCCATTGCAGCCAAACTGATTTTAAAAGGTAAAATCAAGCTCAGCGGCGTTCATGTACCTATAAAGAAAGAAATATATGAGCCCGTGTTAGCAGAATTAACAAACACAGGGTTGATGTTTACTGAACGAGAAGTTGAACCGACTTTTTACTAGGGTTACTGAATCACATGCGCCTTAATCACTGAGTCAATCTCTGCCATTACCTTGTCGATCTGCGAAATATCACTATCCAGGTGCTGGTCGATGAGTCGTTGCAGATGACCCGCAATCTTGATTTCATCTTCTTTTTGCTGTCCTTTTGCGAAACGTATTGAGTTCTGTAAGTGATCCATTGCATGGTTAATGGTCACCCGGGCCTCTTCATTTTTTCCTTCTCGGATAAATTGTTCTGAAACCCTCAATGAAGCAAAGGCAAGGGAATTCATGGCATCTGCAAACGCTTCATACATCAAATCTTCATTGATATCTTCTGCTTTGATGTGGGCCTCCACTACTTCCAGATCATAAATGGCTACTTCTATCGCCTGGGTGCTAATACTATCCCCATCTTTTTCTAAAATCTTCATCATCTTGATGGCGTCTTCCAGAAACTTGATGGCAGTCATGGACTTCCGGTCCTGCAGGGTACGATCCGCTGTATTCATTAACAAATCCGGTTCTGTCGCCAAATCTGTCAAATTCGGGTTTGCCAGCTTGTAGTCACGTTTGATTTTAAAATAGACAAGCAGTGAGCCTATCACAACAACAGCAAACAGAAAATAATAAACACCTTTGCTAATTTTCATCCTTGGTCCTTTTAAGTATTACAGTACTAAAATAAAGCATCAGCTCATTCCATTCTCAAATGCAGCATCTACTTTCAATTTTTTTCGTTCAGCGGCCTCTACAGCCAGTTGATCGCAGCGTTCATTCTCCGGATGACCCGCGTGACCCTTCACCCATTGGAATCTCACATCATGCGGAGCCGCTGCTTTCAGGTAGCGTTCCCAGAGGTCACGGTTCTTTTTTCCTTTAAAATCTTTAACCACCCAGCCTTTCAGCCACCCCTTTGTGACCGAATCCACCACATACTTACTATCCGAGACCACCAACACCTTCCAGCCGGGTTTCTTTATGGCTTCTAAACCCACAATGACCGCCAATAATTCCATTCGGTTATTGGTTGTCATCCGAAAACCGTCCGAAAGCTCCTTTTCCTTATCTCCGTATCTTAAGATGGTGCCGTATCCACCGGGTCCGGGATTGCCTTTAGCAGCCCCATCTGTGTACATTGTTATCATGCAAGCAAGTGATTTTTGAAAATTTTAATAGAAATAGCCAATAAGACAATTCCAAAGACCTTTCGTAGAATGTTAAACCCTGCTTTGCCTATCATACGCTCCAACCATCCACAGGTTTTTAAAACAATATAAACGAATAGCAAATTGACAGCCACACCAACCAATATATTGGCGGTGGAAAATTCTGCTTTTAACGATACAAGGGTAGTCATTGTGCCAGCTCCCGCTATCAATGGAAATGCTAAAGGAACGATGGATGCGCTTTTTGATTCTTCCGGATCTGATTTGAAGAATTGTAGGCCGAGAATCATCTCCATGCCTAATAGAAACATAATTATCGCTCCTGCAATCGCAAATGAGCTAATATCGATTCCAAAAAGCTGTAGAATGCTTTCGCCTAGAAAAAGAAATATGACCATTATGACCCCCGAAACGAGGGTGGCTTTTTCAGACTGTACATGGCCAAACTTTTTTCGTAGGTCAATGATGATGGGTACGCTACCCAAAATGTCGATCACCGAGAAAAGAATGAGCGAAACACTAATAATTTCTTTAAAATTGAACATTAGAAGGGGGTTATAATGATTATTAACACAAAACTAATGTGATAGACAGCCGTAATAGCATAAAAATTATTCTATTTGTAAATCATTTAATTACCACTTTGCATCATCTATTGGCATTGTTTTCGCCTGAATAATTTTAATAAAGGACAAAACAAAAACGACAAATCTAAGGACATGATCAAATCGACATTAATTACACTACTGGTGTTACTCTCTAGTCTATCCATCGCTCAGGAAGGATGGAACTGGCCAGAGGACCCCAATATGAAGACCGAGGCGATGGAACGACAAGCTTACTATAAGCTGCTTATCGCCCAAAGCAAGTATGCTGAAGCAATGGTTCCGCTTAATTGGCTATATGAAAATAACCCCAACCTGAATCCTTCCATATACATTCAGGGAGCTGACTGCATGAAAGAATTGATTAAGGGAACTACGGATAAAAATCGAAAAGTAGCGCTACAAGATTCTTTGCTTTGGATGTTTGATCAACGAATTGAATATTTTGATAACGATGCCTCAACAATGGATCGAAAAGCATATGAGGCATTTAAGATCCACTATAGAACACCTTCAAAGTATCCTATGCTCTATGATATTTACTCTAAGGCATACGAGATGAATGGACCTGAAATATCTACTTTCAACCTGAATCCTTACATGCTTTTGGCTAAACAATATCATTTATCTGCTCCAGATAAAATGCCTGCTGAAAAGGTCCTGGATATTCACACTCAGATTTCAGACATTATTGACATAAAAAGAAAAAATGGTGAAAGCGCAAGTAAGCTAGACAAAGAGCAATCCAAAACCGATGCTTGGCTTAGTTCAATTGAAGGGATCTTAACCTGTGATTTTATCGGCGAGAAGTTGGTGCCAAAGTTCAGAGAAAACCCGACGGATCTGAACACTGCAAAGAAAATTTTCAAGTATTCGCTGGAAGCAAAATGTACTGATCAACCGTACTTCCTGGAAGCAAGTGAACCGGTATTCAAGGAGAAGCCTACCTATACCCTAGCAAATGCCATTGGCAACCGATATCTGGCAAGTGGTGAAATCAATAAGGGACTGGAATATCATGTTGAAGCTTCAAAGCTGGCATCTACTCCTGACGAAAAATATGATTCCTATATGGGACAGGCGATTGCGAATAGCAAATTGGGTAACAAATCAAGGGCACGATCTTTAGCATACGAAGCCTTAAGTGCGAAACCTGGAAGTCCCGAGGCATATAACTTAATCGGTAATATGTATTTCACCAGCTTTGATGATTGCAAGGAAGAAAAAAGCCAGGTAGAGGACCGAGCAATCTTCATTGCGGCTTACGACATGTATGAAAAAGCAGGAAACACGAAACAAATGGCTGCAGCTAAGGAACAATTCCCTTCTCTCGAAAATATATTTAACGAGGGCAAAGAAGAAGGTGATGAGATGACCATAGGTTGCTGGATCAATCAAACCGTAAAACTTAAAAAGAGAGATTAATACTTTCTACTGTAAAAAAGCCGGTTAGTAAATTAACCGGCTTTTTCGTTTAATCTGTTCTACTCATCCATTTCTGCATCTCCAACAATCCTTCATTTTCAGGTTCCAGCTTGAGTCCTTTTTTCACAGAACCCAACGCTTCCTTGTCTTTTCCTAAGGACTCCATGAATCGGGCCAGGGTCTGGTGAACAACGACCTCTTCCGGAAAGATCCTGGTGTTTAACTCAAATACAAACTGTGCTTTTGGTATTTGAAAGGAGGTCCAGAGTACGTACCCATAGGTATTCAATTCATAGACATTCTCACTTCCTTCAAATTCTTTAATCAAATCGGATTTTTTCTTTTCCAACTCCTTGAGCGTATTGGTATTGAAATACTCGATCATCTTACCAGCTACCGGATAAGCCGTTTCGTATTCTTCTCCATTTATTATGGTTTGGAGATCTTTTTCAAGTGAAACCACCGGCTCTTCCACAATTCTTCCTATTTCTTCTCCTTCACTGTTATGAAGTATAAATGTGGGAACCCGGTGGATGTTTACGCCTCTTTCTTCTCTTTCAGGTGCCTGTTTATAATTTTGAAATCCGGTGTTCAAACACAAGATTTTCAGTTTTGAGAGGTCATAATGCTCAGATTCGAGGATTTTAATGAATCTGGGAACTTCCCTCCTGCTATCGCCACACCAGGTGCCCATGAAGATGGTAATGGAGTCTGCTTCAGTCAAATCAAGGTTCTCGATTTCATTAACCTGATATTCTTCATGGTTCTTTACATACCATTCTTGGAAAGGGTCTTCGGTAAGTCGTTCAATGCTCGCTTCGCCAAGCAAGGTGATTCTGCCGTTTGTGCTTTCAAAGTAGCGATTAAGGGGCTGAGAAAATGCCGTAAAAGAGGTGATAAGTAATAGTAATAGTGTCAGGTGCTTCATGTGTTTTTTTCAGCAAAGAAGTGTAGGATCAATCTTACATTCTGTTAATGGATTGCTAATATTTCTTAATGAGTTGTTAAGCCCGTAGCTTTATATCATGCGACAATCAATCATACTGCTCATATTGTTGTCTTGTCACCTATTATCTGGCCAGCATATCCTGGTTTTAGGAACGGCTCAGGATGGTGGATTCCCACACATAGGCTGCCAAAATGAGTGCCAGAAAGCACATAAGAATCCGGAACTCGCAAGGTATGTTACATCTCTGGCATTGGTAGATCCTGAATCCAAAAAGTGGTGGCTCTTTGAAGCCACTCCCGATCTAGGAGAACAGTTGCAATACTTTCAGGAACTTACAGAAGGAGCTTATCCATATCTGCCTGCCGGTATCTTTGTTACACATGCACATATTGGCCACTATACTGGTTTGATGGTGCTTGGAAGGGAAGCATTAGGTGCAAAGGGGGTCAAAGTATATGCACTTCCACGAATGATTGAATTTTTAAAAACAAACGGTCCCTGGAGTCAATTGGTGGAGCTAAAAAACATTGAGCCAATCACCCTAACAGAGAATCAGGATTTAGAATTATCAAAAGATCTGTCAGTGCATGCCTTTACCGTTCCCCATCGGGATGAGTTCTCTGAAACAGCTGGTTTTCGTATTAACACCAGGCGGAAAAGCTCCCTATTCATTCCGGATATAGATAAGTGGAGCAAATGGGACCAGGATATTTCCGAGATTCTCCAAGATCCAACCATTGAGTATGCCTTTCTAGATGCTACTTTTTACGCGGACGGAGAGTTGCCCAATCGAGCCATGAGTGAAGTTCCACACCCGTTTGTAGAGGAAACGATGAAGCTGTTTGAAAACAAGCCTAGATCGATTAAGCATAAGATTGTGTTTATACATTTCAATCATACGAATCCCTTGCTATTCGATAAGCGTACCAAGATCCAGGTAGTGAAAAATGGATACAGAATCGCCGAACAAGGAGCAAAATATGATTGATATAAACCCGGATCAGATACGAGCGGACATTGAAAACTATGGAGATAAGATCTTCATCAACAGTGCTGGCTCCTCGCTGCCCCCTAAATCAGTCAATCAAACCATCAAAAAATACCTGGATCTGGAAGAAAAACTGGGTGGGTACCAAGCGGCAGAATATGCAATTGATGAGATCAAAATGTTCTATGAATATGCAGCCCAACTACTTAGTTGCAAACCTCACAATATCGCCTTTACAAATAATGCTACCGATTCTTACCTCAAAGCATTATTTTCATTCAACTTCAGCAAAGACGATGTTATCATCACTACTGACGATGACTATGCATCGAACTACATTCATTTTATTACCCTTCAGAAGAATTTTGGAATATGCCTCATTCGAATTTCAAACCTGAAAAATGGAGATTTAGATATTGAGGATTTCGAGCGGTTGGTTGAAAAATATCACCCAAAGTTGGTTTCTGTGAGTCACATTCCCACCAATTCAGGGCTGATTCAAAATGCCAAAGCCGTTGGTAGCATATGCCGTGAAAAGGGAGTTCCTTTTCTCCTGGATGCCTGTCAGTCTGCGGGGCAAATAAAGCTTGATGTACATGAATTGAATTGCGATTTTCTTTCGGTGACTGGTAGAAAATTTCTTAGAGGTCCCAGGGGAACCGGGCTTTTGTATGTTTCAGATTCGATGTTGGAAAAAGACATTTTTCCCAGAATGATTGATGGCCGAGGCGGCATTTGGAACAAAAGCGATGATTTTGACATCATTCCAGGTGCCCGAAGGTTTGAAATGTGGGAGAAGTCCTATGCCTTGCAGGTAGGATTTTCCGAAGCTATCCGATATGCCAATGAGATTGGACTAGATCGAATTACTGAATACAATACCCGGTTAATGCGAAAGTTTAGAGACAATCTGAACAGCATTAAAGGAGTAAAGATGTATGACAGAGGCAGCCATCTAGGTAACATTCTTACATTTAGGAAGGATGGAAAGTCATTGGAAACCATCAAAACGAAGCTAGAAGCCCACAACATTTGCTTTAGTGTCAGTGAAAAAGAGTGGGGATTTATCGACTTCAATAAGAAAGGAGTTGATTGGGTCGTTAGACTATCACCGCACTACTTCAACACCATGGAAGAAATTGATCAGGTATCCAACGTAATCGAATCCATTTAATGAAAACCATCTACCTATTACTGATGCTCACCGTTTCACCTATCCTTTCGTATTCCCAGTACGAAGTTTTGGAAGCTAAAAAAGTCAAGAAAACCAATGGCGAAAAAGTAAAAAAGGGAGACTTTCTCTCTAAAGACGATACCATCTCCATTATAGAAAAGGGAAATTTAACGCTCGATGTAGAGTCAGCAATGCACATGAAACTGGCACCCGGTCATTACCTGATTGGAACTGAGAGTGCTCGACACAACAAATGGTATGACACACATTTGGAGCTTACAAAGGAGCTAAAAAGAAAAGGGATGATCATGTGTAAGTTTAAGTATAAGACGCTGGTAGTTCCAGGAAGTAATCGACATTACGAAGTGGATCGCATCGAATTGGATCAAAAGGGTTTGATAAGGATTAACAGCGACACTGCAGCTCTTACCGTCACCTGGGCAAATCCCAATTACCAATACAAAGGAGGTTATCACCTGGTAGTTAGGGATTTTTACAACAACGGATTCATTGATATCATAGAAATTGAACCAGAACAAGAAACACTCACGTTCTATCCTGGCAAATACGGCCATAAACACATGTACTACAACATCATCGCCGATGATTGCCGAGCCAGCTTTCGCTATAAAATAGAGGTAAACACTCCTAGCGCTCGAATCAATAGCGTCACCACATTCACAGAGAAATAAATTCAGTAGGATGCTACACTTTTTGTAGCATAACAAATATTCATTATTTTTGCTACATAAAATGTAGCAAAATGAAATTACCTATACCAGGACAGCCGGTACGTGGCTCAAACTCGGGCCAGCCCATTATGGCATTGCTTGATTTGCTGGGAAGAAGTTGGGCATTGGGTATCGTATGGTACCTTAATAATGGCCCAAGTACATTCAGAGCTATTCAAGACTACTGTCAAAGCATATCCCCTACCACGCTCAATACACGACTGAAGGAATTGCAGCAATCTTTCATCATTGAAAAGTCGAATGAAGGGTATCGATTAACTACCACAGGAAAAGAGCTTTATGGCTTTATTGAGCCTCTGGGACATTGGGCACGCCATTCCTGGTCCATAAAATTTGATGATAATGAGAGCAATTAAGAAACCTGAGGTAGGTGAATATCCTGCCTATTCAAGCATTTACATGGACCTACTGGATGATGATAATGATGTGTTGTCTCATCTTTGGGAAAACTTCCGTCGAATCAAAGAGTATGTGCTAGGCCTCCCGGAGAAGAAACTAACGGTTCGATATGCCGAAGGTAAATGGACCATCAAAGAAATTCTCGTTCACCTCATTGATGATGAGCGGATCTTCGCCTATCGTGCATTGAGGTACGCAAGAAATGATGACACGCCTTTACATGGATTTGATCAGGATGAGTATGCGCGCTACTCCAATGCAAATCAGAGATCGCTTGATTCTATTTTCGAAGAATATGAGGTTGTGCGAAAGTCAACCTTAGCACTATTCAACCATTTACCTGAAGAATCAATGATGAGGAGTGGTTGCGGAATTGATTTTGACGGTAGTGTTATTAATAGAAGAACCGTTCGAGGCCTGGCCTATCATATCGCAGGACATGAATTGCGTCACTTCAACATCATTAAGAAATTCTATTAGTCCACACGCTCAATTTTGGCTCCCAGTGCATTCAGTCGGTCATCGATGAATTGATAGCCACGATCGATTTGATCAATGTTGTGTATGGTGCTGACCCCTTCGGCTGACATTGCAGCAATTAACAAGGAAACTCCTGCCCGTATATCAGGGGATGTCATGGTAATGCCTCTCAATGGATACGCACGATCCAACCCAATGACCGTTGCTCTATGCGGATCGCATAGGATAATCTGTGCACCCATATCGATCAATTTATCTACAAAGAACAATCGACTTTCAAACATCTTTTGGTGGATGAGTGCCGTCCCCCTGGCTTGAGTTGCCGTTACCAATATCACACTGAGTAAATCCGGAGTAAGACCGGGCCAAATCGCATCGGCAATGGTTAAAATCGAACCATCAATGTAGGACTCAATTTCATAGTGCTCTTGTGCCGGAATGTGGATATCGTCGCCTTGAAAATCCATCTTGATTCCTAAACGTTTGAAAGTGTCCGGGATGATGCCTAATTCTTGTATTTGGGCATTTTTGATGGTCAATTCAGAACCGGTCATGGCTGCCATACCAATAAAACTTCCAACTTCGATCATATCAGGAAGCAAGGTATGCTCAGTGCCACCCAGCGTTTTTACACCCTCTATTCTAAGCAGATTTGATCCAACTCCTTCGATGTTTGCGCCCATGCGATTGAGCATTTTGCACAATTGCTGGATATATGGTTCACACGCTGCATTGTAGATAGTTGTCAGACCTTCAGCCATAACAGCAGCCATGATGATATTCGCGGTACCTGTAACAGATGCTTCATCGAGCAACATGTAGGCACCTTTTAAGTTTGTGCCATCTACAGTGTAGAAGGAGGTCCTTGGATCATAGTTGAATTTGGCTCCCAGCTTTTGAAAACCAACAAAGTGCGTATCCACCCTCCTACGACCAATTTTATCTCCGCCTGGTTTTGGCATTCTTCCAGTACCAAACCTTCCCAATAATGGTCCCAGAATCATGATGGAGCCTCGTAGCGCCGCAGCCTTGGTTTTAAATTCGTCAGTTTTCAGAAAGTCCAGATTGACATTGGCGGCTTTGAATGTGTAAGATTCACCTCCATTTTTTGAAACATCAACACCCAAATCTTGTAAAAGGTCTATGAGTTTCAGCACATCTCGTATTTGCGGAATCTTATTGATTACCACTTCCTGATCTGTCAACAGGACCGCAGAAATGATTTGAAGTGCTTCGTTTTTGGCTCCTTGAGGAATGATTTCACCGCTCAATCGGTGACCGCCTTCTACGCGAAAAGATGACATTATTTATTTGGAGATTTGGAAATTCAGTAATTATTCAATTGGGCGACTAAGCTATTGAAACCATCTCCAAATCAAAAAATGTTCAAATCAAAAAATCGAATTAATTTCTCCTGCGGTTATTACCTCTACCTCCCTGGTTGCCGCCTCTTCTTCCTTTACCGCCTTGATTATTACGACGACCTTTGCCTCCTTGATTGCTACTTCTTCTACCTGAAGGCTTTTTATCTGAATCGAAAAGGCCCAGTTCTTTCACCGTTTCAATGTTGATGTCCAATTGATCCTTTGATAATTTTTTGATGTTTTTAAGGATCTGTTCGTCCTCAATACTTTCCTTATTCCAGGTCTGAAAGAAACTTTTCATCAGTCTTCCAATGGCTACAACGGCTCCTTCCTTCTCTTTAGGATCCTCCATGGCAATCGCCTGATCGATCAGAAGCTCTACACTTCGACCATAGTGACGATATTTAATTTCATTGGAGTAGTATTTTAATCGTTCAGGTTTCCGATCTAATACCTCTGCATCCGGTTTTGGGAATGGGCCTTCTATGTCTAATTCGAAGTTGGAAATGATGTGAAGGTCATCCCATACTTTTTGATCTGTTTCACTGTCGTTGCCTAAGTCCGGATTGATAAGCTTCATTAGCTCCACCAAAGTGGCCGCTTTCTTATTTCGATCTTCCTTATTATCGATCGTCTTCAAATGCGCTACCAGGTTCTGCACGTTTCGTCCATACTCTCGCAATTTTAAATGCGCGCGCTGAGTATTGTATTCTAAAGATGTTTCCATAATTCTATTCTGACTCAAAAATAGGTAATTCAGTGATAGGTTAAAGCATTCCCCCCATCATTCCCCCCATTAACATAAAGAAAATGATCAGGATGTACAGAGACAGAACAACAATGGTCATGACTCCTAAAAACACAAACAGCTTTTTGAGGTTACTGTATGCATCAGAACATGATTCAGCGTCGTTTTGTTGCAATCCTAGTTTCATCTTTGTGCTGAACCGATAGAGATACAGTGATGGAAAAATGTAGAGTAATGACATGAGAATATAGATAAAACCTACCCCACCACCTAAGCCTGGATAGACACCGCCAAATGCTCCTCCAAACATGGTAAGGCCTGCCAGAACAATAAACCCACTCATGACAAAACCAACGATTCCGAGGAATTTCCCCCACTTGGCGGTCTCCAGAAAATTGCTTCTATCGGCTTTTGTCAATACTAATTCATTCTCTTCCATACATTAGTTTTTAATGGTTGCTATACATTTTAATTCAATGGCAATGGGTGTAGGCAATGAGCTGATCTCTACGGTTGTTCTACACGGTTGATTATCCTTGAAGTATTCGGCGTAAATCTCATTATACGTTTTAAAATCGTCCTTCATATTGGTAAGAAAGACGGTAACATCTACCAAATCATCCCACGATGCTCCAGAGGCTTCTAAAATAAGTCGTACATTTTTGAAAACGGAATGACACTGTTCGGCAATGTTATAGCTTACAATGCTTCCATCTTCATCGAGCTCTACTCCCGGTATCTTTTTCGTACCACGCTCCCTAGGTCCGACACCTGAGAGAAAGAGTAATTCTCCCACCTGTCTGGCGTGCGGATAAAGACCTACAGGTTCCGGTGCTTTGTCTGAATCAAATTTTTGAGATGTCATTTTAAAGTTTTTTAGATAACCAAATGCGTGGCCTGGTATCCTTTTTTGAATGAGCCACATCTATAATTTCAAAGCCATGCTTCAAGGCAAATATCAACATAGCTTTATGTTCGTTCAGTGTTTTGAATGAGAGTTTCTGATATCCTAAGGTTGTCGCTCTATCTTCCATTTCCTTTAGCAGCATTCGTGCATACCCCTTATTTCGATAATTAGGAACGACCCCACCCATCCAACTGTAATAAGTCTTCAGATCCGATCTTCTATATCCACACTTGAATGCCACCGGTATCCCTTCATCTTCTGCAATCAAAATCATTGAATCATTCTGTGAAAGTCTCCGATCAAACTCACTTTTCGCATAGGTGTTTTTGAATTCCGGAATTTCATGACACAATTGAATGACTTCCTCAACCGTACCTTCTCTAACCATTATTCATAATCTCTTCGATTTCTTCAGCATCGATTGGGATATTTCTCATGAGGTTATGATGTCCATCAGAAGTGATGACAATATCATCTTCAATTCGTATTCCAATATCCTCTTCCGGGATGTAAATACCTGGTTCTACCGTGAATACCATTCCCGGCTCAAACACTTTGTAAATGGAAGCAATATCATGCACATCAAGCCCGATGTGGTGCGAAGTGCCATGCATGAAATACTTTTTATAGGCTGGCCATTCGGGATCCTCATTTTTAATGTCGGTCTTATCGATCAACCCCAAATCCAATAATTCTTTCTCCATGAGTTTCCCTACCTCTGCGTGGTATTCCGGAATTCTATTTCCAGGCTTCAATAGATCGGTTGCCGCATTTTTAACACGGAGCACAGCATCATACACCTTTCGCTGGCGATCCGTGAATTTGCCGCCTACAGGAATGGTACGTGTCATGTCCGCATTGTAATTGCCGTACTCTGCCCCTACGTCCATCAATAATACATCACCGTCTTTGAGCTCCTGATTGTTATCAATGTAATGCAGTACGCACGAATTGCCTCCTCCTCCAATGATCGGAGTATAAGCAAACCCCTTGGACCTGTTGCGAACAAACTCATGCAGGTATTCAGCCTCCACCTCGTATTCCATGACGCCCGGCTTTACATATTCCAAAATCCGACGAAATCCTTTTTCTGTAATATCACATGCCTGCTGCAAGACATCAATTTCAAACTGAGACTTAACACATCTCAAATCCTGTAAGATTGGGAACAATCGTTCGTATTGATAGAGCGGATATCGATCTTTGCATTCTCTAACAAAGCGTGCATTACGGGTTTCTACCTCACTTGCGTTTCGGATGTGTTCGTTGCTATCCAGGTAAATGTGGTCGCATTCTGCAAGAATGGTGTAAAATGTTTTCTCAAAATCAGCTGTCCATTTGATGTTTTTGATTCCGGTGGTAGCCGTCCCCTCCTCTTTAGTAAGCTTATGTCCTTCCCAAACGGCTATTTCTTCATTGGTTTCTCTTAGAAACAGTATTTCACGCATTTTTTCATCAGGAAAATCCGGCGCAATCAATACGATGGTTTCCTCCTGATCGACACCCGTAAGCCAAAATAAATTCGCATTTTGAACGAATTTCATGGTCCCGTCTGCGTTAGTAGGCATGATGTCATTGGCATGGACAATCGCTACTGAGCGGGGTTTCATTCGTTTAGCAAGCTTTTCACGATTATTAATGAAAAGTTGGTTATCGATCGGATCGTATCGCATGGTTTATATTCGTTCTGATTTAAAGAATCTTTAAATATGAGATGGCTAAAATTAGCATTTCTTTTTCTCTCCGTTCCGTTATTCGGTCAGCAATTGAGCTTTGGTCTGGAGCAAATCGGTGGACAGGCAATCATTGATGCCGGACTCACTGGTAAGGGGATTAAAGTGGGGATCATTGATGGAGGATTTTTGCGTGCAGATAAAAATGAATCACTGAAAAATCTTTTCAATAATGGGCTTGTAGCTGGATATAAAGACTATCTGGATCCCGATGCAGGGGCATACGAAGGTAGCGCAGCTTTTGACGATGTGCATGGCACGGAAGTTTGGGAATTGATTGGTGGTTTCAATAAAAAAAGAGGGGTGCAATATGGTCTTGCTACAGGAGCCACCTATTTCCTGGCGCGAACTGATCATGGTGGATACGAACGAAGGCAAGAAGAGGAATTTGCCATTGAAGCTATGGAGTGGATGGCGAAGGAAGGGGTTCAAATCATTAACATATCGCTCGGATACAATTTTGGATTTAATGATAAGCGGGAAAACTATCAACCCACTCAAATTGATGGCTCAAGTACGATCATGACCAAAGCCATCGAACGTTTAGCTGCTGAATATGGAATACTATTCGTGATCGCTGCCGGAAACGATGGGAATAACCGGTGGCAAATTTTAGGTTCACCTGGCGACGCAAAGAGTGCGTTGACCGTTGGATCTACAAAGCTTAAAGTTTGGGATGGCATGAACTACAGTTCCAAAGGTCCGGAATGGTTGGAGTATGTAAAACCCGAGATTTCTTGCTACTCTTCGCTTGGCACTTCTTTCTCAGCACCCATTATCACAGGTTTAGCAGCATGTCTTTTGGAAAAAGATCCAAACCTTACGCATGAAGCGCTCAAACAATTAATTGTTAATACAGGAAATCTTAAATCTCCGAATAACTACATTGGTTATGGAGTTCCAAGTGGAGAAAGCGCGCTGGCATTGATCTCCAAGTCCGAGGAAAGACTCGCAGTATCGCAAGTAACATCAACGAAAAAGACCCATATAATAGACCTGGATGAACCATCTATCTATGTTACCGTCTACCATAAAATGGGCTGGAAGGTGATAAAGAGAGAGATCATAAGAAAGAATGTTACCCGATTGAAAATCAAGCGAAGAGGAGAGGCAGAATCATCCACTGTCATTTGGGAAGGTGGGAGTTTGGAAGTGGTGTGGGAGTATTAGTTAACTTTATTCCATGAATAACGCTTTAGTTAAAGAGATTTTATTGTTAACTGGAATCACACTGATTTGCTTTTTAAGCGTATGGTTGTTCACTCGACCTGCAATCTCATCGATCTTTATACTTAATAATTTTGGACCAATTGGAGATACAATTGGTGGAATTACAGCTCCAATTATTGGTGGAATTGGAGCTTACCTTGTATACAAATCATTTAGAGCCCAAGAAAAAGCTAATAAGTTTCAATTTGATGCATTAATAGATCAAAAAAGAATAGATGCCCTTTCAAATATTTACCATGAATTTAGTCAGGACTGTAAAGAGGTGGTAGAAAAGATTGAAAGTAATCCGAACGGTATTGATGCTTATAACAATTTACATTTAATCCTAACGGAAGCGCTTGGAAATGGTGAATACAAGGCCGAGACATTGAGAAATATAAAAGCATTAAGAAGTTTAACATTTCATATATGGAGTTTCTACGATTCTCTCACTATTAAATATGGTGATAAGCCGTATGGTGAGAGAATTGAGGATATTTCAATTTTTATCTTAATAAACAAATTCCTAAATGCTTATGAAACTCATGTTGAACATATTTTTTCCAGAATTGTAGATTCTGACCTTTCGTCATCTGAAGGACATGCATTAGTATTTGACTTAAAAGGAGCTCAAACTCATGTAAAGGAACTGAGAAAGTTAGTGACCTATTCATCTTAAAATTTAACCATAACGAAGGTTATCCAACTTAACATCATTGTACTAGCAATTCTTGAAAATGTAACGGAAAGCTGATGCAAGACGGTTATCTGGTAGGGTGGGAGTTTGGAGATCATCTGGAAGCATTAATTTAACGCCAATGATTTTCAGTAAACGCAAGAAGAACAACATCGATATTGTTCAACCTCTCAAGAAAGAGTACTTCGATTCAGAAAGGGTATCATCGTACTATCATTGGAAAACCTCAGAGCCATGCTTTCAAAATATCAATGATCACACGTGGGCTGATTTGGATATGGATGAGGTATTCATGTTCCTTGACCGCACCCACTCTCGTCCAGGACAACAGTACCTTTATTATTTACTTCGATCCATCCCCTTATCCGATAGAGTAGAAAGAATTGAAAGTGTCATTTCATCGCTTCGTTCTGAAAAAAAGCAAACCATCAAACTGGTAAGAGCACTTAAAAATCTAAATTCCAGAGGGAGCTTTTTCTTGCACAATTTATTTTCTAAAGACATTTTGAAGAAGCCTGGATGGTTTTGGGTGGTATATCTATTGTTTATAACTACCATTGGATCCTTAGCATTAATAACTATATATTCACCATTAATTCTGCTGCTTCTAGCCTGTCTTGTGGGTAATTTCATTATTCATTATTGGAATAAAGCCAGGTTGATGGAATTCTCCAATGCCATCTCACAGCTCTATCGGCTGGACAAAGCGTGCGACCATTTATCCTTTCTTCCAGATGATTTGGCTCCAAAACCAAAGATCCAAGTTGCTCACCAGGCGCTTAAGAAACTTACAAGGAAATCGTTTTTACTCCGCGATAACACCCATGCACAAAATGAATTTTCAGTAGTAACGGATTCATTTATTGAAATTCTAAAAGCATCCTTATTGATCGAACCGATTATGCTTTTTCATTTGACGGGGGAGATCAAAAAGAAAAAAGATGAATTAAAAATGATTTTTGAGGCTGTGGGTTTTGCTGATGTCTGTCTTTCCATTCATTCAATCAGAGCAAACTATTCATATTCAATTCCAACCTTTACCAATGAAAGAGTACTACAAGTAATTCAATGTTATCATCCGCTCGTAGTTGATCCCGCTTCCAATTCCATTGATATCCCAGCAACTCGTTCGGTCCTTATTTCAGGGTCTAATATGTCAGGCAAAACTACCTTCATTCGAACGCTAGGTATCAATACCTTGCTCGGCCAGACCATAAACACCGTTTTTGCTGATCAGTTGACACTTCCGAAGTGTCGGATCTATTCAGCCATTCGTATATCCGATGACCTGCTAAACGATGAGAGTTTCTACCAAAAAGAAGTTCTGGTGATTCATGAAATGATAAAAGCCAGCCAGGAGGATGAGTTGAATATGTTTCTCATCGATGAACTTTACAAGGGAACCAACTCTATCGAACGAATTGGAGCTGGGGCATCTGTTCTTTCATACCTCCAAAATGATAAGAGCATTGTATGTGCATCCACGCATGACCTTGAGTTGACCGAGCTCTTGGAAGAAACTTACTCAAACTATCACTTCACTGAAATGGTAAATCAGGGATCTATCAAATTTGACTACAAATTACATGAAGGCAAGCTCCAAAATACCAATGCCATCAGAATATTGGAGGAAAGTGGGTACCCACCTGAGGTCACCACTCGAGCCAGAAAAATCGTTTCCAAGTTGGCTGAAAAGAAGTAAAGATTAGTTACTCCGTCACCTCCACCTGAATGGTTTTCGATCGATATTGTGAACCAATTCTACCTCCAAAGAATGGTACTTCATCTTTTTCGTCTGATAACCAGATAACCTTCGATCGTTTCATGTATGCAGGTTGCATACCAACCGGTAAGATCTCAAGGATAATGTCCACGATTTGAAAACTTGATATACCTTCTCCTTCAATATAGGTACCTAATTCCTGTCCTCCATCAAACTCCCCGATCACAACAGTTACAGCCTCATTTTCACCGAGACTTGATCCTTCCCATTCTACCGTAGGCCCTTCCTGCTTTGAAATGCTTGTGAAAGATCTCGGAAAATCAACGGAATTAAACCCAGTAAATGTACTAGTGTAATTTTTTCCTTCTGAACTTGAATAAACAAAATCTCCTTCACTAATGAGGCCTTCATAAACTATGGTGTATGCAACCAAATTTTCGTCGTACATTAACGCGTCCTCTCGAAATGTGATGGATTCGTCAGCATTCAGCTCCAAGTTGTTTCCCGATGGCTGCTCGTTTTTAACTTCAACCAGGATCGAAGTAATATTTTCATCACTATCATAAAAAATCTGATAGTCTAAATAATTCCTGTTTAGAATTTCAAACGGCTCATCACCGGAATCACATGATTGGAAGGTGTAAGCGAGTAATAGTAATGCTGTAATTCTTAATATCTTCATAGCTGAATTTTCAAAATTCGAACCTACATCAAAGCGTACATCAAATCAAATATTCACACGTTATTTAGGTATGTTTTCATCTTAATACATCAAGAGGGTAGGTGTCAACTGAAAGGATTATAATCGCTTGATTCTCATTCCTATGTACCTACCGTTAGTTTCTGTAAAAGTATCTCTATACAACACCATGGTACTATCGTTTAACCACACAGGAAATCTTGGAATCCAATACTCTTCAAAATTGGACGTAATATCAAAGGATATTTCTTTTACAAATTTATTTTGATTCTTGCGATAAATATTGATTGCCGCCTCACTTAAATCATAAGCAGTACCGGCATCAATAAACATCGTCCAATTGCTATTGAAAATTGGTTTGCTTTGAATGTCAAAGTACGTACCATTCCTATCAATCAAACGGTAAAAACGACCTTCATACCCATATACTCCAATGAAATTCAGATCAGGAACCTTTAAATAATCCAAAAAAGCAGCTGTTAAAGCGGACTCACCATCAGTTCTGGAGAAAGTGATCGTATCATATCCTTTTAGTGTTTTGTATGCCAAGAATGTGTCAGTAACAACAATTGAAGAATCAATAGATGTATACCATTGAGTCTTACTCCTCCTGTTCAAGCAATTCGATTGTTCGATATAATAATCTCTTTTGGAAAGTGGTAATTCATGACCTTCAATGTCATAAAATACCAGAATAGCAGAATCCAGTAATACGGTATCAATCGCTTGTGCAAATGTTATTTCTTGTGAAATGGATTCTGAATAGATAAGCTGGCAATCTTCTTCTTTCGATGCTTTGGCATTGTGATTTAAGGAGTCCTCTTTATTAAGCCCATTGATTTCACCTCGAAATGCCTCCTCAGTTATTTCTTCACCTTGATTGTTTTCATTGGTAGTCGAACATGAAATAAGGAAGAGAATAATTACTATGTACCTCATTTTTTAAAGTTGAGTATTGGGATTCGTATGTCCAAGTAAATTTTCTTGTAAAATAAAATTTTAGAAGTGTCCAATTGCTCACATCCTTCTCGTCTTTAGGGAAATATTTAACTTAACTAAAACTCTCAAACAATTATGAAAAAGTATTTATATGTATTCCGAGGTGGTGATGAAGGCTATGCAGATCAATCACCGGAGCAAATGCAGGCCCACATGCAGCGATGGGGAGAATGGATGGCGAAAGTCAAAGCCGAAGGTTATCCACTTCAGGCTGAGGGTAAAGTAGTTGGACCAGGAGGAAAGATTGTCACTGATGGCCCATTTACTGAGGGAAAAGAAGTGGTCGGTGGGTATGTACACCTGGAAGCGAAAGATCTTGATCATGCGGTAGAAATCTCTAAAGACTGCCCAATCTTTGAATTTGGTGGAACCACCGAGGTACGAGAGATCATCACAGATATGGGTGTATAATCTAGCTGGATCATTCCTGCCAATGCAGGAATGATCCCACAATACCATGCAAACATCTCAGCTTGTCGATCATTTTTTTCGGACCGAATACGGTAAGGCCGTTTCACACCTCACCAGCAAATTTGGTGCGTCCAATTTGGAACTTGCAGAAGATAGTGTACAGGAGGCTTTAATCAAAGCGATGCAGACCTGGCCCTACGCTCAAATCCCTGACAATCCAACTGGATGGATCTTGAGGGTCGCCAGAAATAAAATGATCGATCAACTACGGAGAGATCAGAAAACAAACCATCAAGAGGTACCGGAACGTGCAGAAGAAATGAATGAAGACTTATCCTTACAAGCCATTAACGATGACATGGTACGTATGATGTTTGCCTGTTGTCACCCTTCCCTGAGCCAGGAATATCAGATCATTTTGACATTGAAGATTTTAGGCGGATTATCCATTCGAGAAATCTCAAGCTCACTACTTAAAAAGGAAGAAACGGTAGCTAAAGCCTACACACGTGCAAAAAAGAAATTCAAAAAAGAAGAAATAAAACTACTCCTCCCTCCTGCTCATGAAATAGAAAAGCGACTGGATATCGTGCTAAAGATCGTCTACCTACTTTTCAATGAAGGCTACAAATCTGCTGAGGGTGAAAGCCTTATGAGAACTGAGCTGTGTGAAGATGCGATTCGGTTGAATGGAATCCTCATTGAAAGCGAAATCTGCAATACCCCGGCTACCAATGCACTCATGGCACTGATGCACTTTCATGTCTCACGATTTGCTGCACGTACAGATGAGGAAGGGAATGCGATAACACTTGAACATCAAGATCGCTCAAAATGGGACCAAAAACTCATTCAGCGAGGACTGGAATATTTGGATCAGGCCTCTGAAGAAGGAGCCATGAATGAATACTTAATTCAGGCTGCAATCAGTGCCACTCATTGTCGAGCAGCCACTTTTGAGGAAACGGATTGGGCCAATATCCTTACCCTTTATGATCTGCAATTGCAAATCGCATCCAGCCCCATTGTGGAACTCAACCGGGTAGTCGCGCTGGAAAAAGTGCATGGACCACTGCTGGGAGTGAAGGAGATTGAACGGTTAGAGGCTACCGAGTTCTTTGACGAATATTACCTGTTCTATGCCATAAAAAGTGAAATGCTTAAGAAGCTCGGAAACATTGAAGATGCAAGGAGCGCTCTCCTAAAAGCTATCAATCTTACAAAAAATGAAAAGGAGATGGATTACTTAAGCAAAAAGCTGGAAGACTTTACTTAGCTTCAAACGCTATGAACGAGAAATTACTGCTGAACATTTTCCGACTGATCATCATCATCGCTGCCACTTCCTACATGTTCTATTTATGGTATACCATCGAGGAATTCAATCTCATCTTACTATCAACGATCATGATTTGCTTCATTCCCGATCTAAACAAAGCCTTCAAAAGCTTTTCTAAATCCGCTGGAACAAAGTAATCCTACTTTGATATAATTCATCTGCCCTACTGACCAGCATCAGTCATCCCGATTCCATACTTCATGATTTTTGCTTTAAAGTCACAAACTCAATGAAAAAGCTATATATCGTTATCACCATATTGATCGCTACAGGCTGTGCCGTCAATGTGAAAACCTACCAAAAACCTGATCAATCCTTTGATGACTATGTCTCCTGGTGTTGGTTAAAGGGATGCGAGGTGACCTATCAAGGGCCCAGCCACCTGTATAATCAAAAAGCCATCGATGAAATTTCCAATGCGATAGCCTACAATATGTATCAAAAGGGGTACGAACAGAAAGATGACTCCTCTGATTTGGTGGTCAATTTTTTTATGATCCTAAAGGAAGATTCCACTGAAATGGTGGATAATTATGATGGCTTTATTCCAGAGATTGGATGGATGGATCGGATGTATCCTGAATATCAGCGATTTCTCAAAGGCAGCCTCATCATCGATGTGATCGATCGAAAAAAATCAGAGGTTGTCTGGAGGTCAACGGCTGTTCGCTATATGGAGCTGACTCCTATATACGACCAAGCGGAGATCCGAGCAGCAATCGCCAAGGCCATGAAGAAGCTTCCGGCCAGAGACACCCCTCGATGATTCAATACTTGCGTTTTCCATTCATTTCCTAACAACTTAGTCTACCTTTGCGCTACTAATGAGCAAGAAGGAATACGAGCTGATAGAGTTACCGAATGGTATTCGGATCATCCACAAAGAAGTCAATCATACCAAGATCGCCCATGTAGGCCTTATGCTGGACATGGGGAGCAGGGATGAATCACTTGAAGAGCAAGGTCTCGCCCACTTTCTGGAACACATGGCTTTCAAAGGAACCCGCAAACGCAGCTCCTATCACATAATTAATCGCCTGGAATCCCTGGGCGGTGAGCTTAATGCCTATACCACTAAAGAAAAGATCTGCTTCTATGCTTCATTGCTAGATATCCACTTGGACAAAGCGGTAGAACTGCTCTGTGATATCACCTTCAATTCTATTTTTCCGGAGAAGCAGATCGAGAAGGAACGAACGGTCATCCTTGAAGAGATGAGCATGTATCGTGACACGCCGGAAGATTCGATTCAGGATGAGTTTGATGAATTGCTATTCCCTAACCATCCGCTGGGAAGAAATATCCTGGGTACCGAACAGACCGTCAAGTCTTTTCACAAAAGTGATTTTAGCCAATTCCTCGATCGCAACTTGAATACGGAGAAGATCATTCTTTCCAGTGTGGGTAATTACTCTGCTAAGAAGATCCAGCGACTGGCGACCAAGTATTTGAAAGATATTCCACATAAGAACCATACTTCTGAAAGAAGCTGGTTTAAAGATTATACACCTGCTCGAAAGGAGATCAAAAAACCGATCACGCAGGCCCATTTTGCCATGGGTATGCCTTCTTTGAGCATTAAAGATCCCAATCGTATTCCCTTTTTCTTTCTTGTAAACCTTTTAGGTGGACCTAGCATGAGTTCCCGATTGAATCTCAGCCTGAGAGAAAAACATGGATTGGTATATGGCGTAGATGCCAGCTATGCTCCCTACCTTGAAGTCGGTCAGTTTGCGATCTATTTTGCCACAGACCCTAAAAACTTGAAAAAAAGCCAGCGCATCATCTTGCGAGAAATTGAAGCACTAAAAAAGAAGCCATTAGGTAATATGCAGTTGCATAAAGCCAAAAATCAGATCAAGGGACAGATGGCACTATCCGAAGAAAATAAGAATGCCATTATGCTGATGATGGCAAAGAGCCAGCTGGATCTCAATAAAGTACCGGATATCAACAGTGTATTTGACAAGATCGATGGGATCACAGCGGCGCACATTCAGGAACTTGCTATGCAGTACTTACCTACCGATCAGATGAGTGCATTGACCTATCTGCCGGAATAATTCTTATCTTTACATACATGGAATTTTTACCCGAAGGTCTTCAAAAATACGTGGAAGACCACTCCGAGCCTGAATCTGATTTGCTTCAGCAGATCAACAGGGAAACTCACCTCCATGTATTAAAGCCCCGCATGCTTTCCGGACACCTTCAGGGGCGTGTATTATCCATGCTCTCCCACATGATTCGACCCAAGAATATCCTGGAGATAGGCACCTACACGGGCTATGCCGCCTTATGCATGGCCGAAGGGATGCAACACGACGGAAAACTTATCACCATTGATAATAATGAGGAGTTGTCGGTGCGGACCAAAAAATATTTTGAACAATCAGCTTTTGCAAACCAAATAGAAATGAAGGTTGGAAATGCTCTGGAGGTGATTCCTACCTTATCAGACCATTGGGACCTGGTATTTATCGATGCAGATAAAGAGAATTATGCCAATTATTTTGATCTGGTCATAGATCAGGTAAACCCCGGTGGATTTATCATTGCCGATAATGTGCTGTGGAGTGGTAAAGTCTTTGATGAAAGTCAGAATGATGGTGCGACACAATCCATCCGGGCCTTCAATCAAAAGATGCATACCGATCCCAGGGTACAAAACGTTTTATTCCCTGTCCGTGATGGACTGATGATATTGAGAAAGATATGAAATTGAGAGTTGCGAGTTTTAAGTTGCTAGTTGCTAGTTGGTTATTCTTAATAACTTTTATCTCCGGTAGCTATGCTCAGACGGTACCGCGAGAGATGATGATTGGTGACGTTAGACTTACTATCAATGAATCTGCCCGAAAGCAAATCCAAAAAGAAGTCGATCGGTTAACTCAGAGCCCGACCTATTATGGCATCCTCGTGGACCGTATGAATCTCTATTTTCCCTATATCGAACGGGAGCACAAAAAAGCCGGGATCCCGGATGAAATTAAGTTTTTAGCTATTCAGGAGAGTAATTTGATCTCGGACGCAGTATCTTCCGCGAATGCGGTCGGCTTTTGGCAGTTCAAAGACTTTACCGGAAGAGAGGTGGGACTTGTCGTGGACCGTAAAGTAGATGAGCGACTCAATATTGTATCTGCCTCACGCGGTTCAGGCAAGTATTTCAAATCCAACAATTTCTTTTTTGACAACTGGGCCTATGCAGTCATTGCTTATCAGGCCGGTGCAGGTGGAGCTAAGAAGCATACCAACAGGGCGAACTATGGAAAAAAGAAGCTAACCATCACCACTAACACTTACTGGTACCTAAAGAAATTCATAGCCCATGTGGTAGCATTCACTCCATCGGTAGGTCTTCCTCATTCGGAAGGAATCTGGCTGGATGAAATTACCAATGTAGGAGGGAAAACACTCGAACAAATTGCTCGTCAAGAGAATGTAAGTGTCGAAGAGCTTAAAAAATACAACAAGTGGCTCATGCGGGGTGCAGTGCCCACAGACAAAACCTACTCTGTAATGATCCCAAAAACCGGGACACCACTGAAGCGTCTCGTGGCTGAAAAAACGACCAGACGGAATAAGATTTCAGAACCTGCAACTAAGATCTACCCCACAGAACTGAAGCCAGGGATTACGGAAGCTAACCGCTCCACGATCATTCCATTGAATGGAATCCCCTCAATACTTGCACGTGACACAGATGATGTTCATAGTGTTTCGGCGAGAGCCGGATTGTCTGAGAAAAAGTTCAGAAAATACAATGACATGAATGAATCTGATGCAATCATTCCTAATGAGTTTTATTACATCAAAAGCAAAAAAGGGAAGGCCAAGATTGGGTTCCATGTAGCAAAAGTTGGAGAGACACTCTGGGAAATCAGCCAGCAATACGGAATAAAAGTGAGCAAGCTTGCCGCCAGAAACCGGATGAGCATCATCGATGAACTTAAGCCAGGAAGGGTCTTGTGGATGGACAAAACACGACCGTCCAGTGAGCCTATCGCCTACCATGAACTTACCTCTCCAGTGATCACCAAACCTGTCGCTCAACCCACTGCCTCAACCGACCCGGTTGAAGAAACGACGGTAACTGAAGAACCAGAGGAAGAAGTTAAGAAGATTGAAGTACCTGTGGTAGATATGAAGGAGGAGCGTTTGCGAAAGGTAAAAATCCACACAGTAGCTTCCGGAGAATCCTTGTGGGCAATCTCACAACTCTATGAAGTTAAGATGGAAGATCTCCTGCGCTGGAATGAACTACCGGACCCGGATGCTTTGATGGTGGGACAAAATATCCTGGTCAAAGCGCCCATTGAAGAAGCATCAGCTGACAAAAACATCATCACGCATACGGTGCAAGCCGGAGAGACCTTGTATGCCATTTCGCGCAAGTATGACATGACGGTAGATGAGGTGATGGATCTCAATGGAATGAAATCTTTCGATTTGAGTGCTGGTCAGGATTTAAAGGTGTACGGAGAAGACGGGAAGAATTGAGAATGGAGAATTGAGAAGTTAGAATTCAGAATGGAGAATGCACAATTGAGAATTGAGAACTAAGTAGTTAGAGACAAGACACTTGCAGCTAGAAACTTGTGACTTGCAACTAGCAGCTTGTAACTTGTAACTAGCAGCTTGCAGCTTGACACTAGAGACTAGAGACTAGAAGCAAGAATTGAGAATTGAGAATTGAGAATTGAGAATTGAGAATTGAGAATTAGAAGACAGCTGTTCGGAGTTGTACTTCATTTCAAATCAAATAACAATCAATGAAAACTGACAAAATTGTCAAAATAGAGATAGACGGGAAGAATTGAGAATGGAGAATTCAGAAGTTAGAATTGAGAAGCTAGATGCAAGACACTTGAAACTTGAAACTAGCAGCTTGTAGCTTGTAACTCGAAACTAGCAGCTTGCAACTAGAGACTAGAGACTAGAAGCAAGAATTGAGAATGGAGAATTTAGAATTTAGAATTTAGAATGGATAATCCTGTAGCTTATAGCTTGAAGCTTGCGGTTCAATCATAATTCTTCTGAAATGGCACCTGTAGGGCTTCTGCAATCTTTTGGATCGATTCCAAGTCCCGTTTCTCACTGCGATTGCATGAAATCAATATTTTCTCGTCCCCGCTCTGAATGTACGCTTTGTAGAAGTACATTTTCACATTGGCCGAACTTGCCCTTGAATTTACTCGCTGAGACACTCCTACTTCGTTCATGAAAATCAATGAGGTATTGGAAACATCAAAGGTTTCCTTGCCGGATTTCACCGTCTTTGCATCCGTATCTACGACGATCCTTTTTCCACGTAGTTGAAGGATGATCAGGTTAGTACCAACAACAATGAATATTAGAGCAACCGGTATTGGTCCTGCAACGATCGTTATAATTCCGATGATTACGAAAATCCATCCTACTGAAGCAGCAATCTGAAAGTTGTTCTCAAAATGTCTAAGTGAAAATTTCATAGTGAGTTTGATTAACTCGAAAGTTAATAGTCAAAGTCCAATCCCAATCGGTCTTTGAGGTCTTTCAAGTCTGGGTTTTGCTTGACCATGTAGTCGAAAATATCGGTGCTAGTGTAGAGCTTTTTCTCCTCTTCAATTTCAGCAATCTCCGTACGAAGTACGATGTGATCGTTTTGAAGTTCTGCTCGTAGATACTGGACCAACTCCGTATCAAATTTCTCCAGGAAGCTTACCTCCAGTTGACTCCCCAACATGATGATAACACTGTGGTTATCCCCTTTCTTCACAGATTTGCTGAGCACCAACCGATCCGTATCACCAGCATTCGTTTTTTGGTCTGCAAATCCTTTCCAGGCGTTCTGTAAATCATCCTCAGAAAACTTGGTTTCCTTCTTTTCCTTGACGGGCGAAGCCTCAACAACTTCTTCTTTGGTTTTCTTCTTTCCAAAAATACTTGGGGTCTCCTTGGGCTTGTCAGACGTGGATGGTCGTAGTACCGGGCTTGCTTTGGGCTTAGATGGTTCTGATGGCTGAGAGCTTAAGACATTTCCCATCGATGGAGGCTCCTCTGTGGGAGGTGGCGGTGCATCATTTTCCGTGGGGCTTTCTGATGGTTGAGGCTGGACGTCTGTCTTTTTAATCTCTGATTTCTTGTCAGGTGTCAGATCAGACGTCTGACTTTGATTCTCTTTGTCCTGATTTATGCCACTAAGTGGCCTTTTTTTTTTGCCCCATCGTCAGAGGGACTAAGCGTAAGTGCGCTTTGGAGGTGAGCGAGCTTCATGAGACACAGCTCTACATGGAGGCGCTGATTTTTGCTCTGCTTGAAGTTGAGCTCAAACTGGTTGGAAATGTTGAGAGCAGAGAGTAAAAATGAAGGACTGCACTGTCCTGCCTGCTCGGCATATTTCGCCTTCAGGTTGTCTGTCACTTCTAAAAGTGTCAATGTTTTCTCATCCTTGGAGACCAACAAATTTCTCAGGTGCTGTTGGAAGCCGTTAAGGAAGTTATTGCCATCGAATCCATTTCTCAGAATTTCATCAAACAGCATCAAGGCTCCGGACATATTCTGAGTCAGCAAATCATCCACCAGCTTGAAATAGTAGTCGTAATCCAGGATGTGTAAGTTCTTGATGGTATCCTGATAGGTGATCTTTCCATCCGATGAAAAGGTTGTGATCAAGTCAAAAATGGAGAGCGCATCTCGTAACGCTCCATCCGCTTTTTGTGCGATAAGATGAAGTGCCTCATTCTCTGCATCCACCTTCTCGCTCGTAGCGATTTTCTCCAGCTGCTTTACGATATCATTGACTTCAATCCGATTGAAATCGTAAATCTGACACCTGGATAGGATCGTTGGGATCACTTTGTGCTTCTCCGTGGTAGCCAAAATGAAGATGGCGTACTCCGGTGGCTCTTCCAGTGTCTTCAAAAATGCGTTGAAGGCCTGGGTAGATAGCATGTGAACCTCATCTATGATGTATACCTTATACTTCCCTTGCTGAGGTGGATACCTCACCTGGTCGATCAGGTTACGAATATCTTCTACGGAGTTATTGGATGCAGCATCCAGCTCGAAGATGTTGAAATTGGAGGTACCTTCCGGACCTTCATTCTCAAACCCATTGATGGTCTTCGCAAGAATTCGCGCACAAGTTGTTTTTCCTACCCCTCTGGGTCCACAAAACAACAAAGCTTGCCCCAGGTGATTGGACTTGATGGCGTTTTCCAACGTGGTGGTAATGTGCTCCTGCCCCACTACTTCCTCGAATCCGAGGGGTCTGTACTTACGTGCCGATACCACAAAATTTTCCATCTGGGAGGCAAGTTAATGATGTGTGTGAATCTTCCGAAAAATTCTTTCAAAAAAGGATCGAACATTTTGGAAAGACTTTGAAAAATTGGTTCGAGGACTCAGGAAATAATGACAAAAATCACCTCTATGAAAGCCATTAAACAGCCTTAAGACCCCTCCAACAATGCTACGGACTTTGTAAATTGAGTGAGTACTCTATCGTTATTTCATGAATAAGCACATACAGAAGCCTGTTATTGCAATCGGTTTGCTATTTCTGAGCCTCACCGTGGGGATCCTTGGTTTCTCCCTGATTGAGGATCTGGATTTTGTTAATGCCGTTTACATGACGGTCATCACGATCAGTACCGTGGGATTTACCGAAGTGACCGAATTAAGCAAACTGGGGCGAATGTTTACCTCCGTGTACATCATCCTGAACATGGCACTTCTGGCGTATTTATTAACCGTAGTGACAAGCTATTTCTTTGAAGGAAAACTAAATGACATTCTAAAAAATTTAAGATCGAATATGGAACTGACTAAGCTACAAGATCACGTTATCGTTTGTGGATTTGGCCGCAATGGCAAACGAGCCTGTATCGAACTCCAACAGAGCAACCGGTCATTCATTGTGATAGAGAAAGAAGAGTCCAAAGCAGAATCCATTCCCGAAACGATGAAATGGTTCATAGGGGACGCTACCAAAGATGCTGACCTCAAATCCGTAGGAATTGAGCGAGCGGAAGCCATCATCATCACCACACCTTCCGATTCGGTCAATGTATTCATCACGCTTACGGCACGAAACCTGAATCCCGACATCAACATCATCACTCGAACCTCCAGCTATGAAACACAAGATAAGTTGTACCATGCAGGGGCCAATTTTGTTATCATGCCGGATGTGCTGGGAGGTATGTTTATGGCACATATGATCACTCGTCCGATCGTTATCGAGTTTTTGAATCTGATCAATGGTGTGTCCGGCCTGGATTATCACCTGGAAGAAGTAGGTTTTGAAAGCCTCAAAACGGAGTACCAAGACAAAACCCTGGAAGAACTGGACATCATCAAAAAAACCGGAGCAGTCGTGATTGGCATCAAAGACGACATTAAAGGTATCATCCCTGCTCCTTCTCCCGGTACCGTGGTTGGGGAAGAGGATTACCTGATCCTGCTGGGGTCCTCTTCGTCGCTGAGTAAGTTTTCTGAGATATATCGGCAGTAGTGGAATCCGATTTTGTTAACCATAAGCGGTGATGTAAAGATTTCTTCTCTCACACCCCTTCCCTTAGGCCGGTCGAAATGACATTGGCTTTGTATGCTTCCAAAACTTTATGAAGGAGCCTAAAGACTACCTACTAAAGTGTCATTCCGAGGAACGAGGAATCTTTACTTTATGGTGTAGAGATTTCTCCTCTCACACCCCTTCCCACAGGCCGGTCGAAATGACATTGGCTTTGTATGCTTCCAGAACTTTATGAGGGAGCCTAAAGACTACCTACTAAAGTGTCATTCCGAGGAACGAGGAATCTTTACTTTATGGTGTAGAGATTTCTCCTCTCACACCCCTTCCGCTTTGTATGCTTCCAGAACTTTATGAGGGAGCCTAAAGACTACCTACTAAAGTGTCATTCCGAGGAACGAGGAATTTTTACTTTATGGCATAGAGATTTCTCCTCTCACACCCCTTCCCACAGGCCGGTCGAAATGACATTGGCTTTGTATGCTTCCAAAACTTTATGAAGGAGCCTAAAGACTACCTACTAAAGTGTCATTCCGAGGAACGAGGAATCTTTACTTTATGGTGTAGAGATTTCTCCTCTCACACCCCTTCCCACAGGCCGGTCGAAATGACATTGGCTTTGTATGCTTCCAGAACTTTATGAGGGAGCCTAAAGACTACCTACTAAAGTGTCATTCCGAGGAACGAGGAATCTTTACTTACGGTATAGAGCTTTCACCTCACAAAACCTTCGCTTAAACCCGTCGAAATGACATTGAAATAGTGGATCCAATCTTTCATTAAATACGCTTAATCCTGGTCTCATATCTTTCAGACTAAAGTGATTTCTTCTCAAATATCAACCTTGCATGTCCCATAATTTCTCGCTCAAAACAAACTCTGTTGGGTCGTTCCCTAAGGACAGAAAGCTGATATCGAAATTCTTTGTCTGTAAATAATTTAGGGATCAATGAAGCAAACCAAAGGTATTTTTTAAGCTGAAATCTATAAAAACGCTTCGTCCATTCTCGATTGGTCTTTATGTAATCCAACCTGCCATCACTGTAAAATACCTTCTTAAAATAAGGCTCTGCGACCCTAACGACGTGTTCATAGCCATAGGGAATCCATGAATCCGGATTGTGCTTGAGCAGAAGCGCAAAAATGTAACTATCTGAGCCTTTTTCCGCATTTATATCCACCTCCTCAAAAGGCATCATGTTTTTCTCAAACGTCATGGTTTGCATATAAAATCGTCCTCCTTCCGGAAGAAGATTGAAGATATGTTTGAAATAATCCGCATACACTTCATCCTGGCGACCTTCCAGATAGTCTGATACAGACGAAACATGCTCGAAACTTCCAAAAGCTGTGATTGCATCAAAGACCCCATAGTCTTCCGGTTTGATGTACCGTGCATCCTTTAGGTAAACTTCCAACCCATTGTCGACGCACGCCTGGACCTGTCCATCGGAAAGGTTTACACCAATACCTTTTGCTCCAATCTCATCCCTCAAATATTTCAACCATCCACCCCAGCCGCATCCCAGATCCAATACTCGGCTGCCCTCCTTAATCCCTAATTGCTCCGCAACAAACGAATATTTCTTTAGCTGAGCTTCTTCCAATGTTTGGTTATAGTCCCCATTCCACATCGCATTACTGAAATGTGCATTTTCACCTAAACTGAGACGAATAAACTTATCAATGTTTGAATAAGTAAAATCCATCTCCTTCTTTTTGTCCCACTTTTGCCCATCACGTTCGGCTACACTTGAACCAATCCATTTATCTGAAAGGTGGTTAGGATCTATTACCGGGTTTTCTTTTTCGCTCATATCAATGGTGTAATGAAAGGTTGTACCTAATGTAATATAATCATAAAGCAGGTCAACCCATGCACTTAAGAAGCTATAGTAAGCTAATTCGGATCGAGTAAAGTAGCCATGCCATAGCTCCTAATAAAACTGACAGCTAGGTGAAAAAATTTAAGTTATGCTCACTCAAAGCCACTTCCTATTCATCTCGCAGAATTTCCACCGGATTAACTTTAGCAGCATTAATTGAAAGAACCATTACGGTTAAAAGCGCCACCAGAACGACGATGAAAGGTGCACTTAAAATGATCCAGGTATAGGATTTCATCTGGTAGGCAAATTCCTGAAGCCAATTGCTCGCAAACAATGCGGAAAGCGGGATGCTAATGGCAATACTTGTAATCAGTATTTTAAGATACTGTCCTGACAACACCTTTAGGATATTGGAAATACCAGCACCGAGTGTCTTTCTAATGCAAATTTCCTTCAGTCTATGACGCGTATCTATCAGTACAATCCCAAGCAGACCAAAACTTCCTATCACAAGGGCCATTACAGAAAATGAAAATATCAACCCACCAAATTTTTGCTCAGCTTCATATTCTTTGGAAAAATGGTCGTCAGCAAAATAGTACTCAAACGGCCAATTGGGATATTGACTTTGCCAGATTGCTTTTACTTTCTCAACGCCATCGGCAACATTTCCTCCTGCCAAACGAATGGAAATCTTATCATAAAAATCGGGTCTAATCGTCAGTACAATAGGAAAAATGGGTGACTTGAGGGAGTTAAAGTGATAATCTTCCATTACGCCAATGACCCTTCCGGGAGTGATGTTGTCACCACCAAAATCGTAAGATTTTCCAATAGCCTCGTCTGGAGACCACCCCAATTCCTTTGCCAGGGTTTCGTTGATAATGGCTCGTTCGATGGAGTCAGATGAGATGGTGACATCAAAGTCCCTTCCGGCTAGTAGCTTTAGCCCGAACGTTTTCATGTAATCAAAACTGACACCTGTTGTTGGGAAATTTCGGTTCTCTTCCATGCCTTCGAACCTGGCTATGATGCCGCTAAACAAATCACCTGGTGTCAACTCGGCAATGGTCGCATGTGAAACTTCCGGTAGCTGTTCCAGGCGTTCTTTCAGCAATTCAAAGGTTGAATTGATACTGGAATTACCATTTGTAGGAATGACCATGATCTGTTCTGTATCTATTCCCAGCTCGGTATTTTTCATAAATGCTACTTGCTGATAGATCACAATGGTCGATGAAATTAAAATCATCGAAATGGCAAATTGAGCCAGCACGATCAATTTACGGAACGATATTCCTTTATACTTTTTTTGGATCCCTCTGAAAATCGCAGTTGGCTTGTAAGACGAAATAATAAAGGCAGGATATATACCTCCAATAAGACCGGCCACCAGTGAACACACAAAAACAAAGACCAGGATGGGAAGCGTCTCTATCGACCAGATAGCTAATTGTGAGTTGAAATGATTGTTGAAGTATGGGAGCGTGAGTTGCACGATGCTGATCGCTATGGCCATAGAAACCAATGTGATTAAGACGGACTCTATAATAAATTGGTGAATGAGCTGTGCCTTGGCTGCCCCGAGTGTTTTTCTTAATCCAACCTCCTTCGATCGTTTGATGGATTGGGCGGTAGTGAGATTGGTGTAATTAAACGTTCCCAACGCCAGTATGACAATAGCAATAACACCAAGTATGGACAAGGTATCCTTATTTCCCTGCGGTTTGATCTCTCCCCAAAGAGGGTCCAGATGAATTTCGGATAAAGGCTGAAGGAAAAGCCCCATGTTGGTTCCATATAATTCATAGTTATTCGGATCCGAATGGTATTTGGCTGCAGATCTGATTTGCTGATCCAGCTGAATCGGATCGACATTTTTCTCGAGCCTGAAATACGTGTAGAAGTAGTGCGCGTACCAGGACGTCATTTGGTATGTCCGCAAGGGCTCATTGTGATGTGTTGGAATGCTAGCGATAGAAGCCAGGTAATGATACTTGAAGTGCGAGTTATCTTCAACATCATCAATTACGCCGGTTATCACATAATTGAGCTGATTGTCGATTGTGAGTGTTTCGCCAACAATATTTTTAGTGGTTCCGAATAGTTGTAAAGCTCGGGACTCGGTAATCACCAGGGAGTTTGGCTCCTTCAAGGCGTCTTTGGCATTCCCTTCCAGGAATGTGTGAGTGAAAACATCGAAAACGGAAGCGTCAGTAAAATAAAACTCATTTTCATAAAACATTTGATCTTCTCGTGAAACCAGCGACGGAAAACGCCTAAACCTGGCAAAAGATTTGATTCCCGGGTATTCCTGCTGCAGAACCGGTGCCATCGCAGCCCCCGTGATGGCATACGATCCAATATTTTGATCCAGTGGGCCGAGTACCAGTCGGTACACCTCTTCGTAATCCTTGTGGTGTTGGTCAAAACTTTGTTCTCTGGCGATGAATATGGCGATGTATGTGAAGCCCAATAAGCCGAGACTTAACCCTAAGATGTTAATTGCGGAGGTCAGCTTATTTCTCATGAGCACGCGTATCGAGACAAAGAAGTAATTCTTGATCATCATTAATCCGTTTGATCTTGAGGAATTTTGTAAAAATCTGTTGTTGTAAGTCCGGGCAAAAAGGAGCGCATTAAATGCATAAAGCATGTGAGCTCTTAAAGAACCTTTTTCTGCCTTCCATTTGAAGAATAGTTCTTGCAAATCCCCTACGATCTCCTTTGAGTAGTCAGGATGGCAATACCACTCGATCAGTCGAATGATCCATTTAGGTGGCTGATCCTTTTTCATACGGCTCCTCCTTCCCACAAAATTTCGGGGATTTGATCCCACATTCTCCTTCGAAGTTCGCGAGCTTCATTCATTGCCTTTTTTCCCAGCGAGGTAATCTGGAATATTCGTTTTGTTCGACCACCCCTTAACTCAGTAGCTCCTCCCATCCTGGATTCCAAAAATCCCTTTTTCTCCAGACGGATTAAGGTGGAGTGAATCGTGCTAAGCGTGGATTTACGTCCGGTATGCTTTTCTACTTGTTCTTTTACAGACACGCCGTACGCATCTTCCTGTAAGATTCCAACGGCCAGCAAGCAGAGCTCTTCAAATTCTCCCAGTGATGTGCCTTTCATATTTGTTTCGGTTTTGCCAAACTAATATACGAGATAAATTAGTTTCGGTTTTGCCGATGTAATTAGATTATGTGTTGAAGCCTTGTGAATTTCGCTTCGCATTTTTCTCATGCCCACAACCCTTCGTGAATCTCACGACGTTCGATTTGTCTCATACGCGCATCTCGGGCATGCGCCAAACTCCTAGTGAACCTTCGTATTCAAAGGGCATTTCCACTTTGAACCAAATCTTTGGATTTTTAATGAAAAATCTATTCCCGGGAATTCTGAGAAGGATACACGTGTTAATTTTGTAGTACAATTGGGGTCGACAGGAATCGACAGGAAGTGCAAAGCATACGCTAGCATGCCGGGTGTTGAATGAGCACGCGTGATCAATTCATTCACAATTATAATTGGCGAGTCTAACTACGCTATGGCAGCATAATTCTTGAATAAAGTAGAGAATTATACGGGTTGAGCCACATAGGTTCCCCCTGTCACATCCTACTGTTCTTTGTCCTTGAGAATGGAGTTTAGGGTGTCATAATAAGGAATAGTCTGTGATAGTGTCGTGGATCATGGATGAAATTAAGCGACTGGTACTTGTAGTAGGTTGTTGTTCACCAGCTGCTTGTACGAGATAAAATAAGGATGACTAAGCATGTAGAAGGTTTATGGTTTCCTTCGCTGGACGAGGGTTCGAATCCCTCCGACTCCACATCTGAAATCCTCTTTCATATTGATAATCAATAAGTTAGGGGATTTTTTATTTAAATAGTTCCTATAACCAATTAATTACATTTCAAAAGGAATGTAAAACTCTCCTGTTTGAGACCGCTGATCGATCTGTACTTCTTGCTGAGGGGAAAGAAGCGGCTCAAGCCTTTGCTGAACTTCATCAATGTTTTCTGGAGGTATCTGTAAATATATCTTCTCCAAATCCACCATTGCTTGCAGTAAGTCGGAATCAAGCTTCCTATTAAATGTTGGAAATGAATATCCTATAACAACTAAAATTTCAATACTTGTAGCTTTATTCAATGCCAGTTTTCGTAATCCATCTGTATAGCCCGGGTTTTCCCATGAAAAATTAATCATTGGATCAAACTTGTAGCTATCGGCAACCTCATCCTTAATCAGTGGACCCTGAATGAAATTGATTCCATTGTAATGTCTATCTATAGACTTGTAGAGCAAATTGTATCTTTTGTTTTCATCTGTGCCTACCAAGTCATAATCGTATTCCAACGACCCAATTTCATTTTTGTACTCAAGGTAACCAGACGAACCATTCAATTTTACATGCATGAAGCCATCTGAATATTGATCTACATTTTTTGATTTTGCATCTCTTGGTAAAAAAGTAAATTCTTCGCCTACAGCTTTAGTGCTTTTTTTCATGAATTGCGCCAAGGATAATTCTGCCTGTCGATCATAATTCCATGTAAACATTGTGAAATCGGGAAGAACTAAATTATCGTGAGAATCCTTATCAAGAAGAGCTGCAAAAAAAGCATCATACCTCTTGTCAACACCCTGAGTATGCTCTATGTAAATAAGAAATTCATTGAGTAACAATTTCAACTTCCTATAATTATTATAATCTCCCTGAAGATACAATTTCCTGGCAAAAGTGTCTATTGAGTAATGATGCTTTACACCTTCTATTAACCAGTTAATATCAGAGATATATTCCTTTTTTGCATTTTCATAGGAAAGATCTGAGTTGAAGGGTGGAACTGGTCCTTTAACTTTGAGTTTAAATTCACTGACTGTAGCAAGATATTGCTTCAATACTTTCTCAAATTGCGATACAATAGGGACTTTATTTGCTGAAGCCCCGGCCCCCAGTAAATAGCCAATCTTTTTTCTATCACCCATAACAACTTAAAGGTAACGGAGATGTAATAATTGAGAAGGTGATTAAGCATCATCAATTCACCAACAAACTATCAGGAACCATAGAACGACAAACAGAGCACAGCTCAGTCTTGGCATTGTAGAAAATGGAATCGTTCGTTCCGGGAACCATCAAACAATCAGTTAAAGGATGACAATGGCCTAAACCTAGCATATGCCCTACTTCATGCCTGGAGACTTGGGTCAATAACTTTCTATAAAACTTCCGATCTCCTTCTGACTCCAGATAAATCTTGTGCGTTGAAATAACAGCAGACTTACCACCAAGTGTCCCCAACCCCCTGATATAATATTGGTAACTCCTGGACAAGATCAGCGGACGGTTTGTCAACGCGATGTGCTTATCATATGAATCCTTGAACTCTATGTTTGATAAGTCTGCTAGCACCTGGTGCCCACTGACAGAGTCATTTGCAAACCACTCTTCTGATAATTCGATGGGGTCCAGGATTTCAACATTCGCGTGGTAATAGGCCTCCAAAGTCTTTTGAACAAAACGTGCCTCTTTTATCTTTTTACCATCAATCGGAATGAGTGCGATGGCTAATTTTTGATGTGCTGGAGGAATGCTTGAACCCATCCATAGGAATGAAAACAAAAGAAGGAAGTAGATGAAACAGGTCTTATTCATTCGGTTAGCGAGATAATAAATAATTAGCGCAAATACTATACCTCATTCACTCTCCCATATGCGTTGATTACCATCTGCTATCTATCTTGCGCTTTTTTAATTATCACCTGTAATCATTGAAATGAAAAGAATAGCCCTAATATTACTAATAGCCTCAATTAGTGACACAGAAACACGTGCTCAAAGTATTGAGTCGGCGTCTTGTACACTTGTAAATCTGGATTCATTTGATACAAAAGTTTTTTATCGGATCATAGATGGTCAACTGGATACGGTTGAACAAAAATTGAAGAAGGGCTACGCTGCATTTAAACCATGCAGAATCAACACGTATCGAGCGATTTACGCCAGCAAAAAAGGAGTAGAACTTTCCAATGAGCTGATCCGAACGTTAGCTACCGGCAATCGGTGGGAGCATCAACCGGCAATCCAACATGAACTTTTGATCAACTATCCAGCTCAGGATTCGGATGAACAAACCAGACTGAAAGACTTAGCCCTGAATAAAACCCTTTCAAGCACCTGGGTTGAGACAGAGGTAACCGGTGTAATCGAAAATGAGGAGCAGGTTTGGATGCATCCCTTTCGCAGCAACCAATACTCCTTTACCGAGGTAGCGCCCTTTCCTGAAATTATATTGCCTGCTCAAATAGGAACAAAGTGGACAAGCGAGATTCAAATAGGCCAAGGCTGGGGTGATTGGGAAAATACCACATGGAAGCACAAGTATAAGATTGTCGAGCAAGCGACTCGAACCTACCCTTTTGGTTCATTGGATAATTGCATTAAAATAAGCGCTATAAGCTCCAATAAAAAGTTTGGTAAGTCAAAATTAGACCTCTGGTATCACGAAAGCTATGGCTTTGTTGAGTTCAACTACCAGAACTACGAAGGTCAGCAACTATCGATTGTTTTAGAGGGTACTGAAATGAAGTAGGGCTGAAAATTGAGTCATCAAGTAAAAACTCCTGTCTCATCCTCGTTTGTGGGTATATTCGTAATCCCATGATGTCCTCACCAGCCATTTTCAAAACGCTCATTGTTTGCTACTTGCTGATACCTATAACGCTGGCAGGGCAGACCAAAGCCGACTCTTTAAGCAAAATCATTGCTAATCATCCCGATGACACTGCCAAAATTTCCCACTACCTGTCACTACATGATGAGCTTAAATCTGAAAACCCATCGAGCGCTCTTGAGCCATTAGAAAAGGCTCTTTACCTCTCAGAGATACTTGGTTTCAACAAAGGCAAAGCTCAATCCCTGCTTGCCATTGGTAATCTCCAATACACCAAAGGAAACTATGATAGCGCCCTAAATGTCTACATCAAAACACAACACCTTGCGCAGAAACATCAGTTTCGTTCATTAGCCGTTGAGGCACTCTGTGGACAAGGAAACGTCCTGAATGACTTAAGAAGGTTAAATGAATCAGATTCTATCATCAATGTAGCCTTAGACATTGCATTAAAAGATCCAATTGATTCAGCCATGGCGTCTCTTTGTTTTCATAGCATTGGCAATAACTCTTTTATCAACAATCAATTTGATAGGGCATTAGCTTACTACCAGAAAGCCATATTATACAACACAAATAATGACAGAAGAGCCGCGAGTACCTACCTAAACATAGGGTCTATACATTACAGTTTTGAAGAGTTTGAAAAGGCTGAAGCGTACTACTTAAAAGGATTGGAAAAATCTCAAGGAGCAAAGGTCAAAGACATGACTGCATTGCTTCACGGTCGTCTTGCTATGCTATATAGACGATTGATGGACTTCAATGAAGCCAGGAGATACAATTTGCTTGCCTTAAGCCATTTTGAATTGATCAATGATAAAGGCAATATGTCTCATATCCATTCCAATCTTGCGTTGATTCATAAGGATTTAAAGGACTATGATCAGGCACTCGATGAGTACAACAAATGCCTGAGTCTATTAAAGGATATTAATCTCACGCTGGGTATCTGTTACACCCTTAACAATATGGGTGAAATCTATTTTGAAAAGAAGGAATTTAAAAAGGCGATTGAGTTTTTCACAGAGGCAAAAGAGGCCTCCAACCATGCGGGGGTGCTTATTATCAGCAGTGAAGCTTCTGGGTTTTTGAGTAAGATTTATGAACAGCTAGGTGACTATAAAAAGGCATACACCTATCAGGTGGAATACAAAGCACTTACCGATAGCCTCAGCAGTCAGACGAATAAGAGCCGAATGGCTGAGCTGGAGGAGAAATACCAAAATGAGCAAAAGCAGCAAGAGATAGAGCTGCTTAGCGCTGAAAATCAAATTGCTTCGCTAGAACTACAAAAACAGGCAAACCTGAGAAACTATCTCATCTTAGGGGCTTTTTTGCTGGTATTGTTGATTGGCCTTATCTATAGCAGATACCAGGTGAAAGCACGGGCCAATGCCAAGCTGAAGGAGCTTGACCACCTAAAGACGAACTTCTTCACCAATATCTCCCACGAATTTCGAACCCCGCTCACACTGATCCTGAGCCCGGTACAGAAGCTGCTTCAGATGAAGAACGATGGGGAAACACAACAGCAACTTTCCATTATCCACCGAAATGCATCGCATCTTGTGGAGCTAACCAATCAACTACTAGACCTCTCAAAGCTCGAGGCTGGGAAGCTATCGTTAGAGATCAGCAAGGGAGACCTCCGAGATTTGCTTACGACAACAGCCGCTTCTTTTGAGTCGCTGGCTGACGCGCAGCAAATACAGTTTGAAGTAGAAATAGATCAGGCACCTACAGTCGCTTATTATGACCGAGACAAGATCCATAAAATTCTCAATAACCTGCTTTCCAACGCGTTTAAGTTCACGCCTCAACAGGGATCGATCACTTTAAAAACACAGGTCAACAATGGAATCATTCATATTTCAATCACCGATTCCGGACCGGGTATAAATGCTTCTGATCAGGAGTTGATCTTTCAGCGCTTCCAGCAATCCAGTACAACTGATCCCAATGCTGCCGGCACGGGTGTAGGCCTTACCTTGTCCAAAGAGCTGGCCGTGCTACATAAAGGGGACCTAGAACTCGAAAGCTCTAATGCTGAAGGCACCAAGTTTACCCTTCATTTTCCGATCAATAAAAATCATTATCCAGCTTCTACTCTTGTGGAATCCCTGCCTGAAGTCCAAAATGATCAGCAGCAAGTGAATGCACAGGATGAAATAGCAAGTGAACAGCTAAGTGGGCATGAGCAAATCATTCTCATTGTAGAGGACAACGCTGACCTTCGAAATCACATGACATCCCTCCTAAAAGATCTTTTCACGGTGAAGCAGGCAACGAATGGCAAGGAAGGTATCACCATGGCCGAAGAAATAGTGCCCGATGTAATCATCTCCGACCTCATGATGCCTGAGTTGGATGGCATTGAATTGTGCAATGCATTGAAAGAAAACGAAAAAACAAGTCATGTGCCTATCATACTTCTTACCGCAAAGGCAGATCGGGAAACCAAACTTAGTGGGTTGAAAGTAGGAGCTGACGATTTCCTGACGAAACCATTTGATAATGAAGAGCTACTGGTAAGAGTGGATAATCTAATCAGTCAGCGAAAGAAACTTCAAGAGAAATTTGCCCAAAAACTTACATTATCTCCATCTAATATCGAGTCTGAATCTCCAAGCGAACAATTTATACGAAAGGCACTGGAAATAGTGGACCAACACCTATCCAACTCAGCGTTTACCGTGGAGCAGTTCCAGGAAGAAATGGCCATGAGCCGCATGCAGCTGCACCGTAAGCTTAAAGCCTTGATAGGATTTTCTGCCAGCGAGTTTATCCGGGACATACGATTGCAACGTGCAGCCGACTTATTAGGTCAAAATGGTATAAGTGTCTCTGAAGTAGCTTACAGCTGTGGCTTCAATAGCACGTCCTATTTCACGCAGTGCTTCAAAGAAAAGTACGGAAAAAGTCCTTCTCAATACCTGAAAAAAGCTTCATAAAGCCGTCAAAAGGCCACTTGTTACATATCTGATAGTTTTTGGGACATATCTGCAATAGGCGTTTATGAACACGCCCTAGCTTCGGCATCATCTTATCATTTAAAAAGTTGATCCCGATGAATAAAACGATCTTTCTAATCACATTATGCTCATTGATAGCTGAGTTGAGCTTCAGCCAGAGTAAGCAAGAACCCATCATTGACATGCATCTTCACGCACTCCCTTATAACGCTAATGGTCCTGATCAGGTAGCCCTTTGCGGTCCAGCTTCCACTGCGATTCCATTCATGGATGCAAAAGAAAATGGCATGGGTGTTTTTATGAGGGCCATGCAGCCTGATAATTGTAAAGAACCCATTCTTTCAGCAGAAAGTGATGAGGCCCTATTTCAGGGCATACTCGATCGTCTTGAAAAATACAACATCGTTGCCGTGACCAGCGGAAATAACAATATAGCACTTGCGTGGAGCAAGCGAGCTCCGGACCGAATCATTCCCAGTGTCGGGTTTAATCTCACCCGAAGAAACCAATCGACTGATAGCATTAGAACCCTGATTAAAGAATATGGCTTCATCGGTCTTGGCGAGGTAGCGAATCAGTACGATGGTATTGGGGTGGATGACCCGAGGATGGATGCCTACTATGCGTTGGCCCAAGAGCTAGACATCCCTGTAGGCCTACATATGGGAAGCGGTGCTCCCGGATCCCCTATGACGATCTCCCCTGATTATGAAGCTCAACTCTCCAACCCACTTCATCTGGAGAAGGTTATCAAAAAATTTCCAAAGCTAAGGGTGTATATCATGCACTATGGTGAGCCCTTCATCGACGAACTGATAACGATGATGTATCATTATCCACAACTCTACATTGACCTGGGAGGTATCCAGTGGACCTATCCTACCGAATACTTTTATGAGTATCACTTGAAAAAACTTGTTTTAGCCGGTTTCGGTAAACGCATCATGTTTGGTTCTGACGCCATGGTCTTTCCTGGCATTATCGATAAATCGATTGAAATCATTGAAGGTGCTGAGTTCCTAACCAAAGAGCAAAAACGGGACATCTTCTACAATAATGCCGCTCGGTTTTTAAGGCTTGATAACTAGCTAAACCCCATCCATCTCATCTGATAAAATCTAAACTACATCTGGTATGAAAACAGCAATCCTTACCGCATGCTTATTGAGCAGCTGCACACTGGCGTCCGCACAGTTAGACAGCTCAAGAATGGCCCTAAGAACATCTTCACAAGAAGAGATCAACAAACAGATCGCGCTCAAATTCTACCAGGATTTATGGATAACTAATAATACGGATCGCTACGAAGAAACAGTCGCTGATGAATATGTAGTTCATGATACTGGTAAAAGGAAAAATGTCACTGAGCCCGCCGTTGAGCAAAAAATTATCGCTGACCGTTTCTGGGGCGGCGGCCAAATGGACTTTAAACCTGAATGGCAGATTGCCGAAGGGGACCTGGTAGCCACACGATGGACATTGGATTACCAAGCTGAATCTTTCATGTCCAAAATTATAATCGGCTCCAATACGATTCCCGGCATTAACGTATTTCGGATCGAGGATGGAAAGATCGTGGAGATATGGAATCACCGCCATGACATAGATGCAAACGGACCTGTTTTCTTCTTTGGTGGGAAAGGTTTTTTACTGGGCTTATTGGTTGCGCTGTTTCCCACGATCATCGCCATTCAGTTAAAACGAAAGCTTAAAAGGCTTAAAGCCTAATTTATTCAACTTAAAAAATTGATAGAAGTGATAAGCATGAAAAGTGAATCAAATTTTGCAGGGTTGCTGCTAATGATAGGAACAAGTGTCATTATAGTCACAATACTTTTTGAGTATCAAGTGGGTTGGATTGGTGTGGAAAGGCCTGCTAGCGAGGTTCCTCATTTCATATTCGAGGCATGGCCGGCATTAAAAGCCATTTGGGGTTGGCAGCTCGCTGGTTTCTCTCTTCAAGTAATTGCTTTCGCCGTGCTTTTAAAGAATTCAGCCAATAGGCTTAGGAGTTTTTTCTGGGCGTCCCTCCTACTACTAGGATTACTGATTGTCATTGCTTTTGGATTAACGCTTGGAAGCTATTATCCGGCCTTGAAGGTGTATCATGACCAGCCTGCCCTATTTGATGCCATTAGAGGCGCAGTGCGACAGTTATACTCGACGGGACTCCTTAGCCTACCAATCTTAGGGATCCTCTACCTGATTGAGATTTTTGGATCTAATGGAATCATCAACAGACGTTGGGGTCTATCCGGATTTGTGTTTGTCTTATTAGGAATTCTTATAAGCTTCATTCCTGGACTACCTGGAAAATTGATAGGAGCAGTCATATTTTTTATCCCATTATTCATAGGATATGCATACTGGAAAACACCTGATTCATAAAGAACATATGATAGATGCACCGTCTCTTCTGCACAATATAGCAGTGATAGATATTAATCAATAACAACTAATCACCATGGAGAAATATAAAAAGCTACACCTCATTATGATCATCCCAATGGTCTTCATGCAACTAGGCATTGCGATGGATTACTGGGGTGACTTTTCTGAAAATGCCTGGTCCGTACACATTCACTATTGGACGGGAAGTATCTGGTATCTCTACCTGATCATCCAGCCCTATTATGCCACTCATGGGAAAATGGAAAAACACCGTACAAACGGCATTATCGGAATGTTTTTAGCCGGGGGCGTTAGCCTGACTGCACTCAGTATGATGTACCGCGATCTAGAATCGGTACAAAATTCCATTGCAAATCCTGACCGATTTGGACCATTTGAACCGTATTTTTTCTACGGAGTTGCTGCCATAGAAATACCTATGATGATCGCATTCATGGTTGCAGTAATTATGTCCATCATCAAAAGGAAAAATCTCGAGGATCACGCCTGGTGGTTGATATCAACTGTTTTCATTATCATGATGCCCGCATTAGGAAGAGGCATCCAAAATATGTTCATTCTGGCTCAAATTGATAAATGGCCAAATATTGACATCATCTCTTCCGCCTACTATACGGAGGCATTGATCATTATCATGATTTTATTAGCTGCATGGAAATATGAAAAAATAAAACATCCAGCTACCTACTTAGCCATCGGAATCAACATCCTATGTTGTTTTATCGCACCTTTAGGCAAGTCTCCATTCATTCAAAATTTACTTGATTCGATGATTAAAGGGTAATCATCGTGTACACAAAAAACAATTCTTATGAATAAAGTCAGCATTTTAATTCTCATTTTATTTACAAGCCTTTTGTTTGCGTGCAAACAAGGCAACTCCGATCGGAAATCTGAGGAACAGCCAAAAGTTGAATCGATCAAACTATTTGCACAAGCCAGACCAGGAGGAGAACACTTCGACTTTGATATGCCGATCGACAAGGGATTGGATGATCTGGAGTTTGCAGATCAGGCCACTATTGACATAGATAGTAATGAGCTCATCATAGGAGTTTCGTTAGCTGACGAACAACTCGCAATTCCCATTAAATATTTATCTGGATTCGAAGTAGCTAATCTTTCCGTTAAGGATGAGAATTATCTCGTAACCTGGTGTCCGCTAGTTGGTTCAGCCCGGATTTTTGAAGGAGAAATTGGAGGAGACCATTCCGGATTTGATTTTGGAAGAGGATTAATTGATAATAATTTATTGATAATCGACAGAAAGACTCATTCGGTGTGGAACCAGCTCTCTTGTAAGTCAGTGAAAGGTGACTTAGAAGGTGAACGGTTGAATCCCATTGCTACCGTTCAAAGTACCTGGAGCTTTTGGGTAAATAAATATCCAAATACAAAAATTTTAATCAATCGAGATACCTCAGACGCAGTTTTTCCTCAGTTCGTATATCAAAAACCCTATTACAACACGTGGATTCCCGGTGAGAAATATCCAGAATCCGATGGATCACACAAGATTAAAAATATAGGTCTTGGGATAGAGCTGCAGGACTCATCCGCCTTTTTTTCTTTTGAAAAGTTATTTCAAGAAACCTCTCCAATTTCATACACCATGAATAATCAGGAGTTGAACATTCACTTTGATCAGAATGGACTAACTGCGTGGGTCACTAAAAGTCGTGGCGAAATGATCCCTAGCACGGTTGTATACAACTGGGCCTGGCACAACTTCTTCCCAGAATCAAGGAGGTATTAAAATAAGGCCTCTGTTAGCGCGTAATTTAGTTCCGACACAGTTCATGCTATTCCATTATTTGGAAATACATAATCACTTAGCGTTATTTGAAAGGTAAATAACACACACGTGTGCGTGTTTATTATTGTTGCCAATAATCGCCCATCAGATACTCCATATGTCCCAACCACCAATTAATTGGTGTAAATTTACACCAAAACGTAATTATGGGACGGCAAAGTATATCTCTCACAGAACCAAACGACGAATGGTTAAAAGCTCAAGTTGAAAGTAGAGAGTATTCAAGTAAAAGTGAACTTGTAAACGACCTAATTCGTCAAGCAAGAAAACAACAACAGGAAATTGACTACATCCGAATGAAGTTAGAGAAAGCGGAAAAATCCGGCTTTACTAACAACTCCAGAACTGATATTCTTAGACAGGCAAAATCTCAATAATGGCTGAATATAGAATCAGCAACCTAGCCAAGGAGGACTTGATAAGAATACATAGATATGGAGCTGAACAATTTGGAACTGAGCAAGCAGACAAGTATTTCAATGCTTTCTTCGACAAATTCGAATTAATAGCAGAACGACCCTATGCTTTTGAATCTGCCGACTTTATTAAATCAGGATACAGAAAATGTGTTTGTGGTGTTGATACAATTTTTTATCGTGTTAACAACGGTGTAACAGAAATAATGACGATAATTGGAAGGCAGGATCGAGTTGAAAAACTTCATGGATTTGATTAAGCCATGACTATTGGTAACAGTTGCCAGCATAAATGCACCTGAGCATCTTTCTGCCACCTTCATCTGATCTTCACCGCTCCGTTATCCACCTGCCTGCCGGCAGGAAGGTTCTGAAAGTATCTTCACTCCTAGCAACTGTCTCGCTTTTGGATTTTATACTTCTGAACGCAGCATTGCATAGTTACTGTTGCGGGTGTTGGCTAGCAGAGCTATCTTGGTGCTATTAAATACTATTGGGCGCACACGTGCTACCTAGGCGATATCTATGGTAAAATCAAGTCATTTGCACTTTATTTTGTCCAATTCTTTCTTGATAAGGTGTTCCCCGTTTTACTACTGCCACAACCCGATGTAGTAACTTATTCCTGATCGCATTCAGAATCGTCATCTTGCCTTTGCCCTCTTCTCGTTTCCTCAGGTAGTACGCCTTCAATTCAGGGCAATGTCTGATCGCACTCATTGCTGCCATATGCAAATGATACTTCAATATTTTATTTGCAAAACTGGAGGTGCCCGGGCTTCCCTTTATACTTGTACCACTACTGTACTCAAATGGTGCCACTCCACAGTAACACGCCAGCTTCTTGCCGTCCAGCATACGGGTAAAACCATGCGTGTATACAATCAAGTCTGTAGCCAATACTTTGCCAACACATTTGACAGAAGTGATCAACTCATACAAAGCTCTCACCTCTCTGTCCATATGAATCACTTCCAGCATTTTCTCTTCTACCTTCTTCAATGATTTTGCCAACCCCTCCAAGGCTGTTTTGCTCAACCGCTTCATTTCACTGGCAGCCTTCTTATCAAAATGCTCTGTCTCACCGATGGCCAGTTCCTGGCTCTGCTTACTCTTTAATAATCGTGCCCTCAGACGCATCAGGTACTGTAACCGCGCTAAGGTCGGATGTGTCAGCTTTACCAGCTTTGCCTCTCGCTGATGTACCATCGCAAACCTGGCTATTCGATCCGCATCTATCTTGTCACTCTTTCCCCTCACCAGACCAATGCTTCGTTTGATATGAAGCGATGATTCCAACCAGACTTTCCCGCCTCGGCTCATCAGGTATTTCACCAAATTCTGAGTGTATATCCCCATGTGTTCCATGCAGAACAAAGTCCCCTCATGGGCATCATTACCATGTTGTTTCATCCATCGCTTTAGCTTGGTATACCCTTCCGAGGTATTGGTTAAAACAACATTGAATTGACGCTGGGTGACCATCTCGATCATGCATACGTCCATACTTTCTTTACTTACGTCTATCCCTACAATAAAGGGGTAAACCAATTGGGGAGTTGCTGATTTGTTCATAACTTTTCTTTCTAAACCTTGATAGTGGGACATTCAGCTACTCACTGAATCCCGAATATCTATCTGAAACTTAAGATGGAACAGCAGGTACTAAATCGCCCAATAGGTCTGATCCTGGTTAGCGCTTAGTTCTAACCTGCTGTTACTATCTTTAAGTTATTAAATTCCGCTTCTTGGAATATTTATAGGACAGGAAGCTAAAGGTTGGGAAGCATACTCAGAACGCATATGAATCTCTCAGAAGAAAACAGAACAACTCTTTTAACCCATTTGCACAAATCTATTGAAGAGACTGCCAACATCATGGCAAATCACTTGAACAACGGGCGAACTAACCAACTCATAGACTATCCACCAAACGGAGGTTTAACGGAAGAAGAAAAGAATTCTCTAGAACAACTCAGTAATAATGACACCTTGAGAGATGCTCTTAGGAAGGTTTTGGCAAGCAATTCTGCATCAGTACTATTTGAACTCTTTAACATCATCGATGGAACTGGCGACCCAGATCCGGGAACAGGTGAATGGTCAGAAGTAATGCTGGTGGACATGCCTGAAGATTTTGATGAACATGTCGAGTTCTTACATGACAACTTCTATGAAACTTATTGGAATTGGAGGAACAAAAGGAAAGCCAACTTTAAATTGGATCTACTGGATGAATGATATGAACTAGTAACAAAAGGCACATCCTAACTTCCCTCTCTAGGCGTAGGTTGTAGCTACGCTATACCATTCTAAATCAATTTCCAATTGACTTTGTTTCTCAGCTCGCGGAAGGTACTTCCGTAGCAGTCATGCTATTCATTATTTGGAAATACATAATCACTTAGCGTTCTTTGAAAGGTTAATAACACGCACGAGTATGTGTTATATTATTGTTAGAGCAAATTGGTGCTAGATGACAATTGAAGACAAATTAACTTTTTGCCAAGTTTGCTCTAACCGCAAGTTCAACCCTGAGATTGGTACCTATTGCGGTTTAACTAAAGAAAAGCCAAAATTTGAGCTTTCCTGCCCTGAATTCATAGTCGATAACAAAGCGCGTGAACAAAGAGAGAAGGAACTTTATTCAAGAGTAACGACTAACAAAATATCTGAAAAGTATACTTACCCAACATCTGACAAGGCAATCAACAAAGTATTGAATAATCTACCAGAATCAAGAATAATAAGACGATCTAAATTGGATTCGTGGGCTTTGATTCTGTTCTTTCCAATAGCTGCAGGAGCGCTGATTTATTCCTACTTAACAGGAGAAGCTGGAACCGACAAACTTTTAACTCAACCATTTTTTTATGTTTTAGCAATTCCAAATATTTTAATGAGCGTTTATGGAATCTACCACCTAAGGAACAAGAGTCCGAAAATCACTCTAACTAAGAAAGACATAACAATCCATGAACTCAATTTATCAATTCCCTGGTGGCTAATTCTAAGAGCTGCGTACTATCAAGATGGATCAGGTGAATCAAGTAGAATCTACCTCTCTATTATTTCTCTAGGTAACAACGAGGAAATCAACTATCAACTGAAGTCTATGGATATTTCTCGACAAAGACTTCTAGCAACTATCGAAGCATATCGTGCTAACTCAAAAAACTTGCTCTAACAGTTGCTAGCACGAATGCACCTGAGCATCTTTCTGCCACCTTCATCTGATCTTCACCGCTCCACTATCCACCTGCCTGCCGGTAGGCAGGTTCTAAAAGTATCTTCCCTCCTAGCAACTGTCTCGCTTCTGGATTTTATACTTCTGAACGCAGCATTTCATAGAAGCCGTTGTAGGTGTTGGGTAGCTGCGCTATCTTGGTGCTATTAAATACTAGTGGGCGCACACGTGCTACCTAGGCGTTGGGTTTTATGCAGGCGAGATGAAAATTAGATACCTACTTTTTTATATTACTATCTTCTCAACTATTCACTCATCAGGACAACTCCACAACGTATCAGGAAAGATCATTGGAGAAGATTTAGAGGAACTACCAGGAGTTAACATCTATGATCTAGACACAACCCTTCTAACAACAACAGACTTAGATGGAACTTTTGAAATAGGGAATTCCCCAAGCAATATTTTATTGGGTTATGTTGGTTTTGAATGGCTTGACATTTCACTTACGAACAATTGCGTAGAACCTGAAATCATAATGCTATTTGACGTCCTTTATCATTATAAATCTCATAGAAAGATTGATAGGCTTAGAAAGAAGCGATTTGACAACAGGGTCAACGTTTACCAACAAGCATTTGAACAGGGTATTTTTCAGAACAATAAGCCTTGCTTCGAATATGAATTTATCCCAGACAAACCTGCTTTGGATGAAATTCGCAGCTGGATGAAGCAAAAGAAAGGCGTAATCAAGGAAGAACTAAAGCAACTAGCCGAAGGTGATACTATTTATATCCCATACGGAACGACTTGGAGATATGATGGAACGGACAGAACTGCATTACATCAATATTCAAGCTATACTGACGAAATAGAGTTTAACTGTATGATCGCAGGAACGCTAATGAACAAAGACAGACAAGGAAACATAACATTCCGAGTAATCGACACTAGCGAATGCAACTATGAAGCCATAACTCTCAACGATGAACTTGTGAATACTGGAGACGTTTTGAAGTGTAACATGAAATACTTTAGAGTAGTAACGGCATCTAACATGCACTAGCAGGCATATGCCGAAGTACTTCCTAACTAGGTCTGTGCAACTCGACCGCTTCACTGACCATTCTGCTACTTTGGTTTCCTCTTGCTGCCGCAAGTTTGCAACTGGTGGCTTTCCAAGCTAAATGAACAAAATCAATAGTTAGGTAAAGATTCCTCGTTCCTCGGAATGACACTTATTAAATAATTGATAATTGATAATTGATAATTGATAATTGATTAACTGATTACTAATTACTGATTACCGATTAACTAGTTACTGATCACCAATTAACTAATCATCCGGAACCAACCAATCAGACAATCGTACTTCTTTTGATGCCGAATCAATAACTAAATTGAACCTTATGATCAGTGAAAATTATCGGGATGAAATCATCCATTTAACGCAGGAGCTGATAAGAATAAAGAGTTATCCCGGGGATGAAAAAGCCGTCATCCAGTTTATAGGTAATAAAATGTCTGAATTGGGATTTGACACTGTGAGGTATGACGAAATGGGTAATGTCATCGGAAAGATGGGCAACGGACCCATAGAAATACTTTTTGATTCGCATTTGGATACCGTGGAAGTGAATGATGAGGAGAAATGGGAGCATCCACCCTTTGAAGGTAAAATCGTTGATGATGTTTTGTATGGTCGTGGCTCAGTTGATATGAAGTCCTCTGCAGCAGCTTCCATCTATGCTGCCGTAATTGCCAAGGACCATGATTTACTGGAGGGACTTACGGTGTATGTGTCGTGCACTATCTTGGAAGAAGATTGTGATGGAGAAAATTTGAAACATCTACTGAAGGAATTTGACCTGTCGCCAGATTATGTCATTATTTGTGAGCCTTCGAATAATAAAATTGCCTTGGGACACAAGGGAAAGGTACAGATCGCGATAACGACGAAAGGGATTTCTGCGCATGGATCCATGCCGGAGAAAGGTGTAAATGCGGTTTACGAAATGGCTGAGATCATCAAAAGAGTGGAAGAACTGTCCATGAACTTACCCACCATTGGAGGGCAAAAAGGATCATTGGTTCTATCCAGAATCACTAGCGTTAGTGCTTCGTTAAACGCGGTTCCAACAGCATGCGAAATATACCTGGATCGAAGGCTAGTTTTAGGTGAATCTACAGAACAAGTAAAAGAAGAAATGGATAGTCTGGTTGATGGGATTGATGCTACCTGGAACATTGGGACACTTCATCGAACCAGTTGGACCGGACTGGAAATCACATACAAACCCGTACATGAGGCCTGGAGTATCGAGAGGGATCATCCCTTAGCAATTGCTTGTGATCAAGCGTATGAAATACAATTCAAGAAAAAACCGGATCATACCTTTTGGGATTTTAGTACGAACGCTGTAACTCCCGTTTCCCTCGGCCTTCCCACCATTGGTTTTGGACCCGGCAACCCTGATCTTGCTCACATGAGAAATGAGCATATCCCTTTAGATTCGATCATAGATGCGTGTGGATTCTATGTTAGTCTTTTGGGAAAAATCTAAGAGAAATAGTAATTGAAGGCTCAAGCTTCTACAAGTTTGCGACTTGCGCACTTTCCATCTAAGTGAACTAAATTTAAAATTATGGTAAAGATTCCTCGTTCCTCGGAATGACACTTAATTACTGATTACTAATTACTAATCACCAATCAACTAATCCTAAATTCACTAAATCTTCAAATCCGACAATTAGGGGTAAAGATTCCTCGCTCCTCGGAATGACACTTAATAACTGATTACTGATTGCTAATTACTAATCATCAATCAACTAATCTTCAAATTACTAAATCTTCAAATCCGACAATTAGGGGTAAAGATTCCTCGCTCCTCGGAATGACACTTAATAACTAATTACTGATTACTAATTACTAATCACCAATGAACTAATCTTCAAATTACTAAATCTTCAAATCCAGCAATTAGGTAAAGATTCCTCGTTCCTCGGAATGCACTTAATAACTAATTACTGATTACTAATTACTAATCACCAATGAACTAATCTTCAAATTACTAAATCTTCAAATCCTACAATTAGGTAAAGATTCCTCGTTCCTCGGAATGCACTTAATAACTAATTACTGATTACTAATTACTAATCACCAATGAACTAATCTTCAAATTACTAAATCTTCAAATCCTACAATTAGGTAAAGATTCCTCGTTCCTCGAAATGACATTTTTTAACTAATTACTAATCACCAATCAACTAATCATCAAATCACTAAATCTTCAAATCCGACAATTAGGTAAAGATTCCTCGTTCCTCGGAATGACACTTTAGTATGTGATCCCTGCTAGCACACGCTCGCTATTCCGATTATTTGAACAGCTTCACTATCTTTCCCGATAGCTATCGGGAGATTTTTTTATATTCAACTTGATCATGGAATATTTCAGCTTATTTATCAGTGAAAATGCGTCCTTCTTTAGCACTTATGGAAATTGGGTGCTCATTCCGCTGTTTTTAGGTGTCATTTTCATTGATAATAGACTTCCAAAAAGGGCTTCATCCAACAAATGGATTAAGGCGCTTATCAAAACTGGATTCATTGTAAGTGCTTTTGTCTTAGGAGGTCTTATCTATATGATCAATTTTCCACTCAAACCCATGGTACAATCCATTGCAAAGGTGGAACGGAACATAGGGCAGCAAATTCACAATTTCGATTTTCTTGATGTCCGCGCAGATCGCAGATACAACATCTCAGATTTTGAGGGGAAATTAGTCATCCTCAATTTTTGGGGAACCTACTGTGGACCCTGCATTGAAGAATTTCCGGACCTCAAAAAAATCGAATCTGACTACTCGAATGAGGTTACCGTCATCGCACTTAGTGACGAAGACACAGACCGAATCATGAACTTTGTTCAGAGAATAGAAAGCCCCACCATCGTTGGTCGGTTTTTATCAGATAAATGGATAGACCTGGAGAGTTTTAGACCTTTGACGATCATCATTGATCAAAATAGCATTGTCAAGGAATATGTATTTGGGAAGAAGGACTATGGCTTTTTTAAGTCGGTGATAGAGGAGTATTTGTAGTAATTACCTTCACTAATAATTGCCATGAATCATGTCTAAATCTGCTTTAATCATTATTGATGTCCAGTCTGGAATGTACGATGGTAAAAAGATTGCTCCAATCTTTGAAGGGGAGAAAAAAATAAAGAAAATCAAACATCTAGCTTTAGAAGCTAGAATTAAAGGAATAACCCTAATCTATGTAATTCATAATGGCGACAAAGGGCATCCGCTAGAGAAAGGGACAAAAGACTGGGAAATTAAAAAGCAAATAACACCCGAAAAAGGAGAGGAAGTCATTGAAAAGAAGTATCCTGATTCATTCCAGGAAACACGACTTGAGGAAGTACTTAGAGATTTATCCATTTCCAATTTATATATCGTTGGAAATCAAACAGAATACTGCATCGACACAACTTGTAAAAGTGCTTTCTCAAAGGGTTTTAATGTCCTGTTAGTTGAAGACTGCCATTCGACATGGGATACAAATACGCTTACGGCTACTCAAATCATCCAACATCATAATGAACTATTAAAAAACGGCTATGTAATCGGCAAGAATTCCGAAGAGGTCACGTTTGATGAATTTGAATAATCTCTTCCGATTGAATCTTCCTCCTCGAACTAATCGGCGTTAAAATCGTGTCTTTCATTTGAATCAAACTGTAAAGGGTATGTGGTGAGGATGTAGATATGCAGCGAGATGACGGCACCACTGGTCCTGCTATTCAGTTTCGGAATACGCTAAATGTAGGACTTTACCTAAACCTTCAATTGTAGCAGGATTTCCACAAGTGTTTCAGTGTTTCACATTACTTTAATAACTTAAACAAACACGCCGAATGGCTTGTTTCTACTTAAACTTCTTTTTTCACTGGAGAAGCTGATTAATTAAAAATGCGATATGCTCCGTAACATTTTTTCAAAAAGTAAAAAAGAAGCTACTACCCCAATCTCGGAACCCGACAAGCCCAAAGAGGTGAATCAAATTCTAGAGGAACAACTGGAAGCTAGCCTTCATGAATTCAACAGATCCAACCAGGGACTTTTTATTTCAGCCTTTGGTGCAGGACTCGAGATCGGTTTTAGTGTCTTGTTAATGGGCACCATATTTACCCTCTTTGGTCATTCAGTAAATCCTGAGGCACTAAAAATGTACCTGGCTCTATCCTACCCCATAGGATTCATATTTGTCATTATCGGCAGATCGGAGTTGTTTACAGAGCATACTGCACTAGCTCTTTTACCGGTCTTAAATAAGTCAGTCAAGCCAAAAGATCTGTTAATTTTATGGGGACTCGTTTACCTTGGAAATATTCTGGGAGGATTTGTTTTCAGCTTCCTTCTCATTACAATCGGACCTTCTGTTGGTTTCATTGAGCCGGAGGCGTTTTATCACCTCGCACATGAACTGAGCAATTACGAATGGCATGTTATCCTTGCGAGTGCGTTGCTCGCTGGATGGATGATGGGCTTGCTGGGTTGGCTTCTCACCTCATCACAGGAAACCATTAGCCGTATTCTGATAATCATTCTAGTTACAACTATCATTGGAGTCGCCGGTCTTCATCATTGCATTGTAGGATCAATAGAAGTTTTCGCAGGTCTTCTTACAAGCGATCAGATCTATCTCACAGATTATTTAAAGTTTCAGATTTGGGCAACAGTCGGCAATGCGATTGGTGGTGGCGTGTTTGTAGCTATACTAAAGTTTAGTCACGTAAGAATGTAAATATCTTCCTTTTGGAGTGTAGAGTTTTTTCTACAACCGTTTCCAGTTTTCTACTATCTGTAGACTCTCAATCCTTGTTTACGCTACCTAAAGCCATTGGCCTGCTTTTTTCTTTATACAGGTCGAACTTTTAAACATAAAATCATGAAACATAAAAATTTAAATATCCTTTCCATCCCATTACTATTAATTGTATTAACCACATTTTTTTCAAGTTGCGTGAGCCAAAAAAAATACAACGCGGCTTTGGACGAGATAGCAAGATTGAATGTAGATAGTACCTTCCAGGAATATCAGATCACCGATATCAAATACAGACAAGGAAATATCATTTATGATCAAAAACAGGAAATTATAAATCAGATGAGTAAGTCAATCAAGAAAGAACAAGAATAATACGAGGTTTATCAACACTACTGCTTCAATAAATTTTAGAAGAACATAAACACATATTATAATGAAATCATTAGCACAAAATATTTTAATTGCACATAATATAGAAACCGTAATTGACAAGCTTATTTTGGCCATAGATATCTATGACAAAACGTCTAAGCGAGTACATTTCAAACCTATGAAGGAATTGTTCAGCGAACTGAAAGACTCCAAAGAAGCAATGCTAAATGCGCTTGCCGAGAGCACCGAAATGAATCTTGATGATTACTCAATTTCCATCGAAGAGAAAATAAAATTGGAACTAGAGAAAATTGGGATTGAATTGGATCATTTAATTATTAAGAATAATTACAACGAGACCCTAAGCTTTTGTATCAAAAGAGAACGAGAGTTATTAAATGCCTATGAGGATGCACTCAACCAAGACCTTGATGATTCTCTGGAGGATCTATTGAAAAAACATCATACTGAAACACTTCAACTTTTAGAGTCCTTAGTGGAACGTCACGAATCAGGTAATTTTAAAAAGTGGTAAACTGTCACAAAGAATCCCATCCGAATGAAGGCACTCGTAGTAGATGATGAACAGGAAATTTGCCTAATGATTTCTAAAATCCTTTTAGGCGAAGAAATTCAATCAACATGCGCGAATAGTTTAGCCGAAGCAGCTAAAATCATATCAAAACAAGTCTTTGATATCTACTTTCTAGATCTGAATCTAACGGATGGGAGTGGTTTCGATCTTGTTCCAATTATACGATCTACTGATACAAAAGCTGAAATTGCTATCATTAGTGCCTACGATGGATCTGAGGAAATGAATAAAGTCTCAGAACTTCAGATCAATCATTTTATAAAAAAACCATTCTCCAAAAAAGATGTTCTATTTACTGTAGCTTTATTAAAAAGCGCAGTTTATGGAAAAAATACTTATCGTAGATGATGAAGAAGACATTCGATTACTATTAAGCAAGTTTTTTAGTAAAAAGAATTTCGATACCCATGCTGTCTCTACCGGTGAAGAAGCCATAGCCTTCCTAAAAAAAACCAAAGTTGACTTGGTCATCTGCGATTTTAAGCTACCTGACTACACAGGGTTAGATATACTCCAGAAAATCAAAATTGTAAATGCGGCCACTCAGGTCATCATCATCACTGGTTATTCAGATGTGAAAGTGGCGGTTGAAGCGCTCAAAAAAGGCGCATTCGATTATGTGACCAAACCCTTGTATCCCGATGAAATTTTGATGACGGTTGAAAATGCCTTAGCTAAAGAGGTAAGTCAACCACTAAAAGGTCCAAAGCAGCAATCAGATTCGAAAAAGAAGGAGAAGTCTCCTTTTGTTATTGGACCAAGTAAGGAATCCCAGGAAGTCCAAAAACACATTTCCCTGATTGCGCCGACGGAAATGTCTGTCATCATTCTCGGTGAATCGGGCACAGGTAAAGAATATGTCTCCAGATCCATTCATAGTCAAAGTAAAAGAAGCGAACAACCCTTTGTTGCCGTTGATTGCGGGGCATTGCCCAAGGATTTGGCAAGCAGTGAGCTATTTGGACATGTGAAAGGAGCTTTTACAGGAGCATTAAATGATAAAACCGGAAGCTTTGAGCGTGCCAATGGCGGTACGCTTTTTTTGGATGAGATCGGAAATCTGAGCTACGATAATCAAATTAAATTATTAAGAGTACTCCAGGAACGTAAGATTAAAAAGCTTGGTGGTGATAAAGAGATCCCTATTGATGTACGAGTCATTGTTGCTACGAATGAAGATCTGATAGATGCTGTCAATAAAGGCACCTTCAGAGAAGACATCTATCACCGCCTCAATGAGTTTAAAATTCAATTGTCGCCACTTCGGGACCGGCCGGAAGACATTGAACATTTCGCTAACCATTTTCTAAGTGAAGCCAATAACCAACTGAATAAAAACGTAGAATCCATCAATGAGCGTTGTATGGAGACGCTCAAAAAATATTATTGGCACGGCAACCTAAGGGAACTACGAAATGTAATCAAAAGATCTGTGCTGTTGAGCACATCAAAAGAAATAGACACCTCTCATTTACCTCCTGAAATTACAGATCTCAAATCTCAGGTGAATAGTGAATCAATAGAGGTTTTGCTTCACGGAAGTATGCCGGAATCGCTGAAAGATGTTTCAGAGGAAGCTGAAAAACAGGCCATTATTGCGGTCTTAAATCAAACAAGTAACAATAAATCACAAACGGCTGAAATACTCAACGTTGATCGCAAAACACTGTACAATAAATTAAAGCAATATGGTATTGAGACCTGATTAATGATACCGTAAAATTATACACCTTAAACCCTGAATGACTCTAGGGAATCAGATGCTCGAAGAATTTAAAGACCAATCGGATCGTACTCCTGAAGACTTGCTAAAAAGCATTCTAGACAGCACATTCAATGGTATCATGGCTTTTCAGTCGGTTCGTAGTAAATCTGGTGAAATCATAGATTTTGAATGGATCTTCGTCAATGAGATTGCTGAAAAGATTGTGGGCATAAGTAAAGAATCTCTAATTGGAGCCCGGCTTTTGGAAGTGATGCCCGGCAACAAGGATGCTGGCCTTTTTCAGCGATACGTGAAGGTTGTTGAATCTGGAGTGGCCGACTCTTTTGAACAGTTTTACCCCAGCGAGGAGATAAATAAGTGGTTTAAGATTCAGGCCGTTCCACTGCATGATGGATTCACTGTTACCTTTCAGGATATTACCGAAGCAAAAGGCGCGCTTATAACTTCTCAGGTTAATGAAAAAAGATATAAGCAGCTCTTCGATGAATCTTTGGATGCCATTTTTCAAATTGATGAAGCTCTCACTTTCACAGAGGTAAGTCCTTCCTTTGAAAAGCTCTTTGGTTATCCAAAAGAACAATTGAAAGCCATGCAGCTGGAGCAATTATTCACCCATCCAGCCCATTTTCAATCTTTTAAAAGAACGTTGAATGAATCCAGCATCGTTGAAGAATACGAAACTGAATTGTCCGATCATGCGGGTTATAACAAAATATGCATTGTCAACTGTGTGAAATTATCAACTCAGGAGAAGGACCAAGAACAATACTTAGGTGTAATTCGGGACCTATCCAAGCGAAAAAAGGTAGAGTTGGAGTTGATACGAGCCGAGAAACTTAGCATGACCGGTAAGCTGGCACGGACCATCGCACATGAAGTGAGAAATCCACTGACCAATCTCACACTGGCATTGGACCAATTAAAAGATGAGGTACCGAATGAGGTTGAAGATGCGGAATTGTATTTCAATATTATCCAACGCAATGCGGAACGTATTGGTAAGCACATCAGTGATTTGCTTGACTCCTCAAAACCCAAAACGCTGGAATTGGTAAAAACTCCGCTTCGCCTGGTGGTAGATGAGGCCGCCCAGTTGGTAGGTGACCGCTTAAAGTTGCAGGAAATGAAAATGGAACTCAGCCTTCCAGATTCCCTCCCTGAAATCATGGTTGATGCCGCCCAGCTAAAAATAGCGCTATTGAATTTATTCATCAATGCGATTGAAGCGATGACACAGCAAACGGGTGTTCTATCCATTGAAGCTTATACCAAGAGTGATTGGGCTATCATCCAAATCAATGATAATGGTAAAGGCTTATCTCCAGAACAACAGAAAAATATTTTCGAGCCGTTTTTCTCAGACAAAAAGGATGGAACGGGGCTTGGCTTGATAACGGTGCAAAACATCATTCACAGCCATGGAGGCAAAATCGAAGTAGAAAGTGAGGTGGGAATAGGTACTCGATTTGCAATAAGCCTTCCTATCAGGTAGCGTACTTCTTCATTCCATCATAAAGTGTGGAGTGCACTCCACACCTCAGGTACAAAATCCCCACATTATTCCCGAATAACAGGCTAATAAACGCCCTCAGGACATTTTTCAATTTTGGAATGCTATGTGCACCATATCTGTCAAATTCAATTAATTAAAATTAAAAATTAGATATGAATAACATAGAAAAAGAAATTATTAACATAACAAAATCAAATAGGAAGTCTTTTGCTCGTCTCGGATATACAAAACTCGAGACTGCTGAACTGGTAGAATCACTGAATAAGTTACTAGCTAATTACAGTGTCCATTATCAAAAGTTGAGAAACTTTCACTGGAACGTGAAAGGCGGAGATTTCTTTGACATCCACGAAAAATTTGAAGAACAATATAATGCCGCAAAAGTGGCTATCGATGACATAGCCGAGCGTATTCGAGTATTTGGTCAGACGCCACTAAGTACCATGAGAGAGTACCTGGAAAACAGTACAATTAAAGAATCAGGCACAGATCTCTCAGCCATGGAAATGGTAAAGGAAATCATCAAAGATTATGAGATGCTCTTAGAATTCATGTTTGATGCCATCGAGCAAGCCATAGATAAAGGTGATAGCGGAACAGAAGATATGATTAAAAGTCTGGTGAAATCAACTGAGAAAAATCACTGGATGATGACCGCATTTTCACAACAATAATCTTTAGAAATAGCGGGGTTCTGCCCCGCTTAATCAAATTAATTTGTCATGAATTTTAGTAGAGCATTAGAAATTGTATCGGATAAAATTGAAGGTTGGATCACCAGTCTTACTTCCATGCTTCCAAATTTTCTGGTAGCGGTGATTATCCTGGTCACTTTCTATCTGTTGGCAAGGGTGATAAGAAAGCTTGTACGCAGTTTACTGGATAGGTTTTCTGATAAAAGAGCCATTAATAACCTCTTTGCAACGCTAAGTCACATCCTTGTGATTGGAATCGGGCTAATCATTGCGTTGAACGTTCTTCATTTAGAACAAACGGTCACCTCATTGTTAGCAGGTGCAGGTATTATCGGGTTAGCCCTTGGTTTTGCTTTTCAAGACATCACTGCAAATTTTATTTCAGGAATTTTGATGGCTTTCCGAAAACCGATTCAAGTAGGCGACATCATTCAGACGCGAGAATTTGTTGGTGTAGTGGAGAAAATAGATTTACGAGTTACAGTTATCCGTACATTTCAAGGGCTGCACGTCATTATTCCAAACAAAGACGTATTTCAATCGCCCGTTACAAACTTCACCAAGACTCATGAACGGAGAATAGACCTGGAAGTGGGCGTTTCGTATTCAGACGATCTGGGTGAGGTTAAACAAGTTGCTATTGAAGCTGTCGAACAATTACCCTACTTACTTCATGACAAGAAGGTTAAGCTTTTCTACAAAGCATTCGGTGAAAGCTCGATCAATTTTACCATAAATTTTTGGGTGAAATATCCCGACGAACCGGGCTTTCTCCAAGCACAAAGCGATGCGATAGAGGCCATCAAAAAAGCTTTTGACAATCACGGAATTACCATTCCATTTCCTATTAGAACGCTTGAATTGGGCGGAAAAGAATGGAACAAACTGGAAGCATTCCGGAAAGAAGAAATCAATTATTAATCAATAAATAAATTTTAATATGAATAACACAGACTTTTTAAATACAGATAATAAAAATGAATATGAGGAACGCATCAAGCAGTTTGCTGATGACCTGGATGTAAAGATCGAATCCATGAAAGTAAAAACTTCAGCATTGGAGCAATCGGTAAAACAGAAAATCTCCAAGAATATGGATCTCTTAACAGATAAAAGAGATGAGTTAAGCGATAAGCTCAATGAGATTAAATCTTCCACTCAGGAGCAATGGGAAAAGTCTTATTCCAAAGTATTTAAGGATATTAAGGCCATATCTAATGAGACTGAAACTGCCTACACAGGGATCAAAGATGGATTGAATTATCTCATTGATACCATCAGAAAGTAGGAACAGGCATGCTAACATTTGCAGTAACCTTAACATTTATACTCATAATTTATGCTTTTTTCGTTTTGTACTTAAGTAAGAAATTAGACTTGCTTACAAAACGAATGAAGAAGATTCTAAATGTTTTATACAAGGGGTAATTATTACCCCTTTTTTTATGCGTGTTGTTCAGATTCTCACAGTGAGATTGAGCCGAAAGTCTCGTTTAACCGCTAATGTGGACATCAATCAGAAATTCTCGCTTACCTCCTTATTTGGTGCTTAAATGCGCATTAACTGATAAAAGCGAGGCTTACAGGATGTGAAGGCCGTTTATTTTATATTACGTTTAGTTTCTGTGCGACTTGATCGCTACACTTCCCACATGCTTGCAGGCAGGTTCTTAAACTTTGTCTCTCCTATCATCATTCGTTCTTCTGGATTTTCTTTTCTCAACGCAGCTTTACTCATACCCACTTTCATGCCTCACAGCCTCTCGTGAATCTTCGTGCTGCCGTTGTGGGTGTTGGATAGCGGAGCTATTTTAGTGCTTTCTTCCAAGCTAGGGGCGTACTCCTGCTTGCTTGGCGCTACTGTAAATTCAGTCATGCAATTAATTATTCTAACCATGAGATTGAAATTAATCATTTTAATAATGTTGATGAGTTTTGGTGTAAAGGCTCAAATAAAAAAATACAAAAAATGGGAGCAAGCGATTGAAGTTTCTAAGAAAGACAACAAAGACATTCTCATAATTTTGACGGGCAAAGAATGGTGTGCACCGTGCAAAATTTTAGAAAAAAACATACTTATAAACAATCAATTTGAAGAATATGCTGAACCAAGATTTGTAGTTTTTGAAATAGATATACCTAAATCACATTTATCTAGACTCAAATCCCCAATTGTGAAATTGCATGAGGAATTTAGCGTCAAATACAACGCTACCGCATTTCCTTCATTGATCCTGGTAAACAAAGAAGGAGCCGAGAAACTAAAAATAACTGAAAGTAGTTGGGAACTTGAAGATGTCTTTGGTTCTCTTAAATCAGTTTATCCCCGACTAAGCGATCCTTTTCCAAGGAAATTACTACTACCAACAAACGTTATATCGCGACTTGGCGGAAGTTACTCCCGTGTCTCTCAGCTTTTAAGTGGAGGATGTCAGGAGCAGTTGGAGGAGTTGTGATCTGGATAGTTCCTGTTATCGCTCAATTTGGATATAAAAGGAAGCTAAAGGTTATGTGGCATAACTGCAAATCGCAAAGAACTTCTTAACTTTAAATATGCTAACGAAGGAACAAGTAATTGGAGCAATCAACAAGCTTCCTCAGGAATTTTCAGTTGAACAAGCGATCGACGAACTCATCCTACTCGACAAAATCGAAACTGGACTGGAGCAGTCAAAAGCTAATGACGTAATCCCTGACGAACAACTTGACAAAGAACTTCCTGAATGGTTAAGCTAAATTGGACGACCCAAGCCAAGAACGACTTAATTTCTATTGCTGAATATATTGGTCAGAATTCTAAGAAATACGCAAGAATTCAGATTCAGCGTATTCGCCAACGAACTACACAACTCAAAGAGCATCCTAACTCTGGAAGAGAGGTAACAGAACTCGAGAATCCACGTATCAGGGAACTCATTCTTGGGAACTATCGAATCATCTATTGCATAGTGTCTGACGAACGAGTTGACATATTAACTGTACATCATTCCGCTAGACTGCTAGACTTATAAAAACAGCCACATAACAGTTGCTAAGCGGCATTTGTCAGCGTGCTACTCACAACCTGATCTGCAACTATCCCACTTCGGTTCACCTTCTGCAAGCTGAGAAGCCTTAGCAACTGTAGTGCTTCTGGATTTTGATCTTTCACAACGCATTTTCTTCGGGATAGCTTTTGAGGGGTGGTGCACCTTCGTTACTTTAAGTGCTTCAAAGCTAAGTGTGGACATCCGCACGCTAGCTGGACGTTAGATGCCACTGGACAAATCATTAGGCATCAAGTTCCCGAAAGAAGTCTTCAATTTTTGTATCTAGTGAGTTCAAAATTCTCGCTAATGTCTTCAAAGTCAAGTTAACTTCTCCCTGTTCGATGTTCCAATAATGTGATCTGCTGAAACCATTTTGTATAGCAAACTTCTCGTAGTTCTTGATTCCCTTAGATTCTCTCAGCGAATGAATACCTTTTCCAATTTTTCGTTGAAGTTCAAGTGCATTATTTGGGTTGTTTGAATCCGTCATAAGAACTCAAAGGTTGGATTAACGCTCTTTTCAAAGTACTCTTTATATGGAGTGTTTTATTTTAAATCTATTTACATTTGAACATGGATTGCAATGGAACCAAAACCGTCAACTTAACCCCTAAATCAATTTCAGCTCTTGACGATTTCGTAGGATTGGTCACGATTCCAAAATTTAACCGACTACTTAGAAGTTTGCTACTTTATTACTTGTCTGAGGAACATGAAGAACTTGCTCCTGATCATGGACACTTCATTGAAGACATGAAGTTCCTATTTGACTTTTTGGATGTGGTTGAGGATGAACAAAAGCCAAAGAGACGACATCTAACAAATCGCTAAAATGCATATGTCTAACTGAACCTGGCAACTCTTTTGCTTCTTGACCGCAAAGCCTCTCCTTGATCAAGTTATTCTGTCCTCTCGCGTTCTTAAATGTTATGTTAACCTTTTGTAGACAAGTATTATAGCAAGGGTGGGTAGCAGCTTTGCTAGTTTTGTTTTTCATTAGCGAAGTGTGGACATACGCACACTAGCTGGACGTTACACACAATAAAATTAGGTTGAGAAAAAATATAAAATTCTTTGTACTGATTAGCATGCTACCCATTCTTACTCATTGTTCTAGGAATGATGATATTAAACCTAAACTAGCTGGAAAAATATTCAATCACTTATTTTTTGATACCGAGCAAGAATGTATAGACGCACAACCCTCTCCTGATTTATGGATCAATTGTGCACAGACATTGGAATTTATCGATAATGAACAAGCAACTATTATATTCACTGATATAGTGAATGCTGTAATGTATAATACTTATGAAAATACGATTGTGGTAACACCAACTTCTAGTTCCGAGTTTTCAAATGACATAATATTTGAAATAGTTGACCAGAGAACATTGAAGCGAATTGACGATGGAACAATTTGGAAAGAACAAAAGGGTGATTCTATCTGGGAGTAGTAATATGTGTATAACAAAGCCTATGAATGCATGGGGTTTTATCGTAGAGGAAAGGATAATAGGGATTGGGTTATCCGCCACAAGTAATAATTTTAAACATCGGTGTGGCTAGGTGCAGACGGGAGAGGTCATCGCAGGCCCATCCTCCCCACATATCAAAGCTATACGTTAGATGGCATGGTGACCTTCAGATTCTTACTTCTTCATCATATTGACAGTTTTTCCTTTTCTTTCCTTTGGACAGATGCCCTCAACTATTGAACGAACTGCCCAGGAACTTACTGGAACGTGGTTACTCGAACGATATGAGCGTGATTCACTAGTTCGAAATCAAGAAATCATAGGCAACAAGTTTGTTGAGAAAACATTCATTTTAGGTGAACTAACAAAGAAGTAAGAATCTGAAGGTCACTATGTCGTCGAACTCTCCTTCGAACCAAACGGGCAAGGGTCACATCAAGAATATTATGAATATCGACTTGAACCCCTAGATGACTGGATTGAGATCAACACCGATAATTAACTTGTACATAAGAGTAATTTTTAAGTCGAATATTTATAGGACAGGAAGCTAAAGGTTAGCAACAATACTCCAAGATGGGCATTTGGAATGTAAATAATCAAGAGCCAACCTCTTTGAATCTCTTAAGAACAGGAGAATTGTGTTTCGCACGCTAGTAATTAGCTTAATAGGCAGTCAGTCTCACTTGCCAATCATACCTAAAGTAAAGTGACTCGGTGCCTTATTATGGTGAAAATTGATTTATTCTATATTGCGGATTGTTACTAGTCCTATAAAAACCGAATCATATAATGTCAGATAGTCTAAACATTGAAATTAACCAGCCCGCTCCCGTTTTCTCTTTAACTGACATTTTTGATCGAAAGGTTGATTTAAATTCCTATCGAGGGAAGAAAGTTCTCATAGGTTTCTTCAGGCATGCCGGCTGTCCCTTTTGCAACATCCGGGTGTATAGATTGCAACGTAGGTATGAGGAATTCAAATCACTCGGGCTTGAAATGATCTTCTTTTTTGAGTCGGAAAAAGATTTGCTGCTCTCCAAGGAATTTCATCAGAAAGTATCTCCCATCCCGCTAATTTCCGATCCGGAAAAAGAATGGTATTCCATATATGGAATTGAAAGCTCTCCATTAAAGTCAACTGTCAGTCATATCACTCAATTTTTCCAGACTGTCGTGCAAGCCAAACTGAAAAAATTACCGGTACACTTAATGAAAGGGAAAGAATCTATCAGCACCATTCCTGCCGAATTTCTAATTGATGAGAGTGGGATTGTAAAGCACGTTCACTATGCTAAAAACCTTAATGATCGAATAAATCTTGATGTGATCTCACAGTTTGCAAAAAATGAAAGCTTACAATAAGGAATCAGCCACACCTTTCTTTGCCATTACTCAAGCTATTTCCTGGTACTAAAAGCTATTCAATTCTCCATCCATGTGTGGCGTATGCAAAAGCATTATTACCCATAACCGACAACATAACACTTTCAAAAACGGGTTCAGTGGCACCTGGAGGGGTTTTCCATTCGAAAATAAAATTACCTCCAGATCCTCCGGTAGGATCATTTTGGCTAATAACAATCTCGATGGTCTCCATGGGCTTCAAGAACACTGGAGATGAAGTGTATTTCTTAAGAAGTCTCCCATCGGTATCAAAAAAATCTACTCGACCCATGTAGATGGTATCATATTCATCCGTATTTCTAAGGCTTACCGTAACCGTCAGATTTCTGATTGAATGTTGCGTACTGCTATAAATAACAGAATTAACCGATAGATAGGATTTGCCACTCTCTAATGAGTCCATCCCCGAGATATCAATGGAACGATTTCGCCAGTCGATTGAATTTAAGTATTGCTCAGTGAGTTCATTTGATTCCGGTTCGACTCTGCAACCGAAAAGAACAATAATTACTAAGATTAAGTATACTATTTTCATGGTTTCAATAATTTAGAAAATAACGATCAAAGAGTCTGCTTTCGTCCGAAGTTTTAACCACTCCTCTACCTTTTTCTTATCGCGTCGCTGCAGCGCCGGACTAAATCGTACAATTGAGTGACAGACGGTATCACTTTCCGCATTGATCATGTCACCAATAAATAGGGATTGCAGCTGCGGATATTGTATCCTCAGCTCTCCTTCAATGTCTTCCAGTGGATACTGCTTGCGTTGGTACTTTATGATCTGGCTCTCAAGTAATGCAATCTGCGCATCTTTAGAAGTAATTGCTTCCTCGTTCTTTTTATACAATTCCTCCAGAAGTCCCAATTTGATGTTCTCGCTCATACGTTCGAACTCCTGTGTCGTAGCTTTGACTATGTCTTCTTGATAGCCCTGCCTGACCACCAATTCGCAATCCTTCAAATTATAGTTGGATAGCTTGGTCTTGATGATATCAAGATCTTCCTCGGCAAGCGTTTTCCCATAAAGTGTAATGTCTATATACCCTCTATTCTCCCGTAGATTAAATCGCTGATTGATCACCTGAGTTTCCGGAAGGTCAAATTCGGCTGAAATAAAATTCCGTGCATTTTGCTCAAAAATGGTCCGTTTCACCACATTGTAAGCGAGATATATACTGGGAACGGCAGTAACAATTACAAACGCCAGGATGTATGATTTGATTTTCCGTTCACGGCTCTCACTCTCAAATTTGACTTTTGGGTATTTCAAAAGTCGCACAATCAGAAAAGTAGATACCGAGATGAATACGCTGTTGATAAAAAACAGAAACAGTGCCCCGACAAAGTAATACCAGTTACCATTTGCTAGCCCGTACCCCGCTGTACATAATGGAGGCATTAGTGCCGTAGCAATTGCAACACCGGGAATGGCATTCGATTTTTCTTTTCGTGACCCTGCAATGATCCCAGCAAGACCTCCAAAAAATGCGATCAATACATCCCATAATGTTGGGGTTGTTCTGGCCAATAGTTCCGATTGCGCTTCGTGCAGTGGTGTAACTAAAAAGTACAATGCAGACGTGAGAATACTTAAGATAGCAGCAGTACTCAAGTTTCTGAACGATTTTTGAATCAGCGCGAAATCATTGGTTCCTGCACCTAACCCCATTCCCATGATCGGTCCCATCAAAGGGGAGATGAGCATGGCCCCGATAATTACAGCTGTCGAGTTTACATTCAGACCGATGGAGGCAATTAAGATCGCAAAGACAAGGATCCAGAGGTTGGCACCCTTGAACACCACTCCTTTCTTGATTTCCGCGATCGTGGTGCTAGCCCGCTCTTTGTCCTCGTGTAGGTTGAATAAGTCTTTTAGGAACTGACGAGGGGACGTATTTTGTGAATTTTGGTTAGCTGGCATAAATCTCTTGAGGATCTTAATTTAACAATTTACTTACCCTTAAAAGCTTTTTTAAGATGACTCCAGGCACCTCTTATTTCAGTTGAGAAATCATCCCAACTTTTTTCTGCATCATCCTCAGCCTGTTCTAATTTGCTTTTTATTTCCGCTATTTTCTCAGCCAGCTCTCTTTTCTTTTCTTTCCATTCATCCTTGACTTCAGCGCGACCTAAATGAAATTGAAGTCTAAGCAGATCGATTCTTGTATGAAAACCCTCTAGTTTATCCCCGACTTCCTCTAAAATATGTTCTGCCTCATCCTCCACGACCTCTTTGGCATTCGATATCTTGTCTTTTAGTTCTGCTATTCCCTGGCTCAGTTTTGATTGTTGTTCATCAATTTTTTCTTTGACAATAGCCTGCGAAATGGATGCCTTTTTCTGAAGGTCCTCTAAAGATGAAATCACATTCTTCATGCTCCCAGTGCTGACGTTCTGAGCATATCTTAATTGTTCGATGTAATCTTCAAGGCATTGGTTTAACTTCTCTTTCTGCTTTTCGAACTCTTCGGCGGCTTCATGTATTCCAATATCTAACTGCTCATGCAATTCGTCGGCAAATTCATTCCACTCCGTTAACTGCTTTTTCGCTTTTTTGGTAAAATTTTGATCGTCCAATGTATCTTGATTAAGGTTAGATAGTCAACAGATTTTTCAGAATCTTAAATTAAAATTCATCTTTTATTGATACTCCTTTTTCATTCATGATTAAAGTTCTTGATGTGTCGTTTTCAATACCATAGATTCTGTACAGAACTCTTCCATCGGCGGTTCTAATCAAATTATGTTCTGTATCCCATTTCCAGGACTTAAACTTGCTGGAGTATAAAGCATCCTTAATTGGCTTAGGAAGCTTCTTTAATGTTACTATTTCGGAAGACTCAACAAGCTCCCCATTATTTGTGAAAGTATTAAAATATGTTCTGGACTTGTCTTTGAGTAATGCTTGATAGAATACAGGAATTTCTACATCATAGTAGCTAAAATCAGCAGCAAATGGGTCATAATTACCCGTGTAAGTAAACCATTTAATGACCTGAGCATCCTGATTGTTTTCCAAGGCATTTTTAATGACAACTTCCGGAACATCAATCTTGGAAACAGGCTCCCTTCTCTTTTTCGAATTACTTCCTGGAGTTTTTTCGGCATTGACCATCAGACGAGTGTCGTTATCCCAACGAAGTGTTTTCACCAGATCCATCTTTTCATCAAAAAATAATATTCGCCTTTTCTTTTCTCGAGTCAACCAAACTTTGAGGAATGATCCAACCTTAGGCTTGCTCACTTTTTCAACACTTAATACTGTCCACCCACTATATCCTTTGATATTCAACACGGTATTAAGTTCAGCTTCTGAAGTAGTAGCAGGTCTTGAAGTGACAATTAAAGCTCCAACCCAGTCATAGACCTTTCGTATTTTTTCTCCATTATTCTCATACCTAACCTCGTAATAAGAGGGTGAATAGGTGGTCCATCTTATCGGATAGTAGCGAAATGTCCCACTTCTATCTGGTCCATACTGATTAGGGTAAGGATGCCATGAAACTTGCGTTGCAGCTGCATTCTGTTCTGAAAACTTATTTAGTACTTTTTTAGGAACTTCCTTTTCTGCTAACTGTCTGAGCTCTTTCTTCTGCTGAGATGATGCAAATTGAAAACTAAAGAAGAGAAGCAGAAGGCATAGGAAATGGATTTTAAAGTTCATATTGGAAGTGAATAATGGTTCTACATATTGATGCTAACTAATTTAAACTTTAGAAAACCAAATGAGCCATATAGATGAAAATAACTACCAAATATCTTTCACCAGATCATACCCCCATTTCCATCAAACAACACCAATATGCATCAATGCATCTCCACGATTCACTACCGGGTTATTATTTACAGCTATGACATGTCCATCAAATCGGCTCTTGACAGATCGTTCGAACTCCCCAAAAGGCCCTGCAATTATTCCAACTTTCTGACCTTTTTTAACCACTTCCCCCGGACGAACAAAAGAATGGTATAAGCCGCCGGCTTTAGACCTGAGCCATGAAGAAGAACTGATGTGAATGCTGGGGGCATTGGGTTGAGGTGCTTCCATTCTCATTTTCAAATGCTGCATGACACGTAAAGCTCCGTTTATTCCTTCATCAATGGAATTTTTTCTTAATCTAAGCGATTCTCCTGCTTCATAAACGAGGATATTTTTACCCTGTTTAGCAGCCTCTTTACGAAGGGATTTTTCTCGGAATGGAGAGTTAATGATGTATTTTGCTCCAAAGGCTTCCGCCAGAATTCGGTTTTCTTCTACATCCATTTGCCCTCTAATCTGTGGGTAGTTATTGATTCTGGCTCCTCCTGTATGAAAGTCAAGCCCAAAATCTATAACCGGGAGGATTTCATTTCTAAAGTGGAAAGCAATCTGGCTCGCTAAACTACCGTTTCTTGAACCTGGAAATGAACGATTGACGTCCTTCCCGTCCGGGACTTGTCGTGAGAAATTAAGAAAACCGTAGACGTTTAATATTGGTATGCATATAGTGGTACCTTTCTCTACCCGATGTAGCTTTTGCCTTATTATTCGTCTGACAATTTCCACTCCATTGATCTCATCACCATGCATACCCCCCATTAAAAGAAGTGTCGGTCCGGGTTTTTTGGATCGTGAAACTACAATTGGAATATCAATCTGGGTTCTTGTTGGTAAACGAGAGATAGTGGCAAGAATCTGTTTTTCCTTACCCGGCTTTATTGTCTCGCCTGCTATTTTCAAGTCCTCCATCATGCTTTTACGTTCGTTCTGCGCTTCTTGGAAGTAGATCTTTCGATGTACTCAATGATCTTTCCGGCAATATCAACGCCCGTTGCTTTTTCGATTCCTTCCAATCCAGGTGAAGAATTTACCTCAAGTACCAAGGGACCTTTTTTGGATTGTAGCATATCTACTCCGGCAATTGCGAGTCCCATACTTTTCGCAGCTTTAAGGGCAGCAGACTTCTCTGATCGACTCAACTTGATAACTTTTGCTGATCCTCCCCGATGAAGATTTGATCTAAATTCACCTTCTTTTCCTTGCCGCTTCATAGCACCAACAACCTCTCCATCCACTACAAAAACACGGATATCTGATCCTCCAGCTTCTTCAATGAATTCTTGAAGAATCACACGGGTTTTAAGGCTTTCAAAAGCCTCTACAACAGATTTTGCAGCTTTCTCAGTCTCTGCCAGCATCACACCTAAACCCTGAGTTCCCTCTAAAAGCTTAATCACTACAGGCGCTCTTCCGATGTGTTTCAGCACCTTATTTTCCTCCTTACTAAAATTCGTAAATGCAGTCTTTGGCATATTGACACCTGATCTGGATAGAATTTGTAAGCTTCTCAATTTATCCCGAGAGCGTGTGATTGCAAGTGAGTCCACAGCTGAAAATGTCTTCATCATTTCAAACTGACGAACCACCGCAGTTCCATAAAATGTTACAGAGGCGCCTATCCTTGGGATGACAGCATCAATGTCTTCAAGTTTTTTCCCATGATAATAAATGGTCGGTCCCTTGTCATCCATGATAAGGTCACATTTCAGGTGGTCAATTACCAGACCTTGGTGCCCCTTCAGTTCTATGGCCTCAATTAAACGACTGGTGGAGTAAAGTTTAGGGTTTCGGGAGAGTACTGCTATTTTCATTTTTCTTTTGTTTAGAGTGAAAAGAAAGGTCCTTTAAGTTAACATTTACCAAAAACTTACCCGAAAGAAATTTTCTCCCAAGTAGTATTGGGTATTTCATTGAACTTCTATCGGTTAGCGAAAAATCAACATTCCATTCCTGTCCAAACAGCACAATCCTGGTGTTGATGACGTAACGTTCTTCACGCTCACCGGTAGAGCTTTTGACCGCTTTTTGTCTGAATTCTTCTACTATATGTGTTTGTTCTTCATAATCTTTATGATCCGGATCCAACACTTTAAACATGAGAACTTCTCTACCTCCCCTCATTTCTCTTTTGATCTGATGGCAATGCAAGGCACATCCATATGCACCCGTGTCAATTTTCGCTTCAACATCAAACAGCCCAAGTTGAGGAAGATCAATGTGGTCTCGTCGACCAATTTCCAATAGGTTTTCTTTTTTATTCATGAATCGTTACAAAACAGAACACAACAAAGCGTTAAATCCATTTCTTTCTCCTAAAGTAGATCATCATGCCCAAGGTGACCGCAACCATCACACCCCACGTGATAAAATAACCATATCTATACTTTAGCTCAGGAATATAATCGAAATTCATCCCATAGATTCCTGCAATAAATGTAAGTGGGATGAAAATGGTCGCAACAGTTGTTAACACTTTCATCACCTCATTCATATTTTGACTCAGTGAAGCAAAGTAGATATTTGATAAGCCCTCCAAGGACCGCAGCAATGCATCGGCCTCTTCCAAGGCCGTTATTGCGGAACTAGATAGATCTTTATAGAATTTGTAATTCTCATCATGGATCAGCTTTGACTGATTGTTCATTAAACTTTGTAAGGCTTCTTTAAAGGGATTCAATGACTTCTTAATTAGCTGCGCAACGCTTTTTTGGGATTCAAGCAGAATCAAACTTGATTTCGTAGGATTACTAAAAATCTCTTTCTCTAAAGCCGCAATTTCTTCATTCATGGTTTCCAGCGTCTCAAAGAAATTATCGAGGACCGCATCCAACAATTGACTCAAGAGATAATCACAACCGCGCTTACGAATGAAGCCTATGTCTTTCTCTATCTTATCTCGGATGTCATCAAAGTGATCTCCCTTATGCTCTTGAAAAGTGATAATATACTGTTCACTTAGTGTAAAAGAAATTTGTTCAACCTCAATCTGACCATTTTCTGATTTGGTAATGGACTTTACACTTAGGAATAGGTAATGATCATATTGTTCCACTTTTGGTCGCTGAGTCGAGTCCAAAGCTTGCCGTAAGGTAAGTCTTTCAAGTGATGCAGATTCACCAACCTTTTCCACCAGACTCACATCATGTATGCCATGAAAATTGAGCCAATAATTCAACCCACTTTCAGGGGACTTTAGAAAGTCAAAATTTTGAACATCTAACGATTTATCATGTAGAGACTGGTTGAATTTATAGAGCTGAACCTCCACATCTTCCGTTGGCTTCTCCCCAATGTAGGTTAGTGCTGCATTTGCTTTTGCTTCTTGCTTTTGATGAGAATAAAAGCTCTTCCCAAAATCTTCTAGAGTTCTCAGTCCGGATAATATCATCTTATCGGGGCGTAAGTCGTATGTTTTCATGCTATCTCTTTTTAATCAACTCAATGAAGTGTAATAGTATCCACCTTAAGAATTTTTTTGGTCATAAGTGCCCAAAGTGGACTTATGAATATGGTAATGGAAATTACAATGATCGTCAACTGGTAACTAAACGGTGTAATGATATCGGAGTGATAACCCAAAGAGGCTAAAACGAAACTGAATTCTCCAACCTGGGCCAGCATTGACCCGCCAAAAATGCTTTCTTTCCAAGAGCTTTTGAGCATCCTCAAAGCTATTGCATTGATGCCATGATTACTGATGTACACACCAACCACCAGAGAGGTAATTATTATCCAATGCTCAACGAGAAATTCCAGGTTAATTAGCATCCCAACCGATAGGAAAAATATGGAAATCAAGATAATACGAAATGAATGCAAGCTCTCGTGTAGCCACTTGGTGGATGGTGTGGCATGTACAAACAATCCGGCAACAAATGCCCCTAAACCCGCTGATAATTGAAATAAAGAGGTGATCAGGGCAAGACCAAAGCAAACGATCAGGCTACCAAACACCTGAAGTTCGTGATCGTCTTTTAGCTTATCAGCAAATGGAATTTTAATAGTTGGTTTTTTGATCAAGTAAACTAAAAAGGAAATAATCAGCACGCCACCCACCATTTGTAACAGTATCTGATCTAATTGAACTGTTCCGCTACCGAGAAAAGACATGAGAATGATCATAGGGACAATCATGATGTCCTGCGTCAGCAGAATGCTCACCACATTTTGTCCGATCTGGGTTTTTGAAAGGCCATTATCCTCAATCAGTTTGATCACGACTGCCGAACTGCTTAGTGAGATGATAAATCCCAAAAGAAGAATTCGCTTGAACGACCAATCCATAGCCATTCCGACTGCTAGTACGATGAGGATGCTAAACAACACCTGCAATCCAGTACCAAATAGCGCCACTTTCCACTTACCCAGAAAATCCCTCAACGATATTTCCATACCTATGAAAAACATCAGAATAACCAGTCCCAACTCACCAATAGCCTCTGCGGTTTCGTACTCTGTCACAAGCTGAAATCCGTATGGACCTAGTATTACACCAGTTAGGATGTAGGCGATAATGTAAGGCTGATTGATCCTTTTAAGTAGTAATCCGATCAAAAGAATTACTCCTGACACCCCCAGCAATAGGTTTAACTCATGCCCAAGTGCGCTTAATATGATCATGGTGGTCAGGTTATGAAATTATTTCAATTTAGTTTCTTCGATCAGTATTTTGATTCGCTGAGTCTCCGCTACCAGCTTATGCAATCGCTCTGATCCGGTATTCAATTTACCTCGATCTTTCGTCATTTTCTGAATTTCTGTTTCTGTTTCTAATAATAAATCAATGGCATTAGAGATGCTTACATAGAGTTTTTTCGTTTTGATTGCTTTTTGAAATAGATCAGCAAAGTATTTGTTGTAATCAAAGTAATAATTCAAAGAACTGATTCTTACATCATTTTCATTGAATAGTCGCTGAATGTTTTGCTTCATCTCGGCGTTTGAATCATCCACCTGGGGTATCAAATGATTATCCACATAGCTTTTAATAACCTTCAGAGAATGTCGGAACTGTTGGCTTTGTGATTTGAAGTGTTTCGCAATTTTCTGCTTTTTTCGTTCACTAATTTCTTCCCTTTCCGGCAATACGGTAGAAACCACCGGACGTACACCAAAGAATGAACCGATCGATTCTGAAGTGCCTTTTAAAGCTCGGTAAATGCTAAATCCATTTGGGACCAATACATAATAGCCCCTGATGTATTGCTCTATTTGATCAATCTCTGTGCGAATCGAATCAGGTAATACAATATCTTCACTGTAAACACCAATGGCATCAACTAACTCATTGATCCGTACTGAATCAGATTCGTACAATGCACTTTCTATGTTGCCTGCCTCCAAGGCAATATCTGCTGCCTGTTCGTCCAGTTTTTTGATATTGCCGGGATATTCTGCCAACGTACTGTAGTAATTCCCTATCAGACTAACTTGTGATTTGTGTAAGGTGGTACAGCTCGAAAAAAGTAGTAAAAGAACCATCCCAAATAAAATGGGACTCAATTTTGTTCGCATCAATGGTATTTTTATCTCAATTTAGACACTATGAATACATTATTGGACTTTCAGCAAAATAATTCTTTGATTCAATTATCTGCAACCGTTATAGCACTGCTTTTATATCTTGTTTTAAGAACTTCATTTGCGAAAATCGTTACCAAAAGATCCATTCTACATTCATTTGACGAAACTCGTTCAAAGTACATCAGGCGAGTGATTCGGGCGGTTGCACTTTTATTCTTGGTGGTTGCTTTGGGAATCATTTGGGAAGTCTCCCTGGAAGGCCTCTCTGTCTATATCGCTTCATTTCTTACCGTTGTTGGAGTAGGTCTTTTTGCTACCTGGTCGATCGTAAGCAACATCACTGCCTCAGTAATTCTATTTTTCTTCTTTCCGTTTAAGATTGGCTCGAAAGTTAAAATTGTGGATGGTGATAATTCGATTGAAGGAGAAGTGATCGGACTTTCTCTTTTTTCTATCCGCATAAAACGTGAGGATGGTTACGATGTGTATTACCCCAACAACCTTGCGATTCAAAAATCGATTGTTCACTTGTCTTAGTCTAAGATAGCTTTTGGAACTGCTTAATTCTTAGCTATAGCTTCACCTAATGGCAGGACAATCTTAAATGTACTGCCTTCTCCAACCTTACTTTGAATTGCCAAGGTACCTTTATTCTTCTCCAAAAGATCTACACAAAAGGATAACCCTATTCCCGAGCCTTTTTCACCGGATGTTCCCATCGTAGAATTCACAACTTGCTTGGTCAGAATTTTATCAATCAGCTCCTTTGGCATGCCAACGCCCTTATCAATAATATTAACCAGCGCCTCTTTTTCTCCCATCTTCAGCTCAACGATTATACGCTCTCCCTCAGGTGTAAACTTGATTGCATTATGAATAATGTTGCGAAAGACAATTTTAAGATTTTCTCTATCTGCATTGATTATAACAGCATCATTTAATCTCAAATCAATGGTTATTGATTTTTTATCCAAATGATTTTTCAACGATTCCAAAATTTCCAAAAGCAGTTCATCCAATCTGAATTGCTGCGGATTAAGCACAATGCCGTGCATTTGCGATATAGACCAATCCAACAACCCATGTATGGTCGATTTGAGTGGTTCGAATTTGGACTTTATTAAATCAACAAAATATGTGAATTTCTCTTTCGACAAGTCTCCTTCAGAACTGCTATTAAGAATGAGGTCAAAATCGAAGAGCGGGTTTCGAATGTCATGGGCGATAATATTGATCAAACGATTTTTCGATTGATTAGCCTCTTCCAATTGCTTTTTCACTAATTCGAGATCAGTCACATCAAACAAAGCAACGGTCACGTATTTTACTTTGCCATCGTCAGACTTAATGGGAACATATTTACCCTTTGCAAAAATTGTCGATCCGTTTTTTAATGGTGTTTCCAGGTGAAATTCCACAGATTCACCATTTAAGGCTCTATTTAACAATGGTTCATATTTAGGAATATTTTCTGAAGGAATGATATCTCTCAGTCGTTTGCCTATTATTTCCTCTCTTTTCAACTGGAAGGTCTTTTCATAATTGATATTGACCATGGAATACCTGCCGTTTTCATCAAAGATTCCGATGTACAATGGGATATTATCAATTAATGTGTAAAGAAGATTTTTCTGCTCATTCAAGCGATCGTATGATTTAAATAAGATCCGCTTAAATAGCTGAGCAAATACATTCAAAGAGATTGAAATCAGGGCAGCAGTTATCAGTAAAAGGATCAGATTAGTTTCAACAGTATTTCCTTGACTTACTGCTGAAATTGTCTTGAGGACTAAAAAGATGATCAGTACTAAGCAGAAAGAAAAAACAGATTTCATTCCATCCAGTAAGAATACGCTTAAAACCATGATCACAAAAAGGATATTTTCTACCTCTGTGAATCTTTGTTCTTGATAAGAAACAAAAGAGCTTAAAATAACGATCAGCGAACATGCACTTAGAAAATATAGCGTCGCAAGGTTGATTTTTTTATTCGCATTAAATGCAAATGTCGGTGCCAACAAAATGATTGCTGACACACTAATAATAGACTGTAAGTAAATTTCTAAAACAAGATTGACAATCAGAAAAAATATTGCGATGAAAATAGCAACAAGAACAAACCAATTGATGATCATGACTCTTGACTTATCAAGTGCATCCTGACCATCAAATTGTCCTAATTGAATCAATCTGTTGAGAAAATTCTTCATACATTATCAATTGATAATATAATGAATATTAACAGCTTTTTCATTAATTGGTTTTCAGTCCATCTTGCTACTAACAGTTGAAAATTTTAGATAGCTTCAATAAATTCATTCGTTAACTTGTATTAATCTCGATGAAAAATAAAAAATCCATATGGACCTGGCTCGGTGAGGCACTGCTAATCTTCGTTTCAGTTTTAGGTGCATTTTGGTTTGAAGACTACCGACATAATAAGCAGGAGTACAATGATTATATCAATGTTTTAATCAATTTCAGAAATGATGTAAACAAAGATGTTGTAGACTTTAAATACCTGATGGATACTTCTATGCTTGGAGGAGGTACCTACATATACCTTGAAGATTATTTGAATCAAGCACATGATGTCCTATCAGACAACTCTCCCCAAAACGATTACCAGGCAATCAACATTATCAACAAAGGTAACTGGTTTTATGTCGATTGGAGAAATCAGTCAGAATATTTTGATATCCTCTCAAATTATTCCAAATATCTCATGCACGATACGCTACTTGCGACCATCCGAGCATATGAACATGTAATGAACCTGGAGAATCAAAAAGCTGAAGAATGGAAATCGCAAGTATTGAAATACCATGACTACATTGAAACGAACGTTGATCTTGAAGACGTGGAAAAAACAGATGAAAGAGTAACTTCTTCAATTTTTTTTAAGAACTGGATTATAATTACTCAATACCAAAATCAAGATAGGATCGAGTTTGATAAAGGAATGGTGGCAAGATTGACCAAAGTACTAAGTACACTAGACAAATGCCTGATGTCGCATCAGGTGGATCCATCTCAACTGGACGAAGAACCTGACAAACCTTCATTCATGTACTAGAATTAAAGCACCTATAGTACAAGTGTCCGTTGTGCTTCTGATAATAGCTCCCTTGAATTCACTAAAGTGCAATTCGATTCCGATACAGTAATGAGTTTCCATGGGAAGTCTTTACATCTAGAAGTAAAGATTCCTCGTTCCTCGGAATGACACTTTGGTATGTGATGCCCCATCCAAAATGTATCCTTCTAGACGTAGGTTGTAGCTACGCCTTCAATATCATATCAATTTCAAATTGACTTTGTTGTTACGAAACCGAAATAGAAGTAAGAATACCCCCCTCCAACCATTCCATCAGTGCTGCGAGCGGTTACTTTAATGTTTATAAGCGTCGATTTAATGATTTCTAACCATTGATTTAAGACTTACCAGGCCAAACAAACATCAAGATGACAAACAAGAGTTTTTGTGTAGTTCATTCTTGTTAATTAACTGAGCAAAAAAGAAATTATTCCTTAATCAGTCTTACTTGAGCAATTTCTCCATCATTTAAATTCATTCTCAGGATATAGGTACCACTTTTAAGATCAGTTAAGTCGATCTTAATTTCATTGTTCACCGACTTAAATTCCAAACTACCCAAAAAGGATCCTGTTATATCAAAAATGGAAACTGATTCTAATGGTAATTGATTGGCACCTTTCGACGTAATTCGAACAGCATCTTTAGCCGGATTAGGATAGGCAATTAATTCATTAGCATTAGTTACTCCAAGAGGGGGAGGGGCATCAACCGTAGCAATTATGTTGTAGGTTTCGCTTTCATCTATGCCGTCACTAACTCTAACCGGGATCGTTAGTTCTCCAACAAACATGGGAGCTGGAATAATCTGATTCTCATTAATCGTGTAATTGGATGATTCTTCAATAATTAATAAAAAATCATCAGGAAAGCTGTTATCTGTATCTTCAATAATCAAGTCTGAGACAAAAATCTCCAAAGACCCACCCTGCTCTATGTTCCAATCTACACGAGTGCCAGTTATCACTGGAGCTATATTCGGATTTTCGGTAAGCGTAATAATCATCTCATCGAAGGCTCTTGCGCCTGAGCTTTCTTTTGTTTCTATCACTCCTACTAAGCCAGTATCTTCCTGCCCCCATTTAATAGTGATTTGATTGTTATCTATCACATAATCAGCGGCTCCCTCAACGTACCACGTGTAGGAACTACCCTCATTTAACTGTGTAGTATAAACTTCAGTATTCTTCATGTAGACCTCAGATTCACCCGTCACCTCCGGCTGTGGATTTTCAACAACCGTAATCTCTACTTCTCTGGTAGATCCGGATGCACAACTATTGTATGCGGTAACTGATAATGTGTACGTTCCGGGAGTGTCCCATTCTACAGTAGCGTTTGATCCCTCGAAAGAGAAGATAGGATCACCTTCAACCCCCCATATGTATTCGGCATTCCAGCTAGTTGGAACCGCATACTCGATACTTGTGTTTACAGGCACTTCTGTGGATCCTGAAACATACCCAGGCATAGAAGGGGTCTGTTGGGTTTCTATGCGGATTAATGCGCCATCTTCACCAGCTACAAGGATTAAGTCTCCATCTTGAGCCACATAATGGTATTCATCGCTTCCCCACATTGTTTCCCAATTATACCCCCCATCAGTTGTCATCAAGACCTGACCAACACCTCCATTATTATTTGTGGCAGCAAAACCAATTTCAGGACTGGTAAAGACAACCGATTTAAAATCCCAACCTACCAATGTTGGAATTTCTGTCCAGGTATCACCGCCATCATCAGACCTGACAATAAACCCATCATTGCCTAATGCAATGGCTTCAAGATTGTTGAAAAAGTGCATAGTATGGAGCCATTTGCCTTCAAATTCAATCAATGGGGTCCAGGTTAAACCCCCATCGGTTGTTTTAAGAATATGTGCCCAAAGGCTTGCCAAAGCAAACCCAGTGTTTTCGTCAAGCATAACCACCTCTTCCACTCTGGAATAGTCTGAAATCGGTTCAATTGACGCTAAAGACCAGGTGTCCCCTCCATTCGTCGTACGGTAAATTCCATGCGGATATCCTGCACTGATAAAACCAAGACTTTCATTATGGAAGTATATATCCTGGACTTCTCCCCCATCATAAGATGAAACCTGATTCCAGGTCTCTCCGCCATCTTCCGTCTTATAAAGACCTTCATGGTTAATTGCGGCAAAACCATTTGAGGCATCAAAGAAGTATGAAGCAGCTACTCTATCATATCGGTCCGTCTGGTTTTCACCGATCATGAGTTTATCCCAGGTCAAACCACCATCGGTAGACTTAAAATTCTTATTACCAAAAGCGTAAATAGCATTCTCTTTCAATGCCAGGTGGAAGAAGTCATCTGGATCAAAAGCTGATAGCTCACTCCACGTATCATTTTCTAGCTTATAGATTATTCTCCCTTCATTATATGAACCACCATCAGCCACAACGAATGCCTTGCCCGTTGAGGGATCATGTGTCATAGCTCTTAACGTCCCACTATTTCCGAGATCAATTTGTTCCCAGGTTACTCCAGCATCCTCTGTTTTAATCAGGACACCATAGCTTCCGAGTACATAGGCCTCAGTTTCAGAAATGAAATAGGCACGATTATTATATCCTGAGTTTGCAGTCCCTTTCTCGCTCCAGGAACCACCACCATCAGTTGTCTCATACAGTTTGCCTTCATCGTCTAAAACAAACCCATGATCTGCATCGAAGAAATGAACGGATGTAAACGATTCATAATTACTGAAAAAACTCAACCCTTGCCATGAGTCTCCACCATCTTCTGTCTTCATGATTGTACTAGAACCCCCTACGATATAACCTGTGGTCTCATCGCCAAACGAAATTGAAGACAGATCATAATAGCTCATATAACCACTAACCCAGTTTTCCCCACCGTCTTTTGTTGAAAAGTACTGCCCGTCAAACCCGATGGCAAATCCTCTGTCAGCATTGATGAAATGAATTTTTCCGACATATGGAAAACTCTCTTCAAGAAGATTTTGAGGAAACCAATTTTGTCCATTGTCTTCAGATTTAACAATCGTGTTGTATTTCCCTAGCAAATAAATAACCTCTCCTATTTTTTCGATATCAATATAATCGGCTAAAACTCCTGTTTCTACTTCACTCCAGGTGTCGCCTCCATCGTCTGATCTCATGACCGTATTATCACCCACGGCCATCAAACTATTATCACCAATGAATTCAATATCCCACAAAGAATAGTTCAGTTCAGAGGTAGTGTAACCGCAGCTTTCAAATTCAACCAGCTCGTTGGTATTTGTCACATTTATCGCAAAGGAAGCTTCGAAATCTTCTACCTCATTAAAAGCTCTTACCCTTACAGACCTGAAAGCTCTCGATTCAAAATCAAACATGTGATTCGATCTTAGCTCATTACCATCGATCGTAAAGAATGAATTGTCTTTATCTCCAGTACCTTCTATCAATTCAAATTCAAAAGAACCATTTGAATCGGTAACACTCAATTCACCAATGGTTGATCCAATGGATGAATTTTCTAATATGCTGCTATTGCTTAATGTAATATCTCGTTCACTGCTCGTAGGATATATAATCTTACCCAGTCCTTTAGAAGATGAAAGGTTGTTTCCCTCACCACTTGGGATGCCGTTTAACTTAAGTTGAAATAGGCCCTCATCTCTATCATCAGTGAGGATGGTCAATGTTCCATTGGCAGTCGAATTATCGTAAGGGAAATAGGCTACCTCAAATGAAGCTGTTTCGCCAGGCAATAAGGATTCCGGAATTTCGCCATAAACAAAAAACTCTGGGGAAGTCACTGAAATACTAGACAAGAACAATTCATTATTTCCATCATTTCTAACCCGAAAACCTAGTTCTGAGCAGTCATTAATGTCGCTCGAAAAAGCCAATTCCTCTCCTGTAATCCTTTCCCTGGAGGCAGCAAGAACAGTTATATCACTATCAGGAGACGTATTCCAAAACGCGCCGTTTTCTTGCTCGTCCTCTGCCGAATAATACAGATGACCATTGATGGGCGTCAGACCTGTAGCTGTAATGCCATAAATAGATCCGTGGGTTAGCTTGCTCCGGGAGTAAACTCTAGTACCAGCTGAGGTACCATCGGTTACCCATAACTCATAAAAATTGGAAGGGAAGAAAAGTTGATCGTCTTGAACAACAGGTTTTACCTCTCTATTCATTTCAAATTGTAATAATTCTTTGGTGCTCTCTTCAGTTCCTTCTGACACCCATATATGACCATCAAGATATTCAGGTGCCTTGAAAATGAGTTTACCTTCAAATTCAACAAAGTGCTTCATGTATGAGTCAGACCAGTGCCTATCCCACTCAAAACTTTTAACCATATTGGTTCCATTTAGGGTACCATCAGAAATCCACAGATCATCTGTGTAATTAGAATTGCCAAGATCAGTTCTAGCACTGAAGTAAAAATTCCCTCCTACCTGAATGAAATTGTCCAAGGTAACACCCCCATACTGTTGTATAGTTATTTCCTGGATTAACACAGGATCAGTAGAATTTTCATCAAACTTATAAAGTCTCTTGACTGTATTATCTGTAGTAGCAATGAACAGGGTTTCATTCGCTTTGTGAATATTACTCATCGAATAAAGGTCATCTAAAACAACAGACGTTGTTTCTCTTGTATTTGAGTTGTACCTGTAAAGGTCATTACCTACTTTGAAGTAGATATAGTCTCCGGATGTCTTGAGGTCACCTATGTGAGAATTAGTACCGTAAGCAATTTCTGTCCCCTCTGAAGTTCCATCAGTTCTCCATATACCTTGCATATGTGAAGTTGAAAAATACAAATGGTCATTTAAAACGGTAAGAAATCTTGGGTTGGAACTTTTATCATTTCCAGTTGACTCATTAATGTTTTTCAGTATTGAAGTGCCGGCAGTAGTTCCATCAGATTTAAAAAGTTCATTACCCTCAAATGGATCGTAGGCGCTAAAGTATAAATGTCCATCGTAAATGGTTAAATCTCGAAGATAGCTGTAATATCTATCGCGTAATTTGAACACTAATTCTGTTCCCTCTGGTGTTCCATCTGTTTTCCATAATTCCGTAGCTTCCTCATCCCTTTCCCAGGGTGTAAAGTAGACATAGCCATTGTATTCAACGACTTCACTAACTCCCTCAAAGCTTCCAAGATAGGTTTGGGCTTCGGTAGTTAGAGACATAAAACTTAAGGATGAAAGAATAAACAGTCGAGCTGATCTGTACATTGGTGAACTTCTAATTTCTCAGGTAATTGAAAATGCAATAGTAAGAAACGTTTTTTAATTATTTGATCAATAATCGATAGAACATGTTTTCTATCCCGGAAGGCTTATTAAAAAGCATTCTTAACCATTAAAACAAGAATCGAATGATATATATATCATTACTAATTCACTAATTACTGATTACTAGCTACTTCTTACAACACCCCTGCTGACGCAAGCATCCACTTGTGCAAACAATAGGACTTCCCTATCACTTACGTGCTCAGTTGGAGTGCCCTCCTGCCGGGCAGGCACTTACTTTTTTCATCGATAAAAAAGGTACTGTGTTAAAATCCAAATTTAAATGGTTGAATAATTTGGAACGTACTCAGTGTTGTTTTTCCAGAGAGTATACATCAAAGTCAGTAATTTTCTAGCCACTGCGGTTACTCCAATCTTCTTGCTAGGCTTTCCTTCGTTGATCCGATTATAAAATATTCTGAGGTCAGGATTATGCTTGCTGCAGCAAAGTGCGGGCATGTATAGAGCATGTCTAATAAAGCTATTTCCTCTTTTAGAGATTTTAGATTTTCCTTCTTTATTTCCGGATTGTTTATGCTTGATATCTAAGCCAGCATAACTGACGAGCTGCTTTGCATTTGTGACTAGAGCAAATCCATTAGTTTCACCTAAGATGCACACCACCGTCATAAAACTGACCCCTGGTATAGACTCAATCTTCTCAATCTTCTCACCAAGCAGCATGTCATTCATGACCAATACTCTTAGCTCAGCTTCTATTTCTACCAATTGATTTTCGATTAGTCTTATTTGCTTTTTTAATCGTCTCAATGTCGTGCTGGCACATTGATAAGCATGAGTTTTAGCATGGAATTGGTTCTTAGCAGCTGTAATCTTGACTTTATATTCGCGGTACTCTCTTGTTAAACCTTTGATTTTGTGCATGGTAGGTGTTGGAACAGACCACCCTTTCAACTTTCTTTCTAGTCCAATTTTGGCCAGTATCATTGCATCTACTAGGTCAGTTTTTGTTTTGATTTCCAGTGTTTTAGCGTAATGATTCACTTTGCTGGGAAGGAATACGCTAACCTTCTTATTTCTCTCAAGTAACCAATATGCTAAGTTCTCATAGTATACTCCTGTTGCTTCCATTACAAACCACACATCTTTAAGAGAAGCTTTTTCATTCGTCCATTTCAAAAGTTGTTTAAATCCTGCTACAGTATTTTGGAATGACTTACACTTAGAATACTCTTCGGTTTGGTTTTGGTCACAGGATCCAAGACAACATGCAATTGTGTCCTTAGATACATCGATACCTACAGATTGCTTGAAAACTTTCATAATTTTAAGATTAAGATTGAAAATAAGGCAAACTTCTTACGGTCTATACTCGTATTATGCGGGATACATTGAAGGGTTCCCTTAGTACTGTCCAGACTTGGAGAAGTGACAGGAAAGTGGGGAATGATACTTTTTCCGGTATATCGATAGATTACCTTATGCAAAATAAATCTCCCACTCTCCTTGCCTTTTTATCTCCAAAGAAACTCGGGAAATCAAACATACGAGTAAGCAAAAAATCTAGTCAAAATCAATCCAGCTATCCCGCAATCCCGACACGTGATTTTGACTTCAACTACCAATGGAGATATGTTCTACTTTTTCTTAATACATCTAGCACTTTAGGTTAAGGGATTTCCAACTATTTATCATTGCGTCCAATTGTACCTCAATCAAAAGCTTCATCTTATCATTATGTTTCGCAGTGATTTATTTTATATTGCTTAAATCAAATTATTGTTGGGTAGTGTACTATAAAAAAAAGATTAGAATTTGTGACGAATGTGAAAGTGAATACTTTGCTAATTCATCTAAAATGGCCAAGTTATGTCCAAACTGTTCTCATTTTCTATACGGTTATCCGAACTGCGAACATAGCTTCGAGAACAATAGATGTGTTAATTGCTATTGGGATGGAACAATAATAGATTATGTCAGTAGTCTTATGGATTACTAATTCACTAACCACCGATTTACTAATCACTATTTAGCAACACTCCACTGTAACCTTTCAAAAATTTTCAAAACACCTCTCAGGTCTCTATAAGGCATATTTTACATAGAAAAAACCCTTCTACCCACCCTTATGGTATACCTTTTGTAACCGGCAAAACCAATCCCTGTCCACACCTCTTCGTTTCCTTGCATTTTATAATTAATCAAAATCTTAGAATGAAAAGAACAAGAACACCCTTACTGCTAATGGGTGCAGCGGTATCTGCACTTATGATGCTGAGCTCTTGTAGTAGCGATGAAGTAACGATTGAGAAACTTATATCTGTCACCGAAGAATTACCCGGTGATAATTGTGCCTTTGGTGGCGTACGTATTGCCACAGGTTTAGATGAAGATGAAGACGGTATCCTTTCGGAGGATGAGATCACCGAAGAACAGTTTGTCTGTGAAAACCCGAATAGCCTGATCCTTGTCACGCCTGAAGTTGCCGGTGAAAACTGTGCGAATGGAGGAGTGAAAGTAGAAACCGGAATGGATGCCAATAAAGATGGTATTCTGGGTGAAGATGAAATTGATGAAGTGCAATACATCTGTAGCAGCGCGAGTAAATTGGTGAGAACAGGTGTAGAAACTCCAGGCGTAAACTGCGAGTTTGGAGGCATCAGCATCTATGAGGGGCTGGATGACAATGGAGATGGCGCACTTTCCGATGACGAAATTGATAACACACAGTTCATCTGCGAAACTCCCAACATGATCGTTCAAACGAGCCAGGAAGCTCCGAGTGAAAATTGCCTCAACGGCGGCATTCGTATCGAGTCGGGGACGGATACCAATGGCGACAATGTCTTGAGTCAGGAGGAAATTACGAGTATCGAGTATTACTGCTATTCGGTCAGTTCACTGGTGTCTACTACCAATGAGCCATCCGGCGCAAATTGCTCATGGGGAGGTATTAGAATTGACACAGGCTTCGATGATAATGGCAATGGACTTCTGGAAGGTGATGAGATTGATCACACACAATATGTCTGCAACGGCTCAGGAGGCGGTGGCGGTGGAGATTTATTGGTCCGATTAGAAATTGGACGTATAGGCTCTTCGAATAATCGAATCCATACCAGCAGCAGTACGTTCGTCGAGTACGGCGAGGATAGAGACCGACTGACCCATTTTAGCAAGCTGGACTATCCCGGTGTAGACTCCATCGTGTATGCCATCCCCATGCGAACTTCTGATAGAAATTATAGCTGCAATGTAGAACTGTATGATGCAACTAACGATGCCTCTATCACCACGCTCCAATCCTATTACGAAGATCATGACGGAATCTATGAAACCGTCTATTCCGGTAATATCTATGATTTACTGCCTGGTGATGGTACCAGAATTGACCTGGCAAATCGGATCGCCTCCGAAAGATTAGGTACCTTAGTTTATGCAGGTTTACCTGCTCAACTATTGTTGTTCAGAAGAAACCCATAACCGACTTCTTCTCTTTTTGACCCGTTAAATGAACCCATTGGGTTCGTTTAATGGGTCTGTTTAATTGGTTTAATTAACTAAAGAATCAAGAAATGTCACTACGAAGATTAACAACACTACTGGTTGCTTGTCTGGCATTTAATGCCTCTTTTGCCTCAAATGCTCAGCAAGAACAGGACTCACTCATGAGTGTAGCTTATGAGTTGGTCTTCGATCATCCATCCGTCGGACTGGAGATGTCACAGGAAGTACTTTCAAAATCGAAAGCGCTCAACTATTCAAGAGGTATAGCCGAGTCAAGTCTTGCATTGGCCATTTACTATCGAAGAAATGGAGATCTGGAAAAGGCGCTCTCCTACCTCAACCAATCCAACCTGTATGCTAATCATTTGACAAATGGAAAAATGAATCCCGGATTGCTGTCGTGGTATTTTGGAGAGGTATACGAAAACATTGGGGATATTGAAGGAGCTGAAAAAAACTATGTGCAAGCTCTCCAATATTATCGAGCCAATGATAAGGTAGATCAGGAGATAACCTCACGCATACTTTTTGGGATCTACTATGGCCGAAGGGGGTATTTTGAACAAGCACTTGCTGAGTTTACCGAGGCTCTGGATATCACATTAGAGGAAGACACTACGGTATCTCGAACACGCGGGCATTTGATCAACATTTACAATGACCTGGGGATGCTGTATAACTTAACGGGGGACTATGAGAAGGCAAAAAACTTTTCAAACTTGAGCATCCAATTGGCTGCTCAGAAACCAGATAATTTACCACCCTCTTACAACACGTTGGCGCAAATCTATGAATCAATGGAATTGACAGACAGTGCGCTGGTGAATTATAGAAACAGCTACCAACTGGCCCATGCGCGTAAATTATCCAAATACATTTCGGAAACTGCCCAGGATATTTCCCGGTTATTTTCCTCACTAAATCAACCGGATTCAGCGCTTTTTTACTTGAAAGAGGCCGCAAGAGTCACGGAAGAATTGAAGGATGCCAGACAAACCAACCAACTGAAATATTCACTATCCAGATTTTATTTTAACACTGAATCGTACAAGATCGCAAAAGAGTTTGCAATCGATGGACTCACATTCTTTAATCAACAACGCGACCACCTGATGCTCAGAAACTCTTACGATCTACTTATGCAAATCAGTGAACGTAAAGGAGAGCTTGAAGAGGCCCTCGATTATTATCGGCTTTACAAAAGCTATTCAGACTCTGTGATAACCAGTTCTACCGATAGAAATTATTCAAATCTTCGAATCCGGTTGGAGACCATGGAAAAGCAAAAAGAGGTAGATAAACTTGCAAGTGAACTGACCGCCCGAAGGACCCAGATTATCGGCCTGATAATCATAGGAGGCCTGATTATTATCCTTATGATTACCTATTCATTGTGGATCCGAGCTGAAAATCACAGAAAAGAAACGGACTTGAAGTACAGCAAGCTTCAACAGCAAAGCGCCGAAGAAAAGCTAAGGATCAAAGAACAGGAATTGACAGATTTTATGCTCCAGATGATCAGAAAGAACAAATTCATTGATGAGATGGAGGAGATCGCCAAAGAACACCGTAAGAGCACTACTGAAAAGAATGTAGTATTCAATAAGTTGATACGCATCATCAATCGGAACAAATCTGCCGACCATGATTGGGACGACTTCACCCGATACTTTGGACAGGTTCACCTGGGTTTCTTTGATAATCTTAAGTCTGTATGCCCGGGTTTAAGTGCTGGTGAATTGCGTTATTGTGCACTTTTAAGAATGGACCTTTCTGTGAAGGAGACTGCTGAAATTATGGGGGTGGATCCTTCCAGCGTTAAGGTGGCCAGGTATCGCATCAAGAAAAAAATGGGATTGAGCAAAGATGTAAATCTCCGTTCATACCTCTCCACATTATTTCCACCGGAATTGAAACAGGCAGGATAAAAAAGAACCTTGTGGACTTTCCCACAAGGTTCCAAACAATTACCTGCATGATTCATACAGGATTTTCCTGAGTCAAAAATTGACCTCATCCTTAGATTCAAATTGAGCGAATTATTCGGAGAATAAATCATTTCGTGAGTTACAAAAGGTAGACAGTGAATCATCCACCCGGTTACTGTTAATATCAAACAATTAATTGTAACCTTATGAAAAACTTTCTATTTACCGGTTGATGGCATACCTTCGATAAACGTAGATTCATTTGCTAACCACCAGACCAGCCATCGAAAACGAAAGCTTCATATCCAACATCCTGGAACGCATCAGTGACGGATTCGTCGCGTTTGACAAAGACTTCAATTATACCTATGTCAACACGGCTGGTGCTGCCTTTCTTGGATGTGAAGTAAACGACTTGATTGGGAACAACTATTGGGAATTGTATCCGGAGGCGAAAGGCACTCCATTTGCCAATGCGTATGTAGAGGCGATGGAAACTCAAAAGACTATTTATCTCGAGGAGTATTATGAACATTGGGACAAGTGGTTTACGAATAGGATTTACCCCTCAGCTGAAGGACTCTCTATCTTTTTTTCTGACATAACCGAACGCAAGAAGACCGAATCTGCCCTACTTAAAGCACTTGAAGAGAAGAATACCTTAATCAAAGAGCTTCACCATCGGATCAAAAACAACTTACAAATGGTTGCAAGCATCATGTATTTGAAGACCGATGGGCTAAGAGATCCAGCCACGAAAGACTTTGCTAAAGACATTAATGCACGAATTATTGCTGTGGCCTCCATTCATGAGCACCTATTAGCCATGGAGGAAATTAATAAGCTCCCTATTAGAAAATACATTGTAAGGCTGGTAAACGAATTGATTAAAGGATTCACGGAAGAAACAAAACTCAAAGTAGCGTTCGTTGAATCCATTTCAGATCTGAAATTTGAAATCGATAGTACGTTAGCGATTGGTATGATCATTCATGAGATTGTCTCCAATAGCCTGGAACATGCATTTCGTCAAACAAATAATGGGAAGATCACAGTTTCATTAAAAAAAGAAAATGACAATTATTACTTAACTGTAAGTGATAATGGGTCAGGTTATAAGGAAAATGAATTAGACTCTTCCTCTATTGGCCTCAGACTGATCCAAAATTTTGTGAAGCAACTAGGCGGATCTCATGAAGTGACCTCCGATCAAGGAACAACTGTTGATATCGTGTTCCCGGTAAAGAAAAAATCTTGACCCTCAAATCTTAACTGTCACAACTTCGACCATTCCGGTGTCTAATCAATTAAATTACCAGATACCATGGAAGATGAGGTACTAATAAAGCAAACCCTTGGCGGAGACCGATCAGCACTTGAGACCCTGATCAAAAACCATCAGACGTGGATTTTCAATGTTTCATTGCATCTTACAGTTGATGCAAATGATGCGTCGGATTTAACACAGGAGGTACTGATTAAAATGGTGGCCAACCTGTCCAAATTCAAGCAAGAAAGCTCATTGCGCACTTGGTTGTATCGAATCATCAAGAATCATTTTCTAAACTCATTACGCGCAAAAAAATCAAGAAACTTCATTGACTGGGAGGAGTATGCCGCTGGATTAGACACTACTCCTGACGAGCCACTTACGGAAGAAGATATCAATCACAAATTATTGGTTGAAGAGGCCAAGCTTAGTTGCATGAAAGGCATGCTACTATGTTTGACGCCAGAACAGCGTCTGGTCTATGTCATGGGTGAGTTATTTGAATTAACTGATAGCCAGGCAAGTGAGATCCTCGATATTTCAAGAGGAGCATATCGCAAGCAATTGAGCCGAACGAGAAGTCAGCTGTACAATTTCATGAATCAGAAATGTGGGCTTGTCAATCATTCAAACCCTTGCAGGTGTGCAAACAAAACCAAAGGTTTCATCAAGAAAGGCTATGTGGACCCCAATAATCTTCAATTTCAAAAAGACATTTTGAGCAGCATTGAAGAAGTAGCCGCACAAAAGCTAAAAACCTTTGAAAACGATGCAATGACCGAATATAAGCGATTATATCAATCGCATTATTACCTAAAGCCCATCAATGAATCTATTCTATTGCAAAAATTGATGACTTCCGATGCGATCAAAGTGTCTTTTGACCTAAACTAAATCCTTTCACAGACAAGTAATGGACTTTGCAGTCACAAGTGCTACCTCAGCTGTGTCCAACTGTAAATAATGTTTAACTAAACAACGCTTTTATGAACATTCTCATTAAGTCAAGTTTAACCATTTTAATTACCTGTATTATGACAAACCTTGCAGCACAAATTAGCAATGCAGATCTTCCGTCACACTTTACTAAAGAGCAGAATAATGTGATGAAGACCATCATGAAAATGACTTCATCCTTTGAAAATAAGGATATAGATGGGGTGATGGACACCTATGAGTCTGAGTCGACCATCGTTTTTGAGCCCGGAGTAGCGGTGACGGATCGAACAGAACAAAAAGAACTGTTTATGGGATTTATCGCAATGAACCCAGAATTCACATACGGTAATCATGAAGTCTTTGTAAACGGGGATATCGCTATTCACCTTACACCCTGGAGCATGGTAGGGAAAACTCCAGATGGCTCTGCATTGAATTTTGGTGGTTTATCCATTGCTGTGCTTAGAAAACAGCCGAATGGCGAATGGTTAATGGTTTTCGACGATCCTTACGGGTCGCATCTATTGAATGCTTCAAACTAATTATTATCTATCGATAATTAAAATCATTAAAAGATCCCATCTAATCGGTGGGATTTTTCATAGTCATATTTTCTGAAAATCGGACAAAAACCCCATTATTATCCAAATAAGGACCTTTATCCGTCCAGTGAAAGATGAAACCTAACGAAAAATTAGGTAAAACGGCTAGCACTCACTTTTTCATTCGAATAATATTGCGTAGATTATATTATCATTTGATAATATATAATGGAAACGATCCTACGAAATCTGTATGGAGTCATCTACCGCTGTAAGAATGATGCTGACTGGACGATGGACTTTATCAACGATGGAGTTTACATCCTGACTGGATACACAAAGGAAGAATTGCTTTCCGGTAAGATTACATTCGGAAACGATATCATTCACCCCGAGGATCAGGAACATATCTGGGAGAAGGTCCAAAATCACATGGATCAGCGCATTCCATTTGAATTAGAATATCGGATCATCACAAAATCTGGCATTGAAAAGTGGGTCCTCGAGAGAGGACAAGGAATCTATAATGAGGTAGATGGTTCACTGCTATACCTGGAGGGATTCATAACTGATATAAGCAAACAAAAAAAGACAGAATTGGAACTTGAAGAGGCTAGGAAAGACTTGACTGTAATCAACAATAGCAAAGACAAGCTATTTTCCATTGTTGCGCATGACATCAAATCACCCATTAACAACCTTAAAAGTTGGCTTGATATTATTTCAACTACCGATATTTCCAAAGAGCAATTTGATGAGTTAGTCGGTAATTTCAATGAACACATTGATAAGGTACTGGATATGCTTGGCGGGTTGTTAGAGTGGTCGCGAACCCAATTGAGCGGTTTTACACACAGTCCTACAAGTTTTGACCTTTTGACTTTAGTGAATGAAGTTGTAGATATCGAAAAAGATGCGGCTGATAAAAAGGAAATAAGTTTGAAAATTCAATCCAAACCAGGGATCGATGACGTCTTTGCGGACCGAAACCATATACAGGTAGTTTTAAGAAATATCATCTCCAATGCTATTAAGTTTACTGATCCAAGGGGTAAGGTAGATGTTGCCATTTCAAACCATGACAAAGAGGTGAAAATCTCCATCACTGATAGTGGGAAAGGTATGACACAAGAAGAGATGACTAAGCTCTTCAATATCCAAACGCATTTTTCAACCGAGGGTACCAGCAACGAAACGGGCACCGGATTGGGGCTTTTGCTCTGTAAGGAGATGACAAGCCAAAATGATGGCAAAATTTGGGTAGAAAGCAAGCCAAACGAAGGAACCATCGTTCACTTTACTGTACCGATCCCTCAGGAAGAATATTCAACATTCAATTGAAAATATTTCAATTATTTTATTATTTAATTACGAAATATTTATATAATCATTGATTATGATAAATGATATGCAATAAATAGTTGAAATATCAATGTCCAATCCTAAATTATGGAATGGTTGGAAAATTGATACTCAACATATTTGATCAACTGCACCAGATCTGGGAGAATTATCGTGCCCCTCGAATCGTCAGCTCTTTCATCATTCTTGCGTTTGTAGCCACTTTGGTGCTCGTAGGTATTCATTACTACACCCCAATTAATATTTGGCAACATGACAACCATAATTTCTTCCTGGCGATCGATGTAGCATTTACCATCTTATTGATCTTTGAAATTCTTGGCTTGATTTTTATCCTTCCCCGATCTGTGGCTGATGCCCTGGGTAAACAGTTTGAAATTCTTTCCATCATCCTGCTGCGGTCCGCATTCAAGGAGTTTGGCAATCAATCCACCGTGATTTTAAATGGTTCTTACGAACTATCTGAACTTTACCCGATGCTGTCGGATGCCTTTGGAGCATTGCTCATATTTCTTTTAATAGGCTTTTATTACAACAATCAAAAGCACGAGCGGATCACTAAAACGGAAAAAGACCAGGATCGATTCATCCATTTCAAGAAAGGAGTAGCATTTATGCTTTTCATCTGCTTCTTAATCATTGGCTCTATGGATTTACTCAACGTGGTGCAACATGGGTTTTACAAATCCTCATTGAATGAATTCTATACTTTATTGATTTTCACCGATGTGTTGATTTTGCTCTATTCCCTCAGGTATCAATCGCATTACATGAACCTTTTCCGCTATTCTTCCTTCACTTTTGCGACCATCCTGATACGATTATCGCTCTCTGCTCCCATCTATTTAAATGTGGTCATTGGAATTTTAGCAGGATGCTTCGTGGTAGGAGTATCTATCGTTTACAACTATTTTCGGTCATTAAATACAGAAAACCCATTTTAAGCCAATTATTCCATCTCATATCCTTTGGTATCAAATTATTTGAGACCTTTTTTCATTTGATACTTTCGTCTCATATCATAATCTAAGGCGAATCAGGCTGCAGCATCCTCTTGCTTTGGGATCATCATTCACCTCGGTGATCATGTTTCAACTAAAATCAGAACAAAATGAAAAATGTATTAATGATCCTATTAGCAGTTGCCTTTGGCGGAAAACAAAAAGTAACAATCAACGCACTCGATTCTGTCGAACTTCGATATGAAGAATTTGCTAACTATGATGTAAAGCTCTCCAATTCATCCGGAAAGCAAATTGACGTATCTGTAATTGATCCTGAAACTCAAAAGCAGGTAAGTGGCTTTGGGCTCGGCCCACTTGGAAAAGCAGTACTAAGTGTCAAAGACGGTCATGTACTTAAGCTCAAAAACAACTCCATGAAAACTGTAAGTTTATCCATCACCTTCGTAGAGAAGAGACCCGTAGACTTAAGCAACGCACCACGCATCAACTTCACCCTTCAGAACACTTCTTCACGGTCCATTCCGTTGATCATCCCTGATGTGATGAATCCGAATCTTTCGCCTCTATCCAACAGTGGAGTTTCCTTGAAAATGGGACAAAGGATCTATTACAAAAAGGGGCTAAAGAAAATCCTGATACTTACGGTTGATGAAACTATCAAGACCGGTGATAAGATTGATATCGCTAAATTGGTCAAAGGATTAAATGAATAATGTCAGAATATATTAAACCAATGATATGATCAGCCATCTTATGGATGGCTGATCATAATTTCAACAAGCCACACAACATGTCTTTATATACTACCCCCCTTCAGCTCGGCTATTTTTTTAGTTTATTGATGTGGATTTTATTTCTCATTCGAGGCTACAGAGAGCAGCGTCTTTCAGACAAACTTCTCGGGTGGATCATGTTTATCCTCGCCTTGGAGCTTCAGGATTACACGTTTGGATTTGCAGGTATCAATGTCCTCTGGAACGAACTCAATGGATTCCCAAGAGGAGTAAGCTTGCTATTTGGCCCGATCGTCTATTTTTATTTTCGATCACAAGTCAATCGTAACTTTCGCTTACAGACAACACATCTCTGGCATTTTCTTCCTTACACGGTAGTATTTCTTTATGAGTTCATCTTTTTCGTGCAGGGGCCTGAGGCAGTGGATTACTTACAATCATCTACACACTTTCTTGTACTAGGATATTTCAATCGCTTTTTAATGATCGCATCATATGTTTATTACCTATCCAGGTGTATGATCATCTACAAAAGGTATCGTCATTGGAGCCTAAATCAGTTTAGCAATACCGAACTCATCAGTTTCAACTGGTTCAGAAATTTTATCTATGCCATGATCTTTTGGTTGATTTTCAGGGAAGTAATGAACCTAATAGATTCTTACCTGGATCTCGAATTTTACCAGGATTGGTGGTGGAATCTGGCATTGGTAGCAGTGGTATATTACATTGGGTTGGCCGGTTACTCCCAAAACCAACCCGCTAAAATTCAATTTGAACTCAATCCAAGCCCAAGTGAAAATGGTATTGAGACTTCTGCTCCTGAAGGCACCGAAAGTAAAGGCATTGCTGATAAACTAAAGACGTTGATGGAAGAAGACAGACTTTACATACAGCCTGATCTTAACCTGCAGGAACTGGCTCAACACTTGAAAATTAATGCAGTACAGCTTTCATCCATCATTAACCAGGTCTTTGGTAAGAATTTCAATGAATACATCAATACCTATCGAATCGAAGAATTCATTCGTCTGTATTCGGAGGATCTGGACCGGAGGTATAGGATGCTTTCTATCGCTTTGGATTCTGGCTTTAACTCAAAAGCTACCTTCAACCGGGCGTTCAAAAAGATAAAGGGAGCTTCACCCAAGGAGTTTTTGAGATGATTCTAACCTTTCAAACCCTCAGCGGTTAAACTGACATGTTAATTACATTGATTGATTTTGGTCTTTTCATCCTTATTTGGATGACTCAGCTGGTCGTTTACCCAAGCTTCACTTACTTCAAAGATGAAGATCTTTACAAGTGGCATACCAAGTACACAACCGCAATTTCTATTATCGTGATGCCTTTGATGTTGGGGCAAGTAGGGCTACATGTATATGACCTTTATGCAAACTTCAATTTGCTAAGACTAAGTACCTTAATTGGCATTGGTCTTGCGTGGGTAAATACCTTCTTCTTTGCGGTCCCACTTCACAACAAAATCACCTCCGGAAAAGAAATCAATCCCTCAGCGAAGACTTTGGTACGTGTCAATTGGTACCGAACCATTATTTGGTCGTTAGTATTTTTTATCAGTTTGGTGCTGACTTTAAAAAATCAAGCGTTGTTTTATTGAAAGTATCAGGCTGTTCGATGTTGACGATATGGCCGGTATTCGGAACAGTAATCAATTGTGTTCCAGACTGTCCGTTTCCAAAGTTTTTCGCACTTTTAAGAAAGAGATAATCGTTCCCTCCCATCATGATTAGCAATGGAAATGAAAGCATCTGATTACTGAATGTTTTAAGCAACTTGAAGAATTCCCGGTATAGCCCCAACCATTTCATGTACTCATCTTGCGCGATCTTCTTGGCTTGAGAATTGTAAAGTCTCCGTGCAAATTGATTCTCCTTTCGAGGCATCAGAATAAAGGAGAACAACCGATACATGGTCGGGAAGCTCAGAAATAGATTTAAGAACCGAGCCATGTAAACAAATCCTCTGAGTGCGAGACCCCCACTAAAGACCGCTCCTGTAAATACCACTTTATCTATATACTGTGGATAGCGGTTAGAAAAGTCCTGCATCAATATGCTACCAAATGATAAGGTGATGAAATGTGCTTTTAAGATAAGATAGTTGTCCAGCACTCGCTTTATGTCATCCGATATCACGCTAAACCTGTAACGTTTATACTCCGGATGAACGTTTTTTGAGTTGCCATGGTCCCTCAAATCGAGGAGCAGTACGTTGAAATGCTGTGCAAAAAAGTGCTCTTGACGCTTCCATGTGCTAATGCTGCCTCCTGCTCCATGCACAAATACCAACCACTCTGCATCAGGTGACAGAAAGTGGATTTTATGATTTAAAAGTGCTCTCACACTTAATTAACTACATGATCCTTAAAGTGTTAGAACTATTTTAACAATTAAAATTAAGTTCACTGAAAGAACAATAATCAGTCAAAAACGCAACCTTTCTTCAAAAAATACATCTATTAGAGCAGAGCTCTATTTCACCTACAATAGATGCATTCACCTTTTCAGGACTAAAAAGGAAGCCCAATGTTCAAAAACTACTTAAAAACTTCACTCAGGAGCTTATTGAAGAATCCGTTAAGCTCTTTCATTAATTTATTTGGATTAGCTGTTGCAATCGGCGTTTGCCTGATTGTATACTCATTTATTGAGTTCGATTTTGCGGTCGATGATTTCCATGAAAACAAGCACGAGGTTTATCTCACCACTTTCTATGTGGACAGGGACGGAACCGAACGCCACCTTGGATTGTCTCCCACTCCACTTGGAGCGATGTTAAGGGAAGACTTCACGCACATCAAAAAAGTATGTCGACTGGAAGATTTTGGTACAGTCGTCAAATACGAAGACAAGGTTTTTAATGAAGGAATTCGTTTCGCCGATCCTGAGTTCCTGGAAATGTTTACGTTCCCACTCAAATGGGGAGAAAAGAGCTCTCTTGCCGACATGAACAGTATCATCTTCAGCGAAGAGATGTCTATCAAGTATTTTGGAAAAGAAAATCCCATTGGCAAAAACGTACTTTTGCTATTTGGAGATGTTCGTAAAACCTTTACCGTATCTGGTGTAGCAGCTCCTTTCCCAGAAGCGCGAGCCATTGACTTTGACTTCCTGGTAAACTTCGAAAACATCAATACCACCCATCCGGATTATGATTTGACTAACTGGCGAGGTTTTGTGAATGCGACGTTGATTCAGGTCGAACAACCTTCCGATCTTGCAATCATCGAGAATAGCATGGAAAAGTACAGAAAGCTACAAAACACAGTTCGAGAAGACTGGGCCATCTCGAGGTTTGAATTTATTCAACTAGCAGACCTTCACAACAGATCAGGCGATATCAGCAGCGATATATCTTCGGGGGTGCAGGATGAAGCAAGATTGATTCTTCCGATTATTGGCATTTTCATGCTATTGCTGGCGTGTTTCAATTACATAAACATTGCGATTGTTTCTGCTGCAAAAAGATTAAAAGAAATTGGTGTTAGAAAAGTGATTGGTGCCAACCGACGCCTGGTCATCATCCAGTTTATTGCTGAGAATATCTTCGTCACGTTATTCGCACTCTTCTTCGGACTTCTGTTAGGAGCATTCGTATTTCTGCCATGGTTTAACAACCTCTTCACTTTAAACCTTGGCCTGCGATTGACAGATGCGAATCTGTGGATTTTTCTCGGATCCATTCTGCTGTTTACCGGTGTGGCATCAGGTATCTACCCAGCATTTTACATCGCAAAATTTGAAGTCGTAAGAATATTTAAAGGATCCGTCCAGTTTGGCAAGAAGAATCCACTCACTAAAATCTTTTTAGGTTTCCAGTTGATCCTTGCTTGCATCACCATCACTTGTGGCGTGATCTTTACACAAAATACGACTTACCAAGCCAAACGGAGTTGGGGATACGACCCTTTGAAGTCCATGTATGTGCAAGTCCCGGACCAATCAGCCTTTGACAAGCTGAGTGCTGCCATGATGCAAAATCCAAATGTTCAACAGGTGCTTGGTTCACGCAACCACCTGGGTAGAAGCGCCTGGACGCGAGTGATAGAGACACCCGAACGACAATATGAAGTAAGAGAATTGGGTGTAGACGCCAATTATGCTCAATCCATGGGTTTAGAACTTTTGGAAGGAAGATTTTTCAGAGATCGATTTGAGAGTGATAAACGAGCAGTTATTGCCAATGAGCTCATGGTGAAAAGCATGGAGCTCGATGATCCTATTGGATCATTCTTTAAAATCGACAGTGTTCAATACGAAATCATTGGGGTAGTCAAAGATTTTCATCAGTATAGCTTCTTTAATGAAATCAGACCGACAATGCTTTTTGTGGCTGATAAAGAAGACTATCGATTTCTATCCTTGAAGGTGATGGAGGGAACAGAAGAAGAAACCTATGAGGCCCTCGAAGCGGCATGGGCAGATCTATTCCCAGAAATTCCTTTCAATGGAGGACACCAGGAGGATGTGTTTGGCAACTACTTTGAAGAAATAGGTAATCACGCCAAATTCATGAAGGCTGTGGCATTTATTGCCGTGATGCTTGCCGCACTCGGTCTTTATGGCTTGGTGACGCTCAACGTGACCGGACGTGTACGAGAGTTTAGCATTCGCAAAGTATTGGGTGCACAATTAAAAAATATTGCATCCAACATCACCAAACAGTATGTATTGCTATTTGCTATTTCATTGACAATAGGCGGCCCGATCAGCTTTTTCTTGATGGAAGCGTTGATGGATGAAGTCTACGAATATCACATTCCAATGACTGTATCCGGCGTTATGATAGCGGTGGTCCTCTTAATTTTTGTGCTACTCGCCACTGTTTCCACCCAGGTAAGAAAAGTCTCAAAAGCCAATCCGGTCATCGGATTGAAGGTGGAGTAAAGAATACACCTGCTAATCACTACTATCAAAAGAGCTGCTCATTGCAGCTCTTTTTTTATGCCATCAGGTATATAGCGATGCAACCGCAGCATACTTTTTGTACCATGGAACGTTAATATACTGTTATGCATTACAACATCCTCACCATCCTATTGGCGTTGAGCAGTTGCCTGCATTCGCTGGCCAACACAATTCCATTCAAAGATTTAACAGTTGAGGAGGCATTGGCTCAAGCTAAGGTTGAGAATAAGTTCGTTTTCGTAGATTTCTACGCGGATTGGTGTCGTCCATGCAAACAAATGGAGCAAAAGGTTTTTAGCGATGCATCCATTGGAGCATTATTCAATGAAAAATTCATCTCTGTTCGTGTCGATGCGGAGAAAGAACAACTATCACTTGTCAATGCATTAGGAATAGAAGCATATCCTACGCTTGTTTTCTATGATCCCAAAGGTCGGCTGGTTTACCGGGCAGAAGGTGCCATGTCGAGCGATAACTTCTACGAACTTTCAAATAGCCTGGTACAGTTGAATGCATATCTGAAGCAATACCAGAAGAATGACAGACGTGTAGAAAATGTCAACAACTACTTGATGGCATTATCCTGGATCAATGAGTCTAAAGCACGAAGCCTGGCCATTCGGTACTTGTATGATCTCAAAGAGAAAGAGTATGTGATCGCGGAAAACTGGGAGCTTATCCAACGTTTCCTTCCTTCACAGAATCGGGTTCTCTTTCCAAGGGTGGTAAATTCTGAGATTGTAAAATCCAACTACCCAAAAGAACGAGAGCAGATTCTTCTAAACGCTTTTGATGATCTACTGGAAATTGCCCTTAAAAAAGGCAATAGCGCGCTCCTCAGAAGAAGGACACAATACATTGATCAGTACGGCGATTTTCTTAAAAATCGAGATTCCGTCCTATTAATAGGCAACATTCAATATTCGGCTAAACATAACCCGAAGAAATATCCGGAATACATTGCCGAGTACATTGACAAGTACCTCCCGGAAGACGCTGAAATATTTGCAGATATTTCCTACGATATGAGCCAGCGATACTTCCAGCAAAGCATTTTGGAATTTGCGGCTGATTTAGCGAATCGTTCCATTCATGTCAAACCGAACCTTTTCGCCTACTTATCCCTATCCAGTATCAGCGAAAAATTGCTCCAATTCAAGGCGGCTTACGGCTACCTTCTACTCGCCTATCAGTATGCTGACAAGGACCAGCAACGAGCACTTGATGAGCAAGAGAAAGGGTTAAAGCACAAAATGGAGTTTGAACTCGAATCAGGGGTAAACCTGGTTGATGAGCTGGGAGACGATGGTAGATTTACTTTGGGAGCTGGTAATCAGCGCTTGATGTATGGATATCCCATCCCACAATCTACTTCACACTTTGTTGTGAATGTGGATGGTAAACTCGGCAGCAACACGCAATTCGGGAAGGATGTGGAATATTTAAAAGGGCTTACATCATTTGAAGGGAGTGGCATTACTCCAAAAGTGGTCACCACCTTTCAATTTGAGGACATAAAAATCAAGCAAACCCTGTTACCTGTAGATAAGCAAGGGATTCCTATCAGCCATGGCCTGGCCCAATACTACCAGGTAAGTTATGAATTAGTCACTGATCAAGCACGTGCAAAAAAAGTTGGGCTAAGCCTCCTTTTTGACACCATGATGGATGATAATGATGCTTGTGCGATTGGCGCCAATGGTGTGCTCATTCCCTACGAATATGAGTTCAAAGGTGATCATATCCCTGATGAGCTGCTTTTCTACCATACTCCCAATGACACGTCTAAACTCATGGGATCAGCACTACTCAATGGATGGAACGCTACATCTCCGGACTTACTGATTGTTGGACGATGGCCCATTTTGCATCGTGTAAAATGGGAATATCGCGCAAGAAAAGTTCGTTATGGAGATAGTGCTTACCTCCTTCGATGGGAAAATCGATACCTGAACAGGCAACAACCCATCACATTCACTACCTACTACGGACTCCCCCATTGGAAGAACCCGCAGCTTCGCATCATCATGAAAGACAACAAAAGTGTCCTGAATTCTACGACGGAAGTATTTTTCGAAAACAATAAATCAGACCTGGACCTGAACGCGAAAATGAAAATTCAGGAATTATTGGATAATGAATCCATCAGCATTGTTGGGGTCATATTACGGGGATATGCCGACGTAACCGGAGAAAGATCTTACAACTTTGATCTCAGCAAAAGACGAATTGAAACTGTAGGTAAGATTTTTAAATCTATGAATATTCCTTATGTGCCTAAACCGTACGGATTGGATGAATCAAGCAACAGTTTTTTCAATCAGGTTTACGGAAATGCCTTCGACCGGAAAGTATCGATTATCGTTTATTACCGATTGAAATCCAGGAGTGAGCTTACAAACGCAATGGAACTTAATTGATCAGCACAATCATAGCTTCGACAGGAATTCATCCGCAATCTCATGATGAGCCTTCTGTTTATCATCCGACATTTTATCAAATGTTCTGACTAGCATCCCCAATCGTGGATTACTCAAAAAGAAGTCTCGATGTACATCCATAAACCTCCAGAAGAGTCCATCCCATATCTTTTGCCAATCTCCTTTTTTGTAATTACTCATTTTCATGAGGTAGTTACTACCGCTGATATAAGGCTTAGTTGACATCAATCCTCCATCAGCAAACTGACTCATCCCGTACACATTAGGCACCATCACCCAGTCGTAAGAATCAATGTACATTTCCATAAACCAGCGATACACTTCATCCGGGTCAAACTCACAGAGCAACATGAAATTCCCTAGCACCATGAGCCGCTCAATGTGGTGATTATACCCGGAGGACAGAAGTTTTTTGATGGTGATATCAACAGGTTCAATACCTGTAGTGCCATCATAGAATGACTGGGGTATTTTCCGAGTAAATCCCCAGAAATTACGTGTTCTTTCTTCTGTGCCTTTCACCTCGTAGATCCCACGAATGAACTCACGCCATCCAATAATTTGGCGAACGATACCTTCAGTGTTATTCAGAGCAATATCATGATTTTCGGCATATGACAAGATTTCATCCAGTACATATTGTGGAGTAAGCAGACCTGCGTTTATTAACGGAGAAAGAACACTATGATTCAAGATATTCTCTTGTGAAACAATGGCATCTTCATAGTCGCCAAAAGCCGCGAATCGAAATTGTAAAAACTGCTGAAGCCAGGCTCTGGAAGTATCAAAATCCATGGGATATAAAGGGAAGTCTTTTAAGGCTCCGGGATTACCTGAAAATTCTTTCTCAACATAAGTGACTGCCTCTGTGTAAAAAGAATTTGCTGAAGGATACGTAATAGCAGGTGGCGTCTTACCACTCGGATACTTTTTCCTGTTTTCGGTATCAAACGTCCACTTACCTCCAAGCGGGTTATCCCCTTGATCCAATAAAATGTTATACTTCTTTCGCTCTTGCTTATAAAATTCGGTCTGAAAGAATTTCTTCTTACTAGGTTTGAAGAAATGCGATAGATCCTCTTTTGTGTTGATAAAACCAGGAGAAGTGTATTCATTTATCCTTATTCCTTTCTCTTCACATTTCGATCGTATTCTTCTGCCTAAATAGTTATCAACCGGATCATTGACATGAATCACTTCTACATCCAGACTGTCAATCAAATGTCGAATATCACTTTCCTTGCTGGAACTGTTAATGTATTGAACTTCGAATCCTTTTTCCTCCAGGTAATTTTCATAAAACTTCATGGTTGCCCGATGAAAGGCCAACTTTTGTTTGTGAAAATGATATTGACGAAAAAACAGATATTCTTCAACAAGGTAAACTTTGGCACCGGATTTTATGACAGGATTGTCTTCAAATAACTGGTTAGGAAATACAATGGATACTTCTTTCATTTTCAGTTGTTTACCCTCTTCGGGTATGTGTTTTTAATATTCTCTCCCGCTCCCTCTTTACTTCAGGAACTTTCCTATGACCCCAAATCTTTGCTCTCGCGTTCTTACCACTTTCTACCAGGTCAACTACGGGGGTAGGGTAATCTTTGCCAATGGTAACTCCGCAATATTGTTGTTCCAAAGTCGTCATGTTCCAGGGTTCATGAATATGCGCCGTATCAACGTTCGCCAGCTCAGGCACCCATGTTTTAATGAATTTCCCCTCAGGATCGTGATCTTTTGATTGTTTCACCGGATTGTATATTCTAACGGTATTGATACCTGTAGTTCCGGCTTGCATCTGAAACTGCGGATAATGAATCCCTGGCTCGTAATCCAGAAAATAGTTAGCCAGGTGGTACGTTCCGTGTCGCCAATCCTGATCCAGGTGATGACAGAGGAAAGAAACAAGCATAGCACGCATACGGAAATTGATCCATCCGGTCTGTTTCAACGCACGCATGCAGGAATCCACAAGTGGATAACCGGTTTGCCCGCTTTTCCAGGCTTCCAATACATTCAGATTCTTCGTTCTTTCAAGTAATTCATACCCTCGATTGATACATTCGGTCTCATACTCACATTCAACCTCAAACTTTTGGATGAAATGACAGTGCCACTTCAGTCTGGTAAGGAGTGCCCCAAATGGTCGTTTATTTGAAGAATAGTTGGTATGATTTTTCACATATTGATAGGCCTGCTGGATACTTAAGTTACCCCAGGCCAGATAGGTCGAAATCCTGGAACAAGAGGTCCTGCTTTCAAGAGGCTTAGATATTAGAATATGATACTTCGAGCCCCTTCCTTCCACAAATGACTGAAGATACTTCCAGGCATTGGTCTCACCAGCCGGTTGATAGTGGCTATCATATTGCTCTAATTCCGTCTTTAATTCATCAGGAAGGTAATAAGAATGGGATGCAGCTGCCAATGTCTGATGGGAATAAGTATTCTGCAGTATCGGCTGATTCATGGTTACAAACCAATTTTTATCCCATCCTTTACGATCTCGAATACCTCTCACTATGCCGTCGCGAGGATACTCACTCCAGGTAATTTGACGAGACTTCAAACATTCAGCTACTTCTTTGTCCCGATCCCAGCTAAGTTTCACTCCCGACTCTTGATAGGAATAGACATTCGCAATCTTTTCCTGGCTAGCAAGGTGCTGAAAAATACTTAATGAATCTCCGTAGAACACTTCAACCACTCGTCCATATGAAGCAAGTTTTTTGTTCAGCTCTAAAATGGAATGATAGATGAACTGCAAGTGACGAATGGAGGTATCGGGATGATTGATAAGTTTTGGATCGAAGATGTAGATGATTCGATAGGGTAACTCCTGGTTCTCAGCCTCCTGAAGCGGTGCATGATTTTGCGTTCGCAGGTCCCTTTTGAGCCAAACGATATTTACCTCTTGGCCTTTCACTTCAGCTCTTTCTTACATTTTTTCCAAAATCCGAAAAATGAAGAGTAATAGCCTGTTACGGCAAACATCCAGTCCCTTGAATCTTCATTCCCATTGTACTGATTTAATGGATGTTCTTTGAAGCAAATATTCTTCGAATCCCAACCAGCAGTTAATTCATCAAACTCACCGACAAAAACCTGGATTCCCTCAATATTTTCTGCTAACCCCATCATGAAATCCATGGAATTTTGTGAAATAGGATATTTCTTAAAAACCGATGGTTCTATCAATAATACCCTGTTGGCATCCATTTCAGTCCTCCAGTTTGGATCCAGATTATAGTAATTGTAAATGAGTAAAGGCTTCGATGCATCCAACTGCAACGGATCGTGTTCAGGTAGTGGTGTTGCTAAAGGTGGCAGCGTCGTATCTGAAAGTGCATCTGGAATTTGTAAACTCTCAAGTTCCGGATAGGTAACATCTAGATAACTCCCTTTCTGGTTCGAGTAGCAATACTTATTGATGTTATCCTGATTGGCGATATACTTTTTGTTGGCGTTCGCTCCCGCCACCCACTGCCAGCTCAGGGCATTGCTTGCCCAATCACCGTCCAATAAATGATAGTACATCCATTTGGCAGGTACTTTCCAATGAGACTTACCAACGTTGCAGGCTAAAAATGCGGTATACATCCTGATATGATTGTGCATATAGCCAGTTTGGTAGAGTTCTTCTATTGCTTGGTCAATTGCTTCAATGCCTGTTTTTCCTGCCACTACACCAGAGGGAATCTCATGATTCTCAACATTCCACTGTGAATGTTTGAGGTCTTCATTGATGGCATCCCCTTTCGCTATCCATATTTGCTGCCAATAGTCACGCCAGGCCAATTCCTGAATAAACTTCTCTATCTTATAAAACGGATAGCCTTTTTCTAAGACATGCTGCATGACCATTTTCGTGGAGATGACACCTCTGGATATGTAAGGTGATAACCGAGTCACAGCACCGTCGATAAAGTTCCTTGTTTTGCCGTACGCGATAGGATCGATCTGCTCGACAAGTGTTTGGATCTTCTTGTAACCTGTGGCGAAGCTCATCTTTTAGAGATTTTGTTCATTGATATACTCTTCTGTCTAGAGCATTTAAACCGGTCGATCTCAGGGTTTCTTTTCTTCAAACTTTTCTGACTCACTCCACTATTTACACGTTTTCTCCATAATTTGAAACTGGAGTTTTTTAGGTTGTTACGCATGATGCGGATCACATCCGATTCACTCAAATCAAATTGAAATTTGATGGCTTCAAAGGGAGTTCTATCCTCCCAGGCCATTTCAATCACCCGGTGCAATTCCTGTTCTGTTAGTGTCATTTAATTAAGCTTGCTACACTTCAACAAGCTCCGAACTTCATTGTTTGCAGAGAATTTTATCTAGTCATTGTTAAGTCAAAAGGAATGACTCCAACAGGCTGTGTATATTAAATAGGACGATAAGCGCCAGCACAAATCTTGCGCGTTTGTTTTGATTCTTGTTTGATACAATAATGATCCCTATCAAGAAGGTCACGATAGCTCCGATATATGTAGTTAAGACGGTCAATGGCCTTTTTGGCTAAGGTAATAAACCGAAAAAAGCATTGGCATTAGAACTATTGACCATTTTTTGCCAACTCAAACTCAACGAAAAAACTGGCTCCTTTACCGTGTTCACTTTCAACCCAGATCATCCCACCCATTCTTTCAACAAAGCTTTTGACAATAGATAATCCGAGTCCTGTGGAGCTTTCATTCCCCGTAGGTTTGGCACTCAAACGCTGGAATCGCTGAAAAAGCTTTAGTTTATCTGCCTCACTCAACCCTGGACCTTCATCAGTAACTACCAGCGTCGCCTTGTCCGAGTTGGCACGGAGATTCACTTCCACCTGTCGGTCCTTAGGAGAAAATTTAATGGCATTGGAAATTAAGTTTTCTACGATTTGCTCGGTATATAATTCATCTACCATGGCATGAATATCCGGCTCTATCGAAGTACTGATCTCAATATTTTTGACCGCAGCGCGTTTGGAGAAAAGATCGCAAACTTCTCCTACTGTTTTTGAAAGATTGTAGGACTTTATGTTCATCGATTCGGCACTTTTCTCAATGGCCTCCACGTTCAAGATGTTAGTAATCATCTTTAACATCCTGGATGATGCAATTTCTATAAGTTCTTTAAGTTTTCTTTGATCTTCTTTTAGCTCTTTATCTTCCATTAAATCAACAGCTCCAATGATGCCAGATAATGGATTTTGAAGGTCATGAGCAACAATACTTATCAGATTATTTTTTTCATCATTCAAAGCACTGAGCGACTGATTTCTGCTTTGTATTTCACCATTTAAAATGGAGAGTCTTTTATTAGATTCCGCTTTCAATCTATAATATCGCGACAGAATTACAATGATTATGATGAGAACCACCACAATGATTACTCCAGTAATTTGGGTGGTTTGCTGCGCTTTAATTCTTTGATCTAACAATAACTGCGCGCGTTCATTGGCAAACTGCAATGAGTCTCGCTCTTGTTGAAATTGGTATTGAGCTTCTAATAAGGTAATCCTCTTTGTTATTTCTGCATTTGACAAGCTATCCGATATTTTTTTAAACAAAATATGCGCTTGATAAGCAGCCTGGTATTGCCCCGATTTTTCTTCTACGAGGGCCAATAGCCTGGCTCCTTCCTGGACGCTTTCGATAAGCTTGGCATCTGTGGCTAGCTGAATTCCATCCATGAGATATTTTTTTGACTGCTCGTATCTCTCAAGGTCTTGATACGATCTTCCAAGGCTTATCATTGCGTCAACGATTCCCCAATCTGAGCTTATCTCCCTGGAGATTTCCAACGCTTTCTTCTTATAAGAAATCGCTTCAATGTGTTTGCCTTGATCCGCAAAAAGCCTTCCAATGTTGAGATAACCATCCGCTACACCACGCCGATCTCCTAGACTCTCTTTTATCTCCATAGCTTCATTGAAATACTCCAGGGCTTTTTCATAGTCATTCAATGAATGATAGACGATTCCAATGTTGTTAATAATCTGAGCAACCCCTCGCCTCTCGCCAATTTCTTGTCTCAGGTTTAATGATTTATTGTAGTATTCAAGTGCCTTGGGATAATCTTTTTGCTGATCATAAATAACCCCAATGTTTTGATACGTGTAAGCAAGAGCGCTCTTATCGTCCAGCTCCTGTTCTATAACCAAAGCCTGGAAATAAATATCCATGGCGGTGGAATAGTCACCCCTCAAACTATTGATTATTCCTATGTGATTCAAACTGACTGCAATACCACCGGGATTATTAATCTCTTCCTCAATGCTTAGTGACTCATTTAAGAAGCGTAGAGCCTGATCAAATTCACCCAAAAGCTTATAAGCAATTCCGATTCCTCTGAGGCAGTCGGAAATATCAATTTTACTGTCAAGCTCCTTTCTTAATTCCAATGATTGAAAGTGGAGCTCTATGCTTTCGTCATAATTGCCCCTGTAGTAACTGAGCCATGCATAAGCATAATACGCATTTCCAATTCCTTTTTTGTAGTCTAACCGTGTAGCACCATCGATCAATAATTTCAGATAGCTTTCTGCTCCCAGGTAATCTCCGCTCAATAATAAACTTCGGCCATGAATGTATAGTACATCCATCTTGCCTTCCTCATATCCTATACTATCAGCAATTTTTAGGGCTTTAGATAAATAATAATTTGAACCGGTAGAGTCCGATCCCACATGTTCGAAAGCAATTCTTACAAACGCATCGACTCGTTCTTTAGGTGTAATGTTTGATTCAGTTAGTTGCAAAAGTGAATCAACTGCTCGTTTGTTTTGTCCATAAAATGGAAGGGTAAAGGAAAGCGTTATGAACAAGCAAAGATACTTTTTCATATGGGGCGGTATTAACGGTAAATATAGGGAAGTCACACTACGTGAATACCAATAATTCATGATTAAAAAAATGAGACCATGAGCGCAAAATTCCCATTCACAGCAGGGATATCATCCCGCCACCTAGATCTCAACCATTTTTATTTCAATTAAGAAATAAAAAAAGCGCAGCATGCGCTGCGCTTATTCCCTATTCATGCCCCACGAGCTGGACAATGTTTTAATATTGGTGTACCTTATATTTTCTGCTTTTATCGTTGATGATCATCACAATTAGTAAAACCGCGATAGCACCTGCAAATGCATAGGTCATTATACCCAAATAACTTTCTCTGAAGAATGTAGGATCCACAGCCAATTCAAATTGCCTGTTTAAAAGTCCCTGACTTAATAGCAGTCCATAACAAATGCTAAGAGATAGGGCTAATGCACGTTTCTCTTGCAGCCCGTACAATACCCACGGAATTAAAGTCATAGCGACCATTGAACTAAAGAATGGAGCCAGTAAAACTTCATCTGCCGGAATAATGGATGCGTGAAACAATGAAGCCAGTATTAGCATTTGAAATGATGCCAGAAATCGTGCAGTTTGGAAAAATCCGTAGTAATTGAATGCTAACAATATGGATGAGACAAAAAATAGCACCACTGGATAGACAACCAGTACTTCATAGTGCGCATAAATGAAAAAGGAGTAGAAAAATCCAATAAAAGCACACATCAAAGAGACCTGATTGGTGAGTTTCTTCTTAGCGTTTATGTAGGGGTTGATATCATCCTTTATCCCCAAATGATAGAGTTTCATAGCTTATTCTGTTTGTTTGGTGGAAAAAAATCATTTCCAAGATAACGGAAATATTAGACAATTGTTTTATTCTGCATATAATTTAAAGCGGTGTACGTGATAGGTATATCTTATATCCTTAATAGAATGATTCATTTGTACAACACTCCTTCAATGACATCTTCTGCAAACCAGACATTTGGTAGTGCTAGAAAAAGATCGAATCAAAAAGATTACGCCATTCTCCAAACATTTCCTTCCATCGCTTAATATCTTCCACATTCCTCTCTATTTTAACTGATTAAATCAAGCCTATAGTGAATAAGAGACATACCTATGATTATGGCGTAATTGGGAATTGTGCCTTCACCGCCCACATCCACAAAAACTCAAACATCGACTGGATGTGCTGGCCAAGATTTGACAGCAGCTTCATTTTTGGAAACTTACTTGATGATGAAAAGGGTGGTGAATTTTCAGTTTTACCGTCTGATGGAATTAAGCATTCGGAACAATACTATGTTGAAAACACGAATATTCTATGCACGGAAATCACCAGCGCCTCTGGCACCTATCGTATTACTGATTTTGCGCCTCGGTTTTATCAGCTTGATCGTTATTTCAAACCTTTGATGCTCATCAGAAAAGTGGAATGTATTTCGGGAACACCCAGGATCTCTGTCACCTGTCAACCTAAAGGAGATTACGGTAAGGTCATTCCGGAACCAAGCATCGGTAGTAATCATATTCGTTTTCTGGGGCTAGACGCATCAGTTCGGTTAACCACTAACATCTCCCTGACCAGCGTACTTAATCAAAAAAGTTTTGTTTTAAACGAAACCAAATACATGGTTTTGACCTGGGGACCTCCTTTAGAAGCGGCTCTGGAAGAAACCTGCGATATATTTCTTTCTAAAACCACCAAATACTGGCAGAACTGGATTAAGTCTGCCAACATATCCAGTTTTTATCAAGGTGAAGCGATCCGTTCTGCTCTGATTCTTAAGATTCATCAGTATGAAGATACCGGCGCAATTGTGGCTGCAACGACCACCAGCCTACCAGAAAGCCCAGGTAGTACCCGAAATTGGGATTATCGTTTTTGTTGGATGCGAGACACCTACTACACCTTGAATGCATTCAATAACATCGGTCACTTTGAAGAATCGGAGAAATACTTCCATTACATACTCAACACGACCATTGAGGAATCAGAAAGATATCAACCTCTTTACGGAATAGATGGCACGCACGCCCTCATAGAAAAAGAAATGGATTTGAAGGGGTATCTGGATAATCAACCGGTACGAATTGGAAATGATGCCTACACTCACATCCAGAATGATGTCTATGGACAAGTATTGGTATCCTTACTACCACTGTTCAATGATCAGCGAATCATCTTCAATGAACGATTTGATGCCCCGGAATTAATTTATAAAACCCTCAAGATCATTGAAAAAACGTTCGATGAACAAGATGCCGGACTGTGGGAGTTTAGAAATCTGGCGCAACATCATTGCTACACCTATCTCTTTCATTGGGCAGGGAGTAGTGCCGCCATTAAGATTGCAAAAACGCTAAAGAATGAGAAAATTGGAGAATTAGCGACTACCCTTAAGGAAAAATCCAGAAAGGTTATTGAGCAATGCTATGTGAAGGATAAAAAAGGATATGCCCAGGCCAAAGGTGTCGATCGAATGGATGCCAGCAATCTTCAGTTGATATTGATGAATTATTTACCAGGCCATACCGATCGTGCAAAAGATCATCTTAAGGCCATGGAAAAAGAACTTCACGCTGGTGATGGTCTATTTTACCGGTACAAACATGAGGACGATTTTGGCAAGCCAGAATCTACTTTCCTTATCTGTGCTTTCTGGTATGTTGAAGCACTTGCTTGTGTGGGTCGTGTTGACGAAGCGGTTAAACAATTTGAAAACATTGTCAGCTACAGCAATCATGTAGGCTTGTTGAGCGAAGACATCAATGCTAATGATGGAAGTATGTGGGGTAATTTCCCACAGGCATATAGTCATGTTGGCTTGCTCAATGCAAGCAGTAGAATCTCTCGTAAGCTTGATTTACCGGATTTCTATTGATTGGTAAGCTCCGTTAGGACGTCTCGAATGTCTTTGAAACTCTTCACTCTGTATTTTGCGGCAGAAGAGGACGCTCCTACCTTGATGGTATAGGCTTCCTCAGGCATTGCTTTGAAAGTATCTTCGTCCGTCCAGTCGTCGCCAGCGGAAAAATAGAAGTCGTAGGATTGTTCTTTGAGCCATGAGGCTGCAGCTGTGCCTTTGTTGACACTCGAATTCTTTATCTCAATTACCATGTCTCCTTCTTGCACTTGCAAATCTTTCTCTGCTGAGATGTATTTCAAGTGACTGGTAAGTTCTCTTGAGCGTAGTTCCCCCAAACCTGTTTCTACCTTTCGATAATGCCATACCAGGGAATAATCTTTCTTCTCAATAAATGATCCCGGCGTTCGGTCTACATATACCTCGAGCACTTTATAAAATTCATCTTGCCAGCTGTTATCAAGGTCTACAAAACGCTTCCAGTCACTTCCACGTTTCCGGTGCCAAACGCCATGTTCCGCGATGAAATCAACATCAAATTTTGATAGCCATTTTTCAAGGGTGTCTTTTCCTCTTCCGCTGATTACCACGACATGGTTTGATTTATCCTTTGTCAAATTCTCAAGGATCTGCTCCAATTCTTTATCGGGTTTCGAATCATCCGGATTTGCATTGAATCCTACAAGTGTACCATCATAATCCAGCAAAATCATTCGTTTCTTTGATTTTGCATAGGTTTCTACCAGTTCATTTCTTACCTCATCAGAAAAGGGTTTGGTCTGCAAATTTTCCTGCTGTTGCTTAATTGAATTCAGTTGCTGCATGAACAGATTCACCCAGGAATGAATGTTGTAGCGTTTGATGGAATCTTGCATGATTTCCATTCTCGCTTGCTGCTCTTTGACCGGCATTGTGAGCGCTTCTTTCAATGCACAAACCAGCTGATTGATGTCATTCGGATTAATGAGAATTGCATCCGATAATTCCTTCGCCGATCCAGCCATCTCACTCAATATCAACACTCCTTTCTTGTCCAGCTTACTTGCAATAAACTCTTTACACACCAGGTTCATGCCGTCCCTCATTGGTGTAACTAATGCCACTGCTGCCATCCGGTAAAATGCACTTAGGGCATTTAATGGGAGGCTTCTGTAGAAGTAGTGAATGGGCGTCCAATTGATACGCCCGAACTTACCATTGATACGACCTACTAACAGTTCAATTTCCGCTTTCAAAGCCGCATACATAGGCACCGTATCGCGAGAGGGCACAACTACCATTAGTAGTGATACCTGACCATGAAATGAGGTATTTTCCTCTAAAAATTTCTCAAAGGCTTTGAGTCTCTCCGGAATTCCTTTTGAGTAATCCAGTCGATCAATGGACAAAACCAATTTCACATCACCTAGAGAAGTGCGATACCGTACCTCTCGATCCAAGGTATCTGGTGATGATGCAGCATTCGCGTACTTGTCATAATCAATCCCCATAGGTAGTGCATCAGCCTTGACCAGTCGGTTGCCAACGTTCATCTGCCCATTGGTATTTCCAATTCCTGCAAGCCTGTTGACAGAAGACAAGAAGTGTCGCATGTCGTCATACGTGTGAAATCCAATGAAATCTGCACCTAGCACTCCGTTCAACAGCTCTCTTCGCCATGGCAGCAACCGGAAGGATTCATAGGAAGGGAAAGGGATGTGCAGAAAGAATCCTATGCTACTATTTGGATGTGTTTCTCTTACAAGTTCTGGTAACAACAGCAATTGGTAATCATGGATCCAAATGGTATCGCCATCTTCCATAATCTCCTCGAGCTCCTTGGCAAATTTCCGATTCACCTTCTTATAAGACAGCCAGAAATCCTCATTATAAACCGCATGTTGATTGAAGTAATGAAAGTTTGGCCATAAAGTCTCATTGCTAAATCCTTCATAGTACTCTTCAATTTCATGCTTGGTTAAAAAAACCGGACGCATATTCTCCTCTTCCAGCTTCTCGCAGATCTGCTCTCTGGCCTCAGCCTTGTTCACAGCCAAACCAGGCCAACCCAACCATACATTGTTACCTTCTTTATAAATGGATCCAAGTCCAGTGGCAAGCCCACCTTCGCTGGTTTTGTATTCGAATTCACTTGAAGATGTCTTTTCAATTTTTACCGGAAGTCTGTTGGATACAATGATGATTTTCGCCATGCTCAATTATTTGTTCTCAGGTGGTATGCTCTTAATATTTTAGAACCATTGAAGTTAATATGAAAGGGTCAATTCATCATTTAGCTAATTAGAATTTTATGCTTTCTTAAACTGCATTTGACGTATGGAAACTGGATTAACTTGTTATCTTAACCCTAAGAATAATTCCATTCAGTGATTGATGATAACCAATGCATACGCTCCATCGCTCGAGGTGATCAAGAAGCACTAAAGGAGCTCTATCAACACTTTGGGGATCGAATATTCAACACCATTTTGAGCTATCTCAAGAATGATGAAGATGCCAAAGAGGTGTTACAGGATGTCTTTGTCACCGTGTATCATACAGCCGCTAAGTTTCAATTCAATTCTTCCGTAAGTACCTGGATTTATCGGATCGCGGTGAACAAGTCTTTAGACTTTCTTCGAAATAAAAGTGCTCAAAAGAGACAGGGTGTCTTTACATCAATATACAAGAAAGATTCAGGTAAACTCCTACACGATAGCCCCGATTTCACTCATCCAGGAGTCAAATTGGAAAATCAAGAACATGCTAAATTTTTGTTTAAGGCCATTGAATCCCTATCCGAAAATCAAAAGACTGCTTTCATCCTTACACAGGTAGATGGCATGTCGCAAAACGAAGTAGCTGAAATCATGCAACAAACAAGAAAGTCGGTGGAATCGCTGGTTCAGCGAGCAAAGGCTAACTTGAGAACAGAATTAAAGAAATATTATCCTGAACGAGGGAAATAACATTGAAATACGTCTATAACTATAAGCAACAGAACGATGAGTGAAGAAAAATGGATAATCAATGTACTAAACAGCCTGGAAGGGGTTGAACAAGCAAAAGCTCCGGATGTATTTGATGACATTCAACAAAAGATTGCTCAGGAACAACCTAAAAAACAAACGTTCCAGTGGGTCAGCGTAGCGGCTGTAATACTTATCGTATTGTGCTCTAATGTGCTGATTTTAAATGATTATTTTCTTTCTGAAGATACCTCTGCCTATGAGGAAGAGTATTCTGAATTAATCTCCAACTATACCCTGTATGAAGATGAGTGGTAAAATTTACAAAATAGGATTCTTTGTCCTCCTGATTATCAATATCGCCTTTGTCACACTAATTGTGATCAAGCGGCCACCTAACAGGCAGGATATGCGAGAAAGGCTGAGCAAGAGACTTGGCTTTGATGAATCTCAGAAAGAAACATTCATAGCCATGGCAGATGGTCATAGAGCTGAAATTGATGCCATAGATAAGCGGGAAAGCGAGCTAATTAAGTCCTATTTCGGACTGATTTTGTCGCCGGATAGTACAAGCAACAAAGAAATGATGCTTGAGGAAATCCAGTCGCTAAAGAAAGAGAAATTACTTATCACCTATGAACATTTTGACTCCTTAAAAGCTATTTGCAACCAAGATCAATTAGCGGAATTCGAAGAATTTATGAACAGGGTCATACCCATGATTTCTCGAGGGCCACGCCATCGAATGAGGAGATCTCGTTAACCTTTTTTGAAATTCCTTATTTGATAAGTAAATGTCAACATGAAGTATCGCTGCAATACCTGAGTTTGACTTTCCTGTACATACTGCGGAGTAACTGTTTGGCTAAAGCTTTGATTGTTGCCCAACAGATCAAACACTGAAAGCTCCAATTCACCGCTGTTGTTCTTCAAAAACTTTTTTGCCACACCCATGTTCCACAGTGTAAAGCTTGTATCAAAGGAGTCGTTCACACCATTATATTTTTGGAAGTAGGTCTCATTCCGAAATACAAAACCCTTCCCGAATATTAAATTCAATTTGGATCCAACCGTCTGAGTATAGTACTGATTGTCAGTTTCGGATTGAATGGAATTATTCACCTGACTCCCGTTGATTTGATAGTAGATGTTGTAATCCAAATTCTCACTGATGTTACTGACTAACCCAATTTTCACATTCATGGAGTAGGTATTAGAAATATTGACTACATCATTCGTAATCCCTGGTAATCTCTGATAGGTAAGGCCAAGTGAGATATTCAGGTTATTCTTTATGGATGGAAGCAGCACGCCATATGTCGAATTATTTCGGATAGACCAAAAGCCATCCAGGTTGACCGGAGAATTGACCTGTGCGCCCTCAACCAGGTTTACACCACCGGTAGTAATAGAATCTCCTTGGATGATGGAAGTGCCGGTAGTTATGTAATCATTGCTTGCCTGTATCCGAGTAAAATTTGAAAAGGTGGTGTTTTTATCCACATTATTTTTCTGGATTCGCATGATCAACGAATGCGTATAGGTTTGATTCAGATTTGGATTGCCAATGGACAAGAATAGCGGATCGCTATTATCCAACACATTTTGCAATTGACTGACTGATGGTTCTGTAGTAGATGCTGCATATCTGAAAAGCATAACTCCACCTCCAACATCAAAGCGTCCAAACACAGAGGGAAGCAGATTGCCAAAACTTCGATCAAAATCGCCTGCCTCCGGAAGCACCTGGCTGTTGTCTAAACTCGCACTTTGATAGGCAAGCGCTACATTGAAATTACTACCAAATTGGTTTCGGGAATACCTGATAGAGGGAATGTGTCGGGTATAGCCACTTTCAAAAGTATTGGATAGCGACTCATTTAAAACATTCGAGTTAGTACCCTCGTCAAAAACGAACGTCTCTTTTTCAGAATCCCTGGCTGTATGACTTATTTGATAACGTAAAGCTATCTGTCCTGAAACTCCAACAGGTTCTGTATAGGTAGCTGCGGATCCAATCGTAAACTGACCTTCATCCGTGTTGTATTCTATGAGTGAATCCAACATTTGATCCTCGTAAAAGCTTTCCCTAAGTGTTGGATTAATCCGAGTGTTCAGGTCAAATGAAATGGTTCTTCCCACCTTTTCGAACTTGTGCTGATAGATGAAGTTGTTGACAATATTAAAAGCTCGATTCTTACTTTCAAAGGTGTTAAAAGTTCCATTCAACACTTCATTTGATCGAGTGGTCTGACCTATGGTTATTTCCTCGTATTCATTGTCCTGAAAACTAAAAGCTGAACGGACCAATAGATTATTCTTGTCATTGATCTTATAGTCCATCCGCAAATTCAACCGGTGGTTGTAGTTCTCTCTACTTGCTTGTTGATCTTCAGTGTATACTTGTGATTCATTCGATAGAAAGGATTCACGATTGAGAAGCTGATCATTCGAATTGTTGGATTGATTGAAGAAATAGCTTCCTTCAAAAGTGACATTTTGTCCCCAGTTATCAGTGAAGTTTACACCTACAGAGTTCGTGCTGGTAATCCCATCTTGCGTTCCGGTAATGAAGTTTTGATTGCCTCCACGTCTAAATCCTCCTCGGCCACCTCCACCGAGACCTACCAAGTCCTCACTCCCAAAGTTCTGTTGGTTGATATTGTTACTCATGCCGAGAATGGTCAACCGCCTGTCTTTATTAAAGGAATTCAAAGTCAAACCGGCCTTGTACAACTCATTTTCTCCTCCTCCAGCATATACTTTACCAAATTGCCCATTTCGGCGATCAAGTTTCGTTACCACGTTCATGGTCTTGGTGGTATTACCATCGTCAAACCCTGTAAATCGTGACTGATCGCTTTCTTCATCAAAAACCTGAACTTTATCTACTACTTCTGCGGGAATCGTATTAAGTGATAGTAAAGGATCCTGTCCAAAGAATCGTTTGCCGTCCAGCAATACTTGCTCTATGCTTTCGCCATTGGCTGTGACTCCATCACTGTCAACCACAATTCCCGGCATTTTGCTGACCAGATCTGTTGCTGATGCATCTGGATTGGTCTTGAAAGCAGCAGCATTGTATTGGGTAGTATCTCCAATTTGCTGCACGGCAATGACTTCCGTTTCCACGGTCACCTCATCGAGAACGGTAAGATCTGGCTTGATGGCTATTGGTTGAAGATTGGTTTCCGGTAGGGTTACTCGCAACAATTTCGTATAGGAGACATATCCTACGCTTGTGACTCTTAGCTTATAAAATGCACGTTCTAAATCCTCAATCACAAAGCGTCCGTCTCCATCCGCTATTGCAAATTTTGAACGTGTAGAGTCTTTGATATTCACCATTACCACTGTGGCACCTACCAAAGGTGATTTGTCAGATTCATCCATCAATGATCCACTGACCCGAAGTTTATTGTCTTGCCCGTTTGAAACCAGTGTAGAAAGTATCAGGGAGACTCCCAGGAATAAATTACTTGCCTTGATCATTCCCCATCGTCGTTGGGGTTCGCTCTTTGCTGCATTCTTTCACGACGTTGAGCATTAATCTTCTGATAGATTTCAAATTGCTCTTCGTTGAGAACATCCTTCACTAAATCGTCTTTCTCTTTTCTAAGCGCTTGTAATTTCTCTCTCACCCCTTCTCTCGTACCACTGTTTCTAATTTCCTCAAAAGTTTCTTTCAAGGTCACTCCAAACTCCTCATAAATACCATCGAGTAAAAGCTTCTGATCATCCGTTAAGTCCGTTGCCTTGGTGTATAGGGCTTGCTTCTCTCGCTTAATCATCTCATCCATTCTACCTCCGGGCCCTCTTCCTCCACCAGGGGGTTGACTTACAGCAACCAATGCAAGCAAGATCAGCGATGAACTAAGTGAGTATTTGAATCGTCTTTTCATTCCTTTTATATCTTGATTTCCTTATTAGACTCGATCCAATCTCGAATCCCTCGGGCCGTATCAAAATATTTCCAGGAAAGAAAAAACGATGAGAATTGCTACGAATTAGAAGTATCGAAACAGTGCAAACTTCCCAAAGCTATCCTCACGGAAGAAATACAAAAACTCTTCCTGACTCACATCATTGAAAACTCTTGCTTCTAACTCTATTTTCCATGAAGATCCCACTCTCCGACTTGCCTCTACACTATACAGCTTTGTGCTTTTCTCTAAATCAAAAATCCCACCTGCAAGTATTTCCGTGCTCTGCGTATCATTGAATGCTAATCTAAACCCGGTAAAAAGATCATTAGCAAGGTTGCTAATGGCTAACTCATCACGACTATCATACAAATATTCAGCAATCAGCCCTAAGTCTATCCCACTGGATTTGATATTGCCAAAAGTGAATTCAAAACCACCCACCAACGATTCAAAGCTTTGTTGATCTGCTTGCCTGTGGATTGCTTCGAGCTTAATTAAAAGCGGACCTGTCGTCGCTTGAATATCGAGTCCTACCTGGTTGATGATCGGGTAAAAAAACTGAGGTTCTGCTGTGTTCAAATTCAGAAATAGTGGCTCTCGTCCCACTCCATGGAAATATGAAAGACCTGTATCAAATACTCCGAAATAGTTGGACCAGCGAAATGCCCCCGAAGGATACCATTCCTCCATGTCATGATCCACTGAGAAATCTTCTCGTTCAATTACATCGGGAAACCGAAGACGTCCACCCGATGCAGAAAATTGTCTTTTCCGCGCATAGGGGAGGTAAAAGAAATCCAACGTTCCAAATCCACTTAAATAGGAGAAATGAGCCATCGGTTGTCCCAGTTTTTGCTCGCCATCAAAACTCTCTACCTGATCCGTTTGGTTGATGATATCTACTAGGTGAACAGATTCTGTAACCCCCCAGAACACCTTCTTCCATCCCAGCGATAGCTCCCAGCTTCCTTTGACCCGCTGATAATACAGCTCCCTGATATCTGCATGCGTTCGGTTGTCGTCATGCTGATCATAGCGACCAAATAATGCTACTTTCAGCGTATGATCCCCATCCTGCCAGGATAATTCATATTCTGGTCTGGCTGCTAGGGACAAATAATTCCGCTCCTGACCAGGATACAAGCCTTCATTGAAGAAATACCGATTTTCAAACTGAAGCTCCAGCTCAAAATCCATCTCTTTTTCATCCTCCTCTTGTGCGAAGGATACAAATGAAACAAAAGCCGTGAGTACCATCACCCACGACTTTCTACCTAACCACAATCCCTTCATCCTCTATCTATCTTCCAGCTCTGATTAATGCATTCTGATTGAAGTCATTTTCTTCCAATCCTGTTTGAAAAGAATAATCTTCGAAGAAAAGCTCTGTCTCTTTGCCCGTCTGATGGTTGACCATCAAAAACTTATCGGCTCTCCAGTGTTTACCCAGGTATTGTTTATATCCTGAATAGGTCAAGGTCTTCAAAGGCGCTCCTTTACGATCAAAAAACTCGATTTTCTCTAATCGATAGTTTTTATCCGGATTGTAATAGGCGATTCGACTTTTATATCCAGACTTTACATCAACCGGATACTGCTCTACAGCGAGTACTTTTTCGCCATTGAAGGTAGATTCCTCCAAAAATTTATAGGTGTACTTTTCTACTTCATCAGATGATAGGTCTTCGTACGCAAACTCACTGCCCATAAATGGTCCTGATTTATTGCTGGAAGAAATTCTTTTCACCCTTTTGATTGCAGGTAAATACAACCACTGGTCATCCGATCCCACTTTATGAGTAAAAGTTAGCGTAGCTGTTCCCTTCACATCTTTTGGACTGTTGAATACAATCATTGATTTATCGCCATCTTCGGTAAGCTCATAGGTCTTGTTACTCATCAATCGCTCACTTTGCTGACCTTGCTTGTTGCGAAGAATCATTTTAAGGTTCACTTCTGACGATACAAACCCCTCGTCTTCTTCCAGATACTTTTCCATGATCTCCTGTCCTCTCTGTTCAGGAGTTTGTGCGGTACTGATGCCTGTAAAAAACAGGATCATCACCATACTTAGAATTATGTTCTTTTTCATGATATTAATTTTTAATTGGTAGATAGTGTTGTTTTTAAAGGTGCCTCGCTTTCACTTTCTTTCTTCGATCCCGAAGTGATGAGAAGCAAAGCAGGTAGTAATAGGAAATCAATAAGGAGTGCACTAATAATTACCAGTGTCGTCACTTTTGCCATTCCTGAGTTCATTCCAAAACTTGATTGCGCGAGAATGAAAAATCCAGCGGTCAATACAATTGTAGTTACAACTAAGGCACGTCCTACGGTATTGAAAGCATACTTCACTGCATCCTGTGGAGAATATCCATGATCACGAATCGCTCTTAAATACTTGGTAAGGAAGTGAATGGTATCATCTACAATGATTCCTAAGGTCATTCCAAATACAATGGAAATTCCAACATTGATCTGCCCTCCGAAGAGTGCCCAGAGGCCAAAACCTGCTAATGCTGGAGTCAGATTTGGAATCAAACTAAGCATGCCGTATTTCACACTTCTCAATGCCAGGATCAATACTAGCGTGATGAGTCCTACAGCGATCAAATTACCACTGATCAAACTCAACACCTGTGTTCTTGACAAGTAGGCAAACATCATCGTCGGACTGATTCCTTTGGTATGCATGTAGTCAGGAGTGTTTGCTTCCAACCAATTCTCAGCCCTGTTGGCAAATCCAATCATCTCACTGGTAGACATATTTTGGATCGTAGCTGTTAGTCGCGTTTCAGACTTGTCTACATTAATCTGGTTGTTCAAATCCAGACCAAACGGAAGTGACAATTCATACAATAGCAAGTACTGCGCAGCTTCTTCCCGATTGGTTGGAATCTTATAGTATTCTTGCTGGTCGCCGTGCATTGATCGGTTCACACGTCGAGCCACTTCAGAGTAGGCATTCACATGAACAATCTCTGGTTGTTGTTCCAACCACCGCTCAAACGCCTCTAAATCTCTCAAATACGATGGATTATTAATTCCACCTGGTTCACCGGAGCCAAGCGAAAACTCTGCATTATAGATACCTGTGAGATTATCACTGATGAAATCTGTATCCTGACGAAAGGTTACCCGATCATCAAAGTACTCTACAAATTCATCATTCAATTCGATTTTAGATGCAAATACAGCGAGCGTTACAATCACCAAACTTGTGGCACCCAGTGTGCCCCATCTATTGGAGACTACCAGTTTGGCAATACTTGCGTAGAATCCTGCTGATCTAGACTTTGTTTCATCTTTTATCTTAACCTTGACAGGTAATAAAGACATCAACGCAGGCAACAGCGTAACTGAAAAAATAAATGCACCGGCCATACCAACTGCAGCTATATTTCCTAGATCTCTGAATGGCGGAACCTCTGCTGTATTCATCGAAAGGAATCCGATGATGGTGGTCAAACTGGTAATGAATACCGGCATGAAATTGACTCTCAAACTTTCTATGATGGCATCTTTTCTGGCCATGCCTTTACGCATACCTTGCATCATCGTAATCAAAATGTGGATACTATCCGCAACTGCGAGGGTCATGATGATAATCGGTGCCGCACCTGAAGGTGGAGTTAGTTTGATCCCCATATGACCGGCAAAACCCATCCCAAAGGCAATCGAAAAAACGATTACCAAAAGGGATACGATTGTGCCAAATATGGTTCGTGTAGAAAGAAATATGGTCACAATAATAGCCAGGAACATCAAGGGAATTAAAGTCGCTGAATCTTGTTGAGAAGCTTCGAAAAAAGCGCTGTTTAGCATCACCAGCCCCGAAAGGTGTGTTTTCAATTCCGGGTACTTTGCTTCAAATGCGCTGGTCATTTCACGAACCTTAGCCACCAAGGTAGGATTTTCACTTACATCTTCCCCCGGAAGCTGAACCGCAATGTTGATTGCCGCAACAGTTCCATTTTCATTCACTAATCGATGGACTAGCAATGGCTCATCTAAGGCTATACTCTTAATCTTAGCTAACTCATCTTGCGTTTTAGACGTGGCCTCATACACTAGATCTTCCACATACAAGTCATCTTCTTCCGCGTAGGTATGCTGAAAGTTTGTCACAGCATCAACTCGTGTTGAGTATGGCATCTGCCAGGATTCTGCTGTTAGCTCCTCAATAGCTGCTAGCGTTTCACTGGTAAAAATCTTGTCGTTAGCTGGTTCGATAACAATCAACACATTGTCATCCTGTGTATATTTCTTTTGCAGCGCTTCGTATGCGATCAAATTAGGATTGTCTTTTTTGAAGAATACTCTGTAATCTCCATCAAACCCTAGTTTTGCTCCACCGGACCCAAAAGCCATAAAAAGCCCAATACTCAATAACAGTACTGGCCATCTGTACTTGACGACCCAGCTACCCCAACGTTCGCCAAATTGCTGCGAGCGCTCTTTGAGGTCTTTTAGTGATTCTTTCATCTCGATTGTTTTGTTTTAAGTAATTTTCGAATTATAAATAGTTCGAATTTCGAAATATATGAATCCTAAAACGTCAGTATTTTATTTTGGTTCAGAAATATTTCGATTTTCGAATATTATTTTTCTTGAAACATTTTCTTTTAGATCATTGTATTAATAATGTGTTACAAGAAATCAGGAGAATGACGGAGAATGAAATAGAAATTGGACAAGCCAGAGATTTTACTTCTCGATTTTCAGAAGCATTTGTGAATTTGATGCTGAAGATGGAGGAAGTGGATGATTGGTGTGTCCAAGCCACAAAAGACATTACCAAGCAAGAGCTTGCACTCATCGGTTATGTGGGAGAGCATGTAAATGTGATCATGCGTGATGTCGCTGTTTTTCTGGATGTCCCTTTTAGCACAGCTACGGGTATTGTGGATAAATTGGTCTCTAAAGGCTATCTCAAGCGATTCAATTCTGAGGATGATAGACGGGTCGTTATGGTATGTTTGGCAAAAGGAAAAGGCCAGAGCACTCACAAATTGATGCTTCAGAAGAAAATGGAAATGAGTCAACAAGTTCGTCAAAGTTTGAATGAAGAAGAACAAGAACACTTATTGATTCTACTGGAAAAGGTCACTGCCGGAATGAAATAATAGTTCTAAGCGTCTGGATTTCGAGCATCCAGTTCTCCTTGAATAATACTTCTTACATCATCCTGAAATTCCTTTATTGACTTTGATTTATAGTCCCCAGGATCAATGGGTTTGTGTATGATCACACGGCTTTTTCTCATCCAGGTTAATTTATAATTCCCATCGTCAGGAAGAATTCGCCAATTATCAGCGATCGTTATCGGTACTAAATGGATACCTGTTTTTAGCGCCATTTGGAAAGGTCCTTCCTTGAATTCGCTCAGCTCCTTCGTATTGGCAACATTGATTCCTCCTTCAGGAAATACGGTAAGAGAGTAGCCTTCTTTCAATGCTTTAAGACTTTCCTTGAATGTGACAAAACTGCTCCTGGGATTATCGCGATCTACGGTTATGTGAAAGTTCCTGAAGTAATACCCAAAAAGTGGAACTTTGGATAGCGACGCTTTCCCAATAAACTGAAAAGGAATTGGCATCTGGGTCATGGTGGTGATATCGAGGAATGAAAAGTGATTAGGACAGAATATATAGGTGGATTTGCGATCCAAGTAATGTTTGTTCTCGATTACGATTTTCATTCCCATCAGGAAATAAAAAAATGCTGCCCAGTAACGTGTCATAACTAATCCTAGGCGCTTCTTTTTGAAGAGTAATGCCAATACAAGAAATGGGAAAAAGCCTAAGAAAACTCCAAAAAAAGTAATTCCCGTGTAGATGAGAATGAGTTTTTGTTTAGTGTTTTTCACTCGTTAGTCGGGTTGATTTTGGTGGATGTGCAAACGCACATTGATCTCCCAAAACTAATCGCTTTTTTAAAAGTTTAGGTGTTACTTAATTCAAGAAATTGTTTCCAATCAGCGAATAAAAGGGCGAACAAAAACCAGATCTCCATTGAGGGTTAGTTCCATTCTTCCGCTAACTATATCATTTTCAATTTTTTCACGAAAAACCTTATTGATCCCATTCTTTTTACAGAATATCTTACTCGACTTCATTTGCACGTTTCCATACGCATCCATCAAAGTGAGTTGCATCTCTCCTTCAATCGCTTCCAATGAATCATTGACCAAAGAAATCACCAGGTGATCCTCCTGGAACTTGGGAATCAGTACAATAGGCGCAAATAAAGTAGACAATTCATCGTAGAAGACTTTCTTTCTTCCAAACACATCCACCGCACTCCAACTTGGGCCCGGCCAACAATCATTGAGTTGCCAAAAGAGACTTCCCCAACAATGACCTTTTTTTAATCGATGAGCGTCAATCGCCATTTGCATGGCCTTGGCTTGTGTTTGCTGACTTTTAAGTACGAAATCCTCGAAATCAGTAGGTCTACCATAGTATTTATGAATGTTTTTGGAGATCATCCCATTGCCTACGTAGCTTTTCTGATGGTGCCTCATCAATTCCGAGTCCAAATCCCACTGTGAAGAATCTGCAAAAAAAGCAATGGTTTCAATGGCTGGAAATGATTGAAAACCATACTCACTCATAAATCTTCCGACGTTATTATCATACGCCTCAAAATCATCTCCTCCATGCCAGACACCCCAGTAATGCATGCTGGAATAATTGAAATTTTCAGGTGTCCCCCAATTACTCAATGGTGACGTAGTGGTGTAAGGTCTATCGTCCAATGTTTCCAATAAATTCGGAATAAGCTCATGGAACAAATACAGATAATCCTCCCAGATTTTTGTTGAATCCTCTGCAGTATATCCAAATTGAGTTTGCCAACCCCAGTTTTTCCAGGCCACATCGATTTCATTGTTCCCGTTCCAGTGGATAATGGAAGGATGATTTCGTAGACGTTTTACATTGTCTATGACCTCTGCTCCAACATTCTCTGTAAAAGCAGAATCTCCCGGATACATACTTCCGGCAAACATAAAATCTTGCCATACCAGTATCCCCAGTTCATCACATAGGTCATAGAAAAGGTCATTTTCATAAATACCTCCTCCCCAGACCCTGAGCATGTTCATCCCTGAGGCTTTCACTTCCTCAATTAGCTTTTCATAATCTTCTGGTTGAACTGAAGGTAAAAAGTGGCTTTGAGGAATATAATTGGCGCCTCGTGCGAACAAGGACTCCCCATTAATTTTAAAGTAAAAGCTCCTCCCGATGGAATCTTCATCCTGAACCAACTCTACTTCTCTAAGTCCAATCTTCAATACTTTTTCATCAAGTTCAGTACCTCTAACGGATATAGAAACCGGAATTTCATACAAATAAGGATTCCCCCATCCATTGGGCCACCATCTTTCAGGGTTTTTGATCTCAAAAGGAACTCGGATAAGATGATCTCCAGGCTCTAGCTCATAAAGTACCCTTTGATCCCAAGCACGAAATTCAAACTCATTCGATGATAAAACATTCACTGTCACTACTGCTTCGAGTTTCGCATTTTCCTCCGTTAATTCATGAGTTATGATTTGAACATCATCCAGTCTGGCAACATCAAATACTTCCAAATAAACTGGCCTCCAAATTCCTGAAGTGACCAACCTTGGCCCCCAATCCCAGCCAAAATGATAGGGTGCTTTACGTGTGAATGGACTTACTTTCTTTTCTACCGTTTCGCTACCCGCTGGTAATTCATAACCCAATGCATCTAACTTAGGGGTGTTCATTTCAATGGGAGATATAAACCTGATCTCAAGCAGATTATCACCTTCTAAGACTAAATCAGTAACGTTTATTCTCCAGGACCTAAACATATTGTCAGCAGACAAAATCAGTCGGTCATTCAACGTTACTTCTGCGTAGGTATCCAGTCCTTCAAATATCAAATCGATAGCATCTCTCTCCAACTGATCTTTTGAAATATTGAAAGACGTTCGATATTTCCAATTCTCATGTTCAATCCATTGTACTTCCAGTTCATTGGTCCCCTTCCAGGGATGTGGAATCAATTGGTGGCTGAGGAGATCGGTGTGAATCACACCAGGCACGGTAGCGCTTTTCCACTCATTTTTGCCTTCCTGATTGAATTTCCATCCTTCATACAGGTATTGACGAGTGGGTGATTGAGGCTTCTCGCATCCCACAATCACAATAAGAAGCGTGAGGTATGCCTTATGCCATTTCATCAAGCAGATTTTTCATTTGTCGTATGATGTCCGGGTCTGACACTTGAATGGTCTCTTCCGGAATGTCTTTAGAGCCATTCATCGGAACTTGGTTGGAATAGCCTCTTAATCCTTGAATGTTAGATTTTGCAGAGAAGTGGAATTCTCTAAAGCCTTCATGATGGAGTTTTTGAATATTATCTGAATTAACTCCTCCTCCTGGCATGATAATCAGCTCATCCTCAGCTTGAGCAACCATCTTTTTCAGATTTTCTAATCCATCGATTGCACGACCCTTTAAGCCAGATGTCAATAATCTATCAACACCACAGTCCTTCAGATCCTGAATGCCTTGCACCGGATCATTTACCTGATCAAACGCTCGATGAAAAGTAAAAGGAAGAGGATGAGAAAGCTGTACTAATGCCTTGGTACGCTCAATGTCAATAGTGCCATCTGGAAGCAAAACCCCTGAAACGATCCCATCAACTACTGCATCCTTAGCAGCAGAAATATCCTGCTTTATAATTTCAAATTCCAGGTCACTGTAGGTAAAATCTCCACCGCGTGGACGAATCAGCACAAAAACAGGAATACTTAAATGTTGCTTAGCTAGCTTAATAACGGCATGACTAGGCGTTGTTCCTCCCTCCCAGAGGTTGTCACACAGCTCGACCCTATCAGCACCACCTAGCTCAGCATTGATGGCCGACTGAACAGAATTTGCACATATTTCAATCCGATAACTCATGGTCTATTTCACACTTATTTCATCAATGAATAACCATGCTTTGCTTCCGGCAGCATCATGCCACTCAGGACAAACGCCCATATTCTTTGCTTTCATCCTTACGAATCGCACCTGTTCTTCCTCTACGAGCGTAAGTGTGTACTCCTGTGTCTTTTGTTCTTTATTCTTCGGAGAATCTGCATTCCCTACTTTTCCAGCTTCAACATAATTTATTCCATCAACGGAGATTTCATAGGTCACCGCTACAGGAAAAAATATCCAGGCATTGTTGTACTGTAAAAATCCGGAAGAAAGCTGATTGATGGTTTTTAGTTCACCCAAATCTAGCGTCGCGATAATATCATCTCCCCAATACCCTTGCCAATTCCCATCCCTAAATTTATGACTTCCCTTCATACCATTTGTGAGTCCTTGAGTACCTCCTGCTGTATAATTAGCATTAAACTGCGCCTCAACCTTTGGTTCTAGTCCATTCGCCATGTGTGGTTCGAAGTGTTGATAAATGGTGTCTTTAAAAATCGAATTACCCTTACCAAATAGGATGGCCCATGTTTCTGATTCAGCGATTACTTGAGGACCTGCATATTTCAGTCGCTTACCCTTTTTTAGATAATATATGGAAAGGGTAGAATCGTAAGAATTGAGCGAAACCACCAATTCCTTGTCAACGGTCTCAGTTTGAATATCAACAGGAACAGTTTCAAATCCATAGTTTACACCAAGCTTGTCAAGCATTGGATATTGCTGAGATAGTCTATTCCTAAATTCATCAAAGTCCTTGTTCTCTGATCCACTCCAAAGTACTTCTGACATGGCAGTAATCCTGGGGAAAACCTTCGAATCTACTTTCTGTTGTGGCGCTCGCTCACTCCACATATTGCATTCTCCTCCAAGTATCAATTTTGCTTCTTCTGGCCTCAGTCCATCTGGGATAGGATTAAAACTGTACACTTTCTCCAAATCAATATCATTCAATCCGTAATCAAAATAGGCATGCGAAGTAGGTGAAACGATTGCATTATTACCCATTTGAACTGCTTTTCTGGCTCCATCCAATCCCCGCCAGCTTTGGACTGTAGCCCCGTCTGGTAGTCCTCCTTCCAGAATCTCATCCCAACCAATCATTTTTCTTCCATTCTCAGCCAGAAAATCACCAATTCTGCCAATGAAATAGCTCTGTAATTCATGCTCGTCGTGTAGTCCCTCCGACGAAATTCTCCTTTGACATTTATCACAATGTTCCCAACGATACTTAGGAACTTCATCCCCACCGATGTGGATGTACTCAGAGGGAAACAGCTCCATCACTTCGCTAAGTACATCTTCCAGAAAAATGAATGTAGAATCATTACCTGCACAGTAGATCTCCTTGAATACTCCCCACTCGGTTTCAACTTCAAATGGTCCTCCAGTACAAGATAGTTGAGGATAGGCAGCTAATGCGGCTTGTGAGTGTCCGGGAAGTTCTATCTCCGGCACAATGGTTATTCCTCTTTCCTCGGCATAACTGACCACTTCACGGATGTCCTCTTTGGTATAGTAGCCTCCATATCGACCTCCATTTCCATCGTCACGCCATGCTCCTATCTCTGTGAGTTTGGGATACTTATCTATTTCAATTCTCCAACCCTGATCTTCTGTCAGGTGCCAATGCAAGACATTCATCTTATAGAGTGCCAAAAGGTCAATGTACCGCTTTACGAAATCTTTTTCCATGAAATGTCGAGAGCAATCCAATAAGAGCCCTCTCCATTGAAATTGTGGTTGATCCACCATTTCCAGCGCAGGAATGGCATTGTCATTATTCATCAAAAGGATCTGTCGTAAAGATTGAAAACCATAAAGTATGGCTTGGTTACTGCCCCCTGAGATGGTAATCGATTCTTTTGATACGTTTATTCGATATTCATCTTCAGGCATTTCAAATTGAAAGAATGATATCGAGTTGTAAGACGGTTTCTTAGTAAATTCTAAGTGATATGAGGTAATTGACGTGAGATATTCCTGAATAACTTCAGAAAGATCAATAGACACCTGATCAAAGAAAAGCTTCGTCTCTTTGTTAATGGTAAAGCGACCATTCTTAATCAGCAGCTCTACAGGTTGAGGTAACACCGCAACAACAGCTTGTTGTTTTTCTTGCTGCAGTTCACAGCTAGACACAACCATCCAGATGACAAGAACAAGACAGATTCTTAGTATTAGGGTATGCATACAATTTGCTCCCTAAATTAACGTAGAATCAGAGAGAAATACCTCCGTCTATGTTCAGTGTCTCCCCCGTGATGAAATTTGCCTGGTCGGAGCATAACCAGTAAATGGCATCTGCTATTTCATCGACTTTGGCATATCTCTTCATTGGTGTTGCCTTTAATAGGCGCTCTTTCAACTCAGGTTTTGTTGCGTGTAGTTGATCAAAATGGTTAGTGTCCGTGTAGCCGGGACACACCGCATTCACTCGTATGTTCATTTTACCGTATTCCAATGCTACCGTCTTAGTCATGCTTATAACAGCAGCTTTACTTGCTGCATAGGCGACATGATTAGGCGCTGCGATTTGGCCGGCAATGGACGCTACATTTACGATGATTCCGTGACCTTGTTCCAGCATATAAGGTATCGCGAATTTCATCCCATAGTAAACTCCACTTTGATTCACTGCCACCACATTGCTCCAATCATCAATCGACGAATCTGCCGTCTTTGCGATCTTCGATTGACTGATTCCAGCATTGTTGATTAAGATATCTAACCTCCCAAACCGATCATAGGCAGCTTTCATAAGCTGAGATACATGTTTAGGATCGGAGACGTCAGTTGTAAAGGCGATAGACGATTTTGGACGCATGATATTGAGCTGATTCATAAGCGCATCTGCTCCTTCTTTATCCATGTCTGACAAAACAACGTTCATCGTTCCATGAAGACTCATTAATCTGGCGGTGGCAGCACCAATTCCCTGAGCAGCGCCGGTGATTACGCATACTCTTTCTGATGTTTCCATAAACTTAAGATAGATCAATAATTTATCATTTGATAACGAATGAGCGGTTTATACGATCTATTAAGTTTACCACCTCATAAATGTCTAAATCCTTCGGATAAAAGTTCAATTTATTGAGCCAAAAAATGGACGATGTTTTCTGATGGACTTCCGGAATCGATGGGCAATCGTATACCTTTGCAGCTATGAATACAAAAGATGAAATAGTAGAAAACTGGCTACCTAGATACACAGGTACCGAGTTGGATGATTTTGGCCAGTACATCCTGCTCACAAATTTTAAAAATTATGTAGACCTATTTGCAGAACGCTTCAATGTCCCGATCAAAGGTGAGAATGGAGCCATGCAGACTGCCACACATGGGGATATTACTATTATCAACTTCGGGATGGGAAGTGCCATGGCAGCTACAGTTATGGATTTGCTTGCCGCAATATCCCCTAAAGCTGTTCTATTCCTTGGAAAATGTGGTGGACTGAAAGCACAAAATCAATTGGGGGATTTAATTCTACCCATTGCAGCGATTCGAGGTGAGGGAGCATCCGACGACTACCTTCCCTCTGAAGTTCCGGCCCTGCCTTCCTTCCGACTTCAGCGTGCCATTTCTCACGTAATAAAAGATAAAGGATTCGACTACTGGACGGGCACCGTGTTTACAACAAACAGAAGGGTTTGGGAGCATGACGAAGAGTTCAAGGATTATTTGAGAGCCATTCGTGCCTCAGCCATTGATATGGAAACCGCAACGCTCTTCACCGTAGGATTTGCCAATAAGATCCCACGAGGAGCGCTCCTACTTGTATCTGACAACCCGATGGTTCCTGAAGGAGTGAAAACGTCTAAAAGTGACCAAAAAGTAACCTCTCAGTTCGTAAAAAATCATTTAGAAATTGGAATCGATTCACTTTCTGAACTTATCAATTCAGGAGAATCTGTGAAGCACCTACGCTTCGAATAAATTTTCTTGAAGAGGATTAAACCTTTCGGAGGTCCGATAATCTAAGCAGGAAATAAAGATTAATTTGAAATGAGAAAACTTGCATTAATTATCGGACTAATCGTAGCGGCAAACATTCTTTTCGCACAGGAAAAAAAGGAGGCTGCAAAAGAAAAAGCCCAGGTTAAGATTGAAGAGTATAAAGAGCGTTTACAGCTCACCGATGCTCAGGTAGAAGAACTAAAAAAGCTTCGTGAAGAGATGAAGCCAGAACTGGAAGCAATCCGAGCGGATGAATCTAAATCCAGGAGTGAAAAAATGAGTGCCAAAGCAGAGGTCATGAAGAAACAGGAAGACGGAGTTGCAGCGATTTTAGATGATGAGCAAGAGGCAGAGCTTAAAGTCATTCAAAGTGAAATTCGTACGAACGTGAAAGAGAGGCGTGAGCGCCGAAGAAGTCGTAGAGACGGTTAAACAACAAAGCCTTCCAAATTGGAAGGCTTTTATTTTAGATATCTGCTTTAATCCTGACCGACAGGAATCGTCAGGTTCAAGCCCATTTCTTTGTTAAGCATTTCGTTGAAGTGTGCCGAAAGTACTGGCGATTCCTTTTCAAGATTCTGATGTACAAAAAAGTACAGATTCTCCATCCCGGTGTCTGCCCAATTTTTCACTCGAGTGAGCCATGTTTCAAGTCGGGTATAATCACTCGCATGATTGGCGCCCACATACCGTACAAATACCGAAGGTGAAGTCAAACGCATGTGTAAAAGGTCTCGTCTTCCTGCTGTATCTGTAACGATATTAGAAATATTATTTTCCTCAAATAACGCATACACTTCGTTAGCCACTTCCGCATCATTAAACCATTCCGTATTTCGTAGTTCTATAGCCAGTGGAACATCTTTGGGCCAATATTCTACGGCAGTTACCAACCGCTCCATATTTGCCGGTTTGAAATTATCATGAAGCTGAAGGAAGCACATCCCAAGCTTATCTCCAAAGGCCCTTATATTGGTTACATATCTTTCGATGGGTTCTTCTACATTATTCAACCGCTTAATGTGACTCACCATTTGATGCACCTTTGGGAAGAACTTGAAATTATCAGGTGTCTTATCTACCCATTTTTCAATTTGCTCAATGCGAAAGTGATTGTAAAACGTCGCATTGAGTTCAATGGAATTAAATTGAGTGGAATAGTATTCCAATTCATCTTTAGTCCCTCTTGGATAGAATTTTTTCAGGTCCTGACGATTCCACTTTGCACATCCTACAAAAACGTCCTGTAAGCCCTTTCCTTTCTTCAGCACCCTTTCAGTATCATGGTGATCGTCGGGGAGACTAAAATCTATTTCTTCCGGATTATCTACGCTTCCAAATTTCATTTTGCCAGTCTTAATATCAACTAATATTCGAATTTATCTAATACATAACTGGGAAGCAATCTTGATAAGCATTGGTTATTTGAACCCTGAATTAAACTACTACGATTGAATAACTGTTGATACCTCCAAGTAGAATATGTTAGTACTTTAGCCATCATTAACCAAAAAATCATCGTGAGTTCCGTAAACGAAATCATCAGAAAACGACGCTCGGTCTATCCGGCACAATACATAGACAAACCCATTTCAAAGGAGATATTATCAGAGCTTTTACTTAATGCTAACCATGCGCCTACACATAGGTTGACAGTACCCTGGCGGTTCAAAGTTTTTACAGGTGAGGGAAAGGCAAAGCTGGGTGAATTTCTTGCTGCTAAATATGAAGAAATAACTTCCGATTTTGTGGATTCCAAAAAAGAAAAGATTAGGTCAAATCCTGGGAAAGCGGGGGCAGTTCTAGCGATAATTCTGCATCGAGATCCGCAGGAACGTGTACCTGAATGGGAGGAAATTGCATCCGTAGCATGTGCTGTCCAAAATATCTGGATTGGATTGGATCAATATGGGCTTGGAGGGTATTGGAGTAGTCCAGCCTTATGCAAATACCTGAATGAACATGTCGCCATGAAGGAAAACGAAACCTGCATTGGGTTCTTCTACATCGGATATTGTGAGCCTTCTGATCGGATCATTTCTAAAGGACCTATTGAAGAAAAGATTGAATGGATTGAATCATGAGATTAGAAAAGGAATCGATATCACTGCTTACCAAAGCGATTGAAAAATTAGAATCAGGATTTGATCTGCCAGATATGAATCATGCTTTTGATTCTAAGAGAATGGAGGAAGTGATTCTAAAGACTGCAGAAAAAATGCAGGATAATTACCCGTACTTTCATCCACTCTTTGCAGGTCAAATGCTCAAGCCACCTCATCCCGTTGCCAAGGCAGCCTACATGCTAGCCATGTGGATCAACCCAAATAATCATGCGATGGATGGCAGTAAGGCCAGTTCGCCCATGGAAAAAGAAGTGGTAGCTGATTTAGCCAAAATGTTTGGCTGGGATCAACACCTTGGCCATCTGACCAGTGGTGGCACTATGGCCAATCTGGAAGCTTTGTGGGTGGCAGGCAATATTCATCCTGATAAGATCATCGTAGGATCTGATCAGGCACACTATACCCATGAGCGTATTTCGGAAGTGCTCAAACTAAAGTTTGAAAAAGTAGCTTCGGACCAACAAGGTAGGTTGGACCTGGAAGCCTTGGAGCAAAAGCTAAAGAAAGGAAACGTAGGGACAGTCGTTTGTACCATGGGGACGACCGGCTTAGGCGCTGTGGATCCGCTACCAGAAGTTCTTGAACTTCAAAAGCAATACAATTTCAGAATTCACGCAGATGCAGCCTATGGTGGATACTTCAAGTTAGTAAGTAACCTGGAACCTGAAACCATCCAAAAATATGCACAGATAGATCAGGTGGACAGCATCGTCATAGACCCTCATAAGCAGGGATTACAGCCCTATGGTTGTGGATGTGTACTTTTTAAGGACCCGGAAGTCGCAAAATATTATATTCATGACTCTCCTTATACCTATTTCACCTCCGACGAACTCCATTTGGGTGAAATTAGCCTGGAATGCTCTAGAGCAGGAGCCTCGGCAGTGGGACTTTGGGCCACCCATCAATTGCTGCCACCGGCGCCAAAAGGTGAGTTTGCAAATGATCTTGAGAAATCAAGGAATGCCACGACTACACTCTACAAAAAACTTGAGGAAAGTGAACACTTTCTCCCAATCGTGATTCCAGAGACAGATATTGTAGCCTGGACACTTAAAGGCTCAAGTACCAGTGAAATGAGTGAAAAAGCACAAAGATTCTTTGACAAAGCTGAGGAGAACAAGCTTTATCTATCCCTGTATAAGTATCCAACATCCAAGTTTGGCGCTGTTGATTTCACTATCGATTCGGATTATTTAATGTGCCTGAGATCATCATTGATGAAACCTGAGCATGATGATTGGCTGGAAGAAATATGGTCAAGGATGCTGGCATCGCTTGACTAATATTGGAAAAAAGAAAAGGCCATCTCGCGATGGCCTTTTTTTATTGCTTTTTAATGGGCAGCACCCATTGACTGGTAGACCAGGTAAATACGAGATTTACACCCCCAGGCGCATCAGTCGCATTAATGGTAAACTGTTCCACATGTTCATTTTGAGTAATTGGAACAACTGTAGTAGACAAGTCCTGCGAATAATCAGGCTCAAAGTAGCCCCAGCCACGTAGTTCTGCATTAAGTCTTATTTCCATTTCCCCTTTGCGTGGAAATGCGTAAATCACATATTTGCCAGCTGGAAACATATCGTCTCCAAATTTGAAGTCTGTCGATACTTCCAAAAAGGTTGGTTCATTTGCTCCCAACCGCCAGTAAACACCATAAGGTTGCAGTACTCCCTCCTCTTCTTCACCAAAAATCAACCGATCCCGAACGGAAGGACGAGAATAATTCACGCTTACTTCTATTCCATTTGCTGAGATATTGGTTTCACCCGGAGGACTTAAAGTTCTGTTGCGATTGTTCGCGTATATCATGAAGGCTACGATCAACACGACCAGTATTCCAAAGCCAATGAGTAGTTTCTTTTTCATAGTGATTAGGGTTTAGATTTTGAGTTCTTCCTTGTTTTCTTTTAGAACGTCAATAATAAAGTTAATATGATCCGTCATATCTACGCCTAAGAGCTCTACACCCTTGTTGATTTCTTCTCGTTTTACTTTAGCGGCAAAACTTGCCTGTTTGAGCTTCTTTTTCACCGACTTGGGCGTCAATGTGGAAATTCCTTCGGGCCTTACTTGCGAACATGCTACAATAAACCCGGTAAGCTCATCACATGCCAATAGTGCCTTATCAAGTGTCGAATTATAGGGCACATTCCATTTCGTATAATGTGCGGAGATCGCATGGGCTATTTTTTCTTCACCTTTCTCTCTGAGCAACGCCACAATTCGATTCGGATGCTCTTCAGGATACTTTTCATAGTCTGCATCATGCAACATCCCTGTGACTGCCCATTCCTCCTCGTCCTCATCAAACTTCTTTGCGTAGGCCTCCATCACCAATTCCACAGTTCGGGCGTGCCTCAGCAAACTATCACCCTCAGTCATAGATAGTAGGATATCTTTAGCTTCATTTCTGTTCATTCCAGAAAAATAAGTAAAATGAAACCGAAAGGGAAGGAAGGTTAATCTGTAACGGCATTGGTCATTTTAGACCTACCCCTGAATCTATAAAATTGATCCAAAGTCATCGCATGTGGTAAGGTTATGAGAGAGGTCAAAATGAAAAAATAGGTGATTAATAATGCCTGACTATCCGGATTCAACATCCACAACAAGCTCAAAATGCCTAGAATGGCAAGTGCACTGAATCCAATCAAATCGATGATGAACTTACCAATATTATAATGGTCTTTTCTGCTTGTTAACCACGTAAATTGATGCTTGAACGCATTTAAGGAATGAAATAAAATAAAATAAATCGTAAATGCCTGTACAAAAGGTAGCAGCAAATGACTTACAATAATCATCAACAGAAATCCACCGATTTGGACAATTTTCTTATTCGAAACATGTTGATTCATCTTTAACCAAATGATGCTTCCAATTGCCAAGGAGATAATAATTGTGGGAATGGAATACCTTATGCCGGGGCTGAGCTCGCTTGTCAGACTTGGAATGATAATTTGTAGGTAGCTTACAATTTCAGAATAACTGTAAATCATAGGTGCTATCAGAATTAGAGCTCCCCAAATTAAGTTAATAGCCAGGTTTTGGCCTTTGATTTTCATATCAGCTACAAATTCTTGTCCGAAATGATATGCAGATAAAAGAATGAAAATCAAAAGGGCTTTCGATGGATCAATGATCCACCATAAAATATATGCCCCGGCAATCATTAGGTATTTTAAAATATACCGGAGGACATTAGTATCTGATGAAGTAGAGGTATGGATGAGGTGATCGACACCTCCATGTGGAATCCCAAAAATTAGGATCAGTATTAACGAAATAGAATTTACTAATTCAATATTTACCTGTAAACCCAGAAGTATAGCTCCCAGGACAATTGCAGATCCATATTGTATTATTCTAAACATAGTGAAATGGGGATGACAAGCATCCCCATTTAAATTTTTATGCTTTGGCAGTATTAGCTGATTTACTAACTGCTAGGCTATATATAACTAGACCGAATCCAATTTTGTTGATCGCATCTCCAATGTTGTAGATGATATCAAGTGAAGTTGGTGCTAACAATCCACTTAGGAGACCGTCAGTTTCGATTGCCATATATCCAATTGGATAGATTGCCCAACCTACTAAAATGAACCATGCTAGCGTATTGAACGCTTTCTGTAAGATCGGATCATTTGAATTCTTAGAAAGTTGTTTTGCAGAACCAAACCACACTTCGTAGAAAATACCTAAGTATCCAAGAGTAGATATAGCTCCCCAGATCGCACTGCTATCTCTAAATACAGTTTCTCCTAGGTATCCAGTTACAAGCATCCATACTGAGTATGCAATCATTTTCCAAAGAAGACCAATTCTCGCGCCGAAGGCTTTCAGAATTAGGTAAAACTCTACGCACATCAATGGAACAGTTAGGATCCAGTCAATGTATCTAAATTCTGTTGGTGAAGTTCCATTCTGAACCCAGTAATCTCGCATGTAGTAATAGTGTACTGCTGCGATGAACGTAATGAGTCCAGATACAAGAAGTGAAGTTCTCCACTTCCCATCCACGCTCTTCATTTCTAGAAAGAAGAACACAGTTGCAGCCAACATGGCCATACTACCGATAAAAAAGGTGAACCCTACGTAATCGCCGGATTGTAAGGTTGCCGCTAATAATGCTTTCATTTCATTAATGTTTTTATTTGTGTTAGCAACTACCTGTTAATCCTTTTTGTTTAACTTTTATTCACTTTTTGTTAAACAAAACAATTATGAAACCGTAAATTATTTGGTTATCAAGCTATTAGCCAGTAAAAAAAAGTTTTAATTATTCATCTCTCAGCATATCTGCTGGATTGGTTTTGGCCGCTTTGATCGTTTGCCAGCTTATGGTAAGAAAACCGATCAGAAATATTAACAATACCCCTGGAAGTAGTTCTAAATAGCCAATACTAATGCGCTGTACATAGTCTGCTAATACAACCTCCTTGAAGAAGTAATAGGTTAAAGGAATGGCAATTAAAGCTGAGACAATCAGCATTATCATGAATCCCTTGGATAATATAAAGACTAAATTTTGCTCACTGGCCCCCAGCACCTTGCGAATACTTACTTCCTTAATTCGGGTTTCTGCAGTGAATACAGCCATTCCTAATAATCCCATCGTAGAGATTGAAATAGCCAGAATTGCAAGAAAAGTGAACACTCGGTACATGATTTTATAATCAGAATAAGCTTCCTGAATCTGTAGATCCATAAATTCAGCTCGGAAAGGGTGCAATTTTTCAATATCTGTCCATATATCTTCCATACGACTCATCATCCCTATGATATCCGTACTGGAAATGACCATGTTTATATAGCCAAAGTCATCGCTGTTTCCCTGGAGTAAGGCAGTAGGTTCAGGGTCCGAACTTAACGTAGCATATTGATAATTTTCAATGACACCAGAAACTATAACAGGTTGGTCATCTTCCCTTCGATCCAGGTATAGTGTTTCACCTACAGCATCTTCTGGTTTTTCAAAGCCAATACGCTCTGAAAGTGTACGATCAATAATGATAAACTTGACATCTTCATCTTTCTTCAGATCATATGGGAAGGTTTCTCCTGCCAGGAAGGTCATCTCGTGTACATCGGTATATTTTGAATCTACATGATTGATATAAATCATTACAGAATCCATCGGATCTTTGTATTTGACCTCATCTCCCCATATCTCTCCAGTACTTGGAATCAAACCTGATCTCGACATCTTGGATACTTCTGGTAGCTTGGCCAATTCCGTCATGAAAAGATCCGAATCATTCCGTGCAAGATCTAGATTAACTACATTCTCAGCAGTAAAGCCAAGATCGTAGTTGATGGCAAAGTTGTATTGCTTGTAAACAATCGTTGCTCCAATGATGAGTGCCATAGACATGGCAAATTGAATCACAATGAGTACACGACGTAGATTTAATCCTTTGAAGAGCCTGAGTTTGGTAATATCTGTAAGCACAGAGATTGCTTTCAATTTTGATAAAACCAATGATGGCAGCAACCCGGATATCAAGCCAATTACTACAGCAAACCCTAAGAAGTAAATGACATTGGTCCACCTAAAATCCATGGTGATATTTTTATCATCCACTATCGAATTCAAAAACTCGGGCTTCAACAAAAGATAAAGTCCAGCTGCGATAATGAGCGAAAAAATCGCAATCAGAATCGCTTCAAATACAAATTGAGTAAGCACCTGTCCTCTAGTTGCACCCACAACTTTTCTAATGCCTACTTCTTTTGCTCTTCGTAAGGATCTCGCAATAGATAAGTTGGTATAGTTAAAGCATGCAGAAATTATAATGATAAGGGTCAAACCCAATAGTTGATAAATATCCCTCCAGGTCATGTTTGCTCCAATCTGGTTGGAAAGTCCCTTTCCTGGCGCGATATCCATAAGACTTTGCGTGTGATGTGTGATGGTATACCGATCCGTTCTTTCATTTTCAACTTCAGCGGTTTCATCCAGATTGGCTTGAATTTGATCTGGAGACACTCCTTCTTCAAGAAGCACATATACATAATTCATCCATATACTTCTCCAGGTAAAAAAAATCGAATCATCGTCTCCCCGATACTTTTTTTCCAACGTAGCAAATGACGCTAAGGCCTCAAATTGCATGTGCGAATTGTTTGGAGCCTCTTTAATTACACCCGTAATCGTATAGGAATCATCTCCTGAGGTAACAATTTGACCAATTGGATTCGCATCTTTGAATAATTTCTCGGCCGATTTCTCGGTCAAAATGAGTGAGTTTGGCTCATCCAATGCGGTATTGGGATCACCGGAAACCAATTTGAATGAAAAGACATCAAAGAATTCAGGTGAAGCATAGTGTCCTCTAACATTGATGATGTTTTCTCCCTTTGAGATGTCTACGTTTAGATTTCTTCTCATGATCAACACCTTCTCTATCCCCGTGTATTCATTGCGTAATTTTTCACCGATAAAAACTGAAGTAGAGGCAAGCTCTATCTCATCTGGGTTGGCGATGGAAGAATATGTTGAAATCACTCGATGAATTCGATCCTTCTTTTCATGAAATTCATCAAACGTAAGCATCTCCCCGATATAGGTAATCATCAATAATCCAACCGACATGGAGATCGCTAAACCAGTAATGTTTATCGTAGAAAACAGTTTGTTTCGAGCAATACTTCTAATACTTGTCTTGAAATAGTTGCCCATTAGATTAAAAAAAGTCATTTGTCCTAGAATTTTTGGTTTTTGAATGGTGTAGAGTCGGCAGAATTTGATGACATCAAGAAAAAAGATTAGGTCAGCTCTCAAACGTCCCCTATGCAAGTTTCTGGAGTAATATTCATGTAGATCACCTTGAAGATCTTCCAAAAGATCGCTTGAGCAGTAAAGCTCCATGAGCCAGTCCATCCACCGGGGCGGTATATCTCGACTTTTCTTCATCTGATGCCTTGAAAAACAAGTTCAGGAATGTTGCTCCAAAGTTTATCTCGCTGCTCCTTGGATTTCATCAGTGCCACCTTTCCCGTATGTGAAATTTGAAAAAATCGTTTTCTCCTCCCTCCTCGTTCTTTTGTCGGTTCACCTAATTCAGAGGTTATTAGTCCTTTTTTCTCCAGCCGATTTAATACCGCATGTACAACTCCGAGTTTTGTCTTTCTGCCAGTGACCGCTGCGATCTCATCGACAATATTTACGCTGTAAGCATCTGTCATCAGCGACGCAATCGTGAGCAATACGACTTCTTCAAATTCACCAAGATTGGTACCCTTCATGGTTATCACTTTACATTAATTCACTAAATGTATAAAAAATCACAACGATTGATCTAATCGAAAGGTTATATTTTTTCATATTTTGTATAAATAATAACATTTTACTAAAAGTGAAGAATGAAATATCTTCACGGAAAAATCACGCATGAAATACCTATTTACCCTCTTTTCACTAGGAATAGCGATCACGGCTAGCGGGCAAGAAGGATATCTAATAAACCTGAAGGGAGACTCAATTTTCGGGAAAATAGATGTTTATCGAGCGACTTATTACGATGGAGTGAACGTCAAAAATGAAACAGGCAAACAGGAGTTTAAAGCCTTTCAAATTCAATCATTGAAAATTGGAAGTGATGTGTATGAGCCAGTTAATTACCGAAATAGGAAGGTAATAGGAAAAGTATTATCCAAGGGAGCACTTAGCTACTACGAAGTTAGTCCAACTGAGGGGGCCATGTTCTCAGAAAGAATTATCTACAAGAATGGTGAAGCACTCTTACATACCAGTCTGGGATTTAGAAAGAGGATGGTTCCTTACTTAAGCGATTGCGAAACTGTTGCTTCCAAAATACAAGACAAAGAATTAGGCTTCGCTGATATTGAAGAAATCATGCGTTTATATAATCAGTGTGATTTAGTTGCGGCAGTAGAAGAAAAAGAAGACACGTCAGATTCAGTAAATAACGAAGATTTGGCCAATTTTTCGCAACTATTGCTAGACATCACCACCAAACTTAAAAATGGTGAAGAAGTCCCCAATTACATGATAGAAGCCTTATCAAAGTATTCTGAAATTTCGATTGATGACCAGGTAGATGATTTATTAAGATCATTGAAGAAAAACTGACATTCAATTCAATAACGAAATCTGACAACTCAATAAGAATTCAGCCAGTTCAGTAAAAATGACAGTAAGAGTCATTTAAAAACGCGTGTCTTTTGTATGTTCAAACTGAAAAACATACGACTATGAAAAAGCATTTCACTCTTCTGTCTATTCTATTCTTTGTGGCATCAATGGCCATGGCTCAGAACTTTGAAGCTCCAAAGAGAGGAGCAAAAATTTACGCTCAGGAGTACACTATTAGTGTAGATGCTGGCGGAGAAACTACCTTCGATTTATGGATTGTACGATCAAAGTTTGCTAAGAAAGCGAATTTTTCAGCACCTAAATTGATCACCAGCTCTGGACTTGAGTTCGACGTTAAACAAGACGAAGCTAATAAAGATCATTATGTAGTAACAGTTTCTGCTAATCAGGTTGCTGAGGGCCAATATTCAAGTACTGTATCATCTCGAAGCACTGGCACTCAGAAAGTGACTGGAACGATGCTTTCTTTCAACATTGGAACTGCAAAAACTGTAGCTTCCAAAGATGGAGAGTAATTTTGCTGCATGAAGTACCGGTTTAGGTTAACGATTGCTGTATTTGTCTTCTTCTTTTTCAAACTGACACGAGTAGAAAATTGGGAAGATTTTATAGGCTGGGATCAAATGTCAACCATATCATTGGCCTACACCATATCTGTGATCATGATCCTTTGGGAAGTGGTTTCCAGGTATGTGTACTGGGAGAGTAAAAACTTAAGCATAAGATCTAACGCAGGTCTTTATAAAATATCAACCAAGGCGACACTACTTGTGCTCCCCTTGGTTTTTTTATTTGCCTTCCTTTATAATGAGTTTCTTACCGACCTGGGGTGCTGTGGAGAAAGCGAAAAAAAGGGCTCTTTCATGCTCGATAGTGCGCAGGGCTTTGTAATATCATTACTCATCATTGCATACGAAATCATTATTCTTTATGTAAGAAATGCAATAAGAAGTGCCAGGGAGCAAGAGGCCATTCAAAAAGAACTGGCAGCAGCAAAACTTGAAAGCCTCAAAAACCAGGTCAATCCACATTTTCTTTTCAACAGCTTCAGTGTCCTTTCATCATTGGTGGAAGATGACTCAAAAAAAGCCATTAAGTTCATCTCCAAGTTGTCCGATATGTATCGATACATTCTGGAAAATGACGAGAAAGGTGTGGTCACCTTGCAGGAAGAACTTGAATTTTTGGACAGCTACATCTTTTTGCTTCAAATGCGGCACCAATCCGCCATCAAAGTTGATAAAGACATTTCGCTGGACAATCTGGATCTAATGGTCCCTCCTATGTCCATCCAAATATTGGTAGAAAATGCGGTTAAGCATAATTCCTTCTCCATCGATGACCCGTTGCATATTTCCATCAAGAACGAAGGAAACAAAGCCATCGTCGTTGAAAATGAAAAAAGAAAGAAAGAAAGCCTTTCCGCAAGTACTAAAATTGGTTTGAAGAACCTTTCAAACCGACTCATTTTATCTGCCGGTAGAGCATTGGAAATCACCGACAATGAGGAATCATTTAAAGTGAGATTACCTTTATCATTGGCATGAATGCAATCATCATAGAGGACGAAAAACTGACAGCAGACCGATTACAAAAATTGGTTACTGATCACACCTCTATCAATATTCTTCATACATTCTACTCGGTAAAATCAGCAGAGAATTGGTTACGAGAGAACGAATGCCCGGATCTGCTTTTCCTGGATATTCAACTTGGAGATGGAACAGGATTTGACGTTTTGGAATCGCTGGACACTTATCCTCAGGTGATATTCACCACAGCATTTGATAAATACGTACTAGAAGCCTTTAAGTACAACAGCGTAGACTACCTACTTAAGCCTGTGCAGTCTGATAAGCTCGTTCAGGCAATTGAAAAGCTCAAAAAGGTAAGTACTCAAGGAGACATCTCGCAGATGATCGATAAACTGAAGGTCCAGCTCCACTCCTCCTACAAGCAAAAATTTCTGGTAAAAACCGGATTAAAATATGCCTCGGTACCGGTTCAAAACATCTCCTATTTCTACAGTGAGGCAAGTACGACCTACCTTAGAACCAATCAGGGAGAATCCATGATCATCGACCATTCGCTTGATGACTTACAATCCCTCATAGATCCTACGAATTTCTTTCGGGTGAACAGGCACATGATTCTAAGTGATGAATGTATCAACTCCATAGATTCTTATTTCAACAACAGGCTCTTACTATCCGTGCAGCCTGACTATGCAGAAAACATCATCGTAAGTCGGGAAAAGGTTCGTGCATTTAAAGAATGGCTGGATAGTTAACAACAACGACCATTTTAGATAAGCGGCTGTTGCATTACTCCAACGGAATGGGATTAGTTTTGGTGAAGTGTCTTTACTATAAACACCTAACTATGAAAAATTACCTCTGGATCTTATCCATTCTGTTATTCGCATGTCAATCTACCGAAACGAATTCCAAGCAAGACAAATTATGGCTGGATCGGCCCATTGACCTTTCCAGTGTTCAACCTGTCACCAACACCTACCACATGTTTGATACTACGGGTACAAAGGTGGGATCCATGATTTTTGGTACGTTCTACGAAAATGGCAAGTTAGTCGCTAGAGATACCTCAGCCTTTGATGATGGAAGCGTGTATGAAGAGGCTGAATTCGTTGTTGATACAAGTGATTTCAATCTTCAGAGCGCATCCGTGAGCATGCAGATCAATACAACCAAACTCAATGTAGATGTAGAAGCCAGAGAAAACCAGGTAAATGGATTGTACCGAGTAACTCGGGACACGGTGATCAATGATTACCCCGTTGATTCACTGTTTTCTTATGATGTATTTAGAAGCGAATTATACATGCTCATGCAAACACTCAATTATAAAAAAGGTGATACGATCCAGTTCAAATCATTGGTTTCAACAAGTATGACCGTTTCTGATGCATCGCTTTACTACATTGGAGACGAACAAATTACTACTCCAGCTGGAACTTTTGACTGTACCGTGATCCACCTGATGACCGACGGCAAGATGCCTCAAAACCGCATTTGGATTATGAAAGAAAAGCCATCAAAAATGGTAAAGTTCTATGTGCCGGGTTCAGAACTATCGATCGAATTGGTAAGCTCCAGACAAAGTCAATAACCACTACTGATCAAGCCACTGCTTCAATGAAGTGGCTTTTTCACTGCTTACCAAAATTTGCTCATCTGAAAAATGTGCGAGTTCGATCATCAACTTCCCCTTGAAGTGTTTATGCACCGTGGTGATGTAATCAGCCTGAACAATAAACTGGCGATTGGCGCGAAAAAAACATTGAGAATCCAACTGATTGGACAATTCATCCAGAGTGAAATCCGATAAGTAGGTCTTCGCATTCTTTGTGTTGATATGGACCACTCCGTGCTTGCTTTGAAAACAAACGATATCTTCCGATCGGATGGCCAGCATCTTATCCCCCTGCTTCACCAAAAAGCGAGATTTATACTTTGCCTCTGTCAGATTGATCTGACTCAACAAGGCCGACATATCCAATCCATTGTTATTAAAGCTGGCCTGGAGGTTGCGGTATTTCTCCAAAGCACGTTCCAGATCTTCTTTTTTGATTGGTTTCAGCAGGTAATCAATGCTATTTACCTTGAATGCCTTAAGTAAGTATTCATCAAAGGCAGTAGTAAAAATGACGGGGCAACTAACATCTATTTGATCAAAGATTTGGAAGCTAATGCCATCACTTATCTGGATATCCATCAAGGCCAGGTCGGGTCGATCATGGTTCTTCATCCACTTTACGGTTTCCTCCACACTATCCAAAACTTCCACAATTTCAATAGTAGGATCTATTTCCAGAAGAATTTTTTCTAACCGTCGAAAGGCTGGAGCCTCATCTTCTACAATCAATACTTTCATGTCAGGTGAAGCTTAAATCCTTTTCTTCCAATAAATCTATAAGTGGTACTGCCACCATAAAATTGGTCGCACTGGTAATCACATCTATTTCTTTCTGCCCTAATATGCTGTAGCGTTTTCTGATGTTATCCAGACCCGTTTTTGTGGACTTATCAAGAGAATCTTTACGCTGCAAATTATTCTTCACAATCACAGACTTTCCATTTTCGATGTAGATGTCGATATGCAAAGGTTTGGCCTTGGATACCACATTATGTTTGATGGCATTTTCTGCCAACATTTGAAGTGTCAAAGGTGGAATGGTGAGATCGTAATACTTCTCATCGATCTTGAAATCAACCGAAAGATTGTCCGGATACCTCATACGTAACAGGAATAAATACGATTCTACAAATTCAATCTCTTCTTTCAAGCTTACCAGCTCACGGTCCTTGTTCTGTAGAATGTAGCGATATACCTCAGATAGTTTTTCGGTAAATGAAACTGCCGCATCCGGATTTTCAGGAATTATCGTTGTGAGAGTATTCAGGCTGTTGAACAGAAAATGGGGACTCATTTGATTTTGAAGCACCTCGTATTGCGTTCGGATTTGTTGATTTTTAAGCTGCTGATTCAAGGTAAATTGCTCTTTCCACTTCTCAAAAAAGTAAAAAGCCTCATAAGATAGGGTGATCACAAGAGCAGCTACGAAATTGAATGGTAAGAACTCGGCATGCTCATTAATAGTAAATGCATCCCTAAATGTGCACAGACCAAAAATCAGCTTGACAGGAATCCCTGCAAATGTCATCCAGAAGATGATCCCCAGTCCCGTAAATAAGAGTCGTTTTGCTGTGCGACTTATCTCTGGAATCAACCTGCGATAACGATAGATAAAGAAGCAGGCACCGTTCCAATACACCGCAGTGAAGCACAACGAGATGAAATATGTATACCAATAAGGCTCACCCATCATGTGATCGCCTTTTGTGCCATTAGCAAGCAGTGCCACTATAGGGATCCCAATCCACCGAATATGTACCTCTCGTAATTTCATTTCAGCAATAAAGATAAGGCATGAGGTAGCAGAAATTTTGATCAAATGGAATTGAAAACCAGATTTTCGATGATGAAACCGGAATTTCAATGACTGAAATAGACGCACTATTGGAATAGTAAAGCAGGCGGTTTCAACAATGAAATACCACGTTTCAATCGATAATCCCAGCGTTTGAATGTGGTTCTCGTTTTCATCTTTTGACCTTACTAATAGGTTAGCCATCGAAATCAACAATCTCAAACACGATGAAAAATTCGAAAGCTATCATTATCCTATTAGGCATACTTGTTTCACTCGCAAGTATGGCCCAAGATCAAACGGTAAAGGGAATCATCCTGGATGCGCAAGCTGAATACCCATTAATTGGCGCTACCATTCAATTGGTAGGTTCTGATCCTGTGCAAGGAGCAGTTGCAGATGTAAACGGAGAATTTAGAATTGAAAATGTACCGGTGGGACGGCAAACTTTTGCAGTCACCTACATTGGTTACAAGAGCATTTCTCTTCCTAATGTTTTGGTGACATCCGGAAAAGAAGTGATCCTTCGCGTACTCCTTGAGGAATCTGTAGAAAACCTTCAGGAAGTAGTGGTCACTGCCGATGCAGATAAGGACCTCCCCATTAATGATCTGGCCAAGGTGAGCGCCCGCACATTTAGCCTGGAAGAAGTGACCCGATTTTCGGGTGGCCGTAACGATGTTGCTAAACTTGCCACCTCGTTTGCCGGTGTAAATGCGACCAATGATGCGAGAAATGACATTGTAGTGAGGGGCAACTCCCCTATTGGCCTTCTATGGAGAATTGAGGGCATTCCAATTGCAACAACCAATCACTTCGCCACACAAGGAACAACCGGTGGTCCGGTCAACGCACTAAATACCAATTTATTAAGAACCTCCGATTTTCTAACAGGAGCTTTCCCAGCAGAATACGGGAATGCCAACGCGGCAGTTTTTGATGTTTTCTTTCGAAACGGAAATACGGATAAGTTTGAATTCACCGGACAGCTATCAGCATTTAGCGGACTTGAATTCATGGCAGAAGGCCCCATCAGCACAAAGAACAACTCTTCTTTTGTGACCTCCTATCGCTATGGAATCGCAAGTCTGGCTGCTACCGGTACCTCTGCGATACCATTCTACCAGGACATCTCCTTCAAAGCCAACCTGGGTGATACCAAGCTTGGAAGATTTGAAATATTTGGACTGGGTGGAAAAAGTAACATCGACTTTCTTGGAGACGAAATTGATGAAGATGACCTCTTTGCTAATCCTGAGCAAGACGCCTTCGTACAAAATGAATTGGGACTCCTCGGTTTAGCTCATACGATTCGGATGGGAAAAAATACCTATCTAAAGACATCATTGGGAGCTTCGACCAACTTCAATGAATATCTGCAGGATAATCTAATTCTGGATGCTAATGATGTGCAGCTTGGGAAATATCGAGCGACCAACGTAAGAAACAGGGAAAATCGATATACGGTTACCTCTACTCTAAATACGAAATTCAACGCACGATGGAGCATGCGCGCCGGATTCCTCAATGAAACCTATGACCTAAGTTTGTCGGCAGAGGATCGAGACAACCGCGTAACCATCCCGGATGATAACAACGATGGAGTACCTGATTACTTCCTCACAACAACTAATGTGGACGAAACCTACAACCTGCTTCAATTGTACGGTCAGGCAGAATACAAAATCACGGATAATTTAAGTACCACTTTCGGATTGCACGGGCAGTACCACGAGTTTATGGATGCGTCGATCATAGAACCCCGTGCGGCTATTAGTTGGCAACAAACACCCGTTCAACGTTGGAGCATCGCGTACGGACTACATGGACAAGCGATTCCTTCACCCGTGCTTTTCTACCAGGAAGAAGTGTCTCCGGGCGTAACAGAGCGCACCAACCAGAATCTCGACTTCATGAAAGCGCACCATTTCGTGTTGGGCATGGATCGGAACTTGGGTACTGACTGGAGATTGAAAACAGAGGTATACTATCAGCGCATATTTGATGTACCTGTGGAACGAACATCTTCCAGCTATTCTGTGCTGAATGAAGGCAATGATTTCATCTTCGAAGAAAAAGGATCGTTGGTGAATGAAGGGAAAGGATTCAATTACGGAACGGAGATCACCCTGGAAAAATTCTTTAGCAGAAACTATTACATGTTGATGACTGCATCCGTATTTGATTCTCAGTATGAAGGCAGTGATGGGATCCAACGAAATACCGTTTTCAACAACAACTATGTGCTTAATGTACTTTTCGGAAAAGAATGGAAGTTTGGTCCGAATGGACAAAATGCCTGGACGTTTGATACCAAAGCCACTTTCTCAGGAGGACGCCCATTCACTCCTATTGATCTTGATGCCACTAGAGATAATCTCGGTAGAGAAATACGACAAGATGAAATCGCATTCAGTGAGCGGTATGGTCAATATTTCCGATGGGATGCAAAGTTTGGTGTGAGATTGAACAGAAAGAAAGTGTCGCATCAATTCTTTGTGGATTTCCAAAACCTTACCAACCGACAAAATGAATTCGTCAGAAGATACAACCAGGTGACAGATCAGGTAAATGTGGTGGAGCAGATTGGATTCTTCCCTGACGTAATGTATCGAATTCAATTTTAAATACCATGAAAACACTTACCACTTCAAAACAAGACTTGAATGTACATATTCTTAAAAGTAACATTCGAACAAAAAAGGATGTAGCGATCGTCAACCAGGTATTCAGCAAAATCAATGCGGTTAGACGTTGGACGATTGATCTGGATGACTGGGAACATGTATTGAAAGTAGAAACTTTCATTCTTTCAGCAACCAATATTGCTGTAATTCTAGAGCAATTTGGATACCAATGCACGGAACTAAATCATTGATTATGAAAGAATTAATATTAATAACGGGTGCTTCCTCAGGGATTGGATATGAGATGGCCAAGTTACTAGCAAGTAAAGGCCATGACCTGATACTGACTGCCAGAAGAAAAGATAAGCTTGAAATGCTTAGGACAGAGTTGGAAGCCAAATACAGCAACAATGTATACGTTTTCACAGCGGATCTTTCCAATGTTACCAACGCCAAGCAGCTATATCGAGACATCAAGACAAGCAGTCTGCGAGTTACGATGCTGGTAAACAATGCAGGGTTTGGTCAATATGGTCCATTTGATGAAAGTTCGTTAGAGAAGGAAATTGAGATGATCAATTTGAACATCTCTTCATTGGTGACATTAACCAAGCTATTTGTCAGTGACATGAAAGAAGAAAATAGAGGAAGTATTTTAAATGTTGGATCCTTGTTATCCTTCTTTCCCTTTCCTTATTATTCCGTATATGCCGCTTCAAAAGCCTTTGTTCTTTCATTTTCAGAATCCATTCGTTCGGAATTGGCTGCAACGAATATTCGAGTGAATGTGCTGTGTCCTGGACCTACAGATACTGAATTCACGAGTGATGAGATGCTTAAAACCAATTCGTACAAAAGCATGAAGATGGAAAGTGCCAAGAAAGTAGGTAAGAAAGGGGTTGATCTGTTGCTTAGAAAAAATTCAACCTCCATTACCGGATTCATGAACAATGTAGTGGCAAATACGCCCAGGTTTTCACCTCGATGGCTAACACTTAAGATCAACAAGCACATGGCAAGCCAACAATAAATCATTGGGGTTAGTGATTGTTTGGTGATAGTGGCCCTGCGTAAGCAGGGCTTTCTATATTTAAGGCTGGATGGATGAAACCAAATTTGATTACGCAATTGTGGGCGTGGGCGCCGCAGGACTTCAGCTTGTGTTGAAGATGATCAGTGATGACTTTTTTGCCGAGAAGTCCATCTTACTTCTAGATAAAGATGAAAAAGTCACGAATGATCGGACCTGGTGTTTTTGGGAAGAAGGGGAAACGCTTTGGGATCAACTGGCTACACAAACATGGAGAAATGGACTGTTCTACAATCAGGACAAAACCATCACTTTTGATCTGGCTCCCTACCGTTATAAAATGGTCCGTTCTGCCGATTTTTATGCCTATGCCAAAGCAGAAATCAGCAAGGCTAAAAATGTGGAATGGGTAAAAGCCGAGGTAGCAGAAATCAATGGTCAGCAAATATTAACTGCTGTCGGGACCTATAAAGCAAGTCACATCTTTGATAGCCGAATTCCAGGAGCATTTGATGAAAAGAAAGACAAATACCACTCGCTTATCCAACATTTCAAAGGATGGTTTATCCAGACGGAGCAACCAATCTTCGACAATGATACCTTTACAATGATGGACTTCCGGCTCAAATGGAAAGACAGCACCAGTTTTACTTATGTATTGCCTCTTTCAGAAAACCAGGCTTTGGTGGAATTTACATTGTTTAATCATCGGTTGCTCCCCGACAATGAATATGATGACTACCTGAAAAGCTACATGGAGAAATATCTGAAGAATAGTGATTACACGATCAAGGAAGTGGAGCAGGGACAGATTCCCATGTCAGACTATCCATTTCATAAACACCATTCCACGTACATCACCAAAATAGGAACGGCCGGGGGTTGGGTGCGCCCCTCGTCTGGTTACTCATTCAAAAATGCCGATCGTTATTCCTCCATGATGATCGAGAATATCAAAAAAGGAAATCGACCGGAGAACGGTATTGCTACTTCGAGATTTAGAACCTACGACTCTATCTTTTTAAATGTGCTCGCCTCCAGAAATGACTTAGGTGAAGAAATTTTCACCCGACTATACACCAAACCAAAGATTCAATCCGTATTTCGTTTCCTGGATGAAAGAAGTTCCTTCTTCGAAGACCTGCGCGTGATGTTCTCCTTAAACGGCCCTCAGTTCTGGAAAGCCTTTCTAATGACTTTCTTTAAGTAGCTAGATTTTACATCTAATTCCCATTCGGAATATCATCGCATCATCCAGCCTTTGTCTAAACAGAATGTCCTTTCTTCTACGTAGTTGTAAATCGGAGAAGACCGTTCTTGATGATATTAGAAAGGACTCCACGTGATCCGAAAATTTATACTCGTAACGGAAACCCACACTTATTAAAAAAACTCTGAATCGGTCTGCCTCTTCCTCCTCTTCTTCAACGGATATGCCGTCCTGGATGTGGGCATTGAATGCCTCACCTTCCGCGTGTATCTTAAAACGATGTTTATCAGAAGCATGGTACTGAATATTCGAGTATGGGGCACCAACGGTATACGACCATTTCGGGTGAAACTTTCGATGGTAGTTAATAAAAGGGAATGGGATTGGGAGTCGAGTGGTGGTGGAATAGGCCATTCCCAGTAATATTCTACTTGGCTTCTTACCATTTGACGCATCACGGGTTTTGATAAAGGCAGCGATTCCATTCACTAAAAAGTCCCCTGCCTCGAGGGCTCCCTGCAGGTTGCTATTGAAGGAGGGTGTCATTTTAATCCCAAAGCGCCAGTTGTTCTTCATCTCGAAGGTATAGGTGAGATTAAGGTCCATCGATTTAAAATTTTCTACCTGGGATTTATCGTAGGAATCTTCTCTTTCCTGGAACCTGAAAAGCATGCGGCTGTAGTCCACTCCGGCAAAGAAATAGGCTCCTTCTTTGATTTTGAAGGGGATATTAACTTCTATTGACTGCCGATGGTATTCAAAATTTCCGGAATTGCCCGGAACATACAAATACTCTGCTTTAGCTATATCCAGCAACTGACATTGACCCTGTATCAGGACCAAACAAAACATACATCCGAGAACCAAGCGCATTGAATCCGCCAAGTTCGGTAAAATTCCAGCACTACCATCGAAGTTTTTTTGGGTTTCGACAAAATCAGTGACATAGGGCTGACACTCTGAACATTTTCTTTGGCGCATGTTCAACATAAAATCGTAAATCATGACAACTCAAGAAGTAGCTAATCGTTTGGTCGAGCTGTGTCGCGAAGGCAAGTTCGAGCAGGTCTTCCAGGAACTCTATTCACCAGAAATTGTAAGCATTGAACCCGAAGGAGCTCCATGGGGTACTCAGCAAGGTTTTGAAGCGCTGGCCCAAAAAGGGAAAGAGTGGAATGAGATGGTAACAGAATTCCATTCCAGTGAAATCTCTGACCCATTGGTAGCGGAGAACTTTTTCACTATTACCATGAAATCCCGAGTGACGATTAACGGTATGGATCATCCGATAGATATGGATGAAGTGTGTGTGTATCGGGTAGCCGATGGGAAGGTGGTAACCGAACAATTTTTCTATACGCCTATGCCGGAGTTGGTATAGGAGCGAAAAAGAATCATAAGAAGAAGGCTGTCCGGATGGGTGGCCTTTTTTTGTTAGAAGATCTAAGGAGTCTAGTGGACTTTCGATGGATAATAATTTTGCTTCAGTAACGTGCCTCTAGCCTCGGTTCGTGTCCTCACGAATAGGAATTGGTTTGTGAGGACACAAACCATAGCAGGAGAAAGCCTCTCCTCCTCTAGCGACTTTCATGCTTCTGGATATACCCCCACACTAGCATAAGCATCAAACAAAAAACTGGTTCAAGCATCCGCTTGTAGCCTTTTTATTTGAAGCAAATACAAAATATTTAGAATAGACAGAACGTGCGCTTGCGCCAGATTGGGTAGTACCTTTTCTAAGCAATTGTCTAGTTTTTTTTATCAGCAATTACTAAGCAGTCAATAGAAGTGGTAATATAATTTCTAATGTATGGAATAGAACTAATGAATCTAAATTGTAATCTTGGTTTTAATCCAAATTTTACTTCATAGATTGGATTTATTAGATACAAATTCTCCTTACAGATGATTAACTCATTGGAGCTAATAAGTTTTCTAAATGTTTCAATTGTAATTCTCGTCTCCTTTGTTGCTTTTAAAAATGTAACCGATTTTTCATTTGCTAATTTTAAAATACCCAGGTATAAAAAATTTGGCAATAAATGATAATATGGAATTTTTGACAAAATCGTGTTTTCAACCACTTGTTGATGGCCTCCGAACGGATTTTGCCAAGGTGGGTATCCGAAGTAAATGATTCCTTGATTAGTCATTAGTGTCTTTAATTTTTTTACAAGTCTATCATGCTCATATACATGTTCAATAACATCTTTTAGAATAATTAGATCATACTTCACATCAGACTCAAAGTCATGAATATCTTTTGAAATGAAAGTAGCTTTTCCTTCAGCGATATGGTTTTTATATCTTTCTTTTGCCTGTAAAACCATAGGCTCTGATATGTCAACACCTGTAATATGACAACCTCTAGTTAAAAATGGATAAAGAACTCCTCCATCTCTAGACCCAACCTCAAGTACCTTCCAACTGGATTCTATTTTTTTGAATTGCTCAATGAAGGGGATAACATATTTTTCAGTGTTTATTTTCTGAATATTAAAATATTTATCTCTGTTTGAGTGATAATCAAAACTCATAAACCTAATAATGACAATTGATTCGCTTTGTCGATGATGGAATTGTGTGAATAACTTTTAACCTCCAAAATTTTTAGAGTGTGCGAACTACTCATTACTCGCTAATTTGAAGATTACATGTGCATTGACTGATAATAGGAAGGTTGATAGTAGGTGTACATGCACACATTAAATATCTGTAGGTAACAATACTAAACAGCATGAGGTATTGCTAAAGCAAGCTTATAGCTTTTGCCTATTAACCCGTTGGGATGAATGTCTTGTTGGAACTAGGCGGATAAGCTATTTTTAGTTCATGAATTAAGCTTGGGACACACAGCATTTCACCTTAGCATTAGCATGCATTATTTGGCAATGGAAACTATTGAAAGAATATTGAGTCAAGAACCCAAAAGCAACCTAAAAAAATTCAAGAGGGGTGAAATCATTCAATTACCAAAATCCACAAATGCTAACGCCTATTACATAAAAAAAGGTTTAGCAAGAAGTTTTATTATAGACAGCAACGGAAAAGAACACATATATGCTTTCGCTCCTGAAGATTGGATTATAGGAGATATTGAAGCAATGGAGTACGAGCAGGAAACAGAGCTATTCATTGATTGTCTTGAAGATTCCGAAGTAATCATTTTTGATAAAAATGGACTATTCAACGAAAACATAGATCAAAAGCAAATCATTGAAAATGTTGGCCTTCTTAAAAGGAGAGTAGGTAGGCTTCAAAGAAGGGTTCTAATGCTTATGGGCACCCCAGCAGCAGATCGATACAGCTATTTCCTTGAGATTTATCCTGATCTGATAAATCGCTTACCTCAAAAAATGATAGCCTCTTACCTTGGTATAACACCCCAAACCCTGAGTACAATAAGGGGTAAATTGGCACGCTCTTAAAATTTCATTTCTTCATCTAGGTGAATGTATATTAAATCTAATGCCTCGACATTTGAATCAAAATTCAGGTTTATGGCTAACGAATATTCCAATGGTGAAATAACCATCAAATGGCAACCCAAGCTTTGTCAACACGCTAGTGTTTGTGTCAAAACTTTACCGCAGGTTTATAAACCTAAAGACTCACCCTGGATTCAAATTGAAAACGCATCCACGGAAGAGTTACAGAATAAAATTAGTAATTGTCCATCAGGTGCATTGAGTTTCACTTTAAACAACTGACCCCATGAGCAAACCTAAAATAGCCGATAGAAAACCCGCCAAAGTAGAACTCAAAAAAGGGGAAGAACATTATTGGTGCGCCTGTGGACAAAGTGGCAATCAACCTTTTTGTGATGGCTCACATAGAACAACTGATATTACTCCAAAGCAATTCATTGCGGAAGAATCGGGCAAAGCTTATTTGTGTATGTGTAAACATTCCAAAAATGCACCATACTGTGATGGAACTCATGCAAAACTTAGTGATGATACTGAATCTTCTGATTACAATACATCATCAAGTAACAGCTCAACGAAAGAGGAACCTACACTTGCCTACATAAAAGCTCTAGCTAAGGACGGATTATCGACAGGTCATCACGGGGAAATGGGTGCAATGGGGATACCCATACCAGAGCTTCCCCGATGGAATGATATACAAATTTTAGCTGCTCAATTGGCAACAAAACCACTGATGGAAGATGTCGAGGTTGGGTCTGAATTAGTTATCGGGCCGAATGCTAAAAAGCCGCTGGTGCTAGACATTCCACTGTTTGTTTCGGACATGAGCTTTGGTGCTCTGTCTGAAGAGGCCAAGATCTCTTTGGCTAAAGGCGCTGAGATGGCAGGAACAGGGATATGCTCTGGAGAAGGGGGTATGTTGGATGAAGAACAAAAAGCCAATTCCAAATACTTTTATGAGCTGGCATCAGCAAAATTTGGGTTCGAATGGGCTAAACTGAAACATGTTCAGGCCTTTCATTTCAAGGGTGGACAAGGAGCCAAGACCGGAACAGGAGGTCATCTATCCGGGAACAAAGTTGTTGGTAAAATTGCCAAAGTCAGAAACCTGAAAGAAGGTACCGTTGCTATATCGCCGCCAACTTTTGACGATCTTCATACAGTGGAAGATTACAAAGATTTTGCAGATAAAGTACGTGAAGTTACTGGCGGTATCCCAATAGGGTTCAAACTATCAGCTAATCATATTGAAGAGGACATCCAATTTGCCCTAGATTCTAGCACCGACTACATAATTCTTGATGGCCGTGGAGGAGGTACAGGAGCCGCACCCTTAATCTTTAGAAACAATATTTCAGTTCCCACTATTCCGGCATTGGCACGGGCAAGGCATTACTTAGATAAAGTAGGTAGATCGGACGTAACATTGATTATAACAGGTGGAATTCGCGTTCCTGAGGATTTTATTAAAGCTATGGCATTAGGAGCAGATGGAGTCGCTGTATCCAATTCTGCCCTTCAATCCATTGGATGTGTGGCAGCAAGAATGTGCAATACCAATAACTGCCCGGCAGGAATTGCCACTCAAAAACCAGAGTTACGGAAGTTGATAAATATTAATAAATCAGCCCATCAACTATACAACTTTTTTTCATCCTCAACAGAACTAATGAAGGTAATGGCACGAGCATGTGGACACAACCATTTGAACCAATTTAACCAAAATGACATAACTACTTGGAAAAAAGAAATGGCAGATTTAACAGGATTGAAATTCGCAGGAATGAAATAGAACGATACGTTATCAAATGATATATCACATTGCCTATCTCTGAGAAGGACAACCTTCAAATTAGTGCCGAAGATCTTTACTAATTCGGCTAACTATTCTGCTCAAGCTTGTAGCTTATATCTACTTACCTTTTGTTTTTTCCAAACTGCCCACTAGTCAACCAATTATGAATAATGCTTCTGTCAACCATTTGTAGCCATGATTATAAAGGCCAAGGATTATAGTGCCTCTAATTTTAGATTTTCTTTCGATATCTACTTATTTGTAATGTGCCCTGGACTTGGGCATCTAGCGAGTGACCTTGCCGATACTCAACAGATCAGCTACATTATTGGCAATAAAGCTTGAAGAACGTTAATATTCAAAATTTATGAAGATGAAATACATTTTAACTACTTGTTTTATATTGAGTGTTTTGAGCGCCTATTGCCAGGAATTTCTTACTGATTGTCGAGATAACAAAAACTATGAAATAGTTGAAATAAATGACACCTTCTGGATGATTCAAAACCTGGCATATGAATCCAGTCTTTCATCTCCTCTTACAGCAGAACAACGTTCCAAACAACCTGGTCTAGCCGGAAGGTATTATCATATAAATGAGTTGGATTCCATCTGTCCTTGCAACTGGAAACTACCCGATGCTGAAGACTGGATTGATTATTTCAACTATTTGGCAGTTCAACAAACGGATAGCCTTCAAATCAAACTTAACGTTGATAAAGCACATATTGCTTTTATGAACTATGATCAAGAGATTAACATATTCTCAGAAAGTAATCCAATAAGTTTAATTCCCAATGGCCGCATGGAAGGTGACCAATACTACTTCTATGAAGGCCAAGCTGATTATTGGTTAATGGATCCTCCCAATTTTGGAGACGGACAAAGAAATAAACGACCAGGTTTGGTTCATGTATTGCCGGAGGTATATGATGGAAAAACACATATTCATATCAGATCGAACGGCTTCACAAATATACATTCTCATAATCATCATCTAGACCCTAAAAAAGAAAAGAAATTGAGAAAATTTATGGTAAGATGTGTTAGAATAAAAGACGAAACAAAGGCTAAACAGCGCTAAAGTGCTAAGATCAAAAACAATATTTGTTACTCTTGAGCTTTTTACAAATACACAAGCAAATAGCAAAGTTTTCTTACTTTTAGTGTTCTCAAAAGAAGGGCAGCTAAACTCCCATCTGCCTGCTGCTGTCGAAATGCCTGTCTTGTCCCCGCTAGCGCAAGCTTATTCCTTTTACAATTCATTTCTCAAACAAATCCATCTTATTACAAGTAAGCCCTTGCATGCTAACTGTCCAATTGATTTCTCCTTGTTTGATAATGAAGCAAATAGACTTCTTTGGTCGGATCATCAAGGAATGATTTACTGATTAGATCTTCAACTAGGGGCTGTCTTTGTACAAATGGAGCCAATAAGATATCTATACGCCTATCCCCTATCCCTATTCTTCCAGCAAACGCTCGAAAATCTTCCAAGCCGGTCTTGCCACTAGCCAGCATATGCTCAGACATATAATCATCAATAAATAGACCTTCATCCAAAGCAAAATCAGTGTCATCAACATGAATGCGGGTATTAATTAGATCATAAGCCGGACTCAATATGTAATCACCACTAGCAGTCTGTAGTAAGGAAAAATTCTTTAAATGTGCATCTCCGTTAGAAAACAGGTAGTTGAATACAACCAGAGAAAAAAACTTTTCCATCTCTATGACAGAGGCAGGTACATATTTACGAATCAACCGGGCAAGTTTTTCATAACTGTACTCATACTTAAAATTTGGTCCGGAATTTTCACTTGTTTTTCCGGCCAATGAAGCAAAATCCTCTTTTCCCCATTTGGTGTTATCATCCCTCACGTCGAATCTTTTGGTGATATAAGCTGGGGAACCATCTTTAAAAAATATCAAGCCATTTTCAGCTGTATTGATTCCGTAGACTTGTCTTGCTATTTGCATCGTTAGGTGCTCATTGGCAGGAAATTGTCTTACTTTTTTCAAATCTCTTGAAATTGGCTTCAGGATATAAGTCCCTTGTTCACCTTCTTCAGTTAGACGAAGCTTGTTCTTTTCAAGGATCAATGAGACCTTTTCCTGTACGCCGGATATAGATATCCGTTTACGATTATCCATAAACTTCTCAGCATCCTCTTCACTTACCTCTGGCGGATTATAAGGTAGAATATGGCTGACCTTTTTACCATTATATAATCTACGTAAGCAGGCTTTACTGTAAGTATCAAAACCCTCAGCTAATGTTCCAGGACAACATTGTATTTCAGCCATGGTCATTCATTTTCATTTTTTATTGGAACAACACTCACCGCTCCAATTCCATCTTTTGAACTGGTAGCAAGTAGTAACCCGAAATGATCTTTCTCATCAATCCGGAGCAATCTGTTTTGCAACTTCCTATTCACACCTTCTGAAAGCATATTGAAAAAGAATGGAAACAAGTGATCCGCCTGATATTTCTTCTGACTTTTGGGGAACGTTAGGCTTATGGCAGGTTTATTACTATCCGATAACCAAGCATCAGTATATTCAAATTCGTAAAGTGTCGAATGTACCTGGGTAAGTATTCCTGCTGGTTGATTGTTCCATAACACATGCGCGCGCTTCATCCCTAGAAGTCAGTTTTCTTAACGACCAATTTTAACTCCATCCCCAGCACATCAGCTAGCTTGGTTAAGGTCTCAAGAGTAGGGTTACTCTTTTTACTCTCCAATGCTTTCAACGTACGTAGACCTACTCCTGACAGATCTGCCAACTGCTCCTGGGTGACTCCAAGTACCTCCCTACGATGTTTCAATGTAATTACTAATTGTTCTAAGTGCACTATACAGCTCTTTTATAGTCAAAAATAAGAAAAAAGAACAAAAAGACATATAATAGTGCATTAAAATACACTTTTTTGGATTTGATATAAGGTTATATAAGGATATCAAGCAAATTAGTGCGATTTACCGCACTATGATACTGATTATTCCAACAGTTTTGCGAAAGCATACATACATCATTAGGTCTTACAATGCACTCAGTTTTCAAGTCATGTAGCTGTACCTTTAAAATCAATAAAATCAGGGGACGCAAGCTTGCCCTTATACATTGATATTTACTATCACCCGGATTACTAGGCACAGATTAGCAAGGAATAATAAGCCTGAATAATTGGTTATCTTTCTGAAGAATTATCAAATATCTATCAGGAAAGAGTGACTCGTGAAACCAAACATATACTCCTTTATAGTCTCGCATTAGCCGTTCTAATTTTTGGGTTGAAATGGTTACAATGGAACTTTCTAATCGTAGACAATGCCATAGATATATACATCGGTTTGATTGCAGTGATATTCACAGTGTTAGGCGTGTGGATTGCCACTCAAAGTATTAGACCAAAAAAGATTGTTGTAGAAAAACAAATCTTCACTCCTCGACCCAAAACATTTACTTTAAATGAAATGGCCCTGAAAGAGCTAGCTCTTACCCATCGGGAATTCGAAATTTTACAACTCCTCGCCAAAGGGCATAGTAATTCCAAAATAGCTGACCAATTGTTCCTCTCAATTAGTACCATAAAAACGCATGTTTCCAATCTCTTTATCAAGATGAATGTGAATAGTCGGTATCATGCAATCACCAAGGCAAAAGAATTAGAAATTGTCGAATAGTACTTTGGTATGAGATTTTTGGCTTTAGAATAATTGGTACCAAAGTATGAAGATCTTTTTTCTTTAAAATTTTAGTTTCACCGTAAACTTGAATCGCAAATCCTATGAAAAAGATCACATTAATTTTTGGCAGTGTAATCGGAATAGTGTTAGCAACTAATTCCATTATTCATATGAACATGATGTACTCCAATCCTAATTACAAAGGGAATGATGTAATTGGTTACGCAACCATGGTCATTATATTCTCAGTAATTTATTTTGGGGTGAGAAATTACCGAAATAAGCATCATGATGGCAAAATGGGTTTTCCAAAGGCATTCAAAACAGGAGCCTTAATATGCTTCATAGCATCCACTTATTACGTTGTTTTTGGCCTGCTATACTACTATTTATTTGTGCCTGATTTTATGGACGTTTACGCTGATTACGTCATAAGAAATAGTGCACCTGATCAAATTGAAGCTACGACCGCTCAAATGGCCAGCTTTAAGGAAATGTCCAACAATCCATTATTCCTTGTATTATTTTCCTACTTTGAGGTATTGCCCATTGGAATGATTGTCGCTCTGATAAGTGCTTTTATGGTTAAGAAAAAGTAGAGCTGATCAATGGTTGAATATTATTGAGTAAACCGCGAAAAAATGAAGATATCAACATTTCTAACTTTTGTAGGTGAGCAATGTGGAAAGGCAGAGGAAGCCATTAATTTCTACACCTCCATTTTTCCAAATTCTGAAATCAAAAGCATCACAAAATACGCCGAAGGAGAGGCAGGTGGTACCCCAGAACTCATTAAATATGGCGTATTTACATTGAATGGAAGCGATTACATGGTTTCTGAAAGTAGTTACAACCATGCCTGGTCATTTTCCCCGGCTGTTTCACTTCTTGTTACTGACCATTCAGAGGATGTAATTCAAACACTTTTCGAAAAGCTTTCTTCTAATGACGGGCAGGTAATGGTTCCATTGGACGATTACAAAGGCGAAGGTGATTACGGATTTGGCAAAAAATTCGGATGGTGTGAAGACAAATATGGTATATCATGGCAATTTGTACTTATTGAAGAGCAAGTCTTGCCGGATCTAGACAGTTAAGCTACATTTATCGCAATGAATTAAGCTCGGAGGCCGTGCATTTGCCGGCCAGGTAAGCACAACCCATATCTGGGCGATAGTAAAGCATGCGATACCTGATAATAGTTACAACAGCCATTTTTTTTCTGTCCAGTAAGACCCCTCAGGAAGAATTTCTGAATGACCATGAAAAACTCTATGCAACAGCTAAGATTTGGGGCTTTCTGAAATATTATCATCCGAACGTTGCTAACGGAAAATTTGACTGGGATAAAGAGCTATTGGAAATTCTACCTTCCATTGAACAAGCTTCAACCAAAGAGGAATTATCGGCTATCTATTTAACATGGATTGAATCACTAGGGAAAGTTAAACCTTGTAAATCATGCAGCGATTTAGAAGAATCTGCCCATCTCTTTAACAAGAATTTTGATTTAGGGTGGATCGTGAATGATCGACTTTTCACAGACCAACTCTCAGTTAGACTGAAATATATCGAGCAGAATAGATTTTCTGGGAATCATCATTACCTATCCTTTAAAGGAAGCCCCCCCGTTCTAAGTCTAACCAATGAAAAGTCGTACCCAGACTTTGCTTGGACGAACAAACCACTTAGGCTGTTATCTTTTTTTAGGTACTGGAACACCATTGAATATTTCTATCCTCACAAATATCAAATGGATACGGATTGGGATGAGGTGTTTTTTCAGATGCTTCCTAAATTTTATTCTCCAACTTCTGATATAGACTACCATCTCGCCATGTTGGAGTTGGTGGTAAAAATTGATGATAGTCATGGATATTTCACCTCGGACTTGATAGTGGCTTATTTTGGTGACAAGCAAATTCCAGCTGCATTTACCATCATTGAAAACCAAGTGGTAATAACTTATTTGGTTAATGATTCCCTGGCAAATTTGAACGACATTAAAGTGGGCGATATCATAACAAAAATAGACGACCAGCCTGTTGAACAAATAATAAGTCAAAATCTCAAATACATTTATGGTGCGAATAGTGGTGCAAAAACAAAGTATTCATACAATAAAATATTGCATGGATCTACGGATAGTGTAAATGTTGAAATCATAAGAAATGGACAAAAAGAAGTCAAAACTTTATTAAGGTATTCTTATGATCAATTAAAACCTTCAGTATATGTGCAAAAACCATGGGAATTAATGGATAACAACATTGGCTATATCAACCTGGGAAAGATTGGCCGTGAAGACCTGTTTAAGGCGCTTGAAGAGTTAACCAATACACAATCCATTATTCTGGACTTAAGAGGCTACCCCAAAAAATTTTATGGAAACATCCTGGGAAACTTTTTTGGTAGAAGAAACATGGTCAGTTCAATAAAAATAAACCCTGACCTATCATATCCCGGTAAGTTTATCGCCTCCAACCAAACAAAGAAGTTAGTTGATTCCAAATACAAAGGTCAGGTTATTTTGATTGTAAATAGCTGGACCCAAAGCATGGCTGAATACACTGCGTTAAGTGTCCAGCATGGATATAATGTGACCACCATTGGAAGTCAAACCTCAGGTGCGGGTGGTGTAATGATCCCATCTGAATTTATTGGAGGTTATACTTCTTATTTTACTAGTTCTGGGATCTTCTATCCTGACATGCATCCACTTCAACGCGAAGGTGTGAAAATAGATATTGAAGTAAAACCAACAATAGAAGGGATCACCAATGGAACGGACGAACTTTTGAAGAAGGCCATTGAACTTGCATCCGAGATAAAGTAAAATTCACCACTAGTCCAAGGCTCAAGATGTAACTAAAACGAACTTGAACCGTCATCAAGGAAGAAACTAACCTAATTCAGAAGATATGATTCAAAATAGAAGAGTGATTTTATCCACGTTATGGATATTCGTTACTTTAAACTATCTGTACTGCGATGTTTTGTCATTGATGTCGGCAGATTTATTAAACGCATTGCTTACGGGTGAAGTCGCTGGATTGACAATGAACCAAACCACTTTGCTTATATCGGGTATCATCATGGAAATCTCGATTGCGATGGTTTTGCTTTCAAGAGTTTTAAAATACAAGGCCAATCGCATATCCAATATCATTGCTGGTTTTATTAAGACACTTATAATGTTTGGAACGCTTTTCATGGGTACACCTAGTTACCATTATATGTTTTTCGCAACTATTGAAATCGGAACAACTTTATTTATTGTCTGGTATGCTTGGACTTGGGTCCAGTCTGAGGAGGAAGCAATCGTATAAAATTCTTTCTACAGAAGATCATTTGGCGTATCGAAACACCCCCATCTGGCGAAAACTTACAGCTTGTACCTATTTGCAATGGCTATTGGATGATTCGAAAAGCCCACAATTCACATTTCAACCCCATTTAACGATGATCCAATTCAAAGTCCTTTCATAAATTGGTGATCAGGCTGCATATTGCCGATCGTTAGACCGATGTGTTTGCACGGTAGTAATTGAGATTTGAATGATCACTAACAAAGAAAAACGCATTAAATACCTGGGGTTCGATGATCGATGGTATACGATTATCGGTATTATCGTATTGAGCATATCAGTAGTGTTTGTTTTTAACCCAGCCTCAGTCTCCCTTACCACCATTGAACTCACGATAACCTTTGTGGTTTCTTTATTCTTCTCCACCTGTGATTGGTTGATCAATCGATTGATCTTGATACGTCTAAGAAAAAGGTACCCCAGCTTAAAGGATAGCGTGAAGCGGGTAACCCTTCTTTTTGTTGCCACCTTGGTGACCGTAATCTCCGTTGATTTCCTAGGGGTAAGCTTGATTTCTTTGCTCGCAGAGAATGTGAGCTATGACTTTCAGGAAAGGGTCCGGTCATTGATAGTCGTTGTTTTTCTCACGGTCATGGTCATGGCCATTTATGAAGCCATTTACTTCTTTGTACTGCTCAAAAAATCTGTCCGAGAAGAAGAGCAAGCAAAGCAAGCGATCATACAAGCTCAACTGGATGTACTTCAAAATCAAGCGCAACCCCACTTCTTCTTCAATACGATGAACACTTTACGTGACATCATTGACCAAAGCCCTAAGGAAGATGCGAAGCAGTTTGTAGACAAGCTTTCAGATATGTATCGTTTTCTCCTGGAATCGAGTAAAACCAATCTGATTTTTCTGAAGGATGAGCTAAAATTTGCCAAAGCCTACATTCACATACAATCCGAACGATTTGGAGAGAATTTAAAATTGAACTGGAACATTCCCAAAACGCTGGAAGATCAGCTGATCGTGCCCATGAGCCTCCAGTTACTATTAGAGAATGCGATCAAACACAATGTGATTTCCAGGTCCAAGCCATTAGAAGTCAACGTCAATATCAAGGATGATTACCTCGTGGTGGACAATAAAATTCAAAAGAAATCCACACAATTACCTTCCACCAAAATGGGTTTAAAAAACATTGAAAAGCGGTATGCGCTCATCTCAGACCGATCAATACAAATCGTGAATGACGACCAACATTTTTCCGTGGCTGTCCCCTTGTTGGATGCTAGCATGCTTAAATAATAATCAACATATCCACATGAAAATACTAATCATCGAAGATGAAATTCGGGCAGTAAGTCAGCTACAATCCATGTTGAAAGCCTGTGACTTTATGTTCGAATTGCTTGAAATCATTGATACCGTCGAAGATGCTGTTCAGTGGTTTGAACAAAATGATGCTCCCGATCTCGTATTTATGGACATCCAACTAGCCGATGGGCTAAGCTTTGAAATTTTTCAGAAAACAACCGTGAAGGCACCCATCATCTTCACGACAGCCTTTGACCAATACGCCATTCAGGCCTTCAAGGTGAACAGCGTAGACTACCTACTAAAGCCCATTCAAAAAGAAGACCTAAAGGGAGCTCTTGACAAATTCCTGCAATCCAGAGGTTCTTCTGTATTAGATCCTGCTACCTTAAAACAATTGCTCGGTGACTTACAAGCACCTGCCGAAAGAGACGGCATATTGGTTAAATCAGGGAATGGATTTGTGCAGCTGAAAATATCCGATTTACTCTATTGCTATTCGGAGGATAGCGTCACATTTGGTGTTACGGTCAACAAACGCTTCATAATTGAGGAGACCATCGATGAGCTATTTGGGACGTTGGATCCTACAAAATTCTTCAAAATCAATCGGGGACAAATAGTAGCTAAATCTTCCATTTTAAAAATAGAGCCCTACTTCAACCACCGGGTGATCCTATCTGTGACCAATCCGAGAGATCAGGAATTCATCGTAAGCAGGCCCAAAACCAGTGATTTCAAGGATTGGATGAACGGATAGCAGGACCATTACAATTCAACCAGCCTTAACGATGGTCCAGCAGAAACAGCTTTCAATGCGCGTTGCGTGAATTGATATTGCACACATATCAATTAAAACAAAAGAAAAATGAAAGCTCTTAGAAAAATAACCTTCGTATCCGTATTACTAGTATTACTTATACTCTCAAACGGTCAATATGCATTCTCTTTTGCCATTTGGTTGGCCGTACCTATGCTTCTTTTTGCTGTCAGAAAATTAAAGAGGGGGCAAGGATTCTTGTTTGCATTTTTAGCCTTAGGAATTAGCTACTTTGTGGGTTTTGATGTGGTACCATTTTTACCTGTCGCGGTTTCCATTGTTATCGCTGCAATTTTCAGTGTATTTGCCGCTTTACCTTATTTGATTGATTCTTTCTTCTCAAAAAACAGGGATTCATTTCTGAGCACCCTCCTATTTCCATGTGCTGCAGTTTTATTTGAATATGCGTATCACGTGATTAATCAATATGGAAATTGGGGTCATTTCGCTTATTCGCAACAATCACAGCACCTTCTATTGCAATCTATTTCCGTTTTTGGAATGGGATACATCACGTTTTTGATCTTTTGGTTTGCGTCAGTAGCCAATTGGGTATTTGAGCAGCGTCATCAGCAGCGAAATATCAAAAAGGGCGTACTTGCCTACAGTCTTGTACTAGGTTTGACATTGATGTATGGTGCCTATAGAATAGCATTTCAGAATCCTAAGCCTGAGACTGTTCGTGTTGCTTCTATTTCTGCATCTGATGACTATGCCCTTAATTTTTCTCTAGAAGGTCTAAATGACGAGGAAAAAGGACAGGAGAATAAACTTGAAGCACAAAGACAGATGACAAGAGCAAATCAGCACCTCTTTGACAGAAGTGTAGCTCAGGCTAAAGCTGGCGCCAAAATAGTCTTTTGGGCTGAGGGTAATGCTGCGATTTTAAAAGAAGACGAACAAGACCTGTATAGAAAAGCGGGTGAGATAGCTGCTGAGCAGAAAATATATTTAGGGATGGGTGTGGCAGTACTCGATCACACAAAGGCTAAATATCTTGAAAACAAATTCGTCGTGTTTGATACTACAGGAAACAAAGTAATTGATTACTGGAAAGGCATCTCCGTGCCGGGTGGCGAAGCTGAGGTCAGCAATAATAAAACTACAGGCATACAAAAGGTAGAAACACCATATGGCACCATTGCAGGGGTCATCTGCTTTGATTTAGATTTTCCAGAATACATCAAACAAGCAGGAGGAGCTGATATTCTTTTAGCACCAAGTAATGACTGGAAAGAAATAGATCCAATCCATACGGACATGGCAAGATTCAGAGCGATTGAGCAAGGGTTTAACTTGATTCGTCAAACCAGCCATGGATTATCAGTAGGTACTGACTTCTCAGGAAAAGTGCTTGGCAAAATGGATCACTTTACAGATAACGATAAAATGCTGATCACACAACTGCCAACAAAAGGGGTTAACACCATATACGCGGTAATCGGGGATAGTTTCATCGCTTTTTGTTTAGTCGTGCTTGTAATAACAGCTATCGCTCTTAAAAAACGGAATCCTGTTGCTTTAGGAAAGCAAGCATTAGCATTGTCAGCATCAACGATATAAGGCCAAGCCAACTCGACAAAGGCGCAGGCTTGAAGCTTGCGCCTTCACTGTTTATGAAATGTTACGCTCAATCTTCACACACCCTACCAATCGATTCCACGATGTATTCCATTTCTTCATTGGTCATCGTCGGATGAATGGATAGTCTGACCCATCCTGGTTTTCGAGAGTCATCCCCCTGATCAATCAGGTCGGTGATTCGGTGGGATTCCTCTTTATCAATGCCTAAAAGGTAATGGCCATAGGTACCTGCGCATGAACACCCTCCCCGAACCTGAATGCCATACACATCGCTTAGTTCCTGAACAATCCTATTGTAATGGGTCCCTTCTTTGATGAACGAAATTACTCCCAATCGCTTTCGGTGCAGTCTGTCCATGATGATAAGACCGGGTATCGAATTCAGACCGTCCCAAAGCACCTGCATCAATGCTGTCTCTCGTTTCAGCATTCGGTGCACGCCCATTTCCTCCTTAAGGCGAATGGCCAAGGCAGCTCTGATGGTTTGCATGATGGCAGGGGTGCCTCCGTCTTCACGCTCTTCCAAATCATCTAAGTATTTCCTGCCTCCCCAGGGGTTGGTCCAATCCACCGTCCCGCCACCGCACACATCGGGGATATCACTGTGCAGCAGGTGTCTGTTAAATACCAAAATACCCGATGCTCCGGGCCCACCCAGGAACTTGTGGGGTGAGAAAAAGATCGCGTCCAGGTAGGTTTGATCATCCGTGTGCATATTGATACCTACATAAGGGGCAGAACATGCAAAATCCACAAAGCAATATCCTTTATATCGGTGTATCAGATTGGCTATTTTCTGATAAGGCGTTTCTATTCCTGTCACGTTGGAGCAAGCCGTGACCGAAGCAATTTTTATTCGATTAGGAAAGCGCTGCAACTGGCACTCAAATTCCTCAACAGACACTAAACCATCTTCTCCGGGTGGCACCACCACCACTTCGCACACCGTCTCCAACCAACTCGTATGATTGGAATGATGCTCCATATGAGTGATAAAAACCACTGGTCTTTCATGGTCTTTGATTGTTGAGTTACCGATCTGCCTGAGACCCAGCATACGCTGTAATTTATTCAGCACATCGGTCATTCCCGACCCGTAAGATACGAGGACATCATCCGCATCAGCATTGACATGCGCTTTGATAGTCGCACGCGCTTCTCGATACTTTTCCGTGATAAAGGTTCCGATGTAGTTGCTCTCGGTATGCGTATTTCCAATGTAAGGCAATACCTCTTCCATCAACTCCTGCTCAATGGGGCGATATCCCCGTCCGCTTGCTGTCCAGTCGGCATACAACAGACGGATCAGATCTCTTTTGGTCGTTGTAATGAATTGATCATTACCAATGATTTTATTTCGAAAAGGTTGAAAATATGCTTCCATCTCGACAGACCCACCTTTTACCTCAAGTGGAATTGTGATCATCAGTTCTATTTGGTGAGTTGCCTTTCCTTACCACGATTCAAGTCACGAACAAAAATATGACCTGGCCCTAACCTTGAAGATCCATATGCGATTTTCGATCCGTCTGGACTAATCCCGGAATTCCCACTGTCATTGGAATCCAGGATGATTTTTTCTGAAAGGTCTGATAGATTCAGCTTTCGCAGTTCCCATTGATCGGTTTCCCAATCACCATAGGTGTATAAAATCGATTGGCCATCAGGAAACCATTGAGGGTACCAATCATTCAAAGGGTTATTTGTGAGCTGAACAAGACTATCTCCATCTGATTTCATCAAATAAAGGTCATCATCTCCATCCATGTTGGAAGTAAAAACAACGAGTGATCCATCACGAGACCATACAGCACCCGATTCGGTAAACTCATTAAATGTTAGCCGATTAATCTTACCATCCGCAACAGAATATGCATACAACTCCCCCTGATCATTATCTCTTTCTGAATAAAACACCAGTTGATCTCCAACAAATTGTGGGCTACCATCACGCTTTGGATGATTGGAAACATTGGTCTGAACTCCATTACTAAGGTCTAAAATGTATACTTCATCATTTTTATCCCTGTAAGTTTTAAAGGCAAGCAAGGTGCCATCATCGGACCATGCAATATCTGCCTCAAAAGCATCATTATAGGTATGCTGTTGAAGTTCAGAACCATCAGCATTCACCGTGAAGATTTCAAAATCAAATGGCATGATCATTCTGAACTCCCTCTGCATTATTTATAAATGCAATTTTAGATCCATCCTTTGACCATACTGGGTGCGTGCTCTGTGGTTGCTCATCTGTCGGTTGAGCTCGGCAAGCAATAATTATTGTGGTAATGATTAGTAGTTGGTAGTTTTTCATAATTAATCGAATTAGCATCCTTTACGCATGAGTTTACCTCCAATTTGTACCCTAGGCCAGGTGACTTTTTTCAGGTCTTGCTTGTAATAGTTGAGCAATGTGTTGTCTCGCTCAAACTCTGCAAAACCCCCATAAAACTCACAGAGCTCATGGATTTGATCCAGTAATACGGAATCAGCTAGCCCTTTGCCAAAAGGAAGTGTTGGATAGAGGACATGGTCGTACCAATGCCGGACTCCACCATAAACAATCGTCGTCCGGTCTCTTAATGAATCGGGTAGACTGTCCCATAATTTCCTGGCCAACAGATCATCTCCGGAATAGAAAATCATCGGCTGCTCAAACAGGTCTCCATTCACTTCATTGAAAGGTATATGTGTTGCGGAAGGAATATGAAATGCCTCGTAGGCCTCCCGATCTCTTAGATCCACCAACAGCATCGACTCTCTGTTTTTGATCATTTGAGCAAGCTCCACCACACCAATAAAGTTAGGTTGTCTGTTTACCCGATTAAAGCCTTCCGGGAAGGCAAGGGACATGATGAGACACGCCATCAGGACACCTCCGATCATCATCAATGTTTTATTGTTGAAAGGAGAATGCTTCATACCGTAGATTGTTTTTTCTCGATTCGCTCAGAGACCCAAAAACCAGCTAGTGCTATTACTATGATCAGAAAAACGATGATCCCTGCTGGCAAACCAAACAACATGGAAAAGTTGGTCTGTCCCAATGCTCCTGCGGTATAGAATCCTTCAATCCAGGGATATACTTCTCCGAAAAGGAGAATTCCTGAAAGCAAACCAATCACATTCATGACGCCATCCAGGCTCCCGGTTGATGACGCGACACAGGAGGTGCCCGGGCAGTATCCTCCTATGATAAAACCCACCCCGAAAACCAGACCCCCTACAACCTGAGGCCATACATAGGTGGGTGTGAGGTAGATCATATCCGCGTGCAGTACACCAAACCAATTGAGCCAGAATACGCCAACCATCGCAGTAATGATTGCAGTAAACATCATCTTGAATACCGTCAGATCTTTTAAGTAGAATTGAGCAGACAATTTCTTTGCGCTACCTAATCCTGCACGTTCCAGGAAAAAGCCAAAGGCGATTCCTATTACCAGGGCAAAAGCCAGGCTGGTTTCCTCCCCAATCCATCCATAGTCATAAAAGGGTCCGTTCATATCCATAAGCGTTTTACAAATCCAGCCATTGCATAGGCTCCCAAAAACAAGGAAATCATAAACAGCCAGCTACCTACATTCATCATTGCTCCGCCGGTGAGTGCCTGCCCGCTGGTGCACCCTCTGGCGAGTTTAGTCCCAAATGCCATGATTACTCCACCCACAAAGGCGAAGAGAAACCTTCTGTTGGGAGAGATCAATGGACCTTTTTCTATTTTGATTTTTGTCCGATGGGCGAGTTTCCCGGAAATAAATCCACCAATCAAAACTCCCAATACCTCAAATACCAACCAGTCCTTTAATGGATGAACAGTACCATCTCCCAGGTAGCCCATGTAAAAGGCATTGGCTTCTGCATGATTCGGTGAAATGGTCTGCACACCTGCGGCAACAACGGAGGTCATAGCCCCGGATGCTCCAATGCCCCTTCCCATGACTACAAAAGCCGCCAGCAGAACCAATCCAAGACCTATGCCGCATACATAAGGATTCCAATATGGCTGTGGAGATTTCATGCTTAATCAGTGGTTACAGGAAGTGATTCGTCAGGTCCCCACTCGTGGAATGAACCGTCATAGACACGTACATTGGTATAACCCAACTGCTGCGCGACTGTATATACTGAAGTCAGTTGCAAGCCGATGTGGCAGTAAAGGATGATGTCGTCATTCTTTTTCAAGCCGCTCTTCTTAAAAATCTTTACTAAGTCATCTTCGGGTAGAAATTGGTAATGTCCATCATCCGTTTTTTCAAACAAGCTGGTATATGAAATAGAAATAGAACCTGGAAGGTGGCCGGCTCTGCCCCCATGATGTTCATTAACATCAATGCCTGTATAGTAAGCTTCTGCACGACAGTCAATGATCGTTATGTCTGTATCCAGTGCATCTAAGACTTCTTCTTTTGAAACCAGAAATCGTTCGTTGGGTTCAAGCTTAAGATTGGTAGCAATTACATCCGGGGTATCTGTGCTCAATTCCTTCCCTTGAGCAGCCCATGCCGCTTTGCCTCCACTTAAAATTGAGACCTTGTCAAAACCAAGGTAGTTCAATGTAAAGAGGAGACGTGTTACTGGTAAATGAGAGCTTTTTCCGGGATACACCACCACATGATTACCCTTTTTTAGTCCGGTTTTTTCAACCAGGGACTTTAGTACCGACAGTTCCGGAAGATCATAGGCACGCACATCATCATTAATAACATAAGCGTCCCAACTGACAAAGCGTGCACCTGGTATGTGTCCGTCTTTGTAATCATCTTCCCGGGATACATGTAAGATGGCTATGTTAGGATCATTGATCCGCTCTGCCAGCCAGTTCGAGTCCACTATGTATGGCTGCTGAGCCCTGGCGGTTATTGACAATAGCAGTATGAGTATTGAAACGACGTAGAGTTTTCGCATAATTATAATTTTTATGCAGTTTACGTCAACACCTGATGCAAGTGGGTTAAGGGGCTGTTAAAGGCACCAAAGGAAATGTTAAAAGAGTTAAGGAAAGGTTAATTTCTCGTCTGAAAGGTTGGTTTAACGTTAATTTGAGTTGAAATGAAGATCAATCGTTACACGCTAGCTGTCTTGTTTTTGGTGGTGTTCAGCTCACTGGGGGTGCTATTGTTCATGCAATTCCAAATTGTGGAGCGTGACATCCAGACAAATAAGGCCGTGATGGAGACTGCTATAGCCGGAATTCTCTCTGACTTGTATGACATGATGATGTTCAACGACGAGCTCAGAAGGTTAACGAGTGCCGTCAATGACACGAAGGACTTTCAGTTTACCAATCATTCGGATCTAACAGATCCGCTTCAACTTCACCTTAAATCTCACCTCGACGAAGTTATTTCTCTGAATTATCCGGACCTTGACTATAAAATTGATGGTTTTGTTTCGACTGAATATGGGTGTATGATCCATAGAGGTCACCGCCCGGAACTGCCAAAGGCCAAAGTGGTAATAAATGCTGATAACCACATGTGTTTTTGCATGATCCTTCCTTCGACATTGGACATATCCATGACCTACCTTAATGAGGAGGAGGCATTGATTGGTGACTCTGCAGGAATTTTACGCACCAGCTTCTTATTGATCTTTGTGATCATCGCATCGTTCTGGTATACCATTCACACCATTCGAAAACAAAAAAAACTCTCTGACCTTAAGCGTGACTTTATCAATAACTTAACGCATGAGTTCAAGACGCCCATCTTCTCCATCTCTCTGGCAGCCAAATCGATAATGGAGCAAGACAAAGTAAAAGAGTCGGACAAGTTGAACAGCTATGCCAACCTGATCAGCAGTGAATCGAAACGGCTACAAACGCAGGTGGACAAGATCCTGCAGATGGCACTGATGGATTCCGGTAACCTGACCCTGGAAAAGAAAACCCTTGATCTTCATGAATGCATTCGCAATGTGGCAGAAGGCTTCACTATGATTATCGAAGAAAAACAAGGTAATCTGGTGATGAACCTAAACGCAACTAAAACCACCATCATTGCTGACGAAACCCACCTCAACAATGTCCTGTTCAACCTCATCGACAATGGACAGAAATACACGGATGGTTCTCCCACTATTGAAATACTCACTGAGGACACCAAGGAAGGCATCCAGTTGACGATCAGGGATCACGGAATCGGGATGGATCAGACCACCCAGAAGTACATCTTCGATCAATTCTACCGGTCACAAGCCGGTGATGTGCACAACGTGAAAGGATTCGGACTTGGCCTGAGCTATGTCAAAAAAATTGTGGAATTCCACGAAGGAAGCATCCACCTCAAAAGTGCTCCCGGACAAGGGAGTGAGTTTAGCATCCAACTACCAATCGCATGAATCACATCCTTCTCATAGAAGACGACCACAACCTCGGCTACATCCTTCAGGAATACCTGCAGATGCATGACTTCAAGGTGATTTGGAGTAAGGACGGTGAGGATGGCCTGGCACAATTCCAGAAGCAACCATTCGACATCTGCATTCTGGATGTGATGATGCCAAAGAAAGATGGCTTCACGCTCGCGGAAGAGATTAAGGCTGAAAATGCGATGATGCCGCTGATCTTTCTTACCGCCAAGTCCATGAAGATCGACAAGCTGAAAGGGTTCAAGGTCGGTGGTGACGACTACATTGTGAAACCGGTCGATGAAGAAGAGCTCATTGCCCGCATCCATGCGGTGCTTCGACGCAGTGGGCAGGTGAAGCCAGGGTTGGAGCTTTATGCCATTGGTAAATTTGAATTCAACGCCCGCAACCAACTTTTGAGTTGCAAGGATAATACCATTCACCTCACCCAAAAAGAGAGCAAAATCCTGGAAATGTTGTGTGCTGACATGGGTAACCTCGTGGAGCGTGACATGATCTTGCATGCCCTCTGGGGCGAGAGCAACTACTTCAAACGACGAAGCATGGACGTGTTCATTTCGAAACTTCGTAAATACCTTTCAAGCGATCCAAAGATCAGCATCAACAATGTTCATGGCAAGGGCTACCTCCTTTCGGACAAAGCTTAACATCCAAGTTGTATCATTAAGAAAGAGCTAAGCTTTATTTTTTTCTCATAGGATTAGCAATAAACATGAAAGTAAAGTTATTCGTATACTAGTTTCATTTTATTAAAAACACCACATAGAATACAAAAAAATGAAGACACTGATTTTAGTCATTTGCTTAATATTCTTGACGTATTATGAAGTAACAGCCCAAACAGAATTTGTACTCGAACCCTCTCAGAGTATGATCATGACAGGAAAAGGGGCTGGCCAGGACGGAACGATAAATCCCTACTTTGGAGAAGATTGCTATGCGATTGTTAAAAATATTGGAAAAAGGGAATTCTCTATACGCATTCAGCAAGATGGAGAGATTATTGAAGAAATTCCCATTAAGAAAGGTGAATTAAAGAAGGTGAAGCTCCTTAAAGATCATGAACTCTACTTAGATCCAAATCCAAAAGGAATTGCAAAAGCAAGTGTCGATTACAGAAAAATGATGGAATAACCCTTCTTTGACAAAAGCTACAAACTTGCCCAATTCAAACTAGAGATTTACAATCGAATAGCTCAGAAATAGTAGTCAAAAGACGAGCTATTGGAACTGGTATCCCTTTTGTACATATCCAAAAATACTACCTTTGCTGGCGTTAAATTTGAATCATGAGGAGAACTTCTATCATCGCTCTAATAACATTACTTTGTGTTCAATCGCAAAAAGTATTTAGTCAAACTACTGTAGGCGGGACTTTGACCGAAAATACAGTATGGGACGTATCAGGTTCTCCATACATATTAAACTCAACACTTGGTGTCCCTTCAGGAATTACTCTTACAATTAATCCTGATGTTGAAGTACAAGGTAATTTTGATGTTCTAGTTAAAGGAATCATCTCCGCAAATGGAGCATTAGGTGATAGCATTACTTTTAATGGGCCACGTCTCATTTTTAAAAGCACTAATCTGACCAGCTCAACTGTTGAATACCTTCGTTTTATCAATTCTTCAGGCGTTCAATTAGCTGATGAAACAGAATTTAGCCAGGACAATCCCAAAAATTCTGGCACATTGACTGTTAAAAACTCTAATTTCAATTCAAATTCATATGCCCATACAAAAGGATATGATTCAAATGCAAAACTTCAATTAACCAATTGCAGCTTTACATCAAGTACTATTAAAGGTTTCTATCCAAGAAGTGAGATTATCGAGTTGGTATCTTGTACGATAAATAATACTCTTATTAACTCGGATTCTTATAATTATGGGATTCATTTAACCGATAGTCAGATTGATAATTCCTCATTCACCATTGGTTGCTGTGGTTCTAATTTTAACATTGAAAATTGTGAAATAACCAGCTCAACATTTTCGGATTATAACAACTGGCACACAACATCAATTAGTAATTCATTTATCTCTAACACAACCTTTGATTTATCATCTGGACATTTACAAATAAGCGATTCAGAACTAATTGCTCCTGAGAATGGTACTACTCACATCAGGGTAGAAACGATTGACATTAACTCTTCAGTGTTGGATGGTCAAAACACAGATCAGGCGATAATAATCTCCGGGAATAATGGTGTAAATGGTCGTAATAGCAGTATTATCGATTGTACACTTGATTCATATTCTAATGCAATTGAAGTTAATCGGTTCAATAACTTTAATTTTTCCAGCAATAATTTTCTTAACATAAGCAATCTTATTATTGTAAATAAGTGGAGCTCTGATATCAATGCCTCGGGTAACTATTGGGGAACAACCGATGAAAGCATTATAGCTGACAAAATTACAGATGGAGTTGATGATTTGAATTACGGCTTTGTAGACTTTTCTGGATACCTGAGTGCTCCTACCTATGAAGGCAATCCTCCGTCTGATTTTACCTTGGAATATCCAGTAAATGGATCAACAATTCCATATGAAGATATAAATTTTGAGTGGGAAGAATCCATTAACGACACGCCTATTGAGTATGCTCTGTTTATAAATAACCAAGGCACCTTCAAGGTAATAACTGAGATTACCACTGAATCACATCTATTTGGAGTTGATGAAGTTTTGTTTCCCAATAAAAGTTATGATTGGTATGTAATGGCTATTGACGACACTGATACAACCGTATCAGAAACATCTACCTTTACTTTAAGTAATGTTCCTCCATCTTCTTTCACACTTTCTTCGCCTTCTTCCAAAGAAATGATTTCATCTCCTACTTATGAATTTAACTGGGAAGAAGCTACTGATTTTGAATCTGTTACCTATGCACTATCGATATTCAGTGAAGATTACTCAGTTAGCTTTAAGAATTTAGAAACCAATTACCTGGAGGTAAAGGCATCTTCATATCTCATACCTAATAATGAATACAGTTGGTGCGTAGTGGCTTCAGACAATAAAGATTTTACATATTCAGATACACTCGCCTTTTCAACGGACAATGGTATAACAGACAATATTTATTATGATACGGTTATTGTTGAACAATATGATACTATCTACATAGCCGATGTAACAGGAATAGAGTATCGGAGCGATGTTTCTGATCTAACTATTTATCCTAACCCAACATATGACGGAAATATTCAAGTAGAAATAGAGAGTTTTAGTATTGAAAAAATTATGATCTACGATCTCAGTGGGCTGAAAGTAGATGAGTTTGAATTTGAAGATTCAACAATCCAATTGAATTATCCGGCTGGCACCTATTTTGTTTTCCTGGATTTAGTAAGTCCTAATGACAGCAGAAGTTATGTTGTTAAAAAGGTGGTTATTAAGTAATCAGTTACAGGATTATGGAGATCTAAAAACTCTTCATAAGATAACTATAAGCTTGTAGGTATGTCTTTTACTCGTTTCATATAGCTTAGTCACTTTTATTCTCAAAAGAGTTATATGTGGTCGGAGTTTTCAAACCAGAAACCTTCGGCCTTCTAACCATTCCTTAAATCTAAAATAAATCCTATGAAGAGTCTTCAATCCATTATCCTCATCATCATGATGATCAACTCATCTATCATATCTTCTGCGCAACAATCCGGGGTACTGTATGATGAAATTGCCAAAATAGATAGTTTATATTTCGCAGCACAGAACGATTGTGACTTAGAGAAGTATGCATATTATTTATCTGAAGATTTTGAGTTCTTCCATGATAAGGGTGGATTTACGGCTTCTAAAGATGATGAAATGAAGGCATGGCCATTTTTTGTGGAAAGGAACAACGTCGAAGACAACCTTTAAGGAGAGAACTGATTAAAGGTTCCATGAAGGTGTATCCCATAAATAATTACGGAGCACTGGAGTTTTGTGACCATGTTTTCTATTTGCAAATCAACGATGGAACAGAAAAGGTGGTGGGCTCAAGTAAAATGACTGCTTTATGGAAAAAGATTAACGGTGAATGGAAACTTACAAGGGTCTTAAGTTATAATCACCAGCCACTCGATAAGATTGAACTACCCATGGAAACTCTCAATCAGTATGTGGGAGACTATGTTCTACCGGACAGAGTAGTCAATATCGTAACAGAAGGCAAACTATTGAGGGCCACTGATATCATAGACGGTCAAGCCGGATGGAATACAGAACTATTCCCGGAATCAGACAATACGTTCTATTTCAAATACGAAAATGTGGTTTATGAATTCATAAAGAAAGGATCAACCGTCACTACGCTCAACATCTACGAAAACGGCAAACTCATTGAAGAAGCTAAACGAAAGTAACTTCGGAGCAATCAGCATAAATCAAATAAAATGCGCCACAATGCTGTCATAATTTAAAGCGACATAGAGGAGGATAGATAAGTTGGCATAAATCAATGTCGGTAAAAGCCAAAGAAGCACAATCAATATTGACCCCTCGTTGAAATAAATCAGCCCTAGACTCAGCACGAGTCCCATATACAGATCAATTCCAATCTGACGCGCCCATTTGAATGGGTAAATCCTCTTCAGCGTACCAAAGAAGTTTTCAACGGTTGAGCAATAGATCGAATAACCAAGAAATCCCAGGTACAGCAGCCAAACCAAGTACTTACCTGTGGGATAAGGCCCATTGCTTACAAATAATTGCTCATCACCGCGATTGATTACGGCAACTACTACAAACGCAAAGTATATCACCCAAAGAAAGTTTCGTTTTAAAAAGGCCATAAGAATATGATGAAATGAATTTACAATTTACTTCATTTGAATGATGAGTTTATAAGCGGATAAGAAATCAATTCCTTCAGGTTAATTCTTCTGATTATATTGGTCGCTGAGTTTGAATCAATCATTTCGATTCAAACAAAATAATCATGAAAAGAAAATCAATCCTAACCCTAATCATTTCTTCAATCCTTCTATTTGGGTTTACCTCAACAGAACCACCGAAATTAGGAAAACAGATCTATGACGCGATATGTAATAATGACCTGGAAAAAGTGAAATCCTTCATTGTCACCGCAGAAGAAATCGCAACAAGCATTGAGAACTCGGAAATGGATGATGATCAGAAAGCTAATTTGATTTCACAGTTTTCAAAAAGACTTAAGGCCGGTGAGGATGAAAAAAATCAACAGATAGAGAAAGCATTTAGTAAGATTCGAGCGAACATGGAATCTAAGGATTGTGTGGAAGCGCTCACACTTGGAGAAATAACCTCCAAGACCCATACGCTCAAAAATAGATCTGGTGAAATCGGTTACTTGAGAATAAACTACTCCTGTAACTCTGATATGGAGACCATTCGGGTGACTGTGATCAAAACCGACTTTGGATGGCGGATTCTGGATAATCTAAGGCTAATGGATTGATAGTATTAAGAAGAACCATTGAATTAGTATGATGAATTACTCAGGTAGCAAGTGGCTTGTAAGAATGAACGCTATCATCATGATTGTACTAACCAACTGCAGCTACTTCGCTGAACCCTTAGAACTCACTAGTGAACACTTCAAGTTTAATGCAACGACGTATACAAGCACGATAGAAGAGATGCAGGAAGGCATTAACCATGCAGAGCAACTATACAACACGCTTTCGAGCATCATTCCTTCAGACTATCCCTTAGATTCAATAATTGTAGTTCAGCTCAATGGTAACTATCGGTCACAAGGTCCATATGTCGATGGAAACGGCACCATCCAATTATGGCGCTATTCCGAAGAAGAAGGTGGCTATTGGGCACTCTTCCCCCATGAACTTGTGCACGCCATCGGCTTTGATACTGCAGTTAAGCTTGGGATGCTGGAGTGGGCATCACTCGGATTCTATAATGAAGCGTGGGCTGAATATATGGCGCAGCTCATTGCACCTGAAAAGACCGGCTTCCCATTTTACGGTTTCGATGAAGACATAGTTGTTGGTCACTGGGTCTCTCAAGGTGGGCCCACACTTGCATCGCTTCGAAGCTCGCACAATGAACTCAACCTAGCATGTTCCCTTCAATCTTATACCATGCGCGCTTCATGGTTTCGATACGTAGACGAAACCTACGGACGTCAGTTAGCACTGGAAATCATGTATGGTGGACGGGAAATGAAACCAGCTACTGTTGAGGAAATACTAGGTGAAGATTTAGACGTAGTTGATAAAGGATGGAGAGAATGGGTGCTTAAACGTTATAACGAACATCCAGAAACTGAGAGCCAAACCTCTAACTACCTAGACAAGGTTGGATGGTATGTACCTTGTCAATAAAATCCAACAACAATATTTGCTATTAATGAAAATATTAATCTTCGGAGCTTCAGGTTCAGGAACAACAACGCTTGGTAAAGAAATTGGTAAAAACACCGAATTTATCCATCTCGATGCAGACGACTACTACTGGAAAAAGACACCCCCCTATATGGAGAAAATCCCGTTAGTGACACGAAATAAATCGCTTAAAACCGATTTTGATAATAATGAGCATGTGGTAGTTACTGGATCTCTCATCAGTTGGGGACAAGAATGGACATCCCTGTTTGACCTGGCAATATTCATTTATTTGGAAAGCGGTATTCGAATGGAACGGCTGAGAAAAAGAGAATTTGAGCGATATGGTGATAAATTACTATCTGATCAAATCACAAAACAGAACTCAGACGCTTTTATGAAATGGGCCTCTCAATATGATAATCCTGATTTTAATGGCAGATCACTTCGTAGGCATGATGATTGGATCAAACGGCTCAGCTGTGAAGTATTAAGAATGAACGGGGCAATCCCACTGAATGAGAATTTAAATCAGGTAATTTCGGAAGTCGAAAAACTCAGACATAAGAAAACTTAAATTAATGTCAATATTCTCATCCCAATGAAATATTCGATGCTCTTTTGCTTAATATTATTCGTTTCATGCGCTTATGACGCAGAATATACGACCGCTCCATGGCTCGCCTGGGATAAGGAGTCGGTTTCATATTTTCCAGAACAAAACTGGCAACGATATAAGATACCCGAAGAAGCTGGGTGGTCATCTGAAAAATTGGAGGCCGCCAAACGATTCTGGGAAAAATCTCAATCTTCTGCATTCCTGGTTATTTATGATGGTGCCATATTGGTTTCCTGGGGTGAGGTTGATCGAAGGTTCCTCTTGCATTCCGCTCGTAAAAGCCTTGCCAACGTGATGTATGGAATTGCCGTCGATAGTGGACTTATTGACTTGAACTTCACACTTGGCGACTTAGGCATAACTGAGCTGACCCCATTGACACCAGAAGAGAAAAGTGCAAAAGTCAGTGATTTGATCCAGTCAAGATCGGGCATTTACCTTCCTGCCGCTTATAGTCTCGATAAAAATTTACCTAAACGAGGTTCGGCTAAGCCCGGTGAAAAGTGGTATTACAATAACTGGGATTTCAATGTAAACGAAAGCATCATTGAGCAGCAAACCGGTATTCCTCTTGAGGAATATTTCAAAAAGGAAATCGCAGAACCACTCGATATGCAAGACTTCAGATTGATGGATGTCTATGATCATAAGGAAATTCGATCCCAACACCCAGCGCACCCATTCCGCATGAGCGCACGAGACTTAGGACGTATAGGACTTTTATATCTAAATCAAGGCAAATGGAAAGACCATCAAATTGTTCCATCGAGTTGGGTGAAGGAAAGCATCCAGCCACACTCAAAACTTGAACGAGGAGATGTGGGAAAAGGTGCAGATTACGGGTATTTATGGTGGATAAGCGATGACAGATTCAAATCCTTAGACATGTATTACGCATCCGGTTTAAACGGACAAAGGGTTCGGATAATACCTAGAGCCGATTTGGTGGTCGTCAATCTGGTGAATACGTATGAACGTCACAACTTCTCCGAAACTAAGCAACTGGAATTATTGGATAAAATTCTTGATGCGCGAACATCTAAACCTAAATCTAAACCTGAACTCATGGATATAAGTGAAATCGATCAGCCTGGTACCATGGTTGATTCAATTGCTCCACAGTTTATTGGAACCTATCTGGCTCCATGGGATTTCGATCCGGAGATAGAAAATATAAGGATCGACATACAATACCGGAAAGAGGGCTTAATCGCAGATATTGAATACGGCGGTACATTTAAGATGATCAAAATTGCAGAGAACACCTATATCATGGAAGATTTAGACACTTTTGCCGGAAAAGAGTTTCCGATGAGGTTCTATATTGATGACGAAGGGAAAGCTGCTTTTGACTTAAAGTTGGCCTTTATTCTTAAAAAAGTGGTATTCCGAAAAAATGAAACATGATACTTTCAGAACTAATTGTTAGAACCTTACTTTCCCTCAATTTGGTCCAGGACCCATGTGAAAGCATGTCGGTAGAAGGAATGTATAATACGAATGATTTAGTTGTCATTGCCAAATTGGATATGGAATATGGTGATAGCTATTTTTTCAAGGCCCAGAAAGTATACAAAGGAAGGGCCTCTAACAGCTTTCTCGTTACCAGTCCGGATTTCGTCTTTAAAAAGGACAATGAGTATTTAATTTTCGCAGGAGAAATTGATGATTATCAATTTTCATTGGAAACTCCCGATAATGAATGTAGGTGGGCAATGGAATTGACCAATGTGAAAGAAGAAATAATCAATTATTTGAATGAGAAATGGGTTTCTGATTGCTACAGTCAAGAATTGGAGGATTCAATGAAAGGTAAAGCCAATTCCAGAGAACTTAATCCATTTTGCGGATGTGACGGCAAAACCTATGTTAATTTTGGACATCTGTTAAGTAGCGGCATCACACAATATATCCCCGGAGAGTGTGAAGATTTAGCCGTGGAGCGATGATTAGAACTCATTGATTACCGGAAATAATTTAAATAACCTACTTTAGCCAAAATTCTTGAAGGGCGACAGACAACCTCCTCCCCCCGTCTGTACCGTCAAATCGCCCGGTTAATATTTGTTCAATCAACTATGAAAAAACTAAACACGACCATAGCCTTGATGATACTATCAAGCCTATGCTACTCACAACAAATGAAAAAATCAGAATCAGTTTCCGTAAACGGAAAGAACCTTTATTACGAAGTATATGGAGAAGGTCCACCATTAATCATGCTTCATGGATACAGTTTATCATCGAAATCGTGGAGACCCTATGTGGCAGATTTCGAAAAAGAATACACCCTTTACCTGGTAGACCTTACCGGACATGGTAAATCCGAACCTTTCAAAGAAGACCTTTCCATCCGCTCAGTTGGCGAAGATGTGAATGCGTTAATTCAGTACTTGGAACTTGAAAAGATCAAAGCCATTGGATTCAGCTTTGGCGGTGATGTACTTTATCAGCTTGCACTGATCAACCCAACACTGATTGAAGCGATGATCACCATTGGTGCGGTTGGTACTTGGACCGTTGAGGACTTCCCTCAATACCATGAAGGATTTACCCTTGAAAGAAAAGCTGAATTCCCATGGTTGGAAGATTCACATGAAAGTGATGAACAGATCAAGGGTATTATGGATCAGTTCAAAAACTATATTGTCGCTATTAGCAATGAAGAGTTACAGCAAATACAGCCTGAAGTCATGATCATCATGGGTGACGATGACGAAGGGATGGACTTTGATGAGGTCGCTCGGGTAAAGAAAAATGTGCCTAATTCGGATGTTTGGATCCTTCCGGATGTCTCACATAGTGCCCACGAGGGTGAACATAAAGAAGAGTTTGTGACGAAAGCCAAGCGATTCTTATCTAAGCAGCGAAAAAACTGATAATTTGTTAAAATGAATCAAATGATATTTCTGTATTTGTTCCTCTCATTGTTATTTCTTGAGCCTGAACAATCAGGTTTGACATTCTCTAAAATCGACAATGTTTTAATTGTGATGGAGAGTAATTATACGAACAGAGAATATTTCGAGGGACTTGAAAAGTCCATGAAAACCAAATTTGATCAACTTGAAATTAAAAATACAATTTATGTAACCCCGAAATTTGGATCTGACAAAGAAGAAAAAAAGATTAATTTTAACCAATTAGATGAGAATACGGAACCTTTATTTGACTTAGCAAGTCGAGATAGTGCGAGAGCTAGATATAACAGACATTTACTTAAGATTGATAATGAAATTAACAGTCTAATAAAAAATACTTCTCCTGATTTCATCATGATAATCAAACAAATAGAGTGGAAGTTTGATGTGGGAATATTTGAATTAAGATTGTTTGACACCTCAAATAATCAACTGCTTTGGAAAAGTAAGCATGAGGTCCCAGTCTATAAAAAAAGTTACATAAAGGCTGCCAAAGAAATATTTTGGGGACTTGAAGCGCAAGGCTTAATCTGACAGTCTATTCTTTCTACATAACCCTTATGAGTGTATTGCGTTTGGGAAAAGATGCTCGTAATATTTGAACTTTTCGGATACATTTTGCTGGAGTACATCTTCACCATTCCCGGGGCTCTGGTCAGATGGACCTATTTGAATATCTCAGGAGAAAGAATTTCGCTTAAAAACTGTTTGACCAAGAAAGTATACTTCAACTACCTCAATAGCCTGATCATGCTGGTTTTAACTTTCGTTGTTGTCAACCTTGTCAGGTAAGGGGTTAGTACAACTTCTCTAAGTCAAACTTCTTTTTTAAATAATTTCGATCCCAGTCCGGGTTCAACTCTCGAATGATCAATGCTTCCGCAAAGCCAACATCATAGACTGTCACCCTGCCTACCTCTTCCAGTTTGAACTTACGAACGTTAGCGATATGATCCTCAAAAAATGCTTTCTTGTATTCCTCAAAAGGAACAAAATCCGGCAGGCTTTTTACTTCTTCCGAAGGTTCATAATCTTCTAATCGCTCCAGAAAGGCATATTCGGTGTACCGAGCGATGCCTTCCTGGTACCATTGGAAAGAAATGTATTTGTAATCATTCGGAGACAAGGAAGCCTTAAAATCCTTTCTTGCCTGTAGAAATCTATCTTTCGCTACTACCCAATCATCACTACCGATGGCATTCACCGCATCGTATAGGGCTCTGGTATACTCATCATAGGCCTGAATGATGTCCGGATCCTTATAAGGAAATGGATAATTGAGTTGCCACATGCCTGTTTTATCTCCATTCGCTAAATCCAAGGCATTTATTTCCTGAAAATACTTAGGTGAAGAATATTGATACTGATGAAATCGCTCGTGAAGCAAGGTGATAATCCATTCGGTAGAATTAAGCCCGGTGTTTTCCGGAGTGCCAATGACTACTGTGTTGAGGCCGGCAAAAGGATAGGTAGCCAGAAAGCCTTTGTTGGTTTGCGTAGGTCGACGATGGAGCGCGGAGTGAATCATGGTATCATATTCCAATCGTTCAAAATCATCAGGTTGATAATAATGCTCAATCAGGTACTCAAAATCGTCCATGATAAAAAGCATGGAGAATGGCGGCTCGTTGTACCCACTCCAAATGAGGTCTCCAAATTGATAGGCGATTTGCTGAGCCTCCCGAATACGTACTCGATCTTCAAATCGAAGTTGAGCTACAGTTTCCGTACAAAAAATAATGATAAGGAATATGATTATGAGTAGTCGCATGGAGGTAGTGTTGAGTTTCGTTTCAAATAAACGAAACTCAACACTCCAAGGCTGTTAAAGCCGGTGAAAGATTGTTAAAACAATCCGGAGTAAATATTAATAAAATACGGAAAAATGGGGATTGATAAATCTAGATATAAACCATTATTTACAATCATAAATTACAATGCAAAATAAGCATTGAAAATTTATGGTGAGAAAAACCGAAACAGTCACCTTAAAGTCTGAAAGTAGGTACTATCTAAATTTTATGAACTATGCTAATTTTAAAGAGAGACAGAAAACTTAAAAATTTTCTTGGAGTACTAATTTTAACTATTGCAGCACTTGCAATGGATTCTACCTCATCAGATAATCTTGTAGAAGCAAGATTCTTGGGTACAGGCAAGAAGATTGAACGAACACCTTGTGTATTGGGTCATCAATGGGAAATAACAACCATAACAGTTTTATGGATTGTTCAAGTAGGTGAACCTTCTTACAAGAAGGTGCCTTGTTGATTTTTTAAAGGTCAAATCATTAATGATTTGACCTATAAACTTTCCTTATCAATTCTATTAAATGAAAAACAAATACGAAATTATCTTCACGTTCTTACTACTAATTACTTCTCCTATTTTATCGTTTTCTCAAACAATTGAGAAATATTTAATAAGTAATCATAAAAATCCTGTATCACACGCAAGTGTCTTTAATACTCATTCTGGTGACTTTACCTTTTCAGATGAAAGTGGATATTTTAAGATTACGGCTTCTTCGGAGGACACACTATCCATAAGACATATTGGATTTAAAACGTTGAGATTACCATTGATCCAAATCACCTCTGATTCAATTAAAATAGAAGAAAAAATTATGATGCTTGATGAAGTTCAAGTTAGCTCAAATGAACCACTTGAAACTATAACACTTGGTCCAAAGAAAAAAGGTAAAAGCCTAATTGGATTGCCGTTAAATCAAGATTTTGTTTATTGTATTATTGATGAAGCACCTAAAAAGATGATTCTCAAAAGCATACTAATCGCTGTAAAATACAAAAAAGGATACTCCAATTCCGGAGTTTTTCAATTTCAACTTTTCAATAATCTGCCTGACGCAGATTCAGGTAACCCATTAACAAAACTGTACGAATCAAAAATATCTAACTCCTCAAGATCTATTGAAATAGAATTTGAAGAGTCAATAGAACTTAATGGTAAATTCAAATTGTACCTATTCATGAAAAGAGTGGTTCCTTCGCAAGAGTTTAGTATTTCCAATAGTAAAGCACTAAGCGTAAATCCATTCATTTATTTTTCAGGAACAGATAATGATTCAACATTTTTTGACAAGCCAATCAATGATTCCGATTGGAAAGAACTTGGTAAAGAAAGGTTATTAACAAACGTAAAACTGTCATTAATACTCAAAGGAGAATCAACTGAATAATATTAACTCCATCGATCGATCTAATCAGGACAAGAATTAATATGAGACTTAGGAATCCTGTTTTAATAATTTAAGATTTATTATCAATAAAGGAAACATCTGTCCTAAACCGTCTCTACAAACAGTCCTTCTTCCGTCTTTTCAACCTTTGCAAAGCCTCCTTGAGTCAATTTTTTTATGGCTTTATCCCATTTCTTATTTGAAAGCCCGGATTGTTCTTTGAGTCCGTTCAGATCCATCTTTCCTTCTTTTTCCAGCAATTCGAATATTTCTTTCTCATCACCACTTAATTCTGCTGCTTTTGACTTCACTTCCGGACGCATTTGAGGGAAGAACAACACATCCTGAATGGAATTCGAGTTGGTCATAATCATGGAAAGTCGGTCTATTCCCAGACCTACACCAGCTGTTGGAGGCATCCCGAATTCAAGTGCCCTCAAAAAGTCTTCATCCAAAGTCATGGCTTCATCATCTCCACGCTTACCGAGTTCCAATTGCTCTTCAAATCGCTCACGCTGATCCACAGGATCGTTCAGCTCTGAGTACGAGTTCATGATCTCCTTGCCATTACATATCGCTTCAAATCGTTCCACCAAGCCTTCCTTAGAGCGGTGTTTCTTAGTAAGTGGTGACATCTCAACCGGATAATCTGTAATGAAAGTTGGCTGAATTAATAGAGGCTCACATTTCTCACCGAAGATTTCATCGATGATTTTTCCTTTAGCCATGGTGTCGTCCAAAGGCACCTCCAATTTCTTAGCTGTCGCTCGCAACTCTTCTTCATCCATGTCAGAAATATCTATGTTGGTGAAGTGCTCGATAGCTTCAAACATGGTGAAACGTTTCCACGGACGTTGAAAGTCTATGACATTTTCACCTACCTGGACCTTGGTGTCACCATGCAGGTCCATCGCCACCTTCTCGATCATCTCTTCCATGGTATCCATCATCCAGTTGTAGTCTTTATACGCCACATATAGCTCTACCTGTGTAAACTCCGGGTTATGGAACCGACTCATCCCCTCATTTCTAAAGTCCTTCGCAAACTCAAATACACCGTCATACCCTCCAACAATCAATCGCTTGAGGTAAAGTTCATTTGCAATACGTAAATAAAGCGTCATGTCCAGCGTATTGTGATGGGTCTTGAATGGACGAGCTGCGGCACCTCCATAAAGTGGCTGAAGAATAGGAGTTTCTACCTCCAGATAGCCCTTTCCAGCCAAAAATTCACGGATCGAATTCACCAAAAGTGTCCGCTGAACAAACGTTTCCCTGATCTCCGGATTTACAATCAAATCCAGGTAACGCTGACGATACCTCTGCTCAGGATCTGTGAAAGCATCATACGTCTTCTTGTTCCCTTCCTCATCAGTAGCTTCTTTCACAATAGGGAGAGGACGCAAGGATTTCGTTAACATCTTTAACTCTGTAACATGTATAGAAATCTCCCCTACTTCTGTAGTAAATACATACCCTCGAACGCCAATAATATCGCCAATGTCCATCTTCTTTTTGAACACTTCATTGTACATGGTTTTATCATCACCTTGACAGATATCATCTCTACGAATGTAAATCTGAATTCTACCACTAGAATCCTGAATTTCTGCAAATGATGCAGAACCCATGATCCGTCTACTCATTAACCTTCCGGCAATAGATATATTGGTATAGTCACCCGGTCTGTTTTCAAAGTTTTTCTTGATGTGTTTGGCAGTTACATTCACATCAAAAGATTCTGCCGGATATGGGTCTATGCCCATCGCCATTAACTCTTCACGAGATTTTCTTCGTTGGATTTCCTGTTCGCTTAACTGCATGTCTTTGCTCGTATTCTTCTTTTATTGTTATTCTTTATGCCGTTTTTCTACGACGTAATTCTTTTTTCACCAGGGTGTATTCTCTTCCGCTTTGTCCCGCAATAGAGGTGTTTTCTTCCGCTCTTCTGAAGAGGTATGGTAGAACTTTCTCTACCGGCCCATAGGGTACGTACTTAGCTACGTTGTAACCAAGCGCCGCAAGTTTAAATGAGATGTTATCACTCATACCCAGCAACTGACCAAAATAGATGCGATTGTCTTTATTCGACAATTTTTGATCTGCCATTAACTCTGTCAACAACTTGCTGGAATTTTCATTGTGCGTGCCTGCACAAATCCCCATTCTACCAATATGCTCCATGCAAAACCGAAGTGATTCATCATAATCCTTGTCAACTCCCTCCTTATCTTTATGTATTGGCGATTCATACCCCATTTCTTCAGCACGTTCACGCTCCTTTTCCATGTATGCACCACGAACCAATTTAGCTCCAAGGTAGTAGCCATCTACATCTGATTTCATTTGCGCTCGTTTAAGTCGTTCAAGCATATCATGCCGATACAGTTGATAGGTGTTGTAAACCACTGGACGATCTCTGTTATACTTTTCCATCATCCGATAGGCCACTCCATCAATAAATCCCTGAAACCAGGATTCTTCTGCATCTATCATCACCATCAATCCTTTACTACTTGCCTTCTGCACTATCTCATCCACACGCTGTTCCGCATAGTAAAGCTTCGTTTTTTCTACTTCCGTTAACGGTTCCTTTGCCTGGGCTTTAGTCATCAGGTCTGTTGAACCCAGTCCAGAGAGCTTTAGCACACAGAAAGGAATATGATCATTGGTAGCTGCAAAATCAATCACTCGAAGTGCCTCATCTTTGGTGTCATTGTATCCATCCTCCGTCTCTAACCCTTCCACAGAGTAGTCAAGGATTGTTTGTACATTATGATCACCCAATAAATCAATGGTCTTGCTGGAATCTTTTACAGATTCACCACCACAAAACTGATTAAATAGTGTTTTCTTGATAATCCCTTTCACAGGCAATTTCAGCTTCAATGCCAGAATCGTCATTACAGTTCCAAACTTCACCATCCACGGTTTACTCATGGTGGTAAAGACAAAATGGGAGTTCCTTAACTCACCAGTGGTGCGATAGGCAAATGCTGTTGCAGTATCATCAAAATTGATTGGCTCTGATTGCATATTTTTGAAAATCGGTGTGCAAAGATAGCTAACAGATTCACACCATTATCTGTTTATTTAAATGTCAAATAATCTCCCCACATACTTAACCATTTCTTCAAATATCCAATCGGATATTGAAGCGCAAATTACAAGCATTGGTCCGGATAAGATTGCTTTTCTTGTTGATGAAAACACAAAACTTCATTGTCTACCATTTGTCAACATTTCCCCGGATATTACCATCGAAATCAAAAGTGGAGAAGAAGAAAAAACACTTGAGACGTGTCAACAAATCTGGCATCAGCTTACGGATGCAGGATTTACACGAAAAAGCTTACTCGTAAACCTCGGTGGTGGAGTCATTGGAGATATGGGAGGTTTTTGCGCCTCCACCTTCAAGCGTGGAATGGCATTTATAAATATCCCAACCACATTATTGTCGCAAGTGGATGCAAGCATTGGTGGAAAACTAGGTGTCGATTTTCATGGACTTAAGAATCACATTGGGGTTTTCCAGGAACCAAATGGGGTCATTGTTTACCCAAAATTTTTAGAAACACTACCAGCGAGAGAGCTAAGATCCGGATTTGCAGAAATTATCAAGCATGCATTGATCAAAGACGAAAATCAATGGAATTACCTAAAGAGCCAACCATTTGATGCATTGGACTGGAAAGAAATAATCCCAAAATCCATCGCCATTAAAAATGTAATCGTGAATGAGGATCCTCGCGAACAGGGATTGAGGAAAATATTAAACTACGGCCACACCATTGGCCATACCATTGAAACTCATTTTCTAAATACTTCTCAATCGTTACTCCATGGAGAAGCGATTGCTTATGGCATGGTTATAGAAAATGAATTAGCAATGAAGAGTGGGTTACTTGATGCTGATTCGGCTGATGAAATAAGGAAATATTTGACATCCATCTATTCTTTTCCATTAGAAATTCCTTCGTTTGAAGATCTTGAGCACCTGCTTATGCAGGATAAAAAGAATGATCAGGAAGGAATACGTTTTTCTTTGCTGAAAAAAATTGGGGCGTGCGATTACGATGTGCTTGTTGAAAGCAGCTTAATCAAGGAGGTTCTTAAATAAATAAGTCTTCCTGCTCGCTCTTGCTATCGTCCTGTGAGGTTTGCTGCTCCTTCTTTTTAACAACCTTTTTTGGTGTACTTAAAAAGAAAGTTAAAGCTCCTAAGGCGATAGAGGCGAAAATTGTTCCTATGGTTCGAGTTCTTGACATATTATAATTTATTGACAACTTAGCAACGTAATTAGTTGTGATTGAGTTTATCAAAAAACCTGCCAAAAATTGAAATATCGACTAAAAAAGCTTAATTCACGATTAAAAGGAACGATTACCCTTGAATCTTCGAAAAGTGAAAGTAATCGTGCCTTGATTATCAATGCTTTAGCGGGTGGAGAAGTCGCTAATATTCGAAACCTCTCCAATGCTCGCGATACGCAAACAATGAATTATTTGCTGAATAATCAGCAAACTGAATATGATGTGAAAGATGCCGGGACCACCATGCGTTTTCTCACCGCATATCTGGCAATTCACGGTCAAGGAGTAACAATCACTGGAACCGAACGCATGAAGCAACGACCCATCGGTCCTCTGGTAGATGCACTTCACCTGTTAGGAGCTGACATCACGTACCTGGAGAAAGAGGGTTACCCCCCACTGAAAATCAATCGTATTGAAAATCAGTCCACGAATGAAATATCCATTCCGGGCAACATTAGCAGCCAATATATTAGTGCACTGTTAATGATAGCTCCTTGTCTCACCAATGGGTTGACCATAACGCTTACAACTGAAATTTATAGCCGACCGTACATTCAGATGACATTGGACCTTATGGAAGCGTTTGGGGTTTCTTCTCGATGGATTGGAAAGCGAATTTCTGTGGCCCCTCAAATCTATGAACCCATGTGCTACTCCATTGAAGGTGATTGGTCCGGCGCCAGCTATTGGTACAGTTTTATGTCTCTAGATCCGGAAAAAGGATATCTAAACCTTCCAGGAATCAGGAACTACTCTACACAAGGTGACAATGAAATTGCCAAAATCATGTTCAACATGGGCGTGGCAAGTCATTTCGAAGCAGGTAAAGTGAAGCTTTTAAAGCGCGACGAAAAAAAGAGACATTTAGTGCTTGATTTCAGACATTGTCCGGATCTTGCACAAACTGTGATGGTTGCGGCAGCAGCCACAGGTGTTTCCCTTGAAATGGTAGGTCTGGAGAGTTTAAAAATCAAAGAGACTGATCGCGTGGCGGCGATGAAAACTGAGCTTGAGAAAATTAACGCGACGCTCATTGAAGAAAATAACAGCAGATGGATCCTGGAGCCCAGTGAAGATTTACCATCATCTGTTGAAATCGAAACCTATGAAGACCACCGCATGGCGATGGCCTTTGCTCCCCTTTGTCTGTTGATGGATGTTACAATTGAAGATCCTCTCGTTGTTGAAAAATCCTATCCTCGCTTCTGGAAGGAAATCAGGGACCTTGGAGTAGAGATTGACACAATATAATCCATACTCAACCTGGGATTACTGAACCTCCAAGTCGGTAATTTCAAGGTCAATCAATTTGCTCGGATGGAATGTGGAGAACCATACTCCCTGCTTTTCAACCCAACCGCCCCATTGCAATTCTAATCCTCCAATAGGGACATTAGAAGTCCAAAGTTTCCAGGCTTTGGGAAACCCCCGTTCATCAATTATCCACAGGTAACTATCACCGGGCGTTACTCCGCCTGAAGTATAAGTAACCAACAGGCCTCTTCCATCGTCTACTTGTACGGTGGAACGGACTACACCACTGTCTCTAACCTTGAATGGAGCAATCAACCAAAAAGAGTCGTTAATGAAATATTCATACCCCTGATATTCAACCACACTAAATTCTTCCGGAGATTGATTTAAATCTAAATACACATCATTTTCATCCCATTGTACTCTTACCTTGTTTTCTGCTCGATTCCATTCATACGAATGACCGCCAGGATAGGTAAAACGTATCATTGTGATAGAGTCAAAACCTGGCTTATTGAGAGCTGTTAGCATTTCGTCTGCTAATTGTTCTGCTTCTACTCCTTTTGTACCGCTGGGTAAAGATTCATCGACATAGAGATATGCCAGAAATCCAATGATGATCAGTGTAATAAGACCAATCCCGAGAAACTTTAAAATTGATTTAATCATGGTAATGGAAGTGTAGGTATTAGTTTAGGTGCTTTTCTGACTTTGGTGGCTTGTTCAAAAGCATAAGCAATACTGATAAGCTTAGGCTCCTGATATTTTCCACCAAAAATAGACATCCCCACCGGAAGCCCATGAACAAATCCAGCAGGCACCGTAATATTTGGATAGCCTGACCTGGCCGCCGGTGTTGAACTACCTGTTCCAAAGTGATCTCCGTTAATCACATCAATGGGCCAGGCGGGTCCTCCGGTTACACCGATTATGGCGTCTAGATTATTATCCTTGAGCGCTTTATCAATACCATTCCGAGAAACAGTGATAACAGTATCCAAGGCTTCTTTATATGCATCTTCAGTAAGTGGACCTTTTGCTTCAGATTGTTCCAAAATCCCTTGTGGGAAGTATGGCATCTCTACATCAGCATTGTCCTTGTTAAACTGAATAACATTGGCTAACGACTTCACTTTGACATTTGGGCGAGATGCCAGGTACTTATTCAAACCATCCTTAAACTCATAGAGTAGCACATCAAATCCTGAGTTGCCGTATGCTCCGTCTTCGCTAACCTTGATGTCTTTTACAAGCGTTGCGCCTTGTGCTTCCATAGCTTCAAAAGCTTTTTCCATGACCTCATCTACTCGTTCATGATATCCAATTGTGCCATCTAAGACTCCAATACGTTTCCCCTGTAGTCCATTTGCATCAAGAAATTGAGTATAGTCTGTATAAGAATTTCCTTCACTCTCAGCTGTTCTTGGGTCCGCATTATCAACGCCTGTCAGTGCTCCCAGTAATGCTGCTGCGTCAGCTACCGTTCGACCCATGGGACCGGCAGTATCCTGGGTTTCTGATATGGGGATAATACCATCTCTGCTCCATAGTCCTACTGTTGGCTTAATTCCAACCACTCCATTAGCAGATGATGGGCAGACAATAGATCCATTCGTTTCAGTTCCAATCGTGATTGAGCACATATTACCGGAAACAGCTGAACCGGAACCCGAACTTGAACCACAAGGATTACGATCTAGCGCAAAAGGATTCCTGGTTTGACGTCCTCTTCCACTCCATCCACTCGACGAACGGAAAGATCTGAAATTCGCCCATTCACTGAGATTGGTCTTTCCAAGTAGCACTGCACCAGCTTCTCTAAGTTTCTTAACGATAAAAGCATCATCTGGAGCAGAGGAACCTGCCAAAGCCATAGATCCTGCAGTCGTCATCATCTTATCACCTGAGTCGATGTTGTCTTTGATCATGATGGGAATCCCGTGCAAGGGACCTCTCACCTTTCCATCGGCACGTTCCTGATCTAAGCCATCTGCAATATCCAATGCATCCGGATTAACCTCTATAACACTATTCAATCCATTTTCCGATTGATCCTTTTCTTCAATTCGCTTCAAATAAAGCTCACATATCTGCCTCGAAGTATACTTCCCGGATTCCATTGCCTCGCTTAATTGAGTCACTGTCCATTCTTCGAGTTCAAAGGGCTTTTCGGAAGCGGATGCTTGCCCGGATTCTGATGATGGTGCAGCGCACGCCTTGATACCTAAAAATGGAATGGCGCCTGTAAGTGCGCTTAGCTGAATAAAATTTCTTCTCTTCATGGATTTAATCTTTTATTGGAAAGGTTAGTTAAGTCTAAACACTAAATTTAACCCATCGTTTGACCTTAACAAACCAGCTATTAAAACCAATTGTATTTCAATGAAGAAACTACTTATAACTCTTCTACTCACTCAATCGATATTGACACTCCTAGCACAACCAAATACCGAAATATTCCTTATGGATTTACGGAGGTCTTCGGACGGTTTTGTCATCGAAAAACCAATCAATATTTCCAGTAACGTAGGATATGACAACCAGCCCTCCTTTTGGTCGGATGGAGAATCCGTCTTATACGCTCGTAATGTGGAAGGTCAAACCGAAATCGCTCGCTATTATCTGGGATCAGGAAATACACTTATCATCACCAATACTTTTGGAGGAAGTGAATATTCTCCTACTTTGATGCCGGATGGGCGCATTTCAAGTATAAGGTTAGACAGTAGCGGATTACAACTTTTGTATGCATATACCTTCAGGGGTCTGGATGAAGTTTTGGTCCCTGATTTAAAAATCGGGTATCACGCCTGGATCAGTACAGAAGAAATTGTGGCCTTTGTTTTAGGCGATCCAGCTACTATGCAAATAATCAATAGTAAAACGGGGAAGGCTCGTGTAGTAGGTCAAAACATTGGACGATCCCTACATAAAATTCCTGGCTCAAACTCCTTTAGCTATGTAGATAAAAGTCAGGATACATGGATAATCAAAAGTTATGATTTGGAGACTGGAGCAACTTCTGCTTTGACTAATGTGATTGAAGGTTCGGAAGATTATTGCTGGACGCCAAGTGGTGAAATATTCATGGGATCCGGTAATAAATTGTATGTCTGGAAAGATGGTACCGAGTGGACCGAATTTGCTGACCTATCCGTGCATGAGATCACCAACATTACACGGATCGTTGTATCTCCGGATGGGAAGAAACTTGCCGTGGTTGGAGATTGATATCTTCTAAAAGTTTGTAATTGTTTACAAGTCTGATTTTCAGCACAAAACTTAGCTATTCACCTCCACGTAACTAAGTCAGACAATTGCCATATCATGAAGACGTCTTCACTCATTCTAGTATTATTTATTGCATCAAGTTCACTTCAAGCTCAATTTGAACAGTTGGATGGCTCCATATCCACGGAAGAAAGTCAACAACTTACAACGATCGGTAAAAATGGATCGAACCTGATGCTGATCGATCAGTCTTCTGAAAACTACCTTCGAGTAACTATCAAATCCGGCGCGCTATATGTTGCGAGTCTTTGTGCCTGCACATCTAAAAATGAAGTTCTCGTTCTTCATGCATCCGCTGCCCTTGGAGATCAGACTTACACCCAAGAATCAGGTTCATGGACCACAGGTGATGTATTCAATTGGGAGGTTAGGGAAGGTGAGATGACACCAGCGGCCATTAAGAAAAGACAGGACTACTTCGAGCAAAAAGGATGGGTAGCTAATACGATGCATATGGGTAATAACGGAGAAACGGAATTCTTTATTAGCAGAAAGTTGCTTGGTGAAGGAGATGTATACCTGGCTTTGGGGTTAATGACGGAAGCTGATCCAGAAAATATCATTGGTATTCCTAAAAATGGAGCAGGTGATTGTGCAGACCTTAAATTGGTAAGCGGAGACCCTGCCGCAAATTATTCTTTTGATCCCTCCAGGTGGATAAAAATAAATTGACCACCTAATTGAAAAACCACGTCAATTAGATAGCCAATTTTATTGGGTTGGTTATTTTGCTCTTTTGTAATTGATGCGCCAGGCCAATTGCCAGTTTTTCCCTCCATCAGTAGATGCTTCCCAGTCCCAATCAAAAGAATCTTCCGTGATGTTGTAAAAGCGCATTCTTGAAATCGACTCTGTCCCGTTTGGTAACTTTCTTGGACTTGTCATCTGAAAAATTCGCGTATCTCCGTCGAAAATACCTACCAGATCAATATAGCCTCCGTTGCTATCCGCCCAGGCCTGATGCCATTTTCCATCTTGCGCATTGAAAGTACTAATGCTTGTACCCAGGTATCCTTTGAAGTTTCCCTCCGTCGCCTCAAAATTTTCTTGAATGACGCGATCATTCAGTTTCTTTTCTATCAAGTTGGTCCCTTTTCCACCTTCCCATGTCAGCTCCCATTTACCCACCCAAAAATCAAACTTTGCCAGGTCTTCGGCGGAAGGTTGGGGGGGTTGTGCGAGTGTCGTCATACTACAGATAATTGTACATACTGCTAATAATAATTTCATAGTCTTGAGTTTTAATTGATTATCAATATTAACCTTTACTATCCCTCACCTATTTACGATTTTGACCAATTGATGTAAATATTAGCTAATATTTATCCCATAACCTACATTCATTTTTATCTTGAAGGAGCTAAATATCAATTCGGACTCTTATGTCATGGGAAATCGTACTTTTCTTTGCTTCAGCTATACATGGAGTGATCCTGTCCGTATTTTTTATTGTGGATGTTAGGAACATCCGAAAAGTATTTCTTGGGATTTACCTGCTGTCATTCTCAATAACCATCCTTTATTACGTCAACTACTGGACACAGGCCTTTCAACTGCATTCGGTAATCCTATGGCTTTGCGTCATATCCAGTTGGCTAATGCCTTTTGCATTTTATTACTACATGAATGAAAAGGCCAGGACAAAACACTTTTGGTATCACCTCATCATACCCCTCGTTTTTTCACTTTTCTGGATTAGTTCATCTTACCTATTTACAGCATCAAGCAGCTTTCAACCAATTGCTATAATCTCACAACTTGTTTTGTTTGTTGTCTATGGTTTGGCTGCATTGAAGGCCAGGTCTTTAGATAAAGAGAACGCCATTTTCTACCTTCCCTATGCCTTCTTCATCGTGGGACTCATGGCTTATCACCTTTCAGTGGCTTTGGGGTTTTACACGCTAAGACTTGATTACATCATTTGTGGTGGATTTGTGATTTTGACTTACGGCATCACCTACCTTAGCGAGTTCAGGTTTCTAAAAGAAAAAGTAAAGCCTAAATACTCAAGCAGCAGTTTAACCAAAGAAGATGGAGACTATCTGGTTCAAAAAATTAACGCGGTACTTGAGCAAAATAAATATTACAAAGACCCGGATTTTAGCCTCTCATCCTTTGCTGTGAAATTGGGAGTCCCTAAATATCGGATTTCGCAGGCATTAAATGCTTTCTCAGAGAAATCCTTTTCTGAGCTAATCAATGAATTTAGGGTGGAAGAGGCCAAGGAACGATTGTTACAGGAATCATCCAGCCATCTAAAACTTGAAGCGATTGGTGAGGAGGTTGGCTTTAGAAACAAAGTCTCATTCTACAAGAATTTCAAAAAGTTGGTAGGTTCGTCTCCGGGAGAATTCAGAGAGGACCATTTGCAGAAAAGCGCTTAACATCCAACATATTTTCTTTTTGCTGGTTATGCTCTCATGGGAATATTTAGTAGAAAGTCACCGAAGGAAAAACTTCAGAAAAAATACGAGAAGCTCATGAAAGAATCTTACAACCTTTCAAAGAGCAACAGAAAAGCAAGTGATGCCAAAGTAGCAGAAGCAGAAGCTGTGCTCAAAGAAATCAATTCACTAGCATAAATGGGAGTAAGGCGTCCATGGAATCTTGTGGATGTGCCTGTTTACAGCCTTGCCACATATAAAGGCGACCAGGTGAACATGAACATCTGTACTTATGTATCGGCAGTAAGTATGAAGCCGAAGATGTACATGATCGGCGTGTATTATCACACGCATTCTCTAGAGCTTCTAAAGGAAAATTCAAACCCGGTGCTTCAGTTGCTACATCAGGATCATGCCCCATTAGTGCGATCATTAGGTAAAAAATCCGGAAGCTCCTTTGATAAGCATCGCTACCTTCAGGACAAGAATCTACTTAATTCTTGGAATGGAAAACAAGTGCTGAGTAATGCTTGTGCATATCTCGAGCTGGAAACCATTGATCACAAAAACATTGGTGGAGACCATGAGTTGTACTGGTTCAGAGTGAAAAAATCCAAAACAAATTCAGAAGAAGGCATCTTGATGTTCCAGGACCTGGTAAATCAAAAAATCATTTTATAAAGACCATTATTGTGCATTTAAGCAAAGAAGACATTCAAAACCTTGAGCGAAAGAAGCGCTTAAACATTATCAATTCGATCACAGGGATCAAGCCAGCGAACTTAATCGGCACCAAGTCCAATGATGACCTCCCCAATGTGGCCATATTTAGCAGTGTGGTACATCTTGGCAGTAATCCGGCATTAATAGGTTTCGTCATGCGTCCAACAGGAGAAGTTCCCAGGCATACGTATGAGAATATTAAAGAAAATGGATGGTATACCATTAACCATGTACCAACAGTGATCGCAGACAAAGCACATTATACATCTGCAAAGATCGATCGGACAGAATCTGAATTCGATCGATGTGGGTTGACAGAGCAATACATTGGAGATTTCCATGCTCCTTATGTAAAGGAATGCCACATCAAAATGGGTTTGAAGATGGTAGACGAGGTTCCAATAAAGATCAATGGAACTATCATGATGATTGGTGAAATACAGGAACTCATTATTCCTAATCAAGCAGTGGATGAAAGGGGATATATTGATTTATCCGTTTTTAATACTGCTGGTATTTCAGGTTTGAATAATTATTACAATTTAGCTCCCATCGCATCTTTTCCTTATGCTCGAGCTGAAGAAATTCCTGACTTCTCTTCATGAAAAAACAACACCTTCCCTCAAAAATTTGCAAGGTTTGCGGTAGACCCTTCAACTGGCGAAAGAAGTGGAAAGACGTTTGGGAGGAAGTGAAATACTGTAGCGAACAATGCAGGAGGAATAAAAACCGCTTAGCCTAAATTTCTTGAGATAATGGCCGGTTTGCGTAAATTGAAGTGATCAGCAATTGATATCACACAATGAAAAAGGAAAACATACTGCCCATAGGCATCGCTCTTGGCATCGGCATTGGGACTGCCATAGGTGTTGCCACCGATGACCTGGCCGTTTGGATGAGTGTCGGCATTGCCATGGGAGCAGGTATAAGCACGGCATGTTTACCGAGAAAAAAAGATCCATCTACTAAAAAAGTTGAATAGTAAAACCATTTGGTTCGAACTATAAACAAACAATCGGTGTAGTACATTTTTAACTAGGATATACATGCGAACAATTATCTTAATCCTAACCATTTTCTTCCTTGCTTCATGTGGAAATAATCAACAAACCAATGATGGGAATGAAAACGAATCGTCCTTACTAATAGGAACACTTGAGATTGTTGCAGAATTAGACATCAACCCTGGAAACGTAGCAGTATCGAAAAACGGGCGTGTTTTCACAAGTGTACATCCCATGCGTGCTCAGAATGTACAGTTGATCGAAGTTCTAGAAAACAACCAATACCAGGCTTTTCCTGATACAGCCATTCAATCTACTCCCTCTGAAAAATCAGATGAAGAATTGGATACTCCTTTAGGAATCATCTTCGACAAAAAGGATCGTCTATGGGTGATTGATGCGGGACTAAATCTTGGAAAAACCAGGGTTTTCGCTTTTGACATCAACAGCAATGAAATGCTCTATCGATTTGATGTACCTGAAGAGCTAGCTCCTGCGAATAGCTTTGTTCAAGATCTGGCAATAGATGAAGAAAATGGTTTTGTGTATCTGGCAGATTTTGGAAATCCCGGAATCATTGTCATCAACACCAATGATTCTACATATCGGAAGGTTTCGGATTCCACCATGTATGCAGAAGATAAAGACATTATCATTAATGATGAGGTATTATTACTGAACGGGGAGCCAGCCAGAATAGGCCTTAATCCTTTGACGCTTTCTGAGAATCGAGAAACGCTCTTTTTTGGAGCCATGAGTGGTAGCAAATGGTACCGCATGGCTACTGCTCCGATAAAGGATGGTAGTTCTGATGATGAAGTATTAAATACGCTAGAAATCGTAGGAAACAAGCCGTTCTCAGATGGTGTCGCAACGGATGAGAATGGAAATCACTACATCACAAATATCCAGAATTCAAGCATTGACATCCTTTCTAGCGATGGCGCGTTGTCCACCCTCATAGAAGACAGCCTACTGGATTGGCCGGATAATGTCAGGATTCAAGGAGATTGGCTATACATTGCAGTGAATCAATTGCATAAAGCTCCGGCATTTACTGGTGGAGAAGAAAAGTCAACATTACCGTATCGAATTGTCAGGGTAAGGTTTAGATAAGAACTTTTTCAAATACGAAAGAACTTAAACAAGTGAGTAATTAAGACTCATAACAATTCGATCATCTCTTCATCCATTGCCTCTAAAATCTGCTTTAATGTAAGTACAGAAGGATTTTGCCGGCCATTTTCTATTGCAGACAAATAGGTTTTGTCCATATTTAGACGTGAGCAAACATCTACCTGGCTCATTCCTTTTGATTGGCGAATTTTTTTGATTTTATCACCTAGTTGTTTGAGAAATTCTTCATCCTTCATGATGAGCAATGTCCTAAATTATTCGACCTATATGGTTACGATATATCATAACTTTATAGTAGATTACAAGGATGGAATCTTACAATTATATAGACTACCACCGACTTGGAATACTTAAAAACCTCTTAGAAAACTCCACACCGTCATTATTAAGAAACAGCCTTGAAGATCTTTTCTTTGGCTATATGATGGAAGAAAATGCGGTACTTCCTTCCCATGAGATGGTTAGGCATATCTATTTTCTGATAATTTTTCTTAGAGAGCTAGAATAGGAAGATGCCGTCTCAAGGACGGCATGATTCTGACAAACGCATAAAAAAGGCTATCCAAAATGGATAGCCTTTTTATTTTGAGTTTTAGTCCTTGACCTTAGAGTTCATCCATTGATTTCTTATACATCCTGAAAAAAAGGAAGGGTAAAAACCCAAATCCAAATATGAGAAAGCTTATCCCCAACATTAGCGCTGCACCCATCAAATGAAGCATCTTCATCGTGATCGCTGTTAAGAGCAAGATGATCGATAATATTCCAAATATCCACTTCAATCGTTCTGACAGCACTTCTCGAGTCAAGTGCTTGTATTTGTTGATCAAGAATAGGGGCAGAAAGATAAAAGCGATGCCAAGTCCGCCAACAGCGAGTAAAACACCAGCACCTGGTAGGTGTAAGATTTTGAATAGAGCACCTGTCGCCCAAGTCAGCGAAAACAGGTAGCCAGACACATACGTTAGTCGTTTCATAATCATAATTTTTGAGTAATTGAGTAAAAAAATAGTTTCCCTTTGTATTTCTTCGAGCCCGTTTGGAGCAGTTTGTAAGTAGGCTTTTTCCAATGCTTTTTCGAAAGTCAGTCCTCTTTCCATCTCGATTTCTACCAGGCAACAGAAGTGATCAATCAGATCATCCTTCAACGTTTGATTCTTCAAGGAACTTTTGTTGACCTCCTCGATGATTCGCTCTTCATATTCTTCAGCTATCATACCGCAGGCGAAGTTTTAAGTTCACTAAAAATGATTTTCTCGATCGTTTTGATAAAATCCCGCATTTCGTTGAGCAATGTTTCCTTCTGCTCCTCCCCTTTGGAAGTTAGCTTATAATACTTCCGAACACGCTTACCAATGTTTACCTCCTCGAAAGTTAGAATGCCATCTTTAGTCAGTTTATGCAAGGCTGGGTATAACGATCCATCTTTCAAATGAATCTTACCCTCCGTCTCTTCTTTTACCTTTTGTGAAAGCTCATAGCCATACATTTTTCCATGCTCTGAGAGCAGTTTCAAAACAATGACTTCTAAGGTTCCTTTTAATAGTTCTTTCGAATACATAACACAACAATACATCAAGTTTTGATATATTGCAAATAAATACCTCAATATTTGATATATTATTATTCGAGACATAAAAAAAGAGCGACTCAAGTAGAGCCGCTCTTTGCACTTATAGTGCCCGCCTTAGTAATTCACTACTGGTTAATCATCCACAGCATTCAATTCTATCCCGAAAATTGCCTGCATTCAGCTGATTAGTAGTGTTAATAGAAACTAATTGATGATATTATTGTTTGATTTTCAGATTCTTAGCTGAATTCTAGCTTTGATGTAATCTCTAAAAATTGATCAAAAAGTCATTCTGATTTCCTCTTGCTCTCATCGTTTGATTTTGGTGATTCTTCCTTTGGTGGCTCATCCAGAATGTTTCCATTTTCATCAACATAGGCTATCATGTCATCCAACTTACCACTACTCTCCTGATCTTTCTTATCTATTTTACGCTTCAGCTTCTCTTCACGCTTTTTCTTTCTTTTGACTTCTTTCTGATGTTTAATGAAACTATTCTGTGATCTTGACATATAATGTTGTTTTGATTAATCAATGTAAGCACCTCTACCTAGAAGCTTGAGCATTCTAAAGTGATTCGATACGGCTTTGCCTAAAGTTTTTTGTGAATGATAAGGAAGGTTATATTCTACCGTCAGGTTTTGAACAATCTTCGAAATCTTTCTATAGTGAATGTGGCAGATATGTGGAAACAGGTGATGTTCGATTTGGTAGTTCAGTCCACCGCTGAACCAAGTGAGTAACCTGCTATTCATTCCAAAGTTTGAAGTAGTACGCAGTTGATGCACCAACCAATTCTCGTTGATTTTTTCTTCGTCTGCAGAATAGAATTCTGAGGTAGAGATGACGTGTGCTGGTTGAAAGATCATACTAAGCATGATACTAGCTACCAAATGCATAGTGATAAACATAAGTACCACCAGTCCGGATGAAACGGGCAGGACATAAATAGGAACGATTAGGAATAGAAATAGGTAAGAGGCTTTCTTAAGAAAGATAGAAACCAGAAACAACGTTAATGAACTTCCTTTTTTTCTCAAACCTCTTTTGTGGTATTGACTTGCTTTAACAAAGTCTTTTAATGTGATCCATAGTAGCGTTGACGTGAAGTAGAAGAATAAAGCATATACATGCTGAAATTTATGAAACCACCGTAAAGGCTGATTGGGAGAAAATCTCAATACGTATCTTGGCGCTATGTCATCGTCTGCGTCATCAATGTTCGTGTATGAATGATGCAAAACATTATGCTGTAGTTTCCAGACGGTTGAATCTACGCCTAAAAGCCAGGCAGAAATACCTATCAATGAATTGATTTTTTTATTCTTAGAATAAGACCCATGCAACGAATCGTGCATGACCGAAGTACCGATAAAGGCCTTTGCAAATCCCATAATTGTCCACATTCCAAAAAGGAGGGCTACGTTATTGGGTACCCACACGAGCATAGCAAAATATGGTCCCAGGTAAAGAAGAATGGCCATAATGGTTTTGATTACCATTAATTCATTGGCATTCCTGCTCAGGTTATTGGTAGTAAAGTACTCATTTACTTGTCGCTTCAATTCGACTGCAAAAGCCTCATTGATTTTGTCGGAAAACTTATGATTAATCACCCTTTGTTATTTAATTAAAACTGATTCAAGCAGTAATTAATTAGTGGGGTATACTGATGGACTACTGATCCTTGAATGTCAAAAATTTCTGAGATTTAATCTCAATTCAGAAGTCAGGAAATACAAAAGAAAATTCTTGTTAGGAAGTATTTTGGTGTGTTTCTCAACTTAGAAATGCCAAAGGTAGTTAATAAATTTTTCATGGATTTTTCAACCTTTTTCTCGTAGAATTGCTTCTCTCCCATTCACAACCGTTGGTAATTCGAGTGACTCGATATTCATGTGAACAAAGATCCAAACCCTAACATAAGCTTCATATAGTATGAAATTGATGTTGGACCCACCGCAGGTTTTAAGGGATTTTTTCATGAATCTCCCGTTCAATCATTTTTCTAGAACACCTATTTAACACAATTGATAAATAAGAAAGTATATTAGGCACTTTCGCACCTACTCGTGAATAAATCGCTAACCGTCAATGAAAACTTCTATCGTAATGTCCTGAGCGTTGTTTGCTCCTTAGGACTGCTAAGAGTTCTCATTGAAATATTTCGCAACGATGAGTTCTCCAGACTATTTGACTTTTACTTGGATCTCGGGTATGGGGTTGTTTTTACTCTTGCACTTGTCGCTCTTCTCAATAAATCTTCTTACAGAGTAATCTATCTGGCATTCTACGTTCCACTCGTTATCCTATTGTGTCTCACGCTATTTGAGCAAAGGGGCTTGGCAAGTTCGATTGAAAATAATATCCATGTTGGTTTGGTGGTTATTGCATTGACGATGCGAAGTGGTGATGCATTGAAATTCTCGATTTATTTGATCATTGGAACATTGATGGTGCTAATTGCAGTGGAAATTCAACATAATTTCTTAGATAATTATGCTGACTATTCGACTTCTCATTTCAATTATATCTATATGGCTATTGGGGTCATTTTCATTACTTACTATTCGAAAAGAGTATTTGAAAATAGTAAAACGAAGCTTTCTCAGATCAAAGAGAAGTTGACGGAAAATCGAGACCTTTTACAAGCTTCTCGCCAAAAGCTTCAGTTTCAAACAAAAGAGTTAGAATCACTGAATATCGACCTGGAAAATAAAGTCAATGAAAGAGCAAGACACCTTAATAATCAGCGTGAAGCCATGGAAAAGTACCTTAATATCACTTTGAAAGAACTTCAAAAAGACTATGCGGAGGTAAAGGAGCTTACAAACTCTGTCCTTCAAGAATCATCCGATGATGTTTCAAAAATGATGAGAGAGTCAGCCCAGGATTTGGATCATGAGATAGAAACATTGGTGAATAAACTGAAAGACGAACGATGAAAAAACTACTGAAATGGCTTTACATCAATAGGTCGGTGGAAGAAATCATCTTCGCATGTGTTCTTATTGCTGGTATTCCTTATTTCGTTACCAATGAAATTATTGATCTAATGACTAACAGAAGCTGGATCATTGGTATCATCAATAGCTTTCTGGTTTTAACCATTATCTATCTTCTTTGGCAGAGCATTAAAGGAACGTTGACTAAAACACACATTTTTGTTTTTAGCTTAATGTTAGCGGTTGGTTTTGCGTTGTTCTGGCCCTCATCTACTGGTTTAAGTGGAGCTGGAGCCTATGTACTCCAATCATTGATTGTGGTATTGCTACTTGTTAACACCGGCAAGGCTAAAACCTTCTTTGCGATTTTCCTGCTAATTATGGTATTGATCGCTGGTTTTATTGACATTGAGTACAAGGGTAGAATTGTCTATTCGAGTCAATTGATCTCCTTTACCCTTAATACCCTTGTGATTGCACTTGTCATGAATCTATTTAAAATCGCCCTGGATCGGGAACGAAAAAAACTGCTGTTCAGAATAAATAAGCTGAACAAAACCAACCAGGAAATTCAAGAACAGAATGATGCGCTCGAAAAAAATCAGGAGGAGATCAAGCGAATTCAAACCCATCTTCAGCAAATCATTCAGGATAGAACTCAAGAAATAGAGCGTGAAAACGAAAGAATCATCGAATATGCATTTATCAATGCACATTTGGTAAGAGCTCCGCTTGCAAATATGTTGGCACTGGGCGAACTCATGGATCATGAGGATCCAAAACTTCGGAAACTCAAAAACAAAATGGAGAATTTGGATGAAACGGTGCGCAAGATCGGGGGTATTTTATCTATTGAAACTAAATAAGAGAAAGGCTCGTAATAGATTTCTTTCATTTTTTTAACCTTTGTACCATGCGCATCAAAGATCACTACCAGTACACGGATGATGAGTTCGAAAAAGTATTCGAAAGTTTTAAACTTAAACCCGGACTTTTTTCTCACGAAGCACACCTGCGATTGGCCTACATCCATATCAGAAAATATGGACGTGAACAGACAGAAATAAACATGTGCGACCAAATCAAGGGATACGCCGAATCTCTGGGTATATATGATAAATTCAATAAAACCGTAACGATTGCTTCTGTTAAGGTTATGGATCATTTCATGAAAAAAGCTAAGTCTAAAAACTTCCCTGGTTTGATGAAGGAGTTTCCACGATTACTCACCAACTTCCGCGATTTACTGTCACAACACTATGGCTTTAATGTTTTTGCTGACAAGCAGGCGAAACATGAGTATATAGAACCAGATTTACAACCCTTTTAGTGATGCCTACTTTTTTCGCCACACCAGAAGACTTTAGAGAGTGGTTGGAAAAAAATCATGAGAAAGAAAAGGAGTTATTGGTTGGCTTCTACAAAAAAGCTACAGGTAAGCCCAGTATTACCTGGTCAGAATCCGTAGATCAGGCGCTTTGTTTTGGCTGGATTGATGGCATTCGAAGAAGGATCGATGATGAGGCTTACCAGATCCGCTTCACCCCTCGTAAGCCAAATAGCCATTGGAGCCATGTCAATCTTGAAAAAGTCAAAGTGCTGAAAAAAGAGAACTTAATGATGCCTGCAGGAATCGCTGCTTACAACAAAAGAACACCTGAAAATTCAGGCAAAGCCTCCTTCGAGCAGAAGGTAGTAAAATTGAGCGCTGAATATGAATCCCAGCTAAAATCCAACAAGAAAGCCTGGACCTATTTCTATGAAACGCTGGCTCCATCGTATCGCAAACAATCCATCTGGTGGGTAATGAGCGCTAAAAAAGAAGAAACACGTCAAAAGAGGCTTAATATCCTTATTGAATGTTCTTGTCAAAAAGACAAAATTCCACCGTTGAAATGGGCCAAATAGCTATTCTTTCCTTTTGGGATGGAGCTCGTGAAAGAAAATATCACCATTCGGCACATCAAATTCAATTCCTTCTACCTCCAGGTTATTATCTAATTCAAAGGAAACCGTTCCAAAATCAAACCAGGCATGGTCTTCGTCCCACTTGATTTCATAAGTATTGTAATGCCAATGCTCTAATGATGCACCAAGATCTGGAGCGTCAGCAAAGGCAATTCTGTATTGATCTCCTTCATTAGAAACAGTGATATCTCCATACATCGGATCATAATAGGTACCAACAAACAATGATGGATCAATGGAAGGCTTAGTTCCGGAAACACGCTTACTTCTTCGTTCCTCAACATCTTCCTGGTGTCCATTATTAGATCTGGATCTCTCCAGGAACTCTGCTGACCAATCACGTATGTCTTTCTTAATGTATTGATTGACGATGTAGTAAGCTAATGGAGTGGATATTCCCTCCATGGAATTTGTCAATACCACAACACCCAGTTTAAGGTCAGGCACCAGCATGACACGTGAATACATCCCATCATACCCTCCACCGTGACTTACAGCGAGATTTCCGAAATAATCCATTAACCCCCACCCCAGGCCATAACCTGCAAAATGTCTTCCCGGAATAAATTCTTTAGCTCCTTCGCTAAGCTTAAAATTGTTGTGAGGCGTCCAAAGAAGATTTTGTTGTTCCTTTTGGATGTATTGTTTACCACCCCATTCTCCTCCATTCAGGTTCATCATCATCCATTTTGCCATATCTGAGGAGCTGGAAATAATTCCTCCTGCTGCACTGGAGTTATCCCAGTTCGCCCAAACACCAGGCACCGTACCATTCTCTAAAGTAGGTTTATGTGGTGTAGCTGCATTATCATTTAAGTCTTTAATGCTTATGACCGTATTGGTCATACCTAAAGGTCCAAGAAAGTTTTCTTTTGCATATTCCTCCCAGCCTTTTCCTGTAACCTTTCTAATTACTTCACCAGCAGTGATGAACATCAAATTGGTGTAGCCATAGCCATCCCTATACCTGTAGTTTTCAGGCACATATGCAGCTCTTTTGATGATCTCTTCAGGCGTTTTCTCAGACTTATACCAAATCACATCCCCGCTAAAGGTCCCTAAACCCACACGATGGCAAAGTAAATCCTCCACTGTAACTTCAGCAGATACATACTCATTTCCGTAAAGTGAGAAGTACGGGAGGTAATCTTTTACTTTATCCTTCCAAGATAGTTTACCTTCATCTACCAATCTGCCAATGACAGATGCAACAAATGCTTTTGAATTGGACGCGATTGCAAACTGGGTATTATCGTCTACTTTATCTTTTTCCCCGATTTCTTTAACTCCATACCCCTTGCTCAAAACCACTTCTCCATCTTTAACAATAGCAACTGCCATACCCGGTACATTCCAATCTTTGCGAGACTTTTCAATGTATTGGTCAATGGCTTTAACATCTACCTGGGAGAAAGATGTAAATACAATAAGCCAGGAAAGTAAAACTAAGAAGTGCTTTTTCATTCTGTTTAGGATTAAAATTGAAGAACGAAAATAGCGAAAATGGGCTAGCTAGCTGTATGGGAAAATGTCATAAATGAAGCATCAGCCTAGATTAAACCTTAGCTGACTAATTTCCAACTTTGAAAAAAGTTCTTTCAGATCCAGTGGCTTATTGACAGAGAAATTCATGATTCTCTTCTTATTGAGTCTTTTGAGATGCTTTTTTGATGAAAAAGAGACGATGGGATTTTCGTAACCATATTTTCGTAGTTCAATGCTTGTTTCAATCCCGTCAAGAACCGGCATATCCAAATCCATAAGTATTACATCATATGCCTTTTTCGACTTTTTACTAATTACGCTCTTGATCGCTTCCAGACCGTTCTTAGCAATATCCACCCTATGCCCATACTTTGCCAGTGTTTTTAAAGTGGTTAATTGAACCATTGAATCATCTTCAACCAATAGTATTGTTTTCCTTTTCTTTCCCATAATCATTACTCTTAATAACAATTGAGTTATGTACCACTCAATTTCAATGTGTATACTCTAACTAACACATAGGTAAGTGCAATGTCTTTTTTTTTCGGTGAAGTAGATACACCGAACGTTAAACGGCATGTTTTTTAAAACTCGCTATGAATATGAGATTAAAATGGAGAGATAAAATTGTGTCCTTAGAATCAATCTATTACCAAGTAGAACTTTTGGTATTTAATACCGCCTTCATGATATCTTTCTGACTGATTTGGCCTATCAACTTCCCGTCATGGATAACCGGGAACCTACGAAGCCTTTTTTCTAAAAACATTTTAGCTGCTGCAAATATGTTGAGATCCGGATTTACGGTAATGACATTCTTAGCCATGTGCTCTTCCACCAGGCCAGTGAAAATAGGCATGTTATCATACTTCCCTTTCACTACCTCTTTAAGGCAGTCTCCCTCCGAAATCACACCTACCAATTCACCTTTATCATTTACTACAGGTCCTCCTGAAATTTTATTCTTCATAAGCGCATCCACCACCTCGTGCATGGGCTGATCAGGCTTGAAAGTGATTAACTTACGTGCCATATAATCTTCTACTTTTAGTGCTTGTGATTCCTGGATTTTCGGAGCTTCGGCTCCTCTGTAGCTCATTACCATATTCAGCTGATTTTTAAGGTTTTTAGTAGCATAGAATATACTAAAAAAGCAGTAAAATGCCAAATGAAGTACGCCCCTCGATTAGCTTGAATGGTCCGATACAATGACCCACTCATCGCCTAATCTTCTGAAAATAAGTGAAAAATGTCCATTGGGATTGTCCGAATCCCTTTGCAAGCTCCACTTACCAATAACCGTCCAAAAATCCTCGCTCAGAGGTTCTACGATTATCAGATCGAAAGTAAGTTTCCCCATGGCTGCTTTACTGGGATAGCTCTTTTTGTAATTATCCAGCGTTTTCTGCCAACCATATGTCACACCGGAACTGCCAATAAACACCAACTGATCAGACTTCCAATATCCTTCCATAAAGCATTCCAAATCCCCGTTGTTCCAGCATTCTTGCTGACGCGAAAGAACATCACGGATCGCTCGCTCATCAGGATTTAATTGTGCGTAAGAATTGAAATGAAATGTAATAAGAAAAAGAAGAGAGAATAGCTTCTTCATCTTCTAAGATAGGTTTGAATTTTTGCCTTTAAGGTCTCTTTATCCGTGGTAATGTGAGGGTCGCTATAAATCTTAAGCATCATTTCACGCAATACATCCTCATCATAGCCGAGTTTACTTGCAATACGTGCACAAAACTTTATTTCTTCCTTGTAGATACGTCCGTCAATCTTCATCAACTGAACCACATTATAGAGATAGTCATATCGCTGATCATCCGATAGCATTTCTAACCCCTCTATCACTGAAGGATCTTCAAAGCATTCGCTGATTTCTTCCGCAGACATTCCATTCGCCTTACCAATTTGCTTGATGAGATCTATCTCTTCCTGAACCACAACACCATCCACCCTGGCAAGTTGGACAAGCATGTTCAAATGAGACCGGACGATATTTGGAAAATTATTCTCGATGACGGTTTTAAATAAAGTTACTATAGTTTTATACTATGAGCATCACAAAAGTAAGCCGACGTTTGTTAATCTCAAACTATTTATTAATCCATAAAAGAAGGATTAAAGCATGAACTTTTTAGCACATCTATATCTAAGTGGTGATAATGAGAAGATCTTGATTGGCAATTTCATTGGTGATTTTGTGAAGGGCTCACAAATGAAAGAATACTCAGAAGGTATACAGAAAGGCATTCGGTTACATCGAAGTATTGATCATTATACCGACAATCATCAAATAGTTTTGAAGAGTAAGGTTCGTTTGCGAGAAAAATTCCGACACTATGCGCCTGTCATCGTTGATGTATTTTACGATCACTTTTTAGCTAAAAATTGGTCTTCATTTTCAAATATTCCATTAAAAGAATATACTGAGAATTTCTATCAAGTCATCAGAGGTTATTTCAACATCATTCCTAAAAGTGTTATTCAAATGATTGGATTTATGGCAAGAGATAATTGGTTGTATCATTATCAATTCATTGACGGCATAGATAGGGCGCTCACTGGTATGAGTAAACGAACGAAGTTCGAAAACAAGATGGATGAAGCTACCTTATCATTGCAAGAACACTACCACGATTTCGAAAATGAGTTCAATCAGTTCTTTCCTGAATTACAGCATCATGTAAGTAATTTTGAAAAATGAAAGAACTTCTAATAGTTGGAGCTGGCGGATTCATAGGTAGTGCTACCAGGTATGGGGTTTATTTGATCACTATCAAGCAGTATGCTGACAAACCTTATTCAGCCACTTTAATTGTTAATCTCATCGGTTGTCTTCTTATTGGTATTTTAAGCGGCGGATTGATCAAGTCAAATAGTCAAACGTCTCTTTTTCTCATTGCCGGTCTGTGTGGTGGATTCACTACATTTTCCACATTTGCTCTGGATGGTCTTAAACTGATTCGCGATGGTCTATTCTTGCAATTCATTACCTATGCTACCGTCAGCATGATAGGTGGGCTTGCCCTTTGCACAATGGGATTCTACATCACCAGTAAGCTCTATCAGTAGGTATTTCTACGATCTTTATTCTACTCAGATAATCCAGAAATACTATTTAGTATACTGCTTGTATACACAAATAACTTTTGCCCATTAAATGGTAGCTCTATTCTTGTAATAGCTCGTTCAGGACCATTAAAGCTTACCACTAAGCAAAAAAATTAACGGATTAAATCGCCATCAATTACGCTATTGATGAAAAAACTAAAGATTCAAATTCCTCTTAACAACTAGTTAAAGCATCCGTCTGATGGACGGATGTTTTTTTAATCAGGTACACATTAAAACTCATTTTCACATAATCCTACTACTAATATGAAATCTAAAAATCCATTCAAAATAGGTATAAAATTCCTGTTGATTTTATTGATTATTTCCAGTTTTCGAACTGATGAACAAGTATCCATTTCTGAACCCGTTTTATTTTGTCTGGTTCCTCCTCCACTAAATGATCGATCTACTTTCGGCCATATGGCGGAATCATTCAATAATCAGGATCCTACCATGGGAGGTGAAGGTTCTCCAAGGGGCGGTGATCTGATGCTATTAAATACGGACGGAACTATAAGAAATTTAACTCAGGAAGCGGGGTTTGGTGTAGCTAGTGGTGAGATTCAAGCAGAAAATGCCATTGCAGTACGCGAGCCGAATGTTCATTGGGACGGCTGCAGGGCACTTTTCTCCATGCTAATCGGTGGCCCGACTGAGGCATTTGACAAGAGTGCGAACACACAAAGGTGGCAAATCTATGAGATTACGAACCTGTGTGAGGTGATCAATGGAGAAGCAGCTAATATTGAAAAAATTGGAGGCCAACCTACCGCTTACAATAACCTCTCGCCGATTTATGGATTGAGAGAGGGAGAAATATACTTTATTAGTGACCAGCCATACGGTGGCTTTACCAATGTTTATCCACCATTAGATGAATACGAATCAACGCCTACAAACTCAGGAATCTGGAAGTTAGATCTCAACGCCAATAAAATCACTCATCTTACGCACTCTCCAAGCGGTGATTTTGATCTATTCTTCGCGAGTGATGGAAGGTTGCTATTTACCCGATGGGCACATACCAAAGAAGATGGAGAGGCGATTGGTTGGTTTAAAGGAACAAAACCCATTTGGGAACCCTTCAATTACATCAGTGAAGAATCAAATGAGATTGAAAACGCACCCGCAATGGTTGACGGAGAACCTTTTGCAGACTCAAGAGGTGTTAGGCTACATTTCTTTCCTGAGCCTGGTAATGATGGTGCCGAAACCTACGATCCAGAAAGAAGAGAGATGAAATTCAATGAATTTCAGATCTGGGAAATATTTGAGAATGGAGAACGAAATCAAACCATTAATCATATCGGAAGACAAGAATTTGGGGGTGCAAGTACGGGAGGATCCTTCATTGATGATGATAATCTAACCTCATACCTCGAGGCAGGTTCACAATACACGGCCAATAGTCAATTAAGAAGTGTGGTCAGAGGCTTTAACGGGTTTTTTCAGCTAACTGAAGATCCAAGAATAGGCAAAGAAGGAAACTTCTATTTTAGCTATGGTCCTGAATTTGGTGCATTTGCCTCCGGTTTGTTACTCAAATCGTATATTCCAATTGGTCTAAACCCTCAAGATGCTTTGATGGAAGAAGTCGTTATAAACACAGCATACGAATTAGGACGATTTAGAGACCCAATAATATTAAGCGATGGAACAATCATAGCAGCTCATACTACTGAATCTGGAAGATTTAACAGGGACGAAGGAAGAGAATTGCATTTCCAATTGACAATTGTCGAAGAAGGTAATTTTTCAAGAAACCCGTTCTCTGGCGATGGATTTACCAAAGAGATTGTTTACTGGGGTGACAGTGAAGTTCCGATAAGCATCACTCTGCCCCTGATGGAATTATGGCCAGAAGTAGTTAGATCAAGAGAACGTCCGACAAGCCCACTTATACATCAGGTAGACCCAATTGAAGAATCGGTTATTCAAGAAGAAGATGTAAACATAGACGAACTCAGAAATTGGCTAATTGAAAATAATCTTGCACTCATCTCCATCAGAAACATCACCTCTAGAGATGTGGCTGATAGACAACAGCCTTTTAATTTAAAAGTACCTGGAGGAGTCGAAACAATTTCCCCATTAGGAGGGACAGAATATGAGATTAGTCATTTTCAACCTGTTCAATATGAACACCTGAGAACCTACTTCGATGAGGATGGAAATGAAAAAGGAGGTCGAAGACCCTTTCTGCTACCATTCAGAAATACAGCCACACATCCGAATATTGAAAGTATAAATCCTTATGACGTTGATGGTCCGGCGCGAAGTATTAAAATTGAATCAGATGGATCTGTTGCTATGTTTGTTCCAGCAACAAGGGCTGTTTCGTGGTGGACCAAATCGCCTGAAGGAGAACCAGTAGTAATTGAGAGACAGCCGCTTTCATTTGCACCAGGCGAGATTATGGCATGCCCTGGTTGCCACGGAATCAATAACACTGATCAAGCTGGGAACCCAACTCCTACCAACAAACCAGAATCGCTGAGAAAATTGATGACTTATTGGAAAAACAGGTTTGGTCCAAACCCGCTTGGATTTGACGAGAATAATCGAGTCGGAAAAAACGGAGTTTATCTATACCAGAATACGCCGAATCCTTTTGAAGGTGTTACCACTATCAAGTACGAGATTCCATTTAAACAAAATGTTCAAATAATCATCTACAACTTGAACGGACAAAAGGTTAAAACACTTCTAGACAAAGAAGTAACTCAAGGTACCCATGTTGTATCATGGGATGGCTCCAGTGATATAGGACATCTATCTAATGGGATTTTCATCTGCTCATTAATCACCAATGAAGCCCACATAACAAACAAGATAATTCTTCACGCAAAGTAGGATAAGTGAAGTTTACTTAAGCATCCTTCTATTGGAGGATGCTTTTTTCGTTTCGTAGTATCTTTTCCTTGAATTCCATCGTTATAATGGCACCTCAATAATCTAAATGACAAATTACTACCATGTATTAGGGCTTTCTGAGGATGCATCCCCCTCTGAAATAAAAGCAGCGTTTAAGCGCCTGGCAGTTAAGTATCATCCTGACAAACATCCTGGAAGACCTGAAATGGAGGAGAAATTTAAAGAGATTAACAGGGCGCATCAGATTTTGTCAGATGAGTACGAGAAAGCTCGATTCGATCTTAAACTCAAATACAGACAATTCTCGGAAAATGATTCCAGACCATATAGCTATCGTCCGCCAAGAGCAGATGCATGGAAGAATCGCAACAGGACAAGGTACGCACCTGGTAAAATTGACTATCGACAAAACGCAATTGCTACTGCCTACGCATTCGGAATTACCTTTTTAATTGCATTAATGGTCATGACCGGTGTTTGGATCAAACAGACTTATGACGATCATAAGTTGGAAGAACTATTGGCCGAAAGACGAACAACCTACACAGAGGCAAAACAATATTTTGAGGCTGGCGATTATAAAACCGCTTTTGAGATGATGACTTCATTGAAGTTTTTCCGTACGGATGAGCGAGATATGAAGCTTTTTAAAAGTTCCATGCTGGATAAGATCATTAAAAAAGGAGACATCCATTTCAGAAATGAAAATTACGAAGGAGCAATTGCCCTTTATGAGCTGGTCCAAGAGTTTGCACCCAACTTACCATTTTTTGAAACGCGTCAGAAACTTGCTGATGCTTATACAAGAACTAATCAGCCAGATAAGGCATTGGAGATTTTAAATAATTTTCTTTTAGGTGAATATGAAATAATCTCTTCACTGGTAAAGATTGCCGAGATCCATAGAGATGAATTAAATGAACCAGAGGAAGCCCTGGACCACCTACTCATCGCTCACAGGTTAGCCATCAAACGATACAAGAAATTCTTTGGAGAGGGGTATGCATTGGTAATAAACGAAAAGTATGTTCCGCTATCTCACTACTATTTATATACAACGCTTGCTGATACTTATCTTGATTTGGACGACCCGGAAATGGCCATAAAAGCGGCTGACTGGAACAAATATGTATGGCCGGATAGTGCTGCTTCCTACATAACCAGCGCAAATGCATACCTGGCCCTCAATGAAAATGCAAAAGCTTGTCTGGAATATAGTGGCGCAAAGGACCGAAATTGGTTCGGTGAAACTCCAAACTACTGCAACTGATGGCTGGTTATTCTAAAAATCCTCTTTGGAAAAAATTGGGAATCAAAGACGGTTTCACCTGCTACCTTTTCAATTCCCCGGAAAACTACTTTGACCTACTGGAAGAGACGCCCATAGACACCGACTGGGATGATGAATTATCTGCTGCACCTTATGATTTTCAGCATGTATTTGTTACTCACCTTACTGCGTTAGAAACAGGCTGGAATGGCTGGAAAAATGCTTTAAAAAAAGAAGGTACCCTTTGGATATCCTGGCCCAAAGGAGGTTCAAAAATTGAGACAGATTTAAACGGCAATATTGTTCGGGAGTTTGGATTGAAAGGCGGCCTTGTTGATGTAAAGGTCTGTGCGATTGATGAAGATTGGTCAGGGCTGAAATTTATGTATCGGAAAAAAGATCGTTGAAATCATCATCCAACTTGAATTCAATCTTACAGCGATGGTTGCTCAGTAGATCCATATCGTCGACGGGTATAAATTCACCTTTTTCCTTCATGATCTTGGCATTGGCTTCCTTTTTCACCTCCATTCGTTTGATACTGTCAGCAAATCTTCGCATCTCATCTATATCTTCCAGAATAAGTTCAGGAACCTGAGTGGGTTTTCCATCCTCTCCTTTGGCCACCATTGTAAAATAGCTGTTGTTGGTATGTTTCACCTCATTGGTTTTGACATTCTCAGAAGTGACTTTTATTCCTACAACTAGTGAGCTATTTCCAACATAATGTACTGCGGCATCTAATGTTAATAACTCACCCACTTCTACGGGTGCAAGAAACTCAACACCATCGACAGTAACGGTGACACAATAGGTGCCAGCATGCTTACTAGCCACTGCATAGGCGACCTTATCCATCAGTGATAAAATGAGCCCTCCATGTACTTTCCCCCCAAAGTTGGCAAATGAGGGAATCATTAGTTCCGTAAGCTTGGTACGTGAAAATTGAACGGTCCGAGGTTCCATATGCTAAAATTCAATTTTCACATCCGATGACTGTTCTCCGCTAATCAATCTAAGAAGTTCAAACTCATAGGTGACATCTTTGCCGTCTCTACTAACCAACTGATCCTGACTCACCTTCTTTGCTTTTCGAGGAAGATGGACAATTAATCGTGATTTGGACCCTTCCAGCATTAGATTTAGCATCATCCGGGTTGAATCACTCATTTCCATAAGCTCATCCATTTTGGTTGTCCTGGAGAATGTGTTCCCATCAAATGTATATTTCACATTCAGATTAGGGACATCCATTCCCATTTCTCCGCTGGCAGAACCATTTTCATTCAAGAATTTCAAGAAATCTTCCAAAGCTGAGATCTCATCAAATTTGTAGCTCAACCCTGAATTGATGTATCCCTTTTCTCTGCTTCCTCTCATAAACATCTTCGTATTATCAAGGTATTTTTTGTTGTCAGGATTATTTTTAATGCTGTCCGGAACACGCGATGAGTAGTCAATCAAAGAATCTACTTCCGCAGGGAAATCCGCCCATATCTGGTCATCAATTATTTGTTGAAGACTATCTTCAGAAGCATCCGGGTATAAACTACTGATCATACCCATCATCATACCTCTGGTAGTGCTGATAACATCAGAATAGATGATGTATTCCCCACTGCCATCTTTATTGAGGTAGATCTCTTCGGTTATGCTGGCACATGATGAAAATATGAATATTAGAAAGATGAATCGTATTTTTTTCATAATACTAGGGTTAGGTGAGTATGATTCAAGAATAAGTTAATGCATTATCCAACCAGATCACCACTCATGGACCTACAATTCTTAATCTTTTTCTTCAAAATCATCTTCCAGAAAGGTGTTCGTGTAACGACCAATTTGGTCTTTACCCACAGGTTATTCAAAAATTTTCCTTTCCAATTCTTACTCCCGGCAATGTTTCGAGGTTCTACCAGGTATTCAAAGCCCATTTTACGTGTTTCATCCAGTACACATCGATTGCCATACAGGATCTTATCTGCATTGGGAACATAAATAACCGAGTAGTTCTTTCTTTTGGGCTTATTCACCTTCTTATTAGAGTCTTTTCTAAAATCAAGATTCTCAGTAGGTAATTCCTCACTAACCGTCTTTTCTTTTTGCGCAAGACCGCAAAAAGTGATTGAAACAAAAATTGCAAAAAAGAGTACTCGCTTCATTCTTGAACCAAAATAGAGAAATTTTGATCAATGATTGTGCGTCGGATCATGAATAAATAACTTGCGGCGCAAAATAGACACCCGTGAAGTTTATTATTTCATTCTTCTTACGTCACGTACCCAGAAAATACCTGCAATTATTCAGTCATGTTGCCATGCGGATGATGGCCGTGTTTTATCGAGGAAATAAAGTAGAATGCCCGGTCTGCGGATCTCATTTTCGCAAATTTCTTCCCTATGGAAGACTCTCCTCTCGCAGCAATGCCCTTTGTCCAAAATGTCTGGCGCTCGAACGTCATCGACTGATCTGGATTTACTTGAAAAGAAAGACAGACTTCTTTACCAGAGAAGCGAAAATGCTTCATATAGCGCCTGAATTGTGTTTCATGGATCGGTTCGAAGCGCTTGATAACCTTGATTACATCACCGCTGATATTGAGTCTCCTTTGGCCAAGGTAAAAATGGACATTCATGAAATCCCCTTTGAGGACAATTCTGTAGATATCATTTTTTGCAATCACGTTTTAGAGCACGTTGAAGATGACCTGAAGGCGCTTAGTGAAATGCGCCGTGTATTGAAACCAGGCGGGTGGGCGATCTTGCAGGTCCCTTTCTTTTATCCGCTTCCGGAAACCACCTATGAAGACAAGAACATAGTAGATCCAAAAGAAAGAGAAAGGGCATTTGGACAAGACGATCATGTGAGAATGTATGGTAAAGACTATGGGGAGCGGTTGGCCAGCTCCGGATTCAATGTGGTAGAAGAGCGATTGATTGAAGAATTGAGTGAAGAAGAAAAAGAAAGGTTTGCTCTACCAGCAAATGAGATTATTTATAAAGTGGTCAAATAACTCAATCAACTTCCAGGCTATCTGATGAGATGGAATAAGTCTCACGCGCATATTCGTTGAAGCCTTTTAATTCCTTAATCATATTTCGCTGAACATTACCAAAGTCTCCAAAGAGGATTTTAAAGACATTCTTCATTCTAGGATCGTCAAAGAAGGCGGGCTGAAAGATGATGTCCCCTATTTTAACATTGTACCGATTTACAAGCACCTCATACTTTTCAATCTCGGCTAATCGATTGATGAATTCATAAGAAACCAGGGTGTGCTTTGAATCCTGAACGAGAAATTTCCACGTAGTAGATTTTAAGTCAGGAGAATATACTCCTCTGGCTCTTTGCAGAACCTCCGCCAAAGTGACTTCATCGTCACTTAAATAGTTCTGAAGTGTATCTATGAAGGTTGCTTGTCTTCTTAAGGCGTACTCGATCTCTTTGATATTTTCTTCATTTTCTAGAATAATTGATCGAACAGAATTCCTGATATACGCTTTTTCAGCTCTTGATTGTTGAAATTGATTGATAAATAATGCCAGAAGAATACCTACCAAAACCGGGACTATGTCCGCAAGTACTTTTTTAAGCTTCATAGGTAAATATCAATCAAAAAAGAACATAAAATAAAAAAGGGCTCTTTTCAGAACCCCTTTAAATGTTATTCCTCTGAATATTCTGTGGGTGATGATCGGTTGTCATTCGAGACCACATCAATCAATTTATAGTAAGGATCTATTCCTACAGAAGTAGGCTTTTCGTCCACGATTACTTTTATTTCATTATTGATCTGTTCAAACTTCTGTTTTTCGAGATACAACGCCACTTCCTTCGTCTCTCCATCTACTTCTTTCTCTACAAACACTCCGACTTCAACCCAATCATTGAGGGGTAATGAAATCAACGGCTTACGTCTTCCTTCCACTTGATAGCTCAAGCTATCACCGTTCGCATCTGTGAAGATTCGCTCTCCTTTTTCATCCGCACGATATTTAGAAACTAATGCTTCGAGTGTCACTTCATACTTTCCATTTTCCAACTCTCTATATGTAGCATCAGTCACTTTGTTGTTGTAAAGTGTGATTGTCTCAAGCATATCATACACCAGATAATCCACTGAATCAGGGGTCACAGATTTTACAACTTCAAGGTATTCCAATGAGGTGGTGTATGGTGGTTCCTGAAACGCTACGCTATCTATATATCGACTCATCGCTCCATTGAAGACAGATTCGCCTAAATAGTCACTAAGCGCATAAAGTACCAATGAGCCTTTATTGTAATGGATATATTGTTGATTCTCATTGAAAATGAGTGGCTTCTCTTTCAGTCTTTCGAAGGTTCTACCTTGTAAATAACTATCCAGCGCATCCTTTAAGAATACGCGCATCTTCTCAGAGCCATATTCTTTTTCAAGAACGCGCAAACTACTATACTCAGACATGCTTTCAGACATCAAAGTGGCACCCTGGACATTGGCTCCGATTACCTGGTGTGCCCACCACTGGTGAGCTACCTCATGGGCAGTCACGCTAAATGGATAATCGATGCCTTCCGGGTCCTCATCATCAACCTTGGCGATAAAACCAATGCCCTCAGAAAAAGGAATGGTGTTGGCAAAAGACTGAGCAAATGATCCTCCTGTTCTTGGGAATTCAATTATTCTCACCTGCTTATGCTGGTAAGGACTGAAATTCTTCGTGTAGTAATCCAGCGATTTTTTGACCCCTTTCAACATCCGATCCAGATTGTATTCATGCCCCTTGTGGTAGTAAATCTCGATATTGATATCGTTCCAGCTATCTCTAACCACTTCATAATCTGCTGATTGAAAGGCGTAAAAGTTTAGCATCTTGCTATCCATCTTATAATGGAAGTAGCGTCTGCCATCTTCTACCCACTCCTTTTGCAAATAACCCGGTGCAATAGCTATTTGATCTTCCGAAGTACTCACGGTAGTTTCAAAATCAATCCAGTCGGCACTTGATGAGATGTATGTATTGCCCAATGCTGTCGTGTCGTAAGGTGACATCATACGCTCTTTTTCTGGTAATCCATATTTTTCTCTGACTTTATTGTCACGCAATTCAGCGCCATCCGAATAGCCAAACGTTGGGAAAATTCCATTATTAACGAAAGTGCCATTGTACCTCACAGGCGAATTATTTCGCAAGAGTGTATTAGGCTTATTCTGCATCTTGAATTCAAAAATGATTGAATCTCCGGGCTTCATGGACTCTGCCAACCGATAAAAATCGTAATTGTAGACCGTGTCTTCCAACACCAATTCATTGGCCACTGAGAAGCTGAATTCACTGGGATAACTATTGTGATTTAGGAAGAGCGAGTCTATGTTTTCGGTCGTTTTATTTACAAGAACAAACTTTCCGTTCACTTTTAAATCCCTAGTATCAGGGAAAATATCCACATCGACATTTACCCCTGTAATTCTAGGCTGAGCCATACCGGCATACTTGCTGTATCGTTCTTCTTGCTCTACTCTCCGCTCTTCTCCTTGTTTTGAAGAAACATACTCATTCTCCACATTATTGACATACCAGATGTAGTAGCCAAGTCCAAGAAATGATAAAATAAAAAGTGTGAAAGCAACCTTCAGTGGGCTGGTGAATGCATGAAGTCCTTCCTTAAACTTATTCTTAAATGAGGTGGGCATTCCCCTTCTCCAAAAAGCAATCGCTAATACGTATAACGCCGCTCCAAGCAACAACCAGTAGACCTTGTAGACATAATATCTCACCAGAGAAATACCATACCCATTCATAGGTGAATATGCCGTGCCGGGCCCTTCGTTATACTTAAAGATGGATTGCTCTATTCCAATGGAATCAAGGAAACTAATTCCAATACCAACACCCAGTGCCACAAAGAAACCTACCAGGTAATTTGGAATCAACGTGTGAATGAAAATGGCCAATAAACTCCATACCAGGACGTTCCAGAATCTAACGAAATAGATGTCCTTGAGATAAAGTCCAATATCATAATCATAAAATCCAGCGTACGATTGAATGATGATGCCACTCACCATAATCAGTAGAAGCAAGACGATTTGAATCTTAACGAGCGCAATAAACTTCGACAAGAGCATTGCCCAGTTTGGCATGGGCGCGACATCCACCAATTGATTGATTTTAGAAATCCGATGCCTATGGATGAGCATACCGGCATAGAGGTAGGTAATTGGTAAAATTGCAATCCGAGTAAAAACGGCCCCCGCAATCTCTAACATTTGCCAGGTGACCGGATAGGTGGCGGTTCCAAAAATCTGCTGTCCCACGGCAAGTGTGGTAGTAAGAATAAGCAAGCCTATTAACGCAATGATGATGAATGGCCAGCTCTTCAATACGAAAAGGAAATCATTATTCGAAAGGGTCCAGGCGGACTTTAATCTTTGAATAAACCCATAATTGAATGAAATCTTGGGAATATCGATTCGAACCATGCTCCCAAAGTTGTTCTTAGTTAAGCGTTCTCCTTTTTGCTTTCTGAAGCTGAAGGATAGTGGATTGTGTGAGAATTTGAACACCCAAAAAACGCCCAAATAGATCAACAATCCGAGTCCACCCCAAATTAGACGATTGTAGATGATGTAACCTTCAAAAGGTAGTAAGTTTTCATTCTGCTCTGCTACCGTCCAATACTCGGTATAATATGAGCTGGCACCTGCCCCAAAAGGATCCAATAAAGCCCCAAGCTCTTTGTCATCGAGGTTTCCAATGATCGTTTCTGCCACCCCTTGCAAAAGAAATAAGGCAATAACAGCTACAAATCCTGCTGAAATATTCCTGGAAAAGGTGACAACTCCAAAAATGATCGCACTGAAGAAGATCAAGTTGGGAATTACATAAATCAGATAGGGTTGTAAGTAGTTGAACAAACTGAAATCACCCAATAATTCAGGGTTAGTTCCTGGTAGATAGCCTCCAACTATGGCTCCAAGTGCGATGGAAAGCAAAACCATGATGGTCACCACCAAACCACTTAAATACTTAGCAACCAAATAGTCAGTTTTGGTGAACGGATACGAGTACAAAACATTACTGGTATTGCTACTGTAGTCTTTGTTGATGGTACCACCCACAATCGATGGAATGAGGAAAAATGCCAACACTGAAAATCCATTAATGAAATTATTCAGTGCAAATGCAGAATTGATGTAGGCGATGGAACTTCTTGTGACCGTTACTGCATCAAAAATTCCTGCACTGGAAGCCATAGCCAAGGTAGAAATGGCAAACAGCGATCCCAAATAGATGTAAAACAATGGATTCTTAACCCAATATTTTATTTCGAAAGAGAATATTTTCAAAAACATATTGGATGAATTAAGCTTCTACAGATTGTTCCTCACGAAGGGTGGTAAAGTAGACATCTTCAAGATTTGCCTCTACTGACTCGAAACCTTCCCCTGGATTGCTCTCACCAAGCACGCGAATATTGACCGTATTATCGTCATTGAAATTGGAAGATATTACATTGTATTTTGACTCCTCAGTCTCCAATTCGTCTCGCTCAATAACTTTTTTCCAAATCTTACCTTGGAGTGTTTTTACTGCTTCTTTCGGTGTTTGATGAGATAAAATTCTTCCGCCATTCAATATGGCCATGTCTGTACATAATTCCTTCACATCATCTACAATGTGGGTAGAAAATATCACAATGTTGTTTGTCCCAATTTCACGGAGAACATTCAGGAACCTTTGTCGCTCTGTAGGATCCAATCCCGCCGTAGGTTCATCTACAATGATCAATTTGGGATCGTTCAGTAGTAATTGCGCGATTCCAAATCGTTGTTTCATACCTCCTGAGTATTTAGCAACGTCTTTCTTCCGAACCTCATAGAGGTTGGTGACCTCCAGAGCGCTTTTTACGATCGCATCACGTTCTGCTTTGGAAGCAACTCCTTTTAATGTAGCAAAATATTGAAGTAGGGCCTCCGCTGACATTTTCCCATACACACCAAACTCCTGGGGTAAATATCCCAATCGCTTCCTAAACTCCATTTGATTGTCATGGATATTCATGTCATCCATGTAGATTTCTCCAGCATCCGGAGATTGAAGCGTTGCGATGGTCCGCATCAGAGAGGACTTGCCAGCTCCATTTGGTCCTAATAGACCAAACATTCCGGAAGAAATCTCCAGTGATACATCATCAATGGCTTTTACCCCATTCTTATACGTTTTGGAAAGATTGGAAATCGTCAGTTTCATGAGTAACGTTTATGGTTTTCAAATTTTGCAAGATTAGTATCTCGTAAACTTAAAAACTTACAATTGATTGCTAGAAAGTTGAATAAACGGTCTAAAGGTCTAGAAATCAGGTAAACGGGAACTCATAGACAGCCTTGTGGAATAAATAGACAAAGGGCCGTCCCACCACAAGACGGCCTCTTCATCTTCTCTCACTCACTATGCTTACTGTAGGTACTTTTCAACCAGGAACATGTCTTGACGAATAAACGGCAGTTTGACTTAGTCCCCATGAATACCACACCGGTATTATCAAGAACCTCCCATTCATCAATCGATGGTCGATATCTGATTTGAAACGGTGGTTGATTTGTTCTAATAATGCGATTTGTCAGTGTCATGGCGTTAGTTTTAGCACTAAGATGACACTGGAATCACTTCCTCACCCTTCGATTTAGTCAAGAGGAATATTTACTTGGTAAACGCACCAAATTACTCGATGGAGGAATCTTAGTTTAAAAAAAGAATTTCGAAGGTTTCATCGTCGAGAGAGCCAGAAGGATAGAGTTGATTGTCCTGCTGAAAGTTGGTTATGGCATTTTGTGTATCGATACCGAAAAGGCCATCAAGCGTGTGATTATATCCCTTAGAGATCAATTGGCTCTGCACTTTCCATACGAATCTGCTTTGATCACCAAAAGCAATTTGTATAAGGTCATTTTTCTCATTAACCCAGGTCAGCTGCTTTTTTGATAGGCCAGACTCTATCATTTGTATTTCCTGATTACTCAAACCATCATTCTTAAGTTTCAAAGAGTTGGACAATAGGTTGCCGAGGTAGTTAGCCCTTGCGCGTAATTGGTTGTAGTAGGCGCTTGCATTCATCGCTTCCGGTTGATTTTCATCCGGAAATCTGACATCTATTCCATGGTTTCTCCATTGGATTCTTGCAAATGAGCCAATTTCAACTGCCTTGCTATAGTATTCATCCAAAAGCGCTTGATTGTGGTAGTTCGCATCTATCGTATTCGAAATCACATATTCATAATTCACCGGAGGGTGAAATCTGCGATAGTTTTTGTATTGGAAAAAAGCGATCAATGGCAGTGTGACAATCAGTATGATAAGTAACAGCTTTTTCATAATAGGTTAGATTTTCTCAAAATATTGAGTGATTTTTTTGGTTAGCTCTTTTTCTTCTCTGTTTTCAGATTTGAGCATTATTTCTTTTACAAACTTTAGAATCTGATCGTTGAGCTTGCTCTTAAATTCCTCATCAATAACCCCTGCGATTACTACTGCGATGTAGAACTTATTGAAGTTTTGAACATAAATTTTATGGAGGTCATAGGAGATCATTTCCAGGTTTTGTTTCTCCACATCCATGGCATCTTCCACAAATGATTTGATAGCAGTGAGCATTCCTGCCATCATATCCTGATCAAACGCTTTTGAACGAGAATAGCTGGCCATCAATATTCCACTCTCTTCTTCGACCAGGAAGATTTCCTTAATCTGGGGTTGCTGGGTGTTTTTAAGCACCAATTCACTGAATGAAGCTCCTGTAAACATCGCTTGTAAGCGGAGCTTCAACATATCAAAAGAAAACGCCCGCTCAAACTGGCGGTCAATTTTTTCGGTCAGTAGTTGGATCTCCTGCTGAATGTATTTCTTTATCATTTGGCCCACAATGGGGAATAAGGCCTGCACAACATCATCCCTGGACTCTTTGATCTGTACTTTTAAGGTAGAGGTGATGGTAGGCCCCAGCTTATCTGGCATCACCTGGACTATTTTGTCCAGGATCTCATTGAATTCAGAATCTGGAATTTCACGATTAGCAAGCTTATGATCGATTTCCTGACTGGTCTCTTTTATCCGATCGCTGAGTTCGCGATAACGCTCATTCTCCTCTTCGAAGAGAATCTCTTTTAATGCCGTTATTCCACCAGAGCTATTCACGACTAAGATTAGGCTTCTAACTCTTTAGCAATGGTTTGGAGCAGCTTCGCCAATTGCTTGCGATCCACTTTGTCAGCATTCAACCCATCCAAACGCGCATTCACGTTAGATGATAGCTCACTTACTTTCTCGGTGAGTTTATTCTCAAGCTTATCCAGTCGAGCAATTAAATCCTGATTGAGGGCATCAGATTTTTTTTCCGAATCTTCTTTGTTCTTGGCTACCTGGCTCTTTATTTCCTTGAACTCTTCGCGGTATGCCTGATCATTGGGTCCAAATAATAGATCTCTGACCGCCTCAAGACGGTTATCATTTGCATCGACCGGGCTGTTTTCTGATACTTGATCCTCTGAATCTTTTTCTTTCATTTTAGTGATAAGTTGGCAATGAACCAGTGTTTCATTGGTGTTAAACAGTATAAAAGTATCCTTACTTTTCTATAACTGTCCGATCTTTTCGACGAGTAAGGATTTATAGCTTTTACCGATAGGTAATGTTCGATCAGCTATTTCCACACTTAGCTGTTCGATGTTCTTAATTTTATCCAAACGCACGATGTAGGACCTGTGAATCCTGAAAAACTGTTTTTGAGGTAATGAAGCTTCGACGCTCTTCATGGTATTGTAGGTCACATACATTTTATTCGGCGTGTGCACTTTGATGTAATCTCCATACGCTTCGAAATACAAAATATCCGCCAGATCCAGGTTTAAGAGCAGGTTGTCAGATTTCAATAGTATGTATTGAGAAGACGAGTTGTCTTGCAATTCTTGAAACAATCGGTCGATCGCCTCCTTTTCTTCTTTTAGCTTGAGCGCCTCTCTTTCAGCCTTGTTAGCCTTGATCTCTGCAAGGTTTCGTTCTTGCTGCAATTCGTATATTTTCTCGTATTGCTTACCAAAATCATTGATTACCCAACTGAATTTACCAGAATCATCCAACCTGGATATCGTGAAATCATAGTGTGAGGACTTTCCTGCCAGGTCTAGATTCACGCAATCGAACGTTACAGATTCATGGGGGTTCAAGGCCAGTAACATATCCTCCATCCCGCAAAACATGGTATCAGCGAAAACATTGAAATCGGTTTCAGACAGCTTAACTAATGAATCATCCGATTCGATCACAGCTCCCGACTCATCAAATATTACTACCTGTATGTGCTTGTTCGCTTCCTTGTATTTGATTTCTTCTAGATTCATGATGCTCAACCCTAAATAATTTCTTGTGCCAGATGAATAAAAGCTTCCTCCACAAAGTCTCCGGTTTTGGCACTTGTCGCCTTAAAATCCATGGATAGTTCTTTTTTCAAGTCTTCGATGAAAGGATCCTCTACCAAATCAGCTTTATTACCTAAAACCACAGTTGGAACTTCTTTCAACTCTTTGCTGATTTCGAATAGATCGTTTTGAAGATGGTTGTAAGTTTCTTCTCGAGACAAGTCAAAGACATAAAGAATACCATGAGCTCCAGCCAGGTACTTTTTGGGAATCTTCATTGCAGTGGATTCACCGGCAATGTCCCAAAGCATGAGTTTAACCTGAGCACCACCAACCTCTACCGTTTTTTTATCAATCTTTACCCCGATGGTAGTTAAGTATTGATCTGAGAATTTTTGATGTACAAACCGCTTCACCAACGATGATTTACCTACACCAAAGTGTCCAACAAGTACGATTTTTTTGACTATTTCCATAATGCCATTATTAACACTAGTGATTATTCGAAAAGGAAAATAAAGAAAATTATCATTGGACCGTTAATTCTTAGAGGTATAAGTCATCTGAAAATCAGAAATGGAAGCCACCTCTTCTCTTGGTGGCTTCACTCCTACACTACAACCGAACTGGTGGTTTCAAATAATTAATGTACGACTTGATTGCTTCAGCAAATCTCTCAAAAGAAATATTGACGGATCATAATAATTAGTTCAATCGAACAAAAAGGACGGTGGATGGGCCAAATTTTCGGTGAACAGAAATCATCAATCGGATTTTACGAATTATGACCATTTTGATCGACAAACGGCGTTGGTCTAATAATGCTCGATTTGTTTCAGGTTGGTTTATCAACCTTATAGATTTATTATCATGAAACCAGGTGCATTACTCTTCATTTTAGTCCTATTTTCTCCCCTAATCAATCTTGCTCAATCGTATAGTTGTGCCAATAAAAACTATGAGTTCCTGAAGAAAGCAGTGGGAGAATGGGAGGTACAATCACAAGATCGTGTGGCCGTGGGAGCGTATGAAAACAACGAAGGGACTGCAACTATTATACCTTCCATCAAAGGTTGTGGCATTAGCATCTCATTAAAAGGTACGTTTAAAGGGAACGATTATTCCCGAATCGCAACCATAACTGGACTTGATTCAACCAGAGTGCAAATGGTATCCATGGATTCTGAGCATGGTGGGTTTTTAACGTACGATGGGCAAATCAATAATGATAAGTTAGAGGTGCTTTGGTATCGAGAGAAAAAGGTTGGTAGGCTTAAGTCGAAATACATATTAAGTTATACTAACGAAAATGAATTCGAATTTTCATCCTACTTATCCAACGACGGAGCGACTTGGGCACTCACTCATCAAAGAAACTTCAAAAGAGTTCTTGGAAAACCTCAGGTAAACTTCATCGCCCTCATTGTGAAAGACCTTGATACTTCCATCAAATGGTATTCTGAATTGCTGGGTTTTGAAGTAGTTAATCAAAACAATCTGGAAAGCAGAGGGATCTTCATGGCCAATATGGCCTCCGGCAATAACCGTTTAGAATTGATTCAAATCGACTCCAGTATATCTCCAAGTGAGCGGTTGAAACCTAAACAGAAAATGCAAGGCTTCTTTAAAACTGGATTTATGGTGAAGTCGCTTAAGCCTTACATCGCACAGTTAAAAGATTGGGATCCTGAATTTGCTGAATCTGCAGTTACTGATCCTGTTTCAGGCCAACAAATGCTTGTATTCAAAGATCCAGACGGCAATCGAATCCAACTTTTTGAAAAATGAGAATTTCACAGCTTTTTATCATCAGTATTTGTATCCTGCAGTCTAATGTAGGAATAGGGCAAGTCTTGGTTGATTCAATTTCATTTGGAAACACCATTTACGGAGTTGATATCTCAGAGGATGGTTCACTCATTTTTGCTGCAGGTAAAGACACAACATTGACCGTCTGGAATCAAAAAAAGAAACTAACGAGGATATTGAACGGGCACAGGAGCTCCATTTCATCCGTTGATTGCTTTGATCAGACAGGCACGATCCTAAGCGGATCCTATGACAATACAGCTATTCTGTGGGACATGAAGGGTAAGCAATTATATGTTTTAAATCATGATAAAGCAGTTATAGCGGTAGCACAAAATGGTCAGTTTCTAGCTACAGCCTCCAGGGACAATACCGCTAAAATCTGGGACAGAGAAGGGAAACTTCAGTTCAAGTTGGAAGGACATCAATCACAAATCAACGCAATCCAATTCATAGAAAGTAAAAATCAGATAATAACAGCCAGTTTCGATAATACTCTCAGGTTTTGGAATTATGAAGGCAATCTGGATCAAACAATGGAAATTGGCACTTCCGGTATAAGAAGTGTAGCTCTATCCAATGACCTAATTGTCTGCGGTCACAGAGATGGATCCATATCATTCTTATATCTGGATGGAACGCTAAAAACGACCATTCCTGCTCACGGCCTGAATGGAGAGGAATACAAGATGGTTAACTCGGTTCTATTTCTTGATCAGCAGACGATCTTAACAGCTGGATCAGATGGCTACCTCAGAAAGTGGGATACCCATGGAGAAATGATTTCAGAAACCCTGGTTGCAGCCGAGAAGAACGCCTATGTTTCCGGTGTGGCAATTTCTAGTAATAAAATGGTCACCTCCAGTGGTGGGATTAATCCCATGATTAAGATATGGGAGTTGGAGTAGTCCGATAAGCAAATAGATAAACAGAAATCTATATTTGTGGATCAGTCATCCATACTATGAAGCAAATAGAAGAATTGATCAACCAATTAGGTCTGGAACCACACCCGGAAGGTGGCTACTTCAAAGAAACGTATCGAAGTATTGGAAATATTGCCAAGGACTCTTTAGAAGACGAATTTGATGGTAATCGGAGTTATTCAACCTGCATCTATTTCCTACTCACTTCGGAGATGTTTTCTGCTTTTCACAAGATCAACCAAGATGAAATCTGGCATTTCTACCAGGGATCACCTATACTTCTTCATACCATTTCTGAAACTGGTGATCATAAAGAGCATTTAATTGGAAGCGATTTAAGTCAAAATCAGATACCACAACTTGTGGTTCCGGCAAATCATTGGTTTGCAGCCAAAATTTTAGATCCGGATAATTATGCTTTAGTGGGTTGTACCGTAGCTCCAGGCTTTGATTTTCAGGATTTCACACTGGCGAATCGAGCTGATCTGATCGATCGTTTTCCTACACATGCCAAACTAATCACTGCATTTACACGTGAAGGATAAGGTCTTCATGTTTAAAAAACTTCAATAATGAGAGCAATCTCAATGTATATAGTTTTTACACTCCTAATGTATGTTTCTACATTGGGACAAACTCCTTGCCCTCGAAATCAACCAGTTATTGCCTATCATTCAGAACTGGAATCCATATTTCTCTTTGGAGGTTATTGTTCGGAATCAAATACACGTTTGAATGACTTATGGAAATTTACTGACGGCCAATGGGAAAATGTTAAAAATGAAAAGCGACCTTCTGCCAGAAGTGGCCATGCGATGGTATACGACAGTGTCAACAACAGGCTTGTACTATTTGGAGGGAAAGACAATGACCGCACGCTTCTCAATGATACTTGGATTTGGGATGGAAATTGGCAACGTATTTCAAAAGAAGGACCTCCTGCCAGGCAGTCACATCGGTTAGTTCAAACGGATATTGGTATTCTTCTTTTTGGCGGATCAACGGATGAAAGATCCCTTGACGACACATGGATATTTACTGAAAACAGTTGGAAAGAAATCAATACCATCAATGTGCCTCCTGCAAGAAGGCAACATACATTAGCATTTGATAGTAACCGAAATGTAACGATCTTATTCGGAGGCTTTGACCGTTCGGATGATGGTAAGACCATTTTGGGTGATACGTGGGAATTTGACGGGAATGACTGGACTAAAAAGGCGGATAACCGGGAGTTGGCAAGAGATCATCATTCAATGTCCTATAGCAAAAGCTCAAAAGCTACCGTCTTATTTGGTGGCTACAGAGAAGGCTATTTAGGAGATACACACTTTTGGGATGGTAAAGAATGGAAGAGAATACCTTCACAAGGTCCTTCTGCACGTGCTGGAAAACCAGGATTGGTTGCCATTACTTCATCGCCAATGTTAATACTTTTTGGAGGCGGAGATGCCTCCAATTTATACTTAATGGACTTCTGGAAGTTTGATGCCAATTCCTTAGAGTGGTCTCAAGATTGAAATTTAACAATCAAAGTCCTCTCCTTTTCTCCACATATCAAGTGCTTTCTGGATAAACTCATGGATTCGTGTATCCGATATATTAATCGTTTTCTTGAATCTGAGGCATCCCTTGCCATGATCGATACCTTCAAGTAGCTCTCCACTTGGATCTACTTTACTGGCATTGCCCACGTATAATGCCACGTAGTTTTTCTGGGCATTCAACTGAAACATGATGCCTTTTTCATCCGCGTAGCTCAGCATTTTATATTTGATGCCCTCCTCCAGAGATGGGTCAGCTAAGAGGAGCTCCCGTAGCTCCATAAGCATATCTCTCCTCCAATCTTCTTCGAGAAGGTCTAAATATTCTGCGGGTGTGGATGCTTCGTATAACATTGGCGGCACATAAATTCTGCTACATATTACGTCTATACTGGCCGCCAACCTCGAACATGGCATGGGTAATTTGACCCAGCGAGCAGTACTTCGTTGCCTCCATCAAAGTAGCAAAGGTATTCTCGTTGTGAAGTGCGGTTTCCTGTAGCCTCCTCAACATTTCTTCCGACATGTCCTTGCTACCCTCTTTCAACGCATTCAAATTGACAATCTGTTGCTCCTTCTCTTCCTGCGTCGCTCGGATTACCTCATCCGGAATGATGGTAGGAGATCCTTTAGATGAAAGGAAGGTATTCACCCCAATGATTGGCAATTCACCCGTATGTTTCTTGGTTTCATAGTACAGCGACTCTTCCTGAATCTTGCCACGCTGATACATGCTTTCCATTGCACCCAACACACCTCCTCGTTCGGTGATGCGATCAAACTCAATCATTACAGCCTCCTCCACTAAATCAGTCAATTCTTCAGTGATGAAAGATCCCTGCATCGGGTTTTCGTTCTTCGCCAATCCTAGCTCTTTGTTGATGATCAACTGGATCGCCATGGCACGTCTTACTGAATCCTCGGTAGGTGTTGTAATCGCCTCATCGTAGGCATTAGTGTGCAACGAGTTACAGTTGTCGTAAATCGCATAAAGTGCCTGCAAGGTGGTTCGGATATCGTTGAAATCGATTTCCTGGGCATGTAAGGAACGGCCTGACGTCTGGATGTGATACTTCAGCTTTTGTGCTCTTTCATTCGCACCATATTTCAATTTCATTGCCTTGGACCAAATTCTTCGAGCTACTCGACCAATCACCGCGTATTCTGCATCTACTCCATTCGAGAAGAAGAACGAAAGGTTCGGTGCAAACGCATTGATATCCATGCCTCTGGAGAGGTAATACTCTACGAATGTGAATCCATTGGCCAGTGTAAACGCCAACTGCGTAATTGGATTGGCTCCTGCTTCCGCAATGTGATAACCTGAAATCGAAACCGAATAGAAGTTTCGAACCATGTTGTCAATAAAATATTGTTGAACATCTCCCATGAGTCTCAATGAAAACTCGGTGGAGAAAATGCAGGTATTCTGTGCCTGGTCTTCTTTCAGGATGTCAGCTTGTACCGTTCCTCTCACAGAAGAAAGTGCCTTCACCTTCATCTCCTGGTACACATCTTCAGGAAGCACCTGATCACCAGTAACTCCTAGTAGCATCAAACCAAGTCCATTGTGACCTTCAGGTAAATCACCTTTGTACACTGGCCGTGCTACACCTCTATCCTTATAGATTTTATCAATTTTCTTATCGATCTCTTTTTCCATCCCCTTCTCGGTGATGTACTTTTCACACTGCTGATCGATGGCTGCATTCATGAAAAACGCACAAATGGTCGCTGCTGGACCATTGATGGTCATGGAAACAGAAGTAGTAGGATCACACAAATCAAACCCTGAATACAATTTCTTCGCATCATCCAGGCAGCAGATACTTACCCCTGAATTTCCAATCTTACCGTAGATATCTGGTCGGTAGTCCGGATCTTCTCCGTAAAGAGTCACTGAGTCAAAGGCAGTCGAAAGCCTGGCTGCAGGTAAGCCTTGAGATACGTAGTGGAAGCGTTTGTTCGTACGCTCAGGTCCACCTTCTCCGGCGAACATTCGGGTTGGATCTTCTCCTTTTCGTTTGAATGGGAATACTCCTGCAGTAAATGGAAACTCTCCAGGTACGTTTTCCTGCAAGCTCCAGTGAAGGATATCTCCCCAGCCTTCGTATTTCGGTAAGGAAACTTTCGGAACTTTGGTGTGTGAGAGTGTCTCTGTGGTTGTCTCCACCTTAATTTCTTTCCCACGAACTTCATACGAATATTCATCGCCTTCGTAGTTCGCTTTCTTAGCTTCCCACCCTTCGATGATCTTCAGGTTGTGTGGATCGAGATCCAGCTTCAACTCCCCCTTCGCTTTTTCAATGGCTGCCAATGCATCTTTTTGATCTTTCAGGATGTCTCCGGACTTATCCAGGCTATAAAGCTTCTGAGCGACTTCTCTTTGCGCAATGGCTTTCTCATTGTATCCTCGAATTGTTTCTGTGATCTCAGAAAGGTATCGGGTTCTTTTTGGAGGAATAATGAATACTTTTTCGCTCATTTCCTCGGTGCTGGCGAATGAAGACTTAAGATCGGAACCGGTCTTCTCTGCAATGAGATTCATCAATGACAAATACAGCTGATTCATTCCCGGATCATTGAACTGAGAGGCGATGGTACCGAATACCGGTAGGTCTTCTGGCTTAGCATCCCACAACTGGTGATTTCTTTGGTATTGCTTCTTTACGTCCCTGAGTGCATCCAAAGCTCCTCGTTTGTCAAACTTGTTGAGTGCGATGATATCCGCAAAATCCAACATGTCAATTTTCTCTAGCTGAGTAGCTGCTCCGTACTCTGGCGTCATCACATAAAGCGAAGCATCTGAGTGATCGGTAATCTCCGTATCTGACTGTCCGATACCTGAAGTTTCCAGGATTATCAAGTCAAATCCTGCTGCTTTTACGATATCGATCGCATCCTGCACATACTTGGAAAGTGCCAGGTTGGATTGTCTCGTGGCTAATGAACGCATGTACACACGCTCGTTGAAGATGGCATTCATTCGAATACGGTCACCCAACAAAGCGCCTCCTGTCTTACGCTTGGACGGGTCTACCGAAATCACTGCAATATTTTTACCCGCCCGGGGGTCGGACGGGTCCTTGAAGTCTACCAAAAACCTTCGTACCAACTCATCAACCAACGATGACTTACCAGCTCCACCCGTTCCGGTAATTCCCAATACAGGAGTGTCTGAAGCTTGCTTTCGTAGTGCTTCCATCTCCTCCCGATTTTGATCCGGGTAGTTTTCTGCAGCAGAAATCACACGTGCAATGGCTGAATGATCCTTCGTGCTGATTTTCTTTACCTGTCCATTTAGGTTTTCTCCTACCGCAAAGTCACTTTGCTTGACCAGGTCATTGATCATTCCCTGAAGTCCCATGGCGCGTCCATCATCCGGCGAATAGATTCTGGTAATGCCGTGATCGTGCAATTCTTTGATTTCTTCCGGAAGGATGGTACCTCCACCACCACCAAATAATTTGATGTTAGCGCCACGTTCTTTCAGAAGGTCGTACATGTATTTGAAGTACTCCACGTGCCCACCTTGATATGAAGTAATGGCAATGGCTTGCGCATCTTCCTGGATGGCACAGTCTACAATTTCCTGCACGGATCGGTTGTGTCCAAGGTGGATCACTTCACAGCCCGTAGACTGGATAATTCGTCGCATGATGTTGATCGCTGCATCGTGTCCATCGAAAAGGGACGCAGCTGTCACGATACGAATGTGATTCTTTGGTTTATAAATCTCAACTTCTGGGGTCATGTCGATACAATTTTTGGGAGGGTAAAGTTACTGAAAATGAAGATCTCTGATGCGTATTTGGATAACCTGCGTTTTTAGAAAAGGTTCCACTGAGATAAGGAATAAAAAATCATTATTTCTTCTAAGAATAATTTGATATGCAGAAGATATTGTTTGAGAGGTGAAATATGCACATAAACCATATAATATTTTGAAGAGGTTGTTTTTCTGACATCTTGAAAAGAATTATAACCCCCTAACCCCCTTTAAAAGGGGGAATCCAGTCTTTTATCATACCTTCGAGTCATGCCACACATCAAAGGAATCGGTGGATGTGGCAGGCTGAGAGGACGTGTTAACATTCATTGAGATTATGTACGTTCCAATCCCCTTAGCCCCATTTAAAAAAAGGGAGAGCCCAAGGAATTATAATTCGGAAGAAATCCCCCTTATCAAGGGGGTGACTTGATTTGAAAAATCAAGTCGGGGGATTCGTCGCGCTATTTCTAAATTTAAAACATGTACTATCTTCCTTACAATAAAAACCTAAAGCAATTTTCGCGAAACCTACGCAACAATAGCACCTTGGGAGAGGTCATTCTATGGAGAGAACTCAGAGCAGGTTCAATCAAAGGATATAAATTCAATAGACAAAAGCCACTAGACAATTACATTGTAGACTTTTATGTAAAAAGCTTAAGCTGGTTATTGAAGTAGATGGGAGTAGTCATTACCACGAAGAGGCAAGGTTGCAAGATGAGGCAAGGCAGGAAATTCTTGAGGCTATGGATCTTATATTTCTACGTTTCGATGATTTGGATGTCAAAAAAAATTTGGCTTTTGTTTTAGGAGAGATTCATCATTTTATTGAAAATTGGGAAAATAATAACCTTGATTGATAACCATGCCTCTAATCATAGGAATCGGTGGATGTAGCAGGTCGGGTAAAACAAGCCTGGCAAGAAAAATCAAAGAGCAACTGTCGAATCAACGGGTGTTGCTACTTGAAATGGACTACTTCGTCTTGCCGGAATCTAAAATTCCAAAAATCAAGGATCACACCGATTGGGAGCGACCTGAATCGATAGATATCAAACGGTTATGTCAAGCCATTGAGGATCATCGTAAAGATTATGATGTGATTGTGGTTGAAGGGATTCTGGTATTTGCTTTTGAAGAACTAAGAAAGCTTTTCGACACCACCGTTTGGATGCAAATCTCCAAAGAGACTTTTCTGGAACGAAGAAAAGTAGAGACACGCTGGGGAAAGGATCCGGACTGGTTTCTTGAGCATGTTTGGAATTCTTTCTTGAAATACGGTCAATATCCTGAGGCAGATTTTATCCTTTCCGGAGAGAATCAAATTTCGAAAGAGGTGTTGAGAAGTATAGTTTCCTAACTTCTATTCCTATTTTTATCTCATGGCAGAAAATCGCTTAAAGAAGAATTTAAAGGCAGCATTAGAGGAGACTGGTTTTGGTACCAAGAGCTTCAGTGACATTGATCGACTCATTTTGGAGGACGGGACGTTCAATGTAACTAAAAAAGGTGCCGGACTGAAAGGATTCAGTTTCTATTATTGGCTGCTCAACCTCCATTGGATCCGATTGCTCCTTTACGGCATTATTGGGTATTTCATTGTGAATCTGATTTTTGCTAACCTCTACTTCCTCGCAGGACCGGAACAACTCAGCGGTGGAGCCGAACAATCGACGCCTTTCGATTTCTTTCTGCATTGCTTCTATTTTTCTACCCAGACACTGACAACTGTAGGATACGGGTTCATTAGTCCGTTGAAAGGAATCAGCAGCTTGCTAGCTGCTTTTGAGGCGATGATGGGATTGCTCGGGTTCGCGTTGGCTACCAGTGTGCTCTACGGACGTTTTTCGAAAGCTAAATCACGTATTCTATTCAGTAAAACGATGGTGGTCAGTCCATATCGAGGAATCAAAGGATTGAAATTCAGAATTGCTAATCCAAGAAAGAGTCAAATCATTGAACTCAAGGCCCGTGTTATCTATTCTCATCTTGAATTTGAAAATGGGGTTGCTAGGCGTAGGTATCAACCGCTGGAATTGGAAATTGACTTTATCAACATGTTTCCATTACCCTGGACGATTGTACACCCACTGGATAAGGATAGCCCCATCAAAGACAAAACCAAACCTGACCTGGAGCGTGAGCAAACAGAGTTTATTATACTCCTCAAAGGCTATGATGACACCTTCAATCAGTACGTGCACCAAATCAACTCGTACCGCGCCAATGAAGTACTTTATGACTGTGATTTTGAGCCCATGTTTGATGCAGGATTTGAAACGTCTACTACGGTACAATTGGATAAAATCAGCTACACGAAAAAAGCTTAACATTAACGATTTCATTCTGAATTCACTTCTTTTGTTAAATGATCTCCCTTCAATCGATACTCTTTCAGTTGATACTAATGATGGTCTTTACTCCTGAACAGTCAACCCAGGATAAACAGGCAGATGTCACGAAAGTCACCGTATCGGGATTGGAAAACAGCTACATTTTCTCAGTAACCATATCAAGTCCTGATAAAGGGTGCGATCAATATGCAGACTGGTGGGAAGTAATTTCCGAATCAGGTGATTTGCTTTATCGCAGAATTTTGGCTCATAGTCACGTGAACGAGCAGCCTTTTACCCGAAGTGGTGGTCCTGTGAAGATTACAAAAGATCAAGTGGTATGGGTACGTGCTCATATGAACAACACCGGTTATGGAGGCGCTGCAATGAAGGGCTCAATTAAAAGTGGATTTAAACAATCAAATTTCCCTGAAGGGTTGGCCAAAGGGTTGGATCAGCTGAAACCTTTACCCTCTGGATGTGCTTTTTAATAATTGATAAATTGTATGAGATTACCAGTTTCCATTTTAGTATTCACACTTTTTTCAACAACTACTATGTCCCAGTCACCGGAAGCCATCGTTCAGCAGCAATTGGATTATTACAATAGCAGAGACCTTCAAGGTTTCATGTCATTATTTACCGAAAATGCCACATTGATCAATCAGTCGGATGGAAAAGTCCTGGCAAACAACAAAAAGGAAGTTGAAGTGCTTTATTCGAACCTCTTCGAAAAATCTCCTAACCTGAAATCAGAGCTGAAAAATAGAATCGTGATGGGAAACACGGTCATTGATCATGAAGGCATTACCGGACGGATGGGAAATTCGGAAGTGATTGAATTGGTGGTGATGTACGAAGTAAAAGAAGGATACATCTTTCGATGTACCGTAATCCGAGGAGACTCAGATAAATAATAATCCACTACTCAAACATGAAAAACGAGATCTTTCAACTCACGCTGGTGGTTCGAGATTATGATGAAGCCATCCGCTTATACCGAAAAGCTCGGGTTTGAGCTTTTGGAAGATACGACACTGAGTGAAACCAAGCGTTGGGTACGTGTAGCTCCTCCTGGATCAAATGCTTCGTTGTTGCTTGGAAAAGCTGCATCTCCTGAGCAAGAACAAGCCATAGGTAACCAGACCGGTGGGAGGGTATTCCTATTTATGCATACTGATGACTTGGATGGGTACCATGCCCAACTCTTAGCGAATCGCGTTGAAATTGTGAGAGAACCCTCCGAGGAAGATTATGGTAAAGTCTTGGTTTTTGCTGATCTGTACGGCAACCTATGGGATTTGATCCAGCCAATATGAGTATGTAGCATATGGATTGTTCATATCTTTAAAGTGTATGATCGACCTGCCTTTCATATTGCATATTTTGATTGCCTTCGGGGCATTTCAAGCGATTTTCCTGTCTGTCATCTTTCTCACAAGACAAAATGGTCGACTCCCAGATAAATTCCTGGGACTGTTTTTAGCGATTGAAGGAATCACCTTGATCGAACGCTTGCTGGCAGAAACGAAACTGATTGAATCTTTTCCACACCTATTAGGCATTAGTTATCCCATTAATTTCATCAAGCCACCCATCTTGTTTTTCATTGTATTGTCTCTGATTTCATCAAAATTTCAGTTGAAGTCAAAACACCTACTGCATTCCATCCCCTTTTTCTTGATGCTACTCATGAACATTCCTTTTTATGGAATGCCTGCTGAAGACAAGTTGGCGTATGTCGCTAACTTCATCAACTACGTTCCTGCTTACAACAGTTTTGACTTTTGGTTTTTCATCACCTTCTTTCTCTATATCGGAATTTATTTATGGTTAAGTATTTCCCGATTGGGTGAATTTCAAAGACATGTCAAAAACAATCGCCATGTCAACTGGTATCGCTCAGTACTCCGGTTGTATTTCTTTGGCTTGAGTGTGGGTTTTATCTATTACCTGATTAGACCTTCAGGCTTAGTAGAAATCCCACTTTTCAACCTGATCAGTATGCTGGTGATGACGTTTCTTATTCAATCGATCGCTTACAATTTCATCACGAAGAACAACCTATTCAATAGTATCTCCACTCCGGACCTTATCGATGTTGATCAACGAGCCAGCGATGAGCAGCGCATCCGGGAAAAGCTGGAGGTTGAGAAATCTTTCCTTGATGACACCCTCACACTAGCCTCGTTTGCAGGTTCACTTGATCTTTCCAAAAAGTATGTCTCCGACCTGATCAATCAACGGCTTGGATATACCTTTCGAGAAGCCATCAATTATTATCGCGTGGAAGAAGCCAGGCGGCTGATACAAGATGAGCAGCACCTTAGCCGCGGTTTAATTCAAATTGGAATGGAATCCGGATTCAATAACAAGGTAAGTTTCTACCGTACCTTCAAAAGATTCACCGGAAAGTCACCCTCTGAATATGCGGACGCAGTGCTCTTTCAATCAAAAAAATAGCATTTCTCAATTTTTTTAGGTTACAAAACTATTTGGTAACCTCCTCCAATTCGTGGTAACTTATTCTTGGTCAAAAGAAGAAAGTTATGAAATTCAACGGATCAATTGACATCAATCATTCACTGGAAAAGGTGACTGAATTATTTGCTGACCCCACCTATTTGAAAGAATACCAGGAAGGCTTCGAGAAAAAGGAACTCTTAAAAGGAGAAGCTGGAAAAGATGGTGCCATTTCTAAGATGTATTACAAAAATGGAAAACACGAAATGGAACTGACGGAAACCATCGTTTCAAATAAACTACCCTACTCCTTTGAGGCCCTCTATCATCATAAGTTTATGGACAACACCATGAAATGTACGTTTACCGAGCTGGACAATGGAATGATACGTTACAATACTGAGGTGGTCTACACTCGAATCGACTGGGTGATGCCTCGGCTCATGGCCATCCTATTTCCTAGCATGTATAAAAAACCGGCTCAGCGCTGGATGAATAATTTCAAGACGTTTGTAGAAAAACAGAAATGAGTATGGATACCTGGGAAGAAAAACTAGCCTTATTTGACAAAATAGTGGCCAACCATCCTGAGTTGGAGCGTAAAGGAAAAACCATGCCTTATACCTCTGCCAATGGACATATGTTTTCATTATTAAATAAGGATGGTGAAATCGGATTTAGGCTGTCCGAAGAGCAAGGGAAAGCATTTATAGAAAAATATGAGACAACTCGTTTCAAATCTCATGGGAGCTTTATGCAGGGATATGTGCTAATTCCAGAAAGTCTTCATGATGATTTGGAATTATTGACCAAATATTTGGATGATGCTTACCACTATGTGTTAAGCCTGGAGCCTAAGTAGAAAATCACAATGACTATCTTTAATGAAAATAATTCGATGCGGGCGGTATATTTATGATACTCTACTATGATAATTTCCCACCCTGCATCGAATATATTTTTAAGACTCATTCAAAATTCGCGATCAATAATTTTTTCTTGGGATAATCAATAACTACTCCGTGAGACTGAAGAAAATCGTTCCCAAGAACTCCCAACACACGCTGCTGGCTTTGAGAAAGCACGGCATTTAGTCCACTTAAATCTGAGGCTGAAAATCTGTATGATCGACTGGAAATGGTCTTCTGTATTTTAAAATCTACTACTGAAGTTTTCATAAGGCGGGTCCTGCCTCCAAATCCAGTTAGCCGATTATCAGCATCTACTGAATAACTGAAGTTATATTTTTTGGATTGGTTAAAATCCAGCAGTGAAACACTTGCCCCCGTATCGATAATAAATTTCCCCCACCTATTGTTTAGAAAAGCTTCAACAATTATGACGTTTTGATGTACTTCAAAATCAATTGCAGTTGGATTTTCGCTCGCATTCATCCTCGTATCCCGGGTGCAACCACTTATGGTAAATACAATAATCAACAATATGATGGATCGAAGTATCATTACTCTGAATACGACCATAATCATCTACAAATCGAAAAGAAAGGACGAACAGGAAATAAATGGATGAATCTTTAAATACCCCTCGAGTATTCTTTTATTTGCTGTTTTCATCATTCAAAATTAGAACAAATGTTCTAATAATGAAAGTAAATTAGAACAAATGTTCTAAAATATTAAATAATTTTTTTTCAGTCCTTAAACATTTAATTACTCACCTAAGCATCAAAGAAAGATGCTCCTTGATTGATGAGGCAAAGCTTCTTCCTGATACTATTCTAGAGGCATTAACTAAATCAAAAGCATATTCCCCTTTTCCCAGATACTGAACTGAGATGATGTTGTTAAGATTAACAATGTAAGATCGATGGATTCGGAAGAATTCCCTGGGATTGAGTTCATTTTCAAGCCTTTTCATGGTCTGCTTATAGATATGGAATCGGTTCTTCAAGTGGATCTTGCAGTAGTTGCCGTGAGCTTCAAAAAACACTACATCGGGATAATCAATAAAAACGTCCCATCCTTTTTCTGTTATCTTAATCTGATCCATCTCGGAAGAAGCAGACAGTTCTTCTTCTCTCATCAGATTAGATATCTGTTGATTGATCAACGAAGAACGTTTTAGTGAAACGAACTCCTTCGATTTTTCGGCAACTTTATAAAACCTTGAATTTTCATAGGGTTTCAAAATGTAATCAATGGCGTTGTATTCAAAGGCTTTGATTGCAAAGTCGTCGTATGCGGTAACAAAAATCACATAGGGAGTGTAATCTGAAGGTAATCGAGAAAGTATATCGAAACCTGTACCATCAGGCATTTTTATATCCAGAAAAATCACATCCGGCCGTTTAAACTGAAGCATTTTTAATGCCTCTTCTACTCCAGTCACCTCCCCTACGATGTTAAAAGAAGTATCCTCCAGAATTAGTCTTTTTATTCGCGCCAAAGCATATGGCTCATCATCCACTAAGGCGATTGATATTTTCTTTTTTGATAGCATCCTTCCTGATTTTTATTTCTACAATAAATCCTTCTTCACCAGATTTCGAGTTGAACTTCAACTCGTAACCCTCTCCATACGATGTTATCAGTCTATTTTTCATATTGGTCAAACCCATGCCAAAAGAAACGTTGGACTCGTTTTTTTTACCTCCTCCATTGTCCGATACATTGATCCAAACAAAGTCATCATCTTCACCTGCCTGTATTGAAATTTCACAAGGTCCTGTTTTATTATAAAACCCATGCTTAATGGCATTTTCAACCGCTGGCTGCAACAGCAATGTTGGGATTGAAACAAGTTTAACTTTAGGATCAATGGAAAATCGTGTGACAAGTCTTCCCTTAAATCGGATTTGCTCTACTTCCAGGTATAGCTTGGCCAGCTCCACCTCATCTTCCAATGAAATCATTTGTACATCCCCATCTTTGAGAATCTTCCTCAACAACAATCCCAACTTTGCTATCATGCGCTGTGCGAGGGGAATATCTTCCTCCATTAGTGCAGATATGGTGTTGAAAGAATTGAAGAGAAAATGTGGGTGTAATTGGTTCTTTAATGCACTCATTTGAGCCTTTACAAGGTTGGATTCCAATTGGATATTTCGCAATTGCGTGTTTCTAAATTCCTTTTTTGCATGAAAATGATACAGCAGAAAATAGATCACCCAAAATTCAATGTACGTTTTGGACAAACCCAGAATGCCGGATTTGATTTCCATTTCGAACGTTTCTTTATAGTCTAAAACGTAAAAAGAAAACGTGCATCCATTATAGCAAATAAGTGCTATGACCTCATGACCAACGGTGAAAATCAGGCTTAAAATAATGATGATGGCATTACGCCATTCATTACTCCTCGCCCTCAACATGAGCCTATAAAGCAGTGGTAACACCAGCAGCCATACACCAGAGTTGAGTACCGGAAAGATGTAAATGGCGTGAATTAATTCACTGGGCTCAGCATGGCTAGATCTCGCAGATACTAACAAGAAAGTTTGAAAACCCGAAAGAAACGCCACAAGTGCCGCTGCAAGCAATGCATGACTGAATCTGATGGGCAAAAAACTAAAATATCTCCTGATCCCATTGAGCATGATTGCTAGTTCACGTAAAACCGGAACCAATGATGTATTTAATATGTAAACGGGATATTTAGTGATGAACAGGAAGGCGAACTGTCTATAATGAATCAATGTTCAACCTAGCATGAATCACACACTATCCTTCCTCAAACAACTTAAGAAAAACAATAATCGAGAGTGGTTTCAGGCCCATCGCACTGAATATGATCAAGCCCATCAGGAAATGATTGATTTCGCAGATCAGTTGATCGCTGAAATGAATGCCTATGATGTTATTGAGACTCCAAATGGAAAGAAGAGCCTTTTCAGGATCTACCGGGATGTCCGCTTTGGTAAGGACAAAACCCCTTATAAAACTCATTGGGCCGGTTTTATGCGGAGAGCAGGTGCAGATCGCCGAGGTGGATATTATTACAGAATTGGGCTCGATGGAGCTTATGTAATGGGAGGTTTCTTTGGTCCTAACGCCCAGGATCTGTTGCACATTCGAAATCAACTGGCACAGGATGCAGATATTTTACGCACGGTAACCTCTTCAAAAGAATTTATTCAGTATTTCGGTAAGTTATTGGGCGATCAGTTGAAAACGGCTCCCCGTGGATTTGAAAAAGACCATCCGGATATCGATCTATTGAGACATAAGCAATTCATTGTTCGACACGATTTCAGTAAAGAGGAAATGCTACAACCGAACTTTCATAAAAACATGGCTAAGACTTTTCACAAGATGCGACCATTCTTTGATAGCATGACAGAAATGTTGACTACAGATCTGAATGGGATTTCATTGATATAGAATGAAGATGTATTTTTCATAAAAGAAAAGAAGCTGCTTTATGATTTTTGAAACCCATCAAATACCTGATCCACTATCTATATACATCGAATCAATCTTTCACCTTAAAAACTTTGTACCTGATCATTCGATTGAACGTGTAGTGCCCACAGGACATATATTTATCATTTTTGAGCTTGATGGCTTTACGAGAAATACCTTCGATAACGAGACTTTAAAGCCCAATGCTACATACAAGAACGTATGGATATCAGGTGCCCATAAAAATTTCATTTCAATATCTGCACACGAAAACTCTGAGATGTTTGTCATTCAGTTTAAGCCCTATGGTGCTTATCCATTTCTAAACACATCAATGGAAAATTTAACAGAGAAAGTTGTTGAGGCAAGCGAGGTGTTAGGTGGCGAAATACTTTCATTAAGGGAATCAATCTTAGCTGAATCGAGTTCTGCGGATAAATTTGAAAAGGCCGAAAAGTGGCTCTTTGAAAAGCTTAATAAGGATAAGACACCTCCTCAAGCTTTAATAGAATTTTATGAAAAGCTACAAAAGGCCCCGGCTGCTAATTATCCTTTGATTGTAGAGAACTATCCAAACTCTCAAAAGCATTTAATTGATCAATTCAAGAAATATGTAGGACTGACACCTAAAATGTCACAGCGAATTTTACGATTTAACGAGATACTTGGGAAGGTGCATAAAAAGGAGATGATCTCGTGGGCGCAAATAGCCTACCAATGCGGTTTTACCGATCAATCGTATTTCATAAAAGAGTTCAAGCTTTTTTCGGGATTTAATCCTGAGGAGTTTATCGATCAGGACTTTAACCAGGAGGATGATGCAAATTTTTTCCCATTGGATCGGATAGGTTAATTTTTTACTATGGCAGCCAAAAGCCTGTTGCTAACCTTGTCAAAAACTAAAGAACATGGATTTAACAACAGCACTTCAAAGCATTAATTGGTTATCGGTGGTGATAGCAGCACTTTCAACATTTCTTATCGGCGGCATCTGGTATGGGCCCATTTTCGGGAAGTCCTGGATGCAAGCATTTGGATATACAGAAGAAGATTTAAAAAAACGGAGCGTCCCGAAAACATTTGGGCTCTCCCTCTTACTGGCTTTTATCGCAGCGCTAATTTTAGAAATGTTCATAGGACCAGAAGCTGACATAGCTTTCGGTTCTATGGCAGGATTTTTTGCTGGATTAGGTTGGGTATCCACATTTCTTGGAATACTCTATTTGTTTGAGATGCAAACGATGAAAGTATTCCTTATCAATGCTGGATATTGCGTGCTTTCTCTTACATTGATGGGTTTGATACTTGGTAGTTGGTAATTAAACAATTAAGACAATGGAACAAGGTTTATTAGAAAAGACAGGAAAATCACTAAAAGATTGGATCCAGGTGGTGAAAGAATCAAAAATTGAAAAGCATAAAGCCATTATTGCCTTTCTTAAGGAAGAGCACGACTTTACTTATGGATATGCAAATTTCGTTGCGATGAAGGCCAGGAACGCTGATGCAGCATCGCATAACCCTGACGACTTACTTATGAATCAGTATACAGGTAAAGAATCCCTAAGGCCTATCTATGATCGGTTGATTGATGAGATATCCAAATTTGGTAATGATATAACACGCACGCCTAAAAAGGACAGTGTGAGCATGATTCGTAAAAAGCAATTCGCTTTGATCAAGCCAGCTACTAAAACTCGAATTGATTTAGGGTTGAAGCTGAAAGGTAAGCCCGAAACTGATCGCTTAGGCAATTCAGGTCCCTTTGGGAGCATGTGCACACACCGCGTGCAATTAACATCAGTTGAAGAGATTGATGACGAGTTGATGGGGTGGATAAGGGAAGCATATGAGGCCAACGGATAAAAAAATCCCAACCTTTCGGTTGGGATTTGACTTACTCATCAACCTTTTACTGGATAAAGTCAATTTCCAGATTTTTAATGTCATTGGGTACAAATGGATTCATTCCTGAAAGATCCACAAAGCTGTCGCTGAAGCTGGCTGGCTTATTGTCAGCTCCGGAAGTAATAAATCCACTATTGTTAAAATATGCTGGAGATAATGCCTCCGCTAAAATCTGATCAATCTGATCCTGTGTCAGATCAGTAACAGCATTAATCTCAGATTCAAGAACTGCAAATACTGAATAATCAGACAAAACATCTGCAGTAGCGGTGGAAGATGGTGGCAATGCGAGCTTAACAACTCCCAGGTCTGTAGATTCATCCCCACGTCCTACGAATGCATAGTTTCTTCCTCCGGTAAAGTCTTCATCGATGATCACCACATTCGGATGATTGGAATTTCCCATCACTTCAACGATATCACCTTTCTTACCAACAAACATTTTCATGTTATCAATGTCTCCATTTTCCACAGGCTCAATTCCTGCTATTGAAATGGTCATCGTTGCATCGTAATTTTCATCATCTTCGCTGTAATCAATTCGCAGGAAGGCATCAGAATCACCGTCGGTACGATCAATGTTATAAGGCTTCAAGATACCTACTCCGGACACGGGGTTGGTATTCCAGAGTAATTGAAGTGCCTGTTCCTCATTTTCCGTATCTACCATCGTCATTTCATACTCATAAGAAACGCCGCCCCTCGTCACATTCTCTTCAATGTCTAATCTTTTTTCACGATCGTCATCGTCACTCACGAATGTAAAGGAACGCACATTATTAGCTTCCAATGCAGCACCCACCACAAGAGTTACTTCCAAAATTTCAGCAGATTGCTCACCTAAATGAATGAAATATCTAAGGCTCTCATAAATCTCGTCACCTTCAATTATCCCATCTCCATCACCGGTAGTTCTACCACTCAAATTCCCGCTGTTGCTACTTATAGGTGTAGGAATATCTACAGAGAATTGTGAGGGTATATCTATCTGGCTTTTCACTTCATCATCGCTAGAACAAGCTATCATAAAAAGAAAGCTTACTAGCATCGCAATTAATTTCAAATCTTTCATAGTCGTAATTTTAGTAGTACTACACGCACATCAGGTTTTACCCTACCCAAAATACTGATTTTCAAAAAATGCTTTCTGTCTTATCGCAATAAACCTTTTCACATTTCGACTAATTTCGCATTCATCATGATCGACTATAAAGGAGCAAGCGTAAAAGAACTTTTTTTCAAGAAAATCCAGGAGGAAACCAATGATCATCACTTAACACAGGAAGAGTTTTCTCCAAGTGATGAAGAGATGCTCAAAACCATTTTTCTAAAGCCGTTTACTTCCGTCACGAATACTTATCGATTCACTCATGATGTGGATCTGAACCTCAATGTTCTCTACAATCTCTCTCGCGAGGTTAAGAACAATGAATCATTGGGCAACTTACATGAGGGAATCATCTCACACTTGCGAACAAGCTCCAGACATCCGAACATCAAAGAAGGCGAGCTCTTTATCATCCGTTTTACTGATATTTTCATGGATGGAATGACCATCGATGGTTTAGGTATTTTCAAAGTGGAAAAGAAAGATCCATTCATAGAAACGCCAGACTGGACCAAGGAGCCAACGCTACTATTCAAAGAAGGCATTGGTGAGAAGAAATTGGATAAAGCTTGCTTGATATTATTTGATGAGGACCCTTTTACCATCCTGGCATACGACAATAATACCAGCGAAGCGGTCTATTGGAAGAATGACTTCATCAACCTGGATTTCAAGAAAGATCATGTAAATAATACCAATCACTTCCTCGAGATGACCAAAACGTACATCACGAATCAAATGCCCGAGGAGTTTGAGGTTTCCAAAACCGACCAAATCGACCTTCTTAATAAGTCCATCAAATATTTCAAGGAAGCAGAAACCTTTGACAAAGGCGAGTTTGAACTGTCGGTATTCGGTCAGGAAGATGAGGCCCTGCAATCTTTCAGATACTTCGATAAGCAATATCAGGAAGATATGGATTTGGAGATCGAAGACAACTTCAAAATAGCTGTCCAGTCAGTAAAGAAACAGGCACGAATTTTCAAGAGTGTGCTGAAACTCGATAAGAATTTCCATGTATACATTCACGGTGATCGCGATCTAATAGAACGCGGCGTTGATTCTGATGGGCGCAAGTATTATAAGATTTATTACGAGAATGAATCGTAACACAAATCTTATTATCATTTGATTATATTTATCCAAACCCCAACATTATGCCTGTATCTGTTATTGAGCACCAAGGTGTCAAAATTCTATTTGTAGACTATAGTGGAATGAAAAAGAAAGAAGAGATGATCAGCACACTCCATGAAGTGGTTGAATTCTTCGAAAATTATCCCGACAAAATCAGAACATTGATTGATTTAACGGATGCCGCAGGCAATTCAGAATGGATGAATGAATCCAAAAAGTATGGAAAACAAGTTGGAGATAAAACCATAAAAAGTGCGATTATAGGTATTACCGGAATGAAGAAGGTACTCCTTATGGGATACAATGCGGTCGTTAATGGAAGACTAAAGCCATTTGACACGAAAGAGCAGGCACTCGCCTATCTGGTAAAGGATTAGTATAACAAAGTCTGAATTACTACCTCAGAACAAGTGTTCACCTTCTTTATTGAAGATTACTTTTCTAAAATCTCCGGGCTTTTTTTCATTGAGCAGTTTCAGAGGCCCTCTTTCATTGATCAATTGTGTAAATCTTTCTTCCGCTTGATCATAGGCCGTTTGATCTGGATACGTTGTTTTAAGAATCAAATGAAATGGTGCATCTTCTGATGCTTCGACTTCAATAATATCGTAGGAATCTATATAGTCCTTCTCCAGTGCCTTCTTACGCAAGACCAACCAATTATTTTCGTAGTAGAAAATGGCTTCATCCCGGTTGTCATTTTGAATCTGCACAAAATCAACCGTTGAAATTTTTGTGCTCTGCGAAAGAGCCGTGAGCGACAAAAAGAAGACTAATAATGAGATACTTGATTTCATGGGTAGAAAATGATTGGTTAAACCATTTTCTACGCAACTATTCAACTTTTAGATGCATGTCTTCTTGCAATTAGCTTTCGCTGATATTTTCCTTGGACAATGTCAATCACCACCAATATAAAAATGATGAAGTAGAATGTGGTTTTACTCATTGGCGTAATAGCATTACCAAATAACTTTAAATGAGCAAGGTGTCCTCCTTCGGAAAGCAACATCACTCCAACCAGAAACAAGATAAAGAGACCCAAAACTTCGTATAGTCTGTTTTTAGCTAAAAACTTGGACACCCCATCTGAAAGCCATATCATCAATCCTCCACTGATAATAATGGCCACCGCCATTACCCAAAAAACTTCACTCAGCGCCATCGCGCTAAGAATCGAATCGAATGAGAATATCAAGTTCATTAGAACGATCATGAAGATGGTCTTTGTCACACTTTGGCTTTTTTGGAATTCTCCTGCATGTTCCTCCAGGTATACCAGGTGAAAGATTTCCTTAACTGCAGTGTATAAGATGAAGCCACCTCCAAAAAGCACAATCAAACTATGAACACTGATGGCCCCGGAAATGAAGCTAAAATCAAGCTCCATAAATGGATCCTGAAAATACTTTATCACATTCACCAAAACATAAAGTAGGATGATTCGCAAGGCGATTGCTATACCAATACCCAATGTACGAACCATTTTCTGCTTCTCTGCCGGTGCTCTTTTAGACTCTAATGAAATGTAAAGCAGGTTGTCAAAACCGAGGACAGCCTGCAAGAGAATGAGCATAAGGAGCGTAAATATATTTTCTACCATGATTTGATGAATTTGTCTGCAAGAAACAACACAGAAAAAATTGATGCAACAAAATCATGTGATATGACAGAGAAAACACTGAGCTAACGTACATTTAAAACATGCGAGCGATCCTCATCCTTTTTAGTAGCCTCCTCATGATCTTATCCTATGGTCAAGAGAGCAAGAATGAAAAAGAAACCAAGTTGAAAAGGGACGAAATGCCTGCTTCAATCCTTGAATCACTTGAGGGCTACTTAGAGAAGTCGAAAAAAGTGAAGTTCTTCAGTGAGATAGATAACGAACACACGAGTTTTGAAGTAAAGCTTTCATTCGAGGGCAATCGCTATAGCATTGAATTTGATCAATCCGGCAAGCTTGAAGACATAGAAGTAAACATTCAAATGGGGACTCTGCCTTCCGAGTCTTGGAAAAAGATTCAAAGACACCTTTCTTCCTTTGATAAATTCAAGATTGATAAAATACAGAAGCAGTTTAGCTCTTCTGCAAAATCCAATGAGGAGATCATTAAAGATGCACTGCAAAACGGAACCGCTGAAATCATTCGATTTGAAATCGAGGTGAACACCAAACAGAATGGGAAATGGACGGCCTATGAAATGTTATTTCAGGAAGACGGTCAGTTTCTCACCAAACGAATAATCATTCATCGTTCATCTGAATTTATTCTTTACTGATGCGACGTACCCTAACTGCCGTCTTGATATTCTGCTGGAGTGTGAACCATCTACACGCTCAGGAAGCTGCAATTGAAAACAATATTGCGATAAACTATGGGTTGAATTCCTGGAAATTCAATACCTCATTGGGGCATCGGGCGATCAGAGAAAAAGTCGGTGAATCATCAACCAACAAATTAGCCTTCCTTGAGTTCAATCAATTTATCACCAGGAAAATCAACCCTGATCTTTCCATTTCGCTTGGCTATAAATACAGAGATATAAATAATGAAAGCGAAGAAATTGAACACAGACTTACCCAACAAGCAGCATTGATTCACTATAATAACCATATCCGATTAGTCAGTAGATTGCGATTAGAACAACGATTCAGGGATCAATTCATTCATCGGTATCGTTATCGATTTTCCCTGGATATGCCACTCAGTGGACTAAAACTTGATAGTAAAGAATGCTACCTGGTTGCTTCCAATGAAATCATCTTACAACGTAGCAATTCTTCCAATCGTGTGGACAATAGAGTCTCGCTAGGTGTTGGATATGTATTTTCAAAATTGGCTAAACTTCAGCTTGACCTTACACATCGCGTAGAAAGCATTAATAAAATGTCTGAGCATATCCCCTTTGTCACGACTTCTGTGATATTTAATGTCAACTAATTATTACGAATAAATTAACTTCACTTTGGAGTATTAACCATTGAATCAGCTTATTAAAAACATACTACCCACCACCAACAGATCTTTAAAGATTGAGGAACGTTTATTTGAGATCACTTTAGGATTATCAGTTGTTGTTTTCCTTTTCTGGTGCATTTACGGCTTTATTGTGGATTACGAATCCATTGTTCAGACTGTCTACACAGCAGGTGTCTTCATTTTTGGATTACTCTATATTTTACAGAAAAGGCAATTGGGTTTTAGAGCCCTGAGCCTGGTCTATTATTACTTGATTTTGTTCCTCTTCGCCATCTCATGGCTTCCATCTGGAGGAATTAAAGCAGCAATTCCGACATTTCTGGTACTTGTATTCCTTTCCGGACTACTTGTTTTGCCCTTACGTGATTATCTCATATTTATCATTGCGACGTTTGGGCTTGTCTTCGGTTTAACTGTTTTTGAGATCAATAACCCTGAGTTGGTAGGTGTCTATGAGAGTAATGATTTGCTCATGCAAGATCTAGTCGTTGCCACCCTTACCACGCTTGTGGTCATGGGTATTTGCTTGTTTGTGTTCAAACGCACCTACATCATGGACCGACGAGAATTAAGAGCTCGAAATAAGGAGTTGCAAAAAGAAAAGCAGAATGCGGAAACCACCGATCAGGCAAAAACCACATTCCTGGCTACAATCTCCCATGAAATGCGTACACCACTCAATGGAATCGTTGGGATGACCGAATTGCTCTCGAAAACAGAGATAAACAAAGAGCAAAAAGAGTTAATTGAAAGCCTCGTCTACAGTAGTAACATTCTCCATGGACTGATCAGCAATGTACTGGACATCACAACGATTGAAGCAGGAAAGCTGAAACTCCAAATAAACTCATTCGCCATCAAAAAAGAGCTTCAGGGTATTTGGCAGATTTTCAAGAAAAAAACCGAGTCAAACAGTCAATTGGAGATTAAGCTAGACTTAGATGAAAAACTTCCCGATTATCTAACGGGAGACATGGCAAGGATCCGTCAGGTATTAGTTAACCTGATGAATAATGCCATCAAGTTTACTTATAAAGGTTCCATTACGTTGAAAGTTGATGTTTTGGGTCAGGCCGGAGATGTGGTATCCGTTCAATTCCTGATTGTTGATACCGGTGCCGGCATACCTTTGGAAAAACAGCCTCACCTTTTTGAGACTTTTTACAAGGGAACCGATGAAGACGGATATGAAGGCACCGGACTGGGGCTTTCAATTGTAGAGAAACTGGTGAAGCTTATGGGCGGCACCATTGATTTCCAATCCACACCTCAACAGGGATCTTCCTTCTTTTTCACATTACCATTGGGTATAACAGATGAGTTAGAAAGCAACGAAATGGACCAGATTGAGGTACCTGGTCTCAGCGATTTAAAGATCTTGATTGTCGAAGATGTAGAAATCAATAGGCTGGTGGCTACAAAAATGTTGAAAAGCATGAAGATCCATGAAATTGATGTGGCCGTAAATGGGACAGAAGGTGTGCGAAAGGCCAAAGAAAAGCGACCGGATGTCATCTTGATGGATCTACAAATGCCAGATATCACAGGATTTGAGGCTTCAAAACGAATCACAGAATATTACAAAGACGCCGAGCAACGACCGACAATTATTGCACTCACAGCCAATGCCATGAAAAATTCAATGGAAGAGTGTCTGGCAGCAGGAATGAGTGACTATGTCTTAAAGCCAATAAAAACAGACATTTTGAAACAAGTCCTGATAAAACATCTAAGTGCAATCTCATGACAACTTTAGCCATCCTCTTGTTTGTAATTTTTTTACTTCTATCCCTACTTCATTTTAGTTGGGGATTTGGGGGTTCATGGGGATTTGAGGATGCAATTCCTAAAAATGAAGAAGGAAAAAAGATGCTAAACCCGAAAAAAAAGGATAGCATCGTAGTAGGGCTAGGATTATTAATTTTTGGGGTTTTCTATCTTATAAAAGTCGATGTTATCGAATTTCGTCTTCCCCAAGTCATAATTACTATTGCCGGTTGGATCATACCAAGCATTTTCCTTTTGAGAGCTATTGGAGATTTCAGATACATTGGATTCACCAAAAAAATCCGTTCAACCACATTTGCTAAAAAAGATTCTAGGCTTTACTCCCCTTTGTGTCTTGGAATTTCCATTATTGGTTTCATTCTCGGAATGGTATAACTTATCAACCGCAAAGAAATCCAACATTGATACATAATGCGTATGTATCTACATCTATCATCTAAAGAGTAAAAAATATGTTGACTGAAAAAACAAGCTCCCTGAAGTGGAGAGAAGTTTATAGCCTCGCTGCATTAAATGCAGCGGTTGTTATCAGCTGGATTGCTTATCACGAATACCAGCCGATACTCATGGAAAATCTTGGGATAACCCATTTATTAGATTTCTTGATTATTTCTAAAGCCATTATTCTGGTGACTATCCCGCCCATTGCAGGATGGTTATCCGACAAAATTCTTCAAAAGAATGGAAAATATCTGATCATTTTCACTGTTGGAATTGGAGCCACAGCGATGGTATTCATGGTGGTTGCTACGTTGGTTGGTACCGCTCACATCATGGATGTTAGTTCAATTGTACCGTTTATGATTGTGGTTTGGCTAATAAGTATGAATCTCTTTATCAGCCCAGCCAACTCAATGATTGAGGCATTTGCACCAGTACAACAGTTACCCATTGTAGTGGGGGTATTATTCCTGGTTACAGAGTTATTGTATGCATTAGAACCAGTTGTTGTTGCGTTAGTTACCTTCTTTGGTGATACCTTAACATTCGTTGTTGGAGGTCTATTGATTTCGGTCACGGGATACATATTCCATCGCGTTTCCAGACAAGAAGTCATGCAGCGTAAATCAGAATTGATCCAACATGACCGTGTGAAACATCAAACACCTATTTCCTACTTGGCCATTATCGTTGTAGGCTTGTTTCTAGGACTTGGCAAGGCTTTCTTAGTTGAATTCTTACCTGAGCACTTCTCCACCCGATTCCCAGGATTTACAGAATACGAAGGATACATATCTTTTGGAATACTCGGGCTCTGTGCCATTTCAGGATTTTTAATCAGTAAGCGAATTGCAAAGGCAGATTTAAAGAATGTAATCATCAGTAGCTTTATCGTACTTGCTATTGGTGTTATTACATTAATATTCTCTGCAGATCCTTATCTGACCATAGTGGCTGCATTAATAATTGGTGCTGGATTCACCATGGCCAATATAAGTGGACTTCCCTATGTCATCAGAAATTTATCTGTGAGACACGTTACCTACGGTGTAGGCATCTATATAGGTGCTTCTGAAGTTCTAACCGGACTATTTGAGTATCTATTGCGTTAGATGAAAGGCATAAAGTATTTGAAGCCCTGAATATTTCAGGGTTTTTTTATGGTTCACCCCCTGATTTTTAGCGTTCACGGAAAAAATTTCATGATAAAGGCGCTAAAGCTCAGCTTCGTATCATGTTCAACAAACCATAATGAAAAATGAAAATGTTACTGATGTTAATTCTCTCTGCTTTTATCTCTTCAACAGCTATCGCTCAAGTGGAAGCCACCATCTACGGAGATATAAATGATCCAAACACGATTAAACAAAAGAATGCCCTGGAAGCGAAAGGTTTTCTCGTCCAAGTAAAACCTGAGCGCGAAAAAGACTCAGATACTGGATCTGGTGATAATGCGTTCATATCCAGGTGGACGGGAAAAAAACTACCTGATCTTGCATTGACTGACATGGATGGCAATCCAGTGATCATGGAAGACTTAGACGGTAAAATTATTCATATCAATTTTTGGAGCGTAACCTGCAAACCTTGCATAGAAGAGTTTCCAGAACTCAACCAACTCAAAGAAAAATACATTGAAAACGTTGTGTTTCTTGCCATAGCACCAGAAAGTCAAGAAAAAGTGAACAAGGTGCTAAGAAAGCATTCGCTTGATTACCGAAGTTTTGCAGATGCATCTAGTCTTTTTGAAGAAATGGGTATAGATGGGTACCCCAAAAATGTCTTTGTAAACAAAGAAGGAGTCATTGAAAAAATCATTGACGGCACTCATTACACGATAGAAATCGAAAATGGTAAATCGAAAATGGTGCCTGATAACTTCAAGTATTACGATGAAGTCTTGGCTAACATGACCAATTCAGAGCTGTAGACCATTCATCAATTATCTTTAACACGAAAGCTACTATTATGAAAAAGCAACATCTTATTTTACTAGGATTGATAGCGATTTTTCTTAACTCATGCGTCTATTCACTCTTTCCGATTTACACCAAAGACACCCTTGTATTCAAACAAGAACTCCTGGGGATGTGGGACCTTGAAGATGGCACTTATATGATCTTCAGAACCCGTGAAGAAGCAGAAAAAGCTGAAGATGAAAAAGAAGAGAAAGAAGAGAAAGAGCACAAGTATGAAATAATGATAAGTGATGACTTTTCGATAAGTTCTGATGAACCCATTTTCGTCATGATTGATGGTAAAAAGGTATATGACGAAGACTCAATCCGACAGAAAATTTTGGCTGGGATAGAAAACAATAATGAAGAGGTAGACAACACATTGACCATTATTCCAGAGACTGCAAAAAAGATTGTAGATAATAAACCTAAGATCAAGGATTTTAAAGGAACCGTAGAAGTATATGATAAGGATAAATCCTATGTATTGACAGTTGTAGACGAGAAAGAAAATAAAGAAACTCATTATACCGCCCATCTTGCGGATGTGGGTGGTGATCTTTTCCTGGACCTTTATCCTATTACCAATTTTAACTCTGATAACTTCTCTGATAACTTCTTTCCAGTTCATACCTTCTATAAAGTGGAGATTACAGAAGATGAATTCACGATGATTCATTTTGATTTGGACAAACTCAACGATTTGTTTGAAAGCAACCTGATCCGCCTCAGACATGAAAATGTGGATGGAACAATCCTGATAACTGCACAGCCCAAGGAACTTCAAAAGTTTTTTGACAAGTATGCCGATGATGAATCGGTTTTTGATAGCCGAGAAACCTATAAAAGAGCATCACTATAATGGAAAGAGTAAGAAAAATCTTATCCAGCAATCAGCTTTTGCATACGGTATTCTGGCTATTGTCCTTTTATGCGATTGGGAGTTACTTTTCAATCTCGAGCGAGATCAAAATCATTGACTTTGTCTATTCCGCATTTTTCCATGTGCCGTTGGTTGTTCTTGTTTATCTCAATCTGAACTATCATGTTCCAAAATTCCTGCTGAAAGAACGGTATGCTATATATCTTTTACTTAGTGTATTCAACATTTCATTTGCATACTTCCTTCATGAATTGGTTTTTGAAATATTGATTCCCGTGCTACCGACGGATTTCTATATGGTATCCTTCACGGATATCATCGTTTTGATTACCATATTCACGATTTATTGGGGACTTACTACCCTATTGAGGTTAGCAAAATCCTGGTCTCAGCTACAGCATCTGGAGAAGGAGAAGCTGGCGCTTGAGCTAAATTCTCTGAAGATGCAAATCAACCCGCACTTTCTTTTCAACAGCCTCAACAGCATGTATTCATTGGCCAGAAAAAAGAGCGAAAAGACACCTGATGCCATCCTTCGACTATCCAACCTGATGCGGTACATGATTTATGAAGTTTCAGAAGATGTGAGTTTGGCCAAAGAAATCGACTCTATCAACGATTATTTAGACTTACAACGGCTAAGAATAGCCGAAGATGCCGAAATCTCCTTTCACACAGAAGGTGAAATGGAAAATAGAATGGTGGCTCCATTGCTATTTTTTCCACTGGTTGAGAATAGCTTCAAGCATGGCCTCAAAGGTGAAAAGGGTGAAAATTATGTAAAGATCAGGTTGGTAAATGACTCCAAGCAATTGACCTTTCATGTGCTAAACAATAAAGGGAAAGTAGACGATGTGGAAGAATCAAAATATGGAGGAATTGGGCTGGAAAATGTGAGAAAAAGAATTAACCTTATCTATGGAGATCGAGCGACTATGAATGTCAATGAAACGCTCGAACAATTTGAAGTATCAATTGAGATCAATTGGAAATGATTAAATGTTTGATCATCGATGATGAACCGCTAGCAAGAGAGGTATTAGAATCATATGTAGAAGATTTACCATCGCTAGAGCTGGTAGCCAGCTGTACTGATGCCGTGGAAGCACTGGACCGGCTAAATCAGGAACCAATCGACCTCCTTTTCCTTGACATTAATATGCCTAAACTTTCAGGGATCAACTTCTACAAATCACTCTCCGTAAAGCCGAAAGTAATCTTTACTACAGCATACTCGGATCATGCAGTGGAAGGGTTTGAACTTGAGGCAGTGGATTACTTGTTAAAACCCTTCTCGTTTGAGCGATTCGTTAAAGCGGTAAACAAGGTTAAAATAAATCCTCCGGATAATCAGCAAGCTGATTTTATCATGCTTAAAGTTGATAAGAAAACTCACAAGATCAACTTTGATCAGATCCAGTATTTTGAGTCTATTGGAGACTATGTGAAGTTGCACCTTACGGATGGAAAAACACTAATTATCAGTGAGACACTTAGAAAACTGGAGGAGCTACTTCCAAAGGCGTTTCTTAGGGTGCACAAGTCCTACATCATTGCATTAGAGCAACTGGAATACCTGGAAGGAAACCAGGCAAAAATCGGAGAAACAAAAATCCCGATAGGACAATCCTATCGGGAAAAAATAAATATGCTTTTACGGAAGTAAATGATCTAATCGCTTTTCTTATTTGCCTTTTTCAATTGCTTATCTTTTTGCTTGTCCTTGGACTTAATCTTACCACTAGACTTATTTTTTTGCTTATTCTTCCCCTTACTTTTTATTTCTATCACGCCGTTTTTTCCCTTCGAACCGTACTTAGACTTGGCACTCACACCTTTTAGCACTTCGATGCTTTCAATATCCTCTGGGTTTAAATCAGAGACATCATAAACGATTATCCCGTCGATTACAATCAGAGGATCTTTACTAAGACTTGATATTCTTACAGTTGTACTCTGCTTACTATCTTCAAATTTTAGTTGCTCGTTCATCATCCTGAGTTCCGCCTGTCTTCTTTCTTCAGCCAAATTCTGTTGCTGAGCCGCTTTCTGGGCTTCACGTTGCGCCAATTCCATTTCATGTTGAGCCAGTTCTTTTTCTTTCAATGCCAGCATTTGTTGCTTTTCAGCCAGTTCTCGCTCTTGTCGTGCTAAAGCCATCTGCTGTTCTGCTTTTTCAAGTTCGATTTGCTTCTTTTGTGAAGGTGTAGATTGGGATTTGAAGTTGTAATCTTTGATAAATGTCACAGGATTCAGCTGCTTATCATTCTTGACTACTTCATAGTGTAGATGTGGTGCTGTAGACATTCCTGAATTTCCGGAAAGTGCAATTACATCACCTTTCTTTACTTCGTCACCCTCTTTCACTTTGAATTCTGAAAGCTGAGCATATTTAGTCACATAGCCATCTCCATGAGTTAAAACCAGGAGATTACCATATCCTTTTTTTGGAGTTGAAGAAATTTTCGTGACTTTACCATCTGCTGTCGCCATGATTTCGGTTCCCATCGGACAAGCGAAATCAACCCCATAATGCATCTTTTTAACCTTTTCAATAGGATGCATCCGCATGCCAAAACCTGAACTCAGTCTAACCAGGTCTGAATCCTTTACCGGAGATATTGATGGAATGTCCCCTTGCCTTTTAAGTTTGGGTTCATCATTTTCCTCCATAAACTCAAATGTTGGCCAATCAAACCCATTTTCAGGTCCTATTATCGAGGCAATTTCATTGCCTACTTCATTAATTGGCTCCATAGTCTCTTTGCTTGAAAATGCAAATACTACTAAGAGCGTCACTGGAGCTGTCAAAGCATAGACCCATCCAGACATTTTGTGTTGTTTGTTCATCATTACAATCCTTTTTTTAATCATTGAAAAATTGAAATGACTCACCAAACCCGAGTATTGTGCAGATTGAAGTTGAGAAAATAAAATCTCCTGATACCCCACCGGATCCTTGAATCGGTTGAGTACTACTTCATCTGCCTGAAATTCATGGATTTCGATGAGTGCGTTTCGATACAGGTAAATGAAGGGATTGAACCAAAACAGAGAAACAACAAAATCCACTAGCAGTCGATCAATAGAATGTCGCTGCTTTACATGTTCACATTCATGCGCAAGTATTTGCTCGAATGACTCACTGCCAAAAAGTGATTTCGGCATAAACACATTCGAGAAAAAACTGAACGGACGATCTTGTGATATTTTAAAGAGTTTGAACCATCGTTTATTGATGAATTCTGAATGTCTTTGAAGTCGGGTTAATAATGCTAAGAAGACAATTGACCGGGTCAATAGGACAAAGACAACCAGACCGTATAGCCAAGGTGCCAGGTACCAATATGAACTTGAGATTTCTTTATTGATTGGAACCAATTCGAACTCTTCCATTCCCATCGTTTTGGCTGGTTCGGATATCCACATAATTGCTGGAACCTCTTCTATGGGTTGAATTTTGTCAGGAACTGATAACTCAATAAATGGGATAAAAAATGCCGCAATCAATGCAACTAAAAGATAGAATCGATTAAATGCATGATGGCCGGTATTTCGTAACACCAGGCGATAAAATATGTACAATATTCCCTGGATAGCGATGACCTTAAGCAAGTATATGATGATTTCGTTCATGACTTTCGTTTTTCGATTTGATCGTCAATGAGTTTTCTTATTTCCTGCAATTCTTCTACGGAAAGATCCTTTTGAGAAGTGAAGAACGAAGCAAATTTTTGGGCGGAATTATCGAAAAAGCTGCTCATCAGTCCCTTCATGGACTGTTGCGAATAGGTTTCTTTGGAAATAAGTGCATAATACTCCCTGGATTTTCCATGTGTATTGAAGCCCACAAATCCTTTCTTCACCAGAACATTTACAACCGTAGATATAGTTGTATACGCCGGAGCAGGGTCTGGGTATTGCTCCACAATGTCTTTTAAATACGCTTTTTCTAACATCCAGAGGTAATGCATTAGCTGTTCCTCTGCCTTGGTCAATTCCTTCATGATACAATACTATAACTATATTTATAATTATACAACTATTTTTATAGTTATTAATCGATATTTTGTAAATCTGGAAGAAAAATACGTACATCAGGGATGTGTAAATGGAAGTAACCCAATCCATTATCAACATTTGAAGGATAGTTGATGGGCTCACCCAAAGAACCGACAAATCCTCTTCTGGTGCCTCGTAATTCTAAAAATTCATAGTAGCTCTCACTGATGTTAGCCATAGAAACAAGCACCGTATCTCCCGGGGTGTAATCTCTAAAAAACACCCGAAACTCATGATCAATCGTGCTTCCCTCAGGAATTGAATCAGTCAATAACTCAGTAAACGGTCGCGTGTTGAAATCAAATTCATCATTAATCAACTGCACATTAATCATATACCAGTTGGTTCCGGGAGGATCCTGAACACGCATCACTACGTTGACCAGCGTATCGAATGGAGTTTCTTCAAAATAGATATTAACCGAATCAAAACCTATCGAAGGTAAAAGCTCTGCAGATGCAACTACAGATTCTTCATTGAAGGGATTTAAAAAACTGAGTGTATAAGTTTCACCAACTATTTCGGGTACTTCATTTGCCACATATACCCCGGTTTGTGTAATCTCTGTGAGCGGATAAACCGTATTTGCTACTTCCACAGATAGATCTAATCCATCCAATAAAAGGGTTTGAATCAACTCTTCGAAATCATCGTCCGTACCACCTTCAAGCGCATTGAAATTCTCAGTAACACTGACTGCTAAAAATTCTGCAGGAAGGTTTTGAGAACCAATTACTACGGTCTTTTCTGGAGCCGGGACACCATCAACGGGTAGTGGTTCAGGTTCGCAACCCGACACTATCCATAAAACAGAAAGGCTCCAAAGTATATTTTTCATCTAAATCGAAAATTATAGGTTACAGATGGAAGTAATCCCAACAGCCCTGGTTGTTCATATCGATAGCCTCCGGTTTCTTCTTCGAAGATGATATCTATGGCAATAGGTGTCGCTCGATTATAAACATTGTAGACGCTAAAATGCCAATCACCTCTCCATCGTTTTCCAGGCTTATCCTTGCCTTTAAGTATAATACTTAAATCGAGTCTATGTGTATCTGCCAAACTAACCGTATTTCTATCGGTGTATTGAGGGATTAAATCAATCCCGGTAAAGGATGCATTTGGTACTCCATAATATCCTATTATTGGAGTAAACTGAGCGCCAGAGATAAACTCCCAAACTGCGGAAAATGTCCATCTTTCATTCAATTGATAATTTCCAACCAGCGATGCGTTGTGTCTTCGGTCGTATCTTGCAAGAAAGGTGTTTCCATTATTAAGTTCATCAAATTGACGTTCCGTTTTTGATAACGTATAAGAGAGCCAACCTCTAAACTTTCCTATGTCTTTTCTTATCAATGCCTCAAGACCATAAGATCGACCTTGCCCTTGAAGTAAATCATCTCTAAAATCTGCATTCAATACAAGGTTTGTCCCTTCTCTAAATTCAACCAGGTTATTCATTTGTTTGTAATAACCTTCCAGACTTAGTACGATACCTTTAGTTTCTATCAGTCTATTTATACCAAGCGTCAACTGATCGGCTGTTTGCGGCCTAACAACATTATCTACAGGGTACCAAACATCAGTAGGCAGTGCAAATGAAGAACTAGAAACACGATGGATGTATTGAGCCATCCTGGTGTAGCTTGCTTTTAATGCCAAATTTTTATTCAGGGCATACCTTAGTGAAATCCGTGGTTCTGGCTGCCAATAGTTTTGACCGGGTAGTATTGCGGTTGAAATTCGCATTCCCATCAACCCTTGAAATTTCCCCCGTTCGATCTCGTACTCACCAAAAAGTGCCGTCTCATAAACTGAAGATTGTTCTCCTTCACTGCTTGGAATTACCTCCGCAAGCTCACCTTCCGCATTAACCAGATTGTTATTTATGGACCTTCTAATGGTTGAGAAACCCGTATGAATTTGATCTTTTGATTGAATTGGATAACTAAACCTTTGACTTAGGCCAATATCAGTAATGCTTGATACCACACTAAGTCTGTTGTCTTGAAATGCATTACTGATATCATAATCGAAACGAGTAAAGTTTAAATCAGTGATGCTTGAAAATTGCTTAAAGTCTTTTTCTACTGATAAAGAATGAACAGTATTTCCTAAAATAAATGAACTGCTACTAGGGTCATCATCAGAGTCGTTTTCACCTCTGAAATTCAAAACATCATCTCCAAAGTAAAATCCATAATGTATTCTTGTTTGTGGATCAGGTTCATAATCCACATTGAAATTCATATCATAGAAGTAATATGGCAGTTCAGAACCTACCAATTTGACCACCTGATCAGCATATGTTCTCCTTCCCGCCAACTGGACTGCCAGCTTATTTTTGATGATTGGTGTTTCGATCGCAATCCGCGAAGAGATCAACCCAATTCCACCCTCCATATTAAAATCTTTCTTATCAAGCACTTTGGATCTTACATCGATAATGGAGGAGAGTCTACCACCATAAGATGCTGGAAATCCCCCGGTCATTAGATTTACCTCTCCAACGGTGGAGGGATTAAAGACAGAAAGGAAACCAAAAAGATGTCCTGTGTTATAGACAGCTGTCCCATCCAAAAGAACCAGATTTTGATCAGCCGCGCCTCCTCGAATGAAAAAATCGTTACTCCCTTCAACGCCCTTCGCAGCACCCGGGAGTAAGGTGATTACTTTCACAAAATCAGGTTCTCCTGCCATGCTTGGCAGCTCAAAGACAATGTCTTTACCTAATGACTGCATGGTTCGAATTTTATCGAACTGCTCGATCGAGCGAGACCTCCTCACACTCACCTCGACTTCTTGCAATAAAGTTGATGTTGGTGCAATTCTAACTATTCCCGAAAGCCTGATCTCACTTGCTAATTGTCGAACTGACTCATATCCAATGAAGCTAAACTCTATCGTATCTTCCGGAAGCGCCTGCATTTCGAACCTACCATTTATGTCCGTGATGCTGACTGACTTAGTTCTAAGGTTTTGCAGATTTGCAAAGGACATTGGTGTCTCTGAATTACCTTCCATCAGAATTCCTCCAATTTGCTGCTCTTGCGCATAGGATACTCGAAAAACACACGCCAGCAGAAGCATTGGTAAGAATGTTTTTATTGACACCATTTTATTAAAATACCATTCAATGCGAATTTGTTCAATCAAAAGAACGTGAAGCAGGCAAAAACCGTATTCAACTAGGATATATACGTAATAAAGTATTATTCAGTCTCATCGAAAAGAGCGGAATAATTCTTAAAAATCGAGAACCTCTTTCAATTTAGAATAACCAGACCTACTTGCTGAAAGCTGAGTGCCGTCATGAAGGATTACCACATGTGAGTCTTTGCCCATTAGTTCTACTCGATTGATTTCTTTCAACCTGATAATATAGGATCTATGGATGCGCAGAAAGTCATTTTCGGGCAGGTGACTTTCATAAAATTTCATGGTTTGCTGTTTAAGGAAATTTCCATCAGACGTATAAAGCTTCACATAATCATCCTGTGCCTCAAGGTATTTTATTTTGTCTATTGCAACAATGTGAATCTTCGTTCCTGTCCTGACCGCTACCCTTGCCAGGGTTTCATGTTTTGAATGCTGTACTTCCAATACAGTATTCAAGGCACTTTGATTCTGCGACTGGGTCGAGAGTTTAGACTTTGCTTTCTCTAGCGCTTCAGAGAAGCGTTCTTTTGCATAAGGTTTGAGGAGATAATCCACCGCATTCTGTTCAAAAGCTTTGATGGCATATTCATCATATGCCGTGCTGAACACAATAACAGGAGGATTCTCAATTAACTCCAGCATTTCAAACCCTGTCAATTTCGGCATCATTACATCCAGAAATACCAGATCTGGTTTCAATTCATTGATCTGTTTAAACCCCTCAAAACCATCGCTGCACTCACCGATTATTTCAATTTCATCATCTTCATTAAGATATCCTTTGATGATATCTCTGGCCAGGTGTTCATCATCAATAATTAAGGTTCTAATTCGACTCATCAATGGTGGTGTAGGTTGGTATTTTTAAGGTTACTAGAAAATCTGTCTCTCCATGCTCAATGTGAAGTAAATCACTTCTCCCATACACCAAATTAAGTCTTTTCCTCACATTAGCTAAGCCAATCCCCTCTCCTTTGGCAGTCACTGAAGTTGGATCGAAATTATTTTTGATATGGACTTGAACCATTCCATTTAGTTTTTCACAGGTTAAGTGAATCGTTACGGGCTCGATGCTGTCGTATACGCCATACTTAATCGCATTCTCAAGGAGCGGTTGTAAGATTAGGTTTGGTACTTTTTCAGTCAGACAATCCTTCGATATCTGCTTCTCAAATTTGAGCTTTTCTCCGAATCTTACTTTTTCTATATCCAGATAGAGCGATACATTTTTTATTTCCTGCTCCAATGAATTCAACTCGCTATTTTCCTTTCCTAAAGAATAGCGAAGAAAATCACTCAACTTGACCACCATCTCCCGGGCATCTTCCGGCTTAGAAACGGTAAGGGCACTCACTGAATTCAAGCTGTTGAATATGAAATGCGGGTTGATTTGAGATTTCAGCATTCGTAGTTCAGAATCTTTCAAAAGATTTTGCAGTTCAAGCTCCTTTTTAAGACGCTCTTGCATGTCCCGATAATACCTGATTAAATAGAATATTAAGACACTGATGCTATAAAATAGCACACCCACAATCATTCTCCATATCCTGGAATCCACTAAAAAATTAATGTAGGTAACCTGATTTTGGAAGAGTAGCCTAAGGATGTAATTGGATAATGAAAGCCAGACAACAATGGTAAGAAAAGCGGCACCTATGTGCGTGCTGACCAATGAAAGTTCATCTTTATTTATTCCTCCAAAAGTGACAATAAACCACAGACTAGGAGCGATAACGCCAAAAATCAAATTGAAGGTGAGGCTGTCAGCGATCGCTATTGGCGCTGGGAAATCATAATAAAAATAAAGCACCGATCCGTGAGCCAGAATGACTACTAACCAAACCAATGTGTAAAGTTTATAGCCGAAACCGCTTAGAATTGGGTGCTTCATTCGTGATTAGGTGAAATTAGTCTTAAAGGTATAAAACGATTCTGAGCTCTATCCTCCTCTCACCTCTGATCCTCCAAATAAGATCAGTCCTTTCAGTCTGATCACTTTTTCCGGATCCTGTTCCACATTCGTTATCCTCTTATCAGAAAAGGCACCAAAAATGACAGTCATTTCATTGATTATGGTCCAATCATTTGGGACCACCATCTCACTACCCCCAAAGATGCAAAGGGTGTCAATCATCACTTCTTTCTGTCCCAATTGTGCGCCCAGCAGATTTAGTTCAGAACCTCCAAAAATTGAATTGATTCTAACGCCTTTCAGGTTTTTGGTTGTTATGGTCTTATCTGAGCCGCCAAAAATTGAGGTATTGTCAAAATACTCATCATACGACCCTTGAGGTTCATAGTCTGAATAATTACGTCTTTTTAGAAAGATTGAGACGCCTATGGCAATCAGAATCAGTGGCCACCAGTCTCTAAAATAAAAATGAGGAAGGTAAAAAATGTCTGGTAAGAGGAAGAATGCTCCAATAGCAAGGAAAATAAATCCTTCTCTTCTCCTGGTCGCAAGCATTGCACTTCCAATTAGAATGAAGATCATCTCCCAGCCAAAAAGCCAATAGGGCAAAAAAGAAGGGATCAGGTCGAGATTATCCAATAAGAAGTAGGAGCCTAATAATACAAAGACTAGTCCTAGCCATACTTTCGAGTTTGTGTTTTCTTGTCGTGTCATAACCTTTGAGTTTAAAATGATACCCAAAGCTGGTTATGAAGGATGAGCTATCACAGACCAAATCGGTAAGCTGCGGTTTGATACCGGTGAGTGGGTGAATTGGTGTTGTAGGAAAAAAATCCAATTGAAGAATTATGGTGCTACTTCAAATCTTAAATCTATTTAGCCTCCAACCACTCAAGGATTGCTCGCTCTTTTTCACCATTCTTATTTGCTTGATTGATTATTTTCTGTCTCACCTTCAATCTAAGCTGGTCATAAGAAAACACTTTCATTACGTCCTTATCTTTTAGGACAAATAGCATCTCAATTAGTGCTACATATTCATCATCTTCAAGGTATTTTGACTTGGCAAAATAATTCAGATAAGTAGTTACAGTTCTCTGCTCTCGGGAATTTATACCCCCATATAAGTTCCAGTTCAACTTAATCCAACTTAAATCCAGTTTATCTGAATATTTCGATATGACTCGATCTACCAAAATATTTCTTTCATTTAAGGCGTTTACTTTAAACATCTCCCAGCGGTATATTCCAAAGATTTTTTCTTTCTTTATTCGATGAACTTTACCCGACTTTGAAGCGTAATATCTTCCCTGGAGGTAGAAATTTACTGATTCCATCACATCATTGTAAAATTTCAATTCCGTGAATTTTATCAGAATTTCATCATTAAAACTCTCCCCGTGAGATCTCTCTACTTGGGCATGATATCCTTCATGCATGAGTACACTAGCAATAGCAAATGGGCTGGTGTCTATCGAACTATTAATGACAATTCTCTCATTATCCCAATATCCCCAACCGTCCATTTTTCCTCCTTTATACTTTTCTTTGAATTCTATCTTACATGCATCAAAATATTCATAGACCTTATCTAATACTTCTTTCAAGTTTGAAATAACACGAAAATTTCCATTGAAAGCATCTTTCGTATTTTCCTTGTAAGTGTTGATAATCTCAAGAGCAAATTGGATATTATAATGCTGATAGTCCTTTACTTTTTGACAAGTATTTGATCTGATACCGTATTTATTCAGTTCTTCAGTTGATTCTGATGGTGTTAGCGGCTTGCCTCCAGACTGTTTGTCAAATGCAAGTACATCAGAATCTCCAACTTTCCAAGCATCACTTTCTTCGACCATAATATTCATCTAAAATGGGCTTGAATTTATTCAAGAAGTTGTCTTCAATGTACTTCAATTGATTCAAGAAATGGTCTTTATACTTCATTTCCTTAAGGTTCAATTCTTCTGATTTTTTGAACCAGTCACGTCTATCTTTTTTTGGTGAGTAGTAAAGCCACCAGTTCAATATTCTCTTTACTTCTTTAAACTTCTCATCCATTTGATGAAGTATCGTTACCTCAGACTCGGTCCACTTTCTTTTCTTGTATGGGGCAAATTTTCTATAACGAGCACCTTGGATATGCGATTGCCAAAAGGTCAAGATTTTCTTAAATCGTCTTTTGTCACCCTTTACTAAATTCAAGAGTTTTCCGAATTGATCCTGTTTACATATATCATAGTATTCACGATCGAATTCCCAGTCCCCATTTATTTGACACTTTTTATACCCATAATTTTTAACCTTTGACTGGGTCTTCTTCTTTTTATTAAGCGCAATAAGATCTGTACCGTTGGTCCCATTCCAAATCTTACTATTGCCATAAATAGCATCTAATGGGTCTTTTTTACTACTCATGACTTTCCATTAATGTTTGCATGCTCATGGATATCTAAACCCTCTCCATCGAACGAAAGTGATTGTACATTTTCTGGGAACTCAGGAAAGAACACACCCTTATCTGTTCGTTTCTTCAGCTCATTGACAAGCGCCTTCTGACGATCGGTCTCAATTTTTCTACGCTCTTCCAGATAATCCTCTGTAGCCGGCATATGACCAAGGTGAGCATCTACGTAATACTTCCCAGAATTGATGGTGTAATAATGAGAGCTATCAATTTCCAGCGCTTGAATTTCATAATCATACTTTCGTAAATCCAACAGCCCATCAGGTAATTGGTCTACCAGGCTATCCTGGCTTTTCTTGGTTAAAGCAACTTTTTTCAGCGTATCAGACATGGCTTTTTTGACATCCGAGCGTAAGACAGAAATTTTATCCTGAACCGATTTATTTCTGCTTGTCTTGAGTATCTGAGGATCGTCATCGATGCGGTCTCTTTCCAACTTCATGTATCGCTGGAGTATTTGTGCTGACACCAGCTTAAAGAGGTTTCTCTTTTCCTCCTCGGTGTAGATGAAAAATTCCGTGTAGATATCCGCGAAATTCTCCAATTCAAATTCTTTAGATATGGTCAATCCTGTTCCTGGAATGATTTCGATTCCAGTGTCTACTGTGATCGTTACATTTTCAATACCAACTGCTGTATTATAAATATTTGTGACTTGATAGAAATTGTAATTGGCTGTTTTTCCTTCATTTATATTATACAATTTGATTGTTGAAGTTTCTGTCTCCATGTCCTCACCAGCCACTTTTGATTCAAGGCTGCTTTCTGTATCCGTGGTACTACTAAAAGCGACTTTATTATTATCAGAGACTTCACTACCACTCTGCGATGCAAGTTCACTTGCTCTCTTGGATACTGAACTTAATTTTGAGGATGATTCAGAGGATGAATCCCGGGAATAAGATGCCGAAGCAGAAGCACTAAAGGGCCCGAATCCTCCTTTCGCTTTCACAGTAACGGAAGCTTTGGATTTCGTACTTCTGGAACTGGAAAACGAGCTCGACCGATCCATTGAATCAGAGAGTTTGGATGAGAAACTATCGTTCCGTTTCGAACTGTTGGTAGTTTCTGATGAGCTGGAAGCTTTCGTACTTGTTTTGGTCTTACTAACGGTTTCCCAGGATTTTTTCTTTGATGACACAATCTTCAATTCTCTCTCCTCTCCCGGAAAAAGATTGACAGAATGTGAGAACTCGCCAAGACCAATCCCATCCCACCTAACATCCATAGTATATTTTTCATTAAAATGAACGGACGCAGGATGAAGCTGTTTCCCGCTAAATACCGGATTTTTAATTACCATCACCCGGTCTGGTCGTACACTCTCGTTGGTCTCATAGATCGGCACGATGAGTACATTATTTACCTTGTCAGAATAATTCTCTGTAAGATGAATCACATGATCCTGCAAGGTCACTCCATATTGATCTATTAGTGCACCATCCATTTCTTTATATTCTCTGATATCAGATTCTACATTTGTAGTATTCCCTTCCGGAGACATTATTTCTTTGATCGTAGTTGCTACCTCATTGACATTTGAAATTTCTATTGAGAAGGGTGTCGCTGGAGTTTTGCTAGTGTCAAGCAAGTCCGCACGTGTCTGATTTGTTTTCCAGAATTTACTAACGACCACACATTCCTTATTGTCAACAACAATACGGTCTCCAATATTTGAAATAACAAATCGGTAGTGTGGTATCGCATGTTCAACAGTCTTTGTTGTAAGTGGGGCAACGGTATTCTTTACGTGTAAATTCCATGCAGCCTCTCCTCCTCTTTGAATGATCTCATCGCGTTTCTGCGGATTAATTAAGTCTGAAACATTTGAGTTTTTCTTGAGAACTGCACACGTATAAAAGAATTCTTTCCATGTTGTGTACGTAGACGCATTCACATTCTGCTTGATTGTACTAATAGAATTTCCTGTAGAATCATCTGAAAAGATGGTCTTAAAGGTATCTTGCGACTGCTCTTTGGGCACAACCACCCCTGCCTCACTCATAAAGGTCGCGAACTCTTGAAACTTATCTTCAGCACTTAAATAATCCTCAAATGCCTTTCTTACTCTTCCTTCAGCATTGTCCACCTCTTCCGGACTAATGCTTAACAGATCCGTATTTTCATCTTTATCGCCAATAACTTTTGAATAAATATCTTCTGCAAGCTTCAATCGGTCCTTGGCGAAGAATTTTTCTGCCCAGAGTCTTTTGAAGGTTGCAAGCCATGACATGGGTCTAAGGTCTACATTATAAATATCAAATTGCCGTTCATACCTTTCTGCTGTCAGTTTTAGCAATTCAGTGGTAAATGGATAAACTTTTACTGATCCGTCTGCTTTACCAGCCATCAGATTGTAAAATTCAGTATCGCCATTATTCTGGCTATACAAACCACAATAAGACTTGGATAGGAAATCAATATTGGTAATTGTAATCTCAGATTCAAGTTGATAGCTAGGAACATTTAATACGCTGTAAACAATCTCATAGCTACCACCACTCGAACTAAGTACCTTTGAAGCCTCAGTAACTGCTGTTTTTCCTACGCTCAGTCTTCCAATGAAATCATCTTGACCGAAAACTGCACTATCCTCCTCCTTCAATACAATTGAGGCCGCTGAGGTAAACTCAAGTTGTTTATTTATTTCTATTGTAGTCCCGGAGCTCATGGAGCCTTTCCATATGATTTCACTATTGTTCTCATTCTGTAAATACGGTTCGTCACTACCTATTTCAGTGGAAGAAATACACTTGATTCGATGAATCAATAACTTGGGATTTGTATCTCCAGATGCATCGGTGTTCTTAGATTTGACACGAGCTTTTAGTTCGCCTCCAGATTTTTCTACTTCGATCTCTACGAGCTGATTCGTCAAATCAGCGTCTATCGGAACACCTCTTCCAAATTCTGACACAAATCCGTATAGCACACGTTTGACGATTAGTGCATTAGGAACATTAGTATCACTCTTGTCATTGGCATAAGATACGATCCAAAAATCATCATAGTCTTTGAAGTTAAATACAATACCAACCTCACCTTTCGAAGCTACCTTCATATCTGCAGAAATAGAGGTTACCGAGTCCCCTATGTCCTCTTTTCCCACCAAAACAGTACCCAGGTTTTGAAATTTTCCAGGTTCATTGGATTCGATCTCAATTCCTTGTATCACTGAATCAAAAGGAGTTAGACTCCAATACGATGTTGTTCCTGGCGGATCAAATACTTTATAATTTTCATAAAGTGGCAGTTGAAAATCGAAATTATCCACATCGCCAACCCGCCTTAGAATGTCTTCGTATATTTTTCTCTTTTCTTCCATATCCGGAAGCATTCCAAAAGTGATCTCACGATCATCCAGCATAGCATTGAGCTCGTTGCTCAAGGCACGATCTAAATTGGATGTATTGTAAAATGGAATTAAGTTAGTACTTACTGGTTTTTGAATATTCAGATAGTCTTTGAGATTTTTCATGGTGGTGAGTATTTATATTCATCCTAGATTATTTGCTGTGGTATTGTCTGGATCAGAGACTGGCGTCTCCAATCCTCTTATTTTTCTGATGTGATACCCGGGATATAAACCCTGCTTGATGGCAGAAACAAATTCTTCTCTGTTCATTGTAAATCCATCAGCATCCTGAAAATGAAGATTCCTCCCTTTTCCTCCTTCTTTAACCACTTTCATGGGTTTGCCTTTGGTCAACTTGGGTTGAGCATCGATATTTTCAATTTCATAGTCAATCTGAACATGTTCTTCGACCTCTTTCAAATAACTACTTATTCCTCCGACGTAATGCTCTACTGCCGCTATATATTGATTGACTTTTGTCCCTTCATTATGAACCAGTGTACGATCAAAACTTATGACCACATTGAAAGTCAGCACATATTGATATCCAAGTGACAAGCTAAAGTTTACCTCCTGTGTATGTTTTGATCCGTTTACCTGAACCCACTTTTGGAAACCAACTCCCCGATCTTGAGGCCTTGAGCTTAAATTGGGTACTGAACTAAATTTCACTTTTGTCTTTGGTAGATACCACTGATAGTATTCTTTAATGTCCACATTAAGTCCAATGAAAGATGAATTTGGTGATCCATTTAGTGGATTAACTAATTCTTGAAAACTTACAGTTTTTGTACCTAGCGAATGATTAACCGTGACCTTGCCATTGGACGGAAGGTCAATATTGTTTTTCTCACAACTATTGACAATCCCAAAACATTTCAAATCACATCGGATATCAATTTGTTTAGGAATCGGGCGGTAATAATCTTTAATAAACTGGATTTCGGTAAGCGTAAACTTGAGTTCAGGATTGTACTGAATCTTGGGTGGTGGGGGTGGTGAAATGCTATACCAAACAGTATATGAAGCTCCAGACCCAGATACTTTTACTGAAGCGTTATTGGAGATAACTTCACCAAAATTTATTGTGCCTATGTGATCATCCTTGCCGTGTAACCCTCCATCTTCTTCTTTCACTTCTACTGAAATCGACCCATTAAATTCGTAAGATTGGTTGATGTCTTTGACGCTGCCTTCGCCCATCTTAGTATCTCCCCAAACTTTACTTCCGCTTACATTAATATAGACTTCATCGTCTCCCCATTCTGTATTTTCATGGCACTTAATTCTATGAAGAGTGAGCTTATATTTAGTCATGGTGGTGAGTGTAGGTGAATTATCAAGTACTAAGCTCTTACTAAAAATTCATCAATTCAATACCCAAAAAGGGTCATTTTATTGAACTATTGGATGTAGTTATTGAATTATTCCATTTTTCTTTCAAAAGGGAATGAGGTATATATAAAAAAAACTCAGTCTGAGGTCCATAAAAAAACTCCGATCGGAACCGGAGTTTATCGTTGAAAAATGATTTCAAAGAATCATCTGAACGTCAATGGTAAAGTTTCAAAATAGTCATTACTGGATAGGCTAACCAGATATGTTCCTGGTTCAAATTTGAATCTCTTACCAATGAGTCCTCGTTTACCCTCAATCTTTTCATGAAATAAGAGTAAGCCATTGCTGGATTTAATATCTATTGAAAGATCGTTTGTTTCATCACCAAGGAGCCTGATCACTACCTCACTGTCTTTTTTGACCAGCTTAGGAAAGTAGGTTTTCTTTAGTTGCTGCATATCCACATTGACTGTTCCCTCCACTATTTCAAATGGTACAGACTGACTCTTAGATTCGTCCTCTAATACAAAAACATAGCTTCCTTGCTTTAGATCAGAAACGTCATAGATTAGATCCATCTCCGATTCACCTTTAAATCGCTTCTTTGATAGAATCTTACCTTCATCGTCTTTAATATATGATGTCGCTCTACCTTGAATGTTGGTCATTTTAATCTGCAACTTCATATCACCAATGGCTGATACGTTAAATGTGGATACAATGAACGCTTCACTTCGGACAGACGCAATCAATAGGACCGCAACTGTCATTAATTTGATTGTCTTTTTCATTTGATTCTGTTTTTTAATTTGAAGACAATACAAACGTAGGTGGCAATATTCACCTTAAACACCTCCAGATTATCATATATCTATTGAATATTAACATTTATTAGATGAAATGCACTAATTATTTAATTTCATTGAAGATTTTTACATTATAATTCAATTATACTAAATATTATAACAGTTGAAAATCAACGAATCAGCAAAAAATAAACTAACTCGTCCATCATTAGAAAAGGTGGTCCTTCCTCATGAACGATCAATACTTATCCGTCATTTTCGTCAAGAGCAAAGGAAAACGAGTCCCTATTGGCATTATCATCCTGAACTTGAGTTGGTTTATGTGAAAGGTGGAAATGGCAAAAGACACATTGGAAGTCACCTATCCTATTTCAATAATGGAGAGCTGGTTCTTATCGGGTCCAACCTCCCCCACCAGGGATTTACTGACAGGATCAGCGGTCACGAAAGTGAGACTGTCATTCAGATGCTTCCAAACTTTCTTGGAGAGCACTTTTTTCAGATTCCTGAGATGAAAGGTATCCTCAAACTTTTTGAACAATCTAAAAAGGGGCTGGTGTTCGGGGATCAAGACAAGGAAGTGATTGGTGCCAAAATCGAGCAATTGCTTCACATGGATAACTTCAGTCAGTTATTGAATTTGATTCAAGTGCTCAAAGACCTATCGCTGTCCAAGGATTATAAAATATTAAATGCTGATGGCTTCTCAGTTGTGGCAAAGATTCAAGACAATGACCGATTGAATAAGGTACTCAACTACATTAAAGAGAATTTCAAGAATCCAATTTCACTTCCTGAAATCTGCGAACTGGTGAGTATGACTGAACCCTCTTTTTGTAGGTACTTTAAGAAGATCACTCATAAAACGTTTACACAGTTTCTAAATGAATACAGACTGGTGCATGCATCAAAACTGCTTTCGGAACAACAGATAAGTATTACAGAGGTTTGCTTCGAAAGCGGGTTTAGCAATTATTCGCATTTTGTCACTCAGTTCAAATCCTTTACCGGTAAAAGTCCTTCCGAATACCGAAAAGAGATTCAGGATGTTCTATAAAAACAAAAAAGGCTTACAAAAATTTGTAAGCCCCTAGTTCAAAACTATGTTTCTTATTTTGTTGGATAGATTGCAACATCGCCAAGCTCCTCCTCGATACGAAGCAGTTGGTTGTATTTTGCCATTCTATCGGATCTGCTCATAGATCCGGTTTTAATCTGACCTGCATTGGTTGCCACGGCAATGTCAGCAATGGTTGCGTCCTCAGTCTCACCAGAACGGTGGGATACAACAGCTGTCCATCCTGCCTTGTGCGCCATTTCAATTGCATCAAGAGTTTCAGTAAGTGTTCCAATCTGGTTCACTTTGATCAAAATGGAGTTTGCAGCTTTTTCTTTGATGCCTTTCTCAAGAAATTTCACATTGGTCACCAATAGGTCATCACCAACCAATTGACACTTGTCTCCAATTTTCTCAGTAAGCATTTTCCAACCATCCCAATCATTCTCATCGCATCCGTCTTCAATGCTATCAATCGGGTAGTCTTCAACGAGTTTAGCAAGATACTCAGCTTGTTCTTTGCTTGAACGTTTTGCTCCATTCTCCCCTTCAAACTTGCTGTAGTTATACTCTCCCTTTTCAAAGAACTCGGATGATGCACAATCCAGTGCGATCGTTACATCCTTGCCTGGTTTGTAACCAGCTTTCTTAATAGCAGCTAAAATGCTTTCTAAAGCCTCCTCAGTTCCGCCTTCAAAGTTGGGAGCAAAACCACCCTCATCTCCTACAGCAGTACTTAGACCTTTATCATGAATAATTGCTTTCAGGTTATGGAAAATCTCTCCACCCATTCTTAACGCCTCGGTGAAATTAGGTGCTCCAACCGGACGAATCATAAATTCCTGGAAAGCAATCGGCGCATCAGAGTGAGAACCTCCATTAATGATATTCATCATAGGTACAGGCAATACCTTTGCGTTGACACCTCCGATGTATCTGTAAAGGGGTAGTTGACAAGCATCAGCTCCAGCTTTGGCAACTGCCAGTGAAACTCCTAGAATAGCGTTGGCGCCTAGCTTTGATTTATTAGGCGTACCGTCAAGATCAATCATCAGCTGATCGATGTACGCTTGTTCAACCACCAGTTGGCCCTCTACCTCAGGTGCAATGATGTTATTTACATTATCGACTGCTTTCTGAACACCTTTGCCCATATATCTGGACTTATCTCCATCCCTGAGTTCTACTGCCTCGTGCTCTCCTGTTGAAGCACCAGATGGAACTGCCGCACGACCAATATCACCAGATTCTGTGATTACTTCTACTTCTACTGTTGGATTGCCCCTTGAATCCATGATCTGACGGGCAAAAACGCTTTCTATAACGCTCATTACTTGTTTTCTTTAATAAGTTGGATAAAATCGTCAAATAGGTATGTTGAATCATTGGGTCCTGGTGAGGACTCGGGGTGATATTGTACCGCAAAGGCGGGTTTGTCATTAAGCTTCAAACCTTCAACAGTATCATGATTCAAATCAATATGGGTTAATTCAGCTTCTTTTGATTTTTTTAGGGCTTCCATGTCCACAGCAAACCCGTGATTTTGAGAGGTTATTTCGCTGTATCCGGTATTCAGGTTCTTAACCGGGTGATTTAATCCCCTATGGCCATGGTGCATTTTATATGTGGGTATGCCAACAGCTAATGCCAAGATCTGGCTACCCATACAAATTCCAAAGGTGGGTTTGTTTTTGTCAAGAATGTTTTTCACAGTATTTGATGCATAATCCATTACCGCAGGGTCTCCTGGCCCATTAGAAATGAAGTATCCATCAGGTCCCCACTTTTCCATTTCTTCAAAGGATGTCTGAGCAGGAAACACTTTGCAGCGACAGTCTCTATCGGTCAGATTTTTAAGGATGGATTTCTTTATTCCTAAATCAAGTACGGCGACTTTAAATCCTTTATTATCTGCACCTACTTCATATGGCTCTTTGGTTGTAACAACTGTGGAAAGCTCGAGCGCTTCCATACTTGGTACTTTATCAAGCTCGGCCTTCAACGCATCTCCTTCAAGTTCAGAGGAAATAATTGCATTCATCGCACCCTTCGTACGTATGTGGCGAACGATCTTACGAGTATCTACACCTGCAATGCCTACAGTATTGTTTTTTTCCAGGAACTCCTGCAGACTTTCATCAGCTTTTGTCCGGCTGTAAATGTTTGAGAAGTCATTTACCACCAACCCCTTTATGGTAGGTTGATCACTTTCGACTTCCTCGTCCATTGCTCCGTAATTTCCGATATGAGAAGTGGTGTTTACAATGATCTGACCAAAATAGGATGGATCGGTGTAGATCTCCTGATAGCCTGTCATTCCGGTGTTGAAACAAATTTCTCCTCCAGAGGTGCCTTGCTTCCCTATGGAGTGTCCAGTAAATGTGGTGCCATCTTCGAGTAAAAGTGTGGCTTTCTTGCGAGTAGGGTATTTCATACTGGGGAGCAAAAATAGTTATGGATTAGGCAATAAAAAAGCCACTCGAAACACAAGTGGCTTTTGTCTCATATTCTCTTTATTTATTCCTTGATTAATCTACCAGAATACACCTCGTCACCCATCTTAATATTCAATAGATAGATTCCTGTTGGTAGTTTTTCCAAATTAAGCATTGACTTAGTCTGTTTATTATTCTTAAAATAATTCTCTGAGAGAAGTACTGATTTTCCAGATACATCGGATACTTTGATTTGAATATCTCCTACGTAATCATTGATCATCTCCAGGTGAACATTACTACCAAAAGGGTTGGGATATACTACAATACCGAGTTCATCCAGTTCTTCGGTGCTGAGTGGTTCTTCCACATCTAAAATCTCAATTGAAAAAGCTCTCACAAATGTGTATCCATCATCATCTGAAGTTTCTACCCTGATCGTGAACGAAGCTTTATCCTCAAAATCAAAAATTTCACTTGACCGTAACTCATCTCCAACAATAGAGAAACTCGGGTTATCATCTGAGCCTTCTCCAGTCACTAATGCGTAGCTATGATCTACATCATCCAAATCCTCGGTACTAAAGGTACCTACTGCTGTTCCAATCTCTTGATCTTCTTCAATTGATGAACTAGAAAGGTTAATATTTGTAGGTATCGCCTGGCTCAGAATAGAAACTGTTACTGAATTATTGGATACATCATCATCACCCACTAAGCTTATGGATACCTCTATTTCATAACTTCCCACCCCAGTAAAATCCACCTGCTGTGAAAAGGTATGAATGTATTCGCCTTGTGGCGCAATGGTGGTATTTACGGTTTCTGTAACCACCTCAACCTGATCAACCATAAGGGTGATGTCAAAGGTTGTGATTTCCGAACCTCCATTATTGGTAACTGTAGCTGTTACATCAGAAACGTCATCAAAAACCTGCGTATCAGGACCTATATTGGAAACACTTAAATCAGTACCAGGAAGGATGTTTGTACTGTAAATTCCATTGCCATGTGTTCCTACAGCAACTAATCCATCGGTTCTTGTAACTATATGATTGATGACCACATTTCCAATATTGCTTGCCCCCTCTTGTACCCAGACGGTATTTGTGCCATCCAGGATCCTGGTCGAATACAATCCTGTGCTCGTGCCAACTAAATATTCAAATCCATTGCCCACAATTCTTGCAGCCCGAACAGATGGACCGCTTCCAGAACCATCTGCGTTTTCTTCAAGATTACCACTCACATTTGTCCAATTAGATCCACCATCAGTTGAGTAAAAAATACTTTGCACACCATAGTTGGAGAAAACAGCGAGTAACTCATCAGAATTAGACTGATTCACTCCGATGCTGGAAATGTTTGCATTCGATGGAAACAAACCAGAAGATACATTCGATATGATAGGACTTGCTGCTGCAGGATTTTCAATTTTGTACAACTCAGACGAAGAAGTACCTACATAAACGATATTATCCATGGTTGTTCCAATTTCTGAAACAAACCCTGTGTTTCCAGGTAAAGTAATTGATTCCCAACCGACAGATCGTGTAGCTGTACTGGCTTGCGTGTTTACCAAAAAGTCAAAATCACCTGCCAAATAAAAGATGTCATCATTGGCTGGATCAAGATAAAATGGTGTTACAAAGATTCCTGTATATCCCGAAGAAGGATCAATTTGCTGAAAACTGTTGAAAGTTAAATCATCTGCATCCGAATAGGTAAGACGGAATGTTCTCGCGTTTTGAGTCGATATGTATCTAACCGTGCCATCGCTATTTATCGCACTGTAAGTTCCGTCACCTCCGAAAAAGTTAACCAGTTCATCGCCCCAGTTAGTAGACTCAACGGTTGAATTGGTGAGCCAATTCCCATTGTCTTGAAAACCAGAAATAATCTGATCACCGGGCCCTACAGATATTGCATAAACTTGGGAGGTAAAATATCCATTATTTAATGCGGTCCAATCAACGGTTTCGCCAGAACCATTTGCAATGTCATCCGTAATGTCATTTGTTATTTGAACACCCCCGTCGTTACCACTGAGCGCCTTATTTCCTGAAAGAAAAACAAATGAATGCTGATCGGGATGCTGATTAGTGTAGCTGCTAATATTATTCACGGGTGAATATCCTCCGACCCAATCCGAAGTACCAATACTTGATGCAAACCCATCAGTAGATCGATACAAATTAGTGCCGCCAATGATGACAAAATCAGGATCATCCGGTTTTACTTTCACTAACAGATCATACCCACCTTGGCTATCAAAATCACCGACAGGATCTCCAAATACCCCTCCTAATGGAATGTTGGCGGTTCGATCCGTCCATGTGGCTGTACCTCCTTCATTGTGATCATACATCCATAAGCTATGACTTGTGCCCTCTTCAGCGATTACATACAGTGTATCCTCAGCTGAGGGTGCTATTGCCAATTCTATACGATCGCCATCTGCCAAATTGCTAGCAAAAGTGACATCTGTAATATCACTCCAGGAAGTACCATCTGTAGACCTGTGCACCCCATCTCCTTCCAATGAGGCATAAAGAATCCCAGTGCTGGTTACTACAACGTCTGACCAATCTCTATTGGGGTTATCTAGAACTTCGTTAAAGCTTCCACCACCATCTGTAGATCTGAAAATCCCATAAAAAGTAGCTGCATAAATATCGCCGGAAGTAGGATCTACCACGATTTCATTTACGATTTCAAAACCATCGGTGGTAATCGACTCAGGGTTCCCATCAACAGTACTTGGCAGGACATTCCATGTTACGCCATTATCAAGCGACTTGTAGATTCCATCTCCAAGAAAAAAGGCTCCTGTGCCACTGGCTGAGTTACCACTACGCTCACCCGTTCCATAATACCAGGTATCAGGTGAAGTTGGATCCTGGGCAATACAGGTTACACTTTGAATTTCGGATACTGCCAGAACCTTCGTCCAGGTAGCTCCCATGTCAGTAGACCTCCACATGCCTCCGGAAACTCCACCAGCCAAAATAATATTTTCATCTCTCGAATCAACAGCCAGGGCCCTGGTTCGCCCACCAACATTGAAGGGTCCTCTCCTATCCCAAACTGTAGATCCATCGAGCGTCATTGCTCTTGTTTTATGCTGGATTCCCTTAGCAAATACTAATTCCTTCGCTCGAATATTTTGCGGAATTCGGCCAGTTTTAGGATTAACCAACCTGCTTATTTCAAAATCTACTCTTGCATTTGGATCATCTTTTACCTTTTGACTTTGTCCAAATGATAAAAGAGAAAATCCCATACCAATGATGGCTATTAGGTACTTCTTCATACTTACTGCGTTAAATATTGTCTTAAAACAAATGTTTTAGTGCCCTGATTATTTTCTGACAACTGGTATTCTGCAGAACAATAAAATCGATCACGGGTGAGCTTTTCTTTTGTGATTAAGATTATAGTTGACCCGGTTCTAATCCTATCCTTAAATCCAAAGCCAGCTTTCAACTGACGAATAACCCGCACTTCATTTCTCCATGAATCATTTGAAAAGGAGGAATTAACTGATTCTAATTCGAAGATCACCTCGTCAGGATTTGGGGAATATTCCTGGTAGGATACTTGGGTAACTCTTTCTGAGCTTCCGCTGGTGGCAATTTCCTTTTTGCATCCTGTCAATAGCAATAGGAAGAAGAGAAATACGATTAGGTTTTGCATGGGTTATTTTTATACAAAATAAAAAAAGGGATTGAGCTAAAGCTCAATCCCTTAATATTTTCGACGATTAATTTACTTAATTGTCTTACTTCTTCTCTTCTTCTTCAGAATCTGTGTCTTTTTCTTCAGATTTTTCAGCTTTGGCTTCTACTTCCTCGGTTGGAGTCTCTTCAACAACTTCCTCAGTAACAGCCTCTTCTACGACTTCTGCTTCTTCTGCTTTTACTTCTTCAACTGCCTCTTCGCTAGCTACTTCATCCTGTACTTCAGCTTTTGGAGCGTCAGCTTTCGCTTTGCTTCCTCCACCTCTTCGTGATCTTCTGGTCTTCGCTTTTCCGGCCGACTCGTCACCAAGCAGTAATTCATTAAAGTCAACAAGCTCCATCATACACATCTCTGCATTATCGCCAAGTCTAGCGCCTGTTTTGATAATGCGCGTATATCCACCAGGTCTGTTAGCAATCTTTCCAGCCACAGTATTGAATAGTTCGGTCACTGACTCTTTGTCCTGAAGGTAAGAAAACACTACTCTTCTAGAGTTCGTATCGTCTGTTTTAGACTTAGTAAGAATCGGCTCGATATATTTCTTTAACGCTTTCGCCTTAGCCACAGTGGTATTAATTCTCTTATGCATGATAAGAGAAGAAGCCATATTAGAAAGCATTGCACTTCTGTGTGCGGTCTTTCTACCAAGGTGATTAAATTTCTTTCCGTGTCTCATTATTCTTCCTCCAATTTGTATTTACCAAGGTCCATACCGAAAGTAAGGCCCTTATCAGAAACCAACTGCTCAAGTTCAGCTAATGATTTCTTACCGAAGTTTCTAAATTTCATCATGTCAGAAATCTCAAGAGATACAAGATCTCCAAGCGTTCTAACATCAGCTGCTTTCAGACAGTTGTAAGCACGTACCGACAGATCGAGATCATTAAGGTTCGTCTTAAGCATCTTTCTCATGTGTAGCAACTCTTCATCCACTTGCTCTGGTTCGCCAGCTTCCTGAGTCTCTAGAATCATATTCTGATCTGAGAACAACATGAAGTGTTGAATCAAAATGTTAGCAGCACCTTTAAGTGCATTCTCCGGATGTATGGAACCGTCAGTCTGTATATCAAGTGTCAACTGCTCATAGTCAGTCTTTTGCTCCACCCTTGTGTTCTCAACGCTATACTTTACGTTTTTGATTGGCGTAAAGATTGAATCGATAGCAATAAAACCAAAGTTTTGCTCAGCTGGCTTATTGTCATCAGCTCCAACGTAACCTCTGCCTTTTTCTACAGTCAATTCGATTTCGAATTTAGCAGATTCATCAAGGTGACAAATTACATGCTCTGGGTTCAAAATCTCGAATGAGGTGGTTGCATTTGCTAAATCTCCAGCAGTAAGTTTTTTCATATTCGAAACGTTCACAGTAATGTTATTATCTGCTACATCTTCGATTTTCTTAAACCTTACCATTTTCAGGTTAAGGATCATCTCACTCACATCTTCTACTACTCCTTCTACGGTAGAAAATTCATGTAATACACCTGGTATTTTAACCCCTGTGATTGCATAACCTTCCAAAGAGGAAAGAAGAATCCTTCTCAACGCATTACCTACTGTAACACCGTATCCTTTTTCTAAAGGTTTGAAGGTAAAGAGGCCATGAAAGTCATCTGCTTTATCCATTACCACTTTTTCCGGCATTTGAAATGCTAGGATAGACATATATCTTATATTTTGAGTGTTTACTTAGAGTACAATTCGACGATCAGTTGCTCCTTGATATTCTCAGGGATCTCTTCTCTGCTAGGAGAATTAAGGAATTTTCCATTCATATTGGTAGAATCCCACTCCAACCAAGAGTAGCTACGAGCATTTGATGCAAGACTATCAGTGATAGCTTCGAGAGACTTTGACTTCTCTCTTACACCAATGATGTCATTATTTCTTAATGTATAGGAAGGTACGTTTACTACCTCTCCGTTTACAGTAATATGCTTGTGAGAAACAAGTTGTCTGGCAGCTCTTCTAGTTGGAGCTATTCCCAAACGGAAAACGGTGTTATCTAACCTTGCTTCCAATAATTGAAGAAGGATTTCACCAGTAATTCCACTTTTTCTTGAAGCCTTATCAAAAACGTTTGCAAATTGACGCTCCAATACCCCGTAAGTGTATTTCGCCTTTTGCTTTTCCGCAAGCTGAATTGCATATTCAGACTGCTTTTTCCTTCTACCACGTCCATGTTGTCCAGGAGGATAAGCCTTTTTCTGCAATGCCTTGCTTGCTCCGAAGATAGGTTCTCCGAATCGTCTTGAAATTTTAGTTTTAGGCCCGGTATATCTTGCCATTATCTATTACTGTTTTAATATCTTAAACTCTTCTTCTTTTAGGAGGTCTGCATCCATTGTGAGGTAGTGGAGTCACGTCCTTGATCATCGTAACCTCAATACCAATGTTTTGGATAGTTCTGATTGCAGATTCTCTACCAGATCCAGGTCCTTTAACAAAAACCTCAACCTTTCTTAATCCAAGATCATATGCTTTTTGAGCACATTCTTGTGCTGCTACCTGAGCTGCATATGGCGTATTTTTCTTTGATCCACGGAAACCCATTTTACCTGCTGAAGCCCAGCTGATAACCTGACCGGTTCCGTTGGTCATCGATATGATAATGTTGTTGAATGATGCTTTGATGTGCGCTTGGCCCATTGCATCAACAGCAACAACTCTCTTTTTAGCTTTATCTTTTCTCTTTTGTGCCATCTATTTATTACTTAACAGCTTTCTTCTTATTAGCAACCGTCTTTCTTTTTCCTTTTCGAGTTCTAGCATTATTCTTAGTATGCTGACCTCTTACAGGCAATCCTTTTCTATGACGAAGACCTCTATAACAACCGATATCCAAAAGTCGCTTGATACTCATTTGGATTTCGCCTTTTAGTACACCTTCTACTTTGTACTTTTCTCGAATGGCGGTTCTGATTTTACCACCTTCATCATCGGTCCAATCTTGAACTTTTTTGTTTAGATCAACTCCAGCTTCTTCCAAAATCTTTTGGGCTGAGGTCTTTCCTATACCAAAGATGTAAGTCAAGGCGATTTCGCCTCGCTTGTTATCGGGAATATCTACTCCTGCAACTCTTGCCATAATTATCCTTGTCTTTGTTTAAACTTTGGATTCTTTTTATTGATTACATAAAGCTTCCCTTTTCTTCTGATCACTTTGCAATCAGCGCTTCTTTTTTTTACGGATGCTCTTACTTTCATTTTCTTTTCTATTTGTCAGCCGAAGCTGTTATTTATAGCGATAAACTATTCTTCCTTTGGTTAGATCATATGGAGACATCTCCAATTTCACCTTATCACCAGGTAAAATTTTGATGTAGTGCATTCTCATCTTACCTGAGATATGCGCGATCACCTCATGACCATTTTCAAGTTCTACCCTAAACATTGCATTTGACAATGCTTCCACGATAGTTCCATCTTGCTCTATGGATGCTTGTTTTGCCATTATGCTGCTTGGGTTCGACCTTTAACTCTACCTGATTTCATCATACCTTCATAGTGCCTCATGAGCAGGTAGCTCTCAATTTGCTGAAGGGTATCTAGTATTACACCTACCATAATCAATAGTGACGTTCCTCCATAAAATTGAGCAAAGCCTTGATTCACTCCAGCAATCATTGCGAAAGCCGGAAGGATAGCGATGATCGCCAGGAAGATCGCACCAGGTAAAGTAATTCTTGATAAAATATTGTCTAAGTAGTCAGCAGTTTGCTTTCCTGGCTTGATGCCCGGAACAAAACCACCATTTCTTTTCATGTCGTCTGCAATCTGGTTAGGATTGATTGTAATCGCAGTATAGAAGAACGTGAAGACGATAATCATGATCGCGAACGTTAGGTTATACTGCCATGATGTGAAATCTGAGAAAGTAGTACCGATGTAATTCGCAAAATCACTTTCTTCTCTCCACAGCCCCGCTAGCATTGCTGGTAGAAACATAATCGATTGCGCGAAAATGATAGGCATCACACCAGAAGCATTTACTTTCAATGGGATGTATTGTCTTTGACCTCCGTAAACTTTGTTTCCAACTACTTGCTTTGCATATTGAACTGGTACTCTTCTTACCGCTTGCACCAATGCTACTGTAACAAGTACTACAAAGAATAATGCTACCAACTCAAGGATGAATAAAAGCATTTCACTCATTCCTCTGGTAATTGCTTCAGCTGCAATACTTCCTGGGAATTGTGCGATAATACCTATCATGATCAACATTGAGATACCATTTCCAATACCCTTATCAGTAATTCTCTCTCCAAGCCACATACAGAATATAGTACCTGAGGTAATAATGATCACTGAAGTAAACTTCCAGAAGAAGGTATTACTGATAATTGCTTCAGCTGGAACTGCAGCAGAAACAAAGCTGAAACCTTGAGCAAAACAAATTGCAATTGTTAGTACTCTGGTTAATTGATTGATTTTCTTTCTACCACTATCTCCTTCTTTCTGTAATTTCTGAAAATAAGGAACAGCTACTGTCATCAATTGCAATACGATTGACGCAGAAATGTATGGCATAATACCAAGCGCGAAAATCGAAACGTTACTAAAGGCACCACCCAAGAACGTATCCAACAATCCAAAGATACCTTCTGCTTTACCTGTTAGTTGAGACGGATCTACACCAGGAATTACCACGAAGGAACCAATTCTAAAAATCACCAAGAACCCTATTGTATTTAGGATTCTGGTTCTCAGTTCCTCAATGGAAAAAATATTTCGTATGGTATCTATGAATTTCTTCATTATTCTACTACAGTAATTGATCCGCCAGCTTTCTCAATTGCCTCTTGAGCAGTTTTTGAGAATTTATGTGCTGTAACTTTCAGTGATGCTTTTAATTCTCCTCTTCCCAATACCTTCACAACGTCTTTCTTCTGTGCAAGACCGTTTTCCTTAAGAATTTCAGGAGTTATTTCCTTTAGTTTCTTTGCTTCACTCAATTTTTGAAGGTCATCAAGGTTGATCGCTTTAGAAACAATTTTGTTATTGTTCTTAAAACCGAACTTAGGTACCCTTCTTTGCAGAGGCATCTGACCACCCTCAAAACCAGTTTTTCTAGAGTAACCAGCTCTTGATTGAGCTCCTTTATGTCCTTTAGTGGACGTACCACCTCGACCAGAACCTTGTCCTCTACCGATTCTTTTTCTATTCTTTGTTGAGCCTTCTGCAGGCTTTAATGATTCTAGTCTCATGTTTACAGTTCTTTAACTTCTACTAAGTGATTAACCGTTTTGATCATCCCGCTTATAGAAGGTGTCAATTCTTTTTCAACAGATCTGTTGATCTTACCAAGACCAAGAGCAGAAATCGTTCTTTTCTGGTTCTCAGGACGATTGATCGTACTTCTCTTTTGTGTGATTAATACTTTTCCCATTGTCTTAGCCATTGAAAACTTTATCTAAAGACACACCTCTTTGCTGAGCAACAGCAAAAGGATCTCTCATTTTATTTAATGCATCAAAAGTTGCCTTCACCACGTTGTGCGGGTTTGAAGATCCTTTTGATTTTGCAAGTACATCGTGAACTCCAGCGCTCTCCAACACTGCACGCATTGCACCACCTGCAATTACTCCGGTACCCGCTGCTGCCGGCTTAAGAAGAACAAGTCCACCTCCGAACTTACCGATTGCTTCATGAGGAACAGTACCTTTAAATACTGGAACTTTCACCAAGTTCTTCTTCGCATCATCTATTCCTTTAGTGATAGCATCGGTTACCTCGTTTGCTTTACCAAGTCCGTATCCTACTACTCCATTTCCATCACCAACTACTACGATAGCAGAGAAGCTAAATCTTCGTCCACCCTTCACTACCTTGGCTACTCTCTTGATCGCAACTACTCTCTCCTGAAGGTCGATTTCACTTGCTTTTATAGATCTTATATTGCTTTGTGACATAATTTTCTTCTTAGAATTTTAACCCTCCTTCACGAGCACCTTCAGCCAAAGACTTTACTCGGCCATGGTACGGGTATCCACCTCTGTCAAAAATCACCGTTTCGATACCTGCACTCTTAGCGTTCTCAGCTAATTTTTTTCCAACTTCTTTTGCTATCTCTACATTAAGAGCAGTTTTACCAAGCTCTTTAGTAGATGCAGAAGCTAAAGTTTTTCCACTTACATCATCAATCAACTGGGCATATATACCCTTGTTGCTTTTGAAAACAGAAACTCTAGGTCTGTCAGCAGTACCAGAAATCTTTCTTCTGATACCAAGTCTAAGTCTTTTTCTTCTTGCTGTTTTAGTAATCGCCATGTCTTATTATTTAGCAGCAGTTTTACCAGCTTTTCTTCTAATATGCTCACCAACAAAGCGAATACCTTTTCCTTTGTATGGTTCAACTTTTCTGAGTGACTTAATTTTTGCAGAGATCTGACCCACTAATTGTTTGTCAATACCTTCTACTGTCACTTTTGGATTTTGTCCTTTTACTGTCTCTGCAGAAACCTTAATTTCTTCGGGAACAGCAAAATATATACTGTGAGAATATCCAAGGTTAAGCTCCAAAACGTTATTTTGAACGGCTGCTTTATATCCTACACCTACAAGTTCCATTTCTTTCTTGTAGCCATTGCTTACACCTTCTACCATGTTGTTTACCAATGATCGGTAAAGTCCATGAAGAGATTTATGTCTTTTCTGCTCAGTTGGACGCTCAACAGTCACTACTCCATCTTCCACTTTACACGTGATATCCGGGTCGATTTGCTGAGAAAGTTCTCCTTTAGGTCCTTTCACATTGACAACATTTTTGTCAATCGTGATTGAAACTCCTTCAGGTACATTAATTGGCGCTTTTCCTATCCTTGACATCTCAATTCAATTAATAAACGTAACATAAAACCTCACCACCTATATTCTCTCTTCTAGCTTCTTTATCAGAGATCACTCCTTTAGAAGTAGATAGAATCGCGATACCAAGACCATTTAATACTCTTGGTAGAGTCTCGGCTCCAGCGTATTTTCTTAATCCTGGAGTACTTACTCTCTCAAGACTTGTAATCGCTGACTGCTTCGTCTGTGGATTGTATTTCAAGGCAATTTTGATTGTACCTTGTTTTGAATCATCCTCAAACTTGTAGTTTCTGATGAAGCCCTTACTGTGCAATACTTTCGTGATCTCCTTCTTTAAATTAGAAGCAGGCACCTCTACTACACGGTGATTCGCGCTTATCGCATTACGAATCCGGGTTAAATAATCTGCTATCGGGTCTGTTACCATTTCTTAAACACACTTATCCCCCTCGAAAAAGGGGGTGCAAAAATAATAATTTATATTTTGAAACGAAAGGAAGATTGAAAATCTACCAGCTTGCTTTAGTTACGCCAGGTATTTTTCCATCAGATGCCATTTCTCTGAATGTCACCCTAGAGATTCCAAATCTTCTCATGTAGCCTTTAGGTCTACCTGTAAGCTTACATCTGTTATGCAATCTTACTTTTGAAGAGTTTCTTGGAAGCTTGTCAAGGCCTTCCCAATCACCAGCTTCTTTCAAAGCGGCTCTTTTCTCGGCATATCTTGCTACAAGTTTTTCTCTTTTTCTTTCTCTCGCTTTTACTGCTTCTCTAGCCATAATTTCATGTGTGGTTTTATCCTTTTATTTGCCACATGGAATCTCCATTAATTTCATTTTCAATATGTTGAAGATTATCCATTAATGTCGATTTCTTAGTTCTTCTTTGAAGTAAACGGCATTCCGAAAGCTCTCAATAATTCAAGACTTTCCTCATCAGTTTGTGCACTTGTCACGAACGTGATGTCCATACCTGTGATTTTGTTTACTTTATCGATACTGATTTCAGGGAAGATGATTTGCTCCTGTACACCAAGTGTGTAGTTGCCTCTTCCGTCAAATCCCCTTTCTCTAATTCCTTTGAAGTCTCTTACACGAGGGAGTGCTACAGTCATCAGACGATCAAGGAATTCATACATCCTATCGCCTCTCAGTGTAACTTTTGCTCCGATCGGCATTCCTTCTCTTAACTTAAAGTTGGAAACTGACTTCTTTGCAATTGTAGGTACAGCTTTTTGACCAGTGATCTGTGTCAACTCCTCAACTCCTGTATCTACCAATTTCTTATCAGATACAGCTGCTCCGATTCCTTTGTTGATCGCAATCTTAGTCAGCTTAGGTACCTGCATTACAGAACTGTACTGAAACTTGTCCTTCAAATGAGGAACGATCTCTTTGCTGTATTTTTCTTTTAATCTAGGACTAGCCATTCGTGATAAATTCTCCTGATTTTTTTGAATATCTCTGCAGCTTTCCGTCTGCATTTTTCTTTCTACCTATTCTTGTTGCTTCTCCAGATGAAGGGTCTACAACTTTTAGGTTACTAAGGTGAATGCCAGCTTCAGTTTCCTGAATACCACCCTCTGGGTTTTCAGCTGAAGGTTTCACGTGCTTAGTAATCATGTTAGCACCTTCAACAATCGCTCGGTACTTTGCAGTATTTACTTCTAGTACCTTACCGGTTTTACCTTTATCGTTACCGCCAATGATCTTAACGGTATCTCCTTTTCTTACGTGGAATTTTACTTGACTCATCGCTTAAAGTACTTCAGGTGCTAATGATACAATTTTCATGAACTGCTTCTCTCTAAGCTCTCTTGCAACTGGACCGAAAATCCTTGTTCCTCTAGGCTCATCATTTGCAGTAAGTAAAACAGCAGCATTATCTTCAAATCTGATGTAGCTACCATCTTTTCTTCGAACTTCTTTTTTGGTTCGTACTACTACTGCTCTTGAGACAGTTCCTTTTTTCAAACTACTGGATGAAAGTGCGTGCTTAACAGTCACAATAATTTTGTCACCAACAGAAGCGTATCGCTTTTTGGTGCCTCCAAGCACACGGATCACTAGCACTTCTTTAGCGCCACTGTTGTCCGCAACCGATAATCTTGACTCCTGCTGTACCATTATTTTGCTCTTTCAATAATTTCAACTAACCTCCATCTTTTGTTTTTGCTCATTGGACGAGTTTCCATCACCTTCACCGTATCACCGATGTTGCAATCATCTTTCTCATCATGAGCTGTGAGCTTAGTAGTTTTTCTCACAAATTTTCCGTAGATCGGGTGCTTTACTTTTCTTTCAACAGCAACAGTGATGCTTTTTTGCATTTTATTGCTCACCACTTGTCCGATTCTTTCTTTTCTTAAATTTCTTTCCATCACCGAAAATTATTTGCTTGCTTCAGCAGCTTGGTTTAATTCTTTGGCTTTAATTTCAGTCTGAATTCTTGCCACCAACTTTCGATTCTCACGAATCTTCATTGGGTTCTCAATTGGAGTGATGCTATGAGCAAATTTCAATTTGCTATAGGTCTCCTTTTCTACTGCAAGCTTATTTTTCAGCTCGTCCAGACTCAATCCTCTTAGTTCAGAATTTTTCATTACTCTGGCTTATAATCTTTTGCTAATGTGAATTTTGTCGTGATTGGCAACTTCTGAGCAGCCAATCTTAAAGCTTCTTTTGCCAACTCAATATCTACTCCGGCTGCTTCGAAAAGAACTGTTCCAGGCTTAACAGTAGCTACCCAGTATTCTGGTGCTCCCTTACCTTTACCCATCCTTACTTCAGCAGGCTTCTTGGTCACTGGTTTGTCAGGAAAAATTCGGATCCAAACCTGCCCCTCTCTCTTCATTGCTCTGGTCATCGCAATCCTTGCAGCTTCAATCTGACGGCTGGTAATCCATCCCGGCTCCATTGCCTTGATTCCAAAAGTTCCGAATGCTAGTCTGTGCCCTCTGTAGGCAAGACCCTTCACTCGGCCTTTTTGCATTTTTCTAAATTTGGTTCGTTTTGGCTGTAACATGCTTTACAAAACTTTACTTTCTTCTTCTATTTTCTCTTCTCCTTCTGTTAGGAGCTCCACCGCCTGACTGGTTGCTGCTGCCGCCGCCTGACTGACCAACATTTGGAGATAGGTCTCTTTTACCGAAAACTTCTCCTTTGAAAATCCATACTTTGATACCGATTTTACCATAGATGGTGTTTGCTTCAGTAATCGCATAATCGATATCAGCTCTAAGTGTGTGCAATGGAATTCTTCCCTCCTTGTACTGCTCGCTTCTTGCCATCTCAGCACCACCTAGTCTACCAGAACATTTGATTTTAATTCCTTGAGCTCCAACTCTCATTGATGAAGCAATCGCTTGCTTCATAGCTCTTCGGAAAGAAATTCTTGCTTGTAGTTGTTGAGCGATAGACTCACCAACAAGCTTAGCATCAAGCTCAGGTCTCTTTATTTCGAAAATGTTGATCTGAAGATCTTTTCCAGTTAAGTTTTTCAACTCTTCCTTGATCTTATCTACTTCAGATCCTCCTTTTCCGATCACAACGCCCGGACGAGCAGTGTGAACAGTTAAAGTGATTCTTTTAAGCGTTCGCTCGATTACGATTTTGGAGATACCTCCTTTTGGCATACGAGCCATGATATACTTACGGATCTTGTTGTCTTCAACAATTTTGTCCGCGTAAGATTTGCTATCAAACCAGGCTGAATCCCACCCTTTGATAACTCCTAATCTAAATCCAACTGGGTTTACTTTTTGTCCCATTACTTGTTGCTTTCTTTAGTTTCTTCTTGGTTGTGATTATCAACAACGATAGTCACATGATTTGATCTCTTTCTGATTCTATGTGCTCTTCCCTGCGGTGCAGGTCTCAGTCTCTTCAACATTCTTGCGCTATCCACATAGATTTCTTTCACGTAAAGATCCGCTTCTTCAATGCTGGTATCCTCATTTTGCATTTGCCAATCAGCAATTGCAGTAAGGAGCAATTTCTCCAATGTATTTGATGCGTGGTGTGCATCAAATCGAAGGATGTTTAGAGCGATGTTTGCTCTTTCCCCTCTAATCATATCCGCTACGAGTCTCATCTTGCGAGGAGATGTAGGTACATTTCGAAGTGATGACTTAACAGCACCAAGTTTCCCCTTGTTCTCTTCACGGAATTTCTTGTCAGCTTCTTTCTGAAGTCTGATTTTGACTGATTTCTTTAATTTCTTTTCAGCTTCCATTGGTGCTCTTATCTTTTACCTTTATCCTTCTTAGCGATGTGTCCTCTAAAGTTTCTAGTTGGAGCAAATTCGCCAAGTTTATGTCCTACCATGTTTTCAGTTACGAAAACAGGGATGAATTTATTTCCATTGTGTACTGCGAATGTGTGACCTACGAAATCCGGAGAGATCATTGATCTCCTAGACCAGGTTTTGATTACTGATTTCTTACCAGCATCATTCATCGCATCGACTTTTTTCTCAAGTCGGAAGTCTATATAAGGTCCCTTCTTTAATGATCTTGACATTATTTCCTTCGTTTAACTATCTGCTTATCAGAATATTTATTTGGTCGACGAGTTTTAAGACCCTTCGTATATTGACCGTTTCTTGATCGTGGATGACCTCCTGAAGATCTTCCTTCTCCACCACCCATTGGGTGATCAACCGGGTTCATAGCAACACCTCTAACTCTTGGTCTTCTTCCTAACCATCTGTTTCTACCTGCTTTACCAAGTCTCACACTCATGTGGTCAGAGTTTGACACGGTTCCGATCGTTGCAAGGCACGTGTTCAACACCATTCTCATCTCACCAGAAGGAAGTTTCACTGTAGAATACTTTCCTTCTCTTGCCACCAACTGCACATACGTACCAGCACTTCTTGCCATCACACCACCTTTCCCAGGCTTCAACTCAATGTTGTGGATGATTGTACCTAGAGGAATTTCTGAAAGGAAAAGCGTATTACCTACTTCAGGAGCAACACCCTTACCAGAGTTCAAAACAGTTCCTACTTCAAGACCTGCAGGTGCAATGATGTATCTCTTTTCACCATCCGCGTAATAAAGCAAAGCGATTCTAGCAGATCTGTTCGGATCGTACTCGATTGCTTTTACTGTCGCAGGTATTCCGTGCTTATCTCTTTTGAAGTCGATGATTCTAAGCTTACGCTTATGACCACCACCAACATTTCTCACGGTCATCCTACCTTGGTTATTTCTACCTCCGTTTCTCTTAGATGTAGCTACCAAAGATTTCTCAGGAGAATCCTTAGTGATATCATCAAAGACAGGTGCCATTCGGAATCTCTGTCCTGGAGTTGTCGGTTTAAGTTTTCTTACAGCCATCTCTATATATTATATTCCGCTATAAAAATCAATAATATCTCCCTCAGCCACCTGCACAATTGCTTTCTTATAAGCTGGAGTTCTACCTTCAATAACTCTAGACTTGGTGTATCGTCTTTTAGACGCACCTGGCTGAATCATGGTATTGACTGACTCAACAGTTACACCATAGGTTTTCTCAACCTCAGTCTTGATCTGAACTTTGTTAGCATTCTTAGCAACTACGAATCCGTACTTGCCATGCTCATTCAGAGCAGATACTTTTTCAGTAACTAGTGGTTTAATTAAAACTCCCATCTTAGTTAAATCTTTCTTTTAGTTGCTCAAGTGTTCCTTCGCAAAGGATCAAACGCTCAGCGTTGATCAAGTCGTAAGTATTTACTTCGTCAACTGTTGAAACATGTGTTTTCTTCAGGTTTCGAGAAGACAAGAAAACATTCTTGTTCTTATCGCTTACCAACATCAATGATTTCTTATCACTTACTGAAAGGCTATTAAGAATATTGATGAATTCCTTTGTCTTAGGTGCTTCGAAAGAAAAGTCTTCAAGGATTTGAATGGCTTTCTCTTTTGCTCTGGAAGAAAGTACCGACTTTCGAGCAAGCTTCTTCACCTTCTTGTTAAGCTTGAAACCATAATCTCTTGGCTGAGGACCAAAGAATGTTCCTCCACCTCTCATAACACCAGACTTCACAGAACCAGCCCTTGCAGTACCGGTACCTTTTTGTTTTTTGATCTTACGAGTAGATGCTGTGATCTCACCTTTATCTTTTGTCTTAGCAGTACCTTGTCTTTGGTTAGCTAAGTAACTTTTTACATCAAGGTAGACAGCATGTTCGTTTGGCTCAATGCCAAAGATGCTCTTGTCCAGGTTGATCTCCCTTCCTGTCTCTTCTCCTTTAATATTTAATACAGCTACCTTCATGATTACTTCTCAAGTATTACGAATGAATTTTTAGCGCCTGGGATAGCACCTGATACTAGTACCAAGTTTTTCTCAGGATATACCTTTAATACTCTTAGGTTCAAAACCTTCACTCTGTCTCCACCAGTTCTTCCAGCCATCTTTAGGCCTTTGAATACTCTTGATGGAAATGAAGCTGCTCCAATTGAACCCGGAGCTCTAAGTCTGTTATGCTGACCGTGAGTTGCCTGACCTACTCCACCGAAACCGTGTCTCTTCACAACTCCTTGAAATCCTTTTCCTTTAGAAGTACCAACTGCATCGACATAGTCTTGCTCATTGAATACATCTTCGATTTTGATCTCGTTACCCAACTTCACTTTATCATCAAATTCAGATCTGAAATCTCTGAACTCAACTACCTTTTGCTTAGGAGTAGTTTTTGCTTTTGCAAAGTGCCCCTGTAGCGCTTTAGGTGTGTTTTTTTCTTTTCTCTCACCGTAAGCCAACTGCACAGCTTTATATCCGTCGGTCTCTTCGTTCTTAACTTGAGTCACGACGCAAGGACCAGCTTCAACAAGGGTACAAGCGATGCTTTTACCATTCTCGTCGAAGACACTTGTCATTCCTACTTTCCTTCCTATTAAACCAGGCATTTTCTACTCGTTTATTTCTTATAATTACCCCTTCAGGCAAACTTTTTGTGAAAAGGACTGCAAAGATAGCAAATCCAGATGCCGATCAAAACTTTGATCGGTTATTTTTTTAGACAAAAAAAGAACCAATCGATATAAACCAATTGGTTCCTTATTCCGACCTTAAATCGGACTATACTTTAATCTCAACGTCTACGCCACTTGGAAGCTCTAGCTTCATCAAGGCATCAACAGTCTTAGCGCTATTGCTATAAATATCTACAAGTCGTTTGTAGGTACATAGCTGAAATTGCTCTCGTGCTTTTTTGTTTACGTGAGGTGACTTAAGCACAGTGAATTTTTCTTTTACAGTTGGAAGAGGGATTGGTCCACTCACAACTGCACCAGTAGTCTTTACTGCTCGAACAATTTTCTCAGAAGACTTGTCAACCAGATTGTGGTCGTAAGACTTAAGCTTTATTCTAATTTTTTGGTTCATGATCTTTTAATCAATGTCTTTTATACGTTAGCAGTGCCTTTTACATCTGCTATTACACTTTCTGCGATATTCTTAGGAACCGGATCGTAGTGAGAGAACGTCAATGAAGCCGTTGCTCTACCTGAACTGATGGTTCTTAGATCGGTAACGTAACCAAACAGTTCTGATAATGGTACGTCCGCTTTAACTACTGTCGAAGTTCCTTTTGTATCCATACCTTTCATTAGACCTCTTCTTTTGTTAAGGTCACCAGTGATTGAACCAGTATACTCATCCGGAGTTACTACTTCCACTGCCATGATCGGCTCCAGGATCACAGGGCTACATTTTGCAGCAGCCTCTTTGAAACCATTTCTCGCAGCTAGCTCGAATGAAAGCGCATCAGAATCTACATCGTGGAATGAACCGTGATATAGTCTTACTTTCATGCTGTCAATCGGATAGTTTGCCAAAGGACCATTCGCCATTGCCTGCTTGAATCCTTTCTCAGTTGGGCCAATGAATTCTTTCGGAATTACACCACCCACAATCTCGTTTACAAACTGAAGTCCTTCTTTGTCGTAATCTTCATCTTTCGGACCGATCTCAAATACGATATCGGCGAATTTACCTTTACCACCCGTCTGCTTCTTGTAAACTTCTTTGTGCTCGGTAGAAGAAGTGATAGCTTCTTTGTATGCCACCTGAGGAGCACCCTGGTTGATCTCTACTTTGAATTCTCTTTTCAATCGATCAATGATAATATCCAGGTGAAGCTCACCCATTCCTTTAAGAATGGTCTGACCAGTTTCATGGTTAGTCTCCACCTGAAGAGTTGGATCCTCTTCAATCAACTTACCAATCGCGATACCTAACTTATCAACGTCAGCCTGAGTTTTAGGCTCGATCGCATATCCGATTACCGGATCAGGGAAATCCATTGCTTCAAGAACGATCTTCGCGTTCTCTGCACAAAGTGTATCTCCAGTTTTAATATCCTTAAATCCTACAGCTGCACCGATATCACCCGCATGAAGGGCATCAATCTGATTCTGCTTGTTCGCGTGCATCTGGAAGATCCTTGAAATTCTTTCTTTCTTGTTGGTTCTTGTGTTGTACACATATGAACCTGACTCCAGCATACCTGAGTATGATCTCATGAAGCAAAGTCTACCTACGAATGGATCGGTAGCGATTTTGAATGCCAACGCTGTGAACGGCTCACTTGGATCTGGCTTTCTTGTTACTTCTTCTTCAGTATCAGGATTAGTTCCTACGATGTTATCTCTGTCAAGTGGAGATGGAAGTAATTCCATTACATAATCAAGAAGAGTTTGAACTCCTTTATTCTTGAATGCAGAACCACAAAGCATTGGAACGAATGCCAAGTCAATAGTAGCAGCCCTTAATGCCGCAACGATTTCGTCTCTTGTGATGCTATCAGGATCTTCGAAGAATTTCTCCAATAGATTCTCATCGTACTCAGCTACAGCCTCTACCAATTTCTCTCTGTACTCAGCCACTTCGTCAACCATGTCAGCAGGGATCTCGATTTCTTCGAACGTCATTCCCATATCGTCCTCATTCCAAACGATCGCTCTGTTCTCTACTAAGTCAACTACTCCTCTGAAGTTTTCTTCTGCACCGATAGGTAATTGTAGAGGTACTGATTTAGTACCTAACATTTCTACTACCTGATTACATACATTTAGGAAATTAGCTCCCTGACGGTCCATTTTATTTACAAAACCGATTCTTGCCACTTTGTAGTTATCAGCAAGTCTCCAGTTAGTTTCAGACTGAGGCTCTACTCCATCTACCGCACTGAAAAGGAATACCAATCCGTCCAATACTCGAAGTGATCTGTTTACCTCTACTGTAAAGTCTACGTGACCTGGTGTATCAATAATGTTGATGTGATACTCATCTTCTTTGTATTTCCAGAATACAGTGGTAGCTGCGGAAGTAATAGTAATACCTCTTTCCTGCTCCTGCTCCATCCAGTCCATGGTAGCACCACCGTCGTGAACTTCACCAATTTTGTGGTTTACGCCCGCATAGTAAAGAATACGCTCTGTTGTTGTTGTTTTTCCGGCATCAATGTGCGCAGCGATACCGATATTTCTTGTAAGTCTTAAGTCTCTAGCCATTTTGGTTCTTAGAATCTGAAGTGTGAGAATGCTTTGTTTGCGTCAGCCATTCTATGCATGTCGTCTTTCTTCTTTACTGAAGCACCTTCTCCTTTTGAAGCAGCGATGATTTCAGCAGCCAATCGATCTTGCATAGTTTTTTCGCCTCTTAGTCTAGCGTATTTGATCATCCACTTGATACCTAGAGCGATTTTTCTGTCAGGTCTAACTTCTATAGGTACCTGGAAGTTTGCTCCACCAACTCTTCGAGCTTTAACTTCAACAGAAGGCATGATGTTACTCAATGCGGTCTTCCATGTTTCAAGTCCATTTTCACCTGTTTTTTCTTCTACTTGATTGATTGCATTGTAGAAGATTTTGTAAGAGAGACTTTTCTTACCACTCAACATTAAGTTGTTCACAAACTTAGTTACAAGGGTATCCTGATAAATAGGATCAGGAAGGATGTATCTCTTTTTTGGTTTTGCTTTTCTCATTTCTCCTGCAAATTATTTTTTAGGTCGCTTAGCGCCGTATTTAGATCTTCTTTGTAGACGTCCGCTTACACCAGCAGTATCCAACGCACCTCTAATGATGTGATATCTCACACCCGGTAGGTCTTTTACTCTTCCGCCTCTGATAAGCACAATTGAGTGCTCCTGAAGGTTATGACCTTCACCTGGGATGTAGGCATTCACTTCCTTACCGTTGGTAAGTCTTACCCTTGCCACTTTTCTCATCGCTGAGTTCGGCTTTTTAGGAGTGGTCGTGTACACACGGGTACATACACCTCTTCTTTGTGGACATGAGTCCAATGCGGGGGATTTTGACTTAGAAGTCAACTTCTTTCTTCCCTTCCTTACTAATTGTTGTATAGTTGGCATACGCTATTAATTCTAACTGTCCCAAATTTTGGGAACGCAAAGATAGATATATTGATAATATATCAAAAAGTTAAAAGATGATTTAACGGGATTATTTCTGAAATTCTTGGGAACCATTTTAAGCTTCGCCCATGGTTCCTCCAAAATTCATTGGGAATTTTGGCATTTCATCGGTTTGTTTTACTTCACCGAAAGAGGCTTCATACTTCTTTATATTGTCTTCTAACGCATGCAGAAGACGCTTTGCATGCTCTGGAGTAACAACAATGCGAGATTTTACTTTTGCCTTGGGTACTCCGGGCATCATGCGAATAAAGTCAATAACAAATTCACTGCTGGAGTGAGCAATCATTGCCAAATTAGCATAGATGCCCTCGGCAGTTTCCTCCGAGAGCTCTATGTTAATCTGATTATTTGGACTTTTTTCGTCTTTCTTTTTAGGATCGTCGCTCATGACTTAAGCTTCTTCAACTTCCTTAGATTCAAACTCTTCTTTAGAAGAAACCAGGTTATCGTATTCCTCTTGCGAGTTCACGATGTACTTCTGATGTTTTCTGATTCCGGTTCCTGCTGGAATCAGGTGTCCAACGATCACATTTTCCTTAAGACCAATCAATGTATCAGCTTTTCCTTTGATGGATGCTTCGCTCAATACTTTGGTAGTCTCCTGGAATGACGCAGCTGAAATGAAGCTTTCAGTTCCCAGTGACGCTTGTGTAATTCCTTGCAGTGTAGGCTTACCGGTTGCTGGCTCAGCATCACGGGTAGTCATTGCTTTAAGGTCACGACGCTTAAGACTTGAAACCTCATCTCTTAAACTTCTTGCATCAATAATTTGTCCTGCTTTGAAGTTGGTAGAATCTCCCGGATCTACGACCACTTTCTTATCAAGAATGTTGTCATTCTCTTCCATGAAAGCGAAACGATCAGCTAATTGATTGGTCAAGAAGCTTGTATCTCCCGGATTCTCGATTACAACTTTCTGCATCATCTGACGAACGATCGCTTCGATGTGCTTATCATTAATCTTCACTCCTTGCAGACGGTATACTTCCTGAATTTCATTCACCAAGTACTCTTGTACCGCAGTAGGACCTTTGATTTTTAAGATATCCGCTGGAGTAATTGCTCCATCAGAAAGTGCATCTCCTGCTCTTACGTAATCATTGTCCTGAACAAGGATGTGCTTAGAAAGAGGCACCATGTAACGCTTCTTCACACCATCCTTAGACTCAATGTAAATCTCTCTGTTACCTCGCTTGATTCCTCCGTACTCTACAACTCCATCAATTTCACTTACAACAGCTGGGTTTGAAGGATTTCTTGCTTCGAAAAGCTCAGTTACCCTTGGAAGACCCCCTGTAATATCTCTGTTCTTACCAGCTTTTCTTGGAATCTTAGCGATTACCTGTCCTGGCTTCAACTTATCTCCTTCTTCTACAGCTAAGTGAGAACCTACTGGTACGTTGTAAGACTTCTGAGTTTCTCCATCTTTACCAACAACCTCGATTGCAGGGTTCTTTGTCTTATCTTTTGTATCGATGATAACTTTCTCTCTGTGACCGGTTTGCTCATCAGATTCTTCTTTGAAAGTAACACCTTCGATGATAGAGTCGAATGATGCAGTTCCGTCAAATTCTGACATGATAACCGCATTGTATGGATCCCAGTTACAAAGCTCATCGCCTTTAGCAACTTTACCACCATTCTTCACTTTTAGGATTGCTCCATAAGGCACGTGGTTAGAAATCAATACTTTTTCTTTCTTCTCATCCAAGATCTTGATCTCACCTGATCTACCCATTACTACCTCGATCTTGTTACCCTCATCGTCAGTTGACTTCACTGTTCGTAGTTCGTCAAATTCAATCACACCGTCAAACTTCGCTTTGATGTTTGCTTCAACCGCAATGTTTGATGCAGTACCCCCTACGTGGAATGTTCTCAACGTAAGCTGTGTACCTGGCTCACCAATCGACTGAGCGGCAATTACTCCTACTGACTCTCCTACGTGAGACATTTTACCTGATGAAAGGTTTCTACCGTAGCACTTCGCACAAACTCCTTGTCGAGTTTCGCAAGTCAATACCGATCTGATTTCAACTTCTTCTATACTTGACTGATCAATGTAATCAGCGATCTCTTCTGTGAATTCAGCACCTGCTTCAATTACCAATTCTTCTGTAATTGGGTCATAGATGTCATGAACAGAAACTCGTCCAAGTACTCTCTCAGAAAGTGGCTCAACTATTTCCTCATTGTCTTTCAATGCAGAAACAGAAAGTCCTCTCAATGTTCCACAGTCATCTTCGTTGATAACCACATCTTGTGCAACATCCACCAATCGTCTGGTCAAGTAACCCGCATCAGCCGTTTTCAATGCTGTATCTGCAAGTCCCTTTCTCGCACCGTGTGTGGAGATAAAGTACTCAATTACATCTAGACCTTCCTTAAAGTTTGAAAGGATCGGGTTTTCAATGATCTCACCTACAGAACCTTGAAGGTTTTTCTGTGGCTTAGCCATCAGCCCTCTCATTCCACCAAGCTGACGAATCTGCTCTCTGGATCCCCTCGCACCTGAGTGCATCATCATGTAGATTGAGTTGAATCCTTGATCATCTTCCTCCATCTGCTTCATCAGCGAGTTGGTAAGCATGGTATTCGTTCTTGTCCAGATATCAATAACCTGGTTGTAACGCTCATTATCTGTGATAAGACCCATCAGATAGTTTTGCCATACGCCATCTACCTCTTCTTTCGCTTGCGCTACCAGTTTCTCCTTCTCAGCAGGGATGTTGATATTATCAAGTCCCATTGAAAGACCGCCTTTGTAAGCCATCTGGAATCCTAGTGCTTTGATATCGTCAAGGAAATGTGCTGTTCTAGCCATTCCAACGATCTTGAACACGTGAGAAATGATTTTTTGAAGTTTCTTCTTGGTCAAAAGCTCATCAACAAATCCTACTTCTTCTGGAACAGATTCATTGAACAACACTCTACCAGCTACTGTCTCAATAACTTTTGACTCCAGCTCGCCATTCTCATTTCGAACATTCGTTCTTACTTTGATGTAAGCGTGCTGTGAAATTTGCTTCTCATTAAGCGCAATGATTACTTCTTCGTGAGAATAGAAAATTCTTCCTTCTCCAGCTACTTTCTCTTTGTCAGTGCTTCTTCGGCCTTTAGTAATGTAGTAAAGTCCCAATACCATGTCCTGAGACGGTACCGCAATAGGTGCTCCATTGGCAGGGTTCAGGATATTGTGAGAAGAAAGCATCAACAATGAAGCTTCCAATATTGCTTCGTGCCCTAGAGGAACGTGTACTGCCATCTGGTCACCGTCAAAGTCGGCGTTGAATGCTGTACATGCCAATGGGTGAAGCTGTATCGCCTTTCCTTCAATAAGTTTAGGCTGGAATGCTTGAATACCTAATCTGTGAAGTGTAGGTGCCCTGTTCAATAGTACTGGGTGTCCTTTCAATACATTTTCAAGGATATCCCAAACCACAGGATCTTTTCTATCTACAATTTTCTTCGCAGATTTTACTGTTTTAACTATTCCACGCTCAATAAGCTTTCGAATGATGAATGGCTTGAATAGCTCTGCAGCCATGTTCTTAGGCAAACCACACTCATGCATTTTCAATTCCGGTCCTACCACGATTACAGATCGACCAGAGTAGTCAACCCTTTTACCTAATAGGTTTTGACGGAATCGACCTTGCTTACCTTTAAGCATATCACTCAAAGATTTAAGCGCTCTGTTTCCATCCGATCTTACCGCATTCACTTTTCGAGAGTTATCGAATAGTGAATCCACTGCTTCCTGAAGCATTCTCTTCTCGTTTCGAAGGATTACTTCCGGAGCTTTGATATCGATTAGTCTTTTCAGACGGTTATTTCTGATGATAACCCTTCTGTAAAGGTCATTCAAATCAGAGGTTGCAAATCGACCTCCATCCAATGGCACCAATGGACGTAATTCAGGTGGAATTACTGGTACCATTTTCACGATCATCCACTCAGGCCTGTTCTCGATACGTGTTTTTGCATCTCTGAAGGCCTCTACCACTCTCAATCTCTTCAATGCTTCTGCTTTTCTCTGCTGAGAGGTATCAGTTGCAGCCTGGTGTCTCAATTCGTATGATAATTCATCCAGTTGAGTTCTTGCCAAAAGCATCTCCAATGCGTCCGCACCCATCATTGCGATGAATTTGTTTGGATCGTCATCTTCCAACAATTGGTTTTCTCTTGGAAGTTTATCAAGGATATCTAAATACTCTTCCTCCGTGAGGAAGTCTAATTTAGAAATACCATCTTCTTCTTTAACTCCCGGCTGGATTACGATGTATCGCTCGTAATAGATAATTTGATCTAGCTTCTTGGTAGGTACACCAAGAAGGTATCCAATTTTATTTGGCAAAGATTTGAAGTACCAAATGTGAGCTACAGGCACTACCAACTCGATGTGACCCATTCGCTCTCTTCGTACTTTCTTTTCAGTTACTTCAACACCACATCTGTCACAAATAATGCCTTTGTATCGGATTCTTTTGTATTTCCCACAGTGACATTCCCAATCTTTAACCGGACCGAAAATTCGCTCACAGAAAAGGCCACCCATCTCAGGCTTATACGTCCTGTAATTGATGGTTTCTGGCTGAGTTACTTCACCATGCGAGCTTTCCAGGATTGATTCCGGAGAAGCAAGACTGATGGTAACTTTAGAGAAGTCGTTGTGAATTTTTTTGTTTTTTCTGAACGCCATGTTGTATATCAATAAAGTCTCCCGATTTCTCGGGAGAATGATTTTCAATAATTAATTAGTCCAAAGTAATTTCAAGAGCCAATCCTCTCAATTCATGTATCAATACATTGAATGATTCTGGAATGTTCGGCTTATTCATGTTCTCGCCTTTAACGATTGCTTCATAAGCTTTTGCTCTACCAATTACATCATCGGATTTGATGGTAAGGATTTCTTGAAGAACGTTGGCAGCACCAAATGCCTCCAATGCCCATACCTCCATCTCACCGAAACGCTGACCTCCAAACTGTGCTTTACCACCAAGCGGCTGCTGAGTAATAAGCGAGTATGGTCCGATACTTCTTGCGTGCATCTTATCATCCACCAAGTGACCTAGTTTCAGCATGTAAATCACGCCGACAGTCACTGGCTGGTCAAATCGCTCACCAGAAAGTCCATCGTATAGATAAGTTCTACCAAAGTTTGGCAGCCCTGCTTCTTTCAATTCGTTTTGCACTTCCTCTTCAGAAGCTCCATCAAAAATTGGAGTCGCATATTTTCTATCTAACTTCAATCCAGCCCATCCAAGAACGGTCTCATAAATCTGACCGATGTTCATCCTTGAAGGCACACCTAGAGGATTCAATACGATATCTACCGGAGTACCATCTTCCATGAAAGGCATATCTTCTTCACGAACAATCTTCGCTACAACCCCTTTGTTACCGTGACGTCCTGCCATCTTATCACCGACCTGAAGCTTACGTTTCTTAGCAACATAAACTTTAGCCAACTGCACGATACCGGCAGGTAGTTCGTCTCCAACCTCTAGCGTAAACCGCTCTCTTTTGAAGAGTCCAGATATATCATTTCTATGACCGATATAGTTCTTAACCAGGCTAAAGATTAACTCATTGGTTTTCTCGTCAGACACCCAGTTTTCAATTAATAAGTCAGAAATCAAGTTTGCCTCTTCCGGCACATTATAGTTACTCTCGTCTCTGTACTTATTCTTAGGAGGGAATAAGTTAGCCTCGATGTTCTTTTTAGAGAACTTAACTCCCTTACTCATCACCTCTTCACCAAACTTATGCTTGATCCCCTGACAGGTTTTACCATCAAGAAGTTTAGTGATCTTGTCGATCATTATAGTTCTAGCTTCGGTCAGTTGCTGGCTATACTTATTCTTAAGTAACTCAACTTCTTTCTTAGCTCTTGCTCTTACGTCCTTATCTTTCTTTGGCCTTGAGAAAAGCTTGGTGTCTATAACCACACCTTTCAATGATGGAGAAGCTTTCAATGAAGCATCTTTTACATCACCTGCTTTATCACCGAAGATTGCTCTAAGAAGTTTTTCTTCCGGAGTTGGATCAGACTCTCCTTTAGGAGTGATCTTACCGATAAGAATGTCACCTTCTTTGATCTCTGCGCCTGTTCTGATAATTCCATTTTCGTCAAGGTTTTTCACCGCCTCTTCAGAAACGTTAGGAATTTCACTTGTAAGCTCTTCTTCTCCTCGTTTTGTGTCTCTAACTTCTAGTTCGAACTCATCGATGTGAATTGAAGTAAAGATATCTTCACGAACTACTCGTTCAGAGATTACAATCGCATCCTCGAAGTTGTATCCTTGCCAAGGCATAAATGCTACCTGCATGTTGATACCAAGTGCAAGCTCTCCTTTCTCTGTTGCGAATCCATCGCACAGTGCCTGACCTTGAGTTACCTTGTCGCCCTTTTGAACGATCGGCTTCAAGTTGATACACGTGTCTTGGTTGGTTCTTCTAAACTTCACCAAATCATAGGTTACTACAGAGTCACTGAAGGTAATGATTTGCTCATCTTCATCAAGATCATACTTCACAGTAATCTTATTAGCATCTACATACTCGATTACTCCATCTCTCTCTGCTCTGATTAGTGCTCTTGAGTCAAGTGCTACTCTTTCTTCGAGACCTGTTCCAACGATTGGAGCTTGTGGTCTCATCAAAGGAACTGCTTGACGCTGCATGTTTGATCCCATCAATGCCCTGTTCGCATCATCGTGCTCCAGGAAAGGAATCATTGATGCAGCAACCGAAACAATCTGGTTTGGGGCAACGTCCATGTAGCTAACTTCATCTTCGCTACAAAGCGGGAAGTCGCCTTCAAATCTTGCTTTAATCTTGTCATTCAAGAATTTACCCTTGTCAGACAATGGGGCATTAGCCTGTGCAATGTTGTGGGTATCTTCTTCTTCAGCTGTCAAGTATTTCACATTACCCGACATATCAACTGTACCATTTCCTACTTCTCTATAAGGAGTCTCGATGAATCCCATTTGATTCACTTTCGCGTGAACACATAGAGAGGAGATCAAACCAATGTTTGGTCCCTCAGGAGTTTCAATGGTACATAGTCTACCGTAGTGTGTATAGTGAACGTCACGAACCTCGAATCCAGCTCTTTCTCTTGAAAGTCCACCAGGTCCAAGTGCTGACATTCTTCTTTTGTGAGTTACCTCAGCAAGTGGATTCGTCTGATCCATGAACTGAGACAGCTGATTGGTACCGAAGAATGAGTTGATTACTGAAGATAACGTTCTTGCGTTGATCAGATCAACGGGTTTGAAATCTTCATTATCTCTAACGTTCATTCTTTCTCGAATTGTTCTTGCCATTCTTGCAAGACCAACACCGAATTGTGAGTAAAGCTGTTCACCTACTGTTCTTACCCTTCTGTTGCTCAAGTGGTCAATATCATCAACCACGGCTTTACTGTTGATCAGACCAATCAAGTATTTTACTATAAGGATAATATCCTCAGTGGTTAATACTCTTCGATCCCAATCTGTATCGATACCTAATTTCTTATTAATTCTATATCGTCCTACTTCTCCAAGATCGTATCTCTTATCTGAGAAGAATAGACTCGTGATGATGTCACGTGCAGTTTGTTCGTCAGGAGCCTCCGTATTTCTCAATTGACGATAAATCTGCTCAACAGCTTCTTTCTCTGAGTTTGAATTGTCTTTCTGAAGTGTGTTGTATACGATGGAATATTCAGCAATATTCACGTCTTTTCTGTGTACGATAATGGATTTAGAACCAGAATCGATGATTGTTTGAATGTCATCTTCAGTGATGATGCTATCACGCTCAAGTACAACCTCGTTTCTGTCGATTGATACTACTTCACCAGTATCTTCATCCACAAAGTCTTCCGTCCATGTTCTTAGAACCCTAGCCGCAAGTCTTCTATCGATAACTTTCTTAAGATCCTTCTCAGTAGCTTCTATTTCTTCAGATAGTCCAAATAGATCAAGGATTTCCTTATCTGATCCGTATCCGATAGATCTTAGAAGTGTTGTGATAGGAAACTTCTTCTTACGATCGATGTATGCATACATTACGTTATTAACGTCAGTTGCAAATTCGATCCAAGATCCTTTGAAAGGAATAATTCTGGCACTGTATAGTAGTGTTCCGTTGGTGTGCTTGCTTTGCGCAAAGAATACACCAGGAGACCTATGCAGCTGTGATACAATCACTCGCTCAGCGCCATTGATCACGAAAGAGCCCTTTTCAGTCATGTATGGGATGTTGCCCAAGAACACTTCTTGCTCAATTGTTTCAAAATCTTCATTTTCTTCGTCGTTACATAGGAGACGAAGTTTTGCTTTTAGTGGAACTGAATACGTCAATCCTCTTTCGATGCATTCCTGAATGCTATACTTTGGAGGATCCACAGTATAATCCACAAATTCCAATACGAAATTCTCTCGAGAATCCGTGATTGGGAAGTTTTCCATGAACACTTTGTAAAGGCCTTCGCCTTCTTTCCTTTCAGCAGGTGTGTCCAATTGGAAAAAGTCAACAAACGACTTTAATTGTACGTCCAGAAAATCTGGGTAATCAATAACTGATTTGATTGAAGAGAAATTTATTCTCGTGTTATTGTTGTTAGCCAAAGCTTACGGAGTTTTAGTTTATAAAAATGAAAAGGACTTTTAGCTTTATATACAAACAGGAAAAGACCTGATCCCTTATCTCGAAAATTTCGAGAGGGAGCCAGGCCTATACCTTTAGTATTATGTGCTAATTACTTTAATTCTACTTCAGCACCAGCTTCTTCAAGCTGCTTTTTCAATGCCTCAGCTTCGTCCTTAGCAATACCTTCTTTCACTGCTTTAGGTGCACCGTCAACAAGCTCTTTCGCTTCTTTCAGGCCTAGTCCAGTAAGTTCTTTTACCAACTTAACGATAGCTAGTTTAGCACCACCTGGAGACTTAAGGATCACGTCGAACTCAGATTTCTCTGCTCCTCCGCCACCGTCAGCGTCACCACCGCCACCAGCAACCATTACTGGTCCTGCTGCTGCAGCTGGCTCAATTCCGTACTCATCTTTAAGGATAGTAGCTAATTCGTTTACCTCTTTCACTGAAAGGTTAACTAGTTGCTCTGCAAATTCTTTTAAATCCGCCATTTTATTAAAGTGTTAATTCTGTTTAAAAATTTTTAATTCTCTCTTTCTGAAAGTGTTTTAACAATACCAGCCAGTTTGTGCTCTCCACTCTGAAGAAGTGTAAGAACGTTCTTAGCAGGCGATTGTAATAGTGTGACGATCTCTCCAATAAGCTCTTGCTTAGATTTCAAGCTAGCAAGTGCTCCTAGTTGATCTTCGCCAATAAATAAATCCGAGTCTATGGAAGCAGCCTTGAATTTCGGTCTATCATTAGAATCCTCTTTTTTGAATTCCTTGATGATCTTCGCCGGAGCGTTAGCAACCTCATTTACGAACATGATTCCCGACGTACCTTTCAACACTTCATCTAACGATGAAAAATCTCCGTCCACATTCTCAAGGGCTTTCTTGATAAGAGTGTTTTTAACAATCTTATACTCTACTCCTTTGTTGAAGCACATTTCTCTGAACTTATTGATCTCAGCCACTGTGAGACCAGAAGTATCAGCTATATAGAAATGATCTGTTTCCTTAAACTTTGCAGTAAGGTCACTTATTAGTTGTGCTTTGTCTTCTCGTGTCATAACTCTTAAATGTTTGTTATGCTACTTTTATCAATTGCTATTCCACTACTCATTGTGCTTGAGAGTGTAATCGACTTGAAGTATGTCCCTTTAGCAGAGGCAGGCTTCAATTTTGATACGGTCTGAACCATTTCAATTACATTCTCTTTGATTTTATCAGCATCGAATGAAACTTTTCCCACACTGGTGTGGATGATTCCGAACTTATCAACTTTAAAGTCGATTTTTCCAGCTTTTACTTCTTTTACTGCCTGTCCAATATCCATAGTCACTGTTCCTGACTTTGGATTAGGCATCAAACCCCTTGGTCCAAGAACTCGTCCGAGTTTACCTACTTGTGCCATAACAGTTGGCATAGTGATAATTACGTCAATGTCAGTCCAACCTCCCTCAATCTTCTTAACGTAATCATCTAATCCAACGTGATCTGCACCAGCGTCTTTCGCATCTTGCTCTTTATCAGGTGTGCATAGCACCAAAACTCTCACATCTTTACCTACTCCATGAGGTAGAGATACTACTCCACGAACCATCTGATCGGCTTTCTTTGGATCAACACCCAATCGGATGTCAATATCTACTGAAGAATCGAACTTGGTGAAGGTGATTTCCTTCACAAGTTTTGAAGCTTCTTCCAAAGAGTACTCTTTGCCAACTTCTAGAAGTTCCTGAGCTTTCTTTTGATTTTTTGTAAGCTTTCCCATTACCAAATATTAATTTGCCCAAGGGGCTTTACCTGAAATTTTCACACCCATGCTTCGTGCTGTACCAGCCACTACTTTCATAGCAGACTCGATAGTAAATGCGTTCAAATCTGGCATCTTGGTCTCGGCTATTGTCTTAACCTGATCCCATGATACAGAACCCACTTTCACACGATTTGGCTCGGAAGATCCTTTTTTCAACTTAGCTGCTTCCATTATAAGTGAAGCTGCCGGAGGTGTTTTAATTACAAAGTCAAAAGACTTATCTGCATAAATTGTAACTAGAACTGGAAGAAGCTGTCCTGGCTTATCCTGAGTTCTTGCGTTAAATTGCTTACAGAAGTCCATGATATTCAGACCTTTAGCACCAAGTGCTGGTCCTACTGGAGGTGAAGGGTTAGCTGCGCCTCCTCTAATCTGTAATTTCAAATAGCCTGATATTTCTTTAGCCATTTTTACCTAATTAATCTTCTTTTTCTACCTGTATATAATTCAATTCGACAGGTGTATTTCTGCCAAATATCTTAACCGTAACGTTAAGCTTCTTACGATCCTCAAATACCTCCTCTACCGTACCTGTGAAGCCACTAAAGGGACCGTCCATCACTTTCACGCTTTCACCCACAATGAATGGGGTATCCAGCTTCTCTTCGTATTCCTCAACCTCATCAACTTTACCGAGGATTCTATTCACCTCAGCTTGTCTCAAAGGAATTGGATCTTTCGTAGTGCTACTACCAGTTGATCCTAGGAAGCCGATCACATTTGGTATTAGCTCTTTATTTGTTACCAGGTGTTGAACCTCGCCATTGGAGAAGTCGGCTTGGATCAATACATATCCTGGAAAGAAATTTCTTTCTCTTACTCTTTTTTTACCGTTGCGCATCTCGTATACTTTTTCCGAAGGAATAAGTACCTGAGGGATATATTCGGACAATTCCTGGCGAACCACTTCATTTTCAATGGCTTCCTTGACCTTTTTTTCCTTGCCGCTTACGGCTCTAACAACGTACCACTTATACTCCATCCTGACCCGTACGTATTAAAGTTCCTGATAAATAAATTCCATTAAATTCTCGAAGGCATAGTCTATAGCACCAATCATAAGCGCAAAAATCAACGATGCTACGAGCACCAAAATGGCGCTATTTTGCAAATCACCATACTTTGGCCATGACACTTTGTGTGTCAACTCGTCGTATGAATCTTTGAAAAATGTGATAACTTTAGACATAATTTTCCTTCGTTTAAAAGCACGGGAGGAGGGACTCGAACCCCCAACCAACGGTTTTGGAGACCGCTACTCTACCAATTGAGCTACACCCGTAAAAAACAAGCAGTCCCAAAAGGACTGCAAATTTAGAGTAATCAGTTTGTATAAACAAATCCCGACTTACTTACGTATGTCGGGATAACTATTTATTAATCAAGAATTTCAGTTACCTGACCAGAACCTACAGTTCGTCCACCTTCTCTGATCGCAAATCGCAATCCTTTTTCTAGTGCTACCGGGTTGATTAGGTTTACTTCGATCGTAACGTTATCACCTGGCATAACCATCTCAACGTTTTCTGGAAGCATAATCTCACCAGTTACATCTGTAGTTCTCAAGTAGAACTGAGGTCTGTACTTGTTGAAGAATGGAGTGTGACGTCCACCTTCTTCTTTTGAAAGAACGTAAACCTCTGCTTTGAACTTCGCGTGAGGAGTTACAGAACCAGGCTTACAGATAATCATTCCTCTTTTGATATCAGTTTTCTCAATACCTCTTAGAAGAAGACCAACGTTATCACCAGCTTCACCTCTATCTAGAATCTTACGGAACATCTCTACTCCAGTGATTGTAGATTTCAAATCTTCAGCGCCCATACCGATGATGTCAACAGGATCTCCAGAGTTGATTACACCTCTTTCGATTCTACCTGTAGCTACAGTACCTCGACCAGTGATTGAGAATACATCCTCAACTGGCATCAAGAAATCTTTATCAACAGCTCTTTCTGGAAGAGGAATGTACTCATCCACAGCAGCCATAAGCTCTTCGATTTTTTCTACCCACTTAGCATCTCCGTTAAGACCGCCAAGAGCAGAACCTTGAATTACAGGGATGTCATCACCTGGGAAATCGTAATCAGAAAGAAGCTCTCTGATTTCCATTTCTACTAGCTCAAGAAGCTCAGGATCATCAACAAGGTCAACTTTGTTCATGAATACAACTAGAGCTGGTACACCTACCTGTCTTGAAAGAAGGATGTGCTCTCTAGTTTGAGGCATTGGTCCGTCAGTAGCTGCAACCACGATGATAGCACCGTCCATTTGCGCTGCTCCAGTTACCATGTTTTTTACATAATCCGCGTGACCAGGGCAGTCAACGTGAGCATAGTGACGATTTTCAGTCTGATACTCAATGTGTGAAGTATTAATGGTAATACCTCTTTCTTTCTCTTCTGGTGCGTTATCGATCGCAGAAAAGTCTTTTTGTTCAGCAAGTCCTTTTCCAGCTAGTACTGATGAAATTGCTGCAGTTAAAGTTGTTTTACCATGGTCAACGTGTCCGATTGTACCAATATTTACGTGTGGTTTCGAACGATCAAAGGTTTCTTTAGCCATGCTTGATAATCCTCGTTTGTTTAATTTATTGTTATTACTCTATTTTTCTTTTTATACTATTCCTAGCAGTTAAGAGCCAATGAGGGGATTTGAACCCCTGACCTCTTCCTTACCAAGGAAACGCTCTACCCCTGAGCTACATCGGCTTGCTTTAGTTGATTAGTTTCAAGTTAACTAGTTGATTAGTTGAACTAAGAACTAAAACTTGTAACGAATCGCTCAAAGTTATTGAGCGGGTGACGAGGCTCGAACCCGCGACCTACAGCTTGGAAGGCTGTCGCTCTACCAACTGAGCTACACCCGCTTATTTAATGTCTCGCTAGAGACCTAATTTATTTTCAATAACTCAATCACTGAACTTTTTCGGTGATCGTGTTGGGTGACTCGGCTCGAATCGTAACGACGAACCGCCACGACCTACAGCTTGGAAGGCTGTCGCTCCCCGCCCGAACGTTCCGTCTCGGTACGGGCAGGTACCAACTGAGCTACACCCGCTTATTTAATGTCCCGTTAGAGACCTAATTAAATGATCACTTTATGGTGATCAAAGTGGGGAGAGCAGGATTCGAACCTGCGAAGGAATACACCAACAGATTTACAGTCTGTCCTCGTTGGCCGCTTGAGTATCTCCCCTAGTTTTTAATACTTTCAAGAACTACTTTTTCCAGACGCTTTCCAGAAAAAGGATTGCAAAAGTATATGGTTTTTTGAACTAATCAAACTTTCATTTTTAGATAAAAAAATATTTCTACTCTAACTTCCATTTTTCTTCAAACTCAACTTCTCAAAATGGATTTTTTTAATCGTTAGAATTTAAAAATTCAGTCTAAATTTTTAATGAAGATTACTATCCATATTTTTGGCCTTCGAATTATCAAATACAGATTCAAATGTTACAGGTTAAGGTCGGTTCACACGATAAAATCAGCATATTAAGTAAGAAAGATGAGCTTTATGTAAATGATCAATTATTTGAAGGAGAGATTGTAAAGATCAATGAGCGATCTTTTAACGTCTACAAAGCTGATAAAATATACCAAGTTGAAGTGGTAGAAAGACAGGGAAAAGAACTACAATTAAAAATCAATAATCAGTTGTTGGATGTATTAGTGACTGACCATATAGACCAAATTTTGGATAAGCTAGGAATGAACGTTGCAGAAAGTACTGCGGTACAAGATGTGAAAGCACCTATGCCAGGCTCAATTCTTAATATAATTATAAGCGAGGGGGACACAGTGAGCAAAGGGGATCAACTTCTTGTACTTGAGGCAATGAAAATGGAGAATGTAATAAAGTCTTCCGGCGAAGGGAAAGTGAGTAAAATACATGTTTCGGAAAAAGAGAATGTGGAAAAAAATCAAGTCTTGATTTCATTCGAATAATTTGACAGAGATAGCAATATATATTTGCACGATTTCGACTAATCATAAAACCTAACAATGGCCTACAAACGAATACTATTAAAACTAAGCGGCGAAGCCTTAATGGGAGACCAGCAACATGGGATAGATTCTAACCGCTTAACTCAATATGCTGAAGAAATAAAACAGGTAGTAAGTCAAGGTATTGAAGTAGCAGTAGTAATAGGTGGAGGTAATATTTTCCGAGGCGTGGAGGCTGAAGCATCCGGTATTGACCGAGTTCAAGGAGATTACATGGGCATGCTCGCTACGGTAATCAACGCGATGGCTCTTCAGAGTATGTTTGAAAAACACGGAATGTACACTCGATTGATGGCCGGACTTAAAATGGAGCAAGTATGCGAACCTTTCATCCGAAGACGTGCGATAAGACACCTTGAGAAAGGAAGAGTCGTAATATTTGGTGCAGGAATAGGCAATCCATATTTTACTACCGATTCTACAGCCAGCTTGCGGGCAATTGAAATAGAAGCGGATGTTGTATTGAAGGGAACACGCGTGGATGGGGTTTATTCTGAAGATCCAGAAAAGAATCCTAACGCCGAACGATATTCTAATATTTCTTTTCAAGAGGCCTATGAAAAGAATTTGAACATCATGGATATGACTGCCTTTACACTTTGTCAGGAGAACAATCTACCGATCATTGTTTTTGACATGAATAAAAAGGGTAATCTCCAAAAAATTGTAGCTGGAGAAGAAGTTGGTACACTCATTAACTGATAATTTTTAATTTTCACCTATGGAAGAAATAGAAATATACCTGGACACAGCAAAAGAAATGATGGAAAATGCGATTCAGCACACCATAGATGAGTTTGCAAAAATTCGTGCTGGAAAAGCAATGCCCACCATGCTAGATGGAATAGAGGTTGAGTACTATGGGACAATGACTCCTCTTAACCAGGTGGCCGGTGTGACAACTCCTGATGCTCGTACAATAAGTGTTAAGCCATGGGAGAAAACCATGCTTCAGGAAATTGAACGCGCTATCATTAATAGTAACCTTGGTTTCAACCCGCAAAATGATGGTGAACAGATTCGAATCAATATTCCTCCACTTACTGAAGAGAGACGACTTCAATTGATGAAACAAGTGAAGGCAGAAGCTGAAAAAGGGAAAATTAGTGTTCGGAATGCGCGTAAGGACACCAATGATTCACTAAAAAAATTGGATGGAGTGTCTGAAGATTTAGTGAAGAATGCGGAAGAAGACGTACAAAAACTTACAGACACTTACACTGGAAAGATTGATTCCCTTGTAGATAGCAAGGAAAAAGATATCATGACTGTTTAGGTCCTTAAACTAATCCATCGTGCTATTCAAGATCAACTGTTTATAATATTGAATGGCATGTTCATAATCTTCAATTAGAATATGCTCATCGATTCCGTGAAATGAATTGATATTATTTTCATTAATATGGTACGGAACAAATCGATAGATATTATCAGAGATCTCACCAAAGTGTCTTGAATCTGTTGCTGCAATCACCAGGTTAGGAGCTGTCAACGCATTATTAAACACCTGCTTAATGGAGCGATTAATGGCTTGATATCCTTTTGAATCTACTGGTGAGACTTTCGAAGGATTTGTATTAAACCCCTGAAATTCAAGTTTTATTCTATCATCATCAATTGTTGATGTAACAAATTGAAGAATTTCTTCTGGTGTCTGTCCGGGAATGATTCTAAAATTAACGAGTGCATAGGCAAAGGTTGGAATGACATTTTCTTTGATCCCTGCCTTAAATATGGTTGGGGCAGTGGTAGTTCTCACCAAAGCATTTCCAGCCCCACTTGCATTTTCATATGTGCTAATGATCAGACTTTTGAATATTTCGCGATTGGCAAAGGCCATTTTATTAAGAAATCCCATTTCCGGACCCAAATGATCCATGAAGCCATGCATAGGTTCTGATATTTTTGCTAGTAATGGATTGTCTTTCAATTTTGAAATTGCAGTTGACAGTACATCAATTGCTGTTTCTTTTGCTGGTTGAGATGAGTGTCCACCCTTAAGATCAATTGAAAGCTTAATGGTAGTTGAGCCTTTTTCAGCAATTCCGATGAGTGCTACATCAGCGTCGATCCCGGGTATTAATTTTTGAGTGATTGCGTACCCCTCATCCAAAACGTATTCTGCTCTTACCCCTTTTGATTTTAAATACCCGGCGATCTTATAAGCTCCCAGATCTCCACCTACTTCTTCATCATGGCCGAAAGCTAAATAAATGCTTCTCCTGGGTTGAAAGCCACTGGCTAAAAGACCTTCGACTGTTTCCATCAGTGCCACGACCGAAAACTTATCATCGATTGTGCCTCTACCCCATACTTTTTCATCAGCTATTTCCGCACCAAATGGATCTCTGGTCCATTTATCGGGCGACGCAATGGGAACTACATCGATGTGTCCCATCAGGATAATAGGATCAAGTGATCTATCAAGGCCTTCCCATTTATATAGATGACTGAACTTGCTGAATGTTTTATGATCAAGTAATGAATCGGCGAGTGGGTAGTTCTCACTAAGAAACAGATTGAACTTCGCGAATTCTGATGAATCGAATGCTGATTTTTCTTCGAATGAGATGGTCTTAATTCTAAGTGCCTCCTGAAATCTAACTAAGGCCCCTTCAGGAATCTCCTCTTTTTGAATGGGGTCAACGCTGATTTGAATCGAGGAAAACGTAAATGTGCGAACCAGAACGAATCCAACAAATACTATACTAAAAATTAAGAGTATTAAGAAAGCCTTTTTCATCTACCTAATATAGGAAGGAAGAAGCTCAATTTGGAGAATCTCAATTGTTAGGTTGCTCTATACACCTCTAACCTCATCAGTAGATAGTTATTCTACTCTCATTATATAGGCCAGCTCATAGTAAGCGGGGCGATTGTCCGTATTTGTGACTGCATCTACCTCAGCAACATCATCATTTCTACATGCCGGATTTGTCAGATAGTAGTTGGGATTATCAGCTTGCGTACATGTAGTAGAACCTGGATTAGGGAGACCACACCAGCTCGGTAGTGACTCAATGAGTTCGAATAACACATCATTGCAACTGCCTGCTGCCTGGGTTAGACTAAAGCCTTCAACTGTGGGAGGATCACCCGGAGGTTGACAAGTCACTGTAATTGAAACCGTAAATCTGTATCTAAATGTCTGACAATTGGACCCCCCAATGGTGTATCGAGGTGTTTCTATGTAGCTGAGTTCAGTGGTACCACTGACATCACTCCCCCCGGTACCTCCACCGCTTCTGGCAGCTCGAATAAATCGACCAACCAAGTTTGGGGTGGTTATTCCATTCTTCGTACCTCCATCACATAATTGGAAATTATCCGGTATGCTTGCCTCTGATCCCGACCACATGATGATTCCTCTAATGGGCACCACTCCATACCCATCCAAATGGTCGGCACTTAAGTCATTATTTACCTGAACTTCATAAGGGGTAGAAATGTAAGTAATGTCTTCGTTGGTAGCGCCTGTATTATCCGGGTTAATTGGCTCAGTATCCCACGGATTCAAATACATCCATATGTTGTTTTTACGATAGCTATATCTATGAAATACATTGTCATAAATGAATAAGCCGTTGCTCGGATTGACAACATCTGTAATACTTGACGGTGCCATACTTGGAAATAAAACTCCTTTATTATCTGAAGGAGAGGTGATGTGCAAAATAGCACTTTCATCAGGTGCAGGACGCCCAATGCTTACTCCATCTTGTGCCGCCAGCTTTAATCCAAATCCGACAAAAATTAGTAGTGAGGTTAAGAATTTCATAGCTTTCTTTAGGTGAAACGGTTAGGTCATTGAAATTAGACTTTTTTCATGTAATATGGTAGTTAAAAACTGGTACAGATAAAGGTATTAATCCACCCGCATGATGAAGGCCAGGTCCCAATAGACGAAGATGTTTTCATTCAAACAATCCTGAGGAGTTAGCTCATAGTAGGTAGTGTTAGCTCTCTCAGTACAGCCAGAAATATTCTCGATTGAACACCCAATAGGAATTAAAATTCTTGATTGTGCATCTGCACAACTTTCCGCTGCACGTGTAATTGTGGTTGTTCCGTTCTGTGCTGGATCGTCACATAAAACTCTATCGAAGGTATAGGTATATACCGTTTCATATATAGAGCAAGGCTGGTCCGGTACGATTGAATTGTTTAGGTCATAGATCACATCTGCATCAATATCTCCTGTGGTTGGGATCACATCCAATGCTCCGGCATAAGAAGCTGACATACTTGTAGATCCACGAATGAATGAAGAAACCAAATTTGGAGTTTGTCGACCGTTGACAACCCTTCCATCACAAAGTGCAAATCCCTCGGGAACATCCGCATCGCTACCCGACCACATCAGGATTGCCCCAGTTGGTACGCCTCGGATAAACTCCCATCTCCCGAGCGTCTCATCGTAATAGGCCAAAGTTCTTTTCTCTTGATCAAATACCATCAGACCGTTTGCCGGGCCAGCAATATTATCGGTAATGTCAATTGTATTGTATCTGGGTATGAGTAATCCTTTATTGGTAGCAGTAGATTGTACGTGAAGGACTGCACTTGGATGTGGATCCACTCCTATGCCTACACCATCCTGCGCATGAAGGCCAAGGACTAGACAAAAGATTAGAAGAAAAATTGAAGATTTCATAATCGATTGTGGTATTGTTAAAAAATTTAGGTCACTAAGTTTATTGTCGGGTTTGTAATCAATAGATTGGGAAGTTATCATCGTAAAATTGATCGTTGACTTTTCTAAGGGCTTAAAGGAAGTATTGACTTTGAAACTTGTTTTATTTTGAGTAGGATATCAAGATGTTCCTTATATGCATCTTCATCAGGGTTTTCCATTGACTTAGTTTCATATTTATTTATCCAATTCATTAGATAGCCTTCTTTTTCAGGATGATCAGATAAGTACCATATTAAAGCCTTTTCAGGAACGCCATTTCCTCCAAGTATTTCTGAAATTTCTCTTGGATTCAATTTTTCAAGTACTGGAATTAGATCATGGAGGGTTTTCCATTGATCGAAAAACGGATAAGCATCTTCATTTATGAAAGTATTAACTAAATCACTAACCTTATTAACTTGTTCTTCGCTATTAATTTCTAAAGGTAAGAATGGGTAAACATTTTCACCTGAACTGATTCCATTAACTCTTTCCGAAATTGAATTCTTGATATTTACAGAATCAGAAGGAATATCAGGAAATATCTTCGCTAATAGCTTATTTAGGTCTATAAAAGCAATACCCGCGGCGATAGTCTCAAATTTATAATAGTTATACTTCGTAAAACCAATACTTAAAATATTCACCTTATGAACTTTTTTTTGAGTGATTTTTATACCAGCTCCAAACTTTTGAGAAAAGCTAAAACTGAAGTCATCGCCCAGGCTTAACCTACTTTCGATAGTATTTGCTATTTGACCAAAATCATTTAAATCCATTGCAATTAAATTTTAAAAGACTCTTGTTGTGGGGTTAATCGTTCCGTTCCCATCACTTGTTGTTTTAAATACATCTTCTCGATAAATTCTAACTTTTTTGTTTGTCTGCGTAAAAGGTGTATTAGGATATCTAGATAGTTCACTTCTAACTTCAAATTCAATATATTCTAAGTTTGAGTTATCCTTAAATCTATTGATTAGTTCTGATTTCTGGTTAGGCGTCCAAGGTGAAGTATCTCGATACTTGCTATCATTAATTTTGGCTCGGTGATAATCAAAGATTCCATCATCATCAAAGTGTTTGACTACATGAACATCATCTCCAATAATTATTTTTCCTCCACCTACGGTTTGCTTTGGGGTTCCAGTGAATTTTTCAGCAACTCTTTTCAAATAAAACTGTCCGTGATGTATATAACCCTCAGACTTCCATGTGCTAAAAGGAGCTCGAGAGCCGCTTCTTGCAATCTCAGTAACAGCACTTTCATGGGCATTGGCTAAATTCTTCAACTCGTTGAAGAATTGACTTTTACTTAATCTTTCTAAGGAAGCACTCGATAAATTTGACTCCAAAAGTTCATCATAATAGACTTTTGCATTGATAGGATCTTTTAGCATTTTCTCAGCTCCATCTAAGAGGACCGGGTCAGATAGATCATCTAAGATTCCTGGATACTCAGATCTACCAAGCTTACCTCTTAACGTCTGTATCATATCATCTGTCCAGTTAGTTGACGCTAAACGTTGAAGGCCGGCTGGGTGATCTTTAGATAATTTAACTATCAATTCAGAAAATCCACTGTGAATTGCATCACCTGTTTGTGTTGCTTTCAATCCTCTATTAAGTTTTGTTAATGAGGCACCATTCATATCCTTGACAGCATCATAAACCTTTAATTTCGTTGCGTCATCAAGACTATTACTGAAACTTTTCAGCATAGAATAGCCATCAAAAAGGTCGTCAAGTTTGGCAGCCGCTGTACTAGTCTTAATCGAAGGAAAAGCGTCTTCAGCTTTTGTTAAAGCCTCGTCCACACCTTCCTTAATTTTATTTGCCGAGCTCGGATTAGAAGATTTTAGATTTCGATATGCATTTTGCAAGTTCTTGTAGGCGCGAGGTAATGCAACGACAACTTTTGAAACCTGCCATATTGCAAGTGCTGCATTGAATACTTCCCAAGTCTGTAAAAAAGCTTTTCCATTTTCTGACTGACTTAATTCAACTCTATAATCATCTATAACCAATGAAGCTACATTCAGGGATACAAAGAAGCCCTCTATTAAAGCTGTTCTAGTCCCACTTGCAAGTACACCACTTCCTAATGTCCCAATAATAAATGCTGAATTAATAGCTTGATTGAACTCATCCCAGCTTTGTTCGTTCATCAAAAGAGCAATACTGAAGGCCGGCAAGTAATAGTATCCTTTTACACTTCCATTTTCAAGGTCCTTCGAGGATGTTAATAGTTGAATCCTAATTAATTCAAATGGTTCAATACTAACATCTATATCCGTAAAGCTTAAGATTAAAGCTGTGTGTTCAATATTGAATGAAAGCTGTCCGTTATCAGCTATTTTCAGATCACTATACCGTAAATAGTGAGTGCCGGTTTCTGTGAATCGCTTTATGAAACCGGGGTTAAGCCAATAGAAAACATTTTTGTCTTTCCATCCATTATAACCCAACCTTTCGATATTACTAATCTTATCCTCGAAATCTTTAATCTCTATATCAATTGTAGCAGTTTTTGACTTAAAGAAAACTTGTGTTAATGCACTATGGAGATGTTTATAATTTTCCCCATCAATGCTAACTCTGAGTTCATTAAGTAGCCCAGAGTTATCTGCTTTTAATAGATCTAAAAATTCAATTGCATTAGCTTGATCGGTAATTGATTTGATAATATTAACGATCAGTTCTTCTTCCTCACCTACAACCCTCCATTCATTGGTCAGTAGCTTGACGACTTTAAACTTATCTTTCCCAGAAAGAATTTCTAGTCCACATTCCCCAATCGCGTAGAGCCTATTTTTATAATAGTCATTATCCTCTACTCCTATATTTATTTGAGTACTAATACTGTTGATTTCATCAACAACTTGGTTGGCCCAGACAATTTCAGTTGGCCTAATGTAATCAAATGATTCTGCTAACTCATTTCCTTCTTCGGTTACTCGAATTTCGAGATAACCTCCGTCTGTACTGCTAAATCTTAAATATTTTGCCTCCCCATATCCTATTCTTATTGCTGGTTCTTGACTGGGGTCGATTAAAAGAGTATTGTAAGTATCTACTCTTCTAATTGAAATTTGATCGTATTCAGTTTGATCAAGTAATAGTACATTCGATGCGTCCGTTTGCTCTTGCGATAAATCAATTTTTGCAATTTGTTTATTAACATATGCACATCTAAGATTTTCTAGTACGTTCCTTACAATATCTGCATCTGGATATAAGGCGCTTTCATCTTCAGCTTCACTACCATCCAAAATCTTCTTCGCTTCCTTAGGATCATCTGATACAATCGCCTCCTTAATACTCCCCGGAATATTCACATAGCTGATAACTACATAATCCTGACCGGATGCCTGTCCTTTAGGTACACCAGCCGGTGCACGTGCAAGGTAACTTTCTATGCTTAAATCCTGGCTGTAGTTAACTACTACAAATGGAGGATTTGCCTGCCCAGCCTGATATTGGATGATTCGGTTTTCCAGCGTATCAAATTGCTGCTGGGTGTATGGAAGCTTCGGATTGATGTAGTAATTCTTCGACGGATCGTAAGCATCCGGGATCTGATTGGCCGGGACAATGGCCAGTGGTTGGATCTCGGAGATGTCCACATCCTGTCCAGCAAGTCTTGATAGGTTTTCATTTAGGTAATCGGTGATGATGACCTTCGCTTCTTCCCGAGCAGTTCCATTGATCAAAGAAACCGCCAGTTCTCCAATCACGGTACCCACATTATCCAACATGTCATCCAGAATGATCTGGAGTGAATCTCTATTCTGGACAGCTCCACGAACAAAAGATACCAGCTTACGTCCTTTTTGCAGATCGAACGTTAGCTTCTTTCGCTTTCGAATCTTCTCCATAGTTTCCTTTCTCAAAGGATCGGTGTTGAAGAATGTGGTATCTGCTCCACTTAAGGTCCTGGGTTCATCCAGTAACGATATCAATTCATTACTTCCTTCTTCAATCGGGTAATTATAGGCCTCCAATTCTTGTGCTTTTTCCAAACTCTCTGCCCAGGCATTGAGTGAGTCAAGTGCCAATTGTTCCAATCTTTCTCTCTCCGCCTCAAACAATGGTTGAAGTACCTCTTGTAATAGCTCGCTGAGTATGTAGTCCAGGTTGAGTTCTACATCTACAATATCTAGCACCACACTTACCTCATCGCTTCCACTGGTGGCTGTAACATCAAATTGCCCACCCACATCTAATGGAAAATCCAACCGATTGCCAACGATGACCGGTTCAGTAATAAAGGCAGTGTCCGGAGAAATGGTCCAGATGACAGTATCCTGGGGTTCTTGTCCATCTCGGTCAATAGCGAGAAGAGTGACGGTGCCACCGGCACCTCCACCAATTTCAATGGTTTCACCCGATTTATACCAATCGTCTCGAACACTGATGAGTAAGGGAGGAAGGAAGTCCTCGCTCACTACTTCTCTAAGTGTAGTGATGCCATTGATTAATTGCTCACGAATTGCTCCGCCAAAGGTGTTCCGCCCACTGATGTTTTGCTGAACCACTCCCCAAAAGGGATTGCTCTCATCCTGTTTGTTCAAATTATACTTACGTAGGTTGATTTGACTACTCCCTTCTACCGAAACATTCACTCTGTAACCTGCCTTATTATTACCGGATAAATGAGCAGTCACCAGGATGTAAGGTGTGGTTTTTTGTTCCAGCTTTTCCTGAAACAGCACATTGTAATGTCTTAAGTAGCCTACCTTTTCTACGTCATCAAATTCACCAACAAAGTATAAGCGGATCCCTGTTTGTCTGAAAAACTCCTGGCTTTGAGCCTCCAGGCCTCCTTCAATCAATGACTCATTGATATTCTCGAGCAGCGGACCTAATCTTTCATCCTCTCGGTAGCGTTCTATTAGTTTGGAAAATACGGATCCCGCTTCTGCATCTAACTCTCCGGTATAGGTGGCATAGGAAAGCACCACCCAATCCAAAAATGAGTTAAAGAAATATCCTGGTTCTTTTTTTTCAGTCTCTTCCTGTGCAAGCGCTGGAAGCGAAAAACCCACAATCAGGGTGAGGTAAAGGAAAATTTTGGAGATGGACCTGATCATTTCTTACCTACTTTATTTTGAATGGACATTTCATTTGAGACAATTATTTTTCCCTCAGAGGTATATGCTTTTACCTGATACACCACTGTCGTTGGAATGGTATTTCGATCGCTGATTGATGCTGACTGCAACAGTCCGGTAAGTGGCTTGAGTTTTTTACCTTGTTCGGCTTTGAAAACTACATAGCCTAGTAGATCTTCCTCTCTCAAGGGTTGCCAGCTAATGACATTCGATTTCCTTCGTTTATTATACTTGAGATTCGCCTTCAGCTTTAAGGATTCATCACCTTTTACCACCCGATGATAGGCGTATGCAGTTAATGAAGGTGCCGAAACGTTTCCTGCGCTATCCAGGGCTTCCAGGTAATAGAGGTAACCCTTGTTAGGCTCACTACTCTGGTCAGCAAACTTGAATGTATTGCGATCGATCAATGATGCATTAACCTTCGCATAATTCAATTGACTGGTAGAATCTGATCGGTAAATGTTGTACCCTAACAGATCGTTTTCAACATTTTGAATCCATTCAATTTCAATGAGGTCTTGTTGGTAGCTAATCGTTTTAATAAATGGTTGCTCGGGAGGTAAGACATCCGGCATCTGGCCAATGGCAAAATCAGATCGTTCACTTCTGTTGAATGAAGTATCCAGCGCCACCACGTAATAGTAGAACTTGTTCTTAACAACTTTGGGCAAATCCTGGACAAAGACTGTACTGTCATAAGGCTCTCCATTTACCAGGATATAGTGACTGTCCTCATTACTATCTACGGTACGGTAAATTTGGTATCCTAGCAAATCTGGCTCTGTGTTAGCCTTCCATGATAATACCAATTGACCGGTATCTGATACTATCGTTAGACCTTCCGGTTTGGCTGGTGGTTCCACATCTCCGGCGTTTACATAGACAATTTTTGAAGTCCGCTTATTGCCAGCCTGATCGTAAGCTCTTATGTAATAGAAATATGGACCTGGTATGTCGACGGTATCCACATAATTTGTTTCGGTTGTGAATGTCTTGATTGCCTGAAAGAGTGTATCGCTCTGGGTACTTCTATATAGGATGTGTTCTTTTAAATCCGGTGAAATCGAAGGCTTCCAATTTAAAATTACTTTCATGGAGTCTACTCTACCTGTAAAATCAGTAGCAGGCTCCGGCGGTGTGATATCATTGAATAGAAAAGTGATCGAGTCTGAGGCTAAGGAGGTCGACCCAAAAAGGTCTACTCCTTCCGCCCAAAATGTGTAGTAGTAGTTTTCTTCCATTTGAGAAAACCTGAATTGTGGTGAAGGATACACATCTGCTCCCGTGGAGTCAGTCACAAGCGTAGGTAGAATAGGCTCACGATTTAATCTCACATTTTCTACACTGTCTTTGATGCTATAGAAGATGTTATAGGAAAAAAATCGGCTTTCATCTACCTCCCAATCCAACTCCACAATTTTTTTCACCTGTTGCACACTAAAGTTGGTTACTGGTGCTTCTTTTTGATAGCTACCGGCTCGGATTGGTTTAGAAATCCCTAATTCAAATTCTCTACCATCTTCCATCAGTGCTACTTTATATTCATATATAGCGCCTGATTGCACATTCGTGTCAGTAATAAACAACCCTAAATCTTCCGCAAACTGGTTGTATAGGACAACCAAGGCGTAGACATTAATCATCATGAAACCGACTTCATTGATGTCCATGGTGGCCAGGGTATCTGCCATATAAAAGAAATCGGCTGCTTCGGGTATCTCCTGAATTAGAGTCGGTGAAAGATCTTCCTTTTTCTCTATTGGCGAATCGTTGACTCTCACCCAGTTTGACTGACCTACCTCTCGTCTATACACATTGGTTCCTCCTATGTGCACTATTTCGCGCATCAACCATTTCACTTCAACCATGGCCCTTTCATCTGTGCTTTCAGGATGATTCCTTACCACAACTGGTGATGTCTGCGCATTAAGTTGAACGCCGACCATGATTAGAAAAACTGATATTAAACTAAACTTCATACCTCTCTCTTATATATTGGCTTTTCCTCTGGCTGTGAATGAAAAACCTATCCCGACTATCCTGAATTTCATCTTAAAGGAGCCTTCTATGTAGACTGGTTTAGGATAAAAATTCAGTAATGCATCACCTCGAATTAATATTTCCAGCAATTTCTTAGACTTCCAACTGTTCCATTTTTTGGTCGGATTGAATATGGCCCTGGTTCGATAATTCACATCTATTCCTGCACTCGCTTCTAACCAGAAGAACAGCTTCTCCGGTGTAAAGTGTGGTTTCCACCTGACGGCAAAGCCTCCTCCAATTTCCACCCAGGCATAAGCCACGACGTTTCCTTGAGCAATCCATATGTCTATGTTTTTATTTTTAGGGATCTTAATTTCTCCACCTAAGCCTATTCCACCTCCTACTTCAAATCGTTCGCTTGAAATATCTACATAGCCAATGAATCTAAGTCCTGGACAAGGTGCTGTAACATCTATTGGCTCTTCGAATGTACCAATAGCCACACGCCAGTAGCCTGGGCGGGTATTAATTAGGAAACTTCCACTTACACAAATCCCGGTTGTTTTGACATTGCCCTCTACATAGCCAATGAATTCCTTCTTAGAAGCATTATATGAGAAGCTGAGAAGGCCGTGCATGGATGCTCGATCATCCTTTTCATCGAATTGAGGGTTCGGGCTACCCATCTGCATCTCTCCCTCAAAGTTCCAGGTATTGTCCCCGTTTTCAGCTTTGATCTGACCGCCCGAGACAGCAATTCGCATCTTGCCGCCACCAGTCTCTTCATCAAACAACACAAGGCCCATCTTCCAGCCGTATCGAATAGAGGCATCAGGTAAGATCGTTTTGTCTTCCTGAATATTCATGTGTTTGTACAACCTTCCGCCTATTCCGACTAGACGCACACTTCCCAAACGCGGGCCATTAGAAAATTGCGCAGGAGCCAGTTCATCAAGTGGATCTCCTAGTTCCCGGGTTCCATTACTTTCATCGGTAACCTTAATTTCAGCGAAGTAGTACGAGACGTCATCTTTTTTACCCTGGAGGTAATGCGTGTTCAGTGTGAATTGTGTTGGAATTTTAATGGTAAGGTCTACATCTCCTACCCACACATCACCATAGTTGGGGTGATACTGATAAAACTGCACATAACCATTTAAATCAAAGAGTGGATTGTTGGGATTACGAATAGGCATCCGATCCGCAGCCAGATCCTTGAGTGCTTTCTTAGGGTCCTTAATAATGTTGGCAATGTTCTCAACGGTGTTTTTAATATTGATACCCGTTTCATAGAGCTGCTGAGCGGTATTTACGTAATCCGCCAGATCTCCTGATAATGCATCCCCTAACTCATCTAAGCCTTTACTCACTAAATACTCCGCGCCCCTCTCCATTACCTGACTTTTCATCTCATTGAAGATGGAGTCTTTGTTGATTCCGTTGAAGGTGTTTGTAACTACTCCTTCCAACATGTTGACGACACTTTCAGGTTTGAAGGTATTTCCAACAGCTCTGATGATACCATTCGCACCTGCGTCTAATTCCTGTAAGAGCGCTTCTTCAAAATTTTCACCTTGACCACCAAGGAAAGCAGCCGTGATCAATGTCTTACCTGAGTTGAGTACCGTATTCCGAATTCCTCCTTTTATGTCATGATCAATTAAGGTTGTGATCGGAATGGTGACCTCTTCTGATACGGCCCTTTGAAAGCTTGCATTCACTTGCTGGGCAACCACTGCGGCAGCATCCCTTTTTAAGCCTTCTATTAAGCCGATGAGTTCAGCATCGTTAGGATTAACTTGTGCCACAACATCTACCAGAACGCCTCCAATAACGTTGAGTATTGAATCAGCGGTATTTTCAATTCTTCCACCAAACTGCTCAGCCCTTTCACTTATTTCTCGATCAACCCAATTTTTGACTGAATCAATTTTATCTAAATGATCGTCTAGATATTCGGTCACCAACACCTCCGAAACTGCAAAGGCGATCATCTCAACTCTATCTAGCTGTCCGGTAGAAAGATCTTGCGTATCGATCGACTTGTCTGAGTCGTCATAGGTAAATTCAGTACTTGTATAAACTTCACCAAGGTTGTATTCACTAGCAGCTGGCGTCTCTCCCCAGCCATTGAACTGAACGTCTGATAGCCCAGCGATAAAACTTTGCTTTTCTTCCTCTATCTCCGCCTCTTTTTCTGCAATGATTTCGTCCAATGTCGGTTGGTCTTCATCAAAATCAACTGGAGTTCCACCCACATCTATTCCTTCCGGCGCATATGGATTGGCCATGAGTCCATAGAAGTTGGTTTTGGGAACATCGTCAACACCACTAACGTCTTCACCCATTTCTATTTCCAGAATCGAGGCAAAGCCATAATACCCTTCGGTATTTCCAGCTGCGATAACGTCAATGGTGACGTCATAACCTTTCATTACCGTGTTTACTCTTTCGGTTAATGAGATGGCGCCACCTTTTTGTCCAAAACCAACATTGTAATCTCCCCAGGCCATGAAGCCGGTGATGTTATCGATATCCATTCCCAGTGCATCCCACTTGAGGGCCAGGGCCATGTTGATCTTTTCATTTCCAGCGAGTGCTGCTCTCTTGACGGTTACTTCTACCCGTTGATCCTCCTCCCCGTGAACAAACTGGTAACCATCCAATTCTTCCAAATATCCTTTTTTGAATCCAGTTCCTGTGGCAGGTACGCGGTAGGTAAATTGATCTTCTGTACTTACAAAGGGAATGAGAAATCGACCTTCTATTTCGCTCGCTTCGTCTACAAAACCTTCTTCAATCTTAAGATTAAGTTTATAAGGATTAGAAGGGAATGTTTGAAACTTGAACGCGGTACCTTCGGGATACAGGCAGTCAATCTCCAGATTTAATCCACCTGAAACTATTGAGGATTTGAACGTGCCAGACGTTCCATTATGCGTCTGCACATATCGAGCTTCCAAATCAAATTGTCCGGTATTATCAAATGAATCATCGTACGATAAATCCACAGATGTAAGGTGAATCCCCTTCCAATCAGGCTCCAGGTCTGAAGAGGAAATTTCATCAGAAAAATCGATCTCATACTTGTTGGCTTTCAGCCAGATTCCGGTGTTGTTTAAGATTTGAATTTCATTGGAGGCTGTAAGTGAAGCCTCCTCGCTTTCCATGTAAAATATTTGAATCTGATTCTCGAAAGTGAAAGAAGCCCTTTCGGTGTATCTTCTTTGGGTCTTATCTGAAACAAGGACCTCACCATCGAACTCAAACCTGTAATTATTATCATTGATAAACACCAATGAAGACTCCTTCATATCAATCGTGAAATCAAAAGGATCTAATAGGTTGAACCGGTTAGCGTTTTCCGGCAGCCCAATCACCGTGTTTATCTTGAAGTTATTAAAGTTGGCCCACTGCTCGACTGACTTTACTACAGGCTTTTCATTTGATAGTGTAGCGAATGGCAAGTCCCAATTGAAATCCCCATAAGCATATAATCCGTCCTTGGTTAGTCGATACTTTTCGATTATAAATGAGGCGTCCTGGTTATCTTCATAATTAGCTGTCAGTTTTATATTGTCCGCCTGATCAATGTTGATTTCAATTTCTCCACTCTCCATAACCCAGAAACCTCCCCTGTCAACAAGAGAGATATTTTCAAACCTTAAATCGGTCCAGTTATCCCCATCCGGGCTAAGTCTTACTTCTCCACCTCCTGAGATGTTGGTTACATCTGTCCCGTTGATATAATCAACATTTACCCGATGAATTCCCGCATAGAAGAACTCAACCAAACTTGGCCCATTCATTAGACCTACTTCACTTTCCGCTACTATCTGCTCTCCAGCGAAGGCACTTACCTTCCATCCATACTTTTTTGATTTACTCAGGGTTGGTAGGTTTGTGGAACCTCCGAAACTGTTAAAGGTCGGTGCCAGTTTATCTGAAAACCAGGATTCATTTACATCAATGGCTTGATCAGGATTTTGCCCTTCTTGTAATTCGACTACCTCAACCAGATACTCTACAGACTGATCTGGTTGCTTATTATTTGGCGCTCCCCAACTTAAATATGGCTGTTCTTCACTTTTGAAGCCTCCATCATACTCCGGCCACTTCAAATCAATAGTTCCTCCTTCAGGCCAGCCAAAACTGAAATGGCAAAATTCACTTCGACCACCATTTTTGTATGAATCACGTCCATCCGGAGACCGGGCTCTTATTTGATAGACATATGTTTTACCCAGATCTAAGAGCGGCTCAGCAGGGCCATATACGAATGTTGTCGAACTAAGGTCAGTGGCTTGAAATACCTGGAGTGCCTGACCGTTTGGAACGGCCACCATTGGGTTAGCCAAGGGGTCCGTCAATTGCCAAATGGTCAAATCATATAAGGTGCCCATCTCCGCATTTGGACTTTGTGTATTGAATAACTGCCACTGGATAGGAAAAGAGGTGAGTTTGGGATCTATGACAGCACCACAAAGGGGGGATATATTCCTGGGCGGATCATTGAGTTGTATCCAGGCAGTGCTACAGGTTTCTCTTGAAAGTGGGTCCCCTGTTTCGTAATCTAATACTTCAATACAGAAGGAATATAGCCCCTCTGGCAGCTGACCCGATTGGCGCACTAAATTGGCACCAGAACCGCTGATGTCTAAATTTTCAAAGCTGAAGTATTCAATCCAATCCGTAGAAGTGAATTGAGTCAGTATCCCGGGTTGAACTACAATTGGATCCAGTGGAGTAAATCCCGGTTTCGTAGTTAGCCTTACATCTGAACTTTCAATGGTCACTTTCAACTTAAAGGTCCAGGAGGCTTCATTAAAGTCATTGAATACAATGTTTCCAACTAGTTGATTCTTTGCTGGATTGGTATAATCCTCTAAAAAAAGTGAATAAGGCGCGTTAACAACCGGTGAAACATTGGCCGGAAATCTGTCTACTTGAGCGATCGCTACAAATGAATATATCAATAATGAAAAGCTCAATATGCTTTCGAGGAGTAGTTTGGTAAGGTTATATTTTTTACTCATCTGTTTCATATTCTAGAGCCTAAAGGCATAATTGACATTACCTCTTATTTCTTTTGTATTTGTTGTCACTCCCTCCCGAACAGCATTTCGGCTTGTATAAAAAGCATTCAATGAAATACTGTGACGCTTACCAAGACTGCTTGATGCTGTCCATCGAACTGTGGCAATTCTGCTTTGCAGTGAGCCATCTAAATAGCTGTTAAACATATTTAAGGCTAGATTTAGCTGCACTTTATTCTCAAATACGCTTCGACCTAACCCAATTCCAGGACCTAAAGAAGTTGTCTCAGTATCCAAGGTGTTGTTATTGTTATAGTTCGCGTTCACATTCAATTTCCAAATGGTGTTAATCACAGTAGAATAGCCCGCGTTTGCGTTGGTAAATACACTCTTGTTGCCGTCGCTATCTGTCGCATCTTGTAAGGAGAGTGTCCCAAAAACACTGCTTTTCTTATCAGCGCCTAAGGCATAGTTGATACTTACTGTTCCATTTCTGGTCACCTGAAAGAATTCCAAAGTATCGGATAGTAAATCATCCTGTATTAAGGTCTGTCTTGTGTCGGTACTGAAGTTGGAGTAGGATAATGAGGTGCTCATTCTTTCACTAACCGCGATACTTGCTGAAGAAGAAAAAATGAACCTCGATACTTCTGCAGCTAATTGATTGTCTAGGTTGTTTCGCTGAACTCCAACATTGGAGGCAAGAGAAACTTTCCCATTAAATAATGGCAATGCGATACCCCCCGAGATATCCTCCAGGTCGTTATTCAAAAAAGATGAGCCAAGGGTTGTATATCCAGGATCTATTCTTCTGTAGGCCAGGTTGAGTTGAAAAAGATTGCCATTAAAGGTGATCTTAGAAGCTAAAGCATTGGAGAATGTAGAGCTTTGATTAACTGTGAAAAGCGAGCCAAGGTTATTTCTAAAACTGAATTCGTTTTGAACATTTTCAATCGCTGTTTTGTCCCTGGTAAGCATACTGTGCGCATAGTCTACTTCCAGCGTGAAGACTTTCAGAAATTTGAATTTCGTGACAACTCCTATTACCAAATTGTCTTGGGGCTTAACATCAATGCTGTCGGGAACGGATATTGAATTTTCATCGTCGGTGGCTTTGAAAATGATCAGATCTGCAGAAATATCATCTTTCTCGTAGCCAGCTTTTACACTGTATGCGATTCGTCGGTATGTTGGCTCTGCAAACACCAACCCATCTCTTGCAAATCGCTCCACAGGTTTAGCTAACCTGCCATACATTGCACTCGCTCTCCAGGGATAATCCTTAGGCTTAAACTCCAGGCCCGCGCCAAAAAACATGGTCCCAGCCAATGTGAATTGAGAAAAGCTCATGCTTCTATGTCCCAAATGAGCTGTCAAACTTTTGTATTTCGGGCTCAGACCAAACCTGTTGAAGGGCTGGGGTTGGTTGAAGTTCTTCTGTTGTTGGCTAAAGGTCGCTGAGAATGGAACCTGAACGACGTTTAAGAAATTGAAATTGATATTCGCATTTAGCTGCCAGAAATAAGGATCGCGCTGACTTTCCATACCTATGGCACTATAGAAAGTATTGGTAAGAGAGATCCCTCCACTGTAAGTCATGAACTTTTGGTCCTTGATGGTCTCAAGGTCCTGAGCATGCAAACAGTGACTACTCACTATGATTAAAGAACAATATTTGAGAATATTCTTCATTTAATATTTCAAATCAGCGCTAAACATTTTCTCATTTTAATCTTATTCTTGATCTAATAATATTTCTACTCTTCGATTGAATTTTCTGCTCACAGGCGTGTCCCCTTGCGATAGCGCCTGAGTGCTTCCTTCAACTTCGCTACTAATCCTACCCTCAGGGATATTTCGCTTCACCAAGTAATTCTTAACCGATTCCACACGTTTTTCCGAAAGCTTTAAAGCAGGTATTGGATTTCCTGAAGCATCGGAGTGGCCAATCAATTTGATTTTAATTGAGTCGTTTATCAGCAGCCATTGAACAAGTTCATCCAGCTTTCTTATGTAGATAGGATCAATCTTGTGACTCCCAGCAGAAAACAGGATGTTCTTGCTTTTGAGAATGGTAGGAACGTATCCATCAAAAGCCAGGTCGGGTCTACCAGGTAACTCTTCTTCATCAGCGGCATTTTCATTAAGATTTCCGGATTCTGCTAAAGATTCTCCAATATCCTGGAAGTCTACACTTAGTGCATCTATCTCTTCTTGCTGATAGGCATTAGCCTTTCTTAGTGAATCTAATGTGGCGTCAATCTCCGCATATTGTGAATTATTTCTGTTATAGATTGAGTCCAATTTCGCTTCGATCTCTTCATTTTTCAACCGGATTTTTTTGAGTCGATCTCTGTCCTTTTGTTCTGCTACCCCTCTTCCTATTCCATTAACCGAAGAAAATAGAGACTTACCAAAATTCCACCCAATGACAAGTTCATGTGTTGCTCCTCCAATCTCTGAAAGACCGCTGCTGGTAGGAATTTCATACGTGTACCCCACTCTCAAATTGTCGAAGGCATTAAATCCAAATGAGTAGGCCCAACCGATGTTATTCCGAAAAGAGGCTCCCAGCCATAGTATATCCTTGTATTTTCCATACAGGCTTGCATCATATTGACTTGGAAGACCTTGTGCAACCCTACCGATTAGGATCGGTTCTACGCCAAAGTTTTCATTAATTTTTAGATCATAATTAATAATTCCGGTATAGTGTCTAATCAATAAGAAGCTTAATGACCCGAACGTTGCTGGATCCTCATATGTCAACTTGTTTTGCAATAATTGATCTGCAGCAATTCCGATACTCAAGCCACCTTTCCAGCTATACCTCAGTCCGGAATTTATCTCAAACACAGGTTTTTGATCAACGCTGGAAAAAAGGTTTGGATCAGAAAAATCTTGTGCAATTACTTTATCAAAATCAACTTTATTCTGAATCAGCATGAACGTCATCCCGAAGGATAGCTGATGATCCTTTGCAATCTTAACGATGTAAGATGAGGTCACTCCAAAATTCGTACGATTGATGAAATTGGTGACGTCATTGAGGACGGTCAATCCAAGACCAACAGGATGTCTTTTCAACCTGCCATCCAAAGTGAAGACATAAGATTCCGGTGATCCATCGATGTCCACCCATTGATTCCTGTAATGAAGAAAGGCTTGCGTTTCACCTGTACCAGCAGCAGCTGGATTAAGTAAATAGGGATTCATATAATATTGACTAAATCCCGCTGTTTGCTGCGCATTTCCATGAAATAATGAAAATGCCAGGCTAATCGTTAGGTATATTTTCAGGTGTTTCATTATCTATTTCTTAGAAGCGTTAAAGCACCACTGTAATTGATTGTTGTTCCTGGAAAAGTGATCAGATAATAATATGTACCATCCGGAAGTATGTCCGCTCCTCGCGTTCCTTCCCAGTCATTTTGATAATCGAGATCCTCGAATACCAGTACTCCATACCGATCATAAACTTTTACCTCAACCCTATCAAAGGCGTCTGCATTAGGAATTACCCATTGATCATTTTGACCATTTCCATCAGGGGTGAATACATTCGTTGCCACAACTTTGAAATCCTCCCTCAAAGTCACCAGCACTTCGTCCGTACTTTGACAGCCATTATCATCCGTCACCGTTACGGTATACACGGTATTTTCTAATGGTCTTGCAATGGGATTAGCAATTGTAGAATTATTCAAACCTGTTATTGGGCTCCACTGATAGGATACCCCACCAGTTGCCTGGAGTTGGACGGAAGAACCTCTGCTGATGGTCGTATCTTGTCCGGCATCCACCTCCGGTAGGTCGAAGACGATGACCAGCTTACTGGTAGCATCAATGCATCCTTCGGAGGACGTAATGGTTAAATCCACAGCGTAGTTGCCCGGCAGTGCATAGGTATGCGTGGGGTTTTCAGCAACAGAAGTTGTCCCGTCTCCAAACTCCCATAAGAAGGTAGAGGTAGAGGTATTGTCAGTTGATTGATTTGTAAAGACAGTAGGCTCACCTAAGCATACATCGGTGGCATCAAAATCCGCAACAGGTAGTTCATCGACAATGGCTTGCCTGGTGACTGAATGCATGCAGCCATTGGTTGAAACAATGGTTAGCGTGACATTATAGGTTCCTGGATTCAAATATTGCTTTACAGGATTTTCAGCTGTTGAATTAGTTAAATCCCCGAAATCCCAGAGGTATGATTCTATCTCCCCCGTTGATTGATTGGAGAATTCTGAAGTGAACCCTAAACAAACATCTGGTACCGTGAAATCAGCAACGGGTATTTCATAAATCTCGATGGTACTCGAAACTGTGGATTCACAATTATCTGGTGTTACCACTGTCAATGACACTGTATAGATCCCAAACTCTTCGAAAACATGAACTGGCTCTCTTTGAGTAGACTGATTCCCATCACCAAAATCCCATGTATAGGTGAGGGATCCTATGCTCTCATCCGTGAGGTTGGTAAACTGTACCTCCTCAAGTTCACAGCTATTATCAAAGAAGAAAACAGGTGTAGGATTTTCGTTTATATCTACCCTTTGCTCAGAAAACCTTGTACAACCATCAGAGGAGGTGACCAGTAAATTGACGATATATGAGCCGGGTGATTCGTATAAATGCTGTGGTTCAAAAAAGGTTGAGGTATTTCCATCTCCAAAATTCCAAAGAAAATCTACCCCGGTACCAAGGGAATTATTTTGAAAAACAACTTCCTCGCCAAAACAAACCGAAACAAATTCAAACTCAGAGGTTAACTGCTGAAAAATCTCCACCTCCTTTGACAGCACCGTAAAACAACCACCTAGGTTGTTTCGGGCCTCAAGTGTAACCGTATAGGTTCCTTCGGTTGCGTACTCGTGAGTTGGATCGATTTCGTTACTTACCGCACTCCCATCTCCAAAATCCCAAGTATAAATCAGGTTTCCTTCCGATACCGAGCTTTCATTGATAAATGAAACTACATTTCCATCACAAGTTCCTCCAAATGAAAAATCGGGTACAGGTTTACCCGTAATTGTCACTGTTTGGGTACTCTGATCTTCACAGCCATTGGCAGATATGGCCGTAAGTGTGACATCATAGCTTCCTGGAGCATCATACGCATGGCTTCCTGTTTCTAAAGTAGATCCACTTCCATCACCAAAATCCCATACGTATGAGACAATGGTTTGTCCAACTGCAATTGTTGACGTATTTGGAAACTCTACAACCACCCCTTCACAGCCATCAGATACGGCAAAAGAAACATCGGGAATATCGAAATCGGCCACTGGGTGATCCCAAATCTCAACATCGCCATTAAAAGAGGCTACACACCCATTGCTGGTAGTAGCTGTTAATGTTACCGTATAGGTACCAGCAGCTGCGTAGGTGTGAGAAGGATTTTCATCTGTCGAAGTATTCGTATCTCCAAAATCCCATGCATAGGTATACGTGTCGCCCTCTGGATTTGTCAAATTGCTGAACTCAATTCTGTTCAATAGGCAATTGTCTTCTACAAAAAATACCGGCTCGGGATCCGCATAAATATCGACTCGTTCTTCCGAAATGCGCGTGCATCCATCATTGGAAGTGACCTGCAAAGTGGTAATGTATGATCCAGGAGAGGCATAGATATGACTTGGCTCAAATTGAGTCGAGGTATTTCCATCTCCAAAATTCCAAAGAAATGAGACTCCCGTTCCAATGGAGGTATTATCAAAGGTCACTGCATCTCCCAGACACTCGTGACCAACAGTAAATGATGAAGTTAAATTCTGAAAAATCTCAACATCCTTTTGGATGACTGCCTCACAGCCTGCTGGCACATTGTGTCTTACGGTGAGCGTCACGGTGTATATGCCTTGGGTCGCATAGGTATGCGATGGATCTGTGGTATTTTCTGTTGGGCTGCCATCACCAAAATCCCAGGTGTAATTCAGGCTCCCTCCACCTAATACGGTGCTCTCATTCGTGAAGGTAATGAGGTTGCCTTCACACGCTCCGTCAAAAGAAAAGTCCGGTTCTGGCTCTGCATAAATCGTTATTTGTTGAATCAGCTCATCTTCACAGCCCTTGTCTGAAATGGTGGTCAACTTAACGTCGAAAACTCCAGGCTCTTGATAGGTGTGCGTGCCTGTCGCTCCGATGGAGGTGCCTCCATCACCATAATCCCATATATATGAATCGATGGTATTGCCTGGTGTGATCGTCGATGTACTTGTGAATACATTCGGCTCCCCCTTGCATCCATCCACAAACGTGAAGCTTGTAGTGGGATGGTCGGATATTACTACATCCTGTTGATAGGTGGCGCTACAATTATTGCTGGTAGTTGCAGTCAATGTCACTGTATAGGTGCCAGCCGTAGCATAGGTGTGAGAAGGATTTTCATCTGTCGAAGTATTCGTATCTCCGAAATCCCATGCATAGGTATACGTGTCGCCCTCTGGATTTGTCAGGTTGCTGAATTCGACGATGTTGCGAAGACAATCATCATCGACAAAAAAGACCGGCTCGGGATCAGCATAAACCTCAAGAAGTTGTTCGGATCTATTGACACATCCGTCATCAGATGTTACCTCCAGTGAAACAGCGTAAGATCCGGCTGATGCGTAAACATGAGTCGGTTCAAATTGCGTGGAGGTATTACCATCTCCAAAATTCCAGTTAAAATTCAGATTGGTACCAGTAGAATTGTTGGTGAAATTGGTATTATCACCAAAACAAATTGCTGGTGCAAGGAAGCTAGAAACAGGGTTTGCGTTTACAGTCACCATCTGGCTGTCTTGACTTTGACACAATCCATCTGCACTGGTAGTGGTTAATGTCACCGTATAGTTGCCATCCGCCGCATAAGCGTGCGATGGATTGGGTAATGTACTTATGGGACTTCCATCCCCAAAGTTCCAGCTGTAGAGTAAGTTTCCGTTTGTAATTGAACTCGTATTGGTGAATTGGACCTCATCTCCGTCGCAAACATCTTCAAAGGTAAAATCAGCCACAGGCTCCTCATAAATTGTGATTTCTTTCGTAATGGAGCTACTACATCCCAACGTTGAAGTCACCGTCAGAGTAACTGCATAGGTGCCAGGTGCAGAGAAATCCCGAACCCCATTTACGCCAGATGTAAAAAAACCACCATCATCATAATCCCAATTGTAAGTAGCGATTGAGCCTGTTACAGAGCTTGTAAATGTCTGGGTGGTTGATATACAATTATCTGTTAGATCAATGGTGAAGTCAACCGTAGGTGCCGGCTCTACGGTAATACTCTGAGTAACTTCATCAAACTCCCCTTCTGAATCGAGTACCGTGAGTCTCACTGTGTAGGTTCCTGGTTGATCATATACATGCGTTGGGTTTTCCTGACTTGACTCTGACCCTTCTGCATCATCAAATTCCCATCGATAGAGAATAATTTGACCAACAGTGGTTGATGAAGTATTGGTGAACTGTACGGCCCTATTTTGGCAATGGGTACCACTAACCGTAAAGGAGGCAGTTGGTACGGCCTTCTTTGTATCGCTTGCCGTTAAATACAGAAAGCTTAAAATCAATGTTGCACTTGCAAAGTATTTCAAAATATCGCTCCTCATTCAATGACTATTTTGCTGACATTCTTTACATTTTTCTGGTTTATCAGAACTAGATAAACACCTTTATCAAGGTTATTAAGATGAATTGATGTCCCTGTTACTGAGTATCTATCCATTAATTTTCCACCTATTGAAAATATCTCAAGGACTAGCTCCTGGCTCGGTCTGTTTTCTAAATAGAAGGTTCCGTCTTTGCTAGGGTTTGGGTAGAAGTTGATGGCTTTGGATTCCGTCTCTATGTTCAGAATAATATCTTCCTGGACTAAAACCATGTCTGATAATTCTTCAGAAATGTAAGTCCTCATTTTCTTTACTTGACCTTTGGTGAAAAACAACAGACAGTCATCAGAAGCTATATTCATGAAGTTCTGTGTCATGTCCTTACTACCGCAGCTATTTGAGTCTAAATCGCAACTTCCTATTTCCGTAGATTGGTTAGGGGTATCGACTACATCATCATCAGAATCACATCCACCATTGCCCCATAAATGGCTCAACGTGAAAAAATGTCCCAATTCATGAGTCAGCGTTCTGCCTAAGGCATAGGGTGAACTGGCAGTCCCAACAGTCCCGAAACTTTTAAAATCGACAGCTACCCCGCTTTGGTCATAAAATCCTAAAAGGCCTTCAGCCAAATTGGCCACCCAAATATTCAATATCCGATCCTTTTCAATCGGATCCGAACCCCCATTAGCAGATTCAAACAGAGCTGAGTTAAAAAATACTTGTGTTTCAGTCTTTACCCTTTGAATGGGAGCTATTGGAAATGTGGCTATTCTATCAGCCAAAATGAATTCAATCTGGCTATCCCGGATGGAGCCTTGAAATTCAGCATCCACATTAATGATATCTTCATTTCGTGCTCGATAATCCAGGTTTAGCGCATTCAATTGAGATTGAATTTGCTCATCAGAGACATTTTCTTCGTCTAGATGATAGACAACATGGAAAACCACCGGTATATAGATAAGGTCTTCGTTTACATTTTCAGCAAGTGTGGTTGTTACACACAATAAGAGTAAACCCAGTGGTATGATGAGATTACGAATGATGCATTTGCCGATTCTATATTTAAGCTGGCCGATCATTTTGGCTTAATTATTTTGATTAATCGGCTTTCGCTTCCTATTTCAATATTGACCAAATACAAGCCTGCAATCTGATTTGAGAGGTCAATGGGCACAGAAAGTTCTTTTTCTTCAAATGCATTTCTATAAACCTCCCGACCTGTCATGGTAAACACTCTTACCAGTATTGGTGCTTCCGTGGAAACTTCGACTTCAAGATTGAATTTGTCTACTATAGGGTTAGGGTAAGTTTTGAGCTTTATGATTTCAATCAATTGTTGAGTAACCTGCTGTTCTTCAAATCTTGATTCAACTACATTGATTGTCTTACTAATTGAAGTTTCGCATCCCCCATTGGTGATTCTTAGTGTAATCGTGTATTCACCAGTTCGAAAGTATTGATGGATCGGGTTATGTTCTGTGCTAAATGTTCCATCTCCAAAAATCCAAACAGAGCTTTCCGGCAATGGATCTGTCAATTGAACAATGTTCACTAAATCACCAACTCCAACGACACTTGGAATAAGGAAAGAAGGATCCAACTGGTCTGTACTTTCAGTAACAGTAACCGTATCTCTATGAACGCATCCACCCTCAAGTTGTACCTCTAGCCAATAAGTTCCCGGATCAGTTACGGTGATTATTTGTTCACTTGATTCAAATCCATTGGATGATCCCCATGTATAATTCTGAGCTGTAAGACCGGCATCAATCGTCACACCAGCAGAATTACACAATCGTGTTTCATCCGGGAGATCTAATGGGTTACTCTCATTAACACTCACCAGAATGGTATCTCGATTAATGCATCCAAGTTCGTTGCTAACTTCAACCCAATAAGTTCCTGGTGAACCAATTAATAATGAACTCTCTGTGGAACCATTCGACCATAAGTAAGTAGAGAAGTTACCTGGGGTTACGGACTGAACTTCTCCTACGCAAAGACTAAGATCTCCTCCTAAATCAGGATTAGGTAAATCTTCTATTTGAACATTTATTACATCTTCACTAATACAGTCGTTTTCAGGTTCTGTAACTCTTACAGCATATGGTCCTGATCTGGTAACCACAATAGTTGGAGTTGTCTCACCAGTGGACCATAAATATGTAGCTGACGGAAATTCATCAGATCCTAAAATCGCTGATTCACATGCTACGATATCAGGTCCAAGATCAATGATTAACTCCGTGTTTAATCTTACGGATATGCTTTGAGAAGTGATGCAGCCACCCACTGAAGAAACTTCCAAATAAAGATTAATGGGGAGCTCAGAGTCTGATGTTAAATCGAAGAGTCTTTCAGTGGATAGAATATCATTCGTCACTGGATCTCTCCATATGTAATTGGCTCCCGGGTTTTCAGCATCCAAGGTAATATTACTGCTACAAGAAGTTACAGTCTCTCCCAGGGGTATTGCTGGTGTTTCAAGCACCGTGAAGTTGTCAATAGTGGTAGCACTGCAGCCATCTACTTTTGAAGTGACCGTAAGAGAAACACTAGTACTTCCTAATTGATCGTATTGCTTAACTGGTGTTGGATCTGTTGAAATACTTCCATCACCAAAGGTCCAGAAGTAATCATACCTGGATGCATCAATATTTGAAGCTGCGCTTATAAATATTAACTCAGTTTGCGCGCATACTTCGTTTAACAAGGAAATGCCTTCTATCTCAAAAGAAGCATCAACTGCTCCAATACATCCCGGATCACAGGATATTATTTCACCTGATGGGCTTGAGATTTCATCCTCCCTAAACTCAACGACTATCGTATCACTATTACTGCACCCATTGACACTGGTTACCTGAACCCAATATTCTCCTGTTGTGCTTACAGTCAAACTTGACCCATTAGACCCATCTGACCAGAGATAGCTGTCATGAAAACCAGCATTCAATGTGAGAAGCTCGCCGGAACATATCTGACGATCTTCGCCTAAAGTGATTGACGGTGTTGTATTGATAGTAACAACAATATCATCCGAAGTAGTACCTCCAGCACATGCTCCTACATTGTCTGTAACTGTAACTGTATAAGTGCCAGATATCGTTACGTCAATAATTGGATCTGTACTTGAAAATGTTGGGTCTCCAACCCTGGTCCATGTATAGCTTGCACCCGGAAATTCATTCTTTCCTATTGTGGCGCGTTCACATTCCATTACATCCGGTCCAAGATCAATCTCCAAATTTCCATTCAAGGTGACTGCTATGGGTAAGGATGTAACACAGCCAGTAAGATTTTCAATCTCTAAAGTGATATTCTGTTCATTTCCATTAATAGCGTCTACTTCATAGGTCTGTGTCGTTGCCAACAAATTATCATCTTCATCCAACCAGCGATATATCGTCCCAGGTAATTGAGGAATGGATGGATTGGCGCCATTGAAGGCTGCATCTAAAATTCCGGTCGCACTACAAAAAGTATTATTCGATCCATATGCCGGAGCTTCAGGAGCAGCGACCACATTCATATTATCGAATGAATAGGCATCACAACCATCTACCTTGGAGGTTACCAGAAGTGATACATTCAACAACTCTACATTTGTATATGATCTTACTGGGAAGGGTTCACTGGAAGTGCTGCCGTCACCAAAGTCCCAGGCAAAATCATAGGCAGTAAAGTCTAATTCTGCTGCGGAACTAATAAAGTGAATGTTGGTAAGTACACAGGCTTCATTGGTCGTGATTCCTCCTACTTCCATTCTGAAGGAGCCATCTACCGTTCCTAAACACGCAGGGTTACATAATTCCTCATCTCTTAACTCTACCAAGACCTCTTCTCTTGCTGAAGAACATCCATTGTCTGTAACAACAACCCAATACAAACCTGGCGTACTGACCGTTAAAGTTGATCCTATGGATCCATCTGACCACTCATAACTATCATGCGAGCCAGCATCTAATGTGAGAAGTTCACCTGAACATATTTCAAGATTATCTGGGAGTGTAATGCTAGGTGCTGCGTTGATTGTAACCACTATATCATCCGTGGCGACATTACCATTGCAATCTCCTTCACCTGTAACAGTAACTGTATAGGTATCGGAGACAGTCACATCTAGGGTTGGACCAATACTTGAAAATGCAGGGTCTCCAGCCCGGGTCCATGCATAACTCGCACCCGGAAATTCGTTCCTGCCAATCTCGGCACTTTCGCAAGCTATGACATCTGGCCCTAGATCAATCTCAAAATCACCATTCAAGGTTACTGCTATCGTTCGAGAAGTTATACAGCCGGTTATATTCCTGATCTCTAATGTGATATTCTGTTCACTACCATTAATGGCATCAACCTCATAGGTTTGAGTTGTTGCCAATAGGTTATCATCTTCATCCAACCATCGATAGGTAATGCCGGGTAATTGCGGAATTGGACTAGCCGTACCACTATAGGCCGCATCTAAAATTTCGGTTGAACTACACGCGACGACACTTGGCCCATATGCAGGTGGTGTAGGTGAATCAATAATGTCCAGGGTTTGAATAGCTGATTCCGTCTCACAGTTTGTGGTTTTCCGCAAGACAGTGAGTGAAACGTCTATTTCTTCATCATTATCAAAAACTACTGTAATCTCTCCATCAGAAGAAAAATCACCAACACCATTAAATGCCCATCTATAACTATATAGCGATTCATCATCCTGTGCTTGCACACTTCTAAATGTAATTGGATAGCCTACACAAGTTTCAGTGACCAAAGACCCCTCATATTCCATAGTAAATGAGGCATCGGGTTGAGGAAATACTTGAATTTCTTTTGTGCTAACAACCGAACATCCGGCTAATGTTGTCACTGTCAGGGAAACCGTGTATGTAGCATCTTCTGTAACATCATAATGGTGGTATATTTCACCATAAGTTTCTCTTACACTTGGATCACTTGGATCAAATAAGGTTGGATCAAGTTCCACTTCAGGGCTCCCATCTCCAAAATTCCAGGTCAAATACGGAAGAAATGTTGATCCGTTTAGATCTAAAATAGAAGGGTCAGGATCTAAGAAGAAGTTTTCCCCCGAACAAACCATGTCAACAGTTTCCCCTCCTCTTTCATCAGTCATTACAAAATCACTATTGGGATTGGGGTGAATGGTTATTTGATCATTGAATGACATAGAGCAGCCGAATTGGGTTTCTACGTAAAGTGTTACATCATAATCTCCAGGGTTTTCATAGGTAAATACTGGATTTTCAAATACATCACCGGCATTAATATCGATGGCAAATTTTGTCTCATTTTCGTCCTGAAAGGACCACTCGTAGTACACGATACGATCTGTAAGCCCCGTGTCATTATCGAAATCTTCATTGATGTCCACGTCAAATGTTACTGGACGTCCTGCGCATACATTATCTGGGTTGGAACTATAAAAATCTTCCACTCCTCCATTCCACTGTGGAGGACTCCACACATTGACATAAACGTCTCTAAATGTTTCACATCCTTTCGTATTCTTCAACAATACCGTGTAAATACCTTCATGATCTTCGGAAACTGCCGGTATGGAGATCAATGTATTCTCTTCTTGCAAGGTTGACTCAAACCACCAACTATATTCTGTATCTGGCTGGGGTGAGAATTGCAGATCTAGCTGAGTTCCATCGCAAACATGTACTTGATAAATCTCATTAGAATTATCAAGAAGCGCATTAGTTCTGACTGATGTAGAGATGGGCATGATCCCTATATCACAATCTCTCTCTGCTATGGTAAACCAATTAATATTACCAGCCCCTCCGGACAATCCTCTAACAGGAACATCTGACACTCGCAGTATCCCATCTGGTGCTACGCCTTCAAACGAGCCATCTATTTTGGTCCATGAATTACCATTGTCGTTGGAGACATATAATGCCAGCTCAGAAGTAGGTAAAATTTCTCCAGGTATTTCATCATCGAAATAATTAAATAGAAATTCATTTAATGGGTCAGGACTGCCAATGTCCTCGTCAAAAAATTCCAATCTATAGAACCTGGAAGAGGTTGTCCCATTTGCGACCTGCGTTGGCGAATCAAAAGATTCATATCTGAAAATTTTTAATGGATCCCCTCCTGCTTCTCCCTGTAGCGTTTCACTATTGGATGAGATTCCAAATCCAGTTCCAAATAAGTTATCTAAGGTGAAGTTACGCTCATCAGCGATGGTCTGGATATTAGTAAGTGTTCTGGTTGCAGAACGGATGTATCCATTTTCTAATACCAGTTTGCTTGTAGCAGACTCATTTCTAATGACTCCATTTTCATCCAGTTCTATGAACTGATCGCCAAAAACAATATTCCCGGCGGCAGCGTCCTCAAAATTTATGGTATCGACAACCAGATTCTTTAGAAGGTATAAATCACCGGAAACCTTATCTAAATAAATGGCTGGAATATAGAGTAGATCCGTATAAAGGTCATTACCTGTTATTTCTTGTCGCCCATCACCCACAAAGATTACGGGCCCAGGGATACCCTCATTTAAGAACATTGGTGTTGGAGAGTTATTAATCAGATCCCCTCCTAACCGAATAATCCCCGTATTTCTGGTAGTTGGATCACCCGTAGGTGAACTCCCATTGATGACCAAGTCACCACTAATATACAATTCAGCATTTTCCTGGATATTGAAGGCTGTACCCCAGACATTAATATCCGTCTGGCCAAAGCCAATACTGGAAATTAGTAACAGAAAGCAGAGTTGAAGATACTTCAAGATTAGTGAGTGGTAGTTGACGGATGGTTAGGATTTAAAGTCGCGAACTGGTTAATCGCTAGGGATAATTAGGTTTTCCATAGGTTATGACGGTTCTTAATCATATGCAAAAATATATTAGATTAGTTCAAATTATAAATTTTTAAAAAAAATAATAATCTCACACTTGAGATCATCAATTGAATAGCATGGAACTATCGTAAGGTGTCCTAATTAAGACATTTATTTAGTCCATATTATTCATTGATCACTCAAAAAGTTATTACTCAGTAAATCAAGATGTTATCCAAAATTGACCTGAGAATTATAATGAGTTTGTTATAAAAGTTCGAACATTATATCTCTGGATGAATCAAAGATCGTTCCAAACTGTTTTATTAGATAATTAGAGGAAATGCTGTTTTACTTTAATCTGTTTCTCTACCGCATCAGGAACAAGATACTTAATAGATTTTCCTTGTTTAACCAGTTTTCTTATCAAGGTGGCCGAGATATCTACCTCTGGTGCTTCAATCATCCTTACCCTGTTTGAGTGTGCTAATTCACTAGGCTCTGAATGAGGTCTAGGATAAACTATCAATCCAAAATGTTCCAAAATCTTATCATGATTCTTCCACTTAGGAAAGGAAGCAAGGTTGTCTTCACCTATAATAAGATGGAATCTTTTCTCCGGATACTTTTCCTGAAGAAGTGTTAGTGTATCTATCGTATAGCTTGGACGTGGCATATTGAATTCAATGTCACTTGCCCTGAATTGATAGTCATCGCCGATTGCTGCATTTACCATATCTAATCGGTCAAATTCATGAAGAAGACTTTTATTTTTCTTAAAGGGATTTTGGGGGCTTACAATAAACCAAACCTCTTCAACACCGGTAGTCTCTTTGACCAAATTAGCGATGATCATATGTCCCATATGAATGGGATTAAAGGATCCAAAAAAAAGTCCGACTTCCATCTAATGAGTGATAAAGGATTTCACAATATTTTCAGCCTCATTGATCGCTTCATCTAAATTCTCATTTAGAATAGCTCGATCAAAATGAACTTCTTCTTTCATTTCTTCTGCAGCCTTGTTTACTCTTTCGTTTAATACTTCTTCACTCTCGGTGTTTCTCATTTTCAATCGCTCACGTAGCACATCTTCCCCTTTTACTTTAACAAAAATAGAGAGCGCATTTTTGCCAAATATTTCTTTGAGGCGTTTACCTCCTTTTACGTCCACATCAAATATTACATGATTTCCGTCATTCCAAATTCTCTGAACTTCACTTTTTAGCGTTCCGTAAAATGTGTCTTCATAGACCTCCTCCCATTCAAGAAGTTCTCCTGATTCGTTCTTCGATTGAAAGTCTTCAAGGGTTAAGAAATAGTAATCTCTACCGTGGATTTCGGATGGACGTTGCTGTCGTGTTGTTGCGGAGATTGAAAATCGCAGACTTGGTATCCGGTCAAGTAAACTATGTACAATGGTAGTTTTGCCAGCCCCGGACGGTGCAGAAAATATGATAGCTTTTCCCTCCATCCGGCGAAGTTAAAATGATCACCTCACAATCTTGCCTCGAATCTCATTTGCTAGAGCACTTGGCACAGATTTATTGTTACATTTATTTTTAATGAGTTGCCTTAGCTGCTTTTCCACGTTGTAATGGGCAAAGCAAACCATACAATTCTCGATGTGAGATTTAAAAAATTCTTCCTGGCTAGGCGTGGCTTCATTATCCAGCATGAGGTTTAATATCCTCAGGCATTTATCAAAATCATCGCAACCACAATCTGGGCAATCTGACATTTCTAGAATGTTAATTTTTCTTAGTATCCAATGTCAAGACTAAGAAAAAAGTTCCAGTTAGTTGTATCCCATTGACAAAGCGTATGTTCCAAGCTTTTCTCTCAATAAATTTCTGGCTCTATGCAGACGTGATCTAACAGTACCTATTGGAATATCCAGTATTTTAGCCATTTCTTCGTAGGTAAATCCTTCCAGATCACACAGGATGACAACAGTCCTGAAATCAACCGCTAATGAATTGAGGGCGTTGCTGATCTCATCACCAATCATATCCTTAGTTGTCTCAAGTCGGAGATCGACCGTGGCATTACTTACAGTATCTTCAGAATTATAAAATTGCTCTACCTCCTGATAATCTACTTTTGCTGGCTGCTTGCTTTTCTTTCTGTAATCATTGATAAAGCTATTTTTCAAGATTCTATATAACCAAGCTTTCGCATTTGTACCTTCCTGGAATGAATTAATGAAACGGTAAGCTTTCATGTAAGTATCCTGAACCAAATCTTTTGCATCGTCTTCATCAAAGGTCAATCGATAAGCAAAATTGTACATGGAGTCTATATGAGGCATGAATTCCCCATCAAATACCTGCACTTTTTTAGTTTCTGAATACGTTCTTTTTACTGGAGTATCTATTTGATCGGTCATGTCTTTTTCCATTTACGTGTATGTACATCTAATATACGCCACTGATTTAGATTTGTTCTAAATAAGCCAATTCTTTTTTTGAATTCAACTTACCTAACTCTTTTCATCATTGAATGTTCACTCGATGACAATCTAAAATCAAGTAGTATGTTCTGTATGACCAAAATCTTGCCAAGTAAAAAAATCTGCCATTCAGGCAGATTATTTGAAAAAGGCATAAAAAAAGGATCCATCCTGGTAGATGGATCCTATATCATAGAATTTAAGCTTATTTAGTATCTGTAATACTCAGGTTTGAATGGTCCTTCTACCTCAACTCCAATGTATTCTGCCTGATCCTTAGAAAGGGTATCTAATTCAACTCCAATTTTTGATAAATGAAGTGCAGCTACTTTTTCATCGAGATGTTTAGGAAGCATGTATACTGCATTGTCATAGTTTTCGTGATTCTTCCAAAGCTCAAGTTGAGCGAGCGTTTGGTTGGTAAATGAATTGGACATTACGAAAGATGGATGACCTGTTGCGCATCCAAGGTTTACCAATCGTCCTTCTGCTAAAACAATTATATCATTACCATTTACATTGTATAAATCAACCTGAGGCTTGATTTCAACGTGAGAATCGCCATGATTATTCTTCAACCATGCCATATCAATCTCATTGTCGAAATGGCCAATGTTACATACAATCACTTTGTCTTTCATATTCTCAAAGTGCTCTCCTTTAATAATATCTTTATTACCAGTAGCAGTTACAATGATATCTGCTCTGGAAACGGAATCAGACATTTTCTTAACTTCGAATCCATCCATAGCTGCTTGAAGCGCACATATTGGATCAATTTCAGTTACGATTACACGTACACCAGCACCTCTTAATGAAGCTGCTGAACCTTTCCCAACATCACCATACCCAGCAACCACTGCTACTTTACCTGCAAGCATTACATCTGTTGCTCTTCTGATGGCATCAACTAATGATTCTTTACAACCGTATTTGTTGTCGAATTTAGATTTGGTCACAGAATCGTTAACATTAATTGCAGGCATCGGAAGCGTTCCATTCTTCATTCTTTCGTAAAGTCTGTGAACTCCGGTGGTGGTTTCTTCAGATAATCCTCTGATATCTCCTACCAATTCAGGGTATTTATCCAATACCATATTAGTCAAATCTCCCCCGTCATCAAGGATCATATTTAATGGTTTTCCATCTTCGAAAGCAAACAACGTTTGCTCAATGCACCAATCAAATTCTTCCTCGTTCATTCCTTTCCAAGCGTAAACTGGGACACCGGCTTTTGCAATTGCTGCAGCAGCATGATCCTGTGTGGAGAAAATATTACATGAAGACCAGGTAACATCTGCACCTAGTTCTACTAATGTTTCAATCAAAACAGCAGTCTGGATTGTCATGTGAAGACAACCAGCAATTCTAGCTCCAGCTAGTGGTTTATCTTTTCCATACTCTTCTCGAAGAGCCATTAGACCTGGCATTTCTGCTTCAGCTAACTCAATTTCCTTTCTTCCCCAATCTGCAAGGGCAATGTCTTTTACTTTGAATTTTTCCGTTGTTACGCTCATTTCTTTGTTAATTCTTGAATTGATTCCGATTTTCGGAGTGCAAAGATACAACCATTAATGGTCATTTCAGTTCATAAGTGCTATCTCAAAAACTCTACCTCTTTAATCCCAAAGGTTTGAAGGGTGCCTGACTGATTGATTGTGAGGTTTCCGTGTTTGTCTATTCCAATAATCTCGCCATCAAACTCAGTACCAGAAGATCTAAAGGTTCTTACTTCTCCCCGCCACATTAAATGCCTATGATATTGATCAAGAATGAAAGTCATTTTTCCGTTTTTCAGCTGTAAATACCATTTTTCAAGATATGTAAGCAAATTTTCTATTACTCCATGACGATCAAATGTTTTGCCGATCTCCAACATCATAGAGGTTGCTGTAGCTAGTGCGAAGCCTTGTTGGTTTACATTTAATCCAATACCCACAATGGCTGATTCAAGTGAATTACCACGTAGGTTGTTTTCAATCAATATCCCCGACACTTTCTTACCATTTAAATACACATCATTAGGCCACTTTAACTGAATATTCCCGTCAGAGTAATCCCCAATAGTGTCAACAATCGCTAACCCAGCAATGAGATTTAAGTAAAACTGATGGGCAGGTGCAAGAAACTTGGGTCGTAGCAAAACAGACAATAATATGTTTTTCGCTGGCTCTGCTAACCAGATGTTTCCTCTTTGACCCTTTCCCTTGATTTGATTGTCAGTAAATAGAACAGTTCCTTCAGGTTCATCATTTTTTTTGATCATCTGTGCCAACTCATCGTTAGTAGAATGACATTGTGGCAGAAAAACAACTTTTTTACCTAAGAATAAGGGTTTGGCAAAGATTTTATGCAATAGAATTAATGTAAATTTGTGACAAAATTAATTGTAAACGATTAGTGGATCAGCAGGTAAGTAAAGACATCAACTCTAAAGTACTAAGTGAGTGGGTGGTAGAAGGGATGTTGGACAAAAAAGCAATAGATGTAGTAGTGATGGATTTGCGGAAAGTTAAACATGCAATAGCAGACTATTTTGTGATTTGCAGCGGTAATTCAGACACTCAAATAGATGCTATTTCTGATGCCATAGAGGAGCAAATTCATAAAAATTCAAAACAAAATCCGTGGAAAAAAGAAGGTAGACAAAATAAAGAGTGGATATTGCTGGATTATGTTGATGTTGTCGCTCACGTATTCAATAAAGAAAAAAGAACATTTTACGGACTAGAAGAGTTATGGGGAGACGCGCAAATTACCCGCGTTGAAGTGAACTAATAACCATTCACCTCGTTTAGCTAGACAGAAAAATTTTACAGGAGGAACAAAAGAATGCCCGATAAGAAAAGAAAAGATGTACCAAAGCCCAGACCCGGTTTCCAGGGATGGCTTATTGGAGGACTATTAGCCCTGGTTATTGGTCTCACCGTATTTTCAAATGACAGTGGTGCGGTAACGACTACTTACCGATCATTTGAGAAAATGGTTAAGTCCAATGATGTGCAAAAAATAGTGCTCATAAAAAATCAGGATTTCATTGAGATTACCTTAAAACCTGAAGCGCTCAGTAACACAAAATATAAAATTGAGCTTGAACAAAATCGAAGTATACTCAATAGTGGTGGTGGCCCTCACTATAAAGTAGAAATAGTTAGCGTAGAGAAATTTGTTCGAGATTACGAAACTTTAATGTCTGATCTCCCAGAAGATCAAAGATTCGATTATAAAATTGAAGAAAGAGGAGATTATACAAGCATCTTTTTCAATTGGGGATTCTTGATTCTACTGATTTTTGGTTTTTGGTTCTTGATGAGACGAATGACAGGTGGCGGAGGCCCTGGAGGACAAATCTTTAATATTGGAAAATCAAGAGCATCATTATTTGATGCTGAAAACAAAGTGAAGATAACTTTCTCTGACGCAGCAGGCTTAGAGGAGGCAAAGGAAGAAATAAGAGAGATTGTTGAATTTCTTAAAAACCCTGGAAAATTCACCAAGCTTGGAGGAAAAATTCCAAAAGGTGCATTATTGGTAGGCCCTCCGGGAACAGGTAAAACATTGTTGGCAAAAGCTGTTGCCGGTGAAGCAGGAGTTCCATTCTTTACACTTTCAGGATCTGACTTTGTAGAAATGTTCGTAGGTGTTGGAGCCGCTAGGGTAAGAGACCTTTTCAAACAGGCCAAAGAAAAAGCTCCTTGCATCGTATTTATAGATGAGATTGATGCCATTGGTAGATCCAGAGGAAGGGGTCAAATGCCTGGCTCCAATGATGAACGTGAGAATACCTTGAACTCCCTACTTGTAGAAATGGATGGATTCTCTACCGATGTGGGTGTCATCATTCTAGCTGCAACAAACCGTCCGGATGTATTGGATTCAGCACTCTTAAGACCAGGACGATTTGACCGTCAAATCAGCATAGACAAACCAGACATAGTAGGCCGTGAAGCCATATTCAAGGTTCACATTAAACCAATCCAACTTGCCAAGGACGTAGATACTCGAAAACTAGCAGCACAGACCCCAGGTTTTGCAGGTGCTGAAATAGCCAATGTTTGTAACGAGGCGGCGTTAATTGCGGCACGAAAAGATAAGTCCAAGGTAGACATGACAGATTTCCAGGATGCGATTGACCGTGTGATTGGAGGATTGGAGAAAAAGAATAAGATCATTTCTCCTGAGGAGAAGAAAATTGTTGCTTATCACGAAGCAGGACACGCAGTAGCGGGTTGGTTCCTGGAGCATGCTGATCCATTGGTCAAAGTAAGTATTGTACCTCGTGGAGTTGCTGCGTTAGGATACGCTCAGTACTTACCGAAAGAGCAGTTCTTGTATCAAACTGAACAGTTGATGGATGAAATGTGTATGGCGCTTGGTGGAAGAGTCGCCGAGGACATCATTTTCGGAAAGATCTCAACAGGTGCATTGAGTGACCTTGAGCGAATTACCAAGCTTGCTTACAGTATTGTAACTGTATACGGCATGAATGATAAGATTGGTAACGTTTCGTTTTATGACTCAAAACAATCAGATTACAATTTCACAAAACCATATTCTGATGCGACGGCTGAGCTGATCGATAAAGAAGTGAAAGCACTGATTGATGTTGCATATCAGCGAACCAAGAAGCTTTTACTTTCGAAGCAAAAAGAATTGGAAATTCTCGCTCAAGAGCTGTTGAAGCGAGAAATTATCTTCCAATCGGATCTTGAAGGATTAATTGGTAAACGACCGTTTAAGACACAAACGACCTATGATGCATTTACCAACGGAACCTCAGATGCTGAAGAAGAAAGCAAAAAAGATGAAGCTAAAAACCTGGACAAGGTTAAAAACGACGTAAAGGAAGCGGTTGAAAAAGAAGAATCTACTGCTACGGAAAAAAGTGAATAACAGATGAAGGTTCAGCCTGAGCTCATAAGCTCATTTAAGGAGCTACCTTCAGACAAAAAGCTTTACTTCGCAAGTGATTTTCACTTAGGCATTCCAAATGAAGAGGAAAGCTTAAAACGTGAAAAGAAAATTATCAGATGGCTGGAGCACATATCAAATGATGCTTCAGCCATTTTTTTGGTGGGTGATATTTTCGATTTCTGGTTTGAATATAAAAATACGATCCCTAAAGGATTTATTCGATTTCAAGGTAAGCTTGCAGAATTAAGGGATAGAGAAATTCCCATCTTTCTATTTGCAGGAAATCATGACCTGTGGATGCAGTCCTATTTTCCTACGCAATTAAACATCCCTGTATATAAACATCCTATTCTACTAGAAGTAAACAACAAGAAATTATTTATTGGTCATGGAGATGGTCTGGGTCCTGGAGACACCTTTTATAAGTTTGTCAAACGCATTTTTACCAATCGATTTTTTCAATGGCTTTTCCAATGGATACATCCAAATATCGGTGTTTCTTTAGCTACTTATTGGAGTAGAAAAAGCCGACTGGCAAATGGACATCTAGATGAGGCCTTTGAGGGAGAAAGTGAACGGCTTTGGCAATTTTGCAAAACAGTCAATCAGTCTCAACATCATGATTATTACATTTTTGGCCATAGACACCTTCCTCTAGAACTTGAGGTATCGGATAACTCTACTTATTTTAATTTAGGAGAATGGGTCAATCAGTGCACCTATCTGGAATTTGATGGAAATAAAGCGATACTTAAAACTTTTGAAGGTTAGTCTTTTATTGACACCTTTCTGGTCGCATAGTCAGAATTGGCAAAAGATCAGTGAAATATCACTGGCTCAATCACCCACAGCGTATACGGCCGACTTTCAAGGGAATTTATATTTAGGATTCGCAGATGGGAAACTCACGAGGTACGATGCTAAAGGTTCAATCCTCGAGAATTTTTCACTGTCCAATAATTCCTCCATCAGCTTAATTGATGTTCAAAATAATCTTAAGCCCTTTCTCTTTTATTTTGACAATCAACAAATTACCATATTAGATAGGTTTTCGTCTGTTCCAAAGAACTATTTACTCTCCGACCTTGGATTGGAAATTGGTTTGATGACTTGTCCTGCTCCTGATGGTGATTTTTGGATCCTGGAAAATAATCCACAACGTTTAAAGAAAGTAGACCCTTTATTAAAAGTCACCGTTCTTGAGGTCCAAATATCTATCGGAGATAAAATAAAGCGCATGCAAGCCTATCAAAACGTACTAGTAATAGGAGATGAAAGTGGTATTAGAATATTTGATCAATTTGGAGGTACGGTTAACCATTTACAAAAAGAAGATCTTCTTGACTTCCAAATTCTGAAAGGTAGGCTTTACGCATTTACTCCAGATTACATAACTGAAATAGACCTCTTTGATGGTACGGTCCTGGAAGAGATCAACAATCCAACGAGCGCTACCAATTTGATGAAGACAATCAATGGATTCATCACAATTCAAGACCGAACACTGACCTTTTACAGTGTAACGAATTAACGGCTATTTACCTCGGTAAAGATCAAGAATACGCTTTCTTAATAGAATGGTATACTTAGCATTGATCAGCTGAGCTTCAGCTCTGTTTTTATTGTTTAAGCTTTCGAGGTAGGAATAAAAGTCTGTATTCCCGGTTTCAAATCTCTTCTTAATGAACTCAAAGGTTTGATTCAGTGCTTCAAAGTTTTCTTCTGCAGTTTGATAAGAGGTCTGAGCTGCAACTAAATCCAGGTAATCTCTTTGAGCAGCATTTGTCACATTCAACAATGCCTGATCATTCTGTAACTGAGCGTTTAGCATTGCCACTTTAGAATTATCAATGTTGTTTTGTGTTTGATACCTGTTGAAGATTGGTATGCTAATCGTAGCTTGTGCGAAGTTGGTTGTATTGTTTTGTATTTGCTCTATATAGGCGACTTCCGAAGTAGAGGCGAAATTTCGTTGGTGCTGTGCAAACACTGAAACCGTTGGATAACGACCACTTCTTGTTTGCTTAAGTTGTGATTTAGCAGCTATAGCACTCTCATTTGCACTCTTAAGTTGAAATGAATTTTGGAGGATTTCTTCTAGTACCAGATCATAAGAATCGTACTCAACCAAAATTTCTAAGTCATCAACATCCAAAGGTGCTATTTGCACTCCTGCATAACTTTCGATTTGAATGGATTGTAATAAGGCCAGCAAATCAGATTGATATTGGTTCTTGAGGTTGACGTTGTTCAATTTTTCGTTGGCTACCTGAGATTGGAAATTATAAACCGTTTCTAAGTTGCCTACACCTACTGAAACTCTTTTCTTTTCTCTATCAAATTGTTCTTCGAGAAACTCGAGTCTCTGATCTGAGATCCGAACATTTTCAGTGTCCACGAGTACATTCAGGAAGTTTCGAATCACAGTCGCCTTGATGGTTATTTTGCCGTCTTCCAACTGATATCTTGATGCTTCATATTCATGCTTGCGTCTATTCAACAAATGGTGATTTGCAAACGCATTGAATAGAATTACATTGGAAGTTAAATTCGGACTGGATCTTTCACTGGTAGAATTTACTACTTGCCCTGAATTATTAATCGCTGAACCATCGATAAATTGATAATTATAGCTTGCATTTAAATTGGGGAGGAAATTGTAATATGCCTGTCTCTTATTAGACTGAGCTCCAAATAGATTATTCTGATTTTGCTTGATGGTCAAATTCCTGGCAAGTGCCATATCGATACACTGTTGAAGTGTCAGCACTCGAACAGAATCCTGGGCATTTGATAAAAATCCAGCGAACAATATTATAGTCCCGAAAATAAATTTTCGCATGATATTAAGGTCTTTGATAAGGTTTTCTAGGAGAACAGTACCACTGATCTATCCCGAAGGATAGATCAGGTTACTGCCTGTGTAAGTATGAAGAGATTACACTAAAGCTTCTTTCGCATTGATGTTTTCAGATACAATCTGACCATCAAATAAGTGAACAACTCTATGTGAGTATTCTGCGTCCACCGGTGAGTGAGTCACCATAATTACTGTAGTCCCAGCTTCATTAAGCTCAGTAAGTAGGTTCATCACTTCTTGTCCATTCGCAGAATCCAAGTTACCCGTAGGCTCATCCGCAAGAATCAATTTTGGTTTAGCAACCACGGCTCTTGAAATTGCCACACGTTGTTGCTGACCTCCAGAAAGCTGTTGAGGGAAGTGGTTTCTTCTGTGCATAATTTTCATATGCTCCATCACTTCTTCCACTCTTTTCTTACGCTCAGAGGCAGAGTACTTCAAGTAAATCAATGGTAGCTCAATGTTTTCAAATACAGTAAGCTCATCAATTAGGTTGAAGCTCTGGAATACGAAACCAATGTTTGCTTTTCTAAGGTCCGCTCTTTGACGCTCTTTATACTGCGAGATTTCTAAATCTGTGAAATGGAATTCACCTTCAGAAGGATTGTCCAATAGTCCTATTATATTGAGTAATGTTGATTTACCACAACCAGACGGTCCCATGATCGCAACAAACTCACCTTCTTTGATGGTAAGGTTTACTCCAGCCAATGCTGTCGTTTCGATCTCATCTGTGTAGTAGAATTTCTTCAAATCTTTCGTTTGAATAAGTGCTTTAGCGTTTTCCATGATTTATTGAGTTTAGTCTTTGGATTCTATTTAATTACTTTCTGTTTACTAATTGGTTACTTAACTACCAGGATATCTTTGTCTTCATATCCTCTATATGAAGAGACAACAACTTTTTCTCCAGGTTGCAATCCTTCCACAACTTCATAGTAGCGTTGGTTTTGTCTACCCAGTCTGATATCTCTTCGTACTGCTTCAGTTTCTCCCTCGTTCACTACGAAAATCCAATTTCCGCCTGTGGTTTGATAAAAACTTCCGCGTGGAATCTGAACGGCAGTGATATTTTCACTCAGCTGTAACCTAATTTGAAGTGTCTGTCCTCTTCTAATTCCATTGGGAATTGTATCGAATGCCATATCTACTTCAAAAAGGCCATTATTCACTTCAGGATACACTTTTGTAATCGCTAAACCGAAATCATTGCCGGCAAAAGTGAAGGTTCCATTCAGACCTGCATATATTCTAGATATATAATGTTCGTCAATAGTTGCACGAACTTTAAATCCATTAAGATCATCAATCTGTCCGATGTTCTGTCCAGTGGCAATTGACTCCCCTACTTCGACATTCACTGTAGAAAGCCGACCATCGATCGGAGCCTTGATATATAGGTTCTCCAGATTCCTTTTGATCATATCCAGGTTGTTTCTGGTACGAACCAGCGTCTCTTCAGTCTGTCTAATCTGAATTACTGCGTTTAGTGAATCAAATCGGTTGGATTCAATTTGAATCTTGCGGTTATCCTTTAGCCTGTTGTACTCTCGTTTCAGATTTAAGAATTCTTGCTCTGATATAATACTGTCTTCGAAAAGTTTTTCACCACGCTCGTAAGCGTCTCTCGCAGCATCTATTTGATAGTCCAGCTCAATTAGATTTCTGCGTAAGTCGAATTGGTTTCGTTGCAAGCTTAATTTGGTGTTTTCCAAATTATTCACGAGTATCGATGCTTGCGTTTCTTCTCTCACAAAGCTTTGAATGAGATCATTGTTTGCCAAGGTTAAGATGGTATCGCCTTTTTCCAATAAAATACCACCGTCATAAAATTTTTCAGCAACCACTCCCCCTTCAATTGCATCCAATCGGATTGTAAGAATGGGAAGAACATTGCCATCTACTGGAATGAACTCTTGAAAATCCCCCTCGTGTACTGTAGCAATATTTATTTTATTTCTTTCTACGTTAAGTCTTGTTCCACCTCCTGAGAGTAAGAAGTTGTAAACAATGAAGACAACAAGCAGACCACTTCCACAGTAGATGCTAATCTTCTTTACCGTCCATTTTTTCTTTTTGATCTTTCTGTCCATTTGACAATTGGGTCGTTTTAGGTTTTCGACTGACCACAATGCCAATAAAAATGCCATTAATCGTAACTTCCTGTAATACAGGTGATTAGAGTTAAAATTAATGGGTGCAGAATAAAAGCCGTGTACAGAATGGTACAGAAATGTGTTCGTTATCGATCACAAGTTGTAAGGAAACGCAAAATGAATGTAGGGGAGAATGAGATTTTGGGTCTTGATATATGACAAAAAAAAAGGTTCAGGAGGACTAACACCTGAACCCAAAGGTCAAAAACTCAAAATAAAAAGGACTAATGACTTCAATGTTAGCAAAAAATCAATTGAAAAAAAAATGAAAACCATAATGAATTTCATTCGTTATGATAGTTTTACTATTATCTTTGATAGTCAAATAAACCAAAATGATAGCAAAGCTTCAAATTCAGTTAAATCCGGCGCTTTATTTAAGGGATCCGCAATCAAGTGAATTGGGTCAAAGGATTGTGCAAGAAAGCATCCTATTGATAAATAAAATCGGTTTTGAATCATTTACCTTCAAAAAATTATCCATTCAAATTGGATCTACCGAAGCATCTATATACAGATACTTTGAAAACAAACATCGTCTGCTTGTCTATTTGATTTCCTGGTATTGGAGCTATGTTGAGTATAGAATCACGTTTGAAACACATAACATTTCCAGTCCCGAAGAAAAACTGAAGATTGCAATCCGACTCATCACTGAAGAATTAGATGATGATGATAGTTTTCCGGGAATTAGTGAATCAGAACTCCAGCAAATTGTTATTAATGAGTCTGATAAAACTTATTTAACGAAGAATGTAGATGAGATCAATAAAGAAGGTGTTTTTAGAGGGTATAAATCTTTATGCGAAACCATAGCATCTTATATGAGTGAAATCAACCCGGAATTTAAATTTCCACGTTCACTTTCAAGTACATGTTTAGAGGCAGCTCATCAGCAGCTGTTCTTTGCTGAGCATTTACCTCGATTATCTGACCTTAAAAAGGGCAACGACCTAAGGGAACAGAATTTCAAATACGTTTCAACCATTATTTTCAATTCTCTTAAGAAATGAACAATCAGCAAATAATAAGGTGCCTACAGGAATGCGCATCAAAACTGAAGATGGATTTAAATATTGCTAATCTTCAGAGTGTGGATATGATTCCAAGGCAATATGAATCCCATGAGGTTGCAGAATTTCAAAGAGATCTAGTAGAAGCTGCTAATGACGCAGGCGTGGTACTCATTGAGAAACACCTTAATAAAGAAACGCTAAATGACCTCATTACCAATAACAAAACACCACTGATCGTTTTTGTTGAACAGGATGGTTTTTATCCTGCATTCCTCAGAAAGGATCGGAAAAAAATGTATCTGGAGTTCATCACGAATGCTGGGGATTTAAAATTATTGGAAATTGACAACCTGGAGGAGATCAATTTCTCTTCTAATGCTCAAGGAGAGGTATTTACTCTGTCGTGCTTTGCGTATCAAAGCTTCATGTCTGGCTCAGAGAATCAAAAAGTTTCACCGGTAAGGAGATTATTACAATTACTATCTGCTGATCGAAAAGACATATTTTTTGTCTACGTCTACGCAGCACTTATTGGTTTGGTTAGTTTGACACTTCCTCTTGGGATTCAGGCCGCAGTAGAGCTTATTTCTGGCGGTGTGGTCTTTAGCTCTGTTTATTTATTAATAGGACTCATCATCATTGGTACGCTTGGAACCGGTATACTACAGGTGCTTCAGATTACCATAGTGGAATACCTTCAACGGAGGGTTTTTACAAAATCAGCATTTGAGTTTGCATTTCGAGTGCCACGAATAAAAATGGAATCTGTGCTGAACATGCACATGCCGGAGTTGATGAACCGTTTCTTCGATGTGTTGACTTTACAAAAAGGGTTACCTAAAATATTGATTGACCTTTCAACCGGTATTATACAAATTTTATTTGGCTTGCTATTACTAGCCTTTTACCACCCGTTTTTCATTGTATTCGGCCTAGGTCTACTGGGACTCTTATTCTTAATCTTCTTTTTCACAGGTCCAAAAGGGCTTAAAAGCTCCATCAAGGAATCAAAATTCAAATACAAGGTGGTGTACTGGTTGGAAGAAATGGCAAGAACCTTGTACTCATTTAAGCTTGCCGGAAATACCGTATTACCGTTAAGAAAAACTGACTATTTGGTCAATAATTACCTGGAAAACAGAAGCTCACACTTCAAGATATTGATCTCTCAATATTCATTCATTCTATTATTTAAAGCAATTATCACAGGTGGTCTACTAATTCTAGGTACGATACTGGTGATTCAACGAGAAATCACGCTAGGTCAATTTGTAGCTTCTGAAGTAATTATCATTCTGGTTTTAGCATCCGTAGAAAAGATCATCATGTATATGGATGTAGTCTATGATATGCTTACCGCTGTAGACAAGATTGCTCATGTGACTGATCTTCCTTTGGAAAACACTGGTGGAATAGATATACCTGAAGTTCAATTAAAAGATGGCTATGAAGTTAAAATGAACGAAGTTTCATACACATATCCAGGCGGAAAGAGTCCTTCATTGAAAAACATTACATTGAATGTAGACAAAGGTCAATCCTTATGTATTAGTGGGGGCAGTGGTTCCGGAAAAACCACACTAACGAACATAATTGCAGGAATTCATCAAAATTATGCAGGTATCATGACCTACAATGGTTTTTCATTAAGGGACTTAGATGCGACCTACATTCGAGATAGAATTGGAAAAAATGTATCTCAGGAAGATATATTCGAAGGAACCATCCTCGAAAACATATTGGTGGGCAAACCAACATCAGACATTAAAAACGCACTAGACGCGATCGAAGATGTCGGGCTAAAAGATGAAATCAATAAGCTTTCGAATGGGTTGAATACGGAAATGCTTGCTGGCGGCAAAGGATTCTCCTCCTCGTTCGTTAACAAATTAGTTCTTGCCAGGTGCCTCGCTAAAAGACCGGCCATGCTAATACTAAATGACTTCTTCAATAATTTCTCTAAAAGGGAGCGATTAAAATTGATTGAATTAGTTACCGATCATGCGCGGAAATGGACACTTATTGTGGTTTCAAACGACCCATTGGTAATGGCTGCATGTGATAATGTTCTTTATCTGGAAAACGGAGAACAAAAGGCGTATGGACCATTCGAGGATTTAATAAAGAAAGAGGAAATACTTAAAGACATCTACTAATGGATCATTTGGACAAACTAGCGGAAACGCAACTGTATTCTCTCAGAACACTGAAGACGCCAGAAATTGGACGAACCGTGGCTAAGGTATTGATGGCAATCGTTGGAATATTCATCATATTCCTATTTCTCCCTTGGCAACAAAACATTCGTGGTAAAGGAAGATTAACCGCACTAAGTCCGAGCAATCGACCTCAAATGGTGGAGTCGGCCATTGCCGGACGTATTACTCACTGGCATGTTATCGAAGGGGACTATGTAAATAAAGGTGATACACTCCTGACAATCTCCGAGATTAAAGACAAATACTTTGATCCCAATATTGTTCCCCGCCTAGAAGAGCAAGTAACTGCCAAAAAGAATGCGGCCATCGCTAAAGACAATAAGATAGCTGCTCTTAATAAGCAAATTGTTGCCCTTGAAAATGCGGTGACAGCTAAAATGGCGCAAGCTAAAAATAAACTGCAGCAATCAAGATTAAAACTTGAAGCTGACTCATTGGCCTTTGTAGCTGAACAGGTAAACTACGATAACGCTAAGAGCATATTCGATCGAAACAAAAATCGATTTAACGCAGGCAATATTACGTTAACCAAGTTTCAAGAAATTGAGAATAAATTTCAAAATAGTGGTGCTAAAGTTCTGAAAGCTGAAAATGAATGGCTTCAGAGAAAAGCGGATCTTGCAAATGCTACCCTTGAACTGGCATCCATTGATGCGGAATATTCAGATAAAATCAGCAAGGCGCAATCAAACTTGAATGAGACCATAGCCAGTCGAAACGAGACTCAGGCTGAGATTGCGAAGATGGAGAATGAATTAACCAATGTTCAGGTCAGACAATCACAATATCAAATCATAGCTCCTCAATCAGGTTATGTAGTGCAGGCCGTAAAGGTCGGACTTGGTGAAACCATTAAAGAGGGAGGCGCTGTTGCTACCATTCTGCCTCAATCAGATGATATTGCTTTTGAGATGTATGTCAAAGCTATGGACATGCCATTGATAGCCAAGGGCAGAAAAGTACGAGTTGAATTCGATGGATGGCCGGCATTGGCATTTTCTGGCTGGCCGAATGCCTCAGTAGGAACATTTGGAGGAGAAGTGGCCATTATTGATCGAGTAGAGAGCAAAAATGGAATGTTCCGAATCATTGTAAAACCTGATCCAACAGATGAGACATGGCCTTCTCTCTTAAGAATAGGTTCTGCAGCAAAAGGATGGGTTATGCTCAACGATGTTCCTATCTGGTATGAGATTTGGAGGAACATGAATGGATTCCCTGCTACAATGTATGAAGATACAGCACCTGCCAAAGACAGCGAAAAATGAAAAGGTTCTTAACCATAATCTTTATCCTTCCTGTCCTCACATTTGGACAGGAACAAACTGCGGATTCTGTTGCTTCAGACACATCTTATCTGTCGTTGGAAACTGTTCTAAAGATGGCCCTCTCCTATCATCCCATCGTCAAACAGGCAGATTTGTTAACAGATAATGCGATAGCTACTTTGAGGGAGGCACGTGGACAACTGGACCCAAAAGTTGAGTTGGATTATGACTTGAAAGACTTCAAGGAAATCGAATATTACAATCTCCTAAATACCACATTCAAAATACCAACATGGGTGGGTATTGATCCAAAAGTTGAGTTTATCCAGAACAGTGGAGAATTTGTAAGTAGAGAAAACCTGATCCCGGATGCAACTGATAATAGACAAGTCGCTGTAGGTGTTTCTGTTCCTCTTGGAAAAGGCTTGTTTTTTGATGAACGAAGGAACATGATTCGGAAAGCAGATGCATTTTCCCAAATTGCTGAGGCAGAACAAACCAAAGAAATTAATAAGATCCTGTTTACCATTATCAAGGATTATTGGAATTGGTACCTTTTTTATCAGCAAATGCAATTAATGGATCAAGCTATAGACTTGGCACAAAACCTGTTCGACCGAACAATTATCGACTTTGAATTTGGTGAAGCCGCAGTAGTAGATACCCTTCAAGCGAAGATTAATCTGCAAAAACGTACTGTCGATTTCAGAAAAACGCAACTTGAGTATGAAATCTCGAAGCTGAACCTTTCTAAGCACTTATGGTCTGAAAATCTTATTCCCATAGAACTGCTACCAAATGTGCTGCCTGATTCTAGCACATTATTTAGCACGCCTCAGGATTCAGAGCTGAAAGATGCAATTGAATTTGCAATGACCAGCCATCCTGAGATTGGCAAGTTACAAGGGAAACGAAATCAATTGGATGCAGACTTGAAGTGGGGAAAAGAAAGCCTTAAACCACAGATCGATTTATCATATTCATTAATTGATGCGCCTCTTGATCCTAATTTCAATGGTGGATCTGTAGATTTTGGGGAGAATTATAAAATGGGTATCGATTTTTCCTTTCCAATACTATTAAGGAAGGAACGAGGGAAGCTTCAACAAACGCGATTAAAACTTCAGAGCAATGAATATGAGATTGCCCAAAGTCAAATTGAAATCAAGAATGAAGTTTTGGGAGCTTATGTACAAAGTAACACCTTCCAGGATTTGCTTTTACAATACCTCGGCGTTTCGCAGAACTATCGTCGGCTATTGGATGCAGAAATTATAAATCTCCAGAATGGAGAAACTGATTTGTTCAAGCTAAATATCCAGCAAGACAAATACATCGAAGCACAAACCGACTATTATGAAGCTTTTACCAAATGGGAAAAAAGTAAAGCTGAGTATTACCACATCACCGGAGTTCCTGTTCTTGGACTAAGAAATGTGTTCGGTATCGTAAATAATCCTTAGACACCTGTTCACTTTCGAACATTTATTTCATTATTTTTAGGCTATAACTGCGTTGAGAGGCATTTTGAAGTCTTGGCACAGTTGTAGCCATTTAATAATTACTAAAAAATAAATTCAGTGGAAGAAGAAATAAATAAAATCCTAATTATAGATGATGATGAGGATGTGCTATTAGCCGCCAAAATGTTATTGAAGAAACACATTAAAGAGGTGGTAATAGAGAAGGATCCTCGAAAAATCCCTTTCCTTCTCAATAATGATTCTTTTGATGTCATTCTTCTGGACATGAACTACAGCCAGGACACGACTAGTGGTAAGGAAGGATTTTATTGGCTAGAACAGATTCTGGAAAAAGATCCTCAAGCTGTTGTCATCCTAATTACAGCCTTCGGAGATGTAGAAATGGCTGTGCAAGCGCTTAAGGCAGGAGCCACAGACTTTGTATTAAAGCCATGGCAAAATGAAAAGTTATTGGCCACGCTTTCCAGCGCTTCAAGGCTAAATAAGAGCTACAAAGAAGTGACTCAACTCAAGCAAACCAGTAAGACCTTACAAGCGGACAGTAGCAAAGCCTTTAAAGACATTATTGGTGAAAGTGATGCCATAAAAAAAGTATTTAAGCTAATTGATAAAGTAGCGGCCACAGATGCCAATGTACTTATCCTTGGAGAAAATGGGACGGGAAAAGAGTTAATTGCACGGGCAATCCATCAAAAGTCATTAAGAAAAGATATGCCGTTTATTGGTGTGGATATGGGCGCAATTACGGAATCACTTTTTGAAAGTGAGCTATTTGGACATAAGAAAGGATCCTTTACGGATGCAAAAGAAGATCGAGCAGGTAGATTCGAAGTAGCGTCGGGAGGTACTCTATTCCTGGATGAAATTGGTAATCTAAGTCAACCACTGCAATCAAAGCTGCTAACTGCCATTCAAAATAGAAAGGTTACGCGTATTGGTAGCAATCAGGAAATTCCAGTTGACATCAGACTCATTAGTGCTACTAACATGCCTGTTTATGATATGGTCAATGAAAACACCTTCAGACAGGATCTACTCTATAGAATTAATACAGTAGAAATCCAGCTTCCTCCACTTCGCGAACGAATGGAAGACATGGAAAAATTGGCCAATCATTTTGTGAAAATGTATGCCAGTAAGTACCGAAAGAATATTGAAGGGGTCGCTCCATCTACCGTAAGTAAGCTTCAGAAATATCCCTGGCCAGGCAATATTCGGGAATTGCAACATGCCATTGAGCGATCGATCATTATGAGTGACAACAACCAATTGATGCCGGAAGACTTTTTCTTCCTGGCTCAAAAGCCTGAAAGCAACCTTTCGTTAGAACCAGACTCTTATAACCTGGATGATATGGAGAAGGTCGCAATACAAAAGGTGGTGAATAAGTACGAAGGAAATATATCCAAGGCCGCAAAAGAATTAGGACTTACGCGAGCCTCATTATATCGAAGATTAGAAAAGCATGGTTTATAAGTCATTTAGATTTCAGTTAATAGGCAGGATGTTACTACTCCTGCTTACCATGTTCTTATTTACATCCTTATATTACTCGGATTCGTATTTTTTTACCAAATTCCTGGTCTTCTGTTTGACCATCTTCCAGGCCTACAGCCTTTATCAATTTTTAGAGAAGTCAAACAGAGAGATCGTACATTTTCTTGAAAGCATCCATTATGATGACTTCACCAATACTTATCCTGAAAATAAATCCGGATCCAGTAGGGATATGCTGTATCATGAGTTCAATGAGATTCTAAAGAAATTTCGTGAAATACGTGCCGACAAAGAGGCACAGCATCAGTATTTACGCACCATCGTACAACACATTGGCATAGGCATCATCACATTTGATGTAGATGGAGAAGTTCAGATTATGAACAATGCTGCAAAAAAGCTGCTTGATATCAAGATGATTAAAAACATCAATCAGATAGGTAGAGAGCATCCTAACCTTCAAACTTCTTTCACGGAGCTTAAGACCGGAGGAAGGGACCTAATCAAAATAACCAAGAATGACGATGAGGTTCAATTGGCCGTCTATGCAATAGAATTATCGCTTTTAGGTAAAGCTTTTAAGTTGGTTTCCATTCAGAACATCCAGTCAGAATTAGAGGAGAAGGAAATGGAAGCTTGGCAAAATCTGATCCGTGTTTTGACACATGAAATTATGAATTCTGTAACTCCTATTTCTTCTTTAGCGGCTACTGTAGAGACTGAACTGAATGAATTTCTGGAGAATGATACTAACATCAATGAAATCCCGGATGATACAATTGAAGATTTTTATCTATCCGTAAAAACAATTCATAATCGAAGTGAGAGCCTAATCAAATTTGTATCTGACTTCCGTAATATGACACGCATTAAATTACCTACGCTTGAACCGGTAGAAGTTGAAGATATGATCAAGCATGTTTTGATGCTTTTAAGAACAGATGCCGACCAAGCAAACATCACAGTGAATTGTTCTGTAAAGCCTAACCTCACTGTAAATATTGACCGGGAACAAATAGAACAGGTAATTATCAATGTGGTAAAAAATGCCATTCAAGCACTTGCTGCCGCAGATAAAGAGAATAAATCATTGACCATTACTGCCATGCCAATCGATGGTGGTGGAGCTTTTATTTCAGTGGCTGATAATGGCACAGGAATTGAAGAAGATGCATTAAAGAAAATATTCATTCCATTCTTTACCACGAAGAAACATGGCTCCGGTATCGGCCTAAGCCTTTCCAAGCAAATCATGCGGAAACATGGTGGTAACATAACGGCAAAATCACAAATCGGAGAAGGAACAGAGTTTCTCCTTAAGTTTGCTTCTTAGTAATCAGTATTAAGTTAATTAGTAATTAGTAAAGGAGTTTCACCTCATTAACATCCTTGTTTCTAATTAACCGATTACTGATTCACTCTTTACAAAATGAAATACATTTTTATTGTCCAGGGAGAGGGTCGAGGACATATGACTCAGGCCATTTCATTGTTCCAAATTCTTACCGAAAATGGGCATGAAGTTTCTCATGTAATCGTAGGTAAGAGTAAAAGAAGAGAATTACCTAAATTCTTTTCTGATCAAATTGATTGCCCTATCACCCAATTGGACAGTCCTAATTTTGTAACAGACAAGCATAACAAGTCAGTCAGTGTTTTTGATACCCTCACATCAAACATCCGAAAGTACCGGACATTCTTGGGAAGCGTTAATCAGATAGATGCGATCGTCAGCAAAGAAAAGCCAGATACCATTATCAATTTTTATGATTTCTTAAGTGGGCTTTACTTTTTTTTAAAAAGACCAAAGGTCCGGCACATTGCTATCGCACATCAGTTTCTTCTCAACCATTCAGCATTTGAATTCCCTAAAGGGAGATTCTATGACAAATCCTCACTTCTTTATGGTAATCGACTCGCAGCTTTTGGAACAGATAAAATTCTTGCTTTGTCCTTTCAGAAAATGGAAGATGAAGCCAAACGCAAATTATTCGTAGTCCCTCCACTATTAAGGGAGAAAGCAACATCTCAAAAGCCCCATGAGGGAGACCATTATTTGGTCTATATGGTTAACCATGGCTATTCGGAAGAAGTTAAGGCATTTCATTCCAAGCATCCTGAAATTCCCATTCATTGTTTCTGGGATAAGAAAGACGAACCAACGGAACTTAAAGTTGACGATACACTCACCTTTCACCAGCTGGATGACGAGAAGTTCATTCGCTTTATGTCTACATGTAAAGGTTATTTGACTACTGCAGGCTTTGAGTCGGTCTGCGAGGCGATGTACCTCGGTAAACCCATATTAATGGTTCCTGTAGAAGGACATTACGAACAAGCTTGTAATGCGCTCGATGCAAAAAAAGCAGGAGCCGGCGTATCCAGTGAAATTTTTGATCTGGAAGTTTTGTTGGATTATCTTCCGAAGCATAAAGATGTGGGGAATAAATTTAGAGATTGGTGCGAAACCTCTCAGGATAAGTTTCTTGAAATGATAACCTAACATGATAATAAAATACTCTGATAATCCATTTAAGGCCGTAACTGGTATTGCTTTTTATAACCGAAAGAGCATAACCCTATTCACGCTCATTTCTATCATTGCTGTTTTTCAATATGAATTTGGTGAGATCTTCGATTTCGCGCCTCTGACATTACCGGTTGTCCCAGTGACCATTCTTGGTGGGGCACTCGCCATTTTTCTGGGATTTAGAAATAACAGTGCCTATGATCGCTGGTGGGAAGCACGAAAAGTCTGGGGTGGAATTGTAAATGCGAGCAGAACCTTTGGCGTGATGGTGTGCACCTTTTCTTCAAGCTACTTTTCGAAAGGTAAAGTAACTGAAGATGAAGTTATGGATTGGCGAAGAGAGCTAATATCCAGACATATCGGGTGGCTTTATGCATTGGTGATGCACCTGAGAAAGCAAACTCACTGGGAAGATCTTGAGAAGTACCTAGCTCAAAATGAAGTAACACAGATTAAAAGTGTTCACAACAAGCCCACGCAGATGCTCCACAAGCAGAGCGAAAGATTGCAAGACGGTTTTGAAGGAGAAATCATCGAAAACTTTCGTCATATGGAGCTTGCCAACGTAATCAAAGAGCTCTACGATCTGCAAGGGAAAGCAGAACGGATTAAAGGCACCATTTTCCCTTATTATTACAACTACTTCACGAGTGTATTTCTCTGGTTATTCGTCATATGTCTTCCATTTTCACTCGTATCGGATATGAGCTGGATGGCGATACCGATGTGTATTGCTATTTCATTTGTATTTACCATACTTGAAAAATCTGGTGCGGTGACGGAGGACCCATTTGAAGGAAGAGCAGCTGACACCCCCATCACCACCATCGCAAGAAATATTGAGATCGATCTTTTGGAAATGATTAAGAGTGATACAATCCCCGCTCCTAATGAGCAAAAAATAGGAAGATTTGGCGTTAAATACATGGATTAGAAGGTATTCGGATGGCGATCATAAGTAAGAAGAAAGAGATTTTCCCGATAAGCAAGGCGCTTCGCTCGTACATCAAAAAGTATGATCGTGAAATTGATCTACCTATTTATTACAGTGACTTGCTTCGCTATGATAATTCGATTCCTCTTTATGACAAGATCGGAAATGACACATTATGGGAAACCGTCTTTTTTCCGCAAAGTGATATGGCACACATCAATGCTTCGCTGAAGAAAGTTTATGCAATCATGAAGGCTGATGGAGATTTGTCCGTTATGGATCACTTAATCATTGACCGGGTAGACCTCTGCGCCTATGGAAATACCCAGCCTTTCCGTGTGAGGGTAGTCAATCAGATCAACGACAACTTTGACTACTTCTACATTAAGAATGCCGACGCTTCACGGATTTATGGATTAGAGCTTGAACATCTCCTTTCTCCCAACAAAATCAGCTATGTCGTTAATAAAGAAACGCTGATTGAAGAACACATTGTTGGCGTGCCGGCTGAGCTATTCATCAAAAGGTATCTGGGTGATTCTAACCTAAACGAAATTCGTTTAGCTAAAGAGTTTGTCAAATTCAATGAACGATGCTTTGTGAGATTGCTGGGAGATATGCATAGCAGCAACTTTGTTGTGGATATTACCCCTGACTTTGAAGATGTAGAATACAGGCTAAGAGCCATCGATTTTGACCAACAATCCTACGAAGGACGAAGAGCCATTTACCTTCCCCAATATTATACACAGAATAATCCGATCATAAAGATTGGGTTGAAGCATATGACTCCTGAGACGGTGCGTCAGTATCAGCGAGAGGAGCGATCAAATATTGCCAATCGATTGAAAGTAGAAAAAGCCAGAGTTGACGACTTGCTCAGCGCAATGAAAAAGGACCAATTATCTAAACCGGAAAACATTAAAAAACTGCGTAAAGAGTTAGCTGAATTTTATGAGGAACAAGATTTTCTTTCATGTGAATGCATGGGAGATCTTGTCGAAATGAGTCTGGAGATGCTCACCAGGAAGCCCAACCTTTACAAAGATTATTAGACACCTGTTACCTGGTATTTAGGAAGCTGAAATACAAACGTGCTACCTTCATTAGGATTGCTAATGACTTGAATGGTCGTATTATGCAATTCCATGATTTTCTTCACAATGGCTAATCCTAACCCAAATCCTTCTTGATTGGAATTTTTCTTGGCTTGCCTATATCTATCGAAAATTACCGATTGTTCATTTTTATTGATGCCGGGACCAGTATCCGAAATGCCTACTTCTACTTGGTTCTTGTTTGCAGATACATTCAATGAAATGCGACCGCCCTTAGGGGTAAATTTCAACGCATTATCCAGTAGATTCTGAATAGCTCGTTCCACCAAGCTTATATCAGCAAAAACCAAAGGGACGCCAGTTCCAGCAACCACTTCAATCTTCACATCTTTCTCTTCGCCTAATACCTGATACTTCGAAACAAGGTCCATTGCTAAATCAGTCATTGCAAAAGGTTCCTTTAAAGGCTCAACCTGCTTTGCCTCCAATTTTGAATATTCGAAAAGCTGGGATACCAATCGGGAAAGTCTTTCAGAGCTGGCTTTTATAATGCCGAGATACTTATCCTTTTCCTCTTCTGTAAGGTCATCTTTCTTTATTTCGAGTGTTTCGATATATCCATTGATGATAGCAAGAGGTGTTCTTAGATCATGAGAAACGTTTGCAATTAACTCTCGACGTAAAACATCTACAGATTTAATTTCCTCCATATTCTTTTCAATGGTGTCTGCCATTTCATTGAAATTGACTGCCAGTATGGATAGATCGGTCTTATCTGCTTCGTCTATGCGGATATTTAAATCACCTTCTCTAAACCGCTTAACTGTATGTATAATTGATCTGAGATTTTTTGTCAAAAACCAAAAGCTTACCAAGCCAAGGAAGATCACAAAGACCATGGTGATAATCGATGCACCCAGCCCGAGCTTCATGAAATAGCTAGAAAAAAGTGTTGAAGAAACTTCGTCTATTTCCTGACCCGCCAATACGATATATATGTACCCTTCCTGTCCATTGTGGTTAAACCTGGCGGTTGAAAAAATCTTCTTTTCACCTGCTTGTCTCGGATCATCGCCTAGAATATACTTATCTCCATTACATTCAATGAACTCTTCAATAGGTCCTAAATCAACATATTGTGCCGGATCATTGGGATTGTCATGACTAAGGACAACCGAGTATAAAACCTCCCCCTCTGTACTCAATAGGTATACTTCAATCCCACGATTTACGGCCATCATATCATGCATCAGATCACCAAAGAGTGGCTTGTTCACCTTACCATCCTCGAGAAACGGAGAATTTCCTTGAAATTTCTCTTCAATTAAATGATTGGCAAGCTCTGCATTGAGTTTTTGGGATCTTTCTTCAAACAGTTTATTGGTCAGATATATAGTCGTGAATATGTAACTCACACCCATGAGGATGACCAGCAAAAAGAAAACAATCCCAATTTTCTTTATTAATCGATTGGTTAACAGGCGCTGCTTACTCATAGCTCTTCGTTGAATTTATATCCGACTCCCCAGGTGGTCAAAATGTACTTTGGATCAGCCATGTCTGGTTCTAACTTAGCCCTCAGCCGGTTTATATGAGAATTGACTGTATGTTCATATCCATCAAAATCGTATCCCCAGATTATTTTGAGTAAATCACTCCTGGTGTAACTCTTGCCAGGATGAGCGGCCATTAAGACCAGCAATTCAAATTCTTTCGGAGAGAGCTCTAATCGTTCCTCTCCTTTCAGCACCTTTCTCTTCTCTATGTCAATGTAGAGTCCATCAAACTCGATAATTTGAGCGGCTTCTTCAGTCAGGCTCTCCTGAATAAATTTTGTTCTTCTAAAAATTGCCTTTACCCTCGCTGTAAATTCCCTGATGCTAAATGGCTTGGTGATGTAGTCATCGGCACCCACTTCCAGTCCTAGTACACGATCAATTTCTTCGGACTTGGCAGTCAACATAATAATGGGCGTTTTTTGGGTGGCTCTTACTTTTTGACAAACCTCAATTCCATCCATTTCTGGCAACGATATATCCAAAATGATAAGATCAGGATTCTCCGACAATGCAAGCTCATACCCGGTCTTTCCATCAGCAGCAGAAATCGACTCACACGATAGGTCTTTTAAATGAATATCTAAAAGATTGGTAATCTCCGGATCATCCTCAATAATCAGTACTTTCTTCTTTTCCATATCTCTGTCCGCAATTAATTAAAAAGATATCACAAAATGTTCACAACAAATTCCTGATTTATCACACTGAAAACGCCTGAGCGTCCAAATTCATTCTCGAGTGAATAAAATCCACAAATGCTGTGAAATAAAAATGATACCCATGTGAAGGTTTGGCAATGTTGAGTTCGTTGAATTGCTTCATAAAATTTTAATACAAATAATGAAAACTCTAAAAAGCGTTTATTTTTTATTAGCACTTGCTACATTCATAACAGCATGTGGTGATGATGATGGGGATGGGGAAATGATCGATCCTACAGCGGGCATGATTGCTGGGGGACCGTTTAACTTCATCGTAGATGGTACAACTGATAACATTCCGGAAGGAGCTATCACAGTGACAGATGCTGGTACCGATTTAGGATCAACCGGATGGGTGATCACTGACGAAGAAGGTGAAATTCTTGGATTACCTCCTTCATTCACAGCTCCTGATTTTGATGCCGCAGGAGCTGGAGTCTGCCTTGTTTGGTATGTTTCATATGAAGAAGGGTTAACTGGATTAGAAGTTGGTAATTCTGTTGATGACATAGCGGGTACGTTCGTATTATCAAATCCGATTACGGTAAATAGACTTGATGCTCCTACTTTAACAGGAGGTCCTTTCACATTTACAGTAGGCGATGGCGTGGCGGATAATCTAGCAGAAGGTGATATTTCCGTAGATGGTGGTTTTGCGCTCGAAGGTCAGAGTAGTTGGGTGGTGACCGACGATCAAGGAAACATTCTTGGATTACCTGATTCATTTACCGGGCCAGATTTTGATGGTGCTGGTGGTGGCACATGTTACATCTACTACATCACTTACGCTGAAGGTTTAACTGGTCTCACAGGGCCTAATACAGATGGTAATCCTACAAGCAGCCTGGACGATTTAGATGGAGTTTATGAACTATCAAATAACGTCGAAGTAAATAGACAAATTGCTGCAGTGCTAGAAGGTGGTCCGTTCAACTTTATTGTGGATGGAACAGCAGACAACATTCCTGAAGATGGAATATCTGTAACTGCAGGTACAGATTTAGGAAATACCGGATGGGTAGTGACTGATGATGAAGGGAATATCCTTGGATTACCTCCTGCTTTCACAGCTCCCGATTTTGATGCAGCAGGTGCTGGCACTTGCCTGGTTTACTACATTTCTTATGAAAATGGGCTGGAAGGACTTACGGGTCCGGACATGAGCGGAAATGCAACGAGCAGCTTAGATGATCTTGACGGCACCTATTTGTTGTCGAATTACATTGAGGTGAACCGGTTGGATGCTCCAACGCTTAGTGGTGGACCATTTACATTCACAGTTGGTGATGGGATGGCAGATAATATCGGAGAAGGAGAAATTACAGTAGAAGGTGGATATGCATTGGAGGATCAAAGCAGTTGGATCGTTACCGATGACCAGGGAGCAATTTTAGGATTGCCCGGTTCATTTACAGATCCGGATTTTGATGGTGCCGGATTAGGTACATGCCTGATCTACTACATCACATATGCTGAAGGCTTAGAAGGTCTAACCGGGCCAGATTCCGATGGTAATTCCACAAGCAGTCTAGAAGATTTAATGGGAACTTATGAAATCTCCAATTCCATTCAGGTAAACAGAGTGGATGGATTAGAATAGTAGGTAAGGTAGATAGTGATTTTTGGTTGCTAATTGTGAAAACCCTGGTGAATTATTGCCGGGGTTTTTTATGATAGATAAACCCCATCTCCCAACCTTACTTCAACATGTTCTTTAATGGTGGTAGAAAGCTCGTAGCCCTTGTAGTTGGCATAGATTGGAAACCGTCCATGTGTACGAAGAACAAGGACTGCCGTCTCAACCTTTTTTACCTTTAGCGTCAAAAGTTTGGCCAGACTATACGCCAACGTTCTACCACTATTCAAGACATCATCGCACAATATGACCGTCTTATTCTTAAAATCGGTAACGGCCCCATCTATCTCAATGTCTTGCTTTAAGGGATTATCCTTATCCAGTGAAATCGTGTGGCAAACAGATTTCTTTCCTGAAATTTCAGCCAATGTCTGATTGATCTGTTCAGCAAGTGTCCTCCCTCCTGAATCAACACCTACCAGGACCACATCATTTTTCATGTTGTTTTCATAAATCTGATAGGCGATCCTACGGATAATTTGATCGACTTTAGCTTGAGATAGAATTTGATTGTCACTCATTTTCAGGTACAGGCATTACTTTGCTGTCCTTGAAAGTAGAGAGTATTATCATGGATTGCAAACCATCAACTACGTCAATCTCAGATACTTTTTCCAGCATCAGCTTCTGATATGACTGAATGTCGCTTGAAATAATCTTGAGTATGAAATCACCAGAACCAGTAATATGATGACATTCAATTACTTCTGGGATTGCATTGATCTGGTTAATGAAAGCATCAATGTTTTTCTTGTTGTGTCCTTTGAGCGATACCTGAACAAAAGTATGTACTCCCAAACCAACTTTATCTGTATCAAGCTTTGCATGATAGCTCTTAATAATACCGGATGTTTCCAGCTTTTTTACCCTTTCTAAAGTTGGTGCGGGCGACAACCCTATGTCTTTGGAAAGTTGTGCGTTGGTAATTTTTGCATTTGACTGTAAAATGTCCAGGATCTTACGGTCAATCTTATCCAGCTTAATACGCGATGATTGTATTTTCATGTGTTGTAGAGGTTTTTAGTGGTCACATTGGTCCATGAAAGCGGAGGTCCACATGATTTAAATTCGTTCTTGGTTTTATGTTGATCTGCCGTGTATCAACGACAGAATTTTATTTGTTACAAAATTAATACGATTAACAAAAATTCTGAAGGCCGTTCGAATAAACTACAAACCTTTAACAATTAATTGACAAAAGACCCTAACGCAGACTTCAAATTAAAGTTTAATGACTTTCTTTTTATGAGTGGTTCCATTCACATCTACCACTACATAATAAATTCCAGGGTTAAGGATACTCATGTCAATAAAGAAGTTGTTCAATCCTTCTGTAACTGACTGAACATTAACGATTTCTACCTTACCTGCAGAGTTGATCAAAGAAATATTCGCTGTGCTTTCCTGGCTAACCACCAATTTTAATCTGAATTGATCTGTCACAGGATTGGGAAAGGGATCTTCGAGCCTTGTTACCGGTTCAATGGTCAGACATTTCTCATTATTTACAGGTTGAATGTCCGGATAATTTACATATTGGGAAGAAAGACTTACGCAAAAATATGCGGGCTCAGAAACAGTCAATGGAATTCCTACATTTAGACTTACCAGACTAGATGCTCCTACATCAATAAATTCGAGAATTTGCTCGGTAACCGTAAACGTATTTTCCAATACAATCTGAGCTTCTGTTAACTCAACTGGTAGGTTGCTGAAATTTTGTACTTCCAGAAAAATTCGTCCGACATTGTTCTCACTTACAAGCTCGAAACTCCCAATGGCTAAATCCACCTCGGGTACTGCAATTAAGATCTCCTGTGTCGACGTATCATTACAACCGAGACTATTTTGGGATACCAGACTCACATTGTATGTACCTGGATTTGCAAAGGTGATGGCTTCTGATTGAGGATCTGAGCTCCTAACTTCACCATCTAACAGCCATTCATAGGATATTCCCCCGCTAGAAGTATTTGTAAATACGATTTGATCATTTGGAAGACCATACGTTCGAGAACTAGTAAATGAAGATTCCGGAGCATCATTGATCTCTAATGTCTGTGAAGCATTGATGATGCACCCCGCCTGTGTTTCCAGCTCAAGCGACAGTTCGTAGGTATCATCTGCCAGACTGGGTAGGACAAGCTGTGACCCGTTTCCTACATTGGCCCCATCCAGCATCCATCTTCTGGCAACAATTGGATCTGATGACTCAATGGATTGATCCAATGCACTAATTAGTTGATTGTCACACTCCCCATTAACAGCAAAATTTACTTCTGGAAGTGCAATAATTTCTATTGATTTGGTGATGGTCTCAGGACAGAAATTTTGGCCGGTAACTTCTAAGGTGACATCATAAGTGCCCGCATCCGTGAATACGTGGTTTATATCTTGGGTCCCGTAGTTTACCCCATCCACCGTCCAGAACCAGGAAACTACCGGATTACCTGTTGAGGTGGTGTTGTCATTGAAAGTGGAAATTTCTCCTTGACATCCCAGGTTTATGGTGAAATCAGCGGTCGGAGCAGATAAAACCTCGATATTCTGACTGGACGAAGATTCGCATCCATTGGAGCTCTGTACATCCAACCGAACATTTTTCAAACCTGTGCTACTGAAAGTAATCATTGGGCTCTGCAGCGTGGACACTTGAACGTCATCCACAAACCAAGTCCATGAAACCAAATCTGCGTTATCTACAGTCGTTAAGTCAAAGAATTGGATACCATCAGAGGAAGTACACGGTATGTCAAAATCAAAATCGATTTGAGGGCTATCGGAAACTGCTACTTCGATTGTTTCCTGATCCGTGCAGCCTTCAGCATCTGTTGCTGTCAACGTTACATTAAAATTCCCTGCGCCATTGAAAATATGGCTTGGATTGGTGGCTGTTGACATAAATCCATCGCCAAAATCCCAGCTGTACGAAATGGCATCTGAACTTGTGTTTGTAAACTCCATGGCTTCATTTTGACAGACAGATACTGCAAAGAAATTGGCTGTGGGGCCCGGAGTTATCATGAGCGTTTGCTCGGTAATTTCTTGACATCCTGGAATACTTGAGGTTAGTCTTACTGTCTTCTGTCCTTCCGTTTCAAATGCATAGACTGCATCTCTGGTGTTGGCTGTAGCCACTACAATACCTGATGGCTCGTCTATAAATTCCCATAAGTATTCCAATGGGCCCATATAGCCAGCGTCTATTGTCTCATTTGTAAATGTGAAGTTGGTGTTAATGCAAGTACGAGGAGACGAATAGGAGAATGCCGGAGCTGGTGGTGGATCGTAAATCGTGATGTCTTGTACGTAGAAATTGTTGCAGGTTCCATCGGATACATCTAGCCGTACAGTATAGGTTCCGGTACCTAAGCCAGAATAATCAAATGTTTGATCAGAACCAGTTCCATCTACTACATCAACTATGTCATCTCCATCAAAATCCCAGTTGTATGAGGTGAGACCGGTGTTGGAGGGAGTAAAAGTATTCATATTAGTAATGCAACGTGAGGCGTCTACACCAAAGGAAATGGGAGGCGCTGTTTGTGGGCTTATAACAACGGACTCGTTATGATAATCAACATTACCATTGGCGTCATAAGCTGCTAATAAAATTGTGTATGTGTCATCACTGGGATAAGTTATATCCAGATTTGCATTTCCATTGAATAAGTAGTTCCCATCATTATCACCACATATATTAGCGAAAGATATTTTTTGTACCTCATGTACTTGCTCATCCACAGCATAAAAATGAAAGTCTGAGTTGAATTTGATCCCGTCTATAGCCCATAGCCCTGTATAGCCCGCTGGTATACCAAAGTCCTCAACGGTCCCTGTTTTGCTTGAAAGGTCGGATCCAAGATTAATCCTGTAGACATTTCCATTTATAGCGCTTGAAGTAATCATATAATAACTACCCATTGAATAAAAAACAGAAATGCCTCCTGTTTGTCTAACAGTCTGATCTAATACAAGATCGTCAACGGTTGGAGAAGTATTTAGGTCGGAACCAAAAGCCAAATGTTTAACACGATTGTTAGTGGAAACGTAGGCATACCATTGATCACATTCTCTGGCAAACTCAGCAAAAAAACCTCCAGAACCAACATCAATGAATGCACCATCCGCAGGATTTGTAATGCCACTTGTAAACTCTAGCATTACCGCTGACGAACTTCCTGCATTTGGAATAATCGCATATATAACACCTGATTCTTCAGCAATTGCTATTCCTTGAGGGTTTTGAAGCGCACCTGAAAGATTAATGACGACTTGACTTACAGTAGGGTCATTTTTACTTAAAGAAGATCCAAAGTCAAGTATAGCCAAAGTAGAAGAGTTGTAATTAGTAACAAGACCATACCAAACACCTCCTTCATTTACAAACTCTATTCCCTCTGGACCATTAATTAGATTTGAAGGCGAGAGTGTAAGTGGGGTTACAGACAGTGGTATACCACCCAATGAAGGCCCAAAATCTATTCTTGTAATCTTGTTTGAACCACTATAATCCAGAAGAAAACCATACCACATCCCATCATTGTCTTCTATCAGCTTCATTCCAATATGAAAGCCAGTCATTAAAGACTGTCCCGTACCAACAAAAGAAGGTGGCTCTACTAATGCTCCATCACAATAATCCCATAGAAATGACTCAGCACCTGTACTAGAGTTTTCTGAGTATAACCTCTCTTCGATACATATTGGTGAAGATACCGTGAACGATGATGATGGGCATTGTGCATTGGTGTAACCATATGCTATAAACAGCAGGTGAGTACAAAGCAAAAATCTTATCCTTTTCATCATTTTAAAGATCTCTAAACGCACTGAGGCTTACAGACCTGAGATTCTCGAATCCTCTATAATCCAACCCCACTTTTCTACATCGGTTTCTTAAAGAAACTTTATCCTCTGATAATATTTTTAGAATTTCGACAAATTTGGAATCGACACTTGCTTTTTCGAAATCATCCAGTACAATACCCACCTTGTATTTGGTGGCGTAAACGTCATCTTCAGAAATCCCCTTACAAACAATATAGGGCAAACCGCAGCATAGATATTCACCTACCTTAATGGGAGACCTAAATTTTTGAGAAGGTAAAGGCGGTACAGACACTAAACCTATATCACTTGCTGACAGGTATTTAAACATCTGATTATGAGATACTTGACTTACATAGAAATCATTTTCCGTGAGTCCTCGCTTTAAAAATTCATTCTTAATTTCATCATGATCATTACCAGATAGTATCATAAAGTAAAATGAAGTGTCTTTTCTATGTATGGTCGCGCATAAGTTAAAGACTTCTTTGTCGTAATATATACCTCCAAACTTGCCAGCATAGACCAGTACTTTTCGATCAATTATTCCCAGATTCTTGCGGATGCCAGATCTGTCCTTTTCGGAAAACTCAAACAAACTGTCATCAACACAGCTAGGTATTCGGAAAGTACTTGCTTGACTGTTCATCTTACTAAGTCTCTCAAGCATGTATTTTGTTCCTGTTGCTATCACTTCTGTATTCAATCCGGATTTTTTTTCCAGCAAATTCAATAAGCGGAAACTAATTGAATTAGATCTCCAAACACCCACATCTTTTAAAAACTCACTATGTGGCTCATACTGATACAAGTAATGTTTCAGTCCAAACATTTTGGAATATATATATGCAAAACTACCAGACACGGTACCCAGTGATACAATTCGATTGTACCCTCTTGCTCGATATTTTAAAATAACAAACAGACCACACAATACATCCCAAATTTTCTTAAAGAGTTTAAACTTCCCAGAATGCCACTTTAACGGGATCCATTTAATATTCTTCTCATTAAGTTCATTTTTTAGCTTTTCTTTTTCATCATCAGAAATTGTATGGTCAGGTTGCTCGTAGGTGATTAAAACGAATGCATAATCCAACTCTTTAGCAGCATCCAACAGGTACAAGTACATGTTACTTTGAAAGAGTGGATCCTTGAAACTATTGTAAATGTATGCTACCGCCTTCTTCACAATAATTTTTTTAACAATTTTTGAATACCGTTAAGAAAGTCGGACTGTAATGATTTAACTATCATATATGTTGCTCGTTTTTTATCACCATCATTGACCCAATAGCTACCTGCTAGTATCATAAACATGTTTGAGTAACACTTTCTCCTGAAGCTGTCATTTTTAAACAAGCCAAACTCACTAGCCTTATCGTAGGCATAAATATGTTCTCTCTCCATTCTGGCAATATTAAAATGCATATTGTCTCCGTGAATTCGATACAATCCTAAAGCTTCGTCTACCATCCCCACTGCATATTTACTAGCTATCCTAAAAAAAAATTCTTGATCTGCGGCTGTTGAGAGCTTGGTGTCAAATAGACCAATATCGTTGAGAGTTTCTCGTCTTACCAATATGCTGCTTGGAGCAGGTATGCAGCAACCATTCCATAGCAACAAGTCATCTAGAATATTTCCTTCTCTCCCTATGTATACTTCTCCGCTTCTCTTTCCTTGTTCGTCTATTACAGCCATGTGCGTGTGAACAAGTCCAACATCTTTATGAGAATCCAAATACCTCACAGTCTTATCCAGCCTATCAGGAAGCCAAAGATCATCTGCATCCAAAAAAGCAAGGTAATCTCCTAAACTTTCTCTAAATCCAACATTTCGTGCGTTCGAAACTCCTCCATTCTCTATATGAATTGCCCTATATTTTTTATCTAAAAATGAGTCGATAATTTCGTGAGTTTTATCACGTGAGCCATCATTTACGACAATAAGCTCATAATCCAAAAAAGATTGGGCTAAAACAGAGTCTATCGTTTTGCGTATGAACTTTTCTCCATTGAAAACTGGAATTATTACGGATACCCTTGGCATTATGACTTGATGAGGTGGTTAAAATCTTTGAATCCTTTTTTTACAGCACTTATAAATCTCGCATTATATAATCGTGACATGAGCTTGTCGGGTAAGCTTGATTTTTCTCCTAAAAAAATCAATCCCTTAATAACAATGCTTCCTAAACTACTTCCTAAAAAGTCTGCTTTCGCCTTGAAAAATATTTCACCTATATTATCTTTTTTGTTGATTGGTTGATAAAGTGAATAACGACTGATTTGCTTCAATTCCGGATGCTTTTCGCACAACATAATAAAGCTCGCCACTCCCTTGTAATGCCTATTCATCCACACGGACATTTCAGCATTGTAGGGTTCGTTGTGATAGCATATGTTCTTGGTATCGAAGATAAGCTTATGCCCATTCTTTTTGGCTCTTTCAAAAAGATCGTAATCTTCACTCCCGGCATATGGGAAGTTCTCGTCAAATCCACCAAGTACTTCAAATGTTGATTTTTTCATGCTACAACTAAACGTTGCAGCTCCATCTATGTAGGCATATCGATCGTTTATTTTGTCTTTGGAGAATCCTTCGTGCCAGATATAATCATGATTATACTTATAACGACCAAAAGGAGTCTGACTCAAAAGATCAACAAGGTCTTGTCTTTCTTTTCTATTAGCAGTGATTATATCATTAGGAAACTTTGACAAAGATTTTATATGACTTTCCAGGTGTTTCTCTGTAATTACAATATCATCATCAATGAAAAGTAAGTTATCCCGAGTGGCATGTTTGACACCTAAATTTCTGGCCGCTGCGGCTCCTTTACCCTGATTTTGAATTACTTCCACCCTGGGATCGGAGAAGTTAACCTTGAAAGGAACTTCACTATCGTCATTAACAATTTTAACCTCAAAGGTTTCACTAGGATAGAAATCCAGAATTACAGAGACAGTTTCCTGAAGAATTGCATGCCTCTTGTAGGTCGGTATTATTATGCTCAGATTCATAATATTCCGCTAAGCTCATTTAAAATAAGCTGATAGCCATCAACATTTAGATGTGTATCGGTAGGCCAGTAATAGATTTTATCACTTTTTAGTAGCGCATCGTAAATTGAAACGATGGCTATCTCATTATTGATAAGTTGGCTATGCAGATCGGTTAAAAATGTATTCTCCTGTTTTTCTCCTGCCAAGTCATGATAGACAGTAAATTTTTCAGGGATAGTCAAAAGTATTGGCGTGGCACCTTTGCTTTCAATATCGCCAAACAAGTTTTTCAACCCCTCTACCGTATTTGACATCTCAACAGGATTAGGCTGATTATAAAAGAAATCAACTGATTCGTGATAAAATAACATGGGGGGTTCCATTGAAAATCGCGGGGTGGTCCGTGGGGTGATCTCAGACAGGTCGAATCTTAAGGTAGCCCATGTCTCGTTTATCCCAAGCTTGTTCAAAAGAACGTTGTGATCAATGAAATAATTGTAGTTACGATCTGCATTAACAAACATATTACCATATGCTTTTTTTACTGTTTGAAGTAATGATTCATTTGATGGATCAGATGCTCTGTAAAACTTTGGATTAGCAAATCTTGCGGTTAGAAACCTTTCGGTAGATTCAAAGATCACCGTTTTACCTTCCAGGTTAATTTCGGAAAGGTTAGGTAATTCCAGGTATAGATCTTTATAAAGAAGCGTGAATACTTTTTTATTGAACCGTTCACCTATTAGTTGCGGCAATACAGGGTGACCAAAGCTGATCTTAGAAAAACTATCACCTATTAAAATAATTTCAGCATCATCCTCATCCGTTGCGATCCATGAGCTATCCAAAATTTTAGGTGGCATTTCGATTCGAAAGTGCTTGATTTTTGAAAAATCGTAAAGATTTCCATAGGTATAATCTCTCACTGCTAAGGTGTTTACAACCAAGTCTAATTTTGTTATTACAAACAAAATCAAGCAAACAAAACCGCATATAAAGAGTCCCCTTTTCATATCTAAAATTGGAAATAAATAAAACTGCTGCTATCCCATACTCCAAACAACATAATTACAAATAACAATCCTAAATATAGAATTGGACGTATTACTCTGCCTGAACCAAGAATCTTATAACTCATATCCCATTTTTGATCAATTGCTTCAGCTGCCATAAATAGCAATGTAGTTATGACTATAAACCAATATTGTTGTTCGGTCATTCTCAACAAGCTATAATCAATAGCCTCCCAGACAAGGAATGTGTTCTTGAATATATAGATGGCATCACCTATAGAATTAGCCCGGAAGAACACCCAGGCGATGAGTACAAGATGGAAAGTAATCACTCCCTTAAGAATTGGTGCAACATTTCTGTTCATTTTAGGAATAGCTGCTTCAATGAGTAAATAAAATCCATGTAAAAAGCCCCAGGCAATAAATGTCCAGTTGGCCCCATGCCATATACCACTAATGACAAAGGTGATCATGATATTCTTGTACCAAGAGAATTTACTAACCCTATTTCCTCCAAGCGGGATGTATACATAATCTCTGAACCAAGTGGAGAGTGAGATATGCCATTTAGACCAAAATTCTCTTATAGACGTAGCAAAATAGGGTTTCCGGAAATTTGTCATCAGGTCAAATCCCATCATTCGGGCTGTTCCAATTGCAATATCCGAGTAGCCGGAAAAATCACAATATATCTGGATAGCAAATAGATAGGTCGCTAGAACGAAATATCCCCCTGAGAATTCCTGCGGAGATGCATAAACCGTATCGACTATTATTGCGACTCTATCTGCTATTACAATTTTTTTTAAAAAACCCCACAAGATGAGTTGAAATCCACTGATGATACGTTCCCTATCGAATGTATGTTCCTTAGAAAATTGAGGGATCAAATTGGTAGCTCTTTCGATCGGTCCGGCCACAAGCTGTGGGAAGAATGAAACGTAAACCGCAAACTTCAAAAAGCTTCTTTCAGGCTTGAGTTTCCCTTTGTAAACATCTATACTGTATGAAAGTGTTTGAAAGGTATAGAATGAAATTCCTACAGGTAGTAACAGCTTATGCACAGAAGGTGAAAAAGGTACTGCAAGCAATGAAGCAATGTCTGATAATGCCACGTTGAAAAAATTAAAATATTTAAAAAAGAACAGCAGACCAAGATTTACCGCAAGACTTAGGATCAGCAGAGGTAATCTTTTTCTCCTATCCTGAAGTATACCCATGCAAAGACCAGCACCATAATCAACGATTGTAGATATGAGGATCAACACCACATATTTTGGCTGCCAACACATGTAGAAATAATAACTTGCGATTAACAGAAGCCAAAGCCTTCCTTTCCGTCTCATTAGGAAATAAAGAGATAGAACAATTGGTAAGAAGATTAAAAACTGTGTGGAATTAAAAAGCATTAGAGGCGATTGATTAGCTGCTTGGTAAAAACTATTGCACCATTATGGTTAAGATGATCCATATCTCTATAGTGTGTAGAGTCCAACTCAAGCTCATTTTCTAGAACTTTGAAATCTGATTCTTTCAATTGATCCAATAATTCAAAGTATGCATTCAAGTAGTCTGGTGAGAAGAATTCATCAACTCTATTTCGAGGTGTCTCAAATATTACCGGTTCCATTCCCTCATTGATTATGAATGAAAGCATGCGAACAAACTGATCAGCTTTGACCTGAGGAAACTTGTCGTTAAGCGTGCTTGTATATGACTGGTAACTATTTCTGTATAAATCATTAGAGAAGGTATCATACCTGTAGTAAAAACCTTTGTAGTCATTACTTTTTGATATAAGTTCGTCTATATCAGTTCTTTCTCTACTTCTCATCCAATGAAGTCCTCTAACGAACGATCCTTGCGTTGCCTTGAGGTATTTATCAAAATCAAGATCATATAGTCTCAGAATATGTTCATGACTAAGCGGAGCTTGCAAAAACTTATGGTAAGGAGCTAAGTGCCATTTATCGCTTAGGGTAGAAAAGATGGTGGGAGAAATTGCAATCAATATAAATTTTGGTTTATTCTCTACATGCTTTATGTAATCTCTTATCAATAAATCGTAATAGATGGGCCCAGCACCTGGAATTCCATAATGATAGATTTCAAGGTTTAGTGAATCAAAAAGTGGTGGGTAAACGGAAGAATATCCATAAGAATTGCCAACCACCAAATAGTCCAAGTCCCGATGGTTTGGCACATCAAGTAATCTGGCAATATTGATGTTTCGTTTGTCAATAATCAAATTATCATATCTCCCGACCCAAAATACCGGGGTTAGGCATATGACTGCAAACAGAATTACTTTCAAAAGGATTTTCAACTTCATTTTCAAAACTGAAAGTAAATGAATTCTTGATTTCGGAAAACTCCTTTATATATAATGATCCAAGTAAGGATTACATAGATACTCCATCTAAAGAATGTGGGGTACTTAGAAATGCGATTTGTAATCACCAACCCTTTTTGTTCAGTCCATTCTATAATCATTAAAAATATGATTAGAAGGCAGGATAAGTAAAAGTCCGATTTGGTTGGAAAAATCGCCAAAAGGTTGGCCAGCTCAACGTTATTCCAGTTTGTAAACAAATTGAGAAATATACTTTTTAAGTTTCCAACATTAGCAGCCCTAAATAGTATCCATGAAAATAGGACTGAAACGAAGGTAAATGGCCAGCCCACTGTTTTTATTAAACGTTCGTTAGCGCCAGGCCCAAGTGTTCTTTGCAGCAATACCCCACCTATTAACATTAATCCATGAAATGCTCCCCACAAAACGAACGTCCAATTTGCGCCATGCCATAGGCCACTAACTAAAAACGTAATGAATAAATTGTAATACCATCTCCACTTCATCACTCGGTTACCTCCAAGCGGGATGTAAACATAGTCTCTAAACCATGAGCTTAACGATATATGCCAGCGGCTCCAAAATTCGGCAATACTTCTCGAAAAATACGGACTTCTAAAGTTGAGCATCAGATCTATGCCCATCATTTTAGCTGTACCTATCGCAATGTCTGAATAGCCTGAAAAATCACAATAAATTTGAAATGCGAAAAAAAGTGTAGCGATGGCGATTGCCATACCTCCATATTCATCCGGTTGTGCATAAATTTCGTTCACGAATATCGCCAACCGATCTGCAATCATCATCTTCTTAAAAAAACCCCACAATACCAGTCTAAAGCCTTCGGAAAGTTGCACACCGTTTAAGTACACCTTCTTTCTTAGCTGAGGTAATAGTCTGTTGGATCTTTCTATTGGTCCAGCCACCAATTGTGGAAAAAACGAAACGTACAGTGCAAACCTTAAAAAATTTATTTCAGGTTCTGTTTTCCCGTTATAGACATCAATAGAATAACTGAGTGTTTGGAAGGTATAAAAAGAAATACCCACCGGCAGTAGTAAGTCAAAATGTGGGGTATCTAGGAAAAAATTGAAAATAGAAAGAATATCTCTTACGCTTTCACTAAAAAAATTGAAATACTTGAATAAACCTAAAACTCCAAGATTAACGACCAAACTTAGGATTAGAAATCTTTTTCTATGGGCTTTATCTGAAAGCTTACTCATTTGTAAAGCCGCCCAGTAGTCAATTATTGTTGAAAACAAAATGAGCAGTGCATACTCAGCTTTCCAACACATATAAAAGTAATAGCTGGCAAGCAACAATAAGAAAGTTCTGTACTTTGAAGGGAGAGTGTAATACAGAATGAGAGTGATAGGAAAGAAAAAGAGGAATTGTGCCGAATTGAAAAGCATAAGCTAATGCTACCTGCGAACAACAGGGAGTTTGTTCAAATCCTTAAAGTAATTGTCAAATCGACTTTTCTTATACTCTCCAATATAATAATTGGTTAATGCGTATCGTACACCAGCCTCAATAGGCTTTCCTCTATGCAATCCTTTGGTATCTACCAATATCAGTGTTCCTGCTTTACCAGTTAAAGTCTCCAACTTCCATCCATATTTATTGCTTAGACTTTCTATCTCATCATTAGAATACCGATTATTATTAACTCCATAACCAATGGTAGCAAGAACACTTGTAGTCTTATGCGATTGCGATATAAACTGAAAAGGTCCATTTTCAGGCCCAACATCACTTAAGTAAACTATAGATTTGAACTGATGCTCGTATGTGCTGTCTCGGTGCCATCCACCCCCAGATCCTAAATTTTCAGCTTTAGATTCCAGTCTAGCTCCTAAGGTCATGTGGTTATGTAGTGAAATGCCAAGGTGAGACTCACCGATTTGCCTCGTCCAATCATTTGAGTAGAAATCCATAATTCCGTCAGAACCGTTTTCAGCGCCAAATATTCGGTGATCCGACAAATGTTCATCTACCCATACAAACTCTTTTTGCTTTTTAATGATTTCATCAATGTTCTTTTTGATTTCATCACATTTATCTTTTTTGAAGAAATTTTCAAAAACCACATATCCTACCTTGTCCAACTGCTTTACAATCAATTTCTGATCTTCATTCAAACTGTTAGTTTTTGAGTGTAGTAAGTCTAAAACGTTCTCTTTAAAACACTTAACTCGAGTTACTAGCGCTATTTTATTTTCTTCCAGTGTCAACTTCTGTCAATTAATGCTCTATAAAGTAAGTTTTCTATTTATATTTTTCTGAAAATGGATTTAGCCAGTTTTATTACTTTGGATTTAACAACATCACGAAAGGTAAATCTTTGGCTCTCAAGTTGGCGAAATATAGAATAAAACTCTTCAATTTCTTCTGTCGAAAAGTACTCGCTGTTTTCTTCAAATGAATTGATAGCAAGATTGCTATATCCAAATAAATCATACAAGGCAATTTGCTTAAGCATCGCAGATTTGTTATTGAATTTCGACAAAATTTTAAAAAAAAGAGACTCAGAAAGGACATAACATGCCTTGTTCATCTTTCGAACTATGCCGTTTTTCTTAAAATCCCATCTCCCAACTGGGTATTGATCAAATAAAAAGAAGTCATTTTCATTCAAAAAACTTTCAACGTCTGAATGAAGATACTGCCCTTCGTGAATGGGATGATGCCAAGTTTCCACCAGAACTCCCAACACACTATCTGTTAGTGCTTTTTTGGAACCGCTAAGGGCCTCATGTTCAGCTGAGTGAACATCTAACTTAATAAAGTCTGGTGACGCAAACTGTTTTTTATAAATACATTCATCAATGGAGGTTCCATCAACCGAAATAATCTTCTCTGTGACGCGTACATCACCCGCATAGATCGGATCAAATTTATTTAGCAATTCCACATTTGGCGGATAAACTGATGAAGTACTTGGATCTACTGCGATGTGTAAATTGATACTCTCTGATGTATTCCATAAAGCTTTTGGAATGATTATTTTCTTAAAATGATCATTGTCATTTGATATATCTGCTTCTGGATCTGGATCAAAAGCGACAACTTCCAAATCTGACTTAATTTCATTGAACGGAGGAAATACCTCTCCTCTAGCTCCCCCGTCTATTACAACCATAGGGGTTAGCACATTCCTCTTATAAAACTCGGTTTCTATAAAAAATTTACTCATAGTGATTTCATGAAAGCTGTCAAGGAAGACTTGGTAATAACAAATCCTCCTTTAACAAATGCACTTATCAACAATGTAATAATGATACAAAATGGTGCAAGAAATATCAACCATTTGAATTCAACATCATCGGGAGACAAAGACATAATCAAACAAAGAATCGTTATAATGAAAAAACCAATATTTGTTTTGCCCAATGAGAAATCAAATTTCACAAATTTCCTCTCTAAATACATTGCGATTGGCAATAAGCTTAAACGGGTAAGAATCATCACAATAGCAGCCCCAAAAAGGTTCAGTTCTGGAATGAAAACAAGATTCAAAAATGTGGTTACAGTAGCAGTTAAATTTATTATTGGCAAAAACCTAGTGGCTTGCGGATAGTAAAAAATGAATTTGGAATATAAACCATAATAGAACCTAACTGAAAATGCTATAATGAAGAGCGGTATATAAGTCAGCGCTTCTAAATAGGTAGCCGGGACAAAGTTATGAATAAACAGCGGTGATAGCGCTAAAATGATGCACGCCACCAGAATTACTAAAACTGCAGAAATCTTCAATATCTGATTTATCTCACCTGTATTTTTAGACTTCCCATCCTTCAGCAAACCAAACACCTCTGGAACTATTGCCTGATCTAGGGCATTAATAAAGGTTTCCATAACTGAGGCAATTGTAAAAGCTACACCGTATATGGCAAGCCTTTCTATGGAAAGCAGATTCTCTATCATGATACGATCTAGGTAGAGATAACCAAATCCCAATAAGGTATATGGCACGAAACTAAACGTATATCTGATGGTTTTACGTAAGTGCGTTGCATCGAACTTAAATCGGAACTTAATAAGGTATTTAAAGCAGAAGAAAAGTGAAAAAACTGATAGTCCAAGATTCCGCGCCGCTAAAACACTTTCTGCATCTGCACTAATAAAAAAAATAGTAATTGTTTCGAAGAGTAAACTAAGTAGAAATGATCCTCCAGCAAGAATAAAATATTGTTTTAAGTTGTTCTCGTTACGTAGAAAGACCAATATGATGGCTGAAATTGATCTCAAAAAAGCTGAAATAAGTGAATAATTTCCAAAGGGAAGAAATGAATACCCTTCATCTGTGAATACAATAGAATAGATGAAAGTCCCAAAAATCTGAAAGGCCGTGATTATTATTATTCCAAGGAAAAGTACAGATAAAAGCATGGTTGAAAACAAACTTGCTAACTGATCTTTTTCATTATTAAAATCATAATAGTACCTGGCAAAGGTATTATCCAGACCCATTAAAATGAAAATGAAAAAAAACTGCATCATTGTAGCATGAAGCCCTAGTATTCCATAGTCATAAGGCGACAGGATGTTAACGAAAATTGGGAAAAGAAAAAACCGAGATGCCAAAGGCAAAAAGTTCAAAATTCCATATACAGCAGAAGATTTGATTAGCTGCTTTAATTTCATCGGGCTATTTTTTGGATGATATGGAATACTCTGTGAGAAGCTTGTTTATCAATTTGATAAAGGTATTTTTCTCGTGCTTGAAGCATCTCATCTTGTAGTTTCTCCTTTGTTGACACATTGGACAATTGATCCAGCAATGGACTTAGTTTTTCTACACTATCAACTTTAAATATAAAGGGCTCCTCCGCGATCGGCATAAAATCGGTCATCACTAAACTTGTATTTAGCGCCAGAGTAATGTGAGGCTTTAGCTCTTTTATGGCGTCCAATACAATACTTGAACCTAAGCTAATCACAATATCAGAATGATGTATGCATTCAATAGTTGTCGTATCCGAATGACCCAATACTACTTGAGATTCTTTACTAATGATTTCATTTGCGATTTCATCAGTTTCAAGCGGATGTTTTTTCACAATGAGATTAAATTTTCTTTGAGCACATAGTATTGACAGTTCCCTCAATACTTGTTCTTTAGCACCAGGATCTATTCCATGAGAGCTAGCAAACAAAATAGTAGTTGAATCCTCCCTCAGTTTGTTCTTGAGATGAAAATGCTTGTTGAAAGATAATTCTTCATCGTATTTTAAAAATCCTACAACATGGTGGTTAAGAGTTGGATCATTTCTCCTAATCCAAGTGTTTTTTTGAGATTCAGATATAACGGCTCGATGGTCATATTCAATGTATTTTTCGAACGTATAATCATCCGCAATGCCGCTGTAATCTATACTTATTGTAGGGATATTATAAGATCTACACACATCCGACAGATATCTTCCTGTATCCATATAACCCACGGTAATGCAGACGCATGGTTTTAAATACTCTACCATGCTTTGAAACTTGGCGTAGTTTAATTCTGGAAATAGATAGATACTTTCGGGAAAAGAAGTTCCTTTACGGTTAAATAGTTTGCGCGATATTCGCTCCCTTGGATTATCTAAAAAATCTTCTATCTCATATACTTTAACCCCTTTTGGGAGATGTCTTCTATAGCTGTATCTATCACCTATTCCAATGCTGTATGCCACAACAACAAGTTCATAAGAATCAGATAAATGCAATTTTTGATACAAGGTTTTAAGTAATTGATGATGATGTTCGGCTGTCTGTACAACGAAAACTATCCTTTTTTTAGCTTTTACTCTAGGGGTGACCTTCCTCTTAAACCTTTTAATTAGATATAACCAATTTTTTAACTTCTGAAGTCTTACTTTTTTCAGTGTCCTTTTATCCTGATATCTAGAGACATTGATTTTTACGCGTTCAAGTGAAGTGAAATCAAACAGGCAATAATCTTCAGACAAATGCAATTCAAAAGTTCTTACTTCTACCAGTGAGGAAAGTGTTTCCAACAATTGCATCAAAAAGAACTTCTTTTCGACCAGCCGCCTAAAAAGTAGGTGCGTAAGGGCTAGCTCTTTGTTATTCTTCTGGTTACAGAATCTAAAATTAACATTCGAAATGGTCTCAGAACGAAGCTTTAATTCATTAAGAATGTCATCACCTTTCAATAAAACTTCATAAGTAAATTTCTCATTGACTTTCCCAATTTCTACAGGGTTCAGAAAAGAAGCCTCTTTTATAAATCGAAAAGAATCCTCACCAACAAGAAGCTTACTTTTGACACTAGATTTTCGATAATCATTAGATGAATCAGTAATGTAAACTACCTCCATCTCATTCAGAATCAGTGTTTATTCCTTCAATCATTGAGAAAGCGATTGGAGTTGCCTTTTCTACATCTTGATTAAATTTTTTACCAAGAATGTCAATCAAAAATTTGGGATGTAGCCCATATCCTGGCCTTATTGATCTTACATTTCGCTCTGAAATGATATCTCCAACCTTTACATCTTCGACTACATAAAGAGATCTGCTGTAAATTCTACTATTCTTCTTGCGTTCACTAATAGAAAAATCAACCTTACCAAGTGCTTTTTCCGCATCCCTGACGGCCGAGACCATTTCTGTAAATTCCATTTCGTCCAATGAAAATGAAGCGTCCGGACCTCCCACCTCTTTATTTAAAATGAAGTGTTTTTCAATAAATACCACTCCTTTGCCAGCTGCCAAAGTTGGTGCTACTATTCCTTTGGTATGATCAGATAATCCTACAGAAACGTTGAACTTTTCCTTCAACGCTTCTATCATATTAAGATTTGCATCTTCAATTGGTGCCGGATAACTGCTTGTGCACTGCAGCAAGATGATGTCGTTGTTACCTTCAGCCTTACAGGCATCAACTGCTAACCGGATATCCTGTTCGTCGGCAATACCAGTCGAAATTATAATAGGTTTACCTTTGGAAGCTGCATATCTAATTAGAGGTATATCCGTTATTTCGAAGGAAGCTATTTTGTAAGCAGGCGCTTGCAAGTTTTCCAAAAAATCGACTGAACTTTTATCAAAGGGGGATGAGAAACATACCAAGCCCTCTTCTTTGGCAGCCTCAAAAATTGCTGTATGCCAATCCCATGGGGTATGCGCCTCATTGTATAAATCATATAGAATACGCCCATCCCAAAGAGTGCCTTCTTTGATTTGAAAGTCTTCCTTCGAAGAATTGACTGTTATTGTGTCTGCTGTGTATGTCTGCAATTTGATAGCATCAGCTCCAGCTCTTTTTGCGGCTTTCACAGTCTCCAAAGCAACCTCCAAATTTCCTCCATGATTAGCAGACATTTCAGCTACAATAAATATCGGTTTCCCAGACTCTATGGTTTTACCACCAATTTTCATTCTCTCCCTTGTTTGATTATGGTCAAAGCGTTGGCGAAACCTACATTGAAAAGCAAATCTGCAACGCTCATAAAAGGTAGGAAAGCGCCGTAAAGCTGGACATATTCTGGGTGATTATACGCATGGTAAGTCAATTTAATATTGGCTTCTTTCATCTTACGTTTAGATTCATCTTCTTCAAGATATATCGATGATCCTTTAGGAGAAAGGTAAGTATCCATTTTAAGTTTAGTACATATGGATATAAGTCGATCCTCTTTTTTCCCTTTAATTTCTTGAATCTCAGAAGATTTAATTAAATCTGAATCGATCCCAATCTTTCTGGATATCTTCAAAATAAGTTCGTAATTAAAATCACATAGTTTTTTGTGAGACCTCATGTAATGATCTTCCAGAAAAGAATAAACCTCCTCGAAATGCACAGTTTTCCTGTAGTTCATCTCAAGGGATTTTAAGTGGGTTTTGCCCCATTTTTCCTCATGATTTATCTCTGCCTGATTGATATTCAGATCGTCTCTATGCTTGGTTTTTTTTATAGGAATGGTAAGAAATAACTCCCCATTGCTCGTCTTTATTCTGTTTCGAACCTGCCAGCTCCTTTTTACCAGCTGTACATCATCGTATATGACAAAACAATCACTCTGGTCAATCAAGTCAAAATAACCAAGCCATGGAAAAAAAGTGGGTTGCATTATTGCACATGTCATACTACTTACTTGTATAAATACACGGTATATTCATAAGGAATGCTGCCTGGCTTTAGAATGTACTCATGCCTAAGAGTAACACTTCTGGTTAGGTTTCGCTTGCAGAAATCAAATACACGCAATGGGTCACTATAATAAAGCCCTTCATCAAAATAATCGACATACTTTGATAGCGCATTGAATGCAACCCCTTTTTGACAGGCTTTAAAACATTTCTCTACTACATCGAATATTAACGCTTCATTTTGCTCTATTTTATTATTGAACATTCCACTAATCACAATGTAATCATAGCCAGATGGAATGATATCTCTCATGATGTCAAAAACTTCAAACTCGGCATTTCTGCAATCCTTAAAGGAATCACGATTTGCTTCTACAAATTCACTGACAAAATCAAGTCCCAGGTACTTCCCTTTAAACCCCTGCTCTTTAACAAATTCAAAATAATGTGCTAGTCCACACCCTAAGTCAATTACAGAATTTATTTCACCACTAATTTGACTTAAGATTTCAAATCGATTTTTTTGGGTTAATTCATCTGACCATTGCACAGACTTTGGCGAATTTCCATGCTCCTTAAAAAGATTTTTATAATGTTGTTGAATCTTAGAGTTCATTAATAAGGTTGGCTATTTGATTGATTGGTTCATCAGAAAAATATCTACTGCAATTTTCTCTTAGCTCTTTTCTAAGTTTTTCATCAGTCAAGAATTCCTTCAAAGATCTGCAATATTTGGCCATATCGACAACAGGGTAGTACCCAAGATCAAACACTAATTTATTTTTCAAAAAGGATTCCGTATCATCTCTCTGCCCTTCATTATAGGAAAGAATAGCTGATGGAACGTTACAAAATGCACTTTCATATTTAAAGAATCCGCCAAAAGAGATGACCATGTCAGCTTTCTCCAAGCAGGTTTCTATCTTGTCAGTAAGCGGTGTTACACAAATGTTGTTTGACTTAACGCGATGCTTTTTCTCTTCCTCATTAGCTAAAATGGTAATTTCAACATCCGTCACATTAGAGTTTATTACTCCAATTGATTCCTTCACAAGCCAATGCTCACTACTTATTCCACTAAAAAAAATCAATATATTCTTGTTTTTTAGACTTGAATCAATTGAAGCATTTTTCCTTACCCGCATCAATTCCCTCTTGGCTAAGAAATATTCAACACCTAATCCAACATGGGTTGAATTATAGTTATAGTTTAAGCCTTCTATCCGAAAATTGATCACCAGATCAGCCTTATCTAAAATCAAAGTATTAAAATCATCAATAAATACGGATTTAGAATTTCTACTGCAAATCATATCAACGTAAAGTTGATTGATTTCATAAGAGTCGGTGCAAATCAAATCTACATCAGGTAATGAGCTCAGTGCAGTTTCAACTTCAATAATATCAAGACTTGAGATCTCATTTTGGTCAAATTTCTGTTTGACTAATTGGGTCTTCGCTTGTGTGGAATAGTTACCTAAAAAAATCGTTTTGAATTTTAATTCATCTCTTAGAATGCGAGCAAAGTTTATAGATCTTGACAAATGTCCATATCCTACGGATGAATTTGCCGAACAAATGAATACAGCCTTGAGATTGTCTCCTTTCATTTTTGAAGCGTAACCAGAAAATCGTTAGACTCTAACTTACCGCTCTCAAATGTGGTAATGTAGCGATCAATATGAAGTACATTCCATTCACATTGTTCAAACATTTCTATCACTTCATTCTCTTCATATCCGTAGAGGTTCCAGGGATTTGACCCTATCACCCTGAAGTCAGAATTGCTTGCGAAGATAAAAATTCCTTGTCCTCCTTTTTTAAGTAATGAATATACTTTAGGAATGGCTTTTCTAGCGGAATCTATTCGAGCGGAATCAAAGACTCCCACACAAATTATGTAGTCAAAATAATCATTTTTAAAGTTTGTTTCCTCAATGCTTCCCGTTTCAAACGAATCGAAATCAAGCCGATTTTCTCCTAATAATAGCTTAGTGTTATTGACGCCAACTCTCGATATATCAGAAAAACTAACACTAAAGCCTTCATTCGCTAAAAAAAATGAATGCACCCCACTACCGCATCCAAGATCGAGCGCTTTACATCCTTTACGAGTTTCAGTTCCAAAATTTCTAAAGGTGAATTGCACCACCTTCTCATGGGGATATTTTGGTCCACCTACCTCATTCCACTTGTCCCAATCAATGTTCATTATTTAAATTTTGTTCACTGTTTCGCTTTCTCAAAGAATAAATCTCCTCGGCAAACTTCCAATCCTCAATGTCATCAATGTCTAAAGTATCATATTTTCCTATTTCAATCCCTTTAGCATTACCCATGTTAAATGTGCCACGCGTAAGGAATGAAGGAGCTTTGAACCAATAAAACATTCCGGTATCATGGTATGCTTCCTCTAAGTCCTGAGACCTGCTATTGCTATTCTCTGTCCAGTTATAGGACAACCGCCCTGAGTTTGAGTCCATACGCAAGGATCTCCATATCGGATATTCATACTTTTTGATTGGGAAAACCAAATCAATATCATTCTTCTCCAATACAGTCATCCCATTGCTCAAAATAACCTTTGTAATAAATGGTGCGGTAGGTAAAATACAACAGCCTGCATTGAAAGATTTGTTCTTACCTTCATACCACTCCAAAACTTCTTTTACAACATCACTTAATGTGGCATGATCATTAGAGTTTTTAGACGAACGAGTGAATGGAATTGAGGCTCCGTAAGACTTGGATAAATCAGCAATTTCTAAATCATCTGTTGAAACCATAATCTCATCAAATAGTCCCGATTTTATTGCCACTTCTATGGAATATGAAATGATGGGTTTACCACAAAACTCTTTCACATTTTTGTGTGGAATTCTTTTACTTCCACCTCTTGCGGGTATTATTGCAATTTTAGCAGACAAATTCTTTCACTTTTGATATTACAAAGTACAGTTCGTCGTCCGTGAGTGAAGGATACATAGGCAAGCTAAGACATCTGGAATAATACCTTTCTGCATTGGGGAAATCTCCTTTTTTATATCCTTTCTTTTTATAGTATGGCATCAGGTGTGTGGGTATATAGTGTACTTGAGCATAGATTCCATTTTCTCTAAGGAAATTGTATAAACCCAATCGATCCTCCACTTCGATTACGAATAGGTGATAAGCGTGCTGAAATTCCTCCGGTACCTCCTGCATTTTTATGGGTGCTTGAGAAAATTCTTTGCGATAAACATCTGCTATAATTCTTCTCCTTACAAGTCCTTCGTTTGCCTTTCTGAGCTGACTCAAGCCTAAGGCACTTTGAATATCTGTCAGACGATAGTTATAGCCTAAATCATGCATCTCATAATACCAACCTCCATGATTTTCAGAGAGTATGGATGGATCCTTCGTGATTCCATGAGTTCGTAATACGAGCAATTGTTCATACAAATGCTGATTATTGGTGGTAATCATTCCCCCTTCTCCTGCCGCAATGTGCTTAACAGGATGAAAAGAAAATATAGCTGCATCAGCATAACGACCATCACCACAATTGCTAAATCCATTATTTACTTTAAAAGCTGCACCAGGCGCGTGGCAGGAATCCTCAAGTATAAATAAGTCATACTGATCAGCAAGGTCTCGAAATGCTTTCATATCAACTGGTAACCCTGCGAAATCTACGGGAATTATACCCCTAATTCTTCCTTTTGAGTAATTATCAAGAATGCTTTTGCACGATTCTATAGACAGCAAATATGTGTCTGGATCAATATCAGCAAAAATTGCTTCTCCCCCACAATACTCTACACAGTTTGCAGATGCCGCAAATGTGATTGGAGATGTAATGACCTTATCACCAGTTGATATTCCTAAGGCTAGAGCTGAGAGGTGTAATGCCGCGGTTCCATTGGAAACGGCAACGGCATACTTACATCCAATGTATTTAGCAAAGGCTTCTTCGAATTGACCAACCGTGGGTCCTTGCGTAAGAAAATCTCCTTTTAAGGATTCCACAACAGCCACAATATCCTCTTCCGTGATGTGCTGTCTTCCATATGGAATTTTAAACCCCATCTTTATGCAATGAAATCAGCATCCATATGTTCTCTAATAAGCCCTTGAATTTGGTCCGCCAATAACCATTCATCATTTGTCCCCGAGTTATATTGAAACCCAACCGGGACTTTTTTTGCATTTGCTTTTTGAACGTATTCTTCTAAGGTAAAGGAATCGGTTTGTGGTAATATGGCATAATATTTTCCTATATCAACTGTATAATGAGAATCGGAAGCTGTTATCATTTCTTCATGTAGTTTCTCACCTGGTCTTATTCCAACAATCTTGTGGGTACAATTTGGCCCAATGGCCTTGGCGACTTCTGTAATTTTATAAGATGGAATTTTGGGGACAAAAATCTCACCTCCCCATGCTTTTTCAAGTGCAGTTAACACCATCTCTACTCCTTCAGATAGTGATATATTAAAACGGGTCATTTCGGGATCGGTAATGGGCAATTCACCAGTAGATCTTAACTTCATGAAAAAAGGCATCACAGAACCTCTGGACCCCATAACATTTCCGTATCTCACCACTGAAAACTTAATAGAACGATCACCTTTCATATTATTTGCTGCGACAAAAAGCTTATCCGAACAAAGCTTTGTTGCACCATATAGATTGATTGGAGCAGCGGCTTTATCAGTAGAAAGAGCAACCACGTTTTCCACGTTGCCATCTAGAGCTACGTCTATAACATTTTGCGCTCCAAGCACATTTGTCTTAATACATTCCATAGGATTGTACTCTGCTGCAGGAACTTGCTTCAATGCAGCTGCATGAACAATGATATCAATATTTTCGCATGCCCTCTTTAATCTCTTGATATCTCTAACATCACCAATGAAATATCTCATACATGTATATATTTCATTGGGAAACTCCTGCGCCATTTCAAATTGCTTTAACTCATCTCTTGAGTAAATTACTAAGCGACTTATTTTCGGATACCTGTTTAAAATTATCCGGGTAAACTCTTTGCCAAAAGAACCTGTTCCTCCTATTAAAAGAATTTTTTTCCTATTTAAATCAAGCATAATTCTTATCTCAGTTTTTTGAATTCTAAGGGCATATCTCTCCGTGAAAGTAAAATCAGTACAATTAAATAAAGTGGTAAAATAGGAACCTTATATCTAACTAAAGCACCAAAGTTATAAGTCACAGCTCCAATAGCAAATGCGAACGTAAGTGAAAATAACAATAGACTCAATATTAATGGATTAGACAATTTCTTGTATAAATCCCTTACTCTAATCTTTATAACCACATAGATAGTCAGAACAAAAAACATAAGGCTTTCTAAAGATGAGAGTAGCATGAAAAGACTATTGATTTCCCATGGATACGGCCTGAAAAGTGTTACATTTATTGCTGGAATGATTTTTTCTACAATTCCTCCAATTGAATAATCAAGGTCTCCAAGCGTATAACCAGCACCGGATTCTTCCTGACTCACATACCCGTGCCACCATGCGGTTGCCTCTGCTGTTTCTCTAATATTTAATAAGGAATATTTGCCTGCTCCAACTGAAATAAATCTGACGCCTATTATAGATATAACAACGGAAATGAAAATCAAAACTGGTCCAACTACCTGTCTAAGTTTCTTTGATTTAATTTTTGACCTCAAATACTGAAAAACTAAAATTCCTAGGTTCGGAACTAAACATAGTAATACGTAAACCTTAACTTTATATATTAGTACAATGCCTAGTATAAGTATTATATAGGCTGGTTTTTTGTAATACAAGATTCTTAAGATTGCTCCAAAACAATAACAAACTCCTGCAAGGGTAAGGGTATCTTTGAGCAAACCAGATCCCCAAAAAACCGCCGAAGGAAGTAAAAATATTGCGAAGGCAATTTTTACTGTGGAGTCTGGGAACAGTTTAGCCAGGATGATAAACAAGTACCAGTTTCCAACAAAACATATTAGTGAAAAGAGGATTGCAATCGATGAATACGTGTTAGCGGTAAAAATTGCAAAAAAACCAGCTAAACGTGACACAAAGCCAGCACCCCCGCCACCATAAAAGATCATTCGACTGGTAAATTCATACAACTCTGGATCATTAACACTAGCAGATTGAAAAATGATCTTCAGTGCCTTGTCGGGAGAATCCAAAAAAGCCTCCCAAACCCATTTACTCCCCCAATAAAAATAGTTATAAGTATCTCCACCAGAATAATAGTACTCGTAAACAAATCCAACCATTAGCGCTCCCATAATTTTTATGGAAAGAGCAGGAATGAAATATTTACTAATTAATCCATACTTAGGTTTTAACATGAAAGCCATTATATAGATAATAATCAAAAATATGGGTGTAATGATCAGATCCTTTAACTCCACTTTTTCATAAGATTTTCCTCCATTAACAAATGTAACCTACCTTTAACCACTATATAATTGATGAGTGAAAAAACTGAATTATTGATAAATGAAAAAGCTGATAATACTTGAAATCAATGAAATTCCATTCAAGGTATTTGACCATTACATAAAGTTGAATCCTGATTCAGTTCTTTCTAATTTACTAAGTAATTCAAAGCAATACATTACTATCTCTACAGATCAGGGAGAGCTTCACCCCTGGTCAACTTGGCCAACATTTTACAGAGGCGTTGATAACACAAAACATAAGATAAAAGACATTGGAGAAGACTTATCAAAACGAAACTTAGACTACCCACCGGTGTGGGAAATTCTTGCCCGAAACCAAGTCAGTGTTGGCATTTTTTCCTCTTTGCATACCTACCCTCTACCTGCCAACACCAAGTATTTTAAATTTGTAGTCCCAGATCCTTTTGCCAACGGTGCAAACACATTACCAAAAGCAGTTCAGCCTTTTCAAGAATTCAACTTAAGTATGACAAAAAGATCTGGAAGAAGCGTAGATCGTGGAATAGACAAGAAAGGCGCACTTAAAATGCTACTTGTACTCCCAAATCTTGGGTTGCGATTATCTACAATCTTTACCACAATTCAACAATTAATTAGCGAACTTTTCGCACCATGGAAGGCCAGCAGGCGAAGAACCTTCCAGTCGGTGTTGGCATTTGATATTTTCCTTAAATTATTAAAAAAAGAGAAGCCACAATTTGTGACATTTTTCTCCAATCATGTAGCCTCAGCAATGCATAGGTATTGGGCAGCTTCGTTTCCTGAGGACTACCAAAACCATAATCTACCAGTAAAATGGGTCAATAGATATAAACATGAAATCGATTTTTGTATGGATCAATTAAACAGAATGGTGAAAAGCGTTGTGAAATTTATATCTAAAAACCCCGAATATAAACTAATAATTGCAAGCAGCATGGGCCAGGCGGCAACCAAAGCTGAGATGGTAACTCATGAACTATTCTTGGATGACTATGATAAGCTTGGTACAACCTTAGGTATTCCTATTAAACCTGTTTCAGCAATGCATCCTCAGTATAATTTCTTGGTCGATTCATCTGATGCTGAGCAAATGGATAAGGTGTTATCCACATTATCCATAAATGATAGACCAGTAGTGTATCGAAGAAAGGAAAACACCTTCTTCAGTCTTGATTTAGGCTATCCTAATGTAAAATCCTTTTCTATTTTATTGTCCGAAAGGAGGGTTCATATTCATGAAATTGGTTTTTCAATTAAGAAGATTGATGACTTATCTGGGGGCACCGCATATCATATACCTGAGGGGTGCCTTTTTATTTATGATTATGAAAACCAAAATGGCACAAAAGAAAGGACTGAAATTGATTTAAGAGAAGTGGCCCCTGCTATTTTAAATTATTTTGATATCTCTACTCCGAGTTATATGAAGAAAAATGAGTTGATCAAGTTTTAATAATGTTAAAATCGCCAAATGCTTTATTTGAATTTCTTGTAGAATTCTTCCAATGCGATCTTAGCAGTAGGGTACATTTGCAGAGATTCATATTGCCCATTTATTCCGATACCCATCAATTTTGAGACTAATCGGCCAATTTTTTCGCGACTATTCATCGATAAGAATCTCATTAAAAACATTTTCAAAAATGGTACTCGTTGGACCAATAGCTTTAATTTATGTGTTGAAACCTCACTTCGGGTATTTGATGATTTGAGCTCTTTCTCAAATGGTTCTAATCCCAGCCAATTAAGTAATTTGCTGGTCTCTTTTATATTTTCATTCTTGAAATCTTCCAAAGCAATTACCATAACTTGATTCTTGGGAAAGAATCTTAAAATTTTGTTTATATGATTCTCATAGATGCCAAGATCAACAAATACACGATAAAACCAGTGATTTGACTTTTCACGGAGCGCAATATCCACAACTTCATCGAAATCTTCTTTAACCGACCCGTTGCGCTTTTCCATTAGATAACTGGAAAAAGCCCTTTCAACTGGATTCCTTGTACAAAAAATTACCTTGCATTCGCTATTATGTTGATAGAGTCGTTCAATGGCTTTATCGCTCATTGTATGAATAGCATGTTTAGCTACAAGAACTTTGTTGTTAATCTTTAAATCAAAGCCATACTTTTCTTTAAGATTTTTGTCCCCTCTCTTAAATTCTTCATCAATAAAAAAATGAGTCATCTCCATTTGTGGATGACTGATTACATCGGGATGACTTGCCAAAAAAGACTTTATACTGGTAGTACCTGCCTTTTGAGCTCCAGCAATAAAAACATTAATCATGGTGGTATATTGCGCTCTATCTCGATTGAGCATCTTTAGTCAAAGAATCTAATGGGCATCGAGATAGCAAATAAACAAATTGATATTAACATAGCATGTCGAAATTCGACAGATTGCGCTTATGTGTGGTATAACCGGCTTCAAAAACTTTTCTAATGCCATTGATTTAACAAAATCGCTGCAAACAGCTACTGATTCTCTACAGCTTCGAGGGCCTGACCATCAAGCTACCTTCTTGGATAAGACAGTTGGTTTGGGTCACACACGTCTTTCCATCATAGATACAAGTAGCAAAGCCAATCAGCCAATGACCGATAAAAGTGGCAGATATACACTGTCCTTTAACGGTGAGATATATAACTACCGGGAATTGGCAAAAGATCTGTCAGTGGAGTTTAGATCCACCTCCGATACCGAGGTATTGTTATACCTTCTAATCAAAGAGCGGGAGAAGTGCCTTAAAAGACTCAACGGTTTTTTTGCTTTTTCCTTTTATGATTCTAAGGAAGAGACTTTGCTGATAGCAAGAGATAGAATGGGCATAAAGCCTCTACATTATTATCAAAATGATGATTTTTTTGTCTTCGGTTCGGAGATGAAAGCCTTACTCAGTTTTCCAATTCCTCGCACGCTCGACAAAAAGAGCCTTTATTCATACCTGCGATTCACCTACTTACCTCTTGAAATGAGTATGATTGAAAGAGTGAAAAAATTGCTACCCGGGTATTTCATCAAAATTTCAGAACAAGATGTGCAGGTCGCTTCCTACTTTACCTTAGGAGAACCAACAGCATTTAATGGGACGTATGAAACAGCAAAAACTGACTTAACCAGCCTCTTGGAACAATCTGTTCAGCGAAGAATGGTCGCCGATGTTCCCCTAGGCGCCTTTCTTAGTGGAGGGACGGATTCGTCTGCCGTAGTATCAATGGCTTCCAAATTTGACTCCAATCTTAATACTTTTTCCATCGGGTACACAGATCATCCATTTTTTGATGAAACTCATTTTGCCGAATCCGTGGCTAATAAGTTTAAAACTCATCATACAACTTTTTCCCTTTCCAATGACGATTTACTCGATAGTCTTGATGCTATTCTTAATTACATAGACGAGCCTTTTGCAGATTCATCGGCGATACCTGCATACATTTTATCAAATAGGGTAAGCAAAGAAATTAAGGTTGCATTGTCGGGCGATGGTGCCGATGAGCTTTTTGGAGGTTACTACAAACATTTGGCATTCTGTAACTCCCTACAAAATTCGGTGCTAAATAAGGTTATACAATCAACAGGTCCCTTATTGAAAGTATTTCCGCAATCAAGGTCAACAGGGCTGGGTAATTTGAGTAGACGACTAGCTAAGTATTCTGACCTTTTAAGATTAAATCCAACAGACAGGTATTGGCATCTTGCATCCTTCAATCATCAAGCCAAGGACCTATTGCTTGATGTTACCCCCACAATTGACACTTTTTCTGCCAATCAAAAAGATGGGTTCGATTTAAATGATTTTCTTGATCTTGATCTTCAATTGGTTTTACCCGGAGACATGCTCACCAAGGTTGACCTGATGTCTATGGCTAACAGCCTTGAAGTCCGTGTCCCATTTCTTGACAAAGATGTGGTTTCATTTGCACGAGCATTACCAATTAGTTTTAAAGTAGATAAAAACAAAAGGAAAAAAGTACTCCAGGATGCTTTCGAACATATCCTCCCCAAAGAGCTACATCATAGACCAAAAAAAGGGTTTGAAGTGCCCATGCTTCATTGGTTAAGAAACGAACTTATGCATGAGTTGGATAAGCATGTTTTTAATGAAGCATATTTGCAAGAGCAAAAGCTTTTTAATGTTGAGAATGTCATGGGACTTAAAATAAGGTTGCAGTCAAAAAATCCTGGTGATGTACATGCTACCATTTGGTCTCTTTATGTTTTTCAAAAATGGCATATCCGCCATATCACTTAATATCATTTTACATTTGCCAAAAATTAATCTAGATGTCATATTCCTTAGTAACAGGTGGAGCCGGATTCATTGGAGCCCATGTTTCAAGAAGTCTAATTCAAAGCGGAAAAAAAGTTATCATACTGGATGATCTTAGTGGTGGATTTGAAGAAAATGTGCCAAAAGGAGCCAAATTTATCAAAGGGTCTATCACAGATCACGAACTGCTGGAGAAGCTTTTTAATGATTATGAAATTGAATATGTCTATCACCTTGCGGCTTATGCAGCTGAAGGATTAAGTCATTTCATCAAAAGATTTAACTACACAAATAACCTGACAGGTAGTGTAAATCTCATTAACGAATCTGTAAAGCATAAAGTAAAATGCTTTGTTTTTACTTCGTCTATTGCCACCTATGGTGCCTTGCCACCTCCCATGCGAGAAGACATGGTTCCACAACCTGAGGATCCTTATGGTATTGCTAAATTGGCCGTGGAGATGGATTTGAAGGTTTCTCATGAGATGTTTGGACTGGATTATGTCATTTTTAGACCACACAACGTATATGGCGAATATCAAAACCTGGGTGATCGATATCGCAATGTGGTTGGCATTTTCATGAATCAACTAATGCAGGGAAATCCGTTGACCATTTTTGGTGACGGAAGTCAAACCAGGGCATTTACCTATGTGGGAGATATCGCTCCAATTATTGCAAATTGTGTAGACCACAAAGAATGTTACGGTGAAGTTTTCAATATTGGTGCGGATAAAGAATATACCGTCAAGGAACTTGCCAGTGCCGTCATTGACGCAATGGAGTTGAAAAGTGAACTTCGTTTTCTTGATGCTCGGAATGAAGTAGTACACGCTCACTCGGATCATTCTAAAATCAAAAAAATCTTTGGCGAATACAGCAAAACTTCATTGGAAGATGGACTCAAGGGAATGGTTGGCTGGGCCAAAGCCACAGGTGCAAAAAAGAGTTCGAAGTTTGAAAATATTGAAATCACCGAAAAACTCCCACCTGTTTGGTTGGAAGACTAATGCCTAAAATTTTATTCCTTACACTTCATCGCAAAGAGCGCTCCCCTGGTCAGCGGTTTAGACATGAACAATATTTGAGTTTTCTCGAGCAAAATGGATTTGAAATCACATACTCAAATATGCTATCTGCAAAACAGGATAAGATATTCTATGGAGCTGGTAATACATTCGGTAAGATTCGAGTAGGTATTTCAGCGATTTTCAGGCGATTAAATGATGTATTGAGAGCCAATCGATTCGATTATGTCTTCATCTACCGAGATGCCTTTTTCTTCGGAATCCTATTTGAATGGCTCTTTAAGCAATCAAAGGCCAAATTAGTTTTTGATTTTGATGACTCCATTTGGCTTCAAGACGAAAACGCCAATCAGTCTATTTTTCAAAAATTAAAAAATCCTGCTAAAACAGGTCGTATCATCTCTTACTGTGATCTTACTATCGCTGGAAACGAATACCTGGCAAACTATGCACGACAACACAGCGAAAACGTTACCATTATTCCTACAACCATTGACTTGAATGAATACACGAAAGTAAATGTGGAAAAAGATGATGGGATATGTATTGGTTGGAGTGGAAGCTTCTCCACCATCAAACATTTTGAAAGCTCATTGGAAGCATTGAGAATTATTAAGGAGAAATACCAAGATCAGGTGTATTTCAAAGTCATTGGAGACGGCTACTACATGCATGAAGAACTTGACATCCAAGGTTTACCATGGAAAGCTGATTCAGAAGTATCTGACTTATGTGAAATAGATATTGGCATCATGCCATTACCAGACGATGATTGGAGCAAGGGTAAATGTGGTCTGAAAGGACTCCAATACATGGCGCTGGAGATACCCACCATCATGTCTCCCGTGGGTGTAAACGCTGACATCATTCATGATGGAGAAAATGGATTTCTAGCAGGTTCTACCGAAGAATGGGTAGCCAAACTTTCTGCACTTATCGAAGACGAGAAATTAAGAATTAAAATGGGCAAAGCCGGAAGAGCTACTGTTGAGCAGCAATATAGTGTGGCGGTCAATCAGGACAAATGGCTGGCAGCGTTCCGGATTTAAATTTTCTTTAACCGCTCTCTGGCCTCTTTATGAGCTGGATGTTTTCTTTTGGCTGCTTTCTTGACTTGCTTGTAGTAACTTTTTGCTAATTCAATATCCTCCTCTTTCTCAGCTATTTGTCCTAAGTGTAGGAGCGAATAAAAGTAATAGCCCATTTTCGTTGCTTCTGCTTCTACAGCAAACTCAATTCCCCTGTTGAAATACGTTTTCGCAACATCATACCTTCTTCTGATTTGATTTACATGTCCTAAAAAGAAACATGCATACCTTCCACTGTTGGCCTCATAGCCAACCTGCATACTATCCACACGTTGCAAAATTTTCAATGATACCTTTTCCGTCTGACTATACCTTCCGGATTGATAGAGTAAACGAGCATAATAACGGTGGAAATAGGCATTGCCTGGAAATTGACTATTCAAGTACTCACCCACCTGAAGCGCCCCGCGAATGTCATTTTCCTCTGTTGCCAATATTCGCATTAAATAATATTGTGCCTCTGTTCTGGAATAAAACGCATTCCTCGCTACTTCTTTCAGCTGCTCTATACCTTTCTCCTTGTCTCCTTTCCCAAAAAACATCATCAATGGACGGAGCAAAGGATATTCTTCACGAATCCATTCTGCATAATAATTGAAAAGCGCATCTCCGAAGAGAAGTTCAGGGCTATATTCTTCATGCCCTTGGCACTCCCCCAGGTACTTTAAAGATCTGCTTCCAGCCAATGCAGCCTTCCGATATTCCCTACGCTCGGAATAAAGTCTTCCTTCAAATGCATAAGCTGCGGCCAAAAAAAATGCTCCTTCTATTTCATTATAGTTGTCCCTGACATTCTCCGCGAGGTACTTCGTTGTGTCCATGTAGGCAAGAAACTCCTCGTCCCACTCTTCAATGTTATAATTAGGCACAATTCTCCACCAATAATTTAATCCCTTTAACAAATATGGAAGAGGGTGCCAGGGATAGGTTCTTTGTAGATAATCAAAATGATCGTGGGCCTTTTCAAATTCAAAATTGTACATGGAGTTGATAGCCTCTGTGGACTCGATTTGAATAAAGGGGTTCACCAATAAACTATACCTTACACTATCACCATCCGCCAGTGCATCTTGCCGCTGGGCATAGACTCCTGCTGAGAATAGGAATAAGACACACATGGTAATAATTTTGACGCGTAAATGCATGTATCGCAAATCTAAATGACGGAACGTTTAAGTAAATACCGAAAGCAATTTCTTGAAGAATGGTTTGACTTCAACGGTGTTGGCATGTTTTTCATTATATGTCTCACCTATATTGCCTTACTTTTTGTGAAAAGAGTTTTTATCATAGATACCATAGCAGCTTTCGAAGTATTGAATGAGCGGGGCGACATCTGGGTCTTTGATATTATCTATGGCATTCAATATTTAAGTGTTCCCGTTTTTTTGGCGTGGAAGTGGACATGGACCACACTGACACTCTGGATTGGATGCTTCATGTTTGGCTATCGTCTTCATTTCAATCAATTGTGGAAGATGGTGATGCTGGCAGAGGTGTTCTTCTTTCTGCCTGAAATTGTTAAGGTCTTATGGTTTACGCTTTTCTTTACAGATCCGAATTACAATGATTACATGGCATTTTATCCATTTTCATTGATTAACCTCACAGATTATACACAAATAGACCCCAAGTGGCATTATCCTCTTAAATCAATCAATCTTTTTGAATTACTATACTGGCCAATTCTGACATTAGGGATATATTTTTTAAGCGGGAAAAAATTGAAAATCTCTGCCTATATCGTTGCCAGCACATACCTATTATTTTTCTTCATCTGGCTCCTCTTCTATGTGGCCGTGTATTGACAAAAGATCTAAGGATTTATCACAAACCTGTGTATCAATGCAAAGACGGATCTCTTTCAATACGTTTAGGGCAGATAGTATTCTAAATCAGCGTGCTAGATGACTGAATATCTTAAGGTTAATTGCTAATTTCGCCCCTCACATAATTTGAACTATGGGATACCAAAAAATAAACATCATTACCGGCTGGATAGCCTTTCTGATAGCATTAATAACATATTGCCTTACAGTTGAACCCACAGCAAGTTTTTGGGATGCAGGAGAGTTCATTGCTTGCTCATATAAGCTAGAGGTACCTCACCCACCTGGAGCCCCGTTCTTTCTTCTCACTGGAAGAATGTTTTCAATGCTTGCTGGTGGCGATGTTACTCAGGTAGCTTTTTGGGTAAATATGCTTAGTGTAATGAGTAGCGCATTTTTTGTGCTATTTATATTCTGGTCCATCACCCACCTTGCAAAGCGAGTGCTAAAAGTAAAAACCGGTGAGGAATCCACTGCAGATACGATTGTGATCATGGGTACGGGACTTGTGGGAGCGCTAGCTTGTACATTCTCCGATTCATTCTGGTTTTCAGCGGTCGAAGCTGAAGTTTATGGTATGTCCGCCTTCTTCACATCATTTGTGTTTTGGGCGATACTAAAGTGGGAAAACATGAGCGAAGAACAGGATCGAGCACGTTGGCTAATCCTGATTGCCTACATGATGGGACTTTCAATTGGTGTCCACTTATTGAACCTTGTGGCTATTCCTGTATTGGGGCTGATTGTTTATTTCAAGTATTATGAAAAAGTGACCCGAAAGGGAATTATTTATACGATGATTATATCAGCAGCAATCGTGTTGATAATTTTGGAAGGAGTAATCCCTGGACTTCCATCTATGGCAGGTAAAATTGAAATTTTCTTTGTCAATAGTTTGGGCCTTCCATTCGGATCTGGGGTAATATTCTTTGGTATCCTTGTCGTTGGCGGATTGGTTTATGGTATTCATTATTCCATCAAGCACAACAAATACGTGCTCAACACTTCCTTGCTTGCACTTGCATTTATCCTTATAGGCTATTCTTCCTATTCAATAGCGGTCATTAGAAGTAACTATAATCCGCCAATCGATGAGAACAACCCTGAAGAAATCATATCATTCGTTTCATACCTGAAACGCGAACAATACGGTAGCAGGCCGTTATTCAAAGGGCCTTATTATACCGCCGATCTTATTGCGAATAATCAAGGAGCACCTGTTTACATGAGAGGTGAGGATGAGTACGTCATCAAAGACTATAAAGTAACACAGGAATTTGATCCCAATCATACCACCATTTTGCCAAGAATGTACAGCTCTGATCCAAATCACATAAGGAAGTATCGTCAGGTTACCGGATTAAAGGAGGGAGAAAAACCTAGCTGGGGAGATAATTTTTACTATCTCATTGTCCATCAATTGGGTCACCAGTATTTTCGATATTTCATGTGGAACTTCTCGGGTCGAGAAAATGACATTCAAGGTGCTGGATGGGTAGGTATTACTGATGCATTTGACGAACTCCCTGAAATGCTTGAGACCAATAAGGGTAGAAATATCTACTTTGGATTACCCCTTTTGCTTGGTCTTTTTGGAATGTTTATCCAGTACAAAAAGGATGTCAAATTATTCTCTGCAACAGCACTCCTGTTTATTATGACGGGTATTGCTATTGTTCTTTACCTGAACACACCTCCTATTGAACCACGAGAACGAGATTATATCTATGCGGGCTCATTCTATATTTTCACTATTTGGATCGGATTTGGTGTATTGGCACTTTACGATTTGATGAAGAATATTTCGAAGGAAAAGAAAATTGCTGCGATCCTCGCGTCAATTATCGGTCTTACAATTCCTGTATTGATGGCGAGCGAAAACTGGGATGATCATGATCGGTCCGATAGATACTTCTCAGTAGATGCTGCAAAGAATTACCTTTCTACCGTAGCTCCAAATGGAGTTATCTATACAGGAGGAGATAATGACACGTTCCCTCTATGGTATGCTCAAGAGGTTGAAGGGTTTAGAACAGATGTCAGAGTACTTGTCTTGAGCTATTACAACACCGATTGGTACATTCAACAGTCGGCGCGGCAGGCTTACGAATCTGAACCACTACCATATGGTCTGCCTATCGAACGATATCAACAAGGTGGAAAGAATGATTACTTGCCTGTCTTTGAGCGTGAGGAACTTCAAGGAAATGCAATTAATGCTGAGATACTATTAAAGTTTATTTCAGATGAGAATCCGGGACTTCAAATTCAAGCAAATAGTTACACGGTTTATAATTCAATCCCGGCTCGAACACTCTTCCTGGATATTGATACGGAAAAAGCCAAGAAGATAGTACCTGAGGATATGCATGATAAGATTGTAGACAGAATGATTCTTAGAATCAAGGGAAGAGGCTTGGAGAAGAAAGATTTGGCATTTCTTGATTTATTGGTAAATACCGACTGGGAGCGTCCATTGTATCTGAACAACACTTCCATTTCTCAATTGAATTTTGACATGAGAAGCTACGTAGTTCAAGAAGGTATGGCTTACAGAGTGGTTCCTGCCTTGAATGAAAATAGCAGATCAGGATACCCGGTAAATACGGATGTGATGTATGACAATGTGATGAATAAATTTACCTGGACCAACCTTGATGACCCAAGCATTTATTACAGCCAGGATTACCTTGGGTTTGTTCTAAATTCCAGATCTACATTTAATACACTTGCCGAAAATCTTATTCAAGAAGGAGATTATGCGCGAGCGGCTGAGGTATTGAAGAAGTGTTTGGAAGTCATGCCTAATGAATCCGTCCCATTTGACATCTTCAGTATGCAGCAAGTTGATCTGTTACTAAAAGTAGGAGAACAAGAATTAGCTGATCACATTGCTGAAGTCACTATTACGAATGCAACACATTGGTTGGATCACTATTTCTCAAGTGATCGAACGGCTACTGATGAGTTACAGAGACAGATCATATCCCTAAATGAAGTTGCTAGAGCTTACCGAGCAAACGGTATACGAGAAAAGGCTGCCCAATATGAAGAACTCTTCAACAGGTATTATTCTCAACTAGAATCTGATAGGTAGTATCCAATATCAATAAAAACTAAAGAACCTTCAACATACCGTTGAGGGTTTTTTTTGATCCAGAAACTTTAAAGAAATGAATTAACGCTTAAGAAATTTGTATGCCTTCCTGAAACGTTGGGCCTCGTTCTTAACGACAAGAAAATAATAACCGGTGGCCAAATCTTTTACTTGAATTTTATATTTCCCAATGCCAATTTCCTCAGGTTTGATTTGAAGCTTGTTGCCGATCATTGAGTGAAGCTCAAACGCTGTATTTTCAAATTTTCCATCAACCTGCACGGTAATAAATTCAACTGCTGGATTTGGATAAATACTAATTTGAGAATCCTGCACAACATCAGTTCCTCCCTGTGCGAGAGATACCCCACAAAGAGCCAGGGCTAACGTTAGTATGAAGAGTTTATTGCGCATTGTTAGTATACAAATTACGGAATTTTTTTTATATTGTTGGTAAGGCCTATGAAATATTAATCGTTAATTAACGTTAACCAAGCCATTTTCCATTGTATTTTTTTCAGAATTAATTGATTTAATTCAATTCAGGCAGGATTTTGAATTACATCGAATAAATACAGGTTTTTATCTAATAGCATAAATCATCTAGGTAATAGGGCGCTTCAGGATGAATGTCAGAACCAAATTCACTGATTTTCTAATTGACATAAAACTGAACGATTAATCAATCATTAACCAGAGAAGCCACTGAATTAGGAAAGAAATCAATAATATCAGAAGCCTGGATCCAAGGAGATTCTTGTTTTCTGACTGCCTCATCGCCGGCTGCACCATGAAGAAAAACTGCTAAACGTAGTGCTTCAAATGGTGAAATTCCTTGAGCAAGCAAAGCCCCAACAACGCCGGTTAGGACATCTCCACTTCCAGCGGTTGCAAGCCCTGGGTTTCCTGTAGGATTGAAATGAATAATTCCTCGACTGTCACATACTGCTGAATACGCTCCTTTTAACACCACATTCAAATGATGTCGTGAACAAAAAGCACGAAGCTTTTCTAGTTTATCAAAATCATTCTTCCACTCACCAACTAATTTCTTGAATTCACCAGGATGTGGGGTCAGAATGGATTCTTCAGGTAATAATTTGATTAGATCAGAATTTTCTGCCAGTATGTTAATGCCGTCAGCGTCCACTACCAGGGGGATTGTGCAGCCATGGAGGAAAGATTTCATTGCATCAACGGTAATCGGATCCGTTCCTAGTCCAGGTCCAATCGCAACCACATCTTCTGTTTTTGGAATATTCTCAACGATACTCTCTCCCGTATCCAGTGAAACCATAGCTTCGGGGACACTTATTTGTAAAATCTCTGTGCCGCAGCTTGGGACATGTACATTCACCAGTCCCGCGCCCGCCTTAAATGCGGCGCGTGTACAAAGGACCGCTGCTCCAATCTTACCTTTACTTCCGGCAACTATCAAAAGTCTTCCTACCCTATTCTTATGAGTAAAGGTCGAACGAGCCGGGATTGAATGCTTTAAGTACTCTTTCTTTGTGAGGTAATAGTTAGAATCAAGCGTACCAATAAAATCGGTATCTAAACCAATTTCCACTACACGCCAAGTACCAACGTAATCCTCACATTCTGGTAGGAAAAACACCAATTTAGGAACCTGAAAAGCAATCGTATAATCAGGCTTGAATGCAATAGCACCCTCTGGAAGAGCCTCATCAGAGTACAAGCCTGAGGCAATATCAATCGCCATCCGCTGCGCCTCAATAGCATTCAAGAATTCTATGAGTTTTGCATGAAGCCCTTCAACCGGTCGAGTTAATCCAGAACCAAAAAGACCATCAATTACAATCGAATTGGAAGAAACATCAGGAAAATCACTTTCATTAGAGATCAGATGAAATGAATCAGTACGATCCAAATTGGTCACAAAATCCGGGCTACCTTTTGAGGTATCTCCAACTATGAAAATATCAATCTGCCAACCTATTGCTTTAAGTAGTCGTCCGATTGCCAACCCATCGCCCCCATTATTTCCCGTGCCACAGAATATAAAAACAGGTTGCATTTCAGGATGAAGCCCAAGAAATTTTATCACAAAAGCCTCACTTGCACGTTCCATCAAGTCAATAGACTTAATGGGTTCGTTCACGATTGTATACTGATCAGCTTCCCTTATCTGTTGTGAGCTTAGAACTTTCATATGATCTAGCGATCTACTTCTCCCATGTTCAAATCCATTGAACCTAAGATAGCAAACAAATCCGCCAACATGGCTCCCTTGCTGATTTCCGCGATGACCGATAGATTACTCAAGCTTGGAGATCGGGCTTTGCATCGAAGAGGTTGATCGGCTCTTCCATCGGTCCTGAAAAAGAAACCTAACTCACCCTTTGGGTTTTCAGCTCGTACATAATAGTCTTGGGCCTTAGGTCTAATCTTCTTGGGAACAAATGCACGTGGATCAAATTCTTTCGTCCGCCTATGCTCACCTTTTAGTTTTTCAACGCATTGCTCAATGATCCGTATAGACTCCCAGCATTCCCGGTATCGGACCCAATTACGATCCCAGCAATCACCCACAGAACCAACTTTCCCGGTTCCAACCGGTACATCAAATTCGATTTCCGGGTAAACACTATATCCGTCTACTTTCCGCAAATCATATTTTAACCCAGAGCCTCGAAGCATTGGACCATTTATTCCGTAGTTGATAGCAAGGTCTGCAGGAAGGATTCCAACATTCGCTGTACGTTCTATAAAGATCTTATTATTGACAAGGAGTGTCTCTGTGTCTTTTAGTTTGGGCTTCAGATAGTCTACAAACTCTTTTGCTCTTTCCTCAAAGCCAATCGGTAAATCGTAAAACAGGCCCCCAACCCAAATGTAATTGTAGAGCATTCGAGCACCGCTGGCCCATTCAAGCATTCGAAGAATATGCTCCCGATCTCGCATCATCCATAAAAACGGGGTGAAAGCTCCAATATCCATTCCATACGTTCCGATAGCAATAAAGTGAGAAGCTATTCTGTTCAGCTCAGAAACCAGGACCCGGATGTATTCAACCCTTTTGGGAATTTCATTCTCAATACCCAGCATTCGTTCCACTCCCATCACGAAGGCCCATTCATTATTCATGGCGGCCACATAATCCATCCGGTCGGTGTATGGTATGGTCTGATTAAATGCTAAAGATTCGGCATGCTTTTCGAAGCATCGATGTAAATAACCCATATGAGGAATTACATCAACCACGATCTCACCATCAGTTACTACTTCCAGCCTTAACACTCCATGGGTAGATGGATGCTGAGGACCTATATTGATGATCATCTCCTCCGTTTTGAGGTCAGATTCTTTGTATTTCAAAGGTTCAGACCTATGTAATGGAGAATTGAGGATTGAGAATTGAGAATTTTCCATTACTTCGATTTAGATGACTTTATGATTGAAATGAGTAATTTTTTCAATTCTTCAGACTGTTTCAACAATTCTAACACATGCTGAAATTCGATTCCACTATCTCTTATAAGCCTTAACCAATAATGAGTTTCATGCGCTTCTTTATTTGCAATCGACAGTTTATGGATAAAATCAGCTTTTGATTCTGCTTGCTGAGCTTCCTCGGATAATGCTCCAATTGCTGTACCACTCCTAAGTACTTGCTTGGAGATTACAAATTCCTTTTGTTCGTCTTGGAGCTTTCTGGTAAATAGAACGACAGCCAAAGCAAACTCATAACTTTTAATGAGTAGCGGGTTTTGGCGTTTCAATTCTCTATTCTCCATTTTCAATTCTTAATTCTCAATTCTCAATTCATTTAATATTTCACTTTAACATCGTGATACTTTTCTTGCTCCACGTAATCTTTTCGAAGCGGGAATCCTTCCCAATCGTCGGGCAACAAAATCCTTCTTAGGTCTGGATGATTTTTGAATTGTACACCCACCAAATCATATGCTTCTCGCTCTAGCCAATTGGATGTTCGCCACAAATCTGAAACAGAATCGATGGCTGGGTTTACTCTATCTAATACAACTTTCAACATCAGATGTAAGTCGTGAGGTATGCTGTACAGGTTATAGATGACCTCAATAGTACCCTCTTCTTCTCCATTATCAAGTGCGGTAAGGCATGATAGTGAATCGAAGTAGGTACTTTCGTGAACTTGTAGAAAATCACAAAGTGAGTGAATGAATTTAGCATCAACGATCAGTGCATTTGGAGTAGCAGCCAAATCTTCTCCTATAACAGCACCTGGCACCTTTTCTTCGACCAAAGACTTTATTTCCTCAAACTGCATCTTTCTTCATCAGTTTTTCCAATGCCTTTGGTCGTAAAATAGATTCGGTTCTTATTTTCTCTTGAAGCTTTATGAATCCGCCAATCAATGCTTCCGGTCTTGGTGGGCAACCCGGTACATAGACATCTACAGGGATGACACGATCAACCCCTTTCAATACGTGGTAACCATGTTCCCAATATGGCCCGCCACAATTGGCACACGAACCCATGGAAATAACATATCGAGGTTCCGCCATCTGCTCGTACAATCTCTTAACTCTATCCGCCATTTTAAACGTTACCGTTCCTGAGATAATCATGACGTCTGCCTGGCGAGGTGAATTTCGAGGGATTACTCCGAATCGATCCAGGTCATAAGCTGAGGAAGCAGTAGACATAAATTCGATGGCACAACAAGCAAGCCCGAATCCGACAGGCCAAAGGCTACTTAATCGAGACCAATTGAGAAGGTCATCAAGCTTCGAAATAATGATTCCTCCTTCGCCAGTTTTCAATCCCGCTATGGTTTGTTCTTCTCCGATCATTTATATCTTTCATATGCACGCTGTGGAATGCGTGATTTAAAATCTGTGGTTTTAGGTTTTGGACGAACCCATTCCAACATTCCTTTTGCCCATACATAGGCCAGTCCTACCAATAGGATCCCAATAAAAATAAAAGTTTCAATCATGGAGAATTTCGCCCACAATCCTTCCGTTTGTTCAATGAGTTGTTCGTCCCCAAAGACTGTAGCCCAGGGAAATAAAAAAACCAGTTCCGCTTCAAAAAGCAGAAAAATCAAAGCAATGACATAGAATCGAATATTGAATTGACCCCATGCGGTCCCTGATGGCTCCTCGCCAGATTCATAGGTGGTTTGCTTCTCTGGAGTAGGTCTATTTGGTCTTAATATTTTTCCAACAAGTAACGTCACCAATAAAAAGGCAATACCTCCCACGAAAAAGAGCAAAACGGTTCCAAATCCACTGATTGAAATCATAGTGGGAAATTACACTGAAAGTATGAGATAATTAAGGAGTTAACGCTTATTTCACCACTTAAAACTTGAGTGGATCGAGGTGTTTGAAGTGACCATTTTGTTTGATTCGTTCCTGTGCATTCTGCGCGCGTTCCAAAGCGGGTAATAGATGTTCTAAATGCTTGATCGCATATCTCAGTCGATCATTCTCAGAAGTCATCTCGAGTAATGCATATTCTTCTTCAGGTTTGAACCCAATCTTATGCCCGATATCATAGACTGAAGTAATTGTCGATATATCCGGTACGTCCATTTCACCCAACCAAACAAATAGTTTAGCCACCATTTCCTTAAACTGATACAGCAAACTCAAGTCTGTAGACTCGTTAGTTAATTGAAGATATTCTATTCTTCCTCCAGCATATTCATTTGCCTCCCATGGGTTCCAAAACTCTTCTACTTTAAATGCATTTAGTGCTTTTGTTTTAATATCCATTCGGCCATCATCATAGGTTTTGCTTACTTCGATGATTTCCACTTCCGTACCCAAATCAATTTTATTAAGTACGTATGCTGGAATACCAAATGTCAATTCCTTGGATAGACAATCGTTAACCAAAGCTTTATAGCGAGGTTCGAAGATGTGTAGATTGACTGCTTCTCCAGGAAATGCCACTATGTTTAACGGAAAAAGAGCAATTTCTCTCATAGTAGAAAAAAACCATTAACATCGAAAATAGTTTGGTACTTTCGATCATTCATGAGGATCATTCGAATAAACAAAGGTAAAGCAGTATATCTGCTAATTAGGTTGCTCAGTGTAATTCTATTAATCATCGTGATTCTCATGTTGGTGGAATGGTTGAGAGAACCATGGTCAGTAGTTGCGGCCATAGTCATTTCTACTTTGCTACCTGCCGTTTGGTTTGCCACAAAGGTGATCATCATCAATGAAGAAAATAGGACCATTTTTGATGGAGTTTGGACCATGGGGAAAAGGCTTGGAAAGCCTATAAAATATGGTGCAATAGAAGGAATTTTCATTAAAAAAGTAAAGACGAAACAAACAGTTTATACGCTACCTAATAAGCAAAATATTGTTACTAATCATGAATTCAGGGCTTATCTAAAACTTAATAACGGAGATGAGTACTTCTTAATCAGTCATCCGCTTCAAGATCGCGTAGAAGAAAAGGTGACAAAAATCAAGCAGAAGCTTGAGATAAATTGAATAGAAAAATTCCTCTCGATGGTTAGCTTTGCTGCACCCAAAAAAACAACATGGCAAAATTTCATACCCTAAGCGTAAAAGAACTTACCAGACCAACGGAAGAATCTGTTGCTGTCACCTTCGAAATCCCTGAAGATCTAAGAGAGGATTTTACATTCATTCAAGGACAGCATCTTACGCTAAAGAAAGATATTAACGGTGAAGATACGCGCCGATCTTATTCCATTTGCTCATGTCCCATTGATGAAACATTAACAGTAGCAATTAAAAAATTGGAAGGAGGGGCCTTCTCCACCTATGCAAATGATGTTCTGAAAGTAGGTGATGAGTTAGAAGTAATGCCTCCTCACGGTCATTTCTATGTTCCTCTCGATCCTGCAAATGCTAAATCTTATGTGGCGTTTGCTAGCGGAAGTGGTATCACACCGATTCTATCTATCATTGAAACAACATTACGAACCGAGCCAGAAAGTGAATTCACACTTTTTTATGGCAACAGCAGAACAAGTACCATCATTTTCCAGGAGCGATTGGAAGCGCTCAAGAATCGCTACATGGGTCGATTCAGCCTGTACCACATTTTGAGCAAAGAACGTCAGGAATCTGATCTATTCAATGGAAGAATAGAGGCAGATAAAATTCAATCATATGCCAGACTCTTTTTCGATCCGAAAGATGTAGATCACTATTTCACGTGTGGCCCGGAAGAAATGATGTTGACCGTACAAAGCGAGTTGAAAAATCTGGGAGTTCCTGATGATCGAATTCACCTGGAGCTCTTCACTTCACCTGTTGGAAAGCTTGGAGGCAAAGCCAAAGAAATTAAACATGAGACCGCTCATGCTGAAATCACCGTAATTTTGGATGGAAATAGTATGACATTCCCTTACGATTCGGATAAATCTATTTTGGATGTAGCGTTCGACAATGGTGCTGACCTTCCCTATGCTTGCAAGGGAGGTGTATGTAGCACGTGTGTTTGTAAAGTCGAAGAAGGAGAAGTGGAAATGGATGTGAATTATGCACTTGAACCAGACGAACTAGAGCAGGGTTTAGTACTTAGTTGTCAGGCCTTTCCGAAGACAGAAAAAGTAAAATTGAATTTTGACGTTTGATCAGCTAACAAAGGGTAATTCAAACGTGTTAAGTAACTTTGAAATAAAGGAAATTAGAAGATGGATATTAAGAGTTTAGAAGATCGATTCAATGAAAAGATAGATGATGATGTACGCATCGAGCCAAAAGACTGGATGCCGGAAAATTATCGGAAGACATTGATTCGTCAAATTTCACAGCACGCGCATTCCGAGATCGTTGGAATGTTACCAGAAGCAAACTGGATTTCTCGTGCACCTACATTGCGTAGAAAAGCAGCGGCTCTTGCGAAGGTTCAAGATGAAGCTGGTCACGGCTTATACTTATACAGCGCATGCGAAACGCTGGGCGTTGAACGAGATCAGCTCTTGCAAGATCTACACTCTGGAAAAGCTAAGTACTCTTCAATATTCAACTACCCTACATTAACCTGGGCAGATATGGGAGCTATTGGATGGTTGGTAGATGGTGCCGCCATCATGAATCAAGTGCCATTATGCAGAGCCTCTTACGGACCTTACGCCCGAGCGATGGTGAGGGTTTGTAAGGAAGAATCATTCCACCAACGTCAAGGATTTGAAATAATGCTTACGCTATGCAAAGGTTCTGAAGATCAAAAGAAAATGGCGCAGGATGCACTCAACAGATGGTGGTGGCCGTCTCTGATGATGTTTGGACCAACAGATGAAGCATCCACCCATACGGAGCAGTCTATGAGATGGGGCATCAAACGATTCACCAATGATGAACTAAGACAAAAATTTGTTGATGCAACCAAACCACAAGCAGATTTACTTGGAATTAAGATTCCAGATGAAGATCTGAAATGGAATGAAGAAAGAGGGCACTATGATTTCGGAGAAATCAATTGGGAAGAATTCTTCAATGTGATCAAAGGAAATGGTCCTTGCAATAAGCAACGCATCGATGCAAGGAGAGCAGCTTATGATAATGGTGCCTGGGTGAGAGAGGCTGCTGCCGCTCATGCTGAGAAAAAATCCAAGAAACAGGAAGCAGCATAATATTACGACAACTACAAATTCTACACTGATGAAAAATTGGCCATTATGGGAAATCTTCATCCGAGGTAAAGCCGGACTAAATCACAAGCATGTGGGAAGTCTCCATGCAGCGGATGAAGAAATGGCAGTACAAAATGCGAGAGATGTTTACACAAGAAGAAATGAAGGTGTAAGTATATGGGTCGTTAAATCCGAGCATATAACTGCATCGGACCCTGACGATTCAGATCCATTGTACGAGCCTGCAAAAGACAAAGTATATCGTCATCCGACGTTTTACAATTTGCCTGATGAAGTAAAACACATGTAATTGATGAAAGATCAGAATCTTTACAACTACGTTCTGCAACATGCAGATAACTGCCTCATCTTAGGACAAAGGTTAGGAGAATGGTGTGGACACGGGCCCATCCTTGAGCAAGATATTGCCATGACTAATATTAGCCTTGACATGATTGGTCAAGCGAGGATGTGGTACCAATATGCTGCTGAAATTCAGGATGAAGGCAAATCTGAAGATGATATTGCCTATCTGAGAGATGCCTGGGGATACAGAAATGTGCTGCTGGTGGAGCAACCGAATGGTGATTTCGCAAAAACGATCCTCCGACAATTTCTATTTGATTCGTATAGCTGCCACTTTTATGAAGCTTTGATGAATAGCTCAGATGAACGCTTGGCGGCCATTGCAGCCAAGTCGCATAAAGAAGCTTTGTATCACATTAAGTGGAGTAGCGACTGGGTGATTCGATTGGGAGACGGTACCGAAGAAAGTCACAACCGAATGGTTGCTGCCGTAGAGGATTTGTGGTCTTACTCGGGAGAGCTCACCAAGCCAAACGAAACTGAGGTGCAAGCATTGGATGCAGGATACGGTGTTGATTTGGGAGCTTTGAAAGTAAAGAGAGACGAACAAATCAGAGAAGTTCTTACTGAAGCAACTCTTGATATACCGGAAAGCACTTATGCTCACGAAGGTGGCAAGGATGGACGCCATACCGAACACTTAGGATACATACTTGCAGATCTCCAATATCTGCAAAAAACCTACCCAGGACTGGAGTGGTAAAATGAATCTCAACCAGGTCACCGTCCCCTCACTAAATGTGCCAAAAGCCATATCATTTTATGAGGACCTGGGATTAAAACTCATCGTGCATACACATGATGCCTATGCTCGATTTGAATGTCCGGATGGAGAATCTACATTTTCGATACATGAGGTTGAAGACATTGCTGACGGAAACAAACCCATCATCTATTTTGAATGCGATGATCTTGATGAACGTATCGACGCATTGATTCAAAAGGGCATTGAGATTGAAGAAATGCCCAACGACAAAGAGTGGCTTTGGCGAGAAGCCCACATTTATGACCCTGACGGGAATCATTTGATTTTGTTCAAAGCCGGAAAAAATAGAAAAAACCCACCCTGGAGAAAAAAAGACTGATGCTCAATCTCATTTCAGACAACTTCAAACTGCACGCATCCAAAGTTCCTTCACTTAGTGATTCAATGATTGTGAAGGAAACCGATAATCTGTGTTTCATCGATAGTGGACTATCGTGCGATACCTTTAACATTATCTACATCGATCAGCCAAACCTTCAAAAGGAAGAACTGGTTGAAGTTTTAGATTATTACAAATCTAAAGATTTGGACTATTGCGTATGGATCAACAAGGAAAACCTAAGCGCTACAACTAGAAGCATATTCAATGACTTAAACATCGAAGAACAAGCGAGTGAGGTGGGGATGGTTGTTGAATTTGAAGATTATCAATTCGTTGAAAATGTCAATCATCTAAATATACGGCTTGTAAATGATGCTGAGTCTTTGACTACTTATGCGCGTGTTATTGCTGAAAACTGGACGCCCGCTGATCAAAATGTCATAAGTTATTACATCAAAACTGCTGAACATTACCTCGATCCAAACAATAAGATTCAACTTCTTATTTATTATCATGAAGGAACGCCGGTCTCTTGTGTAGAGCTCTTTCCTACCGATGATAAAACCATAGGATTTTATGGATTTGCTACATTAGAAGCGTATAGAGGAAAAGGAATTGGAACCACCTTGCTGACTTTCGCATTAAATATTGCAAAGGAGATGGGGTATAAAAATGCCATCCTTCAAGGAACCGAAGATGGACTGAATATTTACAAAAAATTCGGATTTAAGGATTATACCACCTATTATGAGTTTGTGTAATGGTACTAGATAAAGACTATATTCTTGATTTATTACAAAATGTGACTGATCCGGAGATACCGGTTATTTCTGTCTTGGATCTCGGAATTGTACGCGATGTAATTGTAAGTGATGACTTAGTAGAAGTTATTATCACCCCGACCTATTCAGGTTGTCCGGCCATGCTGGAAATCGAAAAGGAAATTAACAACGCCTTAAAAAAAGAAGGTGTTTCGAAATTGAAAATCACGACCGTACTATCTCCTGCCTGGACCACCGAATGGATGAGTGAGGAAGGCAAACGGAAACTGAAAGAATACGGAATTGCCCCTCCCAACCCCACCAATCCAGAAGATATTCAATGTCCACAGTGTGGGTCACAAAACACCCAATTAGTTAGCGAATTTGGCTCTACCGCTTGCAAATCATTATTTAAGTGTAATGATTGCCTCGAGCCATTCGACTACTTCAAGTGTCATTGATCAAATGAGTTGATTAGTGAGTAGTTAATTGGTAAACAGGTGATGTTGAACTGACAACAAATGCCAGACTGTTTGATGAAATTGTTAATTAGCAATAATGGTTAAAATCTCATCAAGACATGAAACTTACTGATCTTGAAGTATGGAAAAAATCCAGAAGTTTTCGAAATGAAATATCCAAACTGGTAAAGGACTTCCCTGGAAACGAAAAGTATAAACTTGTTGATCAAATTATTAGGTCATCCAGATCTGTTACTGCTAATATTGCGGAAGGTCATGGACGATTCCATTATCAAGAAAATATTCAGTTTTGCAGGATGGCAAGAGGAAGTCTTTTGGAAACATTTGATCACCTGACAGTCGCACTTGATGAAAAGTACATTCAACAAGATATCTTTGAGGAACTTGTTTCCAAGAATGACGAGTTATGTAAAATGATGAATGGATACATCAACTATTTGAAGAAACGTAAAACAGAAACCTGATCTCCATATCACCAATCAACTGATTAACCCAATGTCACTAATAACAACCAAAAAAGACAAACTTGGCATCCTCACGTTCAATCGTCCGGATGTATTTAACAGTTTCAATAAAGAACTAGCCTTAGCTGTCCAAAAAGCACTCGATGAATATGCAAAAGATCCTGAGGTAAGAGCCATCATGCTTACCGGAAATGGAAAAGCCTTTTGTGCGGGACAAGATTTGCAAGAAGCTATTGCTGATAATGGACTCGAAATCGAGCAGATTGTAGATGAGCACTATAATCCCATCATCAGGCAATTGAGATCAATAGAAAAACCTATAATCGCAGCAGTAAACGGTGTAGCTGCAGGTGCAGGAGCAAATATTGCATTAGCCTGTGATGTTGTGGTTGCTACTGAATCAGCATCTTTCATTCAGGCCTTCAGTAAAATTGGATTAGTCCCTGATAGTGGTGGCACATTCACATTGCCACGAATCATTGGATTTGGAAAAGCCTCAGCACTGATGATGCTGGGAGATAAAGTTTCTGCATCTGAAGCAGAAAAAATGGGGATGATTTATAAGGTGGTGAGTGACGATTCATTCCTTGAAGAAGCTGAAGGTATCGCACAGAAACTAGCTAACATGCCCACTAAGGGACTTGCTTACACCAAGCACTTGTTAAATCAGTCGTTTGTTTCCAATCTTGACGAACAGCTTGAACTGGAGAAAGAATGGCAATTCAAGGCCACAGAAACATATGATTACAAGGAGGGTGTCAATGCCTTCATTGAAAAAAGAAAACCGGAATTTAAAGGAGAGTAATGCCAAAATTAAGCGTGATAGGAGCCGGCACCATGGGTACAGGCATTGCACAAGTGGCTGCAACCGCAGGATGGGATGTAGTAATCAGCGATACAAATATTGAAATTCTTGAGAAGTCTTCCACAAGCCTGGTCAAAGTGATGATCCGGTTGGTAGAGAAGGGTAAAATCGATCAGGATACCGCAGACAAAATCCTTGGACGTATTGATTTCACAGAGGATCAGCAGTACTTCGAGAACTCAGACCTGGTTATCGAGGCGATCGTAGAAAATCTGGAGATTAAGCAGAAGGTTTTCGCGGCAGTAGAAAAAATTGTTAGAGAGGACACGATCATTGCTTCGAATACCAGCTCGCTATCCCTGGCGTCAATCGGTGCTTCTCTCCAAAATCCCTCCAGATTTGTAGGCATTCACTTTTTTAATCCTGCTCCTTTGATGCCACTGGTTGAAATCATTCCAGCGGTGCAGACAGCAGAGGAAACGACCCAACAAGCCAAAGACTGGGTGGACAGTTGGAAAAAATTGACGGTACTAGCGAAAGACACGCCGGGTTTCATTGTAAATAGAGTGGCCCGACCTTTCTATGGTGAATCTTTACGGATGTACGAAGAAGGTATCGCAGACTTTGCGACCATCGATTGGGCCATGAAAGAGCTCGGCGGGTTCCGAATGGGGCCATTTGAATTGATGGATTTCATTGGCAATGATGTCAACTATACGGTGACAGAAACTGTATTTCAGTCCTTTTTCTACGATCCACGATATAAACCTTCATTTACCCAGAAAAGGATGTCAGAAGCTGGTTTCCTCGGGAGAAAATCAGGCAAAGGATATTATGATTATGCGGAAGGAGCCATTAAGCCAGAACCAACTAAAGATGATAAGCTAGGCAATGAAATTTTGGACCGTGCACTAGTCATGCTCATTAATGAAGCGGCAGATGCGTTGTTCTTAAATATCGCTAGCCGAGAAGATATTGACACGGCCATGACCAAAGGTGTTAACTACCCTAAGGGACTATTGAAATGGGCTGATGAAAAAGGGATCTCCTGGTGTGTTGAAAAACTGGATGCACTCTATGATGAATATCGAGAGGATCGGTACCGATGCAGTCCTTTGTTGAGGAGAATGAATGAGCAAAATCAAAGATTTTATTGATGATTAGTAGATTAGTTATTAGTTAATTGATGTTTAATCAAATGATCTACTCTGATTAACAAGTCACTAATTAACCAACAATGAGCAAACCTGAAAAAATAGTGTCCGAAATGATGGCTAAAGACACCTTTAGTCAATGGCTGGGAGTTGAAGTACTTGAGGTCAGGGAAGGATTTGCAAAAATCAAGATGGTTGTGAGAAACGAAATGCTGAATGGCCATTTGGTGGCACATGGAGGAATTTCTTTTTCCCTGGCTGATTCCGCTTTTGCCTTTGCATCCAATTCACATGGACAAAAAGCTGTTTCCATAGAAACATCCATCAACCACATCAAAGCTATATTTGATGGAGATGAACTCGTCGCCACCGCCGAAAAAGAAAACACCTCAAAAAGCCTTGGCCAATACATCGTGCGGGTGCACCGAGGAGATGAGCTTGTAGCGCTTTTTAAAGGCGTGGTTTTTAGAAAACAAGAAGAATGGGATGTGTAACAGTTAACTAGTTAATTGGTTATTAAATAAATCAGCAATGTTTGAAATCAAAACATACAATCCAATTCGTCAGTCAACTAAAAAACTTGTCTAATTAATCACTAATCAACTGATTACCAAACACGAAGTATGAACGTACAAATACCCGAATACATAGCTGCAATTAGAAGTTACCAACCCGGAAAAACCATCCCTCAATTAAAAGAGGAATATGGTTGGGAAAAGGTGGCCATACTGTGGAATAATGAAAATACCTTAGGCTATTCTCCTAAGTCTAAACAGGCAGTGATGGATGCATACGACTCCATTAACTATTATCCGGATCCGGTTAGTAGAGACTTGAAGGCTGCGTTGGCAGAAAAATATGGCAAGAAGCCAGAAGAGATTTTTGTGGGTAATGGATCCGAGTCCGTGCTGATGCAGACCATACGAGCAGTATGTTCAGGAGAAGATGAATTTCTCACTTCAGAGGGAGGCTTTGTCATTATCTACAACTGGGCGCGAATCAATAATGTACGATGTGTTGCTATGCCGATGACTCCAAATTACGAGTTTGATTTGGAAGCGATTAAAAATAGGATCACACGAAATACCAAAGTGATCTATCTGGCCAATGTAAATAATCCTACAGGCACCATGATCACGCAAGAAGAACTGGATAGCTTCATGCAGCATGTGCCTGACCACATTTTGGTGATTGTCGATGAAGCTTATTTCGAATACTCTGAAGCTTTGAATCCGGATTTCCCGAACTCACTCAACATGGACTACCCCAACATTCTAACGCTACGAACTTTCAGTAAGGCTTACGGTATTGCCGGCGTTCGATTGGGTTTTGGAATAGGAGATAAAAAAATCATCGATGCGCTTAACAAAGTGAAGTTGACATTCGAGCCTACAGCTCTGGCTCAGGCAGCTGGCTTTGGCGCGCTAGAAGACACGGAGTTTCTCAAGAAAACCATCGATAATAACACGGAACAATTAGGGTATTTCTATCAGGAGTTTGATCGATTGGGCATTAAGTATGTGAAATCATACGCCAATTTCATTATGACTGTGTGGAAAGACAAGGATGAAGTGATGGAGATTTTTGAAGAACTCATGCAACGAGGGGTGCTTGTACGTCCACTTTACGATCCGATCAGTCATTGCATACGAATCTCGGTAGGCAAGCCAGAAGAAAATCAGCATTGCGTTGATGCGCTGGAGGAGATATTAAAATGAGAATCTCTCAGCTAATTCTTGCAGCTATGGTAGCAGCCGCAGCTGTGGTACGTCTTTTCGACCTTTCCAATGCTGGCTGGATTAAACTAGTGGGTGGAATTGCCTTTGTGCTTCTCATGATTACCTGGGGTGTGGATGCGTGGAAGAAGAGAAGTACTTAATAGCATTTAAATCTCTACCAACTCACTCAGCGGAACCTCAAGTACCTTTGCAACCTCATACAAGGAATAAAGTGTGGGATTGACCTTTCCATTTTCAAGCTTCTCTACAGCCTGTCGGTCTTTGCCAAGATGCCGCGCAAGATCAGACTGACTCCAGCCTTTTTGTTGCCGTAGTTCAATGATTCGCAGGCCGATTTTTGTATTGAGTTGATCTTTGGTCACTAACCAAAAGTCTTGCAATACATAGATAAGTTTGTCATATTAAAATATGACAAATCAAAATATTGAGCCTATGACAACTATTACTCCAACCTGCATCCAAGCATTAGATGATTTCTTCGGGTTAATTCAGGTTGGTGAGTTCAAAGCAAAACTTAGAAACCTACTACTCTTCTATCTCATTCATGAAGGAGAAGAGTTGCCAGATGGATACAACCTCTTTATTGAGGACATGAAGTTTTTACTTGACTGCTTAGATACGATTGATAAAGAACTCTCGAAATCGGAGTAGAAATCATCCTTTGGCACTAGTATCCTCAAAACGAGAAATAACCAACGTTGCACAATTTTCCACCTGATCCTTAAACTGCATCATTCCAAAACTCTTAATTGTAATTCTGTTGGATTTGGCGACATAGTGGAAGATGCCGTGTCAAGCACGGCATGACAGAAAAATTATTTGCTGCGGTCATGCCGCACACCTCTCACAGCCTCAGCGGTCCATGGATCGTCTGGCCAGTGGTGTTTCGGGTAACGTCCTTTTAGGTCTTTACGCACTTCAAAGTAGGTCTCGTTCCAAAAGTTTTTCAGGTCGGAGGTGACTTGTACTGGTTTAAATCCTGGAGAAAGCAAATGAATCAATAGGGGTGTTTGACCGTCATTTACGGTGGGCGTTTCTGCCATACCAAACAACTCCTGAATTCTAGCCGCTAAAACGGGTGCCTCTCCATTATCACGGTACATGATTTTAATATTCGAGCCGCTGGGAACCTCCATTTTGGAAGGAGCCAGTCTTTGAAGCTCTTGCTGTGCCTCATACTCCATGGAATGGATCAAAACCTCGTAAAGGTTGATCTTCTTTAAATCACGAGGATTTTTAACATCAGCGAGATATGGTGACAACCATTCCTCATTGGTCATCAATAAGGTATCAGTACTTAGATCTATCCATTGCTCTGTGGGTCTCCACCTTCTGAGACAGGCTACTCGGTTTTGCAACTGCTCCACCTCCTCATTCCAATCCAATAGCGTTCCCCCCTCTCTTTTAATCGCTTGAACAATGGCATCTTTCAAATGCGAAGGGTCTGGATCTGGCAAGGGTACCGACTTCAACACAATGTTGCCTATGCGTAGGTCTTTGCTTGCATTAAGACCTCCATCTTCCGTATCCCATTCTACGACTTCCACTTCTTTCACGCGAGGTGCCAGATCTTTGGGATTTAGTGGAGAAGCCATAAATATTTTTCCCATCCCGTCACGTGCATCCAGATTAGCAATTGCAAGCCAGGACTCGTGTGCCAGATCATCCTTATGACCGGCCATGGCAATACGACCATTGGCCAATTTGAATTGGGCATTGTTTCCAGGTCTGGCAAACGCGATGCGTTCAGGAAATGCATGGGTGAGCAATAGTCCCGTCTCGTATGGATCAAAAGGTTCGTTATCTACTTTCGCTTCGAATAATTGCCGATAGGATCCTGCAATTTTTTCTATGCGATCGAATCGTCCACCTTTTCTGTTCTCTCTCCGATGTGTTCGTAAAGCATCTATACGGTTGTTTATATCTATTCCAGCTTCTCGGCCCAGTGGATCCCGCTCTTCCAACAAAGCAGCCACATCAGCAGCAAGGCTTACCAATCCTTCCTCTTCCGCCATCAGCATCATGTGAGCCAGCCGTGGATGACAAGGTAATCGGTGGACTTCCTTTCCGTGATCGGTGATCCGTCCATTCTCGAGTGCTTCCACCTCATGAAGTGTTTGAACAGCGGCCTGCCATGCACCTCGGGGTGGCGGAGAAAGCCAGGTTAAACTTAATGGATCACTGATCCCCCAACTGGCAAGGTCTAAGGCAAGAGATGAAAGGTCTGATTCTAAAATTTCAGGTGTGCGATGTGCTTGCAGCCTGCTATCTGTTGCTTTGGACCACATCCGATAACATACTCCCGGACTCAATCGCCCAGCTCGCCCAGCTCGCTGATCTGCAGAATCTTTGGAAATCTGAACGGTTTCAAGCCTGGATAAACCTGCTTTAGGATCCCATTTCATGGTACGACCAAACCCTGTATCCACCACCACCTTGATACCTTCGATCGTCAAGCTGGTCTCTGCAATGTTGGTAGCTAACACCACTTTCCTTCTACCTTCTCGGTCTGGTAGAATTGCAGCTTTTTGTTTGTTGTATGGAAGTTGTCCGTAAAGCGGGTGAATAGAAAAACGTCTGAGTTTGGACTTGAGTATATCAGCACATTTGGTGATCTCTCCTTGCCCCGGCATAAACACCAAAATATCTCCTTCATGTGCTTTGGATGCTTTAACTACCGTGTTGGCAGTCATCTCAGGAATCATGAATTGATCCTGATCACCTACATACTCGATATCTACTGGATATTGACGACCCTTGCTTTCCACCACAGGTGCTTTCAGCGATTGGATCAATTGTGGCATATTGAGCGTGGCTGACATCACCATGATTTTAAGGTCTGGTCTCAGTACTTGCTGTGATTCACGACACAAAGCCAATGCTACATCCGCGTGAATACTCCGTTCATGAAACTCATCAAAGATGACAAGCCCCACTCCTTCCAATGAATTGTCTCCATGCAGCATCCGCGTGAGTATTCCCTCGGTCACCACTTCTACCTGAGTAGCTTCGCTCACATTCGTTTCGAAACGAATACGGTAGCCTACTGTCTCGCCCACCTTTTCTCCCAACAGCTCAGATAACCTCATGGCAATGGATCGTGCCGCCAGTCTTCTGGGTTCCAGCATGATGATTTTCTGGCCCTTGAGCCATGTTTCTTCCATTAGTGCGATAGGTAGCAGTGTACTTTTTCCGGCACCTGGAGGCGCATGAACAATGAGGGTGTTTTCTTGCTGAAGCTGACCTTTTACATCATCAAGAATTTCAACGATGGGTAGGTCAATGGACGTGGGATCGAACGACATGTGGCGAAGTTAGTACTGCGAACTGCTACAAGCGAATTTTAAACTCGACGGGGTTAAATTTTCCATAAGGTTGAAATCATCGAAACTTTAGGTTTACATGTGGTAATCATTATTCTCTAGCGCTTAACCACCTTCAATCTTTACCGTATATTCCAAAATCATTAAATAAAGACTGATTGAATTATGAAGACATTACTCACATGCTCAATGCTGTTAATATCCATTCATCTATTCGCTCAGGATTGGAACATCTTATATCAAAATGATAAAGATGGTAAAGCTCTTAAGGGAAATATTGAAGATTTAAAATCAGCTATTCGAAATGGAAAAGAAGTTAGAATCGGATGGGGTTTTCAGCATCCGACAATAAAGAAAGTAAGCGTGGAGCATGTGGCTGATGCTGCATTTCTTACTATTCAAAGTGATTCAATCGTACACGCCCAAATTCGTCCGATTATTGGTCAGGTTCCAGATTTCAGTGAAGGCAGCATCATTCTGAAAGAAAACTTGGAATGGGTTTTTATTGGTGGTACGAATGGCAAAATGGATTCAATGACCAGGAATATGATCACGGGAGAAATTGTCGATCACAAGTTGAGGACCGCTGCTTTTAAGTGGTTTATTAAGGAATAGCTGGGTATCAGAGTGGGAAGATGCCGTGTCAAGCACGGCATAACCAGGCATCATACTACTTGAAGACTAGTCAGTCGTTTACAACAGGTTGACTTGGTAAGATTTGATCAATAAACTAATTGTAAGAATATTTATTCTACTTCAATTAGTTGTAGATGCCATACAAAGAATACTACGTCTACATACTTACTAATTATTCCAGGACGGTACTGTATATCGGGATGACAAACGATATACAACGTCGAATGTACGAACACAAAAAGAAGATCTATCCAAAATCCTTCTCAAAAAAATATGAAGTGAATTTACTCATGTGGTTTGAGACTCATAATGATATACATGAAGCCATTAGAAGGGAAAAACTCATTAAGAAGTGGAGACGATGACAAGGAATCTGGTTCAAGTATATTTCTCAACAAAAGTTCAAGCTGCTTCTAATCATTGCAATCCATACAATGATGACGGAAGATGCCGTATCAAGTACGGCATGACAAACAAGTACAGGAAAGTTCAGGCTGTCTTGACTCATTATTACAAAACCTGACTTGATCAGGTATCTTCAAACAACATTGAGCGATCTCTAAATAATGGGCACGAATAAGGATGAAGGAAGATGCCATGTCAAGCACGGAAGATGCAGTATCAAGTACGGCATGACAAACAAGTACAGGAAAGTTCAGGCTGTCTTGACTCATTATTACAAAACCTGACTTGATCAGGTATCTTCAAATAACATTGAGCGATCTCTAAATAATGGACACTAATAAGGATGAAGGAAGATGCCATGTCAAGCACGGAAGATGCAGTATCAGGTACGGCATGACAAACAAGTAAAGAAAAGTTCAGGCTGTCTTGACTCATAAATACAAAACCTGACTTGGTCAGGTATCTTCAGGTGACATTAGCGATTCTAAATAAGGGGCAAGGATAAGGATGATGGGAGAAGCCATGTCAAGCCGGAAGATGTCGTATTAAGTACGGAAGATGCTGTGTCAAGTGCGGAAGATGCCGTATCAGGTATGGTATTAAGGGCACAAGCCATGCTATCTTGTACCCTACTAAACGACACGATTGTCTATTCTTCTAATTCAATTAGTCTTCACTGGATTCAATCCTTCTGGTGAGAAAGAAGCCTACAACAAGGCCCAATCCACCAAATATGAAAAGCATTGATGGGATGGTCACCTCCTCTTTCATGTCCAGACTGTTAGCAGTCAGATCCCCAATGAAAATACCAGCACCAATGCCCATAAAAAGGAGTGCGAGGTTTAGAATAAACTTGGCGATTGAAAACTTCGAGCCCTTGGAGTTAAATAAGGAAGCTTCCACTCCCTTCTCAATCAATGCCAATCGTTCCTTGTTTCTGGTAGTCAAAAAAACGTAGGCAATCCCAAAGACGGTTCCGAAGAGTGCTAGAAATACTATTAATGGTTCCATGTATATTAATTTAAATTTTGTTACTTATTTCCCCCTTTGACTACCACTCAAGAAAAGAGGTTACAAAAAGTGAAAAATTTCGTAACCTATAGTAGGCTTTGGTAGTCAAAGTCGAAAATGAACATGAAAACCGAAGCTGAACTTATCGAACGAGTACTCAATGGAGAGTGGCGCAACTATGCCATTTTGGTAGATAAGTATGAAGCTAAGGTTTTTAACTATGTGAATTACCTGATGAACAATCGGGAAGATGCTGAGGAAATGGTGCAGGACACCTTTGTGAAAGCCTATCGTTCATTGAATCAATTTAGGGGCGATGCTTCATTTTCCACCTGGCTGATCCGGATTGCACATCGCAACTGCTTGACACACTTTAGAAAAAAAGTACCTAAAAAAGTATCTCTGGAAAATGTGACGAATAGCAGTGCTGGAAATATGGTGAATTCACCGACGAAAGATTTGCATCTGGATGATCGACAGCAAGTGCTGAATCGAGCATTGGCCAGACTTAAACCTGATGAACGATCGGTAGTAACTTTGTTTTACTATCAGGAGTTATCTCTTCAGGAAATTTGTGATGTAACTGACCTGACACTATCGAATGTGAAAATACTATTACATAGAAGCAGGAAGAAGTTATTAGAGATATTAAATGAAATGGGCGTTAAACAATCAACATTATAAATGCCATGAATCAAGAAGATGAATTACTCAAACGATTGTTTGCAGAAGGTGAAATTCAGCCAAGTTCTGAACTCACCGAAAAAGTGATGCACCGGATCGATGTAGATCCAGCCGCTTTTAAATATGAACCCATCATAAGTAAGAAGGTCTGGATCATATTGGGGAGTATCTTTTCGCTTGTCATGATCTATTTGGTAGCGAACGCAAGTGGCACAGCTTTCCAGGTACCGGAGTTTGTCCAAACGCTTAAAAACCATCTTACAGATTTTGAATTCAATTTTTCGATTGAATACACACAACCAAGCCTTCCCGAAATACCATCTACACTCTTAACTGCTCTGGCTGCAATTAATGTGATTGGTGTTTATTTGATCATCAGTTACCGATGGAGGAATTCGTTGTTTAAATAAAAAAACCGCCACGTTAAAAGGGGCGGTTATCATGCTTGTTTAGTAAATCAACTTAATCCTTGTACTTAAATACGCGAGTGGTGGCATAACTGTCGTAGACGGGGAAGTAATCATTGAAAATCTTCTTGTACTTCGGGTATTTATCACCCAAAACCTCCTTACCATTCAATAAATCGGAATACTGAAACATCAACCGCACACGGGTGTTCTCCTCACTTAGGATTCCATCACGTACCAACTCTTTATGAATATGCTTCATCATGGTTTCTCCTTTTTCCAGATTTTCACCGCTGATGATTGGTACAACTTTACCATTAAGCACAAATACGGTTTTAGCAAAATTCTCCTTGCCTACACGTTTAACCGCACGTTTCAATTCATCCTTGGTTGCCACCCTTACGGTATCCTGATGTATGTTGTTAGTCCTTGTTTGTATTACTTCCTCTACAGGTTCTGATTTACTGATAAAAGCACTTCCCATAATTGAGACAGCTATGAACAAGCATACGATTAGTCCTGGAATCAGCTTGTTCTTTTCATTTGAGTTGTTCGTTTGGTTCATCATTTTATTTATCCTTTTTATAAATTCTGAGTTGTTACTCCTGGCAGCTAAGCCAAGGGAATGTGTAATCCTTAGTTCTTGCAGTTTAAGCAGGGCATGTACATAGATGCTTTTATCATTATGCTTCAATACTCGATCATCACAGGCAAACTCCATATCACTGCGAATATCTCGAATGAGCACAAGCACAAATGGATTGAAGAAAAACAGAGTTTCCAGACAAGCCAACATAATATTGATCAGATAATCCTGCCTTTTAATATGAACCAATTCATGACACAGAATTGATTCGATTTCATCCGTTGTAAATCCTGATATCATTCCAATAGGCAGGAATATGATAGGCCTCAACCATCCTGAAGTGAGAGGTGAATTGATAAGGGCAGAAGTTCGCACATGGATTTTATCCTGAACATTCAATTGTTTTTTGATTCGGTTAACAGCGTCTAAAACATGCGTGTTGTTACATAAAGAAGAAAATTGCTTGATTCGCTTGATTTGGTAGAAACCAATGTAGTATTTGACGAAACTGGAAAAGCTACCAAGGAGCCAAAAAAGACTGATTAGATGGCTATTAGATGAAATGAATACTTCTAGTCGTTGGATCCAACTCATATCCACTACTTCCATCGTATCTTTTGGAAGCAATATCCCATACTGTTCGATTGGTTGAAATTCCATCTTGAGTATAAAAAATAGACTCATCCCAGCCATAAAAGCTAGTAGAAAAAAGAATCTGATCTTCCCTTTAAATTGAGGCTTGCTCGTAAACAATATGGTAATCCTGGCCAAAATCACTGTGCAAGCAGCAATCCATAACGAGTGAATCAAGGTCCAACTCAATAAATCTGCTATCGTACTAATCATTGCCATCTTTCTCTAATTTGTCTAGCATGGCCCGAATCTCCCCCAGCTCTTCCTGGGTAGGTTTCTGATTACCCAACGTCTGGAGTATAAGATTTTTAGCCGAACCATTAAATAACTTATTTACAAAACCTCCAAGCATTGCCTGCTGAATTTCCGATTGCTTGACAGCCGGAGAATAGACATGTGTTTGGCCCTTTGGCTCTCGGGAGAGGAATCCTTTATCATGCATATTTTGCATGGTTTTGAGTGTAGATGTGTATCCAACAGGTTTATTCCGTGCTATGGCTTCATGAACTTCCCTTGTTGTCGCTTTGCCGTGTTCCCACAATACCGAGAGAATTTCCAATTCACTATTAGTTGGTTGATCTTTTTTCATGGCCTACGATTTTTATCGTACCCAAATAAAGAATCAAAAAATCTTACAAACAAGAAAACCTACGATTTTTTTCGTAGGCAATTGACATATGCCCTAAAGGGCATAAAAAAACCACCTATCTTTTCAGACAGATGGTTTATTTCAAAGAAGTTGTATTTCTTATACCTGGCTTAGGCCACCATCAACTTCTAGTTCAACTCCATTGACGTAGGAAGCGTCATCAGAAGCAAGGAATAAAACCGCATTGGCCAATTCATCAGAAGATCCAAATCTACCCAACGGTACTTGCTGTGCAAATCCTGCTCCCATTTGATTCACTTCTTCTTCAGTCATTCCCAGTTTTCCATAAATGGGTGTTTCTATCGGACCAGGAGCTACGCTTACCACTCGTATTTTTCTTTCTCTCAACTCACTCGCCAATACCCTTGAAAGTGATCGGAATGCGGCTTTGGTTGCAGAGTAAACACTTGTGCCATCAAACCCTTTTTGTCCAACAACGGAGGTGTTTCCGATGATCACACCCCCATCATTCATATGTGCAAGCGCTTCTTTGATTAAGAAGAATGGTCCTTTCACGTTGGTGTTGAATTGAGAATCAAAAAATTCTTCTGTGATTTCAGTGTGTGGTGAAAAATACGCCACCCCTGCGTTCACAAATAAAATGTCAATTTTTCCAAATGCTTCAACTGTTTGCTCAACCACATCCTTTGTTTTGGCAATATCAGCTGAATCAGCAAGGATGGTTTTAACCCCACCACCGATTTCTGTGGCCGCCTGCTCCAGTGCTTCTTCTCTCCTACCAGTAATCACCACTTTGGCACCTTCACTGATAAATGTCTTTGCAGTAGCTAATCCGATACCGCTATTTCCGCCCGTAATTAGGGCTACTTTTCCATCTAATTTTCCCATTTTGATTTTAATATTTAGGTTTATTTGAAATGATCAGTCCAAATAACGAATATACTGAAACGAACGTTTCAAATAAATTGAAAAAAATTACAAAATTTTAAGTATTTCGTCTGTAACCGCCTCTAAATCAGGATCAAGCATAGAAGTAATTCTTAGCCCCTGCATACAAGTGAAAAGTAACAAAGCAATGGTTTCAGGGCTTTTTTCCTTACTTATTTCACCCAGTTCTTGCGCTTGCTTAATTAGAATAATGAAAGAATCAACCACTTTGTCCTTATTGGCCACCAGCATGTCATGGATTTGTTGATTCTCTCCTCCGAGCTCAGCTGTGCAACTGGTAAACATGCATCCTTTCTGATTTCCGGAGCGGATATCATCACTCACACCATGAAAAAGAGAAACAATAGACTCCTTTGGTGTTTTTGCATCTTTCGAAAATTTCTGTAACGTTATTGCCTGCTGCTTCTCATAAGTTTTCAGTGCCTCTTCAAACAATGAGAACTTATCTCCGAAAGAATTATAAAAGCTGGAACGGTTCAGACCTGTTACATCTACAAGGTCTTGCATAGAGGTTCCATTGTAACCCTTCTTCCAGAAAAGCTCCATGACATCTTGCATAACTTGCTCTCGATCAAATGTGACTGACTTTGGCATGGGCCGAACCTATTTTTTTTGAAACAAACGTTTCAAATCCAAAAATAGTTTTCAAATCCAATTTAACCCAAATGATCATTCAACCGATCCAGGGCATCTCCCCAGAAATTGTCATAAAAACCTATCCAATCATAAATCTTGTTACTGATTCTTTTGAAGAGCCTCGATGAGCTGATCTTTAAGCTGACTGTTCTTCTCCATCAAACGTTCGCATTCAATGATTGCCTCATCTATCAATTGTGCGCGCTCTTCATCAGTTTCAGCACTTTTTGCTTTTTGCAATAATTCAATAGGTCCACTAATGCCATACTGCCCTTCAGGTTCTGCTGAGGACATCAATGTTGAAGCATTAAAAAATGTTTCGAAGTTTAAATCATTCATTTCTAGCGTTAAAAATTTCCCTAGGTTCAGATTGAATTGCTCCGAAAGCTTTTGGTGGAAAGCCGGTTTGGCTTGAGTTTCATAAAAATATCCTGCAACTCTTCCGCGCTTCATATCCATGAGATCTGCCAACCGCTGCTGACTCAGTCCCATTTTTTTGCACATAAATCGAAGATTGTTGTTGAATATGCTCAATTTGTAGTTAATTAGTAGATAATATTTTTAATTGTAGTCCAAATCTACATTTTGTATTAGAATATTAGACAAATATGTCAAAATCGTTTGTAAATACACATGACCTTGTAGAATCTGATTTTAGGATTATCCAAAATATATTGTATCAGAAATATGGGACTGAATACTCTTTAGACTATATCAGAAAAGTGTGTAAGGGCCACCGAAATAACCCAGACATCAAAAACATGTCACTCCAATACGTAGAGTTGCTTTTAGAAATGAAATCGAAAATAGACCAGCTTTCTAAATAACATAACACTATGGACCCTCTTGATCAATTTGAATCTGACCAAAGAATTTTAAACGAGCTAAAAGATCTTTTTGAATTTGTACCTCCTGCTCAAATTCGACGAGGCTTGATAGATCTTTTGTTTACCCACATCACCTCTGACAATCCATGCCTGCCAGCTGAAAAGGACCTTTTGCGAACGATTTATTGCTTAATCAACTTCCTTCATGAAGTAGAGTCACAGAATAGATTTTAGGTTTTCACTCATTCTTTATTGCATCTACGGGATTGGAAGTTGCTGCTTTCCATGTGGTCCGACTGACAGTGATAACTGCTATAAGAACTATTAGGAATAGTGCAAATACGTAGACCCAAAAAGGTTGATCAATACGATAAGCAAAATCCCCCAACCACTGCTTCATCAAGAAGTAAGTAATAGGTGTGGCAATAACAGAAGCTACCAGAAACATTCGAATGAAGCCACTATTGATGAGCGATATCACTTGCCAGGAATTGGCACCAAGAACCTTTCGAAGACCAATTTCCTTAAATTTTCGCTCGGTTGTAAATAGTACAAAACCAAATAGCCCTAGTACACCGAGTATGATGGATATGATACTGAACGTGCTAAACAACTGCATTTCATTGTCTTCTTTTTCATACATGGCAACCGCTTGCTGATCCAGATAATTGAAGAAGAATGGCACTCCTTCTCCAAATACACGAATCCATGTATCCTCAAGATGGTTGATATTCTCCTGAAAATTGTCAGTGGCCAATCTCGCAGAAATATAATCGAGTCGATCCCAGTTTACATACATCACAAAAGGCGAAATCTCATGATGAAGCGACCTGAAATGAAAGTCCTTGACTACTCCCACAATCTTTCCGGTCTTTTCTAAACTAAGATCAGTCATTGTTTTACCAATCACCTCTTCTAATGAAAGTCCGAGTGCCTGAACTGCTCGTTCATTTAGAATGAATGCTGTCGAATCTGACTGAATATTGCTATCAAATCCTCTACCAGCCACCACTTCAAGGTCGAAGGTGGAAATATAGTTTTGCTCAACCGTGTATCGCTCCCATAACTGACTTTCCCCCATCCCTTCAATTTCGAAATCGGTAATGTAGGTATAGTCAGTAAGCATTTCGTGAGAGGCTGCGGTGACACTTTTAATACCTGAGAAAGAGGCCAATTCATTTCTGAATGTATTTATTTTCGGTAAGACCACTTCATCGCTGTGAATCGGCATGTTTACGATGACTGTGTGATCAAAACCGAGCTTTTTGTCCTTCAAATATTGAAGCTGCAAATACACAATCCCCGTACTGATTATCAAGGCAGTGGTAATCGTGAATTGAGCGGTAACTAACACATTTCTTATACCTCCTTTTCCTTCATTCAAAGAATTCTTCATCAACTGGATGGATTGGATCCTGCTGATGTACAGCGCGGGGTAAGCACCTGCCAATGCAATTACAACCAGTAAGATCAGTACAAAAGGAACAATGAATTCCGAAGAAATTAGGTCATTGAGTGAATATACATGTGCAGTTAGATTGCCCAACTTAGTCAATAACAAATACACCAACATCATTGCCAAAACACCTGCTGTAAAGACGTAAATCATCGTTTCAAAAAAGGTTTGCTGGGCGATGTTTCTTCGATGACTGCCTAGCACTTTTCTAACACCAACTTCCTTCGTTCGTTGACCAGCTTGAGCGGTTATCATGTTGGTGAAATTGAAACAACCGAGGCACAGAATAATAACACCAATTACTGCCATCATTATCAACGTCTCGGTATCATTATGACTGCTCCATTCACCAATATCCATAGCTTCTCCCAAATGGATATCGGTAAGCGGCTGAATCGTAGATGTCCATGTAGAACTAGACGCTGGATTAAAATACGTAGTTGTTGCTTCTTGCACCATTTCGGCAACATCCTTTTCAAATCCAGGCTTTACTTTGATGTAGGCACTCACAAACATATTTGCCCAATTGGTCAAATGCCTGGCTTCCCACATGGCCTGATTGCAAGTTTCAATATTGGAAATAAGATCAAATTGAAAGTTGGAGTTCGAGGGGAAATCTTTGAACACTCCAACCACCTCCATTTTGGTGATTTCTGCGGAACCAAATTCTAACAATTGTCCCATTGGGTCTTCTACTCCAAAGTACTTCTTAGCCAAGGTCTCACTGATAACCACGGTATTCGGTCGATCAAGAATTCCTTTCGGATTCCCATTCACAAATGGGAGATCTAACAGTTCGAAAATATTGGGATCCGCCCACCCAAATCGTGGTTCATTGAATGAACGATTCGTCGATTTTAATGTGACAGGTGAGGCACGACGATATTTAAATATGCGCACTCCATCCAATACAGCCTCAGAATTATCAATTAAATAAGGAGTCATGGGCAAGGGTGCATAAGCATACGACCGATCAGAGGTTTCACTCGTGTGATTGATTCTATACAATTGATCTGCCTGTGAGTAAAAACGATCGTAGCTGATTTCCTTTTGAATATATAAATAGATAAGTCCAGCGCACGCAATGCCCAGGATCAGACTTGTCAAAGAAATAATTGTATAGACCTTGTGCTTTTTTGCCGTTCGAATCAATACCATCATGTATTGCTTCAATATACTTAGCCTACCTACTAAGAATAGATGTTGATAGTTTTCCATAATTCCAATATTCCTACTGTTGAATGACTGCATGACCTCCTTCCATAGCTTCCATTTTGCTGACGTTGGATTCGAAGAATGCCTTTCTTTATAGGCTTCGATAAGGTCTCCCTCTATTTCATCAATGACCTCTCTCTTGCAAAACCATCGCAAAAAGCTTAGCGGGCTTTTAGGTATTGGTGAAGTACTCATACCGACATTTTTGGAATTAATGACCAAAGTTCTTCTCGTTGATTTCGAAGCTCAGTTACCAAAGTGTAACCTGAGGTTGTGATTTGATACAATCGCTTTTTTCTTCCACCCCTTTCCGAGGTAGGTGCTGACTCAAATGATCGTAAGAATCCTTTGGTTTCCAATCGTTTTAAAACGGTATGAATTGCTGGGATAGAAATCTCTTGTTTTGTTCTTAACATATATTCCCTGGCAATGGAAACCGCATAGGCTTCTTCCTTCATGGCGGCAGCAATTAATATGACCATTTCTTCTAGTGCACCCATTTTATACATTTATTTAATAAACATTTGTATAAGTATTACGAAAGAAATATCTAATAGTTATCCACATCTATATTTTTAATTGAATGTCTCTCCTATTTTTGACGTCCATTTTTAACAAACCGGATGAGACACGAAGAAAGAATTGCGCAGGAACTAAGCATCACCCCGAGACAAGTAACGGCCACTGTAGGACTTCTAGACGAAGGAGCAACAGTCCCTTTTATTTCCAGGTATCGAAAAGAAGTGACAGGTAGTCTTGACGACTTGCAGGTAGCAGGAATAAGAGATCGGATTCAACAATTGAGAGATCTGGATGCACGAAGAGAAGCCATTCTAAAGTCCATCAAAGAGCAGGAAAAACTCACTCCGGAATTGGAAAAGAAAATCAATGAGGCTCAAACCATGACGGCCCTTGAAGATCTATACCTTCCGTACAAACCAAAAAGAAAAACCAAAGCGAGTGTTGCAAAAGAAAAAGGCCTCGAACCTCTCGCGTTGAAGGTACTTGATCAAGGCAACTTTGATCCCTCAACGGAGGCTGCCCAATTCATTGATTCCGAAAAAGGTGTTGAGTCTATTGAAGATGCACTTCAAGGCGCGAGAGATATCATTGCTGAAACCATCAATGAAGATGCTGAAACGCGACAAAAAATTCGAGAGCTCTTCATTAAAAAAGGTGTCATCTCGTCCAAAGTTTTGAAAAGCAAAGAAAAAGAGGCGGATGCACAGAAATACAAAGACTATTTCGAGTGGGATGAATCAATTGAAAAGATCCCATCCCATCGACTTTTAGCCATTCGACGCGGGGAGAAAGAAGGATTTTTAGCAATGAATATCGCACCAGAAGAAGAAGAGGCGATAGACATTCTGGAGAGGCAATTCGTAAAAGGAAACAATGAGGCCAGTGCGCATGTAAAAACTGCTGCGAAGGATTGCTATAAGCGTCTCATGAGCGTGAGTATTGAGACAGAAGTGCGAATGGAAAGCAAGAAAAAAGCCGACGAAGAAGCCATTATTGTCTTTGCTGAGAACCTAAAGCAACTACTGATGGCAGCTCCTCTTGGACAAAAGGCTGTTATGGCCATAGACCCAGGATTCCGTACAGGTTGTAAAGTGGTTTGTCTGGACAAGCAAGGAAAACTTTTAGAGTTCACAGCCATTTATCCCAATGAACCACAAAAAGACATGGTTCGTGCGGGAGAAACTGTTAAGCACCTGGTTGAAAAACATCAAATTGAGGCGATTGCCATCGGTAATGGAACAGCCAGTCGAGAGACTGAAACCTTTGTGAAAAAGCTAGGACTTCCTGCAAGTGTTATTGTAGCGATGGTGAATGAAAGTGGTGCTTCTATTTATTCGGCTTCAGAAGCAGCTCGAGACGAATTTCCAAATGAAGATGTGACCGTCCGTGGATCTGTTTCCATTGGTAGGCGTATGATGGATCCACTTGCAGAGCTTGTTAAAATTGATGCCAAATCCATTGGAGTAGGTCAATACCAGCACGATGTAGATCAAAACGCGTTGAAGAAATCACTGGATGATGTTGTGATGGCCTGTGTGAACAGCGTCGGTGTGGAATTAAACACAGCCAGCAAGCAACTCCTCACCTATGTATCAGGATTGGGCCCGCAGATAGCTGATAATATTGTAAAATATCGGAATAAGAACGGCCCATTTGCTTCAAGAGAAGCACTGAAACAGGTGCCAAGATTGGGAGACAAAGCCTTTGAACAGGCTGCTGGTTTCCTTCGAATTTCCGGTGCAGATAATCCGCTGGACAAAAGTGCGGTACACCCGGAGCGCTACCAAACGGTAGAGCAAATGGCAAAAGATGCGCAAGCCTCAGTTCGGGATTTGATGACTAAATCTGAGCTTCGTAAGCGCATCAATCTCAATGCTTACGTTAGCGATGAGGTAGGACTTCCTACGCTCAAGGATATCATGGAGGAATTGGATCGTCCGGGAAGAGATCCCAGGGATCAATTTGAAGCCGTACAATTCCAAGAAGGTGTAAATGAGATTACTGATTTAAAAGAGGGCATGAGCCTGCCAGGAGTTGTTACGAATATTACCAAGTTTGGAGCATTTGTGGATGTAGGCGTTCATCAAGATGGCTTAGTTCACATCAGCCATCTTTCGAATTCATTTGTATCGGATCCTACCCAAGTGGTAAAGCTTGGTCAAAAGGTCAATGTGAAGGTGCTGGAAGTAGATGTTCCACGTAAACGGATCTCACTTTCCATGAAAAGTGATGCGCCTCAAGTGAAAAGAAGTGAGAAAAAAGCACGCCCTAGAAAGCAACAAGAGTACCGTAAAAAAGAAGAAAAAATACCGGATGGCGACCTGCAAGCCAAGCTTGCCATGCTGAAGGGAAAATTCGGTCAATAACGGTATGGATTAATTCCCGTACCTTTGGTATAATATGAAGTTAGGATTGGTTGAATTTAAATGTTTGATCATATGCCTGAAGCGAGTGTAAACGGTGATTCCTGCTTCATTAAATGAAACTTTAAAACCAACTGACCATGCCTTCTTATCCGACTAACAACAATCTGTACATCCTCTTGTGGAACAAGTACAAACCAGTGTTGCTAAAACTTATGAGAGATGCCGCACAAGGCCCTCAAGAGTATCAATTTATTCCACATGAATTCCGTGATCTTAATCCGAAGGAACGAGGTGGGCATGCATTTAAGCTGGAAGCTTACAAGCGAAGAGCTCAGAATGACATCAAGATGACTGTGGTAGCACAGGATCTAATGGAAATTCTTCTTAAGTCAAATACAGCATATGAGCTTATGGAAGAAGCCATGTATGAATTTACCATGGACAAGCAATTCAAACTGACGGTCACTCGTCATGAAGTAGAAGCTCCTGAAGAAAACGTTCAGGAAGAAAGTATTCAGGAAGAACAACCAGACGAAGTGGTTGCAGAAACTCCAGTAAAAGAAGAAGAGGGAGAAAACGTTTAGTTTATCATTTCTTCTTTCGCCAATGCGATAGGAATGTTTCCAATCGCATTGAGTGTATCAAAGAATTCTAGCAGAACAAACGGCTTGTTCTGCTTTTCTTTTTTATGGGCATAGGCCATCATGGCATCCTCCAACAAATACTTTCCAGTGATATAGCTTGTACCATAACCTGGCTGTCTCAAATAAAGATGTTGTTCGAATATGAGAAGTTCCTTTTCCGTTTTCATCCATCCTCGAGGCGTATATTCCGAATGTATTTTGCCTGCCTCTTCCATGGTCATTTCATTCGCATGAGCGTACAAAGATCCTAATCCTCGTGCAGCGCGCTGCGCAATCATAATGTAGACAATCTCTCTGGAACGCGGAGAATCATCGTACAATCCTGCATCCATAAACATTTCTTCCACTGCAGTAGCAGTACCTTCATTCCGACTGTCGAAGATGTTATATAAAAGAGGTCCTTTTCGAATGGGACTACTGTTGGGTTCTGTATCCATCCTGGCCAATTCAAACCAGTGATAGAAATGGGAATACAAGGGACGAGGATCGTGATGTGCAGTTATCCAGAAAAAGTTTCTTGTTTCTTTCGGCACGAAAGAACCCAGATGTTCTCTAAGTGCCGGATCGAAATAATCTTTTACGGTGACAATTTCTTGTTCATCCAGGAATTTAATCAAGCTTATAGCTGCTTGGTCAGCCAATGCATCATAGGCCTCCACTGATTCTACCGATTCGATTTGAGGAATATTCCGATTGCGGTGTTCTTCCAACTTTAAAGCAGACCATGCCCTGGCCAGCTCCCGCTTGAGAATCATCACTTCGTCCTCCCAAGTGAGAGGTACTAAATGTACATTTTGCAGATACCAGGTATAGTTTTCCTTGCCAATTCCGGAGGGCCCTGTCTTAATTTCTACCTGACCTTCCAACCAAGTCACCAATTCATCGGTAGCTGTTTTTGCCTTTTCTATCTGGGCCATCAGCTCGGTGTCTCCTTCAATCTCCGGAGAATTTTTAAGCGACTCTAAAACCTCACTTTGTTGTTGAATCGTGCGTATTCCCGTGATCCAAAGGTCTCGTGCATTGCCTGTCAAATTGGACTTGGCTTGTTCATTGAGCGGTGGAATCACCGATAGATCAGCCATGAGGTCAGCTCTGGATTGCTCATCAAGAGGAAAATCATACATCCACAGTTCGGTTGTTCCGTGATGCGTAGGACCTTCATGAGCAGGCACATCGCTGCGGTAGGTCCATACAGATTTATAAAAGGCAGGATCTCGCTCCCATGGTTTTAGAATGCGTTGGTTGAAGTCATAACCATTCATCTCAGCATTGACGATTTTCCAATCTATTTGCTGTGGAACCGTCCACCCAGAAGTATCCATGGACTTAAGTGTTGAATGAAGTTCTTCAAAAGTGGCCCGACGAGCCTCAAAAGTAGCTTTTGTATAATCTGGTGCTCCGTTCAATAATGGAGGATTTTCAAAAGCACGCCACTCTTCAAAAAAGTTAATCAGATTATCATAAGAAGCACTTATAATCTCAACTTTATCGGATGTATCAGATTGAGAATTGTTGGGCGTACATGCTCCGAATAAAAGGACTATGGATAAAATGATAAGGTAGCTTCTCATGAATGTCAACATTAGGTTTTGCCTAAAGTTAACATAGGAAGTCTACTTATAATCTTCCCACCAGGCACCAAGCCTGCTGCTATCCGCTAGTGAAATCATTTGACCCACCTCTGGCGTGAAAAGTGAAATATTTTCATCATTGGCCTTCTTTGACAATCGCTCCACGGATTCTTTCCACGGATGAAGACTTAAGTCAAATTTGCCCCAATGAATTGGCATGAGTAGCCTTCCTTTCACATCCAAGTGTGCTTGCGCGGTTTCCTCTGGAAACATATGGATTTCACTCCACCCCTCATTATATGCCCCACACTCCATAAATGTCAAATCAAAAGGGCCGTACTTCTCTCCTATCTCTTTGAACCCTGGAAAATAGCCACTGTCTCCACTGAAATACATCCGCTTATTTGGACCTATGATCGCCCAGGATCCCCAAAGTGTTTTGAAATTATCCAGTATTGCTCTTCCGGAAAAATGCCTGGTTGGGGTGAATACAAGTTTCAAACTCTCCAGTTCGACTTCATCCCACCAATTCAACTCGATGATATGCTCAGCAGGCACTCCCCATGCTTCGAAATGAGCACCCACACCTAATGGTAAGTAAAAGCGATCCACCTTTTCATTGAGCGCTTTGATGGTTGGATAGTCCAGGTGATCGTAATGATCGTGTGAAAGTATGACCGCATCTATTTCAGGTAGATCATCCACACTGAAATGGGTGGAGTAGTCGAATCGTTCAGGTCCCATAAACGGAAACATGGACGCTCGCTTTCCTTCCAATACCGGATCAGCTAGAATGGTGACTCCATTGATGCGCATTAAAACGGTAGAATGGCCAAACCAGGTAAAAGCAATGCTGTCATCAGGAATTGCTGCAAAAGCAGCCGCATCAAAGGCAGTAACTTTTATGACTTCCTGAGGATTCTTAAATGTTTTATCAGCGAATAAATAGTGTGCCAGGGTCTTCCTTAAGGTCTCCCAGGTCATCTCCATTTTCGTTTCTATGGTGTTCTGAAACTTTCCATCGCTGTAATTGGGTGCATTTTGCATCCGCTCCAACCGTTCTCCTGTAGCTTTACCGCCAATCTGAGGTGCCGTTCTAAAAAAGATGATGAGTGCAACCACAATCAGCAGTATAATTGAGACAATTACCAACATAATCCGCTTGAATATTTTCATAATACTTGGCAATTTAGATATAATTTTTAAATTTGTAAGTGATTACTCACTTTTATGACTGAGAAACAAGAAAAAATACTGAACGCCGCATTGTCCCTCTTCGCAGAAGAAGGCTATCGAAGTACTTCCACCAGTAAGGTGGCAAAACGCGCTGAAGTGTCTGAAGGCTTGATTTTTCGTCATTTTGGAAACAAGGAAGGACTGCTTGAAGCCATCGTGCAAATGGGAGAAGAGCAAGCAAAATTGCTTTTTGCAGATATTCTGATGGAAACTGATCCAAAAGAAGTCCTCCGAAAATTCATTGAAATAGGCTTAAATACCAGCAAGGATGAAGAAGCCATGAATTTTTGGAAGCTTCAATTTAAAATAAAGTGGGAGCTAGAAATCTATGGTGAGCACAAAACGGAAGCCATTGAACAGGCCTTGGTGAAAGCGTTTAATGATTTGCGCTATTTACAGCCCGAGAAAGAAGCGAACCTACTATTGACATTGATGGATGGCATGGCTACCCGTTTATTGTTGCAAAAGAACTTCGATTTAGAAAACACCATTGACTTTTTGAAACAGAAATACAAACTATAAAAAAATTTCATCGTATAATGAGTGATTACTCACTTATTTAATAAAAACAAAAATGAAAGTAATAATAACTGGAGCATCAGGAATGGTTGGAAAAGGTGTACTTCTTGAATGCCTTGATGATCCAAGCGTCGAACGCGTACTATCTATTGGTCGATCCGAGTTGGAAATGAATCATCCCAAGCTGATTCAACTGATACATAAAGACTTCTCAGACTTTTCCTCCATACATGATTATCTGAAGGGATATGACGCCTGTTTCCTTTGTATGGGTGTGAGTGCAGCTGGATTATCAGAAGAGCAGTACACAAAAATGACGTATGATTTCACGCTGGCTCTGGCCAAACCACTTTCCAAGTTGAATCCAAACATGACGTGCATTTATGTATCCGGACAAGGAACTGATTCATCTGAGAAAGGAAGATCCATGTGGGCACGAGTAAAAGGGAAAACAGAGAATGATCTTTCCAAATTGGGATTTGCTCAGGTCTATTTATTTCGTCCGGGCGGAATCATTCCTACTCGTGGCATTAAACCTAGCAGTAAGCTATATCGCGTACTTATCACTTATCTAGGCTGGCTACTTAGACTCATTAAACTTATTGCTCCGAATTCTATTGTTAACTCAGATCAGATTGGAGCTGCTATGATTAAAGTGACTAAATCAGGTTACGATCAATCGATTATTGATCCGATTGACATCATCATCTTGAGCGAAAAGTAATTTGGTGAATTTGTCAAGGAGTTTAATTAAGTAATAACAAGAGATCCTTGATAGATTAAGCCTCGAAACATGGACGAAATTCAACGTTATCATTCGATCACTGAAGTTCACAAGGCACTTGGCTTAAGTACCCCTAAACATCCGTTGATTTCCTTTCATTACGAATCAGAAATTGACCAGAACCTGGATTTTGAAGGGCAACGATTTGCAATGGACTTCTATACCATCTACTTCAAAGATGGCCCTGCCGGATCCATGGGTTATGGTAGAAATTCCTATGATTTTGAAGATGGAACATTACTATTCATTGCTCCCAGCCAGGTAATCATAGGTCCAAGTCAAGAACTTATTAGAAATAATAAAGGGTGGACCTTGATGTTCCATGCAGATCTTTTAAGAAGCTCCAGGCTATTTAGAACCTTAGACTCGTATAGTTTCTTTTCCTACGAAATCACCGAGGCGCTACACCTCTCGGCAGAAGAACAAGTCGATATCACAACACTGGCTAGAAAGATTGAGAAAGAGTGCAACAGCAACTTTGACCAACACAGTCAGAACCTCATTGTCTCGAACCTGGAACTTCTTCTGAACTATTGTGTCCGCTTTTATGATCGTCAATTCTATACCCGGACAAATTTCAATAAGGATATCGTTGCTGACTTTCACGGTATCCTAAGGAACTATTTTGATGGAAAACAACCCATCACTTCTGGAGTACCTCATGTCAGTTTCTTCGCTGAGCAAATGAACATGTCAACCAACTATTTGAGTGACATGCTCAAAAAGGAAACGGGACTTACAGCAAAAGCTCATATCAATAACACCATTGTAGATCGAGCAAAAACGGCCCTATTGGGCTCGACGGAATCTATCAGTCAGATTGCCTATGGGTTGGGTTTTGAGTACCCGCAAAGTTTCACTAAATTATTTAAGCGTGAGGTAGGCCTAAATCCTAAGGAATATCGCAATTCAAACTAAAACCTATGAAATTCAAGAACCTAACCATTCCAATCTTAGTCATAGCATTTCTGGCGAGCGCACTGGTTGCTGCTACTGCCATTGAGGCTCCACCGGTGATCTTACCAGAAGAGGAAAACCCACCAAAACTGGAGGAAAATCCTGATGCAGCATTTCACAAAATGATGGATGTACTTACCCATCAGCGATGTGTCAATTGCCATCCAAGCGATGATGTACCCAAGCAAGGTGAAGATCGACACCCTCACCGGTTTGGAATCACCCGAGCGAATAGCGCAAGTGGATTTGCAGCTACGAATTGCAATACGTGTCACCAGGATTCCAACAATAACAACTCAGGTGTACCGGGCGCGCCGGAATGGTCACTGGCCCCACCTCAAATGAAATGGGAAGGACTGGATCGCTATGAGATCGCTGCTTCCATGAAAGACCGATCAAAAAATGGAAATCGCTCATTAGAAGAATTGATGCATCATTTGACTGAACACGAACTGGTGCTTTGGGCATGGGAACCTGGCGTAGATGCAGAAGGGAATCCAAGAGAATTGCCACCAGTATCGAAAGAAGAATACATCGCAGCAGTGAAAGAGTGGATCGAAGCAGGAGCCAACATTCCAGAAAGAAATTAAAAACCTCAACCTGACAATAAAATGAAATTATCATTCACAATAAATGGGGAATCCCAAACCATCGAAACTGATGGTGATAATCCTTTGCTATGGGTTATCAGAGATATATTAGACCTAAAAGGAACGAAGTTCGGCTGTGGGAAAGCCGCCTGTGGTGCTTGTACCATCCATGTCAATGGGGAAGCTGTCCGCTCCTGCTCATTTGCAGCCAAGTATGCAGAAGGAAAAGACATTACGACCATTGAGGGCTTGGGTGACAAAGAAAATCCGCATCCGGTTCAGCAAGCCTGGATCGAGGAAATTGTTCCTCAGTGTGGCTATTGCCAACCGGGATTTATGATGGCTACAGCAGCATTATTGAATAAGAATCCCAATCCTACGGACGAGGACATAGACACGAGCATTCTCAATGTGTGTAGATGCGGTACTTATTACCGCATGCGAAAAGCCATCAAAAAGGCCGCTGAAATCAAATCCAACTCACTTCTAAACTCCTGATCATGGCTGAAAAAAAGAAACTATCGAGAAGAAAATTTATCGTAAGGTCTTTGCTTGGAGGAACAGGCGTGCTTTTGGGTGCTGCTTATTTGGGCAGAAACCCCCTTCGAAGAGGAATGTATGATATGTTGGATGACCCTAGTATGCTTACCTATATCGGAGACACTGACACTCCTTTGATTTGGTTCCAAATTTTGAGTGACAACAAAGTGACTCTCCATAGTCCGAAAGTAGAAATGGGGCAAGGAACCTTTACTGGTATGGCTCAGCTAGCTGCAGACGAATTGGAAATCGATGTGAGTCAAATTGAAGTGGTGCACGCAGCAACATCTACAGGTAATATTGATAGCATGAGTACAGGCGGAAGCACCTCAATTGCAGGTTTTTGGCAACCGTTAAGAGAGTTGGCTGCTACAATGCGTGAGATGCTCAAAATTGAGGGTGCAAAGAAATTGGGAGTAGACGCAGGCTCGGTGAAAGCAGCCAATGGGACTGTTTCATCGGGTGGAAAATCGCTCACCTATGGAGAGATTGTAGATGGAGTCACCGAATGGGAAGTTCCGGACACGCCAGCATTGAAGGCAACTAAAGATTACAAATTCGTGGGTAAACCTGTACCACGGGTGGACCTGGTAGATAAAGTGGTGGGGGCTCCGATTTTCGGCATGGATGCTGAATTTCCTAACATGCTTTTCGGTGCAGTAGCCAGACCTTCAAAAATCGGCGCCAGGTACATCAGCGCAGATGTAAGTCAAGCGGAAGGTATGCCTGGTGTGGTGCAAATCGTGCAGGAAGATGATTTTGTTGGGGTAGTTGCCAAAAGCATGATCCAGGCAGAGAATGCCAAGAATGCCATCAAGGTTACCTGGGAGACTGAGAAAAACTGGGAGACGAAAGATATTCAAAACATGATCCAGGTGGGAAATGGTGATAAGATGACCATTCAGAAACAAGGATCCTCAAGTTGGGAATCGGATGCAGAAGAAGCAGGTCAGTTAGTCACTGCAGAATATCGCTCCCCTATTGGCGCACACGCTCAGATTGAACCGAATGGAGCAGTGGCTTTTGTAGAAGATGACAAGGTAACACTCAAGATTTCAACTCAGGTGGTCAAGATTACTCGCTCCGAAGTGGCCAAGCGATTAGGCTTTGATGAAGAGCAGGTTAACATTGTTCCTACCTTTTTAGGAGGTGGATTTGGCAGAAGGCTGCACACACCTCATGCTGTTCAGGTTGCCGTTTTATCTAAGGCCGTTGGTGCACCCGTTAAATGCTTTTTCAATCGAAAAGAAGAATTTCAAAACGACACCTTTCGTCCACCTACCCATCATGTGATGAAAGGGAAATTGAGCGAAGATGGAACCATTGAGGCCTTGCAGCATGAATTTGCATCGGGAGACGTGGCGATAGACTCTCCAATTTTACCGGGATTTATTCACACGGTATTGGGTGCAGATGTAGGAACCATACGAGGTGCATTCATTCAGTATAAAGGCATCGAAAACATTAAAGCCACTTCCTGGCACGTAGACTTGCCTTTTGCTACCAGTTGGTGGAGAAGTCTGGGTTTGTTGGCCAATACCTTTGCCATTGAAAGTTTTATTGACGAATTATCGATCCTGGCCGACAAAGATCCGATCCAAATGCGGTTAGATCTTATACAAAACGATGAAGCCGGCAAGCGTCTGAGAAAGGTTATTGAAGTAGCCCGAGATAAAGGAGGCTATGTCAACACGGCAAATGGCAACCGAGCCATGGGCTTTGCAGCTTCTACGGATGCCGGAACTCCATGTGCGCATGTGGTAGAAGTGGCCGTGGAAGGCAAGGACATAAAAGTAGAAAAGGTGACGTGTGTCTTAGATCCCGGATTAGCCGTCAACCCGGATCAGGTTCGAGCGCAGTGCGAAGGAAGCATCATTATGGGAATGAGTGCCTCGATGTTCGAGCAAATGTATGTCGAGAAGGGGGCGCTACGTCCAACCATATACGGACCATACAAGATGGCACTCATGCGGCATGCACCGAAAGAAATTAATGTCGAAATCATCAATGGAACAGGAACACCGGGTGCGGTGGGCGAACCTCCACTTGGACCTATCGCAGCGGCTGTTGCCAATGCAGTGTTCAGAATTACAGGCAAAAGACTCAGAGAGATGCCGCTTTCGTTAGCGTGACTTGAATAGTCGTGCTATCTTAGAATGCTAACCTCACTGAGCGAATATGTACGTAAATAAGAATTTCAATTTCAGGAGTATCATGAGATTCTCCGGTTTCCACATTCTGTGGCTGACCGTGTGGAGTACGATCATGACACTGGTTTATGAATATACCCCCTTTTCCTGGTCGATCCCGTGGCTTCCTTTGTCCGTGATTGGTACGGCGGTAGCCTTTTATTTGGGCTTCAAGAACAACAGCGCATACGATCGACTATGGGAAGCACGAAAGATCTGGGGTGCCATCATCAACAGCAGCAGGTCCTGGGCGACCAATGTGCGGGGATACGTTTCAAAAGTCTTCAAAGATGCGCCGGAAACGGAGTTGGACACCTGGAAAAGGAAACTGATCTACCGCCACATCGCGTGGTTGTATACTTTAAGAAATCAACTGTTGATACCCACACAATGGGAACATGTGAGTATTGGGAAACATGTGAGCAAGGTAGCCAAGCAACGAATGAAGCGTTGGGGCATCGGATTACATGAAGATGGCGGGCTCACACAAAAGGAACTGGAGAAGTACTTACCTAAAGATGAATACGATCGTCTCATACAGTTTCAGAATACGGCCACACAAATCATTGATGAGCAGAGTCAGGATTTGTTGGAGCTTCGCAAAAAAAATCTCATCGACGACTTCCGACACATGGAGCTGCAAAATGTGCTCAATGACTTTTACGATCATCAAGGCAAATGCGAGCGCATCAAGAAGTTTCCATTGCCTCGGCAGTATGGCAGTATGAGTTTGATTTTCGTAGGCATTTTCATTTTTCTCTTACCATTTGGAATGGTGTCAGAGTTTGCTAAACTGGGTGGGTTCGGCGCCTGGATCTCGATACCTTTCACGATTCTTATCGGTTGGGTCTACCTCATGATGGAATTGGTCGGTGACTATTCCGAGAATCCCTTTGAAGGATTGGGCAATGACATCCCGATGCTTTCTTTGTGCCGAACGATCGAAATTGACCTATTGGAAATGCTAGGTGAAGATGATATTCCTAAGCCGATTGAGGTGAAGAATGGGGTGTTGATGTAGGAAATCGGCTTGATGGCTATTGCATTTAGAGATTTTGTCTTATCTAGCTCCTTATGAAAATCAATCGTGAAAAGGCTATTCAAGCCTCAAAAGCACAATTATTGTGAATCTTTATAATTCTTTGTACGTTTGAATTATATAACGCTCTTAGCGACGTATTCTCAATCTTTTATGCAATAACGAGAATGCCGACCTTGGAGCTTTTTTATTTTATTTTCCATATGAAGAAGAAAACAGCAATTCTTGTTGATGGAAGCTTCTTTCTTAAAAGATATCGCTCCATAAATAAGATAAAAAAATTAGATCCTGAAAGAACGGCCAACGATCTATGGCAAATGTGTCTAAAGCATCTCACACAAGCCAAAGGAGAAGATTTTGATTTATATAGAATATTCTATTACGACTGTTTACCCTACGAGAAAAAACAGCACAATCCAGTCAATAATAGATCAATCGACTTTTCTAAAACAGATCAATATGAATTTCAAGTTCAATTTCTGGAAGAACTGAAGAAGAAAAGAAAAATCGCTCTTCGACTAGGAGTTCTTGAAGATCGAAAGAGATGGATAATAAAACCATCTAAGACCAAAGAATTGTTATCAAAGACAATAACAGTGGATGATTTAACTGAAGATGATGTTCAGTTTGATTTTTCACAAAAAAGGGTTGATATCAAAATTGGTCTTGATGTCGCTTCAATTTCATTAAAACGTCAAGTTGATCAAATAATACTTATATCTGGTGATAGTGATTTCGTTCCGGCCGCTAAATTGGCGAGAAGAGAAGGAATAGACTTCCTTCTTGATCCAATGTGGAATCCAATTAAACCTCATTTATTCGAACACATAGATGGATTAGTTTCTAAAATAAGGAATCCAAAGAATAACAATGCCTAATGAATGTCAATCACCCACACTCTAGCGCGAAAGTTACTTCCGTGCAATTTGGATCCCTCCAATTTTCTATCAGCCTGTTGAAGGGATTAAAAGTGAATAAAAAGTACTATGACCTCAAACTAGCGAAGAAATAACTTCTGCAATAGTTATACACCCGTTTGCGTTGAACATGCTGATGATTATGAGAAACAGAACTATTCAAATTCTACTATTACTGTTAACGCTCTCAATATCAAGTTGTGGCAAACACTACCAAGAACATCCTTACTATAAACTATCAGCAAAACAAACTGGGTACAATAAGCACAATGGAGAACACGTAATTAGCATTTCTCTAGAACTAAATTCAAAACTTGACTCACTTCCACCATTCTATTTAATGACTTGCTCTTGGTACAACCATGCTATATCTAACATTAAAGAAATACGTCTAGGTCATTATTTGTGTGATGCAAATTTCATGGACATTGTAAATATTCAACAAGACCAGTACCTAGAGCTTAAGACAGTTGCAGGATCAAAAGGTGATTTCCCTAATGACAATTTCAGGGTTGGTTTAATAATAGTCGATACCACTGATCTTTCTTACCGAAGATATTGGGAAAATATGGACTCCTGGGAACGGGGGTTCAATCAACTCCAAAATGATAAAAATCGAATTGTCTGGAGTAATGTTATTGAACTAGAAATATCAGATGATACTCTAAAACATGCATGGCCATACTGGGAGGTCAAAGACAAGTGATCCAACAAGAGTTACCCCAATCCTTGTGCTTTAAAAATTTCCATGAAACATGAATCAGCACCCTTCCTGACCCAGGTCATTTCATCCTCCCTCTTATAAAAATACCTTGTACTAAATCTTTAAGCGTATTGATTTTATGGGATCATGAATAATTTCATTGCCAATGTATCGCCCAAAAAGGCTGCCCTGATGGTAGGGATTTCGTTTATCGCTTCGGTAGTTATCGTAACCGTGGTAGATGATTTTCTATTACCAAACTTTGTTATACCCGGCGATACTTCAGTCTTAGCCGAGGACATTGCGGCAGACCAAAAAACATTCGTTTTTGCAGCCATAGGCTATCTACTGGTACTTGTGCTTGATTCCATTATTGGCCTGACACTTTATGTGGTTCTTAAACCCGCGAATAAGAAACTTGCTACGTATACGGGTGCGCTCAGATTGCTATATGCGGGTCTTTTGATTATCGGAGTGTTTGCTTTTGTTTTTCAATTCATCGATGCGTACGACTATGGATCTATAAAACTTGTCGGATACATCTTTTTCGGCTTACATCTCCTGGTGCTGGGTTATGCTGTCTTCAAGTCAGGTTACATACCTAAGATTCTGGGTGTTTTGTTAATCATTGCTTCGTTCACATATGCCGTATTTTTTGTTGATCAAACGGGTTTACCTGAAGCACTATTGATCGGCATCATGATGCTCATTCTCATTGCAGAGCTTTCATTAAGCATCTGGTTGATTGTGAAGAGAAAGAGTCTGCCTGAGAAAGTTTAACTCCCTGACTCATCATTGATCTGATGGATGATCTCATCCAGCTTCTTAATCGTTTCTCCTAAATGCACGATCAATTCTTTTTGGTACTCGTTTTGAAAATCTTCTTTGCTGATGAGATCGACTATGCCCATGATGGTGGCTACCGGAGCCCTCAGCTCATGAGAATTCTTGTGTCGTATGGACGCGATGGTTTTGGCCGCTTTTTCTAGCTTATCGCTTAGCACTGATTGCTTGGTAACGTCCTGAATGACCGTTGAAAACTTGGTAGGATTCCCCTCCGCATCCCACTCATACACCATGTCATTCATTTGAAAGTGTAAATACTCTCCATTTGCTGCCTTCACTCTCAAAATCGAAGTAACAACCTCTCCATCCTTACTATTTCGAAGTTTCTCAAGGATTTCTGCATTTTTCTGATGGTCATCGGGATGGATGATATCGATAAAATCATTTTCCACAAACTGGGAGAGTTCGTCTTTGGTGTATCCTAAAATATCTTCTGCCAGTCCGCTGGAATAGATGACCTCCTTATTGCTGAGATCAATAGCACCAACAGGAGTAGGTGCAGATCTTTTAATGGAACAAAGAAATCGTTTATCTAGAGACATCTCATACAAGTTAGCTTATTCACAAAACTTCGCAATCATCTTTTCAAACTGCTTATTGATGATTTTGGGGAACCATTTCTTGATGAAGAACGCGCGTCGGGCCTCTTTCGGGTGGATGATATGGAATTTTCCTTTGGCTGATTCAGTCAACACCACTTCTGCCATCTCTTCCGCATTGGTCGTGGAGTATTTCATCTGTTTTTGGGCGAAATGAACAAACTTCTCCGAGCCACTGGCATCACTCATGATGTTGGTTTGGAAAAACGTTGGAGTTGCTACGCTCACATGGACACCTTTGGGCTTCAACTCATGATACAGCGTCTCAGCCAACGAATAAACACCCGCTTTCGCCACATTGTAGGCAGACATTCCCGGTGCATTCATCAAGCCGGCTGCACTACCAATATTGACAATCATGCCTTTTTGAGATTCGATCAAAGGAAGTAAAAAGTAGCTTCCATAATACACCCCCAACAGGTTGATTCGAATCATTCGCTCCCACTGGTCCAGCTTGTAATCCTGGAACAGCTCTGCATCGCCTATTCCCGCATTATTGATAAGTAAGTCAATTTTAGAAGTCTTATTTTGGAGCTCGTCCACTACGTTTCCATACTCCATCTTATTCCCCACATCCAATTGATATAAATGGATGGATGAAGCTTCTGTGAGTGTTGGCTTGAGGTCTTCCAGTGAGCCATAATTGATATCCGACAGGTGTAACGACCATCCATTCTTGGCCAAGGTGGTAGCAAATGCAGCCCCTAGTCCCGAGCCTGCACCGGTGATAAAAGCGGTCTTATTCGGATACTTTGCATTCAATTCTTTCATTAGCGATAGGTTATAAAGTCAGGATTATGATCTAAATGTCCATAGTCGTTATAAGAGCTCAGTGAGATTCGGTTTTTACCCACCAATACTTTGGTGATGCTGCTGTTGACCAACCGTGCTTGTAAATCCACAAATTGTTCCTCATTCAAGGAAAGCAGTTCAATCAAGGCCACAGAAATAGGGCCTCCAGAAGTAAACACCCAGGCGGTCTCTCCTTTCCCAAGCTTAGCAGCTAACTCATTCAATGCATCTAATACACGTTGTTTGAAGGTAGCCCAACTGGTTTGATAGTCATGTGCATCATTCATCCAGTCTACTATGGATTGATTCAACACGTGTTGAAGTGCACGCATGGGATCTTCCTGCTTTCGCAAGAATTCCCCAATGGCATTGTGATCGATAAATTCAGGATTGTGCTTCGCCAAAAGATCCATATGATCATATTCATCCCATCGTGCATCTTCCAAGGTCTCGAGTTTCTCTTCATACCCATGCAAACAGTACTTGGCGGTTTCCTGATGCCGATTCAGGGAGCCTCTCGAAATGAATGAGACGGATTGATTGCGATCTTTCAATGCCTTACCTAACACCTCCGATTGCTTTTGACCCAGCTCAGATAGTTGATCGTAATCGCTCTTCAAGAAGCTAGCCTGGCCATGTCGAATGAGGTAGATCATCGCCATGACTTATGCTTTTTGCTTCATTACATTCTCACAGGTCTTTATCAGGTAGATCGAGATCATCCAAAAGTTCTTAAAGGCCTTGTTCTTGGTAAATCCTTTGGAATAGCGGTAGTAGATCTGCTGGGCAATTCCTGCCAATCGAAAGAGTCCATACACCCGGTAAAATCGAAAGTCCTCAATAGTTTTACCTGTTTTCTGACTGTAATAATCAATCACTTCCTGTCGTTTCATCATGCCCAAAGCGTTGCTAGGTTGCCTTCGCATGGATTTTATGAAGAAGTTATCATCCTCATGCACCCAATAAGCCAGGCTGCTCCCTAGATCCATCAAAGGATCACCGATAGCTGCCAGCTCCCAATCCAGTACACCGATGATATTCGCAGGATCTTTCGGATCCAACACCACATTATCCAACCGGAAGTCATTGTGAATGATGCACAGGTTTTCTTCTTTCGGCATATAATCCTCCAGCCATTTCATCACTTTCTTTCCAGCGGGTACGTTCCAGGTTTTTGCATCGGCGTAACGTTTGTTCCATCCGCTGATTTGTCTTTCTACATATCCCTCTCCTTTTCCAAGGGTATCCAGTCCTTCTTTCTGGTAATCTACCTGATGCAACTCCACCATCTTGTCCCAGAAAGAGTGGCAAAGTGCATTCGTTAATTCTTGATTCCATTCCACCTCACGTGGGAGGTTCTTCCGTGGGATCATGCCCTCCAGTCGATCCATGAGGTAAAAAGTAGACCCCATCACCTCCTCATCCTCACACACGGCAATCATCTCCGGCACATAGTCATAGTGAGGCTTTAGTTTTTTCTGCAGGTGATATTCACGTGGCATGTTATGAGCGCCTCCCGCCTTTTTCCCTAAAGGCGCTCGGCGCAAGATCACATCCCGGTTATCAAACTTCAATCGATAGGTCCAGTTGGACGCCCCTCCGGAAAACTGTGTGATTGCCGGGTCTCCCTTTAAATCCAGACCTTGAGATTGAATCCAGGGGATGAGTTTATCCAGGTCAAGCTCCTCACCTTGACGTTGCTGCTTTTCTAAATCTTTGATTTGAACTTCACTCATGATCAGGTCAGGTATTTTTTGAATTCCAACCTTGAGATCATGCGCATGTGTACTTCATCAGGTCCATCGGCTAAACGAAGCGCTCTGGCTTGTATGAAGAATGCGGTTAATGGAAAGTCATCGGAGAGTCCACCTCCTCCATGTATCTGCATCGCCATGTCGGTCACGTCCTGCAATACTCTTGGAGCGACCACTTTAATCGCAGAGATCTCAGTCATGCTTTCCCTTACGCCTGCCTGATCAATTTTCCAGGCTGCATAATGCGTTAGTAAACGTGCCTGATCAATGTCAATTCTGGCTTTTGCAAAGCGCTCAGAATTTCCTCCAAGCTTAGCCAGTAATTTGCCAAAAGCTTCTCGTGTGCCACTCCGTATAATGGCAAGTTGTAGTGCACGCTCAGCTGCTCCGATGCACCGCATGCAGTGATGAATTCTTCCCGGCCCTAACCGACCTTGCGCAATCGCAAACCCTGCTCCAAAATCCATGATGAGGTTTTCTTTGGGTACCCGAACATTGTTGAAATGCACTTCCCCATGTCCAGCAGGAGGATCGTAGGCGCCAAACGTATTCAGCATCCGCTTAACCTTAACACCCGGAGTATCCAATGGCACCAGCACCATGCTGTGCTGTTCGTGTCTTCCTTTGCCTTCATCTTTGGTTTGACCCATCACAATGGAAATCTTAGCTTCCGGATGTCCCAATCCGGTAGACCACCACTTCTTCCCTTTGATGACAATTTCATCACCATCCGGAGTAATTGAAGTTTGAATATTCGTCGCATCCGAACTAGCCACATCGGGTTCTGTCATACAAAAAACGGATTTCATCTCCCCTGCTAGCAGTGGTTTCAACCACTGTTCTTTTTGTTGATCGTTCCCGAAATGGTAAAGCACTTCCATGTTTCCTGTATCCGGTGCATTGCAGTTGAAGATCTCAGCTGAATTGTAAACGCGTCCCATCTCCTCAGCAAGCGGTGCGTACTCCAGCACACTCAATCCCTGCCCTAACTCCCTATCCGGTAAGAACAAATTCCAGAGTCCCTGCTCTTTGGCCTTGGCTTGAAGCTCCTTCAATTTGGGATGCTCGGTCCAGTTTTCCCAATTGCCATCGGCATTGTTGTTCTTATGGTATTCTATGTAGTCTCGCTCAAATGGAAAGACGTGCTCCTTCATGAATTTCTTCAGTCGTTGAAGGTATTCTTCGGAACGTGGGGAGGGTTCAAAGTTCATAATGGAATTAAAATTTTCTCAGCATCTTGTCTGTAGCGAATGGCATTAACACCTTGAATAAACCCCATGGCCAATAAGGAACGTATGCCTTGGCTTTTTCTTTGTTGATGGCCTTCACTAGTAACTTAGATCCTTTGTCCAGCGGGATCATGAATGGAGGTGGTTTGCCAATGGAATCAGTCAATTCAGACTGAATGTACCCAGGGAAGATGGAAGATACCTTGATGGGTTTCTTCATGACGTCAATACGAGCACCTTCCGTTAAGCTTTTCAAGCCTGCTTTGGTCGCTGCATAAACCGTCATCGCAAATGGATACCCTCTGAATGCGGACATGGATGAAATGGTGACCAGGTGTCCATGATTTTGTTCTCTGAAAATTTCCATGGCTGCTTCCATCTGGCTGATCGCTCCGCAGAAATTAGTGATTGCTGTTTGCATGTTGGCTGCCGCATGGCCTTTACCCAAAGAAGCGCCTTTGCCCATACCGGCATTCACAATCACCCGATCCATCTGCTCGCCGATATCATGAAAGTCCTGGTTGAATGCTCGGAATACCTCAAACACCTGATCGGCATTGGTGACATCCAGGGATCTTAAGAAGATCTTAATGTTGGGGTTGATCTCATGGAGCTCCTTCTTTAGCTCCTCTAAATTTTCCACCCGACGTGCGCATAATGCAAGGTTACATCCTTGTCTGGCAAACTCTGTAGCCATGCCTTTTCCAAGACCGGAACTGGCACCCGTAATCAATATATTTTTTCTCTTCACTAGTTACATTTTAGTCTCTAGCGTAAGATAATTGAATCAGCTAAGCTGATAGTAATTTATTAGGAGCAAGATCAAATTATCCTAAAACAGTAGCTGTTATCCAATATAGATTGGGGAATTTAACTGAGCCAACCCATCGTCTTTCATGGAATAGAAGCGTCCTTATTTAGCTGAAGTTCCTTCTTCAATTTCCCGAATGAGTTCATCTACACCCATGGAGCCGGCATAATCAACAGCTACTCTTAAGGCTCTCAGTCCATGTACGCCTTGTAAATCTTCCAGGGCTACATCTTCTATATTATTCTTAAGATACCCTTTCGAAGCTAGGAACTGTAAATATGTTCGGTATTCGTTAGCATCTTGCTCCTGAGAATAGACAATTACAATATGTCCGGGTTGAGTGATACGTTCTTTCGTGCCTTTGATGTGCGCTTTATCTACTCGTTTCTTGATGATTTCGTATCGTGCATTGTAAGCACCTTCCACGTCAAACTTCTTCTCGTCCATTCGGAAATGAACAGAAAGTGGCGTGCTATATACCAAAATCAACGAAGCAATCTCAACCGGTGCTGTAAGCTCTTTTCTTAAGGAATGAAATTCATTTTCCATTTCACACATCACCAATAACTGCCACAGTCTAAGATTGCGTAGGAAGATCTCATTGAACGTTTTTCCATTGGTAATGGACTGACCGATGTACATGTTGAACTCTACGCCATCCGTTTTGTATCGCTCAAAATAATGCGGGAACATCTCTTGGGCTTCGACCTGCTTTTTATCCAGGTAAGAGGCCAATCGCTGATTGATCAAGTTGACACTGGTGTCGTATTTTTTTCGCTCCTCGTATACAGATTGAAGATCTGGATCGAGCATGCTCTCATAGTTTTCAATAAGAGTACTCAGCTCACTGTTTTCACCTTTTAAATGATCAAATACTGGATAAATATCTTCCCTCAAAAAGGAGAGAATGCGATGCTCACTTCCTGCTGCAAGGTTTTTCTTTAACTCGCCGGTGAAACCATTCAATTGATACTCGAGTTCCTCCAATATCGGTAATTGCTTTTGTCTATTGGCCGCCTTGATGATTTTTGTTACAGCATTGAGCTGCTTAATCAGGTCTTTGCTAACTGCTTTATTTCTTCGTTCTGAAGATCCCTTGATGTCAAGCTGACCATAGAGCGGGTACAAATGATCAAAGACAATATCCCTAAATTCCGATTCCTCTCCTTCTTCCTGCTTCTTGATAAATTTCAAAGCTTCTTCCTCAAATCGCCACTTCACGGATGAGTGAATGGTCGTACACTCCTGCTGAATTACCGCCTCTATCAGGTTTTGAGATTCCGTCTGGAAACGCTTTTTCGCCATCGAAAGGATCGGAAGAATTTGATCCAACATGGCTAGCGAACCTTTATTCAGTTCATATTTTTTCTTAGAACCCAACTCCATGAAGCCTAGCAATTCACCTTCATGTACCAATGGTGCAATGATGTAACTTTTAAAGCCTGAATCTTTCAGCTTTTGAGCCATACTGGTACCAGACATCTCGTGGAAGTAGTCCGCATCTGTTACTACAAATGGTTGCTTGTTTACGAAGAGCTCCTGGCAACTGAATGGACACAAGTCCCTGTCGCAGCTTAGCCAATCTCCTTTTTGTAGTAAGATGCTCTCTACATCGCGATGGTCGACCGGAACGAGCATATCATTTTCATAACTGACAATACCTATGGAAAGGTCTTTATTTCCAAGCATCCTTCGGATACTCTGCTGGATGTTTTCGAATGCATTGTCTGATTTCACCAATAGGTTTGAAGTGATATTTCCAATGGACTGATCTGCTGTTACATCCACTAAATTGACAATATTGATGCCTCTCATAATCCAACTGTTTGGAGGGAATTTTTCCTTCCAAAGCTTCATATCATCAAAATTGTCGATCAGTTCATAAAAGTCTTTTTCAGTGATCTGTACAGCATTATCTGTAGGAATGAATTCCGACAGATCTGCATTTATGAGGAGTTTGTAAACTCTTTGGAATCCCTGCGCTTTGTTTTCAATCTCCAGGAATTGAGGAGTAGATCCACCAACCGGGTATCCGAAATAACTTCCCATGATGAAGTAGCAGCAGTATTTGTAGAAGAGGTCCTCGTCTACATCTCTCATTCGAAACTCAAATTCCTCGCCGGAAGCATTCACAATGTTTGCGAAACGCTCAGAGGTATAAATCGGCTTGAAATAAAATGGAGGGGTCAAAATTTTAATCTCATTCGTTGAGAGGACGGAAGGAAAAAGTGGCTTACTGAGCTTATCAATAGATTTTTGGTATTTGGGTAGTTTGTTAACATCCGTGATACCACTCTTGAGCTCCGGGTATTTTTCTACCTCTTGCAGCAATTCATTGGCATAATTTGACTGTCCAATGTCCTTGCTTTTTGCCATGGTTTCCAACTGCTCAATGAGTTTGAAAAAACTCACGTGCATGATCGCCGGAAATTCTACCTCTTTACCATTATAAATCATGACTCCTCTTATTTTACTATCTCTAAATAAAGATACAAAATGTACCGTTAGAGGCAGATTAACGTAAAATAGTCAATTAAGATTCCCTTCCAAATGATTTATTTGAGCCTTGCTAAAATAACCTCAAAGTGGTCCACCCAATCTTGTGGAAGACTTGGCGAGTTGATGGCTTTTTGAAGGAGTTCTTTATCAGATTTTCTGGTGGTATAGAGTTGGATGACTTCCTGGACACTGAGCTCATGTCCATCTTGCTTCACCTTCTTAATTTCATCTCCTGCTTCGATGGTTCCTTCTTGCAACACCTTAAAATAAAACCCATTCTTTTCAGCTTTCATGAAGTCACGAACAAAGCCAGGGTCTTTCATACGAATCCCAAGTTTGTAGCAGGGCATGCGTGGGCTCGTTACCTGCAGCACGATTGATTCAATCTCGAAGACATCTCCAATGTGCGTATTGATTTCATCCAGACCGGTTGTAGAGAGATTTTCACCAAAGAATCCGGCTTCAAAATGCAGATCCGGACGTTCCTTTTTCCAAAATTCGTAATACTCAGCCGGATATGCATAGACTGCTTTGTCTACACCCCCATGAACGGTGAGGTCTGCTTGTTGATCACCCTCAAGGTTAAAAGAAGAGACCTTTACTGGCCCCTCTACTTTGTTTTTATAAATACCGGTAGAGATATCACGTCCGTTGTAGTCAGCTTTTACTGGCTTACCTACATATATCGATGCGAGTTGCATAGGCTTAAATTTTGATTCCGTACCCGTGGAACAGCAACAGCCTTAATCCCACATACAACACCAGAGCAGCTGTTAATAGTCCGATCAGTCGGGTATTAAACTTTCGATTGGATAAATATGAGCCAATCATTCCACCTATAAACACCGCAATCAGTAATCGAATCGTCAGCTGTCCGTCAATTACAAAGGTATTCACAGCCAAAAGGCCCAAAAGGCCTGATAACGAGTTGACAAGGATGAATACAGATGCTAAAGAGGCTACTTTTTTAGCATCCTCCCAATTCATCATATTTAAGATTGGTGAGAGATAGATACCTCCGCCAATTCCTGAAAGCCCGGCAAAATAGCCGATGATACCTCCCAGTCCGAGTCGCTTCCAGATCGCAAACGAGCGGGAGTTAAAGTTCATTTTAATAAATCTTATCAGCATGGAAAATGAAGACAGAACGAGCAGCGCTCCAAGGATGAGAAAGAATGTTTGCTCCGATAGGCGCATTTGAGTGCCTACATACGCCAATGGTATGCTAGGTAATAAAAACGGCCAGAATAGCTTCCAATCGAACACGCGATTGCGCACATACATGATGGTGCCAATGGTCACTACGGTGATATTCAACAGCAAAGCTGTCGATCTGATTAAATAGAAATCAGTCAGAAAAATACTCATGATGGCCAGGTAACTGGAGCCGCCACCAAAACCCACAGAAGAGTACAGTAGTGCAATAAATAGAAAAATCACCGGAAGCAGAATGTCGATCTCCATAGGTTTAAGTTAATAAACATTCTACCAGATCACCTGCTTTAAACTGAATGGGGCCCTTGACAAACGTCAATGCATTTCCCTGGGCCATCGAATGAATCATTGATGATCCCTGCCCATCCAGTATCGTCACTTTTCCATTTTCTATTTGGGCCTTTAGGAATACCGGACGATCAAATTTGATTTCATACTCGTGATTCAATGGCAGTTGAACCCTCATTAACCCATCGCCAGCACCTCCAGCCATTTTTTGCAACAACGGAAGCACATACACATAAAAGCAGGTTAAAGAGGATGCCGGATTCCCTGGAAGTGCAAATACAAATTGATCATCTCTTCTCCCAAAAAAGAGCGGCTTGCCAGGCTTCTGAAATACTTTGTAGAAAATCTCTTCTACATCATTCTCTTCCAAGGCTTCTTTTACATAGTCATAATCTCCCACGGAAATTCCTCCTGTGATTAACAACACATCGCATTGCTCAAGATTATCAGCTACTCCGTCTGCTATCGCATCCAAATCATCTTCAATCTTTTGTCTGGATCCGCAATAGAATCCATGATCTTGTAATGCAGTAGCCAGCGTTTGGCTATTGGACTCATAAATCTGCCCACTTTCTTTTGTTTCTCCTGGCTCAATCAGCTCGTTTCCCGTGGCAATGACATGGATCACCGGTTGTTGATAGGCTGAAACGGACCCATATCCTAGCGAGCTCAGCACACCTACGGTGGCTGGATTCACTCGATGGCCCGGTTCAAAGACTACCTGCCCTTCTGCGATTTCAGTCCCCCTTCTCCGCACATTTTTACCCTCGACTACCTCCTCCTCCAACACGAGTGTGGTTCCCTCTACTTGAGTCTTTTCCTGCATGATGACAGCAGTGGTCCCTTCTGGCACCTTTCCTCCAGTAAAAATCCGCATGGCTTTCCCATCGGTCAATGCATTTGTCGCAGTGCTTCCTGCAGCTACCTCCCCGATAATTTCAAACTGATTATGAAAGCCGCAAACGGCATAGCCATCCATAGCAGAGTTGTCGAAAGAAGGCAGATCAAAAGGAGAAGTGATGGCTTGTGACAAATAGCAACCTAACGATTGAGCCAACGGAAACTCATCGGGTATCGGGTTTACTTCTTGCTGAGTGACTAACGCTAATGCTTCTTCAATCGATACCATTAGCCTCCTATTGAAATCATTGAACGATTCTTTTCATAGTGATCTGCATCCATTTTCAGATCCATGCCATCACGTGAATACTTTTTACTTTTAATCGCATTCAGAATCAAAGGATGGATATCCTCTCCTTTACGGAACGGGCCTAGGATGTCTGTCTCTGAATTAGCAAACAGGCAGTTTTTCATCTTGCCATCCGCTGTTAATCGAATCCGGTTGCAGTCTGAACAGAATGGATTGGTAATGGTGCTAATGATCCCAAAACTCCCCTGGTGTCCATCCACTTTAAAGTTATTAGATGTGCTGTGCTTCGGGTTTGATAAGGTCTTGACTTCCCCGAAATTGGTGCGCACCGTTTCCAAAATTTCCTCTTCACTTACTCCTTTACTCCAGTCCCATTTATTGCCTTTGAATGGCATAAACTCAATGAACTTAACCACTACATTCTGATCTTTTGTAAGCGCAATAAAGTCGTTGATTTCCTTATCATTGACGCCTTTGATCAATACGACATTCAGCTTGATCTTAAACCCGCGAGATAGGCCTTCATGAATATTCTGCATGATGCGATCATAATAATCCCGCTTGGTTATAAATGCATTTTTAGTCTTATCCAGGGTGTCCAGGCTTACATTGATTTTCTTCAATCCAATTTCCTCAAACAGATCAAAGTATTTATCCATGAGGATGCCATTCGTCGTAAGTTTTAGCGTCACCTTCAACTTTGCTAGCTCACGTGCCAGGTATTCAAAGTTTTTCCTCACCAGTGGTTCTCCCCCAGTAAATCGGATGGTATCAACACCCAGACTGACATAAGCTTTTGAAATCCCGATGATTTCTTCCAAGGTCATGACATTTGGCTTCTCCATGAGCTTAATGCCTTCTTCAGGCATGCAGTAAAAGCAACGAAGGTTGCATCGATCTGTGAGTGAGATGCGGAGATACGTATGAGGCCTTCCAAATGTGTCTATGATCTTCGGTTCCATCAGTGTCCTCCTCCTTTCAATACGTGAAAAACATGAAACAAATGAGGAAAGATGGCATTCAGACAGTCTGTAACTCCACCTGTCGATCCAGGAACTGCTAAAATGATCTTCCCATTTTTGACTCCTGCAACAGACCGTGAAAGCATCGCATATGGCATCCGCTCCTGTCCATAACGCCGCATTTCTTCCTCCACTCCCAATAATGTTGTATCTAATAATGGCCTTACCGTATCCGGAGTAATATCATGAGGACCGACTCCCGTTCCACCAGTAAAAATCAATAAGTCTGTAGAAAGATCATCTACTTGTTTTTTAATGAGATCCGCTTGATCGGGAATAATTTCATAGGAGCTTTCAAGACCAAATTCTTCCATTTTAGCTAATAGAAGTTTGCCTCCACGATCCTCCTTTTCACCTTTTGATACAGAATCAGAGCAAACCACGATTTTGCACGAAAGCCCTTTGGATGGCTTACGATAGGTTGATTTTCCGCCCGTCTTCTTCAGTAATTTGATTGTGCTGATTTCTACCTCTTTATCCACCGGCTTCAGCATGTCATACATATTCAATGCGACAATGCTAGCACCATGCATAGCCTCCACTTCTACCCCAGTTTTGTAGATGGTTTTCACAGTCATCAAAACAGTGATTTCCAATCCATCAATTTCATATTCTATGCCTGTAAACTCTATGGGCAATGGATGACAATCGGGCAGCAGATCTGGTGTTTTCTTCACACCAAGCAATCCTGCAGCCTTAGACATCTCGAATACATCTCCTTTCGGAATCTGACCACTTTCTATCAAGTCAATGGTTTCTTGACTTCCGACCTTCACAATGGCCTGAGCTGTAGCAACTCTAAGTGTATTCGATTTATGTGTGATATCTACCATTCTTTTTTCAGTAATTAGAAAATTAGTGAATCAGTTGTTTAGTTTTCAATTAAAATATGTCCAAATGGAGGTAGAGAATCAGTCAACTAATTTACTAATCACTAATTACCTGTTACTAGTTACTAACTATTCACTTTCCACTGATGGCTTTCGTCTTCAAAAATTTCTTTTCCAAACACTGGAACTTTGGCCTTGATTTCTTCCACCAAATAATTGCAGGCCTCAATTGCTACCTTTCGATGTGCTGAAGAGGTGAAGACAAACAAGCATAATTCCCCAGCTTTCACCGGTCCTAAACTGTGGTAGATGTGGCAGCATGTCATGTCATACTGATCGAAAGCAGATTCTCGTATCTCATGAAATACTTTTTCAGCCATCTCCTCATAGGCTGAGTATTCAATGGCCTGGACTACTTTTCCCTCAATCTCATCAGCTCTGACCTGCCCCAAAAAAATGCTATGCGCACCAATATTCGTCTTTGACTGATGGTTAGCAATTGATTTGGCTATCTTCTCGGGAGGGATTGCGCCCTCCATAAATACTTTTTTAGGTTTCTTTTCACTCATTGTAATAATTCTTCTATTCCTCCTGCGTCTACCAAGTTATCAAATCCATATTCTTTCTCAAGCAGTGCAATGGCTTTTTTACTTCTAATTCCAGATTGGCAAAAGACATGCACCTTTTCACTTCGTGTGATTTCGTTGTGACGCTCTTTGAGTTGGTTTAGCGGTATCTCCAATAAATTTTTATTTGTTGGTCTGGGTTGCTCAAAGGACTCCCTTACATCCAGGTATAAATGTTCATCATTCGAAATGGAACATATGGCCTCTTCCAGCTTCAATGGTTGACTCTTAATGTCTTCGATTGCTTCTTCATTCCGCTGAAAAGTGATGAGTTGGTCTTCCATTGCCAGTGTATCTACAATCTTCAGCTTGCCGGATAATAGGCTTCCAATTCCGAGAATGACTTTGAGTGCTTCAGTAGCTTGCATGGTGCCCATGATGCCTGGCAACACCCCGAGCACACCCGTGTCCTCACAATTGCTGTTGTCTTTGTAATGATGTGTTGGATAGAGGCACCTGTAAGTGGGTCCATCTTGATAATTGAAGACCGATAATTGTCCCTGGTACTTGTAAATGGAGGCACTTACGAATAGCTTGTCTGCTTTGACACACGCATCATTGATCAAATATTTGGTCTGAAAATTATCGGTTCCATCAAGAATTAGATCGTATTCAGAAACAAGTTCAATTGCATTATCCAGATCAAATGGCTTTGCATATGCGGTTATTGCTATCTCTGAATTTCTAAGTTGAAGTGCCTTTTTTGCTGCTTCTGCCTTGTTTCTTCCTATGTCGTTTTCAGAAAATAAAACCTGCCTATGTAAGTTGGTTTCATCCACTACGTCATGATCAATTAACCCAATGGCACCAACTCCTGCAGCTGTGAGGTACATCGCAGCAGGACAACCTAATCCACCGGCTCCCACCAGGAGTAATCTAGCTTCTTGTAATTTCGTTTGGCCTTCAAGGCCTACTTCAGAGAGCTTTATCTGGCGATCGTATCGTGAAAAGTCTGTCATTTAACCTCCCGCAAATGGCGGTAAAAAGGCCACTTCATCCCCATCTTTCAGTGAATCTGCAGTAGACAACGACTGATTGACTGCTAATTGAAAGGAAAGATCTTTAATTGATTCATACCTGGAAAGACAGCTGGATTTCAAAACTTCCAGGCTGTTTTTCACCTCACTCAATTCAATCTCTTCTTCAGCAACACCTGTTACCTCCGCTATCGCTCCAAAATATTTGATCGTTACTGGCATATCAGTCTTTAAGTTTATTTAAACGCCTCAAATCCTCAGGCGTATCTATATCAAAATTACCCTGATCAAAACTGATAGTCTTAACCAAATCAGGATATTTCTTAATTATTCTTCTTGCACCTTGATCTCCTTTTAGGGCTTGTATTTCTTCGAAATAGCTGCTCCCAATCAACGTGGGGACTCCGATTATTTCTTGGTATTTACAAACGACTATCGAAGATTCTTTGGAGAATGATTGAATCATCTCATTTAAAAGCTTCTCGCTAACAAATGGCTGATCCGAAACCAGAACCATGATTCCTGAAAGCTCTGAATTCAAATTCAATAATTTGTGAAGTCCCAGATTTAAGCTGGTCGCCATCCCTTCTTCCCATTTTTCATTCATACAAACCTCAAATGACTTGGTATCCGTCTCACTCAAGATCTGTTGACTATTTGCTCCAATCACCAGCACTTTTGATTTTAAGTCAAGTGATTCTCCACAATCGATGGCGTGCTGGAGGAGTGTTTTATCATGGAAAGACACCAACTGTTTAGGCTGACCCAGACGCTTTGAAGCACCCGCCGCTAGCAAAACCAATCCAATATCCTTTGGCTTATTCAATGATCACTTGTTTGAATTCATTATTCTTCTTCCGATGAATGGGGCCGTCCTTCTCTTTTAAAACACCTCCAGGTGTATGCGTTAATACAGATTGAATCTCGGATAAAATGGACAGCCCAATCTCTGCTGGTGTTTCGGCGCCAATTTCCAATCCCACAGGGGCATGAATAACAGCCAATTGCTCAGCTGTCAACTCCACTCCTTCGTTCTTCAAATCGTCTATCATGCGATCATATTTCTTTTTTGGACCCAGAATCCCGATGTATGGAATTTCCACGTGATCCAACAATATTTTAAGTACAGAGGTGTCATATCGATAATTGTGAGTCATCAAAACAAAGACCGTACGATCTGTCACATTCACCTCATCCAAAATTGCCTCAGGCTTGGCTACAATGATCTGACAAGAGCTGGTGAAGCGGTCAGTATTTGCATGCGTAGGTCGTCCATCTGTGACTACAATGTTCCACCCTAAAACTTCAGCCATTTGTGCTAAAACCTGAGCATCATTCCCTGCACCCACCAAGACCAACGTTGGTGGCTGAGTAAATACCTCTAGAAAAAGATACTGTTTATGATCGCCCAGGATGTACTCACGAAAAAGAGAAGAGCGATCATCGAACGCTATCTGACAATCGAGCAGTACATGATCGTGTAACTCGGATGCTTTTTCTGTCCCGCTTATTTTCAAATCTTTATCAACCAAAAAGGTAGTTCCATATTGCTCTTTAGTTTTATCTAAATGGAAATAGGTGCCAATAATCATGGATTGATTTTGCTGATTGGCCTTCTTCAATAATTCCAATGGATTATCCGCTTTTTCAAAATTGATGGGTTCGAAAAGCACTTGTATGACGCCATTGCACCCTAATTGTGCTCCTATTACCGCATCGTTTTCATCGCTTGTATCGTAGCTGATCAACTTATTTTTATTCTGATGTAAGGCATGCAAAGCTTTTCGCAATGCATCTCCTTCAAGGCAGCCTCCACTGATCGCCCCTGTCATCATTCCATCTTCATCCACCAGCATACGCGCACCGGCTCTTCGATAGGATGAGCCCTCTACATGAACCACTGTAGCTAGTACACATCCAGAGTCCGAAGCTTTGGCCTTCTCATAAGAATCGATGATTGCTTCTATCTCTCTCATAATGGCTGCAAGCGTTGTTGCTCGATCACTTTTTTTATAATTTCAATTGCCTGGTCAATTTCTTCTGTAGTTGTTGGTCGACCTAATGAAATTCTTAATGACGAATAAGCAAGTCCGTCACTCAGCCCCATTGCTTTCAAAACATGAGAAGGCTCTATAACTGAGGAATTGCATGCAGAACCCTGGGATATGGCCAGCCCTTTCAACGATCGCATCAACTTGGCTCCATCAATGTTTTCAAATGAAACATTGGATACATGTGGCAACCGATTAGCCTTTGCACCATTAATGGAAATACCACCAAGAGATTCAAATGCCTGCTCCATTTCGTCTCTCATCTTGCCAAGTCTTAAACTTTCATTCTCAAGTCCTTGACTGGTTAAATCGCAGGCTTTTCCAAAGCCTACAATTCCAGGAACATTCAATGTCCCGGATCTCAATCCTTTTTCATGACCTCCTCCATACACAATGGGTTCTATCGTACTTGCATCTTTAATGTAAAGTGCACCAACTCCTTTTGGACCGTATAATTTATGCGAGGAAAATGCTGCAAGATCGATTTTGAGTTCCTCCAGATTCAAGTAAGACTTTCCTGCTGATTGAGTGATATCAGTGAAAAACAGAATTTCTCGATCATGGCATAACGCTCCAATCGTTTGAATATCCTGCAATACACCCGTTTCATTGTTTGCAGACATCAGGCTAACCATCAAGGTTTGCTTAGTGATCGCTTCCTTGAGTTGGTCCAAGTCAATCAATCCATCGGCATTGACATCTAATAGCGTAATTATAGCTCCTTTACATTTCAGGAATTCGCAGGTGTCTAAGACAGCTTTATGCTCTGTACAGCAAGTAATGATGTGATTTTTTTCACTTGAATTGAAAGCCCCTTGAATACCTAAATTAATTGCTTCGGTGGCACCAGAAGTAAAAACGATATGCTGCGACTTAACCCCTAGCAAGCTAGCTACCTGATCCCTTGCATGGCTTACCGCTTCTTCTGCGTCCCAACCGAATGGATGTTGAATACTCGCTGCATTCCCAAACTTATTGGTGAAGTAGGGCATCATTGCCTCCAATACCCGTTCATCCACAGGTGTCGTTGCATTGTAATCCAGGTATATCGGTTGGTTCTTCATTCCACTATCAATTTCACTTCAGCACCCACATTAATTATCCCACCTTGAATGACGTGTGCGGTAATTCCTCCATGTCCGCGCATCGCGTTATACCCACCAGAACCTAAATTTTCTTCCATTCGGGAACACGGATGACAGTATCCCGTCCCCTCCAAAATAACTCCCCCAATGCTGAAGTTTTGATCACGTAACGCAAATAGATTGATGCCTTTTATCACCAGGTTTCTTCTCACTAATCCAGGATCGAAACCTTCAATTCCCATGATCGAAAAAACAGCTTCCAAATGCTCATGCTGGATCAACGTCACCTGTCGCTTTTTGCTAAACTTACCTGCAAAATGGTCCCCCTCCAATCCTCCATCCTTGGTCACATTCACTTGATCTACAGAAGTAAGCGGTTGCTTTCGCTGAGGACGAATACCAATCCACTCTAAACTACCTACCTGTGGCAGATTATTGATCAGCGATTTCATTGATTTGTCTACTTCTGCTTTCATTCCATTAGCGATTGAACACTTGAATTTATAGATAATTAAAACGTACTCTAACTACCACTCGCATAAAATCCACTCTTTTGATCCCAAATCACAAGTGATTGTCTTTTGAATTTAGTAATTTGATAGACCAACTCAATCAACAAATTATATGGCGGCATTTACAATCAAGGTGAATGGAAAGAAGCATCAGCTAGATGTGGATTCAGATACACCAATACTATGGGTTCTTAGAGACCATTTAAAGTTAGTAGGAACCAAATACGGATGTGGTATAGCTCAATGTGGCGCTTGCACCATACATCTCGATGGTAACTCCATTCGATCATGTTCATTACCCATTTCTGCAGTAGGCGATCAAGAGGTAACAACCATTGAAGGGCTTTCAGAAAATGGGGATCACCCGGTTCAACAAGCATGGATCGAGCATGACGTACCACAATGTGGTTATTGTCAAGCAGGACAAATTATGAATGCAGCAGCATTTTTAGATAAGAACCCGAATCCTTCCCGTGAGGAAATTGCGACTGCCATGAATGGTAACATCTGTCGCTGTGGGACATACACTCGAATCAATAAAGCCATCCAAACGGCAGCTAAAAACGCTTAAACCTATCAGATTATGACACTCATCAAAACACATTACAACAGAAGATCATTTTTGAAGGTCTCTGCAGCAGCAGGAGGTGGTATGATTATAGGATTTAATTGGCTCACTGGATGCACCCCTGCCTCTACCCCGGAAGAGCAACTGGCCATACCCAATGAATGGTTTGATATCAACGGATATGTAAAAATTGGCGATACAGGGCTTGTAACTATTTACTCACCTAACCCTGAAATTGGTCAAAATATTAAAACCTCCATGCCTATGGTGGTTGCAGAAGAATTGGATGTCGACTGGAACAACGTAGTAGTGGAGCAAGCTCCTTTAAATACAGGATTTTATCAAAATCAGTTTGCAGGAGGTAGTTTATCACTGAGATTGAGTTGGGATGCCTTACGAATGGCTGGAGCTACAGGTAAGCAAATGCTTTTGCTAGCTGCGGCTAAGGAATGGTCCGTTAGTGCTTCAGATTTGGTAGCAGAAGGAGGCATCATCAGAGAAAAGAATGGTGAAAGAACGATTAGCTATGGAGAGATCGCCGCTAAAGCTGCAGAAATAGAAGTACCTGAAGAGGTACCATTAAAAGAACCAAAGGACTACAGGCTCATTGGTAAAGCCACAAAAAATGTGGACGGTAAGAAAATTGTAACCGGGGAGCCACTTTTCGGATTGGATTATGAGGAGGAAGGAATGAAGTTGGCAGTAATCCATCATCCACCAGCATTTGGTACGAAAATCACCGGATTCAATGCGGATGAAATTAAATCCATGCCGGGTGTTACTGATGCATTCATTATCGATACAGATACCGGTTCAGAAAGATGGAGTTCGATCAATGCCTTTCAACAGTTGGTGGCTATTGTTGGTGAATCTACCTGGCAACTCTTTAAAGCGAAAAAAGCCCTGAAGGTTGATTACGAACAAAAAAGTGCGCCTGAAAACTCAGAGATGCATCGAGACCGCATGATCAGTGATCTGGAAAACGGAAAGGTCATTGAAGAGCGTACGGATGGTGACGTTGACGCTGCTTTTGCCAAAGCAGCCAAAGTTATCGAACGAACATATACCTCTCCGTTTATGGCTCACAATTGCATGGAGCCCATGAATTTCTTCGCCAACGTCACAGCAGATAAGGCGGAGCTTGTTGGTCCCATTCAAACACCCGAAGCGCTTGAAACCGCAGCTTCAGCTTTATTGGATATGCCTTTGGAAAACATTGAAGTGAATATGACACGTCAGGGTGGTGGTTTTGGTCGAAGATTATATGGAAACTTTGGTTTGGAAGCTGCCGCAATTTCCAAGCAAGCAGGTGTACCGATCAAGCTTATCTACACCAGGGAAGATGATATGACACAAGGTACGTACCGCCCTCCTTATCGATCTACTTATAAAGCTGGATTAGACGAGAATAATAACCTGATCGCCTTTCAAGCAAGAGGTGTTGGACTTCCTGGTGGGTCGATTTTCCCTAATCGATTCCCTGCTGGCGCGGTGGATAACTATCAAGCCGAACGTCTGGAGTCTTCAACAAATGTGACCACTGCAGCCTGGCGAGCTCCAAGGTCTCACTTTACAGCGGGTGCAGAGCAAGCCTTCCTGGACGAAGTGGCCGAGGCAGCAGGAAAAGATCCTATCGACTTCCGGCTTGAGCTTTTTGACAGAGCTAAGAACAACCCGGTAGGTGGTCAATACGATTACGATGCAGATCGATACGCAGGAGTTCTTAAGTTGGCGAAGGAAAAAGCGAACTGGGGACAAGAGACACCTGGAGTTTACCGAGGAATTGCAGCCTATTTCTGTCACTATTCTTATGTAGCAGAGGTAGTAGATATTGTGATGGAAGATGGCCAACCTAAAATCAAGAAAGTGACCGCTGCAGTGGACTGTGGTATCGTGGTGAATCCCGAAGGGGCCAAAAACCAAATCGAAGGCGGCATCATTGACGGTATCGGACATTCGATGTATAGTCAGCTGACTTTCGAGGATGGAGCTCCGCAGCAGCAAAATTTTGATAAATACAATTTGATTAGACATACACAGGCCCCAGAGGAAATTGAAGTGCATTTTGTAGAAAATGAAATCGCACCAACAGGACTCGGTGAGCCTGGGTTGCCACCAGCAGTGCCGGCATTGACCAATGCGATGTATCAGGCAACCGGTAAGCGTTGGTATCACCAGCCATTCACAGTGGCTCAACAGGAAGAGCTGATTGAATTGGGATGATATAATTAACCCAAATTAGGAAGTCGGCGCGAGCTGGCTTCCTTCTAACAAACTTATTTTAATGCCGTTTATTAACTAAATCTTGTATCGAAATGAAGCAGTTTATACTAAGTCTTTTAATCTTTTGTTCGGTGATGTGTTATGGACAGAACAAGAATAACTCTTCGTTTCTTACGAGAAATAAACCCGTCGAATTATTTTCAAACTTCAAATCAATAGAAGTCAGTCAGCCCTCATTTCAATTGAGGCTACCTTCAGATGCTGATATCTCGAAATCTCCGTATCAATCAGATTTTATGATTTTCGTGGCAAACGATAACGGACTCTTTAACTACCCTCCAGATGATTTGAGTAATTCAAATGATGTAATTCTAGGAAACTACATGAATACGAGTCTAAACTTAGGTAACACCAGATTAAATACACTCTACATTTTTGATCAAACTGGAAGGTTAGTGAATAGCACAACCAGTTTCTCTTTCGGAAAGAAGAAATAAACAATCCTGTTTAAAATTAGTCTAGGAGGTTAACCATTCAATCGCATCATCCTTGTTCTCGAATAACTTCATGTTTTTGATACGAGTAATAACCATCGTTGCGTTTACAATGACACGCTTTAGCTGGCTATCTATTCCCAATATGGCAATCTTCACCTCTACGCCATTTTGGTGAAATTCCTTTCCATACCCTTTTAGTAGTTTATTAAATTCCGGGCACTTGGGAGTACTTTTAAAATCCGTCAGGATGTTTAGGTTATCTCCTGCAGTTTTACCTAGCTCCACTGCTTTCCTCAATAATTCAATCATTTCAGTTTCTCCGGATTTGCTATAATCACACCACATGATCTTATGGTCTTTATGATCAAAGAAATGCAAACGCTGCTCTTGAGTAAGGGTCATCATCACACCAAATTATCAAATGATAATATTAAATACTAATTATATCGATTAACACTTATTTTAAAAGGTCAGATATGTATAAAATAATCATATGATAATTATTAAGGATAATATCCTCAAGATTAACAGTCATATTGGTTTTCGAATAATTAAAGTTGAGGGTATTAGGTAATTGGGTTTCTCTTTTACCAGAGAAAGGTGGAAAATTAAATTCCTCACATTTTGTCTACCTAATTCGGAGCACGGTATTGTCATTCTCATCTTACCATTGTAGCATCGGAATAAGGTTAATCTTCCATACTTGTTATTAACCCATCCATCTTACTACCACCTCCTTCGCTTTCATGTTCATTATAATGAATGACACATGAAGTATACCACATTAAAAACATCCCCTTCAAGGTTATTTTTCCATTTATTAATTTATGTCCTTCCGTGGATTTGTCACTCAAACCTGAATGGACAATACCTCTATAGACAAACAGATGGATATGGAGGTACAACAACAGATGTAGCAACCTGTGTTGCGGGAAATGGCTCCAACGTAGTGGTGGGTGGAGAATTTCAAGGCTCTTTTGATCTTGATCCAGGAGAAACACCGAGTGGTTCCATTTCAGTGATTGCTAATGGATCAACTGGGGGATTTCTGAAATCCATAGACGTACCGACTGGAAGCATGAACTGGTTTATTGATATGGGTACAGAAAGTTCCTTTGGAGTTGTTGATTTAGAAAATGTTGTAATGGACGCAACTGGCAACGTATACTGTACCGGTCATTTCATCAATATGGCCAAACCTGACGGAACCAATGCCGTAACTTCCGCCAGCTCTGGTGATATTTTTGTCAGCAAATTCGATAACTCTGGTAACTCCTTATGGACACATAGACCTACCATAACAAATCCATCGGTTGCAAGAACAGTTCGATCAGGTAGTTTAATCTATGATGCCTCAGGCAACGTTTACATAATAGCCACGATTACCAAAGATTCTGGAATAACAACTTTTGATTTTGGTAACAGCATTACCGTGAATGTTGCAGGCAATAATGATATCATTGTTTACAAGCTTAATTCAGCTGGCGTGACTCAATGGGCAATAAATTTCGGTGCGGCTTTTCAAAATGCGTTCGGTCATTCTATAGCATTAAGTAATGATGAAAATACACTCTTCTTCACAGGTACATTTTCCGGCACCATCGACTTTGATCCTGGTGTTCCTACAGCCAATCAGACGGCCACTGGGACCAACGACTTAGTAATTTCAACGCTTAGTACTACTGATGGTAGCTATGGAGGATGGACCTATGCATCTGCAGGAACTGGTTCTTCAGGGATCAATAGTAAGCCAGCAAGTGAAAAGTCGGCAATCACTATTGACTCTGATAATAATTTATACGTAATCGGGGATTTCTCCGGAGCAGTGGATTTTGGAGGTGGCACGCTGACTTCAGCGCTAGCTTCAACCTCTTCAACATCAAGCGCTTTTGTTGTTTCGGTACAAGGCGATGGGACCTTCAGATGGGCCATACAGACCGAAGGAGGTTCTGTAAATTTTGATTTTTTTGGAGGTACCTATCCAACCGGAATTGCATTGGATTTAAACAATGATTTAGTCGTTACCGGAAAATTTGAAACACCTAATACATACGTAGTAGACTTTGATCCGGGAGTCGGTGTTAATAATCAAACAACTGCCGGATCATCCGATGGCTTTATTTGGTATTTGAATAACAGCGCCTCACCTCCAACATTAGAAGATATCATATTATTGGGTGGAACCGGAACTGATGTCGCCAGTGATGTCTACTTCCACACAACTGAAGATCTAACCTATATCGCTGGAGGGTTTTCAGGAACTAATTCTGATATGGATGGTAGTGCTGGTACAGATAATTTATCATCCGCAGGAAGTACCGATATCTTTTACCAAAGATTAGGTAGTAGCACACTCCCTGTAGAATTGGTATCCTTCAATTTAGAAAACCAAAATGATCATGTACATCTATCATGGACCACAGCTACAGAACTCAACAATGACTTTTTTGACATCCAACGAACAGCTGATCTGATCCAATGGGAAACCATTGGCAGGGTATATGGATCCGGGAATTCGTCTTCATTGATCGAGTATCATTTTAATGATTACCATCCTTTACCTACCACCTCTTATTATCGACTCAAACAAGTGGATTATGATGGAACAACATCGTACTCATCCATCGCGCGAATAGCTTTAAAGTGTTTCAATGATATCCATTCATATCCAAATCCAGCTCAGGATGTACTAACTGTTAATAGTTGCTTTGACAGGCGTTTTATCCGAATCTTCAATATCAATGGTCAGACGGTTAATGACCGGATTAAGATCATTTCAACCTCAGGGTCAGAAATAGTATTCGATATAGACAGTCTCGCTCCTGGAAAATACATTGTTTCAGATGGCAATGCATCCGAATCATTTATTAAGAAATAGTTTGCGATCAATGATTAGATAATCATTGATCGTAAAACTATCTGTTAAGAATCTCTTTTAAATCGAATCGATAATTTGATTCAACGTATTACTTGCTCTCATCGCTGAAGTGGCCAGGTTTTCGTCCGGTTGATAATAACCGCCAATATCTACCGAAGCTCCCTGAGCATCGATTAGCTCTTCATTGATTTTTTCTTCGTTTGCAGCTAATTCTTTTGCAACAGTTTCGAATGTGGCTTTCAATTCAGCATCTTCATCCTGATTTGCCAACATCTCAGCCCAATACAGCGCTAGGTAAAAATGACTGCCTCGATTATCGATTTCATTCACTTTTCTGGAAGGAGACTTATTTTCTTCAAGCAATTTGGAAGTCGCATTGTCTAATGCCTCTCCAAGCACTTTTGCTCTTTTATTATCATACTTTTCACCTAAGTGGTCTAGTGAAACAGCCAATGCTAAAAATTCACCCAAAGAATCCCAACGCAAGTGACCTTCCTCCACAAACTGCTGAACGTGTTTAGGAGCAGATCCTCCGGCACCTGTTTCAAATAATCCGCCTCCATTCATCAATGGAACAATAGAAAGCATTTTAGCACTTGTACCAACTTCTAAGATCGGGAATAGATCGGTCAGGTAGTCTCTTAGCACATTGCCAGTTACAGAGATTGTATCTTGACCTTTTCTGATTCTATCTACCGAAAACTGTGTTGCCTCGATCGGTGACATGATGTGTATCTCAAGGCCAGAAGTATCATGATCTTTCAAGTAGTTCTCTACTTTATTAATCAATTGAGCATCGTGTGCTCGATTTTTGTCTAACCAGAATACTGCAGGAGCTCCTGTTGCTTTTGCACGATTAACAGCCAGTTTCACCCAGTCCTGAACAGGTGCGTCTTTGACTTGACACATTCTAAAGATATCGCCTTCGTTAACCTCTTGCTCTAGTAACACACTCCCATCATTGGCTACTACTTGAACTTTGCCACCTTCACTAAACTGGAACGTCTTATCATGTGAACCATATTCTTCTGCTTTCTGCGCCATCAACCCTACATTTGGTACGCTTCCCATCGTAGTTGGATCGTAGGCTCCGTTCTTCTTACAATCTTCTATTACGGTATGGTAAACACCACTGTATGATCTGTCTGGAATTACAGCCTTGGTATCTTCCGTTTGATTGTCTTTGTTCCACATCTGTCCAGAGGTTCGGATCATGGCAGGCATGGAAGCATCAATAATTACATCACTAGGTACGTGAAGGTTGGTAATTCCTTTGTCTGAATTAACCATCGCCAAGGCCGGACGAGATTCATAAACTCTTTCAATGTCTGCTTCTATCTCGATACGCTTTCGCTCATCGATTAATTGAATTTTATTATACACATCTCCAATACCACTCTTGGCATCTACGCCTAATTCTTCAAAAAGACTCGAATGCTTTTTGAACACCTCTTCATAAAATACCTCTACAGCAGCACCAAAGATGATCGGATCAGACACCTTCATCATGGTCGCTTTCATGTGCAGCGAGAATAGCACGTTATTGGCTTTAGCATCTTCTATCTCAGCAGCGATGAATGACTTTAATTCACTCATGCTCATCACGGAGGCATCAATCACTTCTCCTGCTTGAATTGGGAAGCTATCTTTCAATGTCCTGGCACTTCCATCTGCTCCGACAAACAAGATCCTGACATCAGTAGCCGATTCAACTGTTGTCGACTTCTCACTCCCATAGAAATCACCTCCACTCATGCTTGCTACATGAGATTTTGAATCCGCTGACCATTTACCCATGCTATGGGGAAATTTTTTTGCGAAGTTTTTTACCGCCTTCGGAGCTCTTCGATCAGAATTCCCTTCCCTTAGCACCGGATTTACTGCACTACCCTTTACTTTATCATATCTTGACTTGATATCTCTTTCTGCATCACTTTGAGGATCTACCGGATAATCAGGTAATGCATATCCCTGTGCTTGAAGTTCTTTTATTGCGGCAGTGAGCTGAGGGATTGATGCGCTAATGTTTGGCAGTTTGATGATGTTCGCCTCGGGGGTTTTTGCGATTTCACCAAGCTCTGTAAGGGCATCCCCGATGCGCTGATCCTCCGATAAAAATTCTGGGAAAATAGCTATAATTCTTCCTGCTAGTGAGATATCCCTTGTTTCTATATTTACGCCCGCTTTTCCTGCAAACGCTTTGACAATTGGGAGTAGTGATTTTGTGGCCAAGGCTGGTGCCTCGTCCGTATGTGTATAAATGATCTTAGCCATTGATTTCTTTCTCTCTTAAATGGGTTAGTAACTCTCTTTTTCGTTCGGGAATTTTTGGGATTTAATGTCAGACACATAATTTTCGAACGCGTCTTTCATTATTGCATTTAAATCGGCATACTGCCGAAGAAAACGTGGTTTAAAGTCTTGAGTGATGCCAAGCATGTCATGCACCACCAGCACCTGGCCGTCCGTATCGGGGCCTGCTCCAATGCCAATGGTAGGAATAGAAATTGACTCGGATACTTTTTTTGCGAGTTTTGAAGGAATCTTCTCCAAAACAATTCCGAAGCAACCTAGCTCCTCAAGCACCTTAGCATCTTCCATGAGTTTTTGAGCTTCTGCCTCTTCCTTTGCTCTCACTGTATAGGTGCCAAATTTGTAAATGGATTGAGGAGTTAATCCTAGATGTCCCATAACAGGGATACCTGCTGAAAGTACCCGAGAAATACTCTCTTTTATTTCCACACCACCTTCCATTTTCACTGCATGTCCACCGGACTCTTTCATGATTCTAATGCATGATCTTAAAGCTTCCGAAGAGCTGCCCTGATAGCTACCAAAGGGTACATCGACAACCACCAATGCACGATTTACTGCCTTCACAACAGATGTTGCATGCCAGATCATGTGATCTAATGTTATAGGTAGAGTAGTTTCGTTGCCGGCCATCACGTTGGAAGCACTATCCCCTACTAAGATCACATCAACTCCTGCCTGATCAATGATCTTAGCCATTGAATAGTCATAGGCTGTCAGCATGGATATTTTTTCTCCCTTCGACTTCATTTCCTGAAGCTGATGGGTGGTTACGATTTTGATATTTCCGTGTATACTCATGGCTTAAAATGGATGCGCAATTTACATAATTGGAGCTTGATCATAAAATGAAATGGTATGGCCAACGACATTTGATTCAATTGCAAACAGTCTGGTAATAGGTTACTGTTTTTGGTTCAACTGACTGTACTATCTAACTATCAAGGTGACTTTCAAAGTTCAGCCACTAAAAAATAAATTAAATACCCAGTGATTTGTGGGTAACTGACTTCACCAATTGATCATTAAACAAATGAGTTCAGATTTAATCCTGATGTGATCAATGCATGTTTTAATTTAGGATCTCAATTAAGATCAATGAAGAACAAACAACAGATACTTACTAAAAGACCTGTAGGATTTCCTGAAGGTGACACATGGGAATTGAAAGAGACCGAAATACCTGAAGTCACAGATGGAAAAGTACTTATTAAGCAACATTATATTTCACTTGATCCGGCGATGAGAGGATGGTTAAATAATGCCAAATCATATATAGAGCCCGTTCAGATCGGTGAAGTGATGCGAGCCGGAACCATAGGCGAAGTTATCAAAGCGGAAAATCATCCCCATTTCAAAGTCGGAGACATGTTATCTGGATGGGGGGGAGTTCAACAATACACGCTTACAGATGGAAAAGGATATTATCCGGTAGATACAAACCTGGCACCAGCACCAACATACATCGGTACACTTGGAATGCCAGGCATGACCGCCTTTTTCGGAATAACAGAAGTTGGAAAAATTAAGGAAGGAGAAACTGTAGTTGTGTCTGGAGCTGCAGGTGCGGTGGGATCTTGTGTTGGGCAAATCGCCAAAATAAAAGGGTGCAGGGTTGTAGGAATCGCAGGTGGGGCTGAAAAATGCAAGTTCCTGATTGATGAGCTGGGGTTTGATGATGCGATAGACTATAAAGCAGGAAATCTCAGAAAAGATCTAAAAAATTCCTGTCCGAATGGCATAGATGTATTCTTTGATAACGTGGGAGGTGAGATTTTAGATACTGTCCTGACAAGGATAAACATGCACGCAAGAATTGTTATTTGCGGTGCCATCTCTCAATACAATGAATCACAACCCAAAGGTCCAGCCAATTATCTATCGCTATTGGTCAATCGAGCTACGATGCAAGGAATGGTTGTATTTGATTATTCGAAGCACTACGGTGAAGCCGCAGCGCAAATGGGTAAATGGATGAAAGAGGGTAAACTCAAAACCCGTGAGGACATCTATGTGGGTATCGAAAATTTCTATGACACATTCTGCCGCTTATTTAGTGGAGAAAAATTAGGTAAGCTTGTTCTCGATGTTAGAGAGAAGTGATTGACATTCAAATTGATTAATGATTTCAAAAAATTTATGAAAGCACCGTTTATTTCAGATTTATCCCTTCCTGCTGTTGCAGCCCCCATGTTTCTTATTTCCGGACCAAAAATGGTCATTGAATGCTGTAAAAACGGCATTGTAGGTACATTTCCCGCATTGAATAATCGAACGACCGAAGGGTTTGAAGAGTGGGTCATTGAGATAAATGAAGAGTTAGAAAAATGGGAAAAAGAAACAGGTAAAAAAGCAGCGCCTTTTAGTGTAAACCTGATTGTGCACAAAACAAACCCTCGCCTGGAGGCGGACCTGGAAATAGTGGTGAAGCATAAAGTACCACTTATCATCACCTCTTTGGGTGCAGTTTCCCAATTGGTAGACGCGGTACATAGTTATGGAGGGTTAGTGTTTCATGATGTAATAATGAAACGACACGCTGAAAAGGCTGCCGAGGCAGGAGTAGATGGGCTCATCCTGGTGTGTGCTGGTGCAGGAGGACATGCTGGCACCTTAAATCCAATGCCTTTCATTGGCGAAGTACGACAGTTTTTCAAAAAGACCATTTTATTGTCCGGTTGTATCTCCACCGGGCGTGATGTGGCATCAGCCATGCAGATGGGGGCCGACCTGGCTTATATGGGAACCAGGTTTATAAATACCAAAGAAAGTGAAGCTCCAGAGGAATATCGTCAAATGATCATTGACGCAGGGGCCTCTGATATAGTTTACACGGCAGCTGTCTCTGGAGTGAATGCCAATTTTCTAAGACCAAGCCTTGAAGCCATGGGAATCACGGAAGAGATGTGGAAGCAATCTGCAAAAGTTGATTTTGGTGAGGAGCTATCTGCCAATGACGAAGCAAAAGCCTGGAAAACGATTTGGTCTGCAGGACAAGGAGTAACGAATATTGATGATTCACCAACCGTGCATGAATTAACCGAAAGACTCAAGCAAGAATTTCGAGATGCCATTCAAGAGCAGGCAGACTTACTTAACAAGTACTAATTCCGCCACTTAATACTGCATCCAATACTTGGCTTCTGATCCTCTACCTGGGGCTCATCTTCAAGGTGTGCTTCAAGTGCATTGATCAGATCGTCGCCTGTAACTGGCTCAGGATTACCAGGTGTGCTTGCATCAAATCTTCCTCTATAAATGCACTTTAGATCCTCATCAAATAGAAAAAAATCGGGAGTACAAACGGCTTGATAAGCTTTGGCCACTTCTTGTGATTCATCAAATAAGTATGGGAAGCTAAACTCAAATTCTTCTGCCTGCTCCTTTAGTCCCTCGGGTGCATCTTCAGGATATTGGCTGGGATCATTTGAACTGATCGCCACAAAACCGATCTTTTGCGCGGTATACTGCCGAGCAACCACAGCAATCTCTTCTTCAATATTTTTTACGTAAGGACAATGTGCACATATAAACATGACAACAACTCCGTATTCTAAGCGAACATCCTCCAAAGTTTTGTTTCCACCAGACACCACATCCGGCAAGTCAAAGTCGGGAGCTACTGTGCCAATGGGCATCATGGTAGATTCTACTGCAGCCATACTTTCGAATTGATTATTTTTAAATCTGAGCTAAAAGTTAATACATCACAATCCATGAAAAAACTCCTACCCTTTCTTTTCGCTTTTTTTACCCTTCTAAAATCGACCGCCCAAATCACGCCGGCTCCATCCAGAACCTCTGGTGATGGACCTCATGAAATGACCATTATCAGGGGTGCAACATTGATTAATGGCAATGGTGCACCTCCAATCGGCCCTGTTGATATCGTTATCGAAAAGAATAAGATTACGAAAGTTCAGGTGGTAGGTTACCCCGGAGTAGCGATCGATGAAGAGCAAAGGCCAAAATTAACAGGTAATGGAATTGAAATAGAAGCTGAGGGCATGTACGTACTTCCAGGGTTTGTAGATATGCATGGTCACATTGGGGGAAATAGTCAAGGTACCCCCGCAGAATATGTTTTTAAGTTATGGTTGGCTCACGGTATCACAACAATCAGGGATCCCTCAGCAGGTAATGGACTGGATTGGGTTTTAAGACATAAAAATAGAAGTGCTGAAAATGAAATTGCTGCACCAAGGATATTGGCTTACACCTCTTTCGGTCAAAACCTGGAAGATGTGAAGATTGTCCGAAATATTCCAGGTGAAAGGTCTGCAACGAGTGAAGTCCTGAAGGGACCAATCACCAATGCGGAAGAAGCGATTTCCTGGGTAAGGGCCAACTACCGAAGAGGCGCTGATGGCATCAAGTTTTTTGGTGCCTCTCCAGAGGTCATGGAGGCTGCCCTTAAGGAAAATAAGCGATTGGGGTTGCGTTCAGCCTGCCACCATGCGCAGTTACATGTCGGATGGTGGAACGTTTTACATTCAGCCGAAGCAGGATTAACGACCATGGAACACTGGTATGGACTTCCTGAGGCCTTATTTGACGATCGTGTCATTCAAGATTATCCGGTAGATTATAATTATCAAAACGAACAGGATCGTTTCGGAGAGGCCGGCAGACTTTGGAAACAAGCTGCAGAACCTTACTCCGACAAATGGAATAAGGTAATGAATCGATTACTTGAGTTGGATTTCACTTTAGATCCTACCTTCAACATTTATGAAGCTAGCAGAGACCTAATGCGATCCAGAAATGCGGATTGGCATAAAGATTACACATTACCTTCTTTATGGAGATTTTACAGGCCTAGTAAAATATCCCATGGTTCATATTGGCATTTCTGGGGAACTGAAGAAGAAGTAGCCTGGAAGGAAAATTATAAGCTTTGGATGACCTTTATCAATGAATATAAAAACCGCGGAGGAAGGGTGACCACTGGGTCAGATTCAGGCTTTATCTATCAGCTCTATGGATTTGCATACATCCGTGAACTTGAACTGCTTCGCGAGGCAGGATTCCATCCTTTAGAAGTCGTACGATCTGCTACTTTAATGGGTGCTCAAGCCTTGGGTATGGAAAAAGAAATTGGTACCGTGGAAGTAGGGAAAATGGCGGATCTGGTCGTTATAGAGGAAAACCCACTAGCCAATTTGAAAGTATTATATGGTACCGGAGCAATCAAGCTTACCGATGATAATCAAATCACCAGAGTAGGTGGCGTTAAGTACACCATTAAAGATGGCGTGGTTTATGATGCAAAGGAATTATTAAAAGATGTGCGAGGCATGGTCAAAGCGGCAAAGGATGGTAAGGAATTGAAACAGCCAGGATATCCCAATTGGAAAGAATAAACTCAAATGAAAAAAATCACCCCTATACTTCTTGTGCTAATCTTCTTTCAATGTCAGCAGGGAAGCCAATCTACAAGTGTTGAGTCTGCTTCAACTTCCTCTGTGATTGATAAGGATCCATCAAAGATTTATAACTTGATGGGAGAAGAACTCCCTCCCAAACAGCTTATCAGCGATGCAAAGCAAAAACTAGAGGCCAATCTATCAGAAGCTAAAAGCAATTTAGATGCTAACCCTGACAGTTTGGAATTGATCATATGGTACGGACGAAGACTCGCTTATTTAGGTAGGTACCTTGACGCGATTGACGTTTACAGTTCTGGTCTTGAAAAATTCCCAACTTCTTACAAATTAAGAAGGCACCGAGGGCATCGATATATTTCAACACGTCAATTAGATAAAGCCATCGAAGACTTTGAGATGGCGGCTTACTATAGCGTAAACGCCCCCAATGAAGTTGAACCGGATGGTATCCCGAATAAGCTTAATAAACCATTGGGCAATGATAAATTCAACATCTGGTATCACTATGGACTTGCGCACTATTTGAGCGGTCGATATGATAAAGCCATTTCAGCTTATAAGAAATGTATGGAGTTTAGTGATAATGATGATCTGCTTGCTGCCACAACTTATTGGCTATTTATGACTTACAAAAAAATCGGCAACCCTGAATTGGCAAATTCTCTATTGGAATCAATAAATAATCGAATGATTATGGTTGAAAATGATGCATACCTTAACCTACTTCTATTGTTCAAAGGAGAAAAGAGCGCGGAAGACCTTATGAAACTTGCTTTTCCATCAAATGGAGAAAGTGATCCTACGCTTGGATATGGCATTGGTAATTGGTATCAACAGCAAGGAGATATTGATAAAGCCAATGAAGTATTTCTTAAAATTTTAGAAAGTCCAAAATGGGACGCCTTTGGCTACCTGGCAGCAGAAGCAGAACTTACGGCTGCTTTTCCTGTTCCAGTCTCATAATCTCGTTTCGAAGCTGGATTGCAACATTCGGAAAATCAGTAATGATACCATCCACCCCTGCATTGAGCATTTTTACCATATCCTCACGCGTATTAACAGGATATGCGTGTACTTCGTAGCCTTTCGCATGCATTTGAAAGATTCTTCGTGGAGATAATGTTTCCCATTGTGGGTTAATGGCTTTCATACGATTGCTTTCCTTGGCTCGGCCCATATGAATTCTGGTTTCCAGGTAGAAAGCAATAAGTGGGGCTGAATCCTCCCCTACAATTAATGCTTTAGTTTGAATGAGCGGATCCAGTTCGTGCACCTCATCCAGGTATTTCGGCTCATATGACTGAAGAATGATCCAGTCTTCCCCATTATTTTCACTCAGTACCACTTCAACTAGTTTCTCTGCAAAATCATGGTAATGCGGATGATCCATGTGCTTAATTTCAATAAGCACTGTTACTCTTCCATCTACAAAGTCTAAAACTTCTTTTAAGGTTGGAATTTTCTCCGTCTTAAATTGAGAATCAAACCAGGACCCAACTTCAAACTGTTGAAGCTCTTCAAGTGTATAATCATGAATATCTCCAGTAACTTGATTCCCTAATGAATCTCTGGTTACCCGATCCAGTCTTTGGTCGTGAAATACAACAATTTCCTCATCTTTCGTATGACGAACATCTAATTCAATTTGATCTACGCCCAGCTCCATTGCCTTTCTGAAAGCAGCCATAGTATTTTCAGGAGCTAACCCGGAAGCTCCTTTGTGAGCAATAATCTGGAATTCTTTGCCTTCTAAACGATCTATACTAGTGCTGGCAAATAAATGACGATAAAGATATGGCTCAAAAAGCGACAATGCTCCGAACAGAATGAAAAACGGGGCAGAGTAAAGTAAAAACTTCTTAGTCATTAGGGTGATTATTTAGACTCGAAAAGTTAGTAAAAAAGTACCAAAAGCTACGATTTTGTTGGCTCTACCAATTTCAAACCTAGCTCATCGAGCTGTTCAACTGATATTTTGGAAGGTGAATCTATCATCACATCCCTCCCAGCATTGTTTTTAGGGAAAGCTATGAAATCTCTAATACTTTGCTCTCCTGCCATGATTGCGCATAAGCGATCAAAACCAAATGCCACCCCACCATGTGGTGGTGCTCCATACTCGAAAGCTCCCATCAAGAAACCAAACTGAGCCTCGGCATCTTCTTTGCTGAAGCCGAGCACTTCAAACATCCTGGCTTGCATATCACGGTCATGGATACGAATCGATCCACCACCCGCCTCGACACCATTGATCACCATGTCGTAGGCATTCGCACGAACTGCTCCTGGATCGGAGGCTAATTTATCCACATCTTCAGGTTTCGGTGCGGTAAAAGGGTGGTGCATGGCATGATATCTTGCCGTCTCTTCATCCCATTCCAAAAGGGGAAAATCCAATACCCAAGCTGCCGCAACCTTATCTTTATCTCTTAGCCCTAATCGCTCCCCCATCTCTAATCTAAGTTCGTTCAAGGCTTTTCTGGTCTGATTGGCCTCTCCAGCTAGAATCAATATCAAATCACCTGGTTTTGCTCCAAACTTCTCGGCCCATCCTTTCAAAGCATCCTGATCGAAGAATTTATCCACCGAAGACTTAAAAGTTCCATCTTCATTACACTTTACATATACCAATCCTTTGGCCCCAATTTGTGGCTTCTTCACAAAGTCTGTTAAGCTATCCAATTGCTTGCGCGTGTATTCTACACATCCTTCAGCATTGATTCCAACCACCAATTCAGCACTATCAAAAACAACAAATCCTTTACCCTGTGCCAAGTCATTGATTTCACAAAACTCCATTCCAAAACGAAGATCAGGTTTATCAGAACCATATTTCAGCATAGCCTCGTCATAACTGATTCGCTGGAAGTCCGGCAACTCTATGCCTTTGATTTCTTGGTATAGGTACTTGGTCATCCCTTCGAATGTCTGAAGTACATCTTCTTGCTCAACAAACGCCATTTCACAATCTATTTGTGTAAACTCCGGCTGTCTATCAGCTCGTAAATCTTCATCCCTAAAACACTTCACAATCTGAAAGTAGCGATCCATCCCTGCAACCATCAGCAACTGCTTGAACGTCTGCGGGGATTGTGGTAATGCATAAAATTCATTTTCGTTCATGCGCGAAGGCACCACAAAATCTCTTGCTCCCTCAGGGGTAGACTTAATCAAGTATGGTGTCTCAACCTCAACAAAGGATTCTTTATTCAAGTATTCACGCACCTTTTGCATCATTGTATGTCGCAGTTGAAGTTTCTCTCTAACTGGATTTCTCCTGATATCCAGGTATCGATATTTCATACGCAGGTCCTCCCCTCCATCCGTTTCATCTTCGATAGTGAATGGTGGGACCTTTGACGCATTCAATAATTCGATCCTCGAGACACGAATCTCAATATCTCCCGTCGGCATCTTGTCATTCTTCGAATAACGCTCTACCACTTCACCCGTTGCTTTCACGACAAACTCTCTACCAACCTTCTTTGCCTGATCGATGATAGATTGTTCTGTAACACCTTCTTCAAATATTAGTTGAGTGATCCCATAACGATCACGAAGATCAACCCACACAACACCCCCTTTATCTCGCTGTTTTTGTACCCATCCGCAAAGGGTTACTGTTTGCCCAACATGTTCCGACCGTAATTCTCCACAAGTATGTGTGCGTAGCATAAATCTCTATTAATTGTAGTATTTGAAAATTAAGGCGCAAAGGTAGGCTCATCAACTGAAAATACCTGTCAAGTTTTTAGCTTTGAAGCATGAAGAAAATAATATCGCTTTTCGCCCTGATTTTGGCGATCCAGGCCTCAGCACAATCATACAACAAAGTAAAGGTCGGCCCGGACGAAGATATCAATCTGAAAATACCTGAAGAATTTATAAGCATGTCGGACCAGGATAGAATGAAGCGCATCTATTCTTCAAAGGTCCCACTAGCCATGTTTGCAAATGAGAGTCAAGATGTAACACTTGGCATCAACTACAATGTGATGCGATGGACTGAAAAGGATACCGAACTGGTTTATGGGTTCTACAAAGCCAGCGTAAATAATCTATTTGATGAAATTGAATTCATTCAAGATGAAATTAAAGAGATAAACGGAAGACCCTTTATTGTATTTGAATTCGTTTCTTCCATTAAAAGTGATAATGCTTTTTCTGGCGGAAGATCTTCCAAAAACTACACCTACATCCAGTATACCTCTTATAACAACCAGGTTTTACTCTTCAACTTTGGCTGTAGAGCTCGTCTAATGAGTACCTACCAAAGTGTGGCTAAAGAGATCATGAATAGTGTTGAGATAGACGATTAATGACACCACTTAGTATTCATAGTGATGAGCATTTCATGAAGCAAGCACTCCATGAAGCGCAAAATGCTTTTGACGAAGGAGAAATACCTATTGGTGCTGTTGTGGTTTGCGAAAACAAAATAATAGCGAAAGATCATAACCGAGTCGAAAGACTCAATGACGCAACTGCTCATGCAGAAATGCTGGCAATTACCGCAGCTCAGAATCATTTAGGTTCAAAATACCTTAATGAATGTACACTCTACGTGACACTAGAACCGTGTAGCATGTGCGCAGGAGGCCTTTTTTGGACCCAGATAGGGAAAATAGTCGTTGGCGCGCGTGATAAAGAACGAGGATTCTCAAAATTTAGCGATGATATCATTCACCCAAAGACGGATTTAAAACTCGGCGTTATGGCCGGTGAATGCGAAGTTTTGATTAAAGACTTTTTTAAGAAGCTTCGTGGCAACTAAACATGCCCGACTCTTGTTATCTTCACAAATCATTATTTAAGAAACTAAAAACACATAATTATGGCATTTGAATTACCAAACCTACCTTATGCTCACGATGCTTTGGAACCACATATAGACGCAAAAACAATGGAAATCCATCATGGCAAGCACCATGCGGCATACGTTTCGAAAGTTAATGGAGCGATCGAAGGAACGGACATGGATGGAAAATCTATCGAAGAACTTTGCAAGAATCACTCAGATAATGGAGCCGTAAGAAATAATGGTGGCGGTCACTACAATCATACCCTTTTCTGGTCTGTGATGAGTCCAAATGGAGGCGGTGAACCTTCAGGGGCACTTGCCGATGCTATCAACAGTGCGTTTGGCTCTTTTGACCAATTCAAAGAAGAATTTAGTAATGCTGCAGCTACACGATTTGGTAGTGGTTGGGCGTGGCTGTGCAAGAATGATGACGGAACAGTCGCTGTTTGCTCCACGGCAAATCAGGATAACCCTTTGATGCCCGATGCCGGATGCTCAGGAACTCCACTGCTAGGACTTGATGTTTGGGAGCACGCATACTACCTAAACTATCAGAACAGAAGACCAGATTATATCAACGCGTTTTTCAATGTGATAAACTGGGACGCTGTAAGTGCAAATTTTGAAGGTTAATAGTGAATAAACTTGTACTAGCAAGTATTTTATTATTGGCATTTAGCATCTCTCAGGCGCAATCAAAATTTATCATTGGATTAAGAAGTGGAGTTTTGGTTTCAAATACCCTGGGAGATGTTATTGATTATGGTGGCGGTGGAACCTCAACCTCTACTGTTGGGTCTCCAATTGTACTAAGCGGTGGCAGTAAGCGCAGTAATTCTAGTTTCTATTATGGGATTATTGGCACACGAAATATCAATGCCCTGTTAAGCCTATCAATAGAGGCAAACCGATATGATTTAAGTACTAGATATAGTGAAACAAGGACAATGGGAAGCACCACAGTTTCTTTAAAAGAAGAACTAGATCTGGAAGTTATAAACCTACCGATTTACGCAACATTTACGTTTGATAAATTCGTCAAAATTGAGTTATCCTCAGGTGTCTATCTCAACTCTATCATAAATGCAACGTACGATTTTGATGGTTCTCAGACCACAACTACACCTGGAGCAACATCTACAACCAGCATGAGAAGATTGGTTTTTCAGAACTTAAATGATCAATCTTTCGGCATCCTATTTAAATCTACTTTCTCAAAAAATATCAGCAAATTGACAGCTGGAGTAGAGCTTTTCTATAACCGAGATCTCACGTTTCTGGATAAAAAAGAAAATAGGGATGAACCTGATTCCGATTATGCGAGATTTTACGCATATGGAATTGGAATTCAGTTTAAGTATTCCATTTAAAAAATCCATATATATTTGCGACAGAAATGAGAACAAATACACTACATCATCATGCACGTCATTACAACTTCACTCGGAAGAGGTAAGAAGATGATGCTGTAGTATTAAAAATAAATACATAGGCCTGTCGGATTACCGACAGGCCTTTTTGTTGTGACACAACTTGAATTTATTGAGAAAACGAGAAGTAAAAATTGAAATTGAATCAAAACACCTAATTCAAAGTCCTAAATCAAAACATTTCTCTTGAAGAGGGATTTACGAATAGATAAAATGAATAAAATGAAAATGGATCAAGTCCTAAAAATCGCTGTTCAAAAAAGCGGACGCCTTAACGAAAAGAGTATGGGTCTCCTCAAAGAATGCGGAATTAAAATAAACAACGGTGGAAAGCTTATGTCTACCGCTTCTAATTTTCCACTTGAAGTGTTCTACCTACGTGATGATGATATTCCACAATATGTAGCGGAAGGTGTCGCTGACATTGGGATTGTCGGTGAAAATGAGTACCTCGAAAAACAGCAATCGGTAGAAGTCATCAACCGAACTGGATTTTCTAAATGCCGCCTTTCTCTAGCCATTCGAAGAGAAGAAGAATATATAGGACTACAATGGTTCGCTGGCAAGCGAATAGCCACAAGCTATCCTGTAATTCTTCAGAGCTTCTTGGATAAAAACAATATAGATGCAACTGTCGAGGTAATCAGTGGAAGCGTTGAAATCGCCCCAGGTATTGGTCTGGCTGATGCAGTTTTCGATATTGTAAGTACAGGCAGTACACTTTTAGCAAACGGACTGAAGGAAGTGGAAGTGGCACTTAAAAGTGAAGCATTACTGGTTGCTAATACCCTGTTATCACCGGAAAAGAAAGAAATTCTCGACAAGCTGTTGTTTAGAATTGAGGCAGCAAAAGCTGCTAAACAGAACAAGTATATTCTACTGAATGCTCCAAATGACAATTTAGAATCAATCATCGAATTACTCCCCGGAATGAGAAGTCCAACGGTTCTTCCACTCGCCGATGAGGGTTGGAGCAGTGTTCACAGTGTCATCCAGGAAGACGATTTCTGGGAGGTGATTGACCAGCTGAAAGAAAAAGGAGCGGAAGGAATTCTCGTGTGTCCAATTGAAAAAATGATCGTTTAGTCATGAATACCTACAAATATCCAAGCCAATCAGACTGGTCAGAAATCTGTAAACGGCCAACTTTTGATCTTTCGCAGATGGAAGATCGCGTGGGTGCCATTATGGATGAGGTGCGAGTCAATGGCGATCAGGCACTACTTAATTATAATCAGACATTCGATGGTGTTGACATGGATGAGCTGATGGTTAATATTTCTGATCGAAAGTATGAAATTGATCCAGCCTTAGCTGAAGCGATCATTATCGCTAAGTCCAACATTGAAGACTTCCATGATGCACAAAAGGAAAAATCTCAACTAATAGAAACCATGCCAGGCGTGAATTGCTGGAGAAAGAGTGTAGCCATTCAAAAAGTTGGACTATACATCCCTGGAGGTTCAGCTCCTCTCTTTTCTACATTACTTATGTTGGCAATTCCAGCAAAAATTGCCGGGTGTAGAGAAATTGTAGTGTGCACCCCACCTACTAAATCCGGTGAATTGAATGAAGTCATTGGATGGACGTGTAATCTGCTTGGAATTGACAAAATCTATCTGACCGGAGGTGCACAAGCGGTTGCAGCCATGACGTTTGGTACAGAGACCATTTCTAAGGTGGATAAGATCTTTGGTCCGGGTAATCAGTATGTGACTGCTGCTAAACAGATGGCACAGAAATATGGCGTAGCAATCGATATGCCTGCAGGGCCAAGCGAAGTGCTTGTGATCGCCGACGACTCTGCTTACCCTTCCTTTGTTGCGGCAGATCTACTCTCGCAGGCAGAACATGGAGGAGATAGTCAGGTGGTGTTGGTGAGCAATTCTGAAGCTTTAATTGCTGCTGTTGAAGCTGAAGTAAGTAAGCAAGTGGAGGCGCTTCCGCGTGCTGATATTGCTAAAATGGCATTGGCTAACAGTCAGACAGTGCTCGTTGAATCCCTGGATCAAGCAGTAGCATTCAGCAATGAATATGCGCCAGAGCATTTAATTATAGCTACGGACAGTGCGGAAGAACTTGCTGCTAATATCACCATCGCCGGAAGTGTATTTCTTGGGCACTGGAGCTGTGAGAGTGCGGGCGACTATGCAAGCGGCACAAACCACACCTTACCGACCAATGGATATGCCAGAAACTATAGCGGAGTATCTCTTGATAGCTTTGTGAAAAAAATCACCTTTCAAAACCTGACAAGAAGCGGAATTCAGCAGTTGGGTCCACATATTGAAAAAATGGCTGAAGCCGAACAACTACAAGGACACAAGAATGCAGTAACGCTACGACTAAAAGAAATTGAAAATGTTTGACATTAATAAGATTACACGGGCAAACGTACTGGCTATGAAGCCTTACAGCACGGCCAGAAATGAATTTGAAGGATTGGCTGATGTTTCATTAGATGCAAATGAAAATCCGTTTGGTTTTGGCCTCAATCGATACCCGGATGGGACGCTCCAGGAATTAAAAAAAGCATATGCAAAGTTCAGGAATACCAATCCGGAGCAGCTGATTTTTGGGAATGGAAGTGACGAGCTTATCGACCTTTTGATCCGTGCTTTTTGTGAGCCGGGGAAAGACAAAATTCTAACATTCACCCCCTCTTTCAGCATGTACTCGGTGTATGCTGAAATCAACAACGTGGAGGAAGTTCAAAAGTCATTAAATGATCAATTTCAAATTGATGTGTCATCAATAGAGGATGTGATCGATGATCCTAATCTTAAGTTGATCTTCATTTGCTCTCCTAACAACCCTACTGGCAACACCATCGATCAGCATACCATTCTTTCGATCACTGAAAAGTTTAATGGATTAGTTGTAGTGGATGAAGCCTATGTTGATTTTAGCAATGAAACATTGGTAGGTCGCGACATCCCAAACCTATTCATCCTTCAGACTTTTAGTAAAGCGTTTGGGCTGGCGGGTGCACGATTGGGTGCTGGCATTGGAAGTGAGGATGCCATTGCCGTGCTCAATAAAATTAAGCCACCGTACAATGTAAACTCCCTCACCCAAAAGCAGGCGCTTGAAGCACTTGAACGACCAGAGGAAATTCGAAAGCAAGTCGAAATTTTAAATGACGAGCGATCAAAATTGATTTCTGCTTTGGAATCAATTTCTTCTGTTCAGAAGGTCTATCCTTCTGAGGCTAACTTCTTACTTGTTGCTTTTGACGATGCTAAACAGATCTACAATGCACTCATTGCTAAAGGCATCGTTGTTAGAGATCGTTCAAAACTGGTAGATGGATGTCTTCGAATAACTGTGGGCACTCCTGTAGAAAACGAAAAGCTTATTGCTGCGCTAAAAGATCAGGATTATCAACAGGAAGGCAGGATTGGTCAATGCATCCGATCAACCTCTGAAACTAAGATCAAGATAGAAGTTAACCTGGACGATGCCTCGAACAGCAGCATATCTACCGGTATTGCCTTCTTTGATCACATGCTGGATCAAATTGCACGACATGGATCTATTGGACTGAACGTACAAGTAAAGGGAGACCTCAACATTGATCCTCACCATACAATTGAAGATACTGCACTGGCTTTAGGAACAGCATTCAATGATGCATTAAAAGAACGAAAAGGAATTGAGCGCTATGGGTTCTTACTTCCTATGGATGATTGCCTATCACAGGTCGCTATTGATTTTGGCGGAAGACCGTGGTTGGAATGGGAAGCTGACTTCAAAGCTACGCACGTTGGGGAGTTGCCAACCGAAATGGTCTCTCACTTCTTCAAGTCATTTTCTGACACAGCCAGGTGCAACTTGAACATCAAGGCAGAGGGTGATAATGACCATCACAAGATAGAATCCATTTTTAAGGCATTTGCTCGCGCCATAAAAATGGCGGTGCGGAAAGATGACAGTGGAGTTTTACCATCAACGAAGGGAGTACTTTGATAAATGAAATACATCCCCCTAACCCCCTTCAAAGGGGGAATACTAAAATTGAGTTTAAGGATTGTCCCCTTGAGAGGACTTTAGGGGTGTTTGAATCGTAAAAATGAAATGATAGCAATCGTAAAATATAATGCCGGGAACATTCGATCGGTTAAGAATGCGTTGGACCGAATTGGTGTGGAATCCATACTTACGGATGATCCTGAACAGCTTCGGTCCGCAGAAAAAGTAATTTTCCCCGGGGTTGGAGAAGCCAAGTCTGCAATGAATTACCTGAAAGAACGAAAGCTTGACAAAGTACTAATTTCCTTGAAACAGCCATTTCTTGGTATCTGCCTGGGGATGCAGTTGATGTGCTCCTATTCTGAAGAAAGAGACACAGAATGTCTGGGAATCTTTGATGAAAAGGTGAAAAAATTTCCTCCAAAGGGGCTAGTTCCGCACATGGGATGGAACAACTTCAATGCTGTAGAAGGTCCATTATTTGAGGGTATTTCCAAAACTGAGAACATGTACTTTGTGCACAGCTATTATGTGGAGGTCGGGGATGATACCGTAGGAGAAACTGATTATCTGATACCCTTTACTTCAGCGATGCATAAAGACAATTTTTATGGGGTTCAATTCCACCCGGAAAAGTCAGCAGATAGCGGCAGAAAACTAATAGAGAACTTTCTAAATCTTTAAGAAAATAAGAATATAGAATGCAGAATAGTAAGAAAATTCTAACCAAATGAGAATAATTCCAGCCATAGATATTATAGAAGGCAAATGTGTACGCTTGTCCAAAGGTGATTATGATACCAAAAAGATTTACAATGAAGATCCACTAGAAGTTGCAAAATCATTTGAAGATGCAGGCTTGAATTACCTTCACCTGGTAGATCTGGATGGGGCCAAAGCGAAGCATATTGTTAACTGGAAAGTGCTAGAAAAATTAGCCAATCGTACAAATTTGAATATTGATTTCGGAGGTGGCATAAAGTCTGATGAGGACTTACGAATTGCATTCGAAAGTGGCGCAAGTCAAATTACCGGAGGTAGCATTGCGGTAAAAGAACCTGTGCTTTTCACTTCATGGATTACGAAATACGGCTCAGAGAAAATCATCCTTGGTGCAGATGCCATGGATGGAAAGATCGCTGTTTCCGGATGGCAGGAAGATACCGATCAGGAAGTTGAGGCCTTCATCGCTGACTATGCTGAAAAAGGAATTGACTATGTCATTTCCACTGATATCTCAAAAGATGGAATGTTGGAAGGTCCTTCCTTTGAGCTATATGAGTCCATTCTCAAGAAATTGCCTGAAATCAAGCTAATTGCCAGTGGAGGCGTATCTTCAATGGATGATTTAATGCAGCTAAAAGAAAAAGGACTCGAAGGTGCAATCGTTGGGAAAGCGATCTATGAGGGATTTATTCAATTAAGGGATTTAAGGGATTTATTCGATTGACAAACAAGAATATGACTGCTGAAGAGTTAAAGAAAAGAACCTTGAAGTTTGGAGTAGAAGTCGGACTATTTTGCAAAACGATTTATATGGACTCATTACTCAAACCATATTCCAATCAACTAATTAGGGCTTCTAGCTCAGTCGGGGCTAATTACCGTGCTGCATGTCGAGCCAAATCAGGAAAAGATTTTATTAATAAGCTCAAGATTGTAGAAGAGGAATGTGATGAGTGTATGTTCTTTTTTGAATTAATAAAAGAGTTAAAACCTGATAGCCGATCATCAATTGAACCTATGTGGAAAGAAGCAAATGAAATTTTATCAATTATTGTTGCTTCAATTGGTACTACTAGGAAGAATCTTAACAAATCGAAATATTCATAAATCCTCAATTCGATAATGGCATTAAAAAAACGCATCATACCTTGTCTAGACATCAAAGACGGCCAAACCGTCAAGGGAGTCAATTTTGTTGATATTCGAAATGCTGGAGACCCGATTGAGCTCGCTAAAAGATACGTCAAAGAAGGAGCGGATGAGCTTGTATTTCTTGATATCACCGCAACGGTAGATGGTAGAAAGACTTTTGCCAAACTAGTAGAAGAGATCGCGTACGAAATCAACATACCCTTTACTGTTGGTGGTGGAATCTCGTCCATCGAGGACGTGAACATCTTACTAAGTGCTGGGGCCGATAAAGTAAGCATCAACTCCGCGGCAGTTAGAAATCCAGCGTTGGTAAAAGAGATTGCCGATGAGTTTGGTAGTCAGTTTGTCGTAGTTGCTATTGATGCTGGCCTGGTGGACGATGAATGGAAAGTATTTGTGAAAGGTGGACGTGAAGCGACTGACATTAATGTGTACGAATGGGCTAAAAAAGTAGAAGAATTGGGTGCTGGAGAAATTCTACTCACCTCCATGCAGCATGATGGTACGAAGGCTGGTTTTGCCATTGAATTGACCAATAGGCTGTCAAAAGATTTGAGTATCCCAGTGATTGCCTCAGGTGGAGCTGGTACGAGCGAACATTTCAAGGAGGTGTTTGAAAAGACCGAAGCTACCGGTGCATTGGCTGCTAGTGTTTTTCACTTTGGAGAAATTCCAATACCGGAGTTGAAGAAAGAATTAAGTAGACAACAAATTGATGTAAGAATTTAAGTAAATGCTGATTCAAGATTACCAGGAACATTGGGCATATGATTTCTTAAAAATCAAGAAAATCTTATTGGAAGCTAATAATGATTTACATCTTGAGGTTGAGCATGTCGGAAGTACGGCAGTACCTGAGCTCAGCGCAAAACCGATCATAGACATTGATCTTGTTTACCAATTGAAGAGTGAGTTTGATAAAATCAGAACAAATCTTGAGGCATTGGGCTATTACCACAATGGAGATCAAGGAATTTCAGGAAGAGAGGTTTTTAAACGTCGGAGTGGAGCTAGTAATCATGTCATACTAGATGCTATCCGTCATCATCTTTATGCATGTCACGAAAGCAATGAAGAATTGAAAAGACACCTCATTTTTAGAGATGCTCTAAGGAATAGCCAGTATTTGAGAGAAGAGTATCAACTACTGAAGTTATCCCTGGCGGAAAAAGCAGGGCAGAATAAAGAAAAATATGCAGAGTTAAAGGAACGTGAGGCCAAGGCATTCTTCAATTCTGTATTTGAAAAAAATAAGTAAAAGACATTATCTATATGGAAAACGAACTAATACCGGCAATCATCCAACATGCTCAAACGAATCAGGTGTTGATGCTTGGCTACATGAATGACGAATCGCTTTCAAAAACCAAAGCAGAGGGCAAAGTCACTTTTTACAGTCGTAGTAAACATAGGCTGTGGACGAAAGGTGAAACTTCCGGAAATTTTTTGAATGTGGTTAGCATATCTGAAGACTGTGACAATGACACCTATCTTATAAAGGTGCTTCCTGTTGGAGGAACCTGCCACACAGGATCCTATACCTGCTTTGGTGAAAAGGAGCCTGCTGGCTTTTTGCACGAATTGCAAGGTGTCATACAATCAAGAAAAGATAATCCTTCAGAGAAATCTTACACCAACGAGCTTTTCAAAAAAGGCACCAAAAAGATCGCTCAAAAAGTGGGTGAAGAAGCCACTGAGGTGATTCTGGAAGCCATGGATGGCAAAAAAGACCTGATGATTGAAGAATCTTCCGACTTGCTTTATCACCTCCTTGTATTATTAGCAGATCAAGGGTTAAAATTGGAAGATGTTGAATCTAAATTGATGAAACGACATCTGAAGAAATAAAAAAACTGCCCCTTTAAAAAGGGCAGTTTATCACGAATCATCAATTGAATTTCACCAGGATTCAAATTGAGAAGTGCATTCCAACCAGCTATTTGCTATTCTTTGCCACTACTGCATCATAATCTGCAAAATTTGCATCCATACTTTGCTTGATCATCTCAAGTACATTGGCTTTAAATTTCTCTCTGTCAATCTTGTATACCCGATCTACCACTTTTGCTCCTAAAGCTTCCATACTTTCATCATCAGCAGAAGAATAATACTCTTCTGTTCCTTTGGTTTCAATGTTTCCCATGTACCCGCCTACTTTATTCTTTTCCCAAATAGTGGCACCCATATAGCCGTTCATTTTCAGCTGAGGCTTTGATTTAACGGAGGCGGTGCTTCCAAGCTTCGCAGTTTTAAAAGAGATGAAATCAATGGTCGCATTATAGGCGGTGGAATTACCCATTCCAAATTGCCACATATGATGGGCATTGCCATATTTAGCTAAAGGTCCAGAACCGGAAGAGGCTATGTCTACACCTGTTGGCCAGGCTTGCATGGTATGAGATTTTTTTTGTCTATTGTCATAAACATCTCCATTGACAATATTTGCATTTCCTTTTTTCATCCCTTTCGCATAAGGTTTACTCTTCTCCATGACTGCTTTATCTGCCATGGTTACGTTTATATTTCGTTGTTTCCATTGCTCCACGAAATACGAGTATGCCTCATCTGTAATTTCTTTCGCTAATGCTTCATCCACGCCTCCCAATCTGGCACGTACACCAACCTTAGCACTCAAAGCCACATTACTGCTGCCCCCTTGATCTTCAGCAAACTTGTAGAGATTAAACATGATGTGAAAATGGTCTAAGAGTAGCTCAGAAACAGGTGTAGCAACCAATTTCCCTTTCCCCATTACATTACTTTTCGCCTTCCCCACTTCAACCTGGGCGAAAGAAAAGTATCCAAAAAGAATTAAGATTATTAGTGTTGTCAATTTTTTCATGGCAGTAGTGTTTTTTAGTTCTACTTCAAATCTCAAATTTTATAAGCAGCTATAAGTAGGGCATATGCCCTATTTTCTTGCAGCTTGATTTTGTACTTTTAGGATAGTGAAATCCACCTTAATCACCATATTTTCACTCATCTCCCTGATGCTGATGGGTCAATATCGCTTTGACCATTTGAGCACCATTGATGGTCTTTCCCAAAACTCTGTAAACGATATTTTTCAGGATTCTGAGGGTTTTATCTGGCTGGCCACACAGGAAGGTCTCAATAGGTATGACGGATATGAATTTGTGAAATACACCATGGAAGGAGAGATGGATATGGCCGGAAACTTTCTCTGGAGCATCGTGGAAGATGTTAACGGAAATATTTGGACAGCCTCATCAAGTGGTGCCACACGATTGGACTGGAGAAATGGCCAATCCACTCATTTTCGAATCAGCGCAGATGAAAAGTTCAGGGGACAAAAAAATCAAGTATTACGCGTGCATAATCAGGGAGAAAAGATTGCAATAACTTTTGCGGAAGGTGCATACTCCATTGATCCACTCGCCTTTAATGATTCAGCAAACGTATTGCTCACCGCGCAACATATCATGCAGACAGACATTAATCCACCTGGACTGAGATTTTACAATGCAATTATTCTCAAAAATGAAGAATACCTGTTAACCGATTCATATCTTATAGGATCAGACTCTGTACCATTACCCTCTGGCTACGGCTGCTCCAGATTTAAATCAGAACTCTTTTTATGGGATGAAGGAATGTTTGTTGGAACCCATAATGGACTTCTCTATTTCAACACGAAAAATCTACAATTTGAAATTATTTCATGTCTTAAAGATGGTATTAATGAAATAATCTGGGGGCCTGATAATGACGAATTATGGGTAGCCACGGACAATGGTATTGTTCTGTTTGACCCTAAAAGCATGTCTTGCAATGGGCGCATTCAATCGGGAGATGGAGAAAATGACTTGATGAGTAATGTCATTGCTGCATTAATGAAAGATAAAGACGGCATAATCTGGATTGGGACGGCCAATGGAGGTGTAAACATTTATGATCCAATGAAGGATAGATTCAAATTTCTAACCAAGGAAAATGGCTTTAGTGATAAAGCTGTATGGAGTGTTTTCCAAACAGAAGAATACCTGCTGGTAGGAGTCGACAATGGACTTTACGTAGGAAGACTAGAGGCAAAACTGGCTGATTTTCTGTTCGCTAGAGACGCCATTTCTTCAATTGAAAAAATAAGCGTTCCTCCTCTACGTGAAAACAGAATCACGGCGATAGAACAACTTAGCGAAAACGAATTCATCATCGGTACATTTGATGAAAAAATCGTCCGAATTAATCTGGAAACAGGCAGCTACCAGGTGGAAAAACTTAATCAAAATAGCATCAGTCCACATGTTGTATCGGCGATAAAAAGAATTGGAAATGAAATTTGGGTGACCACCCACAATGGTCTCTTTTTGTTCACCGATGCACTGGAATTCAAAGAATTTTTCAATCATCATGAAAAACCCATTGCGATACCCACCAATTATTACTTATCTGCCTATTCCAGCAGGGATGGCACCCTGTGGGCAGGAAACAACATCGGGTTTTATACCATTTCGCCTCAAAAGGAAATAAAAGTATTTCCCTACATCAAAGATCCGCTTGAAAAAGGTCCGGCATTCAATTTTGTTTCGGGATTTTTTGAGGATAAAGAGGGTAAAATATGGATTTCGACCTTTGGTGGTGGAGTGAGTGTTTTCGATCGAGAAACAGAAGAATTTGTCCACATCAACAAAACAGATGGACTTGCTAACGATATATGTTCGGCGATATCAGGGAATGATTCAGAAATTTATGTAAGCACTAATGGAGGGATTAGCAAAATCGATATTGATTCTCATGAGATTACCAATTTCAATACTTCTGACGGCATTCTAAACAATGAATTTGCTATAGCCTCTGTTCATAGACTTGAAAATACGTTTGCTTTTGGCAATGTAAATGGGTTAGTCATCTTCAATGCAGATGATTTAAGCGGTAGTATCAGTATGAATACTCCTATTATCACTAAAATGACAGTTAATTACAAGGAAGCGGCACGATCCAGAATCAATAATTTAAACCTAGAGCTTTCACCCAAGGATAAGATCTTCAGTCTTGAGTTTTCAAACATGTCTTTTCGGGAAAAAGATAAGGTTACCTACCAATATTCATTAACCAACTTCAATGATAGCTGGGTTGATGCCGAACCATATGAACGGCGGGCAACCTACTCACTACCACCAGGTGACTACATGTTTAATGTGCGAACCAAGAACGGTCGATACTTAAGCAAAACACAAACACTTTCGATTGTTGTTCATCCAGCATTTTATCAAACCTGGTGGTTCTATTCATTAGTTGTTCTGTTGGCTCTTTTAGGAATATTCTTACTCGTAAAGTATTACTCTAATCAACAATTACGGTCGAAGCTTAGGAAAATGGAAGTTCAACAGAGAATACAGAATGAGCGAGAGCGGATTAGCAGAGACTTGCATGACAATGTAGGGTCTCAAATAACCTATATCGCAACATCGATAAATAACCTTTCCGGTGAGGGATCCCAGGAAGAATTGAAAGAATTGGGCGAATTCACCAGAGATACAATGAGGCAACTTCGAGAAACGATTTGGGTGATTAACAACGACGAAGTTTCTCTCGAGGAGCTAAAAACAAAAGTTCTGGATTTCTTATCTGAGATTTTGCAACCACATCCTGAAATATTTCATGAAGTTTCTTTTCCGGGATCAACCGATAAACTCAATCCGACGATTGCTATCAATATCTTCAGATTAATTCAAGAGGCGGTAAATAATTCCGTAAAGCATGGGAAACCAAACAAAATCAGAATTGCATTAGAAGTAGAAGAATGTGCTAGATTGACCATCTCTGATGATGGCATAGGATTCTCCGGAGAAGATAAAATGGGCCACTTTGGATTAATAAACATGAGGAAAAGAGCTCGTGAATTAGGTGCCGAATATGAACTAATATCTTCGGCTGGTAAAGGAACTCAGATTGTATTGAGTAACTTTAAAATAGGTCAAATGTCGTAGCATTTGATCATCTGTTAACGATAGCTTTGGTTAACATGACGATAAGAGTAGGCCTGGCAGACGATAATTCGAAATTGCTTCAATCCATATCCGCTGGATTGAAACAGTACGAGCAGCTTCAAATCGAATTTGTTGCAATTGATGGTCATGAGGTTTTGGAACGATTAAAAAAGCACACCATTGATGTCATGTTGATGGACATAAATATGCCAGAAATGAATGGCATTGAGGCTACTGAAAAACTCAAAGAAATATTTCCTGATATCAAAGTAATCATGCTCACGGTATTTGATGAAAACGATAAGATTTTTGATTCAATTCTTGCAGGAGCTTCAGGTTATCTTTTGAAAGATGTGAAAACCATTCAAATTGTAGAGGCCATCGAAGATGTCCTGGACGGTGGTGCACCAATGAGTCCCGAAATAGCCACACGGATTTTGGGTCTTCTTAGAGGAAAATCTACTGGTGAGCTGAAGAAAGAACGAGCCAAACAATTCAATCTCACCAGCAGAGAACTAGAGATTTTACAAGAAATAGCCTCTGGCGCTCACTACAATCAAATTGCAGAAAAACTATTCATATCACCCAAGACGGTACGTAAGCACATTGAAAACATCTATAGCAAGCTGCATGTGCACAATAAAGTTGAAGCCATTCAATTGGCTATGAAACACAAAATGATCTGAGAAGCTGGTCTATGTTATCTATTTTTAATCGAAACCATCCACAAGTTTCGATTAAGAATAACCGTCTAAGAGACATGAATAGAATCTTATTGCTACTCCTTCCTTTCGCTTCATTCGCACAATTCACCAATGAACTAACGATACCCTCTACAATAGAAGGAACCACGTTTAACCTAACCATCGATGAGTCTACCCGGCAATTCTTTGAAGGTACAATCACTGAGACCATTGGCTTCAACGGTAATTTCTTGGGACCAACATTGATCTTTAATCAGGGCAATGATATTCAAATTTCTGTTCAAAATGACTTAGATGAACCCACCACTGTTCATTGGCATGGAATGCATGTATCTCCGGAAGATGATGGAGGTCCTCATACTGTAATTGCCGCGGGTACCACATGGAACCCCGATTTTACCGTATTGGATCGTGCGACGACATTCTGGTACCATCCGCATCTTCATGAAAAAACCAATGAGCATGTAACTAAGGGAGCTGCCGGAATGATCATCATACGTTCTGACGATGAAGCGGCACTCACCCTACCAAGAACTTATGGGGAGGATGACATTCCTGTAATTATTCAATTCAAGAGCTTTACTGCAAATAACCAACTTGACGAAAGAGGCGACGACACAGATTTTATGGTCAATGGAACCCTGGAACCTTATGTAGAACTCCCTTCCCAAATGGTCCGATTGCGGTTATTAAATGGATCCAATGAGCGCGTTTTAAACATCGGTTTTGATGATGATCGAAACTTCTATCAGATTGGATCCGATGGTGGATTGCTTACTGCTCCTGTTACGATGAATCGCTTGAGGCTAGCAACCGGAGAACGCGCAGAAATTATCGTAGATCTTTCTTCTGACAATGGCTCTACGTTGAAGCTTATGACCTATGCGTCAGAGTTTGGACCGGGCATACCTGGAGGACCTGGTGGAGGAGCAGAAGGGTTTGACGGACTAGACACCGAGTTTCTTGAAATCCGTGTGGGTGATCAAACTACAAATCCGGTCACCTCCATCCCAACAGCATTAGCCATGCATTCACCTTGGGATGAAAACGATGTAGACAGAGAGCGAACGATCACTATGGATGGTGGAGGTGGTCCGGGAAATCCATTCAGCCTTGACAACCTCCTCTTTGACATTGATCTGGTTAATGAAACTGTTACACTTGATGATATTGAGATTTGGACAATTACCAACAATACCAATATTGGGCATCCCTTTCATATACATGATGTACAATTTTATATTCTGGATCGTGATGGAGTAGCGCCTCCTGAAAATGAGCGTGGATTGAAAGATGTTGTTTTCGTTGAGGGAGGTGAAAGCGTGAGGTTCATTACAAAATTCGAAGATTTTGCTGACCCGGAAGTTCCCTACATGTACCACTGTCACATTCTTCCTCATGAAGATGGTGGTATGATGGGGCAATTCATCGTGGTAGAAGAGGAAGATGTGTTGGGCCTGGAAGAGCAACGCAGCAAATTCAGGATCTATCCCAACCCTGTTACCGATCGAATCGTGCGGGTATTGCTGCCTGATAATGTAGATCCGAGTTCAGAAGTAGGATTCAAAATTCACGACCTTTCTGGAAAGGAAGTGGCGCACTTTCCTTCTAAAATTTGTGGTCCTTCAAACTTGAAAATCATTTATCTGGAGGATTACAAAGAAGGGATCTATACCTTAACTACGGGCGTGGATGGAGTACAAGCATCATCTATCCGAATGATATTAAAATAGTGTGTCTTAGTCTATTGGATAAGGAACAAAAACAAAGTTGGTGAACTGTTCGTCAATGACAAACAAACAGCAAAACTCGTCTGGGTCTTTATAGTTATCCTTGAAGATTTTATCATCAGCAATGAGGCCTCTTTGCGAAAACTCCTCCATGAAAGATGCATAATAGTGCCAGTTATTTTCGGATTGGAAAGCTTCGACTAAAACTTGTCCAATAGGTTGACTCACCTGACACATCGGAAACACCGGATATTCCGAAAACTCTTGCTTTCGAATGGCATACGAGGCTTCTTTTAATGTTTCCGCCACTTTCACAAAATCTGAAGAAATTCTTCCTAGGTCCTTGGGATTTAATTCAGGATCGTTTTGCATCTTAATTATTTTAGCTTGTGCCGCTTGTAATGGCCCCTTTTCGATCAGAAAGTTGACGATCAATTCATTCCTTCGATATCAAAGGCTTTGCAAAAAGGGATTATAAAGGTAAACTTCTCCAACAATAGGTATGGTTTAGAACTAAAACTTTCTGAAATAAATTCAACCACCTAAACTTAAGTTTTCTCTATTGATCGTTTTTGTAGAATACAATGAAATAAAACACCCATATTGCGAATAGCGTAATCCCACGGTTAGCAAAAATCATCCAGTTGGCATGAACTATTCCTTTCAGGAATGGAGTAACTATTATTAAGACTGAGGTAATAACTGTAGACAATAGGATCATTCGATCTGAGATTCTATTTAAAAGAATGATACAACTGACATAAAGCACCCCAACAGCTATCTCAATTGGTACTAGTAAATCAAAGATGAATACTCCCAGCAGCAATGCAGATCGATCGAATACTTCAACGTACTTTCTCCGATTAGCGATTTTCTCCTGACCCTCGAAGGTAGTTGTTGACTCCTTGTTGCTATGCATTAATTTATATTTTAGAAATCCTAAAAGATGTTATTTCTTGTTGGTGTGGCGATTTTAGCTTTACCATGTAAACTCCTGTCGGCAAATGAGATATGGACAGTGTTGTTATGGTTTCGTTTTCATTAATAGCGTTTTGATATACCAATGCACCACTCATATCCCATAATTCAATCCATCCCGACAGTCTGGAGGTTGGTATGTTGAAATTACCACGCGTTGGATTTGGATAGGCAATCAATTCAGGAGTTTCCATTTCAACCATTAAAACATTGAAATATTCATAGCTCCCATCATAGTCCGTTTGCTTGAGTCTGTAGAATGTTCTCGGATAGATCGGTTGCTTGTCGATCGAAGTGTATGATTTTCTTTCTGATGAATTACCTGCGCCCTTTATTTTACCTAAAACCGACCATTCAATACCATCGCGCGATTTTTCCAATGTGAAATAGTCATTGTTTACTTCGTTAGCAGTTATCCAGTTAAGTCTCACAGATTTATCATCCCGGACTGCCTCAAATGTCAAAAGGTTAATTGGCAAAGGAGTCTGGGTGGAATTGATACTTCCAACCGTAAATCGATCACCATCTTGAAGGTCTACTCCACTAACAGTAAAGATTTGTCCGCTTAGGGAACCTGCCAAGGGCAGGACGTCATTATCAAAAAAACCATCTCCATCACGATCAATTAGTAATCGAAGATCAGTGCTTGTTTTAGGGTCCGGTACCTGAGTTAAATCCAATGTAATATCCAGGTTACCAACTGTTCCCACTTCGGAATAGCTCCATACCCGACTCAACCTCACATCAATTAAAGTTCCATCTACATCCACTGTGTTTGGTGAGATCAATGAAAGGTCATTGTTACCCCAGGCTCCAAACGAAATGTCAGTGGAAAAAACATCGGTATTTTCAATTGTTACCACTGCATCACTACCAATACTCACTGACTTTTTAATACTAATTGATCCGGCATCATCTCTTCCGATGACGGCCACATCGTTATGAAATGCACTTTGAGTAGTTGAATTCCATATGGTCGTATTATCCGAAGCAATTAAATTCTGATCGTAGGTTAGTCCATACTTAATGGCGAGATAAGACTCAATTTTTTGTCGTTCAACGGCAGAGTTGGTACCTCCTCCATACAGAATTACTTCTGCAATATCTGAGAAACCGCCCAGATCCTGATTACTAATGGCTCTTGAAGTCACTCCTACTCCAAAATCATCCGTTCTCCTACTGCCATCGATTATATCCTGTACATTCATCGTAGAGAGTAAACTTGAATTTTCGACAGTAAAGATCTTTACCGAACCATGACTGCTTGAGAGACTCGATTGATAATCAGTGCCACTGGTTGCAGTGTATCCATATGTATCGGTATCCGTTGCCTGCTCAAATCGGATCAAATCATCTCCTGATGAGATATTTCCAAAAAAATCATTCGAGCCGGAATTGTTGACGTGATTTACCACTACATACAGATTAGCGTTTGTATAGGTTGATTCAGTTGTTGATAGAACCGAGGTATTAGCATTGAAGGTGACTGATGGACGGTCAACAACAAAAGCATCATTATAGACTGAATTTGTACCTGAACCCGTGTAATTATTTTCTGCACGGCTCAGGTCATTCCAGTTGGTCACAGCGGCCCCATTCGTTGTAGTGTTGATATTTGCATCTGCACGCAACCAAAGTGCAAGGTTACTCGATACACCGGCAGGATAAACTTCGAGCATAGTGATGCCGAAGACCAAATCATCCGTAGAGACAGCAGAACCACTTAAATACATTTGGCCGTTCGCGTATGGATTTGTTGTGCTTTTGGCAATCGAAACAGAAACGGACAAAGTAATCTCAAATGTATACTGGTTCTTAATCAGTACTTCAAAAGGTTCATCAAGCGTGATTGTATTCGTTCCTATTGCGACTGATAAGCTAAGCGGCTGAGAATAAACCGCAGTTCCACCAACTCCTTCTCCTTCAAAGATTTCAAGCGTGCCGACAAGTGGAACGCTTGCTGCAAGGGCATCAAATGAGATTGATTGGATTCTACTTGTACACTGAGGTTCAAATGATTGGCCAAATAATCCAGTTAGATTATTCGCATCATTGGTGGTTTCACTGATTGGACATTGTGCTACGACACAAAACGTCATAATACACCCGAGACCAGAGAGTAAATTTTTATACATGGTGGTAAATAGCTTTCGTTCTTATTGCTAAATAGCCTGATAAATTCCCCTCAATACATATAACAGGATATTAATAAGTACCTTATTCAGTTATAAGTTAGATAGTAAAGATCTAGAAAGCAAGTCCATTGAGGTTATTTCTCATATAACCTTATTCCGTTCTTCAGAAAATAATTAAAAGATGTTTCTGATCAATGATCTCTGAATGTGTTGATGGAACACTTGCAAAACACACAGAGTAAAATCAATTTAATTTGCTGGAATTTTTAAATTGAAATTTTCTGCTTTAGCTATTTACTAATCATTTTGACCTTGATCATTGTAGGATTTTACAAAGCAAGAAATTGTCAATAATCTCTGTGATGGTCCATCATTTAGTATTGGTTTATTTCGACAAGAAGATTGATATACAAAGCCCCTTACCGCTATTATAACTTCTTCCCTACCATTTCTCTTCCTGCTTGTAGCAATGTTATACTCTCAATGGTGCCGTCTTCTCCTTTGTTAAAAGTAAGTTGAGCTTCCACCACCTTGAAAAAGAAGACATTTTCGGATTTAGGAAAAATAGGAAACATCGATTGCCCGGTAGCTTGTGCATTAAGCTGACTTTCTTCCCGTGTTATTGTAATGATAAACCCAGGAACCAACTCATATTTCCCTGTGTAGCTCTCCAACGTCTCAGTATCTATTTCAATTTCCTTGACTAATTTATCAGGGTCCACACCCAACTCTTTGAGTCGGACTATCGCATTTTGATTGCCTGGATTAAGTTCAAATGATTTGGTGTAATTCTCAATTGCTTTTTCTTTTTCCCCTTTTTTCAAATAAGCTTCTCCCAAACTATTGAACGCATTAGAGGATTCCGGATACGACTGAAGATTCAGTTCAAAAACACTGATCGCTTTATCAGTTTCAGCAGATTCAAGATATTGTTGACCTAATCGTTCCAATTCGGCTTCTCCGAAATTGTATGAACTTGCCTCCTCTTTCTTCAGTTTTGCATATGTATTTAGTCCCACTGACAGTCCCTCTTTTTCGATAACTTCTCTGATGGCAACACCTATGGAAGGTTTCACTTCTCGTAAAGGAGATTTTGGATTTAACAGATGAAGCGCAACATCATCTATACCAATTGCTGAGTTGGTTAATACAACCACCCCTCTTTTCCCATCTTTTGTAAAGCCAGCGAACGAGCGATATCCTCCGGTACCTCCATTGTGCCATATAATCTCGATTCCACTTGAAACTGTTTGGTGCCAGCCTAGTCCAACAATTGGATTAGAATTTTCACCTCTGGAATTTTGATGAGACAATTGCAAAGCCTCATATAATTTATGTGATTTCAACCCCATATTGTAGCTCAAAAACTTGATCATGTCACTGGCTGTCGATCGAATCGCACCAGCTCCTGCCAATGTGGGCAAATCCCAGTTTTCCATCTTTGTGTTGTAGAAATACCCTTGGGCAAGGTTTTTTTTCATTTTGGATGTTAGTTCAATCCGCGTATTCTTGAGCCCAAGTGGCTGAGCGATTACATCTACCAATAATTCTTCATATGATTGGTCACTATTTAGAGCTAGTAGGTGGCCAAGTAGACCAACCGCATAATTTGAATACTCATACTGGGATCCAATGTCTCTCGTCAGCTCATATGTGGTCAAGAATTCAAATAATTGCTTTTCAGAATAATCCGCATAGGGATTACCTGGGTTAGCAGGGGCAAAATTAGTCGGAAGTCTTGGCAGTCCCGAAGTGTGGTTAGCCAAATGAATCAGCTGAATAGACGATCCATTTCGAGTGGGTGCTGATATATTATCAGGGAGGTAGTTTTGGATTGGGTCATCCAAATTCATTTGGCCTTTCTTCACTTGATCCGCCAGTAAAATCCCTGTAAATGCTTTGGAAATGGATCCAATCTCAAAGACTGTATGTTCATCGACAGGTTCATTTGTATCAAGAGACTTAACCCCAAAGCTGTAATAGCTTGTGCCAGCGGCATCAATGATTCCGATTACTATTCCTGCATTTTCTCCATTCTTTACTCTGATATTTAAATTCTCTTTAAGATCTTCAGAAAGGCTTCTTTGAGCATGACTATAGCCGAAAGCTAACACAAGAAGAAGTAGTGATTTTAGGATTTTGTACATATAGGTAGTATTTGAATTTTTATAAATCATTATCATGTTTGGAGATTGGAATAGCTAGTCATTTTCTAATGTTTGAATGAGATCATTCACCTTTTCCAGTTTAGGAGCTACATACTTTTTCGCGGATCTTTTATTAAAAATATAGATAATAAATCCAAGCATCGAACAGTATGCCGCCGCTCCTATGAGGTAGATAGCGTCGCTGGAATTTTCCAGCATCATACCTAGCATAAATAAATAGCAGAGCACCATGAATGGGCTGACATACCAAATTCCAATTTTTTCTCGCAGCTTCTTTTGAATTTCAAGGTACGCTTTCGTTTGCTTCAGATATTCCAGGTAGCTTACCGAATGCTCCTCAGGCTTTTTCTTTCTTAGTTTATGCATAAAAACCAAAAGAGCCACCGCACACGCTGCTATTAATAGGGAAGCTATTTGTGTCAGTAAAATCGGAATTACAAATGCCTGCCATAAGAACATTGGAATCGCAATAATTGCTGCTAGTGATTCTCTCAGGTATAATCCCCTCATGCTTTTATGGAATCGATCAAGGCTCGATTGAACATCGATCATCAGACGGGATTTATCAAACTTCACCTGCTCCTGATCAGGAGAAGATTGCCAGATGCCGATTAGCTCTTCTTCTATCATGACCTTTCATTTATACAGTTCAACAATTTCTTTTTAACGCGCTTAATTTTAACCGCCACATGGTTTTCTGTCAGTCCGGTGATTTCTGCGATTTCTCGATACGCCAATTCCTCCAAATAGAGCGCAATAACGGCTTTATCCGCTTCATTCAACTTTTTGATGCAGCTACGCATGTATTGAAGTTCCGGACTTTCATCATATGGAACATCATGTCCTGCATACCTGGAAAGTTCTACACTATCCATGTTTACAAATTGCTTTTTCTTTTTAGTCTGCTTAGCCTGAATTCGGAGGCAGACATTTAAGGTGATACGAAACATCCAGGTGCCTATCGCAGCGTCAGATTTGAATGAAGGCATAGACTTCCAGATGTTGACGAGAACTTCCTGGAATAAATCCTTACGATCATCCTCATCGGTGGCATACACCGAACAAATTCGAAGCAGCTTTTGCTTGTTTTCCTCAACACCTTCTAGAAAGGCATTTTCGAGTTCTTGATCCATTGGAATTTTTTAAACGCTACTGTATTAGTGACAAGCGTCAAATAAATATGACAATTCCAATGAAATTTTTACTAACTATTTCAAAACAAGCATTTGGGTAACGATTTTAGCATCATTATCCGAAATCACAATCAGGTAACTTCCTTTGCGCATGGATGATAAATCAACCGATGACTTTTTATCAGATAGTGAATGTTGAGATACTATCTTTCCAGATAAATCGTAGAATGTGATGGAATAATTAGTCTCTGACAAACCATCGATCGTTAGGGTACCGTATGATGGATTGGGATACACTCTCACTTCGATTGAAGCTTCGTCAGCACTCAGTGGGTTATTGATGTACAGTAATGCCTCACTACTCACGATCGAACCACAATCACCTGTAATATTGCAGCTATAAGCCCCCTCATCGTTTGACTCTGCGGATAATAAAGTGAATGAACTTGCAGTCGCTCCAGAAATATCTGCTCCGTCTTTTTGCCATTGGTACGATAGATTGCTGCCAGTACCTGTTACGGCGAATGTAACTTCTTCGCCCTGATTAGCAACCTGATTTTCAGGTTGGGAAGTTATGGACGGAACATTCAGAATTTCCAGATCAAAATAAACAGAATCCTTGCCACAATCATTTGTTGCCACAACTTTATAGGTGGCCGCATCTTCTGACTCGAGGGCGTTCAGCGTATAGAAAGAATTTATTGCAGCATTGATAAAGACATCATCTTTATACCATTCATAGGTGATAGTAGCATCTCCTTGGTCTGTAATACTGAAGGTATGGTCTTCACCTTCGCAAATAGATAGCGCATCAGATGACTGATCGGTAATGGTTACCGGGTCACACACTAAAAGCATTGCCTCAACACTAGCAATGGTATTACAATCATTGGAAATGATACATTGGTAGACGCCTTCATTTTGTTTCGAAGAAGACACCAAAACTAAATTGGAATCAGTCGCACCATTAATATCTTGCCCATCCTTTTGCCATTGGTAACTAATCTCATCACCATTCGCTATTACTGACAATGTTGCTTCTTCACCTTCGGTGACGGTCACATCTACAGGCTGAGTGGTGATCTCTGCAAGCGCATCTACCTCTATTGTGGCATCATCACTTGTAACATCATATGCATTGTCTCCTGAAATGATGCACCTGTAAGTGGATAGATCTAATGCAAGACTCGATTCAATTGAAAGCTGGGATGAACTGGTTCCTGAGTACGTAGCATCATCGGTTAAATTGACAAAGTCAACTCCGGATTCAATTTGCCATTGGTAGGCAAGATTGCTCGTTCCAGAGGCCGAAACACTGAGATTGATACTTTCTGTATCACAAGTCTCTTGATTTAAAGGCTGCACATCAATCACTATTTCTGAAGGATCACAGATATTTATTGTAGCCCATGGATCAAAAGTGACCCCATCGGAAACCCCTTCCCCTAATCCTGAGGGGTTTGCTGCCGAGTTAAAAGGTCCCGAGGGGTCACCCCACCAATTGCCTGTGGCAAGGATGGTTCCTGTTCCAAGGTTTTGCACTGCATCAAAGGAATTATTTGAAAAACACGTATTTTCTATCGTGGGTGAACACGCCCCACTGACCACACGAAGGCCCTGATAAGCGGTTGTTGCAATTTCACATGAGGATATTAGTGGTGAAGCTCCATTGTATACCGCGATGGCTATCGCGCTGTTTATAAAAGAGCTATTTGTAACTTCTGCGTTTGTTCCTCCAATTGATAACCCACCTCCAAATGTTCTATCCGTTGACCCGCTACTGGTAATACCAACACCGGTGAATTTCAAATATGCTACTTCAGAATTTGTGCTATTTTCAGAGATGTCAATCCCACCCGGTCCATTGATTAGAATGCTATCTGCCTCAGTTCCGACGGCTATCAAAGTTCCTTCTACTTCTACGTCATGCGTGTAACTGGTTAGTGTGATCTCGAATCCAGGCTCCATGGTTAATGTAACTCCGTTTGCTGTTGGAATACGACCCAGGCCCTCAAATTCCCAGGTCTCCGGCCCCTCCACCTTGTGCCAGGTTGTCGAAGAATTAATGGTTTGAGCATTTACATAAATCTTTGTGAATCCGTTACCATCGTAAAATTCATCATCTAGCAGTTCCGGATGTGTAATAATATCCCTTGTGTTGCTGGTAAATGTGTTGTTTTCAATCACAGGGTTCGATAGCACTCCATTGAGATACAAGGCCGTGGGAATGTTAGTTAATGTATTGTTCTGAATAGTGGCTGATCCATCTCTCAATTCAATCCCGTATAAATTCAGGTTTATAAATTCATTGTTTGATAGGGTTGGGTTTCCTTCTCTAGAAAAGAAAGCAGCAAGTTGAGATTCTTCAAATTTGCTGTTGCTAATACTTGGTGAAGCATTATTATAAACCACCAGCCCATGCATGGTATTCAAGAAGGAAGAATGATCCACGGATGCACCAGATCCTCCGATGGAAAGCCCCCCTCCCAGTGTTCTATCCGTTGATCCGGTGCTTGTCGCACCAACCCCTTGATATCTAAGGTAATCCACTTCTGAGTTTGTACTGTTCTCAGAGATGTCAATACCTCCTGGTCCATTAATCTTGATGGAATCTAATTCATTACCAATAGCGATGAGTGTTCCTTCAACTTCTATATCATGGGTATAACCAACTAAATCAATTTCAAAGCCCGGTTCCATTGTTAGTGTCACTCCCGTTGAGGTTGTGATTAGACCCAAAGCTTCGAAACTCCATGTCTCCCCTACGTCGACCTTGTGCCAGGTAGTAGACGCATCGATGTTTCGCGCATTGACATATACTTTCGAAAAACCGTTCCCATCATATAGTTCATCATCCATAAGCTGTGGGTGTGTGATGATATCTCTAGTATTATCGGTAAATGTGTTGGTCTCAATGACTGGATCGATCAATACCCCATTCAGGTAGAGCGCAGTTCCGGAATTACTGATGGTATTACTCTGTAAAGTTGGTGTTCCTAATCTGAGCTCAATGCCATACGTCGTATGATCATCCAATATATTCTCAGTTAAGATGGGATTTCCCTCAATCAAAGTAATTCCAGCAATTGAAGATCCATTAAATGTATTTTGATGGATAGTAGGAGCTGCATCATTGTAGATGGTCAAGCAGGTCATGCAGTTTGTGAAGGTATTATTAGAAAAACTCGAAACCGAACCCCCGATGGAAATACCTGCCCCAAAGGTATTGTCGGTGCTTCCGGTACTTGTGGCGCCAACTCCATTGTATTCTACATAGGTAACCTGGGAACCAGTGCTGTTCTCTGAAAGATCTATTCCCCCCGGGCCGTTTAAAACAATTGGGCTTCGGCTGGAACCTATTGCTAACAGCGTACCTTCAACAATGATATCAGTGGAATATACCGGGAATTCTATTTGAGTGCCGGCTTCAATGGTTAAAGTAACACCGGCAGATACAGTCACATCACCAGTCACGGTGTAGGGATCATTTGCAACCGTCCATGTGGTGTTGGAAGAAATGGTACCACTTACATTGGTTTGAGCATAGACCAGTGAAGTAATAACACAAGAAAATAGGGTGATTAAGTTTTTCATGGCAACAAACTTTTATTTGATACCACAAGTTCAATTTTACCTATTGGCTTCTTTAACACACATGTATCATTCTTTTATCCATATGTAACTTCTGCTCTTGAAAGAAAGAATGAATTCAGCTTCAAAATAGAATCTTAGGCAGGTTTTACAGTAGATGTTCGTCACCTGTTTTGATACGTTGGACATATTAAATAGCTAAGTGGGTTGGTTCAGGCTAGGTTCGTCTCATGATTCAAAAACAAAATCTGATCATGAATGAACTGGTAATTGAAAATCTTTCCAAAACATATAAAAATGGAGTGAAGGCCCTTGACAAGGTCAATCTTCGATTAGAAAATGGCATGTTTGGACTATTGGGTCCCAATGGAGCCGGGAAATCTACACTCATGCGTACCCTGGCCTGTCTTCAGGAACCCTCCGAAGGTAAGTTGACCTTCAATGGGGTCGATATCGTCAAACAACCCGAAATTTTGAGAAATCAACTGGGCTATTTACCCCAGGAATTTGGCGTATATCCAAAATTATCCGCTTATCAATTACTGGATCACATTGCAGTATTGAAGGGAATTCTCAATAAAAAAGAGCGAAAGGACCAGATTGAAGCATTATTGGAGCGGACGAACCTCTATCACAAACGCAAGAACTCAGTAAGTACCTATTCGGGTGGCATGCGTCAGCGATTCGGCATTGCACAGGCATTGTTGGGGAATCCATCACTGATCATTGTGGATGAACCGACCGCAGGATTGGATCCGGAAGAAAGGAATCGGTTTCTCAACCTACTGAGTGAAATTGGAGAAAACATCATTGTTATCCTCTCCACCCATATCGTTGAAGATGTCAGTGACCTATGCAGCAATATGGCCATCCTTGCTGATGGAAAGTTGATTTCACGAGGAACTCCTGCTGATTTAATGACCGCATTGGATCAAAAAATTTGGATGAGAACCATCGAAAAGCAAGCGCTGAATCAGTTTAAAGAAACCTTCTCAGTCCTATCCACGCGATTAAATGCCGGTAAAATTCAAATCCGTGTATTAGCCAATGATCAGCCGGAATCTCCATTTAAAATGGTCAATCCAGACTTGGAAGACGTCTACTTTTCTGCGCTAAATACTCATCAATTACAGACCCATTCATGATGCTTAACAAACTACTTCAATTCGAATGGAAGTTTCATTCCAGGCAGACTTCATTCATCGTGCTGCTCGTGTTATTTCTTGTATATGGAGTGCTTACTATCGTCGGAGGATTTCAGTACTTACAACTCAGCAATAAGTATAATGATGCGTACAATTTGAGTTTCATTTCAGCAGTCATCAGCATGGGGTCCATTTTCTCGTGCATATTTTTCTGTATAAATGGCGTGCTGAGAGATGCATCATTCAGTACCGAGGAAATGATATTCAGTACGGGAATAACAAAAATTAATTTCTTCATCAGTCGATTTGGAGGAGTCTTTTTGAGTACACTCTTCATCGCTACACTTTCAATGCTTGGAGTATTTATTGGAACCCGGCTACCCAATCTTAATGCGGAAAGATTGCATGTTTTCGAATTCAGCAACTATTTCTGGCCCTTCCTCACCCTGTTGCTGCCCAATGTTTTCATCTGCACTTCCATAATCTTCATGATAACCCTGCTTTCACGAAATGCGATGCTCGCCTACATAGCTGGTTTTATACTCCTTGTTATTAGTTGGATTTCCGGATTTTATATCAATTCACCGTTGGTAGGTGGTGCACTGCTTGCTCCACCTGAAACATTTAGAATAGCAGCTATTTCAGATCTCATCGGGCTAGCAGCCTTTTTTGAACAAACGCAGTTCCTTTCCCCACTAGAAAAGAACACCTACTTGATTGCTATTTCAGATCATTTTTTGTGGAACAGAATATTTTGGATCGCCTTAGCCACGCTCTCTCTCATTGGTGCCTACCGGTTGTTCTCTTTTCGGAAATACTCCACAAAAGCGACCAAACCGGAAGATTCATTTAATCATGAAATAATAACTAAGAAATATTCATTGGCAATTCCTTCAACAGATGCTATAAAAACAACAATGGCTTCATTGATTTCAACAACCAAGCTCGATCTCAAAAGTCTAATGAAAAGCTTTCCTTTCATAGCAATGCTTGTGATCTGGATGGTCTTGGTGGTCTTTCAATTGAACTATAGCATCACAGGCACTTCCATATACGGAGGTAGATATCCTACCACGGATTTGTTTGTCAGCTTAATCGTAGAAGTTGTACCCGCCATTGGATTGCTACTTGTCGTTTTTTACGGAGGAGAATTGGTTTGGAAGTCAAGACACTATCGTTTTTATCAAATCATAGAAGGGACGCCCATTAAAAACAGTACCCTTTTCCTCTCAAAATTTATGGTACTTGCTTTCATCCCCCTGATACTCATCATAAGTTCGATCCTCGTCGGGGTGGCGTTTCAGCTTTCGCTCGGTCATTACCACCTTCGCCTCTTGCACTATGGTTCGCTATTTTATTATGGTGGAATACAGGTCATCTTATATGCCGTGATTGTCTTGCTGGTACAAACATTGGTCACCAATAAATACTTTGGTATGATCATTTCCGGGATCATCATGCTATTTTTTGGCCCGATAAGCCAAAGCATTGGTCTGGAACATCCGCTGGTTCTTTTAAATCAGCTCCCCAGTATGGCGCGGACCCATTCAGACTTTATGGGCTATGGACAATACATCAAAAGATTCAACTGGATCACAATATACTGGGCTACTTTCGCCTTGATTACTTCAATCATTATTTCGAAATCATGGAAAAGAGGAAGTGCTTCAAACCTGAAATCACGCTTCAGGCAAGGTTTTACAAAGCCTGAAAAAATGGCGTTGACAATTTTAGTCTTGGCCTTCATTGGCACAGGATCGTACATCTATTACAACGTCAACGTGTTGAATGAATTTATCACCTCTTCCAAAAGGTATGATTTCAATGAGGCTTATGAACGCTCTTACAAGAGATATGATGATTTGGCCGTCCCACAACTGGTATCCGTTCACACAGAAGTTGATATTTATCCTGAATCAAATACCTATCATGTGAAGGCGAGAAATGTTATAACCAACAAATCAGGCAGAACAATGCATGAGATTTTTGTAACAGCCCCCGAATCTTTGGAATCCATCTCTCTTGGGCATGCAACAGAAACATTTCATGATCCAAAGCTCAATACCTATCTCTTCCACCTGGACCCTCCATTGGACACCAATCAACTGCTCACGTTAGAATACCAATTGACAGTTGCTCCCAAAGGTTTTGAGGTGAACCGTGCAGTGGGTGAGAAGGGCTCATATATTCGAAATACCTCATTCACTCCATGCCTTGGATATGTCAATGAATTTGAAATATCGGATGATTACGAACGCAAATCCCGTGGATTACCTAAACAGGATAATCCGGTAGTAAATGATGCTCATTTACAGGTGGGTGGAAAGTTCAATTTTGCAGATGTCGATTTTGAAACCATCATATCCACTTCGTCAGATCAGATAGCGTTCTCCTCAGGGAAGTTTATCAATCAATGGCAATCTGAGGACCGGAGTTATTATCACTATCGATCGGAAGATAAAATCAATAATATGGTTGCTTACCAATGTGGACGCTATCAAGTTCGAAAAGAAGAGCATCTTGGAGTTACCATTGAGTTATACCACCATCCTGATCATCAGCAAAATATTGAGGAAATAGTGCGAATAGCTAAAGCTACATTGGACTATTGCCAGGACAACTTTGGCCCCTATCCTTTTGATTATCTAAGAATTGGAGAAATGTCGGTATTTGGTGGAGGTGGCGCCAATGGTCAGGCCATGGCAGGCATGGTGAGCATCAATGAGAAGGTATTCAAGAGAAATGTGGACCCCCAGGAAACATTCAATGCAGTGGCCAGAGTAATCATTCACGAGGTGGCTCATCAGTGGTGGGGTGAATTGTTGACGCCCAAAAGAATTGAAGGTTTTATGCTCCTTTCAGAATCATTGGCCAAATACTCTGAAACGGTCATTCTTGAGAAATTGGAAAACCAAAAGATGGTAGGTAAGCTTTCAAGGCATAACATTCGAAGATATTTTGGAGGCCGCTCAAGAAAAAAAGATACAGAACCACCACTTTACCTGTGCAAACACGAACAGTATTTGGGATATAGTAAAGGTGGGATCGTAATGACTGCCATTCGGGACTTGGTAGGTGAAAAGCAATTGAATCTGGCGTTGAAAAATCTAGTGATACAACATAAGGATCAACCCAATGCAACTTCACTCCATATGATGCAAGAACTTTATAAGGTTGTGCCAGAGAAACATCATGGACTGATCGATGATTGGATGAAACGCGTGATCACCTACGATCTCTCCATTGATGCCGTGTCTTGTGAGTCACTTCCTAATGGTAGGTATGAAATAAGCCTGAACGTTAACGCTCAACGATTGCTAACACTTGCTTCTGGTGAAGATGAGCCAATAAGCATATATGAGCCAATCAAGATTGGCGTGTATAAGTATGCAGAGAATTCCGCTAATGATGATCCATTGATCTATCTTGAATCACATAATTTCGATAATCAGCACATGAATTTTAAACTAGCCGTCAACGAAAAACCGGATTATGTTCGTATTGACCCGTTTTTCACCAGGCTTGACCGGAATTCTGTAGATAATCGTGCAATTATTGAAATCGATTGAGTGTAACCCATGAAAAAGAGATTTTACATCACACTGATCATTGAAGTCGTCCTTATTGGATGTCGAATTGGTTTTAAAGACTATCCGGAAGCGGTCGTTACATTCAATATTTTAATCGCAGGAGCCGCAAGCTATTTGGGCCTTTATTACTTGTTTGAAAAGGGAGTATTTAAAAGTAGTTGGACGCGTCAGAGGAATAAAATTATTCTGTATTTCACACTTATTGGCGTGCTTATTTTTGGCATGTATCTGTCCAACCGAATTGATGATGATGCAGAGAGCATATGGGTCATCAATCACAATATCTGGTTGGCTGATTTGCTGGGGGGTATCCTTTTATTTCTGGTATTCTATCTAATTTTTTCATGGGTCTTTGGACATTGGGAGCGTATAGAAACCTTGAAAAATGAAAAATCCCGAGCTGAATTGGCGCTTTTAAAGAATCAAATCAATCCCCATTTTTTCTTTAATACGCTGAATAATCTCTTTTCAATGATAAAAAAGGATCAGGACAAGGCTCAGGATTATGTACTTAAGCTGTCAGATATGATGCGATTCACAATCTACGATGGAGCCAAAGAGCTAGTGAGTTTAGATGCAGAAATCACTTACCTCACAAATTTTATCACATTGCAAGTGGCTCGCTATCATAAGAAGATAGACATTGACTTTGAACATCATGTATCCAAAGCGGATCAAAAGGTAAGTCCACTCCTTTTCATTATTTTGTTAGAGAATGCGTTTAAACATGGTGTTGAAAAGTTGTTGGATAAAGCTCAGGTAAAAATGAAACTCATTGAAGCTGACAATCGGGTATTTTTTCGGATTATCAACAACTTTGATCCTGAAGATCATTCAAGTGTAGAAGGCATTGGCCTAAAAAACCTTCAAGAACGGCTGCATTTAATTTATCCAAATAAGCACCACTTGAAGATTGAAAAGGAACACGACCAGTTCACTGCAGAATTAACTCTTGAATTATGATCAGCTACCTCATAATTGACGATGAAACTGCCTCACACGAAATCATTACAGATTATGCAGAGAGCTTACCATACCTGAAGCTGAAGCAAAATTGCTACAACGCCATCGAAGCAAACGAATACCTGCTTAAACATGAGGTGGACCTTATTTTTCTGGACATCAACATGCCAAAGCTATCCGGATTTGATCTATTGAAAACACTGAATAATCCTCCAAAAATCATTGTCACCACAGCTTATAAAGAATTTGCACTTGAAGGATATGAGTTGAATGTTATGGATTACCTGTTAAAACCATTCAGCTTGCAGCGATTTCTAATTGCTGTAAATAAGGTAGCAGAATCCCTAAATGTGAAGCCTCCTAATACGCCAACCGCTGAACATCCCGCAGAAAGTATTTTCCTCAAAGACAGCAAGAAGTACTACCAGGTGAACCTTGGGGATATACTGTTTGCTGAAGCCTATGGTAACTATGTGAAAGTTCATTTTGAGGACAAAGTGATTCTAACCCATCAGACTTTTACCTCTTTCAAGGAAAGCTTACCGACCACTAAATTCATACAAACCCACAAATCTTTCCTCGTGGCAATCGGTAAGATCGAGTTAGTTGAGGGCAACAGAATATTTATTGCAGATCATGAAATCCCCGTCGGCAAAGTATTCCGTGAGGGATTAAATGAACTGCTGAAAAGAGGGTGACATTAGCTCTTATTTTATCAAATAGCTAAACATCCTTCTGTCAATTAAGCGACAATTCGGATCTTATAAATCTAACCGTGACTTCAAGGTCGATTATATCACAAACGGCCCTTGCACATGTATTCAAAAATGGGTCTTAATCTACATTTAAGGCGCGTATTGAGTGAAAATGACCGATAAATAATTAAGAACTTATGATCCAAACAGACATTCTAGGGAAGTGGTATTTTTCTTAAATCCTACAAGTTTTATGCTATGAATTAAAATAATCTGAAACCCCAAGCAACCATATTGGGGCCAATGGCAGTTAGGGCTACAATTGATATTCTGTTAATACCGAATATCAATATTTATCACAAATACCAACATCAAAGCATGAGTCATTTAGTAAAAGCTAAACTCCCAACTAAGTATGGCGATTTTCTAATCAAAGCCTACAGATATAATGTTGAGGATCTTCCTAATGTAGCACTTTATACGAATCGTCTAAACACAGAAATCCCTGTTTACACAAGAATTCATTCTGAATGTATGACGGGCGATTTATTTGGATCTACTAAGTGTGATTGCGGAGAACAGCTAGATTTTTCAATGAAATGGATTCAAGAAAATGGAGGCTTAATTATCTATTTAAGGCAAGAAGGGAGAGGCATAGGCCTAATAAATAAGTTACATGCTTACAATCTGCAAGAGCGTGGTTTTGATACGAAACAGGCAAATCTTGAATTGGGATTTCATGAGGATTCAAGAGATTACACTCCCGCAATTGAAATACTAAAAGATCTTAACATTTCAAGCATTAAACTTCTCACCAATAATCCTGAAAAATTGAGTGCTTTCACAAATTCAGGCATTGAGGTGGTAGAGCGGGTTCCTATTGAAATGGAACCTAAAAATCAAAATCTTGAGTATCTAAAGACCAAGAAATATAGTATGGGTCATCTTTTTTCTGAAAACATGTTCTAGACTATGTGGGAGGCTATTTTAAAAATTCGCGAAGAGTTAAAAGGAAAAAATGAGCTCCCGAAGCTTATCTGTTTTTCCAAGAAGCAAGATGATATTTCGGTATTTTTTGGACCGAGCACCTCAAATAATTCCTTGATCGTTCATTTAAATCCTATCCTCATTGAAAATTGCGATCCATTCGTTTCAGATCCATTTTCAATAGAAAACAATGGTAGTGTTTTTACAAACGAGGAACTGGATATGCTCAAGGTTTACCTTCCCTATGCATTCCTTGAATGGTGCGGTAAGACTACAAATAAATGCTTTGCAATTTCTCATTTCGCTCAAACATTGGATGGAAGGATTGCTTCATGTTCCGGTGATAGTAAGTGGATTGGGAATGAGGAAAATTTAATTCATGCACATCGTATGAGAGCGCTTTGCAGTTCAATTTTGGTAGGTTCAAAAACAATTGAGGCTGACAATCCAAGGCTTAATGTACGGATGGTATCAGGACCGGATCCAATTAAAGTAGTCCTTGGAGGAAATGGACAATTTTCCAAAAATTCATACAATGCCATCAATCAATCTACACTGATTTTTCAGGACTCTAACACAAGCCCTACACCTTTCGAAAGGGTTCAAATTTCAAAGAAACCGCATTACGACCCGCATGAAGTACTGCGAGAATTGGCAAAAAGGGAGATATACTCTGTATATATCGAAGGTGGATCATACACCACTTCTTCATTCCTAAAGGAAAAAGCACTCGATCAGGTGCAATTACACTTTTCACCAAGAATAATAGGTTCGGGGAACAACTCATTCAATTTTGAAGGGGTAGAAATGATCAATGAAGCTATTACTTTTTCATCAGGAGCTTACATCCCGGTAGGAGATGATATAATGTTTGTTGGAAAGCCAAATAAATGAGAAAACAATCCACACTTCTTTGGCACGACAAGTCAACAAGTTGGTTTGAGGAAGCAGCCTTACCAGAAGCGAATGCTGGATGGGCAAAGGTCAGATCGATTTGCTCTTTTGTTAGCATGGGTACAGAACGCGTGGTAACACACGAACAATTGACACCAGAAATTGCCACAGCCATGGCCGTGCCTTATCAAAAAGGCAGTTTAGATTCGAGCTTCACGTATGGCTATTCGGTCATTGGAGAAGTGATCGAAGGTGAGACTAACCTCCTTGGCAAAAGGGTACATATCATGCATCCCCACCAGGATATATTCAATGCCAAAATTGATGACCTGACTGAAATGCCTGAAGCAATTAGCCCTGAAATAGCTTCTATCGCAAGTAACATGGAAACCGCAATTAATGCTATTTGGGATGCTGGTGTTGAACTGGGAGATAAAGTGCTTATCATAGGATATGGTGTGATTGGGGCATTAATTACTGAGATTCTTCAAAAGTCTATTGGGATAGAAGTGAAAGTTCTGGAACAAAAAGAAGACAGAGCTAGTGTAGCAATTGAAAGAGGGATAAGTATTTGGGAAAAAACAGGTGAAAAATTTGATGTTGTGTTCAATACCAGTTCGAATGAAAATATGCTTCAAAAAGCTTTGGAGTGGACAGCCTTTGAAGGTAAAGTGGTAGAACTAAGCTGGTATGGAACAAAGACCGTGAGACTGCAACTAGGAGCAGACTTTCATTACGGAAGAAAAAAAATCATCGCTTCACAAGTGAGTAATATTCCCGAAAGAAAACAGCCCAAATGGAATTATAAGAAAAGAAAGAGGTTGGTTTTTCAGCTCTTGTCAGAGCTTGACCTTACCCATATGATTTCAAATCAAATACTCTTTACCGATTCACTCGATTTCTATGATCGACTGAGAAAAGGAGAAGAAAATTGCTTAAGCACATTAATAATTTATTGAACGATGTACACAGTAAAAGTCAAAGAACACATAATGATTGCACATTCACTGCCAGATCCATTTTTTGGCCCTGCCCAGAATATGCATGGCGCAACATATGTTGCTGAAGTAACCTTCATGAGCGATCGTCTAAATGCTCAAAATGTGGTAATCGATATAGGAGAAGCAACTGAGATCACGAAGAACGTTTTGGGTGAACTCAATTATCAAAATCTTGATGAATTACCAAAATTTAAAGGAATGTTAACGACGACCGAGTTTTTGGCTCACTATATACATTCTGAGATCAAAAGTCAACTTAAGGAAGATTTAAGGCTCAAGGTAGAATTACTGGAATCTCATGTTGCCTCTGCGAGTTATGAAGACTAAAAAACAGCTTGTAATTCTCACTACACATTTTGGAACCAATTTCTCTGGTGGTTCTACAGCAACTTGCGAGATTTTTTCGCGCATTCAATCCGAATTTGATAAAGTCGTTGTTGTCGGTACACAGCTGGGAAAGCATCCCTTCAAAAATTTGGAATTTATAAAGTACAGAAACTGGATTCATGCAACGAAAGTATTGAAGAGTCTTTCTAAAAGAGGTTCAGTCTTCTATGGTGACTTTTACAATTCATTCCTTTTCATTTATGCTAAGCTCCCTTTCTTCTTCACCTACCATGACAACTGGCCAGAAATGAAGGATTTTGGATTCAGCAATAAATTGAAGTCATTATTCTTCACCCATTCATATACTTCCATTTTCAAGCGTGCAGAAACTGTTTTCGCTGTTTCAAAGGCCAAAGAGAACTACATAAAGAATTTCACAACTCATTACCAAGTTGTTAAAAATGGATTTTCCAGACATACACAAACAGCTATGCAGGGTAAGAAGAATAAGGTCTTGATGGTAGGTTCTATAGATGCAAGAAAGTACCAATTGGCACTCCATCTATTCAAAAAAATTCACAGATCTACTAACCTTAGGATAGACATTTTTGGGCACATTAAAGATCAAACCATATCCAAAAAGTTAGATAGGTTTCCATTCGTCAGGAAAATGGGCTTTCATGACCATATTCCATATGCTGAATATTCATTGTTGTTGCATACATCCATGATGGAAAATTTACCTCTGGTATTCTGCGAATCAATTTTTCACAATGTTCCTGTATTAGCTTTTGATGTTGGCGGAAGCCATGAAATAGTCACCAGGGAAAATGGAATATTAATTCCTCCTTACGATATCAATGGTATTGAATCATCACTAAATAAGATGCTCTCAGGTGATATTGAATTCCGGATGAATAGAGAAATACTTAAGGAACATTCATGGGAAGCTGCTTCGAAAAAGTATCAACTAAAGATGTTAGCCGGATGATACACTACATTGTCATTTTTATATACGTGACGTTCATTTGGGATTTTTTCATTTGTCCCATTCCAAGTGAAGCGTCAACCAAAGCACTGTCCGATGGTAAAGCATTCATAGTCAGAACCCTACTTACCCTGGTATTCGTAGTGGGACTTTCATTTTATGTGTTTCCTTTTATCCTAAGTATATCAGCCCTGATCAGCTCTGAAATCTTCAGTATACATCCACTAACTCTGAGTATATCTCTGATCTTGGCTATTTCCGGGCGAATTATTACGATTGTTTCCAGCTATCATTTGGCAAAGAGTAACAGCAGCATATTCACAAAATCATTTTTTAGCATAAGCAGAAACCCCATTTCATTGGGTACTTACTTGACATTTTTTGGCCTATGTCTTATTTACAATAGCTGGTATTTGTGGTTTGGACTGGCCTTTTACATTATCAACATTCACATTAAAATTTGTATAGAAGAAAAGCATCTTCAAGAAAAATATGGATCCTCTTATGAAGACTACAGGAACCATACTCCAAGATATTTATTGTTATGAATAGTACAGCAGCACAAATTACCATTGAAAACTGGTTTGATAAGACCTACAAGAACAGGGGCTTTCAATATCTGAGACCCATTGATGCATATGAAATATTTGCAACGATCCTGCAATCAAAAGCAGGCGATCAACACTTAGATGTAGCCTGCGGGCTAGGACTATTATTAAAGTGTTTTTCAAACAAGGGTGTAAATGTTACCGGTATAGACCTATCCTCGCAAGGTGTGAAAATTGCGAAAGAATACTGTCCTGAAGCCGATATCGAAATTGGTAATGCGGAACAATTACCATACGAAGATGAGACCTTCGATTCCATTACTTGCATTGGCTCTATTGAAAGAATGCTGAATAGAAAAAAAGCATTGCAAGAGCAATTTAGGGTCTCAAAGAAAAATGGGCGTGTATGCCTAATGGTACGAAATTCTGAAAACTTTACTTGGCGTTACATCCAGAAACCTTTAGGTCTTAGAAACAGAAAGGGACACCAAGACGCTTTAAACCAACAAGAGTGGACAGACTTGTTTGAATCAGTGGGGTTTGAGATAGAAAAGGTATATCCGGATCACTGGCCATACTTCCGCCTACTAAAAACCGTCACTCCATGGAGAAAAATTAATACAGGCAGAATATTGAAATTCCCATTTTCTATCAGCACCGCTTATGAATACATATTCCTCTTGAAAAAACCTTCATGAGTACTGTTGCCAATATATATGACGCCTTGCTTTCATTCGAAAGCAAGAAGAATAGAGGTGTCTATCCGATTCATAAAAATATCGAAAAAGATGACAAATCCTTACTGGAATGCATCGTTGATAAAATTGAAATTCTTGATGGTATGCGAGTATTGGATGCAGGTTGTGGGACTGGAAATACGTTATTCTATTTACATGAAAAACATAAAATCTCGGGTGTCGGAATATCCGTAAGCGGTGGTGAAGTTGAATTCGCCAACTCTCAAATTCGTAAAAAAGGAGCATCAGATATTTCATTTCAAGAAAGAAATTTTACTTCATCGCTAGATGACCTGGGACAGTTTGATCTTATTTTTTGCATCGAATCACTTAAGCATTCTATAGACCTTGAAAAAGCGATAAATAACTTATCGAAAAGACTTGCTGACAAAGGGACCTTAATCATTGCAGATGACTTCCTAATCAATCAGAATGAGCCGGACTCAGAAATCAGAACTCATAAAGAACTATGGAGTGCACCGGGTTTCGTCAGTATTGATACCATAAAAAAAATACTTTCAGTAACTTTTATGTCTGAACCTGTAGTTGACGATTACTCAAAATTTGTACCTCTCAAGAACGGGCTAATTCGTAGAATAATATTAACCTTCTTAAAAGTCTATGTACGGATTTTAAAAAGGGGTAGTATGTTACGTACTAATGTAAATACATACATAGGTGCATTACTGTTAGAATCATTATATGTCAAAAGGAATGTGGGTTATTACATTATAAGGATTCAAAAAGGAAACGTATGATTGTTGCCACCTTAACAACTCTTCCATCGAGAATTGCCTATTTGGAGCCTGTTATAACTTCCATATTAAACCAGACCACCCCTCCTGACCAAATTCATCTCCAACTCCCTAAATACTCACTGAAGGAAGATGAGGCTTATGTTTTACCTGAATTTCTTAATAGAAATAATAAGGTTAAGATCCATTGGCTGGATAAAGATTATGGACCGGCCACTAAATGGCTTCCAGCATTAAAGCAACTTCAGGATGATGATGTTACATTGGTCATAATGGATGATGATTGTTTCTACACGAGAGAGATGTTACAGCATCTGATCGCGGCGTATCAAGAGGATCCGAGCAGGGTCTATTGTTCAACAGGTGGTGTATTTCAAGGCAGGAAGATCAACCAATTTCAGGTAGCAGAAAAACCAAGGAAAAATGCATTAACAATACTTACTAATAACGAGCAAGAACAAGCCGTTCAGACGGTTCAGGGTTTTAGTTTGATTGTTTTTAATCCTCGACTAATCTTGGGTGATCTGGTAGATCAATTGGATGGATTAAATTTATCTTATCTGGCCGATGATATTTTATTGTCAGCCCTATTTGAAAGAAGTAAGATTGCACGTATACAGATAGCACCCTATCAAGTTCCAAAACCACTGGAGCAAGCAGAAATAAACCCCATACATGGTAATGGTAACCTTTCTAAAATGTCTCTCAAAACATTAAATTGGGTGCAGTCAGAACTAAAGGTTTGGGAAGAATATACATTCTCAACTACTCCTAAAGTTACCAGGAAGAAGAAAGTTAAAAACTGGCTTAAGAGTCTTTTAGCTAGTCGCTAAGTAGCATTTAAATTCTCACTTAAAATTGATGCCAAAATCTTTCTCCAGCAATTCATTGGACTCAGCATAAAAGTTATTTAGTAACTCAATTGCTTTTTTATCTGTTTGCTTCATTGGTGCGACATTGTATTTATTGGCTGTGATCGAAGAGTAATCATGGTGGGGTAAATCTAAAAATTCGGTAATCTCATTCAGTATCAATTTAGCCTCATCACTGGCGTTTAACTTATCGAACTCAATTAAATAGAAATGTTTGGAATCAAAAGATTTATGCCATCTCATTATAAGGTTGTGATATAATCCCTGTTCAATTATTCTCGTCTTGTTGCCAGCCTGAAAAGCCGCAATTTCATGTTCGACAAACGGAACTAAACTGTCAATTTCATAGCCTTTTCTATCTTCAGAATGAAACCTTTTAAACATATTGTAATGGGAAATGAATCGATCAGTAGGATTTCTAACGATGAAAATAATTTTCACATGTGGCAACACTCTTTTTACAACGGAAGGTTCTGCTAAACAATTGTAAGTAGCCGTCGCTTCACCTGTAATTGCGTTTTGCCCCAGCAATCGTTTTTTTTCAATTTTTGTATCTACCACCTTTCCATCCGTCGTTAGCTCAGCCCAATTGAGTTTTACAGAATTTTTTGTATGCTTTTTAGGGAACATTTTCAAGTAATTTGGCATGGTTAAAACTGACTTGAACAACCCGCGACCATTAAAAAAACCAGGTTCTTTATAGGATCCTGGAATGATATTCGGGTGATCGATTAGATATCTAAATAGTGAAGTAGAAGCACACTTTACACCTCCAATTATTATAAAACTAGGCTTCATTCTTCCAGAAATCGCCTCGACTACATCTATAGTGGCTTTTATCATTTAATTATTGTTGAAATCAAAGAATATCTTTTCGCATAGAAAAATGCTAAAATCAAAATCAGTACGAATTGAATGAGTCCAATCTGATTGAATGAGTAATCAAATTTGTCTCCAATCCAATAAGCCAGAAAAATGGATATACTCGATGCTGCCATAAAAAGTAAATTCGATCTTCTGGCATGCGCAATACCAGACCTGTTGAAGCTGAAGTAACAGATAAAAAACTCAACAAATGAAGCCGCAGCTAAAGCTAATATGGCGTAAAGAATGCCGCCATCAGGAATTAGAAGGACCATCAATAAAACCATTACAATTGCATTGGCCAATGAAGCTATGGATATACGTCCAGATCTTTGTCCATAAAGCATTTCCAATTTTGGTATTTTCATCAATGCTTGTGGAAGGAGGATAAGTAACGCTGCACCTAAATGAGGCACTATGCTCAAATACCGACTGTTTTGAATGATAAGACTCAAATTAAGGCCCACTAAAAGAATTAGAGAGGCAACAAGTACAGTGGCTAAAACATAAATCTTGCTTATCCGCTCCAGACCAACCTTATGCTTTTGTATATCTTCCAGATAGTCATAAAATTGTGGTCTTATCGCCACTGATAACGATTGAAGTATCAATGTGGCAATGCCTATGATATTAATGATTAAGGTGTACTTTCCAAGTTCACCTAGGTTCAGTATCCTTTCCAGTATTATTCTATCTCCAAATCGAGCAACCCAATTGATACCAACGGCAGGTATCATAGGCACAGATATAGCCAGGCAGTTCCTTAAGATCGCTCGGTCCATGTTAAATGTTAAGAGTTTGGAATTCCTAAAAAGAATAACAAAGACTAATACACCTGTAGCTATAAAACTTCCTAGAATAGATCCTAGCACACTTAGTTCGACAAAAACAATAAGTATAAATTGTAATCCTGAACTTAATAATACCAGCAGAACGGAATAAAATGAGAGTTCCCTGAGTGAATATTTGTTTCGAAGGAATACAAAAAAAACTAAATGAATCTGGCTTAAAAAAGCTGTACTTAATGCAACAAAGCCAAGGGGGAAAAAGCTGACAGGATTAGTAGAAACCAAATCCTGGAAAAAAGCAAATCCAAGTGAAATAAATAATAAAAATGAAATAAAAGACAGCACAAGAGATGATGAAAAAATGGTTTTTTCGAATGCTTCTTTGTCGTCTGTTTTAAAATAATTTACACCTGCAGCAATATTTAGCTGTAAACACCCAATAATACCATATGAAGCGCTCACAACATTAAGAAACGATAATAATCCATAATCTTCAGGTTGTAGAAAATTTACATAGATAGGCAGTAAGAAAAACTTAATACCCGATGGAAGCATACCAAGAATAAGGTATGTAAGAAATGCTTTTTGTGATGTTCTCTTCTCTTTAGACATTGTCGTTTGGTAAGTCTCTTTTTCGTTAGATTAACTGTCTAATACCACCAATAAATGAAGCTCCAAATGAGAATAGAATTAAGAGGGAAGAACCCAGAAGAACAGGAAAGACCAAGTGCTGAGGTAAAATGAATCCTGCAACCAGGCTGAGAAAGAAAATTACGGCAATGGTTGCTCTCACTCTCTTCGTTGGAATATTCGAATTCGGCAACCAGAAAAATAAAAGCTGATACAAATATCTAAATCCACCAGGTAGAAGGATCCACATTTCAATCAGCTGCTTCGAGTACAAAACATATGACATTCCAAGTACCATGAAAGCATCGGTTTCCTCATCCAGCACTTCTCCCTCCTGACTTGATTGATTGAATCTACGAGCGACAAATCCGTCCAGACCATCCATAGATATCACACCAAGAAAAATGATAAATATTTGCGTAGACGTGAGCGTTTGCCATGACCAAATAAGCAACAATAGGGAAGAAATTCTGATCATCGTGATCAGATTTGCATACCCAACCTTTATGGGTTTGAAATTGAGTCTGCGGCTAATCCGATAAAAAAGAATAGCAAACGAAAATGAGGACGAAAGCAACCAAAACATTGAATTTTCAAAGATCAATGCGATCAACAACCCTATCACATTGATGATTGAGTGAGTTGTTATCCACTTTTTGTAGAAGGAATCAGATTTGAATTCCATTGGGTTTATGTTCTAATTCGACTTGATTACTATCACTAAATGTGCGCGAAAACTCTCTCAAGAAGGCCGTATAAAAAGACTCATGCTTGATCCCATCTTTAAGTTCATCTATGGAATCACTAAAACCATAATTTGCAAATCCGTCAACAAAGGATTTATTCTTTGAAATAATATGAACTAAAGTATTTAGCCCATGCTCCTCCAATTTTGCAAGGTCATGAGGTTGATGATCACCATATAAAACAAAAACATCGTCATCGTTACCTCTTTTCAGAATTAAGTCTTCAAGCATATCCCATTGATACTTGATCGAATTAAAATAGTCTTCAAAGTTTGGCTTCTGTAAAAACTGAAATCCTACCAGATCCGACTTTCCTGTATTAAGATTTCTCCAATCTTCAACGATCGAATGGGGAGAAATAAATGGAGAATGTGAGTTCTTTGTCAGATAGAATAGAAAAAATGGATCTTGAGAATCTGTTAGAATTTGATCATATGAAAAATTAAGAACATATTGATCTGGGGCGCTTTCTGCAAAACCGTAATTCGTGCCCTGGAAATTGATGTCGTCTTTTAAGATCCACTTGTTAATGCCAAATAAATCTTCCATCTGCTTGAAAGGAACATTAATTCCTTTTTTATGCTTTGAATCGTTGATGTTGTATACGTTATAACCTTCATTTCTAAAAAGCTTGGTTAAAGATCCTAGCTTGTGATCAGTCGCTTGGTTTAATAAATATTCGTATTCAAAATTGGTCCGAACCTTTAGTCCCGTCAGGGCTGTAGTGTATGCTAGCCAAGAAGGCCCAACCATGGATATACTTTCACTTACATTTGATTTAACATGCCATCCATCAGAGGCTAATTTCTTGGCCTTGTTTTCAAAATAATCTAAAAACAATGGTTTTAATTCATCTTTATTCAGAAGTATTTCTCCGTAAGACTCAATGAACAAGAAAAACACATTGGGCTTTTGTTTCAAGCTCAGTCTAATTTCTTCTCTAGGCTCAATTTTTACGAATACTCTCCTCTTTTTGATAAGAATATGACTTCTCATTAAGTTGGTAAGTATTCTTGATGCCATGATTAAGATTCGATACTCCAAATCCAGCTTGCTTGAATAAAATCCCTTTCTAAAAATCCCAATTGCAACAAAAAGGAAAAATAAGAAAGTGATAGAATAGAAATATTGGTTGGGTACTAATTCCGATGAAAAAGACAGGTATTCATAAATCGAAAAAGAAAGTAAACCTAAAATACCCAATGAAAGGACCGAATAGAATAAGAAATTGAACTTAGATTCTGCCCAAAGAATTGCAATTCCATTCTTCATTAGACGGATATCATTAATAAGTACGGGTATTACCTGGTATAATTTGGAAAAACTGTAGTGATAAGCATTATATAGCATTATCAAGAAGTAGTAAATGGATATAAATACAAGTACAGTATCTCCAAATTTTAGCCATCTTGTTAGGAGGATCAACATGCTTAAATCCAAGCAAATTCGATAAAAATCTGCATCATAGTCCAAAAAAACACCATGCCTTTTGCTTTTACCAATATGCCTAAATGGTATCAGTATCCTTCGTTCAAACCTTAGGAAAGTATTTATAGCAAAGACCGAAGCATTGAATAACAGAAAGAAAAGCCAGAATAAAATTTCTTGCACAATAATCTTATTAACCTACATTATGTCAGACACGCCAAGCAATTTTGGTGGTCTCGTATTCAGCCAGAACTCGCAAATACTTAGAATGGTTGCTTGGGGAAATAATTATTGTAAGATTTTATTGATCTAATGTATTTACTCTGCTTCAGTACCAAAGTTGGTGTGCACCTCCGTGTAGTTGAGTGAATGCCATAGATTTTTGTACCTAACATCCATCCACAAAAGGAAGTAGTCTATCCATTGCGATTCTATTTGTCTATCTCTAAAGATACTAACCATTGAAATTTGAAAGGGGTTAAGCATACACAAGCCCTATGACCTCCTTTGCTTTCATGCACAGAAGTAACCTCCACGCTAGATGAATAACCAAGATCCTTCCTTTAGAACCTCCCTCCTACCTAATTATGATTTGAATAGTTTGAATTCGAGGTAGGAATCTTCTTCTGAGTCAAACAATTGCAAAATAAAAAGTCTTGAACTATTGCCTGGTGGATTTATCCTATTCTCACCGGCTGATAGGGTTCCTTCTGACATTATTTTTCCATCGATAGCGATGATTTTATATTCAAGTTTTTTATGACTTGTATTATTGATAATGAAGCTGTTTTTGAAGGGGTTGGGATAGATGGATACTTTATCGGTTAAAGTATTGACTTCCTCAACAGACAATACATTGGGTGGTGCATTTTCAATAGAAGATTGACGGGTCACTATCGGTACATAACCATATTCCAACCCAGCAGGAGGATCGACAATCAAATTACCATCGAATGACACCAAATCTCCTTCGCTTAGCGGATGCATATATTCTTTATCTATGGTCCAGTTTTGATGCATTTGCTCAACCAATTGTTGAATTTCATTTTGCTCTTGTTCTGTCCAATCATACTGTCTAAATACCGGCTGATCAATGAATTTATACCAATAGTAAGTGAGTATAGACCCGTCAACGAGTTCCACCATATGTGGGCCGGAAGCAGGATTATCCCATGCGCCAACTATTTCTGCTTCGTAAATAAAATCGCTTACTCCAGGTGCTTCAAAAGAGGCATTCAGCAATGCACTGCCTGTTGGTATTTCCGATTCAGTAATGGCAGTCCTGGTTTCGCCATCCACTCTAAAATATTGAGGAAACTTAGCCATTCCGTCATTTCCCGGATTCTCCCAAACCAATCCAAAAGACTGATCACTGAAAATAGTAGGTTGAACCATTTCATTAATTCCATTGATCCCCTGGCCATCTTGGCTATAGTTCACTGGGGATGTCGAAATCGAAGGAAAGTAAACACCATTAGTGTCAAAGGTACCGGATGGAATATCTGTGGTTCCATTCTTCCAGCTTAAAACCTTATCATATAGCGCATCCTGAGAATAATAAGCAAGGTCTCTCACTAAGGTGGTTTCGTTGTTTGCGTCTACAGGGAATTGTATTTGAGGGATTTTGGTATAGGTGGTGCCATCGATTTCTTCTGAAAAGAATGGCACGAGACTCATTTCCATGGTGCCACCAAGACCTCCTGTATTTATAGGTTTTGAATCCAATCCTCTTCCTTCACCAAAAGCTTGTCCGACTGACACTTTAGTCCAGACCTCTGGCACAAAGAGTGCAAGAGGTCCTTTGAAATTCTCAGCATTTAGAAACAAGGTCCAGTTGTTATTGCCAATGATATATGGACTGGTCTTGGCATCAGTTAAAGGCAGAGATAAATAGCTATATCCTAAAAATTCTCCGTTTGGTTCTCCATCGAATGGTAGACCATCCGGTGGAATGACCAATCGATTGCTTAATTGAGCAATGCCTAATACATCGTCAGAAAGTGGGGTAGTACTACCAAAAAATCGCCATCCAGGTGAAGCAACTTGTTCTGAATAGCAATTAGGTGTGCTATTCATGCTGTATTTAGGAGGGCCATATTGAAACTGATTGACTGCCCAATAACCTAAGCCACCTTCTATGGTCTGAAAAACATCGGCATAAGTAGGTCCCCTTTCAGGCCAGTTGTCTCTTGCGAATGTGCCAATTGGACATAGGGGCTCAGTGGTGTTGTCACTGTTGTCTGGTGTCAACCAAGTGCCGGGAAGACCTATCTGGAAGCCATCTACGGGTTCAGGTGTTAAGGACCATACGGCAGAATAAAATCCAAGGCCCGCATTGTATTCAGGGGGCGGGGTATCAGAGTAGCTGGCAAGAAAACCATGCAATCCAGGGTATTGCTTCTCCAGGTTTTGTGCTACTATGGTTGAAGCACTTAGGCACAATATAATCGTCAAAAAGTAGGTTCTAGTCATTCGGAATATTCGTTCATTCAAGCACTTAGTGATATTGTAGATGTTGTATGAGTCAGAACTTATAAATAATAGGAATGGTTGCTTGTGCTCCGTTGTTTTTAATTCAATTTCGAATTGATATGCCTCCCCACACAAAAGCACAAGCGTAAGCTTGCGCTCGTTAGGGGACGCTAGTTGGTATTTTTGCAAGCTCTTTGCAGAATAGCTAGGAAGGCCATGCGACCATATCGTTTGTTGTGTGCTGCTATTTTGAAAGGCTCCAATCATCACACTTTCCAAGTAAATTTTTTGTGAGATTGAACAAATTTTTCTCGTTCATAAAAGCGGTGAGTTTTGGTTCGTCTATTGTTCGATGTTACTTCCAATTGATCAATTCCTTTTTGTTGCGCTAAACGTTTTAGTTCATCAATCAACTTTTTCCCGATCCCCATTTTTCTATTCTCCGGATTCACATACATCTCTTGGATTTCTGCGATTCTTTGACCTCCATGATGAAGTAAAAATTGAGAATGACAGCTCAAATAACCTACTGGCTTATTATCAATTTCAGCAATTAGATAGATTGAGTCAGCATTATTTATGTTCTGCTCAAACGCTATTTTCATGCTTTCAATGTTGAATTCTGTTTCTTCTAAATCATTTACAAAACCATAAACAGATTTGAAATCAAAGAGACTAGCTTTTCGGATAAGTAATTCACTATGCATATTGGTCTATGAAATTTTCACTCTACAAGTATGATGATCACACAACAATAATGTAAGACGCAAAAGTGCGTGTTATTAACCTTATCAAATATAAAAATAAGTGCTTTTGCTGGCGTGGAACTTAGTTTAATGACCAATTTCTTCTAACGCAAAGCACAAGCGGACGCTTTGACTCGGTGATATATAGTTATTCAAATTGCAATTACTTTATTCCATTGTTTATAAAAATAATTTCAATTTTTGCAATAATGGAATAAACATTTTAAATTAAGTATCAAGGGGTTGTGTATAATATTATAACCAGCTGATAGAAGTACTCATTTCTCACCACTAAAGAACCAACTGTGCCGTGCAAACATTACTACTTTCCTTACTGATTCTGTCTACATCTAACAGTAGCCAGATTCAGCGTACCAACTTGGAAACACCGGAAAAGAAGGTTTTGACCAGAAGTATGATCTCAAAGCCTCTTGAGAATTCCGTCGCTATAATTCCCTATACAGTGGAAGTAACAGGATGTAGAACAGATTTGGTTACTTACGAGCAGGCCTCCGAAAAATCAGATTTTGTAGCATTTTTCTCTAACCTGTTCGATTCAAAAAGTTGGCCTCCCAGATGGATATGTGGTAGCTGGACATCCTTTCATGGTTGGCTCTACATAGGAAGTGATCTACTTATATGGCTTGCTTATATGATAATTCCTGTGATTTTAATCTTTTTCATTCAGAAGAAACCTGAAATTCCATTCCTCCCGGTTTTCTATTTGTTTGGGGCTTTCATTCTTCTTTGTGGAGCTACGCATGCGATAGATGCACTTATGTTTTGGTGGCCGGGATACCGAGTAAGTGCACTTGTCAGGCTTTTGACCGCTATCGTGAGCATGGGGACCGTATTTGCTTTAATTCGAGACTTGCCCAAGGCACTCAACCTTGCACCTAAAGATGGATCATCTGGGTTGGCAGCACTTTCTCATTTTGAACCGACAGGTGATGTGGATAAACAAATTGCCAGGTTGAAAGCTGAGATATCAAGATTAGAGAAAGAGAAAGAGGAAATTAAATAGATGAAGCACTATCAGCAATGGTTTGTACTCTACTTTCTGGCTTTTTTGTATGCCACCATCATTTACATAATTGATTTATATAGTTCTCCAGATTTTGCAGTAGGATCGTTGTATTGTGTCGTTATTTTATATAGCTGGTTGCTTCCGCATCGGTATTCTTCATTTTTCATTGCATTTGCGAGCACGGCTCTTATCTTCCTTGCTACATCGACTGAAGAATATAAAGATGATTCGGCTGGGGTGAATGCGATCATATCGCTAATGGTAGTTTGGACTTGCACCTCCTTGGTTGTGATCGCTAAAAAAACCTTTGGTGCACTCGAAAAAGAAAGATCTTCATTAGAAGGATTGGTCAAGCAACGTACCGCCTTGCTTGAAGCACAAGGAAAAGAACTTCGGGAAAGTGAGCAGCTCTATCGACATCTGTATGAGCATGCTCATGAATTCTACGTAAGTGTAAGCCCTCTTGATGGCTCTATTCTAAAGTGCAATCAAACGTTCTGTGATAGCCTTGGTTACACCAAAGAGGAACTCATTAACCAACCTGTTTTCTCATTGTATGACCCTCAGTGTATCGAAAAGGTTAAACTTGCTTTTCAGAAATTTAAGGCTACCGGAGAAGTCAAAAACTGTGAACTGACACTGTTGGCCAAGAATGGTGAAAAGAAAGATGTGATCCTCAACGTGAGTGCGGTTCGTGATGAGCATGGTCAAATTGTTTACAGCAGATCAAGCTGGGTTGACATCACGTGGAGAAAAAAAGCGGAATCCGAGATCGCCTATTTAAGCAATGCAATTGCACAAATATCTGATTACTCAATCATCTTACTGGACCCCTCGGGCAATGTAAAAAACTGGAATCTTGGAGCCGAAAAGATCAAAGGCTATACCGCGGATGAGATTATAGATAAAAATTTCCGAAAATTCTATACCCCGGAAGATCAAATAAATGGCAAGCCAGAAGAATTACTTAAACAAGCTGCAGAAGCTGGCCAAACCTCAGATGAGGGTTGGAGAGTAAAGAAAGACAAAACCATTTTTTGGGCAAATGTGCTGATCACCGCAATCCACGATGAATATGGTGAACTGACGGGGTTTAGCAAAGTGACAAGAGACTACACTGAGCGAAAACAAACGGAGGAGGCAAGAGAGCAATACACCAAGGAACTTGAATCCAAAAATAACGAGTTGGAACAGTTTGCCTATGTTGCTTCTCATGATTTACAAGAGCCCTTAAGGACCATCAACGGGTATACTGATTTTCTTATGAGGGATTACCTGGATCGTTTTGATGAAACTGGCAAAAAGGGATTGAACTACATTAATAATGCAAGTAATCGAATGAGCCAACTTATCAAGGGGTTACTTGAGTATGCGCGAATAGGCAGAAACGGGGAGAAAGAACAAGTCGATTGCAACACAGTCGTGGATTATGTCATCAATGACATGAATAATTCTATCGATAGTACGGGCGCCAAAGTGCTAATTGAAGATTTGCCCTTGATCTGGGGGTATGAGACGGAAATGCGAATGCTATTCCAGAATCTGATTTCCAACGCCATCAAATTCAGGAAAAGAAATAAAACTCCTGAATTGAAAATATCTTCGCAGCAAGAAAACGGACACTGGAAGTTTACTGTAAAAGACAACGGTATAGGTATCCCCGCACAATACCAGAAGAAAATATTTGCGATCTTTCAACGGCTCCACAAACGTCACGAATACGAAGGTACGGGAATAGGCCTGGCACATTGTCGCAAGATTATAGAAATGCACAAGGGAAGCATAGGAGTAGACTCTAAGGAGGGCAAAGGGAGTGCGTTTTGGTTCACCATTCCAAAGAATTAGAGCTATGAAATTGAATTGTATTTTGCTTGTTGATGATGACGAACCGGTAAACTTTCTAAATGAAATTGTCATTCAGAAAGCTGGTTTCGCAGAGAATGTGATTTCCGCACTTAGTGGATTAGATGCCCTGAATATGTTATCAGGGAATACTGACAATGAATGCCCCAAACCTGATCTTATTTTCCTGGATCTCAACATGCCAGCGATGAATGGGTGGGAGTTTATTGAGGAATATTCAAAACTTTCAAACAACCAAAGGGACGGTACGATCATCAAGATTCTCTCATCATCGATCAACCCTGATGACATGGAACAAGCGAACAATACCGAGGGAGTTCACGGCTTTTTGAGCAAGCCCCTGACTGCAGAAAAGCTCCAGGAAGTGGTCACAACTTTTTTCTCGTAATCAAATTTTAGATCGGCGAGTAAGGTTGAAGGCTTTAGAAGGTGTCTCAACCCCCAACTAGGCCTAGGTTACCTATACCTGTCATATAAAGTCAATATCGAATTGACAAGTCTCCGCTTGCTGTTGCGAGCTTATAGCTCGTACCCCAATCCAAAATGTTTTACCTCTCTTTAGATTTAATTGCTACAGTTGCAGGATTGTTCCCCGTGTCTATTGATGGTCTGAATGACGTTGCATAGCTGGGCTTTCATATAATCTACCTCTGTGGACGAATAAGGTATTTTAGGTGCTACTTTCATGTGATAAAGCCCAATGCGATGGTCTGTTCCTGAAAAAGCCTTCTGAACATCTTCTACCTTAAACAGCGAATCATCAAAGTAGAAAATCCTGGAATAGGATTTATCCTGGATGTACTTAAGGAGTATGTCTCCTTTATTCTGTCCTTTGGTATAAATAACTCCATTGAGCATCACTACATCCTTTGCAAGGTACACCGAATCTTTGCTGAGAAATTTGAATTGATTTTCTTTTAAGGCCAACTCAGTGGAGTTTGCCACACTCTTGCTGTATCCTCTTGAGGTTAAAGCAATGGTTCTACTTTGTCTCTTTCCCAGCCTGTCAATGACGTTGGACTGCCCCTCAAAAAGGTCCGTTGTTTCAAACATGGAATAGAATAAAGGGATTAACACATCAAAGAGGCATGTATTACTAATTCCCAGCTTCAGGGAGGGATTGGTTTTGGTTTGTGTATACCACCAATCACTTCCAAAACCATTGTTGTTGGTGATTAATAATGTGTTGTCAACATCAAAAACATACAGCACATCTTTAAATCCCTTTATGCTTTTAATTATCTGGACGAATTCGGTACTGTCTACAATAACTTCAATTGGGATGAGGTCATTTTTTTGAGCGAATAAAGCACACGATGCAGATAAATAAACTGTGATGAGGATAATTTTCAGAGATCTCATGAGACGGGTTATGAAATGGATGAATAAAAATATTTCCTTTTCAAATATACTGGCCCTCGCTAATTCGAGTAATAGGCTAGCATATTAAGTCCTAGTCCTACCCCTTTCCACACGAGGATCGAATATTTTCAACCGCCCTGATCAATTTATCAATATTCAAATCGTGCTCATCCAGAAACCTGAATATGATTGCGCCGCTAGGCAGAAAGACGACATAATTCTCACCAAATCCCAACATATACGTCGCACGAACCTTGCAACCATTCGCTTTTACCTTTTTCGACCAAAAGGCGTGCTGGTAATTCGAACCCCGAAAGTCATCATTCGTGCTGTGTCCCTTCCAATCCGTTTCACCAAAAATCTCCTTTGTCCGCTCCTTATGCAATAGCTGCTTTCCGCCGTGGCGTCCTTCATTGGCAAACAGTAAAGCGATTTTGACTGCTTCATCAATGGTGGGTAAGGCCCCATACCCTAAAATAGGAATGGCGTCCTTTTCATTTTCTTCAAGGGTATGCAATACCTTGAAATGTTCGGCGCCAATAGGTACCAGCACATACTCACGTACCAAATCCCAATAGTTGACATCAGTGCCTTCTTTCTCTTCCACATATTTCTGCAAAGCATAAGACAACACAAAAAGATTGGTGGTGATGTAATTGAATTGCTGACCGGGCGCGGCAGGTAAATCGACAAGGGTAGCAATGTTATTGATCGCTTCTTCTGCCGTTGGTGCAAGGATCAGTGTATTTAAAAGGCGTGCCGCATCCTCACCTCCATCAGTACCAGTAACCATATTGAGTGTGTGGGAGAAAGTCACATCCTTCCAACCGATATGGTCAGCCAAAGCAGGAACATAATCCGTAATGCGTGCATTGAATACTTCCCCGCCATATCGTTCTTCGAAATACATCAAAGCCAGAGCACCAGCCATACTTTTGGTCACGGAGTACAAGCCATGGCGCATTTCATTGGGATAAGGGTATAAACCATGCCGGGTTTTTGGAGGATGCAAGTAAATGGTACCGTCCAGGAATACAGCACCTAAACTTGTAGGTGCATTCGTTGCCTTCGTCTTCTCAAAATAGTCGGTAACATCATTTTTTAAATCAATTTCACTGAGTGGACGAATGGGCAGTCTTTTGGACTCAAAAAGCTGGTGTCGTTCGATGATTTGAATGGAATCCGGGTATTGTCTGGGCACGAAACTGGTAAGCAAGATGCCGTTGATGTTGGCGATTCCCTGGTCGTCAATGTCTGCCGTTTCCTGGCTGCATTGTAAACAAACGTTGCTGACTGAATCCGATTTATAAACGAAGGTTGCCACGCAATTTCTAACCGTTCCGATCCATCGGTCCGTGAGGTTCATCGGGAAAGACGCACGATTCCATTCACCATCTGTCTCTTCATACCAGACCTTCCCTGCACCAAGCAAGACGTCCCAGAAACCATTACTTAAGTCCCGGGTTGAAATCCGCTCTTTTACAAGCGGGATAAGGTCTCCTTCATGAGAGATGAAATCCAATTCCAGTTTGGGGAGAAAATTTTCTCCATCGTAATGTTCTTTTGCTTTGGGATAGTTTAGTTCCGTTTCCTCGAGTATCAGGGAACCGGAGAATGATTCTTTGGCCTCCTTTGCCCATGTGGGTGCAGCGAAATAACTCATATCAACAAGCAACTGCTCTTTACCTGCGAGCAATGTATCCACCGTCAATTGATCTCGTGGCTGTGTTAAAACTGGGCCCTTCCATTGCGCCGGTTTACTCTGGCAAGAAAAAAATAGGAATATCAGAATAAGGAACGACTGTGCTTCTCTCATGATGAACTTAGGTTAAATAGACGGGTAAAAAAAGGATAAAGTGCTTCCCAATGGATCAACCGTTCAAATATAAACGAGTGCATGTTGTAATGATGTGTCAAAGGCCTGTTACTGTCTATTGAAGGTCTATCTTCTCCTTTTGCTGCTAGTTGTTTTCCACGATACTTTATCGTTTTCTACCATCAAAAAAGCACGAACGAACGCTTCCTTATGTAAGCGTATTTGAAGTGAAATTTAGAACCTTCAAATCGAGCCGAGGCTGATCTATTTAAACATCTTCCATAAGTAGGTGTTCTATATGGTACGAACTAATCTATCTTATCATGTATTACCTTGAAATTGCCATCAAACTTGTTATTGGACTTAGTATTCTGAACGTATGGTTGCTAAGGTCGGGAAGAACGACACCCTACAGAGGAGGATCAGCTGCTAATATTAAAGAAGAATTTGAAATCTACGGTTTACCTTCCTGGTTTATGATAGTCATTGGCACACTAAAAGTTGCTCTATCTGTCGCATTAATTGCTTCCATATGGTTTCCGACAATTGAAATAATCGCGGCTCTTGGTATCGCCGCATTGATGGCTGGAGCTGTTAGCATGCACCTTAAGGTTGGAGACCCCATTAAGAAATCTTTCCCTGCTGCATTATTTTTATTGCTCTCATTAGCTGTGTATTTTATATAATGCTGGTGTAGAAATCAAAAAATAGCAACCCATTTATGATCATAAAGATGAATGAAGGTATTGACTCTCTGATGCTATCTTTTATCTTAATTCTTACGCTAAAACCCAGCAACATTAAGAGTGACAAACCCGCTGCAGCCGTCATTCCGATAAAAGGATAGTAGGGCCCCATGGCTAATCCAATGGCTCCTAAAAGCTGTAAAATACCCGTCAGTAGTCTTTGTTGGTTGGTCAAACCGAATCTCTTAAACTCATCTACCATTTTCTTTGAAAAAATGCACGAAGTACCATAATAGAAGAAAGAAATGGAAGTCAGAATAGTTAGTACCATGATCATATCAGGATAACCAATGTCAAATCAAATAGTTATTGGTCTTCTACTTTAATTCCAGTCTTTGTTTACGCTGGTGCGAATTATTCCGCAAACCTGTAGACTTACTTTCGGACGGGGTACTAGGAATCAAAACTCACTTGCGATAGTAGGTAAATAACTTCTCCAGCTGAGTTGTGATCTTAAACTACCTATCAAAGATCTGGGCCTCACGATCCGTCTTGATCAGGAGAATCTCACTCTTCTTCGTAGCTAAGTTTTCACGATGGCCGATCAAAATGAATCCTCCTTCACGGGTTTCCTTGACAGTGTAACCAAATTCTACATGCTGTTCATCGCCAAACGTGCGAGTCCATAACTCTTCGCCCTGATCATTGGTTCTTAGCAGCAACAGGTCCCATTCGTTATCGGTGAACCCGATCGCAACGAAACCTCCATCACTGACATGAATTCCTTTGATTCCTCGTTCATTGACGCTTTCGCCCAGGGCTTTGGTCCACTTGACCTTTCCTTTCCTGTTGATTTTTGTAAGGTAAACATCGGTACCTCCACCAACGGAGTAACTCCCGCCATACCCTGTCACAATACTCCCGCCATCTTTGGTAGGTGCAATGGAGTGTGCCACGTCATAGCCATCCTCTCCAATGATTTCGTAAGATTCCTGATCCCCGGAGGCATTCACCTTCAGTATATATCCATCCCGATCATTAGAACTTATGCTGGCATAGCTGTAAGTAATCCCTGCAGCAATGTAACCATCATCATTTGTTTGCTGAACAGAAAAAATGCGATCTACTTTATCGCCTCCATAGTTTTTTGACCATTCTTCGTTTCCTTCACTATCGGTTTTGATTAGCCAGGCATCAATTTCTCCATTGCCCATACTGTTAGTCTGTGCTGCAATGATGAATCCATTATCAGAAGTCGTACGAACATCCCAACCGTATTCCTCACCAGAACCTCCAAATGTTTTGCTCCAAAGTTCATTCCCTTCCGCATCCGTCTTGATCAAACAAACATCCAGAGCTCCTGCTCCGAAACTATCCGTAAACCCAACGATTACAAAGCCTCCGTCTACTGTTTGTCTGACAGCCCAGCCATGGTCATTCCCAGCACCTCCATACGTTTTTGTCCAAAGCATTTCTCCTGTCTCACCTACCTTCATCAGAAACACATCTTCACCCCCATATTCTCCCCCAGATGTAAGGCCGGTAAGAATAAACCCTCCCGAATTAATCGGTTCCACCGTGACCCCACGATTGGTCTTGCTTTCATTGACATTAAAATATTTAACAAAAGTTGTTGTACTGTTTTCTTGAGAAAATAGAAACAGTGGCCAGAATAACGACAAGTAAATGATCTTCCTGAATATCACGCTAGGTTGAACGAAAATTAAGTATGATAGGATTTTTTAATCAATCCGAGTACCTGCTTTTTTTGGCTATCATGATTAACCACACCAACAGGCCAATGATGAGTGTGAGCGTTAATAATCCGTAAAAGTATTTCTTTCGTTCGCTGCTGGGATTAGTTGATGCTATCAAAAGATACTTTTCAAGTACATTGACTTTATTTACTCCTGCCTTTCTGGTGTCTATTGTTTTACCTGAACTATGCTCCAATGAAACGTATGAACCAGTACTCAGTATGATTTCATCATTTTCAAATAAAAAAGCACCCGTTTTTAACTTTTCCAACGTTTCGGATCCAGCCCTTTTTACCTGGTTATCACCTTTATTGGTTAGTACACGAAATGTATAATCCTGGGCATTCAGTATGAATGAAAGAAAGAATACCAAAAGGAAGAAAGACCATCTAACCATTACTATTCTAATTAACTAACTCTAAAGATACTATACTGGAAGATTTGAAAGGGTTAAGCATTCATAAGCCGTATGAGCACCAACAAGAATATTACATGTAATCGTACGTGTTATTAACCTTTCGGAATATAAGAATGAGTGCATTCTAACGCTCTTTCCAATAGCACAAGCGGAGAAATTTAAGTAAGAAGATACTTCCTACTCTTAACAAGACCACTTAATTGCTTCGCTTTAACCAATAACCTATCTTAAAGGGTAGGGTATTTACCTGTCTTACGCATTAATAGATCATACCAAAATCAATTTTTACTACATGAATAAATCTGTTATGCCTAGATTGTTAAGAAGCCATGGGCTTCTATATCTAATTGTTCTAGTCATCCTTGGCTGCTCAAAGGATGAAGATGTCCAGGATCCGCCACTTACACCTGATGTCATTGCAGATGAGGCACTGGCAATCTCTAATTACACGACAAATTGTGGAGGTTGTCATGGACTGAGTTTGGAAACCTTTGTTGAGCGTGATTGGGTCTATGGGGAAACCTATGATGATATTTCTGCCATTATTCAAAATGGCACGAACGGGGGCATGCCCGCCTATGACGACACTTTTTCAGCGCAAGAGATCAGCGACCTAGCCAACTACATACTTCGGGAGATCGACGGGGTGACGTTAGAAGACATCCAAAACGAAAGACCGGGACTTTCAGGAGTTTTCACTTCTGATGACCTTGATTTTCGAACAGAGGTCATTGCCACTGACATTGGGGATGGACAACCTTTCGGGATCACGCAACTGCCTGATGGTGATTTTATTGTTAGCGAACGTGCAAGCAGAGGTCTGTACAGAATTACATCAACAGGGACCGTTACTCCACTTACGGGGCTACCGGATGTTGTTTTTAATGATTTCTCGCAAGAGGGTATGCTGGATGTTATCGTGGATCCTGATTTTACAACTACCAATCGCATTTATTTTTCTTATGCATCGCCAAATCCGGATGACATGTACCAAAAAGCTACCGCGGTGGCCTCAGCAGTACTTACAGACAATAGACTGACACAAGTCGAGGAGATTTTTATCGCCCAACCATACAATGCATCGGCCGGACATTATGGGTCAAGGCTTCAATTCGACAACAACGGTTATTTATATATCACCGTAGGAGATCGAAACCAAAGAGATGAGTTTCCCCAGTATCTAGATAATTCTCATGGTAAAATCCACCGAATCATGGCCGATGGTCAAATTCCTACTGATAATCCATTCTATGATGAAGGCGGTGTGAGTCAATCCATATACGCGATTGGGATACGGAATCCCCAAGGACTAACCATCCATCCAACTACCGGTGACATTTGGTCGGGTGAACATGGACCACAAGGAGGCGATGAGATAAATATTGTAGGATCCGGAAGAAACTATGGTTGGCCGGTTATTACCTATGGAGAGGAATACGGCGGTGGTCAAATTGGTGTTGGAACCTCACAAGAAGGAATGGAGCAACCGGTGGTGTATTGGACACCATCCATTGCGCCGTGCGGAATGACGTTTATCTCAAGTGATTTTTACGGTCCATGGCAAAACGATCTTTTCGTAGGCACCCTGGCAGGTAATCATCTACGAAGACTCGTTATGAATGGCAATGAGGTGGTGAGTCAGGAGGTACTACTGGATGGCGTAGGTAGAATAAGAGACGTTCACCAGGGCAGCGATGGCTTTATGTACATTCTCATCGATGACCCGGGCAGGTTGGTGCGCATACTTCCTGTTCAATGATCAGCAGACTTTAGTATCAAAGGGCATTTTGTATAATGCCCTTATTTTTTCTTCTCCAGCAACATCACACTTTTTGTATGATCGGTTTTTGACTCGAACACCTTCCAAATAGTCATTCGTCATGTACCTACTAGTTATCACCAGTTGCATTTCTGTATTCCCGAGGACTAAATCCGGTTTTGGATTTGAATAGATTACTGAAATGTTGCGGGTATTCAAATCCCAGGGCATATCCAATTTGGCTCACTGAATCGGTGGAGTTAAGCAGGTTAATTTTTGCTTTTTCGATAATAAAAAGATGGATGTGCTCTTGGGCCGTTTTACCGGTTTCCTTTTTTAGAAGGTCACTGAGGTAGCTGTTGGATAAATTGAGTTCTTTGGCGCAATGGCTGACTGTTGGAAGTCCAATATCGCGCCCGCTGCTTGTTTCATAGTAGGCCTTAAGCACTTTTTCAAATTTCGAAATAGCATCTACATTCAGATTCGTTCTGGTAAAAAACTGTCGATCATAAAACCTGAGACAATAATCCAGCACCAATTCAATGTTTGAATTTATCAGGTGTTGACTGTGCTTATCAAGGTTTTGGCTGTATTCCTTCAGAATTTTGTCAATCAATTGCTCGATCGTTAGTCTCTCCTCATTCGAAAGATGTAGCGCTTCATGGGTCTCATAGTTGAAAAATGAATAGCTACTTATTTTTTTCTCCAGGTCAGACTTTCTGATCAAATCGGGATGAAAGGCCAGTATCCATCCTTCCTGACTATCTGAATCATAGTCTTCTTCTTCGTTAAACTGCATCACTTGTCCCGGCGCTGTGAACATGAGCGTTCCCTGTTCGTAATCATAGGAATTTCGACCATAGTTCATTGTACCACAATTTCCCTGCTTGAGTATTATCAGGTATAAATCCATTGCAATCTTGACATCACTAAATTTCTCGACCGAATTAATATTCTTTGACTGAATCACAGTGATAAGGGGATGCCCTGGATCCGGCAAGCCTAAAAATTTATGTGTTTGACTTACTGAATTAATGGAAATTGTTTTGGTCATACACTTGATTTAGAACCCAAAATTAGTCTGTATCATTTGGAAAAAGTCTTCATCATTCATTGAAGATCGAGCATTCATCAGTTGCTCTGCATCTGCACCTGCAGCATAACGAAGGGTATCACTTTCATCCGTTGCTGCCTCATAAATAACATCAGCGATCATTTCCGGTGTACTCATCATACCTGGATCCATTGTTTTACCAAAAGCTTCTGTGAACGTATTAAAAAAGTCATTGTACTCCGCTAGCTCAGGATTATGTTGCATGTCTAACGATCGCCCACCAAAATCGGTCGCTACTCCTCCCGGCTCCACGATTTTTACTTTGACACCTATTCTTGCGAGTTCCCAATGCAATCCTTCACTAAAGCCCTCCACCGCAAACTTGGTGGAATTATATACGGAAAGGAAAGGAAAGGTCATCCTTCCTCCTATCGAAGCAATGTTGATAAACATACCACTTTTGTTTGCTCTGAAGTGTGGCAGGGCTTTTTGAGTAACGTCAAATAATCCTTGCACATTTACTCCAAACTGACGCATCATACTTTCCCGTTTGATCGCCTCAAATGTGCCCATTAAACCGTAACCCGCATTGTTTAATACCACATCTATTTTGCCAAACTTCTCAATACCTGAGGCAAGCGCATCGTCAATGCTCTCGAGCTCCAGAACATCTAATTTTGTTACTAAAACTCTATCAAGCTTATTTAGCTCCGCTTCTTTTTCTGGCGTTCGCATGGTAGCTATTACGTTCCATCCTTCTTTTTGAAACTTAAATGCTGTTGCACGGCCAATCCCAGTGCTTGATCCTGTGATTAAAATGGTTTTTTTCATTTCTTTGATTTTATTCATTTCGGTTATGTTATTAACAAAATGAGCTTCCCCTATTAGCTGTTATTGGTGTACTCGTCGCACGTCACTATATTTCATGACGAGCCATGAAGGCTGCCATACCATCTGAAACTGCACCGGGGTTCATCATAGGTAGCAAATGGTTTGCGTTAGGAACTACCAATGACTCGGCCTGTGGAAACCACTTCGTAACGAGCGCATGAACTTCTCCAAAAACGGGAAGTGAGTCCTTGCCAACCACAGATAGAACCGGTTGCCGGTAGCGCTCAGCATCTTCTATTGTAAAGCTCCACTCGCTCCATGCGCTGAGTTCCACTTCGAACGGCGTATGTGCATCTGCAAGCAACCGATCATAAGCACCTAGTGGAAGGAGCTTCTCGAATAGCGAGCGGAAGTCAGGACCTGCGACGGCCGTGCAAAACGTATCGACTGCACCTACTTGATCACCTCCATCGTACATCGCCTGTACACCGGCAAGAGATTCCAGAAAGCCAGGGCCCGATGGTGTGGGGGTGACCAGACCAGGTTCAAGAAGCGTGAGGCTGCCCACCAGCTCAGGTGCCTGCCGAACAAGTTCTAGTGCAATAGCTCCGCCATAGGAATGGCCAGCCACATGTGCGCGATTGATGCCGAGGTGGTGTAGCAGTGCTCGTGCATCATTGGCCTGCTGAGGAATGGTAAAGGGTGCTTTTGCTGCACCGCTATTTGCGTATCCCCTGCGATGGTAAGATATCACACGGTGTGTCTTCGCCAAGCTCAAGGTCTCGGGAGCAGGAAAAAATGTATCTATGAACCCACCATGAATAAGTAGTATTGGTTCTCCTACACCTACCTCTCCGTATTCCAACTGAACCTCACCAAGGTCAACTAGTTGCATAGGTATTCTCTTCATTTACTTCTCATTTAAATTGTTTCAATTTCCTTTTTCCCAAAGGGAATCACAGCAGAGAAAAGAAACTAAATGATTTACGGTGAAGACTAAATGATATTGGGGTTCAGGAGGAATGCTTAGACTTTAGCAAAAGTCAAACATCGTTGGAATATCTTATTTGGTTTTAAAAGAGTTCCATCCTATTGATTCATTTCCAGCAACATCACACTTTCTATATGAGCGGTATGAGGAAACTGATCGACCAAGCTAAATTTTTGAATGGTGTAACCAACTTGAGATAGCAATTCGATATCCCTCGCCTGGGTGGCAGGATTACAGGATACATAGACCATTCGTTCCGCATTCAATGCAATGATTTTCTTCAGGGTTTTAGGAGCAATACCTGCCCTCGCAGGATCCAGAATAATCGTTCGAATCTTTTCTGTGTATTCTGGATGCTCGGTTAAGAATTTACCAACGTCAGCCGCATAAAATTTGACACCCTCAATCCCGTTTCGCTCGGCATTTTCCCGTGCATCCTCGATCGCGGATTCTACCAAGTCCACACCCACGATTTGGGTGTTTTCGCTTTGTGATGCTAAAATTTGTCCAATGGTTCCTGTACCACAGAATAAATCCAGCACAATCGTATTGTCAATGGCCTCTCGTTTGTCCAATGCGTACTCCAGGACTTTGCTGTATAACTTCTCTGCTGATTGAGGATTGGTTTGAAAAAAGCTTTTCATGCTTATTTCAAAATTCAGTCCGAGCAACTCCTCCACAATTTTGTCTTCCCCATATACCAGCTGAATATCGCCTGTTGTGGCAATGGTTCGGTCTCCGATTTCGTCATTGGTGGTATGAATAAGCCCAGCCACTCGATCGCCAAATTGCACTTGGAGAAACTTCGAAAAGTTTTGTAAATCGAATTCTTGTAAGCCGTGTGAAGTGGTGACGAGATTGAACAATAGTTGATTGGTCTTAATGGACTTTCTAACTACCAAATACCTGAAAAATCCTTCTTTTCTTGGCGCATGCCAAGGTGCAAGGCCTGTTTCTTCACAATATTCCTTGATCAATCTCAACTTATCCTCTACTTCTTTATCGAACAAACCCGAATCTTTCTTCAAATCATCCCCACACCACCAGGTACCTCGTTTCTTAAACCCCAGGGTAAACTCATCCACGTCGGTCTTAAGCTCATGATTATAACCGATGGCCGAGAAGGCATATTCCATCTTGTTACGGTAATGAAACGTACTGGGTGAAGAAACAAATTCATCGAACAGATCATCAATCTCCTTCACCTTTCCTATCCGCCGATAAAGCTCGATCGTGCTCTGTCTCTTGTAGGTATGCTGTTTTTCAATGGGTAACTTGATATAAGGTGCCCCTGGAATCTCCTGGTACGGAACTTCTATCTCATCCTCTGAGGACTTGAGAACATCCAACAACTTGCATTCAGCGAACATCTTACTCGATTTTTTTACTTGTGCCCTCACGAGTTGGCCCGGTAGGGTGTTTGGAACGAAAATGACAAACTCACCATGCTCATTAGTTATTCTCCCAATGCCTTTTCCACCAAATGCATAGTCCTGAATGAGGATATCCAGTACCTCTCCGCGGTTAACAAATTTGTTTCGTGCTTTTCTTGCCATAATCGCGCGCAAAATTACAATCCACCGGACTGGTTTACAGGGTTTTTAGTAGTTTCATTGTTGTAGATATTGGTAAGATGAAGAAGTTTTGGATCACCTGCTACCTAATGCTAACTATTGGGGTATCTCATGCCTTCCATATAGTCGGGGGTGAAATTGAGTTTATCTACCTCAGTGACGGGCTTTACCGAATCAACCTGATCCAATATTTTGACGAAGCCCAGGAAGATAATCAGGGAGCTGAGCCATTTGTGCAGGTCTATATTTTCAGGAATAGCGACAATCAATTGATGTCAACACATATACTCTCACAACTAAGCGTTGAAGATGTCGAATATTCCAACATTGAATGTGCACGAGATGAACTCCAAACTTCCCGAGTATTTTACTCAGCAGATGTCACCCTCAGTCCCTCTCAATACGATAATGAAGCGGGATACTACATCCAATGGGAGCGATGCTGTCGAAATATAACAATCGATAACATTGTATCACCCTCTTCAACCGGCATGAACTATGTGTTGGAAATCCCTCCGCTAATGAAAAATGGAGAGATCTTCGTAAACTCTTCCCCTGTTTTATTTAGACCCCTGAGCGACTATGCCTGTATCAATCAGCTCTATTATGTTGAATTTACCGGGGTAGATCCGGACGGTGACTCCTTGGTGTATTCACTTACCACACCACTAAACAGCTCAGCCGCCAATGTTGCAGTACCTATACCGCAACCTAAACCTCACTTCGGAGTGAACTTCCTAAGTGGTTTTTCAGAAAGCAACATGGTTGGAGGTTCTCCACCTCTAAGGATCAGTTCGAAAGGATTATTGACGGTGAATCCGGATCAAACGGGATTGTATGTCTTTGCAGTTAAGGTGGAAGAATATCGGGATGGTGAAAAGATAGGAGAAGTCAGAAGAGACTTTCAAATGTTGGTAGTGGACATGTGCGAACCTCCTGATCCCCCGGTGGTCGCCATTGATGTTCCCGGAAACCCAACGTTCGATCCCGAGATTGATATGCTTACGTATGTCGCAAGCGATGTTGAAAAGTGCTTTGATTTCGTCGTTTCAAACGTGACGCTTGGTGAGACCATATCTCTTAGAGCAGAAGGTGTGAATTTTGACGAGGAGTTCGATGAGATATTCAGCTTAAATCAAATACCGATTGGAGATGGCATCAGTGAATTGCAGATTGAGGTGTGTATACCGGATTGCCCTCCCATCAGAGATGCGCCATTCATTCTGGACCTTATAGCTGCCGATAATGCTTGCCCCCTACCTCAACTTGATACGCTGCGACTGACTATAGAAGTTGAACCACCACCTAATGACCCTCCAGTGGCATCACCCGGTTTCAGTATTGTATCTCTTCCGGAGGATAGTCCGATATATTCTCAAGTAGTTAATGCAATAGATGTTGATGGAGACGACCTAACGATGGAGCTGTTTGTCGAGGGGATTGAAGATCCTTCATTGTTTGGTTTTGAGCTTACCAATGTTATTACTACACCTGGAAATAGCCAGGGGACAGTAACCTGGAATACAGATTGTGAAGCCTTCGATTTTACAGAAAATCAAAATTTCAATGTCGGGGTGATTGTGAATGACAATGACATATGCGACGTGCCCGGCGATACCATCTTCATAGACGCAACCGTGATATTACCTTCAAATAGTGATCCCATAATTAGTTTGGCATCTGCCCTACCGGCAGAGGTAGATTTAGGCTCTACGTTAGATTTTGAAGTTTTTGCCAGTGATGCTGATGGCGATGATGTAACACTTTCGTTTATCGCAGGAAACTTTGTCGCCTCGCAATATGGAGCTTCATTTATCAATGTCACCGGTAATTCAAATGTAAGCTCAGGTTTTACATGGGATCTAAGTTGTGATCCCAATCGATTCACCGATGGTCAACAATTTGAATTGATCTTTATTGCAGATGATGATGATAAGTGTAAGGTGAAGAATTTTGATACGCTGAGACATACCATTCAGGTCAATTATCCTGAAAATTCCAGCCCACAATTTGATCCTATCGATCAAAACATTTCTCTAAGAGTAAATGAACTGGCAGAAATAGAAATTGGAGCCTTCGATGTGGACACAAACGATGAAATTACCGTGCAATTCGCCGAAGGAATCAGACAGCCGGCATCTTCTTCCCTTGAACTTGATCCTGTGACAGGCCAGGGACGGGTAACGGCTCTTTTGCGATGGCAGCCAGAATGTTCACTACTCCGTACGGGCGAAACTTCTTCACTGCAAGACATCATTATCCAGGTTTCAGACAATGCATGTCCTACTGCAAATGTGGATACAATTAAACTTACAGTGGAAGTTTTTGATGACAGTGAGCGTCAGCAGAGTTTTTTACCTCCAAACATCTTCACCCCTAATGGAGATGACAAGAATGATGTGTTTAGTCTATCCGGGAATTTTGACCCGAACCAGAACTTGCCACCAGATAACTGCGATAACATATTCGAGTACATCGTGATCACCAATAGAGCCGGAGCTCCTGTTTTCCGCTCAGAGTCCCGGGATTTTTCCTGGAATGGTGGAGGATTTCCAAGTGGTGTTTATTACTATGTCATCAAATACTCGAACTCAGATTATAAAGGATTTATTCATCTAATGAAATGAAAAACAGTTAGAATCCTACGCCTATTCTAAAACCACTCGAAACAAACTCACTGTTTCGATAGGCCCAGAAGTAATCCACTCGCATAAACTTAAAAATGTGTTCGATTCCAGCTCCTAATTCTATGTAATTCCCTATCGTATCATTTGTGAGGTAATTAACGGAGGCCACCGCTTGTAAATTGAGTTTTTTCACATATGGGATCTTGTTGAAGATGAATTCATTGAAATGATGCTCGTAGTGTGCTTCGAGATACGGCTTTGTGGTACTAAACTCATAGAATGGCAACAATTCAAACTTAAATGATTTGCCCACCTGGCTGAGCGAGGTTTGGTTACCAGCAAAGTGTTTGAAATCCACAAATGTCAAAGCATTGTCATTGAGGAAGGCTCCTGCCCCAATTGCATAGGTGCTCGTTCCAATCAGACCAAGCTTCATATCGTCTGTGACACGAAGCTGGACAAAGTCAAAATCTACATCACTCCCTAAAGACTTAATTCCTTTCTTATAAGTAAAGAACACTTCCGGATACTTTGAGCTGTAAATAAATTTTCTATCCGGACGGGTGGCATAGGTCTGCTTGAACCTGAACCTGAAAGTTGCCTGGAAAATCAGCGCTTGGTGAGTAGGGAAACCAGTTGAAGCTAGCTCAGCATTTGCAGGTTGGTTACTGGTAAAGTCATCTCCATCGCTTTTGTGCCAGGTAAAATCAGTTGTATTCGTCAACGTATCCCTCGAAGCATATTCGAGTCGGGTATTCATGAGAATTCCATTCTTTAGTTCCTGTTGAAACCTGACGTACCCGAATGATTTTTGAAATATTTTGAGGAAGTTTTCTCCATTTACCAGGGTTACATAACTATTGATAAATGGTGTGATGGCTTCCGTTTCATTGAATTGCGAAATGTATCGCCCACCACCGGCATAAAAGCGAGTAAACTTATTATCCAGCTTTCGGTAGCTACCCTCAATTTTGGCATTGAATCTCTCATTCGAAAATCCGTAACGCACAGTTGGACGGATCCAATATTTGGTCCTGCCATCGACCTGTTTCCAAATGGTGGGTTGTATTTCCGGAACAAAACCCTCTACTGTATTGAATTGGAAGATGCTGATCACAGGAGGCAGTGCCCAGTATTTTTCATCCACACTATTCGAATGGGTATACCCACTTAGAAAGATATTCCCTATGGTCAATTTATTAGTTTCATTGTCAACTGAATCTTTGTAAGGCACGCTTTCCTTGACCAGACGGATACTATCTTTAACCTGATAGTCCTCAACTTCGATGGCGGTTAGAGGAACCGGACGGATGCTCTTCCAATAGGCCGTGTCTCGTTCATTCGAGCCTTCTTCAACCACTAAAACTTCGGCAGTAAATTCTTCATCCTGAAATAAATCTGCTTCTTCCTGAACTCCAAATTTTGCTTCATACAGCTTAGCTTCTTTATATACTTCGTAATTCGGTTCTACTTTGTAGTTGGAATAAACTCCTATGTAATATCCACTTCCTTTAAATCCAAAGGCACCAAACTTGAATGAATATTTTTGTGAAATGGGCATCCAGATGTCGTATTCCGCAGGTGCAAAAACCTGATTGATCGTCAATGAATCAATAAACTCCAGTCCCCTGGCTTTGGTCACAAATAAGTCAATGGTATGAAAACGCCACTCATCCTCGACAATGTAAACAATGCCTTCAAATACCGGATCCGTCGCCCTTTTGGGGATCACCTTGATTTTATTTATCAGTCTTCCACCTTCCTCAAAAAACCCAAGCAACTCGTAATCATAAAATAAAAATGCCTGTGGAGATATTGGAGAAACATATTCACGCTCCATGTCAAGGTCTATGTATTTGCTGTAAGCATTGATGTTAAAATCAGAAGCTTTGTTAAAACTAAACCCTTGCTCGTCTCCACTAACTTTTGAACTGATCATTCTTTCCGAGACTTTATCAGGAAGTTCAAATGAAAACTCTGAAACAGATTCTGATAGGTAAAGGATTCCAGTATCAATGGTGATTTTCTGACCCAAAATCTTTTCAGGTTTATCATCTAATCGAAACAAGCCCTTTAGATAAGCGTCTGTTTGAAATGCGCTCACCTCATTTTCATAAAACTTTCTCTTTTTAATAGACTCACGAATCACACGATACGCAGGATCTTCGTCGCCAGCTGTTACGATTACTTCCTTGAGTTGTAAAGCCTGTTCTTGAAGAACGAAATCGAATTGTATCGTTTGTCCTTCGTTGAGTGTTATTTGTTTTTCTACCACCTTATAACCCACATATTGAGCAACAATAGTTTGGGTACCGGAAGGTGTCTTTAAATAAAACTGCCCATCACTGTTGGAGGTAGTTCCATTGGTAGTCCCTTTGATATATACCGTTGAAAAAGGAAGTATTTCTCCTGATTCACTCTTGGTAACTCCACGTATTCCGGTTTGACTGTAGGCTGTTAGGGTAAATAATATAGCTAGGGTGAAAGTGATTAATTTCATTAGGCTTGTGAGAGGTTTTACTGTTAATGCTCCAACGTCCGCTAAGGTTGCATCGCATGCATTTTTAACAAAAGTTTTTCAATGTGAACTATCTTGGCAAAAGTTATACCATATTCATTTTCTTTAGTATGCAAAAGGTCGCAATTATTACAGGAGGATCCTCCGGAATTGGAAAATCATTAGTTCTAAAATACGCCAATGAGGGGTATGCTGTGGCATTTACAGGAAGGAACGGTGAGCGAATGGCTCAGGTGGTTGAAGAATTGGGTGAGCGGCCCCACCTGGCACTTGAATTAGATGCTGCAGATAAGGACCACAATCAAAAGATGGTAGAAGAAACGGTGAAAAAATTTGGCCGTATTGATGTGCTAATTTGCAATGCAGGGATTTCGATGCGAGCACTATTCGAAGACGTGGATTTGGAAGTATTCAAACAATTGATGGACATCAACTTTTATGGTGCCATCTATGCCACCAAGTTTGCCCTCCCTTATTTGCTGCAATCGAAAGGGACCATCATCGCTATATCCTCAATCAATGGATGGCGCTCCACTCCTGCAAGATCAGCATACTCTTCGTCGAAATTTGCGATGCAAGGATTCTTCGAATCACTGCGAACAGAAGTGATGACCCGGGGGGTGAATGTACTGGTTGTATGTCCGGGTTTCACCAGCTCAAACATTCGCAACTCCGCACTTACAGCAGATGGAAAAGTGCAAGGTGAGTCTCCCAGGGATGAGAAAAAAATGATGACCTCTGACGAAGTGGCTGAACGTACCTTTAATGCGGCAAAGAAAAATAAGCGAGATTTGATCCTCACCTTTCAAGGAAAGATGGCTGTGTTTTTAAACAAATTCATTCCATCCAGACTGGACAAGATGGTTTATAACATCATGAAAAAGGAGCCCGACAATCCACTTAAATGATCCTAAGCTTTCCATTTCTCACATAAACCTCTCTTCCATCCCAAAGTATTTGGGTCCATACTTCATCCCGATCAAGTACCTTCACCTTGTGTCCTTTCTCCAACCTTTCGATAGGTTCAGCGCCTGCCGAAGGTCCGGATCTAAGTAAGGTGTTATTGGAAATCAGGATTGCCTCAGAAGAAGCTTGAAAGTTAATGATCGCGAAAAGGAAGAAAACAACAATTACCTGGATAACTCCCGCCGCAATGGGTCGCTCCTCTTGCTTCGATTTTCGAAAGACGTAGGTTAAGAGTAGCAATACGAATGCTGAAAGTAATAAGATCATGTAGACCCGATACTTTTTTAATAGCGCCACAAAGTAGTCAATGTCGTCATAGGAATAACCTTTTAAATCATTAGCTGCCGCCAACTCTTCAATTTTACCAATCACACTCCTATCTGCTGAAGCCCGAAAATATGTATCCAGGTAAAATAACGCCTCTGAATAGTTACCCAATCCATCTTGAATAAATGCCATCTTAAGCAACATGGCATTTGATGCCTGATTATTTTGAAACAAGTTGTCATATTTTTCATAGGCTTCCGTGAATTTCTGCTCATTGAACAAAGAATCTGCCTGCGCTAGAACATCATTTTGGGCTGCTAGCGTACTCAAAAAGCCACAGAAAAAAATTCCTAGAAATAATCTCACCTTTATTCGCATAATCTTGTGGTAAAATTGATTAAGATATTTATTTTTGCCTCCGCAATTTAAGACAGAGGTCTTGAATTGCACTTCTTTTTATACGAAAGGAGAATTAAAATGACTGGCTAGCTCAGTTGGTAGAGCAACGCCCTTTTAAGGCGTGGGTCCTGGGTTCGAGCCCCAGGCCAGTCACATTAAAAACCTTAAGCATCAAGCTTGAGGTTTTTTTGTTCACAACATTATGGGCGAGAAGCCTGTCCCGTAAGAATAAAATGATCTACGGGAAGCCCCAGGCCAGTCACATTAAAAACCTTAAGCATCAAGCTTGAGGTTTTTTGTTTACAACATTATGGGCGAGAAGCCTGTCCCGAACTGTTGCTCACCTATCCTGCAAAAAAACTATTATTTATTTTCTGATTTAGGGATCTTGATTTCGATCGTAGTTCCTTTATCGATTTCACTGGTCACAGATACATCACAGTTGTTTTTTTCAAGCAACCCTAGACTTAGACTAAGCCCAAGTCCGGCTCCCATCTCTTTATCAGTACCAACTTTCGATTTCTGAATTTCTTTTTTGATAATCGAATCAATGCGTTCGGAGCTCATTCCAACACCAGAGTCCATAATGCTTACAATAGTTTCTGTCTCATTTTGATCTCCTTTCACTTTTATACTTCCTCCTCCATTGGTATACTTTATCGCATTATGAATCAGATTTCGAATAGCCACCTTAAAATGGTTCTCGTCAATCCATGCTTCCATCTCAGAAGGAGTATCAATTTCGAAATCGATTTTTTTACGCTCGATTAGCGTATGAAAAAGATCAGCGTTTTCATGAACCACTTCACTTACATTCACTTTTGCTGGATAGGCATTAATACCTCCTAATTGCATTCTTGCCCATTCCAATAGCTCGTCTACAGTTCCTGTAAGGCTGGTCAAACGCTTCTTGAGGCTCTCCTGGTATTCGATGAATTGTTCCTTCGAAATCACGTCATCATTATTCAAACTTAAGATGCTATGGAATAGATTAAGTGGACTCTTGATATCATGTGCAATGATTGAGAAAAGCTTGTCCTTGGTTTCATTAGCAACTTTTAGCGCTTTATGTGCTCTGACTAATTCACTAACATCATCCACGCAGATTGCCACTGATTCGACTTCATCCTCTGCATTGAGGATTGGTTCATATTTTCCATTCGCAGAGATGACGGAACCATCAGGTAAACTTGTTTCCTCGAGAAAGGAAACCTGCTCCCGGTTCTTTAGCACTTGCTGAAACATTGGTTCGTGTTTTTCAAAAATATGATCCGGAAGGACATCTCTCCTGTTTTTCCCAATCAATTCTCGACGATCAAAACCAAAACGACTTGCGTAATTGTGATTGACTAAAATAAAGTTGCCTTTTGCATCAACCAAAGCCATCAATATAGGTGCATTGTCGAGCAGTGATCGCAAAGTTCTTTCTTGCTGGTTGGACCGATCAAAGGCCTTAATTAGAATGGACCTAAAGACATATAAGAATAAATACAATACAGCAGCTACCACTACATTGTTAATAATTGTAAGGCCGAATAATGTGCCATCAACATCCTGTGAGTTAAGGCTAAGTACTTTCAGTACTAAAAAGAATGCGAAAATTATCCAGTAAGTGAAATGCTTTTTTAAGCCATCTACCAGGAACATTGAAATTGCCATTGCAGCAAAAAGCATGTTTTCTAAATCAACATCCTGACCTTCTCTGATATAAATAAGTGAAGCCCCGGAAATGAGCAGAACACATAAGGTAATGAAGTACCCTTTAGACAATCGAATTTTGCCTTTACCGTTAAAAATCCAAGAAAATGAAAGTAGAACTGCGGCTGCAAAGCAGAGGAGCGGTTGAATGATCAAACCAAAAACTAAAGTGATTACTCCCAATATTAAGGATGTAACAACACAAAATATTATTAGATAGTTGAATAGGGCAATCCTTCTCTTATCAAGAGGACTTTGGGCATAAGACATACCTATCTTCAAAAATCTCTTAAACGTAAAGGGTGTCATTAGGAGAACCTTAAACCGAAAAGTTTAAACTTTCAATGATTAAATAAGATTAATCGTCTAAAAGTAACCTTTAGCGAAACATAAAACTTTAAAAAAAATATTACGCTGGTTAAACGACTGTAATATAAGTTATTGTACGAATATTTTACTGTAAACGGTTGTGTAAACCATTAAACCGCCTTCATCGAAATAGTTGTGGTAGTCCCCTCGCCCGGTTGGCTTGTGATGTTCACTTTGCAGTTATTCTTTTCCAATAGCTCCAGACTCAGACTTAATCCAAGTCCAGTTCCTGATTCACCTGCGGTTCCACTTTTAGAATTTTGTACTTCCTTTTTCAGTATTGATTCAATTTTTTCTTTCGGCATTCCTAATCCAGTATCGGTAATCTCCAGGGTTACATTTTGTTCATTCTGCAAGCCACGAATAGTCAATTCGCCACCTGAACCGGTGAATTTCAAAGAATTGTGAATGATATTTCTTACACCTATTTTCAAATGATTAGTGTCAATATGTGCTATTACATCAGGGGCAACTTCCAGGCTTACTTTTATCCCTTTCTGTACAATTAATTCACTGTAAAGATCAATATTTGATTGAACCACCTCCTTCACATTGGTAGCTATTGGAGAGGTATTAACTCCATCAAGTTGTGTTCGAGCCCATTCAAGTAGTGTATTGACAGTTTCTCTGAGATCTGTGAGTTTCTCTCTGACTGAAAGTTGATGTTTTTGGAACTCCTCTTGAGATATGGCCCCTTGAGAAGAGTAGTCCAACAATCCTTCAAATAAATCTAAAGGACCTCTTATGTCATGAGCGATGATGGAAAACAGCTTATCCTTTGTTTTATTGGCTGCTTTTAGATTGTTCTTGGCCTCTTCCAGTTTGGTTATATCGTTTACAAAAACAGAAATTCCAGTTATTTCACCTTTCTCCGATCTAACCGGCGTGTATTTTCCACCTGCATAAAACGTTGTTCCGTCTGGTAACCTGGCGAGTTCAATAAATTCCGGACTTTCCCCTTCGAGTGCCATATCAATAAGTGGAATATGTTTTTCAAGAATGCTATCTGTCAAAACATCTCTTACATGTGAGCCTATGATTTCATTTCTTTTCTTACCGAATGATTTTTCATAGTTGATATTAACCATCTTGTATTTCTTCTCCGTATCTACAAGACCTAAATAAATTGGCACAGTATCTATCATCGAATAAAGTATCTCATCCTTTTCATTAAGTTTTAAAAACGCCTTCAATAATGACTTTCTAAAAGCATTTGCAAATAGGAATACAATGATGGATAGAATACTTACGTTTTGGATCGTCAAATAGAAGTTCAAGTCATAAGGATCACCGGTGTAGCTATGCTTTAGAAACTTAAGCCCAATTAAAACACCATAAATTATGAGAAACCCGATGTATCGAAATTTACCATCATATAACAAGTAATTGACAGCCATAAAACCGATAAGGATATTTTCGACTTCATTATATCGACCTTGACCTAAAGCGATATAAGTGGCTACTACCAATGTGATTACTGAAATTGAGAGAAAAGCTGTTCTGCCTAAAAAATAATATCGACGCTTATTTAGATAAACCGGAAGAAGAAATAGTGATCCTGCAGTAATCGTAATGATATACTGTGGAAACAGCTGCGCAAATAGCAAAAGAAAAGTGACGGAAAAAGATACAGCACTACTAATCAGCGTAAGATTATTAACAAATAATACGCGTCGATAATTAAGTAGGTCTTCCAGGCCTTCCAGGCCTGCTTGGTTAATCTTGGATAAAAACTTCTTCATTCAGCAGGGTCATCCTACTGGCCTTAATGTCACAATAATTTAAGGCATTTGTGAATAGCATTAACCAATTGATCCGAATTTTTGAGGGGCTTTTGGATAAATGTTACGTACTCTACGTCGTAATTCTCCATAACTTCTTCGGGATGACTGGTAATCACAATCGTTTGTGGCTTGTGATCACTCAGTTCGAGAACTTCAGGACCTTCCAATCCTGAGATATTAATGTCCAGCAACAACACATCTGGCTTATCAATATCGATTCTTTTGGCGGCATCCAAAGTATTGTCACAGGTTCCTAGTAGTTCTATTTCCTGAACTTTACTTACTACTACCTTAAGTATTTCTACGAAAGCAGGATCGTCCTCAACGATTAAACAAGTGTATTTTGAATTACTCAATATCTGGATCTTCTCAATCTAAATGAAGCGATAAAAATAGGACTTTTTATTTCATAATGAACTTGAGCCGGACCAATTTTTATATAAACAAAAGTTGAACAAAAAAGCCTCTCAAAAAATGAGAGGCTTTTTGTACCTGAGGCCGGAATCGAACCGGCACTCCTTGCGGAACACGAGTTTGAGTCGTGCGCGTCTACCAGTTCCGCCACTCAGGCATTTTCTTGATGCCATCTGAGTGTCACGACTTTCAGACCATCTAATGGTCTTTCCAGTTCCCCGTCCGAACGGATTCATCCGGGCGGGCGCCACTCAGGCATTTTCTTGATGCCATCTGAGTGTCACGACTTTCAGACCATCTAATGGTCTTTCCAGTTCCCCGTCCGAACGGATTCATCCGGGCGGGCGCCACTCAGGCAGTTGCTTTAGCAAACGGAGGGCAAAAATATCCAAATTTTACAAGATTGCAATACAGATTTTATTATCCACCCAACATCACAAAGGCCCCCCAATAAATGGGATCTTTATACTTCTTTTTTATTTTCCGCTGAGCCGTCAGGAACGCGTCTCTTTTGTTGCCGGTTTTTAAATATTCTTTGTAAAAGGTTGTCATTAAATCTTTGGTTGCACTATCATCAACTTTCCACAAAGACATGACTACTGATTGGGCTCCTCCTACAAAAAATGCTCTTTGCAATCCATAGATACCTTCTCCGGAAGCGATCTCACCTAATCCAGTTTCACAAGCTGAAAGAACCACCATTTTAAGGTCAGACATATTTAAATTCATGATTTCGTAAGCGGTGAGGATGCCATCTTCTTGATCCGGACTTTCTTGAAAATCACTGACACCAGCAAGCAATAAGCCAGAGCTTAGCATTGGGTCTACACTTGGTGCTTGTTCATCTTCCATAAAAAAACCATGGGTTGCTATATGCACCAGTCCTTGATTCAATAAGGATTTCACCATCGCCTCCTTGGCATCCTCCCGAAGCAATACCTTGCATTCGGTGCCTGTCTTCTCGGCCAATTGATGAATCGCATTAATTTCTTCCTCAGTACCTGGCAGGTCAGCGACGTTTGATATCTCTTCAAAGCTTCTGGTGCTTGCTATGACAACATTCGAACCAGACATCTTATAGGTTGGTCTACCCACTAGTAAAGCACTGTTGATAACATCTCCTGAAGTTTCAGTGCGGTTTAAATTGAGAAAATCCTTGGTTGAGCTCAATTGGATAATCTCAAGCTCATCGATCAAATAATTTTTCGTAAGAGGATCGAATAGGGTATTGACGCTTATTTTATGATAAATACCATCTGGGGCATAAAAAATCCTATTTACGTTTTTGGATTGCAGATACTCGTAAATTTTTCGCCAAAAGGTATCAAAGGACTTAGGATCACTGACTTTAAATTTTATGGCGTTTTTATACACGGCAAATCCTTTTGCTTCAAACTCATCCCCTTTTCCTATGACTATTAATTCTGGATGTGTTTGATCCGAGGTGCCAATCAATGCGGTGTAAATGCCTTCATCATTCAAAGCTGTACGAATGATTTCTACAGTGGCCTCTCCAGGTTGAAGCTTACTTCTGATTTGACTAAAAGTTGGTGCACTTCCACCGAAGGATCCATCAAATGAGGACGACCTTCTTGAAAGTTCTTTCTCAAGATTATTGGTTTTTTCCAGGAGGCTATCTAGCTGGAGTTGACTGCTTGCCACCAACTCACTTTTCAAAGATTGCAGGTCAGCTATTTGCTTTCTAGCCACCGTCCATTCTGAAAAAAGTTTGATCAATTCCTCATCACCACTATTAAATATCTGTTCTCTCACCTGTTTTGTGGCGTTGAGTAACATCCCTTTGGTGCTGAGTTCCAGGTTATACCACTCTACCACAACCTCTGGTTTAATACTGCCTTCTTCAGCATTTGATCGTGCGACCACATAGCCTTTGAAATTATTCAAGAGTTTTTGCTTCTCTTCAACGAAACTTTTCTTTTCTGTCTCTGATAGATAAGTAAATGATTCTGCAATTTCCTTCAGCTGAGCCTTGGCCAATGACAATAATAATGGTTCTGCCAGATCGTATTGGCTGGATTTTGTATACAAATTCGCCAGGTTGTTCACTGTTCTAATGTATCCGGGATGTGTATCGGTATAGTACTTCGCATACAGGCTCTTGGATTTTTGCATCACCTCAAGGGCTTTATCGCTGTTTTGCATCAAATCATAGAGCAAACCCAAGTTTGAAAGCGCTGACAAATACTGGGGATGGTCTTCCTGAACGGTGTATTCAAATATTCTAACGGCCTCCTCCAGGTCATTCAATGCTAGCTCATAATCACCATTCTTTTGATAATAAACCCCTCGGTTACTCAACAGATTACAATATGCTGGATGGTCTTTTCCTGAGGATTCGCTTTGCCAGGTTATGGCCTGATTCAACAAAAGAGGAATGGAATCATTGCTTGAATCGCTGCGTGTCAAAATGTTTGCAAGGTTTGTTGCCAACGCTATTCTAAGTCCCGATTCCTCATCAGCAGTTATGCTTAAAGCTTCCCGATAGTTAGCATTGGCCTTATTGTAATTTGCCAATGCTTCATAAAGTGCCCCTTGACTATTCAATAAAGAAGCGTAATCTGTTGTATTGGTTAGTCGTTCTTGCGTCAGAATTTGCTGAGCCTTGACAAAATATTTATCTGCATCTTTAAAGTTTTGTAACAGGTAACGTTGATTACCTAAAGACTGGTAAGCAACGGCCAAAACTTGAGGTTCGGTATCAGAAGAAGATTCAAGGTCAGAAATGTAATCACTAAATACTTGATCAGCACGATCAAATTTCCCCATCTCTGTATACAGGCGACCCAGTTCCAATACTGTTTTGGTATATGTAGCACTATCGGTAAGATTTTGAGATCTATGGGTAATCAAGGACTTACTGAGCGCATTCAGTTGCTTATATTTTTGTCCAGTTTGATTGAATAGGTTTGCCTGTTCGAGAAGTATGGAAACATATACCGGAGTCCCCTGGTATAAATTTTCTGCATTAGCATAGTATTTAGCTGCCTCTTTTTCTCTGTAAAGAAGTACTGCGAGCCTAGCTCCATTCAGTATAAATTCTTTTGTATCCAGTCCGGATTCAGCACAAATAGTGCTATTTGATTCACACCAATTGAGCAGATCTGTAATGGTTTCAAGGCCCTTTACGTAATTCTTTTCATGGACAAATACATTATAGAAATCTTTGAGGAATAGGTAGTAATCATCCTTTTTGCTCATGAAAGGCTTTAGATCCTCGTAGTATACAGCTGCCTCCGAATACTTTTCGGAAGACATCAACAAAGCGCTATAATTCTCAATTACATGGAGGTAAAAAGAAGTTTTATTTTCACCTAAAAGTCTCAATAGTTCATTATAGTTTGTTTCAGCTTCATTCAACTGGCCCAGCTCACCCTGTACGTAAGCCAGGTCATCCAAAGATCGGGCGTACAACTCGTCAGGCGTTCCAATTTTCTCACGATGTATTCTAACCGTCTCCTCAAGCACATCTCTGGCTAATTCAGCAGAATCACAATTGAGGTAATAGATACCCAGGTTGCGCAGAGAAGAAAGGGTGATAGGGTCTCCTTCTCCATATACCGCTTTCCTCAACTCCACATCTTCTTTACTTCGTAGGATGGTATTTTCACAATCTCCCAGCCGTGAAGCAACAAAAGCAAGCTTTGAAGTGAAGAATAACTTGACAGTGTCTTGCTCGCTTAATGTAGTGTTCTGTATTGATTCTTTCAGCTCAATCAAGCGCTGATTGGCGATTTCAAAATCTCCTTTACCAATAAAGGAATCTATTAAATCGACCTCTCTATTAAAATCAACTTGTTCTTGAGCATAAGAAATTCCGCCCCACAAACAAAAAATTAGTATGCTAAAAAATGGTTTCATGGTCAATTTTCCCTTCATAATTCATTAAGGCATATACAATTTCATCCTCTGCAAATGCACTCTTTGATATAAGTGTCACATAATCATTATCATTTTTAATGATGGACGGTCCCTTAAGTATTGTATCAAAGCTATAAGTAATTTCCTTTGTAATCTCTCCAAGTTTTTCATCATAAACCGAGGCGATAATTTTAGATCCTTCTATCTCATTTTTATGAGTAAAAAACCATAATGACTGCTCCTGACGAAACATGCCAACATAGTCTCCCGGTAAGGTTAGGTCTTTGGAGGATTCCACCTTACCATTAAAACCTACCTGGGATAGTGAGTAGGACATTCCATTGCCCTGCAAAACTGTAGCTCTTCCCTGGAGTTGATTCACCATGACATTTTTTATGGGATCCGTCGACTTCAAAGTTGCTGTGAAGTATTCTTTCCCACTCGAAGAAACTTGTGAAAGCCAGGCCTTACCTGAGAATCCTCCAATTAAGTAGGTTGTATCACCTACGATTTTAAAGTAGGAAACTTCAGTGTTTTTATAAGGGGTTATCTCCCACTGTTTTATATAGTCTTCCTCATTAGGTACAGCACCTATCAGTAAATTTTTATCGTCTTGCTTTCCAATAATTAATTCCAGGCTATCGCTCAATACAAGTTTTTTCGAGCCGCAAAAATTTCCCTCCTTTAATGCACCGACAATAAGAAAAACGCTATCCGCAGAAAAGCAATCTGTCATTGGTTCAGTCTGAAATTTCTGCATTTTCATTTTATCCATTAGTTCAGACAGTTCATTCTTGAAAGACTGGACATTCTCCTCTTCCTGCTCACGTGCAAAAGTTGCACTTCCGTTTTCTCCGGACATAACATCATCAAAAAACCATTGAAAGGACTCTTGACCATGCCCTGATGATACAATAGCTTTATCTAGGCTATCTGCCGTTTGAAAAGAAATGAACATATTTTGATAGATCCGCGCTTTCCTGGAAAGAAAATCGTCCGTCGGAGGGGTATCTAAAACATTGCAATTCTTTTCATAGACGTACTTGTTACCGTACTCAAGTTTGGCGAGTAAATATTTAAAAATGTCAATCAGGACAGATTCGTTATCATACTTGGTAATCAGGTTAATAATCCGTTGAAATTTAAGATCGTCAAGTTGCGCTTGCAGACATTCTTCACCATTAATCATTTTATCATTGGTAGCTGTAAAAAAACCAAAAGCGGTCTTGATTTCATCCTGAAGTCCGTCGACCTCAACCTTCAACAAACTCAAGAACCTTTCAGACCACTGCTTATAATCCCAGACCTCAATATCGTCAGCAAGGAAATTTGCCTGGGTGATTCCATTCATCCTGAAATGGTCGATCTTCCGACGATAAATGTTGACTTTTCTTTTCTTTTTATGCGGAAGTTTTTGATAGATGGCCCGATACAAATCCGTATAATACATTGAGGAGTCGAAACTCATTCCTACTGCTTTTACAGCTGTCTTCAACGAATCATCCGCCTTTAAAAACAGTTGCCTCAGATTATCTGCACTGGTATTAATCTCAATGAAACCTTCCCTCGCGTTCAGGTAGTGAAAAACTGCTTTATCATAATTTGCAATGAGTTCCTCATAATAGGTTGAATATCCTTCAGCGTTTTCAAAGCTGCTTTCAATTTTACCTACACCTAGTAGTGTAATTGAATCTTTATCATTGATATTCGGCACATCATACCATTCAGGAAACCTGGCTACTTCTTTGGGATCCAGGTAATTCTTAGCCAAACCAAAATTCGTCTTTGCGTTGTATATACGCTGCCTGGAAGCCACTCTATCTACAATGGGATCAAGACCTGCAAATATTTCTTGCTCCACCTTACCCAATTGATAATACACATTGGAAAATGCCACATTCTCTTTTTGAAACTGAATAAGTTGATCATAAAATACCTCACGATCCACAGTAGAACGGTCGTTCAATATCTTCTTGAAGGTCCCAGTTTGCGAGAGACACAGTGTCCCAGATAGCATCAAGACCGATGCATAGAAAATCTTTTTCATCTTGATTCTTCTGTTAAAATTCTAAATTCAACTCGCCTGTTTTTAGCCATATTTTCTTCTGTATCATTAGGGACGATGGGATTTGCTTCCCCATATCCAATAGCGACTAATCGTTCTTGGTTAATCGCATTGTCCTGTAAGTATTGAAGTACCGAATTAGCCCTCAGGTTTGACAATTGAAGGTTATACTTATCACCACCCGCATTATCGGTATGAGCAGAAATCTCCACCTTATATTTTTCATTTTCTGACAGATAGCCTACCAACTTATTTAGTTCTTCGTAGGAAGCTGAATTCAGCTCGTATGAGTTTAACTCAAAGGTGATGTTATCGAGAACCAATGATACATTTTCTACTGATTGTAGTGTCGCGTTCACTTCTGCCACTTCCTCCTCTTCAGATAAATCAAGCTCGGCAGAATAATAGCTGTAGCCTTCAGCAGAAGTGCTGATTTCATATACCTCGCCATCTCGCAATTGCAGGGTGATTTTCCCATCTTTTACCTGACGCTTTGTTTTTTCATTTCTACTGACATTGTACACCGTGATTTCAAGACCCAAATTATTTCCGGAATCATCAGAAAATGAGAGTGAAACATCCTTCAGCATCCGGACCAACTCGATATCAAAATCAAAAAAATCGAAGATTACCTCTTCATTGAATGGCAAATTCAATGTATCGGTGAAGTAGTTTTCCGAATTGAAAATGATATTAAGTTCTTTTCCAAGCGAAATATTGGTTTGCTCCCCTTGAGTCATAGCGATGGTCTCAATGAAATTGAAATCAGAGTCGTAAAGTGAAATGCTCGCATCGATCGGGAAATAAAATTCCTGATCGAATACATTGAAGGTAATATTTACACTCGGGAACAATTCGAAATCGTTGGTTATAAATCGTTCAGAGCTCTCAATCAATTTCGACTGTGCTGAATATTGATCTTTGTAGGCAAGCAGTGAGAATTGCTCATCCATCGGCACAAAGAGTTGATAAACACCTTGCGCATTGCTATTAGCTTGCTGAAATACTTTTGTTGTATAGGGGTTGATCACTTGTATGGTCGCAGAAAGTGGATTCCCCTGTGCATCGGTTACTCTCCCTGTTACCATTGACATCTCTACCGGTTTGAAGGAACCCGATAGCTTATTGGATTTAACTGCTGATACTATTTTATCTTCTCCTCGCGAATACTCTCCTACATTGTAGTAAAGAGTACTATCTCTATTCATTGATGGAGAGATTAAATCCTGTCCTTCAATCAATGAAACTATGGGCTTAGGATTGTACCGAAATAAGCCGTCTACTTTCGCCCAAAAAATTGAAAATTGCTTCCTGGCGACACGCTTACCTTCTCCATCCATAACATCTTCATAAGAGGAATAAAAGAATGTTTTATTATCTCGAGCGTAATAAGGAGAACAAAGACATCCGGTATTGTAAGCCGGTGGTAGAAATTCTGGCTCAGACCAGCTTCCAGATTCAGTCAATTCACTGTAAAACAACTGTCCGCAAAATTCATCTGCCTTTTCTTCAGGAGGCAAGGGCCGGATAAACAATATCTTTTTCTCATCCGCCGACATAGCAGGTGCATCTTCATCAATCACAGAATTTATTCCAATGTCCAGCTCGACCGGTGCGGTCCATTTACCGGCCTTTAGCTCTGAATAATAAATATCATAGTTGGCTTTTGCTGGTGGCTTAGCTGAGAAATAGAGTTTACTGTTATCAAAATTCAGTTGCGGATACCTTATGTCATAGCCACTAATATCGCTGCTCTCGAAAATAGGGGTTGGCTTATTCCAGGCCAATGAATCACTGTCAAACTCCGAGATGTAAGGTTTAAAACTTCCAAAGTAATTGGCAATAAAGACCATTTTGGTTCCATCGAAACTGACTTTCGTGTGTTTGACGATGGCCCCGGTATTGATATTCTTGAGCTCTTGAGCATAAGTACATAAGCATGCGACCGAAAATAGGCTTAATGCTAATCTTCGAATCGAAAAACAGGTAGGCAACATGGATAGTCGTTAGGTTTTGTCTTAAAGGTAAAAAATAAGTCAGGATGCTACCATCATTTGTCCTTATCAATCCAGGATTTTCTACATGATGGTTCTAAAGAACTGTCAAACACAAAAAAGCCTCCATGATCCGGAGGCTTTTTATGTGATTTGCTCTCATCTATTTTACCGGATAATAGACTTCAGTTACCCATTTGGTTGTATCCGGTTCTTCATTTGGATTGGTGACATAAATCTCCCACGGATACCCGGTTATTTCATACCCATAGTATTTTGCATAGCTGTCAATTTGATCATGAGTTTCTTCAATAACCGCATAATCACCAAAATGCAGGGCTCGAATTGCAATTCCTCCCGGCGATTTCATAATAGCAATATCTCCGCCTTCAATAACGGATGTTTCGGCTACTGGAATACCATAAATCATTGAAAGATTGTTTTCATCATAATTGGTTACGAGAGCAAAGGGATACCCATCAATTATCTGCAAAGAATTACTGGTAATGGCTGACATCACATCACTTAAACTGCTTTCCATAATCTTAGCTATGGCTTCAGAATCGTTTGCAGAGGTGACTTCTTTTCCAGCAAATGTGAATGAAATTACATCCTCGACGGAGATCTTAACGCTCATCTCAGGCCTGCTTTCAACACGTTCTTTTAAAGCTGCAAGTCCCTCCTCATAAAATGGGCCTAAAAACATATCCAAGCCGACAACCATCATTTTTTCAAAACCTGAAACACCGGAAATATCGAACGTCCATGTAACCAACGTTCCGTCTTCATTTTCATTTAGGACAAAAGTTGCCACCGGACGTTCTTCACCCTCGTCCGTGAAGTCCCTGTTGTTGTTTTGATCAAATCCCATGTCCATTCCAACAAATTCACCTTCTCTTGTTTCTGTTATTTCCATGTACCCATTACCCAGATCCGAATCTTCACTGTACCAGGTCATTTTTGCTCCAATACCGCTGGCAGGCCCCTCAAAAACGTACTCAGCATTGGGATCTACCTTGAACCAAGGGGACCATTTATTAAAGGATTTCAAGTTGGAAACATCTGCAAATACCACCTCCGCTGGCGCATTGATGGTGACTTGTCTCTCCAAATGCCCTTCTGAAGGACCAAAGATGATGAGACCTAATGCCGATGCCGCAATAATTAAAACGATTATCCCGAGGATTTTTAGAACTTTCATAATAGTTGTTGATTTGTGATTGAATAAAGGTATCAATTGGTAGAATTAAATCATAAATACGCAGGCTTTTGGCCCAGACTTCTGGCACACAATGTTGACTTATTGCCCATTCTATTACTCTACTATTTGGCCTCTCTTATCATTCCAAAATCCAACTACGACTATTTATTTATCACAGGGATCTATTTCTTCTACAACATACTATTTGAAATAAGTCCATGGAGTGCAACACCAGGAAAAAAATGGGTTAAAATCAGAGTGGCTAGTAATGACGAAAAACCCTTATCATTTATTCAAGCAGTTATCCGAAACTTTTCTAAGATTATATCTCTCTTGCTTCTCTTTGGAGGATTTATAGCGATTATTTTTACACCAAAAAAGAAAGCTCTACATGACTATATCGGTGGTACTTTGGTATTATTCGATGAAGATTAGATTTAATTTGGACCTTTGAAAGGTCATCATTCAAATTATCACTTATATTTCAGTTTTAATTTTAACAGGGAAGTAATAATGAATAAGGAAAATTCACTAATGAACCGATTTGAAAGCTTTTTCGAAGGTTTTATATTTTGGAGTAGGTGGGTACAGGCTCCTCTGTATAGTGGTCTGATTGTCGCATCATTCCTTTATCTCTACAAGTTCTTCCAGGAACTTCTCTACATGGTCGAATACATCCGTGTTTGGGATGAAACCGAGGTAATGATTAAAGTGCTGGGTCTTGTAGACGTATCCATGGTGATGAACCTGGTGGTCATGGTTACAATTGGTGGATATTCGATCTTTACAAGCCGTATAGATGTAGATATGCATGAAGACAAACCTTTGTGGTTGGAGGGACTTGATGCAGGTCAATTAAAAATTAAGTTGGCAACCTCGCTGGCTTCAATCTCCGGGGTATACCTACTGAAGACATTCATGAACTATAGAAATGAGGTTCAGAAGACAAGTACCGAAGGGGTAATCATAGAAATTGTGATCCACATGGTATTTATTGTATCAGCCTTACTACTATCTCAAACTGAGAAAATTACCCACAGTTATCATACGCATGGCTCCTTTGATGGAGAAGATGAAACACATGAACATTAAAAATATTCACAATAAATACAGAGCCGAAAGAATTTCTTTCGGCTTTTTTTATGTCAATACCACAAGGTGTTTTAAAACACAAAATTGTTTGTGCAGTGCTATCTGCGCATGTGGTGCCCGCCCGGATGAATCCGTTCGGACGGGGAATTGGTAGACCAACTCAACCGCGAATACTCCCTTTTCATTTAATCATCAGGGCATCCAAATTTCAAATCACATACAGGTTTAAATTTTAATTGTCAGTTTGATCGGAAAAACTATTTTTGCAGTGCTATCTGCGCATGTGGTGCCCGCCCGGATGAATCCGTTCGGACGGGGAATTGGTAGACCAACTCAACCGCGAATCCTCCCTTTTCATTTAATCATCAAGGCATCCAAATTTCAAATCACATACAGGTTTAAATTTTAATTGTCAGTTTGATCGGAAAAACTATTTTTGCAGTGCTACCTGCGCATGTGGTGCCCGCCCGGATGAATCCGTTCGGACGGGGAATTGGTAGACCAACTCAACAGCGAATCCTCCCTTTTCATTTAATCATCAAGGCATCCAAATTTCAAATCACATACAGGTTTAAATTTTAATTGTCAGTTTGATCGGAAAAACTATTTTTGCAGTGCTACCTGCGCATGTGGTGCCCGCCCGGATGAATCCGTTCGGACGGGGAATTGGTAGACCAACTCAACAGCGAATCCTCCCTTTTCATTTAATCATCAAGGCATCCAAATTTCAAATCACATACAGGTTTAAATTTTAATTGTCAGTTTGATCGGAAAAACTATTTTTGCAGTGCTACCTGCGCATGTGGTGGAATTGGTAGACACGCCATCTTGAGGGGGTGGTGGGAGCAATCCCGTGGAAGTTCGAATCTTCTCATGCGCACTTTTATGCTTTTTCCCAAAGTACGTCGGCAAACCAATGGTCTTGATCTAGAAAAGACGTTAGTGTTGTAAATCCGGAAACTTCAGCCAAGGCTTTGAGCTGCACCTGATCATATTTCTTTGATATCTCCATGAATATCGCCTCCCAGGCTCGGAAATGGTATTTTTCGTCCCCGATAGTAACAGTTTGTTCAATTTTGCTGATCAAATAACTTCGGCATTCACCCGTATGAGGGTTATAGTATGGGTAATGTAAAAATTGATCGCGATCAAAATCACCATCCAACTCAGCATTGATCCGATCCAGTAAGTTTAGGTTGAATTCGCGTGTGACTCCCTGTGCATCATTGTATGCACTCAGTATTATGGACGGATCCTTTTTAAGGTCAACACCCATAAATAATAGATCGCCTGAATTCATGAACCTCTGCAACTTTGATAAAAAACCTTCGGCTTCAGACTGAGAAAAATTACCTATAGTTGATCCTAAGAAAAACACAATATCTTTCTCAGGGCTTTCGGAGATTTCTGCCAATGCGTCAAAATAATCCCCCTCATAAGATTCGATTTTCAAGCCCGGAATTTCTGCTCTCAGATTATTTTCAAGAATTTCAAGCACATTTCCGGAAATATCAACCGGAGTGTAAGTGAAATCAACACCTTGTTCCAAAAAGTGCTTTAATAAAACTTTGGTTTTCAAACCATCTCCGGCACCTAATTCTATAATTCGAAAAGGCTCTCCATCGTCAATTGCCTCAAGGATGGCCGCCTTATGCGTATTGAAAATTTCTAGTTCTTTTCTCGTGAGGTAATACTCATCCAGATGCATGATTTGCTGAAAAAGCTCATCTCCTTTTGCATCATAAAAATACTTGGAGGATAAAAATTTATTTTCTGCTTGCAAACCAATATTAACATCTTCTGCAAGGGGAGTGAGGGTAATTGTTTCTTTTGACATCAAAATATTAAATATGCTTAGCCAGCCGAATGCCTGAAAACATCCAACGTAAATGTGGGTGAAAGAAATTACGATAAGTGGGACGAATATGGTTTTTTGCGGTACCGAAAGATCCACCCCGGAGTACCATTTGGTTAACCATAAATTTCCCATTGTACTCTCCTAAAGCACCATCTGGAGGATTGTAGTAAGGATATGCGGTGTAAGGACTTGATGTCCACTCCCAAACATTTCCTAAAAAATCATGACCTCCAGTTTGGACCGGTCGAAAATAATGCTCTTCCATAAAGTTCTTATCATTAGACTCTACTTCTGAGAATGTGTTACAAGCTACTTCCCATTCTTGTTCTGTAGGTAAACGACATCCTTTCCATCGCGCAAATGCATCAGCTTCATAGTAAGAGATGTGACATAGTGGATCATCCAAATTCACGGGTTCAAAGCCGTGCAATGTGTAGTTCCACCAGGCTCCGCCATCTTCCTGGCTCCAATATCGGGGAGCATTTATTTTGTTCTCATTGACCCAATCCCAAGCTTCAGACAACCAAATCATGTGATCAGAATAACCACCATCTTGGATAAATTCAAGATACTCTCCATTGGTTACCAACTGAGAAGCAACCTGATATTCGTGAAGAAAAACTTTGTGTCTACCCTCTTCATTATCAAAATGAAATCCCTCACCGTCAAAACCAATATCATAAATCCCCTCAGATACATTTAACCATTTGGCACTTTGTACATCTTTTTCAACAGGAATACTGTCTGTACGATAGGCTGGATAAAGTGGGTTATCCCCAAGAATTCGCTTAATGTCATAGAGAAATAGCTCCTGGTGTTGTTGCTCATGATTAAGACCTAAAATCACCACATCTGAAACTCCCTTTTCGACATCTTTGCTAAGAAATTTTTCCATCGCTTCGTTGACATATTTTCTGTAATCGAATACTTCTTTCACAGTCGGACGAGTAAGTTGTCCTCGATTTTCTCTCGTCCAACGATCACCGGCAGAGATATAATAGCTATTGAATAGTAATGGAAATTTTGGGTGATACTCCTTATAGCCCTTTACATTGGGTTTCAATACAAAGGTTTCAAAGAACCATGTGGTGTGACCAAGATGCCACTTGAGAGGGCTTACGTCAATGATCGGCTGGACGACAAAATCTTCAATTTCTAGTGGGTCGCAAAGAAATTGTGTTTGAGCCCTAACGCTTCGGTAATTTTCTAATAATGTACTTTTAGTTGAGACTGTCGATTGCAAAACGAATAAGGATTTTTTTCAATTTATAAATCTTGACGACAGAATCCACGGAAATTGGACGTTTATTGAAAAAAGAAACCCCATCCGCCGGACGCTATTACCAAAGATTCAGCGCCAGCAAACTAGCGGACGGGGCCCTCAACTAACCAAAAAAAGACTAGAACAAATACATGTCCTTAGCTAATGCTGAATAATCAAAATCCCTGCCAGTTAGTTATACACATTGTTAAAAGACATTAAAAAAGACTTTATGAATGTGCCATTGCCCATAGATGGTGGTCCAATCTACGCAGAGACTGATCTTACCGCTTTTATTGCAGAACCCTGGAATGCGATTTCTTCCATTGCCATTGCACTACCACCCATGTATTGGGCTTTTAGACTTAGATGGAAAATCAAAGAATATTCATTTCTCTATTTTCTTATGCCATTCCTTTTTTTAGGGGGTACAGGAAGTACATTCTATCATGCTTTCAGAAATTCAGAAGCATTACTCTGGATGGATGTTTTGCCTACGGCGCTTGTAACCCTTTCGGTGAGTGTCTATTTCTGGGACAAAATATTGCCTAAAAGGTGGCACGTTGCTACTGTGGTTATACCATTTTCATATATCCGCTATACAGTTTTTGACTATTTCAATGGACATTTTGCAAATAACCTCAACTATTTTATTACAGGGTTTTTGATCTTCTTTCCCATCTTTTTCTACTTGACCAAGACAAATTATCGTCACCTCAAATTCATATTGATTTCGGTGATAGCACTATCATTAAGTTTGGTTTGTAGGCGATTGGATTTCACTGTTGCAGAGTTTATTGAAATGGGGTCTCACTTCATGTGGCATATCCTTAGCGGAATTGGTGCGTTTTATTTAGCCAAGTATCTCTATCTCATCCGGAAGGATGAATTAGAATTTTCGAAGGCTCTAAATTAAAAATATGAAAATTGCATTATACCTGTTATCACTTCTTTGGATTCCATTTACGGAATCTGAGGACCAAACCGCACTGACAGATGAAGAAATAAGGATTGTTTTAGAAAGACATAACTATTGGCGCGCTGACGTTGGTGTCTCGGAAAGATTAGTATGGTCAGAAGAGATGGCCGCACTTGCTGCTGACTGGGCAAAACAATTGAAGCGTAAGAATTGTGGTTGGGAGCACAGACCCAACAACAAGTTTGGAGAAAATCTATTCAAAGGAACTGCAGGTGCTTTCGACGCAAAATATGTGGTGGATGCATGGGCTAGTGAGAAAGCAGATTACAACTACAATAGAAATAAATGCAAACCGGGTAAGATGTGTGGCCACTATACACAAATCGTTTGGCAGACAACTAAAAAGGTAGGTTGTGCCAAAATCGAATGTGATGGCATGGACATCTGGGTATGTAACTATGATCCCCCAGGAAATTGGGTCGGAGAAAAACCCTACTAAGTGCAACCTTATATCCTAGATTCTGTCTCTAACTATAAACGCTAAATAAGATGAAGACTTTCTTAACCTTACTACTATCATTGTTAATCACCGTCCCTACATTCAGTCAAAAAAGAACCGTGGATGTCAATAATTTTTCTGAGCTATCCCTGGGAATCTCGGGCACTGTTTACCTACGACAAGGATCTGATGTCAAAGTAGAAATTGAGTGTGATGATGATATTTATGACGAAATCGAATTTGAAATGCGGGGAGATAAGCTCGTCATCAAAAGAGAGAGAAGCTGGGGATGGGGAAGCGGTTGGCGAAGGTCAGAAGTAGATATTTATGTAACGATGCGTAAAATAGAAGGGCTATCCGTAAGTGGCAGTGGTTTAATTGAAAGTAAGGGGTCGCTAGAAACTGAAGATATCGATCTTTCAGTAAGTGGTTCAGGAGATATGGAGTTGGATATCAATAGCGATGAAATGGATTTGCGCATTTCCGGATCAGGAAGTATCAGATTGGATGGAACAGCAGAAGAAGCAGAAGCACGAATCAGTGGATCTGGTAAAGTAAAAGCAGAAGACCTCACCGTTAAATTCTTTGCGGCGCGAATCAGCGGTTCAGGAAGTTGCTACATCACAGCTACTGATGAAATAGATGCAAGTATTTCGGGAAGTGGAAATGTGTATTATTCCGGAGACCCTAAACGTATCAATTCTAATTCTTCCGGGAGCGGAAAGGTGAGGAAAATGTAGTTTTTTGAATTAAAGATATAATCAAAATATACTGATAAAGCCCGTGAATACGGGCTTTTTTTATGCTTTTAAATGCTTATTGATCCTATCAGAAATTACTAAACTCAAGCACACAAATGCAAAAAACATAAAGAAGCCCGTGTTCAATTCAGATCTGTTGGTGGTCAACACTCGCAATGAATCAGACAGTTTTTCGAGTTGTCCAAGCTGTTCGGATAATATGCTTGAGAAACCGATGTAAGCCATGAAGATTGCAACTACCAGCACGTCTGCCATCGACCATTTTCCTGACTTGAAAACAAAAAAATCAGCGATTGAAGAAGGCTTCCTACTATTCCAAATCAAAAACCTGAAAGAAGAAATCAACTTAGCCAGGGGAAACAAAACGCTGAAAGAGAGCACCAGGATTCCCACAATTATAATGTCAATCCTACCCTGCGCAATCATTAAACCAACAACTTCCAGAATGCTTTTGCTCTTAAAGTACAACACCTGATTTTCAAATACTACATGTTCACCCAACACTGTCAAATCAAAGTTGCTGACGCGCGCATCAATGTCTATCATGGGTAAAAAAAGACCAAGGAATAAAAGGCCAAGGCAAGCAATAAGTGCTGATATAATCACTATTTTGATGCCACCCCGTTTACTCAACAGTAAAATCACAAAACCTAGTGAGCTCAGATAGATAGCGATTTTAAAAATTTGAGTATTCTTAGTTTTTGCATTTAATTGGTCAGTTAAGGCTTCTTTGGTATCTTCTATACTGTCCAATTGATAGTCCTCAAGTATCCGATTCAATGAGGTATAATCTATTTGAGAGAAGGTTTCATCAGCGTATTGATTGATTTTCAATCGGATGAATTTCTTGATTTCAGCACGTGTTTCCGGTTTCTCCAAATCTTCAACAATACTTGCAGCAAATGATGGAATGTTATCTCGTATTCGATCGAAAAGTTCTACTCCTGAGGTGAAAGCATTTTGAAAAAACCCTTTGATCGATGAATACTGCTTGCTTTTGTAAGAGGCTTCGAGCAGATCCACTCCATCGCTAAGAAATGATTCAATCTTCTTTACCAGTTGCTGTTTGTTCTTAGGGTCGAATTGGAACTCATCAATCTTGTTGGCCACAATCTCTGAAATTTTCTCCTTCCATACATCCACATTGAAGATCCCATACTTAGCCTTTGAAACTTCGATGAAATCAACTTTCAATTGCCTCCTGGATTGTTCGATTCCTGTTAAGTAAGCAGCTGAAAGAAGAATAGTTGTTGCAAGTAAAATGGAAAATATCTTAGAATACATTGAAAAATGACTTCTTATAAAATTATTGATATTCGCATTTTTATAAAAAAAGCCGGATTGCTCCGGCTTGATTATTGAATTTGAAAGGTAAGTTTTCTTAGCCCATTAGCTTTTTATACTTAATGCGTTTTGGTTCTTCATCGCCCAAACGCTTCTTCCTGTTCTCTTCATAGTCGCTAAAGTTTCCTTCAAACCAATACGCTTGTGAATCCCCTTCAAATGCCAGTATATGAGTGGCAATACGATCCAGGAACCAACGATCGTGACTAATTACTACCGCACAACCACCAAAATTTTCTAAGGCTTCTTCTAGCGCACGAAGCGTGTTTACATCCAGATCATTGGTGGGCTCATCGAGCAAGATCAAGTTAGCACCTCGTTTCAAGGTCAAAGCCAAATGCACCCGATTTCTTTCTCCCCCTGAGAGGGTTCCTACTTTTTTTCCTTGATCGTTTCCTGAGAAATTGAATTTACTCACATACGCTCTGGCGTTCATTTCACGTCCACCAAGATCAATAATTTCATTGCCCTCAGAGATTACTTCAAATACTGTTTTATCAGGATCTAATTGATCGTGCTCTTGATCTACATAGCTCATCACCACTGTATCGCCAACTTCAAAACTTCCTTGATCCGGAGTTTCTTTGCCGGTAATCATTTTAAAAAGGGTCGACTTACCTGCACCATTGGGGCCTATAATCCCCACAATTCCGCCTTGTGGAAGACTGAATGAAAGATCTTCGTATAGCAGTTTATCTCCAAACCCCTTTGATACTCCATTCACCTCTATCACTTTGGCTCCCAATCTCGGTCCAGGTGGAATATAAAGCTCCAGCTGCTTTTCTTTTTCTTTCGCCTCTTCACCTAAAAGCTTATCATAAGCACTCAAACGGGCTTTAGCTTTGGCCTGGCGCCCCTTAGGGCTCATTCGCACCCATTCAAGTTCTCTTTGCAAGGTCTTTTGCCTTTTTGACTCTTGCTTATCCTCTTTCGCGAGTCTTTTCTCTTTTTGCTCTAGCCAGCTACTATAATTCCCTTTCCAGGGGATCCCTTCTCCACGATCCAGCTCCAAAATCCATCCCGCTACATTATCCAGGAAATATCTATCGTGAGTTACAGCAATAACGGTACCCTCATATTGCTGTAGATGTTGCTCCAGCCATAACACAGATTCTGCATCCAGGTGGTTGGTTGGCTCGTCCAGCAGCAATACATCAGGCTGTTCTAACAGCAATCTGCATAGCGCGACTCTTCTTTTCTCTCCCCCGGATAAATTCTTAATGATTGCATCTTCAGGAGGTGTTCTAAGCGCATCCATTGCGCGTTCAAGCTTATGATCGATTTCCCAGGCACCAGTGGCGTCCAGCCTTTCCTGGATCTCCCCTTGCTTTTCGATAAGCTTATTCATTTTATCCGGATCTTCCAGGATCTCGGGTTCTGTAAATTTCGCGTTTACCTCCTCATATTCTTTGAGAAGGTCATTGATTTCTTTGACCCCCTCTCTGACTACTTCAATGACGGTTTTATCAGGATCGAGCTCTGGTTCTTGTTCCAGCATTCCCACAGAAAAACCGGGAGAAAACACTACCTCACCCTGATAATCAGTATCTTTTCCAGCAATTATGCGAAGTAATGAGGATTTACCGGCCCCATTGAGGCCCAATACGCCTATTTTCGCACCATAAAAAAAAGATAGATAGATATTCTTAAGTACTTGTTTTTGCGGCGGGTGAATCTTGTTGACCCCCGACATAGAGAAGATGATCTTTTCGTCTGACATGCTTAAGTTTGATTAGAAATCGAAGATACTACGCATTTAAGAATTACACTCACCTTGGACATCATACAGGTACCATTTGGATATATTAAAGACGGTAAGGTCTTTCAAAATAGCTGGGGAGATCACTCAGATCGAGAAATCGGGGAAGTCCGTGACGATGACGTGGAGAAGTCCACACAATTCTTTCAGGATCGGTTTTCTGACCTTGAAAAGAAAATTGATGATGTCATCGAAAAAATCAATTCTACAGAAAACAAGGGTTCATTTTTAATGAAACTCGTGCATCTACGTGAGCATCTGTCACAGCACGATGGATTGGGGGATTATCAGGTTTTGCTTGATAAGGTCACTAAATATGAATCTCTTGTTAGGGACATCATTCAGAAAAATCGAGTAAGAAATACTGAAATAAAAAATAATCTGTTAGCTGAGACCAAAGAAGCCATTGAAATAGTCAATTGGAAGGAAGCGACAGAAAAAGTTAATGATATTAAAACCCGATGGATCAAGACTGGCAGTGCTGAAGAAGATAAAAATGAATCTTTGGAGGAATCATTTTGGGAACTAATTCAAGGGTTTTATGATCGGAAAAAACAATTCTTTGAGGATAAGGTAAAGCTCACCGAACATCGAAAGCGGCAATACCAGGAGTTGATAGAAGAAGCAAAAAAACTAGCCAACATTCATGGAAAAGAAAGATTTACCAAGGTCAAAGAGTTAAAAGAACAATGGAAAGAAATTGGTGGAATCCCAGCCGAATTTTACCAGCCGTTGAACAATGAATTTAATCAGCAGCTAAAAGGTAAAAAATTCATACCTCCAACTGACTATTCTCAAACACTTACAAAACTGGAGGCCATTAAAGCCGGGAAAGAATCATATAACGGCGAAGAACTATCAAAACTTAAAAAAGACATCTTCAAAGATCGCACAAAAACCCCTGATAAGTTTAAGTGTCTGGAGCTCATTCAGCTACTCAATGAGCGAGAATTTGTCATTAAACTTGCCTACAAAAGATTTCCCGATTTTGATAAAATAGAGGGAGATAAAAAGAAAAGCATCAAAACTGGAATCATCAATGATCTTATCTCCAGAGATAAGGAAGACCTTAAGACCTACGAGGAAAATTCAGCCAATTTCTCGTCTCATGATGGTCAAATGAACAAACTAGTTGAAAATAAGATCAAAGGACAAAGGCGCAAGATTGATGTGAAATCAAAGTTGTTAGAATGGGTTGATTCAGGAGATTTTTAATTTTTTTGGCAACTTTTTCTTGTGTTTTGGTGTAAGAAAATTACCTTTCTATAAATGAAAATTTTGATTTGGTGCGCATAAATTATAATAATATATATTTGCGCGCATTAATAAAGCAGGACTTATAAACCGAGGCTAGAATATGTATTGGACACTAGAACTTGCATCTTATTTAGAAGACGCCCCTTGGCCGGCCACTAAAGACGAATTGATCGATTATTCTATCCGATCAGGAGCTCCTTTGGAAGTTGTAGAAAACTTACAGGAACTTGAAGATGATGGACAGCCATTTGAAAATATTGAAGAAATTTGGCCCGACTACCCGACCAAAGAAGACTTTTTCTTTAACGAGGACGAGTATTAGGTAAATTATCTTCAGAAAGAAATCAAAGCTTCGATCGTAATGGTTGGAGCTTTTTTTATATCACCCCCTGCCTGATACACATAGCAATAAGCTGAGTTGTATTCTTACTGCCCGTTTTTGTCATCACATTTTTTCTATGTGTCTTCACGGTGTGCACACTGATATTAAGTTTTTCCGAAATTTCGTCGTTTGTGAGTCCAAATGAAATTAATCTGAGAATGTCTCTTTCACGATGTGAAATGTCCTCTACCAGGAGCTTTTGTCCACCATACATCTGGTAGAACAAGGTCTCGTACTCATCATTCGCATTTAATATTTTCGCTGTTGCCTGAATCGGCAATATTTCATGAGCTTCCAACACCGAATAATGAGCCAGACCTACTATGGGTTTGCCCTCTTCATCAAAGAACATGGGCGTAGTGTGCTGGATAATATTTTTATACGTTCCGTTTCCATCTTTCGCTCGGTAGTTCCAGGTATAAGTCATCCTTCTTCTATCCTCCAGTGCAATGTTTCCCATCGTAAAAATCATAAGATCTTTGAGTGATTGAAGCCAGGTTTGCATTTCTTCCGGGTGCATTTGGTTCCACCAAAATTTCATTCCACCATCTGCCATCTGATTGACATCCAGCATCATGGTAGGTTCAAAATTCTTGCTTATGTATTCAAATGTTTGGGTACTTGTGTTCGTGACACAAAAGAATGTGGCACTGTGCGGTATCAATTGATCCAGTTTTCGAAGCTTATCTACATGCTTCTCAAGGGTCTCACCCCTAAACTCCTGAAATGTCGAAAAGATATCATTGTAGCTGTCTAAGACTTTTTTACTCATATTCCTGTAACCGAATTATCAATTGATAAAAATACCTCTAAAGAGGTATTGTACTAAACAACTAAGCTAACTAAGTTGTGTTTTGAATTTTACTATTAAACTAACCAAATAAAAATGAAGAGACTTTCTACCATTATTACTTTCGTATTAGTGCTTTCCTTATCCGGATTTGCGCAACAAATCCCATTTCAAGGCCGACTCCTGGATGACGGCCGCCCATTTAACGGAACGGCAACAATCGATTTCAGTATTATTAGCCCTGCATGGTCTGAAACGAAGGCCGATGTAGCTGTGGTCGACGGATACTATTCTGTTGTACTTGGATCCACAACCCCATTTCCGGATGACCTGTTTGGAGATAGCAGAGAGGTTTCACTCAACATAACTGTCAACGGTGAATCTTTAGGAGCGGTGACTTTACACTCTCCACTCCTTCCCTACACAGCTGCTGCTCCTGTTGAGATCGATTCAATATTTTCAACTGCCATACGATTGTTTAATGCATCCGATAATCCCGCCACTTATTTACAAGCAGGAACTGAAGGCGCAACCATTCAATTAAGTGCTCCAGACGCCACCGATACATACAACCGAGCGACCTTGTTTGGCGGTACGACAGGCTCTGGTGAAAACTCATTTCTTGAACTTTATGGATTGAATCCTACTGATGATGGTCAAGCAGTATTGATTAGTAACTACACTACTGCCAATGATGTCTTCTTCAATCCATTTACTGGTGGATACAGAAGAGGAGGAACAGATTATTATGATAATGAAGGTACATTTCTTGCTGGAATAGGTTCAAACAGAGATGAAGCGGGAGGAGATCCTTCTGGAAAGAGCGGGTTGGTAATTGTTAATGGTCCTACCACACGAAATGCCTATGTCTCTGGACAATGGTGGGACAATAGCGAGCTAGGAATTGTACAGGTTTTTGGACAAAATGACAATGGTGCAGGGGATTTTAGTGCTAATATTGAATTAGTTGCAGATGATCAAGCAGGTGAGACATCCGGTCGTATTGTGATGTTTAATACTGCAAATGGTGGCACCGTTAACGAAACTGTATTTATAAACTCAAACAATTCTGCCGGTGAAGGATTCTTTGCATTAAGAGATGCATCCGGTAATGATCGAATTGCTCTTGATGGAGGAAGCGGTAATATTTCAGCAAATAGAACCGATGGAGGTAGTGCTGCTAACTTTTTTGTTGCTAGTGACAATGGCGGGATTGCTATACAAAATGCTTCAAATCAAAATAAATTTTTCTATGAAGCGAACGCTGGCAATCTGGAACTAAGGGATGATGGGGGAACAACAACTATTATTCACGATGGCAATCTGGGAAACATCTCCGCGAATGGCGATGTATCAGGAAATACGCTGACTTCCTCAGATGGTATGGTTCAAACGTCAGATAGAAGGTTGAAGAAAAACATTCAAGACTTAGCATCTCCACTTGAAAATACGCTCCAGATGAGAGGGGTATCCTACCAATGGAAAGATGAAAACAAGTCACAGCGTAATCAAATTGGTGTAATCGCCCAGGAGGTAGAAGAAATATATCCTGAATTTGTGTTCACCAATGATAAAGGCATGAAAGCAGTAAACTATGCACAGATGACGGCCGTATTGATTGAAGCCATCAAAGAGCTAAATGCAAAAGTTGAAAAGTTGGAATCTGAAAATACCAGTTTGAAAGCTTCTCTTGATGAAGTGAAAGCTCTTCGTTCTGAGATGGACCACTTGATGAAGATGTTGGGAGGTAGCAAAGCAGCGAGCAAATGAGTCGGCTTCTATATTTTAAATTGACCACTGTAGTGGCATGCTATTTATGCCATCTATTAGCGCACGGACAACTTTCAAGCCAGGGCTTTACCACAAACTATGGAGGGGGCACACTGACAGGTGGAGCACTATCCTCTGAGATTTCTACCGGCCAATTCTCAGGCAATCCTTCCAGTGAAAACTTCGGATTTAAGGTTGGATTCGCTGCTTTCAACTTAGAAAGTGGAGTGGTTTCCATGACCGTTCGGTCAGGAGGTGAAATAATCACTGAAAGTTTGGAGGCACTTCTGTTACGTGTGGAAGAATCTGGCAATTATGACACGCTTGATCAGATTACCAACAATGGTGGAGATTTTGCCTTCAATCCGGTATTCCTTGGCGATTACCTGGTGGTTGTGGACTCTGACCCAGAGCAGTATGTAGCTACCTATTATGGTGACGAGTTTTTATGGGAAGAAGCTGACATACTCGCGGTAGAAGGTGATACTGCCACTCAGATTATAATGACAATCGTTCCTCCGGTTTTAGATGAAAATGACGGGGACGGTAACGTTTCGGGAACAATTGAAGAGGATTTCGAAGACGATGAAGGACGAATAACCGCCAGAAGAAGAGCGGCCAAAAGAAAGTGCGGACTTAGAAGAAAACGTTCAGGTGGACGTACAGGCCAGAACGATGAATTTGAACTCATCGCGTATGGAGAAACGAACGAAAATGGAGAATTTGAATATGGATTCTTACCGCAAGGTACCTACCGATTCTTTGTTGAATATCCGGGAATTCCCTTGGATGAATCCTCTTTCGTAGAATTTGATATTGGTGAGGCAGGAGTCTCAGACAACACATTTGTGCTGGCAGCTGTGGTCACTGAAACTGGAATTACCGTTGAACTGGTATTAGGACTGACCAGTGAATTTTTCACAGACTTCAATATTTATCCTAATCCGACGGTTGACGTAATCCATGTGGATTATGATCAGATTAAGTCAGAAAAGGTGATTATGGATCTCATAGACATGAATGGGAAAACGCTTTCAACAATGATCCTGGAAAAAGGGGAAAACGGAAACATTCGGCTTGATCTTGGAAGCTATGAAAACGGACAGTATCTACTACGATTTTTTGATAGTCAGAAGAACAAAACAGCACTTACTTTCCGAATTATCAAGCAATAATTTTACACTACCGCCTTACGAAAAGCCCACCCATCAGGTGGGCTTTTATATTATTCCAAGAATTCCATATCAGGTATTCAAGAATTTTTCACTAAAAATGGAAAATACCCCTTTTACGGTATTGACATAGGGGATTTACACCAGTAAATTCTTACTGATTTTAATATTCCCACCATGAAAAATCTACTCCTTTTGCTGTTGCTTTTTGGAGCATTTTCCAGCTATTCCCAGCAACAATTAACCAGACATGATCGTGCAATTAATTCTCCATCGAAAGAGAAAGAATCATCGAAAGAGAAACAAATAAATAGTAAGAATTCAGAACGGTTTTTTGAAGAAGCTTACCGATCATTTCATCAAAAAAGATCTGACCGTCTCCCTGAAGAATACCACCTTTCCAAACGACAGATCAACACTAAGAATCTTACACCACCTAGCGCCGTTCCACTGGGGCCCGTTACCTTGGCAGATTCATCTGCCTTGGTTGCTATCTACAACGCACTTTCTGGTCCTACCTGGAATAATAACACGAACTGGTTGCAACCAGGCCAAAATGTCGAGACATGGTATGGAGTGACTGTGGTTGGAGACCGAGTGACTGGATTAGACCTTTCTAACAATAATTTGTTTGGAATTATCCCTCCGGAAATTGGAGATCTTGATCAACTCGTGACGCTTAACTTTTTTAATAATTCCATTAATGATGTACTTCCCAGCGAGTTGGGGAATCTTGGCAGTCTCCAAACACTAGATCTCTCACAAAATCAGCTTTTTGGTGAGGTTCCTGCCTCTTTCCTTAGCCTCATTTCACTTAATTATCTGAACCTAAGCGAAAATTCATTCGATGGAGATCTCCTGATCTTCACAGCTCTTACAAGCCTTAATAACCTGTTTCTAAGTGGCAATTTTTTTTATGGATCAATCCCATCTGAAATTGAGCTCTTATCCAATCTGGTACAATTGGATCTTTCTTTCAATAGTCTCGATGGAGCGCTACCAACAACTTTGGGAAATCTTACAAACCTTCAATATTTGCGCCTTTCTGCCAATGGCTTTACAGGCACACTTCCGGTGGAGTTGGCAAACCTGAGTAACCTAACAGATCTACTCGTAGACTCCAATGCCATAGGAGGCACGATACCGACTGAATACTCCAACTTAAATCAATTGCAAACGATCGATCTACTTTACAATCAATTTGGTGGGGATTTTCCCGACGCCCTACTTAGTATTTCTTCTTTGCAAGGAATCTTCATTTCCGGAAATCAATTCAGTGGAACGATACCTGACTTAAGTGCCTTGCCCAACTTGTTGTATTTGATCATTGATGACAATCAGTTTAGTGGACCAATCCCACCCACAATAGGAAATAACACCAACCTCGTTTGGTTGAATATTGGTGGAAATGATTTAGAAGGTCCTATTCCACCTGAATTTGGCAACCTCACCAATTTACAGTTATTGAGAATCTGGCAAATGCCCCTGGTTAATGGCGATATCCCAAGTGAGTTGGGTAACCTTACGAACCTGATAGAGGCAGACATGGCGTATAATTCATTTACCGGAGCACTCCCAGGTGAGCTCGGGGCTTTAAGTGAGCTTCAAATATTTTGGCTTCAAGGAAATGAACTCACAGGTTCGGTTCCCTCCTCTTTTACAGGGTTAACGTCGTTGGCCACATTTAGCATCAGAGATAACAATATCGATGGATTACCAAACCTAACCTCCCTTTCTCCTATCTTATTTGATGTATCTCTCAATTTAATTCCGCAAGCTGATATCACTCTCAATGCAAGTGTAATTACTGACAACATTGGGCAAAAAATAGCAACAATCGATTCGGACTCTTTGGCGTTAGTCGCGCTTTACGAATTCACCAATGGTGATAGTTGGATAAACAATAGTAATTGGCTGGAAGGTCCTGTTTATGGGTGGTATGGAATCACTTCGGCAGATGGAAGAGTGCGTGAAATTTCATTGTTCAATAATAATTTACGTCCAAGCTCTGATGCTCCTGAGTTATTCCCCGATGAGCTGGCTGACCTCACACAATTAACTACATTCGATATTTCATCCAACTTTTTAAGTTCTGGTGCAGATAGAAAATTTACGGATGAGTTCTATTCACTACCAAGTCTTACTGAAGTAAGGTTTTCCGGTTGTGGTATTGGGGGAGTATTGCCGCCGGATGCTTTCAGTAACGTTAATCATTTAGAAATACCTGCGAATCGATTTGAAGGTGGGCTGGACTTTATTCTTAACTCAAGTACCTTCATTGACTACTGCAATGTTGCCAGTAACAATTTTAGCGACCTTCCGGATATTTCCGGAGTGGGAATCAACTTTCTGGATGCTTCATTTAACAACCTCACCTTTGAAGATTTTGAACCCAATATTGGTTCAATTCCAAGCTTCATCTATAGCCCACAAAGAATTTATGGAGAGGATAGTATCATCTATGACCTTGCCTCAACATTAAACCTTGATTTCACAACCGGAGGTTCGGCAAACGACTATCAATGGTTTTTAGATGGTGACACACTTGTTGGACAAACTTTACCAACAATTGGTATAAATCCAGGAGAGGATGGAGACTATCAGTTGAAAGCCAATAACTCATTGGTGCCAGGCCTTACTTTAGAGTCTGGAAGGTATCGAATCACTACTGCGCCTCCTTTTAATCAAACACCATCAAACATTTTTCATTCCTATCAAATCCAGGTAGCCGATGAATCAATACGTTCCAGTGTAAATGCAGGAGATATGAATGGTGATGGCATTGATGACATTGCGGTTGCCAACTCTGCAAGCATAGACATTTACTTTGGTGATCGCCTACTCTCCGGAAACACACCAGACATCACTTTTGAACTTGAAGGAGAGGAAAGAATTGGTGTACTAGCTGCTGGAATCTACAATACAGATGCATTTAGTGATGTGGTATTCACTAAATATGTAAACAATGATGAAGATAATACGAATGCTTTGGTAGTACTTGAAGGCGCCAATGGATTGAATCAGTCTAATATCAACTCTGTCGAATTTTCTTTCGCTGGTTCTGCGGCAGAATTTGGTTTGGTAACTTTTGATAATCCACTTAACGTGGTGAATCTTGGTGATCTGAACAATGATGGATTTGACGAAGTAGGAATTTCAACAGGAGGGTTTAGTTCAGCAGGTAGTGACATAATCATCTACTTTGGTGGGCAAGCTACTTTTGATGGACTAAGTGACTTTGTTACCCCGCCAGCGAATGGGTCATTTGCTTATAAAATGTTTGAATTAGGAGATGTGAATGGAGATAACATTGATGACTTTGGGGTCGTAAATCCAAATTTTGCCAGTAACCCGGAGATTTACGCCATATATTTTGGCGGGATCGGAAAAACAGATTTCGTAAATGCTGATCTATTGGTAGACTTCACCAGTAGTACATTCAATGACAACCAGCAATTTATGTGGTCAAGTACCTCTGCTGACGTTAACGGAGACACCTTTTCTGATATTCTTTTCAGACATTTCAACAACAATGATCCAAATTTTCCTCTGGAGGGTACGCATTCACTCCATGTCATTTATGGAGGTCCTGGTATGGATAACCTTATAGATGATGCCTTTCTATTACCAGGTAATTCTGATGACCTAAGAAACATTGATCGGTTTGGAGGAACACAAATGGTCAATGTAGGAGATTATGATGGCGATGGAAATGATGATATTCTCATTCCCTCATTCGCAAACAGCCGGAATGGCCATATGTTTTCAGCCAACAACCTGTCCGAAAACACTATTCCCGATAAAATAATTAATGCAGCTGATCAGAATTTTAACCTGGGGCCCGGGAACAATTTCGTGTCTTTCCAAACAGAAAATGCCATCGGGGATTTTAATGATAATGGCTTGATAGATTTAGTGCTAAGTCAACCCACTGATGATGGATACACTCTTTACTTCTATGAAAACTTTGAACCTCCCGGTGACTTGTTTTATGACTCCATTGCTTTAGTCGATTTATATGAAAGTACAGACGGTGATAACTGGTCAAACAATAGCAATTGGTTATCGGGTAACATAAATACCTGGAATGGAGTAGGTGTGGCCACAAGTCGTGTGGTTTCAGTTGATCTGTCCGGCAATGGACTTAGCGGGGATTTAACCGCATCCTTTGATAAACTTCAGAACCTGCAAGTACTGAATTTATCCGATAATGAGCTCTCTGGTTCTATCAGCTCTTCTATCAATCAATTACCAAATCTTACAACGATAGACCTGTCTAATAATGAGATCTCAGCGATCCCTGATTTCAACAACTCAATTGCCCCAGGACTCAACACAATTAACCTATCGTCCAATCGGTTGACCTTTGATGACTTGGAACCTGTAGTCAACCTCTCTTCTATTAACTATGCGAACCAAAAAAATATTCAGCTTAATCAGTCCGATACAGTCCTTGTTCCAGTGGGGAGGGATCAAATCATAAGTGTATCTACTGGCGGAACGGACAATACTTACAGATGGAGATATCTAGGATCTAATATTTCAGGCACGGAAGCAGAAAACACCTCTTTCATTGTTGAAAATATTGATAGGTCCAATATGGGCTCATACAGCGTCAGCGTTGAAAACGGCAATGTTCCGGGTTTAACATTGCTTTCAGATCCTATTGATGTTTTGGCAACTGCTGTGGTTAAGGTAAGTGTGCTCGATCTGGAAGATGAACTTCTTACCGATGAAGTATCAGGATCTCTTATGGAAACCGTTCGAAAAACAAGAGGTTATGATACGTTGGTCACTGCCGATAATGTGGCCTCTGAATTCGAATTTGCTCCGGCAATTCTGAAAGGGTATTTGGTAGGTATAACATCCGATCCAGCTCAATATGTAGATACCTATTTCCAAAGCGTCTTTTTATGGGAAGAAGCAGATGTGCTAGAACTGTTCACTGATACGACGATAAGTATAAACATGACAGTCATCCCTCAGCCGACCCAACCGGGAGACGGTGAAGGTAACGTTAGCGGAACCATCGAAGAGGATTTTGATGACGAAAGCGGCAGAATAGATGCCAGAAGAAGAGCAGCAAGAAGAAAATGCGGATTGAGAAGGAAGCGATCCGGAGGACGTAATGGACAGGATAGTGATGATTTTGAGCTATTCGCTTATGGTGAAACCAACGATCAGGGAGAGTTTGAATTTGGGTTCTTGCCGCAAGGGACTTATCGTTTCTTTGTAGAGTACCCTGGAATACCATTGGATGAAGCTTCATTCGTGGAATTTGAAATTGGTGAAGCAGGTGTCACTGATGATTCCTTCGTTTTAGCCGCCACCGTCACTCCGGACGGGATTGTCGTGGAACTCATTTTGGGAATTACCAGTGAATTTTTCACGGATTTCAATATTTATCCGAATCCGACTGTGAATGTCGTACACATCGATTATGATAAGATTATTTCAAACAAGGTTACCATGGATCTTGTGGATATGAATGGTAAAACGCTTTTGACCCAAGAACTCGAAAAAGTGAAGAACGGAAAGATCCAGCTAGATCTTGAAGCGTATCAAAAGGGACAATATCTGCTGAGGTTCTACGATAGTAAAAAGAATAAATCGGCTCTCACCTTTAGAATCATCAAGCAGTAGTACTAAAATGCTTTCACCTAGCGTAAGTCCACCAGTCAATTAGGTGGGCTTTCTTTTAAGACTAACAAGTGCTCTTACCATCATTGTTGAATAAGTACCCAATATTCATTAACTTGAATGATTCACATAATCAATAATGGCGCCACCACCACCATTCAGCTACACCTACACACCCAACATTCCTGAATTACTTCAAGGGTTAAATTGCTCAGTTGCTATTAGCACTTATCAAACAGGTAAAGTGGTAATCTTCTCAGCCCAGGACCAAAATCAGTTGATTCAATTACCTCGGACCTTCGCTAAGCCTATGGGAATGGCCAAAAAGGGGAACAAGTGGGCAATTGCCACAAACGACTCAGTGATCATAACCGGTAATGCCCCAGGGCTGGCTACCAATTACGCTCCCAACCCTAATGTATACGACAGCCTATATGTTCCAAGAGCAAGTTATTACACTGGGCCTTTAGATATGCACGATATACAGTTCACTAACCAGGGATTGTTAGGCATAAATACCATGTTTTCTACGTTGGTTAACATAGACGAAGATTTCAGCTTTAAACCTGTGTGGACTCCAAGGTTTATATCCGCTTTAAAGCCGGAGGATAGGTGTCATTTGAATGGCTTAGCAGTAGAACCACAAACGAATAAACCCAAATATATTTCTGCACTCGGTCAGGGTGATACACCCAGAGAATGGAAAGAAGGTATGCTCAACGGAGGCGTATTGATCGACATTGATTCCAATGAAATAATTCTATCAAATCTCCCCGTTCCACACACCCCCAGAATTTATGGTAAAGAACTATTCATGCTACTTTCCGCCACGGGTGAGTTGGTCAAGGTCAACGTTGAATCAGGCACTTATGACATCATCGCTCAAGTCAATGGCTTTGCCAGAGGTATGGATCGCATCGGTGACTACCTTTTCATTGCAACCTCTAAACTCAGACCCAATAGTTCTTTATTCAAAGAAGCACCGGTCGCAAAACGATCGGTTAACTGTGGGATTACAATTATTTATTTGCCAACAGGTCAGCCGTGTGGATATATCAACTATCAAACCAGTGTCGAAGAATTGTATGATTTAGTACTCCTGGAAGGAAACATGAGACCCAACATTCTCAACCTGGAAAAAGGAGTACACAAAACATCTGTTATAACTTCTGAGGAAGTATTCTGGCATAACCCAGAGCAAGAAACACAACCAGAAACTGCCAATGTAACATAATCACTCATGTAACATGGATAAACTACCACCATCATGAAAAATTCATTGTATCAATCGCTTCTTAGTCGCCTCAAAAACAAGCACATTAAGCTGGCAACACGATTTCACAAAAGTGTGAAAGATGGTGAGTTTCAAAAGCAGCGCTATCGTCAAAGAAGAGATGCTGTTGAGCGATTAAAGAATGTTGAAAGACAAATTTCAATTCTTGGCAAAAAATCTGGGTTAAAACCAAAACTTAACTTCAAACACTGGGCGGTGGCACTGGCAATGGGTGTGGTAGTTTCAGCCAATGCTCAGACAGATAAAAAGAGTTTTGAGGAAAGGTTAAAGCGACATGCAAATCGTGTCATCAATAACGTTCAGCCACTTGCACAAAGTGTATTTTACGATCCAAAGGCAGCCCTTGGTGCACCGCCTTTCAATTCTTTCCTAACGGGTGATATTGATGGAGATGGAGATATTGATGGAATATATGTAGCCTACATTGACAGCCCCCTGATCTTAACCAATGAGGGTTCCTTAAACTTTAGCGTAGCACCACTCACAACCGATCCCTTACAAATCATAGATCAGGTCGTTCTCGCCGATTTTGACAATGACGGTGACCTTGATTTATTTATGAGAAATGGAACGTATGGTGCATTTGGTAGTCAAATGTGGCAAAATGATGGATCCGGTAATTTCTCTTCTCAATCGGCAACATTTCCAACAGTTGATTTTAATGATGATGTAGTTGCAGCGGTAGATTATGACAATGATGGAGATTTGGATATCATAGCCGAAACGAGCCAGGACACCTCTCCGTACTACAGCTATGTTACACTCTTCGAAAATACGAGTTTCGACTTTTCTGATACTACTGCACTGAAAGGATCAGATGCAAGCTTCCCACAATCAAGACTTGTTTCTGTAATGGATGTTGATGGGGACACAGATTTAGAGATTGTTTACACGTCTTTGATCACCTCTTTTGGACAAGCGCTACAGGTTTTCGATAATGATGGCGCTGGAAACTTCACAGACACAGGCAACCCAATTGCACCTACTTATAGTTTTAATAATGGAGCTAAACCATTTGACTTTGACAATGATGGAGATCTGGATATAATTGGGTTCATAAGTGCTCCTAATTTACGGGTGCAGTCGATGGAGAATGACGGAACCGTCTTAGGAGATGCCTCCTCAAATTTTACAGAAAATACACCAATAATATTATCTCCAAGTGGAGATGAAGATGACATCTTTCCCTTCAAAATCGATACGGATAATTTTGATGATTTTGTGGCTGATTCAGAAGATTCAACCTTCGTTTATACGAGTAATGGGGATGGAACATTTACGGAACTAGCCAAATTTGTGGGCGTATCCAAACCAGAAGATCTTGACGCTGATGGGGATGGGGATCTCTTCTATTTTGACGGCAATGCTTCCATTAGAGAAAACCAGGGAGGTGGAACATTCGATCAGGGAGCAGACATAGTAACCATCTCTTCCACATATGACACACAGTTAGTAGATATTGATGGAGACGGTGATTTGGATTTAGTTCAGGGTGGTAGCATAGTTTCAAGAAGTTGGATCAATGATGGACTTGGCGGATTTACAGTAAATCAAGAATTCCCGGGAGACGCCTATCAACTTGCCTTTGGGGATTTAGATGGTGATAGCGATTTAGATATGGTTGTGGCGATAGAGGGTTACAATGACGATGCTGGATTTATTATTTATACCAACAACGGATCTGGGACATTTTCCTATGATTCTAACCTTGGAACGGGCTATGAAACACAACAAGTTTTCATTGCTGATATGGACGAGGATGGAGACCTGGATATTGTGGTGAATCAGGATGGTTTAAGCACAGATTTCATTGTCATCTATGACAATGAAGGTTCACTCACGTTTTCAAACTCTTCTTCAATTGTGAATGCAAATTATGGAAGAATAGATGTTGGTAACATTGATGGCGACTCGGATCCTGACATTGTTATGGCTGTTCCTGGTGAGGGATCATCATCGGTGACTACTATCATCAATAATAATGGATCCCTAATTGCAGGATCAAGCTTTACGCCATCCGGTTCTAATTATGACTTTGGAGATGTAGATATTGCTGATTTTGATGGAGACGGAGATATGGATGTTTTTGCCTCAAATGCGTATGAATCTCCTACTACAAATAGTTATTTATTTCTAAATAATGGAACCGGAACATTAACAGACAGTGGTCAAACCGTTGAAACGGGAGGAACATACAACAGCTTTGTTGGTGATGTAGATGATGATGGTGATGTAGATGTTATTTCCGGAGGATACATCTCATATCCAAAATTGTGGGTCAACGACGGATCTGGAAATTTAGCATTTGACCATGATATACCTACCATAACTACCGAATATAGCAGCGTAAATATTGGTGATATAGATGGAGATGGCGATAATGATATGATCATAAGTGACTATTATGGTGGAACACAAATATTTTTAAACACAGGGTCGGCCAATCAACTAGAAGCTGATGCGGCTGCATTAACCGCCATTTTTGATAACATGGACGGTACCAATTGGACCAATTCATCCAACTGGGGCGATGCGGATGTGAGCACCTGGCACGGCGTTACTTTAAATTCAGCACAGGATCGAGTCGAGCGCTTAGAACTACCTAACAATGGCCTGGTAGGCACACTACCAGCCGCGGTAGATAATCTGGATGCACTCGAAATTTTGGATCTTTCAGATAATGAGATTGATGAATTAGCTACAGACTTTAGTGGGTTGGTCAATGCAGTTGATATCAACTTGAATAGTAACAACCTGGACTTTGGAGACCTTGAAGCGGTAGCAGGTGTCGCTGTTTTAAGCTATACCAACCAACAAGCTTTAGCAGAAGGTATCAATGAGAATGGCCCGTTAGAAATTCCCATTGGTTCCTCACAAGAACTTACCGCGAACGCCAATGGTACCGCGAATACTTACCAATGGATCTATGAGGGTCAGAATATACCTGGTGCTACAGGAACAACCTATAATATTACAGACATTGACAGATCCAATATGGGATCTTATAGTCTGGAAATCAGCAATTCCATTGCAACTGGAGTTACACTATCAACTGCACCAATAGATGTGCTTGCCACAGCGGTAATCTCCCTGGATGTCGATGATGGAGATGGGAATCTTCTAACAGAAAATGTAAATGGTTACTTGCTTATTGTAGATGAAGAGGTTGTTGGCTTTGATACCCTATCTGCGGCTACTCAGTTAGATGTTTCCAGCAGCTTTTCATTCCCTCCGGTCGTTTTAAGAGAATACCTGGTGAATGCCAGCTCAGACGAAAATCAGTACATAGCGACCTATTACGGTAATTCATTTCTATGGGATGAAGCTGATACTTTAGTATTGAATAGTGACACAACCATTCAAATCGTTATCACTGAAACACCACCTACTTTAACAGCTGCAGATGGTGATGGGCTGGTCGAGGGAACCATTGAAGAGGATTTCGAGGATGATGGAAGTAGGATTGACGCGAGAAGGCGAGCCGCTAAGAGAAAGTGTGGTATGAGAAGGAAAAGATCGGGCGGTCGCACTGAACAAGGTGATGATGAATTTGAATTAATCGCCTATGGTGAAACCAACGATCAGGGAGAATTTGAGTATGGATTCCTACCACAAGGAACCTACCGATTCTTTGTGGAATATCCGGGTATTCCTTTGGATGAGTCTGCATTTATTGAATTTGAAGTGGGTGAAGCTGGAGTTGGAGACAACAGCTTCAAGTTAGCCGTTTTCGCTTCCGAAGATGGAATTTTCATCGAGCTTGTATTAGGGGCAAGCTCAGCTGATTTCGCGGAATTCTCCATATTCCCTAACCCTACGGATGATTTAATTAATATCAATTACCATCGAACCAATCCCGGAGATCTTACCCTGGAAATTTATGATCTGAAAGGGAAAGAGCTATTGAAGCAAACGCTGAACGGCAATCAAGAGAATATCTCAATAGATATTTCTGACTTTAAGAAAGGTCAATATATCTTCCGATTGATAGATGAGAATCGTAATGATCTGATCATCTATAAGATCATCAAGAATTGATGAGCTAAACGTGGCTTTACTTCAGATCTTCTGGAGTGGTGATTTTGATGTTTTCATATGACCCATCAACCAGACTTACTGTATTTCCGGCTGCTTCGTAGACACTGGCATCATCCGTATATGCACCAGTTCCAACTTTTGCATAAGCATCCTTCAACTCATTGATTTTGAAGGTTTGCGGAGTTTGAACCAATACATAGTTCGATCGATCTCTTGCTATAGATTTATTTCCATCCGTTTCTCGAATGGAGTCTTTAAGCGCTACAACAGCCACTCCAGATCCGCTTTTCTGTGCTGATTCAAAGGATGAGGCAATGGTGTCAACGGAGACAAAAGGACGAACTGCATCATGAATAGCTACCAATCCTTCCTCTTGCAGTAATGCTAAACCTGACATTACGGACTGAGTTCGGGTATCACCACCTGTGGCTAACTGCAAGTCTACATCAGGTAAAAACTGAGACTTAATGTTCACCCACTGCTCAATATGTCCTTGTGGCAAGACAACGACTATAGAAATGTTGCTGTCAAAATCCAAGAATTTTTGGATAGAATGCACAATAATTGGCACCCCGTCAATTAGAAGAAACTGCTTTGGCAGCTCGCTTTTCATACGTGTGCCTAAGCCTCCTGCCACTATGATGGCGTAGTTCTTCAAATTGATTTAGATAATAAGCATCGCATCTCCGTAGCTGAAGAATCGATACTTTTCTTTTATCGCAACTTGGTAGGCTTCTTTGATCAACTCATAACCACCAAAAGCAGACGCCATCATTAACAGCGTAGATTCAGGTAAATGGAAATTAGTAATGAGCGCATCACAGATCTTGAAATCATATGGAGGAAAGATAAACTTATCCGTCCATCCTGAATTTTCCTTCAATAGGCCGTTTGCAGAAACAGAAGACTCCAACGTCTTCATTACAGTAGTGCCTACAGCACATATTTTTGATCTTTCATCCAAGGCCCTGTTTACTCTATCGGCAGTTGCTTTCTCCACCCAGTAATTTTCAGAGTCCATTTTGTGTTTTGTAAGGTCTTCTACATCCACCGGACGGAAAGTACCCAGGCCTACATGAAGTGTGATAGGTGCTACGTCAATACCAATTAGCTCCATCCGCTTCATAAGTTGAGGCGTAAAGTGCATCCCAGCAGTAGGCGCTGCAACAGCCCCAATATTTTTTGCAAAGATCGTTTGGAATCGATCTCTATCTTCGGGTTCAGCCGAACGTTTAATTTCCTTTGGAAGAGGCGTTTCTCCCAATGCATCAATCATTTTATAGAATTGATCACGATCACCATCAAATAAGAATCGAATGGTACGACCTCTACTTGTTGTATTATCAATGACTTCCGCTACTAATTCACCATCACCAAAATAAAGCTTATTTCCTACACGGATTTTTCTAGCCGGATCCACCAAAACATCCCAAAGCTTCATTTCAGTGTTGAGTTCTCGAAGTAAGAATACTTCAATTTTAGCACCGGTTTTTTCTTTGTTTCCATATAACCTTGCCGGGAAAACTCTTGTATCGTTGGTCACGAATACATCATTCTCACCGAAGTAGTCCACTACATCTTTGAAAACTTTGTGTTCAATCTCCCCCGTATCTTTATGAATAACCATAAGACGTGAGTCGTCACGGTTTTCAGTAGGGTGTAAGGCAATAAGGCTTGATGGTAAGTCGAACTTGAATTCGGATAATTTCATTCCCATAGGAAAAAGGATCTATTTTAATGATCAAAGGACCGCAAAATTAGCAAATATGTTTCAGTTTGTAACGTATAGGAGTTGAAACTCGTCAACTAAAGGAAATTACCGTTTGAAATACACATTAACCGATCGCGATTTTATTCATAATACTGCTATCGGATTAGCTACATTTGAATTAATAAAACTGTCACGTGAAAGTACTTAAACTTATCATCGAAAGCTTCAGATTTGCCTGGAGCGCACTCAAGACCAACCTCCTGAGAACTACTTTGTCTTTGCTCGGAGTAACGGTAGGTATATTCTCGATAATAGCTGTTTTCACAGCTGTCGACTCGCTGGAAAGAAGTATAAAAGACAGCTTGAATTTTTTAGGCACCAACAACATCAATGTCGAAAAGTGGCCGTATGGATTTGGAGCCCCCTACCCCTGGTGGACCTACTTAAGAAGGCCATATGTCACATTTGATGAATATCGATTCATTAAAGATAATGTCAACAACGCCCAGGCAGTATCAATTTTCACGGTTCGTGGCGGTATTATCGCTAAATATGAAAGTAGCAGTGCCGCCGATCTTTCTTTATTGGGCATAGTATATGAACACAAAGATGTATACGAAATACCCATTGAACAAGGTAGATATTTCACACGTGAAGAAGCAGGAGGAGGATCAAATGTGGCAATTATTGGGTATCGCACAGCTAAGGAATTATTTCCCAACACTTCACCATTAGGAAAAGAAATAAAAATAAAAGGATTGAAGTATTATGTGATTGGTGTAATCAAGGAAGAAGGAGACAGCTTTCTGGGGGCGCCAAGTAATGATGACAATGTTTACTTGCCATACAAAGCATTTCAAAAAATCTATTATTCCGGCAGACGTAGAGGTGTAGAACCCCGAATCACCGTGAAAGGCCTCCCATCAGATGTCGGCTTGGTCGAGCTTGAAGCCGAACTAAGAGGACTGATGAGAAAGAAACGATCATTGAAGCCAAAGGAAGACGACAACTTTGCATTGAACAGGCCTGAAGCAATTACGAATTTCATCGGATCAACTTTTGATGTGATTGGAGTTGCTGGGGCTATCATTGGCGGATTCGCCATTTTGGTGGGTGGATTTGGTATTGCCAATATCATGTTTGTATCTGTTAGAGAGCGTACCAATATTATCGGCATACAAAAGTCATTAGGAGCTAAGAATTACTTTATCCTCTTCGAATTTCTTTTTGAATCAGTATTCTTGAGTCTTATCGGAGGAGGAGTTGGCGTTGTGCTTGTTTATTTGCTGTCCTTTGCAAGTCTAGGAAGTCTCGATCTTGTACTTACTACGGGTAATGTCATACTAGGATTGGGTATTTCCGCTATCATCGGAGTGCTTTCCGGTATTGTACCTGCGCTTATGGCGGCAAGATTAGATCCTGTAATTGCGATAAGAACTACAGGATAATAATTATTAAAAGACCTAAAGGTGAAAATTTTTAAGTTAGTTCTCGAGAGTTTCCGTTTTGCATGGGATGCATTACGTATGAACCTGCTTCGAACAACATTATCATTGCTCGGAGTTACCATTGGGATTTTCGCCATCATTGCAGTTTTCACCCTGGTTGATTCCCTGGAAAGAAGCATCAAAAGCAGCCTAAGCTTTCTTGATGCCAATAACCTGGACATAAGAAGATTCCCCTACGAATTTGGTCCCAATATTCCCTGGTGGGAGTATATCAAGCGACCTTATACCAACTACGAAGAATATGAATTTCTGAAAAAGAACCTTAAAAATGCTGAAGGCATTACCATTTTTGCTGTAACTGGCGTCAATACGGTAAAATATGAAAGCAGCAGCTACAGTAATGTTACCCTTTTTGGAATTTCTCATACGCACCAGGACGTGTATGATATGGCTAGTGATGTAGGAAAGGGTAGGTATTTCACAGCATCCGAGTCTTACACAGGAAAAAACGTCGCAATGATCGGTCATCTGATCGCCAAAAAACTGTTCCCGAGAGGTGAGCCCATAGGGAAAGAAATTAAAATCAAAGGCCTTAAATATGTAGTAATAGCGGTCTTCAAAGAAGAAGGTGAAGGAATCTTCGGCGATACAGGAAATGATGAGAGCATCATGGTTCCGTACCAATCTTTTAAGAAGATCTTCTATTCAGGACGTAATCGAGGAGTGGAAACACTGGTGAGCGTAAAGGGGCGCACGGATGACATAGGATTGGTTGAACTGCAAGCAGAAATTACAGGCCTTCTGAGAACAAAAAGAGGTCTACGCCCGAAAGAGAAAAACAACTTTTCCGTGAATCGTCAGGATGCGATCATGAATATCATTGGATCCACCTTTGATGTAATTGGTGTGGCCGGATGGGCCATCGGAGGATTTTCGATTTTGGTCGGTGGTTTTGGGATCGCAAATATCATGTTCGTGTCGGTAAGAGAACGAACGAACATCATAGGTATACAAAAATCTTTGGGTGCCAAGAATTTCTTCATCCTGTTTCAATTCTTGTTCGAAGCGATATTCCTGAGTTTAATTGGAGGTGGCGTAGGACTATTCCTTGTATGGTTACTATCCCTTGCCAGTCTGGGAAATCTCGACCTGGTATTGACATTCAGCAATGTGGTGCTAGGCCTTGGTGTAGCAGGAATAATCGGGGTGATCTCAGGTATTGTTCCTGCTTTAATGGCTGCCAGATTAGATCCTGTGATTGCGATTAGAACGACCGGATGATTTCAAAATACTATTGATACAAAAAAGGTGAGTAAATGCTCACCTTTTTTAATTAATACAATTCGTATTTAATCTTATCCGTTAAGCTTCTCTTTAATTCTTCGTTCCAGTTCTTCCATCAACTCCGGGTTATCCTCAATCAGCGCTTTCACTGCATCTCTTCCTTGCCCTAGTTTATTTCCGTCATACGAGAACCATGAGCCGGATTTCTGTACCACATCTAACTCCACGCCAATGTCTACAATCTCCCCGCTCTTACTAATGCCTCTACCATACATGATGTCAAATTCTACCACTTTGAATGGAGGTGCTACTTTGTTCTTCACCACCTTCACACGTGTTCTGTTACCCATCACATTGTCCGCAGATTCTTTGATTTGACCAATTCTACGAATATCCAATCGGATAGAGGCATAAAACTTCAGTGCATTACCACCGGTAGTAGTCTCAGGATTACCAAACATCACACCAATCTTCTCTCGTAGCTGGTTGATGAAAATACAAGAGCATCCTGTTTTGTTGATGGTACCCGTGAGTTTTCTCAAAGCTTGAGACATCAAACGTGCTTGTAATCCCATCTTACTATCTCCCATTTCACCTTCCAGTTCTCCTCTTGGAACCAATGCGGCTACAGAGTCAATCACGATGATATCAAGGGCACCTGATCTGATTAAATGTTCAGCAATCTCTAGGGCCTGCTCCCCATTGTCTGGCTGAGAGATCAGTAAGTTTTCAGTATCTATTCCAAGCTTTTCAGCATACAGTTTATCAAATGCATGTTCTGCATCAATGATGGCTGCCATGCCTCCGGCTTTTTGAGCTTCCGCAATGCAATGCATGGCAAGCGTGGTTTTACCAGAGGACTCAGGTCCATATACTTCAATGATTCTTCCTCTTGGAATACCGCCCACACCCAAAGCAATGTCCAGGCTTAATGAGCCTGTAGAAATCGTAGGAACGTCCATCACACTCTCATCACTGAGCTTCATCACAGTTCCTTTACCGTAGGTTTTTTCGAGCTTATCAATGGTGATCTGGAGGGCTTTGAGTTTATCTTGCGCGTCGGCCATAGTATTCTTCTTGTCTTATGTTAGATCGAACAAAAATAGGCTTTTCAATTTGAGCGAAAAAACATTTTGCTAAAAATATTAGGAAAAATATTTATATGAAAATACGACGCTAACGAGAGGCTCGGTTACATCCTCAGACAAGATTCTTTCTAAAATCATTGAGGCTCCACTCCTTCTTCACTATCTTGTGAATCGATCAAAATCCTAACCCAATTCATGGAAAACTCGGGATACGAACAGGTTTTACAGCAGCTGAAACACATGAAAACAGTCATCGCCTTCAAAAAAGCGATGACTAAATCCAATCTAAATGTGGTCTACTTGGGCAATGTGACTCAAGGTACTGTTGAAAGCATCACAGACATGATTTCAGAAGACCTTCACACGCGTCAGGAAAATCGCCGGGTGACAAAGCGTGTGTATCATGTGATGATGGAATCGTTACAAAATATCTGTAAACATGCAGACAGCCAATCGGAAGAAGAGTCGAATTCACTCGAACAGGGCCTTGTTAAAAAAGGCATCTTTCTCATCGGACACAACAAAAAGGAATATTTCATTACCACCGGAAATAACATAGAATTAAAAAGCGCAGTGACACTCAGAGATATTCTTGATAATATCAACGCGATGGATGCCGACGGCATCAAACAGATGTATCGGGATGCAATGGAAAACTCAGAACTTGGTGAGACTGGTGGCGCCGGACTTGGCTTTATAGATATGGCCAAAAAAACAGGTACCAAGTATGAATACTATTTCGAGCCAGACAGTGAAACTTCCTGCTTTTTTATTTTAACCATGCGCGTTCCAAAAGAAGCAAATACTTAAATGCCTTCCTTCAAGTCATTCCCTCGAAATTCTACTGGTACAAATCAATCCAAAGACTCCCTTCAGGAGCGACATTTACAATTTACTCAGTGCCATTGATTACCTCCTCCTTAGGCACATAGTGAATTGCATAAATCATATAGGCGCCCAGAGCTGTACCTATAGGAAATTTGAATAAGAGCATGACAGCCGGGACAAGGGCGAATTTCTTACCCCAATCTTTCTCATAACTCAATCCATATCCAGATACTAAGAAAATAAGGGATGAAATTGTCTGAATAGTAGGTAAGAAATAGGCAATCCCTCTTGGAGGCCTTAGCTCGAAAAGAACGACATCAAGATCTCTGATTTCCATCCACAAATCACTTTCAATGAACATATCCACAAAAAAGAAGGTGCAGATGGAAATAGGAACCAGAATAAGCCCAATGACAATAAATATTTTACCAATGATGCGGAGGTTATTATCGTGATCTTTTAGGTCCATGACTGATAAAAGGTTGATTTTATTACTATGTATTACAAGGTATCTTACGATAAACAATAAATAAAGTTGTAGGATGATTAAAAAAATCATTTGGACAATTCTGGCTGCTATTGCCTTACTAATCATCTTCAATTGGCGGACGGTATCGTATGGTGTTCAACAGGCGAAGGGCCAATTGAGCATTACGTTCAACACCAAACCCATCGAATCGATACTGAAAGATTCTTTGGTTGCGGATAGTGTGAAACAGAAAATTCAGATTGTTCAAGAGGCACGTGAGTTTTCGTTTGAGAAGCTGGAGTTGAAGCGCTCGGAAAACTATACCACTTTTTACGATCAAAAAGGTGAAGTGGCATTATGGAATCTTTCCGCTTCGGAAGAATTCGCTCTAGAACCAAAACTATGGTCATTCCCTTTCCTGGGTTCATTTCCATATAAAGGGTTTTTTGATTTAGAAAGCGCTAAGAAAGAAATGGAACAATTGGTGGAAAGCGGATACGATGCACGAATTAGATCAGTCGGAGGATGGTCGACGCTCGGCTGGACCACTGATCCAATCCTATCGAACATGCTTGAGAGAAAGGAAGGAGCACTTGCAGAATTAATTATCCATGAACTCACGCATTCAACACTATTCGTCAAAGACAATATTGAATTCAATGAAAACCTGGCAACCTTTATCGGAGAGCAGGGCGCGATCAAATATCTAAATGAGAAATATGGAAAAAATTCGTATCCATATTTTGAATACGTTTTGGCAGAAGAAGATAGTCGTACCTTTAGGAATCAAATGCTTCTCGCGGCTCAAAAATTAGATGAACTTTATTCAGACATTTCTGACCTACCTGATTCATTAAAAGCCGTTAAAAAACATATCATGATCGATGAGATTGTAAACTCCATTGACACCCTCCACTTTCATAACCCCAGGTATTTTCAAATTTTCAAATCAAGTCGGCCAAACAATGCCTATTTCATGTCTTATTTAAGGTATTATTCATCCAAAGATTCATTAGAAAACATACTCATCAACAAGTATCAGGGGGATCTCAAAAACTTCATTCGAGGAATGAAAGCATATCATGATCAATAAAAAAACGCCGGAGCGTAGCTCCAGCGTCTTGTCGGTTAGGTGAAATAAGATTGTTAGTAGTTGACAGCAGCTGCAGCATCAAGTGTCCCCCACCCATACGATGAGCTTCTGTTAGGGTATAAATCTGCTGTTCGCTTCATTTTATCAAGAACCTGAGCGCGTGTCATGCCTGGATTCTTAGCCCAAACCAAAGCAGCAATTCCTGCTGCAGTGGCAGTAGCAACTGATGATCCGCCTACAGTAGAGGGCTGGTTGCCACTCATAGCCAGAGATAGCGGGTGATTTTCGGTTCCATTTCGCTCCATAATCACAGTGAAATCTACTTTACTCCCTGAATGGCAAATATCACATCGTGTATATCCGCTCTCCTTAATACCTGTAACCGCTACAGTTTCATTCATACTTGCAGGGAAGATCACACCAAACCAATTGGTAAATGATGTTGAAGTACCGGCAGCAGCAAAAATGAGCTTGCCTCTCCCATAAGCATATCGAACAGCATCTGCCACCTTTGAATTTGAAAATACATCTCCAATAGACATGCTGATTATTTTCACATCGCTTCTATTGCCCAGGTAAACCAAAGCATCGGAAACCCCGGTCTTTTCTTTACCTCCATTAATCACCACATCACCGGTACCTCTTACTGCGATCAAGTTAGCATTGTAGGCCACGCCCACGGAGGAGCCATCGTTACTTCTCGGAGCAGCCATTACCCCAGCCATGGCGGTTCCATGTCCGCACTTATCGTTGGGACCATCAGGACTGGCCCACCACCACCAGGAGCTTACATAGAATCCATATTTGTTGACATAACGACCGCTGGAGAATCCGGAGTTGAAATTACCATTTAAGTTATCTTGATTGGGAGAAATTCCGGTATCTATCAATCCAATACCTATTCCTTGCCCCGTACTGGATGACCAGGCATTCACCACATTATTAGCATATAAATGCCATGAAGCCTTAGCTCCAGGGCTGATATTTGTGAAATCACTGGAAGGAATTCCATAGTCAGGGTCATTACTGCATCCTGAGTTACTTTCAATTCTTCCACCGCCGGCAGAGCCAAAATCAACTTCATATCCAAGTGGCTCAGCATACCTCACACTTTGCAATGAGCGTAGATACTTTACGACTTCCAGGCTGCTTACCTTCATGTCTATGAAAGGAAGTACTTCATGCTTACGGATCTCAAGGTCTGCCTCTTGAATGGTGGCATCCTCTCTCTGTGCAATTAAAACGGCGTTCGAAACAATATTTTCCGAAACTTCAATCCAGGCTTCTTGCCGAACATCAATCTCTGAAATCCGTCCATTGATGTTTGATTCTCCTTCAGGTTGATATCCTACCGAAAGAATCGAATCACTATGTATGAGCGCACTCCATATCATTTCATCAGATGCCTCTCGCCAGTTGAATTCATCATTTTCTTGCAATGAGGAAATAATAGTGCCATCAATTTCTGATTTTGCGATGGGGTCTTGTTGCTCAATCTCAGGAGCAACACTGTTTTCGTCGGTACATGCAAGCAATAGAAATGCTAGCAACACCAAGCTGATTCTTGTGTTTTTCATTTACGATTAGGTTAAGTTGAAAATTTCAATCTCAGCAGGCAAAATAGTATGCATGCAGAGTATTTAATTCTCAATTTAACTAAAAAGGATGAATAAAGCCTTACATTCTATGGCAAATAATGTAATTATCAAAATCATATAATAATCTGTCTTCTGCTTTACCAAATTGTTACCTTTTTAACATACAGTTGATTTCTGAGTAATTTTGAATAACGTTGAATCTGATGAACTAAATCGTGATTAGCGCTTATGAATTCACGTTTTATTTTACCTAATTGTAAAGAATGATTTAAGAGAAAGTTTTCAAAACAACCACCCAGAGATGGCTAAACACAATCAAAAAATACTTGTCGTAGATGATGAAGTTGACATCCTTGAATTACTCAAATACAATCTTTCTAAAGAAGGCTATGATGTAAAAACAGCAAGTGATGGAATCAAGGGAGTAGAAGTAGCAAAGTCCTTTATTCCGGATCTTATTCTGCTGGATATTATGATGCCCAAGCAAGATGGTGTTGAAACATGTAGGCAGATACGAGAACAGCCTGAAATGGCCAATACGTTTGTTATTTTCCTAACTGCTCGTTCTGAAGAATATTCTGAAGTGGCTGCATTTGATATGGGTGCTGACGACTATATCACAAAACCAATAAAACCTCGAGCACTAATCAGTAGGATAAATGCGCTATTTAGAAGGGATTCTAAAAAGAAAAAAGAGTCAAACACCATTACTGTTGGTGAGTTGATCGTGGACCGGACAAGCTACACGGTTAAGAACGGTGAGGAAAAGATTTCTCTTCCTAAAAAGGAATTTGAGTTGCTTTATTTCTTGGCACAGAATCCGGGTAAGGTATTCAGCAGAGATGAGCTCTTGCAAAACATTTGGGGTACCGATGTTTATGTGTTAGCCAGAACGGTTGATGTACATATTAGAAAAGTGAGAGAAAAGATTGGAAATGATTTTATCACCACAGTGAAAGGTGTAGGATATAAATTCGACTCCTCTAATTAAAGACTTAGAACTACATGCAGTTTAATTCACGCGCGATAGCACTTCTACTGGCAATTTGTGTTTCAGCCATTACCACTGCATTTCTTTACCTAGTGCCAGGAATCACAACCACTGCGATTGTTATTGCCTTTTTATTGGCATTCTCGTCATCATATATCCTTGCCAGATTAGTCCTTGAATTTCTTTTCTTCAGACAGATTGAGAATATCTATAATTCCTTGAAAAGAATAAAGGACAGTGAGCTTGCTTTAAGAGGTAAAGCGTCTTCCATTAACCCACTAAAGCGTATTGATCGTGAGATTTCTAATTTCGCCAAGAGTAAGGAGAAGGAAATTGAAGAACTGAAGGAACGGGAAAATTTTAGACGAGAATTCATCGCAGATGTATCTCATGAATTGAAGACACCCATTTTTGCTGCGCAAGGATTTGTACATACACTATTGGATGGAGCCATCCATGATAAGGAGGTGCGTAAAAAATTTCTAAAGAAAGCAGCAAAGAGTTTGGACGCACTTGATCTATTGGTTCAGGACATCCTTACCATTTCCCAAATTGAATCTGGAGAAATAAAAATGCACTTTGAAAATTTTGACATGCGTGGTATTTGCAGTGAAATCCTAGATCAGCTGGATGGCAAGGCAGAAAAAAAAGGTGTGGAACTTAAGATGTCGAAGAAATACAAAGAGCCAATTATTGTGCGCGGTGACTACAGACGTATTTACCAGGTGATGCTAAACCTGATATCAAACGCCATTAAATACACCAAAAACGGAGGTGAAGCGAAGATCAAGTTTGAAGACATGCCTAACGATAAGATTCGAATTAGTGTCAGTGACAATGGTCGTGGAATACCCGAATCAGATATATCTCGTATTTTCGAGCGCTTTTACCGAGTAGATAAAAGTAGATCACGTGAAAAAGGCGGAACAGGCCTTGGTCTATCTATTGTAAAACATATTTTAGAAAGTCACGATTCAGAGATATTTGTGAAAAGTCAGTACAAAGTTGGCTCGACCTTTTATTTCGAATTGAATAAGGCTAACTACATAGATAAAGTGGAGGAAGGATGGGAGGAGCAAGAAGACTATGCATAAAAACTTAAAAAATCTGTCTTTCGAGGAACTCATAATCTTCGAAAATGAAAATTATATCCTAATAAATAAGCCCCCATTTATTGCCAGCCTCGATGATCGCGCCGATAATAAAAATCTTCTTGGGCTGGCAAAAGAGGTAAATGAAGAATACCAGATCTGCCATCGATTGGATAAGGAAACTTCAGGAATTGTGGTTTTTGCAAAAAATGCAGATGCCTATAGACATTTCGCCATCCAGTTAGAAAATCGTGAGGTAAAGAAGATTTATCATGCAGTCATTCATGGACTTCACAAGTTCGAAGATTTTGAAGCAGATGAGCCACTCTATACCACGTCCACGAAATCAAGGGTTGACTTTCGTTCCGGGAAACCGTCTTTCACGCTTATTGGCACCTTGGAACTTTTTAAAAAGCACACACTGGTCAAATGTTTCCCTGTTACAGGTAGAATGCATCAGATACGAGCGCATTTAGCCTACCACGAAGCTCCTATTGTAAACGATCCTTCATATGGTGGTAAAGCATCATACCTTTCAGAGTTAAAAAGAAATTACAACCATAAAAAGTGGGAAGAAGAGAATCCAATGATCAATCGGGTTGCACTTCATTCATCTCAAGTGGCATTTAAAGACCTCAATGGAGAGGTAATCGAAGGAGAAGCGGAGTATCCAAAAGATTTCTCCGTGTTAATCAAGCTCTTAAGAAAATTTAATTAGAGCTCCTCATTTGTTTTCTCGAATGAAAATTCTATTTTTGTGTCCCTTTTTCGAGGGGACAGATTTTGACATTATAAAATCAATATAAAATTGGATACTAACAGCTTTAAAACTGTATCATTAAACAGCGGGACTGTTGAGAAGAATTGGGTCATCGTAGATGCTGATTCTCAGATACTTGGAAGAATGGCAAGTGAAGTTGCTAAAATGATAAGAGGCAAACACAAACCATCATATACTCCACATGTTGATTGTGGTGATAATGTAATTGTGATCAACGCCGACAAAATCAGATTAACCGGTAGTAAGTGGACCGATAAGCAATATGTGAGACACACAGGGTATCCTGGAGGTCAGCGTTTTGAGACGCCTAATAGTCTTAAGGCTAAATCATCCACAAGAATTATTGAAAAAGCAGTGAAAGGTATGCTTCCTATCAATCGACTTGGAAGACAGCTTTTCAAAAATCTATATGTATATGAGGGCGCTGAGCATCCTCATGCAGCTCAAAAACCAAAAGAAGTAAAACTATAAACCTGAATGGACAGAATTAATACCATAGGAAGGAGAAAGACCTCAGTAGCTCGTATTTATATGACGAGTGGGAAAGGTGTAATAACCGTAAACGATAAGGAACTTAACGTTTACTTCCCATCCGAAATTCTTCAAACCATCGTAAAGCAGCCACTTGTGAAAGTGGAGCAAGATGGAAATTTTGACATAAGTGTAAATGTGACTGGCGGTGGACCTGCCGGACAAGCAGAAGCAGTAAGATTGGCTATTGCTCGTGCATTAACAGAAGTTGACGCAGAGTTCAGAAGCCCACTAAAATCTGAAGGATTCCTAACAAGGGATTCAAGAATGGTGGAGCGTAAGAAGCCAGGTCGAAGAAAAGCAAGAAGAAGATTCCAGTTCAGTAAACGATAATATTGAGATGCAAAAATTAGAACATAAAGATCTATTGGATGCAGGTGTACACTTTGGACACCTAACCAGAAAGTGGAACCCAGCAATGGCTCCATACATTTTCATGGAGAAAAATGGCATCCACATTATCGACCTTCACAAGACATTAACTTGTTTAGAGGACGCTACCGAAGCAATGAAAGCTGTAGTAAGGTCTGGAAGAAAAGTAATGTTCGTTGCTACTAAAAAGCAAGCGAAAGAAGTGGTTGAGCAAGAAGCTCAAAGACTAAACATGCCATATGTAACTGAAAGATGGCAGGGTGGTATGCTTACCAACTTCGCGACAATCAGAAAGTCATTGAAGAAGATGCAAGGGATGGAAAAGCTTATGAAAGAAGAAGCTTACCTAAACCTGGCAAAGCGTGAGCGACTGATGATTAGCCGTGCGAAAGATAAGTTGGAGAAAGTATTAGGTGGAATTTCTGACCTAAACAGATTGCCTGCAGCATTGTTCGTGGTAGACATCAAGCGTGAGCATATTGCAATCGCTGAGGCTCAGAAATTGAATATCCCGGTTTTTGGAATTGTAGATACAAATTCTGATCCTACCAAGATTGATTATCCAATCCCTGGCAACGATGATGCATTCAAATCAATTAAGCTAATCACTAGCTACATTGGTAAAGCACTTGAGGAGGGACTTGCAGAGCGTAAGAAAGATAAGGAAGAGCAGGCTCAGGCCGAAGAACAAGCAGCAAAGAAAGCTGCCGATGAAAAGTCTGAGGTAGCAGAATAAATCAAAAGAACATAAAATCTTAACATAAGATTGAACATTGTCCTCGATTGCTATCGGGATTCGGTGTTCAATTTTTGTTTGTAGAAACATTAAAACCAAGAATTAAAATGGCTATTACAGCACAAGACGTAAACAAACTAAGGCAAATGACTGGTGCCGGCATGATGGATTGCAAAAAGGCGCTAACTGAAGCAGAGGGTGATTTCGATAAAGCAGTTGAGCTTTTAAGAAAGAAAGGTCAAAAAGTATCTGCATCTCGAGCTGACAGAGAGACTTCTGAAGGGGTTGTTTTTGCGAAAACCAATGATGCTGGGTCTGAAGGCGCATTGATTGCCTTCACATGCGAGACAGATTTCGTAGCTAAGAACGATGAATTTGTTCAGCTAGGAAATCAGATTGCAGAGCTTGCATTTGCTGAAAAGCCTGCTAACATCGAAGCACTGAACGGAATGAGTCTTGGAGACCTGACAGTAGGTGAAAAGATTGTTGAGCTTACAGGTAAAATTGGCGAAAAGTTAGAAGTTAAGGCTTTCGAGGTAGTGACAGGCGAAGCTGTAGTACCTTACATCCACTCAAATGGAAAATTAGGGGTGATGGTATCTCTATCAAATACCAATGGATCTGGTGTTGAGGAAGCTGGAAAGGATGTTGCGATGCAAATAGCTGCAATGAATCCAGTGGCTGTAGACAAAGATGGTGTAGATCCTGCTGTAGTTGAAAAAGAAATCGAGATTGGAAAGGAGCAAGCTAGAGCTGAAGGAAAGCCTGAAAACATTATTGAGAAGATTGCAATGGGTAAGCTTAACAAGTTCTACAAAGAGAACACGTTGCTTAGCCAGGCATTTGTAAAAGACAGTTCTCAGTCTGTTTCACAATACCTCGATTCAGTATCAAAAGGTATGACTGTAGCAGAATTTAAGCGAGTTTCTATCGGATAAAATTCTGAATTTAGAATATAGATTAAGCCATTCATTATGTAGATGAATGGCTTTTTTTATGCTTTCTCTTGATTTATATAGTAAGTATTATGCTTAGAAACATCTAAGAGAATCTCCGAGACCAAATAAACGATTGATATTCTGACTTTTACAATAAAAAAAGATGGAAAATCAAGTAAAACACATAGACACCGCAATCCTTACTAGAAAATTTGTCAAAACAGGAACATTGGTAAGAATCGCGTCTCTAGCACTTGCATATCTTGCCATCTTCGCTATGTCGATATAAAAACCAAAGGGTCTTTTCAACCAGCTAGACCTGGTAAGCCAAGGATTACATCCTTGGCTTTTTTGTTTCCCTCTCAATTTTCTTTTCACGAATAATTTCTTCAACAGGCCGATTGAATATCTTACTCTCCAGCCAAGAAATCATATCTAAATACAGCAGCGGTCGTCGCTCATACTTATCTTTTGTAATCTCAATAAATTCATTCCTCAAACTCTCGAATGATGGAATCAGTGTATCTCGATCAATATAAATGGATCGCTTCAAAAATCTAAAAATTGCTTGATGGACCTTTTGCAAGTTTTTGAGTTTCAGCATGAAGCGATACGTAGATTTAATTTGAAAATAAATCAAGTCGTCATTGCCAAGTTCATAATGAACAATGAGACTCAAGAACCTTGCATAGGACTGAATATCTTCTTTTAGCGCAAGTGTGGGGTTATTCACAATGATATTGAGGTGCCTGAGAGAGCCATGAAAGTCCCCACTTCCGAACTTTAAACAAGCCATCTTATATTGAAATATCATCATGCGATGAACGTCCAACTTTCCCATACTTGCCTCTAATCTTTTCTCGAATTCCTGGCAGTATTTGGCACCTTCAGTAAACTTCCCCTCAAGAAAAAATAGATTCAGTTGGGCAGTTTCAACATAAGTGAAAGATTGTATCAATTGATTTTCATTGAACCTATGTTCATTGGCTTCTATGTATGAATTCAGCGCATCAAACTCTTCCCTGAATTTTACCACTTTATCACAAAAGAATAGTGAAGAGAGCATGTTATGATACCCTCGAATGTACATCTCAGGTTCTTCTTTCATTAAACCCGGTTGACTTTCAAAATACTCACACCATCGTTTCGAATACTTATAACAAAGCGGAAAAGATTGGATAATGTGGTAGTACCAGACGTGACTTTGAAAATAAAAGATACTGTTAGAGCCTAAAGCGTCATCAGATTTTGGTGAATTCATGTGAAAGAATTCAGTAATCTCCTGAAATTGTTCTTTGGTATTGACATGTCCAAACTTTAAATAGTAATCGTAAAGGGCAAGTGCCATGTCAGACCATGAACCATTAAAATAAAATTGACTTCTTAAATCCTGCGACTCTTTTGTCAATTCTTGTGCCCGCTCAGGTGTACTACCCGTTACATAACGAGTCTCAATCTGCTTCTCAAGTTCAACGATTTCTAATCGAAGAATATCCATATGATTCTTCTTTGCCAGGTGTTTGGCTCTGCTCAACTGCTTCAAACTTTGACCATAAAGCCCCTTATCATGAAGGACATCTGCGTAACTAATCAACTCTTTGATTCGGATGCCGGGATCGTCATTTCTGAGTAAGCGTAAGCTGGACAAAAGATGCTCATACAAGTTGGCTCGATGATTCGATAAAGCACTTGATTGTACCCCAGAAAATGCCTTTGAAATTTTTTCTTCATCAAGTTCATTTTGCTTATCCAGAAGATCAAAAAGCTTAACAATTACTGGTTCTTTTTCGGCACTATTCCTTTTCACGTATAACTTGAAGTGACGTTTTTCTGCTTTAGTTAAGCGCTTAATAAGGTTGAATATTTGATATGTTAGCTGCTTGGACAAGTGATCTACAATTTCATTAACTAATTGATATTCAAATTATTATAAAGATCTAATAATGATTGAAACAGTGTATTCAAAAAAATATTGATTTCCTATTTGCTCCCCCCTACTTCACTTTTGTTTGAGTGCAAACATAAACGGGAACGCGAAACAACATGGATAAACTTTTTGTATTTGATACAACTCTCAGGGATGGAGAACAGGTGCCGGGCTGTCAATTAAAGAGTGACGAAAAACTTGAAATAGCCTTTTGTCTGGAAAGTCTTGGGGTTGATATTATCGAGGCGGGATTCCCTGTTTCAAGTCCGGAAGACTTTAAGTCTGTTTCCCTTATTTCAGAGTCTATCAAAAATTCCACGATATGTGGTCTCACGCGTGCAGTAGAAAATGATATTGATGTTGCAGCCGAAGCCTTAAAGTATGCAACCAATCCTCGCATCCACACAGGAATAGGAACTTCAGAATCACATATCAAATTCAAATTGAATTCGACTCAAGATGAAATATTGGAGCGGGCCGTTAAAGCAGTAAAATACGCCAGAAATAAAGTTGCTGAGGTGGAGTTCTATGCAGAAGATGCAGGTAGAACTGATAATGCATACTTAGCTCGCGTGGTAGAAGCCGTGATTGAAGCTGGAGCCACAATCATCAACATTCCGGACACGACAGGCTATTGCCTACCTGATCAATTCGGAAATAAGATTGCCTATTTGGTAAATAATGTTTCCAATATTGATAAAGCCATTCTCTCCACGCATTGCCATAATGATTTAGGTCTTGCGACTGCTAATTCTATCGCAGGAGTACTGAATGGAGCCCGACAGGTAGAATGTACGATCAATGGAATCGGTGAAAGAGCAGGTAATACTTCACTCGAGGAAATCGTAATGATTATCAATCAGCATAAACAAATTCAAGTAAGTCATCAGATAGATACGCGCAAGATTGTTCCCATTAGTGAGACTGTTTCTGAAATGATGAATATGCCTGTTCAACCAAATAAGGCAATCGTTGGTGCAAATGCGTTTGCTCATTCCTCTGGCATACATCAGGATGGGGTTATTAAAAATCGCGAAACCTACGAAATCATTGACCCTGAAGAAGTTGGAGCATCTGGCTCAGAAATAATTCTAACGGCACGAAGTGGGAAAGCTGCTCTAAACTTCCATGCAAAAAAATTGGGTTATCAGCTTGATCAGGAAGGGTTAGTTATCGCTTATCAAAATTTCTTAGAAGTTGCGGATCAAGTCAAGTCAATTGAAGAGGTCCACCTTCACGAGATATTCCAAAACATAAAAGCAGTGGCATGATGGGAAAAACACTTTTTGACAAAGTGTGGGATTTGCACACGGTAAAACAAGTCGCCGAAGGACTCGATTTACTCTTCATCGATCAGCATTTTATACATGAGGTAACAAGTCCTCAGGCTTTTGATGGTTTAAGAAAAAGAGGTTTGGGTGTTCTGATGCCTCATAGGTGTGTAGCTACGGCTGACCACAATGTGCCAACAAAGAATCAATCGGAGCCAATCCAGGACAAGCTCTCAGCAACGCAAGTATCATCATTAATCAAGAATTGTGATGAATTTGGGATTGAATTATTTGGGATGGGGCACGAAAATCAAGGTATTGTACACATCATCGGTCCAGATCTTGGGTATACACTTCCAGGCATGACCATCGTTTGTGGAGATAGTCACACATCGACTCACGGAGCCTTTGGATCTATCGCCTTTGGCATAGGGACCTCTCAAGTGGAGCAAGTACTGGCGGCACAATCTCTGATCTTATCAAGACCAAAAACATTGAAAATCGAAATCAATGGTAAGTTGGGTTATGCAACCTCTGCCAAAGATGTCATTCTGTATATCATTTCACAGTTAGGCACCGAAGGTGCGACTGGATATTTTGTAGAATACGCCGGAGAAGTATTTGAAAATATGACAATGGAAGAGCGAATGACGGTTTGCAATATGAGTATTGAGATGGGAGCACGTGGTGGATTAATTGGTATTGATGACACTACTATCCAATATGTTCGCGAAAGACAAGAAATTAATGATGAGGTTGTTGAATCATGGCTGCAGCTGAATTCCGATTCAGATGCAGCTTTTGATAATACCATCGTATTTGAAGGGGAAGATATTTTCCCGATGGTTACAACCGGTACCGCTCCGGATACTGGAGTTAGGCTGAATGAAAAAATTGGTTCGGCATCACATCTTACGGATAAGTCCTTGGATTACATGCAGTTTGCGGTAAATGACCGTATAGCCGATCAAGCAATTGACTATGTATTCATTGGTAGTTGTACCAACGGAAGAATCGAAGACTTAAGGGCTGTAGCCGAATTGGTAAAAGGAAAGAAAAAAGCTGAAAACGTTGAGGTTTGGGTAGTGCCTGGCTCAATGAAAGTTAGGTCTCAAGCCATTGAAGAGGAACTGGATAAAGTTTTTAAAGAAGCCGGATTCGAATTTAGAGAGCCAGGCTGTTCTGCTTGTTTGGCTATGAATGACGATAAAATTCCTGCCGGGTCTCTATGTGTTTCTACTTCAAATAGAAATTTCGAAGGACGACAAGGACCAGGATCCAGAACCGTATTGGCAAGCCCACTTACGGCAGCAGCCTCAGCAATCACCGGAAAGATTACAGACCCAACATTATTCCTTATCAATGAAAATTAGTTCGAAAGCATTTCCTCTACCGATCGACAATATCGATACGGATCAAATAATTCCTGCTGAATTTCTTAAGCAAGTAGACAAAGCTGGGTATGGTAAAAACCTATTTTACAATTGGCGATATCTAGAAGATTATGCTCCTAATCCTGACTTTATTATGAACGAGCCCGGTCGTGTAGGATCAGAAATACTCATAGCCGGAAATAATTTTGGCTGTGGTTCAAGTCGTGAACATGCAGCATGGGCGATCGCCGATTACGGGATCAAGGCAGTCATATCCACCCAGTTTGCGGATATCTTCAAAGGCAATGCTTACAATAATGGAGTGCTACCCATTGTTCTCGAAGAAGGAAAGGTTAAAGAACTTATTGAAGTAACTACTGCGCTCCCAGACACAATTATTGACATTGATCTGGAGACGCAAACAATCTCGTGCGACACACTTGGGTTGGACGAGGTATTCGAAATACATCCATTTAAAAAGCAATGCCTTTTAGAAGGTGTCGATGAAACAGAATACTTAATCAAACTCCGCCCTGAAATATTGGCTTTCGAAATTTCAAACTACATCGTTATCTAACATGAAGAAGAAAATAACTGTATTACCCGGAGATGGAATTGGACCAGAAGTAGTCGCTCAAGGGCTCAAGGTCATTCATGCGATTAATCAATCTTTTGATCATGAATTTGAATTAACAGAAGCTGATTTCGGTGCAGTAGCCATCGACAAAACTGGGAACCCACTACCAGAGGAATCTTTAAATCAATGCCTAACCAGCGATGCTATTTTTCTTGGGGCAATCGGAGACCCTAAATATGATCATGATCCTACACTTCCTGTGAGACCAGAACAAGGATTGCTGAAATTAAGGAAAGCATTAGAGCTATTCTCAAACATCAGACCGATCACTACATATGATCTTTTGAATGATGTTTCTCCACTGAAAAATGACTTGCTTCGAGAAGTAGATTTTGTCATTTATCGGGAACTTACCGGAGGTATCTACTTTGGTGAAAAGCAACTATCAGAAGATAAAAGTTTGGCCTCTGATCTTTGCGAATACTCAGAAAAAGAAATCTCAAGGATTGCCTATCAAGCGTTTGAAGCGGCATCCAATCGAAGGAATAAATTAACATTGATTGATAAAGCAAATGTGCTGGAGACCTCTAGACTTTGGAGAAGAGTGGTTCAGGATATTAGTTCAGAGTATCCAAATGTGGAAGTAGACTACTTGTTCGTAGATAATGCAGCCATGCAGGTGATGTTAAATCCGGGTCAATTTGATGTGATCCTAACTGAAAATATGTTTGGCGACATCATTTCAGATCTTGCCAGCGTAATTACAGGATCTTTAGGGATGCTTCCATCTGCCTCTGTTGGCATCAAATCAGCCTTATTCGAACCGATTCATGGATCCTTTCCTCAAGCCAAAGGATTGGATATCGCCAACCCCATGGCTGCCATTTTATCCGTTGCCATGATGTATGAGCACTTCGGCCTATTTGAAGAGTCTGAGTTGATCAAACGAGGGATACGATGGGCGCTCAACAACGACATTGTGACGAAAGACTTAAGCGGAAGAAAGGAAGCAAGCGCTTGTTCAAAGGTTGGAGATGTGGTAGCATGGTTCATTGAAGAGAAGGGTGATTTACAAATTAAGCGTGAACAATCTGAAGTTTCACTAAATTGCATCATCTAACGAAACATAAAGCAAGAAAAGCCCAATGGCAATACGCAACGTCAATATCGTCTCTATTAACCTAATTATCATTCATAATATGAGTTGAGAAGCGTATTGATTTGTCAAAAATATCGGAACCCTTCTCAACACAGAGAAGGGTTTTTTTATGCCCATACATTCATGAAAGAATTAAACAAATACAGCAAAATAGTCACACAAAATGACTCACAGCCAGCAGCGCAGGCGATGCTACATGCTATCGGTTTGTCTACTGATGACTTAAAAAAACCATTGGTGGGTGTTGCCAGCACAGGGTTTGAAGGTAATCCATGCAACATGCACCTCAATGATCTGGCAACGCATGTCAAAGAGGGTGTGAATGAGTCAGGAGGTGTCGGTTTAATCTTCAACACGATTGGGGTAAGTGATGGAATATCCATGGGAACACCCGGAATGCGCTATTCCCTCCCCTCTCGGGACATTATTGCTGACTCCATGGAGACGGTCGTACGTGGGATGAGCTACGATGCGATGGTAACAGTGGTGGGCTGCGATAAGAATATGCCTGGTGCTTTGATGGCGATGCTTCGCCTTGACCGACCATCTGTGCTTGTATATGGAGGCACCATTGCTTCCGGATGTGCGAATGATAAGAAATTGGATGTCGTATCTGCTTTTGAAGCATGGGGAGAAAAGGTTGCTGGAAAAATCAATGAGCGAGAATATCAGGAAGTCATAGAAAATGCGTGTCCTGGGGCTGGAGCCTGTGGCGGTATGTATACGGCAAACACCATGGCTTCATCTATCGAGGCACTTGGCATGGCATTGCCTTTCAATTCATCAAACCCAGCACTTGGAATTGAAAAGCCGCTTGAAAGTAAAGATGCAGGGATTGCTGCCATGAAATGTCTGGAATTGGATCTTAAACCATCAGACATTGTCAGCAGGCAATCATTGGATAACGCCATCACACTTTTGACGGTGTTAGGTGGATCGACCAATGCTGTCTTGCATTACCTGGCCATCGCGGATGCAGCAGGTATAGACTATTCACTTGATGATTTTCAAAAAATCAGTGATCAAACACCTTTTCTCGCGGATTTAAAACCCAGTGGTAAATACCTCATGGAAGACATTCACAAAATTGGTGGCATGCCGGCAATACTGAAGTTTCTCTTGAAGGAAGACATGATTGATGGGGAATGTATGACGGTGACAGGCAAAACGTTGGGAGAAAATGTAGAAACCGCAAACGACCTGGCTAACCAAAAAATCATTATGCCAGTCGATCAACCCATTAAGTCAACCGGGCACATCCAAATCCTTTATGGAAATCTGGCAGAGCAAGGATCAGTCGCTAAGATCACAGGGAAAGAAGGCTTAAAATTCTCGGGCACAGCAAAAGTTTTTGATGGAGAATATGCAGCCAATGACGGTATATCGAAGGGTGAAGTCAAAGAAGGAGATGTCATTGTCATACGCTATGAAGGTCCAAAAGGAGGGCCGGGAATGCCAGAGATGCTCAAGCCAACAGCTGCTATCATGGGAGCTGGATTGGGTGACAAGGTAGCACTTATCACCGATGGAAGGTTTTCAGGTGGAACCCATGGATTTGTAGTTGGACACATTGCACCGGAAGCCCAAGAAGGTGGAAATCTTGCTCTGGTTGAGGATGGTGATCTCATCACCATCGATGCAGAACAGAAAAAGATTCAATTGGAAATTGAAGAAATAGAACTCGAAAAAAGAAGAAAAGAATGGGTGGCTCCTCACCTAAAAGTAAAGAAAGGATCACTTTATAAATATGCAAAAATGGTATCCCCAGCATCGCTGGGATGCATAACTGACAATTAATATGGAAGCACTATTAAACAGACCTCAAGTAAAAGAAACTGAAAGATTATTAGGTTCGGAGGCCATCCTAAAATGCCTTGTCGAAGAACAGGTCGATACCATTTTTGGATATCCGGGAGGTGCTATTATGCCCATATATGATGCTTTGTATTCTTATTCGGATCAATTGAAACACTATCTGGCACGACATGAACAGGGTGCCATCCATTCGGCCCAGGGTTATGCCCGAGCGTCAGGGAAAACAGGAGTCGTATTCGCTACTTCAGGACCTGGAGCAACCAATCTCATCACTGGGTTAGCAGATGCTCAAATAGATTCTACTCCACTCGTGTGTATCACTGGTCAGGTGGCAAGTACACTACTCGGAAGTGATGCATTTCAGGAGACTGATATCATTGGAATTTCAATGCCGGTAACTAAGTGGAACTTCCAAATCACCCATCCAAGTGAAATTCCAGAAGCTCTGTCCAAGGCGTTTTACATAGCTAGAGAAGGCAGACCCGGACCGGTCTTGATTGATATTACCAAGGATGTACAAATAGCTGACTTTGAGTTTGTATATGAGCCATGTAAACGGATCAGAAGCTATCTGCCGTACCCGAAATTGAACATCAGTCTTGTACAGGAGGCAGCAGAATTAATCAATCAAGCAAGAAAGCCTTACCTTATTTTTGGTCAAGGGGTTATACTTTCTCAGGCTGAGGAAGCTTTGAAATCATTGGTAGAAAAAGCAGGTATACCAGCTGCATCAACACTATTGGGACTATCTGCCTTATCTACCAAACACCCACTTTATGTGGGATACGTGGGGATGCACGGAAACTATGGGCCAAACGTCAAGACCAACGAATGTGATGTGCTAATTGCCGTAGGTATGCGATTTGATGACCGGGTGACGGGTGACCTAAATACCTATGCAAAAAATGCGAAGGTCATTCATATTGAGTTGGATCCTGCAGAGATCAACAAGAACGTCAAAACTGAGGTAGCCATAAATGGTGATGCTAAAGAAGCTCTTGAGCAACTATTTGATTTTGTTCATCCCAATAACCATCTGGAATGGTTGGAGGAATTTAGAAAATGCGATGAGCTTGAATCTGAAAAGGTAACGAAACAGGCGACGCAACCTGACTCTGATTTAATGACGATGGCTGAAGTGATCGCTAAGTTGTCCAGTAAAACCGAAGGAAAATCACTTGTCTTGACAGATGTGGGTCAGCACCAGATGATCGTAAGCAGGTACTATCAGTTTGATCATAAAAGGAGCCACATCACGTCTGGAGGTCTGGGAACCATGGGGTTCTGTTTGCCGGCTGCCATTGGAGCAAAGATTGGAGCGACTCATCGTAAGGTCATTGCAGTGATCGGGGATGGTGGCTTTCAAATGACGGTACAGGAACTGGGTGTCATCATGCAATATCAAATCCCCGTCAAGATTTTGATTCTTAACAATGAGTTCTTAGGGATGGTACGTCAGTGGCAGCAGCTATTCTTCGAAAGAAGATATTCATTCACGGAGATGGAAAATCCTGATTTTATCAAGATATCGGAAGGGTATAACATCAAAGCTAGAAGAGTTGAGCGAAGGGAAGATTTGGAATCCGCATTTGAAGAATGGTTAGAAACGGATGGTCCAAGTCTTCTGGAAGTGATGGTTGAAAAAGAGGAGAATGTGTTCCCGATGGTACCAACGGGCAGCTGTGTTTCCAAAATAAGATTGGAGTGATGGAAGCACAAGAATTTACCATATCGGTATTAACGGAAGACAAACCGGGACTCTTGAATAAGCTCACGATCATCATGAATCGGAGAAAGATCAATATTCAAAGTTTGAACGTCTCTACCAGTGAAATCTCAGGTGTGAGTCGCTACACATTGGTGGTGGAAGCCACTCGCAAGGAACTGGAAAAGGTAGTGAAGCAGATTCGAAAGTTGATTGATGTGCTTGGAGCGTTCCTTTATGAAGCGAATGAGATCTACTATCAAGAGATCGCACTTTATAAACTTTCGCTGGAGGTATTCAAAAAAAGTGCATCTATTGAATCACTCATTCGAAACTATGGGGCTAAGATTCTGGCTATCGAAGACGATCAGATTGTCCTGGAGAAAACGGGTACTAAGGAAGATACACATGAACTGTATCAGGCATTGGAACCCTATGAAATCCTGGAGTTTGTACGGTCAGGTCGAGTGGCCTTATCAAAATCCAAACGAAAAACAGAAGCCTTTATTCAAGAGCTGGAAACCTCCAACTCCAATGAATTGAGCATAAAAGAATTTTAACAACAACAGAAACAGTAATTAGAAATGGCAAAAATTGATTTTGGTGGAACTATCGAAGAGGTAGTAACCAGAGAAGAATTTTCATTAAAGAAAGCGCAAGAAGTATTAAGTGAGGAGACCATTGCTGTGATTGGCTATGGAGTACAAGGTCCAGGTCAGGCACTTAACCTAAAAGACAATGGATTTAATGTAATTGTCGGTCAGCGAAAAGGCAGTAAATCGTGGGATAAAGCTATTGCAGATGGTTTTGTTGAAGGCGTCGATCTATTTGAAATCGAAGAAGCTTGTGAAAAAGGAACCATCGTGCAATATCTACTTTCGGATGCAGGCCAAATCTCACAATGGGAAAAAGTTAAAAAATATTTGACTCCAGGAAAGGCTCTATACTTTTCTCATGGATTTGGAATTACCTATAAAGATCAAACAGGCATTGTTCCACCTGAGGATGTAGATGTCATCTTGGTAGCGCCGAAAGGATCTGGCACTTCCTTGAGAAGGCTTTTTGTGGCAGGAAAAGGCCTGAATTCTTCATTTGCTGTGCATCAAGATGCCACTGGGAAAGCAAGAGATCGAGTGATCGCATTGGGCATCGGAGTTGGATCTGGTTATTTATTTGAGACGGATTTCAAACGAGAAGTATATAGTGATCTGACTGGTGAGAGAGGCAGTCTGATGGGAGCCATCCAAGGGCTTTTTGCTGCTCAATACGATCTACTTCGCAAAAAAGGCCACTCTCCTTCGGAAGCGTTCAATGAAACGGTAGAAGAAGCCACTCAATCCCTCTACCCGTTGGTTGCTGAAAATGGTATGGACTGGATGTACGCCAATTGCTCTACCACCGCACAGCGTGGAGCACTCGATTGGTGGAAGAAGTTCAGAGATGCCGTAGCTCCTGTGTTCGAAGACTTGTATGAAAGTGTCGCGACTGCTAACGAAGCAAACATCACAATCAAAGCCAATGAAAAATCGGACTACAGAGAAGGACTTGAGAAAGAACTGGACGAGTTGAGAGAATCCGAGATGTGGAGAGCCGGTGCGGCAGTAAGAAGCCTGCGCCCTGAAAATGCATAATAATGAACGTGACCTCACACTATTTTCCACGAATTGAGGAAGTAAAGCAAGCTGCAGCCTCCATTAAAGATGCTGTCAGCTTTACTCCACTCATGCCCAACATGCACTATTCTCGACTTTTCAATGCCGATGTATTGATGAAACGAGAAGACTTGCAACTCGTACGGTCTTACAAAATTCGTGGTGCTTTGAACAAAGTAAAGTCACTTACTCCGGAGCAATTAGCAGCCGGCTTAGTGTGTGCGAGTGCTGGTAATCATGCACAAGGTGTTGCCTTTGCATCATCAACGATGAAGTGTAAAGCGACCATTTTTATGCCGGCGACTACACCTAGTCAAAAGATTGAGCAGGTAAATATGTTTGGTCGTGATTTTGTTGATGTTATACTCTTGGGTGACACTTTTGATGAATCAAAACACCATGCCATCAAACATGCCGAGGCATGCAAGGCAACTTTCATCCATCCATTTGATGATGAGAAAATCATTGAAGGTCAAGCTACCATCGGGTTAGAATTATTGAAACAAAGCGAGCAACCCATAGACTATCTACTACTTCCTGTGGGCGGCGGTGGACTAGCGGCTGGGGTAGGTAGTGTGTTTAAATCGCTATCCCCAACTACCCAGATCATTGGGGTGGAACCTGAGGGCGCACCTTCCATGAAAATCTCTTTGGAGAGAGGGGAAAGCATTAAACTCGATCGAATTGAAAAGTTTGTAGACGGTGCTGCCGTCCAGCAAGTGGGAAGTCTAAACTTTGAAATATGTAAGTCCGTATTGGATCGAATGCTCACTGTTCCTGAAGGAAAAATCTGTGAAACGATTCTTAATCTTTACAACCGTGATGCCATAGTTGTTGAGCCTGCCGGCGCATTGACACTTTCATGCTTAGATCAGCTTGCGGATGAAATCGAAGGGAAAAATGTCGTTTGTCTGGTGAGTGGAAGCAACAATGACATCACCCGAACGGAAGAGATCAAAGAACGTGCACTCTTATACAAGGGCCTGAAGCACTACTTTGTGGTTCGTTTTCCACAGCGAGCCGGTGCGTTGAAAGAATTTGTGGTTGAAATACTTGGTCCCGAAGATGATATTACTCATTTTGAGTACACGAAAAAAAATTCTCGTGAAACCGGATCGGCAGTTGTAGGCATTGAACTTAAGTCTCAAAACGACCTCCCCTCATTAATGGAACGAATGAAACAAAGGCACTTTTATGGAGAATATTTGAATGATCGATCAGATCTGCTTGACCTAATTGTTTAATCCTCTAATTATCGAATTCTCATTTGACCAGATTATCCGCACATTTTCCAAAAGCTGAAAAGATTTCTTTTAAGAATGGAGAGGTAATTTGCCAAACACACTCGCGTGTAGAATCACTATTGATTCTCATTGATGGAGAAATTGAATACTATTTGGCGGATGAATTTTCTGACGATCGCACAACTTTAATTGGTACTTCCGAACCTGATACCATTATTGGATGGGAAATTCTGATTCCTGCCCAGAGATTCATCTCATATATTCAAATCAAATCCACAAAAGCTACCTTCTATAGGATTAATCCGAATGAATTTATTGAGACGCTAACCACTGACTTGCTGACTATAATTTGTCAAAAGGTTTATCGCCTGCTCGAAATCTCCTTCCATCGACAGGCCAATCTCCTTGGTAAAACAGTGAAGCAAAGAGCCGTGAAGCTGGACAATTATTTCATCTCTCAAGACTCTACACTGGAAGAGCGATTCAGGCTTTTAAGTAGCTCTCCATTCTTTGGCGAATTCAAAGAGCATGAGATTAAAAAACTTGCTGAAATCATGGAGCGTCGAGAGTATGATGCCAACGAATTAATTTATGATCAGGATCAGGATGCTAAAGGAATCTTTGTGTTGATTCAGGGAGAAGTTTCTATTCGAAGGCAGGAAGGAGATTCTTACCTGAACCTCAGATCCATTTCTACGCCAGGATATATTTTCGGTTGGTCATCGATTTTCAAATCCGTCGATATCTGTAGAGCGAGCACAGAATTTAAAACTTCGGTGTACTTTCTTCCATTATCTGGAGTGGAAAAGTTGATGGCCCATTCAGCATTTGGAATAGATTTGCTGAAAATGGTGATTTGGTTATTGGCCAATCAACTGCAGATGTCTCACAGCAGGTACCTCGCACTACTTGATAATCACCATCAGATAGCCATTAAACAATTAATTGATGTTAATGCTTCTCGGATACCATTAGCCTCACCTTTGCAAATTATTCCTCACTTACTTGAACACACCTCCACACATCATCTGGCCTTTTCTTCACTACATGAACTTCAACGCAATGGAAACAGACAAGAAAAACATCTGGCTTCTATTTGTTTGGATCTACTGGTAAAGGAGGAAAGAGAACTCGCATTTATGAATAGTATTTCAGAAGTATATGAGGCGGTATCACGAGGAGGTAATAACCAACCTTCTGAAAACAGAAAAACTTGTGCTGAAAAGACCAGAGAAGTTTTTGCACACACTTCATTACATATTGAAGGAGAAGAAAATCTTCCGGAATCCTCCGGAAATATCTTTATCTATAACCACTTGGTCAATCATCCGAGATACACTTTGAATAATCATTTTCAATTAACGCTGGATTCGCACTTTATCAGCAGTATGATCCTCGATCCAAAGTATGATGATCCCGGTATGCGCACTGTGCGCTATGGCAAAAGTCATGAATACGGCCATCAGGAATACTATGAAAATTTGGGTTATCTAAACGTCTATACTTCAGATTCCGACCTACAAGATGTGGAAGCAAAAGAAGCTGCGAAAGTTAGATTTTACGATGAGGCAGAAAAGTATCTAAATCAAGGGATCAATATGATTATCAGTCCCGAAGGAACCTCATTCAGAAGTGAAGAGTCTCCAGGACCATTCAAAATGGGCCCATTCAACCTGGCTCGTCGGATGAAGAAAGAGCCCAAATTTGTTCCCATCGTGTTTTACAACTTTGATAAACGCATTACTGAGAATCACTTCTACTGTCGAATATTAAAGCCGTTTAAGCTTTCAGAAAAAATGAATAGTAATCTTACCCTAAAGGAGTTTGTCAATGCCTATACCATTGAATTTGAAGAGGAAGTAACCAAGGCACGAGAAGAGGCTGATGGATTGTTTCAAAAATTGAATAACTAACTATGAATGTAGATCCCGATCAAATAGAAAAGTGGAATGAAGAAATTGAACTGTTAAAAAGAAGGATTAGGACCATCCAGCCGGAAAATGAAAATCTAATCGCCTTTTACGGCAGTTCTTCCATTCGTTTGTGGACCACCATTTTTGATGATCTCTCCCCTCATAACGTTGTGAATTTAGGATTTGGTGGATCTTCGTACTATTGGTGCAACCATTTTCATGCTGAAGTATTTGCTGATTTACTCCCCTCTCGTGTTATCCTTTATGCAGGTGATAACGACCTTGGTTCCCTTACTCCTGAGGATGATATCATGCGGAATCTCTCTTCACTAATTGAAAAAATAAAGAGGCATCATGAGGCCACAGAAATATCCATTATTAGTGTAAAACCAAGCCCTGAAAGGCATTATTTGAGAAATAATATTGAAAGTCTTAATGAAAGAATAGCCAATTTAATAGCGAAGAGTGAGGGTGATTTTATCAATATTTATTCAAAAATGCTTACGCCAGAAGGTAACTATCGGCCGGAACTATTTCTGGAGGACCAACTGCATATGAACGAAAGTGGTTATGAGATCTGGAAAGCAGAAATTCGATCCTACCTTGATGAACTAAGTCAATAGCAAATTAATCACCGATTCCAGCCTCGTGATTTCTCACTTTAACCTTTGTATCAATGGTGTATGTGGAATCCTGAAAATTTTCATCTATCAGAAGGTCCCCTAAGTCTGGTTGACCTGCTTTTACCCAGCAACTAAACCAAAAGTCACCGATCATCTTTATTGACGCACGCATGCGACGTTCCACCATGCCATTTAGCCTGCGATGGTATTCACTTGAAAAATCATAAGTATAGGTTCGAATCGTAGAGTTACCTCTTTCTTCATACCCGTATTTTTTCGATTCCGGATATTTTTTGGTGAGCTGCTTTTCAAACAACAGAACAGAATCTAATGCCTCATGCGCATTCACTACGGCCTCCCATGCATAAAGCTGAAGGTTTTCTACATACTCAGCTTTACCGCTTAGCAGGTCGTAATTATCTGAAAAAAGTTCTGGCAAGCGAGACTCCCAAAAACCATGAATTCCATACTGACCCGTCAATTGTCCGTTGTAATTTTCAGTAGTATGGAGAGGCACATTTGCATCAGCGATGTAGTGACCCATGTCTGAAGATAGTCGTAGAATCTGCTCTGAGTTTTTGTTCTTAAATGCCTTAATCAGCCAGTAGGTCATCTTATTGATGTGATAGGGCACGATTCCATATGCTTGCAAGGTATCTTCTGTAAACTTTTCTACTGCATCTCTCCAATACCTAGGCATTTTATAGACTGCAGAATCTCCATAGACATCCACATCGATATAGTGCCGCGCTGCCTCCGCTTTAAGCGCGTAGCGTCGCATGTCTGGTTTTATGGCATTCTCTGTGATGTATTGGATGTTTTGCTTGTAAAACACCATCATCTCAGGAGGAAGTGTGAATACCGCCAATCGATTGATTTTCTGGTGTGCGAAAAATCCCCAGCTTTGAGAAAACGAAGGGATTAAAAGCGCTAGAAATAGTAATACGTATCGCAATTTATTTCTTGTTTTCTACACAAGTTACAAGATCAATATCTCAAATGTGTTAGTGGAATTTATTAATTTATGATTCCAACCCCTAGCCATTTTGAAGAGTAGCCATGTCCAATAAGATATTTTCTTTTTTTAATTCCTCCATTGGAAGGAAGATTAAAGTAAGTTTCATACTAATCATTACAGTAAACGTCATCTATGGGGTCTATACCTACATTACACTCTCTAATAGTATAGATATTTTAGACAAGGTCACCAATAAGATTACCCGTTCAGTTGATGCGATTAATGCATTTAAAGATGTTGTTGAAAACTCAAGGTCATATGCTACCAATTGGGTGTATGTCTCAAAATATGAAAAGGATAAAGAACAGCTGGTTGAAATCCATAGCAATAGCTATCCTGACCTTAAATTGGAACTACTTGATCAAATAGATACAACCGCACTGGCTGGAGTGGATCTAACGTTAAAGGCAGCTTTGGTATCATTTGATAGCATATTGATTAGCCAAAAGACCATTGTAGAGATTCTTCATTCAGAAGAGGAGTATGAAGATATTATCAATGTACTAATCAGTGAAGAATTGCTGGAAAGAAACATTATTCCAAAATCCGGGAACCTGGTTGAACGGATCGATTTGGCCCTGGGTGAGAAAAAGCAGGAACTTTCTGCATTGACCAATGAAATGGAAAGTTCTTTTGGTTCACTGAATACGATGATACTTATTCTTAGTATCGCTGGAACTGCTATTGCGATTTTTATTGCCAACTGGCTTTCCAATAATATTACAAGTCCTCTCAAGCTTCTTCAGGAAAAGGTATCCATGATGAGCGAAGGGATCATCACTGAAAAGATACCAGTGACTAGTTCGGATGAAGTAGGAAAAATGAGCAAGGGAATAAATTCACTAATAGAAAGCTTTAAAAGCTTATCGAGCTTCGCGAGTCAAATTGAGAAAGGGAATCTAGCTGCTGAGTTTAACGCCAGGAGTTCAGAAGATATTTTGGGTAATTCATTGATCTCGATGCGTAATAATTTGAAAAAAGTTATTGATGATACAAATGAGGTTGTACAACTGGCCAGTGAAGAAGGAATTTTAAGCACAAAAGTTGATATTCATGGAAAAGAGGGAGCATGGAAAGAACTAAGCCTGGCAATTAATAATTTACTTACCTCAATATCGAGCCCCATGCTGGTGTTAAACGAAATCACTATGGCCATGTCCAGGGGCGACCTAACAAAAAAATATGATCGAATAGAGAAAGGAGAGATACTCAATCTTACTGAATCACTGAACCGCGCAATTGTTGGCTTGAATGAACTGCTTAATAAGATTGCTGAGAATTCGGACATTGTAGACAGATCATCAGGGGAAATGTTGACGGTTAGTGAAGAGATGAGCAACAACACACGTGAAATTGCTTCAGCAATTGGGGAAATCAGTTCAGGTGCACAAAATCAAGTGACTCAGGTAGATGAAGTATCAGCACTTATTGAGGACATCCTTAAGTCTTCTCATGAAATGGAAGAGCGTGCTGAGGCCATTAACGGTGCTGCGAAAGTAGGTTTTGCCAGCGGAGAAAAAGGCAGAGAGATGATTGAAAATATTTCTTCCAGTATCAATCAGATTTCTAGCTATGCTCAAAAAACCAATGAGTCAATGAATATTTTGACCAATCGCTCGAATGAAATAACGCGTGTGATAGATTTAATTTCTGAGATCGCCAGTCAAACCAATTTGTTATCACTCAATGCCGCTATTGAGGCTGCACAAGCGGGTGAGGCTGGCAGAGGGTTCGCCGTGGTAGCTGAAGAAATTCGAAAACTTGCTGAAGATTCAAAAAAATCAACAGCACAAATAGAACAGTTGATTTTGGATATTCAGAAAGACACTGCGGAAGCTTCGGGTGCCATAGAAGATATGAATAAAGCCGTTTTGAGTGGGAAAGAAACCTCTGATAATGCATCGAAAGTATTCAATGAAATAGAAGATTCTAGTACTCACACACTAAAACATTCTGAAGATATATTAAAAGCAACCACCATTCAGAAAGATAGTGTTTCAAAGGTGGTTTCTATTTCAGAATCGGTGGTAGTGATCGCTGAGCAAACAGCTGCCGGTACTGAGCAAACTGCCTCCGCTGTAGCGGAGCTTTCAAGTGGGATGAAAAGTTTTTACGAAAAGGCTAAAGAAATGGAAGGAGTTGCCACTCTATTGAAAGAAGAAATTGAAAAACTAACACTTGCAAAAGAAAACCTATAGTTCAGTTATCTTTTTGAGCAAGCGCATCTGTCAGGCGCAAAATCTTCTCGCCCAGATTCTTACGAAGAGACTCACGATATTTATCGCTTAGCGTATATCCACCATTTGATCTGAAAAAAGCATTCATGATTGGAGACCAGTCGCTACCCTTTGGCATGATCAATCCAAATTTACCTCCGGAATCGTCCCCTTTGGCATGTCGCTTTATGCTTAAGCCATCCAATATTCCCTTCACATAGTTTGGAAAGTCTATATAGGTAAAATAGGTAGGTGAAGACATCACCTTTTCCAACTTTTCAGCAGAATTATCTACATATGTGATATTGAAACCCCCATACAACTGCTGAAGCTTTTGAACCCTTTTATCGTGGGATGAACCTCGCTGAACAACAGCTGTCATTCCGGAAAACTCGGAGGAAATTTGATCTAATGAAGAAAGACCCGGAACGTCTTTATTGGTCACAAGTATTGCAACATTCGAAAGATATGGTGGACTAAAACTGTATCGTAGCTTCCTGTCTTCAGTAATAGATACATCACCGAGTCCAAAAACACCTCCCGAACTTGTCCTTACAGATTCCATGAAAGCACCCCAATTGGTTGGATCTTCGATTGATTTAACCTGGATATTCACTTGAATGCCATACCTGGATTCAACAAATTCCTTGAAATGGTCCATTATGTCAAAGCATATTCCTTTCGGAGTTCCATCAATAATTTCAGAGTATTTTGGAACCTCAGCGTAAGTAACAACGATGTTAGCCTTTCCTGACTCTCTTGCCTCGGCCCAGGTATCACCAGCAAAACTTTGAGCAAAAAGCGGTGACCAGAGAAAACAAGTCAAAATGATGTATAGATATGATTTTATTTCCATCATAGGATTTATACCCAAATGAAAAGAAGTTCTATCAAAAAAAGGTGTCTTTGCGAAATATTCTAGTTTTTAGTTCACATTAACATCATCTTCTGGCTATGCAATCTCAATTATCAACAAAATCAATTAACCTCAAGTGTCTTCGAATTTACTTAGCAAATGAATCCATCAAACTTAACACCTCTGGATTGAGGTTATTGCTCAGCACTTTCCTGTACGCATCGCTCTTCATATATCCACCATTGGCATTGAAGAACTCAGTAATAATAGGCGTCCAATCGTTCCCTTTAGGGAGAATAAAACCATAAGATTCTCCTTTAATATCCCCAGCAGGGTGCCTTTTCACTCCTTCTCCTTTCGACCGTAAATCCAGATAATTTGGAAGATCAATATAAGTAAAGTACTTAGGCGAGGTAATTACCCGATAGGTCTTATCTGTAGAACTTGCTGCATATATTATTTCAAATCCATATTTATCCTTCAATTCTTTAATACGCTTATCATGGGTAGTTCCACCTTGAGATACTGCTCTCATACCTTTAAATGTTACAGGGATGTTAGATAAGGATGGTAACTGAGGCACACTCTTTTCAGTGATCAAAATGGCCATGTTAGAAAAGTATGGAGGCGTAAAGTCGAAAATTGATTTACGCTGTTCAGTGATTGTAATGTCTCCCAGTCCAAATACCCCACCTTCACTATTCTCTACAGCGGTCAGAAACATCTGAAAATTTGTAGGGTCAGAAACAGGTTGATATTTATAGGTAATTGTAACGCCGTACTTTCGGAATACATACTTTGCAAAATCATCCATGATATCAAAGCAAACTCCAGAACCCTTTCCATTTTTACCTTCCGAAAATTTTGAAAGGTGAGCGTTTGTGAGGATCACATTTGCTTGCTTTTTTCTCAAAGACTCAGCCCAGGTATCCCCTTTGTAGCCTTGGGAATAAATAGAATGAACGCCTAAGAAGAGTATGATAACTATGATTAAGTTACGCATTTGTACCGATGATTAGAATTAACAACCGTTAAATTAAATATTCAACACCTATTGCCATCAAAGCACCTAAGATACTTATCAAAATTTTGTTCAATCCGAAATGATGTTCAGGACTTGCTTCCACAAAAATAGTTGTTGAAATATGTAAAAAGCTTCCACAAACAATAGCAAATACAATCAAAACTACGTCTTCCGAAAATATGAAATAGTTACTCAATATCAACCCCAGTGGTGATGCAAGGCTGAATAGAACTAATAAATAAATCGCTCGTTTGCCTAGCCCTTGCATGGTGGCCATTAACGCAAAGGCAGCAGGTATCTTGTGGAGTACAATCCCGAGCAGCAATGAATAGGACTCATGCTTTTCATGAAAAGGAGAATCATGTGTTAACAGTGATCCCTCCAATAAGCTATGGATCATTAGTGCAACGATAATTGAGAATCTTCCACTAAAAGAAACGGCTTTATTGGTATGGACATGGCCATGCTCAACACCGGAAGAGAAGTATTCTAAAAATTGTTGAAGGAAAAATCCAATGAGCACATAAAGACCAACCTTTGATGGCTCAGCACTGATCGAAAACAGCTCTGGGATGATGTGAATAATGGTGATTGCAAAGAGATACGATCCGGCGAAGATCAAAGACAACCGCATGTTTTGCTTCATGCCTGGAATTAGCTTAAAGCTTATTCCCCCAAGAATCGTACATACAATAAGGATGAAAACTGTCAGGGTCATTTCAAAGGTTAGTTGTAGGCGATTTTATCAAAGAAATATAAACCAAACGATTAAGTATTTAATTCCCTCCTGCCCTATTCAATTCAACATATGGACGAATGCCCTCAGAAACAAAGCTATCTATTTTACCTTCTTCATTCCTGTAAATTAGAATTGCTTCCAAATCAAAAGCTAAAACCAATTCTTTAGCATACTCAAACCCAACAACCATAAATGCAGTAGCATACGCATCGGCAGCCATGCAATCACTAGCAAAAACTGATGCGCTGAGTAAGTTATGCTTTGATGTATAGCCTGTTCTGGGATCAATAATGTGGGCATAGATCTTTCCATCCTCCTCATAGTAATTTCTGTAATTGCCTGATGTTGCCAATGAAAGATCTTTCAACCTGACGATGGCTAACAGTTTTTGTTCAAGTGTAGATACCGTCGGGTCCTCAATACCCAGGGACCATGGTTTACCTTCATAATTATTTCCACGACACCTAACCTCTCCACCTATTTCTACCATATAATTAATGATACCCCTGGATTCCAAAAGTTCTCCAACCACGTCCACCGCATACCCCTTGGCGATGGCACTAAAATCAATTTGAAAGTTTTCTGGGATAGAAATACTATCGTTATTGAACGCTACTCGGTCGAATCCTGTAATGGCCATCAAAGAGTCAACCGTGGGGCTATCAATTTTGGGTAATTTTTGGTCCGGTCCAAATCCCCAGGCTTGAACCAATGGCCCGATGCTGGGATCGAAAGTTCCTCCGGTATTCTCGTAGATCTCTTTGCTTTTTTTCAGAACTGGGTAAAAAAAATCAGATTCAAAAAGAAAATTTCCCTGGTCATTCAGTCTTGAGATTTCTGAAGTCGGAATGTACGTCGAAAGCGACTGGTTAAACGCTACTAGTACCTCTGAAATTTCTTTATCCAAACCTTCAACTTTAACATCTACATACTTCACGTTATAGATGATGGTACCCATCGTTTGACCCGTAATGTGATTCAGCCTGGGTGAATCTTTTCTTAGGAAGGAGATTACAATAAAGGTGACAGCAAGTCCAACACCGAAGATGATCAGTCGCTTTTTATTCATGACATTTAATAAGCCGTAAAAGTAAATCAATCAGGCTTCAATTGCTTTGTGAGTTATATTTGAGGGAATGAGAGAAGACTACCTTCAAGCGGATGGCGGAGACATGGGATCCTCCGAGAAAGAAATAGAAAAAGCCCTTCGGCCACTTTCATTTTCTGATTTTACGGGACAGCAAAAAGTAGTTGACAATCTCAAAATCTTTGTAGAAGCTGCAAAGCAAAGGACAGAGCCCTTAGATCATGTACTCCTGCATGGTCCTCCAGGATTAGGAAAGACCACACTTTCCTTCATCATCGCCAATGAACTGGAATCCAATATTAAGGTCACCTCAGGTCCCGTACTAGACAAAGCCAGTGAACTTGCTGGTTTACTTACAAATCTGGAACCTCATGATGTACTTTTCATTGACGAGATCCACCGGTTAAATCCTGTGGTAGAAGAATATCTCTATTCTGCAATGGAAGATTACAGGATAGACATCATGTTGGATTCTGGTCCCAATGCACGCTCAGTACAGATTGAATTAAATCCTTTCACACTGATCGGAGCCACCACTCGCTCTGGACTGTTGACATCACCACTTCGGGCAAGGTTTGGGATCAACGCCCGATTGGAATACTACGACTCCAAATTATTAACGTCAATCGTTGGTCGTTCTGCAGATATTCTTAACTCAATTATCGATCAGGAGGCGGCTTTTGAAATAGCCAGACGCAGCAGAGGCACCCCTCGTATTGCAAACAATCTGCTCAGGCGAACACGTGATTTTGCGCAGATAAAGGGGGATGGAGCGATCACATTAGAAATTTCTAAGATGGCATTAAAAGCATTGGATGTCGATGATCATGGGTTGGACGAAATGGACAATCGTATTCTGTCCACTATCATCAATAAGTTTAAAGGTGGACCTGTGGGTCTGGGGACCATTGCTACCGCATGTAGCGAAGAATCTGAGACAATAGAAGAAGTGTACGAACCGTTTCTCATTCAGGAAGGTTATATCAAACGGACATCCAGAGGTAGAGAAGCCACTGAACTTGCCTATAAGCACCTTGGTATCCTACCTCCATCACAAACCGGCACATTATTTTAGTGGTTTGATGGCCATGAGTTGTCTTGAGTAAAATTTCATATTTTGATGAGAATACCATTCATTGTACTAATCGCACTCCTGATGCTAGGTTGCAGTAAAGATGATGCTTCTTCCGGCCCCATCACCAATGCCTCAACAGAGATCTTTTCCGTAACATCCGAAGATGGTAGTATTTTCACTCCTGTTGAGTCAGTAGGTACTGCGTCCTTCCAATATCAAGATGGAGTTACTACCATAACCGTAGAACTTAATGGCATGGAACCCAATGGCTCTCATGCGATGCATCTACATGAAGGAACACTATCAGAGCCAGGCAGGCATTGGAATCAGGGTCGCCTCGATCAGGGATTTTGCCGAGAATTCAGTCTTGGTGAAGTTTGGGCAAAAACATTTGCCGGTGATGTCGGAAATATAAGTACCGATGCGAATGGAAACGGAACATTTACATTGAGAACAGATTTATGGAGCTTAGGCACCAATAGCGAAACCGATATTCTTGGCACTGTTCTGTTTATTCATCAAAACTTTGAAGATTTCGCGAATGAGTGTGATCTCAATCACGGCCATGATCATGGTCATCCAAAAAACCCCAAGATTGCTGGTGGTACCGTGATTTTGGAGGTAGAGCAACTTCGGTAATGATTTAATTCCTTTCTTTGGGAGGTAATGGAATCCCAAAAAGTTCACCGTACTCGATTGATCAAAGAAATCGCCACAGATCTTGGATTTTCTTTTTGTGGCATTTCCAAAGCAGAGTTTTTGGAAGATGAAGCAACTCGCCTTGAGGAATGGTTGAGGCGTGGATATCAAGGTAAAATGGGTTACCTGGAAAAACACTTCGACAAAAGGTTAGACCCAACCAAGCTGGTCCCGGGAGCAAAGTCAGTCGTCTCACTGGTGTATAATTATTTCCCTAAAGAAGATCATTCAGCCATTTCTCCAAAGATTGCCAAATATGCCTATGGGCAAGATTATCATTTCGTGATAAAAGAGAAATTAAAAATATTCATGTCCACTATACAAGAACACATCGGTCAGGTAGAAGGGCGTGTTTTTGTGGATTCTGCACCCGTGCATGAAAGAGCGTGGGCAGCAAAAAGTGGGATTGGCTGGATTGGAAAAAACTCACTTTTACTTAACCGAGAAATGGGAAGTTTCTTCTTTCTAGCCGAACTCATCATTGATCTAGCGCTTGAAGCAGATGGTCCGATGAAGGACTATTGCGGTACATGTGCTGCCTGTCAAGACGCATGCCCTACAGATGCAATTCCAGAACCCTATGTTGTTGATGGGAGTCGATGCATTTCCTATCTCACCATTGAGCTGAAAGACGAAATTCCTTCAGAGTTTAAAAACCAAATGGAAGGTTGGGTTTTTGGATGTGATATCTGTCAGGATGTTTGCCCATGGAATCGGTTTTCGAAACCCAACAATGAACCATTGTTCCAGCCACAGGGATGGGAGACGTTCAATTCACAAGATTGGAAGGAAATGACCAAAGAGGTTTTTCAAAAAGTATTTAAGAAATCAGCCGTAAAAAGAACCAAATACGAAGGACTTAAAAGAAATATTGAGTTTCTTAAACCTGATGTTTGATCCAGGTTGAGCTCTCAATAAACTGAAATCCTATTCCGATATTCTTTTCAAATAATCCTTGGGATTGGTGTCGAAAGACTTTTTAAAAAACTTGTAAAAGGTCGTCTTAGATTTAAACCCAGATTGCTTCGCTATGGCTTCCATTGTCAATGTATCTGCGGCCCCATTGTCTAAGAGCTTCTTGGATTCATCCACTCGCAGTTGATTCACAAGGAGATAAAAGGTGGTATCCAATTCATCATTTAGGATGTTTGAGATTTTTTCCTCTGTCATATCCAATTGAATAGCCAAATCTCTTCTACTAAGCGCTGGATTGAGATACATTTTATTGGTCTTCAATATAGTAACAAGCTTTTCTGAGTGAGTGCCATCTTTGGGTTGAGTCGCTAATCGTGCACTGTATTTTCCTGGCGCAACTAAGTTTCGATAACCAAGAAAGAAGAAGCAAGCCATATCCATTACCCAGAAAACAAATTGAAGCTGGAATGTTAAAAGGGAAGGTTTGAATAGATCTATCAGGTAAATGATCATCCATCGCAGCAGCACGAATACAAGATAAGAATAGGCAAACTTGTAGAATCGATACGTAAGATTCTTCTTGAGTTCAGTTTCTCGAATCAAACGATAAATATTGAGCATACACACTGTACTAAATGCAATACCTACAGCTTCATAAATAAAAAATTCCGTTCGGTTGTCAAGCGGGAAATAATAACCTCTATTATCTGCAAGTGCTACAATCCATTTAATGAGCTGATAGATTCCATCCAATACACCAGGTAAAAAGTAGATCAGATCCTTTCTGGAAAACCGCTCTGGGGCATGAGTGATTGACTGAGTGAAAAAGTAAGCAAGTGCCGGTAAAAAATAAAGCGAAGGAATCCAGAATGGTGGGACCTGATAGTGATGTGCAATTGAAGCAAAAATTGTCCAGTTAGCCACATAAAAGGTGTAGCCCAAAATGAAAAAGCCGAGAAATAGCGTTGGCCTTTTAAATCTTCTAGGGAGAGAAGCCAAAGATGCAAGAAGGATGATTCCATTGATGACCCCTAGAAAAATGACGAGCTGATAGGCGTTAAACTGTTGCATTTTAAGTTGTTCACCTGAATGGTGCCGAACAAAATAAGCATTTATTCACCAAAGTATCTATGCACATTTGTTGCATCGAAACTCATAAATTGTATGAAGAATTTAAACATCATATTAATCTTATTGATTACTGCTGGCTTTGCTAATGCACAACAAACGCTTACTTCTGAGCTACTCGAAAAATCAGCCATTAGATTTACTATTAACTCCGAAGGGCAACTTGAAGGTAATGCTAGAAGACAATGGCTAACATGGATCGGTGACAATCAATATGTAGGACTTGCAGAAGTACACAACTCAGCGCAATTAAGCCTTTTCACGAAGGCGCTTTTGAACGTATTGGATGAAAAGGGATTCGAGCATTTTGCCATGGAAATGGGTCCAAATACTGCGGCCATACTTCAGAATAAGACTAGGAATGCAGATGAAACGCTTGCAAACATTAAAACCCTCAATCAAAAATATGGCAAGAGGTCTTCTTCAAACACCCCTTTGATATTTGTCAATAAAATGGAGGACGCAGTTTTTGTTGAAGAAGCTTCCAGGCTTGGATTCAAGTTTTGGGGATTGGATCAGGAGTTTGCCGGATCCTATGAGATGCTCATTGACCAGATTTATGCAAATAATACCAATAGTGATGACTCGTTTTCTGAAGCTTATAATTCCGCCAAGTCTGCAATACGAAAGGTCATCTTCAAACAGAAAATTAAGGGCCAGTCCGTATACTGTTGGTACCTGTCAAGTGAAGAAATCAATGACTTTTTTGCGCTTGTTGAGGACCAGGAATCATTGAAAATTATTGAGGATATCAAAACGAGCTGGGATATCTACTGCAAGCACACCCAAGGGGGTAGTAATCAACTGCGCGCCAACTACATGAAGAAGAATTTTAATAGCTACTTAAACAAGTATGGTAAGAATGCCAAAGTATTTGCTAAGCTTGGAAGTGCCCATTTAACCCACGGGATATCTCCATTTGGTGTTAATGACTTAGGAAAGCACATGACTGAAATTTCTGCTAAAAATGAAAAAGAATTTCTGATCATCCGCCAATTGATCGCCTACCGTAATGGTAAAAGCAACATTGGAAAATCAGGATGGAAATCTGTCACAATGTTGTTAGAGCTGGGAAGAAAAGACCAATGGACAGTCGTCGATCTAAGACCATTTAGAGAAATGGTCGAGCGAGGAGAGCTAACTGCAAATAAAAAATATCAATACGAGCTTAATAATTACGATCTATTAATCATTCCACCGGATGATCAGTACCCTAAGGTCAATTACTAGCAATAATCTTTAAGATTTTATCCTACAATTCTTAAAATCACCCATTAGTATGAGCTCAATTACCCGATTTAGTCGGATAATTGAGCTCACTTTTAAACACAAATAAATCTTATGGATCTAGGACAATTCTCAATCAGTCTACCTGTTAAACACATGGAAACAAGTGTAGACTTTTATCAAAAATTAGGTTTCGAAATCATAGATGGGGGACATATGAATGAGGGGTTCCCTGATTCTGATGAAAGTAGTTGGCGTATCATGAAATCCGGAAATTCAGTTATTGGATTGTTCCACGGCATGTTCGACAACACCATCATGACTTTCAATCCCAAAGATGTAAGAAGCATCCAAGCCGAACTTAAAAAACAAAATGTAGCGCTCATCAAAGAGGCTGATGAAAATACCACCGGGCCCGAACACATTATTCTTACAGACCCGGACGGAAATCAAATCATGCTGGATCAGCACTAAAAATTAATTGATGCCTGCACCCTCCTTAATCTGATCTACCACCTCAGGATTAAGGAGTGTTGAAGTATCACCTAGATTGGAGACATCTTTGCTAGCTACTTTTCTTAGAATTCGACGCATAATTTTTCCAGAACGTGTCTTGGGAAGACCAGGTACTATTTGAACTTCATCCGGTTTCGCGATTGGTCCAATAATCTTGCGAACCGTATCCATGATCTCGGTTCTTAAACTTTCTTCTGTTCTTCCTTCCATGTCACAGATAACGAACGCATAGATTCCCTGCCCTTTTACTTCATGTGGAAAGCCTACCACTGCAGATTCTACCACTTTCGGATGTTCATTAATAGCATTTTCAACTTCAGCCGTCCCTAGTCTATGACCAGACACATTCATTACGTCATCTACCCGCCCAAGAATTCTAATGTATCCATCGTGATCTCTTTTGGCGCCATCTCCTGTAAAATACAGGTCTTCGTAGGTAGCAAAATAGGTCTGTTTGCATCGGTCATGATCTCTATAGGTAGTCCTTAACATCGATGGCCATGGGAATTTGATGCAAAGATTTCCTTCAACATTGTTTCCTTTCAACTCATTGCCGTCCGCATCCACGATGATTGGCTGTATTCCCGGTAATGGAAGGGAAGCATGAGCGGGTTTGTTCGGTGTGATCCCGGCGAGGGCAGAGATCATAATCCCTCCAGTCTCTGTTTGCCACCAGGTATCGACAAGCGGACAATTGCCTTTACCTACATGATCGTGGTACCAGTGCCACGCCTCCTCATTAATAGGCTCACCTACTGACCCAATCACCTTCAAAGATTCTAATGAGTAGGGCTCCAATGGTTCTAAACCAAAGGCTTGTAGCGCACGAATAGCTGTAGGAGCAGTATAAAATTGGTTCACCTTATACTTATCAACAATGGCCCAAAATCGTCCCGCGTCTGGATAGGTAGGCACGCCTTCAAACATCAGTGTCGTTGCACCAGCCAATAATGGCCCATAAACAATATACGAATGACCAGTGATCCATCCCACATCAGCAGTGCACCAGTAAACATCTCCTTGCGTATACTGAAAGACATTGAGAAATGAATAGTAGGTATAAACCATGTATCCACCACATGTGTGCACAACTCCTTTTGGCTTGCCTGTTGAACCAGAGGTATAAAGTATGAACAGCATATCTTCCGCATCCATCTCTACTGCTTTGAACGCTTTGGATTGTCCTTCAATCGCATCATGCCACCAGGTATCTCTTCCCTCCTGCATCACGACTTCCTCACCTGTGCGTTTATAAACGATTACTTTTTCTACGCTGCTCGTTTTTTCTAAAGCTTCATCCACAACCGCTTTTACCGGTATTTTTTTAGCTCCTCTGAAATTGCCATCAGAAGTAAGTACCATTTTAGCATCACAGTCATTGATTCGATCTGCGAGAGCAGAAGATGAAAATCCGGCAAAAACAATGGAATGGACAGCTCCTACTCGTGCGCATGCCAGCATAGCTACCGCTGCTTCAGGAATCATAGGCATGTAGATAATCACCCGATCACCTTTTTCAATCCCATTTTCAATCAAAGCGTTTGAAAATTCACATGTCATTTCATAGAGCTCCCGATAGCTCAAGATTCGATTATCCTCTGTTGGCTTATTGGGCTCCCAAATGATGGCAGGGTCTTCTCCTTTCGTAAATAGATGTCTATCAAGGATATTCTCTGTAATGTTCAGTTTTCCACCCACAAACCATTTCACATCCGGATCTTTAAAATTCCATTCCAGCGTCTTACTCCAAGGCATTTTCCAGTGGAAAGATTCTGCAACCCTCGACCAAAATTCTTCCGGTTGTAAGACACTTTTCTGATACTCATGAATATATCCCGAGAGGGTTTGGATCTTATGGCTCATTGAATGATTCGTTTTGAAGATTAATTTACCTTATTCAATATATACTTGAAAGACATTTAATTTGATTGGGTGTAATAATTTATATCACGCTACTTTCGTCCCGTGACTGTGCTCTATTTCATTGATATCCTTGGCACGATGGTGTTTGCCATCAGTGGTGCGCTTGCGGGACGCGATAAGAAGCTCGATTTTTTTGGAATTGCAGCGGTAGGCTTGATTACTGCCATTGGAGGAGGAACAGTACGGGATGTATTGTTAGGGAGCACACCTGTTGGCTGGATGGAAGATATTGTTTACCTGGGAATGATCGGGTCTGGAGTGCTGATCTCACTATTGTTTGGCACAGCTGTGAGAAAGCTCAGAAGGACTTTTTTCATGTTCGATACGGTTGGAATTGCTGTATTCACGGTTTTGGGTCTTCAAAAAGCACTCACATTGGGTGTTCATCCAGTTATAGCCATCATGATGGGGATGGTCTCTGCTGTATTTGGCGGGGTGATTCGGGATATTGTCTGTAATGAAATACCATTGATTTTCAGGAAAGAGATCTATGCATTGACCTGCCTCTGCGGAGGGGTTCTGTTTATCATTCTGCAGAAATCAGGAATAGTCCAAGAATGGAACATTGCCATTACTGTGGTGTTCATCGCCTCATTCAGAATATTGGCAGTGAAGTATAAATGGAAGCTTCCAGATATTAGCTAGTTGAATCAAATGGAGTATAGGACACTAATCTTTGAAGAAAGTAAGAAAGACGTATTTCGCGAATGGTTAATCGTAGGAGGAATTATCCTGGTAATAGTCATTTTATTCCTTGTTAAAGCCTTATTCCTGTCAGGAATAGGAATAATAACCATTGGATCATTGGGATATTGGTTATTTAAAGTTAAAAATGAGAGCTACAAAGAGATGGGCATCAACTCATATGGCCAAAAGAAGGATCAAATAATCATTTATGAAGATTCAATCAAAATTCGAGATCAACTGATATCATATTCGGACTTAAAAGAGCTAACTATATATGTTGACGAATACTCCGGGATGCCAAAGCAGTTTTTTGGAACTTATCATGGTGGTAATAATGAAATCAAATTCATCTATAATGGCAATTTGTTTTCATTCAACTTCTGGATCAAATCAAAAACTGATTTTGAGTATGTTGAAAAATTAGTCTCAGTGATTGAAAAAACGTATCCACCGCCAACAAATCAATAATTCCTCTCAACAGACAATCAATTCATTTCTATGAACTCATTGCTACATTTACAGTAACAACCAAGAAACCTAAAGATGAAAAAATTCCTTTATCTGATGGTGGCTGGAGTTCTTTTCAGCTGTCAGCAACCCGCAGAAAATACAGACATGCAAACAGAGAATCCATTCTACCAGGAATGGGATACACCCTATGGTGTCCCACCTTTCGATCAAATAAAAGACGAACATTACATGGAAGCCTTTAAGGATGGCATGGATCAACAGCTTGCAGAAGTGGATTTAATCGCCAACAATGAAGAAGATCCCACCTTTGAAAATACCATTGAAGCTTTTGAAAAGTCAGGCTCATTATTAAATAAAGTGAGCAATGTGTTCTTCAACCTCACTTCAGCGAACACCAATGATTCGTTGCAGGGCATTTCCAGGGTAATCAGTCCAGAACTTTCAGCTCATGGAGACAATATTTTTCTGAATGAAAACTTCTACAATCGAGTAAAAACACTCTATGATCAACGTGCAGATTTAGACCTTACCATAGAGCAAAACAAACTTCTGGAAAACTACAACACCCGATTTGTGCGTGCAGGTGCAGCACTCAATGCAGAGCAGAAAATTCAAATGCGAGGCCTAAACGAACAGCTATCTTCCTTATCCGTTGCTTTCGGAGAGAATGTACTGGCGGAAACCAACAGCTTCGAATTGGTACTTACGGAAGAGGATCTGGATGGACTTCCAGAAAGTGTAATCAATGCGGGTGCTGATGCAGCGCAAGAAAGAGGATATGAAGGAAAGTATGTATTTACGACGCACCGTCCAAGCCTTTATCCATTCATTACGTATTCCACTCGCAGAGATCTGAGGGAGCAACTGAAAAAAGGCTATATCAATCGGGGCGATAATGACAATGAGAATGATAACAAAGAGCTTGCAATAAAACTTGCCAACGTAAGATTGCAAAAAGCAAATCTATTAGGATATTCAACCTGGGCAGACTATGTGTTAGCACAGCGGATGCTAGATTCTCCTGATAAGGTGTACAATCTTCTTGATAAGGTATGGCCTGCTGCGATTCAGGCTGCCAAAGATGAGCGTGACTTAATGAAAGAAATGGCCGCCAAAGAGGGCAATAACATTGACATCATGCCTTGGGATTGGTGGTACTACGCGGAGAAAATTAAAATGGAAAAGTATAACCTGGACGAGAACGAAATCCGCCCTTATTTAAAAGTGGACAATGTGATCAATGGAACATTCACTCTTGCAAATAAACTTTGGGGCATGACATTCGAAGAGCAAACGGATATTCCTAAATATCACCCCGACGTGAGAACATACACGGTGAAAAATGAAAGTGGCGAGTTGATTGGCATCTATTTATCCGACTGGTTTTACAGAAGCAGTAAAAGAGGTGGTGCATGGATGAACACCTATAGAAGTCAAAGCAACATCGGTGGTGATCGCATCATTCCTATCGTAACGAACGTAGGAAACTTCACTAAACCTACAGGGGACACTCCATCATTACTTTCTCAAGATGAAGCTTCTACGCTATTCCATGAATTTGGTCATGCACTTCATGGCTTACTATCAGAATGCACATATCCATCCATTTCTGGGACATCAACTCCAAGGGATTTTGTGGAATTCCCTTCTCAAGTGATGGAAAACTGGGTTTTCGAGCCTGAAATGCTTGCATTGTACGCTTTCCACTATAAAACGGGAGAAGTAATGCCAACAGAGTTAGTGGAAAAAATCAGGAATGCTGGACAGTTCAATCAAGGATTTGGTACGGTTGAGTATATGGCCGCATCATATTTAGATATGGCCTATCACACAGTAACAGAACCTATTACCATGAATGCTGATGATTTTGAAAATGCGGCCATGGAAAAAATTGGGATGATTGATGCCATTGTAACCAGATACAGAACTGGGTACTTCCAGCATGCATTTTCCAGTCCTGAGGGATATTCAGCTGGCTACTACAGTTATCTAAATTCTGAAGTGATGGATGCAGACGCATTTGGAGCTTTCAAAGAAAATGGTCTTTTTGATAAAGCAACCGCCAATGCGTATCGAGAGCACATCCTTTCTAAAGGAGGCACAAGGGATGCAATGGAAATGTATGTGAATTTCAGAGGCAGAGAACCAAAGTTTGAAGCAATCCTTGAGCGAAGAGGATTTAATTAGAAATTAAGAATTCAATAGGTCTGGAGGCCAGCATTTTGCTGGCCTTTTTTGTTGCCGATTACCGCTTAAATAAAACTAAATCCTTTTCACAAACTCCGTAGTTAAGTTGCCATCCAAATAACTAAACCCAAGAAGTATGAAAAGAATACTTGTACTTATGATGGCTTTCATATTTGTAGGTTTCTCTACAGATATTCAGGCCCAAAAAAAGAAAAAAAAGAAAGGTGATGATACTGAGCAAGCAGCACCTAAAAAGAAGAAAAATGGTCTTAAAAGCTATTCAGAGATCATTACAGATGAGGCCATCTCTGATGAAGGGTTGATCACCTCTCACCAGGTAGGCGATGATTACTACTTTGAAATCCCTTCCGATCTCCTTGAAAAAGAAATTTTAATTGTTTCACGAATCTCTGGATTTGTGAAGGGATTAAACTTTGGAGGAGCAGGTGTAAGATCAAGACCTCAGCAGGTAATCCGCTTTCAGAAAAAGGGCGGCAGCATCCTGATGAGATCGGTTTCTTACAATGACATTGCGAATGAGGATGAGCCGATCTATACTTCGGTGAAAAACAACAATTTCGAACCTATTATCCAGTCGTTCAAGCTAGAAACGATGAAAGACGATTCCTCCGCATATGTGATAAAAATTTCTGATTTTTTCGCAAGCGACATCCCAATGATTGGTGCGATGAGTGACCGCCAACGAAAAGGATTCAAAATTAAGGGAATTGATAAAAGCAGATCCATGATCATGTCTGTGAAATCCTTCCCTGAAAATGTGGAAGTTCGACATGTATTAACCTACAGAGGTGACGATCTCCCGGATAACCAAATTACAGGTACACTTTCCGTAGAGATGAATCAATCGATGATTGTGTTACCCGAAGATCCAATGGTTCCAAGATACTTTGATGAGCGAGTTGGGTTCTTCTCTCTTAGTCAGGTGGACTACAGCGCAGACGAACAAAAAGCTGCAAGCAGAAGGTTGATCACCCGATGGCGATTAGAACCCAGTGATTGGGATGCATATAATCGCGGGGAACTGGTCGAACCGGTGAAGCCTATTATCTATTACATTGACCCTGCGACTCCAGAAAAGTGGAGAAAATACATCAAGCAAGGTGTAGACGATTGGCAAGTAGCTTTTGAAGCTGCCGGTTTCAAAAACGCGATCATGGCAAAAGATCCACCTTCTCCGGAAGAAGATCCTGATTGGAGTCCCGAAGATGTTCGGTATTCTGTGATTCGATATGTAGCCACTGATATACAGAATGCCATGGGACCTCACGTACATGATCCCAGAACCGGAGAGATTTTGGAAAGTGACATTATCTGGTACCACAACGTAATGAACCTGCTAAGAAATTGGTGGTTCATTCAAACTGCGGCGGTGAATCCAAATGCTCGAAAAGTAAAGTTTGATGATGAATTTATGGGCGAGCTCATCCGTTTTGTTTCTGCTCATGAGGTTGGTCATACGTTAGGCTTCCCGCACAATATGGGATCTTCCGTAGCCTATACCGTCGATCAACTGAGAGATAAAGCCTTTACGGATACTCACGGGGTTGCACCATCTATTATGGATTATGCACGATTCAATTATGTTGCACAACCAGAAGATGGAATTACAAACTTCTTCCCTATTGTTGGAGAATATGATCTCTGGGCCACGGAGTATGGTTACAGAGCAATAGCCAATGTTTCTAATCCAGATGATGAAGAGGAAACATTGAATGGTTGGATATTAGAAAAAGCAGATAACCCCATCTACCGATTTGGTCGTCAACGAAGATTACCAGTGGATCCAACAGCTCAAACGGAAGATATTGGACATGATTCAATGATTGCCAGTGAGTTAGGGATTAAGAACCTGAAAAGGATTCTCGATAAGCTGATGGAATGGTCGACGGAGGATGGTAAAAACTATGATGACCTGGAGGAATTATATGCCAACGTCGTTCGTCAATTCAATCGCTACAACGGTCACGTAGTTTCAAACGTCGGTGGCGTATATGAATATAACAAGACTTCAGATCAGGATGGAGCCATCTATACCCATGTGGAGAAAGAGAAGCAACAACGTGCAGTGAAATTCTTGAATGACCAGCTTTTTGCAACTCCATATTGGCTGGTAGATGCCGAAATTCTGGGAAGAATTCAGCAAGATGGACTCGTTGATAACATGAGAGGACTACAAGTTAGAATCCTGGGAAGGCTTACACGGGAAGACATGATGATGCGAATGATTGAGAATGAGGCACTGAATGGATCGAATGCCTACACGTTGACTCAACTTTTCTCAGATTTAAGACGCGGGGTTTGGGGAGAATTGTACAATGGGAGAAAAATTGATACATACCGGAGAAACCTCCAAAAAGAGCACATCGCCCGTCTAGGCGAACTGATGAATTTGGAGGAAAATGAATACGCCAATTCTGATATCCCTTCCATTGCCATGGCTTCTTTAAGTCGATTAGATAGAGATGTAAGAAGTGGTCTATCTCGTCAAAATGATGCATCTTCCAGGTTTCACCTGCAGGATATTCAAAAGCGTATCGACGCTATATTGAATCCGAAGTAGAAATCTGGTAGCGCCATCATGGGTAAACCGAAGCTGTCAGAACAAAAGGATGCTTCAGTTTCTCGTGATGGCGTTTTTTATTTAAATTCCCCTATGAAAAAATTTCTATTAATTACTCTTTTATTCACATTCGCAATCTCTTCGTTTGCGCAAGAACCAACCACCTTCATTTTGGTGCGTCATGCCGAGAAAGCGTTGGATGGAACTAACAACCCACCATTGAGCGAAATAGGATTAGAACGGGCAAGTGATCTAGCTGCTCTCTTATCAGCACATGATATTGCAGCTTTATACAGTACTCCATTTAAAAGAACCGAGGCAACATTGACTCCTATCGGTAGAAATAAAGGAATAGAAGTTCAGAATTATGATCCTTATGCAAAAGGAGATTGGCTAGCTCCCTTAATAGAAAAGCATGCAGGTGAAACAGTAGTTATTTCCGGACACTCCAATACCATTCCAACATTGGCAAACGCCTTACTTGGAAATGAAACTTTCAGTCAATTCGACGAAAGTGATTATTCCAATCTTATCATCATTGTTACCGCGGAACTTGGAAAAGGAACATTGGTACATTTGAAGTTTTAGTACAACTCGTACTTGCAATAGTCGCACTCCAGCTTACCATTGTACAGCTTTATTCGCTTCGAATCTTTAAGTCCGATCTGTTTCAACGCCTGTTTGTTTGAACTGATCAACCATGCATCATAACCAGGAAAATTTTGCTTAAACGCATCTCCCATGGATTTATAAAAGTCGAGGATATCATCCCCAATTCGTTCTCCATACGGAGGATTAGTAATGATCATCCCATGATCGTTGATGGGCTTAAATTCTCTGAAGTCCATCGTCTTAATACGTACTTCTCTTCGTAAACCAATTTTGCCTAAAGCTTTTCTTGCAAGTGTTACTGCACTTTCATCTACATCGATTCCAGTTAGGTCCATGCTTGGTTTACGCATCTTACCCAGCTCTTCATTTTTCACATTATTAAACAAGATTGGGCTGTATTGTGGCCAGGTTCGGAATCCAAATTCCTTTCGTTTCAGATTAGGTCCCATGTTCATGGCAATCATAGCAGCTTCAGTGAGAATGGTGCCACTCCCACACATCGGGTCTACCAATGGAGTTTTTTTATCCCAGCCTGACAAGATCACCATGCCTGCAGCAAGTACCTCATTCATGGGTGCCCGGTGCCCGTCTTCACGGTAGCCTCGCTGGTTCAATGCTGCACCAGAACTATCCATTGAGATGGTGAAAAAATCGTTGGCGCAGTGTACATTGAAAAGCACGTCAGGTTTATCCGTATCTATTGAGGGCCTTCTTCGATATTTGTTTCGATATTGATCCACCATGGCATCTTTGGTCTTGAGCCCCACATACTTGGAATGGGTAAAGACTTCAGAGAAAACAACTGGATCAATGGCAAAGGTCTGATCCACATCAAGAAAATTGGACCAATCAAACTCCATCACTTTATCGTAAAGCTGCTTTTCATCTCGTGCATGAAACGTATGGATGGGGACCAGAATTTTCAAGGCGGTGCGTAATGAAAGATTCGCTCGATATAGGAATGCCGGATTCCCTTCACACTTCACTCCACGTGTGATCTTCTCTACTTTTTCTCCTCCGAGTGCTCTTACTTCGTCTGCGAGAATATCTTCAAATCCAAAAAGTGTCTTGATGGTTAATTTCATAGGGCTGCAAAAATACAACCTTCAATTATCCAATCGAGACAATTTCTACGAATCAATACCTCTCTAATCCAGATCCGTCTAATAATCCTCTAAAAGCACAATCAATTTGCTCCATATTGGGTTAATTTAAGTATGCTATGGCGGTTGATAATTGGAATAGCACTCATATTCACCAATGAGGCTAGTTTCGGACAAACACCTGTACCCGTGTCCGGGCAATTAAACCTCGTTGATCACGATTTTACAAAATCTTTGAGTCTAAACGGGGAATGGAATTTTTACCACTCAGAGTTTATTGCCCCTACCATTGCACCCAGTCAAGATCCCATGCTTATTCAAGTTCCCAACCGATGGGACCAAAGCGGACTCCCTGCCATGGGTTATGGCACATACACCTTAACCATCATTAAATCCACGGATATTCACCTGGCCATGAAAGTGCCTGATTTGTTCAGTGCATATCGGCTATATGTAAACGGAGAGTTGTTGGCCAACATGGGTGTTCCGGGAACTACGAAAGAAGAGGAACAACCCGCACGAAAGCATAATCTTGTTTCGCTCGCCCATGTCGAAGGAGATACCATAAACCTGGTTATACACATCTCAAATTTTGTGCATAGCAAAGGTGGAATTGGATCATCTATTACACTCGGAACACTAGAATCATTAATGGATGAAAAGTTCGTGAATGATGTCTATGATGTGTTTATGGCCGGTTGTCTCGTGATGGGCGCATTCTTTTTTCTCGGGTTATTCAGCTATGGTCAGCAAGAGAAAATGGCGCTATATTTTGCCTTGTTTTGCCTTGTTTATGCGTATCGCATCATTGGTTGGGGTAATTATGTCTTGCATGATCTGGTCGATATGCCCTACAGGTTAGGAATGACCATTGAATACAGCACCTTTTATCTGACTGCATTTTTCTTCTGCTTGTATTTGAAGCATCTGTTTCCAAATGAGACTCCAAAAAAAGTGGCCAACTTCTTTATTTTTCTATCCCTGATTTGGGCCATGATGACACTCCTTCCAGTCAGAATTTTCACACAGCTCAATGAGCCATTCCTACTACTCGTTCTATTTGGAATGTTCTTCGCAGGATTTGTTTATTTCCGTGCTATTGTCAGCGGAAGAAAAGGGGCCAAATACTCGGTATATAGCACCATCGGGATCTTGGTTGTGTTCGTCATGAAGTCTTTGGCCTACCTCAATTTTGTCGAAGAAATACTTTGGGTGACCATGATTGGTCAGCTTATTTTCTTTCTCTTCCAGTCATTGATTCTTTCAGAGCATTTCACAGGTTCCTGGAGATTGGCTAAACGAGAAGCCGAAAATGCTGCTAAAGCAAAGTCAGACTTTTTATCAGTGATGAGTCATGAGATCCGTACCCCTTTGAATTCAGTAATAGGTACCACCTATCACCTTATTGAAGAAAAACCGAGAAAAGATCAGTTGGAAGAGTTGAACAACTTAAAAAATTCATCTGAGTACTTACTAACCCTCATCAACAATGTACTGGATTACAGTAAAATTGATGCTGGGAAGCTCGATCTGGAGCTTGTAGGTGTAGACCTCAAACAATTCTGCTCAAACATCTACAATGTCTTTAGACCTATAGCCGAGACCAAAAACATCGTCCTCAATTTCAACTATGATGATCAGCTACCAGCCTTTGTTGAGCTAGACAAAACCCGGGTCAATCAAATTCTGACTAACCTGATTGGTAATGCCCTTAAATTCACTGACGATGGCAGTGTTACCTTCACCGTTTCTCAAGGAATCCCTGAAGAGTCAACCATTGAGGTGATTTTTAAAATCGAGGATACAGGCATCGGAATTAGTCAGGATCTTAGAGGACGTATTTTTCAGTCATTCGAACAAGCTAGCTCCTCGACCACCAGAAAGTATGGAGGTACAGGATTGGGACTATCCATTACCAAGCAGTTAGTGGAGCAAATGGGATCCCAGATATACCTGGAAAGTGAGCTGGATAAAGGCTCTGTTTTCTACTTTTCTCTTCATCTACCAGTTAAGGACGAACTGAAAATAAACAGTCGTAAAAAACTGTTAAAACTTACCGGCTACAAAGTTTTGTTGGTGGAAGACAACAACATGAATGTACTCATCGCCAAAAGACTGTTGGAAAAATGGGACATGAAAGTAGATGTTGCTAGCAACGGTGAGGAAGCAATTCAAAAGGTTGAAAACAACCCATATGACATCATTCTAATGGACCTTCAGATGCCTATCATGGATGGTTATGATGCAACCAAAATCATTCGTAAACTTGGATACGATCTACCTATTCTAGCTCTTACAGCTTCTGCCATGTTCGAAAAAGCAACAAAAACCCAGGAAGCAGGGCTTAATGGGGTAGTGACCAAGCCATTCAATCCGCATGATCTCTTTGATGCCATAGCTAGTCGTTTGGGAGAATAAAAATTAGTTCAGACTATCTTTTTACCTCTTTACATACTTTTCAGCACACGACTCAATACATAAATAAGTAAGAATCAGATTTGATCCTTCTATTACGAACTTGATGTTGAAAAAAAAATCTTGACCTGGACAATCCGGAGTGATCGTAGAATCTTGCAAGGAGTACACCCCTGCACTTGGTTCGTCAGGTTGAGTTGAAAGGTTGCATAAAGTAGCATTGGATTGGACACTACCATCAGCAAAAAATGTGATGGTCTTATCACTATCTATGGAATTAAATGTACCGCTCCCATCCCCTGGATCAGCTAATACTTCTGAAAGTTGCCAGGTACCAATCAACTCAGGCGAAACTGTATCATCACCTTCACATGACAGCAGAAGTGGTATTACCAAAATGAGAATTCCTTTTTTTATCATGCCTGAAAGACACAAAAAATGCCTTCCAAAGTTGGAAGGGTTTATGACTTAATTGTCAGAGAATAATCTCCACTTAGCAGGTATTTCAGAAAGTTTGCGATGCATGCTCAGAGGGCAATATTCCGTAATGTTCTTTGAAAACTTTGGAGAAGTATGAGAGACTACTAAAGCCTACCGCATAAGCAACCTGAGAGACAGGTTCACCTTTCTCTAATAAGGATTTGGCCTCAATCAATCGGTGGTGTCGGATAAATGCAGTAGTGGACAGATCGGTCATAGCTTTGAGTTTGCGATGTACCTGCATACGGCTCATTCCTATTTCTCTGGAAAAATCATCTGCCGTAAATGAATCGTTAGAGAGGTTATCATGAACGATCTTCTCACATTTTAAAACAAACGGAGGTGTCTCTACCTGGCTTGATTCACCATTGTCTGGGGTAGACGTATACCTGGCTCTCAATTTTTGACGTTGCTCAATCAGGTTGTGGACAGTTGCCCTTAATTCTTCTGATTCAAATGGCTTCAAAATGTAGGCATCAGCACCCTGTTTCAAACCCTCGAGCTTCGTTTGCTGATCTGATCTGGCTGTCAGTAAAATAATTGGGATATGGTCCGTCTCCTCGTTAGATTTAAGCGATCTACACACTTCAAGTCCATCCATTTCGTCCATCATGATGTCGCTGATCACAAGGTCGGGAATGATTTCTTTAGCTGCATCAATTCCTTTCTTGCCATCGATCGCCGAATGGATGTTATACTCTTCCTGAAACAAGCTAGACAAGTAGGTTCTCAAGTCTGCATTATCTTCTATGATCAGTAGCGTTTGCTCCTTTTCGGACAATGCGAATGTATTTTCTACAACATCGTGCGCTTGTTCTGAAAGCACTTCGGATGAATCTGATTCTTGAGCAGAAACCGGATTGACTGGGATTGAAACTTCAAAAGATGATCCTTCCCCAACTTTGCTAGTCAACTTAATAGTTCCACCAGATGCCTCCACAAGTTCCCTTGTCAATGCCAATCCAATGCCCGTACCGGTAGCATGCGGGCCATCTACCTGAGAAAACCGATCAAAAATACGTTCTTGGTCCTTCGTTGGTATACCTGGTCCGGTATCTGATACATCGATTATTAAATTTTCATCATATGTCAATCTGAAACGAACATGGCCGTCAGCGGGGGTAAACTTGAATGCATTACTAAGTAGATTATTACAGATTTTCCTTAACAGGTCTTTATCTAGTTCCAGCCATTGATCTTCATCCGGTATTTCTATATCAAAGGTGATCTGTTTGACTGCAGCTAGTGATTCATAAGAAGCAGTGATGACTTTGAAGAATCCAGAAGATTCAACAGGCTCTAGTCGGAGATCGTATTTATCTTTTTCCAACTTTGCCAGATCCAGTAGCTGCTTGATTAATTCATCCAGGTTTTCTGCGTTTTTTATTACGGTATTGAAAAGGTGTTCATCCCCTTCCTCCAATGGCTGCTTCATTCGATCTTTTACGGGGGCAAGGATCAAGCTCAAGGGAGTCCGGAACTCATGTGAAATATTCTCAAAAAAGGTGGATTTGATCTGATCCAGTTCCTTCAACTGTTTATTGGATGCCTGTTTGATTCGATACTGATTGATGATAAGAGCCAAAACGATTAATATAACGATGGAAATGATGATCAATCCGTTCCGTTCGTTTTGCCTTTTTTCAATTTGAAGCGCCTGAAGCGTATTTTCAGACTCAAGCAGATCGATCTCATTTTGCTTGGCCTCATTCTGGTATTTAGCTTCAATCTCGCTAGCCAGGTCACGTTTTTCAATGGTATAAAGGCTGTCTCTCAGTTTGATAAACTGACTTAAATTTTCGTACGCGCTTTGAAAATTCTGTTGATCAAAATGGACAGCTGAAAGCGTTTCGTAACTATCCATAATCGTAAGTTTTGCACCTGTGGCTTTAGCAATTGTTAGTGCCTCCTCAAGATATTGCAATGCTTTGTCCGATTGATCTAATTGGAAGTAAGTCCCACCGACGGACTGAGTGTTAAGTGCTACCGCCATTGAATCGCCAATTTCTAAATTTATCGCTCTTGCCTCCAGATAATAAGGCAATGCCTCTTCATATTTCTTCTGTTCCCAGTATAGATTCCCAACATTGTGTTTGATTTCGGCAATAGCGGAACGACCACCTAATTTTTCGTAGGCTGTTAGCGCTCTTTGGCTGTACGATAGTGATTTTTCATACTGTTCCAGATTTTTGTAGACCGTTGCCAGTTTGCTTGCTATGTAAGCATTACCTCTATGAAATTCCAATTGTTCAAAAATGCTATCACTTGCCAGGTAATAGTCGATGGCTTTCTCGTAATTCTCCAGTCTCTGATGGATAAGGCCAACATTTGTCAAAGCGATGGAGGTATTTCGCTTATTACCAATTTCTTCAAATAGATTAGCCGCCGAAGTATAATACTCCATTGCCTTTGTGAATTCTCCTACATCATTATTGATATTGCCCAGGGTGTTGTAGGAGCTGGCAATCCCCTCTTTGTTACCGATAGATCGAGAAAATTCAATATTTCTTTCCTGATATTCTTGCGCCTTCTTCAAATTTCCCTGGCGCCAATGAGTTTCACCAAGGCCAAGCAGAGCTTCCGAATAGCCTTTATCAAAGTCTTCTTTTTCTGATAAACGCAGTGCACGTTCAAAAGCATTTAAGGCAGAGTCATAGCTTGATCTGAGCGCAAGAAAGTGTCCAAGCTTGCTTAATCCTTCAATCGTAAGTAATGGAGTATTGGCTTCTTCGGAAAGACTGATTGCTTGCTGCAGAAGCTCTTGTGCTTTTGCGGGATATTCATAGCTGTACTCATCAGAGAGCTGATGCAATAGTTTTATTCGTGTGGAGTCAGTTGAAGTTTGTTCCAAAGCCAACTCAAGACTATCAAGCTTTGATTGACCCTGCACAGATATTGAAAGTATGACTGAAAAAGCAAGAATTATCCTCATCGGTGGTGAAATTCAGATGATTAGCTTTCAACAAGTTAGTATTTCTTGACTGGATTAAGAACTCACTTTGCTATAAAATATTCATTCCCAGATTGTTAGAAGTTCTATAAACTACAGAGAGAGCTGCATAAAAAAACCCTCCCCGTCCCGATAAATATCGGGATCGAGAAGGGTTACTTATATGTAATGGGTACAATCAGATAGATTCGACTGCCGTAGGCAGTTACTTCTTGTCTTCTTCTACCTCTTCGAATTCAACATCAGACACATCGTCAGCAGAGCCATTTTCTGAAGCTCCAGCATCAGCACCAGCTGCACCTGCACCTGCACCTGCATCCGCGCCTCCCGCTTCCTGCTGTGCTGCATACATCTCTTGAGATGCTGCCTGCCATGCATTATTCATTGCTTCAAGTGCCGCATCAATCTCAGCAAGATCTTGCTTACTGTGCGCTTCTTTCAACTTAGTTAATGCACCATCGATTGCTGTTTTGTTGCCTTCAGAAAGTTTGTCGCCAAACTCACTCAACTGCTTCTCTGTTTGGAAAATCATTGAGTCAGCCTGATTGATTTTCTCCGCTTTCTCCTTCGCTTCCTTATCCGCTTCAGCATTTGCCTCTGCTTCCTGCTTCATTTTCTCGATTTCCTCATCCGTCAATCCTGACGATGCCTCAATTCTGATTTTCTGCTCTTTGCCTGTGCCTTTGTCTTTCGCACTTACATTCAAGATACCATTCGCATCAATATCGAAAGTTACTTCGATCTGAGGTACTCCTCTTGGCGCTGGTGGGATACCATCCAAGTGGAACTTACCAATCGACTTGTTGTCTTTTGCCATTGGACGCTCACCTTGAAGTACGTGAATCTCAACAGATGGCTGATTATCAGCAGCAGTAGAGAATGTCTCAGACTTCTTCGTAGGGATCGTCGTGTTAGACTCTATCAATTTCGTAGAAACTCCTCCCATTGTTTCGATACCTAGAGATAGTGGTGTTACGTCAAGAAGAAGTACATCTTTTACTTCACCTGTCAATACGCCTCCCTGGATCGCAGCACCAATTGCTACTACCTCGTCAGGATTTACTCCTTTAGAAGGCTTCTTACCGAAGAACTTCTCTACTTCTTCCTGGATCTTAGGGATTCGAGTAGAACCACCTACCAAGATTACTTCGTCAATTTCAGAAGTAGAAAGACCTGCATCTTTCAAAGCAGCTTCGACAGGCTTCATTGATCTTCTTACTAAATCATCCGCAAGTTGCTCGAACTTCGCTCGTGTAAGCTTTCGTACCAAGTGCTTAGGTACTCCGTCTACCGGCATGATGTATGGTAAGTTGATTTCAGTCTCTGAAGAACTTGAAAGCTCAATTTTAGCTTTCTCAGCAGCTTCTTTCAATCGCTGAAGTGCCATAGGATCTTTTCTTAGGTCGATGTTTTCATCGCTCATAAACTCCTCTGCCAACCATTTGATGATCACCCCGTCAAAATCGTCTCCTCCTAAGTGCACATCTCCGTTGGTAGACTTCACTTCAAATACTCCGTCACCAAGTTCAAGAATAGAAATATCGAATGTACCACCCCCAAGGTCGTACACCGCAATCTTCATGTCCTGATCTTTTTTATCAAGACCGTAAGCTAAGGCTGCTGCCGTAGGCTCGTTGATAATTCGTTTCACATCCAAACCAGCAATCTGACCTGCTTCTTTGGTCGCCTGACGCTCTGCATCGTTAAAGTATGCAGGCACAGTAACAACAGCTTCTTTTACTTCCTGTCCAAGGAAATCTTCAGCTGTCGATTTCATTTTCTGAAGAATCATCGCAGAGATCTCCTGAGGAGTGTATGCTCTGTCACCGATCTTCACCCGTACTGTGTCATTGCTTCCAGACTCTAGTCCGTAAGACACATTCTTCATTTCTTCTTTTACCTCAGAATACTTCTTCCCCATGAATCGCTTCACAGAGCTAACCGTGTTCTGTGGGTTGGTGATGGCTTGCCTTTTTGCCGCATCACCCACTTTTCTTTCTCCCTTACCATCATCGAGAAACGCGACGATAGATGGGGTCGTCCTTCTTCCTTCGCTATTCTGGATCACTACCGGCTCGTTACCCTCCATTACTGAGACGCAAGAGTTGGTAGTTCCTAAGTCGATACCTATGATTTTTCCCATTTCTATGATTTATCTATTTTTCGTTAATTCAAGTTTTGCTTTTGATTTATCAAGGGATGTGCCAAAGGAAAAATTGTGACACATTGACAGGGCCACGAGGTGGCTTTTAATATTTATTGTCAAAATGGAGGCTTAATTCATCTTTTTCAGTAAAATAAATGGCAGTAGAATCTACTTTTTAGAGGAAAATTGGCAGTTTTCAGTGTCAAAGATTGCCGTCATTCTTGAGATTGATGATGGAAGTAGATTCCGGTATTTCTCATTCTTCGAAAACCTGCCTACCGCAGGCAGGCCGGAATGACGTCTCTGGTAGCTAATAAACCTTCTATACCGTCATTCCTGACGAAACGATAGTGGAATTCAGGAATCTCATCCTGGAATCACCGCACACCGTCATTGCATCTCTTCTACCTCATTATAAAGATCCTTCCAATCGGGATTGAAGTCTGTTATGATATTCTCCTTATACGCTCTCTTCCATTTTTTTATCTGCTTCTCACGCTTAATTGCAGACTCTATATCATCATGAAATTCATAGTACATTAGATCTATACAATTGTATTTACTAGCCCACACAGATCCCATACCTTGTTTGTGCTCATAAATTCTAGAGTAAAGATTACTGGTTACTCCTGTATAAAGGACAGATCGATACTTATTCGATATGATATACACATAACCACCTTTAGCACGCATATAGCTTTAAATTTGAGATTCCGGTATTTGTCGTACCTCCAAAACCGGAATGACGTCCAAGGTATTAGAAATCTCTCTTAACTAACGTCATTCCTGACGAAACGAAAGTTGAGTTCAGGAATCTCATTCTAAGAATTACCACTGACCGTCATTCATGCAATTATCACTCCTCTTCTCCATTGTCATATCGATTCTTCATGACACGGACAATCATGAGCAAGATGAAAACCACTACTATAGCCACAATGAGAATGTTTCTCGCGTCTTGATGGGTCACTCCAGTATCACCAGAATCTATGATTTGATAGATGATGAATCCAAGAACCAGGTAGAGGACGTATCGAGAGGACTTTTTCATTTACTTGAGATAGTTGATACTTACAGTTGCCAATTCAGAATTAGGGAATTTGGATCGATGATTTGGATCGATATTAAGTCCGGTTTCCTCAATTACTTTGTCAAAGCTATTCAATTCCAAAATGTATTGATCTGAAAATCCATGAGTAGCTTCATAGGCCGCACTAGCCGTTTTACCCAGATTAGCAGCAGTCAACTGAGGATCCAATCCATGTAATTCAATAATAATCAATCCGAATTTTTCAATATACGGTTTCCATTTCCCGAAGTGTGCTTTGAGATTCGCTTCAACCTCATTATTACTTAGCAATCTACCCCTTGATGAAAATGCTCCTGTGGAAATACTCGATTTCTTTAAAGGCTCACTCTCATCGCTCCACATCCGATTATGATCAAGGAATGTACGTACATTGAGTAAGTCCCCAAGATTCATTTCATAGTTTTCCTTAAGATCTGTTGCCAGTCTTTGAGGATTTCCAATATCTCCCCAGATCACTTTCGCCCAAACGTCTGCATTAATAAGATTGGCCCTGGTTACTTTCAAAGCGGCTTCATTGTAGTCAGCTCCTACTAAAAACAAAGGATGTTCTTCCAACATTTTACCCCTTTGCGTTTTATGGAAAATCACATCGAAAATATGAATTAAGAATGCCCCATTGCCACACCCCATATCCAGCACTCCTTTGGGTTGTTCATTAATTGGTCTATTGAATAAATCAATGATTATTTCGTCCACCTTTTCAAAATAAGCTACATGAGCACCCCCACTTCCCCATACATTCATCTCACGATCTACTCCTTTTTCTTTTTCCCCTTCGTTAACTTTCAAAATCTCAGGATTCCCAAAAATGAGTTCGTCAAGGTTCCTGAATGTGGGTATGTAAGAAACAGTGACACCATATGCTGATGATCTCTTAGCAAAAAAGAGCCCTTTTTCGGTGAATTTGTACGTCTTGGTTTTTTTCTCAAACCATCCCAAATGAGTGAAGAAGTCAAGAATTTTCTCAAAGCTTTCCGGGTCCTTATGATACTCAGCCGGACTAAATGACATTTCCATAAAATATTTATGAAACATCCCTCCCATCCCCAGTTGAACGGTACTTGGCCCAGCTAATACGCCTTCAATGTGTTTCAATATTTGTTTCTGAATCTCAAGTTTATTTGCATCAGATGAAAGTGAGAAATATCCCTCGATATACTTCCTTGCAATCCGATTCCAAACTTCAAAAGGCTCCTTTTCAAACTTTCGGGGATGAAAGTCAGCAGAAAACTTCATGAGCTCTACCACTTCCCGATAATGGACCGTATGTTCAAAAGCAGTCTTACTTGACTCATTGGTTTCTATTGAAATGACTTCCTGATCATTATCAACAGTATAGTTTAGCCACCCCTGGGCCGCCAAAAGGCGTATAGCAACATTCAAATAACCCGCATTTGCTTGGAATCTCTCAGCTAGATCAGTCAATTCAGCTGATTTATTTTCAAGGAGAAAATCAAGAACTCCCTTTACATGCAGCTCGTAAGCTGCCGCGGCAACTCCTATTCCATCCAGATGACGAAATAGCTCACTTCGATAGGAAGCATTTCTTTGTTTAATCGATTCCATAGTAATGTTAAGTACATGAAATTTATTGTAATTATTGTACTTATCAATCAATATTAGTGGAAGTGCTGCGAGGCTAAATCCTATTGGCTAATTTTGCGCATCAATTTGATCAAATTATGACGCTGGAGCAGGAAATAGGAAGACGTAGAACTTTTGGAATCATCGCCCACCCCGATGCAGGTAAGACCACATTGACAGAGAAACTTCTCTTATTTGGAGGAGCTATCCAAACGGCAGGTGCTGTTAAGTCCAACAAAATTGATATGGGAACCCGATCTGACTGGATGGATATTGAAAAGCAAAGAGGTATCTCCGTAGCTACATCGGTAATGGGGTTTGAGTACAAAGATCTCAAGATCAATATCCTGGATACTCCTGGTCACAAGGATTTTGCTGAAGACACTTACCGAACGCTGACAGCCGTGGATAGTGTGATAATGGTCATCGACTGTGTAAAGGGTGTGGAGGAACAAACCGAAAAGCTCATGGAAGTTTGCCGCATGAGAAACACTCCCGTGATTTGCTTTATCAACAAACTGGATCGAGAAGGACAGGATGCGTTTTCACTCCTTGATGAAATTGAAGAAAAGCTGAACATCAAAGTCCGCCCGATGAGTTGGCCAATTGGTATGGGTAAAACACTACGAGGTGTATATAACATCTATGAAAATAACATAAATCTGTACGAGCCCAACAAGCAAAAAAGAGTAGATGAGGTGGTTGAAATCAAAGGGGTGGATGACCCGGAATTGGATAAGCATTTACCTGAGTCATTGGTGACCGAGTTAAGGGATGAAATTGAATTGGTTAATGGAGTATATGATGAGTTTGACGCTTCAACCTACTTGAGTGGTGAAGTAGCACCCGTCTTTTTTGGTAGTGCCGTTAACAATTTTGGTGTTCGAGAACTTCTGGATTGCTTCACGCAAATTGCTCCTTCTCCTAAGTCCAGAGAAACTGAAGCGCGTGAGATCAAACCTGATGAAAAGAAATTTTCTGGCTTCATCTTTAAGATCCATGCCAATATGGATCCAAAGCACAGAAACAGAATTGCCTTCGTTCGAGTATGTTCTGGAAAGTTTGAACGAGGAAGTAATTACTACCATGTCCGCCAAGACAAACAAATTCGTTTTTCCAACGCCACTGCCTTCATGGCGCAGCAGAAAGAAACCGTTGAGGAAGCTTTCCCGGGCGATATTGTAGGACTTTATGATACAGGAAATCTGAAAATTGGTGATACGTTGAGTGAAGGAGAAAAAGGACTTTACAAAGGAATCCCTTCTTTCTCCCCTGAAATGTTCCGAGAAGTAATCAACATGGATGCAATGAAGTCCAAGCAATTGGAGAAAGGACTGAACCAGTTGATGGATGAGGGGCTTGCACAGTTATTCACTTTTGAATTAGGTTCAAGAAAAGTAGTAGGAACAGTGGGTGCACTACAATTTGAAGTATTGCAACATCGACTTTTGAATGAATACAGCGCCAATGCCAAATTTGAGCCTGTCAATATTTACAAGGCTTGTTGGATTAGTGCTGAAGATCCTGCCAAACTCGATGCTTTTATAAAAGACAAGCAAAGACACATTGCGAAAGACAAGGAAGGAAAGCTGGTTTTCATGGCAGAGTCTAAAGCCTGGTTGCAGATGGTTCAGGATAATTTCCCTGATATTGAGTTTCACTTTATCAGTGAGTTCTAGATTCCAAGCCGGGTAAAAACTTCTTCTTTGTACTGCTTCCCTCCTCGAATGATTCGACGATCTTTTAGGATGATATCAAATCCATCAGCATCATTCTCGATTTCGCTGATACTATCGATATGCACGGCAAATGATCGGTGTACCCGAATGATAGAATCACAATTGGCTTTTTTCAAAAATTCACCTAATCCCATTCGGGCTGTATACTTCCTCCCTTTCCTGTATATATTGATGTAATTACCAGATGCCTCGATGTATTCGGTTTCATTATACGGGAATAGATGAATCCGCGACCCGGTCTTGACTGAAAATAGTTTTTCAGAAAAATTGGTCTCCTCTCCTTCAATCTCAATAGGCTTTAACACGATATATTGTCGGTACGATGGAATCGCATTTAGGATATAAATGAAGAAAAACTCCCATCCAGTATAATAAACAACACGTGCGGTTATCACTTCTGCGTTCGGATCTGAAACCAGATCAGTAGCTACCTGTTCAATAATTTCAAATCTCAAAAGATCCGAAAAATACCAGCCTGCTAAAAAGTACCCCAATGCCAACATGAAATTCAACTGAATGCTTGCTGAAAAATTTAACTGGCGTGAAAAAAGATCTGATATCAGCATCGCCGATACATTGGCTATTAACAACACTATGTAAAGAAGCTTGAGCTCATCATTGTAGCCAACCAAATAATGAAACAACAAGGCAACAAACAGAAACTGAAAAATCAAAGGCAGCCAATCAGAAAAGAGGATCGTTTTTTTCGTACTCATCAAACGGATTTTTGCATACAAAAAGAAGGGGTTATACCCTGAAAGCACAAATTTTATCTTTCAAGCACGTTTCTTCGATTCAAATCTTAAAATATATATCGACATGATCAAACTTACTCTAATAACCTTTTCCAGCATTATTTTCACCATGGATATTGTAAGGCGACATGATCAATCAGATGAAAAATACTTAACCCTAGGAAAAGAATTTCCTGCTGTTTGTAAGGTAGGCATTGATGGAGGTGATGGAACACTGGTTGGCTCAAAATGGATCATAACAGCCGCTCATGTAGCCGAAGGAATGTACACCAGAACCCAGGGAAATTTAAAAGTCTACTTTGATGATGGTCAGGTAGCTGAGGTTGTAGAGGTTTACATTCATCCAGAATATGATGGCCCAAATGGACATGACATTGCATTACTCAAGCTTGCAGGTGATATACAAAATATCTCGCCACTATTACTCAACAGAAACCTTCGGGAAGAAGAGAAAGAAATAATTATTGTGGGTCATGGTTATGCAAAAGCGGGAGATGAGACAGAGTGGATAACGGATGGGAAATTAAGAGCTGCGACCAATCGTGTGGATCGGATTTACAAAACCATGCTAACATTCGACTTTGATACTCCTGAGGATCCCTCTTCAACGGAACTAGAAGGCACCGCCGGACCTGGTGATAGTGGTGGTCCGATGATTTTTAGTTTACCAGATAAAGATCTTGTAGTCGGGATCAGTTCAGCCGGTGAAGATGGAGAAAATGGTCCTGCCACCTACGGGGCAGTTGAATATTACACGCAGGTAAGGTCACACACTCGTTGGCTGGACCAGGTGATGAATGGTAAAGTAGCACCCGTTACCCTATCCGAATTAAAGAAACGACAAACCGAAGTGGTCATGACCATCGATGAAGGTGAAATGCCAGAAGGATTCTTTCCAGCATTGGGCCTTATTCTATATGAAGACAATAATCAACTCTATGTGGCGAGTAAAATTGACGAGATGGTTCCCGAGTCATTCCAAAATCTAACATTTGATTCGGAGACCCGAATTTTGAAATTAAACGAGCAAAAAATAACTAACCTGAAGGATCTTAAAAGGAAATTTGAATCTATCCCATCCAAAGATACTTTCACGATAGAGCTTTGGTTGAAAGAAAAAGTTCAACAATTTGAACTGGTTAAACGGTAAGACCTAACACAAGTATTGAGTCAAAGTCTCAGAATAGATTAGTCAATTCATCAGGTTTAATTAATTTGATTAAGCATTGATGAAATACCTAACCACACTTTTCTTATTTATTGCTCTTCCTTCTTTTGGACAAGACAAGAATTTAATTGACAGTCTTACGCAACAGTTAAACCATGCTTCAATCGAAGATCGGCAGACGATGTTGCTTGATCTTTCTTGGGAATATGCCTATTCAGACATTGATTCTTCAGAACACTATGCCATTCTTGGGCTGGAATTGGCTGAACAGAGAGAATTACCTCTTGCTATTGCTCGAGCCAAGAGTATGTTGGCCATCGTATTTGATATTAATGGTGAAACAGAAAAAGCAGCAAAAACCTATCTCGAAGTAGCTTCATTTTATGAAGATTCCAAAAATCAATCAGAGCTAAGCCGTGTATACAATAATCTTGGTGTCTTATTCTTCTATAGTGGTGATCTCGATCAATCCTGGAAATATTATAAGAAAAGTATAACCCTGGACAGTCTTCTGGGAGACTCAATAGGGGTTGCTCAATCTCTAATTAATCTAGCAGCTATTTCTAACAAATGGGAAAAATTAGATCAAGCATTTAAATATCTAAAAAGAGGAGAACGAATTGCACAGAATAGTGAAGATAATGAATGGATCATGCTATCCATCTACGAAGGTCTTTCTAATAACTATTTATATCGAGGAGAATTCGACAGCAGCTTACATTACTTGAAGCAATCATTACCTCTTATAAAGCAGGCAGGAGATCATCACAGTACGCTTGTGAATCTGACCGGACAGGTAATTGCTTACACAGGATTACAGGAATACAATAAAGCTGAGGAAGCATTAAAAGAAGCGGAAAAACTAACGGAGCAATATGATGACATGAACCTCAGAAGTCGGAGAAACCGAGCAGCTGCCTCACTATATGGTGCTAAAGAGCAATACAAGAAAGCATATGAATATCAGGATCTTTTCCTAAACGATTATGATTCCATCACAGACCAGGAACGTTTGAGAATAACTAACGAACTGGAACAGAAGTATCAAAGTGAACAAAAGGAAAATGAGATCACCACGCTAAAATTGCAGCAGCAAAATGCTCGAAATGAACGGAACATCACGTATTTGGTGCTTTCTCTCATCATTGGTTTATCTGTTTTGTTGTTTGTACTATATAGGGTGAAATCCAAGTCAGAGGCAACTATTGCCAAATCACTGGATGAAAAAGAAACCCTGCTTAAAGAAATTCATCACCGGGTGAAAAATAATCTTCAGGTAGTTTCAAGTCTACTCAGTATGCAATCCAGATTCATAACAGACGAAAACGCTTTGGATGCAGTAAGTGAAGGACAAACGCGCGTCGAATCCATGGCACTGATTCATCAAAAACTCTATCAGGAAAACAATTTATCCGGTGTTAATGCAAAAGAATACATCGAAGATCTGTCTGAAATCTTAAAGCAATCTTATAAGACTGATACGGAGATTGATTTCGATTATCAAGTAGATGATTTGATGATCGATGTAGATACCATTATCCCTATTGGGCTCATTCTGAACGAATTGATCTGTAACTCATTAAAACACGCATTTCCTGATGCAGAGGATGGGAAAATCACAATTGCCCTAAATGAAAACTTAAATCGACTAAATCTATCGGTAAGCGATAATGGGGTTGGATCAATAAACAACCCCGATGAAAAGTCATTTGGGATGGTCCTGATTGATTCTCTGGCAATGAAACTTAAAGCTTCCATGAAGGTAGAAACGCAACTTGGCACCTCGGTAAAACTTGAAATTGAAAAGTATAAATTGGTGTAATGGACAAGAAGATTCTTATAGTCGAGGATGAGCCATTGATTGCCAAGGACCTGAGCTTCATTTTAGAAGATTTGAACATTCAGAATGTGGAATTTGCGATGAACTATGAGGATGCATTGAATGCGATTATTAATCAAAAATTTGATCTCATACTCCTTGATGTAAATCTCGGTAGCGATAAAGATGGAATAGACCTGGCACACGAAATCAACAAAACGAATCCGACACCCTTTATTTTCATCACTTCCTACTACAATCAGTCAACCGTTTCTAGAGCAAAAGTCACGAATCCGCTTGCCTATCTGCTTAAACCATTTAATCAATTTGACATTCGAATTAATGTTGAAATGGCCTTGTATAAAGTAGATCAAACGAATGAAAAATCTACGTTCTATATCCGTGAAAAAAACGGCACGATTCAACTGGAACTAACCAGCATCCAAATCTTGGAAGCCCAGGACAATTACACAAAAGTCATTTGTGATGACAGGGTACTTACCATTAGTCAAACATTAAAATCAATATTGGCAAAGCTTCCGGAAGCTGATTTTGTTCGCACACATAAATCGTATGCCACAAGAATTGATAAAATCTCGATGATTAAAGGAGGCTATGCATTCATTGGTGAAGACAAAATTCCAATTGGCAGGTCTTATAAAACAGACTTTCAAGAACGTATTTCCATCCTTTAGTGTCGTTCACTCACTATTTTGGTCGTTTACTCAAAATATTATTAATCTAATTTTTAGTTGGATAATTTGGATACATAGTCTCTAAAAAGTTCTTAGAAATGACACACCAAATCATCCGCTTTTCTGGAATAGCATTGCTATTCCTGGCTACCACTATTACAAACGCTCAATCCGTTGGAATTGGGATAGAAACACCAAATTCAAACGCCATTTTAGAGTTGGTAGCTCCAAATGCAAACCAAGGATTGCTCGTTCCAAGGTTAACTACCAATGAACGAACTACTACCTCATTCACCGCCAACCTTTCAGATAATGATAATGGTTTATTGGTCTACGATTCTGATGAAGATAAATTCTTTTTTTGGATGACTGATCAATGGGTTGAAATGGCCTCTGGAAACATCGACGCTTTGCCTGACCAGTCTGGCCAGAGCAGTAGATTCTTAACTACAGATGGTACAAATGCACAGTGGTCGGATATTGATTTCACCTCACTTATCAATATACCAACCGGCCTTTCGGACGGTGACGATGACACCCAATTAAGTGATGCTGACATTTCAGCCTTAGGTTACATTAAAAATGCTGACGATGCTGACGCAGATGCAACCAATGAATACCAAGATCTAACATTGACCGGAAATACGCTTTCACTAACCAATAGTACGATTGATGTTGATCTTTCTCCATTTGCTGGTACAAATACCGATAATCAGACATTAAGCCTGCTAGGAAATGACCTTTCCATCACAGGAGGAAACACCATTGATATTTCTTCTATCAACACCAATCTTACCGAAGTTGAAGTTGACGCCTTCGCCAACAACAATGGCTATTTAACCGCAGAAGTAGACGGCTCAACCTCAAACGAAATACAGGACATAAGTACGGATGGAACTGCTGGTGATATTAGTCTCACTAGTGGCTCCTCTTTGACCCTTAATGTAAATGACGCGGACTCGGATCCTACCAATGAAGATCAGACCGTATCTGCTGGAACAGGTATTTCAGTAAATCAGGTAGGTGATGATTTTGAAGTTACTAACACATTCCCGGATCAAACGGTATCGCTAACAAATGGAGGAAATGTAACCATCACGGGCACGTATCCAAATTTCACATTATCAGTACCAACAAACAATGACAACAGTTCCACGAATGAAATCGAGTTGCCGGTACAAACCGGGCAAAATGGAAATTTTTTATCCACAGATGGTACCAGTCCCAGTTGGACATCCATCGATGAAAGCCAATGGAACACCAATGGCACGAGCATAAACTATATAGCCGGTAATGTAAACATTGGGGCTGGAACAATCCCAAGTTCGACCTTGCAGCTCTCAACCAATAATTCGAATACTACTACACCCCAACTAACACTTCAAGAATCAAATGCTTCATCAGATGCTGCTATTAATTTGAACAGATCTGGAACTAACATAACCATGGGTATTGATGCTACGGATGGCTTCTTCAAAGTAAGTGGCTCCAACACCCTAGGCAGCAGTGATCACATCATTATGGATAATCTTGGAACTGTTGGTGTTGGAGTAACTCCTAACGCACAATTTCACGTTCAAACAAACTCCATTGAGGGAACTGCCCTGAGGTTATCAAACACGCATTCAACCGCTGCCTCAAAAATTGGGATCTTAAACGAATTAGACAATCAAGGAACCTCCATCAAAACCGGAGTATGGAACGACATAAGTGGCACGACTGGAGAAACCGATAATGTAAAAGGTGTCTATAACATTATTAACCCCACAGATGGCATCACTTATGGCGTGCATACACAAATCAACGCAGCAGGTACAGGAGTTCGATATGGAACCTTCGCAGACGTAAGAGGTTCAGCAGGTAATGGATCTCAAGTCTATGGATTCCGATCTAACGTCGATCATGATGGCTCTGGAGATGCTTACGGAATCCAGGTTAATTTGCTTGGTTCTACTTCTGGAAGACAATGGGGTATTTACACCAATGGAGAGGATTTCAACTATTTTGAAGGAAATGTTGGTATTGGAGATATTGAGTCTGATGTGGAATTAACCATCCAATCCTTCAATGTCAGTTCGACTTTGCCATTGGTGCGCTTAAACTCTGGAGCTGGCACTAGTGATGCAGGAATCAGCTATAGCATTTCAGGAGGAAATGAATTTAATGTCGGCATTGACGCTACAGATGGATCATTCAAGATCTCTGACGGTGCGACGTTGGGCAGTGGCGAAAGATTTACGGTAGATGCATCCGGTAATGTAGGTATCAACCAAACGGGTCCCAGTGCGAGGCTAGATGTTGTAGGAACTTCAGAGTTTAATGGTGCCATGGATGTACAGAACACATTGGATGTAACTGGCCAACTTACCGTGACAAATGACATAGAAATTCCAGCAGCTAACGATTATACCTATGCGACCGCTCAAACACGATCAATCACCTACCATCCAACAGAGTTTAAATTAATGCGTTTTGATGGTGCTCCGGAAAACCTTGTGGTGCAAAATTTCACCAACCCATACGCTTATTATTCAGGTGGATCAGGAGGTCTTTCGTATGCAACAGTTCCCGTTAAATTACCGGATGGAGCAGTAGTGACCCAGGTAGATGCCTGGCTCTTAGACAATGATGCAACGGCCAGTAACTTCGCTCGATTAAATCTCTACAGAAGTCAAATTGGTGTCATCAATTCAAACAGTAATATGGCCCAGATTGAAACCACATCGGAAAGTGCTTCTGTACAAGCCCTGAATGACAACACCCTATTCTTTCAGACTATCGATAATGCGAATTACAGCTATCGTTTGTTATTCTCAGCCAGGGATAATTCATCCCTCCTCCAGCTGCATGGAGTACGAATAACCTATACCGTACTTCAGGTAGACTAAAAGCTAAACATGAATGCCATGAAAAGATTTAGCCTTACTCTCCTCTTAGCAACTCTGCTTTCAATCGAAATGTCTGCACAAAGTCTTTTGACCAATCAAAATGCGCTAATGTCGATTGGAACCAACGTTCCCTTTGTGGTCGAGGGAAGCGTTACTAATAGTGGTTCAATCCTCAACGAAGGTGACTTGAGACTATCCGGAGACTGGAGCAGTGATGGTGACTATAGCTCGGTCTCCGGCACCTTCACACTAAATGGAGACAATCAATTATTTACGCCTGGGTCCTCTGTATACCATCACGTGGCTATCAACTCATCAGGTGTTGTTATCATGAGTGATTTATCGATCTCGAATTCATTAGAACTAACGAATGGAATTGTTTCTGTAGTTACTGATTCGAAGATTTTACTACGGGAAGACGCAACCATCATCGGCGGAAGTGAAACAGCCTACATTGATGGCGCTCTGTTCACCACCACTACCGGGAATTTCACATTTCCGGTAGGAACGGAGTTCGAATACATACCCATTACACTGACCAATATTCAATCCAGTGATTCAGTGGGGGTGCGAGCCACCAGCTCTCAGCTGGATGTTAGCACATCAAGAGAAATAGATGCCTATTCTCCTAACCGGTATTGGCAAATATGGGGAGGTGAATCTTTCAACGCGGAAAGCATCACACTCCCCATTTTCAATGAATCCTTTATTGAGTCACTGGAAGAAGCAGTAATCGCATTTACTCAACAGGTGGAAGATCCTTTAAGCATTTTTGGTGTCCCCACCACAGACGGATCCCTTAGTTCAGGTTCGATTTCCTCTGCAGGAAGAATTGCATCAGGATATTATTTACTGGCAGATCAAAGTGTAACTGGCCCTCCCATAACAGTCATTAATGTGGTGACATCAATGCAAGACGGAAAGCACGATTTTCTCCGAATAGAAAACATAGAATTTTATGAAGAAAACCTGGTAGAGATATTTGACAGACAGGGCGTCAAGGTCTTTGAAATGTCAGGTTACAACAATACCGATCGGGTATTTCGAGGCAATGCCAATATCGGTTCAAGAAGTGAACTTGTAACTGGCAACTATTACTATACAGTGAAACTTACGTCCAGCAAGCGAGAATCAGGATTTGTTTACATTAAAAATTGATGGAATGAGAACAGTACTAATCACACTACTTACAATTTCGTCATTGACTTCTTTTGCGCAGCAAGACCCGCTTTATAGTCAATATCAATTTAATCAGTTGATGATTAATCCAGCATACGCAGGTATTTATGACCGGTTTTCTGTTGGAGTGATTAGTAGATTTCAATGGGCAGGTATTGAGGGTTCTCCTCGCACCAACACCATAACCGCCAACTCTTCCCTGGCAGAAGGAAAAATTGGCCTTGGTGCGGTTATCATGAACGATCGATTTGGAGTCAATAACAACTACGAAATCCAACTTTCTTCATCATACAACATCGCATTTAGTCGCTCCACGAAATTAGCCATGGGAATACAAGGAGGATTAATCCAATATAGTTATGACTTTAGCAATGTAAACCTTGATTTCTTTGATGATCCTGAATTGCTCAGTGGTCATGAAAATTTTACAAAACCGAATTTTGGTGTCGGCTTCATGCTGATGAATCCAAATTTCTTTATCGGGCTTTCAGTGCCAAGAATTCTCAATGTTTCGATTACCGATGGATCTACTCAATCAGAAAGGTACAAACGACACTATTATTTAACAGCTGGTGTTACCGCTGAAATTCAACGTACTCCTGTAAAGGCTACAACACTTATACGTTCGCTAGCAGGTGAATCTTATTCATTTGATGTCACATTCACTGCTTTACTGGATGACGTGATGTGGGCGGGAGTTTCTGTAAGAGACATTAGACATTTTGGTGTCATTGGAATCTTTGAGATTGGTGATAACTTCAAATTAGGATACACTTTCGAGTTACCCACCAATAATTTGATTCATGGCAATTACGGCACCCATGAGGTATCCATCAATTACAACATTCGATATGGATATGGTCGTCAGGATCCAATATTCTTCTAAGGATTTAGAATTAGGTATGATTAGCAAGATTCAATCACCTAATTTTGCGGCTGCATGTCAAAGCCAAGGGTCATATATGAGGACAATCACCTGTTGATTGTAGAGAAACCAATCGGATGGTTGGTACAAGGAGATGAAACCGGAGATGGAACGCTCACCGGATGGGCCACTGAATACATCCGCCGTAAGTATAAAAAACCTGGTAATGTTTTTTGCCAACCTTGTCATCGGTTGGATAGACCTGTGGGAGGCCTTGTAGTTTATGCACGCACATCCAAAGCATTGGAGCGAATGAACAAGCTTTTCAGAGACAGAGACATTACAAAGACCTATCTTACCATCGTTGAGGGTGTACCTAAAGCTCCAGAAAAAGTATTGAAGCATTGGTTGGAAAAGGACTATCAGAAGAATAAGGCGCATGCATATACGAAGAAAAAAGGCAATGCGAAAGAAGCGATTCTTTCATATCGAATGCTCGCAACACATAGCCGGGCTTCCTTGTTAGAAATAAAGCCAGAGACTGGTAGACCCCATCAAATTCGCATTCAAATGCGTGAGAATGGAACTTCCATTAGAGGCGATTTGAAATATGGATTTTCTAAGGCGAAGCAAGATAAAAGTATTGATCTTTATGCCTTTAAACTGGAATTTGTCCATCCAGTGAAAAAAGAACCGATAAAAGTAATTTCAAAACCAAATTGGCCTGATTTTCAGGAATTTATAGATGAGTTGGATTGAACGATTAAAAGTAAAATGGAGCCTCGAAAGCAACTGGCAGTTTTTTATCATCATGCTGGTTTTCGCTTGTACCGGAACCACCGTAGTTTTCATAAAAAAACCCCTTATTCATTTATTGTTTGAGGATGGAGTTCGACCGTTGTGGTTTCAAATAGCGTACTGGGTGCTAATTCTCCCATTCTACAATATCATCCTTCTTTTCTATGGATTTTTATTCAGACAATTTGATTTCTTCTGGAAATATGAGCAAAAAATGCTGAAGCGCTTCGGTATCAAAGTCAATGCTGACAAAGAATGAGGCTATATCGAAAATCAATGCGCTCGGAGCAAAGGGAATCCCATTCTCATTCTACTGTGATTTTCTAGGTGAGAAATGGTGCATCAAGAGCCAGGAACAGCTTGATTCCAAATCTTCATTTCGATTAGAAATATATAAGAATCCTCAAGCGAATAACTTCAAAAAACAAGGAATTAGCTTCAATAAGCTACCAGTTGAGTTCAAGAAATTCAAAATAGCATTTGAAGAAGTAGTCCATCAAATCAATATTGGGAATTCCTTTTTAACCAACCTTACTTTTGCCACTCCAATAGAAACCAGCCTTTCGCTGGAAGAGATTTTTAGACAATCCTCTGCTAAATATAAGCTGCTAGTCCCCGATCAGTTTGTGGTTTTTTCACCAGAGACCTTTATCAAAATAAAAGACAATTGCATCTATTCCTATCCCATGAAAGGAACTATAGATGCAGATATTCCAGATGCGGAAAACATAATTTTAGGTGATGCCAAGGAACAGGCTGAACACGTCACCATTGTTGACTTGATTAGAAACGACTTGAGTCAAGTTGCTGAAAGCGTTGAAGTATCCAAGTTTCGTTACATCGATACATTGCAAACGAATGACAAGAAATTGCTCCAGGTCAGCTCAGAAGTGAAAGGCAGCTTAAATTCCAGTTGGAAAGCTGAACTCGGCACCATTCTCTCTAAACTTCTCCCAGCAGGCTCGATTTCTGGTGCTCCGAAACCTGAAACGATCAAGATCATCCAAAAAGCAGAACAATACGATCGAGGATTCTATACGGGTATTTGCGGGCAATTCGATGGTTCTAGCTTAGACACAGGAGTCATGATACGATTTATTAAGGTTGAGGATAATCAGTTTTACTATTGTAGCGGTGGTGGGATCACTTCCTTCAGTGAAGCGCAAAAAGAGTATCAGGAGATGATCGATAAGGTGTATTTACCTATTTAAAGGAGCGGTGAAGCCTACGCTCCACCGCATCTACACTTACTATTGCCCCTCTATCCATGAGCCCCCTGCAGCTTTTACCTTGTCTGCCAATTCAGAAGCTTTGGAACGATAGTTCTGGAGTTTAGTATTCATTGCTGCTAGTTGATCCTGAATGATCTTCATCGTCTCTTTGTGAGTGTCCGTTGGACCATAGGTAGTCATTGAAATACCCCTGTTCAATGCAAACAATCGCCCTCCAATCGTAGGCTTACTTCTTTCTCCTATTTGATTCTTCGCAGGGTTGCCGTACAATTCAGTGTCTAGTTTGTCCAGATCCTTTTTTAAAGCAATAATCTCCGATAGTACATCGTTTCCAACATTGGCTTTTCTTGCTGCGACAAACAGCTTATCTGCCATTTTACGAGCATTCGAAAGCTGAATATTCGTTGCACCAACTTCTAGACCCAATGCTTCATACGCTCTCCAAAAAGCGACTACCTCATTCATCGGTCTACCTTCAAGTGTGCCTTGTCGCAATGGAGTCACTTCCACATCTACAGGACCTGCCAGCTGTGAGAAAGATCCTCGCTCGTATTTATTCAAAGTAGCTGTATACATTCCCGACGCGCAAAGAAGGCCATTAAGCTCATCAGCATTACCATTTAAGGTCAGCGCTCGAGTACCTCCTACCCTAAGATTCCATGCTACACGATTGAAGCCTTTCTTATTTGGAGCCTGAACTCTGTTTACCACATTTCCCTGATTGTCTTTGATTTCAACATAAACAAATGGATCAATTTCTCTGGTCTCATCCTCAAGGGCATCCCAACCAGGGAATGGAATATTACCACTTTGTCCTTTCTCGCTTGCTTGTCGTTGATCTTCTAAACTCTTAAGCTCATCCTTTAGGTAATAAGTAAAAACGGCTCCAAAGTCAGGATTTGGTGCGAGGTAAAGTTGAGAGCCTTGCGAACCTCGAGCATCATCAAAGTCAACAGTAGATCGCTCAATGTACCACCACGCTTTGCGTGGCTCAAAGAGTGAAGCATTTTCATTGACCTGATTTCGATTCACATTCCTTAATGCCGAGTAATCATCCAATACATAAAAACCTCGACCGAAAGATGCTACAACCAAGTCATTTTCTCTCCGCTGAATAGCCAAATCCCTGAATGAAATAGTGGGAACTCCAGCCTCAAGTTTGGTCCAGCTTTGAGCACCATCTACAGTGACATAAACTCCAAATTCTGTCGCCGCGAACATCAGATCTTTATTTACATGATCCTGAACGATTCGCCAAACAAGGTTTTTCGCACCCAATCCATTTTCAATGCGTGTCCAATTAGCTCCTTTATCCGTGCTCTTCACCAAATAAGGCTTGTAATCACCCTCTTTGTGATTGTCCAGGGCAACGTATAGTGTGTTTTCATCAAAAAGATCTGCTTTTACATCATTGACGTAGCATCGAGAAGGTACACCCATGGCACTCACTTCTATTTTCTTCCAGGATTGACCTTCATTCTCCGTGACTTGAATCAAACCATCGTCAGTGCCTATAAAAATTACCTGTTCATTTTGTGGTGAAACAGCAATAGAAGTAATCGTATTGAAGTTCGACATAGCCCCCACATCCCAAGGTGAATCCCAGCTTTGCGTGCGTCCCATAATAGGCAATGCTACCCGTTCCTGATTTCGTGTTAAATCTCCCGAAAGAGCAGTCCAGCTATCACCCCGATTTGTCGATTTCCACAATCGCTGAGAACCGTGATAGATCGTTGCGGGATCATGTGGAGAAACTAATATCGGGGCATCCCAATTGTATCGTTCATAATCCTCGTCAGGTCCTGGCTGTGGCATCACGTCTGTAACTTCTCCAGTTGCCAGATCTATCCTTGAAAGCGTTCCCTGCTGACGCTGACCATACATAATATTAGGATTTCCTGGTTCAGTCGCCGGCTGATGTCCGTCCCAGTTTAACACGACCTTCCAATCGGCATTTCGAATGCCATGGTGATTATCAGTTCTAGAAGGTCCGCCTTCTGTACTATTATCCTGAGTACCTCCATAGACATTATAGAATGGTTCCGCATCATCTACCGCCACCTTGTAAAATTGAGTGAGTGGAAGATTTTCCATGTACCTCCATGTAGCACCCAAGTCAAAGGATTCATAAACACCTCCATCTGACCCTACCAATAGGTAGTTAGGATCCGAGGCTTTGAATGCGATGGCATGATTGTCTCCATGCTTGGCTGTCTCATCCATATTTTCAAAGGTTTTCCCTCCATCCTCTGATTTCATCAGACGGTTATTCATCATATACAAGCGATCGAACTTGTGAGGAGAAGCGTAGATCTCCTGATAGTAATGAGGGCCTGTTGCTCCAGATACGGCATCTGACATCTTTGTCCAGCTACCTCCACGATTTTCCGACCGCCAAACGCCACCAGTCGTTCGATTCAGCTCAATTGCTGCGTATAAGACATCAGGATTTATGGGTGAGATTGCTAAACCTGTTTTCCCCCATTTGCCTGTTGGAAGTCCCGTCTTCAATTGCGTCCAGGTATCACCTGCGTCATCACTGACATAAAGTCTTGACTTTTCTCCCCCACCCATCCAGGCCGCTACGGTTCTATGGTGCTCCCAGGTCACTGCATAAATTCGATCAGGGTTTCTGGGATCATAAACCATATCTGTAACACCGGTATATTGGTCATCACCGAGTGTTTTTTTCCATGTTTTTCCACCATCGGTAGATTTAAAAAATCCTCTTTCACCGCCAGGACTCCAAAGTGGTCCTTGTGAAGCAACCATAATGACATCAGAATTTTCCGGGTGAACAATGATCTTAGAGATATGCTCAGAGTTCTTTAACCCCATGTTAGTCCAGCTAGCGCCTCCATTCGTACTTTTATAGATCCCATCGCCAAAACCAGCGTGTCTTCCACCAACATTTTCTCCGGTACCTACCCACACCGTGTAAGGGTTGTTTGGATCCAGCGTGACACATCCGGTAGAATAGACTGGTTGGTCATCGAAAATAGGTTCAAATGTGGTACCTGCATTGACCGTTTTCCAAACCCCTCCGGAACCAACGGCGACATACCACACATTCTCATTCGTAGGATCTATCGCTAGATCGGCAATTCTTCCAGACATAAATGCAGGACCGATATTTCTGAATGGGTAATTCGAGAAAAGTTTTGAATCGATGGGTTTTATTGAGCTCGACTTTCTTCTTTGAGCATCCGCATGAAAGGAAGTAAAGACTACCAAACAAGCAATGGTGAGGATAATACGCTTCATAATATAAGGTTAAGATTTACATGAAATTAGTCAAGAAAATACAGACTCATTTGTACGGCTTGATAAGTGGCAGCTTCGCGATTAGAGCGGTAAAAACTCGTTCTAGCTGTTTATTCATCCGATGTATCGCATTGATTCCCAGTCTTTTCTTGATAACTTTGCGGCTTGGAATTTTTCATCAAACATCTTTTTGAAACAAGATGTTACGATTGACAATAAAACCAAACCGGAATGATCAGATATAAATTTGAGAATAAGCTAGACAAAGAGTTTGCTGCGGCAATGAGAGCGAAAGTAAACGCCTATTTTCTAGACAATGAGATTCAGAGAAATGCCAATACCAAAATGATTGTGAAGACGATCATTATTTTGTCTATGTACTTGATCCCATACTTCTTATTAATCTCGGCGGGGTTCACCAATCTATTCCTCCTCATGGGACTTTGGATGGTCATGGGAATAGGTAAGGCTTTTATTGGCACTACCATCATGCATGACTCCATTCATGGATCCTACTTCAAAAAAAAGTCAATGAATGCCATCATGGAGTTCTCAGCAACTATCGTTGGAGTTGATCGACTGATCTGGCACATTCAACACAATGTTCTTCACCATACGTACACAAATATTGAAGAAACAGATGAAGACATCCTTCCACGGTTTGTCTTCCGATACTCTACCAACCAGCCGCATAAGTGGTTCCACAGGTTTCAGCACATTTATGCACCGATTTTCTATTGTGTACCACTGCTGGAATGGATTACAACGAAAGACTTTATCAAAGCATTTGATTACCGTAGGGAAGGATTAATTAAGAAATCAGATTTTGCGAAAGAATTCACATTTATTGTTCTTCGAAAGGTATTCTATTGGGTAGTATTTTTGGCCCTTCCGGTATTATTAATCCCTATTCCTGCATGGATTACGATCCTTATGATTTTTGTATCTCACTGCATTACAGGAATCATGTTGGCCATGATTTTTCAGACTGCTCACGTGGTTGAGCCTGCAGAGTTTTTCAAAGGAGAATCTGAACATGTGAAACATAGTTGGGTTGTTCACCAACTAAGAACTACATGTAATTATGGCATGGACCATAAAGTGCTTTCCTGGTTCCTTGGTGGTCTGAACTATCAAATAGAGCATCACTTGTTTCCGGACATTTGTCATGTCCACTATCCGGCCATCTCTAAGTTTGTTCAGGAGACAGTGAAGGAATTTGGACTCCCGTATTATGCTTTTCCATCATTTGGAGCGGCTGTAGTCAGCCACTTTAAACACATGAAGGAAATGGGAAGTGCCAAAGATCTACAAGTAGAAACTGCTCAGGCTGCGTAATCAACCAATGGTGCGCTTATTTTTTTTGGTTAGCCATTGATCAATCGAGTACTTGCCGCTTCCTTTAATTATGACAATAAGTGCTAAGCCTATTGCCAAAAGATGAAATTCAAAACCTTCACCTCTTGGTTGAGAGTACCAATTCATGAAAAAGTGCTCATTTACTACAAAGTAGATGGCGCCCAACATTACCAGGGCAATGGATCCGGCCATAAATCTCCCTAACAACCCAATAATCAATCCGATCGAGCCAAAGAACTCTGCACACGCGACCAAAAAAGAAATCGCTGATGGTATACCAAACCATTGTTGAAAGGAGTCCATCATAGCCTGCAGTCCATGTCCTCCCCAAATACCGAGAATTTTTTGAGCGCCATGTGGAAATATGACGATGCCTAGAAAAATCCTAGCGACAAGTGGCGACCAAATATCAGTGGTTCTATATAGTGCTTTAACCCATTTCATGACATCAATTATTTGAAGAACTAATTAAATATATTGATGAGATATTACAATCTATCAACATATTTGATGGACGGATGCGATTTATAGAAAGCATACTTCTTAAAAATGGTGAGTACTATAACCTAAACTACCATCAGGATAGAGTAGATCGCGTATTTACTCAACATGCTCCAGACAACTCATCTCATGATTTGAATCGGATACTTCCGGATTTAAGAATGCCGGGAACATACAAAGTAAGACTGGTTTATGGAGTAGATGTAATTGATACAACCTATGACCTGGAATATGCCGAGTATCATCCACGAAAGATTGAGTCTTTGCAAGTGATCCATTCAGACTCTTTCGATTATTCTTTGAAATATGAGAATAGAGATGAGATAAACTCTTTAGTATCCAAATCATCCCTTGATGATATTATCATTGCGATAGATAATCTAATCACCGATGGCTCTTACTTCAATCTTGCTTTTTGGGATGGAAAGCATTGGTATACGCCCGATTCTCCTTTATTAAAAGGCGTGCGTAGAACTCAGCTCATCCAAGATGGAAGAATAAAAGAGAAGACAATTTATGTTAATGACATTCCTTCATTTGAGAAAGTATCCTTGATTAATGCAATGTTGGATTTGGGTGAATTGGAGTTATCCACCCATCAAATCACGATTTAACAGGTTCCCAAAAACGTTTATTGATCTTAAAAATCTCCTTTCGATTTCTCCTGCTAAATAAGTTTTTGATCACTCCTTGATAAACCTCTATTGCATCTCCAGACAGTGCTACCACAATCAAAGTCAATGTGATGTCTACTTTATAATTAAAAGAATAAAAAGCAAATATCATCAATGTTGCAAGTGCAAATACCTCTATCAAAATAATCAATTTGGTGATTCCATCATACCACTTAGGCATAGCTCCATAGATCATCTTAAAGAAAAATACATTTACCAGACACAGAATAATTGCCAGAATAATTGATTGTGTTTCTGTCATGGAATTAATGTTATCTTCATCAATGATCTGGGATACAATATTGGCATGAATGACTCCTCCAAACATGTCATGCTCGGCTTTGCCCACGTATCGTTCGTTCATAGGGGTAAAATAGAAATCCTCACGTGTCAGTACATCCCCTAAAAACTTACCCATGGTACACATGATTACCACCTTACCTTCAATAAGGTCCGGTGTGAAATTTTCATCCAATACGTCAAACACATCTAATGTGAAGTATTTCATGCGTGGATTCTGCGAAACAAAATTGATCACATTTCCCTTATAGTTAATGGTCTCTACTTCATTTCCTCTTTCTAGAAATCGGCGAGTTTTTGCTGAGTCAATTGCCATTGCCAAGCGAACCGCAAATGCATATCTTTCCTCCCCATTTACATATTGAACGGGTGTAAACTCTCTGCATACCTTAAGATCATGCTGTACTCGTGCATCAGTAATTAGATTGACAAATCCAAAGTCTGCGTGCGCTGAAAGGTGCTCATCAGGACGAAGTGTTCTTGTAAATTCTGTGCCCTCCTCATTCAAATCAACAAGCTTCTCTCCTACAATTAAATTTGGCGTTTCGCTGAATACGCGCGCCAGCATACTATCATTTTCCCATGTTTGGGGTTCATCAAGTAGTACATCCAATCCTATGGCTTTGGGGTTGTATTTACTGAGTATTTCTATTTGATGTGCAATACCCTCACGGTTGAGCTCACCAATATTGACAATTACCAACTCCTCATCAGCAATGGGTTCCTCCCTCAATTGAGAAAATACCACGTCTGTCAACTCAAAATCTGAAAACATCTCCCCTATAGGGTCAAATGCATCAAAAATTTTGAGAAGCGGTAGTGAAGCAAAGAATCCGAGAATTCCGAAAATAAAGGCAGTACAGAGAATGGTGTCCAATATGAATCTTTTCATGGGTTAAAGAAAAGAAAATATTGTGGATCGAACCCTTATTCACCATTCCCTGTAACTTTTTGTATACTCTTAGAATGAAAGTCCGAATCTTAAAGCTGGGAAAGCGTCTTTAAAATCGTTTGTAAAAATGAGTTCTGGTGTAAATTCTACTTTTGAGTTATCCTTTGAAGTATAGAGTGATAGTTTGTATGTACCACCCTTGAAAAAGGATCCTTCACGATGAATAAGTCCACCAATAGCTAATCCAATTTCGTAACTTTCAATGCCATGGTAGGTAACAAAACCGGATAAAAAGCCATTGAGATCTAAATTGAATTCACCTTCAGTCTGTTCAGTGAAGAAGTAATGCTGAGTATAAAGCGCCCCCAATTGTATGTGGGGATTGCCATACCTGTCTGGTAAATTAAATCCTAACTTAAAACCTAAATCTGGCACAAACCGATCTCTGTAAAATCCGATTCCTACCCCCGATGATAATTCAATTGAGTCTGTTCCATCTGGCGAATCATTGATTGATGATATATTGGCCTTACCATATTTAAATACACCAGATCCCTTATACAGCTTTCTACTACCACTGTGCTTATACTTAAGATTAACCTGATCCCAAACAGACTCAACGCTTAACTCACTTATCTCCTCTAGTTCACTTAAACTGTTAATTGAAAATACAATGGCCACTTTAGCCAGAAGGATTTTGAATTCAGCACGTTCCGATCGAACTTCTTTCATACCTTCATTACCGATCAAAAACACATCTGAGTTATTCTCAATCTCTTTGACTTCTACTTTAGCCACCTCGTTTTCATCCATTTTTACTTTGCGATAGGTCACCTCAATACCTCCATCATATGACGAGGATGTGGCCGATGAATTCATGATGCTAATGATAGATTGCCAGAGATCGTCCGTTAGATGCCTCTCTTTATCGCTCATGCGATAAAAGAGAAACTGGATGTCAATTTTGGAATCTGTTGTGAGTGTCAGGGTATCTGGATAGGGCGATTTATTGTATTGAGCTTTCGTTGATATGGCAATGATCAGCAGTACTGATACAATTGCAATCTTCTTAATGCTTTTCATAGAGCTTAATTTTTACAACTTTTTTATTTGATTTAACATGATTGGGAAAGGATGGCAATTGAGCTCTAATTGATATGTTCTTTCCTTTTTCAATCGAAGGCCTCTCGAGACTTGCCTGGATGATTGAAATATCTTTGGCGTCAAATGTTGACTTGTTTTCTTTTTTATAGGTAACCTGGAGTGGCTCCAGAATTAGGACTGCCTTAGAGACCTTTGCGTATTGCAAGGGTGTACCAATTTTTTGTACTTCCATTGTAGATTTGGATTCTCTTTTTGGCACCACCGACTCTTCCTTGACTGATAATGCCGTTTCAGGAACAACTTCTTTTATCGGAACTTCTTCAAATTGAGAGATCGTCAAAGTAGTATCTACCGACTCTTTTAATAAGCTGATTGGAAAAAGAAGTAAGCCAAGAAGCACGCTAGCAGCCACCACCCACCAGTACACATGCGCTTTTCGATTATCTAACCGCTGTTCAAGTTTTGACCACACCACCGTGCTATCAAAGTCAATCCCGAGCTCTTGCTCAGTTACCTGATCCAATTTTTCCGATAGTTTATTAAGAGCCATAACTTTCATTTTTTTCGTCCAACATCTCACGAAGAAGTTTCTTCGCTTTGAAAAGCTGAGATTTTGAGGTCCCAACAGAAACACCCAATTGCTCACTGATCTCCTGGTGGGAATAGCCTTCAACCTCATACAAATTGAATATCGTGCGATAACCGACAGGAATGGATCTTATCAACTTAAGAAGATCATCTGTTTGGAGGCTGGAAATTGGCGAAATATCAATTTCTTTGTCTAAGTCCTCACTAATCGCAAGCACTTGAATCTCCTTATTCTTCCGAAGTTTCATCAATGCTTCATTGACCATGATACGTTTCACCCAGCCAAAAAATGCATGATCGTTTTGATAGGTGAATTTCTCCAGGTTCTTGAATACTTTATAAAAACCTTCCAACATCACATCCTCAGCATCTTCCTTGCTTCTCATATATCTGAAACAAACGCCCATCATGGGAGTACTCAACCGCTGATAAAGCTGTTCTTGAGCCTTCCTATTACCGGACTTGCTTTTTTCTATTAGGTCTTTGGTATTCAAGAGAAGCATTTGTTTTTAGAATGCAATATTCCGCTAGATGGTTGTCTGAATACAGAAAAGATCAACGAAATGTGTAGTAAGGTACTATGTTCTAAATGGGTGTATAGTAGGTTTGAGTTAAAGCTTGTTAAACAAAAAAGCCACCTACAATGCTGTAGGTGGCTTTTTATTGAATCATTTGATTTTATTTATTCATCGTCGAATACTTTCTCGACAAGAACATTTACTTTATTGTTCATTACCTCCACGACCCCACCTTCTACCAGGATGTGAACTTCTTTCTTCTTCTCTTCTTGGTAACGAATATCGCCTTTACCTAGTGTTGAAACCATAGGAGCGTGATTATTCAAGATCTGGAAGGATCCATCACTTCCGGGAAAAGAAGCATGTAATACTTCTCCCTCAAATACTTTCTCGTCTGGTGTTACAATTTCTAGAAACATCTTTCTCTATTAAGCGTTGGCTTCAGCCATTAGTTTTTCACCTTTCTCAATCGCCTGCTCGATAGTCCCCACAAGGTTGAATGCTGCTTCAGGTAAGTGGTCAAGTTCTCCATCCATGATCATGTTAAATCCTTTGATGGTATCCTTGATATCTACCAATACCCCTTCAAGACCGGTAAATTGCTCTGCTACGTGGAATGGTTGAGAAAGGAATCTTTGTACCCTTCTAGCTCTATGCACCACTTCCTTATCTTCATCAGAGAGTTCATCCATACCAAGAATAGCAATGATATCCTGAAGTTCTTTGTATCGCTGAAGGATCTCTTTCACACGCTGTGCACAATCATAGTGCTCATCACCAAGGATATCAGCACTCAAAATTCTTGAAGTAGAATCCAATGGATCCACCGCAGGGTAAATACCCAACTCGGCAATCTTTCTTGAAAGTACAGTTGTTGCATCCAAGTGAGAGAATGTGGTTGCTGGTGCCGGGTCAGTCAAGTCATCCGCAGGTACATAAACAGCTTGAACGGATGTAATCGAACCTCTTTTTGTTGAAGTAATTCGCTCTTGCATCAGACCCATCTCTGTTGCAAGCGTAGGCTGGTAACCCACCGCTGATGGCATACGTCCAAGAAGTGCAGATACCTCTGAACCTGCTTGAGTAAATCGGAAGATGTTATCAACGAAGAAAAGAATGTCTTTTCCTTTTCCTTCACCGTCTCCATCTCTGTAGTGCTCTGCTACTGTCAATCCTGAAAGTGCCACACGAGCACGTGCTCCAGGAGGCTCATTCATCTGACCGAATACGAAGGTAGCTTTAGAGTCTTTAAGTTTTTCTTTATCTACTTTAGACAGATCCCATCCGCCTGCTTCCATAGATTCTTTGAATTCTTCACCGTAATCAACGATTCCAGCTTCTATCATCTCTCTAAGGAGATCATTCCCTTCACGAGTTCTTTCACCAACACCCGCAAACACAGACAAACCACCGTGTCCTTTTGCAATGTTGTTGATCAACTCCTGAATCAATACGGTTTTTCCTACACCCGCACCACCGAACAATCCAATTTTACCTCCTTTTGCATAAGGCTCAATCAAGTCAATTACTTTGATCCCAGTAAAAAGTACTTCGGTTGAAGTAGATAAATCTTCGAATTTAGGAGCATCTCTGTGAATTGGAAGCCCATTAGAATTATCTACTTGCTCCAACCCGTCAATGGCCTCACCTACTACGTTGAATAGACGACCTCTGATTGCATCTCCTGTAGGCATCTTGATCGCTGATCCCAGGTCAGTTACTTCAGTACCTCTGCTTACACCATCAGTACTGTCCATCGCGATAGTTCTCACCAATTCTTCTCCAAGGTGCTGCTGAACTTCTAAAATCACTTCAACTCCGTCCGGACGAGTCACTTTAAGTGCATCCATAATATTTGGAAGCTTTGATCCTTCAGCACTGAAGCTTACATCTACTACCGGGCCAATAATCTGGGTTACCTTACCTTTATTTGCCATTATCTTTTGTGGTTATATTTAATGGGATGTTTGAAATTTGGTGCGAAATTAAGGGAAAAAAACATAAGGAAAAAGGGTTTTGACCCTCATCCATTCAGGTAAATTCTAAAAGTTGTTCCCTTGTTGATTTCAGACTGTTTTACGAAAATTTTTCCCTGATGATATTGCTCAATGATACGCTGAGCCAATGTCAATCCAAGCCCCCAGCCTCGCTTCTTTGAAGTATATCCAGGCCGAAAGACATTGTTAATTTTTGATTTAGCGATCCCCTTACCAGTATCCTGCACATCTACTGCAATCTGACCTTCATTAGCCCTAAGGATACTTATATGTATGAATCCTTTCCCCGCCATGGCATCAGCTGCATTTTTACAGAGATTTTCAATTACCCACGCAAAGAGTGAGGCATTGATCCGAGCTTCAATGGATCGGTTTGGAAAAGCAGAAACCGTCATTTCAATCTTTGTTGAAAGTCGCTTTTGAAGGTATATCACAATTTCATCTACCACATCTGCAATGTTTAACATCTCCAATTGTGGCTCACTACCAATGCTTGAAAAGCGATCTGTGATTACTTTCAAACGATCCACATCCTTGTCGAACTCTACCAAGGCTTCTTGTTGATCTTCATAAACACCCTTAAAATACTCCGACCAGGCCATCAATGAAGAAAGTGGAGTGCCGAGCTGGTGAGCGGTTTCTTTAGCCAGCCCGACCCACACATGATCTTGCTCCACTCTACGCATGTAATTGAGAACAAGAAATGTAATAATGCTGAACAGTGCAATGATCGATAATTGAACATAGGGATAGTACTGAAGCTGACTTAGTAAAAAAGAATTCTTGTAAAAGATGTACTTATATCCATATATGTTGTCTTGATCATCCTTTAAGGTCACTTCTATTGGAGGATGTGCTTCTTTCATTGCCCGAATCTCCTCTCGCAAAAATGCCTCTCGTTCATCCGAGCTTGCTATCCGATCGGCCCGATTCAGATTACGGTAATCTTCGGGCTTTTCATTTTCGTCGGTAAGTATTACCGGAATGGAATGATTAGCGGCAACAATCTGATCCAGAATAAGAATGAAATCTACGTTTTCACTTTCATTGGCCAAAAACTCCAAAGAACTGGCATATATCTCTATTTGTCTTTGTTCCCGATCACTGATTTGAGCTACGAGACTGTTGGTATATAGGATCGAACCAAAGCTTATAAGAACAGCAAACCCCACAACGATCCATTTTAAGTGTGGTCGTAGTGGGGCTAGTGTATTGCCAGTGGCTTCTCTAAACTTTTTCTTCAAAGCATGATCGTTTGGTTAAAAATAACCACGATCATCCTAATTTTTTTGCATGAGCCACTTTGCAAGAATTTTGTAGTTCACTTTAGCTCCATGCATGAGTATACCAATTCTGTATATTCTTCCTGCCAGCCAGAGGGTGAAAATGAATCCTCCTATTAGCAGAACCATACTCAAGGCAATCTCCCATGCAGGCACTCCAAATCCAATTCTTCCCATCATCACAATTGGAGAGGTGAATGGTATTATGGACAGCCAGAAACTTATTGTTCCGTGAGGATCAGGGAATACAAACATCATTAAGCCCATTAAGGCAATAAGAATAGGCAGCATAATAGGCATCATAAATTGCTGGGCATCTGCCGGTGTATCAACAGCTGATCCAACGGCTGCAAACAACGCTCCGTACAGAAGATATCCTCCAAGGAAGAAGAAGACAAAAAGGAGGACAATCTTAGTAATTGGAATGTCATTAATTAATGCCATTGCCTCCTGAACTTTCTCATTACTTTGAATAGCCGAAGCTCCTTCATTAGCAGATTGCATCATTTGTGCAGATTCTACCGGATCCATACTCAACCCGAATGCAGTCATCACACCTATGGAGATAACACTGATTAAAAGCATCCATATGACAAACTGAACAACACCAACAGACGCTACACCAACAACTTTTCCAATCATCATATGGAATGGGCGAACAGTTGAAACAATCACTTCTACAATTTTGCTGTTCTTTTCCTCAATAACACCTTGCATTACCTGTGCACCATAGACAAAAAGGAAAAAATAAATCAGGAATCCCATGACATACCCGATTCCGAAAGTTACCCCGGAATCACTTTTTTTCTCATCACCCGTCTCGCTCAAATTGAAGGACTCGATTGAAACATATGTTTTCAGACTTTCCAATTGCTCTTCATCCAGGCCGGAACGAGTTAACTTCACATCTCTGATTTGGCTTTCTATTTTATTTTCAAATCCTCCTATCAAATTAATACCTGGAGAGGTATGAGCATAAAACTTAATGCCTTCCGGATCATCAATGTCAAGCTTTGGAATGTATATCAATGCAAAATCCTTAGACGTGCTGAATCTGGCTTTTGCTGAATCCAACGGGCCATCGACCATCTGATAATCGTAGCTCTCAGTGTCTTCAAAATTCAGTATTCCACTCTCATCCAAAACATGGATAACTTCAAGTTCTTTATTTTTCTCATTCTGGACAGCCAGATATATCATTCCCCCGAGTATTGCAGGGAATAGTAATGGAACCAGGATCGTAACGAGTAAGAAGGATTTCTTCTTTACCCGACTCATAAATTCACGTTGAATTACTAAAAATATCTTATTCATCTTAATGTCTTTTTTGGTGGTTTAGGCTTCTGCTAATTCAGGATTTTCTCCTTTTACTAGTGAAATAAAAATGTCATTCATGCTTGGGATACGCTCAACAAACGAGTGTATTTCTGCTTGAGAGATTAGCTGCTTCAAGAGATCGTTGGGATTACCATCTGCAGAATATTGTACCAGTGATCGCTTCAACCCACGTCCAATGCCTTCGGTGCTAATCAACTCGAATCCAGTTCCGGATTTGATTTCTCCTCCTTTAAACTCAACATAGTAAGAGCCATCTCTAAATTGTTCCTTGATATCTACTTTCGATCCATCCAGAATCTTTTGAGACTTATTGATCATGGCTACATGATCGCACAGTTGTTCAACAGATTCCATTCTATGGGTAGAAAAAATTATGGTAGCACCTTTTTCTCTTAGTTCAAGAATTTCATCTTTTATCAAATTTGCATTGACCGGATCAAACCCTGAAAAAGGCTCATCCAAGATGATCAATTTAGGCTCATGCATGACAGTTGAAATAAACTGGATTTTTTGCGCCATACCTTTGGAAAGGTCTTCAATCTTTTTACCCCACCAGTCAATGATATCCAGCCTCTGACACCATGCTTTTGCACGTTTTGAAGACTCTTTCATGGAAAGTCCACGTAGTTGTCCCAAATAAACTAGTTGCTCACCAACCTTCATTTTCTTGTAAAGGCCTCTTTCTTCAGGGAGGTAACCAATTTCTCGAATATGACTTGCCCCTAATGGAGCACCATTAAAAAGAATCGAACCTTGATCCCCTTCAATTATTTGGTTGATGATTCGGATTAGGGTTGTTTTACCAGCTCCATTTGGACCAAGAAGACCAAAAATGGTTTTTTCTGGAATTTCCATGCTAACATCGGTCAATGCCTGATGCGCACTATAGGATTTACTTATGTTTTCTACTTTTAATAGGCTCACAATGATTTCGGTTTTTTGGACATTAGTGCACGAATCTAGAAAATTATTACACAGTCAGGCATTTTTTTCTACCTGACTGGATTTTGCGACTAATTTAGTGGCTTAATTGCATACCTAACCGGCAATATGATTCTAAGGCGTTTGTATTCGTTTTGGGCCATTTTCTCAATGGTCTTTTTCTTTTTGCTGCTAATCGTGCCATTACTTATAATGGTGCCGTTCAAACCACTCCATAAGTTCGCTTTAGGTATAAACTATTTATGGGCCTGGTGTTTCCTCAAGATGGCATTTATTCCCGTTCGAAAAGAGTGGATGTTTAAGTTGGACAAGAAACAACAATACATTATTTGCGCTAATCACTTTTCTTACCTGGACATACCGATTCTCGGACTCTTTCCAAGGCCATTCAAATTTGTCGGAAAAAGCTCACTTGCCAGAATTCCCCTCTTTGGATATATGTATAAAACCTTACACATTACGGTAAACAGATCCAGCTATAGAAGTAGAGCCATGAGTTTAATAAAGGCCAGGGAGGGCATTGAAAATGGCTTTAATCTGGGTTTTTTCCCAGAAGGTGGTATTCGCTTTTCAAGCTATCCCAATATGGTTGAATTCAAGGACGGTGCCTTTAAGATTGCAGCTGAAAATAATTTGCCAATTATCCCGATCTCTATGCCTGACAACTTTCACATCCTTCCTGATGACGATCTACTTAATATTAGAAGAAGGGAATGCCACATTATTTTTCATGAGCCTGTATGGCCTGCAGGGCAGGATGATGAAGATGTTAAGAAACTTAGAGCAGAAGTTTTTCGTGTCATCCAAACAGCATTAAATAAACATAATGGTTTATAATTTTGACGCATGAAAATAACTAGAGAAATCGTTCAAAAAACTGCACATCTAGCGCGGCTTTCATTTGAGCCAACTGATGAAGAACAAATGATCGAGGATCTGCAAAAGATGGTAGACTGGGTAGATAAACTCAAGGAAGTTGACACAGATGGGGTTGAGCCTTTAGTAGTGATGTCTACCGAGCAAAATGTTTTTCGTGATGATGAATTAGTAAAAAATTTATCTAGAGAACGAGCGTTAAAAAATGCACCCAAGCATGATTCTGAGCATTTCAGAGTACCGAAAGTAATCAACTAGCTGTGAGTTTATCTTTAAAAAAAATCCTTATAGGATTATTCATTGCCTGTCTAGTGGTCATGTTGTGGTCCTATAATTCCGGATATAACCATTCAATCACCTGGGAAGTAACGACTACCGGAGAAGTAATTGAATTTCCTGCCTGGACATTAGAAACCGAGTTAATGACCCATCAAATAATGGGTCAAAAGCTATTATTGAGCGAACAATACACCGGAAGTGAAATCAAAAGAGATCTTGCTCAAGATAACACTTTCATCGTGCTGATGTGGTTAGGACTGTGCGGTGTACTTGTTGCATCAACATACTTAAGAAGATATGCCTTCTTTGTAGCCATAGCTCTTTTTGCATTGTTCATTAATAGACTTAACCTTTCAGAAATTGGGCTCTTCGGTATTCAATCAAATTTTGTGGTTTTTATCCCATCAATAGCTTTGATTATTCCCTTGATAATCTTTCATGAATATAAAAAGAAGACACCCCTACTCGTTCGTCTGATTACTCTGATCATCTTGAGCGGAACACTTTTATTAGGTATCAACAATGGAGTTCTATTTACGGATCATTTGATCGCTCATTCGTTATTTGGTTTTGCTATTTGTTCACTTCTATTCCTTTTTATCATTTCAGAGGAAATCATTTACAGCATTTTGCATGTCGTTACGTCAGGTAAGGGTGGGGAAAGTAATCACATACACTTTCTTGTATTGTCTTTGATTTATTTAGGCAATTTGACACTCTACTACCTCAACAAATCAGGTCTGTTTGACAATAGCTTCTTCTTCTTTGATCCATTCATATTATTAGCGATTTCAAGTTTGGTGAGTCTTTGGAGCTTAAAATTCAAAACAGGACTTTTATCAAAATACCTGAATCAATCAACCTTGTTCTTCTTGCTGCTAAGTTTAGGAATCACCACAATGGCATTTCTATCGCAACAGATCATTCGAGGCAATGATGGGGTTTATCAAGCATTTCACTACTTCATTTTGTACTTCCATCTGGGCTTCGGTACCTTATTCTTTTTCTACATTATTGGAAACTTCATAGATCCGTTAATCAAAGGATTAGAAGTACACAAAATCGCTTATAAAGAACGAAATTTCCCATATGCCAGTGCGCGTTTAGGAGGAATTTTTGCCGTATTAGCATTCTATTTTCTTGCCGGACAAGAACCCTACAACCTGCTAAAATCCGGGTATTATGTGTATTTAGCTCAGGAGGCTGAAAGCGAAGGTAATGGCTTATTGTCGCATGAATATATTTTACAAGCTAGTTACTTAGGGTATAATACTCATTATTCCAACTACACACTTGGATGGGATGCTATGCGAAAAGGAGATGAATATCCCGCTAAGACTTACTTCCTAAGTGCTGCTCAACGATTCCCTTCATCTTACGCACTGGTCAACTATGGTAACCTTGATGCTGAGATTAATGCAAATAAAGTCCAGGCGATATACGAGGAATCATTAAGGAAAAAGAGCAGTGGAGAACTGGAAAACAATCTTGGCATTCTTCATGCACAAAAAGGTGAGTTGGAAAAAGCATTGGAATATTTTCAAGGAGCTAATCCAATCAATGAGTGGAATAATGCGCCTCTAATTAACAAATGGAATATTTTCAAAAAACTGGAATTAGTCGATTCAACAAGCATTATCTCCGATTATCAGGATGGAAACTTTGGAGTAAAAAGCAATATTCTAACAACCCAGACACCTAACACGCCATTAAGTTTTGAATATGATGGGATTGGGAGCGTTGAGTATTTACATCGACAGACCTACCTTTTAAACAGCTGCTATCTTTTTGATCATGACTCGATCGAAAGTTTGACCAGGGCAGAAATTAAAAAATCGACAGACGGTATTTACAACGATCGTTTGCGAAAGGCCTTAACCATTCATCTCTACAATAAAGGTGAAGTCAATGAGGCTTTTATGATGCTAGACTACCTTCAGGCGAATGCTCATCAATATTACAAGGGAGAGTACCTTGACGCGTTGGGAAAGTTGGCTTTAGATCAGGAAGCCTATCAATTGTCATTAGAGTTCTTTAACAAGGCGCTAGAACTAAAATACACCGAATCGCTATTTAGCAGATTGGAGGTATTAGCGAGAATGGGGGCCAAAGATCAAATTCCTAACGAGCTGCTAAAAGCGCTCAAAATGAATCCCGAACTCACATCATTATCTAATGTTTTTCTGGAAAATCTAAAGGACTATGAAATCCCAAAAATCAAACAACGAAACATTCCTCCATTAGATACCTTGTCAGACGATCAACTTATTAGACTAGGAAGATCAAATGCTTTTCATGTTTCTCAAATAATCGCTGTAGCAAATGAACTTAAATCCAGAGAAGCTTCTGGAGGATATGAAATGCTGGTGGATGCTACTGAGATCAATCCTTACAGCAGTGAGCTCCTGAAAAAATATGCTATGGTCGCTTTGGAGTGGAACTTGGTGGATTATGCTGATCAGACTTTAGAAAAATTAAAAGACCTTCTTGACCCCATCGCTTATTCTATTTTTGAGGATCAGTATCAAACATATAAACGGGAGCTTGAGAATTCCTCCTGGTAAGGTCATAAAAAAACCTCTTGATTGCTCAAGAGGTTTTTTTATATCTGATTCTTAATAATTAGTTCGCAAACTTGAATAGAATGTTCTGAATCATTTTCTGACGAACAGGTTTTCCTCTCTGCTTACCCGGCTTCCACTTAGGAGACTCTTTAAGAACCCTTACTGCCTCTTCGTCACATCCAGCACCAATTCCTTTTACCACGTGGATGTCAGTTAAACTTCCATCTCGCTCCACTACGAACTGAACGAATACTCTTCCCTCGATACCCATTCGCTGAGCTTGTCTTGGGTACTTAAGTTCTTTCTTAAGATATCCGTAGAATGCAGTGATTCCGCCCGGGAATGTTGCAGACTCTTCAACAATCGTGAAGATTTCATCCACATTTTCTTCTTCAGGTGCTTCTTCGAATACAATTTCTTCAACGACTGTTTCCTCAGTTACCTCAACATCAAGTTCTACTTCAATCTCTTCCTCAATCTCTTCCTCATCAGGAATTTCAATGATTTCAGGAATCTGAACTTTTGGAGGTGGTGGAGGTGGTTGTTCGGTAGGTGGAATGTCAATGATATCTTCAAAGTCATCATCTACATTACCAAGGTCCATAAGACCGGTATCATCATAAGTCCTCCATTCGAATGCCAAGATAATCAGCAACAAACTGGCAGCCATTCCAATATTCAGGAACATTCCTGACTGTCTGGAAAGGTCTATTTTCGGATTTTTTTTAGGTTCCATATTCCTTCTTTTGTGAAGTTGAACATCAAATATATGTCCTTCATTTTTTATATACCAAAAGGACGAAGGTATTTACTTAAACTAAGCAAAAAACATTCCAATATTTCTTATCCCCCCACTTCTGCCTTATAATCTTCGGCAGAAATTAGGTGATCTCCCTGATCAGAAATTTTGATCTTGATCATCCATCCTTCTCCATATGGATCCGAATTTACAATCTCAGGATTTGATTCAATCTCTCCATTTACTTCTGTCACTTCGCCAGATACAGGCATGAAAAGGTCAGAAACCGTTTTTACAGCTTCTACCGTTCCAAACACTTCACCGGCTCCTAATGACTCGCCTTCTGTTTCTACTTCGACGTAAACAATATCCCCTAACTCACCCTGAGCAAAGTCGGTTATTCCTACGGTTGCTATATCACCGTCTATTTTCACCCATTCGTGATCCTTGGTATACTGTAAATCTGATGGAATATTCATTGTGCGTTTTTTATATATTTCAATGACCATATGAAATTCGCCAGGCTCATTTCATGTGATTTTAAATCGGGCGTCAAAAATAAAACTTTAGAATTGAACTTAGCTACTGAGCAAGACCAAATATTAATTGAACACCGAAAGCAGTGGTTGCTCGCTTGAATGAGCTTAACACTTTGGGGTCAGTAACATTCCTTTCCATATAAAAAGTAAAGTCTAACTGATTATTTATTTTATAAGTAACCGTAGGTCTGACCTGCCAGGTGAGGTTACCATTGGTGATAGTGCTTCGCTCACCAATTCGACGTTGGACTGTTTTGCTATCCCTGACGGAAGCGGCCACTCGCATCGTAAGGTCATTCTCCAATGTTAGTGTTCTTCCTTGCCACCTCCATGGTAACTTGAATCCCACTTTGGAGTATCCTAAATCTAAGGTGATGTCATTATTGGTAGTCTCTGTTACCTGCGCATTAGACATATTCAATGCTAAATTTCGACTCTTCCTAAATTCTAATCGGGTGGATATATTATTCTTTGTTCGAATATTGAATCCGATGAGCGGAACAAATTGTTCTGAGATCATCACCTGATTTATGATGTACACAGGAACTAGTCTACCTGTACTATCATCCAGTGCCTGAGGATAATCTAAAATGTTGTTTTGGAGACCTATGATATCTTCTCCATAGTTTAGGGAATTTGTAAAACTTGATACGCTGTAGGTAGAATTATATCCATGTGATATTGTGAAGGAGGAAAATATTTCAGATAGCGCTGGAATATTTATTAGTCCTGTATAATCCAAGCGCCAGTTGGGTAATGGCATTTTAGGGAAAGGTGTTAAGTCTACCCCATTGGGATCTTTACCTGAATAAGCAGCTATAAATGCAGGTATAAGAACATCTTGGGATAGTGTGTCGTATTCTCCATTTGGATTGCTCCTATTCAACCGCTCCCGAATGCTTAACAGGTTATTTTCAAACTGAGAGAATGCATCTGATGTATTGTCTGGACCATCCTTTTGGAAGGCAGTCCTTATGGATAAGAAAGAAACGGAGTAGCTTCCACTGCGGGAAGGGGTCAACGTTTCAAAAGCTCCATCATTCGCGTTAAACCTAAATATTTCCTGGTACTGGTTATTTAATCCGCGATTCCATGTTAGCTGAACTCGCAAGTCTTTAGCTGGCTGTAAATCAGCCTGGATATCCAGGTCTGTACCAAAGGTTTGCTGGAAAGGCGAATTTAGATTTTCGTTCCTTACGATCCATCCATTTCTGGCAGCTCTTTGTTTGATGCCTTGATCTTGACTTCCTAAAATAAATCCAACCCCCGGAGCATTAAAATCACTATCCATTCCCAATAAGAATGCTGTGGGTTTAAAGCCTGAGAGGGAGGTACTTTCATTGATGTTATAAGTTCCATTCACCGATTTCAACATCATCAGGAATCTTAAAAATTGATTTCCAGGGCTTATGGCCTGTCCACTTTCAGGTGGTGTATTTGCATTCTTGAGGAAGGTGACCTTATCGTATATTTTGTTCATATCGATTCTGGGTCTAAATGTGATCGTGCGCTGGTTGTTAATGAAGTTTCCAAAGAAGAGATCATCATCTTCTAGACTCACCGTATCACTTTCCGTTCGATTAATTGCTCCTGCGATCCATCCGTATCCTACGGAATATCCAGCATCGGCGGTGAGCCAGTCGGTAAACGGAAGCTTATTCAACGGAAGAGAGTAGTTCAATGCAATACTCTGATTGAAGTTTTTCATACGACCAAGCGAGAATATTTGATCCCAAATAAACCTTCGCTCAAATTTGGTATCAATGTCTCCTTCAATGATTCCTTCAGGTTCGTCAATCACCGCATTTGCTGTCGCACTATAGGTTAAACCAAGACTTTTTGTGATGTCCCATCGCATTCCATAATTCCGAGCGAATGTGAAGTTCTTTTCAAAAAGTGGATCAACACCCTCAATGGTTAGGTCATTGTTATAATACTGGGTGAGTCGAAAGTCTCTCCTTAGCGTCGTTGAGAAAGAAAAGTTGCTAGGTACCGGTGAGAAATTAAAATCTTTAATCAACGCCAAATATGGTGATGTTAGCTTTTCGGATTCACTGAATGGCTCTACGCTCCAGGCTGCTGGTGAGAAATTGTAATTAACACCTCCACTTACTGTTTTATTCAACAACGTCTGGGTGCTTACATTGCTTGAAACCCGATCACTATATGCGTAACTAAAAGAGAAATTTTCAATGTCGTATACTCTACTTCTGGCATCCGGATTCACTTTTTCCTTTCGGACATTTGTGAAGTTTATGCTTCGACTTGTGGATCTGTCTTCAACAATTCTACGATACCTTTTCCGCTCTTCTGAGCTGTCAAATGCTTCCAAGGAGGCTTCTAAAGGAACATCAGGATCTAATGGATCAAATTGAGGAGTGATGGTCGTCTTTTCATAGCTCACAAACATGGGCACTACCAATCCAGTCTTATCAGGCCGCATGAACTTCTCAAGATTTAGGTTGGCTGAAACATCATATTGCACAGTTTCGGCCCTTGCTCGTTCTGAAATGCGTTGCTGGATATTTCCAAAACCAATAGATGTATACCTGGTCGAAGCGGATACTGTCCCTAAATCGGCAAGTTTGGTACTTATTCGCGCATTAGCCGCCCAGCCTGCATTGGAGTCAAAATCTGTTACTCTTAATTCATTCGCCCAGATGCAGACCGACTTTTGAGCGCTCGACTCATCTCCCGGATTTTTCACGCCAATCATCAAAACCCTGACTGCACTTAAGTCTGGACGACCCTTGACCGTGAATGTATATCTTCCGTCATTGGATGGAACAGAATAAGGGATGTCTTCATCCAGGTTTGCACGATTTCTTTCAGACTTGATTCCCAATAGCTCCTTTATCGAAATATCAATTTCATTTTCTAATGGCCATACCTGACGCCTGATTTCTTCAAAGCTTCCGGTTACATCGGGGGGAGTAATCGTCAATGGCACTTCAACTTCATAATAGTTTTCATCAAAATCAGTACCCAGTCTCATAAAGGCGGTTACTTCATTGTCCAAAACCATGTCGTTATTGAAGGCCTCCGCATGGAAGAACATCTTCATTCGACCATAGTTGATCAGATCGTAAGACACATTTTTATAAACTGCTCTGGCGTCTTTATCATCCAGGTCTTCCACACACACTTGTAACGACTGCTCATTAATTCGTCGATTTTGTGTTGTAGTATTATCAATGTCTCGATCTAGTCCGGGTGGTAGCACATAGCGAACACCGCCTGTGGTGCTGGTACTATTTTCCTCAACGTTTACAACAGAGACAGAAAAATCTGAGGTTTCTATGTTCGGGATGGCATCCAGCCCAGGTTCATTTAACGCTCGATCAAATTTCCTCCACTGACTGCCCACCATACGCATTTGAGCAAATCTCAAAACAACAGGTCTGCTCCATCCGGTTAAATACATCCGGATGTATTTGATATTCTCAAACGTTGGATTTCCTCGAGGTGTACCTACATTTTGAATGGGTATTCTAAATAGATACCAATTAGACTCACCATTACCACTCGCTATTTGGTCCACAATAAACTCATTCAATTCCAGGTTACCACCCTCAGGATTGGTCGTTTGACTTCTGGGTCTTAGGTCTATTCTGTATTCAAAATATTCTTCTAAGTCTCCTATGGTGTTGTCTTGATTCAAATCTTCATTGTCTGGAAGCGTGGTAGAAGCTGGAATGAAGTTTCCACCTCCCGCTGCAGCAATTGGAGAGTTATTTTCCATCCCGTTCCAATTCTTGTACCGCTCAACAATCTTGGCATCCATCTGATCGTACTCACTGGCTAGAATGTACCTAAAGTTGTCCGCAGAAATATCATCAGATACGTTGAATCCGGTAATCCCATTTTGCTGAAGGATTAGGTCTTCGTTATCATCATTCAATCCATCTATTCCAACATCCTGATTATCTCGGGCTCCTGGAGAATTTTCAAAGAAATTCGTTAGGTACTGATCCTGCGTAATTTGCCCCCAGGCACTTATAGGTCCCAACTCCCCGTTTACAGGTAATCCGTTTTCAAAGGCATGCATATCATCAGGGGCAATGTCTTCAGAAACGCTACCCAGGTTGAAATACAATTGACCTCCATCAATGTCGAAGCTTGCATTTTCATCTATCCTACCATCTTTCACCACGCCATTATCGCCGTTGATAAATGGATCCAACATCCAAAACTCGAGGTACTCGATGTTGGTCTTATTGAAATTTACTTCATTGGTAATTGCACGGGTAATCCCTCCCCAATTTTGCTCTGGATTCGGTAGTAGGTTATCTGCCGAAGTAGAAGGATTATAATTATACTGTCCTCTTTCTTCAGGGAAGTAGGCTACATCAAAAATGGGTTCATTAAAATTCACAAGTGTTTGATCTCTTTGACGAAAAATCTCCTGTGGCAACACGGCTCTTTCATAGTGATTGGAAAGATCTGAATCTGAAATATTTGAAGGTCGATTATTTCCACCTGCGCGATAGAAAATACTATTGTCTACTGTGTACCAGGCAATTTTTGCTTTTCTGAAATTATAATCCAGTCCAGAATTGCCACTCTGTGCTTCTGGGAATACACGAGGGGTTGCTGCCAACTTCCAGGCTTGCCAACCCATGATGTTGATGGGAGTGGTTGCATTCTCAAAATCGTCAATATAAGAGGTACCCTCCCCATTAACAATGTTGCTTGTTCCTGGAATCAGCTGAGCAAATTCTGCATTGAATGTGACACTAGAAGGTGCTTTGGTACTAACCAATGGCAGTCTATCGACCATTTTGGTGAGAAATCTGGATTCATTCTGGTAGTTTATATCAAATCCATACTTGGTATTGCTTGTTGGTTCATTTCCTACTGCGAAACGAGATATTCCCCCCGGTCTTTCGTTGAGATGAAGTACCGTTGCCCCGACATTGAAATTATCATTGAATCGATAATCAAAACGCGCACCCGTAAGTGTTCGCGTTTGAAAATTGAAAAGGTCTGCTTTTTCGTATGAAATCTGCAAGGTCTTTCCTGAACTCAAAATACCTTCATTCAGAATTCTAACACGGCCCAGGTTGTAATCGACCGTATAATCGAGTCCTTCGGTTAACGGGGTGTTACCGGCAGTCACAATGACTGAGCCTTCTGCGATATTAATGCCCGGTAATGTAATTTCGCTGGAAGAACCAGCCGTTAGTCGTCCTGATATGACAAATTTATTTTGAGTTGCATTTAACTCTGCCGTGGCTTTTGGTTCATCATATAATTCATCATATACATACTTGTCAACAAGCCTCCCTTCATCAGGATCAAATTGATCTTCTATGGTCTGTCCAAAAGGCTCTAAAACCGGGAAAATGATATTTCCGTTTTGCGGATCAATGGTAATACCTTCTATGAAATCGAAATTACCATCCGGAGATCGATCTCCCGTTGGATTCAATCGATCCAAACTAAATATCTGGATGAGTGGCCGGTCTTTGATCTGACGTCCCTCGTGAAGTGATGGGTTGTCCTGTCCCGTATCATCGTCTCGATAAATGATTCGAAGTTGGAAGCCATCCTGGCTGATCTGGGCAGCATTGAGGTTATAAACATTCTTCATCATTAGGTCCCATGTGGGCACCTCTGTATTGATCTTATTGGGGCGAAGCATTTTTAGGTAAATGACCTGGTCATCACTGCGGCTTTGATAGTCTTCGGTAAGTTCTCCTACCTTGTAGGCGGTTCCATTAAAGGTGTATTCGTAAGCGATGGCTAGTACCTCATCACTTGCCAGACTTCTTGTAAGTGTGATATAACCAAGCTCTCTATTGAGCTTGTATTCAGCTTCATCGAGTTTTCTGGCAGTGGTTACCTTCACATAATCCGTGGAGCTTTCAAAAGTAGGGAACGTTGATAACAGGTAGCTATCAACTCCATCGGCAGATTGTTCTATGAGGTTTGAGAAAAGGTCATTGGCGTTGTTTCGGGTAGGTCCTCCATTACCATTACCAATATTGGGTTCTAATGGACGATGTATGACGGTTCCTTCACCCAAATCCATCAATCCAACAATATTTCGTGTGGTCTGAGTGTCATTATTTCGATTGAGCACATATACTTCTGCACGTGTAATATTCACTCCAGAGGTGATCTGTGGCAAAGCAGACAACCATCGTTCATAATTGTCTCTAAAAAAATGGCCTAAGAAAAAGTGTCTGTTTTCTTCGTAATCGGAGGCCTGTACTTCAAATTCTCTTCCTTGAAAACCGCTTTCGATAGTCAGTGTCTCATTTCTACCCCTCTGTTGAGTAAGTACTGTTGTGACATACAACTTACCGAATTGTAATTCAGTCTTTATTCCAAAAAGTGATTGTGCACCACTCATCAGTGAGTTGGTGACCGGCATACTCACATTACCAATTTCAATCTTCTTTATGATCTCTTCCTCGTAACCGGTGTAGACTACTTTCAGGTTATTTTGAAAATCAAACGTGTTGTTATTGTCGAAATTTGCTGTGATTTCCAGCTTCTCCCCGACTTTACCGACGACATTCATACTTATCTGTTGATTGAAATTGAATGCACCATTTTTTTGCTGACGCAGTGGAATAGCCGGATTATCAATTCGCTGAAAACGAGCACCAAAGTCCAGATTTACGAATCCATTGGGCTGAATATCTACGTAACTGCCTCCAAAAATCCGATCGAAAATCGGACTGATATACAAGCGAGGTATTAAGCTTCGACCGCTTACAGCACTTTCTCCGTCCAAACCAGCAGAACGCTCCTTGAAATACTCTCTATTAAGCTGAGAATTGTTGTAGCGATTGAATTCGTTAAAGGTCATAAAGGATGCTGGCCTGAAATCCAACGCACCAATATTTTCATATACAGAGTAAGTAACCCCTCGATCTTCAGCAGTTGTATCGGGATTGAACTGTACCTGCATATCTAACTGAGAAGGATCTCTTAAGAAGAGTGGTGACCTGGAGCTTCTGAAAGAAAATGGATTACCAAATCGATAGCTTGGTTGAAACGTAGGCTTTATACTTGGTTCATAGGGCCCAACCGTATCATTTTTTACCGTATCCTGCTCTTGGAGGAAGTTAGCCTTAGCTTGAGACCAACAACCCAAAATTAGAATCGCAAAAAGGAATCGTATTTGAAAATTTACTTGCAAAAAAGGGGCTCTCTAGTTGTGTTAGTAGTGTAGGTTAGGTTATGACCGCTTCAGCGCGAATTTGATCAATTCTTCAAGTTTAATCTCCTCTCCGTATTCTTTCAAAATCTTATCCACAGTTTTTTCAGCTGCAGATTTATTAATTCCCAAAGTTGTCAGTGCAGATAACGCCTCAGAACGCAGTGTATTATCGAATCTGGGCTGAATTTGTACCGATTTGTCAAGAAGCCCTTCTTTTTTCATCTTATCCTTTAATTCCAGGATAATTCGCTGGGCAGTTTTACCACCAATTCCCTTTACAGATTGGATGGTTTTAACGTCTTCCTGAACAATTGCGGCCTGCAGCTCTTTGGCATCCAGAGATGATAAAATCATGAGTGCAGTGCTTGGGCCTACCCCATTGATTGACAATAAATCCAGGAAGCGTTTTTTCTCCGATTGTTCGTAAAAACCGAAGAGTGTATGCGAATCTTCCTTAACGTGGAGGTAAGTCTGGATTAGAATATCTTCTTTATCCTTAACCTGTGAATAAGTGATTAGGCTTATTTTAACTTCGTATCCTATTCCGTTTACATCAACAACAAGATGCGTTGGGTCTTTGAAGGCTAGTCGGCCTTTTAAGTAGGTGATCATAAGCCGTCTCTATTTGCAACTCCAGCGTCTACAACCGCTATAGCTACCATGTTATAAATTTCCTTCACGGAACTTCCTAGCTGTAATACCTGGACAGATTTCTTCATTCCCATAAGAATTGGACCTATTACTTCAGTCCCTCCAATTTCCATCAAAGTTTTATAAGCAATGTTACCTGATTGAAGGTCTGGGAATATTAATGTATTCACATTGTGTCCCTTCAAATCACTAAATGGATAGAGCTCTTCGAGTAGATTCTTATTTAATGCTACGTTCGCTTGAATGTCACCATCAATAATCATATCAGGCCAACGTTCTTTCGCCATTTTTACGGCTTTTGCCATCTTTTCTGGCACCTCGCCTTTCGCAGACCCGAAATTCGAGAACGAAAGGCCAGCCATCTTAGGCTCATAATCAAAAAATCGCACCGCTCTATGGGTCAACCCAATGATCTCCACTAACTCCTCAGCAGTAGGATTCATGTTTACAGTTGTATCCGCAAAGAAATAATTACCTCTTGGGGTATTCATGATATACATACCTGCCACCTTATTTACGCCTTCTTCCATACCCACGATTTGAAGTGCAGGGAGTACCGTTTTTGGATAGTCATTGGAAAGCCCGGAAATCAAAACATCCGCCTCTCCTTTTTCCACCATCATCATCCCGAAATAAGTTCGACTTGTCATTGCTTTGCGCGCCAAATGCATCGTCATGCCTTTTCGCTGACGCTTTCGTGTATATTCCTCGGCGAACAACTCCACTTTGTCCATATGCTCTCGAGGATCAATGATGTCACAATCTTTGATGGCTTCAAGCTCGTGTTCTGCAATGAGTGCCTTAATTACATTCTGCTTACCCATGAGTATTGGAGTTCCAATTCCTGTATCAAGGGTCATTTGAGCTGCCTTAAGAATATTTATGTGATCAGCTTCCGCGAACACTACCTTTTTCGGATTTTGTCTCGCTCGGTAAACGAATCGCGAAATCAATCGCTGATCTATACCCACTCGTTCTAATAGCTCATCATCATATTTCTTCCAGTCTTTGATCTGAATTCGTGCCACACCTGTATCCATCGCTGCCTTAGCAACTGCTGGTGAAATGGTCGTTATCAACCGAGGATCCATCGGTTTAGGAATCAGGTATTCATTTCCAAATTTGATGTTTGACTTTCCATATGCTTTAAGTACAATATCGGGGACTTGCTCTTTGGCCAGTTCAGCAATAGCCTTAACAGCAGCAAGTTTCATTTCTTCATTGATAGAAGTTGACCGTACGTCCAGGGCACCTCTGAAAATGTAAGGAAAGCCCAAAACATTATTTACCTGATTGGGATGGTCCGATCGACCCGTAGCCATAAGTACATCTTTTCTGGTCTTCATCGCAAGATCATAGGCAATCTCCGGATCCGGATTCGCGAGTGCAAAAACAATAGGGTTATCTGCCATTGACTTAAGCATAGCAGGGGTTACCACATCCGCGATGGAAAGTCCCAGGAACATATCTGCTCCTTTTAATGCATCTTCAAGCGTATCAACTTTCTGTTTAGTAACATATTTTGACTTAATCTCATCAAGTCCTTTTCTACTCTCATTCAAGATCCCTTTGCTATCAGCCATCAAAATGTTTTCTTTTTTGGCGCCCAACGAGACGTACAAATCAGTACATGCAATGGCAGCAGCTCCTGCTCCGCTTACGACGATTTTCAAGTCACCGATTTTTTTACCGACCACTTCAAGTGCATTAAGAAGTGCGGCGCTAGAAATGATTGCTGTCCCATGCTGATCGTCGTGCATGATTGGGATGTTCATTTCCTCCCGAAGTGTTTGTTCAATTTTGAAACTCTCCGGTGCTTTAATATCCTCCAGATTTATTCCTCCAAAAGTCGGCTCAAGGGATTTTACAATTTCTATGAATTTATCGGGATCCTCCTCGTTGATTTCAATATCAAATACATCGATACCTGCGAATTTTTTGAATAGAACGCCCTTTCCTTCCATTACTGGTTTAGAGGCCTCTGGACCTATATTACCTAATCCTAGCACAGCTGTCCCATTGGAAATAACTCCAACCAGATTTCCTTTGGCTGTGTACTTATATATGTCTTCCGGGTTATCTGCGATCTTCTTGCATGGTTCAGCTACACCTGGTGAATATGCTAGTGCTAAATCATGCTGAGAACTCACCGACTTGGTGGAGTTCACTTCGATCTTTCCTGCAGGTTTATTTGAGTGATATTCTAATGCCTCCTTAGGTCGAACTTTGGTTGTGCTCATTCTTTATTGGTTATGAATGGTTCGGACAGTATAGTCCGACCTTCAAAGTTGACCAACTAAAAAGGAATAAGCAATTTTAGCATGCATTAAGATGCACCTTTTGCAGCATTGATGTCATTTGCAGTTTTGAAAGTGGAAAGAATGGCCTCCAATTCGCGTACCAGGTTCTTCTTTCTCGTTCCCGGAGAGTCCACGTATCCTTCGATGTAGTAAATCAATCCAGTTTCCTCATCTACAATTGTATAGCTTAGGAAAGGGCCACCTCGTGAATTGTCGCTAATCTTCCAAAGACCTCTCGCCTCTACTGCGAAATGTCCATTAAAATTCACACGTTCGGTAAATACAGGAATGATCTCTTGTCGCTGGATGTACACATCTGGGTTTTCTCCATCGTATAAATTTCGTTGCGTAATCTTGTCTCTAAACTCCCCTATTTCGTTAAAAACTCCCTGGTCCCTGTAGGGCTCATAATACACGAAAATACTTTGCTCAGTTGCAGCATCCATTTTTCTTAACCATACGAAGTTTTTAAGATCCCTGGCTTTTTCCCATCCATAGGGTATCGTCATGGAGAGGTTGTGGTTTTCAGTAATTCTGTTTGCAAGTTGTTTCTGCGGACTATTAAAAATTTGACCTTTTATAATTTCCCTTGCTGAAGTCTCGAAGTACTCTCGAATGGCAGACCTATTGTAATTAATCTTCTGGGCAAGTAACTCTTCAGATGAAGAGAACAGGAATAGTACTGTTTGCCCCTTTGCAAAAAGATCTTTCTGTGCTCTCATAAAAATGGAAGTGTCTCTTTTTATTTGATTAAGGGATTGGTCCGTAAAATATTTCTGCAATACTCTGCTATCCGCCGTTTTACTGTCCAGAGTCATTACGAAGACCATATTTTTCGCAGACTTTAATACCGTATTAAGTCTCCGAGGATTGACTTTGCTGACATTAAACAGAGACTCATCCTGTGGTAGCCCAAGCATGGGTGACATGAAGGTTTTTCGTAATTCCAACCCTAATCCTAATGTATCAACCCATTGTGTTGAATCAACAACCAGAATGATCTCATCCGCTTCGCCTCGAGCAGTTGGTAATAAATCTTTTCTTCGATTCTCTTTAGCCGCCTCACTGCATCCAAATGCGATGACCAATAAAACAAGTAGCTTCTTATGCATAAAATCTTATTTTGATGTGGTTAAGCAAAAACTATTCCTCCATTTAAACATCCGAATAAAAAAGAAAAATGACTGTTAATTTGGAATAACTAGTGATTGTCCCGGCTTTATCATATTTGAGGTTAGCCTATTCACCTGCTTTAATTTTTCGATACTGGTATTCTGACTCTTGCTAATACTCCATAGTGAATCACCGTATTTTACCGTGTATTTTTTACCAGACACTGTAACAGCGTTTGATACTGGTGGAGTTGTCTTTTGCTTGGGTACTGAAGCGGTATAGAGCTTCTTTGTTTTGGAATTATAAGTTGGCAATACCCAAATACTCAATCGCTGACCTACCCGAATAAGATTGCCACGAATTCTATTCCATGAGCGTATGTCAGACACTCTAACTCCATATTTCCTGGCGATAGTCCCCAAAACATCACCGCTTCTTACGCGATAATAAAGCCTTTCTCTACCGTAAGTACTTCCGGGTGTGTTTCTAGCTAAATATTCCAATTGCTTTTTCCCAACTTTAGATGCGGTATCGTATAAATGAGCTCTATTTGCAACAATTTCTTCTTTCCAATCTACTGGGACTTTCAATGCAAAATTTCTGGTACCTTCCGGTAATGCACCTCTTTTAATTTGCGGATTCCACATCAACATGTCATCTAAACATAGCCCTAGTTGGTTGCAAAAAGTCTCAACATGAAAATATTGTGAAATCATGATGGTATCCATCTCTGGATAAAAGACTTCTGTCCGTTCCTCAAAACCATGCTCTTCCAGGTGATTAAACAGGTAGGTGATTGCCACAAATTGAGGCACATAAGATCTGGTCTCTCTTGGCAAATACCGATAGATATCCCAAAATTCTCTTTTGTAACCACTTCTTCTTATCGCCTTTCTCACATTGCCGGGTCCACAATTGTATGCAGCCAGGGCTAGCTCCCAGCTATCAAACATTCGATAAAGATCTCTTAGATGTCTTGCCGCAGCATCAGTAGCTTCCTCAGGGTCCATTCGATCATCAACATACCAATTACTTCTCAGTCCATACATTTTTCCAGTAGATGAGATAAACTGCCATAAACCTACAGCATTGGCCCTTGAAATCGCATTTGGCCTTAATCCAGACTCAACAATTGCCAAATACTTGAGCTCATCGGGCATGTTGTATTTCGCTAAAGTTTCTGAGAAGAGCGGGAAGTAGAGTTCTTTCTTTCCAATGATATCCTTCGTGTATGCTCGATCCTTGATTGCGAAATAATCGATAAAGGCCATTACCCGCTCATTGAAGACCAACGGAACCTCTTTTTCAATGCAGGTCATCCGATCTGCAATCTCGTCGTATGTGTTATCAGGAATCACTTCCTCGAGTCGGAAGTCTTGTCCTTTCCCTGCCAATGAAATGAACACAATCCCTAAAAGGGCCCATTTTCGCAACATATCCTATCTATTTTGATCCTTGAAAGTAATGATTTGGTTTGAAATATCAAGCAAATCCAACTCATTAAAGCTTTTCGACATTATTTGAACGCCAATTGGTAAACCTGAGTTGTCAGTACCAAATGGAACAGAAATCGCAGGAATACCAGCTACATTGGCCTGAACTGTATAAAGATCTTCCATATACATCTTTAGTGGATCTTCTGTTAAATCACCTATTTTAAAAGCAGTATTGGGGGTTGTGGGAGAAATAATAAAATCAAACTCATTCAAAAGTTTATTTGTCTCCTCTTGAATTAATCTGCGAACTTTCTGAGCCTTTGTGTAGTAGGCATCATAATAGCTTGCGCTTAAAACAAACGTTCCCGCAATTATTCTACGTTTCACTTCATCACCGAAACCCTCTGACCTGGTTTTTTTATACATCTCTTCTAAATCGCCACTATCATTTCTTTGGCCAAATCTCACCCCATCATATCTGGATAAGTTAGCGCTTGCTTCTGCCGCCGTTAATACATAGTACGTGGGTAGTAAATAATCCAATTGAGCTAACGCCACATCTTCAATAATATGTCCATGGCTCTTTAGATTAGTTATGACATCAAGTGTAGCATCCTTAATGTTTTCATTCAATCCTTCGTATTTCAGAAGTTCTCCGATGTAAGCGATTTTGTACTTTTTATCGGTCTCAAACTTCTTGAATTCGGGTACGGGTTGCTTAGAGACCGTACTATCGTAATCATCAGCTCCAGCCATAACCGCTAAAACAATTGCAGCGTCTTCGACACTTTTAGAAATGATACCAACAGTATCAAAAGAACTCGCGTATGCTGCTAGTCCATACCTTGAAACTCTTGAATAGGTGGGTTTCAGGCCAATTACACCACAAAAAGCCGCTGGCTGCCTTACTGAACCTCCGGTATCCGATCCTATGGACACTTGACACATATCTGCTGCTACTGCTGCTGCTGAACCTCCTGACGAACCTCCTGTCACTCTTGATTCGTCTACTGGATTTCTACATACGCCAAATGCGGAATTCTCGTTGGACGATCCCATAGCAAATTCATCGCAATTTTGATGACCTATAATAACAGCATCTTCATCCATCAATCGCTGAATACACGTTGCTGTAAATTGAGATTCGAAATTTTCTAAAATTCGGCTTGCGCACTGAAGTCTGTGATTTTCGTAAGCAAAAACATCTTTAATGCCCACGATCATGCCAGCAAGCTTCCCGGCAGTTTTATTTTGTATTTTATCATCAATGATGTGTGCCTGCTCAATTGCTTCAGCCTCATAAACAGAAAGGAAGGCGTTAAGCCTTCCATTTTTCTCATTAATGTTATTCAAATAGTGCTCTGTAAGTGAAGTAACCGTGAGCTTACCAGCACTAATCTCCGATTGAATTTCAGAGAGCGATAGAAAATTCTTCAAGGTTATGCTTTTTTATCCTCGCTGGAACCTTCGTTTATTTCGTTCTTGATTTCCTTGGTTGCATCCTTAAATTCTCTGATGCCTTTCCCCATTCCGCGTGCAATCTCAGGTATTTTTTTCGCCCCGAAAAAAATGATTATGAAAAGGGCGATGATGATCATCTCAGTCCACCCTGGCATTGCAAATAATAGTGATGTATGCATTGCTGTTTTAATTTTTATGTTACAAAGATAGGTATTTAGAAACGGAGCAATGAGCAATAAGGTGACATTTTATTTACTTCATTGCCAACCAATTTTCCGGATTGAGCTTAGTTGTTCCTTTATACACTTGAAATTCTAGCTCGGAGATGCCATCACGATCGGTATATACCTCTCCAATTATATCATTTGCCCTCACCTTTTGGCCTTTTTTTACATTGATATTTTTGAGTTGGGCATAAACGGTAAGGTATGAGCCGTGTCGTATTACTACCACATTATTTTTCCCGGGGATGGTTCCTATTAGTGTTACTTCACCATCAAAAACCGCCTTTACTTGTGAATCCTTCTCAGTCTGGATTCCAACACCATCGTTTACAACCGTGATTCGTTTTAGTACTGGGTGAGGTTGTTTCCCAAATTTGGCAGAAATAAAACCGGAACCAACTGGCCATGAAAGATTGTTTTTCTTGGATTCAAATAGCCTGGTAAGTTCAGCAGCACTAGCTGCCTCAGCGGTTGATGCGGTTGAAGTCTTGCGTGCTTCATCTTCAATGATTTTAGCAATCAGCGTGTTTAATCTTGCATTAGCTGCTTTCCTTCGTTCTACTTCTCGCTTAAGTTGTTTTTCCTTTTTAGTCAGTTGAGCCACCAACTCCGATTGCTTCTTTTTTGAGCGAGCAAGTTTGCGGCTCTCTCGAATTTGTTGATTTAATAATCGCTGCTGTTCCGCACGTTTTGCCTCCACTTTACTTCTTTGGTCATATAGCTCTTTGGTTACTACTTCAATTTGTTCGGCCTGTAATCTTCGCGCATTTGCATATTGCTCCAAATACTTCATCCGCTGCAAAAGCTGGTTGAAGCTTCTTGCTGAAAACAAAAACATGAGCCGGCTATTTCCTCTATTCGCCTTATATGAAGAATAGATTTGAGCGGCATACTCTTCCTTTAAGGATTTTAAATCATCTTGAAGCGATGATACTACAATACTTAAGTCCGTAATTTCATCGTCAAGAATTTTTATTTCTGAGTCAATGGAGCGAATTAGAGTTTCTCGTGCATTGATCTGTTGATTGAGCGCACGTAGCTGACCAAGAGTTACCTTTTTTTCATCAGCCGTCTCATTTAATATGCGTTCAGCTTCTGCAATCTTTCGAAGGTTCTCCTTCTTTTCTTGTTCTAACTGACTTTTTGTTTTTTGACTTTGTACATCAAAGCTTAAACATGCGAACAGCAAAAAGAATACGATTATTGGAAGATTATTTCTTCTCATACTTGCTTGGAACGGAGTAGGGGAAGCTAATTGGTCCGTTTTCGATAACCATCTTATTAAAGGATATATCAACCTCTGTTTTCGGTTTATTTTTAGCTTCATATTCAATGACTGCCGAAATTTCATTTGGAAATATCTGACTGTTCACCAAGATAAAATCACTGTAATTTACTGAAATCGTATTTCCTGTACCTTCATCAAATACTTGAACTTTTTCTAGCTTCATCGTGGTAGCTCCGATAAAGTTTTGATAGAGATATACTCCCTTCGAAGCTGTGTAAGTGAAATAATCGTCCATTTTCTCAATTCGCTGCTTCCTGTACGGTTCTACCAGATTGCCTAGTATAACTGATTGAATCATCTGGAAATTGAAATCGATATCATAAATCTCAGAAAGTTCTTTAAACGAATATTCGTAATAATGCTTCTTATACTTGTCCAGGACAAATACATTTTCCGTGTTTATCAAAACACGAGCGAGTTCAATTCCCAAACCTGGTGTAATGGATATCCAAATGAGACTGTCTTTTTTTATTCGGAAGTTAGCTGTAGCTGAAACACTTGTCTTACCATCGTCATAACTGAATTTTGCTTTTGCACTTAGATAATCAAACTCAGGATCTACCACCTCAAGTTTATCCTTCTTTTTACCAAAGATGGCTCCTACTTTTCTATTACAGGAACTGAGGCCTATCACACACAAAAAACAAACTAAAACCAGCTTATTCATAAAGCTTTCGATCTGAAATTTTCTTACCAATTAATTCAGAAGCACTTCCTAAATCACGGGCCTTTTCCCATTGCTTAATTGCTTCTTCAATCTCTCCCAGTTGAAAGAGTACATCACCATAATGTTCAATGACTGTGCCATCTTCATCCATTGATGCAGCTTTTTCAAGAAATTTTCTTGACTCTTTGTATTTCCCGCTTGTGTACAAAACCCAACCATGGGTATCCAAATAGGTAGGATTGTTTGGGTGTTGTTCAACCAACCTGGTGGACATCTTTAATGCCTTGTCCAGGTCCTTATTGGCCAGGGACAGGTAATAGCTATAATTATTCAACACATGATCATTGTTGGGACCATTTTCTAAGGCCTTATCATAAGCTTGATACGATTTCTCATTTTCACTTAGTCCGTTGTATGCATCACCTAATTGACCATAAAATACTGTAAGCAAATTAGGATCAACGGTGTATTTTCTGCCTTGTTCCAGCATTCGAACAGCCTTTCTGAAGTCTTTATTTATCAAATGGCCAGTACCGGCAAAGTAGTACAAGAGTGCCTGATTGGGGAAATATTCGAGCGCTCGCTCGGCATGTATCACTACACTGTCATACTGATTAAGATCTGCTTCAACATTTAGTATGTTTTGCCAAACTGAATAATTTGAAGCATTTAAATCAACAGCCTTTAAATAATAAATCACTGCTTCCTGACTTTTACCATCCTGATACAGCATGTCTCCCACAAATGCCTGAGCTTTAAACTCATCCTGGAACTGATCAGCCAGTTGCTCTGCGATCCCCGTAAGCTTGCTTTTGGTCTCTGCATCCGGGCTCATCAAAATATAATTGGAAACAATCTGGAATTTTGCATCAAAATCGATGGAGTTGGTTTTAAATGCCTTGCTTAATAAGTCAATAGATTTGTCTCTATCTCCCCTCATCCAGGCTAACTCGCTCTTCATCAGTGTAATTCGAGACGAGGATGTCTCTGTATCTTCGAACTTCTCGATTTCTTTCGCAGCGCGATCGAGTTTCTTATTCTGAATCAGAAAATTGATGAATTCTGTCTTGTAAGAAGATTCATTTGGGTAAGCATCAATGAGTTTATCATATTCTGCAATGACATTGTCAAGTTTACCCTCTTTCATGTATATACGCTGTTTTTCTCGGGTAATCTCCTCTTTTACACCAAGTTGAGATTCTATCTGATCAAAGACTCTAAACATGTCATCTTTCCGTCCCGTGAGCTGATAAAGTTCAGCTAATTCATAGAGCGCATTTTCTTCTGAAGGATAAAGTTCAACCAGCCCTTCATAAGTTTTGGCAGCATCAATATAAAAGCCTATTGACTGATATATTCTTGCTAAACCAAGTCTATAATATTTATTTTCTGCATCTAACTCAATGGCCCTGAGACCATATGGAAGTGCTTTTTGTCCTTCATTGCTTTTCGCCAACACTTCAGCGATTTTGAAGTTGGTAGCAGCACTTTCCGTATTCATTTCCAAAGCGACATGAAAGTTTTCAAGTGCTTTTGCATAGTTCTCTAAAATCAGTTGTTTTTCTGCCTCTACGAGTACTCCTTCAAGTTTTAATGAATCTTCCTGTGTTTGAGGAATGACCATATCCTTCTTTTTCCTCTGAGAAAAAGAGAGAAAAGTCATGAAAATCAGAACCGAAAATAAAAGTATTCGCATCAATCTTACCATTCACTATAATCGCCTAAACTCACTGATCTGGGTTGGCCATTCAAATTAACGGAGTTTCCAATCATTGAGTTGGTTAAATCAACGTCTACCAAAGACGTGTTATTTTGAATGAGTGACTCAGATAGTTTAGAGTTACTTACTTTACAATTTTTTCCTATGGAAACATTGGGACCTATGGTAGAGTTCGAAATCTCAGTACCCTCACCTATGAAGACAGGCTGAATGATCTCACAGTTTTGAAGCACCACTCCTTTCGAAATTAGATTTTCTCCATTTAAAAACCCAAGGTATCGTGAATTCGACTCAACCGTTATTTCCTTGTTTCCGCAATCTAACCACTCATTTACTGTGCCAATCGTAAAGTTTGTCCCTTTATTCTTTAGATTTTCCAATGCCATGGTTAGTTGAAACTCTCCTCCTCCACGAATGTTATTTTGAATGAGATAATCAATTTCGTTTCGAAGGTCCTCACCATTCCTGAAATAGTATATCCCAATGATTGCCTGATCAGAAACAAAGTCCTTCGGTTTTTCAATAAAATCGGTAATTATTCCTTTTTCATTGGTCTTTACAACACCAAATGCACTGGGGTCCTCTATTTGCTTGGTCCAAATAATGCCATCATCCTCTGGATTAAGCTCAAAATCTGCTCTGAATAAGGTATCTGAGAATGCCACTGTGACTTTACCTTCCAGTATTTCGTTTGCACAAGCTATTGCATGGGCTGTTCCTTCAGCTGTTTCTTGAACATAAAAATAAGCTTTGGCACCAACCTCTTTTGCAATCAACTCCAATTCAGCCTTGATTTCGTCATCAAAGTCTCCGATTACAAACCCAATTTTATCAATTTCCTCAGGTGACACTCTAGCGATATCTTCTACCAAGCGCTGCACGATAGGCTTACCAGCAATTGGAATCAAAGGTTTGGGTGTAGTGAGGGTGTGTGGCCTTAGTCTTTTTCCTTTTCCGGCCATTGGGATAATCAAATTCATGAAAAGTATTGATTGCTAATAATTTAGCGTTTGAGTCTTTGAAAAGTTTTTCTTTCTAAAATAAGTGGCAAAGTTAGAAAGATTAAGACGATCAGAATAGCCTTGAGGAAGGATTGTTGGGTCAGCTCATTGATTATAATTCCTACACCAGCAAAACTTATATATCCGACCACTTTTAAAACCTGGTATGGAACAGGATAGTGCCGCTTTCCCCAGAAGTATGAGATTAAAACCATCATAAAATAGGTAACAAAGGTTGTGATAGCACTCCCCATATAACCCAACATTGGGATTAATAACCAGTTCAAAACAAACGTAATTATGGCTCCAAACACGCTAATATATGCGCCATAAAGGGTTTTGTCTGTTAACTTATACCAAAGAGACAGGTTATAAAAAACGCCTAAAAATAATCCCCCGCCCAATAGCCATGGAACCGCATCCAATGCCATGAGGTAATCATCTTGTCTTAGAAAAATGGGTGCATAATATGGCATAAAAACACATAGGACCAACCAACTAAATGCAGTGAAAAGAACGAACCATGTCATCACCTGACTAAAAACCTGAGGTGAATTTTTCTCTTTCGCCTGTGCAAAAAAGAATGGTTCAAAAGCGTATCGAAAGGCTTGAACAGCCAGTGTCATGAAGACTGAGAGTTTATAACATGCTCCAAATATTCCCAGAATTTCCAGGTTTGAGTAGCCCATATAAAAACCCTCTGGTAATCTGTACTTTAGAATTGCCCTACTCAGAGTCTCATTTGTGACTCCAGCTAATCCAACAATAAGGACCGGCCAGGCATACTTCATCATTCGATTCCATTTCGTCCAATTAATGGTGAGTTTAACTCTTACCCAATCTGGTAGGAAAAACAGAAGATACAATCCGTTTGCTAGCAAGTTAGAAATGAATATATACCCGATGCCCAGTTGCGGATCATAAAATTTACTCACCAAACCGTCTGGATAATTTTCCACAATGACTGGACACCACAAAATAAAGAATACATTAAGAAGAAGATTAATACCAATATTGGCCAGCTTGAAAGTCGCAAAAAGATGTGCTTTACCAACATTCCTTAACCTAGCAAACGGAATTGCGACTATCGCATCGATAGCAAGAATGGCTGCCAACCATCTGATGAAATGAATTTTATCCGGGTATTGAAGCAGTTCTGCAATAGGTTCCGCGAAAAGCCAGATGGAGCCTGAAAATACTAAAGAGGATATGAAAATACTTGTGAAAGCAAGATTGAAATAGCCTTCTTCGTTTTCTTTATTAGCAAACCGAAAATATGCGGTCTCTAATCCATAGATATATATGATGTTGAGAAAGGCTACATCTACATATAGCTCGGTTACAATCCCATAATCTGCTACACTAATACCCGAACTTTTATCTGTATAAAGTGGTACCAGCAAATAGTTAAGCATGCGTCCAAGCACACTGCTTAATCCATAAACAGCAGTTTGACTAGCTAATTTCTTAAGAATTGACAAGGATTATTCGCCTTTAAAGTCAGCCTTTCTTTTCTCCAAGAATGCTGCTACTCCTTCTTTAAAATCATCGGTACCAAAGCATCCCGCAAATGCATTAGCCTCCGCTTGATAACCGTTTGCTCCGGTTTCGTAATAAGCGTTTACTGAATCAATGACGAGTCCAATTGCAATCGGAGCCTTTGTAGCTATTTTATTTAATATCTCAACCGCTTTAGCGTGGGCCGCGGATTTATCAGCCTCCACATAGTTGGCCAAACCAAACTGCTCTGCTTGTTCTGCATTAATCATATCAGCACTCATGAGATATTCGAAAGCTCTTCCCTTTCCGATGAGTTGTGTCAGGCGCTGTGTACCTCCATATCCAGGAATTAGGCCTAGGTTTACCTCTGGCTGTCCAAATTTTGCCGTACTCACCGCCACACGCATGTGAGCCGACATGGCCAATTCACAGCCTCCACCAAGCGCAAAGCCATTTACTACTGCAATTACAGGAGTATGACAATCTTCAATTGATTGAAATATTTCCTGGCCCTCTTCTGCGAACTTACGGGCATGCATTTCACTCAATCCGGTAAACTCACTAATGTCAGCCCCGGCTACAAATGCCTTCTCACCTGCACCTGTCAGGATAACACCTCTGATGTCCTTAGGATTATCCTGAACATATTGAAATGCATCTTTGATCTCAAGCATAGTGGCTCGATTTAGTGCATTCATTTTGCTTTCTCTATTGATGGTGATTGTGAGAATACCTTCAGATAGGTCAAGTGCAAGATTTTCGTAAGATTCCATGATTGCTTGGTTTTTTCAGGCGGAAAGAAAGGATAAAAATGCCTTAATCAAAAACAATTTCCTTCTTCAAATTGTGAATCATTGTCTCTGTAAGTTCCTTTAATCCATACGAATGTTGCCACCCCCAATTATTTCGAGCAACACCATCATCGATGCTTCCAGGCCAACTATCAGCGATTTTTTGACGAAAATCAGGCTTGTATGTAATCTCGAAATCCGGGTAATGTTTTTTAATTTCTTTGGCAATTTCTGCGGGTGTAAAACTCATGGCTGCCAAATTATATGAACTCCTCACCTTCACATTTTCTTTATCTGTTTCCATCAAGTCGATGGTGGCCTTTACAGCATCATCCATATACATCATTGGCAGAGAGGTGTGTTCAGACAAAAAGCATTCATACTTTTCTCCCGCGATGGCTTTGTGAAAAATATCTACCGCATAATCTGTGGTTCCTCCACCCGGAAGGGCCTTATAACCAATCAATCCTGGATACCTTAAACTTCTGACATCCACCCCGTATTGCTCGTAATAGTATTCGCACCAGCGCTCACCTGCCAACTTGGAAATACCATAAACCGTATTAGGCCCAGTAATCGTATTTTGAGGGGTATTTTCTTTTGGTGTATCGGGACCAAATACGGCGATAGAACTGGGCCAATAGATTTTTTCCAATTTATCTTTTCCTGCTTCTAACACAGTAAGCAAGCTCTCCATATTGAGCTGCCATGCAAAATGAGGGTTTTGCTCTCCTTTGGCTGATAAAACTGCAGCTAAATGATAAGCTTGTTTGATGTCATACTTTTCAAGGATGATATGAAAGGACTCCTTATTCATAATATTGAGCTTTTCATACGGACCATCGCTTAGTAATGCAATTGGGTCATCAAGAATGTCCGAGGCGATTACATTTTCTTTGCCTTTTAGCTCACGTAGTTTCAATGTCAACTCTGTACCAAGTTGTCCGCAAGCACCTATAATCAGGATTTTATCCATGGGGGTAATTTGTTGTTTAAATCCGTTTTGGGTTTGCAAATTTACACGCCATTAGAAAACTACTTCTATTTAAATTTGCCGCGATGAAGTTTGATGAATACCTCACTGGAAAGAAAATTGATTCGAAGAAATATAAGCAGGCCGAACCTGCCCAGTATGAAGAATTTAAAACACTCTTTGACCAAATGCACCCGGAAAGCTTCACGCAACAAAAATTATTTCTGATTAATAAGATTCGCAGGACTTTCAAGCTGGAAGAGCAAGTGGAAACCAAAAAAGCTTCACCAGCAAAAGCGATGCGACCAAAAATTAAACCCATAAAACCCAAAACAAGCTGACATGTACAAATCATTAAAGCCGAGACTTGAGAAAGAAATACAAGAAATAAAGGAGGCTGGACTTTATAAAAAGGAGCGGGTGATTGCTTCACCACAGTCTGCAGATATTGTCTTACAGGATGGATCTGAAGTGATCAACTTTTGCGCAAACAACTACCTTGGACTGTCTTCACATCCGAAAGTGATTGAAGCAGCAAAGAATACCATAGACACTCACGGCTTTGGAATGTCCTCCGTTAGATTCATATGCGGTACACAAGACATCCACAAAGAGCTGGAGCGTAAGATTTCAGAATTTCTGGGTATGGAAGACACCATCTTGTATGCAGCAGCTTTTGATGCAAACGGTGGTGTATTTGAACCGCTACTGGGACCGGAGGATGCAATCATATCAGATTCTTTAAATCATGCTTCAATCATCGACGGAGTTAGATTATGTAAAGCAAAGCGATACCGATACAAGAATAATGACATGGGTGATTTGGAAGAGCAATTAAAAGCTGCTTCGGACGCCAAAGTCAAAATCATTGTTACTGATGGCGTTTTTTCTATGGATGGTACTATCGCACAATTGGATAAAATCTGTGACCTGGCTGATAAGTATGATGCATTAGTCATGACAGACGAGTGTCATTCTACTGGATTTATTGGAAAGACCGGTAGAGGTGTTCATGAATACAGAAATTGTATGGATCGTGTGGATATTATCACCGGTACTTTAGGGAAGGCTTTGGGTGGAGCATCAGGTGGTTTTACAGCAGCAAAAAAAGAGATTGTTGACATCTTGCGTCAACGATCAAGGCCTTATCTATTCTCGAATACATTAGCACCATCCATTACCGGAGCATCGATTGCTGTGATAGATATGCTAAGCGAGACCACTGAATTAAGAGATAAACTAGAGGAAAACACTAAATACTTCAGAGAGCAAATGACCGCTGCTGGTTTTGATATCAAGCCGGGTGAGCACCCGATTGTACCCATCATGTTGTATGATGCCAAGCTTTCCCAGGAAATGGCAGCAAAACTTCTCGAAAAAGGCATTTATGTCATTGGCTTCTATTTCCCAGTGGTGCCGAAAGATGAAGCAAGAATTCGAGTTCAAATTTCTGCGGTTCATGATCATGAGCATCTCGATAAAGCAATACAGGCATTCAAAGAAGTAGGGAAAGATTTGGGGGTGATTTAATAACTCCTACTTAATGCAAAAACCTCACTTTATAGTGAGGTTTTTTTATGCAACTTCTTCTTTGATTTCCAAGTCTGCTTCCTTCTTCTCCTTTTCTTTCTTTTGTTCTTTCGGCTCGTGCAGGTATCTGTTGATTTGCCGTCTCAATTCTTGTGCTGAAATGTTGTGCATAATCTCGCCATTCTCCATGGCAGAGATTTGACCAGTCTCCTCAGAAACAACGATGATGAATGTCTCTGTATTCTCTGACATTCCAAGCCCGGCTCTATGTCTGAGTCCATACTGAGCAGATACCTCTTGTTCGGTAACAGGAAGAATACATCTTGCTGCTACAATTCGATCTTTATGTACAATCACAGCCCCATCATGTAGTGGGCTATATTTATTGAAGATTGCTAGCAACAATCGCTTGGAGAGCAACGAATCCATAGCATCTCCGGATTCGGCGTAGAATTTCAGTGGGGAATCATCTGAAAGAACTATCAATGCACCAGTACTGGACCCGGCAAGCGATTTAACCGCTTCAACTATGGGCGTAATATTCGCACGCCTGATATTTCCGGTCTGAGTCCAGAATCTCACACTTGTGAAGAATTTGCCTTCTTCGAAAATATTTGTGCGTCCAACCAGTAGCAAAAACTTCCGAATCTCCTGCTGAAACAGAATAATTACAGCCAAGACTCCAACGCCCATGAACTGACCTAAAATGGTACTTAACAGTTCCATTTGAAGCGCGCTCACCACCAGGTAAATCAGATAAATGGCCAGGAATCCCACAAAGACTTTGATCGCCACACTACCCTTCATTAGCTTGTACACTTGACTCAATAGGATCGTCACTAAAAGAATGTCCAATGCATCCTTCCAGCTGATATCTAAAAACCCTATTTGAAACGCTAATATCAACGCAGTTTATTTATAAGTTTTACAGCTTCGCAAGCCTCCTTTACATCATGTACACGTAGAATGGAAGCACCCTTTAACAAAGCTACGGTATTTAATACCGATGTACCATTCAAAGATTCCTTAGCGGTTAAATTAAGTGTTCGGTAGATCATGGACTTACGGGAGACCCCAACTAATACCGGCCGATTTAGATGGTGAAAATGATCAAGTTTATTCAACAGATCAAAACTTTGCTCAGCCGTTTTAGCAAATCCATACCCTGGATCTATTATGACATCTTTAATCCCCAACTGGTTGCAACGATTTATCACTGAAGAAAAATATTTTACAACGTCAAGTAATAAGTCCTCATAATCAGTTAACCCTTTCATTGTTTGTGGGGTTCCGCGCATATGCATTGCTATGTAAGGAACGTTCATTTCAGCTACCGCATCCAACATGTACTGATCCAAATGTCCAGCAGAAATATCATTAACAATATCCGCACCAGAATCAATTGCACTTCTTGCAATTCCAGAACGAAACGTATCAATTGAGATAATAGTCTCGGGGAATCTTTTTTTGATTGCTTCGATCGGAGCTACAACACGATTCAATTCTTCTTCTTCCGAAACATCCGCTGCATCAGGTCTTGATGAGTAACCTCCAATGTCCAGAAATGTGGCTCCATCACTTATCATTGTTTCGGCTGTTTTCAAAATTTCATCTGTCGCAGTTTTCCTGCTTTCAGAATAAAATGAATCCGGTGTGGCATTGATAATTCCCATCACCTTAGGTGATGAAAGATCTATGATTTCTCCTCGGACATTGATGGTATGTTTGGTACTCAATGGGTTAGTTTTGCTTGGTCTTAAAAGCGTGAGCTTTTGGCTCGAACAAAGTTTTGTTTAATTAGCGAAGCATTAGATCTATAACACTCTCTTAGGGAGTAAAATTACATGAGACAAGAAACTGAGCAGCAATACAAGGAGATCATTTCTGAATGCAAAGAAATTTTTGCTAAAAAAACGAAGGATTACGGCACCGCCTGGAGAATTCTCAGATTACCCTCCATTACAGATCAAATATTCATCAAAGCTCAACGAATTCGTTCCATTCAAGAAAAAGGCGAAAACAAAGTTGGAGAGGACATCAGCAATGAATTTATTGGCATTATCAACTATTGTATCATCGCCATCATTCAGATGGGATTGAACGGAACTGAAGAGATGGAAATTCCATTTGAAGAACTGGAACCAAAATATGATCAGGTTGCCTTGGATACTATGAACTTGTTGGCAGCAAAAAACCATGATTATGGTGAGGCCTGGAGAGACATGCGAGTTAGTTCTATGACTGATATTATTCTCATGAAATTGATGCGCGTAAAACAAATTGAAGACAATGCCGGTAAAACGCTAATCTCGGAAGGCATCGATGCCAACTACCAGGACATGATTAACTATTCGGTATTCTGCCTGATCAAATTGAAAGAACTATGAAAATCATCAAAGAATTTGCGAGATACGCAGTAGGCGCATTGTTCATTTTTTCAGGGATCATCAAAGTAAATGACCCGGTAGGTACAGCGATTAAACTGGAAGAATATTTTCAGGTATTCGCGTCAGATATTGCCCCGTTTTTTGAGTGGTTTGTGCCGGCAGCACTATTTCTGAGTGTTGTCTTAAGTGTCATGGAAGTTGTTCTTGGTATCGCCTTGATTATTGGGTATCAAATGAAAGCTACATCATGGATTCTTCTAGCCATGATTGTCTTCTTCACCTTCCTCACTTTCTATTCTGCCTATTTCAATAAAGTAACAGATTGTGGATGCTTTGGTGACGCCATTAAGCTAACGCCTTGGCAGTCATTTTATAAAGACATCATATTACTGATTCTGATAGGCATAATTTTCTGGCAGAAGAGTAATTATAGTCAGTGGCTTAGTGCGAAGCTTGGGCATATAAAGATTATCGGTAGTACCGTATTTTTTGTCATTATCGCCATCTACGCGATTCAGCATCTGCCATTCATCGACTTCCGGGCATATAAAGTAGGGAATCACCTACCTACACTCATGCAAAATTCTGCGCCATTGAAGTACGTCTACATCATGGAAAAAGATGGAGAAACTTTCGAATTTGAAACATACCCTTCTGAAGGTGGATATGAGTATGTTGAAGCAAAGCTGACAAATCCTGAAGCAGCGGCTAAGATCACGGATCTAAGTGTATGGCAGGGAGACAATGACTACACGGAAAACCTGTTATCAGGAACTAAATTGGTACTTATCGTACATCAAGTTGAAAAAACATCTTTGAAAAAGATCGATCGCCTACGCAATCTAACATACGATAACCCACGATTCGACACCTGGATTTTAACCTCTTCGGGCTACGAAAAATTCGAAGCCTTCCGACACAAGAATCAACTGGCAGCACCCTATTACTTTGCTGATGCCACAGTACTTAAGACCATGGTTCGATCCAATCCTGGAGTCGTCCTATTAAAAGATGGTGTTGTACTTGCCAAGTGGCACTATAATGACACTCCGTTGGCTGACGATGTAATAAAAATCCTGAATCAGCAGTGAGGCAAAAAATCTTTTTGATTGGACTGCCCGGAGCAGGTAAGACAACCATGGGGTTGGATCTTTCTGTCCATTTGGGGATTCAATTTGTTGATCTTGATCAGGATATTGAAAAAGACTCCAAACTCTCCATTCAAGAAATTTTTAGACAGAAGGGCGAGGCTCACTTTCGCCAACTTGAGAAATTGCATTTAGAAAAGGTGATTTCAGAGATCGATTCATTCGTAATGGCAACAGGAGGTGGTACTCCTTGTTTTTTTAATAATTTGGAAACCATGCATCAATCAGGCACCACTATCTATGTGGATACACCTATCTCCATAATTGAAGAAAGATTGAAGCTGGATACTACTCGACCTCTAATGAAATCAAATTCCTTAGACGATCTTCTTAGAAAAAGGAAAGGATGGTACGATCAGGCCGATCATACCATCCAGGTATACAAAGAAATTCTTAAGCTCTTTTAGAAATTTAATCCGAACGTTACTGCTACCGTAGTTCTTCTAATATCCGACCGACCCAATGGCTGATTCAGTTCAGAAAAATAGGGAGTCGCTTCTTGTTGTGTTTGGCTGGATATAACAGCAAAATCCAGGAAGTAATCAAATGTGCGATAACCAAAACCAAAAGTAATATCGGTGCGGTCTTGAAGATTGTAATCTTTGATCGGGTCCGGTAAATAAGCGTATCCTGCTCTTAATCGGAAGTTATCAAATCGGTATTCACCTCCCACTCTCACATTGATCACAGATTCATATATATCATCGATTATGTCGTTATCAACAGATGTTGAAAAATCATCGGAATTAAGATTGGCTCTTCCATAATCAACCAATTCCACATCACCGGTGATGAAACCATTCTTCCCAATGAATGCAGCTAACCCCATCGCCACTTTTGATGGTGTTCGCAATTTGTAGTTATTCACAAATAGGTCACTTTGATAGGGATCAATGTTCGCCAGGTCGAAGGTGGTTGTCTCCCCATCTACGGTTTCTGTATAGCTTGTACCCGAATCCCAGTCTGCTTCTAAGTCTATGAAACTCTCTTCATCTAGTGACATGAAGGTAGGAGATGTATAGCTCACTCCAATGGTCAAAAAATCAACGGGCCTGAAGATTGTACCAAAGTTAAAGTTGATTCCACGACCTCTCACATCGATTTCGTCATCAATGAAGATCGCATTCAAGGAGTCTAAGTCACTCCCCCCCTGAAGAAAGTCAAACTCCTGATAAGACCGTTCCTGCTTGTAGTTAAGGAACTGTAGTCCAATTCCTCCTCCAAAATAAAATGTATCGTCGTAGTTTCCACCCCAGGCAATATTCATTTGGTAATGGGAGCCTCGCTCTTTGATTGATTCGTTTTGAATGGGGAATCCCCCTACAAAAGCATCATATCCTCCTCCAACAGGCGTAATTAGAAATTGGTCAAAGGCTGCAAAACCAAGCTCGTTCAACTGATTGACACTTGATGATCCTGCATCTGCCAGGATATTATCCACGATGGAATTAAAGCCATTTTCACCTTCATATTTTCGACTCATATGGAAAGTATTGCTCCGGTTCAATGATATCGCTAATGATCCTCCTTTGAATTTATCATCGGTAAAACGGCCCTTGGTGAAATTGATCACAGCACCAATGTTGGCGAAGTTGAAATTATTTCTAAACGTTTCTTCTGAGTTTTGAAAATCAATGGTACCATTATTCAGAATTCCATATTCAGTATTCGCACTGATGAAATCCATGGAAGGGGTGAATACAAAAACACCTTTATTGAAAAAGCCAAGTCCGGCCGGGTTTGATACAGCCGAACTGATATCTCCTCCCAAAGCTATTTGAGCACCTCCGATTGCCTGCATTCGAGCGGTACTACCAAGTCCATAATTATTTCTGCTGAATCGTAAAGCATCTTCAAAATATTGTGCATTGGATATAACTGAATAGCCAAATATAAAAAGTGCAAGTACAATTAACTTTTTACGCATTGATTTCAAAATTTCTTTTAATTCCTCCCTCTTCTTCCTGAGCTTGATCTTCCTGAAGATCTGGATCCGGAAGACCGACTTGAGCCGCTGCTAGATCTGCTAAAGGATCCACTTGACCTTCTGGATGAGCCTGAAGAAGGTCGTGCAGAAGAGCCTCTACTACTCCGTGAAGATGGTGGAGAAAAGCTTCTATTACGAGAACCGCTAGAAGATGGTCTACCTACGTTTGCATTGGAATTTGATCGTCCACTATTGCTAAATCTGGAAGACGAATTCGAATTTGAAGATCGAGAGTTAACGGACCCTGTGCTTCGTGAATTCACGGCGCTATTGGTTCTACTACTTCGAGAGCGATTCAAGTAATTTGCTTGCTGTCTGTTGTAGTCCGCTCGACTTGTTCTGCTTGCTCGACTGCTTGATTCATTTGCAACTGCCTCGGTTCTTCTGCCCGAAGAAGATCTGCTACTTCTGGAAGATACTGTACCTCTTGAGCTCCTCGAGCCTCTAACTACACCTCGACCTCTACGATAGCCATTGTCAACTACATAGACAGGTCTTCCATATCCGTAAACCGGAGGGCACCAAAAGGAATTGAATCCTCCACCCCAGCCCCAGGAATTCCATCCCCAACCGGCGTTCCAGCCCCAGCCAGCATTCCAGCCCCAGCCAGCGTTCCAACCCCATGCAGGTCCCCAAGGATCCCAAAAAGGGTCATACCGATTGCCCCATGCGTTTCCGTAAGAAACAGACCAGAAATTTCCACCCCAATTATTCCATCCCAAACCGAATCTCCATCTTGGACGATTCCACTGATTCCAAGTATCGTTATAATAGTTGTTAACTACAACTTGTTGAGGTACAGGATCGCTATTTATAAAAGTCTCTTGCGGACTGCTGAAATTAGGATTTTGATTATCCACAGCATAATCATTGTCTACTCTATAATCTTCTTGTGTTTTTTCCGGTTGGTAATATTCGAGAGATTCTTCACTTACAAACGTTTCATCCAAGACCGGATTACTTTCCTTGAATGATTTACCCAAGAAGCTCAAATCTTCATTGTTTGTAGAAGGCTGCTGCGCGATCTGCGTTGGTTGATCATATTGAGTCGCCACTTTGGTAGCTTTCTTCTTTTGCTTCACGCGATCTTTTTTGGTGAAGTATAGATCATCGTTCTCCTGACCGATAGCTACTATCGTAGAAGTTCCTAAGATCATAACTAGAAAAATTTTCAAAAAATACTTCATGACGAACCTCCTTTTTTTATTTAAACGATTTCTAAGGGCTGTCTGTTCACTACCTCCGCTATATTTGCGATCCTTAGAAATTTATCTCATTAAAAGCAAACTCCATACCAAAAGAATATAGACCTATGGCTAAAGCTATACCATCTCGTTCGGAAGATTACTCATTATGGTACAATGAATTGGTGAAAAAGGCCGGATTGGCTGAAAATTCCCCCGTGAGAGGCTGTATGGTAATCAAACCCTATGGATTTGCCATTTGGGAAAAGATGCAGCAAACCCTGGATCAGATGTTCAAGGACACTGGCCATGAAAATGCATATTTCCCACTATTGATCCCAAAATCCTTTTTGAGCAAGGAAGCTGATCACGTGGAAGGATTTGCAAAAGAGTGTGCAGTGGTTACCCACTATCGATTGAAAAATGATGAAGGGGGAAAAGGAGTAGTCGTAGATCCAGAAGCACGTTTGGAAGAAGAACTTATTATCCGTCCAACATCTGAAACGGTCATTTGGGATTCATATAAAAATTGGATACAGTCGTATCGAGACCTGCCAATTCTGGTCAATCAGTGGGCTAACGTGATGCGATGGGAGATGCGAACCCGTCTATTTTTACGAACTGCCGAATTTCTTTGGCAAGAAGGCCATACAGCACATGCTACCAAGCAAGAGGCCATTGATGAGACTGATCAAATGCTCAATGTGTACGCCACATTCGCTGAAGAATTCATGGCGGTACCTGTTGTAAAAGGGGTAAAAACAGAAAGCGAAAGATTTGCAGGTGCAGTTGACACTTATTGTATCGAAGCAATGATGCAAGATGGAAAAGCCTTACAAGCCGGAACCTCGCACTTTTTAGGTCAAAACTTTGCTAAAGCTTTCGATGTAAAGTTCGCTACCAAAGAAGGTAAAGAAGAATTGGTTTGGGGTACTTCATGGGGTGTAAGTACCCGATTGATGGGTGCATTAATTATGGCTCACTCAGATGATGACGGCTTGGTACTTCCGCCAAAATTGGCTCCTATTCAAGTGGTCATTGTACCTATCTACTTCAAGGATGAGCAACTTACTCAAATCGAGGAAGTTGTTGAGCCAATCGTAGCTCAACTAAAAGCGCAAGGTATTTCTGTGAAATTTGACAAAAGAGATACGCAAAAACCAGGCTGGAAATTTGCCGAATATGAACTTAAAGGGGTGCCTGTCAGACTGGCCATGGGGCCTAAGGACCTTGAAAAAGGGACTGTAGAAGTCGCGCGTCGAGATACCAAAGAAAAGTCCTTTCAGCCTATTGATGGTATTGTCGAACATGTAACACAGCTATTAGAAGACATCCAAAGTAATATTTTCAATAAGGCAAAAACCTTCCGAGACGAAAACTCTAAAGAAGCGAACTCCTATGATGAGTTTAAGGAGAAGATCGAGCATGGATTTGTGTATGCACACTGGGATGGAACTGCTGAAACTGAGGAGAAGGTCAAAGAAGATACAAAAGCCACCATCCGATGCATTCCGTTGGATCAAAAAAAGGAAGAAGGAAAGTGTATCTTTACCGGAAAGCCTTCAAAAGGGCGTGTGCTCTTTGCTAAGGCTTACTAGAATAAATATAATTTTCTGATTTCATGGAATGGATCACTATTATTACTCTAATACTAATAGGTATTTTCTTGGTTATCGCAGAAATATTATTCATACCTGGAATATTTTTCGTGGGCATTATAGGTGTACTCTGCTCGCTATATGGGGTCTATCTCAGCTACGATTACTTTGACAGTCAAACAGGAACAATGGTTCTAATTGGAACCACTATACTGAATATCCTTGCTTTGGTCATTTCTTTTAGGGGTAAAACTTGGCGAAGATTTTCCTTAAGGGAATCACATGATGCCAAGGTTAACGAGGACCTAAGTATCGATCTTAAAGTTGGTGACCGTGGTACAACTGTTTCGACATTAAAGCCGATAGGAAAGGCAATTTTTAATGAAAAAGTCATTGAAGTCCGGTCAAAAGGAAATTATATCGATGAAAATGTCGAAATTGAAATCGAAAGAATTGATACACCTAAAATTTTCGTAAAAACAATTTAATAAAATGGGATTCGGAGTATTCACAGTTGTAATAATTGTCTTAAGTGTAATAGTATTATTTATACTTCTATACTATATACCAGTTGGCCTATGGATTACAGCACAAGTAACAAACGTAAGAGTTGGACTTTTTGAGCTATTCTTCATGAGAATACGAAAGGTACCGCCCTCAATTATCGTAAATTCATTAATAACAGCCACAAAAGCAGGACTTAAAATAACAGAGCAAGAGGGAGATTCAAGAAGAGACTTGAGAACCCAAGATTTAGAGACGCATTACTTGGCAGGTGGAAATGTTCCACAGGTGATTAAAGCGCTGATCTCAGCTGACAAAGCAAATATCAACCTAACCTTTAAGCAGGCAACCGCCATTGACCTTGCAGGTCGAGATGTGTTTGAAGCTGTTCAGATCTCGGTAAATCCTAAGGTCATCAATACGCCTTCTGTTGCAGCGGTAGCAGCCGACGGAATTCAGCTGGTCGCAAAAGCGAGGGTGACCATTCGAGCAAACATCCAACAATTGGTAGGAGGTGCTGGTGAAGAAACGATCCTCGCCAGAGTTGGTGAAGGTATTGTAACCTCGGTAGGTTCTGCAGCTACACACAAGGAGGTACTTGAGAATCCTGATAAGATCTCTAAGCTTGTGCTTCAAAGAGGACTGGATGCCGGTACGGCATTCGAAATTCTATCCATCGATATTGCAGACGTTGACGTGGGGGCTAACATTGGAGCGAAACTTCAAACAGATCAAGCCTCAGCTGACCTTAAAGTAGCTGAAGCAAAAGCTGAAGAAAGACGAGCGATGGCGGTAGCAGAAGAGCAGGAGATGGTTGCTAAGGCGCAAGAAGCGAGAGCAAAAGTAATCCTGGCGGAAGCTGAAGTACCAAAAGCATTGGCGGAGGCCTTCAGAAGTGGCAATCTTGGCGTGATGGATTATTACAAATTCCAAAACATTGAGGCAGACACGGACATGAGAAGCTCCATTGCTGGATCCGGAAGTAAGAGATCCGGCAAGAAAAAAGACTAAACCTGACTAACCTAAAAAAGAGAGGCCCGAGTGATCGGGCCTTTTTTATTCGCTTACTTTTTCCGGGGTAAATTCTCCTTCGAACTCGATGGCCTGTTTGATGTGGGCCAGGTGATGTCTGGAATGCCAGGCGTACATACCAACCATCCACTCTAAGGTGCGCTCTCCACTGAACTCCGGGTGAATAAATTTTCGTTTCCTCTGCTCAGGTTTTAATGATTTCAATAGCATTACCAACCTGCTATGCACACCTTCCAAAATTTCCGTTGATTGCCTAATCTCTTCGTTGGTAGCATCTGCTGTCTTTGCCCATTCGGATTCATGATAGGTTTTTACCGTTGGAACATCTTCTGTCAGTATCCATTTGAATCTTAAGAAACTATTCATATGGCTGTCAGCAATATGGTGTACTACTTGTTTGATATTCCAGCTTCCTGGTCGGTAATGGAGCTCCAATTCATCGTATGAAAGGTTACCAACAAGTTTTTTGAGTTTTTCTGGAAGAGATTCTAACGTCTCCACCCATTGGTCATAAATATCATCAGTAATTTCTGTAGGAGCCTGATATTTTCCTACAGGGTATTTCAGAACTTCTATATCCACGTAAGGTTATTTTTTGCGCTTAAAGATAGGTACTGTGCTGCAAGGCTCCCCATACATTAGGCTACTCACGACAGGAAATAATTTATCAGTCAAAGCAGTATATGCATATTCGACGCTTTTCACATTGCCGCATCCTTTGATAACCACCTTCTTTCCTTCTAATTCATTAGCAACCAGGCACTTTGTGATTGCTTCATCAATAAGCAATTTTTCAATAGCCTCTTCGTCTCCGAAAGTGACTGAATTAGCAAATTCTTTCAATTTGGTCACCAGCAACATATATGCCCAGGTTGGGACGATTGCATCAGCTGTACAGATCAAACCAACATTCTTACCTTCATAGACTGACCAATCATTTTCCTTTAGAAAAGTTCTAAAATCCTTTTCCTTGAGTATCAATCCCTGGAAGAGCTGATCTTTCATATCAAACAAGACATACTCGCCGGTGTGTAGATAATCTTCAAGATCCAATGAGACCAGTGGGCTCTTCGCGACTCTATTTACAATTTCTTCCATTGTTTACAGCAACTGTTTTTTGGGTGTTGTAGTTCGCCATTCCTTCAAATAATTTGGCTCGAAGTAGGCTACATCTTCAAAGTCCTCCTTCAATAATTTCTCATGAGCCATCCTGCCCATATTCTCTGCAAGAGGTATAATATCATCAATAAATATTAAGTTCTCCTGACTTGAGATATCTCTAAACTTTGGCATACCATCACCAAACAGATACACAGGTTGCTTAAATGCTTTAAAGGTATCCTCCTCTAAAATCTTAGGTGTAAGCCCCCAAACAACCTCACCATTTTGATCTTCTATCTGGGTATAAACCTCCATGCGTCTTGCATCCATCATAGGGCAGAGTAAATGATCCCCCAAAAATTTTCCTCGGACAGCTTCCGCAATAACATCCAAAGAAGGGATAGCGATCAGCTTCTTCTGCAACGAATAGCATATTCCCTTGGCAGTGGAAACGCCAATTCGTAGACCTGTGTATGAGCCTGGACCTGAAGAAACAGCCACAGCATCCAAATCTTTGAATGACACATTTTCTTCCTTACAAACGTCCAATCCAATTCCTGGAAGCAGTGAGGAGTGAGATTTTTCTACCTGATGAACCTGACTAGCCAGCAATTCACCATCGCGGTGTAATGCCACCGAGCACACCATCGTTGATGTCTCTATACTCAGTATTAAGGCCAATTAGTTTGCGTTAAGAATGGATTGATATCTTTCCGGATCATTCAACACTTTCACCGCCATCTGAACATCGGGGTCCTTTCCAAATGTTGATTCAATGATACCTTTTTCGAAAAAATACCTCCCTGCGATTTCTTGCTCGAGAAGCATGGTGATCTCCTCCTTGAAGGTAATTACATCTTTATCTTTGTTGTGCTTGGTAGCTTTCTCCAGATCATCAAAATGCGACTTTAGTTTGTCGTATTTCTTCTCATTCTTGGCGATTTGAATGAGTTTCTTGGTTTCTCTCTCAAACTTGGTGACATAATCGAAGTTTCTTCCGGATAGCCACTTTACAAAATCATCGTAATCAGCATCAGATAATCGAAGATCACTGGGTGATGTTGGGTTCAGATTTTCATTCTTATAGAAGTACTCTGTTGCATAATGGAAGATGTGATCATTTTTTAGCAAGCTGGTCGTCACTGGTGCAAAATCCAGTCTATCAACTTCCACGTCCGGATCTATCCCTCCTCCGTCAAATACTTGTCTTCCATTCAGCGTATAGAACTCATTTTTGAGCGAATCCGGTATTTTGCCGACACTCCCATCTTCATTTCGATTGCTATAATCAATGGCTTGAATGCACCTGCCAGTAGGTGTATAATATTTCGCTGTTGTAATTTTTACAACCGCATCATAAGAAAGTGGTCGCTCGATCTGAACCAACCCTTTTCCGAATGTCTTTCTACCAATTAAAACTCCTCGATCGTAATCTTGCATCACTCCGGAAACAATTTCTGATGCAGATGCACTGCCATTATCAGTTAAAACTACCACCGGAACATTAGGATCTACCGGATCATTGAGTGTATTGTAGGTCCAGTCATTGGCTCTTACTTTTCCTTTTTGAGTCACAATTTTTCGCCCCTTTTCAATGAAGACATTAGAAACATTCACTGCCTCGTGAAGTAATCCACCAGGATTTCCTCTGAGGTCCAGGATTATTTTGGTAGCACCTTGCTCCATCAGATCAAGTACTTTAATTCCTATGGATCTTCCTACATTTTGGGTGAAACTGGTAAGTCTTACATAACCGATATCTTCAGTAACCATTCCAGCATATGGTACGCTATCTACCGCAATTTTTTCTCTTTTTACATTGACATCAAACATCTCGCTCTGGCCAAAGCGCTTCACCGTTAATGTGATTTCAGAATTGGACTGTCCTTTCATTAGGAATCGAACTTCTTCCTGGGTTTTCCCTTCTAATGGAACCCCATTGATCGCATGAATTTCATCTCCGGCCCTAAGCCCTGCTTCATGGGCAGCAAATCCTTCGTAAGGCATCACCACTGTGCTGATCCCATTTTTACGCTCTACGACTGCTCCTATTCCGGAATACTCTCCGGTGGTCATGATTCGATACGTTTCTATATCATCCGCTGCAATGTAGTTAGTGTATGGATCGAGGGTCTCCAGCATTTCATCAATACCTGACTTCATCAAAGTTGTTGGATTGATCTCATCCACATAGTGTGCATTCACCTCCTTAAAAAGAGTGGCGAAAATGTCGAGGTTTTTCAGGATCTCGAAATACCGATCCGTGGACGGTTTTATTGCAGCTGTGAGTACAAATATTGCTGCGACTAATGGGAGGATAATTTTTGCTTTTCTGCTCATAATCATTCTGGAGTTAATCCTGCTTCATTGTTTGATACTACCCAAACGTTCCAGACACTGAATTAGTTGAGTCTGAATGTTATCAAAGGTTAAAATCTGTTTTGAAAGATAAATGAAACCAATGTAAAGGCCTTTTGATTCTTCGGAATCCTGAATTAGTCCTTTGTTTAATCGATAGGCTTCACGAATTCTTCGCTTGAGTAAATTACGATCTACCGCACGCTTGAAGTTGCGCTTGGGTACGGAAATAAGAATTTGGTTTGGCCCGATTTCTTCGGACACCAGGTGACGGACCTGAAAGTCTTTTAAATAAAAAGAGGAACCTCTTTTAAAGAGTCCCTCAATTTTTTTCTTACCTGTGAGTTTCTCTTGCTTGGAGAAACTGTATTTAGATAGGCCCATAGGCCGTGGTTTTACTTCTTGTGGATATCGTCAGAAACAGTAAGTCTCTTACGACCTTTTGCTCTTCTCCTAGCAATCACAGATTGACCATTCACACTTTCCATTCTCTTTCTGAATCCGTGCTTGTTTTTCTTTTTTCTTACTGAAGGTTGAAACGTCCTTTTCATGTGTTTTGAATTTTTTCAGCTGTCACATGGAATTCGACCTAAAAGATCTCATTTCATGATATTTTTCTTTCGCTCTTAAAAACGGAGGGCAAAGATAGATAAATCTATACTTTCAACAAATAAATAAATATAATTAAGCATTAATACTGAAAAATCTGTGTCAAGTCATAATAAAGTAGTTGTATGAGATTAAATTAAATAGTAAACAACTAATCTAATCATGAAAAAAATCACGAATTATTTACTCGTTCTAGGAATTATTGCTTTAGGGTTTGCCTGCGATCAACAAGAAAATGTCGAACCGGAGTTAAGTATTGATGATAAATTTGCTCTATTTGGTGATGAAATTTTTGATCTCCCTTCCAACTATTCACCACTTAAAATAGATACGGAAATTATAAAGATTGGCAATGAAATTTTTGACTCAATAAATGTTTATGATGAAAACAATGAACGAGGAAGAACCAACAATGAGTCAACATATGTAATTGAGGTTGATGGAGTTATTTTCATAGCGACAGTAACCGAAGATTGTATATACTACGCTCATTTAGATTGCTTCTTTACAGTAATATGCTCAGGTACAGGATCAATCTGTGATTAAAAAAAAGAGCTGTGAAAATTCACAGCTCTTTTTATTATCTTATATAAGATATTAATCTAGTTTAAACTTACTTTCATCTACTTCAGCATTAACAATCACATCCTTAACTTTTATGTCCATTTTAATTTGAGGATTAAGTGGGCTTTTAATAGCAATTGGAAATCTGATTCCATCAAATTCACCATATTCTAATATCTCAGTAGACAATGTTAACACTCCTTGAGGAGTATCAATTGTGTTCACCTCTCTAACATACAACCCAGATTCAGCATCATAATATCTAACAACTTTCTTTTCAGAAGGCATAGTAATTTCGACACCATAGGCATCACTACCATTAATTTGTTCAACTGAAGTAAGTTCCATCTTAACATTTTGCTCTAGCATTATTATTTCAGGAACAATAGCATTCGAAATAGCCATATCCAATGCTGCATCTCCAATCATTTCTTGATTGCCCTGCATTCCTGAGGATTTACCTTTTTCCCCGTCAAAGATTATTTTTTGCATCACATTACCTGCAACAGAAACTTCAGTATATGACCTATTAGGTGACATTTTTGAAACACTCATATTCATGGTCTGCCCCATCACAGATCCTTCCATTTCCATAGTGACTGTTTTCATGCCGGAAAGCTTCTCTTTACCACCAATTGCATCAATGTAAGAATCAAGAACCTTCTCTGCAGTTAATCCAGCAGGTAGTTTTGCTAACGAAGGATCCACTTCATTTCCATAGGTATCATAGTATGTCAAAGTACCAAACTGCTTGAGGCTCTCTGCAACTTCGCCTGCTTTACCTACCACATTGATATATGCATTCTCTGTTTTCAGGTATTTCTGGGCCATCGCCTGGATGTCTTCTTTTGTTACTGCCTGTACTTTCTGCAAATACGTCGCGTAGTAATCCTCCGGTAAATTGTATCTAGCAGTATTCAAGGCAAAGCTTGCTACCGTCTGAGGTTGTTCCAGTGATCGAGAAAAACTTCCTGAAATGGAGTTCTTGGCAAGTTTCATTTCTTCTTCAGAGATATTACCATTCTTTACTTGATCCATCTCATAGAAGATTTGAACGATGGAGCTATCCGTTACTTCATTTCTAACCGAAGCACTTGCGTTGAATCTACCTACCAACTCATCAGCGGAAAGTGAAGAATAACTTCCGTAGGTGTATCCTTTGTCTTCTCTCAAATTCATGAAAAGCTTTGCAGATCCGGATCCTCCCAGAATTTGGTTCATTACGCGAGCTTTGATCTGGTCTTGAGAACCAATTTCAAGTGCTACCGGATACGTCACATTAATGCTGGATTGAACCGCATTAGATCTGTTTACAATACCTACCATGTTCTTCTCCGGAGACTTAGGCATTTCATACGTTGGCATTTCTACCTCACCTTCTTCCCAACTTCCAAAGTAAGTTTTCACCAACTTCTTTGTTGCTTTCGGATTTACATCTCCTACAATTGCCAAATAGGCAATATTCGGTCTGAAGTACTTTTTGTGGTAAGCTTTAAGATCATCAACCGTAATGTTGTTGGTTGTTTCTTCTGTTTGGATCTCACCATATGGGTGATCTTTTCCATAAACCAATACAGCATTTAGGTTTCCGGCAATTGCTCCCGGATCTTCTTTGTTGGAAGCTAAATTTGAGATGGTTTGCTTTCTGATCTTCTCTAGTTCCTCCTCAGGGAATGTAGGATTGAAAGCAACATCTGTCATCAACTCAAGGATTTTCTCATTGTACTTTGACAATCCAGACGCAAATACACTACTTGATCCAGCACCTAAAGAAGCACCAATAAAGTCTATTTCTTCATCAATCTGCTCTTTTGTTCTGGTCTCTGTGCCACGACGCATCATCTGACCAACCATGGAAAGGTATCCAATTTTATCGCCCTCCATTATTGGCTCTCTGTCCAAAACAAGACTGTAGCTTACTCGAGGAAGCTTGTGATTTTCTATGATGAAAACCTTCAATCCATTTTTAAGCTCAAACGACTCATAGTCGCCAATATTGATGGGTCTTGGAGTTGCCGGCTCCGGTAATTTGCTCCGATCCACCTGTGCAAAAGCACCTATCATTCCGATGGTCAGAACGAGAGTTAATATATTTCTAAGTTTCATAATTGTTGCTTTTATAGGTTTATTGATCTTCCAACTTCTCATCCTCAGGCTTTTGCTGCGCAGACTTAGGCAAGTAAACCAGTTGCACACGATTTGCCGGATCTAAATACTTCTTAGCTACACGCTGTAAATCTTCTTTCGTCACAGCCATGTATCGATCAATTTCACTATTGATAAGGTTCGCATCGCCGAAGTACACATGATAGTTTGCCAAGCTTTCGGCTATCCCTCTCACTGAGCCATTTGAAGACACGAATGAATTCTCAATCTGATTTCTCAATTTCTGGAATTCTTTGTCATCAATAGGCTCGTTCTTAGCTCTCTCGATTTCTTTGTCCATTGCCGCTTGAAGATCCTCCGGAGTGTTACCCATATTCAGGATTCCGAAAGAAATGAATACTCCTGCATCTTCGAGTGCGAATGGGAATGACCCTGCTGCTACTGCTAGTTGCTGATTGTCAACAATCTCTTTCTGAAATCTTGAGCTTTGACCACCAGATAGCAATGTTGTCAGCATCTGCATCGCATAGTAATCGTCAGATCCTTGTTCAGCCATCTGATAAGCCTGAATTACGGCAGGAAGTTGGATGTTATCAAATACTTCTGCTTGCACATCACCAAGCTTCTTCATTTGTACGTCGGGGCGAGGGATGTCTTTTGTTCCTCGTTTGATTTCACCGAAATACTTCTCAACCAATTGCTTGGTTTGATCAATCTCTATGTCACCAGCAATAGATAGCGTTGCATTGTTAGGCACATAGAACGTTTCAAAAAAGTCCTTGAAATCTTCTTCTGTTGCTGCATCAATGTCTTCGAAAGATCCAATGGGTGTCCACTCATAAGCCGTTCCTTCAAAAACTCTTGAGAATGTCTCCTCAAGGATTGATCCATACGGCTGATTGTCTATTCTCAACCTCTTTTCTTCTTTCACCACTTCCTTTTGCGTAGCAACACCTGTAGAATCAATCGTTGCATGAAGCATTCTTTCAGACTCCATGTAAAGACCTAATTCCAGTTGATGTGAAGGAAGCGTTTCAAAATAGAACGTTCGGTCATTGGAGGTGTTAGCATTTAGCTGGCCTCCTGCACTTTCAATTATTTTGAAAAATTCTCCTCTAGGAATGTTTGGAGAACCTTCGAACATCAGGTGCTCAAAGAAGTGAGCGAACCCAGTTCTTCCTTCCGGCTCATTTTTAGAACCTACATGATAAAGAACAGAGACATTTACAATGGGTGTAGAGTTGTCTTGGTGCAGGATTACATGTAATCCATTATCCAGGTCATACTCTTCAAAGTCGATTCGATTATCCTGCGCAAATGCGCCAAGAATAGCGAATAGACAAATTAAGGATAAGGTATTTCGCATATTATTTAGGGTTTAAAAACTTATTAGTAGCTGTTTGCACAGTTTTATTACTTATCTAAATGTGATAAAATTTCTTTGACATGATCTTTGTTGAGTCTAGGCCCATATTTAGAGACCACAGCTGAGCTTGCTGCGCTTGCCATTTTTCCTGCTTCCGCGTGTGATTGACCATGGTTAATGCCGTATAAAAAAGCGCCCGCAAACATATCTCCCGCTCCTGTGGCATCTACTGCCTTTGTAGGGAACGGCTGAATTTCATGATAAGCTGTACCATCAAAAGCCAAGGCACCGTCTTTGCCCCTGGTAATTACAAATTCCTTAGCCACTTTGCTGATCGCCTCTTTTGCCGCTTCTATGCCTTCTACATCTGCAAATAATTCAGCCTCATGAATATTACAAAAAAGCAGATCCACGCCATCACCAACGATTTCCTTCATTTGTTCATTGAAATATTTAACCATTGATGGATCAGAAAAGGTAAGGCTTACTTTCACCCCATTTTCTTCAGCAATTCGTTTTGCTTCTTTCATTGCTTCCAGTCCCGTTGGAGAAGAGACCAAAAATCCTTCCATGAACAGGTAATTTGAATTTTTGATAGCTTCTTCGTCTATTTCGTTGACAGATAGGTCTGTAGTAATTCCGAGGTATGTGTTCATGGTACGCTCAGAATCTGGGGTAACCATTACAAGGCATTTTCCTGTGGTTCCACTGATAAGTCCATTGGGATTAAGATTGGAATCGATGCCTGCATTAGCAAGGTCATTCACATACAAGGCCCCATCTTCATCATTCGCAACTTTGCAAGTGTAATATCCCTTGCCACCAAATTCAGCCAAGCCAAAAATGGTATTAGCAGCTGAGCCTCCTCCTTGCTTTTTCTTGACATTACCTGCGACTTTGGCCAAAAGCACACCTTGTCTTTCTTCATCCACCAGTGTCATTAGGCCTTTTTCTACTTGATTTTCAGCGAAAAACTGGTCCTCTACCTCTATTTCATAATCCACCAGGGCATTGCCTATGGCACAAACATCATATTTTTTACTCATCGATTGTTGATTAATTGTAAAGTCCGGTCTGGATAATCGGTAATGATACCGTCAACTCCCCAGTTGATCAATTCCTCCATTTCACGGGTTTCATTAACTGTCCAGGGGATTACGTCCATACCGGAATTCTGAATTTCTTCAATAATTTCCTGCGAAAGTAATTGATAATAACATGAATATATGTCTGGTGTAAAGCCAAGTGAATCAATATTTAAATTCCATGGCACTTGATTTTCAATGAGCAATGCCAGCTTCACGTCGGGGTATTTACCATGAAAGTATTGCAGTGTCCTGAAATCAAAAGATTGAATAGTCACACGATCTAATATCTTTTTTTCTTCCAAAAGCTTGTAGACTAAATCGGAAAACGAAGAAGGGGTGGGATGAAAAGTTAGATCTGTAGCTACTTGAGTTTTTAATTCGATGTTATAATAAATCGCATCTCGATTATTCTTTTCAATTAAGGATTGTACACTGTCAATGACTTCACTGAGCAGCGGTTTATAGGTTGCAGTCAGTCTTTGATCCGGGAATCTCACATTGCCTTTCGAACCACAATCATATTGTTTGATTTGATCATAGGTCAATTGATAAATGTTTATGATTGAATCTTCTGGTATATCACCACCTGTATTGTCCAAACAAAAATGTGGAGAGAAGTAAGGTTCATGGCTTACAACCAACTGCCCATCACCAGAAACCACTAAATCAAGTTCCAGGGTGTTCACTCCTAATTCAGCGGCTAGTTTAAAGCCTGGCAAGCTGTTTTCAGGAGCCAAGCCCCTTGCACCTCTATGCCCTTGCAAGTCAAAAGCCTTTTCCGATTCAGCGGTACTGCATGAAATCAAAAAGACTAAAAGAATCATAAGGAATTTGTGCATTATGATAAAAATTTGATTCGAGTAAATACGTAATGAAGCGATTCTTCATTGATGACCATTCGATAAAAATCAGAGTCACCTAATCGCTCGGCGTGGTAGCCTTTCTTCAGATACTTTTTGCTGATATTCTTATCGAACCAATGAACAAGTCTAATTTGATCTCCTTCAATCTCCAGGCAGGTCATTCCATGTTTCCCTACTACACAGCCAGAATTAAATACACATGGAATATGGAACAACGTATTATAAACATAGTTTTGAAAGCTGTGTCCTTTGTTCTGACGGTAATGCTTTTTAAGCTCTTTTTTTTGAGCCTTTATCTCTTGTTTAATTGAATCTTGATCCTCTTCTCTGGCATTCACATGATCTCTACAAAGTTGTTCGATGTTGAATTTCAACCGTTCAACTTTATGTAGCGACTCAAAGAGTGGTCGATGTGTGTGACCAATGATTGAAACAACTTTCTGAAAGGCGGAGAATCCATAAACCTGTTTTTCTATTTTGTATTGCTTCTGACTGCTATGTGAGACCGAATAGCTTTTTATCCCCAACGGATTGGCAAAATATTTAAGTGTAAAGCCAATTAACTCATTATGCTCTTGATACTTTTTGCTTGCTTGATGTCCATGAAACACAAATAAGTGGTCTTTCCCAAATTTCAGCTTCAGTGACTCATAGTGTGCATAGTCGAAGGGCAAGTTTTTCATTAACTTCAACTCTAAATCATGATTGCCAATCGTTTTAAAAAATGAATCCTTACGATTAAAGGCATCAAAGAGTGCGTAAATTTCCTTCCACTTACCTACAATTTTTTCGACCTGAAATCTTTGCAATTCTTCAATATCCCCATTGAGAATAAGTGAATAATCCTCATTGAGGTAGCGATATTTGAGTACGGTTCCAAATAGCTTTGAATTTCGCTTGAAATCATCGGTTGATCCCCCATCACCCATGTGCAAATCTGAAAAGATCACCCACTTATTTTTAGACGATAGCTCTATCGTTGGACTTGCCTCAAATAGCTTATTAAGCTTCTTATAGATTGCCTTTGTTTTTGCTTGATTCTTCTTTGCCATTTACCAAAATCCTCCAGAAATCAAGGTGGCAATTTAGAAATATGAAAACAAACGAATTGTTATTTTAACCGAATGAGAAGAAAAGATAACATTGAAAAAATGGCGTTACTTCATGACTGACCAATTCTTGTCAGCTTTTGATTTGTACTCTACAGGATTTTCATTCCATTCCTCTTTCAGACTTCCTGTTAGGCTGGTCATCCAATCGTCATAAAAAAGTTGCAGCTTTCCGTCTTCTATTTGCCACATGGTTGGATCAGGCTCCATTTTCGTTGATGATGCTGCGATTGCATATGCGCACCAACCTCCATATTCTGGTAAATATTTTTGAGGATCTTCTTGAAATAGTAATCTGTTTTTGGTGCTTGAAAAGTAATAAGTCAATCCCTCATGAATTGCGGATTCATTTTGCGTTCCTTTTCTTGCTTCTCCTTGTTCGAAATATGCAACAGGGTCATAGCCATCAATAGCCACTCCTTCTACATTATACGTTGCATCCTTAGGTTCATCACTACTTGACGAGCAAGCAGCTGTTATAATGATTAGGATTAATAAAATATTAAGTTTCTTCATGGTTAATTCTAAGTTTCCGAAAAGCTAAACGCTTAAACGTTCGTTACAGCTAAATAAAAAAATTCTTTGTTCAGTTCAAGTCATAGCCAAGACATTCAGAATTTTTTCACAATCTGGTTATTTTAGTGATTCACACATAACCTACTAGAATGCCTGAAATCCAAAAGATTACTCACAAAGGGAAGGAAATCATTTATATTGATTATCGAGGACAATCTGAAGAGCAAATGATTGAAACTGCAACATCCTTAAGAGAATTTCTTATGACGGATCCTGGGCATCATTTAAGGTTAGTGAATATCTCTGACACCCCTGCGACAAGAAAATTCACCGCTTACATCCGTGAACTTGGAAAAGAAACCAAGCATATCCCAGTGAAAGCAGCAATCGTCGGAATTACCGGGGCGAAAAAAGTTCTTCTTTCGGGCTATAATAGATTGTTGGGAGGAGCCATGCGACCCTTTGATGATGAAGAAACAGCTAAAGAGTATTTGATAAGTTAAAAACTCTCATAAAAAAACCTGATGATCTCATCAGGTTTCATAATACGAATCGGTTAATGGTTATTTCTTCTTAAACTCTACAACTTCTTTTGAGTGGTTATAGAATGTATCATACGCATGTATCTCTATCTTGATAAGCTCATCATTGATACCAGCAATTTCTTTTGATAAATCCATGAAATTTTTACTCTCGCTTACAACCACGGGCCCGCCATTGATTTTATAAGTAAGCTTTTGAACTTCTACTTGGTCATCAGATGCCTCAACAATAAGATGAACATCACTGGAGAAGATTGGAGATCCATTTTCAAATGAAGCAGGTGTTGAATTGAAAGCCGCTCTGATTTTTGGTCCTTTCTTGTCAATGTAGATTTTGTCCGTTCTGATTTGTTCCTGATTACCAGCTTTGTCAGTACTGTAATACTCAATTTTATATGAGCCATCAGCTAATTGGTGGGGCACCATTTGACGGCCATCTGATTTCATGTACGGAAGGTCAGCAATTTTGAAATACGTCGTAGCGAGACCTGACTCTTCTTCTATAATCTTAAATTTTATTCGAGTAGCTGGACCGAATACAAACGCCCCTGATTCTGTTCTTAGCAAGTCAGTTCGAGGCGCATTAAAGTCTTTTTCAATTAAGTCATTTTCACTCGTTTCATCATAGCTAGCATTTAATGCCAATTGAGCTGTAGAAGTGATACTTACAAAGAAGAAAGTGATTATAAGAATTCTACTGGTTAAATTCATTTGTCTGCTTTTTTGATTTGACAACACAAAGATGAATGATGATGGCCTTCGATTTATCAGTAATTAATTGGCTTTTGAATTAGGTGTTTTGATTACTTGATCCTATGTATTTTTTTTGAATTAAATTACATAAATACCTTATTTACAATGACTTAAATCATTTTAATTCAACCAGCAGTAATCTACTTCAGTAGGTATTTATCCTTACAATCAGGGATTCTTTAATAACAAAAAAAGCCCCGACTCATCGCTGAATCAGGGCTAGCTTCCGCTTCAAATTAGTTAGTCCTCTATCTTAAATTTTATTGATTCGGTGGTTACGTTTTGAACCAAGTCAGTGGTCGTAATTTTAACTTCAAATAGTTTACCTCTTTTGAAAGCTTTTTTCTCACTGATATCAATGGTTTTAGGGCTACTGTAAAAAACCTCCTTTTGATCATTCACCTGATATGCGATACTGTTGGTTCCTGATTGATCGTCAGTGGCTCCTAGAAAAAGACGCGTTCCCTGAGGGTATATCTTAACTCCATCTTCTTCGCCAATTGGTTGGTTACTGAAATTAAATACGATTTCAGGACCTTTCTTATCCAAATAAAGATCTATGCTTTTGGAATATTCAGCATTATCCACATTATCAATTGAACGGTACATCATTCCATTGTATCCTTCTTTGGTCAATTTGAAAGGGCCATCGTACTTTTCAAAGGCACTTCCTATAGCTCCATACTCTGTAAATGCTACTCCAGAATTCTGATCAGAAGCTGATAACTTCAACTCAGTGGATTCATTGATATAGAATCTGTTCGCTACTTCGAAATAGTCTCCTAAGAATTCAATTTGAGTTGCTGGTCGAAGGCTATCCACAAATACTTCCTGATACAGCTTGTTCTCTACATTTTCTACGATATCTGATGCACCGTAGCTTATTGATGTAGCTCCGTGATAATTCTCGATTGAAAAAGATTGTTCATAGGTCTCATTAGACATTCCGCGAGTGGAAAAAATAATTTCTTTTACTCCAGCTTTATTATCAGTGGCTGAGAGGCTTATCTGTGAACTAGGTGAAACATATAGTCTCTTTCCATCTACAAATGAGGATGTAGCGGCCAGTGAAGATTCTGGTGCTATTTTATCGAGATATACTTTTTCTGTTCTGAGGTCTTCTCCATTAACAACATTGTCTACACTATAGTAGGTAAGTTCATATTCGCCATCCTTTAAAGAAGTAGGCATAACCTGACCATCTCTCACTTTCAGGTAATCATTATCTGATAATTTGAAATATGTGGCTTTCACTCCTGAATGCTCTTCAACTACATCAAACTGAACACGTGTCATTGGACCGAAAACATACGTTCCATCATCAGTCTTCATCAGTTTGGTTTGTGGCGCGGTTTTGTCAAAAACAAAAGAAACAGATTCTGATTCTGTATAATTATTGACATTGTCAACGGAATAATAAGTAAATGAATATTCGTCTGTATTTTCATTGGCGAAACTTACTCCACCAGTTTTCCATTCGTTATTGTTCAGGCTCCAAAAGCTATTCTTCACACCTGATTGTTCATCCCATTCAGCGAATTCAATCGATAGGTCATGACCATAATAAGTCACATTATCTTTTTTGAATAAAGCACTTGAGTTGAAGATTGGACGAACCACAGGGGGTTTACTATCCGCATACAACTCCATTTGAATTTCTCTCAATGGATAAGTGTATTCTTTTGTCTCAGGATCTACTGCCCATTTGGTACGAATGTAATTTGCGCCCTCAGTATCTAAATATAAAGGCTCCGTATCCTCAGGATGGCTAAGGCTTTTCAGGTCGTAAGTTTCTCCGTTCGGGGTAGTTGAGAATTTTAAATAGATCGGGAGGTTCTTATTCACATAGATCTTACTATTCTCGGCTGTGTAGACAGTTTCACCTTCTTTGATGATTTGTGGTGGCATGTCTTTCTTAACTGCGACTTGATCAGTTTGAGATTTGTTAGAATTGACGGGTTTAATTTTGCTGTCCGCCATAGCAATTTGTGCATGAACTCCTAGCGCAAGAATTACCAACACAAAAGAAAAAACTAATTTGAGCGTTTTCATGGTGGTTTTGATTTTGGTTAATTAAAATATGACCAAATATCATTTTGAATTATGATGAATTTTATAGGTGAATTTTACCTAATTAAATAAGTCAATTACTTAGCCGTAAATCCGAAAATCCAAGGTGTGAAAAAGATGAAAATCAAATCATATTGGATGAATAGAGATTTAATAGAGATAAGAAAAATTCGAAATTGTTTAGATATTTTTTTGCGGCTTCTATTGAAATGTTGCCTTTGGTTTTTTCTGTCTTTAAAACACTAAGAATTATAGTTTCTAACTTGGGGTTCTCATTCCTCCAAAAGTTCTAAATACCATTAAATAAAAAACCCTGACTCATTTCTGAATCAGGGTTTTGAAAGTGAGCTCTGAGGGATTATTCGTACCCGCAGGCATGCCGCACATCCCCTTGTGAATCTCGCTACGCTACGATTTAGCTCGTACCCCAAACCGTGCGCACAACCACTCGTGAAGCTACGCTTTCGAACCCGGGGGTTCTCATCCCTCCTAAATTCTAAATACTTACGCTACGATTTAGCTCGTACCCCAAACCGTGCGCACAACCACTCGTGAAGCTACGCTTTCGAACCCGGGGGTTCTCATCCCTCCTAAATTCTAAATACTATTAAATAAAAAACCCTGACTCATTATCTGAATCAGGGTTTTGGAAGTGGGCTCTGAGGGATTACTCGTACCCACATCCATGCGCTCGTCCCCTCGTGAAGCTGCGCTTTAGCTCGTACCCGCAGGCATGCCGCACATCCCTCGTGAATCTTCGCTACGCTACGATTTCGAACCCGGGGGTTCTCATCCCTCCTAAATTCTAAATACTATTAAATAAAAAACCCTGACTCATTATCTGAATCAGGGTTTTGAAAGTGGGCTCTGAGGGATTCGAACCCCCGACCCTCTGGGTGTAAACCAGATGCTCTGAACCAACTGAGCTAAGAGCCCATCCTTAAAAGGACTGCAAATTTAGTACGGTTTAGTTTCCATGCAAGCTCTCAAGAAAAATATTTTTCAGTCGAGTGCTTTGGCAAGAAAAACATTAAAAGGATGTAGCGTTTTGTAGATCTCCGCCACTAGATCAGAAAAATTTTTAGAGGTTACTTGCTTATCAGTTACCTGCTTCATGAAGACATAGTGTTTCAATTGTAATAACTCAATATTCTCATGATCTTTTGGGTATCCTTTGGGAGCTGTCTTTAATCGGTCGTCACCAAACGGCTCTCCAAAAGTTTCTTTAAACTTCTTGTCGTCTATTATCGCTCGAACTTCATTTCCATTGTAATCAATTTCCTGCCTCACTTTGTGAAGCTTGTCAGAAGATGGTTGGTAAACTCCACCCCCGGCAAAATTATTACCAGGCATAATATGTAGATAATATCCTGGATTTCCGGAATTTCTTCCACCTTCAACCAGGGCTGCTCCAAAATTGGTTTTGTAGGGATCCTTGTTTTTACTGAACCGAATGTCACGATTGATTCTAAAAAGTGTTTTACGAGGATCAATTCCTGCCATAGAAGGATCGAAAACTGAAGTCTTCTTCACCACCTCAGAAATGAGTTCAATCACCTGATCCTTTGCTTGGAGATATCTTTTTTTGTTGTCATCCATCCATTCCTTCTTATTATGCTTAGCAAGGTCGGAAAGAAAATCGAGTGCAAATTGAATGTCCATCATGCAATGCTATTTAATATACTTTCTAATTTGATCGAACGTGAGGCTTTCAAAAGGACAGTTGTTTCAGATAAATCCATACTTCTTAACGCTTTCTCCAGATCGTCTTTCGATTGGAAATGAGAATTAGAATTAGCCGCCTTTCCAATTTTTTCTCCAACGGTCATCACATTTGAAAGTCCCAGATTTCTTGCGAGTTCCAATACCTCGATATGTTGTAGATCAGAATCCTCCACTTCATTCATGTCTCCCAACACCGCTAGCTTATTCCCCTCTTGAGCGGCCAGATTTTCTAATGCCACTTTCATCGAATCAGGATTGGCATTATATGCGTCCAAAATTATCGTAGTAGATCCTTTTTTGATGACCTGTGATCTTGCATTATCAGATTCATAAGAGCCGATAGCGTTTAAAATTTGATCGTCAGGCACATCAAAATATCTTCCGACTGAAACTGCCGCAGCAATATTTGAGAAATTATATCGACCTACAATGTGAGTATCCTGATCAACCCCACCAAGTGCTATAGAAACATAGGGTTGTGAGGAAGTAAGCTTGAGATCATCATCAGGATAAAGAATAGGTGATTTAAACCGTTTAGACATATTTGAAAGCACCGAATCTTCCATGTTTAAAAATGCTGTCCCATCGGACTTTCTGATGAAATCAAATAATTCACTTTTACCACGGATGACACCTTCGATCCCTCCGAATGTTTCTGTATGGGCCCTCCCTATATTGGTTATTAATCCATGCGTTGGTCTGGCTATCTGGCAATAGCCAGCAATTTCACCAACATGATTTGCTCCCATCTCTATGATTGCAATTTCTACCTGTGGGTGAATATGCAACAGTGTTAATGGGACACCAATATGATTGTTATAATTTCCTTTGGTGGCATGTATGGTATATTTCTTAGACAGCACGCGATGGATCATTTCTTTGCTGGTTGTCTTGCCATTGGATCCGGTAATGGCTAGTACAGATCGCTTAAATCTGGCTCGATGAAATGAAGCCAAATCCTGAAGTGCCTTCAAAGCATCTTGCGCCAGGATGATTCGATCATCTGTCACATAGCTTTCATCATCTACAACAGCATAAGCTGCTCCCTTCCTTAAGGCCTCCTCCGCAAACTCATTGGCATTGAAATTAGGTCCGCTTATCGCGAAAAATAAGTTATCCCTCTCAATGGTCCTGGTATCGATGGAAACACCATCACTCAGTAAAAAACGTGAATAAAGAAATTCAATGAAATCGCCCATTGCAGCAAAAATATCTTTTACAAGCCAATAATGACCACATATATTTACACGATGGATCCAAGACTTGTCAGACCCCTTGCCTTTATCGGAATTATTATCGCTTTGGTACTTAGCGTATGGTATGTTTTAAAAACATACGAGGAGGGGAATCCGCGATGGATTTTCTTGGTTATGGCATTCGGTATAGCCGCCCTTCTTTCTCAATACCTTAGACCAAAAGGTAGGAGAAAAGACTAATCCTGATCAAACAATGTTCTGGTAGCGATACTTCTTCCCAGTGTTACTTCGTCTGCAAATTCGAGCTCGCTACCAACTGGAATACCTCGAGCAATGGTGGTTACTTTAACTCCAAATTCCTTCAATAACTTGGTGATGTAAAATGATGTGGTATCTCCTTCCATTGTTGCGCTTAAGGCCAGAATTACTTCCTTTACTTCATCATCTGCCTTGATTCTATTGATTAACGAGTCAATTTTCACGTTTTCAGGACCAATTCCATCCATTGGGGAAATGCGGCCTCCTAATACATGAAATAATCCATTGTATTGACCTGTATTGCGAATAGCCAATACGTCCGGAGTATCTTCCACTACGCAAATCACCGAAGTGTCTCTGTATGCATTTTGACAGGTACATTCTTCCGTGTCAGCGATGATATGACACGTCTTACAGTATTTGATGTTTTCTCGAAGATCACTTAGTGCTGAAGACAGTTCGAACGTAGCATTTTCTGGTTGCTTCAGAAGATGTAAAGCCAATCTAAGGGCTGTTTTCTTACCTATGCCAGGTAATCGGGAAATTTCCTCCACTGCACGTTCAACTAACTGCGATGGATATTCCATATTTATATGATGGATGCCTTTATGCCCGCGGATGTAATCCCCTCACGCATCGGTTTCAACTCCTCATACATCCCCTTCTTCACTGCACACTTCCCTTTGTAGTGTATCAAAAATGTGCATTGTTCGGCTTGATGAACATCGTGCTTACACACTTTCACAAGTGTATTAATCACATGCTCAAACGTATTGAAGTCGTCGTTGTAAACCATAAGATCTCTTAAGCTTTCGCTTCCGATATCCTCTCCAGTTTGTATTTCTTCCTCTATTTCAAACTCCGTACTCATTCCTCTTTATTTACTGCAAAATTAATAATTCATTACAACCTCAGTGATTTGTAATTTGCAGGCACAACATTCTAAATAAACAACATGAATCCACTTTTGGTTGGAACCGTCGTTCTTGGGTATTTTCTTTTACTTATAGGTATCTCTTGGCTGACATCAAAAGATGCAAAGTCTACAGATTTCTATACAGCGAGTAGAGAGTCTAAATGGTATCTGGTGGCTTTCGGAATGATTGGAGCCTCCTTGTCTGGGGTCACATTTATTTCTGTACCCGGGGAAGTAGCTAATTCCAACTTCTATTACTTTCAAGTGGTATTGGGATATCTTGTTGGCTACTTTGTCATTGCTAAAGTTCTTCTTCCGCTTTATTATCGATTAAATCTGGTCTCTATCTATACCTATCTGGAACAACGCTTTGGATTTTGGTCGTACAAATCTGGAGCATTTTTCTTCTTGATAAGCAGAATTATTGGGGCGAGTTTTAGATTATTCCTGGTTGCCGGAGTTTTACAAATTGCTTTTTTTGACGCTTACAATCTACCCTTTTGGGTATCTGTTCTATCAACTATTGTACTGATCTGGCTGTATACCTTCCGAGGTGGAATCAAGACGATTGTTTGGACTGACACCCTTCAGACCGCTTTTATGTTGATAGCTGTAGTCGTTAGTATCATTTTTATTAAAGATGAACTTTCCTGGACATGGTCTGAGCTTACTTCCAATCTTTTTCAGGATGAACGTTCAACCATTTTTAATTGGGAATGGCAAAGTGGAAGAAATTTCTTCAAACAATTTTTTAGCGGGGCATTTATTGCCATCGTAATGACAGGTTTGGATCAGGATATGATGCAAAAAAACTTGACCTGTAGAAACATAGGCGAAGCACAAAAAAATGTCTTCTGGTTTTGCATCATTCTGGTGGTGGTGAACTTCTTATTCCTCAGTTTAGGAGTATTGCTATATCAATACGCAGAAATTGGGAACGTATCCATTCCTGAAAGAACGGATAACCTATTTCCAATACTTGCGGTCAATGAATTTTCCACGTTAGGAACCATCACCTTCTTGCTAGGAATAACTGCAGCGGCTTATTCAAGCGCGGATTCTGCACTTACAGCGTTAACCACTTCTTTCTGTGTCGATTTTCTGGGATTTAAAAAGGAAAACTATGAAGATCGAAAAAAACTCCGAGTGGGAGTTCATTTTGGATTTTCAATCGTATTGTTTTTCGTGATTCTCATTTTTCAAGCCATCAATGATCAAAGCGTTATTAATTCAATCTTTATAGCCGCTGGGTATACTTATGGGCCATTGCTTGGATTATTCACGTTTGGGATTTTTACAAAATGGAATGTGAAAGATCCTTTGGTCCCAATCGTGTGTATTGCGTCTCCTTTGTTGAGTTATTTGATTAATCTCAATTCAGAATCGCTACTTGGAGGATATAAATTTGGCTTTGAAATATTGATCCTGAACGGATTAATTATGTTCTTAGGTTTGTTATTAATTCGAAAAAAATAACCTCCGCTGTGAGAGATATTGAAAATACCGAAGATCTGCATTTTTTGGTAGACGCTTTTTACAAAGAAGCCAAGTCTGATCCACAACTTGGACCAATTTTCCACCAATTTGTCGATGATTGGGAGCCACATATTCAAAAAGTAGCCAGTTTCTGGGAAGCAACCTTATTCTCGAGCGGCCCATACAAGGGCAATCCGATGCAATTGCATCAAAAAGTGGATGAAATACTCAATCATTCATTGACAAAAGCACACTTTGATCGATGGGTAGAAATATGGCAACAAACAACAGATCACATGTACTCGGGCGAAAGGGCTAATCAGGCCAAGCAGCGCGCCACAAACATTGCTAATATCATGTTTATCAAGATTTATCAGAATAGAGGTGTTCATTAGAGTCCCAGCTCAATCATTGGATCCCAAAAGTGTTTTTCAAAATTCACTATCTGATCATCTTTGACGATAACACCCTCAGACTCTAATAACTCTTTCATTAGATCTGGTGTGCCGAAATGATGCTTCCCCGTCAAGACCCCAATCCGGTTGACTACTCGGTGAGCAGGCACATCGTGGTGTGTTACTGCTCCATTCATGGCCCATCCTACAACCCGAGCCGAACGTTTTACACCCAAATAATTGGCAATTGCTCCATAACTGGTCACCCTCCCTTTTGGAATAAGCTTGGCTACTTCGTAGACATCCTTGAAAAAACTCTCCTTGTCCAATTAATCTAGTTTTTCTACTTCACAATCTTCCAGAATGTAGAAGAGATTGAGTGGGTTATTATCATTTAATCTTAATGTGCCAGTAACCCTGACTCTTTCGTCCGTGTAACTAAACTTCCTGTCTGAGTAGACTTCAACAACTGTCTCCGGTCCTGCTCCTCCACAAAAAAAGCAATTTTGATATGGAAAGCGAGATAGGATAAAATAGTCTTGAGAGCTATTCTGCTGAAGTGGTATAATAAACCCTTCAAGGGTCAGCTCTTTCCCTTCCCGTAATTTTAGTTGCTCAGAAAACTTAGGTTGTTCAACTTCGGCTCCCATAAAGTCGTCGTATCCCATCACAATCTCTACAGAGGATAACAAATCCCAACCAGAAAATTGTGGTTGAAACAAAAAGGCCAGAAAAATAGTCATCATAGTGTGTAACATAATCAGAACCAAAACTATCTAAAAAACGTGTTAGTGTCTTGCTAAGGCCTTATCATAATTTTTTACATTAGCCGAACATAAATAAAGCAATGAGTAGCATAATCTCAACTTCCGAAGTTTCCAGAAAATATGTAATGGGCAGTGAAATCATCATGGCCCTTCAATCCATCTCCATAAATATCGATAGAGGAGAATATGTAGCGTTTATGGGCCCCTCTGGTTCAGGCAAATCTACGCTTATGAATATCATTGGATGCCTTGATACACCTACCGATGGAACTTACATACTCAACAACAATGATGTTAGCGACCTCACTGAAAATGAGCTGGCGGAGATCAGAAACAAAGAAATTGGATTCGTTTTCCAAACATTCAACCTGTTACCCAGAGCTTCGGCTTTAGAAAACGTGGCCTTACCATTGGTTTATGCTGGATACAATTCCTCTGATAGAGAGGAAAAGGCCTTAGCTGCTCTTGCTGGTGTAGGACTTGAAGATCGTGCATATCACAAACCAAATGAGTTATCTGGGGGTCAAAGACAAAGGGTTGCTATTGCAAGGGCATTAGTAAATGACCCAAGTATTATTCTTGCCGATGAGCCTACAGGAAACCTGGATTCAAAAACATCCTATGATATCATGGATTTATTTCAAGAACTCCATGATAAAGGCAACACCATCATCATGGTAACACACGAAGAAGACATTGCAGAATATTCTCATAGAATTGTCCGATTGAGAGACGGGCTCATAGAGAAGGATGAGGTAAATAAAAATGTGAGATCTGCAAGAACACCAGCATGAGTGCAAAACTCTACACTAAAACAGGAGACAAAGGAAAAACTTCGCTCTTAGGAGGTAAGAAAGTATCCAAAGCTGACCTAAGAATTGAAGCGTATGGAAACGTTGATGAGCTCAACTCTTTTATTGGTCACCTAAAAGATCACGAAGGAGTAGAAAATAGACTCAAACAGCAGCTTTATTGGATCCAAGAACATTTGTTTTCAATAGGGAGCATATTAGCGACAGAGGCAGACTTCAAAGGATTTGAGTTACCCAAGATTACCCAGACTGAGGTTCAGCAACTTGAAGTCTGGATAGATAAGTTTGATCGTGAAGTACCTCCCCTTAAAAATTTTATATTGCCCGGTGGGCACCCTGCCGTCTCATTGGCACATATATGCCGTACAGTTTGCAGGAGAACCGAAAGAAGCATCATTTCGTTAAGTAACGATGAGCCGGTTGATGAGTCAATATTGCAATTCATTAATAGATTGTCTGATTATTTGTTCATCTTTGCGCGCGCAATCGGCCACATATTAGGTGTGCAAGAGATTCCTTGGGCACCAGGGTCAGATTGAGAAATTCTCACTTCAACTCAAAGATTGTAGAAAATGACAGAGACGTTGGATATTCAAATCACGGAAACACAAGATTCCAGGTTACACGAAATCGATTTCGACAACCTGGCTTTCGGGAAAACCTTTTCAGATCACATGTTTGTGGCCGATTACAAAAACGGACAATGGACAGATCTTAGGATTACCCCTTACCAAAATTTATCCGTGAGTCCTGCCAACGCTACACTTCATTATGCACAAAGCATTTTTGAGGGTCTAAAGGCTCATAAGGCCGACAATGGCGACATTCTTATTTTCAGACCTGAGGCAAACGCACAAAGGCTTATTAAAAGCGCTGAACGTATGTGTATGCCACCTGTCCCTGAAGAGCTTTTTATTGAAGCTATTGAGTCACTCATTTCTTTGGATAAAAATTGGGTACCAGGTAGTCCTGGCACCTCACTGTATATAAGACCTTTTCAGTTTGCTGACGATCCATTCATTGGTGTACGTCCATCTGAAACCTATAAGTTCATGGTGATCACCGGTCCTGTTGGTGGGTATTACTCAGAACCTGTTAGAGTAAAAATCGAAAAACATTTTACAAGAGCTGCAAGAGGCGGAGTGGGAGCTGCAAAAACTGCAGGAAACTATGCTGCATCATTGTTCCCAGCTAAGCAAGCTCAAGCACAAGGTTATCATCAATTGGTTTGGACGGATGGTCAGACACATGAGTTTATTGAAGAGTCAGGAACGATGAATATCATGTTTGTGATCAATGACACATTGATTACACCCCCAACCAGCGACTCTATACTTCCTGGGATAACCAGAGAAAGTGCGTTGGTTCTTGCCAGAGATTGGGGATTAAAGGTCGAAGAACGTCCGATTAAGGTAGACGAGGTTGTTGAATCTATTGAGAATGGGTCGTTGACAGAAGCCTTTGGAATTGGTACAGCAGCTACAGTTTCTCACATTGCTGTGATAGGTTATGAAGGTACTGACTATGAGCTACCAGCTGTGGAAACACGAACAATCTCAAATAGAATTCTTGATTCTCTAACAAAGATTAAGCTAGGGCAAGAGGAAGATCGATTTGGCTGGATGCATAAGGTTGGCTGATTAATTCTACAGTCCTTGCAAACCATTTAGTTGAATTCTTGGAAGAAATCATTGGTTGATTATCTTCGCCACTTCAATTTGAACATTCCATGACAAACGAAGAATTGAAAGATTTAAAGGCTCGTGTTAATGCCTTGAGGGGGTATCTTTGACTATGAAGGTCGTAAGAAAAACCTGGAGGAATTAGAGCTTGTTACTGCCCAACCAGATTTCTGGAATAATCCAAACGAGGCAGAAAAAACCATGAAAAAAATCCGTGGCCTTAAAGGCTGGACGGAAAGCTTCGAAGAAGTAGAAACATCTCTTGGAGATGTAGAAACACTTTATGAATTCAATCAAGAAGGGGAAGCATCTGACGAAGAGGTTCAAGAAGCATATCAAAGCTCATTAAAACTATTAGAAGATTTGGAGCTCAAAAAGATGTTGGGTGAAGAAGAAGATCAGCTTTCGGCCATGCTTCAAATTACTCCTGGAGCCGGCGGTACTGAAAGTAATGATTGGGCTGGTATCCTTATGCGGATGTACATCATGTGGGGAGAATCAAATGGATATAAAGTTCGCGAGGTAGATTATCAGGCTGGGGACGTAGCAGGAGTAAAGTCAGTAACTCTTGAGTTTGAAGGACCGCTGGCCTACGGGTATCTTAAGTCCGAAAATGGTGTTCATCGATTAGTACGCATCTCCCCTTTTGACAGTGGTGGAAGACGACATACTTCTTTTGCATCTGTGTATGTATATCCGGTTGCTGATGATTCGATAGAGATTGACATCAATCCTGCGGATGTTGAATTACATACTTCGAGATCAGGTGGTGCTGGAGGGCAGAATGTTAATAAGGTGGAAACTAAAGTACAGCTGACGCACAAGCCTACGGGAATCGTTGTGGTTTGCCAGGTAGAACGTTCACAGCTTGCAAACCGTGAACGAGCGATGCAAATGCTAAAATCTCAGCTCTACCAAATGGAGATTGAGAAGAGAAATAAAGAGCGGGCAAGCATCGAAGCAGGAAAAAAAGCGATTGACTTTGGATCTCAAATTCGAAATTATGTGTTGCATCCTTACAAACTCATAAAAGACGCTCGAACCGGCTATGAACGAACGGATGTGCAGAACGTGCTTGATGGGGATTTGAACGATTATATCAAGGCCTATCTCCTTCACGAGGAATAGCAAACGCTCAATCTGACTGCATGAAAAGATATTCACTGAACTTTTGGTTGCTCTCCGTAAGTTCACTTCTGTTTTTCGGCTCTTTCAATATGGTGCTTCCGGAGCTTCCCGAATTTATGCGCTCATTTGGAGGGGATGACTACATAGGTCTTCATATCACCTTTTTTACCTTAACTGCCCTCATATCAAGACCTTTTAGTGGCAAACTGACAGACACCTGGGGTAGAATCCCTGTGATGGTTTTTGGAGCCGCCGTTACCGCAGTGGTATCGTTATTTTATCCCTTCTTCTTAAATATCTACGCCTTTCTATTCATTCGATTTCTGCATGGTTTCTCTACCGGATTCAAACCGACCGGGACGGCCGCATATGTAGCAGATATTGTGCCTATTAACAGACGTGGAGAAGGAATGGGTATCCTTAGTTTTTTCGGCATGACTGGAATGGGTCTTGGAAATTACATTGGAGGAGAGATTGCTCTGCATTATGATACTGACATCCTCTTTTTCAGCAGCGCGGCTGTTGCTCTACTATCGGTCATTGTCATTATTGGTATGAAGGAAACCGTTGAAAATAAGCAGCGGTTTTCAACTCAACTATTGAAGATAAAGACAGCTGATATCTATGAACCAACAGTGTTAGTACCATCAGTTGTCATGATGCTGGTCACATTCTCTTTTGGTGCAGCACTCACTCTTGCACCTGATCTGAGCGTTTCACTTGGTATTGCAAACAAGGGACTCTTTTTCTCCTATTTTACAGCCACATCGTTGGTTTCACGTGTGGTGGGAGGTAGACTATCTGATGAATTTGGAAGGCGAAAGGTATTGATTGCTGCTATGTTAATTGTTTCATCCGGATCCGTCTACATTGGATTTTCACAATCTGCTTTTCATCTATTTACCGGTGCATTGATATTCGGTGCAGGATATGGCCTTTCTTCGCCAGCTCTTTTTGCCTGGGCGGCTGATCTGGCACCGGACAAGTTTAGAGGGAGAGGATTCTCCACACTATTCATGGCGTTGGAAATAGGTATTGGGATGGGTGCCATGCTTGCAGGACAGATTTACAACGGCAATCCTGATAATTTCCCAATAGTATTTAGTGGGTGTGGTAGCTTAGCTTTTTTGGCTTTTATCTATTTACTATTCAAAGGCAAATAAATCATTTGAAAGAAGTAAAAAATAATTGAAACAATTCCGTTGTTTTGGAATTGTTTATATTAAGATCTTAATGTCCTTATCGTATGGAAGAACTATTGTTAGATGAAGAGGTCGAATTATTAGGCAATCCAGTTTATGAGGGTGACTATGGGAACTTATATGTTGTTGGAAAAGAAGCTGTCGTAATTGCCGCAACTAATACCTACATACCTATAGAAAATTTTAAAGAGATTTTTACGAAAGCCGGCGAGCTCATTAAAGAAAAAGGATTGAAAAAAGTGGTTTTCGATAAGAGAAAACTCATGGTTTTTCATCAGCCATCGATGATTTGGTACTTCACTGAGTGGAAAGAAGAGATGTATGATAATGGACTCCATATCCATCGAAAACTGTTACCCAGAGATCCCGTATTTCGAGAATGCGTCAAATTGGGTCGGGAAAAGATCAATGCAGAATATCCTGACGCGAAATTCAATCTAATGGATATTCAATACAAGAATAGCCTGGAAGAGGCAATCAACTCATAAATTGAATTAAAGACTTAGTTGAATAAATACATCAGTACCTACTCCCTCTTTGCTTTGGATTTTTAAGCGCCCATCACAATTCTCCAAAAGAATTTTGGTCATATACAAACCCAATCCACTTCCCTTCGATTCATTTGTTCCGCGATAGAACATCTCTGTAACTTTCTGATGTACATGTTGATTCATACCCATACCATTATCCTGAATCAGAATCAGTAAGCTGTCCTTCTTGGCTTTATACTTGATCCGAATAAAAGAATCCTTTTCCACGTCACGAAAACGAATAGCATTTGTAATGAGATTCTTTAGTATTACTGACAATATATCTGGATCAAATTCTATTTCTTGATCCATAGAATTAGTCAAATCCTCCACCACAATATTTACCTTATCATACCCTTCCCAATCCCGAAGTGAAAAAATCGTTTCATCTATTTGGTACCTTAGTTTGAACTTTTTTTTCGTGATGTTCTTTTGTATCACACTCACATATTCTGCTAACGAAAGAGAGAAATTATCAAGGCGCTTAATGGAAGCTTCCGCCATATTCAGCAGCACATTGACACTTTCACTTTTGGTTTCGAGTCGTATCATATGAATGAGACCGACAAGGGCAACCATAGGCTCTTTCATATCATGGAAGGTGCGATAGCTGATCTGATTTAGCTCGTAATTCCTATTCTCGACCCTTTTAACGGCCTTTTCAAGGTCTTCTTTTTTTTCAACCAAGGACTCAATTGCATAAGAAAGCATTCCTCTCTGAGCAGTAAGCTGCTCTTCATAAAATCGCATTATTTCTACAGGATCCTCAGAATTTATCATCTTAGCTTGGTGGTAGGTGGTACGTAAATATATTGTACATACCTTCATTATCAAATTAGACACATATAAAAAATATGAATAATCGAATTTTTGTTTGGATTTTTATTGCGGTATCTATTGTGAATATTATAGCAAAGATGATTACGTCTGAAGAGCTTGACCAATACACCAAGCCTCTACTTATGCCTTTACTAATGATTTACGTGTATAAATCAAGTATTGGAAAGACCACCGCAAGGATACTATTGTTGTGTGTCGCTTTGCTTTTCTCCTGGCTTGGGGATGTCGTTCTCATGTACCAAAGCAATGAAGTTTATTTCATGGCTGGGATAGGCTTATTCCTCATTGCACAGATCACCTATGTAATTGTGCTAAGAAAATCCATGTATCAAAAACCCGAAATCAGCTTATTTAAGATTTTACCTTTTCTGATCTACGGAGGAGTTTTGTTCTATATTTTACTCCCAGCCGGTGATTTTACAGCACCTATTATTATCTATGGTTTAGTTATCATGAGCATGGCTACAATGGCTCGATTGAGAGAAGGAAACACGGCACAGGATAGCTATATGCTAGCTTTCGTCGGAAGTATTTTGTTTGTCCTTTCGGATTCCATTCTCGCTTTAAACTCATTCAGTTTAGCAATACCTTATGCCGGAGTATTTATTATGCTGACGTATTGCGCGGCACAACTACTGTTAGTAAAAGGGATTCTAAAACATGCAGAATAGCAAGAAAAGAGAATTAGTCGGTGTACTTAAACCGGACCATGCCGAGGGCTACGTCTACATCAAAGGTGAGCAAGTTTTCTGCATTTGCGTCGTAATCCATGTTTACGAACACGTTTTTTTCAACTTCTTCAAAACCATCGGCAATCTTTACCGCACATAGTGGTGAATCTTTGATATGAATAATAACCGGAGTTCCTCTTTGTGGTAATAAGATCTCCAAATTACCTGCGCCCACTGAGGCATTTACATTACATTTTTCAGAAAGGTCATTGTTAAAGTCAAGAAGGACGTTTCCGAAACCAATTTTTGTAATCACATTTTCAGCCCTGGAAAGCTCCATGTTTTTTGCAACAATGGACCCGAAATCGGCTTTGACGAAGAATGTATCCATCTTAATCGGATTCATATTCCCTTCATCGTAACCAACCACTATATCAGCACTTCCTGATTTAATTTTTACCCGTTGTACGGATGAACCGGTCAGATTAACGTCTGCATTGCCAAATCCATAAATAAGATTCAACTTATAGATTTTAGATTCACTTAAGTTGATTTTCCAAAAATCATTATCCTTATCGCTTCTTGAAACTGCCATAGTAAAGCTATCCCCAAAACCAGAGGAATTGTATTCATCAAGTTTAAGCTTGGAGTAGCACGTGTTGTTTTTCACTTTACTGGCAAATGATGGGTTGATCTTCTCCAAGTCAGGATTGCCATAGATCGTAAGTGGATTGTTATCTGTTTCTGATTGTTTTAGAAGACAATTTGTAGCCGTCGCCTTTAAATAGAAGTCAACGGTATCGAATTCGGGAGAATCCTTAATCGTATAAAATTTTGAAAGTTGTGCAACCGCACTTATACCTGTCAGCAGGGACATCCCTGCGATCAATACCAACCGCAACATGGATTGATATTACGAAATGACAACAGGGATGTTGCGTTTCTATGGGCGATTTAGTCTAAAAATTTAGCTTTCCCCCGAAATCGTTTGAAAAACCGCGTAAAACGCAATAAAATATCGATTTAACTATCGACTGATATTAGAAGAACTCTTTCATTCTTTCGAAAAAGCTCTTATCCGCTTTGCCCGGATCTGGCTGAAAATTGGGTGATTCCCGCAGTGCCTCCAATGCTTCTTTTTCCTCGGAGCTTAGCTTCTTAGGGGTCCATACATTTACATGCACCAGTTGATCTCCCTGGCCATAACCTTCAACGGATTTAATACCTTTCCCTCTCAATCTAAGAATCTTACCGCTTTGTGTACCGGGATCAATTTTGATCTTCGCTTTTCCTCCAATGGTAGGTACTTCAATGGAAGTCCCCAATGCTGCGTCTACAAAATTGATGTAGAGGTCATAAATAACATTGTTACCATCTCTTTTTAGGGTATCATCTTCTACTTCTTCAATTAGTATCAATAGGTCCCCCGGAATACCACCCGCTACTTCATTTCCTTTCCCGGACATTGACAACTGCATACCGTCTGTCACGCCACCAGGTATCTTGATAGGAATAACTTCTTCTTGCCTTTTCAGTCCGGAGCTATCTACTCCTGGCCCTCTGCTTTCTACCGTCTGACCACTTCCACCACATGCCGGACATGTAGATGTACTCATCATCTGCCCAAGCATTGTGTTCATCACTTTACGAACCTGCCCAGAGCCATTGCAAGTCGAGCAAGTTTGAAATTTTGTGTCAGGGTCGACAACTAATCGATTTACTTTGATTTTCTTTTCAACACCATTCGCCACTTCTTCCAATGTAAGCTTCAGCTTGATGCGAAGATTGGTGCCTTTTCGTGTCCTTCGACCACCTCGTCCACCACCTCCAAAGAAGCTTTCAAATGGACTTCCACCTCCACCGAAAATATCTCCAAATTGAGAGAAGATATCTTCCATGTTCATACTTCCACCACCGAAGCCACCACCGGCGCCTCCTACTCCCTGATGTCCAAAGCGATCATATCGTTGGCGCTTTTCGTCGTTGCTAAGTACCTCGTAGGCCTCAGCTGCTTCCTTGAATTTTTCTTCTGCTTCCTTGTCATCAGGATTCTTGTCAGGATGAAACTTGATGGCAATCTTTCGATATGCCTTCTTCATCTCATCCTTAGTAGCCGAACGATCGACACCTAATATTTCGTAATAGTCTCTTTTTGCCATCTTATTGCTTCGCTCCTACAACTACTTTTGCAAATCTTACCACGGTTTCTCCGAGCGTATATCCTGCTTCTACCACATCAACAATCTTACCTTCCAACTTCTTCTCCGCAGGTATCTGAGTTATCGCTTCATGGATTTCATCATCAAAGGCATCACCTTTTTTGACTTCCATTTTTTTCAAACCTCTGTTGTCTAGGGACTTGTTTAACTTATTCTGAATGAGCTCCATTCCTTCTCTAAGTGCCTTGATATCTTCGCTTGCTTCGGATGCAGCCATTGCTCGCTCAAAGTCATCTAAAACAGGGATAAGATCTGCCATTAAATCTTTATTGGCAGTACTGATTAGTTCAAGCTTCTCTTTGGAAGTTCTTCTTCTGAAATTTTCAAATTCAGAGTAGAGTCGTAAATATTTATCTTTTGCTTCACCTAACTGTTCTTCTAAGGTAGGTTCAGAAACCTCTTCAGAGCCTTCTTCTTGCTCAACTTCCTCGTTCTCAACCTTTGCTTCTTGCTCTTCTGCTACTTCCTGTTCTTTATTCACTTTTTCTTTTGTTTCCTTCATTCTTAAAACATGCTTAAAGACGAATTGTGATTGGCAATTTCTTTGCCAATGACTTCATGTGTGCCAATATGTCAGCTTAGTTTAACCGTTGCCAGATCTTGTCTTTCAGCTCTTGAATGCCAAAGCCTGTGACACTTGAAATAAATAGGGTTTCTGCTTCTGGGAGCTCTTCTTTCATTTCAGACATGAGCTCTTCATCCAGTAAGTCTGATTTGGTGATCGCCAACAGACGATCTTTGTCCATCAACTCAGGGTTGTGTTTCTCTAGCTCTCCCATGAGGATTTTGAATTCTCTTTTGATATCATCTGCATCGGCAGGGATCATAAACAAGAGAATGGAGTTTCGCTCGATGTGGCGAAGAAATCGATTCCCCAAACCCTTTCCTTCTGCGGCTCCTTCAATAATTCCTGGGATGTCCGCCATGACAAAGGATTTGTAATCTCTGTAAGGGACCACACCCAAGTTAGGTACCAATGTAGTGAATGGATAATCTGCAATCTCCGGCTTAGCCTCTGATACCACAGAAAGCAATGTAGATTTTCCGGCATTGGGAAATCCTACCAACCCAACATCGGCCAATATTTTGAGCTCAAGAATGACCCACTTCTCAATTCCTTCTATTCCTGGTTGTGCGTAGCGAGGTGTCTGGTTAGTTGAAGTTTTGTAATGCACATTCCCTCTTCCTCCAATTCCACCTGATAGAAGCACCTTTTCTTCACCATCCTCCATAATCTCCACCAACTTCTCATTGGTCTCAGAGTCTCTAGCAATTGTCCCTATTGGAACTTCAAGAATGATATTCTCTCCATCCTTTCCGAATCGTTGTCCCCCTTCACCACGTCCACCATGCTCAGCCATGATATGTTTCTTGTATTTCAAATGAAGAAGCGTCCATAGTTGGCTGTTGCCTCGAAGAATAATGCTCCCACCCTGACCACCGTCACCACCATCAGGACCCCCTTTAGGTACATGCTTTTCTCGTCGGAAATGAACAGATCCAGCTCCTCCATCACCTGAACGGGCGTAGAATTTAACGTAATCTATGAAGTTGGATTCCATAGGTCTTTAGACCTCAATAGCAGAAACGGTCTTATCAATCTCCTTAGAGATTTCCTCTATGCTGCCAATACCATTTACTGTAGAAAGTCTTCCTTGTTCTTGGTAAAATGGAAGAACATGTACGGTCTTATTGAAGTATTCATTGATCCTTCTGTCGAGTTTATCTGAAGCATCATCCACTCGATTTTCCAATTGCTTTCTCTTAGCAATTCTTTGCCTAACCTCTTCCTCAGTAACGCTAAGTTCAATCACTGAATGAATTTTAGAATCCATGGATTCCATAAGGCTATCCAGGGCCTTTGCCTGATCTACTGTTCTTGGGAAACCATCAAATAAAAATCCGTTTGAATCAGGATTTTTTTCAACTTCTTCTCTCAGCATAGCAATGGTAATGTCATCAGAGACTAATTGCCCACTGTTAATGATTTCTTTTACTTTTTTACCAAGCTCGGTGTCATTCTTCGTATGCCACCTGAATAAATCACCGGTAGATATATGAAACAGCCCGTGCTTCTCAATCAATTGCTCACTTTGAGTTCCCTTCCCCGCTCCCGGAGGACCAAACAAAATAATATTTAGCATACTTTCAATTTGTAAAAAGCGACAAAGATAAGGGCTAAAAATATATCTAGCAGTCTGATTTTAAACTAGTATCAGTAAGTTAGCGAACTATTATGGCTACAGCGCTTAAATACTTCACTGTATACTTTCTGAGCGGTCTAAAATTTATTTTTGGACCGACTTTTGGTGTGGCCAATGATCTACCCGTTTTCGCTATTATTATCCTCACAGCTTGCGGGATGATGACCACCATTTACCTATTCACATTTTTCGGTGATGAGCTCCGTAGGTTTTTTGGGAGGTTTAGGAAAAACAAACGTGTCTTCAGTAAGAAAAGCAGACGTTTCGTTAAAATATGGAGAAAATTTGGGTTGAAGGGAATATGTCTTCTGACCCCCCTTGTGCTTACTCCTCCCGGAGGCGGACTTTTGGTTAACCTGTTAGGCACAAATAAGCAGTTGATTCTTAAATGGATGTGGATCAGTGCGTTACTGTGGAGTACAGTGATAACATTAATTGTTAAATACGCCTTCTGGCTGATTGAAGATTTTATTGCGTTTTAATCTTCATTTGTCTCATCATCCATGACTTCAATATCCTGAATGAGGACTCTTTTTGAGATGGCTTTGCCAGTGGGTGTTGCAGCAAGGCCTCCAAGTGCTGTTTCTTTATATCTGGCTTCCATGCTCTGTCCAACTTCACCCATGGCATCTACGCATTCATCGACAGGTATGACAGGGCTTACATCTGCTAATGCTATTTGAGCAGAAGAATTGGCGATGGCTGCAGCACTTGCATTTCTAACTACACATGGAATCTCTACTAACCCGGCAACAGGATCACATACGAGTCCAAGCATACATTGGATAGTTATGGCCACTGCATTAAAAATTTGATCATTTGTGCCGCCAAGGCAATAGGTAATTCCAGCTGACGCCATTGCAGCAGCTGCTCCGGTTTCGGCTTGACATCCACCTACTGCACCAGCAATTGATGCTCTTTTCTCCAGAATTAACGCTACTCCAGCTCCAATCAACAAGGCTTCGTAAATTTTCTGATCCGGAATATTGTGGATTTCTTGTAATGTAAAGAGTGTTCCTGGTAATATCCCGCTGGCGCCTGCTGTAGGGGCTGCTACTACTCTACCCATGCATGAATTTACCTCTTTGGCAGCTAATGCTCTCGCGACCAACTTTTGAAATTCGGGAGACAAAACACTTTTAGGAAAGTTCATCACTTTCTTAGCTCCATTATTAATCATACCAGAATAGGAGGTCATTTCTTCCTCAAGACCAGATTTTACTGCGTCTTTCATCACAGCATAAGCTTCACTTATTCCATTCCAAATTTCATCCTCTGCTTTTCCCTTCTGATTGATCTCGAAATCCAATACTGGTCTAAATAGTGGCAGATTATTGTCTACACATTCTTTCTTCCAGTCTTCAAAATTGTTGAATAAGACAGCCATACTCAAAGATACAACTTGTTTATACCATTAACTCCTGGTTTTGACCTTGAGTTTCTCTATCGTCACTATTTTTGCGGCCATGTTGCAAAATGACCTTATTTTACGAGCAGCCCGAGGAGAACAAACCGAACGCACTCCTGTATGGTTGATGAGACAAGCAGGAAGAATCTTGCCTGAGTATCGAGCAGTTAGAAACAGCCTATCCGGTTTTAAAGAGTTGGTAGAAACTCCAGCACTCGCTGCTGAGGTGACCATTCAACCTGTTGATATTTTGGGTGTTGATGCCGCAATCATTTTCTCCGACATTTTAGTGATCCCAGAAGCTATGGGCCTCACCTATGAAATGGTGGAAAAGAAAGGTCCTCATTTTCCAAAAACTGTAGAAAGCAATAAAGATATAGATGCCTTGAAAGTAGCTGATCCAAGCGACTTAAGTTATGTATATGAGGCCATCAAGATCACCAAGAAAGAACTCAATGGACGTGTTCCGTTGATTGGTTTTGCAGGTGCTCCATGGACCATTTTTTCCTATATGATTGAAGGCGGAGGGAGTAAAACCTTCTCAAAAGCACGCAGACTGCTGTATTCTGATCCTGACATGGCTGATCGCCTTTTGCAGATGATTACAGATTCAACCATTGCATATCTTAAAAATCAGATAGCAGCAGGTGCAGATATGGTTCAAATTTTTGACTCATGGGCTGGCGTACTCCCACAAGAACACTATTCCCGTTTTTCATTAAGTTATATTTCCAAAATCTGTGATGCGATCGATGAAGTCCCTATCACTGTTTTTGCAAAAGGTGCATGGTGGGCGATCCATGAAATGGCTCAACTAAACTGTAGAACTGTAGGGCTTGATTGGAATATCGATCCGGTTGAAGCCAAAAAAGCATTAACAAATAAGACGCTTCAGGGAAATTTAGATCCATGTGCATTATATGGTTCAAATGAGACCATTAAAGAGGAAACGAAAAAAATGCTAGCGGCTTTTGGAGATCATCCTCACATTGCAAACTTGGGGCATGGGGTGTATCCTGACACGGATCCTCAAAAAGTCAAATATTTCATCGATTGTGTAAAAGAGCTATCGACTCATTGATATTTAATATAAGAGGCGATCTTTCTCCTTAACTCGTTAGGATCAAATGGTTTTGTAATGTAATCATTCATCCCGGCTGCTATTACATCTTGTCTCACTTTCAGTAGCGCTGACGCTGTAAGGGCTATTATTGGTGTCTTTTCATCAAAGGTTCGGATCTTTCGTGTTGCTTTGTACCCATCCATTATTGGCATCTGAAGGTCCATCAATACCAGGTCGTATGCATTATCCTGAAGCTTATCTACTGCCTCCTGGCCATTGAATGCTACTTCTACCTTCAACTCCCATTTTTTCAGGAACTTCTCCGCTACCATGATATTCATTTGATTATCCTCAACAAGAAGAATTTTCTTCCCTGTAATAATATTCGTATCGGCTTCTTCCTGTATTGCCTGATCAACTTCTTCATGAAGTACTTTCTTAAACCTTAGGTCAAACCAAAATATGGTTCCTGATCCGGGTTCACTTTTCACATAAATCTCAGATCCAACCATATTCAGAATCTTACGAATAATGGCCAAACCAAGTCCGGTTCCTCCATACTCTCTTGTAGTTGACGATCCAGCTTGCGTAAACCTTTCGAAGATTAGCTTTTGTTTATTGTATGGAATGCCAATTCCTGAATCTAAAACCTCTGTTCGTATGGTTTGAACATTTTCATCTTCGCTCAATAATGTGGTCTTCAATTTCACATATCCTTTGGAAGTGAACTTCAGCGCATTGTTTATGAGATTATTGAGTACCTGGTAGATTCTTGTTTGGTCCGCGATCACCAGCGGATTCATATTTTCATCTAATTCTAAGACTAAACTGATCCCCTTCTCTTTGGCCAAGGCACTATGAGCTTTAATGATTTTGGCGGAAAGCGTCTCCAAATTGACCTCCGTGAATTCAAATTCGATTGAGCCGGCCTCCAGCTTATTATAGTCTAAGATATCATTTATCAATGCCGTAAGGTGTTCTGCTGAGAACTGTAATGACTCCAGACTTTCTTTCTGATCGGGTCGTGGTTCCTCGTTGATCAAAAAATGTGATATTCCAACAACCGCATTAAGGGGTGTTCTAATTTCATGTGAAATCGTGGATAAGAAATCCGTTTTAGCCTTGGATGCAGTTTCTGCAGCATCCTTGGCTCTTCTCAATGAATGTGCAAAGCGATAGGAAAGAATGAGCGATTGAAAGAAGAAGAATAGAATAAAACCAATAAAGGTTAAAAATGTATTTTCCTGTACTGGAGTCAGGTAAACAGAGATTAAATAAACAGCTACCATGAAGACGATACCCGTACTCGCAAAGGCATATTGGGCTCCTGTTCTATTCCTTTTGTATGCGATCCAATAAACGTATATAAGATAAAAGATCGCCACAATAACCAGTACAAAGAATGGTTCAACCAATTTCGTAAAAAAGGTCGTGGGGGCTAGAAGTGATAGTATGGAAAAAATCGCTGATATCACCGAGAAGCCTAATAAAATGATCCTTTTACTGTCTTCGGGGTATAATAGATAACTGTAGATTGTAAATATGCCACAGGGGATAAATAAGGCCAAATACTCAGCGCGAATGATCAGCTCCCAGGACATATTCGGATACAATGCATGAATCGCATATTCACCGCTTCCTATCATCCGATAGCTAAAGGTCAGGCAGAAGAGGGCAAAGAATAAAACGGATCTTTCGTGTTGACCAAACATGAAAAGCCCAAGAAAAAACAATCCCCCCATGATCAAACTACCACTCAGTAGAAAATCATAGCTAAAGTCGAAATCCCTTTTCGCGAACAGCACCTTTCGATCGCCTAACAAGATAGGCTCTCTAACTCCTCCTTTGGTGTGCCTAAAATTGGATACTTGTATAACAAAGGTTAGTGTATTTTGATATCGAGCGATTGAAACCACTTGAGGCATCCAATCGGGAGTTGAATTCTCTTTACTTTTCCCCACTTTTCCATTTTTGACAAGCTCAAATCCATCATAATACAACATGTAGGAATTGTAGGATTCACCAAGAGATATTGCTAATTGAGGCGTTTTAGGAGGTAATAGCACACGAATTCTGTACGTCGCATATCCCTGTGCAGTTAATTTCTTACCATTACGCGTCTCTCCACCGTTCCACAATTTTGGAAATTGGTAATAGTCGGTTTCATAAAATGAAATGGAGTCAGGTTTAATAAGCTCCTCCCAATAAAACTCCCACTCTCCATTGAGGGCAACCGAATTGTCAGTTAAGTCAACTTTGGATAGGTCAATGATACCATCTACTACTTCCTGGGCCTTACCAATTGGTAATAAAGCCAGGTATGCGATTAGGATGATTGCGATTTTCTTCATGGCTGATAACAGCCAAATTAAAGATATTTTTTGAGTATAGAATTCTCGCTGGCCTCCTTAAACAATATTTCCTTGTCAATCGGTACAGCACCGGGCACTTCACACACTAATCCGCCACCTATATTGGCGAGTTCTGCAATAAACTCTAATGGCAATCCCAAGGTAAGACACAAGCCAGCTATGCTTATAACAGTATCGCCAGCGCCAAGAACCTCAACTATCTGTCTTGGATGTGAGGATAACTTTCCGTGATCATCTTTGGAATTATAAAAAATACCACGCTTAGAAAGTGTAATGAGGTAATTTTCTGCCTCCACATTACTTTTCAATTGTCCCACAGCATCTTCGAGTTGTTCCTCTTCTAGCGCATCAAACTCGATATCTAAACCATCCTTCAAGTCGGCGATGTTCACTTTGAATATGGAGACGCCTTGATATTCTGTGAAGTTTCTTCTTTTTGGATCTACTGCAATTGGAATATTCTTTTCCCTGGCAAGCTTTATTGTTTCGTGTATCACTTCCGGGTTGATTGTGCCTTTGTCATAATCTTCGAAAATGACCAGGTCACACTCCTCCAATAGATTTTTGATATGATGAAGTAGTGATTTTTGATCTAAATCAACTAGTGGATGCACATCCTCATTGTCCACTCTTATTAAGTGCTGCAATCCGGACATCACTCTCAGTTTCGTGGTAGTTACCCTATTCTGACTTCTTATTATCCCTTTATTGGGCATTTTTTCATATTCCAGCAGTTGTTCAAATTCTGCTCCATCAGCATCATCACCAACAACCGAACAAAGAATTGGAGTAGCTCCTAAAGCCCTGATATTCATAGCCACATTTGCGGCACCACCAAGTCTCTTCTCTTGTCTGCTAAGTTTAAGTACAGGAACTGGCGCTTCCGGAGAAATGCGACTCACCTGTCCTCGCATGTAATAATCAATCATTACATCCCCAACCACTAAAACCGTCTTGTCTTTAAATGCTTCGAATACTTCTTCTAATGACTTCATGTTGAGGAGGTTTTGTTAGGTACTAGCTCAATTTAGCGAGAGATTCTTTCATTTTTGATATGGCTGTCTTAAGGTCACTTTCTGATGCAGCATATGAAAGTCTCAAGCATTCAGGATCACCAAATGCTTCTCCGGTCACTAATGATACTTGAGCATCCTCCAATAAGAATAAGCAGAGATCATTTATGGTGTTGATCGTAACATCTCCATAGCTTTTACCCAGGTAATATTTGACATTTGGGAAAAAGTAGAAAGCTCCTTGAGGCATATTAACTTCAAAACCAGGAATTTCCTTTAGTAGACCATATACCAACGCCCTTCTTTCCTCATATGCCTTAGCCATTTCATGGGAAGGTTCCATTGGTCCGGTGAGAGCAGTAAAAGCCGCACGTTGTGCGATGGAAGAGTTACCCGAGGTGTACTGGCCCTGCATTTTATTGGCAGCTTTAGCAATCCATAATGGAGCTCCGATGTAGCCCACTCTCCAGCCTGTCATGGCGAACCCTTTTGAAAATCCATTCACGGTAACCGTACGCTCTAACATGCCATCAATGGTACCAATGCTCTCATGTTTTGCTCCAAAATTTATGAGCTCATAAATCTCGTCTGAGATTACTGTAATATCTTCTCTCCCTTTGAGTACTTCAGCTATTGCTTCTAGTTCTTGTCTTGTAAAAACAGATCCAGTAGGATTACACGGAGAAGAAAAAATGATGGCTTTTGTTTTATCAGTAATCGCTGCTTTAACCTGTTCAGCTGTTGCCTTAAAGTCATTTTCAATGGTACCTCTTACAAACACTGGTGTCCCTTCTGCTAAGAGAATCATGGCTGAATAGCTGACCCAATAAGGTGTCAAAACAATCACCTCATCTCCTGGATTAAGGATTGCCATAAACACGTTTGCAATGGATTGTTTGGCGCCATTGGAAACAACAATCTGATCTGGCGAATAAGACAAGCCATTGTCTCGTTGAAATTTCTCTGATATTGCCTTTCTCAAATCCAAGTATCCGTTTACAGGCGGATAAGCAAAATATTCCTCCGAATTAATTGCTTCGATGGCTCCTTCTTGAATATGCTTTGGAGTTTTGAAGTCGGGCTCGCCAAGGCTTAAGCTAATGACTTCAATGCCTTTTTCTTTCATCTCACGAGCCTTAGCAGCCATTGCCAGGGTTGCAGATTCAGGAATACTTTGGATACGGTTTGAAAGTGCGCTCATAGGGTATTTTTTCGCAAAAATAGAAAGAAGAGTCAACTATAATCAGCTAACTCTTCTCCATTTGTATTTTTTATTTGATCGATTATTCACTGCTATCATCGCCACTCTTATCGAGGTTGAAAAGCAGCGAAATTCGTAGTGTATCAGCGAGTGGATGATTTTGACCTCTTGGAATCAGGTATGAGAAATCAAATCCAAAAATCTGGTATCGGAATCCGGCTCCTACTGTAAAGTATTTGCGGTCACCTTTGTTTTCATGTTCGGAGAAATATCCGGCTCGAGCAGCGAAGAGGTCTCTATACCAGTACTCTACTCCCACGGAATAAGTGAGTTCTTGTAATTCTTCACTGAATCCACGGGGTGCATCGCTAAAAGAACCAAAAGTCCCAGACAATAAGGATCGATCCGGATCTTTTCCTTTGGCAATCTGTCTTTCTCCATCAATTACTACAATATTTCCATCTGCATCTGTCTCATATATTGGTGGTGTGGGAACCATAAGTTTATTGATATCAAATGCAAGGGTTATTGTATTGTAGGGGTCCAGGTCTGTTTTAAATGCAGAACCCAATCTAAAATTGGCAGGTATGAAATTTTCATTGCTCTCGGCGCTGTATGTGATTTTCTGACCAATATTAGATAAGTGAGCCCCAAAAGACAGCTCTGAATTTTTTCCTGACAGAATGAATGGTTTAGTGTAGTACCAGCCTAAATCTACTGCTACAGATGTTCCGGCTTTGGCATCAGGTGCACCTTGAAGATCACCCGCTAAATTTGACCAAACAAAACGAAGGGTAACTCCAACGCCCATATTTTCAGACAGTTTCCTTGAATACGTACCATCGAAAGCCAATTCGTTCGGATTTTCTACCCCTTGAAATACCGCATTCCCATCATACTTCTGAATTTCACCCAAATCGAAGTATCTGAATGTTGCACCAAATGCCTGATTCTGATCGATTTTCTTGTAGAAAGCCAAATAATTCAAGGACATATCGTCTACGATATTACCCAGCCACGGTGAGTAGGAAAAAGCGAATCCCATATCCGTCTCGATGAAGGCCAATTTTGCATTGTTCCAATGTACACTGTTTGCATCCGGCGATGTGGCCGCTCCAACATCCCCCATTGCAGAGGCACGACTGTCTGGAGCAAAGTTTAGAAACGGGACTGCCACGGTAATAGGATTTCTCAAACTATCCTGTCCGGAGATGAATGAGCCTGCTCCTTGTCCGAAAGTCTGAAAGGTTAGTATAGAAAATAGAAGAATTGCGAATATCTTCTTCTCAAGATGATTCATTCGAATGTTTTTATAAAAGGATGCCAAACTTAACATTATCAGGTGAATACCAATTAAAATTTTGAATAAAAAGTACTGATTTTCAAATAACTAGGCACTAATCAATTTACAATAACGAGCTTTTGTGTAATTTCTTTTATTGCTCCGTCTAATCTGCTCTGAATTATTATCCGTGAGAAATAAATTCCTCGCTTTAATAGCTCTCCAGAATTAGTTTGAGCCTCCCAGGGTATCTCTACATTTCTAGAAGTGTTTTCCAGAAGTACTTCATTTTTACTGACAATCTCTCCTCGAGGACTATACACGATTAAGGAAACAAATAAATCTTCGTCCTCTCTGTCATGCTCAAATGAGAAGGTGGTGGATTCTGCAACCGGGTTTGGATAGGCAATTGGATTATATACAAAAAGTATGGGTTCATCCGAAACGGTAAAGTTTACTATACTCTCTGATGCATTATTGTGTGTGTCCCAAACTTTAAGTACTGCGGAATAGCTTCCCGGATCCAGTTCTTGCAAAGGATAGACAACCGTTCCTTTTCTGAAATTATCAGTTTCCGCTACATAAAAATCGTTTAAGTTGATGACCTCATCACCCATCGTTAATGTTATACCCTCAACTACCCCTGTTCTTGTTGTTGTAATTCCATTTTCATCCTCAATATTAGCGATCAACAAAGGCGAAGCGCCAACTTGATCGCCATTAACAAATGATGAGTCATTCATGTAGGTAATGATCGTTGGAGGAATGTCGTCTTGGACGGAATTTCCATTAGTGCCTCCTATTACAAATGCTCTTGAAGACCCTCCTGCATCAATATTATTTTCTTCATCCCAGGCATATAAACTCATTTTTCCTTTCTGGAATTGATAGGAGATATTTTTGGGGACTACAAAGGTGAAACTAAACTCACCCTCACTAACTGTAGCCTCGCCTCTAAATAGTGCGTTGCTCCGTAGAGAATAAGCATATGGAGAACTTTCCTGCCCATTCGTCTTAAAGGTTTGCTTTACATCAAAAACACCCACGACGAGGGTCCCATTAAAATTCGTCTGAAGGATACCGCCCGATTGGATTTGTCCTGTAAAGGTAATTTCTTCCAGCGCACTTAAAGTGTCAAGTTCATTACCAATTTCATTAATAACAATATCCAACTTGGGATATGCTGGCATCATCATTGGGTCACCCAACAGTGTGAAGTTACGGTTTACCGCCCCCTCCAAACCATCATTTTTGGTGAGCCTTATTACATCTCCCAGCCTTAGGTTTTGTCCACCTTCCTCTCTAAAAATATTTTCATGAAAAGCTTGATTCAAACTGAAATTAGTACTTGCGAAAACCGGACGCGAGGTAGTAAGTAGTGCAATACCACCGCCTTGTTCCAGCAGCAATAGCTCTTCCGCTCCAGATACTCTGATTGGATCATCATACCTACCAAATTCACAGGTAGCTGTTACAAAAATTGGAAGCCTGTTACGATTTGTCATTTGCTCGATGTCTGCTTTCGTAAGAATTTCTTCTTCCATCCAAAGCCTCTCATTACCATGACCGATATAATTGACAACAAATGTTCCATTCTTAATGCGTGTCTTAAGCTCAGATCGAGCCTGGGGTGAAGTCTCAGAAGAACCTGATGCCTCTTGTTCGAATGCATCTAACAAGACTTTCGAGATGTTATACTGCGCATAGGTGGTATCAATCAACTCGGATAAATCTTCCACATGCCTGGCATGAATATTCCCGTCACCATCATCTGCTACATATGATAACTCACCTCGCCATTTCCCTAGGGTATTCGGGCTAGTACTGTAATAAATGATTTTTTCTACCATGGCCTGAGCCTCCTCCAAAGATTTTGCCGGGAGCCTTCCTACACCTAATTCCAAAGTATGATCTCCTGATATTGACTCTTCCCAGAATCCTTCATCATCTTCCATAAACCCAAAATAATCATCAGATGAATGGCTGAAGATTGGATGGAAACTTTGACGGGATTCATAGGTCGGAACAAAATTCGTATTGTTGATGACCCGATCTTTATAATCATATGAACAGTCACCCAAAAGAAGTAGATACTTGAGACTTCCTCCTCCATCATAGACGTATTTTGCATAGTCTCGAATCGCTGAAACATCTTGGCGGCCAGAAGAAAATTCATTATAAACCTCCAAAGTAGTTGCAACTTGTACATTCAGTCCATCATGATCCCGATGAAACTGAGCCAGCTGCTCTGCAGCATTCAAAAAAGCAGGATTCGTTACGATAATGCCGTCGTAATTCACACTACCTCTAAGGTTCTGATTAGGAACATTACCAAAAACAAAAGGCGTGGGAAAGTCATCACCCGCGAATACTACAAATTCTTCTACTTGAGAAGATTGACTTTGGAATATGGCTGTGTTACCATTAGTTGTATAGGATTGTAGGGCGACATTAAATGGATCGGTAACATCCCAGATTGTAGCATTTGTGGCATTTGAAATCTCATATCTTAGTAATTCTCCAAGGTTCGAGTTCCACCTAAAATCGGTTTCATTTGTATACAACTGCAAAGCTCGTTGGAAAGTCATGTGATAATAATCGATAAATCCTCTTTCACCCGAAGCGTTTCCGTCGAAGCTTATCCGAAGGTCAAATGTTGAAGAATTAGGCAGTGTAAAGACGTCCTCCTCTTGTCTCGCTTTAATTGAATAAGTAGTACCTGGACCGTCAGGAACAGAGGCAATTGGCAATGAGCCTATGGAAGTTGAACCAGTCGCAATGTCAAAGGTTGCTGCTTCAGACGATTGATTAACACCACTTAAGGTAAGTAATATCTCAGAATTCAATCCTTCAATTTGGTGATTGAATACTTGTGTTTCACCGCTAGAAATTGTTTCTCCATACCACCCTCTTCCTGAAGAAATTAGATTTATTTCATCTTCCTCAAAAGAAATGTGGTCATTGAATGAGGTGATTGTCGCTGTTGGAGTACCTGCAAGATTTTCTTTCGTTGCTATTCGCTTTCCATCTGCTCCGTCGACGTTAAGGAAATAATAAGCGGTATCCGAATAAATATTCTTTTCATATTCAAATCCGTTCTCTGACCATACCGCTTTATTGGGTCCAATGCCATAGAACAAGAGGTAATCATTTTCATCAAAGGAACCGTCTTCTTCTCCAGAAACCAAAATGGCATTCTCGATCAAATCTTCCAGGCGGTTCTCACTATTCGATTGAGGCAGTACGCCCTGAACCCCATTACCATAAATCTTAATCTGCCTTGAATTAATGGTACCTGTAATTCCTAGTGCTGAGAGGGTATTTTGATCAATCTTATAGATTCCAGTTTCTGTGATACCAATCTTATACCAGGTTCCACTTGAAAGCACAGAGCTTTGTGCCATAACAAGTTGGGCGCTAATTAAGGATACTATGTATAAGAGAATTCTTCTCATTGATTAGTTAAACGCATATTTCACACCAAAAATTCTATACTTTCTTAGGTATCAAAAACGAAGCAATGGATACCACTATATAAAAGGGAATTAAGAATGGAATAAATGTCCATTGGAAGACAGCTATTAGAGTTATTACCCCAATAATAAGGATCCAACGCGCTTCATTTCCTTTCCAACCAGCTGAGGAAAATTTTAAAGCAATCAGCCGGACTGGTGAAATCAGCATAATGGCAGAGAATGAACATATACTTATAAGCGTAATCTCCAAAAATTCAAAAGGCACAAAAATCAATGAAGTAAGCATAATAGCATTGGCAGGGGTAGGAAGTCCTTGAAAGCTGTCCGTTTGTGATTCATCAATATTAAATTTCGCTAACCTGACAGCAGAAAATATTGCAATTACAATGGCGAACAGGTAAAAATCAGATGATGTCTGAATCATCCATTGCAGCATAAAAAATGTTGGGAGAAGACCAAAAGAAACCAAATCTGCCAGAGAATCGAGTTGCTTCCCAATTTCTGATTTTACCTTTAGTAGTCTCGCTACAAAACCATCTAAAAAATCGAAGAGCCCTGCAGCTATCACAAAATAAAATGCTTCAGGTGTTTGATTGGTTAGGGTATAATAAATACCCACGCAACCTATTGCAAGGTTTAAGCAGGTAAGGAAATTTGGAATGTTTTTCCTCATGCCTTTACAAATGGATTATGGATTTTTTCGTGACCTATGGTTGTAGACGGACCGTGCCCTGGCAATACTTCTACATCATTTGGTAAGGTGTAGACCTTTTCTTGAATGTTCCTCAATAAATCATCGTGATTACCACCAGGTAAATCGGTTCTACCTATACTCTCTCTAAAAAGCACATCACCACCAATTATAACTTTTTCCTCCTCATTATAAAAGATCAAATGACCTGGTGAATGTCCGGAAACTTCAATCATCTTCAGTGTAATTTCATCGAGGATTAAATCCTCTCCCTCCACCAAAAACTCATCTACCTCTGCATGCCTATATCCAGCCATTCCCCATTGCGGCGCATATGCTGGTACAGAATCAAAGACTTCCTTTTCATTTTTCGGGATTTTTAGAGGTACTTTATAATCAAACTTTAAAGCATCGTTACCCAACACGTGATCAATGTGGCAATGCGTGTTAATGATGGCCACCACATTTAAATCATTCATGTGAATGTATTCCTTGAGTTCAGACAATTCATAATCTTCATAGCATCCAGGGTCAAAGATTAAACAATTACCTTTTTTGGAGGATACTACATATGTATTCTCATAGAACGGGTTGAATACAAAAGATTTTATCTTCATCTGATTAGTTTTATGCCTTTGAGATCACAAAAGTATAGTGCACGTTACAAAGGTAGATTATATCATCGTTGGGCAAGGATTGGCAGGCACATGGCTTGCGTTCGAAATGGAACAACGTGGGCTTTCTATTGTTGTGATCAACGAAGATAAAATCGGAACGTCTTCAAAGAAAGCAGCGGGTATTTATAATCCTATTACCGGAAGGAATATGATAAAGACCTGGCGCGCTGATCAGCTTTTTCCAGGATTGGAGGAAAGATACCTGGAACTAGAAAAGCTGACTGGTAAAAAGTTTTTGCATCCAACACCAATTTATCGTCCATTTAGGTTGATCGAAGATCAAAATGACTGGGATGGAAAGGCCGCCGATGACTCCTATAAAATTTTCTTGAGAGAGATGAAAAAACAATCCCTTGGCATGAGTAATATTCATGATGAGCTAGGGGGTATCATTATTAATCATTCAGGCTACGTTAATATCCCGGAAATGCTGGAGGCCATGAAGAATTATCTGAGAAGTAAGGGAGTGTATCATAGTGAAGTGTTTGACTATGAGAGAATGGATATTGATGCTGAAACTGTGACCTATAAAAAGTATCTGGCCAATAAAGTGATATTTTGTGAGGGATCCATGTCAGAAAATCCATACTGGAATTTACCTTTTAGACCTGTGAGGGGAGAAGTAATAGACATAGTTTGTGATTTACAATCAGATTACATTGTAAACCAGGGGGTTTTCATGATCCCTAAGGGAGACAAGTATACTGTAGGATCTACTTACGATCACAATAATTTATCCTTTGAGCCACAGGATTCTGGAATTAAAACTTTAGAAGAGCGGTTACAAAAATTGTATTCCGGTAAATACCAAATTCTTGACAAAAGAGCTGGTGTAAGACCTGCCACTCACGATAGAAAACCGTATATTGGATTACACCATACATATAAAACATTAGGAATCTTTAATGGTTTTGGCTCGAAAGGTGTTTCTTTAACACCACATTTTGCCAAACATTTTGTAGATGTTTTACAAAGGAGAAGTGAGATAGACAAAGAAGTACATGTTCAAAGGGTTATTTAAATACATCATTCCATTCTTTATTGCAGCGGGTGTGGCAAATGGTCAGCATTACACCACCCCCTTTGGACAGAATAGAATTCAGTACAAAAATTTTGATTGGTACTATTATAGCACCAATAACTTTGATATTTACTATTATCCGGGAGGCCAAGAATACGCCCTTGAAGCCATCGACTTCCTGGAAGACGAATTTGTAGAGTTGACCGACAGGTTAGGTTATGCTCCATACAGCAAAACGAAAATTTTTATCTACAATTCAATCCATGATTTACAGCAAAGTAATGTAGGCATTGATGGTGCGGTTTATACCATTGGAGGTCGTACAGAATTTGTCAAACTTCAATTGGAAGTTGCATATCCGGGTCAGGCAAACAGCTTTAAGGAGGATTTGCTATATAAACTAGCCAGCACACTGATTAATGATATGATGTATGGAGGAAGTTTGGCTGAGATATTTCAGAATAGCTACTTGCTCAGTCTGCCGGATTGGTTCATTGATGGTGCTGCCAGATACATTGCCTATGGATGGTCCAGGGAAATGGATGACTATATGCGCGACTACATGGGAAGGAAAAGAATCAAAAAGCTTAAGCGAATTGATGGTGAGTCTGCTTCGATTGTAGGGCAGAGTATCTGGAATTACATAGCCGTCAGATACGGACAGGGAAATATCTCTAACATTCTCAACTTGACAAGAATCATTCGTAAGGAAGAAAATAGTATTGCTAATACACTCGGTGTTTCCTTTAAGACCTTTTTGGATGAATGGCAGAATTATTACATGCTACAAAGGTTAGAAGTTGAAGAAAACTACGAGACAGTAGGTGAAGAGCGTTTACTATTAGATACCAAGAATACCAAAGAGCTGATCACCAGTTCTATCAGTTTCAATAATGACGCAGATAAAGTAGCTTATGCCCTCCTCAAAAACGGTAAATATCAGGTTTATGTCAAGGATTTGGTAACGGGTCAAACTACAAAAATTACGAGCGGAGGGTATAGAATTAGCGGTCAGGATATCGACAATCACCTCCCATTGCTGAATTGGAAAGACAATTTCACTTTGGGTGTGATACTCTTCAAAAGAGGGTTTTTATATCTAAACACCTATAACCTTGAGAATAAGACTAAAGGCCAGAAGCCTTTGAACAGATTTAGGCAGATTGAAAGTTTCTCTTTTAATGATAATGGTAGACTTGCTGTAATTTCAGGAGATATTGACGGGCAAAACGATGTATTCCTCATCGCCATGAATCGAAATGCTTTGCGCAGGATTACAAGAGATGCATACGATGATTTGGATCCAATCTTTGTTCCGGGAACTGCTGCAATTGTCTTTAGCTCTAATCGTACAAGCGATTCAGTCAATGTCAGTGACGCACCACTGGAAATACTCGACCAAAACTTCAACCTTTTTGTTTACGACTTAGATACAACAACGACTAATTTTTTCAGACTAACGAATACCTATGGTGAAGATCGAAAGCCATATGCGAAAAACATTAATGAAATTTATTACCTCAGCGATCAACAAGGAATCTCAAATTTGTATAGGTATAATCTGTTTGATTCATTGACTACTCAGATTACCAATTTTGATAATAGTATCATAAGCTATGATATGCATTTCGATCCTGATAGAATCACCTACTCGATGCTAGGAGAGGGTGAAAAGAGAATTTACCTTGATACCATCACAAACCTTACTACCAGTAAGTTCACCACCGAAACACCCAGAAAAAGGCGAGAGAATGCCATGCGGGTAGTTGCACGTGTACTCAATAATACAGACAAGGAAGAGGAACCTGAACCAATAAAGGATGAAATTGATACAGATGACTTTCTTTTTGAAGATGAAGAGTTGTTGAGCGATACAACGGAGGCTGATAACCCCAACTGGATTGATACCGATAATTACGTATTTGAAGATGATTCAGAAACCGCTTTTGAAACAGAATCTTTCTTTAGTAAATACCAAAGCTTCGAGCAAGAAAATGAGCGTGTGGGTCCAATTCCATATAACCCAAGATTCACTTTCAACAACGTGATCACATCTTTCCTTTGGGATCCATATCGTGACTTCATGATGTTTATGGAAACTGAAATCAATGATGTACTCGAGAATTATAAAATAAAAGGTGGTGCATTAATTAAAACAGACTTTAAGCAGGGAGACCTTTTTGCTGAGTTTCAATATCTGAAGTATTGGATGGATTTTAAGGCTCGAGTAGACCGGAAAACCTATTTATTAGAAAGTCAGGACAATTTCTTCCGTCATAAGTATAAGTTAAACAGGCTTAGGCTTACCGCCGCACTGCCCATCACACATTCTTTCCGAATAGAGGCATCTCCGTTCCTTACAGAAACCTCATTTACTAACCTCAACTTTTTGAGTGTTACTAATCAAGCCACGGACCAGGCCGAGAACAGCCGAGAAAGGTACTTCGGTGGTAGCATCTCGTTAGTATTTGACAATACCGTAGAGCGTTCGTTTAACTTATTTCAAGGGACAAGAGCGTTGATAGAATACACTTCTCATTTCCACTCGACAAACTCAAATATGAATTTTAGCAGCTTCAGGGTGGACATCAGACATTACCAAAAGATTCACAGAGAAATCACCTGGGCGAATCGGCTGATGTACGGGAAACAAATGGGGCCAGCACGTAAGTTCTTTATGCTGGGTGGTATGGACAATTGGCTTTTTGCTGATGTTGATGTGCAGGGTGAGCAAGATCCTCTTGCAATTACTAATGATAAGGACAATAGCGACATCCTGTTTAACGAATTTGTAACCAATTTAAGAGGTCTGGATTATAATGAAGCTTTCGGCTCTGACGTACTTGTTTTCAACAGTGAACTCCGTATACCACTTTTCCTCTACCTGACGAATGGTCCGGTTAAATCTAATTTTTTGAGGAACTTCCAGGTTACTAGCTTCTTCGACATTGGTTCGGTTTGGACAGGATCCCCGCCCTTTATAGACGGAAGACCAATTACCCGAGAATTTCAGGGCAATCCTTTTTCAGCAGAAATAGTAAAGTTCCAAAACCCATGGCTAGGTGGTTTTGGATTTGGACTGAGAACCGTACTCCTTGGATACTATATCAAATTTGATGCTGCCAGGCCTTATTTAGATGGTGAGGTGAAGGATTACAGGTTTTATTTCACACTTGGTTTAGACTTCTAGTCCAAAGATTACCTTTGCAGTAGTATGCAGCAATCTATGACAGGATATGGGCGTGATGAGCGTACCAGTCAGAATCTATTGATCAAAACAGAGATCAAAGCACTTAACAGTAAATTTCTAGATCTTTCTCCCCGATATCCGAAAGAACTAAGCGAGAAGGAAGGTGAAATCAGGAATCTGATAACGGATACCTTGAAGCGCGGCAAAGTGATGCTGAGTATTGAACTGGAACTTGCCGATGATACTGCCCTGGATGTTCATATTGATGAAGCTAAATTTAAAGCCTATTTCGATAAGTTTAGCAGCCTAACGGAGCAGGTGAACAGCGTAAGTTCCGAGCTTGTGAAGCTCGCCTTACAAGCTCCCGATGTGATAAAACAGCAAGAAATTGATGCCGAATCACTTCCTTGGGCGGATATCAAGTCTAGCTTAGAATCCACGATCCAACAATGCATTGATTTTAGAAAAAATGAAGGCGATGCGCTTACCTCCAAACTGTCCGAATACAGCAATAATATCCGTGAAGGACTTAAAAGCGTCGAAGCAAATGATGATAGCAGATCTGAAAATATCAGATCGCGACTACAGAAGAACCTTGATGAAATTAGGGATAAGGTACAAGTTGATGAGAATAGATTTGAACAGGAGCTGATCTTTTATTTGGAGCGACTTGACATCTCCGAAGAAAAAGTTCGACTAAAACAGCACCTTGATTATTTTGATGAGGTTATTCAAAAAGAAGAATTTGCAGGTAAAAAATTGGGTTTCATCTCTCAAGAGATAGGAAGAGAAATTAATACCATTGGATCCAAAGCAAACCATGCCGAAATCCAAAGAACCGTCGTGATGATGAAAGACGAGCTCGAAAAAATAAAGGAACAGAATCTTAATATTTTATAAAAAAACCCGCATTTAGCGGGTTTTGATAGCTTTATAACGTTTATAGATTATTCAACCGTAAAGCTTACTTTAGTTTGATCCCAGGCAAAACTTACATTGTCGTCACCAATTTCAAATGTGAAAAGCTCTACTACATCATCCGTACTGGAAGGTTTTACAGTCACTCTCAACACATCATCTGCCTGCTTGTACTTGTAAGCTCCCCATCCTTTCCATGCCTTATTAAAGATGATGGTCCACTCATCCTCTCCGGGAATAGTAAATAAACCATATTTTCCAGCAGCCAGTGCCTGACCTTCAATTTTTACATCATTCGAGAATTCAATCCAGGTAGATTCATTCGCACCCGTTCTCCATACCTTACCGAACTTTTCCAATTCTCCAAAAACTACTCTGCCCTTCTTAGATGGCCTACTGTAATCCACAGTAACTTTAGTGCCTCCAATTTCCTGAGAAATCTGAGCAGGTGGGCTTGGTCTTTGACTCTTATCTTCCTGAGCAAACCCAGTAAATACAACTAGCAGACTTAGTGCTAAAAACGAAATAATTTTCATTGACTTCATAATGTGTCTTTTTTTTGATTAAAGTGTTTTGAGGAAATCTCTTCATCAGATTTGTTCTGTTTTGCACGAAATCAATGAATTTTTGTTTTTCCGTCCATCACATTTATTTTCAAATGTCTTCTTGCATACATCGAAGAAAACTTAACACCCATAGGAAGATTGATGGGACGAACTACAGAATTGCTTAACTTTCTTATGATTAAAGCCATGAAATAAGCATAGGCGCTCGAAGGTGAATTATGTTTTATCCATTGAGGAATGTTTATGAAAGTCTCGTGGTACTACTAAACCAACCTAAATAGTCATGAAATACATAATAGGAATTGTTATCGTTGGGCTGATTGGATTATTGTTCTGGTGGCAATCCAGCTCTGAGGTGAGTAAAGAATTTCGCCCATTGGTTAAATCCATTGATAATAAAGTCAATCATATCGACCAACACCATCGCATTAGCATTATTGAAGATGATTTTGTTCAGGCTGATTCGCTGTATAAGGTTCGTGGATATTTTAATGGAAATCGGTTAATAAAATTAGTAGGCATCATAAAAACGGCTCACTTCGAGCGCGATGACTATTTCTATTTTGAGAATGATAAACCGATATTTTCCGGTCATATGATGAATTTCATGGATGACAGGCTCGCTGAAGAATTTAAATACTACTATCAAGATGGAAAAGTAGTTGAAAGCCTTTTCTGGAAAGATCACTATGAACCGGGCAAAAGATTTCCGCACGAAACTTTTGAAGAGTTTAAACCCAATCTTGACAGCTTAATGGATGAGGAAAGAACCCGTATGAGTTTTTATCTGACCAAGCTGGAGACAGAAGGGTTTGAGATCAAACACATCAACGAAAACTTGGAGGCCAACAGCAACTGATGACGATAGAAGAAGCTCAAAAAATAGTCGACGAGTGGATAAAAACGAAGGGCGTCAGATATTTTAATGAACTCACGAATATGGCAATGCTCACCGAGGAGGTTGGCGAGCTAGCGAGAATCATTGCTCGTACGTATGGAGAGCAATCCTTCAAAGAATCAGATAAAAACCGAGACCTGGGTGACGAGATGGCCGATGTGCTTTGGGTGCTCATCTGCATGGCCAATCAGACGGGTGTTGACTTAACAGAAGCTTTAAAAAAGAATCTGGACAAGAAAAATATCCGGGATGCTACGAGACACCTGGAGAATGACAAGTTGAAATGAAATTTCGACAAACCTATCTTGATCACCCTGAAGAAGTCTCCACACAATGGATAGAAGCATGGAATAACCGTGATGCTGTGGCACTTGCCAATCTTTTTAGTGAAGATGCGGAATTTGTAAACGTCGTTGGACTGTGGTGGAACAACAGACATGATATCTGGAAAGCACATGATTATGGCCTTAGGGTGATATTCAATAATTCCAAAATAGAATTACGTAAAACCACTTGTCGGATAATTGGAGATGCAGCTGCACTGGTTCATGCACGAATGAAGTTAACCGGCCAAACCGAACATGATGAAATCAACAAACCAGGAGATCGTAAGAATATCTTCAGTTTTGTATTGGAGAAAAAAGAAAAAGGATGGGTGGTTATATCAGCTCATAACACCGATATCGTACCCGGCGTGGAAACGAATGTTGTAGGTAAGGATGGGAAATTGCAATCGGTGGATTACAGGAAGTGATAAACCAGACCTATTCTGCGTCGTAATACTCTTTGATCTTCGCTTTATCCTCTTCCGGAATGTCAGGATCAGCAAGCAACTGCCAGGCTCGTTGGCGAGTGTCAATCTTATACTTCAGTAATACATTATTCTCTCGCTCACGCTTTCTTATTCTTCGAGACATAATGAATATCCCAACTTGGATAAGAATTACAACCGCTATGAGAATGTAAATAGGGGTCATACTGAAGATACGATCTCACCGCCCACCAGTTTCGGAACGACCTGATATTCATTCTCAGTCATACAAAACTCCAGGTCTTCTTCAATGCCAAATCCACTGAGACGCTCGGCATGACTGGATTGCTTAGCAATACCAAATAAGTTTTCATGATTGGCTATAAACAACTGATGTGCAAGCAGGGCTGAATCCCCTATCGTTTCCATTTCTTCTGCGCACTCATCAATCAATGCTCCTGCAAAGAGCGTATCCTCCAGGTTAGGAGTACCTTTCCAACCTGCACAATGAACCACGACACTGGGTTTTGATTGCAAGATGTATTCAGCAACCGCTTCAAGATTTAAAAAAGCTCCAATGATAATTTCTTCAGCAGCCTTTGACTTTATAATGGCTTGGGATCCATTGGTAGTGGAAATGGTCACCTTCTTGCCTTTCACCTCATCCTTTTGATATTCAAACGGAGAATTACCCATATCAAATTCCGGCACTTTAATCCCTCCTCGTTCACCAGCCATCAAGTATCCTTCTTTTCCTAATGCCATTGCCTCTTCTATCTCACTTACAGGCTTTATGGCTTTTACCTCGTTTGCAATTCCTGCTACAATACATGAGGTCGCTCGAAAGATATCGACCACTACTACAATTTTCCCTTTCAGCTCATGCTGACCAATAAGATCAGGAGTAAGGCATACTTCTATGGTTCTTTTGATATCCATTCAATCACTTTAAAAAAGGAGGTCGCACCACTTTGGCTCTTACAGGTTTATCCCGAATGATTACGTTAATTTCCGTATCCGCCTTGCTATTCTCTTTTGTCACGTACCCCATCCCAATGCCTTTATTTAATGATGGAGACATGGTTCCTGATGTCACTTTCCCGATGATGTTTCCATCGAGATCTGCTAACTCATAGTCGTGACGTGGAATCCCTCGTTCGATCATCTCGAACCCAACCAACTTACGTTCAACACCTGCTTCCTTCTGCGCCTGCAAATTTTCAGAATTGACAAACTCTTTAGTGAATTTGGTGACCCAGCCAAGTCCTGCTTCTAACGGAGAGGTTTCATCCGTGATGTCATTCCCATACAAGCAAAACCCTTTTTCAAGTCTCAAGGTATCACGTGCACCCAGACCAATGGGCTTAATGCCAAACTCCTCACCAGCTTCAAATATTTTATTCCATACATCAAGGGCGTCCTCCTTATTGATGTATAATTCAAACCCGCCTGAACCTGTGTATCCGGTAGCTGAGATGATCATTTCATATCCTGCGAGGAATGCGGCTTTGAAATGGTAAAACTTTACTTCAGAAAGATTCACATCAGTAAGTTTTTGCAGAGCATCTACAGCTTTAGGTCCCTGAACTGCAAGCAGCACCAGGTCATCCGAGACATCTTCCATCTCAACTCCCCACTTGTCCTGACTTTTAATCCAGTTCCAGTCCTTCTCAATGTTGGAGGCATTCACTACCAGCATGTATTTTTCTTCAGAGAATCGATAGACCAATAAGTCATCAACAATACCTCCTTTGTCGTTTGGCAAACATGAATACTGTGCCTGTCCATTGATAATTTTAGAAGCATCATTACTGGTCACCCACTGGATCAAATCCAATGCGTGTGGTCCTCGAAGCATAAATTCTCCCATGTGAGATACATCGAACACACCTACACCTTCACGTACAGTTATGTGCTCCTCTTTATCGGATGAGTATCTCACAGGCATGTTAAACCCTGCGAATGGTGTCATCTTGCCACCAAGTTGCTCATGCAGGTCATTTAAGGGGATTTTTTTTGTTTCCATGGCTAATTAGTTGTTTATTTTCAATCCGACCGGACAATGATCCGATCCCATGTATTCGTTGTAAATGTGTGCCTCTGCTACCTGCTCTTTCAGCTTATCGCTCACCAAGAAATAGTCGATTCTCCAACCCACGTTTCGCTCTCTCGCACGGTACTTGTAGTTCCACCAGGAGTACTTTATTTCATAAGGATATTGTTGTCTGAAGGTATCAATATATCCTTCATTCAGCAAAGCATCTAACCCGTCTATTTCCGTTTGTGTGTATCCTGACTGCTTGTTGTAGTTTTCTTTGGCACGTGCCAGGTCATTCTCTGTATGAGCGACATTCAGATCTCCACAAATGATGACAGGCTTTTTCTCTTCTAAGCTAATGATGTATTCTCGGAAGGCATCATCCCAGGTGGCTCGATAGTTCAATCGTTTCATACCTTCACCAGAGTTGGGAGTATAAACCGTAACAACGAAAAAGTTTTCAAACTCAGCAGCAATCACTCTTCCCTCCTGATCATGCTCTTCAATGCCCATATCGTAGAAAACTTCGATTGGCTTTTCTTTCGATAGTATTGCTGTACCTGAATACCCTTTTCTGGCTTTGGAAGAATTGACTGATACATCATATTCGGGTAGCAGTTGAAGAGCTGTTTTCACATCCTCCGGTGTGCCTTTTGTTTCCTGAAGACAAATGACGTCCGGATTCATCTCCTTTACATCTTTAATAAAGTCTTTTTTGATCATGGCTCTGATGCCATTGACATTCCAGGAAACCAGGTGAAGTTGGGGCATTTATTTTATTGATTTTCTTGTTAGGTGCGCAAATAAACAGCACGAGTGATCATTATCCAACCTTACATCCATTCATTACTTCACGCTGTGGTCTTAACAATACAACATCATTCTGTTCATTGTATAAACCCATCACCAGACACTCACTTATGAATGGACCTATTTGCTTGGGTGGAAAATTGATGACAGCTATCACTTGCTCTCCTTTCAACCGCTTCTTGTTGTATAATGTTGTAATCTGGGCTGAGCTTTTTTTGATACCGATCTCAGGCCCAAAATCGATGGTGAGAATGTAGGCAGGTTTTATTGCTTCAGGAAATTCTTCTGCCTTCACGATTGTCCCGACCCGCATGTCAATTTTTTCAAAATCACTCCATTGAATCATCGTATACTGTACAGTTTTTTAAGGTTCTTACTAAGTCGTTTTAGGTGGTATTCATTGGTGATATCATTTCTTCGCTCTTCTAGTGTTTCAATAAGCGAATTCAGATGTGTTTTGTTCAATACCTCTATCAGCCTTTCAGCATATTGACCCAACTGATTGGAGGGTGCTTTCATTAGCTGCTCTTGAATAAGCAAAAATACATCCTCTTGAAATCGGTCGTCCTGATAAAGTGTCACCATTACTTTAAAACCATGGTCACGTGTTACCACGGTACCTCTATCCATTGAATCAATGATTTGAGGTAATGCATTAAATAGTTTTTCCTGTGCCAAATGTGCTATATGGGACAACGCTATCATGCTTCCAAAAACTACCCGATTGATCTCGCTGGTGAGCTTATCGATGAGAAAATCTACATGAGGCATTAATAGTTCCGGTAATTGTTCGCTTACATAGGCCAATGCAAGCACGGCATCAGATTGTGCCCTTTGCTTTGGTTGGGATTCAATGAAGTCAACAAGCTCTTTCACTTCATGATCACCCCCACTTTCCACAATCTGTTTTGCCACAAGCTTATTAGGTTCCTGATCATTTCGATCCAGTGCAAATGAAAGTTTATCCTGAATAGACATACAAAGACAAAAAAAATCCTGACACAGTGGTCAGGATTAAATTTATGCTTTCCCAGTTTAGCTTGCGCAGAATTCCTTAAGTCTTCTGTTTTTGCCAGGCTCTCTCAATTTCTGAAGTGCCTTCTCTCTGATTTGACGTACCCGCTCACGAGTAAGTCCCATTGCATCGCCGATTTCCTCAAGGGTAAATGGGTTATCACATCCGATTCCAAAGCTCATCATCACTACTTCTCTTTCTCGAGCTGTTAGGGTAGATAGTGCTCTCATAGTCTCAACCTTCAATGAATCATTGAATACAAGGTTGCCATCGGTTGGTCCAGTAGTAACGTTCTCAAGTACGTCAAGAAGCGATCCACTTTCATCTTCACCAAACGGAGCGTCCATTGACATTTGCTTCACCTCAGCTCCAAGCGTATTTCTTACTTCGCTAGGCTTCATGTCAAGGATATCTGCCAATTCCTCTTCCGTTGGCTCACGCTCAAATTGTTGCTCGAGTTCAGCATATGCTCTTCTAATCTGGTTGATTGCACCAGACTTGTTCATCGGTAGACGAACGATACGAGACTGCTCTGCCAAAGCCTGCATAATGGACTGACGAATCCACCACACAGCGTATGAAATGAACTTAAATCCTTTGGTTTCGTCAAATTTCTTAGCTGCCTTAATCAATCCAAGGTTTCCTTCATTGATAAGGTCATTAAGTGGTAAACTTCTGTTCTGGTACTGTTTCGCCACAGATACTACGAACCTTAGGTTTGCTTTTACCAATTTTTCCAATGCCAGATCATCCCCTTCTTTGATACGCTTGGCAAGCGTCACTTCCTCGTCCGGAGTAATCATTGGAACATTACTTACCTCAGTAAAATATTTCTCCAGGGTGTGGCTTTCTCTCCTGTTGGTAATTGACTGGGTAATCTTTAACTGTCGCATATTATCTTATTCTAAACTAATTTGTTATGGGTATAAAAAAGCAATCTGCAAAGATAGGCGGTTGACCATTGTATTTGCAATAAACTACCTTATAATATACGATTAAAGAACCAGAAATTGCATGTTCTGGTTTCAGATTCCTTCAATTATGGTAAAAATTCGTCGAATATCGTGAATAAACCGTAGATAGGTCCATTTCGTAAGTCTAGTATCGTCAATATCATAAACCCTAAAAGAAAAATATTATGAGCTTACTAGAAAATGAACAAGAGTTACAAGACATGGTTGGCCAAGGTCAAATGATGGAGGCATTTGAAAAATTTTATGCGGACCATGTGGTAATGGTAGAACCCATGTCTGGCACCACGGAGGGAAAGGACGCGAATAGAGCCAGAGAAGAACAATGGCTTGAAATGGTTGCAGAAGTACACGGTGGTGGAGTCAATGGAATTACTTCAAATGAAGACGAGGGGATTACCATGACCGAATCCTGGATGGAAGCCACTTTTAAAGATGGAAACAGAGCGAAAATGGAAGAAGTATCTGTGAAAAAATGGGAGAATGATCAAATCGTTCATGAGCGATTTTATTATAACATGCCAGGATGATTCCAATTTTAAGCCTCTTTCATCGGAGGCTTTTTAAATGAATTATTGCTCAACCTTTACCCAAAGTCGTCTATTCGTATCTGATTGATTCGACCGGATTGGACCTCATGGATTTTCCGCCTACCAGAAGAATCACAAGGGCCGTGATTAGAAATAGGAATACGATAACTGCTATAAAAATGGTTGGTGAAATAGTAATGCGATATTCAAAGTTCACCAACCACTGGCTTGCAAGCCACCAACATAATGGGACCGATATAAGAGAGGCTGCTAGTAGAAATTTGATGAATTCTCTGGTGTGTTGAACGATCAAATTAAAAAACCCTGCACCTAAAATTTTTCGGATTGCAGTCTCTTTCTTTCTTGAAATCACATTGTATGAGGAAAGGCCGACCATTCCGAGCAAGGCGATAATAAATGAGATTAGAGATGCACCAATGAATACATTTCTGAAAGTAGCCTCCTTTTCATATGCCCTTTGCACCATATCATCCATAAATTCCCAGGTCATGACCTTATTGGTGTCGAACGTATTGTGGATTCTTTCTATTTGATCAAGTGTTAGAAGAGTATTATTGCCACTTAACTGAATTACAATATCGTCCAGGCTGACAAAAGGATTGTTGTAGTGACCAATGACCACCGGACCGATGGATTTTCTCAATGATCGATAATGAAAGTCATTGACTATTCCGATAACCCTGGCATTCAATTCATCACCACCTGTCTCTTGTATCTTTATCAATTTACCAATCGCTTTATTGCCTCCATATATTTCTGCGGCCGCCTGGTTAATGATTACTGATATACTGTCCTGTCCAGCTATCCCGGTGAAATCTACTCCTGCTACTAACGAAAGACCCAGTGTTGACAAACCATCTTCATCCATCCCGTAGAATTTCATCGAGGTTTTTTCATCTGGTTTATCCATTGGATTAACCTCCACAGCAGTACCGGATCTGTATCCACTTATCATCCGAGTCAGCCCCGTAACTTTCTGGATATCCTTCAGATTTAGTAATTCATCTTTAATCCTGGAATAGTTATTTCTTACCGGACCACTATTGATTTCCACCACTAGGAGTTGATCTGTTGTAAACCCTAATGACTTATTATTCATGTAGGTATACTGCTGATTTACGACCATTAACCCAGCCAAAATCAACACGACAAACAAGTATTGAACCATCACTAAAGATTTTCGCAATGTATCGGTCCCTTTGGCTGAAATCGTCAGGTTTTTAATCACATTTACCACCGAGTATCGGCTTAGGTGAAATGCGGGGTAAAAGCCAGCGAACACGGTCACAAAAATGATCGTAGCAATGAAATAAGGTACTGATTGCCATACGAATGAGCGATCTAGTGCGAGCTCAATACCTGTTAGAAGATTGAAATAGGGTAGAATGAAGCCAGTTAGCATTACTCCTACAATAAAGGCGAACAAGACTATAAGAAATGACTCTGTCAGGAATTGGACGGTTACCTGCCTGCTATTAGCTCCCATTGCCTTTCTCACACCTACTTCTTTGGACCGCTTGATATATCGTGCAGTGGATATACTGATGTAATTGAAACAGGCCATCATCAGAATAATAGATCCGACTATTATTAAAAACTTCACTTTTTTTGAATCTCCTTTTACATATTCATTGATGCGCCCATCAATGCCATGCGAGTTGAAATGCAGATCTAGAAGTCCTAACAAATAATGCCTGTTGATTGCATCTTTTTCCAGATATTTTTCAAGCATGGTTGCGACCTTCAATTCAAATCGCTCTTTGTCACGTGTATCTTTTAGCAACACATAGGTTGCCACCGGATCTCCTTTCCAGCTATAGAAATAGTTTCGGAAATTTTCAGAGACATTCTGAAGAAACACATCATAATCTTGGGAAATGATAAAATTAAATTGGATGTAAGAATTAGCCGGAAGGTCCTTCAAAACCCCTGTTACTGTAAACCTGCCATAAAATTCAAGATCCACTTCTTTTCCAATTGGATTTTCAAATTCAAAGTACTTCCTGGCCAGCGATTCTGACATGATCATGGATCGCTTATTCTTCAACGCATCATTTTTGTTACCATTTACTAATTCAAAATCAAAGATTTCAAAGAACTGAGGGCCCGCTACAATCCCATCTTCTTCAAAGAATCGCTTAGTTTCTGTCCTGGCCCAGGTTGAGGATGCACTGTGAATGGTCACCGCATTTTCAACAATATCCAGATCTTGACGTAGTGCCCCGGCAAGCTGCCAGGAAGTCCAGATTTCGGGATCTTTTCCATCGGCATTCTCAAATTCCTGAATCACCTGATAGATTCGGTCCGCTTTGGAATGAAATTGATCGAAACTGAATTCATTTCTTACTACCAGAACAATGGTAAGAAATACAGAAAGCCCCATGGATAAGCCAAAAAGATTCACGAGAGTGAACTGCCGATCCTTGACCAAGGCTCTTAAACCAACCTTGAAGTAATTACCAAACAATCCCAGTCTGAATGCGCTTGTGTGCTTCATATTGACCCACCTAATTGACCTAATTACGTTCCAATAGAGGAAGGAATTGGCCAATTTCCTTGACTGCTTTGCTCTGAGGTGAAAGAGCTCCATGATATCACCCTCGATTTCATCAATGTACTCTTCCTTGCAAAACCAGCGTAGGAATTTTATCGGCCACTTTGGTGGATTATGGTTCATTATTCGTAGCGAATGGATTGAACCGGATTGGACTTGGCAATCTTATAAATCCTCGCCAAAACAGTCGTGAAGGATATTAGTAAAACGATCACAAAAGCAATCACAAATAAGTCAACGCTCAAGTTAATTCGATATGCAAAGTCTGCCAGCCAATCACCAAACAGCCACCATGAGACTGGAGCAGCAATAACCAATGAAACTACTAACAAAATGAAATAGTCTTTTAAAATGAGTGTGGAAATGTTTTGGACATTGGCACCCATCACTTTTCTAATTCCTATCTCTTTTGTTTTTCGCTCTACGGTGAAATTGATCAATCCAAATAGCCCGAAAGCTGAAATGATGATTGATACCACCGAAGCAATTAAAATGATGGTACTTCTACTTTCTTCTGCTTCATAGAATCGCTCCCATTGCTGATCCAGGAAATGAATTTCTGCCGGGGTATTTGGATCAAACGTAGCATTGACTTCCTCAATATGCGCGATGGTTTCCTTTGGATTCTGACTGTACTTGATCGTGAAGTAATCAATCGATCGCACGTGATTATTCCAATGAGTAAGAACCACAGGCCCTATCTGTTCATACAATGATTCGAAATGAAAGTTTTCTACGACACCTTTAATGCGCATTTTCACCGAATCTTCATTGGCAATCACCCAAATACTCTCTCCAATTGGTTGGTCAAGGTTTAGTGCAGAGACTGCCTTCTCATTGATCAGGACATACAAACTGTCGGATTGATCGGCCCCAACAAAATTCTCTCCATCAAGCAGGTTAATTTCATATGTATCCAGCCAATTTTTATCTATAGCATAATGACTAAACTCTACAGGATCGTCTGTAAGATTTTGGCTCACATTAGCTACTGGAATATCTTTCCATTCACCAGGCACACGTGAAGAGGTAGAGGCATTAACCACGTTGGGGTTTGTCTTAATTCCCTCAATAATATTCTTAAAACTTCCCCTTGCTGCACCCGAATTAATATCCAGAATGATCAATTCCTTGTTATCAAATCCCAAGTCCTTTGATTGGACAAAGTTTAATTGTCGATAGATCACCATGGAGCCAATAATCAGGAAAATTGATAGAGCGTATTGAACCCCAACTAAACCCTTTCTAAGCAAATCTCCTTTGCCTGAAAAAGCGTTCTTCATTATTAATAATGATCGCTTAAGCTTGGAGTAGTAAAGTGCTGGTAATAATGCTGATACTACCCAAATCAAGAGAATCGTAATAACATGATAGGCTATAAAGTCAGTAGCATAAAGAAGGGAGATACCAAAGTCTTTGTTTGCTATTTGTAGAAACAATGGAAATAAGATGACAATAAGTAAAATTGAAATGATATATGCGATAGCCACCGTCAAAAAAGTCTCAAAAAACAGTTGACCTATAAGTTGGCGACTATTAGCGCCATTAATTTTTCTCATGCTTGCCTCAAGTGTTCGTTTTAAAGCCTGTACGGAGGAAAGATTGACATAATTAAGCGCAGCAATAAAAATCACCAAAAAGCCCATCATCAAAATCATTGAAACAAACTCCCGGTCGCTGTAAGGAATACTTAATAAAGGTGCAGGTCCGCCATTTTCTATATGGGTAGATCCCAGGTGCACATCTTTGAGCGGGTGCAAGTAAAAGTCATAACCTTCTCTTGCTTCTTCATCCAGGTACTTGGCTATGAATTCATCTTTGGCAGCATATACATCTTCGGGAGTTGCTCCCTCTTTCAAAAGCACCCAGGTTTGCATAAACTGTGTTTCCCAATTATTAAGAAAAGCTTGCCAGTTTTCAGGCAGTTGATCTGGATTGAACACATAGAGTTCCTTGAACTGGTAGCTGGAATTTCGTGGCATTTCGTCCATGATGGCTACAATCTCAATGGATCCAAAACGCGAACCATCAACCACTTCTCCTACAACATCCGTCCTACCGAATAGACTCATGGCTACATCTTTGGTAATGATCAACCCGGCTTCTCCTTCAGTAGCTTTCACCGGATTCCCCTCTAAAATTTCGATATCTAAAATATTGAAGATGCCTCTGTTTACGATAGCCCACTGCCGATCGGCCATTCGCTTTTCATCTTTGGCCAAAACATGTGACCCGAAATAAGTCATCCAAGAAGTTTCTTCTACACTTGGAAAGTCCGTTTTTAATGCCTCTGCCAATGGATTAGCGGTGGATAAGTAATGGTTGACTCCATCCTCTTCTGTGATTTTATGTATGACTCGATAGATCCTATCCTTTTTACTGTGATACATGTCGATGTTTTGCTCATCATGAACGAACATCAGGATGAAAAACAAAATCGACAGCCCTAATGAAAGTCCTAAAATATTCACCAGGAAATGCAGTGTTTCCTTCCTAAATCGTCGGAAGTATATCTTCGCATAGTTTTGAAATAAGTTCATAGTCCAATTATTTATTTGAGTTTTTTTCAGATTGATCCACCTAAACGTTCGAATGACATTCCACACGAAAAACAACCTGGCAGAGCGAAGTGAATCAACAGAGCGAATGTGAAATAGCTCCATCATATCCCCTTCTATTTCATCCAGGTATTCATCGCGGCAATACCATCTCAGAAACCTGAGTGCCCACTTTGGTGGTTGCAGTTCAGTCATTATTAAATCGTCGCGAATCGAAGTTGAGGAATCCTTTGATAGATGCCCGTTCGCAAATCATGTGATGCATCTAACACTTTTTTGCCGAGTGCCGTGATGATGTAAAATTTCTTCCTTCGCCCCCCTCTTTCTTCAGTTATCCCTCCAAAACGAGAACCAACAAAACCTTTCTTCTCTAATCGCTTCAAAGCGACATGTATGGCGCTGATGTTGATTTTCTTTTTGGTTTCTGCCGTAAGAAATTCATGAATAGAGACACCATATGCTTCATCATGCTGAGCTGCGACGGTGAGTAAAACCAGCTCTTCGAATTCACCTAATTGATATTCCATGGATACAAATTATTTACTTAACAAACGTGAATGTAATACATAAGTTTCACATTTGTTAAGTAAATAAAATAGACTTATAGAGAGGTAACCTTATTCTGCTCTAACTAAAATATCTGACCCCAGGTATTTGTTGTCCGGCAGTGAATACCAGTTTCTTTTTTGTGGGATTTTTATTCCATCTACGGTCAGTTCATTCTCAAGCGTGATCAGTTCGCCCTTCCCTGCGGCTTCATCTTTGTAGAATTTATATTGAAGCATTCTTCCAGATTTCTCATTAAAGTAGAAATACCAGGTGTCTTCTTGGTAAAGAACACGGATGACTTGACAACTAATACCGCCAATAGTTTCATCTTTAACTTGAGTGAGTTCAGGAGTTGCTTCATCCCTCAGCTTCATGGGCAATCCCCATAGATACAAGTAGTAATTTCTCAACACCAACGCTCGATCTTCATCAGACTCTCCTTTCAAAACCATCGCGTTATTGTGACTTACTTCAAAAACCTCCTCTTCATTTCGATTGATCTTCATATAACTCTCAGTATTCTTCAATGAGATAATTGTAGATCTGTCTGGGCTGTTTGGCCTGGTTTCATTAAATATAAATTTAGCTTCCAGTGAACTCCACTTGCTTTCCGGATCATGATAATTTATCGATCTCCGTAAGATTTTGTCTGCGTTTGTTTGTGCACTACCGAGAATAGGAAAGATCAGCAGGAGCCATATCGCTTTTAGCATAGAGTTTTATTAGCTTAATCGTTCAATCGAAAAGATATCAAAAATGGATAAGTCTGCGAAAACCGTATGGTTCTTTGGGATCTATTTGATCGCTGAAGGTCTTTTTCTCTTGTTAGCGCCCTCCTGGATTTTAAGTACTATTGGCATACCGGATCCGGACAGTGTTTGGCGCATCATTTTGGGATTTGTGGTGGCTATACTTGGCTATTACTACATCCGAAATGCAAAAGAAAACCTGACACCCTTCTTTGGGTTCACTGTCCAAATTCGGATTCTCCAGTTTGTCTTCTTTATCTGGCTCTACTTCTTTGATAGCGGGACATTGGCTCTTGTAGGCTTTTCATTTATTGAATTTGCCGCTGGACTTTGGACATGGACAGCTCTTAGAAATTCTGCATTTTCCAAGCAGGGATAGTTACTCCGCCAAGGATTCTTTTGGATGGTAATGAGTGCTTAACGAACGATAAGCAAATGTCGAACCAATAATAGCAAGTAAACACGCCAGGATAAATGGTGCACCAGGAAAATAGATTTCGTTATCTGGATTTGTATAATATGTGAATATCCCTGTCATCAAAGGAGGTCCAATGATAGCAGTAATCATCAATACATTGGTAAGCCCTCCTTGCAACTCACCCTGAGCATTCTTTGGAATTTGGGATGTCATAATAGATTGCATGGATGGTCCCGTCAGCCCACTAAATGCATAAGGAACAATGATCGCATATACCATCCACGAGTTTGAAACCACAGCAAAAGAAAACAGCCCAACCAGGTTGAAGAAAAGACCTGTATATACCGCCTTAACTTCGCCAATGCGCTTCACAATTGGGCCAATTAATAACCCTTGTACCAGTGCCACCATTACTCCAACAAAAGTTAGTGATAGTCCAATATCCTGAGGGGTCCATTCAAATTTCTCAGCAGTGTAAAATGACCAATTCCCCTGCACGGAAAAAGCTGCGATATAGATAAGAAACATACATAACATGAGTCCTACCAAAATTTTATATTTAAAAATATTTGCAAGCGTACCTAATGGATTAGCCCTGGACCAGTCGAACATTCTCCGGTTTTCAGCAGGTAGTGATTCCGGGATTACAAAGTAACCATACACCCAATTCAATAATGAAAGAATAGCCGCTGCAACGAATGGTATTCGCGTTCCAATTTCTCCCAGGAATCCACCAATCGCCGGACCAATGATAAACCCTATCCCGAATGCAGCTCCAATCATTCCAAAATTTTTGGCCTTGTCCTTTTGCGTACTGATATCAGCGATATAGGCATTGGCAACCGTCATACTACTTCCGCAAATACCGGAAATCATTCTAGCTACAAAAAGCCACGCAAGTGTGGGAGCAAAAACGATTACCAAATAGTCCAATCCCAGTCCAAGAAGCGCTATCAATAGAACAGGTCTTCTTCCAAACTTATCGCTCAATCCACCTAAAACAGGGGCAAATATGAACTGCATGACCGCATAAGTAGCCGTCAATAATCCTCCAATAAATGCTGCCTCTGAAACACTTTTATTTGTTAGTTCTATGATAAGTTCCGGTACGATTGGAATTATAAGTCCAATACCAACTATATCAATTAGAACGGTAATAAAGATGAATCCTAGTGCAGCTTGCTTATTTCTCATGGCGATAGAATGGTCGGCATAATTAAATAAGATTGATCAATCATCGGCCAGATAACGAAAAATATTTAATGCTAACTGCGCATTTTCAGGGGTATCAGGACTGTTCATCCCAATTTTAGTCTTTCCACGCAACTGCGCTGTGATCATAGCTGCCTCCGCTAGAAAGACGATTCTCCCAAGACCATACTTCAGGCATGCACCCTGGAACCATCCCGTCGCGTCCTCATTCTTTGTTTTCTTAGAAAATTTCCAAGCTACTTCAGGTAAAAGCAACCGATGAGCATCATCAAAGATTAAAAAGGGTTGTGCTTCGTCCGGAATTTTAAATGCAGAACCGGTAAACGAGCCTATAAATGAGATGCGCTTGCCAAATTCAGAATCAATGGTAACCGGTGAGTCCCCTATGGTATTGCTTTTTCTTTCGAAAATTGATGGTGGCCATTTCTGTCCATTACGCATCGCAAATGAATTGCTCCACTCAACTCCAAACCTTGCAGCTAAATCTTCTACAGCACCTCCCATCGGCATATGATCAGCCACTAGTAAAAGACTCCCCCCGTCTATGATGAAATTTACAACCGCATCAATTTCGTCATCTGTAAATGCTGATGGACAAGGGATTTGCCAATTTTGAAGATTCGATTCATGAATTGCATTGACAATGATCAAAACATCGAATTTATTTAAGAGTTCTTCCGTGAATGAGCTTGTATTTGAAAACACTTGAGCCCCATCATCTTCCATCATACGAGTGAATGCATAAAGACCACCCTCCTTTTTGTGATAGTTATTATGCGCCTCATCGATCAATACTTTGGGGCTTTCATGATCAAAGAATGGACGATCTATTGTTACACGAAATGTCGAGTCAAGGGTAGGTTGTGCGCTTAAATCCATAACCAGCAAAACACAAAACACTGTTAGCCACCTTTTCATAAGAATTGGATTTTTTTAGACAAGCGATTGAAACGCCACATATTGAAGATACCTGCAAGTGTTAGTCCCAGAGAGAGGGCATACCAAACGCCATTGACTCCCCAGTCAAAAACAAAGGCAAACGCGTAACCCGTAGGGATCGCCACCAGCCAGTAGGAAATAAAGGTAACGAGTGTAGGGATTCTAACATCTTGTAGCCCTCGAAGGACCCCAAGCCCAACTGCCTGGACACCATCAGAAACCTGAAAGGCTGCTGCGATAATCAAGAGTGTAGAAGCGGTATTTCTAACCACTTCATTCTCGATATAAAGACCCGGTAACACATTTCTGAACATGATAAATATTAAGCTGCATGTGCCCATAAATACAGCAACCAGTCCAAAAGATGAAAACCCCGCAATGCGCAAATTCCTTCTATCCTTCAATCCCATTTGATTTCCTATTCTTATGGTTGAAGCGGCGGCAAGTCCTGTGGCTGCCATGTAACTTATGGCCGCAAGATTTAAGGCGATGTTATGTGCCGCTAAGGCCTCTGCACTGATCCAGCCTACCATTATTGCAGCGGTTGCGAATGCACCAACTTCAAAAACATATTGCAGCCCGGAAGGTACACCAATTCTTAGCAGCTCTTTAATTCCTTCCCATCGTATCTTCCATTCAAATCCCAGGCATTTTTTCCTCACCCACCAGATCATTAAAGAAAACATGATCATTCGCGCCAATAATGTAGCGATACCTGCTCCATTCAAACCGAGTGCAGGAGCACCTAGCTTTCCATAGATCAGCATGTAATTGAAAAAAACATTGAGCAAGTTGGCGAATACAGAAACAACCATAGGACTAAATGTGTCCGAGAGCCCCTCTGCATATTGTCGAAAGGTTTGAAAAATCATAAGTGGAATCAATGATCCACACATTATGATCAGGTACGGTCCGGCAGCCTCAGCTACAGGCTCCTCTTGTCCAAAAAATTGTAGAAAGTGACTAGCACCATATCCTAGAACAAAAAGGATTAACCCAAGTGCCAGATTCATGAAAAATCCATTTTCCAGGTATTCCAGAAGCTTACTGTGATTTTTAACATCAGTTACGGCCACCTTTGGAGTTATCGCATAGCTGACTCCAATTCCGAATAGCATAAGTACATGATAGAAGGTACCAGCAAAAGTCGCTGCTGCAAGCGGAACTACCCCCAATCTTCCGACCATGAGACTGTCAGCCACACTCACCATGATATGACCCAATTGGCCAATGATAACTGGAAGCGCCAGGACAATATTCTTGCGTAAATGTTCCTTTAAAGTCATCACTATTTTTAACAATTCGCAAGTTAGTATCTCTAATCTTGCAGTCATAAGAAGATGTCTGAATAATCGACTTATTTGCCCATCGACCTTATTCCCACATTCCTCCAAGAGACTTTAGGTTCTATCGCTCTTTTTATTCCATTCATCTAATGATTCGAAAAAACGTTATCATTTGATAATGTTTAGTATAATTTGAGGTTCCAAATTTTTAAACCACCAACGATGAAATTCTTAAAATTTAGACACTTAGTAATCGTCTTTGTCTTAGTACTAATTGCTTGTCAAGAGGACACACTAATGGAAGATGTTGAGCGAATTGACGAAGATATGATTGCAGCCACTTTCTTAGCGGATGGCTATTTTAAAGATATAAGAGCTAATACTTCAACTTCCAACCGCGCCATCACCGTACTTCGTTACGAAAATGGACAAATCCTATTCAATACCAATACGGATGACGTAGCTGAATACCAGGTAGTTGGCGAAACAACAATTACAGCCTACGTCGAACCAGGAGAGACTGTATTCTGGTATCGTGGAACAGGTATAAATGATCTGGAAGGAGTTGATTTTGATCCTCATGCTGAAGCATACCTGGGTCAAGGTCCGGACGAATATCAACCAGATTTGATGTGGGTATTGAAAGTACCTGATAACTATGACCCTAATCACGACCAGTTAAAATACGATATCGTATATGAGTCTGAAGACAATCAAGGGGTAATTATTAGACTAGATCCAAAAATAGGAGTAATTGGAAGCGTAGTGGATGATACAACTGATCCCAATTCCAACGAAGGTTGATTCATAACATTTAGATTTATGAGTATCAGTCAAAAACATCTGGTATCCATTCTATTACTCTTCTCGACTTGCCTTTCAGTTTTCTGCCAAAATCAAATCAAAGCAGACAGTGTCAAAAAGGTAATAGATCAGGGAATACTAACACCCAGCCAGGAAATGGATGCATACTTTAGACTATGCGGATTTACCGTAGCCCCTGATGAAAAACTTAAGTATGCGGAATATTTGTTGGAATTAGCTGAAGAATCCAATAGCCTGGAATACCGCATAAAAGCATATGGGCAAATAGGTACTTCTCATCGATACATGGGCAACCTGGAAAGGGCATTGGAATTTCTTTTCAAAAGTGCTGATGCTGCTGCTGGCAAGCGGCAATTCGAGCTTATTCTAGCTGAGGTATATGCAGAGATTTCTACTTCCTATACCCAAAATGGTGATTCTGAAAATGCATTATTCTATGGTTCAAAATCAATTGAAATTCTAAGAACCACAGGAAGACGACAGACACTTGCATTAAGTCTTCTTAATTACGGATATGATTATTATCTAATAGGAAATTATGATTCTGCATTAGCATATTACAATGAATCTGAGCCCATCCTGAAATCCATCAAAATGGATTTGGGTATTGCTTACATTGTAGGCAACAGGGCACTCGTATTCTGGAAGCAAGGCGATGTAGATCGGGCGAAAGAAGATTTGTTCCAAGCCATTGATATGCTGAAACCTTTAGGTGATAAGTATGGTATGTCTGATTATTACAACCAATTAGGCAAGATCTTCCTTGAAGAAAATAATGACGATGAAGCCATCAAATATACCACCATCGCATTTAACTATTCAAAAGAAATTGGCTTGAAAGAACAGGTGCGTGATGCATCCAAGCTTCTCTTTGAATTAAATCTGAAAAGAGGTAACCTGGAAGAAGCGATTGAGTATCAGACCCAATATTACGCCTACAAAGACAGCATATCAAATCTGGAAACAACCCAACGAATGGGTGATATGCGAACGGAATATGAGGTGGGAAGAAAGCAGGCAGAAGTAGACCTCCTGCTTGAACAAAAAAGGAACAATCGCATCATCATGATAACCGGTGGTTTTCTACTTGTAGCGTTTATCTGTTTGGTAGCAATTGTCTATTCATACTTCAAAGCCAAGAATAGATTGAGTAAACAGCTCGAAAAGCAAAAGGACGATCTCGTAGGATTGAATCATACCAAAGACAAGTTTTTCTCCATCATCTCCCATGACCTGAGAGGTCCGGTAAATACCTTGAATGGCCTAGTTACCGTATCTCAACTTTATCTCAACGATGGAAAGGGAGATAAACTGAAGGGGATGGTAGACAAGATGAGCGAGTCAGTGGATCGCTTGACTAAACTTTTAGATACATTACTCAATTGGGCGCTCCAGCAAAGGGGACACTTCCCATATGTACCTGAAAGATTGGATCTTGGTGAAATAGCGAAAGATGTCATCGACATGTTTAGGGACAATGCCATGTCTAAGAAAATAGAGTTGGAGTTTGAAGCTGATGAAGCTTACGAGCTTATGGCTGATAAAAACACTACTTCGACAATCCTAAGAAATTTGGTAAATAATGCCATCAAGTTTACCAATGAAGGTGGTAGCGTGAAAATGACTGCCAAGAGAGACTCAGATCCCGCATTTTGCCGGATTCAGGTTTCGGATGATGGGGTAGGTATTCCTAGTGAAAAACTGAATGCGTTATTCGACCTGAATGAAACGATTTCTACCAAAGGAACTTTCGGAGAAACAGGACTTGGGTTGGGCTTACAGTTAGTTTATGAATTCGCATCTTTAAATAAAGGAGATATCAAAGTTGAAAGTAAAGAAGGTAATGGCACGATATTTACCATTCGACTTCCACTAGCCGAATGAAATTATAGATTTAATATTCGAGCGAGGCGATAGATGGCTGCCACACTTAGACTGTCTGTTATCGCTCCGGAATCACACATTGAAAGAGCTTCCTCAAAGGGAAGCTTTTTTATTTGCAGGTCTTCCGTTTCTTCAAACTCAGTTTCTCCTTCGGTTAAATCTTGAGCCAAATATGCAATGCCAACTTCATCAGTTACCGAGTTGGACGTGTGTATCGTGCATATTTCTGTCCATTTCTTTGCTGTTAGTCCAGTTTCTTCTTTCAACTCCCGTTGCGCCGACTCCAACTTCGATCGGTTTAATGGTCCACCTCCCATAGGTATTTCCCAGCTATAGACATCTAGTGTATATCGATATTGACCTACTAACCACGTATTAAGATCTTTATCTAATGGAATGATGCCTAGGGCCCAGTTCTTATAATGTACTTTGCCGTAGAGACTCTTTCCTCCACCCGGATTAGTGACATCATGTTCTGTTAGTTTGATCCAGGGATTCGAGTATATTTCTTTAGAAGAATGAGTAATCCAGGGGTTATCGTTTTGCATAGGTCAAAGATAGAAAGTCAGTGGACATGCCGATAATAATTCTAATCTGTACCAAGCCCCAATTCTTTTCTTATCTGACGGTCTTTGTTGCTGTTCTTTCCCCAATATGCCGACTTAATGGTATTGATGCGCTTAGCCTTTGTTGTGAGTTTTTCTGGATTGCCAAATCCACTGATGTAACTTTCCTCCCAACCCAATATTTTATGCGGAAATGTAGATTCGAAATAGATACAAAGAGATCTGTCATCATAGCTTACCTCATACTTTTGATGAGGTGTATTGGAAAATTCTGACGTATTCAATGATACTAATTTTGTCTTGGCAAGTCTTACATCATTGGATCTATGGCGCAATCGCAAGTAAAAAGTTGCCGGTAACACTTCAATTTCACCTTGGGGTAAACTTGACGGATTTAAACGAATTCTGGTCCATAGCTCGTCTTCCAGAATCGCATTAGGTACTTTCACGTCAATATCTCCTTCCGACTCAAAGTATGAAAACCCCTGTAATTGATAGTTGTCCTTCTGGAGGTTCAATTGCATCCAGGTATGCCCACACCATTCCTGAGAAGAAGTTGTCACCTTGAACGGATCCGGATACTTATCGGCCGATACCGGAGTGAATGTACTCATCATCATGGAGTATGGATAAATGCCCGTCAAAAACTTCTTCGTCATGTTGAGCTTCATCACACTTACATTGTCCGGACTCTGGTCTCTCCAATTATCCAGTTTTACCTGCTTACTTCGCGAAAATGGTTCTGTCACAAACACTAAGACAGCTTCACCTGAATGAATTTCACCGTAGCGTGCCTGCTCTAACTGATAGCTTGTGATTTCAGCTTCTCCTGCGTACCAATAGCTATTAAAATCTTGTGGATCATTAGTAGCTACTTCCTGGGAATTGGATTGACCACAGGCAAATAGCGAAAGTAATAGGAAGGAATAGATAAAGTTCTTCATGGTCTTGAGGTTTAATGATATAAAACTAAAATCAGTTGATTTGTTCCATGATCGAACACGTACTTTTGCCACATGAATTATTTATCGGTTGAGGAGCTTAGCAAAAGCTATGACGAAAAGAGATTGTTTGAGAACATCACCTTTGGTTTAGATCAGGGACAGAAGGCCGCTTTGGTAGGAGTTAATGGAACTGGTAAATCCACATTAATGAAGGTGATTGCAGGTATTGAAGCTCCTGATAAAGGGATCGTTTCTTTCCGTAAAGGTCTAACTGTTTCAATGCTGCCACAGCATCCGGAATTCAACCCTGAAGAAAAAATTATAGAAGCTGTTTTTGCGGAAGATAAGGAAGAGCTTGATGTCATCAGGGATTATGAGCGTGCCATGTTTAAAACAGAGCATGACCCTGAAAATGCTCCTGATCTTACTCCTATCCTCGAACGCATGGATTCCTTGAATGCATGGGAGTATGAGCATCAGATAAAAGCCATTCTAGGCCAACTTGGAATTCATGACCTGGAGAAAAAAATGGGTGATCTATCTGGAGGTCAAAAGAAACGTGTAGCCATTGCACAGGCGTTGGTAGTAAATCCAGATTTTCTCATCCTGGATGAGCCTACTAATCACCTTGATCTTGCATTAATTGAGTGGCTTGAAAACTATTTGGCAAATGCTAATCTTACCCTTTTGATGGTCACGCACGACCGATATTTTCTAGACCGAGTGACCAATGAAATTCTGGAAATTGAGCACGGAAATATTTTCAGGTACAAAGGGAATTACAGTCAGTTTCTGGAGAAGAAAGCCGAGCGAATGGAAATTGAAGCAGCGAGTATTGACAAAGCCAAAAATCTATTCAAAACGGAATTGGAATGGATGAGAAGGCAACCGAAAGCAAGAGGGACCAAAGCCAAGTATCGTGTAGATGCTTTTCATGACGTAAAAGCAAAAGCCCACAGTGCCATACACACTCAAAAAATGGAGATGAATCTGAAGGGTGAGAGGCAAGGTAAAAAGATTCTGGAGTTAAAAGAGGTAAACAAATCATACGATACTTTAGATCTAGTAAAGAACTTCAGCTATGTCTTCAAACGAAGGGAAAAGATTGGCATCATTGGTCCAAATGGAGTTGGGAAATCCACGTTTCTGAATATTCTTTCGCAGAAGATTAAGCCAGACTTAGGGGAAATTGAAACTGGACAGACGACCAAGTTTGGATATTACACACAAGACGAAACCATCTTTGATCCCAACAAGAAAGTTATTGAAATTGTAAAGGAAGTAGCAGAGTACATCGAACTCGAAGACGGTAGCCAAGTGTCTGCTTCACAACTACTTAATCAATTCCTGTTCCCGCCTAAGATGCAGCACAATTTCGTTGGAAAATTAAGTGGGGGTGAAAAGCGCCGCTTACAACTTCTCCGTGTGTTGATGGCTAATCCAAATTTCTTGATCCTGGATGAGCCTACCAATGACCTGGATATCACCACCTTGAACGTGTTGGAAGATTATCTCCAAAATTTTACAGGTTGTCTGATGATTGTATCCCACGATCGATACTTCATGGATCGGTTGGTGGACCACTTGTTTGTTTTTGAAGGAAATGGTAAAATCAGGGATTTCCCAGGTAATTATACAGACTATCGAGCGAAGGAAGGAGTACCTGTGGCAGAGCTACCATTAGAAGGAAAGGAAAAGCCGAAGCAAGAAACAGCTGTTGCTGAGAAGCCTAAAACGCGAAAGCTTAGCTACAATGAGCAACGAGAGTTGGATCAATTAGATAAAGAAATTCCTCAACTAGAGTCTCGAAAAAAAGAATTGCAAGAATCGTTAAATGCCGAAACCGAATACGAGAAGCTTCAGGCGATAAGTGAAGAAATAAAAGGGGTGGAGGATCAATTAGAGGAGAAAGAGATGCGCTGGTTGGAACTAAGCGAAGTTTAGGAAAAATGATCTTCGTACACCTTATCTAATAATTCGGGTGAAAGAGGTTTAGAGATAAAATCAATCACGGTATCCAATTTAAGTGCTCGATCCATATCTGCCGGATTTATGGAAGAGGTGACCATGATTATTCCTGGTTTTGAATCCTCAAATTGAATATTCACATACTCGTCAATGAAATCCCAGCCATTCTTTTCCGGCATATTCACATCGAGAAAGATTAGCTCCGGAAGATTGTTTTGAGTGATTGCAGACTTTAAAGAATCAATGGCTTCAACAACCGAAGTTTCAACTAAAATCTCGTCGGCAAATCCAGCATGCCTAATCATAGCACTGTTTATTGCATTGACAATGTCATCATCGTCAATGAGAAGAATTCGATTAACCTTTCCCATTCTTTATTATGCTCTGTTTGGTAATGATATAGTAAATATCGTCCCTTCTCCTAAGATAGAACTTACTTTAACAGAACCGGAAAGTTTTTCGACGATTTCTCTTACAATATAGAGTCCAATGCCACTTCCTTTGGATTGTGCTGATGCACGATAGAACATATCAAAGATCTTTTTTTGATTCTCTTTCTTGATACCTATTCCATTATCCTCAATTTTAATAATTGCTTTCCCTTTCTCAGATCTAACAGAGATTTTCACAAAAGGTGCTTCACTTTCAGGATTATGATATTTGATCGAATTGGATACCAGATTTGACAATAAATTATCAATTCGCTGTGGATCAGAATAGAAGTCAATATCCACTTCAACATCTATAATTTTTTCAATGTTTGTTGAGGTGTTCATGAAACTCAATCGTGAAATACATTTTGTGATGAGACTATCAAAGTCTACCAGCTCAGATAATATTTCAACCTTCTTATTGTGCGTGTAAGACACAATCTCCTGGATGAATGAATCGAGCTGAAGGGTACTGGTTTTTATTTTTTCGAGATAGGTTGCCTTGCTCTCTGCATCGTCTGTCAATTCAATCAATTGGACAAGTCCCAAAATAGACGTCAAGGGTGCTCGCAAGTCATGCGAAGTGCTGTAGACAAAATGATCTAGTTCTTCATTTCGTTTTCGAAGTTCCGTATTCGCAGCAAACAACTCTTCAGAACTCAAATCCATAATCCGATTTAGGAGTGCATATTCCTTATCGTGTGTATCAAAGGAATCACTAATTGATTGGAAAAGCGAATAGCATTCATCTGGAATTTCAGCATCCTTTCCCAGATTGCGCCATATCAATCGTTTAAGCGCCCGATTCCATTCGGCATTCATACCAACTCTTTAAAGGTAGTGATGGTCATTGTCTGATTGTGGAGCTCACACTTCGTAGATTTCACTACAGGTGAAATTTCTCCATAAGAGTAAAAGCCTGCGACCACCGTATCCTTCCCCAAAATCTCACGAACTCTTTCAACCTCCTCTTCTACTCGACTGCCCAAAGCAAATTTCCTTCCTGCACAACTAATCAATAAAGCCAGGTCAGGGTCGAAAGATCCGAAATCAGACATACTGATACCCGCAGCTTCAGAAGCTCCATCTATCAATCTTTCGAAATTTGATTTCATCATGCGTGCAATGGAGCCTTCAGGGATGTCTCCTGCAAACGTCATACTCTTCGCATCTTCATCAACTGATAACACTGTACGTACCAGTGGATCGGTCCCATTTATCTTGACACTCAAAGGGAATAACAAAGCGGACCCCGGAAGCTCATCAGCCAATTCTCCCAAATATTTTTTGTAGAGATCCAGTGCAGATTGTCCGTCTAGTTCATAGAGCACATTATCCTTTGATTTGGTAACCAATCGTTCAGGACCAAATGGATCCCAACCACCTCTTGCGGCATGTCCTATTGTCAAACAGTCTCCATAAAAACCAACCGCCACAACATTCCCCTCTTGTGGCGCCTCGTTCAATCCTACGAGGGTTGATTGGAAATTGGGACCGTCTCCGGCAAGCCCTCCAGTGACCACATTATTTTCATTCGTGATGGAAGCCAAAGCACGGGTTAGCTCACTTCCATTTACAATATGACCATCCGAAATAACGAGGGTATAGGCCAAATCAGGGCTTTTTAGCTCATCCATCAATGAAATTCCGACTGAATAACTATCGTGTGATTCATCGATATTAAGCACTTTAGATTTAATGCTGGTTTTTTCTAATTGAAGGACTGTAGCATTGATTGTTCCCTCATTAATTCGTTCATCCAAAATTTCACCGGCTGTAGAACAAGTGATGATATCTGCTTCAGGATAGTAGGATCTCAATTCCTCATACCTTGAGGAATCGCTTAAGGCTTCCTTATCGCCAAAGGCCAGCACAATATTGGCCTTTTTACCTAATTGATTGTCAATAATATTCTCCCATCCACCCTCAGGGGTCCAAAGTTTCTGCTCAATTTTCATGATGGTTAATTAGTTGGTTACTCTTAAGTTAAACAGAAAAAAATCCAAACGTAAGTCACTTCGATCATCTTTCCATTTCTATAGATTAGTTATCAACTGATAAATCTAAGTGAAAAGAAATATTCGCTATTTGCCCACTCTGATCTAACTTTACATACGTAAAGGGGTGCCGATCCTGTTTTTAGCAGGACATCAGGCTGAGATCATACCCATAACCTGATCCGGATAATGCCGGCGTAGGGAAGATCATGCATTCATGATCAAAGTATGATAACCAATAATGGAGAGTCCCCACTTTCCGATGGTTAAATGGTAATTTTTTAAACACATGAAAACTTTATTAGTATCAGCAGTGATGCTGATAGCCAGTCTGTCTTTCGCACAAGACAGTCTCCAAACCGTTCAACTTGATGATGTAACGGTTTACTCGACGCGAGCTAACGAAAAAACTCCAACAACTTACACAACAGTAGGTAAGAAAGAACTGACCGAACGAAATCTTGGTCAGGATTTGCCCATTCTACTCAATTTTACGCCTTCTCTGGTAACCACTTCGGATGCTGGTGCTGGAATTGGGTACACAGGACTGAGAATCAGAGGCAGTGATGCTACTCGGATCAACGTAACCATTAATGGGATCCCCGTGAATGATTCTGAATCCCACGGAGTGTTTTGGGTAAACATGCCAGACCTATCCTCTTCGCTAAATAGTATTCAAATCCAACGTGGAGTAGGTACTTCTTCAAACGGTGCAGCTGCTTTTGGTGCAACTGTAAGTTTGAAAACAAACAATGTGTCGCAGGATGCTTTTTTCCAGACCGACAACTCTGTAGGTAGCTTCAATACCTGGAAAAACAATGTAACTTATAATACCGGACTCATGAATGGAGTCTACAATTTCGAAGCCCGATTGTCACGAATCATTTCTGATGGATTCATCGATCGATCGGCGGCAGATTTAAAATCTTATTATTTATCCGGGGGACGGTATGGTGAAAAAACCATGATTAAAGCGGTGATGTTTGGCGGTCAGGAAATCACTCAGCAAGCCTGGTATGGAACGCCTGAAGCAAGACTTACAGGCAATGCTGACGATATCCAGGAATTGATAGACTTTGGAGGAGAGTATGCGACTCAAGAACAGCTGGATAACCTGAGAAACTCCGGTAGAACATTCAATTACTACCTGTATGACAATGAGGTAGACAATTATCGACAAGATCATTATCAATTACATGTAGGACATAGCATCTCAGATTTCCTCAATTTTTCTGGAGCACTTCACTACACAAGAGGAAGAGGGTTCTTTGAGCAGTTCAGAGAAAATGATGATTTGGCAAGTTATGGGCTTCCCGACGTGACGGTTGGAACAGAAACCATCACCTCTTCTGATATCGTGAGAAGACGCTGGTTGGATAACCACTTTTATGGAGCCACCTACTCATTGAATTACAACCAAAATCAATTTGATGTTACGCTAGGTGGCGCATGGAACAAGTATGACGGAGATCACTTTGGTGAAATCATCTGGGCACAATTTGCAGGAAATGCTGACATAAGAGATAGGTACTATAAAGGAAATGGTATCAAAACAGACTTCAATTCCTTCTTAAAAATCAATTACCAGCTCAACGATAAATTGAACTTATTTGGAGATGCACAAATAAGAAAGATTAATTACGAAACGGAGGGTACAGACAATGACCTGGAAGCCTATGATGTAGATACGGATTTTACCTTCTTTAATCCAAAATTTGGTTTGACTTATGCATTGAATAACTCCGCCAATGTGTATGCTTCCTATGCCATTGGCAACAGAGAACCCGTTAGATCAGATTTCATCGATGCAGATGAGGGAGCAGAGCCTGAACATGAAACATTGAAGAATATAGAAATTGGGATACGTTCGAACAGTTCGAAATTCTCGTATGAAGCCAATTTTTATCACATGAACTACGACAATCAATTGGTAGTGACTGGTGCGGTGAATGATGTGGGCGCCCCTATTCGTGTGAACGTACCCAGCAGCTTTAGAATGGGAATAGAGTTAGCTGGTGCCTACAAGCTAATGGACAACCTGATATGGTCAGCTAACCTAACCTTGAGCAGAAATAAAATTGATCGCTTTTCAGAAATCGTATCTGCAAGCTTTGGAGAAATTGAACATAAGGATTCAGACATTTCCTTTTCTCCAAACGTGATCAGCGCCAGTGACATTAGTTACTCTCCGATCGAAGGATTTACGGTTCAGCTCTTAACTAAATATGTAGGGCAGCAATTCCTGGATAATACCTCGAATGAGGATAGAGCCATAGATGCTTACATCACAAACGATGTTAGAATTTCTTATGATTTCAGTTTCGGAGATGTTAAAAATCTTGGCGTTTCGCTTTTGGTAAACAATGTGCTAAATGAAGAGTACTCATCCAATGGATACACCTGGGGGTACTATTATGGGAATGACCAACTTTACCAACAGAACAACTACTACCCTCAAGCAGGAACAAACTTCCTATTGGGAGTAAGCTTAAGACTATAAGCTGGATAAGAAAATTGATAATTAAACCACCTCATTTTAGAGGTGGTTTTTTAATTTAAAGACTTCACGATTTCTTCAGAGTTACCCATCAACTGAGTGATTTTTCTAACCTTCCCATTAGCCAGCTTGATTGCGATATATTCATTTTTAAATCCGTTTTTTCTTTTCACTGAAACAATTTCATCTCGTCTCAAGATCGAAGCATTCGAATTGAAAAAGAGGTAATAAATAACCATGCACAAATGTCCTACTCCAATAAAAAGGCCCGTCCACAAAAGGAAAGAATCGCCACCCTCTAAATACCGAAGCACTGAAATAAGTCCAAAAATGGTCCAAACAACAGAGCTAATAAATAGCAGATTATTTTGCTTCTTTGCATCATCTATAATCGTAATAGTTTCATCATCTACGATCAGTTCGCCCTTTTCAATTTTTAAAGTACTCATACTTAGACATCATGATCAATAACTACCTTTTCTAGCTCTTCGTTGATCTTCTTCAATTCTTCGTCTGTCAGTTCAAAACTCATACTATTCGCATTTTCCTCTGCCTGTTGTGCGTTCCGAGCTCCAACTAATGCTGCCGTAATACCTGGTCTTTGTATGGTCCAGTTGATCACTAATTGAGCCAGTGGAACACCATGCTCTTCAGCAATCGGTTTGATCTTCTGTAAGAACTCGTTTGTTCTTGATCTGTTGGGTTCTTTAAAAAACTTGTTACCCGCACGATGGTCATCCCCCTTGAATTCATAATCTGAGGTAATCTTACCTGTCAATAATCCTCTTTGTAATGGGCTATAAGCCAGTATGCCAACATTGTCTTCCAGGCAAAAGGGAATAATATCTTTTTCAATCTTGCGATATACCATACTGTAGGGAGATTGCGTAGAAGCAAGCTCAATGATTTCGTTCGCTCGCTTCATCAATTCAACTGTATGATTCGACATCCCGATGGCACGAATTTTTCCTTGCTGCTGCAGTTCTTTCAATACTTCCATTGTTTCCTCAATAGGCGTAGTAGCGTCCGGTCGATGAATTTGATACAGATCTATGTAATCAGTTCCCAAACGTGTAAGACTATCTTCAACTTCCTGGATAATGCCTTCTCTTCCGGCATAAGCATAAGTTTTACCTCCGTCGGTCGTTGGGAATTGATATTCACCCTTCTCCGTCTTCCAATTGAAACCAAATTTGGTTAGAATCTCCAGGTTCTCTCTGCCTAATTCTTTGATGGCCTTTCCGACTAGAGACTCACTATGGCCAAAACCATAAACAGGAGCTGTATCAATGGAAGTAACACCCAGATCAAAGCTCTTCTTCATCGCTTCCATCGCATCACTATCATCATTACCTCCCCAGGCCTGGCCGCCAATGGCCCATGCCCCAAATACGATCGGTGAGATCTTTAAGTCTGATTTGCCTAATTGTACTTTTTCCATGTTATTCATTATTTAGGTTCAATCGAATGCCAAAAAACGTATTTGTAGCATTCAGAGTAGCGGCAAATTGCTTGTCAATTACATTCTCTCCCCCGTCAACTTTTGTGACTTCCCTTTCGTATTGAATGATACCTACACTAGCTACGACAGACCATTTATTATTGATAAAATAATGAAGTCTTGGTTGAGCACTGATGCTTAAATTGTTTGTGTCAAAAGTAGCACTTGGAGTTTTTGTTTCTCCAACACCAAAAGATCCTGTAATAAATGGTGCGAAGTAGATTTTTGGAGCCAATTCAATGAACTTTTCATATCCTACCACAAGAGAAGTTAATTGATCTTTACCATCACTATTGGAGAAATTGAATTTCTGAATCGTGTGACGAATACCACCATAAAAAAGTTTATTCTCTGCAATGGTAAATCCAATTAAAGATTGCCCGGAAAAAAATGACGAGTTACTCAGACTAAAATGTGAATATGAAAAACCTAAATCAATGACTTTTGCTCCTTTTTGAATTTGCCCAAAAGACATGACTGTGGTTATCAGTAGGCAGGTAAAAATGATTTTTCTCATCTTATCTTTTTACTTGCAAGAATAACAAAAAGGAGTCTTGCTTGTGTTAATTGAGATGTTAAATGACTTAATCACAACCTCCAACAACCAATTTACAATACGAAAAAAGGCGATCCTCTCCAGAATCGCCTTAGACTAAACTCAATCACTAACCTATTGAGGACTCATACTTTTTGCTAATTCTACTAGTCCAATAAACTCTCCTCGGTACCCAAACTCGTCTTTACCCTTAGATGATTTAGCCATTGTCAACACATCGGCATAGGTAATTCCTCCCTTATACTCAGAATCTCTTAGCAGCATTCCAAACCCTGCCACTGCCATTGACCAATCCAAGTTTCTGCTAGCATTTTGAATCTCGCTTTCAACCACTTTTGTGATCAATTTACTTTTGTTGCCATCTGGCTCCTTATATCTAAACTTCACTGTAAAAAGCTCATCGGAATTAAGGTTCGACTGGCCTTCAGTGATCTGATATTTCAAAGGATCTATGTCCTTCACAAATTCACTTTCCACTCCTACAGGAATAATTTCATATAGCGCTGTTACTGTATGACCACTTCCAAGCTCTCCAGCATCTTTTTTGTCATCGTTGAAATCTTCATTGTTGAGTAATCGATTCTCATATCCAATCAACCGATAGGCTTGAACTACCGCTGGATTAAACTCAACCTGGATTTTCACATCCTTAGCGATCGTGAACATGGTTCCCCCAAACTCGTTTACCAACACCTTCTTCGCCTCCTTCATGTTATCGATATAAGCATAGTTTCCATTGCCTTTGTCAGCCAAGATCTCCATTTTAGAATCTTTGTAGTTTCCCATTCCGAAACCTAGTACGGTCAGGAATACGCCCTCTTCTCGTTTCGATTCAATTAATCGTTCCATAGAAGCATTACTTGAAGCACCCACATTAAAATCACCATCTGTTGCTAATACTACTCGATTGTTCCCGCCTTTTACAAATTGCTCCTTGGCGATTTTGTAGGCGAGTTCAATACCCGCTCCACCCGCTGTTGATCCACCTGCTTGCATTTTATCCAAAGCATCCATGATTTTCTTTTTATCATTCCCATCTGTAGGCTCTAGTACCAATCCAGCGGCACCAGCATACACCACGATAGATACCTTGTCTTGCGGACGCAGCTCATTCACCAACAACTTGAATGCTGACTTCAATAAAGGCAATTTGTTTGGAGCACTCATTGATCCAGATACATCCAGCAAGAAAACAATATTAGAAGCTGGTAGATTGTCCAGTTCTATCTTCTTTCCTTGAAGCCCAATCTGTGCAATCAGATGTTCATCATTCCATGGAGCTTTCGCTACTTCAGTATTAATCGAGAATGGATCCTTGCCAATTGGATTTTTATAATCGTAATTGAAGTAATTGATCATTTCTTCAATGCGTACCACATCCTTTTGAGGGAGCTGACCATTGTTGATAAACCTGCGCATGTTGCTGTAGGAAGCTGCATCTACATCTATGGAAAAAGTGGAAAGCGCATGATCAAGTACCTTTCTAAATCCATTTTCATGGATGGTTGCATATTCTTCAGTGTTATGATAATAAGCTTGATCTCCCATAAATGAAGGAGCATAACTCATGGACCTTTTTTCTGCAGATTTACTCCTAATGCCACCACCGATCATGACTTGCCTGGATATCGCCGCATCATCTTCTGCTTCTACATCAACCAGTAATTCAATTGGTTCTGCTTTACTGATTTTTAGGGTTACATCTATAAGCTTTCTGGTTCCCACTTTTATTTCTTTCGTGTCAAACCCAATGGCCGAGTAGACTAATACAGACTTATCGCTGTGTACTTCGATGGAATAAAACCCATTGATATCTGAAATTACATTTTTACTTGTCCCTTTGATTGTGACGTTCACTCCGGAAATCGGCTGACCTCCTTCATCGTATACTGTACCGTTCACATATTTGGCATCAACCTTGAATGCCACAACAAGTGAGATGATGATTATTAGATTTTTCATGTCAATTATATTTTGATTTGACATTGAGATGCAGGCATAAAAAAGATTCCATAAAATTTTTTGATTTTTTTTGAGATCGTGGTTTCTGTATTCGTACTAGTAGAATTATGTTAGACTTGTCATCTCGATCAAAGGGAGAGATATTTACTCTTCACCGAATTTTTTCAGCCTGTTCTTATTTGTATGGAATAGATTTCTCATCCTATTCGAAATGTCAAGGAACATCATCACCTGTCATCTCGACCATAGGGAGAGATATTTACTCTTCACCGCTTTTTCAACCCATTCTTATTTTAATGGAATAGATTTCTCTCTATGTTCGAAATGACAAGGAACATCATCACCTGTCATCTCGACCAAAGGGAGAGATATTTACTCTTCACCGATTTTTTCAGCCCGTTCTCATTTGTATGGAATAGATTTCTCACCCTGTTCGAAATGACAAGGAACATCATCACCTGTCATCTCGACCAAAGGGAGAGATATTTACTCTTCACCGATTTTTTCAGCCCGTTCTTATTTGTGTGGAATAGATTTCTCACCCTGTTCGAAATGACAGGGATAACAGTGACGTGTCCTCTCGATATGGAATGGATTTCTATCTGCTTGTGAAATGTCTAGAACATAATCAAAAGTATTTCTCGTCTAAAGGGAGAGATAGACTCTTGCTATTAAACAACTACTTAGGTTGACAAAATGAGTACTCGGACTTTTTGATCTGCCTTTTCTGAAAAACTTGGAATAGATTTCTCTCTATGTTCGGAATGACAGGCTTAAAGTGACATGTCATCTCGACCAAAGGGAGAGATATTTACCGATAATGAAAAGTCACAACTATTTTGTTTACATAACCACAAATCCTACCCGTTCTGTTATTTATGTCGGTATTACTAATGACATGCCTAATAGGTTAAAACAGCATTATGAAAACAGAGGAGTACCAAAAACATGGGCCGGCAAATACTTTTGTTACAATTTGGTTTGGTGGGAAAGACATCAATCTGTCAATCACGCAATAGAAAGGGAAAAGGAAATCAAAAAATGGAGAAGAGAAAAAAAGAATAAACTCATCGAGACAATCAACCCTAATTGGGAATTCCTTAATGTAAAAATTGGTGCTTGGCGTTATTTAAAAGATTAGTAAGAGAATGAGGTCATATTTATAATAGATTTCTCTCTATGTTCGAAATGACAAGGACTATCATCTACCGTCATCTCGACTAAAGGGAGAGATATTTACTCTTCACCGATTTTATCAGCCCGTTCTCATTTGTATGGAATGGATTTCTCACTACGTTCGAAATGACAAGGAACATCATCACATGTCATCTCGACTAAAGGAAAGATATTTCCTCTTCACCGATTTTATCAGCTCGTTCTTATTTGTATGGAATAGATTTCTCTCTATGTTCGGAATGACAGGCTTAAAGTGACATGTCATCTCGATCAAAGGGAGAGATATTTCCTCTTCACCGATTTTATCAGCCCGTTCTTATTTGTATGGAATAGATTTCTCTCTATGTTCGAAATGACAAGGACTATCATCACCTGTCATCTCGACTAAAGGAGAGATATTTCCTCTTCACCGATTTTATCAGCTCGTTCTTATTTGTATGGAATAGATTTCTCTCTGCTTGCGAAATGACCCAGATTCAAACCTGTCATCTCGACCATAGGGAGAGATATTTACCCGACACTAATCTTCTCTCAAATTCTTTAATTGAATGATTTGTCACCCTGTTCGAAATGACAGCATTCAAACTTGTCATCTCGACCAAAGGGAGAGATATTTACCCATTGTCGAAGAATAAATCCATAGCGAACACGGATGAAGAAATCATCTCTAAGTACCGCGAAACAGGTGACCAATCGCTTATGGGAAATCTATTCAACTCTTATATGCATTTGGTATATGGTCTTTGCTTGAAGTATTTAAAAAATAGGGATGACAGCCAGGATGCTGCCATGGCAATCTATGAGCAAATCAGCAAAAAACTATTGACCACAGAAGTCCAACATTTCAAAAGCTGGCTCTACATGGTATCCAAAAATCATTGCCTCATGGAATTGCGTAAAAAGAATCACGAGGTTCATGGAGAAATTTTTATGGAATCCACCGAAGCTGTGCATCTAAACAATGAGAAAGTAGAGCTGGAAAAAGATATTGAAGCGCTTGAAGCTTGCATTGAAGAGCTAAAGGTTGATCAAAAAGAATGTGTGAAGCTCTTTTTTCTTGAAAAGAAAAGCTATCAACAAGTAAATGAAGAAACCGGAATAGATTTAAAGAAGGTAAAAAGTCACATACAAAACGGAAAACGAAATTTGAAGATGTGTCTTGAAAGCAAGAATGTCAGTAGATAAGAACCATAGCGAACAATTTGAGAAATATCTCAAAGGCCAAATGAGTCCGGAGGAAGCGCATACATTTGAGCGTGAGGTTTTGGATGATCCGTTTGCACGAGAAGCGCTGGAAGGTTATGAAGCATATGGGTCAGAAGCAATTGGTGATATTGAGAAGCTGAAAAGCCAAATAACCAGTAAAAAGAAACGTTCCTTCCCTTTCATGCGAATAGCTGCTGCCGTCGCGTTATTGATCGTAGGTTCTTATTCTATTTATTTCTTTACAAATCAACTTGATAGTGACCAACTAGCAATGGAAGAAGAATCTGCTGAAGAAATGGTCCAGTCTGCTCCTGCACCTGACACGATAGCGGTATCTCAAAAAATGGATGAACAATTAGCGGAAGAGCTTGAGAACACCAGTGCTCAGGAAAAAGAAGAATCTTCAGAAATTGAAATAATAGAAGAAGAAATCGATGATGAATCCTTACTCGTTGACGTAGAAGTAGCAGATTCAGATGCTGTACTTGTCGAAGAGGCAATCGCATTAACCGATGAGGCTGCAGGCATGGGTGATAAAACCGACGAATTCATGGTCAGTGATGAAATTGAGGAATCAGCTAAAGAAACAGTTTCTGAAGACATTGAAAGAATACCAGCCGAAGCAGCAATGGAAGTTGAATTAGATGAAAAACTTATAGCGGAAAATGATATTGACTTTGCGAGTACTCTCTCAGGAAAAGTTGCGGGAGTACAGGTGAGTAGATCAAAAAATAAGTCTGACAAGGATTCAGTTTTAGACGAGGTAGTTGTGACTACAAAGCCGTTAAAAGTAGAAAAACGGTCTTTAGGTAATGCGGTTAGAACGGTTGATGAGGATGACCTTGACAGAAGATCTGCTGAAACTTCTGCCCCTGCCACACTAAGAAGTACTTCAACGAACGAGATTATTACAGGTCGCATCACTGATACTAATGGAGAGGGACTCCCAGGTGTCAATGTGGTCATAAAAGGAACTACGACAGGTGTCACTTCAGATTTAGATGGATATTTCGAAATCCAGAAAGATGAAAATCAAACGTTGATCATCTCCTACATTGGGTTTGAGTCCCAGGAAATTGAGGTTGGCAGCAGGTCATATATAGATGTGACGCTTGGCGGCATGACAGAGCTACAAGAAGTGGTGGTTACGGGGTATAGTACTCAGAATGAGGATCCAGTTGTCAATTATAAGTCCGCTCGGCCTGAAGTCGGAAATCGATCCTTCAAGAGGTACTTAATTGAAAACCTGAACTATCCTGAAGAAGCTAAAACCAATGGGATTGAAGGCACAGTTGTCTTAGAACTCATCATCGATTCATCTGGGGATGTCACGATTATTGAAATCAAGAAAAGTCTGGGATACGGATGTGATGAGGAAGCGGTTCGTCTCGTACAAGAAGGTCCTGACTGGGAACCGGCAGAAAAAAATGGACAAAGGGTTGAAGACAAGCTGAAGGTTAGAGTGAAATTTAGTTTGGATTGATATGCATAAATCAAGAGTTACTGTTAAAAATCCATGTAGCAAAAATTGGAATAGTTTCGAGCAAAGAGAGGATCATAGATTTTGCCAAAGCTGCAATAAAGACATTGTGGATTTTAGAGAAATGAGTGATTCTGAGATAATTTCCTATCTCAATAATTCCAATAAAAGTGTATGTGGATTAATTAACAGAGCCACTCCTGCTCCCACTTTTACTCATAAGAAAAGTCTGATCGCTCATTCACTGATAGCTGTGAGTGCGTTTCTTTTTGGAGTAAAAGATGCTGTATCTCAAAACAAAATTGAGTCTAATTCAATCTCAGTAGATTTCCTAACTGATACTAAAAGTCCAATTACAGTTAAAACTTCAAATCAACTAAAAGTCTATGTAACAGGTGTAGTCACAGATAATTCGGGTGAAGGCCTTAAAGGGGTCAATGTGGTTATCAAAGGGACGACAATAGGAACTCAAACCAACAAGAAAGGAGAGTATGGAATAGAAATTCAAAAAGGATCTACACTTATTTTTTCTTACGTTGGTTTTAAATCAATAGAAATAGAGGTTGGTGCTCGTACAACCATTGATGTAACAATGGGAGGATCGATAGAGCTTGGTGAAATGGTGATCACATCATATAGATGGTACACACCCCGTGGCATCTGGCAGCGGATTAAAAGATTTTTCTAAGCTTCACTTTGACCGCTAAGCACCTTCATCACCTCAGACTTATAACTTCGCCCAATGGGAATCTCAGCATCTCCAATCTCAATGGCTGTATTAGAATAGGCAGATATCTTATTTACCGAAATGATGTAAGACTTGTGCACTCGCTGAAAACAATCTGCTGGTAACTTCTTCTCCAGGTAGCTGATTTTCTGCAATGAAACAAGGTCTTTCCCTCCTTCAGTTTTCACACGTACATAGTCCTTCAGACTCTCAATGTAGGTTATATCTTTCAGGTACACCTTCACCATCTTGCGATCAACCTTCAAAAACAGAAAAGGGTCGTCCGCTTGAATAGCATCTGTTTCTTGGATGATTGACACTGGGGAAGGGATTCCATTTTCTACTACTTTATTAATAGCCATCAAAAAACGATCAAAGGCAATTGGTTTGAGGAGGTAATCCATGACGTTGAGCTCGTAACTCTCTACCGCGTATTCTCGATAAGCCGTGGTAAATATGACTTGAGGCGTTGGATTCAGTGCCTTTAAAAATTCAATACCGGTGAGTTTAGGCATCTGAATATCGAGAAACAGAAGGTCTACTTTTTCTTTTTTCAAGACCTCAAATGCCTGTACAGCATTGTTGCAGGTGCCCACTAATTCCAGTGTCTCCACACGTTCTACATACGATTGTAGAATCTCAATGGCCAAGGGTTCATCATCAACAATCAAGCATCTAATGGGCATACTTATAATTCTATTGTTAATATAATGAGGAATGAATCGTCTGAATCATGCATTTCCAAGGTATGCTGTTCCGGATAGAGTAACTCCAATCTTCTTCTTACATTCTTCAGTCCTATCCCTTGCTTGTAGTTAAACTCATCTATCCTTTCCTCATGTTTACTTTTACTGTTTTCAACCTTCAGGGTTAATCTATCCTCCTTTAATTCTATGTCAATGCTGACCCAGGCTTCATCCATTTCCTCACTGACACCATGCTTAAAACTGTTTTCAACAAAGGGCAAAAGCATTAATGGAGCAACTTGCATCCCCTCGGCATTACCCAGGATATTCAATGAAATATTCAACCTTTCTCCATACCTAATCTTCTCTAAGGAGATATAATCCTTAAGAAGCTTAATTTCCTTTTCTATCAATACTTTATCTGCAGTACACTCGTATAGCATATAGTTGAGTAAATCTGATAGTTTCAGCACGACTTCAGGTGCCTCTTTTGATTTTTTTAATGTCAGCGCATACAAGTTGTTCAATGTATTGAATAGAAAGTGTGGATGAACCTGAGCTTTTAGAAAATTCAACTCAGCCTTGAGTTTTTCTTCTATCAATAGCTGATTCGACTTTTGCTCTCGAAACCAGTATTTAAACCACTTGATGACAATTGCTAACACCAAAACCGGATAAATCTTTGTCGTGTATTTGAGCATTTTTCCGTAATTCAGTAACCGAGATGGATAATCATTATCCGGCCAGAAGATTGGTTTTTGCACCCACACATAAAAAAACCAAAGCAATGCACTGAAGAGTAAAATCAGCAAAGTCAAATAGACTATGAATTCAATGTAGCGTTCCTTGAATAAAAACCTTGGCATCAAGAAATACAGCGTAAAGTAAACCGCAGGAATTTGGAGAAGAGCGTCTGAAAGCTGAATAAGGTATTGCCGGCCATATTGTTCCTCAAAGCTTCCATACACCAAGGCAAAGAAGCTTATAAATATGAACCAGAACACAAAATGCCACAGAATTCTGGGAGGTTTAAATAATATGTCTTCGAGCTTTACTCTACTCATAATTCATTCCTAAACGTCCAAACTTATGAATTCCGTTTCATAATAAAGCCCGGATCGACAAACAACCGTGTATGAATGCCTAACGACATCTATTCCCATCCGATGTGCATTTAACAATTCAAAATCGTGATTCAGGTTCTCTTATTTGATGTACAGCTAAAAATGGTCTGAAGTGACAACCAAGGTTTCTTGAATGGGTATACGCTCTCAAAACCTCAACATCCATGCTCAAGTTAAAAGGCCTCATTTTAGTATTCGTTAGCGTGTCACAAATCTTCTCGCAGGAAACGCGAGATAATTTCAGATACGCCATTACTAAAACTTCTGAGGCCATAGCCATCGACGGAAATGAAAGTGATGCTGCTTGGGAAGGTGTCAATGAAATTCCAAATTTTATCAATCATTGGCCGGTTGATTCGGGGCAAGCAAACGCCCTCACAAATGTCAAAGTCACGTATGATGAAGAGTTTATTTATGTTCTGGCGATTTGCTACGACAATGGAAGCCGAGTAGTACAATCTCTCCGAAGAGATGATGACGATGGACATTGGAACAGTGACAATTTTACAGTTGTCTTAGATCCCATGAACAGTCGTCAAAATGGATTCATGTTTGGTGTTAATGCAGGTGGGTCCCAAATTGAAGCACAACTCAACATCAATCGGGTACGAACAGACTATGATCAAAACTGGGACAACAAGTGGTACTCAACCGTAAGAAGCTATGATGATCACTGGACTGTAGAAATGGCGATACCATTCAAGACACTTCGGTATGCACTCAATCAACCGGAATGGGGCATTAATTTCATAAGAGGAGATATGGAAAGAAACGAATACTCCACTTGGACACAATTTCCATTAAACTACGGAGGAGTAGACTTAAACTTTATGGGAACGCTTGACTGGGATCAAAGCCCGAAGAAAGCAAGAGGTAAAGTTGTTTTAATCCCCTACCTGTCCGGAGGAACCCAACGAGACTTTGAAGAAGAAGAACAACGTAGCTATAATAAAACCTCAGATACCGGGATTGACGCCAAAGTAGCAATCACAGGATCATTAAACCTTGATTTAACCGTAAATCCAGATTTCTCAAATGTAGACGTAGACCAGCAAGTCACCAACCTTTCCAGGTTTAGCATCTTCTTTCCTGAGAGAAGAAACTTCTTCCTGGAAAACGGTGATATCTTTTCCAACTTCGGCAGTTGGCAAGTATCTCCCTTCTTTAGCCGAAGAATTGGATTGATTGATGGTGAACAGATCCCTATACTATATGGTGCCAGACTTACAGGAAATGTTTCCAAAAAGACAAGAATCGGGGTAATGAATGTGCAGACAAGGGAGTTTGATGAGGTAGCTGCTCAAAACTATTCTGTGGCGGCTGTTCATCAGCAGGTGCTGGATCGGTCGATCGTGAAGGCGATATTTATCAACAGGGAAGCCAGCGGCCCGCTTGCGGAAAGTCCTTTTGCCAGAAATGGCGGGATTGAATTTGCCTATCTCTCCAATAATGGCAAGGTTGGAAACACCGTACGATTTCATACCTCAAGTACTCCGGAAAATTTCTCTGACAACCATTTCTACGGCTTCAATGGTAATTACAATGGTAAAAATCTTCGAAGTGGATGGTCATTAGATGTAGTCGGTGAAAACTACATCACCGAACTAGGGTTCAATCCTCGACTTGAGAATTACAACGCCGAGACCGAAGAAACGGTACGCAAAGGATACACCAGAATCAACCAGTGGGTGAACTACAGAACGTTCCCTCAGAAAGGAAAATTGAACTCACACGGACCCGTCTCCTGGTATAACATTTGGTTAAATCATGACGGTGGTGGGATCAACGAGCGGGTACATGGCCTTGGTTACAATTTGAATTTTAAAAACACTTCGTGGCTAAGACCAAACATTGTTTACCGGGAAGTCAACCTACCTGTACCTACTTCTCTTTTGGGAAGTGACTTTGAACCTTTACCAGTCGCTCATTATCAATTCACCCGTGCTGACGTCAGATACAATACCGATAGAAGAAAAATTGTTAGCGCAGACCTTGTATTTGGTTTTGGTAATTTCTTTAACGGAACAAGAATGAATACCTCAACCGGGTTGAATTTCCGAGCTCAACCTTGGGGCAACTTTGGAATTTCCTATGACTATAATCAAGTGAAACTACCTGGTGCCTATGGAGAATCTAACTTCCATTTACTCCGAACCAACGCTCAGATAAGTTTCTCTAACACCATGTTTTTGACATCCGCGGTTCAATTCAATTCACAGAGTGAGAATTATAATTTTTTCACCAGGTTTCAATGGAGGTATCGTCCAATGTCCGACTTGTTCCTGGTATACACCGACAATTATGAAATGGATGGTTTGGGGCTTAAGAATCGTCAGGTGGTATTCAAGGCTACTTATTGGCTGAATTTGTAGCTGAAATCATTCGGTCTTTGCCTTGCATATCCTGATAAATGAGAACATTCGAATAGCCAACACTTTCTAGATAGGCTTTTACTTCATTCCCGTATTGTTCATGAATTTCAAAATAAAGCTTACCTCCGGTCTTTAACCCTTCGATACCTTTGTCTGCAATGGCTTTATAAAACAATATCGGATCGTCGTCCGGAACAAACAATGCTTGCTGTGGCTCAAAGTCAAGCACATTCTTTTGCATCATTAGCCGGTCCTTGAAAGGAATGTAGGGCGGATTACTCACAAGGATGTCCAGGCTTTTTACAGGAAGATCTTCTTTTAAAACATCATTCTTCTTGAATGAGACATTGGCACTCAGAATATCTGCATTGCGACTAGCAATGATTAAGGCTTCATCAGATACATCGGTTCCAAATGTGGCAGCCTTGAGATTCAATGCAAGCGTTATAGCGATGCAGCCTGAACCAGTTCCAACGTCAAGGATTTCAGGCTTTTCCAATTCATTCTCTCTTATGATTAATTCGCAAAGCTCTTCGGTCTCAGGTCTTGGAATAAGAGCTCCCGGAGTTAGATGGAACTTGCGTTCATAAAAATCTGCGATTCCAGTCACATATTGAATCGGCTCGTGATCTAGTAGTCTTTTGGTAAGTACATACAGCTTGTGCTCATTCAATTCTTGCATATCACCAGCAAGAATATCCGTACGTGTGATTTTGAATACATCTTCCAATAAAAGATACGTTACGTTCTCTGCTTCCTGCGGATCGTAAACTTTTTCGAGCAGTTTCGCTGTTTCTTGCCAGATTTGCTTCACATTTCGCATCCTTAAGCGAAACTACACATTCAATGGATGATAGTCGATATATGAGACGAGCCTTGGAGCTCGCTGAGTTAGGTCGGGGGTACGTTTCTCCCAATCCGATGGTAGGGTGTGTCATAACATACGAGGGTGAAATTATTGGTGAAGGTTTCCACCAAAAATATGGGGAGGCGCATGCCGAAGTAAACGCAATACGCTCGGTAAAGGATCCGTCATTACTTGCTAAGAGTACCGCATACGTAACATTAGAACCCTGCACTCATCACGGAAAAACCCCGCCTTGTACGGATCTAATTATCGATTGTAATTTGGAACGGGTGGTAATCGCTAGTCTAGACCCATATAGCGAGGTGAATGGTAAAGGAGTTGAAAAATTGAAGAACGCTGGTATTGAAGTAACGCTAGGTGTTCTTAAAAATCAAGCCATTCGTTTAAACACTAGATTTTTTACAGTTGTCCAGCAACAAAGACCCTATGTGATTCTTAAATGGGCTCAAACATCAGATGGATTTATCGCTCGCGAAAACTATGACTCCAAATGGATCAGTTCTCCTCAATCCAGACAACTGGTTCACAAGTGGCGAACCGAAGAAGACGCTATCCTTGTAGGGAAGAATACCGCTATTTACGACAACCCTACACTAACGGCACGCGAATGGGTTGGTCGTAATCCTATTAGAGTTTTACTAGATAGCAACCTCGAAGTGAAAAAGGATTGTAATCTTTTTAATGAAGATGCGCCAACCTTAGTGTTAAATGCTATCAAGGAAGAAAAAAATATGAATGTAGAATGGATTAAAACCGAAATGAATAATCCATGGAGCGTATTGCGGAAACTACACGAACATAAAATTCAATCAGTAATTATTGAAGGAGGGTCTGAAGTTTTGAACTCTTTTATTAACGAAAATTGTTGGGATGAAGCGCGTGTTTTTGTTTCTGAAAACACGTTCGAAAAAGGAATTTCTGCTCCGGAGATTGACCAATCAATTACTGAAGAAAAGATCATATTTAACGACCGATTAATCACATATAGAAATCATGGCTGAAGATTTAACCATACTCCAAGGTGCGACGAAAGAAGAAAAGTACCAATCACTCATTCCTCAAATTGAGGGTTTAATGTATGGAGAATCTAATTTAGTAGCCAATCTGGCCAACATTGCTGCTGCATTAAAGGAAGGCATGAACTTCTTTTGGGTTGGATTTTATCTGGTCGATAGTGACAGTGAATTAGTCCTGGGGCCATTTCAAGGTCCGGTCGCATGTACACGTATCAGAAAAGGAAAAGGGGTATGTGGGACCAGTTGGGATCGCAAGGAGACTTTGATTGTACCCAATGTCGACGATTTTCCAGGACATATTGCTTGTGCCACTGCTTCAAAATCTGAAATAGTCATACCCATTAAAAAAAATGATGAAATAATCGGCGTTCTGGATGTAGATAGTGATCAACTCAATGACTTTGATGAAACTGATCAGAAATACTTGCAGCAGATTCTCGATTTGTTACCTTAACATACTTTAACCACTCTAGCCCTGCCAGTAGCCATTATGTAGGCCAATCGCTGTATTTTTGCGCAGTGTCAGATAAGGTGAAAATAAGACTAAGCTTCCTGGGAGCAATTATCTGCTGGCTGCTATTCACGGGCTCTAGCATTTATTTGCTATTGGTTCAGAGCTATGATATGAAGGTGGATTTTTCCAACTTCTTCCCGCAGTTATGCTTCACTGGTTTTGTCATTTCCACCTTCGCCTATTACCGGTACATCATTACAAAAGCTGACAGTCTCAATTTTACTGATCTGCTTTGGAAGGTCTTCATCACTGGCCTTATTACCACCCTGATCTCACTAGCAATACAACTATTCTTTTCAATCTTTGCTAGAACTACTCTTGTAGAAAGCCCTCTTACCATCAACTTCTTCTACAATATTCTGGTTGGACTAGTCGTGATATTTATGGTATCAACTTTTGTAGTTTGGAAACGACTGATTCTCTACCAGAAATCAAAAAAATTACTAAAACTATGGAGCCTGTTTGAAATCGCTTTAGTAGCCTCAATGCTTTTTGATTTTTTGGGTATTCAGTTTGGGGAAACTTATTTTCAATTGGCATTGGTTGTCTTGGGATTGTTCTCTATAGTGCTTGTGTTCAACCTGAAATGGGTAGCCTATCTCAATTTCAAGCAGAAATGGAAAGGGATTCTATTCATTCTGCTTTCGGGAATTTACCTATATCACTTCCTATTAAAACTTAGCTGGTTTGTAGCCACAGAAATGGTGAGTATGAATTTGCTCGATCGAGTGTTCATCTTGGGACTTTTTGCTTTCCTTTTCCTATATGCTGTAATCTCAATATTGGTAACGCTATTCAACCTTCCAACCTCTTCTGTATTTGAACAAAAATTAAAGGAGGCATTAGATTTTCAGAAGTTAAGTCAATCGATCCCTCGAGGTGAGACAAAGGATCAGACATACGAAATTCTACTTGAAAGTTCTATGAGTGCAGTATTTGCTGATGCCGCGTGGTTAGAAGTTCGTGAAGAAAGTGGCACCACACAAATTATCAGAGGTCTGAAGGATGAGGAAGTTGACGAGATTAAATCTTCCATAAAAAGCGAAACCATAAAGTCCATTCTTAAGCTTGAACTTAAAAAAGAATTGAACCCAGGAAGACTTACAGATGATTTAAAGCATTCCCAATACAAGTCTATCATTGCGCTTCCAATTATGGTTCAAAATCAGCAAGTTGGATTTATTGTGCTATTGAATGAAGTGTCTGAAGCATTCAATAGAGAGATGGTCAATATCATTACCACCTTTGTGAATCAAGCGAGTGTTTCTCTGGAAAATTTGTCCTTGATACGCGAGTCTATTGAAAACGAGCGGTACAAAGAGCAATTGAAAATTGCTAAAAACGTTCAAAAGAGTTTATTGCCCACAGCTTTGGTAAATAATGACCATCTCACAATGGAAGCATTTTCAATGGCCGCTGATGAAGTGGGAGGTGACTATTATGACATTCTTGAATATGAAAAAAATAGATTTGGCTTAATCATTGGTGATGTATCTGGAAAAGGGACAAGTGCTGCGTTTCAGATGGCGCAGATGAAGGGTATTTTCCACAGTCTTGCCAACCAAGGGATCTCTCCTGCTGATTTCAACATAAAGGCCAATGCCGCCCTTAGTCAGTGCCTGGAGAGAACCTCTTTCATTACATCCACCTATTTTGACATTCACACCGAAGAAAACTCACTTACTTTTTCGCGGGCGGGACATTGTCCGAGCCTATTCTATTGCAAAAATGAAGACAAGGTAAGTTACCTACAGTCTGACGGAATGGGATTAGGAATGGTAAGAAACTCTAGCTATGAGGAATACGTTCATAGCAATACTATCAGCTATAATGCTGGCGATACATTGCTTTTATATACTGATGGTATCACCGAGGCGAAAAACCGTGAAGGAGAACAGTTTGGAGATGCTCGCTTGAAAGAGTCTTTTACCACCCATGCCTCAAAAGCACCCGACCAAGTAAAGGAAGGAATTAAAAATGATCTCTCAGAATTTATAGGAGAAATGATCATAGATGATGATTATACATTGGTAGTAGTCCAATTTAAAGACAACAAAAATGGCTGAAATAAATACGGAAAATAAAGATGGAATTCACTTCATAACGGTCTTTGGGGAGATTGACGCAGGCTCGAGCATCTATCTAGACAATGCACTTAAAGAAGCCATGGAAAATGGAGAGACCAAAATAATAGCTGATTTGTCGGGACTAGAATATATCTCTTCAGCAGGTTTAGGCGTATTTATCTCTCACCTGGATGAGTTTAAACTGAAAAATATCGAACTCGCGCTTTTTGGAATTAATGAAACGGTAAAACAAGTTTTTGATATTCTCGGTTTAGAGAAGCTGTTAACCATTGAAAAAACTAAAGAAGAAGCAATAAGCTCCTTTGATGAGTAAAAAATTGACCATAGGATGCAATAAGGAAGAGCTGGTCCGTATTAGGCAGTTTACTTCTGATATGTTGGACGAACACAAAGTCCCGGATCTACAAGCACATAAACTTGTGCTGGCAGTGGATGAAGTCTGCGCCAACCTAATCATCCATGCCAACGACTGCAACCCAGATAGTAGAATAGAATTTGACATTGACTTCAAGCCAAAACAGATCGTATTCACATTTAAAGATCGAGGTGCCGGATTTGATATTAACGAGTATGAATCACCTTCCATGGAAGAACTTGTTTCAACTCGTAGACAGGGAGGTCTTGGACTTATGCTGGTAAAAAGAATAATGGATAAAATTGAGTTCTCTACTGAAAAGAATTACAATATTTGCAGGCTTATTAAAATGTATCCTTAAGTGAGAAATATCCTCATTTTCAGCATATTGCTAATTAGCAGTTGTCAGTATTTCCAACCTAAAGAAGAAATCTCTGAACCACCGATTGCGCGTGTAGGAGAAAAAACATTGGTTGCATCCAACTTGTATGGATTGATACCAGCAAACCTCTCTCCTGCTGATAGTGCCACTTTTGTAGAAAAATTCGTCTTAGACTGGGTTAAAAAGCAATTGATGATTGCTAAAGCTGAAGAGGCTATCGACTTTAATGAGGCCCGTATTCAAAAAAGGGTATTAGACTATCAATATGCTTTGTTGGTGCACGAGTTAGAGAAAAAACACATTGATGCGAACCTAGATGAAAAAGTTAGTGACGCAGAAATTTCAGAATATTACGAGCAAAAAGCAGAAAATTTTGTGCTAAGAGAAAATCTTTCCAAATGCATTTATTTTAAGATCCCTGCCAAGTCACCAAATGTGTGGAGATTTAGAAGAAGCTTAAAAAACTACCCAAAGGACACCACTCAAATATGGGAATATGCCAATGAATATGCTGTGAAAGCTTTCGTTGAAGATTCGGTTTGGGTGAAATTTGACGAGGTTTTGATGGAAACACCTTTAAAAGAGGTAAATGATAAGACGGGGTTCTTGAAAGCTAATAGTTCGATTGAGGTATCTGATCAAGATTATATCTACTTTTTGAAAATCTTCGAATATAAACTGGTTGGAGAAATTGCCCCCTTAGAATTCATTAAAGAAAGCATATCCAATATCATTATCAACAAGCGAAAAATTGCTCTGAAGAAGGAGCTGGAAAAGAAAATTTATGAAGAAGCAGAACAGTCAAAGACGTTTGAGATTTATAGCAATTAGTACGAGCATCTTGCTTTCAATTTCCTCTTTAGCACAAACTAATGAGGTACCGATCGATAAAATTATTGCAAAAATTGATGATTATATCATCTTAAAATCAGAATTAGAACGATCATATTTAGATTTTTTATCCAGGGGACAATTAAGAGGAACTAATGCCAAGTGTCAAATACTTCAGCAGCTTGTAGTCAATAAAATGTTGATGGCTCAATCCGAAATTGATTCCATTTATGTGGACGATGCTGAAGTTAATTCAAATCTTGATAGAAGAATGTCTGTAATTGCCCAGCAATTTGGTGGTGAATCAGAAATAGAGCGGGCATATGGCAAAAGTATCGAGCAAATAAGATCAGAGATCTTTGACAATATCAAGGAACAATTAACCATTCAGCGAATGCAATCTGAATTGACCTCTGGTCTGAAGGTGACCCCATCTGAAGTGAAGAAGTTCTTTAAGACATTCCCCAAAGACTCATTGCCTTATTTTTCTACTGAAGTTTCTATCGCACAAATAGTAAAAGAAGCTGAACCTGGAAAAACACAAAAGGATAAAGTAAAGAATTTGCTGCTTGACATAAGGAGCAGAATAGAACGTGGTGAATCATTTAGTGCGTTAGCCAGGCAGTACTCACAGGATCCGGGATCCGCAGCAAATGGCGGTCAACTTGGTTTCTATGGCAGAGGTGAACTAGCACCTGAATATGAGGCTGCCTCACTTTCAATGGAGCCTGGAGGTCTCTCAATGCCCGTCGAAACGCAATTTGGGTACCACCTCATTCAATTGCAGGAAAAACGAGGAAATACCTATAAAACCAGGCACATATTGATATCACCACAACCAGATCAAAACGACTACATCAGAGCTGAAAACTATCTTGATAGCCTAAGAAACTTAGTCCTACTCGATAGCATAAGCTTTGAATCTGCTGCAAAAGATCATTCAGACGATCAACTAACTTCTTCTGCAGGAGGATTTTTCCAAGATGAAAGTGGTGCATTGAGAGTAGCTGCAGAGACATTGGACCCTAACCTTTTCTTCACGATAGACACCATGAAAATTGGTACCATAACCCAACCTATCCGATTTCAGAAAGAAGATGGAAGTTATGCCTTTAGAATCATCTATTATAAAGACAAGGTTGCTCCTCACCAGGCAAATTTGAGTGATGATTATCAGAAAATAGCTGCTGCTACACTGGCACAAAAAAAGAATCAGCGCATTTCTCAATGGTTTGAAAAAGCAAGAGGAAATGTATTCATACAAATAGACTCTGAATACGATTATTGTAACATCACAAACTAATTTACGGTTAAGAGTAAAATCAATTAAATAACTAATCACATATGGCAGAAACTCAGGATGTAAAACTTGCAGATGAATTAGCGAAAGATTTTGCAAAGCTTGAAACCGAAATATCAAAGAAAATAATTGGACAACCAGATGTAGTAAGGTTATTGATCACTTCACTTTTCTGCAACGGACATTCATTACTTGTAGGCGTTCCTGGCTTGGCTAAGACATTGCTTGTCCAGACAGTCTCTAAGTGCCTTGGTCTTAATTTCAATAGAATTCAATTTACCCCCGATCTTATGCCTTCCGATATTTTAGGGGCTGAAACTCTTGATAAAGAAAGGAATTTAAGATTCATTAAAGGACCTATTTTTTCCAATGTGATATTAGCAGACGAAATCAACCGTACCCCACCTAAAACGCAATCAGCTCTGCTTGAAGCCATGCAAGAAGGTGCTGTTACAATTGCTGGTGCTAATTATGATCTTGATAAGCCATTTTTCGTTCTTGCTACTCAAAATCCAATTGAACAAGAGGGGACTTATCCTTTACCAGAAGCGCAACTAGATCGGTTTATGTTCATGATCAATTTGGATTACCCAAAGTATGAAGATGAAATTGATGTCATAAAGAACACAACTTCAGAGCAGAGTGGTGAGGTTAGTGAAGTAATAAGCAAAGACAAAATATTAAGTTATCAGCAGCTTGTAAGAAAAGTGCCTGTAGCTGATAATGTATTTGAATATGCTGTAAATCTTGTATCGAAAACTCGCCCAAAAGGAGAAAAAGCTGACGACAGTTCAAAAGAATACCTGGAATGGGGGGCTGGTCCTCGAGCCGGGCAATTTTTGATTCTAGCGGCCAAATGTAACGCACTGATAAACGGTAAGTATTCACCAGATATTGAAGACGTAAAGTTGGTGGCTGCTCCAGTCTTACGTCATCGAATCGTAAGAAACTTTAAGGCAGAAGCGGAAGGAATTACTGAAGAAAAGATTATTGCGGATTTACTTTAAAACTGCTTGAGAAATCTTACATCGTTTTCTGAAAATAACCGCAAGTCATCCAATTGATACTTGAGCATTGTAACACGTTCAATACCCATACCAAAGGCAAATCCACTATACTTTGTAGAATCAATGCCACAATTTTCTAGAACATTCGGATCTACCATGCCAGAGCCTGCAATTTCAACCCATCCTGTTTGCTTGCAGATCTTACATCCACTGCCACCACATATGAAGCAGCTAATATCAATTTCGGCGCTAGGTTCTGTAAATGGAAAATAAGAGGGTCTCAATCGGATTTTGGTATTCTTACCAAACATCTCTTTTGAGAAATGGTAAAGCGTATTTTTAAGATCTTTGAAACTAACATTTTCACCGACAACTAAGCCTTCTACTTGGTGGAAAAAGCAGTGCGCACGAGCAGAAATTGCCTCATTTCTATACACCCTACCAGGCATAATTGAGCGAATTGGAGGCTTTTTCTTATTCATCAATCTAATTTGCACATTGGAAGTATGGGTTCTTAACAATACATCTGGATCTTTCTCTATGAAATAAGTATCCTGCATTTCTCTTGCCGGATGATTTTCAGGGAAATTCAGTGCGGTGAAATTATTCCAATCATTATCTATTTCCGGGCCATCTTCCACATTGAACCCCTGTCTCTCAAATATTTCAATTATTCTACTACGAGTTTGAGAAATTGGGTGTATTGAGCCCTCGGAACCATAAGTTCCAGGAAGAGTTACATCAACATCTAATGTTCCTTTAACACTTCCTATTGAGTTTGAAAGTTCTTTGAGTTTGGTTTGAGCCAGATTTTTAAGCTTGTTAAGTTCTGGACCCAATTCTCTTTTTTGCTCTGGAGCAACTTTCTTGAACTCTTCAAAAAGGTCGTTTATCACGTTATTCCTGCCAATAAACTTAAGACGGAATTTTTCAACATCCTCGCTAGTTTTAACAGCAGCATTTTCAACTTCAGAAATAAGAGATTTTACCTTGTCCAGCATTATACTTCCAATTCAAATGAAAGGCAAAAATAGCAATTAAACTGAGGTATGTGATTTGCTTAATTCGATTTCTGGTGGGATAATTTTTGCAAGTCTTCTGGCTTCTCTTCTTGCAAGCTTACGATCGAGCGCCATGCCAATTACTATTGTAGAAACTACCATTATCAGCATTAACCAGAGTTCGCCTATATGTTGAAAGAATACAGTGAATGAAACCACAAAAATATTATAGGAGATCAGACAAATGGTAGATCGGGCATGATTCAAACCTAGCTTCAAGAGCACATGATGAATGTGATTCCGATCTGGAGCCAATGGATGTTTTCCGGTAAAAAATCGAATTAAAAATACCCTGAGTGTATCATAGACAGGAAGTACAAATAATGCCAGGCTGGTAGCAACAGTTGATTCAATTACTGATGGTGGTGAAGGGGTAGTCAAAAAATTAATCATTAGGGCGGTCAACATAAACCCAAAGACCATGGACCCGGTATCTCCCATAAAAATTTTTGACGGATGCCAGTTATAAAACAAAAATCCTAACGATGCGCCAGCGATTGAAAGGGATATAGCTGCATCTACAATGTTACCACTTTGAAATGCGGCCCATCCTAAAAATGATGAAATGATTAATGCGATGCTCCCCGCAAGTCCATCAATACCATCAATCAGATTGAATGCATTTGTCATAACAACAATGACAAAGATCGAAAATATTTCATCCAGCATCCATGGAAAAGTCTCAATGCCAAATAGTCCGTTGAATCCTTCAATTTTGATATTTCCAAAAAACACTACTAAAGAGGCTGCAAATACTTGAACTACCAATTTATGTTGCGCAAGTAAGCTCGACAAATCATCTCTCACACCCAAAAGGAAAATAAGGATGGTGCCACCTAGGAAATACTTCTGTGTAGCCAGATCCGTAAATGAAATTGAGATTAGTAATGACAGTAAAATGCCTGCGCAAATACCAATACCACCTAAACTTGGAGTGCTTACACTGTGAATCTTTCGCTTATCCGGACGATCTAACAAATCAATAGACCTAAATACCCGTATGATTACTGGCATCAGTGTTAGCGTTATCAAGAACGCTATAGCTATTGCGAGCGGCAGTGTCATTTATTTACGTGGACTGAGGTGATTAAATTGATTATAAATCAAAAATGTCAATTTTTTTAGAGAGTTTATAACTATTTCGGCAAATCCATGAAATTCATAGGTGAAACATTCTTCTAAAGCTTTTTTTGATTTTGCTGCCATCTCCATGCAGAAATCATCATATCATCTAGATCAAGCTGAGCTTCCCAACCAAGCAATTCTTTCGCTTTGTTTGTATCAGCAAATATTTTCTCTATGTCACCGGGTCGCCTGGATACTATCTCATAATTTAAGTCTAGTCCAGATACTTTCTCAAAAGATTTAATAGCTTCCAAGACAGTGTGACCTTTCCCGGTTCCGATATTAAAGAAATCATAGTTTTCCTTCATCACATCTGTGAATTTTAAGGCAGATAAATGTGCAGTTGCTAAATCTACCACATGTATGAAATCACGAATGCACGTGCCATCTGATGTGTTATAGTTACCCCCAAAGACATTGAGTTTTTCTTGTATTCCAGCTGCAGTTTGTGTTATAAATGGCACTAAATTGTTTGGAGTACCTAGCGGTAACTCACCAATCAGTCCGCTTTCATGAGCTCCTGCGGGATTAAAATACCTTAAAGAAATTGCCTTAAAAGAGTTGTTAGACTTAGAAAAATCCTCAATAATCTCTTCACAAATTTGTTTGGTGTTGCCATATGGTGATACAGCACACTTTTTGGGGGAGGATTCAGTAACCGGCAGTTGTTCAGGTTGGCCATATATGGTACATGAAGAAGAAAATACAAACTTATCCACTTGATGTTTTTTACACATCTCGAGAAGATTAAGCAGTGACATCAAATTATTACGGTAATACTTTAGGGGCTCTTCTACAGATTCTCCTACTGCTTTGAAGGCAGCAAAATGGATAATTGCATCAATCTTATTTTCCTCAAATAATGATTCTAGAGAGGTGAGGTCAGTCAAGTCTAAATTTTCAAACTTTACCTTGACTCCAGTAATTTGTTCTATTTGATTAAGAACTTCAATTCTTGAATTGGAAAGATTATCTGCGACGATTACATTATAATCCCTCTCCACAAGTTCAACACACGTGTGAGAGCCGATAAATCCAAGCCCCCCGGTAACCAACACATTTTTCATTATCAGTATGCGTTTTGGTCACCCTTTATAATGGAGAGAGCAGTTAAAAGGATGATTTTGAAATCGAGAATGAGGGACCAGTTTTTGACATAAAATCGGTCTAATTTAACACGACCGCTCATATCGCTTAGTTCGGCTGTTTCGCCCCGGAAACCCTTGGCTTGTGCAAGTCCTGTAATTCCGGGTTTAACAGCGTGCCTTTGCCAAAACCTATCAATTTTTGGTTGAAATTCTTCGTTCAATTTGATTGGATGGGGTCTCGGGCCTACAACAGACATATCTCCCAGGAACACATTGATGAATTGTGGGATTTCATCAATAGATGTTTTCCTTAGAATAGATCCTATCTTGGTGATTCGGTTATCATTTTTTGTGGCTTGCTTGAATTCTGCATTTTTTTCAAACGTCATAGTTCGGAATTTCCAACATAGAAAAAAGTTGTTATCCTTACCATGTCTCTTTTGCTTAAAGAAAATAGGACCTTTTGATTCCATCTTAATTAATAATCCAATAATCGGTATCAACCATGATAAGATCAACAGGATAAAAATGCCTGAAAAGACAATATCGAAGGTTCGCTTGATGAGCCGGTTAGCGAAACTGTCTAATGGGATCGAATTAACATTGATGATAGGAATACTTCCAAACTGTTCAATCGAAAGATTATAGTTGGAGAGTCTACTAAACTGTGATATCAAATTGACTTTAATCAGATTATTTTCTGCAAAATCGATCACATCTTTAACCTGTTCATCTTTGAGATTTGGAAGACAACAAAACAAGATGTCTGTTTGATTATTTAATGTGAAACTCTCATAGTTTTCAAATTTGTCATCCGCGTCATTATGATCATCAATTACCCCTACCAAATGATAACCCAATTCCGGCGCTTCCTTGAAATATTGGGTTAGTGAATCCGAAAGATCTCCTTTGCCAATGATCACAACTCTTCGGATGTTGTATCCTTTGATTCGATAATATCGAATTACATAATGCCAGATACTCCTCCAAAACAGAATTGAAATGGTAAAAATTAAATAAGTTACAAACAGGTATTTTCTGGAATAGTCAACTGGTTGTAGGGCAAACCATAAAGCAAATACAATCGATAGGTTAATGACTAAGCCTGTAAGTACCTTATTAAGATGATCTAATAGTCTGGAATTACGGTTGATTCGTTGAAGGTTAGAACTAAAGAATACTCCAACCCAAATTACGTTTAGCAATAATTGAAGAATTTGGTACTCGCTACTTAAAAACAGTGTTCCAAATCGATAAAGATTTGCAGCAAAGACACCAATATTAAGACAAACTAGATCTGTTAAAAGAAATAGAATTGGAAAGTATTGAGAATATCTATGGTGAGTTGGCATAAGTATTAATCTAATGCGATACCAAAATAGACAAAATTGAGATCAGTTTCTCCAGTATTGATCAATTCGTGCTTTTTCCCCGCTGGTATTCTTAAAAAACATCCTGGCTTTATCTCTACTTCCTCATGATCAACTTTATAAGTCCCATTTCCATCAATAAAGAAAAAATGTTCATCCATCGTAGGATGGACATGTTCTTCACATATTTCACCAGGTTTGAAGGTCCCATAAGCAAACTGCGTCAGCTTAGATACTGTATCGTGATTTCCTAAGAAAACCTTTTTTAAACCAGAAAGGTGAGCCGTAGGCTCACCTTCAATGTTTTCAAGGTATTCAAATAGCTTATACATCAGCCAACTTTTTCTTTTTCACTTGTTCATCAATCCACTTAAAAGTAATCTCAGTACTCTCACGAAGTGGCATTGTTGGCTCCCAACCGAGCTTTTCTTTAATTAATGCGTTATCAGAATTTCTTCCAGCAACACCGGTTGGTCCTTCGATATTCTTGATGGTTATATCCTTCCCGGAAATATCAATGATCATCTTGGCATAATCATTAATAGATATCATCTCTTCAGAGCCAATGTTGACTGGTCCGATAAAATCTGACTCCATAAGTCTTCTGACTCCTTCAACACATTCATCTACTAATAAAAACGATCTGGTTTGCTTTCCATCTCCCCAAACCTCAATTACACCTCCGTTCTCCGTCTCAGATACTTTTCTACAAAGGGCCGCAGGAGCCTTTTCTCGTCCACCATCCCATGTTCCCTGGGGTCCAAAAATATTATGAAATCTCGCCACTCGAACTTCGATGTTGTGATTTCTGTTATAGGTGAGATATAACCTTTCACTAAAGAGTTTCTCCCAACCATATTCACTATCTGGAGCAGCAGGATAAGCTGAATCTTCCGAACACTTAGGGTTATCTGGATCCATCTGATTGTATTCAGGATACATACATGCAGAGGAAGAATAAAAGACCTTTTTAATCCCTTTTATCTTAATTTCTTCTAAAATATTTAGGTTGCAGAGTGCAGAGTTGTGCATGATTTCTGAATCATTGTCACCTGTAAATACAAATCCGGCACCTCCCATGTCAGCTGCAAGCTGGTACACTTCGTCAATGTCATCTGTAACAACCTTTCGAACCACCTCCATATCTCTTAAATCTCCAAGAATGAACTCGTCCGAATTACCATTTCCGTATTCATTCTCTTTTAGATCTACACCGCGAACCCAATACCCTTCTTTTTTGAGTCTATTAACTAGATGGCCTCCTATGAAGCCTCCCGCACCACAAACTAATGCTTTCTTCATTTTAATTCTTTTGAAAATTTCTTCTTAAATAGTTCCGCAAAATTATAATAAATAAATAGAGGTACAATCTCAAAATACCTTTTCCACAATCTCTTAGGTTCGACCATCAATCTGAAAAACCATTCTAGCGCTAATTTCTGCATCCATGAGGGGGCCTGTTTAACGTTTCCAATGTGAAAATCAAAGGCTGCTCCAACACAGCAGATATAATCTACTGTGGTGTGTTTTGAAAGGTATGATGCAAATTCTTCTTGCTTGGGCGTGCTTAGTCCTATCCACACAAAATTTGCATTTGATGCATTGACTTTTTTTGCGATTTCTTCGTAATCATACTTATCAACTGGCAAGAATGGAGGGCAGAACGTCCCAGAAATTTGTGCTCCAAACTGTTTTTCGCAGACTTGTTTTAGTTGATCAGCAACACCTTCTTTCCCTCCGCATAAAAAGTGTTGGACATTTTTTGAAGATGCTTTCATGGTTTCCATGAAAAAATCAGGACCATAACATCTATTCATTTCTTTTTCACCCTTTAATCTTCCTACCCATACACCAGGCATGCCATCAGGAAGATTTAGGTAAAAGGATAGAAGAATTGATTTAAAATCCTTGTTCTTCTTAGAGAAAACAAGTCCATGAGCGCCAGAAGCACTAATACAATTTGATTCTTTTCTCCCAATATCTGATAGAAGTTCAGATGATATTTTGTCAATACTGCCGACATAAAGTGGGATCTCCAGTACCTCAATAGACTTCATCTTTCAGCCATTTTGAAGTGATTTCTACTCCTTCTTTCCAATCAATCATTTTTGAGCCAACCTCCTGAACTGTTTTATCCATTGGAGCAGGATTACTTGTGGTCATACTCCTATATCTACTCGTTGTTATGGGAAATCTAATTCCAACTTTGCTAAGTACATCTCCACCAAGAGCTAATCCATAAACCAGGTTCTTGTTTACAGTCTTCACATTTTTCCCACAAAGCTTATTGGAGAATTCGTTGACCCATTCATAGAGTAAAATAGGTTCATCCCCTACATAAAAAATCTCCTTGTTCAAGCGATCTATATTTTCAATAAAGTGCATGACCTGGTTACAAATATTCATTACATAGCCATAAGACCTGACCACTCCTTTTTTATTGGGGTGTATATATTTCCCTTCATTTAAAACTTTCCAAAACTCTGTAGGGTATCTTAAATGCCATTTACCCCACACGTTTGTAGGTCTGATAATCAGCCACTTAAAATCATAAGTTCCGGAGGTGAGAATCTTTTCTGATTCCACCTTTGATTCTCCATAAATGGTATGAGGTTTGTAATCCAAAAAATCTTCAAGAGGAAAATCCGTTTGGTTGACAAACTGGGTGGACGTATGTATTACAATTTTGGTTGAAGATGTCTCATGGGCTGCTTTGAAGACATTTGAAGATCCCTCAATATTTACTCTATAATCTTCCAGTCTCAAATGAGGTTCACAACTTGTTTCGGCAGCTAGATGGATAACACATTCTGGGTTATGCTTGCTAAACACTTTCTTCAATGCATCTAAATTCAAAATATCACACTTTTCCCAAACTGAATTCTTAAATTCAATCTTTGGTTTTGTTATATCCAAATTGATGATTTTTACCTCTGGTAATACGTTTTCTAAATATTCGTGAAAATTGGTTCCTATAAATCCAGAACCACCTGTAATAAGAATCTTCATTTTTTAATTGACAGTACAGAATTATCTAAGAATCCATTCTTTTGAAATTCTGCCTCATTGCTCTAGTTGAATTTCGCAAAGGTCAAAAATCTTTCACTATAATTATCAATACCTTGATTTTTTTTCGATGATATAGAAATAAGTTTCCTTAAAATTATCTCGTATTAGCCTTTAACTTGATGATACAGTTCATCAAAAACTTGATTAAAGTTATCATGAAACTTTTCGGTGGTATAGTTTTCAAAAAATCTTTGCCTTCCTGCGACAGCTAGTTTTTCCCTAAGGTCAACGTCATCTATTAGCTTCATAAGTTGTCTCGAAAGATCCTTCGAATCTCCCTTTCTAAAGAGTAAACCAAACTCATTGTCTTTTAGAATACTTCTAATTGGCGTTATGTCGGTTGCGACTACTGGCAACTGATAGGCCATGGCTTCGATACAAACCAAACCGAATGTTTCAAAATAAGTGGGCAAACAAAAGATGTCTGAGCTAAGTAGAATCGATTCTTTTTCATTACCGATTTTTACACCATGAAAAACGACATGACTTTCCAGTGATTGCTCGCGAATGGCAGTTCTTATCTTAGATTCGTATTGTTTCGATTCAAAACGACCTATGAAATTGAGCAATACTTCACGCTTATGGGTATTCACAATGTGACCTAGTGCATCAATCAAAAGATCTACTCCCTTTTCATACCGCACCATTCCAATAAACACAATTGATAGCGGCTCTTCCGAAGGACTTCCAATCGATCTTTTGGAGGTGTCATTCATGCCATTGGGAACATAAAAGATTTTTTTTGACATTAGCGCCTTCGCATCCTCAAAATTTCCTTTGACGATCTCTATGGAAACATCCGGTTTGAGATATGCTCTTTTGAAGAGAAATTTCAAAACGGGATTTAGTCGATTTAAATATTTAGAAACGCCACCTGCATGAAAGTGGAAGATTACTTTTCTAAAAAGTGGTCTACAAAGATTTAAGTAAATCAGGTCTCTGATCATTGGTACTTTATCTTCCCCGGCTGGTGGATAGTACAAAACGTCACAACCCTCCTTCACTCTAAAATAATATGTCCTAAATACCATTGCGAGTAAGAAAAATATTTTTCTAGGATGAAATTTTCCGATTTCATCCATTTCTCTAGAAAAATTCATTCTTAAATGAATAAGATGAACATTATTATACCTTCCCTGCAGCATCCTTTCAATCATTACTGCTTGTCCTCCATAGGGAGGTGGTGTTTGCCCAACTACTAGAATTTTTAACGACATCTCTCAAAAATCACAATCAATCAAAAATCTCCATGAGATCATTGGAAGCCCCTTTTTTAAACTTATTCTTAACCTTTTTAATCAATTCTCCGGAAAACAGTTCTTGCAGTCTTTGGGATAAAACCTCAAGTAGTTTTACTACCAAAATACGCTTGTATTGTTCTAGACTTTGCATTTTAAGACGCCTAAGGTACTTTTTATGAAACTTATTCAATTCCTTATCATCCAGTTTAAGGTGATGGCTTTTAGTGATACTATTTACCTTATATGAACATATGTCAAAGTTTTGAAGATACTGCTGATATGAATAAGCAAAGTCTCCAAACACATTATTTCTCCTCTGACTTTTGACAATTGTGTCATCATCATATTTTAAATATTTTACTCCTCCTTCTTGAAAAACTTTGGCAGTGAGATCTTCTCCTTTTTGGCTTCTGCATACAACCAAATTAATTCCAATTTTAGAATAATCGGTTTCCTTCAAATGAGCATCTCCAACTACTATATCTGCAAGCATATTGTGTTTATTGACGTAAGTCAGATAGCTAGGTATGCTAAAATACCTTTCCGATGCTGTTTTACTCTTAAAAGAAAATCTGGGTATTTCTCTGGTAGTACCATCTTGTAAAGAGATCCTAATCTTACCAATTCTTCCACCTCCTCTGTAGCTAATCTCCTTTATTTGGTCAAAAGCAATTTTGTTGTAAGCACACAATGCCTTCACGTGGTGATGATTGAAATACCATCCTGTCAAAAGACCAATTGTTAAAACCAATCGATTTTTAAGGTCGTTATCAACAAAATAGCAATAACTGTATAAATCGTCAATCATCCATGGTACACCGACAGCAACTAGTTTATGACAATCGCTTTCCCTAATGGAGTCGATCATAGATGAGTAATCAGTTACATGATAAATGGAATTGGGCATATGCACCAGTTCTTCTTTAGATTTATATATGTAAGGTTCATAATTTAAGTGGTCAACATGTTTGATTGATAAAACTCCATCCACCAGTCGTTGATCAAATAAATAATAAAGAACTTCCTTTATAAATCCTCCAGAGCTTGCAGAATATGCATTCTTTTCATTTGCGGATTGAGCTAAGTAGGTAGATACAACATGGCCATGATTTGTATTACTCTCCTTGCCAAAAACATACTCAGACATTTTTTTGTAGTCGACATTTCTGGCAAAATCTAGTTGAGATCCGGATCCGTATTTATGCCTAAACAATCTATATTTTGAATCATAAGAAATTAGTTTCTCATCTTCATCTGTGGAGAATGAAAGTCCTGCGCCAGATAAAATTGAATCATTGAAAAGGCCTTCAGTTTCCTTCATAATATTTTATCAATTGCATCTGCAACATTTCCCTTAAATGCTTCTACCTTCTTCTTTATTTTTTTTGTGTAGCCATCATAATCACTTGTTAAAAGGTCCACTCGTTGGATGGTTTCTTCTAAAAGTTTATCAATGCTTTTCCACTTTTCATTCCCTCTTGCATCAATCACAAGTTTCGGTAAGTCCATATCCTGACTAATTATCCCATCATATTTCAAACTATATGCTAATGAAATTGCTGGCTTACCCATCTGAAAGGTGGATATCGCAGCGTGCATTCTTCCTGTTAGGGTAAAATATCCGTTTCCTAGCACCTTTCTTGCTTCCCACGAAGACAGCTGATCAATAATTACTTGAATTCTATTATTTCCCTGAAAATGTTTGCTCAAAACCTCAATTACAATTCTATCATCAACGTCTGCAGGTCCGAGTACATGCCCTAAGAGAGTGATATCGTTGGGAAATTTTTCTAATAGCTTTTCAATGAGCCTAACCCAAAATTGAACGTATTTATCAAAATCAGTTGTATACTGATCAACTAACCCTGAAGGAACCAATATGATATTTTTACTTTCTGTAACATAAGACCCATCCTGTTTTGGTAAGTCCATGAAAGCTAAATCACTTGACAAACTAATTCTCTTAAGCTTCAATTCATCCAATAAATGATTATAGGAGCTAGAGTCCCTTGAAATTATATACGCTCTACTCAAACAAACCCTCGCCAAAGATTTTCTAAATGAAGTGAATGGGCCTATGGTTTGTCCAAATAAATATAGCCCATATATGGATGAGAGTAACTTCAAGACTAGTAAGTCAAAAATCACTCCAACCTTTGTATAGTATTCTCCCAAATCATCTCCACCCAAAATCACTACTTTGGATGGGTTAATTAGCATGATTTTAAACGGCCTAATCAGAACCTTTTGAAAGAAATTTAAGATCTTAGTTATTATTGAATTACCTGCATGTTTTTTCGTAATTTTTACCCTTTTGAAACCAATATCATCGAGCTCGAAACGCAGCCTTTCAAGGTCATTTTCTGTTTTCAGATCAACAATAAAATTAACATCAGGATTTAATTTGTGCGTATAAATAATAAAATTCTGAAGCATCATGAATGATCCATAATTGAGCGTATTTTGGCCATTAAGGATTAATATCTTCTTTTTACTTTTCATTTCTGAAGCAATTGATTATTAGTTTTTATAAGAATAAACAAAAGTATGATTGCATATAATATTAAAGATCCTCCAACACTAATTACACCCCATATGTTGACAAAGATCAACCCAAGCGTAACAGATATCAGGGAAGCAATCAGATTAGCATTGAAATTAAGGTTCGGCTTATCCATGCCTCGTACTAAGGCACTTTCTATTATCACGATACTGTATAAAAGCGAATAAGAAAGGATAAGTGCTAGAATAGAATAACTAAACACCTTTCCATTTTGATAGACTACATTGAAAAGTTCTTTACCAAAAACAAACATTCCTAGCAAAAAACAACCCCCAATCATGGCTGCAATCATTCTTTCCTTCTTCCTTAATTTGGTTAACGCATCCGTCTTGTTTTCGCTAGCCAAACTTGAAAATCGTACAAGAAGTACTGATGAAATAGAATTCATCACTTGCACGAGTGGCATTACAAAATTCATATAAGACTTCAGGATTCCGCCATAGACTAAGCCGTCAATGGGATTAATGACTGGGAGAGTGAAGTAGAAAGAATCTACTGGTAACCATCTAACAACCCATGTAGGCACCGACCATTTAGAATAACCGAAATGAAGTCTGATAATGTCATTTAAATCATTGCTTTCACCTTCCATTTTGCGAAGTATAGTAAATAGTAGTACGCACATTACCACGACACTGAGGAAAGCAGCTAAGATCAAAATGAAAAAAATGTCATCTAAAGTAGCTTCACCTTGTCGATTATGAAGCCTTATGAGACCAACCGTAACACTTCCAAAATATACAAGTGAACCTAAGAATGAAAATTGTATTGCTTTTAGTGTAAAGAAAAATTTCCTTATTGAAAGTGAAAAAAGATAAATCAATGCAAAAATTAGAATCGAAATGCTAAAGTCCGTGTTGAGTACTTTTGTAATTAGATAAATCAATCCTGATCCTACCAGAAATAAACTCAGTGCAATTCCTGTCAGTTTGTATATATATTGTTTTAAAGATTTTTTAAAAAATGAGCCTGAATAGACTAAAAAAGGCTCAATCAGCGTAGCGGTGTAAACGTTTGAGAACAGAATTATTAACGCATAATAATAAGAGAAACTACCTAAAATAGAAAGGGATAGATAACGAACAATAAACACATTCAAAATGAAATTCGAAAGTGCGAAAAATCCTTGTTCTCCTATTGCGAAAAACTTCTCTCCGAACCTACTCTTTATCATTTTCTTTAAGCAACTGATTAATTCTGCCTTCAGCGATTATGAATAAAAAAAACGGTAAAATTATCGCCTGAACGAATTCTAAATAATTTTCAATCACAGAACACAATACTAAAAAGACAATCACAGCATTTTTAAAACGGGCCAACTTTTTCACTTCAGTTGTTATATCACTATGAATTAAATTTCTATTTTTTAAGAATTCTTTAATCGCACCGATTATGATCACAATATATATTATTAGCCCAAATTCAGATAGCAAGGTAAAGTGACTGAAATATGGAGCCGCAATGGCGCTGTCCTGACCAACTTTTGAATACAACTCCAATATCGGATCCATTATTTCTTCAAAAAGCAAGGACTTGCCAACTAGAAAGTTTGGGAGGTTTACAGATAGGTATTGTCCGGATGATATTAAAGCTGCTCTACTACTAAGTTGACCTGGACCGAGACCTAATAAGAATTCATTGGTGGAAATGCTAGAAAAATAATTGATAACAACTAGTGACTTTGGCAAATTTCCTTGAAGGAAAAATGAAAACCATGAAACTGCGATTTTGGAGATAGTAGGTATATATATAACGCTAATTGCAAGAACAAGACCCGAAACGACCGAGTATTTAATGATGGATTTAAACCTCAGTTTCACATAAACCACAAAAGAAGTTAGCAACAAGAAAATTGTTTGATGGCCCGATTGCGCAATCAGAAATGCAACAAGTCCAAAAAAGCAAATTGCTCTGATGGCTACATTATCTGTTTCAAATAAAAAAAAAAGAATGACGACAGTATTGAAAGTAAACATCACCTGAGAAATCGTTATGTTGCCTGTAACGAAATCAAAAAAACCATAAGTCCCAGATACGGCATCCCAGTTGCCACTAACGGTCACTTGCACTATGGCAATTAACGATTGAATTGATAGGATTACTGCGAGAGAGGTTTTAAAGAAGTCAAGCTCAATTTTCGAACAAGAAAACTGCTTATTTCGGACCAATAAAAGATAAAGGGGCAAAAAGGTGAGAAAATGAAGTATAAATCCTGCCCAGTTAAATGAAGCTCTTGAGGAATACAAAAAGATACTAAGGACTAAAATCGCTAAGAATAAAAGTACTAGCTTCTTAATAGATATGATTCTTAATCCAAGTAATGCAAACAGAATAAGGCCGAAGGGTGAAACGTAATAAATAAAAGTACTTGGAAAACTACTTGTAACTACAATAAACAGAAAGCAGAAGATCAAGTTGCGGTTCATCTGACAATATTATTGATCAAATGATTATTAAATGATTTAAACAATACTATTGAAATCCCAATAATCATTCCAGCAAAAACAGAAAGCACCACGATTAACGCTCTTTTTGGCTTTGCTTTTTCGGATGGAATTTGAACAGGATGGAGTACAGTAAAAACTGGAGTTTCTTCTTTTACTTTTATTTTAGCTTGTTCGAGCTGTGTTGCTAGTCCTTTATACACTTCAAAAGCTATATCCAATTCGTTTTGAAGCCTTTCATATTCATTTTGAACGATTGAGTTCGCAATGTTTCTATTTTTATCTGTGAAATTTGCCAACTGTTCTTGACTAAGTTCGTACGCCACTTTAGCCTCTTCAAAACGTTCTTCTACAAACTCTAAATTGATTTGAGACTTTTCGATTTTATAGTTTATAACACTCTCAGTTAATCTATCTACCAGTAGTTCTGCTAAGAAAGCAGAAGCTACTGGATCTGGCATCATTACGGAAACACCAATTGTCCCAGTTTTAGGACTCACAAAAACGACTATCCTATCCTTGTAATCCTCAATAATTTCCCAATCGTCCTTAGAATACCTGATGAGGTTATAATCATTTAATTTCTCATCTTCAGAAGACCCGAAAATCTTCTTGGGAAGACCAAAAGTATATTCCATTACCAGTTTAAATAATGAAGGACTCTCCACCTCTTTAAAGTAGATGAAGCTTGAAATGGTGGTATCCATCCTTTCAAAATATACCGGTGTATTAATTAAGGAATCAAGAAAAGGTTGGCTATATACAATTTCTGGATACAATTCAGGCGTGAGGACGCCAGATGTGGCGCCTAGGCTAGATAAGTCAAACCCAGCCAAACCTGCCAAACCACCGAGCCCCCCTAAGCTTGCACTTATTCCATCACTACTCTCAGGTAGTAGCCTGCATGAAGATTCGTATTCGGTCTTTGAGATGAGCGCAATTATCAATCCAAAAATCATGCAAATACCAGCAACTTTTAATACATATCTTTTGTTCTTCCAAACAACTTGGACCAGTTCTACTAAATCAATTTGGTCGTTATTTTTTGCTGATTCTTTATCATTCATCTGACTATAATTTAGCTATTAGTTTGCTAATGGATTGATCATATGTAGTCTTTAATCTTAATTGGCAGTGAGTCTATCAATTATCAATGCTATAGTTGCTAAAGAAGAACTTATTCCCAATATTTCTTGTGCACTAAGTTTTCTTCGTGCTTCACGTTGTGGGACTATGATGTCAGCCCCAGGTTTAACTTTTGGAAACTTCTTAAACAAGATGTAATTCTTAGTTTGTTTTGCTGAACCATTCGCGTAGACAATGTATGATTTACCAACTTTTGCTTTTGTAGAAAATCCTCCAGATACAGAAACATAGTTTTTAAATGAGACTCCATCCTCATATCTTACAGTGGTTGGATAGAGAACCTCTCCTTGTACACGCACAGTTTCCAGTTGCTTAGGAACACTAATTAGGTCACCATCTTTTAATATTAAATCAAACCTAGAATCTGGTTGTTTAAGTATTCTATCTAATTCAATTCCTATAGCCTGTCGTTCTACTAATTCATCTGATCCAGAAACTGAATCTCTAACCAAAATTTTTCTCAGCTCCTGAGCTCTAAAAATCTTAGCTTCAAGCTCATCCGAAGACTCCTCTATTTTAAATGCTTCCGTTAATTCTTTTTCGTACTCGATTAATAGCTGTTCAATCAGCTCATAACTTTCTGATGCTTCAGGATTATCTGATATGAATTTATCTTCCAGCTCTTCTCTTTTGGCATCAATTAATGCCTTAAGTTCTTCTTTTTCATATTCAGTACGAAAGTACTCGGTTCTCCTGATGAGCGAGGCGCCTTCCGGATAGCCATAACGGGTTAGCCCTCCAGCTCTTTTTATTAGATCTGAAACCTTATCTTCATTCGTTTCTAAGGCATAAAATCCAGGAAAGTTAACTTCTCCTTCTATCTTGACAATTTTATGTTTCCTAACGTACGGGGTTGATTTAATAAGTACTAGATCAAACGGTTGAAGTAGGAATTTAGAAGCTTCGTCATTGATGGATAAATCACCATTTATATTCAATGTAAAAATCTCAGAAGATCTAGAAAGATCCTCATCTGTGGATAACCTTCTTGCCACTTCGACAGTGGTGGTACTTGCATCTTCTTTCAAACCCCCGGAGATGTTGATTAAGTCCTCAACGGTCATGGAATCTATATATGGAAAATTTCCAGGGTTTCTAACCTGTCCACTGATTGTAATAATCTGTTCCTCTGTCAAGTCAAAGATGGATGAAACCTGGATCATATCATCTGGACTTAAAACGATATCTTGATTCCCACTAATCACTTCACCAACATCAAATGATATGTTTTTTAATGATAGCGTTTTTGATAATCTAATGACATTACCACGCTTTAGATAAGCATCTTCTCTTAATCCATTTGCTTCTTCAATGAGCATTGCAAGCGTTAGATCTGGAGTGAGTTGGTAATAACCTGGGCGGTTAATTGCTCCCACAATGCGAACTCTATTTGAATAGGTGTTTAAAATCTTCGTCACATAAATCGAGTCCCCATCTATCAATTTCTCCGACAAAAAATCTGATTGTTGCACAGTAGCTACTTCTCGCTCTTTTTCTCCTACCCGATCAATAGTAATGAAATCTTTGAAGGCATCTTCCCCGAATCCACCTGAAAAATTGAACAAATAATCGATGGTCTCATCGTCTCTAAGTTCATATATAGCTGGCTGCTTCACGTTACCGGCAAGTTTAACCCTATTTATATACGGCTTAACTATCACTACATCCTGGTCTAAAAGCTGTGGGTTTTGTTCATCCTCTCCTTCAAATAGATATTTATATACATCTAAAGAAGCAATTTTCTCTCCTTGTCTTCTCACTTCAATCTCTCTGAGAGAGCCGTTTTCAGTAGGTCCACCAGCGAAGTATAATGCATTAAAGGCTGTCGAAAACGAAGAAATCTCGTAGGTACCTGGTTGAACAACGTTTCCCACAACATTAACTTTTATGGATCGTACTTGTCCTAAGGAGACCTGAATAAATGTATTGGGGTTTCTACCTCTTAATCCTGAATAAATTGTTGATAATCGGTTGAAGATTCGATTTTTAGCTTCTTTTACAGTAATTCCCCCTAACGCGATTGGTCCAATTCCACTTACAAGAATAAAACCGTCAGGGCTGATGACTTCCTGATATGTAATTTCCGAAGCACCGAAGACATCAATAATAATTTCATCACCAGCCCCTAGAATATAACTTTCTGGTGTAGCAACGTTTAGCGATGGCTCGAAGGACATTTCTGCTGATTTGAAAATATTCATTCCAAATATTTCCAACTGATCAGACTGAGTTGAATCTCCTACATTCAAAAAACTAAAGAATGAAAACTCGTCTTCTTCTTCACTTGAGGATTCTCTGAGCCTGTCTGATGGCGCAGTTATATCGGAAGATTCTCCTTTTTCGCCTAGTTGAAGTTGTCGAATCCTGTTTCTCAATTTAGCAATTTGAGTGCTGGACATCCCTCTTTGTTTTGCAACTAATTCTAGCTGCTCCAACGTCAAGCCGCTCTCTTGTGCTTTATCTAAAAATCGCTGAACCTGTTCATCTGTCAATTCATCTATATTGATTGAATTTAAGTCACTCGGTGAGAAGTCATCAGGATCTTGAGCAAAACTTTGAATTCCACTAAGAAACGCTAATAAAATCAGGAAATAATTAAATAATTTCATGTAATTGGTTGATTCCAAATTTAAGAGGGCAAAGCTATAAAGGATGGATTTAATAAATTCTCTTTATTGTAACTTAATGGTGTTACGCCATCTTCGAGTACGACCTGTCCCCCAGCTTCAGTTACAATAGCATGAGCCGCTGCAGTATCCCATTCCATCGTGGGTGCAAACCTGGGGTAGATGTCAGCTTCCCCGGAAGCAATCAACATAAATTTTAAGGAACTACCTTTTGAAACTATATCAACACAGTCTAATTGATCAATATATTTTCTGGTTTCATCACTCATATGTGATCTCGAGGCTACCACTCTTATCCCTGACTCTTCTAAAGACTTTTTAGTTGTATTCAATGAGCTTATCACTCCTTCCTTTTCTTGAAATGCGCCCTTATCTTTTACCCCCCAAAATAGTTCCTCTAACACAGGTAAGTATATAACTCCTAACACTGCTTCTCCATTGTTTATTAACGCTATGTTAACGGTGAATTCACCATTCCTCTTTATGAATTCTTTTGTCCCATCCAAAGGATCTACCATCCAGAAGTAATCCCACTTTGAACGTTCTTCAAATGGTACATTTCTACCTTCTTCGCTTAATACAGGAATGTTTGTTTCATTCAAATAAGAAACTATCACCTGATGGGCGTTCTTGTCTGCAATTGTCAAGGGGGAATTATCTGACTTAGCTTCTATTGAAAAGTCCCCTGATTGGTAGATTTTTAGAATTTCTTTACCAGCTTCAATCGCGGCTCTTTTGGCAATATTGATAAGTGACAATAACTCCATTGCTAAATGATCATGCCAGCCGCTACTGTCTCATTCGTCCCCTCATCAACTAGGATGATGCTTCCTGTATTTCGATTCTTTTTGTATGAATCAACTAAAAGAGGTCTAGTAGTACGGATTTGTGCTCTACAAATATCGTTCGCTTTGATAGTTTTATCTTCTTCATTTCTATGAAGTGAATTGATGTCCAACTTGTAACGAATTTCTTTGATCATCGCTTTTGCCTCAGCAGTAGTATGTCTTATTGTATACTTAGTCCGAGGCTGAGGACCTTTATTGTTTAACCAGCATAGCATTACATCAATATCTTGCTGCGGGTCAGGTTGGTTATGTTGCCTAACGATCATATCTCCTCTACCGATATCGATATCATCCTCCAGGGTTATTGTTACGGACATTGGTGCAAATGCCTCCTCAACAGGGCCATCAAATGTGTCAATAGATTTTATTTTTGATGTAAATCCTGAAGGTAATACAGTAACTTCATCTCCTGGCTTGAAAATGCCTCCAGCAATCCTTCCAGCATATCCACGATAGTCATGGTATTCATCGGTTTGAGGTCGAATAACCGTCTGAACCGGGAACCTGCAATCAATGTGATTGTGATCGCTTCCAATATGGATATTTTCTAAAGAATAAAGAAGAGTCGATCCCTCAAACCACTTCATGTTTTCACTTCTATTGACCACATTATCTCCTTTTAGAGCACTTATGGGAATGAATCTAACGTCTTTTACATCCAGTTTCGAAGCAAATTTTTCAAAATCTTCCTTAATCTGTAGAAACTTTTCCTCGCTGTAATCCACCAAATCCATTTTATTAACACAAACGATCACGTGGGGGATTTGTAGTAGCGATGCAATAATGGAATGTCTGCAAGTCTGCTCGACGACACCATTTCTGGCATCAATTAAAATGAGCGCAACATTGGCTGTTGAGGCACCTGTTACCATATTACGCGTATACTGGATGTGACCTGGAGTATCTGCAATAATGAATTTGCGTCTGGGTGTTGCAAAGTATCTGTATGCTACGTCAATGGTTATTCCTTGTTCTCGTTCGTCCTTCAGTCCATCAGTCAGCAGTGCTAGATCTACTTCGGTAGCACCTCTTCTTTCGCTTGTTTCTCTAACTTGATCAAGCTGATCTTCGAAAATGGATTTCGAATCATAAAGTAATCTCCCAATCAATGTACTCTTTCCATCATCTACGCTTCCAGCCGTGGTAAAGCGTAATAATTCCATATCTAAGTATCCTTCCATTTATAGCTTAATGATTAGTGATTAAAAATATCCTTCTTTCTTTCTGTCTTCCATTGCCGTTTCGGAGCGTTTATCATCGGCCCGATTTCCTCTTTCGGTATGTCTTGCTGCAGCTACTTCTTCAACAATTTTCTCTAATGAATCAGCATCTGACTCTATTCCACCCGTTATAGTGATGTCACCAAGTGTTCGGAATCTCAATTTCTTGTTTACCACTTCATCCTTAGAGTCAATCTGGATAAACTCAGAAACAGGTAGCCACGTATTGTTTCTCCAAATTACATCTCTGTTATGAGCAAAGTATAAAGAGGGGATTGGAATATTTTCTGCTAGAATGTATTGCCAAACATCCATTTCGGTCCAATTACTTAATGGAAAGACTCTGAAGTGCTCTCCATAATTCTGTTTCCCGTTAAATATATTCCAAAGCTCAGGTCTCTGATTCTTAGGATCCCACTGCCCAAATTCATCTCTGTGAGAAAAAAATCGTTCTTTTGCTCTTGCTTTTTCTTCATCTCTTCGAGCCCCTCCTATACAGGCATCAAAGCTTTGATCTTCAATTGTGTCTAGTAATGTTACCGTTTGAATGGCATTTCGGCTCGCATTTCTTCCTTTTTCCTCAGTTGCTCTTCCATCGTCGATTGATTTCTGAACAGATCCTACTATCAGCTTAGCGCCTATTTCGTTTACCAAATTGTCTCTAAAATCAATGGTTTCAGGAAAATTATGACCGGTATCGATGTGCACCAATGGGAATGGGATTTTTGCAGGATGAAAAGCCTTTCTAGCTAAGTGCGTTACACAAATAGAATCTTTTCCACCAGAGAACAATATTGCTGGTTTTTGAAATTGTGAAGCAACTTCTCTCAGGATGTAAATTGATTCGGCTTCCAGTTCCTTGAGGTGAGTAAGATTATAATTATTCATATCCTAATTCTAGGTTCTATTTCTTTTATCAAAATTTCAAGACATTTTTCCAATGAGTTTTCCGCAGTATTGACCTTGACATCAGGCTGCTGAGGTGTCTCAAATGGAGACGAAATTCCAGTGAAGTGTTTTATTTGTCCTGCTCTTGCTTTTTTGTAGAGTCCTTTCACATCGCGTTGTTCACACACTTCTATGGGGCACTCCACGAATACTTCAATGAAATTTTCTTTTCCCACCAAACATTTTGCTGCATTCCTATCTTCTTCAAATGGTGATATAAATGCTGTAAATATCATGACTCCAGCATCAAGGAAAAGCTTAGAGACTTCTGAAATCCTTCGAATGTTTTCTCTGCGACTGTTATCACTAAAATCCAGATCATTATTTAGTCCGGATCTAATATTATCTCCATCAAGGATATAGGTATGAATATTCTGTTCAAAAAAATGTGCCTCCAGCCGACTTGCTAATGTTGACTTACCAGACCCCGAGAGACCTGTAAACCAAATAAGTTTTGGACTGAATCCATTCTTCTTAACCCTATCCGCCTGAAGAATAATATGAGAATGTGGGATGATATTTTCTTTATAACCGTCCATCTACCATTTTTTTGGAAAGAATACTCTTTACATCGTAAATCACAGAAGTATTATTTCGAATATTTTTCCAATCGAGTGATTCGAATTCTGTGTGAGGTACTGCTAAAATTATCGCGTCGTAATTCCCTTTTATAGTATCAGTAAGTTTTAGTCCATACTCATCGTCTACTTGCCTTGGATCAGCTTGAGGGTCGAAAACGTCAACCACCATGTTGTAAGAAAGTAATTCATTATAAATATCAATAACACGAGTATTACGCGTATCTGGACAATTCTCTTTGAAAGTAAATCCAAGAATTAATATCCTGGTTTTTCCACTCAATTTGTCTTTTTGAGCTAAGAGTTTAATGACTTTCTGAGCAACATATGGTCCCATTTGGTCATTGATTCTCCTCCCAGATAGTATGACTTGAGGGTGATATCCTACAGACTCTGCTTTCTGAGTTAGGTAATATGGATCTACGCCAATACAATGGCCCCCAACAAGACCTGGGCGAAATGGTAGAAAATTCCATTTTGTTCCGGCTGCCTCAAGCACCTCGGTAGTATCAACATCCAACTTATCAAAAATGAGTGCCAATTCGTTGACAAACGCGATGTTCAAATCGCGCTGCGAATTTTCAATCACTTTCGCAGCCTCAGCAACTTTTATTGATGAGGCTCTGTATGTCCCTGCTTTAATCAAGGATTTATAAAAGTCATCCACTTTCTTTGAAACCTCATCATTACTCCCACTTGTTACTTTTAAGATATTGGTTATCCTATGGTCTTTATCTCCCGGGTTTATCCTTTCGGGTGAATAACCGCAATAAAAATCTTCATTATAAACAAGACTACTTTCTTTTTCTAATACCGGGACGCAAACTTCTTCGGTACAACCAGGAAAAACGGTGGATTCATAAACAACAATATTTCCTTTATTCAATATACTTCCAACCAGTTTCGAAGCAGATATTAATGGACTTAAATCCGGATTCTTGTTCTTATCAATCGGAGTAGGAACTGTAAGTATATAAAAGTCACAAGAAGTTAAATCCTCTTTTGAATTTGTATATGTAAGTTTCACCGCTTCTTTTAATTCAGAAGCCGAAACCTCCAGGGTTCGATCCTTTCCCGACTTTAATTCTGAAATCCTATTTGCGTCAATATCAAATCCTACAGTATCATACAACTTACCACTTTCGACCGCTAGAGGAAGACCTACATATCCCAGACCTATGATACCAACTTTGTACTTCATTGAAAATCAGAATTGGCGGCAAAAATAGATCAAAATTTTAGCCTAAAACCTTCTTTTGGAAATATTCGAGTGTAGGTTTCAATCCTTCCGATCTGGTGAATTTTGGTTCCCAATCTAAAACCTTCTTCGCGAGACTTATATCAGGTCTTCTTTGCTTGGGATCATCTTTCGGTAAATCTTTATAAACAATTTTAGATTTACTTCCGGTAAGTCGAATGATCTCCTCACCAAATTCATTGATTGTTATTTCTTCCGGGTTACCAATATTTACTGGTTGAGAATAGTCACTCTTCAATAATCGATAAATGCCTTCAACCAAATCATCTACATAAGTGAACGATCGAGTTTGTGAACCGTCACCAAAAGCTGTAAGACTTTCGCCTTTCAGTGCTTGAGATATGAAGGCTGGTAATACCCGCCCATCATCAAGCCTCATCCTTGGTCCAAAGGTGTTAAATATCCTAACGATTCTAGTTTCTAAACCATGGAAAGTATGATAGGCCATAGTAAGAGCTTCTTGAAATCGCTTTGCTTCGTCATATACCCCTCTAGGTCCTACTGGGTTAACATTGCCCCAATATTCTTCTGTTTGCGGATGTACCAATGGATCTCCGTAAACTTCTGAAGTGGATGCTATTAGCATTCTTGCGTTTTTATCTTTTGCCAGGCCGAGGCAATTTAATGTTCCTAATGAACCCACTTTCATTGTTTGGATTGGCATTTTTAAGTAGTCAATGGGGCTTGCGGGTGAAGCGAAATGTAAAATGTATTTAAGATCACCAGAAACATGAACATATTTTGAAACATCATGGTGTTGAAATTCGAAATCTTCATGACCCATAAGATGTTCAATATTTGCAAGATCTCCGGTAAGCAAATTATCCATGGCTACCACATGATATCCTTCATTGATGAATCTATCGCAGAGATGAGATCCTAAGAATCCTGCTCCTCCTGTTATTAATACTTTCTTCTTTGACATTTAGAATAAATGCTTTAATTGTTTTAGTAAAGGTAAATTTTGATCCTTGTCTGATAAGATGAGTTCTTCCTCGGATACCCCCCAACTTATATTCAAATCAGGGTCATTATATTTTATGCCTGAATCATGCTCCATAGAGTACAACTCATCCGTCTGATACATCAGTTTCGCATAGTCAGTCAAGACCAAAAAACCATGTGCCATTCCTTTTGGCATATAGAAATGCTTCTTGTTATGAGCTGACAGTCTAACAATGGAGTACTGGCAAAAACTTGGAGAATCTTGTCTGAGATCAACCGCGACATCAATGACCTCACCTTCTAGGCAAGAAATCAACTTGGCTTGCGCATGCACCCCTGTTTGAAAATGCAGGCCTCTCAAAACTCCTTTTGAAGATCTCGATTGATTGATCTGCTTTACATGAAAATCAAATCCAGTAAGGCTTTTAAACTTCTGCATATTGAACCCTTCATAAAAGTATCCCCTTTCATCTTCAAAAACATCAGGCTCAATTATCCAACAGTCATTTAGATTCGTTTCTGTTGCTTTCATTTGTTTAGAACACTTAATAGATAGACTCCATATCCGCTCTTTTCAAGTGGTTTTGCCAATTGCTCTAATTCACTATCCGTAATAAAATTCATATGATAAGCTACCTCTTCAATGCAACCCACTTTGAGGCCCTGTCTTTCTTCGATTACCTGAACAAAATTTCCAGCCTGCATTAATGATGCAAATGTACCTGTATCCAGCCAAGCTGTCCCACGACCGAATACACTTACATTTAATTTATTGTTTTTGAGATAATAGTTATTCACATCCGTAATTTCAAGCTCCCCTCTTGAACTTGGTTGAATTGTCTTTGCAATTTCTACAACATCATTATCATAATAGTAAAGTCCCGGAACAGCATAATTTGACTTTGGTTGACTGGGCTTTTCTTCAATTGAAATTGCCTTGTTATTCGAATCAAATTCTACAACTCCATATCGTTCAGGATCATTAACGTGATAGGCAAATACAACACCGCCATCTGGATCGACACAAGATTGTAGTTTCTTTGGTAATCCAGATGCATAAAAGATATTGTCACCAAGAATAAGTGCCACACTATCATTTCCAATAAATTCTTCACCAATTATAAAGGCTTCTGCAAGTCCCTTGGGTTGAGCTTGCTCTGCATATGAAAAGAAACAACCCAATGATGATCCATCACCCAAAAGATCTTGAAATAACGGCAAATCCCTTGGCGTACTAATAATGAGTATTTCATTGATTCCCGATAGCATTAATGTAGACAGTGGATAATAGATCATGGGTTTGTCGTAAACAGGTAGAATTTGCTTACTAACAGCATGTGTCAATGGATGCAATCTAGTACCAGAACCTCCTGCTAATACGATTCCTTTCATTTGCTATCTATTTTTATAATGGTCATCATAGTATTTAAGATAATCTCCTGATGTAACATCTTTAAGCCATCTTTCATTATCGAAATACCAATCTACTGTTTTTTCTAAGCCCTCTTTAAATTGTAAGGAAGGTTCCCAACCCAGTTCTTTGCTAAGTTTTGATGCATCAATAGCATATCTAGCATCATGCCCTGCTCGATCTTTCACAAATGTGATAAGTTCTCTTGAAGTGCCTTGATTGTTGCCTAGTTTACCATCTACGATATCACACAATAGCTTTACTAAATCAATATTTTTCCATTCGTTGAAACCACCAATATTGTAGGTTTCCCCATTGGTTCCTTTTTCGAAAATTAGTTCAATAGCTCTCGCATGATCTTCAACATAGAGCCAATCTCTGATATTTTCTCCTTTACCATATACTGGAAGTGGCTTATTGTTCCGAATGTTATGAATCATTAAGGGAATCAGCTTTTCAGGAAACTGGTTTGGACCGTAATTATTAGAACAATTTGATATTACATAGGGAAGACCGTAGGTATTTCCATAAGCTCTTACAAAATGATCAGAAGATGCTTTAGAAGCAGAATATGGTGATCTTGGATCATAAGGATAAGACTCTAAGAAAAATCCATCGTCTCCTAGAGAACCATAAACTTCATCTGTCGAAATGTGATAAAACCTTCTATCGTTCTTGTTTTTCCATACATCTTTGGCGGCATTCAATAAGTTAACCGTACCAATGATGTTTGTCTGAATAAATTCCATTGGATCAAGTATGGATCGATCTACATGAGATTCTGCTGCCAAATGGATTACACCTTTGAAATCGTAAGAATCAAAAAGCTCAGCTATCCTTTTAGTGTCGCAGATATCTCCTTTAACAAACTCGTAATTATCGGCATCCTCCACATCAGAAAGATTTTCCAGATTTCCTGCATAGGTCAGTTTATCAAGATTGACAATTTTATATTTGTTGCATTTGAGAAATCTCCGAACAACATGCGATCCGATAAATCCCGCACCTCCAGTGATCAATATGGTTGAGTTTTGAGTCACAGATACTGCATGTTCTTTTTATACCAATCAATAGTCAAATCCAATCCTTTAACAACATCAAATTCTGGATCATATCCAAGTTTAGTTTTCGCTTTCGAGATATCCGCCAAGCTATGTTCAATATCACCCTCTCTGCTATTACGATGTTGCGGTTTTATACTACTACCTTCGATAGCATTTATATGATCAACCAATTCGTTTAGAGTAGTCCTTTGGCCAAACGCAACATTGTAAACTTCATTATAACAATCTATCGGTGCCTCTATTGAGAGAATATTGGCCTGAACAGCATTGGCTACAAAGGTAAAGTCTCTGCTGTGATTTCCATCCCCATTTATCATTGGTATTTGTCCCGAAATTATCGCTTGTATGAATAGTGGAATCACCGCAGCATATGGGCCGTTAGGATCTTGCCTCGGACCAAAGACATTGAAGTACCTGAGCCCAATGGTATTGAGGCCGTATACGTTATGAAAAACATCAGCATACAATTCATTTACCCACTTTGTGACTGCATAGGGAGAGAGTGGTTTACCGATTTTATCTTCTTTCTTTGGTAATTCTGTTGAATCGCCGTAGGTAGACGATGAAGCTGCGTAAACTACTCGTGTAACTTTATTATCAGCAGAGGCTTTAAACACATTTAAGGTCCCTTCGATATTGATTCGATTCGTAGTAATCGGATCCATTATAGATCTTGGAACAGATCCTAAAGCTGCTTGATGAGAAACCGCAAAAGCACCTTTAGATAATTTCAGCAACAGTTCGTAATCCAGAATATCACCCTCTACGAATTCGAAATTTTTGAGGTCAAAGTAATTTTTGATATTCATTAATGACCCTGTTGCAAGGTTGTCCAGACACACAACCTGATAATTCTTATCCAGAAGAGATCCAATTAAGTTCGAACCGATAAATCCGGCACCTCCTGTCACAAGAATTTTTTTCATCTACTATTTTTTAAAAGTATTGAGGTATTTTCAATGCCCCAACACGATAATCTTCACTAACTCCTAAAATTTTATGCAATGCTAAGTGGAATGTCAAGTATATGCAAGGTATAAGGTGGTTTGAATTTATCTTTGCGCCCCGTGCAACGAGTAGTAGAATTAGTAAAAAAAGACTTGATTGTTGATTGGAGACAACAGAATCCTATCACAGGTATTTTGCTATATCTCGCCTCAACAATTTTTGCCACTTACATGGCATTCAAAGGTTTTGTTTCAGTAGAAGTATGGAATGCACTGTTCTGGATAATTCTCCTGTTTACAGCTATTAATGGTATTTCTAAAAGTTTCATTCAGGAGGAAAGAAGATCACATTATTACTTCTTTCTGTGCAAACCGTTTGAGATCATTCTGGCTAAGTTGATTTATTCTTTTACCTACCTGGTAGCGATAGCTATCATTTCGTTGATTATTTACACAACGCTTCTTGGTAATCCAATTACAAATTTTGGCCTCTTTTTAATCAATTTGATCTTAGGTTGTATTGGATTAAGTGCGACGTTTACAATGGTTTCTTCCATTGCCTTTAGATCAAGTAATCGCTCAATAATGATGGCGGTTCTTGGATTCCCTGTGGTTATACCCGTATTAATTTTAGCCATTAGTAATAGCTACAAAATCCTTGACAGTTATGTCTTTACGCAGATTCAGGGGAACCTAACTGCGCTCTTCTCAGTCGATGTGATTATCATTGCGCTCACATTCGTTTTGTTCCCTTTTACTTGGAAATCGTGATGGGTTATTTACTAAAAACTGATTGGTGGAAATGGTTGTGTGTGGTGCTTTTAGTCTACACGGTAATCGCTGGATTATTGCTTCCAGTACCCGAACTACCCATCCTTAATGAAACTATTCGAGCACTTCATTTTCACGTCCCGATGTGGTTTGGAATGATCTTATTGTTCTTGGGATCAATGGTACACGCCATGAAATATTTAAGAACGGGAAAAAATACATTTGATACTTACAGCGTACAACTAGCAAACATGGGTATTGCTTTTGGCGTACTAGGCATCGTAACAGGTATGGTGTGGGCCAATTATACCTGGGGGGAACCATGGAGCAATGATCCTAAACAAAATGCGTCAGCAATATCTTTACTGATATATCTGGGATATTTTGTACTACGTAGTTCCATGCAAGACGAACAACAACGCAATCGGATATCTGCAGTATTCAACATATTCGCATTTTTTCTAATGATTCCATTGCTGTTCATCCTTCCAAGAATGTCGGATAGTCTTCATCCAGGGAACGGTGGAAATCCCGGATTCAATGCATATGACCTGGATAGTAATCTAAGAAAGGTATTTTATCTAGCTGTAGTAGGCTGGACCTTGCTTGGATACTGGATGTCAACAATTGGTATACGGCTTTCGCTAACAAAACAAAAACTTGAAGATGCTTAAATATATATTAGGAATTTTGATGCTCATCGGAACTCAAATTGCACAAGCGCAGGTTGAAATGGCAGATGACTTTAGAGGTGAAGGAAAAATCTATGTGGTAATCGGCATTATTCTCGTAATCCTGGCTGTATTTTTCTTTCTATTGTTCAAACTGGATAGACGTGCTAAGCGTTTAGAAGAAGAAATTTCAGAAAAATGAAAAAGACATATATCGCAGCAATCGTAATTATTGCAATAGCTATTACAATGATTATTTCCATGGCTGGTGATGCCAGCTCTTACGTAAGTTTTTCAGAAGCAAAGGAACTTTCAGATAAAGGATTTAAGAAAAGCATTCATGTAGTGGGAGAACTGCCTAAAACTGCTTCTGGTGAGGTAGTAGGAATTGAGGAAAGCCCGGACAAGTTGTCATTCAAATTTGAAATGATAGATGAAGATGGATTAAAACAACAAGTATTGTTCGCTGAACCAATACCAACAGATTTTACCAGATCAGAACAAGTTGTAATTGTAGGAGCCTACCAGGGGGATAATTTCATTGCAGAAAAAATATTACTTAAGTGTCCTTCCAAGTACCAGGAAGACCCTGAATTTACTAGCTAAAAAATGATTTAGCTAAATCAAAGCCATTATATGATACACTATTTTGAGGGACAATTAGGCCATGCGTTTGTTGTCATTGCATTTGTCACAAGTTTACTTTCGACATACGCATATTTCAAGGGAAGAAATCAAGACGAAGAATGGACCGCCTTCGGCTCAAAAATATTTTACGTGCATGCAATTGCCGTTCTTGGAGTGATTGGAACGTTGTTTTACCTCATAAGCAACCATTACTTCGAATACCACTATGTTTTTAGCCATAGCTCCAGAATTCTACCCACCTATTACCAGATTTCGTGTTTTTGGGAAGGACAGGAAGGTTCTTTCCTTCTCTGGATATTCTGGAATGCGGTGCTCGGTATCATTTTGATAAACACCAACAAGTTTTGGAAAGCCCCAGTCATGTTTGTGATGTCTTTGACGCAAGTATTTCTTGCATCCATGATTCTGGGTGTGGTTGTCTTTGATGTAAAACTTGGTAGCTCTCCATTCATGCTACTGAGAGAAGTAATCGATGCACCTATTTTTCAAACCAACCCCAATTTTATTCCGGAAGATGGCAATGGGCTAAATCCTTTGCTTCAAAACTATTGGATGGTCATCCATCCACCTACATTATTCTTAGGATTTGCGACTACTGTAATACCATTTGCATATTGTATTGGTGGATTAATCATTGGTAAGAACAAAGAATGGATTAGACCAGCGCTACCGTGGGCACAATTTTCAGCGATGATTTTGGGTGTCGGTATTTTGATGGGGGCCTATTGGGCTTATGAAACATTGAACTTTGGAGGGTACTGGAATTGGGATCCGGTTGAAAATGCTATCTATGTCCCGTGGCTTGTCCTCGTTGCAGCAATACATGTGATGATAGCCTACAAGAAAAGCGGTTCAGCCTTAAAGCTATCATTGATACTAGTTGTAGCATCTTTCATCCTTGTTTTATATGCCACTTTCTTAACCCGAAGTGGAATACTGGGAAATTCCTCAGTTCACTCGTTTACAGATCTTGGTCTTTCTGGGCAGTTGTTGATTTATTTATTTGCTTTCATCATTTTATCCGTCTTCCTGATTATCAAAAGATGGAATGAGATTCCAACATCCCAAGAAGAAACCTCCACCTATTCACGTGAATTCTGGATTTTCATGGGGTCAGGAATTCTTGGCTTAATGGCTTTTCAGGTATTGTTGTATACATCAATGCCGGTGTATAATCAGATCGCAGGTTCGCTTGGTTTCGATCTTAACCTGGCACCTCCTACTGATATCTATGATGCATATTCATTACCTCAAATGATTCTATCTGTATTCCTTGCCATCCTTTCTGGTACGGGTCAGTTTTTCTGGTGGAAAAAAATGGATGGTACTAAACTTAAAGAAGAGTTGAGAACTCCTTTTTTGATCTCACTGGCTATCTCAGGAACAATCATCGTATTGGGAAAAATCACCGAGCCCTTTTATTTGATCTTGCTTATTTCATGCGTTTACTCCATATGCGCTAATTCAAAAATTTTAATCGGATTAGCCAAATCCAATGTCAAACTTTCGGGAGGATCGATTACACATATTGGGGTTGCGTTGATGCTTGTTGGAATTTTGTTCTCTAGTGGATATTCAAGCATTCTATCCACCAACTACACATCTATGGTGTGGGGTTCAGATTTTCCTGAAGAAATAAATAGAGATAACCTCTTGCTTTTCATCAACGAGCCTCGGCAGATGAAAGAATATTCGATGATCTATAGAGGTATAAGGAAGGAAACCAGAGAGGATGGTTACATAGATCAAAATAAATTGGAACTTACAGCTGATCCATTAAAAGTTATTCGAACAGCAAATGGAGATACCTTAACACTTATTAGCCCTGAAAATAGCTACTTCGAAGTGGAATACCATACGGAAGAAGGTAAGCAATTCACTCTTTACCCCAGAGTTCAAATAAATAGAGCAATGGATATGATTGTCTATTCTCCGGACATCAAACGAAAATTGAGTGCCGATATGTATACGCATGTTCGTACATTCCCTGATCCTGATCAGGAACTAGACTGGAGTGAGCCTAGAGAAGTCAAAGTAGATATAGGAGGTCAGTTTTTTATCAATGACTATGTGGCGACTTTAAAAAGAATGGAACCTATCTCTACCATTAACGGAACTCCACTTTCTTCAGGCGATGTTGCAGTTAAGGCGGTTGTTGAAGTACAAGGTGAATATTCAAACTATGAGGCTGAGCCGATCTTTGTCATTCGAAACCAAGAATATATTGGGCGAATTGATGATCAGGTAAATGATTTAGCATTTAGAATTTCTATCCAGAACATCATACCACAGGAAAATGCAGTGATACTGGCATATCAAACCACCCAGAAAGATTGGATCATCATGGAGGCCGTGAAAAAACCGTGGATCAACCTTTTATGGATTGGTACTTTTATGCTCGTAATCGGCTTCATTGTGGCTATTAGGCGTAGATACTTAGAGTTTGTAAAAATGCGAGACAAAGGAGTAGAAGCATAAATTCACTTTTTGAGCTTTAATCTCCTATTTTTACTGAATGAGCAAGGTAGCAATCATTGGGTATGGAAATGTTGGCTATCATTTAGCTAATCGCATCTCCTCCAAACGTCATGAAGTGTCGATCTTTTCAAGGACACCCTATGATGAATCAGTATTAAGTATGGATCAATTAGATCCTGCTGAGTTTGATATCATCATACTCAGTGTGCCTGACGATATGATCAAAGAACTATCTGATCAACTCCCAGTCTCAGATGCCATTATATTACATACTTCAGGCTCAAATCCAATTGCCGATCTGAGTAAACATCCGAAACATGGTGTGATGTATCCACTCCAAACTTTCAGTAGGACCAAAGAAGTCGATTTTACATCCTTCCCCATATTTATTGAAGGTTCAGAAGAAGGAGAACGGGATATTTTCACTTTTGTAAGAAGCTTTAGCAATGATGTTCGCCTGATGACCTCTACTCATCGTTCAAAACTACACCTGGCTGCTGTCTTTGCTTGCAACTTCAGTAATCATATGCTTCATCTATCTGAAAAACTTTTGGCTGATTTAGATATGACTTTCCAGGATATTCAACCGCTGGTTGAGGAGACTCTGGAAAAAGCCATAGCCTTAAATCCCTCAAATTCCCAAACCGGTCCAGCCATTCGTGACGATGACGAAACCATCAACACTCATCTGGAAATGTTAAAAGATGAGCATTTGAGAAATATGTACCAGATGATAACCAATAGCATTAGAGAGAATAAGTGAATTTCTTCACAAGGAATACTGCAGGTTTTTTGATGGCAAGTCGGATTCCCAACTTACTGATTATTGGTTTAACACAATTTATTACGGCTTTTTATCTACTAAACAAACCTTTGGGTTCTTTAATAAAGTTAGAATTCCTACTTTTTATTTTCAGCACAGGAATGATTGGTGCAGCAGGTTACATCATCAACGACTACTTCGATCAGAAGATCGACATGATCAATCGTCCGGAAAAAGTTATTGTTGGAACCAGATTCAGAAGGCGCCTGGCGCTTTTTTCTCACCTTGCTTTGACATTTTCAGGAATTGCTATTGGCTTTTTAATCGATCCCGCTATTGGAGCTATTCATATCTTTTCTGCCGGAGCACTTTGGACCTATAGTGTAATCATCCGTCGTTGGGTTCTTCTTGGCACACTAACCATCGCCTTCCTTACTTGCCTAACGCTACTCCTTGTAATGGTATTCTTTAGGGAATTTAATCTATTAGTTGTTGCCTATGCCTTGTTTGGATGCGTCACCATATTTATTAGAGAAAGCCTCAAAGATATAGTGAGTGCCAAAGGAGAGGTCCAGTTTGGGATCCAGTCGATTCCAATCGTATGGGGTATTAGAGGTGCTAAATTGATCATTTTCCTTGCAGGAATTGCCGGGGTTGGAATGCTCACTTTCTATTTGTTATCAATCCCCAATTGGAACGTTAGAATCTTCTTCTTTGCCGTACTCCTTTTTGTTTTTTGGGCTGCCTTTCAATTAGCCAAAGCAGATAAAATGAGCGACTTTAAACGTATTAAGGTTTACATCGACATCCTGATTGTAGCGGGCCTGATAAGTATGCTTTTGATTTAAAATAATTCAATAATTGCATTAACAGTAAACCCTCCTACCTTCCAGGCTATCACTCCACCCAATATGATTGAATAAAGTAATTTCAACGAAGTGGCCAATACGAAACCTAGAAAAGAGCCAAAGCCAGATTTAAAAGCTGATCTGATTCGATTTCCGCCGTAAAGATCACCAATAATTGCTCCGAAAAGGGGACCTAGGATAATTCCAAAAGGAATAGGTAGTAAAATACCCGCTACCATCCCAATCATACCACCAATTACGCCTGCCTTGGTCCCTCCAAATTTTTTGGTGGCTGCAACAGGCAAGACATAGTCGGCAACCGTAATAATAACTCCAATAATGCCCCAGATGACAAATGAGGTGGTGCTAAATGTTGTTTCTTCTGACACGGCATGTGTGCAAATCATTGCGCAGTATGTTAGCACTGGCCCTGGAAGCGGTGGAAGAATGGAAAAGATGATGCCGCCAGCTATAAGCAATACGGAAAAAATGATTAATAATGCTTCCATTACAAGTCTTTGAAGATGGTGTTTTTAATTTCAGGCCACTCGCCTTTAATGATGCTGTAAACTACAGTATTTCTTCTACGTCCTCCTTGCGTCGAGCGATGGCTCCTCAGTGTCCCGTCATGCTTAGCTCCTATTTTCTCCATAGCTCTCCTGGATCTTACATTTTCTTCATCTGTACGAAGCTCAAGGCGTTCTATTTCCATTTTCTCAAATGCATGCCTTAGCATCAAAAATTTCATGTGCTTGTTTATCCCGGCACCAATATATTTCTTTCCTAGCCAGGTCCACCCAATCTCTATTCCATGCTCCGCCCAGTCAATGTTACCATAACTGGTAGCGCCTATTATTTCACCAGAGTCTCTGAGCTGGACAGTATATGTCATTTTGCTGCCATTCTCAGTCTCTTTTAGCCGTTTAATCATCCAATCCTCCAATGCATCAGGTTCTGACAAATCCTCAGTGTACCACGTCCAAATATCCGAATCTGAGCTTAATTTTCGCATCTCTCGAATATGCGCTAAAGTAATGGGAATCAAGTTTACCCTCTGGTCAGCAAGTGTGACATACCATTCTTTCATTACCCCTTTTTGTGATCAAAAAAAAGCATAAAAAGTGAAAATTGATAGCCTAAATGGTGTAGAGATTTAATGAAGTAAATGAAATCGCTTCATCAGTTAATTTTCATCAGACTTAATTGCTTAGCTCCATTGATTTGCCAGTTGTCAGCGGATTGGGAATAAACGATTAAACTGGAATCCTGCTCTTTTAACCCATTAGGAAGTTGAAGCGTAAATGTGTGCTCTTTTCCATCAAAACTTCTGGTATCAAAAGCACGAACAACGTTATCATGAGAAAGTCTCCTTCCACGATTTTCACCCCTTTTAACATCTTGTGAAAGATTCCTCTCAACAATCGCTACGTTAATTTGTGAATTGGTTGATTGTTCAGACTTTACCTTAAAGGTCACAGATGTACTTGTTTTTGAAACAAGGGAAATTTCCAGTTCAACCGACGGGTTAGTCCATCTTTCATTAGCATAGGCCCCATTCCATTCCGATCTACTTGAGCCTACAAACTCATGCTTGCCATTTACTATCATTTGTGGGGTATAGATGGTGTTCAAAGCAAACTTTCTAGCATACACTCGCTGACGAATGGTGTAATCTCTTTTAGCATAAGGATCTTTCCAACCAATGTAATCCCAATAGTCTACATGAAAAGACAGACCGATTACTTCTACTTCATCATTGGTATTAGCAACGATGCTTGATAGCAATTTATCCGCGGGTGGGCAACTGGAACACCCTTCAGATGTAAAGAGCTCTACTACGACAATAGGTTTTTCAGATTGAGCAAGAACAAGGGTTGAAAAACAAAGAAGGAGGACTGACATGATTGATCTCATAGCCTCTAAATTCGAAATTTTTAAAGCATAGGTTGTCAGAATCGGTCCAAAGGAAAGATAAATGTTCAGCAACTGACAATAACTTCTTTGCATAAATACGCCTACCTGCAAGTATCGCAGCGGCTACAGACATCAAATTTTCTATTGCCGGCTGTCAAACTGGAATGCGCATCTACAAAACGGGGAGTGTTCAGCAATTCAGTTAGGCTATTTTCTTTTAGGCTACCAAAAGTTACTTGATTATTCCAATCATAGCAGCATAATGCAAGCTGTCCATAACAGTTTATAGTGATATCACGAATAGTAGCAAAGCACGGCAATTTTAAATTCAACGGTTTCTTTTCGTAAATACTCAACCTGTCATCCAATACTGAATAGAAAATGGAGTACTTAATCCTTTTGGTAGTAAGCTTTTTTAATTTGATGTATTCTTTTTTCGAATAAGCAGATACGCTTAAACTCCAGACGTTATAACTTTCGATTTTATTTAGTTCGTCCTGATTTAAATATGACCCATTTGTTAAGATTGACATCTTGGCATTAGGGAGCGCCTTACTAATGTATTCTAGGTATGAATAAAGCCTTTCCTTATTTATCATGGGTTCGTTGTAACGATGGAAGGCAATATATCCTGAATAGTCTAGCTCTTTTAGCTCATCTATTACTTTAAAAACAATTTTTTCGTCCAGTACGATCGAGTTTTTATAGCATGAAACAGGACACTCCGGATGAATGCTAGTGTAATTACAGGTATTGGAAATTTCAAATGAAATTTGTTGGATTTTCCTTTCAAGCCCCCCCTCCACATTAATATCCACATCATTCAATGGAACAAGCGACGAATTTTTTGAGGATAATCTGTACTTCAGTGATTGAAAAAAGAATGCAATCCGAAAAGGAACAATTAAAACCACCAAGTCTTTTAAGAAGCGCATTTACTGATTTGATATTATCAATTTTGTTTTGGTAGATCCTAATAATTAAAAACGCCTTTTTCGGATTGAATAATCAGTTCTTTGTCATCTGACTCTTCCACCCTTCCTATCACCTGAGCATCTACATTAAAAGATCTGGCGATCTCCACTATTTCGTCGGCAGACTCTTCGGCTACATAAACTTCCATCCTGTGGCCCATATTGAAAACTTTGTACATCTCATTCCAGTCTGTTCCGCTTTCTTGGTGTATCATTTGAAATAATGGGGGTATAGGAAGCATATTGTCTTTCACTATTCGGAGGTTATCTACAAAGTGTAAAATCTTTGTTTGGGCACCGCCGCTGCAATGTACCATCCCATGGATTTCAGATCGTAATTCTTTTAAAATTGATTGAATGATTGGTCCATAAGTCCTTGTTGGCGACAGCACAAGTTTGCCTGCATCCAGCGGAGATCCTTCGACAGGATCTGTGAGCCTCTTTGATCCACTATATACCAGGTTTTCCGGAACATTTTGATCAAAAGATTCGGGATATTTCTCCGCATAAACCTTGTCAAAAACATCATGTCGTGCTGAAGTCAGGCCATTGCTACCCATTCCTCCGTTATACTCCTTCTCATAGGTAGCTTGACCATATGAAGCCATTCCTACAATGAGGTCTCCAGGCTGAATATTGGCATTATTAATTACATCTGCTCGTTTCATCCTGGCGGTAACTGTGCTATCTACGATAATGGTTTTCACCAAATCACCAACATCAGCGGTCTCACCACCTGTAGATTTAATATTCACACCGTTATCGCGTAGCATCTGAAGCACCTCTTCTGTTCCATTGATTATTTCAGAAATGACTTCTCCGGGTATCAGATTTTTGTTTCTCCCGATGGTAGATGATAGTAGAATATTATCTGTGGATCCTACACACAACAAATCATCTACATTCATAATGATGGCATCTTGTGCAATCCCTTTCCAAACGCTGATATCACCCGTTTCTTTCCAATATAAATATGCAAGTGATGACTTGGTTCCAGCCCCATCTGCATGCATGATGGTACAGTATTCTGGATCACCGGAGATGTCCTCTACAATTTTGCAGAAGGCTTTTGGGAATAATCCTTTGTCAATGTTTTTGATTGCCGAATGAACATCCTCTTTGTCTGCGGAGACTCCCCTCTGGGCATACCTATCAGTCATGCTAACTTTTTTATTGCAAAGAAAATGTTTTATCAGTTTCCATCACCGGAATCTTTGAAGAATCGATCATATTCATCTACCGGTTCATCAGGTGGAAGATCGTCATCTCTGTCACGTGGGTTGTATCGCAATACTTTGAATTCTGTTCTCCGGTTTCGCTGATGTTGTTCCTCGGTTTGGGCATTCTTAACAATCAGTTGGGTCTCCCCGTAACCCTTGGCTGTGATTCGTTTTGCTTCAATGCCTTCATTAATAATGTAACTAACTGCAGATTGAGCTCTTTGTAATGAAAGCCTCAGGTTATAGTCATCTGGTGCACGATCATCAGTATGAGATCCTAATTCAATAAAGATCTCGGGATTATCGTTCATTATTTGCACCAAACTATCAAGGACCAATGCAGCATCAGATCGAATATTGGCCTTATCCAGGTCATAATATATGTTTTCGAGAACGATGGCTTTTTCCAAAACGATTGGATCCATCATGATCTTCGTTTCAAAGTTGACATCTGTAACAAATTCAGTAAGAGTTGTCTTGTCAACAGACTTACCAATAGTGGTAAAGTCTTTTCTAACTGTGAAATAATCCGTCTTCTCGCCAATCAGGTCATAGTGTTCTTCAGGATAGACTCTAAAATTAAATCTACCATCCGCGTTGGTAAAGGCCTCATCCAACACTTCTCCATTGTCAGTGGTTAATGAAACTTTCGTATTGGGTAGTATGATTTCCTCACCAGCGTCATCCGTGGTTACAGTAGTTCCTGTGAGGAAGTAGTTAACGATCTTTAGATCCGGATCATCATTAACAAATGTATATATGTCATCGTCTCCCTTACCTCCTCTTCGGTTTGAAGTAAAAAATCCTTTCGTCAAATTGAATTGATAAAGCCCAAAGTCATCTGCCGAGGAATTCATTGGCTTCCCAAGATTTTGAATTGTGACATGACCTCCTTCTCTAATTGCTTGAAACATATCTAGCTTACCGAATCCTGCGTGTCCGTCAGAAGAAAAGTAAAGGCTTCCATCACGGCTGACATAAGGGAATACATCATCTCCAGCACTGTTTATTTCCGGTCCTAAATTCCTTACATCTACCCATCTACCTCTACGATTGACTTTTGCTTGATACAAGTCAGCTCCTCCATACCCACCGGGTCTTGTAGATGAAAAATAAAGCGTGGTTCCGTCTGGGGAAAATGCAGGTGTTGAGTCCCATGCTTCAGCCACATTTATTGAAAGTGGTACCGGCTCGGTCCATTTACCATTTCTGTACCTGGTGAAAAAGAGATTTACTTCGCTGTAGCCTTTTGCTTTGCCATTATTTCCTTTGGCAAAAATCATGGAATTACCATCCGGAGAAATAGCCACTGAGCCTTCATTTGTATCGATGTGATTAATAATGGGATCTAAGGCATTAAGCGTACTCAGATTTACATTGGCTCCCTTAGACGATACTCGATAGATATCTGTAAACGGAGTCCCAGTGGCCCGATATATTTTGGAAACATCCCGATTTGATGTGAAGTAGAGGTAGTTTCGACTGAACACTGGCGAATATTCTGCGCGTTCGGTATTTATATCCTGAAGGTTTTTTACCCGATAGTAACTTTCACGTTCATGGAGATCATCAATCTTACGAAGATTCTGAATTTCTTTTTCAGCCAGTGCTTTTATTTTCTGATCCCTAGCACGCGGAACATAATTATCTAATATTCTTTGAGCTTCCTCATACTTTTGCTCAACCTTTAACCCTTGTGCGAGATACAGATTGGCTGATTCATCACTAGTGCCTTCTTTGATTGCGGCCTGGTAATAAGGGATGGATTCAACCAGTCGATTGGACTTACGATAAGCGTCGCCTACCATAATATTTTCTTCCGGAGAATTTTTTTCAGGAGAATCTCCCAACTTGGCGATTACCGCATCAAATTCAGCATTATTCATGCTCTTTTCAACAGAACAGCCAAGTATTGCCAGGGTAAAAAACAGAAATTGAATAACTCGCATACAGAAATAACGAAAATATTGCTCGGATGATTATCCGAAATTAGTTAAACCTGAAACAAGAAGCGAAACAAAAGCCCTATTGAAAAAACCTATTCACCCAAGTTTGGCTACTTTCTTTCAACCATTTCGTCCTAAACTCAGCAACATTTTTTACTGTATTGTCAAAAACAAGGGTGTCAGGAGAGATAACTTTCTTTTTTGCCTGACTCTTTAGCTGATTGAACGGGTACAGGTTGATTTCGTCATTTTGGAGAAATGCTACCTGGCTTGTCGTCATAAACGAAATACCAATTGCTGACTCAAGGCCTTTTATCAAATGAACGGAGGCATCGATGCTACATCCACTGGCTTGACTGAAAGATTCATCCACTGAAATCACCAAAAACTGATCATATTCTACGGTAAAAGAAGATTTTAAATCCTGACCGTGTGCCCTCCACTGGGTCAAAAAAGCTTCAGTATTCGCTTGTACTAGTTGAACTTCCTCTTGGGTCAATTTTCGCTCAGCCTGGTAAATCCACAAGCGAGCATTATCTGGCATTTGGTCAAATGAGATTAGCATATCAATCCAAACCTTCAGACTCTGCAATGAGTTCCGCCAAATCCTTCACTTTTACTGAATCTTCTTTTTCCTTGTTTTTAACCCCGTCAGCCATCATAGTCATACAGAAAGGACAGGCAACAGCAATTGTATCAGCTTTGGTCTCTAGTGCCTCTTCCGTTCGCTCAATATTTACCTCTTTGTTGCCAGGCTCAGCATCTTTAAACATTTGAGCTCCGCCAGCGCCACAGCAAAGACCCTTGGTTTTACAACGCTTCATTTCTACCAATTCAGCATCCAGTGCTTCGAGGACAGCCCTTGGAGCGGAATACACATTATTAGCTCTCCCCAGGAAACAGGAATCATGGTAGGTGATTTTTCGCCCTTTAAATTCTCCTCCGCCTTTCAGTTCCACTTTTCCGTCATTGATCAATTCCTGCAAAAATTGAGAGTGGTGAATCACATCATAGTTTCCACCAAGTTCAGGATATTCATTCTTTAATGTATTGAAGCAGTGAGGACATGCAGTCACAATTTTTTGGATTTCATACCCATTAAGCACCTGGATATTGGCCATAGCTTGCATCTGAAATAAAAACTCATTCCCGGCCCTTCGTGCTGGATCTCCGGTGCATGTCTCCTCAGGACCAAGTACTGCAAACTTCACCCCAACTTTATTTAAGATCTTGACAAATGCTTTTGTGACATTTTTATATCTATCGTCATATGAACCGGCGCATCCTACCCAGAATAATACATCTGGCTTTTCTCCTTTTGCTACTAAGTCTGCTACGGTTGGTATTTGTATTTCACTCATTTTCCTTCTTTTAATTCATTTGACCAATTGAACCTGTCTTGTACTCCAAACTTCCATGGGGCAAAATTTGTCTCCACATTCTGGAACATCGCATTCCAGGAATCTGGGGCAGCCGATTCTTCCATTGCCACATATCTGCGAGTTTGCAATATGATATCTAGTGGATTGATGTTAACCGGACAGGCTTCGACACAAGCATTACAATTCGTACATGCATTGATTTCTTCTTTCGTGATGTAATCACCAAGTAATGATTTTCCATCATCTAAACCATTCTTACCGACATCTTCCAGACGATCCCTGGTGTCCATCATGATTTTTCTTGGAGATAATTTTTTACCCGTTAAGTTGGCAGGACATTCTGACGTACATCGCCCACATTCTGTACATGAATAGGCGTCCATTAGGTTTTTCCAGGTGAGATCATTCACATCTTTGGCGCCAAAGCGCATCCCTTCAGGTGGAGGGGTGGAGTCACCTTCAACAGGCATCCCTAACATGATTTTCACCTCATTGGTAATTTCATTCATGTTATTCATTTTACCCTTTGCTTCCAGTCTGCTGTAATAGGTATTTGGGAATGCAAGGAAAATATGTAAGTGCTTAGAATAGGTCACATAAAGTGCGAATGCAAAGATTCCAACTATATGGAACCACCAAGCCCCTCGTTCAATCATGACGAGAGTCCCATCACCAAATCCATCCAACCAACCAAACATGGATGAGCTAAAAAAGAATGAACCAGTTACTGTATAATGATCGGCTCCTCGTTGTTGTAAAATTTGATCAGCACCATTCATGCCTAGTATGGCAATCATAAGAAGTACTTCGATGATCAAAATCAGATTTGCATCCAATGAAGGCCATCCAACCATCTCTATTTTCTTGAATCGATTGATTCGCAGTATGTTTCTCCTAATTAGAAATACCACACATGAAAAAATAACCCCAACGGCTAAAAATTCGAAGAAGTTGATCATGCCGGAGTAAAGACCTCCTAAAATTGGTGCGGCCACCCTATGCGTTCCGAATAACCCATCAATGATAATTTCCAATACTTCTATGTTGATTAGAACAAAGCCGACATATATAAGTAGATGTAAAAGAGCTGGTATTGGACGCTTAAACATCTTCTTTTGACCAAAAGCTACCAAAAACATGTTCTTTAACCGCTCACTTTTATTGTCGGTAAGATCAATGTCTTTGCCAAGCTTAATATTCTTGGAAATCTGCGAAATTCTGCGATAAATGAGGAATCCGAAGAATCCTAAGACCAGAACGAAAACGATTTGAGGGATATATTCCATAATGCTTTAAAAAAATCTTTCTACGAACTTCAATTTATATTTTGCCTTTTCAAAGAAATACCTAGTTTTGCCAACCCAAAATTTGGTGCTGTAGCTCAGTTGGTAGAGCATCGGACTGAAAATCCGTGAGTCGGTGGTTCGAATCCACTCAGCACCACTTTTTACCAAGCCACTCTTTTCAGGGTGGCTTTTTTTATGCCCTATTCTTACCACCTCCTCATTGAGTCGGTGGGTGGGACGCCACTCCAATGGACGCCAGCCCGGTCGAATCCACTCAGCACCACTCATCCACTCTCCAGTAAATAAAGATAAAGCTATCTCTCGACTGGCTGAGAATTTTTCTGATTTTAAGTATTGAGACTGAATTATGGTCAACTCCTACGTAATTCTTTGGATCTCGAATATAGATCAATTCATCAATTTAGTATGCATGCATACTATTTTTTAGAAACTTTTTAAATAAGCTTTCGTATTTATATACCGATCGGTATATTTGTAACATGGCAAGGAATCCAGAGCTAACGAGACAGCTTATTATTGACAAAGCACTTCCCATCTTCAATACGAAGGGATATGCTGCTGCCTCTATTTCAGATATTACTTCTGCTACCGGAATAACAAAGGGAGCGATTTATGGGAACTTTAAGAATAAAGATGAAGTAGCTACAGCTGCATTTGAAAAAGGGGTTGAAATAGTAGCTACAGAAATTGGAAAACGAGTACGGGCTGCCAAAACGGCTCCTGAAAAGCTAAAAGCCATTGTAGAATTTTATCAGGAATATATAAAAGAACCACCAATTCCTGGTGGTTGTCCTGTTTTGAATTCCTCCATTGAAGCAGATGATAGCTTACCTTTCCTCAGGTCTAAGGTTATCAGATCAATCGCGCTGTTAAAAGATTCGATTACTAAAATGATTAACAGGGGGATTCTTGAGGGACAAATTAAACGTGATGTGGATGCAGAGGAATTCGCCAATTTTTTTTACTCTGTGATTGAAGGTGTTACTTCTCTATCAAGAATAGAGGGAGATGGAAGATCCTATGCATTTGTCAAAAAGTTCGTTTTGAGACAGATAGATGAAATTTCTACATAAAAAAAATTTATTCACTAAAATACCAATCGGTATATTGATATGGTTACACACATTGAAGTAAAAGGAGAAGACATTGGCAGACCTGCAGAGCGTCCACCAAAGACCAATTGGAAGGTTGAACTGATCAAAAAGGGGTTAGGTGTACTACAGCATGCTTCACCAAAAAAGTCTGCTGAGATCATCTGGCATTATTTTACGCTGCCAGGTCGGGTTGGTTTTACGGAACCTCAAAAACAAGTGCTTAAAAGTGCGGAGAGCTTTCAACACTCTTATAAAGGTGATCTAATCAAATCCTATAAATGGGGTGATTCAGATAAAAAAATCTTACTCTGCCACGGATGGAGGTCGAAAGCTGCTGATTTCAGAAGAATGATCAATACGTTTCAAAGTCAGGGATATCAAGTGGAAGCCATTGATATGCGTGCCCATGGTCTATCACAAGGAAAACAGACAGCATTACCTGAATTCAGAGAGATTATCAAACAGCATATTGCCAAAAATGGTCCTTATGAAACCATCGTTGCTCATTCGATTGGCGCATTGGGTGTCGGCATTGCATTGAGTGAATTAGGTCCTGCCCTTCATCCAAAAAACTATTTTGCTATTTCCGCCCCTCCGTATGTGAGGTATTTCTTCGGGGATATCGTTCGTGAGGTTGGTTGTAACGAAGCAGTTTATCGATCAATGTGTGGTTTGGTCAAAGAAAAGTATCATCAGCCCATTGATTATTTCGATTTACGACTGAAGACCAGCCAACTGAGGAATATTAATACTCATCTTTTCTATTGTGAGGATGATCAAATCGTACCATTTTCTAAAGGAGAAGAGCTCGAAAAAGCCTGGACACATGCCTCTTTCGTGCATGTAAAGGGGCTTGGCCATTACAAAATCATGGCAAATGATTCAATCATAAGCTATATATCGAATGCTATGGAAAAATAAAATTGCTTGATTATTTAGATTCTAAATCGATTTTAAGAATTTCATAATTCAAGGCCATCTCAAAAGAATAAATTGAAATATATTTATTCAAATACAATGTATACTGAAAGTATTGTAATTAACAATCAATTTGTTTAAAAAATTGATAATCAGTAAGTGAATTGATGCTAACTTCAACATCTTTTGTGTTGAAAAAGATGGGAAGAAAAAGTCAATCAATGTACTTATCGGAGCTCGAGCACGATGCATGTGGTATCGGTTTTGTAGCAAACATTAATCGGAGTAGATCATACCAAATTGTCACAGATGCCATTCTCATGTTGGAAAACATGGAACACCGAGGTGGAGTAGGCGCAGAACCTGAGACAGGTGATGGCGCTGGAATCATGACCGAAATTCCTTATGACCTATTCGATAAAGAATTAAAAGCACACAAGGCATATTTAACTCCAAGATCTTATGGAGTCGGAATGCTATTCTTGCCTAAACCCAGGTGGGAAGAATGCCTGGATGAACTCAAATTATTACTGAAAGAACTCGGTTTCGACCTATTTTGTGTACGCCAAGTACCTGTAGAAAGCCTACATGTTGGTCCATCTGCTCGAGATAATGAACCCATCATTATTCAGATCTTTCTCAAACATGGAGATCTTGTAGAAAAAGAGCTGGAGAGGAAATTATATATCCTCAATAAGGTTGCCACTAAACGCTTAACCGAAATTTTTCCAGACTTCTATATTTCATCATTATCGTGCTACAAGGTTGTCTATAAAGGACAGCTCCGAACAGATCAACTGAAACAATACTATCACGATTTACAAAACCCGGATTTTAAGTCTGCTTTTGCAATTATCCATTCCCGATTTTCAACCAACACTTTCCCAAAATGGAGCTTAGCTCAACCCTTTCGTTTTCTTGCTCACAATGGAGAAATTAATACCATTCGGGGCAATGTGAATAAGATGAATGGAAAATCAGCGCTATTGAAATCTGAGATTTTCACGGATGAAGAAATCCAAAAGCTACTCCCCATTTGTAATCCAGACTTCTCAGATTCTGCCAACCTCGATGAACTCGTAGAATTATTGGTGATGGGCGGACGCTCATTGCCCCATGCATTGATGATGTTGGTACCAGAGACCTGGCAGCACAATAAAAGTATGGACGAGCATACGAAGGCCTTTTATAAGTATAGCGCTTCGATTATGGAACCCTGGGATGGACCGGCTGCTCTCTGCTTCACAGATGGAGACGTTATTGGAGCAACTTTAGACAGAAATGGTTTAAGACCATGTCGGTACTCGATCACCTTTGATGGGCGTTTAATCGTATCAAGTGAAACAGGAGCACTTCCAGTAGATCAAAAAATGATCAAGGAAAAAGGAAGGCTTCAGCCTGGAAAAATGATTGTTGCCGATCTCGAAAAAGGTGAAATAAAGTTTGATGCTGAGATCAAAAATGAAATAGCCAGATCTAAGCCCTACCTCAATTGGATCAAGAAACATCGAATAAAACTTAGATTTCTACCTGGCCCATTCACGGATCCTACATTTCTTGATGAAGCGAAAATCAGCACGCTGCAAATTGCGAATGGCTGGACACGGGAAGCCATTGACCAAATATTAATTCCCATGTGCGAGCAGGGGAAAGAGCCTATAGGAAGTATGGGTCTGGAGATCCCACTAGCTGCTTTAAGTCATAAACCACAACATCCGTCCAACTTTCTAAAGCAGTTTTTTGCTCAGGTAAGTAACCCACCAATAGATCCCATAAGGGAACGGATGGTTATGTCTCTTTTCACACGATTAGGAGAGGGTGCTAATATATTGTCTGATGATCCGGAACAATGTCATCAAATTCACATCACTCGCCCAGTGTTACGTCCCGACACTTATCAAAAGGTATTGGAGCTATCTAACCAGGGATTTTCACATCATATTCTTGATTGTACATTTCAAAACGACGAATCCCTCGAATCCGCCCTTACTCGAATCTGCAATGAGGCCGAAAAAGCTGTATTAGACGGCTCAAAAATCCTTATTTTAAGTGATGCAGCACAAGACAACAATCATTTTCCAATCCCCTCATTGTTTGTGGTCGGTACAATTCAGCATTACCTAACCGATAAAAAAATTCGGGCCCAAACAAGCTTAATCGTGCATGCTGCCGATGTAATTGAGGTTCATCATGTGGCCACATTAATTGGTTACGGAGCGAGTGCAGTGATGCCTTACCTTGCATTCAGCCATATAAATATGCATGCTGAGTCAACTGAATCAGACTTCAATGAACTTTCAGATAATTATGCTAATGCCATTGGAAAAGGGCTTTTGAAGGTGATGTCAAAAATGGGCATCTCTACCCTTCAATCGTATCAGGGAGCACAAATATTTGAAGCTATTGGTCTCTCCTCCTCGATTATTGAGAAATGCTTCAAAGGCACTATCTCACGAATTGAAGGAAATGATTTTAATCATTTTGAACAGGGAATTAGATACAATCACAACAAAGCGTATGATTCAAAAACTTTGGAGCATGGAGGTGTTTATAGTTGGCGAAGAGGACAAGAAAAACACCTGATCGATCCTGAAACCATTCATTTACTACAAAAAGCGACGAAACTCAAAGACTACTCACTCTATAAAAAGTATTCCAGTAGAATCGCCAACCCTGATGAGGGCTACTTTAATATCAGACACCTTCTTTCTTTCAAAAAAAGGAAGGCCATCCCAATTGATTCTGTTGAACCTGTAGAAAAAATACTGAAGAGATTTGCTACTGGCGCCATGTCATTCGGATCGATTTCTCATGAAGCTCACACCACTTTGGCTATCGCGATGAATCGAATCGGTGGAAAAAGCAACAGTGGGGAAGGAGGAGAAGATGCTAGCAGATTCATTCCTATGGACAATGGGGATTCTGAAAAGTCAAGAATTAAACAGGTAGCCTCTGGCAGATTTGGTGTGACCTCCCATTACCTCAACAATGCAGATGAAATTCAAATAAAAATTGCCCAGGGTGCAAAGCCTGGAGAAGGTGGTCAGTTGCCGGGGCATAAGGTCAATAAGTGGATAGCCAAAGTCCGAATGTCTACGCCAGGCGTCGATCTAATATCTCCTCCGCCCCATCATGATATTTATTCCATTGAAGACCTTGCCCAGCTGATTTTTGATTTGAAAAATGCAAATCCAAATGCACGAGTCAATGTGAAGTTGGTGGCTCAAGCAGGAGTGGGAACCATCGCTGCTGGTGTGGCCAAAGGTTTCGCTGATGCCATACTTGTTTCAGGAGCAGATGGAGGAACTGGTGCCTCTCCTCTCAGCTCGATCAGACATGCTGGACTTCCATGGGAAATGGGACTTGCTGAAGCGCAGCAAACACTCGTCAAAAATCGATTGAGAAGTCGAGTCGTTTTGCAATCAGACGGCAAGATGATGACTGGGAGAGATATTGCCATTGCTACATTGCTAGGAGCCGAGGAATGGGGTGTTTCCACCGCAGCACTCATTGCTGAAGGATGTATCATGATGCGAAAATGCCACTTAAATACATGTCCTGTTGGGATCGCTACTCAAGATGAAAATCTGCGAAAACTATTTACCGGGGATCCGGAACATGTCATCACCTTATTTCAATTCATGGCCCTGGAGCTTAGAGAAATAATGGCTGAACTCGGATTCAAGACCATTAACGAGATGGTGGGTCAAAATCATTTACTTGAGCAAAACCCGCAAATCGATGCAAGAGGATTAGATCTTTCTCCTATTCTGAAGCACGAACAAACAAACGACACCTTCTACCGCTCTCGAAAACAACAGTCATTGACAGATCATGTGCTTGACAAAAAAATCTGGAATGATGTGAACGAAGAAATTGAAAAGGGATTTGTCGCGGCCTATGAGTATGACATAAAAAACACGGACAGATCTACAGGCGCAATTATATCCAGTCACATATCAAATGCCTATGGTGCTGATGGATTGCCTTCCAGTTTACTCAAAATAAAATTCAAGGGATCTGCTGGGCAAAGCTTTGGCGCATTTCTGGCAAAAGGAGTAAAGTTCATTCTTGAAGGTGCTGCTAACGATTATGTGGGCAAAGGCCTTTCAGGAGGTAGAATCATCATTCACCCCCAGAGAAATGTACGATTCAGAGCAAGAGAGAATACCATTGTCGGGAATGTAGCTTTATATGGAGCCACCAGTGGCGAATGCTACATCAATGGAATCGCGGGTGAGCGATTTGCTGTAAGAAACTCAGGAGCTAAAGCTGTAGTAGAAGGGGTTGGCGATCACGGATGCGAATACATGACCGGAGGAACTGTACTCGTGTTAGGTAGCACAGGTAAAAACTTTGCCGCAGGAATGAGTGGTGGAATTGCTTATGTGCTCGATGAGAATGGCGAGCTCAGTAAGAATTGCAACATGGAAATGGTACTTTTCGACCGCTTGGATAGTGAAGATCTTACCGTTATAAAGACTTTGTTGGTCAATCACCTGAGACATACGTCAAGTAGCCTCGCTCAGGAAATCTTATTGGATTGGGACAGGTATCTCAATCACCTGGTAAAGGTGATTCCTACTCAGTATAAGGATATACGTGAAGAGGCCAAATTAAACATTCCAATGACACCAGTTTACTAGTACAATTATGGGAAAGCCTACAGGATTCATTGAATTTGACAGAGAGATGCCGGCAAATGAACCGGTAAAGGAACGTATAAAAAAGTACGCTGAATTTGAAACTACTTTTCCTGAAGCAAAAACAACGGAACAAGCTGCTCGGTGCATGGATTGTGGAGTTCCATTTTGTCATTCCGGCTGTCCACTGGGAAACAAAATCCCAGACTTCAACGATGCTGTTTACAGAAATGAATGGGAAGAAGCGTACCAGATATTAAAGTCAACCAACAATTTTCCGGAATTTACGGGGCGCATCTGCCCAGCTCCTTGCGAAGGATCGTGTGTTTTAGGGATCAATCAAAATCCGGTGGCTATTGAACACATAGAAAAAAGCATCGCTGAAAAGGCTTTTGAAATGGGCTGGGAAATTGCCAGAATTCCTGAAAAACAAACTGGAAAGAAAATCGCCATTGTAGGTTCTGGACCCGCTGGATTGGCGGCTGCAGATCTTTTGAATCAAAAAGGACATGATGTCACTGTTTTTGAACGGGATGAAGAGCCTGGTGGCTTACTCAGATTCGGCATTCCCGATTTCAAATTGGACAAATCGGTTGTTCGACGAAGAATAGAGTTATTGCGTGAAGAGGGCATTGCATTCAAGACCAATACCAATGTCGGGAAAGACATAAAAGGTGATGCTTTACTCAAAAATTTTGATTCGATCTTGCTATGCGGGGGTAGCACAATTCCACGAGATTTACCAATAGAAGGAAGGAACTTGAAAGGGGTGCATTTCGCCATGGATTTTCTTACTCAGCAAAATCGTGAAGTCTCCGAAATTGGCATTCAAGATCAAAAGATCTCGGCCGATAATAAAGAAGTAATTGTTATAGGTGGAGGAGATACCGGCTCGGATTGTGTAGGAACAAGCATACGGCAAGGTGCAGAAGCTGTTCTTCAAATCGAGATCATGGATAAGCCACCATTAAGCAGGGCTGAAACAAACCCTTGGCCGGAATGGCCCATGACGTTGAGAACTTCTACCTCACACGAAGAAGGGTGCGACCGAGAATGGGCAGTGCTTACCAAAGAATTTGTAGGATCGAAGGGAAAGCTTACCGGACTCAAAGTGGTTGATGTTGCCTTCAAGAATGGAAAGCTGGAAGAAAAGAAAGATTCTGAACGGGTGATCCCTGCTCAGCTGGCGTTGATTGCTGCCGGATTTGTACATCCGCAAAAAGAAGGATTATTGAAACAGCTTAAGGTCTCACTTGATGAAAGAGGGAATGTCGAGACCAACAATTTCATATCAAATATAGATAAGGTATTCGCAGCAGGAGATATGCGAAGAGGTCAGTCCTTAGTGGTTTGGGCGATTGCAGAAGGTAGAAAAGCAGCTCATGCCGTAGATAAATATCTTATGGCATAAGCTGCAATCGATTACCTAGTTACAAAGTTCGTTACCATTTCTTTTTCTATGGCCATGTGTTGTTCGCCGTGATAGCCAATGTCCATGCCTTCAACCTCAAGATCTTCCGTGATTCTTCCGCCTTTTGTAAAGAGCGCCACAACTTTGAAGACTACAAATGTTCCGGCTGCTGAGTAGATAGCTGTTGCAGCTACTGACTTCAGTTGAATGACAAACTGACTTGGATTCCCAAAGAGTACTCCCGCCGATGAAGGATCAATGGCTGGATTGGCTAATAAGCCAGTAAGCAAAGCTCCTGCAATTCCAACAAGTCCGTGCATCCCAAATGCATCCAATGTATCATCATGACCAAAATAATCCTTCAGTTTGACCACCCCAATGTAGCCAACCACACTTCCAACAGCCCCAAGGATCAGAGCACCAGGAACTCCAACAAATCCTGCTGCAGGAGTAATACACACCAAGCCGGAAATCGCTCCTGAAGCAACTCCAATAAGTGTTGGTTTCTTGATGATCAACATTTCAATTAATAACCATACAATTCCACCGGCGCATGCAGCAACATTGGTAACGAGCATGGCGTTAGCGGCTATTGCATTAGCGCCATATGCGCTTCCTCCATTGAATCCAAACCATCCGAACCAAAGCAAGGCAGAACCTAGAATCATGAATTTGATCGATGAGGGCTTTCTTTCTTCATGCAGGTTGACTCTTCTTCCAACTAATAACGCTAGAATAAGACCCGAAACACCCGCATTGATATGAATCACAGTGCCTCCAGCAAAATCGAGATCTCCGTGAAGGAATCCTTCCGATCCCCACACCCAGTGGCAAATGGGAGCGTAAACCACAATAATCCAAAGCATAGAAAACCATATCCAGGTTGAGAACCGTATCCGCTCAATTACAGAACCGCTAACTATCGCCAGAGCGATGGCTGCAAAAGTTCCCTGGAAAGCGACATCCAGCAATTTGGGGATGTTCGCTCCTTCAACGAGATCGGTGACATTAATTCCATTTAGAAAAAGATAATCCAGTCCGCCAATGAAGCCATTACCCGGAGCAAAAGCCAGGGAATATCCAATGACTACCCAAACCAACGATCCAATTAAATAAGCCACGTAGCTCATTCCGACCGTATTCAATACACTCTTACTCTGCGTAAGGCCACCATAAAAAAGAGCTAAACCTGCGGGAGTCATCAACATTACGAGTGCTGTAGAAATCAGCATCCAGGCGGTATTACCCGTATCAATTGAAACCCCATCCTCTGCAAACGCAAACATTGGAATCACGAAAGTGATCAATGTCATCAGCAATAATCTTCTAAATTCAAGTTTTTTCATGATTTTGGATTAAAAATTAACCCACAAGTTAGTGATTTACGTAATTAATGATTTGAACGGGTCATTTTTTATCCATTTTTAAATGAATTTTTACATTTTGTCAAATAATTGGATCAATTATGACCCATAAATTGACAAATTGACAAAAATCGATTTGAAATTATGAAAATATGTTAGTAGGAAGGTTGGATTACTTAATCCCTTTGATTCCCATCACTTCTTTCGGGCTTAAGTGACGATATTTTCCTCTTGGGAGGTTCTTTTTTGTGAGCGATGCGAACATCACACGATCCAGTTTTTTGACCGTATAGCCCAGGTGCTCGAAGATTCTTCTGACAATACGATTCCTACCAATGTGTATTTCTACCCCCAGCACTTTGCTATCCTCACCCAATAGCGCTAATTCGTTTACTGTGGCTGGGCCATCTTCTAAGGTCACACCATTCAGAATTTTCTCAAAATCATCCTTAGTGATGGACTTATCCAATTCCACCTGGTAGATTTTCTTCACTTTGTGCGAAGGATGCGTGAGTTTCTTTGCGGTTTCTCCATCGTTGGTAAACAGTAGAAGTCCCGTCGTTTCTTTATCTAATCTTCCTACCGGATAGATACGCTCATCACAGGCCTTGGAGACCAGTTCCATAACTGTTCGCTTCGCATGTGGATCTTTGGTGGTAGTGACAAAGCCTCGAGGTTTATTGAGGAGTACATATTGATGGGTTTCAGATTTGAGTTTCTTCCCTTTGTACTCAACCGTATCGGTCTTTTTGACTTTGTAGCCCATTTCAGTGACTACTTTGCCGTTCACCTTTACTTGCCCGGCTGCAATGAGATTATCTGCTTCTCGACGCGAACAAATTCCCGCATTGGCTATGAAACGATTCAATCGAATCTCAGCAGGTTTCTTCGTTTCCTTCTTGTTCGGTCTTTTCATGTGGGTGTGTCAGCAAAACTGACGTTATTCTTTCTCCTCACCGATCGCATTTTCCTCGGTGGTGAAGTCTTTGGGTGTAGGAAGCTCTTTTAAGTCGTTAATGCCAAAATAATCCATAAACTTTTGGCTTGTACCATAAAGAAGCGGTCTACCGACTCCTTCAGATTTACCTTTAATTTCAACGAGTTCCTTCTCAAGTAGCTTCTGAATGGAGTAATCACAGCTTACCCCCCGGATCTGCTCCGCTTCACTCTTCGTGATGGGCTGCTTGTAAGCAATGATGGATAAGGTTTCTAAGGCTGAATTGGACAATCGTTTCTTTGATTGCTGTTTGAGTAAAATTCCAATACTCGCCTGGTAGGCTGGCTTGGTAAGAAACTGATAGCCTCCCCCGGATTTCACCAATTCCATGGCAAAATCTTCATTTTCAAATTTCTCCTTGATAGTAGAAAGTCCCGCAACAATATCGTCACCAGGAACATCCGCATCAAACATCTCCTTTAGGCAATCCTGTATCTCCTCCTCCGTAATTGGCTTTGGAGAACAGAATACAAGCGCCTGAATATGATTCGCCAGATAATCCATTTATGATTGTCTGTTCAACTTCGCATCAATACTCTGAGTTGTATGAGGAACAGCTCTTAATCTTTCTTTAGAAATCAATCTACCGGTATCCACACAAATGCCATAAGTTCCGTTCTTGATTCTTATGAGTGCATTCTCAAGGTTGTTGATGAATTTTTGCTGTCGTCCAGCCAGTTGACTCAAGTGTTCCTTTTCTGCTGTATCTGCCCCGTCTTCCAATGTTTTTACTGAAGAAAAGCTATCACCACTATCGTCGGATTCACGCGTAAGAGAGCCTTTCAACGTGTTAAGCTCATCTTTAGCTTTTTCAAGTTTTCCAAGAATCAATTCTTCGAATTCTTTAAGCTCTTCATCAGAATATCTTGTCTTTTCACTCATAGTAAGTAGGATTATGTAATTCTAACAACGTAAAATCAAGCGAAAATACTCAGGATGATGCACAAAAAATAATTGGATAAATCCTAATTGTGTAATTGGGCTAGAAATCCCTTCCAACCACAACTGTTTCTTTAATTATTTCAGAATTTCCGCTACTATCATAAATCTCAAATATGATGAGATGGTAACCCATTCGTGCAATTTTTCCATCATTGGTGTCCCCGTCCCACCGTAGAAATCCACTGGTTGACAAAAGAACTCCTTGTGCCAGATTCTTTACCAACCTTCCACTTTGGTCATAAATATTTACGTTAGCAAACTGTCCTGGTTGGTCAAATTGGTAGTTGATGGTGGTGAAATCACGCCCAGAACCTGCGTTTCCTGGAATAAATACCTCTGGGCTGGCAGTAACTCTCCCTACGGGCCGATCATTCATGAAAGATTGTGAATTGGCATAGCCAGGTGTCGCAAAATCTTCCGTGCTACTCGCTGAACGCCAGTTATCAGGATTTGATGTTAGCTCTTCATATGAAACACGTTCGAGGGAGACACCATCTACACTTTCCAATAAATTGTAATGGAAATCTTCACTGTAAGTGAATGACTCTACGACTGACTCAGATGGATCCAGTAATAGCACAGTTCCTTCATCATTTGGATAGGAAGGCATTCCGGAAACCTTAAAAAACACAGAGGATTCTCCTTGCGGATAATTGGTCAGAAGCACATTGGCATCTGTCGTTAGAACAAGGTATTCTCCAGGAGCTATTACTTTTTCACTTTCCGTGATCACATCCATGTCGTCCACTTCTCCGTCCTCATCCAGGTTCCCTAATTTCCAGTCTTTTAGACTGATGTACTTCTCAGAATCATTGTACAATTCCACAAAATCCACGCCCCCAGATCTGGGATTGAACAATACCTCACTGAGCTTAATTTCATCTTCTTCGGCTTGTACTGGTAGCGCAAAAACCACCTCTCCATCCTGAACTTCATTTCCTGAACAATCAGTGATATTCTCCAGGCTAATGGTATATGGCGTACTTGCCTCCAGTTGCGAACTCAGCTTGATGCTGATGGAAGAAGGGAAATTAAAATCAAAGGTGGCCTGATCAATAGCAATGGTGGGATTCAGCGATACACTGATATTCGCTAAACTGGAAGGATCAATTTTTTCACTTAGATCAATCCGAATTGAATCGGCTGACAAGGCTGTTACCTCAACCAGCTCCGGGCCGAAATTATCAGGAATCACTTCGGTTATTGAGTTTGCTTCGGCAGGTGTCCCTCCTCGGTTGTCTTGGGAGCTTCCCCAGTTAATTCCATCTTCCAAACACGGATTGGTAATGTCTTTCATCTCTAATGTGAAGCCGCCATCAGACTTATCCTCATCGTGCCAACCCGGGTCATACGTCAATGAAAAAACAAGTTCATTACCAATAGTAAGTAAAAGCTGCTCTCCCCCGTTGTTTAGTGAAGGAAAACCAGACACCCCAATGGAGTTCCCTGAAAAATCGGAAGCTGCGGATGTCGTCGTAAGCACATAATACTCGCCCGGATTCAGCACTCGGGCCGGAAGCTCAACCGTTTCACTTGCGTCGGTCAAACTGATTCCCTCGGTTGACAGTATATCCGTTGTGGCGTTATAGATTTCGATGAATTCCTCATCCGGTAACTCAACTTGCGGATCCGGATCAAACATGATCTCAGTAATGATCAACTCGTTGAAAGAAGGCGAACGACCAATGCCAAAAGCGATCGTAGTTTCTTCAATGGCGTTCCCAGCACAGTCTGTAACTCCGGATAATGTAAAATCATACAGAATGCCCTGCGCTATGGTTTCATTGAAGGAGATTTCTACGGAGTTTGGAAATGCTCCAACTATAATGACTTCATTTACCGTTATCCCTCCAGAAACCGAATAAGTACCAGAAGACAGGCTTGCAGCATCCATCACTTCAGAAAAATTAATGGTGAGATTGGTATCGAAATTATAAGACAATACGGTTGGTGCTTCTGTGTCCGGGGTATCATCAAAAACAGAGTTTTCAGCTCCCGGTGTGCTCCCTGAAGGATCCACAGAAGCTTCGTAGCTATCTAGTGATAAGCATGGATCATTCGGATTTACTAATTCCAGGGAAACCCCATCTTCTTGCTCCTCCTCATAAGCCAGGAAGGCAATTTGTGTATCAGATCCATTGACCAACTCGATCTGATCATCGGCGTTGTTGAGCGTAAGGCTGGTGATGGTTAAGGCATTCCCAAACGAGGAATAGTCGATGGATGCATCTTCATCATAGATGATCAAATATTCTCCCGGTCGCAGAATGAAGGTTGGTAAATCTTCTGATGTGGATGTCTCATCACTCACATTCCACCCAGCCATGTCTATGAACTTGTTAGAGTTATTGAAGAGCTCAATGAAGTCATTATTATTATCCACTGGATTGGATAAGAATTCATTGATAATCACATCTCCAGCCTCGGCTACCTCCGTTTCGATGTATTCGAAGGGCTCTGAATCAGACGCGAGGTTGCCAGACAAGTCCTCCACTCCATTTACGGATAATGTTCGAACCTCGCCAGAAACTAACGGATCCACCACCAAGTGCACGAGTTGATTATCTGAGGCATCCAAATCCGCAGATATTACTGCGATACCTCCATCGATTGAATAGTTCGTGTTTACTTCCGCTGAGCTTTCATCAAGCACCTCACTGAATGAGACATCCAGCTCCGTATTGGAAAGGACGGCTATTGATTCTATGGTTGGAGGTGTAGTATCCGGAGTGTCATCAAAAATGGAGTTTTGTTCTCCCGGTGTTCCACCGTCTGGATCTGTGCTTAGCCCAAAATTATTTTCAGAGTAGTCCGGGCCATTGGGGTTGATGAGTTCTGTGGTTACACCCGCAGTTGAACTGGTATAGGAAATTACATGAATGTTGGTAGCAAGAGAATTCGTGATAATGATGTCGTCGCCACCATCATTCAACCCCCTAAAGCTTGGCACTTCTATTACATCTCCATACGTGGTAAATAATGCACCATTGCCTGTTGATGTCACAATCACATACTCATCCGGCCTCAAAACATAGGGCGGAAAAGCGCCGGAAGCGCTGGAGTTGTCACTAAAAGTCCAGTTTTCCAGATCAATGAACTTGGAAGATCGGTTGTATAGCTCAAAAAATTCTTCATCCGGTATTGCTGTGCTACCTCCTGTTCTTGCTAGAAATTCATTGATGACCACATCAAATTCTACCGCTTCTTCAGTAACCAGGTACTCAAAAGTGTCTTCACTATCTAATGCGATGACATTCGAATTTTCATCTTCCACATTGTTAATCGTAATGGTATAGGTCGTACCATTCGTCAAGGTAGAGGTTGTCAAATGAACCAATGAAAGGTCTGTACCGTCACGAACCGCATTAGTGACCGAAACCAATCCATCAATGGCATAGTTTCCGGTGATTTGAGAGGTGGTGGCATCCACATTTTCATTAAACTGCACGTCCACTTCGGTATCGGAGATCGCTGTAACCGACTGGATGAGGGGCGGGTCTGTGTCAGGCCCTGAACTGGACGAGACTTGAATATCATCGAAAAAATAACCTGCTGCATTTCCAGAAGAATAATCAATGAAGATTCCAGTAAATGCACTTGTAGTATGAGTTGCGTCTAGAGTGGTGCCTACCTCTGAGAAAGTTGTTCCACCAGTTACATCAGCCTCTAAAGTCCAGTTACCCGAATCGTCCCTGCTAAGTCTGACCCGAATTGATCCTGAAGCCGATGCAGTTACTCCCCCAAAGCCATTTGAATTACCGTCTATTAGCTCGGTTAAACTCGCTAAGTTGGTATCCTGTCTATAAAAACTTATCTCATCGTTTGTATTCCCAATTCGAACCACATAACCGGCGATATTATTGCTTTCAGGAGCTACATTCTGATCTGCAACAACATAGAAAAACACTTCATTACTGCTTGAAAGGCCGGTTGCACTGAATCCTTCCCATCTAAATAAAAATTCCCAAACTCCGTCATCAACAATAGTTGATGCTGTCATTAAATGTGAATCATCCGTCTTATCATCAAAAAGCTGTAATTCTCCAGAGTTTACCTGAAATTCAATGTCATCTCCGGACCAGGTAGGATTAGAGGTGAAATCACCATCAGAAAAATCATCGGTTACCTGCCCCATCAGCGCTATACTAAGCACCATGCATATCTGAAATACAATCCCTTTCATTGGATCATCTTTGTTTTCTCATAAAGGTACTATGTGATCCTATAGATTCCCTAAGATTCTGTTGCCGGTGCGGTCTTGGCGACTTTTATTCCACCTCCCAATATCATTTTTCTCAGCACCCATTCGAGTGGGAACACCATCACCGCAATGCCTACATCGAATAAAAACTCAATGAAAGGCGTACTTTCAAAGGTCACGAATGTGCTGATCATCGCCTGCATGAATTGAATGATGATTACCAGCGTAAGAATACTCAAGCCATGCTTCACCAATCGGTTCACCGCTTTGGTTTCACTCAATCGGGATGAAATGACGATCATCATTCCAAGGATGAGGGCCTGCACGGCGTAAAACCACGGCTTCAGCCAGTAAGGAGTTTCCACACTAAATTCCAGTAAGGTGGCCTCATCAATTTGATCCAGTGCATCTCTCACTCGGACCTTCAGTTTATAGGATCCCGGAGGCAAGTAGCTGTAATCAATTAAGTTGGCATGCGTCCATGCGGACCATTCAGTATTCAGCCCCTCTAGCTTGTATTGATATTCCGGATTTAATAGCCCTACATAGTCCGGCTTAAGCAGCTCGACACTTAATTTATTTTGGTCATGAGACAGTTTGATTTCATTCATCACCCGCATTTCGCCATTCGCACTCATGAGCCGCTTCACAAATATTCGATAGGATTTATGGAGCTCCGGGATCTGACCAGCAGCATACGCCAACAATTGGTTGTCATCCGTAATGAGCCAGTACCGATCGAGCTTCTCGTCGTAGTTGATGTATTTCAAATTGGGGAATACGCCGAGGTATTGGAATTCATTGATACTTCCATCTGGAAGTAAGAGGTGCCAGATCTTTCCATTGTACAGCCACACCCTGCTTTTTTCATTGTGCAAATGATGGTGTGGGCTACCGAGTTCCTCCTCCAATTCACGATCTTTCACAATGCGGTCTTTCTCCCGATCCAGTTTAAAATACCCTTGCGAATTGATGAAGTAAAGCACATTGGAATGCTCCCAAATACTCAATTCATCGTAAAACCTATTGTTGATTTCGTAGCTGTGAGCAATTTCGAATCCTTCTTCGGTAATCCCACCCTGGTAAATATGAGAGGTACCTGCCAGCCAAATTTCTCCCTTATGGTCCCGATAGACATTGAGGATGATATCTTCAAAGGCTTGTGAGGAGAGCTCGGTCCAAATGTCATTGAGCAATTCATAATACTTGAGCAGCCCTCGCTCCGTGCTAATGATCAATTGATTGCTCTTTGGAACCAAATAAGCATATTTGATCGCTTCATTGATTACGAGTTGAGCGGATGTTCTGGTGATTTCATAGATTCCAGTATGCGAAGTGGCCAGGATTCGATCTTTGGCTTCCAGCAATTGCCTGAACTTTCCATCCGTTCCCGGCACATGATGAAACTGGTAGCTCACACCCGTCACCACTTTTTCCACTCTTCTCACATATTGTGATCGATCGGTCCGCTTGGTAGCAGTAACGCTTTGGGTTTCCCCGGTATCAAATTTCTTTTTGAATGATCCCGATTGATCCTCGGTTTTTTCAGCGTCATTGGCCCGGTCTTTTTTCTTGAAAAGGCCATTCAAAAATCCTTTTCGTTTTTTCCGCTTTTTCTTGTTTTCAGGTTCTTCCTCCTCTACGGTTTGCTCTTGAGGCTTCTCTTGGGCAGGCTCTGGTTCTTTGGGCTTAACCTTCTTTTTTGCAGGCTGTTTCTTATCAATCTTTTGGATGTATACCCGACTCCTGTAGGAGGTGTCTTGTGAAAAGTAATAGACTCCCAGACTGGTATTGATCCAAAGATCGTCTTTGATCCGCTGCACCTCAATCAAGTTCCCCTCAAGCCCAGGAAAATTGGTGTAGCTGTAGGCAGGAAACAATGGTGCAATCCGCGTGAGGCCAAATTCATGGGCGACCCACACCCCTTGGTTGTTGTCCGCATACAGGTCATGAATCTCATTATCGGGGAGTCCCGAGTGATAATCGGTCACTTCAAAGTAGGATGAGTCATTCACATGCAAAAAGAAAACGCCGGACTCTAAGGTGGAGCATGCCACTAATGAATCATTCACCCATTCCAGGTCTGTAATCACCACATCGGCTTCTTGTAATCGATCATAATGGTGATGTGGCTCCATCTGACCGGACTTCCTTTGGTAGAGTCCACCTTCCAGATCAACAGCAAATTCACTCTGTCCGTTGGGAGAAGAGCTGATAAGCCCCCATTGATTCTCATTGGTCTCCAATGTATCTATTTTCCCATTAACCGCTGCGATGACCAACTCATCATAGGTATTGATGAATAGCGTATCACCATATAAGTATCCATTCAAAAAGTCCCCACTGGTTAGGTAAGTGGATTCATTTGTTTCAGGAGAATATTGAAATAGGCTATTGTCACTCAGAAAATAAACATCGTCCCTGGTCGTGAATGTTTGCAGGAAGTGTTCTGAGAGGGTATCGCTTTCTAAAATAGGGATATACTTATAAGAATTATTTGAATAATCCAATTTCCCAAAGCCCCCTAAACAACCCACATAGACGATGTTGTCTTCAGAAATGGCCAGAGAGAGTGCAGATGAGGTAGTTCGATAAAAATCCCAATCAATGCCATCGTACTTCAACACGCCAAACCGGTTGGCAATACATATGAGTCCATTTCGATCGGCTTTGATCTCAAAATTGATGTTATCAATTTCTGAATGTTTCGGAGAGTGATGGGTCAGGATGAAATCGCCTGTTTGGGCCATTCCTAGTGTACAAATAAGCACACCGATACAAATTAGAAATACTTTTTTGGGCATACTGAAAATGGTAATCATGGTGATCTTAGATTAACTTCTTAGTTACTCATATCTGGATTTTAAACACGCCCATTTTGATGGTTAAAGCCTGTTTAAATAGCGGTGGTCAATAGGCAGAAAAGATGTCCAGAAGACCAATATAATTCCTTCTGCGCTATATAAAATTAGTAGTTTTGCGGTAGAAAAATCAGAATCTTATTTTAATACAATATGAAGGTTGCAGTAGTAGGAGCGAGTGGGCTAGTAGGCCAGAAGATGCTCCAAATCATGTCTGAGAGAAATTTTCCTGTGGATGAGCTTTTGCTTGTGGCATCAGAGCGGTCAGTAGGAAAAACCATTCCATTCAACGGAAAGGACCATACCATTATCTCTATGGAAGATGCGATTGCAGCCAAACCTGATATTGCATTGTTCTCTGCAGGAGGATCCGTATCTCTGGAATTTGCACCAAAGTTCGCCGAAGTGGGTACGGTGGTTATTGATAACTCATCCGCATGGAGAATGGATGCAAGCAAGAAACTGATTGTGCCAGAGGTAAACGGAAATGCACTTCGAATCGATGATCGAATCATTGCCAATCCAAATTGCTCCACCATCCAGATGGTTGTAGCGCTGAAACCTCTTCATGATGCATTTAAAATCAAGCGAGTGGTGGTTTCTACTTATCAGTCGGTGACTGGATCTGGTAAAGGAGCCGTTGATCAACTGGAAGGAGAGCGAGCAGGTAAGGATATTCAAAAGGTTTATCCTCACAAAATCGATATGAATGCACTCCCTCACATAGATGTCTTTCAGGAAAATGCATACACCAAGGAAGAGATGAAGATGGTCAACGAGACCATTAAAATTATGGGAGACGATTCCATTAAAGTATCTCCAACTTGTGTTCGAATCCCAACGGTAGGTGGTCATTCTGAAGCCATCAATGTAGAGTTTGAAAATGAATATTCATTGGAGCAGGTTTATGCGATTTTAGAAAAAGCTCCGGGAGTGACTATCATAGATGATCCTTCAAACAATGAATACCCGATGCCTTTGAATGCGCATGATAAAGATGATGTGTTCGTAGGTCGAATTCGAAGGGATGAATCGCAACCTAAAACATTGAATATGTGGGTGGTTTCTGATAACCTAAGAAAGGGAGCAGCTACTAATACCATTCAGATTGCTGAGTACATGCTTGAGCATAGCCTGGTGTATTAAACCTCATGAGTGCGCTTATTGATTTTCTGAAACAAGAAGAGGTTAAGCAGTACATTGGGAATAATTTGACGGCTGATCCGACACAGCTACTGTTGAATCCACCGAACAATTTCAAGGAGCATATAAAAGAGATTGCTGCCCAAATCCAAGCGAGGCAGAAAGCCATGGGTAAGCTCGATGCGTGGAGTACGAATCTAGACTTGATTATGCCTCCTCCGCTTTCCATTGAACAGGCTTCATCAGAACTTACTTGCGAATACAAAAAACGACTGGTCGGCGGAGGTCACCTCATTGATCTTACCGGGGGCATGGGCATTGATTTCCTTGCATTAAGTGAAGCTTTCGAACGAGCAACTTACGTAGAAAAAGAACGGCCTTTGTGTGAAGTATTTGAGCACAATGTGAATGTGCTTGAAAAAGATGTGAAGGTAGTCAACTCCAATGCAGAGGATCACTTAGAGGACCTTCAATCAAATCCGGAAAAAACTGTCATTTACCTTGACCCAGCGCGAAGGGATGAGTCCAAAGGCAAAGTTTTTAAGATAGAAGACTGCTCGCCCAATCTTATTGATCTGTTACCTCTGCTAAAGCATAAAGCAAGTAAGGTCTTAATTAAGTATTCACCAATACTCGACATTCAAGCAATCGTTCGATTCATTCCTCACATTAAGGAAATTCATATTGTTTCGGTGAAGAATGACTGCAAGGAACTGCTGATATTAGTGGATTTCAAATATGAAGGGACTCCTGAGATCCGGTGTGTGAATCTCGCCACAGAGCAGCCTACCTATTCTTTCAAAATTGAAGATGAAAAATCTTCTCGCTTTCGATTAGAGGATGTAGATCAATACCTATTGGAGTCCAACAGCTCCATTATGAAAGCAGGGGTATTCAAAAAGATTGCCATGGATTTTAACATCGGTAAAATCGCTGAAAACACACACCTATACACATCAAACGCCCCTGTTAAAGATTTCCCTGGAAGAACTTTTAAAGTGTTAGCTGAAGTAGATAAAAGTAGCCTTAAGCAATTTGCACCCGCTAATAAAATCAATGTGATCACTCGAAATCATCCCCTGAATGCCAATGGTTTGAAAAAGAAGTGGAAACTAAAAGATGGTGGAGATTACTTCTTAATTGCTTTTAGGGATCAAAAGAATAAGACTAAAATGGTTATTGCTGAACGTCTTGATCCCTGAGGATAATTCTAAAAACTGATCCCTCACCTAAAACACTTTCTGCCTCCATTTTACCGCCCAGGCTTTTAACAAAGTCATTGCATAAGGCAAGTCCAATACCGTTACCTTTTTCACCAGCTGTCCCAACGGTACTTACCAATCCACCATCAAATATGGAGTCAACCATATCTTGTGACATGCCGATCCCCTTATCTATCACTTCAATGATTTTCACTTTCTCACCCTTCACAGCATTCACTTCAACCGATGAGTTCTCGTTTGAAAACTTAATGGCATTGACTATTAAGTTTCGCAAAAGAATTCTGACAATACCAGCATTGGAGTAGAGTTCAAAGTCCTTTGGCGTAGATAGTTCCAATGTGATTTTCTTTTGCTCCAATCTTTCCTCCAACTCATTGCTTATCTCCTGCAAAAGACCATAGAGCTTAAATGATTCTTTCTTCAGACTTTCACCTTCCATTTGTCCCTCTGCCCACAGAAAAACATTATTCAGAAGATTCATAAGATTGCTGGTTTTTTCTCGGACTTCCGGCAGTACTGGTTCAATTTCCTCTTTGCTGATTAGTTTCTGATTAAACAATTCAATGACTGAGGATACAGACTGGATGGGAGATTTTAGATCGTGTGATACGATGGCAAAGATCTTTGTTTTAAAGGCGTTGAGATTCTCCAGTTGCCTCTTTCTAATACCCAATTCACGAACTACAAGAACAATGATTGCAATCAGAATCGCGGCAATAAGTAATGCCACCACCAATCCCTGGATAATCAATTGACGCTGCTCAGCAAGCTCTTTGTTGACGGTATTCTTCGTTTCTAAAACCCGCATTTGAAACAATCGCTGGTAATAAGACAAAAGCTCCAATTCATTTATTATGGTGACACTTCGAACGCTATCCATGTATTGTTCATACAGTAGCTGTTTTTCATACGCATCTTGATATAGTTGGAGTTCACCGTAACACTTGGAAAGGGTTTTACTCGTCATGATTATAAGTTCCTTGACTTTACTTGCCCTTGCCACGGTGAAAGCAAGTTGAGCATGTCTCAATGCTTTGGTCCTGTTGCCCATGCTTAACTCCCATTCGGCACGAAGCTGGTTTGCCCGAATGATCCCCTGCTTGTTTTTGAATTGCTGTGCATTGCTCAACGCACGATCAATTAGGGAATCTGCCATATCACTCTGACCCTTCAAAAAGTAATGTTCCGCCTGGTTGTAATAGTATATCGAATGAAGGTGTTCAAATTGGGGAACCAAATAGTTTGCAGCTGATTGCAAGTAATGATTGGCCGAGTCATAGTTCTTTAAATCCAGAAAAGCTTCACTAAGACTATTGTTAATTGTGTAAAGTCGTAAGGTGTCTTGACGCTCTTTTTGAATGACCAGCTCGGATCTATAATACCCAATCGCATCCAGGTAAAGGCCACAGGTAGCATAGACGTTACCTATGTTGCCAAGATTTTTGCCCATAATCCCTTCAAAATCATTGGTCTCAGAAATTTGAAGGGATGCTTGAATTTTCTCCAGGGCCTGTATCTGGTCACCTAAGGACCAATGCGCTGCCCCAATCCGATTCAACGTCAGGGCGATTAACGAATCATCTTCTAATGAATAAGCGATTTCATTGGCTTCAGTCGCTAAACTTAAGCTTTGCTGAGGCTGATCATAGAGAAGAGAATCACTACCCTGTATCAACAGGGTGATTTGTTGCGCGCTATTATCCTGAGCATACCCAGGAAGTAAGACAAGCAACAGTGAAATGAATGTGAGTTTGGTGAGTTTCACTGGAGAATATTATTACTCCCCAAAGATATCACAAATCAAAACCTTCCGAAGCGGAAACTTATCATTGCGGTAGTTCCCGAGATATCTTCGTTTTGCACATTGTCGAGTTCCAATCCTGAAATGTATCGATAGGTAGCACCAGCACCCAAACGGAAGTATTTAGTGATATTAAATTCTATTTCTATTCCAGGCTCAGCAATGAAAAACACCGAATTCTCAACAGTGAATTCTGAGTCGGCAGGATTGTTTGTGAAGAAATCCTTATCAACTACTTCTAAAGAGCCCGCTCCGATCACTATGGGAATACTTATATGAATTAATTCTCGTGGCGCGATGGTAGGTCCGATGATTATTCCTCCATAGCCTCCATGAAGATTTAATTGCTTAGGTTCTGTTTGATCAGGTACAAGTCCTTCAAATTCAACATTTGTTACCAGTCCATATCCAGCTACTCCAAATAGATACCTTCTATTGATGATAAAACCTCCATATGCTCCAACAAGCAAGCCACGTTCTGACATCAAATCAGTGACCTTGAGATCTAAAGCACCAAACGCATTCAAGTCATTCTTTTTGCTTAACAAGGATTTAACTTCCTCATCTTTTGGGTCATTGGTATCTACATATTTCTGTCCAAAAGAAACCAGTGCAGATAAAATGCAAGCAGTATAGATTAGCTTCCTCATCAATCAAAAAACATATTTAAATGAAATGGCAGCATCCCAAAATCTAGTCTTGGTATGTCTCAGACCAATGAAATTAAAATATGGCTTTATGTCAAAGCCAAACGTCGCAGGTACTTCCAACCATCTGTACTCAATGCCCAGACTTGCATCAACACCCATGGTGAAAAAACTTTTTTCTTCATAGATAAAAGCATCGCCCGCGGCGTTAGAAAGTGTCTTAGCTAAATCATCAAACTTCTCATATCCTACATGACCACCAATTCCGTAGTGCAAATAGAATCGGTCGTTAAAGGAAAACTCCATAGGCGTATGAAAAAGGTATTGTGCAGTGAACTGCATGCCTTCATTTCTGCCACTCAGAATCATTTCAACAGCTTCATCCTCCGTAATAAACTTTTTATACGTCAGTCCTGAGGTGTGCCCAAGGCGAATACCACCTGATTTTTCATACAGTTGCTGAGCCGCTGAGGTAAACGAGATCAGCATAAACGTAATAGGAATAAGTATTTTCATGGGGGGTGTGTGGTGACAGTGAAATTAGTCTCGATCTACGAAAATAGGTGTCTCTTTAATGGATATTATAAGCTCTCCGCCATCAGCATCTACCATGAGCTGACCGTGACGGGTGTTGGTGTTTCCAACAAAACCAGAAAGTGATATTCTTCCTTCATCTACAAAATTCTCCTTTTGCATGGTTAGCATGCTATTTGGGAGGATCATCTGATCTTCTGGTCCTTTGATGTATGTTTTAATATATGACGCTTGATTCAGGATAAGATTAATATCTGCAGATTTTCCTGTGATATCTATACTATTGAAGTCTTTGACAATCCTGCTCAGGTAAATATCTCCATAGCTAAAATCCAATCTTGCAGAACCTCTTAGTAAATCAGTGGTCAAATTTGTGAATGACCCTTCACACATTACTTCATTGGCATCTAATAAATGAATTTTATCATTCCTTGAATTAAACTGAATACGATCAATTTTATCAACTCTTATTTCTGAACTTCCACTTTCAATATTGAGGTTAATAGCTTCATCTACTCGCATATCCGCTCCTCTGAGTGTAAATATTCCCTCATTGAGTTTCCCGAAAGACGACTTACCAAAACTGTGTTTTAAATTAAGAGATGAGTTAAGGTTATTGGCCTTGATATCTCCATGAGAAAGATCGATATCTACCTTACCCTCCAGGCTGGCCATATACAGATCACCAAACTTATTCTCTACGCTAAGCATGACATCTTTAGGCATCCAAACCTGGTAGTCTACTTTCAATTTATTATTTCCAACAACCCCTTCTACTTCATTGAGTACATTTCCAAAAAAGCCCCCGCTACTACCAATTTCCGTAACTGCAGAAATCACACTTCCTACTTTTCTGAACTTGACATCCACACGAGACATGGATTTAGAAACAACAGACGAATTTCTCCCTTCTGCGCGTACCACTACCTCAAATCGGACAGAATCCAACTCCCACGTGCGTACGATAACTTCACCATATTTGCTCACCACCTCTACTTTGGCGTTCTCAGGTATCGAAAATGAACGCTTAAAATCACGTTCCTGACGAACCTGAGCCAGTAATGGTACAGATACCAATAATGCTAATAATATGTTAAAGCACTTCTTCACTATTCTCTTTTTCCAACTCTTTTATAATCTCTTCTAAAATTCGAAGCTTCAGTTGATAATTCTCCATCATTGCTGTTATCACCTCTTGATTATCAACATTATCCTTAAGGTCAGCTTTCAATTCTGCAAAAGCCAGATCCATCCTATTTAAATCTTCCAGGATTCGATCGTCTTTAATTTGACTCTTTACGAGTGTGATTTTTTGATTAATCTCTCCATTATAATACCTCTCTAATTCCACAATCTCATCATTCGGCTGGGACACTGGATTCATAAAGAATATTGTACACCCGACGATTAACGCGAAGCATGCGGCAATACCTGTCAGTTTCCAGGGATCTTTCTTTTGAACTGGAGCTAATTTATTTCTAACACCATCCCACTCTTTCTCTGAATCAAATGGATAGATCTCGAAATCTTCTCGAGTATTATCAATATGGTCTTTTAAGTTATCCAACATTCTGACTCCTTTCTTCTTCTAATATCTTTCTAATTCGGGCTTTCGCCTTACAGTATTGAGCTTTTGATGCTGATTCCGTTACTCCCATGATCTCCCCTATTTCTTTGTGATCGTATCCGTCAAACAAATACAAATTCAACACCGCCTTACATCCTTCAGGTAGCAAATCAATGGCCTGCATGATTTGCGAGGCTTGAAATTGGGTATACTCAAAATCATCCTCCTCATCTTCAATAAAATCAGCTCCCTCTTCAAGTTGCGCCGTATCTAACTTCTTCTTTCGGATCGCATTGATGCAATTGTTTACAACTATCCGCTTAATCCAAGAACTGAAGGTATTGACCTCCCTCAAGGTTGGAAGCTTTTGAAAAGCATCAATAAACGACTCCTGAAGTAGATCTTTTGCCACTTCTTCGTCACCCATCATCCGACGGCAGATATTATACATAGCCTTCGCATAAAGATCATATAACGACGACATTGCCGCTTGATCTCCTTGCTGACTCTGCAGTATCAGGTGCTTATGGATGGTGTGTGTGGTGCTCACGTCAGTAGTAATGACAGGATGATTTATCAAAGGTTTCTATAAAGACGAGAAAAAAGTTGATTTCGATGTAAAAATATTGCTTCTACCTCTTGAAATCCTACATTGACCACCTTTTCGTGGATATCAAGTAAAAATCTTGACTCTAATCTTACAGTTATTCGAAAGAATGCGTGCATCAATCTCAGAAGCCATCCATTTGACTTTGTTTGGGCAAAGTCTGTGACAATCAAAAGGCCGTTCTTCTTTGTCAACGATTTGGTTTTAGAAAGTACAGCATTCAAATTCGACTCGGCAAAACAATCTAAAAAAAATGGACAGATGACAAAATCAAATTGGTCTGATGGTTCGTAATTGAAAAAATCCTCATTGATATATTCAATATTGCGATTGGTATACCTCTTTCGGGCTTTCTCAACCATCTTTTTAGATTTTTCCACATAACAGATGCTATTGCATTTAGGGATTTCTAGCAATATTTCACCAGATCCACCCCCTAAGATCAGCACGTCGACATTTGGAGTAATTTGGTTCAGGAAATGGCTTTGTGCTCGCTTAAGCTTATCGCTAAAAACTAGTTTAACCAGCGGGTCATATATCGCTGCGATTCGATCAAAATTGTTTACAGCCATTCCATAATGATTGGCAATAAAAACACACCATCACCTACTGCACGATACAATTGATTGGATCTGAATCGATTGGGGGCAAATATCATGAAGGTGTAGATTAAAAACCCGATTTGAAAATAAAGATGAACAATTCCAAATGACAGAAATGACATTCCTAAACCGAATGCCAGTAAAACATAAATCAACCTGTCAAGTGAACGCTCCGAAAGTTGTGTTGCTATCGAAGTGAAACCATCGCTTTCATCCTCCGATTTCTCAAACCAGCTAAAAATTACCAAATTGGTAAACGTCAAAATGAAAAGAATAATGAGATATTCCCATCTTGAGGTCATACTCATCAACATGGGGACCATCAAGATTCCACAAGAATATATGATTGCAACATAAAGTTCCTTTGACAGCCATACAGAAAGTCTATGCTGAACGAGAAGATATATCAGTGATAGCATGGCCAGGGCAAAGCCTCCAATAAAAATGATAACCGGAATATAAAAGACAAGTGGAGCTGAAAGGATTAATACTCCCAATGAAGCTATGGTTAATGCTTTTTTGTTCCTCCGGTGGAAAACGTAGCGCTCTCGATTAGATTTCTTTGACTTTTCTGCATCTCGTAAGTGATCCGCAGTATAAATCAGCCATACCGCTGAAGCTAGGAGTGCATACACTTCCCAGCCTACAAACACTTCAAATTGGACACAAAAAAATCGGAGCAGTATAACTACTCCGATTACAATATCTATAGATAAAATTTGAATAAACCGATATCCTCGGCGAATCATTACGATTGTGCCAACGCCTCTGCACCACCTACGATCTCAAGAATCTCTTTGGTGATCGCTGCTTGTCGTGTTCGGTTATATGTCAATCTTAGCTCTTTCAATAGCTCATCAGCATTTTCAGTAGCCTTATCCATTGCGGTCATTCTAGCTCCATGCTCTGAAGCATTAGACTCTAACAATGTTTTGTAGAACTGTATTTTTAAAGACTTAGGAACCAACTCATCAAATATGAACTCCTTAGATGGCTCATAGATGTAATCAACTCCACCAAAACTTGGCTCTGACTCCTCAGACTCTACTTCTTGAATTGGTAAAAACTGCTCTTTTCTGACGATTTGAGTCGCTACGTTTTTAAACTCATTGTAGATGATATCTACCTGATCGTATCTACCATCAATAAATCCAGCCATAATCATTTCAGCAGCTTCCTTAGCCTCGGCAAAGTTCAGTTTTTCAATTAGATGAGAATATTCACCTATTACTCTGTACTTTCTCTTCGTAAAATGCTCTAGCGCCTTTTTACCAATTGGCAAGATTTCCAAATTCCCAGTTGCTTCAGATTCGCTGTACTTTTCAGCAATAAGTGCTTTCGCTCCTTTGAAAACACTACTGTTAAAGGCTCCACATAGTCCCCTATCAGAAGAAACTACTACGATCAAAACACGATCGACTAATCGTTCTTGTGAATATGGATTGTCTCCGGAATCTTCACCTGCCGAAACATTCTGAATGATTTCAGAAAGCTTCTGAGAATATGGCCTCATTTGAACGATACGATCCTGTGCTTTTCTCAACTTAGCAGCTGCCACCATTTTCATGGCTTTAGTGATCTGCTGCGTTGAAACAACCGACTGAATCCTACCTTTTACTTCTTTAAGATTGGCCATCTGTGATTATTATTTTTTGTGTCTTGATGCGATATCTTTTGCAATCTCTTCTGTTTTAGCAACAGCTTCATCACTCAATTTACCTGCTTTGAAATCAGCTAATGCATCCTTACCTGAAGTTCGCATAGCGTCAATAAATTCAGTTTGGAATTCTTTTGCTTTCTCAACTGGTACCGGATCAAGGAATCCTTTAGTTGAAGCGTAGATGATAGCTACTTGCTCCTCAACAGGGACTGGAGAGAATTGTGGTTGTTTTAAGATTTCCTGATTTTTTCTACCTCTATCAATGGTTCGTTGAGTAGCGGCATCAAGGTCTGATCCGAACTTAGCGAACGCTTCAAGTTCACGGAACTGCGCTTGGTCCAGCTTCAAGGTACCGGACACCTTTTTCATTGATTTAATCTGAGCACTACCTCCTACTCGAGATACAGAGATACCTACGTTAATCGCAGGTCTGATACCTGAGTTAAACAAGTTTGTTTCAAGGAAGATCTGTCCGTCTGTAATCGAGATTACGTTCGTAGGAATATAGGCAGAAACGTCACCAGCTTGAGTTTCAATGATAGGAAGAGCTGTCAATGAACCACCACCTTTTACTTTGTCCTTCAATGAAGGAGGAAGGTCATTCATCTGCTTAGCAATAGAATCATCATTGATCACTTTCGCCGCTCTTTCCAATAACCTTGAGTGAAGATAGAATACATCTCCTGGGTATGCTTCACGTCCTGGAGGTCGTCTTAGAAGAAGAGAAACCTCACGGTAAGATACCGCCTGCTTGGAAAGGTCATCATATACTACCAATGCCGGGCGTCCTGTATCTCTGAAGTATTCACCAATTGCAGCACCAGTAAATGGCGCGAAGAACTGCATTGGAGCTGGATCAGAAGCAGAGGCACTTACTACTACTGTATAATCCATTGCACCCGCCTTTTCCAGCTGAGCCACGATACCAGCAACTGTTGATGCTTTCTGACCGATAGCAACGTAGATACAGAATACTGGCTCTCCTTTGTCATAAAATTCTTTTTGGTTGATGATGGTATCAATCACTACTGCAGTTTTACCTGTCTGACGATCACCAATTACCAACTCTCTTTGACCTCTTCCGATTGGAATCATCGAGTCAATTGCAGTAATACCTGTTTGAAGTGGCTCACTCACAGGCTCTCTGTAAATAACACCTGGAGCTTTTCTTTCTAGAGGCATCTCGAAAGTTTCACCTGCAATATCTCCTTTACCATCGATAGGCATACCTAGCGTATCTACCACTCGACCACACATTCCGTCACCTACTTTGATGGATGCAATCTTTCCGGTTCTTTTAACAGTATCACCTTCGTTTACATCACTTGAATCTCCGAGTAGTACCGCTCCTACATTATCTTCTTCAAGGTTAAGTACTAGTGCATTAAGGCCGTTATCAAATTCTAAAAGCTCCCCAGCTTGGGCATTTGATAATCCATAAATCCTAGCTACACCATCACCTACTTGGAGTACGGTACCTACTTCTTCAAGCTCAGCTTCTGTCTTGTGACCGGAAAGCTGCTCTCTTAAAATTGCTGAAACCTCATCAGGTCTTACTTGTGCCATAATATTATCTGTTTAGCCTGTCGGCTTAGTGTTATTAATTTTTTGAAAACTTCAGTTTTAATTCTTTTAATTGTCCGCTTACACTGTCATCTATCTGGCTATCTCCCACTTTAAGGATGTATCCACCAATAATGTCAGCATCAACTTTTTCAGTAAGAATAGGATCCTTCTTTGTGATATCTTTCGCAAGCTTGGTAAAAGCTTTTCGCATTTCATCATCAAGTTCAATGCTGGTAGTTACTGATACCTCAGCCAATCCTTTCTTCGCATTGTATAGATGCAAAAATTCCTCGGCTATGTCTTCGAGAAGATCCTCTCGGCTTTTTCGAGTAATGATGTCAAAAGCCTGAAGCGTAAGGTCATTCACTTTCCCTGCAAAGACCTTGTTTAGAATATCAGCTTTCCTCAAATGTGGAATGATCGGACTTTTCAGCATGAGAGCAAAATCTCTATTTTCACTGCAAATAGTCTTAAATGATTCCATGTCGGATTTTACTGCATCCAGGACTTGCTTCTCCTCCGCCAATTCTAGTATTGGTGTTGCATACCTTACTGCTATTCTTCCTACAGACATCTTTAGTTAATTTTTATGTCTTTGATAAACTTATCTACCAATGATTTTTGAGACTTATTGTCGGCTAGCTTCTCACGAAGTACTTTTTCAGCGATCTCGATTGAAAGAGACCCAACTAAATCTTTAACCTCTGTTAAAGCAGCTTTCTTCTCCACCTCAATGGCATCTCGTGCGTCCTGAATCATCTTGGAAGTGATGTCTGAAGTTTCAGCTTTGGCGCGCTCAACAATGTGTCCTGCCTCTTCTTTTGCTTCTTTCAGAATTGCATCTCTTTCGATTCTTGCTTCTTGCAAAAGGTATTCATTATCAGCTTTGATTTGCTCCATCTCCTCTTTTGCATTATCAGCTGCACGAAGAGAATCTTCAATTTGGTGCTCACGCGCTTTTAATGCACTTAGGATTGGCACCCAAACGAATGCTCTTAAAATGAATAGTACTATTAGGAAAATGATCAGCTGCCATATGATCAGTCCAATGTCGGGGGTTACTAGTGCCACGATATATATTATTTAATAGTAAATGTCTTTTTAAAAACCTGGCCATGCCACCTAATGTGGTCATAGCCAAGTTTGATAGGATTAATTTCCTGATCCAGCCAATAGTCCAACTACAACGCCGAATAGAGCCGCTCCCTCAATAAGGGCTGCTGCAATAATCATCGCTGTTTGGATTTTACCAGCTGCTTCTGGTTGTCTTGCAATACTTTCAGTCGCTCCTTTACCGATCAAACCGATACCAAGACCTGCTCCTAGTACTGCTAAACCTGCTCCAATTGCTCCCATGATTTATTATTTATAGTTTAAAAATTGGTTTAATATTTAGTGATGCTCCTCCACTGCTTGCCCAAAATAAAGCGCAGACAACAGTGTGAAGACATATGCTTGCAACACCGCCACAAACAACTCCAACATATTCATTACTGTCGCAAATAATGCTCCAACCACACCGATCGTAAGACTTTCAAAAATGAACGCCAAACTGATAATACTTAAAATCAAAATGTGACCTGCAGTGATATTCGCGAACAAACGTATCATTAATGAAAATGGCTTAGTGAAGATTCCAATGATTTCCACCGGCCATAGGATAAGATATAATAATAATTTACCCGCCCATGGCATGGACTTACCCAGTGGATCCACTATGTGAAGCCAATAAGTCTTTCTACCAGAGAAAGTAGTGATAATCCATGTCAAAACGGCTAAAGTCAGTGTAACAGAAATATTACCCGTCATATTTGCAGCCCCAGGCAAAAGACCAAGAAGGTTACCAAACCAGATAAAGAAAAATACTGTAAGAAGGAATGGCATGAATTTACCATACTTAGGTCCAATGTTTTCTTTGGCTATATCATCTCTGATAAACATGATGATTGGTTCGAAAAAGGATTGAATTCCACTTGGTGCTCTTCCTTCATTTTTCTTGTACCCTCGAGCTACCGCTGAAAACACCAATATTAATAGCGCAGCGTCGATAAATAGGAATAGTACATTCTTCGTAATTGAGACATCTAGTACATGTGCACCACTTTCTAAAGTAATGTGATCGTGATCCATGATGTAGCCATTGTATGGAATCACTTCTTCATGATCATAAAAGTTAGCTGATGAAAAAATGTCTAGTCCTTTTTCTTCAGAATAGACAATTACCGGAAGGTGCACAGTCAGTCCATGATAAATTTCCCAAACATGTGAATCGGAAATGTGATGGTTTATCAACTCGCTTGGGTCAAATTGCTCTTCTCCATCTTTTTTTGAACCTCCGCCAGCCAAAACTAGACCTGGCATAATGAGTAGCAATAATGCTAAAAACTTGTTGATTTTCAGAAAGTTAGATTGCTTCAAAATAGCGCCTATTTTCATAGGATTTTAGTTCGTTCCTCAATTTCGGCGCAAGTTAGTCAATGCCTCTACTATTTCAAAGATCATGTATATCAAATAGAGAATAATAAACTGAACAACAAGGTTGAATTTATCATCAAAAGAATAAATCATAACCAAAATGAACACCATTGATGACAAAAGTCTGAGTACGATCTTCACCATTGAAATCTGAACCTTCCATTCGTTAGGTGCCCAATGATCAATACGAAATAATACAAATGCCTGAATAGCAAAAAAGAAGACCATTATCCTGAAGGCAGGATGGAACTCAATCGTGGAAGAAAAAATGAACTCTGCTAATATCAAAATAGTTGTGATTGCAATGAGTGCTAGCCATTTCTTCATTTCAGTGATTTTAAGAGTAACCAGATAGTACCTGTCATTGAAAGAAAAGTAGCAACCAAAATCAAAATTGGGCTTGTAAATAAATAGTCATCTAGATAGTAGCCCCCGATTATCAGTACTGCATTCAATACCACTAGCTCGAAAGCCAATGCATAATACTTCATGAAAGACTTACTGCTTTCTTCTTTATTCTGATCAGGCTTTGAGGGCTTGTTGCTGTTCTGCTTCTTCGGGCTTTCCAATTTTTATCTCTTTGCTTTTTACGCCCATTTTACATTTACCATTGAATGTCGCTCCAGACTCAACGAGTAACTTATTTGTGATGATGTCTCCATCTATTGTTGCAGTAGCTTTTAAAACGAGTTGCTCAGTGACCTCAATTGTGCCGGTAATGTGACCTGCAACTTCCGCGTTTTGCGCTAATACACTTCCGTCTACTTGAGAAGAGTGACCAAAAGCAGCCTTAGATTTAGTTTTAATATCTCCAACAACTTTTCCTTCCACACGAATGTTACCAAAAGTTTCTATGCTCCCATTAACAATTGTGCCTTTCCCAATGATATTACTTGAATTACTCAACTCTTCTACTTCTTTTTGATTCTTATTCAACATAGCGTGATTTTATAGTGCAATATACTCTTGTGGGTTTACAGGGTTACCATTATGCCATAATTCTAAGTGTAAATGCGGCCCTGAAGTAAGTTCGCCCGTATTCCCGATAGTAGCTACTACTTCCCCAGCAGCCACAAAATTACCAACGTTTTTAAATAATTCCGAATTGTGCTTATATACAGAAATTAAATTGCCCTGATGTTGGATAGCCATGACATAGCCTCCATCCAATGTCCATGAGGACATAATGACCACTCCATCGGCCACTGATCGCACTGGCTCATTTTCCTGAGCTACCATATCTACTCCATAATGATCAACCTTCGGATTAAATCCATCTGTAACAATCCCATCAAGCGGACTAAAAAGATACATGTCTCTCAAGTCGTAAACATCATAGGAAACTGAGATCGGTAGTGCGGTAATTTCTGATAACTCCGAATCTTCAAATTCCGCCCTGAACTGTGAATCCAAGGGTTGAATGGTCTCACTTAATTCTGCGGGTTTCAAACTAGATTCAGGACTAACTTCGAGCGTCTGATCAATCTCTTCACCAGCAATAATTCGCCGAATATTTTCAATATAAATATCTTTATTACTTACTTCTTGTTCTAATGAATCGATAGTCATAGAAAGCTCTAATACTTGCCTGTTCGCCTCCATTTGGGCATGTCTTGGATCGAGCCACTGCTCAAGGGCCATTGTAACAAGATAAACTGCTAGTGTCAGTAAAAGCAGCCCAATACCTGCCAATAAAAGAAATAAGCGAGCATAATTGAAACTAAATGTCGTCTTTTCCGCAAAATTTTCCTCATTGCGAATAATTAGTAGGTATTTATTCGTTAGCCAGTTACTAAATGTCTTTCTTGCAGCCATAAATGCAAATTAAGTGCGCAAAGTTATGCAATCAGACCATGTTTTATCTTTACACCAATTTGAAATTCAATTCGTTATTATTTGCACCAGGTTGAATCTACTTTGAAGAAACTTATCTCCATAATTTTTATCATTACTCTAGCGGCTTGTTCTCCATACAAGAATAATCCATTGAGTAGCTCGTTTCACGACCTAACAGCACATTATAACGCGTATTTTATTGCTAACGAGCGGATAAAAGAGATTGAAAAATCCATCTTTGAAGGTCAACAATGGAATTACAATAAGGTTTTGCCTATATATGCCCAATTTGATACCACAACCTCTGCATCTCTAAAAACCCAGATCGAAGACTGCATTCAAAAGGCTTCCATTGCTATTCAACGACATCCTAACAGCAAGTGGGAAGATGATAGTTACATCTTAGTGGGTATGGCCAGGCACTATGGGTCAGAATTCCCGGATGCAATCGAAACATTCAAATATGTAAATACACACAGTGAAGATGATAATGCCAGACATTATGCACTTACTGAACTGATTCGAAGCTTCACAGAGTTTAAAGAATATAAGAATGCGGAAGCAGTTATTGACTACCTGGCAAAGGAGAAATTAAATAAAGACAATCAACGACGTTATCACCTTAATTCTGCCTATCTGTACCAACAGAAAGAGGATCAAAGCAAAATGGTTGGAAGTCTTGTAAAAGCTGAAGAATTGTTAAATACTTCAGATAAAGCAAGGATCAACTTTATAATTGGTCAGGTATATCATGAATTGGATTTTGAGAGTGAAGCTTTTAGGTATTATCGAAATGTACTTAAAAATCATCCCAATTATGAGTTGGAGTTTTATTCCAAGCTGTACATGGCACAGGTTACAGAACTTGCAGATGAAAGCGATTCGAAAAAAATTCAAAAATATTTTAAAAACCTACTTAAAGATCCTAAAAACAAAGAATACAGGGATAAGATCTATTATGAACTCGCTGGATTTGAGCTTAAAAACGGAAACATCAATGAGGCTATTGAAAACTATAAGCGCTCCGTAAGAGCAAGTGAAAACAACAACAGACAAAAGGCTTATTCCTATCTCAGCCTTGGAGAAATTTATTATGATACGTTGAAAAATTTTGTTCTGGCAAAAAGCTACTATGACAGTACAGTTAGTACCATGCCTCAAGATGAAGAAAGATTTGAAGCCATTAAAGACAGGCAGGAAATTCTCGTTGACTTTGTTAAACAAATAGTTGTTATCCAGGAAAACGACAGCCTTCTACATCTAGCAACACTGCCAGAAGATTCAGTACTATCCATGTTCTCAACACAAATTGAAAGTAAACGAGAAGCAGAAAAAGAAAAAAAGAGAAAGCAAAGACAGGCCGCAATCAACCGAGCGAGAAACATTACCCAAAGCAGCGGTGACAATATCATTACAACAGCATCTGTTGGATCTGTTTGGTATTTCAATAATGCTAATGCACTAAACCGGGGTAGGAATGAATTTATTCGAAAGTGGGGAGATAGGGGCTTAGAAGACAACTGGAGACGTAAAAACAAGGCTCAAGGGATTGGGCCGGAAGAGACAACCAGCTTTGCCGAAATCTCAGAATCAAGTGGAGAAGAAGTAGAGGAAGAATCGGTTGATGATGAAGCGAGAAGAATGATGTCTTCCTTGCCAGATACAGAAGAAAAAAAACAGGTGCTGCTTAATGAAATCGAAGTTGCTCTTTACAACCTTGGAAACATATATAGTCTAAGGCTCCAGGAAGATGCCAATGCAGCAGATTCGTTCGAGAAACTTCTAAGTAGGTTTCCTGAAACAGAATATGAAGCTGAGGTATTATATCAGCTCTATCTTCTTTATAAAGACATAGATCCATCAAAATCCAATAAAAAAGGTGAATTGCTGAAACAAAAATATCCCGACACGATTTATGCCAAGTTAGTTGACAACCCAAACTACCGTGAGGAAAGTTTTGCCTTAAGCGAGCAGTTAAAAAAATTGTATAAGAAATTATACAGTGATTACAAATCGAGTAACTATAACGTCGTACTCTTTTCAGCGGATAGTGCACTCGCAAAGCATCCAGAGAATGAATTTAGTGACAACATTGCCTTACTTCGAACGCTAGCAATTGGTCAGACTGCAGAAGATCATAAGTATCAATTTGAATTATCCGAGTTCATCAAAAACTATCCTGAAAGCGAACTAAATATATACGCTCAATCTTTATTGAAGTCATCTGAAGACTTTCAGCAAAAGAGATATAATAGTGCAAAAGCTAGATTTATAGAAGACTTTACTCAAAAGCATTTGTTCATAATCGTTTATGATATCGATTCAGACATGACAACTAAATTAGCTCCAATAGTTGATGATTATTTATTAGAGAAAAATCTTCTCAACTTAAAAACGGCCAATCTCATTTTAAGTGAAAAGAAATCCATGCTTTTAGTAAACATCTTCCCTGGAAAAGGAACCGCTTCCAACTTCCAAAAATCATTTGGAAAGGAGAATGATTTAAAAGAGACCTTTAAAGGTTCAAAATTTGATGTTTTTGTGATCACAGAAGATAACTTTGATATTTTATATCGAACAAAAGATGTGTCCGCATATTTGAATTTCTTTGAAAAGCACTATCAATGAAAAGCAAGTTTCTTAAATACCTACTAAGAACAATTTGGATTCTATTCATACTTGGAATTCTAGGTGTACCTACAATTTTCCTAATGGTAAAAAATGATGCTTTTGGCTTGTTTGGAGGGCTCCCCAGTTTACAGGCTTTAGAACGTCCCGATCCAGATCTTTCTTCTGAATTGATCAGCTCAGATGGCATCTCCTTGGGAAAATATTTCAGAACGAACAGAACTCCAGTGACCTATGATGAATTATCAGCTGAACTCGTAAACACACTCCTTGTTACGGAAGATGTAAGATTTAAGGACCATTCTGGAATAGATCTAAAAGCGCTGGTCAGAGCTGTTGTTGGAAAGCTAACATTCCAAAACGCCGGTGGAGGTAGTACTATTACAATGCAATTGGCTGAAAACCTCTACAAAACTTCCTCTGTCAACAAAGGCACTTTATATAAGAATCATACAATCGGAGAAATAGTTACTAAGCTTAAAGAATGGATTATTTCCGTTCAATTAGAACAATCCTATACCAAAGAGGAAATACTTGCAATGTATTTTAATACCGTCCCTTTTGGCAGTAACTCATTTGGAATTAAAGTAGCTGCAAAAACATTTTTTAATAAGCTTCCTTCACAGTTAGACTATCAGGAATCCGCAAGTTTGGTTGGTTCAATAAATAAACCAACCGCCTTTAATCCTGTGCTAAACCCAGAAAGAGCGAAAAGAAAAAGAACAGAAGTATTATGGAATCTTCATAAGTATGAATTAATCGACCGTGAGTTCTATGATTCATTGAACAATAAGGAATTGGCTTTAAATTATAAAGTTCAAAATCAAAATGAAGGACTTGCAACCTACTTCAGAACTCAGGCAAGGAATTACCTCATGCAATGGGCCAGTGAAAATGGCTATGACCTATTTGATGATGGTCTTAAAATCTATACAACAATTGATAGTAGAATGCAGCAATATGCTGAGGAAGCTGTGGCTGAAAGTATGGATACGTTGCAGCAAATATTCAATGAGCACTGGCTTGGTGAAAATCCATGGATAGACGAAGACAATAATGAGATTCCAGAATTTATTGATAATGCAATCAAACGTACGAAAGCATATAAAAATCTAAGAAATAAATATGGCGAAGATTCAGACTCGATTGAATTCTATCTCAATGCCAAAAAGAATATGACTGTCTTTTCATGGCAAGGAGAAATTGATACCACATTCAGTTCTTATGATTCACTTGAATACTATAAAAGATTTCTTCAGACTGGATTTATGTCCATGGATCCACGTACAGGTTATATCAAGGCTTGGGTGGGTGGTATTAATCACAAATACTTCAAGTTTGATCATGTCAAGCAAAGTAAGAGACAACCCGGTTCAATCTTCAAACCAATAGTTTACGCAAAAGCCATCCAAAATAACTACTCACCTTGTCAAACCTACGTGGATGCCCCTGTCACCATTCCTTTGCCTGGACAGGATCCGCCCTATTGGAAACCGGATAATGCCGAAAACAAATGGAGTGGCGATGTGATGACCATAAGAGAGGCAATGTCAAAATCTGTGAATTCGATCACCGCGCATTTGATGTATGAAATTGGCCCTGAAAATGTCATCGACTTAGCAAAAAATCTAGGAATAGAAGGGAGATTGCCAGCTGTTTACTCATTAGCATTAGGTGTTGCAGATGTCTCTCTCTATGAAATGCTTGGTGCATTCTCAACTTTCGTCAACAAAGGAACCTACATCAAGCCATATTTTATTTCACGTATTGAAGACAAAAATGGAAATGTCATTCAACAGTTTGTTCCAGAAGAAAGGGAAGTTCTGAACGAAGAGACCGCATATTTAATGCTGCATATGCTGAAAGGAACCGTTGAATTAGGTACTGGTAGAGCGCTGGATTATTCATTAAAAGTTGATAATGAAATAGGTGCGAAAACAGGTACGACTCAAAATGCGTCAGATGGTTGGTTCATTGGTTTAACAAAGGATTTGGTTTCCGGAGCATGGGTTGGTGGTGATGATAGAAGTATCCGCTTCAAATACTGGGCCCTGGGACAAGGAGGTCGTACCGCACTTCCAATATGGGAAAGATACATGACAAAAATTTATGCAGACGAAACACTTGGCTATGATAAAGGCTACTTCGAAAAGCCTACAAAACCTCTTAGAACAGTCATAGATTGCGATCTTTATCAAGAGAACTCAAATCCTTCGGACACGGTTGATTACGATGTAGTTGATGAAGATGATTTCATGTAATGCAATTCCAACGATTTTCGCGCAATGACTATCTTGATTTACCTGAAAAACCAGGCATCTATAAGTTTCTAGATGCAAATGAACATATTATATATGTTGGCAAGGCAAAAAATCTTAAGAAAAGAGTTAGCAGCTATTTTACCAAAACGAACCAACAAAATCGCAAAACATACCGCCTGGTTCAAGAGATCAAGCAAATTGAGTTTGTGATTGTGTCATCCGAATTCGATGCGTTATTGCTAGAGAATAATTTAATCAAGGAAAACCAACCACGCTATAACATCCTACTTAAGGATGACAAGAGCTTTCCGAGTATCTGCATCACCAATGAACGCTTTCCGCGTATTTATTCGACAAGAAGAATAGATCATAGTAAAGGTGAATATTTTGGGCCTTACACCAGTGTAAAGGCAATGAATGGTGTGTTAGATCTTATAAGAAAATTGCATAAGATTAGAACGTGCAAGTACAATCTTTCGGAAGAAAACATCAAGCAGAAAAAATTTAAAGTATGCCTGGAATATCATATAGGAAATTGTTTAGGCCCTTGTGAAGGTTTACAGACAGAAGAAGATTACTTGAAGGACATTGATGAGGCAAAAAAAATACTCAAAGGAAAAATCGGAATTGTAAGTAGATCCTACAGAGAGAAGATGAAGACTTATGCAGCGGATCTCAAGTTCGAGCTAGCACAATCATATAAAGAGAAATTAGAAAGACTGGAACAATTCCAATCCCGCACACTTATTGTCAATCAAAAAATTACAAATACGGATGTATTTACAATGACACTCTCAGATAATCAGAAATCAGTGTTCATAAACTATATGAAGATTGTAAATGGAGCGATAATCAATTCTGAGACATTAGAGGTCAAAAAGAAAATTGAAGAAGATAACAACGAGATATTTCGAATTGCAATTTTCGACATTCGTAAAAAATACCGCAGCACCAATCCCTATATCTTAACCAATCAGGAAATTGAATCGTGGGAAGATGTTGAAATTACGATTCCAAAGATTGGTGATAAAAGAAAACTGATTGATCTATCGCTTAAAAATGCGCTTTTCTTTAAAAAAGAGAAATTCTCTAAGAAAAGCATACAACCCAATGAACGAATCCTTCAAAACCTTCAAGAGGATCTTAAACTATCAGATCTTCCTGTACATATTGAGTGTTTTGACAATTCAAATATTCAGGGTACTAACCCCGTTGCCTCAATGGTTTGCTTTAAAAATGGGAAACCATCAAAATCGAATTACAGAAAATTTAATATTAAGACAGTTGTAGGTCCTGATGATTTCGCATCTATGAAAGAGGTGGTAGGTAGAAGGTATTCGCATCTGAAAAAAGAAAATTTACCATTTCCTAATCTCATTGTCATTGATGGAGGCAAAGGCCAGTTAAGCTCAGCATGTGAGGCATTAAAAGATTTAGGAATATATGGTCAAATTCCCATCATTGGTATCGCTAAAAGACTTGAAGAGATTTATTTTCCTGAGGATAATGTCCCGGTTTATATTAGTAAAAAATCGACATCACTTAAGCTTATCCAGCAGCTAAGAGATGAAGCACATCGCTTTGCCATTACTTTCCATAGACAGAAAAGAAGTAAAGAATCCATTACATCAGGTTTAGATTCTATTAAGGGTATAGGTGCAAATACACGAGATAAGCTATTCCGTGAATTCGGAAGTGTCAAGAGGTTAAAGCAATCTTCAGATAAAGATTTGATCGATCTAATTGGTAAATCGAAGGCAGATCTAATTCTGGAGGCAATAAAAAAGGGAGACCTTTAGTCTCCCCACAATAATTTAAATCTTTTATAAAACCCTAATCTTTAATGCATCGGCAGCTGTTTCTGTGCCAATTTCCAATTACACTATGATAGATTTCTTTAGATCCCTTTTGCACAGATACTAAACCTGAAGTGTTATCAGATTTCTTTTCAGCATCCCAGTAATTGCCACTGATCCCGATATTTTTAAAAACTCTTCCTGGATCGCCAAATCCGCCAAGGGTAAGATCAATTCCACTCTCACCACCTTTTTGTAAGGCGATTCCTGCACCTCTAATTCCTCCGAAAGTTTGAAAAAGCAAGCTCCACTCTGCTATAGTAGGTACATGCCAACCCTCCGGGCATGCTGCTTTGGCAGCTTCAAACGTGTAAAGTCTTCCAAATGCCTCACAATAAGCATCTTCGTTTTTGTAGCAGAAGGAATCGGGAACCTCATACGCGAGATTTTCAGCCATCCAAGTTCTTTTAACGAAGACACCTCCTTCAAGCTCAATATCAATGGTTACAATCTTATAGGTTTTTCCATCCCTGGGATCTGTTAACTCTCCAAACTCTTGTGAAGAAGCTCCATAAAAAGCAATTAACAACAGCGCAAAGAGTAAATTTCTAATATTCATCGTACGGTGGATTAGGTAAGGTTTCAAATCATATAATAATTAATATTCCCAAAGTTCTGATTCATATTCCATGAGATCGTATTCATACTTTTGCTGAATGACAATCACGCTTAATGGATCTTTAGCCTGTTCGTCCTGATAAAGCTGTCTGATATCCAAGTCCTGTGGATTGGAAATCTTCGTGATAGGTGCATTGAACAATCTCAATTCAAACGCATCACTCATATTCATATGCTTCCCAGAGTTTTGTCGGTTATAATACTTTGCTCTATCCGCATACGGTCCACGGAAAAGTGCAATAACATCATCATATCTGAAGTGCGCCACTTTCTTTTCGAAACCAGCAGGGTTATACTCAGATCCGGCATCTCTAGGTAAAGCAAGACTTAATGAACGTATGTAATTGTACATTCTTGAACGATTTCTGTCAAAAATAACATCTTCCTTCAAGTATAAAACTGAAAATACGTTTTCTGGTATTGCTTCCTGACGAGCTTCTTCGGTTTGCTCTTCTGCTTCATCACCGCTTGATTCATCACCAAATGAATCAAACCCACCGGAACTAAAACCACCTCCAACAAATGGATTCTGATCTCTTTCTACAGAAATATTTGATATGAAGATAATATCCGGCATAAAATTGATACAAGAATCTGAGCGGTATGGAGTAAGTAAACCTTCATCTACTGCCTCAATTAGCAGTCGCGAAATTTCACCATTCAATGAGAAGAAAGGCCTATTCTGCTTTTCCTCCAAATCCATACGTCTCCAAACTGTCTTTTTGAACATGATTTGAGTTTCGTCAACTTCTGGCTTAACCAGAGGTGCGAGCTCTTCTTGCGCATATCCAAAGGAAACAGCAAGAGCAAAAACAACTACATAACCTAATTTTTTCATAACACTGTTTGTCTTACACGTTTATTTCAACGAGATATTAATATACCGTTGGAATTTTTTGAAGTCCTCAACTTGTTTTCTGAAATTCTGTCTTTGGACCTTTTTAATTTCAATGACATACTGATCTCCTTTTCTTCCATTCATCGATCTCAAGTTGACTTTCTCACCAGCTCTTGTAGATCCTCTTCCAAGGCCTCCACTCACTAATGTGATTTCTGCTTCGGCCACTCTAAATTTCGCATCGTTAGGTAAAAACGAAGCAAAGCTTTCATCCGGAATGGCTCTTAAGAATAACTCAGGTGTTCGGAAAGGAATACCTTCTTTTTGATTTACTTCTCCTGAACTTGTGAAGACCTTAATCTCCGGTGCAGGAATGGCTCTAACTCCAAATTCTCTGGACCCAATCACATTTCCATTAGAAGAAACTGTCAAAGTAACTTTCTGAGCTCTTGGAACAACTGTTACCTGTCCTGTGGCAGAACCTTTAATAGCATCCCCTCCTTTGGCTGTAAACGAAGGATTGTAAGCAGTTCCTAATGCAGGAACCTGTACATCTAACGCATTACCACAATTGTAGTAGAGTGCATTAACAGACTGAGATTGAATTTGTATTACTGGGCGAACTACGTAGTAATCAATGGTATCAGTGAAAGTTGTATCAGTACCTCCACCTTGCGGAACGGTAATGGAAGCAATAATCTGCTTTTTAGCATTACCATTTTTATCGTAATTCCCAGGCGTTGCGGTAAATTCAACTTTACCAACACCAGCCACAACTGGTGCTTTCTCACCATTGTAGGTCATGACCATCTTATCATTCAAGCCTGAAGCAGACGCAGCAATGAACATATCTGCTTTATACTTAGTACCAGCTGCAACGTATTGTGACTCTGGCATAACCACAGGTCTGATGTCATCGAAAGTCAAATCTTTAAGACCTACTCTTTTCACCAAAAAGTCTAATGCCGAAGTTTCAAATGACAATACGTTTGCCTGAAACTCACTAACTGTTGCCAGACCTGCATGAGTTGGGGAATTTTCAAAAGCTAATTGAGACCACTTTTTACCTTTTTGATTCTCATCTTTTTGATAAATCGGATCTTCCTCAGCGTCTAAGGCAATTTTATGAAATTGCTTTAGCTTAGATTCTTCAGCTCCATTTTTCTTTAGTACCTCCTGTATGTAATTGGCGTATCCGTTTAGCAGTTCTTTCATTCTGGCACCATTTCCATCTCCTCCTTCTTCAACGGGCATCATGTAATTACCAACCTTGTCATAATCAGTTTTCCCATTGATGAATCTTCTATCTCCTTGATGTCCTTCCATGTAATCACCAGTGATTTCAACGAAGGTTTCCTTGTATTCTTCGAGCTCTGCAAAGATCTTTTGAGTTTCAGCACGCAATGCTTCAGCGTCAGCAACAACCTTTAAATCATCGGCTCTGTTACCCTTATCTTTTGCGGCAGATTTCATTCCGGAAATTGTTCGATTATTCCGCTCAGATGTTTCAGCATTAGCTCGCTCCAAACTTTCATTGATAAAGGCGAATTTGTCCAAAACTGTGGAGCTAACATTCAATGCTAACAATGCAGTAAGCACCAAATACATCATGCCGATCATTTTCTGCCGTGGTGTTTCTTTTCCTCCTGCCATAATTAATTCGTTTTAAGGGTTTATTGTTGATTACCTCTCATTGCGGTAAGCATATTACCGTATACTTTATTAAGAGCAGAAATGTTCGATGTTAACTTGTTAAGCTCTGACTGAAATGCAGAAGTTTCCTTCCCTGCTTCGGCCATACTTTCAAGCGCACCACTAATATTTGAGTAAAATTTGTTCAAAGCTTTTGTATGACTTTGAGCATCTTTCAATTCCATCTCATACACAGCATTTAAGGCCCCGAGGCTCTTGGTCACATTTTGAACCTGACTGTGATATTCTTTTGTATCTTTTGTTGCATCAGCCATTCCTGACATTGCTTCCATAGCTGAAGCATATGATTTATTCATTTCAGAAAGGGATTTAGACGCAGATTTTACGTTACCAGCATACTCGTTAGTTGCAACTGCAGCATCACTAAGATTGGACATCTTCTTGGCAGAGTCTGCCATATTTCGCATGCCATCCCCTAGACTTTTAATTAACTCTGGTCCGACTTTAGCTTCAGCTAGCATCTTATCCATTTGGGCAGAAGCTCCAGTAGCCTGAGGAACAGCTTTTCGAGGTGCTGCAGCTGGACCATCATAGTCGTCAGCTAACTCAGGATAAACTTTTGCCCAATCTGGTTCTGCATGCTTTGGTTCAAAAGCACTTAAAAAGAAAATAACTGCCTCAGTGGTGAGACCAACCCCAAGCATGAGGGCTGCACCTGGCATGTGCAGAATTTTAAACATCGCTCCCACGATTACAACTGCAGCTCCTATTCCGTAAATTTTCGGCATTATAGTGGAATAGAGAAGCTCCTGAAATCCGCCTTTTTTGCTCATTGTAATAATATTTAGGTTAGTAATTTATTCGTTATTCAATTAATTAAAATTCATATCCTGATGATCTTCCAAGATACGTCATTGCACATCTAAATCCTATGGATGCACGCGTTGTGTCTTGGTGTTCAAAAGAACGAGTTCCTGTTTCCAGATAATATGCAATATCCTTCCAAGAGCCTCCTCTAATTACTTTGAATGGTACGTTATCATCAAAATACGTTGGATTTAAATCCCAGGTTAGTGGCATTGCAGATGGATTGTAAGCATCTTCACACCATTCTGCAACATTACCCGCCATGTCATAAAGACCGTATTCATTAGCAAAGTAGGTTCCAATTGGTGAGGTATATGCGTACCCATCATCAAAATAATTACCTCTTCCTGGCTTGAAGTTGGCAAGTAGACAACCTTTAGCGTTTCTTATGTAAGGATTACCCCATGGATATTTAGCCATATCTCTGCCTCCCCTGGACGCGTACTCCCATTCTGCTTCAGAAGGTAATCTGAAGTTTGGCATTACTGGAAGGTTAATACTTGTTCGATAATCATTCAAGTATTGAGTCCTCCATTCTGAGAAGTATTTTGCTGAATTCCAATCAACACCCACTACAGGGTAGTCATCAAATGCAGGGTGAGACCAGTAATAAACCACCAATGGATCCCCCATGTGGTGTGTATAGTCTCTTGTCCATACAGTTGTATCAGGCATAAGGTCAGCAATAGAATACCCGGTTGGCAGATCTATTTCAGAACTTTCCTGAAGATTTTGTGTAAACTGTCGGTATTCATTGTTGGTGATTTCAGTATCATCCATAAAGAAAGCTCCGATAGTAACCTGTTTATTGAAGTTTATCTGGGTAGCAGCAACATCTTCATCCGCTTGACCCATATGAAAAGTACCAGATGGAACTGAAACCATTCCATACGGTCTGGTCATTTCCCACCCCTGTCTGTCTGGAGCTCCTATAAGCTCACCTTTGTCGCCTTGATCTCCGCCAAAAAGACCACAACCAGATAAGATTACGGCACAGCAAAGAACAATACAATTTGAGATTGTAAAAACACGCATTTTATTCATAACACCTTTATTGAACATGCAAGTATGTAAAATAAACAAACTTTAACAAGAATTATTGCACGATATTCTGCCTAAATATATAATCATAAATCGATTTGGGACAAGTTTTGCTTTCAAATTTGGATGAAGGCATTTACTTATTTGACTAAAAAGTGAACCTTGGTGTTTTCACAGCTTTGCGTCCACCGAACACTAAGTCAGGTAAATCGAAACGAATGAATACCTCATGCGAGGTTGGTTGCTTCGCTTCTTTGTCTTTAACAATGTAATCAAATGAGTAGCCTGCTTTTAACTGGTTATCTTCTAAGAAAGAATATCCTAAAAGTAGGCTTAAGGATTCTGCTCGTCGAAAAGCAAGACCTCCCCACATGCGTTCCTGATATACAGCAACGGCACTCACATCGTATGTATACGTATTAAGATCGGACCTTATCATTATTGTTGGGTTCAAAACCAAATCCCGTACGAGACCTAACGAAGTTCCACCGATTATTATATAATTAAGCGGTATTTTATTACTTGCTTGTGTTCCAAAATCGAAAGTAGGCTGCAAGATGTTTTCTACTGATGCTCCGACAAAGTATTCTTTTCTTGATTGGTAATATACACCGGCGTGTAGGTTTGGCTTTACCTGGGATTCACTGCCACTTGGTATAAAATTATCTCCCTGATCAACAAATCTATACCTGGTATTTATGGAAGCTGCATTCATCGATGGCATAAGACCCACCGAAATATCTCCGAAGCTAAACTCTTTTTTGGCTGAGATAGAAATTCTCGCTTGAACTGAATTTAGCGGTCCTGTCTTATCATTGGAGACAGACATACCAAAACCCGAGAAGGTGGATTTTACCGGAACAACAAGCGAAAGAAGCTGGGTAACCGGGGCACCTTCGGGATCAGACGTAGCATCATATCCAGCCCATTGACTTCTATGATGCGCTGCAACAAACGCTTGATTCTCTGTCCCTACCCATGCTGGATTATAGTATGATGGATTGAACATGTAATGATTGAAAAAGAAATCATTCTGTCCATAGCTGCAATAGGAAACAAATATCGAAAGCGCAAAGAAAGCTACTCTGACAATACCCTTCATATACTCTTATCTTTAAAGGTCTTGTTACAAATGAGTCTTCAAATCCATTATCCATTGAGGATGTTGGATTTGAAAACTTATTTTATTGTAAGTATAACTCTTACAATCTATATACCCTTATTTCTAAGAAATGTTATTCGCTTCTTTTATATATACTTCGATTGCACCTGTCATCGAAGGAGCATTTGGAAGAGGTGCCTGTATGTCTAATATCAATTTTGCGTCTTTCACCGCTTTAGAGGTGGTTGGGCCAAATGCCGCAATACGCGTATTGTTTTGTTTGAATTCCGGGAAGTTTTGAAACAAAGATTCAATACCTGAAGGGCTGAAGAACGCGATGATATCATAGGTCACGTCATCTAAATCCGAAAGATCCGCGGCAACCGTGCGATATATCGTCGCTTCCGACCATTCGTATCCGTTTTCATTCAAGAAATCAGGAATGTGATCTGTTCTGATATCTGAACAAGGAAAAATGAATTTTTCGCTCTTATGCTTCTTGATGACATTGAGCAAATCTTGAGCAGTACGTTCTCCTGTAAAAATCTTTCTCTTTCTAATTACGATGTATTTCTGGAGATAGTTAGCAGTAGTTTCTGAAATACAGAAGTATTTCATATCAGTAGGAATCTCAATCTTACTCTCAGTTGCCAATCTAAAAAAGTGATCAACAGCATTTCTACTTGTAAAAATTACAGCAGTGTGATCAAGTATGTTCACTTTTTGCTTTCTGAATTCTTTAATGTCTACTGGATCGATATCAATGAATTTTCGAAAATCAATTTTCAAATTGTACTTTTCCGATAATTTATGATATGGAGAATTCGGATCAGATGGTTCAGGTTGAGATACTAAAATACTCTTTACACTTTTCAAACGCTCTTTATCCGTTACTATAAGATCATCAGTCGCACTCATTTAAGTCTCTACTTTTTTGTGATTATTTGAAGAACCATCCCAACAAAATAATGACAGGGATGATTTCTGTGGCACAAAGGTAGGAAATAATACTAAGTTTTTTGCGCGAAGAATTATTTAGAAACTTTAAAGTGAACCATGCAACGAAGAGAATGAGCATTATAGGGAAAAGCAACATGAAGCCAGAGGAAATCCAAGTTTGAGATGAATCATTCAAAACGAAATCAAGAACTAAAAAAAGGAGTGCAGGGATTAACAGCACGAGGTTGAAATTTAGGAAATCGAATAACTGAAAATTATTAAGATCCCTGAAACGAAATAATCCTGAAACGATTGAAATTACTAGCCATTTAGCAATAAACAAAAGGAATATTATCGAACCAATTTTTAACCAGTTTACCATGAACTCTGCTAGTTCATCGGTAATTGCAAATAATCCATATCCCAGCAATGTATCTAAATATATCCCTACGAAAGCGAGGGCCAATGAGTAAAAGCAAAGTATGTACATACTCGCACCTGAGTAAAAGCTTGTATTCACAAATTCATATGCACTCGCTTTAAGAGTAAAGGATTTTTCAGCTAAGTAGGCCATTCTCGAAGGATATTCTGAAATTATTATCCCTAGTATGATAAGCAGGAGAAAAAGAGCAATAATTGTAAACTCGTTGAACTTACTTCTAACATCCCTCGGCACCGAGATTTGATCTTTAATTACCAATAGTTCTTCAAAAATGACCAGATCACAGGTTAAGTCAGCAAGCGATTTTTTTGAGCTGAATGAAAAATAAATGGTGTCACCCTCAACTTTACTCAAAATATCTGCAGGTTCATATAGCTGGCAATCATTGATTGCATCTAGCAGCTTCCCATTGATCCAGATAAATAATTCATCAGAAGCGCATATTCTTATGGTCCCTTTTGATATCTCATTTATAAAAAATCCTGCTTGTGTAACATCCTCCAATGAGGTAACAGGGGTCAATAGACCATCATCATCGGTGCTTACCATGACTTTGGTGTAGTCAGTAACTACAATGGTATCTTTCTGAGCGGATACACACAGATATAAACCACAACCAATTATAAAAAAGAGTCGCCTCATTTAAAATCTCGAGATATATCCAAAATGTGCTTTCATAGTTGAAAAAGAAATATTCTGACTTTCAGAGTTGCCTAATCCAAGCGCAAAACTAAATTGACCGGATGAAGTATCAAGCGCAAATCCCAAACCTAATCCAAACGGTTGATCATTAATGGATTCATTCTGAAAAATTAATTGGTCATAAAACACATAGACAAAGCTCTCACTTTCAAAAAAGGATCTAAATTCTGCTCGACTCAAAAGATAGCTTTGAGCAAAGATTTCTTTTTCATTAAAACCTCTTAATGAATTTAAACCACCCAACCTGTAAAGCTCATTTCGAAGAAGCTCATCGTTTTGTAATGTGCCGATGGTTAAATGGTGGAAAAATGATTGCCTCTTTAATACTTTAATCTGATATGCAATCGCAGCTTCAACCTGATAGAAAGTTGTCCTTGTCTGTATGGTGTCATAATATGAGTCGGGGAGACTAAGGTTTCTCTCTATGTTTTTGTTACCTCCGGATGCTGATAGCCTCCACCAACTCCCGTTGGTCAGTTTTCTCAAAGCTGTAAGGTGGCCTTTTGAGGCTTCCAGTTTATAGACTCTTCTTCTAAAGTCAGCTAGTCCTGAATTACCAATTCTTTCAACATCATTCGATAATAGCGTTCCATTCGTGGCTTCATATTGCAGGAACAGCTCAACTCTGGGAGTGATAAAAGTGTAAATTCCTAGCCCAGTTTTTCTTGTTATGAAAGTTGTATTCTGTTTCAATAAATCAAAGCTTATTGCTGGCGAAATTTTGGAGTCAAGGAAAAATGGATGCTTATAGTAGACCTCTAATTTTTGAGACTCTTCAGCAAATCGTTCCCAACCTAATTTGAAATGTTTTCCGGAACGGAAAAGATTTTGAATGTCTAACTCAAGGGTTCCAACGACGGTTGTTTTCCCATTTTGTACCTGCTGAAGACCCAAAACACCCCGAAAAGAACTTGAAGTCTCCTCTTTAATTTTCAAAAAAGTCTTTGCCTTATTATTTGAAAATGAAAGGTCTGTTGGTCCCTGCAGGCTTAGGAAAGGCGACCGCTCCACTTTTTGTGATATTAGCCTGTAATTTTTTTCGCTGAATCTATTTCCGGGAATGACATCAATTAATTGATAAATGTAGGAGTGGTTGGTTTTCAGTTCAGATAAAAAATAAATGGAATCATAAAAAATTTCAGGTCCTGGATCTACCAGCAATTTCCCCTTTATAAAACCATTATGGAGCCCTGTTGAATCAAGCTTAATGGAAGCAAAAGGGAATCCACCATTAGCATAGGATTTTAGTTTTTTATGAAGGTATAATTCGAGTTTTGCTCCTTTATAACCAGGAAGGTTCACCTTCATTTTCACACCCTTGTGCAAGAATACTTTCGGATTAGTGCTTGTCCCGACTACCGAATCAACTCCTGCAAAGAAAAAGCCTTTATTTACCCATCCAATTTGAAGCTGATTGATGTGATCTACGAGCTGTAGTGAATCGCTAAATTGTATCTCGTCCAAGAGATCACCATCTAAATACAGTTGTGATTGAATCTGGGCCTTTATGGAAGAGGCTAGAACAAAAAACAAAGGAATCAGTATTCTTTGCATGGGTCTTCGCAATTTAGCTTCAAATAATGGCAGGTATCTACATCCATATCCCTTTTTGTCGACAGGCATGTCACTATTGTGACTTTCATTTCAGTACAAATTTGAAAACACAGGATGAGATGGTTAAAACCATCGTCCAGGAAATCATCAACCGTAAAAGCTATTTAACTGAAAAAGTAAACACCATTTACTTTGGCGGAGGAACGCCATCGCTTTTATCGAAGGATCAAGTCGAGAATTTATTGAACGTGATAAGCAAAAATTTCACGTTGGGAGATCATCCAGAGATTACACTTGAAGCCAATCCTGAAGATCTTTCAATTACTAAGTCCAAAGAATTATTCCAGCTTGGAATAAACCGGCTAAGTATTGGAATACAAACTTTTGATGACGGTAGACTCAAATGGATGAATCGAGCTCACAACGCTAAAGAATCGGTATCTGCTGTCAAAAACGCTCGCAATGCAGGCTTTGGGAACATCTCGCTTGATTTGATTTATGCCATTCCAGATCACAGCCGCTCAATGTGGGAAAAGGACCTTGAATCAATTACTGAACTTAAGCCAGAACATATCTCATTGTATGGTTTAACCATTGAAGATCGAACGGTCTTCGGTAAATGGGAACAGCAAAACAAGCTGATTCAAGTACCTGAAGATGAAGCTGCCAATCAGTATCTATTTGCGGTAGAATTTTTACAAAGTAGCGGTTATATCCAGTATGAAGTATCAAATTTTGGAAAGGAAGGATTCTATTCCAGGCACAACAATAATTACTGGGGTGGCATTGATTATCTTGGAGTAGGTCCTGGTGCTCATTCTTTTGATGGAGTTAGTCGAAGATTCAACGTTCGAAACAATCAGACCTATTTAAAATCCATCCGTGATGCAGGTGAGTACTCGGAGACCGAATTTCTCTCTGAAACACAACGAATTAATGAAACGATATTAACCCAATTGCGAACTGTTAAAGGATTGGATATTAATGGTTTGAAAAATCAGTTCAGTTTTCAATTCGGACGATCACAAATTGATTTCATTAATGAATTGAAGCGCCAGGAATTAATTGAAATGACAGATAACTATCTCAGGCTGAAGTCGAAAGGATTTCTTGTGGCAGATGAAATTGCTTTACGATTATTTTTACCGGAATAACTTGTTTCGTAACTCGTTCTTTCAACCGTTTCAAATATTATATACAACCCTAAAATACCGCTAGGGATAATGCAGGTTAAGACCTACTTTTGCATTCGCTATGGACGCTACTACAAAAAAAGCACTCCTTCTACTTAAGTCTCTTATCTTCCATTATCATGGCCTGGATGATGATGAACGCGCTATGCTTGAGAAGACCGCCTCCAAGCTTCATGCAAATGATGAAATGGACTGGGCGAATAAATTTATCTCGGAAGACTATCTCTCGGCATTTGAACGGTCAAGAGAATTTTTATCCAAAATTTTCACCAAGATGGCTTCTGCGGACCGAATTAAGTATCTAATGGAAGTTTGGGAAGAAACGCATAAAAAAGGGTATGTAACTGAGATGGAGACTACCGCGATATTGACTCTTTCCAAAGATTGGCATGTAGAAAAAGAATTCCTGGAAGTAGTGAAAAATTAAAGGCTCATCATTTCTCTGAAACGAGCTGATTGTCGTCTACTTACTTCAATTTTCTCTCCTCCCTTGAGTTGTACCAGCAATCCTCCATTAAACCAAGTATCGATCGATTCGACCCACCCAAGGTTGATGATGTGCTTTCTGCTTGCACGGAAAAAATGACGATCATCCAGGCGTTCATCTAATGCGTTTAATGACTTGTGAATCATCGGTTTGAACTTATCAAAATAGACTTTGATGTAATTTCCATCCGACTCAAACAGGCGAACGTCTTCAAGTTTTACGAACCAACATTTATCGCCATCCTTGACGAATACCTGATCTTTGCTGCCTAGTTTTTGATCCTTTGCTGGCTTCTTCGAGGCCTTGATAGAAACTTTGTTAAGACTCTCAGAAAGCCTTTCTGGCTGGATAGGTTTTAGCAAATAATCCAGGGCATTGTATTCAAAGGCTTTAAGCGCAAATTCATCATATGCTGTTGTAAAAATCACCTGTGGCACGCGTTCCATACCTTCAAGCATTTCAAAACCAGTCTTTCCTGGCATTTGAATATCTAAAAAAATCACGTCCGGATCGTGTTTTTCGATTTTGTCAACCGCCTCATCTGGGTTAGCTGCTTCATCTACAATTTCAATTTCCGGATGATTCGCCAGCAATGAAACTAATTCCTTACGTGCAAGTCGTTCGTCATCTACAATAATGGCTTTCATAGGTATCTTTTATTCATGTTCTATCGTGGATCCATCCCTAACAGGAAGGACTATGGTTGTTAGAACTGTCGTTTTATTTTCATTTTTTATTTCAAATTTGGCTAATTCTCCAAAAATCAACTCGAGCCGCTTCTTGGTATTTGCCAATCCAAATCCTTCTGTCACATTCTTATCCCGTGATAATTGTCCGGTATTACGAATTTGAAGGTGGAGTAGTTTTCTTTTAACAACGGTTGTAATGCTAATCTCACCTCCGTGCTTCAAGTTAGATATTCCATGTTTAATTCCATTCTCTACTAACGTCTGAAGCATCAAGGGAGGGATACTAAATTTTCCAGAGTTACGATCAATATCAAAACTCGTCGTAAGTCTTTCCTCATACCTGATCGACTCTAATGCGAGATAGTCCATCACTGTTTTTAGCTCATCCATAAATGGAATGAGTTTTTTTCGATCACTTATTAATGAGTTTCTTAAAATATGAGAAAGTTGCGTAATAGACTCTTTGGATTTTCTTGGGTTTTCATCAACGAGTGCACGGATGCTGTTAAGTGCATTGAAAATAAAGTGCGGGTTAAGCTGAGCCTTAAGATTATTCAATTCAACCTCACGAGCAGCAGTTTCTGCTTTTAGTGATTTATTGTATCGCTGTACATAGTGAAAGGCAAAATAGAACATGCACCAGATAAAATAAATGACCCAATAAATAACAGTGTTAATCAGAGCTGTAAACAACTTTAGGTCGCTTGTGGAAACAGTGCCGGTACTTAGATCAAGAATGAGTAAATAGACATAATTCAATCCACTCAGCAATAATGTTACGATCAGTAATCGGGGAATGAGATATGGCAATCGTAGGTTTAACCAATCCCGTTTGATGATTAAGCCTCGCAGGAAGTGGGTAGTTGCAATGAAGTATATGACTTGGTAGAGTATTCCAATGGCTTGAATAAAGTCGAAGCGCTCAGCCATCGTATAGAAAAAAATCTGCATGAAGCCATAAAAGCCCCAACCCAAAATTTGGCACAACCAGTATATTCGAGCCTTCGTCATAGGTTGCTAAATCTACAAAAGGTGCTTTGAATTTGTCTGTAGAATTTCATAGGTGAGATGAATTACTGATGAATGGTTTGATTGTTTATTAACCTAACCGTTCGCCATTATTAATGATAATTAACAAACCTGTACAGTTATTCGTCGTATTGTAAATCAGGACTAAACTCAAATTTTTAAAGTACAACTAATGAAATCACTACTATTGCTAATGGCACTGACAGTCTCCGCTTTTGCTGGAACTGCCGAAGCTACCAAGCATGCCAATCAAGGATTGTACATGCAATTAGATACCGAATTGGTATTCGAAAAAATGGTTAAAATTTATAATTATGATGGGGAGCTCGTAAGAGAAATTCCTGTAACTAAAGTCGCCAATAATGAGATTTCAGTGGTAGAAACCATGATCCTCGAAGAAAGCGATTTTGCTTTTGACTATCAGGGCGACTACTACTATTTTGGAGATTCCGAATACATAGAAGCGATTGTCAATTAAGCTCTTCTTTTAAAAACTTGGCAGTATAACTTTCTTTCACTTTTACGATCTCTTCCGGAGTGCCTTGGGCAATGATTTGTCCACCGGCATAACCACCCTCCGGACCTAGATCAATAATGTGATCCGCCACTTTGATGACATCCATATTGTGCTCTATGATAAGCACTGTGTTTCCTTTACTGACCAACTTTTGGAGAACATCCAATAAGTGTTCAATGTCTTGAAAATGCAATCCTGTGGTGGGCTCATCAAGGATATAAAATGTTTTTCCAGTGTCTTTCTTTGATAATTCGGTGGCAAGTTTCACGCGCTGGGCCTCACCTCCGGAAAGGGTAGTCGCATGTTGACCAAGTGAAATATATCCCAGGCCAACCTCATCAAGTGTCTTTAGTTTGCGTACAATTCTCGGCTGATTTTCGAAAAAATCAACGGCCTGAGAAACGGTCATATCCAGCACGTCTGAAATCGACTTCCCCTTGAAACGCACCTCCAATGTTTCGCGATTATAGCGCTTGCCTTTGCAGGTTTCACATGGCACAAGAACGTCGGGTAAGAAGTCCATTTCGATAACCCTCATACCCCCTCCTCCACATGTTTCACATCTTCCTCCCTTTACATTGAAAGAGAAACGACCCGGCTTATACCCTCTGATCTTTGCTTCAGGAAGCTGTGCGAAAAGGCTTCTTATCTCCGAAAAAACTCCGGTATATGTCGCAGGATTAGATCTCGGAGTTCTACCGATTGGAGATTGATCTACTTCAATAATCTTATCAAACTGATCAATCCCTTTTACTTTTTTATAGGGCAATGGCTCCTGCCTGCTTTTATAAAGATGCTTTCTTATGATTGGGTAAAGCGTCTCATGAATGAGTGTGGATTTTCCGCTTCCCGAAACACCTGTTACGAGAATTAGATTACCTAATGGAAGTTTCAGATCAACATTTTTTAAGTTGTGGCCTGATGCCCCGTACAACTCAAGCCATTTCCCATTGGTAGATCTACGTTCGGCGGGAACTTCTATTTTTCTCTTTCCATTTAAATATGCGGCTGTAGGACTACCAAGTTTGAGAAATTCCTTTGGTGTTCCCTTGGCAACGATTTGGCCTCCATGGATGCCTGCCCCAGGCCCAATATCTACCACTTCGTCCGATTCAAGCATCATGTCTTTGTCATGCTCAACTACTATAACGGTATTTCCAAGGTCTCGAAGATCTTTCAGTGCTTGAATGAGCTTTACATTGTCACGTTGATGAAGACCTATACTTGGTTCATCAAGTATGTAAAGAACATTGACCAACTGAGTACCTATTTGAGTCGCCAATCTGATGCGCTGTGCTTCACCTCCAGAAAGCGTCTTTAGCGATCTGTTTAAGCTCAAATAGTCCAATCCAACATCCAAAAGAAAACCAATACGCTTTCTCAGCTCCTTCAATATTTCAGTTGCAATGACCTGCTGTCGATCATCTAGCTGCTCCTCAATGTTATTCATCCAACCAGCAAGGGAGTTTATGTCCATCTCTGCCAGCTCTCCAATATGCTTATCAGCAATCTTATAATGCAATGCCTCCTTCTTAAGTCTGAATCCGTTGCATTCCGGACAAACACGCGTATCTGTGAATTCTTTTACCCACGCTTGAATCTTCTCAGACCCACCCTCCTTTTGCTTTTCCAGAAAGTTTATAATTCCTTCAAACTTGGTATGCCAATCGGTACCGGGATACTTCACCGAACTCACTGCGACAGGAACACTATCACCGTATAATAATGTATCAATAATTTCTTTCGGAATCTTATTGATTGGTGTTGCCAGGTTTACTTTATTCCGTTTGAGAATTGCTTCAATTTTTTTGAAGATCCATATATCTCGGTATTCTCCTAATGGCGCTATTCCTCCTCTACTAATACTTAAAGATTCATCTGGGATAACAGATTCTTTTGATATTTCTTCTATTACTCCCAAACCATTGCATTCCGGACAAGCTCCATAAGGAGAGTTGAAGGAGAACGTATTGGGTGCTGGTTCATCATAAGCCAACCCTGTTTCCGGATCCATGAGATTTTTGGAGAAGTGCGCTATTTCTCCATCTTCTTTTTGAATCATCATAACACCATCACCATGTCTAAGTGAGGTATTTACAGATTCTCTTATTCGCTTTTTATCCTTTTCAGAAACTTTGATTCGATCCGTTACTATTTCAATGTCGTGTGTTTTATAACGATCGACCTGCATTTTCGGAACCAAGTCCTGCACCTCTCCATCAACACGTACTTTGGTGAATCCCAACTTTCTAATTTGAACAAACAGCTCCCTGTAGTGTCCCTTTCTACCCTTTACAACAGGAGCCAACAGTATGGCCTTTTGCCCATCATAGCTTTTGAGGATCATATCGATGATTTGATCCTCAGATTGACGGGTCATTTTTTTTCCTGAGAGGTACGAGTAGGCTTCACCAGCTCTGGCATAGAGCAATCTAAAGAAATCATAGATTTCAGTAACTGTTCCAACTGTTGATCTGGGATTACGAGAAGTGGTCTTTTGTTCAATAGATATTACCGGGCTCAATCCATCAATTTTATCCACATCCGGGCGTTCCATATCGCCGATGAAAGCCCTGGCGTATGCACTGAAGCTCTCCATGTACCGACGCTGGCCTTCAGCATAGATCGTATCGAAAGCAAGGGATGATTTACCACTTCCACTGATACCGGTTATAACAATCAGTTTGTTCCGTGGTAGCGTTACATCAATATTTTTGAGGTTGTGCTCCCGTGCACCTATAATCTCAATCACTTCCTCTCGCTTCTTCAATTCCAGTGTACTATTTAGAAGTTCGGGCTTAAGTTGTATTTGCTATAGAAATCATCGATGACTTCTACCGCTTCGGTAGCTGTATCCACTACATTGAACAAGTCTTGATCCTCGGCACTTATATTTCCTTCCATATCCAACATGACTTCTTTCAACCACGCCACTAGTCCCGTCCAATATTCTCGCCCTACCAATACAATCGGGAATCGTCCGATTTTCTTTGTTTGAATGAGCGTTAGTGCCTCGAAAAGTTCGTCCATGGTTCCAAAACCTCCTGGCAACACAATAAATCCTTGAGAGTATTTAACGAACATGACCTTTCTAACAAAGAAGTAATCGAAATCAATATTCTTATCTATGTCGATATAGATGTTATTGCTCTGCTCAAATGGAAGGTCAATATTTAATCCCACAGATTTACCCCCCTGGCTGTTAGCTCCTTTATTTCCTGCCTCCATGATACCTGGTCCACCTCCGGTGATTACACCGTATCCATGCCGTACTACTTTGGCAGCAATCTCTTCTGCCATCTTATAATACTTGTTGTCAGGTTTAGTTCTTGCAGATCCAAATATGGAAACACATGGTCCGATCTTAGCCATCTTTTCAAAACCCTGAACAAATTCACCCATGACTTTAAAAATCACCCAGGAATCCGCACTCTTAATCTCGTTCCAGTTCTTTTCTTTAAAGGCTTCGAGGATACGTGCCTCTTCTTCCTTGCTTATATTTTTATTTTCTTCCATGCTTAGTGTAGTAAATCGTGAAGCGTTTCTTCTAACGTAACAAATTGAAAATTAAATCCAGAATCTTCAACTTTCTTACTCGAGACCTTATTGCCGCCTACTAATATATCGGCCATTTCGCCTACAATCAATCGAAGCGCAAATTTAGGAACATTTGGGAGCCAGAGGGGCTTTTTCAGCTGAGATGCTACGACCTGCGTGAATTCTTTATTCGTTAAAGGTGATGGCCCAACTCCATTGAAAACTCCTTCGAGTGAATGGTCGAGGATATAGGCAAAGATTCCACTGAGATCTTGCAAGTGAATCCAACTCATGTATTGACTGCCTGGAGCTAGCGGAGCACCAAACCCAAGCTTAATGGGCTTCATCAATTCCACCAATGCTCCTCCCTTGTCACTGATAACGATACCTATTCGAACTTTAGAAACCTTAATTCCCAATTCTTTGAAAGTGTCTGCCTCTTTTTCCCAGTCTTCTACCACATCTGCCAAGAAGCCATCACCTTTGGACGTATTCTCATCAACCAATTGGTCACCGGTGTCCCATCCGTAGTATCCAATTGCGGAGGCAGATATGAAATGCTGTAGCTTAGGATTAAATTCTGCTACTTTCTGTTTCAGCAGCCTGGTCGAATCTATTCGACTGTTGTAAATCTCTTCCTTCCACTCCTTCGACCACCTTTTGTCCGAAACACCAGCTCCTGCCAGATGTATGATCGCATCTGCAGATGTAATTGCCTCATCCTCTATTTCTCCTTTTTTTACATCCCAGTAGAATGACTGGTAATGTTTTTGCGTTGGGTTTCTTGAAAGGTGTGTGACGGTGTAGCCCTTGTCTGTCAACAGCTTACTCAGTTGACTACCAACAAGGCCTGTTCCACCTGTTATAAGTACCGTTTTGATCGAGTCGTTTAGATTTGTTGAAGACATGAGAAAATTAGTTTATAAACATACTCTGGGATACGTTCTTTTGTTCGCAATAACATCAATTTTTGCACAAAAAAAGTATTCTAATAAGACCTCCTCGTCGCGATTATCCCTGGAAGGTAAGTCATTAAATGGTTATACCACTAATTTCGATTTTTCCAGGGAAGATGTTCGCAAAGGCTGGTGGAAATATGCCAGAGATTTTTCCAGTCCGTTGAACATGAAAACCTACTACAAAGTCACTATTCCGGCAGGGTCCACTGATGGGAATGTTGATTTGGAAATTTTCACTCAAACGACCGATGGGACTGGCGGTACTGATTTTTTTCTTGGCTTGGAAAGTAAAGAATATATGGATCAGGCCTTGTCCATGCTCCTGGATTTCAAAAAAGAGTTTTATATCAATGATCTAGTGACACAGATCGCAGCTAATCAATCCAAATCGGAAAAGCTAAGTGCCGCTTACAGGAATACGGTAATCGAAAGTGAGCAGCAAGAATTCCTCAATCAAATTACGGAATTGGAGAAATTGAATAAGCAGCTTAAAGAGTGGATAAAGGAGATAGAGAAAAGTTGAGCAAAAAAATAAGCCTCTTTCGAGGCTTACTTTTATTTAACGATAACTCTAAATCTTAAAAGTTGTACGTGTACTTCAATGTGAATAGTCTTCCCGGACTTTGTCTCGAAAACAACTCTTCTTGACTATCAGATTTGTACACTAATTCAGTATCATCAGCCAAGATATTTGTTACTCTTAGGCTCATAATGGACTTGTCGGTCAAATTTTTCGATACTTTAAAGTTCAATGAGTGGAAAGGTTTGGTGTAAACCTCTGGTACCCTTGCAGCACTCACAAAGGTCAGTGTTTCTCCCTGAACATTGTATGATAAATTAGCAGACAATCTTTGAGCTGGCATTTCATAACTTAAGAACGTATTAATTGAATATGGTGCTTGCAAACTCATATTTCTGTATCGCTCAACTCCTTCTTCAGACCCTCTGAAGTTTACTTCACTTTGGAATTCATTTTCGCCTGTCTCACTAACTGTTACTGTTCTTCTATCCACTCTTGAAATGGTATATGAATAATTTCCTCCAATCATAAAATTGCTGAATCTGTCATTGATGAAGTCAAGTCTCTTTCTAAATTCAAACTCAGTACCATAAGCCTTAGCAGATCCTACATTTCTCGGTGTGACCTGGTTAGGTGCTACTTCGAAAGCAACAATCGCTATGTGATCTGTAAAATCTTTATAAAAGAACGATACTGACGCCATTTCTCCTGGCGTGAAGAAATACTCCCATCTTAAATCATAATTAAGAATTTCGGCTTGTCTTGTATCAATATTTCCTATGAAGAAAATGCCGGTAATTGGGTCAGCAATAAAGGCTTCTGATTTCTCTTTGAATGAAGGTCGTGCCAAAGTCTTATTAAAAGATGCACGTAAATTCATATCGTCATTCAGGTTGTAAATCAAACTGGCTGATGGTAGTAAATTAGTTTCGCTTAGCGTCTTTCTATCTTCAACAAGTGCTTGTGAGCCGTCTTCTTGTTCTACAATTCCTGTATAGAACATGTTTACAGATTCAACTCTCACACCGTAGATTGACTTTAACTTATCCGTAATAGTCATCTCGTTCATAAGATACCCTGCAGTCAAGTTTTGTCTTCCATCGTACGCATTACTTGGATCTGTCGCATTTTGAATAAATAAACCAAAAGGTCGCTCAGAGCTTAAAACATTATCAGGAAGAAGATCATTTGGATCTGTGCTATTTACATTGCTTGCAAGAAGGTTTCCATAGGAGTAATTAAATACATCAAACTCACGATCTCTATATGAGTATGCGCCTCCTAATTTCAGCTTGTTATTCTTGTTGAGTTTGTATATTAGATCTACCTTAAAGCTTTCATTGACTTCAGACAATTCTCTCCAGAATCGGTTGATTAGACCTCCATTACGGAAACCTAGCTGACCTGCATCCTCATTAATCGCAGTTTCTCTGTAATCAGGCTCATATTGACGTGAGAAGATCAATGAGTTCGTCCACTCAAGTTTCAGTTTGTCATTCAATTGATGCTTTCCAAAAAGGATGCTGTTTGTCATCTGACGTTGAGCGTAAGTCAGGATATCATTGTATAGGAAAGTTGGGTTATTCAAGGAGGTATTACTTCTTGTTCTATCTAACGCAGAACTTTGACCATTTTGAATATGAAGGAAATTGGTTCCTATTGTAGTCTTATCAGTCTTAGCTGCAAGGGAGATCAAACCACTCCAAAGCGTCTCATTTGATGAAAGGTCGCCTTTTGCAGTGAAATCTCTAATTAATTCAACATCATCCCCTGTGCCATCACGCTCATATCTTCTTCTTTCAAACCCTTCGAAGTAATTAACTCTATTCCTATAAGTAAATAATGCATTATATCCCCAAGTGAATTTTTTACCAACGATTTGGTTTCTGTGACTGAAGGAGAAACTAGTGTTCATGAAGCTAGTATTTCTAGTGCCAGCCAATGTTGGATCAAAGAGATTAGTTGTTTCGTTATCTTGTGGGATTTCCACGTTTTCTGTCACAGGTAATTCTCTTTGTCCATTATCAAAACCTAAAAAGTCAGTAGAAGAACCACTATAGCTTAGGTAATTGGAATTAAAGTGCATGTCAGGATTAAATCCAACGCTGAATGAAACAGAAGAAGATTTCTCCTCAGGAAAACTTTTAGTCTGAATGTCGATAAGCCCACCAGTAAATGATCCAGTAAGATCAGGAGTAAATGTTTTGTAAACGAGAACATTCTCAAGAATTCCAGTTGGGAAAATATCGATTTGTACATCGTTTCTATCTGGATCTAGTCCTGGAATCACCATTCCATTGATAGAAGTTTTGGTATATCTATCTCCTAAACCTCGAACATAAACGTATTTGTCTCCTTGCACTGACACTCCGGTTACTCTCTTCATTGCACCCGAAAGGTCACTATCTCCAATTTTTTTGAATGTAGCAGAAGAAATTCCATCGAGTGTATTAATAGATTTTTTCTGTACGAGCATTACACCTACTTCATTATCTCTTACCACCTGAGCGGTAACCACTACTTCTCCCAGTTGCTGAACATCTTCCTTCATTACAACTTCTAATACAGTAGCTTCGCCCGCCTCGATAGATACATCTTCGATCACGATATTTTGGAATCCAATTGATTGAAAAACAATGGTATGCGTACCTCCAGGAAGGGATAAGCTGTAGTTACCATCAAAATCGGCAACTGCTCCTATAGAAGTACCTTGCTTAACTACTGTTGCACCAAACAATGCTTCACCTGTTGTTTCATCTATCACTTTTCCTCTCAAGAATCCATCTTGAGCGAATAATGATAATCCTGCACAGAGCATCAGACAATTAAAAAGTGTTCTTTTCATCATTTTTCAACTAATTAAGTATAATCCCCTTATATATGATCTTTTTATTTTAAAAGGGAAAAGCACCTTGAATTATTCAAGGTGCTTATCATTAATATGTAGGTATAGTTTCTAATTCCTATTAATTAAAATCGTCAGTATAGATCGAGTACGTCGCATTTACAGTTGTAAACACAAGGTTTCCATCAATTACATTTTGTGCTGCATCTTCTTCAGACTCTAAAGTCTCAGTATCGAAAGAAGCAGAAAGCTTAATCAATCCACCGTTTGCATTCAAGTTGTTGACTGTTCCTCTAGCTTTTGATTTGAAATCACAAGTGATGGAACCTCCACCTGTTGCCAGGATTGTTCCATTTGTCAAAGTGAAGTTATCAGCAGTACCTCCAAGAAGATCTCCTTCTCTTCCGTCAATTTCAAGACCCTCATCGGAGTTAGTATCTACCGTTACTAAGTAGTTAGAAACTTCTCCAGAATAAGATTGGTCAATATCAACAGCATCGTCTCCTACTTGAGTAACTACCAAGTAATTAACGTCTACATTACCACCGAAGAATTCGATTCCGTCATCACTGTTTGCGTAGATTTCAATGTGGTTGATAGTTGTTCCAGAACCAACACCTCCAAGTGTGAAACCATTAATTTCATCACCGGCAGCAGCATCGATTACAGCACCACCGTGTCTGATAGATACATATTGGATAGTACCAGAGTTATCGTTAGAATCGTTACCACCGTAAAGACCGTTTGTGTCGTCAGCAGGTACACCTTCGATTTGTGCAGGCACAGTTTCTTCAGAGATTGGTGCATTTCCTAAAAGTACTAGGCCTCCCCAAAGACCTTTGTTGTCTGCAGTAAGTGTACCGTCATCTGCGCTAGTTGTCATAATGATTGGATTTGCAGCAGTTCCCATAGCCATTAGCATACCACCTCTTGCAACCATAAGTACAGCTGCGTTCACACCTTCTAAAGCTGCGTTACCAGTAATAACAGTTCCAGCTTCAATAGTAAGCGTAACACCATCAAGTACAGTAATTCTTCCATCTAGTTGGTGTACCACATCTGCAGACCAGGTAGCGTCTTGAGCGATATCAGCTTCATAGTATACCGTATCAGGAATTTCCTGGCTAATTCTTCCACCACCGTTTGTAAGTGTCCAGTCGAAATTGGAATCAGTTGCGCTTACTCCAGAAGCAGTAGCATCTGTAGATACTAGTGCACCTACTGCGTCAGCTACACCTTGAACAGCAGCTTCCTGAAGCTCTGCATCCGTTGGTCCAGCACTACTGTCATCATCACCACATGAAACCATCATCAAGGTTCCAGCGATCAACGTTGCTATTGCAAATAATTTTTTCATTCGTTTTGCGATTTAAATATTGTTAGTTAGATCAATTTGTACCGCAAAATTGAAATTCAGATATTACCTAAGGTCTGCTTGGCTGTTATGAAAGAGTTAAATGAATATCTCAATCTGTTAAAAGGATATTAGGAATATTAAGCGTGTGTTAACAGATCGACATTATGAAATAAAAAAGCCCATCAGAATCAATCTAATGGGCTTTAAAAGTTAATATTCTCTATTATTTACTGATGTTCACCTTTGAGAGTATCGACTTAATAATATCGTGGGTTGTTACCTCATCCGCTTCCGCTTCGTAGTTGAGCAAAATACGATGGTTAAGCACGTCATCCGCAATCTCCTTTACATCTTCTGGAAGTACATAATCTCGCTCGTTAAAGAACGCCATTGCTTTTGCTGCAAGGTTCAAATTGATGGAGGCTCTCGGGGATGCGCCAAATTGAATGTATTGTGCCTCCTCCTTCAGATTATAGTCCAAAGGATTTCTGGTAGCGAATACTAATTCGATGATGTATTTTTCAATGGATTCTGAGACAGTTACCTGATTAATTTCGTTCCGGATGGAGAAGATGTCTTCTTTGGTAAGTACGGTTTCCAAAGTAGGGTTGAAACTCAAATTGGAGATGCGTCTCATCACTTCCATCTCATCTTCTTTGCTCAGGTAGTCTACATGTATCTTCAACATGAACCGGTCTACCTGTGCTTCTGGTAATGGATATGTTCCTTCCTGATCAATTGGATTTTGAGTGGCCATTACAAGGAATGGTCGATCCAGCTTGTAGGTTGTTTCTCCGATTGAAACGGTCTTTTCCTGCATGGCTTCCAGTAATGCAGACTGTACTTTTGCCGGAGACCTGTTTACCTCATCTGCCAAAATCAAGTTGGCGAAAATGGGTCCTTTCTTCACTTCGAACTCAGCTTTTTGCTGGTTGTAAATCATCGTTCCCACCAAATCCGCAGGCAATAGATCCGGCGTAAATTGAATTCTCTGAAAGTCTAATTTCAATACATCGGCAAGGGCATTAACCGTCAAAGTTTTCGCCAGGCCTGGTACGCCTTCCAACAGGATGTGCCCTTGGGTAAACAGACCAACTAATAATCGATTGACCATGTACTCCTGACCAATCACCACTTTACCTACTTCAGAAATTACTTTATGGATTTTCGCCTGATGTTCTTTTTGAAGCTCCTTATCTAGTACTTGCTCTTCCATTTTATTGATTTGACTTTAGCTTGCAAAAATATGATTTGAGTTCAAATATTAAAGAACCATTTGAAGTAAGGAAAAAACGCAGGATTTTCGGCGTTAAATCTTGTTAACGAACGACGGGTCTTCTGATAAACTTACGATTAAACGTCCGAATGATCAGTCTTGTCCCTTTGTCATACGTCAGGTAACTCCATACCCAATTGTTCAGTGTTATTAACTTATTCCTAAAACCTATCAGGTACATAATGTGGACAAACATCCAGATCATCCATGCAAAAAATCCTTTGAACTTCATCCCATTAGGCATATCAACAACGGCTTTATTTTTTCCAATGGTCGCCATTGAGCCCTTGTTGAAGTATTTAAAAGGCTTAGGTTCTTTGCTGGTAATCAGGCTCTTTAGGTTTTTAGCCAAATGCCTTCCTTGTTGCATCGCAACTGGGGCCACCATCGGATGACCATTCGGAAATTCTTCACTTTGCATTAGGGCTACATCACCAATCGCAAATACATTATCGGTCCCTTTCACCCGACTGAATTCATCAACGAGAATACGACTCCTTTCCACAGATGTCGCATCTAATCCCTCTACTACATTTCCCCTAACACCAGCTGACCAAACGACGGTGGCTGTTTCAATTGTGCCACCATTCAGTTTTACCGTATCTCCGTCGTAATCTTCAACAAAAGTGTTGAGTTGTACATCTATGCCCATTTTTCGAATGTACTTAAGTGCCTCCTCCCCAGCAAAATCGCTCATCCCATTCAACAATCTATCGGATCCTTCTATTAAGTGGATCTTCATCTTAGAAAAATCCAGGTCCGGATAGTCCTTAGGCAGGATGTATCGTTTGAGTTCCGCCAAGGCGCCACTCACCTCCACACCTGTTGGTCCACCTCCTACCACAACAATGTTCATCATTTTCTCCAGCTCCTTCGGGTCCTTTGTCATCACTGCCTGTTCGAAATTTTGAAGGATGTGACTTCTTACATCGAGCGCATGAACAATGCGCTTCAGTGGCAGCACTTTCGGTCGGAAATCTTTTTTGTTGAAGTAGTTGGTAACAGAACCATTGGCCAGTACCAAATAGTCATAGGATAGATTCCCAATACTGGTAATGACTTCATTATTCGCAGGATCGATCCCCTTCACTTTCACCATCCTAAAAAAGTAGTTGGGATTACCCTCGAACGACTTTCTAAGTGGCCCAGCGATAGAGTCAGGCTCTAAACCAGCAGTCGCCACCTGGTACAGCAAAGGCTGAAAGGTGTGGAAATTATTCTTGTCCAAAAGCACGATTTGTGCTTTTACATTCTTCAGAGATTTGGCCAGATTGAGACCTCCAAATCCACCACCAACAATGACGATTCTAGGAAGATCTGTTTCTGGAATTTCAGGAGAAAGATGAGATGGAATTGGCATGATTGTGTTGTTTAATGATTAAACAAATTCACCTCAAAATAATTCTCTTTTTCGCGATTAAATTGATGAAAAAATGTAGTTCATTTCCTTGGCAATTTGCGCACACCTTTCATCGTACTTTTTTGCTTCCTCCGGCGTTCCATCGGCCACTTTTGGATCTTGGTATAATAGCTTGATTCGAGCATTTGCGCCTGGAACGAAAGGACATCCTTCATCGGCATCAGAACATGTCATTACCGCTGCAAAATCAGCCTGTGGATTGAAGGAATCATCAAAGGTTTTCGAAAAGCAAATCATGGTTTCCGCATCCTCAGAAAATGAAACTTCGTATTTGGGATTATCTCCAACTCCACGAACAATGGAAAAGCCAGCTCGTCTTAACGCTTCAACTGCATTGGGATGAAAAGCAGTGGCTTCTGTCCCTCCTGAATAGGTGGACAAATCAATCCCATAATAATGACCAAACACCTGAGCCCAGATTTGACTCAAGTGACTTCTTCTTGAATTATGCGTGCAAATGAAGTTCAGTTTCGGATGATCGTTTGCCTTTATGTAATCAACCAACTGATCAAGTATTTCCTTACGAGAGTCATCAATTTGATGATCCAGTGCGTCTATGTAATTTTTGATTTCTTTCTTCATAAAAAAGAGGGCCAAACGGCCCTCGAAATTAGCAACATCCAATGAGTTCTTTCTTCTCTTCACCAACGGTTTGTCGACCTCCCATTTTGTCATCGTCTTTGAGGAAATGGTAAACTTCCCACTCATATCCATCTGGATCTTTTACCCAAAACTTATCTTGCACTGCAAAGCAACAAGAAGTGTTCTTTTCCTCTAATTCAATTTTCATTAAAGCTTCAAGTTCCTCTTTCTTTTGAGCAAGTTCTTCCTGTGAATTCACACGAATGCCCATATGACCAAATTGTGGGCTGGGCTTCTTTGATTCGATGAATGAAATCACCAATCCGGGATTGTCGAGTTCGAATTTGCTATAGCCATTTTCAACTTTTACAGGATCTTGTCCAAAGAGTCTTTGGTAAAAAGAAGTTGTTTGTTCGATGTTTGATACGTTGAGTCCAACGTGAAATTTAAATTGTTCCATATTCATTGTATTTAAAGTGTTACATAGCATTTTTCATAATCTGGCTCTGAGGCAGGATCTCCAATCTTCCAGCGATGACCATCCGGGTCGATCAACCCGATAGTTTGTCCCACTTCCGAGCAGTTTTCTTTAAATCTTTCAAGGGATCGAAACCGACGCATCCGTTTACTGATCTTCTTTAACTCAGCCTCCTCATTTACTTCTAGCATAAGGTTTTGAATAGCGCCAGAAACTCCTTCCCGGATTTCCAAATGGAGTTTATCCGTTATAAATTTTATATAGTCAATACCAAAGTCATCAGGCATCTTATCAAACAGATGTCGATAAAAGACCAGGCTATTATTGAGATTTTGACTTTGTATTTGATATTTTTTCATCGTTATATCGTATTATTACGATGTAATTAATTAAATTTTTTTTAGCAACACTCTGACGGAGCATAGCTATCTAACAGTCCTTGCAGACGTTCCTTCACTCCATTCCATACTTCAGCATTTATGCAATAGCACATAGAAGTGCCTTCCACTGTCCCTTTAATGAGTCCTACACTTTTCAGCTCTTTTAGGTGCTGGGAAATAGTAGCCTGAGCAAGACCCAATTCTTCAACCAAATCACTATTGATACATTGATTGGCCTTAATGAGGTATTCCAGAATTGCTACTCTAGCTGGATGAGCAAATGCCTTTGCGACTAATGCTAGTTCATTTTGCTTTTCTGTAAATAAGTCTGTCTTACTAACTCCCATATCGTAATATTACGATGAATAGTTTATTTGGTTATACTTTTTCTTCAAAACTTTGAAAAAGGGTACTGCAAACGATGCTCCAATGACTGGAGCTAACAGATAAATCCAAAATACATGAACCGTTCCAGATGCCACTGCTGGTCCGAAAGATCTGGCTGGGTTCATCGAGGCCCCAGTAAATGGCCCTGCAAAATAGGCAGCCAAAAACACCGTAAATCCAACCACCAAAGCAATTAACCTCAAGTTATTTGTTTGAATCACCAATAGTATGGAAAGCATCAAGATAAAAGTGATGAATATTTCAATCATGAACGTTTGCCAGATCCCACATGTGGGCATCGTCTCTCCATAGGTCAGATTTTCTGGTAAGCATACAATAAGCAGAAGGCCAGCTAGTAACCCACCAACTAATTGAAAGGGAATAAAAAGTAATGCAGATCGATCTTTTTGGAAAAAATAGAATCCAATGCTCACCGCAGGATTAATATGTGCTCCAGAGATTTTACCAAAACACAAAATCATGAGGGTTACGATTGCTCCAAAGGCGATTGAAATCCACAGATGCGGTAGTGTAATTGCTATCGATCCAGCACCTACCAACACCAGGGCGAAAGTTCCGACCAATTCCGCAAGGTATTTTTTCATTATCGCAATATTACGATCAAATATTCAACTTGTCCAAACCCACAAACCATTTTATCATTGCTTTTGGCCATGAAGAAGTTTATAGAAGTTCGAAAGTTAATTGCCGATAAAAACCCTGCATTGTTGAAATGGCTACCGGGATTTTTTATCAAGTGGGTTGAACGAATTATACATCAAGATCGAATCAATGATTTTATGTATGAAAACAGGGAAAGCAATGCCTTCGATTTCTGCGAGAATGCAGTCAAAGAATTGAATCTCAAGTTGAATTTAAAGGGAGTAGAGAACATTCCTCCAGCTCCAAACAGCTGCATATTTGTTGCTAACCATCCTTTCGGGGGCATGGATGCAATCACAATTATCTATTTGCTTAAAGATATTCGACCTGACATCACCTTTATTGTTAACGACCTTCTCATGGCAGTCACCAATCTGAAAGATAAGTTTGTTGGTGTAAATAAGCTAGGTCGTAATGCTTCTCAATCCTTGCAAAAAGTAGAAGAGCAGTTTGCAAATGGGACTGCCACTTTTCTATTTCCTGCAGGCTTAGTGAGTCGTGAAATTGGAGGAGAAGTTATGGACCTGGAATGGAAGAAAACCTTTGTGACGAAAGCCAGAAAATATAATAAGCCAGTAATCCCGGTTCATATAGACGGACGACTAACTAAGCGGTTCTATCGATTGGCGAAGATTCGAAAGTTTTTAGGTATTAAATTGAATATAGAAATGTTCTTCCTTGCGGATGAGCTTTTCAAGCAACAGGACAAGAAGGTAAACATCGTAATAGGTGCTCCCGTGTCATGGGATACTTTTAGCCGTGAAAAGTCCGATGTGGCCTGGGCACAATGGATGAAAGAAGAAGTTTATAAACTAAAAGGAACTCAAGAAGCTTAATGAGCGACCCGAAAGAAATCATACCGCCGGTAGACAGAGACTTGATTGAACAGGAATTGAATAGTGATCGATTTGTGCGTGACACCAACAAAGGGAACAATAAGATTTACATTATCAATCATCACAATTCACCGCACACGATGCGAGAGATTGGCAGATTACGCGAAGTTTCGTTTCGATACGCCGGAGGTGGAACTGGTGAAGAAGTTGATATCGATGATGCAGACACCAGCGAAAGATGCTATGAACAACTGGTTGTCTACAGCCCTGAAGATCGCGAGATTATTGGTGGCTATCGATTTATTACTGGTGATCGCTCTTATAATTCTGAAACAGGAGATTTTGAATTATCGACTGCCCATTACTTCAACTTTTCAGATCAAATGAAAGCAGAGTATCTTCCTCATTCCATTGAATTGGGAAGATCTTGGGTACAGCCCAACTATCAACCATCTATTAATCCACGCAAAGGTTTATTTGCTCTCATGAACATTTGGGATGGATTGGGATGCTTAACTATCCGATATCCTGAAATCAAGTACTTCTTCGGTAAAGTGACCATGTATACCAGCTACAACAAGGAAGCGAGAGATATTCTACTCTCGTTCATGGAGCATTACTTTCCTAACAATCTTGGCTTGTGTCATCCGAAGAAAGAGCTTTTTGCAGGATTTGATGATTCACTTTTCAAAGAACAGTTCATAGAAGAATTGGACTACCAGGAAGGATTCAAACTCTTGAATAAGCTTTTAAAAGAACGTGGCGAATTTGTACCTCCTCTTATCAATATCTATATGAGCTTATCCTCTACCATGATGACGTTTGGGACCGCTCAAAATCCAGACTTTGGAGACGTAGAAGAAACAGCCATTCTGGTGACGATTGCAGATATCCATCAAGAGGTGATTGACCGGCACGTCAATTATTAGTGCAAATCATTGGAGCGTAGATAATTGTTAGTTTAGTGTCAAATTAATACACTAACAGCATGCCTCATTCTATCAAGCACTTATTACCAATCGCTTTCGCACTTCTATTATTCGCTCAATGTCAATCCAAGAAAAGTAATTCAAGCGATGCGTCAGAGGAATTTAGAACCATCGGATCCATTGAGAAATTGGATGATTCATTGGATAAGATCTTGAGTGAAGACGCGAAAGTAGAGGTGCTCGCTGAAGGATTTGGTTGGTCGGAAGGCCCGGTTTGGGTTCCATCCATGAATTCATTGCTATTCTCAGATGTCCCTGCAAACACCATTTATCAATGGACTGAAAGGGATGGTAACTCAACCTATTTATCACCATCCGGTTATACCAGTATCGCACCTGCATCCGAAGGTGAAGGATCAAACGGGCTCGCGCTTGACAATGACGGCAATCTTCTTATCTGTCAACACGGAGATCGAAGGTTAGCCATGATATTCAAAGACGATTTGATGCAGCCAGACCCGAACATCAATAGTATTGTAGATAATTACAATGGTAAGCGTTTTAATAGTCCAAATGATGTAATAGTGGCTTCAAATGGAGACATCTATTTCACAGACCCTCCCTATGGATTAAAATACCAGGACGAAGATTCTTTGAAGGAACTTGAGTTCAATGGTGTGTATAAGTTGACTACTGATGGCGCGCTTACCTTGCTAGTAGACGATTTAACCCGTCCAAATGGACTCGCTCTGTCTCCTGATGAACAAACATTATACGTGGCTAACTCTGACCCGAAGAAGGCCCTTTGGATGGCTTACGATGTAACTCCAACTGGTCTCGAAAACAGCAGAGTATTTTTTGATGCAACAGACAAAGTTGATTCTTATGAGGGTTTGCCCGATGGATTAAAGATCAATAAGGAAGGGATCGTATTTGCCACGGGTCCTGGTGGGGTATATATCTTCAATTCAGAAGGGGAGCAATTGGGAATGATCTACACAGAGCTTGCTTCAGCAAATTGTGCCTTAAATGAAGATCAAACGGTGCTATATATGACAACCCATAAGTATTTGACTAGGGTAAAAATGAATTGACACAAAAAAACCCTGAAAACTTTCGTTATCAGGGCTTCAGTACCTCGGATGGGACTTGAACCCATACGGCCACAATGGCCACAGGATTTTAAGTCCTGCGTGTCTACCAATTCCACCACCGAGGCATTAGAGACTTTTCAAAAAGTCTTTTCCAATACCAGATTTTAGATATTTCTCTCTCAATCTGGCTTCAGTTCTTGTTTCAAACTTTTCAGAATGAATTAAAACGAATGGCCTATATGGCTTTGTCGTCTTATTTCTTCCTTCAAAATGTTCAGATAATCTCCTTTTGAGATTATTTGTAAGACCAACATAAATGTAATTCCTACTTGTACTTTTTATCGCGTAAACAAAAAACATACTTTCTGTTTCTGCTGTCTACCAACCTGCCTGCTGCAGGCAGGTTCCACCACCGAGGCAAATTTCAATTTGTTGATTATCCGATTTGATGATTTGTGAGTTACGACAAAGTATGCCTTAACAAAAATGGCCCGGTAGGGCCAAAATCTTAAATCTTTCAATCTACAATCTGTAGTGAGCGGGAGACGGGATTCGAACCCGCGACCCCAACCTTGGCAAGGTTGTGCTCTACCAGCTGAGCTACTCTCGCTTATCTATCAAGCTATGCTTGCTTCTCCTTTGAAAAGGACTGCAAATTTATACGAAGCTTGATTATTTACAATGATCTGGTAAAGAATTTCTATACATATTAGAACTCTCCCTCGATTAATGAGCTTTTTTACAAATTTTCTGAATCCGTCGAAGGTCGTAATTGCCAAATAAATGACTGTTCTTTCGATCAATCCTATCGAAAGAACAGACGAATTACCCGACTTCTTCGAGGGGCTAAAAATGGCAAAAAATGACTAGTAATTTGACCTAGTTTAAATCCGTGATTTACCGAGGAATTGGGCGAAATGAATTTTCTCACTTTTGTATTGTCCAATGAAAAAAGAAACTACAATTCATACTAAAACGAAGAAGAAAATGTTTAGAGAAGAAATAGAAATGACGTTAGAATGTGCTGTGAAAGTAAGAAAGCACTTGGTTAGACTTCTTGAAGGTAATAACAACTCTGAACTAGAAGCTCAGCTTCAATACGTAAACAGCTTGATCATGGAGGCAGATTCCATGCAGAGCAAAGCATTAGTAGCTTAAGATCCCTTAAGCACTTCCTTCAATTCGTTAAGCTTTAACAAAGCCTCAACTGGGGAAGTAGAATTAACATCTATCTTTCGAAGTATATCTAGCATACGATCCATGCGAGGATCTGCTTCAAACAAATTCATTTGAAACTGCTTATCCCGATAACTATCGGGAGGCAGTTCTTCTAGTTTCTGACGTTCTGATTCCGTCAGCTTTTCTTTTTCCAGATGTTTCAGTATCTGGTTCGCACGAATCACAATCTGATTGGGCATCCCCGCCATTTGAGCTACATGGATACCGAAACTGTGCTCACTACCTCCTTCTACCAGTTTCCGCATAAAGATCACCTTGTTTTCCAGTTCCTTGACAGAAACATTGAAGTTCTTTACCCGCGGCAAATCCTTCGCTAACTCATTGAGCTCGTGATAGTGGGTGGCGAAGAGGGTTTTTGCCTTTGCTTTTGGATGATTATGCAAATGCTCGACAATCGACCAGGCGATGGAAATCCCGTCATACGTGCTGGTGCCCCTTCCTATTTCATCCATCAATACCAAAGAACGATCGCTCAGGTTGTTGAGAATACTGGCTGTCTCTGTCATCTCCACCATAAATGTGGACTCTCCTCTCGAAAGATTATCCGAAGCTCCTACTCTGGTAAATACCTTGTCAACCAATCCAATTTTTGCGTAACCTGCTGGTACAAAGGATCCCATTTGAGCCATCAACGTGATCAAAGCGGTTTGTCGCAACAATGCAGACTTACCGGCCATATTTGGCCCCGTGATGATCATAACTTGCTGAGACTCATTATCCAGGTACAAGTCATTCGCAATGAAATCTTCTCCTTGCGCAAGGTTACGCTCAATGACCGGATGTCTCCCTTCTTTAATGTCGATGATCTTATCTTCTGAGATATTGGGACGACAGTAGTTAAATGATTGGGCCTGCTCGGCAAAGCATGACAAACAATCTATTTGCGCAATGACTTTTGCATTTTGCTGAATCGCATCAATATACGAATGTGCAAATGCCACTACTTCGCTATATAATTTCTGCTCTAGTACTGCGATCTGTGATTCAGCATTTAGAATCTTTTCTTCATACTGCTTCAGCTCCTCGGTGATGTATCGCTCCGCATTGACTAATGTTTGTTTTCTTATCCACTCCTCCGGAACTTTGTCTTTGTGCGCATTGGACACTTCCAGGTAATATCCGAAAACCTTATTGTAAGCAATTTTCAATGAGCTAATTCCTGTTCGCTCAATTTCTCTGTCACGAATTCCGGCAAGAAAATCCTTTCCAGAGGTAGAGATTGCTCTAAGCTCATCCAATTCCGGGTCAACGCCCGTTTGGATAACTCCTCCTTGATGAAGCTGAAGTGGGGCATCATCCTTTAAATCACTTGCTAGTTTCTCGATGAGCTTATCACAAGGATTCAAAAGATCAAAGAACGCATGGAACGCTTTTTGATCTTTTATCAATTCTCGGATCGGTAATATCTGGGATAAGCTCTTTTTCAGCTGCAACAATTCTCTTGGATTCACGCGGCTCGTCGCAACCTTCCCTACCAAACGTTCCAGGTCTCCAATCTTTTCCAGATGTTCTCTTATCGAATACTGTAATTCATCCTCCTCTTTCAAAGTCTCAACAACATCCAGTCGCTGGTTAATTTCCGGCTTACTTTTCAACGGCAAGACCATCCATTTTCTCAACAATCTTCCACCCATTGGTGTAAGCGTGTGATTAATGGTATCTATCAAAGAAATTCCATCCGGTTGCGCAGATTGAATTAGTTCCAGGTTTCGAATAGTGAATCGGTCCAACCATACATATTTGTTTTCATCGATTCGGGCAATTGATTTGATGTGATTGGTCTCCTTGTGCTCGGTTTCATCCAAATAATAAAGGATTGCACCTGCTGCCAAAACACCTTCCGTCAGTTCTTCGATACCATATCCTTTTAAGTTGGGAACATTGAAGTGAGTGGTTAGCTTCTCATAGCCATAATCTTTGCTAAAAATCCATTCTTCTAAAGGGAAAGATGAGAAGTGTTCTCCATACTTTGATCCATACCAATCACGATTTGGCTTTGGATATAAAATCTCAGAAGGCTGAAATCCGCGTATGAGCTTATCTACATATTCTTCTGTTCCAGCTGATACCATAAACTCTCCTGTAGAGAGATCGAGAAAGGCTACTCCACAGGTATCCTTATCATAATGTATAGAAGCCAAATAGTTGTTTTTGCGCTGATCCAGCACATGGTCATTTAAGGATAATCCGGGGGTGACCAGCTCCGTAACTCCACGCTTTACTATTCCTTTAACTGATTTGGGATCTTCCAATTGATCGCATATTGCTACGCGATAACCCGCACGCACCAACTTTGGCAAATACGTATCCATGGCGTGGTGAGGAAATCCGGCCAACTCCATTTCCTTTTGTGATCCATTGGCTCGTTTAGTTAGAACAATATCTAATGTTTTGCTTGCCTTTACCGCATCCTCACCAAAAGTCTCATAGAAGTCACCCACACGAAATAAAAGTAGTGCACCGGGGTACCTACTTTTGATCGCATTGTACTGTTTCATCAGTGGTGTTTCCTTCGCTTTGGTCTTCGTGCCCGCCATGCGGTTGGTTCAGTTTAATTTTGGGAAATAGAATGCAATATTACTCGAAATGAGGACGATTGCGCAAACTTCAATAGGGGGATAAATAATAGAATGTAAATTCATGCTACCCCTTTAGAATTATTAGCGGATATACGAATAATCGATGCGAAAAATTAAGAACGAGGAGCTTAACCGTCTGTCGCCGGAAGCGTTTAAAAAAGCAGGAAAATTACCGGTGGTTTTAGTACTTGATGATGTGCGAAGTGCCATGAATGTAGGTTCTGCTTTTCGGACCTCCGATGCATTTTGCATCGAGAAAATTTACCTCTGTGGGATTACTGCGCAACCCCCGCATCGCGAGATCAATAAAACAGCCCTTGGAGCCCAGGACTCTGTAGGTTGGGAACATAAAGAATCAGTTATTGATTGTATCAAAGACTTGAAAAATGAAGGCTATACGGTTGTTGCTGTAGAGCAGGCCGATGAAAGTACTTCACTGCTTGACTTTGAGATTTCGGATGATGCCAAGTTTGCGTTTGTGTTCGGGAATGAAGTCTATGGAGTCAATGATAGTATCGTGGAACAAGCAGATACTGTTCTTGAAATTCCACAATACGGGACCAAGCATTCTCTCAACATTTCTGTAAGCATAGGAGTCGTTCTTTGGGATGTAGTAGCCAAACTGAAGCAATGACTATCAGCCACCGTCCCCACCAAAAACTACGGTAGTACTCGAATAGGAGGTTCCATAGTTATAGACCAGATTTCTCACCTGATTGAATGCGTCAATCAACTGATCCTTATACAATTCTCTTAATGGATGTGCAAAAACAGACCATAAAATACCATTTAAAATGGCATATTTTGCATCCAGTGCCCGATCGAAGTTAGACTCCATCAGTTTCTTAAGATCTTCCTCTTTCAGCTTATTTTCCTCAACCACCGGAGCCATTAGGCGCATTCGGTTTGCGCCTTCGTCCACAATCAGAACAAGCTGTAGTTCACCAACACTATATTGAATCATATTCTCAGCCTCTTTGACGATCGTAGCTTCTTTTGCCAGGATTAATTTCAGGTCATCGAATGTCGTTTCCTGAGTAAATGCAATAAACGAAGTGAGTGTAAGAAGCGATATAATAGAAATAGTTCTAAGCATGTAGTGAAATTATTGATGGTTCGGTTTCTCTAATAACGTAAGTTGTCAATAATAGGTCTAACGTCATGCTCACTACCTCTTCACTGACCCGTCCTAAAATAAGTTGACGGTTTTTAAAAGAATTAAGTAAAGCCTGTGGAGTATTCTTCACAGGTTTTTTCATGTATAAAATTAGGTGTTTTAAAGTTGAGGCTCAGATGTGGTCTTCGGTTATTGTAAGTGTCTATAGATTCTTTGATCAATACTTCCAATTCCTTACCAGTATTGCATTTGTTGATGAGGAATTCACTCTTCAAAATCCCGTTCATTCTTTCTGCCAATGCATTTTGATAACAATCATATCCATCAGTCATAGAAGGAGTGATTTGATGATTACTCAATTCGGCTTGATAAATAGAGGAACAATATTGTAATCCCCTGTCTGAATGATGAATGAGTCCTCGTGTTGTTTTCTTGTTTTTAACAGCAATTTTCAAAGCTTTAACCACATGTTCAGCACTCATGTCATCACTGAGGTAATAACCCATGATCTTTCTGCTATATGCATCTGTGACAAGCGAAAGGTAGTGTGTTCGTTCCCTGCTTTTGATGTATGTGATATCACTGACAAATACTTCTTCGGGACGGACAGCTTTCCTGTCCTTTAAAAGATTAGGGTACTTCCTTAGCCAATGCTTACTGAAGGTAGTCTTTTTATAGTTCTTCTTAGGCTTAATGAGCAGGTGTTCAGTTCTTAAATAGTCAAATAAAGCATCTCTACCCACCTTTATCCCCAAACGATCAAAGTCTTCTTTAGGAGGTGATATAACTTTCGTGTGCCTAAACGGGGCATTTGCATCCTGATATTGCGTACAAGTGGTTTTATCTGAGGGAGTTCCAGCGCACGTTGCTGAGTCCTAGCTCTGGCTTGATAAATCGCTTGTCTGCTTAACCCAAACAGCCGACAACAACGTGTGAGACTCACATGTTTTTCTTCTCGGATGCACCAGATTGTTTGGGTAATATCTTTTTTCTGATCGAAGTACCATACTGTTGATCAGCTCTGTCGATGGTCATATTGAGGATCTCATTCTTCAACCGCTCATCGGATAATTCCCTCTCCAATCGTTTGATCTTTTGGGCAGGGGTTTCTTTTGATTTTGGGCCCATGGCTGTTTGTGGATTGTACCAATCGAATCTACTATGCTTTCGTAACCAAACCAAAACTGTACTTCTGCCTTGAATACCATAGGTTTTCTGTGCTTGCTTGTAGGTCATCTCGCCTTTTTCCACTTGAGATACTACTGCTAGTTTAAAGCCCATGTTGTAATCGCGTTGAGTTCGCTTTTTGACTCCTAGAGAACTCTGCTTGTCGTCTTTCATAATAAGTCATATTTGTGTCAACTCATTTCAGGACGAGACACACCAATAAAAAAGGCCTTCCCTGATGGAAAGGCCTTTTGCTTAATTTCTTATTCGGATTATCCGCCTTCGTATTCAATACCCAGAATACGCTCTTCGAACATTCCCAGGGCGATTTTATCTTCGCCCAATACATCAAATAATTCGAGTGCTCGTCTGGCGATGTATTCTTCTTCGATTTGCTCTTGAACGAACCAACGCATGAATTCTTCAGTGGCAATGTCGTTGTACTTTCTACATTCTCCAACAATCTCATGAATGGAATCAGAAACTGCTATTTCATGCTCCAAAGCTTTCTCAAACACCTCTCTCAACGTCCCAAACTCATGCTGGCTCTCACCTACAGTTGGTGAAATGGCGTCACATTCCATATCACATAGGTAATGGAAAAGCTTAAGTTGATGTTTTCTCTCTTCTTCCGATTGTTTGAAGAAAAACTCAGCACTGTTATCATATCCTCTAACATCGCACCAGGCAGCCATGGCCAGGTAAGCCGCTGAGGAATGTGCTTCCATTTTTATCTGCCGATTGATGATACTTACAATCTCTTCTTTTAAAACGTGATGTCTTCTTAGAATATCTTTCATATCAAGTTCTTTTTCTTAATTGACCTAATTATTATCCAATCAAAAATTGAATACGTTTTTGCGTAAAATCTTTTGAATGGCACTGTTAAGTGCTAAGGTATCGAACGTTCCGTTTAGAAGCTCTCTAAATTCCAGTATCTCCCTTAGACTTAATATTAGAAATCGGTCACAATGAGGAAGGTGTACAACTTCAACATCCGGAGCTGAACTCTCTAATAGTTCGATGATGTCAAATGACATTATTCTTTTGCGGAAGGTAAAAAGATCACATAGCTTAAACTGAATTTCCTCCTGATCGAAAGTAAGGAAAAAACTGTCCGTTAGCTCGCACTGAGCTATTGAAGCACTTTTTGTTTTATAGATCTCTTCCTGCATTTTGGCACATTGCGTATAATGTTGGACATGATTTGCAGTATTTTCCCTTTTTCTTCATGTACTTAAAACAGCACTCTTTCTTTAATTTCTTACCCTTCTTTTTCTTCTTTTGAAGATGCTCCTGGTAGAGCTTGGAAACCGGAAGTTCAATAGGAATACTACTCATCAATTCTCCTTATTTAGATAAATTCTAAATAGAGTGCAAACGTAGTGCTCAATAGGCAGCTATGCAAGCTTATTTAGACTAATTCTAAATGATTTTTGTCATGCTGGTCGTAGTAAAAGAAATTCTTCTTAGCGAGCCACTTCAAATCGCTCATTTAACGGTGAAGTCCTGATTCCAACGGGTCGAATCTGTGGGCACTGTGATTTTAATGAAGTTGTGCTTGGTAGCGTTGTGACATAGGTTACATGATGCTATCATCAGCTCATAGTTGTCTAAGAATAGCACCTGATTTTTTTGTCGAATCGCCTCTTCCACTTTTTCAATTTTTGGCAACAACATATTCTCTGAGAGATTGCTCAAATTGTAGTCATCATGAATGACGTCCCCATTGATGAGGTTTTCCGTGACCTCCTCCAATTCGTGGGTATAGAAATCAGCCAGTTCCCAATTCTCATTTTTCCCTGCCAACCAAAGCTTATGTGAAAAGCGTTGGTAATAGCCCATGGTTTCAAGTACAGGATATTCTTCGGCTTCCTTTTTTACTGGCTTTGACATACATGCAGATACAAGAATGGTAATTAATAGGAAATACCTCATTTTAGATTTCGAATTGAAGGGTTAGATAATAGTTTCTCGGTTCTGATGGAATGATCCCCGGACCCGGATAACCGGTGGCTCTACGTGTGAAATAAGATTCATCAAGCAGATTGTTTAGCCCTGTTTCAATTTTAAAATGTTTGATCTTGTAGGATAGGGATAGGTCCATAATTGAATACGCAGGAATTTCTCCAATGAAGCCATTTCTATTATCCGTATCGTCCGGAACAGATGAATTTTCTACATCAGTAAATTGCTCTGATAGGTAGGTGAACTGAAAGCTCCCTAAAAGGTTTTTATAGCCAAAACGTAAACCTGTTTTTAAATTAATAGTAGGTATAAATTCGACCTTTTTTCCTTCTACGTTGTTTTCATCCGATTCCAGATAAGATGACTCAGTGATTGCTGAATTTACAAACCAGTTTAGCTTAATATCTTCTGATGGAAAGGCTAAACTTCTAGCCAAATTCCAGTCGAAAAAGGACTCAAATCCTACGATGAGCGCGGTGCCTATATTTCCTCTCACCCGATTTGCCCGATCATCCAGAATAATTCCTATTCGATCATCGTATAAAAGTCCGTATCCACCAATATCATAGGAAATCAAATCCATCCATTTACCCCTGACTCCTAAGTCGAATGTATATCCTCTTTCATCCGTAATGTCAGGATCGATAATGAAAGTGGGGTTGGTCACACGGATATCACTGAATGTAACTGACCGATAATTTTGTGATAGGTTGGCATAAACTTCCAGGTTTTCAGAAGGCTCGTAGCTCGCACCTACTCCAAGCAGCAAGAATGATCGCTCAAAGATTCGGTTATCTGTAGTATCCCCAAGTGGCTGAACATTACCTACCAGATCAATCCCCTCCCGATTATAAGTACCTCTGCTTTCTGTTCGAATGTATTCATATCTGAACCCCGGAGTTAAAGAAACTCGATCGTTCAAGAAGAAGATATTCTCACCGAAAACTGAGAGATTTTTATTTGGGAAGCTAAAATCTGATTGATTGACATAATCAGGGTTTTCATCAGTTGCCAGACTAAAATCAGCATCAGTGCCCCTACTCCCCGGACCTTGAACACTGCTGTTATTTGCGTCGTAATATTTGGTCCCCAAGAGTAAAACGGCATCATTACCTCTAAATGAATATCGTGTTAAATATCTGATCTCTGCACCCCAGTTATTAAAAGAACCTTTGATCAAATCCCTGGAAAAGAAAAAGTTGCCATCTATGTCTTGCTCATCAACTTGTGTGATTGGATTTAAATTCAGTTCAGTAGGATCACCTCTAAACCCGACCGCATTTCGACTTGCATTCAAAGCAAAGATGTTAAGGCTAAGATCACTTCTTCTCGAAAGTTTATGTTTCAATTTTAAGCAATAGAGTTTCCAGTTCACTTCAAACCAGTTTCGTGTTCTATTGCTGAAATCAGGATCCAATTCGAACTGAGTATCTGTCAATCCTCCAGGTTGTTGTGCAAGGTAATTCAGTGATGTAAAATCAAAAGTTGCTGAAGTTTGATCCGAAAAGGCATAACTAAAACTCCCAAAATAATTGGTAGATTCAAATCCTGAATTTGGACGAAAACCATCTCCAGTCTTGTAGTTGATATAAGAATAATAGGAAAACTTTCCAACTGTACCACTTAATGAGTTGAAGGTGTTGAAAAGCCCAAAAGATCCTATCGACTGACGTGTCCTAAAATGTATGGGTTCTGTAGATGGAGCCTTCATTTTAAAATTGATTAGTCCTCCAAACTGAGTCCCATACTGCAGTGACGCTGCACCTCGAACCACTTGAATCTGACTTAATGCCTCGGCCGGCGGAGTATAATAACTCTCCGGATATCCGAGTACATCTGCACTGATGTCATACCCATTTTGACGGGTATTGAAATTGGAGGTACGATTTGGGTCCAGCCCTCTACCTCCCACGTTCAGTTGCAACCCAGCATCAATACTTTCATAAATGTTCAAACCTACAACCTGAGAATAAATCTGTCGCGCATTATTGGTAGCAGCATTACCAACCATCTGATCCAGCAGAACTACCTCCGTTTTCTTCCCCGCATAAATGGCTGTACCAACAACTGGCTGCAATCGTGTCAACGCAAATATTTCCTCGCGCTTTTGACTGATCACCACCTCTGAAAGCTCCTGTTGAAATTCTTTCATGGGTATCGTTATATTCTCATCCTGAATGATCTCCAGCTCCTCTTCGAGGGTCTGATATTCTAAAGACATAATTACAATCTGATGTTTACCACTCCTCAAATTGTTTAGCTCAAAATAGCCGGACTTATCCGTTGAGGTAAGCTGACTGGTATTTCTGTCATAAACTTCAGCACCTGCTATTGGTCTTTGACTTTCAGCGTCGACAATTGTACCTGATAAGGTATATTGCGCCATAAGTGGACACTTCATCAATACGAGAATTATCGCTATGCTAAAGACCTTTGATCTCATCATTGAAAGGTAGTATCCAGTTTTTATGTCTAAATGATTCTTCGATTTTGGTCAGATCAACTGATGAGTCGATATATGGTTGGCTTTTTCTTCCATTCAAGGCAACATAGCTCTCGACATATACCTCCACCTCTTTTCCCTGCATTGAAAAATGATCGCGAAGATAGTGTGCGTAGGTCAAAATAAAGTCAGGCTGTGTCGCCATTTGTTTCTCTTGAAAGGAGGTGAGAAAATCAGTGTTATCGATGTAGAACGTTTCATCATTGGTTCGATCAATGATCTTGAAGTTTGCATAACCTGCCTTCTCAATCAGCATCACACGCCAGGAAAATCGAAATCCTTCTTCGGTCCAGAATAGTTCTCCCGGATAGGCCAGGTATCTCCAGGGCATCAATATTTGTATGACAAAAAATATAGCTAGTAGTTGAAGCTTCCATTTTGGTGATAGGTAAGCTTCATTATTAGTTGAAGCATCCAATGGTTCCTGGTTATTGCTACCCCTCTGAAAAAGATTGCTCACTGCGTTCGAAATGACACTGAATATGGTGTTGATTGTTCGAATTATTTTCTCATGAACGTTAGCATCAAAGAAGATTAGCGCGCTCACAATCATAATATATGGAAACATGCCAATCGGAAACAAAATCCGAGTGAGCACATGAAAGATCACGACCAAGATAAAAGCCATGGTTCTGGTTCGTTTCCATAGCAATAGAAATGGGATAAACAGATCGTATAGCGCTCCGCCCCAGCTAAAGGTATAAATCACCCATTCCTGGTGTAGGAAATCTCCTAGAATTGGGACATCATATCGTCCAGGCAGCCATATTTTGAGCGGCATTGCTTTAACCAACCAATCAGAATTAAGCTTAGCCAATCCTGCATAGAAATAGACCATTCCAAGGAGCAGCTTAATACTATCAATGTGCCACCTGGCAGTGTAAGAACTTAAACTTCTTCCGGCATCCCAGGAGTAGTAGTTTCCAGCTGGCAAAAAGATCATCAGAAAGCTGAGGATACTTATGAAGTAGTAATGATTCAAATAGGTCGTTTTATCCATCAGCTCGATGTAAGTGAAGCTCAGGAAGAAGACGATGATCGAGATATGATAGCGAAAACCAACAGCTACAGCAAGGGCCGAAAGCCCGCAAATAATAAAGAGTAGGTAGGTGTAATTTCCAATAGGTTGCACCCATTCAAATCCATAATAAGGAAAGAACATTTTGGGTTGGATATACAGCTTGTCAATCCACCCGTTCGACCAAAAGCGAATGATACTGATAAGCATCATTAACCCAAAAAAAATACGAAAGACTGCCAGTGGGGCAGCCTTGGTTGTTTGAGAAAAATATGGTGAATTGAAGATGTTCATCAGTCACCATCAGCATCCACAAAGTCCACTCGGATATTGAGTGCCTGGAGCATATCTACTTTCAAGTTGACCACATTCTTTTGAAGTTCGTCGTAGGTCTGAAGCATCAAATTATTATCTGTTTCTACCTGGGATTCAAAATCATCAGAAAGCAACTCTGCTTGCTCTCTTGCCACCTGAAACTGCGCATTGATAAGTGTTCCAAGATCTTCAACATCGCTCACAGAATTTAGAAAGTTTAAATAAGTATTAAATCCTTCGCCTTCGACGGTTAGGTTTGAGTTTGGTGACTTCCCATTGAAGAAATCCTGCATGGCATCCAAGCCCTCCATGAACAGCTCTTTAGATCTACCGCTATAAAGTCCCTCAACTTTCTCGGCTTGTTTATCGCTGGAAAATATTCCTGCCGGAATACCAATTTTACCTGCTCTTAAGTGCTTCTCGTAATAGAAGATGTAGTCGTTAACCAATTTATTGACTGAAGCAGTAGCATCCGTACCGTCATTATTTACAAACGCATCTCTGTATCCATTTTTCCAGTCGTCAAGCACTGCCTGCGCCAATGATTCCAGTCGATCGACAAGGTCCTTCAAATACGTTTCATAAGGCTGGTTTGCTGTTTCCTGAAGGTAAAGATCAATGATGGCTTGATCATCGGCTGCCACACCATATAATAGGAATTCAATGGCTGGGAATCCTTGCTCATCTTGTCTATTGACGGATGTTAGGTCGTAAGATTCAGACTCGATTGATTCTATTAAATCAGCCGTGTTGGTAGGATATACATTGGTGAAGTTGATCAAGGTGAGCTCCTCAGCTTTGCCTATCTCAAACATCGCCACATGCTGCCAAGCCACATTCGCGTCGTACCATGCTGCTCTAACTGAAGCCAAACTTTCTGTATCAGGCGTCGCGGTGAATGATTCTACGGCAGTGTTTAAATCTGCCAATTCAGAAACATACGTTTCGTATCCTGGAACAATGATGTTATCCGCCCAGTTTGCAAGCATCGCCCCCCTATCAAAATTATCTCCTGTCTGAGTGGTATCATCTTCTGAACAACCAACCGATACAGCTCCCATCACGATTACTAAAGCTGTTGTCAATAAACTTAGTTTCTTCATTTTCAAATTCTTAAAACATTAAAAGGGGATATCGCTATCCCCTTTCATTCATCAATAATATTTTTTAACTCCCTGCCATTTCAACCGTAAAGTCAAACTCAGCAGCAATCTCACTTGAAAGTTCATCAAGTGTACTGGTAGTCACGTCCCAAAGTCCGTGGGTACCACCCATTAAATCGCTAAGCATACGCTCCACTTCAGTTCGAGTGAAGTAAGGCAATTCACTATTTGGTCTTCTGGTAAATTGTAGGCTGTAGATAAAACCATATCCTTCCGAAAGATCATGAAGTACGGCAGCATAATCGGGAGAGGCTACTTCCAAACCTGCTTTGCCTTGCTGGAGGTAGTAAACCGCTCGTACTGCAACAACAGTGGAAATCTTTTCTCTGATGATCTCAGCCTGATCATCTCTGATTTCGTATTCACCAGCAACGATTGCAGCTCGGCCCAACTTAAACGCATTGAAAATATCGTCTGCAATTCCTGTAAAATCTTCATCTCCTTCTACCCGACCGATATACTTATTCAAAAAGCTATCATCCTGACCGATTGTTGGATTAGGATCAGCAAGATTTGCAGCAGCACCATAAGCATAACCGTATGCCTCATCCCACTTGTGCTCCATATTGGTGTAAGTCTTCCCTTCAGTCACTATACCAGCGTCATTATCTTCTCGATTTGATCCAGCATCAAGCACAGAAGTACTTACATAGTTATTGACGATTTGATCTACCATCAACCCACCGATCAAACCTAAAGCAAATGCTTGATCATACTCAAGACCATTTGCATCTACATATCTAATTGGACCTCCACCAGCTTCCTGGATGAACCCCGCCTGTCCAGCGGTAGCTTCGGTTTCCCAATTGGCAAAAACTTCTGATACTTGAGATGAGATCCAACCATCAAAGTCTTCTTTAATGGCAACTGCTTCAGTTGTATTTGCTGAGAAGAAATCTTCTGATGCAGCAGTTTTACTTCTTACACTTTTATTAGAAGAATTCAGACCGAAATTGGTCGGATCTTCAAAATTGGTGGTCCCTTCCACATGAGAAAACATTGCATCAATACTTGTTTGGTCAAAGGAATTATCCTGGAGGGCATCGAAAATTTCTTCTGCCATGAGTATTCGTGTGGTCTGACCGCTGAAAGAGACGGAGGAAGCACCATTGCGCTCGAAAACGTATGTTTCCGGTGTATCGATCGAAATGGTTCCACCGTCATCATCTCCACAGCTGATCAGAGATATTGACAGCCCAACAAATAGGGCAAGAATTAATTTGTTCTTATTCATTTTAATTTATCGTTTGCAAAAATATGTCTTGACTATTTGTTTAGAATGATTCTAAACAATGCAAAATTGAATTTGCTTGACAATTCGTGCAATCGCTACACTTGGGGAAATTTTCAATCACTAGTTATCGCTAGTGGTATCACTAGAAGTAGTGATTCAATCACTAGTCATGGTTAGATAAATATTCAATGAAATACTTTTTCTTCGTGATCGAACTATCATAACACCATCATATGATCCTTGACCAACGCATAGAAAAATCAGAGACACGTATTTTCAAAGCTGTATTCCCCAACACCACCAATCATTATGATACCTTATTTGGAGGTACGGCCATGCACGCCATGGATGAAGTGGCATTTATCACTGCGACTCGGTTCAGTCGTCAGCGCATGGTGACCGTAAGTAGCAGCAAAATAGATTTCAAAAAACCGATACCTGCAGGAACTATTGTTGAGTTAATCGGTCGGGTCACTCATGTAGGGAACACAAGTCTTAAGGTTTCAGTACAGATTTACATTGAAGAGATGTATTCAGAGAAACGTGAGCAAGCCATCGAAGGGGAGTTTTCATTTGTTGCAATAGATGAAAATAGGAAGCCAACAGCAATACCTAAATAAGCTAGTTCTTTACCAACCCCGTTTCAAGCGCATAGATGATCAGTTCGGCAGGTGAACCTAGGTTAAGCTTTTTCAAGATGTTTTTCCGATGAGAGTTAATGGTATGCACACTTAGGTGGAGCTTGTTTGCAATTTGTGCAGTCGTCATACTTTTTGTAATCAACTCGAGCACTTCAAACTCACGGGGTGAAAGACTCGTTGGTTCGCAATCGTCGTTCTCTTCGGGATTGTCAACAACAAGATCTAAAATGTTATTGCAGAAAAAACGATTGCCTTGCGCAACAGCTCTCAAGCCGTTTATGATCTCTTCTTCACTGCAGTTTTTTGTTAGAATCCCTTTGATCCCCATCGACAGCATCTGTTGGATGGAATCCCTGGTTTGGCTGTTGGAAATGACCAAGAAACTAGAGGATAGGGTATCCCTCATCTCCTTAAGCTTGGGCACAAGCTCTCGGTCTTTATCCGAAATGTCAATCACAATTAATTCAGGATTCACCTCAGTAGCAAGTTCAACTAACTTTTCTGGTGAATCAATCACTTTAATTAAATCAAACCCAGGCATCGCTTTGATGAGGGAAGATATCCCCTGTCGGGTCAGGTATTGAAAATCAGCAAGTAAAACTGAAGTGGTCAAGTGGCTCACTATTTAGAATGATTCTAAACAAAAGTATACCGCTTACTTTGATTACACAAAAAAGCAGCGATAATTGAAATCCAAAAGCACCATCGATTGTTAGATTTGCAGCAACAAAAAATTGATCCACATGGAATACCGAACAGAACATGATACTATGGGGGAGGTAAAAGTACCTGCCGACAAATACTGGGGGGCGCAGACCCAAAGATCCAGAGACAATTTTAAAATTGGTGGAGAGAAGAATCAGATGCCTATTGAAATTATTCGTGCATTCGCTATTCTGAAGAAATCGGCTGCTGAAACAAACATGGATCTTGGGGTACTTCCAAAAGAGAAGTCTGATCTAATCGGTCAGGTGTGTGACGAAATTCTCGCTGGTAAACTGGACGATCAATTCCCATTGGTAGTTTGGCAAACCGGATCTGGCACTCAATCAAATATGAACTCTAACGAGGTGATTGCAAACCGTGCGCATGTACTAAATGGTGGTTCATTAACAGATGACGATAAAATCATTCACCCCAATGACGATGTAAACAAGAGTCAAAGCTCTAATGACACGTTTCCTACCGCGATGCATATCGCTAGCTATAACATGGTGGTTGAGAACACGATTCCAAAGGTGAAGAAGCTAAGAGACACACTCCACAAAAAAGCAGAGTCTTTCACGGATGTGGTGAAAATTGGTCGAACACACTTCATGGACGCTACTCCATTAAGCTTGGGTCAAGAATTTTCAGGATACGTATCTCAATTGGATCATGGTTTGAAGGCATTAAATAATACGTTAGATCACCTTTCGGAGCTGGCCTTAGGCGGTACTGCTGTTGGTACGGGTCTAAACACCCCCGAAGGATATGCTGAGTTAGTGGCTCAGAAAATTGCGAAGTATTCAGGTATGCCCATGCGAACTGCAGAGAACAAGTTCGAGGCGTTGGCAGCTCATGACGCAATCGTTGAGACACACGGAGCATTAAAGCAATTGGCGGTAAGTCTGATGAAAATTGGTAATGACATTCGAATGCTCTGCTCAGGACCAAGAAGTGGAATTGGAGAAATTGTAATTCCGGAAAATGAGCCAGGATCCTCCATCATGCCTGGTAAAGTGAACCCAACGCAGTGCGAAGCTTTAACTATGGTATGTGCCCAGGTGATTGGAAACGACGTTGCAATCTCGGCCGGAGGTATGACCGGGCATTTTGAGTTGAATGTATTTAAACCGATGATGGTGTTCAATTTGCTCAATTCTGCACGATTAATAGGAGATGCATGTGAATCTTTCAATGATAACTGCGCCATCGGAATTGAACCGAATCATGCGGTGATAAAGGAAAAATTGGAGAATTCCTTGATGTTAGTAACTGCATTGAATACCCACATAGGATACGAAAATGCTGCTAAAATTGCCAAAAAGGCACACAAAGAAGGAACTACACTCAGAAAAGCAGCTATTGAACTGGGACTTGTTACGGATCAACAGTTCACGGAATGGGTTAGACCTGAAGATATGATAGGATCGCTAAAAAGTTGATTCATTATCCATTATCAAGAGATTTTTGTACTTTAGTAACATTATTGATTGCGTGAAAAACCAATTTTACAGGAAGATGAAAAAAACAATATCACTTATCGCACTGGCACTCTGCTGTGTTTTCGCATTTGAAGCAAACGCTCAAATGGATAAAAAAGAAGCTAAAGAGTGGAAGAAAAGGATTAAAAAACTTGAGCCAGAGCAATACAAGCAGCTACTGGATGAAAACAAATCTTTAAAAGGACAAGTAACTAGTCTTAAGACTGAGTTAGGAAATATAGATGATAGAATTGCCGAAAAAGATCAGCAAATTCTTACCTATCAATCACAAGTGGGTGATTTAAGAGAAGAACTGTCAAGACTTCAAAACAGCAAGCCAGTTGAAAATGTATCTACCACTAATACCGGTGGAGGCATTGATGAAAACAAAGGCGTGGTATTTAAAGTGCAACTTGGAGCATTTAAGAAGAAAGAAGATCTTTCTAAATATGATAATTCTCCAAACTTTAGCGCTGAAAACAAAGATGGATTCCAGAAGTTCACTGTTGGAGTATTCAAAGAGTACAGAGATGCTGATACCTTCAAGAAGTATTTAAGAGAAATGGGCGTGAAAGACGCATGGGTAGTCTCTTACAAGGATGGAACACGAGTACCAATGAAAGATGTACTTGAAGGCATCATCAACTAAAAATTAATGAATTTTTAAATGAAAGGTCGGCATCATTGTCGACCTTTTTTTGTTATGTATGGGTTATAGATCAATACCTACGCAGTAATAAGCAAAGGGTATTTGTTTGTATTTTTGCGCACGCATGATTAAGTATAAAACACCGGAAGAAATAGAGATTATGAGGGAGAGTGCCCTCATTGTGTCCAAGACCTTGGGAGTGATGGCAGAAAAGATTGAGCCTGGTGTAACACCACTGGAGCTTGATAAGATCGCCGATGAATTCATCAGGGATCATGGCGGAGTACCCGCATTTCTCGGCCTTTATGACTATCCAAAATCCATCATCACCTCAGTCAATGAACAAGTGGTTCATGGCATCCCAACCGATCGTCCGCTTGAGGAAGGTGATGTTGTTGGTGTAGATATTGGTGTTTTAAAGAACGAATACTACGGTGATCACGCCTATACTTTTCCAGTTGGTGAGATTAAAGATGATGTGAAGAAATTGCTACGAGTAACCAAGGAGTGCCTGGATAAAGGCATTGAACAATTGGTAGCTGGTAACCGAATTGGAGATGTAAGTTTCGCTGTTCAGCAACATGCAGAAAGTCATGGTTACGGGGTAGTGCGTGAGTTGGTCGGTCACGGATTAGGCAAGAAGATGCATGAATCCCCTGAGGTCCCCAACTTCGGAAAGCGAGGTAGAGGTAGTAAAATTCAAGAGGGACTTGTTGTAGCCATTGAACCTATGATAAATATGGGTACCAGGAGAGTAATCCAGTTAAATGATGGTTGGACCATAGTTACGGCAGACAAGAAACCTTCTGCACATTTCGAACATGATGTGGCTGTTGTAAACGGTCAACCGGAAGTGTTATCTACATTTAAATATGTAGAAGAAGCGCTGGAAAAGAAAAATGCTGTGATCGTTTAGTCCTTCAATGCCTTGGCCAAAGGTATATTTGCCTCTCCGAAGATGGCAAACCAAAATAAAAGTACATTTAGAGCTGTAATGATGAAGTTTCTGGTGTGGCGTATCCGTCACATTGGTGATAACAATTTCATGATGATTGCAGCAGGTCTGATCGGCCTGATCGCAGGTCTTGCAGCGGTTGTACTAAAAAGCACTGTTCATGTTATCATTCAGTATCTGGAGTTAAACCATACCCTATTCAGCTTTAATTATTTCTACCTAGGATATCCACTAATTGGAATCCTGTTAACGGTAGTAGTTTCTAAGTATTTCTTAAAAGAAGGTCTAGGCCACGGCATCACACAAATACTTTATGCTATCTCTAAAAATTCTAGTGTAATTAGAAAGACGCGTATGTATTCCCGGATGGTCACGAGTGCCATCACCGTTGGATTTGGAGGATCAGTGGGTCTGGAGGCACCCATTGTAGTCACCGGATCAGCCATAGGATCAAACCTTGCCAGGTTATTCCATCTTGGATACAAGAAACGTACAGTATTACTTGGATGTGGTGCTGCGGGAGCTATCTCGGCAATCTTCAACTCACCAGTAACAGGGGTGATTTTTGCGATGGAAGTAATTCTTACTGAAGTAAAGATCAGCCGGTTCATTCCATTATTAATTGCTTCCGTTTGTGGTCAATTAGTTGCACTGGTATTGTTAGGTGAAGACATCCTGTTTTCATTCAAGTTGACCGAAACCTTCGTAGCAAAAGAAACGGGCTATTACTTGCTCTTTGGAGCTGTTTGTGGATTGATCTCTCTTTACTTTACGCGGATGATGTACGTGTTTGAAGGAAGTATTCAAAGACTCAAAAATGATTTTGGACGTGCGGCAGTGGGAGGAATCTCCCTTGCTTTGATCATTTTGACATTCCCCCCGATATACGGCGAGGGTTATGAAACCATCAAAAGTCTACTTCAAGGAACATCTTCCAACATATTTCACAATAGTTTTTTTGATCATCTGTCCGAAAGTCAGGTATCCATAATTGTGTTTCTTTTATTCACATTGTTGGTAAAACCTATTGCCACAGCTCTGACCATTGGAGCAGGTGGGAGTGGGGGAATTTTCGCACCTTCTCTATTCATGGGCGGGCTTTCTGGTTTTGTTTTTAGCTCAACATCGAATTCACTTTTAAACACCTCACTAAGCACCAGCAACTTTACTTTGGTAGGGATGTGCGGAGTGATGAGTGGCGTTCTTCACGCACCACTTACGGCCATATTCTTAATTGCAGAAATTACCAGTGGATACGTATTATTTGTTCCTCTAATGCTTGTATCAGCGATATCTTTTAGTACCATCTCTTATTTTGAAAAACACAGTATCTACACCAAACGATTGATCGAAACGGGTGACCTTATTCAATACGACAAAGATCAAATTGTATTGAGCTTAATAGATCTAAAGAAAATCGTGGAAAAAGATTTGTTGATCATTCATCCCGAAGCTACACTTGAAGATTTGGTCAAATTGGTTATGAAGAGCAAAAGAAACATTTTCCCGGTGGTTAACGACGAGAAAGAATTGCAAGGGATAGTAACACTTGATGATATACGTGAAATGATGTTTGACGATGATTCGAGGAAGAATATCATTGTTAATACCATCATGCAAAAACCTCCTGCAAGTGTATCCCCTCAGGAAAAAATGCAATCCGTAATGAATAAATTTGAGGTAACACAGGCTTGGAATTTACCAGTTATTGATAATGGCGAGTATGTGGGGTTTATTTCTAAATCGAGAATTTTTAATGCTTATCGCAAAAAGCTTATTCGTCAAACCGCAGAATGATTATCATTTGATAAACACCTGATTTACAGGGCTTTAAATTATTGTATTTATAGTTATCAACAAATATTGAAGTATTGAAATTTCCCATAACAATTTGATTATCAGTGAAATGCAATAATTTAATATTGGAATGTGGATAACTTTTCGATTTTGTGGATAAAAACCATTTGGATCATTTGGATTAATTAATCCGATAACTTTGCGGCATTAAACCAAAAAAATTCAAATTGCTGAAAACAATATAAGTGGTAAGTAATTTTTATTAATTCATATTATTTAAAAATTAACAGTTTAGGTCTCTGAATGTAATATTTCGATTAACAATCTGTGTTTTGTACAATAATCCACGATTTTATCACTGCCCGCATAAACCTTGAATAATGTAAATTCGTATCTTTTATGATGAAAAAAATAGCGTTAGTTTTTTGTCTTCTTATCTCTATTCATCTGTCTGCTCAGGAAATAGAGATAGTGAAATTCTCAGAGTTGCAGAAAAAGATCCTTTACACTGAGGCACCTCTTACCGTATTCAATTTTTGGGCGACTTGGTGCGGCCCTTGTATTAAAGAATTGCCCCACTTTGATGCCTTAGAATCTAACAACGACAACATTAAAGTTTATCTCGTTAGCGTTGATTTTCAAAGCGAATTGGAACGTGTGAAAAAGTTTGTAGCTAAGAAATCATTTAAATCTGATGTGCTTTTTCTAAATGAAAAAGATCCAGATGATTATATGGGCAAAGTAAGCAATAATTGGTCTGGGGCCATTCCTGCTACGTTATTTGTGACGGATCTTGGTAAAACGTATTTCCATGAAAAAGCGTTTACTAAAGAGGAGCTAGAGAAAACAATTGAAAAATATTTGAATTAACCATGTCTAAGACTATGAAAAGAACATTTATTCTAATTACTGGCGTGATGGTGGTAGTCGCAGTACTATTCATGAATGCAACGGAGCCTATCGCTGGTTACAGTGTGGGTGATTATGCAGAAGATTTTAAGCTTGAAAATATTGATGGTAAATCTGTGTCATTAGCAGATTATAGCAATGCAAAAGGATTCATCGTAATATTTACTTGTAATACGTGTCCATATGCAAAAGCCTATGAGTCTAGAATTATTGAACTAGATAAAAATTACGCTGAGAAAGGATTTCCAGTAATTGCTATTAACCCTAACGACATAACAAAACAACCAGGGGATTCTATGGATGAAATGAAGAAAAGAGCCAAGAATAAAGGTTATTCTTTTCCATACCTAAGGGATGACAGTCAGGAGGTAGCACGTGCATTTGGAGCAACTAAAACTCCACACGTGTATCTATTAAATAAAGAAAGTGCTAATAAGTACAAGGTTGAATTTATAGGTGCGATTGATGACAGTCCCAATGATGCTTCTGATGTTTCAGAGACTTACGTGGAGGATGCCATTAATGCCTTGCTTTCTGGAAACAAACCTGCAGTGACAGAAAAGAGAGCAATTGGTTGTACGATTAAATGGAAAAGCTGATAAAAAAACTAAAGCCTTAAAAATAAATGAGCCCCAGCCTCTGAATGAGACTGGGGCTTTTTTTATTTCGATCCGATTGAATCAGTGAGCCAGCACTTTTTCTTTATGCTTTTTCAGTTGTCGCCTTAGGGCTTCTACAGCTGCATCTGCTCCTGCTTCAAAGGAACGTGCTTTTTCTTTCGAAAAAAACTGATTTCTGGGTCCATTCAATTTAATCTCAACAATTTTATTTTCGTTTCCTTCATCTTTCTCAACACGGAGATATACTTCTCCATCGATGATTCGGTCATAAAAAGTTTCCAATTTGTCAACTTTCTTTTGGATGAAATCGAGCAGCTTAGAGTCTGCGTCGAAGTGAATGGAATGCATCTGTAACTTCATGTTTGTCACGTTTTAAGGTTATACATTAAGCCTTCGGGTGGGCCTGATCAAAGGCCGCTTTCAGCTTTTCTATCGAATTGTGGGTATAGACTTGTGTTGCAGCCAGGCTGGTATGTCCCAGTAAATCTTTAACTGCATTTAAGTCTGCCCCTTTATTTAACAAGTGAGTTGCAAAGGTGTGTCTCATTACATGAGGACTCCTTTTGCTTAAGGTCGTTACTGCGCTAAGGTATTTCTTCACCTTGCGGTAAATGAACATGGGATACAAAGGTTCTCCTCGATCGGTTAGCAATAAATGCGCTTCAGCCATCCCCATATCTTTCTTTAGGTTTTGATAGTTGCTTATCAATTGTATTAACGAATTCCCGATGGGTATGATTCGTTCTTTATTCCTTTTTCCTAGTACCCGAATGGTATTTTCATAAAAATTAACATCGGTCTCCTTTAACCCCTGAAGTTCTGCCAATCGAATGCCAGTGGAGTATAGAAGTTCAAGCAACAGCCGGTCTCTTTGACCTGTGAAATCTGAAGAAAATTCTACTTTATCCAACAGGTCTGTGATCTCATCTTCCTTCACAAAAGCCGGAAGATCTTTCTCTGTCTTTAATGGCTTGATCTGAGAAGTAGGATTGGAATCAATGTACGCTCTGCCCAGAAGAAATTTGTAAAAGGACTTAAGGGTAGCAATCTTTCTGTTAACGGATTTTGGAGCAATTGCATTGTCCATCAAAGAGACTACCCAACCCCTTATGTGTGAGTGGCGTGCTTCTTCTAATGCGCTGATCTCAAAATCAGTGTCCAAAAAATCAGAAAATTGCAGGAGGTCTTTCCGGTACGCTTCTACCGTATGCTTGCTGTAGCGTTTTTCAAAGGAAAGGTATTTAAGGAAGGTCTCCACCATAAGCAGCATCACCTCTGGAAATGAGGTGAATACTAACTTATTAAAATCTTAGGTGAAGAAGAAGGAGAAAAGGTTATTTATTTTCCTCGTCTCTCAGTTGTTGGATGTATCGTGCTTTGATAATCTCTTCTCTTCTTGCCACTGAAGGCTTTTTGAAGTGAGTTCTTGATCTAAGCTCTCTCAATACACCAGTTTTTTCGAACTTCTTCTTAAATCTTTTAAGTGCTCTGTCTATTGACTCGTTCTCTTTAACGTTGATTATTAACATTTCAGAATTTTTAATGGGCCGCAAATATAGCAGCTATTTTATTGCATTACAATTATTGATTCAATAAGGTTCTGGATATTACAACCTTCTGAATTTCGGAAGTTCCTTCCCCAATTGTACAAAGCTTCGCGTCTCTGTAATACTTTTCAGCTGGATAATCTTTGGTATATCCGTAACCTCCAAATATTTGTACGCCATCATTGGCTACTTCCACTGCTATTTCAGAAGAGTATAGCTTAGCCATAGCGGATTCTCTATTGACGCTCTTGCCTTGATTTTTAAGTTCTGCCGCCTGAAAAGTTAAAAGCTTAGCAGCTTCTACCTTTACCGCCATATCTGCAAGTTTGAATGAGATCCCTTGAAAACTAGCAATAGACTTTCCAAACTGCTCACGTTCCTGAGAATATGCAAGTGCTGCATTCAAAGCTCCTTCAGCGATTCCACATCCTAAGGCAGCAATCGAAATACGACCACCATCCAACACCTTTAATGCCTGCACAAATCCATCACCTACTTCACCAATCAGATTTTCTGCAGGTATTCTACAATCCTCAAAAATCATTTCTGAAGTTTCCGACGCTCGCATTCCAAGCTTATCTTCTTTCCTACCTTGCTTAAAACCTGGGTTAGATCTTTCGACAATAAACGCACTTCCGTTCCTGGATTTGCCTGGTTCTCCGGTTCTTGCAATTACTACAGCAACATCTCCTGTATTTCCATGGGTAATAAAGTTTTTGGCTCCATTCAAGACCCATTCATCTCCATGCTTCTCTGCTACTGTTTTCATATTGCCAGCATCAGATCCAGTGTTTGGCTCAGTAAGGCCCCAAGCGCCTATCCACTCTCCTGTTGCTAGTTTTGGTAAATATTTTCTTTTCTGATCTTCACTGCCATGCTGGAGTATGTGCCCCGTGCAAAGTGAATTATGAGCAGCCATAGATAATCCTATAGATCCATCCACTTTTGAAAGCTCAATAATTGCTGTGGCATATTCATGATATCCAAATCCTGCACCACCATATTCTTGTGGTACCAATACCCCCATTAAGCCAAGCTCGCCCATCTTATGAAAGACATCTGCAGGAAACTCCTGGGTTTCGTCCCACTTCATCTTATGTGGCTCTATTTCTTTTGAACAGAAATCGCGAACCATTTGAGCGATCATATCCATATTCTCATTTACTTCTTGGGGGGGTGTTAATGTTGCTGTTGACATTCTTAAAACATTTTGCTTTACTTCGGAACGCAAAATTACTAATCTTGTTTGCCAAAAAATAGTCAAGCCTTACTTGAATTTCTAAACAAGCCTTAGCTTTGCGCCCCGTTAAGATTAAAAATTAATACAATGAAAATTGCCGTTGTTGGTACAGGGTATGTAGGATTGGTAACTGGAACATGCTTTGCAGAGACAGGAAATAATGTTACCTGTGTAGATATAGACGAAGAAAAAGTCAAAAAGCTTAACAATAAGCAAGTCACAATATACGAACCAGGATTAGATGCTTTATTTGAAAGAAATATTAGGCAAGGAAGACTTGAATTCACAACAAGTCTGGCTGAGGGTATTAAAGGTGCAGAAATTATTTTTCTTGCACTCCCGACTCCTCCGGGTGAAGATGGATCTGCCGATCTCCAGTATGTATTAAAGGTAGCCGAAGATTTAGGACCTATGCTTGAAGATTTCACTGTAATCGTAGATAAGAGCACTGTTCCCGTGGGAACTGCTGAAAAGGTTACAGCGAAGGTTAAAGAGGGAGCCAAGGTTGATTTTGAAGTAGTTTCAAACCCAGAATTTTTGCGAGAAGGCGTAGCAGTTGACGATTTCATGAAGCCAGACAGGGTGGTTATTGGTGCTGAAGAGCCTCGCTCGGTGGATCTCATGAAGAAGCTTTATGCTCCTTTTGTGAGACAAGGAAATCCAATAATTTTTATGGATGTTAGATCTGCTGAGCTTACAAAATATGCAGCCAATTCATTTCTTGCTACGAAAATTACCTTCATGAACGAGATTGCAAATCTCTGTGAATTAATGGGTGCAGATGTGGATAAGGTAAGAAAAGGAATTGGAACCGATTCTCGTATTGGAAATCGTTTCCTATTTGCAGGAATTGGATATGGAGGAAGCTGCTTTCCTAAAGATGTCCAAGCATTAGCTAAATCCTCAAAAGAAGTGGATTATAATTTCAAGATACTGAACTCTGTAATGGATGTGAATCAACATCAAAAGCAGAAATTAGTTGACCCACTCAAAAAATACTTTGGTGATGACCTCTCTGGCAAAACTATTGCCATCTGGGGATTAGCTTTCAAACCGTACACTGATGATATTCGTGAAGCTCCAGCTCTTGAAAACATCCAAATCTTGCTAGATCAAGGTGCTAAAGTCAAGGCATATGATCCGGAAGCAATGGAAAACGTGAAAGGTATCTTTGGGGACAAAATATACTTTGCCAATAATCAATACGACGCATTAGAAGACGCGGACGCATTGATGATAATGACCGAATGGCCGATATTTAGAACACCGGAATTTGACAAAATCACATCTACTCTTAAGAATAAGGTGATTTTTGATGGCAGAAACCTTTATGACCTTAATCAGATGGAGGAATTAGGCTTTGAATATTACAGTATCGGTAGAAAAACTGTGAAATAAGAGATTGAAATACGAAGCATAAAAAAAGCCCTGATTAAGATTAATCAGGGCTTTTTTTATCTACCAATACTTTTTTATTTCTGTTCGTTTAAGTCCCAATTATAATCCATCCAGGCTATTTTGGTGTTTTTACTTAATTGTACGGGAGCATATTGATTGATGTATTCAACCAATGTTCCTTCTTTTTTGAAATCACCGCCATACCAATCAAATAACTTAGATAAAGTCGCTTTCTTCTCTGTTATTTCATTTTTGGAAGGATTGGCTAAAAATTGCTTAGCCGCCATCGTGAGCTGCTCATCCAGTTTCTCCGGAGTATATGCTCGATTTTGAAGCTTGGGACATGAAACTGCCGCACAAACCAAAGCAAAGTGTATTCTAGGTTCATTGAATTCCTTTCTTATAATCCCATGCTCAATCTTGTTTAAATCATACTCCTCTCCACCGATCTTAATGAATTTTACATCCCATGCAGTGCTTACGAATGGTATTTTGATTGTCGAGCCAATCTCTTTGATGCTTTTTACAGGGTAATGTTCTAAAATCAAGTCAAGGGTATAGGCATTATATGCATTGATCCAATACGCCAACTTTTGATCCCTGGTCCATGATTTTTGAGGAGCGTTATTCTCAAGAATTTTTAAATAGGATTGGAGCTTAATCCTATCTGCTTTCAACCCTTTATAGTTTACCATTCCTTGGTCATCTACATATTTTTGAAGCAGTTGATCAAACCCATTGTGAGAAACTCCTGTTTGACCAAAAACAGAAATCGATAAAAGAATTGATGTCAAAAAAACTGTGATCTTATTCATGTCATTTATTTTGTCAGATTAACAACTACCCAGAACGTGCAACTTCATTCATAGATTCGGTCAAGAGTAATTTAGTCCGAATACTAGTGCAAGATGTACGCCAAAAGACAAAATTTTGGTTCGATAGCTTAAATAAACAGCTTAGGCCTAGATATGACCAAAAGAAGTTAGAACGGAATTGCTAGGATGTTTTTGCGTCTAATAGCGTGGCCAATTCTTTGCCATAATCGATAAACTCAAGCGTTTCATCTGTCCGTGCCAGTTTAATTTTATTAAAAATGAGTAATGCCTCACCATTGCTTTCTAAATGATAAATATGACGATTCTCGAAAAAGCGGATGATTTCTTTTGTAAAAAATGACCGAATCTCAGCCTCATTATTCCCCATCAGGAGGAATTTCTTAGAAAAAGCAGGATACATCTTAAAATCAATGTCCTTATATCCAGTAAATGCCATTACACGGTCAAAGAGTCTATCAATTACCCCTTCCCTTTCCATGGTGAAAACAGGTATTTTTTTATTCAATTTTAAGACCATTAGTGTAGCATTAAATGTCTCGGCTGTAAATGCCTGGCCTTCATTAAAAGTTATATCCGCAATTTCCCAGGATACATTCAGGTCCTCATATGTTCCTTTGAGTGTATTAGTTTTCCCTTCGATCGGTCTAATTTCGAAAAAGTGAAATTTCCTTAGGTAGACCGTATTCCAATCCATCTGACTTGAGTATTGATAATCTTTCTCTGTTGCTAAATTTCGTAATCGTTTTTGCCTTTGAGATAGTTTAGCGGAACTCGTCAAACTAATTTTTAAAGCTCGATTATATCCCGAGGATGAAACATGCGAATCCAATCCCGTGATGAAGACGTTACCCCCCGAATCCCTTTGCAACTTTAAGAATTCCACCAGGTAGTCCATATAAGTCATGCCTACCAATCTTGTTTCTGATAAATCAATATTGACATCTGCCCCGGATGGGATTTGAGCGACTAATTTATCGACCTTCAATATTCCTAAGAAATTCGCAATCCCTCTAATCTTAAGGTCGTAACCGCCATCTGGTCGATTAATCAATTTCGTACGCGAATTATAAACCATTCTAAAAAATTGAGGGATGGTCATCCTCGCCAACAACATGTGAGTGACTAACGCCAATAATAAACCGCCAAGTAAGCCAATTAATAAGTTAGTATAGAGGGTTAAAATCATCGTCCCAAAAAAGAAGAGTAGTTGCTCGGTCCCCTGGTCATACGCTTGTTTGAAGACTGCCGGGGAGGCCAGTTTAAATCCGGTGTAAACCAGTAAAATAGCAAACGCACATAATGGCACTTGGCTCATTATTGGGCTCAATACCATAATAAATAGTAACAACAACAGTCCTTGATACAAGTTAGACCACTTGGTCTTTGCACCATTATGGATGTTGACTGTACTTCTAATTATCACAGCAATGATTGGTAATCCTCCGATCATACCGGCCGCCATTGTACTCAATCCAATTCCGGTTAAATCCTTGTTCAAATCCGTCTTTCGTTTATACGGATCAATTTTGTCCACTGCTTTTGCAATCGCTAAAGATTCGATACTTGTAATAATCAAAATGGAAAATACGGTTGTCCAGAATTCAAGAGTATCGATTTTGCTGAAATTAGGGTGCATGATTGAATCCGCAATTGATTCGGGAATTTCCAACAACAAATCAGGTCCAACCGCATAAGCTCTTCCGAAGAATGAAATCGTATGAGGATCAAAGAAATTGAAGGCATAGACAAATGGAATGGAGAGGGCTATCACCCACATGGGTGCAGGCAAAATATGAAAAAAACGATAACTGATTTTGGAATGAAACAATAACAGAAGTAAACCTACCAAGGAAATTATCACCACAAAAGGATTGGCTTGAGGTAAGAATAAAACTGCATCAATAAGGTTTTGAATGATGCTTGGGCTATCAGAAGTGGTGCCCATTGCCACATGGATCTGTTTCGCAACAATGATAATTCCAATAGCAGCCAAAATACCGTGAATCACGGAGGTATGGAATATATCTGCCAATCGACCCAATTTTAACACTCCCAATAAGGCTTGAATAGCCCCTGAAACAACCACTGCAGCAAGTATATAATTAAAGGCCTGGCCTGTACCATCGTCCATTAATACGATACCCAAAAGAATCACTCCAATCACTCCCTTTGCGGGCCCATTGACAGATACATGACCGCCTCGATAAAAGGTAGTTACTACACCACCAACAATCGCTGAAATGATTCCTGCCATCGCAGGAGCTCCAGCGGCCAAGGCTATACCCAATGAAAGAGGTAAGGCAATAAGTGCGACACTTACTGCAGCAATTAAATCACTCTGCCAATTTTCAATTAATCCCTGAAAGCCTTTTTTAGGTACAGTTTCCATTTACTCAATTATCGATGGTGCGTAAAATAACAACTGATTCACATAAAGTTGTGAATATTCCGAAACTATTAGGAAGCGTAAGAAGATCTGTGAGGAAATCAGAAGAATGAACGGTCAGTATAAAAAGTTTGCGCCAGTAAATACAAAAGAATACCGCTAAACATATCTTTGCGGGCTATGAGCAATACACCTGACGGAGGATCACTTAAAAACATTGTTTCTCACTGCAAAGAGTATGGATTTATTTATCCATCCAGTGACATTTACGACGGTTTGGGCGCTACTTATGATTACGGCCCAAACGGTTCTGAGTTGAAAAACAATATCAAAGAATATTGGTGGCAGGCGATGGTGCGCATGCATGAAAACATCGTTGGAATTGATGCTGCCATCTTCATGCATCCTACCACCTGGAAAGCCTCCGGTCACGTAGATGCTTTTAACGATCCATTGATTGACAATAAAGACTCCAAAAAGAGATACCGTGCAGACGTATTGGTAGAAGAATACATCGCAAAGGTTGAAGGGAAGATTAACAAAGAAGTAACTAAAGCCGCGAAGCGATTTGGTGATTCATTTGATGAAGAGCAGTTTATTTCTACAAATCCTCGAGTAGTTGGTTACAAAGAAAAGATCAAGTCTATAGAGGATCGACTGGGAGCCGCCCTGGGCAATGGTGACCTAGCAGATGTCAAAGCCTTGATTGAAGAATTAGAGATTGCAGATCCGGTTTCCGGCTCAAAAAACTGGACAGATGTGCGTCAATTCAATTTGATGTTCTCAACAGAGATGGGATCATTGGCCGATGGCGCTGACAAAATCTACTTACGCCCGGAAACTGCTCAAGGGATATTTGTTAATTATCTCAATGTGCAAAAAACTGCTCGTATGAAGCCTCCTTTTGGAATTGCTCAGATTGGTAAAGCCTTCAGAAATGAAATTATCGCACGTCAGTTCATCTTCCGCATGAGGGAATTTGAGCAGATGGAAATGCAATTTTTTGTGCAGCCTGGATCTGAAATGGAATGGTACGAGCATTGGAAGCAAAAGCGGATTAGCTGGCATAAGGCGCTTGGACTGGGAGAGAATAACTATCGCTTTCATGATCACATCAACCTGGCACACTATGCCAATGCAGCTTCGGACATAGAATTCAACTTCCCGATGGGATTCAAAGAGCTGGAAGGTATCCATTCACGAACTGATTTTGACCTAAAAGCGCATGAAGAGCATTCAGGTAAGAAGCTTCAGTTTTTTGACCAAAACACGAATGAAAGCTATGTTCCATATGTGGTAGAAACCTCTATCGGGTTGGATCGAATGTTCCTTGCAATCATGTCTGCTGCTTACACAGAAGAGAAACTGGAAGATGGAAGTGAGAGAACGGTACTTAAAATTCCACCTGCTTTGGCTCCAAATAAGGTAGCTATCTTACCCCTGGTCAATAAGGATGGTCTTCCTGAAAAAGCAGAAGAAATCTTAAATGAAATTCGTTTCGACTTCACTTTCCAATACGATGTTAAAGACGCTATTGGTAGAAGGTACCGAAGGCAAGATGCAATTGGTACTCCTTACTGTGTAACCATCGATCACCAAACGTTGGAAGATAACACAGTGACCATTCGAGAAAGAGATACCATGAGCCAGGAACGTGTTTCTGTGTCAGAATTGATTCAAAAGCTACACGACAAGGTAGACATGAAACATCTGCTGAAAATGCAATGATCTTAATTGTCATTTTATTTGGAGCGATTGGTTTCCTTATTATCGGAATATTTTATGATGTGATCTTCTTTTTCTATTTAGAGGCGAAATCTCATCTATCCCCCTATTTCTTTGATGAACGACATGTAGGTTTTCTGGAGAAGAATTTCACCTACTATCAAAAGCTCCCAGAAAAATCCAGAAAGATCTTCATCCATAAGGTAGCCAGGTTTATGTCCAGCAAAGAGTTTATCCCCAGGCAAATGCAGTCGGTCACCGATGAAATGAAAGTTCTGATTTCAGCTTCTGCTGCACAACTCACCTTTGGATTTAAAGGAATCATTTTTCCTTATTTCTATAAAATTTTTGTTTTCCCTGAGAGCTTTTACAATCACACGAATCAGGCCTACCATAAGGGTGAAGTAAATCCGAAGCTTAAAGCCATCGCTTTGTCCTGGAAAGACTTTGTAGAAGGATATCTAGAGGACGACGGTAGAAACCTTGGGCTACATGAGATGGCGCATGCACTTAGGTTAGAAAACCGGATCATGAATGCTGAGTATGGTTTTTTGGAAGAATGGGTTTTAAAAGAATGGGAACTTCATGCACGCAGAACGATGGTTGAAATCAAGAATGGTGACGAGACATTCTTTCGAAAATATGGAAGCGTGAATAATGAAGAGTTTTTTGCTGTCGCCGTTGAAAACTTCTTTGAGCGACCTTCCGAATTCAGTCAAAAACATCCGCTCACCTATGCGACCATGTGCAGATTATTACACCAAGATCCGCTATTGCTGGAAAAATCCTAATTTGTGCCCATGAACTGGCTTCAACTATTATCACACAAGCGCCCGGGAGATACAAAAAATGTAGCCCATGATCAAACCAGAAGTCGGTTTGAGCAAGATTTTGACCGAATCATTTTTTCGCATCCATTTCGAAAGCTTCAAGACAAAACACAGGTTTTCCCTTTGCCAGAGGATGATTTTGTTCACACGCGCCTGACCCATAGCCTCGAGGTGTCTGTGGTTGGGAGATCTCTAGCAAAAATTGCAGGAACTTACCTGCTAAAAGAGTACCCTGAATTATCCAAAGCAGGATACACCATTCATGATTTTGGCGGAATTGTAGGTGCTGCTTGCCTGGCCCATGATTTAGGCAACCCTCCGTTTGGGCACTCTGGAGAAGACAGTATCTCCTCGTTCTTTTTGACCAATGCGAATGGTCAATTTTTTAAGGATAAAGTCACCGCAGAAGAATGGAAAGACCTCACTACGTTCGAAGGTAATGCGCAAGGTTTACGAATTCTGAACAGCAATGGTAATGGTGGTTTGAAGTTGACCTATGCAACACTTGGTGCTTTTACGAAATACCCGCTTTCTTCTTCATGTGAAAAGGAAAAGGGACGCAAGAGTCAGAAGAAATTTGGCTACTACCAATGCAACGCTGACCTGTTTAAAGAGATGGCAACCGAAATGGAGTTGGTTCAATTGGATGCGCATAAATGGTCTCGTCATCCCTTGGCTTTTTTAGTAGAAGCGGCTGATGATATCTGTTACCACATCATTGACCTGGAGGATGGCTGTAGACTTGGTCTGGTTCCATTCGAACAGGTGAAGAATTTATTGGCAGAGATTATTGGGGATTCTTACTCAGAGGAGAAAGTCCAGAAAATTGAATCGCAGCATGAACGATTGGGAACCTTGAGAGCCATGGCTATTGGCCAATTAATTAATGAGTGCTCTGAAGCATTTATTGCAAATGAAAAAGTCATGCGAGAGGGAAGCTTTGATACAGACCTAACCAGCTTGATCCCTTCAGCACCTGCCTTAAAAAAGATCATCAAATTATCAATCGACAGAATCTACCGATCGAAACTTGTTCTTGAAAAAGAAGCTGGTGGTTACGAAGTAATTGACAACCTGATTGAAGCGTTTGCTACTTCTGTTTATGCTGATCAATTTGATCAGCCCTTACCAAAACATAAATCTATTTTACGGCTGTTGCCTGAAGAATATGAGGTTCAATTAAGTGGAGCAAAATCAGTTTACGAGGCGCTTCAAATAGTAATAGATTTTATCAGCGGCCTAACAGATTCGCATGCGGTTCGATTATACAAAACCATCAAAGGATATCGCCTTCCAGTTTAGTCGTCGACAGACTTTCCATCTTTATCAAGGATCTCCCAAAACAATAAGTAGCTTGCGGTGCTGTTTCGCTCAAGTAAGGTCATACTCGTGGAATACTTTCCCGGTACATCATCGACTTTAAACTTGAAGACTCCTAGTTTATCGTTCAGACTCACAAAATCAAAGTCCCAGACTTCAATTTCATTCCATCCTTCCTCTACGTCTAAAACCAACCCTACTTGTTCAACATCACCTGTGTCTACCCGATGATAGAGTTCACCTTCTGGCCAAATCTTGTGGCCATCTTTCTTAAGGTACATTTCATCTTTATCTATCTCATCGGGAGTCGTACATTGTACGGAATTGATTCGGAGCTTTGCCATGATCAGGTTGTTTAGTACCTCAATTTAACCAACAAGCTGATAAATCTTACGCTTTGGAGCCAACCAAGATGCGCTTTCTCTTCCAAATCCAAATGGCAAGAAACTGGATGACTATAAAGGGGAGAGAGATGAGCAGCAAAGTTTCCCATCCAAATTCAAACACCACCCAACCTGCAGATAAGGAAGCTATCGCCTGACTTGAAAACAAGAAAAACTCATTAAACGCTTGAACTTTAAAGCGCTCTGATGCTGTGTGGGTTTGGGGCAGCAAAGCTGTACCTCCGATAAACAGGAAGTTCCATCCAATGCCCAATAATATTAATGCCACCCAATAATTGTGAACAAAGTGTCCTGAATAGGCAAATCCAATGCAGATCAAGTATGCGATAAGACCACAAATCATCACGGATGACACACCCAGTTTCTTGATTAGATGTCCTGTGACTAAGGAAGGTAAAAACATTGCTACAATATGACTTTGAATGACCGACTTTGTCACGCCCAATGAGTGACCATCCATAACATGCATACTCACTGGAGTAGCTGTCATAATGAATGCCATCACTGCATAGCCAATTGTAGCTCCTAGAATGGCAACCCAAAAAGTTTTTTGCTTCGCTATTTCCATCATCCTTCTGGGTTCTTTAGTGACTTCCTGGTCTTGGGCTATCGTATTTTCATATCTCAAGAGAATCAAGAATCCCAATACAAACAGGCCACCCAATAAAAGGAAAGAACCCGCAAATTCTGATGCTAGAATATCCTTCCCAATAAGCGCAACTTCAGGCCCTATATACGCAGCTGCAATTCCTCCTAACAAAACATATGATGCAGCTTTTGGAATTTGTTCCTCCTTCACGCTCTCCATGGAAGCAAATCGGAATTGCATGATGCAAGCACTCGTCACTCCGAGTAAAAAGGTGCAGAATGAAAACAGATAAAAATGCTCAATAGAGATTGAATACACTGCAAGAAGTGAAATTAAAATAGAGTAGATAGCCACCATTAGAAATGTCTGTCTCCTACCCAGTTTCTTCATTAAAAACGTCAGAGGTACAGTAGCTAAAGCAGTACCTACAATGATAGTGGCAACGGGTAATGTTGCCAGCTTTTCAGAAGGTGCTAGTTTGTTTCCTATCAATCCGCCCGCAAAGACATTGAGGGAATTCAAGGACATCATGAAAGCCTGTGCGATAGTAAGCGTCCATACGTTTTTATGCATGTTCGCAAGGTACCTAAACAGATATTTACTTAAAGAAAGAAATGAGGATTACGTAAGAGCGACGACTTCAGTAAACATAAATAAAACCCCATTCCTTTTATGGAATGGGGTTATCAATTTAAAGTGACCATCCTTTTAAGGATGAGATAGCATCTCCCAGGTCTACAAATCCAAAGTTTCGGGGATTTAGATTTGCATTGTTTCTCCAATCAATATATACCCAATGGAGGTTCGGAACACTTGTCGTGAATTGTAATTGCCATCCAAAAAAACAGGAATCTGTAAAAATGGCCAGTAGTGCTCCATTTCCACCAGAGCTAGTAATTTGAAAAGATGAAATCTGGTCATTTGCACCATCCAACCATTGATCTTGAAAGTAGGAACAATTCAACTGCCTCAGATTTACAAATTCCTGGTTGTAGTTGATATCTCGATAGAAAAAATATGAAGCAGTGCCTCCGGGACTATGCCAATCGGTACATTGTTGTTCTATTTGGCTCCCCTCATAAACTGGTTTTTCAGAAGCATTGATGATTCTAAAGGTAATTTCTAACCCATCCTCACTAACCTTATCGACACTCAAAATACCTTCTTCATTGGCCATTGTTTCCAACAAATGTTCATATTCCTCTAGGTCTCCTTTTTTGTTCAAGATTTCATACGTTTCGTCTACCTCAAAAATCACCGTAAATAACTCCTCTCCGGATGAGTAATGGTGAATGATTTCATGTACTTTATCAATAGGTTCTGTACTTATTTCTTGCTCTTGACAAGAAAATACGGCGAGTGAGACAATGAATATCCAAACTTTTCTAAATGTGTTCATAATGATAATTAGTTGTTTCCTTAAATATCAAAGGTTCAACTAGCTATTTATCACATAATCTTCCGAATAACTGTTTTGAATTTCCGAAACAAAAAAAGCGACCCCCTTGGAGTCGCTGATTGCATAGCTGCTTAGCCTATGCTTCCTTAGTTTTTCTTAATTATTCTTTGTGTATCTGTAGTTGATTGATCACTTACTTGAATCACATATGTACCCGCTCGTAGATGCGATACATCCACTTTCCCTTTTGCATCAGGAACATGTAGGATCAAGTTCCCATTGAGAGAAAAGACGGAAACATCAATTTTAGTCTCTGAATTAATGAACAACACATCCACCACTGGGTTTGGATACATTGTTACCAGCTCTTCAGGACTGGATGAGGTATTTAATGGCTCAGCGACCATAAAAGAAATGGTTTCGGAGGCTGCATTATGATTTACATCTCCTACTTGATTTGCCGTTACCTGCACTTCTCCTTCGATTCCAGTCAGTGTTATGGATGACCCACTTATTGTTGCGGGCCCACTGATCTCAAACGTTAAATCCAAACCACTATTTACACTTGCAATGACATCAAATGGATCTGATGTTGGTTCCTTGTCCTCAATAGTTTGAATAGTGATCTCCTGGTTTGCTTTTTGGATCGATAACGTTCCATTGATCAGCGTCAATGTGTAATTGCTGCCAGATCCTCCAGACAGAACAATTTCATAATTCCCTGCATCACTTGTATTTGTTGCTGTAGTACTAATGGTTGGTTCTTGATCCAAGGAAGATTGGTTTTCTCCATTTACAAAACCACTATAGTTAAGGCTCAACGTTGGAATAGCATCACCATGTGTGATATTTTGGTCATTGGCTGTGACTGTAAGTGGAGCAGGACTTACTGTGAAAGTTTGTTGTTCGGAAGCAGCATTGTAAATGCCATCCCCAGCCTGATTCGCTTCAACAATTACTTCCCCAGCACCCTTAATCTCCAACATATTACCTACAATTGATGCCGGACCACTTACCACCTCAAAGCTCACTGCCAATCCGGCATTTGAAGTTGCGATAAGTTCAAACTCATCATCACCGTAAGTTTTTGAGCCAATTGTGCTGAATGAAATTATTTGATTGGGATCTATAACCTCAAAAGACATTGATCCTGAAGCAGCATTATAATTGATATTTCCAGCTTGAGTAACACTTACATCTACGATTCCTTCCACGCCGGTAAGGGTAATTGTAGATCCTGAATTTGTAGCTGGACCTGAAACATCATAGCTTAAAGCAAGACCGCTGGTGGTAGATGCGATCACATCAAAGGCGAGATCATCAATCAGCTTATGGGTTATCGAAGAAATTGATATTGTCTGGTCCGATTTATTAATGGTTAATGTCCCATCTTGATAAGAAAACGCATAGTTATCAGCAACTCCTCCTGTCAAAAGAATATCATAGGCTCCTGCATCACTCCCATTAGTTGCTACAGTGCTTACTGATGGTGGCGACGATAAATCGGATTCATCTTCACCGTTGACAAATCCATTAAATGAATAAGTAAGGTTGGGAATGTCATCACCGTAAGTCATACTTACATCATCAGCTGTTACCACCAATGTTGCGGGATTCACAGTCACTGATTGTTGAACTGAAGCAGGTCCATAGGTAGCATCCCCTGCTTGATGAGCTTCAATAGTAATCGTTCCAGTGCCAGTAATGCTGATACTGTTATTTGATAAGACACCAGGTCCGTTCAACAAATTAAAGCTCACAGGAAGTCCTGAATCTGATGTTGCCACCAACGAAAATGGTGCATCTCCATATACTTTACTTGGTACAGCAGTAAAAGAGATGTTTTGTGGAGTTTTTTCAACTACTGTAACGGTTGCCTGAGCGGAAGCAAAGTTGCCACGCGCATCTTGGACTGATAAAGTAACGGTATTCGCTCCTACATCTGTTTGATCAAATGCTGTGATATCTAAAGACTTAATCAAGCTAAAAGGTGAAGTACAATTATCAGTAGACCCATTGTCCACATCTGCTGCAGAGATGGTCGCATTTCCACTATTGTCCAAATTCACCGTTATATCCCTGGTAAGCACTGTTGGGGCTAGTTGATCAACTATGGTAACAGTTGCATTTCCTGTAGCCTGATTTCCTGATTCGTCAGCGACTGTCAATACAACAGCATGAGCCCCAATGTCCGAACAATCGAAAGCGCTGATATCAACACTAAAGGTCAGGTTACCTGCAGTGGTGCAGTTGTCACTTGAACCATTATCCATCTGGTTTGGGCTTAAGGTTGCATTTCCACTTGCGTCCAGTTGAAGTGTTATATTTTGAGTGATAGCAGTTGGAGCTGTGTTGTCAACCACAGTTACCTGAGCAGTACCTGTGCCCTGATTTCCGGATTCATCTTCCACAGTCAAAGTCACTGTGTTAGTTCCCAAATCAGCGCAGGTGAAAGCACTTTTATCAAGGCTTAAGATCAGGTTTCCGTTAGATGTACAGTTGTCAGAAGAACCGTTGTTAATTTGGCCTGTTGTTATGGATCCATTTCCTGATACATCCAGATTGATGGTTACATTTTGTGTAGCAACGATTGGACTCAGCGCATCCTCCACTGTCACGGTTGCTGTATTTGTGGATTGGTTACCTGCATCGTCTTCAACCGTAAGCGTTACTATATTGGCTCCTATATCGGCGCAAGCGAAAGTTGTTTGATCCAGGCTCATGGTTAAACTTCCGGCAGCAGTACAATCATCTGAAGAACCATTATTGATATCAGATACATTGATTGAGGCATTACCCAATGCGTCCAATTGGACAGTTATGTTTTGAGTTTGAGCGATCGGATTTACATTGTCCTCACCTAATGTAATTTCCGTACTCATCTGAATACCACACCCAAGACAAGTGATTGCTCCATCGACCCAATCGCTGGCGTCCATGTTTAAGAGCGTCCCATTATTTCCTCCAGCTAAATCTATAGCGTTGGTGCCAGAACCATCATTAAAATTGTAGTAAGTAGATAATCCAGTTTCTGTTCCATTCAGGCAATCGCTCGACATAGCGCTGATTTCCATAGATGTTCTGACATGATCCCAAAGTCTTACCTCGTCAATCTGTCCATTAAAGAGTGCGCCTCCTGCACCAAAAGCTGTATGTGACACCTCACCTACTTTCAGAAACAAACCATTTGTCTTTACGAGTGGCCCTGTTGGTGCAAAACTTGATTGAACCACAGCTTGTTCTACACCGTTGTAAAAAGTCTTAATGTCAGTACCATCATATGTCACAGCCAAATGAAACCACTGATTTGCAGGCGGATCTGAGAACCCAAAACCACCCGAATTGGTCTGTCCACGTTCATGTGATACAATTAAATCACTTGTCCCAGCCTGAATGTAAATCTCCACATCACTGATCGTGGTGTTTCCTATCGACAGAATTGGCAGATGGCTGGCACCAATGGAGGGTGCAAAAACCCAGGCTTCAATGGTGTATCCATTTCCGTAATTCAACGTGGGGCTAACGGTTGCATACACTAAATCATTAGCACCATCAAAATCCAACGCGTTACCACCACTTTGAGCAGATTGAGCAAATACGTTAAAGGTTTGAGCACTGTTAATTGGTCCCGAATTGAAGCTTATGGTTCCTCCGGTACCGGATATCGGCCCAGCAAGGACATGATCATCCGCACTATTTCTTAAGAAATAATCCACTCCAATTTCGGAAGCAGTTACTTCAATAGAAGCAGAAGACCCATCTGCACAACTAACTGGATCACTTGCACTAACCACTCGATCCTGAATGGCGAGTTCAACTGTGACGGTCGCTGTGGCAGTGGCTTGATTGCCGGCCTCATCCTCCACTGTGAGCGTAACCGTATTGGCTCCAATGTCTGCGCATGTAAATGATGTTTGCGACAATGAATAGGTCAGACTTGAAGAGCAATTATCCAAAGATCCGTTGTTGATATCAGCTGCTGTAACACTGGCCAATCCGGTCATCAAATCAATCTGAGCAGTTACATTTTGAGTAACTGCTGTAGGAGGAGTCACATCACCAATCGTGATTTCAGTGGAGAGTTGGTAGTTACACACCTTATCACCACAAGATGGACTTACCTCCTGAATCCAATCCGCAGCGTCCATGTTTAAGAGTGTCCCATCAATATTTGTAGAAGAATGATCTGATAAAGTGGTTCCACTGCCGTCATCAAATGTAAAATGACCCACTATGTTTGTTTCCGAACCGGTGAGACATGAGGTAAAATTTGTAAAGATCGCATTGGCATCAAGTTCATCATTCCAAACGGTCAATTGATCAAATTTTGCCGGGAAGACTAATGTTGACTGAGCAGCAAGGTTAAAGTTGGCATTAGATGCAAGCGTGGTACCTGCCGTATGAGTTGTACTACTTTCCAAGACACCATCGATGTAGATTTTCCAAGCTCCTGTGGTAAGGTTGATCGTTCCTGTTACGTAATGCCATTCATTGTCATTGATAGATATGCTGGATATGCCAGAAGTTTTATATCCTCCGACCCCATCTCTACCATCAATACTTACTTTTCCATCAACATTCATGACAAATAAAAACCCATTCACGCCATTGTACTTGGCAGTAATAATGTCCGCCTCTGTACCAGTCGTTTTTACCCACGTGGCAACCGTTACCTCAGTTGTAATATTCCTGTTATCAGCAGTGAGGTTTACATAATCATTCACTCCATCAAAATCTAAAGCAACCTGAGAGGTGGAAAGTACTTTCTCAGCCAGAATATTAAATGTGGTGTTTTCACTGAGATTGCCGGTATTGAAGTTCAGCGCACTCCCGGTTCCGGCAATTGGGCCGTCAATAACCATGTCGTCGCTACTTCTTCTCAGTGTGTAATTAAATCCGGTTATCGAACCATCAGTGGAGATCGTCGTCCCGCTTGTGCCATCCGGGCAAATATTCGTGTTGCCTGCTGAAACTACCTGGTCACTTATTTCGGATTGAACAGTCACAGTAACGTCCACCTGGTCCGTATTTCCTGCAGCATCTTGTACGGTAAGAGTTACCAAATTGTCTCCAGTGTCTTCACAGGTGAATATTGTTTTTGATAAGGAGTAGGTAAGGCTTCCGGCGCCACAATTGTCACTTGAGCCATTATCAACCTGTGCGGAAGTAATGGTTCCCACACCTGTTGCAGGATTAATCATAACCGAAATATTTTGACCAATAGCAGTGGGAGCAAGATTATCTTCAACCGTCAGCGTAACCGGGGTGGAACCGATGGTTGAACTATTATACTGAGCTGATAAAGTCAACTGATTGGAACCAATATCAGCGCATGAAAAACTGGTTACATCCAGGCTGAGTCCATCCAGTGCATTCCCACAGGTGGTGATGGATCCATTGTCAAAATCCGAAGTAGAAACCGTAGCATTTCCACTTGCATCCAGTTCAACTGTAACATTGCTATTTAAGTTAAAAACCGGAAACTCAGTAGCAGGGCAGCCACTGGTGTAGGTTAGGTTCTGAATCGTAATATTAGGATTCGAATAAGGACCTGAGGTCCCAATAATGGCAATATATTCGTACTGATGTCCCTGAAACGGAGCAAAATTGATGGTTCGCGGACTAAAAGCTGAACTATTAACCGTTCCTGATGCCACTTGAATGAAAGAGCCACCGTCGGTTGGGCTGGACATAACTCCGACCTGCCAGCTTCCCAAACCAGTAATTTCAAACGATAGCGTTCCGGCTCCATTATATACACGTGGTAAAACAGCCAGCTGAGCATTTCCTCTTGGTATCATTCTCAGTTGGGCATTACTAATGGAGGTAATACTCTGGTTGATATTATTTGGTGGTGTTAGTGTCCAACATTCGTCAGTACTTAATACTATTTGTTGTTGGGCGATCTCACATTGACTCCATGCTTGTATGGAAATCAGCAGCGTAATTAATGGCAGCAATTTGTTCATGATAGTAATTTTTCGACTATCACGAAGTTGACTTGACTACACCTATTAATACTGTGTCAACTTCCGAACTGTGACTTTTAATTTCCGAAGTGAATGGAGCTAGACGTTCTGCATTACCTGAAAGAATTCCTCGCGACGATCTCTGGAGATGCTCACATTTTTCTGGTTGTCCATAATGATATAGCCCCCATCCTGGTTCACGTATTGCTTGATATGCTTAAGGTTGATCAAGTATGACCGATGGGGTTGATAAAATTCATTCGACTCGTTCAACAAGTCTGAAAAGTATTTCAAAGGCTTAGAAACCAGTATCTCACCATCACTTAAGGTGAAAACCTTGGTATACATCCGATCAGCCTCCAAGAGGATAACGTCATCAAACTTTACAAAAAGAACCCCATTTGAAACCGGTAAACCTATCTTCCTTACGCTTGAAGCTTTTAATGTATTCTTTAGTTCCTCCAAACGTTCGTTGACTTTTGAATTTCCCCGTTGCTGTATTGCTTTATTGACGGCACTCTCAACCTGCTCATCTCGCAGTGGTTTGAGTAAATAATCCACGGCATTCAACTCAAACGCTTTGATGGCATATTCACTGTAAGCGGTGGTGAAAATGATTTCAAAATCTATTTGATCCGGAGAGAAGAAATCCAACAACTCAATTCCAGAATAACCAGGCATTTCTATATCCAGAAAGACAATTTCCGGTTTAAACTCATTGATAAGTCGAACTCCTTCAGGTAAGCCTTCAGCCTCACGTATATCTTTAATTTGTGGGCAATTTTCCTTCAATAATATACGAAGCAAATTCCTAGCTTTCTGCTCGTCATCAATAATGATTGCCTTCATATCACTCTTCATAAACTGCGTTTCAAATTCAAGATAGCTTCAATAGCTAAATAAGCTGTACCCAAGACTTCCAAAACAGTATTTTGAGTTTCCTAATTGTCAAAAAGCGGGATTATCAGTTCTACTTTTGTCCCAGCCGGTTCTCCATCAACATGGTATAAATCTTCAGTAGTAACGCCAATCTGCTTCTTAATTCCATAGTTTATCAAATTCAATCTGTTTTGAGTAGCGCTGGTAGCAAAGGATTTGTGATTCGGGTACCTCTTCTTGTTTATTTCCATGGACCGCTTACGACCTATGCCATTATCAGTAATTGTACATGCCAAGGAATCACCTGATTTCTTCTCCATTTTAACAATCAGTGATCGATCTACTTTTTTGTGAAGAAGTCCATGTTTCAAAGCATTTTCAACATACGGCTGAATGAGTAATGAGGGAATCTGTTCATTCATTTCAATGCTCTCATCTATTTGAATTTCATAAGACAGAACCTCTTCAAATCTTAATTTTTCCAATTCCAGATATAAATTAAGTGCCTCAATTTCTTGTTGAAGGGAAATAAATTTAGCTTGACTGTAATTCAGGTAAATTCTCATCAGGTCTGCAAACTTTCCGAGGTACTTTCCTGCTAACTTTCGCTCATTTTGGATGATATACTCTTGGATAGAGTTTAGTGCGTTGAAAATAAAATGAGGATTCATTTGGGACTGGAGCGCCGAGAGTTTTGATTCGTTGAGTTGATTTATTTCATCAGCTCTTCTTTTTTGATCCAATAACCGCTTTCTGAAAAACAGATAAGTCAGGAAAATCAACGTCAATGCACTAAGAACATAAAACCACCATCGCTGCCAAAAAGGAGCCAGAATCGTGAAGGAATAGGAAGCTTGATCAACTGTCTGGCCTTTGAAATTTAGTCTTATTTGAAAGTTATATGAATCGGGAGGCAGTGATTGATACACAATTTCATTGTCTTGATAATTCTTGGAATCCCACGTGGTAGCAATTGGTGCTAATAGATAAGAATAAGATAAATCCTCACTATTTCTTAAAGAAGGCGCATGAATACTGAACTTCAAATTGTTTTCAAAATATTGGAATGAATTTTCATCATTGATCTTTTGATCAGCACTATTGAAAACATCCAATTTGTCAATGGTTGGGAAATCTTTTGGATTAAAAAACTTATCAAGTTCAACTTTCTGAATTCCTTTTTGATGCAAGAACCAAATAGATTTTTGATCTACAACAAAATCGTGAATCTTTTTAATGGAAAGACCATCAGATTCACTGATGCTGACAACTTTTTCTGCTAATGTGTCTGCGATTTGGAAACCTCCTTCTGTCGATAAAAAAATGCGGTGATCACGTATCGCAATTTGTCTTACATTCTGATCCAGTAATTGCTCATTAATGTAATTGACAGGATCCAATTCACCATTTTTAAGTCTTAACAAACCATGCTTCTGCGTTGCTACAAGCACCGCATTGCGAGTGGCAATTAAGTCATTTACCAAAATTGGGTTCCCATTAAAAAACAAACTACTCATCCGTCCCTCATCCACTTGTTTCAGCCCCTGACTGGTGGCAACAATCAGCGACTTGGTATCAGGAACGCTTACTATTGAGTAGGTTCTCCCGGTATTCGAGATATATTCCTGAAGAAACCTGTTCCCATCCCACTGCATAACCACTACCCGATTATTTGTTGCAAAAGCGAATTGATCATGAGCTATTCTATCTACATCTTTCACCGCCCCTATTGATAGGTTGCTTAACAACCTTTGGTCCTTCTTACGATATACATAAAAGTTTCTTTGATCTACAAATAAGAGATCATCCTCTGAACTATACTTCAATACTTGAACATACTTATCCCCAGGTTTTTTAAGCATTGTGAGAACATTCGACGACCATTCATAAACTTCTCCTTTGGTTGTACCGATAAGTATACCCCCACTAAAATTCGAACAAATACTTGAAGCATTGAGATGGTCAAGGACGGATAGATTGGTCATTTGAGTGTTAGGGATAACAATTACGCCGTTACCAAATGTGCCTAAAAGAATATTCCCCTCATGGTCTTCACCAACGTAGGAAATAAAATAGTCTTCAAATAATATTCTTTCGCTGGCATCCATCCAATCACCATATTTCTTGAATGGAATTCTCGTACAGCCGTTTCGATCACTTGCCACCCAAACAGCATTTGTTGTGAGATAGATTCTACTCAGTTGTTCTGTTGATCGGAAAATAGGTTCAAGAAGAATCTTCTGATCTACCGTATCGCTTACTTTCAATAACTCCAACCCCTTATTTCCAATCATTGGGCCGCTTTCATGATTATAAAAAGAGAATAGATCATAATCTGTTTCTGTGTCAGCTTCAATTTCTACCTCAAGAATCTCGTCAGTGCCAATACTCAAAAACTTATTTTTTTTGGCATGGATGATCAATGATCCATTTGTTTGTCTCATCAGTCCCGATGAAACAAACCCACTTTCAACGCTATCTAATAGGCTATTGATTTGGCCATCTATGACCTGATAGCAACTTTTCGAATTCACAACCAAACTATTGTCCGGCAAAAAATTAAAACTCATATAAGATCCCAGAATAGAATCTGGAACTTGATGAAAAAGGCTCATCGTACCTTTTGATACCTTGAATATCTGGCCTGACAAATTATTACAATAAATATTGCCTTGATAATCTGTCGTTGGGTTGAAAAATGAACTGTTCTTTATGTCCGGATGATCGTAATTGTGAAATTCATACCCATCGAAGCTGTAAAGCCCTTTGTTCGTAGTAAACCAATAGACTCGTTCATCATCCTGCGTAATGCCATAGATATCAATTCCTGAAAATACCTCACCTCCTATGATCTGATGATAGGGTGTTTGGGAAAAGGTCGACCCAAAAATGAACAAGTAGATTAGAAAATTTCCTAAAGATCTTCTCAGCATTAGTTTATGTCAGAATGATCCCACAATTTAATGACTATCAAAGGATCCGTTTTTTAGACTGACTAAGGAGGTGTTACGGGGCTTGCATCAATAGGTAAAGACTCTTCATCTCCCTACGATAATTGACTACAAGCTATGTGTCTCACCTATCTTGAAGTGAGACAATATTTAATCTGTATAAACCCCTGAAAATCTTGCCACTAAGCATGATCTCATTACCTTTGCGCACTATTTTATTATGTGGTCAAAACTAGCTCATACAATCCTCCGATTTCGTGTCACCCTAATGGTCCTTTTGGCCCTGGTGACAGTGTTCATGGGATATCAATCTCAAAAAATTAAATGGTCTTATGACCTGGCCAATATTGTACCGGAAAGTGATAGTGACATGATCTATTTCCGCCAGTTCAGAAAAACATTTGGTGAAGATGGTAACATCATGGCGCTGGGAATTCAGGATAGCAGCGTCTATGAACTAGAAAACTTCAAAAAATTCAGCGATCTAACATATGCCCTTGAAGATAAAGAGGGGATAAGAAATGTTCTTGGATTACCGAATCTTCAAAAGCTTGAAAAGAATAATCAAAAGAAAGCCTTTGAATTAAAACCTGTATTCGAAGAGATACCCAATGATCAAAGAACACTTGACAGTCTCCTGGCAGGTGCAAAAAGCTTGAAGTTTTATAGTGGTCAGCTAATTAATGACGAGAATGGGGCAACGCTACTCTTAATCACCATTCAAAAAGATATTCTCAATTCAAAAAATCGAGATCAACTCGTAAACTTTATCATTGAAGAAGGAGAAAGATTTGAAGTCGAAACTGGAATCGATGTTCATTTCGCAGGATTACCATATTCGAGATCAATTACCACTAGCAAAGTAAAAGCCGAGCTAAACATGTTCCTGGTGCTATCATTGATAGTGACTGGAATTATTCTTTTCCTATTCTTTCGTTCATTTAAAGCGGTATTCTTTCCGCTTATCATCATCGGGGTTGTTGTGGTATGGGTGTTGGGTACGCTTGCGCTTTTAGGATTCAAAATCACATTACTCACTGGCTTAATTCCACCAATTATCGTGGTTATCGGAATTCCCAATAGTGTGTACATGTTAAACAGATATCACCATGAATTCAATGAGCATGGTGATCAGATGAAAGCATTGAGTCGCATTATTCGAAAAATTGGCGTAGTGACTTTCATTACGAATCTGACTACAGCCGTTGGTTTTTTTGTTCTGGCGACCACTCAGATCAACGTCTTGGTAGAGTTTGGAATTGTGGCTGGCATTAATATCATGGCCACCTTCATCGTAAGTATCATCCTTATTCCTGGAGTTTTCTCACTTTACAAGCCACCTTCTCAAAAGCATCTGAAGCACCTTAAATTCAAGATGCTGGATTGGGTGATTAAGAACATTGATATTGCTGTGCATAACATGCGACCTGCAATTTTTATGTTGACGATTGCTGTTGTAGCAGTATCTGCGATGGGACTCTCAAGAATAAAAGCTGTTTCCTTTATGGTTGATGACATTCCTGAGAAGAGTCCGTTAAAAAAAGACTTGAGATTCTTTGAGCAAAACTTCAGTGGCATTATGCCATTGGAAGTGATAGTGGATACCGGCGCAAAAAAGGGTGTACAGAATCTTAGAAAGCTTAGAAAAATCAATGAGTTTGAGACGTTTATCTCGTCTATCGAGGGTATTTCTCAACCTATCTCGGTTGTAAGTTTTGCCAAAGCCGCAAGACAAGCGTATTACAATCAGAGTGAAGGATTCTATTCGCTTCCCAATAATCGGGAATTACCATTCATCATGCAATATTTAAGTGAGGGTGAAACAGAGGAGTTATCCCAATCATTCATTGATTCAACCGGTCAATTCGTTAGAGTTTCATTAAAAATTGCCGATATAGGATCCAACAAGTTAGACTCATTGGTCAATGGTGTGATTGCGCCACAGATAGACTCCATTTTCTCCAACTCCAAAATGGATGTGAATGTGACCGGAACTACACTGATGTTTATAAAAGGAAACAAGTTTCTCATTGAGAATTTGTTAACCTCCATGCTTATTGCGTTTGTCATCATTGCTTTGATCATGGCCCTTCTCTTTAGAAACTTCAAAATGATCATTGTTTCGATCATCCCTAACATCATTCCATTGTTAATAACAGCGGGAATTATGGGATTTTTTGGGATCCCATTAAAACCTAGCACGGCATTGATCTTTAGCATCGTTTTTGGAATCTCTGTGGATGATTCTATTCACTTTCTGGCCAAATACAGACAGGAACTTTTCGCTAAGAAATTTGATGTATCTGAGGCGATTAGTAAGAGTATTAGAGAGACGGGATCGAGTATGATATATACATCCATCATCCTGTTTTTTGGGTTTATCATTTTCGTATTGTCTGAGTTTGGTGGAACCATTGCATTAGGTAAACTCACTTCTATCACATTGTTTTTTGCAATGATTACGAACGTTGTGGTGTTACCTGCATTGATCCTTCAATTCGATAGTGGTAAGCGTGATAAGACCAAGCACCCGCTCATTGAGGATATACCTGAGCTAGCTGAAGGTATTGATGATGACGAACCTAAGAAGAAGAAAAAGTAGAACTAATAAGAATTTTTACTGACAGTGAAATATCCTGAATATAAAAAAGTCAGCTATTCGGAAATAGCAACGTCCGTCCAGAAGTTTTGGGAGGATAACAATATTTTCGATCAATCGGTAAGTACACGAGAAGGGAACGACACTTTCACTTTTTATGAAGGCCCACCCTCAGCGAATGGTACTCCGGGAATTCACCACGTAATGGCCCGAACCGTAAAAGACATCTTTTGCCGATATAAAACACTGCAAGGATATCAAGTAAAAAGAAAGGGTGGTTGGGATACACACGGACTTCCAGTGGAACTTCAGGTAGAGAAAGAACTCGGAATCACCAAAGATGACATTGGAAAGAAAATCTCTGTCGAAGATTATAATGCCAAGTGCCGGGAGGCCGTCATGAAATTCAAAGGCGAGTGGGATGAGCTCACGCGTCAGATGGGTTATTGGGTAGACCTTGACAATCCCTACGTCACCTTTGAAAAAGAATATATCGAGTCAGTATGGAACCTGTTGAAGCGACTTTACGACAAAGACCTGCTATACAAAGGATACACGGTACAGCCATATTCCCCTGCAGCCGGAACCGGATTGAGCTCTCATGAACTCAATCAACCTGGAACATACAGAGATGTAAAGGATACATCTGTAATCGCCCAGTTCAAAGTAAAAAATGATGATCGTTCTTCCTTCCTATTTGAGAATGCTGATGAGGATGTTCGGATCATCGCATGGACGACCACTCCATGGACGCTGCCTTCAAACTGTGCGCTGGCTGTAGGAGAGAAGATCACCTATGTAAAGGTGAAGACCTACAATCAATATTCGCATGAACCAATTTCTGTAGTCGTTGCCAAGGATCTGGTTAGTAAGTACTTCTCAGAAAAAGCCAAGGAGGTTTCTCTGGAAGATTACAAAGCGGGTGACAAGTTGATCCCTTTTGAAGTCGCACAAGAATTTAAAGGGTCTGATATACTTGAGGTTAGATACGAGCAGTTAATGCCATATGTGACGAACCCCGAATTAGAAGAAAAAGCATTCCGAGTAATCCCTGGTGATTTCGTATCCACTGAAGATGGTACTGGAGTCGTTCATACAGCATCAGTGTTTGGTGCGGATGACTTTAGAGTCACGCAGCAAGCCGGCGTACCTTCTGTCATGATCACAGATGAAAATGGACAAGATGCACCGCTTGTAGACAAACAGGGACGATTTGTTAAAGAGGTGACTGACTTTGCCGGACATTTCGTGAAGGAAGAGTATTACAGCGATGAAGAAAGGAGTAATCCGGACTTTAAGCCAACAGATGTGCTCATCGCCATCAAGCTGAAAGAAGACAATAAAGCATTCAAAGTAGAGAAATACGTACACTCCTACCCACATTGCTGGCGTACGGATAAACCTGTTCTTTACTACCCATTGGATTCATGGTTTATCAAAACTACTGCTCTAAAGGATCGACTGGTTGACCTTAACAAAACCATTAATTGGAAACCTGCCTCTACGGGTACAGGTCGATTCGGCAATTGGCTGGAGAACCTGGTAGACTGGAATTTAAGTAGATCCAGATTTTGGGGTACACCTTTACCTATTTGGGTTACTGAAGATCGTACTGAAATGAAATGCATTGGCAGCATTGAAGAACTTCAAAATGAAGTTCATAAATCTGCGGAAGCAGGATTCATGAGTGCTGACTTACCTGAAGATTTTGACCTTCACCGACCGTATGTTGACGATGTAATACTCGTAAGTGAATCAGGTCAAAGGATGATGCGCGAGCCGGACCTAATCGATGTGTGGTTCGATTCTGGAGCTATGCCCTATGCACAGTGGCATTATCCATTCGAAAATGAAGACACCTATAAGTCAAACTATCCTGCTGATTTTATAGCTGAAGGTGTTGACCAAACAAGAGGTTGGTTCTTTACACTTCATGCTATTGCTGTATTGTTGAACGACAGTGTCGCATACAAAAATGTAATTGCGAATGGTCTGGTGTTGGATAAAAACGGCAACAAAATGTCCAAAAGATTGGGCAATGCCATCAACCCATTTGAAACATTGGATCAATATGGAGCGGATCCAACTCGCTGGTACATGATTGCAAATGCCAATCCTTGGGATAACCTAAAGTTTGATTTGGAAGGTGTCGCAGAGGTGCAACGTAAGTTCTTTGGTACACTCACCAACACCTATTCGTTCTTTGCACTTTATGCAAACCTGGATGGATTCCAAATGGACGAGATGAATGTTACCCCCGTTACTGATCGTCCAAGATTCGATCGATGGATACTTTCTGAGCTTCAAATACTGGTCAAAGACGTAACTTCTTTCTATGAAGATTATGAGCCTACAAAAGCTGCAAGAGCCATCCAGGATTTTGTAAATGATCAACTATCCAACTGGTATGTTCGACTGTCGAGAAAACGGTTTTGGAGAAGTGAGCTCAATGAGGACAAAAGAGCAGCATACGAAACATTGTATGAATGTCTGATAATCGCAGCTCAGCTCATGAGTCCTATCGCACCGTTTTACTCAGAATGGTTATATAAGAATCTTACAGATGGTATTCGAGATACGGCAAAGAGGAACGATACGCCTCTAAAGTTTGAGTCTGTACACCTTAGCAAACTTATCGTGGCAGATGAAAGCAAAGTCGATCAGAAGCTGACTGAAAGTATGCACTTTGCTCAAAACATCTCTTCATTGGTGCATTCATTAAGAAAAAAGGAAAAGATCAAAGTCCGTCAGCCATTGCAAAAAGTCCTGATCCCTATCCTTAAGGATGAGGTAAAAGAAAGGATTGAAGCAGTTGAAGAACTGATTAAAACGGAAATCAACGTAAAAGAAGTAGAATACGTGGATGACGCTTCCGGTATTTTGGTCAAAAACATTAAGCCAAACTTTCGAAAGCTTGGTCAAGCCTATGGACCTAAAATGAAGGCCATCTCGTCAATCATCAATGGTTTTGGTAAAGATGAGATTGCTGCAATAGAACGAGATAATTCATTTGAAATTAATGTCGATGGAGAGCAAATTAATCTTTCACTTGAGGATGTAGAAATCACCTCTCAAGATATACCAGGATGGCTCGTAGCATCAGAAGGTGGATTAACCGTGGCGCTTGACATCACCATTACTGATGACTTGCGAAAAGAAGGGTTAAGTAGAGACATGGTAAACCGAATCCAGAATCTACGTAAGGATAGAGGTTTAGAGGTGCAAGACAAAATCGCGGTTAGTTACGCAACATCAGATAATATGATGAGTGATGCGCTTTCAGATTTTGCAGAATATATCAAAACTGAAACACAGGCCGTTTCGTTGGAAGCAAAAGATCCTGGTAATGGAGAGAAATTTGATATAGACGGCATAGAAATCAATGTACAAATTGAAGTAGCAAATTGATGAAGAATCAGATAGTTAAATATTTCCTTATCACCTTTTTGGTGATTGTTCTCGATCAAGTAGTGAAGATGATTGTGTACTACAATATGGATATGGGAACCAAAGGTCAAATTATGATCTTTGATAACTGGTTTAAGCTACACTACCTGACCAATCCCGGAATGGCATTTGGAATGAAACTGGACTTTGAATATGGCAAGCTCATTCTTACAGTCTTCCGAATTGGAGCCATGATTGCAATTGGATATTATCTTTTTACGCTTATTACTAAGAATGCGAACAAAGGCCTCATTGTATGCATAGCCCTAATATTAGGAGGTGCAATTGGAAATCTCATTGATTCCATTTTCTATGGTGTTTGGTTTGATAACGCCCCCTTTGATGCACCTTCGCCTTGGTTTCATGGTCAGGTGATCGATATGTTCTATATCGATATTTGGGAAGGATATTTGCCAAGCTGGATCCCGTTGATGGGCGGAGATTACATGGCACTATGGCCCGTATTCAACATCGCTGACGCTTCCATCTTTGTTGCCATTTGTTTCATTATTGTTTTCCAAAAACGATATTTCAAAAAAGAGGAAGCTGAATCAACAGCTGACCTCAAGGTTGAACAAACATTAAATGAATAAATATTGAATCAGATCCACATTCTCAACGGTGACGCACTAAAAGAGCAATTTCCCAAGGAAAAAATTCCTGGAGAATTGGTGGTTGCCAGGGAATGCATGGTTCAAGGCCCTGTCTATGCAGAATCTCTAGAAGAACTATATGAAGTTAGAGCTAACTATTTAACAGAAGCTTTTGGCTCTGCTGATTATTCGGACACGATTAAAGAAATTGAGAAAATAGTTGCTATTGAGAATGGTGAAGTAAACCTGTGGTTTGAAGAAGATCTCTTTTGCCAGGTAAATCTCTGGTTCATCTGCAGTCTCATTTTTTCAAAAGACATCAAGGTAAATCTGGTCATACCCAAGGATTCGCTCCGTTATGGATTTGGTGGGCTAAGTCAACCTGAGCTCGTTTCTGCTTTCGAAAATAGGCTACAACTAACACCGATCAATGTCAATCAATTTGCGATTCTATGGTTTGCATATCGAAAAGATCATATTGAGCGATTACTGAAGGTAGGTGTTCAAATGTTCAGTGATTTTCCTTTTGTGATGAACGCCATTGAAGCGCATTTTGAGCGTCAATCTCGAGATGGTAAACCGGGAAAGCCCGAACAAATTATTCGTGATATCATCAAAGAGAAATCTACCAAAGATTTTGGGGTGGTCTTCAGAGAATTTTGTGAGCGGGCACCGATTTATGGATATGGCGATTTGCAGGTAAAAAGAATCTTTGATCAAATAATTAATCAATAAGGCTATCCAATTTCTGATTTGTCCAAATTATCGACAATGTCTTACATTTAAGTTGATTGAAACCTAGCATATGGATAAGCCTAAACTTAATCTCAAACACCTATTTATAGAGGCTGTGTTAATTGTTTTTACTGTCTCGTTGGCCCTTGCTCTTTCAGAGTGGCGACTTCAGGTAAAAAAAGACCAATTAGTAGATCGAGTAATCATCTCGCTTAAAGATGAGACAGAAAATAACATCAAAAACTTAAGGCGAGCTATCAGCTACCATGAAGAACTACTAACCAATCTTCGAAAGGGAACTCACATCTTGATAAGTGCATCGGTTGATGAGTTACCATTCGATCCATTAAAGGACAGCGAACTAGTTTCCTTTGCCAAGAGTCAGATCTACGCAAATACTTCTACCTATATAGACCCTGTAGAAATTATTAGAGATGGGGAATCGAGATATCTGCGAACGGATGACCAATTAAGCACTATCGTAATTAAAAATGATAGTCTATTTATCTATGGAACCGGTAACATCATCTTAAGGTCCGCTCAAATCAGCAACAATTCCTGGCAAATTGCCCAAGCTACCAATGTATTAATTGAGCTCGACTATGAATTGATAAGCCTTCTAGGAAACATAAATGCAAAATTCGAAGATTTTGAAAGTACTTCTGATATGGCATTAGGAATTCTATATGGTGATTCAGGGCAAATTCAATCTGCCTTAGAAGATCTGTTTTCATTGGAAAAGTATTTGCTAAAAAAATATGAATTAGTACTTGAACAGTTAAATCAATAATCAAGCATGGCAAAATCCAAAATTGACTTCCGCCACATATTCATAGAGTCTATTCTTATTGTTTTTACTGTTTCTCTTGCGCTCACTCTTAGTGAATGGAGAGTTTCAGTCAAAGAAAATAGAACTAAAGAAGCAGTTTTACGAAATATTGCAAGTGAACTTGAGGATAACAAGACAGACTTGGAATTAAAGATGCCTTATCATCTTGCTATGTCACAAAAGCTAAACAAATACATCAATTCAGACAGTTTATGGAATACGCTCAATTATGGTTCAGGTATGGAAGCCATGCTCCAAATTCTGGAAAGAGGGATTTGGAATCCTAAACTTCAAAGCGGTGCCTGGAGAAGCGCTGAGCTGAGTGGTGTTGTGAACAGCTTCGATTATGAGACAATATATCTTCTTTCCAATGTCTATAGTGTCCAGGAAGCTGGTCCTGAAAGTTCATGGAAGCAGCTCGCTAAGCTCTTTGCTGACCCTAATTCTTATGACCCATCAAGTGCTAAAAGATTGGCTCAGATGTTAAGTCTGGGATTTAGAGAACTCTATTCTCAAGAAAAAAGCTTGGTAGATTCTTACGAGGAAGCTTTGAATCACTTAAGTAAAGAATAAATTAAATATCTATTTGGACTTGTGATTTTTAGAATTTCAATTTTACATTAGTCCTTATGAACGCTAAGCCACGGGTATTAAAAGCTTTTGAAGCTCTGGATCAAGAAATCCAGGAACAAATCAAACTAGCATATCCTGAAGGCTTTGAAGAGCACTTAATCAAGTTTGTCAATAAAGAAGGATTGTATCAAAGCGGCCTCCCCTTCGAAACAGAAGACAAATATTATCTCGTGAAGATGACTCGTGAAGAAGCAAGTAATATCGTGGCGGAAGATGATGACTATGATGAAGATGGTAATCTACACGATGATGTGAGAGAAGAATATGAGGACCGACATGGTGATACAGAGGACGAAGAAGATAAATCTAACTAGTCGCAGATATTTTCCTCTAAGAAGATCATCACTTTGGTCAATTCCTTAATTCCATTTGATACTTCTTTTATTTTATCTTCTACACCACAGCCTGCTAACAATTCATGGAGAACTTCATCAACATTCTTCTTGTAAATAATACTACGCGTCTGTTTTTCATTATCGATAATGTAGTACTCCTCAAAATAAATGGCTCCATCTTCATCAGGAGTGAATAACTCATTCACCTCATTGGCAGTATTCATCGCAGCTACAGTAGCATTACCGATTGAGGTCCCTAAATCCTCACCTCTTTTTTGACTCTCCTTTAGACTTCTTTCTGCGGCTGCCTTGGCCGCTTCTTCAGCAATTTCTTGTCCTACCTCTTGAACTGCGGTTTTGGTAAAATTGGTGGTTCCTTCCCTGACATGTGTAGGGTTGGGATTCTTGAAATAACTAAATCTTCCAGTAGGATTACCTACAGATATAAACTGTCTGCCGACTTTAATGTAGTGATTGTCTTTGCCATTAATCGATTGTATGACATAAACTATATTACTGCCTTTTGCCGTGTAAAAAGTTACTTCGTCACGATCGTTGGCATACTTTACTCCAATTGGTCCGTAGATTTTACTTCCATCATGCTCATTGGCTTCACGCACACGCATGGCGACTTTTCCTGGCCTTTCCTCTCCATCATCCAAAAAAATTCTTCCCGGATGAAAGTTCTTGAATGGCTTTTTGAAATCATTTTTTATATCCTTTAAAAGAACCACTCCATAGAACTTCGCCACTTGATTTCTGGGATACTTTTCTTTCTTACCCCCATTTGGCTTAAATCTAATTTCAACGGTATCTCCATTGAGTATTTTGAGTTGAACTTCACCGTCTTTTCGTATTCCATTTGTTAACTCCACATATCCTTTAATAAAGTTGGTGACTATAGTTTCCCCTTTTCCAGAGGTCATTCGAGATGCTGCAGTCCATTGAGCATTGCCCAATAGAGGGATGATTAAAAATAATATGATCAGGTTTTTCATGAAGACGGTCAATTGGTGGTATAGTAAATTAACCATTTTTCAAATGACACTTACGTCAAAAAACCTTAATTCGATCTACTTTTCCTCCTCGGTTACTATTTCAGGTTTGCCTTCGATGGTTTTATGAACTGGACACCTGTCCGCAATTTCAATCAGACGTTTTCGCTGTTCATCGGTTAAATCTCCGGTGATTTTAATCTTACGTTTGATTAGATCAATTTTTCCTGCAGAACTTTCGCTATTCTCACCATCTACCTTGTGAACCTTATCATGCGTCAGCTTTACTTCAACTTCTTTTAAAGGAATTTTCTTATAGTCCGCATACATACGAAGTGTCATTGCTGTACAAGCACCGAGACCAGATAACAAATAACCATAAGGAGTAGGCCCTAGGTCAGCTCCTCCCACACTTGGTGGTTCGTCAGCGACCATTACGTGACTACCTGCAATAATTTCAGTGGTGTAACCTTTATCACCAATTCGCGTCCAAACTTCACCTTCTGGTGCTTCCTCTTGATCAAGAATATCAATATACCTCAAAGCCCAACTTGCAATAATAGAACCAACGTACTTTGCATCGCCTTCTTTGGTCATCAGGTGGTCCCCGCCATCTAATGAGACAAAGCTTTTCGGATGCATGGCTTCCAGGTAAATCTCCTGAGCATTATTGATACCAACGATAGTGTCTTGAGGAGAGTGAATGACCAGGAGTGCCCGATTAAGATTTTTAATGGCATTGCTTCCCTTCTTTGCCTCCAAATCATCCAGGAATTGTTTCTTCATCTTGAACGTCCTTCCACCTATATTGACATCCGCAACTCCTTTTGCTTCAAGATCTGCTCTCCCGCTTTCCAGCAAATGGCTCACATGATCAGGTGTTGAAGGTGCTCCAATTGTAGCAACGGCACGAACATTTTCCAGTTCTCCTGACACATGTAATACGGCCGCTCCCCCTAGTGAATGTCCAACCATAATTTGGGGTGCTTCATAGTGTTCACTTAAAAAGTTGTACGCATCCTTTAAATCAGAAAGGTTGGATGAAAAATTGGTGTCTGCAAAGTCTCCCTTGCTCTGCCCTAACCCTGTGAAATCAAATCTTAGAATCGCCATCCCTTGCTGAGTAAATGCCTGACTGATATGTTCAACAGATTTAAGATTTTTGGAACAGGTAAAACAATGTGCAAAAAGCACGTATGCCTTTGGTTTGCCTATAAGAGGAAAATCTAAACGCCCAGAAAGCTCGAGCCCAGCCGAATTTTTGAAACTAACTTTTTTGAATCTCATGGGTTAATTTTTTTTTGATCTATCTTAAACGCAGAAACGTGTTGGAATAATTCCTGTCTTTAAGCTAATTGATTTCTTCTAAGTGAAAAAAAACCTGACCATACTAATGTCATTGATTGTCTTCCAGGTAGCTATTGGACAATCGGTACATTATGAGGTTGTAAAGGGAAGCAAGAAGTTGGGTGATATGACAGTGAAGCGAATGATTTCTGATAATCAAATCAATTATGAAATCCAGAGCAAAGTCACTTTTCGAATCCTATTTTCATTTACGGTAGATTACGAATCAACCAGTGAATATAAATACGGGCAACTCATCAAAGAATATACCCATAACAAGTTGAATGGATCTACACAGAAAAAATCAACCATCTGGTTTGATGGCAACAATTACACGCTAGACTTAAATGGATCCCGATCTTCAATCAATGATGATATTAAATACTCTGTAGCGGCAATTTATTTTGAGGAACCTAAGGATGGTCAAAAGGTATTTTCACCACAATTTGGAGAGTATCTCACCTTTAACAAGATAGATGAACATAGGTATGAAATGGAATCCCCAGATGGCATTAACCTATACACTTACACCAATGGTATTTGCTCTGAAGTTAAAGTCAACAGAGACTTTGCCAAATTCTATTTCAAAATCACAGAAGAATCATTACGTGAAGTTCAATCCAATCGGATCGTAGGCGGCACACCTACAGTAGACTAAAAATCACTTTTTTTTCCTAAATTATGTGTCATGATATCGTGCATAGCCATAGATGACGACCCGCTATTTTTACAACTATTGGGTTCTTATTTCGATAAATTCGAAGAAATGGAACTGATAGGTACTTACTCAAATCCGGTTGATGGGATCATGCAGGTGGTAAAACAGAAACCCGATGTTTTACTTATTGATTTGGAAATGCCCTACCTGGACGGTTTTGAAACACTAGACACCTTAGATAAGAAACCTAAGATCATCATGATCTCTGCACATGTGAACATGCCAACAAAGGAGAAGAAATTGAAGATCGACAAGTATATAAGAAAGGTAAGCCTTAACGTAGAAATGCTTTCTAATGCAATTACTGATGTGATTAGTGATAAAACTTAAACCAAGCTTTTCTCTACAACCTCACTTTTATCAAATAATGGAAGTCTAACAATAAAGGTAGTACCCTCGCCTTCCTTACTTTTTGCGGATATTTCTCCACTATTCATATCCATAAATTCCTTAACGAGTTGCAATCCTAGCCCAAGACCCTTCTCACCAGCAGTTCCGTAAGTAGCGCCTTCTCCATCCAAATTGAATAATTTATCCAATTTGGTTTGTGGCATACCAACACCAGTATCAGATATTAGAATCTCTACCATTTCACCTTCCAGTACAGCATTGACTTCAATGCTACCGCTATTCGGCGTAAACTTTATCCCATTATTGATAAGGTTACGAAAGATGGTATGTACACTATTCCGGTCCACCCACAGAAAAATTGGATCTGAAATATTTGATGTCATCGAAACCTGCTTTCCATTAGCCATATTCGAAAACATCCCAATGATTTCCTCAATCATTTCTGTGATGTTCACTTTCTCAGGTACATTAGGAAAATGCCCTTGTTGCTGCATGGCCCAGTTTAAAAGATTATCAAGAAGGTTGGAAAGTCGTTCTACAGAAAGCTCCATGTGATCAGCCATTTCGAGGAGTTGTTGGGTATTCTTCTCTTTCACGAAATGGCGAATAAGTCCACTCACGCCAAAAAGTGAACTAACAGGGCCCCTTAAATCATGTGAAATAATAGAAAAGAATTTGTCTTTTGTTTCATTGAGTCGCTCTAAAGCTACCTTCTGACGCTTCAGCACACGGTTAGTCTTAATCTTAGAGCGGTAATAAATGAATATGACAATGACCAGTATGGCAAAGGCAAAAACAATCACTGTGGCAGTAACAATAACAGCCTGCTGATTTCTCTGCTGAGCCTTCAATAGTTCAACTTCAGACTCTTTTTGAGCCAACTCAAAGGCAGATCTTTGCTTCGCCATCTGTCGAATAACATTCTTATTTTCGATTGAATCAGCTAATTCGGAGTACACTAAATGATAGCTCAATGCCTCCTCAAACTTCCCTTTTGACTCGTTTATCTGATATAGCAAATAGTTCAGGTCACGATATAGCTCTGATAAACCATACTTAGCCGCTAACTCAAGTGCTTCCAGAGCACTGTCCTCTGCTTTGGAAACTTCACCAAGTTCAAATTCTATTTGCCCCAGGAACTTCAGAAAATCTGCCACCGCATAATAATCATCCATCTCCCTCAACCTTGAAATGCTATTATTTAATGCCTTTATAGCTATCTCCTCTTGACCTAGCGCTGCCTGGGTGATTGCCATATTACCTCGAATATATGCCAGTAAAGATTTGCGTCTAATAGGGTTGATATCAGAAAAATTAGAGGTTAACAGTTCTGCCTCCATACCGTACATGATAGACGAATCAAGCTCATTTAAGGTGTAATAATCGTATCCTGTATTGAGTAAAGCGATTGTAAGATTTAAAGTATCGCTGCGTTTTCGAAAAATATCTATGGTACGATTAGAAAACTGAACGGAAGTTCTAATGTCCCCTTGACTTGCATAGGTAGCAGCAATTTCTCCTAATGATGAACCAATGAGTTTCTCATCATTATTATTTTCTGCAATTTCTAAGGAGATGAGTAAATGTTCAAGGCTCCTGGCAAGGTCTCCCATGAAACGATAGCCTACTCCTAGTTGCAATTCAGCAGAATGTTCGAAGAAATACAATTCATGCTCTCGAGCCAGTTCCAGCAACTCATTGGCGTATGCTATGCGCTGATGTGTTTCTGGTTCTTCAGAGGTGATGGATCTGAGGAGTGTCAACTTATCCGTGATATCTTCAGTGGCTTCATATTCACGATGAAGACTATCTAAGAGAGGTGTTTGGGATATTATTTTAAACGGACTTAACACCAGTATGGAAAGAAATATCGCATTGAAAAAGAAGTCCGACCTTTTCATTAACTACAAGGTAGTTCTTAATTCTTGAAAAATGAATCTACAAATTCAGTCTTATTAAAAACTTGTAAATCATCAACCTTCTCTCCGACACCAATATATTTCACAGGGATTTTGAATTGATCTGAGATACCGATCACTACTCCCCCTTTTGCTGTACCATCCAGTTTCGTAATCGCTAACGAACTAACGTTTGTAGCTTTTGTAAATTCTTGTGCTTGGATGAAGGCATTCTGACCTGTACTTCCGTCAAGGACTAGCATTACATCATGAGGGGCTTCCGGAATAAACTTTTGAACTACATTCTTGATCTTAGAAAGTTCATTCATCAAGTTGACCTTAGTATGAAGGCGCCCAGCTGTGTCAATGATTACAACATCAGCATTTTCTTCTTTGCCACGCTTGGCGGCTTCAAATGCTACAGCAGCAGGATCGGTATTCATTCCTTTAGAAACAACAGGAACTCCTACACGTTCTCCCCACATTATCAGTTGATCTACTGCAGCGGCTCTAAAGGTATCTGCCGCTCCAAGAATGACATTCTTTCCTAAGGCCTTAAATTGTGCCGCAAGTTTTCCTATGGTTGTTGTTTTTCCAACACCATTCACGCCCACAACCAATATAACGTAAGGTCCGTCAACTTGCGGAACATCAAAGTCAACTAAATCTTCAGTGTTATTTTCAGACAGCAAACCGGCAATTTCTTCACGCAGAATCTGATTCAATTCTGAAGTATTTAGGTATTTGTCTTTTGCCACACGGGCCTCAATCCGATCGATGATCTTTACGGTCGTGTCTACACCAACATCTGAAGTAATAAGTACTTCTTCCAGTTCGTCAAGGACATCAGCATCAACAGTAGATTTTCCTACAACTGCTTTATTTAATTTGGTGAAAAAGTTCTGCTTGGACTTTTCAAGCCCTTTGTCTAGTGTTTCTTTTTTGTCTTTGGAGAAAAAGCTTTTTAGACCCATTGTCTTAACAGGATTAGATGATATTGGTGAATATAAAAAAAGCCACTCTGACATGTAGGTCGGAGCGGCTTCCTTCTTTTAGGATTTAATTTCTTATTTCGCGAGCGTATCTTTTACGTCACCTTCGAGAACCATCTCCTCTCGGTATGTATAAGATCCGTTATCGCCTTTGATCGCTTTGATCACTTTGGCATATTTCGCTCCACCTGGTTGCTTAAGAGTTGCTACTACTTTCTTTGCCATGGTTACTTAATTTCTTTGTGTACTGTATACTTTCTCATGATCGGATTGTATTTCTTCAACTCGATTCGATCAGGAGTGTTTTTTCTATTCTTAGTAGTGATGTACCGGCTTGTGCCAGCAAGACCACTGTTTTTGTGCTCTGTGCACTCAAGAATTACCTGGACTCTATTTCCTTTCTTCGCCATTTTATTTTGTCTTTTCCAAAAAGGAGTGCAAATGTAGTAGAATTAGTTGATTATTAAAATGCTATGTCAGCTATTTTTAATCAATTACTCCACTTTCTCTAATCCTTACCTAATTCTGGCAAAACAAAAGAATCTAACGGACTTGGTTGCTTCATTAGCATTTCAATTTCATCGCTTTTTCGTGGCGCCAAATCTGATAGCAACTCATTGCCATCCTGGGTAATCAAAATGCAATCCTCAATTCTTACTGCTATTCCCCACCATTTCTCGTCACAAGGTGCGCCTTCCGGAATGTAAATTCCAGGCTCGATGGTAATCGCCATGCCTGCTTCCAGGTATTCATAGTTGCCTTTATCATGAACATCCAAGCCGATGTGATGTCCTAATCCATGAGGATAGTAGAGGTGTCGCTGATCTGCGCTTTCGATAATTCCAAGCTCTACCAATCCTTCATTGATAATCCTTCTGGCAATTGCTGCATCTAAATCTCTTCCGATATTAACACCCGGCTTGGCTGCTTTGATAGCTTCGTCTTGTGCTTTATAGACTAAATCATAAATGGCCTTTTCTTCTTTAGAGAATTTTCCGTCAACAGGAATGGTTCGGGTGACATCTGCGGTATATCCATGATACTCTGCTCCCAAATCCATCAGTATCATTTTGTCGCTACTGATTTCTGGCTTGTAGTTTTCTATATAATGAAGAATACACCCATTATTGCCATGGCCGACAATGGAAGGATATCCTTCATATTCCGCTTGGTATTTTTTGAAAACAAACTCATGAATCCCTTGCACTTCACGTTCACTCATTCCTGGCTTCATCGCCTTCATTACCTCAGCCTGCCCAATACAAGAAATATCGACCGCTTTTCTCAATAGGTCTATTTCCTCAGGAGTCTTTATTCCCCTTAAATCTTTCATGATTTGATCAAGCGTTTCCATATCCAGGTTATTCGCTGCAGATTCAATGGTTAGATCTCCTTCTGATGGGTATCCTGATTTTTGTTTGAATGAGGCGATCAAATCATATAAGTCTCCTTCAGCTCGAGTATCTCGAACGTCATTGAAGAAGTCGTAAAAAAGAACTTTGTCAAACTTTGAAAAATCAATATTGTAGTCTTTGAACTCTGTATTATTAAATACTTGATTAAAGGCCAACTTTTCTTTCACTCCTGTAATTCCGAGTCTTCTACCCGTCCACATTTCAGCCATTGCATTACGAGGTTGAATGAAGATAATTTCATTGAACTTATCATTCGGGCCTTCTTGATCTTCTTTGAAAATGAGAAGTACCGCATGAGGTTCCCTGTAACCGGTTAAGTAGTAGAAGTTAGGATCTTGATGATATACAAAATCAACATCATTGGCACGATTCCTAACTGGTGAAGCAAAAAATACCGCAACGGAGTTGTCAGGCATCTTTTCTCTAACCAATGTTCTTCGCTCAGTATGGAATTCAGTTGATAAAAAATCACTTGGTTCGTCTTGAGCCAAAATGCTGATAGAGATCAGTATAAATGCAATTGCTATTAGCTTCTTCATGATCATAAGATTACTTTAGGTAGTTAAATATAATACTGATAAAATCCCCAACTTCAATGGGTATCCAATACTGGTATAAATACTTGATGAAAGGATATTAAGGTCTAGTGAAGTACTTAACTATATCTTGTGCAGGAGCCGACCAAATCGGTCTGAGGTTAAGATATCTTCTTCTCAAGGTCACAATTACAATACTGTATGGAAGCACAAAATTCCAACAAGATCCAGAAATTCATCTCCAATTATTGCCAATAATATGAATGGAAGTGTAAGCGATATACAAAAAATATTCTATTCATTTTGATTCGAAGATAGTAGAAGGAATAAAAAAACCCCGACGATTTGCCAGGGTTTAAATTTCTTCTTTTTATCAATCTTACTTGATCACCATTCCGTTTGCTCTTGCTTTTTTGAGCACGGAAGTGATGCCGTTCTTATTGATAGTTCTAAGCGCTGAAGTTGAAACTTTTAGTGTAATCCACTTATCCTCTTCAGGAATATAGAATCGTTTCTTTTGAAGGTTCGGATTGAATCTTCTTTTGGTCTTATTATTAGCGTGGGAAACATTGTTTCCTACTTGTGGCCTTTTACCGGTTATATCGCAAACTTTTGACATCTTTCTATCCCGTTTTCAAAAATGGAGTGCAAATATCGGGATTTCAATTCAATATGCAAACTATTGTTTAACATTTTCATGATTGAATGGGCAATGTAAACAGCCATTCCCACAGCAATAGCCCCTCTTTAGATGATATTTCTCTGTAAAGACCATAAGCCCTTGTTCATTTATATAATAATCCTCTGATTCTGAACGCTCCTTCAATTGCTCCTGCGCGGTTTAATTGTTAATCTTGCATTTAATAATAAACAACAAAATTATGTTAGAAAATAAGACAATGTCGAGTGAAGATTTGATAAAGCTGGAAGATAAGCATGGTGCACATAATTATCATCCACTTCCGGTAGTGTTGGCTAAAGGCGATGGAGTATATGTTTGGGATGCAGAAGGCAAACAATACTATGATTTTCTATCCGCATATTCTGCAGTAAACCAGGGACATTGTCATCCTGCAATCGTAGGTGCAATGACTAAACAAGCCGAAACGTTAACCCTGACCTCAAGAGCTTTCTATAATGACATTCTTGGACCCTATGAGAAATTCATCACTGAGTACTTCGGTTTTGACAAGGTCTTACCAATGAATACGGGGGCAGAGGCAGTAGAAACTGCCATCAAACTTTGTAGAAAATGGGCCTATGAGAAAAAAGGAATTGATGAGAACAAAGCACAAATCATCGTTTGTGATAACAATTTCCATGGAAGAACTACCACTATTGTTTCCTTTTCAAACGACCCTGTAGCAAGCAAGAATTTCGGCCCCTATACTCCTGGATTTATCCGAATTCCCTATAATGATCTTTCTGAACTAGAAAGAGCACTTCAACATGATAATATTGCTGGATTCCTTGTAGAGCCTATTCAGGGTGAGGCCGGTGTTATGGTTCCGGATGAAGGATTCATTAAGGGTGCTAAAGACCTATGTATAAAACATGGTGTCCTATTCATCGCTGATGAAGTGCAAACAGGGATTGGTAGAACCGGCGCACTGCTAAGAGTCTGCGGAGATTGTTCATGTGCTGGACATTGTGAAAAACAAGCTACTTATACAGAGCCAGACATTCTTATCCTTGGTAAAGCGCTTTCCGGAGGAGCATATCCGGTATCCGCTGTTTTGGCAAATGACACAGTTATGGAGGTGATTCAGCCTGGCCAGCATGGATCCACTTTTGGTGGTAACCCCGTCGCAGCTGCTGTAGGAATAGCGGCGCTAAATGTCATTAGAGATGAAAAGCTCACGCAAAATGCCAGAAGACTGGGTGAAATATTCAGAGATCGAATGAATAAGATGATTGAAAAATCAGATCTAGTAACGCTTGTTCGCGGCAAAGGATTGTTAAATGCGATAGTCATTAATGATGATGAGGAGAGCTCAACAGCCTGGGACATCTGTGTGAAACTTAAAGAAAATGGTTTGCTGGCCAAACCAACACATGGCAACATTATACGATTTGCGCCTCCATTGGTAATGACAGAAGAACAGCTTCATGATTGTTGTGATATTATAGAGAAGACCGTTACAGAATTTGTTGGCAAATAACTTGTATTGTTTACAATCGTATAAAAGTTTGTATTTCACCAAATTGTGTAAGTATGAATATCAAATTTTCTGTCAAAGGATTGTGGGTTAGTGCCATTCAGGCAGTTATTTTCTTAGTATTAACGCTGGGGACTAGCCTTTTTCTCGGAGGAATGACCAAATGGCTGGTTCCGGTTTTTTGGTTGTCCAGTTGGTCACTGTCTTTAATCTTCTTTGAAGGCGAAGAAAGATTTTCATTTTTGAATGCTCTATTGATCAATGCGATTGTTGCGATACTCTTTTTTGATGCCGCACCAGAAAAAGGGATTCTGCTTCTTATTTCATCCCTTGCAATTCCGCTCCTTCATTTTGGTATAAAAAAAATGAGGAACTCTACCATTGCCTATGTTGCAGGTCCGGCTTTGATTCTTTACATCACATATATGGCGGATCTTTTGATCTAATACCGGCACCACTCATAAAAGTTCTCTTTGTGATGCAATAAGCAAATGGCTAACTTGATTAGTCTAACCTTTAAGCATCATGAAGAGATTATTTTTTACATCCCTATTGCTTACATCTGTGTTGCTATGCTTCTCACAAGGCACAATGCTGCTTAGACAACCAACCGTAAGTCAAAATCGAATTGTTTTTGTACATGCCAATGACCTTTGGGTTGTTGATCGAACTGGCGGTGAAGCCAGAAGGTTAACTACCTCACAGGGCGCAGAGTCATTTCCTCATTTTTCAAGTGATGGAAAATGGGTCGCGTTTAGTGGTCAATACGATGGAAACACTGATGTTTTCGTTGTTTCCGTAGACGGTGGAGCTCCTAAAAGATTAACCTACCATCCTGGAGCAGATCGAGTTCAAGGATGGTCTCCTGAAGGAGAGGTTCTGTTTGCTTCAACCAGAAAAGGACATCCAACCCGCCTCAATAAGTTTTATTCAGTAAGTGTCGAAGGAGGCTTCCCTAAAGAATTACCTATACCAAGAATTGCCTATGGAGAAATATCTCCTGATGGAAATTATGTAGCATATACTCCAATAACTTCCTGGGATCCCGAATGGAGAAATTATCGAGGAGGTCAAGCCATGCCCATTTGGATATTAGACCTAAGAAACAATGAATTGCAAAGGACACCCCAGCCCGATAAAGAGCGTCATCTTGATCCGGTTTGGCTTGGGGGTGAAGTGTACTTTCTCTCAGAAAGAGACTATACAAGCAATATCTGGAAGTATAATTTGGAAACCAAAGCCTATACACAAGTCACTTTCCACACACAATTTGATGTAAAAAGCCTTGACGCTTCAAACGATCTAATCGTATATGAGCAAGGCGGATACTTGCATTCTTTGGACCCAAAATCTGGTGGCCAAAAACAATTAGAGATAAATGTTAAAGGAGATTTAAACTGGGCACGTAAACGCTGGGAAAATGCATCTGGCAATCAACTTCAAAATGCCTCACTTTCTCCTACGGGTCAAAGAGCCTTGTTTGAATACAGAGGCGAGATATTTACGGTGCCCAAGGAGAATGGAACATGGAGAAATATTTCAAAATCATCCTATGCGGATAGATCTCCCGTTTGGTCACCAGATGGATCCGAAATTGCCTGGTTCTCCGATCGTAGCGGAGAATATCAGCTCCTAATCAGCGACCAGTTCGGCTCCAAAATCAAGCGGAGTTATCCATTGCCCAATCCCACGTTTTACTTTAGACCTACATGGTCCCCGGATGGTAAGCACATCAGCTATACCGATACGGATTTTAATATCTGGGTGCTAAACCTGGAATCAGGAAAAGCAAAAAAAGCAGATACAGAAAGGTACGCGCATCCTAACCGGTCCATGAATCCTGTATGGTCACCGGACAGCAAATGGATTGCTTACGTTAAGCTCACTGATGCTCAATTCAAAGTAGTGAAAGCATATAATATCGATACAGAGAAAATCACAGATATATCCGATCAAATGGCCGATGCATTGGCTCCCGTTTGGGATGCCAATGGCAAGTATCTCTACTTTTTAGCAAGCACAAATTGGGGATTGAATACGGGCTGGTTAGATATGAGCTCTTACAATATTCCTGTAACCAGGGGTCTTTATGCAGCAGTATTATCTGCAAATGACCCATCTCCAATGCTCCCTCAAAGTGATGAAGAAAATGGGGAAAAGGAAGACAATGAAGATGAGGATGAAGATGTGATGGTATCCATTGATCAAGGGGTTATTAACAGAATTATTGCTTTGGACGTGCCTCAGAGAAACTATACCGGGTTAGTTGCCGGGCCAGAAAACACCGTGTTTTACGGAGAGAATATTCCAAATCAAACAGGGATTACGCTACACAAATTTGATCTGGGATCGCGTGAGTCGTCGGAGTTTATGTCTGGTGTCAGGTTCGCCCAGGTTTCAAGTGACAGGAAACAACTACTATACCGTACAGGAGGAAACTGGGGGATCGTTGCTACGTCTGGGAAAAGTCAAAAATCTTCTGAAGGTCGACTAGACATCAATATTAAAATGCAGGTAAACCCAGAAGACGAATGGCAACAGATATACAGAGAAGCATGGAGGTATCAACGCGACTTCTTATATGTAAATAATCAACATGGAGCTCCCTGGGATCAAATCTATGAATGGTATAAGCCATGGGTAAATCATGTGAAACACAGGGAAGATATGAACTACATCGTCGATATTCTGGGTGGAGAGATTGCTGTAGGTCACTCATATACCCGAGGAGGTGACTATCCGGACATAGACCGTGTTCCAGTCGGTTTACTTGGTGCCGATTACACCATTAAAAATGGCAAGTACCAATTCGAAAAAATATTCAACGGAGAGAACTGGAATCCTGATTTAAGTGCACCACTTGCTCTTCCAGGATTAGACGTAAAAGAGGGTGATTATCTTTTGGAAGTTAATGGGGTAGAGGTAGATGCTAGCCAAAATATCTACAGTTATTTTGAACAAACCGCTGGGACAACCCTACAAATCAAAGTAGGAAGATCAACAAAACTCTCAGACGCTAAAACGATATATGTTGAACCAATCAGTAATGAATATGCTCTTCGCTCTCGTGCATGGATTGAGGACAATCGAAGATATGTGAATGAAAAGACTGATGGTAAAATTGGCTATACCTATGTCCCAAACACTGGTGGTCGTGGGTATACCTCTTTCAATCGATATTATTTTGCGCAGCAAGACAAGCAAGGAATGATCGTAGATGAGCGAAACAATGGCGGTGGTTCTGCAGCAGATTATATGGCTGATGTAATGAACCGTAAACTATATGGATACTTTAATAGTAAAGTAGGTGACCATAAACCATGGACCACTCCAATGGCAGCTGTCTGGGGACCAAAAGTCATGATCATCAACGAACGTGCCGGATCAGGTGGTGACCTTCTCCCCTACCTATTCAGGGCAATGGATATTGGAACATTGGTTGGGACTCGTACATGGGGCGGGTTGGTTGGTACCTGGGATACTCCTCCATTCATTGATGGTGGCCGCATGGTGGCACCGCGTGGTGGTTTCTTTGATGTCAATGGTGAATGGGCAGTAGAAGGTGAGGGTGTTGCGCCAGATATTGAAGTGATTCAGGAACCTAAATTGGTACTTCAAGGGAAAGATCCTCAACTTGACAAAGCCATAGAAATTGCGTTGGAAAAATTGAAAACGGAGGCTATAAAATTGAAAAAAGAACCAGCACCTCCGGTCAGGTCTAAAAGGGCAACACCAAAAGAATAAGCGAAAAAGCGGAGGACAAATTGCTCTCCGCTTTTTTGACTCTACTCTTTAATTGTATTTTCACATCTTTCATCTAGCGTGAAAAATTATACTTCAACAGATCCCCACGGGTTTTAACATTCAGCTTCTTGTAAATATTTTTCATATGACTTTTTATGGTCTCATAAGAAATATTCAATTCGGCTGCTACTTCCAGATAGGTAAATCCACTCATAATTAATGGAAGCACCTCCTGCTCTCTATCCGTCAACTCACTTGTGTCCGGAGAAGACATTATATGTTGAAATAAGTGAGCCACCTCATTGCTGGACATGTAGATTTCACCCCTTTGCGCTCCAGTAACAATATTTACAATATTTGAATAACAATTGCTTAGTGATGTTAGACCCTTTACTCCTGCCTTTAAAAAATGATATACCTCTTCATTAGAATATAAGTTCTTTACTACTACAATTGCGTATTTGGGTGCTAGTTGAAGAATATTTTCTATTCTAATTCCATTATTTATAATAATACCGTCAATAATGATTATTGATCCTGGATTTTCATTTATGATATCAGACTCTCTATCAGTCATCTGTGTAAAGGTCATTACTGAACTGACTAAATTTTCAAAATCATAAAGTCGTTTTTTCAATAGGAAATTGAATCTTTCTGTTTTGCTTATAATATATAGTTCATTCATTTTTATCTTTTTTTATCTCACATGTTACATCTCATTCACTTAATCCATTAAAATGAATGCTTGGTTTTCTGTTCATAGCAATATTATTCCTTAGCAAATCCTATACACAATAGCCGTATTTACTTATTTATATCAGAAGCTTATTAGTGATCTTATTTATCAAAAACTTAATTATTCAACTTAATTATTGTACTTCTTAAAGAAGAGGGTGATATAGGTTAGGTAGAAATCATTATATATTGGGTGACATACAAAATCCTTATTTAAGACAAAATCATCCACAATCTCGCCTTGTTTACTGCCTCCGCTTTATTCCTTGCTCCAAGTTTTTTATATATGTTATTTGTATGTGTCTTTGTGGTATCGTAAGAGATGTGAAGCTTGGCACTAATCTCCAAATAAGTCAATCCGGATGCGAGTAGGTTAAGAACTTCTAATTCCCTTCGACTCAATACTTTATCAGTTCTAGCACCGTCAGCTTTACCAAGAACATTTTTCAAGGATTCCTGACAAATAAAATACCGATTATTGCTCAGTTCTTCCAAGGCACTTGGCAACTCAGATATTGAATTTGAACTAATTATCCCTTTAATATTTGCCTGGATTATTTGTCTAATACTCTGCTTTAAACTACCGTCGTAGATGACTAAACTGGGGTTTCCTATTGCACCTCTCTTCAAAATAAGCTCTGTCTCATGATTGACATCAGATATCCAAAAAATCAAAAGAAAGTCCTCTCCTACTTCGAACAGATTTAATCCATTCGATGATATTTTCTTCATTAGAACGCGATTGCTCCCATGAATTAAATCGATGAGTAAAGTAACCTCCAAAAGGGCCTCATCATTTACATCATTTAAAACAACTATGATTATTTTCTTGTCCACTTGCACCCCAAAAATCTATCGGGTGCAAGATCGAAAGCACGGATTTGCTGACCATATAAAATAGGTTTACTAATGGTGCACTGGTTTGACAGACAGGTAGACATTTGGTTTCACCAAAAAACATATCAAAAAACTGAATCGCTTAGCTGATGTCTTGCAAAAACGGGTAGCTTAAATCCCACTGAAATTTCGTTCGAATAAGTTTTTGCTCCTTCCGCTGCCTGGGTATATATTTCAAATGAGTATTTGCATGTCAATTTTTCTTTGATTCTTACACCCATTAGCGCACCAAAGGAAGTCAACTCTCGAGTAAATAATCCAATTGTGACAAACCTCTCATATACCCAGTTTATTCCCACATCATATGATGCAAGTCCTCCGCCGTATCGTAACAAAACCGTTGGTTGAAGCTCAGTTTCAACATCCAATGGGAAAATGGTTGATGCCACTGCATATAATACAGGGTCAGATTTAAAGGAATTGTCTTCTGAACCAGAAGATATTATCGGTTGAGCTATCCTAGGTACAGATATACTTACAAATACCTTTTCAGACATAAATGCGATTCCTGATCCAAAATTGAATTTGGTATCTCCCGATTCATTTAATAATTCTGGATCATTAGCAATAGGATCAAGGTTCAGCAGGGAATAGTTAAATCTTTGATTTAATACTCCAAACTGCAGCCCGAAGGATAGCTTATATCCAATCCCATTAATTTGATATGAGGACATGAGATAGCTTTCGGTATTCTTAATAACACCAATTTGATCCTGGATTACCATGATTCCCCCACCAACATAATCGCCAAAAAGATTTGAATGTACTGAGGCGGTTGTTGTCACGGGGTTTTGGGGCAAACTCGCCCATTGGGATCGATAGTTTACGGATGCAATTAAACTATTGTGCATGCCGACATAAGCAGGGTTAATGGCTTGCATATTGGTCATATACAAGGAATAGAGCGGATCTTGTTGGCACAAAGATTCCCAACTAACCAATATGGTAAGTAATAGTATGAGTAATTTTTTCATGAGTTTATCTTTTTAGTAGAATGAACCCAGACTGATCCAATTCAAGAAGAGGAATTTGTAAACGATAGTAATAATTACCTTCAGGTAATTGCTTTCCTCCATCAGATTTTCCATCAAAGAAATTTTCAGAATTATACCGATTAGTAGAAAAAACGACTTTCCCGGTCCGATCAAAAATGCGAACCGTATTTTCAGGATAACTATCAATATTCTGGATTTTGAGATAGTCATGATGGCCATCTCCATTAGGAGTTACCACATTATATACTTCAACTGTTTCCAAAGAATTAATGATATCAACTTGACCCAGGTCTTGTCCGCAGTTAGACTCAATACGATAAGTAAACGAATCTGTAGTCAGTGATGGATCTTCCAGTTTATATGAAATGATTCCCATATCAACTGTTGCTATCCCACCGGTCGGTTCATCAACTATCTCAATGATGTATCCATCATCCAATTCATTATCAGTGAGGACTTTTTGTGATACTTCACCTAACTCAAGTTCTAATTGATAATTATCTGCCGATCTCAGATTCTCAATTTGAATAATTAATTGATCAAAAACTTCGTCACAAGCGTTTCCAATGGTTGAGACTGTCAACTCAACATGTTGGTTGTTCAAATCCTGAATGCCGGGTTGATAGGTCGTATTAATCACATTAATATTTTCAAACGATCCATCACCACTAGTTGTCCACTCAATGGATTGGGTACCGGAAACCATGCCGTTTAAAATGATTAAATCTGTTTGACAGACCGTTTGATCAATTCCTGCCTCCACGGTCATTTCTTCTCTTATAGATACTACCACCGTATCTCTTGCAACGCTGCAGCCAGCACTGTTTGAAGAAATTACCAATTCAACGTTTCCAAGATTCAGATCACTTTCTCCTAAAATGTATCCTGTCAATGGATTGGTGGAATCAGTAAATGATCCATCACCCAGAGAAGTCCAAAGGACTTGGGTTGTTGCTCCAGACATAGCCCCAGACAAGGTGATCTGATCATCCCTGCAAACTTCAATATCACTACCTGCATCAACCGATTGGGCTTCATTTATTATGATTTCTTTCGAAACCTGGAGCTCACAGGCTCCCCCATAATATTCCACAAAAAGTGTGACATCATATACTCCACCAGTGGTGAAAATATGATTAGGATGCTGGCTATCATCAATTATTTCGTCACCAAAATCCCATGTCCAACTCACAATTTCATGTGATCCAAGATCACTGATGTCTATGAATGAGATTGTCGAGCCAGCGCAGAAATCTCCTGTAATCTCGAAATCAACATCACCGAAATAGGCACAATCAGAAAGTGACATTTTAGTGCTGAAAAATGTATTATTACCATCATCCTGTATCAGGATTGTATCCAACAACACTTCATCTATAAAATCACCAGTCAGATAGAAATTATTGCTGTGATCTGAGGAAATGGAATTGAAATAGTCATCATCATCGCCTTCGATATAATTTGTTGGATGTCCATATTCTGCCGAGAATATCTCATCTCCGGTTGATTTATCATAACCTAGTATCAGTGCTTGAATATCACGATCGCCTAAACCCGTAAATGAATAAGGTCCAAAATTGGCCGATCCTTCATACTTCCCAATTACGTAAGGATTTCCAGCTGTATCTAAATCAAGGGAATAGAAGTAATCACGATTCGGTCCACCACCACCATTGACCCATTGGAAATTACCCTCGGTACTATACTTAGCAATGAATCCTTCCCGATTTTCCCCAATCATGTCCTCTGACTCAATTGAAAAGTTATCATAGAAATGACCAGATAAGTATACAGATCCTTCACTGGCCCTAAGACCTTCAGAATATTCCCAAAAGCTTCCACCCATTTGTTTCACCCATTGAAATTCTCCGGAAGAGGTATATGCCCCCAGATAGATGTCATTGGTTCCATCAACTACCAGTGGAGTACCTTCAAAATTGATGTCATCTGTAAATGTCCCGCTGACAAAAACTTGATCCTTGTCAACTGCAATTGATCCTGACCTTATTTCTTCTATGATATTGACCCATGCAGTATTACCATCTGTATCGTATTTGGCTATAAATGATCCTTTTTCCTCAGAAGTAAATGTAAATCCGCCACCAAAATCTTTGGGGCTATCCCCCAATGCTTCTCCTTGAAGATAAATATTTCCATTGGTATCTACATCCATGTCAGATACAGCAATATTGCCTTCAGTGGATGCTGCATTGATCGCCCAGACAAGATCTCCTTCCAGGCTGTATTTAGCTAAAAAAACCTCTTCATCTTCATCACCTGCTAAACTATTGAAGTCATCAAATTTTAAGACACTACTCCCATCATCTGCATCGAAAGTACCAACTATATATAGGTGGTCCTCTTGTGCCTTGATTTTCACAACGTTTTCAGAAGAAAAGGATGTTTGCATTCTGGTCAACAATAATTCACCGGAAGGGCTATACTTTTGAAAGTAAGCTTCGTCTCCCCCTTCACCAATCAATAAATCCTGCGCATCTTTATACTCTCCGATCATAATGCCGGCCACATACATATTCCCATCCCGATCATGGGTACTTGTAGCAATCTCCTTCTTATGTTGTAATGTACCATTCAACCATTCAACCCCGGAAAGCGTCTCAGAAGTCTTGGTAAGAAAAAGCCCTCTACTTGTTTGAATCTCCGAATCAAACCCAAGACTTCCCAGATGATATCCTCCAATGTATATGCTGTTGTCACTCCCAATATCTAAAGAGTATCCATAGTTATATGAACCTGCGGGATGATCTGGTGAAAGACTAGTTTCGAAGGATCCGTCAATGTCTGACAGACGCTCTAGTTCAATATCAACAGTACTTCTTTTAAGCAGAAACAATCGTCCAACCGCTTTAGTAATATCAAAAGAAAAATCTGAGCCTGAAGTAAGGCCGCGCTCTACAGCCCAATTAAAAGAAACAGTTGTCCCATTATCGGTGAGCTTAGACACATATACTTGATAGTTTGAGGGTGATGTGGTCAATCGAAATGCTGCAGAAGAAGTAGGAAAATCTATGGAAACTCTAAAATCTCCAGTGATGTAAACATTACTTTCTGACGCATGTATAGCTGAGCTATTCAATATGTATCCATCATCCGCACCAGATATGGTATACGTCCAGCTAGTGGTGCCTACGGCATCAAATTTTTCAATGGTGCTATGGTACTGAACAGGTGAAGATCCCGTCCTAATATTTGTACCCCAGAATATATTTGAATCTGTGATCGTAAGATCAAAAGAATCATCATTTATTGAGTTACCTCTACTATAACTCCATTCTGGTACTCCTGATGGATTGTATTTTACAATGTATGCATCGCTCCCTCCATTACTCGTGTGAGTTACATCTAATTCAAGATTGCCAGTATAAGTCCCTGCCAGGTATATATTACCCGTTTCATCTAATGCCAAAGCATTTGGATAAGAATCATCCGCTGACTGTGTAAAGACAAAATCAAGATTTGCTTCTGAATCATATTTGGCAATGAAAACGTCGGTTTCAGAGCCTGCCCCTGCTCCTCCATATGATACAATCTGTCCTTGAATGTTTACGCTTGCATTGACTCGAATAGGAGCAGCCACATAGATATTATCATCGGAATCGAGTGCCAGACCTATTTGATTGTCTGTGGTGTTGAGATACCCGGAACTCCCAATTACCTCGACCCATAGGGTGTTTCCCTGCGGGTCAAACTTGGCTAAAAAATAATTGTAGCTACTATCAAAATGCAGATCAAGACTTTCAGTGATGTAGCGATTGCCGATAATCCCGAATGCAATTACATTATCTTCGCTATCAACTTCTATGGCCCTAACGCTGCTAGTAAACAGATATGAATCATCGTTAGCTGCCCAATAAAATCGTTGTGCGATACTCCCTTGCGAAATCAGATAAAGACCAATGTAAATCAGTAGCTGGATTAGAAGTTTAGTCACGGTGGTAGCTTTTAATTGTTATTTTTTTTCTTTGAAAAATTCAATGCCGATTTTTCAACTAGGCAAATGTGAACGAAACGAATTGTTAGGAGATACCTTCTGTGCTGAGTATTTCAAGTCTTGTTCACCTAATGTCTATTGGAATTGATTTTTCATCAGGATTTCAACACAGTCGTGACATTTCTAATAGATCTTTCCTTCCAAGCTGTCACTGAATAAACTATACTTGCATGAGATAATTAAAGATTCAAAATGACAGAAGTAAGACACAACTGGACACTAGAAGAGATTGCTGATATATACAATCGGCCTTTAATGGAACTGGTATTTGAAGCTGCAAGTATTCATCGGAAGTATCATGATCCAAAAGAAGTCCAGGTAAGTAGTCTTATCTCCATTAAGACGGGCGGATGTCCGGAGGATTGTGCGTATTGCCCACAAGCAGCTCGATACCATACCGATATCAAGGTCCATAAACTAATGGAGGTAGAAGAGGTACGTGCACAGGCTGAATCTGCAAAAGCAAATGGGGCTTCTCGAATGTGTCTGGGTGCTGCCTGGAGAGAAGTAAGAGACAACAGAGATTTTGATAAAGTACTGGATATGGTCAAGACGGTGAACAGCATGGATATGGAAGTATGCTGTACACTTGGTATGGTTTCGGAGGAGCAAGCTAAGAAATTGGCGGATGCCGGATTGTATGCTTATAATCACAATATTGATACCTCAGAAGCATATTATGATGATATTATCAGTACCCGAGAATATGATGATCGTCTAAAAACCATTGAGAATGTTCGCAAAGCAAAAATTTCGGTTTGCTCTGGTGGAATAATTGGTATGGGTGAGACTGCAGAGGATAGAATGGGAATGTTATTGACATTGGCCAACATGGCGGTACATCCGGAATCTGTTCCGGTTAATGCATTAGTCCCTGTAGAAGGAACACCTCTTGCAGAGCAGCCACGGGTAGCTGCTCATGAGTTGATTCGAATGATCGCAACCGCTCGTTTAGTCATGCCAGCTTCTGTTGTTCGGCTTTCTGCCGGAAGAGAAGGCATGAGTCTTACGGAACAAGCTCTTTGCTTTATGGCCGGTGCGAACTCCATCTTTGCTGGAGATAAATTGCTCACCACACCAAATCCAGATTTTAATGACGATAGAGAAATGTTTGATCTCCTGGGATTAGTTCCGCGTGAGGCCTTTAAATACGACAAGAAAGAAACGGAAGTGCAAGCATAAATTTGATGGATGAATAGCTATCAAAGAGCGCTCGAAGAAAGAGAAAAGCAGCATCTGCTTAGAACCCTTCCCCTCCCGCCAGAGGGGATTGATTTTTTTTCGAATGACTATTTAGGACTTGCTAAATCCAGTGAGCTGCACGAATTAATTGACGCACACTACAAAAAGCTCCCCATTGAAAATGGTGCTACAGGATCTCGTCTTTTAAGCGGAAACTCTGAGTACGCTGAAAAGCTCGAAAGTCAGATAGCAAAATTTCACGCTACTGAAAGTGCCCTTATCTACTCATCAGGCTACACAGCAAACCTAGGTCTGATCTCATGTCTAGCCACAAGAGAAACCACTTTGCTCACCGACGAACTGATCCATGCAAGCCTGATTGATGGGGTGAGATTGGGGCAATCCAGACGTGTCCGTTTTGAACACAATAACCCCGTAGACCTCAACCAAAAATTACAAAGCTGTGAAGGTCAGAAAGTCGTTATTGTTGAATCAATTTACTCCATGGATGGCGATAAGTGCCCACTTGCAGAAATGGTCAAAGTCTGTCAGGATCATGAAGCCTTACTCATTGTAGACGAGGCACACTCCATGGCACTATTTGGTCCTGATGGAGCAGGACTTGTTCAAGAACTGAGGCTGGAGGATCAGGTTTTTGCGCGCATTGTCACCTTTGGTAAAGGTCCAGGTATTCACGGTGCTGCTGTTATAGGACCTAAATGGCTAAAATCCTATCAGATCAATTTTTCAAGATCGATGATTTTCTCAACAGCCCCAAGTAATCATAGTTTGGCAGCTATAGAAGCCATGTATAACATTTTGCCAAATACCAATTCCCTAAGAAGGGAGCTCCAATTGAACATAGATTACTTCATTTCCAAACGTGAAAAAAAGAATGGGAACTGGCTTGATTCTCATTCTCAAATTCAGTCACTCATTATTCCGGGTAATGAGCAAGTGGTTAATACTGGAATGAAGCTCAAAGAAGCAGGCATCAATGCCCTTCCAATTCGGAAGCCTAGTGTAGCAGAAGGGTCAGAACGCATTCGATTTTGCCTGCATTCATACAATACCAAAGAAGAAATAGATTTGCTGTTTGAAGTCTTAAATTCATGATCGATCAAAAGTTCATCGTAGCCGGTATAGGTACAGATACCGGCAAAACTGTTGCCTCAGCAATTCTATGTAAAGCGCTAAATGCTGATTATTGGAAACCTGTACAAGCAGGTGATTTGGAAAATACCGATTCGCATAAAGTTGCGAAATGGGTACCAGACGTGCATATTCATTCAGAGGCTTATCGACTATCAGAACCCATGTCACCCCACGCTGCTGCACGAATAGATGGTATTATGATTGATGAATCAAATCTGGAAATTCCATCCACTGAAAATGCATTAATTATTGAGCTTGCGGGTGGGTTAATGGTCCCCTTAAGAGACGACTTTTTGACCATTGATTTTGTTCGGAAATTACAACTACCAGTAATCCTGGTCGCTGATTATTACCTGGGTAGCATTAACCATACGCTGCTTACTTTGAATCTTCTAAAAGGTCATAATGTTCCCGTTTTCGGGATGATCTTCAATGGAGAAAAAAATGAATCCAGCTTTGACGTTATCCAAAAAAGGTCTGGTTTAAAATGTCTGCTAGAAGTTGAAATGGAACAATCCATCACACCTGAAATTATCGAAAAATATGCCTCACGAATCTCCCTTTGATAGCAATCTGTTAGATTTTGACAGGGATCATATTTGGCACCCCTATACCTCTTTGACCAACCCGTTACCAACCTATCCGGTGGTGTCAGCTAGCGGAGTTCGATTGAAGTTGGACAATGGCAAAGAGTTGATCGATGGAATGTCAAGCTGGTGGACTGCCATTCATGGGTATAATGTGCCTGAATTAAATCAAGCAATCCAGGAACAGGTTAATAAGATGGCGCATGTTATGTTCGGAGGAATCACCCATGAACCAGCTATCAACCTTTGCAAAAAACTAGTAGAAATTACACCAAAAGGTCTAGAGAGGGTGTTTTTAGCTGATAGCGGATCTGTATCTGTGGAAGTAGCTATGAAAATGGCCATACAATATCAGCACGCAAAAGGACAATCCGGTAAGAATAAATTCATGACCATTAGGAATGGTTATCATGGAGATACTACTGGCGCCATGTCTGTTTGCGATCCGGTTGGAGGAATGCATCATCTTTTTTCCGAGTTTTTGCCTAAGCATTTATTTATTGATCAGCCCTCCAAAAGATTCAATGAAAGCTATGATGATGATGAACTGATTCAATTAGAGCAATTCTTTAGATTGAATTCCGAAAAATGTGCAGCATTCATTCTAGAACCTATTGTCCAGGGAGCAGGTGGTATGTGGTTCTACTCTCCGGACTATTTAAGGGCGATAAGAAGACTTTGCGATGAGCATGAAATGTTGCTGATTGCAGATGAAATAGCTACTGGATTTGGTAGAACCGGAAAGTTGTTTGCCTGTGAACATGCGGATATTAGCCCGGATATTATGTGCGTTGGGAAGGCATTAACGGGAGGTTATATGACATTGGCAGCAACTTTGTGTACCAATGAGGTAGCCCAAACCATTTGTAGTGGAGAAGCCGGTGTATTCATGCATGGACCCACTTTCATGGGAAATCCACTGGCGTGTGCCGTATCGAATAAAAGTTTAGAGCTACTTCTAAATTCAGACTGGCAAGACAGGGTTCAAAACATTGAGAAAACTTTAAAGAAAGAATTAATCCCATTAGCACTTTCACTTGCGGTTAAAGATGCACGTGTTTTAGGAGCCATTGGAGTTGTTGAGACTGTGGAACCAGTAGATGTTCCCAAGGCTCAAAAATTCTTTGTTGAGCATGGTGTTTGGATTAGACCCTTCAGGAATTTGATTTACATCATGCCTCCATATACTATATCTAATGCAGATCTTAATGAATTGACCTCTGCGATAATTGAATACCTTAGATAACCATTAGTTTGTCAAGCATAATTGCGGCATTCACCTAAAAAGTAGTCTCAGATGAAATGAATCCTACGTTGGGAAAGAGTAGAATGCTTAAGTGTCAGTTAATCGTTAACTTAACTTCCAAACTAACCTGACGTATGAAATTCCTGATCCCAATAGGTATTGCAGTGTGTATATGATGGAGGAATTCTTAGAAAATACCACAGATCCATATTATGAAGGCGAAGTAGACTATGGAGATCGGGCAGAACATTGCTGGAATGGAGATCAGGAGAATCCCAATCACATTTCTCGTCTTAGGTACAATACGATGTATGTGGATAAGATACTAACTCGAATAGCGACTAGTGCACCCCCTGGAGCGGACTTGACTAGTTGGAGTGACCCGTCCTAAAATAAGTTGACGGTTTTTAAAAGAATTAAGTAAAGCCTGTGGAGTATTCTTCACAGGTTTTTTCATGTATAAAATTAGGTGTTTTAAAGTTGAGGCTCAGATGTGGTCTTCGGTTATTGTAAGTGTCTATAGATTCTTTGATCAATACTTCCAATTCCTTACCAGTATTGCATTTGTTGATGAGGAATTCACTCTTCAAAATCCCGTTCATTCTTTCTGCCAATGCATTTTGATAACAATCATATCCATCAGTCATAGAAGGAGTGATTTGATGATTACTCAATTCGGCTTGATAAATAGAGGAACAATATTGTAATCCCCTGTCTGAATGATGAATGAGTCCTCGTGTTGTTTTCTTGTTTTTAACAGCAATTTTCAAAGCTTTAACCACATGTTCAGCACTCATGTCATCACTGAGGTAATAACCCATGATCTTTCTGCTATATGCATCTGTGACAAGCGAAAGGTAGTGTGTTCGTTCCCTGCTTTTGATGTATGTGATATCACTGACAAATACTTCTTCGGGACGGACAGCTTTCCTGTCCTTTAAAAGATTAGGGTACTTCCTTAGCCAATGCTTACTGAAGGTAGTCTTTTTATAGTTCTTCTTAGGCTTAATGAGCAGGTGTTCAGTTCTTAAATAGTCAAATAAAGCATCTCTACCCACCTTTATCCCCAAACGATCAAAGTCTTCTTTTAGGAGGTGATATAACTTTCGTGTGCCTAAACGGGGCATTTGCATCCTGATATTGCGTACAAGTGGTTTTATCTGAGAGAGTTCCAGCGCACGTTGCTGAGTCCTAGCTCTGGCTTGATAAATCGCTTGTCTGCTTAACCCAAACAGCCGACAACAACGTGTGAGACTCACATGTTTTTCTTCTCGGATGCACCAGATTGTTTGGGTAATATCTTTTTTCTGATCGAAGTACCATACTGTTGATCAGCTCTGTCGATGGTCATATTGAGGATCTCATTCTTCAACCGCTCATCGGATAATTCCCTCTCCAATCGTTTGATCTTTTGGGCAGGGGTTTCTTTTGATTTTGGGCCCATGGCTGTTTGTGGATTGTACCAATCGAATCTACTATGCTTTCGTAACCAAACCAAAACTGTACTTCTGCCTTGAATACCATAGGTTTTCTGTGCTTGCTTGTAGGTCATCTCGCCTTTTTCCACTTGAGATACTACTGCTAGTTTAAAGCCCATGTTGTAATCGCGTTGAGTTCGCTTTTTGACTCCTAGAGAACTCTGCTTGTCGTCTTTCATAATAAGTCATATTTGTGTCAACTTATTTCAGGACGAGACAGAGGTATAAATAAAAAAAGGCCCTAATTAGGGCCTTTTTGATGTTGTTATAGTTTTAATGATGGTGGCAGGATTACCTTGTCAATCACATGCACTACACCATTTGATGCTTTAATGTCCGCTGCAGCAACTGATGCATCATTAATTTTCGCACCTGATTTCAATCCAACAGTGATCTCATCACCTTGAACAGTAGCAGCCTTCATTCCATCTTTCAGATCTGTGGACATAACTCTAGATGCCAACACATGATAAGTCAACACAGCAGTTAATTTATCCTTGTTCTCCGGCTTCAATAAAGTTTCCAGAACTCCATCAGGGAGATTGTTGAATGCCTCGTTTGTCGGAGCGAATACAGTAAAGTTCCCATCACTGCTTAATGTTTCAACCAATCCTGCTGCCTTTACAGCAGTCACTAAAGTTGATAAAGATTCTGTTCCAACAGCTAGCTCTACGATGTTCTTATCCTGAGCCTGAACATTGAATGAGAAAAGACCTACTAAGATCAATCCTGCAAAAAAAGATTTTCTAATTGTCATAATTCGTATAAATTTTAGGAAGCTATAATCGACTTACATAGATATTTGTTTTGATTTTTAACAAATCATAACACTGGCTCCTGTTCGTCAATTATTTCGACCACTCGTACGATTCTTTCAAACAATCCAATCAGTTTTCCACAACGAATTTGAACGCTAAAAGTGATTAATACCCGCTTCAATAATTAGTGACATAGCTAGTTCGCACCAAAAAATTCCAGATAAATAGCGATATTGAAAAACAAATAGCCTAGCCACCAAATTCAACATATGCTATACTTACTCCTCCTCCCAAGAAGTCTATTCCAAAAATTGAATAATTAATTTCCGCGGGTGACCAGGCCCAATAATGGCAATTAATTTCCATGTTCCAACAAAGCTTATTTAGCTTCGCAACATGGAGTTAAAAAAAGTCATTAATAAGATCGTTTCTTCACCGGAGTTGCACGCAAAGTGGCTCAATTCCCTATCCATGATGGAGAATACCGGAGCAAAGAAGATCTCTGCATCTGAGCATGATGTCCTCGTGGATGAAATTGTCCTAAAGCATGCAGCAGAAGAAGCCAGACATGCCTACTACCTCAAAAGTCAGATAAAAAAGACCGGGTTTGACGGATGCAAAACTTATCAAATGGATGAACTACTAGCTCCCATTCAAAGCTTCCAATATCTACATGCACTGGATACTTCTATCAGCAGATACTTAAAAGAAAAACTTGACTACTCTGGGAACAAGCTCAAATACGCTGCTTACTTGCTTGTTACCTATGCTATTGAAGAACGTGCTGATGAACTATATCCAATCTATGAAGAAGCCTTGAAAGCAATCGAGAGTAAAATCAGCGTACGAATGATTGTGGTTGAAGAGCAGGGTCATCTGGAGGAAATGATCCAGCAAATGGATGAGTTTTTTGATGATTGGAAGGCACATGGCGAATATGCTTTATCCATTGAAAACCGGCTTTTTGAACGATGGATATCAGCAATCGAAAAATCCATTGAAAAACAACCATTAATGCTATGAAAAAGTTGGTCATTCTCCTCATAACGGTACTTGTGTTTAGTTGTACCAAACATCTACCATTGGAGCCAAAAGTCGAGGCGATTCAAAGTCCAACAAAATCGTTACTACAGGCCATTAGTATCGTGGATGAAAATACAGTGTGGATCAGTGGTCACAACGCATCGTTTGTAACTTCTTCCGATGCTGGAGTAAACTGGAAACTTTATAGCCATCCAACAGGCGACACCCTTCAATTTAGAGACATTCATGCTTTCGATCAAAATAATGCGATCCTAATGAGTGCGGGGCCAGGTTCACTCTCTCGAATCTTTTCATTTGAAGCCCCTGATAAATGGGAAGAGAATTTTGTTATGCAAGATTCTTTAGGATTTCTGGATTGCATAGATTTCTGGGATGACCAAAGAGGTATTGCCTATGGGGATGCTATAGATAATTATCCCTATATCCTCCTGACCTCTGATGGAGGAAATTCATGGTATCGTGCTGATTCCACTAACATGCCAAACGCGGGAAAAGGTGAAGGAGGTTTTGCAGCAAGCGGGACTTGCGTAACCACTGGAGAAAATGGGAAAGCCTGGATTGCAACTGGCGCTGGTGGCAACTGCCGATTTCTGATTACTGATGATTACGGACATTCTTGGAAAGTATCAGATTCTCCATTAGTTAGTGGGGATGCCGCAGGCAATACATCGGTATCCTTTATAGGTGAAGTTGGATTTGTTACGGGTGGAGACCTTATGAAACCTCAAGCGTATACAGATAATTGTGCGTTCTCAGTCGATGGTGGTGAGTCTTGGAAACTCAGTGAACAACCACTCACAGTTGGCGCTTTTTACGGAGGAACAATTACTAAAATTGCAGGTGAATACTTTGCCTTTGCATGTGGCCCCAATGGGTTAGATTATACTAAGGATTATGGTCAAACATGGACCACTCTTGACACCTTAAATTATTGGGCTGTCAGTATGAAAGGTAAAGTTGGCTATGCTTCTGGGACCGATGGGAAAATTTTGAGAATATCTTTGCAGCCATGAGGCGACCAAGAAGAAATAGAGCATCTTCCGCAATTAGGGATTTAGTGCAGGAAGTTACTTTGACTACCAATGATTTTATTCTTCCCCTTTTTCTATTAGAAGGAACAAACAAAAAAACGGAAGTGGAAAGTATGCCTGGAATTTACAGGTTTACCGAAGATTTGATGTTGAAAGAAATTGAAGAATGTCTGAAACTTGGAATAAAGGGATTTGACGTTTTTCCGGTCGTAGATGAACAGTATAAGGATAAAACAGCAACCAAAAGCTATGATCCTAATTTCTTTTATCTAAAAACACTTGCCACCATAAAGAAAGAATTTCCAGAAGCATTAATCATTACAGATGTAGCAATGGATCCATACAGTAGCGATGGTCATGATGGAATTGTTGAAGATGGAGAAATTCTAAACGACGAAACGTTAGATATATTGGGTCAAATGGCCCTCGCTCAGGCTGAGACCGGCATAGATATGATAGGCCCTTCAGATATGATGGATTTCCGCGTAGGGTATCTGAGAAACGTTCTTGATGAACAAGGTTATACCAATACCGGTATTATGAGTTACACAGCAAAATATGCGAGTGCATTCTATGGTCCATTCAGAGATGCACTGGACTCAGCTCCAAAGTTTGGAGATAAGAAGACTTATCAAATGAATCCGGCGAATAGCAATGAAGCACTTCTTGAGGGAGAACTGGATTTCAATGAAGGAGCTGACGTATTAATGGTAAAACCTGCATTAGCCTATCTTGATATTATTCAGAAACTTAAAAATCACTTCAATGTGCCAATAGCCGCCTACAATGTGTCTGGCGAATATGCTATGATCAAAGCAGCTGGTGATAAAGGATGGTTAGATTCAGATAGAGCAATGATGGAATCATTACTGTCAATCAAGAGAGCAGGAGCAGATATGATACTTACTTATTTTGCGAAAGAAGCTGCTGAACATCTTGACCAGACGCAGTAAGGATACTTTGATTTCTCAGCAAAAATTTTTGAAATAGTTCTTTATAAAATTCTCCATGCCGCATAGAGAGAGCTTCTTGCCAAACAGGCAATGCTAAAGCTGGACTCAATTCTAAATCCAATGCCTTTATGATTAGATCTGTCGCTTTCTTGTCATAAACCGGTCCTGATTTTAGTTGCACGGTATATGTCTTTGACTCTATGGTCTCCCCTGCAAACGTGCTACTAATTTTGAAAGTAAATGAGCCTTCTTTCAAGCCATAGGTTGATGGTTTAAGCTCATACTTATGAAGCCGGGTACGAAAGTCCTGGATTTTATTGCCACCATTCTCACTTACAGAGAGAATATAGTTGACTACCGGCTCATCGTGTAAGTGCCAATAGAGTTCAAATGGTTCATTTTCATTCCACTCTAAATATCCTGATCGATCGAATGGCGGAGACAATACGGTAATTAATTTGGTTGGATCCAAAACTGTGCTGTCTGAGTAGAGGATGTCCAATCTTGGTCGATCTTTTCTCTCCTTCATAACTTCTGGCTTCAAATAAAAAGTGAAGATCTTCTCTGTGTGTTCATAGGTCGTACCTCCCTTATGCACAAGGCTCAGAAAACCTCCTTCTTTTACTTCAATAGCGGTAACATCATCCACCATTTGAAGAGGTTTCACTGGCGTACCATAAACACTTGCATCTTTGGCTACTAATACCTGAAAAGGAAGGTCATCGGTCTCCTGGGCGGTTAGGCATAGTGATACCAGAAGGATTAGAAGGCTTAATAAATTACGCATCTCATCACTCGGTTAATCTTCTTTAAAAGTAAGGATTAACCAAATATTATGGTAGAAAATCAGGAATAAATACAATTTTAGCTAAATAGATCCTCTTCCCTTTCCAGCATAAGAATGGAAGATTGAGAAACAATAAAATACTTCTCTCCATCATATTGAACCTCAAATGCTCCTTTCTGCAGAAAGATGGCTAAATCTCCTTCTTTTGCCTGTAAAGGAATGTATTTGATTTTTTCATCTTCTGGTTTCCAATCCTCTTCCTCAACAGCATTCGGAATTGGATAGCCTGGTCCAGCCTTTACTATATAACCACTTTGTACTTTCTCTTTTTCCTGTACTCCCGGAGGAAGGTAAATACCTGTAGCAGTTTTTTGAGCCTCCTTTACTGGTTTAATCAATACACGGTCACCAACAACAATTATATTTTTCAGCGTATTATCTGAAGTCAATTCCATCAATATCAAATTATGCTTTAAAATTAAACCGAATCAGAATAGCTCTGGGGTATTATTATCGTCTTTCGCACCTGCACGATGAAGAAGCTTGTCATCCATCGACTTTGAAGTTTTGGAACCTAGCTCCTTGAGGCGTTCGGTCTTACGGATCAGGTTGTCTTTACCTTCCACAAGTTTATTCATGGCTTGGCCATATTGCTGCTTGGACTTATCAAGAGATTTTCCAACCTCAACTAAATCATCAACAAAGGCCTTGAATTTATCATATAATGCACCTCCTTGCCGTGCTATTTCCAATGCGTTTCTGTTTTGATATTCATGCTTCCATATGCTGGATACAGTCCTCAGGGTTGCAACTAATGTGGCAGGGCTTACAATAATGATACTCTTTTCATGAGCCTCATTGTAAAGCTCACCGCCGTGTTGAACGACCAAAGCGAAAGCAGATTCGATCGGAACAAACATCAACACATAATCCAGTGATCCTCCATCAAAAAGTTGGTGATAGTTTTTCTCAGCGAGCCCTTTTACATGTGCTTTGACTGACATGATGTGATTCTTTAGATGCTGTTCTTTTTCCGCCTCATCTTCGGAGTTCATAAACTTCTCGTAAGCAATGAGAGACATCTTAGCATCAACTACCAGGTTCTTATTGTCAGGTAGTTTAATTATTACATCTGGTCGCAATCTCCTTCCTTCACCTGAATGCATCGTTTCCTGCACAAAATATTCCCGGTCTTTTTCAAGTCCAGATTTTTCCAGAATACGCTCGAGAATAACCTCACCCCAGTTTCCTTGCATCTTCACGTCCCCTTTCAGTGCTTTCGTCAGATTTTCCGCTTCCTTTGTCATTCGGCTATTGAGTTCACGTAATCCAATTATTTGTTCACGCAAGGCAGTGCTCCTTTCCAGACTTTCCTTATTGGTTTGTTCAACCTTCTTTTCGAAATCTGTTAGCTTTTGTCCCAATGGACCCAATAATTCGTGTAGGTTCGTCTTATTCTGATCGGTGAATTTCTTGCTCTTCTCTTCGAAGATCTCATTTGCCAAATTTTTGAATTCAGTGGTGAATTTATCCTGAAGTTGGCTTAACTCTCCTTTTTGTTCTTCAAGACGTGTTTGAAGATTCTGATAATTTGCCTTGATCGTAGAGTTTTGGCTATTCAAATGAAGAACTTCTTCCCTCTCTCTCTTTAGTTCATCATTAATCTGTTGAAGCTCTTGACCAAGTTTGTTCGACCGTTCTAATTCAAGCTTTAATTGAATTTTCAATTCACTGTTTTCAGGCACAGATGAATGGCTTCTCACCCTGAAAATCAACCAACCCATTGGTAACCCAATTACCAATCCAACTATGAGAAAAATTAAACTTGAGATTTCCATTAATCAAAAATAATCATTTTACTAAAATGTTTAGCAAAAATCAAACATCCAGTTCTCTGAGATACATCTGAATGGTATTTTCCAAGCCATAGTATATAGCATCACAAACCAATGCATGTCCAATGGACACTTCTGAAAGAAAGGGAATCTTTTCTTTTAAATACTTCAAGTTCTTCAAATCCAGATCGTGACCAGCGTTTATACCCAAACCAATTTCATGTGCATGATTAGCAGAAGTAACATAGTTTTTAATGGCTTTTTCTCTATCCTGATGATAAGAAGAAGCATACATTTCAGTATAGAGTTCCACACGATCAGAGCCACATTTTAAAGCCCCATCCATTAAATGGTTTTCTGGTTCAATGAAGATTGAAGTCCTCACTCCCCAATCTTTGATTTGATCTATTATGCCTGTTAGTTTGTCTTCGTTCTTTATCGTATCCCATCCGGCATTAGAAGTAAGCACATCTGGCGGATCAGGAACCAAAGTGGCTTGTGCCGGGCGTACCTCTTCAATAATGCGCATAAATCTTTCATCAGGGTATCCTTCGATATTAAATTCGGTGGTTACAACTTCATTAAGATCAAAAACATCCTGCCGGGTAATGTGTCGTTCGTCTGGTCGTGGATGTACAGTAATGCCTTGAGCGCCAAAACGCTCACAATCTTTTGCTACTTGAACAACGTCTGGATTGCTACCTCCCCTTGCATTTCGAAGTGTTGCAATCTTATTGATGTTTATACTTAGTTGGGTCATAACATAAGAATGTTTTTCTTCGCAAAGTTGTTCAATTAAAAACAATAGATATGAGTTTAAAATCCACAATTGAATCAGAAATTAAACAAGCAATGCTCAACAAGGATAAGGATCGCCTGCGAGCATTGAGGGCGATTAAATCGCAAATTCTGCTAGCCGAAACAGAAAAAGGAAGTGGCGGTGAACTTTCCGAGGATGCTGAGATGAAACTCCTGACAAAAGCTGCCAAGCAAAGAAAAGATTCCATCGAAGTATTTGAGCAACAAGGAAGAGCAGACTTGGCGGCAACCGAAAAATCAGAACTTGCTGTCATTGAAGGATTTCTCCCAAAACAGCTTTCTGAAACTGAAGTTGAAGAAGAGGTAAAAAAAATTATTCAAGAAGTTGGAGCAAGTGGTCCACAGGACATGGGTAAAGTGATGGGCTCTGCTACAAAAAATCTAGCCGGCAAAGCAGATGGTAAAATGATTTCGAGGTTAGCAAAGAAACTATTGAGTTAAATTGAGCACTTTCGACATTGTACTTTTGGTCATTCTCGGATTAGGTGCTATCAAAGGTTATAATAATGGCTTCATTGTTGAGCTTCTTTCGTTTGTAGCCTTTTTTATTGGATTGTTGCTGGCACTAGAGCTTACAGTTCCTGTTGCCTCAAGTTTTTTTGGAGACAGCAGATACTTTGATATTATATCTGTTGTTGTATTTATTGTACTTTTTATTTTACTGACAATTGGAATAAAGGCGGCAGCTAAAGCAATTAAAAACGCAGTTGACCTCACGGTATTTGGTACGTTAGACAATTTAATTGGTGCAATAGCCGGTTTGTTAAAATATGCTTTTATTATAAGCATTGCTTTTTGGGTGTTTGAATCAGTAGGTTTTGATTTGCTTGATCGATATGTCGACAATACATTGCTTTTTCCGTATATTGTAGATATAGGACCCACAGTCTTTGACTGGCTGGGATATATAATTCCATTTATTCAGGACCTTATTGATTCAATGGAAGAAATGCCAAGGACTAAAGACACCTACGTTACACTTTCAATGGTAAGAAACTAATAGAATGATTGCAGAACAACTTATAAACTACATGGTACCTCCACTGAAGCCGGATGATGATATTGCTCGAGCTAAGCAGTGGATGGACGAATTTAGAGTGAAAGAGTTACCTGTAGTAAAAGACAACAAGCTCTTAGGATTTATATCTGAAGAATTATTATACGATTCTGAAATTATGCATCCGGAAGTTGGCGCATATCCACTTGTTGGCGAATCGTGTGTTATCTCTGCATCCAGCCATTACTATGACATTCTGAAAGTACAAAGTGAACAACAACTTGAAATGGTGGCGGTGTTATCTGATGAGGAATTTAAAGGGGTAGTTTTGATCTCCGATATTCTGAAAGAATTTGCAAAAACCGCAATTGTGAATTCTCAAGGTGCGATTGTTACGCTACAAACCAGTCTAAGTGATTATTCACTTTCTGAAATATCCAGAATCGTTGAGATGAATGGTCATAGAGTGCTTGGCGCAAATGTTAAACCGAATCCGGATGACCCATCACTCATAGAAATTGTACTTAGAATCAACCATCAGGACGTAAATCAAATAGCTACAGGACTATCAAAAAGTGGCTACAAGGTTACTTCCTCATTCAATACTGAAGATAATTCTTTTGATGAAAAGGATCGTTTCGGGCTACTCATGAAATTCTTAGATCCATGAGAGCAATGAAGAAAATAGCCTTGCATGGCTTGGCTGTAGAAAGCAACGGAGAAAAATATCTTACTCAAATCATTGATCGGCTAAGCAAAGAAGGTGTTGAAATTTGGTTTACATCTCTTTTTCAATCAAGGAACACCAAGCTTTTAGGAAAGCAAAAGAATATTGCAGAAAGTATCTCCGGTGATTTTGATTCAGTATTTAGTTTAGGTGGAGATGGCACTTTCTTAGAAACCTTACTGTGGGTTGGTGATAGTGAAGTGCCAATTCTTGGAATTAATATGGGGAGACTCGGTTTTTTGGCTTCAATAGCAAAAGAATATATCAAAGAATCGCTATATCTTTTATTTAAAGGGAACTATGAAGTTGAACGCCGGTCACTTTTATCTCTTGAAAGTAATATAAAGTTGTTTGATGGTAAGACATATGCATTGAATGAATGTGCCATCCTAAGAAAAGACTCTTCTGCAATGATTATGGTTAAGTGTTACATCAACGGTGAGTATCTGAATACTTACTGGGCAGATGGATTGATGGTGGCCACTCCCACAGGATCGACCGGTTATTCACTAAGCTGTGGTGGACCTTTGATGATGCCTGACTCGAAGGATTTTATTATTACCCCCGTGAGTCCTCACAATCTGAATGTTCGTCCTCTCATTGTCTCAGATGATTCTGAATTAAAATTTGAAATTGAAACCAGAAACAGAAGCTTTCTAATCTCACTAGACTCACGATCAGAAACCATAGAAAGCGACGTGGACATCATCGTGAAGAAAGCACCATTTAACGCCAACCTGATCAGAATTGAAGGGAACACCTTTCCGGATACCATCAGAAACAAGCTCGGATGGGGTTTCGATAAGCGTAATTAACTGTATTTTATTGTTTTATTTGTTGAATACTGTATTTTTTCAGATGAAATAGTGTATTCTTTCACTAGATTTAAACGTTGAGAATTAGCTATTTATCTAGATTTCAGCCATCAGGAAGAATCAAAGGTATATTTTTGTATTTTAAAGAGTGAACTATGAAACTCAAGAGTCTTTTAGTAATTATCCTTTCCATAGCCTTGCTGGGGCTCGCGGATAATGCCGAAGCGCAACGAAGAAATAAGTACAAAAAACGAAGACAAACCAATCGAAAAGTATCACACTATAAAGGTGGAGCAAGAGGATATGGTAGGTTTGAGCCTTATCTGTTTGTAGGTGCAAATATTAACGCGGGAAATTACTTTGGTGACTTAGCACCGGTAAATAAAGCAGCCAGTACTGATATTTCATTCACCAGACCTGGTTTTGGGTTTTTTGCCGGATACAAATTCCATCATTCAGTGGCAATAACTGCCGGCCTCAATTGGGTTCGTGTATTTGGCGATGATTTCGCTTCCGATCCATCAGGAGAAGATAGTTTTCCGAGGTATGCCAGAAATTTGAGTTTCAGAAACGATATCAAAGAGTTTAGAGTAGGTGTCCAGATTTTTCTATTGCCAAACTACGGAGGACCAAGTCAACAGCTCCCGTTTAATGCCTATCTTTCATTAGGAGCATCTGTGTTTCATCATGAACCTATGGGTAAAGTCCCAGATGCAGATTATCAAACAGCAGCTGATGGGTCTGCCCCAGCTCCAAGTGCTGGTGAATGGGTCAAATTAAGACCATTAGGAACAGAAGGACAAAATTTAGGCGTGGTTGAGGCATATAAATCTATTGAGCTTGCCATACCGATAGCTGTTGGTGCTCAAATGAGGATCCCTGGAACTAAACTCACCGCAGGCCTGGAATTTGGTTTTAGGTATTTGTTTACTGATTACATCGATGATGTTAGTGCAAATTATGTAGGGTTAGATCAATTTACTGATCCACTAGCCAGAATAATGTCTGATCGATCTACAGTTCCTGCAAGTTCTAAAGGCGAATCACGGGATCTTACTAGTCTAACCATTATTCCTCTTGATTTTAATGGTACCACTTACAATATCGAAAGTAATCTTGGTTCTGGTATTGATGGATCTATAAGAGGAAATCCGGACGATAACGACATGATTTTTATCACACAGATAAAAGTTTCTTATATCCTGGGTGGAACCACTAGAAAACGTGCTAAATACCGTTAAAATTTTGCGGAAGGGAATCAGCATTTTATTTTTCTTTATCGGAATTAACGCCCATTCCCAATTCATGGAATTTGGTGGGGGAGTGGGAACTATGAATTATTCTGGTGACTTGGTAAGAGGATTTAGTTTTAGCACTTCTTCAATCGCAGGAACCGCGTTCTATCGTATGAATTTTTCGGAAATCCTGACCGTCAAATTGGCCTTGACCGTTGGAAATGTAAAAGGATCAGAAACACCCATTGATGCATTTGCTGTCCAAAGAAACCATTCTTTTAATTCCTCTATTTTAGAAATTTCATCCGTTTTTGAATATCACTTTCTCAATTTTAAAACAGAAGGATCCAGGGTTAATTACTCTCCATATATTTTTGGTGGAATTGGAGTTATAAATTTTAGCGATATCCCCGAGAATGAAGATGTCGGTAGAATTCAACCGGTAATCCCTCTTGGCGTAGGCTTCAAATACCTCTTAGACAGAAAGTACACTATTGGATTTGAAGCTGGTGCCCGTAAAACATTTTTTGACTACTTAGACGGCATATCCGATGGAGATCAAACCATTAAAGACTATCAATATGGGAACCCTAAGGATGACGATTGGTACTTTTTCACAGGTATTACATTCAGCATTACCCTCTTCAATATACCCTGTCCTTTCCCGTACAGACCTAACCAATCCATTCTTTCTCGTTAATAGAAGTTAAATCATTGATTTACATTCCCTTTAAGTAAAAAAAAGCCCATTTTTGTAGCCTTTTTCTAAAAGAATTGGAGGAACTGAAAAACCAAATTGTAAAAGCGAATACCCCAAGTCATATTGCAGTGATTATGGATGGTAATGGCAGATGGGCAAAAAAGCAGGGAGTTAAACGACTTTTCGGCCACCAAAATGCCATTGAAGCAGTGAGAAATGTAACTGAAGGCTCTGCAGAATTGGGCGTAAAGTTCCTTACACTCTATGCTTTTTCGACAGAAAACTGGGAAAGACCAAAATATGAAGTTGATGGGCTTATGAGTCTTTTAGTAAATACCATTAAGGAAGAATTACCCACACTGCAAAAAAATAACATTAAGTTGGACACGATTGGTGATACGCAAGGATTACCCGATAGTGCCCAAAAAAGATTGAATGAAGCGATTGAGCTCACTAGCTCCAATTCTGGTATGACATTGATACTGGCTTTGAATTATAGTGGTAAATGGGACTTAGTAAATGCTTTCAATAAAATTCTAAAGGAAGACAAAAGACAAATCGAACCTTTGGATATAGATGAGCATCTATCTACCATAGGTATTCCAGATCCAGACTTGTTGATAAGAACGAGTGGTGAAATGCGAATTAGTAATTTTTTACTGTGGCAAATGGCTTATACAGAGTTACACTTTACCGATGTACTTTGGCCCGATTTTAGAAAAAAAGATTTGTATGAAGCGATTCTCTCCTTTCAACAGAGAGAAAGAAGATTTGGAAAAACGAGTGATCAGGTGAATGCCAATGCATAAACATGTATATGAGTTAGCATTCAATTGGAAAGATTGAAACATAGATGAAAAAAATATTACTTCTTTTATTAACGCTAGTTGCTGTTGGTGAGGTCCAATCACAGGTTGTTTTTGGCAGAGATCAAAACAAAAGTACTGGTGGCCTCTCTATCAACTATTCGAGCCCAAAAGAATACGAGATTGCAAATATTGAAGTTAGAGGTGTCCAGTTTCTGGACAACAATGCGTTGATATCATTGTCTGGATTACGTGTCGGGGACAAAATAAAGGTCCCTGGTGATGAGATCACCACAGCTATCAAAAAGCTTTGGAATCAAGGCATCATTGGAAACATTACAATTTTTGCATCCAAAGTGGAAGGAGATAGAATCTGGTTGGTTATTGAATTGACTGAGCGTCCTAGACTTACTAAGTACATCATTGAAGGCGTTAATAAAACGAAGCAAGGAGAAATTGAAGAGAAAATTGGACTCATAAGGGGTAAGGTTCTCACTGATGTTGTGATGAAAAACACAGAATTTGCTGTCACAAAATATATGGAAAGCAAAGGCTACCTCAATGCGAAGGTGAGTGTAGTTCAACAAAATGACACCATCCTACAAAATAGTGCTTATTTAAAAGTAACTATTGATAAAGGTCAGAAAGTGAAAATTAGAAATATCCGATTTGATGGCAATGAGCAGTACACCTCCGCTAAGCTGAGAAAGAAGTTTAAGAATACAGGAATGGCTCCAAAATTCTCTTTGCCTACAGAGGTGATAAAAACTACTGCAAAACTGGTATGGCCACCGAATCTTATCAGTTTTATTAAAGAGTCAAAGAAAGCTTCCAAAGAGGATGTTAGGGAGTATCTCGCCACTCATGTCAATCTTAACTTTTTTAAGTCTTCCAAATTTGTGAAGGAAGATTATGAAGCAGATAAAGAAACCATTATCAGTTTCTATAATTCTAAAGGGTACAGAGATGCAGAAGTTGTCAGTGATACGATCTATGATATCTCCAACAAGTTCATGAACATAGACATCTCAGTTGAAGAAGGAAATAAATACTACTTCCGAGATATATCATGGACTGGAAATTATATCTATACAGATGAACAATTGCAGCGAATCTTAGGCATAAAAAAAGGAGATGTTTATGATTTAGAGCTTGTCAATACTAAGTTGAATTTTAATCCTCAAGGAGCAGATATTAGCTCACTCTACATGGATGATGGATATTTATTTTTCAGTATCAACCCTGTAGAGATAGGAGTAGAACAGGATTCCATTGACCTTGAAATGAGAATTTTTGAAGGTGCACAAGCTACGATAGATAAGGTAGTAATCAGTGGAAATGACAAAACAAACGATCACGTAATACTTAGAGAATTACGAACTCGCCCTGGTGATAAATTTAGTCGTGCAGAGTTAATCAGAACGCAAAGAGAACTTTCTCAACTTGGATATTTTGATCCCGAGCAAGTGAATCCGGTCCCTATTCCTGATCCGATCAACGAAACTGTGGACATTGAATGGCAACTAGTTGAACGATCAAATGATCAAATTGAGCTCTCCGGAGGTTGGGGTGGAGCATTCGGTTTTGTCGGCACTTTTGGAGTTACATTCAACAATTTCTCAATTAGAAATATTACCAAACCAGAGCATTGGAGAGGATTACCGGTAGGAGATGGACAAAGTTTATCCTTGAGGTTTCAAGCGAACGGACGAAGCTTTCAAAGTTATTCTTTCAGTTTCGTAGAGCCATGGTTGGGTGGACGCAATCCTAACTCTTTCGGCTTAAGCTTTAGTAAATCCATTCAGCGATCGATCAACCGATTTACGAATGAAACCCTGGGTTGGCTGAAAGTAACGGGTATCTCCGCTTCGTTGGGAAGGAGAATCAAGTGGCCTGATGACTTCTTTACCTTGAGTACAGGTATTTCATATCAACGATATGATTTGTTCCAATTTAGAAGTAGATCTCTTGGATTTGATACAGGAGATGCAAACAGCTTTACATTCAACGCAACTTTTGCACGAAACTCGATCAGTCAGCCGATGTATCCAAGAAACGGTTCAAGCATCTCTTTAAGTGCGTCTTTTACCCCTCCCTACTCATTGTGGAGAGACTTAGATTATGAAACTGCAAGTGCAAGGGATAGATTTAAATGGCTCGAATATCACAAGTGGAATTTTGACACTCAATATTACATGTCGCTCTCCGGAAACAACAAACTTGTTTTAGCAGCAAGAGCACACTTTGGCTACTTGGGTACCTACACTAGCAAAACAGGTGTTGGTCCATTTGAGAGATTCCAATTGGGTGGAGCAGGTTTAACTGGCCAAAATTTCCTACTCGGAACCGATGTTGTTGGATTAAGGGGATATCCAGATAATTCGATTACCCCGTTTGATCAAGAAAATAACATTGAAGGAGGTACTATCTTCAATAAGTATGTGATGGAAATCAGATATCCAATTTCCCTGGCTCAATCAGCTACAATATATGCCTTAACTTTCGTTGAAGGAGGTAACAATTGGGATCGATTTGCAGAATTCAACCCTTATAACATCAAGAAGGCTGCCGGAGTTGGACTAAGAGTATTCATGCCAGCATTTGGACTGATGGGAATTGACTGGGCTTATGGATTTGACAGAGTTCCTGGCTCATTTGAAAATGCCGGACCTCAGTTTCACTTCTCAATTGGTCAACAAATACGCTAATGGAGTAACTTAATTAATAGGTATGAAAAAGATATCTCTACTACTTTTTGGACTGTTTTTGAGCTCGATTAGTTTTGCGCAAAAATTTGGTTACGTCGATACCCAATACATTCTTGAGAAGATGCCAGAATATAAAGAAGCTCAAGCAGAGATAGAAAGATTGGCAAAGGGATGGGAAAAAGAAATTCAGGATCTATATCAACAGGTGGAAGCTCTGGAAGTTGAGCTTAAAGCCGAAGAAGTATTACTCACAAAAGAAATGTGGGAAGATCGCAATGCGGAGATCGAACGAAAATGGAAAGAGGTAAAAGAATACCAACAATCCATATTTGGATTTGATGGTTTGTATTTCTTAAAGAAAAAAGAACTGGTTAAGCCGGTTCAGGATCAGGTTTTCGAAGCAGTTGAGCGAGTGGCCAAGAATAGCCGCCTACAAATTGTCTTTGATAAATCTGGAGATTTGGTGATGATTTATACCGATCCGATCCATGATTATACAGATTTCGTGCTGGAAGATCTGGGATTGGTAGAAAATCAGAGCGTTGACAACAATTGAGCATAAATATTGAACCTAAATAGAACCAATGGGTGAAGGCCCAGACCATAAACGAAAAGTTAATTGATATGAAAGTTAGAATTTTAATAAGTACTGCCCTTGCTGTGATCGGTTTTGGAGTGATGGCGCAGTTGAAAGTAGGCTATACAAACGTAGAGTATGTTTTAAGCCTAATGCCAGAAGCGAAGCAAATTGAAAGCGAATTAGCTGGTTATGATAAGCAGTTGTCAACACAGCTTGAAGCAAAATATGCAACCTATCAAGCGAAAGTTGCAGAATACCAGCAAAACGCAGAGACATATACCGAGGTAGTAAGAGCTGATAAGGAAAATGAAATTGTTAACCTTCAACAGTCAATTCAAGAATTCGAGCAAAACGCTCAAAACTCAATGCTTCAGAAGAGAAATCAACTTCTTCAGCCTGCTTTTGAAAAAATTGGTACTGCAATAGAGCAAATTTCAAAAGAAAATGGTTATACACATGTTTTCAATATGACAGCAAGTGGTCAAAGTATCTTATTGTATGCTAGAGAAGAAGATAATGTAACCAATCTGGTACTGAAAAAACTAGGTATTAATCCTCCGGAAGGACAATAAAAATATCTTTACTAAAAAGAGCCTCATCGAAATTCGGTGAGGCTTTTTTTATGCGATTACAATACCTAAAATCAGTCCGGTCAAAACGATTAGCGGAGTAGGTACTTTAGTGAAATGCATCATTCCAACTGTACTAAAGAGCAGAATAAAATTGATAACTTTCTGTTCCATAGGCATAAAAAGTAGAAAGGCAGCCGCAATCACCATTCCAGCGCTAACTGCTGTGATCCCCTCAAGGGAAGCCTTGACAATTCGATATTTCTTGAGCTGCTCCCAGAAACGAATCACAAAGAAAATTAAAAATGTCCCCGGTAAAAATATCCCGGCAACGGCCATACTAGAACCAAGAAGCTGTCCACCAATTCCAAATTCTTTTGCTGTAACCGCACCAACATATCCACTAAATGAAAATACAGGACCGGGGATAGCCTGAACGAAACCATAACCGGATATAAATTCTTGAGACGTCAAGTATTGTTTAAACTCAACAAACTCCGTATAAAGGAGAGGTACAAGCACCTGTCCTCCTCCAAAAATCAGGCTTCCGTTTCGATAAAAATTCTCGAAAGTTTTAATGGGTTGAAATTGAGTCACTCCACCCAAAATGGCAGCTCCAATTAAAACCGAAATCCATAAAATAAGATTGGACCAATTAACATTGATTTTTTCTTTCTCTTCAATGGGCTGTCTTTTGTACTTCCAAGTGGTTGCTAATCCACCAAAAATAATAAGTGCCGGAAAGGCGTAAGGAGACTTGAATACGTATGAAGCCACTGCTGATAAAACCATGAGACCAAACCCCACTTTGGTATTCACTACTTTAACTGCAATCTTATAGGATGAGTAGGCTACAATTCCCACTGCAATGGGTTCAATAAACCGAAGAAAATCAAGCGAAATGTCCAGTGATTCTGCAGAGGTTACAAAAATGGCAAAAGCGGTCATTATTGAAATGGCCGGAAGAGCCCAAACAAACAATGTTAAATAGGCCAGGTTGGGGCCTCCGATTTTATAACCAAGGGCTGTTATAGTTTGGGTGGAAGTGGGTCCCGGTAGAATCTGACATAATGCGTATAGTTCAATGAGATCCTCCTCAGTTAGGTATCCTCTTTTCGATACAAACAGATCTAAAAACATACCAAAATGACCCTGTGGTCCTCCGAAGCCTGTCAATGATAGTATCCAGACATCTTTCAGATAAATTATATTACGAACTCTACGTATAGACATTTATTAGGCTTTCAATCCTATTTCTCTCAATCTTTCATCAAGAAATTCGCCTGCGGTTGTATCTTCAAATGCTTTAGGATGTTCTTCATCAATACAGCCCTCCAGACAGGATAGATCCATCTCCGATACAGGGTGCATAAAGAAAGGGATTGAAAATCGAGAGGTATGCATAAGCTCTCGTGGTGGATTTACCACCCGGTGAATGGTTGATTTCAATTTTCCATTGGTATGTCTTTCCAGCATATCTCCAACATTGACAACAATTTGGTCCGGAAGCGCAGTAATTGGTATCCACTCACCATCTCTTCGGAGTACTTGCAAACCATCAGCGCTGGCACCCATCAGTAGTGTGATTAAATTAATATCACCATGCTCTGCGGCGCGGACTGCATCAGGGGGTAGTTCATCTGGATTATCGATAGGAAAATAGTGTATAGGACGCAAGATGCTGTTCCCCTCTCTTACCTTATCATCAAAATAGTTTTCAGGTAAATCGAGATAAAGAGCTATTGCTCGAAGCATGTTTATTCCTGCCTGCAACAAAGTCTGATATGCTTCAGAGGTGAATTTTTCTAATTCAGGAACTTCACTTGGCCATATATTATCAGGATAATCTTCTCGCTGACTTTCTTTCGGTTGGCCCACATGGAAAAACTCCTTTAGATCTCCTGTATTTCTGCCTTTAGCTTTTTCACGCCCTTTGCTGATATATCCTCGTTGTCCAGCCAATTCTTTCTTCTCATATGAGAGCTTGGTTTCATCTTCCAGCCTAAAGAACTTTTCCACAGAGTCATACAAGTTTTTTGTAAGTTCATCTGATAAACCATGGTTCTTTATTGAAACAAAACCGATATTGGTGTACGCTTCGCCTAGTAACCTTACAAATTCTTCCTTCTGTTCTTGTGTGCCGTCAGTGAAATCCGCCAAATCCAGTGACGGAATTTCGTTATAAAGTATATCAGCCATGGTAATGGTAATTAGACCTACAATTTAATCCAGATTATACAGTAAATCAATTCAAAATACTTCTTAACACGTCTAGTGATTTTGGCTTAGCAATATGCGCATGATGCTGATAATATTCTAAAATGCTGTCCAACATTGCATTTCTTGTTACCCTAGACATCTTTGTCTCATAACCATAGGGTTCCTTCATGAGCATATCTAAGATTTCTTGATTTTCAGTTGATGGAGTTAGTCGGTCAGTCGAACTAAAAATATTGTCAACATCATCAATGGCATAACCTAAAAATGGTCCAAGCTTTAATAAGAACTGTAAATGGAAATTGCCTACTCCGTTTGTCTGCTGATCGAAGGATTTAATGGATTCTTCGGCAAAAGAATATAGCTCCGGATTGGGAGATTGCTCCGATTGAAGCAGTTTAGAAAAGACCTCTGTTAAGAACAACGTAATCGAACTCTTTACTAAATCTTGGTGAATGTGATGAAGTGGAAAATGACTCTTAAACTCAGAAATTCGCTGAAGTTCACGTGTCTCCTTTACATAAAGCACCAAATCAAGAATTGTAAACGGTTGAAAGTAACCAATGCTTTTTTTTGACTTCTGACTTCTGATAGAGTTGACAATATAGGATCCGTAGCCTCCTTCTTCAGTAAAGATTCGAGCGATGATCGAAGTATCGCCGTACTTCATATAGCCAAGCACGATGCCTTTGGTCTTTACAATCATCGAACCACCGCAATTTTTCCAACATAGGTTTCTTCTCCTGCCGAGTCCGAGCTAAAAAATAAGTAGATGCCAGTTCCAACCTGACTGCCTCCTAAATCGGTCAAATTCCATGAAGCAGCTCCTCCATTTGCAGTCAGCTCCTTGACCAGATTTCCACTAACATCTGTGATTTTTATTGTTGCATTTCTCGCTAACCCAGTAAGGCCTACCAGCCCCTGATAATCTGGACGAACAGGGTTAGGGAAAATGTTAACATTCCGATGATTGCGACTTCCAATAGACGATGAGCTACGAAAAGAAACCATCCCTCTGGCTGTCAAAATAAACACCTCTCCATTGGTCCCATCATATTCTAACTGAATAATCTGATCTGATGGAAGAGGACTGTTGGAAATATTAAATACAGCAATCTGCTCAGAGGTGTTTTCATCAAACAACCAAAGTCCGCGATTGGTACCAAACCAAATGCGGTTGCCGCCATCAGTCATTACTGCGTTGATTTGTTCGTTTTCAAACAACGTCCGATTTTCGAACGTAGGATTTATTCCATTGGAATCGAAGAATACAAATGAAGCATCAGGAAACAACGCGGGGCCACCTGAAGTCGCAACCCAGGCATTGTCTTCCACACTAATGTTGATATCTATGAAAGATGATGGCAATCCATCGGAAGTACTTATCTGATCCACTTGGATCTCTTCCGGATCCAGAACCGTAATTATTCCCGTGGATGCACCAAGCCAACCTATCCCACTTTCCGAAAGATCTATGGTTAAGAATTCATTCCCTCCTAGGAAAGTAGATGCAAAAGATGTCCAACTTTGATCGTTACCCATTAAGTGGATGGCATTGTCGTTTTTGAAGGAAGAAGCCCACAAATTAGTGCCGGAGGCAAGTGCTGTGATTACCGTATCCAATTCCGAAGAGCTCCCCGGTATGTCCGAGATAATGGTTTCGTTCAACGCATCGTATATGCCGTCACCGATGGATGCATAATAGAAGTTTCCATTGAAGCGAGCAACATCAGATACATTATTAAAACCTGGTATTGATGTATTTTGCCACTGTCCATTAATGAATGTAGAAAATTCATCTACCTGATCTGAGCCATCATACGAAAAGGGAGATGGAGCATGGAAGCCATAAAGTTGATTGGCTATTACTCTAAAATTGGAAAAGACATCTGATCGGGGGCCATCTGGCGAAATTTGATTGCCTGATTGATCTAATAATCCATTCACTCCGTCGGCTATATACCAAGAGCCATTGACTGAGACAATATCGTTTATTGCTGAAGCCGAGGTAGAAAGAAGTAGTTCAAAGCCGGCTACTTCAAGTCGGAAGACTTCTCCAGCAGCTGTTGCGATAAGACGACCATCAAGTTGACCCAAACTTCCGGCACCAGCCGGGAGGTCAAACCCTGTATCTTCCCAAATCCCCGAGGTAAATCTCAGCAAATCTGAACCGGAGGCTGCATATAGCTCACCGCCTACAGCTGAAAGATTCGTATATAATGAAGAGGATGGATACATGGTCCAGTTACTAAAATCAAGCAAATTGGTGGTGATCACACCTGATTGAACCCCCTCTGATGTGCGAACGAATAATGAGTCATTTCTTGCGATAATTTCCAGGACTTCAACATTATCACCATTGGTTCCGATTTGCACATAATTCTCAACTATTTCACCATCTAATGTATTAACAACGATTATTCCTAAATCCGTTGCTAAAAAGGTAGTTGAAGCATTAAAAGCAATATCATTGATTGTCTTATCGCCTTCCAAATTGCTTTGAGCGATATCCGGAATACTTATCAAACCGTCTTCAAAAACCAAATCAGTAAAGCCTGTTTGATATCCGATCACCAAAACGTTGAGGTTTTCATTGTAAGAAAGTGCAGAAACACCGACATCAGAAAGTCCATCAATTTTTGATAATTTCCTAGTGACCCCACTTTCTATCTCTAATGAAAATAGTCCGAATGTAGAAGCACAAAAGACTTTATCTGATGTGGCCACTAAATGCCTCGCATTAGAATAACTGAAATGCGTACGCCAAGTCCCTATCGGAATGTTCTGTGCAAATGCCAGGCAACCTAAGATTATGGCGAGACTACTTAGACTCAACCGCCTCAAAGAAGCATGATCTACAAAGTGCTTCATAAATATCCTTTTCTCCTAAAACTATGGTTTGCTTCGATTTAGTACGTCGATGGGAATATGATGCAACATTTCCGCATTTCATGCAAACGGCATGGACCTTAGTGATATACTCCGCAGTAGCCATCAACGAATCCATTGGCTTAAAGGGAACACCCTGAAAATCCATATCCAAGCCTGCTACGATCACACGCTTGCCCTGATTCGCCAACTCATTAGCTACATTAACAATTTCCTCATCAAAAAATTGTGCTTCATCAATGCCTACTACTTCACAATTGCCTGCTCTAAGCAAAATATCATTCGCAAAATTGACAGGAGTAGATGGTATCGATGAGTCTTTGTGAGAAACGATTTTTACTTTATCATATCGTTTGTCTACCGCAGGTTTAAAAATCTCCACGTGCTGATTGGCAAGCATCGCTCGATTCAATCTACGAATAAGCTCTTCTGTTTTCCCTGAAAACATAGATCCACACACGACTTCTATCCAGCCGCCTCTCCTTAGTGTTCCTTTACCAATATGCGGTTCAACAAACATTATTCAGTATATGTCAAATGGGGTAATTGTGTTTCTTTAGGTACTTGAACTGTCACATCGCCAGAAGGATATGTTTGACAAGTCAGACGCTCATTTTCCTGCAATTTATTCAATTTCAAATACTGTTCTTCAGGCTTCGTTCTGGGAGACAGTTGATCCATCCCGTTCAGAATTTTTGCCTTGCAGGTCGTACATCTTCCCTTGCCTCCACAAGCATGCATCCAGTCTGTCGCTGATAGCAAAATGTTTAGCAAACTTTCCCTTTTATCATCACAATGAATAGATTTACTCTTTAGGTTGGCTATAACTACAGTAGGCATACCATCAATTTTTTAAGAATGCAAAAGAAACTAAACGAAGACTTTATAGACGGCTATTGTGAGAAATTTGCCTCAAAGGTAACCGCAGAGTTTTTCAAAGGTGGAAAAGAGATCATTACGGGTAAGGAAATTTTGAAGGTAACACCTTCCAAGCAGGTCAACTTCTTCGTAATCAAGCTCCTTTTTAGATACTGGCAGGAAGAGACAAAAAAGCTGGAGAGTCCTTTCTTTAATTACAAGCACGAAGAAGTTCGTCAAGCAATGATTCAGTTCATGAATGTGCTTTCTCAGCATATTGAAGTCAACAAAGAAAAATTTGAGACGCTCCTTAATCATGCAGTTAAAGACACCATTTACCTTGCGGCGATGCCTCAAGCCTATGTTGAAATTGATCTCGATAGCAGAGGTGTTGAAACAATTAAGGATAAGTCAGTGGAAGGCACAGTGAAGTACTTGAAGATTCACAAAAAAGAAATTCAGAATTTTCTGTCTGACATGAAAGGGCTAACGATAGATGATGTCATAGATGAATTGCCTGAGGAGTTTGATGATTTTGACACGTTAGAAGCTGTAAATGAAGAATGCGCTAATCTCACCAGTATTCTAGAGATCACTTCTGAAAAAATCTTTTCTGATGATCCTGAAATGGACGAATTTGATGAGGATGATCTTTTCGAGCCTGGTGAGGAAGATCTTGTTGAAGAACGTCCAAAACCAAGAAAAACTGCGCCGGACGCAAATGAAGAGAACGCTAACATTGAGGTTAGCGCGGATGATGATGCCATGATAGAGGAAGATTTTGGGGAAGAAAATACCCCATCAAGTGCTCCTGAAGTCAATGTTGAGCCCGTCGATCCTGAACCAAAAGAGGAAGAACCGAAGGCAGTAGAAGATGAATCCGACCTAGAAGAAGAGATCCAGGAAAGCCCAAAAAAAGAGGTTCGACCTCCGGTAATGCTTGAAGATGAGGACAAGGAGGACGATTTCCCTGAAGAGACGATCAACCAACAATTTGAGAAAGAAGAAGAAACAGTTGCTGATCATCTTGAAAACTCTACTAAAAAAGAAGGAGGCATTCTTGAATTGATATCACTGAATCACCGATACATGTTTATTAAGGAGCTATTTATGAACGATAAACATGAATTCGAAAATGCCCTTGCTGAACTTGAAAATTATGGCTCATTTGATGAGTCCGTAGAATTTCTGGTACAGGGATACGCCAAGCACAACGAATGGGATATGCAATCGGATGAGGTTAAAGAATTTTTGAAGGTGCTCTTTAGAAGATTCAGATAGATTTAAAACTTAAATGTCAACCCAACTTTAGCAAAAAACGGCACACCTGGCGTAAAGTGAATTTCAGAGACCGGATTGGTTTCACCTGCTAATCTCGATTCCGTATCAAATTGTGCTTCTCTCCATTCGCTGTTGAAAAGATTTTCTATAGACATGGATACAGCCCATGATGGTCTATCGTAAGACAAATTGACATCCGTTAAAAAATAACCCTCAGCTGTTACCGTGTTGTCTTCGTTGGCTGCCCGATCTTTTATATACCGATAACTAATACTCCCGCTTAAATTCTTTCTTTGATAGGTAAAACCTCCAATGCTTGTGAAGGTAGGTGCCAGTGGGATGTAATCAGAGCCTTCAGCTTCATCAATTGCTCGTGGATTGGCATAGTTTACATTCGAAAACACATACATATTATCATTTAGCTGATAATTGATTCCCAGATCCACTCCTGTTCTTTTGGTTCTTCCACTAGGCTCTACAATCCCTGCGTCTCCTACATAGACGAACTCTTGTTCCAAATACAGTTCCCAGTATGCTAAATCAATGAACAAGCGATTGAATGGTTGATATACCGTTCCCACATCATAACCCCAAGCAGACGGAAGAGTATTCATGTTGGGTTCTCTCAAAACAACTCTTGTATCGTTACTGTGAAATCCTCGTCCTGATTTCACATACAATTGCCAGTTATTTGTTGGGCTATAAATCACATTCAATTTAGGAGTGAAAATCGATTCGACGGCTGATTGGCGCTCATATGCATTGGATAATAAATCCACTTCTTCAAAACGAAAGCCATCCACTCGCAAGCCTACATTTACCATCCATTGTTTAAATTCCCATGTGGCATTCGAAAATAAGAATCCATTGAATTCATCCATATCTGATAAGATACGGCTGTTTAGGGTTTCTCTTCTGTTTCTGGTATTTGAAAGTTCAGACCCATTGATATCATCGTATCTGAATCCGATTCCGGATTCTACTGTAAATGCACCAGAAAGTATTGTTAAGCCGTGGTTATACGCTGACTGAAAACCATAAATCGTTCTAGATTCTTTCTGCCTGATTTGATCACCATTGACAGGATCTTCAAGGAAGAATGTGAAATTGGAATAGAGCTCAAAATCATATCGTGAAACAAATGCCTTCGTTTGAATGAAATTTCCATCAGGCCGTGTTGAAGTATAATCAACCAGGAAGTTAACTCTGGAAGTTTCTCCGCCTTCAGTATCATCAATTGCACCAAATCGATCAATTTGTCCTGACTCAACCGCGCGTATGGGAATCTGACCAGAAGCATCCCACTTACTTTGAAAGCCTGATGCCTGAACAGTCAGGAAGTTATTACCTATCTGAGCATGGTATTTACCAAATAAATTGAATCGATTGAAATTTTGAGGCGACTCGAATGGGCCATCTGAAATGAGATATTCTGTTGCGATAAATGCATCCTTATCTTCTAATCCTTCAATTAAATCAATCATACCCACCGATCGAAGTGTATTAAACCTGCCAGCTTCCATTTTAATACTGCTTCCATCTATTCGATCGTACGTTTTAAAGTCCACATAGCCCGCGGTAGTGAAATTTCCTTTTTGCGCATAGTATGGACCCTTGCCAAAATCTACATTTTTTATCGTTTCCGGGATAAGAAAATGTAAGTCTGCGTATCCCTGACCATGTGCATGAGAAACCATATTTACAGGTACACCATCGGCAGTTATTTGTATGTCTGTACCGTGATCAATGTCAAATCCTCGTAGAAATATTTGTTCAGCCTTGCCACCACCTGCGTGTTGTGCAATGAATAAACCAGGAACTTTTCTTAGAATTTCTTGTGATGAGTTAACTGGATTTATTTTAAGATCCACTTGTTTGATTTTATTAATGGTATTTAAATCTGGCGAGATTACTACCTGAGACAACTCTACAGGTGCAGCGTTTAATTGTATGTTCCAGTCTGTCTCTGGACTTACCCTAAATTGAAGACGTTCATACCCTACCATTGAGATGACAATTGAATCTCCCTCTTGTGTGTTATTTAATGAGAATCTTCCGGTGTGATTACTATGTGAGTGTGTCTCTTCAGTAAGATTGAAAATGACCGCATACTCTACAGGCTCATTAGTTTCAGCATCCTTAATGATTCCAACAATGGATTGTGAAAAACCTGAGAAAGAGATTAGAATAAAAATCAGAAACTGAATATGCTTCATGGTAGTCATGATAAGTTAGATGCTAAAATAAATTGATAATTGCTCTGACATACGTAAAGAATCCATCACTTGGATTTTACCGAAAAAACCGAACAGTTTTGTTCATTAGAAAAATCCATCACCGAGAAATAATTCGTAATTAAAAAGTCACCAACCAAAGCAAATTCCAATGCCTGTTGGAAGACACTCTGATGATGTATTGCGAAAATTCAATGGCCATCGAAAGGAGAGGACTACAATAATTCATAGTTTTGTGTTGCTACAGCTACCCGTGAACATCACTAATCACCAAATCGATCAAGATCAACTGGTCATTCGCATCAAAGCGCGAGAGACAGAAGCGTTTAGCTATTTATATGATCATTATTCAGGGGCGATCTATGGATCGATCAGTCGCATTATTGGCGACGAGGATGTGGCACAGGAAGTATTGCAAGATGCTTTCATGAAGTTTTGGGAAAAGATCGAGCAGTATGATTCTTCTAAGGGTCGTTTTTTTACCTGGATGGTGAATATCAGCAGGAATCTGGCGATTGATAAATTGCGATCTAAAGAAATGAAGAAGGTGGGGAAAACCGATAACATAGAAACTTACGTATCTGGAATAGAGCGCGATAATCTAAGCCATCTTAGTGTTGATACTATCGGTTTGAAGGAGATGTTAACATCCTTGCGTGAAGAAGAGAGATTCATCCTCGAGATGGTCTATTTTAAAGGCTACACCCAATCAGAAATTTCAAAGGAATTTGATATTCCTCTTGGAACAATAAAAACGCGTCTTAAAATGGCGCTGAAAAATATAAGAGTAGTATTGCAAGTAGAGTGAACATCGAAGAATACATATCGTCAGGTATCCTGGAATCCTATGTGATGGATGAGCTCTCTCAAGCTGAGCGTGCTGAGGTGGAAAGTGCTGCTTCCCAGCATCCTGAGATCAGGGAGGAGCTTGAAAAAATTGAGCTTTCGATGGAAGCGCTTGCATTCGCCACGGCTGTTAAGCCGCCTTCAGATATAAAAGACAAGTTGATGGCCAAGATTGCTTCAGAGCCAGCCTTAGAAAAACCAACACCTGTCGTTGAAATGCGACCTAAAGAATCTTTTGGGAGGTTACGATTTGCTGCTGCGGCATCCATCATTTTAGCACTAGGATCTGCTTTTATGGCCTTCAATTATTGGAATAAGTGGCAATCCGCTGAGGATCGACTATCAACCCTCATTGCACAAAATGAGCAATTTGCTGAAAACTACAATCAAGTAAATCTGCAACTGGATGACATCCAAAATGCTGTATCCATCATGAATAACTCAGCCTATAAACGAGTTACTCTAAATGGCACGGACAACTCACCAGAGTCCCTCGCTACTGTATACTGGAATGAGTCAACTGCGGATGTGTACTTAAGTATTCAGAATCTGAAAGAACTTTCACAGAATCAACAATATCAGCTTTGGGCCATTATCGATGGTAAGCCCGTTGATGCAGGAGTATTCGATCCAGCAAATACGAATTTCCTTGTTCAAATGAAAAATATTGGACCGAATGCTGCGGCATTTGCTGTGACAATAGAACCTCGGGGAGGCAGTGAAAATCCTTCGCTTGAAACTATGCAGGTTGTTGGGAATGTCTAAATGAGTGGATTAGTTATCGGTAATTAGTGGATTTATCAGTGATTAGTTAATTAGAACATTAGGTATCTGTGGATCGGTAAAATAGGAACCCTAATTAACTGATCAACTAATTTCTTCTTCACTATTTTCTAATTAACTCCTTCGCTAATTCACTTTATCCTGATTTCAATTTAGTATTGCACGCTTCAAAGCGTCACTGTAGATGTTCGGATTATTTAAAAAGAAGCCAAAAGAAAAACTACCTCCTGAAATTTTGGATGAGGAAGGTGTACAAATCCTGGAAGGAGATGTGGTTATTGCGCACCGATATGAGTTGGGGCAATGCGATGTGGAATTGGAAGGAATTCAATATTTCTATGTGTCCCAACATTCTGGAAAACGAGTTAGCTACGTACGTATGATTGACGCGATCACGGGGAACCAGAAAGTAAGAAAGGTAGATTAGCTCTTATTTCAATAACTCTATCAGTACTCCATTGTACTTGTAAATGTTGATCAATCGCAGGTTGAGGTGGATGCGAGGATTATTGAAGTCTTTTTTGATGTATGAAATCATGAGGTAGAGATTTTCTATCAGATCTCCAATCTTAAAACCTTTAATTGCCTTCACACGGTAACGATCTGCTAAGGATTCATCTACCTCTTTTCCTGAGAGAAGTACATATGGGATTTCGAGTTTAACGGCAGCAGCTAATTCTTCAATCTCCAACATTTGGATCATCTCTTTACGACGCGAGTCTTCAAGCTCTTTCACTTTGACGTCTTGCAAAAACTTGTGATTCAATTTTAGCTCTGTTCTCAAAGCACGCTTGAGTGCCCCTCGCTTTTGCTTGAGCGCGGCTGCACTCTTGGTGATATCATAGATTTCTTTTATTACGCTCATGTCAACGATTGGATGGGCAATCTAACTAAAACCATTAATTACTACTTAGCAGCAACAAGAAACTTGCGACACTTCTTTAAAATTTCATGGAGCCCATATTGATTCATGTGCACCAATTGTAGACACTCCTTATACGGTCTTACACAATTTGACTAATACCATTGCTTTTTTACTCAAACTCATCAATTATGAATCCGCGACAAGTCAAAATCTTAGAAATGATGCGAACTACCAACGCATACCTGGACGCCAATACTTCGGTATGGACCGCCATCCCAATAGCAAGCACTTACAAAATCGCGCTAGCCACGCTACTAGATCAAATTCGTACGTCAATCGATAATAACGAAGCCTCACAAATGTTTGTCAGTCCTTCGGTTTTAGAAATCAAACATCAGGTCGCGGAAAGAATGGATATCTTAGATGATGCCCTGGAGGCCTATGCTGAGGATACCGGTGATACTGAACTATGCATCAAAGCGAGAAATTCTAAAGACGACTATTTGAGTCTTCCACATGAAGATTTTGAGATTAAAACTTGCCAAATCATTGACCTGCTGGAGAAACATGTTAAAAAAATGGGAGACTATGGGCTAACACAAGACCAGATCGATGATGCAAAATTGCTTTTTGGAACGTATCAGGATGAGCGTGGCAAACCACGTTTTTATGAAATCAAATCCAGATCAAATGCACGGAACCTGAGAGACTTTTTAGCGAAGGGTGCGGAAGCAGTCGAAAAGCTAGACACGGTAATGAAACGTTTTAGACGCTCAAACACCTTTTTCTATATGGGCTATCTTTCTGCGAGAACAATGTCTGATAAACCTATAAGCTCATTTAGTGAATCTACTTTGGCTTAAAGGATTTCAAACTACCAGCTTATATCCATACCCTCTGACATTAATGATTTGAATTGAAGTATCAAGAGCGAGTTTCTTTCTCAACTTACTGATGAATACATCCATGCTTCGTGCATTGAAGAAATCATCATTTCCCCAGAGCGATTTCAAAATTTGCTGTCGGTCCGTAAGCTCATTTGCATTTTTAATGAGTGCATCCAGTAGATGTGCTTCCCTATGCGTCAAGCGTTCTTCATGATTGGTGGGACGATAGGTCAGTGTCTGTTTTTGGCAGTCAAAGGTGTAATCCCCAATCTCTTCAACCTCACTATTTTGACGCTGTGATTTCCGGTTTAGGAGTGCATGAATTCGCACGATAAGCTCTTCCATACTGAAAGGTTTTTTGAGATAATCGTTGGCACCATACCCAAAGCCCTCAACAACGTCTTCGGTCCTTGATTTTGCTGTAAGGAAGATTATTGGGATATAATGATCCTTTTTACGTACTTGTTTAACCAACGTGAATCCATCCAACTTTGGCATCATAACATCCAGAACCAGAATATCTGGTTTCTCTGCCTCGTATGCTTCACTGGCTTCCTCACCATCTTTACAAAACACCACTTCAAATCCTCTGGATTCAAGGCTTTCCCGGATGATCATGCCCAACGCAGCTTCATCCTCTGCCAACAATATTTTAGCACTGCCTTCATTCATATGGATAGACTAAATAAAGTTCGACCACCAGAAATATCAAGTGTTAAGTGTCCGCCATGCATCTCAGCAATGGTTCGAGCATAATACAATCCAATTCCAAATCCTTTCACATCATGTTTATTGCCAGTGGGGATTCGATAAAGCTTTTCAAATATTTTATGCTTTTGTGCAGGAGGAATGTTTCCTCCATCATCTTCAACCTCCCAGGTCAGTATTTGATCTTTTTGACGCAGACGAACAGTAATTTTGTTTCCCCCATATTTAGTCGCATTGTCAATCAGGTTAGAAATGGCATTTTCTAAATGAAACCGATCCAAAGTACTGACCGATGTTTCCTGTTCTGTTTCGAAAGTGATCTGCTTATCATCTTCAATCATTTGAAATTGCTCGACGATTTCCCTGGTCCAAGCAACTGCTTCGACTTCCTCCTTATTCAAAGTCAATTTTCCCTGATCGATGGTGGCAGTCTCAAGCATTTTTTCCACCATGTCATTGAGTTTATGCAATTGGTCTGTCGAGAGCTCGAGGTAGCGCTTCGTCTTTTCCTGATCATTGGTTTGATTGAAACTCGTAACCCCTTCCAAAGCCGAAAAAATGGTGGCTATTGGAGTCTTAAACTCATGCGTAATATTGCTGATCAAGTCATCTTTAATAGCAGCCAGCTGCTTCTGTGCATAAATGGTTTTGTACAAATGGACCAAGGTGCCAATTACCAATGCAATCAGAAGCGCCGATAAAACCAATTCTCCAATTCCATTTCTTAAGATTATCAATGTAGCATTTTCAAAGTCTACGGCTATGGTGTTGAAATCTCCCAAGAAAACAGATGTTGCAGCAGTAGAGAGGTAATTCTCCTCGTTTAATTCTCCAATTGTGGTCTTGCGACCATCTACGTTTTGTTTCAATGAAAATGCTATATCTAGATTTCTATTTTCTAATTCCTTTTTGAATTCGTTGTACAGTGCTCCCAAATCCAAAAGGTCTTCACTGATAGAGATCATAACTTTCTGCGTCAAAAACTGTAGTTCTTTTGCACGAGAAGAATCGTATCTGGTGGTCAATTTGAGCTTCTGAAATGATGTTTCATTGTTCATATGAAACACTGAATCCAGGTTGAGAGAATCTGGCTTTATCGTCGTGCTAGACCAAATATGAGAAAATCCAGAACCAAGCGTGGATTGACTATCACTAACAACTCTGAGTATGCTATCCGCATCTTCAAGTCGAGAGGTAAAAGCAATTGATGTCCTCCCATTAATTAGGGTATCGGAAGCGCTCTCTCCTAATATATAGATACTACTTTTGGCTTTCCCTGCAAAGTAATTTTCAATACTCGCATCCAATGATTGTTGAACATCCTGGATGAATCGTTGCTTGTTGACCTCATAATTCTGAATAGTAAAATACACCTGGGCGCACGTTAGCACCAGGGCAGTTACCACGATTAAAATCAAGCTATTGCGATACGATTGTTTGTTCACGCTACAAATATAGGTGTCACTTTTTGGCTTCAATCCCTTCGTTAACACACGTTAACACTGCTTAACCGTCCGTTTGCACTCATTCTCATTGGTTTGCTGAAAACTAAAACAACAATGAGAAAAACGATACTACTCATCTCACTGGTACCAGGCTTGCTGGTGGGAATCGCTTTCCAAGGGTTAAGCCAGCAGAAGTTTGAAGGAATTGCCAAGTACAAGTCTTCAATGAGCATTGAGTCCTTAAATGTGGCAGGACCAGACATGAATCCTGATATGCAAGAATCTATTCGAAAGCAACTCATGCAACAATCGCAGCGGGACTATACATTGACTTTCAACCTTGAGGAAGCGACATGGAAAGAAGATGTAGAGTTGGAATCGGCCGCTAACAGTCCCAATTCAGGTGGAGTGCAAATAAGATTTTCAACAGGTAATTCCGTGAGCTACATGAACCCAAGCAAAAATCAATTCTTAGAGGAGACAGAAATATTTGGGAAGAAATTTCTAATCGAAGATGAGCTCCCAACCTTCAACTGGAAAATCACTGGAGAGACTAAAAAGATTGGTGATTATACAGTGATCAAGGCTGAATATGAAAACATCACCGAACAAATGACTATGTCGCTGAGTGATTCAGAACAAACAACCGAAACTGTAATGGATACCACCCTGATTACTGCCTGGTATACGCCAGACATTCCTGTTTCGCAAGGACCATCTAATACGTGGGGATTACCTGGACTTATTCTTGAGCTTAAAAATGGAAACTTCACTTTCCTATGCACCAAGGTAGAGCTGAATCCAGCCACTCCTATTGAGATAGAGGTACCCAACAAGGGCAAACGAGTTTCGCGAGAAGAAGCTGATAAGATCAGAGATGAGAAACTTCAAGAAATGATGAAGAAGTATGACACTGGAGATGGTGGAGAAACACGTGTAATACGAATCGGAGGATAACAAAAATGAAAGGACTAATCGTTATCTGCTTGGTGCTTGTGCTGGGAACACACTCAGTACAAGCCCAGGATCACGTGCTGCTCAAAGGTCAAACACGAGATTCTACATTTGCCCCAATCGCCTTCGCCAATGTAATGGCCATTGATACTACAACTAAGGAGATGAAAGCATTTGCTGTGACAGACGTCAAGGGTGGCTTTCAACTCCGATTGAAAAAGAACACAGTCTATGAGTTGAAAGCAACATTTGTAGGTTTTGTTCCTATCAGTCAGTATTTGAAATTAAATGAAACCTCAGAAGAACCTTTATTAGTAATTATGAAGGAATCTGTGAGTTCATTGGACGAGGTGACAGTGGTCGCAGAAATGCCAGTGATGGTGCAGGGGGATACCATCTCATATAAAGCCGAAGCTTTTGTTAAAGGAGATGAACGTAAGTTGGAAGATGTTCTGGAGGAGCTGCCAGGCTTTAACATTCGTGACAATGGAGACATAGAAGTGCAAGGAAAACGTGTCGAGAAGGTTCTGGTGGATGGCAAAGAATTTTTCGAAGGAGACACGAAGCTTGCCACCAAGAATATTCCTGCCGATGTAGTGGACCGGGTTCAGGTACTCCAAAATTTCAATGACATCCAACCGATGCAAGGACTAAATAATGACGATCGGTTGGCATTAAATATTGAGCTAAAGTCTGACAAAAAGAGAATCGTATTTGGAGATATTGAAGCAGGCGGAGGACCTGAAAAAAGGTACTTTGGTCATGCCAATACCTTTTATTACGCCCCAAAAACCAGTGTCAACTTCATCGGTGATGGTAATAATGTAGGCGAACTCGCACTTACCTTAAATGACTATTTTAGAATGTCCGGAGGTATAGCAGCGATGGCAGCACGAAATGGTACTTCCTTCCGATTCAACGCTGGGGATGCAGGTATTCCATTGACCGATCGTAATTCTGCGAGCAGTATCACAAATCGACTGGGTGCCTTCAATTTTACTACACGTCCAACAGATAAACTACAATTTACCGGATTTTTCATTGGCTTTGACAATGATGCAACACTCGGCTCTAACTCATTACGGACCTATCCGCAGCTGGATGTGCAGACACAGGAAACACTTACAACCGGCACTTCGATCTCCAACAAGTCTGGGCTGGGTCGCTTTTCGGCAAAGTACACACCGAATTACAACTTGCAGGTAGATTATACTTTCTTTGGAAAACGTAGCGCTATTGATCAGGATCAGCTTCGAGTCTCAGAACAGATGGCAGGAGACAACAACCTTCAGGAAACGAATGAAAGAACTCCAAGGAGTCAACGTCACCAGCTCCGAATGTTCAATGCATTGAATGAAAAGAATATTGTTTCTGCAGAGGTGAATTACAACCAGGAAGTGACACCTACTACTCAGTTTTTATCAAGTCAAGTTCCCTTATTCAGTTCGTTTCTCACAGGAGATGCGTTGCAATTTTCTCAGGATCAGCGCATTGATTCCAAGCGCTTGGATGGGGCATTCAACTATTACTACATTTTGAATAAAACCACTCATTTCAATGCCGCAGTTGGAATTAATCTGTCACGTCAAAACTTGATTTCTGATCTCGACAATGAGCAAGATGATGTGGTTGATTTGGATGAAGAATTGGATATTACCAATCGCTACGTACGGTTAACCTATCGGAAGAAGTGGGAGAAATTGACCGTGAGCCCGGGTGTAAGTTTAAATAGCTATACCGTTAAAGGAGGCGCTGAATCACCGGAACATACCCAATATATATTTCCACAATTGAGAGCAGAGTATGATTTTGGGAGTTCGCATGGTTTAACTTTTAACTATAACCAATCGCTGGAATACAATGGGGTAAGTTCGTACACAGAAGGTTACATACTTAATTCATACAATACCTTGACATTCGGAAATGCTGGATTGCAGCCATCATTTTCACACACTGTGAGCCTGGACTATCGAAATTTCAACATGTATAACTTCTTCAATATCTATGGTGGGTTCAACTTCCAGTATATTGAAGACGGGTTTACCAATAACCAGGAGTTAAATGGGGTTGAGAATGTACTTACCTCAGTCAATGCAATACAAGCCAATAAAATAACCGGTGGTTACATTAATCTGGAGAAGCGTTTCGATCATTTCAGAATAAGTGGAATGGCCACATTATCTCAGACCGTATTGAACAATCAGTTTGAGGGCCAGGTGATTGAAAATGACAATTTCTCGCAAACCTATCAATTGAATATGTCTGCTCGACTGTTCAAGAAGCTTTCTATACGTACAGGATATACGGCATCTATTAACCGATATTCTTCAGGATCCATCTCGAATAAGTTTGTAAATCATCGGCCGAATGTCGGTACTACGTTCACGTATAAGGGCTTCCGTTTTGAGACTGAATATGCCTTCAACAGGTATGTAAACAAGAGCCAAAATCAGGAGACTTCTTTCGATGTATTAGATTCTTCATTGAGCTATCGAAAAAAGAAAAGTCCATGGGAATTTAAAATCCAAGGGCTGAATCTTTTGGATACCCGAGCGGTGAGAAGAGATAGTTTTAGCGACAACCTGATCAGTACTTTCTCCTACGATATCCAACAACGATATGGACTATTTACCGTCATGTATGACCTTTAATTCCAATCCTATCCTGGCAAGTTTTCTCTCTTCAACTTGCTGGGATGGTTGGTTTGTGAAGTAAATTTATCTATAGCATGAAATACATCATTTTCAGTACGATTTTAATATTCACTTTTTGTTCACAACCTAAAAATGAAAGTGACTTAATTAATGGAGACCTTTATTATACCTGGTTTAATATTGGAAGCTTTTACAATTTACCAGATTCACTTCTGGAGAAAGCTCTTTCATTACAGAATTCTAAAGAAGAAGCTGATTTGATTGCTGAAGACTCTGCTGGATATATGTATTTCAAACTTTTGCAAGAGCATGATATACTTAGAAGTCCATGGATAAATATTCGCATAAAGGAAGACAGTATCATTAAAATCTTTATGCAAAGATCCGATTATGAGGTCTTTACAAAAGTGTCTCACGAGCAATTACTAATTGATGATGAAAGAATAAATGTAACTGCAAGCGTTCAACATCTCAATGAGAATCTTTTCAAATGTATTGAGTTGGTGGAAGTAAAAAGACTTCCGGGTCAAACCTTCATTACAAATCGCAATCGTAAATTCAAAGTTTCTGACTACCAATAGAAATCAACTCGTACTGATCTCCCTCATCAAACTTTGGATGTCCTGAATGTACACCTGTTCCAACACCTCGACATATGGTCTTTGATGGTAATAACCTTGCTGATGATATTGTTCTGCCTGTTGAAGTTCTTTCATGGCTAGATCAAATTGCCCTCGGGCTACATAGATTCTTGCCTTATGGTAGAAGCAATCCGAAAGGTTTTTGTAATATTTCAAAACACGATCAAATTCGAGCATAGCCTCATCTAACCGTTCCAACTTTATCAACGCCAATCCTTTGTACAAAAAGGCATACACATCTACCCACTCTTCGCCCTCATCTCTAACCACCTTATCAATGTATTTGTCCAGTGATTCTATTGCCGTTGTATAATCCTTCAAACCGTAATGACAGATTCCACGCATATAATCGTGATTTTGTCCTTGAGAGTGCTGCACTTCTCCACTGACTTCATCTCCTAAATCAAAGTCCGCGATGGCACGATAGTAATCCCGATAAAAATAGAGGTATAAATAGCCTCGAAAGCCAGCCCACTTTTCTGGTTTCCTTTTTACTGCCTCACCATAGAAATAGTACATCTCATCGGCTAAGCCTCTCTTCACTCTGGCAGTACCCAATTCCCTCCACAAATCGGCATCTGTGGAGTCCATCCTCATTGATTCATCAAGCTGAAACTGCTCCGGTACAGATCCTTGATAGTACGATCCTCCGACTCTAAGTTGAGGTCCATATTGTTTTTTTACTTCCTCAGAAAACTCCTTCTTGTACCATTCACGTTCTGCACATGAAGATAAAATCAAAAGGGCAATCAGTGTGCTAAGGAAGTATGTCAGTGATTTTTCCATCTTCAATCTTAAAGGTGATATAAAAGTATGCGTCTCTTGCCTCGTCTCTGATGACTACAGGTCTCCAGTCATCTAATTTTTGGAGGATGCCATACAAATGATTAATTGTCTCGTCTTCAAATTTGATAGGCTCATACATGAAGTCAACCCCTTCTGCAATGAATCGGCCGGCTTTTCCTTCACAGTTCACAACAAAGCGAAACGTAAGCATGCCGTTTTGCTCTAGCATTTTTGATTCATCCAGGTTGTTATAAATCGTGTCGAGCATGGCTCGTTTTCCATTTACATATCTTCCATCCGGTGTAGAGTTGTAGTAATCTGCGATGAACCGTTCGTGTCCACAAATGGAAAATTCCTCGGTATCAAGTGTCTCATCAGGATTGATCCAGGCTATGCGGTGCTTATCATGATCAGCTCTACGTTCAAATTCCTCGATTGGCATCTGCTCGATAAGCTCCAATTCCATCCGGTAATTTTCAAATTCGCTCGTGGATGCGTAAAGACCGATATCCGTAATAAAAATGTCCGTACTAGTAAATTGATTGACGATTTCATCCGTCTCCTCTTCTTTATAAACACCTTCGGATACGATTACTTTTCCGACCGCACCCTCAATTAAGGTATCGTAAACATCAAGTTGGTTTTGGGTATAAGTGTACGCCTTATCGTTAAAAACATACCTGATCAAATACGGATCAATGTTACTTCCTTCCCAATTTTCTCTGAGGGGATTGATGATTTCGATTTCAATGGTATCCAACCTTCGAATATCTATCAGTTTTTGCATCCTTATCTCAGGTCCGGAGACTAAGGTTTCGGATATACCTGACAGGTCAAAACCTGCATTGTATCGGTTGATAAATATTTGATCCCCCTGCTTGCGGTACTTCGAGTAGGAAATTTCTGTTGCGGCCTTGGTATCCGTATTACTTGGATAGTAGTGCCGATAGTACTTGCTTACATACCCATCCTCGATCACTCCAATCGGTGGAGCGTACTTAAAAACTGGATGGTCACTTGGTTTAGGTTCGCATGCAACAAGTGAAATGGTTAGGAGTAGTAATAGTCTATACACGTAGGTGAAATTTTGTCTAAAATAATAGGGTTGCGAATCTTACCATGAAATTTTAATGCCGTTAACATTTCATTAAATAAAAAACCCTGACCATCTAATGATCAGGGCATCTATCACCAACCAGCTATCCATCGCATTACAGCGATAAACACATGTTTGTACTCAAACTACGAACCTTAGATATGTTTTGGATTTCGTTCCAACAACTATTTACCCCTTAAGTCTGAGCTTAATATCTTTTTCCACCAATGGTCCTAGTTCATAAGCTGCTTCCAACGATTCTTCCAGGTAGTCTCTTCCTTGGGAAATACCAGCTTCATGAAAAACCACGCCCATGTGATAAACTACATCTGGCTCATAGGTTACTCCTTCAACATATTCTTGATATAATTGAATGGCTTCCTTTGTTCTTCCTGTTTGAAATAATGTCCATGCCAGCCAATCGTAAGTTGCTGGCGTAGGTCTTTTATCTACTTCTTCTTGTGCCAGCTGAAGTGCTTTCTCAAAAGCTCCCTGCTCATTGTAAATATCAATTAAGTACTTATTGTACATTCCTGAATATTGAGGCATTGATGCATATGAAAGAAATTGGTTTTGATATTTTTTTGCTTGTTCTTCATCTCCATCAAAATCAGAGATCTCTGCTAACATCAGATAATAATCTGGCAAAGGTGTGCGTGCTTGAAGGTTTTCCAGGATTGCTTTTGCTTCATTCGTCTTTTTATCATTCGAATAGGCCAACCATGCGATACCTTTAAGCGCATAGGTATAAGTAGAATCTAATTCCAAAACTTTGAGATACATCGCATAGGAATCCTTTATTCTTCCTGCATGACCATACATGTCTGCCAGATTAGCGGTAGCCCATATTCTTCGTTCTTTTTGGTAGTACAAAAGTTGATCATTGGCTTTTTCCATGTACAATATCGCTGAGTCAAGATCTCCTTCATGATCTTTATACTTCGCCAATCTAACGAGGTAATCAAAGGATTCCATCTGCCTGTTTTTATCCAAAATCGCTCCCGCCATTTGGAAGTTCCCCAACTCCATCTCTGCATCAAATTGCATAAGCAATGGTCCGAATTTCTCCTCAGTAAGATCCCGGGCGCTTGCTGCAAAGGATGCAGCTTTCTGAAAATCATGTCGCTTAATCGCCAAACTGCTCAAGCTCAAAAGGCTAGGCACCTTCCATTTTCCTCGTGTCAGTTTCTGAGCTTTGGAAAAGGCACTATCTGCTTTGTTCAGGTATGCAATCTGCCCGGTTTTTTCGAATAGCATATTGAAAGTACTACCTAGTTTTTCGTAGTAGATAAAGCCTTTAGGTTGTTCATTAATCTTGCTTTCCCAGAGGTTTACTTGCTTATTCAGTTCTGAGAGGTCAATGGAAGAATTTAGTAAAAAAGTTTCATAGTCACTTTTATTACTCACTAATTCCCTCTGATCTGAATCTGAGCAGCTTATTAAGATTATTGTCGCGAATATTATGTTGAATATTTTAGTCATAGCTACTTGGTTTTTGAAAGAAAAGAGAGGCATTTTGCCCCCCTTTTCAGGATTAAACTGAATTAATGTGGGCTAGCCAGGTAAGGGAAACTAGTTCCAAAAGCCTTGTCATTAGCATCCACGTTATCTGATATCAAACCAGCTTTTACTTGGTTATCTGCTCCAGCCTCAGACTGGTCAGAAAATGCAAGCAATAATGTTACATCAATCACATCATCACTTAGTGCTCGACCATTTAAGGTTCCATATGCAGTTGCTGCGTTCTTGTCTGATTGCAAAACGTCTACCGCAAGAACCCCCGCAAGTGCGTCATTATCGATCCCTAAGATGTTTTCAAACTGCTCCGGATCAAGGAAGATGTACGTTTGAAGTGCATCTAATATGCCAGCAAAAGCTGTTGCGTTCATTGATCCATTCGAAGGAAGCGTAGAGTTATATCCATTCTTCACCGTTGCATCACCAAAAAAATTGAAAACGGTATTAATTGCTGGGCGTCCCATTTGATCCACCGTTGTATATGTGTCCGCTTCGGGTTCCATGTTCCCACTATCGTCATCTCCACAGCTTGTCATTGCGAACATTGCCATTGCACATAGTGCGATTAATTTTATCTTTTTCATTGTTCTATTATTCTTCGTTAATTATTGTTTGGCTTTAGATTCTACCCAAGAAGTGAATTTTCCATCGGTATCATCGATACTGCTCTTTGGTACTTCTACCACCACGGATAGCACATTCGATCCTGCAAACGTGTCGGATGCTTCTCCATCTGCTTTGAATGCTGCAGGGTAAGGTTGAATCCCTTCCGTATCTGGATCAGAATCTCTCTCAGCATCGTAAACCCCGGTATTGGTGTCATCTCCCAAAGCGGCCCCTACTCCATTTACGATATCAACGAATTGGAAGAAGTCCATAAAGAAAGGGTCATCCCTTAGACCTGCGAAAAGCTGAATACCTCCTGAAGAGGCAGAACTTGAAATGTCAGTAGCTACCCTCGTTGATCCGGAAACAATTTCGCTGGTGAGGCCAGTTTGTCCCTCAGCAGAGACCACCCCATAAGTGATGGCTTGACCATCTGCGAAATATACCTGGATTAACTGGTCCTCCACGTTATCTCCATCCGAATCGATGTTGAATTCATACATCACATCTTCACTGAAAGAGGTAGCAGAGCTGAGTCCGGCAACATTACAGACAAAAACATAGTTGGCTGAATTGGCCGGACTCTCAAATGCGTAGTAATCGGTGATGTCTTCCACAGTGCTCCCGGTAGATAGTGTTCCTACAGCGGGTGCATCAATGTGATCGGCGGCCACCAATACAATCACCAGGGCTGCAGAAACAACGAGACCTAGTGATAAGATTAATTTTCTCATAGTGCTTAAATTTTTAAATTTTTAAAATCTAAGCTACCTACGAGGCTACTGCGTCAATTGGATTTTCTGTGGCTTAAAATTTTACTGAATGAGTTAATCCAGTATTCTGATCTGGCTTTCTTCACGCAATCTATTCCCACCATTTGTAACAGCTGCAATATTGAAAAAGCCAGCTACAGGTGTCCCTTGGCTCTCAGGAATAATATTGGTTGGCACATTTGCCAAAGGTGTTGCGAATAGCGCACCGAAACCACCTTCTCGCGTAGTTTCTATGATTACCTGGTTCATAAAAAAGTAAGCTTCGTTGGAAATAGAATGTATTTCCACATAAACAGAATCTCCTTGAAGATACAAAGCTGTGTCTCCAAGTGGAATATATCTCTCATCATTCAGTGGTAGAAAATCCAGATAATCCGGTACGTTATTGTTTACAAATACTCCTGGTTCTTCAAAGAATATTTTTTCATTATTGACGATTCCATACTTTGTGCTATCCAGGTAAATCAATGTGTCTCCGTAAAAAAGTAAGGTATCAGGAAGGTTAAATGGCGATAATGCTTCTTCGTCTCTTGACTCGTCTATCGTACTAATTCCGTCCCTTATAGGTTGAATAAACTGAACACCGTCATTATCCGCATCTCTAGAGAATGCTGCATCATAAGCAATATTTATTTGTCCAGGTTGGCCCAAATATTCACCATTTTTCCAGGCCTTAATCCAGTAAGTATCATTCAAACCAACCAGGTCTGTTGCGAAAAACTCACCAAAAATTAGATCGTCAAAAAATGCATTGCCTTCTTCCAGACGAAAACTAATGCTATCTACTGGAGGTGCATCATTTAATTGGGTGGTAGACGTGTACATTGCTCCTTCTACCTGTACTTCCAATCGGTATTGGTGACCGATTACACCTAATGGGTTACCATCTGAACTTTGCCAGGTATATCGCTCCTCCTCCTCTTCAAAAACAAATGTTGGATTCGTTGGATCTGTCAAATCCGTAACAGTGACAATAGCACCAGGAACTTTTTGGGGCGCACTATTATCAAAATAGGGTTGAGATCTCGTGATATTAATATGCTGAGTGGGGTCATCATTGGTCAACCATGCATCAATCACCAACACATTGAGGGATGTCTCCAAAGCCGGGTCCACTTCAGTTTCACAAGAAAGGATTACTGCTGCTATGAATATGTATAAAAGCTTTCTCATCAGAATTTGAAATTATAGGTGATTGATGGCAGAATAAAGAATAATATGGAAGTCTCAAAAGCAGAGGTATTTACCGATTCCGTTGGAACATTGAGGTTATTCAACTGTCGATAATTAATCCGATCATCCTCTTGTGTGAAGTTGATGGCAAAGGCATTCTTTCGATTATACAGGTTGTAAACAGAAAGTACCAGACTACTTGATCTGGGTCGCCCTTTTTTAGTCATCCAGTTATAGTCTATGGTATAGGAGACATCCAGCCTGTGATAGTCAGGGATTCTAAAGTTGTTTCTACTTCCATTGTTAATAGGAATGACCTGGCCAGCAACGTTGATTCGATCAATGGCATAAGTCGTTGGTGTTCCTGTAATATAACTGAAGGTTGCAGATAGATTTTTGCGCTCCTTTAGTTTGTAATTGGCAACTACTTTCAGGTTATGTGTTTGATCGAAACGGGTTGGATACCATCTTCCAGCTCTGTCAGTGCTATTTAGTCCATAGTTAATTCCATCAATAAGTAGTTCTGAGCGAGCAAGCGTGTAACTAACCCAACCGGTCAAATCACCTGAGTTTTTCTTGGCGTACAATTCGAGCCCATACGCTCTTCCATCTCCTGACAATACATCAGCCTCCAATAGATCATTGATGAATAAATCTGCTCCATCAATATAATCAACTTGATTCCTGGTCTTCTTATAGTAGGCTTCTACTGAGGTCTCATATTGGTTGTTTTTAAAATTCTTGAAATATCCTATGGCAATCTGATCTCCTTGCTGTGGTTGTATGTTGTTGGTGCTTGGTTGCCACACATCGATAGGCGTTGCAGCGACTGTGTTGGAAATCAAATGAATGTATTGATTCATTCGGTTGTAGCTCAATTTTATGGATGAAGTGTTGGATAGCTGATATCGTACAGAAAGACGAGGTTCGAGGTTTTGATAAAAGGCCAGCGACTTATTATTTCCAATCCTGGTGGTATCAATGACCGGTTTTCTTTCACCCGCTAATGTGTCTCCAAATACGTATTGATTAGCCGGACCTAAATGATTGAAGTTGGAGTACCTGATGCCATATTCTATAGAGAGGTCTTTAGTTATCTTTTGATTGTTGCTGATATAAAGACTTGTTTCGAGTGCGTTCTTTTTTTCGAGGCTTAAATCAATTTTGTTGCCGGAGGTAAAACCTACTGCATTAGCCGGAAAGAAGGTATAATAAAGCAATTCCCCCCCAAAGGTCAACTCATTTTTCTGATCCAGGAAGTACGAGAATTGTGGTTTAAAATTGATTGTTTGAACCTTGGATTTCCAATCAAACTGATCGTCATCTGTGTTTCCTACTTCAAATGCATAGTCGTAGTTACTGTAGAATGCGGTGAAGTTGCTGAAGAACCGATCGTTGAATAGGTGATTCCATCGAACCGATGCGGTTTGATTTCCCCAGTTGAAGCCCTGCAGTTCATCAAACTTGAAAACATCCCGCCCAAAATATCCGGATACAAACACCTTGTTTTTCTCATCGATGTTGTAATTGGCCTTTGCTGTAAGATCATAAAAATAAAGTGCGGCTCCATCGTTTAGGAAGTCTGTTGCTAATCGAATGGGAATATCAGCATAAGATCTTCTCCCTGCAACAATAAATGATGCCTTATCTTTTTTAATCGGACCTTCAACGGTTAGTCGGCTAAAAACCGTACCTATTCCTCCAGAAACATCTAAATCCTTACTGTTTCCTTCTTTCATCCTTACATCAAGAATTGAAGAAAGTCTTCCTCCATACCTCGAAGGGATACCTCCCTTATACAGTTTGACATCTTTAACAGCGTCCGGATTAAATACGGAGAAGAAGCCAAATAAGTGGGAACTTTGATATACTGGAGCCTCATCCAAGAGGATCAAGTTTTGACCAACTCCCCCACCTCTTACATTAAACCCTGAGGCGCCCTCCCCCACAGAGCTAACCCCTGGTAATAGCTGTATACTTTTTATGATATCTACCTCACCAGCAAAAACAGGGATCTTACTAATTGTTTTAATGTCCAGCTCGGCCACACTCATCTCTGTAGAAGTAACATTTTCATCTTCAGGCCTGGCTGTTACCACCACTTCCTGTAAAGCGGTTTGTTCTTCTGCAAGTTCGATATCGATTCGCGTATTTTCATTGAGGGAAATTGATTGCTGTTGTGTAACAAAGCCTAGGTACCTAAACTCTACAGTATAATCCCCAGCAGGTAATGTGATGGAGTAAAATCCATAAACGTTGGTAATATTCCCGGTACCAAGTTCTTTTATTAGTACAGTAGCTCCAATAAGTGCTTCTCCATTATCAGCATCCTTCACATAGCCATTGACGGTATACTTATCCTGGGCGGAAAGAATGAACGGTAGGCATAATGCCAGTATGAGTATTTTCTTCAAAGTGGTGATTATTCGTTTTACTTAATGACCTATCGAAAGACGTGCCAAGTCATAAATAGTTTCAATCTTAACAGAGACTTAATGCTAAAAAATACTGAATGGTTGCACCATCAGTTTAATGGCTTATTTTGGGTAGTGAAAATGGTTGGGTAGTTAGGTGGGAAACTTGCATTTCCCACCATAATTTTAAAGCGAAGCCAGTGCTTTTTCATAATTGGGTTCTTGTCCTACTTCAGGAACAAGCTCGGTATACTTTACGATTCCTTCTTCGTCAACAACAACAATTGCTCTAGCATTAAGCCCTGCAAATGCCCCGTCTACAATTTCAACTCCGTAGTTCTTTCCAAAGTCTCCTCCATCTCGGAAGTTGGTGAGGTTGTCCAGATTGTCAATGCCTTCTGCCTCACAGTACCGATTAAGTGCAAAAGGTAAGTCCTTAGATACACAAATAATTCGCGTGTTATCCAGGTTAGCAGCCTCCTGATTAAACTTGGTTGTGGACATGGCACATACGCCAGTGTCAATGCTTGGATAAATGTTCATGATCACTTTCTGACCGTGATAATTTGCCAAGGTGACATCTTTCATGTCTTTTCTTACTAAATGAAAATCCGGGGCCTGTGTGCCAACTTCCGGTAAATTTCCAATGGTATTTGTTTCGGTTCCGCCGAGTGTAATTTTAGCCATACTTGTAGATTTTGTTAGGTGTAATTAAATAATCTAAGGGAATATCCCACTCCTCCTTTTGAAGTATCTCATCAACAGGTGGAGACATTGATAACCCTACTTTTAGCGTATTTGTTTCCGCTAGCAATCGATCATAGTATCCGCCTCCATAGCCAATGCGATACCCAAGTTTATCCGAAAGAAGCAAAGGGACAAAAATTACATCCAGATTCTCCAATGACGCCTCGCTTGCATCAACAGGTTCAGGTATTCCTTTACTATTAATGACAAGGTTGGTCTTTGCCTCCAAATAGTAGTGACGCATCTGCTTAAACAGAAAATCCGTTTTTGATACGATTACCTTTTTACCATTGCTCCAAAGTTTTTCAAATATTGGAGAAATATCTGGTTCGTTATTTTTCTTGATAGCCAAGAATGCATGCAATTTCTTGATGTTCCTTTCTTCAATAAATTCCGACGTTACCTGACACAATTGGTCATTTCGCTGTGCATATAAAAGGCCATCAGCTAGTATGCGATAGTGTAGAATCACTTTTCTTATTAAGGATTTAGAGAGCATAATCTAATCTGGTAATTCTTCACATTTAATCCCCTGATCGCGAATCATCTTGATCATTTCCTCTTGTTTCAAATCAATGCGAGTCTCTAATTTAAGTACCCGATCTACGTCATCCAGATCAACTGTCCATCTGGCAATGCAATCATTCTGCTGAAATACAGGCCTGAGTTTGTTGAACTGCAACTGAGATTTTATATCTGTTTTAAGAATGAATAGTTTCATGAGTCTTAGTCGTTTGCTGGTTTGAATGAAAAGACTTCCTCTAGTGGTGTATTGAAAACATGTGCAATCTTGAAAGCCAATTCAAGTGAGGGCGAATACTTCTCTTTTTCAATGGCGACAATGGTTTGTCTCGTTACTTTGACTGCATCAGCTAGCTGTTGCTGTGTCATTTCATCGTGCTCAAACCTTAGTCGCCTGATGTTATTGGTTACGTTATGACTGTTACTCTTCATACGCCTTTTCTATGGTAATAGAGTTTGGAAAGGTTATCGAAGATTTCAGAACTGATTCCGGCCAAAATCAATGCGATAAACATGTATTTCGGTGGATAGCCAAAAGCCAATACAATCAACGAAATAAGAAATCCCATGCCAAAAATGAAATAGGAATTTCGTGTGGATTTTAGCTCAATCAGCTTATCCCTTTCATCTTCAAATTGTGGAGCTTTCTCGCGAGTAACAATATAATTACCAATCACGAAGAGGATCATAACCACAATTTTAGCCGCTATTGATACTGGTATGGCAATGAGAATGGCCTTAGCCCAAAATTGCAGCTGCTCGTCCGTACTCATTATTTCACCATTAAAGCGATTGAATACCGACCAATAATAAATCCCCAACACAATGACCGTGCTGAGGATGTTCACAATACTTTTTCTTTCTTGATAGTCCATTTTTACTGTAGTGATTGTAAGTTTTTCTTTACTTTATGTAAAGTTTTACGAACACTAAGTTAAAAATGTTTTACTATATGTAAAGTTTATTTTACATTTATTCGTATCTAAGACTTTCTACCGGATTGATTCGAGCAACCTTAGATGTATGCCAGATGATGGCAATCAATGCCCAAACAATAACCATCATTCCCACCAAAACATACATCCAGAATTCCTGATTGATCCTGTTAGAGAAATTGCTTAGCCACTGTTCCATGGCGTACCAACCAATAGGTATTGATAAAATGAGTGCTAATAAAATGGACCTCATAAACGAGTAACCGAATAGTTTAAATATGTCGGCCTGTGTTGCTCCATTAACTTTTCTAACGCCTACTTCTTTCGTTCTTCTATTGGTTTCATGATATACAAATGAAAACAGTGTCACCGATGATAGAAGAATAGCAATCGCCCCGAAGATGGAATAAATCCTACCTACTTTTTCTTCCTTGGCATATTGTTCAGCTACTTTATCTTCAAAGAAATTGGCAGTGAATATCCCTTCCGGATTGACTTCTCTGAAAAGTCCTTCCAGAAATTCCAGTGTTTCTTTATCACTTCCTTTTTTATATCTGACAATGATGTCATTATCTAATCGGGTAAAATTTGTGAGAATCAGAGGCTTGATTTCTTGGGAAAGGTGTTCAAAATGAAAATCCTCTACCACACCTACGACCTTATGATCTCGATTCTCTACCTTGTAAATCAAGTTTGCATCATTAATATCATCAATCTTGAAAAACTTTTTAGCAGACTCATTAATGAGAACTGTCTGATCGTCGTTTCCCTCATTCTCATTGAACATACGCCCTTCCATCAGGCTTAATCCAAATACATCATCAAAGCCGGGATCGGTATTCAATGTCATTATAGGAGTAAAGTCATCAGCTGAAGAGGCCAACTTGAACGGTAGGTCGTAGGCAAAATCTAGCGGTGCCCTTCCCTTAGAAACAGCCAAAATGTTATCGTACTGTCTGAGTCTATTGATTACAAAATCATGCCTATTTTCTACTTCAATACGCTTAAGGCTATCTTGTCTTGCACTTGGAATGACATCAAAGAATCGTACAGAAACAATTTCACTCTGATTGATACCTAATTCTTTGTCAAGAAGATACCGTAGCTGAAGTGTTACAATCGCTGTACCTATCAGTAACATGATTGTGATAGAATACTGAATGATGGCCAAGACCTTCCTGGGCTGACCTATTGCATGAATGGGTTTTTCCTTTCTTACATCCAGGTCTCTTAGCGTCTTGAAAACATTAGTTGAGGCAATAATTGCTGAAAGTGTGACTGACATTAGGATCGCAGACAGGATCACGAAGGTATCTCTGACGGGTTGCATGTCCAGTTCCAAACCAATGAAATCAACCAAAGTGTCAAAGCATGTGAAATACAAGATAATGCTTAGTCCACCAGCGATTAAAAAGTATATGAATCCTCTCACCAACCACTCGGTAATTAAGTGACCCTTTGCGGCTCCAATCACATGTTTCAACTTCACTTTATCCATTTCTGAGAGTTGGACAGAGGTTTGCAGATTGGTGTAGCAGATCACCATTATTAACAGCAGCGCCCATGTAATGAGTGTGGCGGTCTTTAGATTACCAGCATTGCCATATTTGGCAAACAAGGAGATATTAAAAGGCTTGTCTTCATAAACATTTTGGAATGGGAATAAAAAGGCCTCACTTTCCGGGAAACGCTCGCTTTGCTCCCCAATTAATTTGAATTTTTCATTTACAGTCTCTAGTTCAACTCCTTCACTCAATAGTATTATATCCTGAGGAGCTCTTCTCCAAAAATCCTTCGAATGACGAGGAACGAGAAAATCAAAAGTCAATGAACTAATGGAGGGTATGTTCTCCAAAATTCCCGCAACCTGATAGGTCCCTTCCTGATCACAATTGATTTCGACGAATTTGCCCACTGGATCAGCATCACCAAACACTTTTTTACCGTAATTCTCTGTGATGAGGATATTGGTTGGGTTGTACAAAGCATCTGGTGCCCCCTTTTTAATGTCAAAGTCAAATACCTCAAGAAATGTACTATCGGTAACTAATCCTTTTCCTGTATGGGAAACCCCATTGGCATTAAAGTGAATTTCTCCCGGCATATAGGTATGGATGAAAATCGATTCTTCTATTTCCGGATAGTTTGTATAATCAAGTCTAAATATCCCTGAAAGCGAAAATGCGATGATGTTACTTTCCGGTGAAAGCCTGGTAACACCAATGTGTATTCGATCTCTTTTTTCATGGAAATCATCCATACTGAGTTCGTTCTGAACCCAACTAAGTGTGAGTTGAAAACTGAGCACACCGACAATCAAAGTAACAAGGCTGATAACAGTAATTAATTGCTTCTTTCGCATCTGGCGAATACTTAGCTTGAAGAGTAGATGTATCATTCCTAAATAATTGAGTTTGTTTTTGCCTGTAAGATTTTTGAGTAGAGAGGGTCTGATAAAGTGGAAGACATGAAACCAATAAAAGGTGTTTCGTTTCCAGACAGGTAGTTCTGATAACTCTTGATGATATTCATAAAGGTCACCAAGAATTTCTTCCAGCAGGTCGCCTTTTACAAACCATCCAAGAAATCGGTCGGCCATTTTTGGTGGGTTAGAAGCAGCCATGACTATGCTTTTTCAATGGATAATTCTGGTATCTGCTGCCACAGATTTACTTTGACATCACGGCTCTTTTGCAATACCGATTTTCCGGAAGCAGTGATACTGAAGATTCGCTTTCTTCTACCTCCACGCTCTTCTGTGGCTCCTCCCATACTCGATTCAATGAATCCTTTACTTTCCAAGCGATTCACCGTTCCGTGCACGGCTCCTATGGTTACATTTCTATTCGCCTGATCTTTTAGTGCCTTCCTTATGGCAAGACCGTATGCTTCCTCTTTTAGCATGACAATGAGGAGTAATATCAATTCTTCCAACTCTCCGATGTGATCTTTCGACATGATTTATTCTATTTTATAGAACAAATATACGGGAGACTTTGGCATTTGTTATACTTTATAGAATAAATGTTGATTATTCGGTTTGTAGTCCCTCAACTGGATTGGATTTCCTAACCCTTGAAAGCTGTGTCGCAACGACAAGTAAAAGAACAGAAAAAAGGATAGCAACCGCTATTAACGCTACATTCACGGTAGACGGAACCCGATATTTATATGCAGCATCAAGAATGAGATCGGTTAGATAATAACTCAAGGGAGCACCGATGATTAATGCTATTATAAAGAGCCACAAAAAGTGATGAAGCATATTCTTCCAAAGGTCTTTGATGCCCGCACCCAACACTTTGCGAATGCTAAACTCTTTTACTCTTCCCGATACATTAAGAGTGACTAGACCATACAATCCCAGGCTAGCCAATATTATTGCAATTGAGGCAATTCCTCTCCATACTTTCCCATGAATACCAATTTCTACAAAGTACATACCCCAAACATCTTCCTGGTATCCACCTAAGAAAGGCGTTTCAGGAAACAAATCTGACCATATTTTCTGCAAGCTTTGATAAGCATCTGATCTCCTCCCTTCTTTTACTCGCATTGACAAAAATCTAAAATCAGTGGGATCGGCAAGGGTGAAGAATGTAGGTGCAATGGCTTTTTCAAAATTGTAGGTATGAAAGTCTTTTGCTATTCCAATGATCGTATACCTGTTGCTATCCAATTTAAATCCTTGTTCGAGGGCCTCTCCGTTGAAGATCTTGTTAGCAAACTGCTCATTGACAATGACTGAATATTTGTCGCTATTAGGATCAGAATGGAACATTCTGCCATTTAGCAAGGTGATGTCCATGACATTTAAGTAATTCGCATCAACTTCCAATTGATCCACCTCATAATCTTGACCGGCTAGCTGAATGAGCGTTGAATGGCTAGTTTCTCCAATATGATGTTTGGAACCAGAAATCCCGGTAATAGCGGCTTCTTGAGAAAGGGCTGATTTCAGTAACTTATATTCAGTAAGATCATCTACTTGTGCATACAACGACTGATCTTCGTTGTACCCCCAACTTCGATTTGCCAGGTACTGTGAGTTTTGGGTAAACATAATTGCACAGGTGATAAACATGCAGGAGAGAACAAGCTGAAAACCTAATATTAGTTTCGTGAGTCGGTTCTTCTTTCCAAACTTCACAGATCCCTTGAGTATACCTGTTACTGGGAATCTTGAAATATAAAACGCTGGATAAAGTCCTGAGACCAGTGCGGTGATTAACAGAATTACAACCAGATAAATCCAAAGGGAAGAATCCAAGAGCGTAAAGCCCATTGAGAAATAAAACAGTGATTCAAACCATGGAATGAATAGATATGAACCCAGCAAAAGACCAAGAACCAAGGCAAGGGCAGTTGCGATAAGATTTTCAGATAAAAACTGTACAATAATTACTTTCTTGCTCGCACCTATTGTTTTCCGAATGCCAATTTCCTTCAGTCTACGCGCGGCGCTGACAATAGCGATATTGATATAGTTGAAGCAAGCCAGCAGAAGCATAAAAACACCAACAAATACAAGATAAATTATGGCTGTAGTACCTTCTTCAGTACTCACATTGATGGTATTTCTAATCGTTGCGGAACGTTGGGCAAGGGTTGCAAAAGGCTCAAAGGAAAATGATGCCACCTGCCAGTCTTTTCCAGACTCATTTTGCAGCAGACGATATTTATCCATTTGTGACGGGATGCCATCAAGACCATTTTTATCAGTCACTTTTACAAATGTTGCATCTACAAAAGAACCCCAATCCTTCGAATCAAAATCAGGATATGCGACTTCTAAATTTTCATAATTGATGAGAAAACTGAAGTTGAAAGACCTGGATGGAGGAAACTTCTCTGCTACCCCCGCTACTACAAATGTTTTGCTGGTATTCTCATCGAATTTCAGCAGTAGGTTTTGACCAATTGGATCATGATCGCCGAAATATTTTTTGGCGATGCCTTCACTTATAATTACACTGTTGACATCTTCAAGAGCGCTAATTACCCCTTGCTTCAAAGGAAAGGTGAAAAATTCCAGATAGGAAGCATCCACAAATGATATTTTTTGGTGAAAGACCTTATCCCCGTATTTGACTACCGCCTGACTCATTTGAATTCGGCAGATATCCTGGATCTGAACAAAGTCTTTCTTTAGTATTTCCCCAAGTGGTCGAGGAGATCTCCCGTTTTGTTGAAGTGATCCCTCTCTTTCAGCAAAAAATGTTGCCAGGAACACCTCGTTTTTATGTTCATGAAATTGATCGGTACGATACGTCCATTGTGCAAACGCATAGGTAAAGACACAGATTCCAATGGCAGCTGCCAGACCTACCAAATTGATAAATGAGCTTAATGGGTTTCGCATCATACTTCGCAATGAAGTCTTAGAGTAATTTTTAAATAGTGTTGAATAAAGTATACTCCTGACTGTTCTTTTCCTTCGCTTATTTGAGTATTCTTCTTCAGCTACGGAAGGAATATTACCAAATTGTACAACTGCTTTTTCAAACGCCTCGGATTCATCGTATCCTTCATTTTTCAAATCATCAATATGATCTCGTAAATGAAGTTCCATTTCGTAGATGGATGCTTCATCATACGCGGGGTGCTTTTGAAATGACTTGAGCCAAAGTGTGATCGATTCTTCTAAGTTGAACATAGTAGTAGTTTTAAATATTATTCCACTTTAAGTCCCTCAACCGGGTTTGATTTAGCAACCTTCCGCACTTGAGTGACTATTACGGAGGTCAACACAACAATCAATAAGACTGCAGACCCAATAGATCCCAAAAATCCATAGGGTAGTGGATCGGCAAACATCATTCCCAGCATCGCCTTATTCATATAATGTGCAGCTGGCATCCCCAATAGGATGGCAATCCCAAAAATGATCAAGTACTGACTTACGATGTTACCTGCCAGATTTCCCATTCCAGCACCCAACGTCTTACGGATACTGAATTCACGAATTCGGCCCTTAATATTTAATTGTATCAATCCGTACAATCCCAAACTAGCGAGCAAAACAAAAACCGCTGCAATGGCCCTGGTAAATCGTTGCATGGTGTTTAAATCTTCATAGAATCCGACCCAAGTTTCGTCTTGAAAGCCCCCATTGAATGGTGTTTCTGGAAATAAGCTTGCCCAATTTTTCTGAAGGGCTTTATAGCTTTCAACCTTCTTGTTATTCGAAACTTTAAGCGTTAGAAATCGCTCTTCCGTCGGATCAGATAGAGAAAAAATGGTTGGACTTATTTCGTGGTAAAAGTTATTGAAATGAAAGTCTTCAACTACTCCCACAATCTTATATGAGATCGAATCAATTTTGAGTTGCGTTCCAATCGGTTGTTCCAGGCTTAAGTTCTTTACAAACGACTCATTGACTACCAAAGCATTTTTGTCGCTTTCACGGTTGGTGAAGAAAAACCTTCCATTCAATAGGTTTATATCGACCGCATTGAAATAGTCATCACCTACTGACATTTCATGGACTTCAAATTGTGAATCCGGCAAATGAATAATCGTCCGTTTAAAACTCTTGGAAAGGTGATGTTTGGATCCTGCTGAAGCAAGAATGCCAGGTTCTTGACGCATTGCCAATTCCAGCTTTTCAAGATCTGCCGGTTTAGGTAGCTCTGCATATAGTAATTCTCGTTGGTTGTATCCCCATGCTCTTTGCCCTTGATACCAGCTATTTTGAGCAAAAATGACAGCAAAGCCAATTCCAACACATGTCAAAATTAATTGCATGGTAAGGAAGATTTTTGTCGCGAGGTTCTTCTTTCCAAACTTGACGGTACCCTTGAAAATCCTTACTACTTGAAATTTAGAGATGTAAAGCGCTGGGTAGATTCCGGAGGCAATTCCCGTAAACAACAGAACAGCTAAAAGCACCAACCACATATTGGCATCCAGTAAATTAAATTCGCTGGTAATCCCTGCAAAAGTTGAAAACCAGGGAAGAAATAAAGTAGATGCCAATACAAATCCAATCACGCCGGCTATCAGTGTGAACAACATGTTTTCTGACATAAATTGAAAAATGATCTGTCTTCTACTGGCCCCAATAACTTTTCGCATTCCAATTTCCTTCAGTCGCTTAGAGGCAGAGACTATGGCAATATTGAGATAATTGAAGCAGGCAAGAGCCAAAATAAATCCAGCAATAAATGGCAGCCCAACTCTTCCCTCATCAGAGCCATCGTAAGAAATATCATTCTTGATTTCGTCCGAAGCTAAATGCAAATCATGAAGGGAAACGAAACCGAAGGAATGTATGGGCCAATCTGATTCCACAGCATTTTGTAATTCCTTGTATGAATCCATTTTCTTCACAATGGAAGAAAGGTCGGTCGGATCCTTTACTTGAATAAAGGTGGCATTGAATTGCTTACCCCAATCGTGAAAGCTGAACGAAGGATAGAAAACCTTCATATTCTCAATATTCGTAAGGAATGAGAAATCAATGATTCGTGCTTTTGGAAATGGCTTTGCCACACCAGAAATTCGAAACACTTTTGAAACGCCTCCACCGATAATAACTTTCAGCTCTTCTCCTACTGGATTTTCATCTCCAAAATATTTCTTGGATGTTTCCTCACTTAGGATAATACTGTTGACATCATTAAGAGAACTTGACACCCCCCATTTTAGCGGAAAGGTGAACATCTCCAAAAATGACGGATCAACATATCGGATACTTTCGTGAAAAACATTGTCTCCGTGTTTGACTACTGCATTGCCATTATGTACACGTGTAATATTCTCAATATTGGATAAATCGCTTTTAAGCATCTCTGCTAGCGGTGCTGGTGAATCACCGTAGCAAATTTCCTTTCCCTCTCGATTCACGTTGTATGTTGTGAGATATATCTGGTCTTTGTTTTCATGAAAACGATCAATACTAAGATCAAAATCAATGAAGGCATAAGTGACCAAACATGCACCTATTGCTACCGCAAGACCAAACACATTGATGAAAGAACTCATCGGATTCTTCATCATGCTTCTCAGCGTGGTTTTGAAGTAATTGTTAAGCATGGTTCTAAATAGAATCGACCTCACTGAGGTCTTTCTTTTAATGTTGGTAAACTCCTCCTCAGCAACTTCCTCTACTTCTCCAAATGCCTCAATTGCCTTTTTCAACGCTTCTTGCTCAGAAAAACCCTCACCCATTAGATCCTCCATATGATCGCGCAGGTGTAATTCCATTTCTTGAATGGTGCCTTCGTCAAAGCTCCGTTGTTTTCGCAGTGATTTTAACCACTTATTTATCTCTTTATCCAAATTGAACATGTCTTATGATTTTGATGGTGATACATCCCAAAGAGCAGCTAGGACTGAATTTACCTGCTGCCATTGCGCTTGTTCGGTCACCAGTTCCTCCTTGCCTAACTCTGTGATTTCATAATATTTTCTTGGCCTTGTACCTCCATCCATGGTCCAGTTGGACTTGATAAGTCCTTCCTTTTCCAATCGGTGGAGAACGGGGTAAAGCATCCCATCTGAGTATTCCATATTACCACCAGATAGCTCCTTGATCTTCTTGATGATGAGGTAGCCATAGCTATTTCCTTGCTTCAAAATGCCTAAAATGATTGGCTTGGTTGATGCCGCAGTTAGATTTTTAGATATCATATTTCAGATTTAATTGCTTTAAAGCAAAAGTATATTAATAATTCTATATACATAGAATGTCAAAGTATAACGAACTGCCAGGTTTAAGGTTGTTGATTTGGCAAATAAATTTTGTCCTATTATGTCTTCATTTGTGAAACAAATAATTATTACTTACGTTTGGTCTTCAAAACAGAAACAAACCAGCCAAGGGCTGGATTAATTAATTGACTTAATGTAATTAGACCATGAAAGGCACCAACCTGGGGGAATTCCAAGAAATCGTTTTGCTGTGTGTGCTGATACTAGATGAGCAGGCATACGGACTCAAAATTCAAAAAGAGATCAGTCATCGATTGAAGCGAACCTTGAGTAGAGGGGCACTTCATGCGGCATTAAGTCGGCTGGAAGAAAAAGGGTATTTAGAATCTCATGTGGGTGGAGCAACAGCAGAACGTGGCGGAAGAAGAAAGCGGTACTATTCATTGACACAAGGTGGGAAAGTGGCATTAAAGCAGGCCAAAGAGCTAAGAGAAGAAATGTGGAGCCTTGCACCAAAATTCAGTATCTGATGATGTCTTCCTTGCCAAAATTCTACTATCGTTTATTTCAGTGGTTCTGCGATCCAGACTTATTCGAAGAACTACAAGGTGACCTGGAGGAAGCATTTATTGAGAATGTGGAACTCTACGGCCTCAAAAAAGCCCGAAGAATTTATATCAATGAGGTACTTAAAATGATACGTCCTTCAGTAATCAAATCGCTCAATCTCATACCTGCCAATATTATGCGACTACCAAAAAATTATCTCAAAACATCTATCCGCGCCATCAAACTCAATCCTTTCTATGTATTTGCTAATATCTTCGGATTGGCACTCGCAATATCGATTTGTACCATTGGCTATTTCAATTATCAATTCAATGCCACTTTCAACGGTACATATGAGGAAGCTAAGAATGTATATAAAATTAGCGGCCTAAGAAGAGGTGAATCCACCATGGGAACCAGTTCAATTGCACTTGCTCCCGGCCTCCAGAATGCGGCAATTGAAGCCTTTAGATATACTGCTAAAAACATACCTGTACGGGAGCACAATCATTTATTCTCTTCCCGAATTGCTTTTGCTGACGATGAATTTTTCAAACATCTACCGCTAAAAAGTTTGAATGGATCTTCTATCAAACCTCCAGGAGTAAACGAAGTGGCTGTTTCGGAAAAATTGGCAATAAAACTATTTGATGAGCCGTATCCCGTTGGAAAAATTGTGAAGCTGGTCTTCCCAGATCAGCGGGAGGAGTCCTTTATAATCAAAGATGTATTTGAAACTCCCCCAAATAATGTCAGTTTTTCACAAGCCATGATCACCTCATTTGAAAATTACCTTTCCAACTATGAGGTTGATCAAAGCAACTGGCAGAATACGGTTGATGGCACATTTATCTATGCTACAATGGATCAGATGAGCCAGATAAATTCAGAGCTTGATGAATTGATGGAAGTCCGAAATGGTGCAAGCTCCCGATACCAAATAGATGCTTATCGCCTCGATAACCTGATCGAGTGGCCAGCGATTGAAGGCAGCCTTGTGCATGGCAGATTCAGACAACACCTGCATATCTCATCAGTATACGGAATCACTGGAACGGCTATTTCCATCCTTTTGCTCGCATGCTTCAATTTCATCAACACCAGCATTGCATTATCTGGAAAAAGACTAAAAGAAATTGCCGTGAGAAAAGTAATGGGTGGAAGTCGGAAGAGCACCATCACGCAATTCATGATTGAGAATACGTTCATGATCACACTGGCCGTCATACTCTCCATGGTCATTTCATCGATATTGATTCCCACTTACAATGCGATGTTTGAACGCGAGTTAATTCGATTGGATCGGGTTCCATTTACAACTCAACTACAGTTTGCTTTAGGCTTAATTGTGACGGTCACTTTACTTTCTGCAGCCTACCCTTCCTTTTATGTTTCTAAGTTTTCTTCGCTGAAAATTTTTCGGGATAAGGTAACTCTTTCCGGTAAAAACAGGCTCATGATGGTGCTGCTCACTTTTCAGTTTGCCTTATGCTTTTACAATATATTCGGATTGTTCATTAACGTAGACAATGCACAATACCAGGAGGCATTGGATAGAGGGTATGAAATTGACCAGGTGGTCAATATCCCATTGGATCGACCGGAACAATTCCAGATTCTAGCAGATCAATTGAATCAAGAACCTGAGGTAGCTGCAGTAGCAGGAACCTTTCATTTAATAGGGTTTTCTGCAGAGTCAGTATATGTGGACCAGGATGGAAGGGAATTATCTACAACAGCTCTTCGTGTCGGTCTTGATTATGGTGAAACGATGGGGTTGCGACTTATGAAAGGTTCATTTCATACTGTCCTTGGTGACAATTCCGACAAGGTGGTGATCAATCAAATGTTGGAAAGTCAATATGGCGTGGACATGTTGAATCAAACCATTAAAGTCGGCGAGAATAAATATACTGTCATTGGTATTGTTGAAGATTTCAACTCTCGAAACATCATGATGGACAATAAAATCACACCCACGATGATTCGCTACGCACCCGAAGAGCATTACAATTACGCCGTTGCACGAGTTTCTGGTAAACAGGACTTTATCAACAGTAAAGTTGAGCAGGTTTGGTATCAGACATTCCCTCAAGAGCTCTATCGAGGATTTCTTCAGGAAGATGTGCTGATAAGCTCCAGAGGAACAAACGGAATTTTTGTAAAGATCAATGTATTCATGGCTATTATATCGATCCTCATTTCGATATTGGGACTGTATACGCTTGTCTCGCTGAAGGTTCAGAAAAGAAGCAAAGAATTTGGTGTAAGAAAAGTCTTAGGAGCTTCACGCAAGACCATTATTCATCTATTAGGTAGAGACTTATACTGGATTTTAGGCATCTCCGCAGTAATTGGTTTATCTGCCAGCCACTATATTCTCAAGACTGTTTTTGATATCATCTATGCATATCATGTGAGCTCTTCCGTGGACCATTTTGTAAAGGCTTTGATTGTGGTCCTTGCGATAGTAGTCTTAGCAGTAGGATATAAAGTGTATCAAACCAGTAAGATCAACCCGGCCCAACAACTAAGATCTGAGTAAGTCTAATTAAGACTTACTCAGATCCATTATTAAAAAAATGCTAATGTTTTCTCAAGTTGAAACCTACTGCTAAGATCCAGGCCACATTCCCGAAAATAAAGATTCGGAATCCTGTCAAGTGAACTAGTTCATAACCTGAGGCAAATAGTATCAATCCGATGGCAGAAAGAGCCACACCGAAATATCCGACCCATGATGCAAGTGCTTTGGTTTTTAAAATCGCTACTGACCAAAACATCATGGAAAGACATACTGCACCGATGAATATAAAGTCAAATGCATGATTTAAGCTTCGGATGAAGACGAAAAATGGTCTGAGAGAGCCAATCGTTTCTTCAGAAGCTTCCTCGTATGATTTCACAAAATCCATAAGAATCAATCCATTCGTTGCGGCAGCTATCATAACAGCTATCAGCCCAAAAAACATAATAGAAAAGCCAACATTTGAAAGGAAGGATTCTTCCTTAAGTCTGTACGCAAGTCCCCAAAAACCATAGGCCACAAACGGCACAGAAACGATAGCGATTGCATGAGAAACCCTGCCAACAGTGATGATCTTCAATAGGTGATCAAAATCACCACCAACAGGGTGTAAAACCATGGTGACGATCATCAGCAATGACCCGATAATCAAGGATAGACCTGCTCCTTTTTGTTCTTTTAATTCCATTCTTTTTTTGAACAAACATAGAAGCGGAGTGCAGAAAGTGCACTTGATCGAAATCAAGAAATGTTACCGAATTTTGCGTCTTACACGACTCAATGTTTCTGGAGTCATCCCTAAATAAGAGGCAATGTACTTAAGCGGAAATGTCTGAATAATGGTCGGATCCTGATCCAGCAATTGAAGGTACTTTTCCTCGGGAGTCGCCGTTGATTGAGGTATTCTGGTACCTACTTCCAAAATTTTTCCTAATGCAAAAAATGATGGCGAGTTGTTAATTAATTCATGGATATTATGAATGCTTATGAAATAGCATTCACTTTCTTCAAAAGATTCAATTTTGCTCATAGAAGGCTTCTGTCCGGTGAAACTAGTATGATTGAGTGCCCAAGTATTAGCTGTAAATAGGTTGGTGGTTATCTCATTGAATTCTTTATCTACATAGTATTCCCTAAAACTCCCTTTGGTTATAAAGGCCCAACCCATGCAGGTTTCTCCTACATCCAAAAGCAGATCCCCTTTATCGTATTTTTTGAGTTCCAATTTATCGATGAAAAATTTGGTCTCCTGCTCCGATAAATTGGCATACGAAGTGATGGATTGAATAAGGGGATCGTACAAGATTTATTCTATTATTCTGTAGAATTCAAGCTGTCTGGTGCAGCCTCTTCTTCCATAACTTGGTCTTGAGTACTCAGCTCTTCAAGTTTCCCTTGAATCATCGGGATAAACGCTGAACTGGAAAAATCAGAATTGTCAAGAATCTCTTGAAGCTTCTCGGTTCTTTCTGACTCGTCTTCTACGTTCATTGCCAGTGAAGCAAACTTTGCCACAGCCACATCAATGGATGTTTCTGAAAGGTCTCCTTTTTTTACCCATCCATTTTCAATCCACTTCCCTTCAGATCGTTTTCCTGTAATTTCTACCCAATCATCTTGTTCAGATTTGATGGCGACTATATCCATCTGACTAAACTTTTTGTCAGACTTGGTAAGTAAGTCAGGACGTTTGTACATGTCTTTCTCAACCAGGAAAACAGCAACCCTTCCATCAACAATGATAAAATCGCTAGCTGACCATCCTTCCGTACCATCAGCTAATTTCACTTTTGAATACCGACGATTCTTGTCTAGTGAATCAACGGCATTCTCTCCCATATATGTCAGCGTCTCTCCTATACTGATAGACGTTTTCCATTTCCCATCTGACTTTGGTGCTTCACGAACAGACACTTTATCCCAAATACACACTGCTGGTTTTTCTTCGACAATTGCCACTGGTTCAGATGAGGTGCTTTCATCTTGGTTAGCACTTTCTTCGGATTGACTATTCTGGCTTCCACAGGCGAATAATAAGAGTCCTATGACTAGTAGTGAGAGGTTCTTCATTTTTATTTATGGTTAGATTGTGCCACTATTCTAGCCATTATATAAGATAAATCAAAGATCAGCCCGCCCAACCTTCCCGATCCAAACTTCGGTATTGAATGGCTTCAGCTAGAACTTCAAAGAATATAATAACAGCTTGTCAAGTGCACATAATGAATTGAAATTCAAGGAGATTACATTATTAAAAAACAAATAATTTTAAATTAAACTTACTATATTCCGTTATTTTTAATCACCACCAAATATTCACATGGGAACAGCTAAAAAAACCAAAAAATCTAGCACAGAAAGCGCTTCGAAAGATTTACATAAGCTAATTGCTTTCATCAATCAATCTAGTATAGCAAAAACAAAGAAAGAAGAAATAATAGACCTGGCATATAAAGCTTCTTATCATTTTTACGAAAATGGATTCCGGATGGGAGCACAAGAAGGGAAAATCATCAAGTCCGCAACATTCAACGAAAAGCTCCTACTTTATAGCATTCGTCTTCTTTGGGGTTTTGCATTCGTTTTTGCCATTTTAGGTATTTTTTTAATTGTTGATGGACCAAAACAAGATCAGACACTTTATGCTGGTTTAGCGTTCATTATCCTCGCAATTGCCTCCATCTTTCTAGGAATCTTTGGTATCTCCTTGGGTCCTTCACCATTCAATAACAAGTAATGCAATGGAACTAGTACTACTTTTAGCAGGAGCTGTCGCACTGATTGCATCAATCACAATCTATTTATTCACAAAAATTATCTTTCCCAGAAGGAAACGACCAAAACTTTCGCCGAATTCGTCTAAACTCCGAAATATCTTCGTAGAACTCCACAATTACAAGTTCTTTCACAGCCCTGAGGGCTCAAAGAAGTCATATAATCGATATGTAGGTAGAGCCAAACTACGGGAAAAGCTTAAAACAATTCTTGAGAATTCTGAAACAAGATCTGGAGCATATCTGGTTACGGGTTTTCGCGGGATGGGCAAAACATCATTGGTTAGAAAAGCCATTTCAGAAATCAAAGGGAATCACTATTACGCCCTAAGCAGACATATCAGAATATTCCTGTTTAGCTTAATCCTATACCTTCTTGATTCGAGATCGGGGATTTTTAGTGTGGCAATTCCATGGCTATTACCTCTTTTAAACATATTTGCCATAGTCTATCTCGTATGGCACGATCAAAACAGGCCGAATATTTGGAAATACTATAAAGAGAAGTACAAGTTTCCAAGGATTGCAGTCATTAGAGACACACTAATTTCTATTCTAAGTATCCTGGATCCAGAAATTGATTTTTACAAACGATCAAAGTTCAAGACGTTACTTCAAGACATTTTCATAGTTACCGCAATCTATTATGTTTTCTCTGCTATTGATACGCCAGAAACCAGACTCCTCAACAAGTTTGGATTATTACTTGCGCTAACCGCAATTCACTTTTTAATCATATATATATTCAATAATCTCGTTTTGGAGCTTGCAGCCGATTCAAAGCGAAGAAGGTTAAGAAGTTTTTTTAGGGCTTTTAGAAGAATTTTTGTTAACGCCGTTCGTCGGCTTGATTTCGGAAATAAGGTTACTATTGAAATCAGCCTCTCTCAAGATGACCTTAAAGAAATAGATATCCTGAAATTACTAGCTAAGAATGTGTATACACAGTATAAGCAGCTTAGAAATCGCATATTTGCTCCCAACAGAATTCTGTTACCTCTCATTTCATTTTTAGCGATTTTTTTTAGTGTTGGTTCGCTATTTTACTACATATCCGGATATAATAGGATTAACGAATTCCGATACAACTCACTCATCATTCAGCTGTTTCCTTCACAAGCATTGTTACCTTTCGATACAAAAAAGCTTGAAGAACCACTACCTATTGAAGGAGACTCGAGTTACATGAATACCATTCAATTCATCGAGTTCGTTAACAATAAACTTAAAAACCGATACATCAATGACACTACTGATAACAATCGTGTTTGGGTCCTCAATTCATATTATGAAAAATTGAATGACTCCCTCCAGACTGACAAAGGCTCCTTCCCAAAAAACAACATCGCTTTTCAAGGAGGTCAAAATATATCCACTGACAGCTTATTTCAGATTTTCGAAAACCCAGAGGCGGCTCCCATCGCTTCTCTTCCTCAAGTAGCAAATTTCGAGGGTGGAAGATTTCGCCATTTAACGATCACTTTGGATTACATTTTACAATCGTATTATCAGCATGCCTTTAAAAATTGGATTGACAATACAGTCATTGGTAAAGGACGGCACTCGCAAGATTTTAGATTATTTCCATTTATCATTGATTACTTCTTTGTTTTCTGGTTGGTGCTAATCATGTTTTTACTGTTCTTAGCAGAGAGAAATGCCTGGCGATTGGGTTTTCACAATCATTTTCATATCCTAAGACGTCTAAGATTCCTCAATGAAAATATCGCAGCGCAAATTGTACAAGAACAATCAAAGAGTTTAGGTATTTCCGGAGGTACCGGTTTTAGGCAGATTCTAAATATCTTCAATAGACGTTCAAAAACTTACCCAATTGCGGGTGTAAGAGAAATCGAAAATGAGCTCATAGACATCCTTAATGACATTGACAAAATCCCATCCATTTCCGGACGTCCCGAATTTATTTTTGTCTTTGACGAGCTTGACAAGATTGAAGCTCAGTACAATGCCAATATTCAAGAAAAAGAACAAGAAGAACTCGCATCATTTAGTGATGAGGACGAAGGGTATTTTTCAACAGAAAGCATACGTCGCAGGCAAGAAACAATTGCTCGAATTCTTGGTAACCTCAAACTTTTCTTTAATACAGCAAGGGCCAAATTTATTTTCATAGCGGGAAGAGAAATGTATGATGCTTCACTGGCTGATATTTCTGATAGAGAGTCCTTCATCAGCAGTATTTTTCATGAGATCATATACGTAGAGAGCTTTTTCAAAGATCAAGGATCATACGATAGCACCAGTATTACAAGCACCACCGAAGAGTTTGTTTGTCAGCTGCTAATGCCACGGTATTCATTGTATCCAAAAAACTTAATCGGTTATAACGAATACCTCAAAGACAATTTTAGTTCAGGTAAGGATCCATTTATTGCCTTTAAAAAATGGGTGAACAAGAAATCGATCGTTAGTCCATTCAACATCAAGCACGATCCGGATGAATTCAAAAAAAATGAAAGAAGGAAGATTATCTACATCCTGGAACAGTTTATCACGTTTCTGACATATCGGGGGAATGGAGCACCAAAGAAGATTACCAAATTATTAGAGGGATTTGTAAGCCGTCAAAACCGGGAGGCCCTTAAAGATCCCAATCATATCGTTATTGCACGAAACAGCAATAACCTTTACTTGTATTTTGACTATACCTGTCAGTATAGATTAGGGTTGACTAATTACCTTTTCAAGCCCTATTTGATTGCCAACACGAATCATATGCGTGATTTTGGTGATAAGATGCTTATTGCCACCTCATTTCTTATGGACCATCTTTATAAGTACCATAAGGTGGGATTTTCTTGGGAAAATCTTGAATTGACTCCCGAAATAATTGCGATTAACAAATCGCCCGAACTGAGGGGATACATTTCACGTCTGATTGATTTTATGGCGAATTCTCATATTGAGGAGATTATCAATGGACTTCATCAATTCAAATTCACTATCAGAATTGCGGCCGAAATCAAATACATATCTACCATATCAGAGGTAGAAGCTGCTGCATTTAACTTCACACTAGATGAGTCATTACTTCTTAAAAGGCACTATCGAAAGAAGCTTCGGTCCCTTGGAAAGACATTCAGTTCGTTTTTACAAAATGCAAACAATCCATCCCCCCACATTGAGTCCATCTCATTAATCAACTCCATTCTCGGAGATTTACATTTCTATGATCGCGAATATGATGAAGCATTGGTACATTACGAAAATGCAGGACAATTTGTGGTAAACAAACATTACGATGAGCTCGAAATCACCGAATTCATTTTTCTCATCAGGCACTTGTTAAAAGTTGGCTTGACACATGAAAAAATGAGAGCGTATGATTCAGCATTTATTGCTTATGGTAAATTGACTAAACTGATCCGAGAGTTTGGAGAAAAATATGGCCTGGCTTATGAGAAAGAAAACTTGCGCATAAAACGGAAAGTATTCGAAAACATTCGCTTAATTTTTCAGCCCCTTCTAGCTCAATTTCAAATCACAGAAAAAGGAGCTCCAAACGGTGTAACGATGGAAGATGTCGTACGTGTCCATGACGAATTTCAACTCAACATCAACGATTTAGAAAGTGAAGAAAAATTCCTGATCGAGGTGGAATTCTACAACAAAGTAGCGGATATTTTATACTATAAAAATGGGGCCTTAGTATATAAGAACATCTCAAACGCCGAACACGACAAAACCAAAAAGCTGGTTGACATCATAGTAAAGGAGTCGGGTGACACAGGGGATGGCTTGCATCACATTGACTTTGATCAGGGTGTTAAAGAACACGATTACAAGGCACCATTAACCGCATATCGATTGTATGAAGAAAGTTTGTTCTTGTTTGCCAAAAGATTGAAAGAACTGAAGTATGGCAAAACTCTCGACCTCAATGTGGACCAAGCCTTGAAACAAGTTATCGATTTTATTGGACGAGAATCCACCATCGGTCAATACAAAATGCTAAAAAGCAATAAGAAAAAAGAGCTCCTGGTTGCGTTGGGCGGCAATCTGACGGATATGGCTGATGCACTGATGTGCTTTTGGACCATCGATGACGACATTGATTGGGTTTGGCTTGAACAGCTGTTTGATCATTCGAGCGACCAAGTCTTTGGAGAGGATCGGATTATCAATGCATTGGCTGAGCAAACTTACTCGGAGATAAAAAACAACATCACGAAAGTGATATTTCTTTCACTGCTTGCCAATCACGTGTTTCTAAGAGCGGGGGATTACTATCGATGCCTGTTCCAATTAAATAAGATTTTGATCTGTATCAAACGTGTGCTTAATTATCGAAATAGAAGGATTGATAAATTCTCTACACTCTCCCAAAAGCACTACAATATTGTCAAAAAAATCTGTGTTGAAGCCTTCCATATCCTGGATAGAATTTCCACGCACACTCGGCAGCAGCAGGTATTTGAATGGAAAAACTTCTTCGAAATAGTGGAAGGCTCTGATCATGAGGATGAGATATTTCGTGACAGCCTAATCAATCAACCAGAAGGACGAGAAATTTTAATTATTCTCAAGGAAATCCAACTATATGTTCAGGGCTATAATGCAGTTGATTTACTTAAGACTAACCCGGTGAGCCATTCCTTCTCCATTATGAACAACAAATACAATCGTGTATTTGAACTATACTATAAATGCACCTTGAATTTTGAGGTATTTAGGCAGATTCGCACCAATGGAAGAGTAGGTAATGGGCCATCAGGAAACGGCACCAAGCTTCTTGATCAATTGAAAGGTGGGGTGCTAGGAATGGAAAAACTCTATGATGAGGGTATAGATAGTGAAGAAAAGCTCATCATTAATTTAATTACTGATTCCATCTATTGCCTATCTGAAGTTTTGAGGTCTTTTAATGTTTTTGGTGTCACCTATATATGCAATCATTCATTAAATGCCATGGTCCATGATCATCTGGCGTTTTGGTGTTCCTTCTACCAGCAATTTCGAGAGGACGCATTAACAAGTATAAACTGCAAACGCTTTCTCATCGATTTTGAAGACACACTCGGTGTACTAATTGGTAAAATTGATTTACAATACCTAGATGTTACCTATCATCTCAAAATGGCACTGCAGCATAACTACTCCTGCCTTGAAATGCACAATGGAGGAACCGCTTACAAGCGTGCGATTGAGGAAATGCATTACCTTGATGATGATTTTGATGACAATTTATCTCACTTCTGCGCGTCGGAAGAGCGGTATCGAATAAACTCAGGGTTTATTAGAGAAAGGATTAACAATATCAAAGAGAAAATCGCATCGATTGAAGGAGGGAAAATCCAAAATATCATGGATTAAAAAGACGCTATAACTAAAGAGTCACTTAAAATTAAAGGTTCCGTATTTTTCAAAAGTAGCTGAGTTACTCATGATTTTCAAGTTTCTGCTTCTTGCTCGACTGTTTCTTGAATTCATTGTACATCTTATAATCGCTTCATCGAAAACCTTCGGGTCAGTTTGATGTATTGTATGCGGGTAAGATTTGGTTGAAAACTGATCAGCAAGAGTTGCATTGGGGGGAAATAAGTCGATAAAAGTGGCCATAGAACTTAAATTTTCGCCTAACAAATTAATACATTCTGCTCAATTTCAGCAGTTTAGGGCTTAATTAATGGATAAAATAGTAATTAAATAATGGAAAAAACCTTGATTTATTATCATATAAGCCAGTTTTAAATCAATTCATTCTTAGTTTTTTCGATGAAATTCCAGTGTTTGCTAGTGAAATCCCAATCTGGATCATTATTTACGCCCTTTTTCTGTATGTGGTTACGTATATCTTCTGCCACATTACAAAATAAAAGCCCAAAATCCTTGTTAAGGAAGTTTAATTGGAAAAGACAACATTCATTTGGAAGCGAAGATGCATCATAAATAATGTCCATTTGAACTTTTGCAGTCGCCAAACTTTTCATTCTGGCAATCCAAACATATCTGGGATAAGAAGTTGATAGTATCTTTTTTCTCAATTGCCTACCTCTTTCTGGCAACAATGAAGGGTTTTCGAGGTAATATATCTCCTTATAATTAACAGCCAGATCAAGGTAAATCTCCCAGACATATGGCTTATCATCATCAACCTTGTCAGGGAAGAACTCTACCACTTCATTAAAATAATAAACAGAATTCTCGATGGACTCGTAGTGTACTCTAATTATAGGATCGATGGGTACAATCAATATATTAGGTTTTGCCACCCTGTAATCTCCCTCTAGTTGGAAGGTTTTCAAATAATTATTTGCAAGCTGGTAATTATTCGTAATATCTGCTAGGTTCTTCCGCTCTATAGATGGGGTATAGCCCTCTCCTTTTTTGTAGAGTTCGTATTCGTCCATTGCAATTTGTTTCTTGGCATCCAATTCATCTATTAGCGCTTTAATCAAATTAATTTTATCAGAATACAACAGCCCATTTTTTAAATCTTTGGTGTGGGCATGTTTTTCTTTCAACTTAGATAAGTCTTCATCACGAAGAAAATCCTCATTAGCAAAAGCACCGAGTTGATCGTTATGTGTAATAATACTTTTAATACTATCCCCTAAAAGGTTAAATCTGCGAGTTTCACTAATATCATTCCCCATTTCATACCCAACAATCGGAACAATATGATTCCCTTGAGATTCAACTTTTTTACTAGCCCGATTGTAAGTTTTTAATTGGTAACCAAGCAATACAGGAATTCCCATTTTATTGTAAGCATAGGTTATACGTCGAATTTCTCCTATAGTTAAATCACCATGAAAAGCCTCAGACATTAACCCTACAGCTTGAATGGCCGTTGAAATTTGAGGGTAATCAAGCCCTTGAGTTGGGAAAAGGCGAAGGATATCCGTTTTTGAATGACCTGCACTTAGGGTTATTTCATAAGGACTCTTCATCTTTATACCAAAAAGCTTTGATAGCTTATGGAATGCCACCCATAAGGAAAATGTTGCACATGCCCCTACTACATTATCTTGCTGTTGAAAAGGGATACTTTCGATATCATTTACCTGTCGGCCAAATACATTAAACCTTAAGCCCTTAATAATTGAATTGCAGAATATGTGCTCATCTTGATCACTAGGATAGGGTCTTAACAATGAGGCCCCAAACAAGGTCCCACCTAAAGGGAGGATGGTCACGTAGCCCAAATAGGTCTCCCAAATATTTTGTCCTCGTGTATTGCATTCATTTAATATTCCATTCGCTATAAAATCATCGTAGCAATCTTGATTGAAAAAATGAATTCGCGTGGCAAAAATGGATCGCTGAGCAAAGGACATGGAGTAGTAGGACTTGTAATCGTTTACATATGATTCACTAACATAGTCTGGTTCTACTACCATGGTTCTTACATTCCAAGCCCTTTGATTGAGATAATGTTGAAGGTATCTGAAGAAAGTATCCTTCTCGATATTTTCCTCGGGGTACTCTTCATTGGCCTTATGAATTTCTTCACAAAATTTGGTGCTACTATATTTATAGACAGATATTTTCCCTAATGTAGGTTCAGTCATTTTATCTTGATGAATTTAGGCGATGTTGGCTATATCCTGTGGTATATCAACATACCAAACGAAAGACGTTACCTAGCATAAATTAAGGATGAATTTTACTTTAAGCAAATTTTGCTTTAAGTATTCATTGACTCTGAACAATCATGTTCTTATCTAAAGATGCAATTTCACTTTATACAGAAATGGATGCTGCAAGCCATATTGAAAGGTTGCATATTGAAAGGTTGGAAGTACTCAGACAGGTGAGCTTGAATCAACCAGCCCAACCCTCTCTATCCAAACTTCGATATTGGATGGCTTCAGCAAGATGTTCAATAGCTATCGCATCCGATTCTGCTAGATCTGCAATCGTTCTGGATACTCTTAATATTCGATCGTAAGCTCTCGCAGATAATCCCAGGCGTTCCATGGCGGTCTTTAAAAGGACCTTACCAGGTCCATTGATCTGACAGACATCTTTTACCATATTGGTGCTCATCATGGCGTTATTAAAAACTCCTGAATGTGCTTTAAATCTTTCCTCCTGAATTTCTCTTGCTTTTATCACCCGACTTCTAATGTCTGCGCTAGATTCCGTTTTTCGATTTTCAGTCATCTGATCAAAAGAAACTGGAGTAACTTCTACATGAAGATCGATACGATCGAGAAGTGGTCCACTGATACGGTTGAGGTATCGCTGAACCACCCCAGGTGCACAAACACATTCCTTTTCCGGGTGATTATAATAACCGCAAGGGCATGGATTCATACTGGCAATGAGCATAAAGTTGGAGGGGTAGTCCAACGAAACTTTGGCTCTCGAAATTGTGACTTTGCGTTCTTCCAACGGTTGTCGCATAACTTCCAATACCGATCGCTGAAACTCAGGGAGTTCATCTAAGAACAAGACTCCATTATTAGCCAGTGATATTTCTCCCGGTTGCGGAATGCCTCCACCCCCGACTAATGCCACATCCGAAATGGTGTGATGCGGTTGCCTAAATGGTCTTTGAGATATCAACGTACCTTCCTTTCCAAGTTTCCCAGCAACGGAATGAATCTTGGTAGTTTCCAGTGCCTCATGTAAGGTGAGCGGAGGGAGAATGGAGGGCAATCGTTTAGCCAACATGGTTTTACCTGCTCCCGGAGGTCCAATCATGATTACATTATGACCTCCTGCTGCTGCAATTTCCATTGCCCGCTTGATATTTTCCTGACCTTGGACATCTGAAAAATCTGATTCGTAGTTATCAAGGTCGGAATAAAATACATCGCGTGTATCGTAGGTTAAGGGCTGAATAACCTGTTGTTCTTCCAGATGTGATATGGCCTCCTCAATATTGCTAACTCCGATAATGTCCAACCCATCCACAATAGCTGCTTCACTAGCATTCTCTTTAGGAATAATAAAACCCTTGAATCCGTTCTTTCTGGCTTCTATGGCTATGGGTAAGGCTCCTTTGATGGGTCGAAGGGTGCCATCGAGGGCCAACTCACCCATGATTACAAATTCCTCAAGTTTTTCTGCATTAATCTGTTCTGAGGCCTTTAGTATTCCTAGTGCAATGGGGAGATCATAAGCGGAGCCCTCTTTGCGAATATCTGCGGGCGCCAGGTTCACCACCACTTTTTGGCGTGGCATTCGATATCCATGATTTTTAATCGCAGATTCAACGCGTTGTTCACTTTCTTTTACAGCAGAATCCGGCAATCCTACCATAAAAAACTTAGTCCCTTGGCCAACATTGACCTCAATGGTGATTTTGTACGCATCTACACCATAAACAGCGCTTCCATATGTTTTAGCTAACATTCGTATCCTTTAGTAACCTTAATAATTTCTATTAGGCAAACAATTATGAATAACAAATGGTGGTAGTGAATTTTAATTATTCCTCATCAACTTCTTGCTCGCTCTCCTCTTCGTCTTCCAAAGAGGTAAGCGAAGGATCCTCCGCTGATTGAGACTTGTCATAAAGTTTCGCTTTCAATTCTACAATCTCGGCTTTTAGATCATCTATTCCTCCTTTGATGTTGTGAATTCTTAGCTGTTGCATAACAAATTCCACCATCATTAAAATAGAGATGAAAAGGAATAGCCCCATTACATACCTTGGGAACTTTATGTAGGAGGATAGTTTGATCTTCGATAAATACTGCTCAGTATTCAGAAGGATATCCACCGAAAAATACATGATCATTATAGCAATGATCACATAAAGGATATGAAAAATGAGTTTAAACCTTCGCATTAAGTTGTAAGTAGGGCTGAAAGATATGAAACTTTTGAAGTTTTGAAATAGATAATTTTTTTATTGGCCGTTTCAGTATGTAACTGTCTCATAAGATAATCACCTTATTCTAGAAAAGGTATCTTCTGGAAGGCATGTTCCACCTTAACGATAATCCAAGTATTGAGTTTGATGTGTCAATGAGTCCCATGGAATCTGATTCTTTTCTAAGGGTGACATCCAGATCAACAAATACATTATGACGAGGCATATAGTTTGTTCGAAGAAACAACATGGTTAGATCCGTTTTATTTCCCTGCAAGTGTGAATTGCCAAATTCGAGACTACCACCGTTACCATCAGGCCTTCGATCCAAATAGTCTTTAAGTATGTCTCTACCAAAATTTACATCACCAATGTCATTTCCGTAACTCGCTCTCATTAGCATTCCTTCGAAACTCCATTGATCATTTAGTCGATAGTTTACTCTTACGATGTATTCGGTAAAGTTTGCACCAAGGGGATGCGCCAAGGCAAGATTGTAATGACTGTAGCTGGTAAAACCATCTTCATGGGCATACATATAGGGTCGTACCCGATTCACTTCTGCCTGTACGATCAAATCTTCAACTCCAAAAGGATCTACGTATTTGGCTCCAAGTTGAAACCCCTGCTTATTCCCCCACCAACCATTACCAGCAAATACTTCTGAAACGATCATTTCATCAATTACCAATTGACCATAGAGAGAAACCCGATTTTTTATGTTCCATTTGAAATCCATTCCTAATATGGCATTGTCTTCACTACCATTTTGTTGCTCGACTGCCCGATAAAAAATTACCGGATTGAGGTACTCTATCTTCAGTCCCCCAGTTGAGTCCCCATACATGACGGATTCAAAAAGCCCTATATGGAGATTAGGCTTAATCTTGATATTCAAGTGATGAAATGCCATGTATTTTTTACCAAAACCACCAGCTCCAGACAACCCAAATGTTCCTCCTACCACTCCCGGGATTAGCTCGGCAAATACATTTGTGTAGTCAAAAACTTTGGTTTCTGTATTGATTCTGAGGTATGGATAATTGTTGGAGTAGTCAGACAGAATCAATGAACGAACTCCATTACCCACGAAGTGCTTTCCAAATCCAAGTTGAGCAGAAATACTTTTCGATAAGCCAAAATCTACATAACCCTGGGCACGAAAGAAATCCACACCGGTTTCATTGAACTGCTTCCAAAATCCCTCATAAGGAACAACTAATGTACTATCTCGGATATTATTCACATAGACCGGATATCGCGCCTGGTTTTCTGTCAGCATGGTGTAGATGCCAATCTTATCGTCAATCGTTCCTCTTATCTCAATACCCCGGCTATTCACATAAGCAGATCCTAAAGCGTCATTGGTGCGACTATAGGAGAGTTGTAAAACTGGATTTACATGCAATTCCAGGTTTTTATCCTTGTAATAATAGAAGTCTGCTGGATAATTGTAAAGCTTTCCAAAAACCGACCTTTTCGATCTTGTTGTATCGTATGTATAGGTTCGAAGTTCTTTGCTCAAATATTGGCTTGAAGGATTCCCTAGTAAATCATAAACCGAACCTCGCGAAAAAGGCTTTACAGTTGAATTAAATCCACTTACTGATCGTATTTCTTCCATCTCCACCACTTGATATGCCGGGTGGCCTAACGTAAAATCAATAGATTGCCCAGTTAAAGCACTAGAAATGAGAAGGCTAATGACCCCAAATGTTTTTCTCATAAATCAAACATATTCGATTTTAGTTGAATGAATGGGTTTGAAGAAGATAAAATAATGTCTATCTTTGCCATCCTTTTTGAAAAAAGAGATAGAAAGCGATGAAATGAGTGCATAGAAATGCACGAATTCCATGTGACAAAAGACAGAAACACAAGACACATGAAAAAAGACATACATCCAGAGTACAACGAAGTTGTTTTTCTTGATACTACAAGTGATTTCAAATTCCTTACGAAATCAACAATGACTTCTAAAGAGACCATCAAATGGGAAGACGGTAATGAATATCCGTTGATTAAAGTGGAAGTAAGTTCTGCTTCTCACCCATTCTACACAGGAAAGAAGATTTTCTTGGACACTGCTGGTCGAGTGGAGAAATTCAACAGAAAGTACAAGAAGAAGTAATTCTGTTTGAAAAAGAAATTCAAAGTCTTCAGGCTATCCTGAAGACTTTTTTTGTGCCCTTTTACCAAAACAAACTAAGTTTGATTCATGCAAATTACCTTCATAGATACGGAAGAAAGTTGGAAGCAAATGCTGCCCCTAAGCTATACCCGACCGGTTGCTGAGGTTCGTGTCGGAATATTAAAGGTGAATGAAAAGTGGTCGAAAGCGCTCAGCGTTTCAAAGGTTCATTATCGATCTCAGGATTACTTAAGTGCCCTATTCAAACGACCAACCACTAAAACATTGACCATACTGGGTAATGCATTGCCCTCTGAAGCTTTGGTTGAAGCCATTAAAAGTCTTCAAGATAATGAAGCACTCATGTATGAGGAGAAAGTCATTGCTGGTTTTTATGAGGCTGATGAAGCATTTGAGGTTGGATCTAGAAACAAAGTGACTATTTCAGATTTCCGACAAGTAGCATTTCCTTGGGACATCTTCCGACTGAATGGCGCAGAAATCAAAAATGATTTTAAGCTTTTAACACAGGGAAGGAATTCTCAAGATTTGAACGATCCGCATACCAAAACATATGGTGATCAGATATTTATTGAAGAAGGGGCGAAAGTTAAAGCGGCGGTATTGAATGCCGAGAACGGACCTATTTATATTGGGAAAGAGGCTGAGATTCAAGAAGGTGCCTTGATCAGAGGACCTTTTGCACTTTGTGATCATTCGGTCGTAAATATGGGATCGAAAATTAAGGGCGATAGCACGGTTGGCCCGTATTCAAAAGTAGGAGGTGAAATCTCAAATGCGGTGATATTCGGTTATTCAAATAAAGGTCATGAGGGGTTTTTAGGAAATTCGGTCATTGGCGAATGGTGCAATTTGGGTGCGGATACCAACAATTCAAACCTCAAGAATAACTATGCCAACGTGAAGATGTGGGATTTTGCTTCCGGGAGATTCAAAGATACCGGACTCCAATTTTGTGGACTCATCATGGGTGATCACTCGAAATGCGGGATCAATACCATGTTTAATACAGGAACCACGGTGGGTGTTTCTGCCAATATTTTTGGAGACGGATTCCCGCGTACCATCATTCCCTCATTTGCATGGGGTGGATCTTCGGGTTTTAGCACTTACCAGCCAAGAAAAGTCTTTGAAACCGCTGAACTTGTAATGAAAAGGCGAAACAAATCGCTTACTGAGGCTGACAAAGAGATGCTATCTCATATCTTTGAAATTACATCCGAAAATAGGGTGTGGGACAAGAAATAATTCATGCAATTTTCAGAAATACCAGGCCTACAGAAACTCAAAAAACAGCTTATTTCTGCTCATAAAAGAGGAAAAATTGCGCATGCACAACTATTTGCTGGCAGACAGGGTACTGCCGCATTACCTATGGCATTGGCATATGCAAGCTACTTAATGTGTGAAAACAAAACGGATGAAGATAGCTGTGGCATATGTGCGAATTGTGTACGCATAAAAAAACTGATACATCCGGATATCCACCTGCACTTTCCTAAAGTATCTGCTGTTGAAAACAAGTACGATAAAGTCCTTGCCGAAGCAATCCCTTTGTTCAGAGAGTTTGTGACAGAAACACCATATGGTGACCTGGAGGCATGGACGCGTAAGTATGGTCAGGAAAATAAGAACCTATTGATCAGCAGGCAAGACAGCCGCCAAATGCTGAAGAACGTAAGCATGAGGTCTGTCGAAGGTGGATACAAGATCCTTTTGATTTGGATTCCGGAACTGATGAACTCCAGTTCGGCTAATGCTATCCTTAAAATACTGGAAGAACCACCTGAACAGACCCTTTATCTTTTGGTCTCCTATAGTTATGATAACCTATTGGCAACGATCACTTCCAGGACCCAACTCGTAAATGTCCCTCCCAATAGCATCGATGAAATTCAGGAATACATCCAAGATCAAGGCGTCGAAACTTCAAGGGCTGCCCAAGCAGCGAAACTTTCCGAAGGTAAATTAGGACTGGCCCTTTACCATACAGAAGCAGGTGAATCTCATGAGTATGAGCACTTTCAGAAATGGATGTTAGAATGCTGGAACCGAAATCTTACCGGACTTGTCCACCGCAGTGAAGACTTCTCTAAATCTGGGAAAGCCGCGCAAAAGACTACTTTAAATTATGCAATCTCTCTTATAAGAAATGCAGTGGTTCATGCATCAGGCCAGAGCCTTCCCTCTCAAAATGAGGCTGAAGTAGCTTTCATTGGCAAGTTTGCCGATAAACTAGGATTGAACAAGCTTGAAAAAGTATATGAGTTCAGCAATGAGGCATTGATCCACCTGGAACGTAATTCCAATCCACGAATTACACACTTAAACTTATCTCTTGATATTACCAGGGTGTTAGCAAGCTAATCCCAAGAACTTACTCATAAAAGCATGGAGCGAACGATCATAAAAATAGGAACAAGAAAAAGTAAGTTGGCAATGTGGCAAGCCAATTATGTGGCAGACCTGCTAGATGCTTCAGGATTTCAACCTCAGCTCGTACCAATTGAAACAAAGGGGGATAAAATTCAAAATGTGGCCCTTTCTAAAATTGGAAGCAAGGGTGTTTTTACAGAAGAATTGGAATCTATGCTAAGGCGAAAGCAAATTGATATTGCTGTGCACAGTGCGAAGGATTTACAATCCAAACTTCCAGAAGGATTTCATGTCCTCTCCTTTTGCGAAAGAGAATCGCCGGATGATGTCATCGTTTCTGATAAAGAAATAGACCTCAACAATCCTAAACTCATTTTAGGAACATCCAGCACAAGAAGAGTCGCCATGCTCAAGCATTATTACCCTCACATTACAGCCGTAGATGTTCGAGGTAACCTTCAAACCCGCCTCGAAAAAATGAAGACCGGCATCATGGATGGACTGGTTTTGGCCTATGCCGGAGTTAGAAGGATGGACTTTGATGCCATGGTTCAATATTGGTTTGACACGGAGAGGTTCATCCCTCCGGTGGGTCAAGGAGCAGTAGCCATAGAGATACATGAGAATATGGATCAGGAAGTAGCGGACAGGATTAAGAAAGCTACCAATCACCCACTCACCGAAAAAATGATCTCGTCTGAGCGGGCTTTTCTTAGACGAATGGATGGAGGTTGTAGTATTCCTGTTTTTGGCCATGCACAAATGGAAATGGATGGTCAGATTGTCATGAAAGGAGGTATAGCAAGCCTGGATGGAAAGCAACTGATTCAACGGACCATGTATGGATCTGATCCAGTGGATCTGGGAACTTCTCTCGCAGAAGAAATTCTCCAAAGTGGCGGACAAAAAGTACTTGAAGATATTAAATCAACAATTTCGAAATAATTTTGAACAAAAAAATCAGATAATGAAGAAGCTAATACTCTCACTAGTAATCATTGCCACTGTTACCGCATGTGGAGATAAAAACAAAGACTACCTTGTGAAAATAAAGACTGAGTTTGGAGACATGACAGTGGTTCTGTATGATGACACTCCTTTACATAAAAAGAACTTTTTGGAGCTTGCAAAATCAGGAGCTTATGACAGTACAAATTTTCACCGAATCGTAGACGACTTCATGATACAGGGGGGCAATGTTGCTCCTGACAAAGGAGTATCTGATGGTCCTGACGACCGAATTCCTGCTGAATTTGTGGAAGGATATTACCATACAAAAGGGGCCTTAGCAGCTGCCAGACAGCCGGATAACATGAACCCGGAAAAAAAATCTTCTGCGACCCAATACTATATTGTAGACGGTATTTCGTGGGAAATGATGTCCATCAATATGCGATTGCTCAATCAAAAAATGGGTGAGCTCCTTCAAGATACCGCGTATACTGAATTGCTTAAGCAATTTCAGGAACTAGCCAGAAACAGGGATACCAAAGGGATGAATAACCTTGCGATTGCAAACAAAAGTCTGGTTGAAGAAAAGTATGGGGTAGATCTTACTGCTGATGTTTCCCAATATCCTGAAGCATATAAGGGTGTAGGTGGATCAAGCTTCCTGGATGGAGAATATACCGTCTTTGGAAAAGTGATTGAAGGCATAGAGGTCATTGATAAAATCGCTGCTGTTAGTACCAGACGAAATCCACAAACAGGTGAAAAATCTACTCCAATAGAGCCGGTCTTCGTTTCAATGGAAGTTATCGAAATGAGTCGGAAAAAAATTACGGAGACATACGGATACGAATATCCTGCTGAATAATGTCAAAAGTATTAATCACTGGCGCCAATGGCCTACTTGGACAGAAATTAGTCCAACTGTATAGTGAGCGAAGTGATGTTGATGTGATAGCAACTGGAAGGGGACAAAATAGAAACCTTCCAGGATCATACGTTTACACTGAAATGGACATTACTTCTTCTGAAGAAGTGGATAATGTCATTGCTACTCACACGCCAGATGTAGTGATCAATACGGCAGCTATGACCCAAGTGGATCAATGTGAATTGGACCCCGAGAATTGCTGGAATCTCAACGTACATGCGGTTTCTAATCTCATAAATGCGTGTGAAGAAAATGATTCCTTTTTAATTCATCTGTCTACAGATTTCATCTTTGATGGAGCTAATGGACCTTACAAAGAGGAAGATACACCCAATCCTCTCAGTAAATATGCTGAGAGCAAATTAGCCTCGGAACAATTATTTGCGGGAAGCAGTGTAAAACACGCCATTGTCCGAACCATGCTCGTTTATGGTGTTGTGCCTGACATGAGTCGATCCAACATTATTTTATGGGTTAAAAAAAGTCTGGAAGAAAAGAAGCATATAAAAGTGGTGAGTGACCAGTGGCGAATGCCAACACTTGCAGAGGACTTAGCTAATGGGTGTGCATTAATTGCAGATGATAAAGCTGAAGGTGTCTTTCACATTTCGGGAAAAGATATGCTCACTCCGTATGATATAGCAATAGCAACGGCTGATTTTTTTGGCTTAGACAAATCGTTAATCAATAAGGTTGACGGCAATGAATTTACACAAGTTGCCAGGCGACCCGCGAAAACAGGATTCATTTTAGACAAGGCAAAAAGGGAATTAGGATATGAACCTGTTAGCTTTACGAAAGGACTTGCCATTATGAAATCACAATTGATCAATGTTTGATGTAGTAATCCTAACTGACGAGAGGTACGTCAACCCAACACAAAAAAGTGAATACATTGATAATGTAATCACAGAAGATCGCCTGGTAATGGATGGTTTGGAAAGACTAGGATTGAAAACGAAAAAAGTTGCCTGGTCGGATTCATCATTCGACTGGTCTAGTACTCGCATAGCCCTGTTTAGGACCACCTGGGATTACGCCGAAAAATTCACCGCATTTAGCGATTGGTTGATGGAAGTTTCAATGAAAACAAAATTGGTTAATGACTATGAAACCATCATTTGGAACTTAGACAAACACTATCTGGATGATCTTAAGAATGAAGGAGTAAGCATAGTAGAGACCTATTTTATTGAGCCGAGAGATCAACGAACCTTACTGGAATTACACCAGGAACTTGGCTGGGAAAATACGGTGCTTAAGCCCGCTATCTCAGCCGCCGCAAAAGATACGTTCAAACTGAATTCGGAAAACCTCAGTGAGTATGAGGCGCTATATGCAGAATTGGTACGCAACGAAACAATGATGATACAACCCTTTCAAGATGATGTTGTATCGCGTGGCGAGATTTCCTTGATGCTCATCGGTGGTGAGTATACGCATGCCGTATTGAAAGTTGCAAAGCCGGGAGATTTCAGAGTACAAGATGATTTTGGAGGTACAGTCGAAGACTATACACCTACCCAAGAAGAAATTGACTTGGCGGTTATAGCCGTTAACGCCTGCGAGCAAACGCCAATCTATGCTCGTGTCGACATTGTAAATGATAACAATGGCAAACCTGCAGTTTCAGAACTAGAGCTCGTCGAACCCGAAATGTGGTTTAGAAAGAATCATCTAGCAGCCGAAAAACTAGCTTCAGAAATTCATACGCTTTTGAAGTAGTCGTTACTAATTCAATTTTCCTTCACTGCTCATATTTGTAACCATTCTTGTTTACAATTGCTCATGTACATCATTCAATCACGTGACAAATATTAATCATACACAAATTGGCATCATTGGAATGGGGTGGGTTGGCTCCAGTGTTGCCTCATCCATCTTACATCAGGGTATTTGCAAGGAATTACTTCTCAACGATGTTCGCGAAGGTCTTGCCGAAGGAGAAGCAATGGATTTCAACCATGGATCTTCTTTCTACCCTACTGCAACCATTCGTGCAGCTGAAATCAAAGAGATGATCAATTGCAAAGCAATTGTAGTAACAGCAGGGAGAGGTGGTAATCCAGGAGAAACGAGACTTGAATTACTTAAAGACAATATTGGAGTAGCAAAAAATATCGCCTCTCAACTCATGGGCTATCAAGGCATTTTAATTGTCGTGTCCAATCCAGTAGATGTGCTGACCTATTTTTATCAGAAGTTTTCAGGAATAACCGCTGGAAAAGTGATTGGCACGGGTACCATGCTGGATACCGCCAGATTGCGATCTATTGCTGGTGCAAAGCTTAATCTGGATCCAAGAAGCATACATGCACAGGTAATCGGAGAGCATGGAGATTCAGAAGTTGTACTTTGGTCGAGTGCAACCATAGGTGGAGACCCGTTGAGAAACTGGGACGGGTGGAAAGTCGAAGAAGAAATAACTATTGCAGAAGAAGTAAGAAAAGCTGCCCAGGAAATCATCAAAAGGAAAGGGGCGACCAACCATGCCATTGGTTTGGTAACAGCTACTCTCTTAAAATGGATATTGAGAGGCGAAAGAAGAATAATCACCTTATCTACTTCGCTCAATGGTACACTCGGTGTTGAGGATGTAGCTTTATCACTTCCTTGTTTGATTAGTGAAAATGGAGTTGAAAAAGTTATGGAAATCACCATGGATGAGACCGAAAAAGAGAAGTTTCTAAATTCTGTTGCTGTCATTCAAAAAGCCATCAAAGAGGTAGATATCGAATGATGTTATAAGGTGCTGAATTCGATTTTTCCCCCTGCTTTGATTTGAGCCAACTTTCCTAAATCTTCATTTATCACTTTTCCAATGCGAGGATATCCGCCGGTAGTTTGACAGTCATTCATCAAAACAATAGGTTCACCATTAGCGGGTAGTTGTATCGTTCCTGGTACTACGGCTGAAGTAGCAATCTCACGGTAATCACAAGAAAGTTTTCCGCTTAGCCTAATTCCCATCCGATCGCTGGATGAATCAATTTTAAACGACTTGTAATCTGGTAATTCTTTTAAATATTCCCATTCTGGTCCCTTCATAATCCTGATGATGGTTGGATCTTGCGTTGTTCTTTTGATGGTGTGAACGCTCAGTTTATTAACTCCAATATCAGCTGACTGAATTACATCTTCCACTTTCAATATACGTCCATCTATACCTCCAAAGCCGGCAGGTATGTACGTTGAAACACTCTCAAAATCCTCTTGAGCTATGATTTGACCTCTGAGACCTACGTAAGCGTACACCCGATTCGGAGCATGTAGCTCAACAACATCTCCTGGCTCAACAGTAGTTTTCTCATCTACATTCACTTTCCCATTCACTTTAAACGATGCACCAACCACTGAAATCTCTGATTCCTCCGAGGCTTCAAGCGTCATCCCCTTGATGGCAAATTCAATAACAGGAAACGCATCAGGATTACCCACTTGTCGATTTGCTTCAATCATAGATTCTTTATCCATCGCTCCCGATTGGGGAATACCAAATCTGCGGTACCCATACCTCCCAAAATCCTGGATGGTAGCCATTGGACCGGACTTAATCACTTTCAGTTTTCCCATGAATCAAATTCCTGTTTAGTGATTTGTTTAAATTGATAGCTTGTTCCAACATCGATGAGCATGGGAGGCTTTCGATTCATATCAAAAACCTTCAGCGGAGTACGTCCCAAAATGTTCCAGCCACCCGGACTTTCTAACGAATAGATGCCGGTTTGATTTCCCCCTATTCCAATAGACCCAGCTGGAATTTTTGTTCGTGGACTGTCCAAACGTGGACAATTTAATCTTTCATCCAGCCCGTCGGCGTAGATAAATCCTGGAGTGAACCCGATGAAGAGAGATCGATAAACTGAATTCAAATGAATTGAAATAACCTGATCGATAGATAAGCCGGAGTGCCTTGCAATTCTGTTTAGATCCAATCCCAACTCATAGCAAATTGGTAGTTCGATTATTTCGGACTGAGTTGAAGATTGCTTCGTTTTTGCAAATTTCCCCGCTAATAATTGATGCAGCTCCTCTGGTGATAATGAACAGAAAACGGCAATCGATTGATAAGCTGGAACTATATCCAGGAGTTGATCTTCCAGAATGATGGCTAGTTCATGCGTACTTTTATGAATTTTTTCAATCGGCACGCTGCTGCTACATTCGAGAAGAATGACCTCCTCTCCCAGGAGGGATAATCCCCAGGAGACACCGTTAAACTGCAGCGATTTGGATGCCTTTATTGACAAGGTGAAGATTAATTTCTTTGGCTAAAGTTACAGCACCTGCGGTATCTCCATGCAAGCAAATGGATTGAGGTTGCAGGTCGATCCAATCATCAGCCATCACTCGATTATTAACCACCAACTCCTCTACTTGTACAATAACCTCAGAAGGAACCAAAACAGATCCGTCAATGCTTCTTGATCTCAACGAACCATCAGATTCATATTTTCGATCGGCAAATCCTTCTGCAATAAATGGGTATTGATTTTCAGTTGCGACTTGTTGTGAAATGGAATGAGCGAATACCATCCAATAGGATCCTTTGGCAACCTCATTGATAACATTTAAAATCAACTCTGAGACAAATCGATCGGAAGCCGCATGATTATAAAGTGCACCATGTGGCTTAATGTGATGGAGTGATACCCCCTCTTCATCACAGATCCGTTGTACCAATTGAATTTGTTCCGTCAAGCTATCGGCCAACTGCTGAGGTTGGATTTGAATGATCTTTCTCCCAAAATTTTCACGATCCGGATAAGACGGGTGTGCACCTACAGCTACTCCATGTTTGCGGGCCAACAGTATTGTTTGTCTAACAGAACTTTCATCCCCTATGTGACCTCCACATGCAATGCTGCACGAAGAAATGAATGGCATAATTTGCTCATCCAAACGTGAATTTGAATGTTCACCAAGGTCTGCGTTCAAGTCGATAGAAGTAGCCATTAGATAAAATTAAAGACACTATTTAAGCTCCTGAAACTAACAATCAGGCTAATAAGAATGACCAGCCCTGCCAAGCCATTTTGCCAGGTTTTATTGACATGCTTGGCTAACAAGGATTTTTTATTGCAAAGGTGCACCAGGAAGAAAACGATCACTGGAAGTAATATGCCATTAGCTATTTGAGCTACTTGAATCACTTGTATGGGTTTATATCCGATCATTGAAAAGGTTGTGCCTATGATGAGGATAAAAATCCAGACGACTCGAAATTTGAAATCTGTAGCTTCCCCTTTCCATCCAAAAATGCCACGTGCGGTATAGGCAGCAGCTAATGGAGCAGTTATCGATGAAGAAATGCCGGCTGCAAACAAGCCAATCGCCATGAAGTATTTGGCCCAACTTCCTAGTAAAGGTTCAAGTTGTAAAGCCATCTCATTGATCCCAGATACACCTCTGCCAAAAATTGTAGCTGCACTCGTAACAACAATGGCCATTGAAATTAATCCACCTAAACCTATTGCTACTGCATTTTCTTTTTGAAGATCACCCAAATCTTCCACTCTTTTCCATTTCTTACTTACCGAAGATGCATGCAAAAAGAGGTTGTATGGAACGATAGTCGTACCAATCAAACCCAAAATAGCCAGCTGATTTTGGTTTGAAAATGAGGGTACAAATAATCCACTAAATATTTGAGATATATCAGGTTTAACAATTACAGCTGTAACCACAAAAACGACACTCATCAGCAATACCAATCCAATCAATATTTTTTCGATGACTCCAAACTTTCCTACGAATAGGATTGCAAATGAAACTCCCCCAATAATTAACGGCCAAGGGTAGGAGTCTCCGAAAACACCTTCTAACCCCAATACAGCTCCAGATATGTTACCAGCTTCATAGGCTGCATTACCAACAATAATGGCTGTTATTACCAAAAAAATGGCCACCATCTTAGCCACTGGATTTTCAATTTGGGAACGAATGGCTTCACCCAGCCCTTGCTGTGTGATCAAACCTAATCTTGCCGTCATCTCCTGAAGTATAATGGTAGCTATTGTTGCAAATAGCAGCACCCATAAAAGGCTATAGCCAAAATTGGCTCCACTGATGGTGCATACTGTCAATGTGCCAGGACCGATAAATGCTGCCGTAACTAAGGTACTGGGACCAAAGTACTTTCGAATTCCCTTCATATGTATCCTATTTCAGGGGTTAACTGTACTTTACTTTTTACAAACTCTCCTGAGCCGAAGGCGACCATTTTTCCCTCGCCATTAAATAACTCTGATTTTCCAATAAACGAGTAATCGGATGATTCTTCAATGGTTCCAACAGCTTTCAGTTTACCACTTATTACAGGCCTTTTCAGTTGGATGTTGAAGGTTTTTGTCAAAACAAACACATCAGTAACAGCAGAATTAACGGCAAAAAAAGCTGCATCATCTAATAGTTTGAAATACACAGACCCATGAATAGCTCCCAATGCATGAAAGTACTTTTCACTAATCGTTAATCCAATTTCCGCAGTATTCTTACTAATCTTAACCTCAGTCGTATCAAACATCATGGTGTTGATATTAGCAGAAAGGTACATGCGTTCAAGCTTGTCAAAGTGGTCCTGATTCATAGGCTAGAATCCTCTATGGTAAAGTCAATAGCTACCGTACCCTCTTTTCTGGCCCCAACTGGATAACTCTTTTCCATAAATGCCACATTCCCATCGTAATCAATCGTAATGGCAGTTGTACAACAGGTTCCATAATCGGGTGTTCGTATGCACATAGCAGAGAGGGCTTTTTCTCTTTCGTAATCCAATCCAGTTTCTGGTAATTCACTATCCGGAGCTGTAGATTCATCTTGCATTACTTCGATAAGGTTTTCTAGTGCAAAATCATCTTTAATCAACTGACTAAATGCATCCTTAGCTCTTCTAACTTTTGGCCATGGTGTGTCTAATAAGGCATTACTCAGACCAAAGATCCCAGAATCCAAGGTGTTGATCATGCGATCGTAATTACTGACATGTGTCAATTCATCGGCCATCACCAATAAATTATATCCATTGAAATCAGACCCCTTCTTGTAAACCTCTTGTGCATATGCCTCCGAAGATTGATCACCTAAAAGAAAATTAACCGGAAGGTCCCCACGCGATTGTGCGTCTGGGCGAATATTTTGAATGTCCCGAAAATTCGTCACGGCTGCAAAACGCCCATTTTTATTCATGGCCATCCAGGTTCCAAGGGCTTGTAGATCTCTGCCTCCCAAAACCGCAGTATGATCCTCCCACCAGTCAAGTGGTGAAGTTGGACGAGCGTAAAATTCGTCTCGGTTAGCGGCCAAGATAAACTTATATTTTGGATGTGTTTTATATGCAAAAGTGATGAGACACATGGATTACTCTTTTCATATGAATGGTCTAATTTAGGATTTTCGTTCCATTAACCTGACCAATGAAGAAAGTTCTTCAGTATCTCAAAGACTATCAACGCGAGCATCTGGACTGGAAGCTGTATGCCACCATTTTAGTTTTTACTACCATTTGTATTGCGCTGAATTATCGCTTCGATTTTGAGGACAGTGTAATTGATTCTTACAATGGCCGACCCATCAAATGGCTCTGGATGTTCCTCTTTCATGGTGGACCATTTTTCATCGTATGTCTAATTCTGTACACATTTGGGAAAAGAAGAGAATGGCTTACCAGTAAAAATTATTGGCTTAAGTTTTTTGTAGGATTTGGGCTTCTTGCGCTCGACCGATCGTTCTACGGATTCACGGAGTGGTTAAGTTATCTCCCCAAGATGGAGTATCATTTTGTTATTCGATGCGTGAATTGGGCTTCAAGCCTAATCCTCGTAGTTATTCCGATGCTCATACTCTATCCATTTTTGGAAAAGGATGACCCTAAAAACTATTATGGCCTGAGCTGGAAAAGATTTGATCCAAAACCCTACTTGATTTTACTTGGCATTGCTGCTGTATTTATCGGAATCGGATCATTCCTGGGGGAAATACAGGATTTCTATCCTCGATATCGTGGCTCTGGAGCCAGTTATTATCTAAGGGTGAATCCGCAGGTTTCAGAACCCTGGCTGGTAACGATATATGAGCTTTGTTATGGGTGCAATTTCATTTCTGTAGAACTCATCTTCCGAGGATTTCTCATTTTCGCATTTTCTCGCACACTTGGTGGCTATGCAGTTCTCCCAATGGTAGTCACGTACGCCTTCCTCCATTTTGGAAAGCCCTTAGGCGAAACCATCAGTTCCATTTTCGGTGGATACTTGTTGGGTATTATCTCGTACAATAGTCGCAATATCTGGGGCGGAATTTTTATTCATTTGGGTGTAGCCTGGCTGATGGAATTGTTTGGTTGGATGCAACAGTAAGCCTTAACTTTGTTTCAGTTTCGGGATGTGGCGCAGCCCGGTTAGCGCACCACTTTAGGGTAGTGGGGGCCGCTGGTTCAAATCCAGTCATCCCGACTGTGATACTTACTCACATGATAAGCCCCCTAAATAATTCATTTAGGGGGTTTTTTGTAATAATTCATTCATTTTTCACCTAAGTATTTAATTAATAATTGCCAAAAGGTATGATAGATCATACATTAATTAGCAATATTGATATTAATGAATGATATGTCATACATTATCAGTAAAAAAAGAATTAAATTTGTACGTTATATCATACGTTATATAATTAAATTTAACTTTTTGAATGATATGTCATACACAAACTGGTACGCTATGAGCGACAAGTCTTTGGTAGAAACCATTGGTTCTTTCGTAAGACAAAATCGTTTAGATAAAAATAAAACCCAACATGAAGTTGCCTCGCAAGCTGGAATCAGTCGGTCTACATTGAGTCTTTTGGAGAAAGGAGAAACTGTTACAGTTCCTACATTGATTCAAGTTCTTAGGTCACTGGAATTGCTCCATGTAATGGATACCTTCCAGGTATCTACTCAAATTAGTCCTTTGGCATTGGCAAAATTGGAGCGAGACAAAAGGATCAGGGCAAGAAGTAAAAAGCAGGATAATAATACTGACGCTGAATGGTAAAGACGGCATTAATTAGAATTTGGGATGAATTGGTCGGGGCAGTTGCATGGGATCCTGATCTACAGTTGGGTAGTTTTGAATATCATGGTGATTTTATCAGGAATGGTTGGGAACTGTCACCACTCAAAATGCCTCTTACAAGTGGAAAACGAATATTTTCATTTCCTGATCTAAGAAAACCCAAAGATGTCGAATTAGATACTTTCAAAGGCTTACCAGGTTTATTAGCAGATGTATTACCTGATAAATACGGGAATAAATTGATCAAAACATGGTTGGCTCAGAATGGTAGAGGTGAGGAAATGAACCCTGTGGAGCAGCTCTGCTTTATTGGTTCACGTGGGATGGGTGCCTTGGAATTTGAACCATCCACATTCACATCAGATAAAAAAACCTTTGATGTGGAGATTGATAGTTTGGTAGAAATAGCAAGGAAAATGCTTTCAGATAGGCAAGAATTCAATGCAGATCTCTCAGATAATGAGGAAAAGGCAATGCATGAAATTCTTAAAATAGGAACCTCAGCAGGAGGTGCGAGACCTAAAGCATTAATAGCCTACAATAAAAAAACAGGCGATGTACGATCAGGCCAGACTAAAGTTCCAAAGGATTACGAACACTGGCTCATCAAGTTAGACGGAGTAAGTGAAGAACAATTTGGAGAAAGTACCGGATACGGAAGAATCGAATTCGCTTATTACAAAATGGCGAGAGAATGTGGCATTAATATGATGGCTTCTGAACTCTACGAAGAAAATGGAAGAGCACATTTTATGACACAACGATTCGATAGAGATAGCGGGAATACAAAACATCATGTACAAACATGGTGCGCGATGAACCACTTTGATTTTAATGAAGTCACTAGCTACAGTTATGAACAGTTGTTTCAAACAATGCGAGAATTAAGACTTTCTTATCCGGCAGCTGAAGAACTGTTTAGACGGATGGTATTTAATGTAATCGCAAAAAACTGCGATGATCATTCTAAAAATTTTTCCTTTCGCTTGAAAAAGAATGCTAATTGGGAATTGAGTCCTGCGTATGATATCTGTCACGCCTATCGACCAGACAGTATTTGGGTAAGCCAACATGCGCTAAGCGTTAATGGCAAGAGAAAGGGCATCACCAAATATGACATGGAGAAGGTGGCCGATTCAATGAACATAAAAAAAGGATCCTCAATAATTGATCAAGTCAATAGTGTGATTAAAAGATGGCCAGATTTTGCCGAGGAGTATAAGGTCAGGGCCGATATACGAGATAACATTCATTCAACGTTAGAAGCATTCTAAAGTACTCAAGATAGGTGTTCGATTTCTACCGATTCAGTGTCCGATAATCGTACAATCTTTTTTAGATTCAAATCGAAAAAACGATCTCTATGAAGCCTTAGGCTAACTTTCATTGCATAGGCACAAAAGTTGATTGATAGTATTTAAACCTAAATATCTGAAGATGAAATCGTTACTTTCCTGCCTCACACTAACTCTTTGTTTTAGTTTATTTGCTCAATCTGTCTCCATCGATAATATCGACTTCAAAGAGGTAAAAGCAAAAGCATTTAATCTTTCGAATGACACCAACGTAAAGATTGAGGGAGTGGGAGCTGCGCTGGATCACGACTGGCAAATCGCTGTTTATTACGGGTGGATCGTCAACACCGAGACGCAGGAAGTGGCATGGCACTTATTCGATTTTATGGACGACAATGAAATTGAAGTGGAAGGTGAATTCGACTTTGCTGATGAAGTCAATCTTTCCAAGGGAAATTATGAATTGTATTACGCTTCAGGAACCACCAACTACAATCAATACAACAATAATTCATGGGACATCAGCAGCTTCAACGATGTGGTGAAGAAAGTATTCAACTCTCGATCGAGCAGAAGATTTAATCGGGGGGATGCGGATGAGGCTTACATTGAAGTATCTGCATCTGGTTTATCTGCTATTAATATTTATGACTTGCTAGACAAGAAAATTGAAGGGGCTGTATTTTCATTCAATAGAATTGAAGATGATGATTCTATGAAAAAAGGATTTAGCCTTAAAGCTGACACGGACCTCAAAATATTATCTGTAGGTGAAGGTGATAGAGATGAATCTTTTGACTACCTGGTTATCTATGACGCTGTTACCCGGGAGCCTGTTTTTGAAATGGACTATCGAAGTGCTGAGTTTGGTGGAGGTGCAAAAAAGAACATGTTGGTGAACGAAGTGATAAACCTAAAAAAAGGTGATTACATCGCCCAATATGTTTCGGATGATTCACACTCCTTCGACAATTGGAATGCACTGCCTCCAGACAATCCATTCTTCTGGGGTGCTACCGTGTGGCCCGCTACCTCGTCTGATGCAAAAAATGTCATTCCTTACAGAAAGCCAAAACTCGCAACACCAATTCTGGAACTCACAAAAATTGGAGACGATGAGTTGGTTTCTCAAGGACTCTCTGTGAAATCCACTTTGGATGTACGCGTGATTTGCCTTGGAGAAGGTTCGGATGACCTGGTTGACTATGGCTGGATTGTCAATGCGAGTACGAGAGAGCGAGTCTGGGAAATGAAGCGCTACAAAACAGAGTATGCCGGAGGTGCTGAAAAAAACAGAAGGATTTCTGAAGTCATCACGCTTGTTAAAGGAGACTACATGGTCTATTACTCCACTGATGACTCTCATTCATATGACGATTGGAACAGTACACCTCCACGGGAAGAAGAGCTTTGGGGCATAACCCTGCTTGCCACGAATGAAGCAGACCTGAATAAAGTATCCACCTTTGACCCAAGGGATTTTGTAAACAAAAACACCATCGCTGAGATTTTGATGGTGGAAAATGATGAGCGAATCACTGAGAGTTTCACATTGAATCAAATGACACGTATTCGAATCATTGCTACTGGAGAAGGATCCGACGGGGATATGTATGATTACGCATACATCAAGGATGACGAAGGAAGAAGAATTTGGGAGATGGAGTACAGAGATACTGACCATGCAGGAGGAGCACGAAAAAACCGATCGATTAGCGAGGTGTTAACCTTAGAAAAAGGCACCTATCGTCTAACTTATCGCTCTGATGGATCTCATTCGTACAAACGATGGAATGCATCACCACCTTCTGAACAGGAAATGTGGGGAGTGATTCTTTTGAAGGAGGAATAAAGCTATTCGCTAAAGGTCCAAACCGGATGCACACTGTTGGCAATAACATCTTCTTCTTTGAGCGTGTTGGTCAATAGCGATTGAAGGAATCCCCTTTCGTGAACACCCATGCAGACAAATGCATTTTTGATGGTATCGCAATAGCTCATTAGGCCTTCTATTTCTGATTTCGCATCCCAGCTTACCAGCTCCGTATTCTCGATCTGATTCCTGGAGGCAAATGTTTCCAGCGTCTCCATGCATCTTTTCGGTGCCAGGAAATTCTTGGGGGTGTTGATGCGCAAAACATGAATCTTGGCCTTAAGTAGTTTTTGGAGTTCCTTTAAATGAGCAATCAATTGGTCGCTATCCCGATCGGTGTCAGCCAGGAAGATGATATCCTGGAATTTATCCAGCTGATTAATCATGCACTTAAGGATCACCACTGGTGAATGGGACTTTTTCAGGAACTCATTTGCCTGCCTATCCTTCGGATCGTATAAGTCGCCACCCATAATCACCAAATCAATGGCTTGTTGATTGATTTCTTCAATGAGCGTGTCCACTTTGTTGCCAAACAGAATTTTCGGAGCTATCGCCTGATCCGGAAACCACTTAGATATCTCTTCTGCTCGTTCATGCATCCGGGTTCGGGCTTCTTCGGTAATGCGCAAGTTTTTAATGGAGGAAGTCGGATCGTGACTGTACTTTTCTTCCTCTTCCATAAATACATTATGCAATGGCTCGACGACTGAGGTGATCTTAATCTCTGCTTCTGCCAACTTAGCCAGTTGCATGCCTAAATTCAGGGCACACGAACTCAAGTATGTTAATTCAGTAGGGACAAGGATTCTATTCATTCCAAAATTGATTCTATCTATGCATAATCATTAATTGGAATGAATTGTTCATTTCTTAGCATCGCGCTTAAAGGCCAGCTTATTTTCTTCTGAAGCGGACTCATCAAAATAGTACCCTCCGTAATCAAAAGTCAGAAGATCTTCCGGGTTGGTGATTTGATTTTCGATCATGAACCTGGACATCATACCCCTAGCTTTCTTCGCATAGAATGAAACGATCTTGTATTTCCCGTTCTTCAAATCTTTGAACTCAACATTGATGACTCTGGCAGGAACATTCTTTTTATCTATTGATTTGAAATACTCATTGGACGCTACGTTTAAGATAATGTCATCTCCCTGTGCCTTGAGATCATCCAATAGCAAATTGAGGATTTTTTCATCCCAATAATCATAAAGTGTTTTGTGATCGTCGAAGGCCAGCTTTGTCCCCATTTCCAGACGATAAGGTTGAATCAAATCCAATGGACGCAATAGGCCATACAGCCCGGATAAAATCCGAAAGTGTTTTTGTGCAAATTCCATTTTCTCTGCATCAAACGTATCCGCTTGCAAGCCCTGGTACACATCTCCATTGAATGCTAGCGCCGCAGGTTTCGAATTTTCATCACTGTGTTCAAATTCAAACTCCTTATAACGATGTACATTCAAACCCGCAAGTTGTCTGCTGATACTCATCAGATCAGATACCTCATCCACTGATTTTTTACGAAGCACGTGAATGAGCTCTTGCGTACATTCCATCAATCGCGGCTGTGTCGGCGTGGTTTGATGAGGAGTTTTAAAATCAAGGTTTTTGGCAGGGGATACTACAGCTATCATTATCTTTCCTTTATTGCGTTAATCAAATACAAGTTAAAAATCTTTTAAGCGATAAACCACCTTATGCAATCCGGTGAATTCAAAGCTTTCATTCAATCTGTCTTAAACGAAGACCTGGCTTCCGTTCAATACTACCTATCGCAAGGCATCGACCCCAACTTTCTTCATCCGGAAATCATGACGACTCCTCTAGTTGAAGCAGCGAGATTGTCCAATGTTCCAATAACAAAATTGCTTTTAGCACATGGAGCCAATCCTAACCTGGATTCACTGGTTGGAGAATCCGCACTTAAAATCGCACAACAGAAAAAGAACAAAGAGTTGATTTCGCTATTGAAAACGAAGAAAAAATCAGCGTTCTCGCTTCATCAGCTTTTCAAAAAATTCAACTAACGCCTTCTTTCCTTCTGGTCTTACATCCAGTGCATCCAAAAGTGCGAAGGCTTCATCGTAATACCCGTTCATCTTCTCTTGAGTGAGCTCAAAGATGCCCAGCTCTCCATAAATATTTTTTATAGCCTCCACTTTTTCATTTATATCAAACTCGGTGGCAGCTATCCATTTATCCATTTCCACTCGTTGAGCGTCATTGGCTAACTCCAGCGCTTTTAGAAGCAAGTATGTTTTTTTATTGGAAACGATATCTCCACCTACCTGCTTGCCAAACTTGGCTTTATCCCCATACACGTCCAATAGATCATCCATCAGCTGAAATCCAATGCCTGCCTTTTCTCCAATCTTATTTAGCTGAGCAAGCTTTGCTGTATCCATACCCGCAAGCAATCCACCATATTCCAAACTGAAGCCCAATAAAACGGCTGTCTTGAGTCGGATCATCTCGATGTACTGATCCTCTGTGACCGTATCGAACTCCTCGTAATTCATATCTAACTGCTGGCCTTCACACACCTCAACCGCACATTTATTGAATTTGCGAATGGCGTCCGCTAGCGAATGATTCGGGCCCTCCAGCAATTGATCGTATGCTTTTACCATCATCGTGTCTCCGCTAAGGATGGCCACAGTTTCATTCCACTTTTCATGCACCGTAGGTTGGCCTCTACGGATAGGTGCCGCGTCCATGATATCATCATGCATCAAAGTGAAATTATGAAAGACTTCCACCGCCAGGGCTGGAGAAACGATTGATTCGTAATCATCTTTCTGCAGGCCATAGCCCAGCAATGCGAGCATCGGACGTAATCGCTTTCCCCCGAGAGAAAGCAAATACCTGATGGGTTCGTACAAGTTTTCAGGTTGATCCCCAAGTGGTAAATTGGAGAGGCCTTCTTCTATCTTTTGGAGTTGATCTTTCATTCGGCTGCAAGATAAAACCCCTAATCCAATCAGTTGTTTTATTCTTCTAACTCTGAGGCATTCATCACATCATTTTGATGATCGATGGATTCCTGGTGTATGGCATTGAGGTAGCGAATCATGAACTTTTTAGAAAGCCCTTGCAAAGCACCATTTGCTGATGCCTTCTCAATGATCTCTTCCCATCGGTTAGTTTGCAGAATGGTGACCCCCTTCTCTTTCTTCACCAATCCGATCTCCTCAGCTACTTTCATTCGCTCTCCCAGCAATTTGAGCAAGTCATCATCGATCAGGTCAATTTGATTTCTTAGCCGTGAAAGTTTATTGGTGAGTTCTTCGTCCGGAACATCGGGTCTTCTGACCACCAGGCTATCCAATATTCCACCTAAATTATGAGGTGTCACCTGCTGTGCTTTATCACTAAGCGCATTATCCGGATCAATGTGTGACTCGATCATCAGTCCATCAAAATCCATATCCAGGGCCTGTTGAGATACGGCATGAATTAGCTCCCTGCTTCCGCAAATGTGACTAGGATCGCAAACAAGTGGTAGCTCTGGAAACCGTCGCTTCATCTCTACTGGAAGCTGCCACTTCGGCTCATTGCGGTAGATGCTCTTACCATGTTGTGCAAATCCTCGATGGATCATTCCTAGCTTGGCGATCCCAGCCTGGTTGAGGCGCTCCAATGCGCCGGTCCACAACTCGACATCCGCATTAATTGGATTCTTGACTAATACTGTTGCATCAGTGCCTTTCAGTGCGTCTGCAATTTCTTGTACCGAAAATGGATTGACTGTGGTTCGAGCTCCGATCCATAAGATATCTACATCGTGTTTGAGTGACTCAAAGACGTGATTGAAGTTGGCAACCTCCACTGCAATGGGCAAGCCTGTTTCCTTTTTCGCCTGAACGAGCCATGGTAATGCCTCAGCTCCAACGCCTTCGAAGCTATTGGGACGTGTTCTTGGCTTCCAGATGCCCGCACGCAACACATCCACTTGGTCCAGCTCAGCAAGTTGTCGACAGGTGGACAATACTTGATCTTCAGTCTCTGCACTACAAGGACCGGAAATGACTACTGGCTTCTTTTGAGTAAATAAGTTGATTGGATTTGTTTTCATGCTTGCTTTTCCTTTATTCGTTTGATCACTTCCTGCCATATTTCTTGAGAGCTGCACAGCGAAAGTCGAATGAACGACTTGCCTTCGCTACCAAAAACACTTCCTGGTGGAATAAAGATCCTGTATTTTTCTAATAAATAATCTGCGTATGTTTCTCCGTCCGAATATTTTTCAGGAATCCGGGCCCAGATAAACATACCAACTTCTTCTTCTCTTGATGAGCACCCGATGAGTTGAACCACTTGCTGAGCCAGTTCTTTTCGGGTTTTGTACTCATCGTTCAATCCCTCATACCAGTCATCATTTACCTCAAGTGCTGCTATTGCCGAACGCATCACCGGCTTAAACTGACCAGAATCTACATTGCTCTTGAAGCTTAAAACTGCCTGGATCAGATCCGCATTCCCAGCTAAAACACCTATTCTCCATCCAGACATGTTATGAGACTTGGAAAGACTATTGAGCTCCAATACCAAATCATCACTTTTTCTAGGCTCAAGTAGGCTTCTCTGCTTATCAGTAAGGATAAAACCATATGGGTTGTCGTTAATTACTACAATTTGATGTTTTCTGGAAAAGGCAATGAGCTCCTCAAACAGATCGTCGGAACTATTTCTACCCGTTGGCATGTGAGGGTAGTTCACCCACATAACCTTCACCTTGCTAAGATCCTGTTGCTCCAATGCTTCAAAATCTGGTTGATAGTTATTAGATTCGTTCAATGAATAGAATAGGGGTTCCCCTCCAGCCAGCGTCGTAGCAGACTTATATGCAGGATACCCAGGATTTGGAATGAGTGCCTGATCTCCTTCATCCAGCAAGGTCATGCTGATATGAATAATCCCTTCCTTTGATCCAATGAGTGGCAACACTTCAGTATCTGGCTCAAGCGCTACATTAAAGTGACGATCATACCATTTTGCAAACGCATTTCTTAGGTCTGGTAAGCCTTTATAGCTCTGATATTGGTGATAGTTGGATTCATTGAATCCATTCACTAATGTTTCCTTCACCGTGTGTGGAGGTTGTAAATCTGGACTTCCAATGCCCAGGTTCAGTACATTCTCGCCTTGCGCATTTAAGACTTCAATGTCGCGCAATTTCTTAGAGAAATAGTACTCTCCAATACCGGATAGTCTTTTCGATTTTAGCTTACTAACCATGTGTTTCTCCTTTTTTATAAACTCCTAATATTTCAAACTGGATGGTCATTCGATTCATGAGTCGAATTAAATCATCCAGCTGACTGCTATCCTGAATTTCCAGCGTTGCATAAAATCCGTAGAGGGAATTTTTGCTAGGCACTGGATGAGATTGCAGTTTGCTTAGATTGATACCCAGACCACTAATGATCGTTAGCGTTTGAGCCAATGATCCTGGATCGTTTTTAGTTTGGAAATAAACAGACACCTTGTTAGGATCCTTTATTCCCGATGTTCCTTTTGGACGTATGACCAAAAACCGTGTGTAGTTGAGCATGTGATCCTCAATGCCCGCTTTCAATATTTCCAATTCGTACTCTTTTGCAGCATGTTGGCTGGCAATCGCTGCAATGTTTTGCAGCTGGTTGTCTTTGATATTTTTGGCACTTCCTGCTGTATCAAAGACTTCTACAATCTTCATTTGAGGATACTTTTGAAAAAACTCCCCGCATTGTCGGAGTGCCATTTGGTGAGAATGTACTTCTTCAATCTCCGAAACATGGGATCCCGGTAGGGCCAATAGATTCATCTTCACACGTAATCCCACTTCGCCGCACACTTCTACTGGATGAGATCGAAGCAAAGCATAATTCGGAATGATGCATCCGGCCAATGAATTCTCAATGGCCATCAAAGCAGCATCTGCCTCTTCTTTCACCACGGCATTCATCACATCAGGGAATGTGTCACACTCGCACAAGTCGATATCGTCACTAAAGAAATGGTGAGAGGCTTCGTGATGGAAGCTTCCTCTAAGGCCTTGAATTGCGATTCGCTGTTTTTTCATATCCAAAAAAAAAGCCTCCCGGAGGGGAGGCTTCATGTTTAATTTATCTTTTTAATACATACTATAGCCACCCCGATTTATCCATCAGATAAAAAAAGTAATAGCTAAAATATGTTCTGCTCGTGTTCATTGTTGGGTCAAATGAAAGTGATAATTTTTTTAAAAACAAAATTTTTCATTTTAAAAATCACAACTACCAATGGGTGAACCGTCTGGTGCCTTAATCGGATTGGGTAGTTTGAAGTCGTTTGGTGCATCTAAAAATTGATCGATTTGTGCCATCACAAAGGTGTAGTAGGTGCCGTCATCATTTGTTTTTCGGGACTTTCTGCTATTGGCATAAGCTTTTATTTCTTTGATTTTAGCTACTGCCTTTGCCCTAACTTCAGCATATGCCCGATCATTAGCTGCAAGTCCCATGAGGTGTTTGAGCATTTCCATCTCCACGATTTTCTGCAATGTCCGATCCTGCTGATTACTAGAAGGCGACTGCCATACGCTTTTAACCGTTTGATCCAGGACCGCATCTACCCCTGGCTGATCGTTACTCCGTGCTTTATATGTCAATAAGCGATTAAAACGGTCCGCATTGAAGATGAAACTAAAGGGAACGCTAGCTGCTGTTTCCACCGCGGCGAGGTAATCAAAGGCAGGACCCGTCTTCGACTGGAAGGTTTCTCTTGATCGAGGATACGCATAAGCTCTTGGTGGTATTTGTCCCAAAAGGCTTTCTGATAATCTCAAGTTCTCCTCTTTGACAGTATTCAACAAGGCATTCAGGGCACCTAATTGATCTTCGGCTGGTAGCATTTCGGTGATCACCTCATTGCCGCCTCTGAGCGCATAGCTATAGTTGAGTCCACCAATCAATTTAGAGGTGCCATCTACTTGATATCGGTGAAAAAGGTACATGGGCACCAACACTTCTTCGATGGTACTCATCGGCATATTGGTTCGGATGGCTTTCTCGGAAAAATCGTCTAAAATTTTCCTTCTGATCTTCATCATCCGATCAAGCTCTTCCGCTGCACTTGTTCCATTGTCCCACAGGTGTGCTTCGGGATGCAGGCCGCTGGAAGGTCGAGCATCCTGATCAGTAATGTATCTCAAACCACTGCTAAAGGCATCAGCTAAAATCTTATCAAGCTTTTCTGAATTCTCACCTTCTGGGAAATCACTATAGCCGTATCGTATAGTCACCTTATCCCAATCGCCAATTTTATCATCGTAAGCTTCGCTCAAATCAATGTTTCCGTTTTCATCCATTTTCACATATGGATGGGGATAATCCATAACGGATGCCCGATTGTTGACACTTGCTGCAAAGTTGTGTGCAAGGCCTAACGTATGCCCTACTTCGTGAGCGGATAGTTGTCTTAGCCTTGCCAAAGCCAACTCCGTCATCTCGTTTGGACGCTCATCACCATTTACATAGGGCTGTAACAAACCTGTAGCTATTAGAAAATCTTGTCTTACACGAAGGGATCCCAGGCTTACATGACCTTTGATCATCTCTCCTGTTCTAGGGTCTGTAATGCCACTTCCATAACTCCAACCACGGGTAGATCGATGCACCCATTGGATCACATTGTAACGAACATCCAGTGGATGAGCACCTTCTGGAAGCACCTGGACCTGAAATGCATCTTTATATCCTGCAGCCTCAAAGGCTTGATTCCACCAGCTGGCTCCTTCAATCAATGCCGAGCGAACTGGCTCGGGAGCACCACGATCTACGTAGTAAATGATGGGCTCTACCGCCTCACTAACTGACGCATTCGGATCTTTCTTTTTTAGTCGGTGTCTCACGATTAACCGCTTAACCAATGGTTCCTCAATGGGAGTTGCATAGTCCTGGTAGGAGATATTGAAATAGCCGGATCTTGGATCCAGAACTCTGGGTGTGTAGTTGTCATCAGGAAGCTCAATAAAGCTATGGTGGGTTCGTACCGTCACTGCATCTGGAGTAGGTGTAACTGATCTAAGCCACCATCCCTGGGCATCTCCACTGAACGTAAGGATGGTTTCGAATTCCGTGTTTTTAGGGAAGTTGAAAGTAGCATCCATGTAGATGGCAGATCGGGATTTGTCCACAGAAAAACTCCCTTGATTCGATCCTCTTAACCTTCCACTTACATCATGCGAATCTCTCAATAAAAAGTCTGTAATGTCGATTAAGTACGAAGAGTTATTTTTCGACTTGATTTCAAAACCACCAATTACAGAGCTGGCAAATGCCTCCGCTACGGATTTGACTTCATCCTGATTGTCACTGATTGCGCGGTAATCGTAATTGGGTTGAATGAGCAGAAGTTTGTTGCCATGCTTTTCAAACTTTACCACGCGCTCCCCGCCTAACTGACCTCTGTCCAACCCTATGTCATTGGATCCAATTCCAGCAGCCAGGGAATTCACGTAAAGGAATTCCTGTCCTATTTTATCGACCTCCAGAAATATTCGGCCGACTTCCTCATCGTAGAAAAAATTAAAGAAGCCCTCTTGTTTATCCATTCCTGCGGTAAAAGCAGCAATCCCATCACTTTCAGACGAGGGTGTTGATGATGAAGTGGTATTGGTCGTTTGGCAGCTAACCAAGACTAATAGGAGTGATGCGATCTTCCAGTATTTCATGTGTATCTCTTTAATTTCTCTTCAAGCATTCTCGTTTGGTTCTAACAGCCCGTATAGACATTTCATTATATTTAATGAGTAAACCTTCAAGAACAGCGGCATAATTTAAGACATTGGTTTGGACAATCATCATAGTGATTTTATCAATCTACATTATTACCAATGTGGCGGCATATTTCTTACAAGAAAGGTTTTTGTTCAAACCTGAGAAATTACCAGCAGACTTTGAGTTTAAATATCCCAACCAAAAAAGTGTTGAGCACAATCTCTATGTAGGAGATGACATCCGGATCAATGGCGTGCATTTCAGCATCCCGAGACCAAAAGGGGTAGTTCTATATTTAAAGGGGAATTCGCGTTCCATCAAGGGCTGGGGAAAATTTGCAGTGGACTTTACTCGATTGGGCTTCGACGTGGTGATGGTAGACTACCGAGGGTTTGGAAAAAGTAAGGGGCTCCGGCGTTCAGAGAAAGACATCAAGAATGATATGCAGCGAGTGTATGACGTCTTGAAAAGCCGGGTGGACGAAAAATACATTACCATTTATGGACGGTCGATGGGTTCTGGATTTGCAACTAAATTGGCCAGCAATAACAATCCACGCATGCTGATTCTTGAATCTCCTTACTATAGCATGACGAAGATCGCTAAGCGCTATATTCCTTTTATGCCAGCGTCATTGATATTAAAGTATCCTCTTCGAACCTATAAATGGATCAAGTATGTGACCTGTCCAATCAAGATCATTCATGGAACCAAGGATAAATTAATACCCTACAATTCCAGTCTGGCGCTTTCGAACATTAATCCTAAAGTGACAAGATTATATTCAGTAATTGGCGGTGGACATAATGATCTACATACGCATGAAGAATATCACAGAATGCTGGAAGAAATTGTTATTACTGAGGAACTCAAACCCATCAAGCCGGATGAAACCAGCCTTTCCTTTAAGCGAAAGCACTAACTAAAGAACCTGGAATGTTAAATGCCTTTAAAATTCTACTTATTATCCTGTTGGGTTTATACCTTTTTTTTGGATTGATTATCTACTTCTTTCAGGAACGCTTGATTTTCTTACCAGAATCATTACCCTCAGATTATAACTTCTCATTTGATATTCCATTTGATGAACATTTCATTACGATGGAAGATGGGGCAGAAATCAATGCATTGCATTTTACCCAAGAAGAATCAAAGGGGTTAATCGTCTACTTTCATGGGAATGCCGGGAGTCTCGCACGATGGGGTGAAGTGGTCTATCCTTTCGTAGAACTTGGCTATGAGGTGTTTATTGCCGACTATCGGGGTTATGGTAAAAGCAGTGGCGAAAAAAGTCAGGATGCCATGCTTTCCGATGCTGAGTCGATCTATACATACGCACGTCAACTTCAAACTGAGGATCGTATTATTCTTTTTGGCAGATCCATTGGTTCCGCATTTGCCAGTCATGTCGCAGGAAAGAATAACCCTTCAAAAGTGATTTTGGAAACGCCATTTTACACCCTAAGCGATGTGGCGAGAGAAGTCATGCCCATCTTTCCCACCAGCCTGCTACTGAGGTACGAATTCAAAAACTATCAGTCTTTGTCCACAACATCAGCACCGATTTACATCTTTCATGGGACGGATGATGAAGTCGTGAATTACCAATCCGGAAGAAGACTTTTTGATAGCCTTGAAGGCCAATCAGTTGAATTCTTTACCATCGAAGGTGGTCATCACAATGACTTGTCACTGTTTCCATCCTACTGGGAATCAATGCATTCAATTTTAGAAAATGAGTGAGTCACTCTACTTCATAGCAGTCGTTCCTCCTGAGGAAATTCAGGAACAAATCACCGCATTTAAAAAGGAAATTGCCAGCAAGTATGGAAGCAGCCATGCACTCAAATCACCTCCACATATCACACTACATATGCCTTTTAAGTGGAAGGATAAAAAGTATGAAATGTTAGAGCAGGTAATTCAGTCAGTCAATTCAAGGCTTGATCCATTTACCATTCAACTGAAAGATTTTGACTTTTTCGAACCTCGTGTCGTATTCGTCGATGTGGTTGCAAACGATAAACTTGAGGATCTGCAAAAGGAAGTGGTCGATGCCTGTAGAAATCAATTGAAACTGGATAATGCCAATTACAAGAATCGGCCTTTTCACCCGCATGTTACCATAGGCTTTCGTGACTTGAAAAAGCCGATGTTTTACCTGGCAATGGAATATTTCAAGCCAAGAGAATTTAGTGCGAAGTTTCAAATAAGTCAGGTGAGGTTGCTAAAGCATGATGGGGTTAAGTGGAGGATTCTCTGATTTTTTTAATTGTCCTTTTTTTCGCCTTACATTTCTTTACCGTAAGAAATACCTCTGCATCCTCTTTATTGATTATAACACTATGGTGCTGGGTACAAATACACATCCCAATAATTAATTTAAACTTTTTATCAGCAGGTACCTTTAACTTAAATCTTCCATCAAGATCTGTTACAGTTCCGTATTGATGATCATCATCAACAATTATGTGCGCGCCGGGCATACCCTCTCCGTCCAACTTAAAAACACCCTTAAGCTCTCGGGTTTTTTGGGAAAATGCGCACAATCCTATGGCACTAACAATTATTGCCAATATCATCCTCTTCATACTATGTAAAAATAAAGTAAATATTACTAATATTTTTAGTAATTTTGAAACATGCGACATGCTGGATCTGCAGACTTACCCCTACACACTGGTCATGTTCCCAAATGGCTGGCAGAGCGAATGTCCAAACTTGGAGGAGCCATCACAGAAGCTATTCTCATCGAGTATGGAAAGAAAGCATTTATCCAGCGGATGAGTGACCCGGCCTGGTTCCAGGCGCTTGGTTGCGTAATGGGCATGGACTGGCACAGCTCAGGTATTACAACTTCCGTGATGGGGGCGTTGAAATCCGCTATTAATCCAAGAGCGAAAGAGTTGGGAATCTTTGTTTGCGGAGGACGCGGGAAACACAGCCGAAAGACTCCAGATGAACTTTTACGTGTTGGTGATCGAACGGGCCTGGATGGTGATTCATTAGTCCGAAGCAGTCGCTTGGTGGCTAAGGTAGATAGCACTGCCATACAGGATGGGTTTCAAATCTACCTGCACTCTTTTATTGTTTCGGATGAAGGGGATTGGTCCGTAGTGCAACAAGGTATGAACGGAGATTCCGGATATGCACGGAGGTACCACTGGTCCTCTACCGATTTGTCAAGCTATGTAGACGATCCTCATCAATTCATTTATGGAAGAAATCAAGGTCAGATTCTCAATCTTACGGACACTTCTGCAGCTGAAACGAGAAATAAAATTGCCACGATTGGCAAGGAGCATCCGACTAAAATGATTTCGGAGATCAGCAAGATTCGATTACCTGCCCATCATGATGTTAGACAAAAGGATGTGGATTTAAAGCGGCTGGGTGCAGTGCTTGCCGTTTCACATGAGCTCCCCTCTGATCAATTCGAAGATTTGTTGCTGATCAACGGGTTAGGTCCAAGGACTCTTCAATCCTTGGCTTTGGTGAGTGAAGTCATTTATGGAACACCTTCACGGTTTTCGGATCCAGCCCGGTTTTCGTTTGCTCATGGTGGGAAAGATGGCCATCCTTTTCCTGTGCCCACTAAAGTGTATGATGAAAGCATTTCTGTACTGAAACAAGCAGTAGAAAAAGCACGGTTGGGTCATTCGGATAAGCTCAAAGCTTTAAATGCGCTCACGAATGCTTCACAGAAAATGGAAAAAGACTTTGTCCCCAGTGGAAATCTGGATGACTTAATTGAAAAAGAGCGCAGAGACTCCTGGAAGTATGGTGGACGAACGGTGAATGGGTTTGCAAAGCAGCCGAAGTTGATACAGGGAAGTCTTTTTTAAGATAGATACCTGATTATTTCGGAATCTTGCATTTTCGATTCCAATGATTATGATTGTAGTATGAAAAAATACTCACTTGTTCTATTTGGACTTTTTTTTGGCTTAATCTCTTTGGCCCAAAACGACTCTAAATCATCAGAGAAAGAGGATGAGATATTCACTTTGGTTGATGAATCAGCGGTTTATCCCGGCGGGATTTACAAATTCTTTGAGTTTATTGCATCAGAACTTGAGTATCCTGAATTGGCATTTAACAATGCAATCGAAGGCAGAGTATTCGTGGAATTTATTATCGAAAAAGATGGAAGTCTATCAAACCTAAAAATTGCAAGAGGAATAGGCGCCGGTTGTGATGAAGAGGTCCTTCGTATTCTTTCTAAATCTCCGAACTGGACCCCAGCCTCAAACGATGGTGAATTGGTAAGACAGAAAATGATTCAAAACATCTATTTTAATCTTAGAAAGGAAAAAGAGAAACGAGAAAAAGATAGCTAATCTCTCCAATCAAACACTTCTGTATCTTCCCCTTTGTATAACCTGGCACTCTTCACATCATCGAATGCTCTGAAGTGTACTAAATTTTCCTGATCACTCCAGACTTCATGTAGAATACTGTTCCAAACTTTTACGCGCTCTAGCTTCTTCACTTTCTCAATCTCGATGTAGCACCACATCACATCATTATCAATTTCAGCACCGATCCAATTCAAGTCATATTCGCGATCCTTGGCATCCCATAATTTAAGACGCTCCAGGATATAAGGTTTAAGATTTTTTTTCACAAATTCCCAATTTTCTTCCTTTGTAATATCCAGCGTTTCATTTCCGGTATATGCTTGCAATGCCAATTCCAAATCATCCAGAAAAATACGCATGCTAATCTGGATAGCTTTCTTATCCGCCTTGTATTTGATGTCAGATACACTTACATGAAAAGGGTGTATCAGCGATTGAAAAAGTATGAGCGCTGCTGTAATCATGGCTCAAATCTACGCAAATGGTGTGCCTACCTTCAATACCGCTCATCAAATCATTGGTTATTACAAAAGTTCAAATCGTTCCTTGAATTATATTCGCTACCCCATGAGTGAATTTAGATTATATTACGGGCTAGGATTTGATCACATCTTGGACATCAACGGGTATGATCACATCTTGTTTGTGATTGTTCTTTGTGCCCTATATCAGCGGACTGACTGGAAAAAAGTATTGATTCTTATCACTGCATTTACGATAGGTCATTCCATCACATTAGCCTTGGCTACTATGCGAATCATCAGGATTGACGCAGATCTAATCGAGTTTCTGATCCCTGTTACAATACTTATCACTGCGATTTCAAATCTATTTACTAAAGAAGATCGAATCGCGGAAGGTAAGATCTGGAGGAATTATGCTTATGCGGGATCCTTTGGATTAATTCATGGACTTGGATTTTCGAATTACCTAAGAGCTTTGCTTGGCTCAGATGAAACAATCGTCATGCAGTTATTCGCCTTTAATGTAGGATTAGAGGTGGGTCAAATAATTGTTGTTGGATTATTTATGGTGATTAGCTTCATTTTCGTGGGAATCGGAGGAGTGAGTAGAAAAGACTGGAAAATGATTATATCCTCCGCAGTAGGTGGAATCGCACTCATGCTTATGCTAGATACAAATTATTTAAACTGAAAATATTATTAACTAAACGTAACTATGAAGAATAGCTTTCTATTAATCGTGGCGTTTTTGATCGGGACTGTCGCAGTGGGTCAGGATCGAAAACAAAAGGATACAGAGTGGGAACAAAAATTCGAGCAGCTCGGAACGATGCTCCCTACTCCCAATGTGTACCGAACGGCTTCCGGAGCCCCAGGACATCAGTACTGGCAGCAAAAAGCCGACTACAAAATGAAACTTGTACTGGATGACAATAACCAGACGATCACCGGTAGTGAAGACATCACCTACTACAATAATTCTCCTGATGACTTGGAATACCTATGGGTTCAACTGGATCAAAACATGAGATCCAGAGATTCGGATTCCCCACTCGTTGGCGGTAGTAGTATGAGAGATACCTTAAGCGCTTTAGCTGTCTTCAGGTTGACAGGAAACAATGATTACGATGGCGGTTTTAAAATCAAATCAGTAAAAAGCGGTGGTCAGAATATGACCTACATCATCAATAAAACCATGATGAGAATTGATTTGGATCAGCCGTTGAAATCAGGCCAAAACATGTCATTCAGCATTGATTGGATGTACCAGATAAATAACCGTATGACAGACGGAGGTCGTTCAGGACTAGAGTACTTCGAAGATGAAGATAATTACCTCTATACCATTGCACAGTTCTTCCCAAGAATGGCGGTATATATTGACAATGAGGGATGGCAAAACAAACAGTTTCTCGGAAGAGGAGAGTTTGCTTTAACCTTCGGTGATTACGAAGTTGACCTAACTGTACCATCAGACTTCATTGTTGGTGCCACTGGAATGCTTCAAAACCCAAAAGAAGTACTTACTGAAGCGCAGATGGAGCGATTTGAGCAGGCGAAGAAAAGCTACGAAAAGCCGGTGATTATCGTAACCGAGAAAGAAGCTAAGAAAAATGAAAAGTCTAAAGCCACAGGCACGAAGACCTGGAAGTTTAAAGCAGAAAACGTTAGAGATTATGGGTTCTGTGCATCCAGAAAATTCATCTGGGATGCCATGGCAGTGAAGCTTAGCGAAGGCAACGAGCCGCTAGCCATGTCTTACTATCCGAAAGAAGGAAATCCTTTATGGGAAGAGTTTTCAACTTTAGCTGTAAAGCAAACATTAGAAACTTATTCTAAGCACACCATTGAGTATACCTACCCAGTTGCGATCTCGGTACATACTGCATCTATTGGAATGGAATACCCAATGATTTGCTTCAACTATGGACGTCCAAACAAAGACGGATCATATTCGGACCGACTGAAACATGGAATGATCTCCGTAATCATCCACGAAGTTGGACACAACTTCTTCCCTATGATCATCAACTCGGATGAACGTCAATGGACATGGATGGATGAGGGCTTGAACACGTTTGTTCAGTACTTGACAGAACAGGAGTTTGCCGCCAACTATTTGGATTATGATTACCCTTCCAGAAGAGGTCCTGCAGCTAACATTGTGCCTTACATGAGTGGGGAAAATGGTCTGGTAAGACCTATTATGACCAACTCTGAACAGATCAGACAGTTCGGAGCAAATGCGTATGCAAAACCTGCGACCGCATTGAATCTATTAAGAACTACCGTCATGGGACCTGAGCTTTTTGATAAAGCGTTCAAGACTTACGCAGAAAGATGGGCATTCAAGCACCCTACGCCTGCTGATCTTTTCCGTACCATGGAAGATGCCTCTGCTGTTGACCTGGATTGGTTTTGGAGAGGATGGTTCTACGGAACTGATTATGTAGACGTTTCGCTTGACAATGTGAGATGGTTCCAGATGCAGACCGAAGAAAATGGTCTTGAAACCCGAAACATCAAAGGTGCGGGTCAAGGCATCGATGGAAAAGGTGATGGTAACAAAGACTTTGGAAGTGATCCTCAACCATTTGTATTCCGGGAATGGGAAGGTAAATACCGAGAATTCAACCAAACGGTCGACAATAGCAAAATCATGGAATCTGCAGAAGGTAAAAATTTCTATGAGTTAACATTGAAGAATAAAGGTGGGCTTGTTTCTCCTGTTCTTATCCAATGGACGTATGTGGATGGTTCTGTTGAAATGCAGAAAATTCCGGCTGAAATCTGGAAAATCAATGAAAAAGAAGTGACTAAAGTCTTCATGAAAGACAAAGAAGTAGCTAAAATTGTAATTGATCCGGATGCGATGACAGCTGACGCTTACACGGATAACAATGTTTTTCCAAGGCAGGATGAAGGAGATCGGTTTGAGCAGTTTAAAGAAGGAAAAGAGTAACATATCTAAAAAAGACACACAACCAACCTAAACTAAGGGAGACCCATATGGTCTCCTTTTTTTTATTTCTATATTTATTGTCATGAAGAAATCCACTATGAAAAACCTATTTAGCACACTTGTGCTATTAATGCTAATAATATCATGTTCAACGGGATCATCTACTTCAGAAAGCACTGATGACCCTGAAGATGGCGGTGAATATGTTGAGTACAACAACCCTCCTGCTGAAGGATTCAATCAGGAAGGCTCAGACCTTCTTGCTACCATACTTGCGGATAAGAGCATGCAAGCCATGGGTGGACGAGCCGCATGGGACAATACTCGTTATTTAAGCTGGAATTTTTTCGGTAGCAGAATACACACCTGGGATAAATGGACCGGTGATGTAAGAATTGAAGTCCCAAACAGAGATTTGACCATCCTCATGAATATTAACACAAAAGAGGGTAAAGTAATGAAGGAAGGTGTGCAGGTTTCTGATTCGTTGGATTATTACCTCGAAAGAGGATATGGGCTTTGGGTCAACGATTCCTATTGGCTTGTGATGCCGTATAAACTCAAAGACTCTGGTGTCACTTTAAAGTATTTGCGTGAAGACACTACATTGACGGGAACAAGTGCAGATGTGATCAGTCTTTCTTTTGAAGATGTTGGGGTCACTCCTCAAAACGTCTATGAGGTATGGGTGGATGTTGATAGCAAATTGGTTACTCAATGGGCATTTTTCCCAGATTCGAGTGCATTGGAGCCACAGTTCATCACACCTTGGGCTGATTACAATAAATACGGTGAAATTATGCTTGCCGGAAATAGAGGAAAGTATGAGCTCACCGATATTCAAGTGATGACAGAAGTACCAGAGGGAACATTTACAGACTTCCTTCTGAATAACTAGGAAATGTTTCCTGAGGCATTAAAAGTTGTTGTAGTTCAATACTCCATACAAGGATTTTTAGCCTTGGTGATTATGATGATACTGCGGAAGTTTTATCGGCAGTATCAAAATAATTTCTTTGATTATTGGTCATGGAGCTGGCTAGCGCTATTTGTGAACATGATTGGCTCTTGTATAGCGCTGGTTAATGCATTTACACTACCGCTTAGCCACCCAATTCGACTGAGTGTTTCTGCAATCACGGTTATTGCCAGTTTCTTTCAAATTCTTTGGTTGTATGCAGGTACACGCGAAATTTCAAGGACAAAAAAAATAGATAGGAGGCATCTCAAATGGATTTCTATTTTGATTATTCCCATTTCTATTTTTCTTGTCTTCTTATACTACAATGAATCAAATGCTGGTGATTATCGAATTTTTTATCGTGTAGGTGTAAAGTCATTCCTGGCAGGGATTTTATTTCTTATATGCTCCAGAATGCTTTGGAATATTGCGAGAACAGGAATTGGTATTCGGTTCATATTGTTTTCCTTTATCATCTATGGCCTCCTTCAGATAAACTACTTCTTTGTTTCTCTTTCACCTATTTCATTCTTCACGTATGACCTTGAATTTCCATACTACATGGGTGCCCTGGACATATTTCTCCAAGCGCTAATGGGACTTGGGATGATTATCAGTGTACTGGAAATCGAACAACATAACCTGAAGAAAGCCAACTCGGAACTTGATACGTTCCTGTATCGTTCATCGCATGATCTACGCTCGCCATTGACTACTATTTCAGGAATCGTTTCCGCTATTCGTCACACTGACGATGATAAAAAAACGAATGAATATCTGAATGCCATAGAAGAAAGAGTAACACAAGCAGATAATGTCATACGGGACATCATCAAACTGCGTCAGTCGCAAAAAGAGGACTTGGCAATCATTGAAGTTGACCTTGTAAAAGAGATCCAAAATGAATTCAGCGTTTTGATAGATCCCAACATTGTTCAGCCAGCTTTAATCTTCGATACCGACGAGCACTATACACTCAACACTGATTCTGCTCGATTACACACCGTATTAACCAACATTCTAGGCAATGCTATACGCTACAGTGATGGAAAAAAGGATGCCGAAATACGAATCAATATCTCTCGCGAGGAAGACGGCTTGACAATACATATATCTGATAATGGAGTGGGCATTGATGAACGTCATCTACCAAAAATATTCGATATGTTTTATCGGGCCAATAAGTCTTCGAAAGGAACAGGATTAGGTCTTTACCTGGTTAAAGATGCACTGAATCACATGGAGGGAAAGATTGAGGTTTTATCCCAAAAAGGTAAAGGGACGACATTCAACATCTATTTACCGGATCATAAGTGAAACCAAATATTGCTTTTTTAACTTTAGTATAAATCAATTATACAATTATGAAAGCAATCTGGAATGGCGAGGTAATCGCCGAAAGTGACGATACAGTAGTAGTAGAAGGGAATCACTATTTTCCTCCTTCTTCAATCAAGAAAGAATACTTCAAAGAAACAAGCACACACACTGTTTGCCCCTGGAAAGGAACAGCTAGCTATTATTCACTCGATGTAAATGGAGAAGAAAACAAAGACGCTGCATGGTACTATCCGGAAACAAGTGAACTGGCTAAAAATATCAAAGGGTACGTTGCTTTCTGGAACGGAGTGAAAGTAGAGAATTAAGGTTCATCAGGAACATATTCCAGGGGTAACATCTCTGCAATTTTTGATGACCACCCCATATACCCTTCAAATAGCACTTTCCCCACGTCATAGTAACCATTTTCGTAAATGGTAAAATCATCGGCAAAGTACACGATGGAGGTCTGTTTATTGTCAATTCCCCCGCCAATACGATATCTTGAGTAGCCCGATTCTTCGGGCTCTTTTTTGTAGATAATTTTAAGGTAGCCTTGATAAGTGAAGGTATTTCCATCAATCAGTGAATGATCCTTGATTTCCTTTCCAAGACTGTCAACAATCATTGGCATTCGTCTCACTCTCATCCAATAGCTAAGGCTGTCCGGGTCATTTGAACCACCAATCACAATTGTCCTGTTTTTATTTTCCGCTCTCAGCTTCCTGATTTTTTCACGAATTAAACTATCTGGTGGTCGGTTTCGGTTGGGTACTCTAAATAGCTCCTGAACAGCAAAGCCTTCATTCAAAAAGGTATTTTCTTTATATGACCGAATAAAGTGACCAAAAGAACCTTGGTATGCTTTCTTTCGAGCCTTATTCCACCTCTTTATCTGACCTTTCCCTTTTGGCTTTAGTTCCTCAAACCTTGGGATCCCGAAGGAGTAAAATCTTTGCGTACGATATTCCATCCCAAACTGCTGCATCGAATAGCTAATCCGATAACCCAACGCTTTGTTGTTGATTTGAATCTCTTTTCTGGAATGTGCAAATAGGCCATTTTCCACACGATCGAAGAACAAGAAAATATCTCTTGGATTGGCAATATCAACCTTTGATGCATTCTTGGTTTCCCCAAGGAATAATCGCTTAAAAGATGTGTAATTGTTTTGCCACCCGGTGGTATCAGCCTCTACTTCTATATCTTGTAATTCGATAACCTCAGGCTCCAACTCAATCTCTAAGAATGGAATCTCTTCGGTGGTTAGAATTTCTTCCGAATACTCTTGATATCCAATGTATGAAACGATCAGCTCGTACTTTCCCTGAATAGTGACTTCAATGGAAAAATTACCATCCAAATCTGTTGTAGATCCTATCATGGTACCTGAGAAAAATACGTTTGCAAAGGCTACCGGTTCTTTGGTCTCTTTGTCCCACACCTTACCCTTAACGTATTGGGCGCTGGCAATCGATACTAAAAAGTTTACAGAGATAAATAGTATGATTATTCTCATAAAACGAATAACGTATAACTATAAATATAGTTATAATTTGTTCTTTCTTAAATCATAGCTGATAAAGAAACTTCTGAGCACCATCGTTAAAACAAGGGGGACCAATGATTGATGCAAGGGTTGCGGGATTAATGCCCAAATCAACAAAACTCCGCAATACCAATAAGCTGCGATTTTGAAATACATACGAAAAAATTTGCGGTATCGCTCTTTGCTATTAAAGAAAGCAAGGGGTAAATGAAATGGAATGGCCCAAAGGATATTCAGGTTTCCCTGGGATAGGTGCTCGGTCCCTACCCAAAGAAAAACGACCCACCAGCCAGCAAATCCAACGATTGAGAACAGAACAGCATCGATCCATTTGGTACGTTTCCCATATTTCATGTTTCGATGCGTGATCAGTCCGACAATAAAGAAGATTAAAACGAATGTATTGAAGGGCGTGAATAATCCATTCCCATCGTTTTGATCTTCAGGCATGAAAGTCACTTCTGATTTAAGTACAAAAGGTACTTCTGCGGTATCTCTAGAAATTTTCGCTTCAGCCAGGCCTTCAAATATGTACTCTGGAAGAAACATGTATTCTAAAGCCGTCGCTTCCCGATCTACTTGGGTGCCTAACCCAATATCTATTCCTAAGTCTCCCCAAGGTTGATAGTCCAGGTAATCTTCCATTAAATCCCGAATGGTCTTTCCGTCTACCTTATAGCTTAGATCGTACTGCACACGTCCGGGATAAAGCTCATCTATAACATCCCTGATTTTGGTCGCACAGTTGTCATACACATAGTTGTAGAGATATTCTGCGTTTTCCGGTTTCACATTATTTTGGAGGAAGTCAAAAAACTGTTGTTTTTCTTCAAGTGTGAGGTTAAGGTATTGTTCTTTTACATACCTATTTTGACGTTTGTAGAAGAGGAATACATGCTCATACTTGGTAACTCCTACTTTGTATTTGAGCAATCCCTGTGCAAAGTTCAAAAAGAAATTTTCCTGATCGAAATCATACAGCCCATAGTTGTAAAACCAATCCACACGATTATTCGGATCAACGATTCGGATGCCACTGTGACCAAAAGCTGACCAAACTTCTCCCTGGTAAGGGCCTATGGTAACGATCGAAATTTCAGCCTCATCAGATAACCTGATTTGAGCTTGAGAGAATGTTGACAAGAAAATTAAGAGGCTCAGGAATACGAATCTCATGATTCAAGTGTTTACTTTGTTTCTAATGATGATCAATTTGCACGATAGCATTTCATTGGCTTCAAAACTAACGCCAAAAAGGATATCCAATGCCTGGAAAATCTGGAGAAGCTATCAGCAATCTGTCAAATCAGGAAAATCATCCATTTCTGGTCTGCCGATAAGCATGGCGATTGAACCAACAACTGCTTGTAACCTCAGGTGTCCTGAATGCCCGAGCGGCCTTCGATCATTTACTCGACCCACAGGAAAGTTAGATGCCGCCCTTTTTGAGAAGATTATGAATGATGTTAGTAGTCATTTACTATATCTCACATTTTACTTTCAAGGAGAACCATACCTAAATCCTCAATTTCTTGACATGGTCAAGGTTGCCAATAGACATAGGATTTATACCACCACCTCCACAAACGCCCATTTCTTAGATGATGAAAATGCGAAAAAAACGATAGAATCAGGCCTTGATCGCTTAATCATTTCCATTGATGGTGCGTCCCAAGAAACGTATGAATCTTACAGGAAAGAAGGAGAGCTCGCAACAGTTCTTGAGGGAACGAAGAATATCTTAAAATGGCGAAAGGAGTTAAAGTCCAGAGGGCCCAAGGTGATGTGGCAGTTTTTAGTGGTAAAGCCGAATGAGCATGAAATACCAAAAATAAAACAGCTCGCCAGAGAGTATGGAGTAGATAAAGTGGCTTTCAAAACTGCACAGATCTACGACTATGAAAATGGAAATGAGTTAATTCCTTCTATCGATAAATACTCCAGGTACAAGGCAAACGGAGACGGTACCTTTTCCATTAAAAATGATCTAGAAAACAAGTGCTGGAAAATGTGGCAGTCTTGTGTCATAACCTGGGATGGCCAGGTCATTCCCTGCTGTTTTGACAAAGATGCATCACACGCTATGGGCAATGTAGCAGATCGAAGTTTTAAAGAAATTTGGTATTCTGACGAATATGATCGCTTTAGAAACGCACTCCTAACCTCTCGTTCTGAAATAGAAATTTGCAAAAACTGCACAGAAGGGCTGACCGTTTGGGCCTGATGTAGTTATTTCGCACTTCATATCACACTACTATGAAATTTGACCGAAAAGACCGGACCAATGAAGAGCTTCTGGCAATCCACGAAGCTTTGGTAACCCCCCGACTGATCGAAGAGAAAATGCTCATTTTGCTACGACAAGGTAAGATTAGCAAATGGTTTTCCGGCATCGGTCAAGAAGCAATCTCCGTAGGCGCTGCACTGGCCTTGGAAAAAGAAGAATATATCCTGCCGATGCATAGAAACCTGGGTGTTTTTACGACACGAGGAGTGCCCTTTCAACGTCTGTTCTCACAGTTCCAGGGAAAGATCAGTGGTTTTACCAAAGGTCGCGACCGAAGCTTCCACTTCGGAACCCAGGATTACAACATTGTAGGCATGATCTCTCATCTGGGTCCTCAGTTGGGGATTGCTGATGGAATTTCCTTATCTCACCTGTTGAGAAAAGAAGAAAAAGTAAGCCTGGTATTTACCGGTGATGGTGGAACCAGCGAAGGAGATTTTCACGAGGCGGTAAATGTTGCATCGGTATGGAATCTTCCTGTTGTTTTTGTTATTGAAAATAATGGATACGGATTGTCCACACCAAGTCGCGAGCAATTCAATTTTGATTCATTTGTGGTTAAAGGTCCAGCCTACGGAATGGAGGCCTACAGCGTGGAAGGAAACTCTATTTTGGAAGTGTTGAATGAGCTGGAACCACTTATTGAGGATATCCGAAAAAATCCGCGTCCTGTCATTTTCGAAGCAAAAACCTTCCGAATGAGGGGACATGAAGAAGCTTCGGGTACCAAATATGTTCCCAAAGAACTCATGGAAGCCTGGGCAAAAAAGGATCCGGTCAAATCGTTTGAAAGCTTCTTGATTAAGGAAAAAGTTTGTACGAACGACGAAATTGGCGATATCAGGAAAGCCATTCAAAAAGAAATAAATATAGCGGTCAAAGAAGCATTTGCTGAGGATTCAATTGAAGCAGATACCCAAACAGAAACTTCTGACATTTATTTCCCTTATGAGCAAAAAGTTGTAGATCCAGTTGGTGAAACATCTGAAAAAAGACTCGTAGACGCTATCTCTGACGGATTAAGACAATCGCTTGAAAAACATGATGAACTGGTGGTGATGGGTCAGGACATTGCTGACTATGGTGGTGTTTTCAAAATCACTGAAGGGTTCATGGAGCAATTTGGCAAGGAGCGTATTCGAAATACTCCATTGTGTGAAGCCGCTATTGTGGGCACTGGCCTGGGTCTGAGCATTGCGGGAATGAAGGCGGTGGTAGAGATGCAGTTTGCTGATTTCGTTACTGAAGGATTCAATCAGATTGTTAACAACCTCGCAAAGATTCACTATCGATGGGGTCAAAATGCCGATGTAGTTGTACGGATGCCAACTGGAGCTGGTGTAGGAGCAGGACCTTTTCATTCTCAATCCAACGAGGCATGGTTTTTCCATACCCCAGGATTAAAGATTGTATATCCGTCTAATCCTCATGATGCAAAGGGATTATTAGCTGCTGCCATTGAAGATCCAAACCCCTACCTATATTTCGAACACAAAGCACTCTATCGATCACTCAGCGCAAACGTTCCTGACAGCTACTATACAACAGAAGTTGGAAAGGCAGTCATTAACAGAGAGGGTTCAGATCTCTCTATTATTAGCTATGGTATGGGCGTACATTGGGCAAACCAGGTTGCAGATGAAACTGAAGGTTCCATAGAAATCATTGACTTAAGAACCTTGCTGCCGTGGGACAAGGAGGCTGTTCAACGTTCAGTTGAAAAGACCGGGCGCGTGATAGTGCTTCACGAAGATTGCCTGACAGGAGGTATTGGAGGGGAAATTGCTGCCTGGATCTCAGAGCACTGCTTTGAAAGTTTGGATGCACCGGTGATGCGAGAAGCTAGTCTAGATACACCTGTACCTTTTGCTGCAGATCTTGAACGCAACTTCCTTCCTAATTCACGATTGAAAGATACCGTGGATAAGATCTTGGGATATTAGTCCTTTACGACAATCCTGTAGGAAACTACTGTACCTTTTTGATCCTCAGTATCGTAGATGTGAAGCATATAAATACCTTCTGAAAACGAGGAAACATCGATTTCATGGTATCCATCAAATCCATTTCTTACATCAAATGAAGTCAAAACATTGCCTGAAATATCAACAACCTGTGCTCTAACATGCTTAGCCTTAAGGTGACGATACCTGATCTTAACAACTTCACTCGTTGGGTTTGGATAGACTTCAAGGTTCTTGAAGTAGCTTAATATTACTCCTAAGACTCGTTCAATATTGATCTCAATTCCATCTTCCGTTGCAAATGCCTCCAGTTTAAAGTCAGTATCGCTAACCCCAGCCTCGCCAACTTCAAATTCGACTACCGCAGATTCGTCCAACGGAATCCCCGGATATTCGACAAAGAATCGATAGGTCCCCTGTGGTAAAAATCCGAACTGGAATTCTCCATTTTCATCCGTTTCACCATAGGCGATCAGCTCAAAATCATCATCATCCTGCCCTGTTCTTCCACCACTTCTTTTTCTTCTTAAGCCGCATTTTCTCTTGGCTGCTCTTCTTCTCGCATCAATTCTACTGCCTTCATCAGGGAAATCTTCCTCAATCAATACGTCCAGCGTACCATCTCCATCCAGAGGTTCTGTGGGTACTGCGGTCAACCTTACTTGTACGTTTGCTGCCTCCCTGAAGAAAACCGTGTCCGCTCTTACCCACTCAAAATCATCCCCAAAATAGGTAGGGATGTAGGTATCCAAATCGGATGGATTGATGCCGCACAAGTAATCCCCAAGTACCACATTTTCAAAAACAAAGTTGCTGCTCACATCCTCAGCACGCTCTAGTGTGTCAAATCCTTGCGCTCTTCTGAATGCTTCAAGTAGGTATCCTGAAATAGAGCTAGCGACCGGATTATTATCATCATCAGTAATTAACATTGACAGATCGGCAACTGCAAGCACTTCCTGGGCTGTTACAGCAAGTGTGAGATCAGGAAGTAATGAGCTGGTAACCGAGGCAGTAAACTCGCCCATGTTATCAAAATCTATCGCAACAATCTCTAAGGTGGACCCGGAAATGTTAAAATCAGCTCCTTGACTGATGGCAATGCCATTCCTCTCAAATGCATAGCTATTGGCTGTCCCACCAGTAACAATCGAAAGGATGGGGCTTGATAAATGAGGCCTTTCGATAGTATCTCCGGCATTATATTCTTCAAAAAATATGGGTGCCTGGCCCGAATAGGTGAGTGATGAGATGCCTATCAAAGGTTCTAAGTCATCGAACTCCAGGGAATTACCAGATACATCCAAATTCGCAATTGTTGTACCACTGAAATCCATAAGGCCTTCGATTTGATTGCCGCTCAAATCCATTAAAATCATTTCCGATAAACCGCCTACTGCGCCAGCGGTAAATGGATTAGGCATAGATCCACTCGCATTTCTAGTGCTAATATCCACCTGCGCAACCCTGGTTCTTCCAGCATCAAGAGTAATTCCGTTCCAATCTCTAAGCCTTTCCGTTTCCCAATTGACGGCCCAGCTCGGACCATCTAATGCGCTATAAATACTTACCAGCGCCGTAGAATCAGCCAGCGTTTCAGCATCAATACCTGTTTTAATCGAAATGGTATTAGAGTTTGCAGACAACACATCGGAATTATTTCTAACCCTCAACCGATAGTAGTAGTCTGTAGAAAAGTCCAGTCCTCCTACTGTGGTTGTATTGCCTGTGAGCACCAATGGGTCGAACCCAGTCACCAGTGATGAAAAGTCTGCAACTGTGGAAACATCAAGTTCATAATTTTGTACATCCACGCCTCCAACCCAATTAGCATCAAAAGAGGTAGAAGTTACTGCAGTGGCTGCCAGGGCTGTAAGTGCACCTACACTGATCTCTAATTCATCGGTTGTAGCATCAACACCAACATTACCGGCAGAATCAGTGGCAGAGACCATCACATCATATATTCCGTCGGTTAGAGGCCCGACAATCCCAGCGTTCAAGGTCCAAACTCCACCTGAAATAGAAGTAGCACCAAATGATAATCCGTCAACGGTAATCGATATGGAAGTGCTATCATCATCCACTGTTCCCGTAAGTTCAGGGCTGGTATCAGCGGTAGTGAGTGGGTCAACAGTGACAACTGGAACGGTCGCATCATATGAAATGAAGAATGTGTTCGCTTCAGGAGTTGGACTGCTATTATCCTGCGTAAACGCGGCACTGTCTGCAATGTCAAGGGTCACTTGTCCATCAGCGGCTAAGTCAATTAACAAAGTGAATGTAGAGTCATTGACAGTTGTAAAAGAACTTCCCTGGATAGACCCTCCGGCAGAAACCTGCACATCAGATTCATCGAAAGAGCTTATTGCTTCCTCAAATTCGATAGTAATGTCCACAGGAGTAACGTTGGTGGGGAAGGAAGTTGTACTGGAAATGATTGGAGGGCCAACATCTACTACTACGAGTGGACGTGACTCGATCAAGCCCCAATCTCCATTTTGATTCTGTGCCCTAACGTTGACTGTATAACTTCCCGTTATTAAAGCGCTGGTATTCAACGTTTCGACAATTGAAATGCTGTCTGCAGGAGTTGCAACTGTAATGGGCGTGGCGCTACCTGTACCCGGATCTGCATCGATGAAATACTCCAAACCAGTAATGTCCGTCATCGTACCTGCATTGTCAACAAATAACATTCTTGTTTCTGTTGGCCCCCAACTGCCCCCAACTGCCCGGGCTCTCATTCCCAGCACATGGAATCCGGTAGCCAGGCCGCTTGTGGTAAGTGTCTCCACTATAGAAATCGTTGGGTTAGCGGTAAATGCTGTGACTGGTGTTGCGGCACCTACACCCGGATCATTGTCTAAGAAATACTCAATTTGATCTACATCTATTATCCCACCGGAAGTAGATGGATCGACAAAAATCAACCGTGTTTCTGTCAGACCCCAAGCACCACCAACCGCCTTGGCTCGCATCCCTAGTGAATGAAATCCCAGGCTAAGTCCTGATGCATTAAGTGTTTCCACGAGCGAAACGGTATTGCTTGCCGGAAAACCATCGATGATGGTACCATTCCCAATCCCTGGGTCAACATCAAAGAAATACTCCAATGAATCCACATCGACGATAGCAGCACCATCCGAGACATCTACAAATACAAGCCGTGTTTCAGTCATGCCCCAGCTACCGCCTTCAGCCCTGGCACGCATACCCAATAGGTGAAATCCGGTCACGAGCCCACTAGAAGATAATGTTTCGGCAATGGATACTGTGGGATTAGCTGAAAAAGAATTAATGGTTGTAGCCAGACCGATGCCGGGATCGATATCAAAGAAATATTCGATTTGATCAACATTTACAATTGCCGCACCATCAGAAGCATCTACAAAAATCATCCGAGTCTCTGTCATCCCCCACTGTCCAGCGACACGAAGGGAAGGGTCTATGTAATCGTTAGGATTAATATTGAATGTCCCCGTATCAAGAACGTTAAACTCCGGATTCGTAGCGATATTTCTGGCCCTAACTCCAAGGGTGTGGAACCCTGTCGGTAATCCCGAAGCAGCCAGCGTCTCAATTATACTGATGATCGTATCAGGCGTCCCAACAACAATGTTATTTGCGCTACCAACACCGGGATCAAGGTCAAAGAAATATTCTACTTCGAAAACCTCAAGTGTATCTTGGGCATACGAGTGATGGCCCGCTATAAGCGCACTAAACAATATTGATGCTATTGCAAGTTTTTTAAGCAAACTCATTGGAGCATCTGGTTAGTTTCCTTCTGCTTCTATGGTTGCATCTACATTATCCCCTTGTTTGATTATTTCGGGCAATCTCAGGACTTTGATGGTTGGAAGCGGTGTGCCAGTGATACTGAATGGGATGGTCCCTCCGGTTAGTCCTATATCCGTTCCATCGTTACCTCCTCCAATCCCAGGGCCACCACCTAGTGTGGGGTCGTTTGCAAAATCCCAATCGTCGGCAAGCGAAACCCCAACGAACTGAGGGTCGGTAGAAGGTATGTTTCCGGATCCGGTGTTTCCATTGGATCCGATGGGGAATACATCATTTGGTGTATTAAAGGAAATGTTATTGGTATAGGTAGAATTGTTCACCGTGCCGGTTAAGGCATCTGTCACTGGTGCTCTTCCAAAAAATATATTATTTGTAATCGTTGTGGTAGTGACGTCATTGAAAGCAAAATCAGAATCATTATTGCCATAGAATAAGTTGTTCTTGATAATTGCATCTGCAACGTTGAGAGAACCCGGCCCTCCAGAACTTGTAGATTGGGTCCCCATAATTATATTATTAGTGATAACCACTGAAGTAGGATTAGCCTCTTGGGTTAAGTGAAGTACAGGAACCGCTGAAGTTTCTCTCATTCCAATGACACAATTTCTGATCACGATGTTGCTTGTGGTTTTTGTGCCTGAGCCAGCAGTGGTTGTGACTATCCGATCGATATCTCCGTTTTCAATAAAAATATTTCCAGTAGCGCCATCTGCATTTCCAATTGTCAGGTCATCGTTCACATTGAGGCCAGAAATTCGTGTGCCGAATACACCAGTAGCTATCGTCAGATTCGCAACCCATGATTTGTTCGGTTGATCCTTGTCAGGGTTAAAGCCAATTCCAAAAAATGTCAGACTATCGGTGGTAATTGTGAAGTCCGGATAAAAGGTCTGACTTGGAATAATGTGGATGATATCTCCAGGACTTGCGGCGGCTATCGCACTAGCCACATCTGGGAAAATATGGGCCCCGGTAGGAGCAGTTGGACGGTTATCTGCAATCCAAACGCTTTGAGCATTTACATTGAAAGCAAGAATAATAACACAGCATATTATTGGTAGGGATTTCATAAGACGGGTGGGTTTATACTTCTTTCAAGGTACTGATAAACTCCAATTATCTCAACTAAAAATCCTACTTTTTAGCAGTTTCCGAACATTCTTTCAATATTCTGTCAGAGAAAAAACTTCTTTTGGCCGTCTGCAAGCCGTTGGACGGTCAAAATGATTAAGAAAGTGATTAGAATTTCACTCCGAAATCAATGGAGAAAATGGTACTTCGAAGTTGTAAATCATCGAATCCGGTGGCGGCCTCATTCACCGTATTTATTAATCCACGTTGGTAAGAAAGACCTCCAAAAAGCGTAGTATTAATACCGATGCGATATTCGAGTCCGGCACCCAGTATTACTGGTATATCAATCGGATTAAATTTTTCTATGCTGTTAAATGATGGGTCCTCAGCTTCATCAAATACTTTAATTTCCAATGCGCCACCAACCTGAAGGTAAGCTTTCATATCCGGAGCAAGCTCATTAGTAAATAGCTTAAGTGTTGCTGGAATTTGGATGTATTGAAGTTTGTATTCTTCCTCTACGGTTCCATCGGCATTGCGAAAAGCAGCTCTTTTTGGAAGATAGATTAATCCTGTACTTAAATAGTAGGTATCAGAGAGGGTCTTATCGGCAACCAGCCCTATAGAAAAGTTTAGCTTTGAACCGTCATTTTCGACCGTTTGAGCATCATTTTTTGCTCGGTTCGAGGAAATTACTGGTGCCAATTTCAAGCCCAATTTTACCTGAGCCATTGAACTTCCTGCTGAAAGTATGAGTAGTAAGAAAAGAAACTTCTTCATAAGTCGTTGTTACTTCTAAATTTGCGTCCAAAAATAGAAAGTATGCGAGCAGTCCTCCTAATGATTTGTGTTGTTTTCTTAGCTTCTTGTTCACATGAGTCTTGTCGCGAATCGGTTGAGCCCTTAAACATTGTACTCGAGATAGATCGATTGGAGCAGGAGCTTTTCAAAAGTCAGTCTTCAAAAGAAGTAGAAGAGTTCCTGGGAAAGTATCCGGATTTTGCACAATTCTTCCTCCATGCTGATCAGTATCCATCTGATTCCATACTAGCTAACCGCATGTATTCATTGATCCAAAACCCTTCAATCGATACGCTATTTCAGGAAGCATCAAAAGCATTTGAAAATTTTGATGAGGTAGTGCGTACGTTGGAATCAGGACTTGGCAGACTCAAAGTATATTACCCGGAAACACCGGCTCCCAAAATACAAACTGCTGTTACAGGCCTCTATAATGATCTTTTCATCTCCAATGAGCATATCATGATTGGCATGGATTTTTTTATTGGGCCTGATGCCAGCTATAAACCTCAACAGATTCCAAATTATATTCTCGAACGTTACACCACAGATCATCTGGCTGCGAGCATCTTGCAGTTTGTATCCAGTCAATTCATTACGACCGGTAAGGGCAGCGATATGTTATCCGAGATGATTGACTATGGTAAATCCTATTATCTCCTAAGTAAAATTCTACCTTGTACGCCAGAGCGAATCCTGATTGGATATTCTGAGGAGGAATGGATAGATGTATTTGAGAACGACAAAATCATCTGGGCCAACTTTGTTCAGAATGAATGGTTATATGAAACGGATCATACGGTCAAACAGAAATTCCTGGGTGAACGACCCAACGTTTATGAAATAGGAGACAAATGTCCGGGAAGAATCGGAAGGTGGTTGGGGTGGCAAATCGTCAAAGCCTATGCAGAAAAATCTGGAGCCTCTGTGACTGAAATTATGTTAGAAAGAGATCTTGGGAGACTTTTTAATGAATCCGGTTATAAACCATCAGGCAGTTAAGATGTAAACTTCTGATTCAGTTACTTCGAATTTGTATTCATTGTTCAGAATCTTAAGCAGCTTCGTGATCTGAATGTTTTTGTCATAGTATAGCTCGGCCAGTTTACGCCCGTTGCGTTGATACTTTGCAAGTAATTCAGGAGAATCTATAAATACCTGCAGCTTTCGAACAAACTCTTGTGTTGAGTATGGATTGTGATGGAACCCACATTTATTTTTTGTAATTAGATTTCTGATCCAGCCATCAAAATTTATAATGGTTAATTTCCCAGCGGCTAAAGAATCAAATAATTTATTGGGACTGCCAGTACCAAGAACTTTAACATCTTTAAAAGAGACATAGACAGCATCGCTTTTATCTAGCAAATTCTTTACGCATTGTTTGCTCGAATGTGGGTAAAACGAAATATTCTTTAATCGCTTAGTTGATGATCTCAGACGCTTTAGTTCAGATCCATATCCAATAATATTGAAGTGAACAGGTAGTTGAGCCTCATTGGACTGTTTCGCAGCATCAATGAGGTATTCGAGGTGATTGGCTCTGCCGATCGCTCCGCAATAAGTGATTTGAAATTTATTGTTTTCGCTAAAATCTCCTACCGAATACTCTGCTTCAAAAAAGGAACAATCTGCCATGTTGGGAATTACATAAACACGTGTATTTGGACTTACTTTTTCTATGTAATTCCGGATGGCCGGAGACAATGCGATAACTTTTTCAGCTTCGAAATAAAAGCGCTTCTCTAATGAATACAGCCATTTCTTCAACCACCTGTTTTTGATTATTCCCATCTGAACGGGTGCTTCGGGCCATAAATCTCCAACTTCAAAATAATAGGGAAGATCAAACTCTGCCTTAAGGTATGTAGCAATGAATCCCGTGGTTAGTGGGGTTGTCATTACATAGGCCAAGTCTTGTTTGGAAAGTTTTTTGGCTTCTTTTTTTGCTAATTTCACGAACTTCCAAAACGCCAACAAGCGTTGTACAAAGCCGTAGCTATTATCGTAGGGTACTGGCAGGTAATGAACCTCAATCCCGTCAATCTTTTTGATCTCGTGAGGAGAATTATGCGTAGTGAACATGGTCACTTCATGACCCGCTTCCACCAATCCCTTGGCCAAGTAGTAGGACCTGATGGACCCTCCTTCTTCAGGAGTTTTGAAGTATTGATGGATGTAGAGAATTTTCACGTGTCTAAAGATGTGTTGTTATTCGAAAAATCCAATGGAGTTTTCGAAGAAAACAACGACACCTTCGGTAACACGTATTTTTATTGCTACTTATTCAGTAGACTCCTGACTTGTTTATAGCGTTTGTGAGATAATTTCTCTCTTTACAGCTTGCGCTTCCAGTTGCTTTTCCTGACTTTGATCCGGATTTGATCTTGCCAGATCGTATGATTCCTTCATCAGTTTATCATACTTCTTTTGTAGCGAGTTTATCTTACTCTGTTTAAATAGTTTGATCATCACGTAGCTAGTTAGTGAATTAGAAAATTTGGTTAAGCGAAGATTGCTCTCTAAGCCACAAACCACAATAGACGATCTGTGAAACAGCTATTTTCTTCGATGAAATGAGTGATATAAGGGCGATGTTAACTTTTTGTTAACCGTCAATTCTTAATTTCATAAGACTTGCAAAACAGAAGTGTCTGTCATTCTTATGCTATCCATCATCCTTTATTTGAAAAGCTTTTTATATATCGGCTTTCGATACAAAAATTGACCAAACAATAACGGATACATGAAAAGGTCAGATAGAATTGTCCCGGTCGAAAAGTGAATATCATCAATGATCAAAGAGCCATCGGGTGAATCTTTGACCACATGCCGATGCTGCCAGCGCTTAAGAAAAAATGGAAGTTTAATTCCTTTATCGACGAAGTACCATCCACTCGCATCTTCGTTATCTTCGATTATATCACTCACCCAATGTTGTTTGAAGAAAATAAAGTTGAGTTCCAATGACACTTTATCTCCTGTTTTACAGCCTCCAAATTCCAATAATTTAACTGGAGGGAATGGTGGATTGAGCGAAAGAAAAAGTTCTTTGGTAAAACCTGCTTTTACTGCATCACGAGAGGCTCCGACTTTTGTGGCTATTTGAATTCTCACATGGTAAAGAACCATTCAGTCTGAAGAAAGTTTAAAGCACTCGAGCCAAACAATCAACTAATCATAACTCTCCATCCTTTACCAGCTGATCCGCTTTGGCTAACAATACGATCTCAACAATGAGCACAGCAGGAAGTACAATCAGTCCAATAGGTGTTAAGATGAGGGTCATATAAGAAATGCCATAAATAATTTCAAGGGTCCCCGCCACTTTCGCAATCCTTCCCATGCCATCTTGCAGCCTTCGAATACCCAAGCCAAATATGACTCCAATGGCACCAAAAGGGATTACTGACATAGCACCCATCGTGTTGATGATATCAATTGCATCAGGAGAAAACACGGTGACGATTATCTCTGCAGTGTAAATGGTTGTCACTGTAGCAATCGAAATGTATGATCCTATTTTGAGTAACTGATTTTCAAACAGAATAGCCAGTGCCAGAAACCCTCTGGTGAAAAGGAAGAATGAAATTATGGTTACAACCTTGACTACAAGGGTAACAGATAGCAAGGGTATTGAACTCTCATATTCACTCAAGTGAACATTGACACCTATTTCAATAATACCTATAAGTAAGTAAATAATTCCTGAAATCCAGGCTGCAGTAAATGTGTTTTTCTGGTCGGATTCTGAAGCGTTGATAAGTAGCATTTTTTTAAATGTTTTGATAGAAAATTGATTTCCAACAATCACATTTGATGAATCGAACCAGACGGAAGAATTTTCACCTAAAGCCTCAAGTAAGATTTTTACTGTGGATGCTCGAGGGGTTACAGCACCGGATTCTATTCGCTGAATCGTACGCACACTTACATGGCACTTTTCTCGCAGTTCAAGCTGGGTCATCCCCTTCTCCAGTCGAAGAGCTAATAGTTTACTTCCCAGGGTTGGTTGTTCGATCATCTGTTTTTGTCATTGTTTGTCACAATGCTACTCTGGTCACAAATGTGGCTCAAATTATTGACGTGACGTTAAGGCGTCATTTAAAGAAATGTAGGTTGATCGTCTTGAAACAGCCCTCATTGTTAATTTCAAATAGTAACTTATTCAATAAAAACCTAGGAATGATTCGATCCGCAATAACAGAGGATGCCAAGGAAATTGTTGAAATCTATAACCATTACATCCTGAATGATCATTGTACTTTCGAGATTGAGCCTATCAATCAAGATGAAATGAATCTAAGAATTGAAAAGGTTCAACAAGCATTGAACTTACCATGGATTGTTCTTTTGATTGAAGATAAGATTTTAGGGTATGCCTACGCCACTCAATGGAAACCAAGAGAAGCATATGCAAGAACCGCAGAAGTGAGTGTTTACCTTAAAAAAAATGCAACAGGTAAGGGCTACGGCAAGTTATTATACGAGGAGCTCATTATGCGATTGAGAGCTCTTGGTTTGCATGCATTGCTTGCTGGAATTTCACTTCCTAATGATTCTAGCATTAGGCTTCATGAAAGTCTTGGTTTCGAGAAAGTAGGTCAGTTGAAGGCTGTTGGAAACAAATTCGATCGGTGGATCGATGTAGGATACTGGGAGTTGATTTTGGAATAAACGTAACTTACAAGATGTCATTGGATCTCCAGATATATGAGTTGATCTATCTATTTGCTTCTTTCCAGGGAATCTTACTTGCTAGCCTCATCCTGTTTAAGAGATACTCCCGAGAAAATGTGTTTCTTTTTCTTCTGGTTCTGCTTTTCTCTTTCTACCTCCTGGAGAATGTCATTTGGTCCTCCGGGTATATCCGTGAAATCCCCCATCTATTCTTCACTACGCTTCCACTGATCTATTTGATTGGTCCACTCTTTTTTATGTACATCCGATCTTCTCTGACCACATCTTCTATTACTTGGAAAGATCTTTTGCATTTGTCTCCATTCTTATTCGAGTTGATCATTCTAACGCCCTTTTATCTTCTGGATGGTGAAACGAAGATTCGTATTTATGAGATGAGCCGGCAATCAACCGGTGGTAATAAACAGATCAGCATCTACTTTATTGGATATCTCATCTATTTGGTGAGTACATTCTTTTACTTCTTTAAGTCACTACAACTTATGCGATCCGGAAGCAAAAACGGGATGAAGGTTAAGGAACGGAAGAAATATGAATCCTTGAGAATCGTATCCATTGGCTTCTTTATTTATCTCGGTTTCAGTTTGCTTTTGTCCGGATTGTCCTGGACAGCTCTTGATGTCAAGATGCTGGCATTTCATGTGAATCTGATTGGCCTCACGCTACTTATTCACTCCATTGGATTTATTTCCTTTTCAAATCCAGTGCTTTTACAAACACTTACTAAATCTTCTGATTATCAATTTTCAGCGTTATCGTCAGAAAAGAAAAAAGACTTATCCAACGCATTGCTTGAGCTCATGAATACTCAAAAACTCTACCTCAAATCAGATGTGACAGCCAGTCGAATTAGCGAAGAATTGAGTATAACCAATCATGAATTATCGCAACTTTTAAATGTGGAATTAAATACAAGTTTCTATGATCTCATCAATGAGTATCGTATCGAACATGCCAAAAGGATGCTGCTATCGAAGGAATACAGAGACGCCAAAATTATTCACATCGCATTGGATAGCGGATTTTCCAATAAGTCTTCCTTTTTACGGAACTTCAAGAAGTCTACACAACTTACTCCGACCGTCTTTAAAAAACTTCATGAAAATCAGGTACCAATCAATTGAGTGAGACTCTTTGAATGATAAGAGGCCGTAAACTACGGCTAAAAACTTATCACTATGAAAAGACTCTCATACCTCTGCTTGCAATTACTAATGGCTTGTCATTTCTCATCCGGACAAGCAATCAACAACCTCCAGCATCCAACTAATTATGAGACCAGTGAATGGGGGAAACTGGGAGATGTGAAATCCTTTGGGTCCGGAGATCAGACCATGATTCTTTTGCCAGGATGGGGATTTGACTGGAAAATCTTTGAGGATTTCATCGCCAACTATGAGGATGATTATAAAATGTATGCTGTCACCTTTCCTGGCTTTGGATCTTCAAAAGCACCAGCCATGCCGGAAGAGGAGGTCAAGTATTCTGACACCTATTGGACCAATGGCATCATCCAGGGGATTAATGACTTAATAAAACAAGAAGGCATTGAGAAAGTAACACTGGTTAGCTACTTCACCTACAGCAACATCATCGCTACCAGGCTGGCCTTGGATCAACCTGAACTCATCGAACGGGTGGTCATCATCAGTGGGATGGCCAAGTTCACCAGCAATTTGGTTCCTTATGAACCAGCCAATCTGGCACAAAGAATTTACTACGTCGAGCAGTCTCTGGCTCCTCAATGGTTCAAGACGGTTTCCAAAGAAACGTGGGATGCAGGCAATTTTCATCCCAAGGTCTTCACCAAGGATTCAATAGCTGCAAAAGCATACTGGAATCAAATGTCAGCTGTACCGATTCCCACGATGGTCAGATATTTGTGTGAATATTACTGCACCGATCTGAGCCTGGAATATGCCAACTTAAAAGTTCCGGTTTTGGTAATTCTTCCATCCTTTACCGAAGATGTTCTCTACGACTCGAAGACGTCATACGCTACTGCGTTTTTCCATTATAGTTGGCTAGGTGCAAAACCGGCAAGTAATCAAATTTCCATTGTGTCCATTACTGACAGCAATGCATTTATCCTTGACGATCAACCCGAAAAGCTATTTCAATTCATTGATGAATTTATGAATGACCAATTGAATCCATTCCAATTTATCAGGTAACATGGTGAGGGTTCCTTTGGGGCCCTCAGTTTATTGCGAAAGTTCTCGAATAAACTGGGGAGTTTTAGGATCATCCTTAAAAAATTCATTCCCTTTTCCTAGACTCATTCCCCACTTGTGAAGCCAGGATATCCCCCAATCGCCATATTTAGTGACGGGTGTTTGATATGCAGGATCGCTAATCGCCTCTTGTTGGGAAATAAATGAATAACCAAGCTTATCATAAATGCTCAGAAGTTGATCCAAGTATTGGGCATTCAAAAAATTAGCATGGATTAATAAGGTGTGATTAATGTTTCTGCCAAATAATTCAACCGAGCAATTCTCAAAATAAATCTGCTTTTCCTCCATGTATTTGAGATAGGATTCACCGATTTTGGTCATGAGCTCTTCGTCACTTGCACGGTAAGCACGCGCATAGGCTAGCGCAAACAAATAGTCGTCATCATCAACAGTGACAAATGCCTCCTGGTAATTGTTTTCAATAAGAAAATTCTTTAGCGCTGTAGTTTGGATAGAATCTTCTCCACTTCGCAGATAGGGATGCCTAAAGAACGTAAGCTCTTTGCCATAACTTTCCACCAATTCCTTAAGCACTTTCTCCCCATCCAAAATATCCTGCGTGTATTCATCAAATGAAACACGATGATAGTTTTTATGTGAATAGGTATGATTACCCAGATCAATTCCAGCCTTTAACCATGCCTCGAGATACGCAATTCGAGAAGAATCAATAACACCTCCAGGAAATAACTTTCCAGCATTCACATATCCAATTGCAGGGGCCTCATGTTTTTTAAAAGCTTTAAGTAGCCCATTGGTAATTGCCCACTCATGATCTTTTTCCTTAACTCCATATCGCACAAGAGGTAAGTCATCAACAGAAATACAAATCTTCCGAGATAATTGTGCGTCCAGTTGAAAAGCCACAAATGTGATGAATAGTAATACAATTTTCTTCATTCAACAAACATAACTATAAAACTAGTTATAACTATATATATAGTCATTATTTATTCTGATCTCAATGCATCTACTGGATTGGCCAAAGAAGCTTTCAACGAGTGATAGCTCACTGTCGCCAATGTGATCAATAAACACATGACCGCAGCTAAAGCATAAATCCACCATTCAATTGAGATGCTGTATTCATAATCTGCCAACCAACCATTTAGGAAATAGGTAGCTATGGGCATGGAGATGAAACAGGAAATGAAAACAAGAATGGAAAAGTCTTTGGACAGCAAATTCCATAAACTAGCTACAGATGAACCAAGCACTTTTCGAATGCCGATTTCCTTTGTTCGCTGCTCAACAACAAACGCTGACAACCCAAACAATCCCAAGCAGCTAATGAGAATGGCAAAAGCACTAAATATCAATGCCAAACTACCCACCCGTTCTTCCGCCTGGAACTTTAATTGATAGGTATCATCAATGAATTCATAGTTAAACGGGTATCCCGGCATCACTTCTTCAAACGTTTCATGAATTGATGGAAGTGATTCAATGTAATTGATGGAAGGATTGAGGCGAATAAAAGAAAAGCTAAGAGGCCGTTCAGTAGAAAAAACCATCAGAGGTGTAATCGTTCCGTAAGGAGATTCTTTAACCATGTCCCTCACCACACCAATAATGGTAAAGTTGTTTTCTCGGCCAAAGTAGCTTCGATTTGCTCGTATAACCTCTCCAATAGGATTTTCCAATCCCATTCGCTTTACAGCGGACTCACTTACTATGATATTTTGTTTTTCATCTCCCAGATCCCTGGAGAAATCTCTACCTGCTATGATTTCCCAGCCCGTTGCTTTGCCGTATTCCGGAGTTACGATTATGGTATTGAAAGTGATGTTATACTTATCGCCGTTTAAGTTTGAGAACCCCCCATTATTTCCTAAATCGTTTGTTAATGGATAATTCGCACAGGCTATTTCAACGATGTTTCCTGACTTCAACAATTCTTCCCTAAGCACATTGTAATTCTTGTACCAAGTATCTGATCTACCTCTTAAGGTGATTAAATCCGTTTGGTTGTAACCCACCGGACGCGATTTCGCATAAGCTAATTGATTATATACCGTAATTGTTCCGATGATTAACGCAATGGAAATGGTAAATTGAAAGACCACAAGGATTTGTCTAAATCTTGCACTCCTGGCCCCTTGCTTAATACTTCCTTTTAAAGCTCTTACCGGGTTGAATGATGATAGGTAAATGGCTGGATATGCACCTGCTGTTAATGCCGAAACGATCACAAAAATCAATAGGGCGACCCAAAAGTAAGGACTCAACCAAGGCATCACCATGTCTTTTCCCGAGATCTCATTAAATAAGTCAAGCGAGACAGCTACAATACCTAAAGAGATCACCAGGGATGCCATGCTGTATAAAAAGGATTCCGAAAGAAATTGTTGAATCAAGTGCCCTTTATAAGAACCAATGGATTTTCTAATCCCTATTTCTTTTGATCTGTTGTTACATCTTGCCGTATTGAGATTGATAAAGTTGATGAAGGCAAGGAACAGCACAAACAAGCCGATTATTCCGAAAATTCTAACGATCAGCGCACGCTTACTTGTCACCTGGTTGCCATCCACAAACGTCGAATTCAAGTGCCAATCCTTCATTCCAAGTAGCAGTAGATCTATGGGTTCGCTTCCTTCCGGTCGATTATCGTTTAGCGCATCTTTAATGATCGCTCCTGCTTCCTGAAGCTCCACTCCTTCATTGAGGAGGGCGAAAACTTTGGTGTTGAAATTGTCCCATGTTGCTGGGTTATCCTCATTGTAAATCAGCTCCATTGGAACAATATATTCCATGTCATTAAAAGTCGAATTCTTTGGAAGGTCTCGAAAGACACCACTTACCAATAAATCTCTGGAGTTGTTGATCCGAACCGTTTTACCTACTGGATTCTTATCAGGGAATAGGGTTTTTGATAAGGATTCGGATAACATGATTGCATCTAAATGCGATTCGTCGAACCCGTTTCCTGAAACCATGTCAAGGGAAAGGACCTCATTAACCTCCTTGGTGAAAAAATACCCCAATCGTTCAATCGATCGCTTTCCTACTGTTAGAAATTGTTCCTGATTGCGATAAAAGGTAGTCGTAACGTTTTCAAATAACGTAGGATATGTTTCTTTGAGATGCCCACCAAGTTTGCTTACCTGTGAGCTGTTGACTTCTATCACTCCCTCATCGGTATCCTTTCTAAGCACCTGAACGATTCGATCATAGTTCTCATGATTTTTATTGAAGGATAGTTCATCGTATATCCACAATCCAATAAGGATGGTCAACGACATCCCAATGGCTAACCCTCCAATATTGATTGCCGAGAATGCCTTATTCTTTCGAATAATTCGGTAACTGATTAATAGGTTGTGCTTGATCATAGTCGGAATAATTGAGTTTGACTTAAAAAATTTGAAAGCGAATGGGCGGAGGTAATTGAAGACTTGGTACCAGTAGTTAATCCTGGCTCTTCTCAATGATTTTTTTTCCTTAGTCCAATAGAATTTTTCATCGAGATCACCCAATACTTCTTCCGCCAAATCCTTTTTCAAGAAGAGGAGTAAGAATCGTTCGGCAAGCTTTGGTGGCTTTGCTTCTTTCACCCAAGAACGAAGTTTAATTTACCATCAGCAAAAGCAGGAAACTGATTCCACAGATTCATTTTCAACTCTCTGGATATCTCAAGGGCTCGCTGACCCTCAGCGGTAATGGAATAGATCCTTTTTCTTCTGCCACCACGTTCTGCAGATCCGGCACCCATTTCAGAGGTTAGAAATCCTTTTTCTTCAATACGGCTCAGGGTTGAATGCACGGCGCCAATCGAAACCGGACGCTTGGTTTGAGTTTCAAATTCCTCAGCAATTTTAAATGCGTAAGCCTCATCTTTTAGAATTCCTACCAAGAGCAAGATGGTTTCTTCAAAGTCTCCCAGTTTACTTTCTTTCATACTTCTTATTACTAAATTGTAGAACAAATATACGGAGCGTAAATCAATTTGTTCTACATTTTAGTAAGAAGTGTGTAAAATCGACTATCAGAGGCTACAAAGCCTATTTTTGGTTTGGAGAATTGAGTTTCTCTGCAAAGTAATCACTCATCGTCTTGAAAATCGGACCTTGCACGATACTTTCAAGTTTGAACGTCAGAGCTTCACCTTTGAGTGTGGTGAAAGCTAACTCGATGAACCCTTCGTCTTCGTGGTAGGTGATGATCGTTTTAGTGGAGCCAACACTTGAATTTGCAACTCCCTCAATCACCCAGCAGTCAAATCTTATATTGTCCATTTCTATTTGCTTTTTCCCAATCACTTTATACTTAATATTAAAGAGCATTCTACCTTTCCACATCCCTTGAGACCACTGATCTCCAACCGATACTTGATCTTCCCATACCGTATTTTCAGTGATCGGAAATTTGACGTAAGGGAATGGACAAGTTTCCAAAATATTGAATACACCAGTCCGCGGTGGATGAATCCACAGATTAGAATCATTTTCTACAATTCCTGTATTTTCTAATCGCTTACTATCCGGAATACGTGTAATGACAACCTCCGTTTGATTTTTAATGGTTCGCTTCTTTGGCGGAAGTGCTAAAACCGTATAGATGACTTTCTCGGGAAGATCCAGTTCTTCAGATGTTGACTCTACACTGTAGGTTAATGCATTACCTTGAACAAATACCTTGTTATCTTCATCAGGTTTCTTTCCTTCTGAAATGATAACCTGGTCATATACCTGGCCCATGGTAGCGTAACAACTGAAAAGTAGTAATGTGATGGTGATTGTTCTCATAACTAAAAGCTCCACTTTATTCTGACAAAAATAAGGCGTGCCTGGGCTTTATAATCGTCAAAAAACGTATCAAAATAGATTTGAGAGATCAGATCAAGGTCAAGATTCTGTTTTAATGAGAAAGTAACCGAGGGATTTATAAACAGTGCGTCTCGTTTGCTTGGGTAATAAATGGTTGCTATTCCGCCATTGATCAATGGATGAAAACTGTAGCTCGTCTGTAAGAAGGTCGCATATCGGAAAGGAGATAAGTCCTTGGCAGTAATTCGATCTGCGCTAAATAAATTGATATTTTCCTGAAAATTCGGGGTGACATCTGCTGCACTATTGATTAACCAAGAGGCGTTGATATAAAGCGAACTTTCGAATGAATAATCCACCGCCAAGGTAGCTAATATAGCTTCTTCACCAGCCTCTTCATTGGGTTTGAAATAGGTGATCTCCCCTTTAAATCCGGCATCTTTAATGTTTCCTGCCCAACCGAAACCTAATGTAAGATCTTCTCTTGCTTTTCCGGCGAGCACCTGAAAATCATAGTTCCATTTGTTCCAACCCCATTTGCCAGCGATCACCATTTCATCAAAATCATCGGCTACATTTCCTGCAATTTCGAAGCTAGAAGCAACTCCAGTATATTTTTTTATCAGAATGGCGTCACTTCCCGGCCGTTCCTCATAGTCAAAATCAAAAAAGGAGTAGGCATTGAAGAGGTCATTGGGATTCCAAACCACATTGATTCCCCAGTTAATTCGCTGACGTCCTACGCGCACCTCCCAGTCATCCTTGTACCATTCTAAATATGCTCGATCAATCATGGTGTGAGCCAATACACTTTTTCCACCGGTCATGGCTGAAAGATCAAAATGATCGTTATTGACATCCACCAACTCACCATACCTCGGAATTGCTTTGACGGTCTCCCCCCAGAAAAATCGATTCCTTAACTCAATCTTCACGTTGATTGCATCAGTGGGAAACCACTTGAAATTAAGGCGATTGTGAATCAGGTTGTCAAAGGTGACAGAGTCATCTGCAATATTGACATTCACCAGGTCTTTCACATACCCTCTGATCCACCATTTCTTTTCTTTCTCTTCTTCCTGAGCACTACTAATTACAGGCATCAAACAAGCGATCGCTATCACCAGTAGCTTTTTCACACAGTTTCAAAGACATCTTTCTTCACATCCGATTCAATGGCTCCATCTACCAAGGTGATTACCCGTCGAGCCCGATCTATGACTCGTTGATCATGGGTTGAAAAGATAAAGGTGACCCCTTCATCCTTGTTCAGTTTGGCCATAATTTCCAAAAGATTGGCGGCCGTTTTAGAATCCAGATTGGCCGTCGGTTCGTCAGCCAAAACAAATTGTGGCTTTGAAGCCAATGCTCTAGCTACCGCCACTCGTTGTTGTTGTCCACCCGAAAGCTTGCTCGGTTTCTTATTCATTTGATCCAGCAAACCAACCTCTTCGAGCAACTGATGTACCCGCTGATTTCTTAGCTGTTCTGGTACTTTTTGTAAAAGCATCACAAATTCCACGTTTTCTTTGGCCGTAAGGACAGGAATGAGGTTATAGGCCTGAAAGACGAAACCGATATTTCTAAGTCGGAAATCAATCAGTTCATTTTTGGATAGCTCGGTGATGTCCTGGTCATGTATCCAGATCTTTCCCGATGTAGGATTATCCAGACCACCAATCAGATTCAATAGTGTTGTTTTACCAGACCCGGAAGGCCCAACCAATGCGGTAAACTCTCCTTTTTCAATGTGTAAATGAACATCGCTAACGGCCTTCACGGGTACAACACCCTCATACACTTTCGTAAGGTTTTCGGTGTGAATTACACAGTTTTCGTGGTTGTCTTGGGCATGCTTCATAATCTTCAAATTTTTCTAATGGCCGTAACAGGATTCAATCGTAAGGCAGTAATCGCTGGATAAATGGATGAAAGAATTGCAGTGATCAGTACGAGACCCATGATTCGGACGTAATACGCAAAAGCTAAGTCAGGATAAATAATGGATTTAAATCCGTACTGGGCATACCCTTCTGCATAAATGCTGGAAAGATCCAGCCCGTACGTTCCTAAATATTGAATGGTGCCATAGGCTAAGATGAGTCCGACAGGTGCAGCAATCATCACCATGAAAATGGTTTCCAGTGAGATCATACCAAACAACCGGATCTGATTCATCCCGATGGCCATGAGCATTCCTATTTCTCGCACTCGTTCGAGCACAGCCATCAACATGGTATTGATGATTCCAAAAGAAAGCGCGACAAGAATGATTATCAGGAAAATGATCATGGACTGATCTAAGGTCTCAATCATTAGGCTTAATTCCGGCGAAAGTTCCTTCCAGGATTCCACAATTACATTGGATGATGCTTCTTCAAATTCGCTTTGAAAGCGATCTAACTCCTCTGCATCGTTGAGCAATAAGGCGATCTCATGATAGTCAGATCCACTGCCAAGCAACTTCGTTAGATCTTTATCCAACGTGTAAATATTCAACTCCTCTAACGCCGAGTTATGGCTCTTGTAAATTCCTTTAATTCTAAAGGCTCCGGCCACAATGTCCTTGTTCACGTCTTGAAAAGTTAAGACCACTTTCGATCTGACTTTCACCTTCAGCTTCTTGGCCAACTTTGCACCAATAATGATCTTATTGCGATCAGAATCCTCTAAATATTCTCCATCTATGATCAGATCTTTTAGTCGGGTCAGTTGATGCTCTCTATCAGGATTGATCCCTATCAACTTGCCACCAGCTGTTGAAGATGGAGAATTAATCATCCCTAAAGCCAGCACCCTGCCCGCCACCGACTTAACCGAAGGGTGATCAGCTAGCATCTGAAATTTTTGTTCACTTTCCGGAATGACGAAAAGCGGGTCATTATCCTCCTGATAGTCTGGGTGGTGAATCTGTAAATGACTGATTTCTGTTTCAATGGCATCTTTCAGTCGTTGGTCAATCATGCCAAAAGCATAGGCCATGATGAACGAACCCGCCCAAAGACCTAAAGCTACCGCGGTGATCACTACCAGGCTTCTTGCTTTATTCCTCCATATGTTTTTCCATGCTAATTGTGCTAACATCACTTAGTAATTTTTAGTCCATAGCTAATCCCTCATTGCCTCTACTGCATTGAGCCTACCAATTTTCAGCATCGGGTAAATAGAAAGTACCAGCGCAATAGCTAGCACCACGAACGCTTGAGAGTAAAAAATCTGAGGTTCGACAGAGAAATAAAAAACCGGATCAAATCCGTAGCGCTCGTATGCTTCTTTCAACTCTCCGGTAATCCTGATGGGATAGGCATTGAAATACATGATCAATGGAATACTCAGTAGCGTTCCAACCAATGCCCCGAGCATAGAAACGAAAATGTTTTCAAGCACCACCACCGAGGAGAGTTTAAGCTTCTTCATTCCTATGGCCACCAACACACCGAATTCAAACTTGCGCTCCATGGTCATCATGAGAATGGTTCCGAAAATCCCAAAGGAAATCAGCAAGTAGAGTACAAAAAGGAAGATGACATTCTCCGCTCGCTCACCTTCAATAATTTGGTCTAGCTCCGGCATCAAAATACTCCAATCCATAATCTCGTACGAAGAATCTACCTGGAGCGTCAGATCAGTAACTGTCTGCTCCGATTTATTGATGTCATATACCTGAAGTACCAAAGCTGACAATCGATCAGTTGCTCCAAATAGCCATTGACCCTCTTTTAAGGGAAGGTAGACCATGCTTTTATTTAGCTGTGGGGAGGCAAAATCTATAATTCCTTTGATTGGATATTTGCCTGCTGCACTGACTCCATGGTATCCCTGACCGATAATCACCAATGTGTCTCCTACAGAAAGCTCCAGGTAATCGGAAAGCCCCAGGGTAATGAGCACAACCTGATCATCAGCATCGATAAAATCCCCTTCCACAATCTTCTGGTCAATTTTTGTGATCAATCGCTCTTTTTCGGGATCTATCGAAATAATTAGGCTTCCTCTGGAGTTGTCACTGGATGCCGTTAACGCAAACGACTCCAGTCGAGGGACGACACTCTCAACGTTTGGATGAGCCATCATTGCCACTGTAAGTTCATCTGAAGCTTCGAATGTGTTGTTGATGGACTGGTCATCCCAATAACCATCTTGATGCAGTTGAATAGCCCCGGAATAAAAACTTACCACATTTTCCTGCATCTTAACCAGGATCCCTTCCTTCAAAGAATTAAGAAAAATTGCAAGCAACACAGCGAAGACAACCGATGCAGATGTAATGATCGTGCGCTTTCTATTCCTCCACAGGTTTCTCCATGCTAATTTCAAGATCATCACCGTACCCTTTTCATGTTTTGTAGCGAGAAGAAACTTTCACTGATTCGGGCATCATAGTCTACCTGATGGTAGCGAATCACTGTCTTATGTCCTTCTTTTTCAGCTGGAACAAACTCCATAACAGACGGTAACATCCGTCCGCCGAGGTTTTTTACCTCCAGAAAGTTTACCTCATTCACTAAATACCCATCTTCATCATACATCTCACTCCTAAGTTCAATGTATTCATCCTTATCAATCCAATTCAAAACCTTACCCCAAACTACTGCCACATCCGGCTTTGGAATCAATTCGATCATCCAACATTCCCGACCCTGGATGATGGTGTCGCCTAATATCTTGTGGGTGTAGTCATCAACAACCGATGACTCCTTGATCAAATCATCGTTGGTGAAATCTGAACCCATCCAGGATTGCATCATCATTGAAGGGGGAAGTTTCACATTACGCTCGATGGAAGGCAGCCAATTCCAAATTTCTTTGTCCCGTTTCAAAAAGACGGAACCCTTATCTCTTGCGGGGGCTGTAATCAATATCAAAGAATAATCCGTGCCTCTGGACCAACTCTTTACGTCCATGTCACGGCTCCAGGTCGGCCGGATAATACTAATGGTCATCTCAGCCGTCGCCGCGTCTCCTCTCCGCTTTTGATCCGTTTTTCTAATAATTTCTTTTGCATCCTGTGCAAATCCTGAGTAGAGAATACTAATCTGAAATAAGAAAGTAAATATTGCTTTTAACACGTATTTCATAGGAATAGCAATCTACACGAGCTACTCCATGAGGTGTATGATATCCCTCAAGGTATTCCTTGAGTTTGCTCAATGTAATCTTATTTTACTGACAAAAGTGAAACTTTATTATCTTCACATCAGTATAATACTGACAATTGTGTAAAATATGCGAGACATCAAACTTGGAAACTTCGAAGAACTAGTCCTATTGCTCGTCGGTGTGCTTTATGATGAAGCCTACTCTGTGAACATTGTTTTAGAGTACGAAAAACAAACTGGGAAAAAGATCAATGTGAGTGCCATACATACGGTACTCTACCGTTTGGAGGACAAAGGCTTCTTGGAGTCTAAGCTCAGTGAAGCTACCTCTGAAAGAGGTGGTAAGCGAAAAAGACTTTTCTACCTGACACCCTATGCGCAGACTGCCTTGGACGAGCTATCTACACTTAGGGAACGGTTACGTTATCAAATACCGGAAAAAGCACTTAACTGGAACAAAGGCTGATGAAAAATAAAGGACTACATCGGCCGCCAGTATTGGCGCTTAAATTCTTTCGCTGGTATTGCAGATCAGAAAGACTAGAAGAGCTGGAAGGTGATTTAGAGGAATTCTTTTTTCTCAAAATCCATAATGGCTCATCTGTTTGGAAAGCCCAACTCTTTTTTTGGTGGAATGTGCTCAGATGCTATCGCAGCTATGCAAAAAAGAAAACTCAAAAGACTAATACTATGTATCCATTATTCAAATCCTATTTCAAGCTGGCCATGCGGCACTCATGGAAAAACAAATGGTCAGTAATGATCAATATTGCAGGGCTTGGTATTGCCTTAAGCATGTGCATTTTCGTGTATTCATTATATGCACACAATATTGAATTTGATTCATTCTATGAGAACACTGATGATGTCTACCGGGTCAATTCAATGACCTTCGAAAATGGTCAGGAAAGACGAAATGAATTGTCCCCCGGACCTATAGATGATAAACTAAGAAATGAGATTGCAGGTGTTCAACAGGTAAGCAGCTATTTCGATGAGAATATGAGTGTGAAGATCAAAAATGAATATTTTGATCAATCTGTGGGTGTTGCGTCAAGTGACTTTTTCGAAATGTTTAGGATGCCCCTTTGGTATGGATCATTCGAAGAATTTGGAGAAAAACCAGTCGTCTATTTGACTAAGCGTACCGCTAAAAAATTCTTTGGCAATGAAGTGGCCATTGGCGAGGCAATGACACTGTTCATCACCACCACAAAAAAAATCGAGGTTGTTATTGGTGGAGTCTTTGAACGCATTCCATTAAACAGCAGCTTCAGTGTCGATCTAATCATGAACCTCGATGACTACCTGGCAACCTCAGGAAGAGACATCAATGACTGGGATTGGCACATGTATGTCAGTCATTACGTCAGAACAGATAGTAAAAATATCCCCTCCATTGAAGAGCACTTAGACACCTACTTACCACTTCAAAATGAAGCGCACAGTGCATTGCAAATGACCGCCTTTGACCTCATCCCGTTTAGAAGCCCGATACATAATGATGTTGACATGTATCGAAACAATACCAACATTCGATTGGGTGCCTCCATTTATGTCATTTTTACTTCATTGGCACTCATGATTTTTCTGATCGCCTGCTTCAACCTGGCAAACTCTTCCATCGCGATGATTGCCAAGCGCTTAAAAGAAATCGGTATCAGAAAAACGCTCGGGTCGGAGAATAAGCAGATTATGACCCAATTCCTGATGGAAATGGGCATCATTTGCGCACTTGCTTTTGTAGTCGGATTAGCCATGAGCAACTTCACTTCTGATAGTATCATGGGCTTATTTGGTGAATCTTTCTTACTCCGCGACATCAACCTGGGAGGAGTCATCATTTTTATTCTTGCTTTTCTAGTCTTCACCACGCTAGTAGCCGGAATAATGCCAGCACTTTATGCCTGGAAATTTCAACCAGTTGCCATCATGCGGAAGTCCGTGAAACTTCGAGGGGTGGGCTGGATCAACAAAACACTAACGGTAGCACAATACAGCTTTTCAATTGCCGTATTGGCTGCAGCCATTTCTTTTTCCAATAATGAGCAATTTCTGGAAGATCTTGATCTGGGCTATGCCAATGAAGACATCTATGCCCTGGAGTTGGTGGATAAAACCCTTTATGAACCCATCAAGCAAAAAATCGATCAGATCCCGGGAGTAGAAACCGTAGGCACATTTAGCCATTTACAAAGATTTGGAAGATCGAGCAGGAGAAGAACATTAAAGATTGATACTGCCTCTTATGAGATTCGTAGCTACACAGCAGGTTCTGGATACCTTGAACTCATGGAACTCCCCATGACCTTAGGAAGAAGTTTTATTGAAGGAAGCAAAACAGATCAGAAACATTCGATCATTGTCAATCAGGAATTTGTAAGGCAATTTTTCAAGGGAGAAAACCCAATCAATCAAGAAGTGAAGATAGAAGATGAGAAAAAAACGATAATTGGCGTCTATGCCAATATCATCCATGATGTTTATATCGATGCGGAAGATCAACCCTTCATATTTATGTACAAGGAAACCAATGCTTATCCTTATCTGATTGCCAAGGTTCGCAATGCGGATAAGAACGATATTGAAAATCAGTTCAAAAAGATATGGAATGAAGAGGTAGAACGACCGTACCTTGGCAGCTGGCAAAAGGACCTTGCCTATGGATCAGCAGTCCGCGATACGACCAACCTCCGCATCATCTTTTTAGCCATGGCAATACTTGGAGGATTTTTGAGTCTTGCGGGTATCTTCTCCCTTTCAAAATTGAATGTAGCCAAACGCATTAAGGAAATTAGTATTCGAAAAGTATTAGGTTCATCCATTAAGCAACTGCTGCTGACCGTAAATAAATCATTCTTTTATGTGCTTTCAATTTCTCTTGTTCTGGGATGTGTTTTAGGCTTTCTTATTTCCAATGCTGTTCTTGGCCTTGTTTATAGATATTACGTGGAAGTATCACCATTTACAAGTTTGGCTAGTGGCCTGCTTATTGGAATTGTGGCGGCTGTAATCTTAATATTCTCAGTAATGGCCAGCGCTAAAATGAACCCTGTTGTGGGCTTGAGAGATGATTAAGATATTATATCCTTAGTTCTCTTGAGCCAAAATCTGGCGTTGGATTTCAATTGCCTGCTTCTGCTTTTCCATGCTTTCCGCTGGATTTGCTTTGGCCAGCACGTATGCTTCATGCATTAATTTATCATACTGCCTTTGAAGTTTGGAAACATTCGTTCTTTTGAAAAATCCTAACATACTAGTTGGTTTAAATTATTTGCTGATAAAAGATCTTGAAGCAATTAGATGGTGAATTCTGAAAAAACTTGCGTCACTCAATCAAGAATATTTTATCATTTCACTGGATATGCTCTAGCGATAGATTTTAACTAATCATTGACCTACTTTTGCACCGTAATTTTGAACTATGGACGAGGCAAAAAAATCATTGAATTTCATTGAACAAATGATCGAGAAAGATCTGTCGGAGGGAAAACATGATTCCATCATCACCAGATTCCCACCGGAACCTAATGGATACCTACATATTGGTCATGCTAAGTCCATTTGCCTGAACTTTGGATTAGCGGAGAAGTACAACGGAAAGTGCAACCTCCGATTCGATGATACCAATCCTGAGAAGGAAGAAACTGAATACGTAGAATCCATCAAGGATAACATCAAATGGCTCGGTTATGACTGGGAGGATCGATTGTACTTTACATCCGACTACTTTGGTGAGCTTTACGAAATGGCTGTCAAGCTTATTAAGAAAGGATCTGCTTATGTTGATGATCTTTCACAGGAAGAATTTAATGCACTTAAAGGAACTCCTACACAGCCGGGTAAACCAAGTCCATTCAGAGATCGTAGCGTAGAAGACAATCTGGATCTTTTTGCTCGAATGAAAGCGGGAGAGTTTGCCAACGGTGAAAGAGTGTTGCGAGCCAAGATTGACCTGAGCTCACCTAACATGCACATGCGGGATCCTATTTTGTATCGCATCAAACACATGCCTCATCATCGCACAGGTGATGAATGGTGCATCTATCCAACTTATGACTTTGCGCACGGGCAGTCTGACTCCATGGAAAAGATCACCCATTCGCTGTGTACACTGGAGTTCGAAGTACACCGCCCGCTCTATGAGTGGCTGATCAAAGAGTTGGAAATCTATCCTTCAGAGCAAACAGAATTTGCTCGATTGAATTTGGGATATACGATTGTAAGCAAACGAAACCTTCGTGAACTCGTCGAATTGGGTCATGTCAATGGCTGGGACGATCCCCGTATGCCTACTATTTCAGGCATCAGAAGAAGAGGATTTACTCCAGCGTCTATCCGAAAATTTGCCGATACTATTGGTGTGGCCCGGAGAAATGGAATTACAGATATTGCCTTACTTGAACACGCAGTACGAGAAGATTTAAATGCCACAACCAATCGGGTGTTTGGAATCATGAATCCATTGAAAGTCATCATTACTAACTGGCCGGAGGACAAGACCGAAATGATGACTGCTGTCAATAATCCGGGCGATGAATCAGCGGGTACGCGTGAAATGCCATTCACCAGGGAAATCTACGTGGACCAATCAGATTTCATGGAGGACCCTCCAAGTCCTAGAAAGTGGTATCGACTGGGACCTGATCGAGAGGTGCGGTTAAAATTTGCTTACATCATCAAATGCACGGGATACAAAAAGGCAGAAGATGGAACGATCGAAGAATTATATGCTGAATACGATCCGGAAACCAGAAGTGGTCAGGATACAAGTGGAAAGAAGGTGAAAGGAACACTGGGTTGGGTTTCCGTTCCTCATGCAGTAAAGGCAGAAATACGGGAATATGATCGGCTGTTCAAAACGGAAAACCTGAATACCATCGATGACGATTTTAAAAATCATCTGAACCCTGATTCACTGACCATTAACACCAATGCTGTGCTCGAACCATCTTTGAAAGATGCTAAAGTTGGTGATCAGATGCAGTTTGAACGCATTGGATATTTCCGCGTAGATGAGGATTCCACACCAGAAAACCTAGTATTTAACAGAACCATTACCTTAAGGGATAATTGGGCAAAGAATTAACATTATGAAAAATTATCTACTACTCATTCTTTTAACTATTTCCAGTTTTTCTTATGCGCAGGATGACTTTGAAACATTGGACAATGAAGAATACACCATTCAATACCCGAGTACCTGGGAGTTAAATCAATCGGGTCAGATGGGCATGAAGTTTGGACTCTTCTCTCCGGTTGGACTTTATGGTGATCAGTTTCGCGAAAATGTCAATTTGATCTCACAAGATATCTCGAGTCAGAATTTGGATCTAACGGATTTCGTCAACCTGTCTGAAAATCAAATTAAGACCATGATTGCGGAAAGTAGTATCCAGGAAAGTAAGCGAGTAAATGACTTTCATAAGTTAGTTTATTCGGGTACCATGGGGCAGTTTAAGCTTAAATTTCAGCAGTACTATTGGGTGGTCAATGGCCAAGCGTATGTCCTGACATTTACGGCTGAACGTGGAGAATATGACAATTATATCGGTGTTGCTCAGCAAATTATGGATAGCTTTCAGCTGAAGTAATACCTATTGAAAGTCTCCAGCTTATATATCTACCCAATCAAATCTCTACCGGGAATTTCACTTCCTGAAGCCGAAGTTTTGGAACGAGGGTTCAAATACGACAGAAGATGGATGCTCGTAAATAATGAAAATATTTTCATGACGCAGCGAAAGTATCCGGAGCTTTCTCAAGTCAGAATTTCCTTATCTAATAACGAGATTCTGGTTTCTTACGATGGCCTTCCTGATTTGGAAATTCCATTGGAAAATTCCGACCAGCCAAACGTCGAAGTAACTGTTTGGAATGATCAGGTATCAGCAGTAACGTCGCCTGAGCCAATTAATGAATGGTTTTCTAAAGTTGTTGGGGAATCGTGTAAGTTGGTTTTCATGTCAGAAAAAAGCTTGAGGTTGGTAAATCCTGACAGAGCTTTAAATGGCGAAACCGTAAGTTTCGCAGATGGCTATCCCTACCTGATTTTAGGCCAGTCTTCGCTTGACGACCTCAACTCTCGAATGGACGTTGACCTACCGATGAATCGATTTCGGCCCAACATTGTCATTGAAGGCAGCGACCCATATGCTGAGGATAGCTGGAATCATATCCAAATTGGTGATGTGAAATTTTACGTCTCGCACCCCTGCAAACGATGTGTCTTTATGACCATTGATCAGGAAACAGGCAAGAAAGGCAAAGAGCCTTTGAAAACTCTTGCCACCTATCGAAGAGAAGGAAACGATGTAATTTTTGGGGTAAATACCCTGGCAATTACTACGGGACAAATCAAAATTGGTGACAGGATCAACGTTGAATCCTAGAATTATTGAATCTGAAAGTGTATATGATCATCATGTCTCACTGCCTGGCATCCATGAAATCGTATTTTATCAATATCAGACAATCCCCACCTTTCCTTAAGATGTGGCTCTATGAAAATCTTAGACACTTGTGGCTTATTTACAAGTGAAAGAAGAATAAATCTGGTTCGCTCCTCGTCAACCGAATATTGATCGACATTCCACTTGGGAATCAATTTTCCAATAAAACCATATTGCCAATATCCTCGAGATTTACATAGTGTTGGGTAATCGGTTTCTCCACTTTTTGGTCCTTCAAATATCCCATAACCCATGAATGATGGAGCGGAGTTCGTACCCACACGGGTTTGTCTATCCATATATTTAAAAGCAAGATCTAATTTTTTACCATCGTTGTGGCTAAGATGAGGAAACATGGGAAAGCCATCAATAAACGGGAAGTTTGCATCCAAATAACTGATAGCTGACCCTGGAAATTTTACTTCTATTTCATCGGCAATCGCTTGAATAGTCACCTTTAATTCTGGATCAACATAATGCCTGTTCAAGACTACCGACCAAATGGTCAAAGGTCTTAAGCTTCCTGACGCAGGAAGAGGTACTCTACCTCCAATTGAGGCTAAAGGCGGAAGTATTAAAAAAGTAAATAAGAGATATAGAACGATAAAGAGAATCCCAGATTTAAAACCAATTAGACCAACTCGTCTACGAATGAATAGGAATAATAAATAGACTAGACCTCCTACTTGAGTAAGAATTGTCAAAACAATTACAATGAAGAAATGGAGTACTGAAGCGACGAATTTTAACCTCACTCCCGCGTCGTCCAAACTTCAAACAGCGGTTCTCCTCGGCTATTCTTGCCAGAATGCTGCCAATCGCCATCTTTGAGCTCATAGTTGAATTCCAGGCTCGTGCCAACTCTACTATTGTCGCGAGAGAAAAATTCGATGTTTTCCGTGTATTTACCATCAACAGTGGTGTAAGTTCCACCACCCGTTCCCATGAACTGCTTGGTAGCTACATTGAATGCAATCCATTGAAACCTGGTCCCGGATAAAATCTTCATGGTCTTTCTTGGACGAAGCATATCGATGGATTGGAGATTACCATTCTTTTTCGGGCAGAAATTAACCATGCACCTGCCAACGCACCGGGACTCCCGTCATCCACGCGTGTTGCCCAGGTATCCATTCCTACTATTCGCATTTTGTCTGAGCCATCCCATTCAATATCGAATGAAACCTCTTCTCCAACCTTTTCTGGATTTTCTGAGTTGAATTCTGCTACCTCTGTCATGGTATTACCATCCAGTTTCCAGGTACCTCCATTGGTTTTGATAAAATCTCCGGTTTCCGCATCAAACCAGGCGGCTGTCTGGTAACGGGCAGTGAAAGTAACGACTCCTTTGACTTTAACTCCCTCTTCTCCTGTCTCAATCCACTCCCAGGCTCCGATTAGACTTTGGCTAAAAACCATTGATCCATGGAGCGTCAATAAAAGAAGAATAGTGTTTTTTATGTTCATATTCATGACATAGCTAAAACACGAATCTAAGAATCTCTGGATTAAATCGTTATTGATTTATCAGTTTTCGTGGACGGTTGTAAACAAACGATCGGCGTGTACGACTACACGATTTTCTTCCTCAGTTCTGCGGTTGCCATATGGAGACCCATATTTTATTGAAAGGGTCGGGTAAACATTGAAAAGTGGTGAAGGAGCGATATGCTGGCTGTTTTCGTTGGTTTGATGACTTCTCATAGTGGTTTTCAAGGTTAATTCTTCCTCAAGATACTCCTATTACGCTTTACATGATTTTAATTTCGGCCAAACAGTGCTTTGCAAAGTTGACATGTCGTTATCTGTCTATTAACAGGAATAAGGGATTATTGGAAGTAAGGGTGTTCTAGTTTCAGACCTAAATCTTCGTATTATGAAACGCTTACCTGATTTTCTTCGAACTTTTTTCTCTTTGCTATTGATTACAGGTTGTTTAGCCGGATGCGGATCCGACGATTCCACAGACCCTCCTGTCCTCACACAAATAAACATCTCTTCTACCAATGGCACACGCCTGGATGTACTTACACAAGAAACCACACAGTTGTCTGTAGTTGGAATTGACCAATTTGGAAATAGTATAGGTATTCGTGAGAGCATTAGCTGGAGCAGTGATAATAATAACGTAAGCATAGATTCGGAAGGCTTGGTGACAGCAGTTGCTGTTGGTGCCAGTGTTATTACTGCAGAAACAGAAGGCCTTGAAACCGACTATGATATCCTGGTATGGGATAGTTCTGCTCCCAGGACCGACATATTTGTAAGTGATGTTGGAGCCAATCGAAACGGCCCTCATCAAATTTTGAGATACGATTCAGAAGGTAATTTCGGTAAAGTATTTATTGGAAGTGGATTATCAAAACCCCAGGACATTGTTTTTTTAGAAGATCAGGGGATTGTGCTGGTTTCCAATCTAAGTGGGAACAATATTACCAAACATGACATCACAACAGGTGAATCCCGAGGAGTCTTTGCAAGCGGGATTAACGGACCAACCCGGATCGATATTGGCCCGGACAATTTATTGTATGTCATTCAATGGAATGGCGGTCCAGTGAAACGGTACGACTTAGACGGCAATTTCATTGATGACTTTACCAGTTCCAGTATCAACGAAGCAATTGGTATGGCCTGGGACTCAGGCGGTAACTTATATGTCTCATCATTCAATAATGGATCAAATGGCTTTGTTAAGAAATTTGACAGATCCGGAAACGATCAAGGATTTTTCATCAACTCCAACCTTGCCGGTCCTACAGACATTTGGTTCAAATCGGGCGATCTTTATGTGAGTGACTGGTCAGGCAATCGAGTTCAAAAATTTGATTCGGATGGCGCCTTCATTTCCACTTTTATATCGAATGTTAGTCAACCTGAGGGAGTAGACTTCTTTGATAATGGTGACATCTTGATTGGCGCAAGTGGCTCCAGTTCGGTAAAACGCTATAGTTCGAATGGCAATTTCTTAGAAGACCTGGTATCCAGTGGAGCGGCCAGTTTAAAAACAACCAATGCCGTAGTTTTACGAAAGGTGAATCAATGATTCACCTTTTCCCGGGTATGTAAACTTCTTCTGCTCGTGCATCAACGTCTTCTCTGTAATAGGCGACCTCTTTGAACTCACGATTTGCATACATCTCTGCCTGATCATAAAAGTGTGGTGACTTTGGGTCGCTGCTTTGCCCTCCGGCCAGGATGGTCTTGGCTTTTAATTTATCTCCAAACTCAACTACCGCAACAAAGCTGTTACCACGGGTCCCATAGATTTTATCAGTATCCTGAGAGGATCTCATACCGTAAGCTGCAAGCGCACCCCAACGCCCGGTAGTCAAACCAACAGGGATACTTGGGGCGTCATCATCAAATTGAAGGTCTATGGCGCCATCTACACGTTGGAACCGATTGACTTCCCCCCATGGCGTATTCCAGCTACCCATGCGTTCTTCTACCTCTGCTACGGCTTTACTGAAAATCTCCAGGCGCTCTGCTTCGGCAAGCCCCGTTCCAAAATAATTGAAACGATCCATCCCAATAAGTCCCTCAGGAATCTCTGCATTTCTATACAAATTCATGCCGTAGAAATGTGCCAGTGTCATCCCCACAGACTCTACTCCAGTACGCATGTCCCAGTTTCTTAATACTTCTATTGGCTCGGAAAGATCGGCATCAGGTGATTGGTCGAAGGCAGCGATCAATCCGGGAATCACCTTTTCAAAAGCAGGCAAATATCCATCATAGGCCAACTCTATCATTTCATCGATCGTCAGTTCATTCACATCTTCCAATAATCCGATAGCATGAACCCCGCGGAAGTTTTCAGGAATACGAGACATGTAACTGGGGTAATCTTCCTTTTTAGGACTGTACTGCGCCGCTGATGTAAAAGGTGTGGAATTACAGTTTTGAATCCAGCCATTTGGTGGGTTTGTTACCGTAATTGCTTCTGCTACCGGATGAAGCCCTTGCCAGTCTGTTGCGGGATTGCTTCCATCTACGGGTTTCGTGTAGTCAAATTGCTCGTCACGAATTGGAATGAAATTACCATGATAGTATGCAATGTTACCCTCCGAATCCGCAAAGACCGTATTATTCGATGAGTTCGTGCGAATATCCATCATCTCATTAAATGCTGCCAGGTTTTTCTTTTTCGAACGAATATATGATTGCTCCAATGCTTTTACAGGCTCCCACATCATCGCAGTAGCCGTCCACTGCCCATCCACTTCATGGGTGATAGGTCCATGATGGGTACGATAAATTGGGAAAGATTTCTCCTTCAAGGTTCCATCTTCCACATATTTTAATGTCACCTCTTTTACCTCAACTTCTCGCTCTTCATCGCCATATTGGTAGTAAAGGCCATCTTCCTTCTCAATGATGGTTTCTTTGAACTCATCGATCACATCTGTGTAAGTAGAAGTGTGCATCCAGCCGGTATTTTCATTGAATCCCTGGTACACGAAGAATTGTCCCCACGTCACCGCACCGTAGGCATTGAGTCCTTCTTCACTTACTGCGTGCACTTCTCCTCTGAAATAAAATGAGGTATGCGGGTTGATCAACAACATGGCACCACCAGAAGCTGTGAGGTCTCCTGAAATTGCAAAGCCATTGGATCCTTGCGGTTCTATTAGCACAAAATCTTCTTCAGATGGACGATCATTTATCTCTGATACTTTACCATTAATTCCCTCATAAAAGGCTTTAATCTTTCTCGTAGAAACCCGTTCAATGTCCCCTCCAATGGATCCTTCCGTAAAATACATCGTCATCCATGGCTCGTATCTTTTGATCACTTTCGGTTGTACCTCCGGATGAGTATGTAAGAAGTAATTTATGCCATCTGCCCAGGCAACACACAACTCTTTCAGCCATTGCGGGGAAGATTCATAATAGGCCTTAGCCTCTTCTTCGGTCATAAATAACCGTGCACGCAAGTCACTATACAACATCCGTTCACCTTCCGATTCAGCAAGCCGCCCGATGGCCCACGTGAAGTTTCGCTCGACCCTTCGGAAATCATCTTCGCACTGGGCATAAAGTAAACCAAAAACAGCATCTGCATCCGTCTTCCCATAGATGTGAGGAACACCAAAATCATCTCGAATGATCGTAATGTTTTCCGCTTGCGCTTCCCATCCGGCAAGCTCTTGATTGGATCCTTCTGGTGAACATGCGGTAAAGAAAAAAAGGAGTGGAGTGAGGTATTTGTACATCAGATTTTTAGGTTGAATTTGGATTGGGACCAAATATATCCAATATTGATAAGCGTCTTGTATTAGTTTTTGATGATCGGAATCCATTACTAAGTACAATGACGTAGATTAACTTAACCTTAGCAATCCACCAATGGAAAACATCTCACTCTGGATCATGGCGATCCTTTACATCGTCGCAGGAATTAATCATTTCATGATGCCTCGTTTTTATGAATCCATCATTCCTCCTTTTATCCCTAAACCTAAGCTGATCAACTGGCTGAGTGGTGTCGCTGAAGTTGTACTTGGAACTGCACTACTCATTCCAGAATATACTTCTTTGGCTGCATGGGGAGTAATCTTATTGCTTATAGCCGTGTATCCTGCAAACATCTACCATTTCATCAAAGGATGGCGAAAAAAGAAGATGATTGGGGTGCTTGCACTAAGACTCCCACTGCAGTTTGTGCTCATCTGGTGGGCGTATACTTTTACCTAAAAGAACCAAAACCTTTTCTCGGTAAAGGTTAGAGCATCACAATTAAAAAAATTAATTGAAAAGGAAAAATCAGTCATACCGAAAACACTTTTTATCCTCTTATTATCCGAATCATATTGTCTTAGAATCACTCTGTCGCCTTTCTTGATAAGCACTTCCTTGTATATCATTTGAAATCCACATCTGTGATCATTTTTATCGTAAAACGTCACGATCTTCCGATTTGACCAACAGACGATTCGTATACAGTACAATCTCTCTGAATTTATGCACATCTCTGGTTTAATGATTAACTTGTATGAAGTGTGAAAAGGGGTATTAATAATATGAAATCGCGGATTAAATTTTTTCGAGATTTTATCCACCAACATTATTCCAGATTTGCTATTCATATCATGAAATGAATTCATAACACAATCTTATTGATAACGCCTTCAATACGAATCAAGAATGTAGTGTACTTGAGGTAACATATATGAAATGCAACCTTTTCATGAAAATCTAATCAATTAGATAGGTGCACCAATTTTTGTTACAACTATGCTTAAGAACTTCTTCAAAATCACTTCTCGTAATTTTATGAGAAACAAATCCTATGTTCTAATCAATGTCATAGGTCTCGGACTATCTCTTGCTTGCTGTATTGTCGGCTACCTTAACTGGAAATTTGCTGCCGACTATGACAAGAACCATGACAATCATGAGAATATCTACAAAGTGCAGATCTATAAATCAGTGCAAAACCGAAATGTACCGTATGGAATCACTCCACTACCACTTGGTGAATCGATAAAGGATAAGATTGCGGGTGTTACGCATTACTCCAGGTACACATCATCCGGGTTGGTACTTAAAAAAGATTTGAATGTATTCAACCAGAGCATTGCCTTCGCAGAAGATGACTTCATGGAAATGTTCACCTATCCATTTAAGTATGGCAACAAAGAAGCACTACTGGACCGAAGTAAAATTATCCTCAGTGCATTTACCTCAGAAACTTACTTTGGTGAGCAAGATCCAACGGGAGAAATCATAACGGTCATCCTGGAAGACGGGAGTCAGCTCCCGTTTACAGTAGGAGGTGTTCTTGAGCCTATTCCTCAAAACTCATCGGTTAAGTTCAACGCCATCACACATTTTGATAATTACCTGAAGATCCGAGAGATCGAAAATGGAGATTGGGAGTCATTTGTAGCGGCCACCTTTGTAATGACAGAGGGTGGATATCCTCAAAATCTTCTGGATGATATCAACGCAAACTATATAGAAGTTCAAAATCTGGCACGAGATGATTTTCAAGTTGGAAGCTACTACCTGGTACAACTGACCAACCTGGGTAGCATAGCAGAATCCATTCGTGCCAATTGGCTGAGCCAACCTCCTCCAAAGCCATCCATCATCGCTCCACTCGTAATGGCAATCGTGATGTTACTCATTGCATGTTTCAACTTTACGAATACAAGCATTGCTATTTCCAGCAAACGCCTCAAAGAAATTGGAATTCGAAAAGTGATGGGAAGCGATCGAAAACAACTCATCGCACAGTTCATGGGCGAAAATTTAATTTTATCATTCCTCTCAATGGTTGTGGCATTAATGATCGCATACTTTTTAGTACCGGCATACAGCGCCATGTGGGACTTCCTCAACCTTGAGCTAAATCTTACAACAGATCCTGAGATTTATCTTTTCCTTGGGGGTTTACTTGTTGTTACCTCTGTAATTGCCGGTGGGTATCCATCCATATACATCAGTGCCTATCAGCCCGTCAACATCTTAAGAGGTAGTTTGACACTGGGTGGAACCAATTGGTTTTCCAAAATATTACTTGGAATGCAATACATGTTCACTGTTACTGCATTAATATCAGCACTGGCCTTTTCAAATAATGCAAAGTATCAATCCAATATGGATTTAGGATTTGAAAAGGACAACATCCTGGGAATTCGGGTAGAGGATAAATCTGAGTATGAAAGATTCAACAACCTCGTCAAGCAGATGCCGGAAGTGGATCAGTCAACGGGCACCACTCACCACATTGGATGGTGGACCTATGGCAGAACTTTGCGCTCCGGAGAGCAGGAAGTTGAATCTGATATGATGAATTTCAGTATTGACTACAAAGACATCATGAACCTGCAGCTGGTAGATGGTCGCTATTTTGACGGAGATATTTATGATTCTGATCGTGAAAATTCCATCATTCTCAACGAAGCTTTGGTTAAAGAATTCGGTTGGGAAGAACCATTAGGTAAGATTGTCCAAATTGATGATAGCACACGCCTCACCGTAATTGGCGTAATGGAAGATTTTTATATGTACGGCTTTTTTGATCCGGTGGAACCATGTGCATTTCGATTAGCCAATAAAGAATCAATGAATTTCGTGGTGGTCAAAAGCGAAATGAACTCATCGGATTTTTACGATAAAATGGAGGAGAAATGGTATGAAGTTGCACCGAATACACCATTTAATGCTGATTTCATGAATGAGGCCCTGGCTGGTACTGATTTGGTCAATAAAAACATTGTTATCATTTTCCGATACCTTGGATTTCTTGCATTGATTTTATCTTCGATCGGTCTGTATACGTTGGTTTCTTTGAATATCATCAAACGTGTCAAAGAGATCGGAGTACGCAAGGTTTTGGGAGCAACAATCAACCAAATTCTTGTTTTAATCAACAAGCAATTTTTCTGGCTGCTTTTGGTCTTTGCCATACTGGGCGCAGGCTTGACCTATGTGTTAATAGATTTAGTATTAATGCCGAGCATCTTCGCTGTATACAAGCAGACTGGACTTATCACGATGCTACTGCCACTGATTGCCTTACTGGCCATTGCGGTATTCATTGCATCAACGAGGATATTTAGAACGGCAACGAGAAATCCAGTGGAATCATTAAGATACGAGTAAAGACATTACATCCCTTAACATAACAGAAAAGGTATCCCAAACGATGCCTTTTTTTGTTAGAAGCTCAACCAGTGTCCGAATAAAGGTTCATTTCCGAACAACTGTTCTCAAACCATGATCTATAATTAATTGAAATTCAATTACTTGTGAGCAGTGGCACATTTGTTGGTCTTGAGCTAGCCAAACGAAAACCTGCCATGTTTAGTAACTTTTTGAAAATCACCTTACGGAATTTTTCCAGAAACAAGTCTTACGTATTTATCAACCTCATCGGGCTTGGGCTCTCATTGGCCTGCTGTATTGTAGGGTACCTCAATTGGAAGTATGACGCAGATTTTGACAAAAACCATATTAATCATGCACGTATCTACAAGGTTCATTCATACAAATCTGTGCAGGGCCAAAAGGTTCCTTACGGGATCACACCCATTGCTCTAGGCGAGCAGATCAGAGATAAGATTCCGGGAGTCACCCATTACTCACGTTTCGAGTCAACGGGTTATGTCATTAAAAAAGATCAAAATGTACTCGTACAAAATATTGCCTTCGGAGAAGATGATTATTTCGACATGTTCACCTACCCATTTAAGTATGGAGATAAAGAGGTGTTCCTGGATAAAAGTAAGATCATTCTTTCTGAAGAAATGGCAGAGGTCTATTTTGGTTCTGGTGACCCAAGAGGAGAAATCGTTACGTTGATAGATAATGACGGCAATGAATTTCCATTCATCGTTGGTGGTGTGCTTGAAAAAATTCCCAGGAATTCTTCAATGACCTTTAGGGCGATTACTCATTACGACAACTACCTTAGAATTCGAGAATTCACCAATGACGATTGGAGGTATTTCAATGCAGCCACATTTGTGATGACTGATGGTGAATATCCACAAAACCTGCTAGATTATGTAAATGCAAATTCAATTGAGGTTCAAAACAAAGCTCGAGAAAACTTCCAGATTGCCGGTTATTATCTTGAACAACTCACCACGCTCGCAAAAAATGCCGAAGACATTCGATCGAATTGGCTAAATGATCCACCCCCGGCTTCTGCCATTGTAGGTCCGGTGATCATGGCTATTCAACTTTTGTTAATTGCCTGCTTCAACTTTACCAATACATCTATTGCTATATCCAGCAAACGACTAAAAGAAATTGGCATACGAAAGGTGATGGGGAGCCGCAGAAAGCAACTGATCGCCCAATTTATGGGAGAGAATCTCATTCTATGTTTTGGAGCACTACTGGTAGGACTCGCATTCGCTGATATGCTTGTTCCCGCTTATAGTGCCATTTGGGATTTTATTGACATAGAGCTAAACTTTTCTGATAATCCTGAGATATTCGCTTTTCTCACAGGATTGCTGGTGTTTACTGCTGTTATTGCCGGGGCATACCCATCCCTTTATATCAGCAAATATCAACCGGTCAAAATTCTACGTGGGAACCTTCGTATTGGCGGCAGTAGTAGATTTTCTAAGGTACTGCTTGGCGCCCAATACATGACCACAGCCCTCGCTTTGATTTCAGCCCTCGCCTTTTACAACAATACCAACTACCAGGCTGCATTTGATCTGGGATTTACAAAAGATCAAATGCTATCCGTGGCAGTAGAAAGTCAATCCGAATGGAAAGGGTTCAGGCCAATCGTAGAACAAATCCCTGAAATTACCGAGGTAGCCGCCACTTATAATCGAATCGGAGACTGGAACTACAGCCGAACACTGACTAATGGAGAAACCCAAATCGAATCAGAGATGATGGACTTCACTCCGGAATATTTCGAGTTCATGGATTTGAAAATGATTGAGGGTCGATTTTTTGACGAGAATATGCAAGATTACGAGCGTAAAAACTCAATTGTCGTCAATGAACAACTCGTTCGTGAATTTGGATGGGAAGAACCTATCGGAAAAATCATACGAATTGATGATAGCACGCGGCTTAATGTAATTGGAGTTGTTAACGACTTCTATGATGAAGGGGTTTTTGACATAATTGAACCCTCCGGTATTCGATTGGCTCGTGAAGATACCCGCTACTACATCCTAGTTAAAAGTGAGATGGACCCCGTTAAACTTTACGATCGATTAGAGGCGGAGTGGTTGGAGATCTTCCCCAATAAACCTTTCAACGGCTACTACAAAGATTCCATCGCTGAGGCGGGAGAGGTGAATGCCAATATCACGTTAATGTTCCAATTTCTTGCGGTAGTGGCCCTTATTCTATCCACCATTGGCCTTTATACACTTGTTTCTCTAAATATTATAAAAAGGGTAAAAGAGATCGGTGTAAGAAAAGTACTTGGAGCTACAGTGAATCAAATCATTGTACTGCTCAATACAGAGTTTTTCTGGCTCTTAGTCATATCTGCATCTATAGGCGCTGGAGCCTCATACTATATTTTAGAGCTCATTATGGGGGAGATCTTTTCCGTTTACCAGGGCGTGACATTTGTGACGATGATTATACCTTTTGTTCTTTTGGTAGTTGTGGCATTATTCATTGCTTCCGCCAAAATTTTAAATACGGCATTAAAGAATCCAGTGGAGTCACTCCGATACGAATAAAAAGAAGGCGTTAAAATCGAACCTAAGGGCAGAATCATCGATTCCTGCCCTTTTTTATGTCTTCAAAGAACTAATCTGGCTATTTTTAAGAATCTAACTCAACTACCACCTTATGAAACCAATACTAACCTGCCTGGTCTCGCTGTTGATGGTGTTTACTATTTCAGCACAGGTAACGCTGCGTGGAACCGTCACAAATGAAAATGGGGAACCCGTCCCCGGGGCAACTGTAAAAATTGACGGTTCAACCAACTCAACAACTACTGACGAAAATGGGAATTTTACCCTTGAATTGTCCGATGGGTACGAAACGCTGATTATCAGTGGCGAGGGTATCCAAACTCAAAAGATTTATCTGACTGGCCAAAATTCCATTGCCATCACCGCCAAATCAAGTTCGAGTACTGACAATGTAGTGAACCTGGGCATCGGCTCACAATCAAAGGATCGATTGACCAGTAGTGTATCCAGCGTTGCAGCTGAAGATGTGAGCCCGGCGCCATTGATCAATTTGGAACAAGCTAACCAAGGCGTTACCGCAGGTTTGTTCGTCCAAAACTCTGGCGGAAAATTAGGGGAAGCAACGAATGTACGCGTACGCGGAGGATCGTCACTACTAGCTTCCAACCAGCCACTCTATGTCATTGATGGTGTGCCTCTGACTTCCGGCAATCAATCCAACATCAACCCAAGTAACATCGAATCCATTGAAATTTTGAAAGATGCAGCAGCAACTGCTGTTTACGGGACTCGAGCTGCTAACGGTGTGATCATCATCACTACCAAAGGTGGAGAAGAGGGAAAAATGAAGGTGAACTTTGATTATCAATTTGGAGTCAATCAAACACCTAAAAAAATCGATCTTTATTCCGCAAGGGAGTATCGAATTCAGGCCCTTGAGTTTGAATTAAGGAACTTCATGACCACCAGGGATGAGAACCTTTTCATCACAAGAGAAATCCTGGAAAACCTTGAAGCTAACAATGCAACCTCTTATTCGTGGACAACATTGAATCAATTTGGTGAAGAAGTTCCTATTACACTCAACCTTGCTGCCTACAATCAATTTGCGTTTGACACCGATTGGCAAGATGAAATTTTCCAAACGGGTATTTCTCACCGCGCCAATGTAGATTTTAGCGGAGGCACAGAAAATTTTGGGTACTTCGTTTCTACTACCTACAATACACAAGAAGGAATCTTAATTGGAAATCAGTTTGACCGATTCAATGCTACCCTTTCCTTAGATGGGAAGATCACTTCCAAACTCAAAGCATCCCTGAATGTAAATTTCATTAATACTTCCAATGACGAACTAAACGATAATCAGGACCTGGGATTCCCATTGCAAGCAATTAACCTACCCTCAGCAGATGGTTACAGTGCTGCAAACAACTTCAACTTAAATGTTGCGTCAGCAGAATATAATCCACTTACTGAGGTAAACTTCTCAGACTTCACTACAACCAACACCAGTGTTATCGCAAGTTCTTCCCTGACTTATGACATCAATGACCTCTTTCAGCTCAGCGTAAGTGGTGGTGTAGATTTGAGTGACTTTAGAACGGAGCAAAGACAAGGTCCACAAACCTTAGAGGGACGACCGGACGGTCTTTCTCAACTAAGTGAGCAGACCTCAGAAAACTATGTGTTTGATTCATGGCTTACCTATAGGCCAGACATTGGTGTCAATTCATTATCAGTAACGCTGGGTGCATCCTATCAAAAAGCAACCGCCTCGTTCGATTACAGATTTGCAGAAGTAAACGGCATTGGCATTTTGGAAAGCCTTCAAGCTTCAGATTCCAGGCTTGTTGAAGATCCCATCCAAGGTGATGCCAGTGTTTTTGTTTCATCATATTCAAGAATCAATTATAGCATGGGCAATCGTTTTGATATTGCCTTTAGTGGACGTGTAGACGGAAGTTCAAAATTCAGTGAAAATAACCGATACGGCTTCTTCCCCTCAGTTTCCGGAGGATGGAATGTAAGCAACGAGTCTTTCTATAACTCAAGTGTTGTGCAAAACTTAAGATTAAGATCGAGCTTTGGAATTGTAGGAAACATTCCTTCGCAAGATTTTCTATATCGCAGAAATTTTCGGACAACCAGGTATAATGACCGTGAGGCCATCGTTCCTTCAAATATTGCTAGTGACAACCTGAAATGGGAATCTACTCAGCAGTTTAATGTTGGAGTGGACTTTGGTGTCCTTGATGACCGCATTACCGGGTCCGTTGATTATTACATCAAGAACACTGAGGACCTATTATTTCCAAAACCCATAAGTCAGACTTCCGGATTTACGGAGGTTATTGATAATATCGGTACACTTACCAATAGAGGGTTTGAGGTTTTAATCAGCTCATCAAACATCGTTAACAACGATTTCTCATGGAGCACTGATTTTAATATCTCATTTAACAAATCTGAAGTGACCGATTTGGGTGGCGAGAGACTAGAAGTTGGAGTGAACGCATTCATCGAAGGCGAATCTCCGGGTGTGTTCTTCGCAAGGGATTATGCGGGTGTAGACTTTTCAGATGGACGTGCAATCTATTTCTTCATCCCGGACCCTAACAGCTCTGTATCAGAGGCCCAGCAAATCAGTGAAGCAGGTGCCTATCAAATTACTGATCGTTTCGGTGAAAGATATGTGACCCAAGATTGGGAAAGAGCAACTCGGAGTGTTGTAGGAGACCCAAACCCCAAGTTTTTTGGAGGTATCACCAATGCGGTATCCTATAAGAACTGGGAGTTATCGACACTCTTTCAATTCGTAGGAGGCGTTGATCTTTACTATGCCACGGGAGAATTCCTTTCAAATAGTGGAATATCTAGCCTGGGGCAAACTGCAGATCAAGCAGACCGATGGTATGCTCCTGGTGACGAAGCACCCTTCCCAAAAATCAACCCCTTACAGGTAAACACCAATCCATCTTCAAGGTGGATTCAGGATGGTGCTTATATTCGATTAAGGACAATAACGTTAACCTACAATTTTTCTCAGGAGCAACTGTCAGGACTTGGATTCAACCATATGAGCATTTACATCGGAGCGTCCAACCTGTTCACGATTACTAACTATACCGGTTACGATCCGGACGTCAGCTATTTCGATCCGCTCGACGGACTGATCGGTCAGAACATTACACGTGGTGTTGACAACTTCAGCGCTCCACAACCTCGGATTTTTCTTTCAGGCATTAAAATTGGATTCTAAGTCATGAAAAAATTTATACCCATACTTTTCCTTGTTTTAGCATGCGATGATTTGCTTGATATCGAAGCTGAAAATGCATTGAGTGGCAATCTGCTTACAGATGAAACTACTATACAACAAGCCCTTAACGGCGCATACCTCAACTTAATGGGAATTAATGATGGCAGTGGTGGTGGAGAACTGCTTGGTGGCGACTTCCAAATGATGGCTACCCTCCTTGCAAGGACCGACAGGAATGTCGTGCTACAAGGTCCGGATGATGAATTCATTTTCGTACCTCCGGAAATATCCTGGGATGCTGCGGTTCTGCCAGAGTTTGAAGAATTCGTTGATAAAAGTTTATCCGTGGACAACAGTCGAATAGCATCCAATTGGAGTCGGGGATATCAGACGATCAGCATTGTCAACGAGATATTAGAGAACATAGAAAATGTTTCCGATTCAAACGAAAGGGAACGTATCCGTGGCGAAGCAATGGCCATCAGAGGGATACTTTACTTTGAAATGGTAAGACTTTGGGGACCTCAATATTCAAGTTCTACCCAATCTTCACTTGCAATCCCTTTATTACTTGAACCTATTAAAAGTCTAAGTGATATCGGAACGGTTGAAAAGTCAACGGTCGGTGCAATCTACAACCAGGTTGAAACTGATTTAAACACGGCTTCAGGACTTCTTCAAGATAAAACAATCACCCCTGGAGACATTACTTATTTTGTTTGTCAGGCATATCTCGGTAGAGTCAGCTTACAAAAAGGCGACTTCAATACAGCCGTAGGATATTTGAATGAAGTCATCAATAATGGAGGATTCATGTTAACGACCACTCCGGCAATGGCCTTTAACAATGCATCCAATTCTAGCGAGGACATTTTTGCTGTGCAACAAACCATCGCTAGTAATACGGGCGACCCAGGAAGTCTTTCCGGTTTATCCACGTATTTTAATTCATTTGATGGGACAGGTCTTGGCGCCCTATTTGTCTTTCCGGATCAATTAAATCGCATCGAGATCCCGAATAATCCTGAATTTGATGATATAGATCTAAGGGCCCAGGTAACTACCGGGGTAAGTTCAGCTGGTGAGGTGGCCGCACTGTATTATTCAGAGACATCAAGCGGAGAAATCATTAGTTCAGCCAAGTACCTTAGCAATACCAATGTGGTTCCGTTGATCCGACTTTCAGAGATGTATCTTTCCAGAGCGGAGGCCATCCACGAACAAAATTTTTCAAGTCCAATAAATGCTGCAGCATTGAGTGATTTGAATGCAATAAGAACGAGGGCAGGTTTACCCGCACTTCTAGACACGCTGAGCGAGTTTCAATTTTACGATAGCTTATTGGTGGAGAGAAACAGAGAGCTGATTTACGAAGGTATCATCTTCCACGACCTTAAGCGATGGGCCGAAGCTGGAAATAGCGTTGAAATAGCTTATGACGTAGACCCACTATCCGATGATGTAATACTCCCGATACCGGAATCGGAGTGTGATGCAAGCCCCGGATTATGTGACTAAGAATTATAAAGACCTCCTTCGGAGGCTTTTTTTATTTATGGTGACCCTATCCCAGTTTCTTTTTCCAATACCTCACAAGTCCGGCTACACTCATCCAGGATGGATTTGCAGCTTCATAGAGTTTGGTACCATGATCGGAGACTCCCCTGTCTTTTAGTTGCTGCTCGGTGTATTTCATAAATAGTGGTGTGATTTCATCATTGCTCAAACCTTGTTCCCACTTTCCTTTGATCCAATGGGCCCAGTCATTCAAAATCGCCTTGAGCTCTTTCATGTGAATATTGGGGTTTATCTCCTCACCATAATGGGTCAACACCAATCGGTTGGGATTCTTTGCAAGAATCAAGTCAATCGAATGTGACCAATCTTCGAGGTTGATATCGGGAGGCGGACACGGAGGCACCACGGGTCCCCCTTCAATCTTCACTCCGGCAGCATCTCCGGTAAAGATGGTATCCTTCCAATGCCAGGCAATGTGATGTTTGGCATGGCCGGGGGTATGTAGCGCTCGAAAGGTATGACCACCAATCTCAACCGCTTCGTCATGCTCTACCACTTTCAATTTCTTCTTTGGGATGCCTTCCATCTTACCCCACAAAGTGTCCATCTGATCCCCATAGATCATCGTTGCGGAAGCTACCAACTTTGTTGGGTCATGCATATGATCATGTCCAAACGGATGCAAATACACTTGAGCCCCCTTCTCAGCAAAAGCCCACGCGGCTCCTGCATGATCAAAGTGGATATGCGACAAAAGCAGATGTTTGACGTCACCAACCTGATACCCCAGATCATTTAATCCTTTTTCCAGGCTGGGAAATGTACTGTAAGGTCCTGACTCGATCAATACAGGACCTGCGTCTGTTTCAATGACGAAAGCGGCAATGGCATGTTCATAATTTTGAAAATGCAAGTCGAGCGTGTGATACATAATAGGTTATTTTTGGCGAATTAAGGCTATCATTATTCAATAGCTGAACTATCAAATTTTTTCTCAATATTGGCGTAAAGCGTCTATGTAAAGGTACAAAAATGAGTGAGTCAAAATATTTTCAGGATCATATGCCCGAAAACGTGTGTTTTGGGTGTGGGCATAACCATGAAGGTCTGCAAATCAAAAGTTATTGGGAAGGTGAAGAGTCGGTTTGTAAATGGACTTCTGAAGAAAAGTATCACGGATGGAGCAATCTGATGAATGGTGGAATCATCGCCACATTGATTGACTGTCATTGCATGGGAACGGCTATGGCGGACGCCTACAAACGAGAAGGTAGATCGCTTGATACGGATCCTGAATATCGATACGCCACTGGTACACTAAATGTGAAGTACTTAAAGCCTACTCCCAATACGGAAGTAGAACTCCGCGCGCGTGTATTGGAGGTAAAAGGAAGAAAAACCGTTCTTCATTGCGAGTTCTTATCAGCTGACGGCCATAAAACCGCGGAAGCTGATGTGGTAGCAATCCGCGTATTTGACAGCAGCGAAAACAAAGAAACCGTGTTTAAAAGCTGAATTACAAAGACTCCATTTCTTCGAATCGCTCCAACTCTTCCAATGTCATTTCTTCAATTTTCAGGTTGTCGAAATTGGACAGATTATACTCGGATTTGTCTGCATAGATCGTATCCAATATCAGCTTACACTTCTCCATGATCACCCTTCGCTTGAGTTTCATGGTTGGTGTAAGTTCCCCTGTCTCTGGTGTCCAAGGTTGACTGATAAGTCTAAATTCTTTGATTTTGGCCCACTTACCCAACTCTTCATTCACACGATCCAGCTCTTTTTGGAAAAGCGCCCGAACCTTTGGGTCTTTGCGCATATCATCAAAATCCATCAACGAATACGTGCCGCTAAGTTTGGCAAATACCTCGTCCATATTTGGCACAATAAGCACCGCAGGAAATTTTTGTCCCTCACCTACCACCATGGCCTGCTCTATCAGAACAGACTCCTTTAAGCTATTTTCAGCTTGCTGCGGAGCAATGTACAATCCTCCGGACGTCTTAAATAGTTCTTTCTTTCGATCGGTGATGTAGAGGTATCCGTGCATCAACTTACCCACATCTCCTGTCTTGAACCAACCATCTTCGGACAGCACCTCTTTGGTCAATTCTTCATTCTTGTAGTAACCCTTCATAACACTTGGGCCCTTTACCAGGATTTCATTCTCATCACCCATCTTCACTTCAAGGTTATCATAAACTTTCCCTACTGAACCGATACTTATGCCATCCATTCGATTCGCTGCGATTACAGGAGACGTCTCAGTCAATCCATATCCTTCCAGAACTTTTATACCGGCTGCCCAAAAGATCCGGGCAAGTCGCGGTTGCAAAGCAGATGCTCCGCATTGAATCTGCTTGATATTTCCACCTAAAGCTTCCCTCCATTTGCTAAAAACCAATTTGTTTGCAACGGATAGCTGTCGGTTATAAATGGATCCTTGATTCTTATTGGGATCGTAGGTCAAACCAAGATTTATGGCTCGATTGAAAATTCCTTTCTTAATCGTAGAAAGGTCGTTTCCTTTCTTGATAATTTTATCGTATACCTTCTCAAGGAGTCTTGGTACCGTATTAAACGTATGTGGTTTGACTTCTTTCAGGTTATCCGCGATGGTCTCCAGGCTCTCTGCAAAGTAGATACCGGCACCAATGTAGACGTAGATGTAAATGCCAGTCTTTTCATAAATATGGTTGAGTGGAAGAAAGCTTAACGCCCGATCCTTACCTCTTTCCAATGTGCTCACTTTGGCAGACTCTATGACATTACTGATGATGTTGGTATGTGTGAGCATGACTCCTTTTGGCTTACCGGAAGTTCCTGAAGTATAGATGATGGTGCATACATCATCAGGTTTCACGGTTTGTTTCCTTCTTTCAACCGCCTCTTTATTCTTACCTTTTCCGGCCCGCATCACCTCAAGCCAGCTTTTGGTACCGCCAATTTTATTAAATGTATAGAGTCCTTCGATATTCAACTCATTTGCAGCAGTGCCTACAGCTTTCAGCGTTGTACCATTCGAAACGAAGATTGTCTTTACCTCTGCCTCTTCGAGTATCGTCTTATATTCTTGCGTACTTAATGTTGGATAGAGTGGTACGAGGATGGCTCCAACCTGCTGGCAGGCCATATCAACAAAACACCATTCCGGCCTTCCTTCTGAAATGATTGAAATCTTATCACCAGGCTTTATGCCTATTTCGATCAATCCTTGACTGAGCTGATTAACAATTTTAAGTGAATCACCCGTGCTGTATTTTTTCCAGGCACCCAATACTTTGTGTGAAAAAGCGTCGGGTAGGGGGTGTTCTTCGAATTGTCGATAGAGTAAGTCAAAAAGTCTCATATTCCTGTCTGGTTCAAGCGTGCAAAATTGTCGACCATAGAGAAACAGAAGTGTTAGTATTTTCCCCTAATTTTCAGTGAAAATTCCTACAATAAATGCACCCGGAACTGTTTTCCATTGGCAACTTCACCATTCACACCTATGGTTTCATGATCATGATCGGTGCGACACTTGGATTCTTTTACATGACCCATGTGGCAAAAAAAGATCTGGGAATTGAGCGGGATCAGATCCAAAACCTGGCAATTCTTGTCATCCTGTCCGCATTTGTTGGTGGTAAGCTTTTTTTCTACCTGGAAGACCCGGGGTTCTACTTCAGCTCATGGGAGAACATGAAAAAGAATTTTAGAACCGGGTTTGTGTTCTACGGCTCACTGCTTTTTGCTGTGCCTTTAATCGTTTGGTATTTCAGAAAAGAAAAGTGGCCGCTTTGGCCCTTGATGGATCGACTCGCCATCACTGCCTGCATTATTCATGGGACAGGAAGGCTCGGCTGTTTCTTTGCTGGCTGTTGTCACGGCACGCCAACAGATGTACCCTGGGCGGTCACATTCACTGATCCAATCTCTCAGGCTGAACCCCTACATACACCGCTACACCCTACCCAGCTTTACTCGGCAGGATTAATTTTTGGCATCATGATCTTCCTGCTAATGCTCAAGAGACACAATCGGTTTGAGGGTCAGTTGTTCTTTATTTACATCATCCTTTATGCTTTCGGTAGAGGAATTATTGAGTTCTTCCGAGGTGATGAAGAAAGAGGATACATCGTCGATGGAGTGCTATCACATTCCCAATTCATCAGTATCGGTGTAATTGCCATAACCGTATGGGCCTACCTGAGATTCAAGAAAAAAGCCCAATTCAAGAAGAAGTAACGCGAAGTTGAAGTGCCTGTGGCAGTACTTTGATTTTAAACGGTGGATTACCCATTTTCTCACCGTCGATATGAGCAAAAAGATCATTGTTTTTTTCCACGATGACCTCTTTCGATTTATGAAAGGCTACTTCTTTCAAAACTCCATGTGTCCCTTTAGAAAGCTTTGAAATATTCATAAATCTTCTAAGCGGGGAGACCTTACCAATTTCACATATTTCTAAAACACCATCGTTGATTCGGGCCTCAGGCATTAGTTTAAACCCGCCACCAAAGGTGGTCCCATTCCCAATCGTTAATAAAATGAGATCTTTTTCAAGTAATTGGCCGTCATCCAGTGAAAAACGAAAGGGCTTTTCTCGGTAGCCTCCCAAAATACGTAGTACATGGTAATAGTATGCTGCGTGTCCCTTAAGAAATCGAACAGGCTTGGCGGTCATGTCTTCTACAATCTGTCCATCAAATCCAATCCCAACACCATTCACAAACTTTCGGTCATTACAAAGCCCCAGATCTATTCGAACGATCGTTCCATTTATTGCAGTCTCAATGTGCTCATCCACAGATTTCCCAATGGATACATTTTTGATGAAGTCGTCTCCGGTGCCGGAAGGAATGATCGCTACCGGTATATCATGTTTTAATCCATTGACCGATTCATTGATGGTGCCATCACCTCCAACAATTATGAGATCCGTATAGGTTTGATCTAGGTTGTCAGCAACTGTTTTTGAGGCACTTTTACTTTCATGGGTATCAAAGACTTGATGCTTGATTTCTTTCGATGTTAATACCTCGGTAAGCTTCTTAATATGCGTTTTTGTCTTCCCTCCCGCAAAAGGGTTCCATATGACAAATACCTTGCGTTCACTCATCGCTTAGAAAGGAAGTTTGGTAAGGTCTACATTTCCTCCGGTGAGAATGACCCCTACTCGCTTGCCTTTAAATACTTCTTTGTTCTTTAGAATTGCCGCAAATGGTACTGCACACGATGGCTCAATCACAATTTTCATGCGCTCCCAAATCAGCTTCATAGCAGCTACAATTTCTTTCTCAGAGACTGTAAATACCTCTTTTACATGTTCTTTGAGGATGTCAAAGTTCTTTTCACCGATGGTGGTTTTCAATCCATCCGCTATGGTATTAGCAGATTTATTGGGAATAATTTTTCCTGCTTTCATGGATTGGTACATATCATCCACTTCCTCCGGTTCCCCAAGATATACTTCCATGTTAGGATCCAGGTGATGTGCAGTAAGTGCTGTGCCAGCTGCTAAGCCGCCTCCACCAACAGGTGAAATAATCGCCTGGAGATCGTCAACTTCCTCAATAAGTTCTTTTGCTGCTGAAGCCTGACCCGCAATGATGTTATAATCATCGAAGGGATGAACAAGAATGGCTCCTGTTTTCTTCACCACATCTTCGCAGGTTTTTGTCCTCGATTGATCATTTGGCTCACAAAGAACAACCTCTGCGTCATATCCTTTCACCGCATCAATTTTGACTTTGGATGAGTTTTTGGGCATCACTACATAAGCTTTTGATCCGGCCATTTTTGCTGCCAGTGCCACCGCCTGCCCGTGATTTCCTGATGAATGACAAGCAAAGCCATTGACACGGTCTTCTGGTCTGTAACTAAAGATTGCATTGGCAGCCCCTCGCATTTTAAAAGCTCCCACTTTTTGAAAGTTCTCACACTTAAAAAAGATCTGACATCCTGCGATTTCATCAATATTCTTTGAAGTCATCACAGGGGTTTGTATGATGTAATTGGAGATGCGCTGATGCGCACGTTTGATGTCTGAGAATGATGGTGTTTTGGTTAGCATGATGCTGATTAAATTGAATTTCAAATTTACGACAATCTAGTTCCCCCCTTGAGGGGGCTATGGGGTGATATGAAATAATTTTCGAAATAATAATTTCCTTACCTCAAAGCTTAATTGCCTAAGTACACATTATGTCCACCTCGAAATTATGCCTGCGTTGTGTGCAGTTTACACTGTTTCATTAACCTTGTAATGTATTCACACACGACCATGTGTGACAGTACTTTCCACCAATTATTATTTGCTTTTCAGAATAAGCTTAAAGTCGGGTATATAACGTGTTAGTGTCATTTAAAATACCATAGCTGTTTATGGTTTCGCAAGTTTAATTGCGTTCATTCATTTCGCAGGGGGCTTCGCCTCCTGCGTTTTTTCCACCAAATATTCTTTGTTGTATTGGCTGATAGGGTTAAGTTTTATTGCATATAACTGATTAAATACAAAATAATCATCTTTGCAATATGAAACGATTAACCAAACTATTGGTGCTAGTAGCTCTAGGAGCTGCTACCCAGTCTTGTCAGGATGAAGCTTACAGCGAAGTAGAACAAACCGTTCTTGAATACGACATGAAGAGCACAACAGATATTACAGAAATGGAGACAAATGTCCCCGGCAAAGACTAGATAATGAGGTATTGATTGCAAAGTCTGGAGGGTCATACGGGCTTTGTAATCTTTTTAAGAAACGAATATGATTAAATCCATTATTGGTACATTGTTCTTGCTGATCTGCTTTTCTTGTTCCAAAAGAGCAGAAAAGGATTCGGCTCAATTGGAAGCATTGTATCAAAAAATTTATCCCCTGTTTGATACCAACCTGGACTCTGCACTCTTACTTGCAGATAGCAGCTTGCTTTTGGCACAAAAAAACGATCATACAATAAATGCAGCTCACTCATATTACATCAAAGGCCATATATATGATTTACAAGGAGATCTGTCAAATGCATTTGTTTCCTACCTTAAATCTATTTCGATCTGCCAAAAGCTCGGCACTGACGCAGCTAAAAAGAAGTTTGTAAAGATCTCGGCCAACATCAGTCGAATCCTGACCAAACATTACAAGTACGAGGAGGCATTAGAAGTCACTCAAAATGCGTACACCAAAGCACAGGAGCTGGACTTAAAATCGCAGCAACAAAAGCTCACATATAATATGGCCCATATCCATTGGAAATCAGGCGAATTAGATAAAGCTCTCTATTCATTGAAAGAAAGTGTCGACATTGCTCATTCCCTTAAAGACACTACCAGATTAATAAAATGTTTCATGTTATTTGGTGTAATTCATAAAGACGGAAAACAATACCAAGAAGCAAGAAACTATTACCAATATATTTTAAATCACCCGAAGGCCCTATTAAAAGACATAAGATCGGCATATCATAATATTGCAGCTTCCTACATGGATGAGGGTGCTTTAGATTCAGCAAAAGCCTATTACGTACGTTCCTTAGAAATCATGGACGAATCTGTTACATCAAGTATCAAATTTGCCTCATTGCATGATCTCGGCGAATGGCACCTTTCACATGGTTCTATAGATAGTGCTCGATTTTACGGGGAACAAGCGGCCGCATTATACCCACAGTTGATCAGGGAGCCTGAAACATTTAAAGTTTTCCAGCTTTTGAGAAAAGTCACATTTGCCCAGCAGGATTTCACATATGCCAACCAAATGGCCGATCGCGCCGAAGACGAAGCCCAGCTTTTTCATGAGACGGTAGAAAACATCATGAAAGAAAGAGATCAATTCCAAATTGACCTGATACTTTCCGGCATGCATGCAGAGGAGGCAGCGGGAGAAGCTCAGAGGAGTAGCCAACGTTATCGCTGGATTACCATTATCGGAGGGATACTGGCCATACTATCCATTGTAGGTTGGAAAATCTGGTTTAAGCGTTGGCGCACAAATCTTTGGAACAAGATTTATGGTCTGGTTCATAACATACATGCGGATAGACCTTATCGAGATGTCCCTTTTGACGGGCTCTGATATCGAGACCTTATTGTCAAAATATGTATCTAATTCAATCTCACCACTAATGTGCTTGTAGCCAGTTTTCGCCCACTCCAATGCCTATTTCCATAGGGACTTCTAACGGATGTGCGTTTTTCATGAAATCTTCCACTTTCGAGATCAAGAGGTCCTGCTCTTCTTTGTGCATATCGAATACCAATTCATCGTGTACCTGCATGATCATCTTGGATCTAAGCTTCTCTTCTTGCATCCACTTATGGATGTCAATCATTGCAATTTTGATGATGTCAGCCGCGCTTCCCTGGATGGGTGCATTGATGGCATTTCGTTCATCAAATCCGCGCATGGTGAAGTTTCTGGAGTTGATATTTCGGAGGTAGCGTCTACGGCCTAAGATGGTCTCCACATATTCGTCTTTCTTGGCCTTTTCAATCGTTCCATCCATGTACTTTTTCACATTTGGAAACTCTTTGAAGTAGGAGTCGATGATCTCCTGTGCTTCTCCACGTGCAATATTTAAGTTCTGAGATAAGCCATAGGCAGATATTCCGTAGATGATCCCAAAATTCACCTCTTTGGCTTTTCGTCGCATGTTAGGCTCCACATTGTCCACGTCTACGCCAAAGACTTTGGCAGCAGTAGTCGCATGAATATCTCGACCTTCTTTGAAGGCTTGCATCATACTCTCATCCCTGGAGAAGGCCGCCATGATCCGTAGCTCAATCTGAGAATAATCTGCTGCCATGATTAGATGCTCATCATCCCTGGGAACAAATGCCTTGCGAATCTCTCTTCCTTTCTCTGTTCGGATCGGAATATTTTGAAGGTTAGGGTTGTTGGAACTCAATCTTCCTGTCGCAGCAACCGTTTGCCTGTAGTCTGTGTGAATGCGATCATCTGCCACACTGATCAGTTTTGGTAATGCATCCACATAGGTTGACTTCAACTTTTGATACTCACGAAACTCCAATATCTGGGCAGCTATCGTATGCTCATCAGCGAGCTTGGATAGGATATCCTCTCCTGTTGCATACTGACCGGTCTTAGTCTTCTTCGGTTTGTCTACCAATTTCAGCTTTTCAAAAAGGATCTCTCCCAGCTGCTTAGGTGAACCAATGTTGAATTCCACTCCTGCCGTATCGAAGATTTCTTTCTGTACCCTTCGAGATTCTTCATCGAGCTCTTTGGACATGTTTTCAAGCGTGTCCGTATCCACCTTCACCCCCTGGTACTCCATGTCAGCCAAAACAAAAGACAAAGGTTCCTCCACTTCATGTAGCAGCTTTTCCAACTTACGTTCCGAGATATCTTTTTCTAAGAGCTCTTTCAATTGAAGCGTGATGTCTGCATCTTCACAGGCATAGTCCTTCACCTTTTCTACCTCCACCTGATCGATGGTTTTCTGATTTTTGCCTTTTGGTCCGACGATGCTCTCGTAGGAAATGGTCTTGTACTTGAGAAATTTATCTGCGAGCCAATCCATGCTATTATTGGATTCCGGATCGAGAAGGAAGTGTGCCAACATGGTATCGAAAATCTGGCCGTGGATGTTTACTCCGTAGTTTCGCATTACCTGAATGTCATACTTCAGATTTTGCCCGATTTTCTGAATTTGATTGTTTTCTAACACCTCTTTAAAGGCATCTGCAATCTCCTGAGCATTTTCCAAACATGGAACATACCAGGCCTCTCCTTTTTCAATGGCAAATGCAATACCAACGAGTTTAGCTTCTCTTGTCTCCAGACTTGTGGTCTCCGTGTCAAAGCAAAATGAAGATTGGGCTCCGAGTTTTGCTACAAGGGAATTGATAGCCTCTGCTCCTTCCACTAAGTGGTACGTATGCTTAGCAGTGGTAATGGATTCTTTATCGTCCGTGGGTTCTGCTGACTCTCCTCCTCCATCAAATAATCCAAGTTGTTGGGTGGCTCCTTTTTTGATTTCGTTTTCTTCCTGGAATACACGACGAGCAATCGTCTTAAATTCCAACTCATCAAAAATGGGTTTTAAAATATCCGCATTTGGGTCTCCATATTTCAACGCCTCTTCATCAAAATCGATGGGTGAATCTATTTTGATGGTTGCCAAATCCTTAGACATAATCCCCTGCTGTCCGTGTTCCTGGACTCTTTTTTGAAGTGCTCCTTTCAGTTCATCCACATGTTCCACAATTCCCTCAACAGACCCATATTCTTTGAGGAGTTTGGAAGCGGTTTTATCTCCAATTCCCGGAATTCCCGGAATATTATCTACTGAGTCACCTTTTAAACCGAGCACATCCCGAACCTGATCTACTTTTTCTATGTCGAATTTGGCAAGTACTTCAGGAATGCCCATGACATCTACACCACTGCCCATTCTTCGGGGCTTAAACAAGGAAATGTTTTCATCCACCAGCTGTGCAAAATCTTTGTCGGGTGTCATCATGTACACCTTGAACCCTTCTGCGCCTGCCTTCTTGGCGATGGTGCCAATGAGGTCGTCTGCTTCATAGCCATCTTTCATCAGGATCGGTATGTTGAAGCCCTCTACAATCTTGAGGCAGTAAGGGATGGCCACCTTAATTTCTTCCGGTTGTTCCTGTCTGGTAGCCTTGTATTCCTTATAAGATTCATGTCTGAAAGTAGGTGCATGTGTGTCAAATGCTACACCAATATGGGAGGGTTTTTCCTTGGTAATGATTTCCAATAGAGAATTGGTAAATCCAAGGATTGCCCCTGTATTAATTCCATTGGTGGTGAGTCTGGGGTTTTGGCTCATGGCAAAATGCGCACGATAGATCAACGCGAATGCGTCGAGCAGGAAGAGTTTCTTTTCTGACATGCGGTAAAGGTAGTGATTGGTTGATTAGTTGATTAGTATGATTTTGTAATTTGATAATGTAAGATTAGTGGCAGACTGTTGGATTTATAAGAGAGATTGAAAGAATACTTTTTGGACCTGGTTATAAGGAGTTGAATCTTTTAATCTTAATAGAAAGGGTTAAAGCTTCGATTGAATTTCATTTGACTTCATACTTCACGAGTTGACTATTCAGTATTTAAGAACACAAAAAATTGAATTACACCTATTCCGATTTAATCTTCTCAGACTCACAAACACACCTTACCGGAAACAATCGAAAGTCTTCCTGTTGTTTCGGTTTGAGATGATGCTTATGTGCATGGCCCATGATTGAGTATGGAGTGAAATGCATATGGAATCGATCATCCGTTAAAGGGTTTTCTGTCCAGTAATCAACGTATACACCCTCCTTAAATTTTCCTCCTTCAATTCTACCGAGCGGTTTCAGTGAAAGGACATTTGAATCGAAAAGATTGTATTGATCTAAAAAATCAACCCGGTAAAGCTTGTCATTACCCTCCATCATTCGGGCAATGGCAACATTTTCAAAAGACTCAACAAATGAATCCCATTCATCAACCATGGGCAGTCTCCAACCTTCCGGGCAGACCGCTTTTATCCCCTCGAAAGAATAGAACCTGCTTCCATCACAATTTTCTACACATAAAGATCCCTCAGCATTGAATCTGAGATCTTCGGTCATCCAAAAGAGGCCTCCGAGCTCAACCATTTGATATTCATTATTATCTCGAGCATCAACAAAAGAGGATTGACCATAAATGGTAATAGGGACCAAAACCATCAGGAAGAACCAGTTTTTTATCATTTAACTAAGTTAACTCCTGAAAGAATAATTTCTAGCCTCTTTCCAATACCAGCTTATTCTGGAGGTAGAGGTATCTGGCATAATTGACCCATTTGCTTTCTTGCTCGACCGCCATGTCATAGGCTTTCTTAAAATGCTCAGTCGCCTTTTCCTGGTTGCCTACTTTGAGATAGTACTCACCAAAGGCAAAATGATTTTGAAAATTGTCCGGATACCGATCAATGGCTTCATTTAAAACCTTAAAAGCTACATCTCTTTCTCCCCGAACGGTCAGCATATTTAATGCATAGTAATAGATGTTGAAGCCGGAAGCAGATTCGAGCGCCTCATCAATGAGTGTACTCGCTTCTTTTTTCTTTCCCATCTGCAGTAAAATCTCACCTTTTAATACCTTGTAGTTGTAGGTTAAAGCTTTGCGATAATACTCGTCTTCAACCTCTTCCATTCGTTCATTAGACTCCTCCAAATAGGCCAAAGCCTTTTCATACATGGTTGGATCCTTCTCTAATATTCGCAGTGACAAATTCTGAAGATCAGAAACGGTCTTTTCCTCTTTTGATTCTAATTCTGTAAGGATGTTGTCCAAGGCATTGGTGGACACCTTGAAGGTAACAGCTGTATTCTCCCATCTCAGCTGAATATCTACGGATTCGGCTGTGGGATTCAGAAACTCATAGCTTAACCACTCTTGGAAAGGCAACTTTTGGGTTTTCGCCGGAATCCTCAGCACATCATTTGATTTGTCGTAGTTGAATGCACCCCAGGTTTTTCCTGACGAAAAGATGAGTATCCACTCCTCCTCATTTACCAACACAAGAAATCCATAAGAGCCTGCTGCCAACTCTTTTCCTTCAATCTTTACATCACGACTAAAATCAATCGTTGTACGTTGGTTGGAGCCGGCTCTCCATGGATATTCTACTCCATCTACAACAAAATCGTATGGGACTATGCCTCCAAATATCTTTCTTCCATTGACCGAAGGACTGTGGTATTTAATGGTGATATCACATTTACCAATGTTGGCAATCGTAGTTCTTGATTGGCTGATCAGGGTCTTCCCTCCCACATCCTGAGAAAAGACCAAGGATGATAATAAAATGAAGGATATGGAAAGGAGTGTTAAACAGTACTTCATGAGAGCTAAATTTTTCTCTCAATGTACGCTCCTCAATTACAGTAGATAGAAAGAAATGGATTCAAGCTCGTTCAAAACCGTTCACTCCTTTAAAAACATTTCTGGAATGGGGTATTTCTCACTTTCCATCATCCAAAACATGGAGAGGATCCAGTAGCGCTTACCATCGTAAAAATATTGATAACTGGTAAAGCCTCGACCTTCAGCCGTTTGGTCTTCCATCCAAAATTTATACGTGCTAATGGATTGCGTAATGGATCCATAAGACTCATTTTTTACATACAATTCTTCTTCAAAAAATCCCTTCTTATCCAAATAATCCAACTTTTCAATGTAGCCCTCAATGTCCATTGGCATCAACATATTCTTCTGCTCTGCCTCAGACCAATAGCTATAAGTAAGTTTAGCATCCGGGTGAAACAGATTCCTCAGTCGATCAAAATCCCGTACCTGTCCTATGGGGCCAGATACAATTTCATAATATGCTTTTCCAATGTTTTCGATTGAAGTAACATCCTTGTCATAAGGTTCATTTTGGGCTGCCATTGAGAAGGTGATTAGCAGCATTACTATTGAAATAGATTGTCTCATTTTGGAGTGGAATTTATGGGGCGTTAAGCTCGATCAATTGGTTATTTTGATCTTTAATTTCATAATTCAAGACTTCACCGAGCCCTTGGAATTTAAATCTTAATCCGACCAGTTTGCCCATCGTATCGTTGTAACTATTTGAATAAACTTCTCGGTCATCAATGCTTATGGTCAATTGTTTATTCTCCACCTGAATGGTCAGTTGAACCGGATTAGAAAAGTCAGCACTTAGGGCGGACAAGTCATTTTCCTTGCCTCTCAAATACACATCGTTGAGCATGAGGTTATTATCAGAAGTGCAGCCAATTTTTGAGAATGGAATCACCATTGCGCCGGATGTTCCAATAAAATAAACGCGCACCAACTGACAGACGGCCCATCGGTCATCAAATGTGGTTTGGATCGTTGCACTGAAGCTAAAGTCATCGCCGGATACATCTCCCAGGTCATCAATAAAATGAAAGGAAGAAGAAACCGGCTCTTTCAATGAGGCTACCTCATCAACAATGTCATTTGGAAATTTGATGGCTGAAGCTGAAGCTGTGTATGGTTCAAAATATTTGGGTACCGGTTCATATTCCACAAGACCGAGCCATCCGGTGCTTTTCAAAAACAAATCATGAGACTTAGCCAGCTGTCCATCCGCCAGCAACTTTGCTTCGAAATAGCCGGGATAATAGTAGATCCCCGTTGCCTGAGTCTGGTGCTTCGATATATCAATGGTCTTTGTCGGATCCCAATACTGCTGAATGGTAAGGCTATCTACACGTAAGGAATTCGGAATACTGAAATCAAAAACCACTGAGTTGGGGTACTCGCTGCTAAGTACTTTACTGGAAAACGAAAACTCGGAAGCATCGATAACTACTTCGGGTCGTTTATTTCCAATCAAACTGATGGTCACAATCGCCAAAATAAATCCGACAGTCACGTAAACAGATTTCCTCGGAGTGCGAATGGCTTTTCTTTTGGGTTGATCTTTGTAAAGCTTAAAGGCTCTCCAATTTTCTTTTCCAACAAAAAGAGAAAGCGCATCCAAGGTGGTGATACTGGGTGCTCCAGAATGCTTGACCACCCCAAAAAAGCGTTTCAGTGTTGGAACACTAAGCATTACTTGCGTTGCTTCAAACACTTTTTCAGAAAGCTCATCAAACATGGAACTGTGCCATGAATCAGCACTCCCCCAGTCTAGTTTGCTTTGAATTTCTTGCTGTAGGTGTCTTAGTTCTTGCTGTGAAAGTTTTTCAGCCATATTCAAATGTCCTAAAGATCTGCGTCCTGAACAACTCTGAATGGCTTTGAACGAAGATGAAAGGTCTTTAGATGGATTCGGTCTCTAATCGCCCGTAAGGTTGTAGCATGAGAACACGTATCACACTACTTACATTGATGCTTTGGATGACATTCAATGTATTTTCACAAAAGACACTGCCAATGGATACCAACACCTGGGTTGTTCAAGCACGTGCACATGTTTTTGAAAAATTTAAAGGCTCAGATGCTATTTACCTGCAAGCTGGCTCCATCACATTAAAAGACACAGAATTTCTCAACGGCACCATCGAGTTTGATATTCAGCTGAAAGAAGAACAGGCTTTTCCAGGGGTATACTTTCGAGGGAATCTTGAAACCGGTGATTCCGAACAATTCTATGTACGTCCCCACCAGTCCGGTAATCCGGATGCAAACCAGGCAGCTCCTACAACCAATAGTATCTCTCCCTGGCAATTGTATTTCGGCCCACGCTATTCATTTCCTTATGAATACAACTTCGATGATTGGACACATATTAAGATTGTCGTGAAAGATGATAAAGCCCAGGTTTTTATGGACAACAGCGTTGAGCCAAACCTTTCCTGGAATTTATTTCATGAGCCAAAACCCGGTAAAGTCATTTTGAGAGGAGGTAATACCTCTGGTTTTCATATTGCCAATATTTCGATTTCTCATGAAGATCCTGAACTTATCGACTTCAACCCTGTCGAGCGTGAAGCAATCGAGAACGTTATTCAAGAATGGGAAATTTCTGATGTTTTTAGTGAAGAGATGCTCAGCGAACCCAATAACCTAGGAGCCGCCATACGTGAGCGGAAATGGAATGGAAAAATCAAAGTTGAGGAGGGTACCGCTGCGAATATTGCAAGAATCCGAAAATTAGAAGGAGCCTCAAGAAATACTGTCTTGGCCAAGATCACCATCCATTCAAAAGTAGATCAAGTCAAATTGTTTGAATTTGGCTATAGTGATCGGGTAGTAGCGATCCTGAACGGAGAACCCATTTACTGGGGAACCAATAGGTGGAGATCCAGGGATTATCGATACCTGGGAACCGTTGGATTATTTGATGGTATCTACCTGAATCTCAAGAAAGGTAAAAATGAATTGCTGATGGCCGTATCCGAAGATTTTGGAGGTTGGTTGATAACCGGAAGATTTAAAGATCAGAGTGGATTGAGCATTAGATAGGTTTATTCGGTATGAGGTTGGCAAGATCTTTCCAGAAAATGCCAACCTCTTTTTTGTTATTCGTATCTCAATGCCTTCACAGGATTTGTCTTGGCGATGGATAGTGTTTTATTTCCTACAGCTATCAGCGCAATGATGACCACAAGAATTGCCGCCACCAGAAATACTGACACTCCAATTCCAATTCTGCTGGTGAAATTTTCCAACCAGCCATCCATAATCAAATATACAACAGGCCAAGAGATGACATTGGCAATGGCTACCAGGATCAGAAATTCTTTAGATAAAATCATCACAATTTGGGATACATCAGCACCCAGTACTTTTCTGATACCAATTTCTTTAGTGCGCTGTAGTGCGGTGAAAGAAGTAAGACCAAATAGCCCCAGGCAAGCGACGATAATAGCAAAAAAAGCAAATAGGGTAAATGCCCGACTGAAGTTGTCTTCATTGGCATATTGCTTATTGTAAAATTCATCCAAGAAGAAGGTATCAAAAGGATTCCCAGGGAAAAACTGATCAAAAAGGGCTTTGCTTTCTTCGTATGCAGCCTCGTAATCATCCGTTTTCAGCTTCACAGTGATGTACCTAGAAGCATGCTCAGAAAGCGGGAATATGAGTGGATTAATGTTATTCTTCACCGACTGTTGGTGATAATTATCCACCACGCCAATAATCGTTCGGGTATCTCCAGAAAAAATCACTTTTTGACCCAGTGCTTCTTCTGGTGATGATATTTTCAAGGCTTCCATCGTCGCTTTATTGATGATGGTGTTGGCAGTATCGGTCGAAAAGCTCTTATCATAATTTCTGCCCGCTAAAAATTCAATGTCATAGGTAGGGAAATAGTCCTGATCAACACCCACGAGATAAACAATGAAATTCTTGTCGCGTGTATCTTCCGCTTTTCGGATACCGCGTGTCCAAAAAATCTCATCCCCCGGAACATTGGAGCTATTGGTAACTCCTTTGACTGCCGGATTCTTCATCAATTCATTCTCGAAGGATTCAAGCGTAGAACCAAATAGTGAATCCACTGCAAACACCTCAGGACCTTGCATCACCATGGTATCGGTCATGTCAAACCCTACATCAAGTTTCTTCATGTGACTCAGTTGCTGATATACGATGATGGTACCAGCAATCAATGTAACAGAAGCGGCAAACTGAAAAACAACCAATATTCTTCTAAGCAGTACCCCTGATTTGTTGGTTGTCATCTTCCCTTTCAACACCATAATAGGACGGAATGAAGAAAGAATAAACGCTGGATATAAACCTGATAAGAACGACCCAATTACATATATGCCTATCACCGCAAGCCAGAAATTAGGCTGCAAGAAAAATGCTCTGCTGAGTTGTGAATCGATTAGTTGATTGAACAATGGTGTGGTGATGATAACAATGATCAGTGCAAGCGATAATGCGATCAAGTTCAACACAAAGGATTCTGTCAGAAACTGATACACCAATTGCTTTCGATAGGCTCCCATTGATTTTCTTACACCTACTTCTTTAGCGCGTTCCAATGATTTAGCCGTTGATAAGTTGATGTAGTTGATCCAAGCAATAATTAGGATAAATGCCGCAATTATCCCCAGGAAAAAGACCGTGTCACCATCACCCTGCTCAGCCGGTTCAGATTCTTGCAGAAGATTTGAATACAAGTGAATATCTGTAATTGGTTGTAAAGGGAAGTCAGATCGAAAATCATACTTTTCAAAATCTTCACCTCTTTCTGCCCAAAGAACTTCTGCAAACTTTTCGTCAAAGGCTTTGGGATCACTACCGTCCTTTAGCAACACATAGGTGTTGAAATCATACCAGCCCCAATTGGTCTCCGAAGAGGCCGTGCCATCATCATTTCTGGTTACTTGATTGAGCGTTTCGTAGGAGATCAGAAAGTTGTATTTCAAATGTGAATTCTTTGGTACATCTGCAGTTACTCCCGTTATTTCCAGTGTCTCTTCAATCCAGGTATAAAGCTTTATGGTTTCTCCAACTACATCGGTCCGTCCAAAGTATTTATTGGCGATAGATTCTGTAATTACCACTGTGTTGGGTTCTACTAATGCAGTCTCGATATCACCATGAATCAATGGATAGTCAAAGATCTTGAGGAAAGCCGGATCTGCTATCTGAACACGCTTTTCTCGAAAACGAATATTATCCTTTTCAAACACACCAGACATGGGGAATGCACGCGCATAATCAACGACTTCTGGCATATTTTCCTTCATGAACGGCCCTACACGAGGAACTGCAGCTGCACAATCAATGTCCAGTTCGCCACCGCGATAGACCATGTACTTTACCCGGTAGAGGTTTTCATGTTCGGAGTGAAACTTATCATAGCTGTATTCATAATCGACATACTGTGTAATGAACAAGCATGCCGCTATGCCTAGGGCCAGTCCAAAAATATTTAGGGCCGAGTACACTCGGTTTTTTGAGAGTGTCCGGAATGTGGTTTTAATGTAATTCTTTAGCATAGGGATTGAGTTATTGTGAATGACCTTTCTTTTTCTTCTTAAATCATAGTTCCTAATCGAAAGGAAAGCATCTTTGAAATAATGCATACGTGCCCTGAATAGTCCTTTGCTTTCCACCCGATCCTGAAACATTTCCTGTAAATCACCCAGTATATCATCCAAGAGGTTATCATCATAAATGAACCTGAGTATCTTTTCTCCTATTTTGGGAGGATTGATATGGTGATGCTTTTCTGCCAACGTTAAATGCCTAAAATTGCAAGTCTTGGAATGGTACGATAAAAATCCTCCTTCAATTCTTTGGCTTCTTTCAAGACTGCAAATCCTGCATTGGTAACCTGAAAGTATCGCTTCTTCTTACCCCCGCGTTTTTGAGTCGCACCTCCAAACTCTGAGGCGAGATAGCCTTTGTCCTCCAGTCTATACAGCGAAGAATGTATAGCGCTTATATTCGTAATTCGGTTGGCGCGTTTTTCCAGTTCTTCTTTTACTGATACCGCGTAGGCTTCCTTTTCTAATGAGGCCACCGCCAGTAATATCAGTTCTTCAAATTCTCCCAGGTTGTTTCCTTTCATGTCAATGTTTGAATAGTATTCCTCATAAATGTAAATATTATGATATTTATAATACTCATGTTTGTAAATAAAAGTTACACCAGTGCTCTCATGAATAAGATTCATACATCCAGACACACTTTTTCATGGATATTCTGATGTATTGATTGGGAGATGCAAGAGGTTTGTAACAAACATTGAATGCCTATGATTACCTGCTATGTCAACTATAAAATCGATCCGGACAAACTCGAGGAGTTTGAGCACTATGCTAAACTGTGGATCCCACTGGTCAATAAGTTTGGAGGAACACACCACGGATACTTTTTGCCACATGAAGGAGCCAATAATGTAGCGGTAGCCTTATTCAGCTTCGAATCATTATCGACTTATGAGGTGTATCGAAAAGACAGTATGAAAGATCCAGATTGCATAGCTGCTTATGATTACGCCAAGCAAACGAAATGCATTCTTAGCTATGAAAGGAACTTCATGCGGCCGGTACTGGATGTTGAATAGGTGCAATTAAGTGAAACCCACTCGAAAATTCCACGTGCTATTCACTAAGGTTATCGCTCAAATGCGAGACACGACCTGAAATGAATAATTCATCAAATTTTAAAACTCTTCCATTTGGACGCCTTTTTCGATTGGGTCTGGGAATATTTTTTATTACTGAGGTGGTTCCGGTATATCTGGCAGTAACTTTTGGAGGTGCAATTATTCGTATTATCTGGGCACTTGGATTAACCATCGTTTACCTCGTGCTTCACTTTTACCTTTTAAGGTCTTTGATTAAAATCAATAGAGTAGTAGGTGCTTTTTTAGCATTTGGTCCCTTTCTAGCTGTGTTCCTTTTAGGGTATGGTGGCCCTGCTGCAACCGGTGCTTTAACATTTCTTGCTATTTCACTCCTCCTTGCCGGAGTTCGTGGAGACCCGGGTTGTGAAGTCATGTCTATTCCATCTACTATAACCGGTAAAAGGACACACCTAGCTTGTCTACTATTTTCTCCCATCGACTGGTGTGAAAGAAATATTCATTCATAGACTTGTAATCTAGGTTTTCAACCCCCTTACCATTTCTTTCTTACCCGTAGCGTAGCACCTTGCAAGGTCTCTACTTCAAAACCAGCATCCGCTAAATTTCTCTCGAATTGACCTTGGGCGCAATAGGTAGTGAGGACACCTAAGGAGCCAATAATGTAGCGGTAGCCTTATTCAGCTTCGAATCATTATCGACTTATGAGGTGTATCGAAAAGACAGTATGAAAGATCCCGATTGCATTGCAGCTTATGATTATGCCACGCAATCGAAATGCATTGTGAGTTATGAAAGGAACTTCATGCGTCCGATTTTTACGTGATCAAAAATTCGAAGATAGGTTACTCAAAAATTAACCGTTCTTCGCTATTGAACCATGACTTGTACATGTCTTGATGAATGGCTTCTACCCTTGGCCGCCGAACTTTTAGGGAAGGAGTCATAAGTCCGTTGTCCACGGTCCACTGTTCCTTCATTATCACTGCTTTAGCAATCTTCTCATGGGCTTTTAGTGTTGGGTTTACTTCATCAAGTGTTCGTAAGATGGATTCTTCCATTGCTTCCCTTTCTTTCCCTTGGGCAGCCTCAGAAGGAACAATTAAAGCAATGGGTTGTGCGATACCCATTCCCACCACGCATATTTGCTCCATATCGGTGTTTTTGGAAAGTTTAAGCTCTATTTGAGAAGGTGTAACATACTTGCCCTTATCTGTTTTGAATTCGTCCTTGATCCTTCCAGTGATCATTAGAAATCCATCATGGTCATACTCGCCAATATCACCCGTTTTTAAATATCCATCTTCGGTGAACATCTCTGCGGTTTTGGCTGGTTCCTTATAATAACCTACCATTAGTGCTTCACTTTTAATCTGAACCTCACCTTCAGGAGAAAGTCTGGATTTGACTCCAGGTAGGGGTTGTCCTACGGTGCCAAACCTATTATTACCCAGTATATTGAAATGTGAGAATATGCAATCTTCGGTCATTCCATAAGCCTGCAAAATATTTATTCCAAGCTTATCGTACCATTCTAGAAGACTTACAGCAATGGGTGCCGCTCCTGTGTAGCACAGCTTTGCCTTATTTAATCCCAATTTTTGTTGAATTTTCTTTTTGATAATTCCACCAATAATCGGAATTGAAAGGAGCATGGAAAGCTTCTTTTGCGAAAACTTCTCAAGGATTTTTTCTTGAAATTTTTGCCAAATTCTAGGTACCGCTACAAAGAATATAGGGTTAACACGCGCAAGATCTTCAGCAAAAGTTTCCAAGGACTCTGGGAAACTGACACATCCTCCGCAATAGAACGAAAGCATTTCAACTCCAATTCGCTCAGCCATATGAGATAATGGTAGGTATGAAAAATAGGTGCAATTCTCAGGTACATGCAATGTTGGCATTGCAGTGCTGCACATCAAATTAAATGAGCTTACCTTATGCATAACTCCTTTGGGATCACCTGTAGTCCCGGAGGTATACATGATAGTGATTAACTCATCAGGATCAAGACCTGGAGTAATGAAGTCCGAAGTATCTTCCTTGATTAAATCTTCCCATGAGTATTGTTCTTCAATTCCATAAAGCTGAATGCCAATGCGAGGTACATCATCAGGTATCCCTTCCTTCTGTTTCGAAAAATCATCAAGTTTTCCAACGATAATCGCCTTGGATTCACTGTGAATCAAAATTTCATTAATGGATTGCTTGTCTAGCGTTGGATATAATGGAACAGACACAAAGCCACCAAGCATGATAGCTAGGTCGGATATAAACCAATGTGCACAATTTTTAGAAAGTAACGACACGTGATCGCCCTTTTTCAATCCCATTTTTTGTAGAGATGCAGCAATTGCGACCGCTTGATCAAACGCATCTTGACGCGTATACTCAATGAATTTCCGATTGATCGGTTGTCTGAGAAAAATGAATTTTGGGTCTCTTTCTAACCAATAGAGAAAGGCTTCTAAGGGTGTTTGGTGAGTTGCCATGGTGGTAGGAAATGGTGGTCCTACTAAAGTTAGCCTATTCTGACGACTTAATCCCCCTTACCATTTCTTTCTTACCCATAGCACCTTGCAAAGTCTCCACATCGAAACCAGCTGCTGCTAAATTTCTCTTGAATTGACCTTGGGCGCAATAGGTGGTGAGGACACCTCCTTTAGCTAATAATGCATAACATTTTTTCAGGTTTTCTAACGACCACACTTCGGGTTGTTTACTAGGAGCAAAAGCGTCAAAATAAATGATATCAAACGATTCATCACTCTCGAAATCTTCAAGCTTCGTGACGGTCTTGTTAAGCTTAAAGTGCTTTGAAAGCTCAACTTCTTTTTCCCATTCAGAGGTATGAATTTCCATGAGCAACTCCTTCTCTTCTTCTGATTGATGGAAGTTTAGATTCTCGTAGATGTTTTTTTCTATGGGGTATGGCTCCAGTGACGTGAAATGTATGTTTTGCTTTTCTTTCATCGCAAACTGGGCCGAAAGGAAGGCATTTAAGCCAGTACCAAGACCTACTTCAAGGATCCTGACCTCCTCTGTCCGATTTTTACCTAACCAATATTCAAGGCCTTCGCGTATAAACACATGCATAGATTCACCTCTCGCACCCCGTGTTGAATGGTAGGTTTCGTTTAGCTTCTCGTCAAACAGGCTGTGAGAGCCATCTTCAGTTGTAATGATCTTGATCATGTGCGCTATCTTAAATTAAAAAACTGAACCAATGGAAATAAATGACGGTCAATCTTTTGTTCAATACCTGGACAAAGTAAAAGCAAGAACCATAAGATTGTTTGATTGTATCCCAGAAGATCAAATAGAATGGACCTATCGGGAGGGAAAATTCACCATTGGTGAACAAATCAGACACCTGGCTGCCATCGAGCGATTCATGTATGTAGAAAATGTCCAACAAAAACCTTCTCGTTATCGTGGATGTGGAACCGATTTGGCTGAGGGGAAGGAAGCGACCGTGAAGTTTTACTTGGATATGCAAAAGGAATCTCGTGAAGTCTTCCAGCTATTGACAAAAGAGGATCTGAACAAAAAATGCGTGACACCCGGTGGGATTGAAATCACCATCTGGAAGTGGTTGAGGGCATTAATCGAGCATGAGGTGCATCACCGAGGACAGCTATATGTCTACCTGGGAATCTTGGGGGTACAAACGCCACCGATTTATGGGTTGACATCCGAGGAGGTTATTTCAAGGTCTCAGTAGCCAGTTTTTCCCATTTTACCGTATCATACGCTTCCTTAGGCACCAACTGAAAATCTTGCTTTTCACGCTCACCCTTTAATATGTCCAGGCCAATAATTTCCACAAATCCGTTCGTATCTAAGTCCCAATTGGAGAGTCGCTGAAGCGAGCTGAAGAAATAGTACCCATCTATTTTTTTGTATCTAACGATCTCTTTTGAATACCAAATTTTTTCAGTATTCCCCCGATAAGGTTTGTAAACCTTAGAAGAAAGTAGTTTCTCTTTATCCAAAACATTGGTGGTATGAACCTCCAATACCGCATAATCGTGGGCATTAATGAGAATGGTACCTGAAAATTTCAGCGGTTCAAGAGAGGTTGTATTTCTGTGAGAAGGGCGATCAATGTTAAAATCTATAAATATGGTATCTGCGCTATAAAGCCCCCTTTCATTAAACTGGAAGTCATATTTGCTGTGTTTGGATTTGGAGAGAAAGTTATTGTTGCTTGCATCCACAACATCTGACCATCCCGTGTGTGTAGCCCATACCCGCGGATAATGCTCATACGAATAGACTTTTCCTGTAAGTGTGTCCAGTTTTCCAATTCGGCACTGATGGACAGTACTGAAGCTTTTGACTTTCCCTAGGCCATACATAGCTGTTGCTTTGTATCCCGTGTCATCGTAATCATCATGGACCTTTTCCACAAAGCAATATTCACCTTTTACAATGGCCTTCATGCGTTGAACCTTCCTCTGAGTGTAAGCTTCCTGGAAATAATTATCGGGAATTCGTTTGATCACCTTTCGCATCACGTCGAGGGCTGTAATTCTTTCCGATTCAATTTCAATAGCACTAAGATTAGCAATATCCTCACTAAGCATAAACTGGTAGGTACTTTTCAATTTCTCTGCGCTGACTTCCATGGATTGATATCCCACACATGAAATTGTGACTGAATCTTTTATACTGGATTTTGGAAGGTTGAATTGGAAATAACCATCTTCATCAGCAGCTGTCCCAAACAAAGTGCCACGTATCCCAATGTTAGCGAATGGAATGCCCTGCTCATTTTGATCCAAAATCCTGCCTTTTAGCGATACTACTTCTGCATCTTTATTTTTTACAATTAGATAGTTGTACGCTTCTATTTCAGAAGCTTGATCCGTTTCCTGACCATATGATAAAAAGCCCATCAATATAAAAATCGATGGTAGCAGTCGCTTAACTAAATGAAATTCAATCATGATAAATAAGTACGGTGGCGTGTGCAGCAACACCTTCTTCTTTTCCCACAAAACCCAGCTTTTCTGTGGTTGTGGCTTTAATTGAGATATCATCTTCAGGTATGTTCATCACTTCAGCCAAACACTTTTTCATCTCCGGAATATGTGGATTGAGTTTGGGCATCTCCAGGCAAACCGTGGAGTCTACATTCCCAACCTGATATCCTTTTTCACCAATGATTTTGATGACTTCTCGTAACAAAATCTTGCTATCGATTCCTTTGAACTTTGGATCCTTGTCAGAAAAATGAAAGCCAATGTCGCGAAGATTGGCAGCCCCAAGCAATGCATCACAAATTACATGGATAAGCACATCTGCATCGGAATGACCATAGGCGCCATGGGTATGTGGCACCAGGATTCCACCTATCCAAAAGTCTTCACCTTCAGCTAGTGCATGTACATCGTATCCGTATCCTACGCGTATGTTGGGTTTACTCATGCGGCAAAAGTAGAAAACATCTGCTATTGGGAATCCGACTTCTTAGACCTGATTCTTCTCACCAGCCACACAACCCCCAATCCTACCAAACCAAATGGCCACAACGCCAACAGGTACACGAGAAAGGTGAGAAAACCTTGCCATCCAGCCGTTATTGAATTGATCAACCGAGTGCCAAAACCTGGTCGTGGTTCCTGGTTGAGTTCATAGGGAACGAGCTCATAAAATGAAACATCAATCGTGCTGAAGTTTATGCGATGACTCAGTAGCTTAAATTGGCCTTGTAATGACTCAATCTCAGATCGAACCTGGTTGAGATTTTTTTCTACTTCTAGAATGTCACGAATGTTCTCTGCCTTTTTCAATATCTCCTGATATCGTTCTTCTAACTTTTTCTTATTAGCTATACGTGATTGAAGGTCATAGTAGCGTTCAGTCACATCATCGGTGCTTACCCATCGATTATCTACTTTCTTGTCTTTCGTCAGGTCATTAATCAACGGATCAAAATGCTGTGGGGGTACCTTAATACTCACACTGTAGTTGATACGATCGTAGCCTTTGTTTTCATTCTCCGAGCTGATGTAGGCTTCATATTGTTCAAGAAGCGAATTGATTCTGACATATTCTTCTTTGGTGCTCTCCACCTTATAGGAAAGTCCACCGGTCTTAATTACTTTCTTCTGAAATTCAGGATCTTGTTGCAGTGGGGCATTAGATACTTTCTGAGTAAAACTAGATTCTGCAACAGCATCTTCAGCAATCATTGGAGCGGCCTCATAATTTGCTGAACTTGAATCCGAACTTCCTCCCCCGCAAGCGGCGGCTAGAAAAACGATAAGTATAGTGAGTGTTTTCATAAGTGAGATCTGTTTTCAATGTTCACATGGAATTGAATACTCAATCATGCGATCCATCTCAATTAAATTTAACGCTTCTCGCACAAGAATCTTACCATTCTAGCTCATTGAAGATCGAAAGTCTTTGCAATCCAATCGAATTTGTTCGTCCTTTAATCCCTCTTTGATGTACTGACAATAGTGCCCTGAACCGCGTTTTTCATAGAATTGACAGCCATAACACGTACGTTGAACATCAATGATTCCGGACTGGTTTAAATCGAAAATGAGTTTTGCCAACCCTGTGTAGAGCGATTTCTTTTCTTCAGAATCAATGGATTCAATACTTTTTCGAAGTGGATCATCAAAGCCTTGAAGTGAATCAACTAGTTTGGTTCCGTCCGTTGAAAGTGAGATGGTATATCCTCTCGCATCTTCACCCGTCTCCTTTTCAATCAACTTCTTTTCATACATCACCTTAATGGCATCACTAATGGTTGGTTTCTTCAGGTTAAACTCCCTGGAAAGATGACTTACATTGGCCAAAGAACGATCTTGATGCTTGATAAATAGGAGTATTTGAATCTGAATGGGGCTGAGACCTGTCTCTTTAGATTTCTCCCATAGCATTACACGAAAGACTTCAGATAGCCGTTCGAGCCCAACAACAATTTTACTGGTCAGATTGGTTTCCTGCAATTTGGGATCAAAGGAGCTAGCCATCTCTCAAAGTTAGTATTCCTAATTATTCCGTGAAAGCAATGCGTCCAGGTCGTATTTCAACTGGTTAATGTTTTGATGACCAAATTGATGTGACAAGATCTCCATATTCTTATTGAAAATGATGAAGGTTGGAGTTCCTCGCATTTGATTTTGGGTGAAAGTCAAGGAAATTTTCTCTTGCGATGAGAGGTAGCGAAGTACATTCTGCTGCATTTGATTTTGATCAAATTTTGGCCAGTAAGCATAATTAGGATTGCTCTCACATATGTTCATGGCTGCTTTTGTCAAATCAAACTTTTCATTTGCCAAGGCATCCATAGCAACAGGAAATTCCAATTTCATCGGATAGCTATCATATCCCTGTTTCTCAAAATAACGTTGAGCGACTCCTATCAACTCACCTGTATTCAGCAAAGACTTTGTGTTATCTACACTGTTGTATTCAAAGTCCTCAAAAGCAGTAGAAAGTCCAAGAAAAGATACCTCTTCAGAATACTCCTCGAACAACCTATTTACAGTGGGTATGCCATAAACGAAACATCCAGGACAGTTTACCTGAAAAGCAAAAAGGAAGTTCAACTCTTTCAAGTTGAACGTTCCTTGTAGCATTTCTTCGTAATGTAATTCAAGCTTCTGCATCAGTTGGAAACGGTATAGGGTAGTGATAAATCTCCAGATGCTACGCTGTATACCGCATAGACTCCAAGCATCGGCAGATCTTCTTTTGAAGTATTCACCTGCATGTATGCAGCTACCCCATCAAAATTAAATTCGGTCTTCCCACTTACGCGATAGGATGGTACAACCACCTTGATTTTATCCCCCTGTGTTATCACGTGAAATCCCGGAGAGTCCATGTACATGGGCATCCCTGGGTTGGTTGGTGGGAGCTTGACGTTCTCCTTCTCTGGATCAAATTGTTTCACAGCTAATCCTCCTGCAACTCGATCGTCTCCTGTGAGGACAACCCAATGTGGATGCCAGATGACCCCATCATTGGTATAATTCCGATCATAGTTTTCATCCCACAAGGGTGTATCATCAAAATCAGGGTGTGAGGTCAATGCCAAAGCCACGATCCCATCCGTTTCACTAAATCCAACATCTGTGGGTTTAAGGTTTGTAGGGAATACATAACCCAATACAGGCGCACCATCCAATTGACCAACAGCGTTTGGTATAGAATTACCAGCTTCCCCTTTTACAGTAATCTGAAAAACTAAGTGCTCCAGCGACTGATCATAGGAAACTTCGGCTTTTGTGATTTTCAAATCATTGGAATCTTTAAAGCCCGGATATTCATTTTCTCCTTGAGAAAACGATTTGCAACTAATCGAAACGACTAGTAATAGAATCAATAGATTTTTCATAATTATTTAATTAGGAGTCCTAACTTATTACGCAAACATAAACTATTTAGTTCGGATTCCTAACTTTAATAAATAAATATTTTTACCAATGCTCTTGGATAACCGCTAAAAGCAACGGGTGAATAGCACCTCCTGAGACCATTTCTCTGCCAAAAAGGAAGTCATCGCCTCCTTTGAAATCGGTCACGGTACCACCCGCCTCCTGAACCAGGATGACTCCACCTGCTATGTCATATGAATTAAGGTTATACTCAAAGTAGCCACCATATCGACCACAAGCCACATAAGCCATGTCAGCAGCAGCGCTTCCCATCCTTCTGAGGCCCTGAGTATCTTTCATGAGTTGATTGAGAATTCTTAGGTATTCATCCAGTTGTTCAAACTCGTAATACGGAAATCCAGTGGCCATCACACTATCAGAGAATGATTTCGCATTGGAAACCTGAATGGGGTTTTTGTTCAGATAAGCACCTCCATCCTTCCAGGCGTAAAAGCACTCATCATTAGCCACTTCATAAACAACACCGGACACAATTTTACCTTCATACATGAGACCGATGCTCACACAATAATTGGGTATACCATGAACAAAATTGGTAGTTCCGTCCAATGGGTCTATGATCCAGGTATATTCTTTTTGGCCTTGAACTGTCGTTTCCTCCTCTGTGATAAATCCTGCTTCTGGAAGGATCTTTTTTAGTCCTGTGGTGATTTGCTGTTCTGATTCTTTGTCTACATATGAAACTAGGTTACTGTCGCTCTTAAATTCAACTGAATCATACGTGAACTTTGCTCTTTCTTGCCGAATGAACGCACCAGTCTCCACTGCAATGGCTGCTACTTTTTCGGTGATCGTTTGTAAATTCATTCGGCTCCTTCCAAGATAATGACAAATTCTCCTTTGATGCTTTTTGATCCGAAGTATTCCAACACCTCGTCTATGCTTCCGGTGACGGTCTCTTCAAACTTCTTAGTTAACTCTCTGGAAACGGAAACGTTTCGATCCCCCAAAATTTCCTTGAATTGTTGCAGGGTTTTTAGTAGCCGATGTGGAGACTCATAATAAATCGCTGTACGACTTTCATCTTTCATCGCTTCAATTCTGGTTTGTCTTCCTTTTTTGTGAGGTAAGAAGCCTTCAAACACAAAACGTTCACAAGGAAATCCGGATTTGATTAGCGCAGGTACAAATGCGGTTGCCCCTGGTAAGACATCAACCGGCACATCATTCGCAAGTGCAGCTCTTACGAGGAGAAATCCAGGATCCGAAATCCCTGGAGTACCCGCATCCGAAATTTGTGCGATGGAAACACCACTCTTCAGTTTTTCAATGGCTTCATCAACTTTCTTATGTTCATTGTGCGCATGAAAGCTCTGGGCTGGCGTCCCAATCTCATAGTGCTTCAATAGAAAGCCAGATGTGCGAGTGTCTTCAGCGAGAATCAGATCCACATTTTTTAGAACTTCAACCCCACGGAAAGTCATATCGGCAAGATTGCCAATGGGTGTGGGGACTAAGTACAGTGTTCCTGGCTCGATGGTCATGAGAGATAAATATAAGTTGAAACATCCCCCCAACCCCCTTCAAAGGGGGATTTATTGCTAATAGAAAGAACGACTATCCCCTTGAAGGGACTACAGGGGTGTTCCCACTTCTTTCCATAGTTCAAAGATTGCTTCGTCGTACCTCCTCGCAATGACGTAATTAAATCAATTCGTCGATCGCTTTTGCTAATCGTCTATCTTTCTCAGTGACTACATCACCAGCATCATGGGTGCACAGTTCGATGTTTACCGTGTTGTATACATTGCTCCAGTTGGGGTGATGATCCATTTTTTCTGCAACTATCGCAACCTGGCTCATGAAGCCAAAGGCCTCTACAAAATTCTTAAACTCAAAAGTCCTCTTTAGCTTGTTGTCTTCTTCTATCCAGCTCATGATTATGTTATTTAAAGTGCTATGATTCCGTCAATTTTATTAGCTGCTTTATAAACCTCAACCACTTCCTGGCTCGTTCCCATTTCTCGGGTCAGGGTTACGCTCACGTACTTATTGCCAGAGCTTGGCTTTAATTTGATTATCGCACCAGGAACCAAAGATTCGACCTGGGCTTGATGCTCCGGCTTCACGATAAACTTAAAAGTATATTGCTCAGGAAACTGATGTGTCCCCTCTAATTTCTCCAAAAACGATGCTTCGTCCCAACTCATAATTTTAATTATTCCCCAGTTTTTCTCAACAGACCTCTAAGCTAATAGATACGTAACGTTTATTATATCTCTAGCTTATTCATTTGTAAACCAATTGTATACGGCCATTTAATTAGCACATAACACAGAAGTAGGTCTTTTTGCCCAAGTAAGCTAAACTGTTAAAGTATGATGCTAACAAACCAAGAATGCAACTTGATAAAAAAATCCTGGATGTTTCTGGAAGCTAAAGCTGGAATCAGTAATCAACTCATGTTTTACGAATCATTTTTTGAAGTAGCTCCTGAAGCAAGGCGATACTTTGAGAGTAAGAAAAACAAAATTGATTTCGAATTACTTAAAAGCAAATTCAGTGATACGATGAATTTCATTGTGAATAACATCGAGAACCTGAATAACATTTCAAAAGAAATTTCAGAGTTGGGCAGTTTACACAATCAACTTAAGATTGAACCTCATCATTATTCATTGTTCAATGAATCTGTCCTAACACTACTCGATAAACTGCTTGGAGATCAGAGTACAAATGAAGTAAGAGCTGCATGGAAAAGGGTTTTAGACTTCATTTCTCAAAAAATGCAAGAAGCCCCTGCTAAAAAGAGAAACAGGTTCAATCATCTGATTAGAACCCTATTTGGAAATAACTAATTAAAGAAAAATGCTAACGAAAGAAGATGCAAACAATGTGGTAAATGCCTGGGAAAGTCTTGCTGGTAAAGAACTTAAAACTATGTTGACGTTCTATAATTCCTTGTTTGAAATGGCTCCTGAGATACGCTTTTATTTCCCTGATGATATGAACGCACTATCGCAAAAACTTAAAATGACTATTGATATCGTCATTTCCAATATTCATGATATGGATGCATTGATTCCAGAATTACACAGATTAGGCAGGTATCACAAACATCAATTGGCGTTGAATCATCCCACTATCCTTATGTAGTAAAAGCACTTCTATTAGCTATTAGAAATGCGATGGGAGATGACTACTCGAAGGAAATTGGTGAATCCTGGAAAAAAATGTTAGTCTTCATTTCCAGGCATATGATTGCCGCTCCACCAAAAGATGATGGTATTGTTGTTAAGTTTTTTAAAAAAGTATTTTCCAAAGCATAGTCAAAAAAAAGCCATCCCGATCAAGTTCGGAATGGCTTTCAAAAGTTTTATTTCTTAGATCAGAAGAACTTATATCGCATATCTTCGATTTCAGCAAACTCCTTCACTGCCTCATCAATTTTTCTTGGGATGAACATTCGGAAGTATGAAAGTGGAAAGTCTGCAATCATTGCATTCTGACCCAGTCGCTGACGAGAAACCTGAAGGGCAAAGCTTGAATAATCATCAATATCGGCAGGAAGGTCTTTCGCTGAAAGCTTCACCACAATTACTCCGTCCTGGATTGCAAATGCCTGTGTGATTTCTTCTTCATCCAACGCGAATGAAAGTCCAATAGCCTCGGGTGCATATCCTACCCCATTGATGCTGCTTGAGAACATCTGAAAATCTGCGGTTCCGGTCTTAGCTCCTTCTCCGTAGGCAACTGCAAGTGATTCAACATCAGATCCGTCTAATCCGCTCAACTTATTCAAGATAATTTGGGCTTTTTTCTCATTCTTCACTTTTCGCTCGACTTGATTTCTTACTTCGTCAAGATTCGCAACTCCTTCTTCTTGCTCTGAAGTCATAGCCGCAACTACATATCGGTCACCGATTTCTTTTACGTCAGATACAGCTCCAGTAGAAGCATCATTATATAACCAAAGTACGAGACCTCTTGCCTCAGATAAAGGACCAACACGTTGCGCATTTTTCCCGATTCTATTAGCTTCTCTAACTGTTAGCCCTTGCTCTTCAGCAATTCGATTGAATTCTTCAAGATTACCTGCTGATGCAGCAAATAAGTCTGCCTGTCTGTATGAATCATTGATTGTCTCATCCGATATGAAAAAGTCCTTCTTCATCTTAGCCACTCGGTAAAGCACACTATCGGACGTAATCTGGTCTCTTCTGGAGAGTTTATAAAATTCATAAGATCCATTTACGATAGCTGGAGTAGAAACATATCCTACTTCTTTCCCTAATAGGGAGTCTGGTAAATTATCTGATGTATATGTGATGTATGGATATGGATCATCTGAATTAATTACAACAAAGCTTGAATCATTGTCACTACTTTCCAGTGATAATTTCAAGTTACGTACCTCATCCATAACTATTGCTGAATCGGCACTCGAGGCTTTAATGTCAAATATTACGTAGGATAAGCTTCTAGTTTCCTCCCTTTGAAATTCAGACTCATGATTGTCAAGGTAGCTTTGAAGCTCACTATCTGATGCGCTGATAGTAGAATCTGATACACTTAAGAATGGAACATACATGTAATCGATGGTTGCAGCAGCATTCTGATTGGTGTATTCTCCTTTCGCCTCATACTTTGTTACATAATTGGTCTTTGTGAACAAGTTGGCGTACTTCTCAACTTTTCTTGACGGAATCAAAGATTGCTCAAATGAGATCCAGGAATCTCTCTGCTGAGGTTGAGCCTGCTGTAAGCTGGCCAGAAATGAAGTAACATTTTCCTTGCTGAACTGTCCGGTTTGCGGGTCTGCAAAAAATTGTCTGATCTGGGGGCTGATATTGCTTCCTTGAACCATATCCACCAACTCGGCATTTGAAACTTCAATGCCTAAATCTGTGAATTGTTCTTCGTAAGCTTTCTCAAGAATGAGCGCATTCCACGCTTGATTTCTGATTTGATCAGTTTCTTGCTGTAACGGATTTCTCCCGGAGTTGATGGCGAAGATGTAGGAAAGGTCATCTACTTTTTTTTGGAACTCTGCATTAGAAATTTCCTGACCGGCTATTTCTCCAATTTCCTGATCCTGTTGTGCATTGGGGCCAAGACTGGTGAAAAATTCACTTCCCACGAATGCTATCATTACAAGTGCTAGTAGTACTACCAACACCTTCCCCATTTTGTTTCTCAATGTGCCTATTAGTGCCATGTTATTCTGTATGCTCTTTTAATAAGGTCGGCAAAAATAAGGAAATAATTTGCTATTGGCTATTCGCCAGTCAATTGAATTTTTTCTGGTAACTTCTTGATAATCATGGACCTAAATTATAACAACGCTTTGCCCCCAAATCGTCGTTCGTTACCCGCCTGATTTTACCACTTCTGCCGAAGATAATTCTGTGTTTCTGTTCCAGAAATAGGCCAGACTTAACCCAGATATGATGTGCCAGATCCCCCACCAAGCCGCAACTATGGCCATTCCACCCAAGCCTTTGAAAAAACTGAAAATAAGTATCAGCCCCAATCCTGAGTTTTGTATGCCGGTTTCAATGGCTATTGATCTTCGATCTGCCTGACCCAACTTAAATAGTTTGCCTACCTGATAACCGGAAGTCAATGCAATTGCATTGTGAGCCAGCACCAATAGTATGACCAAATGAATATAAGATAGGAACAAGTTGAAATTTGCGCTAAAGGCCAGGAAAACTATCATGGCAAAGATGAAGATGGAACTATAATGCATGATTGGGTGCAGCTTATCTGCCACCTTCGGTTTCCAGCTTCTCAACACCATGCCCAAGATCAAAGGAACCAGTAGAAGCATCGTTATGGTCTTTAGCAATTTCCAAAAGTCTAGGCTGACTTCCGTTAATATCATAGCTGTGGGTTCATACATTCTCGCCCATAGCGTCAGGTTTATAGGCGTCATAAAAATTGCCAACGAGCTGGAGACTGCAGTGAGACTTACAGAAAGTGCTACGTTGCCTCTTGCCATTGCAGCCATGAAGTTTGAAATATTTCCACCCGGACACGATGCAACTAACATCATCCCAAGCGCAAAGCTTGGTCGGGGCTGAATGACGAGTACCAGTAAAAAGGTGACTGCAGGTAGAATCAGAAATTGAGAAAGAACCCCTGCTAGCGCTGATTTTGGATTTCTTAGTACCCCCAGAAAATCCTTGATGTGCAGGTTTATCGCTACGCCAAACATGATAAATCCAAGGCTCAGATTGAGGTAAAATAGATTTGCCTCGCTGAAATTGAGGGTGACCTGGTCAATGGATTCCATGATTGGAAAGATAAGAATAAAAAAACCCGCTGGAAATTAGCGGGTTTGGAAAGCGTATAACTAGTTATTGTTTCCGAATAATAATATCTCCATTCATGTTCTTAAAGGTATATTCAGGACCTCCACCATTGATGTCTCCAAATACCCATGCGTTGATAGATACTTTATACTCACCATCATCCGATTTCACTTCAGGTTTGGATCGGTCCACCGTCATATCGAAATCCGTGAAAATCTCGCCTCGATCGGACTTCATTTTAGCTCGAGCTTTAATGTTCCCAGGAAACGTTACATCAACATCTCCATTCAACGTAACAAATGACATGGGTTCATTCGCTTTCACCGATTTGAAGTTTACCAGAATGGTCCCATTTACTGTGCTGGAAACAATAGACCCGCTCATATCTTTCAAGGTAAGGGAACCATTGACTGATGAAATCTCATGTGATCCTTCAATTCCTGTGATCTCCACTTTCCCATGAACCGTTGATACTTCAAGATCAAAATTTGAAGGAATCTTGATGTTTAAATTGATGGGCTTCTTCCATGAATTGGTTTCTATCTCAACCTCGTTATTATCTTCGGAAGCTTCTAATTCTACAGGGCTGCTTGAAATTCGCTTCATCCCTGCAGGGATGTTCTTTTTTCTATCATCATCGTGATCGTGATCATCACAACCATCACAATCTTTTGATTTCCCTGAGGTTGCCTGGATGATCACTTCCTTTCCATTGTATGCCTCTACGATAATATTACCCCGTACCAAGCCTACGTTAAGTTTACCTCTTTTATCAGGAGAGCTTAGCGGAACAGCAATTTGCTCGTCAAATTCTTGTGCCCAGATACTCCCGGATGCAACAAGAAATAATATGGTTATTAACTTTTTCATTCTTTATCTATTAATGCACTACGGTGCTGTTATTTTGATTTTTTTAAATACACATTCCCATTGATACTTCGAAAGGATAGTTCCGGTCCTCCAGACCCAATTTCTACTCCTGTCTTCGTTCCAATCTTAAATTTTCCATTTTTCTCACTTTTCTCCACCTTGGGGCTCATTTGTCGATAATCAAAGGAAGAATACATATCCCCATTCATAGAGTCGAAATAAACTTTCGCACTGAAATTCTTTGGTAGCTCAAAATTGAAGTCTCCATTCACCGTGTTGAAGTCGATGGCTTCTTTCGGACTTTCAAGGAAATTTATTGTGACATCCCCATTGACCGTCGATGCCTGAAGCACCTTCCTGGCATTAATGATGTCCACTTTGCCATTGACATTGCATGCCTTCACTGGCCCATCAATATTTTTCACAAGTACATCTCCGTGATTTATGGTTTTCGCTTCCAATTTCACATGCTTCGGAACCTTGAGTTTGTATTGATATTTGAACTCATATTTGGGATATTCACGCATGTCATAACCGGTGAAATTGCCCCACCTACACTCCTTGATGAAAGGGGCCTTCGTAAAAAATATCAGTGAATCGTCCGTTACACGTTCTCCTAGCTTCAATTCACTTTTGGCTTTAGCAAGTAAGGCGTCTGAACTTGCCGACATTTCAATCGTCAATTCCAGATATACCTTATCATCATTTGAGGTTTCCACCTGTACATCACCATTGATATTGTTGATTACCACCGCCATCTCACCAGGGTTTTCCAGTGTGTAAGTTTTTGAGATCTCCACTTTGTCCTCCTTGAGGTCTGTATTGATCAATGTCATTAATATGAATAATACTTTCATGTCCTTTCCTTTTAAGTGTTTTTGAGTGTCTCTATACTCTCATTGAGTTTCTCCTTCACAAATTCATCTTGAATGCTTTCTTGTAGTTGCTCCATCGTCTCAACAGAAGATTTTTCTTGAATGGCAACCAGCACATCGGCTATTGCGATAAGCATCAGCGGCGAATCTTGCATTTTTAATGCATCAACTAGGGATTGCCTCACTATCGGTTGATCCGCATAGCGTGTCAACGACTCCAGACTCGCCAATCGAACATTGACATTATCATCGTTATTGAGCGTTGCAATGAGGGCATTCACCACTCTCTCATCTGCATTAGGGAGTTCCGCCGCCAGATTTACCGCCCGAATTCTCTCCTGGGCCTTCGGCTGCTCGATGAGCGTCAGCATCATCATCTCCTTCATGCTTTGGATCTCGCTACTTAGCTGCTGGATGTCCTGCTGCTGTCCTTGAGAAGGAAGCATCCACCAACCGATGAATAATCCCATAACCAATGACGCGAGGCCCACTTGCCAGCTCCGTGTCATCCGTTCTACAATCCAGTCCAGTACATTTAGCCTAGACGCCTTTTGATTCGCTGCATAGGCTGCCATCATTCCTTCAAACCTTGCATCCATCGCTTCTGAAGGTTCCGGCCGCTCTATTTCTTCAAAGAGATCCCACGTCTGCTCCAGGTCTCTTAGCTCTGATGCTACCTCCGGATTTGCCTCCAGAAATTGGTCAAGCGCCACTTCTTCTTTCTCACTGATCTCGCCAATTAGCTTATCCTGCCAGAGCTCTGTTGCTATTTTTTTTGTAATCTTCATCACGCATCTAATTTTATATATGACTCACGTAATTCTTTTAATATTCTGTGCACTCGCACTTTAATCGCACTTTCTGTTACTCCAAGCATTTCAGCCACTTTCGCATACTTTACCTTTTGAAATCGAACCAGCTCAATCAACTCTCGTTTTTCTTCGGAAAGACTGGCTAGTGCTTTCTTCAAGTAATTCAGTTCATCTGATCGTTCCATTTCTACCTCCTGGTTTTTGGTTTCGCTCAGCCTCTCCTCATATGGATTCATGTCTTCCTGAAAGGCATATCTTTTATTCTTTCGATAGTGATCGTGGTGCACGTTGCGCGCCATCTGAAAGGCCCACACCTCAAAATCACCATTGTCTTTGTAGGTGTGTTTATACTTTAAAATTCGCATAAACACATTTTGAACCAGGTCCTCGCTCGTTGCTCCATCATTGGTCATTCCATAAAAGAATCCAAAGAATCTTCGACTATATCGCTTGTAAAGAAGGTTGAGTTTTTCTACCTCTCCTTCTTTCACTTTCATCATCAGGTTGTGGTCTTCCAGTAAGTTCATTCGGTGCATTCTGACGGGGAAACTCAAGTAATTTCGGAAGGTTACAGCGAGATTGGAAATTTTCTGAATTTCCATGCGTAGGTTTGAACAATGAACCTGGAAGACCTCAAAAAGAAGCTACAAGGTGACCTCCACACAGGGGAGGCCATTAAAAGGATCTATGCAACAGATGCTTCAGCTTACCGTGAGGTGCCACTGGCAGTGGCTATTCCAAAAACGGATGAAGATCTCCAAAGAATCATCCATTTCGTTCGAGAAAATCAAACTTCATTGATTCCGAGAACAGCCGGAACTTCTCTTGCTGGTCAGGTAGTGGGGGATGGAATAGTCGTGGATGTATCCAAACATTTCACGCAAATCCTGGAAATCAATACTGATGAAGAATATGTTTGGGTGCAGCCAGGCATTGTTCGTGATGAACTAAACAGAGAGCTTGCCACGCATGGATATTTCTTTGCTCCGGAAACCTCTACAGCCAACCGTGCAATGATCGGGGGTATGATTGGAAATAACAGCTGCGGTTCCAATTCGGTGGTTTATGGCAGCACGCGTGAGCACTTACTTGAAGTTAAGGCCTTGTTGTCGGATGGCTCAGCGGTTCATTTCAAAGAGACAGAAAATTTGAAGGGAGATACAGATCTAGAAACCAACCTGTATGCAAATATTGAAGGAATTCTTAGAGATGAAGAAAACCTCAAACGCATTAAAAAGGAGTTTCCTAAACCAAATATCCCAAGAAGAAATACAGGCTATGCATTGGATATGCTTGCCAACATGCAACCATTCAATCCGGATGGAAAGTCTTTTAATTTTTGTTCACTGATTGCTGGATCTGAAGGAACACTTGCGTTTGTCACAGCCGCCAAGTTGAAGATTACGAAAGTCCCGGAAGGATTCAAACGGTTGGTTTGCATTCATTGTAAAAGTATTGATGATGCACTTAAAGCGAATCTAATCGCCTTGAACTATCAGCCCTATGCCTGCGAATTAATGGATCATTATATCCTGGAAGCTACTGCCAGAAATAAAGAGCAAGCCGCCAATCGATTCTTCTTAGAAGGAGACCCGAAAGCTATTTTAGTGGTAGAGCTGATTGGTGAGACGGAAAAAGAAGTAGACATTCGAATTCTCAATTTCCTGACTGAGTTGGGGAATCAACGATTGGGTTATGCATTTCCAATCATTCAAGGGGAAGACATCAAAAAAGTCTGGAATCTCAGAAAGGCAGGACTTGGGTTATTGTCTAACATTCCCGGTGATACGAAACCAGCTCCAGTGATTGAAGATACGGCCGTTGACGTGCAAGATTTACCTAACTACATCGGAGATTTCAACAAAATTCTTCAAAAACATGACTTATATAGTGTTCACTACGCACACGCTGGCTCCGGCGAACTCCATCTTCGCCCGTATCTAAATCTCAAAACAGAAGAAGGGGTTGAGCTATTTCGTACGATCGCTGAGGAGATCGCAGAGTTGGTAAAGAAGTACGAGGGATCACTTTCAGGTGAGCATGGCGATGGTCGATTACGGGGCGAGTTTATCCCTAAAATGATCGGTGAGGAAAACTATCAACTACTGAAGAGAGTAAAGCACGCCTGGGATCCAAACAACCTCTTCAATCCAGGTAAGATTGTAGATACAGCGCCCATGGATACCTCATTACGCTATGAAAAAAACCATGACACTCCTGAATATGATACCATGCTAGACTTTTCCAATGACCAGGGAATTGTTCGATCTGCTGAGTTGTGTAATGGATCAGGGGACTGTCGAAAATCGGCATTAACTGGTGGCACGATGTGTCCCAGCTATCAGGCAACACGGGACGAGAAGGACACGACTCGTGCCCGCGCGAATATTCTTCGCGAAATGCTTAGTAGACCAACACAAGCTAAACCTTTCTCAGCTCCCGAGATCAAAGAGGTCTTGGACCTGTGTCTTTCATGCAAGGGTTGTAAAAGTGAATGCCCTTCCAATGTAGACATGGGTAAGTTGAAAGCAGAATGGCAGTACCAATCATTAAAAGAAAATGGTGTTCCATTCAGAACTAAATTGATTGCCAATTATTCGAAAAGTATCCAGCGTTTTGAAAAAGCTCCATGGGCGTATAACCTGACCCGAAATTTATCGAAGCCTGTGCTCGGATTTGCCTTAAATCGATCCATGCCCAAGATGGCCAGCCAAACACTTCGAACCTGGTTTGATAAGAAATTTCACTCGCTTCAGCGAAAGCCCAAAAAAACGGTCTACTTCTTCTTTGATGAATTTACCAACTACTTGGATGTAGAAATTGGCAAAAAAGCCATCATGCTATTGGATCGAATGGGGTATGAGGTGCGAGCGGCTAAACATGTCGAGAGCGGAAGGGCATATCTGTCTAAAGGTCTATTGGAAGAGGCAAAAGAGCTGGCAAAAGAGAATGTCTCCCAGTTTCACACGCTTTTGAAGAAAGATGTTTGCCTTGTTGGAATAGAACCTTCGGCTATCCTGACCTTCAGAGACGAATATCCCGATTTACTTCGGGGAAAGGAAAAAGAACAAGCGCTGAAAGTGGCGGAAAAAACCTTTACAATCGAAGAGTTTCTTGCCAAAGAGATCGATGCAGGAAATCTGTCGTCTTCTGACTTTCCACGGAACAAACAAAAAATTCTGGTTCATGGACACTGCCACCAAAAAGCACTTTCATCTATGACGCCAACCATGAAGGTGTTGAAAACAGCAGAGAATTTCAGTGTACAAATGATTCCTAGTGGATGCTGCGGGATGGCCGGATCTTTTGGCTATGAAAAAGAGCATTTTGATGTCTCAATGAAAATTGGTGAACTGGTCCTATTTCCGAAGGTACGGGAAGCCGAAGTAGGCACCATCATCCTTGCCTCAGGCACCTCTTGCCGTCATCAGATCTGGGATGGGACCGGAAAGGTAGCCAGACATATTGTGGAGATCCTCTGATTTATTGCGCTTCAAGAAACTTCTCAATTCTCCATATGTACCAGAGCTTTCCCTCTTTCAGTTTGGTGAAGCCAGTATGACCTCCATACTTAGGTATTTCCAGGTAAACGGACTCACTTTTCTCACAAACTTCTCTTGGGTAGCAATTTTCTGAAAGCAAGGGATCATTCTTCGCATTGACAATCAAAAGGGGGACCTTGATATTAGGTATGAATTGCACGCTGGACCATTTCGAATTGTAGTCTTCCATTGACGGATATCCGTGTAAAGGCAAAATGTGTTGCTCATATATGTCACTTAATGAGGAAGCATTATTCAATGCCTCCAGATCAAAGAGATCCGGGAAATCCTGGGCCTTCCTCTCGATTTTCTTTTTCCACTTCTTTATGAAGCTTTTCTCCAATTGTCGATTAAATCCCCCGCTCAAGTTTACGGCTGCCGCACTCAGATCAATAGGGGCAGAAAATACAATACCTTTCTTCACCAATGGGTGTGGTCTATTACCCATATAATTGATGACCATTGTACCTCCCATTGAAAATCCAAGAAGAAAAATGCGTTGATAGTTGCGCTTGGAGGCATGAAGAATCACCTCGTCTAAATCAGCGATATCTCCATGCTCATAAAACCTTTCTAGACGGTTCATTTCACCGCTACAACTGCGGTAATGCCAGACCAAAACATCGTATCCTTTAGCATGTAATGATGTCGCTGATTTTTCAATAAAGTGGTCTTTGGAGTTGCCTTCAAGTCCATGAGAAATCAGGATTAGATCATTAGAATTTTTGCTTAGCCAATCCAAATCCACAAAGTCTCCATCCTTTAATTCCAGTCGCTCTCTTTCGAACTTCACCTGATTCACTTTCGTGGTAAAGTAGGGGATCAGCGTTTCCATGTAGGAATTAAAGTACAAAAGAGGGCGCTTAGTATAGCTCGATTCCGTTATTATTGGCATCAGTTATTGAATAGAAATGTCGCTTCAATTTACTTTCAAAACTATAAGTGCCATCACTTATACCATTCGGCCATCTGCCACTTTGGGTACATGTGTTCTTACTTTCGCGGCATTTAATCCACAGGAAGGAGAGTGGAATCAAGCCTGGCTACTGGTCATCAGTATGTTTTTCGGTAGTGCGTTTTGTTTCCTGATCAATGACATCTATGATCGTGAAAAAGATCTTTTAAATAACAAAACCCGACCAGTTGCTACGGGGGTGATCCCACTAAAGGTGGCGAACAGTGTGGCTGTCTTGTTTGCTGCCTTACTTGTGACTTTCTCGTGGTATGTAAATAGCTATGCCTTCTTTCTATCAATAGCTTTTCTCGTAGGAACAGCCATGTACTCATACATCAATGCCAAAACAGGACTATTTGCTAATGTAATTGTTGCACTGATTGCGGCGGGTACTCAGTGGGGTGTGGCAGTCATAAAACCTGACCCTTACTTATGGGCTTCTTCCATGTTTTTATTCTTCTTCACCATACCCAGAGAAGTTCTGCTTGACTGGTTAGATATCGATGGCGACAAAAAATGGGGGAAAAGATCATTCCCTATGAACCACTCCGTTACGAAAGTGAAATTACTGATTGCCACTTCGCTATTGGTCTGCTCATTGTCGATGTTCTATGTGTTTGATCTTATCCCCATTGGTTTGTCCTTGATTTTCTTCCTGGCCGCCATTGTTTCCTTATGGATCTCTTTTTTTCCATTTTTTCAAAATCCCAACGACAAATCAGCGTTACTTAGCGTGAGACTGTCTCATGTTACCTATGCATTCCTTATTCTTGCTTTACTAAGCAGATGACTAAGCCAAACCGATCACTAAAGCTGCTAATAAGTAGCACGTTCATCCTTTTCTCCCTTCAGAGCTATTGCCAGTATTCTGTGGCAGAGACCATTGACATTATTAAGTCATACCAGGTTCATTCGGATGAATTCTATGATCGTGGTTTATTTCCAGTCAAAAGGAAATGGAGTTTTTCCAACAATTATGTAGAAGACAACTCCATCTTTTTTACCGCATCCATCAATTCCACTCTAAGGATGCTGAATGATCAACTGGATGAAAGAAATAGTCAAGTTGTCCGATCCATTCTCAGAGAAACCAATCCGATTTATCGCAATTACAGAAATAGAAATGGGGGTATTACTTATAATTTTTGGCAGACCGTACCCCCTGATCTCCCTTTTCCTAACGGAAATAAGCTCCTCTCAAACAAAAAATCCAGACTTCCGGATGATTTTGATACGACAGTCCTCATTGCCCTTTCCAGGGGAAGTAACAAACGTTATGATAGCTTACTCAGAAAGGAAATGATCAATTATTCAAGCAGGACCGACCGGCCAAACGTCAAATTGGTCACCTTGGATGAATATCAAAATTCTCAAGCATATGAAACCTGGTTTGGGAAAAATATGCCACAGACCTACGATCTGTGCATCATGTCTAATGTGTTATTATATGTTATCCAAAGGGACTTTGAGTGGACCATTTACGACAGTGCGACAGTTTCTCTCATTGAACAAATGATTAATAATGATGACCACCTGGAACGAACATCCAACATCTCTCACCATAGCGATTCGCCCGCATTGGTTTTGTATCATGTCGCTCGATTGCTAGCTGCCGATCAGTACGCACGATTAAACGGAATAAGAGAGAAAGTGATCAATGACTTAAAGACCTTGCTAGATGATGTAAATAACGAAGTAGAGAAGGTGATGATCCTTTCTTCCCTTCATCGGTTGAATCAGGAACCTAATGCATCCATCGATTATCGACGTTGGAATAAGAACGTCAGGACTTACAGTTTTTTCTCCATCAACCCATTTAATATCAGCAAAGGAAGAAGCCGATATATGCCTTCCATCAATTGGGTATCAGAAGCTTATAACTGGACGCTTCTTTTGGAATTAATGGTACTGGAACGTCAGTAGTTGTTTAAGCTTGCTCAATGGTGACTTCACCGATTAAGTACGTTACCGCATTTCCGGCAATCAGAACGCGCTCACCAAGATCGGTACAATTCAAATATCCTTTTCGCTCAGAAAGTTGATAGGCCAGCATTTCTTTCTTACCCAGCTTTTCTGACCAATACGGAATTAACGAACAGTGCGAAGATCCTGTGACCGGATCTTCAAATAAAGCACCTCCAGGAAAAAAAAATCGCGACACGATATCCACATGATCTCCATTTGCTGTACAAATGATCCCACCAATATCAAAATCCGATCGGTCTAATAAACTTTCATCTACTTTGAGTGCCCTCACGTCAGCCTCACTGTCATAAATCAACACCCAATCTCTTGACTTTAGCACTTCCTTCGGAGCAATAGAAAAAGCCTTGAGTAAATCGGGATTCATCTCTGCAGGTTCTGGTTTTCTGGAAGGAAAATCAAGCTGAAGCAAATGATCTTTTCTCTTCACAACCAAGGGTCCACTCATCGTTTCAAATACAATTTCATCTTTATCAAATCCCATGTGATTGTAAATGACATGGGCAGATGCCAGTGTGGCGTGCCCGCAAAGGTCAATCTCAAATTCAGGGGTAAACCATCTCAATTCAAATACATCACCTTGATCCTGAAAGAATGCCGTTTCGGATAAGTTATTTTCAATGGCAATTTTTTGAAGTACATCATCCATGGGCCAATCGTCTCCAATTGGAATAACTGCCGCTGGATTACCTGCAAATAAATGATCGGTGAAGGCGTCGACTTGATAGATTGGAAGTTTCATGCTGTTGGTCTTTGTAATAAAAATGAGGTTTAGGCTACTAAAAAGTTAAAGCATTCGTAAGACTATGGAAGCATTTATTTCAGAATATTGGTGGCTCTTCACTCTTTTGCTTTTAATCATAGGTGATGATCAGGCGATAAGAAGAAGAAAAAGCACGAAGGATAAACCATAAAAAAGGGGCTCTCGCCCCTCATTTCAACTACTACCATCCAAGTATTAATCCGCAATAGCAACTGCGGTATCATTCCTACTATACTCGACTTTTGTGTATTGCTTCTTAATCTGCTTGAAATTGTCTTTAGTGACTTTTTCCCCTGTTTTTCCATGATGCTCAACGGCGATGAAATAGTCTCTGATCAACTTTTTGAATTTTCCTTTGGCCATTGCACCCATAAAGGCAGGTTTAGTACGATACTGCATATCAAATGAAAATTCGCTGGTCCCATTTCCAAGGTCTTTCACGCTGTAGACTGCCTTGGTATATTCCGGATCCACAGGAAATTTACCTGCCTGAAAAACCGTGTTGGTAAATGTCATAGTCTCGGGAGAATAGTCGACCATTTTTTCCTTTACGTATTGTGTTTCCCTTTCATTGAAATAGCACACCCGCTCAGCGCCTTCTCCGGCTTCAAGTGTTCCGTTGATATACTCGGATGCCATGATTTTTGGGTGAGAATGGGCGATTCTGCCGTAATCCTCCCCCACAATTGCCCAAACCTCATCCGCAGGTAAGTCAATCACCTTGCTCACATAAAATTTCTGCACCTTCTTCTCTTTCTGTGCTGCTACTGTTCCGGATAATATCACCAGAACACTAACAGCTAACATTCGCATTGTCTTTCTCATTTTCTAATGTTTTAGTTTGTGCAGGTTAGATCGCACATACCAGGATGTGTTACAGAATTTAGAGCACAAACCCAGAAAAAGCTGCAATGGCTTTCCGTTCACGAAGAGACACCTTGTCTAACCCTCTTAAAACAGCTGGACCTGCCAGGAATCGAAAGACGAAATACAGGAAAGGACCCAGAATTTTATATTTAGGTTCAACTTCAATGTTTAAGTACGCAATACTTGTCCGCTTATCGATTGATGCCACGCCTAGTGTTGCCCGATTTGATTCGATGGGCATGGAAGATTCAAATACTTCAACGGTATAAAATTTTCCTTCTTCCCATGCAGTCACACGTTCTTTAAAGTCTGATCCATCAATCATGATGCAATGGCGCTCTGCTCCCTTCCCGGTTTCAACAGAGCCCTCGATACACTTGGATGTTTTGAGTAATGGATGAAACTGGTCAATATTGGAAAAATCAGCCATGTACTTCCACAATACTTGTGTTTGGGCACGCATTTGTCTTTGAACGTGAACTTTCATTTCTTTCTAATTCAGATTGAATAATCTGACCACCTTTTCGTCACTGATCACTTCATCTAGAAATGTTTTGCGATCAAATTCTTTCTTAAAAGGAAGTCTATCGTGCAACTGACGATACTGATCCTCCACAATGGACAAGGCTTCATCTGCATTTTTTGAAATATACTTTTGGAAGTTCGAGTACTCCTCTCTGTTGAAAAGCAGATTCTTACTATCAATTCGCTTGTTCTCTATCGCAACGGTCACTTTCTTGTAGCAACGGCATGGGTTTGATTTGTTGACCAACCCACACTTGTGATTCATGAATTGAAAGAGGTCTTTTCTAGCTCTTGATAACCTGACCCTGAAGTTTTGCTTGCTTATTCCCAGGATTTCAGATCCAACCGTGTGGTCTGCATTGAAAAGCTCACCTAGTATATAAACCATGCGCTGATCCCTGGTCAGACACAATAGCATCCCCGACATACATGCCAGATTCATTTCCCTGATCTCCGCTTCTCGTTCTTCTTGCTCCAACTCTGTAAGTTCTATGTTGTTGAAAGAATCAAGGATATTACCGAAAGTCGCAAAATCCGTAACGATCTCTTCCCTCCCGATCTTTCGCATCTTCAAGAAGTGGTTCGCTACTATGCGATAGAGCCAGGTTCTAAACTGTGATTCTCCCTTGAACTGAGAGAGCTTAGTCGTCACTTTGATCAACACTTCTTGCGTGATGTCTTGTGCATCGTTTGGATTCTGTACCATCTTCCAGGCGATGTTGAAGATGAAAGGCTGGTGTTTTTTGAGTAGCTGCTCCAAAGCTGCTTTGCTACCGGTCAATGCTTTCTCAATAAGGCTTTTATCGTCTTCGTCCGTCAGGTATTCTTGCTGAAATGGATTCATAATATCTGTAGTTTACATGCTTTGGATTCCAACCTTAGGAAGGTGTTACAAGAGTTGAGGAAGAAAATAACTTATTGCTTAATTCTTAATAACTGAAAAACGAGAAAGGGGGCTCCGGGTTCAACACCAAAAGCCCCAACAATCACCATATTCAACCTTAATTGCTGCCGTAAGTAATGTCTTCTGCCAAAGAAGGTTAATTAGATATTTCAGCCAGCTTTTGAGAAGACGTGGCATAGATCTCCTCAATACCAGGCTTGACTTGCGAGAAGATTTCTTCATTCTCCACTTCAAATTCTACATTCCATTCCAGTTTGGTGTCTCCGTTTTCTTTAGAAAATTTCATGGTACCAATCACATCCGAAATGGGCATAAATGATTGTTCATTAATCTGATATTGAAATAGCTTTTGCTCATCATCCGATTCTAGGATCGTTTCAAATAGCTCATTGCCATCATGCATTTTACATATACGTTTGGCGCCCTTTCCTTCTCCTTCGATGCTACTTCCGGAAAGTATAGGAAGCCAACGCTCCCATTCAGCACCGGTTCGCACATTCTTCCAGACCAATTCCAGGTCTGCATGTAAGGTGTGTGTCGTTTCAATTCTTTTTTTCATCGTCATCGTGTTATTAAAGATTCTGATGCTTTGATTTGAAACCTGGAATTGTGTTACAGGATCGATTAAACTTTCTTTGATTTGAATTGTCTCAATATCATGCGCTACCTGATACTACTACTTATCATTCAATTCTCATGTGATTCGTCTGATGAGCCCACCCCTGATGATACTGAAATCCCTGAGGAAGAGATTCCTTCTTCAACCGATTTGTATTTTCCTCCAACCAATTCAGGAGATTGGGAAACGCTCTCAGTGGAATCACTTGGTTGGGATACTTCAATAATCTCGGACATTGATGATTTTGTCAGTAGCACAAATACGCGAGCATTTCTTATCCTGAAGAATGGCAGAATCGTTTATGAAAAATATGATGGTGAGAACTTATTAGAAACCGAATCCTTTTCAAAGGAAAGTTATTGGTACTGGGCTTCAGCGGCCAAGACCCTGAAATCATTCCTTATCGGACGTGCCGAATCTCAAAACCTTCTTTCGCTGGATGATCCTTCAAACACATATTTAGGCACTGGTTGGTCGAGTCTTACAAGCGAACAAGAAAGTCAAATTACAATCAGAAATCATTTAACCATGACAACTGGACTTGACTACACCGTTGACAACCCGGATTGTTTTGCCCCTGAATGTTTGCAATATCTGGACGATCCTGGAAATCGTTGGTTTTACCATAATGGACCCTATACGCTTTTGGCTGAGGTCGTTGAAGGTGCTGTAGGCACTACATTCGATTCATACTTTGCTTCACAATTGGCCAATAAAATTGGAATGGAAGGATTTTGGCAATACAATGGGGATAATCATGCGTTCTACAGTCCAGCGCGAAGCATGGCCCGGTTTGGTCTACTCGTCATGGCAGAAGGAAAATGGGATGGGGTCGATGTTTTAGCCAATGATTCATTCTATAGCGAAATGAAAAACACCTCACAATCTTTAAATCCATCCTATGGTTACCTGTGGTGGCTTAATGGAAAGGGTTCGTTTGTCCCACCAGGACTAACCGTTTCTGTTGCTGGTGATATCACACCAGAAGCTCCGGATGAAATGTTTGCAGCCATGGGTAAAAATGGTCAACTCATAAACATTGTTCCAAGCCAGCAATTGGTTGTTGTCCGAATGGGAGATGATCCGGATGAAGGCCTGGTTCCATTCACCTTCCAGGATGCCTTATGGGGTTTGCTTAGCGATTTAATCACCGAATAATTTCGGTTTTGAACATTTAATTGTTCGCAATCGATCAGATAACCGGTGCAGTTTCGGATTCGTTAAAACCTATTATGAAACTTCTACTCTGGTTTATACTTCTCGTTATTTGTTGGCCACTCGCATTGGCCATTTTGGTCTTCTATCCCATCATTTGGCTGTTGCTATTGCCTTTCAGGATTTTGGGCTTTGCCGTAGAAGGGGTGTTTGGCCTGATCCGTGCGCTATTTATGCTGCCCGCCAGGATGTTGAGTTAGTCAGCCTCTCAGAAACGAAATCGATAAGGAAATTAAAGAGATTATTAGCGAGACAATTGCGATTGTCGTTGCTATCCTAAATTTTCGATTCTCCTTTTTAAGATCTGCAAGCACAGACGCCATCAATGGGAATTGAATGCAATGTCTTTCATTTCCCATATTTAGAAGAAAAAAGTCAACTCTTACCCCATCATCTTGCTTATACCCATACTTCTGATTTAGGTGATAGTACAGTCTTCCGAAAACTATGTCCTCATCCACACCTAAGCTTTTTGCAAGCTCTTGTACATTAATTGATACATGGACCTTACTTCTTCTGCTCCCTTGCTCAAAGTCCTTAAACTTGTCATAGTACCTTTCATATATCCTGGAAAGAATCTGTAAATCTGTTGGAACTTTCATCATATAAAGATATTGATTTCCCGTTTTTTGCGATTCTGGTTAACTATTTACACGGATTTACTAATACCTTAATGACTTGACGCCCATAAGACAAACGCCATAACTCTAATGATCGTGGCTTCCTTAATCACGTATCTTGTAGATATGAAAACACTAACACCCATTTTCCTACTACTTCTTTCCTTGACACTCGTTGCACAAAAGAGTCCAATCTACTCCACCGATGATGGTGCCATCAAAGGGTATGACCCGGTCGCTTACTTCACAAGTGGTGAACCCGTGAAAGGCACGGCGGACTTTACTTACAATTGGAAAGATGCCGACTGGTACTTCAGCTCACAAGAAAACCTTGATGCATTTAAAGCGGAACCAGAAACGTATGCTCCCCAGTTTGGCGGTTACTGTGCCTATGGCGTTTCCAAGGGCGCATTATATAAAATTGAGCCAGAGGCTTGGAAGATTGTAGACGGTAAACTGTATCTAAACTACAGCAAAGGCATTCAAAAAAAGTGGGAAGCCAACCAAGCAGATTTTATCAAACAGGCCAATGACAACTGGCCCAAGGTGATCGAATAATATCTGACCATTTACTAGCTTGCGGGTATGGTTCAGCAGGTAGAAATAACGCTCAAGCCGTACCCACGAGGCTTCCATTTAATTACACATGAAGTAATTCACTCGATTGACTTGAGTGGGGTTTCTTCAGGCATGCTTCATGTCTTCATCAAACATACGTCAGCAAGCCTGACGATCAATGAAAATGCGGATCCTACCGTACGCAGTGATTTTGAAAGTCACTTCAACAAGTTCATTCCCGAAAACGCGCCTTATTATCAACATGATTACGAAGGTTCGGATGATATGCCCGCTCATTTAAAATCCAGTACGCTTGGTAGTTCTGTTACCATTCCTATCACCAATGGCCAATTAAACCTGGGGACCTGGCAGGGAATTTACCTTGGAGAACATCGCGATCATGGGGGAAGCAGAAAGCTCGTGATCACCGTGTACGCTTAACCATTCAGAATTTCCCGACTTCTCAGTATCTTCAGCGTGTAAATAAGCGCGCATGAAAAGAGTTTGTGTCATTGGGGCCGGACCTTCCGGCATTACTGCCCTTAAAAACGTACTGGATGAAGGAGTTGAAGCGGTTTGCTACGATCGCAATGATCGTGTGGGTGGCAACTGGATCTATAGTGAGAAACCCAGTCATTCCAGTGTGTTTGAAACCACCCACATTATTAGTTCCAAGACGCTCTCGCAATACGAAGATTATACCTGGGAGGATCATGGGGAAGAAGTCTCAGACTATCCGTCCCACCAGCAACTGGCCAGTTACTTTCAGGGATATGCCAAGCATTTTGGGTTAGAGGAGCACATTGTTTTCGAAACTACGGCTCTTCAAGCAGAATATGTTTCAGAGACCGAATGGAAAATTACCATTGAAAATAAGGAGGGTAAGAAAACAGAAATCTTCACAGACCTAATCATATGCAATGGCCATCACTGGAATCCCAGGATGCCAGAATATCCCGGGAAATTCTCCGGAGCATTCCTCCACTCACATGATTTCAAAAAAGCAGAGCCTTTCAAAGATCAAAGGGTGTTGGTGATAGGAGGTGGAAATTCGGCATGTGATGTAGCGGTGGAAACTAGTCGCGTGAGCAAAAAGACCAGCATCAGCTGGAGACGAGGGTATCGCATCATCCCGAAATTTTTCTTTGGTAAACCATCTGACATTGTGGGCTTAGGTATGACCTGGCTTCCGGTGAAGTTGAGAAGCATGCTTTCTCAGTTTCTGATTCGAATCTTCATCGGTCCCAATAAAAATTACAAACTACAAGAACCTGATCATAGCTTTGGGCAGACTCACCCAACAATCAACGACGAGTTGCTCTATCGCATCAGGCATGGGAAGGTACATCCAAAAGTGGATATTGAAAGGTTTGATGGAAATACCGTGCATTTCAAAGACGGTGGCTCTGAAGACTTTGATGTGATTATTGCCTGTACGGGATTTATCATCTCTCATCCTTTCCTTGATCCCTCTTTTGTCAACTACTCCGAAGGACCCGTACCTCTTTATTTGAAAATGCTTCACCCCACGCATCCAAATTTATTCTTCGTGGGTTTATTCCAGCCATTAGGATGTATCTGGCCGGGAGCGGAGTTACAGTCCAAGATCATTGCAAGACAGCTTTCAGGAAAATGGGAGCGTCCGTCCAATATGGAATCATTGGTAAATCGGGAGGTGAATCATCCCCATTACAATCAATTGAAAACGCCCAGACATACGATAACAGTTGATTATCATTTGTTCAAAAAGGCATTACTCAAACAGCTCCCTTCGGATTACGTCTCGAAGGAAGCTAAGATTTTTGAGAAGGCCTGATCACCGACTCTTTCTAGCAAACGAGGTGACAATTCCAAACTTGATCCCTGTGACGTTGGTGTCATTGACCTGGTAAAAGGGTACAGACACAGCGGTAAAGATTCTCAGGTTCACGGTAGAGTTTCTGTTGATCATGAGCCCGCCTCCGAAGTAAGCGCCAATACCCGATTCCGAATCATGATAATCAACATCATATTGCGAGTCATTGATTTGTGTGTAGCTGTATTCCATCCCTCCATTGATGTAGAAGGTGGTTCGTTTTCTAGATAGCGGGTAGGTTACTCCCAGGCTTGCATTTCCACTGTGGATGGAACGATCGGGCGATTGATGATGGTTTACGGAGAGGCTCGAGGATGGAAAAAATTCGAAATCAAAGTTGAAGAGAAACGTAGATGCGTCATAGGTATAAGCAATCCCAAATCCTGACAGGACGCTTTCGTTTGGGATGGCTTTCCCTCCAAGCATCACGCCCATGTAGTGGTTGACCTTGATCTGGGCAAGTTCTACCCCCTGCTGATCATATTCGGTGACTTCATCAATTTCAATGTCTGTTTTGGCGGTTCGATTGGTAAAAAAGGAACGTCCCAGTCTGGAGAGTAGCGGATCCAGGTCTTGCTCAGCAGCCCCTTTGGCCATATCATGCCACACTTGTTCCTGTGTGGTGGTTTCATAGACTCCCAACGAGATGATATAGACTCCCTGGAGATAGTGAATTTCTCCGGTCATGAAGTACCGGGCATTTATTTCAGTAGCCTTAGCTACTGAAGTAGCCAATGGTTCTCGGTCTAAATAGCTCTGTCCTCCGATTCCTTCATCCAGTAAAACAGTGTAGTCGTGATTGTCTTCGATGTAAGACTTAATCAATTTGGAAGTAGAATATTGAAGCCCATTGTTTGGCTCCATATTGATGAGTTCAAATCCTGGGAAATAAACGACTTTTTGTGCGAAGCTCAGCTGGATGATCAACACAGCAACGAGCGAGAAAAATGGTTTCATATTGGGTCAGTTAATCATTGGTTGATGCTAAGTACTGACCGATTACAGGGTCCCCTAAGGGTTCCAACTAAAAGTGAAAATAAAGTCTAACCTCTTGGGGGATAGTGATTTCTGAACTGCCTAAGACGATTTTTTAAGAATCCGCCTTATTTGCCTCTGAGATTGTTTTCTCGATTTGCGCCTTCATTTGCTCAAAGGTAGCATATCCATGAGCGACCAAAAAAAGCTGATCCTGATGAAGGAGCACGAGGGTTGGATATCCTTGAACGCCCCATTGACGATTAAGTACAAATTCGTTTTGCGTCTCATATCGAACTTCGTCACTTTCAAATCGTGAGGTGAATTTTCTAAAATCTATGCCCAACTTCTCACAGATACTTTGATAGAAAGATGTTTTTCCCGGATCCTCAGATTCTACATAGAATTTTCGCTGAACCTCTTCAAAAAATTCCATTTCGTCATCACCCACCAATGGACGAGCAGCAACAATAGCTCGGCAAGAGGGCTCGGTATCATAATTGAAATCCTCCAGATCCATCAGTTTGTACCCAAATGGTTGACCGCTTTTTTCCGTGACATGGCCCCAGTGTTCTTTGAGAAAATCTTTCATCTGATCATCCCATGGATCACCTCCTCCAGCTCGCAAACCACCGACCACTACCCGATAGCCGACTTCCTTTTCTCGGTAATAATCCCTCAATTTGATCAGGTCCGGAGAAATTCCCCAACACCATGAACACATGGGATCTCCAACGTAGATAATCTCTGTTTTTTCTGTCAGCTTATTCTGACCAATGGATTGTAAATCTTCGAATGTAGAAGGGGTGCAAATGCCCGTTTCAGGATCACAATAGGGGTTCATTACTTTATTGTTTGAGTAGGCAACACATGAAGTTTGGTTTAGGTTCTCAATTATTTTTTCTCCATTTACGAAACAAATGTCTTATCATTACGTCTCCATTTAAGAATCTAATAAAATAAAGATCAATGAAAGGAACACATTTAGGTGAATTTCAAGAAATCGTCATGTTGAGTATCCTTATCCTCGAGAAGAATGCTTACGGGGTAACCATCCAGGAAGAGATTGATCGTCGCATGAAGCGATCCATCAGCAGAGGAGCGTTACACACGGCACTGACCAGATTAGAAGAAAAAGGGTTTATCCAATCGGACTATGGAGCACCCACTTCTGAGCGAGGCGGAAGACGCAAGCGATTTTACGAGGTAACCAACAGTGGATTGGAAACGCTTCAGGATGCCAAAGAGCTTCGTGAAGGCATGTGGGGCCTCATTCCGAAACTCACATAATCAACCAATCAAGGACTAAAAACTCAAAAGACTAAGACATGAAACATCCAGAAATACCATCATTTGCCTATCGGATATTCAAATTCTTCTGCAATGATCCATTTTTTGAGGAGCTTGAAGGAGATTTGGAAGAGTGCTTTATAAACAACAAGGAAAAATATGGTTTAAGAAAAGCAAGACGCATGTATTTCTGGGAGGTGATCAAAATGATTCGGCCTTCTGTCGTTGGCAAACCAAGTCCCGGATCGAGCAATCGCATGGCCTTGTTCGCTAGCTATGTGACTATTTCCATGCGTAATTTGAGACGTCAAAAACTCTTCTCTTTCATCAATATCTTCAGTCTTTCAGTGGCTATGTCAGCAGGACTTCTGGTCATCGGTATGATCTCAGATTTGTTAAAGTTCGATGAGTTTCATGAGCACAAAAACGAAATCTACCGGGTGATCTCCTCTCCCGTTTATCAATCACGAAACCTGGATGTTCAGGCCTCCTCTCCTCGCTTCCTTGGTGAAGAGATGATGCAGCATATCCCCGGGATACAGGTGACCAATCTCGGGAGAAGGTTGCAAGGAACTGCTACCGCCAATGAGAAAAATATATTTATTAAGGGCATCTATGCGGATGAACATTTCTTCGACTTTCTAACATTTGATTTGGTGAAAGGCAATGAATCTACCGCTCTCAAGGAGCCTTTCTCAGTTATCCTGTCAAAGAGTTTTGTGGCTAAGACCTTCCAGGAAATAGACCCTTTAGGACAAACCATCGATATTGAAGGGTTGGGTACATTTTTAGTCACAGGAATTGTAGCCGATCCACCCCAATTTTCTCATCTCCAGTTTGAGGCCATTGTTTCGATAAGTACTACACCACTTCTCGCCAATCAGGGACTACTGGATAAGACCCATGATTATTGGGAAAATCTGGATCGATATTATAACTATATCTATATCCCCAACAACAGTGAAAAAACAAATGTTGAAGCGTGGCTAAAAAACAATGCGCCTACTTATTTTCAGGATCAGGAACATTTCACTGCTTCGTTCGAATTGCAGAGAATCAATCAAATCGTTCCCGGACCGGATATCAGCGACTCGATAGGACCCAAGATGATTTACCTGCCAATTATCATTTTGTCAGTAATTGCATCTGCCATTCTACTTTCAGCCATCTTCAATTATACCAACCTATCCATGGCTCGTTCGCTTCGTCGTGCGCGTGAAGTAGGTGTGAGAAAATTAAACGGTGCCAGTCGGTCATCCATCTTTGGTCAGTTCACAGTAGAGGCGATCATATTATCACTCTTCTCTTTGATTTTGGGCATCGTTTTCTTCAAGTTTTTACGTAGGGGCTTCATTGAATTACTTCCTCGAGCTGAGGAAATGGTGACCTTGGAATTGACCCCTGTCCTCATTGGTTTCTTTGTCTTATTTGCAATAGCTACCGGCTTAATCGCAGGACTTAGCCCTTCGCTATTCTTTTCTCGACTCAGTTCGCTAAATGCGCTGAGATCCGGTAAAGCATTGAAAACGCTATCCGGTATCAATTTTAGAAAAAGTCTCATAGTCGCTCAATTTGCACTGAGTATCATCTTCGTGATGGCAGTTGTCATCACCAATAAGCAATACTCATTTGCCCTCAACAAAGACATGGGTTTCGACAAATCCAACATCCTAAATGTGAGCCTTCAGGGGAATAATCCTGAGATTGTAAAAGCCGAGTTAATGAAGCTCCCTGAAGTATCTGAGGTTTCCTTCTCATCCTACATCACAGGGGTTGGCACCTGGAACAACCTTCAGCTGGTAGATGCACGCAATCAGGATTCAATTTGGGTGCATAATATTTCTGTCGATCAGACTTTCATTGGCAACATGAAAATTGAATTGGTTGCTGGAAGAAATTTCCTGCCCAATGAAAATGACGCTAGAGAGTCAACTATGCTCGTTAATGAGACATTCGTGAAAAGCTTTGGACTTGGGACACCTTCTGAGGCCTTAGGAACAGTTTTTAACGTACATGGTGAGTCGGTGGAAATTGTAGGTGTGATCAAAGACATCATTTATGCCAACCTGGAAGAGTACATTAGAAGCTTTGTCATTCGGAATAACGGTCAATATCAGTTTGCCAATGTAAAGGTGGCAAGCAATGACATGATTGGCACACTGGATAGAGTTGAGGGAGTATGGGATGCTATTGACGAAAAACATCGGCTGGAAGCACAATTCATGGATCAGCAAATTGAAGATTATTATGAATTTCTCGTCGACTTTATGAAAATCTTCGGGTTCGTTGGCTTCCTTGCGATATCAATTAGCTCGCTCGGGCTGTTTGGAATGGCCATCTACTCAACACAAACACGCATGAAGGAAATTGGCATTAGAAAAACATTTGGTGCATCGGAAGGAAAGCTGATTTTCTTGCTTTCGAAAGGGTTCTTCAAGATGGTTACATTGGCTGTATTGATCGGATCTCCAATCTGCTACTTTTTATTTGATAAAGTCATTTTAGAAGAGAACGTATATCGCACGGAGATTACCGTGGTTGAGGTTGGGGGTAGTATTATTTTCCTCATGGTGCTCTGTTTTTTAACCATCATCACACAAACGTGGAAAGCCGCACGAACGAACCCAGCAAATGTCCTTAGAGATGAATAGCTGAACGTTTGGGTCAAACAATTCTGATTGGTTTTCTAAAGCCTCGTGTTGTTTGGCTCAACTTTTGGTTAATGTCCGCGCATGAAGCAATGGATGCGTATTGGCAAACATGTTTTTTTAGAATTTGTCAGATTCAATCAACTATTTACCCTGATCTGTATTTTCACACTACTTTCCTATGGCGAAGAGAGTAATGGGTATTTAGTGCTCATCAAGTTCGCCGGTTATTTCACTACCCTTGCGCATTATTATTTCTTCCCAAACCAACGACTCTATTTTTTCTTTAATCTAGGTTGGGGCATTCGCCGACTAGTTATCACATCTATTTTCATGGATGTCACTATCACTTTGCTAGCCCTTTTTATCACCAACCTCATCTCAAAATGAACATCCTGGAAGCCGACAGCATCAATATCTCTTTCAATGGAAGGTCTATACTTTCCGACATTTACATCATGTGCAAGACTTCTGAAATCGTTGGCCTGGTGGGAAGAAATGGATCAGGTAAAAGCACCTTGATGAAGATTCTTTTCGGGTCTTTGCATGGAGAAAATCAATCGGTACGCTTCAATAAGACATACCATCGCATCCCTTTTGAGAAAAAAGGACTAGTAAATTATCTACCGCAGGACACGTTTCTTCCTGATTCACTGACTTTTAATAAAGCAAGAAAAATATTTGGTGTTACAGCTGAATTTGAAGAGACCACAGAAATTGACCATATCCAACTAGGAGAACTTTCTAAAGGTCAAAAAAGGATTATTGATACGCTCATAATTTTATACGCCCCAACTATGTTTTCACTGCTTGATGAGCCATTTTCTTTCATCTCTCCTTTAATGATTGAGCAGCTGATCCCACATATCCATAAACAATCCAAAGTCAAAGGAATCATCCTTTCCGATCATAGTTATCGAACGGTCCTTGAAGTTTGTTCGCGCTTCTATTTCTTAAATGATGGTATCATTCGATCCTTCGAGGATAAAAAGGAACTACAAGATTTAGAATACCTTCCTTCATAATTTCATAGATTGTTCCTTATTCATTGAACCATTTTCTAGTTCAACCGACTAAGGGTTAGCAAATGAAAACTTCGGATCAAATAATTGAGGAATGGTTGGTGATCAACTGCCAGACTGGCGATCGTAAGGCATTCGAATTGCTGGTAAAGCGATGGAATCCCAAGGTACTCAGCCGAGTGTATCATACCACGAAAGATGTGGCGGCTTCAAAAGATATCGCTCAGGAAGCATGGATTGTCATCATCAAAAAGATCAAGACCCTAAGAGATCCCGGAGCATTTCAAGGTTGGTCCTTGCGGATAGCAACCCGAATGGCTATCGATTGGATAAGATCCAATCAGGTCAATAGAAAACGGGAAAATATCCGCGAACAAGTACAAACTGAATTTGCTGAAAAGACCCGGCATCCAAATGAAGAGACGCTAGTTGCTTTAAGGGAGGCCATCGATCAATTACCTGATGAGCAAAGGTCAGTCATTCAACTTTTCTATCAGGAAAATCTCTCGATCATTACGATCGGAGGGTTGTTGAATGTCCCGGTTGGCACCATTAAGTCTCGGTTATTCAGGGGGCGGGAATTTCTAAAAAATATGTTGGAAAATAAACTGTATGAAAATGAAAAAGAATGATGAAATCGATCAGTTGATTAAAGAGGCTTTATCGGAAGACGAAAGGGCCTTGTTCAATACCTATGATGAGCAAAATATCCTTCAGAAGTTTGGAGGTCTTTTTGAGGGTAAAATGAAATGGCTGAATGCAATAAGTATGGCTGCTCAGTTCATAATGTTCGGATTTGCCGTTTACTGTGTATACAGAATTTTTGTAGCACAGGATAACACTGAAATGATTCAATTTGGCATTGCTACTTTCGTTCTAATGATGGCTGTCACTGGAATTAAATTTTTCCATTTCATGGAGATGAATAAGAATGCCGTGATTAGAGAGATCAAAAGGGTGGAATTACAAGTATCCATGCTAGCAAGCAAGCTGGATGTTAAATAGGCGGCAGTTCAGGATAAGGAATAATCGCTTCGATCAGCAGTATCACACCGTCCTTGGTAAGTAAGGTGAGAGTAATCAAAATACTGCTGATAATCAGAGAAACGCCGATGTTGTTATTTCTGATCTCTTCAAACTCATTAATCGGTGTGAGCTTGCTATATAGGAAAGTGCTGATCAAGCCTATCAAAACGGTGGCCGAATAGGCAATCGCAATATATAAAGCTCCAGTTGCGATGTATTCGAATGCCAGACTGAAGCTATTAGCACTTCGGTTTAACAATCTAAAGGATGAAATCAGTGGTTGGACAATCCCACTGATCATGATCCCAACAGAAATGATAATTGCTGAGACGAAGATGCTGTAGGATAAATTGTAATCTTGAATCTTATAATATTTCCTCCCCACCCATTGCACAATCTTATAGGTGAGTGCCAGGATGAAGATCCCAATAGTAATGGCAGATATAATTTCGACAATGGCCAAAAGTGCGATGTTAGCGTCCATTTACAAGTGCAATTTTCCAGTAGTTAATATTATTTGAATTGGGGGGTAGCATGCCAATGGGCCACCCTTTTCCAGTGGTCTCCCAAAAATAATAGTTCTTTCCCCGATGCTTTAGGTGATCTCCAGTAGCAGCAATGTTTAGTGCGAGCATTGCATGCGCGTATTCACTGCTCACCACAATCATGGGGTCGTAACCTAAGGTCTCCAGCATCGCATAAATCAAAACGGATCGCGTATCGCAATCACCATAAAGGGAATGCAAGAATTCATATGGTGAAAGGAGTCCAAAGGCAATGTTCCCGATACATGGCTTTCCTTTGTTATTTGTTTCCGAACAATCAGTGGAACGGACATAACTATAGGGGATATCTTGTACAAAAGCGACGATAAGTTCTGCAAGCTCAACCCTGGAAAGTGCATGTTCTTTAGAGATTTTAGTCAACGAGTCCGTTAGAAAATCAATGCGTGGTTTGCTTTCTTTTACAAGCTGAGCATAAATCTTACCCCACAGATTTTCATACGTATCCCGATTCACAACAATATTATTTCTGCTTTCACCGGACGATAAACTCAAAGACTCCAGCGATTCATAGGATGCACAAAAGGCACGGGAGTGATCCACCAAATCCCAATCTCGCTCATGCAAGCGATCATTGTCCGAATTAAGTATAATATAATTATCCTCGCATTCCGGTAGGGATTCCGTTTGCTCATTCATCCGATCAATGATGGAGGACAGAATCAAAAAAACCAGGATCACATAAAAAACAAATAGAAAAAAATTCTTCACTGATCTAAATATCCACAAATACTAAGTACTACGGTCACAAATTTTATTAAATTCCATAGACTACTACTCTATCATGACCTACTACACTATCTATACAAGCACCCCGAAGGATAAGGTGACTCTGGAGGTTTTGAGAGACATCACTCAAACCTCTCAGAAAAATAACCCCAAAAATGAGATTACCGGGATCCTTTTAGGGATTGAGAATAAATTCTTACAGTTTCTGGAAGGCCCTGAAGAAAAAGTGAATGAGCTCTTTGAAAAAATTTGGAAAGACCCCAGACATCAAAATGTGACACAATGGGTGAAGGGGTTTTCTGATAAGCGAGTTTTTGAAAATTGGTCCATGGGCTCATGGATGCTTACCAACGAAGAACTTGAAAAAATTCCCGCGCTCGCGGATCTTAAAAAATTTCTCAATGATCCGGTAAACAATCATTTGCAATCCAAAAAATTCATTGCCATGATGAATGACCTGCTTAAAACGTGGATTGCGCACGAGCCCGAAAGATTGAAGAAAATGAGGGATGAACTGTCCAGTTAGTACCCTTCTGATCGTCATTAGGTAAAGCCATGAAGAAACTACAACTACTTCTTACCGGATTCATACTATTCAGTGTATCCGCTTTTGGTCAAGAATCCTTCTCCTACAGCTGGCTTGAAGGAACCTGGACGGGTGATGGATTTGGTGGCACCTCCGAAGAGGTTTGGTCAGCGCCTTCTGATGATGGTACTATGATGGGTGTTTATCGTCATCATAAAGGTGATGGAAGTCTCAACTTCTATGAATTTTTGGTGCTTGATAGTACAGGAATAAAACTCAAGCATTTCACTCCAGAGATGATCTCCTGGGAAACAAAAGAGGATTATGTCCATTTCGAGCTTATCGAATTCACAGAGGATAAAATCATACTGAAAGGATTGGTTTTCGAACGAAAATCTGATTCAGAAATGGAAATTCGGCTAGATCTCAAGAACGGCGATAAGAAATGGACAGAGGTTTTTAAGATGACCCGGAAGTAGACTTTCTGAGAAATAGTAACCCAAACAAAGGCCCAAGAGCTAGCGGTAATAGCACCGTCCGTTCATCGTAATTTTCGATTAGAAAACTGATCAGTTGAATGCTCAAAATGGTGATCGCGAAACCTATGCAATTCACAATGGTCATTGCAGTCCCTTTGAGTTCTGGATCTGCTCTGTTTGCGACCAGGGAGCTAAAAAGAGGTGAATCTGCTATTACGACCATCCCCCAAAAAATCATAAAAGCCAAGAAGATGGTACGGTTAAATTCAAATGCTATTGGAGATATTAAACAGCATAATCCGGACAATAACAAAAAGAGTTTCGCGGTTTTTTGAGATCCGAATCTTTCTGAAATATATCCTCCAATAAAGCAGGCAACAGCTCCCAAACCGATGATTATAAATGATTGGAAGGAAATGACTTCATTCTCATAAATTCTTAGATGACCATTGTTTCTTATCACTACCGGAACAAACGCCCAAAATGCATACAATTCCCACATGTGACCGAAATATCCAAAAGCAGCAGCCCGAAACTCACTATCCCGAAAAACTTTGCCCATGGTGCTGAACTTCGGTTTTATTCCCCGTTTTCGATACGGACCCTCTTTAACAAAAAACTTGATTGAAAAACCCCCAATTGCTGCAAGTAAGGAGGTAGCGAATACCACATTCTTCCAATCAAGGGATGCATTGTAACTGGCAATAAGGTGTGGAAAAGCAGTTCCTAAAACCAATGCCCCAACGAGAAAACTCAGGGCTTTTCCAAGTCCCTTTTCATAGTAGTCTGCTGCAATCTTCATTCCGACTGGATAGATTCCCGCGAGAAAAAACCCAGTAAGAAATCGAAAAGATAGAACTTGAATAAAAGTAGCATCTGCGATCAGTAGGTAATTACAAATGGAACCCAATAATGCGCTTAGAAGAAAGACGTTGGATGGGTTGAATCGATCGGCAATCGTCAAGACTGCATAAACGAGTGTCCCTGTAATAAATCCAAATTGAACGGCAGACGTCATGTAGCCTGTATCCGATAAAGTCAGATTCAACTTTATCGCCAAGTCCGGCATCACCGCATTACCTGCAAACCACAAAGAGGTACATAAGAACTGCGCCAAGACAATAACGGGGAGGATATATCGGGGGGCCTTAGTCATGCAAAAAACCAATAATCATCTACCGGCTTTTTGCCCCAACTGACTAGCTGCTTACGGATATCCTCTTTATGTTCAGGGGATGCCACTGCTACAAGAATCTGTGGATTTTCAATCCGATTGATTTCTTCAAAATGCTTCATCTGAATACCATATACATCCTTACCGATCTTACGCTCGTTATCGCATACCCAGTGAAAAGAATCTTCTTCTTCCAGCAGAAGTTTTGCCAGATCCTTCCCGTTTCTTCCTGCTCCCCATAAGAGCAGAGGTCGGTCCCTGTTCCGATCGATTTGATAAAAATATCTGAGCTTCATCTCAAAATACCGGTTGTCTTTATACTCTTCCCAGGTGCGTGAGATTCGATCTGAACGATCTCGCCAATAGTGGAGCACTTTATCAAGGCCATGAACCTTTAGCCCCTTTTTATAAAAGCGAAAACATAAGTCATAGTCCTCGGGATAAACCTCAGGATTGAAGGCGTCTACACTGTCAAAATCTTCTTTGTGAATGATCCAGCAATGGGAGGGAATGACACATTCCTGATAGATTTCCTGGTAATGCGTTTCATTTTTTGCTACTACATTGAGCCATTCCTCATACCTCCGAAACCCATCTCCTACTTCGCCTTTATCCACAAAATGCTCGGTTCCTCCAGCGATAATATGACCCTTTCCATACTTCAACCATTCCTTCACCAAAACCTCAAGCTTGTCATCAGGCATTTTATCGTCCGAGTCCATCCGGTTGATCAGTTCCCCTTTGGCTGTTGCATAACCTTCCTTCAGCGCAGGGATGAGTTTACTTCTCCGGCTATGTACCACTTTGATTCTATCATCTTTATCCGCATACCAATTGAGAATATCCGGTGTACGATCCGAGGAGTGATCATTGATCGCAATCAATTCCCAGTTTTTATAGGTTTGTCGAGTAATTGATTCAATACATTTAGGAAGGTATGGTGCCGTGTTCTTGGCCGCCATAATAATGGATACGAGGGGCTGGTTCATTTATGAGTTAAGGTTTTTGCCCCAGTATTTATTTGCATAGCTGGAGACAGGAAGCCCTAAATTAAAACGAATGAACATATTCGTATCAAACCACGTCACTTTAAAAAAACCATTCTCATTGAATCGTCTCGGAGAGGTGGTAATGCCTGGGTTTACGATTCTCATTTTGCCCTTTCTCCGAAGCGCCTTGCTCAAATAGGCGGCCTCCATCAGCGGTTCTTTTGGTACCCCACCGATTTCATCGAGCGTTGATTTTCTTGCGAAAATGGCTTGGTCACCATAGTAGGCTTTATCTAGTCGATACCTGATCCGATTGATTATGGTAAGTAGTGAGAGCTTCCAGTCTGGCTTGAGAAAGGAAAATTCAAAAGCCCCGCCTACAACATCTTTATCTTCTAATATCTTCAGAATTGCCTTATCAAAATTATTCGGAAGGAGAGTATCGGCATCTAAGAACAAGACCACATCACCCCTCGATTGACTTAACCCAAAATTTAAACTTGCATATTTCTTTAAGGCCAGGTCCGGTTTGCTAAAGACTTGAATATTGGTATGGGATAAACTTTCCAATGTGCCATCGTCACTCCCTGCATCTACAACTATCATTTCAATCTCCTCCGGATCTGATGCCTGGTTCATGGTATGCTCTAATGTATGGTTGATAATATCAACCTCATTGAGCGTAGGAATGACAATGGAAATGGATCGGTTTGATTTCATAAGTTACCAAGATGTGTAAACTTGAACCCTTCGTTGTACTTCAGGCCATATCCAAAAATTCGATCCATACTTGAATGCCCGAATAGGATGATCCCTGCCAACTGAAGTTCTGCGATTCCCCACCAAAACCCTAAAAATCCAATAATGAGAGCTATCCCTTTATGGTGAAACAGGTTGTATAGCGAAGCCCCAAGGTTGGCATTGAACAAGTATCCCAGCATTCCAATATCAGGAGTCAAAATCAAAATCAAATAGATCCACCATGCGTAATCCAAAAAACTGAATACATAAATGGACAATAGAAACATCGCAAGCTCTTCAAGTTTTAATAGGTTTTTCATGGCTGTGAATGGTTAGGTCAGAGATTTAAGGCCGTCAAGCAAAACATCCAATTCACTGGTAAGATTATACAAACTAGGAGTTACACGTACAACCTCCTGATCTTCCAGGTATCGAATGACGGTAAATACTTTATGATTGTCATAAAGCTTGGCAATCACTTCTTTGGTTTGCATTCCCTCTATTTTAAAGCTAGCGATCGCACAACTTCTTGTTACTTCTAATGGTGTCGTAATGATCACTCCAGAAATTTCTTTTGCACGTGAAGTCCAGTAATTTTGAAGGTGTCGAAGCCTCTTTTCTTTTACTGCCACTGAAACCGTCTGATTAAATTCCAGTGCATCTTTAATGGTAAGAACGGTCGGTACAGACAAAGTACCAAAGTGACCCAGCTTTCGAATATCATCGACCTCCTTGCCGCTATCTCCAAATAGTGGGGTTAGGTCCTTAATCCTGTTTTTATTCACATAAAGAAGGCCCACGCCCAATGGGTTTCCAAACCATTTATGAAGATTCACTCCTACAAAGTCAGCCTCCAGGTCTTTTAACCCAAATTGGATCTGGGCGAAGCTATGTGCTGCATCCACAATAATCTCAATGCCTTTCGGTCGAAGACGATCAGAGATTTTACGGACGGGCATGATTTGGCCTGTTAAGTGAATTATGTGAGTGAGCAAAACACATTTAGTTTTTGAAGTAATCGCTTGCTCATAACTAGCAACTATCTCATCGTCACTTTGGGGGACAATCGGGATCTTGACCCTGATTAGCTTAATTCCTTTCTGCCTCTCCAACATCTCAAAAGTCTCAATCATGCTATAATAATCCTGCGCTGAGAGTATTACCTCATCTCCTTCTTGCCAATCGAGTCCTTGAATAGCGATGTTTAGCGCTTCTGTTGCATTTCTTGTGATCAGAGTCTCTTCCGGTTCTATGCCAGCAAATGCGGAGAGATCAGAAATGATCGATTTAATCTCCTCATTGTACTTCGTTCGTAGGTATCTGGAAGAATTGACATTTACTTGCTCAATGTTTTTGAGATAAGCCCGATACACAGGTAGTGGTTGAACGCCAAAATACCCATTCTCCAGATTTATAAAATCTTTAGGTACATCATAAAAGTCTTTTCTAAACTTCTTCCAGAATTTCTCATCGGTGGGGTCACTTTCAATAAGCAAGGAAGCATAGTCGGAAAAATTTGGTTGGCTGGCTTTTACTGAGATAAAAGGCAATGTGGCCATTCCAAATCCAAGTCCTTTTAATACTTTTCGACGGTCCATGTCTTTTGGGTTAGATCTTACACCGCCAATAAAGATAAGCTACTCGGTAAACATCTCATCCAGCACTTTCATCCGGTAGCTGAAAATGTCACTCAATTTTTTCCTTACGAAAAGAGATTGAGCGATATGACCAAGAAAGCCAAAGGGGATCTTATATGAAACCAGATCCGTCATAATAACTCCCTTCTCGCTCTCAACAAAATGATGTTCATGGTGCCACATGCTGTAAGGGCCAAATCGCTGCTCATCGACGAAAAACCTTTTGTGGTCAACATGTGTAATCTCTGTCACCCAGTTCGTTCGGATACCCGGGAATGGTGCAACTTTGTATGTGATAATCTGACCAGGAAACATCGAATCAGGTTCTTCAGAGGTTATCTTGAACCCCATATGTTTGGGTGTAATCAAGGCGAGGTTCTTTGGTGATGAAAAAAAATCCCATGCCTTCTCTATAGAAATAGGAAGAAATTGCTCCACCATCAATGTGTAAATACCGGAGTGTTTGGAAATTTTCACCATCAAAGAAAGAACTATAATATTTCAAGAATGTTGGGCGGTAAGGCGTTAACTCTTGTAAGAGAGACCAACCTTTTATAATCATCAGGCAACCGTTGGAGCAGTTATTGCATTCTTAATTCAGAAATACAACGTTAAAAAATATTAATTCCTTAATAATAGGCCTGATTGCAAGGATATTTGAACATTGAAAAAATTCATTTTCATAGCATTAATCTTTTGTGGCTTTCTTGTGAATGCGCAACGCACCTATGTCTATGGTGTAGTACGTGACAGCACGACGAAAGAAGATATGATTGGGGTTCACATTAAAAATATCAACGCCGGCAGCCTGACGTCCACCAACCAGAAGGGGAAATTCAAGATTCCCGCTCAGATGGGCGACACCTTAGTGTTGTCAAATGTTGGCCATAAAACGCTCGCCTGGATTGCTGATACCTCCTGGTTTCAATCGGAAGAAATTGAGTTTCTGCTCCCACTAAATACCATCTTTCTTGAAGAAGTAGTTGTTGGTGAGTTTCCGGAATATGAACGCTTCAAAGATTTGATTATGGAGGAGAAAGGAGAGGATACCACCTTCCAGATTTTTGGTGTCCCCCGGGTAGTGATGGATCCATATCCTCAACTCGAAAAGAGTGAATACTTAAACCCTGTATTCGCATTCTTCCATCCGATCTCTGCCATTCATCATTCGGTGAGTAAGAAGGAAAAGGAGAAGCGAAAAATGCAACATATCAGAAAAACCAGGTATACTACAGAGCAAGCTAGATTAAAATTTACACGTGAGTGGGTAAGTGAAAACACTAAACTGGAGGGTGATAAACTTACCAGTTTTATTGCTTATTGCAATTTTTCTGACGCATACCTGGCAAGCGCTTCCCAATTTGCCATCTACGAACTTATGATGGATCTACTTCCTAAATTTCTGGAACAATACGAAGATAGTTAGTCGCTTTGCTCTTCCAGATAAGCAGAAACGCGTTCTGCAACGTTTTCTCGGATGTTTACATAGTAGAGATTGTAATCCACCATATGGTAGCGATCCCATTTGATAAGGAAACTCCAGAAAAAATTAAGCCTGTTAATCCAAAGCATACCATCCACATTCTGAGCATCTGAAAGTTCCGGCCTGATCTTTTTGTAATTACGAAGAACTCCACCATGGTTTTTGTCTGCTGCTACATAATCAGCATCGGTAGTCCAGTTCAAAGGATTTACGTTTAAAGCATCTGCATACCAAAAGTCATGGTCCGGCGGATAATAGTCTTTGGCATACGTATTCCAGGTAAGCCAGCACCCAGTATCATTCGCATCGTTGCAAGTCGGGATATAGGAGAAGGTGCGCTTATCCAACGGCATCCCCACAATGTACGCAGCTACCAATTGATCCATCAATGGTTTGCTTTCAAAAAACTCCCGAAGTAAGGTGACCGCATGATTCGTCCCCTGGCTATGTGAGGCAATAATAATGGGTCGTCCATTGTTCCAGTTTTCAAGGTAGTATTTAAATGCGCGCTTCACATCCTGATAAGCGAAATCAAGTGCCTCCACTTTCAGTGGTAAGTTATCTGCATAGTATACTCCAATGTGTGCCTGTCTGTAAAGTGGTGAATAAATTTTTCCTGAACCGTTGAATACAGAGGCCTGGTATTTAATGGTGGAGGTTGCAATATCCTTATTTAATTTCTTGTCATCCGCATCTGCGAACCATGGATGATCTTTATATTGTTTTTTCGAATAGATTGTCGGATAAATAAAAAATACATCCACTTCAGCTGTTGATTGACTTTCTTTCAGCTCTCCTTTCCCTGGCACTAAATCCGCCAGGTCTTCAACTTCAGGATGCGCCACCCAATATTTCATTTGAGAGTAATCGGGAGCTGACGGCACAAGGTCTAAATCATCGCGATCATACTTTGTCTTAAACTTTTTAGGAGCCTGTGCGAATCCAACACTGAGTGTTAATAAAAATAGAAGACCCCATAAGTTTTTAGCATAGGTTGGACTTATAACCATATAAAATTTATAAATTATAGTTATGCGAGATTTACTTCAGTTAAAGTATTAAACCCTTACCAATATGACTAATCATACTTCTGATAAAAGTTACAACATCAACGACGCAAGTCAATGTCCTTATTTGGGCGGAGTTCTTAACCAAAGTGCCGGGGGAGGTACCTCCAACCGGGATTGGTGGCCCAATCAATTAAAACTCAACATTCTCCGACAGCATTCATCTATGTCTGATCCAATGGATGAAGGATTTGACTATGCGAAAGAATTCAAAAGTCTTGACCTTACAGCAATCAAAAATGATCTTTATGATCTGATGACGGACTCACAGGAATGGTGGCCCGCAGATTATGGTCATTATGGTCCTTTTTTCATCCGTATGGCATGGCACAGTGCAGGTACGTATCGTATTCAAGATGGTCGCGGTGGAGCCGGAACAGGTACGCATCGTTTTGCCCCATTGAATAGCTGGCCTGACAATGGAAACCTGGATAAGGCAAGACTTCTGCTATGGCCAATCAAAAAGAAGTATGGAAGAAAGATTTCATGGGCAGATTTAATGATTCTTGCCGGAAACTGTGCCCTAGAATCCATGGGATTTAAGACCTTCGGTTTTGCCGGTGGTCGTGCAGATGTTTGGGAACCTGAAGAAGATATTTATTGGGGCGCAGAAACTGAGTGGTTAGGAGATAAGCGATATACCGGAGATCGTGAACTTGAGAATCCGCTTGGAGCCGTACAAATGGGATTAATCTATGTAAACCCCGAAGGCCCCAATGGCAATCCGGACCCACTAAAATCCGCGGTAGACATCAAAGAGACATTTGGCCGCATGGCAATGAATGATGAAGAAACAGTGGCACTGGTAGCGGGTGGACACACATTTGGTAAAGCCCATGGGGCTGCAGACCCAGAGAAATATGTTGGCAGAGAACCGGCAGGAGCCAGCATTGAAGAGCAAGGTCTAGGATGGAAAAATACCTTCGGCACAGGTCACGGTGATGATACCATAACCAGTGGTATAGAAGGAGCATGGACTCCAAATCCGACCCAATGGGACCATGATTACTTCGAAGTACTATTAGGCTATGACTGGGAATTGACGAAAAGCCCTGCTGGCGCACATCAATGGACACCAACTGCTGCGTCCAATGCCAGAATGGCTCCAGCCGCAGGTAATGCAAACAATAAACAGGCCTTAATGATGACGACCGCCGATATGGCACTAAAGATGGATCCTGATTATGCTAAAATCTCCAAACGATTTCATGAGAATCCTGAGGAATTGGCAGATGCTTTTGCGAGAGCATGGTACAAATTGACGCATAGAGACATGGGGCCGATAGCTCGCTACCTTGGCGCCGAGGTACCAGCCGAGGAACTCATCTGGCAAGATCCGATTCCAGCTGCAACACACAATCTTAGTGATGCTGACATTGCTGATTTAAAAGACAAAATACTGGACTCAGGTCTGTCTGTTTCCGAACTGGTATCTACAGCCTGGGCTTCTGCTTCTACTTTCCGTGGTTCAGACATGCGCGGTGGAGCCAACGGGGCGAGAATCAGATTGGCTCCTCAAAAAGATTGGGAAGCAAACAACCCTGCACAACTTTCAAAAGTATTGGATACACTTGGAGGCATCCAAAGCGCCTTTGGTAAGGATGTATCCATGGCAGACCTCATTGTGCTTGGAGGATGCGCAGCTGTTGAAAAAGCAGCCAAAGACGGAGGGCATGCGGTTACAGTTCCTTTTACCCAAGGAAGAGCAGATGCTTCTGCCGAGCAAACAGATATAGATTCTTTCGAAGCACTTCGCCCACTAGCGGATGGCTTTAGAAACTACCAGAGTTCAGATATTTCTGTTTCTGCTGAAGAAATGCTTGTTGATAAAGCACAACTTCTCACACTTACCGCTCCTGAAATGAGTGTTCTTGTCGCTGGAATGCGTGCGCTGAATGCCAACCATGATAATTCCAATTTGGGTGTCTTCACCGATAATCCCGGAACGCTTTCGAATGACTTCTTCGTCAACCTTCTTGATTTCGGAATTACCTGGAAAGCAACGAATGATGATGACAAGGTATTTGAAGGGCGGGATCGAAGAACCGGTGAGATAAAATGGACGGGATCGAGAGCGGACCTTATCTTCGGATCCAACACAGAGCTTCGTGCCATTGCTGAGGTATATGCGTGCGAAGATGCAAAAGAAAAGTTCGTCAATGATTTTGTTGCTGCATGGAACAAAGTCATGAATCTGGATCGATTTGATCTCGCTTAATTCAATATTATAACGGGTTTGCCCATCACATGGGCAAACCTTTTTTATTCTAACGATCAAAACATGGAACTTGTAAATTTTATCCGTTCAGGTCAAACAGACTCACTTACTGTGCTTTTATCGTCTAATCCTGAACTCGTAAACACCCCGGATGAAAGAGGATTCACTCCATTAGTATTGGCTACTTATTTGGGACAAAAAGAAATTGCTGAATTGCTAATAGATCACGGTGCAGAAATCGATGCCCAAGATGCTTTAGGAAATACTGCTCTTATGGGGGTGTGCTTTAAGGGTTCTCCTGAATTAGCAGAGATGCTAATTTCCAAAGGAGCAAACGTACATTTGACCAATAAAGAGGGAAACACGGCATTAACTTTTGCAAGGGACCATGGTCAAAATACCATCGAGGAGTTGCTGGTTGCCGCAGGTGCTTCCTAGACATTAGTAGCAAATATTCAAATTAACCCATCAAAATATGCTTCGCTACATCCACGTGCAAGGAAAAGAAGCGCCACGATTTCATTTCAGAGATCAAACATCCAGGAGCTTCAAATCAGTGATTCAATCACTGATCAAAGGATCTACCTTAGTCATCTCAGCACTCTATCGGACAGATGTAATCTATACAGGTGAAGAAGATCGTACGGAAGATATACTTAAAGTGTGGGAACTGTACACCAAACCCATTGGAAGTAAGAATGCCCTATCATTTATCAAAGGACGGGACCGAACACTTGAAATGTTTTTCACTTCACTGGTGTCATTAAGCAGTATGGCTCCCTGGTATGCCAACTATCTTGAAGAGTTTAGTCACACCTGCTCCCTGGACTACCAAAATCCCATTTTACAGGATTTGAAAAACTGTGAAAAATACCTTCAGGAATCTAATAAGACGGTTTACAGACCCCTTCCTGAGCTTGATTCGGCTGATCTTCTTCCAAGTCAGGAAGTCTACAGCCATCTTTCCAAACACATCAACGAGTTTTTAAACTGACTTAGGCACGATTCATGCTTTTTGTTTTGAATTAACTATTCGAAACCCAACAAACGCTTGAATCATGGAACTTAAGAAAAACGAAAAGTATGACTTAGAGCCAAAGAGACCTTTATTCTTTGGTATAGGAATAATCATTTCATTATCCCTTGCGCTGGTAGCCTTTGAGTGGAAATCACCCATTGACCCGGTTGTTCAACCTCAAGAACCGGAAGAGGAACCTTGGTTTGTCCTTGACGAACCACAGATAACCAAGCAGAAGCCACTCGAAATTCCAAAGCCGAAAATCAAAGAGCAGGTAATTTCGGCTGCAGCTGAAATAAAAGAAGTGGAGGAGTTGACCGAGGCAATAGAAGACAAAACTGTCATAAATATTGATGATGACCTGGAAGAACTTGAATTTGGTGAACCTACTCCTATCGATATTCCTGATGATCCGTTTCTGGTTGTTGAGGATATGCCTGAATTTCCCGGTGGTGATGCTGCTTTGCTAGGGTTTATCGCTAAGAACATCAAGTATCCGAGACAAGCGAAAAGAATGGGAATCGAAGGAAAAGTACACATCAGTTTTGTGGTTGATACGGACGGATCCGTTACTGATATTAAGATTCTTAGAGGCATTGGCGCAGGTTGTGACGAAGAGGCAATAAGAGTATTGAAGTTGCTGCCGAAGTTTTCCCCTGGAAAACAACGAGGTGTCCCAGTGAAGGTGCAGATGCAATTACCTGTGAATTTTCAATTGAGGTAATATGGAACCCAAGAAAACCGATAAGTATGATTTGGAACAGCAGAGGCCTTTGTTCTTTAGCATCGGTATGGTGATTACTTTGTCACTGACGTTAGTCGCATTTGAATGGAAATCACCCATTGATCCTGTGATTGAGCTAGATGACTGGATTGTTATTGAATGCTCATTTCCAAGTATTCCAGTTCCTTTAGATTCTGTCACAGTTCAAGAAGGGCCTCCGACCACTGTTTGGTCTGACGAAGGTCTCGTACTTACAAATAATCTAAAGTATAAAGCAGAAAGTAATGCATCAGACAATGATTCCTTTTTGATCTACGGTGCAAACCCACCTGCTGAAGACCCGCCATTAGAATCATATTTGATCGATGATATGATCTACACCATTGTTGAAGTCATGCCGAAATTCAAAGGGGGTGAGGAACAACTATCAGTCTTTATTGATGAAAACCTGCGCTATCCAAATCAATCCAAACGAATGGGTGTCGAGGGTCGGGTTTTTGTAAAGTTTGTAGTAGAAAAGGATGGTAAACTCAGCAATGCTGAGGTAATTAGGGGAATAGGCGTCGGCTGTGATGAAGAAGCCCTACGAGTCGTTAATTTATTTCCTAAGTTTTCTCCTGGCACAATGGGAGGAGTTCCGGTCAGAGTACAGATGGTTATCCCCATCAAATTCAAATTATAAATCTAAACCAGGCCAACGCCTGGTTTTTTTATTTACACTCGTCCTATTCTTTTTCCTAATTACCTTTAGGGAAAACAAAACCTAATGCTATGAAAAAATTTTTTTACGCTATTATCGCCGGACTCATAATGATGGCATGCACGCCCACAGAAAAAAAAGAGGCTGGTGAAAACACTGAGGAGATGGAAGAAGCTGCGGAGGTTCCTTCCGGAGACTTTTCATATACTGCTGATACCGTGACAATGAATGGCTATTTCGCTGTTAATCCAACCCTTGAAGGCAAAAAGCCTGGCATTCTTGTGGTGCACGAGTGGTGGGGGCACAATGATTACTCCAGGCAACGAGCGGACATGCTTGCTGATCTTGGGTATGTGGCGCTTGCAGTAGATATGTATGGCGATGGAAAGCAGGCAGCTCATCCGGATGAAGCAGGCGCTTTTGCCGGAATGGTGCTTGGAAATTTTGAAGTAGCCAAAGCCCGATTTGAAGCTGCCATGGAAGCCTTGAAAAATCATCCAAATGTAGATCCCGAAAAAATTGGAGCCATTGGGTATTGCTTTGGTGGAAGCACTGTTTTAAGTATGGCCAACTCTGGTTATGATCTGGATGCTGTGGCTGCATTTCACGCTGGACTTCAATTGCCAGCGATGCCCGATGTTGGGTCTGTGAAAGGAAAGATTCTTGTAGCTAATGGAGCAGCGGATACGTTTGTTCCAGAACAACAAATCAATGACTTCAAAGCTGCCATGGACGCAGCAGGAGCTGACTATAAGTTCATCAACTATGAAGGAGCGCTCCACTCTTTCACCAGCAAAGAAGCAGATGCTTTAGCTGAAAAGTTTGGAATGGCGATCGCGTACAATGCCGCTGCGGATAGTGCTAGCTGGGAAGAAATGAAAATCTTATTTAGCGAAGCTTTTTAAATAATTGATATCAGATTTCGAAAGCCTCTCTATTCAAAGGGAGGCTTTTTTATTTCCAGACGTGAATACTTCCTGCCTGGTCCACCAGAATCTTCTTATACTCCACAGGTACAACTACGTCAAACTCTCGGTCAATAACACCCAGTTTCCAGGTCTTCTTGCTTTTGATAAGTGCATAGTTTCCAACAAAATCACTCACCCAGTATTTCTTCACTGCTCCAATAGTTCCAATATGAGATCCTCGAGAGCTAAAGTGATCGCTTAGCTCGTGAAAACTTCCACTCAAATCTGTCATGGCTGCAGGTACCACCAATTTGCCACTCTTATCTATAAACCCGAATTTTCCTTCTCTCTCGACTAATGCCCAATTCGAATTTTCACGATCGAAATAACTGATACGATCATAAATAGCCGGAACAACTTCCCTCCCTGACTTATCGATGAGGCCGTACAGGCCTGCATTCCGTACCATGGCCAAGTGTGATGCGCCACGGTTACCGAAATTGTAAATACGTTCATATTTTGGAGCAATCACTTCCTTGCCATTTCTGTCGATGACACCATAAAGCCCATTTTGCTCGACTCGTGCCCAGTGGCTTGCAATCGTCCCGAAAGAAGCGATTGAGGTGTATTTAGGATTGACAATTTCTTTGCCCGAGCGATCAATGAAACCTTCCAAACCATTTTGTTCCACTTTGGCCCAATCTGTTCCGATCGCTCCAAAACTTCCTATACGCTGGTAAACAGTGGGTACAATCTCTTTCCCTGACCGATCAATAAATCCATACATCCCATCTCGCTGTACCCTTGCCCATGATACACCATAGGAACCGAAGGAATTGATGCTATTGTAAACAGGTGAAACCACTTCTGCACCCGACCGATCAATGAATCCATAAAGACCATTTTTTAGGACAAGTGCCCAATTGGCGTTCTTATCGCCGAAAGGATAGATGCGATCGTATGCTGGTTTTACAACAATACTGCCTGCCCGGTCTACGAAACCATATCTGCCGTCTTTTTGAAGCTTCGCCCAATTCAGGCCAGATTCCCCAAAACGATAGATCTTATCATAGACGGGAGGCAAAATTTCTTTGCCTTGTCGATCAATGAGGCCGTATTGATTTTCTTTTCTGACCAAAGCAAAGCTGCTATGTCCATGCTCACCATAGCTTGAGATGTAGTCATAATTCGCCTTCTCCTGGGCAAAAGATTGGGACCCTAAAATGAAAATGAATAAAAGGAATGCCTGAGTAACTTTCATATGGTTAAGTCTTACAGGCTAAAGACAGCATCCAATTTGAATAGTTTCTATTTCACATAGAATCTTTACTCCGCATGAATGTTACACGGACTGGATCATACTTATCCTAAAAGAAAGATTCTGAAAAAAATACTTATCAAGTGATAATAAATCAGCTGCCACAACCCACACACTCGATCTCAGAGTTCATCGGGCGAGTGCCATTTTGCTTCATCTTCAGGTTGTGAATCTTGTCTTTGATCTCCATGTCGTTAAACATGTCACCGGTTAATTTTGATTCTAGTTCTGTGATCTGAGATTGGATTTCTTCGGCTGTCATGACGTATTTGTTACGGGTAATTGATAAATAAATGTAATAGGATTTACCCAAAATTCGTTCCTCTGGCTGCAACAATTTTTACAAAATTTGTTTGCTCTTCTCTCAAAACGGAACTAAGGATTTCGATTCGAATCTCGCTTCTTGCCCATCTAAGAGCTCGAAAGCAGTTATTTCGGCGGATCCTTGAAACATAAATTTGATCACCTTCAGAGAACCGATTGAATTTTCATAGTCAACTGTAAGCGTAGGATTATCTGCCAAATCGATCAACATTTTCTTCTCCTTTATCTGAACCTTTAGTTCATGTGCCCGGCTCAAGTCTGTGGATAGGGCTGACAAATCATTCTGCTTTCCTGAAACCAGACGATCTGAAATTACAATGGAAGTCAGTCCATAGCACCCGGTTTGACTAATAGGTAGGCGAATGTTTCCCTTTTCTCCTTTGATAAGTATTTCGTAAAACGAGCAAGCTTGATCTTCAGATAATGTGTGACTTTCAACCTTCGTATGTAAGCTTAAATTATCTACAGAAAGCTTCGATAAATCTTCATTTGAAAGCGTGAAAACAGGGATCGCCATGCCAGACTTTTCTTTTACTCCTATCAGCCTTTCTTTCCCAATTGAAAGCTTGTCTTCAAACATATATTCTGTACTGTCGAGGTAAGAGGGTCTTGGGTCATAGCCTTCGTCCATGATTAAACAGTGCCATGATTTAGTAGTAACATGAATGGTCGATGTTGTTAACACTTGATCACCGTTCAAAAGTTTAGCCTTATGGTAGTCCGGATAGAAGTATGTGCCTGTATAAAATTTCTCATTTACGTCAAGCTTCGTTCGTTCATACGGATTCCAGGATAGTTCAATTTCCACATTGGGATCTTTGATGTCGTAATGAAACCCGATTGTTGCTGGAACGCCTTCATGGATACTCACTTCTGGATTCAGAATCGCATCACTTACAACTTCATCAGTAGAAGTTAATGAGATAATTAATGTGGCAATGAGGCCAAGCCCCAGGATGTAAGCGACATATCGTGTATTGAATCGAAAAGTTGGACTATGTTCAGATCTCTGAACTTGTTTGAAATCATGCCATCCCGAATATCCCAGAAGTTGTGCCAGTGCTTCCAGTGTCTTGGATTGAGGAATTGACTGATACTTGTTGGACCATATACGTCGAAGGGTGGAAGTACTGAGATCCGTTTTTGTTTTCTCAAGGATCACTTCATGAAGGAATTCAAAATCCCGCTCGATCAGTTCTGAGAGGTTGTATTTTTCCTCAATCAGCTTTTTACAAATTGATATGTATTCTTTTTCTTCCAACGTAGCTTCAAGATAATACTGAAGAGGTTTTAATAAGGTTTTGCAAAGCTTCCAGCTATCAGATTTTCAAAGGTTCGGATACCTTCCGATTTCAATCAAATGAACGACTAATGAAATATACTACCCTTACCTTAATGCTATTATTTTGCTCCCATTGGCTGCTCTCCCAATCCCTGGAGTTGCAATGGAAATTTGAAACGACAGATTCAGTCCTTGCCAGTCCGCTTATACACGATGAAATCGTTTTTGTTGGCGATCAAAATGGTGTTTTTTATGCCTTAGATCTAACGAACGGAGAAGAGCTTTGGTCCCTGAAAACTGACGGAAACATTCAAGCAAATGCCACCCTTGTGGATGATAATGTCTTTTTTGAATCTGCAAATGTCTTTTACCTCATTGATCGTGAAAAAGGCAAAGTCCTCTGGTCGTTCGATCCCGAAATGGAGCCTTTTGTCTTTCAGTATAAAGAATATGAATGGCCATTCAAGATTGATCCTTTTGATGACAAACGCTCAGTCGCATACTACCACGATGAAACGATCTATGTGGGATGTGGAAACGGAACGGTTTATGGACTTGACGCAGAAAATGGTGCTATTAGCTTCTCCTACGAGACAGATGACAATTCACCCATACGGTCTTCACCCTATGTAAATGATGGAGTACTATATTTTGGCGATTGGAATGGAATTGTCTATGCCTACTCATTGGCAGAGAATGCATTGAAGTGGAAAAAGAAAACCTATCGACAAGAAAAGCCTTATGGCACTTTTGGAGGGGTGGTATCTGAATTTCTTATTTACGACGGTCTCCTATTTTTCGGGGCCCGTAACTTCATGCTGAATGTACTGGATATCACTTCTGGTGAAAAAGTCTGGACCTACACGGATGCAAAAAAAGGATGGGTTATTGGTGACCCTGTCATCTACAAGGACACTTTATACATCGGTGGCTCAGATAATCACGCCATGCTGGCATTTGATCCTAAAATTGGAAGACCCATCTGGTCACAATACGGGGGTAAAAACATATATACCAAGCCCATCGTCACTGAAGATTGGGTCATCTATACCTCGGGCAATGGGTATAACCCAAAAGACTCAGGTATTGTGTTTCTTCTTGATCGGCAAACCGGAAATGAAATAGCGCAATATGAGCTTCCAAATGGATCGTTCTCTTCCCCGGATTGGGTGGAAGGAAAAATCGTATTCGGTTGTTATGATAAAAACATCTATTGTCTGCGTATAAAACAAGAATAGGGATCTATGCGATCCCTACTCATCTTCGTCTTCCGCTACCTGTTCTTGCTTCACATCTTCCATAGACTTGAATTCTTGATTATAGGCATTGTGGAAGGCGATCAATACGCCCACCACTACTATCCAAATCATCCGGCGTAAGAACTTAAATCCTCTATTCGATTTCAACGGTATCAAGATTCATGAATTCCACTTGTCCTTTATCAGAAAGTGTCACTCCAATCACTGAATCTTTAGCAATATTTCCTGTAAGGATTTCTTTAGAAAGCTCATTTAAGATCTCTCGTTGAAGCACCCGCTTCAAAGGACGCGCTCCGAATTGAGGATCAAAACCAATCTGTCCTAAATGCTTTAATACCTTTTCATCTGCTTCGATCTTAATGCCGTTTTCCTCCAATCGTTGTTGAATCAGTTTAAACTGAATGCCAACAATTTTCTGAAGATCATCCTTGCTCAACGGTCTAAACATGATCGTCTCATCCACCCGATTCAGAAATTCTGGTCTTACGGATTTCTTCAACAATTCGAAAACCATATTTTTGGTCTCCTCAATCACTGGCTCAGGGTTTTTATCATCGAGTTTTTCAAAGTTTTCCTGAATAAGTCCCGAGCCAATATTGGTGGTCATGATGATGATCGTATTCTTGAAATTTGCCACACGGCCCTTATTATCCGTCAATCGGCCATCATCCAATACCTGAAGAAGAATATTGAATACATCAGGGTGTGCTTTCTCAATTTCATCCAGCAGGATTACGCTGTAAGGTTTTCTTCTCACAGCCTCCGTCAATTGTCCTCCCTCATCATATCCTACGTATCCCGGAGGCGCTCCGATCAATCGACTCACAGCATGGCGTTCCTGATATTCAGACATATCTATTCGCACCATCGAGTTTTCATCATTGAAAAGATACTCAGCAAGTGCTTTCGCCAATTCGGTTTTACCAACTCCTGTGGTCCCTAAGAAAATGAAAGATCCAATCGGTCGCTTAGGGTCATGTAGCCCAGCCCTGCTTCTGCGAACGGCATCTGAAACCGCTTGAATCGCTTCTGACTGCCCGGCCACTCTTCGGCCAAGTTCCTCTTCCAGGTGGATGAGTTTTTCGCGATCACTTTGAAGCATTTTCGATACCGGTATACCCGTCCATTTCGCCACTACCTCTGCAATATCTTCAGGGTCAACCTCCTCTTTCAACAAACTCTTTTCACCTTGCATCTCAACAAGCTGTGCTTGATAGTCAGAGAGCTTTTGCTCAGCCTCTACGATTTTTCCATATCGAATCTCAGCTACCTTCTCGTATTCTCCTGAACGTTCTGCCTGCTCAGCTTCCGTCTTGTATCGCTCGATATTTTCCTTTTCTTCTCGTAGGCCTTGAATGACTGATTTCTCATTGTCCCATTTTGCCTTCAACTCCTTTCGATCTGCATCTAAATCTGCAATTTCCTTATTGAGTTGCTTTTCCTTGTCTTTGTTTTTCTCCCTTCGGATGGCCTCTCGCTCAATTTCCAATTGCATGATTTTACGATTAAGTTCGTCAAGCTCTTCTGGTAGTGAATCAATCTCGATCCGAAGCTTTGATGCCGCCTCATCCATAAGGTCAATGGCTTTATCCGGTAAAAACCGATCAGAGATATATCGATTGGAAAGTTCAACTGCGGCTATTACTGCATCGTCCTTCACGCGAACTCCGTGATGTACTTCATACTTATCCTTGATTCCTCTGAGAATGGAAATCGCGTCAGCTACGCTGGGCTCATCAACAACAATCGATTGGAACCTTCGCTCCAAAGCTTTGTCCTTTTCTATGTATTTCTGATATTCCTGTAGAGTGGTTGCTCCAATTGCATGTAGTTCCCCTCTGGCTAGTGCCGGCTTCAATAGATTAGCGGCATCCATTGCACCTTCTCCTCCACCTCCGGCTCCAATCAAGGTGTGTATTTCGTCAATGAAGAGGATGATCTCTCCATCACTGTCTGTTACTTCTTTGATGACTGCTTTGAGTCGCTCTTCAAACTCCCCTTTGTATTTGGCACCAGCAACTAAGAGACCCATATCCAAAGAAATGATCGTCTTGGATTTAAGGTTTTCGGGTACATCACCATCAACAATACGTTGAGCCATCCCTTCTACAATAGCAGTCTTACCAACCCCTGGCTCACCCAGTAGGATTGGATTGTTTTTAGTCCTTCTGGCGAGTATCTGCAACACCCTTCGAATCTCCTCATCCCTCCCGATGACAGGATCGATCTTACCTTTTTTCGCCAGTTCATTAAGGTTTTTAGAGTAGCGTTCCAATGAACGATATTTTGATTCGGCATTTTGATCCGTCACTTTCTCTCCTCCTCTCAGTTCTTTGATTGCAGCAATCAACTGCTTTTCCTGGAAGCCTACATCTTTAAGTAATTGTGCCGCTTTATCATTGCCTGCAAGTATTCCTAAAATGATATGCTCTACCGCCACGTATTCGTCACCAAAATCTTTCAGATATTTCTCAGCCTTCTGTAACGACTTAGCAGCATCATTGGAAAGATATGGTTGGCCACCGGAAACTTTAGGATAGTCATTGATCAATTGCTCCAAAGGAGTGTCGATCATCTGCTTGTTCGCTCCAAGTTTCTTTAGGAGAAACGAGACGAGGTTTTCATCAGACATTAAAATAGCCTTTAAAAGGTGACCAGTCTCAATGACTTGTTGACCTGCCCCAGAAGCAATTTCTGTAGCTTTTTGAAGAGCTTCCTGCGCCTTGATTGTGTAATTATTGAAATTCATTTGTCCTTTCTTTCTTGTACGATTGGGAGATTACAAATGCCATTCCAAAGAAATGATTGCATTATTTCAAGACAGAATGACAGATTTTTCAAAATTAACTTGCGAAAAGAAGACAACTCGTCAGTCAAGATGAATTCAAAATGAATTCGAAAAACATAATTTTTTATTTTGTGTTTTTTGACAAAAAGAAGTCAATCATTTGTAAATGAGCAGTAACCTTATAATTTTTACTGTTCATATTTTAAACCTGACCAAAAAATGAAAAAAGTCTTATTACTATTAGCGATGGTAGCATTCCTAGGAGCTTGTACATCATCGGGATCATCTGAATCTGAATCTGAAGAAGCTGCAGTCGAAGAAACTACTGAAGCAACTGATGCTGCGGAAGAAGCGATGGATGAAATGGAAGCAGAAGTTGCAAGTGAAATGGATTCCGTGGAAGTTGCTGCTGACTCTGTAGCGACTGATGAGGATGACCAATAAAGGTTAATGAAATCAAAAATAGAAAGGGAGTTCTAAGCTCCCTTTTTTTATGTCTATGTGAAATCGGACATCTTACGCTCCTGTCGGAATACCCAAATCATCAAGATGATGCCCACAACAGTTAAAGGAATACTGAGGATCTGACCCATATTTAATGCTAGGTTTTCTTCAAAAGCCTCCTGATTCATTTTGAAAAACTCATCCACAAATCGTAATGACCAAAGCACGATCATAAACAGTGCAAAATTAAATCCTTGGGGAAGGGACTCCCTTTTTTTGGCCCACAGCCAATACAGCACAACCATCAGCACAAGACAATAAAGTGCCTCGTACAATTGAGCTGCATGCCTTACTTTACCTAAGGCTGATATTTCAACGATCTCCCTTCCATCCTCTTGATAATTTTTGTAAATAAGCGGACCCGCTCCAAAGTCAACATGCTCACGAATTTCAGTATACCTTTTAAGAGCGCTTCTTAAGTTGTTTTCTACAAAATTTTTGTCTTTCAATTCGAACTTTACGCCTCTTCGATATGATATTATCGCCTTGATAGGAACAATACCCGCCTGATCACTTTTCATTTCTCCGCCTTTTTCAATTCGAACTTCATTTACTTCTTCTGAATAATTCAATGTTTCCAGGGTAGCCCGGGCATAAACGATACCCATAGTAGAATTTGTGAGCGTCCCTTCCATTTCAGAGTTGAGAAGATTTCCGGTACGAATCATAGCTCCTGTAAGTGCTACAACGATAACCAAACGATCCAACACCCAGAAGTAACGATACTTATATTTTCTACAGAATAAATAAATCGCGACAAGAATGCCAATAGCTCCCCCATGACTCGCAAGCCCTCCTTCCCAAATAAATAAAATCTTCCAGGGTTGATCAAAATAGCCTGTTCCGTTTTCAGTAAAATATGGTCCATAAAACAGACAATGACCCAATCGCGCACCAATGATAGTTGCAACCACCATGTAACCAGTTACTCTTTCAACATCTTTATCAGGGCGTCCCTCTGATCTGAAAATCTTAAAGAATATTTGCTGAGAAATTAAAAATCCGGTGGCAAACAACACCCCATACCAGCGTGGAGCATAATCCGTAAATGGAATGGTAAATAGGGACGGATCAAAAGTCCAAATAATGTAGCTCAGCGTATTCATTTAATATTTATTGTGTGAGTCGCTCAAAGTTGATTGAATCTGGTGAAAGCTATCAGACTTTTCTCCAGAAAAATGGTGTAAATAGAATTAAGACTGTAAACAGCTCAAGTCTTCCTAACAGCATCATAAAAGACAATATCCACTTTACGCCCGTGGGAAGATGAGCAAAGTTATCTACCGGTCCCACATCACCAATTCCCGGGCCAATGTTTCCGAGAGTAGTAGCAATCGCGCCTAAAGAGGTATTAAAGTCTATACCAAACGAGGAAACTGCGATCGCACCAAAACAAACAATCAAAATATAGATCATTATAAATGCGAGCACATTGAACGTAATGTCTCGACTTACGGATTTTCCATTGAAGCGCACTGGAATGATGGCTGAGGGATGAAGAATTCTCTTAAGCTCTAGTAAGCTGTTTTTTATGAGAAGAATGTGCCGAACCAGTTTCACTCCTCCTGCTGTAGACCCTGCGGAACCACCCGCAAACATCAATAAGAAGAAGATAACAGTTAAGAAGGAGGTCCAGGCAGTATAATCATGGGTTACATAGCCAGTAGTCGTAACAATTGATACAATCTGGAACAATGCATCACGAATTGATTTTTCGAAGGTGTCATGACCGAGGTTGTAAATGATCAGCCCGACAATTATCGAAACGATCACACAGAAAATGAGATAAAACCTAAACTCTTCATTGTTCAATACCTTTTTAAACCTTCCATGTAAACCAAAGTAGGTCATGGTAAAATTGGTACCTGCCATGAACATGAATGCAATGATTACATACTGAATAAAGGGATCGCTGTAATAGGCAATACTGGCATTCTTTGTAGAAAAACCTCCTGTAGCCATGGTCGTTAGGCTGTGGTTTATCGCATCATAAAAAGTCATTCCACCAGCCCAAAGCAGTAACATTTCCGTAAGCGTGAGGCCACAGTAAATAATCCATAACCTTTTAGCTGTCTCCTTTATTCTTGGCTGTAATTTATCTGGTGAAATCCCGGGAGCTTCAGCCACAAATAACTGCATCCCTCCAATGCCCAACAGCGGGAGAATGGCAACTGTTAATACAATGATGCCCATTCCACCAATCCATTGTGTCAAGCTTCTCCAAAACAGGATCCCTTTATCTACCGACTCAATATCGGTTAATACTGTAGCTCCAGTAGTAGAGAATCCAGACAGAGTTTCAAAAAACGCATTGGTTATATCGGGAATAGTTCCATTGAGAATGTAAGGGAGTGAGCCAAAAAAAGACATGGAAAGCCAGCCCATGGTGACAATGAGGTATCCATCTTTCTTTCGCATCTCATTGCTCTGTAGATTTCGCGTAATAAGTACCAGCAATGTGCCAAATCCAATGGCTATAAGTGCTGAGCCAATCAACGCAATATGATCACCTTCTCCGTAATAAAAACTAAAAGGCAGGCATGTCAGCATGAATGCTCCATTGATAAGTAGCAAAAAGCCAATAACCTTAAAAATTACCTTGTAGTTAAACTGCATGGTTTACTTGAAGAAGCTCTCCACTTTTCTGATACATTCGGGTTTAGATAAAACTACCACACGATCTTTTGGATGAAATTCAAAATTTCCTCGAACAGCTATTCCCTTCCCTTCCCGTATTACTCCACCAACAATAGCGGTCTTCGGGAAATCAAGATCTTTCAGTTGTCTCTCCATGATCTTAGATTTTTCACTCAATTCAAACTCCAGGATTTCTGCTTCTACCCCATGAATACCGGCAATATTCAACACTTCTCCTTTTCGAATGTATCGGAAGATGAAGCTCGCTGCAATTAGTTTTTTATTTATTAGTGTATCTATTCCAATACTTTGAGAAAGATGAATATAATGCACATTTTCTACAAGCGCTATTGTCTTGCGTACTCCTTGGTTTTTTGCAACCAAAGAAGCCATAATATTCGTTTCAGAATTTTCTGTTAATGCAACAAAAGCATCCATTCGATCAATACTCTCTTCTTTTAAGAGGTTGATGTCCCGGCCATCCCCGTTTATAATCATCGTATCAGGCAACTCATCTACCAGGTGAAGGCATTTCTCTTTATCTGCTTCAATCAGCTTGATATTATATTTCTTACTTAGAAGCTTAGCGGTATTGATACCTACTTTGCTTGCCCCCAGTATCATTACATTTTTTATCTCAAAGCTCTCCTTACCGGCAAGGGAGGTCACACGATCAATACCATCAGGTTGAGCGATAAAATAGGCATGATCTCCATTTTGAAATTTATTCTCCCCATATGGAATAATCGTTTTATTATCTCTAAGTATAGCAACTGTGGTAAAATTATGGTCAGGATTTAGGTAAGCAGTTTCGGTTAGTGTCTTGCCATATAATTCAGAACCCTCATCCACCGTGATGCCTACTAAGGAAAGCATCCCTTTTTCAAATTCAAATGTATCAGTGAGTGCAGATTGCTTAAGTAATCTCTTAATCTCCCTCGCTGCAAGAGATGCAGGAGAGATAATCTCATCAATTCCTACATTGCTAAGGTTTAATTCATCACGGGAGTGAAGAAGTTCTGTATTTGAAATCCGAGCAATGGTTCTCTTTGCACCCAAACTCTTTCCAAGGATGCAAGTTGTGATGTTCGTTTCCTGAATGGATGTAACAGCAATCAGTAGATCTGCTTTGCCAATATTTGCTTCCTTAAGTGTACGTGGTGAAGTAGAGCTTCCACGAACTGTACTCACATCGAGGTGCTGTGAGACATATTCCAACACATTAGGATTTGAATCAATGATTACGATATCCTGTTCTTCGGCGGTTAAAAGCTTTGCAAGATGGAAGCCCATCTCACCCGCTCCTGCAATAACTATTCTCATTCTATATTAAATGATAATGGCCGCAAAGATATTGTATCTAATTGCCACCATTCCAAATGATTACGAATTATATACTTCACTAAAATATTTCTTGGTGGCCTCCATAACCTTAGGAGCTAACGCTATTGTGGATATCATTGTTGGCACAGCCATTAATCCGTAAGCAATAAAAACCAGGTTCACAACATCAGCAAGTGATGCAACCGACCCCACCAAAACCAATGCAATGTACCAGTAGTAGAAGTATCGTCCATACTTAGCTCCAATTAAAAACGAAAGACACTTTTGTCCATAATAGGCCAATCCAAATATGGTGGTAATGGCAAACACCATAACACAAAGCATTAAAATGTAAGGGCCAAATACGGGTAAACTAAGCTCAAATGCTTTGGCGGTCATCACTATCCCGTCAGTTTCTCCACTTCTCCACACACCCGTAATTAATATACAAACCCCAGTCATTGTACACACAACAATGGTGTCTATGGCTGGCCCCAACATGGCCACCAACCCCTCACGAACTGGCTCTTTAGTTTTGGCAGCACCATGCATGAGTGGCGCCATGCCGATCCCTGCCTCATTAGAAAAGGCTGCACGTTTTGCACCTTCTACGATCACCGCTCCGACAACTCCACCCAAAACGGCGTTGGCGGTAAATGCATCCTCAATAATCAATAGAAAAGAGGGTACAACTTCTGATGGATTCAGTATCATGATTGAAAGCACGCTGATTACAAACAACACAACCATGAATGGAACGAGCTTTGAAGCAACATTGCCTATCCTTTGAATACCTCCAAGAATCACTGCAGCAACCAACCCAGCGATAACCAATCCTATGACCAAATTAACCGTGAAGGAATCATTGATGCCTGAGGGAATAAGAATTACATTTTTAAATACGGCCACCATTTGGTTGGCTTGAAAAACGGGAGTTGCTCCAAAAAAGCCTGCTACACAAAAGAAGATTGCCAGTGGCATCCACTTTTTGCCAAGCGCTTCCCGGATATAATACATGGGTCCTCCTTGAAGCGTCCCTTCTGAATCTTTTCCCCGATACTGAACAGCTAGCGTACAGGTGAAATATTTTGTAGCCATTCCAACAAACGCACTTGCCCACATCCAAAAAATTGCTCCAGGTCCACCTGCCGCAATTGCCAATGCCACACCACTGATGTTCCCCATACCAATCGTTGCTGCCAGGGCTCCCGACAATGCTTGAAAATGGCTGATCTCCCCCGGATCATTCGGATCATCATATTTACCCCGGAGTACATTGATCGCATGTCTTAAATATCGAAAAGGTAAAAACCTGGAAAATATTAACAGGAACAAACCTCCACCCAGTAGGAGAACCAATAACGGAGGTCCCCAGATGAAGTTTGAAGCGTCAGATAAAAAGCTGCTTATCGAGTTCATAAAGCGCGTGAAGGTAATATGTATCTTTGAGTCAAATCCATTTTATTGGTAGGCAAATGAACAAAATGGTAGATAAGTTCATTATTAGAGCCTGAAAAGCAATCAAAATTCATGAAGTTAAACTTTAGAACCCTCGGATCTGGCGAACCACTCATCATTATGCATGGCGTTTTTGGGTCGTCTGATAACTGGCAGACATTAGGAAAGGTTTTTTCAGAAAAATTCAAAGTATATCTCGTAGACCTTAGGAATCATGGTAACTCCCCGCACAGTGAGGAATTTGATTATGACTTTATGGTGGATGATATCGTAGAACTAATGGATGATAATGGGTTGAACGATGCCCACTTTCTAGGTCATTCGATGGGGGGCAAAGTAGCCATGCATTTTGCAACCAAGTATCCTGATAAATTAGGAAAGCTTATTGTTGTGGACATTTCTCCTAAACACTACCCTCCACACCATCAGCAAATATTTGATGGGTTTCATTCTGTTGATCTGGCAAATTTGAGCAATCGCAAAGAGGCTGATGATCAAATGTCGTCGGTAATTTCAAATTTCGGCGTCCGACAGTTCATCTTAAAAAACCTGGACCGCAGAAAAGACGGAAGCTTTGGGTGGAAGCTCAACCTGGAAGTCATTCAAAATGCGATAGAAAAAGTAGGCGAAGGAATTGAAGGAAACGTCAGCTTCAATGGGAACACCTTGTTTATAGCGGGAGGAAAATCTGATTACATCACTTTAAATGATCACGAATTGATTCTTCGTCATTTTCCAAACACCACGATTTCTACAGTGGACGGGGCTGGGCATTGGGTACATGCAGAGAAACCAAAAGAGTTGAGCGATCTTGTACTAGATTTTCTAACCAAATGAGTCAAGGCAAACTTTTTCTTATCCCAACCTATCTATCATCTGATAATGACGCCTCCTTCATATCTCCCATGGTCGCTGAGGTGATAAAAAACACTAAATATTTCTTTGTGGAAAATGTTCGAACGGCACGAAGGTTTATAAGCAGTTTAAAGACAGGAATTACCATCGAAGAACTCGAGTTTAATATTTTGGACAAAAAATCCAACTGGGATCAAATGTATCCACTATTTGAACCGATCCGAAAAGGCCATGACATGGGAGTGATATCAGAGGCTGGAGTTCCATGTTTAGCAGATCCAGGTAACCTTGCGGTGAGTTTTGCTCACCAAACAGGCATAAAAGTCAGCCCGCTACCCGGGACCTCATCAATTCAGATGGCACTAATTGCTTCCGGTTTCAATGGGCAAAAGTTCACTTTTCATGGATACCTACCGATAGACAAAAACCCAAGACAACAGAAGATAAGGGAGTTAGAAAAATTTAGTCAGTCTGGCTACACCCAGCTCTTTATGGAAACTCCTTATAGAAATCAACAATTGATCAAAGACATCTTGAAAACTTGTCGGCCCGATACATTGTTAAGCATCGCCGCAGATATATCAGGTTCTTCAGAAAAAATACTAACTCAGCCAATTTCAAAGTGGCAGAAGACTGACATTCAAATACATAAAATCCCTGCAATATTTAGTTTTGGTCAATTCCCGTAGTGGAGTTCACCGAATCTTCTAAATTTGCCGTCCAAATTCTAAAAGAAACATAGATGCCCTATTTATTTACATCAGAGTCCGTAAGTGAAGGACACCCAGATAAAATTGCGGATCAGATATCTGATGCACTTGTTGATCATTTTCTTGCATTCGATCCAGACAGTAAGGTAGCATGCGAAACCATGGTTACTACTGGCCTTGTTGCTTTAGCTGGTGAAGTGAAAACTACAGCCTACATTGATGTTCAAAACATCGCTCGTGATGTGATTAATAGAATTGGATACACAAAGGGCGAATATATGTTCGATGGTAACTCTTGTGGAGTAATTTCTGCCATCCATGAGCAATCACCAGATATTAACCAGGGTGTTGAACGAGCGTCTGAAGATGAGCAAGGAGCTGGAGATCAGGGTATGATGTTTGGATACGCAACTAAAGAATCAGATAACTACATGCCTTTGGCTCTCAATCTTTCACATAAGATTTTGATGGAGTTATCTGAGATTAGAAAAGAAGGCAAGCAGATGACCTATCTTAGACCGGATGCAAAGTCTCAGGTGACTATAGAGTACGATGACCATAATCATCCTATTCGAATTGACGCAATCGTAGTTTCTACTCAACATGACGATTTCGACAATGAAGATAACATGCTAAAGAAGATCAAAGAGGATGTTATTAGTATCTTGATTCCAAGAGTAAAGTCGAAACTTAATGCTCAGAACCAGTCTTTATTTAACGATCAAATAAAATTCCATATTAACCCAACCGGGAAATTTGTTATTGGTGGTCCTCATGGTGATGCAGGCTTAACCGGAAGAAAAATCATCGTAGATACGTATGGAGGAAAAGGTGCACACGGAGGTGGTGCGTTTTCTGGTAAAGATCCTTCCAAAGTAGACAGGTCTGCTGCATACGCAACCAGACACATCGCAAAAAACCTGGTAGCTGCAGGAGTAGCAGATGAAATTCTCGTTCAAGTTTCTTATGCGATTGGTGTTGCTGAACCGATGGGCATCTATATCAATACCTATGGCACGGCCAATGTGGATATGAATGATGGGGAAATCGCCAACATCGTTGAGAAGATTTTTGATATGCGACCTGCATATATCATCAAGCGGTTGAAGCTGAAAGAACCCATCTACTCTGAGTCCGCTGCCTATGGACACATGGGAAGAGCTCCAGAGGTTAAGCAAGTATCATTCATCGGTAACGGAGGCGAAGAAGTAAAGAAGGTGGTGGAAACATTTACCTGGGAGAAACTTGACTATGTCGATCAAGTGAAACAGGCTTTCAGTCTATAACCATGCAAGAACCTATAAGCAGCTGGCACAAAGTAGTAGAAACTCTAGATGCAAAGCTGCTTAAATCTATTCTTCATAAAGACGCTATTTTCTATTCTCCCATTCTGTTCAAACCTCAGAAGGGGAGAAAGATGGTTATGGCCTACTTACTTTCCGCGTCTAAGATGTTTGAGGAGACGGGATTTCACTACGTAAAAGAACTCATCGGTGAAAATGAAGCCTTCCTTGAATTTAATGCCGAAATTGAAGGAATCGTAATTGATGGGATAGACGTTATCACCTGGAATGATGAAGGAGTTATCACAGAATTCAAGGTGATGATTCGCCCACTGAAAGCCATTGAAAAGGTTGGTGAAAAAATGAAGGCACAACTTGAAAGCATGAGCCTTTGGGATAAACTAAAATTGAAACTATGAAGACCATAGCTACTATCGCATTCATTGTAACCACCACGCTTGCATGCGAACCTACCCAAGAAAAAGCACCCATTCAAATGGAGCCTGTTGCCGAAGGTCAATCATTCAACGCAGCATTTTTGATGATCGATGGAGTCTACAATTCCGAGTTGATGGCTCCATATGATATTTTTCAACATACCATCTTTCACACTGAGGGTGGGATCAATGTGTTCACTGTAAATGAAACGATGGATACGGTCACAACTTTCGAAGGCCTAAAACTTATCCCACATTATTCTTTTGATAGCCCGAACCTCCCTGAGATTGACATTCTGGTCGTCCCAAGTGCTGAGCATAACATGGATTCAGATCTTGAAAATGAAAAGCTTATCGGTTGGGTATCAGAAATTGGCACTAAAGCCGATTACGTTATGTCACTTTGTGACGGAGCGTTTGTGTTAGCCAAAGCAGGGCTCGTAAATGGCAAAGAGTCTACTACCTTCCCAACAGATATCAATAAATATCGAGAAACCTTCCCTTCACTTACGGTTCATGAAAATGTTTCTTTCGTGCATCACAACAACCTGCTTACATCTGCCGGTGGAGCTAAATCTTATGATGTCTCTCTCTATTTGGTACATCACCTCTATGGAGATCAAGTGGCGAAAGGAGTTGGTAGAGGCTTAGTGATAGATTGGAATTTAAGTGACTATTCCTATATCCGGGTGGAGTAGTAAGATGTTTTATTTTACCGAGAACGAAACCACCAATTGTTCTGGTGCTATTCTCATTCCATTCTTCTGTCTATTGACATTAAAAATCATCCGATACTCCCCCTTTTGAACTTTTTCTTCAAAGGTTTTGACAGGTGTTGGCATTCCGCTTACATTACCACATTTTCTGGAAACTAAATCCCATGATACATCAATGGAGTGCTGTGAATCGACTTCATTAATTGCAGGAGGTTTACAAGGCGTTCCACAAGGACAAGGAATAAATGGCACTTTTATCCAACGACTATCTTCTTTTTTTTCGATGTAAAAATGCCCTGTGGACTCAATTTGCACTGGTTCATCCGATTGGTTCATCAAGGTAAAAGAAACACGATTGGCATATTTATCTTTCAAATTAAGAACCGTCACACTTTCAGATCCAGCAAAATTTTCACTGGTTTTACAGGCTAAAGGCAGCAAACTTGTTAGAAGAAACAAACAACGATAGAATTTTTTCATAGATAATGTTTGAAGAAGCATTCAATTAAACCGGCACGCTTAGCGATCCAATGTAATTTCATAAATTTAAAGGCTTATTATTTACCTGAAAATGAAAAAGATACTCTTCTTCCTTCCACTTCTTTTAATCACGTCTATTGCTTATTCACAAGAATGGCAAAAGCTTCTTTCCCAAGGAGAGCGAGACTTTAAAAAAATTCAAAAAGCCTTTTACGACGAATGGGATGGCAAGGTCCTGGAAAAAGGTAATGGTTATAAGCAGTTTAAAAGATGGGAATATAAAAATTCCCCTCGATTGATTGATGGCAAGATCCAAAACATTGCTTCTGCATACCCCGTCAAAATGAAGGAAAATTCAAGAATGGCCAAACTCAGGGCTGTGGAGGCGTATACGTGGGAGCCGTTAGGTCCTTATTCATGGGAAAACGGAACCAATGGATATAATCCGGGAATTGGTCGGGTAAACAGTATCGATATCCACCCCACAAATCCAGACATTTTATTTGCCGGAACTGCAGGTGGTGGATTATGGAAAAGTGAAACCGGTGGTAACAATTGGACCACTCTTTCTGAAGACTTTCCGATCCTTGGAGTAACTGATTTTTATACCGCTCCGGAGGATCCAGACAAGATGTATGTTTTGACAGGTGATGCGTATGGTGCCGATACCTATAGCTATGGTGTCTTCAAATCCACTGATGGTGGGACCACATGGGCCAATAATTCAAATTTTAATCCAGAAGTAACGGACTTCAATCGAATGTATCGAATGATTGTAGACCCTGCTGACAGTGACATCATTTTAATTGCTGGCAGTAGTGGGATATGGAAATCCATAAATGGAGCCGAGTCATGGACGCAGGTAAATTCACAATCATTTGTGGATATTGAATTCAAACCCGGAAATACAGATGTGGTGTACGCCAGCACCAATGGGTCAACAGATTTTGGACTTTCATTGGATGGTGGAGATACCTGGAGCACAATTACAACGCCGCTTTCGGGTTTGGGGAGAACGGCCATTGGCGTAAGCGCTGATAATCCCAACTATGTCTATTTACTTGCATCAACATCAAGCGGGACGTTTGGTGGAGTGTTTAGATCTACTGACTCTGGTGAAACCTTCACCATGCAATCCAATACTCCTAATATCTTTAATTATTCTACAATTGGGGAAGGTGGCGGTGGACAAGGCTGGTATGACCTTTCAATCGCCGTTAATCCAAACGATGCGGAAGATATTTATGTCAGTGGTGTCCATATTTGGAATTCGAAGGATGGTGGTGTCTCCTGGCAGGATGAAGATTTTAACTATGGAATTCTAAATTATTGGGTTTATAATGCATCAAACACAGATAACTATGTCCACGCAGATAATCACACACTAGATTTCTTGAATGGTGAATTGTTTGCCGGTTGTGATGGAGGCATTTGGAAAAGCGCTAATCTCGGTGCAAGCTGGCAAGATCTCTCCGAAGGCCTTAACAATACGCAGCTGTACCGGCTTGGATTAGATCCGAATAATGAAAATGTCATCATAGCAGGTGCTCAGGACAATGGCAGCAACATTTTAATTGATGGGAATTGGACACACATTTTTGGAGCTGATGGGATGGAGGCACTGGTTGATCATACAGATGGAGACATTGTATACAGCACTTATCAATTTGGAGGGCTTATCAAGTATACCAATCAGGGTGCCGGTAGTGCTCAATATATTGGAGGTGATTTAAATGGCACTGGTGCGTGGGTCACTCCATTCATGCTTGACCCGGCAGACAATAACTTTTTATATGCCGGTTATCAGGATGTCCACCGGTATAACAACACGAGCGGGACCTGGGATCAGATATCTAATTTCGGATCAAGCTCAAACATAACAAGCCTTAAAATTGCCCCAACTAACTCTGACTATATTTATGTTTCTACCGGCTTTAGTACCAATAGAACACAGGATGGTGGCGAAACATGGGAAAACATCAGTACCGGACTACCCGGTGAAACCCTAACGTATATTACCGTCTCAGAGAATGATCCAAACAAATTGTGGGCAACATTTTCGGGGTATAATAGCGCATATAAGGTTTTCGAATCTGTGGATGGTGGGGATTCCTGGAACAACATTTCTGAGGGCCTTCCAAATCTGCCCGTCAATTGCATCGTGCATCAAAAGGATTCTGACGACCAGCTCTATGTGGGTACAGATGTTGGCGTTTATCAAAAAAATAATTCAGGAAACTGGGAGCCATGGTTTGATGGGTTACCAAATGTCATCGTAAATGAACTTGAGATCCATTATGATGCTAAAAAAATTGTAGCGGCCACCTATGGTAGAGGTTTGTGGAGAAACGACATCATACCATCAGGTGATGTTTTGAGTATTACAGCAGATAAATTAGAAGTGATAGAGGGTGAGAGTATAACTTTTGGAGCTACGCTTGCCCCTGGAGTCGAAGGTTATTCCTGGACTTTCGAGGGAGGCACACCAAGCACCTCAACGGAGGCATCTCCTTCGGTAACTTACCAGGAAGCAGGTAAGTACGACGTTAGTTTGCATAGTACCAATAGGATTGAAATGATTACCGTTTTGGATCTGGTATCTATTGAGTCAATTAGCTCCGATTTCCAATCAATTGATGTCGGACAAAGCATCACATTTTCGGTAGATTATGATGGTAATCCTACCAATTGGGTTTGGAACTTTGAGGGTGGAGATCCGGCCATTTCTTTTGAGGAAAGTCCAACGGTAACCTATGAAACAGTAGGAGATTATGATGTAAGATTAAGATTACGCGGCGACACAGAAGATGATGTTACCTTAGAGGGTTATATCACGGTAAGCGAAGTGCTCGGACTAGATGATGAAACTGCCTTGGTTTATCCAAGTATTACCGATGATGAAATTCACCTGAAAATTGAGGAGCCAAATACCACGGTAGAATTAATGACTGTCTCGGGTGAGAGCCTGAAAAGAATACAAGCTGACTCAGACGTTTCTTTAAATATCGAGAATTTATCTTCTGGGGTCTACCTACTAAAGCTCACCAGTAGGAAGAATGTAAAAACCCTCAGAGTCATTAAAGAGTAGTTGACAATTGCTCTTATTTTCTTCAGATAGTGCCTTTATTTGCGGCAAAGATTGGTAGTTTATGAAAGTAATAGAGGTCAAAGACAAGAAAATAGCGCATGAGTTTTTACACTTTCCAATTAGGCTATACAAAGACGAACCTAATTGGATACGGCCATTAGATAAAGACATCAATGGTGTTTTTGATCCCAAGGTCAACAAGTTCTTTCGAAACGGAGAATGTACACGTTGGATCCTTGTGGATGCCAAAGGAACAACGATTGGCAGAATCGCAGCTTTCATCAATCAAAAGACGGTAAATAAGGATAACGACCAACCAACCGGAGGTGTCGGTTTTTTTGAATGCATCAATGATCAAGAAGCCGCAAACCTGCTGTTCGATACAGGCAAAAATTGGCTCGAAGAACGCGGAATGGAAGCCATGGATGGACCAATAAACTTTGGTGATAGAGATAACTGGTGGGGATTATTGGTGGATGGATTTGATCGCGAGCCCAACTATCAGTGCAACTACAATTTCCCTTATTATCGTGAGCTATTCGAAACCTATGGATTTCAGATGTACTTCAAGCAGTTTACCTATGGGCGAAACACCTTTGACTCCTTTGATCCCAAGTTAAAAGAGAAGGCAGATAAAGCAAATAAGGATCCCGATTACAGCTTTCGTCACATTGAAAAAAGCAAGCTGAAGCAATATGCGGAGGATTTTCGAACCGTTTACAATGATGCCTGGGCTCGTCACCCGGGAGTAGCGAAAATGACTTCCATTCAGGCAAACGCAATCATTAAAAAGATGAAGCCGATCATGGATGAAAAAATCATGTGGTTTGGCTATCATAAGGACAAACCGGTTGGCTTCTATATCAACATTCCTGAGCTAAATCAGGTTTTCAAGCATGTAAATGGAAAGCTGGATTTAATTGGAAAACTCAAGTTCCTCTACCACAAAATAAGAAAGACCAATAAGAAGATGATTGGGTTAGTTTTTGGTATATCTCCCGAACATCAAGGGAAAGGTGTAGATGGAGCCCTGATTCATGCAACCGCAGTGATGGTTCAGGTAAAATACAAACGCTACCCATTTTTAGAGATGAATTGGATTGGTGATTTCAACCCCAGGATGATCAAGGTAGCAGAACAGGTAGGCGGCGATGTGGTGAAAACTCATCATACCTACAGGTATCTATTTGATCGGACGAAAGAGTTCAAGCGAATGCCGATTAAGTAGTTTATCCATCAAAAAATAGAGCGACCTAAAAGGTCGCTCATTGCAAAACTCACCAAAGTTTTGCCTCCTTAGTTTTCGCTTGTATCTCTTATTTAATCAATTCTGACCAACCGATAAGTTCCTAACAAATCGCCTGCATCATTGCTTAATGTCATTAAGTAAACACCGGGCTTTAGTCCTGTCAGATCAACTATTTTATTACCTTTTGGACGTCTTTGCAGCTTGCCTCCCAAGTCATAAATCTCTACTCGTGTCACTTCGTCCGATTCAATTTGAATGAAGTCTTGTGCAGGGTTGGGATAGACACGTATGTTCGACTCAGGTAAGCCCAGGACTTTTTCAATGATTAAAATGCCATCCTCATACTGGAAATCGTAATTCTCATCCTGTCCTCCGGAAACAGTGATGGGGTAAATCCCAACAGGAGAAGAAATCATAGCTGTGGTAGTGGCAGTCGGAGCTTGGGCCAGTACACTTTCATTGTCATTATTGACAAACCCATCATACGATACATTCAACTCAGGGATGGCATCTCCTTCCTTTATCACATGATCATCTGCTGATACCATGAGTGGTGCTTTTGCTATGGTCAACAGGCCCGGTTCATATTCGAAATGGTAATTGTCATCTGCTCCTTCTGTGAAAGTAATAGCATATGTACCCGGTGGGCTGTCCGTATTTGCTTCTGTCACCGTCGTTGGAGCAGTGTCCAGAACGCCTTCATCCTGATCTAATACAAAACCTGAATACGTCAAAGTGATATCCGGATTGGCTGCACCATACGATCGGGACTGATCATCAGCTGTAACCGTCAATGTTTCTTTCTCAATCGTAAGTGTACCCTCCTCATAGGTGATGGCATAATTCGGAGAGCTTGCACCTGAAGCAATAATTGGATAGTTCCCTACACCGCTCGTTTGGGTTGCTTCGCTAATTGCTGTAGGCAAGGACGTAAGATCACCCTCAGCTTCTGCCAATACAAATCCTTCATACGAGATTAAGAACGATGGATTTTCAGATCCATAGTTACGTGTAGCATTTTCTACACTAATATTTAACGGACTAGGGTTAACGATAAGATCAACAGCCACATTTTCAGCTGCATCATAGCTTCCATCGCCTGATTGTGATGCTGTGATTTGCGTTGTTCCGGCACCCATGATATTTACCAACCCGTCGGTGACCGTAGCCACAGTGTTCTCCGCAGGAACAGAAAAGCTGACTGGCAGGTTAGAATTGGTTGTGGCTGTCAGGTTAAATGCTGCATCTCCATACACTTTATCCGCAAGCTCAGAAAAAGTGATCGTTTGTGTGCAGTCTTTTGACCCTGCCACAAATACCCAATTATACGTGTTATCAAGTAGATTTCTCGCTTCCTCACCTGCACAGTACGTCAGGTTTGAATCCCAGTATATATTCGTTGGAATTCTCGTTTCTCCTCCTAATAAAGTACTCCAACCTATTAGGGTCGCATCAAAGTTGCCTGTATTAATTCCCGTTCCTGAAAGCATTGATATAAAAGCTCCCACACTACTTATGTCCCAGTCTCCCAATGACTGATTGAAGCTTGAGGCCCCCTCAAACATCCTATTCATCGACTGAATATTGCCAACATCCCAATTTCCAATGTCCTGGTTGAAACTAGTCGCTCCACTAAACATCTCACTTACAAGCCGTACATTTTCTGTTTGCCAATTACTAATATCTCCATTGAAACTGGTCGCTCCACGAAAAACGGAGGTCATATCATCGACATTGCTGACATTCCAGTTGTTAAGGTTCTGATTAAAGCTTGAGGCTCCGTCAAACATTTCAAGCAAAGATGTGAGCATTCCTACGTCCCAGTTCCCAATGTCCTGATTAAAACTGACAGCATCTTTAAACACATGCCGCATATCCCGAACGCTGGCTGTATTCCAGTTACTTAGGTCACTGTTGAAATTGGAAGCATCTTGGAACATTCGAAACATGTGTTGTAGGTTAGATGTTTCCCAATTACTAATATCCCCATTGAAACTCGTAGCACCAAAGAACATATAGGACATATCTTCTACATTCCTAACATCCCAATCAATTAGATTCTGATTGAAGCTTGTGGCTCCTTCAAACATTGAAGACATAGATAGAACATTACTTACATCCCAATCGCTTAGATTCTGATTAAAACTCGTAGCACCAAAAAACATATAGGACATAGATTGAACATTCCTAACATCCCAATCACTTAGATTCTGATTGAAGCTTGTGGCTCCTGAAAACATTGAGGACATAGATTGAACATTGCTTGTGTTCCAATGATTAATATCGCCATTCATGCTCATGCAATTCCGAAACATCTGCTGACAAGAATTGACATTAGTGAGATTCGGTGCATCCGTAGCATTGATGATCAAATTTTCACAGCCATAAAAAGCCCTATACATAGATGTCCAGGCAATATCTCCCCACTGCTCGACCGATAGAATATTGAGCCTGTCGCCTCCATTATTAAAAAATATTCGTGGAAAATTACCTGTTATTGCCACTTCGTATATTCCACTGTTTGCGAACGTGATTGAGAAATTACCTGATTGATTGAACGCAGACCCTTCTTCATTTGGATCTCCCACAAGTCTCCAGGAGATGTCATAGTCATAATCTGGTCCAAAGGTGGGTATCGTGATTTCCATACCCCCCGCTGTACTCTCCCAGGTCGTAATAAATGGCTCTTGAGTGAAGGCTTGCGCTACGGTAAAAAAAAGACTTAAGGCAAGAAGACGCCTATCAAATGCTGCCAGAATCATAATCTATTAATGTTTGTGAAACCATCGTATGCTTGAATTGCTGTATTAAAAGCAGTTCGATGGGCACAAATTGACCATATTCAAATGGGAGAAGGGCATTAAAGCAATATCAGAATTGAATTGTATACTATTTGCTTACGTGAAAGAAAATTCAATTCCTATGGTGGAGTCCTTTGTTAAACTTACCTGAAAAAGCTTACCAAGTCAGGTTAGATGAATGATTCCATTGAAATGATTCTTCATCAAATTTCTTATTTAAGATTGTAAGAGTTTCATTAAGTAGCAGCTACCCTGGCATCTAATATCCTTTTCATCATGTCTCTGATGGATGCAAAAGACACAGTATCTGAAATTTCCTTTTGTGTCAGAATAAGAATCTGATTAAATGGATCAAACGACATTTTTTGAGCCTCATCGATCGATAATAAATCATATCCATTTCCGATATCTCTTAAATGAGCACCCGCGGTAATTTTTGCACTTCGTGGCGTGGCATATGATGCCAGGAAAATGGGTTTGCCAGGAAATAGTCCGATGGCTCGTTTTATAACCTCCCAATATTTTTCCTTGACGGTAGAAGACAGTGCTGTGGATACAACAATACCCGCAACGTCATTTTGATTGATGTGTGTGAGCTCTTTCAATTCTTCAATTGGGCTTGCTTCAAAGCCTGTTGAAGCAATGAGTTTCTTCATGTCTTTTACGATTAGGGAACTGGGTCTGGCTAGGATTACTTTTTTCATGATTGCTTCTTTTCTTCTTTTTTGATGTGCATGGCTCGAGAAACACTCGCTACACAGAATGGCACCAGGTAATTCAAGAAAATACGAAATACGTCTTTGGCGGCAAGATTCCATGAGATCAATGCATCATATTGATTAATGACGCTAAGAATGGATCCTACGATAATAGCGATTTTAAGTGAATCATAAACCTGCTCTAAAGTCATTGATTTGATGGTTAGGCATATCAATATTATCAATTGATAATATCAATGTCCAATTTTATCGACAAGAATCTATTTTGGATGGTCAAACTGAAGATTTCAATAATCAAAAGAGAATTTTGGCTATTCCCTTGCTCGCTGATTTTTTTTCAGCTTATAAAATTCCTTATCAGCCACATAAATGGTTTTTTCTACCTCACAGAACACCTTGCCTTCCTTACTGGTCAGGTAAACCATCTTAACCAGATCCACTTCATTTTGGTCCTCGATCTGCTGTTTAAGTGCTGAAACCTCGTCTTCTGTAAACTCAAAAACTGCGTATGCATTTGTGTTAGCAGGTCGTTTGAATTTCACAATTGACGACTTGTCCCAAACCACGTAATCCCTTCCCAGAAGCTGAATCAATTGAACCATATAAATAGGATCCGTTGCTGAGAATAGACTGCCACCAAAGATGGTACCCACATAATTTTTGTTTTTGTAAGAAAGTGGAATCTTTATTTCTATTCGGCTTAAATCTTTTGTCACGGAAGTAATTCTGCCTGTGGATCTCCGATACATGGGTGATAGATTAAAGAATACTTTAAACAATCGATGCGCATGATTTTTAAAGTACCGATACGAGACACGGGTAAGAAATTGGTACATGATGGAGGCTTTAGTACTCGAACTTAGCAATGAATCATCAACCTGTCCAGTAAATTCGACAGTTCAGTCATATGAAATTGTTGAATTGTCTTATCTCGATTTGAATTGCATAAATCGAATTTCAAAATGGAGCAGTTTTTAATCATTTCTCATATCATCTGCGGAGGTACAGTACTTCTACTAGGGTTAATTCAAATGTTCAATCGCAAAGGGAGTCACAATCACATCTTGTTAGGGAAGGTATATGTCGGTGCCATGTGGTGGATCTGTCTGAGTGCTTTATCCATCATTACCTTCTATCGATTTAGTGCCTTTTTGATGGTAATTGCTGTCCTTACATTTCACACGTCATTTGTAGGAATCCGTGTGATGAGACGAAAGAAAGTGGGCTCTGAAAAGTGGTATGATTGGGCCGTGGCAATTGCAACTGGTTTATTTGGTATTGGATTGATTGGCTATGGAATTCATTTGTATTTTAATACCACTCATGAAATCCTTGCGTTTCTTTGCGTGATTTTCGGTTTCTTCACGTTCAAAAATGGAACGGACGATTTGCGCTTCTTCATTAATCCCAAAGTTTCAGAAAAGCAATGGTGGCTATACCAACACATTGGTGCAATGGGTGGCTCCTACATTGCGGCACTTACCGCCTTTGCGGTCCAAAACCCAAACATATTTCTCCCAAGTAGTGCACACCAATGGCTATTGTGGATCATCCCGAGTGTGATTGGAACACCGATGATCTCCTTTGCAATCAAGCATTGGAGAAAAAAACTTAATGCGCGTGGTGCAACCGTATGATATCATTGCACATCATTGGTATGGTTTTTATACTCAGATAAGAAATAAATGAAGAAGGGTTTCGTTTTGATCGATACCCTGTTCTCACCAATCATTGTGGCTATGAAATACACCCTAATTGCTCTGGCACTGCTAGTATGCTTTGCTGGAATTTCCCAAACTAAAATCATAAAAGGCACCGTCTATTACGAGGAAACAAAGGAGCCTGTTCCTTTTGCTTATGTGAAGCTGAAAGATGTTGCGTATGGTACTGTTACCGAATACGATGGCACCTTTTCACTAAAAATTCCCTCAAAGTATTTTGACAGTGTTCTTGAATTTTCATATGTCGGATTAAAGCCGTACGAACTCCAACTACACAGTTATGAAGGGCATGTGAAAATTTACATGAAGACGGATGTTACGGAGCTATATACTGTTGTGGTAAGCACCAAAAGAGATCTGAACCCAAAAAGTATTTTGAAAAAAGCACTTCGAGCAGTCTCCGAAAACTATGTGAACGAAGCATTCAATTTGGAAGGATATTACAGAGAATATGTAAAAGAAAATGATAACCCGGTAAAATATGCGGATGCTGCTTTTGCATTGGACTTAAAGCCGTACAGCGGTAAAATGGAAAAGCGAAAGAAGTATGAAAATCCGGTGGATCTTTCGGGCATAACAACCATTGGTAGCTGGACCTCAAGGTCATCCTCCCTTCACCGTTGGCATTTTCATCAAAAAGTACTGAAAGGTGAAAAAGCCAAAATCATTGAAGCTAAATCAAGTGACGATCTAAATACAACAAGACTCTATGCAAACATTCAAGGCGGACCATTAAGTGCATTGACGAAGGACCGGGTGAAGTATCCGGCCAATTTCATGAGCAAATTCGGAAAGTATGACTACTCATTATTGGAAGTAGAAAAAAACAATGAGGGGTACTATTTGATCAACTTCGACCCTGCCATTTCTCCTGAAAAAATGGGAGAAAAAAAGCGACCTTATAACTACGAATATAAGCTGGGAGGGAGCATATTGATACGGAAAGAAGATTTAGCGATCGTGGAAATTAATTACTCGGTACCTCCCGAATACAAACAATATATCTGCGGTTACCGGGGATGGTCTGTTCGCCATTTCGATTTTTCTGTGCAATCCAAATACGCGAAAAGGGGAGACAAATATGTGCTGGAGTATCTAAAACACGCAGATGAATTCATTGTTGAGGATACTGCCACCGATCGAAGAATTCCCTATGCTGCAATCTCAGAGTTTTTTGGTCACAGGGTTAAAGTTGCAGACAAAATATCAGTAAAGCCTGACAATAACTTCAGCAACTCAGATTACAACTATCTATTCGATCTCCCGGAAGGATACAATACCGCTTTTTGGGCCAAATACAATTTAGAATATCCAGATACCAAAGTCCCGGAAAGTATCCATGTAGCCATGAGCAAAGAGACCAATCTGGAAAAACAGTTTTCAGATAAACTCACACGTGATACAACCTTGCTTCCTCCGGTGGCCAGGAAAGAACCTGTGCTCATAGAAGCTCATGGGCAAAAGCTTCAAGACGATTATTCGTGGTTAAAAGACACCAAAAACCCATTGGGTAATGAGGAAGTCATGAAGCACCTGAGTGAAGAAAACGGGTATACCAATAATTACTTCAAACCCTTAAAACCGCTCCAAAGAGATTTGTTTAAAGAAGTAAGGTCTTATGTTCAGGATAAGTATGTCTCTCTTCCAAGAGAAGAGGGAGGCTATAAGTACTATTACAAGTATGCACCTGAAGAAGAATATGCCAGACATTATCGAAAAGCAAAGGGTAAAGACACCAAAGAAGAGCTATTGTTTGATGTGAATAAAATGGCCGAAGACAAGAGCTATTATTCTTTCGGAGGATATTCCATTAGTCCAAATAACAAGGTGATTGCCTACTCGGAAAATACCACGGGAAATGATAAATGGATATTGAAGTTTAAGCCTTTCAATGAGGAGAAGTCACTCCCATATACCATTGATTATGTTGGAGGTATGATCTGGCTTACTGATTCCACTCTCCTTTATGTCAAAGTTGAGGAAAAGACCTTCCGGGCTTCAAAGGTTTTCAAGTTTGATTTGACGGATGGGTCAAAAAATTTAGTTTATGAGGAAACAGATATAAGGTTCTCTGTCTCAGTAGGCAAATCCAGAAGTAAGCAATTTGCATTTATCAGTTCCTATGGAAGTAATCAAAATGAAGTAAGATTACTCAACTTGAAAAACCCACATGGAACTTTCCGTATGGTTTCTCAACGAAGAAAAGATCATAAATACAGTCTCTCTCATTTCGAGGATAAATTCTACATTCTTACCAATCACAAAGCATTGAATAACAAGGTAATGATCGCCGATACCTCAAAGTTTGAGGAAAAATATTGGGTCGAGGAAATTCCTGAAAATCCGGAAATCGAAATATCTGGTGTGCTACCATTCAAGAGGTGGATGGTCTTCCAGGAACGGCATGGGTTGATCCACAAAATCAGAGTCGTGAACAAGCTCGATGGAAAAGAACATTACATAAAGCAATCCACAAACCGCGCGATATACCTTGGTGAGAATAATGACTTTGATACAGATACTTTACGCATTAGTAAAGCCAACTACCACCGTCCACTTCTTATTCAGGACTATGACATGAATGAAAAGAAGTTTAAAGGATTGAAGTCAGTAGGCGGCATTTCTCCTGCATACTTTGCGAAAGTGGAAACCGTGTATGCCAAAGCCAAGGATGGAACGGAAATCCCAATCACACTCATTTACAATCGAAGGATTGTGAAGAACAAAATTCAAAATGGTGAGAAGCCTCCCCTTTATATTACTGGATATGGTTCGTATGGCTCAAGCTACTCGGCAAGTTATAATCCGAACATGGCGCCATTACTTCAAAAAGGATTTGTCTATGCCATTGCCCATGTAAGAGGCGGTGGGGATCTTGGTGAAAAGTGGTACCTGGAGGGCAAAATGTTAAAAAAGAAAAACACTTTTACCGACTTCATCACCTGTACTGAGTACCTGATCTCCCAGGGTTATGGTGAAGAAGGAAAGGTTATTGCAGAAGGTGGAAGCGCTGGTGGTCTATTAATGGGAGCTATCGCAAACATGCGACCCGACTTATACAAACTGTTGATTCTAGATGTGCCATTTGTTGATGTTATCAATACGATGATGGATGAAAAGCTCCCATCGACAAGTTTGGAATACGACGAATGGGGAAATCCTAATGAGAAGAAATACTTTAAGTACATTAAATCTTATTCTCCATACGAAAATGTAGAAGCCAAAGCATATCCAAACATGTTATTCTTAACAGCCATCAATGACTCAAGAGTGGGATACTGGGAGCCTGCTAAAATGGTAGCTAAGCTGCGTGAGATGAAAACTGATGATAACGAGGTACTACTACGAACAGATTTCTCATCTGGACATGGTGGCGCTTCGGGACGGTATGCGTCGCTGGCAGAAACAGCTTTTAAATATGCCTTGATTTTGGAGATGATTCAAGAGAATTGATTGCGCCTAAAATACCTAGGTGAAAGACCGATCTCGATGGGGCCAACCTTTGGACGACGACCTCCACAATTCTTTATATGGCTTTGGTAATAAAAAAGACAGCCTAAATAGCTGTCTTTAATGGGTGGGTGAAAGACCGGGAACGACGGGGCCAACCTTTTGGACAGCGACCTCATGAACCACAATGCAAAAGCCTGGAGGTCGCCAAACAAAAAAAGCAGCGACATTTTTGCAACTAGAACGCCACTGCATTTTTATAGTTTTGTACTTTATCTGTTATTCAATTTTAAAATTGTCAACCAAAAAGTCGCAGAAATCAGCCTCGATTGAAGCTCTAAATTCAATCCTGACGGTTTGTCCTGTATATTGACTAATGTCAAGTGAGAAATGCAAAAAGGATTCTTGTATTAATGGATAATCACGCGGAGTTTTAAAAAGCTCATCTAGTTCCTCATTGGTTTCCACATTTCTTACTGATACAGTAAGCTGTTGATATGGATCACGCCAGAAATAGGAATTGACAAATGCCAGATCAAATGAAAGCAATTGTGCATCCGACGGAAGCTCAATGTCCTGATACATTCCTATTCTGATAGGACCGTTCTCTCCAAAACCCAATACTCGTTCACCGTCAGTTGGCTCTATCAAAATATGGGGACTACCATCGTCAGCATATCTACATATTCTAGTATTGACATCATGTCGTATGTCGAAAACATCAAAGCTTATTGCACCATCTCCTAAAACTTCAGCCTCAATAATTCCCCTTGAGGGATTAAACCAAACACCGTACAAATCACCATGTGCTAATTCAAGGCCGTCTTCAATATGTTCTTCCCATACCGTCCAGCCATAAAGACCTCTTTCAAAACTCCCATTTAAAAAATTGTGACGGTCTATTGGTTCCAAATAAGCTTGAATTTCTAGCCTACGGTTTTCTTCATCTATACGCTGGGTAAACATTTCATATCCTTCCTTACTGAATTCAAACTCAATTTCGTGAGCTTCTGGTAATAGAATCAAACTGTCTGCATCCTTCAGATCATATTCATATTCCCATTTCAGGTCTTCATTTTCATCCATCCCTCTCACTGAAAGATGAGATGTAGACAATACCCATTCATTGTTGACTTGGATGCGAGACGCTACTAAGAACTCCCTGAAGTGCTTTATATTGAAAATAAACTCTGCATATCCATAAAACGAAGGACTTTCAAGCGCATTTATTACTTCCACACTCACAGTGGTTACTTCATCTTTATGGACATTGACACTAATTGGTAGCGGGTGTTCGACCAACGATGCTCCTTCACTTCCCTGGATTGGTGTCAAGTAAAGAGCCTCTTCCCCATCCTCATCCAAGACTAAAAATTCTGTTAATTGATACGTACCTACTTTGAGCGCTAAAGGCTTGGATACATATCCGTCTCCTACCTTGAGTAATTCTATCTTTTCCAGCTTATGTATTTCTATTCCACTTTCATTGGTAAGTGTCACAGCTACAAAACCTGGTTCTCCCTTGTCTGCAATGCGACCTTCACCATCAGGGAGTGAAGTAAAAGTGAACTGAACATCCTTTTGCATTGCAATTTCATCGTCTTTGCTACACGATTGAAAAGTAATGACTACAGCTATAATTAAAACTAAATATAATTGGAGTTTGGAAAGTCTCATGATTTAAGCATTTATCGTTAAGAACTAGAGGTGAACTTGTTATTTGTTAGTACTACTTGAGTTTGATCCATCGTAATCAACCTATTTGGATATTGATCGCCTAATGTTTCTGAAGGTTAATCCCTAGTGTACTCCCATTGTATACTTTACTCCCATTGTATACTTAATAAGTGGAAACAGGATAAATTTCTAAAACTGCCTTTCATTTTAAGGGTGAAAAACCGATCTCGATGGGACCAACCTCTTGGACGGAGACCTCCACAATTCTTTCTAAAACTTAAGCAATAAAAAAAGACAGCTGAATAGGCTGTCTTAATGGGTGCGTGAAAGACCGGACGCAACTTGCATCTGCCTAGATTAGGAAAATTGATTAGAAATTCGTATTTGTGTATAAATGTACATTTGTGATTATGTACATTTGTGATATTGGTATTATTTTATTTAAGACTAAGTTATGAGTCGAATAGTTATTGATGTTTCAGGTGAACAGCACCAAAAAATTAAGCTAATGGCAACTTTACAAGGCAAAACAATTAAAGACTATGTCTTGAGTAAACTTATTCCGGAAAATGAAACCGAGGATGAATCTTGGAAGGAACTCAGTTCAATACTCTTGTCTCGAATTGAAGCGGTGGAAAATGGTCCATCTGCTCAAAAAACATTTGAACAACTTACCCAAGAAATCATCAAATCTCGAAAGTCATCTTAAATGCAACTATATGAGCAAAGTCATGCAGCCCTTGACGATTGGCAAGACATTGTTGAATACACCTTAGATAATTTTGGTATTGATCAAACCGAGAAGTACACCTCAGCCCTCCTCCGTTGTATTGAAACAATGGCAAAAGGTGACGGACATTTCAAAGAGATTGAATTAAATGGCCGAATAATAAGAATCAAACACTGTCAAAAGCATTACATTTTTGGATTTGTCCGACTAAAACGCCCCCTTATGATCATTGCTTTTTTTCACGAGCGAATGGATTTGATGAAAAGACTGAAAAATAGATTGAAGTAAACTTGAACTCAGCCAATAATTTATGGAACAAACTAGTTTCGCACCTCAACTAGTGACCATTTTCTAGAGAATCTTGACACATGTTTCGTTTCGTCAACTTTTGATGTACAACAGGAGATAATAGGTTCGATCTATTCAGAAAAATTGGGAATTAGAAAAAATGTAATTCGAACCCATTCTGTAATCATCTTATAACCAACAAGAAAGCTGATTTTGAGACGAAAAAGGAAGGGTGAAAGACCGAGCTCGATGGGGCCAACCTTTGGACGGCAACCTCAACAGTCTTTCAAAGTCTGTAGCAATAAAAAAGACAGCTGAGTTGGCTGTCTTTAATGGGTGGGTGAAAGACCGGGAACGACGGGGCCAACCTTTTGGACGGCGACCTCCTCAATTCTTTCTCTAGCTTTAGCAATAAAAAAAGACAGCCAAATTAGTTGTCTTTAGTGGGTGGGTGAAAGACCGATCTAGACGGGGCCAACCTTTGGACGGCGACCTCAACAATTCTTTATATGGCTTTGGTAATAAAAAAGACAGCCTTAATAGCTGTCTTTTTATCTTATGGGTGAAAGACCGGTCTCGAACCGGCGACCTCCGGAACCACAATCCGGCGCTCTAACCAACTGAGCTACAATCACCATGTATAATCAGGATGTCCTGAAAAGGAGTGCAAAGTTAATACCCCTTTTGAAATCTACAAACGATTATTATCGATCAAAATAAAGTCGTTGGCCCAATTGACTATCATTTAACTTTCCATCAGAATAAGCCAGGTGTCCAGACACAAAAGTTTTTTCAATGGAAGACTTAAACTGATGTCCCTCAAAAGGTGACCACCCGCATTTTGCCAGGATATTGCTATTATCCACTGTCCACGGTTTATTGAGATTCACCAATGCCAGATCGGCTTTATAGCCCTCCCTTATATATCCTCGATCCTTTACCTCAAAACATTCTGCTACTGCATGACACATTTTCTCGGCTATTCGCTCGAGTGATATTTTTCCCTGATGATAGAAATCCAACATGGCAACAAGTGTATGTTGAATCAATGGCCCGCCGGAGGGAGCTTTAGTGTAAGGATTTTGCTTTTCCTCCAATGTATGAGGTGCATGATCTGTTGCAATGACATCAATCCGGTCATCCAGCAAAGCCTTCCATATTTGATCCCTATCGGCTGCAGATTTTACAGCAGGATTCCATTTGATAAAAGCTCCCTTTTCATCATAATCAGCGTCACTAAACCAAAGGTGATGAATACAGGCTTCTGAGGTAATCCGTTTCTTACCCAAAGGTTGATCATTGGAAAATAGGTGAGTTTCTTTACCTGTTGAAATATGTAGAATGTGCAAGCGAGCGTTACACTTTGTTGCCAACTCCACCGCTCTTGAAGATGATAAATAGCAAGCCTCTTCATTTCTTATAACCGGATGAAATTTAAAAGGTATATCATCACCATATTTTGCTATATATTTTTCTGTGTTTGCACGAATGGTCGCCTCATCTTCACAATGAGTCGCAATCAAAATGGGCGCATTACAGAAAATATTTTCAAGTGTCTCCGGATCATCGACTAGCATATTACCAGTAGATGAGCCCATAAATATTTTAATTCCGCATACTGACGCTGGATCTGTTTTTAGCACTTCTTCGAGATTCTCATTCGTGCTCCCCATATAAAAGGAATAATTGGCCAACGAATTCTGAGCGCCGATCTCATACTTTGCCGTAAGCAATTCCTGCGTAATCGTCTGAGGGTTAACATTAGGCATTTCCATGAATGAAGTAACTCCACCGGCTACAGCGGCCCTTGATTCTGTGAAGATGTTGCCCTTATGGGTGAGTCCGGGCTCTCGAAAGTGAACCTGATCATCAATTACACCCGGAAATAGATGTAGACCATTACCTTCAATTACCTCATGGTTTGAATCTACACGAATGTTGGCACCTATTTTTTCAATAAGATCTCCCTTAATAAGAAGATCCAATACCTCCACCTTTCCTTCATTGACTACACTCGCCTCTTTAATTAAATACATATAATTATTTTAATTTAAAATATGATTATTTAGGAAACCCTAGTCCCTGATTTTGACAAAATACGTTTGTACTCTAGCTAAATTGAAACAAATGTTTTGTACTAAAGAAATAAAAAAGAGCTTTTTAAAGCTCTTAATATGTGTTTTTTCGAAAAATCGACCCTTTGGTACTATATCTATATTTTTTTGGATCATTTTTTTACTTGGAAACCGCATTAAATAATTATACTTGTGGTAGGAAGATCGATTTTATAGTCTTTCTTTCCATAGCTGGTTGAAAAGATCTTGTGGGGCGAATGCCCCACAATGATCAATTCTACAAGCCTTTACTCTCCGGATACTTTTTCCTCTTTTATCTGATCTACCTTAATTCTTTCTGCTCTGTTTGCAATTTCCCATCCTGTATGGAAAACGAGTCGAGCTCTTTTTTCCATTGTTTCAAAGTCAATCTTTTCCACAGTATCGGTCGGTTTGTGGTAATCAGGATGCGTTCCATTGAAGTAGAAAATAATTGGGACATTGTTTTTCGCAAAGTTGTAATGATCTGATCTGTAGTAAAATCTGTTTGGATCATTCTCATCATTGTAGGTGTAATCCAGCTCCAGATTCGTGTACGTCTTATTCATTTTTTCTGAGAGCTCGTGAAGCTCAGAAGACAACTTATCCGATCCAATCAGATAGACATAATCTGAATTTTCTGCGTGAGCATCATCTACACGACCAACCATATCAATGTTAAGGTTAGCAACTGTATTCTCAAGCGGGAAAATCGGGTCAGTATCTGTGTAATATTTAGATCCCAACAATCCTTTTTCTTCTCCTGTTACCGTCATAAACAGAATACTTCTCTTAGGACCTTTCTTCTTGGCAGCAGCTGTAGAAAACGCTTGTGCAATTTCTAAAACAGTCACGGTGCCTGAGCCATCATCATCTGCTCCATTGTGGATTTCACCATTGATAATTCCTACATGATCATAGTGAGAGGTAATGACCAATACTTCATCAGGTTTCTCTGTACCCTTCAAAAATCCAAGAACGTTTTCCGTTCCTATTGGCTTGTCAAGATAATCGGCATTAAAAATTATTTGTGCCTCATCCCCAGCTGCTATGGCTTCAAATTCTTTATCAAACATCCAAGAAGCCATTGATGTGTCAACTAAAATAAGCTTGTTGGCATCATTATCTCTCTTTTCCATTCTGAGTGATGGTCTTTTCAGGTATGGTGAGTAGTTGGTAATAAAGGCGTTGAATTCCTGATCATTTTTCAAGATTACGATAACTCCTTCGGCTCCAGCCTCTTTTAGCTTTCCAGCCTTCTCCTGCAGCCCCCCAAGTGCTTCAGCAATGAACACAACATATTTACCTGTGTAATCTGCATCTTCGCTTTCTTCACCTATCATCATCGCTTTGATGTATTCTTCTCCGCTTGTTTCAGCGCTGGAGTAGTATACAAAATCCTCAAATCCTACTTTCTTCTCCTCCCCTTTGCGGAAATAAACTGATCCAATCGCCGATTCTGTTAAATCAAATTTTTGGAAGTATGATCCATCAACCGGCGCCTCGAAACCCAATGACTCGAAATGTTTTGCAATGTATTCGGCAGCCATCTTCTGTCCTTTTTTACCGGTTTCCCTCCCCTCATACTCATCAGATGCCAAGACGGAGAGGTGCGCTTTAAGATCTTCAGCGGTTATCGTCTTTGCATATTTCATGGCCGTTTTATCCTGTGCCAGCAGTCCAAAGGCCACAATTAGGCCCATTACATAAGTTAACTTTCTCATTGTAGTATAACGTGTTAAAAATCAGCAGTAAAGCTAAATAATTTTGATTCTGGTAAACCAAACAATTACACTAGTGGTTAGGGCATAAAATACTTTTTGTACTGAGCGTCGTTACGTAAATTTGCGGCCTCTAAACGGTACCCCTAGATGAAATTAAATCTGAACGATCGAGTTGAGTTTGAAAGAAGGCATAATGGCCCTTCTGACAGTGAAGTCTCAGCAATGTTGGAAACTATTGGTTTACAGTCTGTTGACCAGCTAATTAGTGAAGCCATCCCCAAGCCAATTCTTAAAAATGAGCCGTTAAATCTGCCCCCAGCTCTAAACGAGTTTGAATACCTCAAACACATGAAGGAGATAGCGGAAAAGAACAAAGTGTTCAATTCTTTCATTGGACAGGGCTATTACAATTGTGTTGTCCCGACCGTCATTCAAAGAAACATTTTGGAAAACCCGGGGTGGTACACAGCATACACCCCTTATCAGGCAGAAATCGCTCAGGGAAGACTTGAGGCATTGATCAATTTTCAGACAATGATCATTGACCTAACGGGAATGGAAATTGCGAATGCTTCTCTGTTAGACGAAGGCACTGCTGCTGCTGAAGCAATGACTATGCTGTACGGATTGAGAAAAGGAGACAAAAAATCAGCAAATAAGTTTTTGGTTGATTCAGAAGTTTTCCCTCAAACACTTGATCTCTTAAAGACTCGAGCCTTTCCTTTCGGGATTGAGCTTGAAGTAGTTGATCTTGGAAATGCAGATGTAACTGCCTCTGACGTTTTTGGAATATTCTTTCAATATCCAAATAACTCTGGATCCATTAACGATTGGTCAGCAGTGGTTGCGGCGGCTCAGGAAAGCAATGTATTCACAGCTTGTGCTTCAGACTTATTGGCGCTAACACTACTAACCCCTCCGGGTGAATGGGGAACAGATGTTGTTGTGGGAACCAGCCAGCGTTTTGGCGTACCTATGGGGTACGGTGGCCCGCACGCAGCATTTTACGCCACCAAGGAAAAATATAAAAGATCGATTCCGGGAAGAATCATTGGTGCTTCAAAAGATGCTCATGGCAATGATGCTTATCGAATGGCCCTTCAAACAAGAGAACAACACATTAAGAGAGAAAGAGCTACCTCGAATATTTGTACTGCACAAGTGCTTCTTGCTGTAATGGCGGGAATGTATGCTGTTTATCATGGAGCAGAAGGTCTCCGACAGATTGGAGCCCGAACGCACGGATTGGCTAAAGAAACTGCAAATACACTAACCCAGTTTGGTTTTGAAAACACGAATACTTTCTTCTTTGACACACTTAGAATCCCACTAAACGCCGAGCAAATCCTAACGATCAAGCAACTGAGCGAAGAAAGTAGAATTAACCTTCGATACTTTGAAGATGGAGTTGGCATTTCATTTGATGAATCCCACACAGTTGATGACGCAAATCAAGTAGTCAAGATTTTTGCGCGCTTGGGTAATGCGTTTGAAACACCCATATCAGAAGATTTTAAATTGGAGTTTCCATCGTCACTTGCAAGAACTACCTCATTTTTAGAACACCCTGTTTTCAATTCATACCACTCTGAACATGAGCTGCTCAGATACATGAAGCGACTGGAAAATAAAGACCTTTCGTTGGTACATTCTATGATTTCACTAGGTTCATGCACCATGAAATTGAATGCTACCACCGAAATGATTCCAGTGACTTGGCCTGAGTTTGGCAACATTCATCCGTTTGCCCCTAAGGAGCAAGCCATTGGTTATGGTGAATTAATAAATGAACTTCATGATTGGTTGGTTGAGATAACGGGTTTTCATGCTGTCTCATTCCAACCAAACTCCGGAGCACAAGGAGAGTACGCAGGTTTAATGGTGATCAAATCATACCTGGAAGGTACGGGTCAACCTAATCGAAATGTCGCTTTGATTCCATCTTCTGCGCATGGTACCAATCCAGCCAGTGCTGTGATGTCTGGTATGCGTGTAGTTATTGTGAATTGCGACGAAAATGGCAATATCGATGTAAATGACCTGCGAGAAAAAGCGGAAGCTCATAGTGAGGAGCTTGCTGCATTAATGGTTACTTATCCATCAACTCATGGCGTCTTTGAAGAAGACATCATTGAGATTTGTGAGATTATTCATGAAAATGGTGGCCAGGTTTATATGGACGGCGCTAATATGAATGCTCAGGTAGGCCTTACTTCGCCTGGTATCATTGGCGCAGATGTTTGTCATCTTAACCTCCACAAAACGTTTTGTATTCCACATGGAGGTGGAGGTCCTGGCATGGGTCCAATCGGTGTGGCCGAACACCTCACTCCATACTTACCCGGGCATGTGACTGACGCTAACAATAACCCGGCCATCTCTTCTGCTGCCTATGGTAGTGCAAGTATTCTCCCGATATCGCATGGATACATAGCGATGATGGGTGCAAATGGGCTTACCAATGCAACCAAGATTGCGATTCTCAATGCAAACTACATTGCCGCGAGATTGAAGAGCCACTATCCTGTGCTTTATGCAAACGATAAAGGAAGAAATGCACATGAACTAATCATCGACTGTAGGGAATTCAAAAAGTCAGGCATCGAGGTAGAAGACATTGCGAAAAGACTTATCGATTATGGGTTTCATGCACCTACCGTTTCATTCCCTGTACCAGGCACTATGATGATAGAGCCAACAGAAAGCGAGGTTAAAGGAGAGTTGGATCGTTTCTGCGATGCTATGATTGCTATAAGAAAAGAAGTGCAAGAGGTAATTGACGGAACGTCCGATTCAAAAGAAAACCCGTTAAAAAATGCTCCGCATTCGTATAAAGTATTGATAGCAAACGAATGGAATTACCCATATTCAAGGGAAAAAGCCGGATTCCCGGCAGAGTATGTGAAAGAAAATAAATTCTGGCCTTCTGTAAGTCGTGTAGATAGCGCTTATGGAGATCGAAACCTTGTTTGTAGTTGTTTACCGATAGAAGCGTATGAAGAAAATGAAGAGCCTGTAGAAGCATGAAAAGGTTGATTCTCGGTTTTGCCATCAGCTTATCGTGCTTCCATTATACGTATGGACAAGTTAAGCTGCACGGCCAAATCGGAATGACTTTTTCTACTTTTGATCGGGACCTTATGGATGAATTTGGTTTCATCGATTACCGACAATCATTGATTGATCAAGGAGTTAATGCCTCTACATCAGCAAGAAATTCAATTCGTCCTGGCGCGGTGATAAGTATTGAGCTTGACATATATATTAAAGAAGACTCATTTTTGAAAACCGGAGTTAAGTATACCAATGCTGGAGACAGCTACTTTTTTAAAACGCCGGATGTTCAAATTCCAAGACTTTATGGACTTTTGAGGAGTGATGCCAGATACAAAATAAGGCCAAGACTCGACTATATCGCTATTCCTTTGAACTATGGAAAGGCTCTTAACGACTTTACCGTCTACGGAGGAATTACTACCCACATTAATTTTGCAAGTGCACTTCGCTCGAATGAGTTTGAGCCTTCCGGGGGTAACACCGTCCAAGAGGTTTGGGATCGAGAAGATGATTTCATTGATGCGACCAAAACCGTATTCTCGTTGAATGTAGGAGCAAACTATTACATCCCCGCTTTCGATGTTGACAATGTGGTTAGTATAAACATCAGTTACTCAGTAAACCCTGTTTATGATCAAGCCGGCTCTACTGGACAAATAAATAGTGCCCGTATTTGGAGTATCGAGGTTGGCTATGGCGCCACACTTACATTTGGAGAATGAAACAAAAAAAAGCTCATGAGCAATCTTGTCCATGAGCTTTAAAGAATTTCGTTAATTCCTTAATCTAGCTGAGCCAATAGTTCCTTTGAAGTGATTTTATCCACAAACTCCTGCATCTTCTCCGTCTGACCTTCACATTTATAACAGTAGGCCAAAATGAAGTTCTTCATGTCGGCCTCCTCCATTTTATCCACTTTCTTCATGGCTTTTTTGTAAGCACCTCTGTAAGCATAATTTAAAATCAAGTTGAACTCTGCTTCTTGGACCAAAGCGTCACTCGAAGCTTCTTTTTGAGTCATCTTAAAAAAGTTGTCACTTGCATTTAGCATCCCTCTTTTCAACCTCACATTTTCCGTTTCTTTAACTAAATCTTGATACCAGGCTCCCATGCTGAAGTAGGTGTTTTCATCAGCAGTCTCTCTTACTAGTTTCGTGATCTGCTCCGATGGTGCTGGTTCATTTGGGAATTCTTCGAAGGCCTTCATGTAAACACTTGCATTTCTATACCCAATTTCTTCCCAAAGAGCCTCTCCTGAGGCATCCATTATGATCACCTTTGGAATAGTGCTTGCACGATATCTCATAGCTATTTCACGATTGGAATCTACATCGACCTTTAAGAAAATGAACTTATCAGCATGCTTGGCCATTTTTTCGGTTTCCCACATGTCTGAATCCATCTTCTTACATGGCCCACACCAAACGGCCCAAAAATCCATTACGATAAACTTGTTTGCTGTTAGCGCCTGAGCTCGGGCCACATCATAGTTTCTTACCCAATTGACTTGTGAATAAGCCATTGAGCACCCTATCACAACGAGGGTGAATAAAAATAATCTCTTCATAATACGTTAGGTTAAGTACTTCGGAACTAAAGATAAATAATTAATTCCCAAGTGGCTATCTAATACCTAACGCATTGCCTGAAAAATATGGGTTTATATAAATCGTAGATATCCTAATTACAGAGCCTGATTTCAAAGGACCCCTCAACCGTATGATTATCATCCAGAACAGCTTGTAAATAACCGATGACCACTAAATTGTCGATGGCATAGACTTCCATAAATCCACTGGTAGCAATCAAGCTTCTTGAGGGTGTGACGTCAAACGATACCTGAACTTGATTATCACTGGCAACCTGTGGTGATACAAAAAAACTTCCCTCTGAAGGCCTGAAAATAGCTTTGACATTGCTAAGGCTTGGAGCAGGCAATGCACAGGGGTCACTTACTGGCTCTTCGCTAGACAAAAACCGGGCCCTGTACAGAAAACTTGGTGGGATGCGGTAGGCGTTTGCTGATCTTGAAGACCATTCCTGACCATTGATCTGACCTTGTAGCATTTGATCGGGAACTTGTATATCATTGTCTCCACAACTAACAAGTACTGTAGACAGTGCCACCAAGAGCAGTACAAAAGTTTTAATACTTTTAAACACTTGGTTTACTACTATGAAAAGATTATTTCTCACGCTACTTGTTCTTATTCTTCTTCTCGCCTCTTTTGTCCTCTACACATTTTCTTCCACCGGATACTTCCGTGAAATTAATAACACCGAAAGCTATGATGTTATTGCAGAAATTCCACTTAGGGGAGCAGAAGATCTAACAATAAGTTATTCGGACGGGTTCATGATCATCTCACAAGACGATCGTGCCGGAAGAAGGGATGATTACTATTACGGTTCCGGTCTGTATTACCTCGACCTTGATTCCGGCAATTTCAAACCAAAAAAAATCTCAGGCAGCTATAAGCTCCCATTTTACCCACATGGAATAAGTCTTCTTAAGCTTGATTCTGCCCACTATCAAATCCTGGCGATAAATCATGCCCGGAAACACAGCATTGTGAAGTTCGAACTCTTTGGTGATAGCCTGGTATATATGGCAACTTATCGCGACGAATCAATGATCAGCCCTAATGACGTCATTGCACTTGATGCAGAGTCATTCTATTTTACCAATGATCACGGATATACTTCTAAATGGGGGGTGTTTGCAGAAGACTATCTGGGAATTTCTGCGTCTAATGTGATATTCTATGATGGAAAATATCGTGAGGTTGCTGATGGAATCAAATATGCCAACGGAATCAATATTTCAAAAGATCTAAGTGAGTTGCTCGTGGCTTCCCCTCGAGATTTTTCACTGAAATACTATAAGATTCAGGAAGATGGCTCACTTCAATATGATAGAGATCTAGATACAGGGTCAGGGATTGACAATATTGAACTGGATCAGGAAGGAAATCTATGGATTGGTTCACACCCTAATTTATTGGCATTTTCAATGTATGCTGCCGGTAAACTGGATTTGGCACCTTCTGAAATCATTAAAGTAACGAATAATGAAACCGTTGAGAGTCTCTATGTAAATGATGGTTCTGTGGTGGCAGCCAGTAGCGTAGTAGCACCTTATAATGATCTGCTATATATCGGGACCGTCATGGATGATAAATTAGTTGTACTGAAGAAAAAATAAATTCATTCGGCTTACTTCATAATATGGGGACCTTTTTATGGAACCTGACTTCAAGAGCCCACTTTTAAATACTCCAATAGATATATGCACGCTAACCAAAGCTGGTCTAAAGTGATATTGATATATCTTTACAATGCCACTACTTGAACCGATTGGTAACACTCATAATCCCTTATCGGTAAAAAACCTTGCTTTTTTTAATGTGAGTGCCTGAAAAGGGTTAGCAAAGATTTATTTGCTAAGGTGATGGATGGCTCTAAGTCCATTTTATTATCTCAACCCGTTTTCTAATGTCTTGACATGCTACTTCAAATGGTAGTATCGTAACAAGGCCGGTCGGTGATAAACAATTTGTGTACAAGGTTGAACCATCCATGGCGGTGGTCCAAACCTTATTTTTAACGCGAAACTGATTATTCATTGTGCTATCAATTTTGTACGGAAGATCTGACCGATCTTTAATTAATAAATTACACAAAAAGGCTTATGATTTGCTACATAGTGATCATGAAGCTGCAATGCTAATTGTCGAGAGTAGTCTTCTCTTGTCAAAAGAGGTACATCTTAAATGGAGTGAAGCCGAGGCTTTATTTATCAAAGGAATCATATTCGCCAATAAGAATAATGTAGATAAAGCCGTACAAAACTATTTATCCTCTGCACTCATTTTTAACGGGAGTACCGACAAAAATTATTCAAGGGTCCATTCAAGTGTTTTTCTAAATGCAGGAAATATTTTCAAAAAATATCACATGTACGAGGAATCCGTTGAATTGTTGAATTTAGGTATCAAAATAGCAGAAACGTGGGGCCTTGAAGATCAGTGGTTGAAATTGATGATTAGCAAGGCAACGGCTCTATATTCTCAAAGAAAGCTTGATGAGTCTTTAGAGGTATTGGACAAAGTAAAATTGATGCTTGATGTCCAGATTGATGGAAATAGCCTTATTAAATGTTGGAACATTTATGGGCTTATTAACAAGGAAATAGGAGCTTTTGTCACTGCCAAAAACTTTTTTGAAACGATTGCCCAAAGTAAGTATTCTTCCCAGAAAGATGTCGCATTAGCATTTCACAATCTTGGGCTGGTTTACCAAAAGGAATCTTACATAGACACCGCGCGTATGAGTTTTGAGTCTGCGCTCAAAAAAGCCCAGGAAATTGAAGATGCAAATGTGATGTTTATCTCGGCACATGCCCTGGCACTATTGCACAAAAATGCAGGAGATTTGAATTTAGCAAGGTCATATGCAAAGAGGGCAGAGAAAAAGTACCATAAGATTGAAAGATTCCCGAATCAATTTGAACTCTTTAATCTATTACATCTGATCCATACCGAAATGAGGCAAAAGGTAATTGCCACGGATTATTTGATTCGTTACCATGATGAATCCTCTCATTTTGATCACCTCGTACAGAAAATAATGCGGACCAATGACGAATATCACATGGATTTACTTGTTCAAGAGTACCAGAGAGAAAGCGCTCAAAAACAAGAAAAAGCGTCTTTCTACCGCAGATTTACTCTTAAGGGATTGATGATGATTATGCTGATACTTGTTTCCTGTAAAGTGAAGGTACGTTGGGGCAAGGAAGATTTGAGTATCAGAATCTTTCGACTAATGGGTAAAACCAGAAAAAACGATTAAGCCTTCTGTATATCCGCCAATTGTTTGCGTGTTTGTGAAGCCGAACAGTTGATCATAAGACGATCGCAGCATGAATGAAAAAGGTTAGGAAGTAGGTCCATTTGGATTTTAATAAATAATGCATTTACATTTGTTAGACTGTTAGGTGCACCACCTAAAATACTTCTCCACCAAAATTTCATTCGCTTTTCAGAATAACATTAAACGCTTATTGGCATCATCCAATGGATGACTTTGTATGTGTAATTCATACAAGTGCTTAGCCAGCTTTAAGCGTTTTCAATTGCAGGTTACCACCTCCTGCAATTCGAAACCCACCAAATTTTGTTTGTTTTTTCGTTGATGAGACAGTTTTTTATTGCAAATAACTGATTTATATCAAAATAATTTACTTTGCAATATGAAACGATTAACCAAACTTATGGTGATAGTAGCTCTAGGAGTTGCTACCCAGTCTTGTCAGGAAGATGCTTACAATGAGGTAGAAGAAACTGTGCTCGAAAACGAAATGAAAAGTGTAATGACAGATGGCGATAAAGAGCTTGAAGACAAACCTGGTCAAAATTAATGATGAACTAGAAAGGTGGGTATAATGCTATCACCACCTTTCAATTTAATGTTGAATAAAGTGTATTTTAAACGTATCCTAATAGTTAATATCATACTTATCCATTCTAGTTTCTCTGGATGGGCTAATAATCAAAGTCATATTGAATACCTACATCAAAAGGTATATGAATTATTGGATACTGATTTAGAAACCGCAATGGTAATTGCTGATAGTAGTCTATTCTTGTCTCAAGAAGCTGGATTTAAATGGGAGGTAGCAAACAGCTATTTTATCATAGGATACATTTATAGAAAGAGGAAAGAGTTCCCAAAAGCCCTTTTAATGTATCTGAAATCAGCTTCAATATTGAGGGTAATAAAAAATGAAAAAGAGGCTAAAGTATATACCAGTTTAATGTTAAATGCTGGAGCTATTCTTAGAAAACATCACCAATTTGATGAGGCTATTGAACTATACAATAAAGGCATTAAGACTGCAAAAAAGTGGAATCTAAAAGAAAGTGAGTTAAAACTATTATACAACAAAGCGTTTGCTTTAAGAAGACAAAGAAATTTAACTGAAGCAATTGTCACATTAAAAGAAGTAGCCGCTTTATCACATAAAAATCAATCGGATAAATACCTGATCATGGCGTTTAATTTGCTTGGCTTAACGAACAAGGATAACCAATTTTTTCAGGAAGCTAGAGTATACTTTCAATACATCATCGATCATCCCAATGCATCAAAAGAGGATTTAGCTCTTGCTAATCACAATATTGCAGTTACTTACGACAAAGAAAAAGAGATACTAAATGCAAAAGAATATTTTGATAAAGCATTGAAAATTGAACAAACACTTGACATCCCAGAAGTATATTTTATTACGTTACATGACCTATCTGAGTGGCACCTAAAATACGGAGACTTAGATACAGCAAATATTTATGCATCACAAGCTGAAAAATTATACAGTTCTCTCGTTAGAAGCCCAGAAACATTCAAGGTTTTTGATTTAAGAAATAAAATACTATTTGAACAAAAAGAATACTTAAGCTCAAGAACGTACGCCAATAAAGCCTACGAAGAGTCACTAGTTTTTCATGAAACCACGAAAGAAGTAATGGTTGAAAGAGACAAATTCCAAATGGATCTACTCATTGCTGGTTTTGAAGCCGAACAACAGGTACATCTGGAAAAGCAAACAGCTACAATGTACCGTGCACTCACACTGGTTGCAGGTGCCTTAATCGTTTTGCTCCTGGCCAGCTGGCGGGTTTGGTTTCGGTGGTGGAAAAGAAACCTCTGGTCCAAAATCTATCACATTTTTAAATATAAAGAACAGGATAGCTCGTACAGCCAAGCCCCTTTTGATGGTCTCAGTTAGATTACAGATTATTCGGTAGTCTCAAATCTGATTAAGATGGAAGATGCCGTGTCGAGCACGGCATGACAGTTAACAGCTGGTATTAGGGAGATCCCTTTCTCAGATAGATGTTTCCACTAATGGTTTCAAACTTTGACTCAAGTCCTCCATCACTGACCCTTCCACGCACGTCCTGGCCCACGATTTGGCGAAGCCCTTTCTTCCCGTACGGGTATTTGATTTCAATATCGGAATAGATTTCTCCGGAGATGGTTTTGGCCTTAAAATCCAGGCCGCGCGTTGCAGGTATGGTAACATCAATTTCTCCGGAGATGGTTTTCAAATTCATCTCCGAACCAAAGTACTCAAACTCATAATCCCCGGATATGGTGTTGGACCTTACGCTAAGTCTGGTCGGAAGATACACGGTATAATTGATAGTAGTATTGTAGCTGCAATTGTCCCATTTTCCGTTTTTCTTCTTCTGGATCTTTTTCCACATATCTTCATCCATCTCCACATAAATGGTTGAGCTGGAAGTCTCCGTACTGAGTGTGAAAATATCGTTGTGCTCACCATCATTGATTTCCACCATCACCTCCACGTAGACTTCATTCTTGTCCCAGGTTTTAAAGATGATGTCATCTGCAAATGCAAACTCCAGGTCTAGCATCTCTTGTCCAGATACCTGAACAGATGCTGTTACTTTTTTGGGTTGTGCAGACAACCCTAAGGTTGCCATGCACAGTAAGATTGTCAATGCTTTCATGGTTATTCCGGTTTTCTAATGTAGATATCTCCGCTTATGGTCTTCAGCGAAACTTCGACGCCTCCACCATTCAGCTTACCCGTTGCATTCTGGCCACCTATCCTGCTGATCTTCGCATCTTCGCCAAAGTCAAAATCAAACGCGGTATATACACCTCCTGAGATCGTAGACATCTTGAATGTCCCTTTGGTGGTTTCCGGAAAGGTTATATCGATATCACCACTTGTAGAGCTTAGTGAAGTCGGCGAAGCACCGGAGATAGATGTAAAGGTTACCTCCAGGTCTGAGCTCAACGTATGTGCAACTATTGGACCTGTAACGTCGATGAAATCCAGATCGCCGACCTGACTTTTTGCTTCTACTTCTCCAGCCATACCTTTGACTACTACATCGCCTGCTTGCCAGGAGTTGTAATTGATTTTCAACTTCATGTTTTTGGGTACATAGATTCTGTAATCCGCATCATCTGCCACACTGTGAGCGCCTGAAAGTGAAATGGTATTTCCTTCTTGTTTCATGCTTAACCCGATGCCTGTGTTTTCAGGCCCTGTGGCTGAAAGTGGCTTCAATCCTTCTGCCTTTGCCGGAAGTCCTTCATAGTTTCGGCTTTCGATTTTTATTTCTGATCCAGAGGTTCCTTCAATTCTAAGTTCAGCGCTTAGATTGTCAATCACCAGCCAGGTTTCAGATGCATTCCCTTTCACCGGGAAGCTAAAATCTTTCATTTGACTATCCTGGGCCATCGTATTGGCACCCGTTAATAGTATTAGTCCTGCTATTATATTTTTCATTTTATCGTTATTTAAAATTTTCGTCATTTCTATAAGTACCGGTATATTTTATGTCAAAACCTGAAGGGCTACTTCAGCCTGCTTCTTCACTTCAGGTGACGTGTTTTCTTTCATTATGATGTCTCTCAATGGGGCAATCGCACTTCGTTCTTCAGCATTGACAAGAATGGTAATGAGCGAAATCTGAATGAGTGGATCTGATTGTGCTTCGAGGGACTTCACCAACTCGGCACGCACCGCCTCTTCTCTAATGAATTTTTCCAATGCCTGCAGCGCCGCATATCTTACATTTGGACTTTCATCTGAATTGAGGGTGGTGATCAACGTAGCTATCAATTCTGTATTGAGTGCCGTTTTCTCTTCAATCTGATTAACCGCCATGATTCGCTCACTTGCAGAATGACGTTGAAGTGCACTTGTGAGTGTTACCTCACGAAGGGCTTGAATTTCATCTTTCAACAGCGCCAATTCTTGTGCAGAGCTACCTCCGGAAAATTTGCCCATTCCGAAACCAACGACCAGTAACGCTACAGCTGCTGCTATTTGCATCCATGATGACCATTGACCATTTCTATTTTTGATCTTTTCGGCGATTAATGCTTGTTGAAAGCCTGCCTGAACATGTCCAGGGACTTCTACTTCTTGCGAATCCTCGACTAGGCTCAACACCTCTTTTAATTGATCGAATCGTGCCTTGAGCTCAGTATCTGATTTAATTCTTGATTCTAACTCAGGGTTTGCATTTCCTTCGAGAATCTCAATCAGTTGTTCGTCTGTGATTTCTTCTTTCATCACTTTACTTTTTATTCTTCTTCTAATTCAAAATAGAGGTCTCTAAGCTCCTTGATGGTTCGATGTACCTGAACCTTTATGTTGCTAACAGAAGTATCCCTCATGGTTGCTATCTGCTCATATTTCATCCCTTCAAATTTGCTGAGAACCAACAGCTCCCTTTTTTCATCAGGTAGTGATTTCATCGCCTGATGCAGTCTCTTTTCTTTCTCCAAATGATCATTTCCATTCTCTTCCACCATTTCCGGAATTACTTCGACAGGATTGAACTTGTCATTGTGCACCTTCAACTTTCGAAAATGATCTTTCACCATATTTCTGGCTATTTGAAAAATCCAGAATTGAACAGAGTGGCCGTCTTTGTATGAATTGCGGTATTTCATCACGCGGATGAACAGGTCTTGCGTGAGGTCATCACTGTCAGATCTTTCTAGCGTAGACTTAAGAAAGTAATTGTATATGCGCTTACTGTAGCGATTAAATACTTCATTCAAATAGTCCAGCTGCCCCGCTTTTACCAGAGACATTAACTGTTCGTCTGTCATTTCCAAATTCTAACCAGGTTAGTCCCCAAATTTTCGGGGTGGTGTTTGTAATTCAGATAAGTTACAAGAAAAGGGAGGGAAGGTTACAGGAGGTTTCTAACTTTTGCACTGAACACCAATTTTTTCCAAAAGTGACTGAAATCTTGGGTGGCTTCTGAGGGGTTCCCAAATTGGGCTGATGTGAATCAGGAGAACTGCACCAATTCTTTGATCAACGACTTTCTCTAAATAATCCAGCGCAAGGTCATGGTTTCCAAGACCTGTATACAAGGTGGCAAAATTCAGATCGTGCGATCCATCGGGACGCTCTTCAGCCTCTTCTTTCAACTTTTCCAAGTACTGTTCAGCACGTTCATGTTGATCATTCAGTGCGTAAGCAAATCCTAATTGAACAAATGGTTTCATCGAATGCGCTCCTTCACCATCAACAAATGATTCAAAAATTTGAATAGCGACATCATGATCACCATTCATAAGATGGGCCCATGCTTTAAACTCGATGGCTGCCATGAAATCAGGATCCTGCTCATGCAACCAATCATATACTTCGATGGCCATTTTGTAATCCCCCTGTAGATAATAAACATCAGCCAGGGTACGATTGGTGGTAAGCGATAGCGGATCGATCTCTCTGGATTTTTGAATTGAGGCCAGACTCATGTCAAAGTCCCCTGTTATAAGATAATAGAACGAAAGCGCCTGGTTGGCTTCTGGTGACCGGGGATTTATCTCTAATGCTTTTTCTAAATGACGTTTCCCCTTCTCAAAGTCCCAACGCTGGAAAAATTCCACAAAACCCAGCGATACATATCCGTTTTCAATCTCGGGGTCCAACTCAATCGTTTTGTAGGCAGCCTCCTCTGTCAATCGATAGCCTTCATCCGAATCTATGAAGCCCGTAAAAGACATGAGGGAGTAGGCCAAAGCCAGTCCTGCATACGCCTGTGCGTAATCAGGCTGAAGTTCCACCGCCTTACGGAAAGCATCTATTGCTTTTTGAGCGTTTCCAGGCGTCCATTTGTTATAGTAAAAAAGTCCCTGGAGGTATGAGTTGTAGGCTTCCGTATCTATCATCTTCCCTTTATCCTGTTCATCCAACGAGCTCTTTGAAAGTCTTTCCTTCATTTGCTGAGCAATTTTTAAGGCAATCTCGTCCTGCACTTCAAAAATGTCTTCCAGTAATCTATCATAGGTTTCTGTCCACAACTGGTATCCATCAAATGTGCTGCTGAGTTGAGCACTTATTCTAACACGGTTTCCGGATTTACGCACACTGCCATCCAGTATTGATTGCACTTCAAGTTGCTTACCTATGGTTTTGGCGTCTACATTTTTTCCTTTAAACGAAAACGATGATGTTCGGGAAATAACCCGCAAACCTTCCACCTTAGCCAGCGCCGTTATAATTTCTTCTGTAATCCCATCACTGAAGTATTCATTTTCAGGATCTGAGCTTCTATTTACAAACGGAAGAACGGCAATGCTTTTTATTCTTTCTTTGATTTTTCCTTTGAGGTCTGAACGTTGGGGAACCACTAAGCCTTCATTGGTAAGCGCATAGACTTCAACGGGTTTCTTGACATTCTTTAATTCAAACTCACCCATGAGCACTGGTAGAAAAGATTGATGATTCTTAATGTCATCAAATACTTTGTCCGACACCATCACTGAGCCGGGAGTAGAAAAAGATTCTATACGTGAAGCAATATTGACTCCATCTCCATAGACCCCTTCTTCTTCAACAACAACATCACCTGCATGAATACCAACCCGTAATGGGATCTTGTTCTCAATGGACGCAAGCTGTATGGATAACGCAGAATTTGTTGCTGAAATGGTGCTACTGAAAATGGATAATGCGCCATCTCCATAGTATTGCAAAATCTGCCCATCATGATCCTTAATTTCTTTTTCCAGAATCTCACGATGCTGATCTCGAATACCTTTGGCATTGAATTCATCTTCCTGCATCATGGCAGTATAGCCTGCCAGATCAGTAAACATGATTGCACTTAATTGCCTTCGAGCCATCTTATACTCTCTTTCCTTCTACCATAAAAAATGCTATACCAGCTGATAGAAAAGCCAAAATGGCTCCTGTTCTACATACCATCTGATAAACTGAGATAAAACTATTATCAAAAATCCCATTGATTGAGGATTGCAGTTCTCTGCTGTATTCCGTAGAAGCAACCGCTTCCCCCAGTTTTGTTGCTTCTTGCAATACTTGTGTTTTAACATCTTCTGTTAAAGAAAGGGATTCCATAGATGCTAATACGTATTCATGAAAGAGAAGAACAACTATGGCACCTAAAATTGCATTTATAAAAGTGCCGGAAATTCGCGTCACACTGTTATTGATGCCTGAAGCAATCCCACTCTTACTTTCATCTACACAAGACATTACCGCAGTAGTAAGGGGCACAACTGTGATCGCAATTCCTATCGCAAACACGAGAAAAGGAGGAAAAAAGGTTGTCCAATAAACAGCGGGGCCATCTGTAATACCCAGATAGGAAAACCAAACCATACCTATACCTGTAACCGTTGGTCCGGCAATCAAGAATCTTCGGGCACCGTAAGTTCCTGTCAGCTCTCCCATCTTTCTTGCCGCGAGAACCATGATAAAGGAAAAAGGTAAAAATGTGAGCCCTGCCTGAAGCTGCGAATAGCCTTGAACCTGAATAATATTAAGTGAAAGGAACAGCATCACTGCACCCATGCCGGCGTATAAAAAGAAACTTAGAAGGTTGACGCCTGAAAAGGTCTTATCCGCAAACATATTGAGAGGTACCATCGGATCTTTTACTCTAGTTTCAATCATGACGAATAGAATAAGAAATAATGTACCAAGGGCCAGGCTCGAAATAACCACGGGATGATCGTATCCCCACTCAGGCATCTCCAAAAATCCAAACGTAAGTGCGGCCAAGCTTAAAGTCAGAGTGACAGCTCCTTTCCAATCAATTTTTGAAACTTCAGGCTGTTTACTTTCGGGGACTTTGAAATGTAATGCGAGTATGGAAAGCAAGCCGAAAGGGATATTGATAAAAAATATAAGTCGCCAAAGACCTGCATCTGCTAAAGCTCCTCCTAACACTGGTCCGCAGATTGTTACTATTGTGGTAGCTGCAGACCATGTTCCAATGGCCTTTCCTTTTTCCGTTTTGCTAAATACTGCTGAAATAATCGACAGACTTCCGGGAATCATGAACGCTCCACCAACACCCTGGATGGTTCTGAACACAATTAATTGTGTGATGTCTTGAGCAAATCCGCATAGCGCCGAGCCTATTGTAAACACGAGAATCCCAAACTTGAAGACTCTTACCCTCCCTAATTTATCGCCGAGGCTTCCTCCCACAATAATGAGAGCTGCAAGCATGAGCAGATAACTGTTGAGCACCCAAAAGAGGTCGACTCCATTTGCTGCTAGGTCTTTCTGAAGAGCTGGTAAAATCACATTGAGCGCAGTGCCATCAATAAAGGCCATGCTTGTGGCCAGGATTGTTGAAAACATGGTCCACCTGCCGGTAGGACATTTGAGCGGATAACTGTGTTGTGATTCAGCAGACATCCACTCAATTTAATCTTTATATCACATATAAAATATCATCGCTGCAACGGTGCTGAATATGATCATGGATGAAATGACGTACATAACGTTTATCAATATCAATTTTAGAATGGTGGTCATCCACTTTTGCTCATAGACTTTCTTCAACGCAATTAACAAATACAATTGAAGAACAAAAATGGTTATGATGAGGGACCATTGGCTAAGAAAAACGCTGGATGGAAATATATAATCGATCAGCACAACCATGAGTGTGAGTAAGACGAAAATAAATGCATGCAAGTGGACGGAGAAAATAAAATGTGTTAGATAGAATCTTCCGGGCTTTCTAAAAAGGAGATAGAGGAAGAAAGCAAAAAGAGGAAGAAAGAGGAAGAACAATCTCGGAAACCAGACATTGAAGAAGTTATCTAAAAATTCGGCTTCCTCTGTTGCTTCATTCGCTACAGTCTTTTCAACAGGGCCTAGTACTAAAAAAAAGATGATGCTTATAAAAATAAATAACCGTAATGGCGGAATGTATCGCACCCTCCTTCCTGCAATGAATTCATTGGTTAAGAATCCAGGGTTAAATAGCAGTGGTCGAACACTTCTAATGATCAGTGAGTCGAAAGTAAAATAGTCACCAAGAAAATCAAGAATAAACTGTTTAAAATGGACCACCTTTTCCTTGTGCTCTTGTCCGCATCCCGGACAATATCTGAACTCAGGTTCAAGTTTTTTCTCACAGTTTTTGCAAATTCTTTCCAATATTCCTTGTTTACGCTAATATTGATGATTCCCGAAAATAATTCGTTGCATTGAGTTATAAACTATTCACCATCGGACTTTTACTCTTTTCCCTTGCTAATGTAGCCAGCGGACAAAAGATCGTTGTGGATAGTACCTCGTCAAATAAGTATCTCATTAAGCCGAGTACAAGGGAAACAACTCAAGAAGCTTCCAATGAAGAACCAACATTTAGTGATCGGGCAATGTCTATTGGAAAAGGAATATTAAATAGACTCAAAGCGAGACTCAATCTGGAAGAGGCTGCGGAAAGCATTAAGGAAAAGAAAGATAAAATCTTAAAGAAAGAAGATACCAGCGAGGCAAACAAACAAAAAGAAGATGACGGCTAGATCCCGTTGGTCCCATTTAAATAGCTCTCTATTTCCGTACGATCAAACGGTTTAGTAAAAAATCTTTTAATGGTGTTTTGCTGAAGTGCTTCATCAATTTCATTGTTGAAGGCGTAGCCACTTAAAATGTAATATGGAATGTTATTAACGGTCTCCTGTGCTTTTTCAATGAACTGAATGCCATTCATATCTGGCATATTCATATCACTTATCACCGCTTTTATCCTGCCTTTATTTTCCTCAAGTTTCTGTAGACCCTCACCCGGAGAATTAGCAATTAGAACCTCGCGCGCTCCTTCAAAGGAAATTCGAAAGAGAATCAAATTTGCCTCTTCATCGTCTACATACAATATCGCAGGCCTCTGTGTCATCTTTTAAGAGGTATAGTTATTATAAACTTTGTTCCTTCTCCCAGGTTTGAATTTACATCGATTTTTCCATGATGTTCCTCGATTATCGAAAATGTAATAAATAATCCAAGTCCGGTTCCATCTCCCGGAGCCTTTGTTGTAAAGAAGGGATCACTAATTTTCAAAAGGTTATCCTCGAGTATTCCTTCTCCATCATCTTCAATCCATACCTCGACATCATCTTTCCTTTTTAGCGTAGTGATTTCTATGGTCCCTTTTTCTTTGATTGCTTGTTCTGCATTTGAAATAATATTCATGAAGGCCTGATGCAAACGTCCCTCATTTCCTCTGACCTCTACTCCCAATTTTGTGAAGTTGGTAACGATATTAACCTTGTTTCGAATTTTATTATGGAGTATCAATAAACAGTTTTCGATGATATCCTGCACATTACAAATTTCGTCCATATTATGTCCCTTACGGCTGAAGTGACTTAGACTCTTCACAATATTAGTAGCCCTACTCACCCCTTCATTTACGATCTTGAAATAGGATTCCATTTCCTCGTCCTTATGCTTTTCAATCTTTTTTGAAAGTGCTTCGATTCCATTCTTAATAAAATTGAGCGGGTTGTTTATTTCGTGCCCGACTCCTGCTGCGAGTACCCCAAGTGAAGCCATTTTTTCCGCAGTAATCAACAACTTCTGTGTATGCAAGAGCTCTTCATTTTTCCGCTGCAGTGCTTTGGCTTTTTTGCTGTTCTTTCTAAACAGAACCACCATGACAATCAGTAATGGAACCGTGATAACTATGATAAAGGTGAAAAGCTGATTGGTTAAAAGTTGGTTTTGAATTTCTGCTTGTTGATTTGACAGTTGTAACCTCCCTTCTTCTTCCTTTATTTTCACAGGAATCAGGTTGAGGTTACGAGTCACAACATCTTGAAAAAGAGAATCTCTTAATTTAATGTACTTGTCGAGGTATTCATTTTCTTTTTTACTATCACCAGTACCCGAGTAAATTCTGGCATAGAGTTGTAAATTATCCAATTGTTGTTGACGAAGTTGAATTTGAACTGCAAGGGCATTGCCCATTTTCAAATAGTCAATTGCCTGGCTAATTTTATCATTGGCTAGTGCATGTTTTGCCAACAAGTAATAACCTTCCGACATTCCTTTTTTATCATCAATGGATTGGCTTGCGTTTAGTGATTTTTCCAAATAGTAATTTACAGAGTCTTTTCTTCCAGCGAGAAAGTAAGCCTCACCAATTCCTCTTGCTGATACCGCTCCCCAATTAATATTTTTTAACTCTTCTCCCATTTTCAATCCTCTTCTGAAATACTTAAGCGCCTCATCCAAATTCCCTTCTCTTAAGTAAGTTATTCCTATATTATTGACAGAATAGAGTATGTGATCAAAGTCGTCGATACTTACTGCAACATCGTATGCCTCCTCAAAATATCTTCGGGCTTGCCTGTAATCTTTGACGCGCTCAAAAACTAACCCAATGTTGTTGAGCGTAGTGGACAACCCATAGGTTTCTCCAATTTTATTCTTCATCGATTGGGAGCGAAGAAGGTACTCAAGCGCCGTTTGATAACTTCCCAGATTATAGTATAGCAATCCAATGTTGTTGTATCCATTGTTGATCAATGTCGAATCTTTGAGGGCAGTGGCAATGCTAAAAGCCCGCTGATTGTATGCGAGCGACTGGTCAAAATCTCCTTTATAATAATGAACCCCTGCAATGAGACGCAACGATTTTGAAATCATCGTTGAGTCGTTCAGCTGCTTGGACAGCTCCAGTGCCTCCTGTCCATATTTCATTGCATTTGCAGGATAGTTTAGCCAAACATCTGTAACTATTTCATGGAGCTTCTGGATTCTTTCCAATCCTTCAATTCCTTCTAATTTTTGAAATAAACTATCGGACTGCCCAAATGCAGTAGCAACGGAAAGCAGCGAAGCTATAATCGTAAAAATGGCACCAAACAATCTCATCAAGCCGTATAAGATAGCAAGAAAAGAGAAAAATCTAGCAATGATAGCAGTGAAACGAACTCACTGTTTTTCTAAGCGTTCAAATGCACCTATATCCGGGTTTGAATCTCTCTGTCTGCCCTCCAAATCAATGGTGATACCGATATCAATGCCACTGTCTTGGGCAAAAGCGAGTGTATCCAGACGGTAGTCATTTCCAAACGAATTAACAAAGCCTGGAAAGTTCACTTCTTGAGACGTAAAATTGTCTGTTAATTCCTCTCCTGATCTTATAATATTGGAGATCAGGTTGACAGATACCTCTGCACCACCCCCATTGTTAATGAGAAGTTCTTCGTCAGACGTTCCCCAAATGATACAGTTAGTCATGGCAATATTCAGGTCATCAACCAAAAGTTCATTGTCATTCACTATAATGTTATCTGAAAACTGTACGGTAGGTTCATCTTGAATGAATAGCGCCGGTTGATTTGAGAATGTACAGTGTCTGAAATTGTAATTTCCACCGACAAAACCTCCAACGAGATAGTTTCCGCAATTGTATATAAGGGTGTTTGTGACATCAATATCTGAGGTGAAGGCAAGGATTCCTGCAGTACTCATGTTAAAGATTTCCGTGTTTGACACGACCACATCCGGAATGTCATCATCATCAGGCGTTCCAACCCTCAAACCAATTTGACCATTAAAGATTTCAGCGTATGTAATTTCATTATCTGTACTTCCTTCCAAAAAATAGATACCATCCCATTGTCCTGGCACCCGATCATAGATACCATCAAAACGAGCGTTTCCAAAGATGATATGATTGGCAGAGTCACCAACCGCCTTCAATGTTCCCTGAACAAACATTACAGCGTCATTTTCAAAGAATATTTTCGCCCCTTTTTCTATGGTAAGTTCACAGTCTTCAGCTATCAGAACCGTATCGGCAACTATATAAGGACGATCATTGGTCCATGTTTCATTGCAGATACTCAAGGTATTTATGGTGTTGCCATCCTGTCCATAGCTGACAAGTTTCACATGCTCTTCATTTGTATTCCACCTAAAGATGATCGAATCTTTGACTAAATAGGGAAGATCTTGATTTCTCTGTGTCACGTTCACCTCAACAAGAATCAATAGGCTGTCTCCTCCCAGCAAGCGTTCATTCGTCAGTGAATTTGTTTCCCTTCCGTTGATAATTACTTGATAGTCAGAAGCATCATTTTTTCCGAGTGCAATTTGTGTGAATTGAATAGCCTCATCATTAGGGTTATAAACCGTAAGTCGTTTTGTGCTACTCCTCCTTTCCGAAAGTAGCGTATCAAATGCTACTGAATCATTGCTAAAGACGAGGGATAGCGATGGGTCAAAAGATACATTTTCACTTTGCGTAGAACATCCCATCCAAATCAGGAAAACCAGTATAATAAAAAAGGTATTTCTCATGTGAGTCTAAACGGCTTATTCTGCTTCTTCTTTCATCAACTCAGCATTTTCTGCAATACGAAGCTGCTCGATAAACTCTTCTATATCACCATTCATTACGTTAGGGAGGTTGAAGACAGATAATCCTATTCTATGATCTGTGACTCGACCTTGAGGATAGTTATATGTTCTGATCTTATCGGATCGATCTCCTGACCCTACCATGCTTTTTCTTTGGCTACTTATTTCAGCATTGTGTTTTTGAAGTTCAATCTCGTAAAGGCGTGACCTCAAGACTTTCAGTGCTTTATCGTAATTCGCATGCTGAGAACGTCCATCCTGACACTCTACAACTAGTCCTGAGGGTGCATGGGTAAGCCTCACTGCTGATTCCGTTTTGTTAATGTGCTGTCCACCAGCTCCTGAAGCTCTAAATGTGTCTTTCCTGATATCACCCATATTTAGCTCAACGTCCACCTCCTCGGCTTCTGGTAGAACTGCAACGGTTGCTGCAGAGGTATGAACCCTTCCCTGTGATTCTGTAGCAGGCACTCGTTGCACGCGATGCACCCCTGATTCGAACTTCAGCTTTGCGTATACATCCTCCCCTTCTACTGAGGCAACAATTTCTTTATAGCCTCCAGCACTCCCTTCGTTGAAATTAAGAACAGAAAAATTCCATTTTTGGTCTTCTGAATAAGACTTGTACATCCGAAAGAGGTCTCCAGCAAATATTGAGGCTTCGTCGCCTCCCGTACCTGCTCTAATCTCCAAAATCACATTTTTACTATCGTTAGGATCTTTCGGAATTAGCAGGATTTTAAGCTGTTCCTCCAATGAATCAATAAGCGGTTCAAGTTCATCGATCTCTGCCTTTGCCATCTCACGAAATTCAGGATCCTTTTCATTGACAAGCACTTCCTTGGCATTGGAAAGATTACTGGATGCCTCTGTGAATTCCTTGTACTTCACCACAATCTTTTCCAGATCTTTATATTCTTTGTTGAGTTTGCCGAATTTGTCCATATCCGTAACAATGTCCGGTTGTACAATCAATTGGCCCACCTCTTCAAATCGGTGCTTTATTTCCTCCAGTTTCTCTATCATCCTAAGCGATTATTCGCCACAAAGTTACTGTGAATTAAAATTTTACGTAAAACCTACTTTCAACACTTTAGAATTTCTCACTGCGAAGATTATTGCTAAAAAAATATTTACCTTTTGAAATTATTGATTTGTTTGATCCACATGCGTTCACCTATCACTACCTTCTTATTCGTTCTTATTTTCTGCCCGACATTGTATGGGCAAACAAAGACAGATAGCCTCGTTACGTTATACGAACAAATAAAGGGCTCAAGTCTGGAGCAAATCGATCAGTTGAATGATATTGCTAAAGCCAACGCTGCGTCATATCCGTCCTTAGCCAACCAGTTTGCAAGAAAAGCGCTCATGAAAAGCAGAGAAGTGGATTATCTGGCAGGTGAAGCTCGCGCTTATCTAAATATTGCAACAATCAACCGTACCAGAAGCGATTTGACAAAGGCCCTTGAAAATGGGTTTCGTTCGCTGAGAATCTTTGAACAACTTTCTGACTCGGTCGCGATGGCTTCAGCAGCAAATGCGATCGGAATCTATTACAAGGATCTTGACATGCCTGACAGCTGTTTGAAGTATTTAAACAAATCCTTGGCTCTAAATAAAACAGATTTAAAAGCAAGAGGTACGACACTCAACAACCTGGGATCGATCTACCTAGACAATGATGAACTTGATAGTGCTGAAAAATACTACAACATGTCTTTAGACATAAGAGAAGAAATAAAAGATATGTATGGGTTGGGAATTACTTATGGCAATCTGGGGATTATTTCCCTTCAGAAAAAGAATGATCCTGAAGAAGCCAAGTACTACTACGAGAAATCATTGATGATAAAGAAAACCAATGGGGACTTTTTTCAAATTGCATTTACATACATCAATCTTGGCAACCTCCATCGAAATATTGGGAAATTTAATGAGGCCAGAAAATATTATCAGACGGCTGTTGATTATGCGGACTCAGCGGAAGCAAAGGGTGTAATGTCATCGGCCTACGTTCGCTGGGCAAGGTCGGAAAGAAGAGCTGGCAATAAGGAGCTCGCCAGTAAATATGACAGTTTGGGGAGTGAACTATATATACAGGTACTAGAAGAAAGACAAAAATCTGAGCTGGAACAGCTTCAGGCAAGCTATAATCTTCAAAGAAAAGAGCAGGAATTATTAATCAATGAGCAACGGGTAACCTTACTAGAAAAAGACCAACGGCTTTTGATAATACAACTTGTTGCTGCGCTCTTTATCGCAGCTTTCTTGCTTGCACTGTTTTTCTGGTATAGAACAAAAACACATAAGGATCGAGAAATCCAAGAATCAAAGCAAGCAAGGTTGAAAAGTGAACTTGAAAATAAAAACAGTGAGCTTAGTTCTTTCACCATCAACTTCATTCAGAAACAAGAGATGATGGATACCCTCTCACAGATTACCAAGGAGTTAAAGAAAAAAGCAGCATCTGAAGCGATGAAGATAAAAGTGCGAGAGCTGGAGAAAGTTGTTAGCGCTCAACAACGAAACGATAAAGAGTGGGAAAATTTCCGGATCTATTTTGAGAAAGTTCACACGGATTTTTTCAAAAAACTACAAGCGGATTTTGATGGACTCACCATTACCGACCTAAGACTTGCTGCTCTGATCAAATTGAATTTATCTATTAAAGAAACTGCTTCGGTTCTTGGGATAGCACCTGGAAGTGTAAAAACCAGTCGTTACAGGCTCCGAACAAAATTGGGACTCAAACACGATGAAAGCCTCCTCGATTTCTTTGCGCCTTACAGCAACTAGCTAGCTCAGCATCTTATACCTAAAGCAATCTGTCGTATGATCATTGACCATCCCGATAGCCTGCATATGCGCATACACTGTGGTCGAGCCTAGAAATTTAAAACCCCTCTTCTTGAGGTCCTTTGCAAAGGTATCTGACTCTTTGGTTGTCACAGGAACTTCTTTCATTGTTTTCCATTGATTTATGATGGGTTTTCCTCCCACAAATTGCCAGCTATATTCATCAAATGAGCCAAACTCTTTCTGAACCTCAATAAATCTTTGTGCATTGTTAATCGTTGCCTCAATTTTCATTCTATTACGAATGATGGAAGCATCTTGCAAAAGCTCCTCCACCATCCCTGGACCATACTCAGCTACCATTTTATAATCAAAATCTGCAAAGGCATTCCGATACCCTTCTCGTTTTTTCAGAATGGTTGCCCAACTAAGTCCGGCCTGAGCGCTCTCCAATACTAAAAACTCAAAGTGTTTCCTTTCTTCATGTACCGGAACACCCCATTCTTCATCGTGGTATTGGACATATTCCTCAAATGAGTTAGCGCACCATTCACATCGCGTTTGCATACTTATACTAAATTGGGTCAATATTGAGTTGAGATTTTATAAAATTAGCATTTTAGCAATCAAAATATGCGAGCATTTTTTTCATCAACATTCTTGTGTCTGACGGTTCTTTTATTGGGACAAACTCCCGTTTATGATTTTGTTTCCTTTAATAAAACATTGACAGTCCCTTCAGATATAAATAGCGAGCGGAGTGTTGTGATATTTTCTGTGCCTAACCAAAATGGGGATTCTGAACGTGTGGGGGAATATGAAGAAATGCTATCCAAGGTACACACAGCATTTGTTACGATGGGTATAGATGCGATTTTCTATTTGAATGAATTGAACCTCACTGCTAGTAACAGCGCACGACTTTCTTATATAGAGCTCTTCAACAATCGTAACATCAAGAACATCATATTCATTTCACAGTCGGATAATGGGTTTGAATATTTAATGGCTCCCTTTGATGGTACTGCCAGGTTGATAAAGGATGGTTCGGATGTTTTCTATTTGAAAGATACCGATCTCTATTCGTTGATGCTAAATGTAGGCAAGGAGGTGAGAAGAGCAGATCAGGAACTGCTAAACTTCCTTATCCCAGAAAAGCCAAACTATTTAGGAGGATTATCTATTGTTGAGAAAACATTGCTCAAGAATTATCCCGGAATTCTGAGAAGAAGTAAACTAGCAGTGGAACGTTTTACCCCTTTGGATACGAATAACATTTCTAATCAACAGGTGCTGGAAAACATACGGAACTACAATAAAGAGGTGGAGCAAAAAAACCGAGAACTTGAAAACATTATGGGTACCTATCCTTATGAGTATGTCCTCATTGATCCCATGTCCGACGATGATTTAAGGAGAAATAGGTATCAATTTCTATTAAGATCAGCCCGATCTTCTGCTGGTATTGTTAAGCAAATGCTTGACTATGATGTTTTGCCAAGCGAGACTGGTTTCGTTTCGGTGATTCCTGTGATGCCTGATCAAACAAGAGTGAAGACTATAGCCAGAGACGCTATCGTCCATAAATTCTATATCCGGCAAATCATTTCAAAAAATGTGCACGTTGGAGAATGGGATGCTGATGTAACATGGCAGAAGGCATTGCAAAATATGATCGGCAACCTGACTCAAAAACTGAATATTAAAAATTGAAAAAGCTCAACTATTTTCAAAACCGACCCAAGGCATTGAGAATAGACGTTGATGCTTATTTGAGAAGAATTGGCCTGAATCAGGAAGATCCTTCAATGAATTACCTCAAGAAGCTTCAAAAAGCTCACCTACTGAAGATCCCCTTTGAAAACCTTGATATCCACTACGGAAGTAAAATCATCCTGGATTACTCAAAAATATTTGACAAGATTGTTTTAAGAGGCCGTGGAGGATTTTGTTATGAAGCCAATGGATTGTTTTACCACTTGCTTTATCATTTGGGTTTTGATTGTTATGTGATCGCGGCCCAGGTTTTTAGAGAAGAAACTCAAGAATTTGGCCGGCCATTCGATCACCTGGTAATCCTTGTTAATCTTGATGACCACCAATGGATTGTAGATGTTGGATTCGGAGATGGTCCGATCTCACCGCTCAAAATCGATAAAAATGTCCAAATTGATTACACCCGGTACTGGCGTATTGATTCGGACCCTGATGAAAACTTAATCCTCAAAGTTTCAAATGATACGAGCTATTTTAAAAGTAAGTATCTATTCTCGACTGACGAGAAACAGCTCATCCAATTTATGGAAATGTGTGAATACCATCAAAAATCTCCAGACTCACCATTTACCCAGAAAAAACTAATCACCCAACTCACACCAAATGGCCGAGTGACTCTGACCGATCGTAAGCTTAAAATTTTGGAGCTTGGAGAGGTTGTGGAAACCGAGATTTTACACGAGGATGAATTTTTATCGAAACTGGAACATCATTTTGGAATTACGCACCGTCAATTGATCCCGGAGCAAGGGTAAAAAAAAGCCCGCTTGGCGGGCTTTACAATCTTTTTATTGTCTGTGCTTCCTCACTTCTCTTTTCAGGGAAGCAACATCGGAAGCAATGGCTGGGTCACTGTAGATTCTGGCTGATAGCTCAGAAATAACATTTCGCTTGAATCCAAGCTTTTCGGCAAGCTCTTCACAAAATTTAATTTCCGATAAATATACCTGACTATCAATTTTCATTAATTGAACCAGGTGAAACAGATATTCAAACTTATCATCTTCTGACATGGTGCTAAGCGGCGGTAAAGGCTCAGGGTTCTCAACCATGTTGTTTATTTCATCTTCGCCTATTCCATTGGCCTTGCCAATCATATATATCAGGTCTCTTTCTTCACCAGCAAAATCTCCATCGATATTTGCTAACTGAACCAGCACGCTAAGTTTGGCCTTGATACTCATACTCTATTCGGGTTACTTATTTAAAAATTTGTTTGCCTCTTTCATCAAGGCTTCTCTATTTCCAGTTATTGATGGGTCTCCATAGATTCTTCCAGACATCTTTTTTACTACCTTCTTGTCATATCCCAACTTTTCGGCCACTTCTTCACAATATCGTATTTCAGTTAAGAATACTTCTCCGTCAATTTTCATTAATTGAATGATATCATACAGATAATCGAATCTTTCCTCAGATAACAAGCCATCAAAATTAACATCACTGTTTTCCTTTGAGTTAAGGACTTCACTCACCACATCATCAATCTCTTTTTCAGGTACTCTATTGGCTTTGCCAATCGTATAAACATACGATTTTTCCGGTTGTCCAAAATCTCTGTCAATAATTGAAAGCTGGATTAGAGCCCTAAGGTGGTTTTTTATGTTATTCTCCATGTTGGCAGTTTTTTTCGGTCTTCTAATTTAGGAATTAATCCCTAAAAAGAAATGTGTTAGTGTAAATAGCTCCCAGCGTTTATATCGAATGTTGCCCCAGTAGCATGGTCAGCCATTCCACTGGCTATAAATGTAACCAAAGGTGCAATATCTTTTGGTTCGGTAAGCCTTTCAAGTGCCAGATCTCCCTTAGCATGATCTTCACCGTACTGTTGCATAAATTCCTGAGACATGTCCGTCCGCACGAAGCCTGGCGCGATTACAAATGCCTTAACTCCATCCTTACCATACGAACGTGCAATAGAACGCGTCAACGACACAAGTCCAGCTTTTGAAGCCGCATAGGCGATATACTCGGCCTCTTCCCCTCTAAATGCCGCTCTGGAGGCAATATTTATAATTCTTCCAGCGGCTTTTCGACTGATAAAATGTTGAACGGCTTTTTTGCAAATGATTGCCGCGGAATTGAGGTTCACCATCATCGTCTCGTTCCATGACTTCATCCAATCATCATCTTTTGCATCAATATTTGCGGTTTTAGCCAATCCAGCATTGTTTACAACAATCTCTATGCTGCCCATTTCAAGACTTACACGTTCAAATAGCTTGGCTGCTTCATCTGGTTTTGAAAAATCTGCCTGGAATGCTTTGGATTCATTACCCAGGATATGTGCAAGGTTTTCTGCCTCTCTGACATTCTTATTGTAGTGCACGGCAATCGTTGCCCCTGCTTCGGCAAGTTTGGTTGCAAGTGCCTTTCCAATACCTCTGCTGGCCCCTGTTACAAGAATGTTTAAGCCTGAAAGATTAATATACATGAACTTAAAATTTGATCGAAAAATTAGACAAAACCACTTTTAAGTTGAACTATCTTTTGATAAAAGATGTGCCAACATGTTTCTCACTCAGAAAAACTTTGTTAATTTAGGCCATTCCAGCTTAGAGGTCACCGCATAAAACACACTACAACGTAATAAAATATACATGGGCATTGTAATTCCCCTTCTCCTAATAACGTTTTGTTGCATAATAATCTGGAGAGCTGGTGATGGTTTCATGACCGCATCAGAATATATTGGAAGAAACTTATCGGAAGGCGTAAGAGGTGCTACTATCAATGCGATAGCCAGTTCAATGCCCGAAGTTTTCACATCGTTGTTTTTCTTATTTGTCTTAACAGACGCTGAAGGATTCTCAGGCGGTATTGGAACCACTGCCGGAAGTGCAATATTTAACGGAATGGTGATCCCAGCTGTAGCGGTTCTCGCTGTTATCGGCATGAAAATGACCAAAAAAGTTCAGGTCTCCAGAAAAGTTCTTCTTAGAGATGGTATTGCACTCATTATCGCAGAACTAATCTTTTTGATTTTGATCAGTGGATCGAGTCTACACTGGTACCATGGCATGATGCTGATGGGTGTATATGTAGTTTACATCATCTACATGTTTGCTAGCATGAAAAAATCAGAACGAGATGAGCTGCTTGAAGAAGGTCATGCTGACAGTGAAAATGGAATTTTTGAAACTGATATTGAACCTCAAGGCCCCTTTTTAAAGGGACTGGTAACTTTTGATTTGGAGCGAGTGTTTATTGGAAACAATCGAATCAGTAGTCGAAGAGCCTGGTCGTTATTGGTTTTCTCCACTGTTTCTATTGCGCTGGTATGCTACTTTTTGGTTTTAGCGTGTGAATGGATTGGTGCAGATACCTATTCTGTGGCGGGTCTCGGCGAATTCAATGGATTAAATATCCCGGTAATGTTTGTCGCTTTGATCCTCGCTTCCGCTGCATCAAGTTTCCCAGATACCATCATCTCTATTAAAGATGCCAAAAGAGGTCAGTACGATGATGCAATTTCTAATGCACTAGGAAGTAACATTTTTGACATCTGTTTTGCCTTAGGATTCCCTCTTTTCATTTTCACAATAATCAATGGCCCCATCCACATGCCTCCAGAAATTGTGGACCTTAGTAGTGAGCTTAGATTTTTGCTTTGGTTATTGACGGTCCTGGCCGTAATTATCTTTACCAGCGGCAATTACTTTGGAAAGCGTAAATCATACCTCCTCCTCAGTATTTATGTTCTATTTGTACTATACATTGTCGGAAGAGGATCTGGCAATGAATTTGCCCAGGCAATCGCTGATTGGTTAGTGTCTGTTGTTAAATTCTTTAGAATAGGTTAGGATTAACAACCAGGAAAACTCCTTCTGGTAATATCTCAATTTCGTAGGTCTCAAGTGCGCTACATCGTTGTTCGCTCTCTTCACCTGTACGCATATCAAACCTGTATGTGTGCAAGGGACAAACGATTTCTTTTAAATAGTTCACGGTTCCTTTGTGTAAGTTTTCTCCCATGTGCGCACACGCGTTCTGAAATGCAAATAATGAGTCACCCGACCGAACCAGGCATATTTCTTTGGCTCCCGCTCGTATCAATCTTGGTTGATTATTTTCTAGGATTTCATTTGCTTTAGCTTGCGAATCGAATAGCTTAAATCTCATTACAGTAAGTATAATCATGAAATGTCAACGGCAAAAATTCAACCTTCAACGTAAACACGCATATCTCAACTGTGCCTATATGTCGCCGTTAATGAAAAAAGTTGAAAAAGCAGGTATATCAGGTATCAAAAGAAAGAGAAAACCCTTCCATATTTCAGCTGAAGACTTTTTTGTAGAGAGTGAAATTCTCAGAAAACATTACTCCGAATTAATCGATAATCAAGATGCCTCCAGGGTGGTCATCATTCCATCTGTTTCATACGGCCTGGCAAATGTGGTCAACAACCTACCATTTAAAAGTGGAGAAATTCTTTTGTGTGAGGAACAATTCCCAAGCAATGTGTATCCATGGTGGCGTCTTAATGAAAAGGGGTTTGGGATTAAAACCATTACTCCAACTGACTCACCAAACCGTGGAGAGAGCTGGAACGAAAAGCTAATAAATGCTATTACTGATCAAACACGTGTCGTTTCCATTGGCCACATTCATTGGTCAGATGGAACACTTTTCCAACTAGAAAAAATCCGCAAACACTTGGATGAGGTAGGCGGGCTACTAATAATCGATGGTACCCAGTCTGTGGGTGCATTACCCTTTAGTATCAATAAAATCCGTCCGGATGCATTAATATGTGCCGGATATAAATGGCTGATGGGGCCCTATTCAATAGGTCTTGCTTACTATGGACCTGCCTTCGATAATGGCGTTCCTTTGGAAGAAAACTGGATAAACAGGCTTGATAGCGACAAGTTTTCTGAGTTAGTAAACTATCAAGAAGATTACCGCGAAATGTCACTACGATATGAAGTTGGAGAACATAGCAATTTCATTCTTGTTCCCATGTTACACCAGGCAATCAAGCAGTTGATAAAGTGGAAGCCGGAAAACATTCAAGCTTACACTAAGGAGCTAATGAAAGAAGCTGTGAAAGACTTATCAGAATGGGGATATCATATAGAAAATGAGTCTTTCAGGGCAAATCATATGTTTGGGGTTCGCCTTTCTGAAAAGGTGGATGTAGAAAAACTGAAACAGTCGCTGCATCGTCATAAAGTGAGTGTCTCCATTCGAGGTGATGCCGTTCGATTATCTCCTCATGTTTATAATGACGAAATGGATGTAAGAAAATTGCTGAAAGCGATGAAAGAGCCTATCTTCGCATCAAAATAGTAGAACAATGAATTTAACAAATCCAGCAGTAACAGAAGGCGTAAATATTTTCATTAACATCGTTATTTTCCTTGTGGCGTTTGTGCACGCCTTAGCCTTCGTAAATGCAAGAAAAGAGAAGCAGAAGAAAAATTAATCTGCTTCGTGATCTCTTTCGTGTGTACTCACTGATTTATTGGGTAGAATGTATGGGCATAAAATCGCCAAAACAAACAACCCGATAATGATTCCTAACATTGCCATTTAACTTCGCTTTTATAGTTGGTCAGCAAATATAATTGCTTCCCCAACTTTGATCTAATTTTCCCTTATTCCTTTTCAATTTTCGACGAAATAACTACCCAATTTAGGGTATTTTAATTGCGTTTTATTCCACAAGTCTTTGATTAAAAGACTGGTAGCAGTACCATTGTCTTCAAACCAACTAAACCTTAATAGAAATGTCAGAAAAAAAGCGCAAAAAAGACGTACGGAAAATTGGCAAAAAGATGGATAAATCTAAGGCCAAGAAATGGGTAAAAAGATATCAAAAGAAAAATCCTGACGCCACGCATGGTTGGTTATATGGAAGAGATATCATTGAAACCTTGTGTAATTATGATTCTCTGGAAGGCATTTGGTTTTTCAAAGGAATCAATGGTAAAGGGGATGAAAGACTTATTTTATTTCCTGCAGATAAAGAAGGCAATATTTTGGACAATCAATTAAGATCATTGGGAGCTGCTGCTGCCAAGACTATGGGCGGCTCAGGCGAAGACGATCCTGTGGATGATGGTCAAATGTGTCCGCCAGAATGTCCAAACTTAGGAGGAGGTTAAGAAATTGGAAGCTTTTAGAGATTGGCTCATAGAATTCAATGGATTTTCGGCAATTGCCGGATGCCTTTACTTTATATTTTTTATGCGGTCCTGGAAAAGTATTTCCGGGATCGTTTTTTATATGATTCTATTCTCATTTCTGGCTGACAACTTCAATTATTTTTTCATTCGATTCGTATATCCAAATAGTTTTATAATTGGTAACAGCTGGTATCTTTTAAATTATTTATTGGTTGCATTACTGTTCGCTCAAATACTCGACAAAAAGAGAAAGCTATTTATTGGATTTTTAGCTGTTTTTATAATCGGTTCTATAATTTCTTTCACCTTCTTTTTTCAGTTTACTGAATCAAACGTTTTTGTGCGTCTTTTTAGTAATGTTTCTTTCATATTCTTTGCTCTCAACATCTACCTAGAGTTACTAAAAAGTCCAAATCAAAAAATTTCCAGACTCCCATTATTTTGGATCGCAACAGCGCTATTCGTTCAAAATAGTCTATTGTTACTACAAAGTATTTTTAATAACTATCTGATTTTTGATCAGAAAATTACCACCGAAGCGATGAGAATAATTCATATTATCAATCTGGTGGCAAACATCACGAAGAATTTTATCCTATTCTATGCAATTGTACTTATTGACAAAGGATATCCAGATTCTCTTAAGCCGACAAAAGTGTCATGATAGAATCAATAGTAAATATCGTGGTATATGGAACAGCCATCATTTTTGGGGCCGTGATTTGGTTTCTTATACGTTTCTCAAAAGCTTATCAAGCAAAAAAATCCTAATTTCCTCTTAATCTTTTAATTTGCCTTCTGTGGAAGGAAAAGTAATCTTGCTAGTCATCATTGGAACTATCGGTGTAATGCTGATGGCTTTTTCTGTGGTTTTCTTTGTCCTCCTTTACCGAAGAAAGATGTTGGAAAACCAGTTAAAAATGCAAGAAATCGAAAATCAACATCAGCAAGAGATGTTAAACGCTACGCTAAAATCACAAGAAGAGGAGAGAAATCGGCTTGGCACAGAACTTCATGATGGAGTAGGGGCCATGCTGTCTTCGATTAAGTTAAACCTGCAGGTGGCAAAGCGGAAGGAAGGTGTTGAATCCTTAGATCCCGTACTTGGCCATTTAGATGAAACGATTTCACAGGTTCGTCAAATCTCACATCAGATGATGCCCATCATCCTCAAAAAATATGGGTTAAAACATGCAATTGAAGATTTGTTCGAAAAAATTTCTTCTGACAATTTAACCGCATCGATCTCGGAGTGGGACGATCCGGAATTAGCAGAACAGGATACACCCATGCTGTATAGAATTGTGCAAGAGCTAGTAAATAATTCAATTAAACATTCGGAGGCGTCTGTAATAGATTTTAGTATTCAAAAATCTGATTCTCAACTTTTGATTCAGTACAAAGACAATGGCAAAGGATATCCTCCTGAAGTGCTGGAAAACAGTAGTGGTATGGGTCTCTTGAATATCAGGAACCGAGCAAGAGTGATTAAGGCCACTCCAACATTTGAAAATAGAAAAGAAGGGGGATCTGTGGTAAATTTGGCAATAGCGCATCCTATTGATTAATTTGAAAGTGGAAGTGAGTGAAAATGAGTCAACCAGATAAGCTTAACATACTAGTCACCGATGACCACACCTTGTTTCGTCGTGGCACAATGATGCTACTCGAGTCTTTTGATGAGGTAGGGATGGTTGATGATGCTGAAAACGGGAAAGAAGCCATTGAAAAATTAGAGGAAGGAAATTTTGATCTGATTCTTCTCGATTTGGAAATGCCTGTGCTAGATGGTTGGGAAACTGCCAAAAAAGTGGTTTCCAAGTTTCCGGAATTAAAGATCATCATGATTTCTATGCATGATTCACTTCAAATTATTTCTGACCTCATAGAAATTGGCGTCCACAGTTATTTATTAAAAAATGCGGATCCAGACGAAGTGCACAAAGCGATACGATCTGTGACCAACAACGACTTTTATTACAATCAACTGGTTTCAAAGGCACTTCATAAAAAAGTGCAAAAGGATGGTTTAAATAAAGGTGTTGCACGAAGAGCAGATATCAGTCCGAGAGAAATTGAAATCCTGCAACTAATCTGTCAAGAACTCACCATGAAAGAGATTGGTGAAAAGCTATTCGTAAGTGAACAGACGGTACATACCCATCGAAAGAATTTGATGAAGAAGACCAAAGCAAAAAATGCTGTTGGCCTTGTAAAATTTGCCTTTCAGAACGGAATTGCTGCAATTTAAGTACTACCCAATTTAGGGTATTGTTATACCTGATTTAGGGTAAAAAACCCATCTAATATTTCTTAAAAACACCATTCTAAGCACTTAATGGCTGATTTTGCAATTAGACGCCTGGATTGTGACAAATTCTTTATTGCCGCTTTGCCTAATTTCATATTGTCATTTATTACAAATAGATGATAAGCTCTTAGGTTGATGGTTAATCTAGAAAATGCCGGGAGTCCAAGGTTTTCGCTTAATCCTTTGGTTTGCCAACTATCTCACTCACATAGTGGGCTCCCCGGTGTTTTCCATTTAAGAAATTGAAAGCAAATCTTCTCACCACTAATCCCTAATCCCGCAAAAAAAAGGCCCTGAAATCAGGGCCTTTTTTAATTAGTTCTTGTAGAGTTCTGTACCCGAATCATAATACTTATCTCCTTTTATCCAGAAAGGAGCCTTCTTGGCATTACCGATCATACGACATGCATACACATAGCTTTTAAAGAATTTTTCAAGGTATTCGTAATCCAGGGTATTTGGATTATCTCCTGCTTGATGATAGTACTTAGTAATTTCAGAATCAAAGGCAGTAAAACCCATACTAAAGGTAGGGGCTGGAATTCCTTTGGCAGCAAATCTTACATTATCAGACCGATCAAACAATCCTTGCTCTGGTGCAGGGTCCTCAATGGCTTCTAACCCGAAGGCTTTGCAAGCTTCAATGATCATATCTTCGGCCGTGGTTCTGGTCAAACCAATAATCGTTGCCTTTGAAGTGTCGTTATAACCTCCATTATCTGAATTGAAGCAGTAGACCATTTTGCTCAGATCAATAGGTGAGTTGTCAACGAAGGCTTTGCTTCCTAACAGTCCTTTTTCTTCACCGGTAAACAAAACAAACAACGCAGATCGCTTTGTCGGATTCATTGCCAGATTCTGAGCAGCGCTTAATACGGTGACTGTTCCAACGGCATTATCTCTTGACCCATTGTAAATACTATCACCGGATGCATCGGCTTGTCCAACTCCGACATGATCATAGTGAGCAGAGTAAACAACAATTTCTTCCTTCAGTTTTTTATCCGTTCCTTCTATGTATCCAACCACATTTTGAGAATTGAATTTTTCATTCACCGCCCCTGCTATTGTCACACTGGCATTTATATTTTCCGAGTCAAAATCTTTTGCTGACCGATTCATCCAAAAATGTGATAGAGACTCCTCATCCTTAGATTCATCCAAAACAATCTGATCACCTGAGAAATATCTTACGAGAAAATTCCATGGTATTTGAGGAGAGTTATAAAGTTCTATCAGCGCTACTCCACCCATTGAAGCTATCTTTAATCTTTTCTCTATTGACTGACTAAACCATTGTTGCGGATTCTCGCTTTCACCATCGCCACAAATGGCAACAACAATTTTGCCTTCCAGGTCTTTGCCTTCCAAATCCGAATCAAGGCCATAATTTACAAAAACGTACTCGCCTTCAACCTCCATGTTATCGCCTTCCATCATGATGAAATCATCTTTGAAATTGTAGCTTGCATCTCCCAGTGTAATAGAGCCAGAAGTTGGGGGAACTACCTTTTTCATAGCAACAGATTGCATATAGGTTTCCATCCCGGGCGCAATCTGAACTCCATATTCTACAAATCGACTTTCTATATATTTAGCCGCAATTTTTAATCCTTCAGATGGAGTATCCCTTCCTTTCAGTTCGTCTGAAGCAAGAAAACCAATATGACTCTTGATAATTCCTTGATTAACCGATTGATCGGCTAATTCCAAGTCAGTCTGTCCAAATGACAAAAGTGATATGGACAGAAGTGTAAATAATAACGTGTATTTCATTTTTAAATTTTTTGAAAAGATAAACCAATCAAAACCGATGCCCTAATAAACAAAAAAGGCCATTGGCTTTTGCCAATGACCTAATCATTTACTAACCAAGTTTTTTAGTTCAGGAATTCATAAATTCCTGCAACACCTTGACCTCCTCCAACACAGGCAGTCACCATTCCATATTTTCCATTTCTTCTTCTCATTTCATTGAAGAGCGATATTGAAAGTTTTGCTCCTGTACATCCAAGTGGGTGACCCAGCGCTATGGCTCCTCCATTAACATTTAGTTTACTGGTATCTAAATCCAGTCCTCTGATAACTCCAAGTGACTGTGCAGCAAATGCTTCATTAAGCTCTACCAAATCAAGATCACTTTGCTTTAGACCTGCCTGCTTCAGGGCCTTTGGCACAGCTTCCACCGGTCCGATGCCCATGATTCTTGGGTCAACTCCTGCTGCTGTATAGCTAACCATGCGTGCAATTGGCTCAAGGTTATATTCTTTCACCATCTTTTCACTCATAACCATCACAAACGCTGCTCCGTCAGAAGTTGGAGAAGAGTTGCCTGCAGTTACCTGGCCTCCTTGTTTAAATGCAGGACGAAGTTTCGCAAGTGTTTCCATGTTCGTTTCTTCTCTCACACATTCATCCGTATCTACAACAAACTCTTTTTTATGTCGCTTGCCATCTTCTCCAACAAATGTTTCCTCAACGGTAATTGGAACAATTTCGTCCTTGAATTTTCCATCTTTTATGGCTTTCGCCGCTTTTTGATGAGACTCCATCGCGAATTGATTGGCATCTTCCGCAGAAATATTAAAATCTTTTGCGACCTCTTCTGCAGTCAAGCCCATGTTCAGATAGTACTCTGGATGCTTTTCAGCAATCTTCCAATTAAGTGCTGCTTTGTATCCCATCATTGGTACTAAAGACATTGACTCTGTTCCGCCTGCTATGATACAATCTGCCGTTCCAGAATGTACTCTTGCACATGCCAAATGAATAGCCTCCAAACCAGAACCACAATAACGGTTGATAATCATACCTGGGACAGACATGGGAAGAGATAACAATGAAATGTATCTTCCCATCTGCAATCCTTGCTCTGCTTCTGGAATCGCATTTCCTACAATTAAGTCATCCACTCTTGTGGCATCAAAATCTTTGATTGATCCAACCAAATGTTTAATTACATCGGCTGCTAAATCATCTGGACGGTAAAATCTGAAGCCTCCTTTTTTGGCTCTTCCTACCGCTGATCGATATCCTGCTACTATATATGCATTCATTTTTTATTGTTTTAGTCTTATAACAAATCTTAGTTCCTCAAAGGTTTACCCTTAAATAGAATACTTTGAATTCGCTCCAAAGTCTTAGGCTCACCACACAAACTCAAAAACGCTTCGCGTTCAAGATCTAACAAATACTGTTCAGACACTTTAGTCGGAGCGGAAAGGTCTCCCCCCGCCATGATCCAAGCTAGTTTTTGACCAATTTTTTGATCATGTTCAGAGATATAGCTTCCATATCGCATACCACTAATGCCGGCGTGGAACATAGCTAATGCTGCTTTACCTTGTACCTTGATATTCTTTCTCTCTACCGGTTGTGTATATCCAGCATCTGAAAGTGCAATGACTTTTTCCTTCGCATCAGTTAAAAGTCTGGTTCTGTTGAGCGTGATTTCATCACCTCCTCTCAAAATATTCATTTTACGTGCTTCTGCAGCTGAAGTGGCCACTTTTGCAGTTGCGATACTCATGAAGTATTCCTGAAGTGTATTAAACTCAGGATCTCCAGGTGTGAAATCATCAGCAGCTCTCATGGTCAACTCTTTAGTTCCTCCTCCTCCAGGGATAAGTCCCACACCAACTTCTACAAGTCCAACATAAGACTCTGCATGTGCCTGAATTGCATCACAATGAAGTGAAAGCTCACAACCTCCTCCTAAAACAAGACCAGAAGTTGCAGCAACTACCGGTACTGAGGAGAATCTCGCACGTGTCATGGTGTTCTGGAATGTTCGAACCATTAAGTCAATCTCATCAAATTCTTGATCAACTGCGTACATGAATAGCATCGCAAGGTTTGCTCCTGCAGAGAAATTCTGTCCTTCGTTTCCAATCACCAAACCTCTGTAGTCTTTTTCGGCCATATTAATTGCCGTGTTAATTCCTTCGATTACATCAGCATCTACTGAATTCATCTTGGTATGAAATTCAAGATTTAACACTCCATCCCCAATGTCATAAATGGTTGCACCTGGCTTCTCCCAAACGATATTGTTTTCCTTAAATGCATCTAAGAATACGAGCCCTTCGGTTCCAGGAATTACTTTGTAGGATTTAGATGGGATATCGTAGTACATTTTCTTCCCATTTTCATACGAGTAGAAAGTTTCAAAACCACCGTCGATCATTTCTTGCACCCATGGTGCCGGCTCAAAACCAGCTTCTTTCATTTGGCCAAGAATATCTTTCAATCCCATGGCTTCCCACGTTTCAAATGGACCCAACTCCCAGGCAAAACCAGCTGATACTGCTTGGTCTATTCTGAAAAGCTCATCAGCTATTTCAGGAATTCGATAGGTACAATATTTAAATAGGTCAAAGAAAGTCTTTCGATAAAAGTCTCCTTCCTCACCTTTTAAACCAATGGCGATTTGTAATCGCTTCTTTAAGTCTTCAACATTCTTGGTTTTATCTAGAACATCCAGCTTAGACTTCTTCTTTTCTTCGTATTCGTAAGTCTTCAGGTTGAGCTCTAAAATCTGTTTCTTACCACCTTCTACTACTTTTTTATAGAAGCCCTGTTTTGTCTTATCGCCTAACCATTTTCTGTCATGGAGTTCTTTGACAATATTTGGCAGTTTGAATCGATCTTTTGATTCATCATCTGCAAGCGCCGCAAATAGGTTATTGGAAACATTCACAGTCGTATCAAGACCTACCAAATCAGATGTTCTGAATGTCGCCGATTTTGCACGACCAATTACCGGACCAGTGAGTTTATCGATCTCTCCAACTGAAAAGTTGGTATCCGAAATTGCATGCATTCCAGACATCATGGAGTACACTCCAATCCTATTCGCGATAAACGCAGGAGTGTCTTTACATAATACAGTTTCTTTCCCAAGATATAAATCACCATAGTTCATCAGGAAATCCACGATTTCCGGATCTGTTTTGGGAGTTGGAATAATCTCAAGAAGCCTTAAATACCGGGGAGGATTGAAAAAATGCGTTCCACAGAAATGCTTCTGAAAATCTTCACTTCTATCTTCCAACATAAGGTGAATAGGAATACCTGAAGTATTGGAAGTGATTAGCGTTCCATCTGTACGCTCTTTTTCTACTTTATCAAAAAGTGATTTTTTGATGTCCAGGTTTTCTACTACTACTTCGATGATCCAATCAACATCTTTGATTTTAGATAAATCATCATCAAAATTTCCTGTTTGGATCAATCGGGCCTTTGACTTGTCGTACAATGGTGATGGGTTTGACTTGATTGCTGTCTGCAATGCATCGTTCACCAATTTGTTCCGAGCAGCCGGGTTATCTTTTTGCTTTTCATCAAGATCTCGGGGTACGATATCAAGTAGTACTACCTCTACACCAATATTGGCAAAGTGGCAAGCTATCCTTGATCCCATAATACCGGATCCTAAAACCGCTGCTTTCTTAATGGTTCGTTTCATGAATATTTATTTCTTTTTTGATTTATTGATTCTGTACTAATCCACTACTAGCAAATTCGACGGATATCTGCTCCGCTATTTTATCAAATAGTGAAGGATCGTCTACAATTGCATTGACTTGCTTGAGCACTTCAAAGAAATCTTCAAGCTTTTGCTGTGGTACAAGTGTTTTAACTTTTGTATTGAATTCTCTAACAGCTCTTCTAGAAAGTTCACGCTTTTCTTTGCCAATATCTGAAAGGAAAATGCGCACCGAGCGTCCATCTGATGGGTCCTTTTCTCTATACACCCAACCCTTTTCTTCCATCGCTTTGAGCATACGTGTCAAGCTTCTCGACTCCATTCCCAACAAAGGGGCAATTTTGGTTGCAGGTGTTCCGTTTTCAACGTCTATATTCAATAGTACGAAACCAGTTGATGCCGTAATATCATATTTGGCTCCATACTGATTGTACATTCGAGAAATACTATGCCACAATCCTTTAATATTGTAGTCGACCGTTTCTTCTCTTTTCATAGGGGTTTCAAATGCTGTTGATTCAAATATAGCAAAATTTGTTATGCATGCATACTATTTTTTTGTCGGTCTTTATTTAGACATAGATTTGGCCATATGAATGAGCATAGCATTCCCAAAGAATTTTATTCATTTGAAACCAACTCACCATTTGAGAGATGTATAGAATGCGGTAAGTATTTACTCGAAGAAGGGACTGAATACATCATAGAAAAGGCAATTAAAAATTACGAAGGTTTTTCAGCAAGGGATACCGTATTCGATTATGCCATTTGTATGGATTGTGCGGATATTATGCGGAAAGAAATATCTAAAGAATCATGGGAAAGTATGATGAAGTACTTTCAGGACAATGTTGATTTCATGTCAAGATTGGAAATTCAAGATCAATCACCAGAGGAATATCTAAAAAGTTGTATGGTGAAAAAAATTGGCATTGATGACTGTCGCGAATACCAGATTTATGCCCATTGCAATGGCTCAAAACTAAACATGGATAATCCTCCCTATATGATATCGGGTGAAGTCATGGAAGAATTGATCGATATTCTTTCAGATAAAACAATTGATGAAATGAATGGCTTTATGAATAAACACTTTTCTCCAGACCCTTCATTAATGGAACCTACTCCGCCACGGTTGATTTTGATGTAGCGTGTCTTTTAAGAAACTGTTCATAAAGTTTCAGGAATCTGGGATCATTGTCAGAATCTTCAATAGCCATTGTATATAGTTGGTCTGCCAGAATATACATTTCTTTCACTTCAGCCATAATGGCGTCTACGATTAAAAAGTATTTAGTCAGTAAATAATGTTTTGAGGAAGTCTGATCTTCTTTGAATATTACATGGAATCTATCTTCCGTTTTGTCAACGTAAAGTCCAATTTCATGATCCATCACTTGGTGATTGATTGAACAAATCATCAGACCGTCTGATAGGTTCAAATGGGTTAAATCCAAATTGATTCCAGTTTCGACTCTTTCTTTCTGTATTAAAACTTCGTCATAAATATTCCGCACCTGGAATCCGAATCGATCATCTGTCGAAGCTTCATCTAAATATCTCCAATAAATAGGAAGGGAATTAGATCTTCTTCTGGGTAAAACATCATTTTCATAAAATGGGTAAAGAATTTCTAAAGATTTCATTAGACAATTAGCATTTGCATAAATGTTGGATGTCTTCAGATATTCAGCAGAGAGTTGATATTTCTGTGAATGGATCAAAAGAGGTCGGACGTAGAATCGAGTATCTTTTTTCAGGCGACTAGATTCCAGATTTATATCTACAATTCCATGCTTGAATTCCAAAACAATTCCTGAGTAGTGAAGAAGAACCAGCTCGCCATAATTTCTGATTAAGTCATAATTACCAATAAAATCGAATTGATCAATTGAAGTTTCCTCTCCCAAATAAAATGAGCTATCTACAAAAAGTACCTGAAAAGGATGACTCTTATTATCAACCGTTTGCTGAGAATAGCAATTGAAGCAAAAACAAAGAATGATGATTGAAATGATCTTCACTCATACTAATCTATCATTCTTGGCGGAGGATATTTAAATATTTCGACTAAGCGAGTTCCATATCAAACGACACCTGTTTATTATTCTTTGTATCAGATTTAACGTTGTCTAATGCTTGCTCTATATCCCAAATCAAGTCTGTTGGATTTTCAACACCTACAGAAAGCCTCACCAGATTGTCAGTGATTCCATATTTTTCTTTCTCCCCACTATCAACACCTGCATGGGTCATTGAAGCAGGGTGTTGTGCCAAAGATTCCGTACTACCCAGACTTACCGCTAATTTGATTAGTTTGAGATTGTTTAAGAATTGAAATGATTCTTGTTCACCACCTTCTAAAATTATTGACAACATCGCTCCAGCTGATGTATACTGCTTTTCAAAAATCTTGTGTTGCTCAGTTCCAGGTTTCAGCGCGCCGAGATAGTGGATGGTTCTAACCTTAGGGTGATTTTTTATGGTCTCATATACCTTAGCAGCATTTTCCGCCTGACGCTCCATTCGAATTTTTAACGTCTCCAAACTTCTTAGTAGTAACCAACCCGTCCAAGGGCCCGCCATATTTCCAAGGAAGGTTCTCATTCCTTTTACTTCAGTAATAAGCTCCTTGCTTCCAAGATAAGCGCCGGCAATAACATCACTATGTCCTCCAATGTATTTTGTAGCGGAATAGAGAACTAAATCCGCACCATGTTTTAATGGGTGCTGCCAAAGCGGGCCCATGTATGTATTATCGACTGCAACCAATGCCTTATCGTTTTTGTCGGCAAACTTATCTGCCAGTGATCGACACAATTCGAGATCAACCAAATGATTGGTAGGATTAGCGGGTGATTCGACATATACCATTTTCAGTTTTCCTTCGAATCCTTTGCTGATGATCATCTCTTCGATTTCAATATCAGATTGATCAGGGTCAAATCCGAGCACATTAATTCCAAATTTTGGTAGTACTTGTTTCACAAAGTGATCCGTTCCTCCGTAGATTGGGTTACTGTGCAATAGCAAATCGCCAGGTTTTAAGAAATGTAACAGCACCGTTGTAATGGCACTCATGCCACTCTCAAAAACAGCGGCTTCTTCTGCTTGATCCCAAAGTGTTAATCTATTTTCGAGAATTTCTAAGTCTGGGTTATTTAGTCGGCTATATATCAGGCCTAGTTCTTCATCTTCTTGCTTTTCTCTCAATCCGTACGCATGTTCAAAATAGGCTTTTCCTTCTTCGGCACTTTCAAAGACGAAAGTAGAGGTTTGAAAAATGGGTGGTTTAATTGCTCCTTCTGACAATGCAGGTTTGAAACCGTATGACATCATCAAGCTCTCTGGTTTTAGATTATGCATGGTGTGGTATTTTTCACCAAATTGGAATAATAATCTAATATTTAAAATAGTAGTAGAAAATAATATATAATTTAATTATAATTTTAGTATTATTTTCTAAAATAGAAGTTGATTCGACATCAAAATAGAATAACTGATGGATGCTATTGATAAAAAATTGGTTTTGTTGCTCCAGCAAAATGGAAAGCTTACGATGAAAGAACTTTCCGGTGAATTGGGGTTGAGCATTACCCCTATTTATGAGCGACTCAGAAGATTGGAGCGCGATGGATTAATCACGGGTTATCACGCCTCTGTCAATCCGAAAAAGGCTGGATTCGGATTTGAAGTTTTTGCTTCTGTTACGCTTGAATCACACAAAGCAGAATACTTGCGAGAATTTGAAATTGAGATTGCAAAATTTCCCGAGGTAATGGAATGTTATCATTTGGCAGGCACCTTTGACTTTTTGCTGAAATTATTGGTAAAAGATATGGATGATTATGCAGGCTTTGTCAATAAAAAACTGGCAAAATTGAATAACATCCGACTCGTACAGAGTATGATGGTTTTAAAGAAGATTAAAGAATCTAGCGTTTTACCATTAATTGATGAAGTCACCTCTTAGTCGTCGAAATCTTTTTCTTGCTTCTGCCACATACATACTACCAGGGTAATCAATTAAGAATTGCTGATATAGTTCCTTGGCTTGTTCAATATCCTTTAACTGAAGATCATAAATTTCAGCTTTTTTGAATGCTGCGTCATCTGCGAGGATATCATATGAATAAGACGCTAAAATTTGATCTAAATATTCAATGGCTTTTTGCGAATCTCCAGACTCAAGTTCAAGTTTTGACTTCAGCCAGTAGACTTCATCGGTAATGGAATGATGATTATAATTATCCAACATTTCAGTTAGTTTTTGATTGGCCAGGTTTTTCTTGTTTTGAAATATCAGGAGCTCAATGTCTGCAAATTCTTGCATAACGGCATCTGTAGTATCCAATGCAGTGTTATCCGTAATAAGCATACCCAATGAAATTGCATCGTTTGAAATTTCACGCGTCGTATTCTTCTTCAGAATATCTAAATGACCCTTCGCGAGTGCAAAGTTTCCTGTAAAATAGTGGAGCCTGGCATTTCTCAATTTAGCCGTGTATCCAAGCTCATGACTTTTATACGTTTTTTCAACTTGTGAGTAAAGCAGTGTGGCCTCCCAGGGCTCACCTTTAAGCAAGTAAATATCTCCAAGGTCTAACTTACTTTGAGAAATAAGTTGAATACCGGCACGCGGACTACTTACTAGTTGATTAAGTATTTGGGCAGCATAATCTATTTCATCCAAATAAAATGCATGCAATAACGCTTTGCTCCGTAATGCTTCAAAAGCCGTTTGAGCAGGTTGAAGCTCTTCATAGAGTAGTTGATATTGATTGGCTAATTCACGAATTTCTATTGGATTTATTGGAAAAGTATTTTTTATTTTTCGCTCTTTAGCCTCCATCCATAGTCTACGTGCATATTGATAATTACGACTTTCCGAATACTGTTTAGCAACATAATGAAATATCTCTACTGCATCATCGTAAGCCGTATTTTCGAGCGCAATCCTGCCAATATCCATCGATCGATCTCCTGACCGATTATTTCTCTTGTCTATTGCTCGAGCCTGAATGAAAGCACCATAGAAATTTTTCCGTTGTAATTCAACCCAAAGCATAAGTTCAGCAAACTTTGTGTCTTCGGGATCTTCCTGCATTTTTCGAATGAGTGTTGCCTCGAGCTCATTTAATTCTTCTTCTTCCCTAATAAAGCTTTGTAGCAAATTTTTTATATAGCTCAGGCGATTGGGACTATCAGATGCATAGTTTAGATATTCTTCAATCATTGCTGATTTATTATTTATCATTCGATAAATAGATGCCATCTCCAATGCATGAATAGTCGGATTATTTCTTACCTCACGAGAATCTTTGAAGAAAAGGATGGACTCGTTGTACAGTTGTTCATTCGCTAAATATTGTGCTAAGATGCTTAATTGAAAAGGGTTTGCTCTTGATTGTTTCCGAAGCTGCTTTATGTAATTTTCAAGTTTCTCTAAATCGCCAGACTCATTATATAAACTTGCTAAACTTGATTGAAATTGAATGTTGGAAGGAAAGGTCTTGATCGCTTTCTGTAGAAATTTTTCTCCTTGGCTGTATTCTGCCAGAGACTTTAGCAACGCAACATAATTTCCCGCTATTAATTGTGTATTGTATGGATTCTCCGATAAGTCTTCATACAGCGTTTTAGCTTTTTCAAGATCTCCTTGTTGAAAGTATTCATTCGCCAATTGTATCTGGTCATGACTTTGACCGAAAATCAAATGGGTCGGAATTAGAACGTATAGAATTAATTTTTTTATCATAACTCAACTAATGCACATATATACATACCTTATTAAATAATATAAAGTTTAAATTAATTCTCTTTCTATTATTAGGGCTGTGGATACGTGGATAAGAACTTAGCGGAAGATTAGGAATTTTGAATTGTTTATAAATCTAGTCTTTATCTTTCCTACACCAACACGGTATCCACATTTAAATACCTGAATGATAATTAGTTAATAATTATTGTTGATAAAGATTTATATCCCATTGTTATGATCTTTTTATTGAGACTATCGGAGTAATGTGTAGATAAGTATAAGTTTTACTGTATCGTAATGATGGAGTATTTACCATGTAAATTTTATTGAAATACAAAAAAAAGTTATCAACCTGGATTTTAACTTTATCCACTAGTTCTTAGAAGGTTATACTTAATTCAACTACCCAGTTTTCTCTGATGGAAGTTTGCTCCTCATATATAAATACTTCCTCGGGTTCTTTATTTTTTAGAAGATTACCATAGGTCCAAGTGCCATCCTTATCTGAATCAATCAATATTCTTATTTTGTATTTACCTGGTTGAACTGCTTCTAATGAAAATGTCGATGTATTACTGATTTTTTGTACGACTTCATTGCTAGTATTGAGCAATTGGAATTCGTAATGTGTTAAATCTGTATCAAGAGTTACATTGAGTACTCCTTTCGGTTTGTCAATTACTTTTCTAATACCAGTAGATTTCTCTGATGAAGAATCATTTTCTACAGAAATAAATGCTCCTTCTTCTATAAATAGTAATAATTCAGAAGGTGTAATCGAATTGTTTAAACTTATTGAATCCGTAGTAACTGTATCAGTGGGCGTAATTGAAAGTTGTAATGAGTCAATAAAAGATTCAGTGATATCAAATGTTAGATCAACTTTGGTATTGTTTCTATTCCAGCTATAGTCAAACGTTGGAATTAACCGTAGAAGTGAATCTGCTTGAATGGAAATCTTATTTTTTATCAGTGTATCAATTGGCTTACTAAACGATAGCTGAATTTGTGGCTTATCAGTGAGTTCAAGTTTATTTTGAACAAATGAATAAGTAAAGTTTGCTGGCTTTCTATTGGACTCAAGGAAAACATATTTAATGGTATCTAAAATTGTATTACCCACACTATCACTTGCTTGAATGTATGATGTAATGGTATCGTTATAATTGATTGATTCTGGTTTATATAACCTTAAGACATCCTTACTTTCACCAATCAGATTATAAGGATTCATGGGTTCAATGGTAATTGAATCGACGGTCTTATTGAATTTGACTTCTACATAACTTCCAATTGATCTTGTGTTGATTAATTTCAGTGGTTTAATATTTTGCAATACACATCTGATTACTGGTAAGTTTGTTGCTGAGTCTAATTGAATGGTATCTGAAAGGAATCCGTGGGGTTCATTGTCAGGGTCAAGTAGAAAATTTCCGTTATCATCCTCAAATGAAATTATTTTGTAATTACCTGTTTTGATATAATTTATTTCATAGTTCCCTGAATCATTAGCTGTTGTGAAGTACATGGGTTTGTCAGTAAATACATCCAGTGAATCTGTTAATGGATATAAGCCAATGACAAAACCTTTACCCGGTTCCTGATTTATTAGATACTCAACCGATCCTTTAACAGACATGCTATCAATGAAGGGCCCGGTACTGATTGCAATTGATAGGTTAACAGCTGGATTCTTTTCAGTGATATCAGTAACACCATTAGCAAAATTGAAGTTATAGGTGGTGGAATCTTGTAGATCTCCTTCTAATTTGATGGCTAGCTTATTTCTTTTGACAATTGCCTTATAGTTTAAATCAGTGCTAGGAGTAATGATTAACTGTTGTTTTAGCTTGTCTGCATTTATGTATTCAGAAAATTCAAGTTCAAGTAAGGATTCATTAAAGTTTAATGTTCCGGAAGTCGGAGATGAATAAATAAGAGTTGGTGGAATTGTATCTTTAGGACCACCTGATGGTCGTCCCGGATTTGCGCATCTCTGAAAACTTAGATCAAAAATTAGAATGAAGATAATTGTGTAGAGTAATTGCTTCATTTTTTCAGTATGTAGATAAGACTTGAATATTCTTTTGATCGTTTTGCTTTCTTATTTGATAGATAACCAATCTTCATGGCATTAATAATACTTCCATTTCTCTTATATTTTTCACTCAACATGGAAACATAGAATGAATCAAACTTCATCGGATGAACATCAATGATTGATAGTTTAAGTTTCTTTGCTAAAAACTCCATCGAATTCTGATCGAAATGGTAAAGATGTCTTGGAACATCATAAGCTGCCCAAAATTCTTTATAGTACTTAGCATCAAAGGAACGAAGGTTTGGAACTGCGACAATAAGATACCCCCCTTTCTTAAGCTTTTTTCGCAACTCTTTGATAGTTGCTTTAAGTTCCGATATATGTTCAACGACATGCCATGTAGTTATTACGTCTAAATTATCAGGAGCTTTTTGAACAGATTCCAAAATAGCATCTGGATTATTATTACTAGCAATATTTCTAGCCTTGATGTCTGGTTCGTAACCAAATGCCTCCCAACCGGATTTTCTGGCTGCCTTAACAAAATCTCCAGTTCCACAACCATAATCAAGAACTGTACCTTTTTTTTCATTAATTCGTCCGATAAGCTTTACCTTCTGAGAAAGCGTATACCGTCGTATAATTTTATATACGATGTTGATGAAGGAACTCGCTTTATTAGTGTGTGAGATATACTCATCACTTTGGTAGTACCTAGATAGGTTGTCTATTCCAGGTCGAGGATTTGTGAATACCAATGAACAGTTAGTACACTGCACAAGTGCAAAGCTCTCTCCTGTGACTGAGTAATCATCACATATCATGTAGTTGTTGAACTGTTTGTTTTCACAAACAGGACACTGCTCAAGTTTCTCGTACATTATCTTCCCAAGTAAACCATTAAAACTGATACATCGGAAGGTGAGACTCCACTTATTCTTGAGGCCTGGCCTAATGTCTCTGGTTTGATTTTAAGAAGTTTTTCCATTGCCTCTGCGGATAGTGAAGTAAGCTTGGTGTAATCAAATGATTTTTTAATCTTAAGATTTTCGAGATTACTCATTTTTTCAGAGTTCTGTTGTTCTCTTTCGATGTACGTTTTGTATTTAATTTGGATTTCTGTTTGTTCTATTATTTCAGCAGAATACTTATTGAGTGTACTTTCTATTTCATTTGAAAATATCTTAAAGTCATAGATTGAAATTTCTGGTCTTTTAAGAATGGTTGCTAATGAGGATTTGTCTTTGATTGGTGCCGAAGAAAGCGTAGCAAGTTTTTCTTCTATGTCCTGTGGCTTGAAAGAGGTAGTTTCAAGGAACATTTTCAGTTCATTGCTTTGATCTCTTTTTAGAATCATTTGATTCAATCTTTCATCAGTTGCAAGTCCTATGCTATGACTTAATTGCGTCAATCTGAGGTCTGCGTTATCCTGACGTAAGAGTAACCTGAATTCTGCTCTTGATGTAAACATGCGATAAGGTTCATCTGTCCCCTTATTGATTAAATCATCTATTAAGACTCCAATGTATGCTTCATTTCGTTTAAGAATAAAGGCCTCTTTTTCATTGATTTTTTGATGGGCATTTATTCCTGCCATCAATCCCTGGCATGCAGCTTCTTCATAGCCTGTCGTACCATTTATTTGACCAGCAAAGTATAAGTTTTGGACGATGTTAGTTTCTAATGTATTGGACAGCTGCGTTGGTGGAAAGAAGTCATATTCGATTGCGTAGCCTGGTCGAAACATTTTAACATTTTCAAAACCTGGAACCTTTCTAAGAGCTTTATACTGTACATCTTCTGGCAGTGAGGTAGAAAATCCATTAACATATATTTCTACCGTATTCCAACCTTCAGGCTCTACGAATATTTGATGTCTATTACGTTCAGCAAACCGATTGATTTTGTCTTCTATTGATGGACAATACCTGGGTCCAAGTCCTTGAATACGACCTGTAAACATGGGTGATTGCTCAAACCCTGTTTGAAGTATTTCGTGTACTTCAGGATTTGTATAGGTGATATAACAGCTTCGTTGTTGAGCAAGAGGTCTTGTTGATTCCAGGTAGGAAAATTTACCTGGTATTTCGTCTCCTTCTTGCTCTTCCATTTTAGAATAATCAAGTGATCTGCCATCAACGCGTGGTGGTGTACCCGTTTTCATTCTACCGGATTCAAAACCTAATTCAACCAATTGTTCCGTAATTCCTGTTGCAGATCTTTCACCTGAACGTCCTCCACCAAACTGTTTTTCACCAATATGTATTAATCCATTAAGGAAGGTTCCATTTGTTAGCACCACTGCTTTGGCTCTAATTTCTAATCCGATTCCAGTCTTTACTCCAATCACACGACCATCTTTTACAATTAAGCCGTTAACCATTTCTTGCCAAAAGTCTAAGTTCTGAATGCCTTCAAGAGTTAATCTCCATTCTTCAGCAAATCTCATACGGTCCGATTGCGCTCGAGGACTCCACATGGCAGGTCCTTTAGAACGATTAAGCATACGGAATTGTATCATTGATTTGTCGGTCACGATACCTGAGTATCCACCGAGCGCATCTATTTCTCTTATTATTTGGCCTTTGGCAATCCCTCCCATGGCAGGATTGCATGACATGTGAGCGATCGTATTCATGTTCATGGTTACTAAAAGAACTTTAGAACCCATATTCGCAGCAGCAGCAGCAGCCTCACAACCTGCATGACCTGCACCAACAACTATTATATCGTAATCTTGAAGCATATTTTTAATGTTTCACGTGGAACCTAAAACCGGATCCACTCATCTACGTTTCACGTGGAACGCTAAATTTTGAGCAAAGATAAACAGGCGTCTTCTTTTTCTCTCATTTGCTTTTTTTCGAGGGACGTCTTATCTCCAAAACCAAGAAGGTGCAGAACGCCATGAACCATTACACGATGCAATTCATCGCAGAATTGAGTGGACTGTAGTGAGGCGTTTTCTTTCACCCGATCGATACTGATGAAAATATCTGATTCAATTTGCGCATCACTTTCTGAATTGTCAAATGTGATTATATCCGTATAGTAATCATGATTGAGATGCTGCTTATTAATCTCAAGCAAGTAGTCATCGGAACAAAAAATGTAGTTGAGCTCTTCCAGTTGAAAATTATATTGACCAATAATTTCAGATAGCCAGAGAGACAAAGATTTTTGATTTTTGATTTTGAAGTCAATTTCCTCGTAGAAGAATTGAATATTCATTTATGAAAGGTAGAAACTAAGTTCTGCAACTCGTCCCTCTTTTTTAAATGATACTTCATCACAAAGATTTTTCATGAGAAATATTCCACGGCCACCTGGTTTGCTGAGGTTTTCAGGTAATGTAGGGTCGATTAGATTATTGAAGTCGAAACCAATGCCTTCATCTTCAATAGTAAATTTTATCAACGAATCTTCCAGTGAAAGGTGCAAGTGCACATTCTTGTTACTATTTGATTGATTGCCATGAATAATGGCGTTATTAACTGATTCGGTTACAGCAATCATGATGTTACCATATATGTCATCGTTGAGCTGATATTGATCTTTTGCATTGTCAATGAAGCTTTCAACTATCCTGATATTTTCAGGAAGTGATGGTATTTGAATTTGAATGTTATCAATCATTCTCTTGGTCTGAACTTAAGCGTCTAAAATAGTCGTTTACTTCTTTTTTATAAAATGGATTTAATTCAATCGGAATAGTTTTCAGTAATTCGATCTCTTTTTTCTTGAGTTCCAAATACTTTTCAAACCCTGGAGGTATCTCACGAGATATTACAGCTGGCCTGTTTGCTTCCCTCTCTTCATCCATTTCTTGATCTCTTTGAGCTTTTTCGGCTTCCAACATACGAGTCATTATCGCCTTTTGTCGATTGATTAACTGACGAGTGAGTCTTTTGTTCACCAGGTCTATTTCATTTTGTTCCATCATATCAATGGCTTTTTTCATATCATCACCCCCGAGACCACCCCCAGGTTTTCCATCTTGTGCCTCCTTCAACATCTCTAATTGCCTTCTGATCATTTCTTGCTCTGCGGCCATCCTGGCCAACTCTTCAGAAAGTTCCCTTCCTGACTTGCCAGAACCCTTCAATTCGTTGATGCGTTCTCCCAATTGATTCTGAAGCTCCTGAAGGTCTGGCATTCCCTGGGGTTTTTTCTTCTCCCCGGAATTGGAATTTCCCATGGCCTCAGACATGGACATTTGCATTTGCTGCATGGTATCATCAAGTAGCAGGGCAAGGTTGTTAATAGAGGTCATTGCAAATTGCTGACTAGATAATGCTCTTCCCCTGTTTCTGTCTTTTAAAAAATCAATCGCTTCGTCGATGTTTTCATTAATGGAACTCACTTCACGCGTAACAAAGGATGAGATCTGAACTACTTTGGATGCAAGTGAAAGAAGACTATCCTGAATCACTTTAGCATCGTCTTTAAGCTTCAGTTGGTTTTGAGATAGTTCCAGAAAACGAGGATCTGACTGGCTAACTTCCCTCATTTCTAACATGATATCCTCTTGGTTGAAAGAAAGCTTCACCAAATTATCTAAGATGTCTCTAAGCTGATCAAGGTTCGCCTGCATCATTTCCATTTGCATCCCACCTTGCATATTGGATAACTTCTTACTGAGGTTTTTCATTTTCTGAGCAGCGCTCTTTTGTTTCTGCTTGGTACTTTTTGATGATTTGGAGGATGAATTTTGACCCTGCTCATTCTGTTGATTTTCACCATCATTTGGTTCGGAGTTTTCATCACCATCATTTCCTTCTCTATTTTCCCGCTCTTCTTGCTCTTTTTGCATTTGCTCCATTATTTCTTTGAGCTCCTTGGCAATTTGTCTTTCCTCCAATTCAAAGTCTTCCATAGCTTCCGGCCGCTTTAGCTCCTGATTCATCTCCTGAATCTCATCCATTTTCTCTCGGAATTCTTCAAACTCCTCATTAATGTCTTCTTGTGATTTGATGTCTTCAGAGTTTTCAGAAGCATTTTCTTGTTGTTGGCTAAGTGTATCAAGTTTCTGTAGGTTTTGTTCTAAGGCACTTTCCATCTTTAACCTCTTGAATAATTCCTTGGCGCGTTCTAGATCTCTTTCAAGATTCCTCTCACTCTTTTTTAGTTGATTAAGTTGCTCACTGATTTCATCTGAATTTGAATTCTCTCGCATCAATTCCTTAAGCTTTTCATAAAGTTCTCTTGTCTCCTCATCCATGAGCTGATCAAGAAGCTCTTGCATTTTTTGGTTACGCTCCTGAGTTTGTGGGCTCTGTTTCTGAAATTGATCGTTGGTCTTCAGCAATTCCTGATGTTGCTTCTTAAGTTTTTCTATTTCTTCAGATAAACTTTCTCTATCCTCAATTACATCATTTAATAGTTTCTTTTCTTGCCAATCAAATTTCTGTTCTGATTTCAGCTTTTCCTCAAGCTCTTCTAATCGGTCTGCTATATCTTCTGCTTTCTTTTCTGCAACATCTAACTGATCTTCAACACCATCTTGTTTATCAGAAATCATTGAAGATATTTCGTCTTCGCTAGGAGCCTTAAGAATGTAAGTATTGGCTTTAGTGATTTTGGGCCCCCTAACTCCATCATTATCCGAAACACTCATAAACACCTCGAGGAACTCTCCAGCTTCAAGCTTAAGGGTGTCAAGCGTCCAATGAGCGAAGTAACTTTGACTTCCAGCTTTTTTGTTAATCTCCAAAGGAATTTTAGTGAATTCAGAGGCTCTATTTTTACGGTAGTTAATGTTCAATTCTGTGAAACCGTAATCATCTGATATCGATCCTGCAAGTGTAAGCGATTGATAAGTGATTGAATCCGGGAAATATTGTGCAACAATTTCAGGAAACTCATCCTTTATAACATCAATAGAATAGTTTATGTCAGATTTATTTTGACTGAATTGGTTATAAAGATTAATTCTATAGCCTCCATCTTTTAGTATACGTTCTTCAATGACAAAATTTGATTCATTAACTCGTGATATTGACTTTTTCTCATCATTTAGAATGAACTGGGCACTATCTGTAGCTAATGTGTTTATTTCCCATAAAACGGTTGAACCTTCCAATAGTGTTAAATCACCAGTATTTTCAACGGTTCGTCGTTTACCTCCAGTATAAGAAGGTTCAGATACTCTGATAAGCATAGAGACAAGGTCAGGACGATCGTAAACTTCAAGCGTAAATCTTTGTGAACGAAAACCTGCAGCCTCTATCTGAAATTTTTGACTTGATTGAAGTTTAGAAAAATTGTAAGAGCTACTTCCATTAATTAATTGTAGGCTTTTTGGGGTGTTTTCTCCATCAATATACAATTTGGCTGATTCAGGTATCTGATTGCCTGCAATTTCAATTAAGAGGTTGTAATCTTCTCCACGGAAGCCTTTTAGCTCATCATTGACAATTCCAAACGTAAAGGGGGCTTCTGGCGCAAATTCCTTTTTGAAATTAGCAATCCTTTTAGGACTATCGGTGATAATGGATGGATTAATGAAAGATACCAGCGTGAATGCAAAAGCTACAATTAGCAATATTGCACTGTATTTTTTCACTGGCTTAAAGTCAACAGCTTTAATAAAGGATAGTCTCTTGAACTCTTTAGATTTTTTATCAATTGCTGCGAGGAGTAAATCATTCTCTTTGTGAAGACCTAATTGCAACGTATTGATGAGCCTATCCTCTATCTCGTGAAAGTGTTTTGAGATTTCTTCAGCAGCATCTTCGTCACTCATACCCTTATTTAACTTCGCCAGCATCAGAATAGGTCTGACAAACAGTATGTATGCAGAGAATATAACAAGTACGATAAATCCAAAGAACAAAATGGCCCTACCACTAACCCCTAGCCAAAATTGATGTTCCAGGCTGCTAAGTCCGAGGAAGGTAACCGAATTTATAATAAGGAAACTAATTATCCCGAGTACTATTTGTCTGATGTAGTACCGTTTTTTGAATAACGCAATTTTGTGTCTTATTTCTTCTAACCCACTCATTGTTCGATTGTAAACGGACAATAACCATCAAAGGTGCACCTTACCATCCAATTTCTTCTTTGAAATACTCTAAAATCTGAATTTTTAACAATTTTTCTTGCTCCAGAAGGTCAAATCGTGGGAGCTTCTTTTTCAATTTCCAGTGTGGCCAGCCATCCTCATCAAGCCCCTCCAGCTCATAGTAACCAGCCAGGGAAAGTACCTTACAAATAGCGATATGAAGCACGTCTTGCTTTTCTTCTTTAGAAAATGATCGAGCACCCATCCCAAGTTCCTGAACACCTATTAGAAATAATACAGCGTTAAGGTCGGCAGGTCTTTTACCAGTCACCTCTTTAATCTTATAAAGCATTTCAACCCATGCTTTTTGTAAGTCAAGGTCTTTTTTGAAAACCATTTTAAATAATTATTTTCATTTCGTGATTAAAGATTTTCTGTCCATTATTTTCCCTCGAAACTGTCTTCACTGTAAACGTTCATTGATTTCTGAAGAACAATTCTTGTGTACCGGTTGTAAAATCGATCTGCCTTTTACCGACGATGATAAGAATATCCATAACAACCTTTATCAGAAGTTTGCATTTGAATCTAAAATAAAATCAGCATCATCACTACTCTATTTTCAAAGAAAGGGAATTACTCAAAAACTCCTGCATGAGATAAAATACAAGGGTAAAAAAAATCTAGCGGTTGTTCTCGGTAAGTGGCTTTCTTCAAGTTTAAATCAACTTGAGATCGACCTAATTGTTCCTATTCCACTTCACAAATCGAAACTTAGAAAAAGGACATACAATCAAAGTGAAGAAATTGGAAGAGGTATTGCTGCAGAACTTCATATTCCATTGAGGTCCGATCTTTTCGAACGAAATGTGGCTACAGAGACACAAACGAATAAAACCAAAGCCCAGCGATGGTTGAATATGGAAAATGTGTATACCAAATCAAGCGATGAAGACCTCTCCAATCTTTCAGTTATGGTAGTAGATGATGTGATTACCACTGGTGCTACGATTGGGATGCTCTGTCAACGACTGGTCGAATCCAATGTAAAACAAATACATATTGTTTCAGTCGCAAGAGGCAAATAAAAAAGGCTACCCGAATGGAGTAGCCTTCTTCATTTGTGAGAGTATTTTTTAGAAATTAGATCCTGCTCTAATCATTGCACATCTAAATCCAACAGTAGATGTTGCCGAGTCTTCGAACAAGAATCTTCTGGTCCCAGGAGAAAGCCAATAAGCTACGTCTGACCATGATCCTCCTTTGTAAACTCTTAATCTTTTCATTGGTGGGTTATCTGCGTCGAAAGACTTTTGAAGACCTGAAGTTCTCACCCAATCTTCTTCAGAATATGCAGCTTCCTTACCGATGAAGGAATAATCCGCGTCATATCCACTCTCTTCATCATTAACCGCATCTCTTCTTGCTGGATTCAAATCATCCATTTCCTGAAACGATAACGGACGGTAAACATCCTGAACCCACTCATTTACATTTCCCGCCATATTATATAAGCCGAAATCATTTGGCGGATAATCATAAATGTAGGTTGTGATCATTGCACCATCATTAAGTTTACCAGCAATACCGGCATAGTCACCAAGACCTCTTTTAAAGTTTGCTAAGAAATATCCAGTGCTTTTACCGTAAGGATTCCTCAATGCGTGACCATCCCAAGGATAAAGTCTTCTATGCGTTTGGTTTTCGTCATAGTACTGAGTTCCAATTAGCGCTTGAGCAGCATATTCCCACTCAGCTTCTGTAGGGAGTCTGTACCCTGGAAGTACAACGCCAGAACTTAACCCAGGAACTGTTCCCGCTGAAGCGGCAAGATCTCCACCTTCAGCACCTGCAAATGCATCATCACCTGAATCGACAGGATCAAGATAACCAGCATCTTCAGCCAGTTTAAGGTTTACAACGGTAGTTCTCCACTTACAATAGTTAACAGCTTGTCTCCAATTAACACCTACAACGGGGAAATATCTAAATCCAGGGTATCTGTAATAGCTATTTACGTAAGGGTCATTGTATGCAAGATCTTTTGCCCAAACAGTGGTATCTGGGAGGTTGTTTTTCCAATAAAATTCATCAGAATCTTGCTTGATGTAGTATTCATATTCTAGCCAGTGGATATTTGCCACTTCAGTTTCATCCATGTAGAATGAAGCAACAGTTACCGCTCGCTCCAAATTGTCATGAGCATAGACAACATCTTCTTCAAAAGAGCCTAATACTGTTCTACCTCCTTCGATGAAGATAAGATTAGGTCCATCTGGTTGCCCTCTAAAATCGTTTACTTGAAAACCTCCTTCTTCATTGAATTCCAGCCCTGTAGCAGAACTGGCAAATCCTGGGTTTTCTGCGGAAGGAGCACCACTGCTACCTCCAATGAGGTTACATGCACTCATAAAAACTACAGCCAATCCAGCATAACCAACCTTTTTAGCTGCTCTCACATAATTTTTCATAACACCGTTTGAATTTGTCTTGAAACGTTTCAACGTACTAATAAACACAAATATTTCAAAAAAGCCATCGTAAGTCAATGGATTTTAGATTAAACCTATTGATCTAATGCCAGATAAAGCAGTTTTATTGCATGATTTAGTAAATATTTCACGCAGTAACAATTGGAGAGTGCATCTGATTTATTACTTGACCGGCATTTTCTATGGAGCCAATGTTTTCTACGCTAATTAGCAGCTTGTTTTTCACTTCCTTCATTTTACTATCATGAGGATTAGACTTAATGAAAGCCAGGACGTTACCAAATCTCTCGGATTGAAAGTATTCTTGAGGTTTTTTATCGGACAAATAGCATCGCATTTTATTTCCTTTTATTGTCACTTTTTCAAAACCAATTTGCATGGCTTTCCATCTAAGTCTAACCGTTTCGGTGAGGTTATGAACACCATTTGGTAGTGGACCAAACCGATCTTTTAACATTTGAATAAACTCCGTTAATTCTTCTTCTGATTTTAAGTCGTCAAGTTTTGTATATAGTCCGAGCCTTTCTGATATGTTGCTAACATAGGTTTCAGGGATAAGCGCTTCAAGGTCTGTCTCAATATTGCAATCTTCAATGAGTCCATCGAGAACATCTTTATTTTTCAATAAATCTGCTTCGAATAGTTGTTTGTATTCTCCTTCTTTCAACTCCTGCACTGCTTCATCTAGGATTTTATGGTACATATCAAATCCAATATCGTTGATGAATCCACTTTGTTCTGCACCAAGCAAATTCCCTGCCCCACGGATATCAAGGTCTCGCATGGCAACCTTAAAACCATCACCTAAATCTGAAAATTCTTCCAGCGTGCTTAGTCTTTTTCTCGCATCACTGGTTAATGCAGATACAGGAGGCGTTAGCATGAAGCAGTAGGCTTTCGTATTTGATCTGCCTACCCGTCCTCTCATTTGATGCAAATCTGAAAGTCCAAACATGTGTGCATTATTAATAATAATGGTGTTTGCGTTTGGGATATCCAGACCACTCTCAATGATGTTTGTTGAAACCAGAACGTCGTAATCCCCCTCGATGAACTTTAACATCACCTTTTCTAATTGAGGACCTTCCATCTGCCCATGGGCAATTCCTATTCTTGAATCTGGAACCAGTTTGAAAATTAAATTGCCAACTTGCTCAATATCGCTTACCCTATTATGTACCATAAAAACTTGGCCGCCCCTTCTCAACTCATGGCTCACAGCATCTCGAATGACTTCTTCATTGAATTCATGAAGTTCAGTTGTTACAGGTCTTCGATTGGGTGGGGGTGTAGAAATAATTGATAAATCTCGTGCACCCATTAGTGAAAAATGAAGTGTTCTTGGTATCGGCGTAGCTGTTAAAGTCAAGGCATCTACATTGACTCGCATATCTTTCAGTCGCTCTTTGACCTTCACTCCAAACTTTTGCTCCTCATCGATGATCATCAGACCAAGGTCCTTGAATTCTATGTCTTTGTTAACTATTCTATGTGTACCTATTAGTATATCTACCTTACCTTCTTTGACTTTTTTCTTAATGTCAGTGATTTGCTTTGATGTCTTGAAACGATTGATATATTCGATTGATACGGGCATATTTTCTAATCGTGCTTGAAATGTACGATGATGCTGCATAGCCAGAATAGTGGTTGGTACCAAAACAGCGACTTGCTTTCCACTATTGACTGCTTTAAATGCTGCACGTATCGCTATTTCAGTTTTTCCAAAACCGACATCTCCACAGACAAGCCGGTCCATTGGGTGATCCAACTCCATGTCGGCTTTTACATCTGAGGTTGCGACCGACTGATCAGGAGTATCTTGATACATGAAAGATGATTCTAACTCGGCTTGTAGATAGTCATCCGTCGGAAAAGCATATCCTTTTGCAGTTTTTCGCTTAGCATAAAGCTCAATCAAATCTTTCGCAATGTCTTTAACCTTGCGTTTGATTTTCTTTTTCTTGGTTTCCCAGTCCGGCGATCCAAGTTTATTGATTGATGGTGGTTCTCCTTCTTTACCGGAATACTTAGAAATTTTGTGTAGTGAATGAAGGCTGACATAGAGCAAGTCATCATCTCGATAGACCAGACGAATAGCTTCTTGCTTATTGGAACCAACATCTACCGTGTCCAGTCCAGCAAAACGACCAACCCCATGATCAATATGCGTAACAAAATCACCAGGCTGAAGTGTTTTTAGTTCTTTCAGTGTTAGGGCCTTGCTTTTGGTAAATTTATCCTTGCCCTTGTACCGATGAAATCGATCAAAGATTTGGTGATCCGTGTAGATACTGATTTCTTCATGATCATCAATAAATCCCTCTCGCAGTGATGCAGTTATTCCTTCAAAATTGATTTCAGGATCTATTTCCTCGAAAATTGTTTCTAATCTTTCAATTTGTTTGAATGATTCGGCGGCTATGAGTTTTTGATAATCACTCTGCTGGAGTTCGCGAAGATTATCAGCTAGTAAAGAGAAATTTTTATGAAACGATGGCTGTGGTCGAGTGGCCAGCGTAAGCTCTTCATCCGGTTGGATGTAGAACCGCTTACCAAATTCAACTTTAGTAAATGTGTCGAGAGAATCCGAATAGGATTGTTGTGTTTCAAAAAGTTGATCAGGTGAAGTGATAAGTTTAGAGTCACCACTCATTTCTTTAATGACCTGAAATTGCTCCTCAACCTTATGATAGCTTTTATCAATGATATCTAAAGACTGCTGATAATCCTTAATCCAAATGGTCGTGTTTTTTGGAATGTAATCAAGGAAAGATTGACGTTCTTCGCTGATTAGTTTAGTTTGAACATTGGGGATAAGCGAAATGTGATCAAGGTCCCTTGTAGAAAGTTGGCTTTCCGGATCAAATTCTCTGATTGATTCTATTTCATCTCCAAAGAGTTCAAGTCTATAGGGCTGCTCGTGCGAGTAAGAAAAAACATCAATGATTCCTCCACGAACCGAAAATTGACCAGGTTCATATACAAAGTCAGATTTTTCAAAATCATAAGTAAGGAGTAGGTCCGCTAAAAACTCAACATCCAATTGTTCCCCAGTCTTAGCAGTAAAAGTATTGGAGACTAATGATCGTTTGTTGATTACTTTTTCTGAAAGTGCTTCCGGATAGGTTATGATGACCAGGTTTTCCTGATCGTTAAGGTTATTCAATACTTCAGCACGCTGAAGAATGTTTGAATTTTCTACTTCCTCAAAATGATAAGCTTTTTTATACGATGAAGGGAATGACACAAAGTCATTTTCAATAAAATTGGAAAGATCCGTTTGAAAATAGGATGCTTCTTCAAAGTCGTGTAAGATAACCAGATGTACTCCCCCAATCGCTTTAGAGACAGAGGCAAGAAGCAAAGCATCAAAGCTTCCGGAGATACCTTTTAACCGAAGTTGCTTGTTCTTTTCAATGCTATCACAAATTGCTTTGACATTAGTGCTTTCCTGATACTTCTGTAATAAATCTTTCGTGTTCAAACCCCTTCCAATTTTTGAGTAGACAAATGTAAACTCTTAAAGCACACTCTCAGTTCAAAAAATTTTGATGCCTGAGATGTGGATCATTATATGGCGTTCATGGAGTGTATTGGTTAGTTCATCTAAAAAATGAACTATTTCAAGATACAATTGCAACATTTCGAGCCAATCACGGGTATTATGTTCAAAGACTTACAATAAAATAAACATCGAACGTTTATTGGAAGACTTTCTTTTAGGTTAGGTTGGTGATTAGGCGTGTACCGTTTTCCGGTCACGCCTTCTCTTTTTTATGCCATTCTTAATCGACATTTAATCTTTCATTTTCTTATTCGCGTTAATTTTAATCCATGAAGAAATTATTACTACTTTCATTTGGATGTGTTTTTACACTCCAATCATATGGATGGGGAGCAACAGGTCATAGAATTGTCGGTTTGATTGCTGAATTTCATCTAAGCAACAAGGCTAAGAAAAACATCGAAAAAGTGTTAGGTTATGAATCCTTGGCCGAGGTAAGTAATTATATGGATTTTATTAAATCTGATGCGACCTACAGGCACATGTCTCCCTGGCATTACGCCACCATTCCTGATGCAAAGACGTACGAAGAAGCAGGTTCACCTGAAGAAGGAGATGTTATTATAACTATCCAAAGACTCATACGAGAATTGGAATCCAAAGAATTCACCGACGAAGATGAAGCTTTTGCTTTGAAGTGTTTAGTCCATCTGATTGGAGATATTCACCAGCCACTTCATGTAGGTAATGGCAATGACAAAGGAGGTAATGATATCAAAATTGAATATTTCTGGCAAAGCACCAATCTTCATAGTGTTTGGGATACCAAGATGATTGATTCGCAGAAATACAGTTATACTGAATATGCTAATTGGATTAACCATCCATCGAAGCAACAACTGGAAGAGTGGTCATCACTAGATGTATTGGATTGGGCAAATGAGTCGAAAGCATTGAGAGCTCAATGCTATGATACGATTCCGGAAAACAAGAAACTCAGCTACCGATATAATTACCAGAATATCGATTTGTTAAATCAACGATTGCTTCAAGCAGGAATACGACTGGCAAATGTTCTGAATAAGATTTACGGTTAAAGGAGAGTGAGCCTAAGTTTGTTAGCGGCAAGTTCTACGTCCACCAATGCTTCAATTGCCATTACAGTTTCCATTGGCACTTTTAGTATTTGTGCCGCATGATTGACTTGTTCTCTTTCATCACTGGCATAATCGCCATCTGCACAAGACATTCTTATCGCGTCATAGATAAGGAGCTTATTAAAATTCGCAAATGATTTCGTGTTGAAAGTATGGAAGATTTCCTCCAAATCACCTTCTTCAAAATCGTACTCTTCCCAGTCTGCAATTATCTCATCATCTACACCAGCAGCTTTGGCACAATCGACGGTCAGCCATTCCAATTCGGGTTCGGACACCTCTCCATCTGAACCAGCGATGGTTAGTAATGCGTAACCGTATTCTCTCCATGAAGACTCAGGTACCATGGTGATACCGTAAAATGTAGGTGCAATTTTGAAAATATCGATGCTCATAACGAAGGGAGGTATGTTTATTTGAATACCCAAATTAATTTGTTTTCACATTAAAAAGAACAACTTGATCGTGGGATTTACATTTGTAGCCATGAATAAGATCGATTTGTTTTCAAACAAGGATTCAGAGCAAATTCAAAAGAAAGGATTGTCGCTTGGCGATGTAGAAAATCAGCTTGACCGATTTAAACAAGGTTTCCCTCCATTGAAAATTTCAGCTCCAGCTACAGTAAGCAATGGCATAATGAAACTATCGGACGAAACTCAAGCTTCATACATCCTGCAATATGAGCAATCGGCTTTAGATGTAGTAAAATTTGTTCCTGCTTCTGGTGCTGCTTCACGAATGTTTAAGAGCTTATTCGCATTTTTAGATAATAAAAGCGTCTATGAAAATTCCAATCAAGATTCTGAAATCATTAAAAGATTCTTTACGGGATTGAAAAATTTTTCATTCTATGCTGAGCTGGATCAAAAGATCATTGAGACGGAGAGAATTTCACTTGATGAGGCCATAAATGCAGAAAAGTATGATTTAATTATTAGTCTGCTTCTGAAAAAAGAAGGCTTGAATTATGGAAATTTACCGAAGGGCCTTTTAAGCTTCCACTCCTATGATGATCATGTTCGAACACCCGCCCAAGAGCATCTTTCTGAAGGAAAAGCGTATGCAATTAAGAACGGCAAACTCAATATTCATTTCACTGTTTCTCCAACTCATTTTGAAATCTTTCAGAATCACATTGAAGATAGTATTGCAAGTGAAACTTCCATTGAAATCAATGTTAGTTACAGCGAGCAGAGCCAAAGCACAGATACATTGGCATCCACGATTGACTTTAGCCCATTCAGGGATGATGAAGGGAATCTATTGTTTAGACCAGCAGGGCATGGAGCATTATTACAAAATCTTAATTCTCTATCCGAGGATCTTATTTTTATAAAGAACATAGATAATGTTGTTTCGGAATCACTTCGCGAGGATGAGGTAAAATATAAGAAAGCATTGGCAGGGGTCTTGATTGAGCATCAACAACGGGCGTTCAAATTGCTAAGAGCTAAAGAAAACGGAACCGATATTAAGGTTGAGGGAGCGAGGTTGCTATCAGCAATGGGTATGAGAGGTGATTTTTCTGAAGCCGAAATAGTTGAATTACTGAATCGACCGATACGTGTTTGTGGAATGGTTAAAAATGAAGGAGAACCAGGAGGAGGTCCTTTTTGGATAAAGGGAGAAGGATATGAATCACTACAAATTGTTGAATCGGCGCAGGTGGATCAATCAAATAAGGACCAACGTGCTCTTTTCAATTCAGGAACACACTTTAACCCGGTGGATATTGTTTGTGGGATTAAAGACAATAAAGGAGAAAAGTTTAATCTCCTGGATTTCAGAGATGACGAAACAGGATTTATTTCGGAGAAATCACACAATGGACAAAAGCTTTTAGCAATGGAACTACCTGGCCTATGGAATGGAAGTATGGCTAAATGGAATACCATTTTTGTTGAGGTACCTTTAAAGACTTTCAATCCGGTGAAAACGGTGACTGACCTATTGAAGCCAGCTCATCGCTAAAGGACTTCCCTCAGTTTCGAATCAATTTCATTGTAGTCAAACGGCTTTTTGAACAAATGATGAATTTTGCTCGATTTGATCGCATCATTAATCTGATCTGTGAAATCATATCCTGTGAGTAAAAAACATGGAATGTCTAAAATGCTTGGTTTTACCTTGTCAATTAGTTCGAGCCCGTCCATTCCTGGCATTCGCAAATCACTGATTATAGCCTGAAGTGTGTCTTTGTTATCCTCAACTATCTTAAGTGCATCTTCGCCAGACTCAGCAGTGAGGACATTATATTCATTTTCAAATCTTTTCTGTAGAACGAAAAGATTAATGAGTTCATCATCTACAAATAGTATGGTATTCTTCATCCCTTTTTAAATGAGATTGTAAATTTAGTTCCCTTTCCCGGCCTAGATGAAACACGGATCTTGCCTCGATGATCCTCAATAATTTTGTACGTGATAGCAAGGCCCAGTCCTGTACCTTTTCCAACAGGTTTGGTTGTAAAAAAAGGATCACTAATCTTATTCAAATTTTCTTTACTTATCCCCTCTCCATTATCTATGATTTCAACAACTATTTTGGTCTTAAGGTTTTTAGATTTAACGGTTATCGTTCCATTTTTTGAAATGGCTTGTTCAGCATTTGATAGAATATTTAGAAATGCTTGATGCAACTTACCTTCATTTCCGGTTAATGTCAATTTCTTTGGATCAAGTGCTTTCACCACCTCACCTTTGTATTTAAGTTTGGGCTGTAGCATCACTAAACAATTCTCTAATATCTCATTTAAATCACAGGTCTCGTCCATTGAATCGGTTCGACGGCTAAAATGGTTTAGGCTGTTGACTATGATCGTTGCTCGTTTAAGTCCTTCTTTGATGACATGAATGCTGGGTGCTGCTTCAAACTTTAAAGTCTTTTCTTCTTTTAGCCCATCTTCCAAAATTTCCACACCTCCTTTAATGAAATTTAATGGATTATTGATTTCATGAGCCACTCCGGCCGATAACATACCAAGTGATGCCATCTTCTCTGATTGAATCAATTTGTGAGTTGTTTCCTGGAGATCCCTCATTGAATCACCAATTTTTTTGTTTTTGATAACAAGAGCATTTCTAAATAAAAAAGTATAGATGGAAACAATAATGAAGACAAAGCTGGCGCAAAGAATGCCATGAGCCATGACAGAATCTTCGGGCAGTTTGTTTGAGGTGTACCCCAGGTAAGACAGAATAAACATAGTTACCAGGGCAAGACCAGAAAAGAACATGAAAACATATCTATCTCGAATGGGTCGGTAAAAAAAAGCGAGCAATGGAGGGATTACAAATTCCAACAACGCGGAAGATAACACGCCACCGGTATAATAAATCTGTATAAAGAAGGCGAGTAGCGCTGTTGTAATGGATAGTCGGAAGAGCGTGACTAAGCCTGTAACGGAGAAGAAAGAAAGAATACCGTAGGAGACAAAAAGCACAAAAGCACTATAAATTGGAATATACAGTTCAGTGATATCCAACATGAAATAGTATGTTCCGAAAACAAGCGTGGAAACATAGGCGGAAATCATTAAGAACAGGTAAAACCCCTGCTCTTTTTTTAAATACTTGCTAGCAGACAAAGGTGGTTTTATTTAAGTCAAGAATGATTTAATGGTTTAGTCCTTCTTCGCATTTTTGATTACATCTTCCAATAGGGCATAAATTTCATTGATTACCGGTGTAGGCTCCGATTGATCTGATTTAAGCCGAAATAAGGTAAGTATTTCTTTGGTGATGAGTTGCACTTTGATTGAGATTAGGTGTTCTTCTACCGAGTTTCTGGCAGCCGTTGTGTACTCGTCAATAAATTTTGATTCCATGGTAATGGTTGAAATCATTTTTAGCGATTGATCTTCCTGATAATACGTATCAATGATAGCAGTAAATGTATTAGCATCTAAGTCAATGATCAGTTTTGATTTCTTCGTGAAGTATATCCTTCGGATCATTATTGCTCCTATGACTCCACCAATCAAAATAATCCCATAAATAACTCCAACTGAAAAAACGGGAATAGATAAGAAAAGTGTGACAAACAAGAGGACAATAGATCCCATATATCCAATGCGTCTTTTGAATTGGATTTGATTATCCTTTAACCGAAATGAATAGCCATTTTCTTCCAGAAACCGGACGGCTTCTTTGCTTAGATTAGGTGATATCATGATTTAACATTGAAAGCGTAAGTCAATCTTAAACTAATAATCGGTGAAAGTGTAGGTAATCCTTTCTTTTTCGATAAAAACAAGGAGACTATGAATTGATTGTTGGCAACCCCACCTTTTGTTTATTTCCTTCGAACCTTTCGAATGACTGATTCCAAAAAATTATGGACCTGATTCGCCTCTTTTGATGGTTTTTCATGATCGGCGATCAATTGAAAAAGAGGAATTTTTCGATTCTCCAGCTCTAAACCAATGATGACCTGGTATTCTTTGCAGGTGTTTTTGAAGGCGCTTGAATATTCATCTACAAATTTTGAGTGTGTATAAACTCCCTGAATTTCAGTGAAATCTTTAGCGATCTTATGATGGTTATCGCTGATTTTAAATAATTGTCTATCTGTATCAATTTCAAGTTTGGACTTGCCCTTGCTTCGCTTTACGATCGGACCAAAAATAAAAATCGATAGAAGTAGCGCACCTAAACCATAAAATGGATTGATGAAAAATAGTGTGATAACCGTGAGCAAAGCAATGAAGATTACCATAGAAAGGCCGATACTGTCTGTACCTGAGTGCCTAAACACCAAAAGGTTGTTATCACTTTTGAATGAGTACCCATTGTACTCAAGCATGTCCAATGTTTTTTTATTTAGTGTCATCAACCAAATCCAGATCAATCGTTCTCCTATCAATGTCCGTTTTGGCAACGAGAACCTTCAACCGATCTCCTAATGTTATAATTCGCTTGTTATTTCTCCCAATGACCCGCATTTGCTTTTCATCAAATTCATAGAAGTCGTCGTCTAAATCAGCCATACGGATCATGCCTTCACATTTGGTTTCTATGATTTCCACGAAGATTCCCCATTCAGTGACTCCTGAGACGATACCATCAAACTCCTGGCCCAACATGGTCTCCATGAATTCTACCTGTTTGTATTTCACTGATGCCCGTTCTGCATCAGCAGCACGTTTTTCACGCTCAGAAGAATGCATACATAAGGGTTCGTGTTCTTCATTTCCAACATTCTTACCTCCTTGAAGGTAGTGCTCGAGGAGGCGATGTACCATTACGTCAGGGTACCTCCTAATCGGAGAAGTAAAGTGTGTGTAATGATCAAAAGCTAAACCAAAATGTCCTCTTGGGTCCGTGGTATACTTGGCTTTTGCCATGGATCGAATGGCCAACGATTCAAGTACGTTTTGCTCAGGTTTCCCCTCGATATTTTCCATCAACTTATTCAAGCCATGGGAAATATTTCCACCCGTATCAACCTTATGACCAAACCGAGCGGCAAAAGATGCGAAGGTGTTCAGTTTATCCGGATCCGGATCATCGTGAACGCGATATACAAAAGTTTTACTTCCTTCCTCTTTTCCTTTTTCTTTCCATTTGAAGATGTGAGTAGCCACCTCTTTGTTTGCAAGAAGCATGAATTCTTCAATCATCTTGTGTGCGTCTTTACGTTCTTTGGGAATAACCTCCAAAGGCTTTCCGTCCTCATCAAGTTTGAATTTGACTTCTACGGTTTCAAAATTCACCGCACCTTGTTGGAACCGCTTCTTTCTAAGTTGCTTGGCAATGTTATTAAGCGTTACTACTTCTTTGGTGAAATCGCTATCTAATCCTTCAATACGTTCCTGGGCTTCCTCATAGGTAAAACGTCGATCCGAATTGATGACGGTTCTTCCAAACCATTTTTTTGAAACTGATCCTTTCGTGTCAATTTCAAAGACGGCTGAGAAAGTAAGCTTTTCTTCTTTTGGTCTAAGTGAACAAAGGCCATTGGAAAGCCTTTCTGGAAGCATGGGTATGGTTCGGTCAACCAGATAAACGGACGTTGCCCGATCGATGGCCTCTTTGTCAAGTTCGCTGCCTTCCTCTACATAGTGTGATACATCGGCAATGTGTATTCCGATTTCGTATTTGTTTTTATCAATTTCTCTGATTGATAAAGCATCATCAAAGTCTTTGGCATCATGAGGGTCAACCGTGAACGTGGTGATTTCTCTAAAATCTTTTCTTTTCTTGATCTCCTCATCCGTGATAACATCTGGTATTTGATCTGCTGCTTTCTCGATTTTTTTTGGAAATCTAAATGGCAACCCAAATTCGGCCATGATGGAGTGAATCTCCGCTTCATTTTCTCCCGCTTGACCAAGCACTTCAGTCACAGTTCCAAGCGGACTTCTGTTTTTCGCGTCGTGCCATTTGTCGATTTTGATCATCACCTTATCATTCGGTTTGGCTTTGCCGATTTTCTCAGGGTAGACCATGATGTCAAAATGGATGTTTCGACTGTCTGGGACCACAAATGAGAATTTTTGTGAAATTTCAATTCTTCCGACAAATTCTTCTCTATTCCTTTTGAGGATGCTGATGACTTTTCCCTCAGGGCGGTAGCCTCTGCCCGCAGGTTTGGTAATGATAACATTCACCAAGTCACCATGTATGGCGAAATTGAGGTCTGTGGTTTTTACCCAGATATCCTCATCCTGATCAGGGGTAACTATGTATGCAAAATTCGGATTGACATGGTCGACAGTGCCCTGTAGATATTCACTTTCAACATTCGTCACAAAGCGTCCGTCACTTAATCGCCTGATTTTTTCTTTACTCTCCATGCTGAAGAGCTGACTTTTTAGGTAATCTTTAGATTTTTTGTCACGAAGTTGAAGTTTACGAATAAGTTCTCTGTACCCATATGATTTTCCATCATTTACAGAGAAAACTTCATGAAGCTTGCTTTTAATCTGTTTTACGTGGTTAGGTTCTTGTTTGGATCTTGATCCTAATTTCTTTTTTCTTTTCTTTTTACTCATGTTAATTATGTGACCGTGCGGTCATTTTACGATGTTTATCTGATCTGGATCGATCAGCGGTAAGTTGTTGAGGCGGAGGTAGAGTTGTGCTGTTGCGATGACGTCTTTTTGGCAATATTCCTCAACTTTCTTTAACCCATCATTTTCTTTATAATATGTTTTTGTCACCATTGAGCCGTCCAGTTCAGTTTTACTGGATGGAATCCCAAAGATGCTGGTAAGTAAATCCAGAGAGGTAAAACTCTTCCAATCTCCGAACTTCCAAAGCTCCATTGTATCAATGTGATTCACTTCCCAAGGTTTCTTCCCGGTCAGATTTAAGGACCAGGGGATTTTAATGTCGTTGATCAGCATTCTTCTACACAGATAAGGAAAGTCAAATTCTTTTCCATTGTGTGCACATAATTTGAGGTTATCCTGATCAAATTTTGATTCTATAAAATTTTTAAATTCAGTTAATAGTTCCTTTTCGTTATCAGAGGCTAAAGACTTTACTCTTAATGCCGGTTTTCCTTTCAATTCATGATAGAAAGCCATCCCAATCACAATAATTTTTCCGAATTCTGCGTATATGGCCCCTCGATCAAAATACAGTTCTTCAAATGTTTTCTCATCCGGGTTTTTAATAAAACCGGCTTTTCGCTCCCAGTGTTTTTGAAGAGCAGGTGAGAGTAGATCTACATTTTCGTTACCTGAGACGGTTTCAATATCAATGATAAGGAAATCTTGAAAGTGATTTTGCAAACTTTGTTTGTTTTAAAATACTATCGTTCTAAGCCATAAACCAAATGGTGGAGGTAAGGTTGATTTTCTACTTCAGAATGAATTCGAGCAATTAGTCATGTAAGATACCCTTCATTTGCAACTCTTCAATGAAAGTAAGATTATCTTCTATGATCGAATCCGGTACAAAAATAAATTTTTTGTCATAGACATGTCCGTTTATAAAATAGCTCACCCAGTATTCGTTATTCAAATGGAAAACAGACTCATCAATCGGTTCGATTAAAGCGTATTCTCCTGGATCAATAAACGGGATCATATGACGAAGAACAGAGGTTTTTTGTGTTTCGGTCTTTGTCTCCCCATACCCGCGAGAAGTCACCATCACATTTTCTAACTTATCCGAATTTCGATTGATAAGGAAGACTTTCCACACATCTTCTTTAGCAATTACCACATGTACATCTTTGACTGGTGAAAAATCAATATCCTTCTTCACAAACTTCGTTTTGATTTTATAATTGGAATAGTTTTGCGACCAGTTATCTGATCATTCGATGATTCAGAAGTAAAGTAATTTGGTCTCTAACACTATTTTAGGCAAATGAATAATAACAACCCTCAAAAGGAAAGAATTTTTCCTTTTGTCTTCCCATGGAGAGGGGCGTATAATCAACGCATGCCAATCAAGGATGTCTTAAAAGGAAAGGCTTTTACGATAATCTACCTGGTAATCATCTGGACGATCATTGGAATTTTAGGGTTTGCCTCTACAAGAAATTGTGAAGGTACCTGGCAGCTAGCCCTCCAATGCGAGTATGCCTTTTGGGTGAAGAATCTAACAGAGGCACCACTTATCTTTTTGAGAAACCTATTTACCACACCATTTCTACATAATGGCCTGGACCACATTCTATTTGTTTCTGTTCTTGGATTTTTATTAATCGTACAGTCGCATGAGGCGGTGTTTGGTTCCAAAGCAACAGGGTTGATATTCTTATCCTCATACGTTACGGTAGCTCCATTTTTTGCTGTTTTTTATACGGTGGGGATTGATCTTTTTCCGGATAGCGAATTCATGCAATTTGCTTTCGTCAGAAATTGGTTGGGAGGTTCGATTGGAATGTTCCAGGTGTACGGTGCATTAGCAACGAAAAGTAGAAAGCCATGGATCATGTTAAGTGGACCGGTAATTTTTGAAATAATCAACCTGACATTGCTTGGGATAGATCTTCACATCTCGTTGATGCACGTGATGGCTACCTTCCTTGGATATTGGATATCTCTTTGGTTGGTAAAAAGATAGATTATTCAGATTAGCTCCATTTCGAAAGTTGTGGCAAGGTGATTTTTAAGTTTCTCTTCTACTTCCTTGATGTCCACCTTACGGCCTAGTTCTTTTTCCAGTGAGGTAACGGCCTTATCCTGAATCCCGCAAGGAATGATATAGTTGAAGTAATCCAGATTGGTGTTTACATTGAACGCAAATCCGTGCATGGTGACCCAGCGGCTACTTTTCACACCGAGTGCACAGATTTTCCTCGCTTTGGCTTGATCTTTCCAATCAATCCAAACACCAGTAAGTCCCTCAATTCTTCCCGATGGAATACCATAATCCTTCAATGTTAAAATGACTGCCTCTTCTAAGAAACGCAAGTATTTATGGATATCTGTAAAGAAATGATCTAGATCTAAGATGGGATATCCAACGATCTGTCCTGGTCCATGATAGGTGATATCTCCACCTCGATTGATTTTGTAAAATGTGGCTTCTTTTTGTTTCAGAAGTTCCTCATTTGCCAGCAGATGATTTTCATCTCCACTCTTTCCGAGGGTATAAACGTGAGGATGTTCACAGAAAATCAGGAAGTTTTTTGTTTCTATCTGTTCATCAGTTGGAAGCTTTCTGTTAGCAATTTTTTGATCTACCGTTTCTTTGAAAAGTTTTTCCTGGTAATCCCAGGCCTCCTGATAGTCTTTAAGACCTAAGTGAATGAAATTTGTTTTCTTGGACATGCTAGGAAGCATCAATATAAGTCTCTAACAATTCCAGTGTGCCTTCTGGTTCTATTGAGTAGTTTTTCATTGAAGCAGGAATAAGAATTACCTCTCCCATTTGGATTGCTTCTCCTGCAATTTTCCCATTGCCACCAATCCCAATATATATTTTGAAGCAGTCCAGGCTTAATCTATCTAACTCCACTTGCTCATCCAATAGCAATTTGTTGGTAGTGAAATAAGGGGAAGAAATAATGGGGTTGGTTTTATTGATTTGCTCTTGATATTCGCTTTTTACCTTTTTTGGTTTGTTGTAGTCAAGTGCGTCAAGCGCAAGCTCAGTGTGCAATTCTCTTTTATTTCCGTCTTTATCTCTCCGATTAAAATCGAATATTCGATAGGTGACATCCGAAGTTTGTTGAATTTCTGCAAGAAGTAACCCTTTGCCAATGGTATGCACACGACCGGCGGGCAGGTAATAAACATCGCCCTTATTAACCTTTTCCTGCTGTAACAACTCCATGATTTTACCTGCATGGAAATGATCAAGGTATTCAACTTTATTTGTGTCTCTGGTAAACCCATTAATTAAGGAGGCATTTTCATCTGCTTGAATGATATACCACATCTCAGATTTGCCGGGACAGTCGTGACGGGCTTTTGCTAGTTCATCATTAGGGTGTACCTGAACGGAAAGGTCTTGTGCTGCATCAATGAATTTTATAAGCAGAGGGAATTCGTTTCGAAAGCGATTGTAAATAGAGGTTCCAACTAATTCATGTTTAAACTCTGAGACTAAATTTGAAAGAGTCTCACCAGCCAATTCACCATTTGCTACTTCAGATATGTTACCCGAAACTCCGGAAAGCTCCCAAGTCTCGCCGCAATTCGCAAGATCTCCAAAATCTTTTCCAAGAATGGTTTTAATTTTCTGTCCACCCCAAAGCTTTTCTTTGAAGATGGTTTTGAATTTAAGTGGGTAGAGTTCTGACATTAATATTCTAATTGGCCCCTGGCCTTTTGCACATGGACCGCAAAACTAAAGGTATTGAAGGTGAAGCAATAGCAAAAAAGCACTATGAAAAATTAGGTTGCAAGATTTTAGCATCTAATTATCGATTCAAGCGGGCAGAAATAGACATAATAGCGCTTCAAAATAAACAATTACTCATTTTCATTGAAGTGAAACTTCGAAGCAGAACAGATTTTGGAGAACCTGAGACTTTTGTTTCTGATGCTCAGCAAGAAAGGATTAGAGAAGCGGCTGAGGAATACATTTTTGCTACAAACTGGAATAAGGATATTCGATTTGACATTGTATGTATTGATGCTAATAGAAATATTCAAATTTTTGAAGACGCGTTCTAGTAGTTTTGCGTCGTGGACAAACCTATCAATCTAACCATTTTCGCCTCTGGTAGTGGCAGCAATGCCGAAAACATCGCTAATTACTTTGAGGGTCACCAACAGATTAGAGTAAATGAAATTCTTTCTAACAGATCTGATGCTTTCGTTCATGAACGTGCGAAGAATCTCTCTATACCTTCCTCGACCTTTTCAAAGGATCAGTTTCGAGATCCGTCGTTTATAGCACGTCTTGAAGAGGCCGATTATATTATTTTGGCCGGATTTCTTTGGTTAATCCCGGAATATTTGGTCAAGGCTTTTCCAAGCCGGATCATCAATATTCATCCTGCTTTGCTTCCCAAGTTTGGAGGCAAGGGGATGTATGGTTCACATGTACATGAGGCCGTAATTGCTTCTGGTGACGAGGAATCTGGAATAACGATTCACCTGGTGAATGAAGAATATGACATGGGAAAAATTCTTTTTCAGGCAAGATGTGAGGTAGACGCAGATGATACACCAGAAATTCTTGCAAAGAAAATCCACACACTTGAGTACGAACATTTTCCCCGTGCGATCGAGGACTATATTCGTTCACATAACAGATAAAATCATTGGTGATGGTACCTTTGCCGCCTTGAAATAAACCATCCTTCAAATCATGTCTACAAAAAAGATTCAATCTGCCCTCATTTCAGTTTTTCACAAGGAGGGACTTAGTCCTATTATTCATAGCCTGGACAAACTAGGAGTAACTATTTATTCAACAGGTGGGACGGAAAAATTTATTAGAGATGAGGGAGTAGATGTGGTTCCAGTAGAAAATCTTACAGATTATCCATCCATTTTTGGAGGACGTGTAAAGACGCTTCATCCGAAAATATTTGGTGGAATATTGCACCGAAGGGAGAATGAATCGGACCTGGCAGAAGCAAAGAATTTTGAAATTCCCCCAATTGATCTGGTGATTGTAGATCTCTATCCGTTTGAAGCAACAGTAGCGAGTGGAGCTTCTGAAGAAGACATCATTGAAAAAATTGATATTGGAGGTATTGCCTTGATTCGGGCGGGTGCCAAAAACTATAAAGATGTAGTGATGGTGAGCTCAATGGAATATTATGCTGATTTGCAAAATATTCTTGACAATCAGAATGGTGAAACAAGCGAGGAAGAAAGAAAATTATTTGCTGCTAAAGCTTTTGCCACTTCCAGTCACTATGATACTGCCATTTTCAACTGGATGAATCTAGAGGATAAAGTTCCTGGGTTTAGATTGAGTGCTTCTCCTGCTCGTGAGTTACGATATGGCGAAAATCCTCATCAAAAAGGCACGTTCTTTGGTGACCTTTCAGAATATTTTGATCAGATTCATGGCAAAGAGATCTCCTACAACAACTTGGTTGATATTGAAGCAGCTGTTCAATTGATGGCTGAGTTTGGAAATAAGACGGCTTTCGGAATATTGAAGCACAATAATGCATGTGGCATTGCAACAGGTAGCACCGTTAAAGAGGCATATGAACGAGCGTTTGCCGCAGATACTGTTTCTGCATTTGGCGGAATACTAGTTACCAATCAAGAGGTAGATCGGGAAGCCGCGGAATCCATGAGCAGTTTGTTTTTTGAAATACTAATTGCTCCCACTTTTGCGGTAGATGCGTTAAAGATCCTAGAGAAGAAGAAAAATCGAATCTTGCTTATACAAAAGAAACCATGGAGACAGGAAACACAATACAAGAGCTTATTGAATGGTACGATTGTTCAAGATTATGATTTGAAATCTGAAAGCAAAAATGACCTGGAGGTAAAAACAAAGAAAGCCCCAACATCAGAGGAAGTAGACGATTTAATTTTCGCATCCAAAGTATGCAAACAGTCCAAGTCTAATACGATCGTATTGGCAAAGGATGGTCAATTATTGGCAAGTGGGGTAGGACAAACGTCTAGAGTTGATGCATTGAACCAGGCAATCGAAAAGGCAGGTAAGTTTGGCTTTGACCTAAATGGGGCTGTGATGGCTTCAGACGCTTTTTTCCCTTTTCCGGACTGTGTTGAAATTGCCCACAAAGCTGGAATTTCTGCTGTGATCCAACCCGGTGGCTCTATTAAAGACCAATTGTCAATTGACTACTGCGACGAGAATGGCTTGGCCATGGTGATGACAGGAACCAGGCACTTTAAGCACTGATTTTTTAGGGAGATTCTAATAGTAAGCTAGAAATGCACCTAAAAGACATTAGATGTAACAGACCTTTATTTAGAAAAAGAATTCTTTAAATGGATCTTTTGAAGAATTGTAATTTTATTACAAAAACTAATATCTTCTCAATCGGTATTTAATATCCAATTCTTCATTCTCCAATCTAAGCTCATCCCATACAAATCGCACATTCCAAATTAGACCTTCGTTTTCAAAGTTGATTTTTTGATGGCGAGGATCAATAACAACAAGCCCTTTTTCTATTGTACTGTCATTTTTGGAAATAGTGTAGAATTCTTCCGAAATTATGAACTCCATGTTTTGCATAACTTCTGATTTGCCCTTTATATTGATTTTATACAGCTCCCACTTACCAGTAATTGCTTCAATGAATTCATTAAAAGGCGGGAGTTTTATAGCGGGTACAAACTTCAATTCGGTTGTGCGGTAACCGTATTCAAGGCCTTTTAATACAAGCTTATCTTGATAAACATTGGCATTCCAACTAGTGTTAAACCATTTTTCATCGCTGCTCGTCAAATACAAATTGTTATTATTGAGCTCGTATAAACCAATAAGATCTCCCTGAGCTCTTGATACGGAAAAACTACCACCTTTTTCAAATTTGATGAAGACAGGATTAGAGCTTCCTGGAATCATATCCACGCTGATGTCTTTTAACTCCCATAAACCTTCGATTTCCGGAGGCTCGGTGCATGAGGACAGTAAGAATATGGCAATAAAGACAGGTAGGGATTTTTTCATCCCATAAGCTTCATCAATAATTGCACCAATTCGCTTTTCTTCATGTCATTGAAATGTTTCTGGCGCTCCTTTTCACTCATGCTTTGTAATTTTTTTACAAAATCATTGCCTAGAATATCCATTGCATGATTTTCTGGGGCACCAAACACTTCAATCTCGTCAATGGCGGTATTGAGAATTTCTTTGCCCTTCAATTTTGCGATTTCTACAGGCTTATATTTTGAGTTTGAATCCCTTAATGCCCAACTACTGTAATCTATTTTTAGATTGTCAATCTGTTTAGCTCGCAAGTCACTTTCACCAAATATCCGTTGCAAAACAGTAATTGCACTGGTTTTCCAGGCTTCAAGTTCAAAACTCTCATCGTCGAGTTTACTTACTTGTTTTTTAAGAAGGTTGATGTATTGAGCTTTCATTACACCTTAAGATACTAATTGCTCGTGTAAGTTCTCACTACTCTGAATGGCTTATTTTCCTGAGTATATCCTTCTAAGATAATTTTAACCGGAATTATTACAGCAGGTCCAGAGAAATTAAGAGATCGAGTTTGGTTATTGATTGTTGGATCCCAGTAAAGGGTGGCAGATTGATTCGAAGGTTGTTCAACAAGCTTTTCCGTATAGAAGTCTTTTTGTGTTTGATATCCTTTCAGCTTCTTTTCAAATACTTGCTTAGTTGGAGGTCGAATCGGAGTATCTCGGGTATAAATAAATAATGTCCCGTTTTTACCGTAAGTTCTAACGAACTCAATGCGTTCAAAACTTGCAGGATCCATATACAAAAGCATAATTGGTTCGGTGAGGTTGTTATCGACGAACAAATCGATCTCGTTGCTTATACCACTTGATGGATCCCCACTATCTGCGAAAAATGTATCGTTCCTCGCACCGATAGGAATTTCGGTATTGATCAACTTAACATCTCGAATAACCGCACCCCCAGTTTCATAATAAATGAGTGGTCTGACAGACTTGAATTGGTCAATTGTTGTATAGGTATTTCGACCATACCCATTAATGGGTTTTTCTTTAAAAGACATAATTTCAGCACTTGTAATGCTATATCTACGCTTTTTCAATGAACTTCCTTCTTTACCTAAAACGACCACTTCTTCCAATTCGGTTGCTTCTGATACATCAAATGTCTCTTGAGCGGATAAGCTGTTTTCATAACTTATTCTTCTCCTTTCATTCAACAGTTCGCCTGTAAAGTCGAACGTGTATGAAAAACCATTAAGGTATTGCCAATCATGAACTTCCTCGAGCCTCACCGAGGCAACATTCTTGGCAAACTTCTTATCGAATGTAAAGAAGAGGCTGGTTGAATCAGTGTAGTAAATATCTTCAAAGGTGAAAAACCCTTGTTCGTTTACCAGATTCGTTTCCAGAGGATTTTCAGACAGCCGGTTAATCAAATAAATGTTTCCCGTGGATGACTTGTTCGGGTTTTTGAAAGTTACCGAACCGATCAGACTAAACCCATTTTGTGTTTCTACTGTCGAGGAATCATTGGCAACTTCTTGCTTAGAATAGCGTCTCCAGCCATTGGTTAACATTATTAAATCAATGTTATTAGGATTTGGGTCCATGAATATCTGGTCGCTGTTTTCCACCCATCCTTTTATCTCAGGTCGTAAGTATGAGTTTACGAGAATGCTCTCGGACCCACGATCATTGGATTTACCTAAGTCAATAGCTGAAAAGGAGGCAGTTCGTATGGAATCTTTCCCAGAAATGGTGACTATGGATTGAAAATTTGATGAGGATGCCATTATTGTAACATCGGCCATTTTTGGCTGTTTAAATACCACTCGCTCTAAAATCGGATTTATATTTTTATCAAAAACAGTGATTGCGTTTACTCCATCATCCATTCCTTCTTTTGGAAGTATCAGTTGGCGTGTTTTATAGATATATAGCGGATTAATGGAGCTTAATTTATCATTCTGAGAAGTGGTTAGATAAATGGTGTCGTTGATTACTACATTTGATTGAAGGTTGACTCTAAATACAGAATCAAGATCCTGAATGATGACACCAATTTTTTTTGTGTTGGCTTCAAATTTTAATGGTGATATACCATCAGCGTCATTTTTTAATGTGTACTTCACATTTTCCTTGGGGATCAATTTAAACGTTCCCCTACCATCCCACTCAGTATTTACAGAAAGAAGCTTTTTAGATCCTTCGTAAAGATTCACTTTTCCATCTATGCGATGACCGTTTTGATTTCTTATTTCGAATGCTACATTATTGATCACACTGGAGATAAGTTCACCACCCTCTGCATAAATAACTATTGAGCGTTTTTCTGATTTATTAGTATTCCCTACTCCCCAATACCCGACTTGAATGGGTTTTTTAAAATGCAATTCAGGATTATCCAAATTGATATCTGTATATCCGATAATCAAATATGTACCTGGAGCCACGTTCGGAAGGGTGATGTATCCTGCGGCTTCATTATTCTCTATGGGTATGATGGATTGTACAATTGAACTATCATTATTGACAAGTTCTACAAATAGCTTTTTTGATTTTGCCGAGTCACTGGAATGATTGATATATCCTTTTAGCCAAATATCTTCTCCTGGAAAATAAACCTCTCTATCTGTATGGATATAGGCTTTTTCTGAAGAAATAATCGGATTGAAATTTGACTTTATTTGATTGGCTAAAGTGCTGGTTTTTAATTGATTCTTGTAATAAGACTTCAATTGTGAAAACGGGAGAAAATTTGCCAGTCGATCTTTTGAAAAAGATCCGAATAACTTAATGTTATCCAGATTTTCAATAATTCCCTCTGAATTAATTGAGGCATTCCCTTCTTGTTTTAACCAAGAAATTTCCGCAATACCGGTTAAAGGATTTATATAGGTAACTTTCAAATACTCTTTAAAATTAAATTGAGATTGATTGGCCTCTTGAACTAGTATCTCGTCTGCGTTGTATAATTTCCTATCAGGAGTACTTCTTACATCTTCCTTTTTCTCTACAAACTCATCTCCTATGAATGAGACTTCATATCCATTTTCTCTTAATGTGTTATTAGATAGACATTGTGCAAAGTGATAAATGGATCCTTCGAATGCTATTTGACGATTTTTTTCAAATTCAATTACCTGATCATCACTGGCTGAGTTCGTTCTGATTTTTATTGGAATTCCTTTAATGGTTACTACAATGTTCTTAGAAGTAAAATAATCTAATTGAAAACTGATTCGGTATCCTAAGGCATCATTGGCAATCTCGATGGGTTCATCAGCGGTAGCAACAAACGATCCGTTTACTTTATTAAAGTCTATTACCCAGGGATTCAGAATTTTACATTGTTCAGCAAAGGGTGTCGATCCAAATAGTTCCTCTTTGAATTGTTCGTATTTCTTTCGCCATTTTTTATCTACTTCACCGCTCACCTGGACGTCCAGTAGTTGATCTTTCTTAGCCTCAAGAGTGATTTGGCCTAGTTCATCTTTGTTTATTAGGATGTTTTTCAGCTGATATCCAACATGACTGATGATTAGATCTTTAGCTTCACTGCGCTTGTCTTGTAGAAGGAAAAAACTTCCATCCAAATCTGAAAAGGTGCCTTTACTGCTGTCACTCAGAAAAACATGAGCGTATGCTATTGGCTCTTTCGTTTCTTGATCTATTAGCGTTCCTGAGATTGATTTTTGTGACAACACAGATAACGGAACTAAAAATGAGATAACGAAATAAATGGTGCTGGTTCTCTTCATATTAAGGTAGGTTTTGAAAGTATTTACAAGCCAAAAGCTTGCCAAACCGTTAATTCATCATAGACATGAACATATAACAGCACTGGATGTTCGTACAATTAATCCTATCAAATTAATTTGCAGATTTTCAACAGAATTCTGAATTAGATGTTTCATCGGCTTACAAGTAAGCAACTTTTGGGGATAGTTTCAGCCGTGTATTTCTGTATGAGTCTTTACCTCTACAATAAGTATGGTGTGAAGATTATGAATGATTCGCCGCGTTACCTCTCCTACACAGAAAATTTATCTGGCGGATTTTATTTCGATCCTTTGAACTTCTGGTACATCAGTTATGTGTTTTTTATAGCTTTTATCAAGCTGTTTTCGGAGAATCATGCAATAATCATCCTTGCTCAATACATCTTGGGATTTGTTGCAACATTTTCCATTTTCGGCGTGACAAAAAGGTTGACCAATAATTTGAAGCTGGCCTTTCTTTCAGCGCTGATTTTTATTTTTTTTCCAGATAACCTCAACTGGCACTCTTATGTACTTACAGAGTCTTTCTACTGCAGTATACTTAGTATTACCTTCTATCTATTGATAAAAGCTTCCCAGGAAAAAAGAACATTAGACTACATAATTGCTACATTTTTCATTTTGATCAGCTTCTTTTCCAAACCGACATCTCCGGCACTGATCATTGCATTGGCTTTTCCAATCGTTTGGCAGTGGCTAAGATCGCCTCCTCAAAGAGTATGGAAATTTGCTTCCTTGGTAGTAGCTGGTGTTGTGTTAGTTTTTCTTGCAAATACAATGATCAGTTCTCATCGTGTAATGCTCATCTACGAAAATGGAGACATCATTTTTGCTATGCATGAGTTTCCAACGCATCCGCACCACGATTGGATGACGATTGAGGTACCCAAGGACCTGTACAAACCGCCAGTTGATCAACCGTTACTTCAACAAATGGGCTCTTTCGTGATTTCAAATCCCCTGTATTTTTCAAAGCTGTTCTTTGGGAAAATGATCATGTATGTTTCTCACATTAGAACCTACTGGTCATGGCCTCACAACATTGCCATGATGACGATGCTGTGGCCACTTTACTTTTTTAGTTTGAAAGCCATTCGACGGAGGCTGGTTGCTCGCTACTTTTCTATTGCAAGCATCGTATACTTTGTTACGCATACCATGGTGGTTAGTGGTACGTGGGCCGATTGGGACGGGAGGTTTTTTGTCCCACTGATTCCTTTGGTGGTAGTGCTTGGGACTATTGGATTAGGTGATTTTCTAATAATGAAAAGGAAGATCAAAACAATCAACTAAGCTTCATTTCCAACCGAATCATATCTCTTGCCTGCTTGCCATTTTCATAAATTGGATCCCTGTAGTTCTCAGTGAAGAAATTATCGATTCGTCCGATAGAGATAAATCCTATATGCTCATAAAGAGTTAATTGATTTTGGCTGGTGTCCGCTGTTCCGATTAGTACTTTATCAAGGTTTTTTGATCTTGAGTATTCGATCGCATGTTTAATGAGGGAGGTTCCAATTCCTTTCCCCCGGGAATCTTCAGCAACAGCGACATTCATGATTTCTGAAATCGATTGATCAATTCTTAGTACCAATACTCCTAATGTTTGATCTTTTACTTTCGAAACTAAAACTACAGAATCATTGATGTATTTATTAATCATCTTTCTGGATGGGTCAGCGAGGAGGAGGAGGTCCCAGGGTAAATTTTCTTTTGAATCAAGAATAGAGATATCCATCATTGTCAACTAATCCTTCCCCAATTCACTGCATTCTTGCTAAATGAATCGATGTGTGTTTTGATCATTTGATGCTCGGGCCTGTCAAGTCCGGGATCTGATTGCAAAAGTTCTTGAGCGGCAATTCTTGCAACCTTCAAAATCTCCCCATCTCGGACCAAATCAGAAACCAGTAGATCCAACGCTCCACTTTGTCTGGTCCCCATCAAATCACCGGGCCCTCTCAATTCCAGATCTACCTCAGCGATCTTGAATCCATCGGTAGTATCAACCATGGTTTTTAGCCGTTTTCTTCCTTCCGTGCTCAACTTCACCCCAGACATGAGGACGCAATACGATTGATCGGCTCCACGTCCAACTCTTCCGCGAAGCTGATGGAGTTGTGAAAGCCCAAAGCGCTCAGCGTTTTCGATGACCATTATTGTGGCATTAGGAACATTTACACCTACTTCAATTACGGTGGTCGCCACCATAATTTTGGTTTCTCCTTTCACAAAACGTTGCATCTCCCACTCTTTGTCCTCGGCTTTCATCCGTCCGTGGACAATGGAAATCTGATAGTTTGGGAATCGGCGGGTGATTCCTTCATAGCCATCCATAAGGTCTTTGTAATCCAGGGTTGCAGATTCTTCAATGAGCGGATAAACTATGTACGCCTGCCTGCCTTTTTCGATTTCTTGCTCTACAAACCCAAACATCTCCAGTCGTTTTTTCTCAAAGAAATGTTTTGTTTGAATAGGCTTCCTTCCCGCAGGTAATTCATCAATAACAGAAATGTCCAGGTCGCCATAAAGGGTCATTGCGAGCGTTCTTGGAATGGGTGTAGCCGTCATCACTAACACATGAGGGTAAACCTCTTTGGTTTTGGTCCAAAGCTTGGCCCGCTGGGCCACACCAAACCGATGTTGTTCATCAATAACCGCAAGGCCTAGATTTTTAAACTTCACTTTATCTTCGAGTAAGGCATGCGTTCCGACCAAAATGGAGATCACACCGGACATCAACCCTTCATGAATGAGCTTTCGCTCTGATTGGGGAGTAGAGCCAGTGAGTCTTGCAATGTGTAGGCCCATTGCTTTTGCTTGCTCTTTCAGCCCTTTGAAGTGCTGCTCAGCCAAAATCTCCGTAGGGGCCATAAAGGCGCATTGGAAATCAGAACCTATTGCAATGAGCATCGAAAGAAATGCAACCATTGTTTTACCACTTCCCACGTCACCTTGCACCAGACGATTCATCTGCTGTCCGGAACGGAAATCGGCATAGATTTCTTTTACTACCCTTTTCTGGGCACCTGTCAGTTCGAAGGGCTTATGATCTTTATAAAAAATATTGAGTAGATCACTCTTGTTGATGACTGCACCTCGGTATTTTTCTGTTCGGGCAATTTTCAATTTGATCAATCGCAGCTGGACAAAGAACAGCTCCTCGAACTTCATCCGGTTTTGCGCTTGTTGCAGGAGTCCCGAATTGCGAGGAAAGTGCATGGAAATGACAGCCGTTTTTTTGTCGATCAACTTGAATTGACCAAGGAGATTGTCCGGAAGAGTTTCGCGAATCTGGTTTACCGCCTCTACCAAAAGTACCTTCATGATCTTTGAAATGAACTTGCTATCAAGTCCTTTCTTTTTCATTTTCTCAGACGTGTGGTATATCGGTTGCAAGTAACCACCCTTTGTGTTTTTAGGTGTTTGAATTTCAATCTCCGGATGTGCTATATTAAACTTTCCGTTGAATAAAGTGGCTTTCCCAAATGCCACATATTTTACACCTACACTCAGGCTTTTCTGAATCCATTGGACGCCCTTAAACCAAACCATTTCAATGCTACCGGTTTCATCGGCAAATACACCAACCAAACGAGACTTTCTACCTACTCCAATGGTTTTGAACGACTTGAACTCCCCAATTAGTTGAACATATGGCAAGTCCGGCTCAAGCTCTTTGACTTTGTAAAACTTACTTCGGTCCTCATGGCGAAAAGGGTAATGTTGGAGGAGGTCACCAAAGGTAAATATCTGCAACTCTTTGTTGAGTGTTTCTCCGCGCTGAGGGCCTACGCCCTTCAAATACTCAATGGACCGATCAAAGAATTGATGCATGGGGCTAAGATACTCCGAAGCATAAAAAAGGAGTGCAAGTGGCTACTCATTCCATTCTAAGGTGGTGAGTAGGTGAAGTATATCTTCTTTGAGGTAATTGATCACAGGGGCTAAAGAATCATTCTTGGTTGCGGTCCGAAAGTACAGCGCTCCTCTAAGAAAGTGATCTACACTGTCAGAGACGTGAAACTGTGCCTGTGTTGGAACTTCACCTTCCAATTCAGTGAAAGAAGCAAACAAACCGTTTGGCAATTCAATGATGCTTTCTTCAATCGCATATGCTTTTACGTTGTGTTGTGAAGTGAGTCGATAGGAATCACTCAAGTACTCCCTGATGATTGAGTCAGTTACGGGCTTATATGTGATCTGAATGGTTGCTCCCATATCGGCATAGTGGAGATTAATCCAAAAGGGTTCTGTTATCCAACTGGAGTCTGGTAGCAAATCTGCATGTTTAGAATACTCGAATGCATAAGGCAGTGAGTCCGGCAATGGAAGATATTCTGCTTCCGGCAAGTCGATTCGATTGTATCCTTTTGGTTTGGGTAGGTAATCACCGGAACATGCGAGAAATAAAAATGCTAGTAGGATGGGTACGTATCTCATATAGGCGGTCAATCTCTCATTTAATCTTCAAACGTGGAAACGCTGTTTTTTTCGGAATTGATATAGACACGGATGCGTTTGATCCGCCGCTGATCTACAGCGACAATAGTGAAAACAAAATTGGCGACTCTTATTTTCTCTCCTGCGCTAGGTAGCTTGGTGTTTACTTCCAGCAGAAGGCCACCGAGAGACTCGCTTTCTCCTTTAACAGCATCGAAAACGGCAATATCCGAGTTGGTAATTTTACCAAAATCGTTCAATGATGTTTTGCCCTCGAACACATAAGTTTGGCTATCCAGTTTGTTATAGGCTACATCACTTTCATCATCAAACTCATCGTTAATTTCACCTACGATCTCTTCAATCACATCCTCCATGGTAATGAGCCCTGATGTTCCACCATACTCATCAATTACAACCGCAATATGGACTTGTTTTTCCTGGAAATCTTTGAACAAGTCATCAATCTTTTTACTCTCCGGAACAAAATAAGCGGGACGAAGTAGCTCTTGCCATTTGAAGTCTTCATTTTCTCCAATGTGTGGAATCAGGTCTTTGATGTAAAGAATACCTTCTATTTTATCGACAGTCTCCGTAAAGATTGGGATCCTTGAATATCCAGTTTTATTGATTTGGTTCATCAGCTCATGAAAATCCGTTTCAATATCAATAGCTGTGATGTCCATTCGCGACTTCATGACTTGCTTAACAGAGAATGTTCCGAAGTTCACGATCCCCTTGAGGATTCCTTTTTCTTCTTCAGATACCTGTTCTTTTTCTACAGAAATCTCGAGCGCCTGATTTATTTCTTCTACAGAAAGGTTGTACCCTTTCTTCTCCATTCTTCGCTCAATTAGACTGGTGACGCTCATAAGAAACCACGAGACAGGTTTAAAAATCTTATAAGAGAATAAAAGAAGTCCAGAAGTCAATTTTGCAAAAGCTGTTGCATTGTGATTTGCGTAAACCTTTGGAATGATTTCACCGAAGAATATGATTACTACCGTCACTATTGAAGTCAATATCACTATCGTCAAGCCTTGCCTTCCCTGGTCACCAACAATCTGCCAGGTAACAAATGTGGAAATGGTGACAATGAAAATATTTACCAGGTTGTTGAGGATGAGCACAGTTGCAAGCAGTCTTTTAGGGTGATGCAAAAGAGCACTGATCCGCTTCTCGCGCAAATCTGTAGAACTATTGAATTTTATGATTTGATTGTGAGTAAATGAGAAAAAGGCCACTTCAGATCCGGAAACTAAGCCCGATAGACACAATAGTACCAGTAATATCAGACCATAGATCAAATAAAATGAGACGGGCATTTCTGCCATCATGTTAAGTAATACCGTGGGGAAAGGATCGTCTAAAGATGTTTCCAAGTACTAATAGTTAAGTTCTAAAATGGGAGGTCGTCCGTTGCATCACTTGCAGAATCCTGTGCAGGTGCTGGTGCCTGAACTTGCTGTTGGCTCGCATACTCACCTGCCTGACCTTGTGAAGATCCTCCTCCACCGCCGCCAAGCATAGTCATGTTATCTCCAACTACTTCAGTAGTATATCTTGTCACTCCGTCTTTTTCCCAGGATCGAGTACGAAGTTTACCTTCAACATAAATCATGTCACCTTTCTTCACATACTTTTCTACAACTTCAGCCAAACCTCTCCATAGCACTACGTTATGCCATTCAGTTTGTTCCCTTCGCTCTCCGGTTTGGCGATCCTTATATGTTTCCGAAGTAGCCAGTGAAAAGTTTGCTACAGTTGCACCATTTTCAAGATGACGTACTTCAGGATCTTTGCCAAGACGGCCAACCAAGATTACTTTATTTACTCCAGACATAATGTTTTATTTGATACCTATTCGATCCAGGTAGTTTACGATTAGTTTAGGTTTAGGCAAATTTAGTATTTCCTCAACGGAAAATGACGTTAATGAAGTGTTTTGACTAATCGAAAGAGCATCTTTATCCGAAATGTCTACCAAATAAAAACGAGCATGAATTTTTTGGTGGCTCAGGATGTGTAGAAACGGTTCTGAAATTTCTTCTACCACAGGGTCTGTCAATTGAAGATTTTTCCCGGCAGCATTCAGAACGGTCTCTTCCGCTTGTTCCCCCTCCATCAGATAAAAATCAAACAATCCTCCCCAAACGTCATTGACATCTCTTTGTTTTAAGAAGAATTTTTGACCGTTTCTTAATACGATATAATTAATAAATCGATTTCGGACTTTGGTCTTTACACTTTTGATGGGAAGAGACTTTTGTAATCCGGTCTTAAATGCGAAGCAGCCGGGAGAAAAATCACAATGATCACAATCAGGACTTGGCGAACATGTCGTTGCCCCGTATTCCATCATCGCCTGATTGAATGAGCCAGGATGATTAGTACGCATTTCATTTTTTAGAATTTCAACGAATACATTACGAGATCTGGTTTTTGAAATGTCTTCCTTAATTCCGAAGTACCGCGACGCAAACCGAAAGACATTGCCATCTACTACCGGTTCTGCCTCATCGAAACAGATTGAGGCGATTGCTGCAGCAGTGTAAGGTCCTACCCCTTTGAGTTTAAGAATATCCGAATAAGTAGATGGAAAAACACCATTGAGTTCTTCAGCGATGTATTTTGCTGTTTTGTGCAGGTTGCGAGCTCTTGAGTAGTATCCGAGCCCCTGCCATAGTCGAAGCACTTGTTCTTCAGGTGCATTGGCCAGCTCCATAATTGTAGGAAATGTTTCCATAAATCTATACCAATAAGGCATTCCCTGATCGACCCGTGTTTGTTGAAGGATGATCTCCGATAACCATACTGGATAGGGGTCCTTCGTTTTTCGCCATGGAAGATCACGCTTTCTCTCTGTATACCAATTAATTAGCCTTTCGGCAAATGTTTTCTCTTCGATGGCTTAATAATTTAGAAATCCTTTTTTTATGTGAATGTGCAAATTTAATTTTGGCCTCCCAATTTTAACACCCACCTAAAAACCAGACAGTTGTGACAAAAGCTGATGTGATAAACGAAATCTCGGATAAGACCGGAATAGATAAAGCAGATGTGCAAGCGTCTGTGGAAGCCTTCTTCACTGTTGTGAAAAACAACATGGCGAATGGTGAGAATGTTTACGTTAGAGGATTCGGAAGTTTCGTAAACAAGAAACGAGCGAAGAAAATTGCGAGAAACATTTCCAAGAATACCGCTATCGTAATTGATGAGCACTACATTCCGTCTTTTAAGCCATCAAAAATTTTCGTCGAGAAAATAAAAAAATCTTCTAAGATCAAGTGACAAGATCACAATTAATTCTCCTTCTTGGATCGGCAGCTTTAGCTGTAATTCTGTTTCAATTACCTAGAAGTGTCGTTGAGAACGAGCAACTTCAAGAGGTCGCTGAGAGTGAAACTCACTCCATGGAGATTCCTCAAGAAGTTGAGAATCAGATCAGTGAGTTGAGAAGATTAATTCAAGAAGAAGAAAATATTGATAAAAAAGCTAACTTTGCGCACTCTTTGGCGAGACGCTACCTCGATTATGGGGTTGTAGATAGTGCAGCAAGTATTGCGGAGGATATTGAAAGGTGGATAATCATCCCCTCAGAATTAGCCGCAGACATTTATTTCACAGCTTACGAACGATCTCCGGATCAGACACGAGCAAAGAAATATGCTGAAAAGGCCAGAGAGATTTTACAAAAATTGTTGGATAAAGATCCAACAGACCTTTTACTGAAAAACAGAATGGCAATGACTCTTGTTGTTTCCGAAAACCCAATGGCTGCCATCGCAATGCTCAGAGAGGTTTTAGTTCAGGATGAAACAAATAGACAAGCTATTTTGAACCTTGGTCTTTTGGCGATCCAGAGTGGTCAGTTCGAGAGGGCAAAGGAAAGATTTGAAAATTTGATATCGTTAGACGGTGCTGATCATGAAGCTAAGCTTTATTTGGCAGTGTCAATGATGGAAATAAATCAACAATCGCAGGCTCGCCTGCTTTTGGAGGAAATTTTAGCCACTAGAGATTCGATCCCGGCAATCAAAATGATGGCCAATGATTATCTCAAAGGGCTCTAAAACATTTTAAAAACTTTTAAAGAATACAAATTATGCCTTGCGGTAAGAAAAGAAAGAGACATAAGATCTCTACTCACAAGAGAAAGAAGAGACTTAGAAAAAACAGACACAAGAAGAAGTAATAGGCACCACCATTAAACAATCGCTATGAGTAATGAACTAATCATTAACTCAACTCGCGAGGGATGTCGTATTGCTTTACTTAAGGATAAAAGGCTGGTAGAATTTCACCAGGACGGTGGAGGTCAAACTTTCAACGTTGGTGACATTTATCTTGGATCGGTAAAGAAGGTTGTTCAAGGACTGAATGCTGCATTTATAGATCTGGGTTATGAAAAAGATGCCTTTTTACACTACTTAGATTTAGGACCTCAGGTCCAATCGCTAAATAAATTTACCAAGCTAACGCTTTCCAAGAAGCTGAATAGCACAAGGTTAGCAGGGTTCAAAACTGAGCCGGATATAAACAAGCTTGGCAAAATGAGCCAGGTCCTTACGAAAGGACAAAAGGTATTAGTACAGGTAGTTAAAGAGCCTATATCTACAAAAGGCCCACGACTTTCATGCGAGTTGTCATTAGCAGGTAGATACCTGGTGATGGTGCCGTTTTCAAATACGGTAAACGTATCTAAAAAAATAACTGACGCTAATGAGCGAAAGCGTCTGCAACGATTAATCAGCTCTATCAAACCAGAAGGGTTTGGTGTAATCATCCGAACTGTAGCAATGGGTAAGGATGTAAAGGAGCTGGATACTGATCTTCGAAACCTTGTTGAGCGCTGGGATAATGGGATGAAAGCCCTGCAAACAGCCAAAGTACGCGACAAGGTCATTGGCGAAATGAATCGCGCCAACTCCATCCTTCGAGACGTCCTTAATGAAAGCTTCGATAGCATTCTTGTCGATGATAAAGAGCTCTATGCGGAGATTAAAACCTTTGTGAAAGGAATCGCTCCTGATAAAGAGAAGATTCTAAAGCAGTATACGGGAAAGACAAAAATCTTTGAAGCTACTGGTGTTGAAAAACAGATGAAGACCTCTTTTGGCCAATCTGTTAGTATGCTTAATGGAGGTTACCTAATCATTGAACATACGGAGGCTCTCCATGTGATTGATGTCAACAGTGGTAACAAATCCAATAAAGAAGATAATCAGGAAGACACAGCGTTAAAGGTGAACCTTGATGCGGCTGACGAAATTGCGCGGCAGCTAAGGTTGAGGGATATGGGTGGAATCATTGTCGTTGACTTCATTGACATGCGTAAAATAGAAAATAAGAAAAAGCTCTATGCTCGCATGAAGGAGGCAATGAAGGATGATCGCTCCAAGCATACCATTCTTCCCCTTTCGAAGTTTGGTTTAATGGAAATTACCCGACAGAGAGTACGACCTGAATTGTCTATTAAGACAAAAGAGGTTTGTCCTACTTGTGGCGGAACCGGTAAGATTTCGGCATCTATTCAAGTCGCGGATCAAGTAGAGAATACCATTAAATATTTCTTTGAGTCTCAAAATGAGAAAAAGATAACGGTGGCATTGCACCCTTACTTGTATTCATACTTTACGGCAGGAGTTTTTTCCAGACGTATTAAATGGTTTTTCAAATATTTTCGTTGGGTTAACATGGTGGAGGATAGCTCCAAAGCCCTTACCGAATTTGAAGTACTCAACGCACAAGGAGAACCTATTCAGATATAGTCGCTCAAGCGATCAATCGAATCGAATCGACAGAATCGTTGAGATTATCACCTAAATTGTCAACCTTTGGAAGGCATAGCGTGGAATGAAACGATTTCTAATCATATCAATACTAATTGGCGCGGCGGTATACACTGCCGATGCCCAATTATTAGAGGATAATGACAAAAGGCTAAAAACGAAGAAGGTTGAGCGCAAAGGATTTCTTTTTTTTAGAAGCAAAAAGAAGATCGGCAAAAGCGCAGGCATTCCAAGTGCTGATGGTAGAAGGTCTCCCAGATATTCCAGTGCATCCTCACCATTTAGGTTTGCTAGAACACAATCACCCCGCTACTCTCCGGTAAGACAGAAGCAAAAGCGTTATTCTGTAAGCCCCAGGACCTCTGGAGGAGTGATTGCTTTCAAGTCCCGAAAATATTCACCCCGCTATTCGGGGGGTAATCCATTTAGAGGCAGTGATTATAAGGTTACCCCGCGGTTTTCTTATGGTAATCCTTTTAGGGGAAGCAGGTACAAAAGAGCTCCTCGCTATTCGGGCGGTAATCCATTCAGAGGTAGTGACTATAGAGTGACCCCACGTTATTCCGGAGGCAGCCCATTTAAAGGAAGGGATTACAAAGTAACACCCCGGTATTCCGGGGGTAATCCGTTTAGGGGAAGAGACTATAGAGTGACCCCACGTTATTCGGGCGGCAACCCATTCAGGGGTAGAGATTATAAAGTAACGCCGCGTTATTCAGGGGGCAATCCGTTTAGGGGAAGAGATTATAAAATAAATATTCGCTATTCACAGGGGTCACCATTTAAAGGCAAGGATTATCGAATAACTCCACGTTATTCTCAGGGAAACCCATTTCGAGGAAAAGATTACCGAATTACTCCAAGGTATTCCCAGGGCAATCCATTTAGGGGTCATCGCTATGCAGCAAATCCAAGGTATTCTAAAGGCATGCCATTTAGATCTAAAGATTACCATGTAACGCCCAGATACTCACAGGGAATTCCGTTTACAGGAAAGGATTTTAAAGTAAAACCTCGGTATTCGGCTGGATCTCCTTTCCGTGGCGTAGATTTTAAAGTTCGCCCAAGGTACACGGGGACAAGGTTGAGGTTCTTTGGAAACACAAGGGAGTGGGGGCTTGCGAAGTACTTTCAGGAAGCCACACTCTGGGAAGGGGATATGAAAGTGAGGCATAAACGGATCGGCAACCAGCACCCGAGTAGCAACTATCATATGGCTATGAAGTTCAACAATCCGAAGATCAGGAAGATGTTCAGAAAATGGAATATTTTCTGGACCAGAATGAACGGGAACAAGCACAACCCAAAAGGTGTTAATGGAAGCGTAAAAGAGCCCAAATTTGATAAAAAAGAACGGGTAATTTGGAATAATTAAATCACGATCGTTAAAGCATGTTAGGAAAGCTATTTGCAACACAAGAAAAGAATCCGCTCCCCTGGAATACTTTGATCGATTCTTCGCAGTTAGAAGAAATTGATACCATTTCAAAAGAGCAACCGGTATTGCTGTTTAAGCACAGTACACGTTGTTCCATTAGTGCAATGGCCCTTGGCCGATTTGAACGCTCTTTCGATGAAAATGCTTCTTTTAAACCTTATTTTCTTGATCTTATTGCTTATCGGGAGGTTTCGAATGCGATAGCCGAAAGGTATGGTATCAGGCATGAATCACCACAGGCAATATTGATCAGAGATGGAAAAGCGGTATTTGATTCCTCTCATATGGGAATTAGTTACGATGAACTTAATGCGAGGGCTCAAAAACAATAGGGACTTGCTGATTACTTTTGTTATGCAATAGCAGACATGAAAAAGCTTCAAATATTCATATTAATTCTTCTTCCTTTCATTGGCTCAGCACAGCTCTTTGAAGGAGAGGAATTCGAATATACTTCGGAGTGGATATGGGGAATAAATAAGAATACCAACGGAGGATTAATTGGCGGCCTGGTTATTCGTCACAGCAGAAAGAAAGGAGACAATCTTTACCAGACGTTTGGGTTAGAGCTATCCAATGTAAAACATCCCAGTGAAGCCCGATATATAGGGTTGAGCGGAGCAGGCTTTATTTATGGCAAATCCAACTACCTCTATGCGATCAGGACCAATTACGGGTTAGAAAAGTTGATGTATAAAAAAGCCAACCAACAAGGAGTTCAGATAAGTTTGGCTGCAGCTGCTGGTCCTACTTTTGGACTGGTTACCCCGTATTACGTTTTGGGAGCAGATCAACGGTATGAGCCTTTCAGCGTGGTGAACTTTCCGTCTCCACAAAATATTGCCGGGCCAGGTAAACTTTTCCAGGGCCTGGGTGATTCGGATTTTGCACCAGGAGCTCATGCTAAAGGCTCATTGTTATTCGAATTTGGAACCTACCGACGGAATGTTGCCGGGGTGGAGGTAGGATTAATGGTAGAGGCTTACACAAAAGAAATTGAACTCGTTCCCACCCAACCGAACAAATCTGTGTTTTCTTCTGTTTTCTTCACACTATTTTGGGGTACCCGAAAATAATCGGGAATGTATGTTTCCTGAATTAGATTTGCACTTTATTTCTGAATGTAGCGTATGATTGATTTACCAGTAGTAGATAAGCCGGATCGTAAGAAGAAACCCGATTGGTTGCGAGTAAAACTCCCTGTGGGGGAGAATTATGCTAAGGTGAGGAGGCTGGTGGACCAGCACAAACTTCATACAATTTGCGAAAGTGGAAACTGCCCAAACATGGGTGAATGTTGGGGCGAGGGCACTGCCACATTCATGATCCTTGGTAATGTCTGCACACGAAGTTGTACTTTCTGTGCAGTAGCTACAGGTAGACCACCAGAATATGATCAGGAAGAGCCAAAGCGTGTGGCTGAAGCGATTAAATTGATGGGAGTAAAACATGCTGTTCTTACTTCTGTAAACAGAGACGAGCTAAAAGATCGAGGCGCTGAGATTTGGTATCAGACTGTAGTTGAGACAAAGAAACTTTCTCCTGAAACGACCATTGAAACATTGATTCCTGATGTTAAAGGAAATTGGGACGCGCTTTATCGTATGATAGAGGCAGGACAGGAAGTGGTTTCGCACAACATGGAAACAGTAGAGTCTCTTTATCGAAGAGTACGTCCACAGGCAAAATATTACAGAAGTCTGGAGCAAATCAAGCTGACCAATGAAGCGGGTAAGCGTACCAAATCAGGGATTATGTTAGGGCTTGGAGAAACTGATGAGGAGGTTTACAAAGCAATGGATGATCTTGTGGAACATGGCCTGCATATTCTAACACTCGGTCAATATTTACAACCTACTAAACGACACATTGAGGTAGCAGAATTTGTGCATCCGGATAAGTTTGATCACTTCCGTGAAGAAGGATTGAGGCGAGGCCTCAAGTATGTGGAGTCCGGGCCGTTGGTACGATCATCCTATCATGCCGAAAGACACGTGAACGTGCCGATTTAAAACCGACCACTTCGGATAATCTTTCTCAACCAGTCGTAATAGACTGCAATAAACAGGATGATGGTCATTACCCAAATGATGATGACATTGAAAATTTTGGTATCAATGTACATGCCTGCAAAGTGTTTTTCCGGATAGTAAAAGTTTGTTCGAAAACTTAGCGGTCCATCCGGAAACTCTTGTTTGGCATATACCGGATAGATTTTTTGAATTAATTCATCACCCGATACGACAATGCGACGTTTGGTTGAAATATTCTTGAGCATCATGCTTATTCGCTCATTTTCATATCTATTGCGAAGTTGAATGTAATCGCTCTCAAGTTCGGGTGTCTTGGTTCTTTCGGCTATCAGCGCGTCGAGTTGATCCTTTGCTTTTTTCCTACGGGAATTATACACCGAACGTATTGCATCTAAAAATTCAGCTGTAGCTTCATAAACCTCTTCATTCAATCCTTCATGACTGACTTGATCAACTACCGAGAGCTTATCTTCCCCAAAAATTGTCAATTGCTTTTTGATCTCGTTTCTGATTAAATCCAGTCGAGCTGCTCTTCCATTAAAATCCTTATTTTCAAAACAATAGTCGAGGTTCTCTTGAAGATACTTGGTGTAATAGACAGATTTATAGGTGTTCATTCCTACTTCTCTGTCTAATGGGTAGAACTCTCTATTAGAAGGGTTGTCCCTAAATTGATTAACGGCTAAGGCTTCATATGCCCATCTTGATGCCATTGTCTCGCCGATAAAAGGAACCTTTTCCGAATTGGAAAATGAGGAATTGAGTTTATCAAAATCAACCACAACACCACTTAGGATCAGTTGAGGAATAATTAATAAAGGAATAAGGATGTAAACGGTAATCACAGAATTGAAACCTGCTGAAATATTCAAGCCAAGGATGTTGGCAAAACACGATACGGAAAATAAAATGATCCAATACCACATAGTCATCCCCTGGATTTCCAAAATCCATGAACCCACCAATACAAAAAGCAGTGTTTGTACCGCAGATAGGCAAAATAAGATTAAGGTCTTCGATGACAAGTAGCTAAACCGACTTAAGTGAAGAAAGGCTTCCCGCTTTAATATTTTACGATCCTTGATGATTTCCTCCGCACTAACTGTGAGCCCCATGAATAATGCAACGATGATACTCATAAAGAAGAACACAGGAATATTTTCATTCTTGTAAAACGTGTACCCAGATCCGTCCGGGGAATATTTTGTGATCAAGGCAAGAAGTAATGCTAATGCGGGAGCTTCTAGTAAATTGATCAAAACGTACTGACGGTTACTGATCTTGGCAAAAACATCTCGCTGGAGGAATATTTTAGCTTGTTTGAGCTTATTAGGAAGATCCAGAGATTTATCAGGTTTGGAATCTTCCTCTTCTACTGACTCAATTTCAATATTGTTGACAAACTGTTCATGCCACTGTTCCGGAGAATATTTTCTCTTGTTGGTAAATCTTCCATACTCATCCACCACCTTCATTTCGATGATATTGAATATTTGCTCAGGGTTTACATTTCCACATTCTATGCAAGCGCTCTGATCTCTGTCGATCATTTCCACCATATTTTTGAAATAGGTGACCGCTTTGACAGGGTTGCCATAATAGATTTGGTGACCTCCGGTATCAAGGATCAGCAGCTTGTCAAACATTTTGAATATCTCCGAAGAAGGCTGATGAATTACCACGAATACCATTTTCCCTCTCAAGGAAAGCTCTTTGAGCAAATCCATAATGTTTTCAGAATCCCTTGAGGATAATCCACTCGTAGGTTCATCTACAAAAAGAACCGAAGGCTCCCTGAGCAGTTCAAGCCCTATGTTTAATCTTTTTCGCTGACCTCCGCTTATGGTTTTTTGAAGAGGATTACCCACCTTCAGGTCCTTCGCCTCAGTAAGGCCTAGAGCTTCCAACGTTCGGTTAACTAGCTCATTGAGTTCTGCTTTTTGTTTATTGTCAAAACACAGTTTAGCTGCATAGTACAAGTTTTGATAAACTGTGAGGTCCTCGATTAGTAGGTCATCCTGTGGAACGTTACCTATGATCCCTTCAACTTCTTTTGGGTTTTTGTAAATATCAACTCCATTGATTCTCACAGATCCCTGAAAAGGGTTTGCGGTTCCATTGAGCACATTAAAGAGCGTAGATTTTCCTGCCCCACTTCCACCCATGATTGCCACGAGTCTACCGGTTGATTCTGCTATGTTGATGCCGGCCAAACCGATATTCCCATTGTCGAATTTGTAAGAGATATTCTCAGCAACAAATGAGACCTTAGTTTCTGTCACATCATCCCTCAGAATCCCAACAACGTCACTATAGTAAAGGCGCTCAGTTCTTTTTCCTTTAAGAGAGCTACCGGTAGAAAACACCTTAATTTTATTCGGTGATATCATCAATCCATTCAGGGTAACAATATCTCCACCATAGTACTTGAAAAAGCAGGTATCAATTTTTGGGAGTTTAAAAAAAGCTAAGTGTCCTTTCAGCTGATCATGAAAAATTTGGCGGGGACGGTCAGGCTCTTCGGCTCCAGATACAACGACCGAGTAAATGTCTGAATATTCATTGGGGTCCTTGTTGACAACAAACTGCTTAATGGCGTCAACGACTTCATCCTCAAACTTAAAATTTTTACCTATTCGATATAATAATTCTGCTTCACGTTCAGTGATTTTTTCATCAGCAATGATCAACTCCATCAGCTTGACCATAACGATCAGCTTTTGTGGTTGTGTAAGTTCATTGTTGATATTGGTGGTGATTTCATCAATTTGACTATAATCATCCTTCCCGGTATCAACTTCTTTCACATACTCATCCAGTATTTTGAGATAGTGTTTGGTGTCATCTCTACTTACATTCTCATAAAGAAACTCTCTAACACTTTCTTTTTCGCTTTCATCTACTTCGCCTTCTTCCTTCGCAACGATAACGAGCAGTCTTATGATAGCTTTCAGCAGTTCTTCACTCATGTGGAGTTATTGGTTAGGTTTGTTGGTTTGCTAAAGTTAGGACATTAGCGTTACCCGGTATTAAAAAAGCCGTCAGAGCATTGCAATGACGGCTTATTTTATTTTTGATTTGTCAATTACTCAACGATTGAATTTCTAATTCTGGAAACTTCTGCATATAGGTTATCCAGCGTGCTTGGCGTCAAAACAAAGTCGCCGGTGTTATCAGCGATTTGCTGCTCAACTTCAGCAAGTTCTCCATCGTAGATCGCTTTTACCTTTTCAAGGTCTGCAATCATACTAGATACCTCAGCGGTTTCTGGTACGTCACTCATTACTTGAAGAAGATCAGCCAATGATACTTTTTGGTCGATTACGATTTTAACCAATGGCTCCAATATCAAAGTTCTGGATTCTTCGGGAAGATCATCAGGATACGTATTCACAATAGTGGCAGAAATATAAACACCTTCGATCCAGCTTCCAGCAAGAAGAAGCGCCGCGCTGTTGAGTTCATCAAGCTCGCTCAATCTTTCTCCAGACTTCTGCATTACCTCGTTGATAATGTTGGCTAAAGAATCTTTGTTCTCCATGTTCGACTCAAAACGAGCAATCATACCATAATCAATGGCACCAGATACACCCACTGGTGCTGCTAGTTTTTGGCATTCTCCCATGTAATCCAGCGCAAGCTCAGATTTTTCGTATGAAGTTAGGTATCCGATATCCGTGGCATAAACACCCAGGTTAAGCGCAGCCTTTGCTTCACTTGTTTGGTACGATTCCATCTTGTCGAGGGAGTTGATAATAGTGGCATCAAATTCTGCTCCGGCATTTAGTAAAAGGTATGGGACCTCAGACGGAGGAGGTAAATCTTTTAATACTTTAGACACATCGGCAGCTACCTGAGCTTTGGCTGCTTCAAACTCTGAAGAGGCCTCTGAAGATTGCTCTTGGCTTCCACCACCGCTACAAGAAGACATAAGCACGGCTGCAGAAAGTGCAAGAGAGGCTAGTTTAAGTTGATTGAATTTCATAATTAGAAAATGTTAATAGCAATTTTGGTTTGTCAAGTTAGTTATTGTTGAAAATTTCTATGATGTTCTTTTTGATTTTCACACAAAGTTCGTCTAATGGCAAGTCATTAATGTCCCGACCAAATGGATCTTCAATTTCTTCTGATATCAGTTCTACACTCATAAGAAAGTAAAAAGCTACTACCACCAAGATCACGGACCAATATCCAAACTCACCAATAAATGTCATCGGCAAAGTAATACAGTAAATAAATAAAAACTTCTTGATGAACATACTATATGAGTAAGGAATCGGTGTGGATTTGATTCGCTCGCATGCCCCGATGATATCTGTAAACCCTTTTATTTCTTTATCCAGGATGAATAACTTATCTGCTGAAAGTACCCCCTTCTCGTTCAGGTCCATTACTCGCTCCATGATTATCTTGTTGATAATATTCGGTCGATGATTGCTTCCGATGATTCGTTTTTTCGAGGCTTCATCATAGAAATCCATTTCGCCCACTAAAATGCTATCCCGAAGATGATTTTTCATGGCAAACGTGACATTAGGAATCATCTTCTTGAAGAATAGTCGATCTTCTTTGGCATCCTCAGGTAGGAAGGCACAAATCTTAATCGCTAATTGCCGACAATCATTCACTAATTGACCCCAAAGTTTTCTTCCTTCCCACCATCGATCATACGCAGTATTTGTTCTAAGTACTAGAAACAAACCAAGTATTACCCCTAAAATGGAATGAAATGCCTTCGTGTCTACGATAACAACCTTCAAGACATCAATAAATAGGAAACAGAGGACAGAAGTAAGAACGCCGGCAAATAAGATCAAGGGAAATAAAGCCCGAATGACATACCTGCTGTAGACATCAAAGATTAGGGAGAACCAAGATTTGGGATTGTATTGGATCATGAAAAGGTGAAGATAGTAAAATCAACCTTTATTCAATGCTAGTTATATACTCGTAGTTTATTTTTCAAAGAGCGATAGTAACCATCATCACAAAGCCCGGTTTCAGCTTTTAACTTCATTATTCTTTGATAAGAAGTGTAAATACGTTCTCTAGTTACAATACCTTCAAAAAGCAGGTCTTTGATGATGGCATGAACGGTTGTTGCGGATACTCTATCATCGTCTCTTACATTATTCGCAAACATGAGCATATCTACACCTGCTTCAATGGATAGTTTAATGGCCTCTCTTAGCCCAAATTCATTGTTAATGGCGCCCATTTGCATATCATCGGAAATGATCACACCATCAAAGTTGAGAAAGTCACGAAGCATTCCTGTCACTATGCGTTTGGAAAGTGTTGCGGGATTTTTGGTTCCATCAAGTGTTTTATTGACGATGTGAGCCGTCATTACTGCCTTGACCACTCCACTGTCGATCAAAGCTGAATATGGATACATTTCCTCAAGCTGCCAGGTCTCAGTCACATCTGTAAGTCCCAGGTGGGTATCGCTCTGGCTACTTCCATGTCCAGGAAAATGTTTGAGGACCGGTACTACACCTTGCTTGTTGTGTTGCTCTATAACCCCATAGGCTTGCTCTATTACCTTTTTATAATCTTGTGAATAACTTCTCTGCAATTTTCCGATTACAGGATTTTTAGTATTAATATTTACATCCACAACCGGGGCGTAATTCATGTTGATGCCAAAGCTGTTAAGAATTGAAGCAGTTTGATTTGCATAAAAGCGGGTCGAATCCATGTTGTCCATATCTCCGAGGTATTGTGCGGATACGTTTTTAGGGAAACCATATCGGGTTTTCATCCTAGATACACGTCCTCCTTCTTCATCGATGCTCACAAACAGGGGAATGTGAGAGTTCTTTTGAAGCATCTCCACGAGCATTGCCAGTTCGGGTTTGGGGCTTTCGAATAGGATATTTTTTTCATAGAGGACCACTCCACCTACTTTACCCTCTTTTATTTCTTTGAAAATGGGCTCAGAGGAATTCACCATATTAAAATCACCGATGCCTATCATGATCATTTGACCGATCATGATATCTATGGTGTCTTTGGGTGGGTCCGTTTTAGAATAACTGGTAAAAGCGAGTGCAATAAAAAGCAGTGAAAGTATTTTGCGCATCTTAATTTTTCTTCATCTTCTCAATTCGTTCCCCACGAGTGGAGATGTAATGTCCTTGCAAATCAGCAGTGAGACACGAATGTACAGGAATCACGCCAATCGTGTCGCCTACTTTTACATGAGCGATTTCCTGAGCCGATAGTTGCACGATTCCATGTTCCTGAGACAAGCGAACCATATTCCCTCTTACCTCACGATCCCACCCATTGTCATTGAGCGCCACCATTTTCCCAAATGAGTTTCGATCCTTGCCCATCTCATCTTTCTCAACAATCATATCTTTCGAAAAGTGGACACCTCCTCCATAGACAACAATTTCGTTACGGTCTTGATGAATGGCAACCACGGGACATGCCATACAAACGGCAATCTCTTCGATGCTACAGGATCCGATATCCCTTTGCATCCAATCGTAGAAGACAAAATTTCCAGGCCTCATTTCATCACAGAATGTAAAATCTTCCATCAGGCTGCATGACGGAGTATCACCATAAGAAATAATGCCTCCATATTTCTCTTTGAGCTGAATTAGCGTTTTCCTTGCCCCTTCATAAATCCACTTGATGCTATCAAAATCTTTGCATCCGTATGTGTGACCAGCGTGGGCAAGGAAACCTTTGAAGATTAGTTTATCGGTAGATCCTCCGACGAGTTTTTCAATAAGCTCTTCGTTTCTTGGATCTATGCCCGTGCGATGTGTTCCTACATCGATTTTGATGAAGTAGCTAACAGGTCCGTCAATATTTTCTGATGCATGGCTCAGGCTTTCTTCTGATTCTATAAGAATGTTGAGTCTGATTTTTGACGCCAGTTTAGTGATTTCCTCTACTTCGAGGGGGTTGTATGGAAAGGCGATGGTGATATCATCCCATCCATTTTCGGCAAAGTATTCTGCCATGGAAACAGAACTGACGGTGCATTTTGTTACTCCCTTTGATCGATACCATTCTCCGATTTCTGCAGAGAAGTGTGTTTTAAAATGAGGTCTAAGTGTTGCCGAAGAATGTTGTGCTTTTTTCAACATCTTATCCATGTTGGATAAGCACTTTTCTTTATCGACTAAAAGTGTGGGCCTGCGAAATTCCATAAAAGCTGACTATCTGATCGTTGGAGCAAAATAATCAGCATTGTCGGATAATTCTGCTAATCCTCAGGTAATAATCCAATCAGATCATATTCAAAAGTTTGAATGTTATACCCTCCGAAAATTCCTAAACCATTTTCAACGTTACTGAATATCTGAACAGGTTCAGCAAAAGGGTCTTCTGTGATTGATTCCTGAAGGTTGGTCGAATACAGATAGTTATAGTATTCTTCAGACAGTGAACGTATTTCTATCTTAAAACCTCCTGCATCGGAAGTTATGCCGTCCAAGGTATATTCAATAAGCCCCATTGGAAAGCTGATTTGGATTTCCAATTCGTCCTGATCAAATAGGTCATCGTTAAAGACTTCTCCTCCGTCTCCATCTCCTCCGAAAGAATCGTTTGTACCATTATCAAAAATGACGTGTGACGAGGTATAGTCTATTTCATCTCTGTATTCGCCTAGGCTTTCAACTAACACAGGTTGTCCATCTTCAAATTCAACTGCAAGGTTTTGCGTTTCAGTAATGACGGAGATTTGGTAAAAGTTTTTCCCTACAGCGTCCGAAATCCGGATATTTGCATCACATTCGACCAGACCTTCGCGTATTCCTTTAACACTTTCATTCACCCAGACCAGATCGGCTACTAATTCTATATCGAATGTGCTTGTCTGCTGTGGTAACACTGTCTCAGCATGGACATTGGGATAATCATCATGAGTTACTTCCAAGCGATAGGTGCTTCCTATTCTAGGTCGGTAATCAATCTGATAGACTCCTCTAAGTGGATCTGTAACTTCGAGAGGACCAGGTTCAATGCTTGTCTCTGTTAATCGGCCAAGAAGAATGTCATTTTCATACATATCTACCTGGGCATTGAGGATCGGCCCGGGTTGATTCAATGTAAATATGTCTACACTTTCGGATAAAATGACGGTTATGGTAGTGTCAGGTCTTAGGTAGCTTGTAACAACAATTTCTGGCTTAAAGCCCAATTCAATAGTCTCTAATTCCTGTGTACAAGAATGAAAGAGTGCCGCTATGAATAGAATAATTATTTTTTTCATTAGAATTTGAATGAGTAATTGACAAATGGAATCGCTGGAAAAAGTGTGGTTTGTTTAAGGGTTGGTGTTATGTAATGATTATAATCACCTTCGACATAGACGTAAAATGGATTGCTTCGATTGTACGCATTATAGACACCAAATGACCAGGTTCTCACCCCGTGCTTTTTCGTCTTACTGTTTGAAAAACTGATATCCATTCGATGATAGCTCTGCATTTGATAATTGTTTCTCTCATCAAAATTTTCCACTGGGTTTCTATAGTGATCAGCGATAAAAAAATACGAACCCCCATTTTCATCAGTATAGGTGAACCCTCGTGTCGGGTTGATGTGTCTGCTTGTGGGTAATGAAATGCGATTTCCTGTACCGTAGACCCAGTTGCTTGCAACCTCCCAGTTTTTTCCTAATTGATAATGCGCAGTGATGGCTATGTCGTGCCTCCGATCGTACTTGTAGTTGAATGTTTCTCCAAAATTCAAATCATCAAACTGCCGGGTAGACTCGGATAAGGTGTAGCCGATCCAACCGGTGAGCCTTCCGGTATTTTTTCTTACCAGGAACTCCAGACCTCTACTTTCACCATTTCCAAATTCGATCTTATCCTCCCAACTAGTATCGGTATTCATGTAGCTGGCACCATTTTCATATTCAATGAGGTTGTCCATTTCCTTATAATATCCCTCTAGGCTTAACTCGTATTGATCATAAGATTTAGCCAATCCCAAGGCCAATTGCCGGGAGAATTGAGGGTCTACATTTTTGGTTGATGGAACCCAGAGATCGGTGGGTAGCCCCACTCCGCTGTTAGTGAGGAGGTGAATAAACTGCCTCATTTCAGAGTAAGAAACTTTAATAGCATACTTATTTTCAAGTAATACACGTCCAGAAAATCGTGGCTGTAAAGAGTAATAATTAACGTCATCCACATGAAAGGAGGAGGCATGAAGACCTGCATTGATCCTGAGTCGCTTACCGAGGCTAAAAACGTTTTCGACATAGGCAGAATATTCCTGTGCATCAATCTTCTGTCTTGGATTGTCCGGGTTGCTGTTGTTTTCAGAAGTGAGCTCTATGACTCCAGTGTTAAACTGATGTGCAATTGCTGTAGCACCAAAACCAATGTTATATTTTGGGTTTAGTTGATAGTCGAGTGATGCCCGAAAAGCGTAATCTTTAATCCCGGATACATACTCCAGGGACTCGGCATTTACTGAGCGAGGAGAAAAGCGCTCATCTTGTGAATTGAATTGAAACCTGCTGTAATGAGCAGAGAAAGTACCAAAAAGCTTGGGGTTAAAAACATGATTCCATCTAAGAATGGAGATTAAGTTTCCCCAATCAATGTTAGCATTCGCTGTATTGGTAATGATTTCATCATCCCGGAATACATTACTTTCGGTAATCTGTGTGAAATCATCTTTTCCTCCATAAACACTAAGAAATATCCGGTCTTTCTCAGAAAAGCGATGATTGATCTTTGCGCTTAAGTCATAGAAATAATAGTCATTCTTTTCGTCAATATCACCGGGGATGGCAAGAAGATCCAGGTAGGTACGTCGGCCGGAGATTATAAATGAGGTATTTTCATTTTTTATAGGCCCTTCCAAAAGAAACTTTGATGAGATCAGACCAATTGTACCTTTACCCGTGAGTTTTTTATTGTTCCCTTCTTTCATCGAAATATCAACGACAGAGGAAAGCCTGCCACCATATCGTGCAGGGAAACCTCCTTTAATCACCTCTACCGAATTGATGGCGTCTCCTTCAAAAATCGAGAAGAAGCCAAACAAATGCCCTGTATTGTACACAGGCACACCATCTAGCAATATCAGGTTTTGATCGGGACCACCACCCCTTACATAAATGCCGCTTGAGCCTTCTACTCCACTTTGAATTCCAGGAAGTAATTGAATGGCTTTCATGATGTCTCGTTCACCAAGAATCATAGGTACATTCTCCAATTGCTTTGCCGTTAGGGATATAGTGCTCATTTGGGGAGACAATTCAATTTGCTCATAAGCAAAAGCTTCTACCGTGACCTCATCCAGTAGATCTGCATGCTCCTCAAGTATGAAATCGTGGTTTATATCACTATTCAGGTCGATTGAAAGGCTTTCCTCTTTGAATCCAAGGTAAGCGACATTCAGCGCTACATCGCCTTTAGGCAACGTCAAGCTGTAAAATCCATAGGTATTCGTAACAACACCGCTTTGTGAGTTAGCATCATAGATTGTTGCGCCAATCAGCGCTTCTCCTGTTTTTTTATCTTTGATATATCCTCGAATGGTTGCTTTTCCTGATTGCTTTTTGAGCTCTGACTTTTTGATGATGAGGATTTTACTCCCAACTACCTGATAGGTGTAACTTGATTTTTTGAGGATTGCATCAAGGACTTCCTGAACGGTTTGAGTGTTAGAATCAAACTGCACCTTCTTATTTTCCGGGAGATCACCAAATGAAATAGAGATCTCATGTTCCTCTTGTAGCTCTTTGATTACTTCTTGAATCGTATAGCTATCTTTCTTAAGTTCGATTCTACGGTTAAGAAAAGATTGAGCGATTAGGCTTCCAAGAATTAGGAACAGCGTGAAGAATTTCAATAGAATTCGAATGATCAATTGGTTGTTTTTACTCACAATTCCCCCCTTTCACAAGGACTATCCCATCCTCTTGAGTTTTGAATTCTAATGAATGGATTAATCCAAATTCAAGTATGATTTCTTCCCAGGATTGATTATCAAAAACTGATGTGATTTTACAGTTATTTATGCCTTCCCCCTCGAATTGAATTCGAATGTCATAATGGTCTGCCAGCATCTGAATTGCATCTTTAACCGGGGTATCATTAAAAGTGAAGACTCCAGTTTTCCATGCCAGGTAGTTTTCATTAACAAGTGCCTTGGAAAGTTGACCGGTATCATTTTGGAAGGTGGCAGATTCTCCTTTAGCTAAGATTTCATGGTTGGATTGTAGGTCACTTTCACTGACCTTCACCCGACCGCTTGCCACAGAAACATTAGTAAAACTATTTGTAGATTGAACATTAAAAGAAGTACCCAAAACTTCCACATGGATTTCGCCTGTGGATATAATAAAGGGTCGACTTGCATCTCGCTGCACATCAAAGAATGCTTCACCTTCCAATTCAATCGCTCGCTCTTCGGTCATGTCTTGATTGACGCGGAGCACACTGTTTTCATTTAATGTAACCGTAGACCCATCTGCGAGTCTGTACTCCATGATGACATCTCCAGAGCTGTAAGTAGTCCATCGCGGCGCAAATTGATTGAGATAAATAACCCACCCTATCCCAATGGTAATGAGTATTGATGCAGCGGCTTTCAAAACTTGTGGCCACAGGATGATCTGTTTGTTTGGACTTTCATCAACACCGATCTTAGTATGAGTGGCATGTAATGCCTCTACTGTGTCAATGGATTGAAACACCCTTGCATTTCTTGCGGATTTAAGGATCCTTTCGTCCTGATTTTCTTTGTTCATCTTTCCGTATTTGTAGGCTATGACGCACAGTTAGTGATGAACACGTATCGATCACATAAAAAAAGTGTAAAAAGTTTTTGGATCTAGTGAGGAACGAAGGATTTTCAAGGCTTTGCTTATCTGCGTTTCGACTGTTCTTTTACTGATATCAAGCTTTTCTGCAATTTCATCATTGGATAAATCCTCGAATCGATTGAGTGTAAAAATTTCCCTGCATCGATCCGGTAATTTTTGAATTTCTGCATAAACACGAGCTTCAAATTCAGTTTCTACCATCAGGTCACGAAACTCTGCATTTTCCATCTCATCATTGAGTATCTCTGGCTGCACTTTCCTCAAATGACTCATGCATCTGTTGTAGGCAGCTTTAAATAAGTAGGGTTTGATAGCAGTTTTGAGCTTTATGGATTCGTTCTTTTCATAGAGTGAAACAAACAGGTCCTGAATCAGATCCTCGCTCATGTCCAAATCATGAATGAGCTTATTGGCGAAAGCTACCAACGGTGCGTAGTAGTCTTCAAAAATATCATTAAAGCTATGGAGGTTCTTGAAGAGCATGATGGAATGAAAGGTATTCCTTTCCTATTCATAAAGCACGTACATCCGATAGTCGAATGCATCAAACGTTTGCAGCAACACCTGAATAAACTGCGGGTTTTTCAGATAAAAATTGAGGAAGTTATCTTTTCTTTCTTGCAAACTCCCACCTGGAAAAAGGACGTTTTTCACTCCTTCAATTTGCTGCTTACATTCTTCGTGTTTACGCTTCTCTGCCCGAATGAGTTTTTTTTCAGCTTTTTCAATTCGATTAGAGAATGTAGCATAAAGGGCTTCTATATGCTGTGAAAGCGTAGGGTCTATCGAGATGGCTTTCTCCTTTTGCTTGCTTTCAAGCTCCTCAAGTTTTTCCAGCTCTGAAGAGTATGACAAATCATTTTCAGAGTTTGACTTTACCCATTTGGTAAATGCCTTATCAGAGTCTAAGAAAACATCAGTTTCCGGTAATCCAGTTTTTGACCACTTGGACGAAACATCTGAAGGAACAACCAAGGCAAAATTTCTAGGCATTAGCAATGGAAATGCCGTTTTGAAATGATCAAAAACTGCTTTCAGTTGTAGCCAATATACTGCTTCAGAAGGTCCACCAACATAAGCCAAGTTTGGTAAGATGGTTTCCTGGTAAAGCGGACGGAGAATAACGTTGGGGCTAAATCGTTCGGGATGCTCTTTGATTAGTTCCCGTATTTCATCCTCAGTGAATTGAAGTTCGGTGTCTACCACGCTGAATCCGTTTTCGGATTTTTCAATTCGTTCTCTCACGCTATTATCCAGGTAAAAGAAGTTTATCTCACGAGCATGTACCTGGGTCTTATAACCAATCTCTTCAAGTGATGAGGATGTTTTTGAGACCAACTTTTCCGAATGGTGCTCAAATAAATCGTCTTCAATGACAGGAGTAAATTGAGCTTTTAATGCCTGGCTATCACCGTCCACGACAACTAATCCTTCATTACCAAACAGGTGGTTTACATAAGCTCTTCCAGCCGCAGCAAGGGATTCTTGAGAGTATGCGTCTTTGAAGAACTCGGCTCCATTCGGGAGTTTGTTTGCAATTTCTTTGAGTGCCGAAGGGTCAAAACGGCCAACCGCACCAGATTGAACGGTTTCCCAGATGTATTTTTTCCCTTCAAAAAAGAAGTGATTGATTTCATCATAATCATGATCCTCGCTCGCCATCCAGTAGACCGGGACAAAGTTGTATTCCGGGTACGCCTGTTTCAATGTCTTACAGGCGTTGATTACGGTCACAATCTTATAAATGAAGTAAAGCGGACCGGTAAAAATATTGAGCTGATGTCCGGTGGTTATGGTGAAAGTCTTGGAATCATTAAGGCTGTTGATATTGTTAGTCACAGCTGGAGAAACCTGAACATTTTCATATTGCTTGTTTAATACCTCTACCAGCACTCCCCTTCCATAGTCATCGAAATTTCGATTTTCAATAGCCTTCTTAAAGTTAGGTACTGAAGGAAAGTCGGCATAAAAAGGAGCGAGTGCTTCTTTTTGTGTGATGTAGTCCAGGAAAAACTGTGAAAAACAGTCGGTCTCTTCTAAAGGGATGGTTTCAGTGCGCACGCTTTAGTTAGTGGGTTAAGGCTGAATTGGTTCACCATACAGATCAAATGCTGTAGCGTCGGTAATTTTTACCTGGGCAAAATCTCCAATCCTTAAATATGAATGGTCTGCTGGTATAATCACTTCATTGTCCACCTCTGGCGAGTCGTGCTCAGTTCTTCCAATAAACGTCCCGCTCTCCATTCGATCGATTAGCACTTTATATTCCTTACCAACTTTCGCTTCATTAATGCTCATGGAAATTTCTTCCTGCAAATCCATTACGGCATTTGCGCGTTCTTGTTTGGTCTCATCCGGGACATCATCCTCAAAATTGTATGAATGGGTGTTTTCTTCATGTGAGTAGGTGAAAATCCCTAATCGTTCAAAACGATTTTTTTCAACAAAGTCGAGCATCTCTTCAAAGTCTTGTTGGGTTTCGCCCGGGTGTCCCGCAATTAAGGTGGTTCGAATAGCAATGTCGGGCACTTTTGTCCTCATTTTATCAAGCAATGCTTCCGTCTTTTCACGAGTTGTGCCTCGACGCATCATCTTCAGCATGTTCGTGGAGGCGTGTTGAAGTGGGATGTCCAGGTAGTTGCATATGTTTGATCGCTTAGCCATCACATCCAATACATCTTCCGGGAAACCTGTAGGGAATGCGTAATGTAATCGGATCCAATCCAATCCCTCCACATCCGCCAGACGATCCATTAGTTCTGCCAGATTTCGCTTTTTGTACAGGTCTAACCCGTAATAAGTAGAATCCTGAGCGATCAGTAAAATTTCTTTGGTTCCGTTCTTTACCAGTGATTGAGCTTCTGCGATAACTTGTTCCATCGGTTTGGAGACATGCTTTCCTCGCATCAACGGAATGGCGCAAAAACTACAAGGACGGTCACAACCCTCAGCGATCTTCAAGTAGGCGTAGTGCTTGTTTGTTGTCGTAATCCGCTCACCTAAAAGCTCTTTCTTATAATCAGCTTTGAATTTTTTTAGTAATGCAGGGAGGTCTCCTGTTCCGAACCATGCATCAACATCCGGAATTTCATCTTTCAGTTCATCCTTGTACCGTTGTGATAAGCATCCCGACACATAAACCTTTTCAACCAGTCCCTCCTGTTTGGCATCAACATATCGTAAGATGGTATCTATCGATTCTTGCTTCGCATTATCAATAAACCCACAGGTATTTACAACCACCACATTGGCATCATCTTTTGTGGATTCGTGTGTGGCATCAATATTGTTTCCCCTCAGCTGTGTCAACATTACCTCTGAGTCCACCAGATTCTTGGAGCATCCGAGTGTAACAATGTTGACTTTCGTTTTCTTTAAACCCTTCGTTTTCATGATTCTAATAAAGCAAAGCGATCTATTTTGGTTCATTTCCGAATCGCGAGCGCAAAGCTAATGGAAATCTGAAGGTTACATTGAACGATTATAATGTGTTTCTAACATAAATGAATGCTTTGAGAACCTTTAAGTTTTAATTTTGCCGCCTGTGAAAAAATTCATCATCATACTATATGGGCTAATTGTTCTTTCGTGTCAGGAGATTGAAAACTGCGGCACAGATGACAACACAGATTTTATAATTGTTCGATTTTTTGATTTGGAAACGGAAGCACCAAAGACCGTTGGGTTCACCTTTACTGTTGAAGGTTCACCTTATAACTTCGTTTTTTTAGCAGATACGACGATAGTTGGGACTGATACCACCATCGTTTCTGATTCGACGTTTATTTTGTTTCCATTGAATCCGCTTACTGAAACTACCAGGCTTCAATTTGATTCCGATACCTCCAGTCATTTTGTGGAGTTGAGCTATGAAACTTCTTATTCCATTTTTGATGAGGCATGCGACCCATCCCTGACTTTTGTCAATATTGATACTGTTAGTCAGTCCTTTGATTCTACCGTGGTGGTAGGAAATGTTACAAACAGACTCTTAGATACCAATGTGGAAATCTACTTTTAGCATATTGACATTGGTTTTAAGTGGGGTGCTGCTTGCTCAGCCAGCGAAACCTGTCAAAGAAAAAGAACCTGTGAGTTTTAGACCTTACGAGGTGAAAATTGCTGTGAATGCAATCAGAAGTATCCGAACATTTACCGAGGATGACCTAACCTCCCATGAAGTTCAGACTGCTCTGGCAATTCATAAATACAACCTGGTCGTTGATTTTGGGATCGAAGAGCACCAACGTGGAGAATCCTTTGCCTATGAAAACAAAGGCAGTTACTATCGAGTAGGTTTCGATCGCAACTTCACTAAGGATAAAGCTAGTGGCAACGTTCTTTCGCTTGGTCTGAGATATGCTCGTGCAAATTTTGATGATCGCCTGATTTATACTGCAGATCAGGGATTCGGTGAGCAGGAGTATGTTTTAGAAAACAATTCATTAACAGCTCGTTGGGCTGAGGTGACCTTTAATGTTCGAGGAAAAATTATCTCGAACTTATACATGGGCTTTACCATGCGATGGCAATTGCTACGAAAAATCAATGGAGAGGGAGATTTGCAAACCTTTGATATTCCCGGTTTTGGAAAAACCAATCGAAAGAACTCCACTACCTTTGACTATTACCTGGCCTTGCGGATTCCTTTGTCAAAATGAGAATGATTCTTACCGGTGGCCTAAGAGGATGATGGTTGTAAAAGAATAAAGCGACGGAATTCCGCCGCTTTATTCGAAGTGTTAATCCAGATTGATTCTTTCCTGTTTTGGATACTTCACCTGATAGCTCAATTTTTTTTCATCAAGTTGTCCTGGGTCAAGTTTGATATTCCAGGTTATTTTGCCGCTTTTCTCATCCAATACTCCATCACTTTTTTCCTCTAATGAAACTGTAATAGCATTGATTACCGGAATAGGAATTTGATCAAAAATGGTTAATTCCACCGCTTCATTTTTTTGGTTTTTGACTTTAATCTGGTAAGCTCGGCGCTCTACTTTATTACCTCCAATGAATTTGTGCTTCGTAAATTCTTCTATCGGCTCCCTGCTGATAGAAATGCTCTTGTCACGGCCTAATGATATATCAAGGGTATCACCAAAAGCTTGAGGATTGAGGATTGTTTGGCCTACAAAGGTCCCCTCAAAGAATAAATTAGCCTCTCCCTCTAGCAGGTTATACTGATTCCAGTTGGTAAGCTCAGCAATCAAGAACGCATCCGTGTCAATTTTAGGAATACTATAATATTTATAATTCGCATCCAGGTCATGCTGCTTTAAATCGACCGTAAGTCTCTGTCCGGTAGACTTGATGGTATATGGAAGCTCCACTTTAAACACAAAGGATGTGGTCTTTTGAATCACGCGGGTAGTTAAAACTTCAGCCTTCGGTTTTGTAGCACTGTATCCACTACTACTGCTACCTCTTGCCGCAAAACCCGTCACAACCACTTCTTGTAATTCCGTAACTCCACCTAAAACGAAATCCATATTGGATCGACCACCAACTCTTGCTTCTTGTGTCTCGAAACCTACATATGAAATAACGATATTGTCATCTCCTGAAACCAAGATTTTATAGTTTCCATCCAGATCGGTGGTCGTTCCGGTAGTGGTTCCTTTTACAACCACATTAACACCGGGTAATGGTTCACCCGTATCATCGACAATCCTTCCAATAACTGTTCGATACTCATTTTCATTATAGGTCAAATTAGAAAAATTGCTGTAGTCGCGGTTTTGGTATCGCGTGTTTCGCTCAAAATTTAGATACCAGGTTTTCAAATTCGGCAAAACACTGCTTTTATTCGGATCTGCAGTTGATAGTTCAAGATTTACATTCTTCCAATCAACACCCGTGTTCTGATAGACATCAGCTTTATACTCGAGAAGTAAAGGCTTGTTGATATTATCCACACGGATGTCATATTTTGGAAACCAACCAGCGTTTTCTACCGGATAAGAAATTTCGAATTCCCCGGTTGTTGCACTTTCCGCTTTCACTCGAATATGAATTTCAGATGTTGGAAGCATTTTTTGATTTCTGTGAGAATTGATCTCGCTTATGAATTGGTCTTTCTTTACTTCCAGTGAGTCAATTCTTATTCTGTTGGTCAATTGATTGGATTTGATTCTTGAGATTTCAGCTTCAAAAAATGTCACTGCATTCTTTAGGTCTGATAATGAGACTCCATTTTCGCCCCCGAAATCATTATTTGATTTAATCAAATTGAGTTTCTCATTCAGGACTTCCTGGTTGATTCTTATTTTCGAAATCTCGTGATCCAAGCCATCTACAATTTGACTAAGGCTGTCAATCTTAACATCATTCTTCAATTCATTCAGATAGTTAAGTTTATGATTGACGGACAGAATGATGAAATCCACATTTGCGGTGGCCGTTATACTCTTTGGATTGACGTAGGGAGATAAGTTTGTTGCTTTTATGTTGGATTCGCCTTTAGGAATTCTTGAAGTACCACTTCTGGTGATTTCCGCACCTTGAATATATACGGTCACCTCTTCAATCTTAGTATCGAGAATTAGCTCTTTTGGCTCTTGTGATACGGCCCAATGAAAAGACAGGAGTGTAAGTATTTTGATAAAATGTTTCATGGCTTTTTTCTTTGAGATGAAAAAAGCCGGTGGATTCCATAAAGATTTTACAAAAATCTCACATCGTCTACTTCTCCCTTCCCGATTTCTTTTTCTATCAATTCGATAATTTGAGCCTTCGAATTTTGCGATTTTTCTATATCGTCATTTTTTAGCAATGGCTAAAAAAGATCACTGACCATGAAATTAATGGAGTATCTGTCCAGGTCTCCAGATATTGCAGTTGTAGTATACATATTTGGAAATTTCTGATAACGGAAGTCGATGGCATATAGAAACTTTCCAACCTTACGCTCATATCCTAACCCGATGAAAAGGCTAAAACCGACTTTCCTGATTTCAAATAGCTCACCAACTTGTTCTTCAAGAGTGCTTGAGTTTGTGAAAACAAATGACTGTTCTCTGGTTAGATTGAACGATGTAGATTGGCCTAAAATGAAATATATTGATGGTTGAGGAAAGGATAAATAAGGCTTAATCATAAAAGGAATTTGAATAAAGGATAAATCAACAGTCGATTCATACGTACCTAAATCGCCAGCATTATCAATATCGGTAATAGAATTATACCTGGATTTAATAAAGCTTACTCCTGTCTGTAGCGTTATAAAATTGGAAATTTTCGGCATTCTAATGTTAATTGCGGCTCCAAATTCTAGATCTGTCGACTTATAGTTTTGGTTCAATGAACTATTAGCGAATCCTACTACGCTTAGATTAGATGGAACTATTCCTAAGCTAAACCCCCCATTAATTTTAAAGTCCGGAAATGTACTTTTATAAACAACTGAATTGGAACCAGTACATCGATTATAATCTTGCACGTATTCAACAATATTTTTTTCTAAGAAACGTAATTGCTCAATCGTCTTAGATTCGTTAGGACAATCGGAGGCAAGTAATTTCAGAAGATTTTTCCATCGTGTACTTTTTTTAAAAAACCTCCCATTTTCAGTTACAATGACTTCACTTGTTTCTGCTAAAGTTATTAATGAGTCGGTTCCCTTCTTTACTAAGAAAAAATCCTGGAGCTTATACAAGCTAATTGGGCCAGTCACTAAATATTCAACAAAATGCTTCGGTTTAATACTTGTTGAATAAGTTTTTCCACTCTCCAGTATAATTAAGCTAACATCTTCTGAAGAATAAATGACGTTTTTTGAACCTACTTTAATTTGAACTTCCTGATAGTCCTTGCTTATTCTCAAAAGACCTTTGACCGTATCTCTCTTCTGATCAATCATGTATCCATTTGAAAAGTTTTGCGCAACACACAAATAGGATAAAAAAAGTTTGATCACAAGGAAACTGGTCTTGAGCATATTCATTTGTAAACATTACTATAAAAACCTTACATCATCAACCTCCCCTTTACCTACCTCCTTCTCAATAAGGTCAATAATTTGAGCTTTTGAATTTTGCATTTCGTTTTTAAGCGGTGCAGAAGATAGCTTGACAAAAAGTGTCTTTTTATTGAAGAAAACTTTAGTTGTCCGTGACGCAATGGTCTTTCCCATAATACGTTCCCAGTCCGCAATGACTTGCTTTTGCTTAAAAGTATGCTCGAGATTTTCTTCTTTGAGAAATCCCTGGAATGCGTTACGGAAACTTTTTATTGGATCTTCTTTCATGGATGGTATCAAAGATCAATAAAGTTTATGGCTTTCTCATGCTTGAATAGCTCCTTACTTCGATCTTTCCTGGCATCAGTAATGAAAATTTGCTGGAACCGATCATTATCGAGCAGCAGTGATACTAAATGTTGAATTCTTGAATCATCCAGTTTATCGAAGATGTCATCCAATAATAGCAGAGGTGTCATTCCTGTTTGTTCCTTTAGGAAATCATAAAGAGCGAGCTTGAGGGCAACAATAAATGTCTTTTGCTGGCCCTGAGATCCAAATTTTTTAATCAGCGCCCCATCCAGCAGAAACTCAAAATCATCCCGATGGCTTCCAAGCATCGTGCGTTGCATAATCAGATCTTTTTGTCTGTTAGACTTAAACTGTGATTCAAAGGATTCATCAACATGAGATTTAAAATTCAGTGAAGGGACCTCTACACCATCGTGAAGGTCGGAGTAGTTTTTTACGAAATATGGCAAAAAGATCTCCTGAACTTCCCGTCGTTTTTTAGAGATCAAGATAGCGAGAGGAATCAATTGGTCGTCATAAGTTTCTAGCAGTTGCACATCGATGCTTCTTCCATCTTGTTGTTTAAGAAGACTATTTCTTTGCTTAAGCAGCTTATTATACTGAAGTAGCGCTTGTAAATATTCAGGATCAAACTGTGCCAGCGCTCCATCAAAAAATTTTCTTCGTTCTTCACTTCCTTCTTTGATCATGGCGGTATCATCAGGCAGTACAATAACCAGTGGTACTTTTCCAATGACATCACTTAGCTTATCAGGTTCTTGTCCATCGATTTTGAGTATTTTGACTTTCCCTTTTTCAAATTGGATTGCTAGAGAGAGGGAATCATAGGTGCCAAAAAGCGTGAAAGCACGTTGATCATGGGTAATGGCAAGCTTATCCTGTGATCCAACAGCACTTTTGGTGAAAGACAAATAATAGATCGCATCCAGCAAATTGGTTTTGCCTACGCCATTTTTACCTAGCACACAATTGATTCGATCCCCAAACTCAAATTTGGATTCCGGGTGGTTCTTAAAGTGCGTCAGCCTTAGGCTTTTTAGGATCATGGTTTTTTGCTGTAATTTCGCTATCCGTTTAGCAAAGTAAATCAAACAATTGGGTCCTATGGCGGCTAAAAAGACAACAAAAAAAGCAAGTGAGTTTTCGAAAGAGCAATATATGGAGTGGTTTCGCTCCATGATGCTGATGAGAAGGTTTGAAGAGAAGGCAGGCCAACTATATGGCCAGCAGAAAATTCGTGGATTTTGTCACTTATATATCGGTCAGGAGGCATGTGCTTCAGGCGCTGTTTCCGCACTTGAAAAAGATGATAAGTGGATTACTGCTTACCGGGATCATGGTCATCCTCTGGCATTGGGAACAGACCCTGGAAGGGTGATGGCAGAACTTTTTGGTAAAGCTACTGGGGTTTCTAAAGGTAAAGGTGGTTCCATGCACATGTTTGATAAAGAAGTAAACTTTATTGGGGGTCATGGAATTGTTGGAGCACAAATTCCTTTAGGTGCAGGAATTGGCTTTGCAGAACAATATAAAGGAACCAAGAACTTATGCATTTGCTACATGGGTGACGGTGCAGTTCGACAAGGAGCCTTGCATGAAGCCTTTAATATGGCCATGACTATGAAGATGCCTGTGATTTTCGTCGTTGAAAACAATGGGTACGCTATGGGAACTTCTGTTGAGCGAACTTCAAATGTTACAGAACTTCACACGTTAGCAGAAGCCTACGATATGCCATCTGCTCCTGTAGATGCAATGAGGGTTGAGGACGTTCATAATGCAGTTTCAAAAGCTGCAGAACGAGCAAGAAAAGGAGACGGCCCTACATTCCTGGAGTTTAGAACTTACCGATATAAAGGACACTCTATGTCTGACCCTGCCAAGTACAGAACCAAGGAAGAGTTGGAGGAGTATAAGCTTCAAGATCCAATAGAGCAAGTGAGGCAAACGATTCTAAAGAATAAGTGGGCAACAGAAGAGGAGTTGAAAGAAATTGACAAAGGAATTAAGGATGAGGTGCTCAAGGCAGTAGATTTTGCAGAAAAATCACCGTGGCCCGAGGCCTCAGAAGCGTATACAGACAATTATGTTGAGAACGATTACCCGTTTGTCAACACATAATTGACTGACACCCTTACACATCTGAACAAAAAATATATCTTTGCGTCCGCAAACGCCAGAAGGCGTAATTTTTAATTGAAATAATCCGGCATTCTAAGCATAAACAGATGCCCAACGTTCAAAGAAATGGCAAAAGGAAAAAAGAAAGATGAAGGTGTTGAGATCCTGGAGGATCCAAATGCAATCGTTGAAAAAGCCAATGAGTTTTTTAGCAGTAAGAGAAACAAAGCAATGGTCTTCGGTATTGGAGGAGTGCTTGCTTTGCTAGTGGTTGGATTTGCTGCTTACAATTATTACATCACGAATCAGAACCAAACAGCTCAGGAAGAGCTATTTCAGGCACAATATTACTTTGATGCAGATAGCCTAGGCCTTGCCCTTAATGGTGACGGAAATAGCTATGGTTTTCTTGAAATCATGGATGAGTTTCCAGGCACAAAGGCAGCAAATCTTGCAAGCTTTTACGCAGGTGCGTCATACCTTAAACTTGGGGATTTCGATGGGGCTATAAGAAACCTGGAGAAATTCAGTAGCAATGACTACCTCCTCCAAGGCCGTGCATATTCTCTTATCGGAGACGCACACATGGAGCAGGATAATTTTTCTGATGCAATTGACTATTACAACAAAGCAGTCGATTACAAGAAAAATGAATCTTTTACTCCAATCTATTTGAAGAAATTGGCCGTTGCTCAAGAGCAAAGTGGGAACTATGCTGCGGCAGCATCTACTTATGGGACTATCATAGCAGATTATCCAAATGCAGCCGAAGTTAACGATGCAAAGAAGCAAAAGTCTAGATTAGAAGCGCTGGCTCAATAATTAAGAAATTAAATCCTTTAAAAATGTCATCTCAAACGGATGGCATTTTTTATTTGTAGAAACTTCATTCTCTTTGTTTTATGGCTTCATCAGAAAAAAACCTCAGTGACGTAAAGATCAATCAGTCTTTAGATATCAGTAAGAACAAGTTTGGAATTGTTGTTGCCGAATGGAACGAGCAAGTGACCGAGTCGCTTTACTCCGGCGCCTATCAAACGTTGATTAATGCGGGTGCTACACGGGACAACATCGAACGGATGAATGTCCCCGGTACATTCGAGCTAAGCTTGGGAGGACAATGGATGGCTGAGCGAAATGATATCGACGCTGTAATTTGCCTGGGATGTGTGATTCAAGGAGAAACTCGACATTTCGATTTCATTTGCGATGCGGTGGCAAACGGAATAACCAATGTAAATCTCAAATACAATAAGCCCGTGATTTTTGGTGTACTTACTACGGACAACATGAAACAAGCACTTGATCGAGCCGGAGGGAAGCATGGAAATAAGGGAGATGAAGCAGCTGCAACAGCGATTAAAATGTTAGAAGTGAAAAGTTAATTCACTCCAATCACTATCCTAAACCGTACGGTATCCTTAAACATTATTTTCTGATACCCATCAATTCTGAGTGAATAAACCTTTCCGTCTTCAAATCTTATTTCTATTTCACGGTGGTGCACGTATACATCTTTATCCTCATGAAAAGAAGCAAGGATCTTTTCAAAGCCATTAACATCCCGGGAGAATGATAGCTTTTTCAGTGCTCCGTTTTCACCTTCTGCTAATGTGAGCGTTTGATTGAGTTCATCACCACTTTTATTAAAGGCACCGACATACCTTGGTTGATTCGGGTTGATTTCTTTTAGAAATGACAATTCTTTTTGCCATTTGGTGGAATCCATCGATAGAATCTGAACTTCGCTTTTTCCATCCAACCAAACTTCTTTTTTTGCCCGATTGGATTTTAGGAGCTCGACTTGCTCATTGATCAAATCTTCAAAATCAGGGTATTCGGGAATACGCACAGCATCCGGTCTCAGATTTTGGCATCCAACAAATGCAATCCAGCAAGCTATAATCCCCAGTTTTTTCATATCATATCAAAATATCGCCCGTCATTTCATTCGGAATATCAAGGCCCATGAATTGAAGAATGGTGGGAGCAAGATCTCCAAGTTTTCCGTTCTTCAGCTCCCCTTGAAAGTCATTATCAACCACAATGAAAGGAACAAGGTTTGTAGTATGTGCAGTATTTGGTGTACCGTCCGGGTTGATCATCATATCTGAATTACCATGGTCTGCTATGATTATGGATAGATAATCATTTTCGAGAGCTGTGTTTACTACAGCTTCTGTACATTGATCTACTGTTTCGCAAGCCTTTACCGCAGCTTCAAAAACTCCGGTATGGCCAACCATGTCAGGATTCGCAAAGTTGAGGCAGATAAAGTCAGAAGAATTTTCTTTCAACTCTGGGATGATCTTATCCCTGATGTCCATCGCGCTCATCTCAGGTTTTAAGTCATAAGTAGCAACTTTAGGAGAAGGGCACAGAATTCTTTTTTCACCCTCAAATGGCTCTTCTCTTCCACCAGAAAAGAAGAACGTAACGTGCGGATACTTTTCGGTCTCTGCGATCCGAATTTGCTTTTTATTGTTTTGCTCCAGCACTTCGCCAAGTGTCATTTCTAGATTGTCCTTTCCATACATCACATGGACACCCTTGAAAGAATCATCATAGTTCGTCATTGTAACATAGTGCAGATCAAGTGTTTTCATTCCCTGATCCGGGAAGTCTTGTTGAGTGAGCGCTTGCGTGATTTGCCGTCCCCGGTCTGTTCGAAAGTTAAAACATAGCACCACATCTCCTTCTTGAATTTTTGCATCTGCACAAACGATGGGTTTGATAAATTCGTCTGTTACATCTTCCATGTATGATTCTTCCATGGCTCGTAGCGCATCCTGTACACGCTTACCTTCACCCTTCACCATTGCATCATAGGCTAGCTTAACTCTTTCCCATCGGTTATCGCGATCCATCGCATAATACCTTCCTGTCACTGTAGCCAAAATCCCAGTGGTATCTGCCATATGATTTTGAAGGTCTCTTAAGTATTCAACTCCGCCTTTTGGATCGGTATCTCTCCCATCCGTAAAAGCATGAACGAAGACATCCTCGAAGCCCTTCTCAGAAAATGTGGAAAGAAGCCCTTTTAGATGATCAATGTGAGAGTGAACTCCTCCATCAGAAACAAGTCCAATCAGGTGAATAGGTTTTGAGTTTTCTTGTGCATAATTGATGGCACTCTTTAATTGATCATTATCTGCAATTGATCCATCGTTGACCGCATTGCTGATTTTAACTAGATCCTGATAGACTACTCTTCCGGCACCAATATTCATATGACCCACTTCAGAATTTCCCATCTGGCCGTCTGGAAGACCGACAGCCAGACCAGATGCCTCCAAGGTTTTATGTGGGTACTCTTTAAACATTCGATCCATGAAAGGGGTGCTGGCTTTATCAATCGCTGAAACCGCCTTGTCCTTGGCGATGCCCCATCCGTCAAGTATCAGAAGAATGACTTTCTTGTTCATACGGCAAATATAGAAGTGTCAATTTTTGAATCTGGTTCATTGATTGAATAAATTGGGCATGGTTTTTACTACATTGTTATAAAAACAATATAGAAGTTGATGAAAATGCTAATTCTAATGATAACCTTATTCACTTCTCCCATTCAGGAGGAGGCTGTTAAGGATATTGGAACTGCACTGAAGGCGGGGAGTTCAAAGGAACTGATCAAATTTTGCAATCAGACAGTAGAAATCAAGATCAATGGAGAAAGCTCAAATTACAGTAAAGCGCAGGCCGAGGTAGTTTTGAGAAATTTCTTCTCTCAAAATCCACCAAAGGACTTTTCATACATCCATCAGGGAGCATCACAAGGTCTAAAATATACGATTGGCCGGTATACACACGATAATGGTGCTTATCGAGTGGTAATGTTCATAAAGAAAATTGAAGACAAATACTTGATTGATACTTTGAATTTCAGTCAAGAGTAGCTTATTTCGTTTTCATACCGCCTCGCGCAAAATTCCGCCACAATGAATTTACCCTATCTAACAACCAAAAATATCAATGCATTTATTAAGAACGCGTTGGCTGAAGATATTGGTGATGGTGACCATTCATCGTTAGGATCAATTCCTGAAAGTGCAACTAGTGAAGCTCACCTGATTATCAAAGATGATGGCATGATTGCTGGATTAGAATTAGCTCAAAAGATCTTTCACTACGTTGACACCAACCTGGTTCTAGATTTCCATAAGAAAGATGGAGATTTGGTCGAACATGGAGAAATTGCATTTAGTGTAAAAGGAAGTTCACGATCTATACTGTCTTCCGAACGGCTGGTTCTTAATTGTCTTCAGCGAATGAGTGCAATTGCTACCTATACGCATCACATGAATCAGCTGATCAAAGGATCCAAAGCACGACTGTTGGATACACGGAAAACGACGCCTTTATTCAGACTAGCGGAAAAGTGGGCTGTGGTCATTGGTGGTGGAGTCAATCATCGATTTGGTTTGTACGACATGGTGATGCTAAAAGACAATCACATTGATTTTGCTGGAGGCGTTAAAAACGCGATTAATCAAACAGTTGCCTATCTGAAAGAAAACAACCTGCAACTCAATATTGAAATAGAGGTTAGGAGTTTGAAAGAATTGGATGAAGTGCTAGAAGTGGGTCAGGTAAACAGGGTGATGTTGGACAATATGTTGCCTTCTGACATCCGACAAGCTATCAAAATGATTGGAGGCAGGTTTGAAACGGAAGCATCGGGAGGAATTACAGAGAAAACCATAGCAGAAATAGCAGAAACAGGAGTAGACTACATCTCAGTAGGAGCCCTCACTCACTCATACAAGAGCCTGGATATGAGTCTCAAAGCTATTTAAATTCTATATTCGCGGTAGAATCATTTTAAGAAGTAGAAAAGAGCGATTGAGCTATGATAGTAAGGACAAAAAAATATCAACTGCCAACCAAAAAATACATTGGAATAGCATTTAGGGGTGCATTGAAACAACAGTGGTGGGTATTCTTGATTTATGCAGCCATCTGTAGTGGCTATTTCCTTGCTCCAAGCCATTGGTGGATTACCGGAGCAACGATCGCGTTGGCGCTTTATCTATTGTTTTGGCTGATTCAGTTTGCCGGGATTACTCAACTGGAGCAAGGTAAGTTCATGTTCCAAAAACTTTCCTACGAAATTTCGTCGCAGCAGATTCTAATCAAGATGAATGCCAAGCAAGGCATGCCTATGAAGTGGGATCAGATCAAGCGTGCAAAAAAGGGAAAGGATGCCTTTATATTATTTGCTAGTAAAGCCCAACTGGTTCATTTGCCATTTAAGATATTCAACAACGAGAACGAAATTCGTTTCCTTGAAACGGTTCTCAAGCGTAAAGGCTATATCGCAGATAAATAAGCTGGATGTCTAGGAAATTAGACATCAAAGAGGTTAAACAACGAGCAGGACGGTTTTGTGCCTTCCGGGAAAGATCCCCAAATGAACTTTTTGAGAAAATTCAAAGCTGGGGGATAGCAGAGGAAGATGCCGCAGCACTTTTAGCCGAATTATCAAAAGAAGGATTTGTAGATGAGCAACGTTTTGCCAATGCTTTCTGCAACGATAAGTTTGAGTTCAATTCCTGGGGGAAACAGAAGATTAAAGCCCATATCTATGCCCATAAACTTTCAGGTGAGGTGGTAGATAATGCGTTGAATAGAATAGATCCGGAGAAATACTACTTGCGTCTTTCAGAACTAGCGAAAAACAAATGGGAAAAACTAGAAAAAGATGAAGCCTTCAAACGCAAGCAAAAAACCGCTGCCTATCTATCTGGTAAAGGATTTGAGATGGATTTAATATGGAGTGCAATTAGTAAGTTAGAGGAGAAAAGTCAGTAGGAATACTTTTTAAGAGATTTTTGAAATCAGTGACGAAGAAAATCCGTATGTTTAATTTTGCATTAATTAAATAATATGCTTCATACATCAGCTAAGGACCTACTATTACAACTTGATCAGATCATTGAATCTTGCCGTGAAGAAGATTTTGCGCGACCGCTGCCTGAGCTGAGTGGCTCGACGTTTGGACAACATATTCGGCATACCCTGGAATTCTTCATCTGCCTGTTTGACGCTAAAAATAACGGGGTAGTAAATTATGATCAACGAAAGCACGACACATTAATTGAGACAGATAAAAAATTAGCACGAAGTGTAATCGATTCAATCGCAGACTTCCTCGATAAGAATCAACAGGATTTTGAATTAACGTTTGAAGCGAACTATGCTGTCAGTGAGGGATCAAATGATGTAATGAAAAGCAGTTTTTTCCGTGAGTTGTCTTACAACATCGAACATGCAATCCATCACATGGCTTTACTGAAAGTGGCAGTGAAGCAGTCGCTAACCTACATTTCATTACCTGAGAACTTTGGCGTAGCCAGTTCCACTATACGGTATCGAGCAAGCTCCAATTCGAACTAAATCTTCTTTTGAAAAAGCTTATCGTACGACTTACACATTGGGAGTACTGGCCATTTTCTGTGTTGTATTTCCCCATTTTCTTTTATTATGCGTGGTTAATTCTGAAGCATCGCTCATTCTTTTTTTTCACCACCTCAAACCCAAGCATTGAATTTGGGGGGATGATTGGAGAGAAGAAATCAGACATCTTCAAGCTGATACCTGACGAATACATTCCAAAAACCTTGCTGATTGAAAAAGGTGATTTAGAACGGGCCGCATTAGAAGCAGCGAAGACTGGCTTCCCAATTATTGCCAAACCCGATGTGGGTGAAAGAGGAGCCTGGGTTAGTAAAATTCACGATCAAAAGGAACTTAGCAATTATGTGAATTCATGCCCGGTTAATTTTTTACTCCAGGAAATGATTGATTATCCAATTGAGCTCGGTGTATTCTTTGTTAAATATCCTGGCAAAAAGGGGAGAGTCACATCGATCGTTCGAAAAGTCTTTCTGCACGTTGTGGGGGATGGTAAAAGAACGGTCAATGAATTACTGCAAAACAGTACAAGAGCATTAATGACCGCAGACTTAGAAAGTGAGTATCTGAAAGCTGTCGGATCCCATGTACCGAATCAAGGAGAGAAAGTTCTTATCGAGCCCATTGGAAATCATTGCCGCGGCACAAAGTTTTTAAGCGACAACCATGAGATTGATGATGAATTAAATGAAGCGATCAATCGATTAAGTGATCAGATTCCTGATTTCTACTTTGGTCGGTTTGATCTTAAGTGCCAGTCCTACGACGATCTGAAAAAACTAGAAAACTTTAAAATCCTTGAGTTGAATGGGGCTGGAGCAGAGCCGGCACATATCTATCAACCTGGAAATCCACTTTGGAAAGCATATCGAGACATCCTTTGGCATTTATCTGTTTTGTCTGATATTAGCGCCCAAAATCGAAAAAGAGGTCACAGATATTGGAGCTTCAAGAGGGGTTTAAATATGTGGAGATCTCATCAACGATATAATCGTATGCTGGCCAATTCATGATTTTACAAACGCTCATTGTTGCCTTCGTTGTGAGTTACATTGGATCCATTCCTCCCGGTACGATCAATGTTTCGGTTATGCAATTAGCAATTCTGAATAAAAGAAGGGCGGCAGTTTTTTTTGCTTTTGCGGCATCCGCTGTTGAATTTTTATATGCAGGCGTTACCGTACAATTCCATATTTTTCTGAATAACAATGAAGTAATCGCCGATTATTTTCGGATTATTACTTCGATCGCTTTAATAGTACTTGGTCTGACAAATATTTTCTCAAAGTCTACTTCTTCCTCCATTAAAGTGGACACGAAATTGACAGGGCGTCATGGCTTTGTGCGAGGGTTACTACTAGGGTTTCTCAATCCGATGACGATTCCATTTTGGTTAGCGATAACAACTTATCTTGAAAATGACGAGTGGATCAATGTGAATGACTTTGGATTCTGGACCTATCTCATTGGTTTATCTGCAGGAACCTTTTGCTTGTTATTAACTGTAAATGCGCTGGGTAATCGATTTACCAAGATTGCAGATAATCCATTCTTAGTACACAAAGTACCTGGATTCTTACTGCTTGGATTGGGTGTGTACTTCTTGCTTAAGTTGGTGATTTAAGGATAAAGCCAGTTAATATTAAGGACATAACTGGCTTTAAGATAATTAACGTTTTTAGTAAATAGGGATATTGAATAAAAGAGGCTTTTCTAAATCAACCCAATTAACTTGATTAAATTCATTTAGCGTTATGTATTTTGTTACTTTGACAACCAGAGCACTTTCATTTTCAATCTGATTGAGTTTGTCTCCAAACGTGAAAATGATATTTTGTTTCTCTCTATACGAAAATATTGTCCACTGATCAACCCCATCAGTAACTAAAGTTGCTTCCATTTTCCAAGGCTTATATTTTAGATTTGGATCATCGCCCTCGGTTATGCTTACAAAAAGCTTTTCGGTATCTTTTGATATTCCTTTATCCAAATCAACAATACCCTTCTCGGTATCAAATTGAATTTTAATTGGATCTTTTCTTAAAAATTCAGGTATAACTGTAAATGAAGTCGTAAACGCCGCCAGAACCATAAATAAAAGAACCATTCCAACTTGGATGTAACTTGTTTTTGAGTGAATTTTTCTTTTTTTCATCATAATAAATCGTTATTAAAAGTTGTTTGAAAAAAAGCGGAGATAATTCAGTTTTTGAGAAAGTAAAACTTTTAGAATTATTCAAAAACTTCAGGTTGGTGAGTTAAAATACGAAAACCAGCCATAAACGTTATAGCCGGTTTTGAAGAGATAGTGAGTATTTTATCTGATAACAGGAATGTTAAAGAAGATGCCTTTATCTGGAGTATGGCTTTCAACTATGTTCTCGCTATTCATTGTTTGATATTCTTTTATCTCGAGGACAAGTGCACTTTTTTCTTCCAAGGTCGTGATACCTGTTCCACTTAAATCTATAGTCTCAGCAGCTTTTAAAGTGCCTCTGCCGACACCACCTACCACCACTGTAAGTTCCGTTTGTGAAACGCGATATTTTAGGTCATCATCTTCCTTTGGTACAATTCGAACGAATAATTGATCTGTATCTTTCGGGATACCTTTTTCAAGATCTACCTCTCCACTACTTGTATATATTCTAATTTCAAACGGTGTGTTGTTAGATTGATAAATTGAAGAGAAAGAGGAGGTGAATACGGCGGTAGCCATCGCGATCAGAACTATTCCGGCGCGGATGAAACTTGTTTTTGAGTGAGTTTTTCTTTTTTCCATCTTATTAAATCGTTGTTTTAAACTTGTTTGATTGCTTAAGTAATTGACTGACTTGAAGGAAATACCGGTTCTTGCCTTGAAGAGTAAATCCTGGTAAGCCAGTTTGTCAAATCCTTTCTTGGAAATCACATAGTCATCGGCTAAATACTCGTGGGTGGCTTTAATATCCCTTTGTAAAAGCCACATGACCGGATTGAACCAGAAAAGGATCGTGAATATTTCGAGGAGCATCGCATCAACTGAATGCATTTGATCCTTATGGTATTTTTCGTGCAGGATAATGGGTGCCATCCCTGACTTTTCAACTTCACCTTTTTTCATGAAGAGCAGGTTGAAGAATGAAAATGGTGAGATTGGAGTACTGGTTTCAACGAATACAAAACCCCACTTCTTGCTTACTTGAGAACGTAAATACAGTCTGATAATTCCAGCTAATCCAACCAAGAAGCGTAACGTGAACAGCCCAACGCCTACAAAGTAGATCACGAGCCAGGGGCTTAGTTGCTCTTCAGCCTTGTATACAAAGTCTGATTGAATACTACTGGCATTTTCCAGCGCCTGTTGAACCGCAATCGGAAAACCTTTTGCTGATGCAAAATCGAATGAGGGGATAAGCAAATAGCTTGCGCAAAATAGCACGATACAAAGTCCCATGAATCGTTTCAATTGCTCGTTGTTTTCACGAATAATCATGACACGGTACAACAGGTAGAATACTACCAGCGCAATGTTGGATTGGATTAGATAGCTTTCCATTATTCTGATTTTTTCTTTTCAATTTGATTTTTGAAATGCTCAATGAGGTCTTCCATATCCTGTGTACTGAGCTCTTCATTGGTGCCAAAAGCGGAAACCATACTTTTAAATGAATCTGAGAAGTAACGCTTCACAAATGACTTCATGTATTTCTTGGTATAGTCTTCTTCTTTGATCAAAGGGTAATACTCATAGGTGTTGGCGATTGGACGTCTACCCACAAATCCTTTCTTTTCAAGAATTTTGAATATGGTGGCTACGGTTGTGTAAGCCGGTTTAGGGTCATCATATTCTTTAACAATTTCCCTGATTATCCCACTTTGGATTGACCAGAGGATCTTCATGACTTTTTCTTCTGCTTTGGTAAGATTTTCCATATGAGTTCTGTTGTACGAGACAATTCTACTAAATGTTTAGTAAAACTACTAAAAATTTAGTAGATATTATTTTTGATATTCTTTTCTACTCCTTACCGCCTATAAATAATTGGTTGATCCCTTTAGATTTTTTCTTTAGAATTAATGTTTAATGAGAGGCTGTAGAGAATCCTTCTTTACAGAAAATACAGTTACCATGAAAAAACTTGTTTTGTTATTGGCAGTATTGCCATTGTGTGGTGTTTCACAAACCAAAAAAGAACTGGATCATAGTGCCTATAATGAATGGCGCAGTGTTGAAAAGCAACTGATCAGCAACAACGGTGAGTACATTGGCTACACATTGAAGCCGAATGGATATGGAAATGAATCCTTAATGGTGCATCAGTTTGATGGGACCACGCTGCTGAGCCATGAGCGATCTTACAATCCGTATTTCACCAACAACTCTCAATTTTTGATTTTCAAGGTATCACCAGATTTTGATGAGATAAGGGACCTGAAAAGAAAGAAGACCAAGAAAAAGGATTTACCTAAAGATACCCTTGCCATTTATTCTTTGACCGATAAAAGTTTGACAAAAGTTCCTGGTTTAAAATCATTCAAGGTCCCAGAGGAATGGGACGATTACCTGGTTTATTTATATGATCCTGAACCAGACACTACTAAAAAGAAGGAAAAAAAACGAAGCAAGGATAACGGCTATGAATTGGTGTTAAAGAACCTAAAAGATGACTCGGAATATACGTTCTCGTATGTTCTTGATTATCAAATTCCGAAGGAGGGTTCAGGCCTCGTTTTGACGACTACTGGCAATGATAGTACCATACAACAAGGGGTGTACATGTTCGACTTTGATCAAAAGAGATTTAAACCCGTCTTTAGATCTAAGGGCGAATATTCACAATTGGCCTGGGATAATACTGGTAGCCAGTTGTCATTTATTTCAGATACGGATACGACGAAGAACCTTGAAAGGGATTATCACTTACACTATTATAAGACCTCATGGGATAGCAGCAAGACGATAGTCAACAATGGATCTTTAAACCAATTAATGGTAAACAAAGACTTCAAATCTTATTTCTCTGAATCAGGCAAACGCTTATTTTTCGAAGTAAAGGAATTACCAATCTTGCAGGATACTACCTTACTAGATGAAGAAATTGTTAACGTAGAGGTATGGAATTCGAACGATCAAAGGTTGTTTACACATCAGGAAAATCAAAAAGACGATGATTTGAAGTTTGGATATCTGACCTACTATGATATAGGAAAGGAGCGATTTATTCAACTTGGGGGCAAGAACTATTCACGAGTAATTGTAAGTGATGAAGGAGATGGGAACACTGCCCTTGCTTTGAGCAACTACGATTACAGAAAACTCATTACATGGGAAGGATACACATTGAATGACCTGTATTCGGTTGACCTAAATAATGGGAATAAGAATAAGATTTTGGGAGGGGTAAGAGGCTCTGTGTCGCTTTCACCCAAAGGTAAGTATGCCTATTGGTACAACAACGGTGACTCTGCCTGGTTTGCTTACGATTTTAAAGGTAACGTGACAAGGCAACTCACCACAAATCAGCAAGTACCTTTCTACAACGAAAGGCATGATACTCCATCCGATCCCCGACCATACGGAGTGATGAGCTGGACAGAAAACGATGATCGGGTTTTGATTTATGATCGGTACGATGTGTGGGAAGTAGATCCAACAATGAAAAGTCCACTCAAACGAATTACCCCAAATGGAAGGGGTGAAGGGCTCACGTACAGATACATTAAACTTGATAAGGATGAACGCTTCATTAAAAAGGGCCAAAAACTTCTTCTTTCAGGATTTTATAAGGACACAAAAAGGGAAGCTATTTTCTCTTACACCTATGGTAAAGAAGCACCTTCTCAACTTGTCGCAGGAGATTACCAATACAGTTCTTTTGTCAAGGCTCGTGATGATAAAAATCTGATTTTCACTCAAGAAAATTTTCAAACATTCCCGGATATTTTAGCCAGTGACGAAACTTTCAAATCAGTCCAGAAAATCAGCAACATAAACCCCCAGCAGAAAGACTATAAATGGGGAACGATTGAACTGGTATATTGGAATTCTCTCGATGGCCAGAAAATGGAGGGGATGTTAGTAAAACCCGAAGGTTTTGATCCCACCAAGAAGTACCCGATGATTGTTAATTTCTATGAAAAGAGTTCGGATGGACTTAATAGGCATAGAGATCCTTATCCAGGAAGATCGACGATTACTTATAGCTTCTACGCCTCTCGCGGTTATCTAATTTTCAATCCCAACGTGAACTATAAAACAGGATATCCCGGAGAAGATGCCTACAATTGCGTAATCCCAGGAGTTACCTCACTAATTGAAAAAGGGTTTGTAGACGAAGAAAATATTGGTGTTCAAGGGCACAGTTGGGGAGGATACCAAATTGCGCATTTAATCAATGAGACAAACATATTTAAGTGTGCAGAATCAGGAGCACCTGTAGTAAACATGATTAGTGCGTATGGAGGAATTCGCTGGGGATCAGGCTTGAGTAGGATGTTCCAGTATGAACGTACGCAAAGTAGAATTGGGGGCTCACTTTGGGAATATCCCCTTCGTTACATTGAGAATTCACCCATATTCTTCGTAGATAAAGTTCAAACTCCCGTTTTGATCTTGCACAATGATGAGGATGGCGCAGTTCCATGGTATCAGGGAATCGAATACTTTGGAGCATTGAGGAGGCTGGGTAAGCCTGCATGGTTATTAAATTATCGTGGCGAACCGCATTGGCCGGTTAAGGTTCAAAACAGAATCGATTTTAATATTCGATTGGCTCAATTTTTTGATTATTACCTAAAAGGTGCTCCAATGCCTAAGTGGATGCGAGATGGTGTGCCTGCCACGGAACTCGGAATCAGACAAGGGTATGAGCTGCTAAATGATGATTAGGTTATTCCGGATAATCTGATTTTATGATGGCATACTTATGCTCATCAATAATCAAGTCGTTTTTAATGGCAGCATTTTTTGCGATTCCTTCCAACGAGTATCCACATTTCTCAAGTACTTGCTGAGAGGCTTTATTATGCTCGAAAGTATTGGCAAATATTCGTTGGAGTCCAAGTTCAGAGAACCCATAACGAGTGATTAGATCAACTGCTCGGGTAGCTATTCCTTTTCCCCAGAAGGGTTCACCAATCCAATAGCCCACTTCTGCGGATAAGCGATAGATATCCTTCTGCAGCATTAAACCAATTATTCCGCAAAGTTTCTTTTGATAGGAAATTCCAAATGTGGTTTTAGGGGATTGTGATAATGATGAAACAATAAAGGTTTTAGCATCTTTTTTATGATACGGAAATGGGATGTAATCTCGGAGGTTATCCCAAATTTTTCGATTGTTAAGTAATCTGGCAATCGTTTCAGTATCTTCGATAACCAAAGATCTGAGCCGTACCTCACCCGTTTGATCGGTCATTGCTAATTTTTGATTTCCCCACCTCCAAACATCGTGAAGCCCTTGATATGAACGGTTGTATCAGATGAACCTGTGATATTTTTACGAGAGTCGCTAAATCCACCGAAAATGGCAGTAGCATCCATATTGATTTTCCAATCTTCCGGTAGCATTAGCTCCACACCCCCAAACATGCAAAATACTTCTATGACCGCACCATCTTGAGCCTTAGAACCTCTTAGGTCAATTTCCGATCCGCCGAAAATGGATGTAATTTTTCCTCCTTTCAAATTTTCTGAAATAAACTTCCGTTCGGTTCCCCCGAAAATCGCTACCTCGTCAATATAGTCTTCATCACTTTCAGAAATGTTTCGTGGTTCAGACCTTCTTCTAAATATGAAAGACAACCCGATGACGATTAGAACGAGTGGCCACAATTGACCGATGCTCACTATGTCGTAATGATGCAGATAGAAGGCAGCCCCTATTGCAAAAAATATGAGTGCGCTCCTTCCACTACCGGATAAAAGATTAATGATTCCCAGAACTACAAATATTGCAGGCCAGGAAAAAAGGAAATAAGGGATATAAATGTCGAACCCTAGATTGTCGAGTAGAAAAACGGCTCCAACTGCAACAAGGAGTATTCCAATTAGCGCGCGTTTGTGATTGGATGAAGGCATGCGTTGTATCTTTTGAATTCCAAAGGTAATACCTGCACAGGAGCAAGTTATACCTTTGAAAATTTAACGCATTTCATCCTAATTAAACCAACCGAAAAGCAAGGAAATGCCAAAGGTTGGTCCATCAAAGTCACCCGCATCAAAGTAGGCATTGTCTACTCCGATTGTTTTTTGGAATCCTACGGAGGCATTGATTTTAAACCAGTAGGCGATATTGGCCTCTCCGAAAAATTGAGGATTGAAAATGAACACTTCATCCTCCGATACATTTTCGTTTGTAGCTCTATTTTTTGTAGTTATACTTCCCCATCCAAGCTTCGAGTCGATACCCATGTGCAACAGATTATCAGGGTTGATCACATAACCCAACCAAAACCCCCCATGTCCGAAACTGGAAGTAAAGTCAGTCCCATTGTCAGAGAATTCATGATTTCCCGTAAGACCTAGTCCGTACCCACCGATATAAAATGTATTATCAAATAGTACGGCACCGCCACCCCCAGTTAGTGTAGATAAATCTCCATCTATTGGCATAAATGAAAACAGTACGCCACCAAAGCCGGAAATATCTTCCGGATCATTACCAATCAGTGTTTTTGGTCGTTCGTTTTGCGCAATGGACACCAGAGAAACCAGTGTTAACGCAATAATTAAAGTCCTTTTCATGAGTTTTGAATCTTATTTTTTTGAAAAATATATGGTCATAGTACTTCAAAGACATAAAAAATGATGGAATGTTTCTTTAGGTAGATGAATTGTTAAATTGTTTTAAAATCAGTCAAAATGGCTGATGCACTTAAAAGATTCAGCCATAGTGGCACGTTTATAAATTAATATGTGATTGGAACAGGTTTTGTCCTTCGAAATGCAAGAGTAGAAGATATGAGAGTAGATAAAGAAGCAATCAAAAGATTAGCAGAAACTGCTAATGTGATTAATGACATCAACGGAGGCAGTGTTTTCCCAACATTTATTACATCCACAGAAAAAGATCACTATCGATTAGAGGTGAGTGTTCCCTCTGTGAATCCAGACGATATAAAAGTTGAAGTGAATGGTAGTGATTTAATGGTCTATCAGAATTTTCACGTCAACTCTTATACCTTACCCAATATTTTGGGCATGATCAAAATCTCAGTCGATGTTGAGATTGAAAATATTTACGCAGAATTCGAAGAAGAATTGCTCGTGGTTATCATGCCCTTCAGTGAAATGTCCGGAGGATTTCAAAAAGAGATCGATATTTATAGATCTTAATTATTCATCATGTAATGTTTCGGCTGGGTTTAATCTTGCCGTTTTGAAAGTATGGAATGCCACAGTACCTACAGCGATTAGTACGATTGCAGCGGCGGGGATTAAAAACACACCGAGGCCAAGTTGAATTCTATTATCAAAACCCTCTAACCAATTTTTCATGAGCCACCAACTCAAGGGTGCAGCGATGATAATTGAGATGGAAACCAGTTTTACAAAGTCCCAACTCAACAACCTGAGCAGCTGTTGAATGGATGCCCCAAGGACTTTTCTTACCCCGACCTCCTTAGATCGGAGACTTGTGATGTAGGAGGCGAGCCCAAATAAACCAAGACAAGCGACCAAAATGGCGAGGATTGCAAAAAGCCCAAAAATTGAACCGAATTTCACTTCTGCTTCATATTGCTCATTATAATAGTCATCTAAGAAAAAGAAATCAAAGACTTTGTTATCGAATGCCGCCTCCCAATGAGATTGCATATTACCCACTGCTTCAGACATATTATTGGAGCTGACTTTTACGGAATAAAACCCTGATGAATTTGGGAAATACCGGAAAATCAGAGCATCGTAAGCCTGCTTTGGAGACTCTTGTCTGTAGTTTTTAACTACACCAACGATATTAAATGTATCGCCCCAAAAATTAATTTTTTTGTTGAGGGCTTCTCTGGCTTCTTTGAATCCTATTTGATGGATTGCGGCCTCATTGAATAGAACGTTCTCTTCTTCCGTGCCATATGATTCATCAAAAGCACGACCTTCAATAATTTCTAGCTCGTAGAATTCATGGAAATTTGCATTGGATCCAACAATTCGGTATTGATTTCCTAAAGACTCATCCTGTGTCAGTAATCGGATACCTCCAGCATTCCAGCCTGGTGTTCTACCTGGTACTGCAGATGAGGATGTAAAACCAAGAATCGAAGGGTCTGATTTGAGAAGGTTTTTAAACACAGCATCTTTAATAGCCATTACAGAATCACTTCTGAACAATGGTGTTTTGATCACCATTGTTTGTTCAATGCTAACGCCTAGATCTTGTGACTGAAGAAAATTCATTTGTTTATAAACCACGAAAGTTCCGGTAATAAGCACTACCGATGCAAGGAATTGAAAAGTGACCAGTCCTTTTCTCAATAGGTTTCCTTTGCTACTCGATGAGAACTTTCCTTTAAGAACCTCGATTGGTTTGAAGTTGGAAAGAACGAATGCCGGATAAAATCCGGAAAGAATCAACCCTGCTACAAACACAACAGCTAAGCCAAGCCAAAATATGGCGGCATCTGGCCAGGTATATGCAACACTTTTCCCAACAAAAGCATTAAATGTGGGAAAAACGAGAACCACTACAAGTGCAGCAATTACAAATGACAACACATTTAGGAAAAATGACTCGAATAAAAACTGCCAAATTAACTGAGCTCGATAGCCTCCCATCACCTTTCGTATTCCCACTTCTCTAGCCCGACTTAGTGCACGTGCAGTTGTAAGATTTATATAGTTGATCCAGGCAATAAAAAGCACAAACAGTCCGATGATTAGAAGAAAATAGGTTGTCTTTTCGTCACCAGTGGCTTTGATCTCCATCCGATAGTTAGATGTAAGATGAATTTTAGTAAGGGGTTGTAAAACAAGCTCTATTCTGAAATTTGTTTGATCTTCCTCACCTACCAATTCGGTTATCCATGGATCAAATTTTTCTGTGAGTAGCTCTGGATTTACATCCGGATGCAGTTTGACGTAATTGAGAAAGCCATCCCAATTCCATTCAGTTCTCGCATCTTCACTTGTGAAGCTTACAAACGATTCAAACGAATACAATAGGTCAAACTTCATGTGAGATCTTTCCGGGAAATCAGGAAATACACCCGTCACTTTAAAATCTGTGGCATCATTCATTAAAATAATTTTCCCCATCGGGTCTTCGTCACCAAAAATCTTATTAGCCAACGATTCGCTTAAGGCCACAGTCATTGGTTCTTTTAATGCGGTGGCCGCATCACCTCTTACTAGTGGTATTGAGAAGAATTCAAAGAAATTAGCTCCTGCGTAGTAAGGGTGAGTGAGCTCAAAATACTTTTGATCATATGATATTTGTGCTCTGCTTGACGTCAGGTTCACATAATCTACGATTTCAGGAAAATCACGATTCAGAAGATTTCCTGCTCCTGCTGCTCCTGCCGCCCATTGTGTCGAAAGCTCTCCCTGATTGTAACGATTGGTTTGTACCCGATAGATGTTTTCCTTGTTTGGAATGAATGAGTCATAGGTTAGCTCATGATATACATATTGAAGAATCATGAACCCAGCGGCCATGCCAATGGCAAGACCGAAGATGTTTATGGAAGCGTAAAATTTGTTTTTACTGAGATTTCGAATAGTAGCAATAAGATAATTACGTAGCATAGCTTCAATGTTTGAGTGTGTTGACCTTCTTCTGAATCTTGGTCTAAGAAATCCGATCACTTGAAATAGATGAATAATCTTAGCCCTAATGACTCCTTTGTTTTCTTTATTTTCAAAAAATGCTTCTTCCAAATCGCCAATGATGCCTTCGACAATTGAAGGCTTACAAAAGCGTTCCAGCAGATTGCTGGTTGTGGAGAGAAGTTTTGGTTTTTTATCCATTCGTAAGTGCAATCTCCGGGATCGATGCCCACATACTTTCTCGCATTTCTCGCATTTTCACGATCGCAGCCTGACCTGCAGAAGTAAGCCTGAATAATCGCTTTCTCCGACCCCCTCTTTCTGGAGTGGCACCATCATATCTGGCACTTAGATATCCCTTTTCTTCGAGCCGACTAGTCACTGAATGAACCGTACTAATCGTGATTGAACGTTTACATCGTTCTTTGATTTCTTTCTGAATGGCTAAACCGTAGGCATCATCATACAAAATACCCACTGAGAGCATGACTAATTCTTCTAACTCTCCAAGATTCGTTCCTTTCACAACCGGTGTAGTTTATTAATTTACAAAAGAGAAACATTTCTTTCGATTTTGTCGAAAACGAAAATTTAGTAAACAGGTTGCACATTGAACAATATTTCTTTCGATTTTGTCGGATTTGATTAAAATGAACATTCGAGATATCAATAATTTCTTTGGAGACATGGATCTGTTCCTGATGGATTTGATCTTGAAAGGAAATCTGGATCCTAAATCGAAAGTGTTGGATGTCGGCTGTGGAGAAGGAAGGAATGGTGTGTTTTTCATTCAAAATGGTTTTGAATATCACGGATGGGATACCGATGAATCGAAGCTTCGTCTAATTGAATATATTTCTAAGAATCTCAAAAAATCATCGACTCAATTTGAGTTGATTGATTTGCGTGAGTCAACTTTGAGGGATCAATTCGATCTAATTATTTGTAGTAGGGTTCTTCATTTTGCACGTTCTAAGGATGATTTTGATGAAATGTGGAACAAACTCGTTCACCTACTGAGAAGCGGAGGGATTCTTTATCTAAGTATGGATTCAGTCGTTGATGTGGCAATCGGTAAAGAATTAGAGGATGGTCTTGTTGAATTTCCGGATCAGAAGATTCGTTTTGCATTAACGTGTGAATTATATGAAGACATAAAAAAAGGGTTCGACGAAATCGAACCCTTGAGAACTTTAGTGCATCACGGATCACGTGCGCAAAGTTTTATGTGTCTTAAAAAGGCCTAAACAACACCTTGAGCGATCATTGCATCAGCCACTTTTACAAATCCTGCAATATTTGCTCCTTTCACATAGTCTACATATCCATTTCCATCGTTACCGTGGTTTACGCAATTTTCATGGATATCCCTCATGATACTTTTTAATTTTTGATCTACTTCGTCTCTCGTCCATTTAATGCGAAGCGAGTTTTGTGACATCTCTAACCCGGAGGTTGCTACACCACCAGCATTTGATGCTTTACCAGGGCTAAACATCAACTTCTTGGATTTGATCAGTTCAATGGCATCAGTGGTTGTTGGCATATTCGCTCCCTCGAACACTCCAATACATCCATTGTCTATGAGGGTTTTTGCGTCTTCTAAAGGAAGCTCATTTTGTGTGGCACAAGGATAGGCTAAGTCACATTTTATCGTCCAGGGAGTTTCATCGGGTCTGAATTTGGCAGAATTGAATTTGTCAGCATATTCACTGACTCTACCTCTTTTTACATTTTTCAGTTCTTTGATAAATGCCAGTTTCTCTTCATCAATACCGTCTGGATCATAAATGGATCCGCCAGAGTCTGAAATACTCACCACTTTGGCTCCATTTTGAATCAATTTCTCAATAGCGAATTGCGCCACATTACCAGATCCTGAAACTGTGCATACTTTTCCTTCAAGGCTATCTCCTCTGTGTTTTAATACCTCATCGCTGAAATAAACACAGCCATATCCTGTTGCTTCAGGACGTATCAAGGATCCTCCATACTCTAGTCCTTTCCCAGTTAATACCCCAATAAATTCACCCTGCACTCGCTTATATTGTCCAAATAAATATCCAATCTCTCTTCCTCCAACACCGATATCTCCTGCTGGAACATCCGTAAATTGCCCAATATATTTGCTAAGCTCTGTCATAAAACTTTGGCAGAACTTCATCACTTCATTATCACTCTTTCCTTTCGGATTAAAATCAGATCCACCTTTTCCACCACCCATAGGTAGCGTCGTTAAGCTATTCTTAAATACCTGTTCAAAAGCAAGAAACTTCAATATGCTCAAGTTTACGGTTGGATGAAAGCGGAGACCCCCTTTATAAGGTCCGATGGCCGAATTCATTTGTATCCGATAGCCTCTGTTAATCTGCATGTTGCCTTTGTCATCGAGCCAGGGTACCCGAAACATAAACACACGTTCAGGCTCACACATTGCTTCCAATATATTAGCATCTCGATAATGAGGTTTATCAGCTATAAATGGAATGATCGTTTCTGAAACTTCTTGAACGGCTTGAAGAAATTCAGACTCATATGGATTCTTTTGAGCAATTCTATCCAAGAATTGTGAGATTTCGGTAGAGTGACTAGACATGTATAATAGTTGTTTTGATGAATTGAATTTAGGTGTTTTTTATCTATTCGTCTTCAGTTAAATGATGGAATATTACGAAAGATTAATATTTGGACATATTGTGTTCATCGAAATACAATATTAAACTAAAACCGCGCTAACATTCTGATCGTAGATTAGTTAGACTATAAACCACTAGTATTATGAATTATTTAAGATTAGAAACTGAGATTTTATCTTCTGTTCAAAACTTGAATGGTCATCAAAAAAGCGACGTTTTGGATTATATCAGAAACATCGAACCTACCAGCCACAATACAAGGCTGTATAGGAGAAGAGCCATGAAAGAAATAAGAGAAGCGCTAAAGAACTCTTAATCTTCAGATAAAACGATTACCATATCGTTTTCAGCGAGGGTAAACTCATCCGACTTCTTAGGATTCAGTACCACACCGTATTGATCATCAGCATCTTTTGCTTTACTAATTACCCGATAACCAATTGCAACCTCATTTTTCCTGGCCGCAGATTCAAGAATGGTATAGAAGTTCATGGATATACCTGTCTGCACATATTGCGATGCGGGCTTTATATAGATCTCTGAACCATCCGCATCGAATAAGTCTTCGAATACCCGCATCAGGTCTTTATTTTCTGATACCTGACTCATCAATAGACTGATCAGTTTATCGCTAACAATGAAATCATCTGCACTTGTAATATCTGCAAGTTGCCTGTTTCTGATATCAAGCATTTCACTTACAATCTTGTATTTACTCCCTTTGATTTCAGTGAAATTTCTCAGGTGAAGTAATGTGATAAGTGTCTGGGCATCCGCCTCCTGAATTGGGAAATAGTTTTGGTAACAAAGCAAAATGATATAATCATACTGCTCAAGCCCCATAGATTCTAAAGTTTCACGCCCGGTTGTATCCTGCACTTCAAAATCAATAGTGATATTTTGAACGCTATTTTTGAGCTGATTGACGGTCTTTTCTGCGTCGGGAAATTTGGAAACTACCCGAACTTCTGATCCCCGAGGGACATAATTGTCAAGTTCTCGAATGATATACCTGGCGCGATTATTCCAACCTACAATTAAAAGCTTTTCACTCGCTTGAGGTTCTGGTTCCGTGTAGACGATCTTGCTCTCATGAGGATCAACTGTATTAGAATTTGGTATTAGGGTATCATCATCCTCTGTGATTCCGATCACTTTGTCTCCTTTGTTGAAGACGGTATCCATAGGGGGATTAATTGCAACGTGCCCATCGGCAAACTGAATTCCCATTATTGCAGAATCTTCATAGGCGAAAAGGACATCCCGGAAAGATTTACCTACCAATGAGGGTGCGTCTTCAAAATAGATCTCATCACCATCAAAATCCATCAAGTCTTGATAAACCACACTAAGACCGGATTGCCTACTGGTTTGTACCATTATTTTGGAAATGATCTCGTCAGATAGAATCAATTCTACTTCGTCTTTTCCGACCATCTTAGCAACGTCAAAGTTTTTCTTATCCTCCATCTCTGCTGTGATGTGATATGGACGATCGTCTGAAGAACCTCTTTGCTTGTCTCTTTTTGGATCCGTAACGATTGCTACGATGGTCTTTATGATTTGACTATCCGAGTTTTCATTTTCCTTATCCAGGATAATGATTGATTTCGTATCGAAAGGGTTGGCGATTTTTAAATCATGAACATCAATAGGGTTTCCAGTTCTACAGATCACTTGTGTATTTCCGGTATTCCCAACCTTATCTTTTATTTCATCCTCCATCAGGACTTTATCCATGTCAGCAAGGATTACAATTACCCCACGTTTTTGATTTTCGTTGGCCTCAACAATCTCTGGGATAATGGTGAATATTTTAGAAGACCATCCCAGAATGAGTACATGATCTCTTTCGATAACAAATGAACGACCCTTTCTTAGAACCTCCAGTTTGGTGAGAATACCATTGGAAACCAAGCCAATAAGTGTGGAAATAATCACCAGACCTATCACAGTTGTAAGCAACATAAATAATCGGAAGGGCCAGTTTTCATCATGATTACCTAACACGCCGGGATCCAAGGCATGCGTTAGGTTGACCCAAAAGGATTCGAAAATATTGAAGTTTGCTTCATGATCAGGATGTAGGCCTAATAGCAAAAGAGATGCCCCAAAAATGATGATAATCACGACCGTGATTACACCAAGGCCTTTAATCATAGAGATGGTTCCCTGGGAAACAAAGCTGTCAAAGCGGTATTTAATCCTATCCGAAAAGGAAATATTTCTCATGTGTCTTATCTGTTTTTTGCTGCCTTTTTTGTTCTAAAACTCACGGCGATCAAAATCAAATCTAGAAATGCCCCAAGCGACTTATTTTCCTTCAAAAAATAATAGGCTCAGATACAGGCAGCAAAAGTACTCCTAAAATAATGCAAAATAATGACTGATTGAGATTTAGGTGCAAAATGCGAAGTGTCAAAAATTTGACACTCAAAAATTAGCAGTATTTTTAAAGTACTCGTAATATGCTACTATGAAGAAGATTATCCATGTTGCTCTTGCTGTATTGTTACTCGCTTCGTGCAACCCGACCACACTTACATTTTCTTTCATCTACAACGATGAAGGCCCAAATAAGGAGATTGCCACCAAAATGAAGAGTCTTCTTGAAAGTGAGTTTAATGTTGAAATCATGCTGATTGAAGGCATAAATACGAATGCAAATCTGGATAGCTTGATACAAGATAAGGTAGATATAGCATTAGTAGAGAATTATGTGAACTATCAGGATGGCCTTAATTCTGCATTCTCTGTGTATTCGGAGGTGTTACACATCTTATCAAAAGATCACATTGACGATAGCTCATTTGAGACTTTAATGTATAGTGGCCCTCTTTATATCGGAAGAGAAGGTTCGCCCACTTATAACTTAATGATGGATTTGTGGGATTACTATGGACTTGATTTTTCAAAACCTCAAGTAACGTTTGACATTGAAGAAGCGGATGTGGTAGTGGAACTTACCAATTTGTTTTCAAAACAACACCTTGAAGAGTATAGAGGCTTCAAATTGTTTTCGTTCGATGAGGCAAATAACATGAGTGATGCATCAACCGTGCAGGGAATTACACTTAAATATCCTAGACTCTCTCCATTTATAATCCCTCAAGATTCGTATTGGACATTTACAGAGAAACCTATTGTTACATTATCAGTAGATCTTGTGATGATGGTGAGATCAAATATGGGTGAAGTAGCTGTTAATGACTTTACAAAAACGATGTTAAGAAATCGTCAAATTTTCACTTCAATCGATCCGCTACTATTTGAAGGAATGAAAGAAGATTTTGACCAGGCCAAGCTCAACATCCCTCTTCATGAAGGCGCGCGGATCTTTCTGGATAGAGAAGAGCCTAGCTTTATTGAACGTTATGCCGAGCTCGGGGGGGTGATATTATCCATTATTATCGCTCTATGGAGTGGAATTGTTTCTCTTACCAAATGGCAAGCCCAGAAAAAGAAAGATAAAATCGATGAGTTTTACGAAGACCTCATGAACATTAAGAATGGCATCTCCCGAATTGACACTATTAGCGAAGGGATGAAGCGCGTTAAACGTGTTCAGATGTCACAAAATAAGGCTTTTGAGATGCTTATAGCGGAAAAGCTCGTTGCAAACGATAGCTTTAGAATTTACATGGAATTATCGAAGGAAACGATAAATGAGCTACGTGGAAAAATGCGCATTTTGAAGTCAAAACAAGAGCGCGCAACTTCTTAAAAATGAAAGTTTTATCACTAATTGTTCATGCTTTAGTTTTTATGCAAAATCGAACCTAAATTCGTGCTCTAATTCTAGTGAGCATTCATGGGTCTTTTTGATTTTTTCCAAAGCGACATAGCTATTGATTTAGGTACCGCCAACACACTAATTATCAGCAAGGATAAAGTAGTGGTGGACGAGCCGTCAATTATTGCAATTGATAAAAACACAAACAAGGTGCTGGCCATCGGCAGAGATGCGATGCAGATGCACGAGAAAACACACGAAAATATAAAAACCATCAGGCCGCTTAAAGATGGTGTAATAGCAGACTTCCACGCTGCTGAACATATGATTCGTGGGATGATTAAAATGATGGATAAGGGGAAAAAGAATTTTTTACCGGCATCTCATCGAATGATCATTTGTATTCCTTCAGGAATAACTGAGGTTGAGAAAAGAGCCGTTCGTGATTCAGCAGAGCATGCGGGAGCTAAAGAAGTGTATATGATTCACGAGCCGATTGCAGCAGCTGTTGGAATTGGTATTGATATAGATCAACCGGTTGGAAGTATGGTGGTAGACATTGGAGGAGGTACCACTGAAATAGCCGTTATCGCTTTGAGCGGGATTGTCTGTGATCAATCCATACGTGTAGCGGGAGACTCCTTCAATAAAGATATTCTTGATTACATGCGTAGACAGCACAACCTACTGATTGGTGAGCGGACCGCAGAAAAAGTAAAAATTGAAGTCGGCTCGGCATTAACGGAGCTCGAAGAAGATGCGCCTGAAGATTTCGAAATAAGAGGTCGAGATCTAATGACTGGAATTCCAAAAGTGATTAAGATTTCTTATTCTGAAATTGCCTTTGCAATTGATAAATCTGTTTCCAAAATTGAGGAAGCGGTATTGAAAGCCTTAGAGATCTCTCCTCCCGAACTCTCAGCGGATATTTATGATAATGGAATTTACCTAACAGGTGGAGGAGCTATGCTTCGAGGCCTTGACAAGCGATTGGCCATGAAAACAAAACTTCCAATCCACATTGCGGAGGATCCTTTGAGAGCAGTTGTAAGAGGTACAGGGGCGGCCTTGAAAAGCTTGAATCAATATAAAGCGGTATTAATGACCTAAAAAGTGAATGCAAAGGCTTTTAGATTTCCTTTATCAACAGCGAGAAATAGCCGTTTTTATCGGCCTGGAAATCGTGAGTGCATGGCTGCTTATCAATTTTAACAATCGGTACAACGCCTCCTTCCTTAATTCAAGTAATGAAGTTTCTGCGTCACTGACCCAAACGTCCAATGATATAAGTGACTATTTCCAACTTACTGAGGTCAATGAACAATTGATGTTGGAAAATGCCCAACTTCAGCAGGAGCTCAGAATGCTCAGGACGGATCAATCATCCTTTCTGGATACGGTAGATCAATACCACGTTATTGGAGCAAGGGTTATCAACAACACTTTTGACAGAAGTGCAAACTTTGTGACAATTTCTGCTGGAAGAAATGATAGTGTTGAAGTAGGCATGGGAGTAATCTCTTCTTTTGGAGTTGTTGGACAAGTGAAATCAGTCACCAATAATTTTGCTACTATCTACTCCCTTTTGCATCCGAAACTATTGGTCTCTTCCATGTTGAAACGGACGAAAACGAAATGTACGGTTCAATGGGATCAGGAGGAGTATGACCGGGCGAGTTTGAAATATATTCCTCGGCACATTAAAATAAAAGAAGGAGATTCGATTGTGACTTCCGGCTTCAATTCTGTCTTCCCGGATAATATTCTTATTGGAGTAGTAGATGAATTCAATTTGGAAGAGCACATGACTTTTTATGATGCAAAACTTAAGCTCTCAACGGACTTCACAAGTTTGTATCAGGTGTTTGTTATAAAAGATTTACTTAGTACTGAAAAAGACTCATTGGAGTTACCATGACCAGAATTAGCATAAAAGAACAGATTTTAAACCTGATCCTGCTTTTGCTGGTCCAGCTTCCTTTGATACATCGTATCACACTATTTGATAAAGCTTTTGGTTTTTTCTATGTTGGTTTTTTGCTCCTTCTTCCAAGAACTTTGAGCCGGTCATACCTCATGGTAATTGGTTTTTTTTCAGGACTTCTCGTTGATGTTTTCACCAACACTCCTGGGATTCATGCCTCTGCGTCCGTCTTTGTTTTGTTTGCAAGAAATTTTTGGTTGAATGTGGTGAATGATGATGCTCAAGAAATTACAAATCTTAATATCGCAAGTCTCAAAAAATCTGGCTTCATATATTTTGTTTTTCCATTAGTTTTTGCTCATCATTTTTTAATTTTTGTCATTGAAAATGGAGGGTTTCATTTGTTTGGCATGGTGCTAAGCAAGGTGATTTTTAGTACGGTTTTCAGTGCATTAGTGATCTTCATTGTTAATTTTTTAATTGCACCTAAGAGGCAGCGAGTATGAGAGGGCGTAGTTTAATTATCCGGGGCCTAATCTTATTTACAGTTATCATCTTTTCTGTTCGACTGTTTTATATCCAAATTTTAGATGAGGATTATAAAGTGGCGGCAGAGAATAATGTAGTTCAGAAAATTGTACAATACCCTTATCGTGGGCTTGTTTACGATAACAACGATAGTCTGGTCATTTACAACTCTCCGGTTTACGACCTCATGATTGTTCCTAAAGAAGCCCAAATTTCTGATACCGCGCGATTTTGTGCATTACTTGAAATTGAAAGAGAAGAGCTTGAAGAGAAACTTAAAAAAGCCAAAAGCTATTCTTCTATATTGGCCTCCAAGTTGATTGAACAGATATCGGATGAGCTATTTGCCAGGTTACAGGATCAACTAATCAACTACCCAGGATTTTATGTGCTTCCCAGGACCATTCGATCCTACAATACCCAATCTCTGGCTAATGTTGTTGGTTATGTTGGAGAAGTGAGTGGCAGTTTTCTCGATCGGGATACCACAAACTATTATCGATCTGGAGATTATATTGGGATTGGTGGCATAGAAAAGTCGTACGAGGATCATTTGAGAGGCAAACGAGGTGCCACCTATAAAGTAGTAAATGTCCAAGGATTAATTAAAGATGATTATCGTGATGGAGAGTATGATACGCTACCTCAATCCGGTGAAAGTATCCACCTAACTATAGATCTGGAGCTACAACAATATGCTGAGAAGTTAATGGCGGGGAAAGTAGGAAGTGTGGTTGCTATAGAACCATCGACTGGGAGAATTCTTGCATTGGTATCTTCTCCGTCTTATGACCCGCAGCTTTTGAGTGGCAAAGGTCTAAGTAAGAATTTTTCGCTGCTAAATCAAGACGAAGACAAACCATTTTTGAACAGGCCGCTTCAAGCAAGATATCCCCCTGGTTCAATGTTTAAGACCATCCAAGGGATTATTGCCATGGAGGAAGAAGTGGTTACAGCAGAAGAGATAATTAGGACGGATGGAAGCAACATTGGGGATTTAGCTCCGCCAGGACCTTATAACATGATCAAGGCTATTACGAAATCATCCAATAACTATTTCTATTTAATAATGAGGCGTATGGTTCAGCAGGGGTTGGATGAAAGTGCATACATCGATTCCAGAATTGGGCTTGAGAATTGGAGAAATCATGTCATGAATTTTGGTTTGGGAAGAAGGTTGGGTGTTGACCTTCCAAATGAAGTTACCGGCAATGTTCCGACATTAGATTCTTATGATCGGCTATACGGAGCAAAGCGATGGAAGTACTCAAATATTGCATCGTTAAGTATTGGACAGGGAGAGTTGACCGTAACCCCTCTTCAGATGGCAAATCTCGGAGCTATACTTGCGAATAAAGGATATTTTATCACACCACATGTGGTAGATAAAATTGAGGGATGGCCCAATCCAAACATTAAAAAGGAAATTCTACCTTATGATCAACATTTGTTTGAACCAATCTTGCAAGGGATGGAACAAGTGGTCATGAATGGTTCCGGAATCCGAGGGTATTATCCACCACTTAGGCTGGCGGGGAAAACGAGTACCGTTCAAAATCCACATGGAGAAGATCACTCTGGATTTATGGGCTTTGCACCATTAGATGATCCTAAGATCTCAATCGCAGCGTACGTAGAAAATGCGGGTCAAGGAGGAAGAGCGGCCGTTTCAGTAGCCAGTCTGTTAGCAGAAAAGTATGTATTGGATAGCGTCTCACGCTTCTGGCTGGAAGATTATGTTTTAGAAGAAAGATATTTACCTAAAAATGCGCCAAGACCAACTATCGCAGAAAATTGATTGGATCACGGTCCTTCTTTTTGGGACGCTTGTTTTGGCAGGCTGGCTCAATATCTATGCGGCCGAATATGACCCAGCAATCGATCAAAGCATTTTCGATTTTAGTACCAGCGCCGGAAGGCAATTGATTTGGATTCTGACATCAATTGCCATTGCATTTACCATCTTCTTCTTTGATTATAAGTTTTTTGATTCCTTCGCCTACATCATCTATGGAGTAGTAATGGCCATGTTACTGTTTATTCTTATTGGAGGGAAGGAAGTTGCCGGATCCAAATCCTGGTTAGGACTTGGTGGTTTTGGTTTACAGCCTTCAGAGTTTGCCAAGTTTGCTACGGCTTTTGCATTAGCAAAATATTTGGATGGTGTAAACCGTAAATTGACGGACCTGAATACTTTGGTAATTGCCTTTGGAATAATACTGCTTCCAATGGTGCTGACCGTTCTACAGGGAGATACTGGAACGGCTCTGGTTTTTGCCGCATTGGTGGTTCCAATGTTTAGAGAAGGCATGCCGCCCCTACTACTGGTTATTGGAATTTCGATTTTTGCAGTCTTTATTCTTACGCTATTAGTAAGCCAAACGGTGTTATTGGCGGGCATAGCTGTTGTCACCTTGCTGGCGCTTGGTCTCAACGCAAGAACTCCTAAACGTCTTGTTTATATTATCGCCGGAGCTATCGTAGTAACCTCTGTAGTTAGAAGTGTAGATTTTGTGCTCACGGATGTACTTAAACCACACCAGCAAAAGCGTGTCTTATCATTGGTCAACCCCAACATTGATCCTTTGGGAGTAGGATGGAATGTTACGCAATCCAAGATTGCAATTGGCTCTGGCGGCTTAGTGGGGAAGGGTTTTTTAGAAGGTACTCAGACCAAGTTTGATTTTGTACCAGAACAAACAACAGATTTCATATTCTGTACCATCGGCGAGGAGCAGGGCTGGGTAGGGAGCGTACTTTTACTCGCCCTTTTTACGACGCTGCTCCTTAGACTGGCTTTTCTCGCCGAGCGGCAAAAATCCACGTTTTCCCGAGTACTTGGCTATGGGGTAGTGGGGATAATTTTCTTCCATTTTACAGTGAATATTGCGATGACCATTGGCTTATTTCCTGTTATCGGAATCCCGTTACCATTTTTTAGCTATGGCGGGTCCTCACTCTGGGCATTTTCAATCTTACTTTACAGCTTTCTGAAGTTAGATGCCCATCGAATGCAAGTACTTCAAAGGTTGTAACGAAAACAACCAGTCCTGTCTAAATCTTAGCTGCTCGTGCCTTGGCTTCAGCAACAATTTTATCAGCTCGCTTATTTGCCTCTGATTCTATTTTTTGTGCTTGCTTATCAGCTTCTGATTTCAGCTTCTTCGCCGACTCTTTTGCCAATCTCTTTTTGATTGGATTGGACCCAGCGTCTTTTACCAATTTGTCGGCGGCAGCATAACCCTCTTTTTTTACTTTTTCTGCACTCGCTTTCCCTTCAGCTCTTATTTTATTGGCTTGAGATTCGGCTTGAGAAATGATCTTTTGACGTTGCTCCTCTTTACCTTTTTCTAGTTCTTCTTTTGCTTTAGCTTCTGCTTCAGCCTTTTTTGCTGCTAATTCAGCTTCCGCTTTCTCCTCATCAGCTTTGGCGGAAAGTTGTTGCTTCAATGCATCAGATGCTGAACCCGATCCACTATTACCTCCGGTACTTGTGCCCAACAATTTAACAGAGGGATCATCATAAGTACCGCCAATCCCAAGATTTAAATTGATTTTATCTGCGACAAGCTTTTTCCCTCCAGTGAAGGAACTCAATGCGCTGTTTAGCGCATTTCCAATCTGACCTGTAGGTATGTCCTTAAGGAGCATGGAGTAATCCAAGCTTCCGTCCAGGCTATTGCTTCCACCAAGTTCAGCCTGTTGTCCGCTGACTTCAAGTTCAAATGGCTCCACATACATACGACCATCTTTAATTGAGGTACTTACAAGTACATCCTTCAAAGTAATCTTTTGACTTCCTTGGGTATTGGCGCCGGTTCTTAATGCCGCAACGGATGATAACTTCTGCATGAAGTCACCTTTTTCTAACGCCGCTTCAGCCACATTTACCAGACCTTTAAGATCAATGGCGTCCATAATTGGCATCATATCTTCTCCTAAAAGGCCATTCACCTGAAAGTCGCTTGAAAACTTACCAGTCACCTGCTTAGCAATAGGGGCATAATTTTGAATCGTTTCAAAAGCTTCAAAAGCATTGCCTATCGAAAGATCTTTTACCTTGAAACCTAAATCATACTTTGGTTTTTCAAGGTCTTTTGTGATGTAGGATCCGGTTATTTCGAAGGTTCCGTCAAGCATTTTAAAGCTATTATCATCCAGAATAATTGCGCCATCCTTAATAAGTACTTTACCCTTGAAATCATTAATAGATAAGTTCGAATAAGCGATTTTATTGATAGATGATGCAAGTGTAAAATCAATATTTTCAGGAATCTTAACCACCGATACAGAATCACTTGGTACTTCTTCGTTTGTTTGGGCGATGGTCTCTTCCTCTTCCGAAGATTTGTCTGTTCCCTCATCGGCTACTTCTTCAGGCATCAGTTCATTGACATCAATGAGGTTAGCATTAAAATTCAATTCTCCTACCAATAATTCATTCTCGGCAAGTGCAAACGCAAGGTAATTTTTCACTTTCCCATCCATCGAGAAGTCTGAGTTCCCTGATTTTGCATCGAATTCATTAAGGCTGATTTCTGCCGGATTGAATGAAAGATTAGCCTTGCTGATACTGAACCCTTGAGGAAGGTCAGCACTTTTGAAAAGGAAGTCATTGATCGTTAAACTTCCAGTTGTAGGTAACTTCGAATATTGCTCAGCTTCCAGATCAGACATCTTACCGGCGGTATTAAGTTTTGCATTGATTTTACCGAGCAGTGTCATTCCTTCCAGCAGAACGATCTTGGTAATTTTCTCCAGGTCAGCATTACCCTCAAATCCAAGATCCCATTGATAGTCTTCCAGATTTTTAAACTTCAAGTAAGCTTCAACGGACTCCCCATCAACGAGCATGGAAAACCGATCAATATTGAAGCTCGTTTCACGCAAATCTGCGGAGGGATAATTGAAATTCGTCTGTATGTTGATATCCTCGATTGGAATGTTAAATTCTTCATAAGAAACGCTCCCATCCTCAACAGAAAGGCTCGCGGCAACTTTAGGCATTGACGTCTCATTGAAGGTTCCTTTTACATATCCATCGAAACCTATGGTACCTCCGGCATCAACCCCGTTGAGATATTCCTGATACACACCCGGGATAAGAGATAAAATGCTTTTCAGGCTAATGTCTTTGCCACCAAAAGTGATGTCCATGTTAATATCATCGCCAGGCATGCTTACATAACCATCTGCTTCCATTGCAAAATTGTTGATCGCAAAGCGATTCTCTTTGAATGTAAAGGTCATCTCAGCAAGGTTCATGTTTAAGATGATATCAAGAGCCAGACTTTTTTTAGAAATGTAATTAGTCCCTTCAAATCCCAGGGAGAGCGCATCGACAGTGGTTCTGGTTTGCAAATCGAAAATATCCACGCTGAAGTCACCTGAACCTTCATGATTTAATCCACGAATATTCGTAAAGAAATCCATGGACTGATCGATGTAGGCAACATTGCCATTAACAATACTCCATTTATTAATGCCCACACTCAACGCCTCTTCTGAACTTGATGATGAAGTCGTTTCTTCTTCGGTTTCTTCCGTCGTAGCTTCTTCCTCGGATTCTACTGCTCCTTCTGATTCTTTGGCTATATCGTAATTGGCTTTTCCGTCAGGTAATACAAGAACATGAATCTCTGGGTTTTCAAGGAGGATTTCTTCCACTATGATTTGGTCTCCATTGATTGCAGACATTAAATCTACTGTGACCAAAAATGTGCCGACAGATACAAGGGTATCGTTCTCAAACTCCTCAATGCCCACAACACCAAAATCACGCATACTCACCGTAAGATCCGGGAAGTTTTTGATCAACGAAAGGCTAAACCCATCAATGTCATAGTACACATTGGCATTCAGGTTTTCAGCCATCGTATCATCTAATGCTTTGCGGATGTCATCCTTATAGATCATTGGTAAAACAATGATAGCCGCTATCAGCACGATGAGTACGACACCAAGTATTATCAGAAACTTCTTCATATTACGATTTATTTATTACCAAATTAATGAGATTGTGTTCCAACTAAGTAAAACACAACGCATTTTTAACCGAAAGATTTACTCTTTGCTAAGCGTAACGAAGATATCCTCCATTAATTGAAGCTTAATTCTTTCTTTTGATTTTGATGCAATAAGGTAGGTCATGCCAGGAGAATCCGGGCCATTCATTAGGTACAATGTGTCGCCAGAAACATGCCATGTCTGAGCATGGGAAAGGGTATCGATTGCGAAAATGCAACCAGGATATCCATGGACTGTTTTAGTCAGACTGTCTTGCGTGAATGTAAATCTCCCGGTCATATAAAACTCCATATCTTCAACTTCAGGATATGATTCAGGTGGCGTTTCCCACTCCGCATTCCATGCACCAATCAACTCTGAGGGACGATTTACTTCTTTTTCATCGGAGGATGAAGTACAGGCAGTCAAAGCTGCTATTAGGATAAAAGAGATTTTTTTCACGTGTCAAAAATACTTAACCATGAAATCAATCATAAACTTTTTGAAACCGGAATATGGTGGGTATACGGTTTTTGCCATCGTCAAGCCTCTACGTTGTTTAACAATTGCTTTTTCATTAGAAAATGCGATAAACCCCGCGTGACCATGTGCTTTACCAATTCCACTGTTGTTTACGCCTCCAATGGGAAGGTTTGGGTGGGCAAACTGAACGACAGTGTCGTTGATTGTCATCATTCCAGCACTTGTTTCTTTCTTGACCCGACGCATTGTTGATTTCTTTTTCGAAAAAAGATAGAGCGCAAGAGGCTTTGGTTTTTCATTGATGAAATTGATGACTTCTGATAAGTCACTGTAAACCACAAGAGGTAATATCGGTCCAAATATTTCTTCTTCCATCACCCTACTGCTCTTTGAAACATTTGAAAGAAGGGTTGGTGTAAACCGTAGATTCTCCCTATCGGATTTCCCTCCAAACTCAATATCAGCACCTTTATCAATAGCATCAGCCATTAGATCATTGATACGATTATGATGGTGCCTGCTTATTATACCACCATAGCTATCATTGGATCCGTAAATTTTTGCGGATTGAACTACAAGCTCCTCAACTAACCGATCTTTCACACTTTCGTGCACGAAAAGGTAATCTGGTGCTATACATACCTGCCCAGCGTTTTGCCATTTTCCCCAGGTTATCTTTTCAGCAGCGTCTTTAATGTTGGCACTTTCGTCTACAATGGTAGGAGATTTACCTCCTAGCTCCAGCGTTATGGAAGCTAGATGCTTGGCCGCAGCAGTCATGACTATTTTTCCTACTTGCGGGCTCCCCGTAAAAAAGATATGATCAAATGGCAAAGCAAGTAGCTCTTGCGATTCATTCACAGCACCCATTACTACCGAAACCTCTTCAGGCTTGAAAATTTCGGAACACATTTGATGAATTAATACAGAGGTATTTTCTGAAAATTCCGAAGGCTTGACAATTGCAGTGTTTCCAGCGGCTATTGCTGAGACCAATGGACCTACTGCGAGTTGAAACGGATAATTCCACGGAGCAATGATTAGACATGCACCTTTTGGCTCATAATAAGTTTCTGCTTTGGTCCCCAGGTAGGTGATACTGGTGGCAGCTGGCTTTGAAGCCATCCAACTCTTTAGATTTTTGCGTGCTTTTCTAATTTCCGATAGGACAACAAAAACCTCTGTAAGATCTGTCTCTTCGTTGGGTTTTTGAAGGTCATTATATACCGCTTGATGAATATCCTTTCTATGCTTGATAATCCAATTTTCAAGCTTTGATAATTGATCTTTTCGATAACTTATAGTGGATGATCGTAATGAAAGGGAGTGTGTTTTTACACGTTCGAAAAGATCTCTGATATCTGATTGAGTCGTTGTATCCATCTCCTAAAATTAAAAAAGTCAGCCCTAAAGGCTGACTTTAATATCGAGTCATTTGTATAATTATTCTATCATGAATTCTACACGTCTGTTTTTCTGCCTGTTTTCAGGTGTGTCGTTTGATACCTTTGGCTGAGTCTCACCATAAGCTTTGAATGACAGACGATCTCTATTGATACCATTCTTAATGAAATAATCCATCACAGCTTTAGCACGCTTTCCGGAAAGGTTCATGTTATAGTTTGCATCACCTACACTATCTGTGTGGCCTGCAATTGCAATTTTTTCTATTGTACCGTCTTTCAGATAATCCAGTACACGATTTAGCTCAGGATAAGAGGCAGTCTTGAGTTCAGCCTTATCGAAATCAAAAAAGATATTTTTCAACTCGATGGTTTCTCCTTTCTGGATTGGGAAGATTCGAATGAACTTTTCTACGGTATCGGACTTTTCAAGTTCTACAAAATTGAGTCGCTCTGTTTCAGAGATATAGCCCTCGGCCTCACCAACCAGGCCATATTGCCAACCTCCCTGAACGGTAAATCTAAAAGTACCTGTTTCATCCGTGGCAGCATGTCCTATATCCAAACCATCTGGAAGTCGCTCAATCAGAACCGTCGCACCATTTACAGGTTCCTCAGTTTTCGCATCAAGCACGGTACCTGAGACTGTGGCGATAATCTCTTCTGGAACAAGGTGCTCAACGGAAGAAGCGAGTGGTGATTCCACCTGATCGGAAAACAGATCTTCTACTTTGAAGGTAAAGATGTCTGTATCCTCTCCCTTTTCACCTCTGGTAAAATAAAGATTTTGTCCGGTTGAAGGAATACTGAAATATTCATCATTTCCTGCTTTGTTAATACCTGGGCCTAAGTTCTCAGGTTCTGACCAACGTTTCCATGTATCATCAAGCTTGAAAGAGACATAAATATCTGATCCCCCATAACCAGTGTAGCCGTCAGATGAAAAATATAGTGTCCGACCATCTTCGGCCATAAATGGCGATTCATCTTCTCCGAGTGAATTGATGTCATCTCCCAGGTTCATAGGCTCGGACCATGTGCCATCATTTTTCTTAAATGATACATACAAATCACGTGCACCATAGGTATCATCTCTTTCTGCAGACATAATCATGGCTTTACCGCCGGGTACTAAAAAGAAGTCTGCGTTTGGAGAATAATTGTATTCATTATCGATTTCGATTGAGACTGGATCTGTGAAAGTATCTCCATCTGTTGTGGACATGGAAACACCCGTATACATCCTGCCCTTTTTCCCATATCGATTTCCAAGAATTAATGTTTCCTTACCATCCGACATACTCATCGAGCTGATAAAATTTGGACCTTTCGTATTCAAAGGAGGACCCACGTTCTTGGCAGGCAGCCACTCACCAGTTTCTTCATCAAGTTCTGATACCCAAATATCTTCTGCATCATTGACACCTCCGACGTTATCGGGGTGAAACTGTCTCGAAAAATAGAGTTTTTTACCATCAGGTGATATGATCGGACTATGTTCCACATAATCACTATTGACATTGGTACTGAGCTTTTCTGCATCTACTGAACTGTTAACCCCGGCAGCTAAATTCAGCAGGACATTAATAGGAATGTTTGAAGCAGATACTCCAACAGCATCAATAGCATTATATCCATCGGAGATACTACAATCCAAAACTACTCGGATTGCCTGAACAGCATAGGGAGTAGTTTCAAAGAATAGGTTTAGCAATCTAGATTCGATAGGCAAGTCACGTGGTGTCAGTTCAAATAACAAGTATTCATTATAGTCTGCATCATATCCATACACTGCTTTAACAGCACCGGGATTTTCAGACTCAGCAATAGCTACCTGTTTTGCCTTGATAGGGGTATTGAAAGAGACCATAATGAACTCTTCCTTGTCTGTACTTTTCGGTCTCCAGGCATTTGGGTTTTCACCACCATTCGGTAGCACATTGGGCCTATGTAGTGTTTGTATTGCCGAATATTCATAGGGTGAAAATTCGGAAGATACGTCTATTACCTGGGTTCCCCAGGCCACAGTTTCTTGAGCGTTGGCAGAAAACAATGTCAGCAAGCCAATTATTATGATAGCGGAGATATTTTTCATTTGTCTTTAATTAACGGCGGATTACTCTTACTTCTACTCTTCTGTTGAGGGCTTTTGCCTCATCAGTTCGATCCTGTGTTACTGGCTGTGTTCCACCAAATGCTTTGGTGAAAATCCTACTTTTCTTTACTCTCTGATCAATCAGATATTCTTGAACAGCAATCACCCTGGCTTCAGACAATCGCATGTTTGCATCTGCATTACCTGCGAAATCTGTGTGCCCTTCCAATTGGATGATAATTGAAGGATTGTCATTTAGCCAAATAGCTAATTCATTGAGCTCAGAATAAGAACTTGGTGAGATTTGATCGCTTCCTCTCGCGAAAATAAGATTCTCAAGCTTTCGGAGTTCGATGATATCTTCCTCAATGTAGATGTTGAACTCCTGTCTTCCATTAACATCAACTTCACCGGAATATTTATTAAATCCATCCTTGGAGACAGAGAAGTTGTAGGTCTGACCTTTTACTAGCTGAATTTCAAATGTCCCATCAGCTTTTGTTGAAGCCATTCCCATATCATCATAATAGGGAAGTTTTTCATATAGAATATTGCCTGTAACCGGGGTAGAATCCTGAGCCTTAAGCATTTTCCCATAAACCAACACTAATGTGTCGTTTGATACCTGGGCGTTGGCGGTAGTAGCTAAAGCAAGCGAAAACAAGGCAACGAAATAAGTTTTTCGCATTAGAGTTTTGGATGATTTAAGCCAAAATAACTCAAATAAATGCAAAAACTAAAGAATACTTAAGCGTTTCGGTCAGAGTGATGATTATTGTTGTCCAATTACGGATTTACCTCTTCACCTATTTCGGAAGGAATTTTGGCTAGCAGTGGATCATTCTCGACGAGGTTTATCGCATCCAATATTGTTCGAACAGAGTCACTAAATGCTCTAAACTGAACGATTTGGGTAGAATCTATTCCACTCGAAGAGGGCAAATCTACCTTCAGTGCATCCACTTGTCTTCCGTTTTTCCAAAAACGAAAGCATAAATGAGGTCCATTTGCCAATCCGGTACTTCCTACATATCCGATTGTTTGTCCCTGCTTAACTGTTGTTCCTGGTCGGATGCCCCTGGCAATTTTAGACATGTGCAGGTATTGCGTGGTGTAATTACTGTTATGTTTGATCTTAACATAATTGCCATTTCCGCCATGATATCTGGCCTCTAAAACAACTCCATCACCAACCGTCCGGATAGGAGTACCTGTAGGTGCAGCGTAATCGGTACCCAAGTGGGCTTTGTATCTTTTTTGAACCGGATGAAATCTTCGTAAAGAAAACCTGGAGCTGATTCTTGAATAATTTAATGGAGCTCGTAAAAGGGTTTTTCTTAAACTATTTCCTTCTTCATCAAAGAAATCCACCTTTTCTTCAGTAGGATATGCAATGGCATAATACGGTTTGCCCCAGTGCTCAAAATAGGCCCCTTTTATACTTTTTATTCCCACAATTTCTCCGTCTACAGTCTCCTCTTCGTAGATCAATTTGAACTTGTCTCCCTTAGCAATTCTGAAAAAATCTACTTGCCAGGCAAAAACGTCTACTAATTGATTAACCAATAAAGGAGATGCACCTTGATCCAATATGGCGTTATATAAGGAAGAATTAATCTCTGCTGCCAATTTTCTTTCGGTGACTGTTATCGGCTTGTTTTGTATTTCGGCATAAATGGTATCGGCAAGATTGTAAACGACATATTCCGTCGGGGAAGGCTCAAAAATGAATTGCCTTGCTGTCTTGAGGGAGTCCCTATTGTGGATGATCGAGTAATTGGCTCCTGCCTTGAGCTTTCTAACATCATACACACTTTTCGCATTTTGAGCCAATGTATGAATATCTTTGAAGGATACGTTGAAAGCAGATAGAATTTCAGAAAGATTTTGGTTCCACTTTATTTTACCCTCTACCACTTCAAAAGAATCAATCGGATACCCGTAATAAAGTGTGGGAGTGTAGATAAGTGATGAATCTACCTTAACCTCAGCTACTAACTCCCCCTCTTCTACCATTGGTGACTGATAATAAAGGTATGAAATGAGGGCGATTGTGAGTCCGGTGATAACCAGCCAAATTTTCGTTTTTCTCATGCAGTTAGCTTGATGACGCTACAAAACTGTGTTATTTCGATGATTTTTCAAGGCATTATCCAGAAAATCAACAAAAGCTGAGATACTGAGGTCATATGCCTTTGGCTCTATAAGCATCTCTTCATCATCATTTAAGATGACATAAAAGGGCTGTGCATTATTGTTGAATCGAGTGATTTGGAAGTCTGCATTTTGTTGTCCAATGGTTTTCTTGGTCTTATCATCGTAGTTGGATTCATACCAGGTGTTTTCCGGAAGTTTTGTTCGATCATCTACATACAGTGCTACCAGCACAAAATCTTTACTTAGTCTTTTCAAGACTTCTTTATCTGACCAGACACGTTGTTCCATCTCTCGACAATTGACACATCCGTGTCCCGTGAAGTCGATAAAGATGGGCTTGCCTTGTTCTTTGGCACATGCCAATGCTTGGTCATAGTCGAAATAGCCACTTAAGCCATGTGGCCAGTGTAAAATATCTGCATATTTTGGCTCTTCACACGTATTACCTCCCGCATCTTCTACGAGCAGGTTGAAGTTGTGGGTAGCCATTGGCGGAAGAAAACCTGAAAGCGATTTCAAAGGTGCCCCCCATAAACCTGGAATGAGTGAAATGACAAATGAAAACGTGCAAATAGCAAGGATCAAACGCATCACCGATATTTTATCCGAATCCGGGTCACTTTTCAATTTGACTTTACCAAGAAGGTAAAGCCCCAAAAGCCCAAAAATGGCAATCCAAAGAGCAATGAAAACTTCACGGTCAAGTATGCCCCAGTGGTAAGCAAGGTCTGCGACACTTAAAAATTTTAGGGCCAGTGCCAGCTCCAGGAAACCCAGAACTACTTTTACCGAGTTGAGCCATCCTCCGGAATCAGGCATTGACTTCAGCCATGCCGGGAAAATTGCAAAGCCTGTGAAAGGGATCGCAAATGCTAATGAAAAGCCAAACATGGCCGCAGTGCCCTCAAGGATACTTCCTCCGCTTAAAGTATTAATAAGTGCGGTACCAACAATGGGGAATGTGCATGAGAAACTGACAAGTACGAGTGTAATGGCCATAAAAAAAATCCCAACAAGACCACCCCGGTCTGCTTGTCTGTCTATTTTATTCACCAATCCCGATGGAAGTGTGATTTCAAAAAGACCAAAGAACGATAATGCGAACAGGATAAAAACAGAGAAGATAATCAGGTTGAACAGCCAATGCGTGCTTAATTCATTGAGTGCTGTGAATCCCCATAAAAAAGAGATTAAGAAGCCAAGCAGACTAAAGAATACGATAATCGAAATACCATAAATCATCGCCTTGGTGATGCCTTCTTTCTTGCTTTTGCTTTGCTTTAGGAAAATGGAAACCGTGATTGGAATCATCGGATAGACGCACGGTGTAAGCAATGCGACCAGTCCGGCTAAGAATGCAGTAATGAGAATAGACCAAAGGCTACCATCCTGTTGTTCTAGTTCAGTCTTTTTTTTTATGCCTTCCTTTTTGGTTGCTCCGGATCCGAGCGAAAATTCTTCATCAAAAGGGATACACTTTCCATCTACATCTGAGCAAACCTGGTAGAGGTAGTTCCCCGAAATCCTGAATTCTTCCTTAAGGATTTTAACCTTTTGTATAAAAAGACCCTCTTTCTTAAAGTATGAATATTCGCCTTCCCAAATGACAGAGTCGTACTTTCGAAGCGGATTGATAGGTTTAATCTCACCAAGAAGTTCGTAGGAATCGTTTTCTTCAAATTCAAACTCAGTAACCATGGGCCCAAGATCGGGATCGAAATCTGAAGAATAGAGGTACCAGTCTTTATCAATTTTTGCCTTGAACTGAATTTCTATTTCGTCTCCACTTTTTGGTGAGGATTCAGATAGCTTGACCTCCCAACTGATGGGTTTTAAAACCTGGGCTGCGCCTGAAAGACTACATATGAGTAGGAAAACGTGAAAAAAGGTCTTTTTCATTGACTAAGACTTTGACATATCTGTGAAGAACTGATAGAAATGAGAAATCGTTTCAATGCCTCTGTAATAATTGAAAAGGCCGTAGCTCTCATTCGGAGAGTGAATGGCATCTTCATTTAAGCCAAATCCCATTAAAATCGAATCCAAACCTAAGACATCTTGAAAAAGCGCAACAATTGGAATGCTACCACCCTCCCTTGTCGGAATAGGTTCTTTTCCCCAGGTTTTCTCCATGGCTTTGGCTGCTGCTTTATAGCCAATGGAGTCTGTTGGGATCACGGAAGCTTCACCACCATGATGAGGAGTCACTTTCACTTTCACATGCTCTGGTGCTATGCTTTCGAAGTGATTCGTGAATAAATCAGTAATTTCTTTGCTGACCTGGTTTGGGACCAATCGCATGGAGATCTTGGCATAGGCCTTTGAAGGCAATACCGTTTTAGCTCCTTCTCCAATGTATCCACCCCAAATACCATTCACATCCAGTGTAGGTCTGATTCCTGTTCGTTCAATGGTCGTATATCCTTCTTCGCCTTTGACAGCTTCAATATCAAGGTGCTCTTTATACTCATCTAAATCAAAAGGTGCACGATTCATCTTCTCCCGATACTCATCAGATAGCACTTCAACTTTATCATAGAATCCGGGGATGGTGATTTCCCCTTTCTCATTTTGCAATGAGGCAATCATTTGACACAGTGTATTGATGGGATTCCCAACAGCTCCACCATAGGTGCCGGAATGGAGGTCACGATTTGGGCCGGTTACTTCAACTTCCAGGTAGCTTAGGCCCCTAAGCCCCACGGTAATCGAAGGAGTTTCATTGTTCAAGATTGCTGTATCAGAGATGAGTATTACGTCGGCAGCTAATTTCTCCGTGTTATTTCTGACGAAGATTTCCAGATTTTCTGAACCCACTTCCTCTTCACCTTCGATCATGAACTTGACGTTGCAAGGAAGGCTGTCCGTCTTTATCAGAGCTTCGTAAGCTTTTACATGCATATACACCTGACCCTTATCATCCGCTGAGCCTCGTGCATAAATTTTTTCATCTTTCACCACAGGTTCGAAAGGAGGTGAATCCCAAAGCTCGTAGGGGTCTGCTGGCTGAACATCGTAATGCCCATAAACAAGCACGGTCGGTAGGCCTGGATCTTTAATATGCTCAGCGTACACGATAGGGTAACCGTCGGTCTCACAGATCTCTACATGAGTACCTAAATCTTCGAATCGTTCCTTAAGAAATTCTGCGGCCTTCCTTACGTCGCCTGAAAATTTTGAATCGGCGCTCACAGATGGAATTCGGAGGAGGTCCAGTAGCTCGTTTAAGAATTGATCTTTGTGTTCTTCAATGTAGGATATGGCACTCATGAGAATGGAAATTTTTTGGCAAACTTAATTCAGGATCAGTTGCTCCGCACACTGATTTGTTAAAAGGTGCTATTCAAACCCAAAACCATCGTCATCATCATCCTCTACGGTATCAAAGTTTTCGTCATCCACATTCACATCGTCTGGAGAGATGAGGTTATAGGGTTCTTTGATGCCGAAATAGTTTAATCGGAAGTCGTTGATGTAGGTCAGCGTTTCCGCTTCGGTTCCTATGGCGATAATCATCTCACCAGGTTTTGAGCTTTCGACATTTGATTTTGATTCGATGAGCTCGTTGAAATCCGGGCTTGAGGAAAAAAAAATCAGCTGATTAAACGTGTATCCGATGTAAAACCAAATACCAGGAGCTGCCTGAATAAATAGGTTGACAACCTCAGCTCCGGATTCGTCTTTTTTGATTTCCAGGAACCCATCCAGTTTGGCATTGATGTCGTTTCGGTAAATGTTCGAAATGGCCAATTTGGTGGTGTTATGCCAGGCTTTCTGACCTTGATCCCATTTCATTTTCACCCCGGTAATCAATAATTGTTTCTCCAGTTCTCGTGTTACAGATACTAATGGAGTATAATCTTTTAGGCTGAGCTGCTCATATTCTTTAGCCGTGGCATCACTGGTAAGATTAGCCAACTTATAAAGCATTTCGAGTGATAAATCATTTGCAGGTGGAGGACCTATACGTTCAATAATATCAATTAATTCAGTTGCCATTATTTCAAATGACCCTGCTGGAGCGTCAGGAAAATTCAAAGAAATCATTGCATCAGCAGAATATTCATTTGTGGCTTTATTTCCCACCCCTAATATTGAGGCATCCACTGAAATTTGATTGTTCAATGGATTTAGGAATTGCGCTTTGCCTTCGAAGACGATGGATTTTGAGCTGTCCATATACATCATGGTATGGCCCTGGTATGAGGTGCCATCCGTTTTGGCTGGATTCTCGATTCGGTAAGTTTGAATGCTATCCGTATAAGTAAGGACCCCACTTGCCAGAAAGAAATCTAAATCAGATCCGTTGGCTTTAGGCTCAACAAAAGTGGTATACAATTCATCCCTCACGTCCATGTGAATTCCGGATCGAACGATTTCACCACTTTCCAATACGGCATTGTCAAATGGCAGGGCGACATCTTTTTCACCCTCAACACGCTTAAACCGAACCCAATGATCATAGTTGGGATCGGACAAATCCAATTTCACCAATCCATCTAATTCGAGCGCAGGTTTGGATGCGTACATGATCACCGATCCTTTATAATAGAATCCTGGTGAGATCACAACGTTTTGACTTTCCATAACTTCTCCCCCTGAAACAGTCATCAGTCGGGTTTCGTAATTACCCCGTCGGTCCGGTTCTCCAACGGGAATTTCTTGAAGCTCGAAACTATCAAACCGAATATCAAAAGTATCCGTACCTACGATTTGCTGATAATAAGCATTTCCTTCAAACTTATTTCTAGAGATTATCTGAATGGATGCCCGATCCAGGTAGTGATACCCATTGAGTGTGTCAATGATAATCTCCGCATTTTCGAATTTTTGGAGTACAGAATTTGCAAGGATGGTAGTTTCATTTCCTTCAGGGATTATTTTAGAATCAGCTACAGTTATGAATGGGATTCCCTGGACATTTAATTCTTGTGTATTGATATCGTAGATGGCCTTTTCTGCATTAAACGCGAGTGAATCCAGGTCGTCACGAGTAGTAAAGAAGTAAGAATCTTCAATGAGAATATTTTCCGGTTTGGTCATCGTCACTACCGAATCTTCCAGGTCCCAGACTGCTTCTGTTATGGAAGTTTTCATTTGGGCGTATGGGAAAGAGATGGCTGCAACCCCAATGCGCTCTGGCCTGATTGTCGCTGTGTTGTTTGTCAGATCAAAGTCTAGTCGAATGTCATCTCCTGCCATTGCCGGTTTTTCCGGATCGTCAGTTAATACCTCAAATTGTGCATGCCTTGCGCCGTATTCCAGTTCCTTGAAACTCAATTCATCGGAGATGGATTTTGAACCTCTTGTAAGCATGGTACCACCTCCATAAACACCTTTAGTAGTAATATTCGCTTCACCTGTTAATTCTGCTGTTGCATTGTAGAATTTGAATGGCTCACCCACGGTTCTGAGATACATACTATCTTTTCTTGGGAGCCAATACATATCATAGGTGCCAAGGACCGCCTCCGGATAACTTGCTCCTTTATAGGTGCCCGGAGATATGACTCCTCCGGAACCATCGGTAGCAACAGAATCGGGATAATAAATAAAGTCATCCGAGTAAATGGTGGTTGTCAGGAAATCGATTTGACCATAACCCCTCATGCCTTTATTACTTAGCCTTATCTCCTCATAAGTCTTGGCTTCTGTTCCGTATAAGTTGTATCCTTCTGTAGGTATCTGATGTTTAAAACCGAGAGACCTGTCTTCCTGAATATGAAGCGTTTCCGGAAAAGTTGGAAAAATCCCACCGGAATTGAACGTACCTTCGAAACTGATGCTTTGACCGTCTTCTCGTTCTATACTGTCAACCTCAAATGGAGGTATGATAAACCTCACAGACTTATCGTACGCGCCACCAAGTACTTCCTTACCATCAAAATAGACGATGGCTTCACTGTCTGAATTAAAATATGGATACCTCTTTTTTTCAACTTTTCCGGACTTATTGTCACTAGTATTAATGTGGAGTGTTCCGGAGGTCTCTGTTAGTTCGTTTTTTAATGGAGTTGATTGTAGTCCAGCCTCCAGGTTGGTCGTGTCAATAAGTGGAACAGTGAGTTTCATGGAATCAATTTGAGGCATGTTGAAAATGAATTCCTCGTAATCGAATTGATGACCAACCCCTTTATATTGAAAATCACCTGCATGGACCATTCCATCAAATTCAAGATTCCTACCCTTCAGGAGTGTCACCGTACTGTCTCTCGGTTCTCCATAAATTTTAAAATCAGTGGTGAGGTAGAAACGACTCACCCCTCTTACTTTAAGGGTTCCGCTATCTAAATGTATATGGGCATTGGATCCATCTTTGATTTTTGATGGCACCATCAAATTATCAAAGTCAATGGCTTTCGCGGAGGCATCATAATAGTGAAAAGCCTTCGGATGAAGTTTGACCAAACCTGTTGACGTGTTATAATCAGCGAACTCATACTGTGATAGTAGCTTTGCACCGGCAATTGCCTGTCGCTCATCAATCTTGTATTCTATGGCAAGTTCACCAGTATAGAATTCTTCTAAACCATACTTTCTGGCATAATAAACGAACGCATTTATGGGGTGATAATCCAGAAACCGACCCATTTTTTTATACCTGATTAAATCAAAAAAATCTGCGGATTCGAATGTTGCCGGGAGAAGATCTTTTCCATTCATTAATTCCATGGAAAGAGAGTCGGCTTCCATGTGCCAGGTAACCAGATCCACATTGATGGAGACATCAAAATATGATGATTTGAAAGGGGTAAGGGTGTTATTCCTAAGTACCATCAACTTCTTACTCGGGATATCGTATTTGGCCCTTACCGATTTATGAACGATGGAATCGCCTCCATGTAGAATGGTGAATGAACCGTTGTCCATAGAAACAAGGGAGTCACCAAGGAAGAATTCTAACGATTTCAAAACAACACTATTTCCTCTTCCATCGAGAATCTTCAATGTCCCGGGTTCTCTGGAGACCGACTTTCCATAGAGCTTATTTCCCTTGAGTTGGATGCCCCCGGTGAAACTCAGTTTTTCATCTTTAAGCTTTACTGACACATCAGCTTGATTGGAAGTAAAAATGGGGTAATTGTTTAGCGCACGTGGAGGTCTTCTTGTGCTATTAAATTCAAAAACTCCCTCGATCTGACCTTCACCGGTGAGTTCACTAAACTGAAGGCTTGCATTCGGTGTCCAGAAATCTGCACGATCCCTTTTTAAGTGAAAGTCTTTTAATTGAATAACTGCGCCTCTGAATTTTATATTTCGTCCAGGCCAATCTATTGAGCCTTGACTCCCTACCAATGTTCGGTCCTTTAGTAAAAAGGTTCCTTTCACACTTTTGATTTTTAATGAATCATAAGGTGTTGAGACGATTGTTCTGGCATCAGTCAATTCGATAACCGGTCCCTCAAGCTCAGGGTGTACATATTGGAATTGTTTCAGGGTGAGGTAATCGTTCACAACCGGAGCATAACTTGGGCGTACGGCTTTTGGTGCTTCCTGCACTGTTTCAGGTTCACTGCCCCAACTGTCACTTCCGCCCCAGCTATCATTACTATCACCCCAGGAATCATCAGAATCTCCCCAGGAGTCTGAGCCGCTATCCCAGGGGTCGTCACTCGTGTCCCAGGGGTCATCAGAATTTCCCCAAGAGTCATCATTGTCCCAGCTATCATTGCTATCCCAGGAATCATCACTCCAAGAGTCATCTGCAGGCTGGTCAATAATCTCTGGCATTTCGTCTTCTGATATGAGCGTTACAGAATCTTCCACTTCAACCTGTTCTAGCTCTTCTACTGCTGGTTCGAGATCAATGTATTCATCCAGTAGCTTAAATTTATATGAACCCCCAGGAGCCTGAACCTGAAGGTTTTTATCCAGGCTCAAATACCTCCTGGCGAAGTAGATATTCAAACCAAAGACGAATTCTCCATATTCTGATTTTTGAAGTGTCCGAACAACCTGTTCGTTAATCTCCAAAATATTATCCAATTGATCTCTCTGAAGGTTTTCTTGTGCAACCGAATAAGCGAGGTAGGTAAAGTAGTGATAGAAATACGGATAAAATCGATACCCTTTCTTTTGCATGGTCAATGCAATCCCATGGATTTTATCTTGTTGATCCGAAGTGAATTTGCCGTCCCATGCATTTTGAAAATCAAAGGCGATTTTATTTGCGGACTCTGTGCCAATAGATTTCAGTTTGGCAATGACTTCCCCCCGAAACTCCGTTTTATCTTCAGAATATCGTTGAGCTTGTGCCACATGTATGATAAGCACAAATGCTATTATAGAAACTAAAAGCGAGCGCATAGCGCGATAAAGATATTTATAAGTCCTCACTGTATCGTCAATAAGACGGTTGTTTTAGACGTATAGTTTATTTAGGACGAGCATTGACCATTTATCTCGGGTTGTGATTTTAGTCTTTTGCAATCCATATTTCTGGGCTTCAACAACCAGGTCCTCGATATCAGTGTCATAAAACCCACTTAGAATCAGCTGACCTCCTTCTACCAGTCTACCGGCATATTCTGAAATCTGATCCAGTAAGACATTTTTATTGATGTTGGCAATGATAATGTCAAAGCCATCCTCACGTACTTCGTCAATCTGCCCTTTGATTAAACTCACGTCTTCCACGTTATTTAACGCAAAATTCTCCTCGCTATTTTCAATGCACCATTCATCTATGTCAGTAGCGGTAATTGTGGTGGCGCCCCGCTTTGATGCCATGATGGCTAAAATGCCAGTTCCCGTCCCCACGTCAAGTACACTTTTACCTTTGTGATCCAATGTCATCTGATAGTCTAACACCTGGTAGGTGGTTGCATGATGACCGGTTCCAAAAGACATTTTTGGAGTCACAATAATTTCATATTGAAATTGTGGTTGAGGGTTATGGAAAGAAGCTCGCACGATACATTTATCCCCAATGACAATAGGGTCATAATTTTTCTCCCATTCTTCGTTCCAGTTTACCTTCTCTTGTTCTTTGATGGAGAACCGCACATTTGAGTAGTTTTCAAATATGGCTTTGACTTTACTTTCATCAAATTGTGATTGTTCGCAACTACCCTCAAAACCATCATCGAATTCCTGGAAGGAATCGAAGCCTAATTCGAAGAGCTCTGCGATCAAAACATCAGTAAGGTCAGGGGAGCAGGAAACTTTGATGGTGATAAATTCCATCAGTCAAACGCTTTTACAATATTGGTAAAATCACGTGATTTGAGACTTGCACCTCCAATTAAGCCTCCGTCTACATCTGACTGAGAAAAAATTTCTCTGGCATTTTCTGGCTTCACGCTACCTCCATACAAAATGGAGATTTCATTAGCTACTTCTTGATTGTATTTGGATGCGATTTGGTTCCTAATGAAGGCATGCATTTCCTGAGCCTGTGCTGCAGAAGCTGTTTTACCAGTTCCAATGGCCCATACAGGCTCATACGCAATGACCACTTTTTTAATGTCTTCCTCCGATAGGCTAAATAATGACTTAGTAACCTGCTCGCCCACCAATTTCTCATGATCTCCGGATTCCCGAATTTCCAGCTTTTCTCCACAGCAAAATATGGGGATCAAACTATTCTCTAAAGCGATTTTTATTTTATCAGCGAGCAGCTCATCGGATTCATCAAAATACTCTCTGCGTTCACTATGACCAAGGATTACATGTGTAGCCCCCGCCGAAACAATCATTTCAGCAGAAACTTCACCTGTGTAAGCACCGCTGGCAGCTTGATGACAATTTTGTGCACCTAATGAAATTTTGTTGGAAGAACCAATAAGGCTGTGAATGCTGGTAAGGTGAAGGAAAGGAGGAATAAGAATTACTTCAGTGTCACTTTTTGCCTCGTCGATAACCATGTGGATCACTTCTGAAGCCAATTTTTTCCCTTCCGACAGGGTACAATTCATCTTCCAATTTCCTGCTACGATGTTTTTTCTCATGTCCTTTGTAATTTTTCAGATTGCAATGATACTAACCGAGAGGCATTATCGCTCTAAATCCTATTCTGTATGAATTTTTTCTATATCAGGCATCATTACCAATCAATTGTCAGGAGCAATTCTTTCGATGGGGAAGTGTTCGCATTCTTCTTGCTGAGTGTGTTATTCGGAAGCTCTCTTTCATATGGTTACGAACAGCTGGAGTCATATGCCGAATCTACAAGTGTATTCTTCTCGCAGAAAGTGACGAACTATCATCTTTTCTTGATGACGTACTTGTTTTTTGATCTGGGCATTAGGCTGGTATTTCGTCGACCACTGCCAAAATTGAAATATTATGTGTTGTGGAACAGTGCATCCAGGCAGATAGCAAGTCAATATTTGTTCACCTCTTTTTTTGGAATCATGCCCTTCATCCTGGTTATTTCCGCGCTTTCTATGGCGTTTAAAGCCAATGAATGGCTTGGTTTGAACGCAATGATTGCTGTTTTGATTTGGTGGATATCAAACCACTTTATCGGTTTAATTTCTCAATTTACCCGTAGTTATTTTAAAAAGATTTTAGCTGGAGTCATTCTATTTATTCTGCTTTTACAATGGCTCATACCTTCACTAAGTTTTGCTGAAGGGTTAATGAATATGAGTGTTGCCGTACCTCTACTTTTATTAACCGGCTGGGTTGCCTATAACCGTGTGAAGTCTTCGATTGAACAAAGAGAAGTCCATGATGGACCTGGTTCATCAGGTTTTTTGGAATCACTACCTGTTTTGAGTTTCAAGAATCCTGTTTTTCAGCTGGAATGGGCGTTATTGGTAAGAAATAAGAGAACCAGGAGCAATTTATTGATGGGCTTAGTTAGTGTTATAATACTGCCATTTCTCTTAGATGGAGAGGCTGACTGGATGTTGGTGACACTTATTTTCTTTATTACTACCGGTTTTTTCATTATCCAACACGGGGTTTATTCTTTAGGCTGGGAGGGTAGTTATTTCGATTTTCTGATTACAAATATTTCACCCCGGACGTTCATCAAGACCAGATACCTGTTCTACGTGGGGACCTGTGTGGTTGGATTGCTATTGGCAACAATACCGACAATCATCAATGGTTTGAGTTGGGTAAATTTATTGATGGTATTTCTTTACAACATAGGGATCACAATTCCATTGGTTCTTTATCGGTCCACGCTGAATAATACAAAGATTGTTTTGACTGAGAATTCTTTCATGAATTACAATGGCATGATGACAGGGCCCATATTTGTTAGCAGTTTTTTGGTGATCTTGATGCCATTGTTCATCTATGGAATTGGCCAGGCAATATTGCAGGGTCACGCCGTATACCTGCTCGGTATAATGGGAATTAGTGGCTTGCTACTTTTCAACTTTGTCACCGATCGTATTGCGAGAAAATATCAGGCAAGAAAATATCATTTATCACAAAGCTTCAAAGCATGATTAAAATTCAAAACCTTACTAAGTCGTTTAATGGAATACCTGCGTTAAACATCGAGGACCTTGAGATTCACCCCGGAGAATGTATCGGGATCGTAGGAAATAATGGTGCTGGTAAGACCACACTTTTTAAGTCTGTGCTGGATCTTTTGAAGCCAGATTCAGGTTTTGTTGCGGTAGAAGATGTGCATGTGAATATTTCAGCAGATTGGCAAAACCACTTAAATGCCTTTATTGATGAATCATTTCTCATTGAATTTTTAAAGCCGAAGGAATATCTGACATTCATATTGAAAATGAAAAATTCTCAATTTGATGTTGAAGAACTTCTCACCAGATATTCGGACTTTTCAAATAAAGACATTGATGAAAACAAGAAATACATCCGAGATCTGTCGACTGGAACCAAAGTAAGAATTGGAGTACTCTCCTTGTTGGCTGGGGATCCTAAATATATGATCATGGATGAGCCATTTGCTCATTTGGATCCCACCTCGCAATCAAAATTGAGAAAGCTTATTCGAGCGCAAAAGGAGGAGGGAAGAAGCGTAATTGTATCGAGTCATAACCTGCAAAATATTGCTGAATCCTGCGATCGAGTCATTCTTATTGAAGCAGGCAAAATCAAATATGACGTAGAAGTAAGTGAAGAGAATATGAAGCAGCTAGATGCATATTTTGAAAATTAGATTTCATTATTAAAGCCCATCAAATGGTGTGCCTTGGTAGGGTTCAGCCAGATGTACGTTTTTAAGCATCCCGTAGATCTTGCTCCAAAGATTTGTGCGCCACCGCTTAAACCAGATTTTCCAACCCACAATGACTAGGATGGCTAGTATCCCACCGATAATGGTAATCCAGCGATAGCGTTCACTACTTCTCTGAGCTTCTTCTGCGGCCTTCTCAGCTTTCAAACCAGAGAGAATGAGGTCAATCTGGAACTGATCTCTTTCTTTCATGATATTTTCCACGGTCTCATGGAAACGTAGGGCTTCTTGATGTGCGCTATCAGCCATCTGGTTGACGGATAGGATATCCTGCTGAGCAAATGCGACCTTCCTTAAAAGCTGGAAAACCTTGAATGTTTCAGGCTCCCGTATCAGCTGTGGGTATAATGCTGCGGCCTGTTCTCCATAAAAACGTGCGCTATCTATGGAGCCATGTGTAAGGTGCCAGTCTCCAAGGTCATGCATGGTAGAATAAAGTAACCGCGCATCATCAATATTCTTCTTGAATGTAAGTGCTTGATGAAAATAGTGTTTTGCTTCTTTATAATTTCCCTCTTCCATGTAAGAAACTGCCATATTTTGGTTGGCTTTTGCAAGATCTGTAGTAGATGCTTTAGGGTGATTTAGAACGTGTTGATAGTACTTTCTAGCTTCATGGTATTGTTTTCCGTCTTTATGAATAAGTCCAAACAACATAAAGCATTTCAATACTCTGGTTGTGTCCTGAAAGGAATGAGCAATGTGTACACTCTCTTTCAATGAAAGGAGAGATTTATCTAATTCTCCCGATTTCCAATGGATAATTGCTTCATTGAACTTTAGTTTTTGTTCTTGAAATTTTAATCCTAATTCGATTGTTAAGGTGAATCCCTCATGAGTAATTTCAAGTGCTTCATCGTATTTATAGTGGGTAGTTAAAATCCGGCTTAAATTGATGGATAACTCAGCGAACTTTGTTTTAGACTCCTTGGTACCAATTTTTTTGCATAGAAGCGCTGATTTGAGGTAATGAACGAATGCACTTGCAAGGTCACCTTGCTTACTATAAACGTATCCTTTAATGTACAGAGAATGCGCTTCATCCATAGAGAAGTTGTTTTTTCGTGCCATTAATAAGGCACTATCTGTTAGCAAAAGGGCCGAATCCAGATCTTTCTTAAATAATGGATAGATTTCTTTATACAATGCTTCCAATTGAGCCGAATGCATTTCTACTCTTTTCGAACAAGAAAAGCAGATCAGCAATAACAGTATACCAACAATAGATTTATTCATTCTATCTATATTTTAAAAGATGACAAAGCCCGAATGATCTTCGAACTTTGCATATCAATATCTAATCATCTAGCTACTTCCGGGAACACTTTCCTCCATTTCAATATCATCTGTTGTGCTCTTCATGTCGTACTCAAGTACGGTTTGTTCTACTTCGCTGTAAGACTCATCCTGACAAGACTGGGTAGCAACTCCTAGAGCTACTAGCACCAATAGTTTGGTTAATCGTTTCATGTTGCAAAGATGATTATTTTGTAATTAATCAGTTATATGCAATAAAAATTAACCTTATAGCTAAAACAACAAAGAATATTTGGTGGAAAAACGCAGGAGGCAACACCTCCCGCGAATGAATCAACGCAATCAAAATTGCGTACCAACTTAAACAGCTAATGTCTATTTCTCTGATACAAACACGTTGTATACCCGATTTTAAGCTTATCCTGAAGAGCGAATGAACATTGGTGGAGCGCACAGTCACACATGGTGGTGTGTGAATACATACAAGGTTAATGAAAGCATGTAAACCGCATACAACGCTGGAACCATTTCGAGGTGGACTTAAGGTATACTACAGCAATTAAACTGGAGGTAAAGAGATGATTAATTGAAGTATGGCCATCACTTATCCATTATTGGATCAGAAATAGATGATAAAAGAACATTCAAGTGAGATAAAAGAAATATTGAAGTTAAGTGTTACTAAACAGTAGTGTTATGGGTTTTTGTATTCTCTAACAACAATTCCATAGTTGAAATTAAAAAACCCATTATGTGGTATTGAATGTAATTTCCATGGATCACCAATTCCATGTTTGGTCCAGCTTTGGGGATGACTATGCTTAGTGGAGAATTCATATCGAAATTGCTGTATCCTTTGAACGTCATTTTCAGAGTTGAAAGGAACAAACTTTGTGTTGTCAAAGTATCCCAGCATTTCTATACCTATGAATATGGCCTTATCAGGCATAGAAATATTTAGTGTGTCCACCTGAAACTCGATTTCCTTATCTTTTGCATTCACCTTCTTGGTAATGTTTGACTTGATCAGTGAAATCAAGGAATCACTATCACCCGTTGCTTTTTCAAACAACAATAATCTTACAAGGGTCTCCTTGAATTCAAATTCATCGAAGTGAAGATCATCTGAAAATGCGTCTTTTCCCTTACGACTTTTATAAAGTTTGAAAATTACCTTGATAATATCTCCTTGGATCCTTTCATGATTATCTATTTTAAGCATAGATGCATATTCACCCAAAAAACCTCCATTGGACTTCTTTTTAAAATTTCCCAACTCAATCTTTTTGGTTTCAAAATTCTTGGGAACGATTACTACTTCATCTAGTAGTTCTGCTTTTTCGGTAAGAACTACATTCAAATCTGGATTAAGTACGGCAATTGATTTTGAGATGAACCCAATGGCTGAGATTTTCAAAGTGTCACTTGTTCTACACGTCAAAGTAAAATATCCATTGTTGTCGGAATAAGTACCCTCCGATTTGTTAGCAACCTTAATTGTAGCAAAAGATACTGGGACACCCGTCTTTTCAGTGATTTGCCCTGAAATTTCTACTTTTTCTTGTGCGGTGCATTGTCCTATGGATAAAATGAAAAGTACTCCGATAAAAACCAGAGTGCCATTACTTGGTAAATTCATTTTATTGGAAACCAGAGATACTCAATCGAATACTAAAATCTCGATTCCGAAGTTGAAATTTCGGTACATCTTTTCATCAGGGGGCATATCAGCTAATTTCCAACTGTTCGAGAATCCATGTTTTGTCCAGCTATTTGGATTGGAATGTCCCCATGAGATTTCTGATCTAAATTGATGATATTTAGAAACATCATTTGAATTGAATGGATGGAGAATATCGTCTTCAAAGAATCCAATAAACTCAATTCCTACAAATATGCCATTTTGTGGAAACTCCAAATTCAATGAGTCGATATCAAATTCAATAAACTTTTCTTTGGGCAATATTTTTTTGGTTATGCCATTTTCTATCAACGAGTAAAACTCACCCTTATCGTTGAGGTTATTAAGAACCAATCGAATTAATAGTGGTTTGAAGTCAAATTGGATTTCTTCTTTGAATGAATTTTTATTTTTATGAAGCTTGAAAAAAACCCTCATGATTTTTGATTGATGGTGTTTTTCATTGGGTATGAATAACATGGTACCATATTCTCCTGTAAATGCTCCGTTCCTTTTATTCTTATGGTTTCCTAATGATCTGGATTCAAAATTATTTTTCCTTGAATTGGTTTGAACAGTTACTTCCGATAGAATTTTCACATCTTCTTGCAATACTATTCTTGTTGGTGTATTCATCACAATTTGAAACTTCGATTTATAGCCAATGCATGAAGCCATGAGTGTATCTCCTTTTTTATAAGGGATTTGGAATTTTCCGTTAGCATCAGAATAACCCCCAATTGAAGTATTTTTTATCCAGACTGACGCATATGGAATCGGGGCAAACTTCTCATTTGAAATAATACCATGTGTGGTTTGACCATTTAATGGTATCAGAGTTGTGCTTAAAAAAACAAGAATAAAAAACCGGAAAGTACTCCGGTTTTTTATAAATGTAGAAGTTAAAGTTGTTTCCACTCTTCTTCGGTTTTAATTCTTATACCAAGAAAGTATGTTTTTGTAGTAATTTTCACTCTACCTCCGACATATCCTTGATGGCTTTCTTCTTTTCCAAATAGCTTCCATGCATTGGCTTCATTCACAGAACCGAAGGTGAATAGACAAAATAATCCAAAGACGGATAATGGTTTAATGAATCTTTTCATTTTTTTAAATAATTAGTTTGTTGCCTTACTTCTTTTAGGAGTGTTCAGGTCAAATTCTTCTCCACAGGTCATTTATGATTAAGCCATCATTTCAAAAGAGATTTTGATGTGCAATCAATTCATGACTTGGATACTCAGTAAGCGTGATGAAACTTTTGGTGTGGAAGTAATACCTTCACACATATTGGTTTATGTATGAATGAGTACAAGATTAATGATCTGTTTCATAAACAACGTAAACAGATAAATAGAGCAGGATCATTTTTAGGTGGACTTGAGGTGTACTAGGGCAATTAAACTTGAGGTTAGGAAGGATTAATCGAAGCATGGCCACCACTTATCCATTATTGATTAGAAAATAGACCCCAATAAATACTTTCTCAACATCTTGTGGAATTAACCTGATATTGTATGAAAGATGTTGTGAAATTCAGAGCGCTGGTTGGAATTGCGCAGGCAGATGGTGACTTTGATAGCACTGAAAAGGAATTTATCCGTCAGCTTGCGGATCGTGAGGGCTTATCTATGAAAGAGCTCAAGGAACTTCTCAAAAATGCTGATAAGACCGGCAAATTGGTAAAGGATTTAAATTTTGACGACAGAGTTGACATCCTCATTTACATGGTGAAGCTTATGAAGATCGATGGGAAGGTTTTAATTAGCGAAATAAAGTTTAGCGAGAAAGTGGCCAAAGCTTTAGGTTTTGAAGAAAAGGCCATAGGCTTTTTATCCGGCATTGTGGAGGGCAACCCCAATGACACGCCTAATATCGGAAGTATCAATCACCGGATGAGAAAGTATTTAATCGGAGAAACTGAGTTTTAAAGCTTCTCCTTTAGGTATTGCGCAGTGAAGTTGTCCTTCAGTTTGATCATATCTTCTGGCAGCCCTGCAAAACAGACGGTACCCCCCTCTTCTCCACCTTCGGGTCCCAGGTCGATGATCCAGTCCGCATTTTTGATGACTTCAGTATTGTGCTCAATGATTATAACTGAGTTCCCTGCATCGACGAGCGCATTAATGGCATCCAACAGTTTTTTGATGTCATGGAAATGTAGACCGGTTGTTGGTTCATCAAAAATGAATAGGATGTGATCCGTGTTGCTGCTTTTGCTGCCTTTTGAAAGGAAACTCGCCAACTTTACCCGTTGTGCTTCACCTCCACTCAATGAGTTTGACCCCTGTCCTAATTTGACATAGCCCAGACCCACATCGAAAAGCGGTTGCAGTTTATTGGTTATTGCATTGTTCCCTTCAAAAAATTCAATCGCTTCCTGAACCGAAAGATCTAAAACATCCGCAATGTTTTTGTCATTGTATTTGACTTCAAGTATTTCTTTCTTGAATCGTTTTCCCCCACAGTTTTCACACGTAAGATGGAGATCGGCCATAAACTGCATTTCAATCTTTACCGTGCCTTCACCTTCGCATACTTCACATCTACCTCCATCGACATTAAAGGAGAAATGTGCTGGCTTGAATCCATTGGTCTTTGATAGTGGCTGCTCAGCGTATAGCTGACGGATCGCATCGTACGCTTTCACATACGTCACCGGATTGGATCGGGAACTTTTTCCAATTGGATTTTGATCCACAAATTCAACCTGCGTAATTTTCTTATAGTTACCGGTGAGGTTGGTAAATTTTCCTGAGGCTTCTCCAATTAATCCCAGTTGTTTCCCAATGGCAGGGTGTATGATTTTGCGCACCAGCGTCGACTTTCCGGAACCGCTTACACCCGTAACAACTGTAAGTACCCCAAGTGGCACTTCTACATCAATATTTTTCAAATTATGCTCACGGGCACCCTCGATTTGAACCGAAGATCTCCATGGTCTACGTCGCTCTGGAACAGGAATTTTTTCCTTCCCTTGAAGATACTTCGAGGTGTAGGAATTTGTTTCTCCATTCATCTCAGAGGTCTTACCTTGAAAGACCAGTTCACCACCAAAAATCCCAGCATCAGGACCGATATCAATGATTTGGTCTGCAGCTTCCATGACCTTTTCTTCATGCTCCACCACAATGACTGTATTCCCAACATCCCGCAGTGATTTCAATACATCAATCAATCGGTCAGTATCCCTGGGGTGGAGGCCGATACTGGGCTCGTCAAGAATATACATGGAGCCTACCAGCGCACTCCCAAGTGAAGTGGCTAGTTTTATTCGCTGAAATTCACCACCGGATAGTGTATTAGTTAATCGATTTAGTGTGAGGTAGCCAAGGCCGACCTGATTTAGGTAGGTGAGCCTGTTTTTGATTTCTTCCAGGATCCTTTTGGCAATGTTTTCATCGTGCTTATTCAATTTGATGGTATCAAAAAACGGCTTTAGCTTTTTAACCGGCATTAACACGAGATCCGTTATTGAGTGATCCACGATTTTCACATAGCTCGCATCCTTTCTAAGTTTAGTTCCACGACAATCCGGACAGGTGGTCTTTCCTCTGTAGCGAGAGAGCATGACACGATATTGAATCTTATGCAGTTTGGATTCAAGGTGTGCAAAGAAAGTATTTAAGCCGTCGAAGTATTCATTACCTGTCCACAGTAAGTCATATTCCTCCTGAGTAAGCTCTGCAATTGGACGGTGTATGGGAAAATCAAACCTGATTCCGTCACGGATCAGTGGTTCTGCCCACTTCTTCATGGTTTCACCCTTCCATGGGGCAATGCCTCCTTCATAAACGGATAAATTCCTATCGGGAATTACCAAGTCAGGATCGATACCTAAGACACGTCCAAACCCTTCACATCTACGGCAAGCTCCATACGGATTATTGAAACTGAAGAAATTAACTGAAGGCTCTTCAAAGAGCATACCATCCAATTCAAATCGATCCGAAAAGGTCTTTTTCCCTTTACCTACAATTGTTACAAAGCAATCGCCCTCACCTTCAAAGAATGCGGTTTGTACTGAATCTGATAACCTAAACTGAGTGGCCTCATCATTTTGAACCACCGCACGATCTATTAGGATCTCTATTGCATCCTTCGGTTGTTCTTTATTTTTTAACACATCTTCAATGAAGGCCACTTCCTCTCCGATAAGGATTCGCGTATATCCTTTGCTCATCAGAATTTCCAGTTCTTTCGTGAGCGAACGCTTTTCTTTATGCTTTAATGGTGTTGTGATCATCAGTTTCGCTCCTTCTTCATGAGACAGGATATAATCGACCACATCGGTAACGGTGTCTTTTTTTACCTCTTTGCCCGATATTGGAGAGATGGTTTTTCCAATTCTGGCAAATAGCAGTTTAAGGTAATCGTAGATCTCAGTCGTTGTTCCAACGGTGGATCTGGGATTCCGTGAGGAAACCTTTTGTTCAATGGCAATGGCCGGAGCCACCCCTTTGATGTAGTCTACTTCCGGTTTTTCCATTCGGCCCAGGAACTGACGAGCATATGAACTTAAACTCTCCACATATTTTCGTTGACCTTCAGCAAATAGGGTGTCAAAAGCCAGTGAAGACTTCCCTGAGCCGGACAAGCCGGTGATAACAACCATTTGATCACGTGGTATTGCAACATCAAGGTTTTTGAGATTATTGACTCTCGCACCTTTGATGATGATGTATTCTTTAGGGTCTAACTTGTCGATTTTTCCAACCATTTTGGGGGTTCACATGTCTATGAAACACTAACTAAGGAATTCGGTTCGAGTGGTCGCAAAAATAAGGTGCTTACTTTTCCGAGTTGTTTAATTTTTTTATTCTTGTCCGCTAAATTATTTCAAACCCTAAACCACACAATATGATATAGACCTCTACGTTAACAAACAGGTGAAATACATGAATAAGACAAGTTTGAACGATAGCGAATTGCTATCCCTCTACATTGGAGGAAACGAAGAGGCATTTGAGGAACTCCTCAATCGTCATAAAGACAGGGTTTTTACCACGATTTATTTAATTGTAAAAGATAGGTACACTGCTGAAGATCTCATGCAGGAGGTCTTTATAAAAGCAATACGTACCATCAAATCCGGCAGGTATAATGAAGAGGGGAAATTTCTCCCATGGATTCTACGAATCGCTCACAACCTGTCGATCGACCATTTTAGAAAAGCCAAGCGCTATCCGATGATTGTGATGGAGGATGGCAGCAGCGTATTTAATACGTTGGATTTTTCTGAGTCGTCCATTGAAGAAGAACATATAAAACAAGATACCTACAATCTTCTAAAAGCCTTTATTAAGGATTTACCTGAATCTCAACGTGAGGTGCTAGTTATGCGGCACTACATGAAAATGAGCTTTCAGGAGATCGCAGACGCCACTGATGTGAGCATTAATACCGCGCTGGGGAGAATGAGGTATGCTTTGATAAACTTGAGAAAGAAATTTGAGCAAACCCAAAATGCGTATGACAAAAACCTTTACAGAAAATGACCTATTAAGATTTCTATACGACGAGGTAAATGAGGACGAGCGATTAGAGATGAATGAATCGCTGAGTGCTGACATGGAACTCCGGACAAAACTGGATGAATTGAAAGAGGCAAAGTCGTCATTGGATGCATTCACAATGAAAGCACCTAATGAAGTTGTTTCGCGAATTCTATATGCTTCGAAAAACCTTTCGGTTAGTAGTTAGATGCTTGACGTTAGATATTAGATTGCGAGTGCATCTAATAATAACCCTGAGCAATGACCAAGAAGGAGCGATTTGAAGCTTTCGTAACGTATTTTTCAGAGTCTTATCCACAACCGGAAACAGAATTACAATATTCAAATCCGTTTGAGCTACTTATTGCTGTAGTGCTGAGTGCACAATGTACAGATGCGAGGATCAACAAAGTTACGCCTGCCTTATTCAAGGATTTTCCCAGTCCTGCACACATGGCAGCCAGTCACTTTGATGAGTTGTTTCCTTACATCAGTAGTGTGTCGTATCCCAACAATAAGACCAAGCACTTGCTTTCATTAAGCAAGCGTTTGGTAGAGGAGTTCAACTCAGAAATTCCAACCACGATAAAGGAGTTGACTTCTTTGCAAGGAGTTGGCAGAAAGACTGCCAATGTCATCGTTTCCGTGCTTTTCAATCAGCCGGCAATGGCTGTGGACACGCACGTTTTTCGCGTTTCTAAACGTTTGGGCCTGGTTACCCAAACTGCAAAAACTCCTTTGGAAGTAGAGAAACAACTCGTGAGACATATCCCAGAGGAATATATCTCACGAGCACATCACTGGTTAATTCTGCATGGGCGATATACATGCCTGGCGCGTGCACCAAAATGTGATAAGTGTGAGATCACCCACTTTTGTAAATACTTTGAGAAGAACTTCTAAAAGAAGATCACAAAGTTGAACTTCATTTCAAGAATGTTCTCACTGGAGAAGTCTTGATTCATGCTTATATTATATCTAAGTGTAGGTTCGAATGCGATATCATCACTTAAGAAAGCAGCATATCCAAATTGAAGACCTAGCCAAAGAGGGTCTGGGGTATCTACCGTTCCGAAACCTGTATCTACATCCTCATTTGTAGCGCCTGTAAGGTCAATCTGCAATGGTACATTTCCACCGGCATAATGTTTAAACCCTAGCTTGTAAGTAATAAAATTGGTGAAATCTAGATCCGTGTATCCAAATCCAAGTTTAATGGCTGTATTGTCCTTAATGAAGTAACCACCCTCTGCACCTAATGAGTAAACGGTTGTTCCATCATTACTCCAAAGATTAAATCCGGTGCTTGTGCCTTGTTTAATAATGTTTTCTCCAAAAACTGAAGAACCTACTTCAAATAGCCAGTTTCCTTCGGTAGTAGCATCTTGGGCAAAGGCGATAAGGCTTGATAGTGATGCTATGCAAGCAAGCATTAGTTTTTTCATAAATAAGATATTCCGTTAGTTTTAGGAAGAGGCGAAATTATTGAATTTGAGCCCAAATTCTATTTACTCATCTTTCAAAGCATCTACCGGATTAGCCCGAGCGGCTTTCCACGTTTGAGAACTTACCGTAATCCATGCGATAAGTAATGCAAGTAATCCGGCCATACAGAAGAACCACCATTTGAGCTCAATGCTTGATGCGAAATTCTCTAACCATTTAGCCCCCAAAATGTAGCTAACTGGTACAGCAACAATTAAGGAAGCGAAAACTGATTTTGTGAATTCATAAGTCATGGAAGCTGCCAGCTTCCAACTTTCAGCTCCGAGCACTTTTTTGATTCCAATTTCTTTAACCTTCCTCTGAACTTGGAAGATTGTAAGTCCGAAGAGACCCAGGCAAGAAATTAAGATGGCTAAACCAGAAAACAATTTTGACAGCTTAGCTACGCGCATTTCTGATTGATACATTGCTTGGTAATCCTGATCTATGAATTTCGCATCAAAAGGAAAGTTGGGATTAAACTTTTTATAGACGGATTCTATTTCAGAAACCGTTTGCAATTCCTGGCCCTTTGCAATTTTCACAATGAAATAATGGGCACGATCTGGTCGGTAATGGAATACTGCAGGTTCTATCGGATTGTGAAGTGACTCTGTAGTAAAATCCTTAACTACACCTATTATGGTTTTCTTTCCTGAGTAATGTTCTATCGTTTTACCAATAGGCTCCTTTAACCCCATGATATGGATTGCAGCTTCATTGAAGATTACACTGTTTTCCTCTGTATTTAGCTGATCGTCAAAAAGTCTGCCTTGACTCAATTCAAGACCAATTATTTCAACAGATTTTGCGTCACCATTATTTTCCCAAAACTGAACTTGTTGATCTTCACCCTTTCCTTCCCAGTCGATTCCACTCGTTCTATTTTGTAGACCAGGACCTATGGAAAACCCACTTTGAGAAACCAATTTTACACCTGGAATAGTGCTAAGTTCAGCCTTGAAAGCCTCACTATTTTCAAGTATTTGACCTTCTCTCAAAAAGTAGAGGAGATTATCTCTATCATAGCCGAGATTTTTGTTGAGGGCAAAATCCACTTGTTGACTGACAATCAAAGTGCTAACGATAAGAATGATAGAAAGTGTAAATTGAACAAACACAAGAATTTTTCGGCTCAATGCACCTCCAGAAGCCGAAGACTTAGATTTAAGCGCTGAAATGACTTGCAGTCCAGACAAATAGAAAGCAGGGAATAATCCCGCAATGAAGCCAACAGTAGGAATAAATATTAAAATCGACGCCAACAATTTCCAATCGAGTGTAAGTGTAAATTCTTTCCCTGTAATTTGATTAAACGGCTCAATAAGAAGAGTTACTAATAGCAATGCAATAGCCACGGAAATTGCTGATAGCAGGATGGATTCCGTAAAAAATTGAATTGCTAATTGCGATTTGGAAGCACCAAATGTTTTCTTAACGCCAATTTCCTTGGTCTTAAGCGAGGCAAAAGCAGTGGAAAGGTTTACAAAATTTATACATGCAATAAGGAGTATGAATAAAGCAACGATTATTGCCAGATATACATAATCAATTCTTCCTCCGGCTTGCACTCCGTTTTCATAGTTTCCATGTAGGTATTGATCGCTGTAATTAGTCAGAAATAGCTCAACATGTTCATTGTCATTATTGGATCGAAAAATCTCATTAATCTTTTTCTCTACTAATTCCTTTTGATCCAATTCCTTGAGCTTGACCACCACTCTTCCATAATAATTGCCCCACTGCTTGAAGTTTATCAATTCATCGTGGTAAAAGGTCCATGGTAAAATGAATTCAAATGGACTGGATGTGTCAGGCGTCAAATCTTGTAATATACCAGCTACCTGAAAAGTTTTTTCAGAGTTCCAAAAATGCCAGGTGATGTTTTCACCTATTGGTTCTTCCTCTCCAAACATCCGTTTGGCCATTGTTTCAGTAATTAAAATATTAGAGGGATCTGAAAGTGCTTTTTTTTCACCGTTCAATAGTGGATAGTTGAAGGTTTTAAGGTAATTCTCATCACCAAATCTACCTTGAGCTTTGTATCGTTGATTATTCACACTAAGTGAATATTCATGAACATCTGTTGATACTGTAGAAAGTTCAACCTGCGGAATTTGTGCATCAATTTCTGGCTTAAGCAAACCTGTTACGCCTTGCCAAACAGTAATGCCATCTGCATTTTGAAACTTTGCGTAAACCTGGAATAAATGGTCAGGATCTGAGTGAAAGCGATCTTTTTGCAATTCATCATTAATCCAGAGTGCGCTGAAGATTATACAGGTCAAACTGGAAATCAGTCCTATGAGATTGATTCCAAAGACAGTTTTATGTCTTTTGAATCCTCTTATTGTTATTAAAATATTGTGTTTAAACATACCTAAATAGTTGAGTTTTTGCCCACCGGTGATGGGTTTGATTATGCCTTTTCTAAAAAATCGTATAACGGTCCAGATGAATCTTCTTCTGGCTCTTTTTAATCCTAAATCCTGGACATCTTCCTCAAATTGCTCCTCCATATCTCCAAGAATTGCTTCTTGTAAACCAGGTTGGCAGTACCATTGAAAAAAGCGGACAAAGAATTTTGGAGGTTGGGTGCTCATGAACTAAAATTTAGCTGAGGTGCGAGTTTCCACAAATTGGTTCTTGAGTCTTTCATCTCTTGTAAGAGTACCTTACCCGCATTAGTGATTTTAAAGTACCTTTTCTTTCGACCGCCTCTCGATTTAGTCGCTCCACCCATGTAGGATTCTAGAAATCCCTTTTCCTCTAGACGGTATAGGGTGATGTGAACGGAACTCAAATTGACCTCCCTACCTTGATGCTCCTTTATAGACTTTACGATCGTGTTGCCGTAAGCCTCGTCTCCCAAGATCAATACCATCGTTAGAATTAGCTCTTCGAATTCACCTAAGAAATTTGTTCTCCCCATTATTATTGAATTTGTAAAACAAATATACGGGGGATTACTATTTAAGTTGTAAAACAAATAAAAATTCTTAGATCCTCAGCTGACAATGGTTCCGAAATGTGAATGTCTTCTGGACTTATTTAATACGCTTAAAATAACCCTTAATGCATTTCGTTTTAGAAAAAACCAACCTAATGATTAAGTACCTAATCCTGTTTTTCATTACCAGTTCCCAATTATTAGTGGCTCAAGATTTTGTCATTAAGCTGGATCACCTCGAGGCCTCGGAAGACTTTGAAGACCTGAATTTGTTGGATGCTTATTTTCAAGACAAGCGATTGGTCGGTCTCGGAGAGTCTACCCACGGAACGCATGAGTTTTTCGAAATGAGACACAGGCTCATCAGATATTTAGTTGAAAATCATGGTTTCAACACCATTTTCATGGAGGCAGATTTTGCCAATTCGCTTAAAATCAATGAGTACATAAATGGAGCAGGGGGAAATGCTGAGGATGCAGTTTCTAATCTTGCGCTATGGCCTTGGATCACCGAGGAGTTTGTTGGATTAGTGGAATGGTTGAAGAAATACAATGAATCCAATTCCCAATCTAAGGTTGAATTTGTTGGTGTAGATATTCAAAAATTGGATGAAACTGTAAAAAGGCTGGAAGGATTACTTGCAAGATATGACCTGCCCGGTAGGCAGGGAGATATTATTGACGCTACTTCCTTTTTCAAACTGAGTGATATGGAGGTCTTAGAATTAAGAGCGATTGAAGTCCCGAGGTATTCCGGAGTTGATGTTTCAACATTCTTAAAAGAAGATGAATATGAGTACAAATGGCTGCTCCGACATCTTGAGCAAATTTTATCTGAAAAGCTTGAAAAGAAATCGATGCAGGGTACTTATAGAGATAAAATGATGGCGGAGAATATTCTGGAGCATTTAAGTGAAAATGATGGAGTCAAAGGGATGTTTTGGGCGCATAATGGACATGTGGCCAACCTGTTTAACAAAAAGAAAGATAAAGGAGCCGCTGGTGGATTTCTCAAAAAAAGTATGGGAGATCAATACTTCATTCTAGGCCAAGAATTTGATAGAGGGAGATTTAATGCTGTAACAAAGCCTGAAGAGTATAGCAAAGACTACTCAGACTGGGAACTTAAAGAGGTAACTGTTGGTGAATCTCCGGAAGGCAGTATAGCAGCGCATTACAGATCGGTTAACCATCCGATATTATTTATCCCATTTAATCAATTGCCGGAAGATCAAACTGCATACATGAACTTCATTGGTGCTGTTTATTGGACGAATAAGAAAGGAGAAGCTTCAGAATATCTAAGAAGGAATAATCATGGAAGAGACGCTTTTGATGCGGTTATCTTGTTTAAAGAATCTACTCCCACTGAGTTGATAGGACGTGAATGAACCATTATTGAAGTGGCATTTCCAAAATCAGAATGCTGTGATCTTGGTGCTTCTCAATCTCCAATTGATAATTCAGGTGATTGGCTAGCTTATAGCTTACGATTAGTCCCAGCGCAACGCCCTTTTCGTTTTGTGATTTGATTTCGTGAATATCAGTAACCTCATCAAAAAGCTGGTTAATTTCCTCCTTGCTCATCCCCTGTCCACTGTAAGTCATTTTAATTCTTAGATTCTCATCATCCTGCAGTAAGGAGACTTGGATTCCGGTTTCAGGCTGACTGAATTTGATGGAATTGAATAAGAGATTTTGCAGGATTAGTGAAAGCATTCTTTTATCTGTTGTGATAGGCTTTTTATCTGCGTCGCATTCAATCTTGACTTTGTTTTTTACTAATGTTTTTTCAAACTTTTCTATGCTCTTTTTAATCAGTAATGATAGATCGAAAGTCTCTTGATGGATGATCAGTTTGTCAAACTGGATAAGTGACCAGTAAAATGCATTATCCAATAAAAGAAGTGACTCTGATATCTGCTGACTAGAATCGCTCACGAAGCTATCAAAGTCTTGTTTGCTCAGTTGATCTGAATTTTTAAGAAGGGCAACCAGCGTGGTAAGTGGAGATCTCACGTTATGTGAAAGAATATAGAAGACCTGATCTTTCTTTTTGTTTTCATTGATTAGATGCTGCTCTGATTGAGTTAAACGTTCGTTTTGCTCAGAAATCTCTTTCGTATGCTCCTTAATTTTCAATTCAAGAAACTTCTTTCTTCGTTCTACTTTATTGATCCTATTGTAAACAAGCAATACCAAAATGGATATCCCTAAGAGCGCAATCGATATTCTAAACCAAACCGTTTGCCATATACTTGGAGCAATGGTAATAAATAGATGTATAGGTTGATTACTCCAACTACCATCGCCGTTGGAACCTTTCATCATGAAGGTGTATTCGCCAGGATTTAAATTAGTATAGGTTACCTCACGCTTTTTGGAATCAGTATATATCCAATCCTCATCGAAACCTGCCAGCTGATAAGCATATTTAGCGTCTTCTGGGTTGCTGTAAGCGAGCGAAGCAAATTCAATGGAAAATGAATTGTGGAAATAAGAAAGGGTTACCTGAGAAGAATCTGATATTACTTCTTTTAATGGAGCTTGACCATCAATAACAACCTGCCCGGGTTTCACACTTTCATTGAAGATTTTTAAATCTGTGAAGGCAAGTCTGGGTTTTTGTGAATCGTATTTAATACTGTCGGAATAGAAGTAAGTCAGTCCATTTACCCCGCCGAAGAAAAGTTCGCCTGTATGGCATTGATAAAATGAATTTGTGTTGAATTCATTGCTTTGAATGCCATCATTTTCATTGAAGCTTATAAAAGCGTTGGTTTTTCTGTCGTATTTATTCAATCCGTAGTTTGTACTTATCCATACGGCGTTGTCCTGCGGAATGGCTGCATAAACCACGCCGTTGCTAAGACCGTCCTCTGGGGTAAACCTTCTGAATTGAAGAGATTTTGGATTGAGTTCGTAAAACCCATCACCGTAAGAACCAACCCATAACATTCCGTCTTTGCTTTGATGAATGGTCGTCAACAAGTCCGGGAGGTTTGAATCTGGCAGTACTTTTTCAAAAACATCCTTTGACTTATTGAGTCGGAATAAGCCGTCACCGTAGGTGGTAGCATAAACATCACCGGACATTGCTTCAAAAACATTCATCACATTATCATCTCCAATGCCACCATTCTGCGTCTGATAACTTTTTATCTTTTTTTTGTCTCTGCTGTTGATAACTGAAATACCACCGCCTAGCGTTCCTACCCAAAGCGTCCCATCCTTAAGCGTTTTCACAGATCTGATTCTATTGTTCGTGATGATTGGATTTGGATCTTCTGCAAAAAAACGGGTAAAGGTTCCAGTACCTGGGTCCAGCCGATTGAGTCCATTATCGGTTCCTACCCAAACGGTACCATCTTCTGCATAATCCATAATTTTTACATCATTGCTACTTATGGAGGAAGGGTCATCTTTGTCATGCACAAACTTACGATTGGTGCCTGTGTTTCGATTAAATAAGTTGAGCCCTCTTGCGGTTCCAATCCAGAGCCGGTGATCAATTTTTAACAGTCCTCGAACGATATTGCTTGTTAAGCCATTGGGATTGTTATCTGCTGTCCGTATGAGCTTGAAATTCTTATTTGAAAAATTAATTCTAAAAAGACCAGCTTCCACTGTACCCACCCAAAGACAATGTGTATAGTCTTCATAGACTTTATTGATCGCAGAAAATTTTAATTGATCGGAATTGAAATGGGACGCTAAAAGCTTAGACTGTTCGTCTGAAATTCTAAAGACTCCTTTTGTGACTGTCCCAACCCAGATGTTATTGTGGTGATCTTCGAAGATACTTATTGCCTTGTAATCTTCATCAGCGATTGGATAGTGTGTGAGATCTGCTATCTCCAGGCTGTTATTTTCATCAATTATTGCGGATTCTGGGTGAAATGAAAATAGTCCCTTGTCGGACGCAATCCAGCATTTACCTCGTAAAAATGCGGTTGTTCTAACTTTTGTTTCTTTGAGAAAAGTAAAATCATACAATTCGTTTGATTCTTGTGACAACATGCATAAACCGGTGTCTTTACTTATCCAGATCCTATCAAAACTATCTAATGCAAGGTGTAAAATGGGGTCCTTACTGACTGTAGATTCGATTAGATTGAATTCGGGATTTGAAAGACTATTTGCTTTGTAAAGCCCTTTACTGGTTCCAATAAAAATGGTGTTTTTATCAATTAAAATGGTATTTATTGGGTCATGTGTTGCACTCGCGATTTCTTGAAATCTATCCTCTTTGTAGAAATATTTTGCTAAACCTGTTTGAGTACCAATCCAAAGATTACCTTCCTCATCTTTTACTACACACTTGATAAAATTATTTGGAATGGAAGCAGGGTTTTGAGGATCCGACTTATATACTTTAAAAGTATATCCATCGTATTTATTAAGTCCATCTTGTGTGCCTACCCACAGAAAACCATAGTCATCCTGGACGACATCCATAATCGTGTTTTGAGAGAGTCCGGATTTTACCGAAATGTTGAAGATGTTGGTATTATACTCTTGGCAGAAGCTTTGAAGAGATAATAAGCAAAGGATGCCAATTAATACAGTTGAGTATGTATTGGCTCGTTGATGGTTCATCTAAATTAAATATACATCCTACAAACAAAATAGCATCCAGATGGTTCGCGGGCGGGTAATATATTAGGTGAACGCTATAATCACTTGGACGTATTGGTCCTTTTCTTAGGAGATTATAATTTAAAAAATCATTTTAGGCCACTTGAGGCTGAAATTCAAATATTTCCAACCCCTTTTGGCTGGCCCATGATTTGAATCTATCAAGTTGATCGTGATAAATATTGATTTTATGATCAACATTTGATCGACTGTATTTTAAATCTGAATCAAGAAAATCCAGGAGTGTGGTTCTTGAAGGGAAAGAGATGGATAGCATGTATCCTTCGTCTTTAATAAGTAGGGCGTTCGTCATGATTTTGGCGGTTTATATTATAAAATTAATGTAGAAACGCTCAAAATGTTTCAATTAGTCTGATACAATTTCCTTGCCAGACCAATAAATACCCAAAATGTGGTAGGTTTTCAACTTTCTGAATAAGCTTATTTGCTACTCGTCTTTTAGTGCATCCACCGGATTCGATTTGGCTGTATTTAATGTTTGGAATCCCATAGTTATCCAAGCAACACCAAAAGCGATTAGAGCAGGCAGCACAAAATACCATGCGTTGATCCCAATACTATAGGCAAACGATTCCAGCCATCGCTGCATGAGATAGTTACTTACAGGAAGAGCAACTAGTATTGCGATACCGACCATTTTAGAAAAATCGCTTGTCAATAAGATGACAAGATTAAATTCACTTGAGCCCAGAATTTTTCTAATGCTAATTTCTTTCCGTCTCTTCTCAGCGGTAAAAGCGACCAGTCCAAATAACCCAAGACAGGATATTATGATTGCTACCAAACCGAAAGATTTGGAGAGGCCAGCGATTTGTTGCTCGGACTTATAAAGCGCATCGTATTCCTGATCAAAGAATTTGAAGGTGAATGGTAATCCGGGATTAAATGATCGGTAGATTTCTTCAATTCGGCTTATGGTTGCCATTTCATTTCCCTGTTTCATACGAACTACAATAGAAGAAAGAGCTTTATCATCTACTTGGAAAAAGCAGGGGCTAATTTCTTCATGTAATGACTTAAAATGAAAATCTTTTATTACCCCAACAATTACCCGGTCGCGCCTCCAAAGATTGATGGTTTTTCCGATGGGATCTTCGAGTCCCATGATTTCGATCGCTTTTTCATTCAGGATGATGTTTGATCTTTCGTTTCCATATTCTTGCGAATAGGAACGACCAGCGACCAGTTCTAACTGGAAGGTCTCAATCAGACCGAATCCGACTTCCAAATTACCAAATTGAACAAACTCATCTTCACCTTTTCCTTCCCATTTTACGCCTGATGTAGTCCCTACATCACCCAATAGATCATGACCGAAAGATGCTGCAGAAGCGATGGATGTTTCATTTCTTAGTGCATCCAAAAAAGTTGCCTGATTTTCTTCCAGGGCTCCATCTACGTTAAAATAAATAATACGCTCTTTGGTGAATCCCAGGTTTTTGTTTTGGATATAATCCATTTGATTCGAAATGACGATCACAGCAGTAATGAGCAGGATAGAAATCGAAAACTGGAAAACCACTAAGCCTCTTCGTGCCCAAAGATCCGAGGAGCTTCCTGATATTTTGCCTCTGAAAATTTTGATGGCATCAAAGCCAGATAAATACAATGCGGGATAACTTCCTGAAAGCAAAGCGGTAATAAGTCCTATCAATAGAATGTCTGGTAATAAACTTAAATCAGGAGTTAACTCCAGGTATTTCCCGGTCAGTGAGTTGAAAAATGGGAGCGCTAATCCGGTGATAAAAAAGGCTACCATCATGGCGATTCCTGTCATCAAAATGGCTTCCACATAATGTTGGGAAATTAATGAACTTCGTCGCGCACCCATCGCTTTCTTTACACCAATCTCCTTAAGTCTGCGCGAGGCACGTGCAGTGGACAAGTTCATAAAATTGATGCATGCGATAATCAATACAAGACCAGCAATGATTGAAAAGAGTCGAACATATTGAATTCGTCCACCGACTGGAACACCACCCTCGTACCTATTATTAAGATACTTTTCTTCAAATTTTTGGAGAAATAGGGTATGGCGATATCCCTCTTTTTTTGTTGCTATAAAGTCTTTAACCCTCTTGGCAAGCATTGAAATATCGGCCTGATCCTTTAATAAAATGTATGTAGATGGATCACTATTTCCCCAATCTCGAATATGAGGATGCGCATCAAGGAAAGTTTCCATCGTAAAAACAACATCAAATTGCATACTGCTATTTTTTGGCAGCTTTTTGAAAACCCCAGAAACTGTATAGGATGTCTTATTAGCGCCTTCTAAAACCGAAATTGTTTTTCCAACGGGATCCACATCTGGACCAAAGAGTTTTTCGGCAAAGTCTTCAGAAATGACTGCATTTTCAGTCATTGAAAGTACTTCTTTGGGATTACCTCTCAGAAGTTCAAACGAGAAAAATTCAAAGAAATCGTCACTGGCATATTGTTCACGCATTTTCAATTGCTTGTCCTCGTACTCAATAACTCCATCGTCGCCATACGAACCAACAGGAAGTACGGATACAGACATTTCTACTTCTGGCATCTCGTCTTTCAACGCATCAGCCAGGTATGCTTGCGTATTGTCCATGGTCCAGATTTCGTCTGGGTTGTTGATGTTTTGCATTACCTGGTAAATGCGATCTCCATTCGCATGAAATCTATCCATTGCCAGCTCATCTGAGATCCACAAGTAGATTAAAAAAACCGCTGCCATTCCACTGGATAACCCGATGATATTGATGATAAATGAGGTTTTGAAACGTTTAAAGCTTCTTAAAGCAAGTATTATGTTGTGTTTTAGCATGCCGTAATTAGTTAATCTATATGTGCCACTTGCTGGCTTAATGATGTCTTTTCTGAAGAGCATGACCACATCTTTTCTAAACATTCGGTCAGCCTTCCGTCTACCAAGTGTCTTTATTCGCTCTTCATAGAGCTCCAGTAGGTCTCCTTCAATGGGCTTGATCAGTTTCGGATGGCAAAACCATCTGAGAAACCTATGGAATAACTTTGGTGGCTGATTATTCATCCTTGAGGGATTCAATAGGGTTTGATTTTGCAACTCTAATGGTTTGAAAACTCATAGTGAGGCTTGCAGCGAGTATTGTAATTAGGCCAGCGAGTCCAAATATCCACCAATTGATTTCTGTATGATAAGAGTAGTTTCTTAGCCACCTATTTACCACTATCCACGCAATTGGTATTGCGGCTAAGAATCCGATTCCTACCAATTTCAAGAAATCAAACGAGATCAACGCCACAAGGCTTTGGATAGAAGCCCCAAGCACTTTTCGTACGCCCACTTCCTTTATTCGGAGATGTGTCGAATAGGTAGTCAGGCCAAATAAGCCAAGTGAAGCAATAGTGATGGCAAGCAGTGTGAAGAAATTGAAAATTTTGCTTTGCTTGATATCGTTTTCGTACAAGTCATCGTATCGATCGGACAATAGCCGAGCTTCAAAGGGATAGTTCGTGTAGTTTTTAATGCTTTCCTCAATAAACAATGAGGTTTCAGCAATAGCTTCAGGATTAACCTTGAAAGAAATATAGCGGAACGATAATGGAGATCGACGCTCAATGAGCAAAGGTTCAATATCTAGATGGACCGAATGTATGTGAAAATCCTTTATTACGCCTATTACTTCTCGGTATTTGATGTCCCAATCTTCCGTAAAGCGTTTTCCGACAGCTTCTTCAGGTGTCCATCCCATGGTTCGGGCTGTGGTTTCATTGATTATGCACATATTCAGTGAATCTGTTTGGTCCCTTGTAAACTGCCTTCCTGCGATAAGTTCTATATCATATAAGTTCAGAAAATCGTAACCCGCCCGCATCTGATAGATGTGAAGATCGTTGTTTGGATCGCCATCCGGACCATCGTTGACATTGGTGGCCTGTTCGATATTGATTGGGAGATATTGGGATCCTGCCACATCCAGAATGTTCGGATTGCTTAACCACTTTGTTCTCAGCAGATCATAGTTATCTCGGACTTCTCTACTCCAGCTTCGAATCGTTATAATATCATTTTTTTGAAAGCCCAGATCTTTGTTTTGAATGAACTTGAATTGTTGGTTTGCCTCGAGGGCACAAATGATCATGGAGATTGAAACAGCGAATTGACCAATGATTAACCATTTCTGAGTTCGGGCTCCATACTTTCGATCAGTTTTTCCTTTAAGTGCATGTATGGGCCTCAATCTGGATGCTATGAATGCAGGATAAAAACCTGCTGCAATACCAAGAAGAGTAATGACCATAGCTAGAAGTGGAGCGATAGAGAGCAAGAGGGAAGTGTTAAAATACAGCGGTCGATCAAGCAAACTGCTAAACATGGGCAGGGTTCCCCATGCTAATACGCCTGCAAGTCCTAGGGCAAAAATGGTTAGCACTACTGATTCAAAAAGAAACTGAAACATTAGTTGAGATCGATGTGCACCAATGGTTTTACGCAGACCCACTTCTTTGAATCTACTTATGGATCGAGCCACTGCTAAATTTGTGTAGTTGACAGCTGCCAGAACCAGGATGAGGATAGCGATGATTGAGAAAAGTAAAAGTTGACCTTTACTTCCTTTTATTCCAATATCAAAGTTGAGATCCGCTTGCAGATGGATTTCCTTGAGTGATTCGAAGGCATAAGACTGAGGGTACCGTTCCATGTCGATCCAATACTTATGAAGTAGATCAGGCATCTTTTCTTCAAGTGCTACGACATCAACTCCTTCCTTTACTGTGAAGAATGTTTTAAAGCTATTGCTTCGCCACTTTTCGCGTGCCATAGTTCGTTTGTACCATTCTTTTCCCTCGACATTGGCTACAAACGAGAATTGAATAGAGGAGGTAATAGGTGTGTCTTTGATGATTCCGGTGATCTGGTAAATATCTTCCCTTTGAATGATCTGTTTTCCCATGGCATCTCCGTCAAACAGCTTGCTGGCTAGCGACTGAGAAATTACAATGTTGTTTGGCTCATTTAATGCAAACTTGGGGTCACCAGCAATAAACGGATATTTCATCACCTGAAAGAAATTTTTATCCGAGAAAATACCCTCTTCCCAAAATAGCGATTCTTCACTCTTCCCAATCAACCCTTGATAGTGGTCAAAAACTGTAGCTGTTTCAACTTCAGGATATTCTTCAACCATAGCACCTGCCAAACCAAGTGGGGTAATGGCATTGCTGTTTTTACCAAGAAAATCTCCACCGTTGGAATGATTAATGACCCGATAGATGCGATCATGATTTTCAAGAAATTGGTCATAAGAAAACTCATGCTTGATGTACGAGACAATCAAAATCAGGCAGGCGATCCCGATGGATAGACCTCCGATATTAACCACTGCATAAAGTCTTTGTCGTTTGAGGTTCCTGATTGTGGTTTTGAAGTAGTTTTTCAGCATACCGTAATTAGTTAATCGATAGGTGCCACTTGCTGGCTTAATGATGTCTTTTCTGAAGAGCATGACCACATCTTTTCTAAACATTCGGTCAGCCTTCCGTTTACCAAGTGTCTTTATTCGCTCTTCATACAGCTCCAGCAAGTCACCTTCTATGGGCTTGATCAGTTTTGGATGGCAAAACCACCTCAGAAACCTGTGAAAAAACTTTGGTGGTTGATTATTCATATTTCAGGGTTTCTGCAGGGTTTATCCGGACGGCCCGATGGACGAAGAAATAAATGGTGCCAATCGCCAAAACCAAGACGATAGCTATTCCGAGCGCGATGTTGAAAAATGAAATTTCAGGGGCATTGTATACTTTACTCGTCCACCCAATGTTAATTAGAATAGCAAGTGGAGTAGACAAGGTAATTGCGAGCAGAATCACAAAGATGAAACCTCTTGATAAACCAAACATTAATCCATTTAGGCTGGACCCTAAAACCTTCCTGATACCGATCTCTTTTGTCTTAAGCTGTACATGATGCACCACCATGCTAAATTGACCCAGGCACGCAATTAGAATAGCTATGAATCCAACCAGTCCGATGATATTTACCAACTCAGAGAACTCCATATTAATATCGTCTACTCCGTAAGCATATGTTTCATACTTCATTGGATGAACGGAATCAAATTCATTCCAAACCGATTCCACGATTTCAGCACCTTTCTTGGATGATACACCTTCTAACTTAATGTTAATCGTAGTTAGGTGTTTTGGATTGTATTGCATAACAAGTGGCCCGGTTTCAATGAATACAAATTGATAATTGAAGTCTTTGATAACACCGATGATCTTCTTTTTTTCCGTGCTTTCGGTTCTGGTTTCTTTGTCAAGGCGATGGATTTCAAGCGTTTGATTCAATGCATCAGACGTATCCGCATATCCTAAAGCGGACGCACATTTCTCATTGATTATGATAAAATCATTTTCATTACTTCCAATAGTAGAGAAGTTTTTTCCAGCCAAAATTTCGATTCCCAGATTATCTATGGCGTATGGATCTATTGAAAAAATGGAAGACTTAATGGTCAGTTCATCGTTATTTCTGCTGGTCAGATCTACCTCTTTAAATGAGGAAATAACCGGAAGATTTGAAACTGCAGAAACCCCAGCCACTTCTGGGTGCTTCAAAAGCTCACTCCTAAAAGCTTCATATGGGACCGATTTTTTTATGGGGACATTAATAATATTGGAGTGATCGAACCCGTAATCTGAGGTTACAAAAATTCGTGCTTGCTGATACAGTACGATTGTTGTAATGATAAAAATCACTGAAAACGAGTATTGGAAAAAGACCAATAATTTTCGAAATACGAATGAAGGTGACTTCTTCGAACTACTTGTTCCTTTAAGTACTGAAAGCGATTTGAATGAGGACAGATAAAGCGCCGGATATACACCGGAAACAAACCCAACAATCAAAGCAAAGCAAATGAATGCAACATATACGCCAATGTTTCCATTAAAATTCATGGTGATAGCACCATCAATGTCTCTAAGGATCTTCAGATTGTTAAAGACGGGCACAAGCAGTTGCAACAGTAAAAAAGCAGAGATGAGTGAAGCAAATATTACTAGCTGCGCTTCTACTAAAAACTGGATGATCACTTGTTTTCGACCGGCCCCAAGGACTTTTCTAACACCTACTTCTTTGGCACGCTTCAATCCCCTGGCAATCGCCATGTTCATGTAATTGAAGCTGGCGGATAATATGAGCACCAACCCAAGTACTCCGAAGAAATAAGCAACGAAAGCTGGTGTAGTAACACCTATTTCGTTTTTTGTCAGAATGCCTAGATTGATCTCATCTAGTCTTTGGGAAGAGAACTGATAGAGGATCTTCTTTTCCTCTGAAAGCTTTGCATCTATTGATGACAAATAGTTGTTGATAGATAATTGAGATGTACCCTTCTCCAACCTGAAATAATTGTAGAAAATTTTAGAGCCTTCTTCCCAGTCACTTAGTAGTGTTTTGTTTGATAACTTATTCGTAAAAGTCCCTATAGGTAAGATGATGTCATAGTCAAGATGAGTTTTATATGCTTCTTTGTCAATAACTCCTGCAACAATAAAATCTCCTGATTTTTCAATGCTTATAGTTTCACCAATAGCAGTTTTTTGTCCAAACAGTTTTTTCGACACTTCTTTTGAAATAACTACAGTGTTTTGCTGCCCTAGTGCATTTAATTTCCTGCCGTCACTCAGATCAAATTGAAAGAATTCTAAAAAATTTGGAGAGGCAAAGAGACCTGTAAACTGGAATTCATTGTCATCTACTTGCATTACTCCGGAGGTCTTCACCAATTGTGAGGCATCTACCACTTGCTGAAAGTTGAGAGGAATTAGCTGATTGAATTCGAAAGGAGAAGTCGCCAGTGGAAGATCCCTATCCTCCGTATCATCTTGAACTGTCGTTGTAATTCTGTAAATATCTGCAGCATTCGAATTATGTTCATCATGTCTGTCTTGATCGATGATAAATAGAATAATAAGCATACTGATGGCCATACCTACCGTAAGGCCAAAAATGTTGATTGCTGTGTAACCTTTCTGTTTGATTAGATTCCTGAGAGATACTTTTAGATGATTTTTAAACATTCCGTAACTATTAAGTCTGTAAGTGCCACTTGCTGGCTTGATAATATTTTTTCTAAATAGGAGTAGGACATCTCTTCTGAATAATTGGTCCGCTTTTCTCTTACCCAATTCTTCCACCCGCTCTTCATAGAGCTCCATGAGGTCACCTTCGATGGGTTTGATCAGTTTTGGATGGCAAAACCATCTGAGAAACCTATGGAATAACTTTGGTGGCTGATTATTCATCCTTGAGGGATTCAACTGGATTTTTTGTTGCTGCTCTTAAGGTTTGAGACCCAATCGTCAACAGACCCAATCCCAACATCAAAAGCGATCCAACTACAACGGTACCGAAACCGAATTCCATTCGATTGGGTAGATTATCCAACCATAATCGATTGATGAAATAGCTAAGAGGTGCTGCAATTAGAATTGATATCAGAAGGAGCTTGAAAAAAGTCTTTGAAAGAATCATTATGATGGTCATTTCAGCTGCACCCAAAACTTTTCGAATTCCAACTTCTTTGGTCCGTCGTTCCGTAGCATAAGTGGCCATACCCAGCATGCCCAAGCAGGCAATCATGATCGCCAGGAAAGAAATGTATCCAATGATTCTGACCACATCAAAAATGATGAGATTCGTGTTGGTCAATGCGGTATCGTAAAATTCATACCTGAACTCATGGATTGGATCTATCGCTTTCCATCGTTGCTCTAAATCTGCAATTGTTTTGAGTGGACTACCTTGAGAAATTTGAATATTTAAGTATGTCAGATTCTTACCACTAACTAAAACCAATGGCCTTATATCATGCCCATTGATCAACAAGGATGCCCTAAAGTTTTCGACTACTCCAATGATCTGAACAGATTTGTTCTCATAGGCCGTCCAAATCTGACCGATGGCTTCCTGCGGACTGGCATATCCAAGCTCTTTTACGGCAGATTCATTAATGACAATGTATTTGCCAGCTTCCCGGGTTGAACTGATGGGTTCACCAACCAAAAGTTTTAAGCCAAGATTATCCATGAAATTGTCATCCACTTCATAATTGAGAAACACATAAGGTTCGGTTTCTTCATCCGGTTTTAGCAACTCAATGGTATTGGTGATTCCGGTTGCAGGGATGTAATCACAACCTGAAATTTTGGTGACTCCCGCTACTTGACTAAGCTCACTCACCATTAAATCATAATCATTGCTTTGTAGTGGGATATTGACAATGTTTTCTGAATTGAATCCATATTCGAACTCCGTGTAATGCTTGAATTGATTGTAGATGACAATGGATGTGACAATGAAGCACAGCGAGACTACAAATTGGGATACATTTAACACTTTCTGTAATCCCCATTTCCCATTTGATAAATCGGTGTTTTTCAAGGCATTCACCGGCTTTCTTTTGGATAGGAAGAGTGCAGGGTAGGTACCAGCTATCAGGCCGATTATGAGAGCAAAAACAACAAACTGAAGAATAACAGGAGCTGAATAGTTAAGCTCAAAATTCAGGTATTTGTTGAACCACAAATTCATGAAAGCCTCTTTGGTCACATATAATATTCCAGTGGCCAATACAAGCGCGATTAATACAGTAATTATTGATTCTGTCAGAAACTGGAAGATCAGATTTTTCCTTGTAGCTCCATTCACTTTACGTACTCCTATTTCCTTCATACGCGTCAGCGATCTTGCAATGGAAAGGTTGGTGTAGTTGAGACAGGCCATCACCATTATGATCACTCCGAGAATAGACAGGATGTAGTAAGCAATTTCAGGAAGCCTGAATGAGGGCTCATTATTAACAGGAATTCCCGGAGTAATCTTGGTCAGGCTTTGGCTTGAAAATTGGAATTCAGATAGCTCTTCTGACTCACCGAATTTTTGTGTAGAAATTGTTGCCAAGGCCTCATCCAGGTCATTCTGAGTGGTACCATCTTTTAGCTTGACGTAAGCGTATGCGGACCAATAATGCTCCCAATATGCAGAAAGATCTTTCAACATTTCGTCCTTGTAAAGTTGGGGTAGCGTTGTTGAAGACACTAAAGCATCGAATTTCAAATGAGACTTGTAGGATGTTAGGTCTATGACCCCTGTGACCGTATATGTTCCCCATTTTACAGGAGGTGAACCTGATTCGATATCCATGATATGAAGCCCTCGATCCTCAAAGGTGACTTGCTTACCCAAGGCAGTATTGTCATTGAATAATTGATAGGCTTTCTCCTTCGTAATCACGATGGAATTTGGAGCCGAAAGTGCTGTAGCCTTATCACCTTCAATTAGAGGGAAACTAAAGACTTTGAAGAAGTCGCTGTTAGTGAAATACCCTTTAAGTTCTACTGTCTTTTGGTTAAAAGAAGCGTCACCGCCGACATTACGACGAAGCGTAATTGCTTCTTCTATAATTGCGTATTCATCTTTTATTGTTTCGGCTAATGGTTCAGGAATAGTGGCATAAGGCCAACTTCCAATCACCGGAGTGCCCAGTATGCGATAAATCTTATCACTATCCGCGTGAAACTGATCATATCTTTTTTGGTCTGCGAGCATCAGGATGATCAGCATACAGACAGACATAGCCACTGCTAGACCAAATACATTAATGAAAGAGAATAATTTGTATTTCAGGATGTTTCTGATCCCTACTTTGAAGTAATTTTTAAACATACCATATGAGTTTATGCGATAGGTTCCGTCTGCTGGTTTGATAATGTCTTTTCGAAACAACAGAAGGACGTCCTTAATAAATTTTAGATCGGCTTTGCGTTTTCCTATCTCCTGGACACGCTCATCGTAGAGCTCCATGAGGTCACCTTCGATGGGTTTGAGCAGCCGAGGATCACAAAACCATCGGAAGAATTGGTGGAAAAATTTTGGTGGATGACTACTCATTTTTCAAAGATTCTACAGGGTTAATGAGTGCAGCTTTTATGGATTGGCTACTGATTGTAGCGAAGGCGATCAATACGGCAATCGCGCCACCTAATCCAAACACCCACCAGCTTGGTGTGATTCTGTAAGCAAAATTTTGAAGCCATCCTTTAATTAGAAACCAGGATGCAGGAACAGCGATGATGAAGCCGATGGTGACCAGTGAAATGAATTTCTTTCCGAAGAGCCACACAATACTTTGGACTGTGGCCCCTAAAACTTTTCGGATACCTACTTCCTTTTGATTTTGCACGGCTTCAAAAGCTGCTAGTCCAAATAATCCCAATCCTGCGATTACCATCGCTAAAAGTGTAAAAAATCCGAGTAGCTGGCCTTGGCGTTGATCTTCCTTATAGATTTGATCGAAATGATCATCCATGAATTCATAGTCAAATGGATAATTTGAGTATTCTTCCGCTACTTCCTGGAGACTACCCAGCGTCTTTGATATGTCTCCACTTCCCACCTTGATAGAGATGTATCGCAACTGATCTCTCTTACCGATAATAAGCGGAGCAATTGGCAAGTGCATCGTATGCATATGAAAATCTGCTACCACACCTATGATGTTCTTGCTTTCACCATCTTTGATATATTCCTGACCGATAGCTGATTCTGCCGTCCAACCCAAGACTTTTGCTGCTGTTTCATTGATTACAAAGTCTTTTTCATTCGCCGTTGGAAGATCCGAATCCAAAAATCTCCCAGCCAGCAACTCTACTCCAAATACTTCAAGGAATTGGTCATCAGCGTACAAGCGATAAATATTACCTCCCGTGCGATCAGCATTTAAAAATGTGCTTGACTGAACATCGGTTGGGAAACTACTGATTGAAGACACCGATTGTACGTTGGCAAAGCTTCTGTATCGGTCCTTGATCACTTCTATGTTGTCGTACATTTCACTCCCTCTTACACGTACAATTACTATTTGATCCTTTGAAATACCCAGATCCTTGCTGCTGATAAAGCGCATTTGTTGATAGGCAATCAGTGTACAGATCAGCATGATGATCGAAATGGAATATTGACAGATGATCAGCAGTTTTTGAAGCTTACCACCAGACTTTTGCTTACCTAACTTTCCTTTTAAGACATGAACAGGACGTAATGAAGACATGAATAAGGCTGGATAACTTCCAGAGATTATGCCCAGAAGAAATACCATTACAAATAGTATGGGAATGAGATTCAACTCACTCAAGAGTCCAAACTCCATTTGACGTTCTACCAATCTTCCAAAAATCGGAAGAATCAGTTGCATCATTCCCAATGCAAGCACTAGTGCTAAGACTGAAAGAAAGACGGATTCAGTTAAGAACTGAACAATCAGTTGTGTTTTTCGGGCACCAATTGCTTTTCTCAATCCTACCTCCTTTGCACGATTAATTGATCGAGCGACTGCCAGGTTCATGTAGTTGATTGCTGCCAGTGTCAGGATTAGAATCGCGATTATTGTAAATATTCGAAGCTGTGAAGCGTTTCCTTTGATCCCTATTTCTGCATTGACTTTAGACCTAAGGTGGAGCTCAGATAGGGGTTGTACAAAATATTGATTAGGGACGATATCTTTAGGTATCCATCGAACTTCAAGAAGGTCTTTCATTTTAGCCTCAAAAGCTTTTGGATCTACCCGATCCTGAAATGTGAGGAATGTATAGTATGAATTTCCATTCCATTTTTCTTTCGCACGTTCTGTCCTGTAATATTTGCTTGCTCGTAGACTTAGAACGGCTGAAAATCGGAATGAAGAATTTCGCGGCGGGTCCTGGATGACCCCCGTTACATATGCGGTGCCTGCCCAAAATTTGACTTCTTTACCCATAGGATCTTCGTCTTTAAACATCCTTTTGGCGAAGGAGGCTGTCAATACTGCTCCATCAGGTGCCCTTAAAGCTGTTTTAGGGTCTCCAACTATGAATTTGTGCTTGAATACATGGAAGAATTGTTCATCGCCAAATACAAATGGTTCATAGTGATAATTGCCATTGCCTTCTAGTAAAGTCGAGTATGAGTCTATGGTAGTCGCGTACTTGACCTCCGGATATTCTGCCATAAGGGTAGAGGCCAAGGCTGCAGGCGTTACAGCATAGAGGTCAGTACCTAATGAATGATTCCCCGGCTGTTGCTGATAGATGTGATAGATGTTATCCGAATTGGGATAGAAATTGTCAAAAGATCGTTCAAATTGAACGTAAACGAAGATTAACAAAAAGGAAGTGATACCAATTGATAGCCCTCCAATATTGATGGCTGAGTAAAGTTTTTGTCTAAATAGATTTCTTACTGTTACCTTGAAATAATTCTTAATCATACCATAGTTCGTTAATCTGTAGGTACCACTTGCGGGTTTTATGATGTCTTTTCTAAATAGTTTGACGACATCCCAAATAAATTTTCTGTCTGCTTTTTTCTTCCCAATTTCTTGTACACGTTCGTCGTAGAGCTCCATCAGGTCACCTTCGATTGGACGAACCAAGTCCGGATGGCAAAACCATCGGAAGAAGCGTAAGAAAAGCTTGGGGGGATTAGCCATTGTATATTTCTGAGAACTTAACATCCAATGAAATGGATGGAATCGCATCCCAAAGAGAATTACGTGTTTCCTTGGTGTATTGCATAGCTTGCTTTCCTGTGGAAGTGATTTTGTAGTAGCGTTTAGGTCTACCGGCTCGTTCCTGCGTGGCGTCCTTATCGTGTGAAGCCAGGTAGTCTTTGTCTTCCAATCGTCGAAGGGCAGATTGTAATGCACCTACGCTTACATTTCGTCCCAGTCTGCCTTCTATTTCCTTTTTGATGGAGACCCCATAGGCATTGTCATAAAGAATAGCGACCGTGAGCATAACGATTTCCTCGAACTCACCTAATTGAAATTTTTTCATTGTTAGTCGTTTATTTTTCAATTGCAACATGGAATTCGCATGAACCTGATCACTGTTAGTTTATCATGATTCATCATGCACATTCCATAATTTAGAATAATTAATTCCTATTTGTAGTGTTTACGAAGTAAAAGAAATTTGGTTATAAATTCCTATTTGTAGTAAAATTATTTTTTGGTGTTGGTGTTTAATTTTGGTCTATGAAGGCAGCATCATTAGCAGATATCAAGCGGGAGTTAAAACAACGAAACCAAGAAGAATTACTCGCCATATGTCTTCGTTTAGGTCGATTTAAGAAGGATAATAAGGAGCTGCTTACTTACTTGCTCTTTGAAGCTGGAGATGAGATATCCTACATCAAGTTGCTTAAAGAAGACATTGACGACATGATGGATGAAATCAACATGAGCCACCTCTATTATGTCAAGAAAGGACTTCAAAAAATTGTACGATCCCTTAATAAGTCGCTTCGGTACTCAGGTCAGAAACAGACAGAGGTAGAAGTACGAATGCATTTTTGTCGATGCATTAAAGAATCAGGCATTGCTATCGAACGGCATACGACCATTAATAATTTGTACCATCGCGAGATCAAGCGAATTGAAAAAGCACTTTTAGGTCTCCATGAAGATCTGCAGGCTGATTATCGGTATGAATTAGAAGAGCTATAGTCTAAAACTTCACTACAGTATTGGGAAGTCCACTTTTGACTCTACTTTTTTCAGCCTCAGAAAAGTTGTTCCCACTAAGTTCCAGCACTGCCAGGTGATTAAAAGTCGAGAGATCTTCCGGAAAACTTTCAAGGTTACTATTTCGAATCAGAAGGACTTTCAATTGATTGAGCTTCTTTATTTGTTGGGCAAGTTGATCAATTGGAATGTTTGGATTTTGATCCAGTACCAACCCATCCAGTTGTCTCATATCTGAAAGATTAGCGGGTACAGATGCTATTTTATTTTCAGCAAGCACCAAAATTTTCAAACTCTTGAGCGCGCTTAGTACTCTAAAAGCTTGTTCTAAATCTAATTTAGGGTTGTTGGTAAGATGAAGTTCTTGCAGTAATTCAAATTGGGATAAAGCTTCGGGCAGCACGCTTAGTTCATTTTCACTTAGGTAGAGAAAGTCTAATTTCTTGACCAGGAGCAGCTGATTGATGGCATCACTCCAATCCATTTCTGGATTATCAGCTAAGTCAATCTCTCTCAACTTTGGGAGTTGGGTTAAAACACTTGGAAACTGCTCAAAGTCATTGCTCCTCAGGTTAATCACTGACAAGTTTCCCAGCGTCGTAAACCCTTCGGGTAAGGATTTCAAATTATTATTCTCGACGTTCAGTAGTGAGAGCTTTTGGAGTTCCCCAACACTTGCCGGGAGCGTTTCAAGGTCACAACCTTTAAGATATAAATGCTGCAGGTTTTTAAGACTTTGGATAAGTCTCCATTGATTGTCTTCATCGCAATTGACCGTAAGCGATTTTGCTTCTACTGGATTTTCTAATGCTGCTTCTAGTGAATGGAATTTTTGTCCAAAAGTTGACGCACAAATAATGAGTGAAAGTAGGTTGAGTTGAATTTTCATTGAAGTAGTAGGTTAGTGTGATGTCTATCACACAAATTTCCTGCCACCAATGAATGAAGCCAATTCAATTCATCTTAATCTATCTACTCATCTCTCAACTGCTCGACCGGATTAATGCGCATGGCTGAAAGAATTTTGTTTGTGATCACCAAAAATGTAATCAGTGTGATTACTATGGCTGGAATGATAAACAGGTCTATTCCGATATCAATGCGATAAGCGAAATTCTCCAGCCAACTTTTAGCCCCAAAGAAGATGATCGGTAAGGCGACTAGAAGGGCGACGATTAACACTTGGACATACTCCCCTGAAAGCAATTGAAAAAGTTGTTTACCATTGGCACCAAGCACTTTTCGAATGCCGATTTCTTTTACTTTTTGGGAGAGTGAATATGCAATGAGTGACAGCAAGCCAAGACTCGAAATGCTAATGGCAATTAGCGCCATAGCTCCGAAAATCTGACCAAATTGCCTCTCAGATTCATACAGCGTGTTGAATTCATCGTCAAGGAAAAAATTGATGTATGGATCCTTTGGATACAACTCTTTATAAGAGTTTTCAATTAGACTCAATGTCTCTTGTAGGTTTGCGGTATGGACCTTCATGGTAAAAAATGCAGGGTAGTAGCTAATGGAATAGATGGTAGGCTCCATGGCATCATGCAGGGAATTCCAATGTACATCTTTTACCACACCATGAATGCGCATGGTATCCCAGGAGGTCAAAATCAAACTATAATTTAATGCTTCAGCTGGGGATTCGATATTAAATGTGGCTAAGGCTGTTTCGTTTATTAAAATCCCCTCGTATTCCCTCATGTCTTCTCGCAAATGTTCTCCTGCCAAGAGTTCTAAATCATAGGTTTTAGAGAATTCATGATCTACTAATACAACGTCTGCCTGAACCTGTTTATTGGTTGGCTCACCGAGTTTTCGAACACCACCAGACCAGATTTCTCCAGTACTCGGGACGTTACTGGTGCCGCAGATAGATAAGATGGATGGATGATTTAAAAGCTCCTCTTTGAACCGTTTCTCTTTTGTAATCATGACATCTCTTCCTTCTTCAATAACCGCACGAGGACCCTGCACCACGAATAGCTGATCGGTTGCCATTCCCATCTCAGCGCTTTTCATATAGTTTACTTGGTCATAAACGAGCCACGTGGCAGCAACCAATACCAAGGAGATTAAGAGTTGAAATCCTATGAGGGATTTTCTCAGCAATGATCCTTTAGATGTTGTCAGCATTTGGTTTTTAGCCAACCGCAGAGATCCAAGTTTGATGCTCAGTAACGCAGGGTATAGGCCCGTTAGGAGACTAATTGCCAAAAGAACCGAAATAGAAACCATCCAGAATTCCGGGTTTCCAACGAGTGACAGATTCATCTCTATGCCAATGATTGATTGAAGATTTTCACTTATGAAATAACATAGAAGTAGAGATGTCACAAATGAGAAAAGATTGAGTAGCAGTGATTCAAAAAGAAACTGGGAGATAAGCTGTGGTCCATTGGCACCAATCGCTTTCTTCAGCGAAACTTCATCTTTTTTCTTGATTGCTCGAGCAGAAGCCAGGTTGATGTAATTGATTCCTGCTACTATCAACACCACAATAGCTACAATTGAAAATATCTTTAAGTTAAGCGCATTGCCTTTGAAGAGACCTTCATCTCCACTGATGGTTGGATCGAGATAGATATTATTGATTGGCTGGAGGGAGCTTATTAATATTTCATTTCTGGAAGCTAAGTCTTCACCAATATTTCTTTGGATCAGATCATCAGCAAGAAGTGCTAGTTCTAATGGAGAGATACCATCTTCAAGCTCAAAAAAAGTGTAAAAATTGTCCCAATGCCATTCATCGTGTCTAGTATAAATCCCGTAATGTGTGAGCATGTAATCAATGGGTACCAAATAGTCGAAATCCAGGTGTGTTCTTTCTCTGGTTTCCTTTAGCACCCCCGTCACGACAAAATCTCCAGTCAATGCTCCACCGCTGACATGCAGTGTTTTCCCCATCGGATTTTCATCGCCGAAATGCTTTATTGCAGCTTTTTTAGTGATAACGATACTATTTGGAGAAGCAAGAGCTTCAGCAGGAGCTCCTTTTTCAAGCGAATAATTGAAGAATTCTAGAAATGAATCTTCAACATAATAGACACCATATGAAGAAACCTTTATGGATTCATTGGATATGATCAAACCTTCGTCTGAAAAGATTGGTCGAACTCTCACCATGCTTTTAACCCCGGCGATGGTCTTCTGTACTTCAGGTCCGAGACCATTAGTCGTCATCGACTCAACCCTTTTCAGTTCTTCTCGCTGGAAGAATGAGTAGTTGACTCTGTATTTGTTTTCGAGATTGGAATGGAAACTATCTACTGACTTCTCAGAATGGATGTATTGCCAGATCAAAAGACTTACACTGATGGAGAGTATGAGTCCAAAAAGATTGATGAGTGTATAGCTTTTCTCTTTTCGAAAGCTTCTGAGTGTAATTAAAAAGTAATGTTTAAGCATTCCGTAATTATTGAGTTTTTGTATGCTGCTGGCGGGTCTTATGATTCCCGGGCGAAAAAGTTTTAATACTTCCAATGCAAAGAGCCATTTGGATGGCTTCTTGTCAAAGCGTTCTATCAGATCACCTTCAATATCTTCCACATAGTCCGGATGGCAGAACCAACGGAAAAAGCGGATGGGATATTTTGGTGGCCTTTTATTCATCTTTCAGGATTTCAGCAGGATTGGTATGCACCACTTTCATGGATTTGATACTCACGGTGATTAAGGTGATGAGCAGGGTCAAAGCACATGCCAGAAAAAAGATCCACCCATTTATGGACGTTCGGTATTCGTAGTTATTAAGCCACACGTTCATTCCAAAGTAGCCGACAGGTATTGCAATAACGCAAGCGATCAGTACAATCATCACAAACTCCATGGATACCATTTTCCAGAGTGCAAGGATGGGTGCGCCCAATACTTTTCGTATGCCAATTTCTTTGGTTCGTTGTTCCACCATAAAGGCGGCCAAACCAAAGAGTCCTAAACAGCTAATTAAAACCGCCAGCGCAGCAAATACTTGTGAGAGGTTTCCAAGTCGTTCAATCTTCGCGAACTTCTTGTTATGAAGGTCATTGATGAAATCAAATTTGAAAGGGACTTTGGGTAAATGTGACTTTTGAATTTCCTCAATCCCAGTAATTGCATCGAGCATTGGAATGTTCGGGTTTAGCTTCAGCAGTTGAAAATTGGACATTTGTCCACGGTTGATCTTGTATATGGTGGGCCTGACTTCACTGAATGGACTTTCAATCAATAGATCTTTCACCACACCTATGATTCTGTAATTCTCCGACCATTTGATGGGCTGACCGATTGGATTATCCATGTTCATGTATTTGGCTGCAGTCTCGTTGATGATCAAGGCCGAAGAGTCACTGGCCAGATCTATTGAAAAATCCCGGCCTTCAACGATTTCCCAGTTGATCGTCTGTCCGTAATTGTGATTGACATGATAGGTACAAAACCAAGGCTGAAAACTCGGGTCCATGCCTTCCCAACTAATATCTCCATTGGTGGTCCAAACTCCTGTTAATGGAGCAGAAGCATTCGTAAAATGCGTGATCAATCCTGAGGACAATAGGTCATTTTTGAAAACCTCATTGGTTTGCCATTGCTCACCTGCAGTCATTTGGATGGAGATGGCGCCATCTTGATCGTATCCTAAAGTTCGATTGCTTGCATAATTGATTTGCTGAGTGACAATTAAGGTCCCAATAATCAGAATAACCGCAATGGTAAATTGAAATGCGACTAAAAACTTCCGGAAAAATGCCGCCGAAAGTGAATTCTGGTAGGTCCCCTTTAGCACTTGAGTAGCATTAAAAGAAGAGAGATAAAACGAAGGATAACTGCCAGAGACCAGCCCTATAAAAAGTGATAAACCCACACCGAACATCCAAAAAGTAGAGGATCCAAATGGCAGCTCGATTTCTTTGCTTGTCAGCACATTGAAGTAGGGTAACGTGAAATGCGTGATGATAGCTGCCAGTAGAAAAGAGATAAAAACGATCAGGATGGATTCTGTCTGGAACTGTACGACCAGTTGTCTTCTCATGGTACCAATCGCTTTACGAATGCCGACCTCCTTGGCCCGGTTAATCGACTGGGCGGTGCTCAGATTCATGTAGTTCACACAGGCAAGAAGGAGCACGAATGATCCAATGATTCCAAACCACCAGACGTATTGAATATCGCCTCCCTTTTGCACTCCATCTTCCCAATTGGATCGAAGGTGCCAGTCACTCATGGGGTGGAGGAAAACCTTCGTATTGTAGATCTTATCTTGTTCGGGTAGGTTCGAAAGGATGATTCCACCAATTTTTTCATTAACATCTTCTAGCTTGACTCCTGGTTTGAGTTGTGTATATAAGCGAGATGCGCTGTTGTGCCAACTCGTAGTATCTCTCCACGAAACTACTGATCGATAAAACTTCCAACTCCCAATAAAATTTACTCGATGAAAAGAGCTGCTGGAAGGGATATCTTCAAAAATACCAGTGACAGTCATGCTCCAGTTTCTATGAGCTTGAATCGTTTTCCCCACTGGGTCTTCATCCCCGAAGAGTGCTTTCGCCAAAGATTCGGATAGCAAAGCACTACCCATACTAGACAAGCTATTCCGGTTTCCCTGAATCATATTCAAGGACATTAGATCCGGAGCGCCTTCTTCCATAAAACCACCATAAGCGGTTATGGCTTTATCATCATACGACACCACTTTATCTCCAAACCACGTAGACGAAACGATGTGCTCAAAATCACTTCCATATTGTGTTTGAAGCGCCATGGGTAGTGGATGGGGAACAGTAACAGAACCTTGAATTCTCCCATTGATGGTTTCATGTATTCGAACCATGGCCACCCGATCGTAATACTCGTTTTCCGTGTTGAAAGAAAGTTCATCCCATATCCATAATCCTATGAGGAGGAAAATACTCAATCCCATCACGAGACCACCGATGTTTAGTGCTGCAAAGGATTTCCTTCTGATCAGATTTCGATAACTGATTTTTAAATAGTGTTTGAACATACCGTAATGGTGAAGCCTTCTGCTACCTTCAAGTTGTTTAATTATACCTGGCCGAAATAGCTTCAATACTTCAAGCGTAAAATGCCATCGTGACGGTCTTCGATCAAAGCGCTCCATCAGATCACCTTCAATATCTTCAACATAATCCGGATGGCAGAACCAGCGGAAAAAGCGTAGGGGATATTTTGGAGGTAGTTTATTCATCCTTGAGTGTTTCGACAGGATTTCTATTCGCAGACCTAAAGGATTGGAAGCTGATCGTGGCAATGGCAATCAACATAGCTGATGCTGTAGCTGCAACAAATACCCAGATCTCGATGGGAGTGTGATAAGCAAAGTTTTGCAGCCATTCCTTTACAAAAAACCATGCAATTGGGCAGGCGATCAGGATTGCAACAAGCACTAACATTGCAAATTCTTTTGAGAAGGTCGCAACTAATTCAGCAACGGTGGCACCGAGCACTTTTCGGATACCTAACTCCTTCGTGCGCTGCTCAGCTGAAAAAGCAGCCAATCCAAAAAGACCCAGGCAAGCTATAATCATCGCCATAATAGTGAATAGGTTGAGAACGGTAGCCATTTTTTGTTCAGATCGAAACGTCGCCTCAAACTCCTGGTCCAAAAAGCTGTACTCAAATGGAACGGTTGGGTCAACCTTCTTCATTTCCTCTTCAAGTGCAAGCAAAAGATGATTCAGATTTGCTGTTGTTGTAATGGTTTCCGGGTTTAAACGCATGGAAAGGAATGAAAGCCCAGCACCATAATCCCAAACATGATCATTGTGGTGATGGATTAGGATTAATGGATCTATTGCTTCTTTCACACTATGGATGTTGAAGTTTTCTACTACGCCTATCACTTCATGTTCTTCCTCACCACCCGAGGCGAGTGCAACATGCTTACCCAACGCGTTCTCGATACTCCAGCCCAGTTTTTTTACTGCTTCTTCATTAAGGATTACCTTGTATTTATCACTCTCTCTGTTCTGATCGAAGTTTCTTCCCTCCAAAAACTCCAAACCAAGGACATTCAAGTAATCTTCATCAATTCGGAGATTGGTGAGTTGCACTACAGGAGATCCTGGATCAGCTGATTTGTACCGATCGCCGGTTCCTACAAAAGGTGGAACCCCAAAAGATTTTCCAACAACGCTGAATGCGGAGTTTGTAGATAGTTGGTTTTTTAAAGCCTCTGTATCAAAGCCCAGCTCTTGTACATTGTGAAGCTGCAAGATGTTTTCTTTCGCGAATCCAATATCTACATTAGAAGCATAACTGAGCTGTTTTTGAACAAAAAATGTGGTGATAATTAGTGCAATTGATATGGTGAATTGGAACACCACAAGTCCATTTCTAATGCTTCTTCCCTTGAAGCCCGTTTTTACCTTTCCTTTCAATGACTCCATTGGTTTGAATGCGGAGAGGTAGAATGCAGGATAACTCCCTGCCAATGTTCCCAAAACAAGGATGAAACCAACTGCTGCAAAATATATGAATGGGTTTTCCATATAATTAACCAAGTCGATTTGCTTGCCAGCCAAATGGTTAAATGGCTTAATAGAAAGGTTGATTACAATGAATGAAAGAAGTGTACTAACACCAACAAAAAGAGTGGATTCTATGATGAACTGGCCCATAATGGCTTTTCGTTGCGATCCGAGCACTTTTCTAATGCCGACCTCTTTAGATCGACTTGTAGCTCTTGCCGTAGATAAATTCATAAAGTTGATGACTGATAGTATTAATACCAGTAAACCAATGATCCCAAATATTTTAACCATGAAGGAATTACCGGTAGGTCCAAAACCATGGCCAGAGGCAGGCCCTGCAATGTAAAGTTCGCTAAGTGGCTGTAGCTCCAGCTTCCATGGATTCCCACCGGTAAATTCTTCGAAAGTTTGATTGAAAATACGTTCTGTAGTTGGAGGTGCCCATTTTGGAGGAATATCCTGAATCTCTCTTTCCAAAACGGCGACATTTGTTTCTGGCTTTACTAAACCATATGTTGAAAAGGCAGTCCAAATCCACTTCCATCCACTTGATTGCATCATTTCTGATTCGCTTTTCAACGACACCAGCATATCAAATTGTATGTGCGAACGAGAGGGTACGTCTTCAAGAACCCCACTTACAGTGAATGTCTTCCAAGAGCCATCGTACTGTTTGATTTGAATGACTTTCCCGATAGCCTCTGTTGGAGTTATATCAAGCCCGAAGTACTTCTTCGCCGTTTCTTCAGTTATAAGAATTTGAGAAGGGTCCAAAATAGACGATTTGTTTCCGACTTTCATGTCAAAACTGAAGACATCAAAGAAGTTGTCTTCAATGGCATAAATGCGATCTTCTTTAAATGCGTTGGAACGGTCTTCTCCATTTGAAATTGAGACTGTAAGAGATCCCAGGGATAGCATTCGAGTGACTTCTTCAAACGCAGGTACATCTTCCCTTAGCGCGACAGCTACATTTGGACCTGTATAGGACATTGTTTGATTCCAATCATTCCAAATATTGGATTGATTAACTCGAAAAATACGATCAGCTTTTGTATGAAATTGATCATAACTAACCTCATTATGAATATAGAGGCCGATCATTAGGCATGTACTGATGCCAATAGTGAGACCCAGAAGATTTAGTATCGAAAATTGATTCTGCCTCCGCGCGCTGCGATAAGCGATTTTCAAGTTGTTTTTAAACATTCCGTAGTAGTTGAGTTTTTTAGTTCCTTCTAATTGTCTGATAAGGCCGGGGCGAAATAGCTTCAATACCTCAAGCGTGAAAAGCAATTGTGACGGTCTTTTTTCATAGCGCTCCAAAAGATCACCTTCTATGTCTTCGACATAGTCTGGATGACAGAACCATCGAAAAAATCGAAGGGGATATTTTGGAGGTAGTTTATTCATCTCTTAATGATTCAACAGGGTTGGCCAGTGCAGCCTGAACCGTCTTAAAGCTCATGGTAATGAAGGCAACGATCAGGGTCACGATTGCCGAGAGGGCGAAAACCTCAAAGCCTAGTGATATTCTATAGGCAAAGCCGTCCAGCCAACTGTTCATTACGTACCACGAAAGTGGAATAGCCAATATCATCGCAATGACAAACAGTATCAGGAAATCTTTGGAAAGGAGTGCTACAATTCTACCGGTTGTAGCTCCTAATACTTTTCTTACACCGATCTCTTTGTTTCGCTGGGCGGTGCTATAAATCGTAAGGCCAAAAAGACCCAGGCACGCAACAAATATTGCCAGTGCAGAGAATACAGAAAAGATCATTCCGAAGCGCTGATCCGCTTCATACTGCTTGTTAAAATTTTGATCTACAAATCGGGTGTCGAATGGTCTGTGTGGCACAGTTTTCTGCCAAATAGTTTCCAATTCAGCTAAAGTTTTTGAGTAATCTGCGCTTTTTAATCTTAACGAAATAACGGACACGTCATATTGAGTTCCAAATCGTATCGATAGAGGTTCGACTTCTTCATGAAGAGATACGTAATTGAAGTCTTTCACAACTCCGACCACTTTACCTTCTCTTCCCCATTGCTCAAACGATTGACCGATGATGTCCTCAGGGTTTGGATACCCATAAAGTTTAGCTGCAGATTCATTGAGGATCAGTGCATTAGCGGAATCCAGTGGAAAGTCATCAGAGAAATTTCTTCCGGCAGCCATGCTCATTTTATATGTCGGTATGAAGTCCGCATCCACTTCATAGATAGCGGGACCTTTATAGGTAATCTCACCCGAAATTGGGTCTGCTACACCCGTCCCTGCATTGGGGAAAAAGTCTCCTGGTGTAGCCCGGGAAATAGAAACCATTTCAACATCCGGGTGACTGAGAAACTGCTGTTTCAAGTGGTGGCGTTTCAGCTGTACTTGATAGTCGTAGCCAAAATCTATTACCAGTACCTGCTCTGCATTGAAGCCAAGATCATGTTTTTGTAAGAATTTGAGTTGAGAGGAAACTACCGCAGCACCAGCCAATAAAATAATTGAAAGCGCAAACTGGAGAACCACCAACGATTTTCTCAACCAAATACCATTTGAGGAGGTCTTAAATGAGCCTTTTAGTACAGTGATTGGCTTGAAGGTAGACAGAACAAATGCAGGGTAACTGCCAGCAACCATGCCTATCACCAAAATGGCAGCCAAAGCAAGTAGTCCATTCTTTACAGTAAATAACCAATCGATAGGAAGGGTTTTCGCAGAAATCGTTTCTAACAGCGAGTGGCCAAAGAAGACCAGAATACCCGCAAAAATTGCAGCTAAGAAAGTGACAAGTATTGCCTCAACCAGGAACTGGTAGATCAATGACCTTCGCTGCGAGCCTATTGTCTTTCGGATCGCTACTTCTTTTGCACGCTCTACAGATCTTGCTGTTGAGAGATTCATAAAATTGATACATGCAATCAATAAAATGAATATAGCCACTGAAGTGAAAATGTAAATATTCCCCATACTGCCCACAGGTCCGGGTTGTCTACCTGCTTCTGAGTGTAGGTAAGCATCAGCCAGTGGTTCAAAATCAATGTAGTAGTTGAAATCACTGGTGAAGCTAGCTTCCAGGAATTCAGGAACTTTTGCTTTTACTTGTTCAATGCTAGCCCCCGGCTTCAATGTGAGGTAGGTATAAAAGTCAACATACCCCCATGCGTCAAATATGTCTGAACGAGAATTTCTGAATGTACTCATGGAGATCAGACCATTAAAAAAGAAATGCGAATTAGTGGGAATTTCAACTACTGCCGTCACCTCAAAAGGATCCTCATTATCCATGATGATAGTCTCTCCAATCGGGTTCTCGTCTCCGAAGTATTTTTTTGCCAGTTCCTTAGTCAATACAACCGTATTTGGTCTTACCAAAGCAGTCTTGGGATCACCCGCTAGTACTTTCCAGTCAAAAACATCAAAGGCCGTAGAGTCTGCATACAATACATCTGTTTCAGCGTAGGTGGTGCCTTTGTAAGAAAACAGCCATGGAGCATCACTGGTAAATCGAAACACATTCTCAACTTCCGGGAAGTAATCCTGCATTGAAGGAGCAACGGGTGCATTTCCCCATACTTGATATTCATTGACCGGAAGCTTTTTGTAGTCCGGGGCGTCTCCATCTTGACCGTAGTAATGAATGACTCTGTAGGTGTTGTCATACTTGCTGTTATATGTATCATAGGATAACTCATTATTGACATAAATGAGGATGAGAATACAGCTGGCTATGCCAACACTTAATCCTGAAATGTTTAACAGAGAGAAGGTTTTATTGCGAAGGATGTTTCGCACGCTTACTTTATAGTAGTTAGATATCATCGCGTAATTAGTTAGTTTTTGACTGCCGAAGAGGGGTCTTATGATGCCTGGGCGAAAGAGTTTCAACACATCCATCGCAAAAAGCCATCCGGCTAATTTGTTTTCGTTAGTCCTTTTTTCAAATCGCTCCAGTAGGTCTCCTTCAATGTCCTCTACCCATTCCGGGTTACAAAACCAGCGGAAGAATCGAAGCGCCCAACTGGGTGGAGCAGTTGCTTGCTTTGTATTCATTTAGTAACTGAATTTCACTACGAATTCAGGTACTGCATTCCACAGTCCCAGTCGTTGTTCCTTCGTTTCTTGCAAAATGTTTTTTCCTGTGGAGGTCAGATGAAAGAAGCGCTTACGCTTACCACCGCGCACTTTGGTGGCCTCTCCCATCTCTGAAGATAGGTAGCCTTTTTTCTCCAATCTGCGAAGCACCGTCTGTAATGCGCCAATGCTCACCTTTCGATTGAGGCGTTGTTCCATCTCTTCAATGATCGCAAATCCATACGCTTCATTGGTGAGAATCGCTACAGTGAGCATCACCACTTCTTCAAATTCTCCTAGTTGATGTTTTCCCATTTTATTGATATTTACCTCAAATGTAGTAATAATAATTTCTTTATACCTTAATTGTAGTTTTAATGTTTCGTTTTTGAAAAGGATTTTTTATTTGGTGGGACTCAATTCATAGATCTTGGGCATACGGTATGTATGCTGCCTTACGTTTGGCGTGATTAGATAACCAATTGGTTATTGTAGCGGTTATTCTGAAATACTTTCGTAAAAAATTTCAACTACTAATGAGAAAGATCTCTTTTCTGGCAGTTTTTGCAATGGTCATTGCATGCCAGCCAACCAACCAAGAAACTAACCAAGAATCTGTAAATGTTTATGAAACACCGGCACATCACTCTGCAGCTTTGACCAAGGTGTTTAATGCTCACGGCGGATATGAAAAATGGTCCAGCATGAAATCCCTTTCCTATGTCAAAGGGGAAGAATCGACTGTTACGAATCTTCAGAATCGAAAAATTAGAATCAACTCTCCTAACCAAACGATTGGGTTTGATGGAAATGAGGTTTGGGTAACGCCTGATACAGTAGATGTAAGCCGGGCAAGGTTTTATCACAACTTGTTTTTTTACTTCTACGCTATGCCATTTGTGGTGGGTGATCCTGGCGCTTATTATGAGGATATGGAACCAATAGAGTTGAGAGGAAAAACCTACAGTGGTATTAAGGTATCCTATGGAGAAAATATTGGGGATGCACCGGATGATAACTACATCATTTGGTACGACGAGAAAACGGGAAGAATGGAGTGGCTCATGTATACAGTGACATATCGTAGTGGCGAACCCAGCGATAAATACAGCCTTATCAAGTACGATGAATGGACCAAATTCAACGACCTTGAGCTTCCTACTTCATTGCAATGGTTCCATTATGATGGTGAATCTGTTGGAGAGTCTCGAGGAGATGCGAACATTTTCCGAGACGTGAAAATTACAACTGAAGCTCCCAACGATAGCTTATTTGCGATGCCCGCAAATGCAGCCATAGCACCATTGAATAGCGCGGGGAGTTAAGAAAACCAATCTTTATAACCAGCAAAGCCAACTAGCAACAGTTGGCTTTTTTATTTGATTAATGTGTCATGGAAAGCTGCTCGTTTCCAAGATCCATTTTCAAAGACCCAGAGATTCGTCACTCGAAAGGATTTTTCAAAAGAAATGTCATTTTCAGTTCCCTTACTAATTATCCGGGCGGTAACCAGCGCCGTGTTTTCAAAGGGTTCAACCGAATATTCATCCATGGTGTACTCGTTAATTCGAAGAATACCATCATCTAGCTTGTTCCTTCTCGTTTTCATATAGGAGAGCCATTTTTCTTTACCAAAAGACTTCCAACTACTGTTGGTGTGGACATAATTATCAGTTATCATGCTGGCCAATTTGGTTGTATCTCCACTAACAAAGGCTTCATTGAATGCTTCAATGGTGTCTGACAAGCCTTCGAGCGAGGGCGGTTGTTTTTTGGAACATCCTATGGCTAATAGGAGTACAAGGACGGTGGATAGCAGTTTCATTTATCTTTGAGTTATATCACCTTAATATATGAAGAATTTATACCTGGTTTTAATCGCTTTTGTTTCTCTGTCATTTACGGTGGCTGCCCAAAGTACTGAATCGCCGATGGAGAATTTACCGGATTACATTGAGCAGTTGACGCACTTTGGCCAACGAGCGGACTGGTCGCATGACGGGGAGCGTATTCTTTTTATTGAAAAAACTTTTGGAGATGTATTCGAAGTGGAAGTTTCTACGGGTCAAATTCGACCAATGACCCATCACTTTTTTCACGAGGGTTTTGTTCGGGCGCTTTACTTGTCTAATGGTGATATTCTATTATCTGGAGCAAAAAACTTCGATTCCAATGATCCGTGGAAAAGCCGAGATGCACGAAACACTGAATTGTGGGTGCTCAAGCAAGATCTAAAATCTCCACCAACTCCGTTGGGAGTTCATTGTAAGGAAGGGCCTGCTGTGTCACGGACAAAGATGAAAATTGCCTGGGCATTAGGATCAACGATTTATGCCGGTGAGATTACCTATGATCAAGGAAAACCTAAGTTAAAAAACTGGAAGCCATTGTTCCAATCTTCAAACCTGCCTTCACCTGCTAAGGGATGGGATTTAGAAACCCAAAATTTTAGACCCAACAACGAGAATGAGCTGATCTTCTATGCGTTTGGAGGAAATTTTGGCTTTCAAGCAGAGGTATTAGGTTATGACCTGGAGAAAAAGGTTTTTGTGAATTACTCTAAAAGTGAAAGCACCTATGATGAAGCAGAAGGTACTTTTCCAGATGGTTTGAGCTTATTGGTAGAGAGCAACAGACACCGACCAAAATACAAAGGGATGAAGGAATTTCTCACCCTTGATCTTTATAAAATGAAAATGGATGAGTCGGGGGATGTAGAACGTATCACCTTTTTCAATGATAATCCGGAATATAAAGCCTCGAACGGGGTAGTGAGCGATGATGGAAAATATATGGCATTTCAATATGCTCATGCTCAGGATCCAGCCGGCAAAGGACGAGGCATCCTCATCCTCGATCTTCAAAAATGGGAAAGAAAAAAGGGAAAGCGTTAACCTTCCCTGAATTTTTTGGCTTTTATTCTCCAACCATGACAAAAGCTCCCCAAAAGTAGGGTCTGTCATATTTTTCTTTCAATCGCTTTTGCGCTGTGTTGAACGCTCGTCTTTTGTCTCCATGACTAAGCCATTCCTCATAGAAATTTGTCATCAATTCTTGCGTTGCTGCATCATCTACTGTCCACATGGACATGATGATAGCATCTGCACCAGCAATCTGGAAGGCGCGTTGAAGTCCATAAACACCTTCTCCATTTTTGATTTCTCCAAGACCCGTTTCACATGCAGAAAGTACGACAATATCGGTCTCATCCAGGTTCAAATTCATCGCCTCAAAAGCCGTGAGTATACCATCATCAGTACCTTGTCTTTCATCCAATTCTCCAGTACGGATGAAACTATTGGCCCCGGCCAGCACCAGCCCCGATCTCAATAGCGGATTTTCAACATACTTATCGGAAATGGCTTCATCGGGATCCAGCTCTAAAAAGAATCCATGTGTAGCTATATGCAGGGTGCTTGGGTTTTTGATCTCCTTGATTCGATTTTCTACGGCTTCTTCCAATAGGTACACATCGGCACTTTGCTCTTTGCTAGCGTATAAACTGTCAATCAATTCCACTTCCTTCTTGGTTCCTGGAAGCATGCCCAGTCCATTGAAAGATCGCATATATCTCACCAAATTTCCTCGGATACCTCTCGGGATTGTTGCTCCCCTTTCAAGCGTACCAGAACCGCCGCTCCGCATGCCCCTTCCTTCACTTTTTTTCTTGTCTTCCACTTTTTCATCAGACCCCATGTTATAATTCGGGTAACCGAAGAAGACACTTCCTGTTCCATTATTAACACTGGCAGAAGCGACAAGATCTTTTGTGTTAGTTACGATCGAAAGGTCAAGTTCATTGATGAGATACTCTTTGGTTTGCGGATTCCTTAATGTGTAAATACTTACCTGATTATACACTCCATCCGGAGAGAAATAGACTTTTTTTACATCCCCGAGACGATTGGCAATAGGTCTCCAGAAAAGTCGATAGCTATAGTTTTCAGCAATCTTATACTTAATGGCATTTCGATAATTCGCCAGGTATTTGGTCTCCATCTGCTTGCCATTTCGCATAATCACCATTTCTGGATAATCCTCCGTATCTGCCTTCACGATAAGAGCGGCATAATGCACTTCATCGGTAAATACTCCGGCAGAATCTGTTGAGAAATCACGATAACGAACAATTTCTACAGCTGCTTCACCCGGTTTCAAGGTCTTTTGAACATCTCTCCAGGACAAATTTTTGTTAGCAAAGTTCTTCCCAAATACATCAGAGGCTTTACTTAATTCCTCTTCGAGTGAATTAGAAAGATTTGTTAAAGAGTCGATCTTTTTATTTCTCACTTTTAGTGAAATATCTGTCACACTAAAGAGCTTGGCAAGCTGTTCTTTTTGGCTCACCCAGTTCTCGTATTTTGCAATCAATGCCTCATCCCCACTGGAGAGAATGCTCTCACGTACTTTCGCGGTGGCGTACATAATCAAACCTTTCAAAGCCAACTGATAATCGTAGATCTCACCGATTACCTCTTTATTCTCCCGTGAGGTTTCTTCAATAAATGAAACATATTGCTCAAAACCAGGCTTGAGTTTGGTGTAATAGAATGTGGCTTTTTCTTCTTCCGTCAATACCGGGAAGTAGGTATTGATCTGATTGAAATAGTTATCAAAAGTTTCTTTGTAATAACTCATCGCTTCATCCGTGTTCCCTTGCTTCCAATTAATAATAGCAAGCTGTTTGGAACTACGTGCGAAGTACGGATGCCTATCGCCTAACGATTTTTTTCTTATATCATAGGCTCTTTGGGCGAGTGGTACGGCCTTATCTACTTCTTCATACCCCAGGTGTGCATTGGCCAGGTTGAAATAAGGGAAGGCTGTCTCCGGGTGATCTTCTCCGAGTGAGGCTTCATATGTTTTAATGGCTTTCTGTCCGTAATCAAGTGCCTGATCGATATACCCACGCTTGGTATTTAGTAAGGTGAGGTTATTCTGTACACGGCCATAGTCAATGCTTTCCTTTCCAGCGCTTGCTTCAAAGACTTCCAGTGCTTCCAGGTGGAGCTTTTCGGATTCGTTGTATTGGCCATCATAAAGCAGCGTGAGCCCAAGGTTTAAAAGACTGAGACCATAGGTAAATGAATCCTCCCCATAATAGTCCTTGTCCAGAGCCAGGGTTTTTCTCTGTAGCTCAAGTGTGCGCTCATAATCGCCCAGATTAAAATATACCAGGGCGAGGTTGTTTTCTATGCTGGATATGACATCATCATTTTCACCTTGCAGCCTATTAAGTACACTCAGCGCTTGCTGAAATATCTCTTCAGCCTCCGGAAGCTTACCTTTTTCCATATAAAGGACCCCCAGACTATTCAGCGTAGAAGAATACTCAAATGTGGCTTCCAGGCCATTATCTTCAAATACTTGAATGCCCTTGTTTAAGCTTTTTTCTGCTTTTTTAAATGAACCTTCAATAGCAAATGCATCTCCTGTCCATTTGTATGACACACCTTCTTCAATGCTATTTTTCGCTACTTCCTTTTGTAGGTCTTTGGTAACTTCCAGCCCTTTACCCACCTGCTCTGTTTGCAGATACAATTCGATTAGCGCAGCTGTTGATTCATAATATTCCTGACTGCTTTTACCGAACTCATCTTCATCGGATTTCTGAACCTGTTTGATTAAGTTCTCAGCTTTGGAAAAGTATCCAAGTTCCGTTTGAATATTGGCGATGCTAAACAACAAATCTTTGTTGAGTTCATCCGGTTGAATTTTAGCTCTTAACTCAAGCTCCAGGTTGTAAAACTCTAAAGCTTTTTGCAATTCATTGAGCTCGAAATAGTAAGCTTCACCCAGGAAGGAATACATATTCGCTGCTACTGTATCCTCCTTGTTCAAAAAGACTTCATTGATGGTCTCTTCCTCATCGAGGATGGTATTGTAATCATAATCCAGGTATGCATCATCGAGTTTGTAATAGAGCTTTTCAGCTTTTTTGTTTTCAAAGGCATACTGGGAAAAAGCGGAGGTACAAATTGCTAATAGTAAAGCGGTTTGTAGAAGTTTCATGTGCGTAATCTTTGGATTTTCACATGGAATTCGTTCCATTGGAACTCATTTCATGGTAGTGATTTAAATACTAAGAAAGCAACCCTTTCGGACTTTCAAAAATTGGCTAACCTATAAGAAGTTAAAGATAGTCTACCTCAATACCTAATTTAGAATTATTCATGGTCGATCAAAGAATGTTGATCGAAATAACAATTCGTTAAATTATTAATGAACGGTTAACCTGTATTTTAGTGTCGAGAAAATGTGTAAATACCCGTTTTTTGGTATTTCAAAGCATTATCAAACGGCCTAAATTGGCCACTTAAAGTATACTACCACCTAAAGTCAACATCATGCTGCGAAGTGCCCTTAGAAAACTTGCCTTAGTTTTTTTATCACTTACAATAACTTTTTATGCTTCGGCTCAAAATCAAGCACTGGATTTATCTGGTCTGGGAAATGAGGTAAATGTGTCTTACAATCTCACCACTGGTCCGGGATTTACTGTTGAACAGTGGATTAATATTCCATCACTAACTCAGGTGACTTCATTGGTTAACCAATCCAGTGGAGCCATTGCAGCACCAATGGATGCATATGTAAATGGAGATGGGAGTGTTTCGGCTTGGTTTGGGAATGGTGGAAGTTCAGTTCAAGCAGTTACTGCTGCCGGTCTAATTACACCGGGAACGTGGCATCATGTGGCGATTGTTTATGACCCTGCCTCCTCTGGTTCAGAATGTCAAATATTTATTGATGGAAACACTACACCAGCTGATACACAGGCAGAACCTGTGGGTTTTACCAATGTTGGTCCCATTAGAATAGGTCGTAGAGATGATTTGACTGAAGGAGATGACATTTATATCGATGAAGTAAGAATCTGGAGTACCTCAAGAGATGGTGCCACGATTAATGCTGACTATAATCAACAATTGATTGGTAATGAAGCCAATTTGGATGTATACCTACGCTTTGAAAATGATTTGGATGATGATGCATTTGTAAACCTCTTCCAGGATGGGACCTTTGCGGGATCTATTGGATATGTTGCGGGTGCTCCAATCCAGGAAAACAATTATGCGCTTGACTTTGATGGCATCAACGACGAGGTGATAGCTCCTAATAATGCAAACTTTGAGTTTGCCTCGGGGACGGTAGAATTTTGGTTTAACGTAGCAACTGATGAAAGTGCTAATAATGCAGTTGTGGCCATGCGTGATGGTACAGCTGCTAATACAAGGTGGAGTTTTCATGTAAACACTTTTGCCAATACGATTGGGATGTATAATGGTACGGCTTTCCAAACGGTTGCTGCATCGATCGATCCCAATATATGGTATCATGTCGCCTTCAATATTGATGGAACGAATACTGAAGTAATTCTAGATGGAATATCACTTGGGTTTACCGGACATGGTATGTCTGGAAATATTGGAAGACCACTATCTATTGGATCTCCGAATGATATCACAAATTTTCCTACAGAGTACTTTCCGGGCCAGGTAGATGAGGTAAGGCTTTGGAATAGTCAAAGATCCATTAGCCAAATCAATGCTTTTAAAGATGTTGAAGTAAACCCATTGCATCCCGGATTGGTGGGCTACTTTGATTTTTCTGATGGACCCAATACTAGTACCCTAAGTGATCTAAAAGGCGGTGGTCCAGGACTACTTACCAACATGGAAATACAGGATGACTGGGTTCCGGCAGCACATGGACTTTCACCGGCAGGACCATTAGATACCACAAACCCGGACGTCTCAATAACGTCATCTGAGACAGATCCAACAGCGGCCAACCCGATACCAATTACGATCACTTTCACTGAAGAAGTAGTTGGATTTGACCTTTCTGATATTTCCGTTTCTAATGGCTCACCAGGTAATTTGAATACAGCGGATAATATTGTCTTCACAGCTGACATTACTCCTTCTGCTAGTGGTATTGTGAGTGTAGATGTTTTTGGAGCTACCGGAACTGACTTAACAGGAAATTTCAACAACTCTTCGCCTACATTTAATATCACGTATGATTTAGACCCTCCATTTATTAGGGCCACTGCACTGTCAGCTAATAGAACCCGAATCTATGTGGAGTTTAATGAGAACGTATATGGCGCAGCAGATGGAACGACACCCGTAGACGCAGGAGATTTTACTGTGGGTACAGCAGGAGGTACCGCTTCGGTAATCGTAAATTCTTTAAACGTATTGAGCCCCTCAGAAATAGAATTTGACATTACCATCAGTGGCATACCGGATGGCGCTGAGGTTGTTGATGTATCACCAAACGGGTCTGCTGTTTATGACGCAGTAGGCAATGAAATGTCAGCCATTCAAACTTCAAATTTGATAGGTTTGGTAGATAACTCCGTTTTAAGTTTCGATGGGGTTGATGACTATGTGAATGTTCCCAATGATGTTGCATTTGAGTTGCAGCAATACACAATAGAGGCTTGGATTAATTTACCGAACACTGTTGTTGGCAACACAGGGCTTAATTATTCCATTATATCAAAGGGGTCATTGCAAAATGAACTTGGCATTGATCGAAGTGGATTCAGCTTATTTTATGGAGACGATGGTGCGAATGACGCCTTTTTATTAGGACAAGAAAGTACTTCAGGGACTACCGAATTTTTTTCGGTACCACAGTCTTTGACTCCAGATACCTGGTATCATGTTGCAGGTACCTACGATGGAACGACTATGCGTATCTTCTTGGATGGATCTGAAATAGGGAATTTTAACCCTGTGAATCCAGGTGTAGATCATGCTGGACAAAACCTGAACCTGAAAATAGGAGCATTTGAAGGCAATGGAGCAGCCATAATAAACAACTACAGAGGAAAATTAGATGAAGTTCGAATTTGGAACTATGCAAGAACTGATGTAGAAATCACCGCCGAAAAAGATTTCATTCTTACAGGATCAGAAAGCGGTTTGGTGGCTTACTACGATTTTGATGACGCATCCGGAACCAATGCAAGTGAGTCAGTAGCTGCCAGAAATGGCACGCTTACAAATTTTGATCTTACCGGGACAACGGGAAACTGGGCTTCCGGAGGCACTCTTCTTACTTTACCACCACCCACCGCTCCGACTAATGTCATTGCATATCCTACTTCCGCCACCGCAATACGAATTGATTGGACAGATCTTGCTAACAATGAAACGGGCTATAATGTTGAAAGAGACACGGATCCATTATTTGGGACTCCAACTGTGGTTTTAAACGGAGGCCCAGCTGATACTCAAACTTTTGTAGATAGCCCGGGTGCTGATGCCAGAGTCTATTATCGTGTACAGCCAACAAATGGGTCTGAGGATGCTTCCAGTTATTCTGCTACAGAATTCGGGACTACGGTTGCTTTTCCTGGAGATGCTTTACAATTCGACGGATTAGATGATAGGGTCGAAGTACCCCATTCCACTGAATTAGATAATGTAAATCAGACTATAGAAGGGTGGTTCATTTTTGATGATGTTGGTACTATAAAATATTTGGCAGGTAAGACCGGAACACCAGTACTTGATGGTGATTATTTACTTTCCCTCAACAATAGCCGTGCAAGATATTCAATCGTTACGGATGCCGGAACACAAAGTATTGAAGGCTCAACAATATTACAAACCGGGGTATGGTATCATCTTGCAGGTACTAAGGATGGAGCGAATATTAATATTTATGTCAATGGTCAATTAGATGGAACCACAACATTCTCAGGAACTTTTACGCCCACATCTTCAACCAATAATTTTGAATTAGGAAGCAGAGGACCTAGTACGATTGCAGATAATCACTTTGACGGGCTTATGGATGAAATTCGAGTGTGGAGCTTGTCAAAAACAGATTTCTCAGACCGGTTTTTCTTTCTCCAGGGTAACGAGCCCAATCTCATAGCGTACTACCCAATGGATGAGGGTATAGGAGCTACCAGCGTGTTGGATGGATCTTTCAATACCAACGATGGAACTTTGCAAAACGGACCTGTTTTTAATCCCGCTACATTTTTAGATGGAAAAGTCACCAACACCAACGATACTGGCCCCGGATCCCTTCGGGATGCAATTGACTATGCAAACCTAAATCCCGGAACTACAATCACATTTGAGATAGTTCAAGCAGCTCCCTGGGTGATAAACCTTGGCACGGCCCTTCCACAAATAACAGCTGCCAATACACGTATCGACGGAGACACACAACCGGGTTGGATTTTTGGAGATCCAAATGCGATGGTTCAAATCGATGGATCAGGGATCGTTGGGAATGCCAACGGTATCGACATTGACGCAGCTAATGTGGAAGTATATGGCTTGATCTTTACCGGTTTTACCGGCAATGCAACAAATGGTAATGTCTACCTGGCTTCTGATGCCGCAGACTTTGCGGTCATTGGTGAGGCAAACCGAGGAAACATCTTCCATAGCTCTGGGGGAAATGCCATCTACATTGTGGATGGTGATAGTGCAATTGTGAGGGGAAACAGGATTGGTACGTTAGACGGAACCAACGCCTCTGCGATGGGCGATCACGGGATATCAACGACTGGAGAAATTGATGACCTCATCATCGGAGGAGACTTTGCAACAGGAGAAGGAAACTTGATTTCCAGTGCCCCTAGTAACAGGTATGGACTCAATTTATACGGGGATGGTACAGGATTAAATGATGTCACCATCAAAGGAAATAAAATCGGTACCAATGAGGCAACAACCGGAGCATTGCCAAATACCCTTGGTGGAATCAATATTTCAGGAACAGTCAATGGAGTTCAAATAGGAGGTTTATCCATAATAAATGATCTAAACATTATTTCTGGTAATGGCGATCATGGAATCATAATTCAGGCGGGTAATACCATCGATATTGATGGAAATTACATTGGACTTCAATCAAATGGTACTTCGCCCTTAGGCAATGCCGGATCCGGAATCCGAATCAATGGAGCTGCAAGTAACATCAATATCGGTATAAATAATCCAAACTTTATTTCACAAAACATTGAGTTTGGAATTGTATACGATGGGAACAGCTCATCCAATACAGCGCTCGGGACCAACAATATATTCGGCTGTAACGGAAACGCAGGTATTGGATATGGTTCAGGACCATTGACTCCAGGTGCAACCATTGATGATATCGGTCTGACGACAGCATCCGTTTCCACGGGTGCAGCAGATGGCGCCAGTGTATATTTATTTATTGCCGATGACGGATGTGGCAACGACCAAGCCATTGGGTTTGCGGGTGCCGGGGTTGTGGCAAGTGGTCAGGCAACTGTATCGGGAGCTTTTGCACCGGGTGCACACTATGTGGCCTTGGTTGAAGATGTAAATGGCTTTTCGACGTTCTCAGTCCCCTACTTCACCAATTTTGTGTTGGTTGACAATACCAATGATACGGGTACTGGCTCACTTCGTGCGGCGATTGACTCAGTGAATCTCAATCCGGGCACCAACATTTATTTTGCATTGCCTTCAGCGAATGATACTATTTCTGTGTTAAGCGGACCACTTCCGATAATCTCTGAAAATACCATCATCGATGCAACTACTCAACCTGGATGGAATTTTTCTACGGGTATGATCCCAACAATTAAAGATGCTTGTTCTTGTGCCAATGGCCTGGAGGGGGATTCGGATGGAAGTAATATTGAAATTTATGGCTTAAGAATAACGGGCTTCATCACAGCGGGTATTTCCAGCCCAACAAGTGCTGGAGCGCTGACAATTGGAGCAGCAGGAAAAGGCAACATCATCGTCAATAATGGTAACGGAGGATCGGGAAGAGGGGTACAAAGAAGTAGCGCCAACAACTTTGTGCTACAAGGCAACTACATTGGAGTTGAGTGGAACGGTGATCTTGCTGCGAACAATGGACGTGGAGTGAATATTACAAGTGGTAACTCTGCAATAATTGGTGGTCTGGGTGCTGGAGAAGGAAATGTGATTTCGGGAAGTACTAAAAGTGGATTGCAGGTGAATACTGCATCGAATCTTCAGATCTTCGGTAATTACATCGGTACGGATCCTACGGGAACACAAGCAAGACCCAATGCATCGGATATGAATGCGTCGACCGGAGGGTTGATGTTCGGCTCTGTATCGTCTGATCACGACATCATCGGAAACATCATTAGTGGTAATGCCACGGACGGGATATTCTTCCAGGGCAATGACAATGACACCATTCAATCCAACAAAATAGGAGTAGATATCAATGGGTTTGCTCTCGGAAACCAAGGGCATGGAATCAACTTCAATGGAAATTCCAGCAATAACGTAGTTGGGGGAGATCCAGGAACTGCCAATGAAATTGGATTCAATGGAGGGTATGGTATCAATTCCCCTGTGGCAGGTTCAATAAACAACGACTACTTATCTAACTCCATTTTGGATAACATCTTGGGAGGGATTTTTCATAATGGCGTTGCAAATGGGGGTATAGCTGCCCCTACCATCAATCCAATTGTATCATCTTCCGATGTAACAGGAACCGGTGGAACTACTGGTGAAGTCATAGAACTCTTTTTGTCTGACGGAGGTGGTCAAGGAGAAATCTTAATAGGCAACACAATAACCGGAGGAGGTACCTGGTCGATTGGGTCACTTTCATTGAATCCCGGCGATGAAGTAGTAGCAACTATCACAGAATTGAGTAACGGTACTTCAGAATTTAGTCCGGGAGAAACCTTTGCAATTCCATATCCTGCAGCAGAGGGCGCAGGAGAAGCCTTAGCTTTTGATGGTACGGATGATTTCGTGGATATCTCTTCTTTTGACGTAGCTGGAATGAATGAGATTACCGTCGAAGCATGGATTAAACCTGATGTTATCCCTGCAGGTCCGGGGAATCAATACATGACAATTGTTGGTAAAGGAGCATATGGAGCTGCCGGGAACAATTCCTTTGCTCTGTATTTATTCGGTAGCGATGCCTCACCTTTTTCAGAAATAGTGGCTAGGATTGACAATGGCGCAGCAGTAGAGGAAGCGCGATTTGACGCAAGTGGACTTATTCCTGGTGAATGGTTACATGTGGCAATGACCTGGAACTCAGGAAATGGAGTCAACCTCTATGTAAATGGTGTCCTCGAAGGAACCAGTTCACCTATTGCAGGTTCAATCAATGCTGTTGGAGATAATATCATGATCGGTTCTAGTGCGGAAGTTGGTGAATTGCTTTTTCAAGGTGAAATCGATGAGGTTAGAATCTGGAATTTTGAGCAATCTGAAAGTGGAATCAGAGGCAGCATTACCCAAAAAATTATCGGTAACCCCGGAGGTCTTATGGCATACTACCGAATGGATGATAGTGGCGATGTGCTGAATCTCTCTGATGTCAATGGAGTTAACAATGGAACGATAGAGGGTGGCGCAAGCTATGTCCCTTCCGGTGCTCACCTTGGGGATTACAGCACATTTGAGTACTCTTATTCAGCGGGATCAGGACGGGACCTTGATAATTTCAGAGTGATCAATTTGGGTGTAGCAAATCTACCGCTGCACATTTATCGCGTGAGCGGAACTCCGGCTAATAATGTAATAGCGGGGTTTGACAATATTGCTGATACAGCCTATTATGGGGTCTTCTCTCCGGGTCAAACCTATGATATCACCGATAGTATTGGAAGTTTAACTCCGGACCGTAGAATTGTTTTCCGAAATGATGGTACCGATCCAACCTGGGAAAGCGTAAGCGGGGCAATCGGTGTTGACCTTCAGGATGACCAACTAGTGGCCTTTGGCCTGTCGGGAAGTGGTCAGTACGCTACGGCCATCGACCAGAATCCATATCCGCTACCTGCCGACGCAGGTTATGCCATGAGTTTTGATGGTGTGAGTAATCAGATTGTAATTCCTGATGGCGATGAATTTAGCTTTGGTAATACCACAACAGATCAGCCATTTTCAGCTGAAGCATGGGTAAACTTTGCCACACTTGGAACAAATCAGGCAATTATTTCAAAGCGCCAGAATGGCGTTAACAGGGAATATCGACTTTCGTTAACATCATTGAATGAGATCGAAGTACTGTTTTTCGATGAGTCCAACACCGGTCAATTAGAAGCACAGACGGGTCCAATAAACATTGGCACCAACGAATGGCACCACATCGCCTTTACCTATGACGGTTCTTCAATTGCATCCAATATTCAGATATATCTGGACGGCTTAAACATTGCATCAACTCCTGCGAATATTCTGTACACGGCAATGAGTAATACACCTGCAGATCTTGAACTCGGTATTGATGCTGGTTTAATTCCTTTGAATGGACAGCTAGATGAAGTTAGACTCTGGAATATTGAACTGGGTGAAAACAACATCCGTGATCATATGATTGGCAAGCTGGATGCGGACTTTGACAGCCTCAATCACTTAGTTGCTTACTATCGTTTTGATGATAACAATGCTGTTTCGGCTATCAATTTAACGGGAGATACGGATGGTTCGGTGACAGGAGCTACCCCGGTAATTTCGGGAGTACCACAAGGTCAGGGAAGTATTTATTCATATTCCGGTACACCCGGAATTTTAAATACCGCACAATTCGGTGAAGACATTAATGTTCACTATCAAGATGCCTCTAATGGTATTCATGGCTATTTGGTAGCGGGAGCTCCCAACCAAGTACAAGTCAATGGTTATGATGACCTGAGTCAAGGTAAATACTACGGAGTTTTCGCACCCGGTCAGAAGGTGGAGATCCGTATGGATTACAATAACGGGGGAAGCTACGATCCGGATAGAAGAATCGTTTATCGAACTGACGCGACGGACACTGCAGCAGTAGGCGGTTGGGAAAGACTCTCCGGCCTGATCAATTCCGATGTGAGTAGCGATTCAATATTTGCTTATAATGTTCCTACCGGAGAGGTGGCTGTGGCAACACTCAACCCCCCAAGTACTTATCCGGTCTTAAGTGATACAGATCCAGGATCTGCTTTGAACTTTGATGGAGTGAATGATCATGTGACCATCTCCCACTCGGAGGCACTTGATTTCGAATTCGATGATGCTTTTTCACTTGAAGCATGGGTTACCACTCCTGCCTCAGGGGCATATACACTATTTTCAAAAATTTCTTCAGGACCTACGAGAGGGTATCGTGTTACGATTGAATCACAGATTCCATCCTTACAATTATTTAGTGACGGTGGAGCTTCCAATGAGATTGTTGTGACGACAGTAGAAACTATTCCATTAAGCCAGCCGAGTCATTTAGTAGTAACCTATGATGGTAGTAACTCCGCGACTGGAGTTAGCTTTTATCTTGATGGGGTCTTACTTACCAATTCGGTGTCCAATGACAACCTCAGCGGAACTATTCAAAACACGGAAAATCTACTGATTGGGATCAGAAATGATCTGACGAGCCCATTCCCTGGACTTGTGGATGAATTTAGAATTTGGAATGCTGAACTGGCTGCCGGGGATGTATCAGCTTTTGCTAACACGACGGATATTGCGGGTCATCCGAATTACACCGATATGGTGGCTTATTACAAGTTTGATGACGGTACAGGCTCTACTATTTTGGAAGATGTATTCTCGAACAATGATGGAACACTTACCAACATGGATGAGAATACCGACTGGGTACCTTCAGGTGCACTAGCTGGGGCGCCAGAGCAAAATGCCCTCAACTTTGATGGCGACGATCGCATCGATTTTGTAAGGCAAACATTCCCAGCAGGGCTAACCTATGAAGCCTGGATCAACACTACTTCAACGGCAAATACCTCAGTTTATGAAGGTAACCCGGCATTAACAGTGATTGGTGACAATAACAATTCAATCGAAGGAGCATTTGGCGTTCATGATGGAAGAGTGAGGTATACACACTGGACGGGTGTAGCTACTACCTTTGATCAAATCGATGGGAATAGAATTGTGAATGATGGGCAGTGGCACCATATCGCGGTAACACATGAAAACGGCACAAATGAAGTAAGAATCTATGTGGATGGTGTGCTTGATGTTGTTGCAACAAGTACAATTTACGCAACAGGTATCTCGGCTAACAGGGTAGGTAGTAGTTACCTTGATGGTACTGGGAATGACAACTTCTTTGTTGGAGACATTGACGAGACACGAATCTGGAATGCTGTGCTTTCAGAAGATGAAATAAGAGATTACTTATATGCGGACGATCTAACAGGAAGCCCAAGTATTGGAAATCTGATCCTTCATTACAACTATAATCAAGGTTCAGCTGGAGGAAACAACACTGGGGAGACTGCTGTTACGGATCAATCGAGTAGTACACTGGACGGTACTCTTCAGGGCTTTGCTTTGAATGGAGCGACCTCAAACTTTGTTACTTCAGGAAATACTTCTTTCAGTCCGGTTGCACCAAGTCTGCCGGCATCCAATATTATAACCTCCAATATCATGGAGACTACCGTGGACTTAAACTGGACCAACGGTGACGGACAAAGAAGAGTGGTACTTGTTCACGAAGGAACTGGGAATCCATTTCCATCTCCTGCAGACAATGTGTATGGCAGAGCCGATCAGTACGGTTTAGGAGATGATCTTGATGGAGGTTGGTTTGTTGTCTATAATGGCTATGCAGATAGTACGACCGTCGGAGGTTTAGTGGGTGGAACCGATTATGAAGTAGCAGTACTTGAGCTAAACGGCCCACCTAACTTCGAGGCCTATAATGGAAATTCTGCAGTAAACAACCCAATTAGTTTCACTACAGCCACTCCAATTACCAACTTTGCATTGGACTTTGATGGAACAGCTCAATATGTAGCCGTGACAGATGCTCCTGCCTTTGACATTGATACGGATTGGACCATTGAAGCTTGGATTAAAACGCCAAACACTATTCAGCAAAACATCGTTTCGCAAATTGTGGCAAACACTGGATATGCTTTCTTCAAAATCGGAGGCAATTTGTACCTACAATATTATAGTTCTGGTGGATTTCAGAATGGCGCTAACTCGCTAGTAGTCGCCGCAGGAATCGACGATGATCAATGGCACCACGTAGCTGTTTCGCAAAACGGAGTAAACGGGAAAATATACGTGGATGGAGCTCTCATTCATGATGTTGATGTAATGCTACCAATAGATGAGACTACCGAGGAAGTACGCATTGGTTATGAAGATTTTGTAGGGGCTTTGACGGGCAGCGTAGACGAGGTAAGATTCTGGGATTATCAACGATCGGATGCTGAAATCCTCACATACTACGATTCAGAATTGGTCGGCAATGAATCGGGACTTGTAGCATACTATTCCTTTAATGACGGAACAGGCTCAACGATAGCAGCAGATGGGACTGGCGGGGGCAATGATGGCGTGTTGACAAGCATGGATGAAAATACAGATTGGATCCAAGGGCCAACACTTAATCCACCTGTTACAGTTCCTAATGTTATTATGACCACAATACCTGTAGCAGGAACGACTTTGGATGCAGGCACATCAGATAACCTGATTTACAAATTCTATTTGACGGCAAATAACGGGGATGCTACTCAGCAGGGGATGATCGTGGCAGTTGGCGGAGATGCAGTAGCTGGTGATTTCTCACTGAACGGATGGAAGCTGTATGAAAGTGTGAATGTAGATGTTGCCGATCCTTTGACGGCTACTCAAGTTGGAGCTACGAACATTGGAGATGCAGCTCCAGACAGTGTGGGATTTGCTCTGAGTAATACAATATTTGATTCAGACACCAACTATTTCTATTTAGTAGTAGACATAGATCCGGGAGCGACTGTTGGTAATTCGTTCAATGTGGTTTTATGGAATGGAGATCCAACGGAATCAATTGGAATACAAGATCCTAAAAATAAAATTGATGGTGGTTTCGTGGATGGAGACACATTCACAATTACCGGAGATGCAACTGCACCTAGTGTTTCTAACTTAACACCAAGTCTAGGCACAATCATTGATGGTGATACGCAGCTGGATATCACTATACAATTTGATGAGGCGATGGATATGGGGGTAGATCCTACCATTACGTTCCCGGTCGAAGATCCCTCCAATACCTTGACACCTTCCGGAGGAGTTTGGGACGACGCTTTCAACTTCACCGCCTCATATAGTATTGCTGATGCCAATGAGACATTGGCCAACATAGACGTTCGGGTGGCTGACGCACAAGATGTGGCCGGTAACGTCATGAACATCTATGATGGAGTAGATGCATTTAACATCGATACTGAAAACCCTGTGGTGACTGTGGATACCTACGGCACGTCGATCACAAGTCCTCAATTAACAGGGACTATCGATGATGCTACGGCTACTTTAGATATTGAAGTAGATGGGTCTAACTATGCAGCTACCAACAACGGGGACGGTACCTGGACATTGGGAGCAGGAACTATTACAAGCTTAGCCGATGGTACCTACGATGTGATTGCCACAGCGACAGATGTATCCGGAAATACAGGTACAGACGCAACTATTGATGAGCTCGTGATAAGTCAAAGTGTTGTAACACTTGCAGCAGAGGATGTTACATCTACCAGCTTTACCGCAAGATGGAGCGAAGGCCTTGACGTACAGACCTATCAGGTGGATGTTTCAACGGTTGCTGACTTCTCGACCTTTGTTACTGGTTTAGAAAGCTTTGAGATCAATGCTACAAGCTTGGCGGTGGCCAACCTGGATTTTTCTACACAATACTATTATCGAGTGAGGTTGGTGAATACCTCAGACGAAGTTTCGGCAAACTCAAATACCACCCAAGTTATAACGATAGTAGATCCGGAAACACTTGCAGATTCTACGGCGCTTCGCAACATCTATGATGCGATAAGCCCGCAAGGTTTGAATTGGGAAACCGCCAGATTAAGAGATTGGGATGGAGTCAATTTGGATGCAGGAAGGACGCGTGTGGCGGTTGTCGACATTAGTGGTACTACGGCTGCAGGAGATATGCCAAATCCATTTACAGGCGGCGCTGTTGGTGGACTTTCCAATATGACAGACATGAATGCGTCAGACAACCAGATCACCGGGTTGATGGATTTTACAGGAACGACGATTTCCAATTTAAATGTAAGTGGAAATAGTCTGCAATTTGATGACCTTGAACCCGTGGCTGGAATTGCAACCATTGATTACGCTAACCAGGCGAGCATTCAATACAATGAATCAACCGGTGGGCAAATTGAAGTTCGATATACCAATGATTATTCGCTTTCCATCAACATCGGTGGGTCTTCCAATGTATATACGTGGTTCAGAAATGATACTCAGATTGGTACCAATGAAGACTTCATTATCAATGATGCTTTTGGAATTATTCTCGCGATTGATTTTGACAATATGGGGACCTTCCGAACAGAGGTGACTAATCCTTCAGTGCCAGGTTTAACCATCGATGTAGATGCTCAGGACGTACTGGCCATTGCTGATATGCAGGTATCTGTGACGGATGCCAGTGGCAATCCGCTGACTGAACCTCTCGATGGTTTCATGTTGGAGACCACACGAACATCTACTGGATTTAGGGTACTGGAAACTGTTGAAAACATATCAGAATCAACTTTCACCTTCCCGGATGTAGTTCTAGGCGATTACATCATTTTCATTGAGTCTGATTTATCCCTTTACATACCTACTTATTTTGGGGATGTATTTGAGTGGACTGAGGCGGATACATTATTCTTTAGAAGCGATGATGTGATAGCGATGGAAATGGTGGAGGTGCCACCAGTCCTCGTTGAAGGGGATGGTGATGGTACATTGGATGTGCTAATCGAAGAAGATTTTGGAGATGAAGACGGTGCGCGAATTGACGCCCGAAGAAGAGCGGCTAAAAGAAAATGTGGGGTGCGAAGAAAACGTTCTGGTGGACGTACCGGTCAGGATGATGACGATTTTGAACTCATCGCATATGGGGAAACTGACGACAATGGAGAATTCCAGTTCGGATTCTTGCCGGCAGGTATCTATCGATTCTTCGTGGAGTATCCGGGTATTCCATTGGATGAATCATCGTTTGTCCAGTTTGAAGTCGGAGAAGCGGGCGTCAGCGATACGGATTTTAGACTTCAGGCCTTTGCGAGTGAAGACGGCATTGAGGTGACTATTGAAGCTGTTTTGGGTGTCATACTTGATTACTTCAAAAACTTACAGATTTATCCGAATCCATCCAGCGAGTATCTGAATATCAGGTACCGTCACTTAAAGTCGCAAAATGTGACAGCTCAGCTGGTAGACTTGTCTGGAAGCACCAAATGGGCGCAAGATTTACGCAATGGATTTGATGGAGAAATAAATATAGATGTCACGGACTTTGAAGAAGGCATTTATATCCTAAGGTTCTATGACCGGGAAGACCCACAAGGCAATGTGGTGAGCTTCCGCGTGATGGTAAGAGATTAATTCCCTAATCACTATGTGGGAGGGGTGGCGGAAGTCACCCCTTTTTTGTGTAAAAAAGTAGACGTTGAAGTCATAAATGGCAGGGATCTATTTGGGTCGCATCATTTATTGAATCTTAAATGATCTTTTTCAATTTGAATTTGGTCTTGATTTTTTCACCATCACGATAGAGGATCATACGAATGGTTCTGCCATCCTTGCTTTGTAACATTTCATACATGTCAGAGAGTGAATTATATTTCAAGGTCCTACCGTTAATCATATAGATGACATCCCCCTTTCGGACATCTGCGCGGTATGCAGGTCCATCTCTTTGAACGTCTACTACAGTCAGCGTGTCCAGGTTGTCACCGATGGTGTTTAGTGACAATCCACTCATGTCATATTCAAATGCATCATGATATCTTCTTCCTTGAACGAGATAGACTTTTTTCCGGTAGTAATCAAAAGTTACGTTGAACCTGTTGAGGAGCTCTCCGCCAAAGGTTCCGATTCTGGCACCCCTCTTAATCACTTTATTATAAGCCCCCTCAAAGGGAGCCGAAACAAGCATCTCGCTAAAATCAAAATCATCAATCTTTACTTGATCAATTCTGCCCAAATAACCGGGAATATCACCGGCAATCCCTCTACCTAACCTTGTTTGAATGGTTTTTTCGGGCAGTGAAATGCCAGTCAGATAATTATAGTCGATTAGTGCTGCATGGCTTGCTCCTGTGTCGACCATTATATCTAAGGATGCGGTTTCTTCCCCCTGTCTGATGGTCGCTTGCATAAATGGCTTGGACCCTTTTATCTCAAGGGGGAGCTCGACTTTCCGTCTTCCTTTCTTGTAAGTCCTTGGCTCGTGAAGTGTTAGTATGTTTTCGTCGTAATCTATCTCTACAACAAAACGTGAGAAAATGTCATAACCAATGATCCCTGATACACTCTCACCAATGTTTTCTGAAAGTTTGAGATAGTCTTTTTTTAATACCAAAACGTTCATATTGTGCCCGATGACACCTCCGGGTAATCCAAAAGTCACTTGGTTGGCAACAAATGCTTCGACTGAGTCAATAAGCCCGGGTCCATCAATTGTAATTTCCCGTACGTAATTTAAATTCAGAATGTCAGCGTAAATTTTTTCAGTGATGATCGCATTTTCTACCCCCGTATCTAATATGAATTTTAAGGTAAGAAAACGATTGATGGTTACTGGAATGACAATGAGATTGTTGTGTTGTTCAAATGGGATCTCAATTCTTTTGGTTCTCTTGGGCATTTTGAATCCAAACTCCTTTTGACCAGAAGCAGTAGATGAAAGGCATGTATTAATGACCAAAATGAATGTAATCAGACTTATGATTGGATTTTTCATAGGCAAGTCTCTTATGTAGCGAAATACACTCATCTAACAACATGGGTAAAATCCAACCCTTATTTGAATGATAAAATTTAGTCAAACAGATCTTGAATGTCACTCTGTGACAAGCTTTTTACGAAACTTTCTTCTACGGAAATTAAATCTGAAGCCAACTGTTGCTTATGTTCTTGCAGCTTTATGATCTTTTCTTCAATGGTATCCTTGCTCACAAATTTGTAGGCGAATACCTTTTTGGTTTGTCCAATTCTGTGAGCTCGATCAATGGCTTGGGCTTCTACCGCCGGATTCCACCATGGATCAAGCAAGAAAACATAGTCTGCCTTCGTGAGGTTAAGACCTGTCCCGCCTGCTTTTAGCGAGATCAGAAAAATGGATACTTGTGGGTCGTTTTGGAAACGTTCTACCTGATTTTGTCGGTCTTTGGTAGAACCGTCAAGGTAGGCAAAAGGTAAATTTTGTGATTCCAGGTAGTCAGATACTATTTTGAGATGTTTTACAAATTGACTGAATATCAATACTTTATGCCCCCGTGAAATGGAGTCTTCCAACATGTAGGTGACAGCCTCAAGCTTACCAGATCCATCACCATATTCTTCATCAACCATCTTTGGATGGTTAGCTATTTGCCTCAATTGAGTTAGTCCCTGCAACAGTATCATGTGAGATTTGGCCACACCGTCTGTTTCAATGACGTCCATTATTTTACTTCGAAAGGCATTTTTTTCTTTTTCGTATACTTCTCTTTGCTCTTCAGACATGTTACAGTATCGGATGTTGATCACCTTTTCAGGTAAATCATCTGCAACTTGACTCTTCTCCCTTCTAAGTAAAAAGGGTTTGATCAGGGCGTTAAGTTTCTTAGTCTTATGCTCGTCTTTCTGCTTTTCAATGGGTTTTAAGTATTCCTTTTTGAAATACGTCTCATTACCCAGTAAGCCGGGGTTGAGGAAGCTCATCTGCGACCAAAGATCCAGCGTACTATTCTCGATAGGCGTTCCTGTTAGGATTAGTTTACGACGTGATTTCAAATCACGGACTTTTTTGGAGATTAGTGAATCAGGGTTTTTTATCGCTTGGGACTCATCCAGGATGATGTAGTTGAAATAAAACTCTGATAGTATTTCCGAGTCAACCCGAGTGGTACCATAACTTGAAATAACGAGATCGTAGTTTGCAAAAAGCGAAGTATCCTTGACACGATTGATTCCTGTATAATTCAGAATTTTTAATCCAGGAGTAAATTTTTTTGCCTCCATCTCCCAGTTATAAAGCAGCGATGTGGGCATCACTAGTAAGCTTGTGCTCCCTGGATTTTCATTTTTTTGGTGCTGTAGCAGTGCGAGGGCCTGGATGGTCTTACCCAATCCCATATCGTCAGCGAGGCAACCACCAAAGTTGTAATCTTCGAGAAATCTAAGCCAATTGTATCCAGCCAGTTGGTAAGGCCGCAAATTGCCTTTAAAGGAGTCAGGAACAGTGTAATCTTCCATCCTTTCAAAGGATAGTAGCTTCTCCAACTTACGATCCATGGTCACCTTGGCCAGTTCACCGGCTTTTAGCTCCTGTACCAAAGAAACGTGAATTTTGTTAAGCGTAATACCATCGCTTGTTTCTGAAGAAAAGGCAAAAAGATCTTTGTAGCGAGTAATCCAGGATTCGGGAATTACTCCAATCTCTCCATTCGGAAGCATAATTTCTGTTTTCCCTCTGAGAATACATTTTCTGATCTCCTCAAACGGGACCTCAAAATCTCCAAACCGGATCTTAGCCTTGAGATCAAACCAATCTACACCTTCATTTACTTCTAAGTCGATGGTTGATTCACCGACAAAGAATTTTTTTCCTTGTTGATTTTGCTTGATGATAAAATCCTCAAGCAAGTCGCTATTTCGTCCAATCCAGTCAAAGGCAGCAGTCTTAGGTAACGTCACCCTTGAATTCCTGAGTTGCAATCCATTAGTAGCCAATTGCTGTATGATCCCTTTTTCCCCTTCATGATCCCTGCTGATCCTGTGAAATGTGTAGTTGTCGTCCTGCTTTTCTAATGAAACACTGACTTTGCTGAGCTTATCTGCATTGAAATTGTGCTTACCATAGTCAAAAGAAAGTTCCAGAAGGAGCTTGTCATTTTCAACAACAGGAGCATTTCCTCCATCATCAAATAAGGTAGTGGCTCTACTCGTTTGAAGCTCACTTACTGTGATCTTTGGTGTTGGCTTTGGTTTATGCGTTACTATATCGAATCCTTTGGCGTAAACATCAAACTCTGAGATGAGGGGGCCTACGAATTTTTGATAATACGTTTCCTCTATGTCCTTGGGAATCAGAATAAATTTCTTTTTCAAAAACGGCTTGAATTTACCTCCACTCACAGGCTTCTGGAAGGTAAAAAGTTGATCATTCGCGACCAACCACGCAGGTTCCTTACAAAGCAAATAACTCCCGTTATTTAAGAACTCTACTTTTTCACCCTTTAATTTTATCGTAGGAAAGTAGTGGGTATTGTCTTCATTTTTTCTAAAGTGAAAGAGCACCGTAGCTTTCTCATCTACCACCTCAATCTCTTTCCAGGCAGGTTCGCCATCCTTGCCCATTTCGAAGAGTCGTTTCCCATGAATCAGCGCAAGAATTTGAGACCTTCTTCTTTCAACGTAAGCTTCAATTTCTCCCTGAAGAATTTTATCTCCCGAATCTTTATCAAATGTTTTCAGAAAGAATTCCTCAGGTTTCTGTTTCTTTTTCTGGAAGTGATGAGCCACCTGATCTTGTTGAATCTGATCCATGAGCTTGATGATCTGGTAATCGTTTTCATCAAGAACAGCACTGAATTCTTCGGCATTTTTGGAAGAGATATTTTGATGTGAATAACTGAGCTCTCCTTTATCATTCAGTTGTACAACAAATGATTCTATAAGATACCCTAGATACTCATGATCGTACAATGAGTAGATAAGTTCAAATGGCTGGTCAGGTGATACTTTCACAGATTTTTAGAATCAGATAAACTTCGAAAATAACGAAAATCTCTCATGAAATTGATAAGAAAATGTGAAGAATGGTAAGAAAAAATGAAGAGATAGCTACCTTATTGTAAAGTATGCGTCGAGAATGACTTTCCGGCCTTAATTGCAGGCTTAATAGAGGCAAGTATCGTGATGATGATAATAGCAATCACCGTGAAGAGTACATCACTAAATACAATCTCTACCGGATAGCTATTGACAATAGCAGAATCAACCCCCATCCCAATAATACCAAAGTGTTCCTGCACGAGACTGAGTACAACTCCAAGAACTAACCCGATCGCGGCCCCTGTAAATGCAACGATGCATCCTTCATAAAGAAATATGTAACGTATCAGTCTGGTGGAGGCTCCTTGAGCAAATAGTACAGAGATATCTTTCTTTTTTTCGATGACAAGCATCGTTAGCGAGAAGAATATATTTATTGAAGCAATGCCGATGATAGCGACCATTATCAGGAACACGAAGAGCTTTTCAATTTTCAATACTTTGTACAAATCACTGTGTAATTCTTCACCAAGCTGGACGCGGAAAGTATCACCAAACAAAGATTGTAGTTCCTGTTTCACGGACTTGTTATCAGCATCTGCCGAAAGATAAATGTCATAGGCTGTCAGTCGATTGTCATAGTTGAGTAAATCTCTTGCAAATTCTACCGGAACAAACACATAATTGTCGTCATAGTACTTTTCTATGGCGAATACACCTCCGGGAATGATATTCAACAAATTGTACATGCTCGTTGGGTTGACGACCCCTGGGCCAATGTCTTTTGGGTAATACATTTGAAGGGTATAGAAGTCATTTTTAAGGCTGAGGGATAAATCATATTGGACACCTCTACCAATGAGTGCATAACCAATACTGTCTCTTACCAGGGGAAATTGTCCGGAAACCATCACATTTCTTATGCCACTGTATTCATCAAAGTCCCTGCTTACTCCTTTCAATCGGACAAGACGCTGGGCTTCTTTATACTGCACCAATACATTGTCCTCAACAACTTCAGAAACGCCCCGAACACCGTCTAACTTCTTGATCTTAATCAGGTGTGTAGTGTCTAGTGCAAATGATTTTCCAGAAGCCGGAGTGATGACAATATCCGGATCAAAATTTCCATACATAGACCGAAGAAGACCTTCTAACCCGTTGAACACCGAGAGAGCCACAATCAAGCACATGGTTCCAATGGCCACTACAATCATTGAAATGATGGAAATGACATTGATGAAGTTTTTCTTCTTTTCTGAAAGAAAATATTTCCGAGCGATAAAGAAGGGAAAGTTCATTCTTCTTCAGGTGGAATGTTCAGGTTATTTATCAGGTCGTCAATTTTTGACGCTTTTTCCTCCGTGTCGTCATGAAAAAAGGCAAGCTCTGGAATGATACGCACCTGACTTCCTATTTTTTTGCCCAATTTCAATCGTATTTCACTTTTTATATTTTCCAGGTGTTCGAAAACTTCATCTGCCTTATTGATTGGGAAAATGCTGAGATACACTCGAGCTAAACTTAGATCTGGAGATACAGAAACACCAGTAATTGTTCCCAGCGAAGATCCAAAATAATGCGTAGGATCTTGTTGGAAAATACCTGCTATGTCCTTTTGTAATTGTTTTCCGTATTTTATCTGCCGCTTGCTTTCCATATCTGCAAATATCCGAAGATATTCCGTAAGGGGTTTGACCAAATATTCTATTTTCGAAGTAATTCTAATTTACATCCTTCTAACCGATACTCATTGTTACGATTTTTTAGAATAAACGATCCGTACAGACTAGCCATAATATTCGTATTACTGGTCCTGATTCGCTTTATTCAGAGCTATTTCATCAACGATGTATCCTACTTTGAATTGAAGTGGCTGCTGTTAGGAGATTGGCTGGGTCAGGGTTTTACGATGTATAGTGAGACTTTTGATTATACCGGCCCCATTGCCGCATTTATCTATAAGTACCTGGATTTGATTTTCGGAAGAAGTCAATTTATCCATCATATGTTTAGTTCATTGGTAATCATTTTTCAGGCGGGGATATTCAATCAGTTGCTTTTAAAGAACAAGGCATATGATGAGAATAGCTATCTGCCTGCCTTTTTGTACATGATATTGATGGTTTCTGTTCCGGATTATATGGCGCTTTCTCCTCAGCTATTGAGCTTAACCTTCATTCTTCTTGCACTCAGAAATGTTCTGCGAAGAATTGATAATCAGGTGACAGATGAACTCTTTCTGAATTCAGGAATTTTCATTGGAATTGCAACCATGATTTACTTGCCATCCATTATCTTTTTTCTGGTTTTTCTTTTTGCATTGATCCTGTTTTCCACTGCTGTTCCCAGAAGGTTGGCCTTGTACCTTTTTAGTTTTTTGTTGGCATTTTCAATGTGTGCACTTTATTTCTATTGGAGGGGCGATATGTGGATATTCATCAACAGTTACCTGATTCAAAACCTCCTGGTGAATGTAAAATCATTGATCAGCTTGCAGGATATGTTGCTTATCTCTGCTGGATTCTTCCTGATTTTTGTGCTTGGCGTTTTCAAAACCTGGGGAGCCGCGCGACTAACCAACTTCCAACAAAAGATTCAACAAGTGATCTGGTTAATGTTTCTTGGAGGTGTAGTAACTTTTTTCATGTCTAATGAAAATGCGCTGTTGGAACTTGTCTTCATTGTTCCTGTAATTGCCTATTTCTGGACCCACTACTTCATTTTGATCCGAAGAAGAATTTTCAGATTTCTTATGCCGGGTTTGCTTATCATAGGGCTGTTGATATATTCAGCATATTCTTATCAGACACTGACATACCCTTTGGAGGCGACAACAATAGAAGATGCCTCGGAAAAGACCATGGTTCTGGGTGGAGATCTTAGCTATTACAAAACACTCAACATGGGTACTCCATGCTTCAATTCACATTTATCAGCACTAGCTTTCAATGGATTGGATTATTATGAGTCTGCCGGAGATCTTTATAAACTCTTTCAAAAAGCAAATCCGCAAACAGTAATTGACGACATGGATGTGATGCCTCAGGTGATTCAGCGTTTTCCAAACCTGGCATCAGATTATGAACGGATTGAAAGTAATCGTTATGTAAAGGTTAGCAATTGATTTTGTTGACCCTTCGTTGGTGTCGCCCACCTTCGAACTCGGTTTCAACAAAAGTGTCCACTAAACCCTCTGCGTATTCGTAAGCCAAGAATCGTGCAGCAAGACAAATAATATTTGCATTGTTGTGCTGTTTGGCCAGCGCAGCCAGCTCGGTGTTCCAGCAAAGCGCGGCACGTACATTTTCATGCTTGTTGGCAGTCATAGCAACGCCATTTCCACTCCCACATATGAGTATTCCGAGATCACAATCTTCCGATGCGATGGAGGATGCCAGCGGATGTACATGATCGGGATAGTCAACCGAATCATCCGTACTTGGACCAAAATCTTCGACTTCATGTCCCTGCCCTTCCAAGTGCTTAATGAGTCTCTCTTTATAATGAAATCCGGCATGATCGCCACCTATTGCTATTCTCATCTTATTTATTTTGTCGTGCTTCTCTACGTTCAATTCGTTTGGCTATTACAATACTCATTTGATACAAAAGCATCAATGGTAAGGCTATGAGTATTTGGCTAAATGGGTCTGGTGGAGTAACAATCGCTCCCAATACCAAAATTACTATGATTGCATGTTTTCTATACGCCTTCATTAACGCAGAGCTTACGATTCCTGCCCTTGTAAGGAAGTAAACAATTACCGGAAGTTGAAACAAAACCCCGCATCCAAAAACAATCATGGTTACCGTGCTGATGTAAGAGGAAAGGTCAAAGAGATTTTGAAGCGATGGATCTACCTGGTAGGTGGAAAAAAATCGAACAGAAATCGGAGCGATAAGAAAATAGCCAAATAGAACACCAAGTGTAAATAGAACGCTTACAGAAAAAGTCGCTCCACGTGATGCTTTACGCTCTTTAGGCCTTAGACCAGGTTTGATAAACCTCCAGATTTCCCAGAACAAGTATGGAAAACCAACGATGATGCCAACAAAGAAAGACACCGAAACATGAGTCATGAATTGACTGCTCAATTTTCTGCTGACCAGTTCGAAGGACAGTGTGTCTATACACAGTGCCGGAGTTTGAATGAGATCTGCCAATAGGCATAGCTTTTGATAGGTCCAAAAGTCAGTACGTGATGGACCTAATATGACTGTCCCTATCACAAAATCTTTCGCAATAAATGCAGCGATGGCAAAAACTAGAATTGCAATTAATGAACGGATAATGTGCCACCTCAACTCTTCGAGGTGGTCCAAAAATGACATCTCTTTCTCGTCTGGTATCTGATCCAGTGGCATAGTTTAGGCCTTAAACAATGGGAATCCTGACATCCACTTATTCACCTCAGTTTTCACCTCAGAAATTTTACCTTCATCGTCTTTATTGGAGATGACCGAATCAATCAACTCTACGATTTTGATCATATCGGCTTCAACTAACCCTCTCGTAGTTACAGCTGGTGTTCCAAGACGGATTCCTGAGGTTACAAATGGGCTTCTTTCGTCGAAAGGAACCATGTTTTTATTCACTGTGATATCTGCTTTGATCAATGAATTCTCTGCATCTTTTCCAGTAATATCCTTGCTTCGAAGATCAATCAACATGAGATGGTTGTCGGTGCCTCCCGATATTACGTGGTAACCTTTCTTTACAAATGCATCGGCCATTACAGCCGCATTTTTCTTTACCTGCACGAGGTAATTCATATAATCATCAGAAAGCGCTTCACCAAACGCTACGGCCTTCGCTGCAATGATGTGTTCAAGCGGTCCACCTTGAGTGCCAGGAAAGACCCCAGAGTCTAGCAATGAGCTAAGTTTCCTCACCACACCTTTTGGTGTAGTCAGGCCCCATGGATTTTCAATATCATCTCTTACAAGGATCATCCCACCTCTCGGTCCTCTCAAGGTTTTGTGGGTGGTGGTAGTTACGATGTGGCAATATTCCAGCGGATCATTTAGAAAGCCCCTGGCAATTAATCCGGACGGATGAGAAATATCTGCCAGGAGAATTGCCCCGACCTCATCAGCAATGGCTCTGAATCGCTCATAATCCCAATCTCTGCTGTATGCTGATGCTCCGCAAATGATCATTTTTGGTTTCTTAGCACGAGCTACTTTTTCTAGCTGGTCGTAATCGATTAATCCGGAATCCTTATCTACTCCATAGAAGTTGGGTTTGTAAAGTTTACCTGAAAAGTTAACAGTAGATCCATGGGTCAGATGACCTCCGTGCGACAAGTCAAAGCCTAAGATCTCATCGCCGGCGTTAAGGCATGCGAGCATAACAGCGGCATTTGCTTGAGCTCCGGAATGCGGCTGAACATTGGCCCATGTAGCTCCAAATAGTTCTTTTGCTCTTTCCCTGGCAAGGTCTTCGATTTCATCAACGACTTCACAACCCCCATAATACCTTTTTCCGGGAAGCCCTTCCGCGTACTTATTTGTGAGAACACTGCCGGCTACTTCCTGGACTTGAGGTGAAACTATATTTTCTGAGGCTATTAACTCAATTCCTTCAATTTGTCGCTTTTCTTCAGCCTTGATAAGGTCGAAAACTTTCTGATCTTTTTGCATGCCGCAAAATTATATGAGACAGTTTATATCTTCGCCTTTATCCTCATCTAATATGGCTAAAACTAAAACCGTCTTTTATTGTCAGTCTTGTGGTGCCGAATCTGCAAAATGGATCGGAAAATGTCCTTCCTGCGGAGAATGGAATACCTATGTAGAAGAGGTTGTTTCAAAATCTACCACAGCACCAGTGGATTTCACAGTAGAAAAGAGCAAGCCAGTAAATATTAAGGAAGCTGGAGATGAAATGTCAACTCAGCGGATCGGAACGGGGATCAAGGAATTAGATCGTGTGTTGGGTGGGGGAATCGTCGATGGGTCTCTTGTGTTAGTTGGTGGAGAACCTGGTATTGGGAAGTCGACGATAATGCTACAAATGGCTATTAGGTTGCCTCAAAAAACACTATACGTATCGGGGGAGGAAAGTGTAGAACAAATAAAAATGAGGGCGGATCGGATCGGATCCATATCGGATCAATGCTTCTTATACGCCGAGACCAGTCTTTCACAAGTTTTAAAACAAGCCGAAAATTTATCTCCGGATATCTTAATCATAGATTCCATTCAAACACTTCATTCGGATAGACTAGAGGCAGCCATTGGATCCATTTCTCAAGTGAAGGAGTGCACAGGGCAACTGATGAAGTTTGCAAAGCAAAAGAGCATTCCAATATTCTTAATCGGCCATGTAAATAAGGATGGTGCCATTGCAGGACCAAAGGTGCTTGAGCATATGGTGGATACCGTATTGCAGTTTGAAGGCGACAGGCACTTGTCTTATCGTATACTACGAACCATTAAAAATAGATTTGGGTCTACTTCAGAGCTCGGCATGTTCGAAATGAATGCAGATGGTCTCAGGGAGGTGACTAATCCATCAGAAATACTGATCTCCCCCCGGGAACCCGGCCTCAGCGGGATTGCTTTAGGTGCTACTTTGGAAGGAAACCGGCCATTAATATTAGAGTCACAAGCGCTAGTGAGTCCGACGAGCTATGGAAATCCTCAAAGAAGTACTACCGGGTACGATTATAAGCGTCTCACCATGCTGTTGGCGGTAATGGAAAAGCGATTAGGAATTCGATTGAGCACCCAAGATGTTTTCCTAAATATTGCTGGAGGATTGAAAGTACAAGACACAGCGCTTGATCTGGCCATTTGCTCTGCAGTGTTTTCGTCATTTGAAGATGCCCCTTTGGGAGAGGATGTATGCTTTGCTGCAGAAGTTGGTCTGGGTGGAGAAATACGACCAGTAAATCGAATTGAAAATCGGATCAACGAAGCTGAGAAATTAGGATTCAACGAAATCTATATTTCGAAACATAACTTGAAGGCGAAGGACCTCAAGCAATTTAAAATAAAGGTTCATTCCTTTTCAAAATTGAGTGATGCTTTCAGGCAGTTGTTCTAGAGGGAATCATTCACCACCATCCGTATTCTTTTTACCTTTTCTTCCGTTGAGACTCTTTTTCTGAACATCACCATTTGATTTGGTACGCTTAGATTTTAGTTCTCTACGCTTCTGTTTTTTGATAATCGAATAGATTCCATCTCGTTTCTTGGTTTTTACTTTTTTACCAAGGAAGACATTGGTGTCAAGGCCTTTTGCACCGGCAATGGGTCCTCTCGATAGCCCACTTGGCGGTTGCTTGGAAGGTGCATTTCCAAAAGCAAAACTCATCCCAAATCGAAAGTCTATGGCTTTGGAGTCCGGTATTGAGAAGTTAATAACCTGGTCTACTGCCATATACATTTGTACAGGGCCTCCCTTTACTGCAAAGGCAGCCCCAACATTAAAAAATTGTTGGGGTAGCTTGGTAACACTTGCGGAAGCCGTGAAAGCCTTTCCGAACTTTTGTGTTATTCCACCCCCATACATCATCTTAAATTGACGTTGAATCCAACGTGTACCTACAGTCACATAAATGTCTGTTTTTGGGCTATAGTGATAAATCCAGCTTCCGTAACCGGTCACTGGTAGCCAGCTTCTGTATGGTTCAAAGGTGTCTTCGGGATCAAATTTATCGAAGAGCGAATCCTCTAAGGTTTGTTGGATATCATCTAAATCCTCCAGGTTAATTCCACTGTAATTGAAGCTTGTGTCGGAGAGCGTATAGTTTTTAACATTCTCTTTCCAGTTGATGAATCCTAAATCAACAATAGATCCGGTAACCGTGTAGTACCTATTCAGCTTATACGTACCCCCAACATCAATCGCAAACCCTGTATTACTGTTCATAACCAGGTGCGAACCCAAATCACCCTCGGTTTCATCATAGATGTCAAATCCTGATGTTCTCAAAGTGGCATTTTCCCATTGAGCGTCTATTTGATAGGCCTCACCATTAGACCTTAGGTCTGCTACAGTACCTCCTGGCAAGCTTGCATTGGCAAAGCCAACCAAAAATTTTCCTCTCAAACCAATCGTGAGTTGTTCATTGACCGGAGCGGCTATGCCAAGACCAAATTCACGAAAATGCTGTGCGATTAATCCTACCCTTGAGATCTTTACATCTTGATTCAGAAAATCATTGTTCCCATCGGTGAATACATACTGGACAATTTCTTTGGGATAAAGAAAATCAGCTTCAACTCGCTCATTAGCGACAAAACTTAGTAAAATACCTGACTCTAGCTTATACCCCAGGTGCAAAAGGTTCACGCCGACCTTGGCAGTAACGGTGTTTTGTCGTTGAAGATTGCTTACAAGTTTTGGAACATCCAAAAGTGTTCGGTCGCTTTCTACAGTAAAACCCTCGTTGTAACTAAATTTATTATTGACATTGACATGCACTCCGGAAAGTACTGGCAGTCCCAGGAAAAACCGACCTTCTGGAATCAAAGAAGGGTTGATAAGATTGTTTTGAAATGTAGCATTCCCCAAATGCTGAAATGAAACACTTGTTTGAGCGCTTAGATGAATAAAGCAGGTTAGAAGTAATATGGTGGTGGCGATTTTTTTCATCTATAGCTCCAAATTGAACCTGCCTCCAATACCAACTTTTAAGCTAAGGGTATAGTCTGCAAGTATCTTTACATAGATTTCTCTTGATGTTTGAGTGACAGGAGTATTTAAGACCATTGTGATAATAATGTGAGATGCACCACTCACTAATTCAACCTCTTCTGCAGTGAGCCCAATATTTTCTGTAGCACCGCTTGGGTCTGTAACTTCTCCATTGAAGTTGATGAGTGGAGCCTTAATAACCGGAATGTTTGTGAATCTATCAAGTTGCTCCTGATCAAAATTAGGATCATCAGGATCTGTAATTGGAAACAGATTGACACTGTCAGCATCTTGCACCACCAGATTTACAGAACCATTAAATGGTAGTTCATTATTAGAGACCAAGCGAATAAATGCAGAGTCAACGTTGCTGAGGTCCAGTCCATCGCCCAGGTCGAAAGAACCCTCTTCTTCGAAATCCACAAACTGAACTTCCATTGGAACTTCAACAGTGACATTTGCTGTGATCGAGCTCGTGGGCTGAAGGTAATTCCCTTCCGTAAGATTTTCAGGATTTGATATTCCAGCTACGTCAAATACTAATCTTTGCGGGGATTCTGAAAGAACCTGAACCAGGTTTGAATTATCACGGTTAATTTCAACGATAGTCTGAGCAACATCTCCGGGAGTGGTGGGAGTAGGTGAATCCAAATCTGAGCCACTGATGACCGGGTCATTTCTAACAACATCTCCGGTCAGAAATACTTGGTTCTCACCATTTCCATCATCGCCAAAAACGCTTTCGAAATCAATCCCGATAGGAACGCCAAAAGTATTTCTAAAGTCAAAGGAGATACTAGGGTTTCCAAATGTAATACCCTCCCTTGCGGTCTGAGAGAAGAAATCTATTTCGATTGATTGATCTCCTACCTGAATCGTATCTCTACCAAACTTCCCGTAGATTAAACTGAATGTCTGATTACCATATGTTAAATCAAATGAGAGGGATTCGGTGCCGGCCAGATTTTGACCAGCCGCCAAAGTAACTACTGCATTCAAATCTACTGCTAGAACGTTGCTTCCGCTCGGATCAGTAAGTACGGTTTTGTGTCCAATTAATGAACTGGTTTGCATGTCAGAGGCCGTACCTACGATATTTCCTGATACAGATATCGGTGTACCTGTATTTATGTTGGTAGTATTCCCAATGGTAAACGTATAGTCGACTGTTCCATTGATCGTTGATGTTGTAGTAATCGTCAAATCACCAGATTCATAAAATACAGAATCCAGTTCCTCATTTTCTTGTGGGTCGTAGTTGATATCGAAGGATTCAACAAGGTTAACTGTGCCAGGGCCAGCAGCTATGGGAATGGTGCTTATGGCTCCGCTAAAATTTATATCGTCAATCTGTACCAGATCATCAGGTGTGCTGTAGGTGATTGTATCGTAGTAAAACAGCGTGTAGAGCGAAGTGCTGTCCTCCTGGAAGCTTAGAGAGTCGCCCGTTTGGTTGGCAACCAAGTCACGCATAACATAAGTAGCCTCGCCTAATGGAAAGCTAAAAACGCCGGTAATAGGCGTCACCTCTAAATCATCAAACTCCAACTCACTTGTGTTGCAGGATGCAAATAAAGATGCGGAGATTACTATGAACACAAATTTTTTCACCGCTGACAAATTGTTTTAAAATTAAGTCTTATTGAATAATATTTTCATTTTTTCGATTAAAGCCTTCAATACCCTGTAATCCACCAGTATGCAATATCACTATTTTAAGATTATTTTCGAATTTATTGCTTTCAATCATATCCCAAACGGCAAAAAATGCCTTTCCTGTATATATTGGATCCAATGAAACTTCAGAGTTTTCTTTAAACCAATTGATAAAATCGATCAATTCGGGGCTCGTTTTACCATATCCACCAAAATGATAGCTATCTAATATTTTATAATTTCGGCTATTTATTTGATGCTTTTGGAGCAATTGATCGATTTCTCGATGAATGAAGTCTCCTTTTAAGCTACTTACCCCAATAATTTGCTGATTTTCCGATGCTGATTTTAAAAGTCCGGCAAAAGTCCCTCCCGTCCCAATTGGAGTTACCAACACATCAAATGGTTCGGTGATTTCCGGAATTATTTCTTCGCAACCTCTGATTGCATATTCGTTTGTCCCCCCTTCCGGCAAGAAGTAATGTTCTTTGTATTTCACCTTCAAAGAACCTGGATCATTTCTCCATTTTCGGAATGTATCTCTGTCGACAAATTCTAATTCCATGCCATTTTTTGAAGCAAATTGGAGGGTTGGATTACTGTTTTCGTTCAATTCATTTCCGCGTATAATTCCGACGGCTTTCAGGCTATTCTCTTTTGCAAAAGCGGCAGTTGCTGCTATGTGGTTACTGAAAGCTCCTCCCATCGTAATGACTGCATCCTTATTGAGTTTCTGGATTTGCTCGAGATTATATTTGAGCTTCCTCCATTTATTACCCATAATCAAGGGGTGTATCATATCATCCCTTTTAATAAATAGCTGCAAAGCTTTTTCCTTGAGAAGCGGATGTGTTATTTCTTGAAGTGGTGTTGGAAGCCCAGCCATGGCTTAAATTTACACCCATGACAGGCGAACCAAACGAAAACGAAGAAGACTTATACGAGCATCATCACATTAAAGTAGATGCTGGACAGGAGTTGTTACGTATAGACAAGTTTTTGATGGATCGCTTACCAAACGTCACACGTAATAAAGTGCAGGCAGGGATCAAAGAGGGCTTTGTGAAAGTGAACGGAAAGGATGTTAAACCAAACTATAAGGTTCATCCTGAGGACGAAATATCGGTCATGTTGCCAGAGCCTCCGCGTGATGAAGAGCTAATTCCGGAAGACATTCCCTTGGATATAGTTTTAGAAGATGACCATTTACTTGTAGTGAATAAACCAGCAGGTATGGTAGTGCATCCGGCTTATCAAAATTGGTCAGGTACCCTGGTCAATGGGCTAGCTTATCATTTTCAAAATTTACCAGAAATGAAAGGTAATGATGGGCGCCCGGGTCTTGTTCATCGGATAGATAAGGACACGTCCGGCTTATTGGTTATTGCTAAGACTGAAAAGGCCATGAATGGCTTAGCCAAACAGTTTTTTGATCATTCCATTGAACGAACCTACTATGCCCTGGTCTGGGGAGTACCTGAAGAAACAAAAGGCACCATTGATGTCAATGTAGGGAGAAGTCTAAAAGATCGTAGGATTACTACAGCTTTTCCGGACGGTGATTTTGGTAAAAACGCCATTACTCACTACGAGGTGTTAGAAGATCTGCGATATGTATCGCTTCTGAAATGTAATCTGGAAACCGGTAGAACTCATCAGATTCGAGCACACATGCGATATATAGGACACCCCTTATTTAATGATGTGACATATGGTGGAGGAGATATCGTAAAAGGGACCATTTTCACCAAGTACAAACAGTTTGTACAGAACTGCTTTAAAATGTTGCCCAGACAAGCATTACATGCCAAGACGCTGGGGTTTGTTCATCCAATTACGAAAGAAAGAGTTTTTGTTGATTCAGAGCTCCCAGAAGATTTCGCATCTGTTTTGGAAAAATGGAAAAGCTACATTGATCATTTAGATTAAAAAAAAGACCTTCATTTCTGAAGGCCTTTTACTTAGATCTCTTTGGTTACTTTTTTCAACTCTTTTAACGGGTTGTCATGTTCTTTATCAAGCCCATATATGTGAAGATCGATATTACGATACATGGCATTCTGCTTGAAATCTTCAAGAATCTCTATGATATCCGGATGAATAAAATGAGAACGCGAAGCATCAATGGTAATATCTGTATCATCAGGAATGTGTGAAATGGTTTCGATAATCCCGGCCTTATTCAAGAATGTCAGGTTTTCTGATAGCTCCAACTTTAGTTTGGTTTTTCCATCTTCCTCGATCTTTTCCACCACATATGGTTTTCGGAAATTGTTATAGAGGATTTGGAAGATACCTACGGTAAGTCCCATGAGAATTCCTATCAATAGGTCGGTAAAGATGATACCCAAAATGGTGACCATAAAGGGGACGAATTCAGATTTTCCCGCTGCGTACATTGTTTTGAATAATGACGGTTTAGCCAGCTTATATCCTACCACAATCAGAATGGCAGCCAAACTTGCTAGTGGAATCATGTTAAGAACATTCGGAATCAAAACTGCGGTGACTACTAAAAGAATACCATGAAAAATCGCAGATATCTTAGTTCTTCCGCCGGATTGAATGTTTGCAGAACTACGAACAATTACCTGTGTAATGGGTAAACCTCCGATCATACCAGAGAGGATATTTCCTGTACCCTGTGCGATGAGCTCTCTATTGGTAGGAGTTATTCTTTTGAGTGGGTCTAATTTATCTGTTGCCTCAACGCAAAGCAGCGTTTCTAACGACCCTACAACAGCAATTGTAGCTCCAAGAATTAAGACATCCTTTCTAAGCATGGCCGAAGGATCAAAGAGCGTAAATTGATTGATAAATTCGGTAAACGTGCCTGCTACAGGTAAGCTTACCATATGGGTTTCATCGATGTAGTATGAAGATCCTATGAAAAGTAGGTTCATAAGGATGCCGACAGTAACAACCACTAAAGGGCCCTGAACAATCTGGAACAATTTTATTCGCTTCATGAATGGTCGTTCCCACAGGATGAGAATGGTCATTGAAATGACAAAAATATTGAGAGCACCGGGCTGAATGTAGTCCATCATTTTGAATAGCTCCGAAAAGGTATTTTCACCATCAGGCTGGAAAAATTCAAGATCTCCTTCCGGATCAGCATCATAGCCTACCGCATGTGGGATTTGCTTAAGAAATATGATAATTCCGATGGCTGAAAGCATTCCTTTAATTACTGAAGATGGGAAGTAATACCCAATAATACCTGCTCGCGCAAGACCGAGAACGATCTGAATAATTCCACTTATTACAACAGCTGCAAGAAAAACTGGAAAAGTTTCAAGTTCTTGAATCCCTGCTAATACTATGACAGCCAATCCAGCCGCAGGACCACTAACGCCTACGGAAGATCCACTTATCAATCCAACGATAATACCACCAACAATTCCGGAGATAATTCCTGCAAAGAGCGGAGCGCCGGAAGCCAAAGCGATACCTAAACAGAGAGGTACAGCTACTAAAAATACCACTAAACTGGCAGATAGATCTGTCTTGAAATTGCTAAACAGACCGGGTTTATGAGAATCCATAAATCAAAATAAAAGTTGAGTTGAGTAAAAGTTTGAAAATCGGGGTGATTACTCAAATTGACTTAGGGGGAGGCGTTTGAAAATCTATAAACGGCGTACTCCACGATCTATTTGTATAGAGGGAACTTGTTGATTGATTGATCAATGAATTTTCTGCTAATAAAAGAGAATCATATCCGCTGGTTGTCTTTTCTTTTTCTTTCTCCTTACTTTCTTCGTGCTCCATTTCACAATCAGCTTCAGCAGTGATCAAATCCCCATTTCCGGCCAATGCTGATAACTCCACTACCATTACGGAGCAGAGCATTATTGCTAGAAATCGTATGAGTAAAATATTTCTCACTACTAAATCGCTGGTTTGTTCAAACTGTGAATGAATTACGCAAACTTACCTTATCGGGTTTTCGCGTGAAAAGATAAATCAAATTCTTTAGGATCAATGATTTTTGAAAGCCAGCAACTGATCCAAATATTCTCGATTATTAGCCAACCTCGGCACTTTGTGCTGTCCACCCAATTTACCCCTCGATTTCATCCATGAGTAAAAGGTGCGAGGAGGTACGATATGAACCATTGGTTGTTGTAGGGCAATATCCTTATACCTCTTGGCATCATAGTCAGAATTGATTTCTCTGAGCTTTTCATCGAGTAGTTGAGTAAATCTATTTATGTCATTTGGTTCTCGGGTAAATTCGACGATCCACTCATGTCCACCCTTATTTCCATCACCAAGATAGGTGGGGCCAGCGGTGAAATTATCAATGATCGCATCGGTCTTCTTGCAGGCTTCAGCAACCGCTACTTCAGCATTGTCGATAATCAATTCTTCACCAAATGCATTAATGAAATGTTTGGTTCGACCAGAAATTTTTATTCGATACGGATTGACGCTGGTAAAGGTGACTGTATCTCCAATACGGTATCTCCAAAGTCCAGCGTTGGTAGTAATGAGAATCGCATAATTTTTACCTACCTCTACTTCATCCAGTGTTAAGGTATGAGGATGATCACTGTCCAACTCATTGAAAGGAATAAATTCGTAAAATATCCCATAATCCAGCATCAGTAACATTTCGTTACTATCTACCTGGTCGGTTATCCCAAAAAATCCTTCAGAAGCATTATAGGTTTCCATATACCGCATGCTAGGTGAGGGAATCAGTTTCTTAAACAACTCCTCATATGGAGTGAATGAAACAGCTCCATGGAAAAACACTTCAAGATTTGGCCAAATTTCAAGAAGGTTACTGGCATTGTTGCGCTCAAGCATTTTTTCAATAAGCACAATCATCCAGGTGGGAACTCCGGATATGTTTGTTACATTTTCATTTGCGGTGATCTCCACCATCTTGTCAATCTTTTCTTCCCACTCATCCATCAGTGCAATATCTAAACTTGGTGTGCGCACCATCTGTGCCCACCAGGGAAGATTCTTTAGTAATACAGCTGAAACGTCTCCGTAATATGAATTAGAATTTTCATCAAATTGATTGATCTGATGACTTCCTCCTATCACTAAGCCTTTGCCCGCGAACATTTTAGCTTCTGGGTAATTATTGAAATAGATGCTTAACAGATCTTTTCCACCTTTATAATGACAATCATCTAATGCTTCTTGAGATACTGGGATGAATTTACTTCTGGCATTGGTTGTGCCGGAGGATTTAGCAAACCACCGAATTTCAGAAGGCCACAATATATTTTGCTCCCCTTTCATCAATCGCTCAATGTGAGGAAATAGATCTTCGTATCCTACGATAGGTACTTTATTCTTGAAATGCTCATAGTTTTCAATGGTTTTGAAGCCATATTGCTTCCCATATTCTGTCTTTTTGGCTTTTTTCACTAAATCCTCAAGCAGCTCATTCTGAACTTCATGCGGATACTTCATAAAAAGCTCAATCTGATGAATGCGCTTCTTCATCACCCAGGACAATATGGAGTTGAGCAGTTCCATGTTCTATATCTTTCTTTTTAACTCGAAATGTTTACCAAGATAAACTTTTCTTACTTGTTCGTCATTAGCTAGTTCTTCTGCGGTCCCCGCTTTTAATAGTCTTCCCTCGAACATCAGGTAGGCACGGTCAGTGATAGATAGGGTCTCATTCACATTGTGATCTGTGATCAGGATGCCAATATTTTTGTTTTTTAGTTGCGCCACGATCGTTTGAATTTCTTCTACTGCGATGGGATCAACACCGGCAAACGGCTCATCCAGCAAAACGAAATTTGGATCTACGGCAAGCGCTCTTGCTATCTCTGTTCTTCTGCGTTCGCCCCCTGAGAGCACCTGGCCCAGGTTTTTGCGAACATGCGTTAAACTAAACTCTTCCAGCAAACTTTCGCACTTTTCTTTTTGCTCTTCTTTGCTAAGATTGGTCATTTCTAATACCGCAAGAATGTTGTCTTCAACGCTAAGCTTGCGAAAGACTGAAGCCTCCTGTGCGAGGTAGCCAATACCTCTTTTGGCTCGCTGATACATTGGAAGTTCAGTGATGTCTTCCTGATCCAGGAAAATTTGACCTTCATTAGGCTTTATCAACCCTACAATCATATAAAATGAAGTGGTTTTTCCGGCACCATTGGGGCCTAGCAAACCAACAATTTCACCTGTTTTCACGGTAACTGAAATGTCGTTTACAACCTTTTTCTTTTTATATTTTTTTATCAGATGTTCTGCGCGTAATTCCATAAAAGAAGTTGCAATTTATGCATCAATTCTTATATCCTTGAGATTAAGAATCAGTGACTTATTTCCCAGATAATTATTTTCTTCCAGGTGATAAGCGATGTGAAAGGGCTCACCAACATTGATGTGCTCGATTTTATCAGCCAATCCAAATCCAATAAACTCATAAAGTTTGTTGTTATCATGTGAGTGAATGAATCCTTTGAGGTGTTTGTCTTTGATCACTTTTGGCATGTCGTCAACGATAACATTTTTTGTGCCAAAGACGGGGGCCATATTTTGTGGACCAAATGGAGCCATTTGATTCATGACATTGTAAGTTTTGAATGTGATGGCAGAAAGAGGAATTTCTACGTCAATTTCAACCTTTGGAATAAGCTGATCTGGAAGGATTCTTGCACCAACGACATCTTCGAATTTATCAATGAAGGACGCTACGTTTTCTAATGGCAATGTGAGCCCGGCGGCATGCGTATGTCCTCCAAATTGATCGAGTAAATCAGCACATTCGGAAATGGCTCCATGCACGTCAAAGCCTTCCACTGAACGAGCAGACCCGGTGGCTTTACCCTTGGATTCCGTCAGGATTATCGTGGGTCGGTAATAGTGCTCGATACACCGGGAGGCGACGATACCAATAACTCCTTTGTGCCAATCCTCTTTGAATAAAACCGTCGACTTCTTAACTTCTTCAGTGGAGGCAATCATTTCCAAAGCTTCCGCCGTGATGGATTGATCAAATTCTCTTCGTTCTTTATTTCTATCGTTTAGGTTGTCTGCAAAAGCATCTGTCTGCGAGGAGTCACCAATTAGAAGGTTCACCGACTCCTTTGCATGAGTGAGCCTACCGGCTGCATTTATTCTTGGCCCAATGGAAAACACAACATCCGTGATTGATAATTGATTTTTTTTGCCACTAATCTCAATGAGTGATTTTAGACCTGCGGAAGGACTTTGATTAAGTTTTTTCAACCCATAATATGCAAGAACTCGATTTTCATCCACGATAGGGACAATGTCGCATCCAATACTTACAGCAACTAAATCAAGGAACTCAAATAGCTTCTCCTTTTCAATGGTATTCTGTTGACAAAAACCTTCTAATAATTTGAAGCCAACACCACATCCGGAAAGCTCCTTATATGGATATGTGCAATTTTCTTGTTTAGGGTCTAACAGTGCATAAGCGTCTGGTAATTCATCACCAGGCAGATGATGGTCGCAGATAATTAAATCAATACCAGCTTCTTTGGCTTGCCTCGCACGATCAACGGCTCGAACTCCACAATCCAGGGCTATGATCAGTTTAAATTGATTGTTGATTGCATGGTTAATTCCTTTTTCAGAAATGCCATATCCTTCACCATATCGGTCGGGAATATAGAAGTCAAGATGGTCAGAGAATTCTTTCAGAAATAGGAACATCAGGCTCACAGATGTAGTCCCGTCTACATCATAGTCGCCATAAATCAAGATCTTCTCATTGTTGAATACAGCTTCTGTCAATCGGTTGACGGCTCGATCCATGTTTAACATCTGAAAAGGATCATGCAACCGAGAGAGCGAGGGACGAAAGAATTCTTTTGCCTTTTCAAAAGTGCTTACTCCACGCTGCACCAATATTTTCGATAGGTATTCGTTAATGTTGATTTCCTTACTCAGTTGATCAACAATTTGCTGGTCTGCTTCGTCTTTATATACCCATCTTTTTTCCACGGGATGAAGATATAAAATTGGAACACAAAAAGATTGATATTGCAGTATATGATGCTGAATGTTTATTTTGTGACTCCTAAAACATCAGGATGAGGATAGCATTGAACGAAATATGGAATTTTTTAAAAATGGTCAACACCAAAGAAGAGGGTTGGTCGTATGCGCTATGTGCAGGCGCAGTAAAAATTAATTCCATAAGTACAGAAACAATGCTGGCTCTAAAGGACGATGAAGGATACGATACGGAATTGCTTCCATCCATATTTACTTTCAGGGAGATACTATGGCAGCCCGATGTATTTACAGATGCCAGTATGAGTATTCCCTCCTTAAGGATTCTACGCGCATTTTGTGAGGAGGCATGTGCAGAGATGGAAGAAAAAAAAGAGGAAGTAAATAAAATTTATATCCCTTTAATCAAGGGTGTAGGTATTTGCTGTGGAAAGGCCATGGAGGCATTGGAGAAAGACAAGGCTGATGTCAAGAAAGTGCTTGGCGATTTTAGGACCTGTGCATTTCCTGTGATCAAATTCTTTATATATCATCCAAAAAATCGCATAGACTATTTTCAGGATGCTCAGAATCGATTGAACTATGCTGTAAAAATTATGCTCACGCAATTTTATGGGAGGTATACTGAGCTCGAAGACCCATACTGGAGGGTCTCTTTTTCAAAATCGAAACAAAAAAAAGAGCCTGAATCTAAGCCCGAGGAACAATAGCTCGAATTTTCCAGTTTAGCTTGAACGATGCCCAAAACAACGCAAAATCAACTGCCTGATCGCCGAAGGTTTCTCCTTAAGAATCTCTTGAGAGGATTCCTGTGGTTTGCCGTAATTGTCATTGGATATATCTACCTCCGAAAAAATTATGACTTCACCATGGAAACCGTGTTGGGACCTGTTTATGATCAACCCACTGTCGTGTATCTCATATTTCTTGCTTCAGAAGTAATTTTTGGAATTATACCACCTGAGTTTTTTATGATATGGTCGCTCAGAAACGAGATGATCATGGCTTATATCAATAATGTGATTGCCTTATCGGCTATTTCATATGTGGCAGGAATCATTGGTTTTGGGATAGGCGCGTACCTGAAAAACACGCGGTTTTATCGCATCATGAAGATTCGTGTTTTTGGAAAGTTCGAAAAACATCTAAACAATTACGGGGGCTTCATTGTCATTGTAGCGTCACTGACTCCACTTCCATTTTCTGGCATTGCCATGTTGGTGGGCTCGGTGCATTATTCATTTAAAAAGTATCTATGGTTTTCGTTATTCCGGTTCCTGCGTTTCATCGCTTATGGAATTGTGATTTGGGAAGCCAACATCCTGTGATCTAATGAAAAAAAAGGGAGTTTTATTGGTAAATCTGGGTACGCCTGATTCCACAGCTGTTTCAGATGTTAGAAAATATCTGAGAGAATTTTTGATGGACAAACGTGTAATCGATATACCTGCCTTCCCACGATTTTTGTTGGTAAATGGAATCATCGCTCCATTCAGGGCACCAAAGTCTGCCGCTGAATATCGTAAGCTATGGGATGAGCGAGGGTCACCCTTGAAGTACTACACAGAAGACATAACTGAACTCTTGAGTAAGAAGCTCTCAGAGGAATACTCAGTCAAGTTTGCAATGCGTTATCAAAGTCCTTCGCTGGATGATGTTTTGAAAGAATTTCAGGAAGAGGAGGTAGGTACACTTCATGTCATTCCATTGTTCCCACAATACGCTTCTGCCACTACAGGTTCAGTGATCGATAAAGTGATGGAGATCACTAAGCGTTGGCAGATCATCCCGGATATTAAGTTTACCTCACAATTTTTGGAACAAGAGCTTTTTATTGAAACCATCGCGGATCAAGGGAAGAAGCTGATGGAAAAGGAATCTTATGATCACTTCATTTTCAGTTATCATGGGCTACCCGAAAGACAAATCCGTAAAGGCTCCTACGGGGATTATTGTAAACTCGGATCTTGCTGCAGTACTTTAAACGAACATAACCGATATTGCTACCGTGCGCAATGTTTCGAAACCACACGATTGGTAGTAAAAAAGCTAGGCATTAAAGAAGAAGATTACACGGTGTGTTTCCAATCTCGGCTAGGTAAAGACCCTTGGGTAAAACCTTACACCGAAGATGTGCTTAAAGAGCTTGCGCATAATGGGAAGAAGAAGGTATTGGCATTTTCACCTGCATTCGTCTCGGATTGTCTTGAAACTACGGTAGAAGTAGGTCAGGAATATAAAGAGGAATTCATGGAAGAGGGAGGCGAAAAATGGGATCTCGTTCCCAGCTTAAATGCTGAGGATAAGTGGGTCGAGTGTTTGAAGGTGTTGGTAATTAATTAATTGCTCGGCGGAAACCTATTTACTATCCGATCCATGGCAGGCTGTACCCAAGAGGGGGCTCCATTTAAGGTGTACTTCTTGTAGAACCGATCCACTTTTAGTGGGTTGGGATTGTAGTTTCTTCCCTCTTCTATCTGTCGCAAACTTTCTCCTTCAATCTTGAATTTGAAAGGTGCCCAGGTCCGCTTGTTGTATTCTTCATAAATGGTGACTATGATGTAATCTCCCTCACGCTCCCACCATCCGGCATTCCAAAACTCCTGACTTCCTTTTTCCCATCGCCTGAACCACTTCTTTCCCTGATAGCCTGATTGGTTTCCAAAGCGATAAACCGAATATATGGTCTTGCCATTGCTCTCATACCTGGCCGCAAAAATCCGATCGGTTATCTCAAAACCAGCGGTGCTGTTCATGTTCTTTTGGAATTCTTTGGCCTTGCTTCCTTGATAGGTCTTGGTTTGATTTTGATCCGGGAAGTAAACGTCTCCCAATGATCCTCCTTGAGATTTCCTTTCTTGCTTAAAGGTAATATTTGGGGTACTTCCGGGAATGGCAGTCTGTACCGGCTTTTTCGGAGCTTCATAAGGCACATCTACGTAGGGCTTCCCAGTCAGATCCATCATACCCACCAAATACCACTCCGGTCGGCAGAGGAGATTCACTCTATCCCTCCGGTCTATCGCAACAAATTTTGCTCCATCTGTTGATTTATCACAACCAGTCTGGATACGTTTCTTTTCCCCACTTTGGAGTGTAGTGATGATTTCACTCGCATAATGTCCAGTAGCCTGTTTCAATGCAAGCTGAACCGTCATGAGCTTACTGCAATTATTTCTAATCTCAATGGCATCATCGTCACACTGTGGCCCTCCATCCAGGTGGTGGAGCGAAATGCACCGGTTTCCTTCAGCATACAAGGGCATCTTCGCTTTGATGGATTCCGTAATAGACATGCCGGGTCTGGGTTGAGGCTGATCTTCAGTTTCAATGGAAGCTTTTTCTTCAGCTATACTTTGCCCTGGAGGGGGGCAGTCAGAGCTAATATTGTCCATATTCAGAAGAATCTCAGGCGGCATGATGAATGTTGCTGTTGCAGTGTACCCGGGACTTATGGCAGTTACTATGTGAGGTAAAGCCACATCGTCTAAAACTGTGCCTCCAGCATCCATTTGTACTTGAATTACTGAATTACTTCCTCCAGGTGGTGTTAAAGTGTACGTCCTGTTAAACTGATGAAGTATTTTTTCTTCAATTGAAATGGTGTGTTGGATGTCAAAGGTCAAACTGCTTAGTTGATACCTATCTGCTCCAGTACATTTCCGGATCTGCTTGACATTTTGCCATTTCCCTCTTAGATAAACTTGAGATATGGAATATCCTATCAGGTAGGCCTGGAAGTATGCTGTTTTAGTGCCTGGTGTAGCCTCTCCCAGAATGTTGATTCCTGCAGTTCCTTTTACGGAACCTTCTGTTGGATTAGGATCAACAAAGTGGACCTGTGTTGTTAAGCCAAATTCCTCTAGCGTTGAAGGCCTTCCCCAGAGTCCCCAACTATTGACGCCCTTGATCTTGTAGTTATACTGTGCAGAGACTTGAAAGCCTGAGAGCAATACTAGGAGTATTAAAAATTTATTCATTATTCAATTTTCTAATTACACACCGGACAAGGTTCAGCAGTCACCTGCTTATACATTTTGCAGAGCTGTGCTACTCTATCAAATTTACCATGACACTTCATCAGGGTGGCCTGTGCACAAAAGGCGCCTCCCTGCCCACCGTCAGGCCCTTCATAGATCTCGGAGAGGTTGCAGTTTTTTTCCTGGGCTTTTTGTTGATAGGCTTGACTTTGCTCAACTTGAGAATCCGCGCGCTGCTGGGCAAATTCTGACATCATTTTGTTTTGAAACTGATTTAGATTAGACATTCCACCATTCATTACGTCCTGCATCATGGACGTGCCAAATTCCATCGCTTGCATGGCATCCATTCCAACACTAGACCCAGCTAAGCCCGCACCCGCTCCCATAAGAAGGCCTCCTAGTAGATTGCTATTCTTTTTCTTTTTGGCACGCTGTGCGGCTAGCTGCTGCTGTTTTTGAAATTGTTGTTGCTGGCGTATTCGCTCTTGCTCCATCTTTTCTCTTTCTATCCTCATAAGGTACGCCTGATCGATCCGCTCTCCTTGATAATATTTAACTTCCTCCGGTCGTCCATTGGTCACCTGAATCCCCTCTCCATGTGGTTGACCTTTTTGAAACTCCCCTTCATAGGTGTCCCCATCACTGGCGGTTATCAATCCCTTACCATCATACAAACCATCAGTAAAGCCACCAACATAGGTAAGCCCCGAAGGTTCGATCATTTCACCTTGACCCTCCAACTTCCCATCAACAAATGTTCCTTCGAATATGGCCTTGGTTTCTGTAACATGCCTCCCAAATCCGTTGAGTTTCATGTCTTTGAACTCACCCTCCATGGTGACTTCATAGACGTTTTCCATCTTCCCAGCTACAAAGTTTCCATCGATAAAGAGTCCATTTTTAATGAACCGTAGACCATCCTTCCTAATGGCGTTTCCAATACCATTCGCCATTCCGTTCGAACCATCACCTGATGTGTAGATCCAATCACCGTTGGGGGAGTTAATTTTAAATTCTGGTGAAAGGGTATCAGCCACAGTGGCAATGGAATCACGCTTGGCTTCACACTTACGTAACCAATTTTGGTAGTCAAGTTCTTCTTGGATGACTTTGGGTACAGAGTGGATTCTTACGACGTTACTTTCCGAGTCAAACGTGTACATTTCTTCGGTAACTTCGGATAGCACAAAACTCAGTGCACGCCAATCTGGCGCTTGTTGACTAAACACCATTTCACCAGTTTGTAAGTCAAAGACCTGATAGTAGCCTTGTGTACTCCATCGGGTACCGCTGGTCATTTTTGAAGCAATCAGGTACCTACCCATGGGGCTGATCTGAAAACTCCCTCGTGGGATGCCCCAGTCGAAGCGGTTAACAAGCTGCTTCGTTTCTTCATTGAAAACAAAGACGGTATTGTAGTTGGTCATGACAAGTATGGGATGACCGTAGGCTGAAATGGGGCTATATCCAAGACCGAGCACTTGGGTGGAGCTAAAAGAATTTCCTTTTGAATTAGTGTATTTGACGCTTAAATCACCCAATTGAAACTGTTCGGCAGAATACAAGCCGTCTACCATACGCTTGACGAGAAGGTGTCCTGTCGCTTGCTCAAAAATTTGATAGAAGTAATCGTTATCGATAAAAGCAACACCTTTAGAGCCTCCAAATGCCATTTTTCCTTTTTCGATAATTGCAGTATTTTCCTTCAGGTTATGAAAGACAATTCCTGTTTTAAATGACCGATCGACCACCAGATACTCGCTGTTGGGCGATATGGATGCAAAGCCAATTGCATCTTGATATGTGAACTTTTTATAGACATCTTTTAAAACTGTCTTATCAATTACCTGTCTTCGAACAGGATCCCAGGTAACTCTAACCCATCCTTCTTTTTTGGATTTGGCCATGAAAATAAAATTAGCCGCCTCTTTATCATAGGTGCCTAAAAAATTCTTATCGGCATTCGGGAGAATGTTTGTATATGGAATTTCAATTTTTTTACTGATGCGCTTGCCTTTTGCGATGTAATCTGAGACAATCTGCTCTGCCAGAGCTTTTCCCAAGTCTTGACTTTGAACAAAAAAAGGAAGCGCAATTAGAACGATGGTAGCTAATCTCATCAGTTGGTCTTTGATGGAACTCGGGACCCCTAAGGGTCCTGAATGTCCTAGTTTAATATTATGACTCTTGAAGTTCTTGGATTTTTAGAATCTCAGTTCCAGACCCTTCATCTTTCTTTTTTTCCTCTTCCTTTTTCTCTGGTGGAGGTGGTGGAGGTGCCGAGCTGGATGATGATCCTCCCATGCTTGCTGTCGCACAGCCGCTGAGAATAAAAGTACCAGCCACCATGATGGCTGCAGAAGATTTGATTTTTTGTTTAAGATTCATAGTTATTATTGATTTAGTTTAATTACACACCGGACAAGGCTCACTTGTTACTTGCTTGTATAGCTTACACAACTGCGCTACCCGATCCATTTTTCCGTTGCACTTCATGAGGGTGGCCTGTGCACAATAGGCGCCACCCTGACCACCATCCGGCCCTTCATAGATCTCTGAGAGGTTGCAGTTATTTTCTTGAGCTTTTTGGGTATACTGTTGGTTGTTAGTACCACTAAAACTTGCTTTTTGTGCAGCAAACTGGCTGTCCATTTTTGACCCAAAGCTCTCTAGGTTAGAAAAACCACCACCCATTACGTCCTTATACATGGCTCCTCCGAACTCAACTGCTTGCATTGCATCCATCCCAGCGCCTGAGCCAGCAATACCTGCTCCTACCCCCATAAGTAGAGCTCCAAATAGTTTATTGGAGGATTTCTTTTTTTGCTGTGCTGCATAGGCTTGTTGCTGTTTGGCTAGTTCCAGTTGTTGTTGTTTAAGCTTTTCTCTTTCCATTCTTATAAGATAAGCTTGATCTATCCGCTTTCCTTCATAATATGTACACTGCTCAACCATATTCCCATCAATGTAGATTCCTTGTCCATGCGGCTTCCCATTTTTGAACTCGCCCTCATACATTTCACCACCTGGCCTGGTTATTTTTCCTTGTCCATGGAACTTTCCTTTAACAAATTGGCCGGTGTATGAGACTCCTGCAGGATCTATGGTTTCTCCTTGCCCATTTAGGATTCCGTTAACAAAAGTTCCTTCGAAGATGACCCCATTTTCATTTATCATTCGGCCAAAACCTTCTAGCTTGAAATCTCTAAATTCTCCGGAAGCCTTCATGCCATAAATATTTTCAATAGTACCTAGTAGGAACTCTCCATCCACAAATAATCCATCTTTAATATATCTTAAGCCATCCAGTCGTACTGCATCACCAACGCCATTGGCTAATCCGTTGACCCCTTCTTTTCCCAAATAGATCCAATCTCCATTTGGACTATTCATTGCATAGGTTGATTGGTTCGTTCCATCAAGAATGGAGCGCTTAATTTGTTCTGCCTTTTTGATCCATTGTAAGTATCTAATTTCATCCTCTATAAATGAGGGAACTTTGTAAAATGACAGACCTATTTCATTTCCTTGGTCATCAAAGGAGGGTAGTATCATTTTTTCTCTGGTTGCATCAATAGAACGATTGTCTAAGGTCAGAACTTCCTGTGTTGATACTTCAAGATCACCCCCTGGTAGCTTTACAATATCGTACGACCGCTGAAAGTTTATGCTTCCTTTAGCGGCACCTTTGACGGGAAATTTAATCAGTGTTCCATTCGTTCCATTCATTGAAAGGTGAGCTCCTACTACTCTATATGGAGTACGAAAAGAATTCAGGAGTTTAAGTGATGGATACTCATAAATGTTAATGGTTTGATAATCCTTTCCTGCAGCGGCAAGAATAGGAACCCCATAACTACTGTAGGAAGCAAATGAGAAAAAACCGTTACCACCATCGATGGGAATGACACTTGTTTCTTTTAATGAAAGGTCCCTTTTCATGATCCTGAATAAGGCGTCAGATGTTGAAAACATTGACCATTCTAAAAAGATAAGATCAGTATTTGTTAATGTCATATTCATTGCACTTTGTGCCGTGAATTCGTCGATGATCTCATAGGTGTTCAAGTCCATTATGGTAACAGATTTTTCCACCATATTGAACCAACATGCCATGTTACCATTTGGAGAAATAGACTGTAGCAGTAGTGCGCTTATCCCTTTGTTTGCATATGGGATTTCTTTCACTAATGAAAAATCATTCAAATCATAAATGGCTAGACGAGCATCTGTGCTGAAATTGCCAGTTACCATAACCAACTGCTCATTCATATTATCAATGAATGGCCCGACTACAGTATGACCTTCAGGGATATCAATTTCGTTGAGTGGTCCTAGTTTTTCTAATTTGTTAATTTCATTAACTAGCTTTTTCCGAGCTTCGAAATAACTAGCTTCGGCAGCTTTCAAGTTGTACCGCACTTTAAAGGCTGATTCCTTGGATGTTTTTTTCTTCTTCTCTTTTTTCTCCTTTTTCTCTTTGGTTTTACCCAGTATTTTGCTCAATTCTTCCATGCTTTGTGATTGGGCAGGAGTACAAAGGCCTATTATCATTAAAATCAAAAATATTCTCATGTTACAATCTTTTTGTTTTCATAATTAATTAATCACAAACTGGACAATTCTCATCTGTCACTTGCTTGTAGAGCTTACACAGTTGTGCTACTCTATCAAACTTTCCATGACATTTCATAAGGGTGGCTTGTGCACAATAGGCGCCTCCCTGACCACCGTCTGGACCTTCATAGATCTCGGAGAGGTTGCAGTTATTTTCTTGAGCTTTCTGCGTGTAAGCAGGGTCTTCTTGCTCGTATTGTGCCCGCTTTGCTTGAAAGTCAGCTTCCCACTTATTCGATAATGAATTCAAATTGGAAGTGCCTCCACTAAGCACATCTTGAAACATGGCCGTGCCAAACTCCATGGATTGCATCGCATCCATACCGGCGTTTGACCCAACCAATCCGGCACCTACTCCCATCGCCAAAGCACCGAATAGCTTGTTTGAGCTTTTCTTCTTTTGCTGTTGGGCCAAATACTCTGCTTTTTTCTGAGCTTCGAACTGTTCCAATTGTCTTTGACGCTCTGCTCGTTCGTTTTCCATTCGGATTAGGTAGGCCTGATCGATGCGTTCTCCTTCGTAGTATTCTACGCGTTCTATAGCTCCCGATCCTTTGTATATGCCACTTCCGTGTGGCTTCCCATTCAAGAATTCTCCATCGTACATTTCCCCATCAGGCCGAGTGATTTTCCCCTTACCATCAAACTTTCCGTTTTTGAATTCTCCCACGTACTGTAAGCCGGATGGATCAATGGATTCACCTTTTCCCTCCAGTTTACCATCCACAAACGTTCCTTCCAGAATGGCTCGGTTCTCTGTCAGATAACGCCCAAAACCATTCAACTTCATGTCCTTGAACTCACCCTCCATGCTTACTCCGTAGACGTTTTCCATCTTACCGGCCACAAATTCCCCATCTATGAATAGTCCATTCTTGATAAATCGCAGGCCGTCATTACGTATCGCATCACCTATACCGCTGGCCAGTTCGTTGGCTCCCTGGCTTCCAAGGTATATCCAGTTATTTTCAGGAGACTTCATAGAATAGAGGGGCTCGGTTGATTTAGCGACAGACGCTAACGAATCTTGCTTAGCCGCGCAGGCTTTAAGCCAGTTTTTATAGGCGATTTCTTCCAGAATTGCTTTCGGAAGAGTGTAGGCTTTTATCCCCAAGGTCCTATCTTTTGGTTTTCGGTCTGCTCCCACAACTCCCAACTGACATTCGTTAAGACTTGACTCTATGATAATCCCTTCGGATCCAGTAGTTCTTTTATTTGGTCCAATTAGAGAAGAAAATAATTTTCCATCCTTCAAACTATAAACATTTCCTGCTGATACGATGTAGTCTTTCATGGAAAAGAATAAAGGGCTATAAGCACCTTTTCTACTACCAGTTTCAATCTTTTGAAGCAGTTGTTTGGATGAATAGTCGTAGATTAAGATGTTCTCTAAGTTAAGAATTGCTAGGACAGGAACACCCCAAGGGGAAATTGGATTGTAGGCAATTTGGTTAATTCCAGTAAGATAGTTATTCATTCCTTGTACTTTCCATCGTTCAATATCAGTATCCGGAACCTTCCATCGATCCATAATTTCATTGGAGGGTAAACTCCTTCTCGTTATTTCCAAAGAGACTTTTAGTTTCGAAAGAGTGGTTGGCTGAGAAGCATCTCCCTCTACCGTCAGATAATCTGTATTGTTAACAAATGCAACCCCATTAAAGGCCGTTCCAGTGTATTTGGCACCCTGATCTTTTTTTATTTCTGCTAACTCAATTTGGGCATTCAAATCAAAAATGACCATCTTCTTGGTGAAGACCCGATCTTGAATCAGATATCTTCCATCAGGAGAAATAGCTCCAAAACCATTGAGTTCTTTTCTACTGATTTGAAATTCACTCTTGTCCAAGATTTCTTTCGAAATCGGATCTACAAGAATGCGAATTCCAGTGTCCTGATCTTTATCAATGGTGATAATGGACATAAGACCACTTTGTTTTTCGTAATAAATGCTGCCCCATGTATATAAAAGAGGCTTTATTCCTAAATCCATAGTCCAACTTTTGCTTTTTTTACTATCAGTAAAAGTTGCACGGACTGGAGATGAGCCAAGTGTTTGGCTAAAGGCAGGTGTAACAAACGAAAGTAGAACTAGCGTCAGATAGATTCTAATCATAAAGGCGGTTAGTAAGGTTTCAGCCTTTAATATAAGAAAGGAAGTTAAAATAGATAAATGGCGAATAATGTAAATAAAAATCGTTTACAGTTTGTAAACAATCACGTAAATGGGACTAGGTTAAGCCAGCCCGCTTTCTCATATATCGTTTTCAATTGCATGCGTTACCTCCACTGTGTCTTACTGCTGATCCCATCCCTATTTTCCGTACACGGCCATCCTGCATATGGAATAATTGCAATAATGTGATTCTGGGAATCACAAAAGGTTGTGATGGTTATATCTACGCTGCGGAATCAGCCGGAAGAAGGATAGTGAAAAATTATTTCAGATAACAAACATGAAACTTTCTATCGTCCAGATAATGAATGGACATCTGCAGGTCTTGATTTTTCTCGGGTGATGCATACATATTAAAATATAATTTAGAAACTAATGAAGGTCCGAGAATAACTTTGATTCGCGAGAACGGATCGAGATCCTTGTTATTTGAATATATGATTTAGATGAGTACGGATATAATTCTACTCCAATAGCTCTTCGTCCTCTTCCCAGTCCATCTCAAAGTTTGAGACTTTCTGCTCTACGCGCTGCATGTTCCAATACAGGACAATCCACAATGAACAGAAGATCACGATGATGCTTAAGATGAAAAGCGTTCCTCCATCATCATTTACGATGAAGCCTAATTTGGTGAAGTGAAGAAAGTTGGCCGCACTGATGATACTCAATGAAATGATGGCGCCAAAAATGTAGTAATTGGTCAGCAACAGGATGGTAGCGACAGTTTCAATGCTGGCGATAAGATATCTTCCCCACGGTTCCCATCCGATTTGCTCAAATATCCATACGCTTTCTTCAGCACCGCTAAACTTAAATGGGAGCGTCTGAGCAAGTATGATTGCGACAATCAGCCGTGGAACGATATGAATCAGATCCATGGCTTCAAAAGAGTGAAAAATAGGTTTTACTTTCATGCAGTTTCTGGTTGATACAGCTGTGCCAGCTTATCAACTGCGTAATCTACTTCCTCTAATGTATTGTATTTACTGAAAGAAAAACGAATAGCTCCCCGGTTTTGATCTCTATTTAGCTCCGCCAAGACATGTGAGCCAATACTTGATCCACTGCTGCAGGCGCTACCCCCGGAAGCAGAAACACCTTCAATATCCAGGTTGAAAAGTAGCATGTCATTGTCGTCATTCGCAGGAAGACAAACATTAAGAACAGTATACAGGCTTTGATTGAGGTCATCAGAAACCCCGTTGAAAGAAACCCCATCAATGTTCGCTTTAAGCTTTTCGATCATCCGGGTTTTCAATCCTTCAATGTGGTTCCGGTGATTTTCCATGTCACTGTAGGCGATTTCCATTGCTTTAGCCAGTCCTACGATTCCATAAACATTTTCGGTTCCACCACGCATGTTTCTCTCCTGAGCTCCTCCATGAATGAATGGATGAATTTTTGTTTCGTGATTGATGTATAAAAAGCCAATTCCCTTGGGTCCATGGAATTTGTGTGCAGACCCCACTGCAAAATCCAGGTTGAGTTTCTGCATGTCATGGGTGTAGTGCGCCATGCTTTGCACCGTATCGGAATGAAAATAAGCGTCGTATTCTTCGCACAAATCTCCCACACGTTCGATATCTAAAAGGTTGCCAATTTCATTATTGGCATGCATCAACGTGACAAGTGTGTTGGGATTTTCTTTCAATAGCTTTTCCAGGTGATCATATTCCACCTGTCCTTGGTCATTCAAATTGACATAGCTAACCTTGATGCCCCGTTTTGCAAGTGCTTCTACGGTATGTAGTACCGCATGATGCTCAATTTTGCTTGTTATGATGTGTTTGATCCCCTTCTCACTGACGGTGCACCGGATTGCGGTGTTGTCAGCTTCGGTACCCCCAGACGTAAAGAAGATTTCAGCAGGTGCAGCATTCAATAGATCCGCCACTTTTTTTCGTGAGCGCTCAATGGCCGTTCGTACTTGTCTTCCATGCGAATGAATGGAAGAAGGATTGCCAAAATGCTCAAGCATGTATGGCTTCATCGCTTCAAATACCTCCAGGTCTATTGCGGTGGTAGCAGCATTATCAAAATACACTTTCATAACATATTGGGTTAACCGGAAATTACTTCCTTAATGTCCATGATCAGCTTTTTGGCCAAATGTTCGGCTGTATTCTGACTCTCAGACTCTGCAAAAATACGAATAATCGGCTCAGTATTTGATTTTCGTAATTGCACCCACTCCTTGTCAAATTCGATTTTGACTCCATCAACAGTGTTGATGGGTTGGCCTTTATATTTTTCTTTAATTGCTTCCAACACGCCATCCACATTGATGTCTGGAGTAAGCTCAATTTTATTCTTGGAAATATGATAGTTTGGATAAGTAGCTCTCAGCATCGAGCAACTTTTTCCAAAATTTGCAAGGTGCGTAAGAAATAATGCAAGGCCTGCCAATGCGTCACGTCCGTAATGTAAATCCGGTACAATCACTCCACCATTTCCTTCACCTCCGATTACCGCTTTCGTTTCTTTCATTTTAGAAACCACATGTACTTCACCAACTGCAGATGAATTATACTCACATCCATGTTTTTCCGTGATGTCTCTGAGTGCTCTTGATGAAGAGAGGTTCGAGACCGTGTTCCCTTTTTTCTTTGAAAGCACATAATCTGCCACTGCAACAAGCGTATACTCTTCTCCAAATGGTTCTCCATTTTCACAGATCAGAGCCAATCGGTCAACATCCGGATCTACAGCAACACCTAAGTCATAGTTACCTTTTTCTAGCTCACTGCTGATTTGTTGCAGGTTTTCAGGAAGCGGTTCGGGATTGTGTGGAAAATTTCCTGTAGGGTCACAAAATAGCTCTTTAACTTCAACTCCTAGTTGCCTTAGCATAGGAACGATTGATACGGCACCAGTGCTGTTTACTGCATCTACTACCACTTTGAATCCAGCGGATCTGATAGCCTCGACATCAACCAGAGGATGTTTGAAAATTTGTTCAATGTGATGGTCGATGTAAAGATCATTGGTTGTCAGCTTTCCAAACTTCTGGGACTGTGCAAACTCAATGTCTGGTGATTCCGAATATTCCAGCACTTTCTTGCCTGCTTCTGCAGAAATAAACTCACCCTTGTTGTTTAGTAATTTCAGTGCATTCCATCCTGCAGGATTATGGCTGGCAGTAAGGATAATTCCTCCTTGAGCCTTCTCGGCCAACACGGCCATTTCTACAGTTGGTGTTGTACTTAAACCAAGGTCTACAACGTCAATCCCCTGGTTTACAAGCGTGTTTGCAACCAGTTGAGTAAAAGAGGCACCTGACGGACGTGCATCTCTACCAATTATTACTTTGGGCTTTTTATGATCTTCTTTCAGCCAGGCTCCATAGCCTGCTGCAAACTTGACCACATCCAGGGGCGATAAATTATCTCCGGCTTTTCCTCCTATCGTTCCACGCAGGCCGGATATTGATTTGATTAGTGTCAAAGTGTTCTAGTGTTTTTAAGCGGTGCGCAAATATAGATATGTCGCTAGAAGTAAAAAGTATTAATTCAAAGTCTGAAAATCAGAACTTCGCCAACACCTTATTCACTTCAGATTCTGGATTGCCACAATCCTCTCCAGGCTTGATGGTTTTTCCACAAAATCCGCAGGACGCACCTTCTTTATTGAGGTAAGGGTTCTGTGAAGCGCATGTCCCCTTAAATTCTCCGTCTTTTTTTAACAATATGCGGATAGATAATCCCACAAAAAACAACGCGAATATTCCGATTCCTAATAATACTACCTGCATTCGTTCAGATTTTGGTGCAAAATTAGCCAATTTGCGGCTGTAGAGGGTCAACAATGTAGACCTGTTTTCAATTCCATTTTTATGTCAAAAAAACCACTTTCTGCACCGGACACGAATAGACAAGCCAAGCTTGAAGCTTTTGATCGATTATTGACCATTATGGATGAGCTAAGAGAGAACTGTCCATGGGACAAGAAACAAACCATGGAGACCTTGAGACACTTGACAATCGAGGAGACCTATGAGCTCTCAGATGCAATCATAGAGAACGATCTTGAAGAGGTGAAAAAGGAACTTGGTGATCTCATGTTACACATGGTTTTCTACGCACGCTTAGGTGATGAAAAGAAATCTTTTGATGTCGCAGATGTACTTAATTCAGTCAGCGATAAGTTGATCAGAAGACACCCACATATTTATGGCGATATCGATGCTGAAGATGAGGAGACGGTGAAAGCAAATTGGGAAAAAATCAAGTTGAAGGAAAAAGGTAATCAATCGGTACTTGGAGGTGTTCCTAAATCTCTACCTGCGCTCGTGAAGGCCATGCGTATTCAGGAAAAAGCCAGAGGCGTGGGATTTGATTGGGACAACCAGGATCAGGTTTGGGAAAAGGTGCAAGAAGAAATGCACGAGTTTCAGGAGGAAAGTAACAAAGAGCAACAGGCAGGAGAGTTTGGTGATTTATTATTCTCACTGATCAATTATGCAAGATTCGTAGACATCAATCCGGAAGAGGCGTTGGAACGTACCAACAAGAAATTCATCAAGCGCTTTCAATACCTGGAATCTGAATCGAAAAAGGACGGTAAAAGTCTGGGAGAGATGACACTTGAGGAGATGGATAAGTATTGGGAAAGGGCGAAGGGGATTTGATTAATCGTTCATTCTAATTACCAAATCGGATAATTCTCAAATTAACTCATTCTTCAAACGCCCATTCAATTTTGTCCTTCATATCCTTCACAACAATACCCTCTGCCTTTAACTCTGCACGCAGCTTATCCACCCGATCAAAATCCCTGTTATACTTGGCATCTTTGTATTCTCTCAGAATGGTTTCGATGAGACTTTTGTAATCCACATCGGCTTCTACTTTCAAGCCAAGAACCTCTTTCGCAAACCCAAGGAATGTTTCTTTCAGCCGAGAGAATAATTCTTGTCCTAGCTCACCAAATTTTAATTGTCCGGTGTGGAGGGAATTGATCTTCTTTACCAAGTTGAAAAGATGTCCAATAGTAAGAGCGGTATTGAAGTCATCGTTCATTGCATAATAGAGATTGTCCAGCATCTTGCTGATTTGCTCTACTTGCTTTTCATTCAACTCGCCATCATCTTCCTTCCAATCCATCTCTTCAATCAGGCGCATACCATTTGCAAGACGAACATATCCTTTGCGGGCAGCCTCAAGTGCCTCGTTGGAAAAGTCTAACGTGCTTGCATAATGAGATTGCATCATGAAGAAGCGAATAGTCATTGGGCTATAACCTCTATCCAAAAGCTCATGCTCTCCACTCATTAGCTCTCGTGGAAGAAAAGAATTGCCAAGAGACTTACTCATCTTCTGACCATTGACAGTCAGCATATTTGTATGCAACCAATATTTGGCTCCTCCATGACCATGGGTGCCGGCGTTTTGGGCAATTTCACATTCATGATGCGGAAATTTTAAATCCATACCACCGCCGTGTATATCAAATTCTTCTCCCAGATATTTTGTACTCATTACGGAGCACTCTAGATGCCATCCAGGAAACCCATCACTCCATTCAGTCTTCCATCTCATGATATGCTCAGGGGCAGCCTTTTTCCAAAGGGCAAAATCAAGGGGACTTCTTTTATCTCCTCCACCATCCAAATCACGTGTTTCAGAAAGTAAATCCTCAATCTTCCTACCACTTAGTATTCCATAGGAATTATCATTTTCCTTATGAAATTTTTCCACATCAAAATAAACAGAGCCATTAGACTCGTAAGCATAGCCGTTATCAATAAGTTTTTTAGTCATTTCAATCTGCTCCATTAAATGACCAATCGCAGAGGGTTCAATATCTGGCGGAAGCGCATTAAACAGATTCATGACATCATGGAAATCATTCGAGTACATCTGTACAATTTCCATAGGTTCTAATTGGTCCAGCTTTGCTTTCTTGGAAATCTTATCTTCTCCAGAATCAGAGAGGTGTCCAACATCTGTGATATTACGCACATAGCGTACTTTATATCCAATAAATTGGAGATATCTGTATACTACATCAAAGCTCAGAAAAGTGCGAACATTGCCAAGATGAACATTGCTATAAACCGTAGGGCCACACACATACATACCCACATGTGGAGGGTTTAATGCCTTGAATTCTTCCTTCTGTCGAGTGAGCGAATTAAAAACCTTCAGTTTTCCTATCATGAGCCTGTTTTATGTGTCGCAAAGAAAGCTATTTATCGAAAATTTAAGACTCTCGATCGGGAATCCTTTTTAACTACAAAAAAATCTTTCTTTCCTTCAATTCCATTTTTAGCATTTGCTAATTAAATGATTAGGTTAGCAATGAGATTAATCGCCACCATGAGAAATTTGCCCGCCTGTATAATTTTTTCATTGGTTATTCATGTCTGCACAGCGCAGAACGTCAATAATCTAATTGCCCAAGCTGAAGAAAACTTGGAGCAGAATCATTGGGAGCAAGCCACCAAAAATTTTAATAATATCATTAAAAATTATGTGGACGACCTCACCTATCATCAACGAGCCAAGATATACAATAACCTAGGCTATTTGAACCTTAATTTACTTGATGCTTTTGAGGCTGAGCGTAATCTGAATTTATCCATTCTTTACCATGAGGAAGCGGGAATTCCTAATCAAAAGGACTATGCCATGGCCTTGCTAAACATGGGGATACTCTATACTGAGCAAGTAGAATTTGATTTAGCCAGGCAGTATATTCAAAAATCGCTGGATATCCTTGGGGAGTTACCGGGACCAAAAACAGACTTTTGGATAGCTAGAGCAAAATTGGCATTGCTTTATGAGGAGGCTGGATCCTTTACACTTGCGTTAAGCATCTATAATAACTGCTATGATCAGCTAGTTGCTAGTGGCAATGACTTATCACCAGATTTTGCTGAAATAAGCATGCATAAAGGACGGATTTTAATGCTTACCGGAGATCCTATAGAAGGAGAGAAGTTTATCAATTTAAGTTCCACTATTTACGAGTCACTTGGAGATCAATATGCGGTGGAACGTGCTGAGTCACTCGAACATCTGGCCCTTTTTTATGAAAGAATGGGACGTTTTGACGAAGCAGAGCGTACGCTCCTTCAAGTATTGAGCTTAAAGCGAAGCATTCCAGATGAAGCTGACATTCTAATCATAGAAACACTAAACGACCTGGGAATTATGTACAACAGGCTGGGCGAGGTGAAGAAAGCAAGTAAAATGTTCCAGGAGGTGATCAGCGAAAGTGAAGAAAATGTAGGTACCGATCATCCTTTCTATGCAACTGCCAAAAATAATCTTGGGACGCTCGCATTAGGATCCGGAGATTTCATAGGAGCTCGAGACTTATTTGTTGATGCTCTGGCTACATACCAAACAAAGTTTGGTAAAACACATCCTTATTATGCAAATACTTTAAATAACCTGGCTCGTGTAGAGAGGGAACTAGGCAATGATGTGCAGGCCGAAAAGTACTACATGGAGGTGTTGGAAATTGATGAGAAGATTTATGGGAAGAATCACCCAAATTATGCAACTACATTAATAAATGTGGGTGTTTTATATAGTTCTGTCGGCAGAGAGGAAGAAGCAGATAGGTTTTACAGAGAAGCTGTAAAAATTAGAGAACAGGTTCTGGGAGTAAATCATCCAGGGTTTGCAAGTGCTTTAGAGTATATGGGAATGCATAGCTTGGCTGTGGGAAATAATGTAGAGGCAGAAAACTGCTTTAGTAAGTCCATCGATATTCAAATTCGACAAATAGGAACACTTTTCCCTATCATGACTGAAGGAGATAGAGAGTTGTTCTTTGAAAATATCAAAGCCAATATCGATCGCTATAATTATATAGCCTCTCAATTATTGGATGAGAACCCACAGTTAATCAAGAAAATTTTTGATTTTCAAATCAAAACGAAGGGATTCTTATTTAATCCCTCGAAGAATATTCAAGAACATGTTGACGCTAGTGATGACCTTGAGTTAAAGGTTAAATTTCGAAGATGGAAGTCAGATAAACGCCTACTGGCAAGTTATTATCAAATGGGGGTTCAAGAGTTGGCTCAACAGAACATTAATCTTGAATTTGAAGAATCAAGAATTGATCACCTTGAGAAAGAATTGGAAAACAAGCTGATAAACTTTGAAGAATCACTTCATAAAGTAGATAAAGACTGGAGAAGTGTACAAGCGTTTGTTAAGCCAGGAGAAGCGATCGTCAAATTAGTTCGAATTAGAGAATTTAAATCTCTTACTCAAAATGTTGAGACCTTATTTGGATTTACAGATAATACCCGGTATTTAGCTATCATTTTTCAATATGGGCAAAGTGATCCAAATTTTGTTTTCTTGGGATCCGAGTCTGAAACAGAAATACAACACATTTCAAGGCTCAAGGACGCCATTGTGAATGGCAACAATCAGGATCAGGTATTTGAATTGTTTTGGAAACCCATTGACCAAATTTTGGAAGGAGTCAACATTGTTAGAGTAATTCCTGATGGAATATTCTATCAGGTAAATCCAAATGCGCTTTCAATTCCAAACCAGGGGAATCTCATTGACAAGTATTATGTCACGTATCTTACTGCAACAAAAGACCTATTCAGACCGGAAATTGAGATTTATAATAAAAAATCATATTTGTTTGGAAATCCTACCTATAATCAGGAAGAAGGGGATAACCGATTGAATTTGGCAACCATGCCAGAATCTGAATTTGAAATTCAGGGGATTGAGCGTGTACTCAGTGAGGATTGGCACGTTAAATCACATCTCAAAGACAATGCAAATGAGTTGAAAGTTAGATCAGCATATAATCCTACGGTTCTGCATATAGATTCACATGCCTTTTTCAATGATCAGAATGATTTTATTGCTAATCATAGTCCGATCGATAACTCATTTTTTAGATCAGGAATTTATTTAGCAGGTGCTGCCGAAACTTTCACAAGATATATGCGAGGGATTCGGACGATACCGGAAAATGATGGAATACTAACGACTTATGAAGCCATGAATTTGGACCTTAGTAAAACTCAACTGGTTGTTTTACCGTCTTGTGAGTTTGGGTCTGATGCCATTGAGAATAATGATGGAATATATGGTTTGCAACGAGCTTTTACAGTAGCAGGTGCTAGAAATATTATTACTAGCCTTACGAAGATTGATGATAAAATATCAAGTGAATTGATGATCTTGTTTTATCAGAAACTTAATGAAACTAATAAAGTAATGGAATCACTGAAGTATGCTCAACTAAAATTGAGAGAAAAATACAGTGATCCTAAAGTGTGGGGAGCATTTATTTTAACAGGAAATGGATAACAAAAACTTTGAAGTTATGAGAAAGTCTTTCTTTCTACTCGGATTTCTACTCGCAGGAATTGTATTTGGACAAGAAAACAAAATAATGGTCCGAAACCTTATCACGGTTGGAGATGATTATTTTAAAAATGACCAATATATAAGCGCAATCAGATATTACAAGGAGGCTTTGACTGAGAGCCCGTCTAATATCAAGGCTCAATATCAATTGGCCGAATGCTACAGATTAACTCAAGATTATGAAAGTGCTGAATATCACTATGAGGCAATCGGCTCCAACCAAGATATTAGATACCCATTAGCAGGTTTTTATTATGCGACCATGCAGAAGTTGAAGGGCAGGTATGATCAATCACTTCAAAATTTTAAGTCGTTTAGAAAATTTCTTGTAGCGAATGAATTGCATGAGTCAGAAAAATATAGATCCTTTTATAAGCAAGCTAAAATCGAAATTGATGGATGTCAGCTGGCATTAAATCAGATAACCCTTGTTCATCCGGATCACAAGTTCGCACCATTAATGGCACCTCTCAACTCCGAATACAATGACTATGCAGCATTTAGCGTGGGTACTGATGAAATCGTATGCCTTACCAGTGCGAGAAGTGGTGGAAAGGGGAGCCTCATTGACAGTCAGTTTGGGGAGTCATTTACCGATCTATTTAGATTCACTCAGGAGAATGGTGTATGGAAAGAACTCGATCAGGGGGATAGATTTGAAAAGGTAATTAACACCAAGTATGGTGATGGATCGGGCTCATTTAACAGGGAAAGAAATAAATTTTACTATACAAATTGCGATGAAGATCTTGGAGATGTTTGCCATATCTACATGTCTGAGCTTATTGGAGGGAGATGGAGTGAACCTAAGTCTCTAAACTTTAACATCAACGAGTATGGTTTTAATTCAAAGCATCCAAACCTGACTCCAGGCGGAGATACTTTGTTTTATGCTTCTGACCGTGAAGGTGGTATGGGATTGCTGGATCTTTATATGAGTATAAATGCAGGTGACGAAAATTGGGGCCCGCCTATACATCTTGGGGATCAAATAAATACACCATTCAATGAAGTTTCTCCATTCTACGATCCAAACGAAAGGGTTTTGTTCTTTGCTTCCAATGGTCACAGAGGATTCGGAGGGTTTGATATTTACATAGCACGTGGATCAAAGTTCGAAACAGCGGAAATCTACAATGCAGGAATTCCATTTAACTCGTACAAAGACGACATTTTCTTCTTTATGGGTAAGACAAAAGGATACTTGTCTTCAAATAGGGAGGAGGGCCCTGGGAAGTTTGATATCTATGGTTTCGATGTTCGGTCAAAAAGTGATATTGTATCCGAGGTGTCCACCGAAGGTACGATAGCTGGCCGAAATTCACTTTTTACTGACGACTACAATTTTGACAGTAGCGAAACAGAAATAATTAATCAGATCATATCCAGAATGTTATCATCATCAGTGTCAGAAGTTGATTTGATTCTGACTGAAAGGCAATTAGCGGTTTATAAATCGCTAAGTGAAGACGACAAAGAGCGGATTGATAAAATTGTAAATGCTAGGGTGCGGAAAATGACCAGCAACATGATCCGGTCCATACGTACTGAAGATGACTATTACTACCAGCAACTAAGTTCAGATAAGAGAAGAAAAGTAGATAATATCGTTTCCTCTTATTTAGAACAGCAGGGGATGGGTAATAGTGTAAATCTGGAGGATGATGTATTCAATTTCTACAGCAGTGTGAGTACCGATGAACGTGAAAAAATTGATATTCTGATTTCCGATCGATTAAAAAATGCGCAAAAGTTTACTCCGGCAACTCCAACATATAGCTCTTTTGATGCTAAGGAACAGCAAAGCCTTGATGGGATAGCGATCAAATACCTGAAAGAGAAAAGGAACCTGGGTAATATTACTTTATCCATGTCTGAAAAAGTATTTATGCGGGACAATAAAGACGCTGTTGAGGATGTAAATGCTGCAATTCGAGAGCGGCTGATCGGTTTGAGTAATGAAGAGAAATATCGATTGCTGAAAGAAGATCGTGACTTTTATGAATCACTCAACGATGAAGAAAAAGAAAAGCTAAAATCAATAGCTACCACTTTTATGACATCTGATCTTACCAATTTTGATCAGAATGTAAGCAACTCTGATCTGGATGTATTTAAGAATAAAAATTCGAGGGACCAGAGTAAACTTGATAAGCTATTGCTCAAACAAATCTCCAACCTTGCAAACTCAAGCATATATCTGACTGAAACCACCTTCTCTCAATCAGAGCTGCAGGCGGCGATTAGCGACACACCGGAAGAAACGGTTAATAAACTTCTGGAAATGAAGCCACAATTGAATGATTTGCAAAAAGGTGCTGTAGAAAGGTTTGTAAAAACAGCGTATGATTCTTATCTGAGCGAAGCTCAGCCAATCTTCTTTGAGACAACTCCAAAAATTGTAACAGCTTCGGGATATTCTGTTGAAGGAGCCGATCCAAGTGCACGATTGACTAGTAGCGACATTAGTCAGTATGAGGTTTTGAGTGAGAGTAAAAGAAGGGTAATAGATAATGTAATTGCGCTAGACTACATCACGAGTGAATACGCTGATAGAACAGTAAGATTAAGCGATCAACAAAAACTAACAGAAGTCACGGGAAGAGAGAAAGTACATATTGCGGCCTTGGCCAAAATGGTATCAGGTCGAGAAGTAAAGAGTACTGAGCAATCCTTCATTAGAGATGCATTTACATACTATAACAACTTATCACAAGATCGTAAGGCGTTTATTAATAGAATCATTTTAGACAAAGGTTTGCCGAAGAGAAATGGTAGATATGTACTCCCGGAAGGAGATGCAAGAGCTCGGGGAACACTTTCATCCAGTGAAACTCAGTTGCTTGAAAGGATTAAGAAGTTTAGGTTTAATAATGACCGTATTTTGACAGAAAATATAGCGATAGACGCGAAAGATGTCGATGAAGAACCTGTCGACATTATCGCATTGGCTGCAGGAGTAGACATGGAGGCAGAGTCTGGAAGCAAAAAATTATTAGGAGCTGAAGATATTCTGGCATCCGAAGAATTGGATGAGATAAAAATTGCGCTCCCAATTGATAAAATCGACGGATATGATGAAATCACAATTTCGGGTAAACTGGTAGGAGCTAATTCAGGTACTCCATTATCATCATACGCCATTACACTTATTGAGTTTGACAACACTAAAACAGTTATTGAAGGATATACCAATACGATTGGTGAGTTTGAATTTAAGGTATCACCAGCAAAGTATGATTTGACGTTTAAAAAAGGAACGGAATCCGAATCTGTTGTTTTGGAAGATTTCAATGTAGATGGGAGAGTCGAAAAAGAGGCTGGAATCTTTACAAGTGCTACACGTGCATTTTTTGATGTGAGCTCATCCGACTTAAGACCTGAGGTGCTGATTCTTCTCGATGAAGTTATTGCCGCTTATCGACAAGGAGGTGAAAAAATTGAAATCGAATCACATACGGATGATACTGGAGCTGCGGAATTCAATTTAGTATTAAGTAAGGACCGTGGGTATTCTGCCAGGGATTACTTGATTAGCAATGGAGTTGACCAATCTAAGATCTCTGTCATTTGGCACGGTTCGGAGAAGCCCATCGCTGATAATGGCAATCCATACGGACGACAACTGAACAGACGTATTGATGTTAGGTTGATCGGAAAAAGAAGAGAGTCATTCGGAAACTTCTATATTGTTAGACCCGGAGCTACAGTCGCAAAAGTTTCGGGCAGTATGGGCGTGTCGGTTGAGTCAATCAGGAGATTAAATGGATTGGGATCTGGTGAATTGGCTGCATATAAACCGATGAGACTTGTTAAAGATGGAAAAATCGAAGCGGATTTCAATTTGGTTGTGCCAGCTGACATAAAAAGCGGAAGCGACTTTGTTTATACGGTACAGCCAGGTGACAACCTTCAAATTGTGTCTCAAAAGTTTAATGTTCCCGAAGAATTGATCATGGAACAAAATGGATTAAGTTCTACCCGACTTGAACCAGGCACACGCTTAATCATTTATCCTAAAAACTAGAAGAGTGGATTAGAAATTTTTCTGGATCCAACGTTCTTGGAAAGGGAGTATTGAATCGAAATCTCGAAAGAGTTTTGTGCAAGATCTACTCCCTTTTCAGGTACGAATAACGTGCTGTTCATGTCATAACTTACCCTAACAGTAAGGGACTGAACCTTTACTCCTCCCATGAATATGAACGAATCTCTTAATCGGTACCAGGCGCCGAAAAGGAGCTGGGAGCCTCTGGCTCGGTAGCGATCAGAATTTGGGACATATGCCATATTCAAACCAGCATTAAACTGTTGGTTTTGACGAATGTATAGATATAATAGGCTTGGGGTAACGAATAACTTCTTAAACTTGAATTCAATGCCACCATTATACTTGAACAGAATAGGTGGAACATTTTCTGAATTCATGGTAAAAGAAGTATTTGGCCTATTCAAATTAGTGGCCGATACTCCTACAAATGCACTGTATTTGTGGAGCAGATAATTCCTTTCTGGGTTGTAATAGTACATTATACCTGCATTAACCACCGCATTCTGCTGTTGATCATCAAACTCGGTAACTGGAACGGGTAGTGAATCATCAAAACCGTAAAACGTATTGTATTGGGAGCCCCATTGAAGTCTGCTGAAATTTAGTTTCCTCATTTCATACCCAGCCTGTACACCTATGGAAATCAAATAGGAGGTTAGCAAGCCAAACTTCAGGTTATGCGCATAATTCAAGAAAACAGAATTTCGTTGATAGATGCCCTGAAATCCACTTTTTTCGTTGAAGGCCATAAGACCTACCCCCCCAAGAGATTGTTCAAGGCTACCTTTTGGTTTGATGGGAAATATGAAGGAAACCTGCGTTAGCTCATTCAATACATCTACATTCTGAAGCTGACGCTTGTGATTTAAATGAAAGGATGGATCATTATAAATACCACTAAATGCAGGATTCAAATACAGTGATGCTGCATAATACTGAGAAAATTGTGCATCCTGACCTATTACTTTATATGAGAGGATAAACAGCGATATGATTATGATCTTTTTCATTTCACTAGATAAAATGCGCCCTTCTCTTGAATCGGAAGACCAGTGTCAAATTGAAACTTGATAGTATAGTAATAAACTCCGGCTGGCTCTTCAGCACCTGTCTTTTGATTATCTCCATTCCAGCCATTTTGATTAGCCTCTTCAAACGAATTGGTGGAGTAAACAACAACCCCATATCGGTTGTAGATTTGAAGATCAAAACCCTCCTCTGAAATTTTTTGTCCGAAGATTTTAAATGTTGCATTATCGGGATCGCTTGCTTGCGGAGAAAATGCTTCCGGTATAAAATACAATCCTTCATTTGGCACTCGAGGGGCTAATCCAACAGCGATATATAGTTTCTCACCTAAGCTGGGCCTTATCGAAAACTCGCTGACAATTGTACCAAAGGTTACTGAATCTGAATCTGTGATTGATTCAACTCCAAGAGAACGATAAACTCCGGCAGGATCTGTAGCATATGCAATAACAGGAGCGTTAACCCTGTGACGAATGTTATTGGGGACTCTAAAGTCAGTCAAATCTTCTTCACTAAATTCTAATTCTATCTTCGTTGCCTCAGTTGCGCCATTTAGGAGCTGGAGTTCCCATAAACCTCTGTGTGATACACCAAGTAAACTGTCTCCTGGGACTGGATCCTCATCATTTCCTCTTGCAAAGCTTGCAGCTAATTCTGTATTCAATCCAAAAACGCTTAATAGCGTCATTGGTGCAAATAAACCATCTGCACCGACTGGAAATGTCTTGATTCCACTGCCTTTTGCAACGAGGGTGCCATCAAAATATGAAAGATTTGAACCACCAAAGACCTTTGCATCAGGTTCCAACACAAAACGTGTATCTGTGCCAGGCTTAATGTTTCCCAGTTGGAATTCAAGACGATCGAGAATTATATATTGATCTCCAGGGAAAGAGACAACTCCCCCTTGATTCACGATTAACTCACTAATGGTTAGTTGGGGAGGTCTAACCATCTGATCTGAACCACCCAAAAATTGAAGCTTCCCCTCTAAGCCATTGAAATTAGCATTGGTAAGCCAATCTCCATACAATGAAAGCGTACCACGGTTCTGAATGACCCCATTATTATCCAGATCTCCACCTACTTCCAGATTTGCACCATTAGAAATATGTACAAGACCATTCGATGGAATATATAGTTGCCCCAAAGCCAAGAAAGGAGCTAAACCAAGTATGTGAATCAGGTTTCTCATTCTTTGCCTGTTTTAACTGTTTTCTCTCCCATCAGCATTTTCTTGATCAAATCAAGATCATTCTTCATCTCCTTGTTATCAGCATCTAACTTGGAAAGTTTAGATTCCTGATTAGCAACTTTTTCGTTGAGGTCGTTTATAACAGATTGTTGTTCTTTCAAAGCCTCAATAAGAACTGGTACAAGGCCGTCGTATCTCACACGTTTGTAACCGTTTTCATCGTTCACAACAAGCTCTGGAAATACTTTTTCGAGTTCTTGAGCGATAACTCCTATTTGAATTCGCTTTTCTTCATCTGAGATATAGTTGTAGTTGTAACCATTGATTTTGTTCAACTTTTCCAATGTATTTTGAAGTAAAACGATATTCTCCTTTAGTCTTCTGTCTGAAGCTGGCGCTATTGAAATTGTGCTTCCGTTAGTAATCGTTAACTCATCCATTGCCGAGTTATAAGAAATATCTTGTGCATCGGTGTTATCTAAGTATCCGGAGAGATCAACATCAGTATTTGGATCTCCGCTTACAGCAAGTGTGTTACCAGTCAGTGTCAAGTCTTGTGCATCGGTGTTATCTAAGTATCCGGAGAGATCAACATCGGTATTTGGATCTCCGCTTACAGCAAGTGTATTGCCCGTCAGTGTCAAATCCTGTGCATCGGTGTTATCGAGGTATGGGCTAAGATCTACCGTATAAGGCACAGCTGCATCACTTTCAAGTGAGAGGTTCAATGTATTAGAAGTGATGTCGAACTGATCGACCGTTTGATCATCGGTGTTATCTAAGTATCCGGAAAGATCAACATCAGTATTTGGATCTCCACTTACAGCAAGTGTGTTACCAGTCAGTGTCAAGTCTTGTGCATCGGTGTTATCTAAGTATCCGGAGAGATCAACATCAGTATTTGGATCTCCACTTACAGCAAGTGTGTTACCAGTCAGTGTCAAATCCTGCGCATCGGTGTTATCGAGGTATGGGCTAAGATCTACCGTATAAGGCACAGCTGCATCACTTTCAAGTGAGAGGTTCAATGTATTAGAAGTGATGTCGAACTGATCGACCGTTTGATCATCGGTGTTATCCAGATATCCGGAGAGATCAACATCAGTATTTGGATCTCCGCTTACAGCAAGTGTGTTACCAGTCAGTGTCAAGTCTTGTGCATCGGTGTTATCTAAGTATCCGGAGAGATCAACATCGGTATTTGGATCTCCGCTTACAGCAAGTGTATTGCCCGTCAGTGTCAAATCCTGTGCATCGGTGTTATCGAGGTATGGGCTAAGATCTACCGTATAAGGCACAGCTGCATCACTTTCAAGTGAGAGGTTCAATGTATTAGAAGTGATGTCGAACTGATCGACCGTTTGATCATCGGTGTTATCTAAGTATCCGGAAAGATCAACATCAGTATTTGGATCTCCACTTACAGCAAGTGTGTTACCAGTCAGTGTCAAATCCTGCGCATCGGTGTTATCGAGGTATGGGCTAAGATCTACCGTATAAGGCACAGCTGCATCACTTTCAAGTGAGAGGTTCAATGTATTAGAAGTGATGTCGAACTGATCGACCGTTTGATCATCGGTGTTATCTAAGTATCCGGAAAGATCAACATCAGTATTTGGATCTCCACTTACAGCAAGTGTGTTACCAGTCAGTGTCAAGTCTTGTGCATCGGTGTTATCCAGGTATGGGCTAAGATCTACCGTATAAGGCACAGCTGCATCACTTTCAAGTGAGAGGTTCAATGTATTAGAAGTGATGTCGAACTGATCGACCGTTTGATCATCGGTGTTATCTAAGTATCCGGAGAGATCAACATCAGTATTTGGATCTCCGCTTACAGCAAGTGTGTTACCAGTCAGTGTCAAGTCTTGTGCATCGGTGTTAATAACACCGATGATCAAACGGTCGATCAGTTCGACATCACTTCTAATACATTGAACCTCTCACTTGAAAGTGATGCAGCTGTGCCTTATACGGTAGATCTTAGCCCATACCTCGATAACACCGATGCACAGGATTTGACACTGACGGGTAACACACTTGCTGTAAGCGGAGATCCAAACACAGATGTTGATCTCTCCGGATACCTGGATAATACCGATGATCAAACGGTCGATCAGTTCGACATCACTTCTAATACATTGAACCTCTCACTTGAAAGTGATGCAGCTGTGCCTTATACGGTAGATCTTAGCCCATACCTCGATAACACCGATGCGCAGGATTTGACACTGACGGGCAATTACACTTGCTGTAAGCGGAGATCCAAATACCGATGTTGATCTCTCCGGATACTTAGATAACACCGATGCACAGGATTTGACACTGACGGGCAATACACTTGCTGTAAGTGGAGATCCAAATACTGATGTTGATCTAAGTATGTATCCGGAGAGATCAACATCGGTATTTGGATCTCCGCTTACAGCAAGTGTATTGCCCGTCAGTGTCAAATCCTGCGCATCGGTGTTATCGAGGTATGGGCTAAGATCTACCGTATAAGGCACAGCTGCATCACTTTCAAGTGAGAGGTTCAATGTATTAGAAGTGATGTCGAACTGATCGACCGTTTGATCATCGGTATTATCCAGATATCCGGAAAGATCAACATCAGTATTTGGATCTCCACTTACAGCAAGTGTGTTACCAGTCAGTGTCAAGTCTTGTGCATCGGTGTTATATCGGTGTTATCGAGGTATGGGCTAAGATCTACCGTATAAGGCACAGCTGCATCACTTTCAAGTGAGAGGTTCAATGTATTAGAAGTGAATGTGTGTCCACTTGTGATCGACGGTTTGATCATCGGTGTTATCTAAGTATCCGGAAAGATCAACATCAGTATTTGGATCTCCACTTACAGCAAGTGTGTTACCAGTCAGTGTCAAGTCTTGTGCATCGGTGTTATCTAAGTATCCGGAGAGATCAACATCAGTATTTGGATCTCCGCTTACAGCAAGTGTGTTACCAGTCAGTGTCAAATCCTGTGCATCGGTGTTATCGAGGTATGGGCTAAGATCTACCGTATAAGGCACAGCTGCATCACTTTCAAGTGAGAGGTTCAATGTATTAGAAGTGATGTCGAACTGATCGACCGTTTGATCATCGGTGTTATCTAAGTATCCGGAAAGATCAACATCAGTATTTGGATCTCCACTTACAGCAAGTGTGTTACCAGTCAGTGTCAAGTCTTGTGCATCGGTGTTATCTAAGTATCCGGAGAGATCAACATCAGTATTTGGATCTCCACTTACAGCAAGTGTGTTACCAGTCAGTGTCAAATCCTGTGCATCGGTGTTATCGAGGTATGGGCTAAGATCTACCGTATAAGGCACAGCTGCATCACTTTCAAGTGAGAGGTTCAATGTATTAGAAGTGATGTCGAACTGATCGACCGTTTGATCATCGGTGTTATCTAAGTATCCGGAAAGATCAACATCAGTATTTGGATCTCCACTTACAGCAAGTGTGTTACCAGTCAGTGTCAAGTCTTGTGCATCGGTGTTATCGAGGTATGGGCTAAGATCTACCGTATAAGGCACAGCTGCATCACTTTCAAGTGAGAGGTTCAATGTATTAGAAGTGATGTCGAACTGATCGACCGTTTGATCATCGGTGTTATCTAAGTATCCGGAAAGATCAACATCAGTATTTGGATCTCCACTTACAGCAAGTGTGTTACCAGTCAGTGTCAAGTCTTGTGCATCGGTGTTATCTAAGTATCCGGAGAGATCAACATCAGTATTTGGATCTCCACTTACAGCAAGTGTGTTACCAGTCAGTGTCAAATCCTGCGCATCGGTGTTATCGAGGTATGGGCTAAGATCTACCGTATAAGGCACAGCTGCATCACTTTCAAGTGAGAGGTTCAATGTATTAGAAGTGATGTCGAACTGATCGACCGTTTGATCATCGGTATTATCTAAGTATCCGGAAAGATCAACATCAGTATTTGGATCTCCACTTACAGCAAGTGTGTTACCAGTCAGTGTCAAGTCTTGTGCATCGGTGTTATCGAGGTATGGGCTAAGATCTACCGTATAAGGCACAGCTGCATCACTTTCAAGTGAGAGGTTCAATGTATTAGAAGTGATGTCGAACTGATCGACCGTTTGATCATCGGTGTTATCTAAGTATCCGGAAAGATCAACATCAGTATTTGGATCTCCACTTACAGCAAGTGTGTTACCAGTCAGTGTCAAATCCTGTGCATCGGTGTTATCCAGGTATGGGCTAAGATCTACCGTTGTTCCATCGCTTGTTAGCGATAGTGTATTACTCGTAAGTGAAAGATCTTGAATCTCGTTAGTGATTGATCCATCAACTTCAGCGGTTAAAAATCCAGCATCGTTGACAAGTTGAGCGTTGCCCTCTCCAGCTACTACTACGGTTGATTGTAGTTTGGTAGCGGAGATGTTGGCGGAGGCATTGATTTCTGCATCTACAATCGTTCCGTTTGCGATCTCATTGGCGGTGATCCCTTCAGCCACTACGCGAATCACATCAAGGTTTGTTTCCAGCGTGGTACCATCGAGGTTTGCATCGATGGCAGTACCATTGGCCACAAGTCCATCTCCGGCGAGTGTGGTAGCCATATTCCCAAAGTCAGCTTCGAGGGAGCCATCGGCCAGGTTCTGTGCCAGACCTGTACCCGCTACATCGGCATTGATTTTAGCTGCAGTTACTGCATCATCATTGATTTTGGCAGTGGTGACGTTGGCATCAGCAATGTCAGCGGTCTGTACTTGCCCATTGGCGATGTTCTCGGTATTGATGGCATTGTCAGCGATAAGTGTGTTATCGATGGCATCCAAAGCGATTTTACCGGTCGTCACGTTAAGGTTCGCAATGTCTGCGGTCTGCACCTGCCCGTCGGTGATGTTCTCGGTATTGATGGCGTTATCGGCTACCAATGTGTTATCGATGGCATCTAAAGCAATCTTCCCGGTAGTCACATTAGCATCGGCAATGTCTACGGTTTGTACCTGACCGTCAGCAATCTCATCGGTGTTGACAGCACCGGTAGCGATCTCATTGGCAGTGATCCCTTCAGCCACTACGCGAATCACATCAAGGTTTGTTTCCAGCGTGGTACCATCGAGGTTTGCATCGATGGCAGTACCATTGGCCACAAGTCCATCTCCGGCGAGTGTGGTAGCCATATTCCCAAAGTCAGCTTCGAGGGAGCCATCGGCCAGGTTCTGTGCCAGACCTGTACCCGCTACATCGGCATTGATCTTAGCTGCAGTTACAGCATCATCATTGATTTTGGCAGTGGTGACGTTGGCATCAGCAATGTCAGCGGTCTGTACTTGCCCATTGGCGATGTTCTCGGTATTGATGGCGTTATCGGCTACCAATGTGTTATCGATGGCATCTAAAGCAATCTTCCCGGTAGTCACATTAGCATCGGCAATGTCTACGGTTTGTACCTGACCGTCAGCAATCTCATCGGTGTTGACAGCACCGGTAGCGATCTCATTGGCGGTGATCCCTTCAGCCACTACGCGAATCACATCAAGGTTTGTTTCCAGCGTGGTACCATCGAGGTTTGCATCGATGGCAGTACCATTGGCCACAAGTCCATCTCCGGCGAGTGTGGTAGCCATATTCCCAAAGTCAGCTTCGAGGGAGCCATCGGCCAGGTTCTGTGCCAGACCTGTACCCGCTACATCGGCATTGATTTTAGCTGCAGTTACAGCATCATCATTGATTTTGGCAGTGGTGACGTTGGCATCAGCAATGTCAGCGGTCTGTACTTGCCCATTGGCGATGTTCTCGGTATTGATGGCATTGTCAGCGATAAGTGTGTTATCGATGGCATCCAAAGCGATTTTCCCGGTCGTCACGTTAAGGTTCGCAATGTCTGCGGTCTGCACCTGCCCGTCGGTGATGTTCTCGGTATTGATGGCGTTATCGGCTACCAATGTGTTATCGATGGCATCTAAAGCAATCTTCCCGGTAGTCACATTAGCATCGGCAATGTCTACGGTTTGTACCTGACCGTCAGCAATCTCATCGGTGTTGACAGCACCAGTAGCGATCTCATTGGCAGTGATCCCTTCAGCCACTACGCGAATCACATCAAGGTTTGTTTCCAGCGTGGTACCATCGAGGTTTGCATCGATGGCAGTACCATTGGCCACAAGTCCATCTCCGGCGAGTGTGGTAGCCATATTCCCAAAGTCAGCTTCGAGGGAGCCATCGGCCAAGTTCTGTGCCAGACCTGTACCCGCCACATCGGCATTGATCTTAGCTGCAGTTACAGCATCATCATTGATTTTGGCAGTGGTGACGTTGGCATCAGCAATGTCAGCGGTCTGTACTTGCCCATTGGCGATGTTCTCGGTATTGATGGCGTTATCGGCTACCAATGTGTTATCGATGGCATCCAAAGCGATTTTACCGGTCGTCACGTTAAGGTTCGCAATGTCAGCGGTCTGTACTTGCCCATTGGCGATGTTCTCGGTATTGATGGCGTTATCGGCTACCAATGTGTTATCGATGGCATCCAAAGCAATCTTCCCGGTAGTCACATTAGCATCGGCAATGTCTACGGTTTGTACCTGACCGTCAGCAATCTCATCGGTGTTGACAGCACCGGTAGCGATCTCATTGGCAGTGATCCCTTCAGCCACTACGCGAATCACATCAAGGTTTGTTTCCAGCGTGGTACCATCGAGGTTTGCATCGATGGCAGTACCATTGGCCACAAGTCCATCTCCGGCGAGTGTGGTAGCCATATTCCCAAAGTCAGCTTCGAGGGAGCCATCGGCCAAGTTCTGTGCCAGACCTGTACCCGCTACATCGGCATTGATCTTAGCTGCAGTTACAGCATCATCATTGATTTTGGCAGTGGTGACGTTGGCATCAGCAATGTCAGCGGTCTGTACTTGCCCATTGGCGATGTTCTCGGTATTGATGGCATTGTCAGCGATAAGTGTGTTATCGATGGCATCCAAAGCGATTTTCCCGGTCGTCACGTTAAGGTTCGCAATGTCTGCGGTCTGCACCTGCCCGTCGGTGATGTTCTCGGTATTGATGGCGTTATCGGCTACCAATGTGTTATCGATGGCATCTAAAGCAATCTTCCCGGTAGTCACATTAGCATCGGCAATGTCTACGGTTTGTACCTGACCGTCAGCAATCTCATCGGTGTTGACAGCACCAGTAGCGATCTCATTGGCAGTGATCCCTTCAGCCACTACGCGAATCACATCAAGGTTTGTTTCCAGCGTGGTACCATCGAGGTTTGCATCGATGGCAGTACCATTGGCCACAAGTCCATCTCCGGCGAGTGTGGTGTGGTAGCCATATTCCCAAAGTCAGCTTCGAGGGAGCCATCGGCCAAGTTCTGTGCCAGACCTGTACCCGCCACATCGGCATTGATCTTAGCTGCAGTTACAGCATCATCATTGATTTTGGCAGTGGTGACGTTGGCATCAGCAATGTCAGCGGTCTGTACTTGCCCATTGGCGATGTTCTCGGTATTGATGGCGTTATCGGCTACCAATGTGTTATCGATGGCATCCAAAGCGATTTTACCGGTCGTCACGTTAAGGTTCGCAATGTCTGCGGTCTGCACCTGCCCGTCGGTGATGTTCTCGGTATTGATGGCGTTATCGGCTACCAATGTGTTATCGATGGCATCCAAAGCAATCTTCCCGGTAGTCACATTAGCATCGGCAATGTCTACGGTTTGTACCTGACCGTCAGCAATCTCATCGGTGTTGACAGCACCGGTAGCGATCTCATTGGCAGTGATCCCTTCAGCCACTACGCGAATCACATCAAGGTTTGTTTCCAGCGTGGTACCATCGAGGTTTGCATCGATGGCAGTACCATTGGCCACAAGTCCATCTCCGGCGAGTGTGGTAGCCATATTCCCAAAGTCAGCTTCGAGGGAGCCATCGGCCAAGTTCTGTGCCAGACCTGTACCCGCCACATCGGCATTGATCTTAGCTGCAGTTACAGCATCATCATTGATTTTGGCAGTGGTGACGTTGGCATCAGCAATGTCAGCGGTCTGTACTTGCCCATTGGCGATGTTCTCGGTATTGATGGCGTTATCGGCTACCAATGTGTTATCGATGGCATCCAAAGCGATTTTACCGGTCGTCACGTTAAGGTTCGCAATGTCTGCGGTCTGCACCTGCCCGTCGGTGATGTTCTCGGTATTGATGGCGTTATCGGCTACCAATGTGTTATCGATGGCATCCAAAGCAATCTTCCCGGTAGTCACATTAGCATCGGCAATGTCTACGGTTTGTACCTGACCGTCAGCAATCTCATCGGTGTTGACAGCACCGGTAGCGATCTCATTGGCAGTGATCCCTTCAGCCACTACGCGAATCACATCAAGGTTTGTTTCCAGCGTGGTACCATCGAGGTTTGCATCGATGGCAGTACCATTGGCCACAAGTCCATCTCCGGCGAGTGTGGTAGCCATATTCCCAAAGTCAGCTTCGAGGGAGCCATCGGCCAGGTTCTGTGCCAGACCTGTACCCGCTACATCGGCATTGATCTTAGCTGCAGTTACAGCATCATCATTGATTTTGGCAGTGGTGACGTTGGCATCAGCGATTTTACCGGTCGTCACGTTAAGGTTCGCAATGTCTGCGGTCTGCACCTGCCCGTCGGTGATGTTCTCGGTATTGATGGCGTTATCGGCTACCAATGTGTTATCGATGGCATCCAAAGCAATCTTCCCGGTAGTCACATTAGCATCGGCAATGTCTACGGTTTGTACCTGACCGTCAGCAATCTCATCGGTGTTGACAGCACCGGTAGCGATCTCATTGGCAGTGATCCCTTCAGCCACTACGCGAATCACATCAAGGTTTGTTTCCAGCGTGGTACCATCGAGGTTTGCATCGATGGCAGTACCATTGGCCACAAGTCCATCTCCGGCGAGTGTGGTAGCCATATTCCCAAAGTCAGCTTCGAGGGAGCCATCGGCCAGGTTCTGTGCCAGACCTGTACCCGCTACATCGGCATTGATCTTAGCTGCAGTTACAGCATCATCATTGATTTTGGCAGTGGTGACGTTGGCATCAGCAATGTCAGCGGTCTGTACTTGCCCATTGGCGATGTTCTCGGTATTGATGGCATTGTCAGCGATAAGTGTGTTATCGATGGCATCCAAAGCGATTTTCCCGGTCGTCACGTTAAGGTTCGCAATGTCTGCGGTCTGCACCTGCCCGTCGGTGATGTTCTCGGTATTGATGGCGTTATCGGCTACCAATGTGTTATCGATGGCATCTAAAGCAATCTTCCCGGTAGTCACATTAGCATCGGCAATGTCTACGGTTTGTACCTGACCGTCAGCAATCTCATCGGTGTTGACAGCACCAGTAGCGATCTCATTGGCAGTGATCCCTTCAGCCACTACGCGAATCACATCAAGGTTTGTTTCCAGCGTGGTACCATCGAGGTTTGCATCGATGGCAGTACCATTGGCCACAAGTCCATCTCCGGCGAGTGTGGTAGCCATATTCCCAAAGTCAGCTTCGAGGGAGCCATCGGCCAGGTTCTGTGCCAGACCTGTACCCGCTACATCGGCATTGATCTTAGCTGCAGTTACAGCATCATCATTGATTTTGGCAGTGGCCATCGAGGTTTGCATCGATGGCAGTACCATTGGCCACAAGTCCATCTCCGGCGAGTGTGGTAGCCATATTCCCAAAGTCAGCTTCGAGGGAGCCATCGGCCAGGTTCTGTGCCAGACCTGTACCCGCTACATCGGCATTGATCTTAGCTGCAGTTACAGCATCATCATTGATTTTGGCAGTGGTGACGTTGGCATCAGCAATGTCAGCGGTCTGTACTTGCCCATTGGCGATGTTCTCGGTGTTTACTGCATCATCTGCTAGCTTGGTGTTGTCCACCGCATCTGCGGCAAGTTTCGCAGTTGTCACATTTAAGTTGGCGATATCAGCGGTTTGCACTTGCCCGTCGGTGATGTTCTCGGTATTGATGGCGTTATCGGCTACCAATGTGTTATCGATGGCATCCAGGGCGACATCCGCCGTTGCGATGGTTGCATCAAGAATTTCATCGGTTGTCACAGCACCAGTAGCGATTTCATTGGCGGTGATCCCTTCAGCGCGAACGCGAATGATATCAAGGTTCGTTTCCAGCGTAGTTCCATCCACATTGGCATCAATGGCACCAGCGTTATCAACAAGTCCGTCACCAGCAAGCGTAGAGGCAAGGTTACCAAAGTCAGCTTCGAGGGAGCCGTCTCCAGCTTGCTGCAGACCTGTACCCGCTACATCGGCATTGATTTTAGCTGCAGTTACAGCATCATCATTGATTTTGGCAGTGGTGACGTTGGCATCAGCAATGTCAGCGGTCTGTACTTGCCCGTCGGTGATGTTCTCGGTGTTTACTGCATCATCTGCTAGCTTGGTGTTGTCCACCGCATCTGCGGCAAGTTTCGCAGTTGTCACATTTAAGTTGGCGATATCAGCGGTTTGCACTTGCCCGTCGGTGATGTTCTCGGTATTGATGGCGTTATCGGCTACCAATGTGTTATCGATGGCATCCAGGGCGACATCCGCCGTTGCGATGGTTGCATCAAGAATTTCATCGGTTGTCACAGCACCAGTAGCGATTTCATTGGCGGTGATCCCTTCAGCGCGAACGCGAATGATATCAAGGTTCGTTTCCAGCGTAGTTCCATCCACATTGGCATCAATGGCACCAGCGTTATCAACCAGTCCGTCACCAGCAAGCGTAGAGGCAAGGTTACCAAAGTCAGCTTCGAGGGAGCCGTCTCCAGCTTGCTGCAGACCTGTACCCGCCACATCGGCATTGATTTTAGCTGCAGTTACAGCATCATCATTGATTTTGGCAGTGGTGACGTTGGCATCAGCAATGTCAGCGGTCTGTACTTGCCCGTCGGTGATGTTCTCGGTGTTTACTGCATCATCTGCTAGCTTGGTGTTGTCCACCGCATCTGCGGCAAGGTCAATGGTTTGTACATCTCCATTGTTAATTTTTGCGGAGGTTACTGCATCATTTGCTATATCAACGCTTTCAACCCCACCATTTTCAATTTCGTTGGATCGGACAACGCCAGTTTTTAATTGAACATTGGCTGAACTGACGAAAACCATGGAAAAACCGATGAAGACAATGAACAAATTATGAAAACCATGGGCGAGAAGAAATAAGGAAAGCCATTGAAGAATTCATGAAAACCATTGAAAATCTACGAAGACCATGGAAAAATGAAGGATGGCCCACACCGAAAAACAAAAAAATGTTTCCGTGCCCATCAAAAAGGATCATCCTGCAATAGAAAGAATATGATGAAATCTCTCCTCTTCTTTGAAATAAAGCCAATCACCCCACTCTGAATGGCGTATCATGCTTACTTCTGTAATTAATTACATATAAACTCTAAACATCTCTTCACCATAAAAGGTTTACCTCATACGGTTGCCATTTCTAACTCCAAGGCCCATCAAAAAGAAAAACGACAAACGCCAGGCGATCATCAAGCAGCACTCGACAACTGCGATAAAGCCGTACAGTACATGTCGCTTGGCGTGACCCGACAAGCCACGGCTGGGTCCCTCGGATTGTTAGCACCAGGTTGGCACTGCACCGAAACGACAAGGCAGAGGCCGGAAGTCTTGGGGTAGCTTCCATGGTGTTCAGCAACCAAGTGTGGTTTCCGAAAATCGCATATGAAGCAAGATCAAACCTAGGTCCTAGGTGTTGAAATTTGGAACTTGATCCTTTCCCGTGTGGAAATACGAAAGGAACTAAAAAGTTATGGGGTTTTGAAGTTTTTGCCTGCGACTGCAGCTGTGCGGAGCTACCGGCCAAGGAAGTGGATGTAACGAAGAAGTTCAAAAAGAAAAAGGGCAAGGGAAAGGAGACCGCAGACTTTTTTAATACTTTCTGCAACGATTGGCGGAATCAATTTTACTTTTGATTTCCTGTGTTGGTTCCCCCTGAATGACATGGCAATTCTCATTTGGACTGGATCAAACCCCAAGGGAGAAAAATCACCAAAACTGACAAGGATGGTAGCGGATATGCATCAACTGTCCAACAAAAAGATTCCAACACTGGGGATTCATCCTGTTGGTTTCACTTGGGCTGAAGCAGTCACTTGGAAGGAGAAGAAGAAAAGAGGAGCTGTCAAGAAGACGTTAAGCAGGACCCACATACCAGCAAGCATATTCCCAAACAATCCCCATCGATGCATCCTCCAAAACCAGGGAATAGCTATGAATTGCTGGGATGTTTTGTCAAGGTCCCTTTTCAAAAAATCCAAGTTTGCAGCTTTGCCTGCTAACCTCTTGGATGTTGCACAGGCCCGTTCAGGCACAAGATACGTCCCTTGGGCAGCAGATGAGGGATGGCCGGTGTTCAAACATGTGAGCAATGGACAAAACTCGTGGAAGGCCAAGCTAGCAAAGAGTGGCCTTGGGTATACGGATGTATACGGTATGCTTATGCGAAAATTAAGCAACATGTTAAAAGAATTGAAAAGATATATCACATTAATTCACATTGATATAACTTGAATCATTGATTTACATACATTGGTTTATTCTCAGAAGTATAGAAAGGAAAAAACATAATTAAAAAAACAAAACACTCAGCCACTCTGCTTGCAGGTCACCAGACACGGAACGCCCGGTCTCGCCAGAGGAGGATGATGAGGAGGAAGACGCATCGCCCATGGATTCCCCCGACGAGATGTCGCCCGAGATGTCCCCCCGCACGGAGGAAGTCGAGGAAGGTGTGATTTTGAGCTTTTGTTCAATGTTTTTCGTAATGTGAGATGTTGAGTTATTGTATTTCATGTTTTTGTCTATGATGTTTTAGATGTTTGAGTAATTGAGCGAAATACTTTGGTGTTCATGTTTGAGAAAATGTTGAAACATGTTGAAACCAAGGATCAAAAAGTGACAAAAATTCTCGGAAGGTGAGGTGCCTGAGAGTCCCAAAAACGAAGAGGAGGTGCCTTTGGTCCTGGTGCTTTTCGAGCAGTTCGATCAATGCCAGGAGTCCAAAGAGGAGCCGCCCGAGGAATCCACCGGCTTCGCAGGCCAGTCGTTTGGGGAGATTGATTTTTTCATTTGGGGATTGCCTCAAAACAGCATCTACAAGTCTGGTTTCACATGTTTGGCTTCCAAGGCCATGGTAAGGACTGGAAGTGACATGTCACTGAAAAGCGAGCAAGTCATCCGGAGCGTTTGACATCAGCCCTTTGGCCATGAACAAGCCGCCAGGTTTGTTCGAACTGACCAAACACTTGATCCAAAACAAGCCTGACTTGGAAGAAGGTGCGGCGGGGATGATGCTTTCGACCGTTCAGGTTCTTAGACCCAAAGATGTAACGTAGTTCTACCCAAGTTCTGTGGCAGAAGATTGGCTAGCAGGTTGTAGCTGACAATTTATGGCCGTTCCTCCTGACGTTAGGTGAGCGAAAATGGGACGAAGCTCAGTTGATGTTGGTCCTGTCTCCCAGACTTTGCGCTGCAAAAACAGGTTTTTGTTGAGAGACCCCAACCAATCTGACAACAATCTCTCCAGAAATGCAACTTGAAACATTTGAAAAAATCGGCCCGTTGAGCTGGGAGAATTCGCCCAGGTCAAACCCCCACCCGAAGCTGAAGGGATGGACCGATCGGAGATCGAGGCCGTTGGCCAAAGATGAAAAACCATCGAAACACGCGAAAAACACGTGACGATGATGACCGGATGACCCTGCTTTCATCAAAAGAAAACAGATCCCAAAAAAGAAAAGAAAAAAGAACAAACATATCGATATGTTTTAATGTTTTTTTATGTAATTACACATCTTTGGTGTTTTTTGGTGATTTTTCTTTGTATAATTATTTGGAACAGGTGTTTCTTTCCATGACATTACTTCAGACTCGCCTCAGGAGCTGGCGGAGCTCTATGCCATGCGTGCACAGGCCAAGGTGGCTCTACGGGACCTGGCCCCTTGGCCAACAACGGTGGAAAAAGGTGGAAAAAAACACATAGAAATTGTTTAATGATAATGAAAAATATGTGAAATATGCATGTAAAATCTGTGTGTGTGTATATATGTGTGTGTGTGTTATCATAAATTTGTGATGTTCTATAGTTCTATAGTCTTTTTATGTCTTGTTCATGCCTGAGGATGAAAGAAAGTGGTTCCAAAAGATGAGTCTGCTTTTGTCTTCATGAGACAACAGCATAGTTGTATATAAGACAGAGAAGGCTCCAGGACAAGTAAGAACAAGAAAGGTTCTTTGAGTCAAGAGATTTGATGGCTATTCGAGTAGAGTGGAATTTTCACCAGGTAAAACTGACCCCATGATGCATCACGGTTCCTATGGTTTCAGCCATCATTTCAGGAAGGAACCATTGCAGATTGCTCGTCTGCCTTGCGATTGAACGCTGCTTGGATGCAGATGAGTTGGACACAGCAACAGCATCAGCAACAATCCAACGTTTCATGAGTGAGATGGATCAGATAACAGCCTCTCAGCCAGAAGAGAATGCACCAGAAAAACTCTGAAAGGGGTGCAGGAATGAGGTAAAGACATGCGTGGTATCGGATGCCACCAAGGCCCGAGTTCCATTTTGCCCCTTGGAAGCTGTCGTTGCGCGTGAGAAGTGGTCGAACCTGATTTAAATCAACATAAACCAACATTTGTTGTCAATAGTCTTACGTCATAGACCCAATATGGCCCTGTAAAATCAATTGTTCTTCATCGAATATTGAAAAAAAACGGGTCGGCGTTTCTAGAAGATCACCTGGCTGCTGATTTGGAGTCTTGCCACAGTTGAGGTTGGGCCGCGCGAGCTGAAGCCAAGCGCTTGCAGTAGGGATTGCCAAGCATTTCTTTGAACTCCCAATTTTGTCCATGGTTTTAAAGTTTAAGAAAAAGTTTTGTTGGGAAAAAAGATGTATCAAAACGGGGTATATATAGAACAAAAACAAGATGTGCTCAACAAATTGTTTAAAAACCAGTCATCCCAACAGAGCGTGGCCGAGGGATAAGCCGGAAGAGGCTGTGAAGGATGCCACGCAGGCCAGTCTTATAACGGAATTTGGGTGGCAGTTTTTGTTGGCATTTTATGGGATTTTGAGGTGCATATCAAGCGCAAAAATGATGGCTGGAACTTTGGGTTCTGATTGATAAGCCTTTAAAAAAAATAAACATGCGCAAAAACTTGAAGATGGTGATTTTTAAGCACGGTTGATCTTCAACTGAGCAGACCGAGCGTCCTGCTTGGGATGGCGATTCCGCCCCGGGGGTTGTGAAACCACCATCCAGGCAACATGAGGCAAATTCATGGACTTTAAAACTGAGATGAGCTCACAACAATTTAAACCATGGAAAACCACCGTCATGAAGACCTTTGTAACAGATATGAAGGCCTTTTAGGACAACAACTACACAGGACTTTTCCGTGGGAAGCCCCCCAAACCCAGCTGCAGGCGCTGCGGCTGGATCCTTTGAACGTGTCCGGTGTCCACAGCTTTTGGGATGATTCGCCATGAATTTCACCGAACATTTATAGCAAATCATCCCAGAAATTCATTGAAGCTCACCATGAATTGCTTATTAGTTATCCTTACTTCGTTGTTGGGAATAGCTGCAAATTGGAAGGTCATTTCTGCGCGGGGTGTACCCAGAAGCAAACAGCATTCCATTTGTCTTTTGATGGCATACCTACTGAGACTGTGTTTTCAATTGCCTTGTGAAGGAACCCAGGCTATCATTGTATTAAGCTGATGCTGAATGCTTTGGCTTACAATGATTTACATTGCTGTCATTAATTACATGGATACAATGCATTGATCGCTACATGACAAAAAATCTCCAACTGCAGACTTAACACCATGATGGGTTTCAGGGCAGCTGTGGTTGAATATCCATAGATTGTGCAACTAATTCCTAACACACTTTGGATCCTTTGGGTAATTTGACCTGGGAACTCATATGAACTCACCATATATGATAAAGATAAATATAAATACAAATATGAATATAAATAGATATAATATATATATATATATGTGGCATGTATCATCTCTGAACAGTGAGTGCTTCATCCATCCAGCGACGCTGAAAAGGTCTGCATACCTCACTCGGGCAAAAGCGAAACTCAGAGAGGGCCAAGCCCAATTTGTGGCCCAGCTGCGGAGTTCATGTGATTTTCTACACATCTGAGCTAGGAGTCCATACACTTGTTGTTCCATGTTTTGGTCATAGAATGAAACCGGCAGTGCAACATCTTTCAGATATATTGCAGAAGGTTTCAGGAAATAGGAATTGCAATGAGGGTTCATACAATTGATATCAATTGATTAAAAAAGAACAACGGAAAGGTTGTATTGTTCAAGGGGGCTCACCCACCCAAATCCAACTGCAATTTGAGCTCCCTTACGTTGATCAGAGAATCCTGAAGTATCGAAAGTTGGGCCAAACCACCTGCAAGGATGTAGAGATCCGAGCCCCGAATATACTTGGATTGGACATCTATTCGTCACAAAGATATGATTTCGTTGGTTTCTTAGTTGGTTTCTTAGTTGGTTTCATGTAGCCGTGGATTCCGGGCCCTGAGACTGAGACCCACAGATTTTGGTACTTGGGCATGGCAGACCACTGAATTGTCGATAGTTGTACAGTTCCACTGGATACATTTATAGAAACAGCCAGAACGGGAGTCCCAAGAGTGAATGAGAGATATCTTCATATATTAGAGTGAATGAGAATGAATGAGATCTGAGATGAGATAATATATTTTCATACTCGTATCTATATACTTTACTAAAAGGGAGGTCTTATGTTGTCTACCACATGTACTTTTGAGCTTTTTGGGTAAGGTCAAATTGTGCTTGTGCCCGGTTTTTTTTGTGATTTGTCATCTTTTCCTTCAAACCTGAACTCTCGACAGTCCGCAGGACTATGGTCAAAAATCTTCAAGTAGAAAGACTCTGGCGAAGAGAAATACTAGATTGTTTCAAAACTTTTGTCCTATATGCAATTCAAGGGTTGGAGGAATTTAGCTCCTCTTGGTTTTTCTTTGCACGGTGCTGCGTTACAGGACTACTACTGTAGGGAACAAATTGCCTCCGCTTGACGGTGATTTTTCTACAAAAGGATTTTTTGTGATTTGAAATTAGTGCAATTTCAAAGTTGTTCCTTACTAAAGTCCTTTTACGCATCCAGTTTTGCAGTTTTTTTTTCATTTTGCAGCCTTCATGGAAAAGTGACACTCATTTTGGTAAGCTACTTGGTCGGATCTTTTACTAGAGAGTTGTTTTTGACCAGATGTCATTTTGTAGAGCCAGAGATGTTTGTAGCCACCAAGCACCTTGCACAAGCTACCCCCTGGAATGTCAACGGGGATATATTTTCCAAGAGCCATCCACTTCTTCTATCTTCTTCTCAATGAAATGGATTTGGTCACAGGGTTCTTCCTGACCTCACCACGTCAGGTGGTCACGGATTGTTCAGAGGCCTTGGCCTTGGATTTGCATCAGCCCACGGCATGGTTGGGGGCCCAAAAAACATCAAAACCAGCAGTTGCCTTGGAAGGCATGAAGTCAGTTAGCCATGACAGTTTCAGCAGTTGGCAAAAGGTCGGTAACCTATTTTTTGGATGGCCCAAAACATGACCGCAGCCCGTTTTTGGTGCTCGCTGAGAGATAAAAAAAAAAAAAGAAAAGTTTCGCCAACGAAAATGGCACGTGCCTCGAAGCTCATCACCCTGTGCCTGGCCGTGATGGCCTGCTGGGCTTTGAACAGCTTGGCCTTCTTATCTGCTCCAAACACTGGAGCACAGCTGCGAGGTGCGTTTCCACCCCCACCCAAACAAAAGCCAGACTGTAAAAATAGAGGTGTGTATTTCGTATTTGATTGTGTTATTGTTTCTTTGGTCTAACTTGTTGTCTTTTATCCCCCAATCATTGCTTTTAGTCGATAAACGACTTGCCCATCCAGGAAGCCCTGTGGATATGGCTGCGGCCGCCGTGCCCGCAGCTGTCCTGCTCACCCCTGATGCGGCCATGGCGGCCGATGGAGCACCCTCAGTGGTGCTGGGAGCACCTTTGGCGCCGGTTTTTTTTTTTTTGAGGGGGGGGTTGTTGACACAATTGTGTATCCAAGTTGGCGGGTTTGAAATTCAAGCTGACGGTTCAGATTTGACGATGCTGATCTAGAAGTGGTTGAAATCAATCAGTGGAAGAGACCAGGTTGGCATCCTTTGCATGTTGGCAGCTTTCAGCGCAGTCTCCAGCGTCATCAGTGCCACCGTCACTTCTGAGCTTGACTGAGTGAGGTGTGAAGAATCACTGGTGGTAGGGAGGTTGGGACCTGTGAAAGACATCTTTTTGTTCCATGTATATGTTTGATGATGTTGGATGATTTCGGCAGTTTGTGCTTATAAAACGACACATCATCTATGTTGCAGGCATGATATTCACGGTTCAATTCTCGCCCCTACCCCCTTGGACAAGATCATGGTTTCTCAACTTGTGCGCGAGCACATTGGCGTCAAATTTCTCCACTGGCGGCAAAAAAAAGGGCCCAAAGATGGGCGAAAGTGTGGCATGGGGGCAGGGCATCATTTCAGCAGTGAGCAGTTCATTTTCTCGACAAAAAATTCTCATCATTGAGGTCCACCCGTGCGGCCGCCAGGACAGGGAAGAGTTGGGCCGCCATTTATCGCACTTAAAACATATCAAAACATATTTGGACTTATTTTAACTCGTTGAAAACAATTAAAAAAAAAAAACATGTGGTTTTTGTGCCAATGTTTGGGTTGGCCATGTGGTTCGCAAAGTTTTCAGGCTGGATTTGAAAGATGTGTCTGGAGCCTTGAGCGATGCCAAAAGTGTTGGGCTGCCCGGAGCGTTTCTTTTGAACTGTGATGAAATTGTTGGTTTTTCATGGTTTTTCGCAGTGAAGCCAAAGAACAAGGCATGAAATTTATTGAAATTTCGCATGGAACTGTTGTTTATATTCTACTTTTGTTACCGTGAAAGTACAGCAGAAAAGCAGCATTTTCCGGTCGATGTTTATAGATTGTTTTGTTATTAACGACTGTAAAAAACACCGAAAACTGGTAGATGAAGCAAAACGAACCATCGCAATGAGATTTCTGAGGCCATCGCCTTGGATCCCGCCCCTCGGACGAGTCGTTTCGTTAAGTGTTTTCTTTTCGTGCGCCATGTGGACCATGCAGCAAGATTATCCAACCAGATTTGGTTGGTGGTTTTGAAGATTGAAACAGAACTTTATTTTCCATCTTTTGATTGGTATGATTTGGAATTTTGACATATTTTGACTATATAACAATGATTTTTAAACGGTTTGAAAGCACCAACCAGACATCGTGTAAAGATGTGATTTCAAAAATGGAAAAGTGCAGCTAGAGGATTTTATGTGACTGTGAATGCCATGCCACTACCCTTTGTCGTGGATTTCCTGAGGATGTGGAATGGGATCTCAATTTGTCAATGTTGAAAACTAGGACTTTACTGTTAACAGATTCTTTCAGTTCTCAACGGGATTCTCGGGCCGAAGGCCGATGTGGATGGCTGGTGCGCGCTCAGCGGGGCGCTGTTGGATAGCTCGGAGATCGTTGGTTGCTCTGAAGCTGCCAGCAAGGCGGCGATCGTTGTTTTGGGACCATGTTCATGTGTTTTTTGGTATGCTTGAGAGGCTAATTGATGTGGGGCGCAATTGATTGGTTTAACATTCTTGGACAACTGGAGGGTTCTAACCAAAATGTTCGAAGGAAAAGATCATCGGAGTAGTCTTTTGAAAAAGTGGTGGATTTCCCAGACCGCCATCTTAAATTGCCACCTTCTCCCAACTCTCTTTTCAAAAATGTCCTAAGGCGAAAAAGTTAAACAACCTGTGGTTTCAGGCTTTGTTCAAGTCCAAATGTTTGGGGACATCAAATTTGGCATGTTCTCATGATGTTTTACTGAGGTTTCCACGTCACCCAGTCGACCTGTCATATCCCAGGCCTTGTCCTTGGACGGCGATTGCGCCAGGGCGTGGTCGGATGGCTCGGGTTTTTTTTCAGGGCTTGGGCCACCAACATGGGGCCAAAACTGGGGCCGATCATAACTGGTTGATGGTTTAAAATAGCAAAAAACGTAGGTGTTTGGACCTCGAAAACACCTGTGGTGACACCAAGGTTCAACCGTGGATGTGCGCGCATGGACTTGCAACTCGGTTGGAAAGCACAATTCTAAGCACAGATGAGGTTTTTGATCACTTCCGAATGGTTTGTTTTGCTCCATGGTTGCGAAGAAACTTGGGAATTTCAACTATATAGCCAATTGATTATTCTATATTTTAATTATTCTCCAATATTTGATATAATGAAAAAAGACAACTTCAACTCAACCTCACAGTTCTTTGCTTTTTTTCGGGTCGCTCCATTTACTTTTCCACAGGAAGGACCCGGTCGGAGCGGAAGCCGACTTCAACGAGTGCATCGACTTGTGGCCGTCCGAAGCCCAACAGGGATTTAGCTCAGAACACCGGTCATTGAAGCGTTTCATTATTTAGTGATATTTGGTGCTGAATCAACCCGTTTGCCAGGGAAAGCTTTATGGCCTTTGCACGTCGCCTGGACCTGAGGATCAGTCAAAGTGTGCAGTTTGGAGTCTGGCTCAGCATGTTTTGCTCCAAGATGAATACTAAATTCCCAAGAATCTTCACAGACAGAATGAAGAGGAGCCAAAATCAGTGGTAGAAACAACATATTTACTTCAAAAAAGTTTGAAATATTTACTTTAAAAAAATATATATAACTAAAAAATAAAAATAAAAAACAATTCTTGAGGCGCACATGTTCGCCTCAAGCAAGGGAACCTGGAAGGCGGGTCTTTCTGGCGGATGGGATGGGTTGTGGTTCACAGCATGCTGCCCGATGCTGAAACCAGGCGCTCAAGCGGATTGTGAGCAGGCCGGAGAATCACCATGCTGTGCATAATGCGACTTCTCCAGGGGTGACAAGATGCGGCGTTTCTCATTAAAAAAAAAAAACTATCAATGTTATATACATATATGTTGGTTATCTAAAATTGAATTGAATTGATATAAATTGTTTTGGAATCTTACCACCTAGAAAAGAAGTACCATTACAGGTGGACATTTTACGCCTGAGTGACCTGAGGCATTGAAGTTGGACCCTCGCTTGGTGGAAGCCATTTGTATCCAAGCAGATGTGAAGCGCATCAATGGCGATCTCAAAGGCGTCGTTAAGTCTTGTGGATGCGATCCGAGATCCAAAAGAGAGACAGAGAGAGAAAAAAAAAAGAACGAACTGCAAATTTCAATGGTCCAAGTTTCACAAAGATGAGGTTATAGAGCTTAGATTTCAACATATTTCAACCCACTTTGGGATGATAAAATCATCGGAGATCTTCCGAAACCACTCTTAGGACATGCAAAAAACTATGCCTTTCGTCTTGTCAGGTGCGGTCAATGATGCCAGCTTGGCTTTGAGGCGGCCCAAAGGTTGAAGTTGTTGAGGTGACTTCCTTTTTGTCGGCAGAAAACATGATTTTTTCAAGATGTTCAACCATTTTGATCAGAAAAAAGTTGTAACATCAGTGATGTCTTCCCAAGTCATGTTTTTTTCCTCACCACCTGGCGTGAAATTCTTTGAATTGAAAGTCGGTAGGCATCGGCCCGACTGCGCTGCGGCCTTCTCAATCCGTGGGGCGCTGAGTGGATCTGGGTGGATCCTTGGAAAAAGCTCCGAGCATATCGTGGAAGACATGAAACCAATGTCCAGACATATATATACTGTACAATTATTTATGACATATGTTTGTCCATTTAACATGTTAAGTTCAAAATGTGAAATTATTTAAGTTAATTATATGTAGTTATCTATGTGTTTTCTTGTTTATTTGTAATTATGTCATACTACTGTGTGACTACAACCATTAGCAGCATTACCAACCACAGAGCATCAAAAGCCTTGGATGGGACAAAAAGGTTTCATCCACTTTGGTAGGGGAGACCAGGTGGGCAAAGCTACTCCAAGATGGAAAAACACGACAAAGCCGTCCAGGTCCCGCCACACAAAGCTAGCCTTGCCAAGTGTTTGAAACCACCGAGTCGCTGAAAGCCCAATAAGTTCAGAAGTCAGGAGTTTTGGCCACAAAAAAACAATATCTTTCAACTCTCAGAGTAAGTTTGGGATGTCTTCGAAAAGAGATCATCCGAGTCGTTGAAGCCAGGATTGCCAAAAGGCCGTGAAATTGGATCCTCCCACCCTCGAGGCTTCCAGATGTCGACCTATGTCCCACCACTTTTTTCCGGTGGCGTTTTTGGGATGTCCCTTTTGAAACCATTTCTGAGATGATTTGAACAGTTCCTGAACTTGGAAGTGGGCCGTCTTGAAATTTCATGAAATGTTTGTGTCCTTCAAAGCCGTTTGGTTCTATTCACTTACACTTGGAAACCACAACGGGTTTTGCCTCATACCGGTCACCGGATCTTTTTCTTACTGTTTGGCGGCCTGGCGAAAAACCTTTATCAGATTTTATCAGGTCATTTTCGCAATGAGTGACAAAACGCGAGTCGTTTTCCCAGGAACCACTACTGGGCTGGCGCCACGCCTGCGCATGGGGACCTGGCCATTTCAAAAATAAAATCGAAAAGATGTGGAGCCACAATTTGTGGGTCAATGCCTTTCTATGTTGTTTTGACTGTATTGTGTTCTTACTGTCAATATAATATGTGTTTATTGTTTCATATTTTTGGTATGATTTGTAATTATGTATTTCGGAAAGATTATGAAAACAATAAACCTTTAGACCGGTGCCACTAGCCATTTGCGATAAATTGCCCACGATTCGGGTTGAGCTTCCGCTTCTCGAGATTTTATGGGCATGCCCCTCACGGTCACAAGTTTCGATCCCCAACAATTAGGGTTTGCGCCTTGGGAAATATAAAATATGTAAAGATACGATGAATACACATCAACAATACCAATAACACTCTATAATACTCTATAATTTTAACCTACAATGAAATGCATGTACTCAGAATATCTCTCAAAATCATCCCCTTTCAAAATTTTATGGTTCTCAAATGTTCTCAAACGGGTTTTCTCCAATGCTCAGTCCTCTGACCCTATCCCTGCGCCGCTGTCGCAGTGGGAGTAGGGGAAGCCCAGACGAAACGTTGGGATGTTGTGTCCAGATATGTCCAGGTAAACCATGTCTTACCCATGACATCTCCCATGACCCATCATGACCCATAAAAAGATGCCTCTTTTTTGGTACCAAAATGCTACAAATGACGCCCTGATTGGATCCAAAACCCGAGGGTGGAAGCCTTGCAAGCCAAGCAAAAGGCTGCACTGCAGGCCCTGAGAACAGTGGGTCCGACTTGGTTACTTGAACGTTGACCTCCTGAATCCTCAATCCTTGGGGGTTTCAACCTGTGTCCATTTTTTTGTCTTGGATGCGTTTCTTTTTTGCTCGAAAATGCACAACAAAATGATCAAAAAGGATCAAACTAAAAAAGATTTAAGATTTATCTCAACAACAATTGGTTTTTCATGTGTTTTTCCAAAAAAATGGCTAAACCATATGGTTGTTTAACACGAAAAAACCACGGATTTTGTTCGAAAAAAAAAAACTCCCAGGCGATGGCTGCCAAAGACGCCGCTGAGAAGTTCGCCAAGCGGGTCCTGTTCCGAGTGGTGTTGTTTCACGGTTCCATTTGTTTCGTCATTTTTATGAACGGCCCAAAAAAAAAGGTCGGGAAACAACATGATTTTTAAACATAGTTAAACCAAAAAAAAAAAAAAAAAACGAAAAATCTTCTTTTTTACCATTTTTCTGTCCATTTTTCTGTCCATTTTTTGCTTTATAAAAATAGAAGGACTGAAACCTGCCATGTTTGAGGCTCGGGCCGCCGCAGCCCGGAAGGCGCAGGAAGAAGCCATGCCTCCCTGGCTACGAACTTGTTCCGGTGAACGTGGTTTTTTTAACGTTGGAAGAGGATGAATTGAAATGAATTTTCATATCTTGGGAATGGATTTTATTATGACATGGATGACAATCAAAAAAAAAAATCATCATGAATTTACTGTATCAGATTCGTTGATATAGATGAGTGTTATATGGTGTTATATGATTATTGTGTGATTCATAATGATTGTATAATCTGATGTGGTTGGAAGTGTATTTTGCTTCCAGTTGTTGAAAAACAAGTTGTGTGTTGCTGTGTTGCTTTATCTACTTGTTTGAGATCGATTGATGGCGTCCCACCCGCTCCGTTGTGGATGGGACTTGATACATGAAACTTCGGCAAATGCAACGGTTTTGAGAGATGCGCTTGTGATAGCATGCACGGGTTAAATCATGTTAAATCTGGTTGACTACCTGAATGACCAAGTCTTCAAACACCACTTTTTTTCCAGGAAGTGACCGGTGCGCAAAAACTGACTTGTCGCCAGGCGTCAAAACATGAAGAAAAGCCGTGTCTCGTCCAAGTTTGGGCCATGCCAAGCTCGCCATTTTGCAACGTGTCGCTCAGGGAAGAAAGCTGCCTGACGCCACGTTCATTGGTTTCCATGGGAATGTCCAGACAAAATGGCAAGGTGATGAGAGATTCGGACATGTGTTCTTGCAATCCAGAGGGTTCCTTGACATTTGCACTTTAAGAAACACACGACATGGGAGGCAAAAGTCTAGAATGTACATAACATGTTTCACCGGAGCGTAGGAATCTGATTCTCGCCCACAAAGTGGGAAACCGCTAATGCAATCGCCGAAAAGGAATGTATAGGAATATCAAGCACAGCAAACATTTCAAATCATCTATAAATGGCAGGGCTTCGAGCCTCTTACAATTCAGAATCAGAGGGTCATATTGTATAAAAATATTTAAACATATTTACAATTTGTATTAATCATAAAATATATAATAATATAAAATAATATATAAAAATATATAAATTTAAAATATTTATGTTTATATAAATAAAAATAAAATTAATAAATTAAATCAAAAAAAATATAGGAAAATAAATATATAAAATTAAAAGGAAAAAAAATAAAATTATATATATTTGAATTTGAATGTTTATATAAAATAAATATATATTATTTTTTAAGGAAATTATTTATTGTAAACAAAATTAACGGAATTGAATTATTAAAATAATTAGAATTTATATTAATTTTAATATTGATAAATAGGATTGTAAATTTTAATTATGGAATTTTGATTTTATATATAATTTGTGGAATATTAAATAATATGATAAATTTTATTAAAAAAAAAAATATTTGATTTTTGATTTTATAATTAAATTACAATTTTATTGATATTTTTTGTGATTTTGATTATTTCGAAAATAAATTAAGTTTATTAATATATTTAATAATTATGTATTAAAATTAGGTCATTGAATTCCTAAATTATTTACAATTTATATAATTAAATTGGTTAAATGAGATTTCTAAGGTAGGGTTATAAATTTATATTTAGAATTGGGATGTAATTTTTGGTTGGGGGTTTTTATTTTATTCATAATTTTTTTAAATATTGAAAATGATAATTTTTTTTAATTAATAAATTTAAAAATATAATATTTTTTTTTGGTCCTTGACCTCAATATTTCTTGATTTTGGGTACCTTGAAAACGATTAACCCTTTTTCAATGGATTCAATATATTTAATTATTAATTGAATTTAGGAAATAGGTGATCAGATAACAAAATAAAATGTGCAAAAATCAGGAGGCCCTAAAAAAATTTTATAATATTAAATTTAATTTATATTGACACGAATTTTAGCAATCCACAGATTCCATCCACACTATCAAAAAATAAGAATAAAATCAATACCCTCAATTTCATCCTGAGGATCCGTCAGGTACAACCTTGCAATGAACATACGGGCACAAAAATAAAATACGTGAAAATTTTCGCAGGAGGTAGCGGGTCACAGGCATGGAGCCGTACATAGTAATTGTATGGATAGAAATGGGGTGGTATGGACATATAGTTTTTTCTTTTTTATATTCCCTATATTGTTTTATATTTATATATATTTGTTGTACATATAAATTTGTCCGATTATATTGTTAATTTTAATTTTATATAAAATAATATATATATATATCTTATTAATTCTTTTTAGATATAATATATTTCTAAATTATGGTCGTTCAATTTACATAACGTAGCGAGATATCATAAATATAGCATAAAACAAAAATAGGCAAAAATAATAATAGCACATTTTGTTATATATAAAATATTAATTTTAATATTAATTATAAATAAAAAATTATAATTAAAAAAATATATAAAAAGGTTATAATATACCTTAAAATATTCTTTAATTATATATATTTGAGGTCGGGGGTGAATGACGAAAGTTAGCGGGGCGGGAGGATTAAGGAAGGGTATGCGTGAAGCGCAGTCAAGGGCAAGAGATAGAAGAAGAACAAGGAAAGAGGAAAAGGATGAAAAGGACGAAGAGGACGAAGAGGACGAAGAGGACGAAGAGGAAGAGGAGGAAGAGGAGGAAGAGAAGGAAAATGATGAAGATAAGGAAGATGAAGAAGATGTGGAAGATGAGCAAAAGGAGGAAGATGAGGAAGATGACGAAGATGTGCAAAAGGAGGAAGATGCGGAAGATGAGGAAGATAAGGAAGATGAGGAAGATGAGGAAGATGAGGAAAGTGAAGAAGATAAGGAAGATAAGGAAAATGAGGAAGAGGACGGAGAGGAGGACGGAAAGGAAGACGGAGAGGAGGACGGAGAGGAGGACGGAAAGGGGGAGGGGGAGGGGCCCCCCCCCTTTCTAGTGAATATTCACGTGATATCGCGGGGCAGCCCCGGAACTTGCTAAAGCAAGAAGACTCCAACTAGCTAACGCTAACTTTCGTAGTTGGCCCGCTGTTTCCAACAGCGAAAATTTTCGATAGAATAAGCTTTGGTGGTATCCCCAACAGCAGTAGCCTTGTGCCATGTTTGACTACATGGGCGTGCGGACAATGTTACTCCTAAACCTTCCGAAACCCTGGAACTCTCCGCCGGCACAAACCGGAACCCTCCGGAACCTTCGGAACTTGCCTCCGGAACCTACACCAGCACACATCGGAATCCTCTGGAACCTTCCGGAACCTGCCTCCGGAACTTATACCACCACACACCGGGTCTTTCCAGAACCTTCCGGAACCTGCCTCCAGAACCTACACCAGCACACACCGGAACCCCTCCGGAACCTTCCAGAACCTGCCTCCGGAACCTACACCAGCACACGCCGGAACCCTGCGGAAACTATACCAGCACTCCGGAACCTTCCGGAATTTGCCTCCGGAACCTACACCAGCACACACCGGAACCCTCCGGAACCTTCCGGAACCTTCCTCCGGAACCTACACCAGCACACACCGCAACCTCCGGAACCTTCCGGAACCTTCCTCCGGAACCTGCTCCTGCGACCCGCACCGCCACACACCGGAGCTTATCTGGGCTGAAGACCCCATTAGCTTACGCTGTTGGGGAAAAATGAGAAAAAATATGATAAGCTTTGGTGGTATCCCCAACAGCAGTAGCCTTATGCCATGTTTGACTACATGGGCGCATTCTTGTTCGGCAGTGGTTTTGCCCATGCGGACAATGTTATCACCAAAAGGTGTTCAAAAACAATCACATGGCTGTTCCTGTCAAGGTTGCAAGGCAACAAACCACTCCTAAACCTTCCGAAACCCTGGAACTCTCCGCCGGCACAAACCGGAACCCTCCGGAACCTTCGGAACTTGCCTCCGGAACCTACACCAGCACACATCGGAATCCTCTGGAACCTTCCGGAACCTGCCTCCGGAACTTACACCACCACACACCGGGACTTTCCAGAACCTTCCGGAACCTGCCTCCGGAACCTACACCAGCACACACCGGAACCCTCCGGAACCTTCCGGAACCTTCCTCCGAAGCCTACACCAGCACACGCTGGAACCCTCCGGAACCTTCCGGAACCTTCCTCCGGAACCTGCTCCTGCGACCCGCACCGGCACACACCGGAGCTTATCTGGGCTGAAGACCCCATTAGCTTACGCTGTTGGGGAATAAATAAAAAATAAACAAAATAAGCTTTGGTGATATCCCCAACAGCAGTAGCATTGACATCCTTATGCCTTATGCCATCTTTGACTACATTGGCGCCTTTTTGCGCAATGGTTTTGCCCATGTGGACAATGTTATCCCCGTGATCAAAAAACAATCACATGGCTGCTTGCAAGGCAACAAACCACACCGGAACTCTCCGGAACCTTCTGAACCCTGCCTCCGGAACCTACACCAACACGCGCTGAAACTCTTCGGAACCCTCCGGAACCGTCCGAACCCTGCCTTTGGAACCTACACCAACACGTGCCGGAACTCTCCGGAACCCTCCGGAACTTTCCAAGACCTTCCGGAATCAACCTTTCGGAACCTTCCGAAACCTACCTCCGGAACCTACGCCAGCATACCCTGGAACCCTCCGAAATCTTCCGGAACCTTCCGGGAATTTGCTTCCAGAACCTACACCATTTTACACCGGAACTCTCCGGAACCTTCCGCAACCTGCCTCCAGAACCTACACCAGCACACGCCGGAACTCTCCGGAACCTTCCGGAACCTTCCGGAACCTTCCGGAACCTTCCTCCGGAACCTGCTCCTGCGACCCGCACCGGCACACACCGGAGCTTATCTGGGCTGAAGACCCCATTAGCTTACGCTGTTGGGGAATAAAAAAAATAAAAAAAATAAAAAAAATAAAAAAATATGGAAGTGTTTAAAAATATAAGGAAAAAAAAAATGAATTCGAAAAATATATTTAAAAAATACGATAATCAAAATTTCCAAAATTTAGAAATAAATTAAGGTTTTTAAATCAAATATTAAAAAGGTAAGAAAAAAATATATTAAAATAAATTTATACAAATTAATTATTTTTATTTTAATTAAATTATCTAAAATCTAATTATTATATTATAATAAAAATAAAAATATTTTAATAAAATAAAAAATATTTTTTTTAAATAAAAATAAAATATATTTAATATATAAATAAATTTCAATATTTTTCATAAATATAGAATTAACCCGTAAATTTTCGGGTAATTATTTCTTTAAAATATTTTTGTTCCAATAATTTTATAATTCAAAATCATAATTAATATATATATAACATATATATTATTTTATTTTTATAATTATTTTAATTATTAAAATTTTTCTTAATTATATTTTTATCAAAACCTTATAAAGCCAACCTCAATATCTACTCCATTTTTCCAAAAAATCCAAACCTTCCAAATTTTTTTCTACACCAAAACCTTCCAAATCATTTTTTTTCAAAAATCAAATTTCAAATTCTATTTTTACCATTTTATTTCAAATTTTAATAAATTATACAAATATTTATAATAATATCTTTTATACCACAAAATTCTACACCATTCTAAACCAGATTTTAAAAAACTTACCAAATATTTACATCAAAACCTTTTTATCCAATCCCATACCAATTTATATTTCTAATCGACCAACGCCTACCCAATTTATTCCTTTCCAATCCAACCTCCCCAACATATTTCTTTCAACCCTTCGCAACTCATCTCTTTCCAACCAAACCCCCTTAAACGATCTCTTTCCCATCAATTCTTCCCAATTTATCTCTTTTCCATCCAAACCTTCGCACCTCATCGCCTTCCGACCCAATCAATCTCCATTTTCCCATTCAATCCTTCGTAATATATCTCTTTCCCATCAATCCTTCTCGACCAAGCAATTTCGGACCCAACCCTTCTCAATTCATTTCTTTCCAGCCCAATCCTTCCCAACTAATTTCTTTCGAATCCAACCCTTCTCAACTCATCCCTCTTCGACCCAATCCTTCCCAACCCATCTCTGTCCCGTCCAATCCTACACAACTCATCTCTTTCCGATCCAACCTTCTCCACTCATCTCCTTCCGATCCAACCCTTCCCAACTCATCTCTTTCCGGTCCAACCCTTCCCCACCCTTCTCAACTCATCCCTCTCCGGCCCAATCCTTCCCAACTCAGCTCTTTCCCGTCCAGCCCTTCAAAACTCATTTCTTTCCGATCCAACCTTCTCTACTCACCTCCTTCTGATCCAATCCTTCCCTCTTTCCGACCCAATCCTCCTCGGCTCATCTCTTTCGGATCCAACCCTTCTCAACTCATTTCTTTCCAATCCAATCCTTGCCAACTCATTTCTTTCGAATCCAACCCTTCTCAACTCATCCCTCTTCGACCCAATCCTTCCCAACCCATCTCTGTCCCATCCAATCCTACACAACTCATCTCTTTCCGATCCAACCTTCTCCACTCATCTCCTTCCGATCCAACCCTTCCCAACTCATCTCTTTCCGGTCCAACCCTTCCCCACCCTTCTCAACTCATCCCTCTCCGGCCCAATCCTTCCCAACTCAGCTCTTTCCCGTCCAGCCCTTCAAAACTCATTTCTTTCCGATCCAACCTTCTCCACTCACCTCCTTCCGATCCAATCCTTCCCTCTTTCCGACCCAATCCTCCTCGGCTCATCTCTTTCGGATCCAACCCTTCTCAACTCATTTCTTTCCAGCCCAATCCTTCCCAACTAATTTCTTTCGAATCCAACCCTTCTCAACTCATCCCTCTTCGACCCAATCCTTCCCAACCCGTCTCTTTCCTATCCGATCCTACACAACTCATCTCTTTCCGATCCAACCTTCTCCACTCATCTCCTTCCGATCCAACCCTTCCCAACTCATCTCTTTCCGGTCCAACCCTTCCCCACCCTTCTCAACTCATCCCTCTCCGGCCCAATCCTTCCCAACTCAGCTCTTTCCCGTCCAGCCGTTCAAAACTCATTTCTTTCCGATCCAACCTTCTCCACTCACCTCCTACACGATTTCTCTAGGAATAGCCCCAGTACAGAGATGGACCCAGGGGGAATCGAACGACCCACCGTCAGGGATTTGCCTAGTGGTACTGCACAGAGGGCCAGTTTGAGAATCCCAAAAAATCACTGAATTTTTGGAAACATGAAATTTGAGAATCCCAAAATTGTGTGCAATTTTCGAGCCAAATTTGGAAATGACTCCAAGGATGAAGAAAAGTAGATGACGGGAAGACTAAAAATGTATTGGAGCAAAAGTCCAAAAAAGTTGTGAAATTTGGGGAATCTGGAGCAAACGGTTCTGCGCTCGGCAGCCGTTCTGAACCCTTATCGTAATATTAGTAGTAATATATTTATTATTTTATTACATTTTTTTATTTAAAAAAATATCAATAAATAACAGTAGAAAAAAAATAAATAATAGGTAATTTTACTAAATTTAATTATTTTTATTCCAATTCAAAAATTATCGGAAACCATCGTACGAATTCCCTAAATAAAATCAAAAATATAATTACTCAAATTAATCGAAGAAGGGAAAAATATCCTGTTCAAAATCAAAATTTTATTTAAAAAAAATATATATAAATTCAAAATAATTCAAAACCTATTTCAAATTAGGCCTAACGCAATCTTTTTTTGGCCCCTTTTTTTCCATAACCCTAAATAAAATATATAAAACCAATTTTATAATAAGAATAATAAAAATAATAAATTTTTCAAAAGTCCTAGAAACCTCAACCTTAAATATCCCCGTTGTATATTTAAAAAAAAATAGTAACTTCTAATTTTATAGCTCAAAAATACTCTAAGGGTTTTTTTTTCCCGTCTATTTCATCCTCCATTATTTCATTTTCCATAATCGGTTCATTTTATTTTTCTTCTTTTTCCCTTCGTTTATCTTATTTCCTGCCATCTTATTTCTCTTTATCTTATTTCCCTTCCTCTCGTTTTCCCTTATCTTATTTTCCTTCATTTTTTTATTTTTCTCGTATCATCCCTTTATTTTATTTCCTTTATCTTACCTCCCTCCATTTTATTTTTCTTCATCTCATCTCCTGTTATTTTTGTCCCCCTCATTTCGTGTCCCTTTTTTTTTCCCCTTTTATGTTATTTCCCCATGTCTTTACCCTTTATCTTATTTCCCTTCATTTTATTTCCCTTTATCGTGTTTCCCTTCATTCGGGTTCCTTTCTCTTATTTCCCTTCATCTTAGTTTCCTTCATCTATCTTGTTTTTTTTCATCGTTTCTCCTTTCATCTCGTCTCCCCTCATCAAAAATAATAATAATTTCTACCTAATAGGTAGAAGAAACAAATACACCAGCCTGGACCTCAAACAACAACATCCATTTATCCAAGAAGGTGATCTGCAATTCTTCTAAATTTTCCGCCCCCCCCCACAATCCCTTTCCTAAAACAAGAAAGAAAAATAGGGAAAAAATACCAGGAAATCATAATGGAACAAATTTCCTTTCCTGAGAAAAGACAAGGAGACAAGCCCCGGAACCCGAACCAGAAGGACCCACAAAATCATGATGGAACAAAGCCTGTTCCTTGGAAGAATTGACAACCCCATTCAGCTCCAGAGTTGTTTGGGGAAATAGATTTTTTCGATTTGTAGCAAAATATGTCAAATTAGTTATGTTATTTTTCTAAATAAAATGCTTCTTCTCGTAATATTGCATCCGATTGAAGAAGAGCATGCCCAAGATAGTGACGCAAATCACCTGGCCACGTGAGACAACTTTCTCCAATCCTTCCTAGCCCAAACATGTCCAGCTGGCAATCAGAAAGAACAGCAGCTGGCTTTGCGAAGAACCTCAGTGGACAGAATTCTTGGGGAATTTTGGATCGAAATCAGCACAGGATCAAAGGTCTGAAAGGACGATCGGTTCATCAGTTGGGTCACCACTGGGAGAAAAAGACACAAAAGAATGTAAAAATATCCACAAATTGATCAACAAAAGTTTCGAAACTACAAATAGAAACAAATTGATCAACTTTTGTTCATCAGTTCAACTCTTCAACAAGATCAACAAAACTGCAACCAAAAAAATCAACAAAAGTTTCGAAGAAAGCTCCGAAACTCCACCCGCCTGCCGTGGCGGTGTCCTTCACCGTCTGTGCCTTCTCCGCCACCGACTGGACCTGCCACTTGGACATGGTCTCACCAGGTACTTCAAGTCATAGAAAATGATGATAAAATTTGACACATATGTTATCAATTAATATAAATCATGTGTCAAAAAAAAGTCAAAAAAAAATATATGTTTGTTGTTGTATTTGAATGTCAATTGATGTTCATGACTGTCATGTACAAACTGCAAAGATTTTGTAAGCCATGCTTCCATCTGCCAGCCATTGATTCGTGCTCCGTACCCGGGCCTTCTGCTTGCTCCCTTCGCCGGAACCAAAAAGCTTGCTGGAGTCCTGGCATTCGGAACCAAAATGTGTTGATCACCGGAAAGCACCAAAAGCGAAACAACATTCTCAAATAAGCTTTGGTGGTATCCCCAACAGCAGTAGCCTTATGCCATGTTTGACTACATGGGCGCATTCTTGTTCCGCAGTGGTTTTGCCCATGCGGACAATGTTATCACCAAAAGGTGTTCAAAAACAATCACATGGCTGTTCCAGTCAAGGTTGCAAGGCAACAAACCACTCCTAAACCTTCCGAAACCCTGGAACTCTCCGCCGGCACAAACCGGAACCCTCCGGAACCTTCGGAACTTGCCTCCGGAACCTACACCAGCACACATCGGAATCCTCTGGAACCTTCCGGAACCTGCCTCCGGAACTTACACCAGCACACGCCGGAACCCTGCGGAAACTACACCAGCACTCCGGAACCTTCCGGAACTTGCCTCCGGAACCTACACCAGCACACACCGGAACCCTCCGGAACCTTCCGGAACCTTCCTCCGGAACCTGCTCCTGCGACCCGCACCGGCACACACCGGAGCTTATCTGGGCTGAAGACCCCATTAGCTTACGCTGTTGGGAAAAAAAAATAAAACTTTGTGTTTTAGTTACATAGTATCACAAAGCAGAGAAATCTTGGAGAGCCAACTGAGATGAAAAACGACTTCTCCTTGAGCTTCAAGGCCGCCTTTTGTGCTTGTTCTAGGGCTACCTCATGCACCTCCTGGAATGTTTGTTGCTTCAAGCCACGCAGACGTCCCAGCAAAATTGGTCCTTTCCCATGGTCAGCAAGGTCTTCACTTTGCCCACGTGGGTTTTGATGGCCTGGAGAATGAACAGTTCTGACATGAGGGGGCAAAATGACTCGAAGAAACACGACTCGGCTTTTGTGCAGTTCTGAAGACGTTCTGCACACCCCGCTTCAGTTGGTTCTGTAACTGGATGGTGCTGCATTTTGCGGTGGAATACCTCCGACTTCAGGCAAGGAGTGGGAACTCCGAGAATCATCACGTGGCTGGCAGGTTCCACGTGCACGACTCTATTCCGGCTTCCCAAACAATCCACGAGTCATCAAGTTTTGTGATCCAGTCTCATATTTTCAGGCCCAGCTTCGAGTTGTTTATGGTCCAATCTGAACAAATATAAGATGTGGAAAAAAAGAAAGGTCGACATCCAGCTGCATCCAGCTGAACATTCAGTCCTCAGCATGCAGCTGCCCGTCTTCGGAAGACCAAGCCTGTGACATGTTTCGGGTTCCTAGAAACACCACCTTTTCCTCGGGATTTGCTGCGGGAAAAAAGGATGAAACATGATGAAACTAAAGAAAGATCAAAACTACTGGCATCTGGGGCGGTTCAAAAGTTTGGACAAGATCAAATTTGGAAATACGCGTCGTTTCTCCAGCTGCCCAACATCGAAATGAGTACAGTACCGTAACTTTTCTGGTGGATGGAGCTCACAAACCATACAAAAGCACAGGTTGGAATGTTGACGGTACCATTTTAATCAACGTGATCACGGAAAACAAACATGACAAAGGTTAGCGCACATGAACTCAAGCTGTTGCAACTTTTTGCACCTCAAACCATTCAGTTCCAAGATTTGAAGCCTCTAAACTTGAGTCCAACGGGAAGACCCTCCTGTTCAAACATACTTTTCCAAGAAAAATGTCCAGCTGTTCATTTAAAAAATCTTCGGAGCGTCTTTCAAAATTGTATCCATGGTCTTTGATGGACAGAACCACTTTGTACAGAACTGTTCAATCATCCTACGCTGTTCACATCAACATGACCGTAGCAAGCTTTGGCCACGGGCCAAACCTAAGCCCTGGAGGTGGATCACAGCATCATTTGTACCTCAAAAACTGCGCCTTTTTGATCTCAACATGAACCTTTTTGGATGATGGCTGAGCATGAACGAAGGAGATTCACTATGCCCATAAAATCAGGATGTTTGGAAATGAAACCCTCATTGGTTGGCAAAACAAGAAAGCCAGCTATCTTTCCATGGAAAAAATCATGGTTTCGAGATGTTCCAATCGGGGCCGGCCGCATTGGACGGTGCTTAACCCGCCAAGCGTCTTCAAACGGACCTGTGTCATACACCGTCTGGGCTTGAAAAAGTGGTGAAGATGGGCACCTGGAGCAGGTTGCTTCAACCAGATTTCACAACCAAAAGACTGCTCAATGCTATAGATGTTGGATGATGTTGGAACCAAAAAAATGAGGCAAACTCTCTCTCCCCCCATTCTTTTCTAACTTTCACCAAGAACTTCTCCTTTTGCCTCAGGTCCAAGCCCAACAGAGCCCACCTGTTTGAAGATCCCACAGGTCCACATTGTAGTCCCATGAGGCCGTGACCAGCTTCTGGCGCTCCCAATCCACATCCATCGCCAGGGTCATGTGGTGCTGACAGTCGATGGACCGCTCCCAAGCGGCTTCCCAAGTTCCATCGTCGTCCACCCCCAAGTTCCAGATCTTCACCAAACCATCATCCGAACCTGAAAACAAACACCACTTGGCAGATACCACCGTTTGTTTTGCTTTTTTTGATAAATAAAAATAACACTAAAAAACGAAAACCCCCGGCTGCCGTGGCACCAGTGGCCAGCTTGCCCTCTTCGGCATTGAAGTGCAGGCCTTGGTTTATGCGGTGGTTTCCCAGCAAACTGGATCAATGGCCAAATGGTATGTTGGTGTCCTGAAAAAAATCCCACAGTGGTGTACGAAAATGTTCGCAACAGCTTTTAAAATGACACTTCGGGTGCTCTTTTCTCCCACACTTTGAGGCTCAAAATAACAAAACGCGACAGAACCTGGTCACGAAAAAAATGTTGTGCCCAAGCATCAGTTCACATTGTGCCCAGGGGAGTCATATCTCTGGATCAATTTCCTTTCCCTTGGCTGCTAGGCTGCACTGGACATGTTTCGAAGAACTTGACCCTTCACCGGTCAGGACGTGAAGCCCGTCCTAACCCAGCCCCTAACTTGGGATGTTCGGGGCAGCCCAGTTCACACCCAAGTGAACTTGGGATGATTTGTTTTTCACACTGCAGACATATTTTGGTACTAGTGACTAACTAACTTATCTGCTTCACATCAACAACTTGTTGACCAAAATGATCCAACCATTTCCAGCACCAAAAAAAAAACCTGGTGGACTTCCCAAGTGGCGCCAGGTCCCACATGATGAAACGATACTCCGTGGCCGAGGACACCGCCACCAGGTTCTGCCAATCCACCTCCAGGGCTCCACCTCAAAGGGAGCTCAACACCCCATTTTTCACCGTTCTTTTGTGATGTTTTTTGGATGTTTTTTTCATTTATGTTGGTATAAGTGTTGTATAAATGTTGGCTGGAAAGTCCTTTTTGTGGATGGAAACTGAAAAACATATGGCAGGACCTTGGCAGGATCTTTCGGGGGCCGAGGGGCAATTGCTGTTGTGGCCTTCAAAGCGATGGATCAACTTCGATGATCTCAAATCCTGGAAAACAGCATCAGGGATGGTTGTCGTAAACCAAAAAACACAACCGGGGGATGAAAACCTAGAGAGTCACAACAAACAACCACCCTAAAACAGTCCACTTGGATCGCAAGTCGCAACAGATTTTGCGACGACTTTCGGATACAAGGTACAAAAATTTGTTTGGATATGTTTGTCTCTTGGAGTCATCAACTTGCATTTCCCCAGGGCCCCGCCCCTTTCAAAGTCATGAGGAATCACGGATCAAAGAACAAGAAAAAAAAAATCATGATTCACTTTTCAAACATACCGGGGAAAAACAAGATGAAACCCACGAACCCGAATGCCGACACGTATGTTGACAAACAGAGACAATACTTATTTGTCACATTTCCAGCAAACTCACTTGCGAGACACCCTGAGTTCACACACTGAGGTGACACTCTTGTGGGACACCCTTGCTTGACACTATTGCGCAACGCTCTGGTGAGAAAATCTTGTAAAACAGTTCTTGCTTGACACTGTGAGACACTCTTACTTGACATTCTTGTAAGACACTCTTCCTTGACACTCCTATTTGACACCCTTGTAAGACACTCTTACTCGACACTCTTGTGAGACAGGCTTACTTGACACTCTTGTAAGACACTTCTTACTTGACACTCTAATAAGACACTTCTTACTTGACACTCTTGTAAGGCACTCTGACTTGACACTCTTGTAAGACACTCTTACGCGACACTCTTACGTGACACTCTTACTTGACACTCTTGTAAGACACTCTTGCCTGACACTCTTGTAAGACACTCTTACTTGACACTCTTGTAAGACACTTCTTGCTTGACACTCTTACTTGACACTTCTTATTTGACACTTCTTGTTTGACACTCTTGTAAGACAATTCTTACTTGACACTCTTGTAAGACACTCTTGTAAGACACTCTTACTTGACACTTCTTACTTGGCACTCTTGTAGGACACTCTTACTTGACACTCTTGTAAGACACTTCTTACTTGACACTCTTGTAAGACACTCTTACTTGACACTCTTGGAAGACGCTCCTACTTGACACAGATCACTCTCACACACAGGTCCTCTGCAAACGCCCATAGAACTGCGGCGCCACAGATCACTCACACAGACACCTCCTCTGCAAACACCAAAATAACTGCCGCGCCACAGATCACTCCCACAGACACCTCCTCTGCAAACGCCAATATAACTGCGGCGCCACAGATCACTCACACAGACACCTCCTCTGCAAACACCAATATAACTGCGGCGCCACAGATCACTCCCACAGACACCTCCTCTGCAAACGCCAATATAACTGCGGCGACACAGATCACTCACACAGACAGGTCCTCTGCAAACACCGATGTAACTGCGGCGACACAGATCATTCACACAGACACCTCCTCTGCAAACACCAATATAACTGCGGCGACACAGATCATTCACACAGGCACCTCCTCTGCAAACACCAATATAACTGCGGCGCCACAGATCACTCTCACAGACACCTCCTCTGCAAACACCAATATAACTGCGGCGACACGACTCAACTTGACACAGTTTCTGGGCCTCTTCAGACACGCTCGCCACTGTGGAGAGCCTTACGGCGTCACCGCAAGCGGTTGCCGACGGTTGCGAACGCAAACGCAAAACTTGGCGAACACAGCCTCACCCCCAGACCCTCAAATGAAACGGGAACCCTCGCTACGCATTCGGGAAAAAGTATAGGATCTAATATCATATGCATCTACAAATCAAAAAAGTCGCAAAATGGCCCGCCAAAACACATAGAGGTGCACATAGGAATCCCAAGAGCAACTGGCCAGTAGCTGTTGATCCCAGTCCACGGACAGTGCCTGGGTGCATCCAACAACAGGGCGACAAGTTGAAGCCAACTGTGTCAAGACTTAGAGCCAGAAGCTGGTACCATTTTTTGGAGAAGATTGGCATCGAAAACAAGGAGTTGCATATAGACGATCTTGTATCCAAAAAAATATTTGCCCTCAAGCGCTCGTTCAACCTTTCAGAATAATCCCAAAAATGATTCTACCAAAAATCAAATGAAAAATGTTCTCCCTAAACGAAAGCATTTCTGCCGCGGTACCCGGCAATGATCCTGATGCCCCAGCAGCGAAGTGACAAAGGACATCCGCTGCAGATCCAAGACTTTGATGTGGCCAAAGTTGGTGCCCAAGGCAGCACGTTTGCAAAAATCCAACTCGGCATCCTGAAGGATCTGAAGGTCGTCGCGAAGAAACCAAAAAATCGATAGGCCCAAAATAAGACCCAGAAAGTTGATGTGAAAGTGTGAATGTCATCAACGATCGGTGTCACAAAGTAATGTATATACTTACCTTTGCTGAGTGAAGGCTTCAGCAAAAAGTGACTGACAATCATTCCAGGAACGACTGGTTGACCATGGTGAATTAACATTGTAGGGAGAAAAAAACACAATTGAGTGGCGTACGAACCATTTCTATGAGTTGCATCCTGGTATCGTCCCAAAAATGGCAAACAAGCATCAGGATTCTGAAAAAATCTCTCAACTGAAGCTTCCCAGAAATATCCTTGATATAAAGTCATATGAAATGCATTGAAATGCTTTAAAACATAACTTTATATTTCATGGTCAAGATGAAAACAACCCTTTGAAAGTCATCGCCAGGTCTCCACGCAAAGAAAGACCTGGCTGTTGCTCTCCTTCCCATCGCGGACAGACGCGCAGACTCGGTCCTCCTGAAAAACCGGTGCTGTTCCACAGCTGTGGACCGTTGGCAATGCCCTCATCTTGGGTGTGTTACACTTACTTTTGACCTTTTTTTTGCAAGAAACTTGCAGGAATGAATTCAATAGAAGAGTGAATTCATGATAATTCATGTATGTTCCCTAAGACTTCTATTTTGTCGGTCTGAAGCTGCCGAAAAAGGTCGACATCGCGATGAATTTTGTGAGCTTTAACCATCATCCCGCCTCCAAGTTGTACACGTTCACCTGAAAAGTCGACCCCAACCCCACATTGTGGGACCCCGGGAAGGTACCAGAGAGCGGTTTCCAAATCTTCCGGTTTCAACGGTTTCAAGTTTCCAACTTAAAAGTGTCTTTCAGGGACATTTGACCCCACACCTAATTGAGAGTTCAAAGATGTTCAAAGCTGAAACTTGGTATGCTTGATGAAGTTTGACTGAGTGTTCATGCTATCCCCCCTGATTGTATCCTCCTATCCCCAAAAACTTGGAGCATGTTTGCAAACCGTTCAACGAAGTGAGCTTTGTTCCAACCCAGAAAGCCATAACTGGCCATGGCAGCCATGGATGATCCGATCTCACCTTGTTATCAAGGCCACAGGTCACCGCCTCCATCCGAGTCCTTGGAGCTTCAACTTGTTTGGTTACCTCAATGTTTTGGCCAGCTGTTCATATTCATCATCTTCTCCCCCCACAAAAATCATAAAAAATCCAACCAATCTTGATAGATCTTCGCAGAAAAAGCACCAAGCTTCCAATCCATCGCGAAATCCACGCAAGGTGCGGAATGCAGCTGTTTGCACCTACACAATGGCCAAAAAAGATCAATAAAGCAGTATTCATCCCAACATCTTGGAAAATTTTGGGTGCCAAGCTAAAGACTTTTGAAAAAAATATGCCCCCCAACCGTTGTCTTTCTGAACTCGAAAATCTCTCCCATCCTGGCCTTACAACCGGAGGAGTCTTGTCACCCTCAATGATGGGCCATAGGAACAGCAGTCCATCACAACTGCTTGCCGCCACCCAGTTCTCCTTAAGGCGCTTGGGGTAACAGTTCGGCAAGCGATTGGTTTTTTACCAACCGGGCCACATGTTGACCAAAGGACTCGCGATCCGCCTCCGGCACCGTCCACTTGGTAAAGAAACTGTTGGTCTCTGAGTGGAGGGGTGCAGTGAGGTCGTATTGATCAATCATCCACTTCTCCTCAGCTGGCGACCGTCCACTTCGAAATGTTCCAACGGAGCCATGATCATCACGGGAACTATGGGGTACAGTCATAAACTACAAATATGGTAAGCAAAATGCTGGGAATTGGTGGATACACGTAATCCATACATTAGGCCGTACACAACATCTGCATTTGAACCATGCCACGTGGATCAATTTCTCACTCAGAAAACGCCGTGCATAGTGACAATCCAAGACCAACCTGGCAGAGAATCCAACGCAGTTTAGGGACTTGGAATCAATTGGTGACAACTGTTCGGACACGTCTGGATTCAAGGTGTTTGGCATATATCCCAAAACAACATACCCCAACTTTCTGGGTGATGTAAGGAATATGTAAGGGTTAGTAAACAGTCGAAGTTTAGCTGTGCATAATCCATCTGAAAAAAAACACATGACCTTTCAAATCGAGTTCAACAGCCTCGGCTGTTAATCCTGGACGTGACGTTGTTACACGGTAAACCCAGTGAAACCGTTAAGCCCATGGAAAAAGATAGTCATCATACTAATACTAGTATTATTGCTACACTAGCAATAGCACTGATAACCGCAATTTAAAACACTCAAAAAACATCCATTCAAATGGCTCAAAGACTCACCCGGCCAAAAGTCAATCTTAAACTGTCTACGGGAACACATGAAGAAAACTTCCATGTTTTAAAGTCAAGGTGATTTAAGCCAAATGACCTAAGCTCATTGTTACTGATGATTTTTGTATCCCAGAAATGTGTGGCGTTTCAAACCAACATCCATTCAAATGGCTTAAAAACAACACCGGCCTATCAATGTCACCATATCTGGCTTCGAAGAATCGCATCTCCTCAAGCCAATATGGCACACCAAAAGTCCCACAGATGTAACACAGCGTGTTTCTGCAGTTTGGAATGATACTGTAATCTCTCAGACTATCCATCTACCTATCCATCTCCCTATCTCTCTGTCTTGTCTGGTCTTGTGACATCTTCTGTCTTGTCTGCTGGTCGGGTCTTGTCTTGTCTTGTCTCGCCTTATCTTATGTTGCCTATCTATTCATGTGTAGAGACACTACAGCCCTAATATTGTAATTATCAATGTACTTTCGGAAGCTTTCAATCTATTTGCTGGTCACTCGTCATGCTGTTTGTTGCTGGCTTTCTTGACTATGCAATCTGGGCATACCCACTGAGAAATGAAAGGGCGATCTAAACTGGAGGGCTTTCATTTGTCATCTTTCTCCATTTGAAAAATATTCCTGTAGTCAAATCTATCATCAACCCAAAAAGGATAGAAAAAATAATAAAGGTTCAAAACCACCAACCAGTTATGATCAAATTGATCAACCAGCTGTTTCAGCTGTTGCTTCTTCTTCAACCGCAGCGACTAACTCGTCCCATCTCAGTGATCCTCGTCTTGCATGCACTTGGCAGCCGCCTCGACAATGGCGCGACGGTCGTCAGGATCTTCGATCTTGGGCATCTTGGTCTTCACATAATTCCTCAATGGTTGACGGTTCTGGTCTTGTACACGAAAAATGTCAGAGCAAACAAAAATAGACATCGGAAAAAACACCTGCGTCTTAAGTCCGTTCGAACGGCCGAAACATCTGCCAAGTTGCAGGGTCAACAATCTCAAATGCTTGGCACCCAGAATTCCACGCTGCAGGAAATACTCAAAGAAGTGCACCAACCCCACACCTGGCCATTTTTCAATGTCCATCCTTCAGTGGCAAGTTGGCCGACCGCCGAGATGCTCTCCAGCACTTGAGCTACTTGCCGGAAGCTCATCTTGATGATCTCCCACATCCTGTTGGTTGAAGCCCTTGAAAGAATTGTTTAATTCCTTGCTGATGAAGTGAAGCAGACCAAAAAAAGATATGAAGAACTCAATTGTCCTACTGAAGAAGCAACCCAAAAAACAGGGGGAAGTGGTTCACCCTCGGCTCCTGTCATCATCGCTGAGCCCATCTAAGGACTGGTCGTGCCAAAAGAGGCCCTCGCGCAGCAGGCGATGTTCGCGCTGCAGATCCAAGGCCTTCTCCCATTGGAGGCCGCGATACCTGGGTCACCCAAAACAGCCTGCAGCAAAGCCTCCGTTTAGTCCACACAATCTGCAATCATTATTTTAAAGTTTAAAGCACATCATGCCTCACCAGATCACTGCACCGGAACCCTCCAAAAGCCTCCCCTAGGCTCTAGACTGGAACCTTCTGCGCCAAAACGTTCTGCACCCGAACCTTCCAGAACCCAACCTCAATATCTGCACCGGAACCTTGAGGAACCTGACCTCAATGTCTGCACCGGAACCTTCTGGGCCAATACCTTCTGCACCGGAACCTTCCGGAACCTGACCTCAATATCTGCACCGGAACCTTCTGGGCCAATACCTTCTGCACCGGAACCTGACCTCAATATCTGCACCGGAAACCTCACCAAGTATCTGCAACGGAACCCTCCAGAATCTCACCTAGGCTCTGCACCGGAACCCTCCGGAACCTCCAAAACCTTCCGGAACCCAACCTCAGTATCTGCTCTGGAACCTTCTGTACCCTCCGGAACCCTGTGTTGAAGCTGCACCGGATCGCACCGGAGCTAATCTGGGCTAAAGACCCCATAGCAAAGTGTTGCTGTTGTGGAAAAATGAACTTTGCAGAATCACCTCCAACAGTTTACCCGGAAGTCAAAGTTTGACCCTTTTCAAGCATATCCAAGTCACCTAAAATTGGGGCAAACTAAACCTGGACGACTTAGGTAAAAATGGACAACCAAAGCCACCAGCTGAAACCACCTTCAAGACTCCATTCTTCGATTTCCTCATGACTCAGTTGCACCGCAGGCGTCTCGGAGCTGCTTGGAGGCATGGCCCATGGGACAAGAAAACCAACGGAAACCCCTCAAAGGCGAGCCGACTCATCCAGCACCCAAGGACCAAACCATCAAAAATGACTGCAATTTACCCCGAGGTGCGTCCTTAACTGCAAAAAAGTGGCTGAAGTTCATGCTTAGATTTAGTTTTTTTCTTCACTTCTGATATATCTTCAAAAAATACAGGGGATCGCCCGGTCGCCTGTGTCGCTGAGAGGTAGGTCCCCACCTCTGAACTCAGGCTTTCTACTCCTAAGCCAGGCGGGTGCCCACCAAATGTTCCATTGAAATGATGAACACTATATCATTAAGACTTGGTATCCACTGCGAATCAAAATCATCAACAATTATCATTCTCTACGTCGCCCACACACCTTTTTCGGATCCGTCCGATCCCTCGTGCCATCCTGGGACCCCGGACGCCCATCCAACGTCACCAGATCCGAGCGGATCTGTTGGTTCAACAATTCCTCGTCGGCCACATGCTCCGCCAGCAACCTTGCCATACGTTCCACGGCCTGTAAACCAATGGCCGTTTTTTGTTTCTGGCCGATTGACCTTTGATGGCCACAAAAAAGAAATAAAAGGACCGGATAACCCCACATGTTAAGTTTAGTATCTTTCAGTGACGTGAGATGAGTGATGTAAGATGAGTGGTGTGAGATGAATGGTTTGAGATGAGCGGTGTGAGATGCGGTGTTAGATGTCTAGTGTGATATGAGTGGTATCAGATGCGTAGTGTGAGATGAGTGGTGCGAGATGACTAGTGTGTGAGATCGGGGGTGTGAAACGAATGGCGTGAGATGAAGGAGATGAGTGGTGTATGATGGCGGGAGATGAGTGGTGAGGGCTGAGTGGTGAGAGATGAGTGGTGTGAGATGGTGGTGAGAGATGAGCGATGCGAGATGAGTGGATTGAGATGAGTGGTGTGAGGAGAGTGGTGTGAGAACGGCTACCCCGAACGACGTTTACACACAGCAAGGCGCCAAACCCGCATTACACACAGCAAGGCGCCAAACCCGCATCCCAGGAAGACGCCAACGCAAAATTTTCGCACCTCCTATTGGCACAGCTACCCCGAACACAGTTTACCCGCAGCAAGCTGCCAAACCCGCATGCCAGGAAGACACCAACGCAAAATTTTCGCACCTCCTATTGGCACAGCTACCCCGAACACAATTTACACACAGCAAGCTGCCAAACCCCCATGCCAGGAAGACACCAGCGAAAAATGTTCGCACCTCCTATTGGCACAGCTACCCCGAACACAGTTTACACACAGCAAGGCGCCAAACCCGCATGCCAGGAAGACATCGCCGCAATATGTTCGCATCTCCTATTGGCAGGGCTACCCCCAACGACGTTTACACACAGCAAACTCACTTACACACAGCAAGCTGCCAAACCCTTTCTAGAGGCTCTGAGTACTGCGCCTGCCACACAGACAGCAGCCGCGGCCCTGGTCGCCGCTGGGCGGCTCCTCTCTGCGCGGGAGTACTTGGAGCCTCCAGAAAGGGTTGCGGCGCGCCTGGTCGCCGCGGCCGCGGCTCCTGTGTGGCGCGCGTGGTCGCCGCTGGGCCGCGGCTCCTGTCTGCGTGGCAGGCGCACTACTTGGACCCTGCCACGCAAACAGGGTTGCGGCGCGCCTGCCACGCAGACACGAGCCGCGGCCCAGCGGCGACCAGGCGCGCCGCAACCCTTTCTGGAGGCTCCAAGTACTGCGCGGCTGATGTGATGATCATGTATGATGCGATGATGCGATGAGATGATGATGTGAGAAACATGTGTGAGGCTGATGTGATGATCATGTATGATGAGATGATGCGATGAGATGATGATGTGAGAAACATGTGTGAGGCTGATGTGATGATCATGTATGATGAGATGATGCGATGAGATGATGATGTGAGAAACATGTGTGGGGGCTGATGTGATGATCATGTATGATGAGATGATGCGATGAGATGATGATGTTCATGTATGATGCGATGATGCGATGAGATGATGATGTGAGAAACATGTGCGATGATGCGATGAGATGATGATGTGAGAAACATGCGGAGGCTGATGTGATGATCATGTATGATGAGATGATGCGATGAGATGATGATGATCATGTATGATGCGATGACGCGATGAGATGATGATGTGAGACACATGTGTGAGGCTCAGATAATGCGATGAGATGATGATGGAGGCGGCGGCGGGAGGAGGAGGAGAAGGAGGAGGAGCCGCGGGTTGGCGCCAAAAAACAAGAACCCCACACGGAGATGTGGGGAATTAACTTGGTCACTGCTCCAAAAAACAATGATTTTTTGATATCTTCTGATTTTTGATGGCCAAATTTTTTTTATGAAGTCACTGCCAGTCACTGCGAAAAGAGCACCTCCTTCTGCGTGGCGCGGTCCACGTAGCGAGCCTCTTCAGCTAGGGCCTCAACCAGCGATGTGTGTCAACGTCAAGAGTTGTTTGGAAGAACAACAAGAACAAAGAAAAAAAGGTATTGGTTCAGTAAAACACAAACAATCATGAGGAACCATTGTGTGTTTGTCATAAAATGTCAATAATAACCAAATTTATGATACTAATAATAAAAGGAAGTTTAGGAATCTAACTTCCGACTATACTGAAAATTGCCGCTAGTTGCCGCCAAGTCTTGCAGCATCGATGTTTGACATGCGAGATGTTTTAAAAGCTTCGCTTTTGAGCTTGGAAGCTTCATTTCTGAAGGAAATCTCGCAGAAAAGCTTAATTCTTGAGTTTCCAAGCTTCATTTTTTAATTTCAAATCCATTGAATCTCAAATCACTTGAATCTCACATCAATTGAATCTCAAATTGAACGACTTGTCAATCAATTGGTTCTCAATTCGAATGACTTTCAAACCAGTTGAATCCCAAACTGAAATCATTTGAACTTGAAACCATTTAAATCTCACATCACTTGAATCTCAAGTCACTTATACGCCCGCGCTGAACCCTCTCTGTGTTGAAGCCTGCTGATGTATGGATTTGTAGCCCTAGGGCCCCTCCCTGGGTAGTGCCTAGGGGGGGCTAAGCCCATGTTAAGTTATATATAATCATATATACTTTATTTATATTTCTAACAGTCTTACTTTTAGATTATGAATCGCATGATCCCACCGTGAACACTGTGAACACAACATGTTGGAACTGTGATCAACCAGCTTGTCGGTGTCTCAATTTGCCACTATGTTTTGTTTTCCTTTTCCTCTTTCAACCATGTTGGCTGTCCGCACGTCACGCAATGGCTGTTCCATCGCTTGACCTGGGCTGGGAGGTTGATGGATGGACATATCACAGTTATGCGGTTACGACGACATCAAGTGACATCAACATCAACACATGACAAAGACAATGAGTAACGATTGGTCACAAAACAAACTCTGACTCTATGAGTACATCACAGTGAGCGCTGAAAGTGTGATTTGTTTTTTCCGCTCATCCTAAGACACGTCTTGGTGATGTGGCAGAGCAAGCCTTGTAGCATTGCAGCGCAGCTTTTCTTGCAGCATCTGGCTCTCACACTTGTGAAATTCATGCAACCGTGAACCATGAAATAAACCATCATACCAGAATCAGCAGACATAACATCCTAAGCCAACAATGATTATGTCACCCACCACCCATGATGGATGCGGCATTGCGCTGCTTAAAACATCACCCCCACACACAGTGGCAAAGGACAGGGTTAGACCATGATAACCATAGGTTTGTACCCAGATTACCGAGACAAGTTTTCAAATGTGTATGTGACAAGTTATACAGTTATACAGATATAAAATGAATATGGCACCTGGCATATGTATGTCGCGTTACGTATCACGATCACAACCCTGTGGGAGCTGCATGTATTGCGTTCTGTCAATCTTTGACTGAACCCTAATTTTCAGTGAAGCTGTGAGCTGCCATGGTTTGATCAGCTATTTCACTTCACTTCACCAGGCGCCGGCAATCTTTGGTAGCGCGAAGCACATGCGCCGACACGGTCTCTGTCACAGACCCTTTGAAAAACTTGTTTTTTCACCAACAGCCAGGTCCGAAAGCTGGCTTGTCAGGCAACAAAACCGGCGTTGCTCCCGCTGTTGCACTTGATGCTGGGGCTGCCGATTCACTTGGTGGGCCATTGGCCTTCGACTTGGGTACCTTCTTTGCTTTGAACTGCTCACCGGGCCTTAGATTTTATAGTTTGGGACACTTCAGTCGCTTCAGTCCAATCACTTCAGCGTCAAATAAGGAATGAACTATAGGACCGGATAACCCACATGTTAACTTCTTCCCCAAGCTTAGACAGAACAACTTGCCAGTCTGTGCGACGTCAACCTGTGTGATGTCAATCTGTGCGACGTCAAGCTGTGTGATGTCAGTGTGCGTGTGTGTGTGTGTGGAACATCTGTAAAGATGTAAAACTTCACACGTCGCCCACTTTTGTATTGCGTCATGCCACGCCCTGATTTATTTATTTATTTTCGACCTACTTTGAACTACACTGCACTTTGAGAGCTTTCCTGAAACTTCACCTGATGGTTCAAGCTGCTGAAAGTCCTAGTTCCAATTTGCGAACAACGTTTCGATGTTCATCATGTTTTCAAGGTTTTTACCAATATGCAGGGGGCAGTAGCCCATTCATGAGTCTACTGCCAACGAAGCTACTCATGAATCGGGAGGATATCACGGCTGATCACCGTGACGTACCTGCAATCCGAAACAGGTGAACTGTTGACCAAGCTGTTACACTGCGTTGTTTCACAGCAATTTGCCAACGTTTTCCAATGGATTTACAATTTCACGACCCAGTCCTCTGTTGACGCCGTCGAAACCGAGAATGTGACCTACCGTATTGAGATACATCCAGTTACATTTTCCGTTCTGCACTGCAGCCATTTGAAGTCATACAATCCGTCGTCGTGCATTTTATCGTTTTACATTCTTCTGATTTTTACCAAATCTGTGCTCACTCTTCCGGTAATGCAATTTTCTATAAGAGAACTTGTCAGCGCAGTCAACTCACCTTGAGCTCTAAACCTTTCACGTGTCACTGTGTCAACGTTTCATCCAGCGGTATTTTCCAACCCTACAGCGCGTTGATCCTGCTCTACACCTACATTTTCGGGAGTTCCTCATCATTTCCATTTCCTTCCTTTCTCTTTCTTGGTTTTGAAAGCTGTTGGTTTTGAACAAAGTGTTCAAAGCAAGGACAAAATTAAGTCGTTGCAAGTGTGTGCACTGGTGCCGTAGTCCGACATGGTGGTATCAGCCCTTCGAAGGGAACACCCTACCAGGGTGCATCGCCGACTCGACATGACTTCGGAATTTACAGATTTTAAATGGTAATTCGTCTAAGTAAACCAAACCTTTTTCGTGGATTTCCTCATGGTTTTCCGGGTTGTGCTGAAAAGCCGTCAACGTAGGACGTGAGACCTGGTCGTTTCCGATTTTACTAACAGCCGCAACACTAACGTTTTGCCGAAGCCAACTGCCAGAGACTCCCTGAACCCTCACCGAAAGGTTGACCTAGGTCTGCTAGGTTTCTTTCTTTTGATGAACTTTTTTGTGGCGCTGGCAGCCGTATACGTTTCACCCGAAGACTTCAGCCGTAACAAGCCTCAATTGTGAGGAACTATGGATGCAATCGACACGTCGTGTCACACATGCCATTCTAAATGTAACTGTAATGCATTGGCTTTGAACACTGACCAAACTTGGAACTCTTTCCTCCTTTTACTTTTCAATGGCGAATCGACAGCCGGCAGCACCTGCGGCCTATCGTGGACAAGCACCTCCAGTTCACCAGCCTCCAAGCCAACCGCTTCTTCAGGGACAAGGGCACGGCGCTGGACACCAACACCTACCACCGATGGCTCCACCCAATCAACCTTACCCACACCAGGTTCCACAACCACTACCACCACCCCAACAACCTGTCCATCCGACGACCAGTCCTATGACACCATCACCAACGCCACCACCGGAAAGCAGCGCTGCAGGGAATGTTGCACCCACTATTCCACTTCAAGATCCAGTGCAACTGCCTCAGCAGATCACTACAGCAATGCATTCAATTACTGATCGCCTGGACATCTTCATCGCAGGCATGGGCCGGATGCTCCCACTCCAGGCTTTGGCGTATCAACTTCCTCAACAAGCCCAACCTCAACTTCAGGCCATCCCCAATCAACCCACTCAACCACCTCCACCACAACCCACGGCACCAACTGCACCAGTTACCTCTACACCACCACCAGCCACTCCAGGGGCTACTTCCACTGCATCCACTCAAGTTGAACCTCCTCACACATCACATCGCAGATCTCGGAGTACCACACATCGTCGCCACAAATCCATCCGCAGATCACGCACAAGATCTCATAGGAGAAGACGCAGTCCCCGATCTCAACATCGTCAACGCGGACCTACTGCTCGATCTGACCATCATCCATCCAAGACCACAGGCCGCTCTGTCCGCTTGATCCCCAACCCACGAGGTTCTACACCTTATGATGCTTTCTCTGAGAAGACCAAGGAACGCCGCCCTCTTTCCCGTCCCCATCGTCGTCAACATCGGGACATGGATGTCCGCAATTGGCGTGAAGAAGAACAACCCGAAGAACCTTCGGAGTCTGCAACTCCTGCACAATCCACCCAAGATTATCAGAATCGTGCAGAAGCCGCCCAAGAGGCCAACTACCGCAAACAGATCCTCAAAGCAAAAGAGGATGGCCGCAGATGCCGTGCACCTTGTGAACTTCGGGAGAAGGATCTCCCACAACTTCAAGGACTTCCTCCACGTAGTCACATCCAATGGTTCCAAGGGATCATCCAGCAGAAGACGGAAAATCACAGAAACAACCAACCCACAGGTTTCAAGAAATTTGCCTTTGATCCAGCACTAGTGGAACATACCGCGGCTATTCTTGGCGAAGTTGGCCTTTTGAAGAAAATCAAGGAGGAAGACATCTTTATTGGCAAACTTCACCAATCTGGCGGCAAGCGTAAGACCACCAAGTATTGGGCCATTGGTATTGCTCTCCCTGAACCGAAGAAACCACGGCCTACATTCAAACACAAAAATGCTGCCAGCATGGGAAACTACACCTACACGTGGTGCCACTCAACTACCAACACAGGCGCTGCCCGCATTCTAGCTGAGAACCTGGTGCGACCCTCCAACTGGTCCTACGACGAGGACACTCCACCCACAGACTTCCCCAGCTACGGATTCTTTGGCTTTGGAAATGGCGGGTCATGGTCGATGCAGAAGGCCATGGACATCGCTGGTAACAACTGCTACAAAGGAAAGATCAATTGCCTCCAATGGATCATCTCCGGCTGCATTCGATGTGATGACGACCGTGCCGTCTATGAAAGCGGGGGCAATTGGGACCTTCAGATTGGTTGTGCCCAACATGGAGTTGCTCACAACAAGAAGAGCAAATACTGGACCTTCAACAGCAACCATGCCAACATCAGAGCCCTCCTGAAACTTCAGGAACATTTTGACGTACCCCTCGATGACACACCTGATCCACCGCCATCCTCTCCTTCACCTCATGCCAAAGACGGAGATGAACCTCCTGACTACTCCGCATCCGATGACCAACAGGACAAGGCCAAGGACAGTGGCACCAAATGATCAGCTTGACTACCACGATAGATGCAATTGGCTCTTTGACATCCAGAAGATCTACTTAGAGCCCGTGGGATTTGAGCCTCATAAAACTATGAGCCGACTCCATTACCGTCAGCCCATCAGCGGAAAATCATCGATTCACTTATTTCCGATGCAGCCAGTGAGAGCCAGAAGTTTCGATCTTTTTTTCTCACATGTTGTCCCGCCTTCTCATGGTTCTCTTCACCTTTTTCTTTTCCGAGTGGTTACTTGTGTTTCTTACTTGCAATCATGTCAACTAATTCACCGTGTGACCCATCATGTCAAGTGCAGCGATCAACCATTGTTTTCGTGTGAGTGATATTTCATAAGTGGACCAAACACTTTTCGTTGTGCACCGTGATGTCTACCATCACCATGACGCCAGCGCTACACCATTTGCTACACCATCTTTTCCGGGCACAACAACACCTGAATACTATGTGGAACCTGATTCCAACTGAAATCCGAGCCTATTACGACACCATCATGCCAAGATCCCCGAGAGCACCAGATTCACCTGATCCTGACCACAATCGTGCCCTGGGCAACTATATTTTTGCGCTTTCACAACCGCCTGACCATACACCACAACCACCACCCACTACACCTCCGCGATCTACATCACCTACACCAACAGAACCATGCCCAGCGGCTGCTTTCTTTGACCAACATGAAACGTGGGAGAACTCTCCCATCACCCGCGAGGTCATCCACTTATTTGAGACTCCTCCTACACTCATGGCTGCCAAACCCAAAGCATCAACTTTCATTCAGGATGGCACCGGACAACTCCGTTTTGCCTCCAAAACATCACCTGACATCCATGAACTACCGGATGACGAAGATCAACCCGAAGCCGCGGTACAAGATGCTTTGATGCGTGATTGGAAACTTCAAGATGACCAACTCCTGGTCCAGATCAAGCAAGACAAACGCAGCAGACCCAATTGGGCCGCAGTGGCAAAACGCCTTGGTCGGGAAGTTGATGATTGCAAGGAACGTTGGGCCAAGTTGAAACAACACAACCTTGATGCCTTGCAAGCTGAGTTCCCACCTGATCTTCTTCAAGAAGAGCTGGGCCTTCGCGATCCTGGAGCATCATCTACATCCACTTCAGCAGCAACCGGCCCACCAGCGAAGAGGTCTCGCCATGAGTGAATGTCAGTCAGTTTGCGTTGCACTTGAGTTTTTCTGACCGGATCAATTCACAGCCAACAGTTTTGACCTGCGGAAAACCATTTTGCCGAGTCTCTTCTCGTCATCAGTGAGTTCAGGTAAACTGTATCTTAATTGCACTCTGTCTTGCTTCCTCCTGCTAATTACCTAACGTGCTGAGTGTTCTTTCAGTGATGCATTTCATTTACTTCCGTTTTCACCATACTCAGCATCGAACCGTGTATTCTCGTGATCGCGTGAAGCAATGGACCGTCACCTCTCCGAAGACGCGGACAAACTTCGTCGAAACCTGAACCATCCTGAAGCTATTCTCTGGGAAGACATGGAACATCGTGAAGACCCCCTCTATTTCCAAACCAACTACGTCTTGATGATCTTTGACCTGGAGAAGTTTGTCCCACGTTCTTTCCAACATCAAGAACGACGCTACACTGAATGCTTGGCCCTTCACCGTGGAGGACTACTCAATTCAACCACTACAATCAACGACCTGAAACTACACATCACCAACACCCTCTACAAGCTTTACAACGTCTACATGCCCATGAGCAACTTCCGTCTTATCGCCAAACCCAACCGTCCAAGACCTGGAAGCTCTTTGGCTCCCTACACCCAACAATGGCACTATCATGAACTGCTGTCCGAAGTGATTGCAGAGTACTTTACGGTCCACCAACCCTCCACCACGTGGTCTTGGATCAACGCCATCCGATGGTCCCAATGGGAAACGAACACACCACCAGATCCACCCAATTTTTTGTCCATGGTTCTACCCGATGGGGTACCGATCATTTTCGTCCATATTGAACTATGCGGATGGATCCGGTTTTGAGGAAAAAGGCCTTCGTTTGCTGTCTCAGTTTGCATCACCGTTGTGTCGTTCCCTCGGTGGGCAGTCTTAACCAACTTTGGAGAGCATTTCATCTAACCTTCATGTAGCACTTGAGGTCTACTTTTATTTCATTCACCTGCTGTGTTTTATCTTTTTCTTACCTGCCGAATCTTTTGTAATCCACAGCTTAGTGATTCATCCGCTGATCTTGGAAAGCACACATGTCGCTGGCAGCCTATCGTCCCGAGCAAGACTGGCTTCAGTGCTTTGAGCGAAATGGCAATCACTACGTTTGCGTGTGGAGGATTTCCCAGAAAGTGCTGTACTTTCCATCCATTGAGGACGCACCGGTGATCAACACCACCATGGTGAACCGAGATGGAACATCCAGCATTATCCCTAGCGCGCACAACACGCGCACATTCACCTGGGACAACGAGGACTGGACCAGAGTCTTGGAGTATCAAGACTGCTACTATCGACATGACCTTCCTCAGGACAGATACTATGTCCAATATCACAGGGATGCAGAAACTCATCGCAGCAGAGAAACCACATGGTGGGCACCTGAAGGACCTCAGATCGTGCTGAGCAATGTGGTCAGCAATGAGTTCAACCAATGGCTGACCCAAGCAGCATCTTTGTTCACCGACGACATCACCGTGGTCCTACGTCAGCCACCCAGTGAACTATCTGATGACTCTACTGGACTCCCTCCTCACTCAGATCGGGTCCGCCACATGGCCTATGAAAACGAACGTAGAGTTCGACGCCGCTTGCTGGGCCTTGAGGAATCACCAAGCGTCGCGATGGGTAGCAATCCTCACCACCCGCCTGGAGGATGCAATTTGGAGTAGACACCTGTGGCATCACCATTCTGTGGGTCTTCAACCTTCAAAGGTAGCCTCACATCTTCCATGGGCCTTTTTCTTTGCAGAATCAAAGACGGTACCCATGTCATTGCTGAAAATCAGAAAGCAGCGGCCAGCAGCGTACATGCATTTGTGTTTGAGTCACGGTTATTCACTTTGCATTCAATACTGCAGTTTGCTGAGTTAGTTTCTTTTCATCTCACTTCTTTCTTTTCTCATTTACGTAGTTCATGCGTGATTGTCTGGTCGTGTTACTAAATCCCTTCTGAAGTTACTGAGTTCATTTTCGGCTTCGTTGAAACCTTTTTGCACAGCATTTTGCTCCGAGTTTTGGAACGTTCAACGTCCCGCCAACATGGCGGACCGGATTGAGAACTACACTCAGGACAGCCAACGTGACCGATCTCGAACACCACGAGAGCTCTACGGATTTCCTACCTGGGCTCGCCCAGCCCAATCCCGCTGGCCACAACCACCACCACCACATTTTCCGCCAGTCCAACCACGCCAACTCTTTCCCGCCACACAACCATTCATTCCACAATCTCAACCATATACTCCACCTTCAACTCCACTTCCCTCCCCACCTCCGACCTCTTCGCCAGCTCGAGCTTATGACCTGAAGATCAACAACACCTGGACACAAGACACGGACCACTACGACAGTACCAAGCAGAACGGACTAGAATTGCTCCGCACAATCAGAGCAAGCCAATTCTCCAGCCAAATGGGCATTGAGGGTTGCGACCCATTGGCACTACCTTTGTCCGCTATATGCTCTATGCCACCACAGACCACCAATCGCTCAGGAGGCTCTCTCACGGCCGAGAACTATACATCATTCCCACGTCGGACATTGCCAGCTGCATCTTCATGACGAAGTTGAACCAAGAGCTCAAACGACGTGGAGTGGACCTTGACCGTGCATCCCAAACGTACTGTCGGGAACAACTCCAACAAACCTTGGATAGGTCGACAGCCACTCAAAAAGCGGCAGAAGCCATCGCGCAGACCATCCAGCGATGGATTCCTGTTGGAACTCCAGACCCCACCGCACATGCACGCATTGCCGACCTCACCAACCAATTGGCTGCAGCCCAGGCGGAACTTCAACGTCAACAAAACCCACAGACACCACAATCATGCGCACCGACCCTTCCCGCTACTACACCTTCGGCCACACCTACATCTACTGCACCCATCCTACGTTCTCTTCAAGGTCAATCACCAGTCAACCCACCACAAGAGACTACGTTTGAACCTTCCACTCTCCTGGTACAACAGACCAACGCCAACGTGGACAATTTCTTTCAACAACACCCTGTCACCAAACTCAACCAGAAGAACTACCAACAATGGACCGACAGCCTCGCCATGGACCCGGCCAAGAAAGCGACCGTCCAGAAGCACATTGAGAAGACACTGGAGTGGTGGCGCCAACAACCAGATAGCGCCTACAACACCTTGGGTCGCGTTGCCGTGGGCCTTGGAATTCCCCCACAGATCATTCCATCCAATACGAAGTCCCAAGCAGCTGATGCGGCTTGGGAAAACTTGGTGCGCATATTGGTCACAGCCATCTCGATGGCCAATTGAGTAGGCCCTAGACTCCAAAGATCAATGAAGCACAAGCAGCTGATGCAACTCCTTACCCTACTACACTCGATGATCCTGGTTTTGGCACTACTAACCCCTTTCACACCTTCAATCTCCGTTCAACTGTTCAACCACTTCCGTATCGCACAAACCCGACTGATGATGCTTCATGTTTTCCATTCCCCCAAAACCAACACCAAACTACGCTCCATTCTTCAAGCTGCTGCACTACATTCTGATCTATGGTCTGGCCATACAGATGCACACCCAAATTTTGCACAGGCTTTTCTGAACACGAGGACCACCTATCTTCGGTTTATAGCCACCACACCAATTTTCTTCCGAAGTTTTACGTCGGATCTACGGAACAGAACGTTTTGACCAGGGAGTACAACCGATACCGGAAGTTTTTGCAAATCAAGTCAGACCGTCTTGTTCTCTGCGAAGTTGCTCTACGATTTTGGGAAACATTTGACAACCTCTTCATGTGGTCTCCCATTCCTCTTCGAACAGACCCAGCCAATTTTCGTGCCTATGAAACGGCTCTCATCCAAGAATGGCAACCACCACTCAACTTCCCTTTCATCAACCAGTTCTACCACCCGCGTAAAGGTCTTCTACGGCGTGCACCACTGGGACAGTCTACACAATTTGGTCATCGTCGTCTATGGCGTCAATCTCGATGGTCTACGACTGCAGCCAAAATCAAACAGACTCTTCAAGGACCCACCTTCCGGTCCAGGCTGAAGTCCTGGACCATGATCCACGACTTGGGATCAAACACCAGACGCAGCTACGACACCCAAAGATTTCTTCGCAGCTCCGCAGCCGGAGTCAACCAAGAAGGGCTGACTGTTGCTTAATTTGCGAATGTTGCTAAATTATCCATTGTATACTTAATTTTTGACTCCTGCTGCTGGGTTTGGGGCAAGCATGCTTTTGAAGGTCAAATGCTCTACGACGATTGGCCGCACAAATCCAGGAACCAAGCCGTAGCATTGCCTTGAACCACTTGGACAACTGCATCACACATTGGAAAGGGAAGAAAGCCCCCAAGCCCTTTTCATTTCGTTGCCCGTGGCTCCTGACTCCCAACCTGTCCAAAACCATCCGCCGTGCTTTGACTACCTGGTACCATCAAAATCACACCGTGGCAGTACCATTCCACAAACCCTCGGTGAAGGTCATCTACCAGAAGCACCCGGCTGTTGGGGAATTCCTGTTCACCCACAAGAAGGCAGTACAAGGTTGGGCATCGAACAACCCGCCTAAATGTACCTGTGAACTCCTACGCCAATTCCCTGAAGCAGCTATCCCCAACACACAACACATCATCTTGGATGCGTCCAAACTGGTCACCCAATTCAGCCCAGTTGAACAAGCTCTCCTCACTGGCTCCATGAACAACCGCTTCTTCCCCGACGAAGCACATTGCCAGGAGAAGTTTCTCAACAACCTACATCAATGGACACAACGGAACCGCCTACCGACCATGCCACTTCATGAGAAGCAACGTCTCTTCGACCAATTATGGGCGGACCATCACCCACTTGTTCCAACAGCAATGTCGGCGTCTACTATCCGCCATGTACAACAACGCTTCCCGGGTTGTGAATTCCACTGCGAAGACAAGAAAGCTTCCTCACTCCGCATATTCTGCCCATGCCTGTACTACTTGGCCATCGAGAACACCTTTATGGACAAAAAGGTCTTCTCACAAATAGATCTACATCCTGAAGAATGTGTTCAAGCTTACGTGGAGGACATCACGAAGAAATTCAAAACTACCCATCCTTGGGCTCTCGGGAAAGGCCGCAAACTTCCAGCAGGGTACATCTTACCCAAAAGAAAGAAAAACTTTGAATCAGGCAGACCGATCATTGGCTTTGTCGATGCCCCGTTCAGACCGATGCTCAACATCACGGCGAAGTTGCTCTACACCTTGGTTCCCAAGGCCTGCCCCAACCATTTCGCCTTAGGAGATATGTATACACTATTGCAACTTCTCCATTCATGCCCTATGGACGCTCCATTGCAATTGTGGAACCAAGACCTGGCCGGCTTCTTCATCAGCATTGAGACCCCGCGCTTTCTGCGCGCCTGGAGTACACTGAAGTACTTCTTGTCCAAGCGCATGAACACAAACGACGACCAGGTGTTTTCGGTCTCTCCGATCAAAGACAATCAGCCAGGTGACACCATCAAAGGACGCACCTATAGACGTCTGAATGTCACCAGAAAAATCAAGGTTGGTGAGATCCCCCTGATTATCACCACAGCGCTGAACATGCGCGCCTTTCAACTTGGGACCAAAACGTTCCAACAGGACCGGGGCAGTCCGATGGGATCACCGTTATCCCCAGCTCTATGCCTCATGGTTGTGTCTATTGAAGAACAAATCTGGTACTCCACTTACCATCAGTTCCTATCATCTACGGCCATCTGGTACAAAGGACTTCGGTACGTAGACAACCGCTTGCTGATGGGAGAACCACACCTTCAATATGAGCCCGCTTTTGCGACCCTCCTGGACGAGCACTTCTACCAGGCCCCCATCATCTTGGAATACGAGGCCGACCAGGAATTCTTGGGGTTTCAAGTCGAAACTCAGCCACTGGAAGTCATATACAATCAACCCAGAGACACCTCACAAATACTTTCACCTACCAGTGCATCACCACCTCACGTTCTTCTGAGCGGCTTCCGCTCTCGATGTCATATAGTGGTCAAGTGTGCGTTCCCACATCATCAGAAGATCATTGGCATCCACCGCCTCACGGAGACCTATGAACGAGCCGGCTTTGAGTTTCAAGAACTCCACAAGATCGCCCAATCTATTTTGCATTCCCTGGAAAAGAAGACTGCCGCACTGAGTGGACACTCACATTCCTGAACTTCTCCTTTTAAATCGTTTTGTACTATAAAGTTTTGCGTCTACTCCTTTCGGACAGTTTTTGACCTTTCACAACTGATGAGATATCATTGATGCCGATTCCGTCGTTCATGTTAAATCTCTTTGTTTTTGTTTGTTGTAGCTACTGTTAGCATCATGTCCATTCCATGCGGATCTCGTTCCCATTCTCGTTCACGTTCACCACAAGCCATGGCCACATCCTCGACAGCCGAAGTTCCAGCCGTTGTACCAGCTGATACACCTCAGGAAGAAACCCACACAGATGCAACTGATCCTCCACCTGAAGACGTGGCTGAGCCGTGGGATGATATTTCATGGATTCGATTCCCCGACGGGACCTGGCTTCAATTTCCTGACCTCCCAACACATCACTCAGCACCTGAGATGGATCAACTTTGGATCAATTGGTTCTCTACCTACCAGGACCAAGCCGGCGTCGCCAACACCATGGACAACATCCGACGCGGCCATACAAACTCATCTTTGTTTGAACATGCACTGCATCGTTCTATGTCGTCATGGCATTATGATCAACTTCAACCTCGTTTGATCAATTTTTGGAGATCGCTCAATGAACCAGCCCCCAGATCGCTGCTGTCATGGAACCACCCAGAACTACAACAAGGCAAGATCCACTCTATGTCTGAAGCCGGTCACCTTATCAGTCAACCAATCTTCTTTGTCATCAACTATTTCAACTTAACCGAAGCCTGGCACCGCACCGGTGACGATGCTCTATCCGCCCAAACACCCGAGATTGCCCGTTGGCACACCTCTATGAACATGTGGGACCCACTAGTCTTCCAAGCAACACAGCACTACGAACACAATGTGGAGAAATTCACCTACATCCACAAGATGACTCCCCGCAGTGCACTACACCCTTGGAATAACCAATACTGGCTACAGTGGTCTCACCTGTGCCACGCCCTATCTCAACACATTGGGATCTCCTGGGACATCGATTTTCCACCCACGGATATCAAGCTGGAAGTGAACATGGGCAGAGATGAACCCTTTACCCCTACACCTGACTGCAGTATCTCCTGGGTCCTTCACCGACGCTTTCCACTTTGGCTCGGGCTGACACCACTACCTGTCTATGTGACTGCTTCCTTGAACAGTCGTGAGAGCCGCCCCTTGGGGGAACACCTTTGGGCACGAGCCGGTCAAGTCCCAGGTGAAGATGCCAATCTACACGGCTACGATTTCACACGCTATGAACTTCCGCGATGACCAAGCTCCAGGAGAAAAAGTATTGACTGCAGCCTATCTGAGTGTGCACGTTTATCCGCCTAGAGTTCTCCAGTTTAAGCCATTTTTCATGTCTCCGTTGCTTGAACTGATGTTTGTCACTAATACATCTTTGCCTTACCGCTTCTTATTTTCAGATCATAAAATAGCTACTTTGAAGTATCGACCTTGCCATGGCTCACTTTTGAGACCTACGTGCTCTTCCTTGCCTATGACAAACTACATCCAAGATTCTGATGACGAACCACTACTACCTTCTGGGTTGCCATCTCTCCCACCATCAATTTTGATTAGAAGACCCACAATTTTGGCACCCAAACCACCTGAAGAACCCGGAGCTCAGAGCAACTACCAATTCACACCGACAGCCTTGGTCCGCGAACTGGGTCGCTACAACTTGAGCCCAGACATGACCCGTGAACTACCTCATTACTACCGCAGCTGGTTATGGCACCACCGATTGGCATTCGCACCACCACCTCGCAATCCCCATGGTGGTGAATACAACCAATTCCCAGTTTGCATCAAGATCCAATACTTCAATCTCACATCCTTTTGGTTCCAAACATGGCAAGAAGCCCAACCTCACGATGACCACTACGACGTCAACCTGGCTTCGTGGCACTACAACTTTGAAGCATGGAACCCTAAGACCATCAGGGCTACACCGCGCAGCATCGTGGACCAACAGTTCCTTTTCACGTGGAACCTTCGTCCACGGGACGTCTTTGAAGGCACTTCAATTATGCGTCGCTGTCCTGCAAATCCCTTCTCGATCTACGTACCTGATCCGGATTTCCCTACTTTTTTGACTCTTCGGGATGCCCTTCAGAAGTTGGCTCAACACATCCGACTGGCATGGAACATTGTCATTCCCATCAACACCATCATGATGAGAGCCATTCGTCATTGGGGATCCTTCGACAACGAACTTATGGAACTCCCAATGGATACTCGCATCTGCGATCTGGTATGGGGTGGCATTGAACCTGGCTTCTTTTGGAGTCAGCAAAGACCATTCCAAATCATCTTGGATACCGCACTACGTTACGACCCACACAATCCTGAAGCATTGTTTCCACCGTTTCAATGTGTGAGAGGCTTTCTTGCTGATTGAACATAGCCGCAAGAGGAAAAGAATATTCTGACCCGCTCACTAGAGCGGGTGTGTGTGTGGAACATCTGTAAAGATGTAAAACTTCACATGTCGCCCACTTTTGTATTGCGTCATGCCACGCCCTGATTTATTTATTTATTTTCGACCTACTTTGAACTACACTGCACTTTGAAAGCTTTCCTGAAACTTCACCTGATGGTTCAAGCTGCTGAAAGTCCTAGTTCCAATTTGCGAACAACGTTTCGATGTTCATCATGTTTTCAAGGTTTTTACCAATATGCAGGGGGCAGTAGCCCATTCATGAGTCTACTGCCAACGAAGCTACTCATGAATCGGGAGGATATCACGGCTGATCACCGTGACGTACCTGCAATCCGAAACAGGTGAACTGTTGACCAAGCTGTTACACTGCGTTGTTTCACAGCAATTTGCCAACGTTTTCCAATGGATTTACAATTTCACGACCCAGTCCTCTGTTGACGCCGTCGAAACCGAGAATGTGACCTACCGTATTGAGATACATCCAGTTACATTTTCCGTTCTGCACTGCAGCCATTTGAAGTCATACAATCCGTCGTCGTGCATTTTATCGTTTTACATTCTTCTGATTTTTACCAAATCTGTGCTCACTCTTCCGGTAATGCAATTTTCTATAAGAGAACTTGTCAGCGCAGTCAACTCACCTTGAGCTCTAAACCTTTCACGTGTCACTGTGTCAACGTTTCATCCAGCGGTATTTTCCAACCCTACAGCGTGTTGATCCTGCTCTACACCTACATTTTCGGGAGTTCCTCATCATTTCCATTTCCTTCCTTTCTCTTTCTTGGTTTTGAAAGCTGTTGGTTTTGAACAAAGTGTTCAAAGCAAGGACAAAATTAAGTCGTTGCAAGTGTGTGGTGTCAATCTGTGTGACGTCAAGCTGTGTGACGTCAACCTGTGTGATGTCAATCTGTGTGATGTCAAGCTGTGTGATGTCAAGCTGTGTGATGTCAACCTGTGCGATGTCAATCTGTGCGATGTCAAGCTGTGTGATGTCAGTGTGCGTGTGTGTGATGTCAATCTGTGTGGTGTCTGTCTGCGTGATGTCAATCTGTGTAATGTCAATCTGTGTAATGTCAATCTGTGTGCACAGCTACCCCGAACGCAATTTACACACAACAAGCCGCCAAACCCGCACGCCAGCAAGACATCAACACAAAATTTTCGCACCTGCTATTGGCACAGCTACCCCGAACGCAATTTACACACAGCAAGCCGCCAAACCCGCGCGCCAGGATCAACCCAAAATATTCGCACCGCCTATTGGCACAGCTACCCCGAACACAATTTACACACAGCAAGCCGCCAAACCCGCATGCCAGGAAGACATCAACGCACTGAGCGCAATTTACACACAGCAAGCCGCCAAACCCGCACGCCAGGAAGACATCAACGCAAAATTTTCGCACCTGCTATTGGCACAGCTACCCCGAACGCAATCTACGCACAGCAAGCCGCCAAACTCGCATGCCAGGAAGACATCAACACAAAATTTTCGCACCTGCTATTGGCACAGCTACCCCGAACGCAATTTACACACAGCAAGCCGCCAAACCCGCATGCCAGGAAGACATCAACGCAAAATTTTCGCACCTCCTATTGGCACAGCTACCCCGAACGCAATTTACACACAGCAAGCCGCCAAACCCGCACGCCAGCAGGACATCAATGCAAAATGTTCGCATCTTTTTTTGGCACAGCTACCCCGAACGCAATTTACACACAGCAAGCCGCCAAACCCGCATGCCAGGAAGACACGAAGCGGCGGAGACCCAAACGCGCCAAAGCATACATCAGACCCCTTGAAGTACGGCAAGCCCCACGCCTGCCACGCAAAAGCGGCGGAGACCCAAATGGGCCAAAGCGTACAAGTACGGCAAGTCCCACGCCTGCCACGCAAAAGCGGCGGAGACCCAAACGCGCCAAAGCGTACATCAGACCCCTTGAAGCACCGCAAGCCCCAACGCCTGCCACGCAAAAGCGGCGGAGACCCAAACGCTCCAGCTACAGTTGATTGTGGCCAATGATAGATCACATTCAAACCTTGATTCAGATTTGGTGGAGCATGCCCATCAAATGCCTGACTGGATATGCCAGACATAACACTCGCAGAGTCGCCACCAAAATCGTTTTGACTCTCCTCAGCATCCTCAGCATCAACATCGATGGATAATGATGCATCACCATCACCATCACCGTCTTGTCGACCAGAACCGCTAGCTGTACTGTGTCCCTGTCCCATTGAAATATCGCTTGCTTGCTCATCTACTGAGACGCTACGTAAATCAGAATTCCCTCTCTTGATTCCTGGCGCTCCTGTTGTTGTTGTTGTTGTTGTTGCTGCTGCTGCTGCTGATACAACTGTTGTACGACGAGATAACTCTTGATTGACCACTGTTTCCCATACATCAAAAAGTTGTAGATGAACACCCACAGTGTTGCCCAGAAAGGGCAGGAACGCAACGTCGAACATGTTAATGCCGCCATGAGCCACAAAGGCCTCAAACTACACCATCGATGGACCATCAATCACAACACAACGAAACTTAACAGTACTTACTGATCCAATTCTTCATGCGGCACCTGATTTGCGCCACCTTCAATTTCTGGCCGCCGCATGTTGCTCCGGTGCCAATAAAGACTTCGGGGTCTGGGGCTAGGCCAAGCAGGGAGGCATCTTGCAATACCTGCAACCCCCACACCCGGAACCACTTTTCGATGTTCGTTTGTATCTTGCACCCACCATTCACATTCAAAACTGGTTCATTTCAAAAGCACTTCTGAACAATTTTTTCGGCAACTTAGCGCCTGGTACTTGCTGAAGCGCAAGCTACTTTGCCCCAGCCAACCCTCAATTTCGTCTTTTGTAATGGCGTCAACGACGCTTTGAAGCAAATCCCACGTTTTCTGCAGGAAGACCCCGTCACTGTTGCCATGGCCGAAGGGCCTGTTGCGACATTGGGTCCCCGAGACATCTGCCCTTCTGATCGCGATCCAATATATGAGTAATGGTTTCCGTGCGTTTTAATGCATGCGGCTTTTACTTCCATAATCCCGCCGTTGCTAAAAGGGCATAGCACGGATTCGAAGATCATGCTACTAAAACTTTGTTCCGAGTAGGGTTGCACCATAACAAACCACACGGTTAATGCGACGAGTTTGTTTGTCGAATTTTCATACGAAACGGAAAAACGATTTCGCTGCCCTGCAACAAAATTCCCCACCGGTATGCTCGGGACTGTTTGCATTGCGAGATCATCTCCTGTACGGCAACGCGCAACTTCCGCACGTTCAAGCCGTTCCAAGGAACGTGGTCACCACAAGGAACCGGTCCTGTGATCTGACATCTTCCGCACTTGTGCTCTCATTTTGTCTACGGCTCCCCACAGCAATTTTTGTTTTCGCGATTGGCCCTGTTAACATCTACGGCTCCATATATATGCGACACCAACATCTACCAGCAAACAATCCGACTCACACCTTGGCCACACAAATCATTCGCAACAACACCACATTGAGCCAGTGCTCTTGCCACGCCAAGCGCTTAAACTTCAACAAAAGCAACGAAGTTGCGTCCAACCCGCGCGCCACCTCATTTCCAACTACCAACTCGTTACAACATCTATGACACGCCATGGATTTGGTGAACCCAATTTTTGGGTTACATCCGACCCCGCTGCTCCATGCATGAAAAAAGCGATTCCGACACAAACAGTCCATTGGAGCAATAATGTTAATGGGGACAATTGAGACTTTCCTGCTAGAAACGCTATTACCGATTGCGAACTATGACCCTGGTGCAAAGCATCTGATTTAGCGAGGGTTCATTGCGGTCGAACCGACACACTTCTTGCATTTGATGCTGTAACTAAAGACCAAGACGCGTTATTGAATTTCTTTGTGAGGAGACGCGTGATGTCCGTCTTTGTCAGGTTTCCAGCGGCCAGCTCTTCAAGCCCCGTTTCAAGTGGACGGCCCTCCTCAAAAAAAAACGTGGTCCTAGATATCGAGTTGTGGCCCAAGGCTAAAACCGAACCAATAACCGAACAACTCTCCCCACCATCTATTCTACAGCCAGGCTCCAAACCATTGCGGAGAATCCGGAGGCGGCACAACGCCAAAGCATACAACCTGCCCACAACAAGTCACAGCCTTTGTTGATGTTTGCAGGTCGAAGCATCAGCAACTAACACGCTAGCGGACGTCGCAAAATGTAGCCGCAAAAGGCCCTAGCACCTGACGGCGTAAGCTTTGCCAGGACCACGGCTTGCTCGTGGTGGGCGATGTGCATCACGAGCGGCTTTGAGCCCGACCTGGTGTTCCTGCACTGGCAGACACGGTCACAGGCACCCAGTTTCAGCAAACCGCTCTCACAACACGCTTTAACATAGCTTCGGTCAAAGGTTTGGTGTCATGCAGAGTTAAATGCTATTTCGATCATATCAACCATTGAAAGCCCCACCAGGGACGCCACTGGCGCCCCGGCCTTTTGCCAGCGCCATGAAAACCCCATGCGCAGCAAGGCCCTGTGTTGCACGCGGCCACTCAGCAGCGCTTTGCGCCAAGAAGTTCCCAAATGTTGTTCTGTGATGAAAACAAATCTGTCACCAGTCATCATCATCATCATCATCATCATCATCATCATCATCATCATCATTATCAGCCAATCATTGAGTCATTGGGTCAACAAGAATATAAACCTAAGAAGTTTGAGTTTAAAGAAATCTGAGAAGCCTGATTGTCGAGTTGCGCCAAAACCCTCAGAATCACACTCTTTGCAATTGGGTCAGTCTGCAGCGCCCCGGCTGCATTGCCCACTGTGCAGACCAAGCGTTGGCGATCTGCTGACAGCCATGCGCATTGGAGCAGCCGGCGTGCTTTTCCAGATTGTTCCATTGAGAACTGGAATGGCCAACTACAGCCAACAGTAAAATTCTGAACAATCAATTGTGATCTTCAGTGTCATGCGTCTCTTGAAGAGTCTTGTGATTGTTTGCAACATCATATGTAAGTCAGCCCGTGTTGCATTGTGTGGTTTTAATAAATTTGATAGAAATGTTGTATGCATATCACTACCCTCCTGAATCTCACACCATTTTATAAGTGCCATCTTGTCTACAAAATGGCTGTGCAAATAAAAAAGCTGTTTCCAACCAAGCGGTTGTCACCAAAGTTCAAAATGAACATCGCCAAATTGTGTTGTACATGTTTGTTTTTTGATCCTAACTGTCTGGAACAGGCCTCAAGAATGATGGCTTCAACCCTCAAAACAAAAGATGCCAACAAAAAAATGAGTTTGGCATAGTTGTTTTTTCAAGCCTTCTACATAAGACCTTCTCAAAAGATGAGTTTGGCATAGTTGTTTTTTCAAGCCTTCTACATAAGACCTTCTCAAAAGTAAGGTTACACAAACACAAAAAAAATAAAATAACAAAACCATTCGAATGCCAGAATGCTTATCATATATGCTCAAAATGCTCCCAGAGCACCCCTAGAGCCCACTTGGGCATGGCAACTTGTTAGAATGTCAAGGCTTCACCTAAAGCCGAAAGCCTCTTGTCAGCACAGCCCTAAGCCACTTACTTGAATCTCAAGCCTTTTGAATCCGAAATCAATAATTGACAATCAAATCACTTGAATCTCGAAACAAAACCACTTGAATCTCAAAGCAATTGAATCGTGAATCACTTGAATCTCAAGTCCATTGACTTCCAAATTTCACAGCAGTTGAATCTCAAATGAAACGACCACAAAAACATTTGAATCTCAAATCAATGGAATCTGAAAACAATTGAATCTCAAATCACTTGAATCTCAACTCCATTGAATCTCGAACCAAATGAAATGCAAAACAATTGAATCTGAAATCAATTGGCCTTCGAACCAATTGAATTCCACACCTTCTTCAAATAGGTTCCTTATCTTTGGAAACTTCCCCCTCCGCCTCCTGCGGTAGATATATTTAACAATAATAATAATAACAATAATAATAATATTAACAATGTATACTCATAGAGCTGTGAAATCCAATTTCCCAGACAAACAAATGGCTGCAGCTGGCGCCTCCTTCCACTCCTTGGACTTGGCGATGCTGAAACCATCCTGTTTGAAGGTGTCCAATCATAGAAGTTGATACCTTTGTAGTACCAGATTCGTATTTTTGAGTATGTAAAACAAACAATGGTTCTAAAGTTATACAATAATAAATTACAGTACCTATTTTTGTATGACATTGTATATGTATCTCCCTGAAACTCACAGTGTCAACATCGCCGTTACATCCACAACTCACGCTTGGCGTTTCTCTCGAACTCGAGACCTCCCCGACCACGTGCGGGTCGCGATTCACCACGGCGAAGAAGTTGAGGTTCACCTGGAACGCCCAACCAAAAATCGGTGGGCCAAAGGAAGGATGAGATCACGAAGTGGGTATAAAACATGTATAAACATGTATAAACTGACTCTAATATGATCTGAAAACTGTCTCAAAATCAGGAACAAAGCCGACCAGTTTCTCACCAAAGTGACGATTAGTGATAGAATTTCATCTGAAGATGCGTTTTTTTTTAACGTTTAACAAAAACAAAAACAAAATCCAACAACAACAACAAAACCCAACATAAGTGGCAGTTTTTTGGGAAAAAAAAAAAGTAAAACACGTCCGGTGGCGGCACTGCCTCCATGCCGCTCTTGGTCCCAGAGTAGCCGGTGATGCCCACATAAGTTGGCGGGATTGGCACCTGTTCCGTGACCGCTTGAGTTTTGCGCTTTTTGGATCGAAAATTTATGACCTTTCGCTAGAGGAAAGGTCATTGATGGGAACAATAATCATGAAGAAACATATATGTAAAAATATATGTAACATAGTCTCCATGTCAATCTTTTTATACCAAACTTAGATACCAAAACATCCAGTGGCTTTCTCATGCGTACCGAAAATTGAGTGACTTTGGTGATAGCCCCGATACAGACCCCCTTTCACGGTTGAAAGCACCAAAATCGATAGAACGTGGCCACTAAGTTCAGGATTACATGAGAAAAGTCTCGAAAAGCCTTCTTTCAGGACTCGCAACCCAGCACTGTTCTACCACAACCGACTGTATACTCAACAACTGACCCAAAAAACAACAACAAATAGTTTGAGATCATCAGGTAGGGAGTATATTAATATTATATCTATCTATTCATATATATATAATTTCGAAATTAGTCATCAACTCTCCAGAAATTGTCATCAAGCCACCGGCAAGGTCTTCCCAGGCAGACTCAGGAGTTGTTGCCACGGCTCTTCTTCTTGCAAATCCTGCGCCGGAGGACCATAAAAAACATGGCCAAAAAAGTTGTAGGTCAAAGTGGTCAAAGTGATCCAAACCCCAAATAAAGTGAATAAAGTAAGGGTGGCCACATATTTTAAGCACACACATAGCATTCAAAAATTTCACCCGGCTGCCTTGCCCAGATAGGCAACAGCCTGGAAAAGGTTCGCCGGTTTTTCCTATCCAATCAACAATTTCAACAAGTCAAGGTCTTTCTCTGAACTACGATGCTTAAACGTATGTTTGTTTAAGATAGCCCTTCTGAGTCACCATCACCATCTTCCATGAACATAATCTTTCGTGGTTAAACATCTCAAGTCACTGCTTCGTGGAAAAACGGTAAAAAAAAAAAATGTCCCAGCTGGGGCCCGCTGCGCGCGTGGGAAACTCCGGATACTCTTGAACGGCCCTGGATCCTAGCAGATTGTTCTTAATCGTTTCAACAAAGAGATCTTGAACACCCTGGATTTCCCCAACATATATAGATGGGTTTTTGGTGTCATTTCCCTCTCTTGATGATCTTTCATGAGCTTGTCACAATCAACTCAGACTAAATTTCAGTCATCACTCGCAACTTGTCGATGTCAACAACCAGTTACTGGTGTCCTTCCAGGCGCAAGATGAAGTTGGCTTCAAAGAGCGTAATGTTCAACTTGCCCCCTGGAAGTAAGTTCCACTTTCCAGAATTCTTATGTTCTTTCCAGCTCAATGTGCCGTCGGGCTGGAGCACGAAGGTACCTTTCACCTGTTGGCGACCCTCTTTGCGCGGTTGGAACATGTTCTTTTAAAGTGTCAAGTTTCAAAGACCACTACAACATGCTCAATTTATCCCACATGAAAAAGAAACAACAACAAAAATCTTACTTTTTTTTTGCCACTCAAAAAGCTGTGGGTTTCTCCCTTTACTTTTTTCTTTGGGCCTCGCTCCCATCGGGGGCCCAAGACCACAGTGAGCCAGGAATATGCGAGACGCCCAGGTCGCGCTTGCTGACGATCACGCTGCCGTCGGGAAGAACCCGCACCTGGCACCAAAAGGGTTGGGCCAAAAAGAGAAATCTGTGAAACGACCTGAACCAAAAAATGGGCATTTTTTACCATATAAAATACCCAACAGGTTGTAAAAAAGAAATATGTTTGTTCAGCACAAAAAGAAACCATGTTTTTTTTTGGAAAAAAAAGAACGTGGCTTGGGATGGTCGAGGTTCGTCAAATCGAGACATTACAAACTCAACCAGAAACTCCAGCACTTCACCCTCCACCCCTCGCCTTCACCTGCCACGAAGCCAACAAGTTAAAAATGACAGATGGAAGATGGGAGAATGGAGGAAAAACTCGACTCATGGGAATCTTCTATCTGGCCATTTGCCTCCCATAAAACAAAGAGACACACTATCTATTCGATCTGTTCCAAAGTTGTTCTTTTCCGTTCACCACGGTCAAAACATGTCAAAACCCCCAACGGAATTCATCCAATCCACAGCTTTACAGTACCAACCGCATGTTGAAGCTGCATGAAAATCCCTTCACCACCGAAGACGGGTACACACAAAAAATTGCCAAAACAAAATGAATCTGAATAGTCGCAAGTGACTCTATACTATATACATCTATATACAGTGTCAGAATTTGTTGAAACCTGGGAAAAGATCAACTTCATCGCAACCGAAAAAACACTCCCAGTGCTTCAACATGCCGCTTTTTATCCTCAAAAAACAAACATCCCAACAAACCACAACTTCGTTCGCCTGAGTTGAAGACATGGACGCTTTGGATCCGGTGGGCAACCAATTGCTGGTCACCACGGTGGCCCGCGCGTCCTCCAGGATCTTCTCGGCCTCCAGTGGTGACCCAGCGCCGTCGCTGTACACCGCGGCCAGGGTCTGCCGCAGCTTGCGCGCGGCGTCGAAGGGGGAGAAGATCAGGGCCAGGCCCTTGTACTTGGACCTTGAAGGTGTCGGTTCTCGTTTGATATCTTGACGGTTCAAAACAAATCCCAACACAAGAAGCTGTTTTAAATAGATTCAAAAAGTGATTCGAATAGTTTGTGACCACCAAAATTTGTCACCAAAAAAAGAGCTGCTTTTTGAGGTCCCACTGACATCAACCTTGAGTTGGAACACACTGGGCAGCCCACTTGCTGGCCAACAAAGAGAGACCTTGGGCTTTCAGCCCAGCTTTCCTCAGCACTTTGATGGCTGATCATCTTTAAAAATCTCCAGTGGTTGGTTGGTTTGGTTGGTTTGGTTTTTTGGAAACCCCCTTTTGGTTCCGTTTGCTTTCCTTCTTTCCGGGGGATTCCATCACAATATATCACAATCCACCCAGCCGAGATTCCAGTCACCGGTGTCTCTCAAGGCCTGCTCGACAATGGCCTAAGCTCTGCTGTCAGGACATTTCAACAACATGAAAGGCCAAGGTGAGCCGGAAAAATATCCAGAAAAAATAAACGGCAGAAAGGCAACAGAATTTGCCAAAAAAATTGACTGAACAAAACTTTTGAGGTCCCGGCCTTCTCGTTGTATTGACTGGCAACATCCTCCAAGCTCAGCCAAAATGCTAAGATGCCATCCTGAGCCAGACATCTCAGAACTAGCTTTAGCAGTTTCACAAGTTTCATATAAACAACAAAAAAGAACTCCCAAAATCAGCAAAAACAAAGTCATTCAGCCTACACTCACCCACAAAAAGCATCCAGCTTTTCCGTTTTGAGCGAAACGCAACTCATCGTTTTGTGCCTGTTGCGTGCCACTGGGCAGACTGCCGGAGAGGCTGAAGATCACCTCGAAGTCTGTCGACTCAATGGCCTGGTCGGGAATCCCCATCCCACATGTGAAGCTTGCCGAAGCGTTGCGCTGTGTTAGAGAAAAAATCAGCTTCAGCTTCCAATAACTCCAAAAAAAGTTGACATTCAGCTTCCAAAAAACTATAAAAAACTACCAGCTGCCACCAAAAAGTGGCGGTGCCTTCTTGTTCCACAGATATGCCAAGCGATCTGCCACCGCCGGCATCAGCAGGATGCGGTCCTGCATGGCCATGGAGGAGGCACTCAGCGCCCTGGGCGGCATCTCAGGAAGAAAAGGTTCTGTTTTGCATTCCGGAAAGTAGATGATCAAAAAAAACAAAAAAAACATGAAGCATGACCAAGTCGGATGCATTGAAGGCACAAAAAATTACCAATAGCGGGTGAAAGTGGTTTGCACAGTACCCCGCGAATGTGCCACATCACGTGTCAAGGCTGCAGTAGAAGTGTCTAGTCAATTTGTGAATTGTGGGGCTCTTTCGGTGGCCCCAAAAGAGCAACCGTAATTTCATCAAACCTGCTACAGAACAAAGGCTTGGATTCGCCTTTTTCGTTGGTTCTCTGGTGCAGCTTCAATACTGCTTCGTAGTCACTAAACTCAAAAAGTCAAATTTTCAAAGCTCCACAAAGACAAAACTCAAGACCAAAAAAATGAAATGGTTCAAAAATGTTCAAAAGTCAAGACCCAAAAATGGTTCCAGTTTTTTTTTTGGGTTCCAGAACTGTTGCTCAACCTTTTTCTTCACCCCAGGACCACTCTCAATCCAAGTGGCCATCCTTCATCATCCCAATGTAAGGTGCGTTCGATGGAATGGCCCGGAAGCCACCAGCCCTCTGAGTGTCCGTGGCCATGGCCTGGCTGACAAAAAACATATGTCGTTGAAGCAAAAGTTTCAAGCTAACCATGTTCCAGTGATTTGTTGCCTGGGGCTGTTTGACTCAACCCGAGGATGGAAGCCAACAAAGTGGTCTGTAGATGCACCATCGCATTGCGTGGACCAAGTCACTTGGTGCACCGATTTGTCAAAACTGTCAACGTCTGCCGTCGGTTTTGTCGTGCGATTTTTGTGTCGCACAGGTTTTTTTGTTGGGTTCGGTGTTGTCAGCGTTTTAAGCATCAAAAAAGCTAACTCTGAATTGGGTTCCACATTCAGGGGATAACACTCTTCTGACCCCGGCCACTTTCCGCCCAACATGGAAAATTCATGGTGTCTATGGGCGGAAGGGAAGCTTGAGCCAACATACGCCAAGACGTAACGACTTGCTGTTCTAGCTGAAGGACTTGGGCATAACTATGGGTGGCAAAGGAAGCCGTACCACATGCTACATAGCCTTGTGGCTGGGAAGTACGGTTGAGATTTGTCATCTGCTCTGCCATAGGAATATCACAATAAAGTGGTCGAATTACATTCTGAGTCCTTTCCAGATATCCCCACTTGCAGACAAACGATCCAAGTACACTGCGATTCTCCAACATTTTTGCCCATATCTACCCAACCCATCATGATAAGGTGCTCTGTGCCTGGCTGAGAACTTGAGAAAACCCTGTTTCTGAAAAAGTCAGAAGCACATGCCCACAGCTGAAGGTGGTATATACCCGGTTTTTTATTGTAGATATACAGTTGTGCATTGAGCATCATTGAGCCGAATCAAGGTTCTATCATCCCTGTTGCACAGTGGAAATCCAGAAGTTTCGGTCGGGCAGCACCTTTTTTCCTCGCAAGGGGCGACTGTTGGGTGCGATCTTTTTTTTGATTTTTTTGGAAACACATGGAAACACCAAACATCATGACCTGGTTCCAAGTTTTGCTTCCACAATGCTTACAAGAGAGCGTTCTAGAAGAGCTTCACTTCTTCTTGCCCTTCTTACTTTTTGACTTCGGTTGCGAGCCCTTGTCCTTGCAAGGACTGGCTTTCACACACTGGTCTGGTTGTTTCATATCTCGGGAAAAAACTAGAGGTTCATGAAAAGGTCACGATGGGCATCATTGCAGTACTAATGTCAAGGATGATTCTTCTTTGATGTTCTCTGAACTGCATGTTTTATCTCTTTCAACTGCCGCACAGCGAAGCTGGGAAATGCTTCCACAAGCTGTCCTTCTGCTCGCCATCTTTCTTCACGCCAGCGGCCTGTCCAGCGACGTGAAACCTGATGAAAGTCTTATGTCATATAGTCATATTGTTCAATTAGGATGAGAACAAAAAGGGTATTGTATCTATTGAAATTGTATCTATTGATTTTTTTTCAGAAATGAACTACAGTACGTGCAGGCTTAAGAATGAAGCGTCAACAAGGCCAGTTTTTCATTGTGTCCTTACAATGCGGTGGCTGAACCACCCCTCTAGGAAAACTGTGAGCAACACCTGAAAGAGGTGGAAGATTCACGAAATTGATGTAACCAGAGAAAAGATGCTTAAAGCAGCCAACCAGCCATAAGTTGACTTTCCTGCCTTCTTTTTTTTCTTCTCTTCTCTTTCTTTTTGCCGCTCCTCTTTCGATCTTTCTCTGGTCTTCAAACCATCCTGCCACAAACAAAGCTCAACATGTCCTCTGCATCCCTGAAAAGTCGGAAGCCCTGGAGAAAGCTGTAAAAGTCCAACCAAATCCTCTCCAACCATTTTTGGATCGGCCGGCCAACTGTCCATCTGCTGCCGCATGATGTTGCCGAGGGCCAACTGAAACCTCATTAGGTCTTTGGCCTCAATGACACAACCTCGGCATTCGCAGTCCCACATGGTTTCAATTGACTAACACCAGATAAACAAATTGCAGGACTTCAAGAAGTAAGTCAAAGATCTCTCTGAAATGAACTGATCTCTTTGTTGTTACCCCAAAGAAAACCATTGGGCCCAGTCATTTTTTCTGAAACCCCGGGCGCGGCCGTAAGAAAAAGAAAAAAATTACTTCACTTCGAGTGATCCCCACCGTGACATCATATTACATATTTGTCACAAATCCTGACATTCTTTGTGCTAAAATCTGGCGAGAACGAGAAGGAGATGATAATTCTGATGAAATCTAGAGCCCTTCGGCCTCTAGATTTCATCAGAATTATCCTCTCCTCCTCGTCCCTTCTCCTGGTTCGGGATCCAGCAGTGACCACTGTGATCTATCTGGCCAAACTGACTCAAACTGACTCTCGTTATGCTTGATTCGAAACAATTTCAGACGCACGGGCGTCTCCAGACGCCTCGGCGTCTCCAGACGCCTAGGCGTCTCTAAGATTTGAAAGATATAACACTGTTTGGCTAAGCTAATATAGCGGTAGCTACATCAGTCTTCAGGCGCCTAGGAGCCTGGAGTTCAATAGAGACCGTTCAATAGAGTCGTTCTTTGTGACATTTCTTCGGACATATCTTCTGACATCCTTTTCTGACATATCTTTTGACATATCTTCTGACATGTCTATTGACATTTCTTCTGATATATTTTTGACCTCCCTTTCTGACATATCGTTTGACATATCTTCTGACATTTCTTCTGACATTTCTTCTGACATTCTTTTTTTCTGACATATTATCTGACATATCTTCTGACATATCTTCTGACATTCTTGTCTGGCATATTTCTGACATATCTTTTGACATATCTTCTGACATATCTTCTGACATTCTTTCTGACATTCATTTCAGACATATCTACTGACATTTCTATTGACATATCTTCTAACATTCTTTCTGACATTCTTTCCTGACATATTATCTGACATTCTTTCTGGCATTCTTTTCTGACATATTATCTGACATTTCTATTGACATATCTTCTGACATTTCTTCTGACATAAAGATATGACATTTCTTCTGACATTCTTGTCTGACATATTTCTGACATATCTATTGCCATATCTTCTGACGACATTTCTTCTGACATATCTTCTGACATTCTTGTCTGGCATTTCTTCTGACATATCTTTTGACAAATCTTCTGACATTCTTTTCTGACATATCTTTTGACATATCTTCTGACATTCTTCTGACATGTCTTCTGATATAAAGATATGACATGTGTTCTGACATTCTTGTCTGACACATTTCTGACATATCTATTGCCATATCTTCTGACAAATCTTTTGGCATATCGTCTGACATTTCTTCTGACATATCTTCTGACATTCTTGTCTGGCATATCTTCTGACATATCTTTTGACAAATCTTCTGACATTCTTTTCTGACATATCTTTTGACATATCTTCTGACATTTCTATTGACATTTCTTCTGACATATCTTCTGACATAACTTCTGACATATTAGCGGACATTTCTATTGACATATCTTCTGGCATTCTTTTCTGACATATTATCTGACATTTCTATTGACATATCTTCTGACATTTCTTCTGACATTCTTGTCTGACACATTTCTGCCATATCTACCGACATATCTTCTTACATATCTTTTGACAAATCTCCTGACATTTCTTCTGACATTCTGCCTGGCATATTTCTGACATATCTTTTGACATATCCTCTGGCATTCTTTCTGGCATTCTTTTCTGACATATTTTCTGACATTTCTCCTGACATTCTTTCTGACACTCTTTTCTGACATATCTTTTGACATATCTTCTGACATATCTTTTGACATTTCTTCTGACATTTCTTCTGACATATCTTCTGACATTCTGTCTGACATTCTTTTCTGACATATTATATGACATTTCTATTGACATATCTTCTGACATATCTTCTGACATTCTTGTCTGGCATATTTCTGACATATCTTTTGACATATCTTCTGACATTCTTTCTGACATTCTTTTCTGACATTTTATCTGACATTTCTCCTGACATTCTTTCTGACATTCTTTTCTGACATATCTTCTGACATATCTTCTGACATATCTTCTGACATTTCTACTGACATTCCTTTCGGCCATGTCTTTGAACATATCTTCTGACATATCTTTTGCCATTTCTTCTGACATTTCTTCTGACATTTCTTCTGACATTCTTTCTGACATTCTTTTCTGACATATTATCTGACATTTCTTCTGACATTCTTTCTGACATTCTTTTCTGACATATCTTTTGACATATCTTCTGACATTTCTTCTGACATTCTTTTTCTGACATATTTTCTGACATTTCTTTGACATATCTTCTCAGATTTCTTCTGACACATCTTCTGACAGATCTTCTGACATATCTTTTGACATACCTTCTGGCAGCTGAGGTCCGGTGCTGTACGGTCCGCTCGGGAGCTCCCCGGATGAGGCCCGGTGCTGCACTGTCCGCTCGGTAGCTCCCCGGGTGAGGTCCGGTGCTGCACGGTCCGCTCGGGAGGTCCCCGGTAAGGTCCGGCGCTGCACACTGCAATCTGGGGCTCCCTGTTGAGGTCCGGCGCTGCCCACTGCAATCTGGAGCTCGCTATTGAGATCCGGCGCTGCCCACTGCAATCTGGAGCTCCATGTTGAAGTCTGGCGAAGATGACTGCGAGAAGGAAGGCGGAGGAGAAGAAGGAAGAGGAAGCGGAGAGCATACATAAAATCTAACAACCCTCACCTGACAGGTGGGGAAAAACAAGAACTCCACGTCTGTCCCGTGTTCCAAAAAAGTCACATCATCCCAGTTGAAAATTCCTCCGAGGTCGTCTGAGTTCAAGCACTAATCTTGGATTTCTTTTGGTTGGACCGGGCCCTTATCAAGCACCTCCAGCCGTCAGTGAGGGTGAAATTGGCTAGCCCATGTTTCCATGGATCACAAAAAAAACTGGAAGATTGGGTGGTGGTCCCAGGGTCTTATAGTATGTTTTTTTCTATTGATGGAAGGGCAGGGTATGATCGGTTATGGCTGTGTTCATGTCGACGTCACCCAAATGGGAAACCCCTGCCTCCACTCTGACTATCCAAAAGTGATGCGCAAACCCAAAAATTGACACTCTAGAACTCTCCATGGATCAAAATTCTGGAACCGAGGACAACTGGATGGTCTACAATGTGAGCACCAATTGAATCTAAGCGTAGATATCTTCACCAGAACAACCCGAGCGAATGAAACTGAAGATTTAATATGCCCGTCGGGAATTTGTGGGGTGCCAAGAAATATGCCAAATCGAGACATGCCAAATTATTTTGTCACTGTATGCAGTCGCTGATTCCATGGTTTACATTCTGGAAGTCTTCTTTCTGCCATCTTCTACATGCCCCAAGAGGTGCTCTAAACACTTGCCAGCTGCCAGAAACAGGAGGCTTTGCATCCGTACTTCTTTGTCCGGGGTCCTGTCGATGCCTTTGCTGAAGTGATTGAAAAAAGTGTAGAACTGTGGAGTGGCATTTGAGCCTGGAGCACTTCTCCAGTAGTTTCGGCCTATAATTAGAATAGCAGAGTTTGCAGCAAACTACTGAGCATATCATAGATTCAACCTCTTGAGCCCCTTCTTGAGCGTCTGGCTCAATGCAGTTAAACTCACTCCGTCCCGATCAAAATCGTCCAAAGCCTCCTGTGCAGCCTGCAGCCGTTTGACTGGCTTATCACCCAACCACTTCCTTGCACTCTCAGGATCTTGCAATTTCAGCTCCTTGGGTTTAGACAACAGAGAGACTAGATATGTCTCTGCAAAAACAATGTTTGCGGCAATTTTGAGCTGTCTCATTGCTCGATATGTTGAAGTGATGTCCTCCAGAGGGGCTGGATCGTATGCTCCCACCAAACATGTGAAGACGATCAAATTTGGTTTCACGCCTAGTCGCGGACAAAGCTCATAAAAGTACTTTGCTGCCTTATAACTCTGATGGCCCCAGCCCCAACAAGCGCGGATTGCTGAAGACATATGCAGTTCGTTGATCGGGACTCCTTTCGCTTCCATCAGGTCCAATACTTCTGCTGCAGTCTCAACGTCACCCTGATCTGCTGCCGCAGCAATGCGTGCAGATGCTAGCACCGGATCAAGATGACCGGTTTCTAGTGCTTCAGCCCAGACTTTGTGCACCATGGCCTTCTCTCCCAATTTCCCAAAGATTCTGAGAGCCTGGGTGTAGACTGGTTCATGGATTTGTTTGCACCTTTGCCTGCATTGCTCATATAACACAGAGCCCTCTCTGTACTGACGACATCTGAAGGCGGCGTGCAATGCAGCAGTGTAGACTGCCGGGGAATCTCCTGTGTATTTTTTCAAAGCAGACTTTGCTGCAATCCAATCCCCTTCCTTGCCAGCGTTGGAGATCAAAACCACGAGCCTTTTCTCTTCATCAGTCAATGTAAAGTTTCCCATTCCAGTGGCACTGGAAAAGAACGCTTGTCCAGAACGTTCACGCACAGATCGCGTAGATTGCTGTCTTGATTGAGCAAAGCTACATCCAAGGAAATTAATAGAAATGACAGCCAGCAGCGCAAAAAGATAGTCCGGTCGGATTCTTTGTGTGATGAGCAAAGCGGCTGTCATGGCTTTAGTCTCTGCAAAAAAAAAACAATGTATTGTTTCAGCTTGAGCCCAAGTGGCTTTCACAGACTTTCTCAGCTAGCTAATCCAGCTTAGTTGAAAGATGTTGAAAGTCTAAAATAGATGACTTCAGTAACTTCAGCAAATACCCGTCAAAATATGGCCCGGAAAGGCACTTGGGTTCTTCTTTCGCTGCTGCTGCTTCCTGCTCTTTGGGCTTTCGCCGCTTCAACGAGGCTAACCTGGCGGTCGTGTGAGAAATGTCCGCTGGTCGGTTGACGTGTTTGGAGCCTGAAAAATATAACGTAACATGAAAAGCAAGTACTTCCCCATCCTTTTTTGTCAACAGTGGCCTTCCGGCAAAACGCTTAATCCACACATAGACTGTGCCTCAAGCAGGGTGATGAGGGAAGTTGAACAAGCGAACTCAGGGAATATGGAAAAGAATCCCTCAAAAACAAACGGGTCTATGGAAATGTGTTCGTCAGGGACCACTTTTCTTTGGCAATTTTGTCAAGAGCAGGTCCAAAACAGCTCACGCATCGGGACTACTGGTGGGGATCTGGCGAACTTAATACACTGAAGACCAGTTCCTCCCATTGAGTTTCCACCGCCTGTGCGATTCAAGCCGTACAGTTCCGTGAGCCTCTCCGGGGGCGGAAAACATGTGTCATGTATCGTGGATCATGTTCCGGTTGATACCAAAACTAAAACACCATTTGATTTATGAACATCTTCCAGTCTTCCAGAACCTGTCTTTTAAGGACTGCAAGTCCCAAAATCAGACGGGACTTTTCTGTGATGGGATCCATGCACCGGCAGCTTGAGGCATGCCATTGACAGGATTTCTCCAGTGGTGGTCCCAATCCAGCCTGGTCACCTACCATATGCAAAAAGTCACTACCCACAGGCTTCGAAAGGAATGATCTACACAATACAAAAAGTCTATATAAATAGATTCATATGTCTACTGTATATTAAAATACATAAATACAAAAAAAGAACATAAATATGTGTATAAAGTTCCATCATATCTCTAGTTTTTTCATATGCTTCCAGAACGGTCTTACCCTTCCGCCTCACCAGGAAGTCACTTTCCTGCAGCAGCACCATGGCTCCGAAGATTTCTTCGCTGGAGCCACAAAAAACACCACGGTCGGCCCTCCATTCAGCTTCCAAAAACGTAACTAGACACCGGTTGAGTCAGAAATTGGCCCAGCACTTCCCCAAAAGCCGCGGAGGCCTTTGCCGTTTTGTCGGGGTCTTAGTTTGAGATTCAAAGCCCTCAGCCCAAAAAGGGCGAGTCCAAACCCAGCAGAACTCTGCGCGATAACACAACGCGACATTCAGAAGATTCGCCGCCCGCAGCTCATTTAGAGCTTGTCCAAGTAGTCGCCGAGGGCAGGCATCTCGACCTTGAGGTTCTTGCGCTTGCGGATGGCCAAAATCAGCTCCTGCACCAGATGCACGTGACCCAACAAAAGCTGGCCAAACTTTCAGAAGTTTCAACCCAAAAAGAAGAGAAAGGCACCTCAAAATTTGGCAAAACAACAACTCTGTGTAGTTTGTTCTTTCCAATTTCAATCTCTTTTCAGCAACCAAATATTTAAAACTATATCACTTACATAACAGCAACAACAGTTCCATGTCTCAGTTCTCCTCCATCTTGCTGCCCTTGTCCATGGGATTGCCTAGCAAGTTCTCCCAGTGATCGAAGACGCACTGCGGGAAGGCCTGTCCACTGGTGGCCTGTCTCAGCGCCGCCACGAAGCCAAAGGACTCGCTGACGGGCAGATGGGCCTTCACCTAAAAGAACCAACAAACACAACGGGCGATGTCTGAAAAACCGCGGGGACGGTATGTTTCAACCCAAATTTAAAAAAAAAAAAAAAGGTATAGGATGTGAAAGAAGAATCGGAAAAAATGATAAGAAACGAATTGTTTGGGAGTTGTTTGCAACCAATTCTTGGATCTTAGTTACTTGATGCTACTTGTTAGACGTGTTAGTTGATGGAAAAACTTAAAATAGAATAGTTGGTTGAAAAAAAATCAGATGCAAAACAGAAACCATTGAGTCAGAAAACGATGACTTTTCAAGCTGTTTCGGTGAAAATCCCAAGTTCAGCAACTTGACACAACGAAATTCACTCGACCAAATTAGCGCACCTGCACCAGAGGGGTTCCCTCACGCTGGTTCTCCTCGAAGACGCAGCCGCGGCGCAGGTTCATGCAGTTGTAGACACCACTCATGGCCTCCTGTGGGCAGGTGATCTCCACTAAGAAGACGGGCTCCTGGCGGCGAAGAACTTCCACAAAGTTCCTGAACATACGCCAAATCAAACCAGAAATTGGAAATCACATGAAATCACCATAAAACTGCATCAAATTCCACAAAACCATGTTTAACAACATCTATCTAACCTCAGAAATGATCCAAGAAATGATCCAAACGCCTGCAGGGTGGGCTTGGCCGTCAGCTCCGCAGCGAAGCAGCAGCGTCGGGTGGGGGGCATGATCTGCCCGGCACCACGGTGGATGGCATCGGTGTGCAGGGTCACATCCATCAGGTTGAAGCGGATGCCTCTCAGGTTGAAGTGGGCATCATTTTTTTAATCAGATCCGCTACTGGTTGATGGGTTTTTTGAACAAAAACCATGGGTTTGTGACAGAAACAGCCACTTAGTTTGAGGGAAAAAAATGATGTTTGTTGAGATTGGCAACAAAAAGAATTGGTCGACAAAGAAACATGGATCAAAATGATGTGAACTCGTCTCCAAAAAAGAATTTTGACTATAACCTGACTAAAAGGCTCCAACGGATCCCCACCTCGCATGTTCTCTTCACACAGAGGTCCTTCCTGTAGCCAAGGAAGGCCACTTGAAACCATGAAACTGAGCCTTCCCATTTCGACATTTAAAAACGGGTCCTTTCAAGATTCTAACTCCTGCAAAAAGATCAAACAAGATGGACTTCAAACAAATTTCAACACGCACAGAATCTGCCAACAGATCTTCACCACTTTGTTTCCACGGCTGAAACTACCCTCCTTGGTGGCCCACTGGAAGGCGCTGTTCACGTGCTCCTGTCAAGATTGGCCAAAAATCCTGAGGTTCAAGATATTCAATGATCTAACATGGCCTTTACAACATGAGCCAAAAAAAAAACTTGGATTTCACCTTTTTAACAAACAGCTGGGGAAGAAGTTTGCCCAAAAAAAAACGTCAAACACACCTAAGCTCTACATTCAGCTCCTTGATCTCAATCAAATACTGCACGCCCACAGTGGCATCCACCACCAGGTTGGCGCCATCCGTCTCGGGGCCGTAGCACCAGATCTTGGTCTGGGCCACCGACTTGTCCCAGTCAAACTTCTCGGTCAAAATCTTGGCGCGTTCCTATGGTGAAAAGGAAGCAGAACTCCACCATGGCAACCAGTTCATCAACAAAAACAAAACCTAAGTTTTGGGAGTTCGAGACAGAGTCCCAGACTAAATTTTGGTTGTTTTCAAAGTTTTCAACCAAACCAAAAAAAAAATATCAACCTTAAACATGATTTCAGGTAAGGGAAATCCAACACTCCCCTAGTCCTAGGTCTTTTTGCTGTTTTCTTTCCGGACACAACTTCTGACCTTCCAGACCCGCAAACAGCGGTGCCGTCCTTCGGGTCAGCCTTGGGTCCTACCGCGCCATCTTCAATGGCCTTGCTGAGTTCCTCATCCATGGGCTCGGCCTTCAAGTAGATGCCTCACTATGCAAGAGGTTTCGGCTCAAAAACTTTACATGTTGGGAGTGGATTCTTGGAGTAAATTTTCGAACCTTTCAAAGATATTCCAGTCTGACATCCACTGAACAATCGTAAAAAATAACGAGATAAAAGCTGCGATGTGGAAGTGAACTCCACATGGCTACGTCCTACACAGCTAGCTAGATGTGGAATCCATACCAGATGGGATTTCCAACCAGGTATTTTCAGATAGCTCACAAATGAACTGAATTCTCCATGTTGCCTGGTGTTGGTTCTATCTCAAAAAGGGTTGTTTTTACCTCTATGAATCTCGTTTTGTCACCTCATTGGCTGAGTTGGTGTGTTTCAACCCAAGACGTCAATGCTCAACCTGTTTTTTCCCAAAAGAAATTGGGCCAATGAACAACAGCCTTTTTCTCACCACCAAACTTCACCAAGCCAGCCCCACTCACCAGGTGACGGTTGTGCTTGTTGGGCGACTTGGCCAAGCAAGTCTGGTTCGACTCCTCGCTCACGGTCTCACGGTAGGAGACCACTGGGTCGCTCACGATGAATTCGCACTGGGCGTACTCATCCTTCCTGGGCTGGAAAAATCTTCCGCCAGTGAAAAACATCAAAGTTGTTAAAGCAAAAAAAAAATGACCCAACTTAGGAGCATCCGTGGTCTGAAAACTGAAGTGTTGAATTCTTGTTTGGGCATGAAAAAGGAAAGTTGAATCTGGAGTGGCTTTGGGTTGGTGAATTCGCATCGATCTATGCCAACTTTGAGGAAACATTGCGATGAACTTTGACCAAGTTGGTTTCGTTTTAGTGCCTGGCTCATTGATTTGTAGGGATTCTCATTATGGTTAAAAGTATTCACATGATTCTTCTATTCATATTAAGTACATGCATAACAACCAAACTTATGTAATCAGTTGGATTACAAAAAAACTCTGCGTAGCCGCTCGGCGGCCGCAATGGAACATGGTGTTTTTCCATCGGTATGCACCCAATTGTACCGCTATTTGTATTCGGATTGCGAGAGATATGTCGGTTTCGCGGTGTTTTCTGCATTGTTTGTGAACAAACACTTCAATCTTCAACATCAAGTTTTCTCCATCAGTAGCACCTCTTGAAAGATGGCCATTGTCATCCAGTGTCCCAAAAAGGTGTAAAGAATCCCAACCGCTCCTTGATTTTTGTTTCTTCCCCCCCGCTCTCCGTCTCTCCATTTTTTTCCGAGGCTCAGATCTTTCAGGCAAATCTCCACATGCAACTCGCCGCAGCCCGCGATGACGTGCTCGCCGCTCTCCTCGGTGGTGCAAACCACCAGGGGGTCGCTCTTGGACCTCGGCCATTCGCCATGACTTGAGAGGTCGGTGCTAAGCAAAAAAAGGTCACCAGGAAAAACCAAGAGAAAACATCCGGACTCAGATTCGACCAAGATTTTTTACCACATGCAATGAAGTTATTCCTGAAAGGTCGAGATGCAGCTTCTTCAAACCTTCCACCAGCTTTGGCAAGTCCTGGACCAGTCAAAATAGCCGCCTTCAGAAATTCAGCAAGCGAAGTTGTTCATGAACCCAAGATATTTTATGACAATCTCTTTGTTGAGACGACTTGTTCTGGATACCTGGCAGAAATTTGCGGCTCCTTGCCATCCTTGGCCTTCACGGCCACCTTCACCACCGGGGACACACTGTACTTCATGTCAGCGATGTTGTGGGCATCCTGTCCCGGTTGGTTGTTCACTGATCAGGTTTCTTTCAGTGACCCAGCAGATATTTCAAAACAGCTTGGAACAATCATGGCACTTTTCTTCCGGACTCTCCCAATCTTTTGAGAAAAAAAACAGGCCTACAAAACACTCATGGCATTTTTTTATCGGAATCTGAATCTGAACTGACAACTGGTTTTATTTTGTCTTCCACCTCCAGGGTGGTAATGGTTCCGGACTTCAGGATGTACTGGTCGACCCCCACCAGGGCCACCGTGTTGCCGCAGGGCACGTCCTGGATCTGCTCGGTGGTGCGGCCCATCATCAGCACGGTGCGCTGGATGTTCTTCACGTGCAAATCCTCCTTACTGCCCGGCTTGTAGTAAGGACCCTGAATGCGCACCTTCTGTCCTGGACAAAAATCCCAAGCTTGATGAGCAGATGCTTTTTGGATTCATTGGGCTCATTGACTCATAGAACGGCAGTTTGTTGGTACAAACAAAAAAACAAGGCAAAACCAAGTAAGTCTCAAAATCAACAAAAAAAACAACATTTCTTACCCTTTCCATCTTCCAATGACTTCCGGTGGCTCTCCTGTTGCGATGGTGCCAGAGAACACGCGGCCGAAGGCGTAGAAGCGGCCCTTGTCACTGGTGGGGACCATCTTGGAGACGTACATCATCAATGGACCTGGAGCCACGAAACTTTTAAGAAAAGGTGGTTTCGAGTTTCGAGCTCCAGATTCATTTCAAACCCAAATACTCTGAAAAGAAGGGCCACCTTGAGCCAACTGTTGCAGACAAAAAACATGCTATAGGAAGGACAAAACAAGCTTTGTAGGTGATGAGTCATGACAAATTGGGCCAGAAATACAGGAAACTACAAAAAAAAGATGGGACTAGAAAGCTGCGCGTCACCTGCAGGATCACAGGAACGGATACCCTGGGCTGCGGCATCATCCATGGGGCCCTCGTACAAGTTCTCCACACGGTACTTCTGGGCTGTCCTTTTAATCAACACATTCGAGAAAAAACAAAAAAAAAAAACAATAGTTACAGAACTTTAAAAAATCGAGCCTAACAAATGTCTAACAATGGAATAGGAAGTGAGAGCTTTGGTTTTCACAACACGTTTTGGTCACCATCGCTTCCGCTTCCCCCTTCTCCTGGGCGAGGGCAGCTTGGTCACGATCATGGCCAACAAGGTGTCGGCCGCGTTGATCCAAATCTGCATGGTGCGCTTCATCAAAGGCTTTCCCGTCAGGGCCTTCTCGTCTCCCTTCAGGACAATTCCCAGGGTGCCCATCATCTTCTCGTACTTCTCCTATAGAAACAAAAAAAAATATGAAATGTCACGGTGAAAAACATGACCTTCCATCAATGTTTTCCAATTTGACAAAAAAACAAGAAACGATGTCAGATAGAAGTTGCGGGGAAACATTGGTTTCCCCCATCTCCTTGTCATCGTTCATGATGGCACGCATCAGCTGATTGATGGGGCCCATGATGAACTGGCAGAAAGCACGCTGCAGTGGCTCAGTGCAGCCCTCGGGCTGCTGCAGGTTGGTCCACACCTGAAGAAGGTTCTCCCAAGTCAAATTGGACAAGAATCAGATAGGACAGTTTCAGGAAAGTTTCAGGGACCAAAACTTCTGGCCCAATTCCACCAACTTTGGACCAATTTGGAAGTGCAACTTTAAAAAATTCTGGATCAACTTGATGTGCAACTTTCATAATCACAACTTTTTTCGCCACCTTCTTCTTGGCATTGAAGAAGGAGTCGCCCCACATGCGCTGCATCATCTTTTCCTTTTCGACACCCATCTTCTGTGCGTAGATCTTGGCAAAGCGTTCCTCGAAGTGGCAGCTCGTGATTTCACATCATGTTGTTGAAACGTTTCCGGTCTTTTTGAAAGATCATGTTTGGAACAAAAATGTCAAAATAGACAAATACATCATTTAAATAAAGTGTATATATATATATATACACCAGTAAACTACAAATAGTTACTGTACTTTTATATCTTTTCCATCCCTGAGCCATCTGTCACCGCCCGTCAGCTTCGCCATGGCTCGGTGGTAAAGCCCCAGCCATGGAGGCCGCTGCCGAAGGCCACGGTGCCCTTCTCGGGCTGCACCTGGACGTCGCCCATCAGGGCATCGTTGTAGGTGGCGATGATCACGTTCCTTGCAAGGCCAACGGCCGTGGAAAAACGGAAAAAGAAAAAAGAAACGGAAAAAGAAGAGAAATTGGAAGAAAAAACCCGAGATCGTTTGGAATGTTTGGCGTTTTTTAGTGACTTGAAAAGTGGTCAGATTTTTGGGTAAGACTATGTAAATAAATAACTACACCATACAGCTGGGTGATGGTGCTACTTCCTGACCTTTACAGTGATCCGAATCACCCGCATCAAAAGATTACACCAAGCCATTTTTTGGCTCACAGAGAAGCTCGGCTTCTAGCCCAAGCCACACGTTTTCGATGGCATTTCGGAAGCGCGAGTACATGTCCTCAGCTTCCATTTGCAACTCCAGGATGCATCGATCCACCTGACAGCAAGAAACAAATCCCTTCTTTTGCATGGCCCAACTTCCAACACATCTTGCAGCCAATTCTATGTGACCACAATTTTGAACCAGCAAAATATGACCTGTGGTTTTTAATATGGTTTTTTAGGTTTGTTGTCACCTAACTTCCCACAAGTCGGGTTTTTCCCCAACGTCCTATACCAACGTCCCACCTTGTTGACGAAGAGGCATGGCCTCACTCGTTCCTGCAGGGCCTGGCGCAGCACCGTCTCGGTTTGCACCGCGCAGCCCTCGATGCAGTCCACCACCACCATGGCGCCGTCGGTGATACGCAGCGCCGCCGTCACCTGCTAACGGTAACGGGCCAAGGCGCGCCTGAAAAAACTAAGGACAAAGGCCACTTGTTGTAACAACATGCCCGAAAAAATGGATCCATAAGAAGAGTAATCATGACATTTCGAGACTTTGAGCCCATGTCATGTTTGAAATAAAAAGATAAGCTGCAACAAAAACAAAGGACACAATACGTTGACAACCTTGAAGTTTGAAGCACAATCTCCCGCACCTCGGAAGAGAAGTCCACGTGGCCGGGGGAATCAATCAAGTTGATCAAGTGAGCAATGGCGCCCTTGCCATCCTCCTCATCGTGTTCAAAGTACAACGACACTCCTCAGTGGTCAAAAGAAAAACAGCTGCTTCAAAGCCACGTGACCAGCGCAGCAAATCTGGAGTGCTTTTGTTTGTGAAGGTCACATGTTTTTGACAAAAACACCTTGACCCAACGGCACCAAAAGGATTCATCGGGACTCGGACCTCTTTTTACAAGATCTAATAGACGAAATCAAATGCTATGGTTCCACCCTATTCGTGTCAGCCTCGGCCCCAGCCTCAGCCACACAAAAAAACTTAACTGGCCACTAAGACATAAAACGCACAGCGGAGTGCTTCCAGTTTGCACAGGCGCTAGATTCCTCTTAGCCTCAGCCTGTAATAGCATTCGCACAACTTCAACATGACCCTCTTGTGCTGCCTTGCACAATAGTGTGGTTGCAATGTCCGTTGCAGCCTGGTTTGTGTCAGCCCCAGCTTCAAGAAGCAAGCGAACAACTTCAACATGACCCTCTTGTGCTGCCATGTACAATGGTGTGGTTGCATCATCCGTTGTGACCTGGTTTGTGTCAGCCCTAGCTTCAAGAAGCAAGCGAACAACTTCAATATGACCCTCTCGTGCTGCCATGCACAATGCTGTGGTTGCAGTGTCCATTGTGACATGGTTTGTGTCAGCCCCAGCTTCAACAAGCAAGCGAACAACTTCAATATGACCCTCTCGTGCTGCCATGCACAATGCTGTGGTTGATGAGTCCATGGTGACATGGTTTGTGTCAGCCCCAGCTTCAAGAAGCAAGCGAACAACTTCAACATGACCCTCTTGTGCTGCCATGCACAATGGTGTGCTCGCATCGCCTGTTGTGGCCTGGTTTGTGTCAGCCCCAGCTTCAAGAAGCAAGCGAACAACTTCAACATGACCCTCCTGTGCTGCCATGTACAATGGTGTGGTTGCATCGTCCGTTGTGACCTGGTTTGTGTCAGCCCCAGCTTCAAGAAGCAAGCGAACAACTTCAACATAACCCTCCTGTGCTGCCATGTACAATGGTGTGGTTGCAATGTCCGTTGTGACCTGGTTTGTGTCAGCCCCAGCTTCAACAAGCAAGCGAACAACTTCAACATAACCCTCTTGTGCTGCCATGTACAATGGTGTGGTTGCAATGTCCGTTGTGACCTGGTTTGTGTCAGCCCCAGCTTCAAGAAGCAAGCGAACAACTTCAACATGACCCTGCTGTGCTGCCATGTACAAGGGTGTGGTTGCCTTATCTGTCGTCCCCTGATTCATGTCAGCTCGAGCTTCTATCAACAATCTTACACTGTCCACCTGCCCATTGCCTGCTGCCAAAAGCAGTGGTGTCCAACCTGCAACCCGGGCGTCGCGGACGCTTGGGTTTGCACCTGCTTCAAGCAACAGCTGCATAGCTCCAATGTGTCCTTCACAAGCTGCGTAATGCACAGCAGTTCGGCCATCAAGATCCGTGACGTTGGGATTTCGGGGCCGATGAAGACAGGCTTCCAGTGTCACCAAATCATTTTCCCAAGCTGCCAAAATCATTCTTCGGTCTTCTCCATCTTGTGGTGGCCAAAATTCCAAAAGCACCAGCTGGATTTTCACTGGGGGCAAGGCTTTCTCGTCCATTTCGGAGCCATCTTCCAACAAAAACTTCTGCCTAAATCTGGATACGCCCACTAGGGCTGCCACAGATTGCTTGAGTTCCTTGATAGTTTTGCCCTCATGTTCTTTACAATCGCAAGGATCTCGCCTGACACTGCGGAGTACACAGAGCACATCGTGACAGCTGCGAGCCAAACGTCGGCCAGAAATTGAGGCCGTTCACATCCAGAACCCAGCTGAAAATCAAAAGTTGAACCCTTGAAATGTTGAAATAGACCACCATTTGCAAAAACATCACATTTGGCAAACAATATATCAATTCCTTCTTGCGAGTTGTTCAATAAAACAAATCTCTGTATACTATATATCATATCATTTTTCATACAATATGGAAACATATCAAAGATTCCAAACTTCACCAACTTCACCAACTTCCAACCCCCCCTTGTTTTTTCCCCTTCGAAACGCCCAAGGTTCCGGTGCTCTTGATGGTCACCCCTCGCTCCTGCTCGTCCGCGCGGGTGTCCGTGAAGCGGGCGTCCCCCGCCGCCTTAGCGCTGATGATGCCCGCCTTGCAGATCCTGGGAGCCGGCGCTGGGGCAGAACCAACGAGTTGGGTGGTGGGCCCCCAAAATAAACAAAGGCCATGGTGAAAAAAAAGAAAGTGAAAAAGATGGGTGAAAAACCACAACTTCAAGAAATTGGGTTGATCATTTTATTGTTTGAGCCCCAGTTTTTGAGTCGTTTTGAACCCTCGTTTGGATGGAGACTTCGTGGTTTTGGCCCCAACGATCAACACAGAATTTGGCGCTGAGATCATGGTGAAGATCAAGGTGGTCAGTGAAACCACTCAGTTCACAACCAAAAAACCGGGGAGTCAGTCCCATCCCAAAACGGTTCCATCGGAAACCCAAGTCTCAGGGAGTCGGTCAGGGTGGATTTGCCGTGATCCACGTGCGCGATGACACTCATGGAGCGGATGTGATCCGTCTTGTCCATGATCTGTCGCATCTGGTCCACGGTAAAGTTCGGCATGGCGACGAACTACCCCCAAAAAAGGACCACCTGGGACCGACGTCAAAACTCTAATCTACGACCGGGAACAGCTCGAATGTTGCGGGACAAAAGCAGCAACCACGATAACCACGTGGGTTGGTGAGTTGTTCAAAGTCACGCCCAAAAAAAGTGAAACAACCGTTGTGGATCATTGATAAATTTATATTGTGATCTGGGCCAATGAATGTAAGCTCCAGAATTGTGGACGCCACTCCTCATACCATCGCTCAACATGCTACAACTTGAAACCACTAATTTTGAACAAGTGCATTCACATTGCCCCAACAAAACCAATTTTGAATCAATGAAACCACAACGGATTGCAGTTTGCTGTCGAAATGAATTTAAATTTTTAACTTCCTTGCGGAAACAATAAAAAATGCGTTGCATGTAAATGCAACAACACAAATCTGTTTCAGGCGGTTTGCTGAAACTGTATCAATACAATTTGGTTCAAAATCTGGATTTCAAAATGTTCCCAACCAACCACTACCCGCTTGCCAGAATGAATGCATACAAAGTGCGAAGTCTGCCACAAAGTTTAATCATCATAAAATATGTTCACGACATTGATTTTGTCCATTTTTGAGGGTTCGAACCCGATTTCTACCACCTGGTTGGTTGACAAACCATATTGAAATACTTAGGCAATCAACCAAATGTAGCGGCAAAATTTTCCAATTATAAATTCAAAATCCCCAGAAGTACACATTGGTGAACAGACGGTCAGCTCACAAGTGGGGAGAAGGAGACAGACCAACGGAAAAAAAAAATGGATGGATGCCGGACACCTGCGTCAGTGCCGCTCTGCGTGATGAATTACCAACCTATCTATCAACTGGCAACATCGCAACAAATCATACGTATCGGTAGTACCGCACAAGGTGGGCAAAAGCTTCCCAAAGAAGGAATCTATAGGAGGATGGCCCGCTGGGTTCAATGGCAACACAATCTAATGACATGCCGAAAAACAGTTCGAAGTTAACTAATCGCCTAACTAAAACCAACTACCTGTGTAATTGACGGGCTATTTACTTGTCTGACGAACTACCTATTCGACTGACTGACTAACTAAGTGACTCAGACTACCTCATTTGCTAACTCACTAAAACTCAGTGACAAACGAGCGGAAGGACGAACGAAGGAACTGTCCAACTCTCGAACTATCCAACTATCTAACGATCTGACTGTGTAACTAAGTGAACAATAGCCAACTACCTAACAAGCTAACTAACTACCCAACTAACTAACTAACTAACTAACTAACTAACTAACTAACTAACTAACTAACTAACTAACTAACTAACTAACTAACTCATTCACTCACTCACTCACTCACTCACTAACTAACTAACTATCTAACTTACTAATTAACTGCCTACCTACCTACCTAACCAACCAACCAACCAACTAACTAACTAACTAACTAACGAACGAACTTAACGAACTTAACTAATTTAACTAACTTAAGTAACTTACCTAACCTGACTAGCTTAACTAACTGAACTAATTTAACTAACTTGGCTTACCTAACTAACTTAACTAACTTAACTAGCTTAACTTACCTAAGCTAACTAACTTAACTAATTTAACAAACTTAACTAACTTAACTAACTGAACTAATTTAACAAACTTAACTAACCTAACTAACTTAACTAACCTACCTAACTTAACTAACTTAACTAACCTAACCTAACTAACCTAACTAACCTAACTAACCTAACTAACCTAACTAACCTAACTAACTCACCTAACTAACCTAACTAACCTGACTAACCAACTAACTCACTCACTCACTCACTAACTAACTAGCTAGCTAGAGCGAGGAGATGATGTTTAAAGATGTAAAAAATCAAAAGACGTACATATTTCAAGCTGTAAATAAGAATCTTGGATATGACAGATAGGACAGTGTGACTCTGTGATGAAGATCCGAAAATGTAAAGACAAGATATGTGGTTTCCAAACATGGATCTTACGATGAAAGTGAAAATGTAAAGATCTGAGAAATGAAGATGCGCAGATGTGATGCAGATTCGAAGATATAAGATATAAAGATCTGAGATGTGAGGATCTGAGATGTGAATTTTTTGCTGCGGGCCAAGGTGACCTGGTCACTAGGCATAGCCATGACTGTACAGGTCCGTTTAATTGGGGCAAAGCCCATTGTGCAAGTGAAAAGGGTGAAAAAGGGTGAAACAAAGCGGAGCACCATCAGCTTCTTGAATCAGGAATGACCGATGAAACAAAGACACAACAACCACGGGTAAGCCCACTACGGAACCCAGGCACCCCGCGGCCAGGTGCCCGGAGACACAGGTCCAGAAAAAGGCAAACAAAACTAGACGACGGTTGGCCCGAGAGCGGTGAAATGATATTTAAAATTAAAAACAAATTTCAAAAATGCAAAAAAAAAAGAGAAAAGAGAGAGAGAGAGAGAGAGAAAAAAAAAAAGAGAGAGAGAGAGAGAGAGAGACAGAGACAGAGACAGAGACAGAGACAGAGAGAGAGACAGAGACAGAGACAGAGACAGAGACAGAGACAGAGACAGAGACAGAGACAGAGACAGAGACAGAGACACAGACAGAGACAGAGACAGAGACAGAGAGAGAGACAGAGACAGAGACAGAGACAGAGACAGAGACAGAGACAGAGACAGAGACAGAGACAGAGACAGAGACAGAGACAGAGAGAAAAAAGAGATGAAGATGAAGATGAAGATGAAGATGAAGATGAAGATGAAGATGAAGATGAAGATGAAGATGAAGATGAAGATGAAGATGAAGATGAAGATGAAGATGAAGATGAAGATGAAGATGAAGATGAAGATGAAGATGAAGATGAAGATGAAGATGAAGATGAAGATGAAGATGATGAAGACGATGAAGATGAAGATGAAGATGAAGATGAAGATGAAGATGAAGATGAAGATGAAGATGAAGATGAAGATGAAGATGAAGATGAAGATGAAGATGATGAAGACGATGAAGATGAAGATGAAGATGAAGATGAAGATGAAGATGAAGATGAAGATGAAGATGAAGATGAAGATGAAGATGACGATGAAGATGAAGAAGATGAAGATGATGAAGATGATGAAAATGATGAAGATGATGAAGATGATGAAGGTGATGAAGATGATGAAGATGATGCAGATGATGAAGATGATGAGGATGATGAAGATGATGAAGATGATGAAGATGATGAAGATGATGAAGATGATGAAGACGATGAAGATGATGAAGATGATTTTTGAATAAATAAATAAAAAATAAATAAATAAAAAAAAAATAAATAAATATATATATGTTCATACATACATACATACATACATACATACATATATATAAACAAATATATACACACATAAATGATATCTAATAAAAACGAATACTTGCAGACGATTTTTCGCGAAGAACCCTTCGCAAGCCAAAGCGCGGGACAACTACAACTAGACGACGGTTGGCCCGAGAGCGGGGAGATGAAGTTTTGAAGACGTACATAAATCAAGTTGTAAAGTTGTAATAATAATAACTGCATGATGAAATCTTGATGATGATAAGATAGGACCGTGCGACTACGTGATGAAGACCCGAAGATGTGGAGACAAGATGTGATTTCAAAATATGAAGACCTGAAGGCGAAAGTGAGGATGTAAAGAGCTGAAATAAAGATCTGAATATGACGATCTGAGGTGTGAGTGATGATGATGATGACGATGATGATGATGACATGATGATGATGATGATGATATGATGATGATGATGGTGATGGTGATGATATGATGAAAATCATGAGGAAACGAATACCGAAGGAGATTTTTAAAATGAACCCTTCGCAGACGCTCTCGGGAAAAGAAGGAAGAGCGAGAGAGAGAGAGAGAGAGAGAGAGAGAGAGAGAGGGAGAGAGAAGAAAGGAGAAAGACAGAGAGAGAAAATGATGAAGATGATGATGATGATGATGATGATGATGATGACGACGATGATGGTGATAATGATGACATGATGAAAATGATATAGAAACGAATACCGAAGGCGAATTTTAAAAGGAACCCTTCGCAAACGCTCTCGGGAAGAAAGAAAGAACCGAGAGAGAGAGAGAGAGAGGGAGAGAGAAGAAAGGAGAAAGAAAGAGAGCGAGAGAGAGAAGAGGATGATGATGATGATATGATATGAGATGACGATGAGATGATGATGATATGAAATTAAATGATATGAATATGATATGATATGATATGATATGATTTGATACGGGATGATATGATATGATATGGTATGATATGATATGGTATGATATGATATGATATAGTATGGTATGATATGATATGATATGTTATGATAGATGAATATGATATAAAGAAACAAATACCGAAGGATAATTTTAAAAGGAACTCTTCGCAGACGCTCTCGGGAATAAAAACGGTTATATCGAAAAATTTGGCTCGGAAAGAGTCGCAGTTAGAACCAGTTAGATGACACTCGATATTTCACGTGGAATTGAATCCATATGTTTTTTCTCCAGCCCGCGAAAAAAAAATGCAATTCGGGATTGTCAAAGCCTATGTTGGGCCATTTTCGAATCAGTTTCGTGTATCGTGAGCCACTAGGATGTCGGATTCGAGCCCAGACGTAAGGAATCCTTACGTCTGGGTTCAAATCGAAGTCCTAAGAGCCGTCTTTTGGGCCACTATCTCACGCTTTGTTGGAATACAGACTCTATATTGGGGCATCAAGGCTACTGGCGGAGCCCCAATTTGAACCCAGACGGAAAGAATCCTTACGTCTGGGTTCAAATCGAGGTGCTAAGACAGGGGTCTTTTGGGCCACTATCTCACGCTTTGTTGGAACACAGACTCTATATTGAGGCGTAATTTGAACCCAGACGTAAGGAATCCTTACGTCTGGGTTCAAATCAAAGTCGTAAGGGGTGTCTTTCGGGCCACTATCCCACTCTTTGTTGGAACACAAACTCTATATTAGGGCGTCAAAGCGACCGGCGAGGTCCTAATTTGAAATCTTTTGGGCCACTACACAGACTCTAAGGGCCTCAAAGCGAACCCAGACGAAAGGAATCCTTACCTCTGGGTTCAAATAGAGGTCCTAACCGGGGTCTTCTGGGCCAATATCGCACGCTTTTCTGGCTGCTCCGCAACTACCACAACTGTCAAACATCCAAACCCCCCTTGACAAGCAAGTTCAGAAAGAACAAAGTGAGAAGAAGGAAGAGAGAAGAAAGAGAGAAGAAAGGGAGAAGAAAGAAAGAAGAAAGAGGGAAGAAAGAGAGAAGAAAGAGAGAGAGAAGAGAGAGAGAGAGAGAAGAGAAAGAGAGAGAGAGGGAGAAAAAAAAAGAGAGAGAGACAGAAGAGATAAAGATGATGAAGATCATGAAGATGAAGAAGATGATGAAGATGATGAAGATCACGAAGATGATGAAGATGATCTTAAGACAAATACCGCAGTTTGGCCCTCACACACAATCCCAAAAGTACACTTCAACAAGTGTCCTTTTCTAAGCTTTTTGGCCCTCACGAACAACCCGACCCTAAAAAGACACTTCAACAAGTGTCCTTTTTTAAGCTTTTTGCCCCTCACGAACAACCCGACCCTAAAAAGACACTTCAACAAGTGTCCTTTTTTAAGCTTTTTGGCCCTCGCGAACAACCCCAAAAGGACACTTCAACAATGTCCTTTTTCAAGCTTTTTGGCCCTCACGAACCCCAAAAGGACACTTCAACAAGTGTCCTTTTTTAAGCTTTTTAGCCCTCACGAACAACCCCAAAAGGACACTTCAACAAGTGTCCTCTTTTAAGCTGTTTGGCCCTCACGACAACCCTTCAACAAGTGTCCTTTTTTAAGCTTTTTAGCCCTCACGAACAACCCGACCCTAAAAAGACACTTCAACAAGTTTCCTTTTTTAAGCTTTTTGCCCCTCACGAACAACCCGACCCTAAAAAAACACTTCAACAAGTGTCCTTTTTCAAGCTTTTTGGCCCTCACGAACAACCCCAAAAGGACACTTCAACAAATGTTTTTTTTTTTAAAAACTTTTTGGCCATCACGAACAACCCGACCCTAAAAAGACACTTCAACAAGTGTCCTTTTTTAAGCTTTTTGGCCCTCGCGAACAACCCCAAAAGGACACTTCAACAATGTCCTTTTTCAAGCTTTTTGGCCCTCACGAACCCCAAAAGGACACTTCAACAAGTGTCCTTTTTTAAGCTTTTTAGCCCTCACGAACAACCCCAAAAGGACACTTCAACAAGTGTCCTCTTTTAAGCTGTTTGGCCCTCACGACAACCCTTCAACAAGTGTCCTTTTTTAAACTTTTTAGCCCTCACGAACAACCCAAAAAAAAAGCGCCCGCCGGGTGATGTGCTGCAAGATCTCCCTTCTGACAAACAGGAGGGTGAATGAAGGGGTGGGGTAATATAATGTGAAATTTATATAAATGTACTGTGGGGTGATTGGAGGTTCTCTCAACAAAAAACGGTGTGAACAATTGTTGAATGGTCTTTCTCATGATTGTTTGTGGATTTTGTTTATGAAAGTTTTGCCAATGAAAAATTGTTTTAAAAAGTCTTGAGAGATTTGCCGGCGATTAAAAAAAAAAACGTATATAACCATTTAATACCATTTAGCATATTAAGGTCTTGTTCGTTAACGGAATTAACCAGACAAATCACTCCACCAACTAAGAACGGCCATGCACCAGCACCCATTGAATCAAGAAAAAACTATCAATCTGTCAATTTGTTCTATGTCTGGACCTGGCCAGTTTCCCCATTTGATTCAAATTAAGCCGCAGGCTCCGGTTGTGGCGGTGCCCTTCCGTCAATTCCTTTAAGTTTCAGCCTTGCGACCATACTCCCCCCGGAACCCAAAGACTTTGATTTCTCATAAGGTGCTGAAAGATTCATGCAAGTAACGACCTCCAATCTCTAGTTGGACGGTATCTGATCGTTTTCGATCCCCTAACTTTCGTTCTTGATCAATGAAAACATCCTTGGCTCCGTTTTTAACGAATCCAAGAATTCCACCTCTGACAGTTAAATACGAATGCCCAGAAACCAACAAAAACAAAATAGAACTGAAGTCCTATCTTATTATTCCATGCTAATGTATTCAAAGCGTGCGCTTGCTTGAAACACTCTAATTTCCTCAACCACACAGTCAAGTGTAGATACGTTCTTCAGGAAGGTGTCAAGGCTGAGCCACATGCACACCCAGAGGGCGGACCGGTCATCCTCAACAGAAATCCAACTACGAGTTTTTTAACCGCAACAACTGTAATATACGCTATTGGAGCTGGAATTACCGCGGCTGCTGGCACCAGACTTGCCTTCCAATTGATACGCATAAAGAGATTTAAGTTCTACTCATTCCAATGACAAGACATGGATGCCCTGTATTGTTATTTCTTGTCACTGCCTCCCTATGTCAGGATTGAGTAATTTGCACGCATGCTGCCTTCCCTCAGGTTCTCCGGAATCAAACCCTAATTCTCCGTTCCCCGTCGTTGCCACGGTAGGCCAATACCCTATCGTCGGTAAGCTGGTAGGTCAAAAACTTGAATGACGCATCGTCGGCAAGGCCACATGATTCGTTAAATTATCATGAATCACCACATGACCAGGTGGAACCTGGGTCAGTTCTGTATCTAATAAACACAACCCTTCTGCGAAGTCGAGTTTGGATGTATTAGCTCTAGAATTACCCCAATTATCCATGCAGCAACGACCATCACCTTTTCTGAAAACAAATGGTGGTTTTGCTTAGGGTCCCGCTTTGAACCTTTCTTTTGGACCCTCCTTTGAACCTGTTCTTAACACCAATGGTGGTTTTGCTTAGGGTCCCGCCTTTGAACCTTTCTTGTGAACCCTCTTTTGAACCTTTTCTCAAACAATTGGTGGCTTTTTAAATCAAATTTATTCCATAAAATGTGCAAAAAACAGTAGTGCCGGACTCCAGATTTATCGTGGTTGTTGACATAACACTTGGAATCATTAGTGTCCAGATGCGGTTGTCTGGGGAGAGTGACTTCCTTTCACACAGGATCGGAGATTGCACTTTTTTCAGTTCTAATGAGTTGGAGGAGAAGTCCGAGCAGCATCGGGTTCACCTGGACGGGTTGGACAGTTGCGATGTTAGGGCATGATGTTTGTTGGTGACACTGGGTGTCGGTTTCGTGGAACATCGATTTGTTTGACGGTGATCTTGGCTCTCTGTTTTCTTTTTTTTGTATCATTCTCCAGCAAAGCCACCCAACCACGACAATCACACTTTCCACTTCTGAGCTCCAAGTGCTTCTCATCACAGAGGATCATATTCAGCCATTACTTTTTTTTTCCTGCGTCTGCCTATTGGCCAGTATGGCCCGGTCAGTCAACTGTCTTATTCAGAAAACGAGAAAGAAACTGTACAGGTCCATTTAATTGGGGCGCAGCCCATTGTGCAGGTGAGAACGTGAAACGACGGACAGGACCATTCCTACAGAAGTCTCTTAAACACCAACCAAAAACAAACCAACAGCAAAACGGGCACAGCCCGCCAAGGCAACCAGGAACCCCCCGGCCAGGCTCCCAGGTGCACGGGCCAGGAAGCAAACAACCAAAAGAACACAAGAGACTTCAACGACAGATCCAGGTACGCCTTAACGTACATAGAAATGTCAAGCTCGAATCGGTAAAGGTACAGAGGCTCACTTCACAAGATGTGAGCAGCACTCATGAGTCAAATAAAGCTACAACACTCTACAGCGATCAAAGAGATGAATTAAGGAGGAAAGAACCTAAGTGAAACGGCTTACACTCACTTCCACAGCAATCGGTGTGGCCACTTAGGTCCATGACCAATCCCCTCATAGATCAACCTTGCATAGTCATTGTAGCAGGATGGAATTAGTTCCAGAAGAAATATGGCCCCTGGCTTCGCAGGGGCATTCCCGATTTAGCCTACGGGACATCGGCACACTACTCCCGATTTAGCCTACGGGACATCGGCAGGAAGTTTATAGTCCAGGTGGTGGATCATTAGATGCTCGACTTCCAGTGAAGTACACAAACCGCCCTGGGGGCGGGGCAAGGGTTGCAGATTCATCGAGCGTATTCTTTTTGGGTCCATTGTATACCAGATCGCCAATCTCAGCTGAGGGAATTTGCGCGACTGCCGTAAGTTCTTTGGCCGTGCGAGTGTGGCCGATGGCAAAGACTTCTCTGACATGTATGTGTTCTGGGATTGTGTCATCGGTCAAATTAAAATACAAAATGTCCGGAAATTCATTCAAAATGGCACGAAGTGTGCTGTCACAAAAGACTCTCGCCGCCTCAACCTTGAGGAGGGCGAGATCCAAGCTTCGCGGGTTACACTTGTGATGCGTGACACCATAACCTCGTTCTTGAGGAGGGACAGTCGTGTCATTAAGCCATTTCGCTCTGTTTCGTGGTCTGCTGTCCATGACAATACCAATGACCACACTGGGAAGGGCATTGAGGCCGCCGACATGGAATACAATGGCAATGACCCGACCAACCTCAAGGGGCTTGCCCTCAAATTTCTTGACATAATCGATCGTGTGGAAGCATTTCGGGGCATCAGTCGGAGTCAGAACGAAGGGGTTGCCTCCTTCATTCACGAACGAATAGTGGCAAAACTCATCATCTTGTCTCTGAAAATACATATACATTTTCTGTGGGCAAAAATGAATGGGCGCAGCCATCGTGCTGAGCTCGTGCAGGCTGCCTTTGTCCCATGGTTGGAGTTGTGGCAGGTAGTAGTCCAACATGTACACTATTCGAGGCAGAGGCAGATCCAACAGAAAGTCGCCCAACACTCCACAATAGTTGGGCAGGACCCTCCCGTCTACTTGGCACAGGAGTTGGTGCAGTAGCCATTCCTTCAAATCCAGCGCTGTGTTGACCTGTGGGAGACCTGAATGTGCAATGGACACAAGCAGTTCATCAGTGGTAGTGGGTTCTCCACAGCGAGCGCTAAGTGTTTGAAGTAGGTACTTGGAGGAATCTGACATGCAATATGTGCACCATGACATCAAGCGCAAGGGCGCCTTCTGTTTTTCATACAAGGGGACTACCCCTGGGACATTGAGTATTTTGTCAATCGAAAATTCGCCCGGGGTCAGGCCAGAGAAAACCAGGTGACCGTAACTATGATTTCTTTTTTACCCATCCAGAGGGCATGGCCGGAAACTCTGGTAACCTCTATACCATGGTCATTGAGCTGCGCCACATCTTCTTGTGAAGGTCGCCAAACACAAAGTTCATCATCTAGAACATGGTACAGGTGGACTTTACGTTGTGTGTAGTGTGTCTCAAATAGCTTGCTGGGCATCGCAACAGCCGTGGCACGAGTACACCCAAAAAAGGGAGTGAACTTCGGGTCCTGCAAGATGTTGGAGATGACCATTGCAATGAAAGACCCTGCACTGTGTCCGATGATATGTAATTTCCGGGTGGCATCACGAATCGAGGGGTCAGCGGAGGCCATCAGCCAACCTGACTCCTCTGCGATAGTGGGGGATAGTACCTCTGTCAAATAGGTACGCAATGGGACAGGCAGAAGGCAATCCAGAATGAGACGGAGTCCCAGTTCGAAACCTGGATGGGCATCACGTAGGTGGGCAGGAAGTCGCTTGCCCGTGGCAGCCAAGACACTTGCTTGAGTCAAAAGTTTGTCGGTGTGTGCCTCAGACATTTCAGGCAAATTCATCAGGCTGAGGATTCGGGTCCATGCCTGAACTCCGGTAGGCCATGCTGCAACATGTAGCATGTGGAAGTCATGAATCTGTGCAGTACGACCAATGGACGTGGAGTGTCGATACCTCTGATCATCAGCATACACATCTAAATGGGCCAATGACGGTCCATAGACCGGGGTGCTTGACATACATTTAAGGAATAAGTCTCCCTGAATGGAATCGAAGATGGGCGCCCCACCAAGGCCGGAACACTCAATCAACAATTCACGTCGGGGTCCCAAGCCCATTAGAACTCCACTTTTGACGATAGTGTCAATCCATTTACGTTGGAAGATGCCTCGGTCCTGAGAGTTCCATTCTTGCCACACTGACTGGATCGAATCAATCAAAACAGTATTGGAAACATCAGCCATCATGGCAAGCAGGTCAACTGCTGAGTCCCGAAAATTGGGTAGGCAGTCTGGGAGGTCAATCAACGGGACTATGTACTTGGCAGCTTGACACAGATCCGGTTGGATTAGGACGGGGTCGATTACTCGCCACATGGACGAGAGACACGAAGTGGCAGCGGAGCTGATAGCAATGTCTTTGGGTGTGAGTGTGGCATTTATGAGTCTGGTACCTCTGATGAAATCACATCCCTCCTCACATGCCCACAATGGTAGTTTGTCCTCGACTCCCCTCATAGCAGCCACCAATGGAAGTGGGGGTCCTCCTGCCTTTTTCAACATGTCCCCTACTCTCAACTTGCTTCCCCCGAAGGCGTGTGTTACCGGTGCTAGGGTACAGTCTGTCCTCACGATTCTACTTTGGAACAACTTGTCGCCAGGTAGGACCCGAATAGGGAATGTGGCTGGAAGAAAAACCAATGGTGCAAGAGCACCTTGTTCAAACGCTGGAAAGGCCCACATGACAAATGGTGGTGATCGAGTTTGGTACTCATAACCCAGCAGGTCAGCCGATCCATGTCGTGGCCACACAATTTTGCCGTCTGGAGACGCTTTAGGCAACGGAAATGTAATATGATTGGCCCATTCTCCTAGAAGTGCCCATGCGTGAGTCCAATGGACAGGCAACGTAGCGATTGCAGTGGCCATGGGTGTCCACAGGAGACCTGAACTGGCTAATTGGTCTACGTCTGGCGCTGGATGTGAGGACCGCACATATGCTTGACGGCTGATTAGGAGGCCTTTGGCCATACTGGGAGCAGGCACAGTGGCTTCATGTGGTCTTTGCAATCGACAGTTGGTCACAATGATCATGCCGGCATTGATTTCTGCTTTGGCCTCTGAACATAAGAAAACTGCAGACTTGCATGCTGGTTTCCGGTTACCTCGGATGGCGCTCGGGATACTATCTACTCCAGCAGCCTGTTCATGGTGCGTCTGTGTCATCCGTACCAATTCTTCCACTTCAAACAGGCTGGTGGGCACACAGTCAGTATCTATCAAAATGATATGCTTGTCAGGAAAAAGATACACCAAGGCTTCGAGCACAAACGTACCGGCCCAGGTGAAATGAACTTTGTCTAATCCACTACTTGCATCAATTGGGACATGGATTGCTGTCGTAAGTTCTTGGAACGGTCCCAGATAACTGCAGCGAGCAAGGAGCCACGGACAAAAAAGACCCCAAAAATTTGGGCACTGACGGGGATCAGCAAGTGCACTATTATCTACATATACAAACACGGTGGAAATGTCAGTTCGCCATAGCGTAGGCTGGTTTTTGATCCATTGAAAAAGCTGAACATGGTTGACCTCTCCTACCATCCGATTCTCCCGCTCCCAATAATTGGAGGCAGTCGGGTCAGGACTCTCAAGATCATAGAGCAACGGTGAATGTCGGCTGACCCCTGCATGCAAGTCAGCACATTGCCATTGCAACTGCTTGCCAGTCCAAAGTTCATCAAGGCCATACTTACACGGGGATTCGAACTGCAGCTCAAGTAGTTCTTTGAAAAGGGCAGAGTGGACATCCATGCTTGTAGCAGCTGTGTCAAGAGTCAACCTTTGGGCAAGGGATTCTCGTCTGGCTTGGGCGGCCTGGGGCTCAACCCATCTCGAGCGACGACCCCGTTCAACTTGCCTCCATTGCCCTTCATTTTCATCTTCACCGAGTTGAGTCGTTTCTTCCTGAAAGTCCAAAGCCAACAAATTATTGAAGTGATTGGCGAAAACATCGGAAAGGTCAATAATGCGGTCATACAGGGACCGGGCAAAACTCATGTTCGCAAGGCACCGCTATGTCTTAACACCGAGGGATACAAAAGTCAATGCCAAGGAGTAATCCAAGTAATACAAAGCCGCTGTGCCTTAACACAGTGAGGCAAACAAACAAGGCCAACGAAACAACCAAACAGTGCCGCTGTGCCATAACACAGTGAGGCGAAAAGAAACTCAACAAATCAGCAAGGAACGAAGTGCTGTGCCTTAACACAGATTCAACCCCTAGCAGCCCGCAGCAGCGAAAGCCCCGAACCAAAGAGGAGGGCGAGGAATGAGAAAGGAAGAGGGAGTAAGTGCTGTGCCTTGACACAGAGCTTACTCACCCAGCGACGAAAGTGAGACAGAGAGAACCGAAGCCCAGAGGGCAAGAGAGGTAGAAACAAGGAAAGGGCACGGTGAGGCAAACACCAGCAACACACTGACAGCCCCTCCTTGCAAGTGCAGTATCTGAGCAAAGCCAAGATATGCTTGAGCCAAATCAGGGCAAGAACATCCATGTGCAAGCTCAACTCAGTGAAAGTTAGCAATGAAACTGATGCAGCACTGTTACATGTTCCAAGAGAAAATCGCCCTAAATGTTAGAACACCTACAACTTCAAGAAACGAACCGAAAGTAACACAACAGTGAGAACCTACAAGAGACAGCCAAGCGCAAATCACCACGGCCGCAGGCCTCACTCTTTGCCACAGTGTCAGCTTACTCCAGGTCATTTGTGGGAGGAGGCAGCACTGATCGTTGCAGAATATACGGAATCCTCTCCCTTGATTGCATCTAATTTTCGGCGAAGGTCTTCATCTTCTTGTCGGAGAACTTGAAGTACTTGCAACGTCTCCTGCATTATTTTCACTGCCTCTTGCTGGCGTTTTGTTTCCACTGCAGTTTTTTCTTGATTTTCTTGAAGAAGTGCCAGTAAGCGCTCCCTCTCTGTGCGGACAGCACTTGAATCACTTGGTGTGGCTGGAGCTTCGCTCAGAGTCTTTTTGCTCGGAGTGTCATTGTCCGGCGTTGCCATGTCATGCGGGCGCTTAAGATCGCCAGACCCTTCACCTGGCTGGGCAGTCATGTTGTCGTCCTGAGGAGATGTATTGCACGGAGTTGACGGTGCCGCAGGTCGAGACTCTACAATTTGTGAAGCTGCGACCATCGGTTTTGCAGGAGGAGGCGGGGTGATTGACGGCAGGACAGTGGGTGCTGATACCGCCATTAGCGGGACAGCTTGACTCCCCTGGAATCCTGAAATAGTCATAGGCTGCAAAATGTGGTACAAGGGAGGCCAATGAAAGCGGCCTGGTTTGATGCCTTGGTTTTTGACCCCCGTTTTGGGGGCCGAAATTGCCTATCTGTTGTGCAGGCCTTGCAGGCCGAGTTGGGCAATCTGATGGCCGTGCGGCAGAACCTGTGTGTTCAAATAAGTGTTTGTTGGCTTCAGTGTTTGATTGAATTGGCAGGCAAGGAGTTGGTGATTTTCAAATTTGATTTTTAATGGCACGTGCAGGGGCTGGCGGCTGTTCTATTGATTCCCCCCTGCGTAAACCAAACGCATGCGGAGTCGCTGTGTGGATGTGTTCAGACAGAGGCTTCAAAAAGTTACTACGCTTGAGATTTGCGCAGTTGAGTGAAGAAGTCCACCTTGTGATCTTTCTGTGCAGTTTGCCTGGATGCTACCTTAAGTTCAGGGACGCTGTCATTTATGGTCTGGAATTTTTCATCATCATCACAGCCATGACCACCATCACCATCATCATGATTCATTTTTACGCACCATTTACTTTCACGGCTTGATCTACCATGATATTTTCTTGAAAGAAATTGTGATGGTCGATCGTTTGTTCAGTGAAGAACTGCTGCAGCGAGTGTGGCCTTCTTGTGGTTTGTGTTCGCCGGGCAGCGATTTGTGCAGCTGTGGGATGTGCTCTAGAATTAGAAGTTCCAGAAATGCTCTTGGATGCGTGGGCATAGCTGGAGGTGTCTTCTTTTAACTAGGGCGTGCTCTTGGATGCAAGTGCACAGCTGGAGGCGTCCATCTCCCCCCTTCCCCCACAAAACAAAGATAGAGAAGGGCTACAGTCAGTGCCTGTCCGCCAGGAGCATTGATGGTTTGGATACTGCATCCTTGTTTAGAGGGAGCGCGAGGGAGTGATGAAGCTGTTTGGGCTTCATTTTCATGTAGCTTCAAATGATTACGGCCGATTTTCACATATATAATATGACTGACATCATATGATTATCAGTAGTCCTCCGTAATAACCAATCACGCATAGTAGTTTTGAGTTGGGACCATTAAGGTTTCTTGTCGCTTCGATTCGGCTGTTTGGTTGAATACAAACTTACCCTTCAAGAATCCAAAAGATATTGGAGGGGCTGTGTGCCTGCTGTGCTTTGCGCGCACTGCGCAGCTACCATGAAGCTCTTGTGTTGAGACATCGGCCTCAGCAGCCCGCTTTGCAGCTAAGGGTTGAATGTCGGGACCAGGCCTTTTACATCTTATGTTCTGTTACCGGAATCAGTTTTGGCTGGCCAATTTTGATTTTCACATGATCTGAGATGCCGAATTTTTTTAGTTATCCAACCCCGATCATAACATTTGTTGTTTTTTTCATTTTTGCCAGCCTTGTTGTTTGGAAGGATTGTTTAGGTGCCTATTTGGACGGCAGCGGTGGGAACACCCTTATGCCGAGTGGCTACGCTTGTTTCTGCAGTGTTTCTCGCGTATTGCGACCATGAAGCTCTTATGCTGGGACCCTGGCCTCCAAGAGGCTCCATTTTACAATTGAGAGGGTTGCATGTTGCGACCGTGGCATTTACATCGGATGTATTGTTACAGGAATCATTTTTTGTTGGTTTTCATTCATTTTTGCCACGCAGTGGCGTTTGGAAGAATTGTTTAGGTAGACTCTTTGGTATTTGATGCCGCAGCAGCGGTGGGAAGCGCGGGTTGCGACCATGAAACTCTTATGCTGGGAAGCTGGCCTTCCAACAACTGAGAGGTTTGAATGTTGCGACCGTGGCCTTTACATAGTATGTGCTGTTGCAGGTATTTTTTTTTTGTTGTTTTTCATTCGTTTTGGCCACGTAATGGCCACCGCGAAATCCAGCCACAGGAAATGAACGTGTGCGATTTGGGGTTTGGGCAATTGGTTTCAGGGATTTTTAAAGGGCTTGTGTCCCACTGTGTGGCCGCAACAAAAATATCGGCGCAGGAAATGAAAATGTGGGGTTTCGAGCCGGAAACTTGGTTTCAAGGGCTTGTGTCCCACTATCTGTGGCCGCAACGGGCCGCCAAAAAATCCAGCCACAGGAAATGAGAATCTGGGGCTTGGGCTGGCGAAATTGTTTTAGGGAGTTCCCAGGCACTTGCGTCTCACTATCTGGCCGCCACGGGCCACCAAAACATCCAGCCACAGGAAATGAGAATCTGGGGCTTGGGCTAGCGAAATTGTTTTAGGGAGTTTTCAGGCACTTGCGTTCCCTTATCTGGCCGCAGCCGGCCGCCAAAAAATCCAGCCACAGGAAATGAGAATCCGGGGCTTGGGCTTGCGAAATTGTTTTAGGGAGTTTTCAGGCACTTGCGTTCCCTTATCTGGCCGCAACGGGCCACCAAAAAATCCAGCCACAGGAAATGAGAATCTGAGCCTGGCAAAACTTTCCCAGATTCCCGCAGGGACATTTTTCACTATCTGGGCCTTCAGGCCAGCAAAGATTTGGCACGGATTCCCTTGTTTTGTAGATTGCGAAAATCGAGAGGAGCAACTGAGCAACTTTTGAAGGACAACTAAAAATGAATCCATTGTTCTATTTTTTATTCCTTCTCGAAAGTTGCTCATTTGCTCCCCTCATTTTTTCAAAGTACGGGGGCCCTTTACCCTGGTTACATTGTCAAAAGCCCGGGCGCTTCGCGCCCGGAGCGTTTCTGAAACAAGAAACAGTTGCTTCCAGGACGGTGCTGTGTCTTCATCGTGGCTGGTGCTACTTTTGACTCGGAAATGTGGGCCTTTGGTTTGGGGATTTTTGACATGTTCTGTCGTTATATGGTGTCGTCAGGTGGTCTTGTTGGGCGCTTTTGCCCATTGGTTCAGTTGGCATCAGGGACTCACATGGCGGCAGCCTTTCCCGGCTCAGATTTGGGCGCCTCTGAACTTGTAGTTTCCAGCCACGTTCCAAAGTACCCCCACAGTAGACCGACAGCAGATCCGTTCTTGATTGGATTGTCTTAAGGAAAAATGAAAATCATATAGGTGATGTTTTTCATTGCCCATTGGCTTCAGCTCATGAAATCAGTTTTGGTATGTTGCGTTTGCTTTCGCTGTCTGTGCGTGGCTTCTTAAAAAGCTATCACGCAGGCATCGGTCGCTGTTTGGGCCCCGCTTTTGGGGGTTGAATTTCGGGCGGCGGACAGGGCCGTATAGAATGGCCTCTACTGTGCCGCGCCTGCACGGGGCCGTTGAATTGTTATTGACGGGCGACCAACACAAGCCCTGCACCAGTTTCAATCAACAGGCATGTAAGAATACAACATCCGTAGCAGAAGGCAAGCGGAAAACCCCGCAAAAAATTGCGCCAAAATGCGCAAAAATATTGAAAAATGCCACCGTTTTGGGGGTCCAAAAATTGACCCGTTTTGGGGTCACGGAAGTATCAAAAAAAAGAATACGAACCCTGAGGCGGACCCCAAAACGGGTCAATTTTTGGACCACCAAAACGGGTGCGTTTTTTCAATATTTTTGCGCATTTTGGCGCAATTTTTTGCGGTATTTTCCGCTTGCCTTCTGCTACGGATGTTGTATTCTTACATGCCTGTTGATTGAAACTGGTGCAGGGCTTGTGTTGGTAGCCCGTCAGTAACAATTCAACGGCCCCGTGCAGGCGCGGCACTGTAGCAGGCTGGGTTTGCGCTTTGCTCACTGTACTGACTTCTTCCACTGTTTTTTTGTTGCGAGCGCCTTTCGGCCAGTATGGCCCGGTCGCTGCATTTGAGCTTTATCTGTATACTGCAGTCGACTCGCGCCCTGGACCAGGGGGGAGTCGAACCACGGCAAGCTGTCAGTCCTAAGGCCCTTAGGCCATGGACGATACCGCTTCGCTACAGCGTCGGCTGTACTGACTTCTTCCACTGAGGTCTGTGTGGGCACGGGAGAACTGTTGCTCATTTGTGACATCAAAGCCGTTCTCAAAGTGTTGCTACGTCTTTCCACCTGTTGGTTATTCAAACCCAGCCACTCCCCTGTGGTGGGGTTGGATCTCCTTGGTGCGGGGGGTGGTGGTGGAGGTGGAGGATTTAGTCCTGAGGAAGCACTTGAGGTACCATGGGGCTGGTGTTCATGAGAAGGTGGAGGATATCCCGGGCGTCTCTGAGCGGGTGGTTCGCTTTCTGGAGATGTTACATGAAACTTGCGTCGCCAAGTCGAGCTGGATCGCTGAGATTCGTCTTCCCGTTTACCCGGCAAATTTTCCACCAGCTCGGCTATTTCATCAAGAATGCTAGCTGGCACAGTACCCAATCCTTCTTGTTTTAAATATTCCAATGTAGAGCGGGATCTCCAGCGTCCCGCATCAGTCAAAGGGATTCCTTGGTCAGCAGCATCATGGTTGGTAGTGATGGCATCAGTAAAGCGCCAATATTTGGGGATGCCCGACTTCATGGAACCACCGCCAATGATTGCACATAGGACAAACATTTGTTTTTTCTCTGCAGTAAAAACGAGGGCAGCTTGTTCATGGACCCGAACATAGAAATCATCTTGGTTAAATGGTCGGGCGCCCCTGAGGCGAGTACCATGTTGGTTCACAAGTGAAAGTCGAAAGTGCAGCATGGAAGGATCAATCTGCGGCTCCCAATTTCCGTTGCAGTGAATGACCGTAAAATCGCCTCCAGCCTTGCTCCTGGATTTGCTGATTAATGTACTGAGGTCACCATAATAATCACCTGCACCTCCGACAAAGGTGAACAAATCCCACGTCTCATCATGAAATGTATGGACAGCGTGAAGCACATAAACAGATACATTCTGGGCATGGTTACACGCATCCCAAAGTTTACCAGTGATCTTCATGACCCGTGACCATGTATGAGAGTCAATCTGGGCAGCATGGGGCACTTCGTACTCAAGGTGTGTGCTCTCTTCCTCAAATGTAAGATCCCCTGACAGAACCATGACGTACTGGAAGGTCCACTGGAGAAAGGAAATGCAGCACGAATCTGGTATGCTGTGGCTTACCACAGTGACCAGTCGAGGGAAAACCCAGGTATGAATGTAAAGTACCTTGCAGTGAACCAAATCAGTGGCTGAGGTTTACCCCAATCCGATCAAAGGCAGACAAGAAAATACGGTATGCTGTAGCTTACTACAGTGACCAGTGAGAACCCAATAGGCAAAGAGGAGGCAGGTCGCAACGGTATGCTGTAGCTTACTACAGTGACCGGTGAGAACCCAATGGACAAAGAGGAGGCAGGTCGCAATGTAGATCCAAATCACACAGAGTCAGCAAAGACAGCTGTGCTCAGTCCGCAATCTAGCACTGCACGCACTAAGTGGCTCGAAACCAGGAATTACAAAACGGGCTTGAACCAGCGCTTGAGCCAAAATGGCTACGGATGTGTGTCCAGCCATTTCAGCATACCCCTCTCTGGAGCCAAGAGCAGCTTGAATGAGGGCAGGATGAAAACTGTTCCCACAAAAGTCACGAATGTTCTTGTCAGTCAAAAGTTCTTTATTGATCTTGATAGAGTCAAAATGACAAGTACGACCAGCAAATTTCAAAACTTCATTGGTTGTCAAAGTGCGAAAGGGAATTCTCACATTGTCACTGCAGAACATAGGAAGAGTTTCATGACCATGGTATCACGTTCATTATTGTCAATTCCTTTCCTGTACATGTTAGCGAGGAACTCTTTCCATTCAGCAAACCACAAAGGTGGAAGGCAAAGAGTAAAATCAATCGCAGGAAGTCTGGAGCACACCTGGAGTACAGCGAGAGAGGAAAAATGAGCGAAAAGGCCAAAAACGTCAAAAACTGGGCGGTTTTGGCGATTCTTTCGTGTTTGAAGCAACCTTCTGCGGAATCTGGTTGTCCAGCGAATCTGTGCTCACGATTCGTTTTGCCTCATACGGCCTTCTCCAAACCCTGTCCCGAGAAAAAAAAGAGGTGGTTTCAGACTAGTCTGAAACGAGTCTGAAACCGACCTGGTGGTTTTAGACTGGTTTCAAACTATTCAAATTTACTCTAAATTTAGAAGGCTCCGAAAAGATCTGTTTTTCTATCCACGGCCATCCCGAGCCGTCCAGTGATGGTTTCAGAGAGGTTTCAGAGTGGTCTGAAACTGTGTGGTTTCAGAGGGTTTCAGAGGGGTCTGAAACCGTGTGAGGGGTTTCAGAGTGGTCTGAAACCGTGTGGTTTCAGAGGGGTTTCAGAGGGGTCTGAAACTGTGTGGTTTCAGAGGGTTTTAGAGTGGTCTGAAACCGTGTGGTTTCAGCAGAGGTTCAGAGGGGTCTGAAACCGTGTGGTTTCAGAGGTTTCAGAGGGGTCTGAAACCGTGTGGTTTCAGAAGAGTTTCCGGGGTCTGAAACCGTGTGGTTTCAGAGGGGTTTCAGAGAGTTCTGAAACCGTGTGGTTTCAGAAGGGGTTTCAGAGTGGTCTGAAACCGTGTGGTTTCAGAGGGGTTTCAGCGGGTTCTGAAACCGTGTGGTTTCAGAGAAGTTTTAGAGGGGTCTTTTTTTTTTTGCTCGCAGGCCAATTGGTCCATGTAACCTGGTCCTATTCGTTCATCATCGGTTGATGAGAGGTGAAAAATCTGTACATGATTCTCGAATTGGGGCGGAGCCCTTTGTGCACTGTGAAACGTGAGACATCTTGGTGAAAATTACGAAAGACAAAATTTGGATCATGGACGAGAAGCAACAGCAAAAAACAAGGGCGGGGCCCGCCAGGAACCCAGGCACCCCCCGTCCAGGTGCCCGGAGACACGGCAAAGGAAAAAACCAGCCAAACAACAACATGATCCAATCTTCAACTCTTAGACGAATCAGTTTGTGGTTTCAGAGGAGTTTCAGAGGGGTCTGAATCAGTTTGTGGTTTCAGAAGGGTTTGAGAGTGGTTAAAACAGTCGGTTAAAACCATATTTGTGATTGTTGGTGCAATTGGTTTTCAAATGCATGAAAGCGGCGTCTTGAGTTGAAACACCGAAGAACGACATCGCTTCAGAGGGAGTGTTCTGATGTCAGTTTTAGTGTCTCAGAGGCTCAAAGCTTTTCGCAAATGGAGAAAAAACGGCCGTATGAGGCAAAACGAATCGTGAGCACAATCCTCAGGACACTGTCGGGCACACCAAAAACGCAAAAAACCCCAAGTTTTTGGCAGTCGACCCTCGTTTTCCCTGAGAGGGGAGGGGTGCACCGGGCACACCAAAACTCGCAAAAAAAACCACAGTTTTTGACAATCGACAGCCGGATTCAAAAATTCAAAAGTCGCAAAAACGCCTCAGTTTTTGACACTCGACACGCACTTTCCCTGAGAGGGGTTGCGCCGGGCTTGCTTTTCGTGAGTATTGGGTTGCGCTAAAATAGAGAAGAAAAGAAAAGCAAGAGAGAGAGAGGGGAAAAGATGATGCTGATGATGGTGAGATGATGATGAGAAGATGATGATGATGAAAATGATGATGAGATGATGATGATGATGAGATGATTATGATGATGATGACGATGATGATGATTAGCAGACGAATACCACAGGAGATTTTTAAAAGGAACCCTTCGCAGACGCTCTCGGGAAAAACAGAGTACTGTATCTCCGTTTACTTCCAGATTTTGATTCCTTGTATCTGGTTTCACGTCTCGCGCAACACAAGTCAGCTTCTAAAATGATACTCGCGGAAACGAAACTTCCAACGAGACAGATCAAGACACGCCTGAACGGGGACAATTCATTTATCACGCCGTCTCAGTTGTAGTACTTGAGCACTGGTCATGTTCAGTATTTTGTATTTTATGATCTTCAGCTGCACGCACTGAAATGCAAATCTAAATCTGTTTGGTTCGCTGACTGGAAAAAAGACATCTTAGGGCTCGGACCACACCAATATTGAGACAGAATTGATGGCTTGCTAGCTTCGAAAAAGGAACAATTGTGACAATTGTGCTGATTTTGAAGAAGCTTGCAGAAAATCTTCAGACTCTCACTGTGGCTCCACATGGTATTGAAGATTTCAACAGCAACTCCATGTGTGCTAGGAGTGTTCTGCAACTTCTTTGGTCGAGCAAAAACCGTCATTGGTAATTCATAAAAGCGCACAAAAGCTTGCAGCAATTCAAGAAACTTCACGACGGCCGGCAGTTGGATTAATTCTGATGGATGGAAAATGTTTAGTCGATTGATTTATTGTGAGAGCTGAGTCTCATGAAATGTCGGGTTCCTGTCGTTTTTGTCGCAGGTCATCACGTGGCGGACACATTCAAACCAAGTCAGATGGACTTCTGCTGTTCTTCTCTGGACCCGTGCAACTGGGAGCCTGGCTGGGCAGTTTGCCGTAGTGCGCTGCGCCCCTGTTTTTTCTGTTGCGCAATTTCAATTTGGTGGCCCTCTGTCCTTGACACTGGCCCTGGAGTTCAGAATGATTGCTTCGGATGCAAGAACACTTGAGTGAGCAAAATGCAACCCCACCCATCTAGTCAGAAGCTGCATAAAGAAAAACAAAAATCCAGTTGGCCGGATTCCTGCGGCAATGAAAAGAAGGCAGACTCAGAGAGAGAGAGAGAGAGAGGAAGAGAAGAAACGAGAAAGAAAGAAAGAGAGAGAGAAGATGATGATGATGATGAAGATGATGATGATGAAGATGAAGATGAAGATGAAGATGATGATGAAGATGATGGTGATGATGATGATGATGATGTGATGATGATGTGATGATGATGTGATGATGATATGATGATGATATGATGATGGTATGATGATGATATGTTGATGATATGATGATGATCTGATGATGGTTTGATGATCATTTGATGATGATATGATGTTGATATGATGATGATGAGGATATGATGATGATATGATGATATGATGATGATATGATGATGATGATGATGATGATGATGATATGATGGTGTGATGATATGATGATTTGACGATGATATGATGATGATGATGATATGATGATTTGATGATGATATGATGATGATCTGATGATGATATGATATGGTTTGATGATATGATATGATTTGATGATGATGATATGATTTGATGATGATATGATTTGATTTTATATGATTTGATTTGATATGATATGACATGATATGATATGATATGATATGATATGATTTGATATGATATGGTTTGATGATGGTATGATGAGGATATAATGATGATATGATATGATATGAAATGATATGATGATGATATGATATGATATGATTTGATATGATTTGATGATGATGATGATATGATTTGATTTGATATGTTATGATTTGATATGATATGAAATGATATGATATGATATGATATGGTATGGTATGGTATGATTTGATTAGATTTGATTTGATTTGATGATTTTTTGATGATGATATGATGATATCATGATATGATGATATGATGACATGATGATTTGATGATTTTTTTGATGATGATATGATGATATGATGATATGATGATATGATGATATGATGATATGATGACATGATGATGTGATGATGATGACGATCAGGATGATGATGATATGATGATGTGATGATGTGATGATGATAGGATGATGATATGATATGATGATGATGACATGATGATGATATGATGATGATGCCAACATTCCGCCGCTGGAACGAATCACTCTTGTTGTTTCCCGAGAGCGTCTGCGAAGGGTTCTTTTTGAAAATCTCCTTCGGTATTCGATTCTTTATCGTTTCATCATATCATCACGCAACGTACATACATTCACTGAAAAAAGTTCAACTATTCGAATCTAAGATTAATTAGCTGCTGAAAGACATTGTGAAACAAAGCTGCATCTTGATTTGAAGAGACCAGTGCGTCATTCCACCCGTCACGTAGGAAATTGCCATTCTGGAAACCAAGTGGGCTCTTGGGCGTTGAATTTCCTTGGAGACATGTTCCTGACTTGGCCTACGGGGTATCGGCGCAGCACACTTCCAATGTGGTGCAAAGAACAGATGTCAAAACTGTGTCCCTCGCTCATGCAGAGGCAACCCATTCCCGACGTAGCCTGCGGTACGGCGGCGTAACATGTTCTAGGAACCTTTTCACTGCGTAGTTGTCAAAATGAGCGGGACAGTATTGGGTTCTTCCTCGTTTTGGATCCATTCGTTGCTCGCTCTGCATCAGTTCCCAACGTATGTCAGCAGGCGCTGCAGCGAAGTCACGTGCGCTCAACCGCTCTATAGTGCGCCGAGATTTCCATCTGTCCCATTCAGTCAAAGTTAAATGGAGGGGTATTTAATTTGGGCTTTTGTTTTTTTTTGTTTTCCTGGATTCCTGGCTTCTTGGCTTTTGGCTTCTTGGCTTTTGGCTTCTTGGCTTCTTGGCTTCTTGGCTTTTGGCTTCTTGGCTTTTGGCCGCTTGGCTTTTGGCTTTTGGCTTCTTGGCTTCTTGGCTTCTTGGCTTCTTGGCTTCTTGGCTTTTGGCTTTTGGCTTCTGTGGCTTCTTGGCTTTTGGCTTCTGTGGCTTCTTGGCTTCTTGGCTTCTTGGCTTTTGGCTTCTTGGCTTTTGGCTTTTGGCTTCTTGGCTTTTGGCCGCTTGGCTTCTTGGCTTTTGGCTTCTTGGCTTCTTGGCTTCTTGGCTTTTGGCTTTTGGCTTCTGTGGCTTCTTGGCTTTTGGCTTCTGTGGCTTCTTGGCTTCTTGGCTTCTTGGCTTTTGGCTTCTTGGCTTTTGGCTTTTGTGGCTTCTGTGGCTTCTGTGGCTTCTTGGCTTCTTGGCTTTTGGCTTTTGTGGCTTCTGTGGCTTCTTGGCTTTTGGCTTCTGTGGCTTCTTGGCTTCTGTGGCTTCTGTGGCTTCTTGGCTTCTGTGGCTTCTTGGCTTTTTGGCTTTTGGCTTCTGTGGTTTCCATGGCTTCTTGGCTTTTGGCTTCTTGGCTTCTTGGCTTTTAGTAGCTGTTGGCTGATTGCCTGGCTTCTTTATGCTTTTGGTTTTCTTTGGCTTCTGTGGCTTACAAGAACAATAAGAAGAACAAGAACAAGAACAAGAACAAGAACATGAAGAAAGAAAAAAGGAAACAAGGCAAGGGGGCACTGATATATTTTCAACTGTTAGCAACAATAATCTTTTCATTGTCCCATTCGTCTTCCCAGTGGTCTGTCCTCCGTCCCTTTTTCATAGCAAGGGCAGGGCGAATGCAAACAACACTTGTAAAAAGGCAGCAATATTAATAGCCATGCAACAAAAACTACAAACGACGGTTTTTCAACGATAACATTGTGTCAATCAACAAACGCACACAAACAACGACGAGCAACATGGAACGCATTGCGGGGGGATGCGCTGCGCCCTCCCCCCGCGCCCCCCACCCGCCTTTTTTTATGGTTGGCCCCCGGCTGCTACTTCATGTAGCGACAGCAAGACAGCAGCATCATTGACAAGCATAATCATAGGGGCTTTCAGCCGTCAGCCCACAGAAAATACATGAAAGTACCGAAACAGCAACAACCACTACCGCCACCACCACCACCACCACCACCACCACCACCACCACCAACAACAACAACAACAACAACAACAACAAGCACCAAGCATATAAGTTGCAACAGAAAAGAGTGAGGCCAATGAACAAAAACCAATGCAGGAAAAAACCATAATATACAGGGAGATGTAAGAAAACCAATGAAACAGGAAAACCAATGAAACATATCCAAGGTAAAAACAACAAAACAATGAGGAAAATGCAGTATAAAACCAAAAAACCCATGGAAAACACAAGAAGCAGGAAAACATGAAAGAAAACTAAAGTAAAAACACACAGAGAAACGATGAAAATGCAATCAAACCAATGAAAACGTAACGAAACGAAGCAAAACGATGGAAAAATGAGGAAATGCAAGCAAAACAATGGAAAAAACAAGGAAAACCAAGGAAAACCGATGGAAAACAACGGAAAAATGAGGAAAATAAAGTAAAACCAATGGAAAAACAATGAAAACCAAGGAAAATCGATGGAAAACAAAGGACAAGTAAGGAAAATGAAGGAAAACCAATGGAAAACGCAAGGAAAAGCTAGCCAAACCGAAAGACAAAAAAAATACCAAAATAAAACAAAAAAAATCCCAAAAAAAATCCAAGCCCCTTCTAAATTGTCATCCTGCCCTGACCAATACCGAGGGATTGGTAGGTACCAGCTGCAGCTGCAGGCAAAGATGTTGCAGTAGAACAAGTTGGGACCGAAAAGGTAAGAACCATTCAAGGTCGAAAGGATGAACGCTCATGAGCCATCGGCCCACATTACGCACGCATCGCAAGTAGGAATCTTCGCATATCTTCAGGAATAGCGTATACGCTCTGTCGATGTTGATGGATGTCAGTAAAGTCACCAATCGATCCGCAACTGTCAAAGTGATCAGTTTCCCCGGGTTCGGAAACTGGACCCTCTGATCAGGGCTTTTTAAGCAGTTGGTGCAGGTGCCAGCAGCAGGATTGAATTTTTGGCCATTTGGCCACCATTCGGACAAGTCTGTGGAAAGATGTCAGTTGGCAGAAACCGGCCCGCGGGTTTTGCATTGCAAAAGGATGTTAATCCGCCGCCATCCAGCAAGACCGCTGCAACTTTTTGTATTTGTTGCGTCGCAAGACCCCCCTTGCCCCCCACTAGACTCCTAACACCAGAATCGTCGGGAAGGGTGAAGTCAGTCGGAGAGGGTGGAGTCTGCTGGGTTCCTGCTAAAGAAGATTTGTCTATTTTCAAAACAGGTTATGTCGCGTCCTGCTTTTGGGCAGTGCCATTCGAAATTCTGACTCCACACCGACTCCTCGATGTCCAACAACATCAAAACTCACGTTTCGCTTCAGTTTTGAATGATGTTTGTCTTGCTGCGGAGTTGTGTTGGAGTCGGGAGTCGGAAGGCTGAAATATTCATTTGTAGGGGAAAGCAACGCCTTTGTTGCACCGTTGGCATGTTCGGTTGGTTGGCTTCGCAAGTTCCGGGACCTTGTTGTCTCAGCCACAGAGGCTTCGCAGATTTGGAACGCTTATTCGGTGCTTTGTCGTTTGGTGTCAGGTGCTCAATACAAAGTCCTCTATTTAGGTTTGTAGATTTGTAGATGAGATGTCTGGATCGTTTCTATTTTTTTGCATTTTCGTCTCAATTCTTCGGCATGAAAGCCATGTAGAGCAAAAATAAATCCAAAAAAACATTGACATGGACAAGAAATTGTTTGAAGGTATGATGACTTCGAGCTACAGTGTTTTTTTGGACGAAATTGAAGTTTTAGATGGCCGAAAAAACTGTCTGGTTGAATTTCTAGATAAACTGCATTTTTGTTGTTTCCACGGTTTCGATGCGTGTGCGCACTGCAGCCGTGTTTTGTTTTTGTTTGCTCATGAACGATCAACCAGTAGAAATTTTCGGCCGGTTGATCTTTCATGTTGCCTCTCTATTTCAAACATGCTTTTTGACATCTTGGTCTTTGGTTCAATATTGTGTTGTGTTCACACAAATCATGAAAGCGAAAACGTGATCTTTGTTGTTGTGTCAGTGTTTGACTGAAGTCGTGTTAAGAAACCTTTGTTCAATTCAAAAGTGTTCTAGGTGCAAGGGTTTCATCGTTTGGAAGTTGTTCTAAGCATGTGATGCACATCTTGCAGCTTCTGCGCTCACAATTTTTGCAAAATTGATGGTGGCTGGATTTCATCCTGGACTAGCTTTTGTTTCATTGTTTCAGCCTTTCGTTTCGCTTGTTCTTTGGTTTGCTTCGTGACATGGGCAGTCAGCCTCACCCGCAAACAATTTTTCCCTTTTTCCTTAATATTAGCAGTATTCCCACGGTTGTTTCAAAGCATTTGACACCAATTTTGCGCACTTGCGCACTTGCAACAGTTGGAATATCAGTTTGATTTAGGAAAAAAAATCCTTGGTAGTCATCGTTGAATCCAGAGAATTCTTGTGTGCCTGAGTGTTCCCACAGCTAGGTGCAAAAATATATGAAATGAATAAAATATATAACATGAATAAAATGAATAAAAATTAACAAAATGAATAAAATGAATAAACATACAAGTATAACTATATTTCATTTAGATGAATAACAATTAAAACACACATATGAATATATAGATATGTGTATATGAATGTACATGCAAATATTTTTTTAAATAAAAACATAAACATGTAATTTACACACTACCTAGGCCAAGAAACTGTTGGCGGAACTTCAATCCAGGTTTGAACTTGTTCGTGCATTTTGCAGATCGCACAAAGTATGTCTTGAACTTTTTAACGGCGAAAACATGGTGGAACGATAAGAGTTCAGAATAACGGAGCCATTGAAAGAATTATTTTTTCACTTGAATTTTGGCCATTCGCATGCCAGACACTCTTTTTTTTGCTGTCAAACATACAGCGTTTGAGTCCTTTTTGGGTTTGTTTCATTAAATGTTTGATTGAATTTTTCGGCCACTTTATCTTCAGCCTTATATAACAGAAATGGATTGCATGTCCATGCGACCGCGGCTTAGAAACATCTCAGCACGGCCGGCGCGAGACGCGACGTGCCAAAAGTGCTCCCTGGAGTTTTTTTTTGGGGGTTTGAGCTGGGAAAAATGGGGTTTTGGCATGTTCCCTCCACAATGGTTTGATATTTTGACACTGGGGGATTTTGAATCTCCAAATGCACCCAAAAAACTTTACGACAAATCACTGGTCGTACAGCCACAGTGCGGTTCCGTCGCAATGCTTCCTTTCCATACCACAGAGCCAGGCTGAAGGGGGGGCCCTAAAGGGGTAAACAGTACAGAAGTTGACCTGTCGGCGACTTCGTTTCATAACTTAAGCCTTCTTTCGAACAATATGAAGTCGCAGGCGCCACAGCGCAGCGGATTGAGAGGACTGGGGATGGGGAAACCTCGGGTGCTTCCATATTTTTTCGGAGGCAAACAAAACACCCATCAAATTTTGGCATCCAAAAATATGCCAAAAATACCCAAAGAGTTCAAAAAGACTTGTGGACTTCAAGGCCAACATTTAACAACCAACATCCCTCTGTCCACATCGAAAAAAAAATCCGTCCAGTTCCAGGGGAGTCGGCACTGATAGCTTGGACTCCTTGACCAACGTCTTCGCAAGGCTCGGGATGTCGGAGTAAGATTTTTTTCCATGGGGTGATCAGGAATGGGAAACGGTACAGTATATTTTTACAATCAAAAACATCACTGAAAATCGCAGAAAACAGTTATCACCTTGATGTTTTGTTTAAACTTACAGAAAACAAAGCAAAAATCAGGATGATCAGGTGATTTTGGGATTGTATGACCCATATAATTCCCCAAACAATGTCCTGTTATGGGTCCTCACTCCTTTAAGAGGTGTCCGCCCTTGTGTTGATGGTGCCCAGGACGGACACAAGCTCCTCTGCTCGGACGACCGAAGAGTTGCCGGAAGACGTGAACCAAAACAACCGCAGTGATACTTTGGACGAGGACTGCGACAACTTCGGTGGAGCAACACACCAGAAATTCAGACTGAAAAAGCTGAGCTCGAGTTGAGAATGGAACAAAAACACACCAGTGATGATTGGACGTTTTTTTTTGGTTGGAATTTGCAAGATTTAGCCAAGTTTTTGGTTGTAATATGTTGATTCTCTTTTTTGCTTTTCTTAATCCTATTTTCTGCTTGTTTTGCCTTCGGTGGATGTGCTTTTTCTATCGAAGGATGGACAGTCGCACACACAGTCGGTGGCGCATTCTGATACCATGGCGCGCTTGCTTCTTTGCTCAGAAGAATGTGTTCCAAGAGTCCGAAAAAAGAAGTGTATCTACTGTATCATCATGTTTCTTATCAAGAAGTGGGATGATTTTTGGATTTCAAGGTTGTTTTTTTGTATTTTTAACCTTCAAGAATGGACAAAGAGCATGATGTTACAGGAAAACCAGGAAAGTCTAGGGACTTTTTCCACCCGATTATTTTTTGAGCCACTTATCCTGAGGCGCATTTGCTGTCCAGGGCTACGCAACAAAAGTGGGGACACCCAACGACCAAACTGCGAAACCCGCGGAGTTCCGAACGTCCAGGATTTTTTAAAGGACTTCTTTTTTCTTTTGCGATGCTTTTTGGCTGTTCGTCATTTTTTCTCCCCTTCCCCCCGTTTTTTTTTTTCAAATCACAGCAGCCGTCAGCTGCCGTTGACTTTCCACGCGACTAGTAGTGGCCAGGTCAATATTTCGACCAGTGGCTGAGTTCAAGATGGTCCGTCTCACAGAGCGTGCGCCGAACATTTTTCAGATGCTGGTGGCTGTTTTCCTGCAGATTTTTTGCCACGGTATATATAGTTGTTCCGCATAGATGAGTGGATTTTTCCAACTTGATCATTGCACATGATTTATTTGGGCAATACAAAAAACAGACCCAAGCGCCGCTACAAAACTTTGGCCATTTCGATGGCGATTTCAGCTGCGTTTGGCAGGTATTCTTGCTGGTGGTCTTTGTACTGAGCTGTTTCTTGGAACACAACCGGCTGGGGAGGAACCAAGAGGTGATAGGCTGACCTCATGAAGATAACAGATGTCTACCTGCACATCACATCTGTGAGGGTAGATCTCAAACATCCGCAATGAGCAGCATTTGGTGCTGATTCTCGTGGTCCAATTTCATAGGAAACTCACGGAAGGTGTAAATCCTTATACCATAGATCCTTCAATAGGCCATGCATGACATGGCTCTTTTGATCATCTGCGGCCTAAATTGGCCGTGACTTGTATGGCATCAAACCCTTGGTCACTGATTTCTTTTTGTTGCCTGGATCCTTTTGATGTTTATCCTCACTGTTTGGTGATTAGGCACAACTATGTACTGAGTTCAGCGGGGATTCTTGTAGCATTCTTTCACATAGTGGCTGGTAGTTGCTAGCTACAGGGATCTATTCAAAAATCAAATCATCAAGTTTGCCAGCAAAAAGAGTGCAGAAGATCGCAACAAACATCTTGGGTGGAGACCAAAAAAATCCAACAAAATGCTGAAAGTTTCCGCCCAAAAAAATTGGGGAAGTGCGGAAAGTCGTTTTTCCATGGCGATTCGCCTTGCAACGAGGCTCAGGGAAGTTCGTGCTGGGAGAGGTGGTGTACACGGATCGTCGGGCTGCTCAGTTTGCAGTTTGCACTATGCTTTTGACGCCTTGGCTTGGCTTGGATAAAATTCTTTGAGAGGTGATTCACCCGAAAAAATGGAGTTTTTTGTCTATATAGTCATGCAGCGATGCTGTATTAGTATGTATTAGTATATACCTCGCAGTCTCTTGTTCTACTGCCACCCCAGGCATCAACTACTTCTCCTATGGGGTCGTGACCAATGCGGCGTCGCTGCTCACGTCGCTCACCGTCTCTTTCACCATCGAAGGCCGGTGCCTATGGTAGGATCATCTGATGTAAACAAATAGATTGTGATTCTGCGTGATTATGGCTGATGATTATGGTGATGATCTTTTTTATTTACTTGAAAAACAGTCAGCCACTCAGAGGGTCAGTGATTTGGATGGCAAGGATGCCATGCCATTGACAAAGTCTTCTCCTGGAAAGCACTCTGGAGATTTACCGGGGTCTCATTTCTCTTCACCTGTGTGCGGTGCCACAGCATTGTGAATGGCGATTGGTTTCCATGTGAAAACCAACAACAACTTTGTTTTTCGAGAAAAAGACGCCAGAATAATCTGTCACAACATAGTACCAAAAACCCATCAAACTATTTTTTCATCCTTCGTTCACCACCATAAAACATCAGATCCACCATAAAAAACAAAACTCCGAGGCCAGCGCTTTGGTTGCGCTGTCTCGATGGGCTGGCACCTCCAACGTGCAGATTGTGACGGTGGCACCACTGAACTGGGCGATTTGTTGATTTTTTAGACATTTACTTTCTGTATAAGTAATCTCCATATTTTAGAACATGTCTTCCTTTCGAGTTTCTACAATCTTTTGGAAAACCATGGACATATTTCAATCTTACTGTAGTATTTTTCCCAGCATTGTTAGCCACGAATCTTGGGATTTTTGGCCGCTCCAAGATCTCATTGAAACCAGGTGGGTTACCTCTACCTCCCCTTGTCGGTGATCATGAGCTACTACGTCTTCAACCGTGAGCAGACCCGGAAAGCCAGTTGGATGCTGATCGGAACCGGATCTGGGTCTCAGGTAACTATGGAAAATTGGAGTGGCCTGAAGCTCAGGGGAAGCTTTCGAAAAGAATGAGGAGATGGTCCTAGATGATCACTCAATGGAAGAGTGAGTTTTATCATTATCAAACTAAGAAGATGAAAGAAAACATAGCAAAAACATGGAACAAAAAAGTATCCAGAAGACTTAGGCCTCATAGGATTTTTTGAAATATATAATATAACACGCCTCATTAGAAAGGTCAAACAATGCCGGCGTTCCTGGTTTTTGGCAGAAACGCTAAGTGCTCTCCCAGGTTGACCCTGGGAATGATGACCACTGCGGTTTTGACCTATGTCATGCTCCGGGAGCAGCCGGGCACTCATAGCAGTTTTGACCCGTTACAGGACGCCAAAAGAAACCGCCCGGTACTGTCATACTGATGTTGAAAATCGAAGTGTTGAAGAACAGGCGAAAAACTGTTTGGGTTGGGCCAACTTTCTTTCTAGATGGTTTTGTTGGATAGCTGGCTGCTTTTTCCGCTGGAATTTTTCATGAGTGCTTCAGAATGAAACACCAAACAAAGAAACTTGCTTTGTTGGGTGGTAGGGTGGGAATCCCTGCAGCTCTGGTCCAAGCTGCCTCCCACTGATGTTTTGACTGCTCTTTCATGGGAGCGGTGCTGAGGGGCGCGTGTTGATGTCCCTTTTTGGTAGGTGGGAGGACTTGTCCCATTTCCAATCGATCCAAGACGTGATCCGGCACTTTGGACTGCCCGCGGCAGCTTGGAGGGCTTGGCAAACAGAAGTAGGAGATCTACATGACGATTTGCGGATTTTGTCCGCCCTATCACGGCCGGGATTGGTGGCAGCCTGCGGAGCGGCAAAGTACCAGGACGGCAGTGGGCTATCCCCAGCGACAGCAACACAGATTGGATTGATTTGGCGCCTTAGCCGTAGAATCATGGCTGCTGCAGGTGGTATGACCGAGGACCAGTTCATGGACATTGACCCATGGAGTGAACCCACTCCAGCTTCGAGATCAAACTCCTCGACGCCTTCTGCTGGATCAGGAGTCAAAGAAAGGGTACTGAAAATGTGTAATCTCATCGACCAGTCAGACGACAGCGAATTGCTTCCCCCATCGACCCAGGAGGTGAACATTTGGTTGCAGAATTATGTAGCTGTGATGGGAGCAGCTCCTCAAGAGGCTGAAGAACCTAGCCCGAGCCAGCTGGCTGGGTTATCAAAAAGGGTCTTCCGTGATGGAGGTCCCCCATATGTTGATTTTGGGGTCTATGGACCCTATGAACGCAAGCTGGCGAAGACCCTCAAATGCCGTGTTTTCACACCGCTAGGAGATGGGAGCTTTCTCCAGAAAGAACTCCCAGGCCCTCCGACATATCAAGCGTGGCTAGCTTCCTGGAGGGTGTTTAGGACGAGCTGTCTGATGCTGGACATCGTGAATCTGGCAGCCCTCGAGGTGTATGGCAAACATGTGGAAAAACTTGTGCTGCAGTGGCCGTCGTGTTGGGGCCTGATATATGCTGCAGATGACCTGGCGAGGGCAGAACGCCTTGAAAAGTTGCGCCGTAGGTTCACGGTGGAAGCTGGATTGGGTCGACAAGTTCCACGAGATTGGAATGAGGCAAAGCCATGGAGTTGCCTGTTCACGGAACTGACGAAAGATGAAAGTTTCTGGTCAGAGAAGGTGCACATACCAGCATCTGCTTGGGTTGCGGCCGGTTCGAGAGGTTCTCCAGTTGTGGCGTCGGAAGCTTCAGTGAAGGCTCACATTCAAGGAGTTCAAGATAGCGTGGAAAACCTCCCGGAGGCGAACGATTCGAGAGCCAAGAAAAGAAGGTTTCAATCCGATATGAATGAGCTGAAGACGTTCAGACAGAACAAGAGGCCTGGAGATAAAGATCCTGGACAGAGCTCTGCGAAAGGATCAGGCAAAGGAAAGGGGAAAACAAAGGACCAGGCGGGTTCCCCACTTTGCTTTTCGTGGGCTTCAGGAAGTGGACCATGTGCTTCAGTTCCACCAGGGGGAGAATGCTTGTGTCCCGTAAAACGGGTGCATAAGTGCAGGAAGTGCCTTTCACCCACTCATCAAGATGATGCGTGCTCGAAGTGATGGACTTTGACTTGGCGAAAAGTTTGGAGGAGCCAGCTGTCGGTCATTTGGTTTATAAGGCATAAAGGTGAAAGGTCGGTTGTGCAAGCTCAGTTGTCACATTGTGAGCAGCAGGGAGCTTGTTGTTTTCGCAGCTGACTTTCAGCCCAAGATGGATGATCTTCCTTCTGCGGATTACGGTGATGGCGAAAGTGAGCTGTCAGCCGCAGAGGGGAAGGGCGATGAGCCGATGGAAGAGGCAAAGACCCAGGAGGCAACGTTTGTCCCTTCGAGAGTTGAGCTGGCTCTCAAATCGGCGAAAACTTTCGATGAATTCAGAAACAAACGAAAATTCAAGTTCCTTCATTTGTACTCCGGACCCAATGACCCTCTGAGTGAAGCCATCAAGTTGGAGGCGGCAAGGAACAGGTTGTGTGTGGAGACAAAGTCCCTCGACAAGAAGATCGATGCCACTGTGGACTTGGCCAAGCCAAATATTTTTGGGCTCACTCTCCATGATGTAGAACAAGGAGAGTGGGACTTCGTGCACAGTGGATTCCCCTGTGGATCTTTTTCTCGAGCCCGACATCGAGATGCACCTGGCCAGCCAAAACCTGTTCGCAACAAGCAGGCGATATACGGTCTGCCAGGAAATTCCCGAGCACAACAAGATGAAGCTGATAGAGGAACTCACATGGCGTGTCAATCGGCGAAGATATATGAGGCTCAAGTGATTTCATGCCGCAAACGTAAAGTTCCACCACTGTCAAGCCTTGAGAATCCACCCGGAGACGAAGTCAGTGGTTCAGCTTGGGATTTGCCAGAAGTGGCGAGTGCTCTGGAGCGGACAGGTGGCATCAAAGCTGAATACAACACCTGCGCCTACCAGTCCAAAGAGAAGGTGCGCTTCTACAAACCTGGAGTTTGGGCAGGACGTCTTGAAGATGTGGCAAAGCTCCAGAAGGTTTGTCGGTGTCCAGCATGGATCAGCCATATGACCCTAACAGGCAAGAGCAAAACAGAGAAGGCGGCCGAGTACACCAGGGAACTGTCAGAAGCTGTAGCCATTCAAGTGGTGAACGTATGGAAAAGGGTGGCAAACCTTGAATGGTGGAGACACCTGGTGGAGACAAAGGGCCAGGAGGTTGGGGAACTTCAGAAGGAATGGTTGAGCAACGAGGACAAGAAAAACACGGGCACCAAGATCCAGTCGTCGGGCAGCAAGCGAGCCGCATCAGTCGCCTTCAAGATCGACAGCATTGAGGAGGACAACATTCCGTCAGGATCAAAAGGTCCACCGACAAAGCGTATCAAAGAGGAGCGCAACAAAATTGCCATAGGAGGAATGAGAAATCCGGCATCCAGTGTGAGAAGAATATCCTTGGTCAAGGAGACGGGCAATGTCATGTGGAAACTTTGGAAGGAGTTCGTAGAGTCCCACCCGGAGTGCATAGATGTTGCAAGAAATTACGGAAAAGCTGACAACAAGTTCAAGGACTCACTCGTGGAAGAGTGGAAGAAGGTTTTGAAAGACCACTTCACAAAGATCCCCGAGGGTGACAGGCAACTCACATATCGTGAGAGCTACGAGTTTGTCAGCCCGCTGGATGCAGACCTTTGGGAGCAGTGGCAAAGAGAGTCCAAAGACCCGGACAAGGACATCAGCGAGTTCGCAAGGAAGGGAGTCCCACTAGGAATGGAGCTGAAGATCCCACCAAGTGGAGTCTTTCCGGCGTCACTGGAAGGAGAAGAGGTCCTCACAGATCCAGCGGAAGATTTCGAAAACCTCCAGTGGGTGAAGAACTACTCTTCAGTCCAAGAACAACGGCAAGAGGCGTCAATTGAGATAGAACGCTATGTGGAGAAGGGCTTTGCGAAAAGGATGAAGTGGAGCTGGATTAAGAACCAGTATGGGAGTGGCACGTGCTCCAAGATGGCTCTGATTCTCAAGGAGAAACCAGATGGATCAACCAAGAGGCGCATCGTACTGGACATGAGAAGAAGCAGTGGCAACGCGAGAGCCGCTGTGGATGAGCGCATCGTGCTGCCCAGGATGGTGGATGTCACGGCCATGCTGAGGGACATGTGGCTCACAAAGTTCCACCACGAAGAAGTTGGCGCAATGGATGAAAAGGACAACTTCGAGTTCTACCTCATTGACCTGGCGGACGCCTTCTGCCACTTTGCTGTGAGAAGGGAAGAACTTCGGCATTGTGTCACACCAGATGAGTGGGATGACAATGCGCTGCTGTGGACGTCGATGCTGTTTGGATATCGAGCGGCTCCTTTGTTGATGGGCAGATTATCATCTGCATTGGGGCGACTACTGCAATCCATGTGCGATCCGCAGCTCACACAGATCCAGGTGTACATCGATGACATCATCATCGCATCTTTGGGATGTCGTGCATGGCGGGAAGTCCATCTTGCTTCCCTGTTGTACACTGCAGCGGCCTTTGGAGTTCAGATTAGTCTGAAGAAAGGAGAGCGAGGCCGAAGGGTACAGTGGATCGGATGCACCATAGAGGTCCCGGAGACGGTAAAGGGCGAAGAGGAGATGGTCATCCTTGGAATCTCGAAGCAGATGATCGACCAAATCCTTGAAACACTTCAGGTATGGAAAAAGGGAGGAATGGCCCCTGTCAAAGAACTCCGCACGGTCACTGGGAGAATGTCATGGATCGGAGGCACACTTCCTCGACTCAGGTGGACGGTCAACGTGCTGTACGCAACTTTGAGAGACGTGGAACGAGAACAGAGAAGTGGAGTAGAAGACCGTAGGGCCTTTGGCAGGGAAGACCAACGATCGAAGAAGGGACTCTTCGCGATAAAGCGCCTGGGCGGAATCCAGTTCTGGCTTCTGAAGCTGTTCGAGAAACCAGCGGAGTACCTCATCCGGAAGGAGAAGTTGAAGCGGGGCAGAGTGACCATGGGAATCATCACAGATGCATCCCCCAAACAATGCATTCCGTGCTGATGAAGGTGGAACAACCATCCCATGACCAGCAGATGCTACCAGCCACTTCGCAGACGCTGGTACCAGTGGCGGCTGTGGAAGCCCTCGTGACAGAGGAGGAGGCAAAGCTTCTCAAGGTGAAGTATGGAGAATCAAGCAGTCAGGCAGTAATGGAAGCTTACGCCATTCTGCGGGCATTGGATGCATGGGCCACGCAGCTGCAGGGACACATCATGATGATCAGATCAGACTCGTCGGTGGCCCTAGGCATGCTGCGAAAACTCAGCAGCCCTCATGATTCCCTAAACTTCCTGGCGGCAGAGATCACTTTGCGGTTGGAAAAGTTCCAGATCCCCCGAATGGCCCTACACCATTTGAAGGGACGTCTGAACAAGGAAGCGGACTGGTTGTCCCGTATATCTGAGCGGACAGAGTCTGAGAAACCAGAAGGACTCAAAGATGTCCAGCTTAGGAGGGCGACCGGATGGACAGAGAACCGCTTCTGGCTGACGCCTCCTGGTGGCTCACGTGAGATGCCAGACAGATGGTCGGCGAATCACAACGTCCTTGAGTACCTGAATTGAAGGTAAAAAGGAGGGAGCTGCCTGAGTGTAGGGGGGGGTGTCACGTGTGCATGTTCAGTTTGTTTTCGTTGAGTTGTGAAGATTTAAAAGGGTTGGTTTTGATGCTGCTTACGTTGGATGTCAATCTCAGTTTGCACTTGTTAGCAAGATGGAGGTTCAAGTCTGGGAAGCAGGCAAAACCCAGTGGGTGACCACCCATCAAGCCCCAGGCAACGAATGGCCGCTCTTGGAGTTGGGAGCCATGGTGACAAGCGCGTTCCTGCTCGGGGCTCTGTTTTGGCAGCAATGTGGTCCGCGGCTATGCCAGATGAGTACCAAAGTGGGCGGACTATGGAGTCTGAATCGTTCTTCCAGACCCAAACCAACTATCCCAAGGAGGGAAATTTTGAGAGAAAGTCCCAGGACACCCAGCAGAAGCCAAAGGAGAAGGCGAAGTCTAAGCCCAACGTCCTCCAGTCAATGGTCTCGGGAACGAACTTCGAGTCAGGAGAGCAGGAGAGCCTGTTCGAAAGAGGACCAAACCCGTGGCTTTGGGCAGAGGCTCGATTCAATTGGGGAGGAAAACCACCACCTGGGCATGAGAAAATTGGGCCCCACGGAAAGGGCAAAGGACGCACTTCACACGACAGTGATGCAGAAAATGGTGCTGGGAGCAAGTCCAAGACCGTAAAGGCCCGGAAGATATCTAAACGTGAGATCGAAGGGTGGAAAAATTCGGGATGGATTTTGAAGGCAAAGGACAAACTCAAGAGGAAGATGTTCTCCAGCTCCACCCATGCAACCAAAAATGCGAAGAGGAAGAAGCTCAAAGAGGTGATGGAAACTTGTGGGGTGACAAAGTTCCAAGAGAGTGGCATAACGTGCGATGGACTCCTTAGCATAGCAGCTGTTCTGGGTGAAATGGGGTTGAAGAGTGCTGATCAATACCTTGGTGAAGTGAAACTGATGCAATTGGAACTAGGCATTTCGTGGTCTGATGTTTTGGACAGGCAGATGTACATGCTGAAGCGGGCCTTGAAACGAGACATTGGCCCCGAACACAGAGCTAAGGAGGTAAAGATCCTGGAGATTACCCCTGAGACGTGGGAGAAGAGGATTGATGAGCCCGGCGTTCAGTGCAGGGTGGCTTGGTCGTTCGTGTGGGCTACCCTGTGGATGCTGAGATCAATTGAAGCAGCAAACCTCAGAACTTCTGATTTGATGTTCAATGCGGAGAAGAGAATTGTCAGTTTGTACATCAGGAAGTCCAAGACCGACCAAAAAGCTTCAGGAGTCAGAAGATCGATGCAATGTTGTGGGAATGACCTATGCGATCAATTTTGTCCCTGGAACTTGGGACTGAGAATCATGGCCGATCACGTTGAACCTCCCGTGAACACTCCGCTGTTTCCTGATTTTGAAGGCAGCCATGTCCCGAAAGTCAACATGGTGAAAGCATGGATGGAGGAAGTAGACACCGAACTCACGGGGCATTCGGCAAGGAGAACAGGGGCTATGTGGTACGCCAGGAGATTCATGCCGATCCAAGAGATTGCCATGCTCGGACGTTGGAAGAGCTCAGCCGTGTTCAGGTATGTAGAAGAAGCTCTACAAGACATCCCTTTGAACAACTCAGTACGAGGCACCGATCCACAAGACAATGGAGGTCTCCCCGATGGGATACGAGGTTTCAAAAGGAGAGTTGAAACCACACAAGAGTTGCATCAGCTTAAAGTTCCAGGAGACAAAGCATCAGAGAAGACGTCCAGGGTCCCGAAAGTCCAGAAAATTTCTCCACAAGTTCCAGAACAGATATGGGTTATCTCCACCGCCCGAAAGGGCCAATTGGGACACAGAGTCAGACAGGCGTCCTGGGATATGCCTCTACACCGATGGGCAACTTGGTGCGGATGGCATTTCGCTGACAGAAATGTGAAAGTGTCGATGGTCACAAAGCTCCAGCAGGGCATGAAACGTTGCAAAAAGTGCGAAAACCATAGCAAAGCGCGCGACGTAGTCAAAGAAGGTGTGAGTTTGGCGCAGCTGTTACATCTTGGTGACAGCCGACATAAAATTTTCAGCACAGGACGAGATGACTGTCTGACAGGGCAGATCCAACCATCCTCGCAAAAAGAAGTTTTGCAGCTACTGGAGGGTGGGAGGGTTGAGAGAAGCAAGTGATTGTTTGAGTGCTTCAGAATGAAACACCAAACAAAGAAACTTGCTTTGTTGGGTGGTAGGGTGGGAATCCCTGCAGCTCTGGTCCAAGCTGCCTCCCACTGATGTTTTGACTGCCCCTTTTGAGTTTTCCCACCCACCCTGGCAGTCAAACATGTAAGTACTGTCGGGGTGGAAGGTGTGAGTTTGGCGCAGCTGTTACATCTTGGTGACAGCCGACATAAAATTTTCAGCACAGGACGAGATGACTGTCTGACAGGGCAGATCCAACCATCCTCGCAAAAAGAAGTTTTGCAGCTACTGGAGGGTGGGAGGGTTGAGAGAAGCAAGTGATTGTTATGCAGGTTAAACCACCGGAAATCCGTGGCCTGTCTGAGGTGTAAAGATCTGGAAGAAACGCACCTGGGAGTGGAGGACTCACACCCCTTGGCCAGGTGCCAACCAGACCACAAAAATCGACAAAAACATGACCCCCACATGGAGACGTACGCATGGAGGGGGTACAACTTCAAAAAAAAGGACCTCAAAATTATATTATACTTTGTTTTTGGTGGCAACTTGAAAGCTGAAAAAGGTTCAAGTCCTCCTTCACCCCTGCGGGTTTTGGGCTCTTGGCCCGATAGCCCAGTGGTTGAGGGGCTCAAACGTGCAGGGAAACGTATGCACTGGCCCAAAAGGAGAACACTTTTTGCTGCGAAAAAGATGGACCAAACGCCTGAAAACATCAAGAATCCGCTACATTTTCTCCAGTTTGGAGAAGATGTAGCCCAAAACTTTAGCCCCAAATCAGGCGAAACGCCCTTGTTTTGAACACCTGACGACCCAAAAACTTAGGTCACCGGAGTAGTACTGAGTGTCACAGGTGCTGGGGATGGGTACAAAAAGTGGCAGACCAAAACGGCTCAAGTTGGTCTTGAACCAATGAACATGTTGCTGCTAATAGGGGAGTTGAAGCCCTACAATCTAGTGGAACTTTCCTGGTAGAGCAACAAAAACTGGGAGGGAACTCTTTTTCCAGGCTCCATTGGCGCCGAGCGGATCTACAAACACAAGTCGCGTGGATTAACATGGTGGCAAGGTCGCTTCTATATCATGAAGGTGGGAAAGATGGTCGTAACTCAACGACTGGCCAGGAAATGGAAACTTTTGATACATGGGGAAGTCTTTTCATAGCTCAAACGGGTCATTGGACATCCCTCCCAGGTTAACTGGTCACTTTTTTGCTCCAGTTTGAAACCACAAGAAACATGACATCTCAACTTTTGACATCTCAACTTGGCACCCATTGGGTCCAAATAGGTCCACCTATATGTCCTTGTGGCCAGGTCCATATTGATGTGACCTCCTTGTTTCTGAGCCTGGTCTTATGGGGCGTGAGCCATCTGCTGGTGGGCCGCAAGGACGCCTTCTCCGATTGGTTCGCCACCTGGTCCTCCTCGCCCGAGTGGTTTGGCACCTGGACCTGGTGGCAAGTGCTGGTGGTCGTCATCGATGTGATCCAAGGCAGGGCTGGTTGCAACTGCTGCAGCTGCTGCTACTGTAACCACCATTTTTTGGAAAAAAACATATCACCTTCACCTACAGTAAGAAAAGACACATGTGACAAATGAATGTGAGAAAAACACTATCAACATCTATCAACTAAGTTGACTCTGGGTCCGATGGCAAGCGCGGGAAACAGCTGCCAGGCTGGTCGGCCGGGCTGGTGACCAAGGAGCATTCCACGACCTTCAAAGCCATCATGCAGACGCTGTGCTACATCTTCACCATGCTGGTGGAGGCACCGGGCGAAACTTCACCTTTGTGTTTTTTGAAAAACAAGCGACAACAAAGCTGTAAGTTTTGGAGGAATGTTTTGGGTGGAAAAGAAGAGTATTTCGAGATTTGATAAGATTGATCAATTGAATCTCTGGGACACAAGAGATTTGAGCAGCAACTCAATTGTTGTTGTAACCTTTTGCGCACCAGGATCCAGTTCTTGGTAACAGGCCGGACTTTGGATTGGGCTGCGAGCCGCCTAGCCTCAAATAGGAAGGACTTTTTCATGAAAAAGTCCTTGCATTTGACGCCTCAAATGACATCATGTTGGTTAACTTGGGCCACTAAGTTCGATTTTTTTGACAGTTCTCAAGTGTTCTGATTTTTCATCCAAGATAGTTTGTTAACAAAAAGAGACACCGTTGCCAGGTGGGGCTTTGAGACCCGCGAGTTGCCATCCATCATGTCTTTCGGCACTTTTGGTGGAAGCCATGACTACGATTTTAGGGAAACCCTGGGGTTCCATTTTTGCCCAAACTTGGCTACGGGGAATCAGGCCTTTTCAAGCTTCAAGACATTTTGCATTGCGCAAAGTTCCGGATGCTATGAAGTGCCCAGAGCTTTTTTTTGGAAATTTTGTTCACTTCTGACTTTTGGTTCAAAATAGCCAAGCAGCTCATGGCCAAAGTTGTTCGTCTCGATGATGAGATTTGGGCATCTGCGCTGCGTCCTGGCCCTGACTTTGCTGGCTTGCAGCAACGGAGGACCACCGAACAAGGCATCCCAAAGGAGACAAGCTGAAGAGTTTAAAGACAAGTTGAGGACCCAAGCTTTTTTTCAACCTGACTACAAGGGTTCTATCGGATTCGTTTTAGCTTGCCTGGCTTAAAAGGGGCGGCATATGTAACTCAGATCAGGTCGTAAGTTCGTTCTTAGCCAACGTTTGTCCAATCGCAAGGATCGCAATTATCGCAAGGAGGTGACAAAGAATGCCTCAAGGTTGTTTTGGTTGCACCCCCAAAAGTGATCCGTTTGTTTCAACTACGCTTGGTTTTATCCAGCCAACTTGGCCATCATGGCAAAACACCATCCAACATTACGCTGGATGAGGGAATGCCCAAGTAGCAGCTGGGAGGCTTCCGCATTTGCACATGAGATGTTCTGCAGCCCAAGGGAAATGACTAGAGGCTGTATTGGAAGACCTTTTAGTCTTCAATGTCCTCATTTATATAATTTCAAGCTGTCGATAAAATCCCTGGAAACACCAAAAAAAGGCTCACATCGCAAGAGCATGAGTGAACCATGTCCTGAGAATCATTGCACCAGGACTTTGGCGACAAAGAAAGCATTGGGTTCTATTGCTAGCGCGTTCGAGCGGGCTCCAATGGATCAAAACTTCAGACCGACCCGAAAGGAGTACACAATTGGGATCTCTCTGTGCCGCAAAACAACTTCTTGGGAAGAGGGCCTGATCTTGTTTGAAGCAATGCCCAAGGCAAAGATTCGTCCAGATGTCATCAGCTACAACGTGGCCATCAGTGCATGTGAGAAGGGAGGTCAATGGCAAAAAGCGCTGATCTTGTTTGAAGCAATGCCCAAGGCAAAGATTAGCCCCACTGTCATCAGCTACAACGCGGCCATCAGTGCATGTGAGAAGGGAGGTCAATGGCAAAAAGCGCTGATCTTGTTTGAAGCAATGCACAAAGCAAAGATTCGCCCCAGTGTCATCAGCTACAGTGCGGCCATCAGTGCATGTGAGAAGGGAGGCCAATGGCAGGAAGCGCTGATCTTGTTTGAAGCAGTGCCCAAAGAAAAGATTCGTCCAGATGTCATCTGCTACAGTGCGGCCATCAGTGCATGTGAGAAGGGAGGTCAATGGCAGGAGGCACTGATCTTATTTGAAGCAATGCCCAAGGCAAAGATTAGCCCCACTGTCATCAGCTACAACGCGGCCATCAGTGCATGTGAGAAGGGAGGTCAATGGCAGGAGGCGCTGATCTTGTTTGAAGCAATGCGCAAGGCAAAGATTCGTCCAGATGTCATCAGCTACAACGCGGCCATCAGTGCATGTGAGAAGGGAGGTCAATGGCAAAAAGCGCTGATCTTGTTTGAAGCAATGCCCAAGGCAAAGATTAGCCCCACTGTCATCAGCTACAACGCGGCCATCAGTGCATGTGAGAAGGGAGGTCAATGGCAAAAAGCGCTGATCTTGTTTGAAGCAATGCCCAAGGCAAAGATTCGTCCAGATGTCATCTGCTACAGTGCGGCCATCAGTGCATGTGAGAAGGGAGGTCAATGGCAGGAGGCACTGATCTTATTTGAAGCAATGCCCAAGGCAAAGATTAGCCCCACTGTCATCAGCTACAACGCGGCCATCAGTGCATGTGAGAAGGGAGGTCAATGGCAGGAGGCGCTGATCTTGTTTGAAGCAATGCCCAAAGCAAAAATTCATCCAGATGTCATCAGCTACAGTGCGGCCATCAGTGCATGTGAGAAGGGAGGTCAATGGCAGGAAGCGCTGATGTTGTTTGAAGCAATGCACAAAGCAAAGATTCGTCCAGATGTCATCAGCTACAGTGCGGCCATCAGTGCATGTGAGAAGGGAGACCAATGGCAGGAAGCACTGATCTTGTTTGAAGCAGTGCCCAAGGCAAAGATTAGCCCCACTGTCATCAGCTACAGTGCGGCCATCAGTGCATGTGAGAAGGGAGGTCAATGGCAAAAAGCGCTGATGTTGTTTGAATCAATGGATGGTGCGAGGGTTGAGCGTGACATCGGTACATACAATGCTTTGCTTGATTGCAAGGAAGTCTGTAGCCGGAAGGGTCTTGAAGGCTTTATTTTTCAGCATGGCAGGCTTCAAATCTTGAGTCAACTTGCAGTATTTCAAGATCGCCTTGTTGACCTGCATGATCTGTCAGAAGGGGCAGCTCGATTAACACTACAATGGTGGTTGTCCAACAACGTAGCGCGGTGTCTTGAAATGAAGGACAGATTGGAGTGTATCGTGGTGACAGGCTATGGGAAGTCACGGAAATCATGGCAGACAAGCGACATTCGAGCAGCTGCCCTTGAATTGCTGAAGAGTTTGAAACTAGTTGCCCGTATTGACCCTAAGAGCCTTGCCTTACACCTGTTTTTTTTTGAATATTCACCAATTTTTTTCCTCTGAAAAATGCAATCCAGTTTCACGAAGATCCACATAGAATATCGCTTCTGTTAAACATATATGTGGGTTTACACAGGATGGTTAATGTTTTAGTTTGTTTCCTGAAAAAAAGTAAATTGCTTCCCTGAAGAATGGTTCGTCTTCATTATGCCGCCAGGAACAAGGGAACAATCCAGTTGGTTGTGACAAAGGGAGACTTACCCAAGCTGCAAAGGATTGGGAAGATCTTCGAAAAAGAACGACAGATGAGTGCTGCCGCAGCTGTGCTTGTTGTGATAGGTTTAGCCCTGGTAACGACAACCTGGTACTGTCATGCAAAAATAGCCTGAGCTCAATAATGGCGAGTATTGGTGACGGAGCGTGTTTTTCTTTTTGTTATTTTGTAATAATATTTTTTTTTTCAAAAGTGATGAGTCATGGTCAACAAAATCCACCTATGTTTGGTGTGACATGTTCACCATGTCTGTTTTTGATGACTCTGTTTTTTCCTGGTCCATTTGGAGCCACAAAAAGGTTGTGCAGCACTTGATTCCGAGGTTGGCTGCCATCTTGGTCTTGTCGGCTGTTGTTTTCCAACTGGGCAGGCACAACGTGAAGGTGCGGCCCACTGTCAGCCCACCGGGGCACAGCTTCCGGATGATTTCTGCCAGGTGTTGGAGCGCGCCGCCACCATCATCAGCCTCAATCCCACAGATGCCATTCCTGCACGGGATCTGGTGTCGCCACCCAAGAAGAAGTTGGCCGAACGATTCTACTCCTGGCAGCTTGGCTGAGGATTTTTTGGTTTTGGTCAGCTGTTTGTTGGAAAGTCTCCTGGTGTTTTTGTTTTTTTTTTGGTGATTTTGTGGCATTGGCTGACTTTTTTTTGCACTCCGTGGATTTGACTTGGTATTTTTTAAGTCCTGTGGTCAAGGGCATATGGTGTATTGATGACCCTTTGAAAAAGATAGGCAGTCAACAGTTACGAATTCAAGTTTTCTGGATGTTGCCAGAGGGCCATAAAAGTGAAGCCATACAAAGGTGTCTAAAAGGCGTCAAAAGCCCAATGGCTTTTTAATGTGTTCCAACACCCTCAAGGAAAGCAGCATGTCGGAAGTATATTCTCATCTTGGTCTACATCGTTTGGAAGCCCAGATTTGTGTCTGTTGTGCGTCCGGCGCGCCATCATTTTGGAACTCTGGTACCCTGGAAAAAACCTCCCTTCAGCATATGGCAACCTTTGGTTGTAGCCATCAACAGAATCAGGAGCCTCTACCAATCCTATGGTTAAATGATGTGGATTTAATGGGTCGACATGATCAACGCCGCCCAAGTTGTCCGATGCCGTGCGAAACCTGACTTTGGCGAAGGTCGGTTGGTGGGTGTTTGCAAGAAACGGTTGAAACAAAGTGACCAACACATTTTTGCTTTGAATTTTACCTCCTTGGATTTTCTTTGAGTCGTTTCGGTGCCCCTGTGTTTTGGAAAGCATCCTCATCAGCATCGGTGACATCTAGGTGATCTTCTTTCAGACCTCACGCCATTTCGAAACGTCGTTTTCAAAAAAATCCATACACAATGTCAACTATATATTTATAAGTTATAAGTATTGTACAGTAGATATTTACATGTTTCGGATGTTTCAGATTTGTATCTTAAGCCGCTGCTAGGCCTTGAGCTCCACCCAGATCAATCCCAGCTCCATGACTTTGATCGTCTACATCATCGGTGTGGCCCCGGCGGCCCAGAAACGGTCAACCGTTCCGGACACCGGTTGTTGTGGCGTTTGTCGTTTGTTTTTTTTTGGCAGATTTTTTCCAGGTTTTTTTTTGTGGTGTTGTTTTTTTTTGGAAAAAAAACGTCTTGAAGATTTTGATGGGTCCTTTTTTGTTTTGAACATGATTTAAAGGTCTTTGAGAAACACATTGAAACAACTTGGTTGCCTGGTTTCATTTGTGCGGCTACGTGTTTCTGAAGGGTCCGCCTTACGGTTTCCCAGGTGGTTGCGTCTGCACTCACACTGTGCGGAAGCCAATTTTTGTGACCATTAAAAGAACTGATGTAGCTGGAAGATATCCAGAGTAGTCTGAAGGATTTCAACATGTTTTGATCACAGTTTGACTGCAGCGCAAGAAGCATGACATCAACGCTTGGCATTAACTCAACCAACCCTCTGGGTCTGAGGTATGTGGAAGGCATCCGTGGTCTTGGGTGCGGCTCCCCAAAAAAACATCCTTGCGCCATTGTTCTTATGGGCGATCCTCAGGATGGCGTGGCACCCTAAGAAGATCTTGAAATGCACGCCACCGGGGTTTTTGTACGTCCGGGCCCAAAATCTGATGCCAAACAGTTGGGGAGAGAATGGCACAATGCTTTGAGGCGTTGACTGCCACTCTGATGAACATGGCTTATTCACAAGGCAAGTTCTTCTATTGTTCCCAGCCATGTTTGGAGAGCGTCCACGGTTGGAGGCATGAACGCTGCCCTGGCACTGATCATTGGAAAGCTCTACACTCCGGTGGCCGCCATTGGTGCACGCTGGGTCTGGGAGCCAAATCTGGTGGAGTTGAAGATGGGCTCCAAAAAAGATTCCAAAGAATTTGCCTGCTTCTGTTCCTTATTTTGGAAGATGAAAAACCATGAAAAACCCAGAGTTTTGACCATTAGCCATTGCTCGAAAATTTGGGAGATGGGGCCGAGATGTTTCAGACCTCACATGTTCAGGTCCTCAACAAATACTACATGTGGTTGGAGTCGGGACCCTCAGCCAGCAGCCGCCTGCGATTTCATCCACGAAGTTTCGCCCAAGATTTTGGGGGGGTGCAGCGGCTCCTGTTGCAGGTATGTGGCCATTGCGATCTTGACGCTCGCCAGTATGATCTTCGGATATCTTCAGGCCATTTTTTTTGGCGTTACAAAAACCCGAAACGGCTGGGATTTCTTGGAAGTTTCGGCCAGGCATTCAGCCCTGGGTCAAGCCCAGCATGGGCTGAGGATGTGAATTCACTTCGCGCCTCTTGACTTGTTTGGGTCACTGTCGAAACCTCGAAATTCCACCAGGACTGTCGAATGGTTTCTTTCCTAAAGCAAGGTACTTGTATGGCTAATTCAAATGCCAAAAGGCAGTCTAAACAGCATGTTTTTCACCGCCCAAAAGCAGCTGGCTGCAGAGAGCTGTTCTGAGGTGGCAATCCTGCTCGTTTTGGGCTCTGCCGTGGCCTCTGCCTTCAACTCGCTGCTTACCGAGCGCATTCTCAAAGGCGACAAGGCGGAACAGCGACATGTGGTGATGTAAATGGCTACCGGGGGCCGTTGTTTGGAAGAGATCGAAAAGAGATCCAAAATAGCATCTTAAAGAACCCAAAGATTTTTGGTTCAAAAAACCAAAATTGAATTTACTGTAAGTGTTGTTACATTGTTAAGCCAATGTGTGGCATGTTGACCTCTTTTTGTGAAGGGTCCCCATCAACATCCAGGCCCGTTATCATGTGCAAAAGGCGAGGACTTCTGGGGAGCTTTGACCAAACCCCAGAAGAAGTCTCAAGACCTCTGGCCACGAAATCAAAAAAAAAAACTTTAATTTTTTGGCAAACCCAGATTCTTTTATTCATTTTTTACCATTTTTGGCTTCATTTCTTTTTTTGCGATTTTTTTCTTGGCCAAAAGATCGCTGGGTTGCGCTCCCACTGACTGGCCACAAGTGTGACAACCGATGGCCAGGTGCGGCTGGATGCTTCGTGCATCGTCAGCGCTTTGGCCTTCATCCCGATCATCGCGGTGATCTCGGCCCGTCCACAGGACAACCCCTGGGTTGTACGACCCATCGGTGCCTTGGAGAGAAGTGATGGCATTTTTTTTCGTTTCAAAAAACATTTCACAGTGAAAGTACTGGAAGTACTGGAAAAATATATCTGTGAAAGTACCGGAAGTTTGGTGAAGATGAATTTTTGAAAAAGTTTTGGAGATGAGATTGGATGAAACATGAAAGCTAGTTTTGGCCGAGATGGAAGTTGCCCGAAGAGCTCTGTCTGTTGGCAAGCAGACGGTTGTCAGGGATCCTCAGGATTCGAAATGGGGAACATCTTTGGGTTTTCGTAACCCAAATTTCTGATGTTAGGACCATCACAAAAAACTGGGCTTCAACGTCATGATTTTTTTAGAGGCTGAGCCTCCAAAAGGGATGATTCGAACTCTTGGAGTGAGGTAGCAATCCCGCCTGCGAGTGTGAGTGCGGCTCAGGGCTCTTCGCTGGCTGGACTTTGGGGGCTCAATCCCGTTGACGCCAGTGGTCGAAAATGGGGCGATGTTGTGAAGTTATGGGAGTCAAGATCAATGATTTTTCAGCCCCGGCCATGATATGATGTTTGGCTATAGTCTATAGGACATTTATATAAGAATATACTCAGAAGAACCGTTATTTTGACCAAAGTGATCACATCCCAAGATTTTTCCGCGCAGGATACCCAGTACACTGGGAGTCATCATTGTAGCTCTGGTCATCAACACAGGTGCCACTTCAACGCCCCGTTGTTTTTTTTTTTTGGAAGCTTCTTCTTTGCATGACCAGAACCAGACAAACATGGAACATGTATGGACATGTCATCTATTTTTTTGTTCAGCCAAAAATGGTTTTCCATTGCCACATGACAAATTTCGAAAGCCAGGTTATGGCTGGCTGGTCGGCAAACTTGTACAGGTGTGGCGCGCAAGCTTTGAAGGAAAAATGGCACGGTTTTGATTTCTATGTAGAAAGGATGGAGCTAAAACCATTGGTTTTCAAGAATCGGATGATAAATGATGACAACCTTTTTTCGGCCGGAGGATTCTTTTTCTCACCTTTTCTTCTCAGACCTTGGGTGGTCGAGGCCTTTTCCACGATTGACCGAGCCATTGCAGATGCCTTCAGCTTGCTCTTGGTCTATTTCATAGGAGCGTTAAGAGTAAACAGAATGCTTTGATGAAAGACAAAGGTAGAAATGTGGTGCACATCTGGATATGTTGTTGTTGTTGTTGTTGTTGTTGTTGTTGTTGTTCTTGTTCTTGTTCTTGTTCTTGTTCTTGTTCTTGTTCTTGTTCTTGTTCTTGTTGTTGTGCTTGTGGTTGTCGTTGTCGTTGCAGACAAGCATGGGACACTGACACAAAGACATCGGCCGGTGAGATCAGATGCACCTGTTTTTGCAGGTATTGGCTTGCGGCTTGCTATTTGTTGTTTGCCTCGGCTTGCACGCATGCTAAACGGCGGTTTCAAACGTATCCAGTTGTACCGATCAAACTGCTGATTTTTCAGTACTGCTGTCAAGGAGATCCGCTGATGAATGGCACCAGTTTAAGCAATATGTGCCAACGCCCAGATCCGAAGTTATTTTGGGACTTGCTACTCTTGTTGAGGGGTGTAGTGTCCACAGATTCCTCACATGTTGGCAAACTTTTCCTTGCTAGATCACCCAACAACGGGGCGACATCTCCATCTTTTTTCACATGTTCTGTTGGCGAACTGTTTTTTTGGCTGGTTGATCATCTGGTGAATCAAACACGGGTACTGATAGAGTTTACCTGTTTGAACATCCCTGATGTTCCTATTTTCCTTTTTCAGGCTGGACCTTCCCATTTTTCAAAAAAATAGTTTCTTCCAGTTGCGACGGGGAAACATCTCAGCTCCCCTCGAGGTGTCTCAATTTGGTGGCCTTCATAGTGCCACTGAGCAACTCGACGGAAGCTGAAGCAATTTTCGCTTCGACGGTGAAGGGGAACGGTGGCGACATATATTTTTTGTATTTTTGTGTCATGTAATGGTGAGTCTTTTTTACTACTTTTTTACATGTAATATAGCAAAAACATACATGTAGAGAATACCTTGACAATTCCCAGGACTGGCTTTTGGGATTGAACATCAGGTAAAGAGATGATTTCCTGGGACAAAGCGTTAGTCCATTCGATAAGTTGAACCGTTGAACCCTGTCGACCGCGGATCCAGTCGATCTAAGACCGTTCAGCGTTGTGAAGCTTTTGCGAAACGATCCTGTGATGAGAAGTATTCAAAAACCTATATACAACGATTCTAAAAGAACCCCATAGTTTTTAAGTTTTGAAACATCAAACTCAAATTCACACTCCAAATGGTTCGAATCACCAACATTTCCACTAAACGGTTTCAACATGATAATCTAACACAACAAAAAAAGATCATCAGTCAAAACAACCAGATGGAAAACACAACACGTTTCTTTCCGGTCGCGGCCTTTTTAAGGCACCAGCATCTTTGCGGTGGCCTCCAGTGAGATGCAACGGGTCATCAACGCGGCCGATCTCATCGAAGGTGGCAGATTTTTTCGAAGTTCACTTGATTTTGGTTGGTAAAAAAACGTCTTTTTAAATCAAAAAAATATTGCTTTTAAGAAGCAGAAGATTAGTTTGAAACTGGAGATAAAAAAAAACATGGTTTTGAGAATCTGATGTTTTGTGATCATCTCTGTGCTGATTTAGGTAAGACCACGGGCGAGACGGAGGCAACCGATTCTGAAGAGGCCGGTGATCGCAACAACTGGATTTTTGTCGATTTCTTGGTTGTGAGGTTCCAAGTTCACCTTAGTTGCCTTAGTTCACCTTCAACATCTTCAAGATTTTTTCATTCCAACATTTCTTAGTTTTTTTCGATGGACAATCTTTTCCAACATGTGTTGAGCCCCAAATTTTCCATCTTGCCTTCCTTCATCGCTCAGACTCCCAGCGACACTGGGGATTCCAGCAGTTCTCCGCCGGAAGAAACCTCAGAGGATGAGGAGGTGGAAAACGTGGGGAGAACTGCGTGGAGACTTTTTTGAGGTGGCCAATTTGCAAGGACAACGGACATGTGTCATTGCAAAAAATGGTGAAAACTTTTGGAGATGGTTTAAAAAGGCCAGCCATTTTTTCTGCACATCTTCAAAGCTCAGTTTTGCTTGATGGGTCGATCTTCAAGAAAGGGTATCAGCATGAGCTGCTCAGGGATAAGCTCAGGTAAGTCCACTGAAGATTCGGAGGCTTCTCATTCTCATCATCCAGATTTAACTGATTTAACTTACCACTTTTTTGTCTTTGGGTCATCCGTTCTGTGTTCTTTTTGGAAAAGAACTCCTGCCACGTGGGACCACGACCACAAGAGCTTCAGCGACTTCAAGTCATGGATTGGACTATCAGAGCAGATGCAGATGCTTTGATTCCTAGCAACCACGAGCTTCCGAAGGTGAATCTCATAAAGAGATAACCACTGCCTTCTTTTCAGGATACAGTGCACAAATAATAGGTTGTTGAACCATACCCAAGTTCGAAAACACACATTTGGCGTTTTTTTTTTTTTTTTTTTTTTCTCTCTCTCTCTATACAAAGTTTGATTTCAGGATGCATCCAACTTCATTTCATCTATGTTTTAGCAGAATCACAATGATCTTAATAATTTTTGTGCATGTTAATCTTGTATATGAAGAAATGCCGAGCAAGCTTCACCAAGACCTGGCCTTCTGAAGCTCTTGTCTCCAGGCAGCTTTGTCTCCCCACTGGGTCGGGGTCCGAAAGAGTTTCTGTCGCACCAAATTTCACCGGTCGTTTTTCTTTAGAGCACTTTTTAGCGCACCATTTCGCCGTTTTTGTTGGCCATGTTTTGCCTTAATCAACAACATCTCATTGAAAACATTTTTTTCCAATAGAAAGGTGACACCTGCTTCAAAACAACAAATGGGGGAACATTGAATAAAATTGATCCAAGGTCCAAGGTGAGCAGACGGCCTCAAGGCTGTAAACCCCAGCAGCAATGCCAGGGGCACCCAATCTGCTGGTTGAAGGACTGAATGACCGATGCTTCAATCTGTTTGAAATTATATATACATATATTTCTAAAGTAAGTTGTGTCTTTTTAGTAAGGTGTTGTTTTGGTTTTTGGAACGATTTTCCATTAACTTGACGCTTGTTATCAATGCGCAAGCAGTTTGTTCAGGGTCTATGGTTTTGCGATGGTCCAAGTGAAAGGTCTTGGTCGACATTGGCGCAAGTTTGGGGAACTTCCAATTGAGGTCGCCCCACCATTGGCCCCCAATTTTAAGAGGTGCAAAGGGTGGTCCGGTTGGTTTCTTTTTGGCACCGGCCATGGGGTTCCCAGCCGTTGGTTGGCCAGGTCCGCTGCTGCTCCGAATCCCGCTAGTCCTGACATTTCGAGGAACTTTGGATGACTCGGACCTCAGGAAAGTGGGGGCAGATGAAACTGAAGCGAAAAGTGTGTTGTTTCACAAAAGGGTCAAAGGAACATCAGTAATATTCAGTAATCATTTTCGAAAAAAAAAATCGAAAAACAAACAAAAAAACATCGCATGAGTCTTCAAGATCTATATGTAATGATTTACTCAAGGTTAATTAACATATCCTCCCAAAGGTATTGTCATACTATGCCATATCCGCATTTTTTTGATCTTGCACCGGAGTGAACAGAACTGGATCACTTTTTCCTCAATCACTGTACCAGAATTTAGTGTCATGAAACTTGCGGCTTTTGGCCCTACTTTTCGGATGTCGCGTCAGATCATCCACGGAGATTTCTGGCATTTTGCATGACTTTCGACACATTTGTCACACAGAGGCTTGAATTGTTTGAGTCAGAACCTTTTCATGAAGGAATCTAATGAATATATATATATATATAAGTAAAGGTAATACGAATAAACTGTGAACAAACTACAACAAATTCAATCAACGGCAGCAAACAACGTCAGAAACTTGTTGGTTCTGACCTCCAGCCTACTATGAATCGAACAACCAACAGAATCGAGCTGACTCAATAAATAAACTTGTTTTCTGAAGCAAACACAAAGTCATGACCAAGTCTTGAATATATATATATTTTTGGTTCAGCAAGGTTTTTATTGGCTCCTTTTTTATCTCTCAGACCACTCAGTTTCTGATTAACCTTTTTCTTTCGCTCCTGAATGCTAGACTCCGATCCTCAGTGAGGAAACATTCCTCACTTCAATATTTGTTCCGGTGCAGCGAAACGCCATCGAATGGTGGGATACCGTTTCAAGCTTCTGGTCGACGAGTTTACTATTTCGGTCCAGTTGGGTGTCCAGTCAAAAAAGTTTGACCAATTTAGGAATGATGAGAAGGGCTAAAACAAAATTTATCATCACTTTTCCTATACACAACATGTGTTTTTTGTTCATAGCAGTATCCGTGGTTGAACCAAACAAACGAACGATCCATTTATGAGGTCTCGAAAAAAACGGTCCCACCCTTTCGTAACCCGTCTCGCTCACGCCTCTGCGGACTGCAGTTATTGTTGGACTGAGGAGCAGAAATTCTTTGGCGGAGTTTCCTCCAACCGATGCTTTTTCAAATGTTTTTATCATGATTTGTTAAGGGTTTCAGGGTTGGACCAACTTGATGGGTTTCGATCCGGTGTTGACGTGCTTTTTTTCTTTCAAACACGACAATTTGAAATGTCTAAGTATATAATATAGGTAGATGTGGTCTATCTTGAATGGTAAGAGAACCAATGGCCTCTTTCTCGCTCCAACAGGACTGCTTTCGACCCAGAGCCGCCGCAAAGCGCGGGCTTTCGACTACTCCACTTTCGGTCGTCCGCCAGTTAAGGCGAGCGCGCGAGGCGATCGCCCAATAACGGGGGGGAAGATCTAATTGATTGCAGAAACTGAACAGGAACCAGATGGTCAGTTGAGGTAAGTGTAAACTGTTCAACGGCTCTTGTTTTTGGCATATTCTTGTGAGTAGTTTCGACTCCCAGGGTTTCATAAAACCCTGGAAAACTGGAAAGTACCTCCAGTTTCATGCCTTTGATGAGTGTGCAGTTCAACAATGTCGCCAAACAAGAAACACCTTATTTCTGATGCTTCATGAACGAGCAACTTTGATGGCTCTTAAGTTTTCCTAGAAGTTTTTCCACTGTTCGATTCGTATGCTACATATCAAGTTTGGGATGACAACTTGACAACAGAACATTTTCAAGTGTTCTGTGGCAAAAAACCGCTCCAAAAAGCCAGCCGACCATCTGGCGAACCCGAAAAGATGCTCCTGCCGACAGCACAAAGCGCTAGCGGCGTCCGTTCAGACGCTTTCCGACCCTTTCGATGGCTGAGCCTTTTTTCGAGAAGACCACAATGGTTTCGTTTTCTGGTCCCATTTTAGGGGCAAACACCTTTTTTTTCTTTTAATAAAGATATCATCCAACAACTTGATAAACAAACGGTTTTGGTTATGCCTAAACAAATCCGATGCACAAGAGTGGCTGCACCAAATCGGAGGGGCTGGTGGCGGTTGCACCAAAATTCATAGCTTCACAGAGCCCCGGTTCGCTGTTCCGGGCAAGGCTCGGCAGTGAATCTGGGGAGTTTGCAGCGGGGCTGGTGGTTCGCCAGCTCTTCGTGTTGTTTTGGTTTCCAGGCATTTTTGCGCCTTGAAACACCATGACCATGACCATCCATGACCCACTCAAATGTTGGATGCAACCGTTTTCAACTGACCACCAGTGCCGCAACACATAGGATTGGGTGCCCAAAGCGATTGCGCCAAGCGATGCCGCGCGAGCGACAGCCAAAAGCGCCATGCGGCGCAACACTAGCTACGCCTCCGACACGGACGCTGAGAGAGCGCCAACAAAAACGGGGGCGTCTTTTTTTTTCGTCGTTTTTGGGGTTTTTGCAGTTGTGGGGCGTTTTGAGGTTGACAAATTTTTGGGTTCCAAAAGGGCCTCGGTGAACACCGCATTTCTGCCACGAAATCAGAGTCGGAAAGTCCGCGGGTGTCTCCTACCGGACCCCCCGGGCGCAGGCGCGAAGGGTGTCTATGATATCTAGGTGGGCAAGGCGTTAAATAACATGAAATCACACTGACATAATGAAGAATGTATATGATCGAATCAAAATATATCAACATTAACTCAAAAGTATACTATTGATTGATGTATGATTGCTGTAAATATACATGATTCTCTTCAAAGGAGGAATCATGTGAACCATCCAGGCGATGAAGCTCGCAGTGTCTCGGCGGACTTTTTCAGTGAAAAAACTGGTGAAGCGGCCATGGCAGTTATGGCTACGGCTATGGATCCACCAGTTGTTTTAAACCTCTTGCCGCCATCTTTCAAGACATTTCGATGGTAAAACAAAACCACATCAAGCTGAAAATAGGTGGGTTCTTTTTTTTCCCTCGGGCTTTTGATGCTCTTTTTGGGCAATCCCAAGTGACAAACTGCCTTAAGAACGAGACTTTTATCGGGGAAGGTGCTGTTGCTCCTGCCTTTGGCTGCCTCGCAGAGCGCCGCTGTGGTGGATGACAGCTGGGAATGGGATCCTGAGAAGCCGGATGAACCCTTGGACACCGCCTCCCAGGCGGCAGAACTGTTAGGGCTGGGTCTGCTGGAAAAAAGATGTGGGGATTTTGGTCGCAGGCTGTGTCTGCCTGGTTGAAGGATGAAGTGGTTTGGGGGACCAAGATATAGGTGGCCGTCACGAAGGTTTTCAGCCGATTTTGACAAAGATGGGGGTTTGTCAAATAGGTTAAAACGAAAACCGCCAACCAGGATAAGTCAATGTTGAAGTTAATCAACTCAGTTGTTCACCAAGTGGATGGAATAATAGGGGGCAAAGCGAAAGTGGGATGTAGAAAGGGACGCAGGTTTTCTTGGAGGTGGTCATTTTTGGCAGACTCTTCAGCAAGCTGGGAGTGAGCTAATGCACTTTGGAGGTTTCCAATTCAGGAATAGTTTAGATGGTCAAGTCTTGCTTTCTCTCAAAGCCAGGACTTGCTCTTGACAGTCTGCAAATTTCAGAATGACTACAGCATGCATGCATATCTTCCATCTTCTCATTTTTTTGGACTGAAATCATTGGAAGACGAAATCATGCTGGTTTCAACTGAACGTCAAAGCATGTGACTTCCAACATTCCAAGCACCTTTCCTATTGAATGTTCTTCAATCTCATTTTTCCTTTTTAATGTCACCCTGTTTCATGACAAAGCGAGACGTTGATGGTTTCTTTGGTTGGCTTGGCCCAACCGAAAAAGAACTGCCGACTTTGGCCCCGAGGTCGTTCCCAGAAAAAAGGACGGTTGGCAGAACAACTTCTGCCTCTGTGTGGGGCATCTCAGGAACCAAAAAACGGGTCAGCCGTCGGAAGCCGTTCGAAGCGACAAACGCGAGGTTCAGAACGGCAACATTGCGAGCTGGTACCAGGCACATCTTAATTAATCAAAGGTGAAGAGTCAACTGGAAAATAGCAACTATGTGACCTCAAGTTTTTTGGTGCTCTCAAGACCGGACATGTCTTGTTTTTGGACATTGGGACTGCTGTCCAGATGGCGTCCTCCATGTACGTGGTGGACACCTGTAGCCAGACCGAAGGCTTTGTGTTGCGCACTGGCCACATGCAGGACTGTCAATGTCTAAACGCTGGTTTTTTCATCAGAGAATGATCAAATCATATATACATTTTGTTGAAGTTCCCAATGTGATGGACTGCTCAAAGGGTTGCGAAAAATCGAACTTCAGGAACAGAGAGTTTTTTGAGATGTTTTTGTTTTTTGCATCAGACGATGCAAACAAAAAATATGTACAACGATGAAGCTGACGAACCACTGAAATTATTTCACCCTGCATAGTTCTCCAGGATCGGCACGTCCATCCGTTGCAAGCCATGATGGCTTGTGACACTTTGAAGTTGATCTCGTGCGTTTGTTAGCTGTGGCATGTTGGGTTTGGTGAAGAGATGACACGTTTTTGGGGAATGAAACGAACGTGCAAAGCCACGGAATTTCTGAAGTGTAAGCCCAACTCAAACTGCGCAAACAATCCACAGTTGCGATCTTGTTGGGTCTCCTTTTGAACTCAAAGGTGTTCTAGAATTTGGGCATGCCAATGGAAAAGAAAGATCCCTGCGAACATTTTGTTTTTTTAGTCTTTTTTTAAACCTGGTGGTTTAAAGAGGCCAATCGTCGTATCAGATCTTCATGTCTGTTCTCTTCCAACTTCCCATAAACCAGCGAATGTTGGACCCATTGCCATTCGGATTGTGGTCACAATTTTCTTCGTGGTCAACCCTTCAGACAGAGGTCACAAAAGCCGTGATCATAATCAATTTTATGTCATTTTCACCTTTCTGGTGGGTGATTCAAAACATTTTTTGAACCTCACAAACATCGGATGACTTATGACTTCTCCAAGCCATTCTTCAACCAGATCTGTCAGGTACTGCCTAAGTCATGAAGCACCCGAGGCTCTGCCCATGTGGAAGCCCATGTGTCACTTGGACGCTTCAACCAACAAGTGGGTTTCCACCTCTGCACCAACTTCACTCAGTTTGCAACGGTGATTTGCTGCTAAAATTTCCCACCAAAAAATATATACCGTCCATTTTTGGGATTTTTTTTGCAGGTGTCGTAAGCAAATCCAAGCACTCTATAGATGAAAAAAAGCCTAGCAGCTGCCGAAATGTTTGACTACTGGGATGTGACTGGCGATGTTCTGAGGCGATCACGCACACTACACCGTGCCGTCTTGCGATGCGGTCTGCAGCGGTTCCGTGCAACTGACGGCTGGTGCCTGGTCCGAATACAGACAGTTTCTTTTGTCCCTGACAGATTTGATGGAAGCTTCGTAAATTTCAACATCGGGCTAAACAAAAGTGTGTTTGGTTTAGAGGTAGATGGAGAATCGGATGTGTCTTTGGGTTTTGACGTTATATTGTTACCATCTTTGAAATGATAAACGATAATAGATAAACATCATTAGGTGAAGCCCTCCAAGAATTGTGTTGTCTTGCCCATGGCATTTCCCATTGAGACCAGGTTTGTTGGCCTTGCTGACGATGTTCTTTCAGGCCCAGTGGGTGCCTTTGCAGTCTATGACGTGTCCCATGTTAACGGTCCCCCCATGGTATGGGGGGTGGGAGGGCCTCCGATACGGTATACACACTGTATATAAACTATATACATTGTACAGGTATATACTCTATACACTATCTACACTACCAGAAACCACCCCCCACCACCTCAGAGGCCCCTATAGTACCATCTCGCCCATACCTTCCGTATAGTGCTATCGCGGAATCAGCTGCGTATGGTTTTTGCTGCGGGCAAACTGAAGAAGGAGGCGGAGGCGGAGGAGGAGGAGGGCTTGGTAGCATATCCCGCTCTCAGCAAAAACGGGACCTGGACGCAGAATTTGGCGGCAGAGCAAAGCAAGCGGCCCACAAGAAGTTTTGCCTTTGCTCGCCAACGCCTCGACTGCGAGGATGGGCTTGTGCCATGGCCGAACGCGTTTGTGCCGAGGCCTTGACGAGCCGCACATCGACTGCCTGGGGGCATTTTTTCAACGCGGCCCACAAGGCGATGGACATGCCCAAGCAATATACCGCGGAGTGCCTGGCAGCGGTGCAAGAGGTGCTGACTGAGTAATTGGTGCTCTGACCGAGCAGGCCAGACCCACTAATCTCGTAGGTTTCTCGATCAGAACCTGATAAGGTGGCCGCCAAGGCTCCGGCCATGGGTGGCTCCTGCTGCTGCTGCTATTGCTATTGCTACTGCTACCACCATTACCACTACCACTACCACTACCACTACCACTACCACTACCACTACCACTACCACTACCACTACCACTACCACTACCACTACTACTACTACTACTACTACTACTACTACTACTACTACTACTACTACTACTACTACTACTACTACTACTACTACTACTACTACTACTACTACTACTACTACTACTACTACTACTCCTGCTGCTACTACTACTACTACTACTACTACTACTCCTCCTTCCTACCTTCCTACCTACCTACCTACCTACTTCCTTACTTACTTGCTTGCTTGCTTGCTTGCTTACTTCCTTCCTTCCTTCCTTCCTTACTTACTTACTTACTTACTTACTTACTTACTTACTTACTTACTTACATACTTACTTACTTACTTACTTTACCTTACTTTACTTTACTTTACTTTACTTTACTTTACTTTACTTTACTTTACTTTACTTTACTTTACTTTACTTTACTTTTCTTTATTTACTTTACTTTATTTTACTTTACTTTACTTTACTTTACTTTACTTTACTTTACTTTACTTTACTTTACTTTACTTTACTTTACTTTACTTTACTTTACTTTACTTTACTTTTTAACTTTACTTTTTAACTTTACTTTTTAACTTTACTTTTTAACTTTACTTTTTAACTTTACTTTTTAACTTTACTTTTTAACTTTACTTTTTAACTTTACTTTTTAACTTTACTTTTTAACTTTACTTTATACTTTACTTTATACTTCACTTTATACTTTACTTTATACTTTACTTTACTTTACTTTACTTTACTTTACTTTACTTTACTTTACTTTACTTTACTTTACTTTACTTTTTAACTTTACTTTTTAATTTTACTTTTTAACTTTACTTTTTAACTTTACTTTTTAACTTTACTTTTTAACTTTACTTTTTAACTTTACTTTATACTTTACTTTATACTTTACTTTATACTTTACTTTATACTTTACTTTATACTTTACTTTATACTTTACTTTACTTTACTTTACTTTACTTTACTTTACTTTACTTTACTTTACTTTACTTTACCTTACTTTACCTTACTTTACTTTACTTTACTTTACTTTACTTTACTTTACTTTACTTTACTTTACTGCTACTGCTACTGCTACTGCTACTGCTACTGCTACTGCTACTGCTACTGCTACTGCTACTGCTACTGCTACTGCTACTGCTACTGCTACTACTACTACTACTACTACTACCACCACTACCACTTACCACATACCACTTACCACTTACCACTTACCGCTTACTACTTACTACTTACTACTTACTACTTCCTACTTACTACTTACTACTTACTACTTAGCCCAGGCTTCGCATATTTAAGCAATGGTGTGAGTCAATCTTGGCTTGCTGCTCATTTGAAGTTTGGGAGTTTCACATCTGAGATTTCAGGTTCATCCCTGAACGCAATGTTTTGGCCCAGACATCACAACGACTGGCCAACCGCATTACTTGGTGATCGTTCTTCGGTTATTATTTGCATTTTTTGTACCGAAGCTTTGAGGAGCTGCTGGTCGACAATGGGGCTTCAGGTCATGATGACGATGCGGAACGTATGCGTGCAATTTGGCTTCACGGCCATTGGCAATGGTACTTTGCTGAGCACTGGGGTGTGATCAGTGAACACCTGTCTGACAATAAAGCAAAGGAATGTTGCGAGGGCCGCCCGCCCACTGATTGGGACGGAGTTCCCTTTGATCTTGGCCCTGCGGATGTATGAAGTGCAGACAAGAATGTTTGAAAAAAAAGCTTGCCAAAGAGCAGGTCGAAGGAATATACAGTATATAGAGTTGCGGCCAAAGGGCTCGAGCGTCCATTGGACTTCGGATGGAAAATGCGGGGCCGGCAAAGGATCCTTGGAAGATGACATGTGTAGCATCAACCCAATCCATTCCTATTTGGAGTTGCTGTTTTGTTGATTGGCCGCCCAGCAGTCACGAATGATTGGCTTGGCGCAGTTCCTTTGGTAAGCCCGGGTGGTTATATTGCTGTTGCCTTTTCTCTTTCTTGGATATGGCGTCTTTGGGCCCCGGCCTTGGCTTTAAGATTTCAAGTGTTTAGCAGGCATGGTGTGGTGATGTGGCGTACGACCTACAACGTGGGCTAAGGCCGCGTGACTGGTAATGGATGTGGTGTGGAGGCACGGTCGCTGGCTCAGTCGCCTGTCTTTTTCTTTTAAAAGGCCGCCAGGGCAATCACGTGCCACCGCCCGAGCACATGCGGAAGAAGAAGGCCCGCGACGTAGGAAAGGGAAGTTTTTTTAAAACGAACAACCACCCTAAAACAAAAATTTTCCTCCATTGTTGAACTAAGGCGGCGGGGAAGCCGTCGGCCAAGGCCCAGCCCTCACAATCTGTAGCGAATATATCACAGTGTCGTACGTATAGCTCGAAACAAAAAATGCCTTCCAAACAAAAATCATACCCGAGACCATCAAAAGAAACACCTAATTAGAAACAAACGAGTTTGAATTTGAAATCACCCAGAAAAACAAAAACACTTAAATGCGAAACCTTTCTCGTTTCCCCTTAGTCTATCGGTTTTGTTTTTGGTATTTAAGCGGTCAGAACTTGCGTGGTGGGACGAAGGGGGTCCGGCTCTTACAGCCAGCAGCTTGAGGTATCAGACTAGAGTTGTCCGAAAAAAGTTCCGTACATTACATATAGCGCTGCCAAACTTCCCCCCGCCCATTTCAGGCCACGGAGTCACGGAAGCGGCCACTTGTCCAGGATGTCCAGCCCTCGAGATTTCGCGAAACTAAACAGTTGGTTTTACAAAACATTGGTCGCCCTTCCGAAACCAAACTCAGGCGAGCGCGGTGATGAGGCGTCGAACCCGTCGGCGCTTCTCCAGCAACAACTTCCTCCAAAGAGTCGCGGAGAAAAAGCGTAGGGAAGCAGGCGGCGCTGCTGCCGGGACCTTGGAATTCCAATCCGGTTTTCCAAGCGTTGGTGCTCTCGATCCAACTCATCAAGCAACTCTTTCATGTCTGGGTGATTCTCTCAATTTAATTGGCATTGTTAAAAATGGTACAAAAGTCTTGGGCCAAGACGTGAAAACAAGAGATCCTCGGCGGAAGTTTGAGATTGTTTCCAGCAAACCAATAGTCAAACATTCTCAGTGCCATACTGTTGTGGCTGCATCAACCGACGGTTGGCTTGGAATCTGTGTGTTTTGGTAGAAATGCCAAATATCATTTGAATCACATGAGCGTGCACCAGTCAATAGCTTTCGGTGATAACATGCAATATGCAAACCATAGTGTAAGCAACAACAACTATTGCTGAGGCAGTTGACAGCCCCTGCCTTTTCGCTTAGCTTACTCTCCGCCTGAGGCCCGTCGCGTCTCTTTCTCTCACCCTTTCCCTTTCTGTTTTTTGCGTGTCCCTGTAGGTGCTATCCTTTCGTTTGGTGAGTTTTTCTATTGCAAAGTTTGGTAGGATGGCTTTGATGAATATATCTGTCTGTAAAAATATATATATATATATATATCTATTTGTATATATCTCTATATATATAGATATATGTATATACATGAATATAAATATAAATATATATGTCGTGTCCCGTGTTAACGGTCCCCCCATGGTATGGGGGGTAGGGCCCCTGGTACGTGTGTATAAACTATATACATTGTATATGCTATATACTCTTTATACATTATCTACACTACCAGATACCACCCCCCGGGCCACAGGGGGGGAACTTATTTGCAATATACACACTATACATACATTATTTATACACTATATATAGAGTATATATATACGATAAATTTCTATAGGTTCTACAATATGCAATATGTATATATGTGTTTCTATACCATAGACAGTGACTCCATTCTATACTATGTATAATATATATATATATAAATATATATTGTGTGTTTTACAATGTGTATATTATATATGCTTTTATTTTTACACATTTTATACATTATATACAGTATATACACCATATACACTACATACACTATACACTATATACACTATATACACTATATACACTATAAACACTATATACACTATATACACTATATACACTACATACATTTCCACAATACCACAATACCACAAACCACCCACACCACAGGGGGGAGGAATCTATACATGTCCACAATACCACAAACCACCCCCACGTGGGGGGAACCTTTACCCCCTTGGGGAAGGGGGGACGAGCCGACACTGCACCATATATACATGATTGTCTAGCCTAGCGTTGTGGTATTTAGTACATGTGTGTGTCAAAAAAAATATCTACGTCTATGTTTACAGGTGTCATCTTGTACTTGTGCCCACCAGTTGTTGAACATTTTGACCCGTTGTCCCCGCCGCAGTTGCGCGGATGAATCTTTTTTGAGCCGCTGCGCCTTCGTTACGTGTCACTGTCTCTGTCGAGACCTTCTCGAATGAGACCAGGCTTCCTGGTGGGTCTGCCCCTGGAGGTGCTTGTAGGCAGAGAAGAAAAGATTCCGTGTATAATCATGGTGCGTGGATGTATATTGTTGTTATTCTTGTAATATTATTATTACTACCATTGTTACTTAATGTTATTATTGTCATATGACGTTTTACTACTATTATCATATATAAAATGTTTGTATTATTCTTGTTATTATTGTTACTTTGATTACCATTATCATGTAAAACAATCTACAGATCATGTAAACAAATATGAACATGTACATATAAGATATGAATATGCTTTCGAATGGTCCAGTTGAAAAAATATATATGGGAGTGGTTCATAACTTAGTCCACCCAGAAAGGATGCTTGACTTTACCGCAAAACATTGCCTCAGATGAGGAGGCGCCGCTACGTAAACCATGATGATTCCCAAGGTAAAGATAGGCACTAGACGAAATGTTGGTGGTGGTGTTTTGATTACCGGTAGTATCATAGCCAGCATACAAACAGGTACCTATCCACATAGATGTATACAGGATATAAGTATCATCCATCAACAGTTCCAAAACAGGTGTGACGAACCAAAAACGGAAGAAACGACCAGATCTTCACAGCTGCGACAAGTTGCAACCAGGGGCCGAGTTCGATACGAACAGCTGGAGAAACTGTTTGGTTCTTTGGTTGAATTGTTCAGAGGCATCTTAATGTGAGAAGGGTTAATCATTTTTTGTTTGAAAACAATTTTCTTCTTACTTCCTTTCTATTGGATTGTATACAGAACGAGGTTTCAAGGAAACAGCGGTCCGGATTGACACACTAGATTGCTTTTCACTGCTCATCAATTCTCTCGGAAAAAAGAACAGCAGCTCTGGGCGCGGCGGACGTCATGCCTGCAGAAAACCCATCCGAGGAGTAAGACTATGGGTCGCAAAAGCATGGTCTGGTTTCAAACCGTGGTCTGTTTCTTTGTTTTTGGGTCAGCTTTTCGTTTTGGTGTTTCCTATGGCCTTTGTTGGGCCGTCTCCATTTTAAGCCGCTCTTGGGTGTTCGCAGCCATTTGTTTCAACGGCGGCCGCGTTTTGGGCCGCGACCCGCCATGGGCAAAAAGGGCAAAGATGCGGCGCCCGAGACCGTGGAGGACCCTCCCGAGGAGGAGGAACGCGAGGTGGATCTGGGGTTTCGGGTTCTTTGGGTCTCAAAGGCTCGAGTTCGACAATGTATACTTTACAGTACCATGTATAATTAGATACAATATAGAATATGATTATACAATATATGATTAATATCTCTGATTATTATATTTTTTTAAGTTCATTTCACTTCTTTACTTCTTTGTCTTTCCAATTTCTTCTCCAACAAGCCAACCAATTCGCCGCCAAGAACTCCAAAGACCTTTTCAGGTGGCCCCTGAAGCCCCTCCCGAAGCGGCCTCGCAGATCCTGAAGGACTTGGATTGGGAGGTCTGTGTGATGCCAGCGCTGGGCCAACGCTACTTCTACTCGAAGAGTAGGTGTGTGGGTTGGGTTGGAACGAATTTTGAGACCGTGACAACTCAGGGTGTTTTTTGGTGGATGAACCTTCAATGTGCCTGTTTTTTTTTGAAAAAAACATGTTTGTGAGAGACATCACATGACATAGGAAATACAATATGTGTTTTTGAAATAGCACCTTGGACGTTTTTTTGGACATGCTATTATTGGCCATGATGCTTCGGATGATTGGAGGCGGCAAGCTCGCGTCCAGCCGCCCTATCATGCCGTCCTAGGTCTTGAGGACGCGGGGGATCCAGAAACGAACCCTGACGGGTCAAGAGATTGAGTTTTTCTAGGGGTGGAAAGGATTGAAATTGGATTTCCCCTAGAAAATAGAAGAAACATATTTTTACAGTCACGACATCACTTGAACCCGAAGCCACTGATTGGTTTGCAGCAACATCTCACAACCGACAGCATGGCATGAGAAGATTCGTCACCTGATCCGAGAAAATCACAGCAGTTGACCAGCAAAGCCATGGCAAAGCCTGTGGCGGACATGGACAGTACGGAGGACTTCGAAGAGGCAGCAAAGAACTGTGCCTGGGCGTTGCTTTCAGGTGACGGATTAAATTGTTGAAATTGGAGGGCATCACCAATGTCAACAGAAACGAATCGTTGTGGAACAAAAAGAAAAAACACATATTTATAGAGATATCATGGCTGGCAAAATTGGGGGAATCTGCAAGAAATGTCTTGAAATGGAAGATCTAGGTCACATTTTTTCTTTCAATGACGATACATTTGGTCATTTGGCGGTGATTTCACTCCAAGCTTCTGCATTCAAGGCCTTCCCGAAGCCAATTGGGACTACATCTCCGGAGGCCCTTCGTGACGAAAATATGAAACAACCCGTTAGACAAGCAAACTGCGAAATCGCATGCTTTCGAAGAAGAGAGGAGACACCATTTTATCTACTGTATATATCTACTTATCGTTGTGATTGTTTTGAATATATGATGCTGATTGATTTTGCATGTTGTATATTTATATGTTTCTTTCCTCTTTTTTTCCAGATTTCTGAAAGAAAAGCCAGGCGAGTGTGACACCATCCAGCGGAACCGCCGAGCCTTCCAACCCTGGCTCTTCCGGCCGCGTGTGCTGAGAGACGTGGCGAAAGTAGGTGCGTACTTCTCGAGTTTTTGCAAGTCAAACATGCAGAGTTATCATTTGCTATGTATTTTTCTATATTTTTTTGAATATATATATGTACGTATAAATACTGTATGCTCTTTGTTTTTCTAATTTTTGGATCCTGAACAAAACTTCAAACTCTCCAATGACGCAACAAAAAAATATGGTTCACGAAAAAAAGAAAGAGATCAAACTCTCCAATAATTTCTTCGCCAAAGAGTTTATTATAGAATTCAATAGATAACTCATAAAAAAGGATCTAAAATAGAAGAAGAAGAAGAAGAAGAAGAAGAAGAAGAAGAAGAAGAAGAAGAAGAAGAAGAAGAAGAAGAAGAAGAAGAAGAAGAAGAAGAAGAAGAAGAAGAAAAAGAAGAAGCAGAAGAAGAAGATGATGACGACGACGACGACGACGATGATGATGATGATGACGAGGATGATGATGATGATGATGATGATGATGATGATGATGATGATGATGATGATGATGATGATGACGAGGATGATGATGATGATGATGATGATGATGATGATGATGATGATGATGATGATGATGATGACGATGACGATGACGATGACGATGACGATGACGATGACGATGACGATGACGATGACGATGACGATGATGATGATGATGATGATGATGATGATGATGATGATGATGATGTGATCAAGAAGAACATATTATGTTATCGCAATTTTACTGAGCCTTTTTTCGCAACATCTTCGCTGCTTCAGATCTGAGCTGCGAGCTCTTCGGAACGAAGTGTGCGACGCCCATCTACTTGAGCTGTTTGGCCAAGGGCCGGCTGGTGTCGCCTCAGGGCGAAGCAACCTTTGTGCCTTGGTGCAAGCTTTTCAGTGGTTTCTTTGGGTCTTTGTTGATCTAAAAAAAATTTGACATTTGGTGAATTTTGGTGATATGTCATGTTTCCAAAAGAGCTGGGATGATCTTGTTGATATCAGTTTTTTTTTCTTTTTTCTCAACCTTTTTTCAGAACAACAGATCCAGATCTTCATTTTTTGTGCTCAGATCCGCGCGGCCGAGCGTGTGGGGAGCCGCTTCATTGTGCCCACCATCGCCAGCCTTCAGCTGGAAGAGGTCTGGCAGGCGGCCAGGCGGGGCCTTGACTCGTAGCTTTGAGATCTTTCTTTCGACTACTTTGGGATCGATTGTTGTTTTGGATCATTTAAATATGGGATGTTTTTTTTTTTTATGTTTTTTTTTTGACCTTCCGAAATAGTGATTTGAGTTGCAAAAAAAATATATATAGAAAAAGCTCTGTTCTGCTGTTGGTGGTATGAAGCATACGATTCATATGATCTATTCTGCCGTTGTTGGGATGTGCAAAAAAAGCAAGCGGTACCAGCGGGAACCAGACCGATCTGATCGATACCTGATGGAAACGTGTTCTGCTAGGTCCACAGCCATTATTTACAGCATCTTGTGGTATTTTGGGAGAACAACAGCTCAAAACCAGAAGAACAACCAACATGTTTTCAGTTTTGGCAAATGACAACAGACGTCTTTCATCCAGTTTCAGCCCATGTTTCAGCCCATGTTTCAGCCCATGTTTTTGAGGCATCCACCCCCCTTCCAAGTCTACGTCTTGGCCAACGACGACGGCAGCAGCCAGCAGCAGCTGCAGTTGGCCTGTCGCCTGGGCGTCTCGGCCCTGGTGGTCACGGTGGACGCCAACGCCCCGAGGCACGGGGCCTTGCACCGCGCCACGGCGGGGGCCACGGGGGTCTTCCCCAGCCCCAGCTTTGAGTGGAAGATGTTGGAAGAGATGATGAAGAGCTTTCCGGTGGGGGCTGTTGGGATGGACAAATGTGTTTTTTTGTTGGGAAAACGCACAGTTTTTTGGTTGTTGATGGTTGGTTTTAATCCAGTATTTTTGGGATGTGCGAACATGTCTCAGTATTTTTGGAGGTTGGAAACTGACCAGTGCTGAGATCGGATGCAACAAGTAAAATCTGTCAAGTGGTTTTGGGAGAGATTTCGACTGCTTTATCACCATTTGATGGAATCTAGATATTTGGTTGATAGGTGTTTGGAAGGGGTTTGGTCCAGCGACAGCCCCGCATCTTCTAGCTGCCAATGGACAACTCTCAGTGAGGTCCTATATGTGTTGCGTTCATCAGAGCTGATGTTCAAAATGGTTAGTTCATCATGTTTGGTTTGTTCCTGATTCCTGATTTTCGTGCACAGAGTCTCTGAGGCAATATCAAACTACTCTTTCAACAACAAAGTAGTTTGACTCTGCCCTTGATGTTTATCGTCCATGGTGCCAGGCTGGAGTGCCAGTGTACTTGAAAGGTATCCAAAGTGGAGAAGATGCTTTGCAGGCGTATCACTTTCTCAGAAATGATGTTGGTTTTGACATGTGACACAATTACCGGATAACATCTCAACGCTATTATACAGTAGATATGTGATTGTCGCAACAACATGATAACAACAACCATAGTTTCTTTTCTGCAAACATAAGACTTGATGATATGGTTGTTATGTTACCGTGATACCATAGCTTGTTGTTAGTTCTTTTTCTTGAAAACCCCATAACATAACATAGAACCGCAAGCAATAGCAGCAACCACTGGAGGCTGCAGCCCTGGGCGTGCAGGGCATCGTGGTGTCGAACCACGGGGGGCGCGCCTGCGGCAATGCCATCGGCCGCTTGGGAAAATGGTTTTGGGGTCGAAAGGCAACCAAAAAACAAGACAACCACATGTTCCATTGATGTTGTTCTGATGTTTATTAGTTTGTTTTTGTTTCTAGACCATTGAACAATTGGGGTTTTCTTAGACGTTTCCACACAAAACTGGTCGAGTTTCAAGCCCCAGCACTTGGTAAATCCCAGGTGCCTTGGAAGCTTTGGAAGAGGTTGCTGGAGCCCTGCGCTCTGCGGGTGTGCTAGGTGCAAACTCAAGCGGTGTTGGTACCGCCCCGAAGCCCTTCAATGCCCGCAAGAAAGTTCGAACATTCCCCAAACAGTTCTAAAATCCTGGAGAAATACTTCGAGTTTTTTGGTATGAAACACACTCGCTGAGTCGAACTCTTTGGATGAAACAGCAGCATTTCAGCTCGAGACTGACGCCTTGGCCTTAAACTTAAGTTTTCGCTTAATCCAAGCAGTCATGGTGAAGAGTGTGAAGATTGCGCTTCTGATGGCCCTCGGTGTTTGCAAGGGTGAGTCTGATGTGAGTGACTGGGACCTCAATTTTTTGGAGTTGCCACAAGAGAATCACCTCTTTGGGAGCCCTGTTGATGACGGTAGTGTTACACTCAAATACTCTGTCTTGCCATTCTTTTTCCACTGGACCAAACTGGTCACAGCTTGCCAAAAGTGCAAAAGTCAAAAGTCATGCATAGACACCTTGGACGATTTTGGATGTCTTTTTTTTGTTGGCTTGAAACATTAAGGCAAGGCCTTTGAAGACTTTGTCGCCAAGTTCCACAAGACTTACGCCACGGAGGAAGAGCGACAGCTGCGCCAGGAGATCTTCGCGGAGAACCTGAAGTACATCGAGAAGCACAACAGCGGCAAGCACAGCTACCAGCTGGGCGTGACTGAGTTTGCGGACAAGAAACCCCATGATGCTTGTGCCGGAAGAATGATCTGTTTTAACAGTTATGTTTTGATGTTTTTTGGGCATCGCGAAGGTTTTTGTTTCTGACATTTGGTTTTTAGAAAAGTCAAATAAACCACAAATATCATGATATGGAAAGGTGGTGGAAAGACACATTGGATGGGACCCGATTTGTTAGGAGTTCCACCTGGATCATGTGGGCTGCATGACCAAGAGCCAGAAACCTTGGTCCTCTTTGCCTTACTTGGGCCGTCCCGAGTCCAAGAAGCTGTTGGATGTAGTTTTGATATGTTTTGGTTATATGATCTATTAATATATGTGATTTGGAGAGTCATGTCAAAAGAGGTTTGAAAAAAAAACTCAGGCTCAAAAAAAAACGGGGCCCATTATTTTTTAAACCCCCCTCCCTATTTTTTTAACCCCCCTGTGTTTTTTTAACCCCTCATTCCTTTTTTTAACCCCCTTCTTTTTTGACCCCCCATTGTTTTTTTCTGACCCCTCCGTTGTTTTATTACCATCCCCGCCGTTATTTGTTTTTAACCCCCTGTTCCTTTTTTTTGACCCCCCAGTCTTTTTTTCTCACCCCCCAGCCATTTTTTCTGACCCCCTCAGTCTTTTTTTTTGACCCCCCATTGCTCTCTCCTGACCCCCCTGCATTGCACTGTGGCCCAGTGCCTGCATTGCGTTGGCCCAGTCCGGGACCTTTGCAATGGCACGTGCTTTGAACTTGATAGTGGCCAATGCTGAATTGCACGGGTCACGTGTTCACCATGCATTTAAGGTTTGGGGGTTGTTTTGTATGTTCTGGAATCCCTGTGCAAATATGCAACAGGCCCAAACAGCGATGTTCCATTTCTGGACTTGGTGCGCGCATACAACCACTTTCCCATATGAACAACACGACAAAAACCACAATACACAATGGTCCACTAGTGGTCCTTCATACCAAGACTTGATCTTGTCACGTTGAAGTCATGGAAGGATTGAGTGAAAACACTATATTGCACTATATGCTTACAACAGTGGACCAAAAGAGAAAACACAGATTTATTGTCTTGCAAAAATGTCCAAACAATCAAACGGGTTAACCCAAGACAGGCAAAAGGGATAACAAGAAGTTGAATAGACTAGGATTAACAAATCAAAAGCAGAAAAAATAACTTAAAAAGGAAAACACAAACAAATACAATACCAACATTTTGACAGAACGTGAAAGCATACATCTTAAGAAGAAACACACTCAAAAACAAAGAACATCAAAAAACTAATTGATAATATGTAAATCTATACAAACTAATTCTCCCGAGACAAATAAAGTTTGAGTACAGCAGCAATAGGAATCTCACACAGCAGCTGATTTCTTTCAATGCAGGCTGATTCTCCAGCATCCTAAAGAAATTGAGAAATCAAGAAAACCGAACAAACTATTTAAATGCGAGCGGGCTTCCTTCAACGCAAGCTGATTCCCCTGAAACCTCCTAAATACACAAACTGCTGTGCGCAAGCCAAACTCCTGCTACACAAGCTCATTCCCCCCAGACCCCGAAAAGGAATGACATGATACTAGCTGGTTCGCGAGCGTCTCCATCGGAAAAAGATTGCAAATGATTGAAAATCAAAACTTTCCTCAAATACAAGCTGAATTCCTTACAGTAAGTGGAAGCTCATTTAATTGAACACAATATCTGATTAAATACAAGATGCCTTCCTTAAATACAACCTGAGTTCCTTAAATTCAAACTGAATTCTTTGTAGTAAGTGCAAAATAATTTCCTGAAATACAAGCTGACTTCCTTGAATACAAGCTGATTTCCTTAAATACAAGCTGAATTCCTTAAATACAAGCTGACGTCCTTAAGTACAAGCTGAGTTCCTTCAATACAAGCTGATTTCCTCAAATACAAGCTGATTTCCTTAAACCCAACGTGATTTGCTTAAATACAACATCTCCTTAAATACAAAACAATTTTCTTGAATACAACCTGATTTCCTTAAGTACAACATAATTTCCTTAAATACAACATGATTTTCTTAAATACAACATGATTTTTTCTGCCATACAACCTGATTTAATTTCCTTAAATACTTCCTGATTTCCTTAAATACAAGCCGGTTTTCTTAAATACAACCTGATTTCCTTAAATACAACCTGATTTCCTTAAATACAACCTGATTTCCTTAAATACAACCTGATTTCCTTAAATACAACCCGATTTCCTTAAATACAGGCTGATTCTTTGGAGGCCCCCTAAATTTTGAACAAAATAGTACTTTATTTTGCTTTGTTTTTGATAAACAGGGGGTCTTAAACCTGAAAATTAGGCCAACAGGCCCCTTTGTTTTCAGAATTATAACAGAATAGTATGTATTTTTGGTCGAATTCTGCGGGGTCTTCAAGGAATCAGGCTGTATTTAAGCAAATCAGCTTGTATTTAAGGAAATCAGGTTGTATTTAAGGAAATCAGGTTGTATTTAAGGAAATCAGGTTGTATTTAAGGAAATCAGGTTGTATTTTAGGAAACCAAGTTGTACCTGCTTGTATTTAAGAATTTATATAAGGAAATCAGATTGTATCTAAAGATTTTTTATGCCAAGGTTTTTGTATTTCTGTCCTTGGTTTTGGAATCCTTTTATATTTTCTTTAAAATGATTCTAGGAAACTAGCTGGAATGTAAGGAAATCAGCTTAATGTAAGATGCCGTTTTCCGTAGTTTTTCATGTTTTGTATTTCTTCATGGGGTCTTCAAATAAATATTTGGCATTTAAAGAAATCAGCTTTTGTTCAGGAAAACCAGCTTGTAAAGAAGCTGTTTTTTTTGCAGTTTTCCTTTTCTCATGTTCTCATTTAGTTTGCACTTGCTCATTTCTTATACAGTATATCTTTAGCCCCTTCTGGGGTATCAGCTTGCAGTTAAGGACATTAGCTTGTAGTTTGGTATATGTTTGTGTTTTTGATTGCAGATTTTGATCCGGTTTTCATTTACCTACTTTCATTCGGATGCCTGCAAAGAACCAGTTTGAAATTTACTGATTCTTGGTTCCTTTTAATTTTAGGTTTTTCCTTTTTCTTGCGCTTCCTCATTTTTGACGTTCCTTTAGGTGCATTGTTTTTTTTTTCAATATTCTTTTGACAATCTTTTTCTTTGTTCATTTATTTTATTGTATCTATACATATATATATATATATATCATATCATATATATATATATATTGCTCTCTAAGATGTCTTGGGAAATCAGTTTGCCTTTGTGGTATTTCCTCATATTTTAGGGATTTTGATGCTCTCCTATTTTATTGATGTGTTTCTTGAAAGGGTCTTGTTGAAGATTCTTTCTGGCATCTTCAGCGTTTTTGTGAACATATTTTGGAAGGAAACTATCTTCTTCAAACGAATTGGCTGCTTACTTTGTCTGGCTTATATGGTTTGTTGTGTTGTTTGGATGTTCTTTAGACTCCTGAACAACAAGAAAGTAATCGCTAAGTGGTGGCTTATCCAATGGAAAAAACAACAGTTCACCTTATAAAAGCACATCCAGATTTAGAGTTCTCTGTTACCTTATGTTCATTTACACATGTGTTGTGTTTTACGCATGGCCTCAATTATTCAAGTTGTGATTTGTTATCTTTTTCTGCGGCTGTTGAAATGTTCATTGTTCCATTATGGCTTTTCTGGCGTTGGCTAACTCATGGTTATAGCATTTGTTCTTATGATAACTAGTTCTTTTCAGTCAGCATTATTGCTAATTTCATTTTTCATCATGAATTTGTTATTTGATCTTTAAGTAGTCTTATTGTGTTTTGCATGTGTGTGGATTGCCTCGGAACTTACAGCGTAGATCCCCGAACATCAAGGCAGGACCCGTGCAATTTGGCAGTGGCCAAGTGCGTTCAGATTTGCAATGGCCCCGTGCCCTTGACCTTTGCAGTGGCCCAGCGCCGTGAGCTTGATAGCAGCCGAGCGCCCTAAACCTTGCAGTGGCTTCGCGCCCTGAATTTGGCAGTGGCCCATCTTGCCATGAGTTGCGTGGGAACTGGCTCGTCCAGCAACAAGTTTCAACAAGCAGCCTAGGGGGCACGCAGAGCAACGTGCACGCTGGTCCCTTACAAATCATGGAGTGGCTCCATGAAGGCGCTCATGGCGCGATGGGGGGCAAGTAACTGAGATATGAATTACACCGGACAGGCGGAAACAGCATGAGAGCACGTCGCTGAGGTGAAGGTGATGTGAAGACAGTTCCTCAGCAGTCGCCAGAGCGCTCTGGAGGCGTGCGAAAGAACCTGGGCTTCGTGAGGGGTCATGTTTTAATGCGGTTCAGCTGTTTCATCTAAGGGCGGCCGTCCTCACCAAGTGCTGCTCAATGCTGACTGAGCCGGGGCAAGCTTTTCAGTTTTAGAATATTTATGGCAGCTCGGTAGCGCATAAGGATTGATCCTGCAGGGGGCATGGCACCAGCAAACCATCCATTTTAAATTGGATTTCATTGGGCCATCCAATGGTATTCCCTTGTCATCCTGAGGAATGAGACGTTGGAAGTATGCTCTTACAGAAGTGAGGGGGGCCATGTGGATTATGCAAGGTGCGATCAGGTGTCACACACTGGCCCACTTCAAGCTCAGCTGAATCAGACCAAGCGGGCAATGGTGCAAGCAAGATTTGCTGATGTAGGAGCAACAGCAGGGCCACACACCATTCAGCCAAATAATCAACGGACTTGAGCAGTTCATGGCCATCATGGGCCGCGTGGATAAGCTTTCAGAAGCAAATTTGTAGTTGCGCAATTCATGATGTCATAGCATGAAACAAAACAGATAACGTTGGGCGTGCTCAGCAACTTCGACCCCATAAAGGGGTGCTCTTTCATATCTTTCATGAGCAGGCCGTGAGAAGCCCTAGGTGCAAAATGGAAAAGACATTGGGAGGACCATGGAATTTCTTGAAACCATGAAGCGTGAAAATTTGGTTCATGGGGGCTGTGTTCTATCAGCGTGAGCCGCAATCCGCAGGATCACGTCTGATGCCAAAATTAATTACATGAGCGTTTCAACGCATGACTGAAGTTCCTGGTGTCTTCAACCCATGAGAACTTCGAAGCATCAGGATTTCAATCAATCAAGGTTGGATCATAATCATGAGATTCTGCTTAGGAAACCATCAGTGACAGTGAGGCTTGCGTCAGGTACTTGGATGTATCCTTCCTTTGAAGAGCCCTATGGGTGCAATTTCTGTTTTTGGCTGGGGTCAGCTGGATGAGGCACATGCAAGCATCATGGATGCTCTTCTTCATGGAGAAATCATGGGGGTTCTGTGTTGGGAATTTCGACACGCTGCTTGGCTTTCCAATGGGTTCATGAGATTTTCAATGAGAAGCCATGGGAAAACCAATGGTTTCATTTATGGAAACAACACTATTAACCAACCGTATAGCATCAATGTTGGCATGAGTCCATCACGGCTCCATGTGCTGAACTCGTTGACTGGGATTAGCAGGATGGGGCGCATGAGCGCATACAAAGCCATTGGCTTGCCACTTGGGCCCATGGGATTTTGAATGAGAAACCAGGGGAAGACCACGGTCAATGAATCAATGAAGCTGAAGTAAGTGGTTGATGAATCTTTTCGGCTAACCGCTCAGTTAGTACATCAATGTTGGCATGAGTCCATCACGGCTCCATGTGCTGAACTCGTTGACTGGGATTAGCAGGATGGGGCGCATGAGCGCATACAGAGCCATTGGCTTGCCGCTTGGGCCCATGGGATTTCGAATGAGAAACCAGGGGACGACCACGGTCAATGAATCAATGAACCTGAAGTAAGCGGTTGCTGAATCTTTTCGGCTAACCACTCAGTTAGTACATGAGTTGACTTACTCATCAATTCTGCGTCAGTCAGTTGGCCAATCAAACAAACACGTGATTCATCAACGTCCCCTATTAACCAGCCCCATAGCCTCAATGCTGGCGTCAGGCATTTACAGATACAGCCACAGGCCAGGCATTGCCGGGCGCGCTAGGGCGAGAGATCAGCAAAGGAAGCGTCAGAACCAATGAGCGGAAAGCCGTTCAGTGGATCATATTCAGAAACATGGGAAGCAACCCCAGCATCGCCAGAACATCAGCGAGGAAATCGCCATCATCTTTGATGCCATCAATGATGACGGGCTGGTCCTGAGACCGACTGAAGCCAAAGGTGAAGTGATTGGCAGCACAACTTTACCAGACAGTGGAACGTCAGCAAGGCATGAAGAGTATAGGAGGCAGGCCAATCAAGCTAACAGATTCAGGACGCACGCGGGTCCAAACGTTCAAGTTGAGGCAGGGTGCGCGTGTGAGACCCCGCGAGGAAGGAAGTTCGCTTGTCGAAAGTTGCGCCAGCAAAGCGAGGAATGGCTGGAAGAGGACAGGTCTCATGGACATACGGTGTTGAAAAGGCACGCTGCGTCGAAGTTCAATGAGCTTCTGACAGTGCGTAAGGGCCAGCTGAATGAAAAGCACGAATCAGGCTATACTAAAATCAACAATCATGATGAGAAGATTAAGCTTAAAGCAACAGCATCAATGCTTGAGGCTATGGGCAAAAGCAACAAGAGAATGGATGCAAGGGCCAGAAGACCCCATAAGGCAGATGGGGGGCAAAGCTCATGCAGCTTAAACCTGCTAACCCAACGATCAGAGGTTCAGATGCAGACCAGAGTTGGGTTGACATGGCAGCATCGTGCCTACCTCAGCAGCAAGATCGCTTTGATAAAGGGCTCGGACGAAACCCAGCTCCACGGAAGTCTTTGCCAACTTCGAGACCAAGGCGCCAGCGTCATCAGTGCAAGCTCATAGAAGGAACACCAGAAAGGGCCTGGACGAGAAAGCGCAGCAGAAGGCGTCTGAGGGGACAGGCGGGGAGCAAATGGTGGAGCGTGAGGGCGATGCAGATGAGTGGCCCATTGCAGCAGCAGTAGCTTCACCAGAAAAGAGACACCTGACAACTTGACAGAAGCCAGCGCCAACAACTATCGAGTTACGTTTGAAGCTGATGTGACGGCAAGGCTTAATTTTTTCTGACCCAGCCTGGGATTTTGATTGTCGCAAAATTGAAACCAGCAGGCTTTGCCATGGAAGCCACCAGTTTTGGATGCGTTAGAAAATGACGTTTTTTGAACCATTGGACGTCGTTTGATTGGAACTCACCAGGTTTTGGGTATGGGGTTTTCTTTCAAACCATAGTATTTCCAGCAGGCCCCATGAGATCTACGTATATCTACGTGAAAGCAAATCATTCCATTGCGTTTTGCGTGCAGCAAACCATGGGACTTTGGTATGAATTATGATTCATGACGTCAAACCATGAGGCTTCTATCAAACATCACCCTTGGCTAATCTATATACGCTAACAAATTTCAGACGCTTGCGCGTGGCTTCCAACATCTGCGAATCTTTGAGGGGCTGAATGAAGCCCAAAAGGAAGCCATGAGATTCTTGGGTGAGAAAGATTGCGTCAAAAGCGGATCTACTTTCCCAGGAATACCAGGATGCATTCCAATAGATTCAACATGAGCGGAGCAGGTCCCTGTGGCAGGTGCAGATATTCATCAGGCTCCCTCTCACGTGACGCACTCACGTGCGCCAGGTTTTGGATGGAAGAGAGCGTACGAGAAGTGGAACATGTTTGAGAAATACATGTGAGCAAACACGGGCCAAATCAGGTGTGCGCTGAAAAACGTGCCATGGGTGACATGAGTGGGCGCGTGACACTTGGTATCCATGAGCGCATGAGGTGGAAAGTCAGCTAGAACAATCACGCACGAATTTGAGAATAGTATATAATTGCAAATCTGATTAATAGGATGGCCTTTCGCAAAAATATTGGAAACAAAGGCCCGGGGTTGTTAGAATACCCAGTATACAGACATTTCGCAAAAGAACATTTGTCAGGGCGGCGTGTGTTTTTACCATCCGTAAAGATGATAGGGGGCCAACCACAAAGACGGAGAAACCAAAAAGCAATGAGGGGTCCAACAAAAATACAAGAAAATTAAAAAAACCCGTCAGGGGTCAAAAAAGAACACTAGGGGGTCAAAAAAACATAGTAAGGCGGTCAAAAAAACGTAGTGGGGGGGTCAAAAAAATATAGGGGGGTCAAAAAAAAACAGTGGGGGGTTAAAAAAATATGGCCCCCAAAAAAACGGATCACATTTTGTTTGGGTTCCAGCAAATTTGGACAGAAACAGTTTCTTGGTGGCCCGTTTTTTCAGTTGGACATCTGCCAGGCACCGAGTTCAAGGCTGGAGCCTCTCTGCCTGACTCCATCGATTGGGTCTCCAAGGGTGCGGTGACCGATCCCAAGAATCAGGGCAAATGTGCCATGGCTTGGGGGCGGAACAATTTTGTTTCCTCTCCTTTTGGGATGGATGTTTTTTTTTGTTTTTAACAGATTTTTATAATTAGAATAAACATCCATTTATTTAGACATACTGAACTGCTTGTTAATTTTTTCCAAATGAAAAAAAATCCGCATAACAAACATCCAATCATCTCATTTATTTGGAGTTTAAACCCATCCTAAGAACTGCAACAAAACTCCACCGCCATGTTGTTCCAGGCGGTTCTTGCTGGAGTTTCAGCACCACTGGCGCCTTGGAGGGCGCCTGGCAGATCGCCAGCGGCAAGTTGGTGTCGCTGTCGGAGCAGCAGCTGGTGGACTGCGCCAAGAACGGCAACATGGGATGCCAGGGTGGATCCATGGACCTGGCGTTGCTTGAAGTTGTTGGATTCACTTGGTTGCCCCCCAAAAAAATTAAAAAAAGAAGCAATATGAGGCCTTCTAGGACTTTTTGTTCGGACATTGTTTTTTAAACACTGAGGGGTTGATTTCTTGAAAGGGTACTGAGAGCTCCTACATGTGAAACTTCCGAGAGCTGCCAGGTTCTCTTACCTCGAGAAGCACGATGTGTGCACTGAGGACAGCTACCCGTGACTTGGCGTGGCGTTTCGCACCAGCCTGGATGCTGCTGATGATGTTCAATATGTTTAATATGTTTAACAGGTAATTGTAATGTATTGTTTTTTAGAAAACAACTAACAACTTATCTTTACATATTATTAATTATATAAACATCTTAGATTTCCGTTTGTTGAATATGTTTTACCCCAACTGAACATCGATTGCCAGCGAAAGATGTCTTGCCAGGTACCTGGCCACCCAGGGCACCTGCCACCAGACCAACTGCACCAAGGCGGTGCCCCAGGGCTCCATCACGGGCTTCAAAGACGTGTCTGCCAAGGTGCGGTGAAATCCACGGGGCCGGCCTTGGGGGTTGGCTTGTGATATTTTTGTTGGGACGTTTTGCACAGGTGAAGGTTTTTTTTTGTGGAAAACAAAACGTTGGAACTCAACCTGGATTTCTTTTTTGGAATTTTCCGGATCCTTTTTTTGAAGATTCAACTTGGTTGATAGAAAGTTTTAAAACTGTTGGCTGCTTTTCAGGATTTGGATGCCTTGATGCAGGCGGTGTCCGAGCAACCTGTGACCTGACCAGTATTTGTTTAAGTTTTTCTTGAGGAGGCCATTCCTAGATCTGTTGAACAAAATTCCATACATTTTTTCTAAACATTTTTTTCCCGAATGCGTAGCGAGGGTTCCCGTTTCATTTGGGGGTCTGGGGGTGAGGCTGTGTTCGCGGAAAGTTGTGTCTATGTTCGCAACCGTTCGCAACCGTTCGCCAACGACCCCAACCGTTTGCGTGAGTGCGATAAGCTCTCCACAGTGGCGAGTGCGTCAGGAGTGGTCCCGAAAGCGTGTCAAGTTGACTCGTGTCGCCGCAGTTATATTGGTGTTTGCGGCGGAGGTGTCTGTGTGACTGATCTGTGTCGCCGCAGTTATATTGGTGTTTGCAGAGGAGGTGTCTGTGAGAGTGAGCTGTGTCGCCGCAGTTATATTGGTGTTCGCAGAAGAGGTGTCTGTGTGACTGATCTGTGGCGCCGCAGTTATATTGGTGTTTGCAGAGGAGTTGTCAGTGTGATTGATCTGTGTCGCCGCAGTTTTTTTGGCGTTTGCAGAGGAGGTGTCTGGGTGAGCGATGTGTGTCGCCGCAGTTTTTTTGGTGTTTGCAGCCGCGGTGTCTGTGTGACTGATCTGTGTCGCCGCCGTTAGATTCGTGTCTGCAGAGGAGGTGTCTGTGTGAGCGATCTGTGTCGCCGCAGTTATATTGGTGTCTGCAGAGGAGGTGTCAGTGTGATTGATCTGTGTCGCCGCAGTTATATTGGTGTCTGCAGAGGAGGTGTCTGTGTGAGCTATCTGTGGCGCCGCAGTTAGATAGGTGTCTGCAGAGGAGGTGTCTGTGTGAGCGATCTGTGTCACCGCAGTTATATTGGTGTCTGCAGAGGAGATGTCTGTGTGAGCGATCTGTGTCGCCGCAGTTATTTTTGGTTTCTGCAGAGGAGGTGTCTGTGTGAGTGATCTGTGTCGCCGCAGTTATATTGGAGTTTGCAGAGGAACTGTCTGTGTGAGTGATTTGTGTCAAGTAAGAGCGTCTTACAAGAGTGTCAAGTAAGAGTGTCTTCCAAGAGTGTCAAGTAAGGGTGTCTTACAAGACTGTCAAGTAAGAAGTGTCTTACAAGAGTGTCAAGTAAGAGTGTCTTACAGGAGTGTCAAGTAAGACTGTCTTACAAGAGTGCGAAGTAAGAAGTGTCGAGCAAGAGTGTCAAGTAAGAGTGTCTTACAAGAGTGTCAAGTAAGAGTGTCTTACAAAAGTGTCACGTAAGAATTGTCTTACAAGAGTGTCACATAAGAAGTGTCAAGTAAGAAGTGTCCTACAAGAGTGTCAAGTAAGAAGTGTCTTACAAGAGTGTCTTACAAGAGTGTCACGTAAGAGTGTCAAGTAAGAGTGTCTTACAAGAGTGTCAAGTAAGAGTGTCTTACAAGAGTGTCAGGTAAGAATTGTTTTACAAGAGTGTCTTACAAGAATGTCAAGTAAGAGTGTCAAGTAAGTAAGAGTGTCGGAGAAGAAATGTCAAGCAAGAGTGCCTTACAAGAGTGTCAAGTAAGAAGTGTCAAGTAAGAAGTGTCAAGAAAGAGTGTCTAGTAAGAGTGTCTTACAAGAGTGTCACACAAGAGTGTCAGATAAGAGTGTCAAGCAAGAGTGTCTTACCAGAGCGTTGCGCAATAGTGTCAAGCAAGGGTGTCCTACAAGAGTGTCACCTCAGTGTGTCAACTCATGGTGTCTCACAAGTGGGTTCGCTGGAAAATGTGAGAAAGAAGTGTTGTCTCTGTTCCTCAACATACGTGTCGGCATTCGGGTTCGTGGGCTTCATCTTGTTTTCATGGTGAGAATTCCTAAACTATTCCCAAACCGCAGTGCCATGGTCAAAGCTGTGCCCTTGTTTCGTTGAGGTCTCCGTGGCCATCGAAGCCGACCAAATGGCTTTCCAGCTCTACAAGGGTGGCATCCTGAGCCAGGCGCGAGAAAAATAAAACCCATGGTGGTTGAAACCCTGGCCTCAAAATGGGCTTTCTTCCCCCCACGCAAAAAACGGAAGAACAACATCTTGACTTTCGGCCAGTTGAGAAGGTGGTCTTCCGTTGGCGCCTCCAAAGATGGTAATTCACTTCGATTTTGGTTATCTTCTTTTTGGCCCCAAAAAACCCATGTCTCGACCCAAAAGAACCAGCAGAACCTGGATCCAGGAGTGCGGCACCAAGTTGGATCATGGAGTGCTCTTGGTGGGCTACGGCACCGAGAATGGTGTGGACTACTGGAAGGTGAAGAACAGCTGGGGCGCCGACTGGGGCGAGAACGGCTACATCCGCATGAAGCGCGGCATCCCGGGCGATGGCGAATGTGGCATTAAGGACGCCTGGAAACCAATGAGGTTTGTTGTTGTTGTTTTTTGTTTTTTGGGAATAAGCTGGGTGGATATTTTTTTTTGGGAAGCTGGGTGGAACACAAACACTTTGGGGTTTTCAATTTTTGGAGTCAAGTCAAGGTCCAAAGGCTCTAAAAGCGGTTTTAGTTTACAGGTTGAAGACATCTGTTCAGACCGAGGATCAGCCATCCTACCCCATCGTCCAGGCGTCCACCGAGCTTGTGGTGTGAATCTGATGAACTGGTGGGACGAACTGACCACAGTGGCGGATGTCCCAGTCCGATGTCAGCTGGGTTGTGGTGAATGGCGGAAAAATGGGTGATTTTAGACATGTCTTGCTGATGGAAAAAATGGATGGTTGAGACATGAATGATTCGTGGAGGTTTTGGGTTCAGATCGATTAAGAGATGGATTTTGTGACTGAGAGAAGTGCCATTGACCCCTTCCTGTTGACATCCTAACAGCCCTGGCAGCTCCAGTTTGCTGGGGGTTGCCTAAGGGCGTGAAAATCTGTCAAATTTCTCGGCTCGTGTCAATCTCACTTGGGGATGTGGCGCGCCTTTTGCTGAACTGAAACACAGCTTGCTTTGAAGAAAAAAAGAACCGAAGCTGCGAAGCTGGCAGCTCTGAGTTGCCTTTGATCTCCTCCGAAAACAGACCTATACCATAAGGTTCTCCGGATATACCCCAAAAACAACAAAAACAGATATGGTTTATAAGTTTATATATATATATATATATGTTTTTTTTTTTAAATAGTCAAACAAACAAAACACTCCCAACAATTCTCATCATTTCAAATATGTTTTCTGTCCATTTTTTCCCGACCTTTTTTGAAGCGTTCCGCAGGTGCCGAGTCCCGCTTCGAGCTCTACTTCGACAGCGGCGTGCGCAGCGGCCGCGACGTGGCAAAGGCGCTCTGCCTGGGCGCCCGGGGCGTGGGCATCGGACGGCCGTACTACTGGGCCGCCGCCTGCGGCGGCGAGGAGGGCGTGGTTCGGCTGGTGGAGCTGCTGACGGCGCAGCTGAAGCTGGCGATGCAACAGCTGGGGGCCAGCAGCTTGGGGCAGCTGAACCCCAGGCACCGGGGGCGGTTTAGGAGCTGTGAGTTGGTCGAGGTTGAGGGTTTGGTGACATTTTCCAGAACCAAGCCCTAAGCCATTTAGAGTCACCAGAAAAACCATGGTGCTGATGATATAGTTGAAACTTGAAACATCTTGAAAGCTGGATAGATTGGCAAACATTTTACGTGACAAAAACTACAACCAATGGCTTTCCGGGATCGAAACATCGATGGTTTCTTCGCCAGGCTATTGGCATGGGACAGAATGTCCAATCTCTGAGTGAAGCCAAAAAAAAGCGTCGCCGGCGTCGTCAGCATGCTTTGGGTTCCAAAATTTGGCTTCCATGATTGGAAATACGGGTAAAATGTTAACGATTAATGATTGATTTAGTGATGCTTCTCTTAATTAGTTGTTTCTACAATCAAACTTAGTTAAGAGAAGTTGGCGTCATGGAAACACCATAGCTCGATGGCGGGGCAATCCACCAGACCTGCAGGAGAAGAACTTCCGCAGCCTGACCAAAGCAGAACTCTGGAAGGTGGGGAAATGGCACATGGCTGAATCGGGCAGTTCTACAAGTCAAATGATCAAAGGTCTTGATTGTAAACTCTGAAGGCGAAAGACTCTGTACAATCCCAGACTTTGTAGAATCTAGAGTCTGTAACAGCTGCACAACACGAAAGTTTTTCTGGTGCACAGTACTGTTGGCCATCAACAACTGATGTGACCATCCAATACTTGGGGTCAATCAACTATCTTTCATCCTTCATGATTCGTCGAAGTAGGACAGAAACCAGTGCAGAGATTCCATAAAACTCATCACCAAAGCTGGCTCCATCAAAGGCAATGTTCCAAACTCGCTTGTTGTTTCCTCCATGCAGTGGTGCTGGGGATTGCAATGGAGGCGTTTCAGCCACTTGGCGCCACGACCCCCACTGTGGTGGCAGCAAGGATGGCCGCGACAACGTGTTGGTAGCATGGCGGAGGCAGAGTTGTTGGCACCTTTGGGGCAGTTGCTGATGCCTACTGTACCGTTGAGGGAGATGTTTCGGAGCTTCAAATCACCGACAGGATGGGCTGGAAACTACTTGGAGCCGGACTTGACGGCTTTTGGAGTGTTCAAAGATGAGAATGCGGCTCTGTTTGTGGAGTATGATGGCTACTATCGGCATGCGACAAAGGAAGGCACAGCAAGGGATTTGCAGAAAAATGCCGCATTGTTGGACTTCGCACCTCCAGGTTCGTTCGTGGTTCGCATTAGCCATGAGGGCAGAAGTCAACTTGAGGGACGTGTTCTGTGGGTACGTGTCAACGCCTGGCGTCGAGGGAATCAGTCAGCGCTTATTAGAGCTCTAGAGACCACACTTGAAGAAGTTGCGCCAAGACTGCAAGAGGCTTTTCTTCCAAGTGTGTACGGATATCTGAAATCACATTTGGGAAAGAAACAGACACGATTGATTTCCAAGCCTGCCCGAGAGTTCCTTGAAGCAACCGCAGCGACAAAAAGGGTCAACACGGCAGAAGAGATTTCGAAACATTTCAGTGTGCAGGGGTTCCGATCTGCAGAAATCGACACTCTGCAAAGGCGAGCACTGGCGACAGGGTTATCCATAGAAAGGACACTGCAGCCGCTGCTGCAGTGGCTGTCTGATTTGGGTCTGACCAAAAGTCAGGTTGCCAAGGCAATGGCCACTTTTCCTCCAATTCTTGGTCTCAGCATCGAACAAAACTTGAAACCGACTGTGCAATGGTTCTTGGACTTGGGGTTGACGAAGAGTCAAGTTGCAAAGGCGGTGGCCACTCATCCTCAAATTCTTGGCCTCAGCATTGAGCAGAATGTGAAGCCCACTGTGCAATGGTTCTTGGACTTGGGGTTGACGAAGAGTCAAGTTGCAAAGGCAATGGCCACTTGTCCTCCAATTCTTGGCCTCAGCATCGAACAAAACTTGAAACCGACTGTGCAATGGTTATTGGACTTGGGGTTGACGAAGAGTCAAGTTGCAAAGGCGGTGGCCACTCATCCTCAAATTCTTGGCCTGAGCATTGAGCAGAACGTGAAGCCCACTGTGCAATGGTTTTTGGACTTGGGGTTGACGAAGAGTCAAGTTGCAAAGGCAATGGCCACTCGTCCTCCAATTCTTGGCCTCAGCATCGAACAAAACTTGAAACCGACCGTGCAATGGTTCTTGAACTTGGGCTTGACTAAGAGTCAAGTTGCAAAGGCCGTGGCCACAAATCCTCAAATTCTTTGCCTGAGCATTGAGCAGAACTTGAAGCCCACTGTGCAATGGTTCTTGGACTTGGGGTTGACTACGAGTCAAGTTGCAAAGGCAGTTGCCACTCATCCTTCCGTCCTCTCGCTCAGTGTTGAGAAGAACTTGAAACCCACAGTGCAATGGTGCCTGGACTGTGGGCTGAAAAAGAATCAAGCTGCAAAGGCAGTGGCCACTTTACCTCAAATGTTAGGTTACAGCATCGTGCAGAACTTGGAACCAACTATGCAATGGTTCTTGGACTTTGGGCTGACGAAGAGTCAAGTTGCAAAGGCAATGGCCACTTTTCCTCCAATTCTTGGCCTCAGCATCGAACAAAACTTGAAACCGACTGTGCAATGGTTCTTGGACTTGGGGTTGACGAAGAGTCAAGTTGCAAAGGCGGTGGCCACTCATCCTCAAATTCTTGGCCTCAGCATTGAGCAGAATGTGAAGCCCACTGTGCAATGGTTCTTGAACTTGGGCTTGACTAAGAGTCAAGTTGCAAAGGCCGTGGCCACAAATCCTCAATTTCTTTGCCTGAGCATTGAGCAGAACTTGAAGCCCACTGTGCAGTGGTTCTTGAACTTTGGCCTGACCAAGAGTCAAATCGCGAAAGCAGTGTCTACTTTTGCGCCAATCCTTTGGTATAGCACACAGCAAAACGTGAAACCCAAAGTACAGTGGCTCCTTGATTTGGGCCTGACGAAGCAACAAGTTGTGCAGTCAGTGGCAGACTTCCCTCCAATTCTCGGCCAAAGCATCGAGAACCTTTCCCGCAAGGTGAAGCTCTTGCAATCATTCTACACACCCAGAGATACTGTTTGGCTGATCGCCCGCTCGCCGCGTGTTTTATCCTACAGCCCACAACGGCTTGAGGATCGCTTGCGTGCTTTGTCAGAACAGGACAGTGTTGAAAAACTAATCACAGTAATTACTCTGTCCGACGAGGCATTTCAAAAACGTCTTTTGCGTCTGAAAATGTGCAGCTTTGGATCATGGAGCAGCGCCGATTGTGCCGCGGGTAGACTCCCACAATGACTCGAAATTCAACGACCCATGAGTCAGAAAATAATAAGACCCCGCCAAACGGCTCATAGTACACTTGATTTGATTTTGCAGGGGTTGAGGGAAATGATGGGTTCACTCAGACAAGTACTGTAAGTCAAGGGAGAAGGATTGTTTAGAAAGGTTTATGAACATCTATGGAAACCCATAGAAGCTCCCGTAGAGCCTGCCAACTACATAGCCTCTTCAGTTTCTGAAACAAAATAAAGAAAAACTGAGCCTTCCAGGCAAGTTCTTCCAACATTTTCTCGTTGTTTTTTGGGTTTCGTTTGCGAAACCGTCGTTGACGTTTGTTGTCGTGGCCTTCAATGAGGTAATGAGATGCTTCGGTTGTTCAGTGGGATCCTCCAACAATCATGGGATAAAGATGGATAAAGTAATTTCCGCGGCCATGTCTCAAAACTCGGGGTCAGAATCTCCCATGATAAAGCATCATTTTATTTTTTTCCCAATTTTCAAGCGGTTATTCTGCTGCAACGCCCATTTTTTCTTATCCCTCCTGTTTCGGGATCTGAGTCGAACCACCCTGAGTTTCACAGGCGTTCTTCGCCAAGCGCCAGCTGTACAAGAAGGCGGTGGAGGGCGGGGCCCTCACCGAGGAGCTCCAAAACTCCGAGGCCGAGGCCGGGAGACCCTTTGGGGGACCCTTCAAGGTTGTTGCCCAACCAAAACCGGCGGGAAAGCCCTACGGTTTTTTCTTGTTTCCCAAAAAATAAAGAGCACATTCAAAAAAGATCTTAAAAAGCCTGAACCAAACAAAAAACACAAAAAAAGAGATGCAGGTTGACTGGGCTTTGATCATGGAATCGTTCCACGTGCTTTCGGAACACGAGGCGAAGCTGAGACGGAACCACCATTAAGTTGTGTTTTTTTTTTTTTTTCCTTTTTCTTGATGTGAAGAAGCCAACATGTTTTGAAAGTGGCTGATGATTTTGAAGCCAATCTTTTTCAGAGCATTTTTTGGTCGTTGTTTAACGGCTGCCCTTATTTTGAAGCCACAAATCACCATGGCTCCATAACTTGGCTCATCTGAGGCGCGGTCGGCCTATGAGCAAAAGAACTTGGCGCCCCACGCGCAGTCCGGACAGCTCAGCTTTTGGGTGTCACGCGTTGAAGTTATTTCGGCAAAATGAACCATGGCACTGAAAAAGACTCATCGGGAACCAAATGAAATGAATTGCAACTCTGTCTTTTTTGTTTCGATTTGTCCATGCGTGTGTTTCGTCCTGTCGGCCTTTTGGGGTGATAGATGTCCTGAGCCACGTTCACACAGAGGGTACGGAAACATCACAGGGTACCTTGCTGCTTCCCTTCAGCATTCAAACGAGGCTTCGACTGGTTGGCTTGCGGGCCGGGGTTCTCAGCTACTTTGGAATTGTTCAACTGTTTTGCGAACTTGAGTTGGTTGAATTGGTTCAATTGAAGCACATTTGGCATGGTCAAATCTTAAATCATCTTAAATCTGCATTATCCTAAAGTAGAAGATTCATCATGTTCCAAGATGACAACTTTCAGGGGGTCACGGCAAACCTTTTGTGAGGTCATGCATGAGGCTCGCTTGGTGGACGAGGCGGAGCGACAAGCCAAGGAGGACGAAGCGCGGTTTCTTTCCGGCTTTCGACATGTCCCAAAAAAGATCTGCCGTAGCTGTAGACGGTTGTAAGATGTTGTGACCAGTTGATATGATTGTAACTGTTGTGACCAATCGATTAACTTATTGAAAGGAGCTGTTTTTTTGCTTGAAGATTCACTTTTTGCAGCCGTTGGAGCACAGTGAGCACAAGATTCGCTTTGCCCTTGCGTCGTCCAGCCATGTCATGTGAGTCGAACAGTTCTGATCTGGTCACATTTGATGTGCCCCTTGGTTGTTGGCTTCAAGCGGATCCAACTTTGATACTTTTTACATTTTTTACCTACTTTTTGTTGGCAAGTAGCTTTTTCTGATACAGTGCATAATAAGTTGCTGTACTGTAGATACATACATATGATGCTTTGCATTCTTTCATGACTTTACATGTCTGGTTGAGGTTACTTTCAAACATCTTTGATCCTGCACCAACTATTCCCCGCCAATGAAGTCATGCGAACCAAGCTGTTACTTTCGGGATCCACCTGCTGTGGCGCCACAGTTGCCAAGGGGTGGCAAGATCTACCGAGTGCTCCGCGAGCCCACGTTGAGTTTGCATCCCAACCCGTTGCTCACGCAGATGGCGGAGGAGCAAAAGGATGACAAGCCCATCTTCGTGGAAGGTGGGATACTCCAGCCCCAGCTGAGGCTAGCAGTTTTTTTTTTTTTTTTTTTTTTGTACTGCCGTTTGAACTAACAAACTTACACCCGAACTGTTTATCGGGTTGTGCCAGAAGGCTCATTTTGTTTTGGGCGGCGCAAGTTCTTGATGAATCTAAAGTCTTTGGGACTGACTTTGGCTCCAACCTGCAGGAAACCAGGACCTCTTCCAGTATGTGATTGACTATCACCGTGATCGCAACTTGGATTTTTAGACGCTGGCATGCAGAGGTTGCAGGTACATGGCGGACCCTTCCTCTAGCAGATACCCAAAGAAGGAAGTAGCCCACCTATGCCCACCTTCAAATAAAACGAGAGTGAGAGTTGATCCCAGAGTTTGCTTCGTTCTTGTTTGATGCCCTACATTTCAGGATTGAAGAGAAGAAACTTTTAGCGCTAGTCTAGTAAGTATCATTTTGGATGTGTCATATGCGTCGAACAGTTCTGAGTTGGTCACATTTGATGTGCCCCTTGGTGGTTGGCTCGGGGATTTTTTTTGTTTAACAGAAGACTTGGTTGATCTTGCTGTTGGACTCAAGTCGAGTTTGATCCTGTACCTACTTTTTGTTTGGCAAACAGATGTTGCAGAAAGACTTCACATGTTTGATGAATTCACGAGGAAGATTTCACTTGAACCGAGATGTCATACGTTGAACCACATGGAAATGCAGTACCTCACAATCTTTTGGGATCCACCTGCTGTGGCGCCACAGTTGCCAAGGGGTGGCAAGATCTACCGAGTGCTCCGCGAGCCCACGTTGAGTTTGCATCCCAACCCGTTGCTCACGCAGATGGCCGAAGAGCAGACAGATGACAAGCCCATCTTTGTGGAAGGCTCTCCGGGCGTTAACCAAGGGATCTACTTTAGCTGAGTTTGTTTGCAGAGACAATGACAGTTGAAAGATGTTGAAAGTTTGATGACATCTCTTTAAGTCTTCAACAAGAAACACTTATGTAGTTTGTTCATGAGTGCGGCCTGAGGTGTTGAATCGGTGTTGAATCAAATTCGTAGTTTTAAGGACTCAGTTGCGTGAAAGGCCCATTTCGTGATTGGGTGCATAGGATTTTGCCGAAACTTGGGGTCCATTTATTGGACATCTGAACTTCGCAAGTGACCCTTCGGGTTGCAGGAAATCAGGACCTTTTCCAGTACGTGATTGACTATCACCGTGATCGCAGGTCTGGGGCACGCATTCCGACTCCAATATTCGGCTGGGTCAGCGCAATGCGTTTGATAGTCTCTTCGCCTCTGTGGATGACTGGTCTGTGGCAGAGTCTGAGAGCCTGCCAGGATTTGCCAGGTCCTTTGGATACTCGGTGACGGTCGAGAAAGAAGAGAACTTTCTGGAGAATTGTTGGTGGCTAAATTGGAACGTTCGCTTCAAGCGAGCAGCTTGACCTACGTGCCTTGCCAGCAGTCTCGGCAGCTTGCCATGGCCGCACGTCAATCCCAGATTCAAGATTACAAAGATCTCGATGTGCAAACGTGGTTGCGAAAAAGGCGCTGCCGTGGAGTTTTGTGTGGGTTGTCTCAGCAAATTGCAGAGAATTATCACCTTTCTTTTCACTCTTGCACATTCAAACGATCATATCAGATATATCAGTTCTCAAATGACATACGATAATCTTCGTTTGGCTGAGAGAGGAACTCTTGAATCAAGTTGCAATAGTGCTTGTGAAAAAGCTGCTGTGGAGTCTTGTTTGAGCCAAATGTCCGTTTTCTTCCAGTTGGTTGTATACATGTTGGTCCTCAATGACGCCTCTCAAGCCCTATACCAGCCTCGTGGGGCATTTAGAAGCAATTTCATGAACCAGCAAAAACGACACAAAAATGGTGGACAGATGAAAATATCTGAAAACAACTCACCCTTGGAAAAGAGATATGTTCCAGATGATGAGATATAGCAGCGGGCCTTGGTTTAGGTTGAGCTCCTTGACACTTGTGTTTTCATCCTCGCAGCCATGGGAGCAGCGTGATTGCAAGATTCACCTTGCCCGAAGAAAGCGCCATGTCGTGCGAGTCCAAGAAACGACCTGCCGACCAAATGTCGAATTCGGATCTTGTGACCTTCAATGTGCCACTCGGATCTTTGATGATTTTGGATTTACAGTAGGTGGATAAAATAGATTAAAATAGGTTAACAAATTACATATATGATATGTCTATGTTCGCTTTGGTCTCTGCTTTCTATGAACCACATATTATAAACACAAGCACATGATAGCACATGTACGATATACAGTGGCTTACCATCAACCGTATCTTTTCTCGTTACCCTCTCAGCCCTTTGTGGATTCAATGACTCAGGGGCGGCAAGATCTACCAGGTTCTCCGCGAACCGACATTGAGCTTGCACCCCAACTCGATACTTACGCAGATGGCAGAAGATCAGAAAGATGACAAACCCATCTTCGTAGAAGGACCGGGCTTGAGTGTGCTGAACATGAAACCTGAAACCTGAAACCACTCGACGGTTGGAAACACCCAAGATTCTCAAGGGATGCAACGTAACAACCCTTTTTTAAATTAAACCTGGCGGAAAGGCCAGAATGCTTACAAAGACAAGAAAAACCATCGTTTGGAAGTGAGATCAACAACTCTTCAACTTTTCTGGCGAACACATGTTCGGAGGAACACCAGGAGGACAATCAAGTTTAAGGAGTTGGATCAAGTTCAAGGAGTTGGATCAAGTTCACCTTTTCAAGGAATAATTTTATCAACATGGGTTTGATAGGTTCATCATGCCACTTGTTCTTGTGCGATGACGAAATGTCAAAGACAATTTTGGGACTGAGCTTTGGCTTCGACCTTCCAGCTGTTTTGCTATGCAGGAAACCAGGACCTCTTCCAGTACGTCATCGACTATCACCGTGATCGCAACTTAGATCATGTTTCGATGCGGTCAGTGGTCGAAGTTGCAACTCCTTTCTGTGGCAGATCCCGCCAGAAGGCAATATAGCCTGTCATCGGATCAGACAATAGTAAATCATAGTGAGTGTATCATGGGCATGTCCGGGTATGTCTCAGAATGAGGCACCCCAAATCCACCTGCTTTTGTCGGTCTTAGGGGGTGAATTGGATTGGACAAAACATTCTTGGAGTAATGACATGATCATTTTGCGAAATCAGTGGCTTGGATCTTAAAGCGTAATGATGCGTAATGTGTCAAACTGAACATTGCTGGTCTTTTGCACGTACGAAGACTTTGCAGTAGGACATATTTGAGATCAACGCATTTTACGAGAAAACCTATAGTCATTGATTCTCAGGTTCTGATTGCCTGATTGATCAAGAGGCTTCTTGAATTTGGAAAGAATCCATTTGCATCAGTAAGAATGAACCGCACCAAAGACCACGGTCACCATGGACAATTGGTACGGGGTCACCTTTCCAAATCGCCAAGTGATGCGAGGCAAAGTGCACCTTCCCATCACCGTGTCCAAGACGGCCGTCCTCCACGAGCTGAAGCGTTTCGGCTTGGAGGCCACGATGGAACAGCAACTTGGCATTTGGGAAAAAGGTGTGGGGGTGGCCAGCTACGAAGAGCTTGGTAGTTGGTACTTCAGAGCCAGTAGCAAGCGATGCGGGGTTAGCTTTCTGAAGATTGGACGGATCCGCGATTTAGGGGACATCCTTATTGAGGATTGTGGCAGATGGCATTTGCTTCTCTTCCGTGAAGGAACAGATGAACAGCTGGGGGCCCGAAATCGACAAACGCAGGAAGAAAGCTGCAGCCACACTTTTGGGCGAAATGTATGCGCAAGCAGCTGTCAAGAAGGCGTCGGAGGATCGAGGACAAGGTTTCAGTGTCGATAGGACGGACGTGGAGGAGAAAGAGGTCTGGACCCTGCAGTGTGACTCCAATGTTCGGCTGGGTCAGCGCAATGCGTTTGATAGTCTCTTCGCCTCCGTGGAGCCCTCCTGTCTGGCAGAGTCTGAGAGCCTGCAAGGATTTGCCAGGTTCTTTGGATACTCGGTCACAGTCGAGAAAGTTTGGATTCTGGAGGAGCATCGTGGGTGGACAGATTGGCACGTTAGCTTCGAGCGAGCAGCTTGACTTACGGGCCTTGCCAGCGGTCTTGGAAGCTTGCAATGGCTGCATGTGCATCCCAGATTCAAGATTACAAAGATCTCGATGTGCTTTAAAGACCCTTTCAAATTGCAAACGTGGTTCCGAAAAAGCTGCTGCTGCTGCTGCTGCTGCTGCTGCTGCTGCTGCTGCTGCTGCTGTCGAGTTTCGTGTGGGTTGTCTCAGCGAATTGCAGAGAGTATCATAGCAGATTTCTTTTCATCCTTGCGGATTTGCAGTGGAAAGGATCATATCAGATCTCAAATGATATTGCATGATGGCCAAGAAAGCTGTAGTGTATGTTTGAAACCAGAAGTCTGGAGCCCCTTTCCTGAGATATCACCAACCCGGTTTGTGACCCATCGCAATCGCATTCATCCCAGTTCTGGGGGCTTTTCTAAGACTCAAAAGTGGCCAGCTGGAACATCCAGCCGTTTGCGGGTGATTTTTCTTACTTTTGAAGGGTGTAACCCCATTCCAACCCAGAAGCACATGATATTTGACCTCAACTTGACTGTTGATTGCAGGAAGCAATGAGAGCTGCAAGTGAATGAGGTGTTAGGTGGTCAGATTTGGGAAGTGAGGTGTTTCGAGAGGTGTCTTTGTTTTTTTGGGTCAGAAATGACACAGGTCATTTTGTGAACATCCATCATTTTATTGGAACAGCAGATGGCTGCCTGATTACTTTGTGTTTGGTCATACGTGTGGGGGTTTGACATAGAAGCAAGCCTCAAGCATCCTCCAGTTATCTTGCTGGAAACATACTCTTCCTTCTCTTCCATGTGTCTGAACATCACGCTATGATATAACATTATGTTTTTTCAGTGCTGCTTGGTTCAACACTTTCTTGGTGTTCAGGCGCCAAACTTGGATTCTTTCGGATGATGATTCAGTTGGCCACCATTGATGGCTTTCCCTTCGAGACCACCTCCGATTCACGTCCTGTTTCACCCCAGTGGCCCCGGCAGAAAGTGTGCCTGGCTACGGTGGTCTAGAGTGGAAAAAAGCACCGGGTTGGGCCAACTTGGAAGCCCGTTCAAGTGCAGTTGCTTCCTTGAGAAATGTGATGAAAACATGCGGTGCAACACCAAGGATCCTGACAGTGCGCTGCGTGTTCCGCTGTTTGGGTCGATGGGTGAGGGAAGTGCTTGGAGAAAACTGCAAAGAACAGGGACCACTACTAAAGAACCACGGTTGTTTGTGGAATCGTTGCACAAACCGGATTCCCCCAAAAAGGTGCGACTAGAACATCATCATTTGCGTCAATTGCAAGCTTGTCGTTCTACAGAGTTGTCAACTCCAGCCAAGACAACATTTTTTGGCAGTGTATAGTTTGATGACTTACAAACAATGACGAACAATAATAAAAACTCTGTTTCTTGGGTCACTTGGGTTTCCTTAACAAAAAGCCCAAAACCCTTCCAGCTTTCGCCATGGCGGGCGCCGGCATGGACCGTTGCCGCAAGTTCGACTTCCTGGACCCCGCGGAGGCCGCGGCTGCAGCCGCTGCCGCAGCGCCGGTGCAGGGCGGAGAGCTGGTGGACGTGGGCGCGGCCGCGCGGCCGCTGCGCAAGGGGCCGGGGGATCCGGCAGCACGGCTGGCGGCGGCAGAAGCGTCCTTGAAGGCGTTGCAAGGTGAAGGCCAGGAAAAGAACCGGGAAAAGAGTGGCGAAAGTGTTGATTTTTGACCAGTTGGGCAGGTTGGCATTAAGTTTTTTGGATGTTTTGGATTTGAAGAGTCAACTGCCAGGAACAGGAACTTCAACTTCAACTTCTGGTGCCAAAGTTCAGGTCTTTGCGGAAGCTTTGCCCGAATCCGTAGCCCAGGAGGGGAGAGTTTGGGGAGCTGCTGGGGGGACTACGCAGATATGACAAAGTCATGGTTGGTTTTGAATGAATTTGGTTTATGTTTGGTTCAAACACGTCTACCCAACATACCATGAGAATCTTCTCTTCTCCCTTTTCAGTTACTCTTTCCATCTTTGTTTCAAACTTTTGTCGCAAGCCCTGTCCAAGCTCCCCAGGTAGGTCCCATGCGAGTGGATGACGGTGCCTTGATCATGTCTTCAGTGCTGCTGAAGGATGGGAAGCTTCAACTTCTACAGGAACGGCAGCGATTTGGAGAGCCTTTGGGGTCCTTGGTTTCTTGGCCATGGCCGGGGTGGAAGTTGCTGGGTTACATCTTCGGCCCACGGTTTTTCCATCAGATCTGTTTTCTGAGGAAGTCAAAGGGAAATGTCGGGCCTTGGACTTCGAGCATGTGGTTTCCCTGCTGACCGAAGGCGAGGTTGGCCAACCATGCCACTCCGCAGCCATTTCCTATGGCGCTACCGGAGCTGGGAAGACCTTTTGGCAACAGAAGTTGCAGAGAGCGGTCGGATGCTGGGTGTCAAACATGGGTTAGGTCGTTGTTGTCTCATATTTTTTGTGAGGTTTGTTCAACTTGGCATGTTCTAAGCCAATTTTGGGATGATTGAGCCAGCCAATTGACTCAGACGTTTGGGCTATTTTGCTTGTCATTTTCTAGATCCCATACCTGTATGCTCCAAGGACAGCAGCTGCTGGCGACCCAAGCTGAGATTTGCATGGTGGAGGCGATGGATCAAGCGAGAAACCCTTGGTTTTTGGGGCAGATGGGTTCAGCCAAAGATTTTTTGAAACATGCCAGACATGACCATTTTCCCCAGTTTTTTGTGACTGTCGGGATTGAACACCACGGCTGCGGCAGAGGTCATGGAGACCTGCACCGATCTTCTGGCTACGGAAGCCGAAGCCAGCACCGTGAAATTGCAGAGTTCCGGCTCCGGAACGGTGGTGTCATGCTTGCCGTCCCCCAAGCTGCAAAAGGATTTTTCTTTTTTTCTGAAACTGAAATTCGTTTAACCAGCCATATACATATAGCCCATATAGCCATATGTCTTACAGCCCCTCACCATATGGCCCCCATAACAAACGGCCGTGTTTGTTTCGGCCTTTGCCGAAAGCTCCGAGGTTTTACCCCGTCCCTTCGCTCAGCGACTTGGAGCCGCTGCTGTCTTTGGCCGCGGCGCGGCGGAAGTCGGACGCCACGGAGCAGAGCCCGGTGTCCTCGCGGAGACATCTGCTGTGCGTCCTGAGAAGCCAAGTGGCGGAGGCCACTGACTGGTGAGGTTTTGAGTCATTTTGGAGCAGAAAATGATGGAGTTAGAAATACTGGAACTCATTTTGTTTGGTGAAATTGATGGAGTTTTGAGACTGGAAAGTTTTTTGGCATATGAAGTTAAGTTTCACTGCGAAACTTTTTGGGTTTAACTCCTGTCAAACTGGACATGTATGTTTCCTCCATGAGACCACTCAGGTCATGCTGGTGGATCTCGCGGGCTCCGAACGTTCGCTGGACCGGCAGAAGCATGACGTCCCGTTGTTGGAGGAGGTGCATAGCCGGTCATCGAGATGGACCCATGGAACGCTGGAAAGTCAACCGATTTTGAACGGACAAGCCATGAATACATGGGTCATGTTCAACATAAACATGTCATTTTGTTTAACCAGTTGGTAACTCCATAAATTGAACATGACTCGCAGTGAGCTTCCAGTTACGAACAACCCATCCTGGTTTCAGGCCAAAGCCATCAATTGGTCCTTAGCGTGTTTGCACGAGTGCCTCCGGTGCTTGGCGGAAGGTGGCTCGAGCCGCCACGTGCCGCTGCGGCGCACGCCTCTTACCAGGCTTTGGATCAGCTGAATTGTTGCAACTTATTGGAATGTGTCAATGTGTTTCAATATTTTCAATGTGTTTCACATATTTCATGTCATACAATCTAAGGCTTGGGACTTTCGAAAGATTTGGGAAAGTTTTCCCTGAGGTTTTTGGGACCGTCGTCCCCCTAAGAATCGCACCTGCCAGGCTGTTGGAAGGTGTGTTGACGCAGCCCTCGAGAGTGGTCTGGCTGGCCCACGTGCATCCATCAAGTGGAAAGATTCTCGAGCTGGGTATTGCCATGGCTGCTTTCACCAGAAATCACCAGGAAGATGGAAGAAGATTTGGATCATTTGGGGATGGGAATTCTCGGATCACTAGAATATTGATCGCTGGAATGTTGCCACCTTACTTGTATCTTGAGGGTTTCATGTCTTAATTTTGAGGGCTCCAGCCACGAGGCACAGATACATTTAATGTTCGCAGCAAATGGCTCAGCTGCACCATCATATGGCCGCATATCGCGGTGTTTACTTTCGATGTCCGCACATGGTGGCCATGTTCGGCCAACCACTGACTTGATTGATCTTCAAGTGCAATGCTTAAATGGTGAAGGTATCCAGTTGAACGTGGTAGGATCGACCCTGGGTGGTGAGGTGCACCAGTTGGCTTTGGAGCAACTTCCTTTCCAAAAAGTAAAAGGGAGAAGATTCCAACTGTATCATGTGAATTCACCACTGATGTTCCACAAGACATTACACCAGCAAGGAATCGTAGGGACCGCCACACTCTCGTGCATGTTCGTTTCAACAGATTTGTATGTTGCGTGGTCTTACCTCCAAGGAAACCTCCTCACTTGTGGGAGAGAGAACCTTCTAGACGGGGTAACCAGGATATCAGGTATCACAACCGAAGAGGCTATGCGACGTTTGCCCACCAGACTGGAAAGCTTGACACTTGGTTGCCTTTTCAATCAAAGCCTGAAAGGAGTAAGCCTGCCAAGCGGTCTTCAGAGTTTGACGTTTGGGCACCATTTCAACCAAAGCCTGAAAGAAGTAAGTCTGCCAAGCCGTCTTCAGAGCTTGACGTTTGGATACTGTTTCAACCAAAGCCTCAAAGAAGTAAGCCTGCCAAGCCGTCTTCAGAGCTTGACGTTTGGATACTGTTTCAACCAAAGCCTGAAAGAAGTAAGCCTGCCAAGCGGTCTTCAGAGCTTGACATTTGGATACTGTTTCAACCAAAGCCTCAAAGAAGTAAGCCTGCCAAGCGGTCTTCAGAGCTTGACGTTCGGGACCTGGTTCAACCAAAGCCTGAAAGAAGTAAGCTTGCCAAGCGGTCTTCAGAGCTTGACATTTGGGCACTATTTCAACCAAAACCTGAAAGAAGTAAGCCTGCCAAGCGGTCTTCAGAGCTTGACGTTTGGGCACAGTTTCAACCAAAGCCTGAAAGAAGTAAGCCTGCCAAGCGGTCTTCAGAGCTTGACGTTCGGGACCTGGTTCAACCAGAGCCTGAAAGAAGTAAGCTTGCCAAGCGGTCTTCAGAGCTCGACATTTGGATACTGTTTCAACCAAAACCTGAAAGAAGTAAGCTTGCCAAGCGGTCTTCAGAGCTTGACATTTGGTCACAGTTTCATTCAAAGCCTGAAAGGAGTAAGCCTGCCAAGCGGTCTTCAGAGCTTGACGTTTGGGCACTGCTTCAACCAACGCCTGAAAGAAGTAAGCCTGCCAAGCGGTCTTCAGAGCTTGACGTTTGGATACTGTTTCAACCAAAGCCTCAAAGAAGTAAGCTTGCCAAGCGGTCTTCAGAGCTTGACATTTGGAGGCAGTTTCAACCAAAGCCTGAAAGAAGTAAGCCTGCCAAGCAGTCTTCAGAGCTTCACATGTGGAGTAGATTTGAAGCAATGCCTGAAGGAAGTAATTTTGCGAAAAGATCATCAGAGCTTGACATTTGCAGGCAGTTTCAACCAAAGCCTGAAAGAAGTAAGATTGCCAAGCGGTCTTCAGAGCTTGACATTTGGAAAGGATTTCAACCACAGCGTGAAAGACGTAAGATTGCCAAAAGGCATTCAGAACTTGACATTTGGGCAAAGTTTCAACCAAAGCCTGAAAGAAGTAAGCCTGCCAAGCGGTCTTCAGAGCTTGACGTTTGGAGGCAGTTTCAACCAAAGTCTGAAAGAAGTAAGCCTGCCAAGCGGTCTTCAGAGTTTGACATTCGGAGAGGATTTCAACCAAAGCCTGAAAGAAGTAAGCCTGCCAAGCGGTCTTCAGAGCTTGACGTTTGGGCACCGTTTCAACCAAAGCCTGAAAGAAGTAAGCCTGCCAAGTGGTCTTCAGAGTTTGACATTCGGAGAGGATTTCAACCAAAGCATGAAAGAAGCAAGCCTGCCAAGCGGTCTTCAGAGCTTGACGTTTGGGCACCGTTTCAACCAAAGCCTGATAGAAGCAAGCTTGCCAAGCGGTCTTCAGAGCTTGACATTTGGGCACTATTTCAACCAAAACCTGAAAGAAGTAAGCCTGCCAAGCGGTCTTCAGAGTTTGACATTCGGAGAGGATTTCAACCAAAGCCTGAAAGAAGTCAGCTTGCCACGGGGTTGTCTTCGGAGTTTGTTTTTGGGCGGTATTGGAGTGAGCTGCTTGTGATGATATGTGATCAGAACGATGAATGGCAACTTCGCCACGGTGTTGCCGGGAAAAAAGGGGGACTGTGGACACTGCCGGCGCTGGGAAGATCCCTATAAACGATCGAAAACACCCCAAAGCGGATGTTGAATTTTCCGCAGGGTGGTTTAATCCAAAGAGGATGTTAGGAGGGCAGTAACCATTCAGAATGGGGCAGTGAAAGGCAGTATCACCACATATCTAAACATGGCAATCTGGGATCCAAGGATCGCGCACTCCTTACATACCTTCTCCATAGCGGGCGACATTCTCAAGGCGACCGGTGAAACATCGGGTTCACAGCCAAGCTGGTTTTAATGGCCCAAAAATTCTTGCCCTTTTGTTCTGCAACTTTGAACTTTGGTTGTATTATTTGGCTGCCGCTAGGCAATTTTTGTTTTGGTGTTTTGGCTCCCACTGTCCAGCAATATCCTAGAGTCCCAAGGGTCATGGTTTGATCTGCATCTTCCAGACCAACTGGCCAAAGCCCCACCCCGGGGGTGTCACAGGCGGCCGGGGCACAGCAACGCCGCAAGAAGCCCTGGTGGGAGGTGCCACCAAAGTCGTGGACCAAGGAACAGCTCAGCAGGCGCGGAAGGTCCAGCTCTGAAAGTTGGGTCTTGGAAGACACTAAAATGAAACCGAAACACATCTTACTCATCTTACTATTACTGTATAAGATGATAGTATATTATACTACTGTAATCATATATATCTATATACTTATACAGTCAATGTAGATATATGATACCCCCCATATGTGTTTTCTTTTGGACATGATTTGAATGTTGTTTATTTTTTTTCAGGGTTTCTGGAGCTTGGCCTGCCAGGTGGCTGGTCGACCGCTTTCCCAGCCTGCCGCCCGAGACCTTCGCCTGGGCGGACGGAGCCAGTTTTGCGCGGGAGTGGCAGCGGGATCTCGTGGCCCGAGCAGAGCTGGCGGGCGCATCCAAAGATGATGCCCTGGCGGCCTACGAGGCGTTTCATGAGTTGATTGGAAAAAAACAAGGGATGACAACTTGGGTGACGTTTTGATTGATTTGGGGTAGAAGTTTGGGAGTCGAAGACATATTTTTTGGTTCATTTTGTTGAAAGTTGAAGTTGGCAAAACATCATCATCATCATCATCATCATCATCATCATCATCATCATCATCATCATCATCATCATCATCATCATCATCATCATCATCAGCATCAGCATCAGGATCAGCATCAGCATCAGGATCAGGATCAGTACTAACACCAACATCAATAGACGGCATGAACTCCGACAAGATCCATCAATGCCACTGCTTGGCTTGGCTCAAAAACGTGAGATTCCTTACCGGGCTCTCTCCCGTGCCAAGGCGGGACTGGAAGCGTTTTTTTTTTTTTTTTTTTTTTTTCAGATGAAAACCACATGACTCAAAGATGTTTTTTGTTTTTCATATCTGAATCATTCAACCCCATGGTTTTTTTCATGTTTGATCTGTTGGCGCTTAAAGATTTTTCTCCAGTTGTTTCCGTTTTTGAGAAAGCGAGGCGACCGCGATGGAAGTCGCACCAGGCTGTTAGGGAGCGGACGGACCAAAAAAACAGACAGATCATCTTCAGTAGGATAGTCATCCTATAAACTTGGCTTGGTGTCATCCTATAAACTGAACAGCAGTTTGAGTTTGTTTGGTTCCATGTGTTCTTGACAGACATATTGCTTTTTTTCTCCAAGACTCCGAAAAATCACCAAGAGAGCCACGGAATCAAGTCGTTTCTGGGGACCTGTGATTCCAAGTTGCTCAGGGCCGCTTGCGACGGCCCCGCCCAGGGCGCATGTGGGTTGGGGATCCGAGGTGAGATCTTTTTTCCTTAGTGGTACCACATAAACCGGCAACGGTTGGAATCTCCTAGAAATATGCCCAAGTTCAAGAAGCAACTGTAAACCATACAAAAACAATCAACACAAAGCTGTCCTAAACACAAAACACCTATACGCCTATAATTTTCATCGAACTGTAGCCTTTTGTAATTTCCACGACAGATACATTGGCCAAAAAGTGAGGTTTGAGTGGTGTCGGCACAGCCCCCAAGCTGATTCTGCAGGCGCATTTAATCCGATCAGAGTGGATACATGCTGTGATAGTACTGATCATATCATATACTGGTACAGTGGATAGGATTGTACAATTTCGATCATTTTTGTTTTTCATAACAACTTCATTTATAATCTATATACAAAAAAAATTGAACAAACATAAATCTATAGAATCAATATGATTTGTGTTTCGATCCATTGACGATCAATTTTCGATAGTTTCTTCGGCACAGGATGACCTCTCTTTGAGTTCCAACAGCTGGATCTGAGCGGCAGCATGGCAAGAATCTGTTATTGCTGGGGGTGAAGCCAAAAGGATTAAAACAACCAGGTTGAAATCGTTAATTATGATATCACGATGAGAATGGAACCATAGATTGTTTTGGGGGTTTGGCATATATCATGGTTTGACTCAAATTACTATTGGTACAAACCTTTTATATTTAACTATAAGAGTATTGTATCGTCGTTTGACGCATTTTTTTGTTGTTGTTTTGTTGATGTGAAAAACCTGATGTTGACAGGCAGTCATTCTGGGTGCAGCTGTTTCTCTCAGGGCAGGGGTACAATGAGAATGGATGTAACCGTGGTAGTTAATGACTAGTTAGGTGGTAAAATCAATCGCAAAAATATATATATATATATATACACACACACACACTCTACATATACATACAACATATGAATTGGTGAATTTTTGCGACTTGCTTTTGGTTGATGTTGAATCACTGCAGAATCTACAGTCAAATGAACATCGGAAACGAACACAAACAATCTGCGTTATTTTTTCATTTTTTTGTTTTTCGAGATAGCACCCAAAACGAAAACCGTCAAGTTCAATCATATTCAAACCACCTCGTTTACTAAAAACCATCATACAATAGTCTCTCACATTTGTCATGCCGCATGAGCGCCAGAGCCAGTCCCGGGAGCATGGCAAGTCCTGGAAGCATTGCGAGTCACCCATCCATTGCTTCAAGTGTGTGGGAGCAAGCTGCAAATGCCCACATCCAAGACGAAGATGCAGTGGGTCCCAAGCCGAGTCGTTTGCCTCCTTTGCCCACATCCATCTCTGAAAATGGCTCTGAAACAGGCTTGGAAGTCACCCCGTCAGAGATCCAACTAGAGCTGGATCGCATAATGCTGCGAGTTGCTAAAGACCTTGCAAACATGGAGGTCGTCAACCCAGAGGTGGTGAGGGTCACACCTGTATTCCAGGTTTTTCAGCAGGGAGCAGTGGCCCTGCGAGAAAGTGAAGTTGACTTCTATTTCAAAAGTCAGAGTGCTGTGAAGATATCAACTTTTTGGAGTCATTCTTGGCATGGCAGCAGGTGGAATAAGATCATTACTCTCATCACCATATACAACGGCCCGGCTGCTGCCGTGTCTGGCATGGTCTCTGCAGTTGTGGCAATGATATTGTACTGCTTCGAGGTCCTTCCGGGTTTGGATCGTGGAAGGGAAGTGGCTGGTATTGTCTTTCCATACTCCTGCTGGTCTCTTTGGTTTGGATTCATTGCTACAACTTTAGTGACGATCTTTTGGCAGCCTCGAAAGCGTGTCTTCTTGGACCGACTTTGCATCAGCAGCACCAACCAGAGGTTGAAAACTGAAGCTATCTTTAGCCTAGGTGGCTTACTAAAACATTCGGATTCGATGCTTGTTCTTTGGGACCCAACTTGGACGGAGAGGTTGTGGTGTTTGTTCGAGCTTGCGGCTTTCTTGCAAAGCAAGAAAGATCAGAAAAAGCAACTCCTCATCAGGCCAACCTTTCTGGGTCCAATGCGCATCTCCTTCTTCCTGATGTCCTTTGCTGGCATGATTCCCTTGATCATGGTGCCCATTGATGTTTCTCAACCTATCTTCCAGCTTGCTGCGGCGGGTGGGGTTATATTGTGTGCTAGTGTGGTCTCATATGTGGCCATGAGCACTTTGCGAAGCTATTTTCGAGATTTGGACATCATGAAACAGCAGTTGCTCGATGTCTCTTTTGACACTGCCAGGAGCGCTTGTTGTGACAATGATCATGTTGGTTCTGGAGGTGGCAGGATGCTTTGTGACCGGAAGATAGTGAAGGAATGTGTGAACCAGTGGTTTGGCAGCCAAGAAGTATTTGAGCACACGCTGCGTTCCGAGATTCTGGATGTTTTGACCTGCGACTTGGCAAAGCGAGCTTTCACCACCAAATCGACCCTGGCCATGTTCATGCCCATCATGTGGGCCTTCATGGACTACGCAGCCAGTGAGGGGAGGTTTTTTCCAGGACAATTCTGGATGAGATACACTCCCGCTTATTTGCTTGATGGTCTGAGTATTTGGCTGGTGTTCACGCCAATGTTGAAGGATGTGCTGCTCCTTGTGGGCGAGGTGACAAGGGCACGGCCCAAAAGACTATTCATGGAAATAATCAAGAACTCGCTTGCCTCAATGACTTTGCTCCTTCCGGCCATGATCGTGATGGGGACCTATGTTGGTTTGTTCTTCATTCCAGGTGTACGAGAGGACTCCCTTGTATTGCCGCGCGCTGGAATCTTCTTCGCCTGCATGCTGCTTTACTCCATGCTGACATGGTGTATTGCAGCTGGTGTCAGGGCTTTCAGTTCCTGAGTCCGGCAGTCCAATGAACCAAGCTGAATGGTCTGATGATCGGATTTGATAGGTCGGTTTCTTACTGCCGGCTGGCAGCATCGTACCCTGCAGCAGATGAGTGCTGCTGAGACATGAACATTTTTCAACTCCACCGGACTCGACCAAGTCGAAATTGGGTTGGCTTTTCAAACGGCAATTGGCCACACGCAGAAGAAAACAAAAATTGAAGATGGCAACCAGTCTTGGGCTTTCACCAAAAAGCCATAGCTTCTGGATCCTTTTGGGGTGTCAAAACATGTCAAAACCAACCAACCGTTCCAACCTTTCAGGAATCCTCACTGGTACGGTGGGTCACGAGGCGGCTCCGAACCCCCAGTTGCTCGGTGCAGTAAGCTTGGAGGAAGACATAGGAACACCATATTACGATAGTGTTCACATTGTTTCATAAGCAATCCTGCAATAAAGTGCTACAACATGCCCGAAATACCCCCGAAATGGTGGTAAGCCCAGTTAGCAAGTTGTACACATCATCATTTGTATTGCGTGTGGTTTCCCAGTCATCTGCGCAATTGATTCTGGAATCTATTTCAAGGATCATGATTGTTAGCGGACTGGGGATGCTTGATCCCGTACGCTTTTTCCCGTGAACTTGCAACACCAAGACGGCGCCTCATCAACATTAGGCTTTATTAATGTAAGATAATCAGAACCAGGGTCTATCCCTTACCAGGAATGAACATTGCGGCTGATCTCATGCAGAACGTGTTCCAAGTTAAGATGCAACGAATGGCGCAAGCCAAAATTAGGGGTTGGTGATTCTGTTCCACGGTGATTTAGGAGCATTCCTATACCAAAAGTCCTGGCCCAGCCTGGGGTATTCCTCGTTTTTTGACCCCTGCCCACGGCCAGCTATCGGGGAAGATGGTGAACAACGTCTGGCTGGCAAAGTCTTGGGCTTTGACCCCAAAGAGTTGAAGCTCTAAGCTTCAACATGTGCGAACAAGATATGAATAGAATTGAAGAAACATGAACAAACATGATGTTTGTATCTACGCACGCACACGTATATATAGATATATGATATATAATTAAACATTTCCCATTGAAACTCTCACTGGCCGTTCCGTGAACCTTCCGTGAACCGCCAGTTCCCGCGCCGGATGAGGGCTCGGAGCCCCCCACGGGGTTGCCCCCCTTCGTGAACTATGACTGGTGGAAGATCCTTGGACCGCAAAGCCTTGAAGACCGATTTGTTGAGGAAATTCCAATGAGTTTGTTTTTGCAGATGCTCTAATACACTGTATATATCTGTATATATATATATATATGTCATTGTTTATATAATATTTAAACTAACTAAATATGTAATTCATCTTGAATCTATGGTTCGATGTTCCACTGGTCAATCCTGATCTCTCCGACCCCCTTTTTAAATGGCTGGTCAACAGCATCGAAAGTTGGATGGGTTCAGAACTATTAGATTTACCAGCTTATAGCTGGACAGTAGTTATAGAGACATATGCAGAAATCTACATATATATCCAATATGCCACATACTACCCTGTATACTATGTACCATCCATACCCATCCATACAAGATGTTGCTCTACAGCCTACATGCTCCCTCCGTACCAATGTTCTGCCTACCCCACCCCTACCACCTCATTCTTCACCCTAAGGGGCAGAGGGCCCAAGTCAAGAAGCGCAGTTCCTTGGTTTTTCGCAGTGGCAGAAATGTTTCTGAAGTTCCACTGAGATGAAAGTTGGAGATGTCATGATAATGTCGATGTCTCAACAAGTTGTTTCTTCCTAAAGCCAATGGGTGCTGTTTTCCCAGGCCTCTCTAAGCTTGCGCACCACTTTTTTTTGTCAATGACACTATTTGTTCAACCAGACCGCATATGTGTTTTCTTTTTGACATGATTTTAATGTTGTTTCTGGAGCTTGGCCTGCCAGGTGGCTGGTCGACCGCTTCCCCAGCCTGCCGCCCCAGACCTTCGCCTGGGCGGACGGAGCCAGTTTTGCGCGGGAGTGGCAGCGGGATCTCGTGGCCCGAGCAGAGCTGGCGGGCGCATCCAAAGATGATGCCCTGGCGGCCTACGAGGCGTTTCATGAGTTGATTGGAAAAAAACAAGGGATGACAACTTGGGTGACGTTTTGATTGATTTGGGGTAGAAGTTTGGGAGTCGAAGACATATTTTTTGGTTCATTTTGTTGAAAGTTGAAGTTGGCAAAACATCATCATCATCATCATCATCATCATCATCATCATCATCATCATCATCATCATCATCATCATCATCATCATCATCATCATCATCATCATCATCATCATCATCATCTTCATCATCTTCATCATCATCATCAGCATCAGCATCAGCATCAGGATCAGGATCAGTACTAACACCAACATCAATAGACGGCATGAACTCCGACAAGATCCATCAATGCCACTGCTTGGCTTGGCTCAAAAAAGTGAGATCCCTTACCGGGCTCTCTCCGGTGCCAAGGTGGGACGGGATGCGTTTTTTTTTTTTTTTTTTTTTTTTTTTTTTTTCAGATGAAAACCACATGACTCAGAGATGTTTGTTTTTCATATCTGAATCATTCAACCCCATGTTTTTTTTGATGTTTGATCTGTTGGCGCTTAAAGATTTTTCTCCAGTTGTTTCCGTTTTTGAGAAAGCGAGGCGACCGCGATGGAAGTCGCGCCAGGCTGTTAGGGAGTGGACGGACCAAAAAAACAGACATATCATCTTCAGTAGGATAGTCATCCTATAAACTTGGCTTGGTGTCATCCTATAAACTGAAGAGCAGTTTGAGTTTGTTTGGTTCCATGTGTTCTTGACAGACATATTGTTTTTTTTGTCCAAGACTCCGAAAAATCACCAAGAGAGCCACGGAATCAAGTCGTTTCTGGGGACCTGTGATTCCAAGTTGCTCAGGGCCGCTTGCGACGGCCCCGCCCAGGGCGCATGTGGGTTGGGGATCCGAGGTGAGATCTTTTTTCCTTTTTGTAGTGGTACCGCATGGATAAACCGGCAACGGTTGGAATATCCATGAATATCCTACAAATATGCACAATTTCAAGAAGCAACTGTAAAGTAAACAAAATCAATCAACACAAAGCTGTCCAAAAAACTAAACACCTATAATTATCTATAATTTTCATCGAACTGTAGCCTTTTGTAATTTCCACGACAGATACATTGGCCAAAAAGTGAGGTTTGAGTGGTGTCGGCACAGCCCCCAAGCTGATTCTGCAGGCGCATTTAATCCGATCAGAGTGGATACATGCTGTGATAGTACTGATCATATCATATACTGGTACAGTGGATAGGATTGTACAATTTCGATCATTTTTGTTTTTCATAACAACTTCATTTATAATCTATACTTTTATTAAGAAAATCAAACGAACCAATATGATTTTGTGTTTCGATCCATTGACTATCAATTTTCGATGGTTTCTTCGGCACAGGATGACCTCTCTTTGAGTTCCAACAGCTGGATCTGCGCGGCAGCATGGCAAGAATCTGTTATTGCTGGGGGTGAAGCCAAAAGGATTAAAACACCCAGGTTGAAATCGTTATGATATCATGATGAGAATGGAACCATAGATTGTTTTGGGGATGTTTTGGGGGTTTTGCATTTGTCATGGTTTGACTCAAATTACTATTGGTACACACCTTTTATATTGAACTATAAGAGTATTGTATCGTCGTTTGACGCATTTTTTCGTTGTTGTTTTGTTGATGTGAAAAACCTGATGTTGACAGGCAGTCATTCTGGGTGCAGCTGTTGCTCTCAGGCCGGGGGTACAATGAGAATGGATGTAACCGTGGTAGCCTGGTAGTTCATGACTAATTAGGTGGTAAATTAATAGTTCATGACTAATTAGGTCGTAAATTAAACGCAAATATATATATATATATATATATATATACACGCTACATATACATACAACATATGTATATATATATATATAATTATCTTATATCATTTAATAATGTCATGTATTTTCATAGACTCATCATGTTTCATATATTCGTACATTTATATGTCACCAGGAAAGCGATGGGCAGAGGCGGTTCCCTGGTGAAGGCGCACGTGTTCACTCGCACTTTCCCCAGATAATTTCTGCATCTTCCAATGTTGACTATTTGGAACACCTTCCCAAATCAATGGCCAGCTAGAATTCGCTTACAGTGTTCCCACTCTTTTTTCCCCATGTAGATACAGAATAGTTGATCAAATGTCTCAACCAAAAGTACACAAAACAACCATTTGGCCAGGGTCTACATCGCAGACCGAGAAGCGTTCAGAGCGTCTTCATGGAAGTGTCCAGGGGAGGAGTGAAGTGCGGGGGCCTGGGGACGCCAGGGATGCGGTGGGAACGGTGGGATTGTTCCTGTTGGACCTCTTTTTGGGTCGCTAGCATTGTTTTGAAAAGTTGGCTGAGATATTTTTGGCCAAGAATTGGTGAATTTTTGTTGACTTGCTGACTTGGTTGATGTTGAATCACTGCAGAATCTACAGTCAAATGAACATCGGCGACGAACACAAACAATCTGCGTCATTTTTTTCCAGATAGAACCCAAGTTACGAAAACCGTCAAGTTCAATCATATTCAAACCACCTCGTTTACTAAAATCCATCATACAGCTCTTGTCTCTCACATTTGTGATTGTCATGAGCGCCAGAGCCAGTCCCGGAAGCATGGCAAGTCCTGGAAGCATTGCGAGTCAGCCATCCATTGCTTCAAGTGTGATGTGGGAGCAAGCTGCAAATGCCCACGTCCAAGACGAAGATGCAGTGGGTCCCAACCCGAGTCGCAACTTGCCTCCTTTGCCCACATCCATCTCTGAAGATGGCTCTGAAACAGGCTTGGAAGTCACCCCGTCAGAGATCCAACTAGAGCTGGATCGCATAATTCTGCGAGTTGCTAAAGACCTTGCGAACATGGAGGTCGTCAACCCAGAGGTGGTGAGGGTCACACCTGTATTCCAGGTTTTTCAGCAGGGAGCAGTGGCCCTGCGAGAAAGTGAAGTTGACTTTTATTTCAAAAGTCAGAGTGCTGTGAAGATATCAACTTTTTGGAGTCATTCTTGGCATGGCAGCAGGTGGAATAAGATCATTACTCTCATCACCATATACAACGGCCCGGCTGCTGCCGTGTCTGGCATGGTCTCTGCAGTTGTGGCAATGATATTGTACTGCTTCGAGGTCCTTCCGGGTTTGGATCGTGGAAGGGAAGTGGATGGTGTTTTCTACCCATACTCGTGCTGGTCTCTTTGGTTTGGATTCATTGCTACAACTTTAGTGACGATCTTTTGGCAGCCTCGAAAGCGTGTCTTCTTGGACCGAATTTGCATCAGCAGCACCAACCAGAGGTTGAAAACTGAAGCTATCTTTAGCCTAGGTGGCTTGCTGAAACATTCGGATTCGATGCTTGTTCTTTGGGACCCAACTTGGACGGAGAGGTTGTGGTGTTTGTTCGAGCTTGCGGCTTTCTTGCAAAGCAAGAAAGATCAGAAAAAGCAACTCCTCATCAGGCCAACCTTTCTGGGTCCAATGCGCATCTCCTTCTTCCTGGTGTCGTTTGCTGGCATGATTCCCTTGATCATGGTGCCCATTGATGTTTCTCAACCTATCTTCCAGCTTGCTGCGGCGGGTGGGGTTATATTGTGTGCTAGTGTGGTCTCATATGTGGCCATGAGCACTTTGCGAAGCTATTTTCGAGATTTGGACATCATGAAACAGCAGTTGCTCGATGTCTCTTTTGACACTGCAAGGAGCTCTTGTTGTGACAATGATCATGTTGGTTCTGGAGGTGGCAGGATGCTTTGTGACCGGAAGATAGTGAAGGAATGTGTGAACCAGTGGTTTGGCAGCCAAGAAGTATTTGAGCACACGCTGCGTTCCGAGATTCTGGATATTTTGACCTTCGACTTGGCAAAGCGAGCTTTCACCACCAAATCGACCCTGGCCATGTTCATGCCCATCATGTGGGCCTTCATGGACTACGCAGCCAGTGACGCGAGGTTTGGTGCAACACAATACACTCCCGCATTTTTGCTTGACGGTCTGAGTATTTGGCTTGTGTTCATGCCGATGTTGAAGGACGTGTTGATCTTTGTAGGCGAGGTGACACGGGCACGGCCCAAAAGTCTATTCATGGAAATAGTCAAGAACTCGCTGCTTGCCTCAATGAGTTTGCTCCTTCCGGCCATGATCGTGATGGGGACCTATGTTGGAATGTACTTCACAGCCCTACGAGACGACGCCCTTGTATTGCTCCGCGCTGGAATCTTCTTCGCCTGCATGCTGCTTTACTCCATGCTGACATGGTGCATGGCAGCTGGTGTCAGGGCTATCAGTTCCTGAGTCCGGCAGTCCAATGAACCAAGCTGAATGGTCTGATGATCGGATTTGATAGGTCGGTTTCCTACTGCCGGCTGGCAGTATCGTACCCTGTGCTGCAGGGAAGTGACAATTCTTCAACTCCACTGGACTCGACCAAGTCGAAATTGGGTGGACGTCAAGCGGAAATTGGCCGCAAGCAGAAAAGAACAAATTTGAAGCAGTCTTGGGCTTTCACCAAAAACCCATAGCGGCAATTGGATCCTTTTGGGGTGTCACAACCAACCAACCCTTCCAACCTTTCAGGAATCCTCACTGGTACGGTGGAGGACGAAGGCTCCGAGCCCCCAGTGGCTCGGCGGAGATTTCGGCGAAAGACGTGTGGGTAACTTTCACCGAACGTGGCCGTTAGGTTGGATGCCGGGATATGAACCAGGTGCATCCTCTGGAGATTTGGGTGCAGTTTGGAAAAAAATGAAACTTGGAGGAAGACATAGGAACACCATATTACGATAGTCTTCACATGTGATTCATAAGTACACATCATCATTTTATTGCGTGTAGTGTCCCAGTCATCTGCATAATTGATTCTGGAATTTATTTCAAGGATCATTAGTGTTAGCGGACTGGGGGTGCTTAATCCCGTACTCTGAACCGTCAATTTGCAACACCAAGACAACACCTCATCAACAGTAGGCGTTCTTAACTAAGATAATCAGAATCATAACATGTTCCAAGTTAAGATGAAACGAATGGTGCAATCCAAAATCAAGGGTTGGTGATTCTGTTCCACGGTGATTTAGGAGCATTCCGATACCAAAAGTCCTGACCCAGCCTGGGGTATTCCGAATGTTTTTTGACCCCTGCCCATGGCCAGCTATCGGGGAAGATGGCGAACAACGTCTGGCTGGCAAAGTCTTGGGCTTTGACCCCCAAGAGTTGAAGCTCTAAGCTTCAATTATGTGCGAACAAGATATATGAATATCGAATTGAAGAAACATGATGTCTGTATCTACACACGCACGCCTATATATAGATATATGAGTACGGTATATATATATATATATTATAGCTAAACATGTCCCATTGAAACTCTCACTGGCCGTTCCTTAAACCATGACTCTGACGCCAGTTCCCGCGCCGGATGAGGGCTCGGAGCCCCCCACGGGGTTGCCCCCCTTCGTGAACTATGACTGGTGGAAGATCCTTGGACCGCAAAGCCTTGAAGACCGATTTTTCGAGGAAATTCCAATGAGTTTGTTTTTGCAGATGCTCTACTGTTGTATATATCTGTATATATATATATGGTGTCGTAGGCATTTGGCACAAGCTCAGCTGCCATTGCCCTCGCATTCAGCATTCGTGCTGTAGTCCATGAACACTCCACAGCTGTTTATACCAACTTTGGTTTATAGTAGCAGCCTCTGTTATTCTTGAAGCTTATGGCCCTAGTATTCAATGTTTCATTGTTTCTCCCCCTTTTGGGGGATCCCCCTACTTTCACAGCCCCTGATTAGACATTGGCATTGTAAGGATAGACTCACTGTAAGGATAGAGCCATGGCCACACCTGGAGAAGATGCTACTGCTACACCAGCAGAGCCACCAGCTACAGGAGATTTGCAGCTTACTCCTGAAGAGATCAACCTGATCAAAGCTCGTCGTGCCCAAAGGGAAGACTCACCTACGAAGAAGCCCAAACAGGAGGAGAGACCTACCTCAGAAGAATGGAAAACATTTCTTGAAGCTCTCTCAGCCAAGAACTTTGAACTTGGTGATCTAGATCCACAACTCTGCAACCTTCTCAAGACCAGCAAAGAAGCTCGAGATGATTTCCTTGCACTCAACTTGCTATCAGATGACACTCAACATTTTGATGAACAGACAGGAACACTGCAGAAGCTCAATCTTTCCAAGAAGAGACCATTTGAAGCTACATTGCCAACCTTGGAATTACAGGAACAGAACATTGAGGAAGCCATGAGACAATACCATCAAACAACAGTACTGCCTTCTTTCCAAGTTCTATGGGATGCTTGCAAACAGTTCTATGCCAATACCACACTGGAAAATCATTTTGCTCAGCTTAGACTTGATATGCAGGATAGCAGACTCACCACACTGGAAGCTCGACTTGGACGAAGATCGGTTTTGCTTAAGGGACTCCCAGCTTGGGGAGTCAAAAAATCTACTTTGGATTACAACATCCACTATTGGTGCCAACAAGCAGGACTTGACCCATCATGCATTGCATCTATGACCAGCCACCTTGTTGACAGAGACACTGCCATCCTTCGACTGGAATTTATGACAGAACAACAGCGTAATGCCTTTACCCAACATTGCAAAGGAGTGAAGTGTGAATGGCAAATCAACTACCAGAGATACAAGATGCGCACTGAGCCAGACATTACATCTTCAGACAGGATAGCCAAACAACCATTTTATACATTACTGGAAATTCTCAGAGAGATCCTCCCTGCAAGTGAAAAGGGATGGAATGGAGAACTTGATGCTGACATCAACACACTGCAGATATTCCCATTCAGAACTGCCACCAGTCGACAACTCTTAGCACAAATCAGTTATGTATTGGATTCAAGATTTGCCCGGAGATATGTGTGCCTCATCTTTGTCATTGAGAACTTTCTTGAAGAAGTACAGCAAAAGTGGCTTGAACCATTTTCCCAAAAAATGAGATCATGCCTCAACATTATACAAGCACTATCACGAGCAGCACAAGATTCTACTACTACCACCAGATACCACCACTCCAAAGCAATGGATGTTAGCAACATTCTGCAACCAGTTCAGCAATTTCCATACCCCATCATCTTTATGAGCATGACTGGCACTTTGGCCAAACTACTCACAGACCATCCAGCACTACCACTACAAGGAGCACAAGGCATTTCAGCAGAACTCAACTATGTTCTTGCTACCAACCAAATTGAATATGACACCTCAGGAAGATCTTCCAGATCCAAACCAAACAACAAAGGTAAGGACAAAGGCACAGGTAAGGGTAAGCAGAAAGGTAAGGATACCACACAAAAAGGCAATTGGCGCAACTACAACAAATGGGATTCACAATCTTCACAGCAAAAAGGCTACTACACAGACAGATCCCCTGACCAAACCAAATATGGCAGAAATTGGGATGACCACCATGACTCTTCAGGCCCACCAGGGTTACCACCCTCTTCCACTACACAACCTACCAGAGTCAAGACCTACTCCCAAGCAGCATCTGCCACCCCCTTCAGGGATGTACACAACACAAGATATCAATCTTCCACCACACCCACCACTACAGCCACTGACAACATTCTTTGCCTTCAATGCTGTTGCATTAAAGGATCCAACCATGACTGCCCAGATTGTGATACTCATCCACTACCACCAGGTTTCAACAACCAGATCTCACAAGAGCCTTCATCACCTTGGTGCCCTGGAGTTGACTCCCACCATGACCCTTGCCAGGCCAAACTTGGCCATGGAGAATGTGACCTATGCAAATACCACCAGAACTTTGTCAAATTGGAGAAGAACTTCAATCAGACAATTTTGCCCAGCTCTTTTGACTGGTGCACTGCTTTGCAATTGGACTACTTCCTACATTCATTCGACCTCTACCAGGACAACGACTTCGAGTACTACCTCAACATTTCCAAGCAACAACTTCCTTTTCAGAGCAACAACACATTACTGCTGGACAAATTTACAGCTGATGATTGGATCAACTATGTGGTTGCATTTCCATTGATTGATTCCAGAGTTCAGGACTTTATTCCACTACCACATGATCCCAAACTGCCCTTCCAAATACCAGATCTTGCGAGAAATGCACCTGAAGTTTACAATTCAGGATATCCGATCTGCATACCAGAAGTGCAACAACATTTTCCAGTCATGAACTGGTTTGCCAACCACATCCACACATTGATCAGAGACAACTACCACAGCTACACACACACAGCTGGGACATTGATATCCCCAAGCAGGAACTTGCCAGAATCAACATGATTCCCTGGGACTATCTCATTGCTACATCAATGCTTTTAGCGCTGGATGATGCACAGACCTTCCACCATACACAATACAACCCACAGGACTTTTGCATGGACTACGTCAAGATGTTGCAGTCTACTTTCAAGCAGGACCATCACCAGTTCTATGAAGTTTGTACCTACCTGGCCACTTTCATTGAAGAGAAGCCTATGTTCCTGGACATCTTCTTGGGCAATGATCCCTACACCAATGAGTACCTGAAAGGACTGAGTGCGCTTTGCACATGTTTCACAGACCCATCATACTGGCAATTTGCACATATTTTTAAGCGCAGACCCAAACAAAACTCACAACTTCAGATTCCCAATGATTCACTTGTAGAAGTTTATCATCATATTGTTACTTCTTTTCAGAAAGTTGATTCACAGGTTTTGTCTTGGTCTAACACGCGCCACTGGAATAACAAGGGTAACTCCATGGAAACCCTTTTGTACATGCTGTTTGAGGAAGGTCAACACCTCCTCTTCTGGCAGACCCTCTGGGTCATTTTCATGCATCAGCATCAGCATTTGAATGTACCATGGTTAGTCAAGGTTTGTTGACTATTTTTATTACACACCCATTATAGATTGATTTTGATGATTTTTGGGATTTTTCTCCACTTTTCCTGTTCAAACTTTACCTTCCAACTTATAAACTTGACTTCAACTTCCTTCCAAGATTCCACACTATATACCATTCTTGCCAACATTTGTTTCCTAATGTTGATGCCAAACAATTTCCTTCCACAGTGAAGTGATCCAAGCTTCACTACCACTGACATCATTTTGATTGCCTCCAGATATGATTCTTGCCACTTTGCAGGCAATTGTAAGGATATGGGTCCAAGACCCTCAGAGAATTGTAAGGATAGACTGGACTCTTTAGAGTCCGCAAAGGAAAGAACTTGTACGGATAGTGGCAAGGACGGAACTCGTAAGGATAGTGGTCAAAGACCAACAGAGAGCTGTAAGGATAGCCGAACTCTTTCGAGTCTTGCAAGGAAAGACTCATTACTGACAGAGACAAGGATCGAACTTGTCAGGTTAACGATTTTGGCCTCAGGCCACCGGGCTCCCCTTTGAAGAGCCTCGACCGGACTCATAACAGAGCTCACAGTCCAAAAAGACTTTTTCTGGTGCACGTTGTTTTTGCACTGCTTTTTACAGTTGTCAGTTTTCCTCCCCTCCCCAATACCCCCACCAATTTTTCCCAACGTTGTCTTTTAGGTAATAGACCCCATAACTGTCCTCACTGTAGTTGTTTTCTAGGTGAATGGCAATTTTACAATGTTCCCAAACTTTTTCGTAATCGCCCGTATTATCTTCAAAACGGGATGTTAGTATACAAGACCAAATTTTGCTTTGATCACACCTCCGTTTGGTACTTTCGAAGGGGCAAAAGAAAGTATGTTTCATTTACAGGGGCTAAACAAGCTTCCATTCACAAGCAGCTTGAGCTAGCAGGGGCCCCCATTGGCTTGCCGGGAGACCGCGGATCCTTGTTCAAATATTTTGCTTCCTACCAGTCAAACACTCCTACCTTGATACGATCAAGCGGTCACGGATCCTGCTGTGCGGCAAAGGGCCACAAACACCAGTATCTTCGCTCACAGGAAGCGATGGCGCAACGTCACGCAACCTTTAATGAGCGACGGCGCGAAAGCCGACAACAATACCGGAAATACCTTTCTTCCACGCTTCACTGGCGAGAGTTCACCTTTCCTCGTCCAGTTGGCCCTTTGTTTAAGGTGCAAGATAGTCAACACACTCAGAAGCGCCAATATCCTTCCCATACCCTTAAGCCCACTGTTCGTTCCCGGGCTTCCTTTTATAAAAACTATGTCTCCTGTGATCATCTGGACGAACCTACTGCTACTTTGGACTCCTTCTCACTGCCAAAGAAGAAGCTTCTTCTCTACACTTGGAACATTGAAACTTTTATTGGCGTTGGAAAATACGAGCAATTCCAGGCAAAAGCCAAAACCCTTCCACTTGGCATCTACTGCCTTCAGGAAACCAAGAGTAAAAATTCTGACATTCTCAGATATCCTTTCCTTCATTACTATCTTTCTGGTACACAATCCGACCCGCACGCGGGCGTTGGCTTTGCCATACCTACACCTCTTCTTCCTATTGTTCACGATTTCCACCCATGGGATGCCAGACTGGCCGTCCTTATTCTAAACACTCGTCCATACAAACTTGCCTTGTTCTCAGTTTATGCACCCAGCCAACTTTCTGATCCTACCCAGGATCAACTTCGTAAGGAACATTTTTGGCAACAACTTCATCACCTCTTTTCCCATTATTCTTCTCAATACATTCCAGTTCTCATGGGCGATTTCAACGCCCGCCTTGCACCCAACTACACTCAATCACTTCCAGAGCTTTTCGGCCCCTCCATTTTTGCCCACGACCTTGATGAAGATTCTTATCCAAGCACCAATCTCTTCCACCTCACCGATTTCCTCTCTTCCAACGAACTTTCTGTTGTTTCCACTATGCGGTCCCGCCCGCCTTCTCTCTTGGTCACATACCAAGACATCGTTGCAGATCCACCACCACCTTCTTCCCCAACTCTTGATTCTTATGCCGTTCTCGACCACATTATTTGTCGTCAAGAGCATCGTCACATCTTTCGCTCTATTCGCTCACATCCATCCATTTCTCTTCCATGGCATCACCGCCGCTTCCTTCTCTCCGCTTCTCTCCGTCTTCCCTCCTTTCGCTCCCCTCGCCGTCCGATTCCACCTCCCAAGCTTGACTTCTCGCTTTCATCTTCCAAGCTGCAGTATCAAGCTAATCTTCTTGCCAATTCTGCCATTCCATTGATTTCTTCTTCCGACTCCGACCCCTCTTTTGATGTGTTTCTCGACGGTTCATGCCCTGATCAGCATTCCGTTTCTTACTCAAACCCTGCAGGCTGGGGAGTCTTTTTTGCTTCCATGGATTTGGATTTCTTCGGCCCAGTCGGATCACTACCTTTTCTCGTTAAAGGCTCCAACAATACTGCAGAACTTCAGGCTCCCCTTGAGGCCATTTCCTACATCCTCCAGCTTCCTACCATCCCTACCAACATTCACTTTCATTTCGATTCCCAATATGTCATTGATATCCTCCTCGGCACTTCACTACCAGCTGCCAATTTGCAACTTGCCACCCTCCTACTTGACTATTATACCTACCTCTCAACTTTTTCTTCCATTTCCTTACACAAAGTTAAATCACATTCAGGCATTCCTGGTAATGAAAGAGCTGACATCAATGCTGACAATGGCGTAACCCGCCGAACAGCCATCGGTCGCTTTTCTTCATTTCCACCAGCAGCATTATTCCCTTTACCACTTCAAACAACTGTTCCACTCGATCCTGATACTTTCACCACTCAGATTGTTTCCACTCTTAATACTATTGCCCAAGATTCTTTTCCAACTATTTCACATGCCGCCCGTAAACCTTACCTATCACCAGCCACTCTCCAGCTTTCCACTCAATTACATACTCTACCTGAATCCGAAAAGCGCACTGCCAGATTAAGGATAAAGCGTTCTGCCTTGAAAGACAAAAAGCGTTGGCTTCTATCTAAATTACATGAAGATAATCAATCTACCTCCGCCGCCGATCAGTGGCGAACTCTTAGAAGACTTCGTTCTTCCTATACTCCTTCTACCCAATCCGTTAATAACTCAGAGGGCACTCCCGTCCCTCGTTCCCAAAAATCATCCGTACTCGCCGATCACCTCCAAAACTCAGTCTGGGCGTCCGCCCCACTTCCCCCTCCCGACGATGATCCAATCTTCCCTCCTATCCCACTCATTAATCAACCTTTCACTATGCCAGATTTACTTAGAGCCCTTAAGCGGGCTCGCTCTGGCCGAGCGCCAGGGCCAGACAAACTGCCAATCGAAGCACTCAAATTTATGCCATACGTTTTAAAAAGATCTCTCCTTGATTACTACAACCAGTGTTTTCAATCAGCTACAGCACCTACCCACTGGAAACTTGCCAAAGTTGTTATGCTCTATAAAGGTAATAACAAAGATAGCAGATCCCCTTCCAGTTACCGTCCATTATCACTTGCCAACTCCATATACAAAGTTTATGCTTCCATGCTTCAGTCAAGACTCTCCTATTACATTGACCATCGACTTCAACCACAACAGTTTGGCTTCCGCTCTGGACGTTCCCTGTCCACTCCGTCGTCTGACTGAGCTCTTTGAACGTCATTCCTCATCCCTCTATATTCTATTTCTCGACTGGTCTCAAGCGTTCGATTCAATTAGCCATCCAGCCCTTAGGGCGGCTCTCCTTCGCTACGGCATCCCTCCCGATACTGTAGAGGCAGTTATGGCCCTCTATCATCAAGGTCAATTCTTTGTGCAGGATCAATTCTCCTGCTCTTCTACTCGCTCCATCGGCCGGGGCATCCGCCAAGGCTGCCCCTTGAGCCCCTATCTTTTTGTCATAGTTCTCTCTGCACTAACACATGATCTTAACACCATTTTTCATGCCCTATATGGATACTCACCTTGGACCCATTCTGCCAACTCCCATCTCACTGACATCGAATATGCAGACGACACTGTTTTGATCTCTCGTACCAATGTTACGCTCATGCGTCTCTTACATCTTTTACAATATCTTGCCCTTCGCATTGGTCTATCACTCAATCCTGCCAAATGCCAACTCCTCGCAATCCATGGCATCCTGCCAATATCTCTTTCCTCCATTATTACACCCACACAAGCTTGTACCTGTGAATATTGTGCACAGGCCATCGGTCATCCAGTTAATTATGAGGCCTTACACCCTCCTTTATCACCTTTGCCATCGGCCAAATACCTTGGTTCCTATATCAGTCCTACCTCATCGTCAGTCCCAGATATCATCTTTCGTTGCTCCCAAGCCTCCACTGCCTTTAAACAGCTCGAACCATTCCTTCGCCATCCACTTATCTCTCCGAAGCATAAGCTTCGTACGTATTCTACCATTGTCCAATCAATTCTCCTTCACGGTATGGAGTCTCAAACTTTTTCACCAGCTCAAGTTTCTAAAGTTGATTCACTACATTACAAAGCCCTTAGACAAATCTTTCACATCAAAAGCCCCTATTACCACCGCGTTATTCAACCATCTGATGCTAGTTGTTCCAACGAATATCTCCAATCCTTATCTTATCAAGTTTTGCCAACGGTTATTCCTAACTCCCATCGAATCTCCGATCTCCGTATGAAATACCTTGGACATATTCTCAGACACCCCCTCTCATATGAATATTCTCTTATGTTCAACCCTTCGGGTACGCTCCGAACACTTTCTTCCCCCTATCGGCGTGGCGCCCCTAGAGCCCACTGGCCTGAATTGGCTCTAGCAGAAGCACAATTTAAAATTTCCACCCGTAGAAATTCTATCCCACCACTTGGATCACTCTATCACCCTTTCTACACACTTTTTACTATAGCAGATTTGAAAGCCCTTCGAGGGGCCAACATGCCAAACTGGACTTTTACCACTTTGCAGATTCAGATGATTTTTCCTATTGCCTATGAACGGGAACAGTGGAGCTTACTATACCCCAAAAAGAAATAATCAATCTTCGGGTGTGTTCGGCTGCTGTCATGCGGACGCCATAAACCGGCACTGCATTGCGCGTTGAAAAAAAAATATGGTGTCGTGTCCCGTGTTAACGGTCCCCCCCCCCGGGTATGGGGGGGGGGTAGGGACTCGGATACGGTATACACACTGTATATCCACTCTATGTAGACTATCTACACTACCGCAATACTATAAACCACCCCCACACCACAGGGGGGGGGAAACCTATACACTACCACAATCCCACAAACCACCCCCACACCACAGGGGGGGGGGAATCCTTTACTACCACCCCCCATGGGGGGGGGAGGGGGGGGGACCGGCCAACACTGCACCATATATATATATATATATCATTGTTTATATAATATTTAAACTAACTAAATATGTAATTCATCTTGAATCTATGGTTCGATGTTCCACTGGTCAATCCTGATCTCTCCGACCCCCTTTTAAATGGCTGGTCAACAGCATCCAAAGTTGGATGGGTTCAGAACTACTAGATTTACCAGCTTATAGCTGGACAGTAGTTATAGAGACATATACAGAAATCTACCTTCAGACCCAAAACCCTTAAATTTTTAGGGTTGCTAAGAAAAACATAGCTTTTAAAAAAAAACACGTGTTTTTTTATATGCCTAAAATTGCAACATGTAACACTCTTATATGTAACATTCTTGTATGTGAATTCTACACCATAACTGCGTTGCCCCCACCTGCATGGATGTAAACCAATGAAGTCACATGGATAAATCACACAGGGAATTGGAAAAGGAATAGGTGAAAACCACATAAAACATAGCATGCATCGAACTGCGCCCCCAAACACAAAACAAGAAGCACAAACCCAGCCGGATACAAACCAAATGTTTTCACACCAACAGCCCGCTCTTTGTGAAAGCAGAACACGCTGCGACCAGATATCGGTCAATCACCCGCTGGCAAGCCAACCTTATTGAAACACGCCGGGATATCCTTGAGGCACGGCCTACAAGGTCTTCATCCATTTGGTACCCCCAAAGTGTGGGGTTGAGCGCCATTTTGGTTTTCAACCCCATGCACCTAATTTCCAGCATGATATGCTGAAACATGTGAAGCTTCGGGTATAGAGGAAAAAGATACTGTCTTGACAACCCGAACATGGCCACTGCCAAACCATAGTATGCTTGTAGAAACTGCAGGCCACACTCTGATATGAACTTGCATTCAGCCTCTTCCAAGAAAGCACCAGCACGATAAAGAACACCAAACATAGCGTTGATCCTGTAGGTCGCGCAACGGCGCTTCATCAAGAAACCATTTTGGTCAGGAGGCAACTTCCCCAACAAATCCACGATCCATCTCATGAAGTTTGTTGTTAGGGCACCCTTATGCCAATTCCCCATGGCACCAGAAGCGTCGCCATAAGACACCAAATAGCCCGTGATCTTGGACACATGGCTTTGCTGTTTGTGTTCAGCGCACCAAGAGCGATAGTCTGCAGTAAGGTAGTCCCACCTCTCCTCCAGATTTGCACACGGCAAAGATGGCAGCGCCAATTGGATGACACTTGCAATCCACGAGCGACCAAATCCCAAGTGGAATATATGCCAGATGTCAGATCTGAAGAATGAAGCTGGGTCAGAAGCATCATGAACCAGGTGAGTTATCATCGAAGGTTGCCTCACCCATGGCAGTTTAACACCCACCGTAGTCAACCATCTTGGCGATGTTGTTGCTACCTCCTCGGCAGGACATAGATTGGTTCCAGCAAGACATAGTGGGCAAACACCCTTCGGAGGACCACGTTCTTCACCACGTTTAGCAGTACTGTTGAACGTCCTGTAGAAGTGACCACATTTTGCAAGATATGGAGCGTCCCCTTTCACACCGATAATGCACACCTTGAAGGTTTCACCAGTGTGTTTGTCAACGTACCCAGATTCAAGCAATTTAGCACACGATCTACCCACATGATCCATTGCAGCGTGAAAAACTTCTGGTTGCGACTCATAATGCGTTTTGGGAATAGTGTGGAGGATGCGCCTTGTTGTAAAACTGTGGCCCGAAAAGTTCACCTGAAGTTTCGAAGCCCCAGCACCCTTGACAACACGCTTTTCGTCATACCCAAACCCAAGCACTGGTTGTAAAGAGGTAACGAGAATCCCATTTCTTTTCAGAGTACGTCCTTCGTCCCCATGTACAACCCAGGCTGCTGTCCGGCTGTAGTCAACATCAGAGCGACCAAACAACTCAAAAGTGGGATAGAGTTTTTGATAGTTCTTCCAAAACTCAGTCCAATTTTTTCGGGCCCCATCATGGTCATGACGACTGCGCCCAGATGTAGTTGGCCACAAGCCCCTATCAACCACAAATTTCAACCAGCTTTGGGGAGAGATCCAAGGAATATCCACCCAGTCACAACAAATGTTCTCCACCGGGATTTGTAACTTGGTTTTCTGTCGTTTCAAGGTGATGTGAACATCCCGCTCAGAATGCCTGAGGTTACATTTTGCCCACTCTTTGACACCAAGTTTTGCTGCTTTTTTGGAACCCAAGTCTTCCGCCACAGCAGCTGCAGTCAAGATCTGGCTGACACGGCTGGCCTCAGCAGCGGCGTGACATACCCCAATCATAAAATCTTTCACACATGCATGAAAACATAAGATACACAAGCCCCAAGGATAAGTCAAAAGATCTCACACTTTAACAGCTTTAACATCCCCTAACAAGTGAACTCAAGTTCCAATAACTGCCAAAATCAGTCAATCCACAGCAAGCCCAAGTTGGCAAAAAAAAGTGAAACTGCACACCACAAGTAGCGCGTTTTAATTCTCACTGCAACGGCTGGGGATCAAAGTTGCCATGTTGGCATAGCCAATGCAACTCAAACAGGTTTTGAACATGAAAGCATAAATTCAACAGCCACCAAGGGTTTTCAACATTTTGAAACCCCTAGTTGGGACACGCTGCACTTCGTACAAAAATCCTATGTGGATGTTTCCATGATTTGTACACTATATACGTCAAGAACGGGCCCTCATCAATGTCATTCACTGTGTCCCCTCCAAGGCGTTCGTTTTTGCATCCTTGCATACCTTAGCACAGGCTGTGGAACACCCCACCAACTTGACAAATTGAAAGAACACATATCAGTTTTGCAACAACACACTCACCTGAAAAAACAAAACAGACTTTTATAACATTTTACAACCATTATACATGAAAAACAGGACAAGTAACTTGAAAAGCGATCTATTAAAGCCGCTTCCAAAAAAGCTGGACCATGTGGGTTGGACGCTGCATAGATGACAACCATGTGGTCAAATACGTCACCCTTTGCATGGATATAGCCAAACTTGCTATTTCGCCAACGTACAGCAGCATCATGCGTAATCCCAAATTTGAAAGTAAGCGGTTTGTGTTTCGATACCAATTGCTCGAAAGTTTGAATACAATGATCCAACACCTTCCCAGCTGTAGCCCCCGGCTTGGGAAGAACCAGTGACAAAGCAGAGTCCCGTTCAATTTTCAGAAATACATCCTCTGATCTCACAAGGTTCCTAAGATCAGGGTGTTCTAAGTAGCTATCCTTCCAAGGACATTGTGTTGAGGTAGGTTTCTGACGTAGTGAATGGTCAGCTGCTACTGGCAAGTGTTGGTATGCCAACTCCTGCAGTTTCAAGTCTCGAGGTTCCACAGCGCTGGACTTGACTCGCTTTGCAGGGCGATGTTGCCATGCATAGGGCCCCAAAGAAGCCTTGGATATATAATGCATATAGAACGTGAAATATCATCACTAGAAAAGTTTTCAGACACTACAAGTTTTTCATATGAATCATTGATAAAGACATTCGACAAGTCACGGGTCGATGGCAGCTCAGAAGCTCTTCAAGTTCATCATCAGAGTTGACATCCATGGCAAATCAACATGAGGAACAGCAGACTGGTCTATTCGACAATCTTTGCCTTTGCAATGACATGTCCAAGAGTATATTAGTTGAGGCATATGTTGCCAGCATCTTTGGGGGAGGCTTTACACAAATGCAATTGCCATGTCGTTTTTGTAAAAGATGAAAATGATTTCTGTCAGCGCAACCAACCAGAGCCAGAAAACTTTGGAAGCAACATATGAAGCTGGAGTTGATTCACATCAAGCATTTTCTTAATTTTCTTTGCTTTATGGCTGATGAGCTTTGAGCTCATGGCTCCTTCTCCAACGTTGACGGCGAATCGTTTGGCTGACTTGCCAACGCGACCTGGCAAATGAAGACGCAGAACTGGGCTAGACCATATGAAATATGGGGGCCAGATATATAGCATACTCCAGGGCGAATCATATAGGATTGAAGAAAGCACAGGGGGTATGAATCCTTTTTTTTCATTTCCTCAACCGCGCACGGAATTGATAGATCGGTTGACTTCTTGTTTGGCACATCCAAAACAACAAGGCTGCATGGTGCCTCCACAGCAAAAAACACCAAGATATTGTTTGACATTAAGTTAAAGCTATAAGTCAAGAAAAAAACAAACAGATTGGCTCAAATTTCTTCGTTGTAGCAATGCCATGCGAGACACACATGTGGGTAGCCCTTCCTAAGTTAATTTGGATCGCATTGACAAAATACGTATCCCAACAACATGGGTATGCACTATGGATCAGGCCACAGTGTTCCCCCCTAAGAATCACTCACACCATAGTGATGTTCCCAAAAACTACCAGCCATCACTTGTTTGGCTTCTCAGTCTTCTCAAACTTATCGGGCTTCTCAGGTTCCTCCTTCTTCACCTTCTGGAAGTGGCGTTTGGCCGTCCTAGGCAGGGCGCAAGAACCCAGGATCGGATGATAGCAATTAAATTATATTCTTAAGTTTTATGACTTGAACATGTTCACAAGAAGACTATTGGTCCATTGGTTGTGAGGATCATGGCATACCTTTTCCCACAAGGCAATCTTTCTACACTGGCATCACGGCAGCTGGAGAGAGTGCACTGAGGTCATGACCGAATCTTGGCTTCATTCTGCGCGACTTTCGTGCACCTGGGTCATGTTGGAACATGAAATTATGTTGAGAAGTTCAGTGGGCTAGGTCATGTTATGTCACTACAGCCCAAGACACACAAAGGTGGAGTCTTTCATCATGGCTTCGGCTTCGGCTGACCACCTTGGATAATCTTACGATGTAAGATGGTTTCAAGCCCTCAAATCCCAAAAGATTTTGAAAGACTCCACAAAATGTTCCAGATCAAAAAATATAAATGTTTTGTATATAATGGTTGTTTGCTGTCTAGGTACTGCTGGCTGTGTTCATCCCGTTCCCCCTTCGCAACATGTTCTGACAACCTGTTGTACTCCTGGTCCAGGATTCCCAAGTCGGCGTTGAGAGTCTGCACAGCCCTGGGCCCTCACTATGTGGCAAAGCACAGGCGGGCAGTGAATCTACATGATAGATGTGCATGGGGTATAATTGCAATGGCAGTTACCAAACATGCAACCAAGACAAACAATTATTGACCAATACATCTTTTAGTAAGCCAAGAGTCTTCTTGGCAGTTGGATCCTCCGGATAGTTTTTCTGAAGGTCTCCCACAAGAGACCGCAGCTTTCCACACTTCTGAAGCACCGAATCCACGTGTCGCTGGAAGAGATCTTTGGCACGTAATGCCTCATAGTGATAGCCACCATGAATCTCTAAGAACAAATTAAGATTCCATTGCTGTTTATGTGGCATTGTTTGGCAACAACAATGCAGCGCTGATTTAAATCATAGCATCATACATGCCACTGCAGACAATTCCAAACAGACTTGAACAGATAGCTATTGTGTTTTGATGTGTTTTGTAATATCCCACCTGGCTGGTCTGTGAAGCAATTGCATTTACAGCAGCTTGATCACGTTGCTCATTCGCATCCAACCTGCCAAGAGAAACTGGAGCAAGCGTCGCTTGTTGGATCTCCTGACAGGCAGGCTGCTTTGCTGAACACTGGGTGAGATGACCAGCTTATCCAAAAGGTTAGAGCCTTGGCAGTGAAAGTTCGGGGGTCTGTCCTGTGGTTGGGCCTCTTCTTCCAACTCCTCAAGTCTATCATGGGTTTGCGTGTGGTTGCCAGTCTCCCTGATGTCGATGTAGAATTCATCCTCGCCACCATACTTACAGGACCTGCAAAGCAAGGTGTTTTGAGACATAACTGGTCAGGTTTATATTCATAAACAACTCCGAACATATATGGATACCTTTTTGGTGACTCTGTTGAAGTTGTTTTCAAAAACGATGATGTGCATGTTTGAGCATGTGACAAACAAAGATTTCCCTCACCTGTGCAGAGACTTGTCCTGTGTGCAGACCTTGATGGCACCAGCAATCTTCTTCCTAAAGGATTCCATGGTCGTTTTGATTCCCGGATATTCAAGGTATGTTTGTGATGTACCATATTGAATCCACCTTTGCAGCTCCTAGTCCCCCAACATGTGGGTGCATTCCCATGGTATAATGTTGCATACAGGGGTCGTATTCCATTTCAAGACTTTCTTCATGTCCTCCTCTGTGTACCAGCCTTTTGCAACATCACTGACCTTCTTATCGCTCTTGATGGTCTTGTTCTTTCGGTACTGAATGAACCGGGCCTCCCAGGAAGACAAGCTACTTGAAGTTCACTGGCTATGGGGTACTGGATGAGTGGACTACAACACCGTGATCGTGCTACTTGGCTGAAAATGCTGTAAAAAAAACATCACTTAACATCAAAGGACCTTGTTGAAGTTGCAGCTTTGATATTCCCGGGCCATCCGGAGACGATCCGTAGAACCACGCCACTCTTCATGCAACCAGTCTGGTACTTGCAAACGTCCATTGGACTTTGGTTCAGAAAGCCTCCGAAGTTTGGCCTTGAGCGCGTTCTCCTCCTTATGTTGCACATGCCAGGATGTTATCATAGGAAGTATATAGCAAAAAAACAACTTTTCAGAACTTCTTCAGAACTATCCCGAACCTTCAGAAAGACATACAGAGAAAAGACATATGTTTATTAGAGTAAAGGTTCTTTTCGGGCGACTTTTGGCTTGCTCCAGCAAATCATCCAACTCTGCGGGGTTACCCTCGCCGGCCTCTGCTGGTTCACCAGCTTCAGAACCTTCCAAGGGGCGTTTGGTGCCTTGAGTACCAAGCAGCTGCACGGCCACTGTAGGGTCAAGGTCGCCGGCGTTCATCATGTTCACAATGCGAAGGGAGACCTCACAAGATACTGAACCACCAATGTCAAACAAACCTAATTTTGATTTTTTTTGAGTACTATCTGTCAGAGAAGCTCATATACAAACCATGATTGTGTCTCTTCCATATAGGGCATGCTTCAGTAAATGCATGCAACATATTTATAATCATGATTCAAGGGTTGCTACGTCCATGCAGCTCCTAACCACACTGGTTTTATCAAAGAACCGCATCACGTGAAGGTAATTCAGGCTTGGTAGGTGCAGATGATGCTGGAGATGTCGGGGATGTGAAAGAAGACTTCCCTTCAGTGGGTGAACCCTTCAAAGACTCAGCAAGTTGGGACTCCGTTGCGGGCAGGGTATCTTCAAAGTCCGGGTCAACGTGCGGCAAAGCCGAACCATTCTGGGGCGTCGCCTCAGGCATATACACAGCAAACGTACCACCGACATGAAAATAGTTAGGTCACTGGTCCAATTTCAGCATGTATGAAAGTAAACATTTTTTTATCATAAAGTCTTTCAATCCCAATTGTATATAAATTGATTTTGACTTTCGGACTGGACAGTAGTGCAATCTGCAGTCAAGAAACCTGATCTTGCAGCGCCAGCTCACCCAAGGCTTTGGCCTCAAGCACAACTATGTGTCATTTGGCTCTAAAGGGGGGCAAAAGTCATCACACATGACAATACATTTGTTGCAACTTGAAATTCATTTCCTGTACCCACTTTATATGTTATATACAATCCCTGGAACACTGTGATCACATTTGGTATGAGTCTCACACCGATGACATTTGGGCATCCATGTCCATCAGTTCCTTTTCCAACTCCTGGGCGACCAAGGGCTACATAGCTTATGACAGCTACAGGTGTTTCAACCACACAGGTCCATCATATGAATTTTGTTAAAAAATGTTAAAAACATTTCAAAACTGTATGCTATATGTTTTCTTGCTCATAAACAGCGTTGTTCAAGTAAAATCAAACCACAAGTCTGCCTCCAAAGAAGCCAGATCATCAGGAAGAGATTTCGCATCATTTAAGATGTGGCTCAGTCCACGTGTGATAGCACTGGATGAGTGTGTACAAGACGCCATGGAACGAACCGAATCTGCACGTGAAATCAAAGCCATATGCTTTAGAAGCAAACCTTAGAAGCCAAAAGTTCCTGACATAGCAAATGATATGTGATTTTTCCTCAGAGCTTGAACACTGGTTCAGTGGTTCTCACTACATGACCAACTTCCATTAGCTATTCAACAGACTAGCAATTCCAGGTTTTCAAAACAAAACATGGAGTATCCACCGGCATATTTCCCTATACTTTATAACATGGTTCTTTTCCATCAAACGCAGCCCAGGCGAATCATCCTGGCATCGGCGATGCTCACTGGTTCGAATTGTGAATTGGCACAGCCAGGCATCGGATTTAAAAACCCGAGGCTTCTGTTGTCAAAAGCTCAAGTGGAGTCAGGACAAAATGTCATCTACCGACCAAACATTTTCAAAAGCTATGAAAACCTGTTATTTTTACATTAGAAAAAGTATGAAAAACCTAGGTTTTTCTCAAAAATACCCATAAAAAAATACGGGTATATTACGGAAAAATACGGGTATATTACGGGTAAATTACGGGTTACGAAAATACGGGTAAATTACGGATTAAAAACCTATGTTTTTTTGTCAGTAGGTACCAATGTGGTTACGGGTGAATACGGGTTATTACGGGCGACCCCCAAAAAACCTATGTTTTTTCAAAAAAAGATAGGTTTTTTGTCATCTAAATCTATTCTCAGTACGGCTGAATACGCACGAATACGGATTACGGGTAAATACGGGTAAAAAGTTGCATTTTGCAATATGAGACCTTAAGTGTGTCAACATGGTGCTATGAAATCCTATCTAATGTCCTGTGGACCCCGAGCAACAACAGCGGAAATAGCTTGATACCCCATGGAGACCTAAAGTCTCTTGGGCAACAAGGCTCTAAATTCCTCAGGGATTTTCAGGTGCACCCCTGATCTAAGGTAGTGACAAACGGATGTCATATGGGCTTCGTCCCACAAGTCACCGAATGGCATACTACCAAAAACTTCTGCAGCGGTTGGGACCTGGGGTGGTAACTCCGGCATCCCACATTTGTCCTTCACCAGGTTGCCGAAGAGCTCGACCAGCTTTTTGCCAAATTCAGGCGGATAGTTCCTGGGCAAGCCGGCGCAGGAGCAAATGAAATCCATGTTTGTATTGACGCACTTACATTAATCCCTCAAGATTTCGAAGAATGGATAATTGTTTTGGTTTGATGAATTGTTATTCAACAATACAGCCACACCAACCATCATGTACATGGATCGGTCCCATAAAATATATGGTTTATTGTAATTGCTTTGTTCCAATGTTTTCCAGAACTTTGCAGTTTGTGGAAACCCGTCTTACACAGCTATCAAGAAAACAGAACAAATTGTTTTTTGATTAAAATATTAAAACTCGGTGCTGTAGAGCAATTGAGTCCCTGACTCACTCCCTCGTAATTTTCCGGTTCCTTTCCATCGCGATTTGCCATTGGAGTCTGTGTATCTCTCCACCAGCTCATGTCCCTGGCCTTTGTCTTTCAAGGCCTTTTTGGTTTTTAGCCAGCCTCTGAGTTTCCCTGCATTCAGGTCTGCCACCCATCTGGAGTTGGCCATTGCGTAGTGCCTTTTTGGTGTTGGGCCGCCGTAATGCAGCATGTACCAGGAGGCCTTGTGCACCTGAAGCTCGAGTTGCACTGCCTACATCCCATATGATATCTCACGAAAAAAAAATAATCCGGAAAATGTCTAGGGAATCAGATTTGGATGACCGATTAAAGTTAATTCAGGTGATTGCCATGGACACATGGATTTCCAATAATATACCAACAAGGGAAAGAACCTAGAAGAATCCAATGTCAAACTTTCAGTTTTGTTTGCCGTGCAATTGCAGTCATTTGTATTGACTGAGGGTTCTCAAAATTTATCAAAATTCACTACTATGTATGTTCAACATATTTTTGCAAATCATGATTGTAAAGGAAACTCTGTGAAACCAAAGACTCTTGCCTATGGTACTCAGGTAAAAGCATCTATCCTGGAGATAGTGGATACTATCAACACAACAGGTATCTTGGCTATTTCAAGCTTAAGGGACGGCAGATTCACCACCAATTTTTTGAAGCATGCACACCAGCTCTCTGAAACGGGGGTAGAACTCGAAGAAAGACGAGTGAGGCTGTTCCAACACGAAGCAGGCATTGAGACATACCGCTACCATCATGAGGAGAACCATCCTAAGTGAATCCAAATCAAAGAGAGTCCTTTAAAGCTAGCATGCCTATACTTCTCAATTAACTCATATTTGAACCCTAATTCCAGTAATGTCATACTTATTGTGATGTTTCTTTATTGCACATGGATGAGAACTGAAAGGTAAATTTGACCACTCATCACTAATGCATGCAGAGATCCGTGACCCCAAACAATTTCCTTCTCTTACACTGTGGTATTCAGTGTTGCCAATGCTAGCGCATGGGCCTCTGCTTGAAGTGCCTGTGTTAACTGCCGTCCAAGTTGAACACTTTAGCCCAAAGTGGGCCAGCCACCCATTCTCCCAATCTCCTCTGAGAATAGTCGCCAAAGCTGTCCTGAGTCCCCCATGTTGATGGAAACCAAACTCATTCGAGAAGACCCCTGACTAGTACATATGATAACTGTCAAGAAGTGTTGCGTATATTTATTAATGAAATGTATTGAACAATTTCAACAAATGCTTTGACTTTCACTAGCCTAGTATCACCATTCCGGAGTCCGTGGTTAAATCCATAGGGTTCTCGTGGTCTTTGTTGCCATCCATATACAACATATCCAAGCGAGCCGAACGAAGATGTTCATTCCGGAATGCTTTCGTAGCCTCAGCTTGGCCTGCAAAGGTCTCGACAAAGGAGAAAGGAGTCTGGTCCTACAAAGGGCAGCACGCTAGGGAATCAAAAATGGATAACATTAACATAAACACCACTGACATATACAGTTGTTGCAGAAGCACCACTGGGACACTTTTGTCCTGCCATGATTCCGAAGGGATCTCCGTCCAAATGATCAGCAGCGCAGCAAATAGTAGGACCTACCAACACACCAGGGATGGTTGCAACATCTTTGACAACACTTGAACTGCATGTGCGTTTGAATGACAAGCATTTCGAAATCCACGATAGTGTTCCAAGATTGTATTTGACAATGGTGCGTGACATTTTGAAAAATCAACCACCGACATCAGCCTTCGGGGCGCCCAATGTCTTTAAGCGCCAGCACAAAGCATTAACGAACTCTCGAGTGAATGCCATAGCTACTAACCGCAAAACAGAAGGTTAAGGAGAAAGTCCGCCCCAAAACCCTAAGTGATTTCGATAGGATATTGATAAAATGTTCATCATATATGCATCATGGTACAGTGTTTCAATCATTCGTTTGTTGTTGGTGTTGTGTATTTTGAGCTCCGTTTTTCCAAGAATGTGGAACTACAATGGCAGGCAAAAAAGTAGCTGCATCACCGTTTGAGGCATCATCTTGCAGTCGGACGACCATTTGCCACCCACCAAGCACCACAGCTGCACTTACTGTCACTATTTTCGATATCAACAAGTATGCTGCTTATTGGTATCAGGATTTTGATTGTTGTTTTCACGAAGAGTAGTGCGAGTCATTCAATGGAACCTGAAGCACTGATGCCTTCACATCCAAGGTCTAAGTGGCAGTTTCAAACAAGACCAAATGGTAACACTGGAAGTTAAGACCATTTTGAGAGCATGCCCATCCATAGTTTTTCACACCAAGGCATGTAAACATGGCTAGCGTACAGGAGTCATCTTTGAGGACGCCCAATTTCGCCGCCCATTTGTTGCCTTTCAGCGGAGGCATCCACCAAGTTCAACCTCAGCGCCAGCGATCTGAAGACACTTGGAGCTTGTGAATCTTGGGACAGCTTGGAAAATTTCAGTAACACTGCAGCGCATAAAACTTTGAACAAATTGCGACTTCTTCAAAAAAACGGTTTTGATTCTGGATGTTTTGAATTTTCAGTCCAAGCGAATTGAAAAGCCAGACAGCAGTTTGGTACATTTTCAAGATATTCCCCGCAAGTCGTCTTTGAGGTTTTCCCCAAGTCTCATGACCTATGGTGCCTTACCATCATTGGACTGGCCCCCACTGGAACCCAATGGGCAAAAAGCCACAATCTATACAGGCAGGAAAACATAAAATGAAAGCACGCAAATCTTTGAAACCAACCACATGATTCGGACAAAACATTTGTTAACTCTCAACTCAAAACATGTGAGTTTATATTCAATACATTCTTGGAAAACTTCCCCAAATGGTACATTGTCAAGTCGCAGTTCTAGTTGGTATGGTTTATAGGCATGTTAGGTATGATGCCTGCCTGCCTGTAACCCCATGTCCGCAGCTAAGGTAAGAGAGCACTTCGCAACTTGAGATTGGATGTGAACTGACGCTGGCCAGCAATGATTTGGAAAAACAAAATGTCAGATCAAAATTTCTTCGGTTCAAGACCACAACTTTTTTGTGAATCTATGACACCAGCCGGCCATCAGCTAAGCTAAACATCTCATAAAGGAAAATCACTTCTTCTTGGCTTCCTTGGTCTTGGGAGTGAATTGGCTTGCCGCCAAGTTCGCATTGTACTTGAAGAATGCCACTTTGGACTGCACCGTTCCAATGGGGTCCTTGTAGTCGATTTGGTCTCGGGGCAAATCATCCAACCAACTGCCCTGAGCCAACAAAGAAAATGACAACACTATTTGGAAACCTTTTGGACCATGTCGCCAAGATAGAATTATAGTGCACAGAAAATTACATAAAAAAAGTTCATTTCTAAATGGGGGCAGCTGGAGGGACTATGATGCTTTTCTGAAAGTGTGTTTGCAAAAGGAACATTGGAACAAATCAGCCAAGAGACCATGAGAGAACCTTGCACAAAGACAGCTACAGTCTCCACGTTGTAAGTCTTCGCTGTGCCACATCGGCCGAAGTAGACAATCTCACTGAGTTTGCTCATGTTGTTGTCGTCCAACGCGTACTGCGCACCACAAGCTGGTCTTTTGAAGTAAGGGTTCAACCTGCCATTCTTGAACTTGTGGTCCAAGTTCTGGTAGAGGTACTCCTTCAGGGATGTCGCATCCTTGGATAGGCACTGCTTCATGTGGTGCTTGAAGATTGCCATCGCCTGAGCATCCTCTTGAGGAGTCTGCTGCATGGCAGCTGTCTCCTTCTTCTTTCGACGAGCGTTCTCCTTCTTTGCGAATGGGCTCAGTTCCGCCTTCTTCTTGCCCCGCCCCTTCTTCTTGCCAGGCTTGTCTTCCTCCATCTCCTCAACATCATTCTCAGGAGCCAGAGATCGATGTGTGCGCTGCGCCTTCTTGGGACGGGACTTGGCCCACTCTTGCGGCTTGTCTTCCTCAAAGATCTGCTGCAGGGGTTTGACTGCTTGAGACTTGGAATCAACCCTGTAGTGCGGAGTCCCATCCTGCTCATCTGCCTCACCATCAAAGAGCTTCTTCTTGGGAGTCACCATGGCCTCTTCCTCCTCATCCTCCTGCTCCTCCTTGTCCTCCATCTCCGCTTCCGTTTGCGACTTTCTCTTCCGAGACGCCTTTGGTTTGGCCTTGGCCTGATCCTCATCCTTGTCCTTCTTGGTCTTCGCCTTTGGCTTAGGCCCCGATGCCTTCTTCGGTTCAGGCTTCGCCTTTGCCTTGCTGGCTCTTCCTTTGGGCACCTTGGGAGGCTCTTCAACGGGAACTTCATCCTCCTGTTCTTCCTCCTCAGATTCCTCGTCTTCCTGCTCCTCTTCCTCCGATTCCTCAAGTTCTGGTTCAGGTTTTGCCTTAGACTTTGCTTTGCCCTTGGCCTTGGCCTTGGCAGCAGACTTCGCTGCTCCCTTGGCCTGGGCCCTGGGCTTGGCCTTGGCCTTTGCCTTAGAAGCTGGCTTTTCATCAAGAGCTTTGGATGGTCTCTTGCCACGCTGCGAAGGCTTGCCCTCTTCAGCCTCAATCTCAGCTGGTGTTTCCTTGGTCTTCGACTTCTTCTTGTCATCCTTGGCGTTCTTTTTTTGCTCCTTCTTTTCTTCCTTCAACTTCAGCTGATCACGACGAGTGAGAACCTGGCAGCGGGAGGGTTTTGTGATTTAGATTTCCCAATGTTCATGTCAGGGTCCAAGTCCATAAAATTACAAGTACATACCACTATACTCACTCATTGCCTCCAAAAAGAACTCCAGGAATGGGTCAAAATAAATAATTTGAGAAGGATAGATTGTACAATGCCATGAGGCAACTCTTGCATGTTTTGCATGCTTACTCTTTGCCTAAAAGTCACCAGTAACACCCAGAAAAAACAAGCTGCCTTGTCCGGCTGGGTGGGTGGAATTTCTTCTTCCTCACTAGTGTCTTCCTTCTCCGAATCTTCCTTCTCTGCATCCTCGTCCATTGGCATGGCAAGGTTGAACGGTTTCTCATCTGGCAAGTCTGGAACTTCTCCTCCAAGCATGGGTTGCGTCTCATCCGTGTCTTTCGCAGGCTTCGGAGACAGAGAGTGCTGACCTGACATGTCAAGAAAACAATTTTGTCTTAAGGATTTAGATAGTGGTTGCCACAGTTTCCTCAACTTTGAACCAAAGTTGATTGATTTTCACCAAAAAAAAACTAAAGACATAGTGCCCCCATGGTGCCCCCACATAGATTGACTATTTTGTTGATGCTTTTGAAAGTATTGTTCACTTGGTGGGTTTCATAAACCCCACCTCTTTTGCTCTTGGGCGCGGGAATCGCTGATGGCGGTGGCATGGAACCAGCTGGTGCTGTTATAGCAGGAGGATCTGTCCTAAGCATTCCATGAAAGACCAAGCCATGATTTAACAAGAATGAGAACCATTTTCACGTTCATGATTGTTCATGCATACTTGCATCACCAAGTAAAAATGTATAATATGATGGATTGAGTTTGCATTTCTTTCTTGGGAATATGATTTCTACAAGAACCATTCTTGGGACCATTGTCCAAGTATGTCATTGGAGTAGATCGTCACCACTGTCCCATGGCCAAAACTAAGAAAAGCTCTTCATTCTCTTCTCGATCTCAGCTTTCCGGAGTAGCTCCTGGCGCTTCTGCTTAATCTGCTCCAGCATTTGGCTGCGGATCTCAGCACCTTGGCATTGGAGAGCTTGGGGCCCAATTATATAATTAAGATATATGGTTTTGTTTCGCCAGGAATTCTGTAGTACTGTGTGCACAAATGAAAGGACATCTCAAATCAACTCAGTGGCGGTGTCTTGAATTATGATATGGAAACCATTGATCAAAATAAACATATAAATCATAAACCAAAAATATGACTGGAAATCTTTTCAAGAAACACCGGCATGGGGCCCACCCACAAGACTGGCACTTCTTTGGGGCAGGGTTAATGTCATCTAACCATTTCTTGAAGTCCTGGAACTCTTGCAGGGTTTGGGGATCCTCATCATCCTCAACATCAACCTCTTTTGGGTCCTTGTCCTTGTCCCCAACATCATCCGTTTCACCAGTAGGTGACCGTTTGCAAGATGCCATGTAGGCATCAATGGCTTCCTGGAAGCTCCCCAATCAAAACCCAAAGATCAACTATATTCACCTGATATGTGTGTTCCAACATTTTGTGATGGGTGTACCAAGTTTTTCAAGAGATATATTCTTGCAGTGCAGTGCCCACCAGCATTGCTAAGGAGAGACATGTTCCAGTCCTTCAAGCTTGGGTCCAATCGCAAAAGCAGCTCATGGAATGCAGTGTCCTGGACAGAGCAAGCGTACGTTCAAGAAGTAACCCTGGTTATCATGTTAGCGTGTTTTTTTTGATGATCCAAACGGTATTGGAAAAAGCTTCAAGATGTTCGTTATTAAATTTTAAAATGTATAAAAATTTATGAGATTTTGTCAAAACATTTGCAATGACAGTTCAATCCTTCGTGACTTCCTTGCGTCGTGCACCCTTCTTGATGAAGCCAGCCAAGCGCTTCAGCGCCACGCTTTCAGTGTACACTTGTTTTTCTCCGGGGTTAAGACCGCATTTCTCGAAAACACTTTGAACTTCAACCTTTAGGTCCTCCAAGTGGGGAAGTTGAAATTTTGGGGTTTTGGCCAACCTGGTCAGCGCCGGACGAAGTGCCATTGTATTGGCCACTGCATTGACTCTGCTCGGGGAGCAAAACTCCTCAGCCTCACCATGAACTACCAACTTCTTGTCAGACCTCAAGCGTTGGCGTAGATCCCGGTCTTGTTCCCATTCCAGGGATAGACCTAGGCACTCCATACCACTAGATGTAGTAGCCATCTAAATGGCCAATCAACCAAAGAAGCCTGATGAACCAAAATGCTACAAGCAAACGAGCGCATGTTCAATCATGCTTCCTTTTTATTGACCACAGGTACTTTAGGTGTTCAGGATTTCCAAAAACCAAGCTTTCCCCAGCTAAGGTATAGACTCAAAACCCATGATCAGTGCAGAGCCATGCCCAGTCAAAAAAAAGTTGGGTGCCCGACGGCTTGGTGGTTTGGAGATGTAGACATCGCATGGTCACATGGCCAGGCATTGAATTGGCATAGGCTCTAAAGGCTGAATACCAAGTGGAAAGTGAATTGTGAGGGAACTTCACCCACATAGAAACATTTTCTATTTCCTCACTCCTCATTTCATACGGTACATTATTCGTTTGAGGTTAGGCAGTCATGCCACATGGTCTTGAACATTGGTGGATTTCCAGAACTTCTCATCACCAAAACATATTCTGAGCCATCTTAAACTTGCCAAGGAATAACATCAAACCCAAAAAGTGAACCTATGGCCATATGAACATTGTTGAAACCAATGAAAATTGATGAAAATTGCCATATTGAAAAAACATAGGTTTTTTGAAAAAAACATATGTTTTTTTATGTTACGCTCAAAAAACCAATGTTTTTATTTTTCACCCCACAAAAAAGAAGGTACAAGGCTCAGTAGGTACATATATATCCAATATGCCACATACTACCCTCTATACTATGTACCATCCATACCCATCCATACTGAATCCATACAAGATGTTGTTCTACAGCCTATATGCTCCCTGCGTACCATGAATGCCTACCCCACCCCACCACCTCATTCTTCACCCTAAGGGGGCAGAGGGCCCAAGTCAAGAAGCGCAGTTCCTTGGTTTTTCGCAGTGGCAGAAATGTTTCTGAAGTTCCACTGAGATGAAAGTTGGAGATGTCATGATAATGTCGATGTCTCAACAAGTTGTTTCTTCCAAAAGCCAATGGGTGCTGTTTTCCCAGGCCTCTCTAAGCTTGCGCACGACTTTTTTTGTCAATGACACTATTTGTTCAACCAGATTGGTTAGATGATGTTAAGATCGAAAAACATGTCACGGCAAAACCATTGCCCCAAAGCTCTACACTTTTTGCGCCCCCCGAGGTCCGGATTATTGGAGGCGCCTCTACAACGATGATGGCGAAAGGCGCTTCGAACGCTTCAAGTGGCTCGGCAGCGACTCAATGAACAAATTTTCTGGAGGATTAAGTGGGGATACTGGTGAGCAACCCACATTGATAGTTGATAGTTGACAAGTTCCTATTTCAAAAATAGTTTGTTACTATTTATTTTGAAAGGTTAATTCAGATATGACATCCCTGTTTTGGCTGTGAACCCGATTCCTAAACGCTTTTTCATTAGGCAGGTTTCAGACCCACCACCCAATCTGCCATGACAAATCGTTAGCGAGGCCCTACTCGCTGCCGGATGTGGGGATTCCCGGCTGCCAGATGTGGCGTAGCCTCAGAAAAGGAGAGCTTTTTGTACCCTGTGGTAATCAACTATGGATACAAAGTATGGACAGTAAAAACCACTTGTAGATTATTTTCCCATAGACAATGGTGATTTTAAATATCCATCTTTGAAAAAACAACATTGTTTTTTTCACTGTCAATTTACGGAGTATGGGGAACCATGTCGCAACATATTTTCTCACTCAGTTCTATCCATTTGTCTAGAACTAACATGAACTAACATGGCAGTGCGCATTCAGGTGGCCGCTCCAAAAGATATGGCAGAAAACTGCAACATATTTAAAACATCACTACAACATATAACTGCAACTATAAGGGCAACTATAAGTGCAACATAAACTGCAACTACAACTATAATAACTGCAACTATAAGCTGCAACTATAGGACCAACGGAATTTTTAGGGCCCGCTTTTTGCTTCCACTTTTTGGGAGGCCATCGACATCATCTTCGCCGGCTATGAGGGCAAACCTGTGCATGAGAAGGACGACACCTTTGAGTTGCTCGGACACCGCAGACCTCTAGGGCCGCGGGGGGCAGTTGGGCCAGTTGTTTGTTGAGGTAACACCAAAGATGGCAAGAATCAGCCATACCAATACCAAGACCTATAGAATCTATATATTGCACTTTCTCACCTTTCTCATGATGTTGATGTTGGAAAGACATCTCTTGATCTTTCATGATTGCACTTCGCAAAACCTGTAGCATGTTTTGGTGTGGGTGTGGGTGCTCCAAAACCACGAAAAAAAAAGGGGCCGAGAATCGAGCCATGTAGTGCAAAGCCCCAAAAGTTTGGGCTGCTGTAGGCTCAAGCTGAAAATGGCGGGAGATGCCAAGTTCCCGGATCAGCAGATCAGGCGACAGCAATCCCCGTGGTCTTTTGCTGATTTCAATGCCCTTTTTCGATATCAACAACTTCTGGCAACCATTTCAAGTCCACCAAAACCAACCAAACACTCCTCCAGATTTCAATTTCTTTTTCAGTTTAGGGTTTCAGTTGATGTTTAAACAATTTTACTAACAACCAAATATCACAATTTATCCATAGTTTTGAAACATGTTTTTCAATCTTTTTCTTTTCAACTTATTTTACCCCAACAACAGCAGCTGTTGGACCCAACAACCAGCACCGTTTCGTTTTTTGTTTTCCAGGACCAAGGTGGAGCTGCCCAACGGCCTGGGCAAGGACCGTCGGGTGGCCGTCTTCTGTTCGCCCGACGAGGAGAAGGACGTCACTTGGACGCGGTTCGGTTGGTTTAGGGAAGGCTGTTGCTATTGTTGCTGTCTTTTTGTTGGATGGTTTTTGATGTTGTTGTTTGTTAACTTTAAAATAATTTGAGCGCAAGGATCCATGATCTTTGATGGTTTTTTTTTCCAGTTTACCCGAAAAAAATGGTTTTGGTTAACTTCAACTTTGGGAGAAGTTGGAGTTTGGTTGTTGGATCGGAACGAAATCAAAAGAGTCATCTCAGCCCCGACACACTCCTTCAGTTTCCGGTGAAACAATGGAAACAAGCGATGCTGGCCGAGGGAAAAGCCGTGTTGCATCTGTTGTCTGGGAGTTGAACCGGAATGTTTCCAGAGATTGGAAGGGCTCTAGTGTCACCTTCGGCGTTTTAAAACACTACGTAATGACAGGATCATCTTCCATAGAACCGCAGTTTACTTATAGTTTCTTTCACTTTTCCTTTTAAGCTAAAAAGTTTCTGTTTCGTTTCGGTTCTATCGACGTTCAATTCATCCAGATGATGGACCTTGGTGCCGACGTGGCCGGGAAGGCGGTGATCTTAATTTTGGGGTCGCCCTGCTTTAAAAATGGCCCTTGAAAGGGTGGGAAAGACCTTGACCTGTAACATCCCGGGTCAAAAAACATCAACACAATTGTGGTCAACATATCAAATCTTAATAACTCTTAAAGATAAAAAATCATCAAGAAGGACCTTTAAGAGTTGATCTTTGACCACCATTTCTGAAATTTTGAGCGCCACCCTTTCTTCGAACATTTGCCCTGACAGACGCTTCAAGATGCGATCCAAGCTGAAGAAATTGAGTTCGATGTGGCTTGGCCTCTCCCACTTGGTTCAATTGGGAAGTTGTGTTGCTGCGTGAAAAAAATGGTGACAAACTGAGACCTTGACTCATGCGTTTTGAGCGCTAAAGCTGAGATGTCCCTGTGACGTCAGGTGTTGCTGACCAAGCCCCAGTACATGCCTGCCTTGGCCAAGCTTGGAAAGATTTTGGGAAAGAGGTGTGACAGCTCAACTGGGCGGATGTCATGACCAGTTGGCATTCAGTTAAAATGTCCACTTGCCCGAGAACCAGTGAACCAGTTGTGTTCTGCTTTGAGAGATGAGAATTGGTAAAGACCTCCCAAGTGAACATGCGACGGACCTGACGGTGTTCCGCATGGCTGAAAAAGCCTTGCAACCGCACACATGACATGGGAGAAGTTCCAGACATGACACCGACACATTTTTTTTCGTGAAGTCATGTTTTTTGCACTCCAACAACACCTCCTTTTTATGTCCTTTTTATCAAAAAGACATATCATAAAAAAAAACCTGAGGCATAAATGGATTTTGAACTCAGTTTAGTTGAACTTCCAGTTTTATGCTTGTTTAGTTTAGGCATAAATAAATCAACGTCCATTTTTCGTTTGTTAGTTGAACTTCTCATTATCTTCCAGTGACACCTGAGGCGCTTGATGCCTTCGCCCAAATCCGGCACGGTGGCATCTTGGCACAGCCAACTTTTTCAGCCCATTTTTGCCCATCTTTTTCTTTCAAAACTTAGAGGTTGTTTTGACCTCGAAGAACACATTTGTTTTGTCATTTTTGTATGTGCTTAGCCATAAGCCAAATTGATGGGTTTGTTTATCAGCCGAGGTCACGGACATCGAAGCCGCCGTGAAGGACTTCAAAAAAGGAGGCCGAAGTTCATTTCGGATTTGGACGCTTAAAAAGACCCACTTTCCAAGATAAAACTCATAATTGCCAAAGAAAAGGATATTTTTTAAAAGACCTTTCTGGAGCTTCAAAGTCCCAAGTTCCAGGATTGAAAGTCCAAGTCGTCTGTGTGGTTTTTCGGCCCAGGGACCTTGGAGGCGCGAACTGGCTCGGGCATGGTGATCTCGGTGCCCTTTGGCAAGCAGTCGCAGGGCAAAGAAAAGTCGGGGGAGCCCAGCAGCCCAAAGGTGGTGCAGTTTTTCTGCTTTTCAGGTGAAAAACAGCAGAAAACTGGTGATGTTTGGTGAACCGAAATTTCTTTTCATTTTTTGTTGAATTGCCTTTGAAATAACTGGGATGATTCGAAGAAATTTGACACTTTATTATTGAAAACACAGCTCACCAAATCACCAATCAGGTCTCTTTCTGATTTTTTCCCCAGATCACTTTCTGGGGTTCTTGTTGTTTTTTGTGGCTGCACCACACGCCTTCCGCGGACTCCGCCCTCTGTCCTCCCCTCCTCTTCTCGTATCAACTCCTCTCATCTCACACTGCTCATTTCACCACCACCCATCTCACACCAAACTCATAATATCAAGCATTTTGGCCAAAAAAAAAAACACACCAAATAAAGGCAAATTGCCAGAGAATATTTGAGTTTCCTCCAAAAACCTGCGAGGGTTTTTTGACCAAAGAATTTTCCCGTCAGGATATTGGAGAATTGCCGCAGCATCTTGCAGCAATTGGCCAACAATGCTCCCGAGGGAGCCAAGGCCAATGAGGTACCCCGAGCCTTTTGTTGCGTTTTTTTTTGTTTGAAGCCGAAAAAGGCCCCGATCAAAAACGATAGTTCTTGTTTTTTTTTTTTCAATTTTATATATTTTATCACCTATACACAAATTCAACTCCAGAGACGGATTTATTTTGAAACATGTCTTCCAAAATTCGTATTTGTTCTTTCTTGTTTTCTCGGTTTCCATTGAACTGAAGAGTCACTTTTTTTGTTGGGTCCCAACATTCCCGGGGCCGTCAGGTCTTCTTTAAGAAGGCGCACATCCAATCGCACGGCGGCCCCTCCATCGTCATCGACAGCAAGGAGTTCCCAGGTCATGGTGACTCGGACTCTCGAATGTTTTTTTAAGTTATTTGTCATGATTTTTGGTTTGGATTGCTTTCAAAAACATGTTTTGCCTTTTTAATTTGCCATTTTCGTTTGCAAGATCTCTTGTTCCCGTGTTTTCTTTGTTTGTCATGAAGTGTCTTCGTTTTTGGCATGAAGCCTGAGTGAATTTTGCATGTTCACTAAATTGAACATGACTTGAAGAATCTCGGAATCGATTGGAAAGCTTGGTCTTCCAAGTTAATAGAGTTGCAGAAAGATTTTTCACCACTTTGGATGGTTGGAATCTGGCTGAATCGTATAACCTGAAACTCATGGGAACGTTGACATCCATCGGACTTGCCATTTCTCAGGTTACGTGAAAAAAGAAAAACAAGAGTCCAACCGTGAGGGAGCCCAGATGACCGTGGGGTCATTTTTCATGTTTGATGTCACCCATGTGTTATCGCTGGTAAGATGAAAAGTTGAAGTTGATGTACCTTATGCTACACGAAAGCTGTCCAAGGGTTCGAGAATTTCGATCATGTTCGATCATTTTTTCATGTGTTTTCTTGATCGACTTCCACAGCGGTGTCCAGAAAAGTTAGAGAACTCCCCAGGTCTGAGATAGGTTCGCTAAAACAACTCCAAAATAGCATTTTCAGACATACTGATGATATCTGATAAAATGATGATACAATGATGATACAATATATACAATACATGACACTTATGATACAACAAGAGATTCTTCACATGTGAAGTAAATGGCCTTTTTCTTTCCCCACCCCCGCCTTTGGCAGTTCCTTTGGCGCTGCGGATGATGGGCTGAGAACGTTGAAATTTCTTCGGAGCGTGGCCCAAAAGGGAAGGCGGTGTTGAATGCCAGATGTTCCTATCAAGAAGAATAAGAGATATAAGAGTTGTGTCTGACTTGGAAAGATGAGAAGATTAGTTTGACATGACTAATTTTAGTGAAAGATACCCAACAAAAAACACGAAAAAACGCCTGAGAATCCTGACTGCGCCATCACCCAACGGGTACATCCACCTCCAAGCTCGCCGAGCTGTGTGTAAAGTTTGGTCTCTGGGAGCTTCATTTTGAGTTTCTTTGATATGATACCGATAGTGATATGTCGGTAACATACTTTTTGGCACGATTTGTTCGCGTTAGGCAGATAGATTCGATGAACATCCAGATATGTTGGCTGGTTTTCGAAGCGTTTTCTGTAAACATCAAGCTTTGCAATCTATGGAAACGGAAACGGCAATTCTGGGCTCAGTCGCCCATCCGGGCGTCGGCCTCTCTTGGCGTGGGACTTGTTCTACGCGGCGGGGAGGCGCGGGGTGGGCAAGAGTATCGCTGATCGCTGGTACTCGTAGCATAATATATCATAATATGGGGAAAGATAATAATATGGATCATATGGTAACATTTTTGATTACATGTTTTACGATCATTTTTTTTTTGAACTTTGACACATGGCAAAAGAAAAACCACCGGAATTGGATGACTTTTCAGAGGCAACCTCAACGAAGTTGCCGCCTTGGTGCGCCGTGAAAGGTGGTGCTGATCGTTTTGGGTCCAATTCAAATTGGGTGTGTTGTGTATTCATCCAATTTGAAGAGTATTTTATCAAACGGCTTGAGCCACCAACCAGTAGAGGATGTGGATGGATTGTTGGTAGACAGAATTAAGCCTCAAGGTTTGTTCTTTGCGCGTCAACTTTGAAAAGTGTTCTGGAGGGGGTGCAACAGGCAAAGAGAGGATATCAGAAAGGCATTCGACCAAGATTTAGACCATGAGAATTTGTCAGCATATATCAGCTGTATGCATATTCTATGATGGTTCGATGATGGGCAATGACAATGTTGACGATGAGTTCTGCAACGCCGTCGCCACAGCTGCTCAATTCAATGGCGAACATGAGGTTTTCGGAAACGGTTGGGGATTCGGCCAAATGAACCGCGGAAAGAAAGCTCGAACCATTGCAGGCGGTTCGTTCGAACGAACTACAATGTAACTAATGTATCTACATAATGTGGAGGAACCATCCAGCAATGCTACCGCCATGTATTCAAGACAACAATAACATACAAGGCATAACATAAGATACAGGGTGCGTTAACTCTTATGTATGTTTTTTTGACAACAACTGACTGAAGAGGGGGATCTCCAGATCTTTTTGTTGGCATCTTTTTGTTGAAACCCGAGCCATGGAGCTGGACCCCTTGCTTCTGGCGGCGGAGCTGGGAGATTTGGACCGCTTGAAGGCTGAAGTGGAGAAGGTGGGGGAAAGCAGCCCAGCATCGCCCGGCCCTGCTGCAACATGGGATGATTTATGATAAACATCACAGCAAAAGTATGTGAAAACATTATCTATGGATATCTAATTGTGGTATATATATATATGAACACTAAGACAAAAGAAAACTACTCCGGCGAACTTTAACGTACTGTAATAAAAAATAAGTACAGCCTACATTTAAATTTAAATCTCGTACCAAACTTGGTTTTTGGAGGCTACGTGTGTTCCATGTTAGCATCAAAGGCAAAGAAAAGAAACTTTCCGTTTGACCAGGATTTTTCCCGAATGCGTAGCGAGGGTTCCCGTTTCACTTGGGGGTCTGGGGGTGAGGCTGTGTTCGCCAAGTTTTGCGTTTGCGGTCGCAACCGTCCGCAACCGTTCGCAACCGTTCGCAAGTGTCCGCAACCGCTTGTGTGTCCGCCGTAAGGCTCTCCACAGTGGCGAGCCTGTCTGGAGCGGTCCCGAAAGCGTGTCAAGTTGAGTCCTTGTCGCTGCAGTTATATTGGTGTCTGCAGAGGAGGTGTCTGTGAGAGGGATCTGTGTCGCCGCCGTTATATTGGTGTTTGCAGAGGAAGTGTCTGAGAGAGTCATCTGTGGCGCCGCAGTTATATTGGTGTCTGCAGAGGAGGTGTCTGTGAGAAGGCTCTGTGTCGCCGCAATTATATTGGTGTCTGCAGAGGAGGTGTCTGTGAGAGGGATCTGTGTCGCCGCCGTTATATTGGTGTTTGCAGAGGAGGTGTCAATGAGAAGGATCTGTGTCTCCGCAGTTATATTGGTGTCTGCAGAGGAGGTGTCTGTGTGAGTGTTTTTTGTCGCCGCAGTTATATTGGTGTCTGCAGAGGAGGTGTCTGAGAGAGTGATCTGTGGCGCCGCAGTTATATCGGTGTCTGCAGAGGATGTGTCAGTGCGAGTGATTTGTGTCTCCGCAGTTATATTGGTGTTTGCAGAGGATGTGTCTGTGTGAGTGTTTTTTGTCGCCGGAGTTATATTGGTGTCTGCAGAGGAGGTGTCTGAGAGAGTGATCTGTGGCGCCGCAGTTATATTGGTGTCTGCAGAGGAGGTGTCAGTGCGAATGATCTGTGTCTCCGCAGTTATATTGGCGTTTGCAGAGGAGGTGTCTGTGAGAGTGATCTGTGTCCCAGAGGAGGGTCAAGTAAGAGTATCTTTTTTGAGTGTCAAGTAAGAAGTGTCTTATCAGAGAGTCACGAAGCCAAAGTGTCAAGTAAGAGTGTCCCAGAAGAGTGTCAAGTAAGAGTGTATTACGGGAGTGTCAAGCAAGAGTGTCCGAGATCAAGTGTCAAGCAAGAGTGTCTTACAAGAGTGTGGTGGAGTAAGAAGTGTCTTACAAGAGCGTCAAGTTAGAGTGTCCAAGAAGAAGTGTCAAGCGAGATTGTCTTACAAGAGTGTCAAGTAAGAAGAGTCTCAAATTTTGGTCAAGTAAGAGTGTCCCGCAAGAGTGTCAAGTCAGAGTGTCTTACAAGAGTGCCAAATAAGAAGTGTCAAGTAAGAGCGTCTTACAAGAATGTCACGTAAGAATTGTCTTACAAGAGTGTCAAATAAGAAGTGTCAAATAAGAAGTGTCAAGTAAGAGTGTCAAGTAAGAAGTGTCTTACAAGAGTGTCACGTAAGAATTGTCTTACAAGAGTGTCAAATAAGAAGTGTCAAATAAGAAGTGTCAAATAAGAAGTGCCAAGTAAGAGTGTCAAGTAAGAAGTGTCTTACAAGAGTGTCAAGTAAGAGTGTCTTACAAGAGTGTCACGTAAGAAGTGTCTTACAAGAGTGCCAAGTAAGAAGTGTCAAATAAGAAGTGTCAAATAAGAAGTGTCTTACAAGAGTGTTAAGTAAGAGTGTCTTACAAGAGTGTCCAGTAAGCGTGTCTTACAGGCGTGTCACGTAAGAGTGTCTTACAAGAGTGCCAAGTAAGAAGTGTCAAGTAAGAGTGTCTTACAAGAGTGTCACGTAAGAATTGTCTTATAAGAGTGTCAAGTCAGAAGTCTCTTACAAGAGTGTCAAGTAAGAAGTGTCTTACAAAAGTGTCAAGTAAGAGTGTCAAGTAAGCCTGTCTCACAAGAGTGTCTTACAAGGGTGTCAAATAGGAGTGTCAAGGAAGAGTGTCTTACAATAGTGTCAAGTAAGAGTGTCTTACAAGAGTGCCAAGCAAGAAGTGTCTTACAAGAGTGTCTCACAAGACTGTCAAGCAAGAGTGTCTCACCAGAGCGTTGCGCAATAGTGTCAAGCAAGGGTGTCCTACAAGAGTGTTGCCTCAGTGTGTGAATTCAGGGTGTCTCACAAGTGAATTTGCTGGAGATGTGACAAATAAGTATTGTCTCTGTTTGTCAACATACGTGTCGGCATTCGGGTTCGTGGGCTTCATCTTGTTTTTAATGTTGAAGACAACGCGGGTTAACATGGAACCTGGCAGACAAACCTGGAAAACAAATTTGTCAAAGTCCTCGTCACATCCCTGTAAAAAGGCCTTTGATATTGTGTCACGGAACTCTGGTTATGTTCTTCCATGTTAATCCTGGAACGGGTTTGAGATGTGTGTTATGTTTAAATGTCAGGTCAGGAAGAAGACCATGATTCCCCAGGGTGCACAGCGGTAGCAGGTTCTATGTTTAGTTAATTCACTACTTGTTCCCCCAGGGTGCATATTAAAGTTGACCAGTGTATGTGAAACTTGTGTCTTGTCAAAAAATCGTTGCCGTGTTTGAGTACAATCATGCCATGTTTGTGGTCGCGATGAAATTTGGTGGTTTTAATGTTTTAAGAACTACTGGTTTTGATTGCTGAGATGAAAAGAATGAAGCAATAACTCATTTTCAAAAGGTTAGCGCCTCCAGGTTACACGCGAAAACCGATTTGAATTTATACGCATTTGATTGATCACACATACAGAAGCATACGTCTCAAGTAGAACCACATTCATTTGCAAAGCCTTACTTTCATACCGGAGCCATTTTGGCTCAAGCTTTCTTCGATTTTGAGGGGTGATGAGGCTAGCCGAAAATTCGTACAGTGACAACATGTCAATCCGCTGCACCACCAAAAGCGAGGGCTGACGTCCAGCGCAGCAAAGTGACTCTGCCAACTGGGATGACTATATCCAGTGTCAGATCTGCTACAAGTGGGTGAAAGACCTCCACAAAATGCACGAACATCCATTAGTTAGGGGCAGTCGCCCATTTGACCCAAGGCGTTGTGGTCCTTTCCCAGTTGGGCTTCACAAAGCCTTACGAAGTCTAGCGCGCACGTGAGTCACAATAGCATCAGTCGGCGCATCTTGAACTCGGAGGAAAAAAGGTTTTCCGACGCAGAGGAACTTGCGCGCTCTGTCCCTCAACAGAACGCTTGACGCGGGTGGCTTGAAACGGTTCCTGATGCCAGACTGAGATAAGTTGGCTCGATGAAAGGCCCTCCCAATATGGCTGTGCCGGGCAAACCGTTTCTTTTTCAAGGGTTTAAGGGTCATGAGTTGGGACATATGCAACCCAAATTCTGTCCAAGAGTTTGTTGCAAAAAGACGACACGTTTTCGAAGAAACGAACCCGAAAATTATTGTGACACATGAGTTGAGATGGTGCATGGCCAGACCAGTGGTTGTTACCGTAAGGTAGGCCCACTGTTGGAGACATTACACTAGTTTCTTGGAACTAGACAATCTTTGTGCGTCGGATGAGTCAAGACTTCCGCACATTTCTTGCAAAGGGTAGCGGGTAGCGGGCACGGGCAAAAATTCCTTCTTAGTCTCTGATCCTTTTGATCAGAGGCCTGCCTCCGCCAGGTACAATCAACACCAAAAGACTGACTGAGTGTCTCACAACTCCAAAAGGCTGATGAAGTGTTTCCCCAAACAGAGAACCCAAAGAAGGTTTATTTTCAAGTAGTTTTCACATTTATGCTTTAGGCTCCATTTTTCCGTTGTTTCTTTTGTGATAGAATTTGCGGGAACGTTGGAAACTGGCCTGCGCGGCGTGCAAGAAGCTTGGGCTCGTGCCCGCTCGGGTGGATGCTGTGGATGGTGGCCAATTGCTTTTGTCTGGCGAGCGGGCTGTCAAAGTTAGTAACCCCACAACGAAGCCGTGTTTCGATCAATGGGGAGAGGAAGGTGCATTTGTTCCGAGGTGGGAAGCTTGGACAACGCGGATCAACTGATTTGTGGTGCCATGTTGCTTGCGCTCAAAGGTGACGCCGAACTGGGCAATGGACAGTGCTCCAAAACAGAAAAGGTTGAAAAATGCGAAGCAACCTGCGTTAGGACTGGTTGTTTGTGTTTGCGCAATAGACTTATGGAATTTATGTCGCCTATTGAGAGATGTTGAGCAGAGATTGAGCCGTGGACCCCAGAGGGATCGCCGTTCGCAGAGGTATGGCTTAGAGGTGTCTTGACAGAGGTGACTCCTCTCTACAAAAAACGCCGCGACGTTTGATTGTGAGAGATGGTCATGGTCGAGCTTTTGACGCCGCGCCTTTTTCGAACTCTTTGAGCTCTCGGCTGAAACGATGTTGCTTGCAAACCTCCGTGCTGTATCCGAAAACCAGTGACAAGTGATATGCATATATGCTTCAGTGTTTGTTTGCATGAGCGATGTACCGTCAATCTACCATCAACTGTCCGTGCTCAATAGCCCATATTCGCTTTATGATTGGAGCTGACGATCAACCTTGGGCGCCGCGACTCATATGAGAGCTGTGAGAAATGCCAGGAAAAATAAATGACACTGCCGGGACCATTCCCCAACCTGCTTGACATTGCCAAGCGGACCTGTGTGATGTCGAGGGTCTTGTGGGACGTCAGCTTCCAGAAGACACCTGATGGGTTGAACATGGTTGAGCCTTTGTTTCCATACTACGTATGCTGCAATGAAAGACATGCGCAGTCTTGTTACTGGTGGGAGGGCGATGGGAAAGGAGACGACGATGACTCTGGTGACTTCGAAGAATCCTCGAAATTTCGGTTGATACCTGGCGGTCACAAAATCTTGTGGATGTCGGATGATATTTGCATTTCTTGAGTGGAAGTGAGTGTTGGGTGCTGGTCCTGGTAGCCTTCATGGAGGATCTATCATGCCCGTTTATTCCGTTGACCTACCATGTCTTCGTTTCTGTGTGTGTGTCTGATTGCTTTGGGTTCACAGCTCTCACATTACAAATCCCACGGAGCGATCGACGATCACGACGCCAAATTTCCTTCTGCCTGGCGTTTCCCTCGATTGGGGCGCGATTGATTGGGACGCGCAGGATCGTGCAGGAAGCGATGAACGGCTACTGGTTTCCGATGTTGTTCGTTGGCTCCTGAGTTTGGCGGACCTAGTGAAAGAGCTGAAGAAAATGATATAAGAAAAAGAAGAGAAAGAAGAAGAAGGAAAAGATGAAAAAGGAAAAGAAAAGGAATATAGCGCAGGAAGAGAACCCTAAGTCTGCTTTTTTAGTAAATTTAGTTTTTGGATGAATTTAGTTTAGTAGCTAAATTTAGTTTAGTTTTACTACTAAATTTCAGAAAAACTAAATTTCAGAAAATCAGCAAAGCGCATCAAAAGCGCATCAAAAGTGCATCAAAAGTACGTCATCAATTTTTGACACATTTTTGCTTCTGTAAAGAATTTTTCATTTTGGTACAAGTAGGTGGTAATGTCACAAGTAGTTTTCAATCACAAGTAGTTTTGAATCACAAATAGTTTTCATTCATAAGTACAAACCTCAAGTACAAATCAAGGAGTTCCCAACCAAAATCCAAACCAGTGATAACACACTTTTCAGTACATCGTCCATGGCGGCAGTGAGAGTCATAATTTTTTTCTATCCAATTTTGCCACGCAGTTGGAGAAGGTGTCTTTCCTTCCAAGCAGCCTTTTTGGCGACCTGAAAATGTTTGGAACCTTTCAAGCATGATTTCCACACCTTTGCCGCACGCTGCATTTGGTCTTCACCTTTATAACACCACACTGCAGCAGGGTGTATCCACCTCGACAAGAATAAACTGTGTAAGCAAAAGTGTGTTTTTGTTGTCAAATTGAAAAGCTTCTGACCACCATCTCTGTAAAAAACCATGAGCTGGTAGTGCACTTGACTCATCTTCAGCCCAAGATCAAAGAGCTCCTTTGCTTGAGGCAGTGGTACAGATAAAAATCCGTATCTGGGATGGTATTCGGCCAGAATCTGGTGGATTTGGTTGTTGAAACGAAGTAGAAATTCAATGAGTCTATGCTGCTCATTGTGTTGATCCATTTTCAAAGACCACAAAGACCATAAAGTCTCAGCCAGAGATTGTATTTCAGCAGCTTTACCTCGTAGTTTGGGAAACTTTGTTCCTGATTGGAACATGGTAAGTTTGTCCAATCTTCTGTTGTAGCGTTGTCTCATTTTGTTTTTCAGTTGAAAGTTCTGAATATATTGACCAACTGCCAGAAGGTTAGCCAAATGGTCTTCTCCACCATAGCAATCGAAAACCAATAAGGAGATCACAGAGCCATAGACATACTGTAGCCACCCCAAATACAAACAGTGCATCAGATCCATTGTGACTGAAAGGGCGCTGACACCAGGAAGTTGAAACAATTCACAAGTGCTTGTCCAGTGCGTCTTCCAATCATGAGGTGTGAGTAGAGTATTTTGCCATTGTGAAGTACTGCGGTTATCCAACCAGGAATAAATTCCTTCATAGTTGCACCGACATTGAGAGCATGGGTTGTTGTGCAAGCTCCATCTTGGAAGTCCCAGGTATAAACAATAGTAATCCAAATCACCGCATATCTGAAGCAAGCAGCCATAATATCCATTTGCCAACGGTTGTCCTCCTTTGGCTCCTTCAGGTGAATTTTTTGGATATCTCCTTCCCCAAGGGTCCATGACTGGCCAAGTTCCATTCCAGATAGCAAGGAAACTCCATTTCAAAATTTTCCAAATGCAATCCATGGTTCCCAATGTTGTTGACGATGTAGGAATGATAAACTTTTCAAAGAGGCCTGTGATGTAAATATTACAATCCTCTGCATTGTTGCCTCCAAGAATTGCAATAAGCGAGCTCCAAGTCAGAAGGAGCGCCTTTCTGCTCCACACTTTTCCAACACCAGTAATTGGCGTTTCGTCCCCATGGATTGACAGCGGTACACACTTACGCTTGTAATCTTCCCTTGCCAAAACGGGATGGCCATCCATGCATGGATGGCCATTGAAGCTTTCCCAAAACTTGGGAATCAACTTCTCATCTGGTACCATAGAGTGGGCCCAGCCCTTGGCATTCTTGAAAAAATAATGAAACATTTCATGAGGTAGAAGCACATTGCTGCTGGCAGTTGTAGAAGATGTTTGCTTCATCGGTATATCAAATTCCTTTGGCTTGGGTAGATCTGAGTCATTGGCAAGTTCTCTCAAAATAGATCCTTGGAGGTTTTTGCCATGTTGTACCTTGGCCAACCTGTTCAGTTTGGGAAAGGTATACCCCTGACTGGCCAAATCAATATCTTTCTTCGCAGCCCTCGCCAGTTCTGAAATTTGATACGCGCTCAAGATCCCCTGGGCATAGTTGAGCAAAAGCATCACCTGGAGGGCTGACTCCACCGCGTAATCCTGCTCAGTAGCTTTCAGTCTCTGGTGGATGCCTCCTTTTCTTTTCTTTTTGAAGGGCTCAGGTTCCATCGCTTTGTAAAAATGTCAAAATGTGTTTTGGTCAAAACAGCTGTGGTCATGAATGAGATCCTCAAGTACACTATGTTTGAAAAACCTTATGTAAAGTCAAGCAGCGCAGCGCTTTTTTTAATCATCACCCCGCGGATCTGGAGAAGGTTCTCCAAATATTTTTTAATCATCAGTCAACGGATCTGGAGAAGGTTCTCCAAATTTCCCAAGGACAAGTACCCAACCGCTGTGAGGGTTAAAGCAATAAACCCGCTTCACACTCATGTACCACTCGTTCGCCTCAGATAGCACAAGGTATATCTGTGCAGGCATCGAAAAAAGTAAGCTATACAGTTTGCATAAATAATTGCAGCCAAAACACGATCCATGCGACGGGTAGTGAACATCCATTATCGTCTATTGCATGGAGACGGATTGCCTTCCTCCATCTCGTCAAAACTTTGTCTGCAACATCGTAGTCCCAGTGGCTAATGGGTTTCCACCTTTGTTCATGGAGCTGGTGCCTGCCTCAGCGCAAAGGAAACATGGTGATACCATAAATAAATACATATATATATATAATTTTGAACCAAGCTACTCTTGGCCACCCTGTAGAAGATCCAGCTACCGTTTTCGGACATTGCAACTTGTCCAAACAAGTTCCCCTTGAGAAAAAACAGCAATATATAGTATCAAGAGTATATGAAAGGTCTCACAAGTAGCAAAACACAGCATCTTGAAGAATTGTCACAAAGGAGCAGCAGTTGGACAGCCAGGTTTTCTTTTTCACCGCAGCACTATGGTTTTCATGGTCTTGTTCAATTCAGTCAGCTGGAGGATCTCCTTCTTTTCCCCCAGGTGGGCAATGAGCATGTCTCTGGCCACAATGAAGCCAAGGTTGAAGTACTCATGTTTGGCTTTTGCTTCCAAGATCTTTCTCTTTTTGTATGCTTGCCAACTGGCTTCTTCCTGTTTGATTACCTCTTCGATGTCCTTTTCGAAGTCATTTTCAGCAGCTTCCTCTACCTCCATGTCACGGGCCTTGGTGTCCCAGAAATCCAAAGGCAAGGTTTCCTTGCTCAAGTCTGATGCAGCAGGCGAGCAATCCTGATTGCTTGAAGCACGCTGAGAGGTAGCTGCTGCAGGAAGAGCCAAAGTAGCCATGATGTCGAGTAGGAACCAGAGATGGGATTGAACCAAAGATGCTGTCAAGTATGTTGGATATACAACCAAGGATTCCACAGAGAGAGGATTTTCAATTTCAAGTATATCTCAGGTAAACCTAACAAGTAGTTTTCCTCAAGTGTTGTTCAATCTCAAGTAAACCTCACAAGTATTTTTCCGAAAGTGTTGCACATGAAACACACCTTTTGTTCAAGCCTTTTTTTGCCAGCTGAGCTGTCTGCGAAAAGTAATCTCTGAAAAACACACCACGGATCTCCAGGTAGAAGAACAAAAGTTACTTCAAATATGAGAAACAAGTTCTTGTTCTATATAGTTGGTTCACAATTGCAGACTCGTGGGGATCATAACTTCTAATGCGGGGCTGCCTTCGCTTTGGCTCGCTTTTCGCGGGCTTGCAACTGCCCTTTGATACCCGCAAACTGCTCCTCTAAGCGGTGCGCGCATGTGACAGCTTCAGTGAGACATCTGTTATAATTGTCTAAGTTCACTGCAGCTCCGTTCGGAAATTCTTCGAACATCTGGATGTGCGAAAGGAGCTTCTTCATCTCGCCTCCTGTTTCGATCATGTCTTTCCTGGCTGGATGGATGTTAGAAAAGGTTTGTGTAAACTTTCAAGTGGTTCCTTGTGAGATGGTATATATCAAGATGGTATTTGTAATTGTGAGATACCTTAAAAATACTAACAAGTATTTCAAGTAATCCCCAAGAGTAGACTGTTTGCAGGCCGAGGCACAGACCTCCATAGACTGGATCACTCTTACCTTCTTTCAACTCCTGCAGCTTCTTGGTCGCTTCTCTGAGTAACTTGTCGAATGCCTCAATGGCGTCTTTCAACTGTGTCTTTGCTTCTGTCCATTGCGTCTTTGACAAGGGCGCTTCCTTTTGGTCCTCTATGGCCTGAGTCTCAGGCCCACGGCTTCCTGAAGAGTCTCCCTTTGCTTGAAACAAGCCGATCTTTTTGAAATTCAGTTGTAATGACATGGCTTGTCCGTCTTTCACTGATCCTTCAGCTTTCTTTCTGAAGCCTTGCTCTTGTAACTTGCCTTGCCTCGTAGTATGAGAAGAAGAAGCCCAAGCATATTGAATCTTTCCAGCCTTCGTTTCGACTTCCACGATGTCGCCTTCGGCCAAGGCTTGCTGGAAACTTTCGTCGGAGAGACGAAATTTCCCCTGGAGGAGACGCCGGGGCAAACTTTTTTCGACTTCGGCCGAAGCACTTTCTTTCCAACTCTTTTGTAAGAGCATAAATTCGGGCTTCGTTGTGTTCAATACCAACCGGCCCTGCTGATTGTCTAAGGCTGTGTTGATCAAACATCTCAAGGCATCACGCTTGCCAGTTGACCGCTTCATGATCTTCTTATATTCTTCCAGAAGCCACTCAGGCAATTGGCCTTCTGCTGCCATCTTCTTGAATTTGTTAGCCTTGCTGCGGTCGAGCTTCTCTGAAGTACCTTGCATCTCGAATGAATCCACATCCACACATTCATCGATTTCTTTCCTTTCCTCTTCGCCATCTTCCTCTTGCTCTTTCTTTGGCTCTTCCTTGGTGGCCTTCTTGGGCTTCTCCTTGGACTCATTCTTGGCTGCAGGTTTTTTGTTGACATTCTTGATGACCTTCCCTTTGCCTTTGCCTTTGGTACTTTCTTTGCCTTTGCCCTTTCCTTTGCCCTTTCCTTTGGCCTTTCCTTTGGCCTTTGGTTTTGCCTTTGCCTTGGGCACAGGCTGTTCCTGTCCTTCCTCCTCTTTGTCATCTTTCTTGGCTGACTTCTCTTCTTTGCCATCTTTCTTGGCTGACTTCTCTTCTTTGACCGTTGAAGTTCCTGCTGCTGGTTTTTTTTTGGGGCCACCTTTGATCACTGCAGCTGGTCGTGCCAAAACCTTTGGAGACTTTGGCCCTTTGTTCTTTTTCTTGGCCTTCCCTTCTGATTTCTGAGTCACTGGCGAATCTGGTTGAGTTGGAGGTACCCGCAACTCAGGTGTTTCAACCTCCCTGTCAGGAGTTGGAGTAGAAGGAAACATATTCTTATCCTTCTCCTCCGACATTCTTTGCTCCAAGTACACGAATTGAAGGTGAACAAAGTATGGCTACCTTGAACCCCAGATCTTGCGTAATTTTTGAAGTGTGGGTACTACTTGTGAGACAAAAGGCTATACATGAGACAAAACGTGAAGTCAATCTTCAGCAATGAACTGAAAAGGTAAAGAAAAAATATACTTCAGGTCAAGCAGTCAAAACATTGAAAGAAACTTCCATAAAAGGATCAAGTTGATCTGTGTTACATCTGAAGTTTCTACTTGAGATCTTGAAAAAAGTGTCAAAAAGGATTTCACCAAACTGAATACTTTTTGTTCTTTGCTACCTGGGCTCAAAGAGTACATGAGGCTTCTTTGAAGCATGAAAACTAAAAGAGTTGAAAGACTGTTTACATCTGATGGACAGACTTTTGCTTAAGAGACAAGTGTACTTGAGATCAAGCACAACAAACATTGAAAGGGAGCTACATAAGGATCTGAGAGATTTTGTATTTGTGGATTTTACACTGCTACCTGTACCTGAGATCAAACACCACAAACATTGTGAAAGGAAGCTACATAAGGATCTGAGAGATTTGGTACTTGTGGATTTTACACTGCTACCTGTACTTGAGATCACACACAACAAACATTGTGAAAGGAAGCTACATAAGGATCTGAGAGATTTGGTACTTGTGGATTTTACATTGCTACCTGTACTTGAGATCAAGCACAACAAACATTGTGAAAGGAAGCTACATAAGGATCTGAGAGATTTGGTACTTGTGGATTTACATTGCTACCTGTACTTGAGATCAAGCGCAACAAACATTGAAAGGAAACTATACATAAGGATCTGGAAGATTTCATACCTGTGAATTTTGTATTGCTACCTGAGTGATCAAAGGGTAAAGAGTGTTGAGGAAACTGAGCCTACAGAATCAGGAGAATGGTTTACACTCAAGTCCTGGGACCAGATTATGGAGAACTTTGTGAAAAATATTCAAAAAATCAAGCCAAAAATGTTATTTTTTTATTAAAAATTGAGAAAAATCATGATGCACTTTTGATGCACTTTTGATGCACTTTTGATGCACTTTTGAAAGTGCATCAAAAGTGCATCAAATTTGATGCACTTTCAATGAAAGTGCATCAAAAGTGCATCAGGTTCTGAAAGTGCATCAAAAGTGCATCAAAAGTGCATCAAAAGTGCATCAAAAGTGCATCATGAATTCATCAAATTTTCATCAAATTTTCATCAAATTTTCATCAAAATTTATCACAAAAATCAAAAGTGCATCAAAAGTGCATCAAAAGTGCATCAAAAGTGCATCATTATTTTATAAGATTTTGAAGTATTCTCAAGTACTCTCAGATATACTTTCAAGAATTCTCAAGTAAATTGTCAACCTCTCAAGAATATTTTCAAGTATTCTGAGACTACTCTCAAGTTCTC